>CAVUDP010000002.1:0-3985412 GCA_963740315.1 uncultured cyanobacterium
AAATAGAGGCTGGTGTAGCGACCAAGGTAGGGGAGGTAATAATTTAGATAATGCTGATGCAGTATGTTTAAAGAGAACTATAAGCCGTATTCCTAGATTAGCTAACAAACTCAAAAATTTTGGCATAAATCCCGAAAAAAATATTGAAGCATTTATTAATAATTTAGACCAATGGAATCAAGCATCTCCTCGTGTCTCAGATGCTTTTGCAAAAAAATATGCTGATGCTTTGAAGAAAGGATTAACGGGTAAAGAAGCTATTTTATGGGCGAGGGTTGAGGCTTTTCGTAAAAGTAATGGAGAACTTGAAGCAGGTAATTCACGAGTAGGGTTATTCTCAATTTGTGCCAATCCTCAAAATACTTATTACACCACAAAATTACAACAATATTCAATATGGTCGGAACGATGGAGATGGAATTGTATTGCTTTAGACCAAAGACGAAGATTAGAAGCTATTAATCAAGTTCTAATAATAAATGAGCATGACTTCAATAATAAAAATAACTAATAATATTAATATGACTATAAAATTAATTTATAATATATATATAAGAATAAAAAATATTTTTTAAAATTAAAATGTTATCAAAAAACAAGAAGTTGGTAGTAAGTTTATTCTGTGGAGTTGGCGGTTTGGACTTGGGTTTTCAGTCTGCTGGGTTTGAAATCGCAGTTGCCATAGATAATAATCCCAAAGTATTAAAACTATATCAAATTAATTTTCCCGATACGTTAGTTTTATGTCGAGATATTGGCGATATTTCAGCCGCAGAAATTAGAGAAATTATTCGAGGTCAATATCTAGATTGGGATGGAGAAATTGCCCTTATTATTGGCGGTCTTCCCTGTCAAGGATTTTCGATTGCTGGTAAGCAAAACCTTGATGATGCTCGCAGTCAGTTAGTAATCAAATTTATCAATTTGGTGGTAGAACTAAATCCATTAATGTTCGTGATGGAAAATGTTCCTGCCATCGAGTCGAAGAAGTTTGAGAGCATTACAGGTAATGCGTTAGCGAAGCTTACCGAAGGTATCGCCCAGATCGAAGAACACTACATTCTATCAAGATGGTTACTCATAGCATCGGATTACGGTGTACCCCAAAAACGCCAAAGGGCTATTTGGGTTGGTTCTAAATTGGCTCCGGTTAATGCACCATCTCCAAGCGATAGAAGGTTCAGTGTAGGGGATGCGATTTCTGACCTTACACATATCCCCATTAATTCTTACACTGATACCTGGGAATGCAGTGAAAAAGGAGAATATGCTTGCTATCTAGAGAATATATTTTCCTTGCAATCAAGAATAATAACAAACGTTGTTAGTGGTTGTAGGGCAACAGTACATAAGACAAGTACGCAACAAAAGTATGCCCAGACTACACCTGGAGAGAAAGAACCAACAAATAAGGGCTTGCCGACTCTCCAAAAACGGTTTCTCTCCTAACGTGCTGGAAGTGGAAACAGAACGGCAGCGCGTCCAATTCACTACGAACAAGCGAGAGTTATAACAGTTCGCGAAGCTGCGAGGTTACATAGTTTTCCAGACTGGTTTGATTTAGGAACAAGTAAGCTTGCTGCTCATAAGGCTATCGGAAATAGCGTTCCACCATTGCTGGCTTATGCAATCGCGCAAACGCTGAATATTGAGTTAGAGCAACAGTCACCGCATAGAAAATCTGCACTTAAGATACTTTCGGTAAGTTCGTTTTTCAGATTAATTCATGCCCCAAATTTTGCATATATAAATACTTTTAGTTTTGTGACATATTCCTACCAGCTTGATACCACTATCAAAAAAGGTTCGGGTAAGAAATATTTGCTACGAGAAATTATTGCTGTCGATGAAAGAGGACCACCTCACCAAACGGAGCGCTTTTATTTTCTATAGTTTTTTAGGCTTATTGGTTTTAAAATAATTTTACAACCAGTAAAATTGTGTTATCTGAGTCATCAGGAGTGAAGAGTATTTTTATGCTAACATTTCCTTCGCTTCAATCCAGATGCGTTCGCGTAGCGACTCTCCCGGAGTATCCCCCAAAGCATATCCCCAATAGTGACAACCCAAATAAACTAATTAATATCTTTTGGTTCGACAAATTCATACACTTGCTCCCGCTTCCCCCTACTTGCCAATCGTCCTACATAGGACAAACTCAACCCCAATTTACCCAGGAAAGTTTGAGCGATGCTTCAAAGGAAGCGGTCTAAGCGCAGAGCGCAGGCTACGCCAACGCACGAGCATCCCCAAATCCTCAATGTCTTCAAAATGAGTTTGGTAATATGTTCGGGATAATCAGGCTGTGTATGTCCTTTAAGAATACTAGGCATAGCCATCAGTCCCGTTCCCAAAATAAAATCAATCCCCGCTTTTTGGCAGATGATTCAAATACCAAAGTAAGTAATCATAACTAGGTGCTAGGGGGAAATATATCACTGCCGATTTCCCCGCTTCTCCCATCGTAAACGTGGTGAGGGCTGTGGTAATATTTCCTGGAGTTACGCCAATGCTAATAGCAATAACAAGAAACCAGTCAAACAGCTTTACTTAGAGTGGGAATATGGGGGGTAAAAGAGGAAAACTTATGTGCGATTAGCTGAGTCCCAAGGGGACACGCTGCGCGAACGCTAATCGCCTGCATACGTAACGCGCTTAACCTAGTATTTTCGAGACACCAAAGTTATGTGTATTAGACATCTCCGAAAACAGCCAAAGTCTTACTATAACTACTTTTTAAATTGCGATTACCTATATGTTGCATCTTGTATTAGATCAGTTTAAAAGTTGTTAGTATTTGCAATTTCCTTAAAATACCACATCGTACATAAAACTTGGAATTAGCCGACGGTACCCCCACTCAAGTTTCCCTGAGTGCGGTAATTTTTGCACCTCGTACTCATGTCATAGAAGTTTACGGCGATCGAGGGACTTTAATATTAGCTAGCGAGAATCAAAAAGACTACGTACATGGATTCCGCGTTTGGGGTGCCTATAGTGGTAAACCAGTTGCAGAAATCGAAATTCCCAATCGATTAACCTTTCCTAAAAACTATGCAGATGGACGTATTTCCGGATTTTTGCGAGTTGTGGATCAATGGGTAGAAGCGATTAATAGCGGAGAATCAACAACACCATCTTTACGGGAAGGAGTTTATTCTCAATTGTTGATGGATAAATCTCACGAATCTAATGAAACATCAAGTTGGGTAAATGTACCAAGTTTAGATGAAACAGTTAGCAGTAATCAGTAACCAAAAAAATAGGTTTTTTTTGGTAAGGGATGCAGACCATAACAATCATATAGCCGATGCTCTGCATCCCTGACAAATTCTCATTTATTCTTACAAGATCAGCTTCATTCCGACATTTGTTGATAACTGTTTACTGCTCACTGCTCACTGTTTACTGCTTGCTGTTTTCTGACGACGATAAAGTTCGATTGTATTTTCCCCAATTCTTACGTCGTAGTTACCAAAAAAATCATGTCCTAAAAGTCCGGTTTGGGCTTTGGGGGCTATTGCGACTCGAACGTTATTTACCTTTGCACCACCAGCACCAATTGATTTTACTTGCCCCGTTTTTAATTTTATTATCGAACCATCGGCGATGCTGGCGCTCAGAGTTCCCGAAGGCTTGAGTTGTAAAGCATTTGCCATCGATTGAGTAATCAAAGTACCGCTGGCACCAGTATCAAATATCATCTCAAAAGTTTTTTGACCGTTGAACGTAACATCTATGATGGGAGTATTCCCGCTGCGACGTTTGATAGGAATTCGATAAACCCCCGTATCCACAGGTTCGACAGGTGTAATACCGCAAAGGCTTCCTAAATCAAGGGTTCTACCATCTTCTGTAGTCATGAAACATGCTCCAGGGTCAGTAGCCTGGGTGGTATTACTTGAAAGTAAAATTAATAATGTGGATATAACTGTAACTTTGGTAGTCCACCGACTGAAAACACCTTTCATATACTATTTTCCTAATTTTGCCGAACCTGCTTATCATTAGGGTACCCAGGTGGAGAGAAAAATTTAGCCCGTTGTATAAAGGTATGGTGAACAGTTAACAGTTAACAGTGAACAGTTAACAGTGTTAGCGAAGCGTGTCCCGAAAGGGACATACAGTTAGCAGTAATTGTGATAACCGTGCTAAAGCAAAATTTATGTGAGATGAAAACTGGTAATAGATAAAAATCTGACCTTGCTAACTGGTAACTGGTCGCTTGTCACTGTAAAAATGTGTTTAGTCTTTCTTCACTTGCTTAATATTAGTGAAGGGTGGTGTTAAATCATCTATGAAGCAAAGAACGCTAAGATATATCTTAAAATTATGAGTAATCAGCAAAGTAAATCTATACGTGGTTGGTCTTTAGAAGAAAGAGATCCAAAGTTTATTGAATTATTTATGCCGATTTGGGAGTGGTTTTACCGCTACTATTTCCGGGTTCAAACGGATGGTTGGGAAAATATTCCACCACAAGGGCAAGTTATGGTAGTTGGTTCCCACAATGGGGGAATGGCAACTCCCGATATGATTATGATGATGTACGATTGGTTTCGTAGATATGGAACCGAACGTTTGACATATGGTTTGATGCATCCTTATGCTTGGGAAGTTAGTCCCGCTCTCGGTAATATAGCCCAAAAAACAGGTGCGATCGCAGCTCATCCGAAACCAGCGAATGCGGCTTTAAAAAAAGGTGCCAGCGTTTTGGTATATCCCGGAGGACAATATGATATGTTTCGCACTTACAACCAGCGTTACAACATTAATTTTGCCGGGAATAAAGCATTTATCAAGTTAGCTTTAAGACACGAAGTTCCCATAGTTCCCGCCATTTCAGTAGGGGCACACGAAACTTTAATTGTTTTAGGCGATTTTTACGAAATCATGAAACAATTGAACGATCGCGGCTTACCGTGGCTATATCAATTAGATCCTGGAGTATTTCCCATATACTTGGGTTTACCTTGGGGTTTAGCGATCGGACCTTTACCAAATATACCGCTTCCCGTACAAATTCATACTCGTATTTGCAAGCCAATTGTTTTTGAAAAATATGGTAAAGAAGCATCGAAAAATCGCGATTATGTAGATGCTTGTTACGCAAAAGTTGTTACGCAAATGCAGCAAGAATTAGATAATTTGGCAAGGGAAGTAAATAAAAGTAGGGAGTAGGGAGTAGGGAGTAGGGAATAGGATATGGAAGTTATTTTAAACGACATTACCAAGCTCAAAGTTGATGCGATAGTTAATGCTGCTAACACCAGTTTGCTCGGTGGTGGTGGTGTTGATGGAGCAATTCACAGAGCAGCAGGAAAAGAACTTGTTATGCAATGTCGTTCGCTGGGAGGATGTGAACTACCTACACTGACAGCCGTACAGGTTCAATGTAGGCTTCCCAATTCATTGGGGATTGCCTCAACCTTCATAGATTTTTTACGTCCAGAAGATTTTGGTCTTACATTCCCTCCAAGGGCAGAAGCGCTAGTTCCTAACGCCCAAAGTCGCAATCCTTCATTTCTTATATTTACGGCAGCGTTAATATCTCTATCATGCTGACGCAGGCAGTGCGGACAATCTACAAATCTTACGGACAATGAGTCGTATCCTTTTTGTAGCGCCGGGATTGGAAGTAGAGTTTCACTACAAAGCTGAGAAGATGGAAATATTCGACCTATTTCTTGATAGATGTGACCAAACCTTTCTGCTTTGTATTTGAGCATGGTTTGAAACATTCCCCAACAAGAGTCACTTATAGCTTTAGCCAGATTAGGATTCTTAACCATGTTCTTAACTGCCAAATCTTCTACACAAATGACTTGGTTTTCGTATGCTATTTTGCGAGATAGCTTGTGCAGAAAATCTTCTCTTACTCTAGCTATTTTGCTAGAGACTTTTGCCACTAAACGTTTTGCTTTGCGGCGGTTTTTAGATGCTTTATCCGTCTTTAAAGCTAATTTCTTCTGTTTACGTTTTCTATTTTTTTCTAAGAGAGCTAATTGTTTTTTAGGAAGGTCATACTTTGAGCCTTCAGAAGTTATAGCAAAGTTCTTTAATCCTAAGTCAACGCCTATAGATTCACAGATAGCAACTACAGGCTCATTCTCTTGGTTAAAGAGAATGGAAGCATAGTATTTACCATCTGCGTTTTTAGATATAGTTACGGTGGTGAATTTAGCATCAGGAATTGCCTTGTGAAAGACGGTTTTAATTAAACCCAAAGTACCTGGAAATTTTATTACAGAATCTCCTGGTATTAGTTTTATGTTTTGGGGATACTGAATAGATTGTTTGCCATGTTTAGATTTAAAGTTAGGAAATTTAGTACGACCTTCAAAGAAATTAACGAACGCGCTTGAAAGGTTGAATGTCACTCGTTGCAAAACTTGACTATAAGCAAGACCCAACCATTCGTATTCTTTTTTTAATCCAGGAAGCAATTTATCCATTGCCGCCTTGGAAAGTCCTTTCCCCGTTTCTTTATACGCAACAGTAGTGGCCGACAGCATATAATTCCACAGCCATCGGGTATTGCCAAAACATTGAGCTAAATAGGTTTCTTGCTCGTCAGTCGGATAAATTCTAACTTTAATTGCTCTATACATGGCATCGACCTTACCGTGTTTGTCAATTCATGGTAACATATAATTGTGTGATAAGGACCTTGGATTTTGTTCGTTTCGTCGGAGTAGTCTTTTCTGTTTTCGCTGCGCGAGGGATGTGGTCAGACTACACTCCTCAACTCACGCGCATTCATCACAACACTGAATGGAGTACCATTGAGCGTGTGAGCCTTCTGCTGTTCAAGGTAAAACTGGTGATGCGAAGTTGACTAAAGGATATAATTTACCCGCAAGTTTTATTATTCATACAGTAGGGCCAGTTTGGCAAGGTGGTAATTGTGGAGAGCCAGAGCTTTTAACTAATTGTTATCGGAGATGTATAGAAATCGCTGTAGATAACAAGTTTGAATCTTTGGCTTTTCCCTGTATTAGTACTGGTGTTTATGGTTATCCCAAAGAGAAAGCTGCTGAAATTGCTGTGAAAATATGTTCGGAAGAATTGCAAAAGAATAGTTGTATGTTAAAAGTTATTTTTTGTTGCTATGGTAAGGATAATTATGAGATTTATCAAAGGGTTTTAGGTGAGATTAATTAATTATCTTTAATCACCTTAATCACCCTGGAAGGAGCCGACGGGCTACAATTACAAAGCCCACCTGCGTGGGCTGAATTAGATAATTAGTGAGGCAAATTTCATAGATTGTATGTTAAAATAATTACGCAATAATATGATTTTACAGCTACAAATATCACGTAAACGATCGAGTTAACTATTAGTCCATTTTAATGGACTTTTGCTATTAGACTGGGACTTGCAGTCCCAGGCGGGTCAAAAGTAAGGCAGATAACTAGTAATTATTTTGACAGTTTCTACAAAAGAATTTAAGAAGCAATTTAATCTTAGTAATTAATATATTTACATTGGTTTATAGCAACTAAATTTCAGTAAAAAAAATCCAGCATTTTTACCGGATTTTCTCAATGCAAAAGAGCCGTAAAATTAAGCTTCAATTATCACTCTCCCCACAGGTTGAGCAATACAGGTTAAAACATACCCGGATGGGCATTCTGAGTCTTCATCATAACGGACTTCACCTTCTAAAAGGCGTAATTTACACTTCTGACAAGCCCCCATCTTACACATATGAGGTAATTCAATTCCTTCTTTTTCAGCAGTTTCTAAAATAGTATCCGCGCTATCGTAAGTTAACTCTACGCCAGATTTAGCCAAAACTAAGGTTTGAGAAACAGTATTTTGCTGTTGAATTTGATTCTCTTTTTTCTTTTTTGGTTTACCAAAGCTTTCTGCGTAATAATTTTCCATAGGGAATTTTAATTCCTGGAGTATTTCTTTCACCTGTTGAGTAAAAGCCTCGGAGCCGCAAACATATATAGTACGCTCGGTAAAATCAGGAGCTATTTCACTCAACATTGTTTTATCAAATCTACCGACTCTACCCCCAGGGCTTGAGTTGGAATCTTCACGGGTAAGAGTAGTTGCAAGTTGAAAATTAGCATACCTTGATGTCATCAACTCCAATTCTTGCCGAAACACAATATCGTCAGCAGTACGAGCGCTATGGAAAAAGACTATATCGGAGCCAGCGTTTGTATCCAACAACCAGCGCGACATCGACATCATTGGTGTAATTCCGCTACCCGCAGAGATAAATAATATTTTTGATGATGGATGCTCAATACAGCTAAAGTCACCTAACGGACTACCAATTTTGACTTGACTGCCAGCTTGTAAATTGTCGTGCAACCAATTAGAAACTAAACCCGGAGGTGCGTCGGGTGCGTTATTTGGGGGAGTGGCTCGTTTAACAGTTATATCTAAACTATGAGGGCGAGAAGGAGTTGAGGAAATAGAATAAGCGCGTTTAATAGTTTTGCCATTAATCTCTAATTCCAGCATTACGAATTGTCCCGGTTGGTAAGTAAATTCAACAGATGGTTCGGCAACAAAAGTAAAGGTTTTTACATCAGGTGTTTCATCAATTACTCGCACGCAACGAGCAATTAATTCAGGCGATCGCCATGCTTTTACTGGAGATTGTGGCTGAATATCTTCAATAAGTAATAGAAAATCGCCAATGTGAATAATATCATTTGGTTTGAGGATATAGCTTTGAGTAACAGTAAATTCAATTTCTTGATTATTAATCCGCGAACCATCGCTGCTGGCTAAGTCAATAAAGTAATAGTCTTGTTCGTAAAAATAAATCATCCCGTGGACGCGACTAACTTCCGGAGCATTGAGAACTAAATCGCAATTAGGATGCCTACCAATCATACATTTATTAAGAGTTTCTATCTCTGGTGTAAGAATTTTCTCTTGGCAGGAGCTTGTTAGATAATTGATTGCTTTGATTTTCATGATTAAATAGGTATTTAAGGTTTTTTACGTCGGATTTGCGTTTGTCCAGAACCTGAATTTGGTGATTCTGGAAGATTTTTCAGCTTTGTAGGTAATGTTTGTGTCTTCTTTGATGTTTCTGACTGCTGAGGATAGATAAGTTCGGGGCTTTCGCTACTAATGGTAGATAAAATTTGGTAATGTTCTTCATCTGGTAATCCCAACTTTTGACGAATTGGCATTAAGTATTCAAAACTTCAATCGGGGGACGTGCATTTTTCTGCTAAAGCTTCTTCTAACATCCATTTATATACATGATGGCGACCTCGTTCGGAAAATTGAGGTAATACTTCTGTTAACACAAACAGTTCATCTGCTTTTAATTTATCTAACGAACGTCCGTTGAGAAATTGCTCGATATCAAGGGGTAATTTTTCTAGTTGACGGCGAAAACTATGAGTTAAACTTTCTTTTTGATATTGTTCCGCACTGCGTTTCCAATTACGAACTAACCAGACAGTGCTAACCAAAACTATCAAGCCATTAAATAATAGTTGTAATACTATTGGTAAACGGATAATTTCCGGTCTTCCTCCATAAACAAAGAAAGCATTAAAAGCCAAAAAGGTAATAATTGAAAATGTCCGGTGCAATACTTGTTGGGAACTAATTTCCGGATATTTATGTTTTAAATAACCCCGATAAACTTTTTCTAATTTGTGACAAATTTGATAGAATATTATTATGCTGAATCCTAAAGTTAGGGGAACAGCAGCAATTTTGGGAATTGCGATCGCCCGATTATTAATATAGAATCCTGGCTGCCAAATAGTAAACAGTGAATTATCGTAAGTCCAAACTCCAGAAAAATAATAATCGAAGTTACCAGCATACAATCTGTAATAAACAAAGTAGCCGATCGCCAATCCGAGATAACCATATTGAAGAAATTTTCGTCCCGGCTTTTGCAAATCGCTCCAATAAGATTTTTCCGAATCAATATCCATACAAGACGATTTACAGCCAACACAAGCACTTTTTTCTTCACCAGTTGTCTTATCTAAAGTTCTACACATCGACTGAGTAATACTTTTTGGTGGTGTTTTATGGGCACTGCTTCCTAATAAACCACGAGGTCCTGTAAACACAGTTTGTACGGCACCAAAAGGACAGACATAATGACACCAACTACGACCTCCATAGAGGAATACTACTGTAATTGCAGCCAAAATAGTCGTAACAAATAATAAACCGAGAATCCATCTTGTGGAATTAACGAATAAAATGCGGCTGCTCAAACCTAGAAATAGCAGAAAAAACTGTAAATAAAAATGGTTTTTAACTAGCCATTGATTATTTTCAATATTTAATCGTGGTTTTAAGCCTAAAGCACGGGAAATTTGCGAAAGAAAATAGAGAGGACAAATACGCCGCCAAGTTTCATGACCAAACACGAATACAATAAAAACAATAGCAGGAAGTATCATTCCCCAAAAAAGTCTGGTAGCAATTGGATAAGCTTGTTCAAAAATACATCTATTACCTTGAACCAGAATACATTCGTGACTATCGCGCAGAGGAGATAAGAGGTTTTTGGGGTCAGTAAGAACGTGGGTTATGGGGTCGTAAAATAAAGAGATAATTAAGATTAACCAACCAATTACAAGTATCCATCTCACAGCATGCATCTTGCTTTCTGATACTTTGCTTAACATTGTTTACACTCCTGTTAATTATAGGTTTGTAGTAAGGATTTTAATCCTTAAATGAAAGGGAACCAATGCCCTTACTACGAACCAATTAGAATTATTCAAAAAGACTACTTAATTGTTTCTATTCCGGCGCGAGAAATTTTGATTTTAGTACCATCAAATTTTGCAAGGGTGAAATAACTGTCTTCGTTATATGTAATTGCTTGTTCTTGAAGAATACCAATCGCCACTTTTTCGCCTAATTTGACGGATTCTGTATAGTCACTAAGCCAGTGAACCCCAGCACCATTACGTGCGATCGCAATATTAGAAGCAAGTTTGTTCAACTCACCACCAACTGTCATCATTCCTGCATCGGTGCCGCTGTAGCTAATTAACTCAGTACCATCATGATTGGCAACCACTGGATTAGGAATTACCCAAGACTCATCAAACCAAGCTTTGAGAATGGTGACACAAGCACCCGCAACTGTTGCGTGTCCGGAACCATAAGAGGGATGGGTGGGAGAACCTTCAGGGTATGCCATTGGTAGCAGATAGTTACCGTACAGGCTGTAAACCTTTTCTAAAACAGAGGAATTAAATAGTTCCGAATTAATTGGATATTTCGCACATCCAGTGAGATGGTTGTGAACCCTTCCCCCGAATGCTTCAGGACGCAAGCGACGGTGTACAAACCACTTCTGAAACCACATTGCTTTGAGAGCGCGGGTTGCAACCTCTGTCACCAAGCTGAGAATGTGAGGACTACCAAAGGTTCCAAAGCCTGCTTGAGTCTTGGTTTTCTTGTATAAATTCCCCTCATCTACAGGAGCCTTCATATCCAACAGCATCAAACAAGCATTTAGGTAAGATTGGTACAAAGCATCAACGTGTACGTATTGACCTAAATCTCTGAGATTGCGGATATAGCGAGGTGTGGAATCAAAAACATCTGAACCCGTTAACCCACCATTTTGGACGTGCAACCAAGAATCATAATCGGTCATGTGATTTATCCCAGGTACGACTGTTTTCTGTTTTTGAGAAATAGTCAGCGAACCATAGGAAATATCCTTGAGCATGAATTGGGAAACATAAGGACCGACTTTATCCCCGCGAAGAACTCCTCGAAACAGGCTTTGTGGAGTAACTTCGTTAATAAAACCGTCTTTAGTTTGACGCTTGACTTTAGCTCCACGGAAGTCGGAAAGTTTAGATAAATCTGCTGCTGCTTCTGCAACCTGGGGGCTATGATATAAACTAAAATTGATATCCCGTAAAAGTGCCATCCAGTAAAGCTCTGTCATCTCCGCTGAGTTTTCAGCAGAATCAATACGAGGTGCGGGACGTATTGTTACAGAATGGCTATCGGGTCCTTCCAAATCAAAAGCCAATCCTGCTTGGGGGTTTGTCAGCTTGCGATCGCCTAGAGGAATTGCTTCAAAATCTACGGTTTTACCACTCTTCAAAGCTGTTATAAATGCGTAGTAAGCATTAGGGTCAACTTCACCTAAATAGTTATGTACTAACCCTTTAGAAAAATTGGCAATAAAATTAGGATAGCCATTTTCATCTCGATAGTCTTGTTCCTCACCGTTGCATATATGTGCTGTTGTGCCTCTATAAAAAGCAATTTTCGCAGCTTCTTGACGGATTTTGAAAGAGGACTCTTGACGTTCAAAATTGTTTTGAGGACCGAATTCTTGACATTCTTGATTGCCCATGATTTATTCCTTGATAATTTAAATTGGTTTTGTGTACTAAACAATGAATCAGTTGGAAGTAAAAAGATTACGGCATTTTTTTGGTACCCATGAGGGTACTATTTTTAGTTTCATGCTGAAATACTTAATATGTATCTGTCTCAACTATTTTGTGATAAATGCTGTTTAGATCGACTTGTGCAGTTGGAATTGCCTCTATAAATTCTTCTCCAAGCATCCTCTGCGTCTAGTACGAAGCCACATTAATTTTCAAGGGTTTGTAGTAAGGACTTTAGTCCCTCCGGATTCCGTAATATGATGCGAAGACAGCGCTACTACGAACCGGAAGTTAACCCTAAAACTTCAGTTTGTCTAGGGAACCAAGCCCTTACTACGAACCGGGAGTTACCCCTAAAATTTCAGTTTGTCTAGGGAACCAAGCCCTTACTACGAACCGGGAGCAAGGTTTTTTATTCTAAAGTCCTATTGACTTATACTCCATATGTAGTATATATGTAATATAAGGTTTTTTGTTAATCCTTACCCTTTCCGAAGTTTAGGAAAGGTGTACAACATTATTAAATTTGGAAAAATATCATGGTTCCCCGAACGCGCATCCGAAATATCGGTATATCTGCTCACATCGACTCTGGTAAGACGACATTGAGCGAGCGCATTCTCTTCTACACGGGCAGAATTCATGCAATTGAGGAAGTACGGGGAGGTGGTAAAGGTGCCACTATGGACTCCACGGATTTGGAGAGGGAACACGGTATTACCATTACTTCCGCCGCTACTACCTGTCAATGGCACGATACGCGGATTAATTTAATTGATACACCGGGACACATCGATTTTACGATTGAAGTTGAACGCGCTTTACGAGTGCTTGATGGTGCTGTAATGGTACTTTGTGCTGTGGCGGGGGTTCAGTCTCAGTCGATTACTGTCGATCGCCAGATGAAACGTTATGGTGTACCCCGCGTAGCGTTTATCAACAAGATGGATCGAACAGGTGCAAATCCGTTTCGAGTTGTGGAAGCAATGCACGATCTCTTGGGGTTAAATGCGTTGTTGTTGCAATATCCCATCGGTGCTGAAAGTCAGTTTGAAGGGGTTATCGATTTAATTGGAATGGAGGCTCATTTTTATGAAGGTGAAAATGGCGAAAATTGGGTTAAACGAGAAATTCCCGACGATTTGAAGCAGGAAGCGGAATCTGCACGAGAGAAAATGCTCGATACTTTATCTTTGGAGTCTGAAGAGATGACAGAGGCATTGGTAGAGGGTAAGGAATCTCAAGAGTTGATTTGGGAAACCATCCGTCAAGCAACTTTGAATTTAGAACTCGTACCCGTGCTTTTGGGTTCGGCTTTTAAAAATAAAGGCGTGCAAAATCTGTTAGATGCTGTTTGTTTGTATTTACCTTCTCCTGTAGATAAGGATTTCGTTACCGCAACAGTTTTTGAAACGGGTGAATCTGTTGATATTCCTTTGAATTCCGATGCGCCTTTGGTTGCTTTAGCGTTTAAGTTAACAATGCAATCTTTTGGACAGTTAACTTATATCCGCGTTTATTCAGGTACTCTCAATCAAGGCGACACTATTTACAATTCTCGTACTGGGGATAAGGTGCAAGTTGGTAGATTAGTAAGAATGCACGCCGATAAGCCAGAGGTGATAAAACAAGCTGTTGCTGGGGATATTGTGGCGCTTTTGGGTGTCGAATGTGCTTCAGGGGATACATTTTGTTCGTCACAACGAGTATCTTTAGAAGATATATTTGTACCGGAGCCTGTAATTACTTTAGCGATCGCACCGAAGAAAGATCGGGATTTAGATAAGATTTCCAAAGCTTTAAACCGCTTTCAAAAGGAAGATCCTACTTTTCGCGTCAACGTAAATTCGGAGTCAAATCAAACTTTGATTTCCGGCATGGGTGAACTGCATTTAGAAATCTACGTCGAACGCATGAAGCGAGAATATAACGTAGAAGTTGAAGTTGGTAAACCGGCGGTATCTTATCGGGAAGCTATTTCTCAACGTGCAACCTTTGATTATCGACTCAAAAAACAATCCGGTGGACCAGGACAATATGCTCATGTTGTGGGGTATATTGAACCATGCGACGAACCGTTTGTATTTGAGAATAAGGTATTTGGTGGTGCAATTCCCAAGGAATATATTGCCGGAGTGGAGAAAGGTTTTGTAGAAGCAATGAATTTAGGAATGTTGGAAGGATATCCAGTTACTGGAGTCAGAATTGTTTTAGAAAACGGTTCTTATCATCCGATTGATTCTTCTGAATTCGCTTTTAGAATGGCTGCTCAACAAGCATTTGCACAAGCTTTTATGAAAGCCAAACCTCATTTACTCCAACCAATAATGCAAGTTGAAGTAGAAACACCAGACGAGTATTTAGGAAGAGTACAAGGTGATTTGTCATCAAGACGGGGTTTGCTGTTGGGTTCCCAAACGATGCAGGGATATTCGATCGTTCGTGCTGAAGTGCCTTTAGTAAAGATGTTTGGATATTCAGGCAACTTACGTTCCTTAACCTCCGGTATGGCAACATTTTCCATGCAGTTTAATTGTTATCGTGCGTAGCTAATGTAGAGACGTAGCACTGCTACGTCTCAATCAATATTTCGGATCGAAAGTAGTATTTAGTTAATTTCGATAGTGCCGTTATTTACTGCATCAGTTAAAGCAGATGGAAAAGAATTTTGGGAATTAGGATCGAAAAGACTGTTAAGACTAGAAGCTATATTTCCGTCAGTTCCTTGAGTTAAATTTAGATGATTGTCGCCTTCAGAAAATAATTCATCTATGACAAATTCATTGGTGAAATTTTCTATGGGAATTATACTGTCATCGTTGAAATTAACAACGTTTTTTGATTCGCTTTCTAATTTTTGCAGTTTCCCATTTTTGACATCCAATTTAGCAAACCATGCATCAATTGCACCACTTGAGGCTCCATTGCTATTTTTACCTAAATAACCTTCAGTAAATCCATTAACATATAGATTCCCCGAATCATCTACACTTAAACCAGTGGCATAATCAATATTGTTTTTACTGCCGAACTGTTTGATCCATATATTGTTACCTAGAGTATCAAATCTAGCCACCCAAGAATTATAACTGTCCTTATCTTTTTGACCTTTTCCTAACTTATCGTTGGTGTAGCCACTAAGGAAAATATTATCTTGGGAATCTATTACCATATCAGATAAAAAAGTTCCATCATCACCTTTGGAACCAAATTGTTTGACGAATTCTTGAGTTCCATCTGGTTTGAATTTTGCCAGCCACATATCGTAAGAATCAGACTTAGCAAATTTTCGATCTTTAGTTCCTATATTTCCTGTTGTCCATCCCGTAAGGTAGATGTTACCTTGACTATCGGTATCGGTAGCCCATGCGAATTCCAATCCTTGATCTGTACTTCCGAATTGTTGAACCCATTCCTGTTGACCGTTAGTATCATATTTAGCAAGCCAAACATCATACTTTAAAAGCGGACGAGATGGATCTGACTCTTTGATTAAACCTTGCGTCCATCCAACAATATAGGAATTACCATTCGCATCTGTAGTTAAATCGTAACTTTCGTCAAAGAATGGACCTCCTATTTGGTTAAACCATTGTTGATTACCGTTGGCATCAAATTTGGTTATCCAAGAATCATTTTGAAACGGAAAGTCAAAAATTTCTCTATTATTATTGTCTTTTACAGCTAATCCCGATAAATAGACATTTCCAGCGTCATCAATATCGAGTCCATAGCTACTATTCTCATAACCTCCGGTTTGATTGCTACCAATTTGTTTACCCCAAAGTTGATTGCCAAAACTATCATATTTAGCTATCCAAGCATCTTGAACTTCGGACTTTTTAGAATCAACTAAACTTCCACCTGTTTTACCTGCTAAATAATAATTACCATATTTATCTGTAACCACTTCATAAGCAGTATCTCCAGCTGCGGAGCCAATTTGTTGACCAGTTAATTGTTCGCCATTACGATTAAATTTAGCTACCCAAGCATCCGTAAGACCTTGATTAGTTCCCTGTAAAGATCCGCTAGTAGAGCCTGTAACATAAACATTACCCCAAGGATCTACAGCACTATCAAAACTGAGATCGATACCAGTAGTACCAAATTGTTTAATTTTCTTCTCTGCTGGTTTCTTCGATGTTTCACCTACAAATTGAAAATATTTATCGTTGAGTTTTAATTCAACTTCAGGTTTAGCAACTATAAAAGCAATTAGATCGGGTTTTTCTTGCTGCAAAGAAAATAAAGCTTTTCCAAAAAACGGCTGCTCGATTTCAGGTGACTGTAATCCATCTATATCAACTAATCTATAATCCTTTTTCTTGCCATTTAATTGGATAGTATCCTGTTCTTTACTAAAATCATATATTACGGCAAATGAATCGGTTCCCAGAGCATTATTACCATTTAAATCTGATAATTTACTGGTATAGTAAGCTTGATTGTTGTCTCCTAAAACGAATTTATCTTTGCCCACAGAAGGAATATTTCTATTTAATATTAATAAAGGATTACCACCTTCACCTCGATCGCTGCTCATAATATTGCTGGTAATTTCATATTCCTCTGGAGAATTGTCAAAAATATCACCAAATAAGAAATCAATATTTTGTTTTTGACTGTTATCTGCTCCAGGATCGAATCCATACATCGTGTCATTACCACCACGTCCAAAAATCCGATCGAATTTTGCTCCAGTTATCCTAACGTCTCCAAAGGCTAAGTCACTTGCCGGTGTTAGCAGCACATCAATCGTTCTCGATTTATTCATATCTATCTAGCCTTTATCTAAATAATCTTTGCCAATAAAATCACATAGCATTTGCCAAATGCCTGCGAAATTACGCATGAAATATCAAAGCATTATAATTTATGAAAGTACTGGATGTGTTTTAGTTAACCTAATCTTTAATTTTCTGGTATTTATAAGTGCAAATATTTATTAGATGTTTATTAGACAAGAGAGAAGGTTAAATAGAAGCGATCGCTCTTCTTGAAATTTGACTCGAAAATCTTCCACCTAACCGTAATTAGAGATTTCTACCGTAACTACAGAAATCGAAGACGTAGCAGTGCTACGTCTCTACAGCCATATTTATGCAATCTGAAAAACTTGAGAAATATTTTTTAATAATTCCTTCTCTTCTGAAGAAAATTCCGCATCAGCCATCGCTAAATCGCTACATACCAGCAATACCTGAGCTTTGAGCAGTTCGCTTTCTATACGAGCATTGATATCTTTTAGGAAAGCATTCATTTTCTCTTTGTCTGCCAAAGCGGTTCTAATTTTAGGTGTAACTTTACCAAAATAGAATTCTAAAGATAAAGGCGATTCCCATTTGATGCTCGCATATTCCTTAATTGCTCGATCTTCAGCAAGCTTAAGGGTTTTATCGCTATACATTACCATCATCATCAATTCAACGATCGCTTCTCGTTCGTTTTGAGTTACATCTTTCTTGGCGATTTCACTCAAAGATAAACGTAATTTTTCTCGCATAATTAATCAAAGGGTTAATATAAATACACCGTGCCTATCATATGTAATTCCTAAGTACAATTAAAGTCATTTTAAATACATTAGTTCTTCTTTTGATTCAAGACGAAAAACCAGAATATATCGGAAAATAGAATTTGTTGCGATCGCCACTTTACGCAATTAAATTTACCTGGGTTGTGGGTGGAGAAAATAGCGATCGCCTATTTTTCCTTACCACGAATTAAATCGGTAGGTTTTTCGCCAAATGGGATTTTGCGATCGCGTCCTACAACTTGTACTCTTTTAGCTGATGGTGCTTTAATGCGAAACGTCACTTTTCCATCAGAATGAATATATGGATATTCGCTGTTTGGAACGCTCGAAGGTGCCGGGAAGCCTTTTAACTGTCCGTAAGCTGGTTGCGAAATTAAGGGGATTATTAAAGCAATATAAAAAGGTTTTATAATTTTCATCGGTAATTGCGATTCTTAAATCCCGATAGCTGAACGCAATTTATATTTTCCCATGCCCCATGCCCAAATTATTATATGCAAAAATTTATTATTTACGCTTGTCCGGTTGGTGAATTAAACAAGCAGTTAGAATTATATTTTCAAACAAGTCAAATTGAATGCGGTAAAAATGCAGCCCATAAATATATGCCTCACTGTACTTTAACCGGCTTTTTTGAAGATGATTTAACGGCTATTCCTATTTATACGAAAGCTTTGGATAAGGCTTTATCAAAATATCCAAATCCAGCCATTAAAGTCTTAAATATGACGTTTAAATCGGAGTGGCATGGTTTAGAATTACACTCACCAATGTTAAAGCAGTTAATTATTGATTTTGCTTTCCTTGCTAATTCTCCAACTCGTAGAGACTTACGTTTAAAAGATTGGCTGCATTTAAGTCTTGCTTATGAATTTGCAGCGGAAGAACAAGATAAATTAAAAAAAATTGCTAGAGAAATTATTAACCCTCAAGCATCTGTAAAATGGGAATTGCGTTTATATCAGCTACATTCTGACGGGAATTGGACTTGTCATCAATCTTGGATGTTGTAAATTAATAAACCCTAATAAACCCGCTTTTTTCAAAATAACGGGTTTCTCAACAGTAAAAATTATTTATAATTCAAAAAAATCTCAAACGGCAGTAACTGAATTCAAATCAATTAAAACCCAAGTTAGATAAGTACCAACGGGACCCCATAATAAATATGGTACGAGTAATAACGAAGCTTTTGGGGAAATTTTTCGGACTGCGATCGCTAAAATATAAACCAGTAAAGTTGCTAAACCACCAACAATCAGTCCACCGATTAAACTTTGAAATTCTACCACCACGGGACTATAAGCAGCAGTTAAAATAGCTAAGATTGTATATAATGTTATAAATAACTTCGCATCGCGTTTTACAGCTTTCTCCCAAACGATAATCGCTGAAATCGTCGTGCAAATCCAAATAAAAGTCCAAATAAACGGAATTAGAAATTCAAAAGTGAGCCAATCTGGACGAATTAAATTTTGAAACCAGGTATTCTGTAGCGAACTTAATAAGTTACCTATAACCAAAATAGCTGTAGAAACAATAACTATTATCCACCTTGCTTTCATGATTCTTTAGTATCAGCTTTGCTGCTACCGATCAATACTTGGAATAAATTAATTGCTAAAGTATAAGCCGCCGCAACAAATAATATCAGCATCAAACCCGCAAGAGCGCTGAAGGGAGATACGACGAATAATAACAACATACTCAATACTACGATTGTTATCAATTGGTTAATCATAATTACCCTTTGCGATCGGTTAATATCTTTATTTAACAATTTAACAAGCTGACATAAAAAAAACTTACACCCAAGGGAAGAATTGCGATCGCTCATAGGTGATAAGTTTCTCTACCTTTAAAATAAATAATAGGTTCGTAGTAAGCACTTAAGTGCTTTTTTTAGCGATAAATCGCTTACTACGAACTTGGATTAATTACGCAGCATCACCTAAGCTGACTTTAACAACTTTGTGTTTTTCAGCTTCAGTTTTAGGTAAAGTCAAATTCAAAATACCATCTTTGTAATCTGCGGTAACGTTGGTATTTTGAATTGCAGGTAGAGGAATTACGCGATGGAATTTACCATAGTGAAATTCACTTCTAAAAGTACCGTTTTCTTTATTTTCAGTGGCAGCTTTTCTTTCTGCTCTAATAGAAACGGCTTTTTCAGTAACTTGTATATCTAAGTCTTTAGCTGATATTCCAGGAAGCTCTAATCTTAGATAAACAGCATTTTCATCTACTCGTAATTCTGCTGCGGGTACTTTGACAAAATCTCTATCTAGCTGACTTTGTAAAGCGTTCAACTCTTGCCAAGGATTCCAGCTTACTAATGTTGTCATGATTTGGTTCTACCTTTGGAAGGGGAATTTAATATTTATTTATTGCTCTGTTATTTCTTATATTAATCAGATTGAAAATATTGTTAATTCGGTTTTTATGAACAATTAGATGATGAATACCGAACAGTTAGCAAAAGGTTCGGTTTGTAGGAATAAATTAGTTTCGGTTAACCGAATTTTTTGAGATTCTTTGTATGTAGTTGCGCTGTACTAGCTTCCGACAAGAAGCGATAAATCGCTAACTACAAACCTTTTTAATATAAAAATGCTCCGGCATTTCAACTACCAGAGCATTTAAAATTATTCAATTACCATTCACGCGGCAAGCGTTGCGTACCGTAGGTATTGCGTGCGGGCGTATACCAATTACCAATTCTTGTCAACTATTCTTCCGCTCTTTCTGCGAAAATTGCATATGAATGGTTCTCGCTTGTTCGCTATCTGGTGCGACGGCGGTAATTAAGTAGTTGATCAAGCTTTCGGTGAAGGGAATCCGGAGGTGGAAGGTACCATCCTGCTTCACTTTGATGTTGTGTCCGTCAATGTTTACGGTTGAACCGGGTTCGGTTGCACCATGAATGATTAATTCTGCATCCGCTTCAAACCAAAAGTCTTTGTGAGGACGACTGAATACCCGCACAATTGGCGATCGCGATACTAATAACCAGTTTTTCTCTTTGGTATGATACCCAATTTCAGCTATATAATCTTTGTCTGTATTCGGTATGGCTACGTAACGATGACTTACTGTTTCTTCACATTCGTACTGTTGTACTAGTTTGGCTTCTTGATAGCTTAAGTCAATGTTTGTCACGTCATACAGTCGCAATACCAATTGAGTAGCGCCTTGACTTTGCATTGCTTCGCGATCGCCAGGTGCAATATTCCAAGAAGCATAAGCCCATTTAGGAGTGCGATTTGCTAATAAGATATTGCTTTCGCCAGGTACTCCGGTAGCTCCGTGATGGTGGATGCCGTAAATTCTATCCCATGCGGTATCTTCTGGATCTAAGTTTGGCTGGGATGGGGGAATATTAGTATCTGCTTCGGCTTCGTCTGCGATTTTATCTAAAGCTATATCTTCGCCAAAGGATACTTGAGAGGCTGAAGGTTCGCCCTTAGAAAGGTTTTCGTTAAGTGTTTGAGAACCAAGGCTAAATGCACCAACGGCAGATGCAAGATTATCTGCTGTAGATGATACGCCAAATTGGGCAATTGCTGCTTCCTTAACAGTTTCTTCGGGGGTGGGATGCGGGTTTGATGGCGTTACCTGTTCTACTTCTGATGCTTGGGTAGTATCGGTTGCCGGAGGTGTATTTTGTGTAAAACTATTTGAGAACGATTCGCGTTCTAAGTTGCTCGCATCCGATACATTGTCTTGGTATTCGGCGTTCGCTTGTTCTTCTACATCGCTGGTTTCATCCGTGTCATTACTATCATCGGATGTATCATCTTCGTCCAAATTTAACAAACCCGAACCGATCGCGGCTCCTGTCACTGCTGCTGCACCACCTAAAGAAAAGGATGATTCTTCCTCAATAGTTGCTTCTTCTGTTGCTTCTTCTGTTGGTGGAGTTCCCCACAAATCCGAAGGTGAAGTTTGATTCAGTTCTTCTACATTATCTTCAGATATATCGCGATCGCGATTCAAAATCGAATTAGTTGCAGTTGCTTCGGATGTTGGCGGAGTTCCCCATAAATCCGAAGGTGAAGTTTGATTCAGTTCTTCTACGTTATCTTCAGATATATCGCGATCGCGATTCAAAATCGAATTAGTTGCAGTTGCTTCGGATGTTGGCGGAGTTCCCCATAAATCCGAAGGTGAAGTTTGATTCAGTTCTTCTACGTTATCTTCAGATATATCGCGATCGCGATTCAAGATCGAATCAGTTGCAGTTGCTTCGGATGTTGGCGGGTTTCCCACAAATCCGGAGATGAATCTTGAATAACTTGGGGTTCTTCTACTGAATCTTCTTTTTCTTTGTTGTCTTCATCGGATGTATCATCATTGTCACGATTTAACAAACTCGAACCAACTACAGCGGCTCCAACGGCTCCGATGGCGGCGGCTGCACCAGCTAAAGGAAATGAATCATCTTCATCTTGGTCATTTGTTGCAGGTTTAGGTGGAGGCGTTTCCCAAACATCTGGTAATTGAGCATATTGAGTCGTGGGATTCTCTTTTTGAGACGCTTCGCGATCGCCTGCATCTAATTGCTCCTCGGATATTTCATTTGGCTGTACCGAGGAGGGCGCATCTTTAAGTGCTAATTTCGACTTAATTTTCTTCGCACCAGCAGCAGCGGCAAAACTGCCCAGCCAGTTATTAGTAGAAGCGGATGGTAATTCATCTTGAAAAGAAGCGCCTTCATCTAAATTCTCTTGTGATGATGCATCCGGACTTTCTTGTTCTATTTCTACAGTTGGCGTTGCTTCATCATCAATTGGAACGGAAATTCGCGGTACGGAATGATAAGAATTGTTAACAACAGCCGCTGGTGCTTCTAAATCCAAGCTCGTATCGGGAATATCCGTTTGCTCCCAGTTCGAGGCTTCTACGCGATCGTCATCCGGTTGCTGTACTGGTTCAGAATCCGCTGCATCCAAACCTAATTCCGAAATCGGTTCGTTTGCAGGGTTTTCACGGACATCAGATGTATCTTCTTGATGATTAGATGCGGCTGCAACTCCGGCTACTGCGACTCCTAATGCTCCCAATCCTGGATTGATTCCGGGTTCTACTGGTGCTGCATTTATTCCCGTGGTAGCTTGATTTGTATTTGGTACGGGTTCTACGGGAGTATCAACAGGTTCAGCTACAGTACCGCTGCCAGTTGTACTAGGCGTGAAAGGAGGGGGAGAATCTGCTGGTAATACACCGCGAGCAACGGTATCATCTTCTTGAGATTTGCGTCTTCCCAACAACAGCCATAATGCTAAAGCACCGATCGCGCTCGCAGCTAATCCAATCCACACTAAAGGAGATATAGTTCCTTTACCAGCGTCTGCTCCAACACCCGCAGTTTCTCCGGGTAAAAATGCTGTACTACCGTCATCCTTGGCAGATGTATTGGTTGCAGTTTCCACATTTTCTGTTGCCGTAACGTTGTCAGCAGCTTCAGTGGTTGGGATAGGGGCGACATTACCTGCAACCGCAGCCGCAACCGCCGAGGCTTCTTGTACACGCGCTGCTTCTAAGGCTTCCTGCCCCGGTTTTGCTGTTGCAAAGCCAACAAAATTTTGAACTGCTGCTGGGGGATTTTGCTTAAAAACGTAAACCAGCGGTTGGGAATAAGGATATCTGGGGTCATCTGGTAAAGTTTTGTGCATGCTCAAAATACGCACGTTATCCAGCTTCGATACCTGATTGGCTAACACGAAGCCGATACCATCATTACCCAACTGCTTCACAACTTCGGCTGGATCGTCGCTACCTAATTGAGTAGCATTAGAACCAGTTTGAAAATTACCCCTAAACAGCGGATAGTTGCGAAAAGCTTCGCGAGTATCGCTAATATCGGGACGATCGATAACTTTAATTTTACCCGAAGGACCGCCAAGTTCCGACCAATCGGTAATTTCTCCGCGATAAATTTGAGTAAATTGCTGATTGGTTAAATCGCCTTTATAAGGATTATCCTTACCAACAATTATGGCAATTTTTTCCCGTCGCAAAGGCTGCTGTTGCAAACCCTGCTGTTCTTCTTCGGGAGTTAAACCGCGTCCAATTGCTGCAATATCAATTTTACCTTCTTGCAAAGCTTTGATTGCATCATCGGTTCCATTATTCGCAATTTCAACGTCGGTACCGGAATACTCTTTCTCGAAACGCTCTTTCAACGCTTCATTAGCTTTTGTCATGCTAGCGGAACCATCTATCCGAATTGTAGTTCCTTCAGGTACCGCAGTTGGCAGCGCAAAAGATGGTGTTTCAGATGGTGATTGCGCTAATACATAGTCCGATTTGAGCAAACTAGTTATGATTGGCGTTGATACCAATACTAATAACAAAGCCAAACGAACTATTGGATTTCTGTTCTTTTGTGTATGCAACATATGCCCCATTTATATAGTAGAGAAAACAACACGATCGCGATTTACTTGCCCTTGCCGCGATCGCCACACATTGTGTTATGTTGTTTTTAAGCCGTTAGTTTAGGATTTACATTAATTAGAGATTGGTTGAATCAACTCTACCGTGCTAAGCAACAATTATGAACTAATGCTTATCTTTTCTTAAAGTATCTAATCTTACTTCTATTTGATAAATTAATACATTGTTTAATCTGTCAGTCGAAGTATTTAAATACTTGATTTTACGGTTATTTCTGATAATAAACCCTCAACAATATTAGAGATTTTGACCGTTAGCAATTCTTGACATAAACAAATTTTATACTGGAATTATCACTCGTATTTACTTAAGGTTAAGTTACCGCAAGCAAGCAAATAATACCAGTCATCCGAACTACAGTCACAATTAATAGGGTTAAATGAAAAGATAATAGCAAATTAGTGGTTTTTTAACAATTTGAATTTTCTTTTGAGATTTTTTTAATTATAGAATTATAGAATTATAAAAATATATGCATTAAGCACCATGCAATTAAATTGGATTTATGCATATCAATGTAGAGACGCGTTCACGAAGTGTGCCGAAGGCATTATATCGCGTCTCTACAATGGGTTTCAATCTACCTGAGAGAGCCAAGTTTGATTTTGAATTCTTTCGGCAATGGGATGTATGGTATTTACTTCAGATTCGGATGTATCTTGATGCCACCTTTGCCAGATTTCGGCTGCCAGAATAGAAAAATCACCGCGTACCTGAAACCAAGTCGGGCTGTCGGCTCTACTGTATAAATTACAGAGCAAATCTAAAGCTTTTTCTGAGTTATTATTACTCATGGGATTGAGAATATTTTTATTTGATTTAATTAACTTTTCTGATTCTGGAAATACCCGGTTCAATCCTTCTTTAATGCTCAGGTGGCTTAGTTTTTCGCTACATCTGGATATATTAAATAACGAGTCGCAAATTCGCCGATTTAAACTTAAGTATACAGAACCTTTGAGGGCTTGGAGAAAATGTTCTAAAGCCGATACTGGATCATCTTCAAGTAGTAGAAAATATTCACCCTGAAGTAAATTAATTTCTGAGATAACTGCTTGACAGAAATTATGACTGTGACCTGTAGTTAAATCGGTTTTAGCAAGTTTATCTGATAAAATTAAAGCTTGTCGGGATAAATTTTTGTCACCCAATCTTACCCAAACTCTTCCTGCTAAAGCGATCCATCGAGCAACACGCTGAATCAAGCCTATACGTAATGCGTAGTATGCAGCTTTAAGAAAATTGTCTGCGGCTTGTGACAAAGTAGTTCTATCGTTGGAGACATAAAAATACACTCTGGCGGCATTACCATGAATTTCTGACAATGATTCATACACATCCAAACCAGCATCTTTATAGCAAGAGTTTGTGTTGATTACCCGTCTAATTTTATTTTTCCATTCCGTTAATTCCAGCCAGTTATTGACATAATTATCTTGAAAAAAGTCGGAATTGTGTCCGCAAGAAAGCTCGTATAAATAGACTTCCGAACGAATTAAAGCGGAAATCGGCGAAAGCTCATTTTTATCTACCTGTAATTGAAAACCATCGAGATTATCGAGTGTTGCGGTTAATTCTTTAATTAAAGATTTGGCATTAGTGGTATTGCCTTGAAAAATTGATAATCTCAATTCCAATCGTTTAGCTAAACAGTAGCAGCGGTAGAAATTCAGACGATAGGTAAAGTAAATATCTGAAGTCGGAATCTCATCTAAATGTTTTTTCGCTGACTCAGCAATTTGTTTAATTTCCGATAGCTGGCATCCTGCATCTAAAAATTGAAAATTGTGGAATGCTTTTCTAACTATAGTCAGTCGCTTTCTCAACTGCGAAAGATTTTTGCAAGCCGATATATATGTTGCACTATTTAGCTCGCTGCTTTGACTTTTATCGGCAAACCATTGTTTCACAGCGCAAACAATTGCTTGTAACATGACGATCGTTGAGTCTCTATCAACCCAAATACCTTGATATTGCTGTTTTTCGCCTAAAATTACCGTCGTTTCAACTAAAGAATGAATATTGCTATCAAGACTATTCGTAGATATCGTTAATAAAGTATCCTCCTTCAAACCCAAATTTAAAGTACAAGCACTAATGGCGTTTTGCACCATCGTGTTGCTGGATGTATATATCCACTCCAAAAGTTCGCAATTATCTTCATCCAAGCCAAAACTACAGGTAGCGATCGCCATGATTACGGGTTGAAGAGACTCTAAAATTCGAGATTCTGGGGCTTTTTTGGGGGATAATCCGGGGGTTCCCAGTTTTTTCTCCGCATCATAAGCAATCTTTGATAAATGCTCGTAAATATTGCTGTATTCGTCTGTATAGTCAATCGAGCGAGATAAAGTCTGAAATTCCAGCTTTTTAATTCTGGCATGGAACGAATCATTTTTCATTCTCTCCTTAATCAAGATACTCAGAAAAAGTGCGATCGCTTCTTTACGGCTAAATTTCTTTTTACCGGCATTATCAAAATTATTTTGAGCGGCTTCGAGCTTTTTAATCACCTCCATCTTTAATTTTAAACCCAATGTCGGATGAGGCTCCCCAAGTTTTTTAATCAATGCATTTAAAGCGTCGCCATCCAAAGGCGGATTATCAAACAGTTTTGTACTCGCAATAGTTAACTTGTTGCTAGCAACAGTCAAAAACTCCTGGGTTGTAGAAAGCAAATCCTCAAATTCCAACAACTCAAGCAATGCAACTATCTGAGCAATTTGAAAAAATCTTTCTGGGGTGACGCGGATACTTTCAGTTTTATCGGGTAAAAAACCAGCAGACTCTAAAAGTTCGTCAGCACCGATTTCTCCCAATTTCTCTCTTAATAAAACCGAATTATCCTCAACATCATCTTTGTTTAATTTTCTTTTAGAAGGTCTGCGACTGTTCAAATCTTCACACAGTTTGACTAAACCTTCACTACTGACGGGCAAAGATTCCTTTTTTCTACTCAGAAAATCGATCACCAACGGACGGCTAACACCCATCCCCTTAGATAATTCTACCTGTGTCGCTCCCATCTCGTCCAAAAAGAACATCAGCATTTTCCGCAGCTTTTCCTGATCTTTAATCTTCTCTTTACCCATGCTGTTTGACTCCTCCTGTCAATTTTCTTTTAATGTAAATCAAATTTACTATTTTTATATATATATCCACGCAAATACACAAATCGAGACATAAGGATGAATATTCCCCGGCATAATTACCCGACAAAGCTTCTTTTCTGAGCAACTTGGCAAAATATCTATCTTCCGATGTAGTCTAAATTAACAGGAAAAAGCGTGTTAAGCCGTATTTTGTATCACTAGCTACTTTATTGCGGTGTATAATGTATGTATTATTTACACAATAAGATAATTTACACCTATAATAGGTATAAATCATGATTCTCTAACAGTTGAGCGAATACCACAATTAAACCAGTCTCACGGAGAACTAAAAATGACCTTCCCACAATTGCAACAATTTTTAGAAACAGCACAACCGATGAGGATGTATCTGGATATAGGGGACAATTCCAAGACATCACCTCTAACTATTGAGAAACGTCCAGATACACTAGTGCTACCCGTAGTTTTTTCTCACATGAGCTTCTTATTAATACAAGCATTATGTGAAACAGGGCATGGAGAATTCCGCATTAGTAGCGAAAAAAAGAACCATGAAATAGCGGTTTATTTAGGTAGTCATATCAAATACCGTTATTTTTTAAATAGACACCAAATAGAGCCAATTAAAACTGCATATCATCAAGTTACCGATACTTGGAATCAGTGGCATTTATCTGAATAGTCGATTGATTTTTGATTTAATTAAAAATGGATTAGCTTATTTAAGTTAAAAGCTAAAATCTAAAATCTAAAATCTAAAATCTAAAATCCAAAATCCGAAATCCGAAATTAAATAGGGCTTTAGATAAACTAGAAGTTTACATAAGCCGGTGAAGTGTCATAGCGCTTCCCGGCTTTTTGATTAGCTAGATTCGATTCAATCTTCCCCTTAAAATCATGTAATCCGGAGTGTAAACCAATGACAACTAACAAATTTAATCTTTTATTCAGATTAATTGTAAAAGCTCTTAAATACTTTGTATTAATAGTAATTGGATTCATATTCGCCGCTTGTTTATCAAATATTCTTGGTACTTGGCAGATAACCGTTAACCTTTTTCCGATAGTATTTGAAATTCTCTGGCGCTTTGGAATCGTCTTACTTGGCTTAGCTGGAGCAGCAATAATTATCGAATCTTTCCGATAAAAACAGGTTCGTAGTAAGGGCATTGGTTCCCCTCCACGCAGGTTCGTAGTAAGGGCATTGGTTCCCTTCCACGCGACGTAACAAATCATCGGATAGGAGAGTTAAAACTCTTACTACGAAATCCGGAAGGGCTGAAGCCCCTACTACGAACCTTTGTGATTTCGATCGCAAACCCGATACCGAAATCACCCAACTTCTACCAACACTTTCTTACTGCAATACTCCACCTTTTCATAAACCCCAATGATACTTTCACCAACTTCAAAAAATAACCCTTCTGCCTCATCCTTTGAAAAATGCAGATTGGGATATTTCGCAGCAAGCGCGATCGCACTTATTGCTTTTCCTTCCATGCGATCGGGTAAAAGTCCGGTGGAGCCGATGTAAAATACCAAAGGTGAAATTCTATCTCGATAAATCTTCTCTACGTATTCTTCTAATTTGATTTTCGCTGCGGTTAATGCTGCAATTTTTTCTTGTTTTTCTATTTTCGTAGTGCGAGCATCTTGCTCGCTAGAGATTCCCTTAACTTTTCCCAAAATCCCCGCAACCTTCCCATTACTTACAATTCCCAAAAAATCATCAAAAATCGGCTTCATCAATTCATCAACTTTAGTAATTTTCATCCTCGAAGAAAGCGACTTTTGACGAACAGCAATATTTTCTCGCAAAGTCATTTCTAAACTAGGTTTACTGAAAATCTCCCCGGTTTCAATATCGTAAACCTCATACCTTCTTTCTAAGAATTTATTAGCAGAATATAGTTTACTCAAGTTGAGAATATCCTTACTACCGATATCGATTTTATAGCTAATTCGCGTATCAATTGCACCTTCAGCTTTAATTGTAGGAAAATTGAGATAAAGATGCTCGGATAAATAATGTTTTTTCAATTCATCCAACTGTTCGGGTATAAAATTATCCGATTCTTGCTTTAAATACGCGGAAACAATACTGGCAAGGATTTTTACTTCTGCAATTTGATTAAATAAACCATCAATTTTGCTGTATTTCCCATCCAAGGGTACTAATGGTAAATCCAAATCAACTGTATGGCGATCGCGAAAGTCAAATGTTTCTGCATCAATTACGCCGAGTTGTTTCAATACATCAAAGGTTTTCTTGCTGCTAATTTTACAATAAAGCGATTTTAAATTTACCTCGCCGTCGCTAACTATTGTATAGTTGTTGTAGCTAGTTAAATCGTTAGCTAATAATCCCGCAATTTCAATAATAGGGGTTTCATCTTCTGCTTTCACAAGTTTTACTTTACGAGTTACAAGCATATTTATGGTAGCAGTGTTGCGGTTCATTTCAAAGCAACCCATACCCACATATTCTCCATCATCGATATATTCTGTCTTCAGCCAAGGTTTAACTAAATTGCCGTTTGCATCTCTACTTCCTGGCAACCTTTGAACGCTTTTATATTGATAATTTTCCCGCAGGTGCTTCAAGTTAATGATGATGCTATGCCGATGTTTCTCTAAAATATGAATCAGTTCTAACAAGGAAATTTTATCGCTTTTTTGCATAGGATTAAAATCCGATTCACCGATTATTTCAGAGTCAAATATTGCCGAATCAATATCAACCTCAAAACTCGCCAGTTGTTGATTTGTCAGTGATTTGGCGTGTCTTGCTATTAAAGTAGCGTTGCCAGTACTGTTTAAAGTATATTTCGCAAAGTTCAAATTACCTTCGACTAAATAAGCCTTTGCAAAAGCATAAACCGATTGATGATTTTGCCCCACGGGTATTTCTAACTGGTTATATGTCTCTTTGCTAATTTGCTTGTATTTATAGATAATTCCTGTATCTTCTGGTTGCAAATCATCAATTTTTAATATTCCTGCCGTACAGTTAATTTTATTCGCGCTTTCAGATAGAAAAACTTGATAGCTATAATCAATCGCTAAAGGCTCTTCTATTTTTATCCCAGAATTTGTGATAATTTTAAAACTATCCAAATTCAACTTATCTACAATATAATAAGCTTTCTCTTCCCCCAATAAATTGTAAACAGTAAACTTAATCTTATTCTCAGTAATTTTCATTTTGATACTTTCCTTCGATATTACAAGAAGACGGATTTTCAAAAATACTAAATATTAATTCAGCTTAGTTAGTTCAGAATTCTGTTTTTCAAGTCTGCTGTAGTTATAAGATTCTATTTATGCAGACAATGTAGATTATTTTTATACCAGCACGCCTTACCAGCTATATCCTTCCCATACTTATATAGTACGCTTGAACTATTAAAATGTCAAATTCTATCTTGTTTCAAGCAAAACGTGTTATAAGAATTATTGCTAAAAAACTAAAGTTTCTACAGATTTAAACAGACATCTCTCCTAGAAGGAATTCCGGCTTCATTTCCCCCTTCCCTATGAAGGAAGGGGGGTAGGGGGTTAGGTTTTTATGTAAATTAGATGTCTAATATGAATATCGATGAAACGTGAATTAAATATACAATTTATAAAGTAAAAATTATCACTTGAAAACGGCAATAGTTAGATGATTAAATATTCAAACAACTATATAATCAATTAAATGTTATGCCCTGGAAAAAGTTTATGTTTATTTACCTTTGAAAATAAAACTTAATATAAAACTGCCCTGTTTATTTATAATTGATATTGATATTTGATTAAACCCAAACATATTATGCATTAGCCGAAATATGGACAAGTAATACTTCTATCAAAAGTATGATTAATAATTCTTTAAAATACTATCTAAGGGGTGGTATTATTGCAGTTGGTTGATAAATAAGTTTGCTCGGAAGATTGATGTAACTGTTGACTTTTTTGTATTAGAACTATATTAGAAAAGTTAATTGGGAAGATAGATTGCGATGAAATCCGATAAAAATAAAAATAAAATGCAAATAGTAAAGCGTTACTGTCTATCAATTTTTAGCGGTTTTTTACTACTTAGCACTGTATTCTTTGGCGTATCGCAAGCGGCGGTTGCTAGCCCAATAGATGGATATTCGCAACAAATAATAGCCGCAAATCCTTTGAGAGGTACGGGTGATAGAATTGGAGGTGAAGCAGAGCAAGCATTAGGAAAAGCTCAACGTAACCTTGGTGACTCTACCGAACAAACATTAGAAGGCGCAGGAAAAGAAGTCAAAGGTTTAGCGAAGCAAGCCAGAGGTGGAGTTAAACAAGGAATTGAAAATACTAAATCAGCTGCTGATAAAGCTTCCGATAAAGCAGAGCGAGGCGGCAAAAACTTTATTGATACTATCAAAGGTTTCTTTGGTAACTAAAGGTAAATAAAAAACAAAGTAAACTAACTTTAGACTCTTTGTCTGATATAGTTGAAACAGGTTTAAAATAACGAAAACCAAGCTATTTTGTCTTTCAAGACAACTCGAAATATTTAAAAATTAAGTAGACGAGTTGAAGGTAGAAGTAGCGCACGCTAACGGTAAATGTGGATTATTAAGTAATTATAAAAATATGTTTAATACTTCCCATCCATCCTTTTAGCAGCGCCATTTCTAATGTTTAATTAAACAACAACGGCTTGGTTTTCCCCAATTAAAATAACTTCCGTAAATTTGGAGCAGAGACAATGATTGTTCGTTTTAAGTTCCCATCAGTGCGTCCACTTCGTTTTGTAGTTGCAGCATTAATGTGCGTAATGCTGTTATTATCCACCGCGCTTCCCGCTGCTGCAATTGGCACTAACAAAAGTTCTCCCACTGATAAAGGAGCGGAGCAGTTAAATGAGATTCAACAAAAAACTCAGGAGTTAACTGAAAATAATGCTCCTTCAAACGAAAGAGTAATCAATGAATCTAACAAAGGGTTGAACGAAGTTCAAGGAGCAGCTAACGCCCAAAACATGAACAGTCCATCCAACAGTCAAAATGCTGTAACCGTGGAAGATAAGGTAGAAGGATTTCTCGAAAAAATCACTGGCAGTAAGTAACAAGCTTAATTGCTTTGATATACGCGGGATTGTATAATCTTCTCAATCGACATCTATTTTGGTCAAGTGTAGAAATCTACCTTGACCAAAATTTTTAGATGTTAATTAATTTAGATTTTGGTTTTTAAAAGCTGTATACCAATAAAAATACTTTTTAACATCTTCTTATAGGATGATTTAGGAGATGATAATTACAAAATTAAATTCCCCTATAGATAGAACCTATAATTACATCGTTAGAATGGTTAAAAATTAACAGTATTTTCGTAGTATGAGGCTTGTGGATTTAAATTCAATAATATCAGGTATTTTAAAATGAGCGAAGCCAAAATTCCCAAAACTGACAGCGAACCGAATCAAGAAGCTGAGTTAACCAAAGACGCGATCGCTGAAGAACAAGAAAAAGCTAGTAACGTTGATGTTGATAAGGATTACGAAGCGTCCGAGCAATATAAAACAGGTAAAATGAGTAAAGAAAAGGAAGAGGGAGACAGTACAGTTACTCCTTCACTTTAGAATAACAACTTTTTATCCGAGCCTTATTTTAAAGCTTCAATATGAGGCAATAATTAAGGCTCGTCATCTTTTATATAAAATTATTTATTTAAATTGATTAACTTAACTATTAAGATGGTATCCCCATAAGATGAGGATTTCTAAGTCAAGTATTAAATTAGACTTTATTTTAGCTATCTTTGACTTTTTTACGTATTTATTGGGTAACAAACATGATTACTTGAACCAGTATTGTTTGGTTATAAACTTGTAATCCTACTATATAAATAAATTTAACTTTAAAATCTAACTAAAGATTCCAACTTACGATTGATTTTTCCAAAAAATTAATATGTTCAAATTGAAAAAGAGTTGAATTTAGAGAAAGTAAATTATGCGTAGCATTAATATTGGTCTAACAGAAGAACAACGTAAAGGTGTTTGCGAACTGTTGAATAACGACTTAGCAGACGCTTACCTACTGCTAGTTAAAACCAAGAAGTACCATTGGGATGTTGTCGGACCTCAATTCCGCAGTTTGCATACTTTGTGGGAAGAACACTATCAAACTTTAACCATGAGCATTGACTCTATTGCCGAGCGAGTTCGTGCTTTGGGTAACTTTCCTGTAGGTACTATGGAAGGATTTCTGAAATTAGCATCTTTGAAAGAAAATCCAGAAACACTACCTTTAGCAACTCAAATGGTATCTAGTTTGGTAGATGACCACGAGCAGGTGATCCGTAATTTGCGCGAGCATATCGATGCTTGTGGCGAAAAGTTCCATGATGAAGGAACTGCTGATTTCCTCACCGGATTAATGGAAGGACACGAAGAAATGGCTTGGATGTTGCGCTCCTTTATTGAAGGAGAATCTCTACACGCTGATGGAAAACCATCTGGAAAAACCGCTGTAGGCGTTAACTAGAATTAAATCTATTCCATCCTATTTCACTTTAAATTTATACTCGTGAACTGCATTTAAAACAGGGGAATCCATATGTCTGAATATAAAGCAGAACGTACTGTTTCAGCCGTTTTTAAAGAACAAGAACAAGTTGATAAGGTCGTCCGTCGTTTGTTAGATAGAAACGTATCCCGCGACCACATTTCGGTTATGGGAAACAACTTTCAATCTGAAACTAGAATTTCAGGTTTTATTACTAAGAAAGACGTAATTTTCGGCGGATTGCGATCGGGTGCAATTTTTGGTTCTTTGTTCGGTTCGTTGTTAGGCTTACTCTCCGGTGTGGGTGTGCTGTTTATTCCCTTCGTAGGTCCTGTTGTAGCAGCAGGTCCCATCGGTGGAGCGCTTTTAGGAGCTGCCAGTGGCGCATTAGCGGGTAGTGCTGGCGCGGGTTTAGCATCGGTGCTAATAAGTTTAGGTATGCCCAAAGAGAAAGCCGCGATTTACGAAACTCGCTTGAAAGCTGGTGAATTTATCGTCATGGCGGAAGTATCTGCGGATAAAACCGGAGAAATTTCACTTCTTTTAGAAAGCGCTGGTGGTGAAGAAGTTCACACTACTGAAGCTGCTTTACCTCGCGCTTGCTCCGGTAAGTGTAATAGCCCCGAAGACTTAGCCCCCGAAGTGCGATCGCATTTATCCCAAGACGCACAAAAAACTTTCATCGACCGCTACAACACCGTGTTAGATGAATTAAATGACGAAAGTAAAGCGGAAGAAGCTGCTTGGAATGCAGTTCACGAAAAATATGAAGAAGATGAAAATGGAGTTTGGTCTAAACAAAAGGTAACAGCCTAAAAGCTGTAAGGGATGAAGTTATAAAGTACTTGTTTACTTATGACTTCATCCTTAATACTCCCCTTTTTTAACAGAAATTGGGGTAACTTTAACGTTTAGAATGCAAAAAATGAGAAGTATGAAGTCATAACTAAACTTTATGCTTCATATTTTATTCTTTATTTTTAAAAATTACTCGCAGAAATTCTATCTTCTACTTAATTAAGTATAGAACTAAATACTTTCATCGAACCAAAATAAGTAAAAAAAATCTAATAATTAATCACTATTAATGCAAAAATATTACGACATAATTATTATAGGGACTGGTGCGGGGGGTGGTACTTTAGCTTATGCTTTAGCTTCTACTGGTAAAAAAATACTGTTAGTAGAAAGAGGTGAATATATTCCCAGAGAAAAACAAAATTGGGATGTAAAAGCGGTTTACAGTTCGGGGCGTTATCGTACCGATCAGCGGTGGTTAGATGCAAAAGATAAGAATTTTCAACCTACTCTTTATCATAAAGTTGGGGGTAGTACTAAAATCTACGGTGCTGCTTTATTGCGAATGCGACAGGAAGATTTTGATGAGATAGAGCATTATGAAGGGGTTTCACCTGCGTGGGATTTGAAGTACGAAGACTTTGAACCATACTACACTCAAGCAGAAAAGCTGTATAAAGTTCATGGAAAACGTGGGGAAGATCCCAGCGAACCGGCGGCAGAAAAAGAATACGATTATCCAGTATTACCCCATGAACCGCGAATCAAGCAAGTTGCCGATAAATTAGAGAAATTAGGTTTAAAACCGTTTTCTTTACCAATGGGAATCGATCGCGATACTTTCAATGTGAATCAAAGTCCTTGTATTCGTTGTGATACTTGCGATGGATATCCTTGTTTGGTTGATGCCAAAGCTGATGCTCAGGTTTGTTGCGTAGATGAAGCATTAAAATACGAAAACGTCAGCTTAATTACAAACGCCCACGTTAACTGTTTGGTAACAAATACAGACGGCAGTGAAGTAATAGGTGTGGAAGCAACCGTAAAAGGCGAACCAGAGTTTTTCAGTAGCGATATTGTAGTAGTTGCTTGCGGTGCAATTAATTCCGCCGCCTTATTATTACGTTCGGTGTCGGATAGTCATCCCAATGGTTTGGCTAATTCTTCGGGAATGGTAGGACGTAACTTAGTTAAGCATAATACAACTAAACTTTATGCTATTTCCACAGTCAAGAACGAAACAGTTTTTCAGAAAACTTTAGCGATTAACGACTTTTACTTTGGTTCACCAGAAGATGTAAAACCGTTAGGTCACATTCATTTAATGGGTAAGCATAAATGGGAAATGATGCAACCAGATTTTCCGCGATGGGTACCGTCAAGTTTATTAAAAGTTTTTGCCGATCGTTCTGTAGATTGGTGGATGCAAAGTGAGGACTTACCGTGGGTTGAAAATCGTGTAGAAATAGCAAAAAACGGACAAATAAAAGTTTATTATCGTCCAAACAACACAAAAGCCCATCGTCGTTTGCGACACCAATTTGAAAAAGTACTCCGAAAAGCTGGGTTTCCGATAATTTTTGGTATACCGATGCCGTTAAAAATTATGAACCATCAGGGAGGAACTTGCCGATTTGGTAGTGACTCAACAGTCAACGTTCTCGATTTAAATTGTCGCAGCCACGATGTAGAGAATCTTTATGTGGTAGATTCTAGTTTCTTTCCTTCAATAGGAGCGATGAATCCCACATTAACTATAGTAGCTAATGCTTTAAGAGTAGCCGAACATCTCAAGCAAAGATTAAATGTAAGTTTGGATGGTAAGGGTTTGTTGAGTAAAACAGAAAAAGTTTGAGTTTTAAACTAATACGGATATTATTGCCTTCAGGAGTTTTTGATTAAAATGCAACCAGCAACAATTAATAGGGGACAAGACAGCGCATCCGCCAAGCAAAGGCTAAATACAGATACCGTGCGGTCTTTTTTAGTTCAAATTGGGCGAGTACCATTACTAACTCGTGAAGAAGAAATATTTTATGCCCAACAAGTTAAGCAGTTAGTTCAATTACTGGAAATTAGATCGAATTTAACAACTAAATTAGACTCAGAACCCGCTTTTTCCGTTTGGGCTGATGCAGCAGAAATGAGCGAATCTCAACTGCAAGAAACCCTCGATAAAGGAGAATCTTCTCGACAAAAAATGATTGAGGCGAACTTGCGTTTAGTAGTAGCGATCGCCAAAAAATATCAGCACCGTAATTTAGAGTTTGTCGATTTAATTCAAGAAGGAACTTTGGGTTTACAAAGAGGAGTAGAAAAATTTGACCCCGACAAAGGATATAAATTTTCTACCTACGCTTATTGGTGGATCAGACAGGCGATTACACGGGCATTAGATCAAAAAAGTCGTTCCATCCGTTTACCGATTCACGTATGTCAAACTCTGAAAAAAATTAAGAAAGCCCGCCGAGATTTGACCCAAGAATTAGGACGTACCCCAACAATAGCGGATATTGCCGCCAAGGTATCTTTAAAACCTTCGCAAATTCAAGATTATTTACATATGTCGCGTCAACCCGTATCCTTAGATTTACGAGTTGGTGAAGGACAAGATACCGAATTACAAGACTTACTTGAAGATACAAGTTCTTCCATAGAAGATTATGCCAATCATCAATCATTGCGCGAATGTCTGAACGAAATGCTGGTTGAATTAACACCCCAACAGCGAGAAGTTGTCAATTTACACTTTGGTTTAAGAGATGGACGCGAATTAACATTAACCGAAGTCGCCAAACGTATGGATATTTCTCATACCAGAGTCCGACAACTACAGCGTCAAGCGATCGCTCGTTTGCGTCGCAAGAAAATGAAAGTTAAAAGTTTTATTGCATGATTTGCTTGGGCATGGGGATAAGGTTAAAGGTCTGCATGTTAAAGGTTAAAAATATTAACTAACTCTTAACTCCTAACTCCGGTGGTCCTAACTTTTTAATTCCCCCCATCCCCCCATCCCCCCATCTCCCCCGAACCCCATCTCCCCATCCCCCCATCCCTAATAAAAACAATGCTAAAATCCTGGATGGTAATCGGAGCCGTAACCTTTATAGTGGCTCTCGGAAGTAGTATAATTAGACCCAAAGATATTAAATGGTTTAAGCGATTGCAAAGACCGCGTTGGTTAACATTTGAAAAGCTGATTCCTGTAATTTGGACGGTAATTTTTATTTGCGGTGCTTGGTCTGCTTATATAGTTTGGGAAAGCGATCCTGGTAGTTCCCAAACTTGGTTTTTGATGGGTTTATATCTACTTTTAGAAATTGTTATTGTTGCTTTCACCCCCGTGTCACTTTGGTTGCAAAATATGAAAGCTGGGGCAATTGTCGGGGGAATAGGATTTGCGATCGGAATTATTCTAACTTTGTTTGTTTTACCAGTTTCTGGTTGGGCGGCATTGTTATTAGTGCCTTATCTGCTTTGGAGTCCTATCGGTACTTATACTGCTTGGAAAATATATCAGTTGAATCAGTGACCAGTGACCAGTTGATATCAAAAAATATTTAATAATTAAATTTTTAGGTGTTTTGGTATATAATAAACCGGGTTTCTTATACTCTAAGTACGAGCATATGCGATATTTAGCAATAGAAACCCGGTTTCTTAGGTCTTAACGTTTAGTTAATAAATAACAACTAACTACTATCAACTAATAACTAACAACTAAAATATGTTAATTGCACAAGCGTCATCTGCAACGGAAAATGCAAAAGAGGAAATAACATCGGCTTGGGGTAGAACTCAATTGTTGATAGATAATACTATCGCTCGATTACCAAGTATTATATTGGCAATTGTGGTTTTTGTTGTCTTTTTCTTTGTTGCTAGAGCTATTAAATTAACAATAAGACGAGTGACGCGCCATCGTCGCAATGCTCGCAGTTTGGGAATGGTTTTGGGGCGCTTGGCACAAGGTTTAACAATATTAGTAGGTGCGTTTGTTGCGCTAACAATTGTTATTCCTTCGTTTAAAGTTGGCGATTTGGTGCAACTTTTGGGAATCAGTGGTGTTGCGGTTGGTTTTGCTTTCCGCGATATTTTGCAAAACTTCCTAGCTGGAATTTTGATTTTACTTACCGAACCTTTTGAAATTGACGACCAAATAGTATTTAAAAACTTTGAAGGTACTGTAGAAAATATTGAAACGCGAGCAACTACAATTAGAACTTATGATGGTCGCCGGATTGTGATTCCGAATGCCGAACTTTTTACCAATTCCGTTACAGTTAATACTGCTTTTGAAAAGCGACGTATAGAATATGATTTTGGTATCGGCTATGGAGATGATATTGACGAGGCAAAACAGTTAATCTTAGAAACAATAAACGAAACCGAAGGTGTGCTTCAAGATCCCGCAGCGGATGTACTTGTGATGGAATTAGCAGACTTTACCGTTAATATTCGCGGTAGATGGTGGATTAGTCCTCCTCGTCGCGCCGATACACTCGATTTTCGCGATAAAGTACTTATAGCAGTCAAAAATAAATTAACGGCTAACGGTATTGATATGCCATTCCCAACTCAGCAAATCCTCTTCCACGATCAAACAGAAGAGACAGATGGCAACAGAAATCGTCAGCGAGAAGGATGGCCCTCTGGCTCCGGGAAAGTGCCCCAAAGCCGCAGTATTGGCGGTTCTTTAAACCGATTAATCAAAAGCCAATCGTCAGAGGAAGATAGAGACGGTAACGGCAAAGCGATCTTTGATAAATAATGAAAGATATCAGACTGGGTAAACTATGGGATTCAGTTAATTCAAGCTACTGGTTTGTACCCGCAGTCATGATGGCTGGAGCAATTGCGATCGCCTTTGCTTTACTCAAAATAGATAGATTGGGTTACTACGGCCCGATCCAAAAGTGGGGTTGGATTTATGCAGGTAGTGCCGATGGTGCCCGTGGCGTACTTTCGGCGATCGCAGGTTCCACGATCGGCATCACCGCTACAGCTTTTTCTATCACGATCGTGGCGCTTCAGCTTGCTTCTTCAAATTTTGGTCCTCGTCTGCTACGTAAGTTTATGAAGGATATGGGGAATAAAGTAGTACTTGGTACGTTTATTAGTACTTTTATTTATTCCTTGTTGATATTAAGAGCAGTTTATGGAAGCGGTGACGATCGCGTTCAATTTGTACCGCATCTCTCGGTAACGGTAGGAATTATTTTAGCTGTAATTAGTACCGCCGTGCTAATTTATTTTATCCATCATTCATCGACTATTATTCAGGTTTCTTACATCGTTTCCGAAGTCAGTAAAGAATTAGATGACGCTATAGAAAGATTATTTCCCCAAAAAATAGGATACAGCGCCGAGCATAAGCATTCGCAAGCGGAAATTCCCGATATCGATCGAGAAGCTTTCCCAGTTAGAACTTCAGAAAAAGGTTACGTCCAAGCAATTGATACCGATAAATTGATGGATATAGCCTGCAAACATAACTTAATAGTAAAAATATTAACTAAACCGGGAAAGTTTGTCATTCAAACAGGTTATTTAGTCAAAATACTTTCGATGGATGATAATGGCAACACACCCCCCTTTAAAGATATCCAAAAGCAAATTCACCATTCTTTTATTTTAGGTAGAGAACGTACCGAACAACAAGATGTTGAATTTCCCATCAGTCAATTAGTTGAAATAGCTTTACGCGCTTTATCTCCAAGCCTTAACGATCCTTTCACCGCTATTCGTTGCATAGATCACCTCAGTGCCGGACTTTCTCGTTTAGCTCAAACTGATTATCCTTCCCCTTATCGCTACGATGGTTTTGACAATCTCCGCGTAATTGCCGAACCAGTAACGTTTGCAGGGTTGACTGATGTTGCTTTTAACCAGATTCGCCGAAATAGTACCAGCGATGTAGCAGTGAGCGTTCGTTTATTGGAATCGATCGCCGTAATTGCTGAATATGCAGAAAATCCAGATAAAACAGCCCTACGTCGTCATGCAGATTTAATATTCAAAGGTAGTTGTGAAGGATTATCCTTTGAGAGCGATCGCCAAGATGTTGAACAAAGTTATCAAGTCGCATTAAAAGCGCTGAGTAAAAACAAATTAGCTAATTAAATCTTTAAACTGTATTTCAAATCGAAACCGAGTCCAAGATATCACCTACGAAATATATCTTAAGTTAGTTGTGTAATATATTTCTCGGAATTATAATCAAACGAATCGCATATACTCACAACTTCCTCAAACTTTTGCTTTATAAATGAAATAATTGCACCGTACCGAGAAATTGTAAACAAATATGAAGTATGTTAATCTTGCTCCCCGCTCGTATCTTCAACGAATAGTCTCAACTCTGGATAATTAATTATCATCAAAAATCTCTCTAAATGCTACGGATAACTGTTTCCTTACTCAAAAGAAAATATTGGTAATGGTTCTAAAAAGATTGTAATTAAATAAGCAGACTTGACATTAGAATACTTGCAATATTTCTACATAAAACAAACAATACTTGTAAAAACACATATGGCTCAGATAGGATTATTTACTGAAGCAGAGCCATAAACGTATACATCGGCGATCGTGAATAATTACCATTTTTTAAAAAGGATACCAAAATGAATACAACTTTTGTCAAAAACGCTGAAGAAAAAATAGTTTCAATCGAACTTGATTCCGTGCGTTTGCAAGCAGAAATAGTTTTACCTCAAGACACTCAAGGAATCGTTATATTTGTACATAGTAGTGGAATTGGTCGTTACAGCACTCGCAATCGTTACCTTGCTCATATGTTAAGGCAAACAGCGGGATTAGCCACCGTACAAATTGACTTATTAACTCCTCAAGAAGAAGCGATCGATTTACGCAGCAGACATTGTAATAGTAACGTTCAATTTCTCGCCACAAGATTAACTGGTGCAACAAACTGGTTACTTGATTATCCTCTCACCAAGGATTTTAAAATTGGTTATTTTGGAGAGCAAACGGGTGCGGGCGCGGCTTTAATTGCAGCAGCAGAAAATCCCACAGCAGTAGGGGCTGTAGTTTCGTGCAGCGGACAAAGCTTCACAAATTCAGCTTTAGCAATGGCACAAACTCCAACTTTATTGATAGTTGGAGAAAATGACTTACCAACAGTTGCAACAAATGAAGACACACTTAAACTAATTAAGATATCCTCCAAAGAATTGCAAATTATCCCCAATGCCAGCCGCCAATTTAAAGAAACAGGTGCATTTGAAGAAATTGCCCGTTTATCAAGTCATTGGTTTGACAAGCATTTGTCAATTAACAGCTATCAATTATCAGTTATCAATTAACAATTATCAATTATCAATTGTTAAGAAGATATTTCCCCATTCCCTCATAGGGAAGGGGGCTAGGGGGTGGCGGTTTGCAGTGCATAAGAATACTTTTAAATCCTCTAACTGATAATTGTTGATTGATAATTGTTAAGAAGATATTTCCCCATTCCCTCATAGGGAAGGGGGCTAGGGGGTGGCGGTTTGCAGTGAATAACAATACCAGGACTTATGTAACCGCAACGAGAAAATAATTATTCTAACCGATTAGATCCCCCCAACCCCCCTTCTTAAGGGGGGCTTATTGTTCATTGATAACTGATAATTGATTATTCCATCCAACCACGGTAGCCAGTAACTAAACGGCTACCGTCTTTAAATATATGTATTTCAATTTGATCGCTAGCCCAGGAAATTTTGTCTTCAAAAGCTGGGTTAAATATACGCACGCGCTGATTGCTGGATGAAACGGGTGAATCGGGAGAATTAATTGCTAAAGATTCGATAAAAGGTCCGTCAATTAAAATATCTAATTGTTCTAATAGTTCTTTTGCGCCTGCTGGTGCTTGCTCCGACTGCAATTTTTCTAAAGTGAAGCCGGTAAAAGCCATTACATTTAACCCAGAAGCTTTGACTTTACTAGCTAAAGAAGCTAACTCAGTTGCTTGCCAAAAAGGTTCTCCTCCAGAGAAAGTAACTCCTTTATTACCCGGTTTGCTCAAGATTTTTTCAGCGAGAGAATCAACCGATTCAAGTTGATTAATTTCAAATGACCAAGATTCTGGATTAAAACACCCCCCACAGGAGCGCTTGCAGCCTTGTACCCAGATAACAGCGCGACTCCCAGGGCCGTTAACTTCCGACTCATCAACGTAACCCATGATGTTTAAATAACCTCTTGGAACGTTTGCAGGGGAAAGAGATGGATCGGTTGACTTTATTTCCATTTTTTGCTCCTTTGGCTCCGTCATCTTAATAATGGCAATTTTTAGTAGGAGAGCGCATCCGCAAAGTCTGCTTTATCCGATGTTATCGATAAGTTAAGTAAAAGGTTAAAGGTTAAAGCGAATAATTTCTCCCCCCTCTACCCCCTCTTCCCCCTCTTCCCCCTCTCCCCATCCCCCCATCTCCCCTCTCACCGTTTCGCAGTGACATCCGTCACTGTCGCATGATGATTTCTACTGGTAGCGTATAAAGCTAGATTCAATCTTCGTTTTTTATACGTCAGCATGGGAGTGAAAATATTTTAATAAACGAAATTAACCAAGCCGGTTTTGATGATGTTATCCGCAAACCCGTATCACCAGAAATTCTTTTACAAAAAATAGCCGAATATCTGAGTGTAAGTTATATTTATGACCGAGTACCCTTATTAAGAAGTACTAGCCTATCCGAGAATTGGTTTCTTGAGGAATCAATCGCAATGCCTCAAAGTTGCTTGGCACAACTACATCAAGCAGCAAATGAAGTGAATGAAGATTTGTTGCAAAGTCCGATCCAAAAAATACCTGAAAATAAAGCATCTTTATCTGATTTGACGATGTTAATTAAAAATTTTCGTCTTGATATTATTCTCGTGTTTGCTCAGAAAATATTTGCTGGTTGATGTAGGAAGGGAATAGAAGATGTACTAAGATTTTTTGATAATTGATAATTGATAATTGATAATTAATTTATGAGTGATACAAAAATACTTATAGTTGACGATCGATCGGAGAATTTACATTTTTTATCAGATATTCTGGTTAATCAAGGTTATAAGGTTCAAAGAGCAATTTCCGGGCAGTTAGCGATTAATGCCGCAATCGCTTCTCCTCCGGATTTGATTTTGCTCGATGTGGTTATGCCGGATATGGATGGCTATACTGTATGTCAGCATTTGAAAGAAAATCAAATTACTCAGGATATTCCGATTATTTTTCTGGGCGTAATCGATCGAGTTTCTGAGAAAGTCAAGGCTTTTAATTTGGGCGCGTTTGATTATATTACTAAACCGTTACAGGCAGAAGAAGTTTTAGCTCGCGTCGAAAATCAACTACAGATTCAAAAATTACAAAAACAGTTAAAAACACAAAATAATCAACTACAAAATATTACTGCACAATTAAGCGATCGCAATCAACAACAAATGTCTCGCGAAGCTTATTTGACGGCTTTGGTGGAAATTCAACGCATTTTACTGGGTTTTGATGGTAGTGCTGGTTGTTACAGCGAAATTCTCCGCAGTTTGGGGATTGCTTCCGGGGCTACTTCTGTATGTGTAGTTGAAAATAATCGTTCCCCAGTCAGATGGTGTACTAAGGTTGATACTGGGCAAAATTATAATTGCGATCGAGTTTTTCCCCGCTGGCGAGATTTACTGATACAAGGCGATGTTATCTGTAGCTTGGTTGCAGATTTACCGGAAGCAGAGCGTTTGAGTCTGGAATTGGGTATTGCGATTTTAATTATCCCGATCGCGATTTTATCGGATTTCGGGTATATTCGTTTCGATCGTGCTGAAGCCCAAATTTGGGAAGAGTCGGAAATCGCATTTTTGCAAGCTGCTGCTTCTGCAATATCATTAGCAAAGGAACGTTTGCAAGCGGAAGTTACGTTACAACAAGAACTCGATCGCAGCCAATTATTACGAGAAATTACTGCTAAAATCCGTTCGGAATTGGATGCGGGTTCAATTCTAAATACGGCAATTAAGCAGATAGGTTTGGCGCTGAATGTAAGTCGGGGAGCGATTATTAGCTATATATCTGAGTCAGTGCTTCAAATTACTGCGGCTTGTGAATATCTCGCTCCCGGCTATGATTCAATTGTTGAAAATGAAACTGAGGTAATTCCTCCAGTTGACGATCCCTATTTCAAATTGGTGTTAAGCCAAGACAAAGCTGTTGCTACTGATGATGTCGAAAAAGAACCGCTTTTGCAAGAGGCTCTAACTAAATGTCGCAAATTCAATATTAAATCGATGCTGGCGATCCGAACTTCTTGTAAAGGTAAAGCAAACGGTATAATCTGCTTGCATCAAGCTGACTCAAAGCGTCGATGGATGCCTGCTGAGATGGAATTGTTGGAATCGATCGCCGCACAGTTAGGAATTGCTATAGCTCAAGCTCAGTTGTTGGAACAAGAAAAACTGGCGCGTCAACAGCTTCAGCAAGAAATTAATCATCGCTTGGAAGCTGAAGCTGCTTTAAAGAAGAGCGAAAGTAAATATAGATTGTTGATAGAAACATCCCAAGATATTATATGGTCAACCAATACGAAAGGACGTATTACTTTTGTTAATTCGGCAGTAAAGATTTTGGGTTACGAGCCGTTGGAGATGATTAACCGCTCTTTCACCGATTTTCTGTTAACTTCAGAGCTTGTAAAGGAATCGTCCGCGTTTGAGCGGGCTTCAAAGGGCGAACCGATTTTTGAAAGGGAAGCGATTTATTTAAATAAACGCGGTGATTCTGTGGATTTGCTATATAGTTCCATGCCTTTGTTCGATGAGAAAGGTTGTGTAACTCAGATTATGTATACCTTGCGTAATATCACTGAAAGTAAAAAAGTGCGGCAAGCTCTGCTAACAAGTGCGGCAAAATTACGCAACAACAACTTTGTATTAACCCAACTGGCTAGAAATTCGGCAATTTACAATGGCGATTTAACGACGGCTTTGCAGAGGATAACTCAAGCTGCTGCCAGCAATGTTGAAGTAGAGCGAGCCAGCGTTTGGCTGTATGAGGAAAATGCTTCGGTAATGCGCTGCGTCGATTTATTTGAGTTGAGTAGCGATCGCCATACGAGCGGTTGTTCTATAACAGTTGCAGATTATCCGGATTTCTTTATAACTTTGAATGCTGATGAAATCATTGCTACTAATAATCCTTATATTGATATTAGAACCCAAGGATTAAAAGATTATCTCGAACTAAATAATATTACCTCTTTATTCTGCGTTCCCGTGCGTTTAGCTGGCGTAACTGCTGGAATGTTATGTTTGGAAGCGGTAGAAGAATTGCATTGTTGGACTCAAGAAGACCTAAATTTTGGACGTTCTTTAGGTAACTTAATATCTTTGACATTAGAAGCGCAATTGCGACAAGCAGCAGAAACCGCAAGTCGTTTGAGCGAGCAGAAGTTGGCTGCGGCATTCCGTTCGAGTCCCGATCCGATTTCTCTAAGTACTTTCCCAGATTTTACTTATATAGAAGTTAACGATAGTTTCTGTAAGTATTTTGGTTATACCCGAGAGCAGGTTGTTGGATATAGCGTCGAAAAATTAGGACTTCGGCAAGATTTAGAGCAATGTGATGGTTTAGCCAGACTTTTAGCTTCTCAAGGTAAAATTCGCAACCAAGAAGTAGATGTTCGCGCTGCTGGGGGAGAATTTAGAACCATGTTATTGAGCGCGGAGTTAATCGAAATTGATGCACGGCAATATATTTTAGCAACTGCACGCGATATTACCGAGCGCAAACAGGCATTGTTGGAAAATCGTTTGCTGTTGCAAGCAACCCAAGCAATTAGTCGAGCAATTAATATAAATAGTGCTATTAGTTTTATTCTGCGGTTAATTTGCGAGCATATTAACTGGGATTTTGGGGAAGCGTGGATTCCTAGTAGCGATGGTAGGGTGTTGGAATATTGTTGGGGTTGGTATGCTTTGCAACATTTAGCCGAGGCTTGCAATTACAGCGAAACTATAACCTTTAGTAAAGGGATGGGATTACCGGGAGGCGTTTGGGAAAGCAAGGAAGCGTATTGGATAGAAGATATTTCTCAAATTTCGCAGACTAAGTATATACGCAAACAAGTAGCTTTGAAAGTCGGCTTAAAAAGCGGTTTCGCCGTACCGATTTTGAATGGAGGTGAAGTTTTAGCTGTTTTGATATTTGCCAAATGCAGTATTAACAGTCGGGATAAACGCTTATTGGAATTAGTCAGCGCTGTCGCCGCACAGTTAGGGGGATTAATTAAACGCAAGCAAGCACAAACCGCCCACAGATATAGCGAGGAAAGGTTGCAGTTAGCTTTAAAAGCCAGCGATTTAGGATTGTGGGATTGGAATATTCGCGATTCTCAAGTTTACCGCGATTCCCGCTGGAAGAAAATGCTCGGCTATGAAGATGCCGAAATTGGTGAAGATGCTTTAAGTTTACGACGAATAGTACATACTGAAGATTGGCATTTTATCCAGCAAGAGTTAAAAGCATATTTACAAGGAAAACGTCCGATTTATGAAGTAGAATTTCGGATGCGCTGTAAAAATCAAGAGTGGAAATGGATTCACTCTCGCGGACAAATTTTTGAGCGCGATGCTAATGGTATACCGTTAAGGATGACGGGTACTTATAAAGATATTACCGATCGCAAACAAGCGCAGAATATTTTACAAGAAAGTGAAAGGCGTTTTCGGGCAATTTTTAACTCTAGTTTTGGATTTACGGCGCTGCTAAAACCAAATGGCAAAATAATCTCGCTCAATCAAACCGCGCTTGACTTCTTTGGTGTAGAAGAAAGTGAAGTTGTAGAAAAACCGTTTTGGGAATCTTTAGGAAAGAAAATTTGCCGTAGTAAATGTAATCTACAAGAAAAAATTTCTCAAGCGTCAAAAGGTGAATTTATCCGCGATGAAATCGATGTTATTGATGTAAATGGCGCTGTATTAACAATTGATTCTTCTCTCAAACCAATATTCGATGAAAGCGATCGAGTAGTGCTGCTGATTGTGGAAGGGCGCGATATTACTCAACGTAAAACCTTGGAAAGGGAACTAGCTGTAAGGGAAGCTCGATTAAATGCTTTTTTTAGCAATGCGCCGCTAGGATTAGCTATTGTAAATAGAGAATTAAAATGTATTCAAATCAACGAATTACTTGCTGAAATTGACGGCGTATCGGTAGAACAACATCTTGGTAAAACCATTCGAGAAGTTATACCTCAAGTAGCTCCTACTATAGAACCATTTTACCAGCAAGTTTTAGCAACCAATCAACCAGTTATTAATATCGAAATCAGCGCTGATTTAATCAGTCAACCTGCGGTGATGCGTGACTTTCTAGTTTCTTACTTTCCCATCCCCGGTGAAAACAATATCCCCGCAGGAGTAGGAAGCGTATTAATAGAAATCACCGCCCTCAAACGCGCCGAAACAGCTTTACGCGAAAGAGAAGAAGCATTCCGCGCCATCTTTGAAAATGCTGCTGTCGGAATTGCTCAAGTCTCCCCGGATAGCAGTTTTATCAACGTTAACCAGCAGTTTTGTCAAATTGTCGGCTATTCCAAATCGCAACTTCTACAACTTAAATGTCGCGAAATTACTCACTCCGATTCCTTAGCAGAATATCTCGATTATTGTCACCAGGTTGCTAACAACCAAATTGATGTATTTGCAATGGAAAAAACTTTTATCCGAGAAAATGGTGAGGTGATTTGCACAAATTTAACAGCATCGGTAATACGCGAAACTTCCGGAGAAGTTAAATATGTCATTGGAGTAGTTGAAGATATCAGTGACCGTAAATATGCGGAAAAACAAATGCGTTTAGCAACCGAACGCTTGGAATATTTGCTGACTTCTTCCCCAGCAGTAATTTTCAGCCGTTTAACTTCGGGAAACTTCGACAATACATTTATCAGTAATAATGTTTGTGAAATCGTCGGTTATCAAGCACAACAATTTTTATCCGATTCCGATTTCTGGATGCACCACGTACATCCAGAAGATTTATCAAAATTGCGAAAACAACTACAGGAAGCCTTAAACCAAGAATACGCAACAATAGAATATCGCTTTTTGCACGGTGATGGTACCTATCATTGGTTACTAGAGAAAATACGGTTAATAAGAAGTCAAAACGGCGACCCTTTAGAATTTGTTGGCTACTGGGTAGATATTAGCGATCGCAAGCAAACGGACTTAGAATTACAGTTTAGTCAGCGACGCTATCAAACCTTAGCAGAAGCCTCCCCGGTGGCAATTGTTAACACAGATGTTGATGGATTGTGTATATATTTAAACCAACATTGGAGCGAACTCACCGGACTTTCTATCGAAGAATCACTGGGGGAAGGTTGGGTCAAAATATTACATCCAGATGAGCGCGAACGAATTTATCAAGCATGGAAACGAGCGGTAAAAAAAAGAACAGTATTTAGTAGCGACCATCGTTTTCTACGTCCTGATGGTAAAATTTTGTGGGTGAAATCTCAAGCATTACCTGAAATTGACGATGATGGTAACTTTAAAGGCTATATTGCTACCGTAACCGATATTACCGATATTAAAGAGGCCCAACAAGCATTATTAGAAAGCGCCGAAAGAGAAAGAGCGATCGCCACTACTTTGCAAAGAATGCGGCAAACCCTGGATATAAAACAAATTTTTACCGCCACCACCGAAGAATTGCGCTCCTGTTTAAATTGCGATCGCGTTGTGGTTTATCAATTTAATTCCGATTGGAGCGGTAATTTTGTTGCCGAGTCGGTAGCAGAGGGTTGGAAAGCAGTAATATCTGAAGGTAAATGTGATACAGATTTGACTAAAGTTGTTTTAGAAGACGGTTGCATAACCCAAAATCTTAACAGCGATCTAAATCAAATGCCCGATACCTACTTGCAAAAAACCCAAGGAGGTAGCTATAGCAAAGGAGCAAGTTTTGTTTGCATTCCCGACATTTACCAAGCTGGATTTAGCGACTGTTACGTTGAATACTTAGAGCAGTTTCAAGCCAAAGCTTATATAACAGTTCCCATATTTTGCGGCAACAAACTTTGGGGATTGCTTGCGAGCTATCAAAACGGAACACCCCGGCAGTGGAAAACCGGAGAAATCAGCATTGCAGTGCAAATAGGTAATCAACTAGGAGTCGCGCTGCAACAAGTGGAATTACTTTCGCAAACTAAAAATCAATCAGTTGCCCTACAGCAAGCCGCGATCGCCGCAGACTCAGCCAACCGCGCCAAAAGCGAATTTTTAGCCAACATGAGCCACGAATTGCGAACTCCCCTCAACGCGATTTTAGGCTTTAGTCAATTAATGAACCAAGATAAAACCATCACCGAAGAACATCAAAATTCCCTCGCAATAATTAACCGAGCCGGCGAACATTTACTCAGCTTAATCAACGACATTCTAGAAATGTCCAAAATCGAAGCAGGTAGAACATCATTAAGTATCGCCGACTTCGACTTACATAAACTTTTAGATAACCTGCAAGAAATGTTACGTTTCCGCGCTTTTAACAAAGGCTTACAACTGACATTTCAAACCGCAGCAAATATTCCCCGTTACATCACCAGCGACGCTAGCAAACTGCGTCAAGTTTTAATTAATCTCTTAGGAAACGCCATTAAATTTACCCAAAAAGGTAGCGTTAAATTGAGCGTCAAGATGGATAGATTGGGAGATTGGGAGACAAGGAGATTGGGAGATGGGGAGATTGGGAGATTGGGAGATGGGGAGATTGGGAGATTGGGAGATTGGGAGATGGGGAGATGGGGAGATGGGGAGATTGGGAGATGGGGAGATGGGGAGATTGGGAGATTGGGAGATGGGGAGATTGGGAGATTGGGAGATGGGGAGATTGGGAGATTGGGAGATGGGGAGATTGGGAGATTGGGAGATTGGGAGATGGGGAGATTGGGAGATGGGGAGATTGGGAGATTGGGAGATGGGGAGATTGGGAGATTGGGAGATGGGGAGATTGGGAGATTGGGAGATGGGGAGATTGGGAGATTGGGAGATGGGGAGATTGGGAGATTGGGAGATGGGGAGATTGGGAGATTGGGAGATGGGGAGATTGGGAGATTGGGAGACATAGAAATTACTACCCCCTCTACCCCCTCTACCCCCTCTACCCCCTCTCCCCCTCTCCCCCCTCTACCCCCTCTACCCCCTCTACCCCCTCTCCCCCTCTCCCCCCTCTACCCCCTCTACCCCCTCTACCCCCTCTCCCCTACGTCTGATCTTTGAAGTCACCGACACTGGTATCGGAGTTTCTGTTGAAGAAATCGAACTTTTATTTGAAGCCTTTAGACAAACGGATGCTGGTAGAAAATCGCAGCAGGGAACCGGATTGGGTTTAGCAATTAGCCGTAAGTACGTACAGTTGATGGGAGGAGACATTACAGTTGAAAGTACCCCCGAAGTTGGTTCAATATTTACTTTTGATATTCAAGTAACTGTTGCTTGCCCACAGAAAACCGAAATTAATCAAAATAGCCCTCAAATAGTTGGTTTAGCAGTATCTCAAACACAATATCGTATTCTAGTAGTTGATGACCGTCCGGAAAGTCGTTTATTGATCGTAAAAATGCTTTCCCAACTTGGATTTAGCGTTAAAGAAGCTGCTAACGGAGTGCAAGCAATAACCGTATGGGAAGAATGGGAACCACATTTAATATTGATGGATATGCGAATGCCAACAATGGACGGATATCAAGCAACGAGAATTATTAAAGCCAGACAAGAAATTATATCTGATAGTATTGTTGCCAAAAAAACGGTAGTTATTGCCTTAACTGCAAATGCTTTTGAAGAACAGCGAGAAGAAATTATAAAAGCCGGTTGCGACGATTTAATTAATAAGCCATTTCCCAAAGAAACCCTATTAGAAAAATTAAATCAATACCTTGGAGTCAAATATTCATACGAAGAAGAAAGCTCTAGCTTACAACTGACGACTAAATCAAAAGATATTTATACAACCGATAATTTACGTAAATTAATTTCACAAATGCCCCCCGAATGGGTAGCACAAATACGCCAAGCCGCAGCCCAATGCAGCGACAACTTAATTTTAGAACTACTAGAAAAAATTCCCTCAGAAAATACCCATTTATCACAAACCTTAAAACACTTAGCCGAAAACTTCCAATTTGACAAAATCCTCGAAGCAATTGATTGAATTTGGGAGTAGGGAGTAGGGAGTAGGGAGTAGGGAGTTAGGAGTTAGGAGTTAGGAATTAGCAGTTAGGAATTAGCAGTTAGGAATTAGCAGTAGTGCGTTAGCGCAGCATGTCCGCCAGGACATGCATCTTGCTCGCTATTTAACTACCCCCATCTCCCCTTGTCCCCTTTGTCCCCTTGTCCCCATCACCCCATCACCCCATCACCCCAAAGGTTACTGAGCAGTTCGACGTAGCTCACTGTAAGACTTGTCGAAGTACTCCCCATCTCCCCATCCCCCCATCTCCCCATCTCCCTATCCCCCCATCTCCCCCTTCGGGTTGCGCCACTTCTCTCAACGGAGGGAACCTCCGCACGTTTTGGGCTTACCATCTCCCCCCTCTCATTCCTTCGCAGCTTGCTGGCGTTTTAAACCATCGATCGCATCACCTAATGCGGTGGTTAAACTTTGACGGGTTTGGGAATGTTTGTCTTGTTCGGTTTTTAAAGCTTGTAAAAGGCGATCGCGTTCTTTCAAGGCTACAGTTAATTTGGTTTTTAAGTCTTCTACCCCTGAGAGTTGAGCTACTTCTTGTTGAATGGCTGTGGCTGTATCGCTATCGGGAAGAGTAGCATCTTCGATACCTTGAAGTTTTTGAATTTCTGCTTTGAGAGAGGCTATAGTCTGCTGAAATAGTTGAGAATCAGTACGGCGTTGTTCGGCTTCAGTGTTATAAAGTTTACGCCACTTCTCCGCACTTTCCCAAGTCCCAGATCGTTCGGCTTGAAGCTGTGCTATCTGCTGTTTTAAGCCTTGAATCTCCGTCAACCATTGTTGGGTTAAATCTTCACTCATAGAATAATATCTGTATATTTTTTTATTCTTATTAGAAATTTTATTACTAAAAAATCAACTTATAAATATCATTATTTGGCAAGATGGGTAATTTATGACTCGCTACTTACTTTACTAAGTACTTGGGTAAAATTAATTGTAGATTTGTCATTGTGAGCGACAGCGAAGCAATCGCAAGACTCTGGGATTGCTTCGCTATCGCTCGCAATGACAGAAAGAATGAAGGCATACCCACTTATTCCTAACTCTTAACTCTTTCCCATGCCCAATTACCAACGTTGCACGATACTGACGTAGGATATTTAAATATATTGTTGTAAGAACGTTATTTGTCTGTGGCTAATAAAGAAGAAATCGCTTTGGCTTTGGCGCGAACGCCTTTATTTACGGTTGTACAAGAATTGAAAGCGCGGTTTACTAATTTTGGCGGTTGGGAAATGCCGGTACAGTTTTCCGGTATTACGAAGGAGCATGAGGCTGTCAGAAGCAATGCGGGAATGTTCGATATTTCCCATATGGGGAAGTTTACTTTGCAAGGTAAAAATTTAGTTGCTCAACTAAGCCGTTTGGTTCCTTCCGATTTAAGCCGTTTGCAACCAAATCAAGCACAGTACAGCGTTTTATTAAACCCCGAAGGTGGGATTATAGATGACATAATTTTTTACTATCAAGGCGAAGAGAATAACGTACAAAAAGGAATTATTATCGTTAACGCCGCTACCACAGCTAAAGATAAAGCATGGTTGCTGGAACATCTCGATACAAAACAGATAGAATTTGAAGATTTATCCACAGAAAAGGTGTTATTAGCGGTTCAAGGACCATTTGCGACTGAAATTCTGCAAAAATTTGTAGAAGAAGATTTAACGCCTGTTAAAGCTTACGGTCATTTGGATGCCACAGTACTTGGTAAACCTGCTTTTTTGGCTCGCACTGGTTACACCGGGGAAGATGGTTTTGAGGTAATGGTAGAACCAAGCGTAGGAATAGAACTTTGGCAAAAATTGATTGAAGCGGGTGTACTTCCTTGCGGATTGGGTGCCAGAGACACCTTGAGATTAGAAGCCGCGATGGCGCTTTACGGACAAGATATTGATGATACTACCACTCCTTTAGAAGCTGGTTTGGGCTGGTTAGTTCATTTAGATAGCAAAGGCGATTTCATTGGGCGTGAAGCATTAGAACAGCAAAAAGCCGCCGGAGTTAAACGCAAACTAGTACGCTTGCAAATGCAAGGAAGAAACATAGCCCGTCACGGCTACCCAGTATTATCCGCTCTTAAAAAAGTAGGAGAAATCACCAGCGGCACCTTATCCCCAACACTCGGTTATCCCATCGCCTTAGCATACGTACCCACAGAACTAGCAAAAGTAGATAATCAATTAGAAATAGAAATTCGCAGCAAAACCTATCCAGCAACTGTAGTCAAGCGTCCGTTTTATAAATCAACGAGTCGCGTTTCTAAGTGATGGAGGATCTTTGTAAGAGGGGGTAGAGGGGGTAGAGGGGGAAGAATCAATATTATTCCCAATTACCAATTACTAATCTAAAATCTAAAATCTAAAATCCAAAATCGAAAGGAGATAACATGGCTTTTGAATATCCAGAAGATTTAAAATACTTAGATAGTCACGAATACGTGCGTCTTGAAGGTGAAAATGCCTCGATTGGAATTAGTGCTTTTGCGATCGATCAATTGGGAGATATCGTATTTTTAGAATTACCAGGAGTTGGCGATACTGTAACTAAAGGAGAAACTTTTGGAACGGTTGAATCGGTGAAAGCTGTAGAAGACTTGAATTCTCCCGTAACTGGTACCGTCACCGAATGTAACGATCCGATGATGGATGCTCCCGAAAAATTAGCCGACGATCCTTACGGTAAAGGATGGTTAATAAAAGTCAAAGTCGAAAACCCCGGCGATATTGATGACGCAATGAGCGCGAAAGAGTATAAAAGCAAGGTGGAAGGGGAGTAGAAGAGAGGGGGGAGAGGGGGAGATGGGGGGATGGGGAGATGGGGGGATGGGGGGATGGGGGGAGATGGGGGGAGAGGGGGTAGAGGGGGTAGAGGGGGGAGAGGGGGTAGAGGGGGTAGAAAAATAAATAATAAAAAACTCCTAACTCCTAACTCCTAACTCCTAACTCCTAACTCGCTACTCCCTACTCCCTACTCCCTACTCCCTACTCCCTACTCCCTACTCCTAATTATCAATGCCCAACAACTAACAACTAACAACTAACTCTTATTCCCAGAATTGTTGCAGAATATTAAGTAGTAACGTGTGGAGAGTAATCGGTTAGTGGTAATTTACGCCCCTCGTACCTCGTCTAATGGTAATGAGCAAATGCTGGCAACTGAAGGTGAATCTTTGACTTCTTTTGCACAGAGACATATTGGACCGTGTTCCGATGATGTGGCACAAATGTTGAAGATTTTGGGTTTTGATAGCCTGGATGATTTAATTGATAAAGCGGTTCCGCAAACGATTCGTACTGATGGTAGTTTGAAGTTACCGTCAGCTTTGAGCGAATATGCGGCGATCGCTAAGTTAAAGGAAATTGCGGAACAAAATCAGGTTTTTCGTTCGTTTATCGGTATGGGGTATTATGACAGTATTACTCCGGCGGTTATCCAAAGAAATATTTTGGAAAATCCCGGTTGGTATACTGCTTATACTCCTTATCAACCAGAAATTGCTCAAGGAAGACTTGAGGCTTTGTTGAATTTCCAAACTTTGATCGTTGATTTAACGGGTTTGGAAATTGCTAATGCTTCGCTGCTTGATGAAGCGACTGCTGCTGCGGAAGCAATGAGTATGAGTTATGGTGCTTGCAAGAATAAAGCAGACACTTTCTTTGTTTCTCAAGAATGCCATCCCCAAACAATCGCCGTGTTGCAGACACGGGCAGAACCTTTGGGAATTAAGATTGTTGTTGGAAACCACGAAACGTTTGATTTTACTCAAGCGATTTTTGGGGCTATTGTTCAATACCCGGCAACCGATGGCGCGATTTACGATTATCGCGATTTTATCGAAAAAGTGCATGATTTGGGAGCTTTGGTAACGGTAGCTGCCGATCCTTTGAGCTTAACTTTGTTAACGCCACCGGGGGAATTGGGCGCTGATATTGCGATCGGTAGTACTCAACGCTTCGGTATTCCGTTGGGGTTTGGGGGACCTCATGCGGCGTATTTTGCAACGAAGGAGAAGTACAAACGCCAGGTGCCCGGAAGGATTGTTGGTTTATCTAAGGATGTTCAAGGTAAACCTGCATTGCGTTTGGCACTGCAAACCCGCGAACAGCACATTCGCCGCGAAAAAGCAACTAGTAATATTTGTACCGCACAGGTATTATTAGCAGTGATGGCGAGTATGTATGCGGTTTATCATGGCCCAGATGGAATTAAGAAGATTGCTCAAAATATTCATTCTTTAACTGCTAAATTAGCCCAAGGGTTAAAGCAGCTTGATTACAGCATTGAAAATGAATATTTCTTCGATACCCTGCGAGTTAATTTAGGAAGTCGCACTCAAGAAGAGATTTTAAAAGGTTGTCAAGCCAAGAAAATCAATCTTCGCATTTTCGATGATAATACCGTAGGAATTTCCTTAGATGAAACCACCACGGAAGCAGATGTAGAAGATTTACTAGAGATTTTCTCTTTAGAACAAAAATTAACTTTCTCCTGGGAAGAGTTAGAAAATCCAAAATCTAAAATCCAAAATCCAAAATTCCTCAGAAAAACCGACTTCCTAACTCACCCAGTATTCAACCGCTACCATTCGGAAACGGAATTATTGCGCTATCTGCATCAACTCGAAGCCAAAGATTTATCCTTGACAACATCAATGATTCCTTTGGGTTCCTGTACGATGAAGCTCAACGCAACTGCGGAAATGATACCCGTAAGTTGGGCGGAATTTGGTAAAATTCACCCGTTTGCTCCGCTGTCACAAGTGCGGGGTTATTCGCTTTTATTTGAACAACTTGAGAAATGGTTGGGAGAAATAACGGGTTTTGCGGGAATCTCTTTGCAGCCAAACGCTGGCTCTCAAGGCGAATATGCAGGGCTTTTATCGATTCGGAGATATCACGAAAGCCGATCCGAAGCACATCGCAATATCTGCTTAATTCCTAACTCTGCTCACGGTACAAACCCGGCGAGTGCGGTAATGTGCGGTATGAAAGTTGTTGCAGTAGCTTGCGACACGGAAGGTAACATTGATATCAACGACTTGAAAGAAAAAGCGCAAAAACACGCAGATAAACTTGCGGCTTTGATGGTGACATATCCTTCAACTCACGGCGTATTTGAAGAAGGAATCAAAGAAATTTGTCAAATCGTGCATACCCACGGCGGACAAGTTTACATGGATGGCGCAAATATGAACGCCCAAGTGGGAATTTGTCGTCCCGGTGATTTTGGTGCAGACGTGTGTCACCTGAATTTACACAAAACCTTCTGTATCCCCCACGGTGGCGGCGGTCCGGGCATGGGACCAATTGGCGTAGCCGCTCATTTAATACCGTTTTTACCCGGAAATCCGGTGATTGCTGACTCAAATGGTTCGGTTTCCGCCGCACCTTGGGGTAGTGCCAGTATTTTAACGATTTCCTGGATGTATATCGCCATGATGGGCGCGGATGGTTTAACTGAAGCAACCAAGATTGCTATTTTGAACGCCAACTACATGGCGAAAAAGTTAGAAAAACACTATCCCGTGTTGTATGCAGGCAAAAATGGCTTAGTAGCTCACGAATGCATCTTAGATTTGCGATCGCTAAAAAAATCGGCGAATATCGAAATTGATGATATCGCCAAACGCTTGATGGATTATGGATTCCACGCTCCTACAGTATCGTGGCCCGTAGCAGGTACAGTAATGGTAGAACCAACCGAAAGCGAATCCCTTGAGGAATTAGATAGATTCTGCGATGCGATGATTTCCATCCGCGAGGAAGTCGCCGAAATCGAAGCAGGAAAAGTGGATGCTCAAGATAATGTTTTGAAGGGCGCACCACACACCGCCGAAAGTTTAATAGTAGGTGAATGGAATCATCCGTACACCCGCGAACAAGCCGCTTACCCCGCACCGTGGACGCGAGAACATAAATTCTGGGTTGCTGTAGGGCGCATTGACGCAGCCTTTGGCGATCGCAATTTAATTTGTTCTTGCCCTTCCATGTCCGAATATTCCGAATAAACCCACCTTGTTGTAGAGACGTAGCACTGCTACGTCTCCAACAATGCGAAATCATCACCTGACATTTTATTAGGTTACGTTTAATTAATTATCAGTACCGCTGGATTTTTTGTAAAAACCGACATATGAAAAGACGTAGCAGTGCTACGTCTCTACAATTATAAATCCACAAAAAATCTAAACCAACCAATTCCTAATTTTTGCAGAAGCCAAATCAATAAGACTTGTAGCTGATATCAAAATAATCAAAATCGCACAAACTTTTTGATATTCAAAAGATCCAAAACTTTGATATAAAGAAACACCAATACCACCAGCGCCGACAATTCCTAATACAGAAGCAGAGCGTACATTGGCTTCAAAACGATATAAAGTAAAAGAAGTCCACAAAGGAATAACTTGAGGAATTACCCCGTAAATCACTTCTTGTATTTTACTCGCACCCGTGGCGCGAATTCCTTCTACAGGACCAGGTTCGATCGCTTCAACGACTTCGGAAAATAATTTACCCAAAGTTCCAGCGGTGTGCAGAAATAATGCTAAAACACCCGCAAAAGGTCCCAAACCGACGGCGACTATAAATATAAGTGCAAATACTAATTCGTTAATAGTACGCATCGCATCTAAAACACGGCGCGTTGGCTGAACTACCCAAACTGGAAAAATATTATTTGATGCCAAAATTGAAAGAGGAATTGCCGCAACAGCCGCTAATAAAGTTCCCCAAATTCCCATTGCAATGGTGATCAGTGTATCTTCTAAATAAACTTTCCAATAAGTAAAATCTGGTGGAAAATATTGGGGAATATATTTAGCTATTCTATTAATACGTTGAGGATCGAGAAATAATAAAAAATTTAGTTCGCTTTGTAAGGCTGATAAAAATAAAATTACAACGATCGCAATTAGAAAGAAAATTCTAGTATTAGTTACTAGTTTTGCTTCTCGCTCTAACATTGCTGCTACAGCAGGAGAAGTATTCATATTTTTAGAAAAATTTGATTTTGGTTGGCTCATTACGGATGAAAATAGATTAAGCGAATGATTTAGAAGGTAATTATTAAGTAGTCTGTAATAAATTAGTACAGACGGGCGTAAGTCAGGTACCCATATAATCTCCGGTTGAGAAGTCGGGTTTTTATAAAATTTGCAAGTGTATTACAGATACGTATTCTAAAAACCCGACTTCTGAGCATTAAAAAATTAGAAATTAGTTCTTGATTTCCTGGAGTTGATTATCAAGTTCTGCAAGTTGCTTTTTCTTTTCTTCTTCTTTCAAATTTTCGTTTGATTCAACTTCTGATTTTTTCTTAGCAATTTCAAGTTCGCGAATTGTATCCCAAGTTTTATCTTCTGCGGTAACAAATCCTTGCCATCCTAATGGCTTGAGAACTTTTTCATCTTTATAGTTGTAGAAGAAGTCTTGAATTTTATTCTTGAGTTCGGAGGGTAAATCTTTGCGGTATGCGATCGGATCGCTAGGAATAAGAACTGATGTCCAGATTACTTCGATATTCTTGCGGGTTTCGGGGTTGTTTTTTTCTAATCGAGATAAAGATTCGCTGTTGTTGGTAGCAACATCTACTTGATTGTTGGCTACAGCTGATGCGGTTGCTTCGTGATTACCTGCAAATATTAAACGCTTAAAGGCAGCTTTCGGATTAACGTTATTTTTAGCAAATACATAAAAGCTGGGAACTAAAAAACCAGAAGTGGAGTTTGGTTCGTTAAATGCAAAGGTGAGTTTTTTCGCATTCTTGATTACATATTCATCACCTTTGTTTTCTCCTAATGCTTTAGCTTCAGCAGCTATAGGATTATCTTTGTTAACAATTAGGTGAGACGTGTAACCCGTTGTTCCATCATGGTTAACAACTTGAGCAAATACTTCAGCGTTGGATCTTTTCGCAGCTTCAACGTAGGATTTACCACCGTACCAAGCCATTTGAACGTCACCAGCAGCCATCGCTTCTATGACACCAGAATATTGAGTAACGTAGAAAGGCTTTATGGGAACCCCAATTTGTTTTTCCATTTCTTTAATGAAAGGTTCCCATGCTGGCTTTTGATTAAGCTGGGATTCCATAGAAACGATGCCAAATTTTATTTCCTTTATCTCTTTATTTTGGCTATTGTTAGCACTGCAAGCAGCGATAAATACGGTACCACTCAAAGCTAGCGCAAACAAACTAATACGTTTAATCAAATAACGTCTCTTCATTGTTATTTCTGGTAGATAAGTATATAAAGCAATAAAACTATTTCATTCGGACAAAGATTATACTAACTCGCCATGTCCTTTCATAACTATTTCTTCTGCTGCTGCACCATAAATTTCTTCGAGCTTGGCGTTATTTAGTTCTACGGTTGCACCATCAAACATTACTGTACCAGTTCTTAGGGCAATTACACGATTAAAATAACTACGTACCACTTGAATTTGATGTAAAGAAGTTACTACTGTAATTCCATTTTGTCGATTTAGTTCAACTAGTAATTCCATTACTTTACGGGAAGATTCTGGATCTAAAGAAGCGATCGGTTCATCTGCAAGAATGATTTTGGCACCTTGTACCAAACAACGTGCGATCGCCACTCGCTGTTGTTGTCCACCTGATAGCATGGAAGCCCGTTGGTAAGCTTGTTCGAGGATTCCGACTCGTTCGAGTGCTGCTAAAGCTTGCAGTTTTTGTTCTTGGGTAAATAGATGAAGCATTGAGCGGAAGACAGACAATCGCGACAGATTACCAATAAGAACGTTTTCAATTACCGTTAGGCGATTTACTAAATTAAACTGCTGAAAAATGCAGCCAATCTGACTTCGTAAAAACCTAATTTTTGAATGATTTCGTCCATCGGTTTGTAAAGCTGTGCCAAAGATCGCCACACTACCCGAATCCCCCGACAGCAAACCATTCATATGGCGCAATAACGTAGATTTTCCCGAACCAGAAGCACCAACAAGGGCAACCATTTCACCCTCTTTAATAGTGCAGAATACGTTTTTGAGTGCGGGTTTACTTTTAAAACTTTTCGACAAATCAGTAACTTCGATCGCAACCGTAGGAGTCATTTTTCGCAATTTAAATGTATTAGACTGAGAAATCGCCACCAACTAAGTATTAGTCTAAGGCTGCAATTGTGTCTGTAGAGCAGGTAAAGTTACTTCATTATCATGCCATTAATTTGTATTTATAACTCTTGAGATTATACTATAGCTGTTATATCCATCACAACTTAATGTTTATTGATTAAAAATAAATTATCTTCTATAAATTAGGTAGTTAATTTTTTTCAAGATGATACATAACTCCGGAATATAACAAAGAGAGAAAACTCGGTCGTAATTAAGAATAAATGAATATCTATTCAAATCAAATATTAATTGTTAATTATATAGCTTATTTAGATCGGGGTATATATAGCTAGGTATATTATTAATGCTTTATTTACTAAATAAATTGAATTCAAAATAAAGCACCTCAAAATAAGAAGATTTTTTGATTTATTTAATCTAATGTTCTCGAACATACACCCAAAGATAAGTGATATCTGTTAGATTCAGTACAGATAACTCAAAGAAGGAATTGAACGAACAAGCTTGGATAAGCAGTAAACCCTTGTAAAGCGAACGACTCCAAGATGAGTTAGAAATTTTAAGTATGCGATCGGAGGGGGAGTCCAAATTTATTAAGGGTAAATACACTCAATCGGTAAACGTTTTTGCGTCAGTAGTTTTGAGAAGTAAGTAAGCATTTACTAATCTCTATAGTTTTTAACGCCATTTCTATGAAAAGACAACGGTGTTAAATGAACGGGAATAGACTTGGACGCAGAGAAGGCGGCTTCTTGACTAATTACCGACGCTATTCCCGACATGAATCTGCTTGCAATTAAATATCAATCGGGAGTCGAATCGGATTGAGATTCTCTACACCGCAAAAAAACTTCCCTAAATACTAATAGTGTGAGGAGAAAAATTCGCATGGCAAAGCTTTTCTTCAACGTATTGAAGCTAAGTCCAGTTGTTTTAGCTGCTACATTTTTCGTTTCTAACGGTGCTTTCGCATGCTGAAAAGATTACCTCTGTTGATGAATTAGCGCAGGTAACTTCTGTTTCTCAGTTGTCTGATGTTCAGCCTTCCGACTGGGCTTTCCAATCTGTTCAATCCTTGGTTGAACGTTATGGATGTATTGCTGGTTATCCCGATGGAACTTTCAAGGGTAGCCGCGCTTTAACTCGTTATGAATTTGCTGCTGGTTTAAATGCTTGTTTAGAGCGCATTACTCAGTTAATCGCTGCTAGCGGTAACACAACCGTATCTACTACAGATATGGCTACCGTTAACAAGCTACGTGAAGAGTTTGAAGGTGAATTGGCTACTTTACGCGGTAAAGTTGACACTTTAGAATACCGCACTGAAGAACTAGAATCCAACCAGTTCTCTACCACTGCTAAGTTAAGTGGTGAAGCAATCTTCGCAGCTTCTGGCGCTTTTGGTGATAAGAAAGCTGGTAGCACTACCGAAGACGTAGAAGACAATGTAATCTTGTCTAACCGCGTTCGTTTAACTTTGGATACCAGTTTCACTGGTAAAGACAAGTTGAGAGTTCGTTTGCAGGCTCGCAACACTCCTAAGTTTAGTGAAGCAACAGGCACCAACATGGCTCGCTTGGGCTTTGATGATAGCACTGTTGATACCGACGGAACTCAACGATTTGAACTCGACGAATTAAACTACAGCTTCAAGCCTGCAAAGAACCTTAGCATTAAAATTGATGCTAATGCTGGTGAAAGTAACGACAACTTGAACGTATTCAACCCTGTATTCGAGAGCAGTGGTGGTGGTGCTATCTCGCGTTACGGACGTTTCAATCCTATTTATCGCGTAGCTAGTGGTGATGCTGGTGTTACCGCTATTTATGGTAGCAAAAACTCTCCTATTGCTGTGAGTGCTGCTTATTTTACTGATGCTCCAAACAGCACTACAAACGGTATTTTTGATGGTAGTCAGGCATACTTGGGTCAGATAGACTTCAAGCCTAGCGACAAGTTGAACGTTGGTTTAACCTACGTTCGCAGCAATCAACCTACTGGTTCTGTTAATATTACCGGAAGCACGGGTAGCGGCAATTCCAGAAGACCTTTTGGTAATAATGCTACCAATTCTAATCACTACGGCGTACAGGCTAGCTACAAGCTCAGTAAGAATACCACTCTTGCTGGTTGGTACGGTTTCGCTGATGCAAGCCGCAAAGACGGTACCGATGGTAGCGCAGACATCAGCTACTGGGCTGCTACTTTAGGTGTCAAAGACTTTGGTAAAAAGGGTAACACCTTGGGTCTGATCTTCGGTCAGCCCCCCAAAGTAACTGATGGTAGCGGAACTTTCAACGATGATAACCAAGGCACTTCTTACCACTTGGAAGGTCTTTACAAGATGAAGATTAACGACAGAATTGCCGTTACTCCTGGCTTGTTGGTTATCTTCAACCCCGAACATAATAACGATAACGACACCGTTTATGTTGGTACATTACGTACTACCTTCAAGTTCTAATTGAAGTAGTCTAACCTAGAGGTGCGGCGCTGCCGTGCCTCTATTTTACGAAGATAAACTCGATCGCACTCCAAGTTTAAATTTTTACCTCAATTCTTAAAACGTGCAATACAAATTATCTCTTGAGAGATGGTTTTTATTCCACCACGAAAGTAGATGTATTGTTTTGAGTGAATTCCAACATTTAATTAAAATTAGAATTTTTTACAAGTTTTACTGCTTAATAAGTAGCCACAAGTATGGGACACAAAATAGTTCGTTTCAAACTGTGTCCGAATTTTCTTCTCACTCACACGGTATTGGCATCAGGGATTATCCCTTTCATGCCTTTTTTCTTATTGAAAATTCTTTGACGAAAGATTAAGGGAGTGAGGAGAGGGAAGAGGAAGTTTGTAGTAAGGGCTTTAGCCCTAAATCCGGAGGCGCTGAAGCGCTTACTACGAACCTTATTAATTACTAATTGCTCATTGACAATTGATTTTTATCCGTCCAACTTGTCGATCGTAATTTGCTAAATGCTGTTGCAAATCTTTCCAGGTAATCCCTTCTAAACTAGGCAATACTATGTGGGCTTTACCTACTCGCTCGTTGGGACCTAATCCTACTACTTTCATGTCAGCAGCAAGCCCCGCTTCTATTCCTGCTGCTGCGTCTTCTACGACAATGCAGTTTTGAGGTGATACCCCTAACTTTTCGGCGGCGAATAAAAACAAATCTGGTGCTGGTTTGGATTTAGCTACACTGTAACCGTCGGCGATCGCTACAAATTTGTCGGCGATTCCCAAGCGTTCGATTACGGTGCGAGCGTTTTTACTCGAAGAACCCAATGCTATCTTAATCCCAGCTGCTTGCAATTGTTCTAATAATGCAGCTGCTCCGGGAAGCAAGTCGTTGGGTGTAATACTTTGCATCAGTTCGATGTAGTAATTATTTTTACGCTCCATCATGTCCTGAATCTGTGCTTCTGTTGCCGGACGACCTTGCAAAATAGCCATTAAGGATTCTCTACGCGGTATACCTCGTAAGCCTTCGTTAGCTTCTCTATTAAAGGGAATTCCTTCTTCATCTGCCAGCTTTTTCCAAGCTAAGTAATGAAATTCAGAAGTATCGGTAATTACTCCGTCTAAGTCGAAAATAATTCCTTCGATGGAAGTTGAAGATTGAGAAGTGGAAGGTTGGGAGGAAGTAGAAATTGGAGTGGAAGAAACGGGAACGATCTCAACTTTCTTATCCTCGTCTCCTTGGTTCGCATTTAGATCGACTTGATACCAGCGATCGCGCCATTTTAAGCGGAATTTTAAACGTTTCCAATGGGAGGGAAGATTGGGATTAACGGTAATTCCATTTTCTGTAACTCTAATTCCCGCAAATCCAAACACTACTGCTTGCCATACCCCACCAGCACTTGCTGCGTGAATTCCCTGAGTTGCATTACCGCGAACGTTGTCTAAATCTACCAAGGCTGCACGCATGAAATGAGTATAAGCAACGCTAGGGTTATTGAGGTCGCAAGCAATGATAGCGTTGATTGCCGGACCCAAAGATGAACCGTAAACGTGGTCGGTACGGGGTGTATAATAATCCCAGTTTGCAGCAATGGTTTTTAGATCGAAGCGATCGCGCATCATGTAAAACAGCATCAATACATCTGGCTGTTTGAGAATCTGTCTGGCTTGGGTTTCTTCAACTCCCAAAATACCCTGCATTGATTTATTGCGCGGTTCGTAATCGTCAAAGTTGACGTATTCTAAATCGTAGAAGCCGTCAAACTGTTCGATTAAACCCGTTTCCGAATCTTGATTTAAGTAGATATTTTTAGCAATAAAAGCAAAATTTTCCAACTTTTGCGGAGTTATATTTAGCTTCACTGCCAACTGTGTCGCTTTTTCGGGATAATTGTTTGTTAACCATTCCCACAATTCCCCTACAGTATTTAAATGCCAGCGTACCATGACATTAGTAAAGGCATTGTTATCAACCTGCTCGTGATTTTCATCGGGTCCGATAACGTTAAGAATATCGTAACTTAAACGCTGTTCGTTCCACGTAACTCTACTTTCCCAGAAAGCAGCAGTATCCAAAATCATTTCTGCGCCATAGTCGCACATCCATTGATTATCGCCGGTATGCTGCCAATAGTTCCAGCTAGCATAGGCAATATCTGCATTGATATGAATTTCTAAATCCCCGCACCAAATACGGACTAATTTACCGTTGGGATCGGGAACCCATTGGGGAGTTACTTCGTCTCCGGTGGTGGCGCTTTCCCAAGCAAACATTGCTCCTTTGTAACCCAGATTCTCGGCTTTGCGTCTGGCTCCGGGTAAAGTATGGTAGCGGTAGTTGAGCAGGTTACGCGCTAATATTGGTTGGGTAAAACTGAGTAAGGGAAGGATAAAAATTTCCGTATCCCAAAAGATATGTCCGCGATATTCAAAACCGGATAGAGTTTTGGGAGGAATACTAACTTTATCGTCGTGACGTGGTGTTGCAGCCAGGATTTGGAAGATATTGTAACGCACGCTCAATTGGGCTTTTTCGTCACCTTCAATAATCACATCGCTATCAAGCCATACTCTTTCCCATGCTGCAATATGAGTTGCGAGTAAAGTGCTGTAGCTGGGTGCTTCTACTAAATCGATTAAAGCAATTTCTGCGGGAGTCGATGTTTCACGCGAAGTGTAAACCGCCACCATCTTTTCTACGCTTACCGTTTCTCCCGGCTGTATTTGAAAATGTTTCGTCAGAGATGGCTTGCATTCAAATTCACGGGCAAAATTATCGGCTTCATTTTCTATAACCAACTTTGCAGCCATACCCAATTCAATTCCTGAGTGCAAAGTTTTACTATGCAGCCAAATTATTTTATCCGTACCGCCTTCTTTAATAGTCTGCCAATGTTCGATTCCCAAAGTATGGGGTTTAGCTTCAAAAGCGGCGGTAACTTCAACTTCACCTGCATAATCTAAAGAAGTAATTTCGCACCGAATCGCTAAAAAGTGTTGGCTCGCTAAAGAAACAAAACGCTCAAAATGTAATTCTAAAGTATATCCCGACGGCGACTTCCAACGGATATCGCGGCTTAAAATACCCAAACGCATATCAAGAGTACGCTTGTATTCGAGTATCTCGCCTTTATCCATACCAAAAGTTTCGCCAGCTATCTTAATTGTCAAAGGTAGCCAGTTGGGACAATTTACGATTTCCGTTGCAGCGATCGCTACATCATCATATACACCATTAATAATTGTTCCCGAATGCTCGTGGCTGTATCCTTCCTCAAAACTACCCCGTACTCCTAGATAACCATTACCAAGAGTAAAAACTGTTTCTTTATGATGTAATTCACCCGAATTAAAACTTGTTTCTATAATTTCCCAGCCATTGGAATCATTAATTTGCTGAGATTGTTGAGAATTGTTAACTGATAAGCTTAACATTATTTAATTAACCTCGGTTGCCTTGTACTGTGTTGGGATCGGATTGGATTTACGAAAAATATTTGTGGCGATTCTGTTTACTCGCGCCATTTGACTTGAATGCAGCAAAAATGCTTAGAAGCGGCATTCATAAAAATCTTTAATTGGATATTCCCCTATAGATAGATTTGCTTAAGAAATTGTCCTTAAACCGGGAAAGCCGTAAAAAGATACTAATTGACACATTTGCTTACTAAACGTACAAAACTACACATTTAGGACACAATCTGTCATATTTTCCAGTATCCCGAATGAGTAACCGGAATCTTTCGTATATGGCACAGAATGTTTTAACACCATATTTTCGAGTTCAAATTACCAACTTTATGCTTCAATTTTTGACTTCTTTGCACAAAAGACTTAATTTGCTGACAAAGGTTTCGCTATTTTTACTTATTAATCGTGAACAAACTATTTGAAGAAGTAATCATCCAGAAAATAGGTATCGTAGGCATTGCTATTAACTTGAATTTAACCAGTATAGGCTATCCGATAAAAGCGATACCTGCAAGGTGCGGCTTTCAACCAATTATAAAAGCTACTGGGGTAACAGTTTACTATAATAATCGCCAAGCGAGTAAAAAAGAATATATAACTGTAATTCAAGCTACAAAAGCGAAAATAGAAAATTTAACTGGTACTGTATTTAGTATTCCTGCGAGCAAAGTAAGTAAAAAAACGCTCGCTGACTTTTGGCAAGAAGCTGTTAATAGTAATACATCATCCTTGAAAGCAAGAATTGTAATTAACGGGACATTTTTTTCTACCAAACAAGAACCGACAGGAATCGCCTTTGGTTTAAAAGCGAGTGGTAAAATCATTACCTACGGTTACGGCATCGCCAACGAATATCCTGGAGAAATCCGCACGTTTTCGTTCAATCCTCAAGCTGGTTTTGCCCAGATTCAACCTTATACTACACAATCATTTCGACGTTTTCCGGAAGTAATTGGCGCACTCGACGCAAACGCGAATAAAGCCGCAACAAAATATTTACCCAGAACCTTTGTAGGAGTGCGAGACGATAACGGCGATAATTTAAATGAAACGGTGATTTTCTATTCAAGTAATTATGCACGTCAGGTAGATGCTGGGAATGCATTAAAGTGCTTTGGTGCGAATAAGAGTGCAATGTTAGATGGTGGTGGAAGTACCGGAATTATAGTAGATGGGAAACCATTGATAGATACAGGGAGAAAGATTCCTCATGCGATCGCGATTTTTGAGGGATTTATGTAGAGACGTAGCACTGCTACGTCTCCCGGAATTTTAGGTTGTATAGAACATCTTGCGCCGATCGAATTATCAATTAAGTCCACACCGCCAGGGAATCAATTAAGAGTCTAATAGCGAAAGTTTTCTTAAGAGGACAGCGATGATCTGCAATAATGTATTATTTAGAAGCAATGCCGAATTTTTAATCCTTATTTTCGTCATCTAATCTTTGATTCGCATTCGTAACTTTGAAAGTTAGTCTAACTATTCCGTTAATAATTCCTTGTGCTGCTTCAACTTTTTCAACTGGTACCTTCCCAGAATATATTAATAGAATGCTGGCGAAACTAGCTATTGCACTTACCTTAAGTAAATTCAATCTAAAATCAAATATTGCACGCGCTTGACGAAGATTTTCTTGATTTTGTTTTGCTAGTTTACTTTGATTTTTCATCTCAGTTACCTGTAAAATTAACCTTACAATTCGATTAAATTCCGGCAATGGTTGAGATATCGGATGAGCAGTAGTTGAGTTACGGACAACTTTTAGCTGATATTTAGGTGAATTATTCGCGCTGGTAGTCTATTTCATTAATTTTTATAGGTTTGTAGTAAGGGCTTTAGCCCCTCCGGATTTGGGGCTTAAGCCCTTACTACGAACCTTTTTACCCAGCAAAATCAATGTGGTGGAATACTAGTATCAAAAATCGGTAGAATTTAAACAGTTTTCCGTTTTAATATTTAGTTTGAATTAATGGCGCGATCGCAAAAAGTAGCCCCTGAGTATCTGCAACAAGTAAATTCTGCGTTGAAGCGTAATGGCTATCCCAGCAAGTCAAAATTTGCCGAACACGTAACGCCGTCATTATCTACAGTGAAAAGCTTTTTCGCTGCCAAGCGGATTGATTTTGAGAATTTTGTCGAAATTTGCGAGAAACTAGGTTTAGACTGGCAAGAAATATCGGATAAAGAGAGATTAGCAACGGATACCAACCCACCCATCGAGGAAACCTCACCCTTCATTACAGGTTCCCCTATCAACCATCCAAGCAGATTTTTTGGACGACAAAAGGAACTCAAACGCTTATTTGGGATGCTCAAACGTCATCCTTTGCAAAACGCTGCAATTATTGGGAAAAGACGCATCGGTAAAACATCTCTGCTGCATTATCTGAAAAATATTACCGTTACACCCAAAGAAGAATTACGACAGCAACAAAAATCCGATTGGCTACCACATCCAGAAATTTACAAGTGGATATTTGTAGACTTTCAAGATTCACGCATGGCTAGTAGAGAAAATTTTTTAAATCATATTTTAGAAAATTTGAACTTGAAAATACCCACACCATGCGATTTAGATCATTTTATGGATGTAGTTAGCGACAACTTAAAAAATCCTACCGTTATATTGCTCGATGAAATTGGTGTAGGTTTGCAACGCTGTGAAGAATTAGATGATGAATTTTGGGAAAGTTTGCGTTCTTTAGCAACGAATCATACCGGGGGAAACCTCGCATTTATCTTAGCTACTCACGAGTCACCAACTGAATTAGCCCAAAGTACCGGACATAGTTCGCCGTTTTTTAATATCTTTGGTTATACAGCGTATCTGGGAAATTTTACGGAAACAGAAGCACGAGAATTGATAGCGAATTCGGCGATCGCTTTTCCTGAAGAAGATGTGGAATGGATTTTGCACGAAAGTCATTGCGTACCGTTATTGTTGCAAATTCTGTGTAGCGAAAGATTGTTTAGTTTAGAAGAAGGGGAAGGTGGTGAAGAATGGAAAGAAGAGGGGTTGTTGCAGATGAAGCCGTTTATTCATTTGTTGGAATAGTCATTTGTCATTGCGAGGAACGAAGCAATCGCAAAGTTAGGAGATTGCTTCACTCCGCTGTCGCTGCGTTCGCAATGACTGCTCTCGTTGTCATTGCGAGGAACGAAGCAATCACAGAGTCTGTGAAAACCAAAGTTAGGAGATTGCTTCACTCCGCTGTCGCTGCGTTCGCAATGACTGCTCTCGTTGTCATTGCGAGGAACGAAGCAATCACAGAGTCTGTGAAAACCAAAGTTAGGAGATTGCTTCACTCCGCTGTCGCTGCGTTCGCAATGACTAAATTGTCATTGCCAGTGAAACGAAGCAATCGCTGTAAACGTGTTATTTTCTTCATAACTCTCTGCAAAATAGCAATCATGTCACCACCATGACAACCCAACCCGACTACTCCAAAATCTACACCCACGCACCCGAACAACATCCCAATCTAATACTGGGTAGTCTGCAATTGCTATTTTGGCTGTTCTTTCGTCCTACAGCTTTCCGCAATCATCTCAAACGAATTCATCCCGTATTTGAAAACAACACCTCACTTATTACAGTTTTGCGAGAAGAATATGAAATCTTAGAGAACCAAGCAGTGCGGAAATTTATCCTACAGGGTTTTGTTATATTACCTGTTTTAGTAATAGTAATAGCGAATTTATCTTTAGTGGCATTAGGTATGCCATTACAAGAATTAATATCTTTATTCCTTATAAAGATGGTAGGAGAGGTGGAGGTCAGCATGGTGATCTGTATGGCTCTCGGCGTAGTAATCGGCGTGGCGATAAACGTAGAGGTTAGCATGGCAGTCAGTATTGCGCTTGGTATGGCAGTCAGTATTGCATTCGGCGTAGCGCTTGCAGCACTCGGCATAAAGTTCAGCATGATACTCGGCATGGCGGTCAGCATGGCAATCGGCATGGCGGTCAGCCTAGCAAAAGATTTAGAACTCGGCGTTACAATCATAGCGCTCGGCATATGGCTTAGCGTGTGGGAGGGGGGCAACGGGTTTGGCGTGGCAGCAACCATACATTCCTGGCGACCGATTATTTTTCATCCATTGTTAATTACTTGGAACTTTTTGCTATACCGTTTCGAGCAAGGAAGAACTAGTAAAAAAACTAGTTTATTAGGCTTTCATCCAGCTTTTTGGGATGAGTGGTTATACATACCGTTTCAGGGACTAGATAAGCATTTATTGCTAGTCATTGAACGAAACCCTGATGAAGGGAAAGCTGCAATTAATTATCTATCAAAAACTCACCAACGCTGGGTAGTGCCAAAGGCGAAACAAGCTCTAGAAATTGAACTCAATGCCCAAATGTTAGAAGCTTGCCAAAGTGCAGATGATATTACTGAAATTGCATCAAAGCTTCAAGTTTCATCAGAAAGCCCTGTTGACAATATCTTAAATAACTTCAAAAGCATCAGCGAAGATACAAAAGCAGCACTAAAACAAACTAGCAATTACAATCAAAGATTAGTACTTAAACCCATTTGCGAAAAACTTGAAGCACAAATTCAAGGACTTAACCGCAGCGATAATAAATATGCTCCTCGCTTCCAACCTATAGCTATAAAATGGCGCGATATAATCAGCAACCATATAGAAGAACTCGCCAAAGAAACCGAACTCCGCCAAGAAATAGATTCCCCCTACATCATAGGCGTACCTCTAACGCTTCAACAGCAAATATTCACCGGACGAGATGACATCGGAACCCGCATCGAACAACTACTTTTAGATCGTTGTCGCCCACCTCTGCTACTCTACGGGCAGCGTCGCATGGGTAAAACTTCTCTACTTAATAATCTGAAAAAGCTATTACCTAATTCGATTATTCCCATGTTTGTAGACTTACAAGGCGCACCTTCATCAGCAAAAGATTCTACGGGTTTTCTCTTCAATCTTGCCAAACAGATGATAAATTCAGCTAAACGTCAAAGTGCTTTAACTCTTCCACCCCTCAGCCGCGAAACTTTAGAAAATGACCCTTTTACTAATTTTGATGAATGGTTAGACAAGGTAGAAGAAACGTTAGAGCAAAACACTGCTTTACTAATGCTCGATGAATTTGAAGTCTTAGATAGCGCCATCAATAAAGGACGTTTTGATGAGGAAGATGTTTTAGGAATGCTGCGTAATTTAATCCAACATCGTCCCAAATTCAAGGTGTTAATTGCAGGTTCCCATACCATCGAAGAATATCAGCGTTGGGCTAGCTATCTTATTAACGTACAAGTAGTACATATCAGTTATTTACTCGATCGCGAAGCCCGTCAATTAATAGAAAATCCCATAGAAGATTTTACTTTACGCTACGAAGCGGATGCTGTAGAACGAATATTACAACTAACACGCTGTCATCCTTTCTTAGTGCAACTTTTATGTAGCGAACTTATAGCGCTTAAAAACGAACAAGATCCCTCAGTACGGCGATTGGCGACTTTAACTGATGTGAAAGCAGCAATTCCAGAAGCTTTAAGTGTAGGTAGTTTCTTTTTTGCGGATATTCAAAATAACCAAGTTGATGCAACGGGATTAGAAATTCTTCGGTTTATTGCAGCGAAGGGAGAGAAAGCAGTAGTTAGTAAAGAAACTATAGCGCTAGAGTTTCAAGATAAAGATTACTCTAATGCTATGACGTTATTGTTGCAACGAGAATTGATTGAGGAAATAGAAGATGGTTATTGTTTTCAAGTTGAATTGATTCGGCAGTGGTTTGAGAAATAATTTTGAAATAACACAATTTCAGGTTGATGGTGCGTGACGCTGCAAACCTTATTGCTACGTTCAAATTAACTGAATGCGTCACACACCCTACAAGAAAAATGTGTCAGTTGTGGGCATTCCTAGATTTATTTAAATTCATATAAATAACGTGCTAATTTATCGTTATACAATTTCTATAGAAAAATACGCTTAATTTAACCCCTGCCACGGTGGGTTTCGCTTGTGTAGCCGTGGTTTCAACCGCCAGATAAAATCTAATATTACAACCCCCTATTTCTTTTAATGAAAATATTATCGATCGTCTGTACAACCGGATTTACACTAAGCGCGATCGCCATGTTATCCGCTTGTGGAAGTCGCACCACGATGGAAGCCTGCAATTTTGTTGAAATCGAAGATGCCGAAGTTGAAGTTGATTTCGGTGATGTTGATATCGAGCGCGGTGAAGTGGAAATGGTTTGCGGCGATAAAATTGTTGATGTGACTTGGGGACAATTTCGCAGAAGACTTCGCATAGATCCCGGTAAATATAAAAATAATTTAGCAGCTTTTAAACGACAGGTAAGTTGTGTCAGAGATGAACGTTCCAGCAGAAAGGAAGTATTATGTCAAGCTCCTGGATCTAATAATTTTGTCGCTTTGAATTTTAGTTATGACGATTGATCGAAAAATAATAAATATTTTGGCGTTGCTGAATTAAGCTATGAATTATATTTGGTTACAATTTGTCGTAAACCAGAAACTATTGTAGAGACGTAGCAGTGCTACGTCTCCAACAATGTGAAATCACAACTTCACCCAACTGCCGAACGCAACGCCAATATTTTGTTTTAACCTTAATCCCTGGGAGACGTTGCAGTGCAACGTCTCTACATTGGTTTTCGTATTATTAATTAAATTGATTTGTATTCAAACAAAAAACATGATACTATAAAAAATATAATGGGAATAGGTGCGCCCATATATGGTCTGTTTTCTAAATAATCAACTGCTAAAAATCAATCAAATCAATATTTCAGGACTTATGTTCTTGTCACAAATGGTTGATGGTGCGTGACGCTACGAATCTTATTGCTACGTTCAAATTTACGATGATGCGTCACACACCCTACAAGAAAAACGTGCCTCTTTGCTAAGTCCTATATTTACCTCACCCAAAGCATTTGATTACCACCCTTCTGAAATTCGTAATCAACCTTTCTCACTTCAACTTGGAAACCGCGATCGCTTAATTGATTAATTACAGCTTCGAGATGGGGAGAAGTTTCACCGCTGAATTGAGTTATTACGGGAAAAACTCGCACCTCCGAAGCAACTCGCCGCATTTCTATAATTGAGTCAACGTGAAAATCTGCTGACAATATATTGGAATAGGTGAATAAGAAATGAGAGCATAACGCCAAATCAAACTCACCGTCGGTGAAGGGAAGATTCGGTAATTCCGATTTAACGTAGCGTTTTTGTGAAATACCTTGTGGGAAGTCAGCGATAAATTTACTCATAGCAGCCATTCTTACTTTTCCTAATTCGTCGGGAGAAGCAATATCACTCCAAACAAAGTTATTTAGAGTTTCTTTCTGTGCTGCAATTATCTTGGGATAAGTTTCTTGAATGCGATTTTGAATTTCTTCAACGGTAAACTGATAAATAGGGTCGCAAGATATAACTTTACCACCGAATTGCGTCATCTCGACATTAAAACTCGAAGGTCCCCCACCGCAATCAACTATATTTAACTTGCGATCGCCTGACGTTAAATTAAACATCTTCACGTACTCATCAAAATAGCGTCCCCAAGGAACCACGTTTTCGAGTTTCATCATAATCAGTGAGCAGTTAGCAGTGAGCAGTTAGCAGTGAGCAGTTAGCAGTGAGCAAATTATTATTGACTAGTCTTTAATTTTTGGTGTTACTGTATATTGCAATGAACGAGTATGTAAATCAACCTTTGTAAAGACTTAGGAATAAACTCCGTATCTACAAGATTAATAAATATTTATTCATAAAATACAATACAACAAAAATATTACACTGGTCACTGGTCACTGGTCACTGTTAATTGTTCACTGCTAACTGCTAACTGGTAACTGTTTAATAAGTTGGAACTGAGGAATCGACTTCTTTACTCCAAGCTGTAATACCACCTTTGACGTTGGTACCTTCAATTCCGGCAAGTTTTAGAATTCCTAAAGCTTTCGCGGAACGTCCACCCATTTTACAATGAGCTATGAGACGATGACCGTTGAGCATTTCTTTAACTTTATCAACACCTGGACCGTTTTCGATTTCCGATAAAGGTACTAAAACGGAACCGGGAATCTTAGCAATTTCGTATTCGTGGGGATTACGAACATCTAGCAGTACATAATCATTCGTACCGCTATCAATTAATTCTTTCAAATCCTTGACAGTCATCTCTGAAATATCCATTTGCTCTTGAGCCTCTTGTGCTTTTGCTTGAGGAATACCGCAGAACTGTTCGTAGTCTATCAGTTTTTCGATGACCGGACGCACGGGATTGGGACGTAATTTCAATTCCCGGAAACTCATATCAAGGGCATTGTATAACATCAAGCGTCCGCTGAGAGTTCTACCTTGTCCGAGAATAATTTTTACCGTCTCCGTTGCTTGAATAGTACCAATAATTCCGCACAAAACGCCCAAAACCCCACCCTCAGCGCAGGAAGGAACCATTCCCGGTGGTGGTGGCTCTGGGTATAAATCGCGATAGTTGGGACCGCCTTCGTAGTTAAATACCGTAGCTTGTCCTTCAAAGCGGAATATTGAACCGTAAACGTTGGGTTTATCTAATAAAACGCAAGCATCGTTTACTAAATACCGTGTCGGGAAGTTATCGGTACCGTCTACTACGACATCATAAGGTTTGAGAATATCGAGAGCATTTTCGCTACTAATGCGAGTTTCGTACAAATCAACCTGACAATCGGGGTTAATCTCGTGAATGCGGTTTTTTGCAGATTCAATCTTGGGTTTACCCACCCAAGAAGTACCGTGAATCACCTGACGTTGTAAGTTGGAATGATCGACAACATCGAAATCAACAATACCGATTCGTCCGATACCAGCAGCAGCTAAATATAACAGTAACGGCGAACCAAGTCCACCAGTACCAATACACAAAACAGCAGCAGCCTTCAAGCGCTTTTGTCCCTCCAACCCAACTTCAGGTAAAATCAGGTGGCGGGAATAGCGTTCGTAATCGTCCTTCGTCAGTTGGATTTCATCCAAGTTGGGATTAAGCATAACAAGAATGAGTTGGAGGAGCAGACCTTTTATACTACCGAATAATGGGATAATTAGTAATTTATAATTAGTAATTCGTAATTATTAATTGGGGATTGGGTTAATTGTATGTAGTGCGAGCGTCTCGCTCGCTAGTGGTTGATTAGATTAAATTTGATTGGTTCGACGTGCCGATTTTAGTACTAAATCCGGAGGGGGCTAAAGCCCTTACTACGAACCTCATTTTTATAACTCCCTCAATTCTTCTTGCTCAAACACAGAATTATCATCAAGTACCCAACTATTGATATCCCCTGCTTGACCTTTTTGTACGGAAACGATGATATAAGAATATTCTTGCCAAGCGTAGTTACGGTCAAATTCTGAGGGAATGGCTGGATAATCGGGGTGGGAATGGAAAATGCCGATTATATTCAAATTTTTTTCTCTGGCAGATTTTTGCAGGTGCAACATATCTTGGGGTGCTATGGTATATCTGCGTTTTTTACTATAAGTTATATCATCATCAGCAAAATCACCTGCTGTATCTGGATTCCAAGCGTTTTCGGTGGGGATGATTTCAACTACCGTTTTGCGATCGCTACATATATGTCCAAATATCACACCGCAACATTCTTCTGGATAGGTGCTTTCGGCATGGCTAAAGATTGTTTGTAAGTGTTGCTTGTTAAGTTGAATCATTTTGATAGTGTAAGAGATTTGAAAAGAAGTCGATACTTTATTTCTCTTGATTCGTAATAGCTTCGGGTTCGGATTGGTTAAAGAAGCAACTATTCTAATTTATATTTTCTGTAAATTGTATCTATGGATAGTTGTACAACAAATCAATATCTGAAATTAGATTCTTTAATACAATTATACTTCCTGAGAAATAGCTACATTTACCTGAATTATTCCTGACGAAAGATTTGTTAAAAAAAGTTAAAGTGCAGAATAATTATTACAAGGTACGAGTAATTAAACAATACTTCTTACTCGATAACTGCCGATCGCTATTAAAAAATAACCTATTAGCATGCAAGCAGTAAGAGCGGGGTATGTCTATTGCCTAAACCTGGTTCTATACTTTTTAGGTTTTTAACAAATACATGGCAAAGCCCATTGAATTCAACCTTTTTGCTCCTTATAACAAAGAGGCGGCTTTACTTGGTTCCTTTTCTGACTGGGAATCAATTGCAATGGAAAAAGGCGAAGATGGCTATTTTCGTGTCAAAGTTGATTTAGAAGACGGCGTTTATAAATATAAGTTTAAAGTACGCTCCAAGTCTTGGTTTTTTGAACAAGATGAATGGGTAGATGTAACCGATCCTTATGCAACTAATATTGATGCATTAGGTGGTTATGAAAATGCAGTTGTCTGTATTAAAGATGGGGAAAGAATTCTCGATCCCTATGTTTGGAATCATGACGATAAATCTTTACCTCCAGATAATGAATTAGTTATTTATGAATTACACGTTGCTGACTTTTCCGGTGGTGAAGATGATAAGTATGCACGTGGAAAATACGAACACGTTCTTGAAAAATTAGATTATTTAACAGAATTGGGAATTAACGCTATTGAGTTAATGCCAATTAAAGAATATCCCGGCGATTATAGCTGGGGATATAACCCCCGTCATTTTTTCGCAACAGAAACTAGTTACGGTGAAACGGCGGATTTAAAAAAGTTAATTGATGAATGTCATGGTAAGGGAATTCGTGTTTTTATGGATGGTATTTTTAACCATTCAGAATCATCATCACCTTTAACACAAATCGACCACGATTACTGGTACCACCACGAACCCCGCGATCCCGATAATAACTGGGGACCAGAATTTAATTACGAAAAATATGATGAGAATTTAGATACTTATCCAGCGCGAAAATTCATCGGCGATACGATACGTTTCTGGATTCAAGAATATCATATTGACGGTATTCGTTACGATGCAGCGCGGCAAATTGCTAACTACGATTTCATGCATTGGATAGTAGATGAAGCCAAAAAAACCGCTGGTGCAAAACCTTTTTATAATATTGCCGAACATATTCCTGAAACTACCAGCATTACCAATGTTGATGGTCCGATGGATGCTTGCTGGCATGATAGTTTTTATCATTGCATAAAAGAGCATGTTGCTGGTGAAAAATTTGATTTAGAGCAACTCAAAGATGTCATCGATCCCAAGCGTCAAGGCTTCATGGGTGCGACAAACGTTGTCAACTATCTCACCAACCACGATCATAATCGGATCATGGTAGAGTTGGGCGATCGCGAAATTTTAGATGAAGAAGCTTTTCGTCGCTTAAAGTTTGCAGGAGCGATTTTATTAACAGCGGTTGGCGTACCGATGTTGTGGATGGGACAAGAATTTGGCGAATACAAGCCCCAGACTCAAGAATCATCTAAAATCGAATGGGGATTGTTAGAAAATGACCAAAATCACGGATTGTTTGAATATTACAAGGGTTTAATTAACCTGCGTAAAAATAATCATGCTTTATACACGGAAAATATTGATTTTATCCACGAAAATCCAGAAGGAAAGGTATTAGCATACAGCCGTTGGAATAATGAAGGTTCCCATGTGGTTGTTGTAGCTAACTTCTCAGAGAATTTCTACGCTGGCTATCAAGTTGCTAATTTCCCAGAAGCCGGTAAATGGCACGAATGGACGGCTAATTATGATGTAGAAGCTGGTGATGACGGTATTATGATTGATTTGGGACCTTTTGAAGCCAAGGTTTTTGTCTGGAGTTAACCAAATCTTGTAGGAATTCCAATCTATTAACTTAAATACTTGCATTTCATCAACCCGGTTTTTTCTAAAGCCGGGTTTATTAATTTTATATCAGTTCAAAACCAAAATCCGAAATACATTATTGCAAAACTGTATAAAAAATTATCAAGCCTAACAAGCATCAAATAAATTAACAACTAATGCAAATCATGCCTGTTTGTAGTTGACGGTTTAAATTGCTGTCACAACAAATATCGCTTGGCAATTTTCAACAAATTAATCGTATTATGAATAATTTAACACAAACAGCAATTAAACCAGAAAAAATTAATTATTTAGAAAAACCATTAGAACAACCGTCTTTTTTAGAGCAAATAGTAGAAAACTTTGAAGATGGTATTTTGATTTTAACTGAAACTGGTGAATTAATTTATGCTAATGCTAGTGCTTACAGTATTTGCAGTCAAATAAATCCAGGTAGCTCTAACCGAAATTACGTACCCTCTATAATTTGGAATGTTTGTAAATCATTAATAAACAATCAAATGTCTTGCGATAATTTAACAATATGGTCGGAAGATATTGTTGTCAATCGGTCGGTTATTTTACGTTTAAGGGTAAGATGGTTAAATCATGTATCAGAGCAATCTTATTTATCGATCGCAATTGAGAATCGCTACAAATCACTGAAAAATATTGTTTTATTTGAAGCTAATAAATACCATTTAACGCAACGTGAAGTAGAAGTTTGGAACCTTTATCGAGCTACTTCTAGCTATAAACACATTGCCGATAAACTTTATATTACCGTTAATACTGTTAAAAAGCACCTTAAAAATATTCGTGCTAAACAACAAAGGTTTTATTCAGCTTAATATTGCTAAATATTGCTTAATATTTTATCTCGATTAAAATTCCATCAACAGGGTTGAAGTAGTAAATAATACACAAATATAGCTAATTTATTCAACATCCGTCCGATTGATGTATTATATAGTACTACTAAATATTTTTTCAGGCAGACTAATTATTAAATAATTATTATTCATATAAACGCGATCGCATTTGTAAGTTAAATAAAACCGCTACGCCATGCCCCCGGCAGCTTCCGGGGGTGTTAATTTTAAATTCTCCAAAAGCAAATTATTTAAATTTTACCTATTGAGAATTAGGCTTTTTTTGCAAGCGGATTAATGTGTTATGAATTTGGGTTTTTAAGCTGGCATCATTCCTTAATTTCAACGTAATATTGTTAAAGCTTTCAATGCTAAGCCCGCTATCTTTAACAATGATTTGAGAGCGCTGACAGTATTTTGTAGCAATATCTCTTGCTTTCTGTGTAGACAAAGTAGATATAGTCTTGGGTTCGTTACAAGCAATTTCAGGAATTCGTCCACCTCCGGAAATCTTCTTTATTTCATCAAATGCTTGAAGGCGACTTTGCTCTATTGTTAATAAGGCTCTGGAGTACTTAACTATTTCATTATTGTCAATTGAAGGAGTTTGAGCGTCAGCTTTTAAGCCCAAAACCGTACTGCTAGCAAAGAAACCTAGAGTGGCTAAAGTACCTACTAAAAAAGACTTAGAAAGCATTCGAGCTATTTTAATCCCGTTAGAAGAATGAGTAATTCTCTTCATATGCTTTGTGATAATTAACTACAGTAATAAGATGTTAATCATTTTGAATTGTTTCAAGCGGTAGTTGTTCCCTTAAAAAACAAAGTAAATTCCGAAAATACACTCACTATCGGCTTCTTTTACATATTTGACACAGTTCTATAACTTTAGTTTGGAGTGTTAAAGTTTGTGCGGCTCCAAGTTTAAGATTAACTTCTAATTCAAGTAGTATAGGTAAACAGGATATTAGTTGATGCACTGAAAGAAACTGTACTTCGGGAAGCAAATGTTTAATGCGATAATGATTGCGAACTTCAGCAGCTTGAGCGATCGCTTGATCTGAACGTTCGCCACTTTCCATCATAATTTTAATCCACAACCAGGTACGAAACTGCCCAATCAATGTGGCAACTATTCGCAAAGAAGGTTCGGAAGCATCGATTAAATCCGCGACTAAACTTAAAGCCTTCTCAGTGTTTCCCATCCTAATCGCACCAGCTAATTGTAGGCTATTTTGAGTATAATTTCTAACTAATTGAGCGGCGCGATCGACATCTAATGGCTTATTACTATCTTGGGCATAAAGCTGTAATTTTTGGAGTTCGTTATAAAGTAAGCGAGTATCGTTACCTATAGCTTCTACTAAAAAGTCCGCACATCTAGAAGTTAGTTTGAGTTTAAGGGAACTAGCGGCATCATTGACAGATTTTTTGAGTAAATCCGTATTAAAAGGTGATATAAGTCCGAATTCACGAAATTGTGCGAATTTTTTTAATAATTTTGTTGACTTTAACCGTTCATCGGGTTTATTAGTGCTAGTAATTAGTAAGTAAGAATTTTCGGGAATTACGGATAAAGTCCGCTGTAACTCTGATAACAAATTATCGTTAGATTGCTGAGTAATATTAGCGTTCATCAGCCATACCAAACGCCCACCAGCCCCAAAAGGTGGAGTCATCGCTTGATTTAACGCTTCAATTGCGGCATTCGGATAATCTGGTGGAAAAGTCGTGTAATTAAACGAAATCCAATTCGCATCGAGAATCTCGTCGCGTAAATTGGCGATCGCTTTTTCCATCGCAAAATCATCTTCGCCCCAGTAAATGTGGATTGGCATAGTGGGAGGATGGGGGGATGGGGGGATGGGGAAGAGGGGGGAGAGGGGGAAGAGTTATTATACCTTTGACATGCAGACCTTTGACATGCAGACCTTTTTACCATTCCCAATTCTATTTTGGATAAATTGAGTGATTTTGCCTACAATCTATCAAGGAATGCGGGAGGAAATAAAGGTTGGACGATAATTATCAAACTTATATGAATCGGGTGGCGCGAATGACGCTACCGGAAGCTTACACATCTCAAGTTCAGCATTTGAAGGAATCTTCTAAATTTGCATCACATCCAGGAGGAACAAAAGCTGTATCTTTCCCTGGATATACGTTAATTACCCCACCTCATGGGGAAGAAGATTCGACAAATTCTGCTTTTTACTCGCAGTTACAGGGTTATCAACAGGAACTTTTACAGTTACCTATAGGTTCGGATTTAATTATTCCGGTACCTCCTGATAGCTTTCATTTAACTTTAGCGGACATAATTTGGGATAGCGCCTATCGCGACGCAAGCAAAAAAAATCCAGATTTTGCAGCCCAATTAGGGTCATGTTTTGATGATATTTTTCAACAATATCAAAAATCTGTGACTTCAAAGAATCCCCCAAAATGGCAAATGTTGGGATTAATGCTTATGCCAAGGGCTGTAGCGGTTTGCTTGGTACCGTTGGATCGAGATAGCTACGAGCAAATTATCAACTTGCGTCGGGCAATCTATCAAAATCCTTCTCTGATGGCATTAGGGATTGAACAACAGTATAATTTCACGGCACACGTGACTTTAGGCTATTTTGGCGAGATTGCACCCGATTTAAATCGCGAAAATTTTGCTTCCATGCTTTCAGAATTAAATCAAAAATGGATTGAAAATTTACCTACTTTAACAATGCATCGCGTCGAACTCCGTAAATTTGACGATATGACTCGTTTTTACCGAGAACCAGATTCGCCAGTTTTGGTTTTAGGTAATTAGGTAATAGGGCATTGGTGATGGGGGGAGATGGGGGAGATGGGGAGTACTTCGACAAGTCTTACAGTGAGCTACGTCGAACTGCTCAGTAACCTTTGGGGAGATGGGGAGAGGGGGGGACAAGGGGATGGGGAGAGGGGGTGATGGAGGGGACAATCCAAAATCCTATGCCCAATGCCCAATGCCCAATGCCCTATTCCCAATGCCCAATGCCCAATTCCCTATCCCCAATTCCCTATTGCCTATGCCCAATTCCCTATTCCCCCATTTTTATTTTTTTCTTGATAAGCAACATAAATAGCTTCTAAAAATATATCGGAACTAATATTTGGGGGTATATTTTCTAAGTGAATAATTTCTTTGACTTGTTCGGCTAATTTTATAGATAATTGACTTTTGGCTTTTGGTGACATTGCTAGTCGTCGCCGTAAATACTCGCTAATTACAGCAAAATCATCGGCTAACATTGGTGATATATCGGTAATTTGCAGTAATTCGGAACTGAATGATTTGGCTTGTTCTGAAACTACGATTGTTGTTGATGCTATGGGTAGTTGATTTTGAATAACAATTGTACCGGCTACTAAATCCCCTAAACGTTTTTCTTTATTACCAAACATAATTAGAAAAACTCCAATAAAGAAGATTTCATCAACTGGTCTTAATAATGCTCTTAAAGCTGCTTGGGGTAATCCTACAGGTTTACCATCATCCCTAATTACGCGAATTTTAGCAATGCGTTTACCGGGTGTTTGTCCCTGCCACAATGCTTCAAAAAATACAAAATAACCGGAGTAAATCGCGAAGAGAACAAAAAAGGCGATCGCTAACACCCATAGGGGAGTTTGTTTGCCAAAAATCGATTCCAAAAAATCGAATAGTTGAAGTGAAAGCGTTGACCAGACTGCTATAAAGACTGCTATAGTTAGTCCTAAAACGTGATAGTCAATTAACAATGCCCAAGCACGATTCCCAATACCTGCAAAGGTAAATTCTAATTCGATACTTTCTGGCGTGCGGAATTTTACACGTCTAAATATATGCATAACGAAATAATTCGTAATTCTTGATTATTAATTAAATTTCATTGTCGCGTAATCGTAAGCCTAAACCTTCACGACGACTGCGGAGGTCATAATAAATAGTCGCTTTAATTGCTTGCCAAAAAGGTATAATTACTGCACCACTGGAAAAACTAATTGCAAATATCAATACAAAATATAGCAAACTAAATATTAGAGAGTTTTCCTGTATTAATGGTGCAAAAACTAGTTGCAAAACAGTAGAAATTACTTGCACCACAATTTGCAAAGGGAGCGTTATTAAAAAGGCAATGAACGTAATGCCAAAAATCCGCCAGATGTTTCCTTTTGTTAGTTCAAAACTACGGCTAATAGCTGAATTAGCAGTGGTATCATCTTCAATGGCTAAAGTCACATCAGCCAAATAGAATCGCGTTATAAACCAGAAAAATCCCAAAAATATTGCAGCAAAAAGTAATATACCTAGTAAGGCAGATACAACGGCGAAGGCAGGATTAGCATTTTGACCTAATCCACCAATTGCTACACCTATTGCACCCCCGACAATAGCAAATGCGATTCCAAGACCTAAACCAATACCTATATAAATTAGTACTATTAGCACTAGCTGACTTAAAAACTGTCCCAACCGGGAATTAACAAATTTTTGCCCTGTTTTTATATTTTCTGGTTGATTAATTAATTCACCAAAGGATAATCTGGAAATTAACGAACTCAATGCATAGTACTTTGCCCAGCCGTAAATTGGAACGAGCAACCAGACATTAGCTTTCAAGGCAATCAAGAAATAATCTTTGATGTGAGAGCGATAAAGTCGGAAGCCGCCAGTAACGACATCACCAATATTTAGGGGTTGTATTGGACTGGGAGAACCGAGATTAGAAGACATAACGTATAAAGTAGTTATAAAGTGACACAGTAATTCAAAGGTTATATTAAGTTAACTTAAAATTTATTATTTCCCAAAAATCGACATGAATATTCAACGTTGGATTGCAAGGCGAGAATCAAACTGGCAACGCTTGGATTCTTTGTTGAGACAAATAGAAAAAAAAGGTTTAAAGTCCCTCGGAGCTAAGGAAATCCGAGAATTAGCAAGTTTATATCGTTCTGTTGCCGCAGATTTAGCCCGCGCCCGCACCCAAAATTTGGGTAATACTCTGACACAAAATTTACAAAGTTTAACAACTCGTGCTTATACGCAAGTTTATCAAGGCTCGCGACGGCAAGAATGGTTGGGAGCAGTAAAATTTTACCGTTGGGGATTACCTGCGATAGTACGGCAGACTTCTCCCTATATCGCCTTAGCAACCGCTTTATTTCTGTTAGGGGGATTAGTGGCTTGGTGGTATGCTTGGCAAGACCCAACCTTTATGTCTTTAATAGTACCTCCAGGAATCATTTCTAAAGTTCGCGACGATGGAGAATTATGGATGGGTTCGATTGTCGGCGTTGAACCTTTAGCATCTTCAGGAATTACAATCAATAATTTGAGAGTGTCTTTTGGTGCGGTTGCAGGTGGAATTACCGCCGGAGCATTCACAGTTTACTTAATGGTATTTAATGGTTTATTAATTGGTGCGGTTGCAACTTTAGTAGGTCAAAATAATTTAGCTTATCCTTTTTGGGCGTTTGTGCTTCCACATGGTTCCTTAGAATTACCTGCGATCTTTCTGGCTGGAGGTGCGGGATTATTAATTGGTAAAGCAATATTATTCCCCGGAAAATATCGTCGATTGGATGCAATCAAAGTTCATGGTTCTCAAGCAGTACAGTTGGTATTTGGGATTGTACCGATGTTAATAATTGCCGGAATTATAGAAGGTTTTTTCTCTCCTAATCCCAGCATTCCAGATCCCATTAAATATTTAACAGGGTTAGGTTTATTCGTACTTTTAATTATGTACTTCTCTCAGAAATCAATTATCAATGAACAATGAATTTTAGATTTTAGATTTTAAGAAACATAGGGAGTGGGGAGTAGAAAGTAGGGAGTAGAGAAAATGTGTTTATTTCATTCGCTTTTAAGGAGATATAGCACTACGTTTTCGGGTTAGGACGTTTTTCCGTTCCCTGTTCCCTTGTAAGCAAAATGTGATATCTATCATGTATCCGGTAGTGCTATACAAGCTACAAAATCCAAAATCTAAAATCCAAAATTGATTTACGCCATTACCATTCCGCCATCGACGTTAAATACTTGTCCGGTAATGTATGCTGCTGCGGTGTCTGCGGCTAGGAAACGCACCATTCCAGCGATTTCTTCTGGTTTTCCATAACGCCCTAAAGGAATCGCTTTGAGGATTTCTTCTGATTGAAGGTTGCTTGTCATATCTGTTTCAATAAATCCTGGGGAAACTGCATTAACTGTGATGCCGCGAGATGCGAATTCTCTGGCTAGGGTTTTGGTTAAACCGATTACTCCCGCTTTGGCGGCGCTGTAGTTCGCTTGTCCGGGATTGCCCATTTGTCCGGCTACTGATGCAATATTTATAATTCTCCCAGAACGCTTTTTCAACATACCTTTACTAACGGCGCGAGTACATAAAAATACACCTGTTAAATTAAGATTTATTACAGCTTGCCAATCTTCTGGCTTCATCCGCAAAAGTAAAGTGTCGCGAGTAATTCCGGCATTGTTAACTAAAATATCAATTTTGTTAAATTTTTCTAAAACATTACTAATGAGCGTATCTACTTCTTCGGCTTTGGAAACGTCAGCTTGCAGCGCGATCGCACTTCCTCCGGCTGCGGTAATTTCGGAAACTAATTCGGAGGCTGCTTGACTGGAATTCGCATAATTAACAATTACAGTTGCTCCAAGTTTGGCAAATTCTTGTGCGATCGCCTTTCCAATTCCTCGCGAAGCACCAGTGACAACAGCAACTTGTTCGCGCAGACTCTGCAAATTTTCGGGCATTAGTTCCATGAAGCTTCCTCAATATAATTTCATCATTTAAACCCGCTAAATATAATAGGCTGATTCGTACCTATGATTTACGCTAATTTTGTTGTAGGCACTACGATAAAACTGCACTCACTAAAAAACGGGCTTGTTATATGTCTACTAAAAAGGAATTCCACAGCTTTGAGGAAATGTTATCTGGTGCTGATGTACCAGTATTAGTCGATTTTTACGCAGACTGGTGCGGACCATTGCCAAATGATGGCACCAATTTTAAATCAAGTTAATTCCCAACTCCAAGGAAAAATAAGAGTTGTAAAAATTGACACCGAAAAATATCCGGCATTGGCTTCTCAGTATGAAATTTATGCTCTACCTACGTTGGTATTGTTTAAGCAGGGTAAGCCAGTAGATAAAATTGAAGGTGTAATGCAAGCACCGCAATTGGTTCAACACTTGCAACAGTTTATGTAATAACCTCCGCATAAATTGTATTTGAAGAAGGAAATTAGTAAATGGAAATTACAACCAAAAAACAAGCACTGCTTAAAGCAATTCACGAGCGACTAAAGGAATCTTATGAAGATACTTTAGAAGATGTCTTAGTTTTAGATACTCGTGCATCTGAAGACATTGAAGACATTAAAGCTATGCGAGAAAGTCGGGAAGATATAAAAAGGAATGGTGTCTCTTGGGAGCAAGTAAATAAATATCAAGTCGAATTATCTAGTAGTCCTTTTCATTAATTCCGACGGGTTGTAGAGACGTAGCACTGCTACGTCTCCCCACATTTAGGAAAAAACAAACCCATCAAATTTAATGCAATAGACTGCTAATAGCGATCGAGTATTGTACGATATTTTTGACGATGTTTTATTAGTCAACAAAATAGTCATTTCTAAAAGAAGCGCCAATCCTGCAAATAATCTTTCTTCTCAACGAAAACGCAATCAGCCATTAGTAGTTAAATTGTATAAACTTTAGATTTTATTGGTAATTGGTAATTGGTGGTGCGTTACGGCATTATGATAATTGTTAATTTCTAAGATAGTTATTCAAGCCGTAACACACCCTACAAAATTATTTTTGTAAATTTTATTAATTAATTAATAACTGTTCACTGCTCACTGCTAACTGCTCACTGTCTCCTCACATTCAAACAACACCATTCTTTTCGCTTCCACAAAGTAGCAACCACCCAGCCATTCTTTTCTAAAACATCGGTAACGGCGTTGGATTGTTCTAATAAAATGCCGCTGAAAATAGCCCAAGTTGTGGGTTTAGCGATCGCGCTCATGCCAGGAAGTATTTCGATGATGATGTCAGCTAAAATATTGCAGACAATACCATCTACTGGTTCTGTAACGAGTTGCTGCATTGCTTCTACACTCCCCTGGGCTACCGTCAAACGTTCGGTGGCAATCCCGTTGATGTCGCGGTTTTCTATAGTTGAACTTATTGCTAATGGATCGGTATCTACTGCGTAGGCTTTTTTCGCTCCTAAGAGTAATGCTCCGATAGAAAGGATACCAGAACCGCAGCCAATGTCCGCAATTACCACATCATGTTTTTTCTCTGCGGTGCCGACAAAAGACTCTGGTATGTCGCTAAAGCGCATTTCCAGCGATTCCAAACAAAGTTGAGTTGTCGCGTGAGCGCCAGTACCAAAAGCTACACCGGGGTCAAGCTTTAAAATTATCCGTTCGGTGCTTTCCGGAGCCGGTATCCAAGAAGGATTGATTAAAAAGCGATCGCCAATTTCTTGAGGTTCCCAATGTTTTTTCCAGCTACTAGACCAATCTTCTTCGTCTATAAGTTTCCACTGCAACGAAGGTAAAGAAGTTTCCAAGCAAAGAGCATCTTGACGCAGCCATAACGATAGCGCAGCTAAATCTAGTAGATGCGCTTGTGATTGCGGTAAGTAAGCTTGTACTGAAATCACGTTACCTTTTTTTTGACTGGCGGTTCCCCGACAGCCAAATTCTCCAAGTCGCCAAAAGACCGAATCTTCGATCTCTGGAGAGCATAAAATTTGTAGTTCCCACCAAGTTTTTGTCATCGGATTTTAGATTTTAGATTTTAGATTTTAGATTCCAGGAACAATAATCCAAAATCCAAAATCCAAAATTCAAAATTGATTAAAGGGTTACTGTATATGCATCTCGAATGCCTGAGACTTTGGTAATCTCTTTCAAGATTCCGTCTGGTAATGGATCGTCGATACTTATAACCATTACTGCATCACCGCGAACGATTTTACGTCCTACTTGCATACTGGCAATATTAACGTTAAAGCTGCCGAGTAAGGAACCAATTTTACCGATAATTCCGGGCATATCGCGGTGTACGGTAAATAGCATATAACGATTTGGTGGTACGTTGATGGGAAAACTATCAAGACTAGTAATCCGAATTTCTCCACCACCTAACAAAGCACCCGTTACCGAATGAGTTCCTAAGTTACCAGTTGCTTCTAAATGCAAAGATCCGGCGTAATCTTTAACCGAATCATCCCGCGTTTCGATGACGCGAATTCCTCTTTCTTTTGCTTCAATATTGGCGTTTACATAATTCACCCGTTCGCGCAAAGCTTGGTAAAGCAATCCTTTGAGGGAAGCGATCACTAAAGGTTGACTCTTGTTTGTTGCGAGTTCTCCTTGCAGGCTGACGTTAAGTGTTTCTACTCTACCACCGGCAAGCTGTCCTACCAAGTTACCCAGTGTTTCTGCTAGCTCCATATAAGGTTTGAGTTCTTCCAAGACATTAGGATTAAGTCCGGGAATGTTTACCGCAGAGCGTGCTGGCAATCCTAATAATACATCGCGAATTTGTTCGGCTACGTCAATGGCAACGTTTACCTGTGCTTCGGCGGTGGATGCTCCTAAATGCGGTGTAAGCACAACTTCTTTGCCTAAAGCTTTTAAGGGAGACTCACCCAAAGGTTCTGATTCGTAAACATCCAACGCCGCGCCCTTGATTTTACCTTCTTTAAGGGCTGCTGCTAAAGCGTCCTCATCAATGATTCCACCGCGAGCGCAGTTGATAATCCGAGCGTTGGGTTTCATCTTCGCCAACATTTCGGTGTTAATTAAATGAGTGGTTTCTGGAGTTTTGGGAATATGCAGCGTAATGTAATCGGCTTGCCTTACTAGTAAATCCATATCTACCAACTGAACGCCCATTTGTTCCGCTCTTTCGTTGGAAATAAAAGGATCGAAAGCCAGTAATTTCATTCCCATTGCTTTGGCAACGTTAGCAACGTGAGAACCGATTTTACCTAAACCGACAATCCCCAAAGTTTTTTTGTAAACTTCAGTGCCGACAAAACTTTTGCGGTTCCATTCGCCGGATTTCACCGAAGCATTGGCATCGGCGATATTGCGAGACATAGCCATCATCATCGCTAAAGCGTGTTCGGCGGCGGCAATGGTATTACCTTCTGGGGAATTTACTACTACAATTCCTCGGCGAGTGGCTGCGGGTACATCTACATTATCAACACCCACACCCGCACGACCGATAATTTTCAGATTTGTGGCTGCCTCAATTACGGATTGAGTAACGCGAGTACCCGAACGAATCATCAGCGCATCATATTCACCAATGACTTGCACTAATTCTTCCGGCTTTAAATTTAATTTGACATCAACGCTAGCAACTTGGGAAAGGATATCAATCCCTGCCTGGTCAATTGAATCGGAAACTAGAACCTTAGACATAACAGAAATATTTTAAAGCTAATAAGTGTTTATAGAGGAAACTGCATTGTCTTAAACTCAAACGAACGGCGATTCATATATAAATTACTATTTTCAATATCCCATGATAATGACACGCAGACCTATAGTTTGACGCAAAGAAAAATTTCCACTGGCGCTATGTGGCGTTTTCCTCATACGTTAACTATGCCGTCCGAAAGGGGTAGATATAATCCACCAATAACACGAATAGCGTTTACAATTCATCTATTTATTAAAAATTCAGAAAGTCCAAAATATTGTTCAAAATGTTTTATGTAAAAGAGTTTACTGTCTGGAATTAAGTTACTGTACTGCATTTTAATAAAAATAACGAGCGATCGTATAATTTCAAACTTAGATGTAAATGTAAATTAATTGTAAAAAAAGCAAATTACGATTATACAAGTCCGGTATATGGAAGATACTATTGTACTTTCTATAAAATATGTCAATATTATTACTAAATAAAATCAGAAAGTTGTTTTAATATTTTTACTTTGAATTATCTGCTCCCTATTAGCGAGCTTTTCGGCTACCTACCAGCGAGCTTTTTGGCTACCTACCAGCGAGCAAGATGCTCGCACTACTTGTAGCGTCACGCACCAACAATCTGTGACAATATCGGAAGTCCTATTTTTAATAATTCTAATGGGAGCAACAGGACTTAGGATTGCTAACTACCAGCGAGCAAGATGCGAACACTACTGTTTTATTTTTTAAAAAGTCTAATTTTTTTCAAATAACTTAGGATTGCTATATTCTCAACTCCTAATTCCTAACTCCTAACTCCCAACTTTTTTCAAAACTTCCCTTCTCGAACTTCTTTACTAAACTCATCTACAGCTTGAGTAATTGTCTCGCGTAAATTTGTATAAATGCGGGCAAATGGAGGTTGTTTTTCAGAAAGTCCGAGTAAATCGGAAGTCACCAAAACCTGTCCGTCGCACTGAGAACCCGCGCCAATACCAATAGTAGGAATGCTAATTTTTTGAGTAATTTCTAATGCTAAATCTGCGGGAATATGCTCTAAAACTATCGAAAAAACACCCGCTTGTTCCAAGGCGATCGCCTCTTGCAAAATCTTGTTGCGTGACTCTTCTGTCTTACCTTGTTGCCGCAAACCGATTTGATTTACTGACTGTGGAGTTAAACCAACGTGCCCCATTACCGGAATTCCCGCACGTACCAAACGAGAAATAGTATCTATCATTTCCGGATATGCGCCTTCTAACTTTACAGCCGTAGCTCCTGTTTCTTTTAATACCCTACCCGCCGAATGCATCGCTTGTGTAACGCTTTCTTGATAAGTCATGAATGGTAAATCGACTACCATCAAAGCTTGCTTCACCCCGCGTCTGACAGCTTTAGCGTGGTATAGCATTTCTTCAAGGGAAATCGGCAGCGTATTTTGATAACCCAAAACCCCAGCCATCGAGTCACCAACCAAAATTAAATCGACTCCACTATCATCCAATAACTGAGCAATCAGATAATCCCAAGCAGTCAACACCACAATAGGGCGCTGCTGCTGTTTGTATTGAATTAACTTTTGGATAGTAATAGGCATTTCAATTTTGGATTTTGGATTTTGGATTTTGGATTAGGTATGGGGCATGGGGCATGGGGCATTGGAAGTTAAGAGTGAGGAGTTAGGAGTTAGGAGTTAATAATTATCTTTCCCCATCTCCCCATCCCCCCATCCCCCCATCCCCCCATCCCCCCATCTCCCCCTCTCCCCATCTCCTACTGCACTGCGCGAGTAAATGCCAGATGCGCTTTTGCTCTTTCCATTTTGGGCATTAGCCAAGCTAAACCTTCACTGGTACCAATCCATAGTTTATTGCCAACGTCGGGAGCAATAGAAATAATTCTACTCGAAGGAAGTCCGGCAACTTCATCTAATACCGCTCCCGTATATGGATTTAATCGTAACAAACCGTTATCGGTACCAACCCAAACGCTCTTATCATTAGCAAAACTTATAGATGTCACATTGCGTCCGCGCAAACGAGTTACAGAACGTAATATTGCACCAGTTTTCGGGTTGATAACTAGTAGGTTATTTGGTGTTCCCGCCCAAATTAATCCTAAAGAGTCAATGGCTAATGTTTGTACGGTGGTACCCGGCAACTCTTTAATATGCTGCATTACAACAGAAGAAGCGGTGTTAACTCGCACTAAACCATCCAAAGTTCCCACCCAAAGATGCCCGCTCGCGTCCATTGTCATAGCGTTTGCACTGACACCGGGAAGTTTTTTTAAGGTGGTCATAATTAATCCTTCATCGGGACTAATCAAAGCCAAACCGTTATCAGTACCCGCCCAAACATAACCGCGTTTATCAACTTGTAAAGATAATACTCTTTTGGAAGGTAAAAATAAATTCTGGGCTGTAATTTCATTACTGCGGGGATCTACTCGCTTCAATCCTTCATAACTTCCCACCCATAAGCGTCCAACTTTATCTTGCACCATTGCCCCAATAGCGCGACTTGGCAAACTAACGCGAGCTAAAATTTCACCCGTGTGGGGATTAATTCGCGTTAAACCTCGTCCGTAACCTACCCAAAGATTCCCCGTGTAGTCTGGCTGCAAAGCTTTGACACGAAAATCGGTTTCTTGGCTATTTTCTATCCGTCGTCTTTGCTCTGGTAAAGGCTGTCTGCGCGGTGGTGGTGGTACAGCAGGATAAGCCGGGGTTACTTCCGATGGCTTGACGCGAAGAAGTTTCTGCGCCCAAACGCGATCGCTAAAACCCGAAAATGCTACTAAACCGAGTATTGAAGAACAAACTATTAAACTAGTACGCTGACTAAAAAACACCACGATGATAATTTTCACGAAAACAACTAATTACAGTGTTCCCCTTTAGCAGTTAACAGTTAACAGTGAGCAGTAATCAGTAATCAGTTACCAGTTACCAGTTACCAGTTACCAGTCAGGAGTTATAAATTCTACCCCCTCTACCCCCTCTACCCCCTCTCCCCCCTCTCCCCCATCTCCCCATCTCCCCAAAGGTTACTGAGCTTGTCGAAGTACTCCCCATCTCCCCAAAGGTTACTGAGCAGTTCGACGTAGCTCACTGTAAGACTTGTCGAAGTACTCCCCATCTCCCCATTTCCCCATCTCCCCCCTCTCCCCTCTCCATGCAAAAAAAAAATCAATATTATAACGACACTTCTGTAAAGTCTTCTTAATAAAAAGTTAAAATATATGTGATATAAGAAATTCAAATATAAAAGTTAAAAAGAATCAAATAATAACCAGTCGAATTCTTGATATATTGTGAGACAGGCTACAGATTGCTTAGTACAGAGTTTTAGCTTTCGCTCTTATCGTTAAGTGGTAAGCGGGAGAAAGTTTAAAGGAGTAGGAAGAACAGATAAAGAAAGTTTTTTTGATTGGCTTGGAGTTTGAAAGGGGACAAAGAATTAAGGGAAACTCGAATCGTGTTTCTACAAGTTTTTCTTTGTTTTGGTAGACAAAAATCCCTTGGATTATACGCAAGCTCTAGCAAAAGTTGTTCGTCTTTCCTGTAAAAAGGAAGGCATTTCTGTGATTTAAATTTCTGCTGTCGTGCAATTTGTAAGCAAAAAGATTGACTTTTAGGATTGGATAAATATGTCTTACTCTCAAACGAGAACTCAGTCTAAATCAGGGTATGAAGCTGGGGTAAAAGATTATAGATTAACTTATTACACCCCAGACTACACTCCAAAAGATACAGACCTTTTGGCAGCTTTCCGGATGACTCCTCAACCCGGAGTACCTCCAGAAGAAGCTGGTGCTGCTGTAGCTGCTGAATCTTCTACAGGTACCTGGACAACTGTATGGACTGACTTGCTTACCGACCTAGATCGCTACAAAGGTCGTTGTTATGATATCGAGCCAGTTCGCGGTGAAGATAATCAGTACATCTGTTATGTAGCTTATCCTCTGGATTTGTTTGAAGAAGGTTCTGTTACCAACGTTTTGACCTCGATTGTAGGTAACGTATTTGGTTTCAAAGCTTTAAGAGCGCTACGTTTGGAAGATTTACGCATACCTGTTGCTTATCTAAAGACTTTCCAAGGACCTCCTCACGGTATCCAGGTAGAGCGCGATAAGTTGAACAAGTATGGTCGTCCTTTGTTGGGTTGTACCATTAAGCCTAAATTAGGTTTATCCGCTAAGAACTACGGACGCGCTGTATACGAGTGTTTGCGCGGTGGTTTGGACTTCACCAAAGATGACGAAAACATCAACTCGGCACCTTTCCAAAGATGGCGCGATCGCTTTACTTTCGTTGCGGATGCTATCTATAAAGCACAAGCAGAAACCGGCGAAATCAAAGGTCATTACCTCAACGTAACTGCACCTACTTGCGAGCAAATGCTCCAACGGGCTGAGTATGCGAAAGAACTCAAGATGCCCATCATCATGCATGACTACCTGACAGCAGGTTTCACTGCAAACACAACCTTGGCTCACTGGTGTCGCGCTAACGGTGTATTGCTGCACATCCACAGAGCTATGCACGCAGTAATTGACCGTCAAAAGAATCACGGTATTCACTTCCGCGTATTAGCTAAAGCATTACGTATGTCTGGTGGCGACCACATCCACACAGGTACTGTGGTTGGTAAACTTGAAGGCGAACGCGGTATTACAATGGGTTTTGTTGACCTATTGCGTGAAAACTACGTTGAGCAAGACAAGTCTCGCGGTATTTACTTTACTCAAGATTGGGCTTCCATGCCCGGTGTAATGGCAGTTGCTTCTGGTGGTATCCACGTATGGCATATGCCCGCACTATTAGAAATCTTTGGCGATGACTCCGTACTACAGTTTGGTGGTGGTACTTTGGGACACCCTTGGGGTAACGCTCCTGGTGCAACTGCAAACCGCGTAGCGTTAGAAGCTTGCGTTCAAGCACGTAACGAAGGACGCAGCTTGGCTCGCGAAGGTAACGACATTATCCGCGAAGCTTGTAAATGGTCCCCCGAACTAGCAGCAGCTTGCGAACTTTGGAAAGAAATCAAGTTCGAGTTCGAGGCAATGGATACCGTCTAAATGTATTAGTTGTGAGTGTTTTGTTTTGAGTTTTGAGTTTAAAATCTACTTTAATTTAAAACTCAAAACTTATAACTCATAATTATTATGGGCTGGGGTCAAGTATGGATATAAAACAAATTGCCAAAGACACAGCCAAGATGCTGCAAAGCTACTTGACATATCAGGCAGTTAGAACGGTATCGGCTCAAATTAATGAAACTAATCCTTATGTTGCGGCTTGGCTGCATCGCTTTTCCACTAAGGAAAGAATCCAAAATGGGGAAGCGTACATTGAGCAATTATTCTTAGAAAAGCCGGAATTGGCTTTAAGGATAATGACAGTCAGGCAGCACTTAGCGGAAGAAATGACTGAATTTTTGCCGGAAATGGTTAGCACTGGGATTACGCAAGCCAATATGAAACATCGTCGTCAGCATCTTGAGCGGATTACGCAATTAGATTTATCTAACCCCAGTACTCTAGAAGAACAGCCAACACCAGATAGTAGCTCGGACGATTCGAGCGAAAGCACTTAGGAGTTACTAGTGTAGAGACGTAGCACTGCTACGTCTGTTAGGAGTTTTAATTAACAACTAACAACTAACCACTATCAACTAACAACTATCAACTAACCACTAACAACTAATCAAAAATATGCAAACTTTACCAAAAGAGCGTCGGTACGAAACCCTTTCATACTTACCACCTTTAAATGACGCTCAAATCAGTCGTCAAATTCAATATATTTTAGACCAAGGTTATTTTCCTGCGATTGAATTTAACGAAATTTCCGAACCAACAGAAATGTATTGGACAATGTGGAAGTTACCTTTGTTCAATGCTAGAAGCCCACAAGAAGTATTAGCAGAAGTTCAAGGTTGTCGTTCTCAGTTTCCCACCTGCTTCATTCGTGTAGTTGGTTTCGACAACGTTAAGCAATGTCAAATTCTTAGCTTCATCGTACACAAGCCCAACCAAACTGGTGGCGGTTACAGATACTAAGATTTGAATTTTAAAAGGTAGATATTTTCTTCTTTTAAGATACTTTCAATCTTTTCCCTTCCTGCTCAATGTAGGGAGGGAATTTTGGTTTTTATGGTCTATTTTTGGACGGAGATGAATTTGCGCGGGTGTGTTACGGCACGAAAAAATATTGATTAAACACTACTATTTAGATAACTAGAGTAACGCACCATTAATTTTTGGTTGAAATGATGCGTTTTATATTAAATCCGTAGTAAGGTTCGTAGTAAGAGCTTTAGCTCTTTGCTATTGTTGAATGAAAATTAGCTAGCTAGTAGGTTGGGTTAGATACAATTACCAGCTTGATTTATAACCGAAATATATTAATAAGTAGAGTAACCCAACATCTATATTGTGAAAAAAGTATTATTTTGAAATGTAGGGTGTGTTGTCGTGGAGCGCAACGCACCAATAATATTTATTATAAATTGCTAGACTTTGTTCTCATCCACCTGGGAATGCAATTAAGAGTCTAATAGCAGAAGTCCATTTTAATGGACTAAGGGAATTATGTGTAATATTGTTTATTTTCTTACACTAATTTAATTATATATTAATGTAATAAGTTGTAGGTTGGGTTAGACACGAAAATTCAATTTGATTTATAACGAGAAATTATATAAATCAATTAGAGTAACCCAACATCATGGCTGCGGACAAACGAAAATTATCTTAAACAAAAATACAAGATATTTTTTAAGACTTGCAATCAGATGTTGGGTTACGGCACAAGATGAATTTTGGTATTAAAAATCAATATTATGAGTGTGCCGTGAAGCCAACCTACGAACTAACATTGCGATCGCCAACATTCAAAAATACCGCCGATAAGAAGTTGGGTTACGACACAACATGAATTCTGGTGTTGAAAATCAATGTTATAAGTGTGCCGTGAAGCCAACCTACGAACTAAGAAGTTAGAAGTGTTAAAAAATACTTTAAAACCCTCTTAGATAAAACTAAATCCCCGATCGAAGTTAGCAATGTTTTGAGTTACCACTGCAATCAAATCGTCAACTTGGGGAGTTAAATCGTTAAAGTCATCTTTATCCAGATACAAACCAATTCCTTTAGGTAAGTCAGCATCCTCAATCGTTGCTAGCTTGTAGTCAGATTTGTCACCGTGAAGCACAATTGTATCTTGGCTGGCTCGGAAATCTGTAATTAAAGCATAGTCAAAGTTTCCTTTACCGTGGTAGAAGACATTGTTTTCGTCTCCTAAATAGAAAGTATCTTTTCCGAAGCCGCCAGTTAAACGATCGATTTCACCAAAACCTAAATTATTGCCAACACCAGTCAGCCCATCGCTACCAAAGCCACCATTAAGGGTATCGTTGCCATTGCCGCCAAATTGGATATCTTTACCAAAGCCACCGTTGAGGAGATCGTTACCATCGCCGCCAAGTTGGGTATCTTTACCAAAGCCACCATTAAGGGTATCATCGCCATCCCCACCAAGTTGGGTATCATTGCCAAACTTACCTTTTATTTTGTCGTTACCCCCCAAACCCTCGATAAAATCATTTCTAAAGCTACCCTTTAAAGTGTCATTGCTTGAGCTTCCAATGATTTCGCGGTTAAAAATCGATCTTGATACAGCCAAATTATCTTCAATGTTCTCGTTGCTGGCGTTGCTGAGTTTAAGTAAAACGGTTTCATTATGCTTTAATACCGATTTATTCAGCAAATCTACGGAGACAGTTTTAGTTGTCTCCCCAGGATTAAAGGTTAGAGTACCGCTAGTTTTGATGTAGTCTTCTCCAGATGTAGCCGTGCCATCAATCGTTTGAAAGTCCACTGTAACAGCAGCGCTGCTCACATCCGACAAGCTGACAACAAACTCTAGGGGCGATCCTTTTTGACCGCTCAGAGAATCAACAGTAAGACCGGGAACTATAAAAGCGTTCTCCGAAAAAACATAATTTCCGTCGGTATTATCCTCAAGAATATCGGAGAGTTTAGTGGTTTCAAAATCTGGATCGAGAATGTTTAACTCATCTAAATGATTGAGATAGAAAAAGCGATCGCCATCTCGCAACCGCGTAAACTGATCTGTAAGCACCTTGTTAAAAAGTTCGCCAACCAAACCGCCATTTACCCGATCTTCGGATATTCCACCAATCCAAAAATCTACATCTTCTACAGAGTCATAAATCGATGCAAATCTAGCTGCAACTTCTGGATCGGAAGTAATCCCACGCTGGCGATCGGTAGTTAAAAACGCGGTAACGGGTTGCAATCCCAAACCTCGACGAGCTTTGTTGTAGCTGGGAAGTCCGACATCCCTTCCTCTCTGAATATTCACCGCAGCCAAATCGAAGCCGCCAGTACCAGCAGGGAAAAGGAAGTTTCTCACGCCATCAACTACCAAATTGTCAACCGCTTGGGCTTCCTGGGCAGTTAAACCCACTAGCACAGAATCAGCACCGTCATTGACAACCGTTTGCGGCGTGAAGAAAGCATCACCCAGAGCGATACTTCCGTCAGAACTACCATCAGGATTAACGCGCTGAAGTTCTGGAGAAAGCTGGCTGTGACCGAGACGGAAGCTAACATTCGCGAATTCGTTACTGATTCTAGGGTCAACTTTTGGGTTGTAGCCAGAATAATCGTCTACAAGATTTTTACCGATTAGCAGTGGTAGGTATTCACTGTAAGTAATTTGCTGAATTTGAGCGCCAACTACCTTGCGGGCTGATTCGTAAATAAACTCACTTTCTTCAAGTCCTGATTTTTTGAACAGTTTTAAAGTTGCTCCGTCCCCGGCTTCGATTCTCCGAGCAATATCCTCGGCTATAGAATTATGTTCGCGGACAAACAGTGTATGCGCGGCGGTTAATCCGATTTGTTCGTTAGCGCGGACATCGCCAGCGATAAAGAAATCCTCTCTGTCATCCCCACCAGCGTTTTGCAAACCAGCGGTATTATAAGGTAGCAACTCTTCGCCGTTAATATTCTGACTTTTTAGCTTACCGTTGTCCGCACGTAAAAATTCGGCTCGTTCATCTTCGGAACCATATACCTGCGAACCATCAATAAAAGAAGTAATCTCATTGATGTACTGGCGCGGGTTTCCTGGTGTTCCAGTTCCAGGGGCTGGGGTAACTCTGGTTAAAGGGATGAATGGCGTTCCGACGGCTTGCCTCTGTGTATCCGAACCGATTTGAGCAATGCCAATTTGATCGGATTGCGTTGAGGCAAGTCCATCAAGGGTTATGAGTTCCGCACCAACAGTATTGCCGAGAAAGGGAAGATTAACCTGCAAGTCAGATTCCCCACCAGAAATGTCTAACGGGGGAAGGATGACCTCCGAGCCAGAGTTTATGTTTGATTCCACCCTTGAAGAATCGTTCGAGCCAGCTTCGGAATCACCTATCCGAGGAAGTCTGGAAGCCAAAGGATCGTTAGGATCGATGGGAATGAAGAACCGCTCTTGATTACCCTCATTCAGATCCAAATCGTGGTCTAAAAACTGCCCCCACTGCCAAATCCAGTCGCTGGCGTTGAGAGAATTGGGAACTGATTTAAACTGTGCAGAAACCGCATTGCTGATTTTTCGAGGGTTAGGCAGACGTGAAGGACCAATAAATGGATTCCCAGGCTGATTTTCCGTAATCCCCCTCGGTAGGCTATAGCCATCTTCAAAACCGGGCTTGAGAAGTCGAATCAATCGCGATTCAGTTTTACCTAAATCTTGCGGGTGATTGTTAGAACCGTCGATCGTGCGAAATTTAACCATATGCTTCAACCTTTTTTTTACTAGCTTATATACAAAGGTTTGTTTGCTATCTGCAAAATCTCAGAATTTACAGTTGCTTTATATTTTTATTCACTACTTCATCTTTGCTTTTATGACAGTAGTCAACCTTTGTATTATTTCTTTACACAATTGTTGCAATTCGATTAACGCTAGCAAAAATACAAATAAAATAAAAGTTTTGTAAAATACAAACGTTACTTAAAATGCAATCGGCCAATTATATTTTTTTATACCAGTAACAGCCGTAATTAAAGTTATAGATTTGCTTTTTCTTGGCGATCGACTTGCTAGGAATCGATATAATTTTTATGCCCTTCCAATACTATTTAAATTGCACTTGAAATCGAATGAGTGAAGCAAACACTATTTCCAGCACACAATTACCTTGCACTCGCAAGTCTTTAACACAAGATTTAATTAACGCAGGTTTAACACCAGGAATAACCGTAATTGTACATTCTTCACTTAGTTCTCTGGGGTGGGTTTGTGGTGGTGCGGTTACGGTAGTGCAGGCTTTGATGGATGCGATCGCACCGTCGGGAACCTTGGTAATGCCTACCCATAGTAGCGATTATTCCGATCCACAGCCGTGGCAAAATCCACCCGTACCTTCACAATGGTGGGACATTATTCGCGATACAATGCCAGCTTACGATCCGAAAATTACTCCTACAAGAAACATGGGGAAAATTGTCGAAGTTTTCCGAACTTGCGATCGCGTTTTACGAAGTTGTCACCCTAATTTTTCTTTTGCAGCTTGGGGAAATGATGCTGAAACTATTATTAAAAATCATTCACTTGATTATTCTTTAGGGGAAGAATCACCTCTAGCTCGGCTTTACGAATTGAACGGTTACGTACTTTTATTAGGAGTTGGTTACGATAGTTGTACAGCGTTTCATTTAGCGGAATATCGAGTGGGTGATTTAAAAACGGCTAACTATGGAGCGCCAATATTTGAACAAGGGAAGCGAGTTTGGAAAAATTATACAGATATTTATTTTGAAACTGATTGTTTTATAGAGATGGGTGAGGATTTTGAGAAAGCTTGTTCTGTAAAAGTTTCACAAGTTGGCTCCGCACAAACTAAGTTATTTTCTGTTAGAGATGCCGTTGATTTTGCCGTGAATTGGTTGAAATAATATTAAACTAATTAAACGCTGTATGTGCGAAGGTTAAAAACAAAGATGTAAAGTTATTAACTTTCTGACAAACCAAACAAATCTTGATAAGCTTTATAATTTTCAAAACCTCTTACGTACAACTCTACAACATCAGTATGTAGTTCAAATTCATTATCTAACGTGTTTGTCACGTCAATAATTCCTTCTACAACCCAGGTTACTGTTTCTCCGCGTTCGTTTGCGTAGGACGTATTTACGGTATTGTTTACATGATTAACAGCTTTTTGTCTAGCTTCTGAAGGGGAAGTTGCTTTAATTAAAGTGAAGCATTCCTGATAATAAAGGTTGGTATCAAGACTTCCTACTGAACTTTTAGAGACAAAAACTGCAATATAAGCACGACTATCATTTGGCATCCGACAATTTCCTTAGTTACTTCCTAAACAAAGCCGTCATTTAATAGTTTATAAGCCGTTTTTGCATCTCTATCTATGTTAAAATCTAAAATCTAAAATCTAAATGACTTCACAAGCATTAAAAGAAATCAGAATCTGCTTTGTTGGCGAATCATTTGTAAACGGTACTGGCGATCGTGAATGCTTGGGTTGGGCTGGTAGAATATGTCAAGATGCCTTTGTGAAAGGTTTTGATATTACTTACTATAATTTAGGAGTTAGAAGGGAAACTAGTACTGAGTTAAGAAAGCGGTGGAGAAGGGAAGTTTCTTATCGTTTACCTCAAGAATGCGACGGTAGGATTGTATTTTCTTTTGGTACTAATGACACGACTATAGAAAATGGTAAAACTCGCGTTTCTCGACAAGATTCTATTACCAATCTACGGGATATTTTAAGTATAGCTAAAGATTTATACCCGGTTTTAGTAGTTAGCGCACCACCAATAGAAGATAAAGAGCAGAATCAAAGAATTTCTGAGTTATCAAAAGAGTTTTCTAAAGTTTGTAATCAATTAAACGTTCCTTATTTAGATATTTTCTCCGAATTGATAAAATCAAATATCTGGATGGATGAAGTAAAAAACTATGATGGCGCTCATCCAAGAGCAGCAGGATATCAAGTATTTGCCCAAATCGTGCAAAATTGGCAAGGTTGGTTAAATTTGTTAAAAATGTAGAGACGTAGCACAGAATAGTCTCCGGGTGTTTAAATCTGTATCGATAATGCCGCGTGAAATAAGATTACCGAAGCGCAACTGATAATAAATTTGTTTTCCCGCTAGATTTGAAGACTATTCTGTACTACGTCTCCGGGTGTTTAAATCTGTATCGATAATGCCGCGTGAAATAAGATTACCGAAGCGCAACTGATAATAAATTTGTTTTCCCGCTAGATTCGTAGACGTAGCAGTGCTACGTCTCCGGGTGTTTAAATCTGTATCGATAATGCCGCGTGAAATAAGATTACCGAAGCGCAACTGATAATAAATTTGTTTTCCCGCTAGATTCGTAGACGTAGCAGTGCTACGTCTCTACAAAAATAATTTTTATTAATCCAACTGTTGATAAGCTTCTTTGATTACTTTACGTGCAACAGTTTGAATTCCGGTATGCTCAAAATAATTGCTACTTACATCTAAAAATGCTGCGACATAATCTAACTTGTCATCGGCTATGTCTACAAAATTACTCAGATGACTGGCTATTGATTCGCGAGTTAAACCAGCAGAATCGGTTAATTTTGCCATCCACTCATCAGCTGCTTTGAAACTGTCATTAATAAAACCTGTTTTATCCGTACTAGGAATGAATTTACTAATTGCCGCAAAAGCCGGATTGGTTTCCAAATTTTCTCTTTTAGTAATATCGTTTTCAACTCTAGGAACAAAATCTGCACCTAGAGGAAGTACACCATCAATGCAAACTAAAGCTACCATTCGCATTAAGGCTTCATTTTGATAATTTTCTTTTAAAGTAGCAGCAAATTTTTGTGGAGAAAGGGTAAGCCCGTTAATTTTGCTGTAAGCGATTAATTCCGCTACCAATTTCATTTTTAAATCAATGCTTTGCAAAGTATCGGCTTTAGGAGTTAATTCTTTTAAAAAAGGTATAAAACTAAAAGCATCCCCGACTTTATCAGCTAAAGCAGCGGCACCAATTGCTTTATCTGTTGCATCGAGAGTTTGATAAAGCCAAATAGCTGTTTGATATCCGTTATTTTTATCGTCGTATAATTCAACGGCTTTTTTACGAATTTTTTTAACTTTTTTAGATTTAGTTTCTCCTGTAATATTACTTATTGCATCGTCGAAATCAACGAAATTTTCCCACTCGCCAGGTACAATATAATCAAGTGCCTTTAATACTTTGACAGTAATATTATCAGTAGGTAGATTATTAACTAAGTCAACGATTGATTTACCCATAAGACTTTACCCCGATCTAATAAAGTTTTTCTATCTTTGATGCTGCATTAATGCCAATGATAGCGATTAATTTTTATTTTGCGACAAATTTTAGATGTTTTTAATATAAAAGCTGCTGTCTTTCGCTTTATTCGACCATTTTTAGCACCTAACACGCTCTATAATTATTGTTTCTAATACAAACTATAGCAATCCGAATTTAAATGTGAGAAAACACGTAGATGTAGGATTGAAATAACGAGTAAATTTTTATTCATACCTGGCGACTATAAGTCGCGGCTACACAGGCAAAACCCGCCTGCGCGGGTTGTTTGATTAAGTCCACGCAGGTGGACTTCGTTTGTGTAGTAGCGGTTTTAACCGCCAGTTGATTTATCAATTTCTCACAAATCATTTAGGATTGCTATATTACGAAGATTGTGATTTTCCAGCTTGTTTAACCGTTTCGATGTCTAAATTCAAAGCTTGAGCAATTTGTTCGATGCTCAAACCAATTGAGAAAAGCTGAGGTACAGCTTCTAACTTGCCTTATTGTTTTCCTTGAGCATAAAATTTTGGATCTGGTTGAAATTGAACTATGCCTCATTCTTCGGCACGCTTCGCTAACAGCCCATTTAATTGGTAATTCCGGCGCATCTGTCTGTGGGAGGAAAACACCATCAATTCTAAAAGCAAGTTGTTTAACTTCTACCGATGAAAATTGATAAGATAAAGCTAATTGGGGTGGTTGGTTGATTAGTTCAAAGAAAATACTGGGGAAACTTTGAAAAAGGCGATAAAATATGCCGTCTGTTTTCACTTTTAAGATTTTTTTGTTAACAAAGAATTATTTTATAATTAATCGGTTGTTAGGAGAAATTTTAGTTGATTAAGACACGTTGTTAAAATATTCGCAGTAGTTCAATAATTAAATCCCTATGAACTCACGAACAGAAATAGAAGCAGCAATTACGCAATTATCGCAGACGGAAGCCGATCGATTATTAGATGATGCTTGGGATGAGAAAATGAAAGCTGATGCCCCTTCAGGTCGTTTGGATAAATTGATACAGCGTGCTGAGGCAGATATTAAAGCAAATCGAGTTAAATTTTTAGAAGATAGTTTGTAATTAATTTACTTGTATCTCTTTATCTTCATTCTCTGCGTACTCTGCGTCTCTGCGGTTTTTTTATTTAGCTTTAAAACAATAAGACTTACAATATTTTCACAGCTTGCACTTGGTGCGTGACGCTATAAGTCTTACAACTACGTACAAGATTTATAAAAGCGTCACACACCCGAAAAATGCGTACTCGGATCGTTCTTAATAAGCCTCTAGAAACCCGGTTTCTGTTGATAGAAACATAATTAATTCGTTGTGAGATGAGCAATAATGGTGCGTGAGGCTATAATTACAACTACGTACAAGATTTATAAAAGCGTCACACACCCATGCATTCTATTAGTTTTAAATTAGTTCTCAGCCAGGATTACTCTTCAGTAATTAGATAAAAATATTAGGGTTATAAGTAGAAAGGGGATTTAGCTTACAAAAATACATGATAAATAGTAGCCATAAAAAATTAACATGGTTCTAATACGTTAGATTTCTCCTTTTATTACATGAGCTACTATATTTCTCCCCGTTTTGAAGATAAACTTGCCGTTCACATTACAAAAAACTATCTCGACCTTCCTAATGTGCGAGTACCTTTGATTTTAGGTGTTCACGGGCGCAAGGGTGAAGGAAAATCTTTTCAATGCGAGTTGGTTTTTGAGAAAATGGGTGTGGAGGTAACTCACATCTCTGGTGGTGAGTTGGAAAGTCCCGATGCTGGAGATCCAGCGCGTTTGATTCGGTTGCGCTATCGGGAAACTGCGGAATTAATCAAGGTGCGCGGCAAAATGTGCGTGTTGATGATTAACGATCTCGATGCTGGTGCTGGACGTTTTGATGAAGGTACCCAGTACACGGTGAATACGCAGTTGGTAAACGCTACGTTGATGAATATTGCGGATAATCCCACCGACGTACAGTTACCGGGTAGCTACGATTCTACGCCTTTGCATCGCGTTCCGATTATTGTCACCGGGAACGATTTCTCTACTTTATATGCGCCGTTGATTCGCGACGGTAGGATGGAAAAATTTTACTGGGAACCGAGTAGGGATGACAAGATTGGCATTGTCGGGGGAATTTTTAGGGAAGATAGTTTTTCAAGGCAAGATATAGAAAAGCTGGTTTCGGAGTTTCCCAACCAAGCAGTTGATTTTTATAGTGCATTGCGATCGCGAATTTATGACGAGCAAATTCGCGGGTTTATCCACGATAAGGGAGTTGATAAAGTTTCTTCACAGGTTGTCAACAGCAACAATATGCCATCTTTCAGAAAACCAAATTTTGGTTTATCGGATTTGATCGAAATGGGACGCTTGATGGTTGGGGAACAGCATCGGGTGGATGATTCGCATTTGGTGGAAGAATACAATCGCGGCGCTTTACGTCATCAGAAGCATTTTGTACCGCAGCCCGCAGACACATCCGTGTATCAAGCAAGACCTACGTCACATTTTGATGCAGAATTACCCGTGTATCAAGCAAGACCTACAGCACATTTTGACCCGGAACCATCATCTACTTACCAAGCAAGACCTAGCCATCAAACACAAGCGGAAGCCGTACACATCCCCGATGTCCCCGCTTCTGGTAAATTAGCAACTGGTAGAAACCGCAGTTTGGGTAAAAATCCTAACAGCGCAAATCGGAATCAGGAAATTGCATCTACCCATGTTGGACCCGAAATACTCAGCTATATGCAGAAGATTTTAGCATCGGGGAACCATCTGAGCATCGAATATTCACCTAAAGAAAAACTTGGTAAAGGTGATTGGAAAAAGTTTTCAACTCACGAAATCGATGATATGGCGGATGCGATCGGAGATTTGGAAAGATGTTTAGTTCAGCACAATGACGAATACGTGCGCGTAGCTGGAATCGATTACAAAACCAAGCAGCCAGTCATGGGAACCATAATTCAAGATCCCAACGAAACCAACGGTTCAACTTTCCACTATCCACCTACACAAACTCTATATCCCAGCAAACAATTAAGTGGGGATTCAACTTTCCGCTATCCAGAAACACGATCGACCTACAACAAACTACAAAGTAGCGATTCAAGTTTCCATTACCCAGAAACATCCAAACAAACAGGTGGTGCGAATTTTCATTATCCAGAAACATCTGCCCCACATTACAGCGAACAAAGCAGCGATTCAACATTCCATTATCCAGAAAGATCCAAGCAAACAGGTGGTGCGACATTCCATTATCCCGAAACATCCAAGCAAATAGGTGGTGCGAATTTTCATTATCCAGAAACATCTGCCCCACATTACAGCGAACAAAGTAGCGATTCAACTTTTCAATATCCAGAAACATCCAAGCACATGGGTGGTGCGACATTCCATTATCCTGAACCATCTACTCCTAACTCACAAATAGGAGGTTCAAATTTCCGCTATCCACCTTCACCTAAAACCTACAACAACCAGCAAAGTAGCGATTCAAATTTCCAATATCCAGATTCCGATCCATTTCCTCATCCCCATACAGCAGCTCATAGCTATACTGCAACCAGTCACCCGCAAGATGTGGGAAGTAATTATCATAGCTACGGTACGGGTAATGCAAATAATGCACAGATATCTTCAGCCCACCTAGAGCTAGTAGTCTTAGAACAAATGCGAGAAATCTTAGCAACAGGAAGCCACATCGGTATAGAATACGTAGACCAGCGTAGATTCAGTACGGGTTCCTGGAAGAGTTACGCAGGGCATCAAATAGAAGATATGGCAGAGGCGATCGCAGCTTTGGAAGCCTGTTTAGTCGAACATAGTAACGACTACATACGTATTTTCGGAATCGATCCTCAAGCCAAGCGACGGTTATCAGAAATAATGATTCAGCGTCCAGGTGGTACACTTGTTCGCGGATAATAGTTAATCCCCAAAAAATGTAGAGACGTAGCACTGCTACGTCTCCAGAATCTGTATGAAATTCCAACAATAAACCGCTATCTTAATTATAAAAACACAAAGCGGATCGCATTCTTCTAAGCAACGTATTCGAGATTAAAGAAAAAGTTTTGACGAACGAAATTATCAACATCTACATCAAAAGTAACTATATGGGATAATTTTTCCCAAGTTTTAGCCCCAACAATTCCATCAGTCGTAAGCTTGTCATAATTTTGAAATTTAATTACAGCAGCTTTGGTTTTTGCTCCAAAATCACCATCAATTGCACCTACATTTAACTTTAGAGGATGACCAATTTGTGGGAAAATATCTTCAGCCTTTTGCAACAAATACTGCAATTCTCTAACTGTTTCTCCTTTTGCGCCTTGACGTAATGTAGGTCTTTCTAATACCCAAATATTCCGCTGTATAGCTAGTTCTGTATTTACACCTACAATACCATCAACAACCAAAGCATTATTCTTTTGAAAATCAATTACAGCAGCTTTAGTTTTGGGTCCAAAATCGCGATCGATTGCTGATTTATAGTATCCCAGAGTATTTAATCGTTTTTGTAGAAATTTTACTTCTTCTTTGAAATTAGAGCCTTGTTTGAGAACTTGAAAAGGTCGTGACATGATAATCTCCTTATTTTATAACTGTTTAAGTTTTATATTTCTGAAGAACCAGTTAAATACAAGCTGTTTAAATTTAATTACGGAAACTAATCGCCCAAAAATTAACTAAGCCAATCCAAAAAGATTGTTAAAAACAATTGTTGTAGAATCCAAATCAAAAGTTAGTACTCCAGATAATTCATTCCAAGTTTTAGCCCCAACAATTCCATCAGCCGTAAGCTTGTCATAATTTTGAAATTTAATTACAGCAGCTTTAGTTTTGGGACCAAAATCACCATCAACTGCACCAACATCTAATTGAATTGACTCTCCTATTCGTGATGGCATCCCTTGAGCATCTTGTAATAAATTTTGCAATCTTTTAACTTCTTCACCTCTTGAACCTTGCTTTAAAATCGGTCTTTGTGAAACCCAAATATCTCGCTGTATAGCTGATTCTGTTTCCGTTCCCACAACCCCATCAGCAACAACAGCATTATTCTTTTGATAGGCAATTACAGCAGCTTCAGTTTTCGGACCAAAATCACCATCGATCGCACTGGAATAATAACCGAGATTTTTTAAGCGTTGCTGTAATTTAGTAACATCAGCACATGACAGAACCTTTCTTGAGTATCATGATCTCCCGTGTATTTGTTAGTTTTAAATACAAGGAGCGATGTAATTTTACGGAAAATTGGTATAAAAAATCAGAAATAAATATTCAGCATTCCGAGAATAAACCTGTGAGTAAATCGCACAAAAATGTAGAGACTCCGCACTGCTACGTCTCCATAATCTGTATGATATTCCAACAATAAACCGCTATTTTAATTCAGATATCAACTACAACTATTAACCTAACCCACAAGCATCATTCGGAATAAGTATTTATAATTAAAAGTCAATACTCGATAACTAAGAAGGTAACTTAATCTTCGCTTCACCAGTTTCTCTCGAAACCCTTTCAATCTTAAAGTCCTCAATATTGCTTTCAAAGCGATTGAAAACAACTCTAATTTCGTCATAAGCGATCGCACTCGAAGCACCTTTTGGCTGATTACACTTGACTCGCATCAAAGTTTGAAAACCGCTATAACGTTCGTTAATGTAAAAGCTTCGTTTACAATCAAAACCAATAAAACCTTCTAATGCTAACTGATTGAGCGCGGCTACACCCATGCGACTGTTAATTAGCGATTTGATTTCCTTTATCTCTTCCTTCTCATTCATTCTCCGCCATTTATCTTGTGGTTTGGTAGCTTGCGAATATAAGGAACAAGATTGTAATTTTGCTGAAGAACCGTTATATTTTGGCAGTTAATATTGGAAATTGTCTGAATAGAAGTTGCAGAGACTTGATTATTCAACAACCATAATAATGGACTTGCTATCAAGATAGATGTAATAACTAATCTTTTCATCGGATTATTCACCAATACATTTCAAGAATCTATTAGATAGAAGAAATCTTGAATTGGTTCCTTTTTTTCCTTACAAACATCTTTCTTAACAAACTTAACAATAAATATTAACTGCTGGTTGCTAAAACTACCCACCGCTGATTTTAGCTTTGTAACCCTGCTTCTTCAAAATTTCGAGAATTTTTTGCTTGTGTTCGCCTTGAATTTCAATTTCGTTATCCTTTACCGTACCACCGCAACCGCATTGACCTTTTAACTGTTTTAATAAAGCTTGTAAAGTTTCCGGCTTACTTTGAAATCCGGTAATTATTGTAACAGTTTTACCTTTACGTCCGGCGCGGGTTGCTTGTACCCGCAAATCTTGTTTTTCTGGGGGTAAGTCGGGTGTTCCTCTTTGAGTCGCAGCATTATCGGAACCAAATTCTTGCCAACCGGAAGATTTACCCGTCAATTTGCGTTTAGCAGCCATAAAGTTTAGATAATTTATTTTATAATCTCACTCTAGTAATTTTAACTTTAGCTGGCAAATTTAATATCTTCAGAATTCCGCGAAATCGTTGGGATTGGCAGAAATTCCAACTTTCGAGCAAAAATATATATAAGAGAACTGTTGCTATTATTAATCAAACCGGATTTTGATATATGTCTTACGATATTATTTTGTGTCAAGGAAACAACTGTCCGATAAAACAGAATTGTTACCGTTTTACAGCTAAAGTTCTAGGTCGTAGAAATTCTTTTACAAAAGCTCCTTATGATTTTACTACTAATGACTGCGAACATTTTATCAATAACCGTCCGGATGAAAATACAATCCGTTTAAAAGCTTATGAAATTTGGCAACAAATGGGCTATCCCAATGGAAAATCTGTAGAACATTGGCTTCAGGCTGAAAAGGAATTAATTTAGTAAAAAAACATCTTAATATCAATCAACACGGAAGCAGTGAATGCATTTTATTTTACTTAAATCTTTCACTTTTCTATTAAAAGTAGCCGAACAATTAAATTGTTAACATAACATTGTATCAAAATATAATTTAAAATATCAAAAAAATTTGCAATAATTAAACAGACAGATCCTCATTTGCAATTAACTTATGAAACCAGATGAGATAGAAGTTGTACTGCAAGCAGCTTTCCGTCATTGCGATGCAGCCCGCTGTCCTCTTACTGATGGGCAAAAAATCATATTGCTCGAAGTAATAAGCAAAGGAATAAGAAATTCCACTGACGATATATCAGATGATGTAAATCCTTTAACAGAACTGACTTCTGAAGAATTACAAAAATTTTCTCAGTTTATTAAAGAAATTGAGTCACAAAATCGTTCCTGGAAGGTGCAATTACTCAACGATTGGCTGCAAGAAAAAGATTCCGGAGTCGTACAATTTATCCGCGAACGTTATGGTATACAGTGGTTAACCAAAATTGAAAAACATCATTTCGATGAATTAGATAGCGAAGAAACCTATCTGCTAAAAATTGGCGATCGCATTGAAGTTTGCAATGGATTATGGGAATGGGTGCAAGAGGGTACATCGTGTGAGCCTCAATGGTTTCGCTGTACGGTAATTAGTCTTGAAGAAATCGTCGATAATGATAGCTCATATACCACTTGCACTATCCGCTTCAACAACGGTGCAGAATATCAAATTCAGGGGATTTATCAATGGAATCGCTATCAGTGGCGCTGGGATAAGGATTAGCGCTTGAATATCTTTTATACTTGTCCCGGATGTAAAATTTAACATCTGGGACATTTATTATTTATAGCTGATATTCAGATTTAAGAGCTTGTCATTTCGGTGTTTACTATATAAGCGCAACTACAAATCTCTTTTTATTTATAAATATCAAACCGGAGTAGGAGCGATCGCGGCTTCCCCTAACTCGGCAATTTTCGATTGCTTAAGCTCTAACGGGTTAAGAACATTTCCCTATTACATGAACTAAATCTAAAACTGTTAAAACTATATTTAAATACATATTTGCTGGTATCTAATTATGACGGTTTGTCATTTTAATTATTTTTTGCGTTCGGATAAAAAAAGAGCTTTAGCGATCGCAAAATATATGTTTTTTTGTTCGATTAAATACAGTTAAGAAATATTACAAACAATAACATATTATTGCTAAGATTAAAGCGGGAACGTTTGGTAAATAGGTCGCTAAAAATGTAAGGTGAAATACAATGTTTGAGAATTTTCTTCCAGCTTTAAACGAGCATAATTTACCTTATCCAGATACAATTCATCCTATCGTTGTCCATTTTGTAATTGCGATGGTTTTATTTGCTTTTGTATGCGATGTAATAGGTTATTTTACTAAAAACTATCGGCTTTTTGAAGTTAGTTGGTGGAATATGTTTTTCGCTACAATTGCCATTTTCATTGCGATAATTTTTGGACAACTTGAAGCCGGTTTAGCATTAGCTTACGATGCCGTTGAACCAGTACTCAATTTGCATACTTTAATGGGCTGGTCGCTTTCTGGAATTATTGCGGCAATTACAAGCTGGCGCTATGTGATTCGTTTGCGCGACTCTAAGACGATACCAGTTTCTTATTTAGGAGCGGGATTAGTTTTAACAATGTTAGTGTGTTTTCAAGTATATCTTGGAGACAAATTAGTTTGGGTTTATGGACTGCATACAAGTCCAGTTGTAGAAGCTGTTAAAGAGGGGATTTTGTAGTGAATTCAGGAATTGAACAGTTCGATTTAGGAGCAAATGGATTACCTTATACTATTCCTATTCATCCTAATTTAGTGCATCTAACATTGGGACTATTTATTATTGCTATTGCCTTCGATATTGTGGGCGTATTTTTCACATTAGAAAAACCAGTCTTCAAACTTTTATCACTTCGTGCAACTCGTACCGCATTTTTTGATGTTGGTTGGTACAATATGTTGGCTTCAGCCATCATTACATTTTTTACAGTTGCAGCAGGTTTCTACGAAATAATGCTAGCGCAACCCCAATCTGAGATCAAAAGTGCTTGGGGATTGGGAGCAATGGAAACGATGATTTGGCATGGTGTTGGAGGCGTTGTACTGCTAGCATTGATAGTTGGAATGACCGTATGGCGTGGTTTTCAGCGCTATAAGTGGCGAAAAGATAAAGCTTTGCAAGTCCAGTGGAGTTATTTATTAGTTGGACTTTTCATCATGTTTATCATGTACGCTCACGGAACATTAGGAGCGCACATGGCAGGTGAATTTGGCATACACAATACCGCCGATAATTTATTGCGATCGGGACAAAATCCTGATGCTTTGTTGAGGTAAATAAATAGGGAATAGGGAGTAGGAAGTAGGGAGTAGGGAACAGAAAACAGCGAATAGGGAATTCTTAACAATAAAAATGTGTTTATTTCATTCGTTGCTAAGGTTGAAAAAACTATCAACTATCAACTAAAAACTATCAACTAACAACTATTTCTTATGAAAAGACGCGACATTATTTTAATAACTATCACTGCTATTATTTTAGCTATTGTTAGTTTAGGGATAGGACAACAGGCTTATTCTTGGCTTCCTCCACAAGCTACAACTGAATCTCTATTAATAGATGAGTTATTCAGTTTTATGGTGACGTTAGGCGCATTTATCTTCTTGGGAGTTACGGGAGCGCTAATATATTCAATTATCTTCAATCGTGCGGGTAAGTATGACATTAGCGATGGTCCCCCGATAGAAGGAAATGTCGCTGTAGAAGTCATCTGGACGGTTATTCCATTTCTTTTATCGATTTGGATTGGAGTCTACAGCTACCAAATCTACGACCAAATGTCGATTCTTGGTTCAGTGCAACATGATTCTATGTCGATGGGGATAAAATCAGCCATTGCCGAGCCTATTTCAGAAGCTTCAGAAACCGCTCAAAGTCCTGGAAAAATAGAAGTTACAGCCAAACAATGGGCTTGGATTTTTCATTATCCTTCTTCAAATGTTAGTAGCACCGAATTGCATTTACCTGTAAATCAACGTGCTTATCTAACATTGCGATCGCAGGATGTCATACATGGATTTTATATTCCTGCATTTCGGGTAAAGCAAGACGTTATTCCCAATGAATTAATTAACTTTGAATTTACCCCCATCCTTGAGGGTAAATATAGATTGCGGGATTCTCAATATAGTGGAACTTACTTTGCAGCAATGCAGGCTGATGTGGTAGTTGAATCACCCGAAAAATATCAGCAGTGGTTAAAAGAAGCCTCAAATCGCAAACCATCCCCTGCGTTTAATCAAGCAATGTTTGAATATACCAGGTTTACAGACAAAGCAATTGAAAGTAATTGGGCAACAGTTAAACCCGCAGCACCTCCCGTGGTGAATTATCACAATTAAATCAATTATCAATTATCAGTTATTAGTCATATCTGTTGTTCATTGATAATTGTTCATTGTTCATTGATAATCCAAAATCTAAAATCTAAAATCTAAAATCTAAATGACTAGTACTCAAGACAAAAACACCGAAGTTGTACAAAAACAACCTCAACCTCAACATCACCATCATCCTCCAACGACTTGGAAAACCTACTTTACTTTCAGTACCGACCATAAAGTAATTGGTATCCAATACATCGTTACAGCCTTCGTGTTTTTCCTGATTGGCGGCATTTTCGCCATGATTATTCGCGGCGAACTAATCACCCCAGAATCTGACTTGGTAGACCGCACCGTTTATAACGCCATGTTTACCATGCATGGGACGATAATGCTGTTTATGTGGACGTTTCCGGTACTGGCTGGTTTGGCTAACTACCTCGTACCTTTGATGATTGGGGCGCGAGATATGGCGTTTCCTCGTTTAAATGCCCTTGCCTTTTGGATGGTTCCAGTGTTTGGAATTATACTTATGGCGAGTTTCTTAGTTCCTGGTGGTTCCGCACAAGCTGGTTGGTGGTCTTATCCACCTGTGAGTACCCAAAATCCCACGGGTAATTTGATTAACGGACAATTTCTGTGGCTGCTAGCTGTAGCATTATCGGGCGTGTCTTCGATTTTGGGCGCGGTTAATATTGTTACTACGATTTTCCGGATGAGAGCGCCGGGAATGGGCTTTTTCCGGATGCCTGCTTATGTCTGGACGGTATTAAGCGCTCAGATGATTCAATTGTTTGGATTGCCTGCACTGACTGCGGGTGCGGTGATGCTGTTATGTGACCTCAGCGTGGGAACCAGTTTCTTTGACCCTGCTAGAGGCGGCAACCCAGTTTTATACCAGCATTTGTTCTGGTTCTATTCCCATCCTGCCGTCTATGTAATAATACTGCCTATCTTCGGCATTTTCTCGGAAATATTTCCGGTTTACGCTCGCAAACCGCTATTTGGCTACAGAGTGGTAGTAGTTTCATCGCTAATTATCACCGGCTTAAGTGCTGTGGTGTGGGTTCACCATATGTTTGCTAGCGGCACTCCCGGCTGGATGCGGATGCTGTTCATGTTCTCCACAATGTTGATTTCCGTACCTACAGGAATTAAGGTTTTTGCCTGGGTAGCAACTGTTTGGGGAGGTAAGTTACGTTTAGATACACCAATGCTGTTTGCGTTGGGTGGGTTAACGATGTTTGTATTTGCTGGCATCACGGGTATTATGCTGGCTGCGGTTCCCATTGACATCCATGTTAATAATACTTACTTCGTAGTCGGTCACTTTCACTATGTTATTTATGGTGCAACCGTGATGGGTATTTATGCTGCCATATATCATTGGTTCCCCAAGATGACAGGAAGGATGTATTACGAAGGTTTGGGTAAACTGCACTTCTGGTTAACCTTCATCGGCGCAAACCTCAACTTCTTCCCCATGCACCCATTAGGATTGCAAGGAATGCCGCGTCGAGTTGCTTCTTACGATCCAGAATTTGCATTTTGGAATGTCATTGCTAGTATCGGTGGATTTATTTTGGGAATGTCCACGTTACCGTTTTTACTTAATATGATAAGTTCTTGGATTGACGGTAAGAAAGCAACAGATAACCCTTGGCGTGCAATTGGTTTGGAATGGTTAGTTTCTTCACCACCACCAGTAGAAAACTTTGAAAAACAACTACCAATTGTAGTAGAAGAACCCTACGGTTACGGGAAATCGAAACCAGAAGATTTAGTTGCAAACCCTACAGAACTTAACTAGTTATTTGGTTCGTAGTAGGAACTTTAGTTCTTTCAAGGGCTAAAGTCCTTACTACAAACTAATAAAATCTCAGCAGAATCTATTATGAGTACTACAAACGGCAAAATGATACAGGTAGAACAAGAAAATACATTAGAGGAATTGCAGTTATCGAATAGTGAGATATTAGCCGCGCACGAGCATGATGAAGAAGGCAATAGTATGTTTGGCTTCATCGTTTTTCTACTTTCAGAAAGCGTAATTTTCTTAAGTTTTTTCGCGGGATATATAGTTTACAAAACAACAGCTACTGATTGGCTACCACCAGGAGTTGAAGGATTAGAAGTTAGAGAACCATTCATAAATACAGTGATTTTGGTTTCCAGTAGCTTTGTAATTTATTTCGCAGAAAAAGCATTAAAAAGTCATAATGTTTGGCTGTTCCGCCTATTTTGGCTGTTAACAATGGCGATGGGAAGTTATTTTTTGTATGGACAAGCTGTTGAATGGAATAGTCTAGAATTCGGTTTTACATCAGGTACATTCGGTGGAACGTTTTACTTATTAACTGGCTTTCACGGTTTGCACGTTTTTACTGGCGTGATGTTGCAGTTAACAATGTTAATTCGTTCTTTCATTCCCGGTAACTATGAAAACGGTCATTTTGGCGTAGATGCAACTTCTTTATTTTGGCACTTTGTTGATGTAATTTGGATTGTTTTATTTCTACTTCTTTATGTATGGCAGTAAGAAAAGGTCAAAGTTTGTAACTATTAACTATTAACTATTAACTCCTAACTCCTAACAACTAACAACTATCAACTATCAACTAACAACTAACAACTAACAACTAAAAATGATTATTGACGACCAACATTATGATGTAATTATTATCGGTACTGGTGCTGGTGGAGGGACTTTAACCCGTAAATTAGCATCTACTGGTAAAAAAATTCTTGTTTTGGAACAAGGAGAATTCTTAGAAAAAGAAAGTTCGCAATTGGTTGATGTGGAAGTCTTTAAAAAAGAAGATTTCTATGCACCAGAACAATGGTATGAAAAGGATGGTGACTCTTTTTATCCCCAAACGAGTTATTCGGTAGGTGGTAATACAAAAATTTATAGTGGTGTATTACAACGGATGCGAGAAAGGGATTTTGAAAAAGTTCAGCATCAAGATGGTATTTCTCCGGAATGGAATGTGAAATACAAGGATTTTGAACCTTACTATACAGAAGCTGAAAAACTTTATCAAGTCCACGGTCAAACTGGCGATGATTTTACCGAACCCCCTCGCAGCGAAGGTTTTCCGTTTCCTATAGTTGATAGCGAACCCCAAATTGAAGATATCTGTACGAGCATTTCAAAACTTGGATTGCATCCAGCATACCTTCCGATCGGCATTGGAAATCATGGACGTACTGATTCGGAAGATACCGGAATTTCTCCGACTATCAAAGCTTACGATAATGTAACGCTGAAAACGGATGCTAAAGTTGTATGCTTGCATACCAACCCATCAGGAAAAGAAGTTAAAGCTGTAGAAGTGCAGATTGGAGATCGCTCTTATTTGTTCATGGGAGATATTATTGTACTTTCCTGCGGTGCGATAAATTCAGCCGCGTTATTGTTACGCTCTGCGAACGAAAAACATCCCAAAGGACTTGCTAATAGTTCCGATTTGGTGGGACGCAATTTGATGAAACAGTTGATGACGGTATTAGTACAAATTACTAACACCCCCAACTCTGGATTGTTTCAAAGAACCCGCTATATCAATGATTTTTATTGGGGTGATGAAAATTTTCCTTACCCAATGGGTCATATTCAAAATTCTGGTGGTATTCTTCAAGATGTAATTTTTGCCGAATCACCGCCAATTTTATCCGTTGCAGCTAAATTAATGCCGGGATTTGGCTTAAAACAGTTAGCAACACGCTCTATCGGCTGGTGGTTGCAGAGTGAAGATTTACCATCACCTAAAAATCGCGTTCGGATAGAAGGTTCCAGATTATACATAGACTATACAGCTAATAACACCGAAGCACACGACCGTTTAATTTATCGTTGGATTGACGCACTCAAAGCCGCAGACGGAAACAAACAAACTATTTATCCTCGTGGCGAAGCACCCATTCAAGTAGTAGCGCATCAAGCTGGAACTTGTCGCTTCGGCGAAGATATAAGAACTTCAGTCCTCAACCTTAACTGTCGCACTCACGATATAGATAATCTCTACGTTGTTGATAGTAGTTTCTTCCCCTCCATCTCTGCGGTAAGTCCCGCTTTAACTGTAATTGCCAACGCTTTGCGAGTAGGAGAACATTTGATCGATCGCTTGGGGTGAAGGAAAGGGAGATGGGGAAGAGGGGGTAGAGGGGGTAGAAAAATTCTTCACTCCTAACTCCCGTACATATCTGTGCATCCTACGTCTCTACAATTCCTAACTCCGGTGGTACTAACTCCTCACCTTTAACCTGAATGCGCTTCTCCAAACAACACCATCGAACAATTATTAATTGATCAAAGCAATTTATTAGTCACTTTTGCACGCTGTAACTGATACTTTTCACAAAGCTCATGCCATCAACTTTCATTATCCAAAGCCTTGTCAATACAAGTTTTCAACCTGTCTGCTAAAACCCGTGCATGAGTTTCGTACACCATAGTATAGTGGTTCCCAGGAACTTTGATTGTATCGACAAGGTGTTGCTCCCAACCCATTAATGGGAACAGCCAACGCAGGATTTTAAAGCGGCGATCGCGAACAACCAAAGCAAGGAAAAGTGTAATCTTACCTTGGTAGCCTTGCATATGATATAATCCTTTGTTGCCTCCGACAGGGGACTTTGTGTTTTGTGCTGTTGGATGGTATGGAAGGCATCCCTCATTGGTGTTGCTTTTTAAGTGCTTATCAATAAATATCTTTGATGAGAAAGGTTTGAAGATATTCAAGGTATGTTTTGGTGTCAAATTGTCTTTGACTCTAGAGAACAACGAGTTCAACTCTCGAGTAAAACTGTGCCAAGAGCCGCGAAATAATTCCTGTGTTATTGTAAGCGCAAACAGTTCCACAGCCTGTAGTACTTTTCGCACGCAGTTGTACATCAGTGCCGAACCCGAAGTGTCCAATATGGCAAGCATTTTCACTTGTTTTCCCTGCTGCTCTAGTTGAAAAGCAACTTCATAAGCCACGAATTTGCCAAAAGAATACCCTACTACAAGATATGGGCCAGTTGGATTTATTACCAAGATATCGCGGACGTGACGAGCAGCAACGGCTTTAATATTATCTTCGGTGCGTTGCTCTTTTCTTATGAAAACCCCAAAACCGGATTGTAACAAATAAACTGGTTGCTCCTCCCCTAGATAGTGGGCAAGGCTCGATATCTCCTTGGTAGCATTAGCGCAGTAAAACAGCGGCGGCTTATCACCTTGTGAACGGATAGCATTCATTAGAGAATCCGGTCGAAGTCGCGCTCCTTTTCTACCTGCTGCAACAGTTAATAAGGCGCGGAGGTCATCTTCATCAAGTGGTGGTAATTCTGGAGAGAGATGACAATTGGCATTATCTGCTACTTTTTTATTAGTGATAACACTGAGAATTTGTTCAATTGTTGTAAATTGAAACAACGCAGCCAAGGGCAGTTTTTTCTGAGTGACTTTTTCTATTTCTGCAACTAAGCGCACTGTTAGTAAGGAGTGGCCTCCCAATTCAAAGAAATTATCTGTTACTCCTATGGGTTGAATCCCAAGAACTTTTTCCCAGATTTGAGCTAATTGCAATTCTAAAGAGTTTCTAGGTGCGACAAAGGTTTCGGCTTGTGGCATTGAATTATCCGGTGCCGGTAGTGCTTTTCGGTCTACTTTACCATTGGGTGTTAGAGGCAAAGCGTCTAGAACACAGAAGGCATTGGGTATCATGTATTGGGGTAATTTCTGTTTGAGAAAGCCCCGTAGGTTGGTGATGAGAATGTCGGCGTTTTCACACTCAGAAACAACATAGGCTACTAAGCGTTTGTCTCCTGGTATATCAACTCGTGCGATCGCCACTGCTTCTTTGACTTGGGGATATTTAGTCAGCTCCGCTTCAATTTCACACAGTTCGATACGAAAGCCACGAATTTTAACTTGGTTATCGATACGACTTATATATTCAATGTTGCCGTCGGGCATATAGCGGGCTAAGTCACCTGTTTTATAAAGCCGCGAACCCGGTTTGCCGCAGGGATTAGGAATGAATTTTTGTGAGGTGATTTCGGGGCGGTTGAGATAACCACGAGCTAAGCCTGCACCCCCGAGATGAATTTCTCCGGGAATACCAATGGGAACAGGTTGGAGATGATTATCTAGGATGTAGATTTGGGTGTTGGCGATGGGAGTACCAATTGGGATAGTGGTGGCATTATCTGCAACTTCCTCAATTAAATACCAAGATGAAAAAGTTGTATTCTCGGTTGGCCCATAAACATGAAGTAATTTCTCAGGCGCTCCATGTTCGAGTACCTTCTTAACCGAAGTTGGATTGACTGCTTCACCACCAAATAAAAGATATTTTAAGGGCTTGAATGCTCCTGGAATTAGTGTTGCAAATTGATTGAATAAAGCTGTTGTCAAGAATACTACATTAATTTGCTTTTGAAGAATGTGGGTAACAAATTTTTCAGGTGAGAGAGCAACTTCTTGGGGAATTCCTACAAGTTGCGCTCCATTAACAAGAGCGCCCCAAATTTCAAAGGTTGCAGCATCAAAAGAAGCATTGGAAATTTGGGCTACTCGATCTGATGGTTCTAATTTTATATAGTTAGTATTTTTGACTAATCGGTTGATGCCCAAATGGGTAACGGCAACTCCCTTGGGTTTTCCTGTTGAACCCGATGTGTAAATTATATAAGCTAAGTTGTCAGGTTTTGTTTGATTGACTGGGTTCTCTTGAGTTTGTGAGGCGATAGATTGCTCTACTGTGTCCAACAAAACCACCATTAAAATATTTGAGGGCAGTTTCTCAACAAACGAAGATTGTGTTAACAAAACTGAGACTTCCGAATCTTCGAGCATATAAGCAATACGCTCTTTTGGGTAGCTTGAATCTAATGGCACATAAGCCCCACCTGCTTTAAGAATCCCCAATAATCCCACCAGCATCTCAACAGAACGCTCTACACAAATCCCCACCAAAACTTCAGGAGCGACTCCTTTCGATCGCAAATAATGCGCTAGTTGATTGGCTCGGTTATTTAACTGACGATATGTCAATCTTTCAGTATCAAAAACAACTGCAACTGCATCCGGAGTCAGTTGTACTTGTTCTTCAAATAACTGATGAATGCATTTATCTTGGGGATAATAATTTGCTGTATTATTCCATTCAATTAGTAACTGATGTTGTTCGCCTTGTGTGAGTAAAGGTAATTGAGAAACCTGCTGTTGGGGATTGGTAACTATTCCCTCTAGCAAAACTTGGAAATGACCAGCCATTCGCTCAATGGTATTTGCGTCGAACAAATCGCTGTTATATTTAAAATGGCAAGATAACCCCTCGGGCTGCTCCTCTATCTCCAAAGCCAAATCGAGCATTGCCCCTCCCGTTTCCAACTGGCAATTTTCTATTCTTAAACCTTCTAAATCTACTACCTGGCTTGGTAAATTTCTCAGTTGGAACAATACCACAAATATGGGAGTGTGACTTAAGTCTCGTTTTAATTGCAGCGATTGCACTAACTTATAAAAAGGAATTTCCTGGTAACTATAAGCGAGATAAGCTACTTCTCGCACCTTTGCCAACAGTTTTCGAAAACTCAGGTTGCCATTTAATTGAGTGCGTAATGGTATAGTATTAATAAATACACCAATTGCTTTTTCAGTTTCAGCGCGATCGCGACCTGCTACCGGCGTTCCGACAATAATATCTTCCTCACCTGTATAGCGATAAAGCAATATTTGGAAAGCAGTCAACAATGTCATAAATAGCGTCACCCCTTCGTTGAGACTAAGTTCTTTGAGAGATCTCTTCAAGTTTGGAGGTAATAATAAATCAAGCTTTGCTCCTCTCCAAGTCTGCTGGGGCGATCGCATTCTATCTGTAGGTAACTCCAGTATTGGTAAATTACCACCTAATTGTTTTTTCCAGTAGTCAAGCCCAGACTCTAACCTTTCTCCCTGCAACTGCTGGCGCTGCCAAATCGCAAAGTCGGCATATTGAATTGGTAATGGCGGCAGAGATGGTGGTTTACCACTCACAAAAGCTTGATAATATGCGGCGAGTTCTTCAAGTAAAACTCCTACTGACCAACCATCAAAGATAATGTGGTGCATACTCAGCAACAAGATATGTTCTTCTTCACTCAGTCGCAGTAACTTGGCTTGAATTAGGGGTAATTTAGATAAGTCGAATCTCTGTTGTGCTTCGGAGACTGCGATGCGTTTGATTTCTGTTTCTGGTTCCTTGAGCGCTAAATTACTTAATTCTATTATGGGCAACTTCAAAGTCAGACTCGGAGCGATCGTCTGGATTGGTTGTCCATCTACCATGGGAAAAGTTGTGCGTAAAACTTCGTGGCGACGCACAATGGAGTTAATTGCGTTTAAGAGAGCAGTTACATTCAGCGAACCTGTGAGGCGAATATTTGTAGGACGATTATAAGCAGGATTTCCCGGTTCTAACCTATCTAATATCCACATCCACTCCTGAGAAAATGACAGGGGTGCGGACTGAGTATTTTCTCGATTAGGAATGGAAGAGTGGTTAGCATCTTTAACCTTTTGCTGGAGTTTCTGCTCTAGCAATTTACGTTTAGCTGGTGAAAGTTTAGCAATTCGTTTATTAATATCTTTCATCAATAATAATTACAGTATTTTTACTAGTACGAGATCCATCCTGATGATTATTTTTTATCCGATAAGAATAACTACGATTCTTCATTTTTAGCTCTAGCTACCGAAGCTTACCCTGGTTAGCAAAATGTATCAAAATAATTGGAAAAAAGGTATTAGGCTTTATTTCTCAAAGCCAGATTTTCATTCAAAAGAGCAGTACATTCCGGCACACCCACTTGTTGTTTTAGCAACAACCCATCTGTTTCTTTTAAGATTTTCATTTGCGCTTCAATTCCCTCTTGAGCCGCAAACAAACAAGGGGTACTGTAATTCACTAGAGAAACTCCCGCATCCTTCAATTCACTCAAACTACAAGCAGGAGATTTTCCTCCCGCCCTGTTGGTTAAATACCAAAGGTTTATCTACTTTAGTTTTTAAAATTCTAATAACTTCTAAATCCTTAATACCATCAGCTAATATCGCATCAGCACCCACCTGTGCAAATGCTGAAGCTATAAAGATAATTTCATCAAGTTCGCTCGCATCGGTTCGGGCTACTACAAAAAACTCTTTTCGAGTTACCAAAACTTTTTTAAGCTTGTCTAGAAACTCCTCTAAATCCATCAATATTTTACCGTCAACATGACCGCATCTTCTCGGTCGTTTTTGGTCTTCAATAATTACCCCATCTGCCCCTATAGACTCCAATATGCTAACTACATGACAAGCCACTTCACTATCTACATAACCGTCATCAATATCGACGAGAATATAAGAATTGGGAAGAATAGTTTTAACCCTTTGTACAAAGGCAACCACATCTGACCAAGCAATAAATCCAATATCTGGTAAACCATAAAAGCTGGCTGCAAAACCAAAACCGCTGATAAATATCCCGTCGTAATATTTGGCCGCAATTGCAGCTGAAAAAACATCATAAACTCCGATAAAGGGAAAGATATCTCTTTGTTGCAATTGCTGCTGCAATGTCCTGCGGTTATCTATCATTCTTCTCTCTTAAAAAGTAAAATTACCAATTGTTTTATCGACTTTATTATTGATTATTCAGCAGAGTTTCTGCTTGCGTATCCGAGAGAGATTCTAGTTCCTCTAACATGGCAGACATCTCGCTATCCTCAATCATTTCTGCTTGTTTTTCATTAATTAAATCTGCCATTATCGCTACAGTTGCTTCCTGAAAAAAGAACAGAAACGATAACTCAATATTCATAACTTCTCTGACCTGATTGACAATTCTCGTTGCCAAAATAGAATCTCCTCCCAATTGGAAGAAGTTATCGTAAATACCCACTTTATCTATTCCTAAAATCTCCGACCAAATTGTCACCAACTCTACTTGTATTGGTGTCTGTGGTGGAACATAATCATTATGAGTGATTGTCGGATCCGAAGCACTTAATCCCAACTTTTCGGCTAAACCTATGCGTTGTCTTTTGCCAGTAGGACCTTTAGGAATTTCCGAAACAAAAAGCACCACACGAGGCACTTTAAAATCAGCCAATTTAGAAGCTACAAATTCTTTAATTTCTAATTCTGTTACTGATGCTCCTTCTTGCAAGACTACAGCAGCAGCTACATCTTCACCTAATAAAGTATGGGGTGCGGCAAAGGTGACAACCTGCTCAATAGCCGGATGATCTAAAAGCACTTCATCCACTTCACGGGGAGAAATCTTTTCACCACCACGATTAATAATTTCTTTAATTCTACCTTTGAGGAAAAGATAGTTCTCCTCATCTAAATAACCCAAGTCTCCCGTGCGAAACCAACCATTGGTAAACGCACTTTGATTGGCATCCGTGTTGTTGTGATAGCCAGAGGTGACATTAGCACCTCGAATAACTACTTCTCCTACCTCACCGAGTGGTAGTAAATTGCCCGTCTCATCCATAATCGTGACTTCTGGCCCCGCTGCAACTCCCACCGAACCGGGTTTGCGAGTTTTAGGCGGTAGGGGATTGCTAGCCATCTGATGGGAAGCTTCAGTCATGCCATAAGATTCGATTACTGGAGCTTGGAATTCTGCTTCTAACTCATTCATTACCTGGGGTGGTAAGGGAGCCGAAGAAGAGCGGATCAAGCGAATTGGACATTTCATCCGGTGCTGGCGGTTATCTCCAGCCCTTGCCAAAATCCCTTGGTGCATGGTAGGAACTGCTGAATACCAAGTAGGGCGAAATTCTGCTAACCAATCAAAAAATTTGGGCGCGTCAAAACCGGGAGTACAAACTACACTCCCACCCGCACTTAGAGATGATAGTATTGCCCCCATAAGTCCGTGAATATGGAATAGGGGCATCACGTTCAGACAGCGATCGTTCTCGACTAGATTCAAAGCGATGCGAATATTTTCGGCAGAGGTGCAGAGGTTGTTGCCCGTGAGTGGCACCATTTTGGGACGGGAGGTAGTCCCAGAAGTATGTAGTACTAAAGCTATATCTTCGGGTTGGGCAATGCCATCCATTGCCGGACTTTTGGGTTCTCCACCTGTTAGTTGAAAAAGTCCCGCTGCTTCTGAGACAGGAGAGAGTTCCACAAGGGGAATACCTCTTTTTTTCGCTACTTCTACTGCGAAGGTAGCAACTCCCGATTGAAAGATCAGGGCTTTGGCATCCAAATCCGATAGATAAAAATCGTATTCCGATTGACGATAATTGGGATTGAGAGGGGCACAAGTAGCACAAGAGGCAATAGTTAAAAAAGCTACAGCCATCTCTGCACCGTTGGGCAGAGCGATCGCCACTCGGTCGTTACGACCGATACCTATTGCGTTTAACTTGAAAAGCACATCGGTTACAGCATCAAATAAGCGACTGTAGGTCAGAGGTGGCCGACCGGCAGCTATAATAGCTATGTCTTGGGGATTTTTCTTTGCGTTGCCTTCAAGCAGATGGTATATACTTAAATTCTCTACAGAGCGGGTTTTTGAGAATGTCATCTTCTGTTAATAAGCGGAACTGGTAATTTAACCGAAAAAGGTGGCTTAACCTCAAAATAAATCAAGATATGAAAAATACATATCTTACTTACTAACGTATAAATTACATCAAAGATAAAAGTAATTCCGTACAAAAAAATACATTAAGATAAGTATTTTTACTGAAATCGATAAAAATAGTTTTTATAATAGCTAACAAGCAATTTCTTCTTCAGATAAGGTCAACCAACAGCGTTGCTCAGGAGTCTGATTGCACCTTTATCCCGAATGAGGTTACCCAAATAAAACCATCGAACAATTATTAATTGATGAAAGAAGTTTATTACTGACATCGCTAACTGCTAATCCGGAGGCTGTGCGACGGTGAACCGAACGGCCATATTAGCATATTGTAAGAATTAGCTTCGTTGATAATAACTTTGGATAGTCTCTTCTTGAGCGATCGATGGTATGGTGCTAGCGTGCTTACTATAGCAAGTGCGCTAGGTCGCAACGTGTATACGAACGCTATGGTATTCCCTTCGTCGCTTCGTGTCAAGGTTTGCGTCGTCTCCATTCAACAGCCGCACGGCCCATAGGTCTGGACCAATGACTTCTTCATCAGCGTCAACATCCCGCAGGCACGAAACACGGCCACCAAAAAGCCGGGTGAGAGGGTTCCCTTAAAAGTTTTTTCAGGAGGAAAAAACTTTTAAGGCTGCCCGTCATGCCCCGGCTTTTTAGGTTCGATCGACTGGGTTTTGAGTTAGAACTTGTGCGCGTGCAGTACCTCCATCACGTCACAGAGATAGGCGATGCCCGAATAATCGTCGAAAAACTGCGCTGCGACCTCATCCGAAATCTTCACAGCCATATCCCGATTGGGAGTGAGCACCTCGAACTTTACATTCGAGTAAGCCTCGGAAACGGTGGGTCGTCCCGACGAGCGCATATTGCGACTGCCTTTACCGCCAGCGTCCACCACCGTATAACCGGTAGCCCCGGCTTCGTCGATAATGTTGGCGACTTGTTTGAGCAGCACCTTTTCCGTGACGATGACGAGCTTGCTGGCTCTCTGGGTCATGTGTTTTACCTCTCGATGTGTGTATTGATTAAACTACATAGAAACTCAGGCAAACGTCAACACGGCGGCGCGATCGCAACGATCTAGCCGCCGTGTTGGTTGCCCGGTTAGGGGAGCATCGGCAGACCGCAACCCGTCTGGAATCAGCCACCTCCCAGCGCCTGGGCAAGCCCCATGAAGAGCGGTATTCCCAAGGCAAGCGCAACCGGCGTGCCGACAGCTGTAGACGCGCCGATGTAGGCAGAGGGGTTGGCCGACGGGATACCGGCTCGCAAAGTGGGCGGACCTGAGATGTCTGAACTGGAGGCGGCGATGACGGCTAAGATCACAACGCCGCCAAGGCTGAATCCCGTGGTGTAGTGGGCAATCATGCCGAAGCCGAAGGCGAGCAACCCATGCAGCAGCGGTGCTACAAAGGCATACACGGCGTACCACTGGGCTACCGTGCGTAGCTCTTTAACCCTTGCAGCCGCTTCCATACCCATGATCAGCATCAGTACCGAAAGCAGTCCGCGAAAGAGCGGCTCGTAGAAGCTTTGATAGACACTTTCCGGCTTGGTCAGCAGACCTAAAGCGAGGCCGAGTAGCAGTGCCGATAGGGCAGAACCCTGGAGGCTTTCCTTGACGATGGGCCATATCTTGACCCGCTGACGCTGCTTGCTGGGATACCCGCGTGCGACAATACCCCCCTGCTTGATGCTAGTAGAAACGCCTGCGTTACCGCGCTGCTTGCTGAGATACTCCTGCTTGCTAAGATACTCCTGCTCGCTGAGATACTCGTCGTCTGCGGTATCGCGCCGCTTGCCGCTATAAATGCTGGCCAAGACGATCGCAGTCACGAGCGCTGGGATGTCCATGAAAGGATAGAGTGCGGCTGCCCAGGGTTCGTATGGGATCTTTTGCACTTCCAATAGCGTCAGGGCGGCAGCGAGGGTAGAGCCACTCACGGCACCGAACAAGCCCGCAGTCGCAATGCCATCCTCGGTTTTGACTTTCGGCAGCATGCACAATGTGTAGCGCCCGATGAACACGATAAGTATCCCTATCACCACGGCGAACAACGCAGGCAACAGGATCTCTGCCAGATTGGAGTCGCGGATCGCCTGTCCACCAGTCAGTCCGACTTTAATCAGTAGCATGAAGACGATGAACTTATATACCGGATCTGGAATTGATAGTCGGCTACCGAGGGAGGCAACGATCATGCCACCAATCAGAAAGCCGAGTGTCGGGGACTGTAACTGCCCCAAGAATTTCGTAAAGAAATCGGTCAAAAATTCCACGTTGTAATTTCTCCTTAATTTCATATTTTAGGGGTCAGGACGGTAGCCAAGCGTGGCATGGAAGAACCGCTTTATTGCTTATTGCCCCAATTACCGTAACTTTCGCTCTTCTATAGAACGGTTTAAAATCATAAATCGCAATGCGTTCACCTTTATGTACGGCGATCGCTACGTGCATAGATTCGCGGCTCTACTAAGTAGAACACCCATTTCATCAATAAAGACTAAATAATCTTTAGTCTATTTGTTTAACTTATTTCCAATATTCACTTCTTAAATTTTGGTTTCGTTGTGTCCTTGCTTGTCTACTACGCAGCGTCTTTTTTTATTGTTTAATTTTGCTTCTTCAACCCACCACACATTGTACTTGTATTTACCCTGCGGATTGTAGGTTCTAGCCCAATATTCGCAATATTCCGCCCTCAAGTTTTGTCTGGGTACCCTTCAAGCATCGCAGCTAGTTGAACATCATATCCATCCTGCCTCACCTTTATAACGAATAGGCGCTTGTTCGGAATTAATAATTGCCACTGGTTCTGCTATTGTTGCATTTTGGGTGTTACCAACTCCCGCTTATGGTGGATTCCCCATGCAACCTTTGAGCAAAACTGCCCCCGCTGATAACCCAGCTGTTACAAGAAATTTGCTTCGACAAACTGAATTAAAGTCCGTCACTGTCGTCTCCTTTAAATAGTTCTATGTTTTTTTAGACATTACAAAACTTAAACTAAACTACTGGAATTTGCTAATATCAAAACGTTTGACTTGCTCTTAAAACAGCAAGCAGCAAGAGCGCAAATATCAATCTAGTCTGCTTTGGAAAAAACTCGTAGCAAAGAATTAGATTTACGATGCAATTAACGTAAATCTGTTCGCTGGTTTGTTTTTTTACATTCTTAACTGGTGTTAAAACTAGAATACAACGTTTAGCATAAAAAATATATACCCTAAATCGGTAATTATTAAAAAAATATAATATTAGTTACATAAGTAAAACTTTATAGTTGCCAAATAATCATAGCTTTACTGAATCCATCATCAATAAAATACAATCATAATGATTGATGTGAATCTATGATTGAGTTTTTTCCATGAATAGCATAGACCCAACTACGGTAGTTACAAAAATTTACGTGAAAGTGAATGATTGGTATGGACAATCATATATAGCAAGTCATTATCACCTTCGTGCCAATTGAGAAACACAATTTTGAGCTTTTATGCGTGCGAACTATCTAGAATGGTTTCTAAATTTACGCAGACCTTAGCTAGTTCAATGCTTGCGACACATGGATGAACGGTTAGAAAGATTACTACCTAATTGAGTATAAAGACTTAGGAGGTTTAACAGAAACCCATCTTATGATTGCCACAAAACCTATACCTGTAATTGGATTAAAGCGCGATCGGCGCTATAGCGTTCGACTATCAACCCGAATGCGGTTCCCCGAATAAAACCATCGAACAATTTATTGATGAAAGTAGCTTATTAGTTACGTCGCTAACTGCTAATCCTCCGGCTGTACGACGGCGCATAGAACGCAAGATTACCATGTCGTAGGATTTCGCTTGGTTAATAATAACTTTTGCTACGTCATCGTGACGAATTGTTTGAATTACTACTTCTTTGCGAGATTTGCTGTTACTTAGATATGAGGATAGTTCTGATTCAAATAAAACGATTTCTTTCTCAGAGGTTTTACGCGGACGGACGTGCAGTAATGTTACGGATGCTTGGTTTGTATCGGCAAAAAATTGAGCAAATTGGATTACACGTAAGATTTGAGGTGTATTGCCTCCTACGGGAACAAGAATGCGATGAATGTTTATTGGTTCATTTAGCAAGCGCATTACCGCAACCGGGCAATGTGCAGCCCAAAAGACGTTATCAATAACATTACCAAGTAAACGAGCTTGCAAGCTGCTGTTTCGACTCCAACCCATAACAATTAAATCGGCATTTTGTTCTCTGGCTGCACGACTAATTCCGCGTGCAATATCATCATCAATACGAATCATTGGTTTAGCTTCAGCTTCAAATTCTTGACTAATTGTTAAAGCTTGCTGTAATAATTGTTTGCTTCGTTTGATGGAAAATTTTAACTGTGGATCGTCCATATGAACGTGGGCTTTCGGAATCGATAAAGGCACAACTATTCCTTTTTCATGGCGGGCTAATAATGCTCCCATTTCAATCAAATATCTTTGGGTTTGGGGATTGTAAACGGGTACTACTACTTTGAACAGATTGTTGTAATTCAAATTATCGGTATCTAAACTGAATTCTGCTTCTGCATCTACTTCTTGCGTTTGAGATTTTTTTTCTAAACTTGCTTTGGGTATAGTTAATTTACTTCCAAATTTTGCTGTTAATATCGGACCTAAAATAGCCGTAACTAGCATTAAAACGATTACAGTGTTAAAAACAGCATCTGTAATAATTCCAGCAGTTTTACCTACTAATGCAGCAGCTAAAGTTGCAGCTACTTGAGGTAAGGATAAAGACCACATTGTTAAGGTTTCATTCCAGTTATAGCCATAAAGTAGTTTAGCTATGAATGCAGCCAGAAATTTACTCAGAATTAATGCACCAACAATTGCGATCGTTAAAGGTAATTGAGTACTAAGACTGGATACAAATCCGGATAAATTTATCAGCAATCCCATCCCGACGAAGAAAAACGGAATAAATAAGGTACTTCCAACAAATTCCACTTTTTCCTCTACCGGGGAATGTCCGACTACATCATTTACAGCTAAACCTGCTAAGAATGCTCCGACAATTTTATCTACATTAATAATTTCTGCTCCTACTGAAGCTAAAAATACTGCTAATAAAACGAACAAAAATTGATTGCTTTGTTCGTCTCCAGTACGACGAAAATATTCTTTACCAGCCCAGTCAAAACCGAATAAAACTATTGCTGCGTAAATTGCTAAAGTTGTTAATTGGATAGTTAAACTAACAGCAGAAAATTCTCCAGCGCTAATGGAAACGCAAATTGCGAGTACTAATAATGCCGCAATATCGGTAAAAATGGTTGCCCCTATAGTTACGGTAACGGCTTGATTGCTGGTGACTCCCAAACGGGTAACTATAGGAAATCCTAAGAGAGTATGAGAAGCAAGCAGAGAACCAATTAAAATTGAAGCATTCCAATCAAAATTAAAAAATCTTCCTACCATAGCCCCAAAAATTAGGGGAATGAGAAAAGTCGCAATTCCAAAGCCTAAAGAACGATCTTTATTTTTACGAAAGTCTTCTAAATCTATTTCTAAACCAGCAACGAACATGAGATAAATTTTACCAATGTCCGACAGCAATTTCATGGTTTCAGTTTCTGCATTTAAGATACCTAAACCATCAGGACCTAAAACGACTCCTGCTGCTAATAATCCAACTAATCCCGGAAGTCGCAAACGTTCAAAAATTGGCGGTACTACCAAAATTACTAATAAAAGAATCGTAAAAGCAATTAAGGGACTCTTGGCAAACTGTTGCAATATTTGTTCCATAAGAATCAACTTTGAAAAGGGAGTAGGGAGTAGGGAGTAAGGAGTAGGTAAAAGGATCTAGATAGCGCGTAGTAATAAAAGCCAATATTAATCAATAATGTTTTTTTTGTCGAATAATTAGGATTCTGTGAAATTAGTTTAACAAGCTTTCCCATAATAAATTTGGCATAAAAGGTATTAGTTTTAATTAAAAAACAAAGGTATTGAACATAAAAATTTAGCTAAATTTATACTTGTTATACTGAATTATAAATCGTCAATATAATATATACTCTTGTGATTCAAAAAGAACATTACCTATTCCCTACTCCCTCTCACAAAAAAAAGCCACCCCTTGAGGCGACTTGGTTGCTTTTACTTTCTTAAAAAAGTCTTGAATATTTAACTAGCAGCATCTGCTTCTTCTACAGGTTTAACTGGATCTTTAAACGCAATCCGTAAAAAAGGCGGTGCTAAAAAGGTTGTCAAAATCACCATAATAATAATTGCAGCTTGCAAGGGTTTATCAAGTGCGCCGCTAGCTGCACCAATTCCCGCAAATACCAGTCCAACTTCTCCCCGTGGAATCATTCCTACACCGATCGCCAAACGATTAATTCCCGGTTTCCCGAAGACTGCCCAACCCGTGATTACTTTACCGATTATCGCGACTACAATCAAAAATAACGCTAAAACTAAACCTTGACGATTTTCGGGAACTATAGGATTAAGTACGCTTAAATCAACGCTGGCTCCCACAGTCACGAAGAAAATCGGCACCAGTATATCTGCAATGGGAATCACCTGCTCGTCTAATTCGTTGCGTTTATCGGTTTCATCCAAAACCAAGCCAGCAGCGAAAGCACCTAAAATCGCTTCTAAGTGGATGGCGTTAGCAACAAAAGACATGAACAAGGCAAAGATAAACGCCGGAATTACGATGTTTCCTCTGGTTTTGAATAATTCGGCAGTAAATACGAAGCTTTTATTGAAGAATTTACCCAGTAAAATCGAACCGATTAGAAAAGCGCTGGCACTAATAATTAGATAAATGACATTGAAAATATCAACTTCACCAGTTTTAGCCAAACTCGCCACTACTGCTAAAACGATAATACCCAAAACGTCATCTATTACCGCCGCACCGACAATAATTTGACCTTCTGCTGATTTGAGATGTCCTAATTCCGATAAAACTTTCGAGGTAATACCAATACTAGTTGCAGTTAAAGCCGCACCTGCAAAAACAGCCGGAATTGTCGGCACGTTAAACAAAAACATCAAACCCGCAGTACCACCTACAAAAGGAGCAACAACTCCCACTATTGCGACAACTGCTGCTTGATAACCGACTTTTTGTAGTTCCCTTAAATCGGATTCTAAACCAATTTCAAACAGCAGCACAATTACACCTAATTCTGCCAAAATTGAAATTGCTTCGCTCTGACTTGCAAAAATTGACGTTGCCGCTTCCGGACTAATATCATCAAAAAGTTGTAAAGCACTCATTACCAGGGAGTTGGAAGCAGTGCCACCGCTTTCGGGAAACACAATCAAATTTAGTGCCGAAGCACCGACTACTACACCACCAACTAATTCACCTAAAACTGGGGGAAGATCCAGCATTCTGGATAACTCACCACCTAGTTTACTAGCGAGATAAATTACAATTAAACTCAGTAATACCCCTGCAAGAACAAAGGGTGCATTCTCAGCTTCGGTCGTTGCCAGGAAGTAATTTCCCGGCGCAATCAGTTCAAGTGGATAATTCATTGACGTATTAATTTATTCTCCGATTAAAGTCTTGACTAGAGCGAGTTTATCAGAATTTCTTAGTTATTTTTATTGAATTTCGTAACTTCTATAACTTCTATAACTTCTATAACTCCTTTAAAATATGTATTTTGTAATCTCCGTTACTTCTAACTTTCAGACAAATATAGCAACGGATATTAAGGTTGGAACATCATATTTTGATTCAAAGGGAATGAGGCAATTAAAAAAAAAGTACTTGTGCCAACATTCAATTAAACATTTCGTTTAGGTAGGGAGTAGTCCGAGGTTATATATAGGTAATCGGCAATAAAACTAGCGTGCCGAAATACTACCGTTATATTTACTGTCCGAATGCAGTTTCGTTGAATCCAGTAGTGGGATAGTTCGACGAAACATCATCGCTGCGATAGCTCACCAAGTTGAGTGCTTGCTTTAATGCTTCTTCACGAGAGCTAACTATATGATGTGGAGGCAAAATACTGAAGATTCCCAGTTTTTGCAATCTCTGCTTAATCTTGCCTGTAGCGCCGACAATAAATACGTGACGACCTTTATCTACAGCGTCTTTAATCGCATTTTCTACCGCTAAAGAACTTGTTACGCCGAGATGTGGAACTTCACTCAAGTCTAAAATTAATACATCATGATCTTTCATCGCGGTTTGTTCGCGGGCGATCGCCTTAGCAACACCGAATATCATCGGTCCTTCTAATTGGAACAGCAACACGCGATTGTTAGCACGATCCAATAAATCTCTTTCTACATCGTTTAAGAGAATTGCATCGTCTGCATCGGTAACTGTCTTCACATCTTCAGAACGCAGGTTACTTAAACGTTCGATCGTCAAGATATTCGCAACGAATACCCCAACACCAACCGCAACGATTAAGTCAACAAATACAGTGAGAATTATCACGCCGTACATAATCAAGGCAGCTTTGGGAGATACCTTATGAGCGCGTTTGAGGAAGCTCCAGTCGATAATGTTTACACCTACTTTCAACGCGATCGCTGCTAATACCGCTAAAGGTATTACAGAAGTTAAAGGTGCAGCGAATAATACTACAACCAACAAAATCAATGCACGAGTTATACCAGAAAGCGCCGTGCGAGCGCCTGTTTCAATGTTAACAACCGTTCCCATTGTCGCACCAGCACCAGCAATACCGCCAAATAATCCAGAAGCGATATTACCTATACCTTGACCGATTAATTCTTTATTAGAATCGTGTTCCGTGCGAGTCAAACTATCGGCAACTACTGATGTCAGTAAGGCATCAATAGAACCCAACATACCCAAAACCAAAGCGTCGATCAGCATGGTTTGGAATTCTCCTGCACTAAATACAGGCATTACGAATTGAGGTAAGCCGGCTGCAACTTCGCCAACATCACTAATTCTACGGATATCAGCATTGCCAAAGAAAACAAGAGAAACAACTGTTCCTATAACTAAAGCCGATAACTGCGGGGGAATAAACTTATTTATCTGCTTGGGAGAAAATACCAGAATGGCGATCGTTAACAAAGCCAAAATGGTTTCAAGAGGTTGAATATTTGCGATCAGGTTGGGTATATTTTGCACCGTACCCATCACCCCACCCCCAGGACTTTTCTGTCCTAAAAACGGTGCTGTTTGCAGAATAATTAGAATTATTCCAATTCCCGACATGAAACCCGAAACCACCGTATAAGGCATTAAAGTAACGTATCTTCCCAACTTTAATGCTCCAAGGATAATTTGAATTATCCCAGCCATTACAACTACCGTAAAAGCCATCGCTAACCCAGTTTCTCTGTCTGGAGCAGCATCTGTTAAGTGTATAATTACCGCAGTCATTACCACCGTCATCGGTCCGGTAGGTTCGGAAATTAATGTTGGAGTACCACCGAAGAGGGCTGCAAAAAAACCAACAAGAATAGCACCATAAAGTCCAGCAGCAGGACCTGCACCGGAAGCTACCCCGAAAGCTAACGCCATCGGTAAAGCAATAATTGCAGCTGTTAAACCTCCAAATATGTCACCGCGCAGGTTCCTAAAATGGATTTGATTGGTTATTTGCATATTCTTCTCTACCATCTTTTGAGTAATAATTGTTTTTTTTAGATTTATACAATAATTTTCCTAACCTGCTCTAGCATTAAATCTTGGCAAGCAATAAAACAAACTATTATTGGCGATCGGTTATTCAATTAGCAAAAAATTTCCCACAAAACCCCGATCTATAGTAAATATCGTCTTGGATAATAAAGAATATTACCATTATGATGATGAATTTTTACTTGATTATTTTGAGACCAGAACATAATTAGTCAAATTGCATTGCTAATAAGTCTAAGCTAATCATAGATTGATTTCTTTACGATCTTTTAATGATTTACATAGATGTTACTCTATGAAAGTATTATTTGCTATAACCAATAATACGACAAATGTGTAAAAAGTAAATAAGTAAATCTTTAAATTTACGAATAAATATTGAAGTTTTAACTTATCAAGTATCAGCGATCGCAGAATAGGCAATAGTTAAAAGTAAAGATTTATTGCTTTTACTTTATTTTTGATAAAGGTTTTGCTGCAAGGTTTGACGCATCACATCTACAGGGACTGTCTCTTGTTGTAGCCATATCTTTAAAGCTGCTGCACCTTGTTGAACTAACATCTCTAAACCGTCGATCGCAGTTTTATCTGCAAGTTGGGCGTATTCTAAAAATTTTGTGGGGCTGGGAGTATAAATTAAATCGTAGACAATTGTATCTTTTGGTAGATGCGCGAATAACTCTGCGTCCACTGGTGAATTTTCAACTTGGGGATACATCCCGATGGGGGTGGTGTTAATTAACAGGTTTGCTTGTTGAATTATTTCTGGTAAAGAATCCCATTGATGAACTTGTAAATTTACTTGTATTGGGGAATCTTTCCAACTATCGCGGAATTCTTTTAACTTTTGTAAATTACGTCCTACCACATGAATTGACGCACAACCCAATTGAGCGCAACCTGCAACAACTGCTCTGGCGGCACCACCATTACCTAAAATTACGGCATTTGTTTGACTCCAATCTTTGGTAAGCGATCGCAACGGTGCAATAAAGCCTTCGACATCAGTATTCGTGCCGATCCATTTATCATTTCTACGAACAACTGTATTTACCGCACCTACAGCGATCGCGATCGGTTCGATTTGTGAAAGTAAAGGTATTATTGCCTGTTTGTGGGGAATAGTAGCGTTAAATCCGACAACGTTAATAGCTGCAAATCCATCGAGGGCTTGTTTTAAATTCTGCGGTTGAACGGGAAAAGGAAGATAAATATAATTTAAACCCAACTTCGCCAAAGCTGCATTCTGCATGACTGGCGATCGCGAATGTTCTACCGGATGTCCGATTATTCCAAGTAATTTAGTTGTACCCGTAATCATGAGTTGTTAGTTATTGATATATGTTTTAGCACGCAACGCACCAAGAGAAGATTTTTTAGAAGATTTTTTGGCATATTTTAATCTTGATGGTTACTACTATAGTTAGTATTAACTCATGAATTGTACCTGTTAAATATAAATAGTTACGATAGTATTACAAATTTATAAACGTCACCTATTTCTCAACATATTAATTTCGGACTTTTTTACGCCAAAAGCTTGGAATCATCGAGGGTAGAAGAACTTTTTGAGAAATTTGGCTATATCCGAAGCAGCGATCGTTGGGATAGTGGCGATTATAGGAATATAGAAATACAACTCGGAATTAACAGTTATTTATTTACTTACTTATTTAGGACTATTATGACAACGGAAAACACGTTATTTGATAAAACCTTCCGCGACGACAATGGCAATATTGTTATAGCTCAACCGCCAAATCCACCGATTATTGTTTGGGGTGTTGCCAGTTTACTTCAACTAGTTTTTACATCCGGGGATGTTAATACAGGTTTATCCGTATTGGCGTTTGGTTGTTTGTTTACTTGGGGATGGCTGGAATTATTCCAAGGAGTAAATTATTTTCGTCGCGGCTTGGGTTTAATTGTTTTGATTGGGGTTACTGGATCGAGAATTCTGGCTTTGATTTAGGGAATATATAAATCATAATCAAATTTATTTGTTGCATAACCACAATTAATTAGACGTAGCACAATTAATTAGATGTCGCACAATTTATTAGATGTCGCATAATTTATTAGATGTCGCACAATTAATTAGATGTCGCACAATTAATGAGACGTAGCACTGCTACGTCTCTACATGATTTTTAGGATTGCAAATCTTCTAATTTAACTTGTTTACCTTTTTCGTCAGTGCGATAAACTAATTCGTTTTGCCCGTCGCTAACTACAACTTTCCAACCGGGTACAATTACCTGAGCGCAAAGTTGATCTTTCTGTGCCAAGCCCAAACAACTATCTCCCCAATTTTCTTTTTGCACATCACTTATCCGCAGTGCAGCTACGGGTTTAGTGACGCGCTTTGTTGCATCTGATAATACTGCGCTTTTGACTATGGTAGGTAATCTATTAACAGTTGTTTTATCTGTTAGATTCGTTTCAATTTGGGAAGAATTAGTAGCTGTAGAACGTGCTTGAGTAGCTTCAACTTGTGGAGAATTTGTTTGATTATCGGCACAGGAAGTTGTAGAAAATACCAATAAGCAGATAGTAACAACGAGCGTAATTTTAGTACGTGAGTGCAGCGGAGTATATATCATTATATATTTTGAAATCCTTTTACTTAGATTAGATTCTGAAGAGTGGGATGTATTCTTAAAGTAGATTTTATCTTATAAAATTTGTCAAGCGCACAACTCACTCTTTCCAATCCCCTATTGAATTATATTGCGGTAGTTTGAAGATAGGACGAATTGTAAAATAGTCGGACAATCGGGGAGGTAGTAAGAAATTTACTGTTAATTTTTAACTATTCAATCTAAAATCTAAAATCTAAAATTAAAATCAGGTTTTATTCATGTTTACTAATTCTAAATTGTTTATGAAGTTAATTAAGGGCGTTGTTATTTTAGCAATGGTAGGAATATTTTACTGGCTGCCGATCGCGGGAAATGCTCAAGCTAGCGTCTGGGATAAAAAAGAAGTTACCGTTTATCGCAGCCCTTCTTGTAGTTGCTGTGGAAACTGGATAAAACATATGGAAAATCACGGTTTTAAAATCGCATACGATCTAAAAACCGAAAACATGGAAGCAATCAAGCAACATTTTAACGTACCTCAACAGTTAGAATCCTGTCACACCGCAATTATTGACAATTATGTCATGGAAGGACACGTCCCCGCTGATGATATTAAACGTTTTATCGCTCAATCCCCCAAACAAACTGGTTTATCAGTACCCGGTATGCCTTGGGGTACCCCAGGTATGGAAATGGGGAATAAGAAACAGCCTTTTGATGTAGTTTCCTTCGATCGCGATCGTCAAATCAAAGTTTTTCAGGAATATCGCTCTTATTAAAAAAAGTTAGGAGTTAGGACCACCGGAATGAGGAGTTACAAGTTGAAAATAAACTTGGAATATAAATAGGACTTAGCAAAAAGGTACATTTTTCTTGTAGGGGAGGCAAAATGCGGTGTGGATTTTCTTCCCCCCTTATTGCCGTTGTGTGACGCTATAAGTTAATTTGAACGTAGCAATAAGGAAAGTAGCGTCACGCACCATCAACCATTTGTGACTTCTTTATTTACGGATACTTTTCCATTCTCCGAAGTAAGGCCCACAATGAAATAGTACCATCAGGCATTATAGTATCCCAAATTACGTTCATGGCACGATAAATCATATCCTCAAGTGGTGGAGTAGCACCTCGAAAATCAGCACCAATCAAAATAGCAGATTCAAAAGGAGTGAGCATTGCACCACGAAAAACGGCATCAACAGCATTCATATGAGTTAAAACAGATCCAGTTAAATCAGCATTGGTCAAATTACATCTACACAAATTAACGGAATACAAATTAGCATCCCGAACGATCGCATTATCCAACCGAGCTTCTATAAAAGATGCACCAAATAAATCTGCTCCACTCAAATCAGCACTTCTCAAATCGGCGAAACTTAAATCGGCTCCACGCAAGTTGATATCCCGTAACATAGCACCTTCAAGATCAACTCCGTTACGTCCGCATTCTTTTTCTCTTATTACGAGTGCACCAGCAAAGTTTCTTTTTCCAGAAGTATATCTTTTCACCAACTCTTCTGTAGTAATTTCCTGTGCGCCATAATCAGTTTTTTAATTCTAGTATCGCTTACTCTTGTTAATTAATTATTGACTAACTGCATAAGTTGATTTTCTTGCACCTATATTGACATTGTATGGCGTTCCATCTAGTCGGAACCATAAATTTCACTGTTAAACATAGGAGATGACGAATGGCTAACAAAATTTATGCTTTACTTGTTGGTATTGATGAATATCATCCTCAATCAATAGGAGTGGGTTCACTAAAGGGTTGTGTTAATGATATTGAAGCAATTGAAACATACTTACGCAAGCGAATTGATACTGATAATAAATGGGAATTAGTTAAAAATTCTGTTGTTGATTGGAAGTTAACTAATGCACAAGCAACACGTCAAGCAGTGATTGACGGCTTTGAGCAACATCTAAGCCAAGCAGACGACAAAGATGTTGTATTCTTTTATTATGCCGGTCATGGCTCTCGTGAAACAGCACCAGATGTTTTTCTCGACCAAGAACGAGATGGTAAAATTGAAACTCTAGTTTGCTACGATAGTCGTACAGCAAATGGTCAAGACTTAGCAGATAAAGAATTAAACTATTTAATTGAGCAAGTAGCAAAAAATAATCCCCATATCTTAATTATTTTGGATTCTTGTCACTCCGGTACTGCAACAAGAGATCCAGAAGTTATCGAGCGTCAAACAAACACGAGTGGAAAGATAAGAGATTTAAAAGATTTTCTTTTTTACCAAGATAACCCAGAATGGCTTGATTTGCGCTTAAGCGATACTTATAAATTACCCAAACATATTTTAATTTCTGCTTGTCGCGATTTTCAAACTGCGAAAGAGCATACAGGTGCAGATGGTAAACGTCGTGGTGCTTTTTCTTACTTTTTAACTGAAGCTTTACAACGTACTAATGGTAGTTTATCTTATGCAAATTTAGTTCAAGATATTAATGCTTTAATTACTGGTAAAGTTAACGATCAATCACCGCAAATAGAAGCAGCATCCGATGATTTAATCCAAACTTTCTTAGGAGGTGCAGCCGGGGAACGGATTAATTATTTTACCTTAAGTTATGACGAAAAAAACCATCATAATTGGGTGATTAACGGTGGTATTTTACATGGTATTCGTCCCACATCTGAAGGGGAGACTAGAATAGCTATTTTCCCTCAAGGAACTCAACCACAACAGTTACGAGAAATTGAAAATGCTATTTGCTCAGCTAGATTGATTCAAGTAAATACAGAATTTAGTATAGTTGAAATAGAAGGCAATCGCACACAATTATCTCAAGATACACCTTATCAAGCAATTGTAACTCAGGTACCATTACCTAAGTTAAAGGTTTATTTTCAAGGTGATGATGGAGGAGTTGAAATAGCTCGTACAGAACTTGCCTTGATTAATGCTGGTAAACCTTCCTTATATGTTCGAGAAACGGAATTATTGAATGATGCTAATTATTATTTAGAAGCTATTGAAGGGCAATTTTGGATTAAACAACCAAGCGATAAAAAGCCGTTAGTTGCACCTGTTCCAGAACTACCACAGAGCCAAGAATATACACAAAAAGATGCAGAGACAATTATCAAACGTTTGGAGCATATTGCACGTTGGAAAAATATTTTAGAATTGAAAACTCCACCTACTAGTCAGATTAAAGCTGGTGATGTAGAGATGGAAGTTATTGTTACTTCTGGAGAGAATCAATATTCTTCAAAAACAGAAACAACTGCTTTACAAGGAGAATATACTTGGAAAGGTAATAAATTTGACCCACCACGAATAGAAATCAAAGTTACCAACCATAGCGAAAATGACTTGTATTTTCAAGTAGTAGAATTAGCCGAAAGCTTCGCAATAGAAGTTCCTAGCTTTTTTGAAGAAAGGGGTAGTATTCGTATATCTAAAAAATCTAGTAATTCTGAAAGCTTTAATGGTAAAAGACAAAAACTAACAATTAATAGAAAGTATCTGGAACGCGGTATTAACGAGTACTATACGATTTTTAAATTAATTGTTAGTACCAGAGATTTCAATGCGAGTTTACTTGAGCAACCTGGATTAGATAATCCTCCACCAACAAATCGTTCCACAGGTTTATCAGGCACTCTCAACCGTTTGATGAATAAAGTTTATACTCGTGAAACTGAGCCTGAAGAAGACGAATATATCGATAACTGGATGACTCAAGAAGTTAAAGTTAATGTGGTAAAACCACCCGGTGGAGTAGAAATAAAAGATTCTGTTTCTACCAATTTACTGACTGGTGTCGAGTTACAAGCACATCCCACTTTCAAAGGTAAATTTAGCATTAATCCCTTACCTCCTAGCAGTCGGAATGTTAATAGTAATATAGTTCCACCAATTTTCTTACAAGAGCAAACCGTTGTTCAACGTGATGGAAAGAGACTATCCGAACCATACAATTTTAATATGACTCGCGGTGGTAATGGTAATTTGAGTCTAATTGAAATTATTGATGTCCAAAATCACGAAAGTGTAACGCCAGAAAATCCAATTAAAATATCAGTTGATAAGCCATTATCATCAGATGAACGTATTTTACCCATTGCTTATGATGGAGAATTTTTCTTACCTTTGGGTAAAGCTACAACGGTAAATGGTAAGACAGAAATTACTATCGAACGTTTACCACAACCAACTGTCGATAGTCGCAGTTTACAAGGCTCAATTAAAATACTTTTCCAAAAAGTTGTTTACGAAAGTGCTGGTAAACGATTGGGGATGAATTTTGATTATCCACTTTTAAGAATTGCAAATGTCTCCGAAAGTGGAAGGGTAACATATAATATTAACGCGAATGAAATTAAAACCAAAGTTGCTGAAGCTAATAAGATTTTACTTTATATTCACGGTATTATTGGCGATACAGAAAGTTTACTTCCTAGCATCCAATCGGCTAGCTTAGCAGATAAATATGATTTAGTTCTCGCTTTTGACTACGAAAATCTCAACACGACAATTCAAGGAAACGCCAAACTACTCAAGGAAAGATTAGAGGAAGTTGGAATAAGTGCAAATCATGGTAAACAATTACATATCGTTGCTCATTCAATGGGTGGTTTAATCTCTCGTGTCTTTATTGAAGAAGAAGGTGGAAATCAAATTGTCCAACATTTAGTCATGTTGGGTACACCTAACGCTGGCTCTCCCTGGGCTAAAATTCAAGATTGGGCTTTTACTGCTCTTGGTATCGGGTTAAATCAACTTTCTACCGTAGTTTGGCCAGCAAATATTGTTGCTGGATTGCTGGCATTTTTGGAAGCTAATGATAAGGCTTCCGAGCAAATGAATACCCAAAGCAATTTTATCCAAAGTATCGCTAAAAATCCTGACCCTAACGTGCAGTATACGATTATTGCTGGCGATCGCTCTATTACTCCTGAAGCATTTACTGAATCTGCAAACTCTAGTAAAATACAGCGACTGATGGGGAAATTATTTGGTAGTGCTGTAGATAATGTCGTAGATAAAGTGTTTTTCCAACAACCAAACGATATTGCAGTCACCTTGGAAAGCATTAAAAGTATTAGTTTAAAGCGAAATCCCCAACCAATAATTATATCACCAGTTGGTTGCGATCATAATTCCTATTTCACCACTCAAGCTGGTTTAGATGCTTTAGTTAAAGCGCTGGGTGGCGATTTGTAAATAAATAGTCGTAGCGACATCATGGGTAGATGTCGCTATGTTTCTTGTGATGGTTAATTATGGTCGGATAACTTATAAAGGATAATTCCGGACATTGTATAATTATTATTGAGATGTAATTGTTAATTTTTAATTTATCAAATATTAGAATTTATGTCGCTGACAGAAGAAGAACTATTTTCATTACGTGATGCAATACATCAAGCTTTTGTAAAACCAGATGATTTGACAGATTTTTTCAATGAAAATGAAGATTTAAACGGGAATTTAATATTAAAAATTAATTATGAAAATAAGAATTTACTCTATGACACATATTTAAACAAATTTAATATATATAATAATAAAGATTATGACAAATATAGATTATTGACTTTAGAAACATATGATACTAAAGGTATAAATTTTGAAGAAGAAGTAAAGAGCATAATTTTTCAAACTAATAATAATAACCTTATTGAGTACGATCCCGATCAACATATTATAGTAAAAGATTCTTTCCAATTCCAGCAAGCAATCAGCAACAATTATCAAATATGTCATCTTTTTGGTCATGGAAGTAATGGAATTGTATTGACAGAAAAAGAAAGAATAGAACCAGAACAATTAGAAGCATGGTTACAAAATAAAGATAATTGTCAATGTTTTATTTTGAATATTTGTGATTCCCAAATAATCGCTGAGCGAATTAGCAAGTATGTTGACTATGCAATTGGTATGACTTACAGAATAAATGATGATGTAGCAATAAAATTTGCTAAAGGGTTTTATTTGGGATTAAAAAATGGTATTGATAATAATCAAGATATGTTCTTGAGAGGTTTTAGAGATGCTATAGATGCTATTGTAGGAGACAAGAATTCGCAATACAATATACCAGTTTTATATATAAGCTACAAAAGAGCAATTTTAAACTTAATTAAACAATTAGATGCTGACAATAAAATAGAAGATTTTCTCAGGAAATTACACTCAAAATTATTACAACATCATAGATTCATTAAAATTTATAATAAATATACATATTCCATAAAACAACCTTACTTAAACAGACTTGCAGAGATTATTGTTAATGAAATAAATAATAATAATTGGAATTTAGTTCAAAGTGCTTACAGAGAAACTTTACCAGAGAATGCGACGGTAGATAATAGTAAACTCAACAATCCTCAAAATATAAATAATATTATAGATATCTTACGCGAAAAGTATCCATTTGTACGCGGTAATGTTCCAAGTATTTTAGAATTTAGTAAAAATCTAGCTAGTAAATTTGCAGAAAATAGTCAAGAATATCCAAGAATAAAATCTTGGGTTGCAGAAATATCGTCAAAATTAAATATCTCAATAGACGTACAGCCTAAAATTGAATCTAGCCTAACAACAAACCCAAAAACTTGTTTGTTAATCATAATTTCTCCGGAAGAAGCTAATTTTCGTCTAAAAGCAGAATATATTTTAGATGAAAATCAAAAATCTCCACCGCTACCTTTTGATTTTCAAAAGCAAGCAAATACTGATTATGAAACTGAGAATGGTGTTATATGTTCAGAGAAAGAAATACCTTCAGTACTAGAAAAAATAATTAATAGTTTTATGTCTCGTTTTAAAAAAAATATAAATATATTGAAACCAATTATTGAGATATTTTTACCATATAAGTATATAGGAAAAAATTTAGACCATGAGTGGCGTATTCAAGATGATAATCAAGACAAAATTGCTATCGTGCAAGAATATAATATAATATTTTATCCTTTAGAACGTTGTACGGGCAATAATTCTTATTTCAGCTTTAAAGAAAGTTGGTTAAAATTTAAAACTCTTTTAGAAAGCGATGCCGATCCAAAATCGATTGTTGCAGGTTTTGAAATAATTCAGACAGTGAATAAAAATTACAGAATATTAGGTAAATGTTTAAAGGAAAAAATAGGTGTAAAATTAATGTCTCCTTTCCCTCTAAAAGAAAAAGAACAAGAATATTTTTGGAGAGCAGTTTTGAGTGGAGGAACACCTCTTGCTTTTTGGACAAGATATCATCCCCAAAAGCAGATGAATTTAGATGATATAGATACTTATTTAGCTAAAGAATATTTAGAAAACGATTTTACAAAATTAATTGAGGAAATCTGGAATCTTCGTCAAAATGCTTACAATGATGAAGAAAATCAGGAAGATGAATTAGGTTATCATCTGGGTTTTCTGTGCGATAATCTAAACCGAATTCAAAGAAGTAGGCTTTTACAATCATTCCTATAATTGTTAAATAAAAAATTACAAAATTATGACAAACTGGCAATTATTTCACGGTGATGGTACACGGCATTATAATTTAAATAACCGCAGAGACGCAGAGAACAAAAAGAAATTAGAAAATAAAACTTTCCCCGCTCCTCCTCCTTGGAGAAAATTTCACGAGATTAACGATGAAGATGAAAAAAAAGAAGTTAATCGACGCTGGAATCAAATTCAAGAATTAGCAGAATCAGAAGAAAACCAGCGGGGTAGAGAAAGAGGTGAAAAGTTCCGCATTCATGTAGAGAAAACATCTGGTGAAGACGAAATTACCGAAGCTGGGAAAGAAGTTCTTAATGCTGTCAATGCTGCTATATATTTAAGAAGACCTCTTTTAGTAACGGGTAATCCCGGATCTGGAAAAACTTCTCTAGCTTATGCGATCGCACATGAGTTAAATAATGGTTCTGTTCTCACTTGGGCTATTACCGCACGCTCGACGCTACTTGATGGGCTTTATCGTTATGATGCCATCGGTAGATTACAAGATGCAGAGAAAAAAGAAGACCAATCTATCGGTGATTATATAACTTTAGGTGCTTTGGGAACTGCTTTTTTACCTTCTTTCTTACCTAGAGTTTTACTGATTGATGAAATTGATAAAAGCGATATTAATTTACCTAACGACTTATTGCATATTTTTGAAGAAGGTGGTTTTAAAATTCCCGAATTAGTTCGTAGAGTCAAAGATACTGCAAAAGAGACTAACGCCGAACAAGTTTTTACCGCAGATGCAGAAATTAAAGCTACAATTCATCGAGGAAAAGTCCGTTGTGCTGAGTTTCCCATTGTGGTAATGACTAGTAATGGCGAACGAGAATTTCCTCCGGCTTTTTTACGACGGTGTTTAAGAGTAATAATGCCAGATCCAAAAGGAGAAGCTCTCAAAAATATTGTCAAAGCTCATTTTGGGGAAGCAGCATTTAAGACTGAAAGTGATATATTTAAGTTAATTGAGGATTTTGAAGAAAAACAAAAAGATGGCGATCGCGCAACCGATCAGTTATTAAACGCCATACATTTACTTACCAATCATATCAGCGCTGAAGATTTGGACAAAGACGGGTTAAGGGATTTATTGTTCAAGAGTTTGTCGGTTAGTGAGGAATTATAGTTATACAAGAATTGCATCACTTTTTTTGAGTTTAAATTCCCACTCGTTAAGCCTAATAAACCACCTTGAAATAAATTTCAAGGAACCCATATACCAAGTACGTTAAAACGCACTAAAATCCTTACTCAGTCTGATTTATCAGACTTTGTATTTTAGCCTGGGAATTTATTCCAAGGCGGTTGTTGAGCTTGGGGTGCAAGATGTACGTTAAAACGCACTAAAATCCTTACTCAGTCTGATTTATCAGACTTTGTATTTTAGCCTGGGAATTTATTCCAAGGCGGTTGTTGAGCTTGGGGTGCAAGATGTACGTTAAAACGCACTAAAATCTTTACCCAGTCTGATTTATCAGACTTTGTATTTTAGCCTGGGAATTTATTCCAAGGCGGTTGTTGAGCTTGGGGTGCAAGATGTACGTTAAAACGCACTAAAATCTTTACCCAGTCTGATTTATCAGACTTTGTATTTTAGCCTGGGAATTTATTCCAAGGCGATTATTAATAATTTTGCCAGATAAATCTATAGGAATGATATTATCAAAGAGGTTTTGGTAACGGGTGTAAACAATGAGCGATGAACCATCATCAAAATTTGAAAAACTTATCGCTACCCTACAGCAGAAATTAGAATTAACGGGTGTAGAAATTGCCGATATTTTATGGTTAGCCCAGCAATATCAAACCACCACAGACAAAACTGTCATTGAAAGCACGAACGACGAAGCGATCGCAGTAATTGAAAAAGAAAAACCAGAAAATACCACCACCGACACCCCAATAACTCCCGTTACTCCTCAACCACCAGAACCAAAAATAGAAGTATATGCTAAATCTAATCATTCTACTTCTAGTACTACTTCTGGTAACAGCATTGATATCAAAGTTCCCGATGCACCAGGGTTGCGTTTTCCTCTAAAATTAGCAAGAGCAATACGTCCTTTAATCCAAAAAATTGATTCGGAGACAGAATTTATTTTAGACGAAGCAGCCACTGCTAACCGGATTGCTAAAGATGGTATTCGCATTCCGGTTTTTCAACCCGCTCGGGAACCAGCATTTGATTTGATGTTGGTGGTTGATCAAAGCAGTACAATGATTTTTTGGCGAAAAGCTATCCAAGAATTACAACAACTCCTCGAAGTACAAGGCGCTTTTCGAGATGTGCAAGTTTGGGGATTATTAACTAATAAAGAAGAAATCTATCTACGACGGGGAATAGGTAAAACCGCTCGCAAACATCGTCCCTATCACCCCCGCTCTCTCGTCGATCCTAGCGGTAAGCGTTTAATTTTGGTAGCGAGCGATTGCATTACCGATATTTGGCATAATGGTAAAGCTTTTGCAATGCTCAAAGTTTGGACAAAAAATCATCCCGTTGCCATTATCCAGATGTTACCTCAATGGCTGTGGCAAAGAACTGGATTGAGTTTAGGAGCAAAAGTCCAGTTTTCTACCTTAACCCCTAGAATAGCCAACCAAGATTTATTAATTAAAAAAATATTGCTCTGGGATGATATTAACTTTGCAACGGGAACCAAAATTCCTATATTCACCCTAGAAGAAGAATCCGCCAGAACTTGGAGTAAAATGATTGGAGGGAGAAGTGATGCTCATGTCACCGGATTTGTTTTCCCCGCTGATTTTACACCCTTTATACTACCCGAAGCAGATTCTCCAACACAAACAGCAGAAATAACATCCAACTTCCGTCGCACAGCTTCCCCAATGGCGCGAAAACTAGCCAGCTTATTATCTGCTGCACCTATAATTACCTTACCAATTGTGCGGATAATTCAAGCTCAAATGCTCCCACAATCTCAACAAGTACACGTCGCAGAAGTCTTCTTGGGTGGGATAATTAAACGCAAACAACCAGTCAAAGCGAGGCATTTCAGCAATCCCAACAACTCCACTTCTAACGAGTCGGTAAGTACAGTCATTACGACGCAAGGAAGCAATCCCAATAACTCCACTTCTGATAATGAAATTACACCAGAAACAAACCCCGATGACATCGAATTTGATTTTATCAGCGAAGAAGTCCGAAATAATTTCCTTGAAGCTGCTCCCGTTAGCGACTCCTTAGAAATTATTGAGGTGATTTCTAAATACTTCGCCAAGAAACTCGGTAAAACCCTCTCAGAATTTAATGCTTTATTAAGGAAACCACAAATCAACGATGAAAATATAGAGAATATTAAACCTTTTGCGTTGTTGAGTGCCAAAGTTTTAAAGCGCTTGGGAGGAGATTACGTTCAGTTTGCAGAAGAAATCGAGCGAGATTGGGAAAACCAGAAATCAGAAAACACCGAAACAATCCCCTTAATTCCTTTCACCTTTGAAACCGTCACCGTCAACCGTCGCGGTGAAATCATCAACCGAGAAGCCAAAACCGCGCAATACTTCACCGAAAATATACCCCCCTCTCCTATCGTAAGGAGAGGGGATGGGAGTGAGGTTATCCCTTTAGAAATGGTTTACATCCCCGGTGGTACATTTATGATGGGTAGCCCAGAAGGGGAAGGAAGAGACGATGAAAAACCCCAACATCAAGTCACGGTTCCAACTTTCTTCATGGGTAAATATCAAGTTACTCAGGAGCAGTGGAAAGCAGTTGCTAATTTACCCCAAGTTGATAAAGAATTAAAACCAGAGCCATCAAGATTCAAACCAGAAGACAACCAAAAAAATAATCTTCCTGTAGAGAAAGTTTCATGGTATGATGCAGAAGAGTTTTGCAAACGCCTATCAAAGCATACAGGTAAACAATATCGTCTTGCTTCTGAAGCAGAATGGGAATATGCCTGTCGTGCTGGTACTACAACACCGTTTCACTTTGGTGAAACAATTACTAGTGAATTAGCAAATTATCGTGCCAGTCGTACTTTTGCTGATGAATCTAAAGGAGAATACCGAGAGAAGACCGCATCAGTAGGACAATTCCCGCCAAATGCTTTTGGCTTGCATGATATGCATGGGAATGTCTATGAATGGTGTTGTGATACTTGGCATGAAAATTATGAAGGTGCGCCAAATGATGGTAGCTCGTGGATAGGTGACAGAAGTTACCAACGAGTGCGGCGCGGTGGTTCGTGGCTCAACTTTCCTGAGAATTGCCGTTCTGCCAATCGCTACTACTTCAATCCGGCCTACGATGACGTCCACAACGGTTTTCGGGTTGTGTGTGGTGTCTCCCCCCAGGACTCTTAGCCCTTTTCACTCTAGCCCTTTAGCCCTTTGCTCTTTTATTCTTTACCCTTTGTTAAGCGTAGTGAAACGGAGCAATCAAATTATTTTTTTGTAAATTGAGTTTTGAGGTTTTTGCCAGTTTGATAGTTTTTCTATCATGATTAATATAACATATTCTACATAAGGAAAGCAAGAATATATTTGTATTATTTGTAGGGTGTGTTACGGCTAAGCAAAGATTTGAGAAGAAGTGATAATTGGAAATTTGCCGTAACGCACCATCTGTTGTTTGGTGGGTTAGACCCATTCAAGTTATCGTTATATATATTAGTGCGTCTAACACATCCGATAAGAGAATGTCACAATTGCGAGAATTGCCAATAATCCAGAAGACATACGATTTGATCCAATGGTACGTTCCTATATTGAATCGTCTACCCAAAGTACATAAATTTACATTGGCAGATCGGATGACTAATAAACTATATGATTTATTAGAGAATTTAATTATCGCTCGTTATGCCCAAAATAAATTGACTAGATTAGAATCATTAAATAGTCAATTAGATATTCTACGTTATCAAACCCGACTTTTGCTAGATTTTAAACTAATTGCAGCCCATCGTTACGAATATGCAATCAAATTAATCAACGAAATTGGTATAGAATTGGGCGGTTGGATTAAACAGCAAAGCAAGCAAGAGTATTTTAAAAACTAGAATAAATAATAATTGTATAAAATTAGCCATATATTGTCATTGCGAGCGTAATGAAATGAAGCGAAGCAATCGCAATCATTAAGCTTTGCGATTGCTATGTCCTATCGGACACGCTCCGCTAACACTTCGCTCGCAATGACGGTTATTTCTACGGACATTATATAAGCACAGAGATGAAACGCCACGGTAACATTTATCCGCAAATTATAGACTTTGAAAATATATTATTAGCAGCGAGAAAAGCACAAAAAGGTAAGCGTTTTCGGGATAACGTTTTAGAGTTTAATCCAATTATCGTCTCAAATTTTTTCTAGAGCAGGTGAAGATACAGCCGAATTTTTAAATTATTAAGATAGCTGGTGCAAGATATGATTTTCCCTTGGGTTGATATCAAGCTTCAAAAATCAACCTCTAATAATCAAAACTTAATATCAATCCCCCATCTATTAAACTTTTGTATTCATATTCCGTTACAATCCCTTTACTCAAGTTTACAAAATAATTTTATTGACGCTATTCTCAATAATTTTACGAGATTACAAGACTTTGCGCCAAAACATGATATTGTTATTCTCAGCGAAGCAGTTTATCCACTTTTCAAATATTTGCCATTTATCAATCAACTAACTTGATAAAAAGCAGCAATCAAGCCGTCACTTGTATTATTAATGTGCTACAGGTTGAAAAAATCGGGAATAACTCAGGATGTTCATGTGAAATGTTGTAAAGTTGGCTGTAATTAAAAGTACTGAAAAGAGCCTCTTAATATACTGACATTGACAAAAAATATCTTTTGATATCTATTTGCGAACAAATAATGATTAGATAGATGATGCGCGATCGCAGTATTTATGCTTTGCTTTTTAGAAGGAATATATATAGTTGTTTTAAGTTAGGAAATTTTGGGGAATAAATTATGATTGTTGTTCATCATCTAAATAATTCGCGTTCGCAACGGATATTATGGCTGCTGGAAGAATTGGGTGTCGATTACGAAATTAAGCATTACCAACGCGATGCCACAACAATGCTTGCACCACCATCTTTGTACGAAGTTCATCCGTTGGGAAAGTCGCCAGTAATTACAGATGCAGCAAGAACAATTGCCGAATCGGGTGCGATCGTTGAATATATAGTTAGTCGCTACGGTAACGGTAAATTAGTTCCAGCAGTTGAGACACCGGAACACCTACGCTACACATATTGGCTGCATTATGCTGAGGGTTCTGCAATGCCACCGTTGCTTCTTAATTTGATTTTTAACCTTTTTGAAATTAAGGATAGCAGTGCGATGGATGGATTTATCGCACCTCAAATTAAACTGCACTTTGATTATATAGAAGACGAGTTGAGTAAGAGTACCTGGTTTGTGGGTGAGGAATTCACCGCTGCCGATATTCAAATGAGCTTTCCTTTAGAATTGCTCGCCAATGTTCCACAACAGGTTGAAAGCCGACCAAATATTAAAGATTTTTTGAAACGCATTCACGAACTACCGAATTACAAACGCGGACTTGAAAAGGGAGGTGAATACGATTTCGCACTCCAGTAATTAATAACAGGACGATATATCCTTATCCCTTATCTATATCTATAGGTTGTTAATTTACAAAAGTGAAGTAGATAAGGATTAAAGGTTATTCAAAATATAGTTTCAATTTTTATTTTGTTTTCAAGGAAAAATTTTTTAAAAGATGCTCGCGACATGGGATAATAAGGTTATGAGCTTGATAATATTATAATGGGATGGTTGTCAAATTTTTAAAGCGAGCCGCATCCCATTATAATTAATACTCTCTAAAAATAATAGTACCACGAAAGCGTCACTCTTAACAAAAAAAACGCACCTTTTTTATAACTTAAAATCAATTTTTTCCTTTATAGGACTTACGCAACTGGCATATTTTTCTCGTAGGGTGCTGTAAGACTTTGAATCGATTTGAACATAGTTATAACCAATAAAACAAATTAGTGTCACGCACCAACAGGACTGAAGTGACGATTGCGGCCATTCCTGCTTTATTATAAATTATGGTTGTTAATTTACCGGGCGTTTTCCATCTTAGTCGATCGCAAAAGTGAAGTAGATAAGCATAAAAGGTTATTCAAAATATCATTTCAATTTTTATTTTGTTTTCAAATAAATTTTTTTAAAAGATGCTCGCGACATGGGATAATAAAGTTATGAGCTTGATAATATTATAATGGGATGGTTGTCAAATTTTTAAAGCGAGCCCCATTCCATTATAATTAATACTCTTTAAAAATAAAAATACCATGAAAGCGTTACTTTTAACAAAAAAAACGCAATCTTTTATAGCTCGAAATCAATTTTTTCCTTTATAGGACTTACGCAACTGGCATATTTTTCTCGTAGGGTGCTTGTACACTGATTGCTTTGAACGTAGTTATAACCAATAAGAGTGTCACGTACCAACAAAACATTGTGACGATTGCGGTCATTCCTGCTTTATTATAAATAATGCTTGTTAATTTACTGGGTGTTTTGAATCTCGGCGATCGCAAAAGTGAAGTAGATAAGGAGCAAACATTATTCAAAATATCATTTCAATTTTTATTTTGTTTTTAAATAAAAAATTTTTCATCATATGCTCATGACATGGGATAATAAGGTTATGAGCTTGATAATATTATAATGGGATGGTAGTCAAATTTTTAAGACGAACGCTATTCCATTATAATTAATACTCTTTAAAAATAATAATACCATGAAAGCGTTACTTTTAATAAAAAAATCGATTTTTAATAGCTTGAAATCAATTATTAAGTGATTAAAAATACATAAAAATCAAAAAGTAAGTATTTATTTGCAGAAAAGCCGTGGGTTATATCAACTGTATGTGCGATCGAGGGAACATTAAATAGTTTAAGTATAAGGATTGAATAGATTATAGAATTTGATATTGATTATCGTTCCAGAATTTTCCTAGCTTGTGTTTCGACATTCTCAGATGTAGTTTCAATTAAAGTGTATGTGACGGTTAAATCCATCTTTTCGCCAACTTGCAGCGTTTTGAGGGGACTGAGGAATTCTAATTCAACGTAAGCTTTTGGATCGTAATTGGTGTAAATTTCAGCGCTACTATTATTGTCGGGATAAATTACTTTATCTATTCTAGGTGAATCCATGCGAACTAAGGTTTTTTCACCTACCCATAATAATGTACTCGCATCGCTGCCGATTTTATGAGCTTTATTGCGATCGCGTTTTAAGGATAAAATACCGTTATCTATTTTCAAGTTAGCTGGGTTATCTTCAGATTGCTGATTGTAACCTTGAGGGAAAATCGAATTTTGGGGTATTGCTGCGTAAACCGAAACTGGTTCATTTAACTGTGTAATCGTCCAAACAGAGACTTGTTGTGCATCACCTTTAACTTTTTCAAAAGTGGTGGTGACTTTCATAATTGGTTTATTTGGTTCAAGGGTGATTTTACGATAGAATCTAATTCCATAGAATGGGTCAATATCAGAAATTAACGTTAATTCGTTTTTTTGGACTTGTATTTTAAGTGGTACGGAATCAAATGTAGCAGGTGGTGGCCAACTAATTTTTGTAATTTTTTCCCATTCAGATTGTGGTGCTGGCCAAGTTTTATCACCACCGAAGTTATCCCATTCTTCAGATTTGGTATTAGGTACTTTACCGTATATCTGGGAATTTTCCCAAAATGTATTTTCTCCACCAAGTAAGCGAAATTGCATTATTCTTCCAATTGCTGGAACTATAATTGCTTCTACCTGGGAGTTACTTAAAATATAAGAATTTTCCCAGCCTTGATAATTGGTTTTTGTAACTGTAATTTTTTCTGACATATTGGTGGTTACGGTTAAATAATAAATTCCTGCTAAAAATAATCCCAAACAAAACAATAATAACTGTTTAGGCTTGATATGACTCAGAATATTCATTTTTTCGATTTTATTTAAATTGAAAAATATAATTGATTTATAATAGGCAGATTTTGGGTAATTAAAATCACGTTATAACTGTAAAAGCAGTATTTTTATTGAGAAAAGACCAATGTTATATCAATGGTGATTGTGATAAATAAACAGAGATATTAAGTATCTTACTTGAAAAACCTTTTAGATAAAAGCAATGAGATTATTAACGAGGGTGTTGCTTTACTTGATTTATTTTTAATTGTCTTTTCCTCTACTTCGAGAGCTGTATTCCTGGAATATTTAATGGAATTTTATAAACGCTATTACCTGCGGTGATGTAAAGTGTTTTATAATTTTTATTACCCCAAGCTAAATTTGTGGCTTTTTCAGGAACGTTAATTTTGTCGAGAAGTTGACCTGTTGGAGAAAAAATCCAAACACCTCCAGATCCCGTACAATAGATATTGCCTAAAAGATCGACTTTCATACCATCGGGTACACCTTTATCTGTGGAGCCGGGTAATTCTGCAAATACTCTACCTTTGCTTAAAGTGCCATCTGGTTTAACGTCAAAAACTTGGATATGTAATTTTTCGGAATCACTTACATATAATTTTTTTTCATCGGGAGAGAAAGCGATTCCATTTGGACGAATCATTTCTTTATTCAACAAAGTTAGATTTCCACTTGGTTCCCAACGATAGATACCATAAAATCCTAATTCTTCCTGTTCAAAGTTGATTCCGTAAGGTGGATCGGTAAAATAAATACTACCATCAGACTTAACTACAACATCATTGGGACTATTAAGACGTTTATCTTTATATCGTTCTGCCAAAACAGTAATTTTACCATCTTTTTCTGTACGTGTGAGTTTGCGGTTATGTTGAGCGCTAATTAACCGTCCTTGATTATCATAAGTGTTACCATTGGTATTTCCAGAAGGACGACGAAATACGGCTATGTTATCTTTAGTATTCCATTTATAAATAGTATCTGCTGGAATATCGCTGAAAAGTAAAAAGCCACTGGGATTCCAAACAGCACCTTCGGTAAATTTGAATCCATCGAATAACTTTTCTAGTTTGGCATTATCATCGACAATATCTGATGTTTTAGCATTGGTATTGCCGCAGCTTTGCTGTAAACTTAAGAAAGCTAAGAGTAAACTGTATGCAGCTATTCGTAAAGTATTTTTGTTCATTATTTTTATTCTCCCAAATGTAAGCTAATAGAAATTAAATAGCGCTTGATTAACAGAAACGAGTTTTCTTCGTTTTCCCGCTTCATCTTTTACTTTCTTCCCGGCTCTACGATTACCGATTAATAAACCCTTCTAGACGCGAGACGCGCAGAGGAAAGAAGTAAACAGAGGTATGTAATTTTAGAGCGGGAAGGGAGTAATTAATTTTAATAATTTATCGATCGAGATTTTTTTAACCGATACCATATCTGACGTTGTGCGATCGCGAATATTTTCGTTGTTCATAGCGCTACATTATGTAATGGCAGCCCAAAGCCCAATTATAAATACCCTACCATCTTCATATATTAAACTGTTCCTATATATCCTTTCCGATTGCTGCTTCTATAGTGAAAAATAGAATATATGGTGTATTCACTAAAAATAGATAAATTATCATTAGCTGAGATTAAAACCGTGATGGGAGCAGGATTACAAATTAATTGGGTTGTGGCAACGTATGCTATGCAGTTTGTGGCTTGGGGATTTCTCTCAATTTTGATTGCTGAGGTGATTCGAGATAGCTATCATGCTGCTTGCCATCACGTACAATGGTTATCTAAATGGCATAACAAACATCATCAGGTATACAAGCGGGATTTATCGATCATTTCTCTGGAAGCTTATAAGGATTCTCAGCTTTATCACGATATTGTTGAATCGATATTGCTACTAGTTATAATCAGCGCGATCGCAATTGTTTTTCACCCGGTAGGTTTGTGGTTGGGTGTGCTTTACGCTGCGACTTTTCTTTATGGTGCGTCGTTAAGATATTTTTTAGGTAAAGTTGAAACCGACTATACTCATAAACCGGGAGCTTTATCCGTTATTCCTTCAACGTGGTGGGTAAATCGTACTTACCACTGGCGGCATCATTTTGATGACGTAAACGCTTATTATAGTGGTGTATTTCCCTTGGTAGATAAAATTTTGGGTACGGCACTTTCACTAAAAGGTAAAACCGTTGCGATAACCGGAGCATCCGGTACATTAGGACAAGCTTTAACAACCGAGTTGATTGCTAATAACGCCAAAGTTGTGGCATTAACTACCAATCCCGAAAAAATTGTTGAACAACCCAAACTAAGTGTAATACCTTGGGAATCGGGTAAAGAAGAAGAATTGCGATCGCGCTTACAAAAAGTTGATATTTTAATTATTAACCACGGCATAAATGTTCATGGTAGCCGCACATCCTCCGATATTAATAAATCCTTTGAAGTAAATGCATTTTCAGCGGTAAGATTAATGGACGTATTTTTCTCTACCGTTACGGGTGCGAATGATAAAGCGACAAAGGAAATTTGGATCAATACCTCGGAAGCGGAAGTTTCACCAGCTTTAAGTCCGTTATACGAATTGAGTAAAAGAACGTTAGGGAATATAATTACGTTAAAACGGTTAGATTCCCCTTGTACGATTCGTAAGTTGATATTGGGACCATTTAAAAGTCAGTTAAATCCTTATGGAGTGATGTCAGCGCGGCAAGTTGCGAAAGGGATTGTATTTTTAGCTCGGAGAGATTTTCGCAATATTATCGTTACCATTAATCCTTTGACGTATATATTCTTTCCCATTAAAGAATTGAGTACCTGGTTGTATTTCGTGGTTTTTAGTAAGAAATAGGAATTGGGGATTGGGGATTGGGATAATCCACCAGAAGTAATCTCCCGTCTAATAATGAATTCCCAGGAACTTATAGCCAAAGTCCGATCGATTTCACATCTTGCACCATTCTCAAAACCCCCTTGGAATAAATTCCCAGAACCCATAGCAAAGTCGTCTAAAGACGACTGAGGAGCAAATAAGAGTGCGTTTTAACTGGTTCCCAGTCTCTGGCTGGGAACCCATTACTAAAGGCTCCGCCTCAAATGCAGATTACTCCTATCCCGCTCCCGATTGTCTCTCTTACCTCTTTTCTCAGCGCTCTCTGCGTCTAGTAAGGTTTTTTAAAATCAGTAATTTTCTGCGAGAAGAGATTAGCATCCGATCTTCCTAAATTTATCTCCTTAGAGGGATTTTATTTTTTAAGCATCTATGTAAAAATCTTCAAGTGCAAATTTTATCTGATACCTCATTACTGCATAACTAGCAACTTGGGTCATCTATTATAAATATATAGATATAGTACTTAAATATAAAAACATAGAAGGCGATGAACGCTGAAAATCCCGTAAAAACTATATTGGTACTATCAGCGAATCCCAAAGGCACAAAACCACTGCGCTTGGATGAGGAAATTCGTGAAATTGAGCAAGGGTTACAAAGATCGAAAAAACGGGACAGTTTTACGTTTAAGTCGGGACAAGCAGTACGTGACTTCGATATTCACCGCTCTATTTTAGATTACGAACCCCAGATTATTCATTTTTCAGGACATGGTACGGGTGAATCAGGCTTAGTATTTGAAGATAACATTGGACAACAAAAGCTAGTAGATGCACAAGCATTAGCTGGACTATTTGAATTGTTCGCAGAGCAAATAGAGTGTGTAGTACTCAATGCTTGCTATTCCGAAATTCAAGCGGTTGCGATCGCCAAACATATTGATTATGTTATCGGCATGAGTAAGCAAGTTGGAGATGCAGCCGCGATTAAATTTGCTGTGGGATTTTATGATGCTCTTGGTGCTGGAAAAGATTTTGAATTTGCATATAAACTTGGTTGTGCTGCTATCCGCATGGCTGGAATTCCAGAGCATTTGACACCCCAACTGTTGAAAAAACAAGATTTTTCTGAAGAGAATATAGATATTACTCCTTTACCCACTTCACCTTTAAAGGATGCTCGCAATACAACCGTTATTTCTCCACCTGCATCATCAACTACTCCCCTTGTACCCACACAAGAAAAACCTAATATTGCTCAATATCGTCAAAAAGTTGAAGAATATGCTTCTGATGGTGTGATTTCTGAGATCGAATCTCATATATTAAGTAATTTACAGAAAAGACTAGGATTAACGGATGAACAAGCCAGTGAAATCCAAAAAGAAGTATTAGAACCCTATGAGATTTACAAGCAACAATTTAACAAGAAAGTAGCTCAAGGATATCCACTGAGGGAAAAAGTTAAAGCAGAATTAAAGAAGTTGCAAATCTACTACAAGATTAAAGACGAATATATAAATTTACTAAATCAGGAAGCCGAACAAATAATTCAAACACAGCCATTTGAATTTGAGACAGCTACCCTGGGGAAAAATTTCCAAATTAACCGCAGTCGTGGAAGAGCCGAGTCTTTTCAAGAAGATTTAGGTAATGGTGTATTCTTAGAAATGGTGAAAATCCCTGGTGGTGTTTTCCTCATGGGTTCCCCGGAAAGTGAGCTAGAACGATACGATAATGAAAGTCCCCAGCACAAAGTCAATATTCAACCCTTCTTCATGGGTAAATTCCAAGTTACCCAAAAACAGTATGAAGTAATTATGGGTGAAAATCCCTCCTACTTCAAAGGTGAAAAAAAACCTGTGGAAAAAATAACTTGGGATAATGCGGTGGAGTTTTGTTGTAGGATATCTAAGAGAACTGGAAAAACCTATCGCTTGCCTAGCGAAGCTGAATGGGAATATGCTTGTCGGGCTGGAACGACTACGCCATTCCACTTTGGTGAAACCATTACAACTGAGCTAGTGAATTACAAAGGGAATTACACCTATGGTTCTGCACCCAAAGGTGAATATCAAGAACAAACCACAGATGTTGGTAGCTTCCCTGCAAATGCCTTTGGATTGTATGATATGCATGGGAATGTGTTGGAGTGGTGTCAAGATAGTTGGCATGAAAATTATCAAGGAGCGCCAACTGATGGTACTGCTTGGGTAACTAATGATAATGATAAGAATTATCCTCGGCTGCTGCGTGGCGGTTCCTGGTACTACTTTCCGTTGAACTGCCGTTGTGCGTTTCGCTACAGGGACGGGCGTGTCGTCAGGTTCAGCGGCATTGGGTTTCGGGTTGTTTTCGTTTCCCCCAAGGCTTCTTAGCCCTTAGTTGTAGGTTGGGTTGAGCGATTTAAACACCAAGCACTTCTTTAGCAGTTAGCTTCAAATCTGGGAATAATTTTGATTCAATTATTTCGTCTCCCCTGTAAGCTTTTTTAATATATTCCGACTCATTATCCAACAAGCAAACGGTTACGGTAGGTTGCTTTGGATTACCTGTAAATTCCTTTCCACCCAAACCTAAATAGTCCAATATCCAATATTCCGGTATCCCAACACCCGAATATTCACCGTATTTTTTATAATAATCGTCTCTCCAATTTGTACTAACTACTTCTACTACCAAAGGTATGAATTTTGCGAGAGTAACTGTTGAATAGTCATCCCAGTAAGGTTCGTTGTCTAAGTTATCTAAATTTAGCAGTAATATATCTGGTAGATAAGCAGCTTCACTAAACGCAGATTTTATTAAAGCTTTCGATGGGATGCCGTAAGGTAAATTAAGTCTTTTAAATTCCAGCGTCAAATTACCGCTAACTACAGAAACAACAATTTCATGCTTACCTTTCGGCTGTGCAATTTCTACTAACACCCCATCATGTAATTCCCATAGTGCTTCTGAAGGCTTTTGTTTGATAAACTTTTCAAATGTTAAATACTCAGCTAGTGGCTGAATTATTTTTGTTTGAGCCATTCGATTTTAGATTTTAATCCTAAAGCTTAAGTCTTTCCCTACAATACATGATCCGCGATGGATGGACTATAAACCAATGTCAAGGGCGAAAAAGATCGCAGCAGATGCTTTTTGACTATCCATACAGAGTTGGGTTGCACCTCCTCGAACATGGTGATACTTAGCGATTACAACAAAACCAATATGATGTTGGGTTTCGTTCCTCAACCCAACCTACGCACTCACAATCTGCTCCATTACGCAGTTATAGTACAACCCCTCATATTTATTCTCTGACAAGGGTAAAATATTATCTAGTATAAATGTGGAAATTACGGTTGCTTTATTGTAGGATGGCGATCGATGCATCTATAATCGATCGAATTATTCGAGCTATGACAACGATCGCAACTTCAAATATTCAGCTAACTATTTCCCTATCGGAACTGGATTTAGATGAGGAAGAGTTACAAGCACAAGTAGAAAATTTGCTACCTCAGATTCGAGAAGTAGATGGGGTAGAAGATGCGGGTTTAGTAGAGGTAACTGAAGTACCCGAAAGTTCTAAATCTCTAACTGGCTACGCTTTAGGGATGTTAAAAACAGTCCTAGATAAAGAACATCTGAAAAATGTTTTTGGTTTTTTGCGCGATCGTTTTGCTGGTAAACCTGAAACAATTAAGCTGTTACTCAAAGCTCCCGACGGTAGGGAATTAAATTTAGAAGCGAGCAATGAAGAGGATTTTGCATCGGCGATGCAATTAGCAGAAAATTTTCTCAACAATACCAAAAGTATTTAGTCTAAAGGGTGGCAAGATGGCGAAGGTAGCTCTACTGATTGGGATAAGTGAATATCAACCGGGATTAAACCCTTTACCGGCTGCTGTTGAAGATGTGGAAGCGATGCGGCGTGTTTTGGGAAACCCGGAAATGGGTGGTTTTGCGGATGATGATATTACGGTGTTGAAAAATCCTCTACCGCAAGATATTAGAATTGCTATCTACAATCTATTTACTAATCGTCACAAGGATGACTTACTATTATTTTACTTCTCCGGTCATGGAATTAAAGATGAGAGGGGCAATCTATATTTTTCCAGCCGCGATACTAGAAAAGACAATGGTAGGTTGGTAACGCCTTCAGCCGTTGCAGCTAGAACTTTACACGACAATATCAATGATAGCCGCTCCCAAAGACAGGTAATTATTTTAGACTGCTGTTTTAGTGGTGCGATCGCCAGTGGAATGACACTCAAAGATGATGGTAGCGTTAACGTACAAGAGCAGTTAGGCGGTAAGGGCAGGGCAATTCTTACTTCTTCTACTTCAACTCAATATTCTTTTGAGCAACAAGGCTATTCGTTATCAGTTTACACTCGCTATTTGGTGGAAGGTATCAAGACTGGTGCGGCGGATACAGATGGGGATGGTTATATAAGCATTGATGAGTTGCACGAATATGCGAAGAATAAGGTGCAAGAAGTATCTCCAGCTATGACTCCGGAATTCTACCCGGTAAAAGAAGGACATAAAATTATATTGGCAAAGTCGCGCCTGGACGATCCTAAGTTAATATATCGTCAAGAATTAGAACGTCTTGCCCAAAGAAATCAGGGAAATTTGTCTAATATTGCTTTGATAATTTTAGAGGGAAAGCGCAAGGATTTGAAGATATCTCCGGAAGAGGCAACTGCAATTAAAGAAGAGGTATTGCAACCCTATCGAGAGTACGAACATAAATGTCACGAGTACGAACAAGTACTGATTAACGCAGCAAGTAAACAATATCCATTTAGTCAAGTAATAGAGAAAGATATCAAAGATTATCAGCAATATTTTGGACTCAGAAATGAGGATATTGCTGTTATTGAAAAACGGGTTTTAACTCCAAAGCAAGCAAAATTCCCCGCAGTAGCAACACAAGTAAAACCAGAAGTAGAATCCGGGCATACTTCACCACAAAATTTAAAGCCTGGAAAGCCTGGAATCTTTAAGTCTAGTAGAAATCTATTTGTAGGTGTTGGAGGGTTTATTGTATTAGTGCTTTTAGGATTTCTAGTAACTATTCCGAAAGAATCATTGGTAAGTTACATTAATTCAGAAAAGAAGTATTCACCTGACGATTTGGAGACAATTTTAAATCAAGTTCCCCAAATAAAGTATGCATCTCGTTTAAGAAAAATAAATCGCCGAGTTTACGAACAAATCGATCTATCGTGGAAGAATCGTCAATCTTTTAACCACAATTTATTTTATCGTGTAATAACAGCAGGAGATGGTACTATATTAAGTTACCTACCTCTAGATGAATCGGCACGGAAATATATAAATCAAACTCCCATTGCCGGAGTATATCAACTAAATAATCAAACACCGATAAAAAACGAACCCGTGGCTCAATTTCGGGTAAGATTTCTTAAAGGTGGGGTGTTAGCAATTAATCCTTGGATCGGGTATAGCTATAAAACTCCGGATTTATTTGGGACAGAAATTACAGATGCTAATCAAATTAAAGAGTTAGGACAAAAGCTCTACAATAATATCTGGAATAACTGGGGAGGTAATCCCACATATTCACAAAACTTGAAGTATCGAGTAGCTGTGAGAAAAGATGGTGCGATCGCCGATTATGAACCACTAAATAAAGCTGCCTTTGAAAACTTCCGAAAAACACCTTTACCAAAAATGTTTGGGGAAACTCAATCTAATATCCCAGCCTCAAATCAACAACCTTTAGCTCATTATCAAGTAATATTTTCGCGACGCTCACCCAATGGTAGATTGAAAGTTGAACCTTGGCAGGGATATCCACGAGAAGAAAGCAATGAGTAAATCAATTTTATAGATACTCCTTTCCCGGTACGATTACCGACTTAAAAAACCGCTATAGTACTCCACCACATTAATTTCGATCTGCAATAAGGTTCGTAGTAAGCGCTGTCTTCGCTGCGGATTTAAGGAACCAATGTCAGCAAGTAGAATCAGTAAAATTTCATGCAATAGACTACTAGTTATTTTCATTTGTTTTGATCTGCAACAAGGTTCGTAGTAAGCGCTGTCTTCGCCTCATATTACTGAATCCGGAGGGGGCTGAAGCCCTTACTACGAACCTTTGTTACCCGTCAAATTTAATGCAATCCATTACTAGTAGTCCATTTCATTTATTCTGACTGGTTGTAGAGACGTAGCACTGCTACGTCTCCCGACGTTTTGGAGAAAATGAACCTATCAAATTTAATGCAATCCATTACTAGTTTTTTTCATTTGTTTTGATGGCTAGCAAAGGTTAGTAGTTGCACTTGGGCACCTCATATTACCGAATTCGGAGGGGAACCAATGCCCTTACTACGAACCTCTCATAACTTATGATGGTGTACTAGACGCGAGAGCCGCAGGACATACAATCGTCCTCAACATTTTGCTAAAATATTTAACATAACTTTATATTTATGTTTATGAAGACAGTTGACAAGTTGAATATTGCAGAAACGACTCGATTGTTTTCTAATCTTACGTTGGATAAAAATAAGCTAATTCATCAACCGGGTAGCGTTATCGGCAGTACGGCGCTAATTGCTGGAACTACTGTGGGTGCTGGGATTTTGGCTTTACCTGCTGTAACTTTACCAACTGGAGTTTTACCTTCTACAACTTTATTAATCGGCGTTTGGCTGTATGCTGTGGTGTCGGCTTTGCTGATTGCAGAGGTGATTTTAAACGGTATGCGTTACAGCGGACGGGCTAGTAATGGTTTGTTGGCAGTGGTAGAATCTACGCTGGGTGGAGTGGGAGCGAAGGCTACGGGTGTTGCTTATCTGTTTTATCATTATGCTTTGCTGATAGCTTATGTTTCTCAAGGTGGGAAAATTTTAATCTCTGCGGTGGAAGGAATATGGGATGTATCCGTACCTGCATGGATGGGAAGTACGGGATTTGCTTTGGTATTTGGCACTATTTTATATCTGGGAAGAGATAGATTTATTGAAAGATTAAATAGCTTTTTTGTGGCAATTGTTATCGCTTCGTTTATCGGGTTGCTAGTGTTAGGCGTTACGCAGATTCATCCGACTTCTTTGTTATCTCAAGATTGGAGGGCGCTGCCTCCCGCGTTATCAGTAATGTTAGTGGCGCTGTTTTTTCATAATATTGTGCCAGTGGTTGCGACTCAGTTGGAAGGAGATGCCAGAAAAGTTCGGCAATCGATCGTGGTGGGTTCAGCAATTCCTTTAACGATGTTTTTGTTGTGGAATGCGGTGATTTTGGGAAGCGTAACTCCGACAATGTTAGAGAATATTTCTAGTAATAGCAGTATTTTTGACCCTTTGCAAGTATTGCGTGCTGGTGATGCTGGGCAATGGTTGGGGATTTTAGTGACAGTATTTTCCGAGTTTGCGATCGCCACATCTTTTATTGGATTTTTCTACGGTTTGCGAGATTTATTTAAAGATATGAATTTGTTTGCGGATACCTCCAATTTTAGTTTACCGTTAATATCGGTGATATTATTTCCGCCAATGGGTTTTTCTGCGATCGATCCCAACATCTTTTTTACAGCTTTGGAATATAGTGGCACATTCAGCGTTTCAATTTTGGGAGGTGTGATTCCGGCTGCGACGGCTTGGATACAGCGAGATAAATACAAAGAATTGAATCAACCGCTTGTCCCTGGTGGTAAGTTGATGTTGGTAATGACGATCGGTATTGCGTTGATGGCGATCGCTTTGGGGATTTGGGAATTGGGCATTGGGTGAAAATAATTGAATTTATAGTAGTAAGTAGGTTAATTCTGCATATTAATCATCCCAAATCGGCAATTGATTAACTTTATCTAACAATAAACCAACATAAGTATTTTCAGTATTATCAACCGTCGCGGTACTAAAATAACCATACTTACCATCATGAGTGTGGGAACCAGTTTCAATAACTTGATAACGCCCCTGCCGTACAGCTTGAATAAAAGGAGAATCAATCGTGATAGACCAGCGATCGGCGAATATAATTTTAGTAACATCTTCAACCCAATCTCTACTACCTCGCAGGTGATATACTTTTTCAACTTTATTAAAGCCCGTTTCGCCATCGAAACTACCACCGATGGAAACGACTATTAACCGTGTATTTAACCAGTTATATAAATATTCCGCAGCACCTAAAGATACTTGCGCCCCGCCACTGGTACCGATAAGAATAATTTCGATTGGTTGCGGCGATTGAGGATTCAAAGGAGATACAGCGTTCATACGTTCTGCGATCGCTTTGGCAATTCCCAAGTTATAAACCGAACCATAGCGGCTATCGGTAGAAATCGCGAATCGCCACAGATTACGAATTTTAATCAAGACATCTGCATTCTTCAACCAACCTTGCCCTTTGGAAGCAAAACGCCATACAGGTGCAAAAAAACGCTGTCCCCCCAAACTTTCATTTGCTGCTGAGTAGGGAAATACATCGTCTACAATTGCACATTGAGGATGAAGCTTTGCTAATTGATTGAGAAAAATTTCTTCTCCAGGAGTCAATTCGTTAGCGGAAAAGTCCCCGACTCCGGGTAGAAAGATGATATAACAGTGTTTTTCTCCGACGTTTTTTATATTAAAATTATTTTTAATTAAATCTTGAGTTGGATTTTTATCCAATCCTAAAGCTTGACTGCTCGTACTCAACCACCACGACAAAGTACCCACGGGAGCAATAATTCCCCAGATAATTAATAATATACCCGCGAAAATTAGTAATTTTAAAGTTTCACCTCGCAGCCATTCTAAAATTCGTTCAATAACTTTGATAAGTTTTAACATTTTTAATATTGCACATTCGACAATACTCGATTATATTCAAATTTTTAACCAATGTAAGCACGATCGTTATGGACGCAACTCAAAATAATTCTAAGTGGCAATTACTATATACACTCAAAAACGCTTTACTTTTAAATGAGCAACTTTATGACGACGCTTGTAATACACCTTACAATAATCAATTAGCTTTAACTATCGTAATTTTAGCTGGCGTTTCTCATGCTTTGGGAAGTCTTTTTATTTTATTAATAAATAGAGCGGCGATTTATTTACTATTGCTAGCACTTTTAATTGATGTTCTCTCAATTATTATCGGATACTATTTTTGGAGTTTAACTATTTGGAAAGTTGGACAATGGATAAAGTCAACAGATCCCAAATTTAATAAATTATTAAGTCCAATTGGTTTTGCTTATGCACCCCAAGTATTAAACATTTTAACTTTAATTCCCTTATTAGGAAGACCAATAGAATTAATATTAGCATTATGGAGTTTATTAGCGGTAATTGTAGCAGTTACTCAAGCCTTAGATATCAAAACTCCTAAAGCAGCCTTTATTTGTGTAATTGCATGGACAGTTATTCAATTTGCCGTGGGTTCTATTCAAGTTTTAGAACAGAAGGTGGTGCAATTTACTAATTAAAGAATTGGGGATTGGGAATAATGTTTTACTCTTATTGTAATGCGGGCATCTTGCCCGCTATTAAAAATTCAAACTAATATTATTAATTAAAACCAAGATTAAATTTTAATGTGAGTACGATGAAACGCAATGGTCAGAAGTCGGGTTTTTATAAAATTGTCAGGTTATTACAGATATCACATAAAAACCCGACTTCTCATCTGGATTTACAAACTTTTGAGGGAAGGAATCGGAATCAAAGTCTCCCAAATTAGCGGGGGATAATGGTGGAACGAAAACGTTTTGCTACCGACAAGAAAACTTTTAAAACATCCTCTAAAACCAATATTATCAACAAACTTAAAAACTCCGCGTACCTTTGCGCTTACCTTTGTATTCCTCTGCGTTAGAAAAATATTGATTATTAGTAGATAAACCAACAGCTACATTTAATTTTTCATCATCCTTTTTAATCGAGCTTATATCTTTATTTGTAAGCTCCGTGACTACACTTAAAAATAATTCCCCTTCTCCAAGAGAATTGATATAATTAGGATTTAAATAACGGCGATAACTTGAATCATTTGTAACATAAGTATTGAACATTGCCAGAGCTAAATACTCTGTATATTCGCGAGCTAAATTAGGAGAAGGACCATCGCTTGCGATGGTACGGGAATTGTAGAGTCGGGTGATTCGGCAATTGTAGAAAAGTGGGTTCCACCGTTCATTAATACTAAATATTTATTTTCGTTTGTTAACCAGGTAAATGGTTGAATTTGTTCTGGATACGCCGGAGCTGCGGTATCGGAAGTACCTGCTACAATCATTAGGGGAATCTTGATTTTGCTTAAACCTTCTTGCCCGAAAACGCTGCTATCTACTGGATTAATTGCAATTGCTGCTTTGATTCTAGGATCTGATAATTTATAGTCATATTGGGGTAAACGTAAAGCTAAACATTGCAATAATAGTGAAAGATTGAGCGTATTTTCATCAACCGGACAACTCTTTTCTAGCTTTGCAAAATTAATTTCGGCACCTGCTAATGCTAAAGCCGTGTAACCGCCAAAGGATTGTCCAATTACGCCTACTTGTTCCATGTTGAAGCGTCCCTTATATGCGGAATCGGAATTAGATAAACCTTCGAGATAATCTAAGACATATTTTACATCCAAAGGTCGGTCAACAAATTCCCTGGGGTCAGTTATTTCATCCGCAATTCCACCTAATAATGCTTGCAGTTGCTGAGAATTGCTACCGGGATGTTCGGGTACCGCAACTATAAAACCGTGAGAAGCCAGATGTTCGGCTAAATAAGCGAAACTGGTGCGATCGGAACCCAATCCGTGAGAAATTACAATTACCGGACTCTTATTTGTCGATCGCGGTAAATAAATATCTAAAGGGAAAGTGCGAATCCGGGATAAATCGTTGAGGGTAACGCTTTGCTTTGTATAGGTAAAACGTCCTCTTTGCAATACATCTGACAAAATATTATTTGATACGGTTTCGCCGGATGCTTCTTTTAAAGATTTTTCGTTAATCAGATTAGCTGCTTTTTGAGTCCGATTGACAATATTTCTTGCCCGTAATGCAATTTCAAAACTGCGAAATAAATCTATTGAAAGAGTTTCTGAAGGAAATTTACGTAATATATTTAATAAAGTAAAATTTTCTTTATTTACGGCTGCTAATATTAATGCCGAACGAGTTGCATAAAATCCGCTACTGCGACGCAAGTCATTTCGAGTCATTTGTACACTATTGCGATATTCCCGTTGAACTACTTGCGAAAGATTTTCTAATAGTTTCTCACCAATTGGCGAATAAAAAAATTGAGAAACTTCAACAGCTCCTAAAGGAATACGAGCAAGTAATACTTGTCTTAATTCTTCTCGCCTACTTTGAGGAACATACTTAAGATATGCTGCTAATTCATCATTTACTTGACCTGTTTTGGCATATTTTTCCAGAGAATCAACGGAAATTGACCTTTCTACTATGCCAAAAGAAAGCTTTAACCTTTGGGCACCGACAGCACGACTCGGAGTTAAAACGGGTAAAGCGCAAGTAATAATACTGCTCAATACTATATTCAGCCAAATTGATTTTTGATACATACAATTACAACTCAGGATGTAACCAATTAAACAATGCAAGACTTGTAATTGTACCGATAAAATGGGCGGCAATACCACACATATTTGCCATTGCTACAAAAATATCGAGGGGGCGAATAATCCGCGTGGGATCGTAAATTGCCACACCTTGAGGTTGAGCGATGGATTTTGCTAATAAAACACCCAAACCCGAACCTCCTCCCAAGATTGTTAAGAGCAATCCCACTAAACCGACAATTACACCGATTCGCAATATTTTCATTACCTCCGCTTTCTTAGGATGTATTTCCGGGTTGGGGTTGCGGAGTCTTCTAGCGAAACGAGTTAAACGGAAAGCTAAGTAAATACCGATTAATAAACCAATTATTCCGCACGCAGCCCAAAACATACTGATACCCAATCCGGGGGTAGTGGTATCGGTATATTGCGTAGCCGCACGCACGCCAGCCCCAGGTACGACAACATCATTATTTATGGCTTGATTAAAGCTACGTCCCGAAATAGCGAATATTAGCATCAACCCACAAGCAGCACCCAATCCCAACTGCAACCAAAAACTAACCCAGCCACCAAGACGCAATATATTAGCGATTCGTTCTTGCTTCGGATTTATTGTAGGTGTTGAGGTCGTTTGCATAGTAATTGAAATTTTAGATTTTAGATACTTCGGCAAGTCTTACAGTGAGCTACGTCGAACTGCTCAGCACAAGTTTTAGATTTTAGATTTTAAAAGATTTATAGTTGTATTTAATTGCATTTTTAATTAAATAAGTATCACTAAAAATCTTTTTGCTTTCACTATAAGTTTGTTGCAAAAGAATTACGACTCTCTCAAGGAAGAAAATCAAAGTGCTGCAAGTAATAATTTTGTTAGTTGGGCATGGGGGGAGACGGGAGAGGGGGAGATGGGGAGATGGGGAGATGGGGAGAGGGGGGAGATGGGGAGAGGGGGGAGAGGGGGTAGAGGGGGTAGAGGGGGAAGAGGGGGTAGAGGGGTAAGAGGGGGAAGAGGGGGTAGAGGGGAATAAGAATAACAAGGGAGCAAGATCCGGACACTACAAATAGTTTTTTATAAGTTCTATCCCCTCATCTCCCCATCCCCTCATCTCCCCATCCCCTTGTCTCCCCATCCCCTTGTCTCCCCATCCCTCAATCCTTCTAACCCAGTCCTGACCAGGGTTCTAGGAAGTCGGGATAAAGTGTTAATCCACCGTCGATATATAAAGTTTGTCCGGTGATGTAAGTTGCTTCATCGGAACATAAAAAAGCTGTTGCCGCAGCCATTTCTTCGGAGGTACCGACTCTACCCATTGGTATATGACTTTCTACGTTAGCTTTCTTTTCTGGATCGTCAGTCCAAGCATCGTTGATGGGTGTGATAGTTGCACCGGGTGCGATCGCATTTACCCGAATCCCTCTTCTGGCATATTCTAAAGCTAGGGTGCGAGTTAAATTTTGCATTCCGCCTTTACTAACGGAATAACTTATATACTCAGGTCTGGGTATAATTTGATGAACGCTGGAAACGTTGATAATAATTCCACCATTACCCGGATCGAGAAACATTTTAATTGCTTCGCGGGCGCATAAATAAGCACCTTTTAAATTAACGTCGATTACTTTCTCAAATTCTTCAAATTTAATTTCGTGGGCTGCTCCTGGTATTTGAATTCCCGCATTATTAATTAAAATATCTAATCCGCCGAATTCTTTTTTTACTTCGGCAAACATTTCCACAACATCGGCTTCCTTGGATACATCCCCTTGCACCAATATTTCTTTACCTTCACAACCGCAACGGGCATCGGTACAGGCTTGGGAAATCAATTTTTCGGTATTGCCAGCATCTTCAGGGCTTTTTCGATAGTTAATTGCCACATTCGCACCATCAGCGGCAAATCTGACGGCGATCGACTGACCAATTCCGGAAGTTGCACCCGTAACTAAAACGTTTTTTCCGCTTATTCCTTTCATTTCAATCCTCTTTATTACCTTGCCAAGATTAATAATGTAATGTCTTGGTTGAGTGTAATATAGTTAGACCGCATTCCCTTCCACCTGAAGTTGTAAACAAACGTAAAAAGTCAAAAAGATAACTCCATCAATAAATTGAGGAGCTTTTTAACTGTTATTATTGTAGTAGCTAATACAAACAAGCTTGCCCCATGCCAAAACTACTGAATATTCACTTCCTGTAAATAGGTTCCCATTTGGAAATCATTAATTCTAGTAGTAGTTTTACTACGAATAAATGAGCCTGTATTTTCTTCTATTGCAGACTTGATTTCCGATGCAGCAGCTTTATCCAATCTAGCGATAAAGCGCTTTTTACCGTTATACTCAGCTAATTTAACTTGAGCTAGAGCGTAAGCGGGCGTACTTTCGGGAATTTTTTCAAGAAATTGAATTGCAGTATCAAACTTACCTAATTCTGCTTGGTTATAAGCTTGTTGTAAAAGATAAGTTGCACGAATAAGCTGTTTTTGCTCGTATTCTACTAACTTTTGCTGTATTAAATCACCCGCCGAACTTTCTTTAGGAATTTGACGGAGAAAATGTAAAGCTGTACTAAAGTCTTTTTCTGCGGCTTTTTCGTAAGCTTTTGACAGAAATTCGTCTTTTTGCACTTCAATATAAGCCCGCGCTTGCTCGATTAATGCATCTGTTTTTGTTTGCCAATAAGAAATATCGGGAACTTGAGCAGTATTAAGAAATACATCTGTCCAGCGACTTTGTTCAAAAGCAGTTTTCGCGGCTTCGTATTTCTGGGCAGCAAATTGCCATTCCTCTTGCCATTCACCGATTGTAGTTTGAGCCTCTGGATAAACATTGCTATCCTTTGGAATCGATTTTAAATAAGCGATCGCACCTTGTAAATCGCCAGATTGATATTCCTTGTTTGCTTGGGATAAAGTATTGTTTTCCGAATATGCTGGAGAATGATTCATAATAGAATAAGCTCCAAATCCGATAATTATAGAATTAGCAGCTAACCCTACCTTCATTCCCGTTAATAAAGGAGATGAATCAGTTTTTTCGGATACCTTGGAATTTTTTATATAAGAATCATTTTTCGGATAATCCGAGAACACGGTATACTCGGCATCAATAATTTGAGAGCCTGCATCCAAAGGAATTTTTTTGAGCGCTTGCAGTACATCTGCTGCTGTTTGAAAACGCTCTTGGAAGCTGTAGCGAACCATTTTACCGATCAGTGCAGCAACATAATCGCTAACTGCGGTATCCCGACTGCGCCACAATACTTCATTATTTGATGGGTGTTTTTTTAATTGTAGCGGCGTTAATCCCGTTAAAGCCTGAATAGCAATCATGCCCAAAGCATAAATATCGCTATTTATTTGCGTTTTACCAATAAATTGCTCTGGTGGTATGTAACCCAAAGAAGTAACGGGAATTGAATAAATAGGTAATACTTCATCTGCGCCAAAATCAACTGGTTGGATGGAACCAAAATCAATTAGTACTAATTTGCCATCTCTAGCACGTCTAATTAAATTTTCTGGTTTAACATCGCAATGAATTACACCTTGAGAATGAACGAATTGCAGAATACTTAAAACATCTTTTAAAAACCGTACAACCGCGTTTTCACTCCAAAAATAGTCAGGATTTTTATTTACTGGTAATTCCGCACTCAGCGAATGCCCTTCAATAAATTCCTGTACCAAATAAAAACGTTCGTTTTCTTCAAAACAAGAAATTAACTGAGGAATTTGCTTATGGTGTCCCAAATGCTTGAGAGTACGAGTTTCAGTTAGAAAACGCAGCCTCAAATCTTGTAAGTAACTCGGTTGCGAACTTGTAACCTTGAGTTGCTTAACAACACGCTTGGGATTGTGTGGATGTTCGATATCCACAGATATGTATGTTTGTCCAAATACACCTGCACCTAAGCTTTGAACAATTTGGTAACGCTGTTGCAGTACCTTTCCAATCATGTAGTTAGTCATGAGTCGGTTACTTAGTCACTCCATTATTTAGGTTTTCGGACAATACGTTCAATTTCCGGAATACCCTATGAATAAATAGTTTCAGAGCGCTGTTTGATTAAAATAAAAATGTCACTTCTACTTATTTATACGTATTTTTTTATATTGTCCTTTACCTAAAACCCTTGCCAGTCACCGAGTACAAAATATCTCCATCACTTCTGAGTATAAGCATTATTTTTTACCGATGCACTATATCCGTAGTAGTATCGTTTATAGGAAGTGTAATTACGTACATAGAAAAATCGGGAGTTGTAGAGACGTGATACATCACGTCTCCCGATAATTTCGATAAAAATGGTTTTCTGCCATAGGGTTCGATGTAATTTTTGCTAAAGCGAGATTTTACGCCGGAAAAAGAATAAACAAATAAGTAATTTAGAATTCAATTACTCAACCCTTAGACTGTTTGATTAAATGAACTCATTAATTTACGATCGAATTCAATTAATAATTTTCAACAATTGAACGTGAAATACTTTTTAGGAACGATCGCATTAATAGCAGCCCAAATAATTGCTAGCCCCGCTCAAGCAGCATCCGTAAAAGTTACACCTGTAGGAAGTCACGATGGCGAATTTTGTGCCTTCGATCGCGCTTTGATATTTGAAGATCCAAATGGAACGCGACTAGTGTACGACGTAGGCAGAACCGTTGCTGGTGCGAAAGATCCACGACTTGGGAAGATTGATGCAGTATTAATAAGTCATGTTCATGGAGATCATTTAGGCGATCGCCATATACCTTCTGTCAATGCAGGTGAATGCGGAAAACCGTCGGTAGAAGTTAGCGTAACTCCTCAGTCTAATAGCGTGAATATAGCTGTGGCAAAAAACGCTAAAATCGTTGTCGGTAGCGAGATGAGCAGTTTTCTGGCGAACAAGGTAGAAGCTAACGGTGGCGATCGCAATTCAGTACAGCTTGTCCGTTTCGGTGCTTCAGTTGATGTTGGCGGCGTAAAAATTACTACCGTACCAGCAGTTCACTCCAATGGATTGAGTAGTGACTTTATCGAAGGTGAATTGGGAGAAAACTTAAAAGCTGCTGGTTTGACAGCTTATGTAGGACCGCCCACTGGATACGTGCTGAGATTTACTAACGATTTGGTAGTTTATTTATCGGGAGATACTGGCGTTACCGCAGAACAAAGAACCGTAGTACGGAACCAATATGGTGCTGAATTAGTGGTTATCAACATCGGAGATACCTACACCACAGGGCCGCAAGAAGCAGCTTATGTAGTTAATAAATTAATCAAGCCTAAGTCAGTTATAGCCTCACACGCTAACGAAGCAGCAACGCGATCGTCCAAGGTGATTCCTAATACTAAAACTGACAAATTTATTCAAGCAACAAATGCACCCGTATACCTTCCTTTAAGTGGAAAAACAATGGAATTTAACGGAGCGGGAAAATGTGTTGCTGGCTGTCAAGATCGGCAAAATCGCCGTAGATTATAGTTAAATTAGTGCTTATAAACTTATTTTTTGTAGGGTGTGTTACGGCACTGGAAACATTACGGGTAAACGAGATGATATGATTCGCCGTAACGCACCATTTTTAGTTGTTAACAAAAGCGCTTTGTATTTTAAACAGGTATTTTCTTGGTTTGGATTATTTCCTAACCGAGCGATCGCAACAACTTATTAACTAAGGTAATTCGTTATTTTAAGATGGTGCGTTAAGCTAAAGTTATAACGCACCCTACCATCTCATGACTCAAACATTAAATAAAAGAATAACATTTGAAGAGTTTATCGAATGGAACCCTGAAAATAAATTATATGAACTGCACAACGGGATAATTGTTGAAGTGGCACAACCAATTGGTAAACATGAAAATGTTGTTGGATTTTTGACGGAAAAAATCTTAGTTGAATATGTTCGTTTAAAATTACCTTATTTCATTGCTTCAAAAGTATTAGTAAAACCTGAAGATAAAGAATCTGCTTATTTACCCGATGTGTTGCTACTAAATAAGCAAAATTTAAAGAATGAGCCATTGTACGAGCAAGAATCTACTGTTTCTCAAAGTGAATCAATACCGTTAGTTGTTGAAGTTGTAAGTACTAACTGGAGTGATGATTATGCTTTAAAATTTGATGAATATGAAACTATAGGCATACCAGAATATTTAATTGTTGATTACTTAGGGCTAGGTGGTAGAAAATTTATTGGTAATCCCAAACAACCTACTATTACTGTCTGTCAATTAGAGGATGGTGAGTACAAAAGCAGTTTATATAAAGATGATGAGGTAGTTCAATTAAAATCATTTCCAGATTTAAAATTGACTGCTAAAGAGATTTTTCAGTCTGCTTATATCGATTGAGCAAATCATTCCTTCCAATTACCTATCCTAATTACAAGCTAGAACAAACCAAATTTAGCTAAGTCTAAAAATGCGAATTACTAATATTCTAAAGAACCTAGAACTCCTGGGGAATGGGAAGGTAAAGTAAGGATGTCAGATGATTTTGATGATGAATTACCTCCAGAAATCCTAGCTGGTTTTACTGGGCAAAAATAAATATTCGTCGAGGCATAATCTACAATAAGAGTATTGGATTTCCGTCAGTCCATCTAATAGGATGATATGAATGAATTATGCTGACATAGCAGTATACGGAAAAGATAAGCGTTTACAGCTTTTGGTTGAAGTTAAAAGCAAGCATGGTACATCCAGTAGCTGGGCGGCTCTTATGCGACGTAATATGTATGCTCATGGATTATTACCGGAAACGCGCTTTTTTCTATTAGCACTTTCAGATAAATTTTATTTGTGGAAAGATAGTGGTATCTTAATTGAAGCTATAGAGCCATCTTACGAAATCAATCCCTTATCTTTTCTAGAGCCGTATTACAGAAAAGCTAATGTTTCACCATCTCACATTGCAGGAGCAAGTTTGGAGCTAATTATAACTTCATGGTTAACACAAATTATTACGGTACCATCGATTGATTTGCTTGCTCGCGATTACAAAGATTGGCTAATTGATTCAGGGTTATTTGATGCAATTCAAGGTGGTTATATAGAATCTTCCATACTGGTGTAATTTTAATGGATGTTTATGTGGAGTCTAATTTTGTTTTAGAACTTGCATTACTTCAGGAACAACACGAAAGTTGTCAAGAATTACTCGATTTAGCCGCTTCGAAACAAATACGTTTAATTGTACCTGCCTTCAGTTTAGCAGAACCATATGAAACGCTGATTCGTAACAACAAGAAACGTCAGAAATTATCTCAGGATTTGAAAAAAGAACTTTCTCAATTGAGCCGTTCGCGACCTTATCAAGAACAAATACGTACCTTTGAAGATACTACTGCATTTTTGGTAAGCAGCCAAGAAGAGGAAAAACAAAGGCTTCAGCTAGCTATAGAAAATATGTTAAAGGTTTGCGAAATTATTCCTTTAACTGTAGAAATACTCACAGCAGCGATCGCATATCAATCAGAATATAATCTCGAACCACAAGATTCTATAGTTTACGCTTCAGTACTTGAGCATATAAGCAAATCGGGTGAAAGACTACGTTGTTTTCTAAATAGGAACTCTAAGGATTTCGACGATCCAGATATTAAAGAAGCATTAAGTTCATACAACTGTTTAATGTTATTTAGATTTGATAATGGAATTAGTTATGTGAAAAGTACATTAGAGTAAGATAATGTTTTGGAATTTAATCTCGGTTACGGCACCCAAAACATTACGAGTAAACGAGATATTTTGATAAGCCGTAACGCACCATTTTCAATTGAGTGCAATATAAAAAATATTAACTAAGAACAGATTGGAAGCCTATCCCATAAGAATTCTATTATTCCTTGACGATATAAAAATAATTTTAGACACTGAGTATATTGGTTTACAAACTTTTGAATAATAAATACGGAAATCCCATGCTAGCAATTAAGGCAGAAAGAATAAAAGAAGACACCATACTGCAAACAAAAGTTGTCAATAAAATAAACAGTGGTAAAAAGCCTGTTTTCAAATTTGATTCAGAAGAAGCTAAGATAGCTTTTTTAGAGCAATCTTGTAAACTTGCAACACAGGTAGGTGCTACGGCAGGAACAGCTATTGGTGGATTGATTGGTGGAGCTATCGGTGGTCCAATTGGTTTTGCTATTGGTGGAGCTATTGGTAGTGCCGTTGGTGCTTTCATTGGAGAAAGTATAGGTGTATGGTTGGCAAACTTTCTTTGGGAAAATGTTGTTAACAAAGGTGCTTTGTTTTTTAAAGAGAAATTTTCTTGGTTTGGATTAGCTCCTAACAGATTGATTGCGAGAACTTGTTAACTAAATTATGAACCAATAAAATTAATTACAATTCATCATTTAAAACGGTGCGTTATAGTCTAAGCTGTAACGCATCTTATTATTTATCATTCTTTACAAAATAATGTTATTAATAATATTAAAAATTAATAAAATCATCTCATGCGCCGAGATTCCATATTTTATAAACTGTTTCAACAATCCCCTAATTTACTGTTTGAATTGTTGACAAACCCACCAGATAATGCATCCGAATATAAATTTGATTCAGTAGCTGTCAAAGAACCGAAATTTGAAATCGATGGTGTATTTCTTCCACCGGAAAATGAAAGTCCAGGTGCTGTATATTTCTGCGAAGTACAATTTCAAAAGGACGAAAGACTTTACGAACGAGTATTTGCAGAATCCTCACTATATTTCTACTATAACCGTGACAGGTTCAACGACTGGCAAGTTGTAATAATTTACCCATCTCGTAATATAGAACAAAGCGATATTTATCCCCATCGAGGACAACTCAGTAGTCCACAAGTCAGAAGGGTGTATTTAGATGAGTTGGGAAATATTCGCGACTTACCCTTATGGGTAGCGTTAATGGTTCTGACTACGATAAATGAACAACAAGCACCTGAAGAAGCTAGGTATTTAATCTCTCGTTCTTCCCTCGAACAGCCAGAAAATACTTCTCGCGGCATAATAGATTTAATTACGACAATAATAACGTACAAATTTGAACAACTCAGCCGAAGCGAGGTCGAACAAATGTTAGGAATTACTCTCAAAGAAACCAGACTTTACCAAGAAATTAAGGAAGAAGAAGCACAATCATTAATTTTTCGTCTACTAAATCGACGAGTAGGAGAATTACCACAAGAAATACGTCAACGTGTTGAAAATCTTTCCCTAGAACAATTAGAAAATCTTGGAGAAGCGTTGCTTGATTTTAACAGCATGACCGATTTACAAACTTGGTTGGAACAGGTTAGCAATTAAGTGTTAGGTATTGTAGAGACGTAGCACTGCTACGTCTCCACCGGAGTGAGGAATTATCAGTTAATTTTTCTACCCCCTCTACCCCCTCTACCCCCTCTCCTCTATTCCTCCATCTCCTCAACCGCTTCCTTCCGATCCGTCAACGGCTTGACAACCTTGGCGATCGCCTCCGATATAAAAGCTTTCACAAACTCATCCCGACGATTTAACTGAAATTGCCTTTGCACAACTTCCGTCATTCCCCCATCACCCCAATCTTGATCGTGACGGAAATATTCTATAAAGCTTTTACCAGCAATTCTGGTTAAATAAGCTGCCGTTACTCCTTGAATTGCTCTACCAATTACAAAAGTTGCAACGTTTAACTGTAGCGCTGTAGAAACTAACTGCAAAGCTCCTTTAACTATTCCCAAACTTGCCAAAGTTTTCGCAAGAGAAAGCGCTAATTCCCTTCCCCTTTCCATGTTAAGTTCACAACCGTAAACCCGTCCAATTTCTACTACCATTTGAGCGTTTACCGCAGCGGTTGCGAGCAAATCTACCATCGGTAAAGGTGTTACCGAAACTACTCCTGCTCCAATCCATTGAAAACGATCTACAATTTTGTTCGCTTGCCGACGGCGTTGAGAATCGATCAGTTTTCTGGCTTCTTCTCCCAATCTTATTGATTGCAAAAGAATATTATCAGCAACTAAATCCTCACCTTCTGCCCGTAAAATTGCTGCCATGCGTCGTAACAAAGGTACAATTTCCGGCTCCGAACGAAAGATATCGCCGTTTTCCAACTCCACCTCTTGCGGATTAGCGGCGATCGCCACGACATCGCTTGTGGGAATAAAGCCCCGCACTCGCTCGCGTAATTTAGCTAAAATTGCTTGGGTGTCTTCTTCTGCATACAAATCTGTTTTGTTTAAAACCACCAGCGAACGTTTACCAATTTCTGCTAATGCTTTTAAAGGTTCGTATTCGGATCGTCGTAAGTCGTTATCTACAACAAATAATAATAAATCGGCACTCGTCGCCAATTCCCTGGCTAACTGTTCCCTTTCCGTACCAGCAACCCCCGCTTCCAAAATCCCCGGCGTATCGGTAATTAATATTCTGCGCTCCATCCCCTTGAGACGCAAACAATAAGTTTCCCCTACGGTGGTAGTTCCCATCGGTGCATCAACATTACCCACCATCCGCCCCATCACGGCATTCACCAAAGAAGTTTTACCCGCGCTTCCGGTACCAAACACCACCACTTGAATTTCCCCGCGTGATAAATTTGCTTCAATTTCGCGGGATTTACTGAGTAAAGCTTGACGAGAAACTTCATCTTGAATTTGCGAAACCTGCTGACGCACGGCTGATAAAGTCGTAGAAGCGGTTTCTGTTTTCTTCTCAGGAAGCTTAATATTAGGGCGTTTACGATTTTTACTACTCTGTTCCCCAGATTGAATTTTTAAAACATAGTAAACAAAAGCTGCAATCAAAGCCGCAACCAAAATCACCAGCAGAAACAGCAGCAAATTACCCAAGAATGGGGAATAGGACAATGTCCAGTAAAGCCGAGATAGCGAATCTATCAGCCACAGACTCAGCCCGAGGATGACAATTAAACCGACAATTAACGTGACTAAGCGGGATACAGGTATTTTGGGCATTGGGGATTGGGCATGGGGAATTGGGCATGGGGCATAGTTAAAAGTTAGGAGTTAAGAATTGTAAGATCAATATTGATAACTGTTCACTGTTCATTGTTCACTGTTAACTGTTCCCCATCCCCTTATTAATAGAAGATTTTCAATCTAAAATCCATAATCCTACAGTTGCAAACTCTTTAAATCAAACTCTAATATCCTACAATTCCTAATTCCTCACTTTCAACTCCTAATTCTTAACCATGCCCAATCCCCAATCCCCGATGCCCTATTTATATTATTTTTATCTAATATAAACAAGAAGCCACTTTTTGATAAATCGGGAAATATTTCTATTATGGGATTATTTGATGAAGTTCTCAATGCCGTCAACAGCCCCGATCGCCAGGGCAGTATGAATGAAATCGGTGGTATTCTCAATACCGTACAGCAGTTGAGCGGTAATGCAGGTACTGACTCGAACACGATGCAATCTGCTATGGGAGTTGTGGGTAATTTTGTCCGCTCTTCTTTACAGCAAAAGCGAGTTAATGAAGGCGAACAGCAGGCTCAATCTATAGTAGACCAATTTAGCGGTACTTCTCCCAATTCTCAAGCTGTAAATTCTCTTTTCTCTGGTGGTATGCAGCAGCAAGTTGCCCAAGCTATTGCCCAGCGTACTGGTTTGGATGCAAATATGGCTATGCAAATGTTACCGATGTTGGTTCCTTTAGTATTGAAGTTTTTGCAATCTGGTGCTAGTTCTCAAAATCCCCAATCTGGTGGAAATTCGGTTCTTAATAGCTTCCTCGATGCTGACGGTGATGGTGATGTAGACATTTCCGACGCTATAGGATTAGCTAGCCGTTTCATGAGACGATAATTTCAGTTACCAGTTACCAGTTACCAACTAATTTTGATAACTGGTAAATTCATCCTCTGGTATGCTTTTTAGTAGCCGTTACGCTCTAAAGTTATCAAACTTAATCTGAATATCGTTGAAATCGCGATCGCCACCGTTGGCTAAATCTTCAAAAGCAAAGGTGTTGTTATCAAGCAGCTTAATGTGGTCGAAGTTACCGTTATCTGTGTTCGCGCCTAAGTATGGAAAATAAACTTCTGCTGCACCGCTGAGGGCTTGAGCTAATGTACCATCAGCGATAATCACCGGAACAATAATAGAACCTGCATCAAATTTAACTGTTCCGCTTTCTTCGTTATCGTCGGTGGTGGAAAACATGGGAGAAGCCAGATTATTTAAAGCCGCTTGCAGATAACCATCAGCGTCGGGAGCTAAACCATTCACAGTACCAGTAATATCATCGACTGCGTAGAAGTAAACCGTGTTATTAAAATCAGCTTCTCTACTAATGGTGAAATCTACCGTTACTTCACCCGTGAAATCGCGTAAGTCAATTGATTCGATGGTTGTTCCGTTAACTTCTTCAGTGGCGATTTGATTTTCTAATTTTGTTAAAACTGTCAAACTCGCAAGTATCGGATCGCGATCGCTGGCTCTTTGCGGAGTATCGGCAAATTCTGAGTTAACGTGTACGATATCGAACTCGGCATCATCCTCTAAGTTATCGCTAACCAAAATATGGTCTAAGGATTGCGAGTTACCCTCAAAGATCGCACTGTAACGTTCACCCTCTGATACAGTTTCTGTTAAATTTGTCAAGTTCTCTGCCAAAGTTTGGACGGGAGAGACAAATTCAAACTCGTTTAAATCACCCAAAACCACAACATTAGCGTTATCGTCTGCTGCTAAAATTCCATCAACGTAACCTTTGACTGCTTGCGCTTGTGCTTGACGTTTATCCAAACCACCATTAACAGTGGAGTCTTCCTGTCGTGTTTCAAAGGGTTGCTCTACACCAAAAATCGGAGCGCTACCATCTTTGTCAGAAAAGTGATTGTTGACAACGGTAACTTCTTCACCATTAAAGGTAAATTTAGCAGCTAACGGTAAACGACTGTCGAAGAAAGCATTGCTCGGATCGGTTCGCTGTGCGGATGGATCGGTAATTGCACTCAAAGAACCATCAACAAAACTTACACGATTGGGATTATAAAGAAACGCAGTGCGAATATTACCATTAAATTCACCACCGTTGGTATCATCGCCAATAAATGTATTATCAATGAAACTGTATGTGGGACCTCCTGCTGCGGCAATTTCATCAACCAACCTTTGCAAGGTTTCATTTGCAGCAACTTCTGAAAAGTCAGTACCATCATTATCTTGAATTTCCTGCAAGCCAATGATGTCGGGAGTTTTTAAGTTAGTAACGATTTGGTTGGCGATCGCACTAAATCTTCCATCTGCTACATCTGTATCATCATCATTATCATTAGGATCTAAGTTCAGTACGTTGTAGCTAGCAACCGTCAGCTTCTTTGCACCACCCATTAAGCTTGTGGTTTCTGGTTGGATGGTTGAAGCAGTGACGGTAAACTGCTGTGTGGGATTAATTTCAAAGTTGCCAAAACTATAACCAACAACCCCCGTCACATCTCCTAGCTTTGCTCCGACATTTACATCAGGAATATCAAGAAGAGGGAAAATGTCAAAATTTGGATTAATTTGGACTCTTTCGGGGTTGAAGTCATCGGGGCTGATATTCAAAGTACCGCGATCGCTTAAACCTGTAGCGTTATCACCATTATCTACAACAGTAAAGATTTCTCCAAACTGATTAATCGGAGCAACAGCTACTGTATCTTTCGCAGTTACCAGCATTCCTTCCAAAGACTCGAAGAAGTCTATACCATCGGTGTCAGAGTCAAAACTTCCGAAAGCATCATCATCGATATTTTTGTTAGGAGGTACTCTACCACCACTACCGATTATTGTTGCTGCGGGAAGAGGATTACCGCTAGATATTACGGTTATATCCTCGCTATTAATTTGAGTTGTGGAAAGATTACCGCTACTCTCACCATCAGGAAAGAATTCGCTAACCGTACCTGTAAGTTCTAAACTATCGCCAACTGCAACTGTTAGAGTCAGGGGACTAGAGACAAAAATAGCCTCGGAAGTCGCATTGTTTCCATCTCCTGTAGCGTCTTGAAGATAGAAACCATCGAAATCTACAGCGGTGACAATACCTGTAGTAGTTACAGATTGACCATTAAGTGGTGAAATGTGACCGGCACCTTGAATATCCCTAATTAATACATTCGCCATTGATAGAATTCTCCTAGTTAATAGTTATATAAAACGATGAGTGAGCGTAAGCTCTTACCCGTAGCGTCTCCGTGTGTCTGACGACAATTTAAATATTATTTTGTATTTATTATTTTATTGACCTCAGTAATTTTATTAGTATACTTATAAACATAAGCTAAGTCTATCGTAACTATTCAAGATCGCCATAGGATAGTAAATAGTTTCTTTTAACAAAAAATGAATTCACAATTAACTTTTGGTGAAAACGTGCTTTTTTTATAGTGATTTTGCATTTATTCAAAAGCTATATCGCATTAATTGTTTAATTAATAAAAAACATTAAACAAACGAGGTAATTATGAAAAACTATATAACTTTTTAGCTATTTTTTTTTTACATATTTATATATTTATTCGCGAATAAGTATTGTGTGGTCTAATATCTTAATTTTGTTTATATCTTATCTGCCTTATCTTAAAATAATAGTAAAGTTTTTGTTAAACAGGCTTTAAGAGTAATTTTAACTCCGCTAAAGTGCGCGTTTGCATAGTGTAGACGTAAGACAAAATACAAATCTAAGGAATTTGTATCGCTAATATAAAATTATGCTATAACCTAGAATTTACTTATTAACATAGCTGACAAAACTTTGTCAACACCTAATAGTTGTTTACCTAGTTTAATTAATTGTATGTGACTATATTTGTCCGCCAATCATGGGAATGAAACGTAAAAATAAAAATTATATTTTTTGTTTTCAGATAATAAAATACTCTGCTAAAGTTAAATCCTGACAATATTTTTTTAAATAAACAAAATGACAGATACAGCAAAAAAATCTGCTAAAAAATCCTCGCAACGCTTTTTCAAAAAGCTGAATCTGAAAAAAATTATCGGAGCCAGTGTAATAGCCTTGGGTTTAGCCGTTGGCACAGCAACAGTTGTCCCCATGTACGTTAATGCTTCCGACCATGATGACGGTGAAGTGGATACAAAAGGTCGCAACCGTAATCTCACTGATTTATTTGTGTTCCGGGAACAAGACCAAAACCCCAGTGCGAATGCAGATGACTTGGTATTTATCATGAATACCAATCCGCGATCGGTTGCTCGTCAGCAGTATTATTTCAGCAACAACGCGCTTTATGAATTTAAAATTACCCGCGTTGCCGATAAAGAGGCAACCCCGACGGGTAAAGAAGATGTAACTTTGCAGTTTCAATTTGGAAAACCCGACAGCCAAGGGAAACAAACATTTAAATTGACTGCGATCGCTGACGGTACAAAAATTGGTGCAGATGAAGGTACGACTACTCCTTTAAGTTCGGAGAATGACCCAACTATCAACGAACTAAATGTAGGAAGCTCGAACGTCAAGGTATTTGCAGGATTGCGGGAAGATCCATTTTTCTTCGATGTGGAACAGTTTTTCCGAGTTCGTGCAGGAGCTTTAAATATAGGACCAGCAGTTGGTTTTCGTCCAGAGGATGAAGCCGTTGACTTTGCTGCTGGATATAACGTTAATACCATCGTTGTCAGAGTACCCCGCTCTTTATTGCAAGGATCTACTTCCAACACAACCTTCGACGTGTGGGAAACCATCTCCGTCCGCAACCCCGACTTTCGATCGCAACGCGGTGGTAATAGATTCCAACAGTTTGAACGTTTGGCACGACCTGCTGTTAACGAAGGCTTAATTGTTACCAACGATTTTCTGAATGCCTTTAATAGTATTCCTCCTAGTGCTGACTTAAGTGATGCTGCTGCACCCGTGGGAGCGGAAGCAAAAGCTACCCTCTTAGCTCTGGGCAATGACGAAGCACGGGCTAACGAATTACTAGGTGCATTCCTTCCCGACGTGATGCGAATTGATACCACTCAACCAAGCGGTTACGGTTTAGCCCTCAACGATAAAGGCAGCCCGATCACCGGACGTTTAATCAAAGACGATGTAATTGATGTAACTTTAAGTGTACTTACAAACGGTGCAATAACCTCTGATAACGTTTCCTACGAAGGCACTCCCGGTAATCCTTCTCAGGGACATAAGCCGTTAGAACCACAATTTCCTTACTTAGCGCTACCGAATTAAAGGTACAGAAGAAAACTAGTTCTTTACCACATAAGTTTTGATGGGTGTGTATCCAATCCGCCAGGGACTGCAAGTCCCTGTCTCATAGCAAAAGTCCTCTAAAGAGGACTAAGGTAATACCCCGCATTATTAATGTGGCAGAGTACTAGTAGTCCTTTTCCAGCCGTTTTAATGGCTTTTATTTCAGTCCTATTTATAGGACTTAAGCTATTAGACGGGGACTTGCAGTCCCCGGCGGGCTTAACAAATGCTTTTCTCTGTCTGCTTCAAAAAAGAACAGGAAATAACGGCAATGACAAAAGCGATTTACAAGCACAAATTCAAGCCTAAATGGCTGTTACTTCTAGCAATTCCCATCGCAATTATCCCGATATCATACTTTAATTCCCAATCTGACCGACTTCCAACAGCTTATCGTTACTCTCTTTCTCGCTCTTTACCAGGTACTATTAACAATCGTCGAGCTACTGTTCTTCAGGAAATCAACTTTTACCAAGAAAAAGTCCGCCAAAATCCGCAAAGTGGCTTAAATTTAGCTTCTTTAGCTCAAGCATATTTCCAAATGGCAAAGGCAACTGGTGAAAGTAGCTGGTATTTACTTGCAGAACAAGCAGCTGAACGCTCCCTCTCTAATTTACCTTTCAATAACCAAGGTGCTGCGATCGTTTTGGCTCGTGTTGCTCAAGCTAGACATGATTTTACCCAAGCTATAGGGTTATCCCAAGAAGTATTAAAAACTCAACCCCGCAATCAAGGTGCCCTCGCTGTCTTAGCCACATCTAAGTTAGCAATAGGTAAATTACGAGAGGCAAAAACCGCTGCCGATACTTTAGTAAACAAAGATCCCAGCCAAGGAAACTTAACTTTACAAGCTTTGGTACTAACAGCACAAGGTCAAGAACAAGCAGCAATTGATAATTTTAAATCTGCCCTATCTATGGAAGAAGCCGGAGAAACAGGTACTTCCGCATATACGCGGGTATTACTAGGTCAGTTTTACTACAAACACGGACAAATAGAACTAGCAGAAGGCTTGTATAAAGAAGCCCTGCGAATTATCCCCAGGTATCCTTTAGCTTTACTGCATCTGGCAGAATTGAAAACCAGACAGGAAGACTACAAAGCCGCAGAAAGTTTTTACGCTCAAGTTTTACGCAACTCCCAGAAATCATCCACAACTTACGATCATGCTGTTTTTCGGGGTAAAGCCAGACTCAAACAATTGCAGGGCGAAAAAAAACAAGCAGTCAAATTATTAACTGAAGCTGAAACCTTGCTCAGACAGGAAAATGCGACAGGACATGGTAACGGTTCCTTTGGACATCAGCGAGAGTTAGCGCGGTTGTTATTAGAAAAGAATCGCCCTCAAGATACCGCTGAAGCTTTATCCTTGATGCAAACAGAAGTCAAAATTCGTCGGGATGCTCAAACTTTAGATACTTTTGCTTGGGCTTTATCTGAAGAAGGACGCATTAAAGAAGCTCAACAAATTATCCAAGAAGCCTTGCAATTGGGTACAAAAGATGCTGCCATATTTTATCGTGCAGCCACGATTGAAAAAGCATTGGGAAACGATCGCCAAGCTTTGATTTACCAAAAATTATCTCAACAAATCGATCCCACTTTTGACGAACAAGCGCGACGGACATCGGGATTGGGATTAGAAAATTTTGAATTTTAGCCGAACCCTTAAAAATATGAAAAACCACTGGCGTAAAATTAGTATCATTTCCTTTTTTCTATCGCTGCTGCTATCAATTAGCTTTAGCACCCCTAGTCTTGCACATTGGGCAGATTTGTCAGTTGCAGAAGTTATGGTAGGCGAAAAAGACACGGCAATTACACTGACTTTTCCTACTGGATTAGTAGCTTTTAGCGATGATAATCGGGATGGGCAACTTTCCCGTGCAGAAACTACAACCCATAAAACACAACTCGAACAATTTTTAGGCGATCGCATTGTTTTATCCAACGAGCAAGGTAAAAAAGCTGCTATGGCGATCGCACCTGTGGGAACAAACAATTTGCAACCAATGAAAGTTAATGCTAGTACCCACAGTACTTTGCAGCTAAATTACTCTTGGCTACAACCTGTAAAAAACCAGAAAATGCATTACGATTTGTTTCTGGCTGAAGCACCTGCGGCTCATTGTCTGGCAACAATTTTTCATAAAGGAAAAGTCCAAAACTTTATTTTTAACCGTCAAAACCGGGATTTTTGGTTAATTTCTGGCGCAGTCGGGCTTGGGGGTAGTCTAATCGTTGCGCTCATAGGTGCTTTTTTCTGGGGTGCAATGCACGCGATGTCACCCGGACATGGTAAAACCATAGTTGGTGCTTATCTGATGGGTTCAAAAGTCACTGCTCAACACGCTTTGTTTTTGGGACTAACAACCACTCTCACCCATACTATCGGCGTATTTATCTTGGGATTGGCGACTCTATTTGCTTCGCAATTTATCCTACCAGAACGGGTATTACCTTGGTTAAGCATTTTATCTGGTTTCATGGTATTGGTAATCGGTTTAAATCTATTTATTAGCCGTTTGCGGAATCAAAAACACCACCACCATCACGAACACGATCGCGAACACCATCACGAACATCATCACGATCGCGAACACCATCACGAACATCATCACGATCGCGATCATCACCATCACCACCACGACGATAATCACCACCATCACTTACCCTCAGACACCCCCGTAACTTGGCGAAACTTACTCGCGTTAGGTATTTCAGGTGGACTTGTACCTTGTCCTTCAGCTTTAGTATTATTATTAAGTGCGATCGCGATCGGACGTGTGGGTTTTGGACTAAGCTTGGTTGTAGCATTTAGTTTGGGACTCGCATTCGTACTAACAGCATTGGGATTATTGCTAATCTACGCCAAACAGCGGTTTGAGAAACTACAGTTACCAAAACCACAGCGACTACTTAGAATTTTGCCCGCTCTGAGTGCATTTATAATCTCGCTGATTGGTTTGGGAATCACCACCCAAGCATTAATAGAAGTCGGTTTAGTACGGTTATAAATTGATTAAATAATTTTAAGACAATAAATGAACAATCTGCCATTTTATATTTTATAGATGACAAATTGTTCATTGGATGTTATTTAACAACGCATTTAATTTGCATTTTACTGCGGCTCATGCCCGAAGTCGCTACAACAAGGGAAATACCCGCAACGCGCTTATCTTTGCACTACAAAAGTTTTAGCTTAAAACAAATCAACCAAGCATAAGTTGATTTGTAATCTCAAAATCTCCCACTTCGAGTTCGCTTGCTTCAACTCCGATGAGAGAAGCTAACTGTTCGCCAGTGCTAGTAATTGCGATCGTACTACCACTACCCGAACTAGTAATTTCAAGTTGGTCAAATTCAAAAGTTTCGATAAATTGAGTTAAAACCAAGGAATCTTCACCTTTTACAAAGTCAAGGATAGTGTCAGTTCCTTCTTCGGGTGAGATCACAAAGCGATCGCTTCCTTCACCACCAGTTAAGATATCGGTACCCAAACCACCGGCGAGCAAATCATCACCTTCACCACCGTTGAGGATATCATTACCTGCGTCACCAAACAGGTTATCAGCGTCTTCACCACCATTAAGAATATCGTCGCCTTCACCACCATTGAGGAGATCCTCACCTTCTTCACCGTTGAGGATATCCGAGCCAAATACGCCGTTAAGTTGGTCGTCGCCTGAGCCACCATTGAGGTTATCGTTACCCTCACCACCGTTGAGGATATCTTCTCCGCCGTCACCGTTGAGAACGTCATTACCAGCTTCGCCTAAAAGCTCATCATTTCCATTACCGCCATTTAGATTGTCGTTACCGTCACCGCCAAAGCCAGATCCACCGAGAAGGAAATCGTCACCATCACCGCCATTAAGGACATCGTTGCCAATACCACCGTCGAGGAAATTGTCACCTTCGTCACCTTCAAGCAAGTCGTTAGTCAGACCACCTATAAGATTATTGCTATCTTCATTACCTTCGCTGAGACTATCGCCGACATTATCCATTTGATTGTCGTCGCTATTAACAGTATCTCCCGCGTTAGCCATGAGTTCGTCGGTGGTTTCTGTGCTTTCGCTATTGCCGACATTATCCATTTGATTGTCTATAGTCTGTTGATAATCGTCTAAGGCATCGTTAAAATTCCTGATATAAGCGACGAAATCATTCCACAAATCCATGAAATCCATAATTGTATCCTTACAAAATTAATGCAATAGCCGCACGCGACTCCCTATAGGAGTATCGTTAAGATCGAAAAACAGGGGAATAAAATTCCATAACCCACATAAAAGCGCGTTAATTGAAAGATTATCCCGACTTGAAACATCGAAAAGATTTAAAAATTAACCAAGCCTAGCTCTATGCCTACTTAGTTGAGCTACTTTCTGCCACGACCCCAAACAGCGAAGGTAATACCGGGATCTTGGATATTGAAAAACATTGTCTGACCGTCTGGGGAGAAAGTTACACCAGCAAGCTCATTATTGTTTATGTTGTTCTGAATAAATTCGTAGAGCAACCCGTCGGGAGTAATACCAATGAGCCGGTCAGTTCCCGAGCCATCTTCGCAAGTAAATAAATCGCCGAAAGGAGACACCGTAATGTTATCGGGCGCATCTAACAGTTCTTGGTCGTTGGGTTCAACGAAAAGTTCGATATTGCCGCCAGTTGCATCGTTTACGTCAGGCACGTAACGCCAAATCTGACCGAGTTTTTTTTCACCACCATTCGTACAGCAGAAAAATACTTCCCCATTTACAGGATCGAAAGTCATTCCTTCTCCACGAGTAAATATTGCTGCTCCTTTGTCGGCGGCTTGTTCGCGAAGATCGTCTTCGGGAGATTCTACATCCTCAAGCGGAATCCATACCACGGCAAATGGAGTGTTTAGCGGAAAACCAACAGCGGTTTCAATTCCCGGTTTTCCTTGAATTCCCAAAGCTTCTAAAGAACCACCAGCGAGTAAATTTCCAGGTTCGTTAGGAACATAACGGTAAAAGACGCTATTGCCTCTATCTTCAGTCTGATAAACGATACCTGTTCTAGAATCAACGGCGATCGCTTCGTGGTTAAAACGACCCATCGCTTTGATTGGTTCGGCTTTAACTAAACCTTTTTTGGGGTCTACTTCAAAGTTGTAACCGTGTTCTACAGAAACTACATCTTGGTCGGGAAGCCTGACGCTATTCGCACCATCGGTATCATCTCCTGATACAGCTTCAGGCTCTACATCCCCTGGCTTAGAGGTATTTTCTTCGCAAGTAATATAGGTATTCCAAGGAGTTGGTCCGCCAGAACAGTTACGATAGGTACCACCCAAAGAAACCATATCTTTGATAAGTCGGCGATCGCGTCCGATAACTAGGGTTGTAGTACCGCCGTTAGCAAAAGGATCGTAAGCATATCCTGGTGGTACGATCGCAGGAAATTCATCTTCATTAGGACTAAGTTCGTGGTTGCGGACTAAATAAACAAGTCCTCCTGGTCCTGGAAAAGCTTCCATCCCGTCGTGATCGCCGGGAACCAGATTGCCGTCAGTCATTGGCTGACCTTTAATCGAAAAGGCAGTGTATTGAAATTCTGGGGGAAGCGCAATCAAAGGCTTCTGATATTCCCCTGGCAATTCTCTGACGTTCTGCGGTAATTGAGGTTGCAGCGAACCATAACCTTCTGCTTTAAGCGATTGTCCGCGAGCAGCTCTGGCATAAAAAGCTTCTAAAGGTGACAGCAGAGCCGTCCCAGCAGCACTGGTAGCTGCCAAGGTAAAAAATTTCCGTCGTGATAAATGCATAATTCTTCCCCGATTCCGTACAGGACTTCACGTAGTTCTTTAGTTGTCAAAACTATTAATTTAACTGGAACTTAATCTTCTCTAAAACAAAATGTATTTGTTTGATCTGTTTATCAGATTACTACTAAATCAATTTTTTATTCAACTTATTTTGTATTTTCATTTAAGTCTAATTTTACTCATACAGCTAAATTTAACTTTTGTAAAAAAATAATTTATTTGAATTTTTGAAAGCCATATTTTCTCGCGCTTAATAATGTTTTCTTAACTTCAAATACTTCTTTTCTTAACCTATATCTATTGTTTTGTTAACTTTTCGCTTATTTGATTTTAGTAAACTGCTGACGACTGTTTTACGATTGACTGTATTGTGAAACTTTTAACAACTGCTTGTCTCGATCGCAAACAAAGATTGTATCGATATTATTTAATCTTACGTTAACCTTTGCTAAACAAATAATTAAACTTAAATTGATAGTCTTTAAAACAACAAAGTTATAAATGCAACATTATTATTTGGGGCTTATATAGCAATATCCCTTAATTATTTTTTGTTTTGAAAAGATAAATAAATCGAGTTGAAAATAATCGTAGCGATCGAACAATAGACAACGCCGGAAAAAGCTTAAGGAAGAAAATTGTGCTTTGTTTCATGTTTGTATTTATTTCTACCGGCTACTTCTTGATTGGGAGCGAGTTTTGACAATGCATTCAAATAAGCTAAAAATTGTTTTTTTACCTATTTTAGTTATTTTCAGTTTATTAGGTTCATTCACACTGATTAAAAATTCTACTGCTGGAGAAAATCGTGTCAGACGTAGAGGGAAGTTTGAATTTGCCCTAATCGGAGATGTTCCTTATGGCGACAATAACGTCAGCAAACTTGATAATTTAATTGAGGACGTTAATGCAGAAAGAAAACTAAGGTTTGTCCTCCATGCTGGCGATATCAAAGGTGGCAGTAGTGAGTGTTCTGATGAGCGTTTTCAAGCACGACTTGAGCAATATCAGAAGTTTAGATTACCTTTTATTTTGACTCTTGGGGATAACGAATGGACTGACTGTCATCGCACTAATGCAGGTCAGTATAATCCCATCGAGCGACTCGAAAAATTACGAGAAATCTTCTATCCCAGACCTGGTTTCTCAACTATTGGTAGAATGGAGCGCGTGCTGACTCAAGCAAAGCAAGAAGGCTATGAAGACTATGTTGAAAATCAACTCTGGATTCAGGAAAGAGTCGTTTTCTCTACAATTCATGTAGTAGGTAGCAATAATAATTTAGCACTTTGGTCGGGTATTGGTGAGACAGATACAGATGGCGTTCTAGCTACTTCTCCAGAAGAATGTGCGGGCGAAACAGCTAGTAATCGAGTCCTTTGCGAGCAACGTACTGGTGAATTTGTCAACCGTTTAGCTGCTGCCGTGAACTGGTTAGAAACAACTTTTGATGCTGCCGAGAAAGCTGATAGTCCCGGCATTTTTATTATGATTCATGCCAATCCTAGATTCGATTTAGCACAAGACGATCCAGAACGGGCAGGTTTCAATCGTTTTCTGAAGCTACTAGAAGAAAAAGTCCAAGAATTTGGACGACCTGTAATTTTGGCTCATGGAGATTTTCACTTTTATTTGCTAGATCGACCATTACCTGATGTCAGCAACTTTACTCGCGTTCAAACTTTTGGCGCTGATGAAGTCAATTGGATTCGTGTGACTGTCGATCCCAAGAGTGCAGAAGTTTTCAAAATCGAACCTGTTGTTGTTGAAGAAAATCTATAAATCTTAATGCCTTAAACAATAGATGGATTTAAATACATAGAATAAGTTTTCTGTCAATGCCTTAGTTCTAATTAAATTTGTTTTTGTAAATCAGGTTTAAAAAGTTTGTAGTATAATTTGATTAAATAATTTTGGCATCTTTAGTACCTGGGATGTCAAATTATTAGTTAGAAATAAAAATAGTACTTTTTAACGTGGGTTTGACGAGAGAAAAAAAGCGAAAACTTATAGGGTGAAATATCTAGATTTATTTGCATAGCAGTAGTTTCAATACTTCTATGATATTTTTTGTCTAGTTGAGCAATGAAAAATCAGAACTTTAAGACATAAGCATTTTAAAGTTGATGATGAAAAATTGGGCAAATTGGTGTTAAATTGGGATAGCGATGAATTAAATCTTTGCTGAATGCAGCGATTAGATAAATTTGTTAAATAATGTTGACTGGGAATAAAGCAAATGAGTGCAATTGTTTTTTTGCTCAAGAAACGTTTTTTAAAGGCTTTAGATAGTAAGGCGGGAAAAACGTCTTATAAGCTGTTTGGGTTAATTAAGAATTGCCGCGCTATTTTAACAGAATCCGTACCATTTTTAATTTCCTGTGCGGTTTTTTTGAGCGTTATCGGTTTACACAGTCCGATATTATTGTTTTGCTTGCTGTTCGGTAGTTTAATTGCTGTGACAATACAGCAAATTTCTTGGCGGTTTAATTTACCAAAGCGTCAAACGATCGGATTGCAAATTTTGGCGATCGCACTTCTTCTAACTGTATTTTGGTTGGATTATTTTGCAGCACCAGCACAAGCGCAATTTTTCGGTAAAGCTGAAGATTTTTTCAAAACCACTTTAACTGAAGGTTCCAATGATTCGGGTACTAATACCGCTGTCAGTTTAGTATTTAACGTTTTACGGGCGCTTTTCCTACTTTACATTGCGATTTCTTTAATTGGTGTAGTGAATGCAGTTCGTAAAGATGAAGATTGGCAAAGTATTGTTAGAACTCCTTTATTAGTAGTTATCGCCGTCATAGTTGCCGATGTATTAACTGGTTTTATTATTGGCAGTTGAATCAGTTATCAGTTAACAGTGAACAGTTAGCAGTGAACAGTTAGCAGTTAGCAATGAGCAACTAACAACTATCCACTAACAACTATCCACTAACAACTATCCACTAACAACTATCCACTAACAACTATCCACTAACAACTATCCACTAACAACTATCCACTAACAACTGATTATGGATAAAGACTTCAGGCCAGTAAATCAAATTTTAGGAACACAACCTTCTTTAGGGCCACTTCCAGCAGACCAAATATTTCCTTGGATGGTAATTTCTTTGGCTGCTTATTTTATTGTGAATGGAATTTTTGGAGGTTTATTTAATGATGATTTTCAAAAGTGGTTGTGGACGGTTTTAATTGCTGGTTGGGGAATGGGAACATGGTGGATATTAACAGGTGGTAGAAGTTGGCGCTTTTTAAGCAAATTTATTGGTGTCCCCAGGTGGACAAGGGGAATTGCACGTTATCAGAGCTTTTTAGAAGTAACCCATGAAGCCAAAAATCGGCAAGAAAAGCGTCGCAAACGTCGCAGGTAGTTCGGTTAGATTAACTCCTTTTGAGGATGCTTTACATCTAGCAACGATGTTAAAAGTATCTCTTGATGGTCGAGATGTTGGCGGCTATATTTTAAATAAAGCTAATAAAAAAGATAGTTTTTGTTTTGTTTTCGGTTTCGATTGTCGGGGCATTCATACAACTTTAAGACCGGAACAAATTGATACTATTTGTAATAATATTGAAGCTGGATTAAAAGATATTCCTGGTGGTGAAAAACTTACTTTTCATTTGGGTTCTTTCACTTCGGAAACTAAACGACAAGAGGAACTAGCAAGTTTAGTTAAACAAGCTGCTTCCCCAAATATCAAATATTTATTAATGGCAGAGCGTGCCAGGGTTAAGGAATTAACTCAAAGCGGTATTCGCAAGCCAAAATTTTTACGAATTTACGTTACTTATACCGTCGAACCCGACAGCACCAATACCGAAGATTGGATAGAAAGGCTGTTAGCTAAAGGGGAAAAGTGGTGGTCTAATTTTAAAGGTAATTTAAGCGCTACCCAGCATCAACGCATCGAAACTGTAGTTAGAAGCGCTTACAAACAAGGTTTTCGTCGTTGGGAACAGATTTTATCTAATAAGATGGGTTTGGATATTAAGCCGATGAATGCTCCACAGCTTTGGGGTGAAATTTGGAGACGGTTTAACGATACTCAAGCAATCGATATTCCTCAACTGGTAACTTTGGATGAGAGGGGATTGCATGAAGAGGTTTATTCGGATTTAGCAAGTACAAAATTGTTGATTGACAATCTTCACAGCACAACTTTGTTGATGGAAAGGGATGTACCTTGTGCGGATAGAGCTTGGGTTAACGTTAACAATAGATACGTGGGTGCGTTGACTTTTCTGGAAAAACCCGGAGGCTGGCAAAATAAATCATCTCAGTTACGTTACCTTTGGGAATTGATTGCCAGGGAAACTGTTGTCGATACGGAGATATTTTGTCAGTTGACTGCGGCGAATCCGGCGATTGTGAAAACCACTCTGCAACGGGTTTTGAAGCAATCTAATATGACGGCAAGGTTGGCAGAAGAGAAGAGTAAAACCATTGATGTCGGCGCTCAATTAAAGTTAAGAAAATCGGTAGCGGCGCAAGAACAGATTTATGAGGGTGCCGTACCAATTTACACGAGTAATGTGATATTAGTGCATCGTGACAGCATTGAGAAATTGGATGAAGCTGCCAGATATATTGAAAACAGTTTTCAACGCCCAGCCCAAGTAATAAGAGAAACCGAATACGCTTGGAAAATTTGGCTGCAAACTTTACCAATTGTCTGGGAAGGTTTACTCGCAAAACCTTTTAACCGTCGTCAGCTTTATTTAACCAACGAAGTACCTGGTTTGATTCCTTTGGTGAAAACTAGGGAAGGTGACGGCAGAGGTTTTGAATTAATTGCGGAAGAAGGGGGAACACCTATACAGTTAGACTTATTTAATCAGCATAAAAATTTAGCTTTATTCGCCACAACTCGTGCTGGTAAATCGGTGTTGGTTTCGGGAATTTTGACTCAAGCTTTAGCTCATAATATTCCCGTGGTAGCTTTAGATTTCCCCAAACCAGATGGTACTTCCACTTTCACCGACTACACCGCATTTATGGAAGATTGGGGAGCTTACTTCGATATTTCCAAACAATCGAATAATTTATTTGAACAACCAGATTTACGGGCTTTGAGTTATGAAGAGCAGAAAGATAGATTTGGGGATTACGTAGCTTTCTTAGAATCAGCCTTGATGACAATGATATTGGGTTCATCCGGGGAAAGTCAACTGTTAACTCAAACAGTGCGATCGGTAATTAACTTAGCGTTGAATGCATTTTTCAGCGACGAAGGAATTAGGAAGAGATATGAGGATGCCATACATGAGGGATTTGGTTCCGTGGCTTGGCAGAAAACTCCCACCTTAAAAGATTTTCTCACATTTTGTTCGCCAGAGCATTTAAATATAGAAGCTCAAGGTGGAAGAATAGAAGATGCATTGAGTCAGATAGATTTGCGGTTGCGATTTTGGTTATCAAGTAGAGTTGGGCAATCAATTTCCGCACCATCGAGTTTTCCCACCGACGCTCAACTTTTAGTATTTGCATTAAGGAATTTATCAGATAGCGAAGACGCTGCGGTATTATCTTTGAGTGCATATTCAGCAGCATTGAGAAGAGCTTTGAGCAGCCCAGCATCGATATTTTTCATAGATGAAGCGCCAATTTTGTTTGAATTTGACCAAATTGCCGATTTAGTCGGTAGAATTTGCGCGAATGGTGCAAAAGCAGGAATTAGAGTTATTTTATCAGCCCAAGACCCGGATACGATCGCCAAATCCAAAGCAGCATCAAAGATTTTACAAAATTTAACAACCAGATTAATAGGAAGAATTCAGCCAGTTGCAGTAGATAGTTTTGAAAGCATTTTAAAATATCCCCGCGACATAATTAGTCGCAACGCATCAGAAAGTTTCTTCCCTCGTAAAGAAGGAATTTACAGTCAATGGTTATTAGACGACAACGGAATTTACAGCTTTTGTCGCTACTATCCCGGTTACGAGCAATTAGCAGTAGTTGCGAATAATCCCAACGAGCAAACAGCAAGAAATCAATTTATGGAAAGTCATGAAGATAAATATGAAGCAATTTCCGCATTTGCAAGACAACTTGTAGCTTCACTTAAGAATCAGTGAACAGTTATCAATTATCAATTAACAATGAAAAAAACAATTTTTTTAACAGTTTCACTAACTTTAATTACAACCTTGCCAGCAATAGCTCAAATAGGTAATGTTTGGGTTGATTTTCAGAATTACGCTATCGATTTACAAAATTATTTAACAGATAATATCTCAGATACTTTGCAACCTGTAGAATCGGAAACTCAAACAGCGATCGCTAGCTTTAACGGAGAATTAAATATTCCCAATCCGGTTGCCGTAAGAAGAAGTTTAAATGATGATATCGTAATTAACTCGCTGTCAGATAATTTTGAGAATAATCCAGCGTTAAACGCTGTTGCAGTTGGGAATGAAATTGATAGAACACTTACTCGTGGTGTTGCGGTAGGAGTTTTAGGAGAAGAAGCACAAATACGTTCGAGAAACAAACTTGAAAGTATCGAGAATTCCCTTGAGAATACTACAAAAATAACTCAAGAAGCGCGAGAAAAATCGCAGAACATATTAGATGAGATTGCAGAAGTTGGTGTTAGTGCTGCTAATCCGTTAGGATCGATACTTAATTCGGGGCAATCAGAATTAATTAGATTGCAATTACAGAGTATTGAAATAGAAAACGAACAATCAAAAATGATTGGAGCCAACTTAGCTCAAACAATGCAATTACATCAAACAATGCAATATTCTAACTTGAATTTAGCCAATATTTCCCAAGAAATAGAAGTATCAAATCGCGCTAGAAGAGTCAATGCATCCGCAGAAGCAGCAAGACTTTTAAGAACAACTTCTCAAGTCGATTTGATTGGAAGGGGGAAGTAGTTTTAGTAAGTTTTGCAATAATTTAATTTATAATCCAAAATTGCTAGAAGTGATAACTAAATAAAATTCATAAAACGAAGAAGATGAAAAATAATATCTCGCGCCGTACAGTAATAAGTGGTTTAACAGCTAGTGCATTAGTAATTGGTTTTGATTTAACCAATCGTTCCTGGGTTACATCTGTCAATGCAGCATCTATATTTGCCAAACTTCCAACTCTAGATGGTGTTGTTTCTACGGATGATAATATACTTGAGGAAGCACGGACAGATTTTGGTTACATCATATACCGTAAACCAATTGCCGTACTCAAACCCGGTTCGGTTGCTGATATTATTAGCATTATTAAATTCGCTCGTACTCATAAGATTCAAGTTGCTGCACGAGGTCAAGGTCATTCAGTTTACGGGCAGCCACTTGTCGAAGGAGGAGTTGTAATTGACACAAGCACTCTTAATGCTATTCACTCTATTGAATCAGATCGAGCTGTAGTTGATGCAGGAGTGCTGTGGAGTCAACTTTTACAAGAGACGCTCAAACAACAATTGACACCACCCGTGCTGACAGATTACATAGAACTTTCTATCGGTGGTACTTTGAGTGTAGGTGGAATTGGTGGTGCTACCCATCGTTACGGGGTACAAGTTGATAACGTCTGGGAACTTGAAGTAGTTACGGGTAAAGGTGAATTAAAAACCTGTTCTCCTCAAGAAAATTCAGATTTATTTGAAGCAGTGCTGGCAGGGCTGGGTCAATTTGGGATTATAGTTAGAGCAACAGTTAAGTTAATTAGTGGTTTTGAAAATGCCAGAGTATTTCTCCTAGCTTATGAGAATCTGGATGATTTTACTAAAGATCAACGCGAGCTTATAACTTCAGAACGCTTTAATTATGTAGAAGGTCAGATAGTACCTACAGATAGTGGTGGTTGGAATTACATTTTGGAAGCAGCTAGCTTTTACAACTCTTCTGCTCCTCCTAACAACAATACTCTACTTGCGGGATTAAATTATCTTCCTGGTAGCGAGCAAATAGAGGATAAATCTTATTTCGATTTTCTTAACCGTTTAGCTCCTTTAATCGAACAACTCAAAACGATCGGTGTTTGGTCTTATCCTCATCCTTGGTTGAATTTGTTTGTACCTGGTAGCGTTGTTGAAAGTTTTATTAGCGATGTTGTTTCCGATTTAACATTAGAAGATACAGGGCAAGGAGCAGTTCTCTTATATCCAGTAAAAACTGATTTATTTACGCGACCTCTTTTTCGCGTACCAAAGGAAGAAATTGTCTTTCTTTTTGCGATTTTACGCACTGCTGTACCTCCAGAAGATACAGTGGTTAGACGGATGTTGGCTGATAATCGGCGACTATTTGAGCAAAACCGCAAGCTGGGTGGTTATAGCTATCCCGTAAATGCGATTCCTTTTACTCAGAAAGATTGGAAGCAGCATTTTCGTCCGTTTTGGGGAAAACTAGTCAGTGCTAAACGACGCTACGACCCCGATAATTTGTTGACTCCCGGTCAAGGTATTTTTTCTCACTTCAGAAACTATTAAAACCTGAAATCAAAAAAAACGCATCCGTTGTTAAAATCCAAAATTCCGAAATGCAATTAGCACAACTTGGTATCAATGAAATTATAAATGACGGTGCGACAACTGCTCAAAGTATTGCCGAAGGTTGGGATAAACAATGGGTAGATTTGTTGCAAAATAACACCGACAGTAATTTATATGGAGCCTTAACAAATCTCGGTGTATTTTTTGCCGTTGGTACTCTATTAATTTTTATGATGCAATGGTTAAAAGATACTATAAATGACGATTATTCGCGTCCGATATCGGGTTTGATTTGGCCTTTTATCGTAGTGTTATTTTTAACCAATACTGGAAATGGAACTGTATTATCAAATTTAACTTTGGGAGTGCGAAATTTTGTTAATAGCATCAACGAACAGGTAGTAGAATCAGCAGATGTTAATCGAACTTACCAGCAAGCAATTAATATGAGTATTGCCGAAGATGTGGTAGGTTCTTTTTTACGTCCCTGTCAATCTTTGAATGGCGAACAACAAAGAGAGTGTTTTGTTAAAGCAACAGAAAAAATTGATATCTTATGGGAAGAATATAGAAACTTATATGGGGATGCACCTTGGATAACTAGATTAGAAAATCAGGTAAATCAAATTACTTTGGGAACTGGTGTTTTATCGGAAGAAGCATTTAATTCTTTAATTGGTTCCACCGTTCAAATTACTATAAAAAACTTTTTAATTTCCCTGCAATCAGCTTTCCAGAACTTGATAGAAGCTACAATGTTACTAATAGCAGCTTTAGGGCCATTAGCGGTAGGTGGTTCATTATTACCTGTTGCGGGTAAACCCGTTTTTGCATGGTTGACAGGCTTTTTCTCGTTAGGAATCGCCAAAATTTCCTTCAATATTATTGCCATATTAACAGCAGCAGTAATCGTAAATGGTCCAGCGCAAAATCCCAACACCAACCCTGATTTAATGTGGTTTATCATCTTTCTCGGAATTTTAGCCCCAGTTTTATCATTAGTAACAGCAGGAGCAGGAGGATTTGCAGTATTTAGCGCTATTAGCAATACCGCTTCCTGGGTGAAATCAGTGAGCAGTTAACAGTTAACAGTGAGCAGTTAGGAGTTGTAAGTTAATATTTACCCTATGAATTTATAATTTATCCAATTTCATGAAAAATGGTGTAGTGTTCATATCTTGGTCTGTTTAATTAAAACTCAATCCCTAAAAAAGAATCTTGCTTTCTATAATTAAAACTTGCTCTCTTAAATAAAATATTAATTCTGATTAATTTTCGTAGTGCGAGCATCTTGCTCGCTAGTTCGAGGGAGCAAGATGCTGATTAATTTTCGTAGTGCGAGCATCTTGCTCTCTTAAATAAAATATTAATTACAATTAATTTTCGTAGTGTCCGCATCTTGCTCTCTTAAATAAAATATTAATTCTGATTAATTTTCGTAGTGCGAGCATCTTGCTCGCTAGTTCGAGGGAGCAAGATGCGGACACTACCAACTCCCAATTACCAACTCCAAAACCTTTGACATGCAGACCTTTAACCTTTAACCTTATCATGGTACGTTTACTCGAAAAACGAAAACGAAAGGGAAATCTATTAGTTACCTTTGCTGTTGCTAGTTTTGGTTTACATTTATTAACTTTACTTTTATTGATCGTTCAAGGGTTGACTATTCGTCAATTAAGTGTTCAGAAACCTCCTACTTTTGTGCAGTTAGTCGATGGAAAAGCTGTAGATAACAGTGATGTGTTGCAGCGAAAACCGGAAGGAATCAGCGAATTCGTTAGTAAAACGATGATATCAATGTTTAACTGGTCGGGGAAACTACCAGCACAAAATATAAATCAAGCCAGTAATCCAGAAAAAGATTTAGGAATATCAATTAAAACACCCCAAGGTGGTAGTAAAAAAGTTACTACAAGTAGTTGGATATCTAGCTTTGCTTTCTCGGAAGATTTTCGTAAAGGGTTTTTAGGAACTGTAGCAGAATTAACGCCACCAGAGGTTTTTTCAAGCAATTCTAACCAAGCTATATTAGCAGAATTAAATATTACTAGAATCTATCCCCCGCAACAAATTGAACCCGGTAAATGGCGAGTGGGAATGGTTGCAAATTTAGTTCAAAAACGCGGTAGCGATCGCAAAATAGTTACACCATTTAATAAAGATATTTTCGTACAAGCAGTAGATACTTTTGATTACCCTATTGCCGCGAATCTGACTGACTTACAAAAAGCAATTTATACAATTCGTAGCGATAAATTAGAAATTTACGAAATCCGAGAATTATGTTTAACCGATCAATACGATAATCTAGCTACAGACGGATTTAATCGCTGCCAAAATCGGCGATAATCCAATGGTTTTAATAATTAATTTGCGATATTTTTATATTTTAATTTTATTTATTCTTCCCAATCCCTAATTACCAATTTTCAATGCAAACCCTAAATACCGATAAAAATCAAACTAATATCGTCCCCTTGTTTGCGATCGGGACATTCGGTTTGCATTTAATTACTTTACTTTTGCTGATGTTTCATGGTGGAATGTTACAGCAAGTTAAGCGTAAATCGGTACCCCAAATTTTGGTACAGTTAGAAGATGGACGAGTTATAACTGCCGATGCTAAAAGTAGTTGGGAGCGCGATCGCCAAACAATTCGCCGCTTTGTAGGTGAAACAATGACTTTGATGTTTACTTGGTCTAATAAACAATCGTCATCTGTAGTTTGGGATATTACTTCGGAATTGTTAAGAAATGATTTTAAAAGCGAATTTGCCCAGAAATTTAATAACTTTGAATTAGAAAGTCCCGAACAAAATGTTTTAGTAATTCAAAGGATTTCTCAACCGGAAGTAATTTCTGAGGGAAAATGGAAAGTTGAAATTTTCGCAAATCGTTTAATTTTCACTCGCGGCGATAATTTGGGAAAGTCAATTCCTTTTAACAAACAAATTTTAGTTGAAGCGGAAGATCGAGTAAATTCCCTACCCAGCATCCCAATTCCTTTGAATTTAGCTGTTTACCGACTTGGAGAAGCAAAAATGCAAATTTACAATATCTGTGACATCGAAGATAAAAGTTGTTCGGGGGTTAGGGAGTAGAGCAAATAAACAATACTAATAAATATCTAAAATTTAGCGATCGCTATTCTAATTGATTTAAATAACTTTTTATTTAGCCTGTTACAAGTATCTAAAACTTTGAATTTATATAGAAACACATTCCCTATTTCCTACTCCCTACTTCCTACTGCCTAATCCCAATAAATAGTTTTATCAATCAAACCGGATTTTTATATTATGAATAACCGAAATACTGAAACAGGGCTTACCGAATGGGAAACGCGGATGGCGAAACTGGTTGGTTTGGATGAATCCACTCCCGCAGATATGGATGGATCGAATCTCGATCCACCTCCGCAACTACAACCAGATGAATTGACGAATAGCGCAACCCAACAGCCACTTAGTGCGAATCCCTTTGCTAAAGCGGGTTTAGTTGGTGCTGGTACCTTAGCTGTAGTCATGTTTGCTGGTGGATTTTTATCTCAAATCATGAGTAACGACAAGCCACAAGTCACGCAAAACGCCATTCGCAGCATCCCACCGCAACCGAAAACCAAACCCCAACTGCAACAATTACAAGAAGAAGTTGAAGGATTAAAAACCAAACTCGCACTTTCCGAACAACTCGACGCGGTAAAAGCTGCCCAGCAAAAACTGAGAATGGTTAAACCTACACCATCAACACCCCGCATCGCAGCCCAACCAACTCCCCAAACACAACCGCGTATTCCTCGTGACGTATCCATGTCTACGATTCGTCGCCAACCCCAACCACCACAAATACGTATTGTTGAAGTACCCAAAATAATCAAAGTCGATCGCGTTGTTAACGTACCACAACCGCAATCGCAGCCTCAACTCGTTTCAAAACCAGTTGCACAAAAACCAAAACCGCAACCAGTTGCACAAAAACCAAAACCAACATTACCAGTATTAACTCAAATCGTACCACCACCCGAACTACCCGCACCCATATCTCAACAACCATTAATAGAAATTGCCCCACCACCCCAACCCAATCCCCTCCAAGAATGGGCAAGGTTAGCAAAATTGGGTAGTTACGGGCAGGTTTCTGTTGGTAAAAATCAGACTGTTAGCGATCGAACACCTCCCCGAAAAGTTGAAGTAGCCAGAAAAGTTGAAGAGAAAGAAACTGCAACCACGCCTCGACGAGAAACGCGAACCCGTACAGCCAGACAATCTACTAGAAGAAATCCTAAAACAATACCAGCAGGTAGCAGCGCTAAAGCCGTATTAGCGACACCGATATACGGTGAAACTACCAAATCATCCAGACGAAATGACGATGAAGAAGAAGATAATAACGTTTACGTAGTCCGTTTAGAACAAACATTAAAAGCCGCAGACGGTACCGCAGCATTACCTAGAGGAAGTCAAATATTTACCAAAATCAATTCTATTTCTGACAGCGGCTTAATGCGGCTAGAAATAGAAAAAATTATGGTACGAGAAAACGGTGAAATCGTAGAAAAAAGCGTACCTCAAAATGCGCTAATGATTCGCGGTAAAAAAGGAAAACCATTAATAGCCAAACAATATGGCGGTAACAATTCATCAATAGCTCGTAGAGATGCAATATCATTTTTAGCAGGGGGAATTGGTAAAGCAGCAGAATTAATTAACCGTAACGAAACAGAAGTAGTTACCGGCGAAAACGGAACAGTAGCCGTCACAAATGTCAACCGCAACCCCAGCTTGGCAGCCGGTATATTAGAAGGCGGAACGAAAACCGTAGTACCCCAAATATCTCGCCGCAATCAACGGGTTATTTCTCAAATGTCCCGTAAAACAAACATTTGGTTTCTACCCCAAGGGAAAGAAGTCGAAATATTTGTGAATCAAGAAACGCAGTTTTGAAATAGTTAGGAGTTAGGAATTAAGAGTTAAGAATTAAGAATTAAGAATTAGGAATTAGGAGTTAAGAATTTTTTCTCCCCCCTCTCCCCCCTCTCCCCCCTCTTCCCCCTCTCCCCCATCTCCCCCTCTCCCCCTCTCCCCTTTCGATGAAAAAACCCCTCAACCTCCCCGTCACTTCCTTAATTTTTTCCGCAACAAGTATCTTAATGGCGAGTAGTGTTTTAGCAAACAACGCCGTTTTGCGTTCAATATTTTCCTGTCAAGCCCAAGGTTTGGGGGGTGCAATTCCTACTATTAAAGTGTGGTACCAACAAGGGACAAATTTAAGCTTTATCCCCGCAGGAGAAACTATAAAAAAAGTTTGGTTAGACGACCCATCACAAGTTACTCTAGATTTTGATGGTCCAATGTGCGTGCAATTTGGTGAAGACGCTGACACCGGAGATTGCGAAGACTCCGCAGCCAATGTAATTCATCTCAGAAGAATCGAAAAACTCGATATTCCCGGACTTCCCGATACTGACAATACGCTTTTAACGGTAATTACAGAAGGAAACGGTAAAAAAAGACTCTACGCCTTCCGAGTACTTTATCAAGAAGGTAGTCCCGAATATAACACCTTAGCAGTGTTTGAAGATCCCCCGAATTTCGGTGAAACTCCGTGTGTAAGAGTGAAAAATTAGGAGTTAAGAGTGAGGAGTTAAGAGTTACTGGTTCCCAGTCTCTGGCTGGGAACCCATAACGGGAGGCTCAGCCAAAGAGTATAAATGCGAGGCAGAGCCTCTAGAAATGCATTACAAGCCAGAGACTTGTAACGAGAATCCTAACTCCTCACTCCTAACTTTCCCAAAGCCCAAAACCCAAAACCCAATCCCAACAAAACCCAACACAACCAATCGCCCCAACGCACATATAAAGTTTGCGTTTGTCGTCGATAGATGGTTTCGGCGTGAGTTTCGTAGGTATTGTGTCCCGATATCCACAATGTTTTGCCGTGGGGATTTACAAATGCGGAATATCCGGTGTTTGTCGCTCTTACCGCCCATCTATCGTTTTCTATGGCTCGCATGATATCCTGAGCGTGATGCTGAAACTGCATGGCTGCACTATAAGGATCGTTATTGGAAGCTGTGAGAATAAACTCGCCACCCTTCTCGGTTTGATTGCGAAATTGTTCGGCAAAAGCTGAGCCGTAACAGATACCAACGATCGCATTACCAAAAGGTGTTTTAACAATCTGGTTTGATTTTCCCGGTATTTGTCTGGCGGTTATGGGAGATAACCGATTGATAATACCGCCTAAAATATTTTCAAAGGGAATGTATTCTCCTAAAGGTACTAGTTTCTCTTTGTCGTAATGGCTGTAAACTTCACCAACACCTGTAAAAGTAAATAAACTATTGGTATACCTACCTTCTCCCTGACGTTTATAACCTCCAACCCAAGCCAAAACGCCTTTTTCCCGCACTGCTGCTATTATTGGGCTGCGAATAATTTTATCTTCAAAAAACGGTAATGCACCTTCTGGTGTTAAAACCGCTTGTACGCCTTGACTTACTAATTTTAAATAACCCTGGGTATAATTTTCGATCAGACGTTGATTGCCTTTATCTTTAAATTTAATTCTATTAGGAATATTTCCCTGGACAATTCCCACTTTTAAAGCAGCTGACGACGGTTGAGAAAGGGGACGAGAATACAAGCCGAAACCGATTAAATGAGCAGAAATAAATAATATAGCTGCAATTATTCCCAATCGCACAGAAGCTTGTAAAACCTTACCCTGTCCTTGCGGACATCCCTCTCCTTGGTAAGGAGAGGGAAAGAGGGTGAGGTCAAATTTGTATTGCATCCGCGTGAAAAACGCTGTATTTAAAGCGAATGCTAACAACCCATTAACTGCAACGATCGCCGCCGTTACTGCTGTGGGTCCCGAAATTTGACCTAAATGTAAAATTACTAGATTATGCGGTGACTGCGTGTAAGAAAGCGAACTCCACCATAAAGGACCCGCACTCCAAACTCTTTCTAACGCACACCAAAAAGCCGTACCAATGAGGACGCGAATGAAGCTATTTTGAGTTGAAAATATCCTCATCAACTTAGCCCAGAGCATAACTAATATGCCTCCCCAAAAGGAGATAAAAAACCAGGCAAATAATGCGATCGCAATGCTTCCCAACCAAGGTACACCCAACCAAGTTAAAGGATGAAGCCCGGTAATCCAATACAAAGCGGTTCCGTGATAACCCATAGCCCATAAGAGAGAGGGGGGGAGGGGGAGAGTGGGGGGAGAAGATTTATTTTTTGTTGGGTTTACAACTATTAACCATAAGGGAATCATTGCAAACCATGCTAAAAACCAAGCGCCAACAGGAGCAACGGTTAAACCCATTGCAATCCCGCTAATTAAAGCGATTATCGGTTTTGAGTTGCGAGCGATCGGTTTGGTAAAAATATTTGATTTCATAATTAATTACATCCCAAAACTATTGTAAAGAGGCGATCGCGTCTTCAATTAATTCCTTGTGGGATGGGCATCCTTGCCCGTCCTCACAATATCTGATTAAATTTAAATGGCTATAATATTTCACGAAATTCTCGTTACATCCCAAAACTATTGTAGAGACGCGAAATTTCGCGTCTCTACATCAGTGGTTAATAAATTACCAAAATTTGTTTTTATTCTTCTGTTTCTACCGCCTCATCTTCTGTTTCTTCTGTTTCTACATCATCTGCGGGTTCTATAACAATTGTCTCTATTGTTTCTGATGCATCTTCATCTAATGATTCTTCTGATTCTTCTGATTCTTCCGATTCACCAGTATCAGCAGGAACTACTGCGACTCCGTTAATAAAGTCTTCTTCATCAAGACGCTGTACGCGCACTCCAGTAGCCGATCGCGATTGGATGGAAATGGCGTTTACTGCTTGTCGGATAATAATACCGCGACTAGTCACCATCATAATTTCGTTGTCTTCACCAACAATACGTAAAGTTGCTAGATGATCTTGAGTTTTACGGTTTTTGAATTTGGTTGCCATTAAACCTTGTCCGGCGCGGTTTTGCAAGCGGAATTGTCCAACTGGTACCCGTTTACCGTATCCTCCGGTAGTAATAACTAATACCCAAAGTCCGGAATTACTGTTATCCGGTACTTCTACAGTTTCGGTATTATCTGTCTCTTCGGTTTCAGCTACTTCAACTTCAGTGGCTTCAACTTCAGTGGCTTCAACTTCAGTGGCTTCAACTTCAGTGGCTTCAACTTCAGTGGCTTCAACTTCAATTGTTTCAACTTCAGTTTCTGCTGGCGTTATGTTATTGAGAATTTCAGATGGAAGAATATCCATTCCTACCAATTCGTCACCACCTTTACGCAACTTCATGGCTTTTACTCCACGAGTTGCCCTACCCAAAGGACGTAATTGTGAGTGAGTGCAGCGGAAATGAATCGCCATACCCATGCGAGAACCGATAATTACGCTATCTTCAGCTTTCGCACGACGTACCCAGCGCAATTCGTCGCCTTCTTCTAAGGAAATCGCGATCAAACCGTTAGCGCGAATATGGCTAAATGCAGCTAATGCAGTTTTCTTGATATAGCCGCCTTTAGTAAGCATTACCAAATATTCATCTTGGCTAAATTCGCTTACGGGTACGATCGAGGTAATTTTTTCTTCTCTAGGAATCGGTAGCATTTGTACGATAGGCGTACCCCGACTGGTGCGGGAACCCAAGGGTAATTGATAAGCCCTCAAACAATAAACTACACCGCGTTCGCTGAAGAACAAAACGCTATCATGATCGCAGCAAGTTAAGAAATGCTCGATGTTGTCATCATCTTTTACCTTCGCTCCTGCTTTACCTCTGGTAGCGCGACTTTGCGCTTCAAAGGTATTAACCGGCATTCGCTTCAGATAACCTTGCTGAGTCAGTAAAATGATCGCTTTTTCATTAGCAATTAAGTCTATATCATCTAAATCCCCTTCCTTATGGTTAATTACCGTGCGGCGGGGGGTAGCATGTTTTTCTCTTAACTGCTTAACTTCGGTTTCAATAATTTCTAATATTCGTTCTCTGCGAGCCAGAATATCTTGTAAATCACTTATTTGAACCTGTAATGAATCGTGTTCTAAACGAATTTTATCAGCTTCCAAAGCCGTCAACCGTCGCAACTGCATTTGCAAAATTGCATCGGCTTGCGCTTCCGACAACCCATAGGTACTAATTAATTCACCCTTTGCCGTCGGTGCATCCGCAGCATGACGAATCAAGGCAATAATCTCGTCCAAACTGGACTGCGCGATTAATAAACCTTGTAAAATGTGATCCCTTTCTTCCGCTTTCCGCAATTCATAGCGCGTGCGTCTGGTAATCGATTCGATGCGGAAATCAATGAAAACCTGCAAAAACCGCTTCAATGTCAGTAAAATGGGTTCTCCATTTACTAACGCAAGCATATTCGCGCCGAAGTTCGCTTGCAGTGGCGTTAACTTGTATAAATTGTTTAAAACCACACGGGGATAAGCATCGCGCTTGAGTTCGATCACGATTCGCATACCATCGCGATCGCTTTCATCGCGGATATCGGAAATACCGTCAATGCGCTTATCGTTAACCAGTTCGGCAATTTTCTCAATTAATGCCGCCTTATTAGTTTGATAAGGCAACTCGGTGATAATTATTGCTTCTTTATCCGGTCTTCCCCGCTGCTGGAGAGTCTCAATACTAGCTACCCCGCGCATGGTAATCGAACCGCGCCCGGTAGTATAAGCTTCCTTAATCCCCGAAGTACCGAGGATTTCAGCACCCGTAGGAAAATCGGGACCGTGGATATATTTATTTAAGTCAAGATCGGTAAGTTCCGGATCGTGAATCAGTGCCACTAATCCATCAATCAACTCTCCCAAATTATGTGGTGGGATATTAGTCGCCATCCCCACCGCAATACCGGAAGAACCATTTAGGAGTAACTGCGGTAGTCTTGCCGGTAAAACCGTAGGTTCCTGCTGCGAACCGTCGAAGTTGTCAGCAAAATCAACAGTTTCCGATTCGATATCTTGCAGTAAAGCGTCCGTAGTCAAAGATTGCAGGCGGCATTCAGTGTAACGCATAGCCGCCGGAGGGTCGTTATCGACACTTCCGAAATTACCATGCCCTGAAATTAAAGGCGACCTCATCGAAAAATTTTGCGCCATCCGCACCAAAGCATCGTAAACAGCCGTATCGCCGTGGGGGTGGTACTTACCTAATACCTCCCCTACAACACGGGCGCATTTACGAAAGGGGCGGTCTGCCGTCAACCCCAATTCGTGCATAGCGTAGAGAATGCGACGATGCACAGGTTTCAGACCATCCCTGGCATCTGGCAAAGCGCGACCGACAATCACGCTCATCGCATATTCCAGATAAGACCTGGACATCTCGTTTCTCAGATCCGTCGGGATTATCCGCTCCTGAGAGTAGGTCATAACCTAAAAAACTCCAAAAATCGCAAATTTTAGGGCTTAAATCAGAAAAAAAGCCAAATTATTCCAAATGATGCTTGAATAATCGCCATTATTTGGTACAATTTTATCACATTTTGCGTTTTTTTGCAGCCAATGGGCATGGGGAATAGGGCATTGGGAATAGGGCATTGGGCATTGGGAATTGGTAATTGGTATACGCCCGCACGCTCCGCGTGAATGGTAATTGGGCATGGGATAATCTTGACGTTTCTCGTTCCAAGGTTCTACCTTGGAATGCCATTCAAGAGGCTCTGCCTCCAGCTACAGAAAAGGCAGAGCCTACAGAAAAGCATTTCCACGCAGAGCATGGAAACGAGAGAAAAACTCATAACTCCTAACTCCTAACTCATAACTCCCAACTCAATAAGGTTACTGAGCAGTTCGACGTAGCTCACTGTAAGACTTGTCGAAGTACTCCTAATTCCTAACTCCCAACTCTTAACCCCTAACTCCCAACTCCTAACTCTTTCTGTGCCGCCACAATCAACGTTTGGGCTTCCACACCTTTACTAGGAATCATATTTGCAATACCCAAATTCAAACTTATATAAGCAATCTTCAGCTTTTCAACTTCACTGCGTATTAAATCAGCAACATAAAACGCCCCATCAGCATCGGTATTGGGTAAAATTACGGCAAATTGAGTTTCTCGATAACGCGCTACTAAATCAATTGCTCGCTTGGCACAATTTTTAATTACTTGAGCAATTTCAATTAAAGATTCATCGCTCTTTCGATCGCCACGAGCATTTTTATAGGATTCAAAATAGTTGATTTCGCACAGAATTAATGATATCGGTAGCTTGTAGCGCTTGTAGCGCTGCCATTCTTGGGCTAAATATTCATCAAAACGGCGACGGTTGGCAATGTTGGTTAAACTATCTATTCTTGCTTGGCGAGTTAATTCTAATTCTAAAAGCTTAGTTTGGGTGATATCGCGGATTGTTAAAGTAATTCCATCACCTAAGCTAACTACAATGATTTGATACCAGTTTTGAATATTATTAATTTCGGAATATAGTTCTTTATTTAAAGATTTTCTGGTTTCAACTACCTCTACCAAGGAATTAAATAAACTTGGATTATCTTGAAAAATCTTGTTGTTAAGCAGATTTTCACCAATTAAATCTTCGCGATCGCTATAAAATAATTTGGCAATTACCGGATTAGCCATTAAAAAGCGAAAATCGGTTATCTCCCCTGTAGTGGTATATCTCACCGCTTGCATTGCAGCAATTCCATCGAGGGAAGTATTTAAAATGTTTTCTAAAAAAGCGCGGGATTGATAGAGGATTTCTTTGGTTTGTTTGAGTTCCTGGTTTTCCCGTTGTAAACGTGAAATTTCGTCTTTTAAATCAATGTTCCCATCACTGGCAACCTGAGAATTCTCCCAGAGGGGGTAGGTACTGGCAACAGAGTTTTTTTTTTGCAGCACCAGTCGCAAGTTAGTTTTATTAACTTTCTCTCCCAAAATTTCGGAAATCTTTTTCCATAGCTTGTAAGCTACATCCTTGATATGTCCGACGCTCAAGTGCGAATTTTTGGCGATGGTAGCGTATGTTTGATTTCCCCAGGCTGCTTTTAGTATTTCTTCTTCTATAACAGTTAGCTGTTTTATTTTTTGAATAAATTTTATTGCTTCTTCAACCGTCATTAATAGGTGGTTATAACATTCCAACTTTTAATTATAAATTGAAGTGTTTTTATATACGAAAAATTTGACACAGGTCTAAATTACTACCCGACTTTTCCGACTTTTATACCCGACTCATCCGACTGACATAGGTCTAGAAAATGAGTGATTATAAATATATGGAATCAAATAATTGTTGAAGTTTATTTAGCTATCACAATAAATAAGACAGATTAGTAGTAGTTGCTGGTGCTGACGCTTTTGCCGATCGAGCAAATACTCAATTTACTCAAGTTAATTTTAAATATTAAAATTTACCTTATGTTTAACCAAAAATTAATACCATCAATTCTGATAGGTTTAAGCACTGTTTTCATTTCATCTAAAGTACTTGCAGAAAGTACAAATGTCGAATTTAGTGGTGCTGTTTCACCAGTAACATCCATTGAATATGTCGAACAACCACCAGCAAATCTTAATGGTGGTTTTAGTTCAAATACCTTTGAAGCAACAGATCCAACGATTCTCAGACTTAACACCACCGCACCAATAAATGTCCAAGTAGCAGCCCCTGTTCCTGTCGATCTAACTGACCCAGATGGAACTCAATATACTGGTTATCTACAATACGACGGAGGGGAAGTAGAACACGATACACCCGTTCTTATTAATCAAACTGGAGAGGTAGATTTAGGAGTGAGGATGAAAGTTGTCCGACCTCAAGCTTTTCCAGCAGGAGAGTACACTTATATGGTACGGCTGAGTATAACTGCACAATAAGGTTCACAATTAAATTAACCGATTTATATAGATTTTGCTATCAGCCCGGAATTAATTTTCGGGCAATTTTGCGTATTACTTTTTCTCAATATTAATTATCTTTTTGCGCTTGGTTTGTATAAACTAACTTTTAACTAGCTTCCCGATCGCATTCTTCTGGTTGAGTATGTAGGGTATGTGAGAGCTACGAAGAATTTTAGATACAACTATAATAATTTGATATTGCTCTCACGCACCAAGTCATAATTAATCTTACTCATAATGAGTCCACATCCGAATTATTTTCACAACCTGCTCGGATTCGATGACCTCATACACTAGCCGATGCTGTATATTAATCGGAAGAGAATACGCACCTGATAAATCACCAACGAGCTTTTCATAAGGTGGAGGATTTTGAAAAGGATTTTCTTTAAGCACTGCGAGTAATTCCTCTGCTTTATCCTTCAAGTTACTAGAAGCTAACTTCTTCGCATCTTTCTGCGCTTGTTTTGTATAAACTGACTTCTAACTAACTTCCCGATCGCATTCATCAATAGAAGTTGCTAAACCTTCCTTAATAGATTCTCCCATTCCAGGGATAGATAATAAATAAAGACTTTCCTGAATCGCAACCCAATCTTTTTCTGCAAGCAGAATCGCATTACCATGCTCACCCTGAATAATAACGGGCTTACCGTCTTCTGAAACTTGCTTAATAAGTTCTTGTAAATTATTTTGAGCGTCGTTGATAGGAAACGAAGACATTATACTTTTTTAACTCGGAACAATATTACTTTAGCTCATCTGGGGGAGAAAGGTAGGTTATGTAAAACGCGATCGCAACACGGGGAGAGGGGAGGGTAAAAAAGTTATGAGTTATGAGTTTATAAGTAGTAAAGCCTGCATTATTTATATTTTTACTGCTAAGTTATAGAATCGTTCCCTATTCCTTACAAAAAAATAGTAATATTAATCACTGAATTTTCCAAATATCTTGATACGCGCTTTTGCTTCTGCATAAGATATAATACCATCTTGACAAAATACTCTTCTCGTTGAGAATATTCTTTTTAAGTTAATTTTATTGATTAACAAGTATGATAATAAAATTTCACAGGAATGCATCTAATATCAGTTCGCAACCTTCGCATTGATGCTGCTCAGTTTCCAGATGTTAAAAAGCAAGTTGAGGACTGGTATGCAACCGTTAGAAAAGCTGAGTGGAAAAATCTGGAAGATGTTCGTTTAATTTACAGGGATGCTTTTATCGGTAGGGAATTTTACTGTCTTCAATATAAAAGGTAATGCCTATCGTTTGATTGTTGGGATAGACTATGAGAACCAAGTAATTTACTACAAATATTTACTTACACACGGCCAATACGATAAAGATAAGTGGAAAAATGACCCTTACTTTTGACAAAAACACTTACCGTAATCTTCTCACAGAAGTTATTCCCGTAGCAATTGAGACAGAAGAAGAATACGATCGCATTTTAAAAGTAGTTGAAGAGCTAACTTTTAAAAAGAATCGCACTACTGAGGAGAAAGCTTTACATAAATTACTTGTAATTCTAATAGAAGCTTATGAGACAGAAAATTATCCTATGGAAGAATCTGCTCCTCATTCCGTTCTTCAGCATATTATGGAGTCTAGTGGAACTCGCGAAATTGATTTAGTAGGAATTATTGGCTCAAGTGATGTAGTATCAGAAATTGTAAATGGTGAGAGAGCGATTAGTAAAGCACAAGCCAAAGCCTTGAGCGAGTATTTTAAAGTTTCGTATAGTTTATTTATTTAATATGGAAAGGGGGTAGATTATTTTTACTAACTACTAACAACTAACTATTAATACCGTAAATTCAATTCCCCAAACGCTTCATCTGATTCCTTTAATTTCAACTCACCCGCTGGCTTCCCATTAATCTGTAACTCATATTCCCCTTCTTGCAATCCTTCTAAATAATAAACTCCCGCACCGTTGGTAACGGAAAATTTTCGTATATCTTTTCCTATAGCTTCTACTCTTGTACCTGCAACTGCTTTACCTTCACTATCGGTGACAACTCCGGTGCGGGTGTAGGAACGGGTAAAGGGTATCATTATCGGCGTATAGCTACCCGCTACAACATCTACAGCTAAAGCATTTTTACTGGTATGCCAATCTAACGGAAAGCCTGCTGCATCCAAGTCTAAGCGATAAGTTCCTGGTGGCAGACGTACTGTAATTCGGTCATTTTGAACGTGCGATCGCCAACTTTTGATAGATTTATTATTCACCATTAACAGCAAGTCTGAGTTTTCTGTATAAATTTCTTCGCCAGAATCTCTTTTACCGTTATTATTACTGTCTAAAAACGGTTTAATTGTCAAACCCCCTTGAGTACGAAAGTATTTTGAACGTCTATCTCCTGGGCGAATTCCCTGTTGTAAGTTCAATCCTGAAACTAAATTTATACTAAAGCTGGAATCATTTCTGGTTAGCGAAACCCCTTGATAGCGTCCTTGCAGCATAACACCGGGTAAAACCGTAGTGCCCAATGTTGCAACTAAGCCGTTACCTTGGGAACCCATACCGTAACCTAACTCTGCTTGCCACAGATAATTACCGTCGAAGGCACGTTGTGGCGAACGATACCGCCATCCAAGGGTAAGTAAGTTGTTGCTGTTACCGTTGTTGCTGCGGGTGTCGTAATTTAAAAGCAACGAGCTTCCGGTATTGGAATATCTAGCGTTAGAGAAATTATAGGCAAGTTCGGAAGAGGTGCCGATTTCATTTCCTTGGAGATTTAATCCGAGTTTACCCAGGCGTTGTAATAAATTCCAGCGCAAATTACTTTCGGTATCCAAGCTAGCGCGAGCAAAGGTATAGAAGTTTTTACCGCTGTAATTAAACTGCAATCCTGCTTCTGCTGGGTTGCGGTTGGAGGTATTCCCGAATAAACTCAAGCCCGAAGATACCCGCCAATTAACATTAAAACGATTGGAAAGGCGATCGCTAGTAAACGATGCAGTAAAATTATTAGATGGTTCGTAGCGAATATCTGAAATTACATCTACGCGATCGCCAGCTAATGCTGAAACTGCGACTTGTAAAGGAATATTTTTCGGACGATAAAATAATTCTGCCAACCCTTTCAAAGACTCGTCGTAAACTCCCCCAAACCCTACCGTAAGATTTTCCGATAAACCCAAACGTCTGGCAATTCCACCGCGAAATTCAGAGAAATTGCCGAATAAATTATCATTTCCCGCAAAATCTCGCTGCAAACCACCCGATACAACCCAAGCCGAAGCACCAGCCGGAATTTGTCCGGGTACGGTAGTAAAAGTAGCCTCGCGAATTTCTGGTTGTGCTGTCAATCTTCCTTGAGGATAAAGAAAAACGCGGTAATTACCATATCCTCTTTGAGTGGTGATATTTTCAAAGCGGTAAATTCCAGAAGAATCAACCAAAACTTCGGCAATAACGTTATTACCAAAACCCTGCACCAATCTAACTAAAGTACCGGCTTCCGCTCTACCAGTTACAGTACGTCCGATTTTGTCAGCTTGCAACCGTTGACGAGGATCGGAAGTACCACCAAAAGTTTGCGGAGGCTCAAATCCCTGACGTTGAATAAAAGTTAAACCCCAATATTCTCCACCAGTTCCCAATCTTTGCCAAAAACTTGGTTGAGAACCCACAAAATAATCTGCTTTATCGGTTTGTCGTAAATACTGCGCTTCCGATATCTTCCAACTTCCTCTATCTCCCAAATCTGGTTGATTCGCACGCACAAACCACGAGCCATCAAAAGCCGTACCCACAGCTTGAAAATCTCCTCGAAAATTCGTCGAACCTCCGCTACCGCTAGCATCTATCCTTTGTTCGACTGCGGCTATATTTAAATTCCCCGGTTGAAAGCGCGGTAATCCATCTATGATTACCGGAATTTCAGCTTGTGCGATTCTATTATTCGTTCTATTTTGCCAGGGTACATCGAAGACAACTGCATAGTCATTAATATCAAATTTTGCGCTGACTCCAAACAGCCTTTTTAAATCTGCAATTGAAAAAACCAACCCTAATTCCGAGTCATTGCGAAGCTGTTCGGGATTAATGCGAGTAACGATTCCCGGAGAGCGAACTTCTAACTGTCCATCCGGTAAAGTTGTCACGTTCAACTTCAAAACTTGAATTACCGCATCGTAAGGTATAAGCCAGTTTTGAAAATCAATTGCTTTGGAACCATCTTCATTTCCCCGCACCAAAACACCCGCTTTGATATTACGTTTACCAATATTCAAGCCCACGGGAAACGTAGTAAAGTTATCTAAATCGATGTCTATCGAAGCATTATAAGTATTTAAAGGCTTTTGCGAATTAATTTTCTCTTTTAATCGTAAATTTCGATAATTTTTTCTATTTTCGGCTTTACTTTGCTTCAATCTTGTAATTAGATCGTTAGAGCTTTCATCTGCTTTGTAATCATCTAACTTAATATCTTCTAACTCCGAATCATTAACAGTTGATTGAGCAATTGCTTTTGGAATTATGTTAAAAATTGCAATATAAATAAACGCTGACACCCAATATATTTTATGCATTGAAAATTTACAAAATAAGTTTATTAATAATCACAATAAAAAAAATCTCTCTTAATCTCTTTCCTCCGCGCTCTCAGCGTCTAGTAAGGTTTTTTCAGTAATCTCCTAGCAGAAAGAAAATAATAGTATTGTTTACCTTTGTAATTTCAAACTAAGTAAGTCGGCGTTAAAAAATCAAGGTATGTCATTGCGAGTGAAACGAAGCAATCTCAAGGGTTTGATGATTGTTTACATTCTGTTACATGATTCGGTTTATTTGTGCCGACTTACTTACTAAAGTAATTACATTTAAGTAGCTGTAATTTTACACAAACATAATCACTAGTAATTCTAGTAATCTCAGCGACTCATTTATAGCAACTTTACAATCGAATGATATCCGTGTAATCCGCAATTATGCCTTGAAAATTGAAGACTAATTACAAGAAAAAACGATGCTTTCACCAGCTTTTTCATAAAAATATGTTTGCGTAATCTCGCTGACGACAAATTTAGTTTATCAAAGCCATGATTTTTAATAACGAAGAGGTTTATTGCCGTCGTTGCTGAGAAGATAAAAGCAAGAATATTAGAATCATTAAAATTTTCACATTCTTGCTTTATTAACGCTTAATTTTGATTTATTCAAACTCGATCGAGCAACATTTAAGCTGTTATCTCAGTTTCAATTAATTAATCAATTTTCACTTACCGGAGATATTTTTTATGATTCGTCGTTTAGCTTTAACTGCTGGTTTCGCTATTCTAGGTGCTGTAGCTTTTGCACCTAAAGCCCACGGACAGGCTGCACCTGCTGCACAGGAAGACGTTATGTTTGAAGGTACTGTTGGTTCTGTTTGTACATTAAGCGATCCTACACCTGGTACCCTTGCTCTTGATGAAAATCCTAGTATTCTTAGTTCAGAAGCCGCTGGTGGTGAATCGGGTACTGTTACAGTTAACTGTACTGGTGAGAACCAAGTATCTGTTACATCAGTAACAGCGGGAGAAGTACCTGAAGGCTTTACTGCACAAAGTGCGATCGCAACACTTTCCGATGGTACTAATACTACTAATAGTAATGCCCCTACGCCTTTAAACGTCACTAACGACGCTGATGTTCCTCTTGAAGTAGATTTAGTAGTTACAAGCGATACACCTTTACCTGCTGGCAGCTATGAATATACAGTAACCGTGAGTGCAACTCCTTCGTAGAAGATTTACTTCAATCCTTCCAAACAAAGAAGGAACCAATAAAACAAGATAATGGTTCCCTCACAGAATAAGATTTAAATTTTACTCAATCGGTTGGTGCCTGCAAGCTTCCAACCGATTTACTCAGTATATCCCGATATATTTATCCCTTGTGTAAAATTAGCCATCAACTATTTAAACTATCAATGAATTTTGCTTCTATCCGGAAATTAACATTACCGCTAGGTAGCGTCTTGCTATCTAGCTTTTTACTGTCGGGAATCGCCAAAGCCAATATTTCTATTTCCCCGATGGTGGTTGAAACTGAAGCCAAACGCGGACAAGCACAAGGTAGATTTAGCGTTTCTAACACAGATTCTCAAGACTTCCGCGCTCGCGTTTACACTTCACCTTTCACCTACGACAAGGAAACCGGATTCAAAACTTTATCTAAAAGTCCCACAGATTTAACGCCTTACCTACAATTTTCTCCCAGAGAGTTACAAGTAGGTGCATCAAGCAAGCGGAATATTCGTTTTATCGTGCGTTTTCCCCCCAGCTTACCCGATGGTGAATATCGCACAATGATTTTTACCGAAAACTTAAAAAGAGGAAGGATAACAGAAACCGATTCTAAAACCAACGTCACCCTGCAAACTAACATTATCCCTCGTATCGGCGTTGCTTTGTACGTTCGTAAAGGCGATGTTTCACCAAATTTAACTCCCGACAGCGCTAGATTTGACCCAAAAACCAACAATATTCAGCTATTAGTTAGCAACAAAGGTAAAGCATCCGCAATAGTAGCCGGAGATTGGCAATTAAAGAAAGGCAAAGAAGTAATTCAAAAAGGAAATATTTCCGATACAACAGTCTTAGCAGAAGGAGAGCGTTATCTTACCGCGAAATCCTTGAATAAAGAGTTGAAATTAGCACCGGGAGAGTATCAGTTAACTGGTGAATTGGGATGGGGAGTAAATAAAAAAGAGCGGATTCCTTTTAACGTTAAATTGATGATTCCAAAAAATTAATTGGCAAGTTCGTAGTAAGGACTTTTAGTCCTAAATCCAAGAACTAAAGTTCTTACTACGAACCTCTATTACTCTGGTACAATCGTGACGCTAAGATTCACAGCATAATTATAAGTCCCCGGTGTAAATGAAACCGGACGTTCTACCCGCAATCCAACTTCTAAATTTGTATCCCCAGTAGGTAAATTAGCTATAGCATTACTCCCCTCGCTTCTAAGATTATTTGAGCCGAATTTTAAAAATCCTATCCTTTTTGTACCACCTGGATCTTGCGAAGCACCAGATACAAAGTTGGGTGACAAAACTGTAATTTGAGCAGACGTATCAGCAGGAACGTTAACATTAATAGTTGCGGGTACTACTGATTCTAATACTTTCAAATCTACTCCGGATGTCTCAATAACACCGGGTTGAGGATTGTTAAATTTTACTTCAGCTAGTGCAGTTGGAACAAAATTAATAAAACTTGTGAGTAATAATCCAGAGGCGATCGCCAAACGATATAACATTACAAAATAACCTAGTTAATCTAGCCCGATTTATATCGGTATGTCGATTACTTTGTAGCTATTTTTTATAATAAAGCACTTCCGCGATATTACTTAATTTCTATGGATTAACCATAGTTACAGTAACGTCATAAGTATAAGTTCCTGGAGCATAAACTTGGTTTTTCAATAACAGATCGACTTCTACAGTATTCTTACCCGCAGGCAAAGTCACATTATTACCGTTAACTTGACTCGAACCAATTTTTATCGCGGTATGTCCTGTAAGCTTGGGAGAAGAAACGGTAATTGTCATAGGGCTACTAGTTTGAACGCTAATTTTAGCAGGAGCTATGCTGTTAAAATTATTGGTACTTTTAGCGCCTTTACCAGAAATAGTTGATTCTATCTTGCCATTCGTATAACTGCTGAAACTAGCACGAGGTTCAACCACTCCGCTAAAGTAGACATTTACAGATTCAGCCAGCGTAATTTGATTCGAGATGCCGGTAAATGCGATCGCTAAGCAAGAAGCTGAAACTACACGATTAAGCATAATAATTAGTTTTATGACTCTTTGTTATCCAGCTTTTATTAATACTGGAACGATATATAGTGAAAGAAGAATATCATAAACCAAGTAATATTACTTAAAATAGCCGATTAGCTTCACTAAAATTACGTAAAATCACCGAAAAAAACAAGATCCGATAAACTACTAGTCTGTCCCATAAAAAATGCTGGGTGAGGGGGTGAGGGGGAAGAGGGGGGAGAAAAAACAATAGTTTTTAGGATACATCCATTACTTATTAATGGGACAGACTACTACTAGTCCAAATCATTAATTTTGACAGGTTCTACGTGCCGGTTTGAACCCTAAATGTGGAGCGCTGAAGCGCTTACTACGAACCTTTTTCTTTTTACCCATCAAAATTAATGTGGCAAAGTACTACACTCAAATCGACAACTTTGGGCAAAATCCAAAATTCAATCAACCAAATCTAATATCCGATGCGCCATTTCCAATTTAGAACACATCGGAATCTCAACTTCCTTGCCGGAGCGATCGAGATATATGGCTTTATTCGTATCGCTACCGAAGCCGCTACCAATTTCATCTATTGGATTAGCAACGATCGCATCTAAATTTTTTGTTTGCAATTTCTCTCTAGCTGGTGTGATGATATCCCCAGTTTGGGCGGCGAAACCAATCAATTTTTGATTTTTTTGCTTGCAACTCGCCAATTCGGCTACGATATCTCCGACATTCTCCAAAGCTAAAGCTTTCGGAAGCGCCTTCTTCGGTAACTTTTGCGAACTATATTCCCTCGGCTTCACATCCGCCACAGCCGCCGACATAATAATTACATCCGCTTCCGGTAAATACCTCAACATTTGCGATCGCATTTCAGAGGCAGTATCTACAGTAATACCCCGCACGCCCAAAGGAAAATCCCAATTTGCCGCACCACGTACTAAAGTTACATCCGCACCGCGATGTAGAGCCGCACGTGCCAAAGCTAACCCCATTTTACCAGTAGAGGGATTGCCGATAAACCGCACGGGGTCTAAATATTCTCGCGTACCCCCGGCACTAATTAAAATCTTTTTACCAGAAAAATCTCGCTTTCCTCTAGTTTGCAACAACGACTGTAGGTAACTGACAATTTCTTGAGGCTCAGCCATTCTTCCCGCACCAACTCTGTCGCAGGCTAACAACCCTTCGGCGGTATCTAAACTATGAAAACGACTCAAACTTAAAACTTGTTGCCAATTGCGTTGTACCGTAACTTGCTGCCACATATCAGTATTCATTGCCGGTGCGAGCAATATGGGACAAGTCGAAGCTAAAACGGTATTTAATAAAAGATTGTCAGCCATTCCATAAGCTAACTTTGCCAAAGTATTCGCCGTCAATGGTGCAATTAAAAAGACATCCGCCCATTCTCCCAACTCGATATGTAGGGGACGAGAATTAGTTGGTTGCCAAAAATCGCGATCGGTGTAAGCAGGGTGACGAGAAAGAGTAGCGAAAGTTAAAGGGGCGATAAACTGTTGTGCGGCATCGGTAAGAATTGTCCGTACTTCTACACCAGATTTAAATAAAGTAGAAACAACTTCACAAACCTTATAAGCAGCAATACCGCCACTTACACCAACTAGCACCCGCTGTAATTTTGGATTAGGCATTTATCAATGAACAATTATCAATTATCAATAAATATCGTAAAACTCATATATACCAAAGTCTTACTAGGATTGATAACTGATAACTGCTAACTGATAACTGTCTATGCTTCGTCGTAGGCTTCCAAATCCAAAAGGTGGATGTAGGATTCTACTAATTCGGGACGTTGAAACGCGATCGCACGTAGTAAATGCCAATCATTCAAACCGTCGAAAGCATTACTGTAGTTATCTTGTTCCAAGCGTGTCGCCAATGTATCCACCTCTTGTTCGGTCATGGTGGCAATATCGGTTTTAGAAATGGTCAAAGTCTTCATTTTCAAGCCCCTCCCGTAAGTAGCAACACCATCCAGCATGGGTTTAATCGCGCTTAATGCACTCACCCAATCTATAATACTCATTCATTGACGCGAATTACGTGAATTTTCTTCCGGAAATTCACCGTACTTTGTAAAGCTTTTGTAACCTTAATTAGGTAAGGTTGCCCAGAACGAAAGTACGTGCGACATCCAGCATTTCAGAACTAATTTGATGTCCTCCACCAAATTCATGATATTCCAGAGAAACTGCTTGTAATTCTAATGCATCCCGTGCTTTCTGAGCAGCTTGTAAAGGCACAACCTCATCTTGTTTGCCGTGCATAATTAACACTGGCGGTAGAGAATTTGTAGCTGAGGTTTCAAGATTTTGGATGTCTGGGTGTAAATACCCACTCATACAAATCAAACCTGCCAAGGGTAACTTTAATCCTACATCTAAAGTCATTGCCCCTCCTTGAGAAAAACCACTTAAAATTGTTTGCTTTAAAGGTATCCCGGTATTACTCTCTAAAGATTGCAAGAAATCAATTAGCAATTTTCGACTTTGTGCTAACCCTTCATACATATTATCCCGACTTAGCTCATACCATGCTCTACCTATGGGTGAGTGAGGATGAGGAAAAGGTGCATTAGGCAATACAAAATGATATGCTGGCAACTGTAAAAAAGGTACTATTGATGCCACATCTTCTGCATTTGCACCCCAACCATGCAAGATAACGATTAATCCTTTTTTATCCTGATTGTTTGGTGGTACGTCAATAAAATCTAAAGCCTTAGCCATCAGTCGTCAATTACTTAATAGTAGGGTTGCTCTTAATTATTCATAGCAAAAAACGAGATGCACTATACAAATTATGTAGCGAGAAGAAAAAAAAAATTCCCCATTGCCTACTTCTTACTCCCTATTCTCTCAAAATAGCATCTCAAAATCAATTTCGATATTTTTAAGTGCCAGCTTGGTTCTAAAATATTCTTTTGCCAGCTAATAAATTAAGAATCTAGGAAAGTTACAAATTATGGCGCGTCTAGCACTGCTGAGTGTATCTAACAAGACAGGTTTAGTCGAATTTGCTCGAAGTTTACAACAAGAGTTTAACTTTGAATTTATCAGCAGTGGAGGCACCGCAAAAGTTTTACAAGATGCCGGATTAACTGTTACTAAAGTCGCCGATTATACGGGTTCGCCGGAAATTTTGGGCGGACGAGTCAAGACTTTACATCCGCGAATTCATGGCGGTATTTTAGCACGGCGGGATAATTCTCAAGATGTGGCGGATTTACAAGATAATCAAATTCGTCCGATCGATTTGGTGGTTGTAAATCTCTATCCCTTTGAAGAAACTATAGCTTCATACGGAGTTACTTTACCCGAAGCCATCGAACAAATTGATATCGGTGGTCCGGCAATGTTAAGAGCATCAGCAAAAAACTTTGCTCATCTTACAGTATTATGTGACCCGGCGCAGTATGAAGAATATTTACGGGAGTTAGGTCAAAATAAAGGTGAAGCTTCTTTAGAATTTCGTCAGCAAGCTGCTTTAAAAGGATTTTTGCACACTTGTGAATACGATCGCGCAATTTCATCTTATTTAGGGAATCAAATTTCTCAGAATCAAGAAACTCCACAACAATTCAGCCTTGCCGGAAAACAAGTACAATCCCTACGTTACGGCGAAAACCCCCATCAAAGCGCCGCTTGGTATCAAACGGATACTCACGGATGGGCTGCTGCAACAAAGTTACAAGGAAAGGAACTGAGCTACAACAACTTAGTTGATTTGGAAGCCGCCAGACGGATAATTACAGAGTTTACCGATACCCCCGCCGCCGCAGTTCTCAAACACACCAACCCTTGCGGTGTCGCTTTAGGAGATACTTTGGTAGAAGCTTATCAAAAAGCCTTTAATGCCGATTCGATTTCTGCTTTTGGGGGAATTGTCGCTTTAAATCAACCAATTGACGCTGCAACTGCAACCGAATTAACAAAGACATTTTTAGAATGCGTAGTTGCACCCGGTTGTGAAGATGATGCAAAGGAAATTATCGCCGCTAAATCCAAACTGCGCGTATTAATACTGCCAGATTTACAAAGTGGAGCCAAAGTTACGATCAAAGTAATTGCAGGTGGTTTTCTGATGCAAGCAGCCGACGATATTTTAACTGACGCGACTAAATTGCAAATAGTCACCGATAAAAAACCCAACCAAAAAGAAATAGAAGAATTACTGTTTGCCTGGAAAGTTTGCAAACACGTTAAATCAAACGCGATCGTTGTAAGTTGCGATCGCACTACTTTAGGAGTCGGCGCGGGACAAATGAACCGAGTCGGAGCCGTAAAAATCGCCCTCGAACAAGCTTCCGAGAAAGCGAAAGGCGGATTTCTTGCTAGCGACGGCTTTTTTCCTTTCGATGATTCAGTTAGAACAGCAGCGGGCGCGGGAATTACTGGAATTATTCAACCGGGGGGAAGCCTGCGCGATCGAGATTCCATCAAAGCTGCCAACGAACTAGGCTTAACAATGGTATTTACCGGCAATAGGCATTTTTTGCACTAAGATTATATCACAAGAATTACTGAATTTTTCAAAATGTAGTCTAAAATGCTTTTCATTTCATAAAACTAGTGCTAGTCTATATTTGTGTGTGTGAGGAGCAAAGTGAAAAGCGTTTGGGGTGGAAACACGGTCACACTCCCGAACGCTTTTTGCTTTTTAATTATTAGTTGTTAATTGTTAGTAGTTAGTTATGAGAATTAAAAATATTGATAAACCCGGTTTTTCCAAAAAACCGGGTTTTTAAATTTGCATAAAAAATCCCAAAACCCTTTGTGTACCTAAAAAGCTTCCAATCTTAACTGGTGACTGATTACTGTCAACAGGTACAATATTCAAACTGTCACCCAAGATACTTGTGCTTCCTAAAAAGTAATGCTACTGTAAGGTTGTGTGTGAGGAGCAAGTGATAAACATAAAGCGTTTGGGGTGGAAACACGGCAACACTCCCGAACGCTTTTTGTTTTCCCAATAACCAGTTAACAGCTATAACTTATTGAATTAATAACTCATAACTCCTAACTCATAACTTTTAACTCTTAACTCCCCATCCCCCTATCTCTTCAATCTTCATCCAAAGCGGGGAAAGATTCCTCAATCAGCCATAATCTATCTTTGTTTTCGACAAACCAGATCCGAGTTTCGGGAGTTAACTTTTTCCAAATATGCTCTACAGGTGCGTGTGGAGATGAGTATTGAAACTCCTCACCGAGTAGTTGCAGATTCTCGGCAATATTATCGGGAATACCAAAGTCTTTCCAATCAATTTTTGGCTCAACTCCAGTAACTCCTTTACCGGGATCGTAAACTAATTGTGCGGCTCTAACCAAGTCAGCAAAGTGTACTGGCTTTAACTTGTAAAGTTCGTCAATTGAGAATCCGTTATTATTCTGAGACATCATGACTCTTAGCAGTGAATATTTACCGTTTTAAAGGACTTACTGCCAGAGATTTTCCCTTATCTAATATTTATATTTTAGCCCAGAACAGCAATATTTAATCAACTGATAGAATAAGCATAATTTTTGGGAATTCTATATTTATACCTTGTATATATTGCTGGCTGCTTCTGGGTGCTGAATTTATGCCATTTGGATTAATAATTATCATAATTGCGATTATCTTAACGTTATTAATAAACAGAAACCGTCGTCGTGGCGTTGGTGGTTATCGTGCTTATCAATCCGATAAAGGATGTAAAGCACTACGACGGAAATTATTAAATTTAGTACATCGGGATACAGCAGAAAGACTAATCAATTCTGCGAAACGTCAGCATCCTGGAAAATCAGAACGTTGGTATTTAGAAAAAGTAATCTACGATTTGCAGCGCGGACGTTAAGGGCGTAATTGGGCTATTATCGTTTTAGGATTCCAGTAAGCGCGAATAGTTTGAATTTTACCAGCATCGTTTATCTCGAATACCGTAATACCTTCACAAGTAACAGCCTTCTGAGTTTTACTAACTCCTCGCATCGTCCATTTGACAGCAGCTTCATTCCCTGCGATAAAAATACTTTCTTTGGTTGCTTCTAGTTTTGCAAATACGGCTTTCATTTGTCCGATAAATTCTTGAAAACCTTCATGAACTAAAGTCGGTGGCTCTCCAACTGGATCGTAACTTAAAGCATCTTCAGCAAAATTATCTACCCAGCCTTCAGCATTCATCGCTGAAATATTTGCTAAATAAGAGTTAACAATGCTTTCAATTTGTTCTGGTGACATCACTTAATTTTAGATTTTGGATTTTAGATTTTAGATTGGAGGAGTTAGGAGTTAGGAATTAGGAGTTGTAAATTTTCTAGCCGCATTTTTATTCTCAACAAATAATTACATAAATCATACCGGATTCCGATAGATTTGTTTTTACAGATAATTAAGAGCGAGTTAGTTCTGCTAGAGTAAAACCTGTAAAACCAGATGCATCATAGTTACGAATACCCGATCGCAGTAAATTAGGGTTAATCAGCCAATCTACCGCAGCCGAAAACATTTCAGCTTCGACTTGATGGGGACAGCTAACACAAACACCTTCGGTAAAATACAATTTTAAATAATCATCATTTGCTTGTAACTGTTGATAAGTAGTCTTGACTGGGGAAGATACTATCCACGACGGATTGATTGTTTTAGCGATTCCTTCCCATCTGCCGCTAAAATCCTGCTGTGACATATTAGATTCTTCTAAAGAACCTTCTAAAACTTCCGAAATCACAGTAATTTCTTGTAAATTACCGCTTTCATTGTAAATTAATACCGTACTCAAGCGTTTATCTTCATACCTGAAACCCGTTTCAAAACCAAAACGCGATGATTCTAAAACGAGTATTGAACCCCAAGAAAAGCTATTATCTAAAAATAAAGCTTTGGTATCTGGTTTTTTGTAAGGAGCAAAAGTCTTAGTTTCTTTTTTACCGTCAGCATAAATATAGTGATTTTGGTGATTGATTTCACTACCCTCTTCATTGAGGTGAAAACTTCTGATGCACTGAAAACTATCAATGATTTTTCCATCGGGTGAATATTTCGTCCAAACTCCATACCAGTCATAATTGACATGATATTTACAGAAATTATCCCAATTTTGTAACTGTGGCTGCATCGCTTACCCGATCGTATTATGGAATTTTAGATTTTAGATTTTAGATTTTAGATTTTAGATTGTATTTAACGCTATTACCAATTACCTATTACCTATTACCTATTACCTATTACCAATTACCAATTACCAATTACCTTTAATCCTTATCAATAAAAACAGTTACCGCAGCTACAGCAATCAACATTTCGTCATTTTTATCCTGTAAAACTTCAATCGCTCGTCCTTCAACCATCATTCCTCCAGATTTGACGGTAAGACTTTTACGTCCAAAAGGCAACACGGCTAAAACCTCTTCCTCGCGTACCTGTTCCGGATATGGTACAGCAATCTGCACTTCTACAATCATCTGATTCGGATCGCTCAAACCAGCAACTTCAAACACTCCGATTAAAGCATTATTAGCGATCGCATTTCTCACGGCTCTGGCTGCTGCAACAGTTGGCTCTTGTCCGTGCTGGTCTATACCCATTCCCATTTCAATGATAAATCTTTTACGTGCCATAACCATCCCCGATCGTTTTAATCCCATTTGTACTGTAGCGGTTTAAGTACCTCACGGGAAACTGTAGAGAAGTTTTAACAATAGCTAAGTAATTGACACAGAATATTTTATACTGCCTACTCCCCATCAAAAGTAAAAGTAATGGGAAGAATTTCTACTTTTACCGTTTGCCTTCAGCGTTTTTGCATTGGATATGGGTAAATAAAGATACCATATATTTTCAAAAACCATCAACGGTTAAAAATTGCTCATAACCTGAAAATTTGTGCTTGTTTGCACGCGATCGCCATCATTTAAATTCTTTCCCCAAATATCTCGCAATATCATCATAATTCAAAGCACATCGATTCCGAATTATTACTGATAAATCAATCGCGGTATTTTCCCAAAGTCAGATAGCTTCATCAAAACAATTTTGATACCACTTATTATGCCCGTCGGATCGGTGCAACTAACTACTGAAAACAATAAAAATGGCTAGATAATACAGATATAAATAATTAATTAAAGCTTATAAACCGCATTTAAAAGTATTCTGTGTCGAAACTTTTTCGTTTTTTATTTCAAAAAAAATAACTGTATATTGAAAAAGCTCAAATATAGAAGTCAATGATAATATACTGCCATTATGAATATCAATCGCCGAAAATTTCTCACAACATTGGGAATAGCCGCTATCTCTACCCAAATACCATCATTTGTTGTTCAAGCTAAAACATCCCCGAATATCATCAAGCCCCCACGTCTGAAAGTAGGGGATACAGTAGGATTAATTAGCCCTGCTGGGATAGTTGATTCCGAAGACGTTGAGCAAGCACGGCGAACATTTAGCGCACTGGGTTTAAAAGTTAAGCTGGGCAGACATATTTTAGACAGTTACGGTTACTTAGCAGGAAACGATCGCGATCGCGCCCTTGATGTTAACGCTATGTTTGCCGATAAATCTGTTAACGCGATAATTGCTATGCGTGGTGGATGGGGTGTAAATCGGATTTTACCATTACTTAACTATAATTCTATTGGCGCTAATCCTAAAATTATTATGGGATACAGCGATATTACATCTTTATTATTAGCAATTACTGCCCGTACTGGACTTGTAACTTTTCACGGTCCAGTAGCTACTTCTACTTGGAATAATTTTACTTTGAAATATGTAACAAGTATATTATTTGATGCCCAAGCTGTGACAATGAATAATAATTTAGTTACTCAACTTCGCCGCGAAATAATTACACCGGGGAAAGCAAAAGGTAAATTTATCGGCGGTAATTTGTCGGTGATAACTTCAATGTTGGGTTCATCTTATCTACCTACATGGAAAGGTAGTATTTTATTTATAGAAGATATCGGTGAAGATATTTACCGTATAGATAGAATGTTAGTTCAATTAAAAAATGCCGGAATATTGAATCAATTATCCGGTTTCGTGTTTGGACAATGCACTAATTGCAAAGTAGGAGACGAACCTTCATTTACTTTAATGCAGGTATTACAACAACATATTCGTCCTTTAAATATTCCTGCGTGGTATGGTTCTGCGATCGGTCATATTAGAGATAAATTTACAGTTCCCATCGGTATAGAAGTAGAAATTGATGCGAATACTGGGATAATAAAAATGTTAGAAGCGGCTGTTCGTTAATTATAGCTAAATACGTTTATGAAATATTTTAAATATCACGCGATCGGCAATGATTATATAGTTATTAATCCAAAAGATACTTCTACAAATTTAACTTCCGAACAAATCAAAAAAATTTGTCATAGAAATTTCGGTATAGGCTCCGACGGTATACTTTTCGGACCTTTAAAATCTGAGAAAGGGCAATTTTTACTGCGAATTTTCAATCCAGATGGTAGCGAAGCAGAGAAAAGCGGAAACGGATTAAGAATTTTCTCGCGTTACTTGTGGGATATGCAATTAGTTAAAGAAGAACAATTTACTATTGAAACATTAGGGGGTTTAGTGCGATCGGTAATTTTAGATAACGGTGAAATTCGCGTAGAAATGGGAAAAGTCAGCTTTTGGAGCGATAAAATACCAGTTACAGGAGAACGTAGAGAAGTAATTTCCGAAAATATTACAGTTGAAGATAAAACCTTTAACTTCTGTGCTGCGACTATTGGAAATCCTCATTGTGTAATTACTTTACCCTCAATTACACCAGAGTTAGCAAAACAATATGGTTATTTAATCGAAACCCATAAATTTTTTCCAAACCGTACCAACGTACAATTCATGAAAGTACGCGATCGAGAAAACATTCAATTAGAAATTTGGGAAAGAGGTGCGGGTTACACATTAGCATCGGGAAGCAGTAGCAGTGCAGCAGCAGCGATCGCACATCGTCTTGATTTATGCGATTCCTCAATTACCGTGCATATGCCTGGTGGAAATATTTTAATCGAAATTAGTGAAGATTTTTCGATTCAGATGACAGGTTCGGTAACAAAAGTAGCCGAAGGAATAATATCTCAAGAAATATTTTAATATATAGTAATATAATTTGACCGAATTGTCGATATCAATCACAATATACGGAGACGTAGCACTGCTACGTCTCTACATAATTTCTTCTCTCTGCGCCCTCTGCGCCCTCTGCGGTTTTTTCAACCAATTATCTAATCATCTTCCAAAATCAATCGTAGTCTGCCGATAAACATTAGGCATCCCAATATCAAAAGTCTTGCCATCAACAACTAAACCCGTCATCCCTTCAGCTTCTCGCAATTTTTCCAAACAAGATGTTAATTGAAATTCTCCTCTTTCCCGAAAATCTGTATTAATATGTTCCGCCAAAAAATCAAAAATCTTCGGAGTTAAAGCATACAAACCAAATATACATAAAAACTCATCTTCCGCCATTCCTTCCACCCGTAAATTTTGCCGCGCATACTCAACAGTGGGTTTTTCATAAACCTGCGTTACTTGCATTTGAGAATTTTCTTGCCAAACTCCCATTACACATCCAGCTTTGTGAATCATTTCCGCTGGTAAAGTATTCAATCCAATAACACTACGATTAACTTGTTCGTAAACCTGCAAAACTTGACGCGCACAAGATTGTTCGGCATCCGATGAGTAAATATGATCCCCTAACATCAATAAAAAAGATTCATTACCTACCCATTCCTTGGCACAAAAAACCGCGTGTCCGTAACCAACTTGTTCATCTTGTGTCAAAATCGTAATTTTACTACCCAATTCCTGAAGATAATCACAATATTCGCGATCGCGCCGTGAAAGCTTGTTAAAAAGCTTAGCTGAGGGCAGGTTTTTAAAATAACTTTCAAAAACCTCTTTATCATCTGGTTGCGTCACAATTCCAATTTCTTCTATCCCCGCACTAACAGCCTCCTCCACAATCGCCTGAATTACAGGTTTAGCCCTACCGTCTTTATCAATTACCGGAAACAGTTCCTTTTTAACAACCTTAGTAGCTGGAAACAAACGAGTACCAAAACCAGCAGCCGGAATTACAGCTTTTTTAATTCGATTCTTCATTTTTTCATTTTAAATTTTAGATTTGCATCGGGCACGGAAGAAAGCGGAGGAAGCCGAGGGAGCTCCGGGAGCGGAGGAAGCAATTTCAAATTCTTTAATATCCTCTGCCTCAAGAGCCTCCCCTGCTCTCCCCATCCCCCCCGAACCCCATCTCCCCCGAACCCCATCTCCCCATCCCCCCATCCCCCCATCCTAATGGCATAAGCAATACCATCTTCGTAGTGATTCTACCCTGTGAAGGCTTTGTAAACTCTTATCCCAGGTTCTCAGTGAGTGTTAAAAATGCCGAGCAGTTTTTTACTATGGCAGTTGACAAACTGTCACTCAGTCAATTCCCTGATAATGGTCTTAAAAGATATCCTATATTTGTGCAAGGAGTGATACCACTTCACAACACGTTTGCTATAAGCTTATTCTCGCAATCCCTCACTCTAAAGGGATACTGTTGAGTTCAAATGTTGCATCAAACTAGTGAATTGGTATAACTTTATACAATAGGGGCGCTTGGTAGGCAAAACTGTCAGGCGCTTTTCCATGTGACAAATTAATCGCAACTTCAAAAAAAAGTAACATAAATAAGAAACCGGGGATTTTAGCCCCGGTTGTGTCAATTAGTAAACCTGCACAAGCAACATAGAATTTAAGCGATAACGAAGTTTACCAACTTGCCAGGTACTACAATTACTTTTTTAATGGTCTTATCTTCAATATGACGCTGAGCAACATCTGATTCGCGGGCGTACTTTTCCAATCCAGCTTTGTCCAATTGTGCTGGAACTTGTAAATCGCCGCGTTTCTTACCATTAATTTGAATTACCAAAGTTATTTCCGAGGCAATTAGCGCTTCTGGCTCGTGTTTTAACCAGTCTGCGGTATGTACTGAATTATCATTACCCAACAAATGCCATAATTCTTCGGTGATGTGAGGCGCGAAGGGTGCGAGCATCAAAATTAAAGTTTGAATTCCTTCTGCATAAACTGGTGAATCTTTGCAGTTAGCGTCACTCAAGGCGTTACTTAATTTCATCAATTCGGAAATAGCAGTATTGAATTGATATTCACCGTCTACATCTTCGCCGACTTCTTTGATTGCAGTGTGAATTGCCCTTCGTAAATCTTTTTCTATTTTGGACTTGGGATTTTTTTCTTTAGATTTTTTGGACGATCGCGGATTATCTACAAATTCACTCACCAAGCGCCAAACTCGGTTAAGAAAGCGGAATTGTCCTTCAACATCAGCTTCATCCCATTCCAAATCTTTTTCGGGGGGTGCTTTGAATAGAACAAACATCCGCGCCGTATCGACACCGTATTTAGCTATAACATCTTCCGGCGCGACACCATTACCCTTAGACTTGGACATGGTAGCGTATAGCTTTTGCAAAGATTCGCCGGTTTCAGGATCGCGAGGATCGGCAGGATTTACGCCCACAGAAGCAATCCACTTATCTTTACCATCCTTGTTGGGATTCATGTAAGTCAAACCTTGTACCATACCTTGAGTTAACAAGTGTTGGAAGGGTTCGTCAAAATTGAGTAAACCGCGATCGCGCAATACCTTGGTAAAGAAGCGCGAATATAACAAGTGCAAAATTGCGTGTTCGATACCGCCGACATATTGATTAACCGGCATCCAATCGTTTACTTTCGCCGAATCAAACACTTGGCGATCGTTCTTGGCATCGGTAAACCGCAAGAAATACCACGAAGAATCAATAAAAGTATCCATCGTGTCAGTTTCCCGCTTGGCTGGTGTGGAGCAACTCGGACAAGGTACATTTACCCAGTCCAATTGTGCTAGCGGCGAACCACCACGCCCACTCAATTCCACATTTTGGGGTAGCTCTACGGGTAAATCTCGATCTGGTACTGGTACCGCACCACAATTGGGACAGTGAACGATCGGAATCGGTGCCCCCCAATACCTCTGACGGGAAATCAGCCAATCACGCAAGCGATACTGTACCCGTGCTTTACCAAAACCTTGCTTTTGGGCATATTCCACAATTGCAAGTTTCGCATCAGCAGAAGGCATCCCGTTGAAAATGTCAGAATTAACGACAATTCCCGGTTCCGTATAAGCTTCTTGAGGAATTAGTACCACCTCAGCAGCATCGGCACGGGCAATAACAACCTTGATAGGTAAATCCTTTTCTGAGGCAAACTTAAAATCTCGCACGTCGTGTGCGGGTACACCCATCACAGCCCCGGTACCGTATTCGTAAAGCACGTAATCGGCAATCCAAATCGGAACCTCTTCCCCAGTAAACGGATTGATTGCCTTACCACCCGTAGGAATCCCCCGTTTGGGCTTATCTTCGGCAGTACGTTCCAATTCGGTTTGATTGCTAACTTCGTTTATAAAAGCATCTACTGGCGATCGCTGCTCGGATGTTGTTACCTGCTTAGTCAAAGGATGTTCCGGTGCTAATACTACGTAGCTTACGCCATATACAGTATCCGGTCGCGTAGTATAAACGCCTATTTTCTCATCCATTCCCACAATCGGAAATTCCAAATAAGCTCCTGTAGACTTACCAATCCAGTTAGCCTGCATTGTTTTAACGCGATCGGGCCATCCCGATAGCTTCTCCAAGTCGTTTAACAATTCTTCAGCATAATCAGTAATTTTGAGGAACCACTGTCGTAATAATTTACGCTCTACTATGGCACCACTGCGCCAGGAACGACCTTCATTATCAACCTGTTCGTTCGCCAATACAGTTTGGTCTATGGGGTCCCAATTAACTGCTGCTTCTTTTTGGTAAGCTAAACCCGCTTGGAAAAACTGCAAAAATATCCACTGCGTCCACTTATAGTAATCCGGCGAACAAGTAGCAACTTCGCAATCCCAATCAATAGATAAGCCGAGACGTTTTAACTGGAAGCGCATTTGATCGATATTTTGATACGTCCACTTTGAGGGGGGTACTCCTCGGTTAATAGCAGCATTTTCCGCTGGTAAGCCAAAAGCATCCCAACCCATAGGATGGAGTACCACGAACCCTTGCATTCGCTTGAGACGGGCAATCACATCAGTAATAGTGTAATTACGGACGTGACCCATGTGCAGGCTACCCGACGGGTAAGGAAACATGGCTAGCGTGTAAAATTTTGGCTTGTTACTATCTTCAGAAGTTTTATCTAAGCCAATTTCTAACCATTTATTTTGCCACTTTTGCTCAATATCTGCTGGGTTGTATCGGGTATCCACCTAAAATACTCCTGTGCGACTGTAATCTCTGATGAACTATTGTAGATGCTGTTGGGGATGGAGGGATGAGGGGATGGTAAGCCATTGCGTTGCGGAGGTTCCCTCCGTTGTAGCAAATGGCGCAACCCGAAGGGGGAGATGGGGAGACAAGGGAGAGGGGGAGAGGGGGTAGAGTGGGTAGAGGGGGGAGAGGGGGAGACAAGGGGACAAGGAGACAAGGAGAATTTTAATCTTTAACCTTTTACTTTTGACCCTTGACCAAACAATTGTCAATTCGCAATTCGCAATGAGCCTGCGGCTCATTGCGAATGGGAACAGGCGAATTGTTTTGACCTTTATTAGGAATTCCCCATGCCCGATGCCCGATGCCCGATGCCCCATTCCCAATGCCCAACAATATGAGTAAACAAAAAAATTCTGGCTTGATACGTGTGTTTGTCTACGGTACACTCAAACCAGGTGAAGCTAACTATGAATCCTACTGTGCTTTGATGGTGGTAAACGTAACGTCCGCTTGTGTTCGCGGTGAACTATATGCGCTTCCCCAAGGATACCCAGCAATGACTGTAGGAAATAATTTAGTTTACGGATATTTACTATCGTTTGCTACTGACGAAGTTTTAAGTCGTCTTGATGAACTTGAAGGCTACGATCCTCAAAGACTTAATTCCGAAAATCTCTACGATCGCAAACAAGTTGAAGTATTCGATCGAGAAAATAATTCTCTTGGTTTAGCTTGGGCTTATTTAATGAGTTTTGCTAAAGTCCACCAATTAAAAGGCACTCCGCAAACTGGTGGTTTGTGGAGTGGAAAAGAGATAAATAGTTCGGAGTTATGAGGACGGAAGTTATGAATATAATTTGAAATTCAAAACCAATCGAATATTAATTTATTTTTTAGAAGCCCTTTAACTTTAATTCTTAGTTCTTAACTTCCATCCCGATAACTCACAATATAGATAGTTTAATTAATCGACTTTTTAGAATCCCAACCGACTGGTTGCGTTTGATTCATTTGCTCTTCGGGCAAACTTTCCGCTGCTTTTGGTATTGGTATCGGTGGATTATTCAAAGCAACCATAGGTAACAATGCAATTTCATCCGAAGAAGTTTTTTGTGGTTGTTCTATAGATTGCTTCGCAAACTCTAACAACCCAGCTTGATTACCCGGAATTAAACTTGATAGCGAACCAATAACGCAAGCAGCAACGGCAGCACCTCCGAACATACAAACTATTTTGGTTCGACGGCGTAACCGTGCCATTACACTATTAACTGTTTCTTCTATTGAATTGTCTGAGTGCGGTACTGGAAGATTCCGCAAGCCTTGCCGTACTGATAAAAGTCTTCTGTGCAAACTTTGTACAGAGGGATCGTTTGCTAACCACTCTTCTACTTGCCTGCGTTCGTCGGCAGTTACCTCACTGTCAAGGTAAGCACTCAGTAACTCGAAGCGATCGCGCTTCATCATATTCTTAGCACCCGTTAATTTATTGGTATTAGGGTCATTCCCATCCCGCAATTTTTGACCTTGCAAGCGGGAATCGTCAAAGTGATGTTCTGTATTCATCTTAACATTATTACCAATTAATACACGGCTATATACAGCGGGCAAGCTTAAGAATTGACGAGAATTTGATCCCAACGGCGGACGCAAAATTACGGTTTTTAGTAAATGCTCAAAAATTTAACAGTTTGGTGGTTCTAGAGGAATATTTAAAATTACTATTTAGTATCCTCGTCTAAATTTTTATTTTAGGATTAAACAATTTGAGTGTCGTCAAATCTACATTTAGAATTCCACCAAACTGAATTCTAGATTTATTCTCGTTTTCTTCATTAATTGGAGAATTTTACTTTTAATATGAAATGAAACTCAAAAAAAGCAACTTAGATATCTACATAAGTTTGTAATTGAGCTTGCAGTCGGGATCTAGCTCTAGCAATTCTTGACTTAACGGTTCCTAAAGAAACACCAGTAATTTCGGCAATTTCTTCATATGCCAATCCTTCAATTTCTCGCAACACTATAGTGGTACGAAATACTTCGGGTAAATCGGCGATCGCTAAGCGCAATTGCTCGTAAAATTCTCTTGTTGTCAGTTCTTCTTCCGGTCCGGGAGTATCGCCAGCGATTTCCCAATCCATTTCTCCATCGTCTAAGGTACGGGGAGCATCAAGTGATAAAGGACTAACAACTCGCTTGCGTTTACGTAACTCGTCGTAAAACAAATTTGTAGCAATACGACTCAACCAACCTCGGAATTTACAGGGGTCTTGCAACCGACTAATATTGCGGAAAACTCGTATCCAAACTTCCTGAGCTAAATCTGCTCTATCGGACCAATCGGGTGCTAAGTGATATAAAACTCTATCCACTTGCGATTGATAGCGACGCATCAGTTCTGCGAAGGCAGTACGTTCGGGGCGTACACCAGTCTGACAGCGCAAAATCAAGTCATGGTTTGAAAGTTTATCAACTTCTACTGACGTTTCGGGGAACCTAGCATCGAGAGTGGACCAAGATGCAGCAATCGATTGACTCATATATCTTACTGGCTTTAAATCATCCCTATCTATTAGACCCTACGACGCTTCGTTAGTTCCCCTACAAAGTGACGGATTTACAACTGGAACAAATATGGCTGGTAAGTTTCAGTAAAATCACGGCTTTTTATTGGTCTTCAGAAATGGCTGCACTAACTGTTACAAGGGCGTTTTCACACCAATTATGCTTGTTAAAAGTCAGAATGGTTATCTAGTGCCAAAATTATAATTGCCTATTTTATGTTCGTTTGACAATGAGTAGACTTGTATCCCGCTATACTAAACAAAATGATGTTAGTTGCTTGAAAGGCTAATTTTTTTTTATCAAAAATTTCAGAATTAAACTCATAAACACGGTAAAAATAAATGAATCAGAATTTTAGCAAATTCATATAATTTTTATAAATGATAATATTCATGATTTTATAAAAAAGTTTGATAAATTTTGAGCAATAAGTATCGCTTTTGACAGTTGTTTAATAAACTACAAAATTTGATACATTTAAGTTTTTAGTAGCTAACAAAATTTTATTTTTGTAGCAGCCGGACTAAAATCTGAGGTTCTACATCCGTTTGTTTCGGATAAATACCCTCAGAATCGTTATGTAACGGTACTTGAACTTGCATAAACATATTCAAGGAAAATGTAATGCTTACTGCGAGTAATAATTTTTCTAACATGATTTCTCTCCCACCTTCCTACGTTAATGATTGGTAATACCAGTTATTAAGTTCCGGATATTAACCTATTCCCTGAAGTTTTTTTTGTACTATTAGTAATATTAAAAACCGGGATAGCCTTAGTTTGCCCGCAAATAAACGCTAAATTAGTAAACAAACCAATAAGAGTTTGTAAATGTTTGATGATATTAGTCCCAACTATGATTAGTTAAAAGGTTAATGAAGAGAAGCGTGTGTATGGGAGGCTTTCTGGAGGTACAAAAATGGTACGAAATGATTCTTTAGCGCGTATAGTGATGTTACTCTGCTTCGGTACGGCAATTTTATCTTTAACCCTTCATTGGCGAATGAGTGATTCGATGCCAAAAACGGCTAAGAATCCAGATGTAGTTAGTAAAACCGTACCAGAAAATTTTTTCGCACGGCAAATTAGACGCTTTGCATCTGTAGGAAAAAACGTAATGTCCGATTCGGCGACACCATCAAAGACACCAGCACTCTTCCCAGAGCAATCTTTATCGAGTCTAAATGCATCTCCCGAGAAAAAAGTTGTAGTTGATTTGAGCGATCGCCGAGTTTATGTGTATCGTCAAAATACGGTTATCGCTAGCTATCCGATTGGCGTAGGAAAAAAAGGTTGGGAAACACCTATAGGAACGTTTGAGGTGTTACATATGCGGAAGTACCCTGCATGGCAACATCCAATTACTGGCAAAGTGTTTGCAGCAGGAGCAAACAGTCCTTTAGGAGAACGTTGGATTGGTTTTTGGTCTGATGGACATAACGAAATTGGTTTTCACGGGACACCAGACTCGGGACTGGTAGGGAGTCCCGTATCTCACGGCTGTTTAAGAATGCGTAATCCCGACGTTCGCTTACTCTACGAACAATTAAGTTTGGGAGTTGCAGTGCAGGTGCGTAATTAACTAATGGGTAATGGGGGATGGGGAGATGGTAAGCCACTGCGCCCTCGCGGGTTCCCCGACTTGTAGCAAGTGGCGCAACCCGTTACTCTAACGAGTCGTGCCGCGCTGAACACGCGTTCACCGCGCTTGTGCGGCGAGGGCGTGCGGCGAGCGGGGGAGATGGGGAGAAGAATAACTAACTCTTAACTCTTAACTCTTAACTCTTAACTCTTAACTCCTAATTCCTAATTCCTAACTCTTAACTCTTAACTCTTAACTCCTAATTCCGGTGGTCCGGTGGTCCGGTGGTCCGGTGGTCCGGTGGTCCGGTGGTCCGTGAACCATGCCCCATCCCCCATACCTAACTTTTCAGCTTTTTTGCTCAAAGTTTGGTGCGTAAGCCTGAAGTAACGTACTAACTTGACGCAATACTTCGTTGCCACTGTTTTTACCAATCGCTTGACGTTCGGGGAAGAAGTTAGGTCTGTCTAAATAACGAGAAATTGCTTCTCCTACTTGTTGCGAAATAAATTCTTGAAGTTCAGTTTTCGCTCTCTGACGTTGATAGGTAGCACCTTCTTCAGTGGTAGCGTATAAGGGTGGAAGACGGTTGAGTGCGTAAGCAGCAATATCTCCTACATCAAGGGAGCTTTCGCTAATTGCTTCAATTTCTGCTACTCGTGCGATCGCCTCCGTTAATACCAACTCTTCCATGACGTTAATGAATTGTTTGCGAGGTACCGCCACAACCTCACCAGTTAACAATGCCCCCATTAATCTATCTAGTGCCATGTACTCTTCGATAGAGAGTTCGGAGGCATTGTCGCAAATGCGCCCAACTTCAGCTTCCATTGCTGGTGTTAGATAACCATCCTGGAGAGCTTGTTCTACAATTTTTTCGATACTCATAACGCTCATTTTATTATCAGCCACCCAAAGCTTGGTAGGACGGTACCAATTTAATTTATTACTTTTCCTGCTAATGGTAAATAATACACATTTTACTGACAAAAGTAACGAATAAAATCTTTATTATTTAATTCCATCGTACCGCCAGGGCACTGGATCGACAGCTTGCCCGTTGACGTACAAACCCCAGTGTAAATGAGGACCTGTTGAAGCACCAGTGGAACCGATCCCGCCAATAAGTTGACCTGGTTTAACCATGTCGCCTTCTTTGACGTTGATACGATTCAGGTGCATAAAAATGCTAGTCACTCCTTGTCCGTGGTCAATGCCCACTACGTTACCGTGAACATTGAAACCCTGAGATACTGTACCTACTAAAGCAACCCGTCCAGCCGCTGGTGCAACTACGGGCGAACCATAGCCACCTGCGTAATCAACGCCACGATGGTAATAGTCATTTGCAAATTTACCATTATAGTAGCGACGTACACCATAAATTGCACTAATACGTGAATTATTTGGTCTGCGGAAAGAACCGTTCCAGTATTTTTGTGGGGTGACAAGTGCTTTGAAAGCTTTAACTCGATCGAGTTCGTATTGTGTCGCTTTTAAACCACCTTTACCACCGCGCAGAGTAATTCTTTGTGTAGGAAATTTACGATATTTTACCCATACAGCCAAATTTCGCGTTGTTCCATCACCTGAAACCTGAATTACTTTTCGTCCAGATTTTTGTACTGGAGTAGTAGGAATTAAGGCACGATACTGATTTGGTGCAATTTGAAATACTGGGTAAGTTTCTCCGTTACTAGTCACACGTAAATTACCACCATTAGCAGGGTTATCGGGAGTTACCATTACCGATATTGTGTCCCCTTGTTTGGGTGATGATGGATTTATTTGCACTTGTGCGGCTTCTGCTACGGAAGCAAAGGCAATTGGGATAGCGGTGGCAACACCTAACGCTATACCTTTAATCGTTGAAAGTGATCCATTTCCAAAATTAGCTACGTCTCGCTCGTTACTCATATATCTATAAACACATTTATTGCCTCTGTTATAAAACAGACTAATGTATTATATGTAGTGTTTCTTGCTTACAACATTTTCTTGTTTTTGCATTTTTTTTTGTTAACTTGAATACATTTATATTCTATTTCTTCAGTTGTCAAGTACCAGCCAAAGATTAATTTTTGACGGCATTAAAAAATAAGCGGATCTTGGGTAAATAATTGAAACAATCAGAATCGCAGCTGATTATAGTTAGATCGTGTCTTTATGTAACTGGTTTCTACCACAGGCTATCAACCATAAGAGTTGAAAAAAGTTGCGATCGCTATTTACGAGCTTCCATACCAAGAATTACAGTAGTTTATAGTAGTCATAGAATATACGAATGCAAGTAATTCATCGACTTAGCCATAGCTAATATTGGAAGGACTAAAAAATTAGTCATACATTATTTCAACTGAAGTGTATTATTAGATTGTTACTTTTTTAAATTATCTTTTTAAAATATGGTAACTAATTAATATTTTTTTGCGTACAAAAATAAAGAATTGCTTGGCTTAATAAATAAACCAAGCATAACAAATTAGGAATTTTCAGCTGGGAGAAGAAATTAATAACTATAATATACCCTCAAGAAATAAAATTCTGTTCGTTAAGAACAAAAAAGATCGAACTGAGTTTAACAGCTTAATTAGCAATAGAAAAGATAGTGTAATCCATAAAAAAGAAAATTAACAGAAATAAAATTTATATAAATAGTAATAATTAAATAATTGAATCATATTTTATATTGCTACCGTTCGGATTTTCAATTCCGATATATTTAGATAAAGCAATAAGGTGCGATCGCATTCGTCTTATTTAAGAGAATTAAGGAGGTATTTTCAAATTATATTAATTAGTTTTTAGTATATTTTCAACATCTGAGTGCTTAAGATGCGAAGCAAATAATTATATTTTCAGCAAATTTAGTCAAAGCATAAATAGATTTCAATTTATTTAAAGATCCCAAACACAATAAAAAATAATGTTTTCTTAAAAACACTCTTAATTGAGAAGAAAGGTTATTGTGCATTATTATGCATAGATTTTCTGTATTAGGTTACGAAATTAAACTTAGATGAATTGTAACTAATATTACTATTTTTGCCTCTTTAAACGCTTGCGGTAAACATTTCCGCAATGGTAGCGTCTAAGACTGTCATAGGAGTTTAACTGAATTTGCTAACAATGAAACGCTCGCTATCTCTACTTACTCTTTGCTCAACCTTTCTTTCATTCTTTACCCCGCTATTTGTTGTCGCTGCACCACCAAGAAACCCAGATAAAACTGTAAAATGTGACATCTTGGTTGTGGGTGGTGGACTATCCGGTATAGCTACAGCTTATGAAGGTTTACTTGCAGGAAAAGAAGTTTGTGTAACAGAAATAACTGATTGGATGGGAGGACAAATCTCCTCTCAAGGAACATCCGCACTTGATGAACGTCCTACTCAACGTCAAAAGTTATTCTATTCTCGCGGCTATTTAGACTTACGAAAACGCATTCGCCAAACCTATGGTGAACTTAACCCCGGCGACTGTTGGGTAAGTGATTCTTGTTTCCTTCCTCGCGACGGTCATAAAGTGTTAGTTTCGCTACTCAAAGATGCTCAAAGAAAAGGCAGAGGTAAACTGCAATGGTTTCCTAACACTGTTGTTAAAGAACTTGAAACTGCTAACAGTGGAAAAATAATTGATAGCGCCTATGCTATTCAACACACAGCCCTCATAGGTGCGCCTCCACTCAATACTTTTCCTTTATCTCAAACCATTGAAGAAGCATATACTTATCAAAACTCTTCGGGTTTAAATAAGTCTATTATCCGCTTTGTTCCCAAGCAAAGTAGTAATGGCAATGCTCCTAATTGGTATGTAGTAGATGCTAGCGAAACCGGCGAAATTATTGGGCTTGCGGATGTTCCCCATCGTCTAGGTATCGATCCACGTTCTTATCTAGAACCTTCTGCTTCGAGTGCTACAAATGACCCTTACTGCACTCAAGGCTTTACTTACACCTTTGCAATGGAGACTACGAAAGATCCTCAACAGCATGAGATGCCGAGCTTTTATCCGCAATACTCTCCTTACTACAGCTATGAATTAAAACGCTTGGCTAGCTTCGAGTTAGTGCATACCTATCGTCGTATTTGGAGTCCTAAAAAGGGCGAACCGATGAAATTTGGCGGTATTAATTTCACTGCTCCTACGCCTGGGGACATTTCCATGCAAAACTGGACTTGGGGTAACGATTACCGTCCGGGAACCGCTGAAGATAATCTGATTTATACCCGTGGGCAACTCCAAGCCAGCGGACAATTAGAACCCGGCAATTGGATGGGAGGACTCAGAACGGACGCTTTACGTAAAGGTGAGGAAATTTCAAAAGGGTATTTTTACTGGTTGGTTAGGGGAACTACGGATTCTCAACTTGGTGAAGGTGTAAAGAAACTACATCCAAATCATCGCTATCTCAAAGGTTTAAACTCCCCGATGGGAACCGCACACGGTTTATCAAAATATCCGTATATGCGTGAAGGAAGGCGTATTATTGGTCGCCCCGGTTATGCACATCCTCAAGGTTTTGCCATCGAGGAAATTGATATTTCTCGCCGCGATTACACTGACGAATATTACCAAAAGACTTTACCTGCAAGAATGTATCGTCGGTTGAAAGCTTCTTTAGCGGGTTTAGAAGCAACATCGGTTCTTACTGGGCAGAAGCGTCCGGAAGACGTAGCACGGCGGACTCGTTCTACTATTTTCCCAGATGCGGTAGGTATTGGACATTACGCAATTGATTTTCATCCCTGCATGACAAAAAGTCCTCCTGAAGCGCCAGGAAATACCGAACGTGAAGGTGAAAGACGCGGTGCGGGACAAGCTTATCCGTTCCAAATTGCACTTCGGGCAATGATTCCTCAGAAAATCGATAATTTATTAGTAGCTGGTAAAAGTATCGCTACCAGTCACATTGCTGCTGCTGCTTATCGCGTACATTCCTTTGAATGGTCTGCGGGAGCCGCTGCGGGAACTACAGCAGCTTTTGCACTCAAAAATAATATCGCACCTTATGAATTAGTGGATGAATTACCATTACCCGAACCCCAGCTAATTAAATTACAACGCCTGTTAAAACAAAACAATAACCCGACTGCTTTCCCCGATACTTCAATTTTCAATGAAAATTGGGATGATTGGAAATAAGTAGGCAGTTATCAGTTAGCAGTTACCAGTTATCACCAGTTGAGTGCGATCGATCCGTTGCTAACGGGGAGTATAGTAAAGTAATAGTTAACTAAGCTATTTCACATACAAGAAAGGACGGAGTATGGTGCCAAGTTCACAAAAAACTTGTCATCATAAGAGCGTGCAATCTCAGATGTAATATCAACTTATAATAGCTAAACTGATTTGTTCGCGCTATAAAAATGATAATTGATAATTGATAACTGATAACCACTCACTGCTAACAATGCATTAAACTAATTATTTGTAATGTGTTTCTTATGAAAATCTGTAGTGAATTTTTATGTTAACTAAAGTAAACTCCAATTTTTATGGGATGGCGAATGCACCAACCATAACTCCCGATCGCGTGAGTGAGGTTACGCGCAAACCCTATCCCAATTATAAAGTTATTGTCCTCAACGATGACTTTAATACTTTTCAACACGTTGCTGATTGTTTGACGAAATATATTCCGGGAATGACTGGCGATCGCGCTTGGGATCTCACCAATCAGATACATTATGAAGGACAAGCAACTGTTTGGATCGGTCCTCAAGAACCTGCCGAACTATATCACCAACAATTGCGTCGGGCTGGTTTGACAATGGCACCTCTTGAGGCGGCGTAAAAATAATGGCTAAACCCACCTCGAAATCCGGTAAGGCAATTTCTAACCGCGAGAAAAATGGTAGACTCGTTTGGAATCACTCCACTCACATTAACGGTCTTATCCCTATTCTCGAACGTCTCTGCAACCAAGATAGCATTCAGACCATAACACCCGGAGAAATCCGCCGTGTAAGAGGTCACTCCCCTCATATGCAATTACGAGTGTCGGTTCCAATTCGAGGTGGGTTTAAAGTCATCGCCCGTCAAGGAAAGACGGTGCAAGAAGTGTTTATCTTAACTACTTTGGAAGAAGATGAATTTCTTGATGCAATCGCAATTGCAATGAAAAAATAATTACTTAGTTATTAGTTGTTAGTTGTTAGTTGTTAGTTGTTAGTTGTTAGTTGTTAGCAACCAAAAATACATTGTAAGTAGTACGAGCATCTTGCAATCTTTCCGGCTCGCACTACGGAAATTAATTGGAATGACTAAAAATTCCATTATTCACTTTTAATCATGAACTTGTCGCATTGCAAATTTATGCAGTGGCAAGCAGAGAATGCAGGAAAAAGTTAGGAAGTATGACAAAGCGGTAGTCATTCTCAAACTCATTAATAGAGTTTCCCATTCAGGCAAAACTATTTTTTCAATTCCAAAAGCAACGCAATAAACCAACCAATATGAAAAGCTCATTCTAAACAAAATTTTTTCAGTTTGCTGTATTTCGCTCTCAAGCTGGTCTTTATCCCACAATAGTCCTAAACCCGTAATGCAAGCAACAAACGAAAGCATTACAAAAAAGTCGTGACAAATAAAATTTACAGAATGCATGGCATGTTTATGCAAAAACTTTTCCATAGAAAATAAGTCTAAAGGAATAACTCGTAAGAAGTAATGCTTCTGTAACGAACTGCAATATATGAATGATTTCTTGTTAAGAAATGCTATGAAATAATAATTTTTTAATCAGTTACCAGTTACCAGTTACCAGTTAACAGTTACCAGTTAGAAATTGATATTTCCCCTTGTCCCCTTGTCCCCTTGTCCCCCCATCTCCCCCGAACCCTATCTTTTACTCTTCTACTTCACAAGCACCAATACTTACCCAATTACTAGAGCCATCGCGATTATGTTCTTTTTTCCAAATGGGAGCATTATGCTTAAGAGTATCAATAGCGTAACGACAAGCATCGAAAGCTTCGGAGCGATGGGGACAACCCACGGCTACTAAAACGCTGATTTCACCAATTTTTAAATGTCCGGTGCGATGATGAATTACTACGCGGTTTGTATCCGTCCATTTTTTCCGAATATCATCTGCAATTTGATAAAATACTCGCAATGCCATTGGTTCGTAAGCTTGGTATTCCAGCGAAATCACTGGTATTCCATCGGTTTGATTGCGAACTGTTCCACTCATTACCACAATTGCACCGTTGGCTGGGTGGTCGGCTAAATTGTAAACTTCTGACAGCGAAAGGGGTGCAAAGGTAATAGCAAAACTATCTTCCTCATTGGGTTTGAGTGCAGAATTAAAGATATTTGAAGCAATTTTCATAATCAATGTTTTTAAATAACTCTCAAGTCTATTGTCTGTGATTTTGGGCACGAAAAGACGTGGAGATGGGGAGAGGGGAGAGGGGAGAGGGGGAAGAGGGGGAGATGGGGAAGAGGGGGAGATGGGGAAGAGGGGGAGATGGGGAGAGGGGGAAGAGGGGGAGATGGGGAGATGGTAAGCCCAAAACGTGCGCGGTGAGAGCAGTCGCGTGCGGGGGTTCCCCCCGTTGAGCGAACTGCCGAACCCGAAGGGGTTCCCCGCGTTGAGAGAAGTGGCGCAACCCGTTACTCTAACGAGTCGTGCCGCGAGTAAGGCTTGCGTCGCCTGAAAGGCGATACACGCGGAGCGTGCGGCGAGCGGGGGAGATGGGGAGAGGGGGAAGAGGGGGAGAAGAGAGCAGGGGAGGCAGAGGAGGCAGAGGAGGCAGGGGAGGCAGGGGGAGAAAAAATTAATTTTAAATTGCTATTGCTCCCTCCGCTCCCTCCGCTCCCTCCGCAATATCATCTCCTAACTCCTAACTCCCAATTCCTAACTGGTTACTGGTAATTAATTTTATACAATGGTAGAAAATACCAAAAAATACGTATATTTATGATGGCTTAAGTAAATATACTCAAGCGTAACAATGATTTTGTTATCGGTCTTCAGGCATATTACTATAGTTAATGTGACGAAATTGTCTCTAAGCTATTGTAGATAATCTATAAGATCGCTTTTTTGGCTAGGTAAGCACTATAAAAAAAAGTTCTGTTTCGGAAAATTATTCCGATCGAAACTTGTGATTAGCGATCGCTGCTAATACGAGTAATCTCCCATAGCTCTAATAAAAATAAGGATGTATTAATGCAATGGTATTCATAATTAATCTAGCAAGTAGCCTTCGTAAACCACCTCCAATAAATTTTCCCTATTAATATCTGTTGTATAACAGTTTGCTTTTCTGAACGTAAAAAAAATCGGTAATAGTAGGAAAGATTTGATGAATAAGAAGGTTATTCAAAATGAAGCATTAAGGCTAAAGGCTTTATATGAGTACTCTATTCTTGATACTTCACCTGAAGTTGCTTTTGATGATTTGGTTTTGTTAGCCAAGCAAGTTATAGGAACACCGATCGCTTTGATTAATTTGGTTGATGCCGAGCGTCAGTGGTTTAAAGCGAAGGTGGGGTTAAATGTATCGGAAATGCCCAGAAATAAAGGGTTTGGTTCTTTGTGTGTCGGTTTGGGTGAGACTTTAATTATTCCCGATACCTTAGCCTCGGAGCAATTTGCTAATAATCATGTGGTGATATGTGAGCCATATGTAAGATTTTATGCGGGTATACCGTTAATAGCACCTCAAGGTGAGGTAATAGGAACTTTGTGCGCGATCGATACGGTACCGCGAGAGATTACTTCCGAACAAATAGAGTCACTCGAAGCGATTAGTCGTTTGGTGATGAGGCAACTAGAAATACGAACAAGTTTAAAGAAATTAACGGATATTAAAACAGAATACGAGCAAGCAAAAGCAGCGTTGGATCAAAGCGAAAGTATTATCAAAAGTTTTTTTGATAGTGCGCCGATGATGATGGGGATTGTTGAGCTGAGGGAAAATGATATTTTACACGTTTCCGGCAATACTCACGCGGCGAATTTTTTGGGTTTGACTCCAGAAGCAATGAGAAACCGCTTTGTTAGCGATATGGGGATTCCGTCACATCTGATCGATCGGTGGATTGATTTTTATCATCAAACAGAACGTACTCAATCTTCTATAACTTTTGAGTATCCTTTCGATACTCCTGATGGTAGCAGATGGCTCAAAGCTAAAGTTTCTCCGATCGCGAATTGTTCGGAACATCAAAGGTTTGCTTATTTGGTTGATGATATCACCCAACGTAAGGAAGCAGAAGAAAGACTTCGCTGGAAACAAACCCTTTTGCGATCGATGACTAGTGTTTCACCGCTAGCATTTTATGTAGTAGAAAACCGTACTGGAAATATTTTGTATGCAAATCAACGTTTTTATGAAATTTGGGGTATCGAGCATTTAAAAGAACAAGTAGAAAGTGGCTTATTTAAACACGAGGATATCGTGGAAGAATGCCGCAAGTTAACATCTGAAGTTCCTGCATTTATTAAATCTTGCCAACCAGATTTTATTGAAAAATGTATTTGCGAAGATGAAATTTTATTACCCGATGGTCGTACTATCCGGCGTTTTTCTAGAGAAATACAAAATCAAGATAACGAGAATTTTGCGCGGCTATATATGTTTGAGAATATTACGAGCCGCAAACATAGATCGCATCAATTACGGGAACGAGCAGCATTATTAGATATTGCTTCAGACGCTATTATTATGCGAGATTTATCTCAGATAATTTTATTATGGAATAAGAGCGCCGAGGCAATTTATGGTTGGACAGAAGAAGAAGCTATTAACAAGAATGCTTATGAACTTTTACAACCGGAAGTTTTAGGGCAACATCAAGATATTTATCAACAAGTATTACAGCAGGGTTCGTGGCAAGGTGAGTTAAAAAAAATTGGTAAATCGGGTCAAAAAATTATTGTTGAAAGTCGTTGGACTTTGGTTAGAGATGAGCATCAAAAACCCAAATCTATTTTAACTGTTGATACAGATATTACGCAAAAAAAAGAATTAGAAAACCAATTTTTACGCGCTCAACGCATGGAAAGTATTGGTACTTTAGCTTCCGGTATTGCTCACGATTTAAATAATGTGCTTTCGCCGATTTTAATGTCAGTGCAATTGCTCAAAAATAAAAGTCGTAACGAACAAGAAATTTCCATGTTGGGAATCGTGGAAAACAACGCCAAACGCGGAGCTAATCTGGTAAAACAGGTATTGTCATTCGCGAGGGGAATCGAAGGCGATATACACAGCGTAGCTGAACGCACTGTAATTCAGATTCAAGAATTAGTTTGGGAAATGAAGCAAATTGTCGAACAAACTTTTCCTAAATCGATTGTATTTAATCAGTCAATGGAAGAAGATTTATGGCAGATATGGGGCGATAGTACTCAATTACACCAAGTATTATTAAATTTATGTCTGAATGCTCGCGATGCGATGCAATCCGGTGGTAAATTAACGATTTCTGCCAAAAATATTATAATTGATGACAACTACGCCGGAATGCACCTTGATGCCGAAGTAGGTTCCTATGTAGTTATTAGCGTTGCCGATACGGGAATTGGTATTTCTCAAAAATTATTAGATAGAATATTTGAGCCATTTTTCACTACAAAAGAATTTGGTAAAGGTACGGGATTGGGACTATCAACAGTAATCGGCATTATCAAAGGTCATAACGGATTTGTCAACGTATCTAGTACGCCCGGTATTGGTACAAAATTTGAAGTTTATTTGCCAGCAGCAAACATTAAGGTAAACCAAGAAACTGAATTTTTGAAAACACCAGTAGGAAACGGAGAGTTAATTTTAGTTGTTGATGACGAACCTTCAATTAGAGATATTACTTTAACTTCCCTAGAACAGTATAATTATCAAGCAATTACTGCTAGCGATGGTATTGAAGCAATAGCACTTTATGCTCAATACAAAAATAAAATTAGTGCCGCAATCGTTGATATGATGATGCCTAATATGGATGGTGCAACTACTATTAATACATTACATAGAATGAATCCTTATTTACGCACGATCGCTGTCAGCGGATTAGCAACCAGCGAACAAATACCTTTTGATAAATCTTCTAAATACACAGCTTTTTTGCCTAAACCATATACCGCTCAAGAATTATTGACAACTTTACATTCGGTTTTGAAGTAATCGGTTTGGGGAGATGGGAGAGGGGGAGATGGGGAGTACTTCGACAAGTCTTACAGTGAGCTACGTCGAACTGCTCAGTAACCTTTGGGGAGATGGGGAGTACTTCGACAAGTCTTACAGTGAGCTACGTCGAACTGCTCAGTAACCTTTGGGGAGAGGGGGAGAGCAGGGGGCAGAGGGGGCACGGGAAGCAATTAATTTTTTTACTTGCTAATTATTAATTTATTTATTTTCTTCCTCCGCTTCCTCCGCTTCCTCCGCTTCCTCCGCTTCCTCCGCTTCCTCCGCTCCCTCCGCTTCCTCCGCTTCCTCCGCTTCCTCCGCTCCTAACTATTAATTTATGAGTAATCTAATTCTGGTTGTAGACGATGATGATTTAACGCGGATGCAGCTGCGCGAATTGCTAAAATCGGCGGGATATTGGGTGGCTGAGGCGGGTAATGGAGAGGAAGCGCTGACTGCGTATACTCAGTTACAGCCTGATATGGTTCTGTTGGATGCTTTGATGCCGCTGATAGATGGTTTTAGCTGTTGTGCGCGATTGCGTCAACTTCCTGGAGGAGAAGAAATACCGATATTAATGATTACCGCTCTTTACGAGCAAAGTTCTGTAGAAAAAGCTTTTAATGCTGGTGCTACGGATTATATAACTAAGCCGATTCAGTGGTTGGTGTTGCGTCAACGGGTGCGTCGTCTGTTGGAAGCTAGTAGTACGATGAAAAAATTACGGCAGCAAACCGAACAAGCACACAGGCAAGAAGCGCAATTAAAAATTGCATTAGAAGCTGCCCATATGGGTATTTGGGATTGGAATATCGTTACTAATAAGGTAATTTGGTCGGATACTATCAAAGCGCTATTTGGTAAAGCAAGTTTAAGCTTTAATGAAACTTACCAAAGCTTTATTAGTTTTATTCATCCTCAAGACAGAGATTTAATTAATCGAGCCGCCCAGAGCGCTATTGAAGATGGAGGAGAATACAACATTGAATATCGCATGGTTTTACCCGACGGTAGTATTCGCTGGTTTGCTTCGAGAGGTTTAGTTTTTCGTAATTCTTCTGGGAAAGCTTTGCGGATGTCGGGAATTGATATGGATATTACCGATCGCAAAAAGGCTGAGCTGACTTTACAGATTCATGCAAATCAACAAGCATTGGTAGCGGAACTTTCTCAAGCAGCACTGGCGGGAATGGATTTAAATAGTTTGATGACTGATGCTGTTACGGCGATCGCACAATGTCTTGAGGTGGAATACTCTAAGATTTTGGAATTATTGCCTTCGGGCGATCGGTTACTGTTGCGTGCGGGTGTGGGTTGGCATTCTGGGCTTGTGGGAACAGTAATAGTAAGTACTGCCGAAAATTCGCAAGCAGGTTATACCATTAATTCCCAAGAAGCTGTAATTGTGGAAGATTTGACAAATGAAACGCGCTTTACTAGTCCGCAATTATTATTAGACCATAATGTAGTTAGCGGTTTGTCGGTAATTATTCAAGGAAAAGAACGCCCTTTTGGGATTTTGGGAGCGCATACCACCGTATATCGCAGATTTAGTCGTGATGATATCTACTTTTTACAAGCGATCGCCAACGTTTTAGCTACAGCGATCGAACGCCAACGTATGGAAGATGCGCTTAGAGAAAGTGAAGAGCGCTGGCAATTAGCAGTAAAAGGTACTAATGATGGTATTTGGGATTGGAATATAAAAACCCATCAAGTTTTCCATTCGACTCGCTCTAGAGAAATCCTTGGTTATGATGAAGATATTGGCAATAATTTAGATGAATGGTTCAATTTGGTGCATCCCGACGATCTAGACTTGCAAATGCAAACGATTCAAAACCATTTTGAGAATAAAACTCCTTTTTACATTAGCGAGCATCGTCTCCGGTGTAAAGATGGAAGTTATAAATGGATTTTGGAAAGAGGGCAAGCCTTATGGGATGCGGATGGGAATGTAGTGCGGATGGCGGGTTCCCATACTGATATTACCGAACGTAAATTAGCAGAAGAACAACTACGACAAAGCGAACAGCGTTTCCGAATACTGGCTCGTGCTACCAACGATGCCGTTTGGGATTGGAACTTGCTTACAAATAAATTGTGGTGGAATGATTCGATACAGACGCTGTTTGGTTACTCAGCAGAATCTATAGAAGGTACCATCGATTGGTGGTACGAACGGGTGCATCCAGAAGATAGACGCAGAATTGTTACCGACATTCGCGCCGTTGTAGAAAGCGCTCAACCATTTTGGACGAATGAATACCGTTTTCTAAAAGCAGATGGAACAAGCGCTCATATTTTGGATCGTGGTTACGTTGTTCGCGACGACACGGGGAAACCAGTACGAATGATTGGCGCGATGATGGACATTACCGAACGCAAGCGCGTACAGGAAGAACTGATTCGACAAAGTTTACGCAGTCAATTATTTGCCGATGTGACTCTCAAGATTCGCACTTCCCTACAAATCGATGAAATTCTTCAAGCTAGCGTTACGGAAGTACAAAAATTACTGCACGCCGATCGTGTATTAATTCTGCGAGTGTTTGACGATGGTTCGATTACAGCCGTCAAGGAAGCAGTAGTTCCCGGTTTACCCGTAGTTTACGGACAAAATATTGACGACGATTGCTTTACCAGAGAATACCTCGAAAAATACCGCAAAGGAAGGATCAAGGCTATTAGTGACATTCACCAAGCTGATATCCAGCCATGTCACGTAGAATTACTGCAAAGATTCGATATTAAATCAAACTTAGTAGTTCCCATCATCATGCAAAATGAACTTTGGGGATTACTAATTGCTCATCAATGCGCCAGTATCCGGGAATGGAATGAGTGGGAAACCGAATTATTGCAACAATTAGCCGATCAAATAGGTATAGCCGCTTCACAAGCCAAACTGCTTGAACTTGAAACCCGTCAGCGAGAAGAACTTACTCGTTCCAACGAAGAGCTACAACAATTCGCCTTCATCGCTTCCCACGACTTACAAGAACCATTGCGTAAAATTACAGCATTTGGCGATCGCCTCAAAGCCACTTGCGAAGATGCTTTAACAGATAAGGGATACGACTATCTAGAAAGAATGCAGAATGCAGCCGAAAGAATGCAGGCTTTGATTGAAGATTTACTTACTCTTTCGCGGATAACCACCAGAGCAAAACCTTTTGTAGAAGTAAATCTTGCACGAGTAACTCAAGAAGTATTATCCGATTTAGAAATACGTATTGCCCAAACCAAAGCGCGTATAGAAATCGGCGAACTACCCACCATCAAAGCCGATCCGCTGCAAATGCGTCAATTACTACAAAACCTTGTCGGCAACGCTTTGAAATTCCACCGAAAACAAGAGCCACCATTTGTAAAAATATATAGTGACTTTACAGATCGACAACTAAGCTCCGATTACTGTCAAATCATCGTAAAAGATAACGGTATTGGATTTGACGAAAAATATTTAGATCGTATATTTAACGTATTTCAAAGACTGCACGGTCGTACAGAATACGAAGGTACTGGAATGGGTTTAGCTATATGTCGAAAAATAGTCGAACGACATCAAGGAACCATTACAGCTAAAAGCGAACCCGGAAAAGGTGCAAGTTTTGTTGTCACACTGAAAATTCAAAATTAAGTTCTTGGGCATTGGTAAAAAGGTCAAAGGATCCAAAGGTTAAAGGTCAAAGGTTAAAGGTTAAAGGTGTAATAACTTCTTACCCTCTCCTCAAAGGTTACTGAGCAGTTCGACGTAGCTCACTGTAAGACTTGTCGAAGTACTCCCCATCCCCCCATCTCCCCATCCCCCCATCCCCCCATCTCCCCATCCCCCCATCTCCCCATCTCCCCATCCCCCCATCTCCCCATCCCCCCATCTCCCCATCCCCCCATCTCCCCATCACCCTTCTCCTCCCTCGATCGCGGCATCGCTAATTTTTTCTTGCTCAAAAAAGGTTTATCATACCGGATATAAGAAAGCTAGTGATACAAAATATTACTCAAAGTTTTGTTGCAATTTAATAATTTATTGATTCCAAAACCAGCGTAAAGGAGAAAATGCAGAGTGGAGGCTCGGCAAACAAGCATTTCGATATTGATGGCTGACGATGATGAAGACGATTGTATGTTAGCTAGCGAGGCGTTAACGGAAACTCGTCTGCAATACGAACTCTATTTTGTTAAGGATGGTGAAGAATTAATGGATTATTTGTATCAGCGTGGAAAATATACAAATCCAAACAATGCACCAACTCCAGGTTTAATTTTGTTGGATTTAAATATGCCTAAAAAAGATGGTCGTGAAGCACTTAGAGAAATCAAAACTAATCCCACTTTCAGACATATTCCTATCGTAATACTGACAACCTCAAAAGCAGAAGAAGACATTCAACTTTCTTATTCTTTGGGGGCAAATTCTTTTATCATTAAGCCAGTCACCTTTGCCTCTTTAGTTGAAGTTATGAAAACCATAGGAAAATATTGGTTTGATATTGTAGAGCTACCGTACTAAACGGTGGGAGATAAAATATGAATAATAATCCCATTCAAGTTCTGTTAGTAGATGATGATGAAGATGATTATATTTTAATTCGCGATTGGTTGAGTGAATTCCAGTTAGGCGAGTGCGAACTAGAATGGATAGATAACTATCAAATTGCGAAAGATGTTATAGCTGGTAATCGACATGATATTTATCTATTTGATTACCGTTTGGGAGCAGAAAACGGATTAGAACTATTACGCTTTTCAATAAAATGCGGGTGTTCTTCTCCGATTATTTTGCTTACTGGTAGGGGAGATAGAGATATAGATATTGAAGCGATGAAAGCGGGTGCGGCGGATTATTTAGAAAAAAGTCAATTAAATGCACCTTTATTAGAACGTTCAATTCGCTACGCTTTAGAACGTAAACAAACCGAACAAAAAATTCGCGAACAAGCAGCACTACTTGATGTTGCTACCGATGCAATCTTTGTACGCGATTTGGATGACAGAATTTTATATTGGAATAAAGCAGCCTCCAGTCTTTATGGTTGTCAGAAAGATGAAGCGATCGGTAAAACAACAGCAGAACTTTGGCGAGAAAAGAAAATATCGAAAATACGATCGGCTGTTAATAATTTAATCAAAAACGGTTCCTGGAAAGGAGAACTTTATCAAACGACTAAATTAGGCAAAGAAATCACTGTTGAGAGTCGCTGGACGCTATTAAAAGAATTTGAAAACAAAGCACAATCGATCCTCGTAGTCAATACTGACATAACGCAAAAAAAACTATTAGAATCGCAATTTCTTCGCGCTCAAAGATTAGAGAGCATCGGTACATTATCAAGCGGTATCGCTCACGACCTAAATAATGTACTGGCACCGATTTTAATGACAGCACAACTATTAGAATCACAACTGCACGATGAGCGAAGCAAACGACTTTTACCAATATTAATTAACAACGCCAAACGCGGAGCAAACTTAGTCAAGCAAGTGCTGTCTTTTACCCGTGGAATGGAAGGCGATCGCACTATATTACAACCAAAGCATTTAATTGATGAAATCAAGCAAGTTGTCAGAGAAACATTTCCTAAAACAATTCAAGTTTCGGACGAAATACCCCAAAGCCTTTGGATGATTTCTGGAGATGCAACTCAACTGCATCAAGTAATGATGAACTTATGTGTTAATGCTAGGGATGCAATGCCAAACGGTGGTAAATTAACCATTGAAGTGTCAAACTTTATAGTAGATGAAAACTACGCTCAAATGCATCTCGATGCAAAAGTAGGCTCTTACGTGATGATTTCTGTAGCCGATACTGGAATCGGTATTTCTTCAGAAGTATTAGATCGGGTTTTTGAACCATTTTTTACTACTAAAGAAATTGGCAAAGGTACGGGTTTAGGTCTTTCTACAGTACTTGGTATTGTTAAAAGTCACGGCGGATTTATTAAGGTACAAAGCGATATTAACAAAGGAAGTAATTTTCAAGTATATTTACCCGCGCAAGAAATTAAAGAACGGGTAGAAGAAGTAGAAGTAGATTTTCCATTAGGGGAAGGAGAATTAATTTTAGTGGTGGATGACGAAGATTCTATTCGAGATATTACAAAAAAATCATTAGAAAGCTATAATTATAAAGCAATAACAGCTAACGATGGTATTGAAGCAATTGCTTTGTATGCAGAACATAGAGATCGAATATCTATTGTGTTAACAGATATAGTCATGCCAGCGATGGACGGATTAACAACTATCCGCACGTTACAAAAAATTAATCCTCAAGTCAAAATTATTGCCGTTAGCGGTTTAGTTTCTAACGATAAAATTAACGCCGTTACTGAAATTGGCATCAAAGCTTTTTTATCTAAACCTTATACTGCAAAGCAATTATTACAAACCATTGGTGAGGTAAAAACGGATAATTAACAATTATCAATTATCAATTCCCTACTCCCTAATCCCCATTATGACCGAACAGCGTTCTGAAGTATTGGCAAAAAACGAAGCGTTTTATCGCGCTTTTGAAAAGAAAGATATTGATGCGATGAGTGAAATATGGTCGCAAGGTACTGGTAGCTTTTGCGTTCATCCTGGATGGAATATACTTCGTGGTTGGAAGCAAGTTAGCAATTCTTGGGTAAAGATTTTTCAAAATACCCCCTATATTGAGATAAATACAGACATAATTTCTATAGAAATTCGGGGAAATATTGCCTATATTGTGCTGGTTGAAAATATAATGCAAGTCACCAAAGGTTCGAGAATAGAAGCAGAATCTTTAGCCACCAATATATTTGAATTGCTTGGTGGTAAATGGTATTTAGTTCATCATCATGCAAGTCCGGTGATAAGTAATAGATAAAAGGTTAAAGGTTAAAGGTTAAAGGTTAAAGGTCAAAGGTTAAAGGTTAAAGGTCAAAGGTTAGGAGTTAGGAGTTTAAAGTTAGGAGTTAGGAGTTGATTTTCTACCCCATCTCCCCATCCCCCCATCTCCCCATCCCCCCATCTCCCCATCTCCCCACCTCCCCATCTCCCCATCCCCCCATCTCCACATATCGTTTCAATCTCCAATCAATTCCACTCCATCTTTTCCATCGGTTTCTTGTAAGTAAACCTTGACAATTTCTTCTGCTGAGGTTGGTAGCTGTTTACCTATAAAATCTGGGTGAATTGGTACTTGACGATGACCTCTATCTACTAAAACAGCTAAACGAATTACTTCTGGTCTGCCGTATTCGTTTACTGCATTTAAAGCAGCACGAGCGGTTCTTCCTTTGAATATGACATCATCAACAAGTACAACGGTTTTTCCTGTTAAATCAAAGGGTATGTTGGTTTTTGCTGGCGTTCTCAAACCAATTTTATCGAGGTCATCGCGATAAAATGTAATGTCTAACGCACCTACCGCTACATTCACGTCTTCAAGTCCTTCAATTTGACTTGCTAATAAATTGGCTAATGGCACTCCTCTAGTATAAATACCTATTAGTACCAGTTGGGATAAATCGCGGGTTCTTTCGACTATTTCAGAAGCAAGTCTTCTCAAGGTACGACGAAGTTCTTCTGATGAAAGTATTTTGACTACTTTAAGGGACACGCTCATAAACTGATTTCACTGAGTCATTAATTATACGATACTTTGGAGAAGTTAGGTAATGGGCAAGACTTTTTTCTCCGACAAATCGATCGGAATCCCAAACCGAATTTCCTATATTTATAATTACCTTTTTATTGTTAATAAGAGTAGAGATGCAGCCCCCCCCAACCACAGTAAAAAAGAATATTTAGTCAGTTGTAAAGCAGTTTTAATGGAATTTGAAGTAATCGGATGAATCGCATCTCCGAGCAAAGGTTTGATTTTGGCTACTCCACGATACCAATTAGTACCTCCCATTTGTACGCCTAATATTGCAGCATAAGCGCATTCACTCCAGCCAGAATTAGGACTTGAATCTTTAGGCGCATCTCGCTGACAAATTTTAATTATATGAAGGGGTTTACGAGATAGTAAAGCTAGAGTTATAACTGTTAACCGACAAGGAAACCAAGTTAAACAATCTTCTAAACGAGCGCTGAACCATCCTAAATTAATATATGGAACTTCACGATAACCAATCATAGAATCAAGAGTGCTGCTCGCTTTATATGCTAAAGCTAAGGTCGAAGGTCTAATTATTGGTACAAACGCACCAACTACGGCATAAAAAAGAGGAGCCATTACGCCATCAGTCGCGTTTTCTGTTACTGTTTCTAAGACTGCTCGTAGAATTTCAAGGTCAGTGAGATTTTGCGTATCTCGACCAACAAAATTACTGAGAATAGAACGCGATCGCTCAATATTTCCTGCTTCTAAAGGCTGTAAAACTGTTTCGGCTGCTATTCTTAAACTTTTGAGGGCAAAGCAGCTAGCTAATAAGATACTTTCTATAAAGATTCCTAATATTGGATGAACCCACATAGCAGATTGGATTATTAACCAGCCCATTACACCGCTACCTATTACCAAAAATATAGTTATTGCTATTCCAGCTAAACGTTGTGTTAAGGAATTATGACAATATTTAAGAGCAAATTTAGTTAAGCGAGAAATAAACCAACCCATTACTTGTACGGGATGAATCCAATTCCACGGATCGCCTATCAAGTAATCTAAACTAGCAGCAAGGAATAGGACAACAGAGGAAGATGTCATTGCGGAGTTTTATGGATGGATATTTGGTAAAAGTGTCAATATAGCCGCAATAAATCCCAAAAAAATGCTATGTGACGGCTAATAATTGACAACTAAACCACAAAACTAGCTTCTTCTCCAAGGGAAGCTTGCCAGCTGCGAGCATCATAATAAAGGTCTGCCAAAGTAATACTGTATAATGCTTCCTTAAGCTTTTGAGATAGTCGATGCCAAACACTAAAAGTTACCCAATCAACAGAAGCTTGTGGGTAAGCTTGATGATGAGGTAAAGGTTCAATTGTTTCGCCAACTGCTTCTAAAATTTCTCCTAAAGATATTTTGACAGGTTCTCGCGCTAATTGGTATCCACCATCTTTACCGCGAATTGATTTAACTAATCCAGCACGACGCATTTCTATTAGCAGCTTTTCGAGATAAGGAGCGGGAATATTTTGACGGCTTGCAATAACTTTAGTTGATGCGGGACGATTATTTTGCTGCAAGCTCAAATCTAGTAACGCTTTTACACTGTAGTGTCCTTTAGTGGTAAGTTTCATTCAAATTGTGCAACGTTTAATGTTTTACTTGTTAAATGTGGATACTTTATGCTTATCAAACTGCTTTTTCCTATCAAAGGAATCTTGCCGAGCAATATTTACCGCTCCTCGTTGCTCTAAAATTTCAATAAATATAGTGTAGCAGCATAAAGTATGATAAACCTTTTGCAATAAGAGTTAACACTATCTATCAAAGAAAAAATTTCTTATATAGTTATCGTTATTGCTTTGCTTTTTGGTTCGATTTTTTTAATAGCCTCAATCGAGGTAAGTAATTTGCATGGTTAAAACTTTCAATCAAAAAACCCGAGTCTAATATTGTTGCCAGCGGAAAAAAAATAAAAATCATCATTTAGAGTGTTCTTAATACCTCAATGTCAGTTAAAATGAAATCGATTCCACCACATCCATCGTTAATTTTCGATTTAAGTTGATGGCTAAACAGAAAAAAATTGAACCTCTAGTCGGCGAAGATCTACTCAAGAAAGTAAAAGAGCTTGAAAATATAAGCAAAGAAGATAAAGCCAAACAGTGCGGCTACTATACCGTTACCAAAAATGGTATAGAGCGCGTTAACATGATGAAATTCTTGAATGCCCTAATTGATGCTGAAGGTATTCAGTTAGATAGCTCTTCTGGTGCTAATGGGCGTGGAGGACGCAGTGCTAGCTATAGAATTAGCGTGCAGTCTAATGGTAATTTATTGATAGGTTCTGCCTATACAAAACAGATGGGACTTAAATCAGGAGATGAATTTATCATTACTTTAGGTAAAAAGCACATCCGTCTAAAACAAGTAAACCCAGAAGATTTAGAAGAAGAAGAAGAAGAATAAGCGAACCAATTAGTCATCCAATAATCAAACAAGACTGAATGTTGATTATTAGATAGACATTTGATATTACTTACTTCAAAAAAAAGCCAGTCGCCTCCATTGAGGGGACTGACCCTTTACACCTCGTGTTATTCGAGTGAATTCTTGTCTTCGACTGCTACCGATAAATAATGGTAAAGTCGGGAACGTTTACTCACCGCTCTATAAACGTAAAAACCAACCGAGAGCCTGTTATAAACAATAAATTAACGGTTTACTCTTAGTTGAGATACTAATATCGGTAAATTTCCTACGGCTTCAAAAGCTATGGGATATAACTTCCGGTTTTTAGCAATTAATCGATAAAAAAGTAAGTGCAGATAATATCGGTACGAAAATCCATAAAGATTTAGTCGCGATCGATAATGCACGATTGAGGTTGAGGATAATTTGGTTTAAATTCATATCTTGCACCTAATAGTGAAACCCGGTTTCTTTTTGTAAAAACACGATTTTTTCGTTGTGCAATGAGCAAGAAACCGGGTTTATTTGGGCTTGTTGAGTATGGTACAAGATATCGTTTTAAATAAAAATTGCGGTTAATATCTTCTGTATTGAGGATATCAATTCATTGTTATTTCAATTAACTATGAAAATACCACTAAGAGTGGATGTAACTTATGATACTTTTGCTTTTAATTAACTGTAGCTGCCTTTAGACTTTTAATGGTTTCGGGCAGCTTTTTTGTATTCATAACAAAATATACTTCATATACTCAAATCAGCAATATTATTTATTAATAAACAATATAGATGTGCGAGAAAATAGTTTAGAGAATGTAACAGATATGTTAATTAATTATTTAAGCATTATGAAATATTATTGAAATTTTGCTCAATGAGTTTACAGTTATTTATATTTATTTAATCAACCTATAAGTTAGACATATGAGCCAAATCTATTTATATCTATATCTAAATCTAAAATTAAATTGAGAAATTTTCAGATGCGATTAGTAAAATTCTTGTTTGGAATCATATGAAGCTATTTTAAGAAAAGTTCTTTTCTCTACTTTACTGCTCCGAGCTACTTTCATAAAAAGACCTTTCTGTAGCTACCTTCTTCGTTACAATTTGCAGGTAATTTCTATGATTTATCCGATCGCTTTACAAAGCTTTGGTAAAAAAAGCTGTAATTGCTCAGAATTTTTGTGGAGGAGATGCTTAAATAGTAAATAGTAGATATCTGTTCAAGTCACAATGTCTATGAAAGCTAGCTTTGCAATTTATGGCAAGCAATGGCTTATCTTTGAAGTTCGGTGTAGTGAGGTCGTAAATATGTAGCATTTCACACATCCAATCGGATGAAAACAAAATTAATCGACAATTGCTTGATTCAAAACCTAAAATAGGCAAGGTCAGATTAATTTAAAACTAGTTATACTCGTGTTGCACGATTAAAAAATTCTAAATCCAATAGAAAGAAGTTATGTATCGCGTATTGCTTATTTTTTACCACATTGCGGTGGTATAAGCGCAATATTATCAGTTATCAGTTATATCAATTGTTATACAGCGAGTAGAAAGAATAAGCGGACGAGGTAGATGAACACACACACCTTTGATAATCATTACGTTACTTGCCCCATTTGCCAGAAAAATCCTACGGCGAAAAAGCTAAAAAGTTGTACTGGATTATACAACTGTCCGTACTGTCAGGAAAGGTTGGTAGTATGTCGCAGCGGTAATTACGTGCGCGATCCCTTCCCCTTAAAGCAAATTACGCTTTCATCTGTGCTACGTCGTCAAAGCCGACCTTTTGCACGAATTCTGCGGGATTTCGTATTTTTCAAGCATCCTTTGATCGCTTTTGTATTAGGAAGCGCTATTTTCTTGGGCACGATCGCAGTTACTCAAACAAATACTACCGAAAAGGGCAATCAAATTATTCCTAATGTAGAAAAAACGAATGATGCAGAAGACAAATAAAGGATTCACTCGCCGAACGAAAATAAAATGATATTATCCATATTTATATATAAAATTTGCGGCATATTTGATTAATTAAGCAACGAAGAAGTCAGGGGGGGGTATACCTAAGCACCCAACTCGGCGCGAGCAATATCTCGTTACTAGTTACTCACCCTATGGCTGATTTTTACCTTGTCCGGAAGTAGAATTCTTTGTGACAAAAATCCAACCTTCTTCTTTGGCGATTATTTCTTTTGAATCTAGTGGTAAATTTTTAAAAGTTTCTTCGTCAAGTAAGAAGTAAGGTTTTTTGTCTGTCTGCCAATAATATTTTAATTCATCTGGAGAGGCGCGTTTTATAGTACCCTCACTGTAAAAATCTAATGATGGACGATTGCCTATTGAAGAAATGTAAATTGTTTTAACTCCGGGATTTGCTCGGGCTACCATTTGCACAACTGGCTTGACTGCATAATCTTCATTGAGTTCCCACACCCAGTAATTAGACTTTACAAATAATAGTAAAGATACATAAGTTCCCCATAAAAGAACTTTTATGAATTGTCTATCACCTCTTTGTGCCCTTAAGGCGGCTATTGCCATCGTTACGCTTAGAGAGGCGAATATCAGTTGCAAGTCGGCTGATGGCGTTGGACTCCAACTATAGTAAGTGCTACCAACAGCTGAAATTACAGCCAAAAGGCTTAACATTACTACCCAAAATCGAGGAAAAGGCGTTAATAAAGGTAAATTTTCAACTTCACCTAATTTTGCTCCAATTGCTAAAGCTATGCTTGGATAAATGGGGAAAACATACCAAGGAAGCTTGGTTCCCATCACGGAAATAGCTATCAGATAAACACCACACCAAACTAATACAAGTTTCGCCCAACTGAGATTGCGACTTTCCCAAGCAAAACGTAAAGAAGCTGGCACAAAAATCAACCAGGGCCATGTATATTTGCAAATTTCTAGTACATAATACCAGGGTGGTCCTGAATGTCCTTCAACCGAAGTCCAAATACGGCTAAAGGATTGATTCATCATCCCTTGATTAATAAAAGAGTCTCTGTAAACCCACCACTGGGCACCATACCAAAAAGCTACGGGCGCAGCACCAATAAGCATTCCCATCCACATATACTTACTGTTGAGCAATCGCGGCGTATCCCAAAATAGATATATCAGCGCCACTGCACCCAGCAATAATCCTAAAATGCTTTTAGTCAGACAAATCAGCGCAAAACCGATGCCTACCCCCAAGCAATAGCGTAAATTACGACGCGATCGCAATACGCATAAGAGCATCACCATAAAAAAGAAAACCGCCGCACCATCTAACATAGCCAGTCTTCCGTGACGTACTACTGGCAACATTGTGAGATAAACTAAAGCGCTGTAAATAGCACAAATGCGTCGATGAAATATTTCTCTGCCAATACTATATAGAAAAGGTACTGAAAGAGCTGTTAAAATTGCACCTGGTAAACGTGTCGTCCACTCGTTTACACCACCTAGTGAATAAGCCCAGGCGATCGTTAAATGCATCAATGGTGGTTTGTTGTGATACGGTTCACCACCCAGAGTCGGGAAAAGCCATCGCATCTCGCTAGCGGGGGCATCTTTCAATTCACGTGCAACCTGTGCAATAGTGCCTTCGTCCCAGTCACGTAGCGGCAATACTCCGAGATTGAGAGTAAAAAGTAGTACTGCCGCTATCAGGAGTATTACTATCCATGTTCTATCTATCCGTTTGTCAATCCTACGATACTGTTTTTCAACGCGATCCCAAATAAAGCTTCCTTTTTGCATAAACTAGGACAATCGTTTTAAATCGCTGCTTAAATGATGGAGAAACTGAATACTGAATCTCCAATAATAACATTCGCTCGAAGTACTATCTTTTCATTATCTCTTTAAATCTAATTTATTTATGTTTTTTTTCTAAATTTTAGATTTTTTTTTCAAGCAAAATAATTAGGTCAGCTTTATAAAAAGTTAAATATTATTTACTGATGAAAAAATAAGACTGAATATTACCAATATTAAAGATTTAATTCTGGGGAATTTGAATAATATGAATCTACCTTTTATCTTGGATATCGCTTTAGGTTTAGTATTTACATACCTGATACTGAGTTTATTAGCTTCGGAGATGCAAGAACTAATTGCCACATTATTACAATGGCGGGCGGCACATCTCCGAAAATCTATTGAGATTCTACTTGCAGGCGGAATTCGCAATCCTGAAGAAGCAAAAATAATTCAATTAGTAAATCAAATTTATGGCAATCCTTTAGTTAGAAATATTAATCAAGAAGCGAAAGGATTTTTAGCAACTTTACCTAGAAAAGCTACTTGGGCGTTTTCTTCCTTAACCCGTCCGTTAAAAATAGCACGTCCTGGAACAACTAAGGACGAAACGATTTTTGGAAATGGTAAACATAGCGGTCCATCATATATTCCTGCGGATATTTATGCAACGACTTTGATGGAAACCTTGCAAATTCCTGATTTTTCTCAAAAACTGTCGGAATCAAGGTTAGAAAAGTTTAAAAACGAAAGACTCGCCGAATTACAAAGTATTTTATTTGATTTAGAAGCACAAGTACAAGGTGATGAAAAGTTTACTAATTTTTTGAATCTAATTTATCAAGAATTTGCCGAAATGCAGGCTGATTTTGAGAAAATTTTGTGGAACTACAACCAAAAGAAAGCCAGCTTGAATACCAGTATAAATCGCATGGCAGAAAGTATCGATAGGTATATAGATACTTGGGAAGAAATACCAGAAAGTAAATATTCTAAGAAAGCCGTGCGAAGGTTAAAGTTTTTAAGACAAGATATGTTTGCTTCAGAAGAAAGAGCAATTACATTAGGAGGTTTACAGCCAAATGTCGGCGAAATCGTTCAATTAATGAAAAAAGGTAGTGCAGTTTATCAAGAATTTGAACAGGCAATTAAAGATAAAGATAAACAAACTTACCAAAACTTTCAGCAATTAACCAGTCTTTTACCGGAATCGATAACAGAAAATTTGACTGTTTTAGCTCATCGCACTAAAGCCAAAATTGATAAAACAGAATCTGGAATTAATGTATTAAGACAAGAAATGGAAAACACCTTTAATAGTTCTATGGAAAGAGCTACTGGAGTTTACAGACGCAATGCCAAAGGAGTGGCGATATTAATTGGTATTGCGATCGCTGTGGCAGCAAACGCCGATGCATTTCACATGGTAAGCAGACTTTCTACAGATTCAGCCCTAAGAAATACAATTGTGAATAATGCCGGACAAATATTAGTTAAAAACCAGGAAAATTTGAATTACGTAGATATTGGAACCCTTAGAAGCCAAACAGAAGAAGCTTTATTAGATATATCTTTACCTATTGGTTGGACTAAAACCAACATTAAACAGCAAATAGGTTCATTACCATCGCGCAACGCTGGTATTATGCCTTTTTTGACATTTGCCCGTGCAATTCCCGGTTGGATTATTAGCGGTATTGCGATCGCAATGGGTGCGCCTTTCTGGTTTGATTTAATTAGTAAAATTTCCAACGTGCGGAATACTGGGAAGAAGCCTTAGTTGGGGAGAGGGGGGGATGGGGAGTACTTCGACAAGTCTTACAGTGAGCTACGTCGAACTGCTCAGTAACCTTTGGGGAGATGGGGAGATGGGGGGATGGGGGGATGGGGAGATGGGGGGATGGGGAGAGGGGGGAGAGGGGGAGAGGGGGAGATGGGGAGATGGGGGGATGGGGGGAATAATTTTTAATCCCAATTACCAATTACCAATTCGCAATTCGCAATTCGCAATTCGCAATTATTAATTACCAATTACCAATTACCAATGCCCAATGCCCAATGCCCAATTCCCCATGCCCAATGCCCAATGCCCGATTCGCAATTTAAAAAATAAATATAATTTGTAAATTCCAATCTTTATCTTGACGAATAATTTCGATTTGACGAATAAATTCTCTGAAATAAAATCTTCTTTCTGTTTCTGATAAGTCTAACCAGAATTGCGGTATTGAAACTGCTTGAGCAACGGAACGTAAATTAACTGGTGGCAATATTGCTAATTGTGCTTGAAGTTTAGATATTTCGGCGCGGAGTTTATAAATTCTGATTTTGGCAGTTTCTTCATCTAAGATACCAGTTTCTACTAACGTCGGTATTTGTTCTAGTATTTTTTGTTGACGAACGATCGCTTCGGTTAAATTGTTTTTTACTTCATCAGAATATGGAAAGTCGATCTTTTCTACGGCTTGAGGTAAGTCACGACAAACTGTTTCAATAGTGTTTTCTAATACTTCTTGGTAAGAAATAGCACGGCATTTGGGGTTTTGAGAACAGTTAATCGGACGTAAATAAAGATACTCCTTTTTTTGTCGATGAAGGGTAACGCGAGTGACGCTCATGTGCGATCGACACTGACTACAAACAACCAAACCTGCTAACGAACGTGGGGCACTTGCTGTACGAGATGGTAAACGACTGTTACGGCGCAAAAGTCGATCGATTTGGGCTGCTTCTTCACGAGAAACGATCGCACTGTGGGTATCGCGGATAATTTCTCCGTTGCGGTAAGCTGTGTCGCCGCGATATACAGGATTAAATAACCAGCGTCTTCCAGTAGTAACTGAGATTTTTTTTCCGTATTTTTTCGCTAAATGTCGCACAGAACCACGTAGCGATCCATACAGCAAAAAGTTATCGAAAAATTCTTTAACTACCGGGGAAGTACTGCGATCGATGGTATATTTTACTTTGCCGCGACGGTAGCCGTAGGGTGCTTTACCCGGTGGCGGTGCAGCATCCAAACGATTGCGGGCGTATGCTTTGCGGATACGAAGACTGTGTTCTTGTTTTTTAATTTCGTGTAATAGTTTGAGTAAATTAGCGTGGGTGTTAGTACCTTTTTTCGCGGAATTGTAATTTTGTTCTACTGCTATAAGAGTTATTCCCATCGCTTCAAATTGGGCAAGACGCGATGTTATTTGCTCAACCGAATCTCCCAACTCTTCCAAGCGTCGGATAAAAACGCGATCGGGAGGATTTGTTTGAGTGTCTGCGAATAATTGTTCTAATTCAAACCTTTGTCCCAAATCTTGGTAAATTTTATCTACTTCCCACCCTAAACTTGCAGGTGAGGGAGTTTGTTCTAATAAAGGATCGCTATAAGTGTATCCAAAATTCATAAAAAAGTCATTACCACCGGAGTTTCTCCCCCCTCTTCCCCCTCTCCCCCCTCTCCCCCCTCTCCCCCTCTCTCCACGAATTACTGTTCGCTTAATTCAATAATATTCCCGTCTGGGTCTTGAGTAAATAAAGCTCGACGACCGGAAGCACTTGCTTGAATTGGGCAGTTATAATTTAATAACCGCTCTTTAGCGGCATCTAAGTCGGAAACGGAAAAAGCAATATGGGGGTTGCGTCCCCATTTTTCGTTTTGGGATTGACTTGTTTGTGAGGATGCAACTATCAGGTGTAATTGATATTCACCAACTTGATACCAACTACCGGGAAAGTTTCGCGATCGCTCTACACTTTTAGATAATTTTAGTACTTCTCCATAGAAATGTTCGGCGCGATTTAAGTCAGTGACAAGAATGGCTGCGTGCAAACATTGAGTAATTTGCATTTTAAATAATGTAGTTGTGAAGGAACAAGGATCACCGGAGTTAGGAGTTTGGAGGGATATTGCGGAGGAAGCGGAGGGAGCGGAGGGAGCGGAGGAAGCAATTTCATTTTTCTTCGTCTTTTCTCCCCCAGCCTCCTCTGCCTCCTCTGCCTCCTCTGCTCTCTTCTCCCCCTCTCCCCCTCTATTCTCCCATGCCTTATTTACTCACAGTTGACAGAAATTCAAAATCTACCGACGTAAAATGATTTTGATTTTTGTAAAGAATAATTGAGGTGTGGAATGAATGCACAATTAGCAACTGCTGAAATTCATACTATGCGCGAGATGTTACATGATTATCCACCGGGAGTACGCGCATTAGATGAATTAGAAAGGCATAAGGGAAATATTCCCACAGCTTTTGAAGATTTATGGGTAGAAAGAAACGGAGCAGTAGCTTTACCGGAGAAAAAGTCTTTATGGCAAACTACTTTGAAAGTTTTACGGAACGAACTTTGCGGTGATGATGGTTTTCGCGCTCAAGTTAAAGAATACTCCACAAATCCAGCTAGCACGCCTTTACTTACTGGGTTAATTGTTTATTTGGTGGGAATATCTGGATTACCAATCGATCCGGCGATCGCGACTGTTGTTGTTTTGTATATTCTTAAAATTGGACTGAATATCTTTTGCGAATATACGGAAATTAGTTGATTTTTAGTTGATAATTAGTATGTGCTTAGTCTTCACATTTTTGTGCAACTATTTTAACTTAAAAAAAGCTATAAATCTGCTGTTAAATGTAATTAAGAGTCTAATAGTCCATTAAAATGGACTGAAGAGTTAACAAGTAATATAAAGGATATTATTTGATTATTTTTTTTCCTAATATCCATATATCAAATACCTATTCCACCTGAAACTGAAAGTCCCAGCCTAATAGCATAAGTCCATTAAAATGGACTGAGGAGTTAACAAGTAATCAAGCATATTTTATTTGAATGATTAAAGACCAGTATTTATATATCAACTAAATTATTCACTGGTCACTGGTCACTGGTCACTGATAACTGGTCACTGTTAAAACCCTTCCATTTCTACTAATTCGATACATAGATCGTTAATTCTTTCTAAATCGGGTTTATGAGGTAAGGTTGATTCTTCGTAAACTGTTTCCATTTCGGCTACTAAATCTTCTGCCATTTTCATTAACTGTTCGTAGGAATACTCGCCGTTAAGAATTGCTTTTAAATCTTCTGCATCGCCTACTTTTTTTCTGTCTACAATTACTTCTTGAGTACGCAATATTTCTAAGCCACTACGCAACAATCTAACGCAGTGCATCCCATGTTTGAGATCGTAACCGGAAGATTTTTCTGTTTCTGCTCTTTGAGGATTTCTATTTTTCTTCCACGATTGATAGGCTTGCCATTCTCTTAATGCATTATGATATTTTTGACTTCTTTGCAGCAGACGAATAAAGTCTTTACGACTATTGGTGAATTGTTGCGTTTTTTCTATTGTTTCATCGGGTAAAGGATGCTGTTTCAACATTCCTTTAAAGTCGATATCCGCTGTCAATAATTTATAAAGCTGTTCTGCTTCTTCTAAAAATTCAATTTTGCCTCTAATTAATAAATATAGATATTCCAAAAAAGCATTTAATTCTTCTTTAGCAAGCGGTGTTTCGTTTTCTATATCAAAATCGGATGGAAATGGTTTAGATTGCGGGGGATTTAATAACCACTTGCGATGAGTTTCTATTTTCTTAATTTGAGCAAAGGCATAACCAGAATAAGTATGCTTGACTTTTTTACTCAAAAATAGTTTTCGATTACTAATTAAATGCTGTCCAACTGGGGTTAAAACTGGATATTCACTCAACCATAATAATTCTAAAACGTTGGGGTTTGCTCCTGCTAATAACTGGATAACTTTTCTCAGTTCGTATATAACAGTATCTTCGCTGTTATCTAGAAAAGAATACATTCCCGGTTCGTTCCAACCGTTATCTTTTTGCTCAATACCTTTGTTAAATCCGAGATAATAATTTTTGGGTGCAATAAATACACCTCTCCAGTCGTAATCGGAATCGGGACGGTTTAACCCGTAACCGTGGCTTCCCGCTAACCCTACAAAAATAGTTCTAGCTTCTACTTCTATTCTTTTCATATTTGATTGCTAAAAATAGCTTGTAATTTAATAATCGTTACTAATGGTTCGTAGTGAGGACTTTAGTCCTTTAAGGGCTTAAGCCCTTACTACAAACCTGATTAATTTTGGCTGTGAATTGGCTTAAATAATTGTAACTAACTGTAGCGACTGCTTTTTATCAACAAAGCAACTCTATCATCTGGGACAAATAAAATTATTGCTGACAACGCACCCAGTATTTATTTATCCATACTTCAGCAAAGGGCGAATATTTCATAATAATTGATGCAGAAATATAGCGATACATAAAGGTGAGCTACGCTTAACGCACTCTACCAAACCTGTCAGTTCAAGTTCGGATAATTTCGATGCCGGTCTTGACTCGCTTCCATAAGCATTGTTAACTTTAATTGAGACTAATGCAGTTAAATCTATTTCAAAGGCATAATTTGTGCAATTCCCTTGAGACTATAAAACAATACCCATCTATAAAAGTTGATATAAATTCGTTCTATTAGGTAATTATCTACCCTCATCCTTAAGGAATACAAACTAATATCAATCTAAAGATAGTGGGATCGCTAACCATTTGTCGCGATCGTTGATGATTGTAAACAACATTCATAAATCACTTGGCAATAGGCTAACTATTTGCTAGAAAGTACATACTTGGATGTTTATTTATTTACACAGAGATAATTATGAGTACTTTAAAACCTTCCACTTCAACTTGTAGATGCTGCGAATATTACACGCCATTAGGACAGCGTGGGGGGACTTGTAGCCTATTAAATAACGGTTTAGTTAAAAGTAGCTGGAAAGCTTGCTCTTTCTCTAACCGGGCATTTAGTCCTCTGGCGAAAGTAAATAATTATAGTTACGCTTTATCAAACTGCTAAGAATTTTCTGTAATAAAAATCAATATCAAAAACTTGACTTGGAAGCTTCTCTACATAAGACAAGCGAAAACTTGACTCATAAGCTGACATAAGAGTAATATTATCTGTCGGCTGTCTAATTCCTGCTCGGATCAGGTAGGCACGTTGTAAAAGCTGGTTATAGCGATTATTTGAGACGCGACACGAGCGCGTCTTTATGATGGGGCCAGCTACCTGTACGGCAACTTAAGGATAAATAAATGAGTTACGCAATTATTGAAACCGGCGGCAAACAACTTAAAGTTGAGCCGGGTCGCTTTTACGATATAGAATTACTGCACAACGAAACGGATGAGAAAATTACTATAGATTCAGTTTTATTCGTGCAGCACGATGGTGAGGTTAGTATTGGACAGCCTCTGGTGTCGGGAGCAACGGTAGAAGGAACGGTGATGCGCCATTATAGAGGTCGCAAAGTCTTGGTTTACAAGATGAAGCCGAAGAAGAAAACCCGTAAAAAGCGCGGACATCGCCAAGAAATCACTCGCTTGATGATTGATTCTATTAGTATGAATGGTTCGGCGATCGCTGTTGCTGAAGATATTGCCCAAGAAAAACCCGTTCCCGTAACTGCTGAAGATGCACCAGCAGAAGCTGTAACTGCCGAAGTTGTTGCAGAATAATTAATAATGGGGGATGGGGCACAAGGGCCGAAGGGAATTGGGCATAGGATAATCCCAACTATCTGCTTTTCACCTTTGACCTGTAACCTTAATTTAACAATTATCAAAAGGAGAAAATAATGGCTCATAAGAAAGGAACGGGTAGTACTCGTAACGGACGCGACTCTAATGCTCAGCGTCTTGGAGTAAAATGCTTCGGTAGTGAAACTGTTCGCGCTGGAAATATTTTGGTACGTCAACGCGGTACTAAGTTTCACCCCGGTAACAATGTTGGTATCGGTAAAGATGATACTTTGTTTGCTTTGATTGACGGTATTGTTACTTTTGAAAGAAAAGGCAAAAGCCGTAAGAAAGTTAGCGTTTATGCAAATGCTACTGAGTCTGAGCCAGTTGCTGTTGCTTCTTAAATAAAGCTAAAAAGCTACTATTGAACGTTCCGGGATGCTTATCCCACAAAATTTTTAACGAATGTAGGACGGGTGTTTTGCTTGTCCTATATTTTTTTATTCAACTTTAATTTTAATTTCCCAACGCCCCATGCCCAATTTATCAAAACAATTGATGCAATAAAAGTCCTAACATCAAACCTCCTATTGAAAATATCGAAGTGAAACAAAAGGCTTGTGTTTCTTCAAGTCCAGCTAATTGAAAATCTAGTCTTACTAAGATAGTTGCACTAGTAATTAGTAGCATATCGAGAAAAATTCGGAACTCGGCGAAGATAAGAAAGAATAAGAAAGCACCTAAAACAGCAAACCCAAAAGATTTAAGCTTTGTATTAAATAAAACTCGAATATATTTAATAGTTCTTGTCCAAGGAGTAGTGATGCCTGCAACCAGAACTAACACGCCAATTACAATTAGCAACCATGCAATTGTCGGTAGATTTTCTTGAAATAGTATCCACCCGAATACGCCGTAGGTAAGCAGTACAAGTACAAGAGAAACCCAGGGAAGCTTTTTTACGATCGCCATCATAACTGGTTAAACCTCACTGCTCCATTTTTTGTAAATTTATGAGATATTACAGTTACTCAAACAGACTTAATCTTAGCTGGCAATGTCATGAAATACAGTATAATTTCATACTTACAGATTTGAAAAGCATAATTTATTCTACTGTACTATGAATCTCTGTAATGCCGTAAACTATAACTTTATCTTTTATATTAAAGCGAGAGTTGAACAAACGAATGTTTCATTGACACGTATTGTGAAATAAGATTTTATTAAAAATTATTTCAATCTGTTCATAAATATTTGTAAACTGAGAACGGTTAAGTTGCGGCTTATCATATCTTGTTAAGGGATTATCATGAGACAATCTGTTATTGCGGAGCGCGTCTGCCTTACAAGTCATATCTTGGCTAAGGTTTTCGGACTTATAGGTATTATGTTGGTCATACCTAACGCCAAAATGATTTTGAATCTTGGAGACGTTGGACAAACAGCCATGCAGTTGAGTATGGCTAATGGTGGTGTTGTAGATATTATTTTTGGAATCATAGCTGTTTCTATTTATGCGTGCAGGGTATTAGGATGGCGTACTTGGCTGGGTTTTCTAATTCCTTCTGTTTTGATATCGGTAGGTAGCGAATTATTAGGAACTAGTACTGGTTTTCCTTTTGGCGATTATAGCTATCTCAGCGGTTTGGGTTATAAAATTGGCGGTTTGGTGCCGTTTACGATTCCTTTATCTTGGTTTTATGTAGGTTTGTCAGCTTACTTAATTGCCAGAAGTGGTTTAAAAGTAGCCGAAAAACCAACTTTGATTCGTCATGTTGGTGCGATCGCCATTGGTGCTTTACTCTTCACTAGTTGGGATTTTGCCCTCGAACCGGCTATGAGTCAAACTGCTTTTCCTTTCTGGTATTGGGAAACGCCTGGAGATTTCTTTGGCACACCTTACCGAAACTACGTCGGTTGGTTTGGTACTAGCGCACTATTTATGAGTGTAGCGGCTTTGATATGGAGTCCGAAGCCAATTAAATTATGGCGCGAACAATTAGTTTTACCTCTGGTTGTTTATGTAAGTAACTTTGTTTTCGCTGCTGGATTAAGTTTGGGAAATGGTTTTATTGTCCCAGTTTCTTTAGGCTTAATTTTAGGTGTCGTTCCAGCTATAGCTTTATGGTTGAAAAGTTCCACCGCACCAACGTATATCGCTGATGACGTGGAAAATGGAAGTTCAGAAGTTGCAGTTGCTTCTCTCAAAGTTGCTGTAAAGTAACGATTCAACACAGTGGTCAATAATGCAGGAGCTTTTAAGCGGTATCTCGCTTTTAATTCTAGTTATTCAGGTACCAGCAGTTTTTATCCTGCTGTCGCGTCTATTAAAAGGACCTTTTCGTCAAGCTCCAATTCAACCTCAAAGTCCGACACCGGAACTTTTGGGAACTGTTAGCGTGGTGGTTCCAACTCTCAACGAAGTTGAACGTATTAGCCCTTTGTTAGCTCTTTTGAGCCGCGCAAGTTATGAAGTCCGGGAAATCATCGTTGTAGATAGCAATTCTCAAGATGGTACCCGCGACTTAGTAAAGGCAACGATGGAAAAAGACCCCCGCTTTCGTTTGATGACGGATGACCCTTTACCAGTAGGCTGGGTGGGTCGTCCTTGGGCTTTACACAATGGCTTTTTGCATAGTTCACCGACTAGTGAATGGTTTCTGGGAATGGATGCGGATACCCAACCCCATCCCGGTTTAGTCGCTGGTTTGGTAAAAGCTGCATCTACGCTCAATTACGATTTAGTTTCCCTGTCTCCTCGATTCATTCTTAAATATCCGGGTGAATCTTTACTGCAACCAGCGCTGTTAATGACGCTACTTTATCGATTCGATCCTGCTGGTGTAAACACGCAGGCACCGGAGAGAGTAATGGCGAACGGACAGTGTTTTCTGTGTCGCCGTTCGGTTTTAGAAAAAGTGAATGGTTATACCAGTGCCAAAAGTTCATTTTGCGATGATGTCACCTTGGCAAGACAGATAGCAGCAACTGGGTTCAAAGTTGGCTTCTTAGATGGAGCAAAAGTGCTGAAAGTAAGGATGTACGAAGGTGCGGCGGAAACCTGGAGAGAATGGGGAAGAAGCCTCGACCTTAAAGACGCATCCTCCCGCGCTCAAATTTGGGGAGACTTGTGGTTGTTAGCATCCGTGCAAGGTTTACCTTTAATAATAGTGCTTTTATTATTTCTTTCTCCCCATCCCCCCTTCTCCCCCACTCTTCTCCTACTGTGGCTAAATCTATTTTTAGTACTAATTCGTTCAATGATGCTTTTAGCGATCGCACCCTCTTACGATTTCACGCAAACCAAAGGGGGCTGGTTATTTTGGCTTTCACCAATAGCAGACCCCTTAGCAGTTTTAAGAATTTTCTTGTCAGCCTTCCGTACCCCGCGACAGTGGCGAGGACGGGAGTATAGTTAAGGGAGAGGGAGAGAGGGGGAGAGGGGGAGATGGGGAGATGGGGAGATGGGGAGATGGGGAGAAAATTTTAATTATTAACTCCTAGCTCCGGTGGTCCCAACTCCGGTGGTCTCAACCTTTAACCTTTAACCTTTAACCTTTCCTACTCTCCTTCTTCGTCGTCTAGTTTGTCGGCGCGTTCGAGTTCCCAAAGTATTTGATTTCCTTCGCGACGTACTCGGGAAACTACCCAGTTTCTCCAGCGCCATTGATCGCCGCGACTGGTAACAGCACTAGCGTGGACGTTCATTAAGTCCGCTAGTTCTGAACTTGTAATTAAGTAACCTTTTTCGGCTATTTCGTCAGCAATGCGAAGAGTTTCAACTAAACTGCGGAGTTGCGATACTCTTGTTTCGCGTGGTAAGTCTTCGTTTTGCAAGGTAGCAGAAGCGCTAGATGATTCCATAGTGTTCGTATTATTTGTGTCCGGTTCAAGACTACTATTATGTGTCTTTTTGTTAATTATGGGTGGTGTAATGTGTGAGTTAGATGTAGATGATACCTCAACTTCGGCTTTTTGTGGGAAATTAGCATCACTGATACTTATATCCAGCAATTGCTTTAGTGATGGTATTTTCCCTGAAGCAAAACCACGGGCGATTGTGTCACAACGTTCGTTACCTATATTACCAGCGTGACCGCGAACGTGCTGCCATTTAATTTGTTGATTGTTGAGGTTATCTAAAATTTCCAATAAATCTTGGTTGAGTACGGGTTTTCCATCGGATTTCTTCCAACCTTTACGTTTCCATCCTTTTACCCATTTCGTGACGCAATTAATTAGATATTCGCTGTCGGTGTAAAGAGTGATGGGTTTGTTTTGCCCTGAAGATTCTAAAAATTCTAATGCTGCGATCGCGGCTTGCATTTCCATTCTGTTATTAGTGGTTTTTTTGGATGCATCGCCGATTTCGTGGATTGAACCATCATCGAAGTAAATAACAGCACCCCAACCACCAGGTCCGGGATTGCCAGTACAAGCGCCATCGGTATATATACTTTGAATTGTAGGTTGAGAAGACATAGTTAATATTAATATTTTAACTCGTACAAATACCGGGACATAACTACGACACGGTTAATGATGTTGTAGCAAGTGTCCGGAGTTGCCTAGAGGAAAAAGGCTCAAGTTGCAACGAGTTATAAACGTTATCACGTTTGGGTACAAGCTTGTAACAATAAAATAATATTTAATGATTTATTAATTTTAATTTTAATTTTAATTTTATTTTAATTTTATTTTGATTTTTATCCGCTCTCGTTACAAGGTTCTACCTTGTAATGCATTTTAAGGAGGCTCCGCCTGCTATTAATATTCTCTAGCAGAGCCTCTTGTTGTGGGTTGCCGCTCTACAAGTATGAATGCAGTTAATTACCGATCGTCATTTCCTATCTTTTGAATAAATTGTTTCCAAGTTTGATTCGGAATCCAAATTTGATCTAAATCCTTTTTCGCTGCTTCCTCACTTTTACCTTCTTGATAACGGCGATAAAGATATATAAAAGCAGATACCCGCTTATTTGCCGCACAGTGAACAAAGACTTTTTTATCAGCGTTTGTTTTCATTACCTGAATAAATTCTTGTAACTTTTCTTCCGTAGGGTTTTCCCAAATTACGGGTATATGAACGTATTGCATCCCCTGAGTTTCTACAATCTCTTTTTCGTTAGCTAAAGCATTAGAAGAATCTTTTAATGCAAGATTTATAACTAGTTGATATCCGGCTTGTTTTATATGTGAAAACTCTTCTACAGATGGTTGTCCTGCTGTAGCAATTTTATCGGAAATTTTTAGGTAGTTGTAAATGTTTTCTAGACAATTATGAGACATTTTATTAAATTAATCGATGCGCGATTATTCTACAATAAGGTATAATTTTGCAACACAATCGACATTTTAGGGGAGAGTAATTAAACTTATAATGGCAGATTGGCAGAATTACTGTTAAGAAACAGGCAACGGGGAATGGGGAGCAAAAAGAATAAAGTCGTAATTTAATTGTTGCAATAAATTACATTCACTTGACAATGAATAGTTTAATTAAAATATCTATCTATAATTCACAATATCAAGCTCAAGTTGTTGAATTAATTTTGAAGATTCAACAAAAAGAATTTGATGTTGCGATAAATTTTATGAAAAGAATGATTTTGTAAGAGTTACCAAAGCTGAACTACCAGAAATTCCAATTATGCGATCGGACAATATATTTTATCGTTTAACAGTTCCAATTATTCATCATAAAACAGAATAATAATGTTCTACCACGGGAAACGGATCGTAAAAGTGATGTAATAATTGTTTCCATTCTTGATATTCTGGTGATTTTCTAAAACCGACAGTATGAGCTTCTAAAGTTTCCCAACGAGCAAGCAGAATATAACGATTGGGGACTTCGATGCATTTTTGTAATTCATGAGATATGTATCCCGGCATTGAAGAGATTATTTTTGAAGCTTGTTTAAATGTGGCTTCAAATTCATCAGACATTCCTTCTTTTACATCTAAAATTGCAACTTCGAGAATCATTTGTTTCTTTATAAATTGTTAAATCAGTTGTTAAATCAATAATCCGCTATGGGTTGCAAACCCATAGCTAATAGCTAAAGTCATCTAAAGATGACTGAGAATTGATAAACCCGGTTTTTTGAAAAACTAGGTTTCTTATCATCTGAAATTATTACTGAGAATATAGAATCACTATATCTTAATCATCTTTTTCTTCATCTTTGACTTGTTGAAGTAGTGAAATACAGTTGTTAACCATCCAAATAAAGATTTCTATTTGTGATTCTCCATCTTGTATGCGGGTTTTAGCTTGAATACCCATGAGGATGATTTGCAGGGTTAGTAATAAAGTAATAAGTTTGCGGGTTAAGTTTTTCATTTATCCATCTCGGTTGGTTGATGGATAAAGTATCCTTTTGGGGTAGTACCCCGAATCAAACTTTTAAATCACCAATCCGTCAGGGAATGCAATTCCCTAACTAATAGCTCAAGTCATCTAAAGATGACTGAAGTACGCTAATATTTTCAGTTTATGCTGTGAATTCGCTACAATCCAAAAGAGATTAATTAATTTAGGGTAGTAGTTGATTCGGGGTTAACCCAAACTTTATTAAAATTTTTTTGTTCTCATGCCGAATTCTTCTTATGGAGAAACAATTCAAAATCGGGTGAAGCGTCTTTTGGAAGCGTTACTTGATTATGTCAACTACGAATTTGAACAAAATTTACGTATTGAATATAAGTGGGAACCAGAAGATAGCAATAATCTAAATATCACAACTACCTTGCGGGAATTGCTAGCGCTTACAGGTAAAGACAAATATGATGCGAAGTTAACTAAACCGCAAATTGGTGAAGCGCTAAAGCATTATTTAAAAGAATATTTGGGAATTCTGTTAGACAACCGTACCAAAACGAAGGGATTCGATGAGTGGATTTTTACGTTGAAGTTATGGGGGAGAGATAAAGAAACCAATCTGAGAAAGTTTGATGAGTTATGGGAAGAGAAGAGACAAGGTAAATCAAAAGATTTAGCGTCAAAAGAACAACAGGAAGAGGATTCATGGCGCATAATTTTCTATCAAAAACTAGAAAAGCAATTACAAGACATCAGACACAAAGCCACAGAAAGAGGATTTGAAACTAATGTTCATGTTCCTTTGGGTTTACTAGAGCGCAAACAGCAGCAACGACGGGATAAAACTTCTTCACCACAGAATCCCTATAATTTGGAACAGGAAGTTATTGTCAAAACTTACGAGCATGATGCTTTTCTACAGGAAGTAATCGGTTTACAGTCTACTGAAAATAAAAAGCATATTGGAATCATTGGGGAAGCGGGAGCGGGTAAAACAACTTTATTAATTAAGGTTGCTGAATATCTCAAAAATGAAACCGAATATTTACCAGTTTGGATTTCTCTTGCTAGTTTGCAAGGGGAGACATTAGAAAATTATTTGCTAGATACATGGTTTTCTAGTATTGAATGTTCAAAAACTACAGAGCAATTAAAACAACGTTTTTCTCAAGCAGATATTTGGCTGCTACTGGATGGTGTGGATGAAATGGCGGAGAATTCACCCCTGGATGCTTTCAAAATCGATAAATTACCAGATTGGTTGAGAAAAGCGCGATTTGTGTTGACTTGTCGGTTAAATGTTTGGGATGAAAGAATTAATAATCCTCTTACGGGTTTTGAAACATATAAAACTCAAGAGTTTGAACCCGAACAAGTTGATGATTTTATTCAAAATTGGTTTCAACGTGCGGAAAGTATAGAAAAAGGTAGGTTGTTACAGACGAAGTTAAAAGAAAGCAGACACGAAAAAATCCGTTCTTTGGTAACAAATCCTCTACGCTTATCGCTGCTGTGTCAAACCTTCTATTTGGATAAGCAAGGAGAATTACCAGAAACAAAAGCGGGATTATATGAGAGATTTACAAATTATTTTTATGAGTGGAAACCAGAAAATATTCCAGAAGAATTAAGGAATTCCAATCGGAAAAAAGATGAATTACACAAAGCATTAAGTAAATTAGCACTTGCAGGAATTGATAGTAATGTAAGATTTCGTTTAAATCGTAAAGTTGCACGCAAGCAAATGGGTGAAGAGCTTTTTAAGTTAGCTTGTGATGTTGGCTGGTTGAATTTGGTTGATAGAGATGCAAAAACGGATAAAGAGGTTTATGCTTTTTTTCATGCTAATTTTCAGGAATATTTTGCAGCATTAGCAATTGATGATTGGGATTATTTCTTACCCCGCGAACATGATAATGAGCCTGTTGCAGATAGATATCGCATTTTTGAACCGCAGTGGAAAGAAGTTATTTTGCTGTGGTTGGGAAGGGATAAAGATGATATTTCAGATGTAGAGAAAGAAAAGTTTATAAAAGCGTTGGTGGAATTTGATGATGGTTGCTGGGATGAAAATTTACCCCATCTTCTTAAGTTGGAAAAAGCTCGAATAGTAAGCAAGGGTTTTCATAGATATCCCGCTTATTTCCTTGCTGCTGCGGGTATTGTGGAATTTAAAGAGTGTGATTTAGCGGATAAAATTGTCCAACAAGTAGTTGAATGGGGGTTTGGTAAATTTAATTCAGAAACCCAAAAGTGGGAGAAATTTATTTACGAAATTAATCAGCCAGCAAAGGAAGTACTGCAAGAAACGAATAGGGAAAATGCTATTAATACTTTGGTTGAATTAATCCGCAATCAAGATGTTGATGATTCTACCAAACGCTATGCTGCGGAAAGCTTAGGGGAAATAGACGTTGGAAACGAATATGCGATTAATGCTTTGGTTGATTTCATCCGCAATCAAGATGTTGATTCTTATACCAAACGCTATGCTGCGGTAAGCTTATGGAAAATAGCCGTTGGAAACGAAAATGCAATTAATGCTTTGGTTGATTTAATCCGCAATCAAGATGTTGATGATTCTACCAAACGCTATGCTGCGGAAAGCTTAGGGGAAATAGACGTTGGAAACGAATATGCGATTAATGCTTTGGTTGATTTCATCCGCAATCAAGATGTTGATTCTTATACCAAACGCTATGCTGCGGAAAGCTTAGGGAAAATAGCCCTTGGAAACGAATATGCGATTAATGCTTTGGTTGATTTCATCCGCAATCAAGATGTTGATAATTCTACCAAACGCAAAGCTGCGGAAAGCTTAGGGGAAATAGCCGTTGGAAACGAAAATGCAATTAATGCTTTGGTTGAATTAATCCGCAATCAAGATGTTGATGATGATACCAAATCCTATGCTGCGGTAAGCTTATGGAAAATAGCCGTTGGAAACGAAAATGCAATTAATGCTTTGGTTGAATTAATCCGCAATCAAGATGTTGATGATGATACCAAATTATTTGCTGCGAGAAGCTTAGGGGAAATAGACGTTGGAAACGAATATGCGATTAATGCTTTGGTTGATTTCATCCGCAATCAAGATGTTGATGATGATACCAAATTATTTGCTGCGAGAAGCTTAGGGGAAATAGACGTTGGAAACGAATATGCGATTAATGCTTTGGTTGAATTAAACCGCAATCAAGATGTTGATTCTTATACCAAATTATTTGCTGCGGTAATCTTAGGGGAAATAGACGTTGGAAACGAATATGCGATTAATGCTTTGGTTGAATTAAACCGCAATCAAGATGTTGATTATGATACCAAACGCGAAGCTGCCCAAAGCTTAGGGAAAATAGCCGTTGGAAACGAATATGTCATTAATGCTTTGGTTGATTTAATCCGCAATCAAGATGTTGATGATAATACCAAATCCGAAGCTGCGGAAAGCTTAGGGAAAATAGCCGTTGAAAACGAAAATGCTATTAATGCTTTGGTTGATTTAATCCGCAATCAAGATGTTGATAATTCTACCAAACGCAAAGCTGCGGAAAGCTTAGGGGAAATAGCCGTTGGAAACGAAAATGCAATTAATGCTTTGGTTGAATTAATCCGCAATCAAGATGTTGATGATGATACCAAATTATATGCTGCGAGAAGCTTAGGGGAAATTTTAAAAGATAAGCATATGCTCAAAGTATTCACAGCTTTAACACCTTACTTATCGGTAGAGACTTATAACAATAATTCCAGTCAATTCGAGAGATGCCACAAAATCATCTGGAAATGCGCTGAAAATATGACATACTCGGAATTCTATCAAGCATGGCATCAATAAAATAATTCAACCATATAACCGCAGCGAAACTATACAACCTGAACAAATGGTTTAAAAATATCACCCAGTCATCTTTAGATGACTTTTGCTATTAGCTTGCGGTTTGCAACCGTAAGCGGGTTGAAAATATATCGATAAATGTTTCTAATTCTTCTTATTTTCAAAAATGTTTAATAATACGATGGTGCGTTACGGCATCACCAAAGATGTAACCTCAAACAATACATATTAAAGCCGTAACAGCACCCTACAAATTATTTTTCGCTGGAATTTTCGCTTTTTTAAACACTGCTTCAACGATAAATTCTAAACCTTCAAATAATGAATCGGTAATTATTTCATCACCTCTATAAGTCTTCAATGCTGCATCTGGATAAAAAACGGTAATGCTTCTATCTTCAATATCCACTACCCAAACTCGTAATACTCCAGCATTCAAATAATCTTGCGCTTTACCTGCCATTTGTCCAAAAGTTTGCCCAGGTGAGATAATTTCAATTGCTAATTCTGGTGCAATCGGACAAGCTTCATTTTCATTCCAATTTTCTGGTAAACGCTCGTAGGAAATATATAGTAAATCTGGAGTTGGTACCCAATCGCGTCCATTACGGGTTAATGTTATAGACCATTCTGCCCATACTTCTCCTTTATCTTCGCAGCAGTTTTTAATTAAATTGCAAAGGATGAAGCTAAGTTTAGCGTGAAAAAACTTTGGTGACATTTTAGGAATTGCTTTTCCGTCAACAAGTTCATAGGTGATATCTCCTTCACCGGGAGGAAGATTTAAAAACTCTTCGAGGGTTAATTGCTGGTTGATTTGAAGTACCATAATTTAATAGTTAGGAGTTAGGAATTATTAATGTAAGTAAGTCGGCACATAAAAAACTAACTATGTCACGAAATGTAAAAAGCCTGAAACGGTTGCGATTGCTTCCTCGTGCCTCGTCGCAATGACAGAACACAATTATATTTATTCACGCCGACTTACTTAGTGCGAGCATCTTGCTCGCTACGGTATCAACATATCAAAAATAGATTAATTTATTTCACTCAACGGAGTCGCTAAACCATCAATGCTAACCATATTTTTCTGTTTGTGATATTCCTTAATTCCTGATTCTCCTTTTTTCGCTGCCCATTTAACTAAATTTTCTCGCTGTGCTTGATACTCATACAAAGGTACGCTCATACCACAGGCTGTTTGCACTCTCTCGATTTCAGCTACTATTATTTGACGGGTTCCCGGTATTTCGGGAAAATGCGAGCATAAAGATTCCCATTCTGAATTTCCGGGTAAAATGGTTGTTCCGCTACCGTAAAGACGCAAAATAGACGGCGCTCCTTCAAAAGCGCAAAACATAAAGGTAATTCGTCCGTTTTCTTGTAAATGCGCTGATGTTTCGTTTCCGCTTCCCGTTAAATCGAGATAAGCAACTTTGTGTGGTGAAAGAATACGAAAACTTTCCAACCCTTTAGGAGAAAGGTTTACGTGTCCATTAGAATCTAAAGGTGCAGTACCAACAAAAAACATCTGCTGGTTTGCAATAAAATTTTGCAACTCTTCGGTAATGGAATCAAATACTTTAGCCATTATTCAGTTATCAATGAACGATCGATCTGGTGATATTTTATATTATTTTTTTTAGATGATTTTTTATTTATATAAAAGGTTAATAAAATTAAACTCAAATACTTTTAAGAACGGAATACAAATTTAGGACGGGCAACACCTATCCCACAATATTTTTATTTAATTTCCATGCGCCATGCCCTATACCCTATGCCGAACTACACCATTCTCTAAATCTAATTTAGAATTAATTTTGTCATATTCAACTTTACCGTAATCTAATTTTATTATCCTATCGGCGTGGTGAAAATAATGATCGTCGTGGCTAATAACTAATACTGTTTTATTGCGTTTTTTCAAGTTTGTTAATATCTCGTTATAAAAAATGTTTCTAAATATTGGATCTTGGTCTGATGCCCATTCATCAAATAGATAAATCTGACGATTTTCTAAATAAGCTGTTAATAATGCCAGCCGTTTTCGCTGTCCTTGTGAAAGTTCTGTGGTTGATAATTTACCGTTTTCTATTGTGACTTTATCATTTAATTTTAACTGTCTTAAGTATTCCTGTGCTTGTTCATCTAAGGCAGGTTTACCCATTCCTAATAATTTTTCAAATAAATAATAGTCGGAGAAAATAACTGAAAAGTGTTGGCGATACCATTCCCGATTATCATCGGTAATAACTTTATCATCTAATCTAATTTCCCCAGCTTCGGGAATGTACAATCCCGTAATTAATTTAGCTAAAGTCGATTTTCCGCTACCGTTACCGCCAACGATAAAGACAATTTCTCCCGGTTTAAAAGTTAGATCGACAGGACCTAAACTAAAGCGGTTTTCTTCTTCTCCTGGATAAGCATGAACAACTTGCTTTAATTCTAGTTTGGAAAATGTTTTTTTATCTTTATCCTGCTCTTCTATATAATTCTCTTTGTTACCAGCTAAAACTAATCCCATTCTTTCGATTTTCTGTAAAGCTACGGTGGCTTTAGATAAAGCCTGTAACTTATCTAATATGCTTTGCATGGGCAGCATTAAATAAGTAACTGTTAGTATATAAGCTGATAGAACGCCGGGGGAAACTGGTGCTACTTGCGGTAATACGAATAGCAGCAAACCTACCAAAACGAAAAATAATAAATTTCCCCATCCCGTAGAAACAGAAAATGTTAACAAAGCCGCTGAATTTTGGTCGCGACATACAGCTGCACTATGCTGCAATTCATCTTCAAAAAACTCTTGACGGCGGGCAGAATGAAGTTTAAGCTCTTTAATACCTTCGGTGATGGCGCGAAAATGTTTGAGCAAACGATCTTGTTCGTCTCGTGCTGAAATTAGAAAAACTTGCGCTCTATTAATTAATAATTGAATGCTGCCGACAGCTATCATTACGAAGCCGACGGTAAAAGTAAACACCGTACTCGATAGAAAAGATAAATAAAGCAAACATCCGGCAATAATAGCAATATCAACGCAGATAAATGGTATCGCGTAAACTGTAGCGTTTAGCGTTGCAACATCTTCTGTAAGTGTTGCTAACAATCGCGACGTACCTAATTTTTCTAAATGCCGTAGTTGAGAAGATAAAATTCCTCGACTCAAACGCAACCGCAACTGAAATACAGCTTCTTGGGAAAGATTAATTAATAAAACTTGCGAGATAATGCTGTTTACAATTACTATCAATGCCAAAGTTGGAAACTGCCAAGCCAAGTCACCGAAAGTATTTGAAGATTGAAATCCCTCACCGATCGCCCTATTTATCAACGCAATTAATCGAGCAGTAGTTCCACCACTCACCAAACCCGTAAAAACGGCGATCGCCACTTGCATCCAAGAAGCCTTTAATAAAAGCCAGATTAAATTCATTCACCGTACCGTAGTTGGTTAAGATTTCGGTTTAAATCCAATTAGTAGGGCTAATTCTAGCCACTTCCAATAACAGTCAACATCATGAAAACCAATGTTTCGCAACCATTTTAATTGAGTCTCTACATCTAAAAGTTTGTTGGATGGATCGTCTTGTGATGTTGTTCTACCTATCGCCTTTAAAAAATTTTCATGCAAACGAATCGTTGGTGAAGCGATATGTTCTAAGTTGCAGAAAATACCACCGGGCTGCAAAAGATTAAATATTTCTACGTAAAGCGAACGTTTGCGATTGTGGGTGAGGTGATGAATAGCAAAACTAGAAATCACTGCATCAAAAGTATCTAATTCGGGTAAAGTTTCATCTAAATTGTGATCGATAATTTCTACCGTAGAATCATTTTTAAAGCGAGATTTTACCGCTTCTAACATAATTGGTGAAAAGTCCAGGGCAACAGATGAAACCATTGGACGTTCAATTTTAAGTAATGCTAGCAAGCGTCCATCCCCAGTTCCTAAATCGAGAATCCGCTTTACCGTTTTGGGAACTTCCTCCAACAGCACTGCTTCGCCTTCAGTGCGATGAGGAATATTATCCGCTTGTGCCAGATAGCCCAAAGCGTGTTCGGCAGAAGTCCAAAGGTTAGTCATATTTTCATATAAATTGCGAGCTAAGGAAATAATCCTGTAAGCGCAAAATTATGCTTATTACACCTTAGTATAGCGTATCAATTTATTTAGTAAAAGCGCGATTAATTGTATTATTTAAGACTTAATAATCCGCTTTCAATTTTAAGGTAAAAAGATAATTTGATGTTGTTATAATTACCAATAATCTCAGTATCAATCTAGTAATCTAACTCAGGTTTGATATTTATAGCGATCGGGCAATCTTCCTGACTATATTTGAACGTAAAGCAGTTACCACAAGCTCGAAACACTTATAAGGGCAGTAGCTCAGCTAACCTTTTTAGATGCAAAGCTTTGTAACCTCAAACCCCTTAACTCAGCTAACTTGAAGCGATAAAGATATTTTATACATCTTAGTGGTTATAAAGTTCAAGCGTTCAAATACAAGATATAAAATATCAAACTAAGTAAATATTCTCTCTTGGCAAAAAATATGAATATTCTTTATACTTTTGATGTTAACAAGTTATCAAAGTTACTTTTATTACAAATTTTATAAGATTCTTTTTTCCTGACTTTAGGAATTTATTTGCTAAAGGTATTTTTGCTTATGTAACTTTATTTTACTAGATATCGTCCTTTAGTACGGTGTTTTGATAGTTCTGTGATACTTCTTATACGAGCGCGTAATTCAAAATCCGTACATAACTAATAGCTCCGTTCCCATCCAGACTGGGAACGGATTTTCAGAGGCTCTGCGGATAGCTAATCTACAATGGCATATTTCAAAATTATTAAATTTGTGCTTGTAATTGCTGTACTCGTTCTACAGTTAAACCTGTATTTTTTACAACCATTTCCACAGAGAATCCCTCACGCAATAAATTAAGCGCTATTTGTTCTGCTGCTTGTTGAGTACCTTCTTGTATACCTTTCTGGATACCTTTTCGTTCCCAACTCGTAGTAATTTCCATATATTCCTCCCTTTGATCTAATCCCATTGTACTTATTGCTGCTTGAAAGGTTTGTTCTTCCGTATCATTCAAATTCAAGTAAGTATCAACAAAGCCAGAAATTAGTTGCATTCGTGCCGGGTCTAACCTTAAAGTAGTTAATAGCCGCAAACATTCGGCTTTCACCTGGGGACGTTCTTCTGGTGCAATATTCATCTTGGACATAAGCGCAGCAGCAACGGGATTTTGTTGGGTTAGATAATCTCTCCAACTGATTCTATTTAATTGAATTGATGCAAATTCCTTCTTTGAGTACTTCTAAATTGGGAAATGAGACGCTATGTACTTTTGGCTCTGCTCTTAATGGCTCGTCAAAAGAAAAGATAACGACGGGGAAAATTGGTAAATCGTATTTTTCGTAAAGTCTGGCAAAATATTTAAACATTCTTTTAGCAAAATCCTGCTGAGTATAAGATTGAGCTTCAACATGGATTAAAAAGAAAGTGTCTTGTTGTTTATATTTGACTTTTACCAATAAATCTATAACTTTCTTTTCCCCAGCAGTCACATCGCTTAAAACTTCTTCCGGTAAAAATTGAATCGAGTTTTTATCGATATCGGCAGCGATTTCTGGAAGGAATAATTCAAGGAATTCAATGAAAAATGTAGAAATCAATTCTTTAAATAAGCGGTCGTGGTCGATAGTCATAGCTGTTTTTTAAGTGCTTTTGATTATCGTATCATTAGATTTTACAGATATTTTTTAAATAAATTAGCTTATTTTTAAGAGTAAAATTATACTTAACGATTGATACGAAATATAAAGCGAATGACTCATTTTAAAGCTTTAGTCATTTTACCGTTAGATACAATTAATACTCAGGAGAAAGTAGCAGAACTTCTTAATCCTTATTACTTAGAGCTAGAAGTTGAACCATACAAAGAATAGGCAAAAAACAATCAAGCTTTTAGCAATTATTTAAGATATTAGATACTGAATAACCAAACAAAATCAATTTAAAGGATTATATTCGGAAAGAAGATTATCTAAAATTTTACGTTCGTAACGAGTCAAGTCTTTGGTAGATGTGACTAATTTTTGTAAGTTTTCATAAATCAGATCGCGGTCAATTTTTTCTATACCTTCTTTAATTTCTTCGTATATTTGTTGAAGGTTAAATTCATTTGCTAAAGCTTGGCTAATTTGTTCTCTATCTTTACCAATTAATTCACCGTTGAACTGATAATCTTCTTGAGTATTTTGAGATACTAACCCAAGTGCGATCGCCAATAGTAAGTTTTGATAGGCTAGCTTCAATTCTTTGTTTGAGCCTATTTCGTCTGGGATTAAATCGGGAATTTCGTCTGCTTCGGTTTGTTCGTTGTGGCTGCGCTCGTAGCAGTCGCGGTAAAATTCAATTTGACTGAGAAAGTAAGCGGGAAAGCCCAAGGAACGGGTTAATATACATAATCTACGTTTGTCTTCAGCGACTAAAGCGGTTAAAGTCCGACTAAAGCGACTGTAGGTTTCAAACATTTCTTCTTTATCTTCAGCGCACACCCAAAGGGTAGTTTCTGGTTGAGAAGTTGGGTTTAAGTTCGCATCGATATCTTGAATTCGCACCAGCAAATTAGCGCTATCGTATAGCTGATTTAATCGCATATTCGCAGTGTTTTCCGCAATTAAATCCGATTGTTTTAATACTTGAGCAACAGACAATTTACTTAACTGTTCAAACTGCTGACGAGTAAAGGGGATAAGTTGATTTTGAAATTCTTCTCCAGAAATTTTCCACGATTTAGAACGACTTACTACTTTTTGAGTGAATTGCTCGGTGGGGAATTGTGTCAGAAAATTTTGGTAATAAGCATCAATATCGGCATCAGTTAAAACTGCGAGACGATTTTCACTAAACTTTGTTGTAGATTGTTCGCGCTTTTGGACTAAATTTTTATGTAATTCTGAGAAATTAGCAAGAGATTGACGTAAAGTACTTGCTCTTTGTTTGGTTGTTTTAATTAAATAGTTTAATGCTTCAATGCGAAGTTTTTGAGCGTAAAGATCGTATTCTAATTTTAATTGTTCGTTGTAGCTGCGACGTAATTCTACACCGCTTGCTTTTAAACTGCTTTCTAATCGTTTAATTTGTTTGTGAATCTTTGCCAGACGATGGCGAATTTTACTACTATACTTCAGCCAAACGATGCCTAAATAAGCCAAAGTTGTCACCGCAGTTCCTAGCAAATAAGTAACTAAATTACCCCAAAATTTTTGCAATAATAGCCACAATGCTGATTGACTAAAAACTCCAGTAATTATCAATATAATCACGAAGGCTACAGCAATAAATGTAGGGAAAATAAATAAATACTGTTTGCGAAACAGCTTTTCTTCTTCTATTAGTTCATTCTTTTTATCTGTAGCTGTTTCTAATTGATTTTCAGCGGCGTTTAGGTGCTGTATATTGGCATTAATAGCGTTTTGTGCTTCTTCGCGAGCGTGAGTAATTGCCGCAAAACGAATTTGTCGAGTTTGTTTGATTTCTAAATTTAACGCTTGCCGATATTCATCAATTACAGTTTTTAGCTGTTCCTGAATTGTTTGAATTTCTTGCTGTAGTTCTTCCGAAGATGTTTGAGCTAAATTATCTTGTAATTGTTGCCGCTGCAATCTCAAACAATAAATTTGATTCAGTAAATTTTTAGTGTTTTCTTTATCTATTTTTACTTCTAATTTGGAATCAAGAAATGCTTCTGCTGCCCGCAGTTCGGTAATTAGATTTTGAGGTTCTTCGTTAATAGAATCGGTTTGCAGTTCTAAATATAAATAAGTCAGAAGATTTAATAATGTAACTGCTTCATCCAAGCCTTTAGGTGTAGCATCGGCATAATGATTAATTCTGTTATCTAAAAAGGCGGTTAGCGATGCCTGCATTTGTTTGCAAGAATTTTCTAACGTCCGTTTGTAGGAAAGTAATTCTTTATTTTCAAATTGCTTATAAGCACGCTGTAATTCTATGCCGTAATCTTGCGCCATCCCAGCACGCAGATTAATACGCGGGTTAAAATCTTGCCAAACTGGTTTACCGTTGTCTCTTTCTAGTTCGAGAAAAGCATTACTAAAATCTTCGCTGAGGATGAATTCTTTGGTATCTAACAACCATTGACGATTCACTTCTACAGTAGATTTTGCCTGGGGTAAAAACTGCCGATTTAAAATATCACAAGCTAAAGAAGCACTTAAACGGTTAATAACTATTTCGCTGGGGAAAAACAATTCTCCATAGCCAAAAGCACTGTAAACGGGGAGTTTTCCTCGGACTTTCTGCGTACCAATTAGTAGATTATTGGCTTCGGCTTCCACGGTAAGAAAGCCTGTAAAAGCATCCGCATAGCTGGTTAAATTATCTTTTAATCCGCCAATTCGTTCATCGCACAGCCAGATGTTATTAAAAGGTGGTATTTTTTGAGTCGATGCACTTCCACCACTCATTTTGTCATCTAACTCGCGGAGGAAAGCGTAGGCTTCACCGTAATCGGGGGTTGTAACTTGAGTAAATAATCCCGGTAATAATAATAAACCTTCTAAGCTGTAAGGAATGTGTGTAAAGTATTTATTAAATAACCAGCGAATCAACCGCACTAAGTCAAAAACAAATCCCCTAACTTCAGGGTTACTAATTGACATCATGAGAAAGATTCTATGGGTGCTGCTAATTTCTACTCCTTGACGTTTCAAATCAATTGCTGATTCCGATTGAGTCGCAGTTTTGATTAAATCAATCAGTTCAGTTTGCAGCGTATCAGTAGTTTTATTAAATTCAGCGTTGATTTGAGAGACAGAAATTTGTTTGCTATTAGTTCTCTCTAAATCAAAACTATTATCTGCATTATTTAACTCAGAACTGAAGCCAAAAGCTTGATTTTCCTGAGTTAGAGTATAAGTTTGAATTAAACGGCTTTGAACATTATTTAATTCTTGAACTTGCCCTTTAATGGCGTTACAAAAAGCGGCACTATGAGGTTCGAGTGCAATTAATATAGTTGGTTTTGGCATGATAACACTAACTGAAGAGTAAATTATTCCCGTTAGATAATTACATCTAAATCTTCGAGGTATGATTCAATTTCCCCGATTTCCATTTCCACCTGTTCTTTTATTTGGGAATCAACTTTACCCCCGCTTAAAACCCTATTTAGATAGTTGATATAATTTTCTAAAACCGATCTGGCATTATCTTCATTTTCATAGGTAATATTCTCAACTTTGTCAGAAATTTCCTTGATTAAAGGTAAATTACTTTTGAAAGCTTTAAATGCGGATTTGCGGTTATCTCCTAAAAGTAAAAGTCCGTCTTCGGATCTTCGCGCTTGATCTGTATAAACCAAATATTGCTTTCTACTGTTATTGACGATTATTTTATACGGATTGGGTGCTAAAGCTAAAGCAAACCAGCGTAAGGCTCCACCGTCGTCTTCGGGAGGAATTAAGTTAGGTAAATTAGTCCAGTTGCGATCTAAATGCTTGAACACTTTATTCGGATCTAAGTAAGCTAATTCCATCTCTTTCATGCCATTGAAAGCGAATAAAGGAACACCTACTTCCACCCGAAACAAGGTAATTTTATGAGCTTCCCCTGTCGGTACAAAAGAAGGATTCTCTCTTCCTTTGGGTAATCGACTTGAAAGCGGAGGATTGCTGAAAATTGTATTGTTACTTTCAACTCCGTAATAATAAAATTCATTGATGACGTGCTGCTGTTGAGTCGGAATTTCCGATTCTTCATACTGCCACAGCGGAACTGCTAATTTACCAAGCTGTTCTAAATCTGTTCCTGCATCTTCTGGATTACTATTTGCCAAAACCTCTTCAATGCTCATACTAGTAAGAGGACGATAACTTTCAACTAAAAATTCAATAATTTCTTTTTTTACATCTTCAGCTTTCTTATCCGACCAGCTAGTCAAGCTTTGAGACTGTTCTCGATACCAACGAATAAAGTCTTCACCAGTAATTGATGGTCGTTTCGATTCTAAATTGGCACGTTGAATAGTGTGAATAAAAGGATTGTCGTTTGCTGCTTGACCGTTTCGAGAACTGTAAATCTGCTGAATATCGCGGTAAACTTTATCTAAATTGCCATGAATTAAACGGCACTTTTCCTGACTTTCTTCTACTTTCGTTCGCAATACACCGTAGAGTTCGGCGGCTTTATCGCAACGCTTCCAATGCAAATACATCTTCCACTTTTGATCGGCTCGTTCCTTGTATCTCTGACAAGCAGCTTGAATAGCCTTCTTATTTCCAAACAAAGCTTCAGCGGATTTCTTAATCTTTTCTTCTTGGGAATCCAATTTCAAAACATTAAAACTAGACTCTGCTTCTTTCGATTTACGCTGTACGCTCTGCTGTAATTCATCAAGCTGCAAGGAAAGTTTGGTCAAAAATTGCAGCGCATAATTTATCCCATTGGGACGGTTGACACCCCGTTCCCACCAACTAGAGATAGCAGCAGTTGCAGCTTGTTCTAAATTATAGAAATTCACTCCTATTTCTCTAGAAGCCTGTTGCTCAATTTTGTCAAACTGCCGCTTGTACAGTTCTTGTATAGTCGTCAAGGCTGTACGCTCGAAGCGCATTTCACCAATTCTAAATTCGGGTTTTATCTGTCCCCCACCCTTACTTTCAGTCAAAGTATTCAGGACAGTATTCGCTTCTCCCAACTTGCACTCTTGTAAAAATCGCTCTATTTCGCTGTCAAAATCAATTGTTGGGGTAGGTGCAATCAACTCATCCTTGAGCAATTTATAAGCATCCTCCAGTATCATCCGTTCGTACTGATGTACGGGCAAAGCTAAGGTAGCAAAACCAAAACTACAGTAGTTAATATTACGACCTCTAACTTTTTCTCCAGTCGCCAGATAAGCGCGAATGTTATCGGCAACGTTAGCAGCATCAAGACCGATTTGAGAGCCAATTTGAACATATAAGCCATCCGCAACTAAATTCTGTAAATCGTCGGGACGGCTGACTACAGTACCTTTTTTGTTAATACCATCAATCAAAAATACCGCATCAAAAGGAGGGCGATCGCATTTCACTTTGGAAATACCGTAATCAATCTCAAGCGCATTCGAGGGTGATAAATTCCAAAAGTGTTCAATTTCTTTGAGAGCGCCATAGGCATTAGATTTTACCATGTGAGTTTGAGCAAGGTTAGAAAAAACTCTGGGTAAAACAAAGACTCCCGTAATATTCGAGAAACTATTAAGATATTGCCGTGCTAAAAATGCTGTATCTAAAAAAGTACCGCTACCAGTTCCACCTGCCAAACTCCCAACAATAAAAATTTCCACACCATCGCGATTGGAAACTTGAAAGTTATCTGAAAATGCTTGTTTGCTGGTGCGAATTCCGCGTACCTTATTGATTGCCTGACCGATTAGACTGCTAATATCGCCAACCTTGGCAAATAACGCTAACCTACCTCTGGCGCGAATCTGTCCGGCACCGTTAATAATACCGTGTGAGGGAATTTGTTTGGGCCACCATTCATCGATGTGTTCGTTACGCCCCCCTACCAAACCGCCTGGATTCGCTACAGATATAGCATAAAGTTCGTTCGGTTCTAGGACAACCTTATTACCATCGGGGGATTTTTCGCGCTCCTGGATATTTTCAGTGGTATCGATAGAAAGAAACTGAATAATTTCTGGTACCGAACCATAAGCATCGATGAATCGCTTTTTCAATTTAAGTACAACTTCATAACCCGTACCACCCAAACCAATGACAACGGTAGGACGAAATACAACTGTAGGACGTGACATAAATTCTCCTTTTATATAATTATTTAAAAGTTTGATTTAATAGCTTTACTTAATAGTTTGTCTATCTTTGATGCTCAATCCAGTTGAATTGGAGCTTAACGTTACCAATCTCGATTATGTCCTCATCGTAAAGTTCATCTGTAGTTACCTCCTTACTGTTGATAAAAATATTACCTTTTAAACAACGTAAATCGATATTCTTTTTACCCGCTTCCCTCACCGTAACTAACTCGGCATCAGAATCGGTTGCAGCAATCACTGGTATTAAATCGCTCAAATATACTTTACTTTTATACAGATTGGTTAGACTAATCTCTTCATCTTGTGAGGATTTTGGCGTTGGTTCCAAGATTATCAGCGCTCCTTCTAAATTTTTACGAGTGCGGATATCTTGAAGCAATTCCAGAGGAGTTTGACGCTGAATCAAACAAACTACTATCAGGGCAATTAGCAGTAACAATAGTATTAATAACGACCAAGTAATTATTTTTCGCCATAGCGGTATCAAAATATTTAGTTGAATAGAAGCAGCAATCGGACTTGCAATCGGATTCTCTGGTACTAGTTGTAAACTGAAAGTGCGATCGCCCTCGGAATTATTGTCGGCAACCTGCAACTGAACGGGAATTTTAGTCTCTCCGACTTGCAAAGATACTGGTGAATCCGGTTGTACGACAGAAATACCTTGATTCTGTAGCTGCAATCTGGCGTTTCCAGATATATTGCTACGAACTATTAAAGTCTGAGTCGAAGTCGTTTCCCCGACTTCCACAGAGCCAAAATCTATCGAGGTTGGTTGAAGAAGCAGTTTCGCTTGAATAGTTACAGGTAAGTCAACGGTAATAGGAGCGATCGCCTTGTTTTCACTTGCTAATACCAACCGCAACCCACTAACGCCTCCTTCGACATCGGCTGGAATCTGTAACTTAATAGGAATAGATGTTGCTTTATTAGCTGCTAAATCAATTCTGCTATTAGGTGAAAATAAGCGAATACCCGTTTTTTTCGGGTCTTGTAATTGCAAACTTACCGTATTGTTAACATTACTAATACTATTAATATTGAAAGCTTCGGTAATTGTTCCGGGGGATACTGGCTGTAATTTAATAGCAGGTAAATTAACATCAAGCTTGGGTTCTATTAATACAGGTCGGATATTTTGAGCCAGTCGATTTAATTCAACTCCTCCAGGATCTCGTAATACCCTTCCCTTGCCGCAAAGCGCTGGATTATTCGCAAAATTATTAAGCTGCTTTTCGTGTTCTTCTAATCCTAAAGATACAAAAAATATATAGGGTTTGCATTGTTGCTGACGCAAAAGTTGAGTATTACCAGGAATAGGAACGGGATTCGGAATACCTGTTACGTCTTCCACTCCATCTGTTAAAAATAATATGCTAACAGTGCGACCTAAAGCATCACTACGTTGGTTTAACAAAGCTGAATGTTGCAAAGCTTTTTGCACTGCTTTACCCGTATGAGTACGCACACCATCAGCTTTAAGAGAGGCAATTATTTGTTTAAGTTGTCCCCGGTTTGAGTTGCTAATTATAGGAACATTTTCAGTTTCTAAAGTTACATCTTTATCAAAACTGTAAATAGTTACCGTATCGCCTAATTGAGCAGTATTAACAAATTCAGTAATCGAATTTTTTACCTGATTAAATATATTTTTAGTTCCCCCCGCACCGCGCATCGAAGCAGATGTATCTACAACTACAATCCAGTCAATTGCACCTTTTGAACCAGCTTGAGCCAATGCAGTAGACAAAAAAATTGATATTAGAGCAACAATACTTTGAATTGAAAAATATCTCAACCAATGCTTGAAGTATCTAAAATTCATAGATTACTCCAAACACATTAAACTCAATTTCATAAATTATTATCATATAAATGCCCCTAAAATTATCGCAGCTTAAAAATACTATCTCCACGCAGAAACTAAGACTGAATTGAAATTGATTCAGTCAATCCGTAAATGGGATATTTGCAGCATAAGGATAAATTCTTATGCCAAAAGTTATAAATATAACTAATTATTTATTAAGTTATATGCTAACTATATGAATATTGAAAACCCAATAGTAAAATTACTTAAAATGTTTTATTTAAGTAAGTGAGAATACATGAATTCGCTATAAATTAATTAGATATACGAGTTTAAAGATAATAAGTTAAGAAAATATAAATGTTTAATATTAATTTTTATATATTGATAAACTAAATATTCTGACCGTATAATTACCGTTTAAATAGTTATTATCACTTAAATATAGTCTCAAAATATTATAGATAGTTGCTAATAGTGAGTTTGATAGATGTACATCAAAATTGTTTGTCTGTATGGTAATCCCCCTTGAATCAAGAGGGATTTAAAAATATCTAAAGCCTAATATTTAATTAATAATAAAGTTTTCTATATACTCACACACACCTTCAAAGTTTTTGAAAACTTGTTGATTTGTAAATCTAATAACTTGAAGACCATAACCTTCTAATATTAATGTTCTTTGTGAATCATAATTTTTTGCTTCATCTGTAAAATGGCTTTCCCCATCAATTTCAATTACTAATTTTAAATTGGCGCAATAAAAGTCTACTATAAAATTATCAATAGGTCTTTGTCGCAAAAATCTAGTTTTTAATGTTTTTAAATAATTGTTCCACAGCTTTTTCTCTGCTGGAGTCATGTTTTTTCGTAGTTCTTTTGCTTTTTCTATAAGTTTTGGGTTATAAGATAGGTGATAAGCTGTTTTGATAAATTGCTCTCTCTTCATTGCTCAATTCTCGGTAAGATCCCCCCTAACCCCCCTTAAGAAGGGGGGGAATGGAGTGTTTTTTATAAACATAATATAAATATGTATTTTTTTTACAACCACAGTAAATTTACTATTAATAAAAAAAGCCCCCCTTTAATAAGGGGGGTTGGGGGGATCTCACTACGATTGAAGCTAAAAAAAAGCCCCCCTTTAATAAGGGGGGTTGGGGGGATCTCACTACGTTTGAAGCTAAAAAAAGCCCCCCTTCAAAAAGGCAGGTTGGGGGGATCTGGATCTACCGATAATCCTGTCCCTGAATATCCCTTAACTTCGCTGCATCTCTCATGCCATAATCGTAACGAGCAAACCGATCTAACTGCATTTCAAAAAAGTCCCGATTTGCCTGTAAATGTTCGGGGTTTTCATCATCTAAAGGATATAAAAGTGCCGCACGTAAAGCTTGAATTACTGCGGATGTGACATTGTACATCGAACGTTGAAAAGTAACTCCCAACTGAATCAACATATCATCTTCACCGCGACAATGTTCTTGATAAGAATCAACTAAATATTGTGGTAAAAAGTGCAGCATATCCTGCATTAATAATGTTGGGGGAATTCCTGCGGTACCTACAGGAAATACATCAGCATAAAGAATTCCATAATGAAAGTCTTTTTGCTCTGAAGGTACTTGCTTTGCTTGAGCGTTATAAGATTTTGTACCTCGGAAAGGTGCGGTACGATAAAAAATTGCTTCTACATAAGGTAGTGCGGCTTCATATAACCACACAAAACCTTTTGATTTGGGAATAATTTCGTAACAGTCTTTGCCAACATAAAGGTGATGATAAATCGGACGACCTGCAACTGCAAAAATACCGTTAACTAAAAAATCCATTGCTTCGGGTACGGTTGTCAGCGTTCCTTCGTCATACATATCTGACATTTCAAAGAAAACTGGTGCCATTACTTCCCAAAATAAACCCAAGTTGGAATAATAGGAAGCTTGACGACACTGTTCTAAAAACATATCTGGGAAAAGTTTATAGAGCAACTGCATTGCTGGATTACCTTTAAAATAAGCTTTGATTGCTCTATCTGCATTTTGCTTATATTCTTCGGTATCTAGATAATCGTCAAATTTACCTAAACCCATATCTTTACCGTGCCAAAGCATTGCCCGCATACAGGCTTCGGCGAATTCCATGTTAATTCTGTCGTGAAACAAATGATGCCATATCTTTGGCATTTTTTTAGTTTCACCTTTTTCAATAAACTCTAAAAGTTCGGGATGTGCTGTTGCTTCACCGCGCCAAACTCTTAAATCGGCATCATCGCCAGCATAGTGATTGTGTCTTTCTAAATACTCTTTGGGTAAGAAATATTTGAAAAAGGGAAAAGGATTTAAAAATTCTCTTTCGGCAATATAAAGTAAATCGCGCCAATAAAAATCCATCGGTACGGCATATGCTTTATAAATACCGATAATTTGCATCAAGTTTTCTGGGTTATCCGGTAACATCGAACCACCAGCTTCTAAGCGGTGAATTATTTCTGCAAATTCGTGAGTTGATGGCGGTAGTTTTGCTGTTGTCTTATCGGGTGTTTGTACCATTTTTAATTAATAGTTGATGGTTGATAGTTGTTAGTTGTTAGTTGATAGTTGTTAGTTGTTAGTTGTTAGTTGTTAGTTGATAGTTGTTTTTATTATTTTCAAGTTGAATATTATTGAATTAAAAAACCGCAGAGGAATAGGAGTAGAGGAGGAAGAAGAAAGAAGAATAAATAAATTATTATTAACCTTAACTCCTAACAGACGTAGCACTGCTACGTCTCTACACTCCTCACTCCTAATTCCTAATTCCTAACTCCTAACTCCTAACTCCTAACTGTTCACTGTTTGCTGTTAACTGTTAACTGATTCAAAGCTACTTTTGGAGTTACTATCTTTTCAATAGCAGGAATATGGGCAACTATTGCAGTGGTTGTAGGTTCGCTCCAACGCACTAACCAACTGGGTTGTACTCCCAAGAATATAATTAAGCCTGCTAAAATTATCGCTGGCATTTTCTCATTCCATAAAACTTTGGGATAGTAAGCTAAGTCGTTGTCGAGTTTGCCAAAACAGGTACGATTAAGCAGAATTACAAAATAAACTGCGGTTAAAGCTGTAGCGACGATGCACAATAATGTTTCAAGGGGAAATACTGGAAAGCTACCCTGAAATGCGAGGAATTCGGCGATAAATCCTGTCATACCGGGAATACCAGCACTAGCCATTCCGCTCAATACAAGTAAAGCGCTAATTATTGGTAAACCTCGTACCGGACTCAATAAACCGTTAAGCTTATCTAACTCGCGAGTTCCGACTTTGCTTTCTACAACTCCCACCAATTGGAACAGAACGGCTAAAATTATACCGTGGCTGAACATTTGGGAAACCGCACCCACTAACGATAAAGGTGTACTGGCTGCGGCTGCTAGCAATATGTAGCCCATGTGAGCAATGGAACTATATGCTACCATCCGCTTGATATCTTTTTGCGCGATCGCCGTTACTGCTCCATAAATAGCGCTGAGCGCTCCCCAAATTGCTAAAGTCGGTGCAAAGGTACTCCAAGTTTCGGGAAATAAGCTCATTCCAAACCTTAAAATACCGTAGGTTCCTAACTTCGCCAACACTCCACCCAACATAATCGCCACGGGTGTGTTTGCTTCTACATAGGCATCGGGCAACCATGTATGCAAAGGTACTAAGGGTATTTTAATCCCAAAGCCTAGTACTATTCCCCCAAGTAAAATTATTTGCAGCGTCGCGGATAAGTTTTGGGTAGAAATAGCATTGTAATCGAAACTAGAAGAACCACTCAGCCAAACTATACCCAAGAAACTAGCTAAAATCAAAATTCCAGAAACAGAGGTGTAAATCAGGAATTTGATACCTGCATAACTACGTTTTACTCCACCCCAAATCGAAATTAATAGATAAAACGGAATTAATTCAAGTTCGTAAAATAAGAAAAATAGCAGTAGATTCTGGGCTGCAAATGCACCAGCAACGCCACCACTGACTAGTAGAATTAGAGAATAAAAAAGTCGGGGACGTTGGGTTTGTTTACTGCTGCTGTAAATAGCAATCCAGGTAAGAAGACTATTTAACACCAACATTAATATTGAAAGTCCATCAACTCCCAATTGGTAACTCAAACCGAGAGTTTCATTCCAAGGAAGATATTCCTGTAGCTGAATGTTGGGATTGCTAATATCAAATTTGAATAATAAAAGCAAATTCCAAACAAAAGTAATTACCGCCAGCAATCCAGCACCCAAACGAATTCGCTCCGCAGAAATTCTTGCAGGTAATAGAGCGATGATTACCGCTCCCCAAATCGGTATCCAAATTAAAGCGCTTATCATATAGTTGTTAGTGGTTAGTTGTTAGTTGTTAGTTGTTAGTGGGCATTGGACATTGGGCATTGGTAATTGGTCACTGATTACTGTTCACTGATAACTGTTCACTGATTACTAATGACCGATCGCTGTTAACTGTAAAAACTCATTTCCCCAATATTGCCAGGTAACAATCATGCCCAAGATACCGACTCCTAGAACTACGGTAATCATATAAAATTGAGTCTGTCCGGAGTTGCTGTACTTTAAATTTTCACCACCACCAAGAGATATTTGACCAACTAAATTAACAATGCCATCAACCACGGAACGGTCAAGCATATCTGTTAATTTTGAAAGTGAATCCACACCTAAAACAATGCTATTTTTATATAGCTTAGGCGTGTAAAAATCATTGGCAAATAAACCTTGAAAACCTTTCCAAGGAAAGCGCACGGGTTTAGGAATATTCCCTAAGTAAATCACTCCACTGATGCTACAACCGAAAATACTCGACCAAATTAATAATAGTGCAACGTCTTTATTTACAGTTGCCCAAGTTGGTAAAAGTGATAAATTTTGTAATATTAGAGGCAGATGCAGCACAAAACCGAACAAAATCATCATTGGTAGAATCATTTGCCAGCTAACTTCAGGTGAACGGGCGCTCATTAGTTTACTCTTACCACCCCAAACTAAACCAAATTCCCTAGTTAAACTAACCGCTGTTAAAGTATTGACGGCTACGATTACTCCAACTAACCAAGGTTGCGTTGTCCACAACTCCGAACCTAGTTGCAGTAATGCCCAAAAACTACCTAAAGGTGGGAACCCAATCAAACCCAAAAAGCCTACTATATAAGCGATTGCCGATATGGGACGACGCGACCACAATCCCCCCAACTGCGTGATATCTTGAGTAATGCTGTTCCAGACGATTGTTCCCGTACTCATGACTAACAAAGCCGCACTACAAGCATGAGTAAGCACTAATAACAGCGCTGCTCGATCGTGTTGCGTCCCCACAGCGATGAACACCAAACCCATGTAAGTACTGACTGAATAGGATAAACAGCGTTTGATGTCAATTTGCGCGATCGCAATTAACGAACCACCCACCGCACTGATTACACCAATCGCTACCATTACGCTACTAGCGATCGGCGATAAACTTAAAACTGGTTTCAGTTCAATTAATACCCAAGCACCACTCGCGACTACTACCGAATTCCGCAAAATTGTACTGGGAACTGGTCCTTCCATCGCTTCATCCAACCATAAATGCAGGGGAAACTGAGCGCATTTACCCATTGGACCGGCAATTAATGCTAAACATACTAATGTCATTAGTGTCGGATCGACATTAGCTGTCGCCGCCCAATCTGCTAACTCGAAATAGTTCCAGGTTCCAGCCAAAGGATATATTGCCAATACCCCCATTAGTAGAAATAAATCTCCTACCCTTTTAGTTAAAAAAGCATCTCTAGCACCCGTTACCACCAGAGGTTGACTGAACCACAAACCTACTAATAAGTAAGTTCCTAAAGTGAGAACTTCTAGAATTACATAACTGAAAAACAAATTGTTACATAAAACTAAGGCACATAAACCAGCTTCAAATAATCCTAATAGAGAATAGAAGCGTCCCCAACCCCAATCCATTTCCATGTAGCCAATAGCATAAATCTGAGCGAGCAAATTCAACCCGCTAATTACAGTCATTGCAGCAATGCTAATTGAAGATATTTCCAAATCAATGGTTAAACTCAAACCAGCAGTTTTTAACCAAGGTATAACTACTTCATATGCCGGTTGATTCCAACTAATTGACAGAGCAATCAAACTGTGCGTAAACGCCAAAAATGTCATAACTGAATTGACATAACCAGCAGGTCTTGGTCCCGTTTTCTTAATTATTCCCGGCGACCAAGGAACAGCTAAAAGCCCGCCAATCAAGGCATATATAGGCACCAACCAAACTGAATCTAGCAGAAATTGCGCCATTTATTCCCCTCTAAAGTAAGCAGCATAAATTACGGCTATACAGTTACAACCGTCTTGTGAAAGTAATACTTAATAAAATTCAATAAGATTAAAATAATTAATCTTAAGTATATATAGAATACTATTATATCCAGCAAAAAGGAATGAGTTTGCTAGATAATTAAGCAATATTAAGTGTAATCAATTCTTATATAAGAGTTATCTATTGTAAGTATAGACTTTTATCTATATAAATTGATTTATTTGATTTTTGATGCTTTTTAGGGATAATTTGTAGCGTTTTTAATTAGCAATAATCTGCCTGGGAATAAATACCTACGCTAATAGCCATAATCGTCTCAAGACGGATAAATAAGATTTTTTAGCCAGTAGATTGGGTGAAGCGGAGGGAGCGTAATAAATTCATTTTTATTCATCGGTACGGATACTACCGTCTGGCATTGTTGTATTGTGAAAAATAGCTTTCTGCAAATAAGCTTCCTCAATATTGCAACCAGTCAGATCGGCATTAGTAAGATTTACACTATCCATGCTGGCACTACTAAGATTTGCATTTAGTAATTTTGCATTCGTTAGGTTTGCACCCATTAGTTCGCTGAATGTTAAAATTGCCTCACTTAAATCTGCTCCTTGAAGATTTGCAAAATATAAGCTTGATAAGCCAAAGTGTGTTTTTCTAAGGTTTGCGTTATTGAAATTAACTTTATCTAACATCATCTCAGCTAAAATTGAATTGCTGAAATTTACGTTTCTTAAATCAGTACCAGCTAGCTCATCGCTTCCTTCGATAAAGGTGTTTGCAAAATTTCTTTCTCCAGCAGCGTAACGCTCAAGTATTCGATCGGCATCAATTTCTTGTCTTTGTTCAGCATCCATTTTCCAATATTACTCGCAGTCTATCACTTCAAGATTCAACTCAGAATTAAGATAACCTATAATTGTCTCTACATTTTATTTTGCTTTATAATTCCTTATCTTCAGCCTTTCTGCCAACCAAGTAAACAAAACAATACCGCAAAAATCCGCAGCTAAATCAACTAAATCAAAACTACGGTGAGGTGAAAATATTTGCAAGCATTCTTCAATTAAAACAAAAAAGCTAATAATAATCGGCACAGAGGGAAGAGACAAATTTAAAATATTTATCTTACGTTTATTAAATGCCAAATGTCCCAAAAAAGCCGAAAATCCCACTAATAGAAAATGTAAGATTGTGTCGTAATGAGGAAATTGTTTGATTTCATTGGGAATAATCTGTAAATAAGCTGATATAAATATTGATAAAATAATTCCAATATAAAACCAAAAGGCAACAAGCCAAGAACGATTATTTTTCATCACAGATTACATTAAAAAGCGTTTGTTAATACCTCCAAAGGATAACAAACGCAATTACGTAAATACCGCACTAATAAAGTAAAAAAAAGACTAACTACTAAAGGTATCGGGTTCAACGCCCATTTCCCGTAATTTCGCTTTCAACTGCTCCACTTCAGCTTCAGCTTGCTCGGCACGTTGACGTTCTTGTTCTGCACGTTGACGTTGTTGTTCTGCCTGTTCCTCTGCTTGCTGTCTCGCCACAACTTCTTGCTGTAAAGCTTCGGCTAATTCATCGGGTATCAGCAGCTTTTCACCGTTATCTTCTCGGTAAAAGCCAATTAATCGCCCTTCGATTTGCAAGCGCAATTGTAACGGTTCGCTGCGGCTATCGGTAATAGATTCGTAGATTTCCCCCCGCAACCTATAGCCGCGTAATTTTTCTTCTATCCATTCGCCTTTGGGGTCAAATAGCCAGTATTCTTTGACACCTAGCTGTTCGTAAAGCGTCTTTTTGAAAACCCGATCTTTATCTTGCGTACCACCAGAAGTCATTTCAAAAATTACACTGGGAACTTGCCCTTCTTCCCACAGTTTATAATTATCGCGTCCGCCGGGAGCAACATCAAAAATTACCATTACATCTGGCGCAACCCGCAGTTTGGGAAAACCTTGGGAATAGTATAAAAACTGGTCGCCCAAAACCGTTGCTTGACGATTTGTAAGATATTGCTTTAGAACTTCGAGAGTAGTTAGTAAAGCATAAAGATGGTCAAAAGTTTCCGCCACTGGTTCTCCATCAGCGCTGGGGTAGAAGATTTCGGTTTGGTTTGCGACAGGTAAAGTAGCTGTCATAGAAATTTTGGATTTTGGATTTTAGATTTTGGATTTCTTCTATGAATAAACGATCGGGCTTGAGTCCTTTTTTATTGTAGCTGGCGGTTACAAAGCGCATCTAAATGGATTTTATGGTAAATAAATATTTTTTGCATATACAGCATGCAGATAAATAAGGTACAACTCTATATAACAAAACTCTTGTGGGATGAGCATCCCACAAGATTGTATTTGACTGAAGTGAAAACCGCTATAATTGCGAATGCAATCCAAAATTGTTCTACCCTGCTTGCTGATTAGCTTGCTCTTGCAACCAAGAATCAACTGGTTGTCCATCTTTACGCTTTAACTCAATTTCAACAACCATCACTTCCTTAGAACCTGGAGGTGCGGGTTTTTTGTGGAAAATAATGTCATAATCAGCAGGATTTTGATTGCGTTCTTTTAACCAATCCTGCACTTTTGTTGTTGCAAAGAACGATTGCCCTTGCTCAAACATCGAGGTAATCTGCATTTGCAGGTTGTAAGGATTTAGTTTACCCATTTAAAGCCGCCTTTGTAAAGAAATTTGTAGTTTGCGTATTGTCTCAGCTATTTTTCTATAATAAATAATGTACGGCAGGGAGTGCCGGAATTAACGCTTGAGGAGCTAGTTGAGAGACTAGGATAACACTGATTCCGGATATAGGCAGTGTGCCCAAGAAGCTAAACCCTTGTGGTTTATGCACTTCAAAATTTTTAAGGATGGGCAGGCTTTTGTCTGCCCCCTAACATTTTTAACTACTCGACAATATTTTTATATTCAACTATACGGTTAAGTTTTAGTTTTTGTCTGATTAATTTTACAACTACAATTTTAAAAAATCTGCGATCGCACCCACATCTGCAATGGTATCGCTTGTCGGAAGCGGTGGTAATCCGTTATCGAAGTTTCTGGAATTTTAAGTAGTAGTGAAAATATAATCTTTGGTTGATTGAAGAGATGTAGCGTGTTGCTGCGTCTCTTTTTTATCATCGGGTTTATTTAAAGTGTATTTATTGTACACAACTGAAAACAGCTTACAAATTACATGGACTCATACAAGTAGAAAACTGTTAAAATAATTAGATAATCTTGATTGATATCGCTTGAACTAATTTACTAATTTGTATCGCGATTCTTAACAAGACGAATATACTAACTTTACCAAAAACTAGTCATAACTCCTGCAAAGTCACTTTGATTTATGTTGCCCAAAATATAAAGATAAGTATCAAACAATGTACAATAATTAACGTTAAGTAATCGCGTCCGTAGAAATTTAGCTAATCTATTATAGTCTTCATCAGAGTGATAGTAAAAGTCGTCAAATTCTTCGTATACTATAAATCTTGCTAATTTTAATAACCTATCAATTGCTAAATCTCTTCTATCAGCAACTGTCCAAACGTAATCGGAATCAAATCGAGACGTTTTTTGTGAATCGCTAATAAATATACCAGCGTGTTCCATCATTTGTAAGATGTTTTCCAAATTATCCACAAAATCTAATTGTCGATCGCAACAAAATCTTTGTTTGAATTCGACTTGTAAGTTAACGTCCGGAACTTTTCTAATATTGTGACTATAGCGATATTTAGATGTAATTGCTATCCAATCACCTTGAGGAATTTTCCCAACAAAAATAGCAGCACGAACATAAGTTGTTACACCTCGAATAGAATCAATTTCACCCGGTTTATAATCTTCTGTATCTGCTGTTGTTAAAGTGAGACGATAAATTCTAAAATTCTCAAGATGAGTTTGCAAAAAATCTATCAATAATCTGATTTCTTCAGCTAACTCTTGTGGTGGTTGCTTAAGATATAGTTTTTCTAGGTTATATATTTCATCTGCATTGTAATACGATTGTCGCGACCAACCCAAAATTTCTTCATTAACGCCTCTATTCAAAAAATCTTCTGTATCCCAGGCTGTTAAATCGAATAACCCAGAAGCTTTGAATTCACCTAACTTATCGTATTCCCAGATAAAAGGTACAAAACCGTTATTAGCTTCCCAACCATCATCATAAACTGTGTAACGCATGGGATGAGGTTTATAAATGACATCTTCAACCGCCGAAATAAAATTTGCACTTCCAGGCTTAAGCTTACTCCTCAATCGTTTTTCTCTCCATTCCCAAATCATTGAATGAACATCTTTACCAATTTCGGCATCATTCAAATTTGCTCGTACTAATTTCAAGCCTGTTTGTCCGCAATTTAAAGCTTCCCTTAACGCTTGAAGCCGAGTTTCTTTATTTTCGCTAGCTATTCTTTGTTTAATATCTTGCAAATCAGTCATCATTAATTATTTACAATTCATCTGTACTAGAATATCAAGATTATGTGTTCGTTTTTTAAATGTTTAAACTAAAGTTTTCTCAAAGATTTAAACTTATAGTAAATCTGTAGGAATTGCTTGTTATGTCACTCAACGAAATACTCAACGAACTAGAATCCCTTAAACCAGAAGAATTACAGCAGCTTCATCAAGCTATACAACAGCGTCTTGAAGTTGAAGAAACTACCGTGCAAAGTACTTTTCACGAAGCGTTGTTAACATCCGGTTTAGTCAAAGAAATTAAAAAACCATTTGATAATCAAGAAAAAGAGCGAAAATTGATTCAAATACAAGGTAAATGTGTTTCTGATACAATAATCGAGGAACGTCGCTGAATAATGGCTATTTACTTTATTGATAGCAGTGCTTTAGTCAAACGTTATATCAACGAAACTGGTTCTAAATGGATTTTAAATTTATTTAAACAAGGATTAAATAATGAAGTATTTATTGCCGCGATTGCAGGTGTTGAAATTGTCGCTGCAATTACAAGACGAGGGCGGGGTGGCAGTATTAATGTTACGGATGCAACAACAGCATGCAATCAGTTTAAATACGATCTTGTATCTGAGTATCAAGTTATTCAAATCACCGAAAGTATTATAAATTCTGCAATGGCATTAGTCCAAGTTCGAGGATTAAGAGGTTATGATGCAGTTCAATTAGCAGCTGGTTGTGCGGTAAATACTATATGTATAGCTCATAGTTTACCTCCAGCAATATTTGTATCTGCCGACAATGAATTAAATGCAGCAGCAGCAAATGAAGGTTTAATAATTGAAAATCCTAATAATTATCCGTAAAATAATTTTATTAACTAGATTTCCTACAAATTAATAAAGACTTGCAAAAGCAAGTCTCTACATTATTAATTATTGATTCTAAATAACGACTTCTTTTCTCTTAATCTCTTTCCTCTGCGTACTCTGCGCCTAGTAAGGTTTTTTTTAATTATCTCTACCAGCAAAGGAATAGTTACCACCCAAATAAAGAAAGACGTTGCAGTGCAACGTCTCTACATTATTAATTATTCAATTTTAGCCAATCATTACTTTAAAGCACCTAAAACTGGCGCAATTTCTGCTTCTACATTTGGTGTCAAAAGTCCTTTTGCATAAACACCGGGATTAGTTTGGGCAATTTGAGTATAAGACTCTCGCACGTGAGCATTTACCGCTACTGTCTTCACGTCGTATATCTGCATTGCAACTTTGGGATAAAACCCGATTCCGACGATTACTATTAGGAAACAAGCTGCAATAAATACTTCACGGGGGCTGGCATCTCTGTAAACCGACTCACCTGGTAAAAGGCAATCGGTACCGAAACAAGCCGTACCTTCTGCTTCTAAATTCTCAAATCTAGAGTTACCAATATCGCAGACAACTTTACCTTCGCCGTAAAATACCTGTTTCAACAAGTCAAGTAGATAAATCGGAGTCAGAATAATTCCTACTGAAGCGAGGAAAACCGTTACGGTACAAAAGGTTGAACTGTAAATATCGCTTGTAGTGACACCAACTAATACTGAAAGTTCGCTGATAAAGCCGCTCATACCCGGAAGCGCTAGGGAAGCCATTGCAGCTATGGTACACAAAGCGAAAACTTTCGGCATTGCTTGCCCGACACCGCCCATCTCATCCATTTTCATTGTTTGGGTGCGATCGTATGTCACCCCAGCCAAGAAGAATAATACCGATGCAATTAAACCGTGGGAAATCATTTGCAACATTGCACCGTTGACTCCCAAGTCGGTGAAGGAAGCGATACCCAGCAGCACAAATCCCATGTGAGAAACTGAGGAGTAAGCCAAACGTCGCTTCATATGAGTTTGAGCAAAGGAATTTAAAGCACCGTAAATAATGTTAATTACCCCAAGGGTTGCTAAAACTGGTGCAAAATAAATGTGTGCGTCGGTAAGTAATTCTAAATTCAGCCTAATTAAGCCGTATCCACCCATTTTGAGCAATACACCCGCCAAAATCATCGATACGGGAGCGGAAGCTTCGCCGTGTGCGTCTGGCAGCCAAGTATGTAAGGGGAAAATAGCTAATTTTACGCCGAATGCAATTAATAATCCCGCATACAGCAACAACTCAAAACCCAGTGAATAATCTTTCGTTGCCAAAGTTGCGATATCAAAAGTTACATTTTCGCCGCCGTATAAAGCCATTGCGATCGCGGCGACTAAAATAAATATCGAAGCGGCTGCGGTGTAGAGTATGAACTTAGTTGCTGCATAACGTCGCTTTTTACCGCCCCAAATGTTAATCAGTAAATATACGGGAACAAGTTCGACTTCCCACATAATAAAGAACAACATTAAATCTTGGGCAACAAACACCCCAACCTGTGCCGAATACAGCACCAACATGAGAAAATAAAATAAACGCGGTCTGCGATCGACTTGCCAAGCCGAAAACATCGCCAGCGTCGTCACAAAACCCGCCAAAAGTACTAAAGGAACAGACAAACCATCGACAGAGACAGCCCAGTTAAAACCCAACTGAGGTACCCAAGCATAACTTTCCGCAAGCTGAAAACTTGCATTGCTTGCGTCGTAATGCCGCCAAAAGGTAAAACACATCAACAAAAAGTCTGCCATACCCACACCAACGGCATACCAGCGGATGAATTTACCATCTTTATCTGGCAATACAGGGATGAGAAAGGAAGCGAAGAGTGGAAATAATATTATTGCGGTAAGCCAAGGAAAATGTTCCGCCATGATGTCAATAAGAAAAAATACTCATTTTATTATTAGTGTCATTTTACTAAACTTTGTAACATTTCTTTAATAAAGTTTTGTAGAGGGTAATCATAGAGAGATTGAAGATGGAAGAAAAAAGACTTTTAATAATCTGCTTCATTTTTCTTCATAATTTGACACAATAGAGATATCACTTATCCTTATATAAATCAACTTCAATTCTTATGTCTTCCTCAAGTACCGCGATCGCCAATTCCAACGCAACCCTTAACCAACCTTGGGAAATTAAACTACTTTACGACGGTGAATGTCCCTTATGTTTGCGCGAAGTTAACTTTTTACAAAAGCGCGACGCTGGTAGAGGTAAAGTTGCATTTGTAGATATCGCAGCGGATGATTACAGCCCAGAAGAAAATGGTGGAATTGATTTTGAAACGGCGATGGGACGAATTCACGGAGTTTTACCCGACGGTACGGTAATTAAAAACGTCGAAGTTTTCCGTAGGGTTTATGAAGCCTTGGGGATGGGTTGGGTTTATGCGATAACCAAGTTACCGATTTTGGGGGCTTTAGCTAACTTTATTTACGGTATTTGGGCGGATTTGCGTTTGCGTTTGACAGGAAGACCTAATTTAGAAACCGTTATTAAACAGCGTCGGGAAAGACTTGGTTGTGATGAAGAAGGGCGTTGTCGGGTGGATTAGCAATAAGTTCGCAAATTGGTAAGTGGGTGTGCAAAATTATTTGTGTCATTGCGTTAGCGCAGCGTGTCCGATAGGACATGCGACAGCGAAGCAATCTCAAAGTCTTGCGATGAACCGCAGTTTCCGCTGAATGCTTCGTTTCACTTCGTTCCACTCGCAATGACAAATGCACAATTAATTTTGCCTAAGTACTTAGTAGCAATACCCTCGAAGGGTATCGCTACAGGAACGAAGCCCACCGTAAGGTGGGCTAATGAAGAATTTTCAGCCCACCTTACGGTGGGCTTTGTAATTGTAGCCCCAGGCTTCGAGCCTGCGGGCGTTTTTGTTTGCGGGCTTATTGGGAAGGCTAAGCTCGGTAAGCATGAAGAGACTTGAAATTATTGCTAATTACTGAACTCATTATCTTCATAAAAGTGTTGCGAAGTCCTACAGTCAAAGGATTTTTCAATTCGCCCATCTTACCAGATTGCAATGACTGCTCAACGATCGCCTTAGTACGAGGAAATCTTAGAGATTCATAGCGTTGAAAAGCAGCAATTGGATCGGATTGTTCTTGCAGACATTTGGCAACTACATAAGCATCTTCCAAGGCTGTACAAGCACCCTGTCCCATCGTGGGTAGCATGGGGTGGGCAGCATCACCGAGTAGCGTAATATTCTGCTGACTCCAAGGCTGTTGCGGAGGGCGATCGTATAAATCGGTGGTCAAAATATTAGCTTCATCCGTAGCAGCGATTAACTCAGGAATAACTGAAAACCAATCCTGATACATCGTTTCAAGCTCTTTTTTACGACCAGTTGCAGCATCCGGTTGTGCTTCTGATGCAGTAGCTGCGGCATACCAATACATCTTTCCCTTGCCAAGCATCATGAAACCGAATCCTTTACCACATCCTAAAAATTCCTGAATGTAACCAGGACGATATTTATTCGGAACATAATCGGTTAAACCGCGCCAAGTCTTAAAATTCCGGTAAATAGGAGGTTCATTGCTGAGAATTACCGCTCGTACTCGCGATCGCAATCCATCTGCGCCGATTAAGGCATCTCCTTCAACCCTCAAACCTGAAGCAAAATAGGCATGAACTTGATTATTATTACGCTCAAATCCCTCGAAAGTCTCTCCTAAAATAAATTTCTCACTTGGCATATTACGCCACAATAGCTGATGCAATTCGGCTCTGGCAATACCAATAACAGGTAATTCAGAGCCATCAACAGACACATTCACCAACTTCTTACCACGTTGCGAATTGAATTGGTAATTCGTCGTCAGACAGCCAACTTGCATAGCTTCTTTCAATAAGCCTAGATTCTTCAAAATATGTGTTGCATTTGCCCAAAGTGCAATTCCAGCCCCTACTTCTCTTAACTCTTTAATTCTCTCGTAAACCACTGGTTCAACACAACCAGTACGACTTAAAGCAAGCGCGGTTGCAGCACCGCCAATTCCCCCTCCGATGACAATAATTTTCATAGTTCGCAGTATCGACAAACTTGTCAGTTGATTATTCTTTTGTAACAGGTTTTTTCTGTTTTTGTCAACTGACTATTCAGTCGATTAAAGGTATAATGATTTGTAGCTTTTTTGAAGTCTAGAACCACCGTGGCACGTACAAAAGCTGAAAAAGTCAAGAATAGCAAACCCGTTCGAGATGCAGAAGCAACCCAAGCTGTGATTTTGTCAGCAGCAGAAGAAGAATTTGCTCAACATGGTTTTACGGCTGCTCGAACAGAAGCGATCGCAGCTAAAACAGGTGTAGCCAAGTCGATGATTTATTACTATTTCAAAGATAAAGAAGGTTTATATCAAGAAGTATTAAAGCGATCGCACGCGGATTTGTTACAAACAGTCGAGAAGTTAAATTTAGAGCATTTATCTCCTGATGTCGCTTTAGAAAAATTCCTTAAAGCATTGCTTGATTGTGTCTCACGTAATCCAAAACTGCCAACTATCATGTTCCACGAAGCAGTGCAAAACCAAGGAAAGTACTACAAAAATAGTAGTTCGGTAAGTATTGATACTACTTTGGTCAAGATTTTAGAAAAAGGCGTGACTGCGGGGGTATTTCGTCAGCTAGATCCGTTTCATTCGGCAATTAATATTATGGGAACTTGCCTGTTTTATTTCATTGGTGCAGGCAATATTCAGCAGGTTTCCCAGGGGAAGCGGCTTTTAAGCAAAGCGATGTTAAAACAACATACTCAAGAAGCGATCGCGTTAATCTTAGCGGGCTTGAAACCAACTGCCGCAGAACTGCATTAGAAATAATTCTTTAATATTATCCCAATCATCCCCAGACGCGATCGCTGTTAAAAGATAGAGCAAAAAATGACCCCGATGAGCAATTACGGAAATGGGCTAAGAAAATTATTGATTCCAACCATCATTAACTAAGTTTTAATATAGATATAATCCAATATTCCATTACTACCGCAGAAGCTATGACTGAAAATTCTACTCGTACCGTTCGTAGAGGACGCATTTTTCCCGAAATCCAGTGGACGGAAGAACAAAAAGCGCAATGGAAAACGGAACAAGATGAATTTTACCAGCGCTGCAAACCGATTTTTGATAAAGTTCAACCCGAACTAATTAAAACTCACTATAACTGGTACATGGCAGTCGAACCAGAAAGTAGTGAATATTTTGTTAATAAAGATGAAATGAATGCTATCAAAATGTCCCGCGAAAAATACCCGAAATCTCCAGTTTTTGTATTTAAAATTAACGAGACTGGAGTTGCAGGGACATTGTAGTGCGAGCATCTTGCTCGCTATATATGGCTTAATAATATAATTACTCATTCTCATCTCTCGCGAGCTTTTTGAAATCTTTCTAATATTTGATTCACTACAGTTTCACCATCCAAACCTTCTCCACGTTCAAGCTCTGCAATAGCAACATCAACTTTTTGACGAGTTTCTTCTATCCACTGAGCATATTCAACATTTAACTTTTCTAACAATTGAAATGCGATATCAGCTACTTCTTCAGGATTGTTATATCTACCTGTAGCTATTTGTGCTTGAATAAACTTTTCATGTTCTGGTTTGATTTGGATATGCATTGGTTATCTCTCCTAATTAATAAAACCATATTTTGTAGGGTGTGTGAGGCTTACGAAAAATATTGTACGTAGCGAGCAATAAGATTTATAGCGTCACGCACTATTTTTTATTTTAACAATCCCGTAATTTTATTAAAGGATATATGGTGCGTTAGACGAATTCGTTCATTTATCGATTATTTGTGTATATAGTCGTGCGTCTAACACACCCTACAAATTACAAACGAAAATATTTATTATGATGTCACGCACTATTTCTTGTATTTCAACAATCTCGCTATTCTATTAAATAGATGGTGCGTTAGACGAATTCGTTCATTTATCGATTATTTGTGTATATAGTCGTGCGTCTAACACACCCTACAAATTGAAATATTTATTATGATGTCACGCACCATTTCTTGTATTTTAACAATCCCGTTATTCCATTAAATATATGGTGCGTTAGACGAATTCGTTCATTTATCGGTTATTTGTGTATGTAGTCGTGCGTCTAACACACCCTACAAATATTAATCTTTCTCTTTCTCTCCACCTCTTCCCTCTGCGCTCTCCGCGTCTCTGCGGTTCAATCCTTCCTAAAATCTTGACAATCACCGACAAATTTAGTACAAATGCACTAAATACTTCTATTAAAACTCAATATTCTTAAATTAGGAGGAGTAATTAGTGCAATCCATCCAACCAGATCAACAACGAATCGAAGAACTACGAAAACTCTTAATCCAAGCCAGTTACGCTTACTACGTCCTCGACGCTCCCACCATAGAAGACGCAATCTACGATAAATTGTATCGCGAATTGCAGGATTTAGAAACACAATACCCGGAATTAATTACTCCCGATAGCCCGACGCAGCGAGTTGGTGAAAAACCTGCAACTGCATTCACTTCAGTACCCCACAACATTCCGCTTTACAGTTTAGAAAATGCTTTTGATGTTGATGAATTAAAAGCTTGGGATGAAAGATGGCGAAGAAATGCACCTACTCAACAAGATGTAGATTATGTCTGCGAGTTGAAAATTGATGGTAATGCTTTAGCGCTAACTTATGAAAATGGTATTTTAGTAAGGGGTGTAACTCGCGGTGATGGAGTGAGTGGGGAAGATATTACGCAAAATGTGCGGACAATTCGTTCAATTCCTTTAAGATTGAATTTGGATGATATTGAAATCGAAAACCCAGATGCTTTACAAACTATAGAAGTGCGTGGTGAAACGTTTTTACCTTTGGATGTATTTGAAAAAATTAATCAAGAAAGAGTTTCATCTGGCGAAAGTCAATTTGCTAACCCCCGGAATGCTACTGCTGGTACTTTGAGACAGTTAGATTCCCGCAAGGTTGATAAAAGACGCTTGGATTTCTTTGCTTATACTTTGCAAATTCCCGGTATGGATGATGCTTTTGCTAATAATCAATGGGAAGCTTTGGAGTTATTACAAAAATTAGGCTTTAAAGTAAACCCGAATAAACAACTTTGTCATTCCTTGGATGAAGTTGCTGATTATTATCAACATTGGGATACCGAACGTTTAAACTTACCTTACATGACTGATGGTGTTGTCGTAAAGCTCAACTCCTTCCCGCTACAGCAAGAATTGGGCTTTACAAACAAATTCCCTCGCTGGGCGATCGCACTCAAATACGCAGCCGAAGAAGCACCAACCCGCGTGGAGAATATTTCGGTGAATGTCGGTAGAACTGGCGCACTGACTCCATTAGCAGAAATGCATCCCGTGCAGCTTGCCGGAACTACAGTATCGAGAGCTACATTACATAATGGCGATCGCATCTCTCAATTAGACATCCGCGTCGGCGATACCGTCATCGTGCGTAAAGCCGGGGAAATCATTCCGGAAGTGTTGCGAGTACTCAAGGAATTACGCCCTGAAAACACCGTACCTTTTGAAATGCCGACTCACTGCCCGGTTTGCGGGCAAGCTGTTGTCAGAGAAAAGGGTGAAGCGGTGACGAGATGCGTTAATACGAATTGTGCTGCAATATTAAAAGGTTCGATTGAGCATTGGGTAAGTCGCAACGCTTTGGATATTCGCGGCATGGGTGAAAAAGTAGTGCATCAATTGGTAGATAAGAATTTAGTTAAATCTGTCGCCGATTTATACGAATTGAATGCAGATACTTTAGCTAACTTAGATAGAATGGGTCAAAAATCGGCAGAAAAGCAGATAGATGCCATTGAAAAATCGAAAAATCAACCTTGGGCGCGGGTATTATATGGTTTAGGAATCCGTCATGTAGGAAGTGCGATCGCTCAAACCGTCACCGAGAAATTTGACAGCGTAGAAAAATTAGCAGCAGCCAAGGTTACAGATATTGAAGCCATTTACGGAATAGGTGCAGAAATCGCTGAAAGTATCTATAAATGGTTTCGTGTTGAAGCCAATCAAGCATTAATTGAACGTTTGCAAAATGCGGGATTGCAGTTTGTAGAAACGCAACCAGCAGTATCTTCTCAAGTTAACCAGAAATTAGCCGGTAAAACCTTTGTGGTTACGGGAACATTAGCTACGATTACGCGGGATGAAGCCAAGGAATTGATTCAGAAATTTGCGGGAAAAGTATCTAATTCAATTAGTAAAAGTACAGATTATTTAGTAGTAGGAGAAAACGCGGGTTCTAAATTAGAAAAAGCCGAGAAATTAGGGATTGCTCAGTTGAGTGAAAAGCAGTTGTTAGAAATGGTGGAACAGTGAACAAATTACCTAATAGTCGATCGCATTAATTTTAAAAGGTTTGTAGTAAGGACTTTAGTCCTAAATCCGATCGCATTAATTTTAAGAGGTTTGTAGTAAGGACTTTAGTCCTAAATCCGATCGCATTAATTTTAAGAGGTTTGTAGTAAGGACTTTAGTCCTAAATCCGATCGCATTAATTTTAAAAGGTTTGTAGTAAGGACTTTAGTCCTAAATCAGAGGGCTGAAGCCCTTACTACGAACCAGAGGGCTGAAGCCCTTACTACGAACCGGGTTTCTCAACAGTCTCGATCGAGTTATTGTTATTGATTTTCTGCGATATCGATGCTGAATCTGTCTCCAGTTTCTGCATCCACTACCATTAAAATTTTGGCTTTTTTAAACTTTTCTACACGTGGTGAATTTTCATCGCGGACTCGTTGTGGTACATTAATTCCGTTTGGTGCGTCAATTTCAATTAACCAGACACGACGGTTGGGGTGTACTTGAGCGTTTTCGATGCTATCCCCGCCAAGGTTACTTTTAAATTTGATGTAATCGGCGTAAGTTACAAGCCGTGCATTTTTTAGATTCAAGCCTTCTCTTAATTGTCCGATTGCACGTTCTTTTTTAATCAACTGAACAACTGGTATAAGACTGTTATCTGGGTAAAGATATTCTGTCTGCGTTGTTGGTGAAGGTGGCTCAGGAACAATCGGCTTTATCAATTCAGGAGGTCTTCTCAATCCAGGAGGACTACTATTATCTGGGTTATCTACTGAGTTTTGCGCTAATAATGATGTTGTTGGAATTATGATACCAATTGCCAAAATACCTAAAAATAAAAACTTTTTCATTTGTTTGTTGTGTTGATTACAATTTATTAAGGACGTAAGAATTGAATAATAGTTTGCGAAGTCAATTCGCCAATCCAAGAAGTTTGCAAAACTATTTACACCTGTTTGAATTTTATTAACGACATTTTTAATGTAGAGAACTCCGCACTGCTACGTCTCCAGAGATTTTATTGGTATTACAAATCTATTTACAATTACATCCCACTCAGGACTTACGATATTTTCACAAATGGTTGATGGTGCGTGACGCTACAAACCTTATTGCTACGTTCAAACGAGATAAATGCGTCACACACCCTACAAGAAAAATGTGCCAGTTGCGGCTATTCCTACCACTGCATAAGTGGATAGGCACAAACCCTATAAAACTTTGTAGTTCAAGCATCTACCCAGTAGTTTCACTTAAAAATCTAAATTATTTTCGCAAATCTTTCCGAAACCAGGATTTATACGGTGAAGCTTAAATTACAAAACTTTTTTAATTATCGTACCTATCTAAGGAGTGAAAAAATAAAACTATGACTGCTTTCAACAATCCACAAGAACAAAACCACCAACAATCCAAAGCTACTAATAAAGAAAGAAAAAGCTTATTTGGAAGTAAAACTTTTTGGGGTATTCTTTTCACGTCAATGGCAGCGATCGCCCCTATCGTAGGAGAAGATGTCGATAAAGCCTTAAAAGGAGAACCTGTAAACTACGGTGAAGATGTGGCTCAAGTAGTAGTAATTGCGTGCGGTGCAGCAGCATCAATTGTCGGTAGAGTCGAAGCAAAATCACCTATTTATACTCCTAAATGGATGCCGGGACCAAATGAAACGGATTCTGACTCGGAGCAAATTAGTTAATTTATGAGGAATAAAATCGCGGTTAATTTTAATTTCGATCGGGTTGCATCTTAAATATTAGAATAAGAAGGGCTAAAGCCCCTACTACGAACTAATTACTAACTACTTCAGCATTATCCATAGCTTTAGCACCACGAGTTTTTTGATTCCACAAATAAGCGCCAATTCCGACAATTAAATTAGAAATACAAGCCGCAGCAAATATTCCGTTAACTCCGTAAAGTTTTCCTGCAAAATACGCTAAGGGAATATAAAGTACGAACATCCGCGCTACTGTCATCACCACGGAAGGAATCGGTTTACCCAAAGCGTTAAAAGCGGAACTTGCTACATAAATAATTCCTGCGCTGGCATAGCTAATTGGTACGATCCATAGATATTGAGAAGCAATTGCAACAATATCGGGATTGGGATTAAAGAAAGCAACCAAAGTCGGCGCGGCTACTGCTAAAACTGCTGCTGCCATCAAACCCCATAACAAACAAAATAGAAAACTTAACTGCAAAGCTTTACCAACTCTTGCATACTTCTTCGCACCCCAATTTTGACCGACGAAAGGCGCAATAGAAGCGGATAATGCCATCACAGCAATTAATGCAAAGGATTCGATCCGGGATGCAACACCAAAAGCGGCAACAGCTTCAGCACCGAAACCAGCCAAAAGACTTGTAATTACACCAATTGAAATCGGATTAATCATACTGCTAGCAGCAGCAGGCAAACCCACATACAAAATATCTTTCCAGCACCACAGCGTATCTTGAAGAGATGGCAGCTTTAAATACAGCATTTTTTCTTTGAAGTGCAGTACAAATAAAGCAGCAATTAAAGTAATTCCTCTGGAAATTACCGTTGCCAAAGCCGCACCTTGCAATTCCATACGAGGAAAACCGCCTATTCCCAAAATTAACAAAGGATCTAAAGCAATATTTACAGCGGCTGCAAATATCATAATTAAACTAGGTGTAAGCGTATTACCAGAAGCGCGAATTGCACTATTACCCACCATCGGCACTACCAGAAACACCATACCAAAGTACCAAATCTGCATATAGTCTCGCACCAACGGCAGTATATCGGCACTCGCACCCAAAGCGGTAAATAAGGGATCGATCGTTAATAAACCTATAATCACAAAAATTGCAACCGCAGTTACCGCCAAAGTCAGACTATTAGTAGTGAACTTTTTCACGCGCTGGCGATCGCCTTCTCCAATCGCGCGAGAAATCACCGAAGAAGCACCCACACCCAAGCCCATCGACAAACTACCCAGAGTCATCACCACCGGAAACGTAAAACTCATCGCCGCCAAAGGTTCCGTTCCCAACTGCCCCACAAAGTAAGTATCTACCAAATTGAAAGCAATAATCGCAAATACACCCCATATCATCGGTATGGTCAGTTTTACCAACGTAGAGCCGACATTGCCTTCAGTTAATCGTAGTTTCATAAATAAATTTTAGTGGTTAGTTGATAGTAGTTAGTTGATAGTTGATAGTTGCTGGGGATTGGGCATTGGGCATTGGGATTAAAAATTATTTCTCCTTGTCTCCTTGTCTCCTTGTCTCCTTGTCTCCTTGTCTCCTTGTCTCCTTGTCCCCTTGTCTCCCCCTCTACCCCCTCTCCCCATCCCCCCATCCCCCCATCCCCCTCTCATTCACAATTTAAAAAAGCATGAAAATATTCCTTATAGCCTTTGGCTGGGCTGTTGCTCTTAGTATTGGTACTTTTTTTCTGTTTTTATCGAATCTGTCATACCAACTCAACCCTTTAGATGTTATGTCAGAGTTTACCCGCTATGGTGCGACTATTGGTTCTATCGGAGGATTGACAATCGGTATAGTCTTGATGTGGACTAATTCAATTAAGCCATCTCATGTTGCTCTTCTAACATTTATTTGGGGAGCCAGTTTCTTGATTGGTTTAATTATAGGTTGGCAAGTATTTCTGCTTGATGCTTCAAGTCCAATTTTCAGCAAAGGTATGATTGTTGGCATGACTATAGGCGGTTGTCTTGGTGGGTTTTTTACGGCTTTACTATTAAGACATCATCAACTGTTAAATAACTGGACTAATATTTTCCTTATCACCGTTGGTTGGTTTCTAGCTTTATTTAACGGTAGTTCTTTTATCTTCGGCTTCAACTTTGTAGCTGTTCCCATAGGATTTACCTTTGCTCTTATTGTTAGCGGAATGATTATCGGTATAGTTGGCGGTAGCATTATGTTTTGGCAAATGAGGTGAATCAGTAATCAGTTACCAGTAATCAGTTACCAGTTACCACTAATCAGTTACCAGTTACCACTAATCAGTCAGGAGTAATTAAGGTTAAAATTCTCCCTATCCCCCCATCTCCCCATCTCCCCATCCCCCCCTCTACCCCCTCTTGCCATCATGTAGTATGCTTGTAGTGCTAACAGATGGCGGTAAACAGAATGAATTCGCAATTTGAATACAGCATCGTTACCAATTCAGAAGATGTTCAAAAATTTGGAAGCATCTTGGAACAATGTTTTTTAGCTTCCCCAGGTGAGGAAGAAGGTTGGCTTAAGCGGATGGGGGTAGAAAACATTCGTGTAATCCGCAAGGAAAAAGAAATTGTCGGTGGATTGGTAGTTATTCCGATGGGGCAATGGTGGGGTAGCAAAAACGTGGCGATGACGGGTATTGCTGGGGTTGGTGTTGCTCCGGAGTGTCGGGGTACTGGTGCGGCGTTGAGTTTAATGCAGCAGACTATTAAAGAACTTTATGCAAATGATGTGCCGATTTCGGTACTTTATCCGGCAACTCAACGGCTTTATCGGAAGGCTGGATACGAGCAAGGAGGTAGTTTTTGCGGATGGGAAATTCCAGCGCAGAGTATTCAAATTAGAGAACAACCTTTACCGATAAAATCTGTTGCGATATCAGATATTTTTTACGAACTGTATACAAGGCAGGCAAAAAATATAAATGGATATTTAAACCGGAATCAAACTATCTGGAATCGCATCATTAAACCGGATAATAAAGAAGTTTTTTATGCTTATATTATCGGTTCGATTGAAAAACCGGAAGGTTATATCGTATTTAGCCAGAATCGCATTGAGAACGATAATGTTTTGATGGTTGTTGATTGGGTTCTTCTGACAAATGCAGCAGCACAAAGCTTTTGGTCATTTCTGAGCAATCATCGCTCTCAAATAGATAAAATACGTTGGCGCGGCTCTGCAATTGATAATTTGACATTAATATTGCCCGAACAAACTGCTAAAAATAGATTTATTCAACGCTGGATGTTGCGACTAATAAATGTAGAGAAAGCATTATCCGCACGCGGTTATTGTTCGGGAATTGAAACCGAATTGCATTTAGAAATAACAGATGATTTGATAGCAGAAAACAACGGCAAATTTATTTTATCAATTGCCAACGGAAGCGGAAATGTTGTAAAAGGTGGCAAGGGTGAATTAAACCTAGATATTAGAGGATTAGCACTTTTATATACAGGATTATTTTCACCTCAACAATTACAACTTGCTGGAATCGACGCGACAGATGCAGTAATTTCCACCGCTACGCAGATATTCGCTGGTACGTCTCCGTGGATGATGGACTTTTTTTGATGGGGGGATGGGGAGATGGGGTTCGGGGGAGATGGGGAGTACTTCGACAAGTCTTACAGTGAGCTACGTCGAACTGCTCAGTAACCTTTGGGGAGATGGGGTTCGGGGGAGATGAGGAGATGGGGAGATGGGGTAAAGGGGGGAGAGGGGGAGAGGGGGTAGAGGGGGGAGAGGGGGTAGAGGGGGTAGTTAAACAGCGAGCAAGATGCATGTCCTGGCGGACACGCTGCGCTAACGCACTACTGCTAACTGTTAACTGCTAACTGCTAACTGGTAACTGGTAACTGCTCACTGTCTTTCCCGTACTCTACCTTTCCAGTTAATTGTCTGCTTTGTGGAGCGTTTACCCAAGGAGCGGATTGCTGAAACTTTGATGCGGACTTTTGTACCAACTTCTAATCCTTGTTGAGGAATTGGTAGTTTACCTAAAGCTAAAATAAAGCGGTTGTAATCTTGGTTTACGAATTCGGGGGGAATGTCGGCTTCGTATTCGCCTCCGCGATCGCCTATACTTTCATATTCTACCCGAAACCGTGTTTTAATAACCTCCGATTTGCGAGCTAAATCAACTAGACTTAATGTCAAATTTTCACCGCTACCTACAAAGTCGGCAACTGCTAATTCGGTAACTTCTTTTTCAGGAATGGCATTATTAACTACTAACTTTGTTAAATCGCCTTCTTGTTTTTTACTAATGTCAAGCCACAGTTTTTGAGGAAAATCAACTTCGATTTTACCGTCGTTGTTTAAGTTCAATTTGAGATTAGCTTTACTAAAATTACTTATTGGCTGCTTTTCTAGCCAAACTACCTGAAAATCTCTTTCTATCCGCTTATCAAACTCGCTATATTTATCCGTAATTACCGAGCCTGGAGCGAGTAAAGAAATGGCACCATTACGATAAATCCAAAGATTTTTTGATAAACGAATTGATTTATTCTGCAACTCTGAAAAATTTAATCGTGCTTGGGGATTATCTGCTGCAAGCTGTGTTTTACCCTTAACTAAACTCAAATACCCCAAACTTCCTCTTTTTCCATCCTTACCATCCTCGCCATCGCGCCCATCGCTACCGCTGTAACATCTATATGTACGCTTTTTACACTTGTAATTAGCAGTACCTTTTTTCCCAGTACAGGATTTAACAGTCCAACTGCGGCGGCGACATCTGCAACCGATCGCACCATCACCACCGCGCCCACCGCGCCCTGATTCTGCTCCCTGGCTGCGAACAAAGATACTTCTTAAATCGGCAATATTACTGTAATAAACTCTTAAAGAACCGCCACTTCCACCGTTTCCACCTCTACCACCGTTGCCACCTTTACCACCATCAGGTGCGTGTATATCCCCCTTGCGATCGCCCTTTACCTTGCCACCATATCGACGACGACAGCGAGCGCGATAGCCATCTTCACCATCCTCGCCATCTTCACCATCACTACCTGACAAATCCAAGCTTACAGGGGAGCCATCAGCAAATACAGTAGCGTCTCTACCACTGCGCCCACTTCTGCCACTGCGCCCATTACTACCATCGCTGCCATCGCTATCGCCATATCTTCTATGATTATCGCGTCCATAATCTCTGGCTATTTTTCCAGACTTCTCCAAACATAAAAGCGTATCGAATTCAGAAGCAGAAGCAGGTAAACCATTAGCCAACAAGCTAAATAAGAGTAAAAATGATAGCCTTTTCAAAACAAGCTTTAACATTTTAGATTCATTAATAATTTAGTAGAGAATAATTTTAACCACCGAAATGAAAGTTTATTTTCCAGAATTTGATACAAAAAATCAAGTAAAAATTATACTTTTAAACTTCAATTAAACTTAAATTAATATTTGTTTTCATTGGTTTCATTGAATTGATGAATATGATTCCATTTATTAAAGTCAGACTGAAAAAATATAATTTAGTGCCCTTATTTAAAATAAAAAGCTGCTGAATGGTAATCTTCGCACTTTCTTGTTGCCAAAAAGGTTCGTAGTAAGCGCTTTAGCGCCTCCGGAGCGAGTACAGCCCTTACTACGAACCTATCAAAACTAATGAAAAGAACTACTAATACGGAGCCAGATTAAATATGATGGGTTCTACGTGCCGACTTTAATCCCAAATCCGGAGGGGGCTGAAGCCCTTACTACGAACCTATCAAAACTAATGAAAAGAACTACTAATACGGAGCCAGATTAAATATGATGGGTTCTACGTGCCGACTTTAATCCCAAATCCGGAGGGGGCTGAAGCCCTTACTACGAACCTATCAAAACTAATGAAAAGAACTACTAATACGGAGCCACATTAAATATGATGGGTAACACATTCGTAGTGCGTTAGCCAGACGCTCGCTGGTTGTAAAAACATCCTCTAAGAAGCTCCCACTACAAAAATTAATATTTTAGTTTTTAATTAACTTTGCGTAATCATGACAAGCATCCATGTATTTATCATTACTATATATTTCACCCAACAATAGTAACCGTGATGCAACTACCATCATCTAACAATGAGCATGAAAATAACGAATCCTCTGCACAATTACAAGAAGAAGTTGAACAGCTTTCTAATATCGCCGAAAATTCAGCATTTGACAGCAAAATGCAAACTAAAGTACAAAGCTTACTGGCTCAGATTAAAACGAGTCTGCAACAGCAGCAATTAAGTATAGAAATGCAGCGAGAGCTTGCTAGATTGCTAGGCTTAATGTCTACATTAGATTATCGCAATCCTCAACAAGTTGATATTTTAGATTTAGCTATTTCAATTTTGCTGGAAAATAAAGAAAAAGAACATACTACCAAAAACTTTAAAAATTCTAATTTTCCGAATAAATTATCTGATAAAAATTCTCGAAACCTAGTTTTTATCCAAGAAGCGCGACGACAAATAGCAATTCAATCGCGAGAATATCCTCATCCTTTCAGCGCGATTATTAAAGGTACTGGGGGTGCTTATAATCGACTGCTTTCTGGTTTGAGTTGGTTTTTTATCATATTTGTAATTTGTCCCATTTTTGGAGGTGGATTAACCTTGTTTGCAAGAAGCCTTGTTATCGATAAAGAAAAAAATGTTCAGTTCGATACGATTAAACCGTTGATAGAAAAGTTAGACAAGACGCAGCAGCAAGCAACAAAAAACGATAGCCTTATTAACGATCTTAAAACTAGGCTTTCAAAAGTAAACCGGGAATTAGATTCATTAGAATCACAATTTAATAACGCTCAAGAGGGCGATAATAAGAGTCAGTTAAATCTTAATATTACCGAAACGGAAGAAACAATAAAAAATCTACAGGCAAATATCAAAAACGAGTTGGATTCCGTAAATAAACAACAGGAATTGCTAAAAGAAACCAAAGAATCGGATATGCAGCCAGAAGAAACTCTTTCTAAAATGACAGATGTAGAGATAAAGCAACTTCAGTCAGAAAATACATATCAATATATTCTAAAGCTAATAAACGAGAAAGAAGGGAATTTAAATAACAGCAATTCCCGATCGAATTTTGTCAGGGAAGATTTTTTTGAAACCCGTATTTACTTTATTTTAGTAGCTGTTTCAATGGGTGCGTTAGGAAGTGCAGTCAGCATAATTGTACGTGCGAATAAATTTATCGAACAAGGTAAAGAAGGACAATCAGACTTATTTTTTACCGGCTTTTTCCGTCCGATTGTCGGTATGTCTTTTGCAATTTTCGCCGTAGCATTGATTGAATCTGGGGTATTTTCCGGTATTTTCCAAATCTCCGCACGCGAAAACCGTACCATTTATCTTTACATGGCGATCGCCTTTGTTGCTGGATTCAGCGAAAGACTTGTAGAAGACGTAGTTTTGAAAACCGAAAACACATTAACAGGCTTCTCCTCCCGCTCAAATAGATCGGATAGATAGTATTATTAACCTCTTCAACCTTTAACCTTTAACCTTTATCGATCGCAGAATCATCTACTATAATATCTGGATTTGTTGGATTAACCTGTACAAAAGCAAGATTAGTTTCTTGTTTACTACCATCCTTTAATTGCCAGTGGTTAAGAACATCTTTGACTAAAATTTCTTGGATAAATATTTGCAGGATAAGTACTAAAGGAATTGCCAGAAATACACCAAGAAAGCCAAAGAAATTAGCAAATATTACCACGGCTAATAAAGTTACTACGGGTAATAAAGAAACCTGTGTTCTCATTACCAAAGGTACAACAATCAAACTTTCAACCTGCTGAATGCCGAAATATAGTGCAACTACAGCAAGAGCTTTCCAAGGTGCATCGAGTAATGCCAATAACAGCGGTGGAACTAAACTCAATGTCGGACCAACGTTAGGAATAAATTCTAAGAATCCAGCTATAATTGCATTAATTAACGGTAGCCGCACGCCTAAAATTAATAATCCAATGTAGCTCAAACCACCGATAAGAAACATGGTAAGCAGCGTACCTTTGATCCAACCGACTAAATAGTGTTCGCACTTATCAATAATTTCGCCCATACGGTTACGATAAAAGGCTGGGAAAAGCATGATAAAACCGCTTCGATAGGGCGTAGGATCTATCAAAAGCATTATTGTTAAAACTAAGAAAAGTAAAAAATTTAAAACAATGTTTAACGACTGACTTAATATGAGAATAAAGTTTCCTAAAATTCTATCTAACCAAGTTTCTAAACCTTGAGTTAAATATTTTAAACCTTGAATTTCATCTAAAACTTGTTCGGGAATTACGTTCAAAAGCCAATCATTCCACGTCCGCACTTGTGCTAAAACTGTTGGTACTAAAGAAGTAAATTCGCGCAATTGTTCAATAATTCGTGGGGCAATCAACGCGAAAAAGCCCGCAACCATTGTGAGTAGCAAAATAACTGATATCCCAACTGCAAGCCCTCGTGGAATACGAATTTTATGTAATGCTTTAACAACTTGATTTAAAGCGGTTGCTAACACTATCGCAGCAAAGACTATCAATAAAACTTGTCTAATTTGCCACAAGATATATATTGATACGACAAAAGCAAATAAGCCAATCCATTTTCCAAAACGCACAAAACGCCTCCGTGTTTACCCAGTTTTTACCAATTTATATGTAGAATATCCGCGATTTGGATTCGTGTCTTCCTCCTGAAGTAAGTAACATTTTACCCGGAATAGAAACAAAAATAAGCAATATCCATCTCTAGAAAGACCAAAATAGTTGTTTATCAAAGTAATGTGGAGTAATAAAGTGTTTAACTACTAATAGTTTTGATTTTCTCCACAGGATTATCGTGCTTATTGGAAAACTGAAATACCATTTATAGAATCATGATATTTGTAAAGTGGATCGAGCGCATATGTATTGGCTTTATCGGATTTATTCTATTTTTATCTCTTTCTGGCTTAACTAGTTTCGCTAGAGATGTACCTACTCAATTTCCTCCACCTGTAAATTCTCAGCAACAGCAGCCTACACAACCGCAACCACCTGTAACACCATCTGACTCCGCACCAGGTTTAAGTAACCCGCAAGAATTTACTGCATGGGTGGATAAATTTATGGATGATGAGATGTCAAAGTCTCATATTCCTGGAGCAGTTATTTCTATAGTTAAAGACGGTAAAGTATTTTTTACTAAAGGTTATGGTTATGCAAATGTAGAGAAAAATATTCCGGTAGATGCGGATAAAACTTTGTTTCGTGTTGCTTCTCTCTCCAAATTATTTACAGCAACAGCAGCAATGCAGCTATCTGAGGGGGGAAAATTGGATATAAAGAGTAACGCAAATCAATATTTGAAAAAATTTAAAATCAAAAATCCTTTTCCGCAACCCGTAACCGCAGCCCAAATGATGATGCATACCGATGGTACTACCAAACGACGCATCGGACTTGCAGCACCCACACCGGAAAAAATGTTACCTTTAGGCGATTACTTAGCTAAGTATATGCCCGCGATCGAGTGGCAGCCCGGTACACTTTACAGTTATTCGAGTCATAGTACTGCTTTATTAGGTTATTTAGTAGAAACAATTTCTCAAACTCCCTTCGTTGAATACATCGACAAAAATATTTTGCAACCGCTGTCGATGCGCCGCACTACTTTTCTGCAACCCCCACCACCAGATTTAGCAGATAATTTAGCTACGGGTTATCAGTATAAAAAAGGTAAATATCAAGCCGTTCCCTATCTGTATTTAAATATTGCACCAGCAGCGGCGATAAGTACAACAGCTACAGATATGACTCACTTTATGAATGCATATTTGCAGTATGGGCGCTATCAAGATAAGCGCATTCTTAAAGAAAATACTGTGCGCGAAATGCTCACAAGACACTTCACCCATCATCCATTATTACCGGGTACTGGTTACAGTTTCCGCGAACGTTGGGTAAATAATATTCGCACTTGGGGACATTTAGGAAGTTTGCGGGGATATTCTGCTTCTCTTACTTTAATGCCAGAACAAAATATTGGTATTTTTATTGCTAACAACAGCTTTACTGGCTTAAGTAGTCCATTCCTAAACCAATTTTTTGACAAATATTTTCCAGTTACAAAACCACCTGCATACCCTAAAATTCCATTAAGTCAACAGCAATTAGAAAGATTTACAGGTAATTATCGCGATGTTGAATATCCCCGCAATACTTTTGCAAAAGTAACTGCACCATTTAAAGATATTAATATTAAACAAGGTGATAAAGGTGATTTAATTATAGATGCTCCAAAACTCTTTTTTGTAAGCAAAATACCCGATAAAGAATTAATACCAATTGATAAACTATTATTTAGACGACCATCAGATAATGCTTTTACAGCCTTTGGTGATAAAAATGGGAAAATATTTGCATTTAATCCGCTTTTTCCGAAAATAGGAGCTTACGAGAAAATTGCTTGGTATGAAACTATTTGGGTACAGCTTGGTATTGCAGCTTTTTGTACAATTGTGTTTCTTTCAGCTTTCATTACGTATCCGATTATTCCAATTATTCGGGGTTTACAAGGAAAGTCTGGTAAATTTGAACGTCATTTTTACGGAGCTTGGATAATAGCTGGTTTGGTAGGTACTTTAAATTTAGTATTTTTAATTGGCTTACCTTTATCGTTATGGCTTATCGGTTTTTGGAAATTAGCTTATGGTGTACCTACGATAGTAATTGCTTTATTAGCACTACCATTAATAAGCACTTTTTTGACTTTGGCATTATTCATATTTTCTATAGTAGTTTGGAAATATAAATATTGGTCGATATTTGGACGGTTGCATTATTCTTTGATTACTTTAGCTGCATTGATGTTCGTTCCTTTCCTAGCTTATTGGAATCTTTTAGGTTTTCAATTTTAAGTAGGATAATTGCAAACTAAAACCCCCCTTTTCTAGGGATAACCACTGCATGGGGGAGTAAATGCTTAAAATACTTATATCGTTTCAATACATTTCTGCGTTACGACGCAACTTTTATTTTCTAATTCACGATATTATGCGTCTAACACACCCTATTAGTACTAAGTTTTATATTCAATCTCTCCAGATTATCTTTTTAGTATATAATTATAAAAATCTACGATAAAACTTCTAAAATCATGGACTTAAATAAGATTCCTCAACAAAGTAAGAAAGCCGCTGAAGATTTAGTAGACAATGTAAAAAAAAAGGACAAGAAGTTGTTGAGAATATTTCTGAAGTAACTAAGAATAAAGCTGAGGATATTACTGAAGAAGCTATCGTTACAGCAGTTGATAAAGCACTTAATATAATTGAAATTGCCAGTCAGAGAGTAAAAGAAAAACAAGTTACTGCTGAAAATGTGTCTTTAGAAGTCAATTTAAAAATTGTCGGAGTAGCTGAAATAAAAATGCGGGCACATATACCAACTTCAGACGGAAAAAATGAAATTATTGATGTTAATCTCTCTTAATTAAACCTATAAAATTAACGCAACTTCCGAAATTGGTGCGCTACGACGCAATTTATATTTTTATCAATGCCTCTAACGCACCCTACTAGCTAATTCTTCAATTGCTACGAATAGTCATCCTACGGTTATTATTCGGTTTCCAATCATTCAAAATATCTTTTACCAAAAGTTCTCTTAACCAAACTTGAGAAACAACTACTAAAGGTAAAGCTAAAAACAAACCCAACAATCCAAAAAACACGGCAAAAGCAACTTGCGATAATAAAGTAATGGCAGGTAACAAAGAAACTTCCCGCTTCATTACCAAAGGTGTCAGAATATTACTTTCAGTTTGCTGAATAATTATGTAAAGAACAACTACAGCCAAAGCTTTCCAAGGTGCTACAGTTAAAGCCATTACAGCAGGAGGAATTACGCTCAAAGTTGGTCCTAAATTGGGAATAAATGTTAATAACCCCGCCAATACAGCATTTACAAAAGGTAAAGGCACTCCCAAAAAAAATAAACCTATTAAACTTAGCGTTGTTATAACTGCCATGTTAAATACAATGCCAATAAACCAACCTACTAAAGATTCTTCGCATTGCGAAAGTATTTCCGAGGCACGGGAACGATAAAACCCCGGAAATAGCAATAAAAAAACCTCTCTGTAAGCAGAAGGATTGGCTAAAAGCATAATGGTGACAACAATCACTAATAGCAAATTTAATATAAAATCAAGAGAGTTTGAAAAGACTTTAAAAAAGCCTCCAAACCAATTAGAATCTGAACTGAGTAATCGTTGCCAAAAATTTTCTAAACTACCAATATCGTTCAGTACTTCTCCGGGAATTATATTTTGTAACCAGCTATAACCATCTCTTAATTGTTCAAATCCTCGATCGACTAACTTGTTAGATTCTGGTATTTTATCAATAACAGACGGTACAATAATTGCAGCAAGTCCAATCAAACCTGCCAATATCAGGAAAATTGAAGCAGCAACGGCAAACCCCCGCTTCATGTGAAGACGAGACTGAATTATTTTTACCAATCTATTAATAACCGTCGCAAAAGCTACTGCTGTAAATCCTAATAGCAATACTTGTCTTATCTGCCATAAAACATATAAAACAACAGCAAACAATAGGAAGCCAATCAATTTCCCGAAGCGCAAATTATTACCTCCATTATTTAAAAACTATTTCTCTAACCATTCAACTAAGCCTAAAGAATTAACGCTACCCAAAAAATGAGCGCCAATAATAGTTACATTTGCAAGCACGAGAAGTAAATCTACAGAGCGTACTACTGTTTCAGGATTATAAACTGCTGCTCCCTGGGGTTGAGCAAGAGTCTTTGCTAAAACGGCAATTACTGTTTCTTCAGTGGCTAAGAAACCTAAGCCAATTCCTACCAAACTAATAATTAAGCCAATATGCAAAACTCTAATAACTTCTTCTTTCTTAGGGTGTAAATTAGTATCGAATAACTGCAACCGCTTGGCTAAACGAGTGTAACGATAAGCCCAAAAAATTCGGAAACCTACCGCAAGTACCCCACATACTCCTAAAAATATTCCGAATCCAATAAAAGGACTATTTATTGCGCTGAAATTACGGCTGAAGATAACTAATAACAACATGATTCCAGCAGTCAAACCTAAAACTAAATGAATCCAAAAGCTGATTCTACCGAGTAAGCGAAAGGTACCGGCAAATTCTTGTTTGCTGGGGGAAGATAAAGCTGTTTTTGATTGCATTGATGTTTTCTCCTTTACTATATTTAGTCAATTTATCGAAAATTAAAAATTATATTAAATATTAGTTTATCTATGATTATTTAAGTAATTCTTCCTTCAAAAGATAGATAATATAGTAAAAAATGCGTACAAAATAGGGGCTTCCATTCATGAAAACCCCTATTTATAAAAATCTATTTAGATAAGCGATGTAAAAACATCAACTTATTTTTCGAGTGAATTAGGTAATGCTGAAGGATAGATATTCTTAACTACCAAAACGGGCTTATCTTTGTAGTCTGCTTCTAATTTACTCTTGACACCATCATCCCAAGTAAATTTGTAATCTCTTTCCAAGTCAGCAACTACAAACTTTTGCAAAGTACCTGTAGCAACAACAGTTTCACCTGCTTTCACATTCTTTGAATAAGGAACTACATCTTTATCATCTGGTACCAAAACTAATAGCTTATCAGCACCAATCAACTTATCATCAAGAGTAAATACATTATTGCCATTGCCAGTTACATCTTCAATCTTACCCGGTACCGCAATCACTTTATTATAGTAGTTGTCAGGGCTTGATGTAATTTGACCGGGTTGTGGTGCTAGCGCGATCGACTGAGCAACCATTGCTGCCTTACCCTCAAATTTTGCATAATCTTTCGAGTCAAGGTTTAACTTATAATCTTTGTTAAAATTATCAGTGCCATACTTTTTCACTTCACCCGTAATTTGCAACTCTGTATCTTCGGGTAGTGGTTGAGTATCTCCTGTTGCATTTACAACTAAGATGGTATCTCCACCAAAAAAGTCATCGTCGGTAACGGCAAATGTAGTGTCACTAATTTTATTTATAGCGTTAGTTCTGATAGTTACACTTTGACCTATTAGTTTATCGGTTTTATCCGCAACTTCTTCAGCAGTAACGTTTTCTCTTTCTTGTTGTGTTGTATTATCTGCTGTTTCCGCACAAGCTGGAAGAATTACCGCAGCTAATGCCAATGCCAAAGCTTTTGAACGAAATCTATTTAACATGAAAAATTCTACTCCTCAAAATTGTATGTATGAATTAAATAATTGCAGTTATGCCTCATTGCTTAAATGCATTATCTGAAATGGCGATTATAGATTATTCTGTAAATTTTTCCTATCCTCCCCACACTGCTTCTAAATAGTTATTTATAGATTTGCAGCCATATAAAAATTAACCACTTTTTTTTAGATAGGTGATGGTTCGCAACATTTCAGACATTTAACTCTGTCAAGAATAAAACATATAAAGCAAATTGGCTTCTACCTTAAGAAAGAAGCAAAAGACAAGCAAAATATGTGTATCCCGAAAATAAATTGATTTTTTGATTCTGAATCTATGTAAGTCGTCAAAACCTCAAATTAATCAAAGTTTAACCATTTATTATCTATTAAGATAGTATTATTGCACTCTTGTCAACATTTTAAAGGCATAATATTAAATAAGTCTTTAGATAGATTAAAAAATATTATGCTTACTGTAAATAACTTTTGTAAAACCTTGACTCCCAACTCCTACCCTTTAACTGCTTCTAAAATATTTAATAAATCATCTGCACCAAAAGGTTTAGGTAAAAATCCTTGAATATTGGTGACTGATTCTTGTACTAAAGCCTCAGTAGAAACTAATCCACTCATGGCAATAATTTTTACTTGTGGATTCATATGTTGTATGGTGCGGATGGCTATTGCACCGTCCATTGATGGCATCATTATATCTATTAAAACAATATTAATTTCTTTTTTTTGCTGCACGTAAACTGCAATTGCTTCGATACCGTCTTTGGCTGTAATTACGCGGTAATTATAGGTTTCTAGTGTAGTCTTAATAATTTCACAAATTCCAACTTCATCATCTACTATTAAAATTAATTCTTCATTTCCTATGGGTAGCTCCCTGTTTTCTATTATCGGCGAAACGTCTCCTTCTATAGTTGGTAGATGAACTTTGAATTGAGTACCTTTTTCAACTTTGCTCGATACCTCAATAAAGCCACCGTTGTTTTTGACAATACCCAACACCGTCGATAAACCCAATCCCGTACCTTCTCCTACTTCTTTAGTAGTAAAAAAGGGATCGAAAATTCTATCTATAATTTTTGAAGAAATACCAACTCCTGTATCGGTAATGGTAACAACAATATAGTGCCCTACTTTTGCATCGATGTTCATTTTGGCATAGCTTTCATCGATAAACTTATTATGAGCTTCGATAGTTAAAGTCCCCCCTGAAGGCATTGCATCGCGGGCGTTTACTACTAAGTTCATAAATACTTGATGTAGCTGGGTAGCGTCTGCCGAAACTGCCCATAAATCTCGCGGTAAATCACTTTCAATTTCAATGCTTTTAGGAAATGTACCGCGAGCAAGCTGTTCGATATCTCTCAAAAGATGCTTGACTTGCAGCACCGTGCGCCTACCTTCATCGCCACGAGCAAATGAGAGAACTTGTTTCACCAAATTAGCGCCTCGTTTGGCATTCGCTTCGAGCATCAGCAGCATTTCCGCAGAAGTTTCATCCACATTGCCAAGTTTGAGGGGTAACAACTGCGCGATCGCCAAAACTGGTGTGAGCATATTATTTAAATCGTGAGCAATACCGCTTGCTAAAGTACCGAGGCTTTCCAAGCGTTGAGCGCGAAGAAACTGGCTTTCAAGCTGTTTTTTATCGGTGATGTCGGTATCTACGCTAAGAATTGATTTTGGGTTTCCGGCTTCGTCGCATACCAAAGTCCAACGACTGGCGACAGTAATTTCCCTACCTTGTTTGGTAACTTTTTGCAGCTCACCCTGCCAGGAACCACTTTGGGTTACTTCTTGGATTGCCTCGGTTAATTGTTGAGTAATTTCTTTATATAAAATTTCGTTGGCATCCTTACCTAAAACTTCTTGTGTCGTCCATCCGTACATCTTTTCAGCACTTTGATTGCAGTATAAAATTGCTCCCGATAAACTTCTTAACAAAATTGCATCTGTAGCAACATCGAGTAACACTGCTTGTTGAGCAATTTTCTCTTCTGCTTGCTTGCGCTCGGTTATATCTATGCAAGAACCAATATAGCCAGCAAAACTTCCATTTACATCAAATCTAGGCGTACCCTTGTCCAAAATCCAGCGATATTCGCCATACCTATTTTGCAATCGGTATTCCATCAAAAACGCTTGCCGAGCATCAAAAGCATCAAGGTAAATTTCTACACAGCGCTCTCCCTCGTCTGGATGAATTCCTTCTATCCAGCCATTACCAATTTCTTGCTCTAAAGTTCTTCCCGTAAATCCCAACCATGTAGCATTAAAATAGTTAAAAAGTCGATCGCATCCAGCCATCCAAATCATCACGGGGGCTGTATCTGCCATTGCGCGGAATCGTGATTCACTTTCTCGCAATGCAGATAGTGCTTGTTTATACTTGCTGGTATCTTTAGAAATACCGTAAAAACGGACAACCCTTCCGACTGCATTCGTTTCTACTTTTCCACAAGAAAATGCGTAACCAATACTTCCATCAGGATGTATAAATCTAAACTCTGTTTCATAGGGAATAGCCTGCTCGATCGCATTGCTTATTAGTTGATTTACCCGTTCCCTATCCTCCGGATAAATAGCTTGATTGACAGCTTCAATATCAACTATGCTATTACCTTGGTTGGAATTAGTAAATCGATCGAATTCTTTTGACCACCAAGTTTCATCCGTAGTCAAATCCCAAGACCAACTGCCTATTTTAGCAATTCGTTGTGCTTCTTGCAGCAAAGCTTCAGTTTGGCGTAATTTTTCTTCAGCTTGTTTGCGTTGAGTTATATCTCGAATCATAGCCAGTAAACCAATTTTTTCGCCGCGATCGTTATGCAGATAACTAACCGATAACTCAACGTGAATTCGTTCGCCATTCTTTTTAATATGAATATTTTCCCCCTGCCACCAACCCTTTGCAGACAAATTTTCTTTGGCAATCTCCTTGTCTTGCAAATTCAGCCAGCGATATTCATAAGCGAATCCTAAATCCCGCCCAATAAATTCTGAAGCATTAATATTGTATTGCTCCTCGGCTCGTTGATTTAAATAAATAATTTTATGTTCGTTATCGATCGCAATCACCGCATCGCTAACATGAGCTAATATATTTGCATCAAATTTAATTTGTGCTTCACTTACCGAGATGCGATCGTCCTGCTCTGTGTCAGCATTTGCATTCGTGTTGATGATATCATCATGTTTATCCACAAATACTTGCAATAAACTTTTTTCTTCGACAATTCCCAGCAAGTTATCCGTCTCATCTACAACTGGTAAATGGGAAATTCCATGCTGATGCATTATTCGTAACACCGTAAAAATATCTTGATTCGGTGTTTTTTTTAAACTGATTACTTCCCGTTTCATCACCTCAGCTACTTTGATAGCAGATAAATTTATACCAGTTGCAGCAAGTCTCAATATGTCAGCTTGAGTCAATATTCCAATCAAACGACATTTTTGAGTAACTAAAATACAACTTGCCTTTTCTTCACCTGCATAACTTATATTCAGCATTAAAGTAATCGCATCGCTTACCAAAGTATCGGGTGTAACTTTCAAACAATAAGTCTCAATTACCCGATTTAAATCAATTAAACTATTAGAATTTGTAATAGATAACATAGTTAAATGCCTCAATAATAATGAAGGCAATTAGGAATAATAATATCGCTAATTTCACCTAATTTATCTGAAAATTTAATTTATATTTTTCTAAATAAAACTCGATCGAACAAAAAGAGTTATAAAGAGTTATCGTTACTAACTTGAAAAAAGTTATATTAGTATTGTAGCAATGTTTTAAAAATACACGGCTAGCTTTAGAGGTAGTTTATATATTGCGTCCATTCATCAATAAAATTTTATAATTAGTATTTTATATTTTTATGTATAAATTCTAATATACAACACTTAACGATCGCTAACTAATTACCTTATACACAAACAATATGAGGAACTTGTGAGTATTAAGTTTAATTTATAGATTTGCAGTCAAAACTTCACACTTTACATTACTTAAAAGAAAGCTCAATCGTTCGCTATAAATTTTGGATTTTCCTCACAAGTTTCTCATATTTGTTTTCTATCCTAAAGGCATAACAATTCATTTACTTATTTATCTTCCTGAAACGATCGCAAATAATAAAAGAGGTTAAAAAAAATCACCATGAATTACTGTCCCTGCTGCAAAGACACGCTTTTGTACCACATCAGCAACAACCATACTTACTGGTTTTGTCCGAGTTGCTGGCAAGAAATGCCTGTATGCGATTTATCTAATAGTCATTCTTTAATAAAATCGTTATCGGGTAGATTATCTATAATCCATCAAAAAGTAGAAAAGTCGAGCTTAAATTGTCCCGTAACTTCTGCTAATTCCGATAAACTTGCTCTAATGCGATAATGGTTGCATCAATTAAATACTGCGATCGCGCGATCGTTTTTGATTCAGTTTTAATAGACTTGTTTCTAAGCCACTCCTAAAAAAACTTAAGGGTGGCTTATATTTTTAATTTTACAAAATATAAATAAAAGTTGATATTTGTTAAGTAAGGCGAAGCATTATTGATTTGATATTCTAATATTTAGATTACAGCTTACTCATTTTATAGTCTTACCAATTAATTGACCTATTGTCCGCATCTGAATATCCGCAGAAATGACTGTAATCCTTTCCTGCTTTGCGAACGAAAAAGCTACAAGGAATGAAAATATTAGTAGTAGAAGATGACAAATATATTGCAAAAGTGTTGAGTCTGGTTCTGGGCGATCGCAATTATGTGACTGAAATAGCCTCTGATGGAGAAGAGGCTTGGGGATTTATAAAACTTTTTGATTACGACTTAATTATTCTCGATATCACTTTACCAAAACTAGATGGTATTAGCCTTTGCCGACAGATACGCTCGGATGGTTTACAAACCCCAATTATGCTATTAACTGGATTAGGTTGTCCTCATGAAAAAGCTGTCGGCTTGGATGCTGGTGCAGATGATTACATGGTTAAACCTTTTGACGAGGAAGAATTAACCGCTCGTATCCGGGCGCTTTTGCGTAGGGGAAAGATAAAATCCTTACCTATTTTAAAATGGGGTGAATTGCAACTTGACCCTACGCTTTATGAAGTAACTTATAATAAACAACTCTTAGCTTTAACTCCCAAAGAATACGCGTTATTAGAGCTTTTGTTACGAAACACTCATCATATATTTAGTTGCAGCACGATTTTAAACCATCTTTGGTCTTACGAAGACGCTCCTACAGAAGAAGCCGTTCGGACTCATATTAAAGGATTGCGAATGAAACTCAAAGCTGTGGGTGCCCCTAGCAATATTATTGAAACTGTTTATGGTATTGGTTATCGTTTGAATCCCGTGGTTGAAGAGGCAGCAGAAGCTTTGTCGTAAAAACCGATAATAAAAGGCGACTAGTTAATAGCCGCCTCTAATATCATATTTTTATTAAATTTGGGCTGTTTAATCAAAATCAAAAATAAAAACTTCACAATTTTTATTAAATTACGCTACAATACTTACATATGCATAAAATAGCAAAATTGTCAACTTAAGTAGAACAGTTTTGATGTTAAAGATATTAAAAGTATTCAGGCAACAGAATTATTTCCAGCAGAATGCAGTTTTCTTGGCGCACTAATCGACACTACCATAGAATCCATTTCTAAATTTTCGATATCTTCTGGGGTAACGGTAGCTGTAAATAAGTTAGCTGAAATATGACCTCTTAATCTAAGACCTGCGGGTACATATCCAGGCTCGGCAACTTTTACGGTGACTCCATAAACATCATCGCCGTCTTGTTGCGATTGTGCTATTTCAGAGCCGTGTTCTTTTTTATGGCAGCCGTGGAGCGTAGTTTTTCTAACGCGCACGGGTTTACCTGCTATGTAAAGCATAGGTAACTATTCCTTATTAAAGACCCTATTTTTGCGATCGAATAATATTATATTCTATCACTTCATACTACCACATCGTTCTGACGGCGGAAATAGCAGCTTGGGCATTAATAGGACCGTAACCGTAACGCGCTTTTTTTAAAGGATCTTTGGGAGGATTATTTTCAGCACTTTGGATAAGAATATCGCGGATTTGGTTAATATCTAATTTGATATTGTGAGCGTTAGCTTCACTTAACATCAAGGCTATGATTCCCGTGACAACTGGTGCGGACATACTGGTGCCTGATTTTCTCGAAGACTTAGTTTGAGTCAGTGAACTGGCTGCCCATATATTTTGTCCGGGAGCGATAAAATCGGGTTTTTGTCGTCCGTCGCGAGTTGGTCCGGAACTGGAAAAATATGATAAAGGTTGATTGGGTTTTGTGGGATCGTAACAGCCAACCATAATGATATTGCGTCCGCAGCCGATGGAGTTAACGGTATGAGTGCGATCGTATGGCGGCACAAAGCTGGTTTGAGAACCATCTTCACGTTCTATCCAAGCGTGAAAATTACCGCTACTTACTTCAACTCCATGCAGTCGTACAGTCCAGATGCCTCCCGGAAGTTTGGATTCCATAAAAACACCAATCATATTATCGCCGTTGTTGGGGTCGCAAAAACGGTGAGATAAGTAAATCACGGTGTTATCGTGTTCGTCTACAATTTCTCCATTTTCATCTAGTTGCAGACTTACCAAAGGTTCGCTATCGGGAGGAATAATTTCCAAACGAAATTTATCCCCGCCATCGTACCAAAGTTCCATTGCTTTGTACTGCCAATGTCCCCTGGGAATATCCCAATGCAAATCGGTGAAACCATCTTGCGGCACTTTTCCCGAAGCATGAATTCCTTTATCGTAGGAATTTCCCGCCGCAATAACTACTGCCCGATTCGGCTTTTCACCGACCAAAGCATCTATACTTTGTTCCACCAAAGCAGTACCATCATGAGGTCCGCCGTGCAACGCCAAACTAATATTAATTGCACAAGCGCGTTCATGGGCAATTTCAAAAATAAAATCCACCGCTTCCACAAGTTCGGTAGTATCGCCCAAAGACTTATCTACAGCCGAACCTCCATTAGCCAAAACTGCTTCAACAGCACCGTTGGAAAAATGAACGAAGACAATATCGGCTCTGGGTGCAATACCCGGATTCCCGGTACCGTTTCCATTTCCCGCAGCGATATCCATGACATGAGTTCCGTGAGCGAGTTTTCCGGGATAGTAGCCCAAAGCCAAATAAGGATCGTCTGCCTGTAAAGCTTCGTTGATTTCTGCGCTGCGATAAACTTTTCCATAACCGAAAGGGCTATCGGGTTCCGATAAACCATCTTGATCCCATAAAGCGAGTATTCTGGTAGAGCCATCTGGGTGACGAAAATTCTGATGAGCGAAATCGCAACCCACATCAATAATTCCTACAACTACATTTTGTCCTTGCTCGCCAGCGGAACCTACTGGTATCGAGTCACGATGAATTACAACTTCTTCAGTATCATCAACAGTCAATTGCAAACTTTGCGATGCTTGCAAACTAACGACGCAAGGGGAACTACGCACCGCTTGCAACCGCGAAACGGGAACTCTGGCGGTAACAATAATATCTCCATCTGGCGTGCTTCCAACTTCTGCACCTTCCCGTACCTCACTCAGCGATCGCCATGCTCGAACATCATTCACCTTAGCAATTACCGCGACTTCTCCCACCTCTGTTGAAGCTGTAGGTAGAGTAGGTAGTCCACGGCGACAACGTTGTATAAGTCTTTGCAATCTTGGGTCAATATCTGCAAAAATATCCGTCCATTCAAATCGCATCAATCACCTTCTTTTGTTTCACGAATCAATATGAGGCTTAATTGTTTATCATATATATCTATTCTAAATTACGAGTTCTTTTTCATTTCCTCAGATAAAAACCTATGTAATAAAGCTGATATTTGCTATTTTCATTGTAGCTTAAACTACAGCTATTTTTATTTTGCTAGAGAATATTTTGGAAGGGATAAAAAAGTCAGAATAATCAAAAGTTTGTATTAAGGATTTTAATAATTAAGAAGTTCGCGAAATTCATCGAAACATCTTATACATTTTATTTAACCTGTTTGTTTGATGCTTTTTTAGTTTTGCAGTCAAGAGAATCATTTACTTTGAATATTGCGCTTTATCTATTATGCTTCCTCGTTTAATTACAGGATTAATTACAACATTGTGGTTCTATTTCTTCTTAATTATCTACTATATAATTTTAAAAACAATTTCGGTTTTTTACTATATATACATAATTTTAAAAGCGATTGTGCCCGGTGCGTAAGTCCTATTAGTTAACACATCAATCAAAAAGATCCTCTAACAAGATATTTACAAAAACCCAACAGATTGATATATCTAACTTGGCTTGACATTATAAAAGCCGTAAGTAAGTCAGAAACCAATATATATATCTAAAAAATCGTGTTGCAAATTAACAGAAAAATAATTGGTTTAACAATCTTAGCGATGGTGGTTTTTGCTGGATGTACTAACTCAACACCCAATCAAACTACTACGAATCCAAGCGATCGAGGAAACGTAATATTTATCCACCCAGATGGTACGAGTGCATCTCATTGGGGTGCGGCGCGGATGCTGCATTACGGTCCGGATAGTAGGCTGAATTGGGATAAAATGTCAAACTTGGGCGTGTATTTGGGACATTTGAAAAACCAACTTACCGCAACTTCTAACGCGGGTGCGGTAATTCACGCCACGGGAGTTAAAGTCAACAGCGATTCTTTTGGCTTAGATGAAAACGGACAACCGATAGTTGCAGCTTCCGGTAAACCGCAAACAATTATGCAAGAAGCAGTTGAAGCTGGTAAGGCAACGGCGATGATCAATTCCGGGATCATACCCGAACCCGGCACTGGGGCTTTTGTTGCTAAAACCAAGACGAGACGCGAGTTTACAGAAATTACCAAGCAAATAGTTAATTCTGGTGTCGATGTAATTTTAGGTGGTGGTGAAGTATTTTATCTCCCTAAAGGTACGCCGGGAAAGTACGCCAAAGCCGAAGAAAGTCAGCGGGAAGACGGAGTAAATTTAATTGAAGAAGCGAAAAAAAAGGGTTATACGGTAGTTTATACCCGCGACGAACTTTTGGATTTACCCGCAGACACCAAAAAAGTATTAGGAATATTCGCGGCGACAGATACTTATAACGACGAATCCGAAGAAGATTTAAAAGAGAAAAATTTGCCCTTATACGTTGCAGATACTCCGACAGTTTCCCAAATGTTAGATGCAACTTTAAAAATTGTATCCCAAAATTCAAATGGTTTTTTTATTGTTTTAGAAGAAGAAGGAAGCGACAACTTTTGTAATTACAACAACGCCAAAGGCTGTATAGAAGCAGTTAAACGCGCCGATGATGCCGTTGGTGTAGCAATGAAATTTATCGATAAAAATCCTAACACTTTATTAGTAACTGCCGCCGATAGCGATGCAGGTGGTTTGGAAGTAATTGGAGTCACTACCGAAAATTTCCCCTTAGATAAACCATTACCAGAAAAAGGTGATAACGGCGCACCGTGGGATGGTAAAGATGGAACTGCTACATTACCATTTGTTTCAGGACCAGATAAAGGGGGAAATAATTATCCCTTTGCGATCGCGTGGGCAGGGTTCAATGATTTCACTGGTTCAGTTGTTGCCAAAGCACACGGATTAAATGCAGATAAATTACCATCAACTGTAGACAATACAGATATTTACCGTTTGATGTACTTAACATTATTTGGTAAAGAAATACCGCAACGGTAGAGGGGATGGGGAGATGGGGGGATGGGGGAGATGGGGGGACAAGGGGACAAGGGGACAAGGAGAAATTTAAACTACTAATTCCTAACTCCTAACTCCTAACTTATTACCTTTAACCTTAATTAACGGTGGACAAAATCATAATTGTCCACCATTAAATTGTTATAGGGAGTCACGTATCTACAATTCAAGCCAAGCTATTTGAAGAGAAGCACACTGATTTAAAATTTTAGTTATCTGTTCGCGTTACATAAATGCCGTTCAACGACCTTTATTCATTTTGGTATAAGTCTTGTTTGTTCCAACGAGACTCCCAATCATATATCCACCTAATCCCCATAAAACAGGAAGTACCCAACTATCGGAACTTTGTCGATCGGAGTTAGGTACATCAACTTCTTTTCGACTCGAATCAGCCCTTTGGGGCACTTCTTCTTCGACAATAATTGGTTCTTCATTAAAAGTCTGTGCGATCGATTGCCCTGGTAAATCATTATCAATAGCACTCGCCGGTTTTACAACTACACCAGAAAATATCGCTAGACAAGCAGTTGTAAATACTAGTTTGTGAGTCATCCTCATCATAATGCGTAACCTTTTTGAATTTAGTAGATATTCAGGCATATGATGATAATTCCTCACTCTAAGCTGGAAATTAGTAGAGAGAGGAATAGTCTTTATATACCTAAAGTTTGGCTAGCAATAGCAGTTAGCTTCTGTTAGTTGTACTAGTTTTTACCGTGTAAAATCAACTAGCCTATGTTACAATTAACAATTTGTCTATTAAACCACTTTTGCCATTAGTGTTAGTTATCATACAGCATTATTGGTGTTTAAACCGATAAAATAAAAAGTTTATTTTCTCTGGTCAAAGTTTAATACTGCTCTCGTAGTTTACATCTCACGATCCAATAGTCCTATTTTCGTAGTAAATACACAGCAATCTTGAGAAAGATATTTTGCAAAAAATCACCTTACCAATTGCGTAATTATTACACCCATTAGCAGGTAATTTTTATATCTTATCTATGCTATGAAAGGTAATTTGATTTCTGATAAAGATGCGCTTACTCGTTTTTTCGATGACAGTGAAAGTGCATAATATGTTCCCTTCTATCGATTGATTGCAAACTACTGTTTCTTCACTTAGATTGCAAAAAGAAAGCCCGCTGTATGGCGGGTTAAATCAGATATATCTAATAGCTCTTCTGGTAAAGTTATTTACAAAGAATGCGAAACAAATATGTAGAGGCGAAGTGTACGGTGCTATGTCTCTACATTTAAGTTAAACTACTGCTACTGCACTCTTCAATTCAAAAATCTTCTCAATTACATCTTCTACAACTTTATCCGGTGTAGAAGCGCCAGAGGTAATTCCGACAACAATTTTCCCCTCTGGCAGCCATTTCTGAGTTGTTTCGATGCTGCCATCTAGCTGGCAATGTTCGATACTATTTTCTGATAAAACTCTTTCCACGCTATCAATATGGTAAGAAGGAAGTTCTCTTTCCACCGCGATTTCCTGTAAATGAGAAGTATTTGATGAATTAAAGCCGCCAATCACTACCATAAAATCAAGTTTTTCTTCCACTAACTCCAACATTGCATCTTGTCTTTCTTGGGTAGCGTCGCAAATGGTATTGAAGCTTTGAAAATGTTGATTTAATTCGGTAGGAGGATACTTTTTCATCATGGTGCGCTCAAAAAGCTTACCAATCTGCTCGGTTTCTCCCTTAAGCATTGTAGTTTGATTGGCAATCCCAACTTTTTCTAAATCCGTATCGGGATCAAATCCTTTTGAACAAGCTTTGCTAAATTTAGCTAAAAATTCTTCTCGATCGCCGCCATGCAAAATATAATCGGCAACATATTGGGCTTCTTGCAAATTGAGAACAATCAAATATTTACCAGCAAAAGAACTAGTTGCAATGGTTTCTTCGTGTTTGTATTTGCCGTGAATGATAGAAGTACAGTCAACTTTTTTATGTTTTTCAACTGTATTCCAAACTTTAGAAACCCAAGGACAAGTTGTATCGACAATTTTACAGCTTTTATCCGACAGCACCTGCATTTCTTGTACGCTTGCGCCAAAAGCAGGTAAAATCACAACATCTCCAGACTCGATCGCAGAAAAGTCTTTTATACCAGCTTCCACAGAAATAAAACCAACATGCATTTCTCGCAAACGTTGATTTACAGATGGGTTATGAATAATCTCATTAGTAATCCAAATCTTTTCGGTAGGGAAATGCTTGCGAGTTTCATAAGCCATCGCTACAGCACGTTCAACACCCCAACAAAAGCCAAAAGCTTCCGCCAGACGAATCGTCACATCACCGCGAGTTAAAGTGTAATTATTATCTCGAATCTCCTGAATTAAGCTGCTTTGATATTCCGAATGTAGCTGAGTTGCCACTTCTTCTTGATGTCCAAATCCCCGACGATGGTAATTTTCCGAATGTTGTAATGAGCGTTTAAAAGCTTTTGTATCCATAATATTAGTTGTTAATTGTTAGTTGTTAGTTGTTAGTTGTTATTAGAAGAACTATCAACTATTCACTGGTAACTGGTAACTGGTAACTGTTCACTGTTCACTGTTCACTGTTCACTGTTCACTGTTCACTGTTCACTGCTCACTGTTCATTGTTAACTGTAAAGCAGAACTCCAGACTAAATAACCATTTGGATTAAGGTGCAATCCATCAGTCGTAAAGTTTGAGCGGAGATTTCCTTGTTTATCGGCAAACAGAGGATATAGATTTAAATATTTTACGTCTTCTTTTGCAGCTATGGTTTGCAACTGTTGATTTAAGTTGCGAATACGACTATTAGGAATGGCTAAGAGTTTATCTTTGCCTTCCCAAGTTGCCTGTTCTCCTTGATGTGGCAGAATTGACTGAATAACTATTTGTGTTTTGGGATGCTTTTTACGCAAATAAGCCATAGTCTGCTGTTGATTCTCTAAAATTGTTTTATCGCTGACATCGGCAATAAGATCGTTGATCCCAATCATCACAAAAATAGTTTCCGGTGTGGTTTTATCGAATAAATCTAATCTTTTTAATAAACCATCAGTTTTTTCCCCGGAAATTCCCTGGTTTAACCAAGTCTTATTAGCTGGTAATAAATCCGCAGGAAACCACAAACTTAAAGAATCACCAGCCATTATAGTTAAATCGCGGGGCTTATTTTGAGCTGCGACTTCAGCTTCCTGTTTAAGAATATTCAGCCACTTTTGATAGTCGAATTTATGACGTTTACCCAGTTGAGGTGCAACGACTTGAGCTTGAGTATTCTTCGATTCCGCAGTTGGAGAAACCGCAGTACCCCAAACGGTAAAACCCTGCTGTTTGCCAATCAGCAAGATTACCGCTAATAAAAGTATGACGTTACTTAATAAAGAGAAAAATGCCCAAGCAGGAAAAGTTTTAGCTGAACTAGACACGGGTAGCGAGATAAATCATTTGGATATGATTCTAGTCTACTAACAGCTTGATGGGGAATTAGTAGTGGGGAAATCGGGAGATGGGGAGAGGGGGTAGAGGGGGAAGAGGGGGAAGAGGGGGAGATGGGGGGAAGGAGTTATTACTTACACCTTTAACCTTTAACCTTTAACCTTTGACCTTTTTCCCAATTCCCAATTCCCTAATATTACTTTTTGTTTACTTTGTCTGTATATTCCGAGTTATAGGCTTCTTCGCCGTGTTCGCTGATGTCCATTCCTTGTAATTCGGCGTTTTCATGGACTCGCAATCCAATGGTGGTATCGACTACTTTCAAAATAATCCAGGTGCCAAATCCGGCGATAAAGTAGGTAACTGCGATCGCGGCAAGTTCTAATAGTAATTCGTCGGGATTGCCTTCGAGTAAACCGTTTTTCGCTCCTGGATTTACTGCCCTGGTGGCAAATATACCTGTCAAAATCGCGCCGACGGTACCGCCGACTCCATGTATGGGATAGGTATCTAAGGCATCGTCAATCTGCATTTTATGTTTGATGCTGACGGCGTAGAAGCAAACAAAAGTGGTGATACTACCAATTAAGATTGCTGCTAATGGTGTCACGAATCCGGCTGCTGGAGTAATACCTACTAAGCCTGCGACGCTTCCTGTCGCTACTCCTATTGCTGTGGGTTTACCGCGCAATACTCTTTCTAAAATTAACCAAGTCAAAGCCCCTGCGGCTGCACTGGTATTAGTATTAACAAAGGCAACGACTGCTAAATTATTGGCTTCTAAAGCACTTCCGGCATTAAAACCAAACCAGCCAAACCACAGTAAGCCAGCACCTAATAAAACAAAAGGTACGTTGTGCGGTGGACTTAATCTATTGGGAAAGGTGTTTCGAGGTTTAAGGTACATCGCTGCCACAAAAGCAGATACCCCCGAACTAATGTGTACAACCGTACCGCCAGCAAAATCCAACGCACCCCAACCACCGGATAAACTTAATAATCCGCCTATACCCCAAACCATATGCGCGATCGGGGAATAAACAAAGATTGACCACAAAACCAAAAATACTGAGTATCCCGTAAAACTCATACGTTCTGCGATCGCGCCGGAAATCAGCGCTGGGGCGATAATAGCAAACATTCCTTGATAAGCCATGAATGCCAAGTGGGGAATTTGTGGTGCATATTCGCTCGGTTGAAAACCAACGTTATTTAAACCCAACCACTGCAAGCCGCCAAAGAATGCGTTTCCGGGTGCAAAAGCCAAACTATAACCCCACAAAACCCAGGTAACACCGATAATAGCCATCGCAACGAAGCTCATCATCAGCGTGTTGAGGACATTGCGGGTGCGGACAAATCCACCATAGAAAAAAGCAAGCCCCGGTGTCATCAGCAACACCAACGCCGCACAGATTAATACAAACGCTGTAGAAGCATTACCAACATTGGCAGCAGGTGGAAACCCCGGTGACTGTACTTGAGCAAATGCATTAGGCATTGTTCCGTTTACAAACAGCATTATAAGTACTATCAATGTAATTTTTTTCAACACTTTTTATTTCCTTGGGCGCTGACTATTACTTCTTGACGATCGGATTTGAAGAGTAATTTAAATTGAAAAATATTGTTGCAGAGAATATTAAGTAGAAAACATTTGAATCTCAAATATTTGAGGCAATTTTTAGCTGTATATTTGAAATAAAATTACCAAAAATCATCTAAATGTAACCCCGATTTTAGTTGTGAAGAAAAAAACAAGATGTGGGTTTTAAGCTTTTGAAAAAACGGGTTTTGTTTGAAGCGTACAATATACAGCGGTTTTCATCCAATTGAGGTACACATCATAAATGTAATTCAGTAGCGATTTTACTTAGAGGATGTTTAAAAAGTAAAGTTTTTAGCACAATTTTCGGATTATCCCCCCTTCCCACGCCACTTGCTACAATGCGGGAAACCCGCGCAACGCAGTGGCTCCCCTTATAAAAGGGGGGGGGTAAAGTCCCCCTAATACAGCAGGGGATAATGGAGGATCTAAAAAGTTTCGAGTTTGATTTATGACTTCCCCGCGCATCCTCTTAGATAACAGTGAGTTTGCTACTGAATTTGATATTATTAAATAATCAGATAATTTTAATAAACCATGACACCAGAAGAGATTCAAAACACTATAGAACAGATGTTGGGCGTTCAAAGACAGATACAGGAAAGTCAAATCCGAAATACAGACAACATCGCCAGATTGGAGAGTTACATTCAAGAAAATGGCAGGTATATTCGAGAAAATACAGATTTAATTAGAAACAACCGAGAAGATATCAGTAGCTTGAAAGAAGATGTCGTCAGTTTGAAAGACGATATCAGAAATTTGGTTACAGAAGTAGCTAAATTAACAGTAGATCAAAGAGAGAAATTTAATCAGTTTTATGGTTATCACCAATCTGCTGATTCTGAGCGTTTAACTATGACCGAAAGATTAATTAGGGTAGAACAAGAAGTAGTTGAAATCAAACGTCAATTAAGAGAAGGTTCTTAATATTATTAATCTTGTTTATTATCACTATTCCTCGTTCCCTTTACTAACCAATTGACCGGGAACAAGTCTTTGAGTCCCTTCAGTAACTATTGTGTCTCCCGCTTGAATTGTCCCTCTAATTAAAACCTTTTCCCGTTGATTTCTAATACTTCTAATAATTTGCGTTCTATTTGATAAGATTTATTATTTGTTTTAAGTTCGTTATGAAAATTATCGGATTGACTGGTGTGAAGAAGCGATCGCGCTATTAGATAGCGAAAATAATTGCTCAGACAATCCGTTATTTAGATGAGAAGATAAGGAATAGTAGGGAGTAGAGGAATGTACTTCCTGTAATTTGCCTTCCTGCTGTATGTTGATGTTGTTTCAACGAGATAAAACGAAGTAAGTAGTCGTGCAAAATTAACTTAACATTCTAAAAGCTTCAAGTTCTTGGGATTGCTTCGTTCCTTTCCCTAAGAGGGAACACTGCGTGAACGCAATGACAATATACAATTAATTTTGCCTAAGTACTTATAAAATCTTCTCCCCATCCCCCCATCCCCTTCTACCTAAAGCGTGATGTTACAAAGTTTTATCCTAATCCTACTTCTCGGCTTTTTTTGCGGAGAGATTGCCCGACGACTGAAAGCTCCTGCACTGGTAGGAATGGTTTTGGCAGGAATTATCCTCGGTAATCAAGTTGCTGACTTGATAGATGCCTCGGTACTTGCAGCGTCTGGGGCTTTGCGAACGATCGCGGTAATGGTAATTTTGATGAAGGCTGGGTTGGGTTTAGATCGGGAAAAACTGGTACAGCAGGGAACCGTGGCGCTACGGTTGGGCTTTCTACCTGCGGCTTGCGAAGCTTTAGTTATTGCTTTGGCTGCCATGTGGATTTTAAAGTTTGATTTTCCTACGGGATTATTATTGGGCTGTATTATTGGAGCGGAATCGCCTGCGGTGATCGTACCGGGAATGCTGCGGCTAAAAAGTTTGGGTTGGGGGGTTGCGAAAGGAATTCCCGATGCCATACTTACGGGTAGCGCTCTGTCAGATGTATTGCTGCTGCTAGTGTTTAGTTTGTTGCTCAACTTTTTGACAAGTGGAACAACCGGGATAACATTACTTGGTTTAACTTTAAATGCGTTTCAACTGCTTCCCATTCAGATTATTTGCCAAATTCTTTTAGGAATAGTATTAGGTTTAGTAACAGCAAAACTCTTGGTTTTATTACTAACGAAGCAGAAGTGGACTCAAAACACGGTACAAGACACTTTAGTTGCGGCGAGTTTAGCGTTGTTTTTGGTAGTGTTAGCAGAGAAATTACCTTTTTTCTCCGGCTATTTAGCGGTAATGACAACGGGGTTTTTCTTAATTGAATTAGATGCTCCTTTAGCGCGTCGATTGCGATCTGGGTTTGATAGTTTATGGGTAGTAGCATCGATTATTTTATTTGTCTTATTAGGGGCAAGTATTCAAATACAAGTGTTAGAAAAAACCCTGGTACCGGGATTAATAATTCTGGTAATTGGAACCTCGATCGGAAGGGCTTGCGGATGGTATTTATCTACATTAGGAAGTAATTGGAAATGGCGAGAACGGTTATTTTTATTACCTGGTAACTCCGCAAAAGCCACCGTTCAAGCAGCAATCGGAGCGATCCCCCTGGCACAAGGAATTGAGGGTGGAGAGACAATCTTGGCGATCGCTGCTTTATCTATCTTGGTGACTGCACCTTTGGGAGCTTGGGCAATTCCGACTTTTGCACCAAAATTGCTAGAGCGCGGCGAGGTAGATCCGACAAAAGTGGCGATAAGCGATCGTATTGTGATCTTAGCTGCCGTTGATACCTCTGCTGTAGCCGATCGAGTATTAACTAAAGCCGCCGATATTGCCCGCCGTAGTGATGGTGAGGCGATCGTACTGCACGTCATCCACACAAGCGATCCCCAAGAAATAGAGCTTCTACAAAAAAAATCTCAACGACTTTTAGCAGACATTCGCCATAAATTCATTACCGTTACAGGTTTAATTCCAGAAGAAATTATTCGTACCGCTCAAGAGTATCGAGTTACCGATATTGTCATAGGCAAACGCGGGCATCAGCCTGGGAATAAGGTTTTGCTCGGTTCTGTCTCTGTGGCAGTATTGGAATCTAGCCCAATTCCCGTGATTTTAATTGAAGGTAATTGTGTGGGTTAATAATTTAATGAATTCATGATAGACATCTGCGGGAAAACATTTATATGGTTTCCTTCTTTACATAAAAACCTAACCCCCCTACCCCCCTTCCCTCGTAGGGAAGGGGGAAAATGAAGCCTCTCTCCTTGCAGGAGAGAGGTTTGGAGAGAGGTCATTTTAATTTCCGGAGATGTCTAATTTAAACACGACAAACTCCAATATTCTTACCATTTAAAGAACCTTTCATCCCAATTACAACAGATTGAACTCGTTGTTTTGGGGTTCCGTGATGGTGTTCGTGATGCCAAGCATAATCGCCAATTCGATAAGCAAACGTAGCAATTTCACGAATATCTTGGTTATCAAGAGTGATATTCGGAATCAAACCTAAGTAAACTCCAGCCAAACAATCGGCTTGCAATTCCGTAATCTGAGTAGCACCAGGTATAAATCCGTGAATAGTTTGCATAGCATGAGCATATTCATGAGCAACAATATAAGCTAAAGCTGCATCACCATGCTGGTAAGCCATGCGAATATCTCTGTTGGTAATATAAACGGTGTGATTTAATTTGCAATAATGGCTACCATAAATACGTCCGCAAACATTGCGATCGCCTAAACGAACATTCCATATCAATCTCGGTGTTGCTTTATAACCGTGGATATGTTGAATACCTTCGTAAACTCCATCTACAACGGTTTGTGGCGACCATTCTCTTGCATGAACGGGAAAACTGGTAACAACGTATCCAATACTAATAATAGATGTAGTTAATGCTTTTAATATGTTCATTTAGCTGAAACCGATATATATATGTTTATTCCATAAATCGCGATGGCATAAGGATATTTCGGAATAATTGGTCAATTAATAGGGAGTAGGGAATAGGGAGTAGGGAATGGGGAATATAAATAATTTTGAGAGCGGTACTTATCTCTAGACTGTCCAATTTTTATTTAATTAAATGATTTATTAGTATTCCCTATTCCCTATTTCCAAAATTATTTTATCCCTTCAAAAGGTCCCAAATAAGTTGGTTGAGGGCGAGTAATATTAACTTGCCATAATGCTTTAATCGTAGAAAGATATTCACGAAAGCTATAGCGCATTACGGTTTCTTGGCGATAACTTTCCCAATCTGGAGTACCTAAACCGTAAGTATCTACACCTAATTGACTGCAAAGATAAACCGCACGGGGTAAATGAAAATTTTGAGTAACTACAACCGCTTGCTTGACTCCAAAAATTTCTTTTGCGCGATAGCAACTTTCATAAGTTTTGAAACCAGCATGATCCAAGGTAATATCTTTTTGGGGTACGCCTAATTTCACCGCGTAACGCTGCATGGCGGTTACTTCATCGTAGTCTTCACTGCTGTTGTCACCACTCATTAACAGCTTTTTTACTCGTCCGAGTTTATAAAGTTCCACCGCAGCGGATATTCTGTCTGCTAACATCGGAGACGGTTGCCCGTTATAGATCCCAGCACCTAAAACAATCGCAACACGTTGGGAAGGAATTTGATTGGGATTATTATAGCGGCGACTGCTAGTAACTATTTTTACGTATAAATTTGTTGCTAAAGTGGTTGCAACTGCACTCAGAAGCAGCACTCCACATAATAAGCGCCAGTGCTGCAAAAACCATTTAGGTAACATTTATCTTGTGTGTTGTGAGGGCTATTCTGTTTTAGCAGACGCAGTTTAAATAATCGTGTTTCTGGGGATGCATTTTTGAAAAGCCGATCTTTACAATGCTTCCGTGCCTATTATAGAAGGCAGGTCGAATTATTACTTGATATAAAGTAATAAAACTTAATTAAAGTTCAAGATTATGTCGAAGATATTGGTACTGTTTTGATAACATCCAATATTTCCTGAAGTGTAAAGTGAATATAGTAGAAGACTGGGGTTCCATTAATATCTATAGTCCCATAACGTCGTTCAAAACGATAATTTGGATTATAACCACTATAGTTTGGACTGACATATGCAACCTTAATAGGAGTGCATTTTTCATCAAAAGTAATGCCCCATTTTATTTTTTGTATTAATTTACCATTTGAGTCTCTTTCTCCTAAATCATGAAATAAGTATTCGTAAAAATATGTTATATCGACTTTTTTAAAATCTTCAACTGTTATTGTTTTCGGGTAAGGAAGTTGAGTCTCATAGAAAGGAAGTCTTAATATATCCGTAAAAAATTTAGATGCTTCTTGAAAAATATATGTTTCTGCTACATCCTTTTGAATATTATTTTTAAACGAGATAAAAGGAATATAATTACTTTCAAAGCAAGAATTATATTGAGAAATAGTTCCAATAATGTCAGTCATAAAGTTTAATTCACATAAGTATCTAATATCGCCGAAAAGTTTCCTGTAACTATTCTAATACCTTTAATATTTATATCTGTGCGAACAAAGTTCTTGTCTATTTGGTTTTCATAATGAGGAATAACAAAGCTACTTTCTGAAATATTAACTTCTTCTACTTGCTGTAACGCTAGTTCATAAGTCAATTGTTTTATAACATCAATTCTATACTTTTCATCTGTATTTTCAAACCACAAATATCTATTTTTTTCATAAAAATTAATTGAAACATTTTTAAAATCAATAATACATAGTTTACAGCTATCTTCTGAATTAGATTTTAGAACTAAGTCAGGACGAGGAAATCGTCTTAATGCGTGTCTTCTATCTCTGTTTTGAAAATCATTATACTTATTGTTTGAGTGAACAAGAGTAGCAGATTGTGTATCAAATTCAATACAAAGTAATTCGTTCCATCCAAAAAATCCTTCTTCTTTAGGATAGGGAACATGAGATTCTATTCGATAAATCCATTGATTTGCATAATTAGTTTCATTGTTGCTTTTATATTGAAAGTTACCAACCCGATTTTTTTCTTCTCCCTGTCTTTCAATATTCTGATGATCGTTCAAAGGTATATCTGTATCAGCAAACAAAATTTTTATATTGTGATTTTTGAAAAAATATGTGTGACACATATCCTCCCATATTAATGAGAAGCCATTGATACCCCAGAATAAACCATCATTTTGATTGGGATTAATTTCACCATACAAAAATATTTCAATTGCTTCGTAAAGTCCCCAATAATCAGCATCCTTATAATAAGTGTTTTTATCTATATTATAAGGATGCTTCTTTCAAAATATTAATAGTCTCAACAAAAGTATCTTTGTCAAAAATTGATTGGTTGCTAGCTAAATATTCATCTTGGAAAGATTGAGCAAAAAACCTAATATCCGCAATATGAGCTTTGACATTATCAGGTACATCTTCATTTAACTGCTGTACAATTTCATCAAGAATGTAACAGTAGAGATTTACAATATTTGTACTCTCATAACGTATAATCGGACGTGGCAAATCCATCGTTTCAACATAAATTACATCATTATCTAAGTAAATAGCCCTTTCCAAATATTTATGAATCTGGGAATAGTCTATATCCTTACTGCGTCTTACTTTATTTTGAATTGAGTTGATAGTAAGCTCATCATAGGCTTCTAGAACTCGTTCAATCATCTTAATTTTGCTATAAAGTACGCAAGATTCTCCTTCTTCAGTCTGTATACTTATACCACCTGAAGAAAGAGTAGTTTGATCTTGTGCTTGCTGATATTCAGGTTTGTTTATTTGAAATCTATTAGTACATACATTATCACGTTCAAACTTGCGGAAAGTGCGATACATTTTAAAAAATAAATCTCGCACTTTATCAAAATCTTCCTCTGGAAAATTTTCAAATCCGTTAGGTAGGCAAAACTCAAAACCATTTTCATGTTGAGATTGTCTGATACCTACAAAATTGTCATGAGGTTCTCTAATCTTTACCAAATGCAGTTGAGAAAAATTAAACATGAAATACCGACGAAATAAATAATTATATTGACAAATATTCTTTATTATTTTAAGTCAAATCATGATGATTTAGGTTTAGCATTTTACTAATAAAATCATTATGCAATGTCGTGAAGTCGCCAAATGTAACAAGCTGTTCTGGCTCTACACCTAATAGTTCTCTAAGAGGTTTTTTATCTCGATTAAAAACGCTATCCCAAAGAAAGAACATTAGCTTATTTTGTATTTTATTAGTAGTAATAGGGTCTTTGATAAAATAGTAACCAATTTGCTTATCTTCTATTCCTCGAATAGAGGCATGATGATTTTTTATGAAAGTGTTTAAGTTTTTAATTAATTTTTGCCAATCTTGTTGAGTTAACTTTGGTCCATAGTTCGCAGTAGGAAGCTCTCTATTATCCCAATCAACAAATTCCCAATCCCAACGACGTTTGAAAGCACTATCCATAAAATAAATGGAGTTATCGGAAGTGTTCATGGTGCCAAGGATAGATAGATTGGGAGGAAGTTTAATAATTCTATTTACTAAATCAATATTTAAAAAAAGGATTTTTCTTTGTAATGTTTCAAGCTTCGCAACACCATCATGAGGAGATAATCTATAATCGTTTATATTTCCTTGAGCATCATATCCAAATTTCGTTCCAATCAATTCCAACAACTTGTGAAATTCAATAGGAGTTAGATTAATTCCATAGCTAGACCATCCATCTTCTTCTCTGTCTAGTAGTTGAAATACTGTTCCAAATATAGCTGATGTGTTACCACGATTAATCTCATCGATTACTAAGGCAATATTGTCTGGTTCAGATATTTGATTTCCTTCTCTATTGTAAGCTTTATAAATATTTTCGTATGCTCTAGCCAAAGCTACTAAAAAGTGTCCTTCGTAGTAGTTGTACTCTACCTTTCCTCCTCTTGTAAGTGGTACTAGTTTTCCCATAAAATCACCGTAGGTATATTCTGGATGGAAAACTGTACTAATAATATTTTTTGCTTCCGATATCTTTAAATCGTTTTTGACAATTTCGTTATGAACTCGATGACTTTTTCCGGTTCCAGGGCTTCCAAAGAGAATTTGTTGAATAGGGCTTTTCATGGCTGATTACGTTCTGTAAAGATGCAATGACAAAGTAGAAAACGGCAAACGGGCTTTTTTAGCTTACTTTTCCTCTGTTACTAATAGTGACAACAGTATAAAAAACCTTGCTTTTATCGAATATAGGAAAGGTCAGACTATTGCACCACATTTGGTATAAATTTCTATTTATAATATTCCCTGAAAGATCGCAAAACTAACATTAGCAGGCAAATTGGTTGTGTTGTTGGTATATCATGCTACTATTTTCTTTTAAGTAAGCATTTCAGTGGATTAGTTTCTTATTAATCATTAAAAAGCACAAAGACAGCAAAATTTTCTTAGCACTTTAGTGTCTTTGCGCTATATGATTATTATTTAGTTAAGAACTCAAACCTTCGCTATTTCACCCGCAGCAACATCTACATTCAACCGCTTCAACATTGCTTCGCGCCCTTGCATCGCTAAGGTATCATCCAAGGGTGTCAAAGAAACGGGTTCTTGATATTTGTTTCGCAAGGCTGTTTGAATTAACCAATCGGCGACAACGGGGTTTTTGGGTAATAATGGCCCGTGAGAATAAGTTGCGATCGCATTCTGATAAAACGCTCCTTCTGTGCCATCTTCACCGTTATTTCCCAAGCCGTAAACTACTTTACCCAAGGCTTCGACTTTTCCTAATTTAGTACGTCCGCCGTGATTTTCAAAGCCGACTAAATAAGGTGTAGCGCCACCCAACATTTCTTTTAAATCTTTGGCTAATTTAGAAGCGGTAACTTCTATTACCAAATTACCGATGCAGCGGCGGGTATTTTCACCGGGATGCACGGAGACTAAATCCAAGATTCCCAAACCTTCGATTCTTTGTCCCAAACCGGGTTCGTAATAATGTCCCAACAGTTGTGGGGAACCGCAGGTAAACACGCCGGGGGTACCATTATCAAGTTTTTCACGCATGGCATCAGCTTTCGCACCTTTCAAATCGCGCATCACGATTTCCTGCTGTCTATCCTGTGCCCCACCACCAACGATAATATCTACAGATTTAATATCATCGGCGGTAGAATTTTGGTCTAAAGGAACAACTTTAACGTCATATCCGCGCCATTGAGTACGACGTTCGATAACGATGACATTACCCCTGTCTCCATAAGTACTCATCAAAGTTGGGTAAAGCCAGCCTATAGTTAATTCAATTTGGTTATTCATAATAAAGGAAGTAGGGAATGATGGGGGAGAGGGGGAGAGGGGGAAGAGGGGGGATGGGGAGTACTTCGACAAGTCTTACAGTGAGCTACGTCGAACTGCTCAGTAACCTTTGGGGAGATGGGGAGATGAGAGCAGAGGAGGCAGAGGATATTAATTAATTTTAAATTGCTTCCTCGGCTCCCTCGGCTCCCTCCGCTCCCTCCGCAATATCATCTCCTAACTCCTAACTCTTAACTCCTAACTGGTTACTGTTCACTGTTCACTGTTCACTGATTTAAATCACCGAATTTTCTTACCTGTCAATGCTTCCCTTACATCTAACATTGCCGTGTAAGTGGGTAAAATGTGTAAGGTTTCGTGTTCTGGGGTATGTTCTAATGCGGTTGTAATTGCTTTTCGTAAGTCTTCTTCGACAATCAACTTTAAATTGTTGTCAGGGGACTTTTGGCTGTAGCGCAGACGTAATGCCATATCGTAAACGCGATCGCCACTTACAATTAAAGTACCTCCCCGCTGTACCAATTCTTCGGTGTCAACATCCCAAATCCAGGATACATCTTCGCCATCCTGTACGCGATCGTTCAAAACCAGCAAAGTTGTTTTATTATTGCTTTCGGTAACTACGCGAATGGTTTCGTTGGTACCTACGGGGTTTTTTGATAGCAGAATCCGGACTTTTTTACCATTAATATTTAATTCTTCCGCACGCCCAAAAGCTGGTTTAAATTTCGGAATAGAAGAACGAATATTAGCTTCGTCAATTCCTAATTCTTTGGCGGCAGTGGCAGCGGCTAAGGTATTGTATTTGTTATAAAGTCCTACCAGAACTTGTTCCCATTCGCGACTTTTTAAATCGGGTTGGCTTTTAGCAAAACCGCAAGCTGGACAAGTGTAATCTCCCAAATGCGATAGATAAACCCCTTCGTAATCCAAAGAATGCCCGCAATTAGGACAGTAAATCGAATCAACTGCGTGAGGAATCGCTTCTAAATACTTTTCTGGTTCGGTTAAACCAAAAAATACGACTTTTTGAGATAATTGTTGACCCAAATAAGATAAAGTCGGATCGTCAGCATTGGGAATAACCACCGTATCTGGTGCAAGAGTAGAAATTGCTTTCGTCCACCGCTTGCTAATAGAGTCTACCTCACCATATCGATCCAATTGGTCGCGAAATAAATTTAGACAAAGAATAATATGCGGTTGAATCGGTTGCAATACTTTCGCAACAATATTTTCATCAACTTCCAAAATGGCGTAATCTACATTTAAATTACCAATCAAATTGGTACTTTCCATCAACGCAGTTACCAAACCATTTTCCAGATTAGCGCCAGTAGAATTAAGAGCAACGCGGTACCCCTGTTCCTCCAACATCGTGCGTAACAGCAAAGATGTGGTAGTTTTACCATTAGTACCAGCAATTAAAATAATGCCCTTTTTAACTTGCTGACTCAAAGACTGCAAAAGCGCAGGATAAATACGTCGTGCGATCGAACCGGGTAAAACAGAAGCAGCACCCAAACGCAAATTACGTACACCAAAAGTCACGCTTTTTGCAGCAGACACAGCCAAACCAAGCCGTAATTTATCTATAAATTGAATTGCCACAAACGTACCCTAATTTTAAAGATATAAGTTTCAAATTTAATAAGCGTGAGTTTAGCGAATCCCCGGAGAAAAAGCCAGTGTTAACGTCACAAATTAGGGAGATGGGGAGATGGGGGAGATGGGGAGTACTTCGACAAGTCTTACAGTGAGCTACGTCGAACTGCTCAGTAACCTTTGGGGAGATGGGGGGAAACTAAATAAAATTCTTAACTCTTAACTCTTAACTGCTAACTGCTAACTGCTAACTGCTAACTGCTAACTATTCCCAATCCCCAATCCCCATTACCCAATTTTCTATATATCCATCTTGAAAAGTTCATTTCAGCATAAACTAAAAACAAAATCTAGCTTAAAGGGTTGCTTTAGATGACTAAATTAAAATCGTATATTTTACATATTTTCTCTTATGGTTGGCAGTGCCGCTCGTCTTTATTAATACTAAGTATCTGCATATTATTTACCAGTATGCAACCAGCATTAGCAGCTGTTGATGATGACAGTTATGAAGGCAATATCTTTATGGTTTATGCTGGCAACGGCTCGATGGTTCCCGCACACGCGACTTTAGCCCAAGCTCTGGCAGAGCATAAACCCACAATGTTAGCTTTCTATGTGGATGACAGCAGCGATTGCAAAAAGTACGCGATCGTTATTTCTCGCATCCAGTCGTTTTACGGTAGCGTAGCAGAAATTATCGCCGTAGATGTAGATCGAATTCCACTTGAAGCGAATTCTCCTACAGAACCAAGTTATTACTATAAGGGTGCCGTTCCTCAAGTGGTAGTATTTAATCAAGCGGGAGATGTGATTTTAAACAAAAAAGGACAAGTCCCTTTTGAGGAAATAGACGATAAATTCCGAGAAGTGTTTGATTTATTACCGCGTTCTGAATCAGTAGAATTAAAGCGGCGTTCCTTTAATGAGTTCAGTAGTGAGTTAGCTGAATAACATAAAGTGCCGAAAAATTTGTTCGGCACTTACTTTTTAGTGATATCTAATACTGCAATCTTTGAAATGAAGGGATAATATCTAAAGGTCAGCTGTTAAGCATTTATAAATTACTGCGTTGCCTGATGACCTATCAATGTAATAACTATTAGAGTGTATTCTGATGTCAGAAGTTTACACTACCGAGGAACTAATCAAAATTTTAACAGATGAGCGCCAAGCTTGTCTGACGGGAAAACGTCTGAAGTTAGAGGTAAAGGTATCTGGTAATCCTGTTATCGATCAGTTTATCAAAACCGAAGGCTTGCAAAAGTTTACTGCCTATCAAGATTTTAAAGTCGCTATTCACGAATATCAAAGGGAGCATCAAGTTTCCGGTATTATGTGGCGAGAGGTAAATGTGAAAGGCGAAAGTTTACGTTACCCGGAAGTTGATGCACAGTTAATTGCACTACAAAACGACTTGAAAATATTAGAGTCTGCCAAAAGTTCAATTTTAGAATTTTGGTACAAAGTAACTGTCGGCATGGACTTTTATTTAAGCGTTAGTAACGGTAAACAGTATCAACAAATTAATATAGAAGATATTAAAAGAATAGACTATAGAACCCGATGGGCTAGTCTATGGAAATGGGAAAATTCTAATTTTTTAGAAATCATTTTGCAGTTGGGATGGGGAAAACCAGAAGAAGCTTGTTATAAACGAGGATTTCCTGCATCTGGTAGCGAATTTATTCATGCAGTGAATCCAGGTAAGCAACCAATTGGATGATATGTTAATTTAGACAAGTTTGTAGTAAGGGCATTGGTTCCCTCTCATATAAGGGAACTAAAGCCCTTACTACGAACCTTTATAGAAATAGTTAATTTTTAATATACATAATGGTTGAGTCAATTTTGTGGCGGCTGTTTATTGCATTGTTGATACTCAGCTTAGTTATTCTGATCGGTTTTTATTTTCGGGGAGCCTTTCGCGATCGCGTAAAATATCGAGTTAAAAATGCGCTCAAACCCGACGAACCAGAATTTCCCTTTGTCTTAGCTAGTACCACCAATTCTTTTATGAGTACTGGCGTAGTCACCAATTTCTGGAATCAAGCTGCCGACATTCAACAAGCTCGTTTAGATGCGATCGGTAAGGCACAGCATACGATTGACTTTGAAACATTCTTTATGACTCCCGGTAAGAGAGCCGATGATTTTGCGATCGCGCTTGCCGAAAGAGCCGGAGCGGGTGTTGAAGTACGCTTGATTGTCGATCGATATGGCACAAAAAAGTTATCCAAACAATATTGGCAGCGTTTGCGAGCAACGGGGGTAAAAATATCTTTTTTTAATGCCTTTAATTGGAAAGCTCCTTTAGATTATGCCGGTCGCACTCACCGCAAGCTATTATTAATCGATAGTAAATTTGGTTTAGTAGGTGGTGCGGGTATTTCCGATATGTGGGATGGTACCCAAAAAGATGATGATACGCAGCCTTGGTTAGATGTAGAAATGCGTCTAGAAGGAGAAATTATTAGGATTTTAACAGGGGTATTTTCGCAACACTGGACTTTTGATGACTGTACGGCAGATTTCGCTAGAGAAAAATTTCAACCTGCTGACGATAAAGATAATAAGCATTTAATGTTGGTAATACCGGGAGCAAACCCCAGAATCCGTTTTTCACCGATTCAAAATTTTAAATACAACAGTATTATTTGTGCCAGAAAACGAATTTGGTTGGCTAGCCCTTATTTTTTACCCGACGAAAACTCGATCGATTTATTAGTAGAAGCAAAACAAAAAGGGGTAGACGTTCGCATTCTTACCACCAGCAAACGCAGTGATAAAAAGCCCGTTCACTATGCTTCCTTCGAGCATTACGGGAAGTTACTTGAAGGTGGTGTGGAAATTTTTGAGTTTCAGCCCAGCATGACTCACGCAAAATTGCTGTTAATTGACGATCTGTGGGCAACAACGGGTAGTGCTAATTTTGACCCCCGCAGCTTTTGTCATAACGAAGAATTAGATATTTGTAGCGCCCAACCTGAGTTAGTAAAGGGAATTAAAGATACTTTTGAAAAAGGTTTTGCTCAAAGCAAGCGTATTACTTTTGACGATTGGAAAAAGCGTTCTTTAATTAAACATAGAATATTAGGTAATATAGTTGATTTCTTTCAGTGGCAGTTGTGAGTTTGTAGGGTACGTTAGGCATTTTTAAAATCTTATTTGAGGTTATACGTTAATTAATGCCGTAACGCACCATTGAATATTGCGATACTTAATAAAAATAAAAAAATAATCTTTATATTAAGTCAATCTTCAGAAGTCGGGTTTTTAGAATAAGTATCTGTAACAGATTTACAAATTTTATAAAAACCCGACTTCTCAACTGAAGTTAAGAAAGTTTAGAAAGTATTAAAGCAAACCATTTATTTTCATCAGTCCACACCTTTTGTGTAACTAAACCTTTAGTTTGAAGTAACTGTTGAATACCATCAACATCGAATTTACGAGAAATTTCGGTATGAATGGTTTCGCCGAGTTCAAAGTTAAGTTTGAGGTTGAGGTCGTTTAATTCTGCGGTTTGAGATTCCAACGATCGCAAATAGGTTTCTATTTGATGTTTTGTCTCATTGTAAAATGTCCAATGCTCAAACTTGGTTCGGTCAAAGTTACCGTCAAAACGGCTATTTAAATGGTCTAAAACATTAAGATTAAAATCAGCAGTTACTCCGGCAGAATCATTGTAAGCAGCTTCTAAAATATCCTTTGGCTTTTGCAAATCTATCCCTAACAAAAAATACTCTCCCGACTGTAAAGCAGCGGTAATTTGAGATAGAAAATCGTCGCATTCTTGAGGATTCAAATTACCTAAAGTACTACCGATAAAGCCGATGGTGCGACTGGGTAATTCACTTGGCTGCAATTGTGCTAACGCTTGTTCGTAGGTTCCCGCTAATGCATGAACTTGCAATGAGGGATAATCTACCAACAGTTGTCGAGCGCTTGCTTCTAAAATACCCGCACTCACATCAACTGGTAGATAATGCAAAGCATAACCGAGCTTTTGGTAAGCATCTAATAAGATACGAGTCTTTGTTGAACTACCGCTACCAAGTTCTATTAATTCGCAAGCGCCAGTTATTTGAGCTATTTCTTCAGCACAGTTTTGTAAAATCGAAGTCTCAGTTCTAGTTACATAATATTCCGGTAATTCGCAAATTTCTTCAAATAACTCAGAACCGCGATCGTCATATAAATAACGTGGAGATAAAGATTTATGAGTCTGAGTTAATCCTTCAACTACATCGCTTCCATCAGAAGAGGAAAGTTGTGCGGTTGCTTGTTGCAAGTTTTGTACTTTCAAGCGACTTTCAACACTGTAACAGTCGTCAACCCTGCTGCTGGTAGCTTTGGAAAATGTCGTCATTAAGCCTCCGATTGTTTGGTCTGAGAGGTTGCTTTTTTGCAAACCTCAAACCAAATCTAGATTATCAGTAATCAGTAACCAGTAACCAGTAACCAGTTAGCAGTTACCAGTTACCAGTTAGCAGTTACCAGTTAGGAGTAGTGCGTTAGCGCAGCGTGTCCGCCAGGACATGCATCTTGCTCGCTATTTGACTACCCTCATCTCCCCAAAGGTTACTGAGCAGTTCGACGTAGCTCACTGTAAGACTTGTCGAAGTACTCCCCATCTCCCCCGAACCCCATCCCCCTCTTCCCCCTCTTCCCCCTCTCCCCCCTCTTCCCCATCCCCCCATCCCTTCCTCAAGCGGCGCAACGGAATCCGGCGAATATCTGACGCACTCCGGGATGGTACCAGTTACGAAAGCTACTGCGTAATGCCCACCGACGAGTTGCCCAGCTTCCACCTTTGAGAACCTTATGCTCGTTGTCGAAGTAAATTTGGGAGTAGCCTTTGTAGGGGTAATGTTGAAAGCCTTGATAGCCATCAAACCAACTTGCAGTCCATTCCCAAACGTTTCCCAAGGTATCGTATAAACCGTAGGGACTTTGCCCAAATGGGTAAGCGTTTACTGGTGTTGTTTGACTGTGAATGTTGTTGTAGTTGCAGTTTTCGGGTGTGGGATGTTTATCTCCCCAAGGATGAATACGACGACATTTTGATTTTTCATCCCAACTTACGGCTTTTTCCCATTCTGCTTCTGTAGGTAAACGTTTTCCGACAAAGTTTGCATAAGCTTCGGCTTCGTACCAACTTACACCCCAAACCGGATTATTGTACCAAGCTGGGTTATCTTCCCAATAAAGCGGCTTTGTAGCTTTTTCTGCTTGCAACCATTTCCAACCTGCTTCCGACCACCACTGAGGATTTTTGTAACCGCCCGCTTCCATAAATGTCCGATATTGCTTGCAGGTAACTGGATAGCGATCGATTGAGTATGTATCTAAATAAACTTTATGGGCGCAGCGTTCGTTATCAAGCGCATCTAATGAGTTACTACCCATTTCAAATTCACCCCCCGGAATTTGAATCATCTCGTTGAGAGGATTGCTGAGTAACAGAGAAGAAGAGCAAGAAAGATGCCAAGAATTTTCTTTCTCCGTATCCGATTTTTGATTCCTCATCAACTCCAACACAAAACTAATCGTTTCGCTGTGCTGGCTTTCGTGTTGTAGTAAAAAGCGACATAAACGTTCTTGCTGTTCTAAATTAGTTTTTTCCATGTGATACAGAACTTTGTCTCGAACTGTATCTAGGTAATGGCGAGTTTCTTCAAATGAAGGTAATTTGACGCGCTGATTTTTAGGTAAACCGCCTGCCGCGAACAGCTTACGATATTGCGGAAACGTACAAGGTAAAGCAGCAGTACGTTCTAATATCCATAAAGATTCAGTGTAGGCAATATGCCCTAAATGCCAGCCTACAGGACTAAAATCGGGATGAGCTTGACGACAAAAAGTCGCTTCATCCATATTTTTAAACAATTCAAGAGTTTTAGCGCGACATTGGACGAAAGCGCGAATAATACTCTCTTTTAAACCAGATTCTTTTAGACTAGATTTGCTCAATTCTGAGATCACAATCTTCTCCCACACTAAGAATGCTATTTTCTGGAAACGAATTCCAATTACCTTTAAACAGCGGCTCAGAAGCAATAATTACGGAGTTACGGAAATTTGAATCATTTTGCAGCCAATAAAGAGAAGGTGATGGAGGTTTTGTACTAAAGCGAGATGCTACAAGACGATTCCCATCACTTACAACTACGTTAGCTAAAATATAGGTATTATGAGTTTTCGTTAATTCTTTTAATTTAAGTAAAGTTAGATGCAAAGCTTGCTCTAAACTTTTACCGGGATTACTTTGCAACTCGTTAAGCAAGAGAGCAAAAATGTGTTCCGAATCTGTAGTTCCATTTATCCATTGATAAATTTCATCGCTTAGTTGACTGCGTATAGGTCTGTATAAGGTCTGACGAAACCGATCAATCTTACCATTATGAATAAATAATAAACGCTCTCTTTGGAATGGCTGACAATTACTTAGATCGAGGGCTTGTCCCAAAGTGGCGCTACGAACGTAAGAAACAACGCATCCAGATTCAACATAACGGCTGAGGCTGGGTAGGTTAGCATCATTCCAAATCGGTAGCGTACTTCTGTAAGTAAAGGGTTCGGTATCTTTTTGAGCATGATACCAGCCCACGCCAAAGCCATCGGCATTCACAGTTCCCGAAATCATTTCCTGGGGCTTATAGCTTTGAGTAATCAGTGAATGTTCGCGATCGTCAAGTAAACTTTCTAAAGAAACAGGCGAACCAAGATAAGCAAGTAATCGGCACATAAAATCAGTGAACGGTGAACAGTGAGCAGTGAACAGTGAGCAGTTAGGAGTATTGAGTATTGAGTTTAGTAGTTAAAATTTCTCCTTGTCCCCTCTTCCCCCTATCCTACGAATGCTCAACTAATCACTTATAGCAAAAATAGTACAAATGTTTAATTCTATTGCGGTGATTTTCCATACCGATTCGATCGAACTTGTACTCTGTCCCATTCGTTTTGAAAAGCAATAAAAGTTCGTAGTAAGGGCATTGGTTCCCTTCCATACGAGGTAACAAATCCTCAGAGCCGGAGAGTTAAAACTCTTACTACGAACCTTTCTACTTATTAGAATTAATCGGACAAGCCCTACTTTTAATTGTTCATTGATAATTGAATGCAGCGATCGCCAATGCACCCCAGCCAGCGATAAATGCTACACCACCTAATGGTGTTATGGCTCCTAATATTTTTATGTCGCTTAAACTTAGGGCGTATAAGCTTCCTGAAAAAATAAATATACCGATAATAAATAACCATCCACTCGCGATTAAGCTTGGTGATGGTGTTTTGCTTTGAATGAGTAAGATTGCAACTAGTAACAGCGCTAAAGCATGATACATCTGATAGCGAGCGCCGACTTCAAAAATTTGCAGAGCGCGATCGCTAAGTCTTTCTTTTAATGCGTGAGAAGCAAAAGCCCCAGCAGCCACTGATAAACCAGCGAATAAGGCTGCTAGGCTGATGAATATTTTTATCATGTTAGTAGATGAGGAGAGGGGGGGATGGGGTAGAGGGGGTAGAGGGGGTAGAGGGGGTAGAAGAGATAATTCTTATTAACTCTTAACATGCAGACCTTTAACCTTTAACCTATTACCAATTCCCTATTTATTTTAAATATCAAAGTGATAAGACACTGCACCGTCTTCACTTACTTTAAAGTTAGCGTTAAATTGCTTGGCTTGGTCGTCTAAGAATTCTCTGGCGGTGGCTGGTGGTAGCTGTGACTGCATGGCGAAACCTAAAACTGTGATGCGTCCTTCGTTTTCGGCTATCATGCGATAAAACATCGATTGCAGGTGAAGATTAATCTGTTGCGCGATCGCGGTTTCTTCTTTCTTACCTTGACGGCGCATTCCCAAGGCTAACCACCCACCTAAAGCTAAACTGGGTAAACCAAAAATAATCCCATTTACTGCTGTAGTATCTAGCTCGGCTACTGCATAATCATTAATATAATCGTTTTCACCAAGTATATCCTTATACATTAGGTGTTTATTTATCATCGCGTTGGCTGATAGAGTTGTCAGCATAAACCCTAATACAATCAACCAGCCAGCAGCTAACTTTTCAACAGTTTTCATAATATTTTTAAAGTTTTTACTTTTAAGGTTGATTCTAACCTCACTTTATCAAAGCTTCCAGTAAGCAATTATCGATTATTAGCGATCGATGACCAATTTTTCATCTGTGCTTGATAGTTGTTTCACAATTCTCTTATTTTATCTGGTTGATTTTACGTAGTGTCGCGTTTATATTATTTTAACTAGTTCCCAGTCTCCGACTGGGAACTCCTGTGTGTGAGGCTCCGCCTCAAGTATATTAAGAGGCAGAGCCTCCCGCCAAGTGTTCCCAGTCTCCGACTGGGAACAAGAAATATAAAAAATATTAATTATATATCCTTAAAATTAAATGCTTTTATTTGATGTAGAAACGCGCCGATCGCAACGTTTCTACAGTTTAATTAAAACAAAACAGAATTAAAATAAATACACCCGATCGAAGATCAAAGATGAAAGTGATAATAAACGCCACCATTCTGACTGTGGTCAAAGGTAGCATTAAACTCTTTCGCCTTGGAATCTAAGAATAATTTGGCTTCTTCTCCTGTGATTTCGGCTTCTTTGGCAAAGCGTAATAAGGAAATCTGTCCTCTTTGTTCTTCAACAAGACGATAAAAAGTAGACTGAAGATGACTTGTTAACTGTTTTCGATCTTGCTTTTTCAAGCTTAATATCAGCCAACTACCAAATCCGATACCAGATAAACCCAAAGCGAAACCTAAACCAGTAAAGGCTTTATCCGCCATTTGTTCTTGTTGAGTCTCTTGATTATTATTCGATAATGCCTCCACAGTTACGTGCATGAGAAAAATAGAACTGAATGAGAGTAGCAAACCAGCTGAAACTTTTGTGAGAAACTTCATAGAAACACGACAAGATATGATATCTTGCCGCGATCTTAACCTTACTTACGTGTAGCTTCCAGTATGCGGGAAAAGTAAAACCGCGTGCGCGTCATTGCTTGACGTTGGATGCTAAAGCCGTTTTTTTGCAGAAAATCGACGATATTGGCTTCACGATGTAGATATGCACGGGTGGTTTTACTGGGACCTGGAAAGAAACCTCCAATTTTCTTTAATATGCTCAGGGCAAAGGTTTTGGGCGCAAAACTCACAATTATCCGTGATTCTGCGGTACTGCATAAATGAGATATCATTTCGGCAGCTTTTTCTTGAGGATAGTGGATCAGAACATCCAAGCAAACAACTGTATGATAGTTACCACTCAAGGCTTCCAAATCTTGGACGGCGAAAGTTGGATTATCAGCGTTTCCTAAAATTTCGACGGCTCGCTCTTTGCCTTCTTCGACCATTTTTTCAGAAATATCGCTGGCGTAAACTTTGGCTCCGGCTTGGGCTAAGGGTATGCTGAGACTACCTACACCACATCCAGCGTCGCATATTGATATTTCTGCCAGGTTTTCATCCGCTTTTAACCAGCTAAGTACCGTTTCTACGGTTTTTTGATGCCCTTTACGGATATCAAGCTGCACTTTATTAACTTCACCATTGCCATAAATGCGCCTCCAACGGTCAAAGCCCGTGGAATTGAAATATTCCTTAACAATGGTCTTATCGTCTACTGCGTTCATAAAATTTAATATTTAACGGTTCCAAATCGAGCAAAATGCTTATTATCGGTAGAATACATCAATTAAGGACGGCGCAACCGTTAAAAAAAACGTGAGTTTGAGAGATTCCAGTTGAGAAGTCGGGTTAATAGAATGGGAGTTATCTGTAATATGCTTACCATTGGCAGTTGAGAAGTCGGGTTAATAGAATGGGAGTATCTGTAATATGCTTACCATTGGCATAAAAACCCGACTTCTGATTATTGATTGCTTTTTAAGATAACAATCGCTGCCAAGTCAACTTTTTATTAGATTCATCGTAATTCCAACGCAACAAATTACTAGCATGAGCGCCTTCAATTGCTGGTAAACCAATTGCTTTTCGCGGTGCGGTGGTTGCGATCGCAATGGCTGTTTCAACGTTACACATTCCCCATTTAACCAAATTCTGCACGCCAGCAAGCAGCGGTAAAGTTGTTCCTGACAAAGTTCCATCTGCTAACCGTGCGGTACCATCACTAACTGTAATTTCTCGACTATCCCAAGGATAAATGCCGTCGGGTAATCCTAAAGGAGCCAAAGCATCGCTGACTAAGAAAAGTCCTTTTGTATAATCGCTTGCCCTTAACAGTAAATCTATCATCATCGGCGAAACGTGTTTACCATCGGCGATAAAACCACACATGACGTTTTTATTGGTAATAGCCGCAGCTAATAATCCGGGCTGGCGGTGATGTAAAGGTGGCATTGCATTGAAAGCGTGAGTCACCATAGTCGCACCCATATCAAAAGCGGTTTGCGCTTGTTCTGCGGTGGCTTGGGAATGTCCTAAACTAACGGCGATACCTTGTTGACGTAAATAAGGTATGACTTCGTTGTGTGAATCTAACTCTGGCGCTAAGGTAATAACTTTAACAATCTCCGTAAAGTCGCCCAATACTCGTTTTACTTCCCCAAGCGATAAAGGCAACAGATACTCAATAGGATGTGCGCCGCGTTTTTGAGGATTTAAAAATGGTCCTTCTAAATGTACTCCTAAAACTTTCGCACCCGAAGTTTGATTTTGCATAAAATCGGCAACTACTCCAAGGGAACAGTGGATATTTTCCACAGAAGTTGTCACCACAGTGGGTAAAAATCCATCAACACCGCCATCCCAGAGATAATCGCAGATTTTTTGCAAGAAGCAGGCATTTTCCGCATTCAATTCTGGAAACGCAGTTCCCAACGCGCCGTTAATCTGCAAATCTACACCACCCAAAGAAAGGCGATCGCTCTGGGCATCCAATAATTCCAAATCCTTAAGGGGAACTCGTTTGATAATTTTATCCATCGGCACTATTTGTTCAATAATGCCATCGCGGTTAATAAATAACATTTGTCTACCTTCGTAACCGGGGACGAAAGCATTAATAATGTTTAATGGTGTAGTAAAATTACTCATTGTCTCTTGAGTCATAGGATTTACGAGATTTACGAACAAAGCTGAGTAGATTTTGATAGAAACTACCACTTTTAATCAAGAATAGGAAGGGAGTAGGAAATAGGGAGTAGGGAGTAGGGAGTAGGGAGTAGGGAGTAGGGAGTAGGGAGTAGGGAGTAGGGAGTAGGAAATAGGGATTAGCAAGAAGCAACTTTTGTGAAATGGTCTAAAAGTGAGATTATTAATCGTGAATATGTAATCTAAAATCTAAAATCTAAAATCTAAAATTACTATGACTGTCGGAATTATCATGGGTAGCGACTCCGATTTACCCACCATGCAAGATGCTATTAAAGTTTGTGAAGAATTCGGCGTTAGTTACGAAGTTGCGATCGTTAGTGCCCATCGTACCCCGCAACGCATGGTGGAATACGCTACGACAGCTGTTTCTCGCGGTATAAAAGTAATTATTGCTGGAGCAGGTGGTGCAGCCCATCTTCCGGGTATGGTTGCTGCTTTAACTCCACTTCCGGTAATTGGAGTTCCCGTTGCCAGTCGTCATTTAAAAGGTGTCGATTCTTTACATTCGATCGTGCAAATGCCTGCTGGTATACCTGTCGCAACTGTGGCGATCGGTAATGCCAAAAATGCCGGACTTTTAGCAGTACAAATACTTGCTACTTATCGATCGGATTTGCTGGAAAAAGTTATTCTATATCGTCAAAATCTCTGCGATTCTGTAATTAAAAAGCAAGAAAATCTTGAAAAATTAGGCTACCAAGAATATTTAAATCAAATGTGATGCGATAGAAATGATACAAAAATATGATGAAATAAAACAAGTATTTTTACTATTCATGAGTTTTAAAAATTCCTATAAAAAAGTTTATTGAACAAATTGAATCAATGGCATTTACATTTATTATCAAAAATTAATATTTTTATACGTAAGTGAAAAAGCAATTTATTCGTATAAAAAACAATAATTAGCATAATTATTTGCAATCGGAAAGTTATAGAATATTGACAATATTGCCATTTTTTGGTCTATTTTTGGCTTAAAATGCGATCGCAAATAATCAAAAATACCAAAAAATAGTAGCGACTGCTACAGAATTTACAAAGAGCGTGCTGTAATTATTGTTTTTTAACCGTTGTAACTTTTTGATTGCAGTAAATCATGGAATAAAAAGGCTTTTAGACGTAAATCTAATTGTTAAAGAATTGATGAGGCTACTTGCAGAGGTTTCCAAAAATACATAATAATAATCTTTTAAGAAAAACTGGTTGCAGCAACATATGTATCGTTACTTTGTTGACTAGTAGCTAGATTATTTGGTTTCCTAGATTTTTAACAGGCTTTTTGAGCTAGCAAGTTTCATAGGTACAAGAATCAAGGATAAATTCCCGAACTGCAAGTAATGCTATTCGGAAAAATTCGGCTTTTGATATCTAACCGGCGTTGAAATCACAACGGTGTTACCCGAAGAAAGCGGTGTTTTCTAGTTAAGGAAGTAAAGGAGTGAAGATGCAAAAAGTGACGCGAAGAAATAATAGAAATGGTAAGCGGGGTAATTCAAAGGCTACTAGCGCTACACGTAATCTCTCATTTGTCAAACAAGTAGGGCAAGGAATTAAAGGTTTAAATCCTAACTTGCGTGCCTGTTTGCCGATCGCAGGTTTTATTGTATTGGCATCGGGTTATGCAGCAGTTGCTCAAGCTCCTGCCGCAGACGCAGGGCCGACAACAGCAGAACTCAAGGTTGCATTAGATACGCTTTGGGTTGCGGTTGCAGCGTTTTTGGTAATTTTCATGAACGCTGGTTTCGGAATGTTAGAAACCGGAATGTGTCGTCAGAAAAATGCCGTCAACATTCTTTCTAAGAACTTGATCGTATTTGCTTTGGCTACCCTGGCATTTTATGTAATTGGCTTTGGCATCATGTTCGGCGATGGAAATGATTTTTTTGGTTTAAATGGTTTCTTGCTGAGTGGTGCAGATAACAGCCCCGTAGTAGGAGATGGTTATCAAGGTGTTTTCGGTTCTTTGAATTGGGCTGGCGTACCTTTGTCTGCTAAATTCTTGTTCCAATTAGCATTCGCTGGAACTGCTGCCACAATCGTATCTGGAGCAGTAGCAGAGAGAATTAAGTTTATTGACTTCTTGATTTTCAGCCTGTTGTTAGTTGGTATTGCTTACCCAATCACCGGACATTGGATTTGGGGTGGTGGCTGGTTGTACAAAGCAGGTTTCTGGGATTTTGCTGGTTCGACAGTTGTACACTCCGTTGGTGGATGGGCAGCTTTGATGGGTGCGGCAATTCTTGGGCCACGTATTGGTAAATATAGCGGCGGTAGAACCAATGCAATACCTCCCCACAACTTAAGCATCGCTACTTTGGGCTGTTTGATTCTATGGTTGGGCTGGTTTGGTTTCAACCCCGGTTCTACAATGGCTGCTGATGCGAACGCAATTGCTCACATCGCTTTAACTACTAACTTAGCTGCTGCTGCTGGTGCGGTAACTGCTTGTTTCGTAGCTTGGGGTTATTTAGGTAAGCCAGACTTATCGATGATTATCAACGGTACCTTAGCTGGTTTAGTTGGTATCACCGCTCCTTGTGCTTGGGTTAACTTGCCCAGTGCCGTAATTATTGGTGCGATCGCCGGAGCTTTGGTAGTATTTGCTGTTACCTTCTTCGATAAAATCAGAATTGATGACCCAGTAGGAGCGATTTCCGTTCACTTGGTTTGCGGTTTCTGGGGTACTTTAGCAGTAGGTTTGTTTGCTGTTGGAGGAACTCCCGACGGTATTTATGCTGAAGGACCACCTGCTGGTTTATTGTTCGGTGGTGGAATTGCTCCCTTGTTCACTCAATTAGCGGGTGCTTTAGCAGTAGGCGGTATGACCGTATTACTTAGCACCATCTTCTGGGTAGCACTGAAAGCGACATTAGGTATCCGCGTAAGCAAAGAAGAAGAATTGGAAGGCTTGGATATTAGCGAACACGGAATGGAAGCTTACAGTGGTTTCGCAAAAGAAGCTGACACCATTGGATATGCCGAATTAGATAAACCTGGAATGTCTAGACAAGGAGATATGCCTAGTAGTTTGTAAGTTGTTTTACGCTTGTATTTCAACTTTTGAATGAGTAAATTAATTAGCCCTACTTTCTAACCCGGAAGTGGGGCTTTTTTTTTGTAGTAAGGGCATCGGTTCCCTAAATCTGAGGGCTAAAGCCCTTACTACAAACCTTGAGAAATAATATGACGATTTTCCCCTCGATAATGATTTTTTTGAAATGATTTGGGAATACTAAGTCCGGAAGTATTAAAGATGAAAGCAATATGGCTAGAACTGAGTTTAGCATCACCGGATATCACATCAAAGAGGAACTTTATAACGGTTCAAGAACACTGGTATATCGTGCTATTCGAGAAAATGACCAAAAACCTGTAGTTATCAAATTGCTGAAAAATCCTTATCCTAACTTCAATGAATTACTGCAATTTCGCAATCAGTACACGATTAGCAAAAATTTAGATATTCCTCGAATCATTCGTCCCTACAGTCTTGAATCTTACGAGAATAGTTATGCTTTGGTAATGGAATTCGGTGGAATTTCGCTGCACAAATATATGCAGAGAGGAATTGCTTCTGTTGAAGATATATTATCAATTGCGTTGCAAATTACAGATATTCTCCATAATTTGCATCAAAATCGCGTTATTCACAAAGATATTAAACCAGCAAATATATTAATTCATCCCGAAACACGAGAAGTTAAATTAATTGACTTTAGTATCGCTTCATTGCTACCTAAGGAAACCCAAGAAATTAAAAATCCGAATGGTTTAGAAGGGACACTTGCTTATATATCACCAGAGCAAACCGGAAGAATGAATCGGGGAATAGATTACCGCAGCGATTTTTATTCGTTAGGTGTAACTCTATTTGAATTATTAACTGGGGAATTACCTTTTCAATCTGATGATGCGATGGAATTGGTGCATTGTCATATTGCGAAACAACCTGCTTCAATAGGGAATAGGCAAAAGGGAACAGGGAACAGTGAAGAGATTCCTCAAGTTTTATCAGATATTGTTATTAAGTTGATGGCGAAAAATGCTGAGGATAGATATCAAAGTGCTTTGGGATTGAAGCACGATTTAGAAATTTGTTTAAAACAGCTTCAAGAAACTGGTAATATTGAAAATTTTGAAATTGCTCAACGAGATATTTGCGATCGCTTTATTATTCCTGAAAAACTTTATGGTAGAGAAACTGAAGTTCAAGAATTATTAGCAGCGTTTGAAAGGGTTACTAAAGGAACTAGCGAACTAATGCTGGTAGCTGGTTTTTCTGGAATTGGTAAAACCGCAATTGTTAACGAAGTTCATAAACCGATAGTTAAACAACGCGGTTATTTTATTAAAGGTAAATTTGATCAGTTTAATCGTAATATTCCTTTCTCGGCTTTTGTCCAAGCTTTCCGAAATTTGATCGGACAATTATTGAGCGAAACTGATGCTCAGTTGTCAATTTGGAAACAGAAAATTTTACAGGCTTTGAATGAAAACGGACAAGTAATTATTGATGTAATTCCCGAATTAGAACAAATTATTGGTAAACAATCACCCGTAACAGAATTATCGGGTGCTGCCGCTCAAAATAGATTTAATTTATTATTTCAAAAGTTTATTCAAGTTTTTACTAATAAAGAACATCCTTTAGTAATATTTTTAGATGATTTGCAATGGGCAGATTCGGCTTCTTTGAAGTTGATGCAGTTGTTGATGAGTGAATCTGAAAATGGTTATTTATTATTAATTGGTGCTTACCGGGATAATGAAGTATTTCCGGCTCATCCTTTGATGTTGACTTTAGAAGAAATTAGTAAAGCACAAGGGAATATAAATACAATTATTTTGGCTGCATTGAGCGAAGAAAGTTTAAGTCTACTGGTTGCTGAGACTCTTAATTGTCAGCCGAACATATCGCAGCTATTAACAGACTTAATATATCAAAAAACTCAGGGTAATCCATTTTTTAGCACGCAGTTTTTGAAAGGATTGTATGATAGCTCATTAATAAAGTTTGATTTTGGGAATAGTTCGTGGGTATGCGATATTTCTGAAGTTAAGGCATTATCTTTAACTGATGATGTGGTTGAATTTATGGCATTGCAGTTGCAAAAACTGCCTAAAGATACGCAAAATGTATTGAAATTAGCGGCTTGTATTGGCAATCAATTTGATTTAACAACTTTGGCGATCGTTTGCGAAGAATCAGAAGCACAAACAGCTAATTATTTATGGAAAGCTTTACAGTTCGGTTTAATTTTACCGCAAAGTCAAGTTTACAAGTTTTATCTGGAATCGCAAATAGAGAATCGATTGGAAGATAAACAAATTGTTAATTATAAATTTTTACACGACAGAGTGCAACAAGCTGCTTATTCTTTGATTCCGGAAGAAGATAAGCAGAAGACACATTTACAAATTGGGCAATTATTATTACAAAGATTATCGCAGTCAGAAAAATTAGAGAGAATTTTTGATTTAGTAAACCAATTAAATCTCGGACAAGCTGCAATAAAAACTGATGAAGAAAAACAACAGTTAGCTCGCTTAAACCTAGAAGCTGGAAAAAAAGCAAAGCTCTCTGCGGCTTATCAAGCGGCTCAAAACTATTCTTTTATTGGGATTAATTTATTATCTGCAAACTCTTGGCAGACTGACTATAAATTAATCTACAATTTGCACCTTTATGGCTCAGAAGCAGCGTATTTGTCTGGCAACTTTGAGCAAGCGGAAGCTCTTTACACAGAAGCACTCACTCATAGTCAAACTCCCTTAGATAAAGCGATAATTTCTCGCGTACAAATGACTCAATATCAGCTTCAAGGAAGAAATAGTGAAGCAATAGAAATTCAACGGCTCTCTTTACAATTGCTTGGCTGGGAAATGCCTACACAAGAATTAATTCAAGCTAGTTTGGATGAAGAAATTACTAAAGTTCAAAGATTTTTAGAACAGCAAACAGTTGCATCAATTCTTAACTTCTCTCAAATGAAAGATTGCAGCATCTCAGAAATGTTGAGAATTTTGCAAATACTTTTCTATTCTGCATGGCTTGATGGTCAACCTACCTTAGCATTTTTAGCACTCGCTAAAATGACCACTTTGTCTTTGCAATATGGTAACAGCGATATGTCTCCCTTTGGTTATGTTGGTTATGGTTTAATTGCTAATGCTATGTTGAAAGACTCTGCAACAGCTTACAAATTTGGAGAAATGGCTGTGCAGCTTTGCGAGCAGTTTGATAATGCTGATGTGCGAGGGATGACTAATTTTCTCTTTGCTGCGGATGTGCATAGCTGGAGTCGTGCAATTCGAGAAGCCGATACTTACTACGACAACGCTTACAAGTATGGTATGGAAGCCGGTAACTGGCTGACAGTCGGCTTTGTGATGATGCAAAGTGGTTCCGATAGACTCACCTACGGTAAAAATTTAGATGAATTGTATGAAATTGCTCAAGCTCATGCAGATTTTCTTCGTCAAATCAAAAGTTTAGAAAATTTAGATGCTTTAATAGTCGGAGTTATTCAACCAATTCGCAATCTTCTTGGTTTAACAAAAACACCTTTTACTTTTGATGATGATAGTTTCAGTGAAGCTGAGTTTTTACAAAAATATAGTAATACTCCTTATCATCTAGCTTGGTTATATTCTGTCAAAATTCGTCATGCTTATTTATTTGACAACAAAGCCGCATATCTAGATTTAATTTCTCAGCTAAACATAATTGAAAATACCATTTCCAGTCATGCTAAAGTTCCTTCAAGTATATTTTATGTAGCATTAATGCATTTATCTTTAGCTGAAGCTGGATATAAAGAGCGTGAATTACATTTAGAAGCGTTGATTCCTCTGGAAGAAAAATTAAATAATTGGCAAGCTGCTTGTTCTGAAAATATTTTACATAAGTGTCTTATAATCCAAGCAGAAAAAGCACGGTTACATAAACGTAATTTAGAAGCTATGGATTTATACGAACAAGCCATAGCTACAGCTAAAGTTAATAATTATGGCTATGAAGAAGCCCTTGCTAACGAACTTGCAGCGAAGTTTTATTTTAATTGGGGTAAAGAAAAAATTGCTGCTGGTTATATGCAAGAAGCATACTATTGCTACGCTCATTGGGGAGCCAAAGCCAAAACCGATGATTTAGAAACACGCTATCCCCAATTACTTGCACCAATTTTACAAGCACAAAATTCGAGTTTCCAAATCAACGAAACCTACATTCAACCCGTTGATAAATCTTCTTTACTCACTCAAACTATCCAAACAAGTCGTTCAAGTAGTACCGTTTCTAATACTTTAGATTTTGCCAGCATTCTTAAAGCAACACAGGCTTTATCCAGCGAAATTCAGTTAGAAGAGTTAATTTCAAAGTTACTGCAAATAGTAATCGAAAATGCTGGAGCAGAAAAAGTAGCTTTAATTTTATTAAAGGAAGATAACTTAAGTTTAGAAGCTATATCGACTAAAGATAGTGGTGTTACTCACTTATCAATACCATATGAAAATAGCCATGATATTCCTAATACAGTGATAAACTATGTCAAACGCAGTTTAAAAACTGTTGTTTTGGATAATGCTACTGTTGAAAATAATTTTATCGCCGACGAATATTTAATACAACAGCAACCCAAAAGTTTATTATGCACGCCGATTTTAAACCAAGGAAAATTAATCGGGCTGCTGTATCTAGAAAATAAATTAATAATTGGTGCATTTACATGGAAACGATTGGAAGTTATTAACCTTTTGTGTACGCAAGCTGCGATATCTTTAGAAAACGCTCGTCTTTACAAAGCTCAGCAAGAAACCAATACGTTGCTTAACTCACTTTTGCAAACGATACCAGATTTCTTTTTTGCTAAAGACTTACAAGGAAGACATATTGCGGTAAATTCTAATCTGGCTAAGTTTTTTGGTAAATCTATCCCGGAAATTATTGGTAAAACAGATGCCCAATTATTACCTCCAGAAGTTGCCGAACCAATTATGGCTAAAGATAGAGAAATCATCACCAAAGAAATCACCGAAAACTTTGAAGAAGTGGTACCAACTAACGGAGTTGACTGCACTTATTTAACTATTAAAGAACCGTTACGAGATTCTCAAGGAAATACGATGGGCTTAATTGGTATTACTCGCAATATTACCGACAGAAAACGAGCCGAATCAGCGGTTATTGAAAAATCGCAAGAGTTAGAAAAAGCTTTAAAAGAATTAAGTCTTGCCCAATTACAAATGGTGCAAAATGAAAAAATGGCGACTTTGGGTAATTTAGTTGCCGGGGTAGCACACGAAGTTAACAACCCTATTGGATTTCTCACAGGTAGTATTAGCAATGCCGAACAATATTTTCAAGACTTATTAGCTCATATAGAATGCTATCAAGAAAATTACCCTACTCCAGAAGAAAAAGTTGTAGAAAATGCCGAAGATATCAATCTAGAATACCTCACAGAAGATTTACCAAAATTATTAAATTCGATGAAGTCAGCAACAGAACGTATTACCGATATTAGCAATAGTCTTCGTACTTTTTCTAGAGCCGATACTTCCCAAAAAGTTGCTTGCAATATTCATGAAGGTATTGATAGCACAATATTAATTTTAAAATATCGTCTGAAGGCTGATGATAAACGTCCAGCAATTAAAGTTATCAAAGAATACGGAGAATTACCACCAATCGAATGTTTTTTGGGACAATTAAATCAAGTATTTATGAACATTATTGCTAATGCAATTGATGCTTTAGATTCAGTTGCAGAAGGAAAATCATTTGCCGAAATAGAAGCAAATCCTCACAAAATAACTATTAAAACTGAATTTATTACAGAGGTAAATAAAGTATTAATTCGGATCGAAGATAATGGTTCGGGAATGCCTGAATCGGTTCGAGAGCGTATATTTGATAATCTTTTTACTACCAAAGGAGTCGGCAAAGGTACTGGATTGGGATTGGCGATCGCCCAACAAATTGTTGAAGAAACCCACAACGGTAAATTAAGTTGTAATTCTGTAGTTGGAGAAGGAACTGAGTTTGTAATTGAATTACCTATTTCAACAGGTTCTACGTGCCGACTTTAGTCCTCAAATTAAGGGCTTAAGCCCTTACTACGAACTTTGTAAAATTAACAATTAACTCTTACTTTTCTATTGCCAAACTGCCAAATGTATGTAATTTTTCACATCCGGTATATTCAACTAGCTATACAATAAGGTGAAACAAAATATAAATCCCATAGATAACATCCACCCCGTCTTCCAGAGAATTCTACTTGCCAAATACCCATATCGGTTCTAAAATCTATCAAAGATTCACCGGCTTTTTTCTGTTTACGTAAATAATCTCCGATCGCATATTTTGTCTGGGATCGATCCAGAAACGGAGTTAATTTTTGGGCTATTTCTTTTGTCAAGCATCCGGAATCTATTTGCACGCGACATCGAAAAACAAAGGGTTTACTTTGCTGTTGGGATGTGTGGTTTTTTCTAGTCATACATATAATAGCGATCGGTGAGCAGTATTGACTCGGAAGATGCGGTTGTGTGGTTATCAACTTTGAATATGATTAACTGTTAATTAACGATAGATAGATAATAAAGACAGCATTGTAATACTGCTTCAATAGTTATTTAGTCTATTATCAATGCGATTTATTCAAGTTATCCAGTACAAAAAAAGACATTTATAATAAATTTTCTTGTTTTATAATTAATCACTACATTTTGATTGCTGTTATACATAATTACACAGTAAAACGAAAATCTACATTTGTCGGTTTCCCCCATGAACAACTATTGAACCCGAAGGGAGAGCAGAGAATTATAGCTATTTACTTATCTGAGTGCGTAATTCATAATAAATTCGGACTCAATTGTGATAATTTAATAAATTACAATCAAGCGCTAATACAAACTAATTTTCGTAGTGTTCGACTTACAGCGGACATTGTAGCGAACGAATCATCTATTTTTTATTTACGACTATTTATAAACCCGCTTTCTTGAAAAAAGTGGGTTAGGAAAGAATCCATCTGAAGTGACAGTTCATATAATATGGATAGTTATTTTGCGATCGGCTTAGCTTAAATTTCTCATCCGAATTTAATTAAATAAATTGTTTTACACAGTAATCGGATTTAAAAATAAATTGTAATCGCCTAATATATATTCGGATGAGAATCGAGTCATTTAAAGTAGTTACCTTTAACGAATCTAATCAAGTTTAAGTAAAGATTGCCAATCTTGAATCGCTTTTTCTGTCCACAGCCAGTTTTGAGCTAAACTATTTCTTTGAAAACTTCTTGAGTTATCTTTCATCACCATTCGGCGAAGTTTGATTGCTTCACTCAAATATTTTACCTTTTTAGCAGAAGGCTGCTCCTGTGAAGATCGGTAGAAACTCAAAGCAAGTCCGGCATAAGCTGTTAAAGCATCTTTATCAACTATTTGAGAAACGGACATTAAAGATACGTTTTGGGCTGAATGCTTTTTTAAAGCCAAGTCTAAAGCTTTAAACCATGAATCGTTAGCACGGTTTAAATCACCTTTTGCATAGTAAGCAAAGCCTAAAGCATTTTTATAAACAAATGAATTTGGGTCATTTTCATTAGCAACTTCCCAATAACGACGAGCATCATCGATACTGTATTTAGTATCTCCTTTTTGGACAAATTGCCAAGCTAAACGTCCTCTAACAAAATTTGCATATGGATTGTTAATTTGTTCTGGATCGAGATTTTCCAAAGCGGTTTCAGCATTACTCAACGCACTGCGATCGAGCAATTCTTCTACAGCTTTAAGCCCAGACTTAATCTTACCTTGGCTTAATTTTTCCCTAGCGTATGTAGTAACATCTTCGGTTTGGGCAGTTTTTAAATCAAATTTATCTACTTGAACAACAGCTGGTTGAATCGTCGAGGGCTTCTGCTGACTGCGCCAATAATCTATACCTCCAAAAAATGCGATCGCGCCGATCCCTAAGACACCAAGAAACGCCAAACGCTGGTGTTGTTTCTGCTTTTTAGCTGCGGCTTTTGCTGATGCGGTGGTAACTTGATTCCCTTCCGAATCTTGCCTGGAGGTTTCATTGGTAACAGTACCGGATTTAGAACCAACTTGTAAGGGGTATTCGTTTTCGTCCCATATCAAAGTATCTTCAGATTGATAATCGATATCTTGGAGTTGATTTTGTTGGTAATCATCCTCAATTTGCTGTACTAATTCAGCATTCATGGGAGGTTCCGTTAAGGATTGTTCGTCATCCAACTGACGGAACAAGTCGGAAACAATTGCAGAATCTTCTGAATAACTTGAATCATCATATTCGATTTCATCAACGAGATCCCCCCAAGTATTTTCACCTAACCAGTCTAAGTCAGAAGTATCTTCTTCATAAGAACCGATTGCTCCTTGCATCGGTACCATGTCGGAGCTTGGCGTGGCGGACGGAGCGTATGTTGAGATAGCGTTGGAATTGGGGTCGTAGTCGTTAAATAACTCTCCGCTTTGAGGTAAGTAAACTTCTGGATCTAAATAACCATCAAATTCTGGCTGAAGATATAAAATTGGTAGCGCCCAATACAGTTGATGGGAACTGTAAGCAGAAATTAATCCCTGACGCATCCGACTTACGCACGAGTCTATGGCATATCCCTGAGAAAGATTGCGGTAGAACAACTGCGTTAACGTTAGTGCTACTTCGTCGGGAATGCGTTCTGACATTGCCAAAACGCTCTTGATGCCTCGCTTCACCAAAGTTTCAGTCAGGTTGCGCTGTGCGGTATCTGGATTGCTATCTGAAGTCGCGGCGTAAGTTCCCAAACAGGAGTTAAATACTGCCATTTGGATATTGTTGTTAACCAACAAACCAGCTAAATCATCGCCGTACAAAGTTTCAGTTAAACCCGTTCTAGCGCTGACCAAATAAATTTCGCCGCCGTTTGCACCAAAGTTACTATGACCCGAATAGTGCAGAACGTGATAATTTCCTTGTTCTAAAGCTTGAGTTAATTCTTCTCTTCCAGGTTGTTCGAGTACCGATAGTTCAATTTCTGGAAGATGAATGTCGCTTTGGGTTTTGCGTTCGAGTTCCGCTTGCAGTCTAATCGCTTCTTGTTTTAACAAATTGAGACGCACTTGATCGGCAGGGGAAGCAATCACCATTAAGACTTTGATACCACCAGTTGTTGGTAACTGTGGTATGTTTCTTGATGGTAAACGAGACGCTCCGCTCATTCCGCTTTGATAGCGAGAAAAAGCAATATAAGGACCAGTAGCAATAGGGCGATCGCTCTGGTGCATGACTTCCCACGGGAGGCGGGCTAGTTTTGTATCCTTTAAGCCCAAACGCAGGCGCAATACCTGTTGGTGGTTTTGGGCAATACCTTGTGCCGTAATCCAACTGTCCCTAAGAGTGCCTTGAAACAACGCATTATAAAGTTGCTGACCCAGTGCTACCAAGTTGACTGAGTTTCTTGCATTTGTCTCTTCGAGACAGGCGGTTAACGCCATCGCATCGCCCTGCAATACTGACTGCAATGGGTCGTTCATTAAACTACTAGCAGCGGCTAACCAGTCAGCCACCGGCCACCTTACCAGTTCTTCTGCTAAGGGTACCCCAGGGGCGACTTGTTCCGTCCGCACCAAGTAGTCATTTTGTCCTACTGGGGTTACGGAAATATGAAATTCCTGGGTCACAACTTCTCCTGTTTACCTAAACCTAACTTATCTGGTTGGAAACGCTTTTGTCTCAAGTTTATATTTTGCTCTTCCTGATACATTAGATGCATCTGCCTGCTTCCATGTTTCTGATTTTTCTGATTTTAAAGTGGTTTTTTGACTTCTCTACTTTTACAACTTTATCCGGATTGAACTAAATGTGCCTAGAACTAACTTAGTTATATATGCGCTTTCTACTTTAATTCCTCAGTAAAAACAATATTTGCTGAAGTTTTTTATTGTTAATAAACGACAACAGTTACGGGATGCATTAAAATTCAACCGAAAAATAATAAAAAGTTAAACGAATTGAAACAAGATACGGGAAGTTGTTGGGTATACAACTTTTTTCAGCATTTTGATAATTTTATCCGGAAGATACTGGTTAACTTTAGAACATTTTGTTGGTAGATGCACCCTGATAACTCATTCCCCTAGTTGAATTCTTCCACTAGGGGTTTTTTATGGTTTGCACAACCAGAAATCTTAATTTTTATATTTTATCCGGAGTTGAAGAGTTACATATAGAACATTTTATTGGTAGATGCACCCTGATAACTCACTCCCCCAATCCGCCTACGTGCGATTGGGGTTTTTTTATATCTAATTTTAATAGTAGAAAATATTTATACATTTTTATCCGGAGAATGACGGTTAGATACGGTACATATAATTGGTAGATGCACCCTGATAACTAACTCCCCCGGCAAGCCTACAAGCACGCTGGGGGTTTTTGTATTTAAAATTAGTACTTAACCACATTTATACATTTTTATCCGGAGAATGACTGTTAGATACGGTACATATAATTGGTAGATGCACCCTGATAACTAACTCCCCCGGTAAGCCTACAAGCAAGCTGGGGGTTTTTATATTTAAAATTAGTACTTAACCACATTTATACATTTTTATCCGGAGAATGACTGTTAGATACGGTACATATAATTGGTAGATGCACCCTGATAACTAACTCCCCCGGTAAGCCTACAAGCAAGCTGGGGTTTTTTGTATGCATTACCCGATCGCATTTATACAGTTTTATCCGGAGAATGACGTTTAGACGCGGTACATATAATTGGTAGATGCACCCTGATAACTGTCTCCCCCGGTAAGCCTACAAGCAAGCTGGGGGATTTTTGTATGCAAGTAATTACACCCGAAGACATTTATACAGTTTTATCCGGAAAGCGGCGGTTAGATACGGTACATATAATTGGTAGATGCACCCTGATAACTGTCTCCCCCGGTAAGCCTACAAGCAAGCTGGGGGATTTTTGTATGCAAGTAATTACACCCGAAGACATTTATACAGTTTTGTCCGGAGAGTGGCGGTTAGATACGGTACATATAATTGGTAGATGCACCCTGATAACTGTCTCCCCCGGTAAGCCTACAAGCAAGCTGGGGGATTTTTGTATGCAAGTAATTACACCCGAAGACATTTATACAGTTTTGTCCGGAGAGTGGCGGTTAGATACGGTACATATAATTGGTAGATGCACCCTGATAACTGTCTCCCCCGGTAAGCCTACAAGCACGCTGGGGGATTTTTGTATTTAAAATTAGTACCTAACCATATTTATACAGTTTTATCCGGAGAATGACTGTTAGATACAGTACATAGAATTGGTAGATGCACCCTGATAACTAACTCCCCCGGTAAGCCTACAAGCAAGCTGGGGGTTTTTTTATATGCAAGTAATTACACCCGAAGACATTTATACAGTTTTATCCGGAGAGTGGCGGTTAGATACAGTACATAGAATTGGTAGATGCACCCTGATAACTGTCTCCCCCGGTAAGCCTACAAGCACGCTGGGGGTTTTTATTTAAATCAAAAACAATGTTTGATTGACAAATCTATCCGGATCGAACTTTACCCAAGTAAACGAAGTTGGTAGATACTGATAACTAACTCCCTTAAGAAAATTGATAACCATTACGGATTTTTTCTTAAGTAATACAACTTAAATATTGTGTTTTTACTTAGTCGTTTTTAGAGTATAACCTCATATTAGTTGCTAAGTAGCAAGAATAGTTAAGTAGTGTATTTAATTTAACATACTTTTAGAGAAGATTTACATTGATATAAGAACCGTTTATATCTACCTATTACCTATTCTATTGGCTTATCTCGGAGTTTACCCTGACAATTAAGCGTTTTCCACATTTCTGCTTATTGATATTTCATTCAAGCACAAAGCAAATAATGTGTTTATTATTTTTAAAGATTTCCCTGTATTTACTTAAATAAGTTGACATAAGAATAATTAATTCTTCACCCTCAATTACTTGTCGATGATATTAAAGGTAAATTGCGCCCTTAAACTATTGCGGAATTACAATGGCGGCTCTGCATCATTTGCTTGGGTGCCTTATTACCAGCTTTTTGCTCGGTTGGCGGCATTTAACCGTATAATCCCCGGCATACCTTACTTGATATCACCTGTCGATCTAAAGGAATGAATTGTTCCCCAGATTCCCATTGTGAAAGTATGGTACGATCGCCTTTTGTATTTAATAAATCAAAAATAGCTCAAAAGCCTTAAGATTATGCCTTTAGCTGTAATTAAGTTCTCGAGTGAAGATTGCGGTATTTGCCACAAAATGTCTTTTTATGACAAAAAGGTGGCTGAAGAACTGGGTTTACAATTTATTGATGTCAAGATGCAGGATACTAGTACTTACCGCAAGTATCGTAAAGTTTTATTAACTCAATATCCTGATAAATCAGAAATGGGATGGCCTACCTACATTATTTGCGATTCTCCAGAAGAAGAACCTCGTATTTTGGGTGAAGTGAAAGGAGGGCATCCCAAAGGAGAATTTAGAACTCGTTTGCGATCGGTTGTTGATGAAAATAGCAAATAATTAGAACTCGTGTTAGATAAGCCGGGTTTAAAGTCTCAATAATACAAACCCGGTTTCTTATAATTTAAAGTTGGCTTTATTAACTGGTAATATCAAAAGATTTTACTTCTAACACCGGACCAATCATAGCAGTTGTCATCACATCTTCGCGTACATCTCCGGTGACTTCTGCTTTTTGTCCTGCTTTGAGTAAGCTTTTATCTGCTCCTCTCATAATTTCATAGGTTTTACCATCTTCACCGACTAACGCCCAAGCACCCATGCCAATATCGCGGCGTTCAACGGTTCCTTTAACTTTAATACTCATGTTTTTTATTAGTGGTTAGTGGTTAGGAGTTAGGAGTTAGGAGTTAGGAGTTAGGAGTTAGGAGTTAATAAACAACTATCAACTAACAACTAACAACTAACAACTAAACTGGTTGTTCTTCGTTTTTGACTGCGAAACGAGCCAACATGAAACAAAGCACTGCATTAGCAATCAAAAATCCACGGGATAGCATACCACTTCCCAATCCCCATACTGCTGGATCTGTTACAGAACTTACGGCTAAACAAGCTGCAATTCCCAAGCTGGAACCGATCGCAAACCACTTCCATTTTGAATGTCCTAAAAGCAGCGCCAATAAAACAACAGGAACTAAAATGCTGGCAAAGAATGGGTTAAAAGCATCGGTTCCTTGTAAGGTATTACCTAATTCGGGAATTGAACTACCTAAAAGACGGAAGGGCCATTGAGGAAGGTCAAAGATGTAAAATCCTTTAAACAAGAATAAACCAGAACTACCTGCAACTAAACCGCTAGCTAAACTCCAACTCCAGGTAAAAGGAAAGTAAACTCGCAAAAACCAAGCTAATAAGTAAGAACCTACTACCATTAAAATCTTGGGTAGAAGCGCTACAACACCACCGTCAATCCAGAAACCGGGGTTGAGATAGCCGCTATCGCGCAACCAGCGGAAGAAGTCTTGAAAACTAACTCTTCCTTGCGCTCCAAGGGTTACTGCTGCTTCAGCATTTAGCTGTCCGGCACCATAATAGTTTAAGCCGTCATCTTGGATAACTCTTGCTGATTCACTAATAACTTTAACTATTTCGTCTGGCTCTTCGACTCCAGTAGCTTTGACTAATGCAGCAACGCCAGCAACATGGGGTGCAGCCATACTTGTACCCTGCAAGCCAAGAAATACTTCTTCGCCTTTGCTGTCCATATCAACGGTTGCTTGCAGAACTTTACCAGCATCGCTACCGCCGGGAGCAGAAATATCGACTCCAGCACCATAATTAGAATAAGGCGCTTTCTCTCCATCGGGACCCAAAGCCGAAACTGCGAAAACATTGGGATAACGTGCGGGATAAGAAGCAGCATTCTGGTTTTCGTTTCCAGCGGCTGCAATTATTACTACTTTTTTACTGTGAGCGTAATTGATTGCATCTTTCATCAATTGGCTTTCACCGCCGCCACCCAAACTCATATTAATCACATCTGCGCCATTATCGGCAGCAAATCTAATTGCTTCGGCAATATCGGCTACCGTACCGCCACCGTAACCGCTAAGCACTTTCAAAGGCATTAAGCTGGCTTCGTAAGCAACTCCGGCTACACCATAGTTGTTATTGGTAGCTTGGGCAATTGTACCGGCGACGTGGGTACCGTGTCCGTTGTCGTCGGAGGCGTTTTCTTTATCGTTTACAAAGTCGTAGCCTTTGACAAACTCGGTTTCAACTAAATCGCGTACTTTGGTAACGCCGGTGTCAATCACGGCTACCGTTACGCCTTTACCTTTAGTTTTATCCCATGCCCCCTCAACGTTAATATTATGTAGGTGCCATTGTTTGCTGTAATATGGGTCGTTAGCACCTTTGAGGTTTGGCTTTATTTCTTCTACAATATCGTCCGAAGGCTCTAAATATTCAGCCTCCCGTGCAATTTTATCTTGTTCGGGATTGCCTTGCTCTGGGATTTTATATATGTAGTTTGGTTCGATAAATTCTGTATCTAGCGCAAATTTTGATTTACGTAGTTCCTTGATTCGCTGTTTATCCCCTTCGATAATATAAACATTATCCTTTTGAGAAAATTTATTATCAAATCGGGGAGTTACATTATACTTTTGGGCTATTGTTTGCAAATCTTGCTGCAATTCTTCAGATGGGATATCTTCCCGAAAATCTAGCACGATCGTTTTAAATTCACCGCGACTTGCGAGTCCCCGAACGTTCATAAAAGTTAACAGGGCAAAACTCAACCCGATGACAAACAAGCAAAATAATATGAGTTTTTTCATCTGAATTTAAGACTAGCTGTGCAATCAGTTTGAACACTACCATAGCTTATACAGAACTATATGCGCTTAAAAAGGATATCTAACCTTTACAAGTACTGAGTTACGTAAGCTTTATTGGTTTAACGAATTGAATGCTGGCAATACTTTATTTTTCGTTATTGTTTTATTTTATATGAAGCAGAAAATTAAGGTTATCTTATGGAACGCGGACTTTTATGGTTGCCTTTGCTAGTAGCGTTTTTTTGGTTGGCTTGGCAAGGCTCTAGGGAATTTAAAAAAGTTGAGGCTTATCGTGTTTGGGCAGAAAATTTTGACCGAGCAAAGTACGATATTTATGCGGTTTTGGCTCAGAAAGAAAACGATATGACTTGGGGCAAACCTACTGTTAAAGGTATCGTGGATTTGGAAACTTTTTCTTTGAATGATGTTACTGATATCAATCTTTTGATAGATGACAAAGTTATTGATATAGACGATTTACCTAGAAAAGCTAAAAAAATTGAATTAGAATTTGTATTTCCCGAAGCCTCAAAATCGGTTCGGGTACCTTTTACAGAAATTCCTTTAGCTGGGGAATGGGGAAAGTTTTTACAAGGTGAATTACAACGGATTGAAAAAGAATCGGGGAAGTGAGAGATAAGAAAAGAGAATGCAATTTGAAATTGTTACGACTCTATGAGATTAAACCACACAAAATCAATTACTTTAAGTTCATTATTCATAACATTTTATTGATTCATGAACGCCAAATCAACCTCCAAGGTGCCTGTTGCTTTAACGATTGCTGGTTCCGATAGCGGTGGTGGCGCTGGGATTCAAGCCGATTTACGTACCTTTGCTTTTCATTGCGTCCACGGTACTAGCGCTATTACCTGCGTTACCGCACAAAATACTCTGGGTGTAACGCGAGTTGATGCAATGCCAAAAGAAGCCGTTGAGCAGCAAATTCGGGCTGTATGCGAAGATATCGGAGTGCAAGCAGCTAAAACTGGAATGTTGCTGAATCAAGAAATTATTGCTACCGTTGTCAAACAAATAGAAACTTTACAAATTCCCAATTTAGTGGTAGACCCGGTGATGGTGTCGCGCACGGGGGCACAGTTAATTGATGATGAAGCCGTAAAAACCCTTCGCGATTCTCTTATACCCTTAGCCACTATTGTGACTCCCAACCGATACGAAGCGCAAATTCTTAGCGGCTTAGAAATTAAATCCCTTGATGATATGAAAGCAGCAGCGCAAACCATTCACGAAAAATTAAAAGTCAAAGCCGTTTTAGTTAAAGGTGGCGGAATGCAAGGAAGTTTGCGCGGAGTTGATATTTGGTTTGATGGTAAAAACCTTGAAACCTTGCTCATACAATTAGTAGCCACTAAAAATACTCATGGTACGGGTTGTACTTTATCAGCTGCGATCGCCGCTAATTTGGCGCGAGGAGATAGTTTATTTAAAGCAGCGCGTCAAGCAAAAGAATATGTTTCTCATGCATTAAATCATGCTTTAGATATTGGCAAAGGACAAGGACCAGTAGGACACTTTTTTCCTTTGTTAAAAGAATAATCTATATTCTTCTTAAAATTGTTTTACATAGTTATTTATAAGGTGACGTTTGTCACCTTATTAGCTGGAAAATATGATTTTTAATGATAAGTTTATTAATATGCTTTCTTATAAGATTCAGTAAGCTTTCTTGTCTTATTCTTAGGTATGTTCGATGTTTTTTAATACTTGCAGATAATGTTTGTATTAAATCGGAATGGCATTTATTTTTGATCCCTTATACCCATGCGAGCAATTACAGATCCTGCCTACAACCAGTCACCAACACCAGCTTCACAAGCTTACTCAGCTTCCGTGCCGTTGAGTGTATACCGCGAATTAGCAGCAGAGTTGCAATCAGCGCAAGTTGCAATACATCAACTCAATCTACAAAACGAACATTTAGCGCAAGAAAATTACGTACTTCGTCAAGAAATTGCGAAAACCGTTAATGCTGTTTTACACTTACAAAATGCAGTGAATTCTTCTGCAAATGCTGCCCAAAATAGTAATTATCATAGCTCTTTTAATCAAACATCAGTGGAAGCAAACCAGAGATATCCACAACAGAACAAGCAATATCAAAATACACAACGTCAGCGGCAAGTACAGCCGAAGCGAGCAAAACGCCCGCGTACATCAAAACCCCCTCAAGTAACTGAATATATAGAACCCTTCCCAGAACAAATATATATAGAGGAAGAAGAAGCAAGCTATTACTACACTGATGAATCAGAATCACAAGTTAGTGGCTGGTGGTTAATTTTTGCAATTGTTTTTATTATTGTTATGGGTTTTGGCGCTGGTTATGTAGTCGTGCGCCCTCTTTTAGAAAATCATAGCCGTTAGGTAATTGAATTTTAGATTTTAGATTTTGGATTTTAGAGTTGATTTTAGAAGCTACAAAGCAAGCCGATTATTATTTCTAAAAGTAGCTGGTTACAAAGCAATAAATATTGCTTTATATTTAATTTATTATGAGTAAATTCCTACCGCCAGATAAAATTAATGCGTATAACTTATAACTATATGGTGTTTAAAGTCAAAACTAATTTTATTTTCTTCTTTTAACTTATTTAACAACTTTGTAACTGTTACTCTAGTAGTACCGCAAGCGCAAGCAAGCTCCTCATGAGTCAAGCGAATATCCAAGCGAGTTCCCTCGGTTATTGGTTGACCAACGACCTGTTTTAAAAGCTGCAATAAATAGTACAAACGCTCTTTCACCCGTCGTCGTCCAAAGTTGACTAAAAAAGATTCTGTCTGCTGTAGGCGTTGATTAATTTTTGGTAAAATAATAAGACTTAAAGCAGGATTTGTTGCTATTTCTGCTTGATGAATTGATATTAACTTTATATTACAAAGGGCTGTTGCTTTCGGAGTTTTTTGGGATGTCATGCTAGAACCAAAAACCATTTCTTTTCCTGCTAAACCAACAAGCATTTCTTCACCACTTTGATTCACCGTACTTAATTTGACTACACCTTCAATAACATACCAAATCACTGGCGATTCCAAGGAGATAGTTTCCCCTTTACAATATTGATGCACGGTACGACTAAAACAGATGTCGCACTCATTTTGCAGACGCTTAGTAATATCGCGTATTATCCAGCGTAAATAGATTGGTTTTCCTTGCTGGCGATCGCTATCGATTCCTACTGAAGCAAATGCGTCAAAAACCACACCATTGCTTTGTTTGAAGCGTATAATTAATCTTGTGCTTTTGTTCTGAGTGGATATCCTAGAAAGCAGGTAAAGAAAACGCTGATGCTCTTGAGCGGCAACGAAATTAACGATCGGTTTGTTAACCATAAATTGTTGTGGTAAACCAAACAAAAGACCAGCTATACGGTTAACTTTGACAATCGTGCCAGTCGGATCGGTAACTAAATAGCATTCTGGTGCCAACTCAAATAAATCTTCAGAAGATTGCCTTTGTGCTTCTAACAAATTTCGTGTTTCTATTAATTCTTCATTTTGTTGATATAATTCTTCTACTGCCAAGTCTACGATTTCAGAAATATTACCGATTTCGATCAGAGCTTGTGGTAAGATACTTGACACCGCTGCCTGGTCGTTACCATTATTATATAAATCCTTTAAACGACCGTACATCCGCTCCACTTGATGAGAAAATCCGTCTATAAATTCCGTGTCTATGTTATCTACTAATTTCTTCATTTTATATCCTGTTTATTTATTGTTTTATTAAAAATTTCAAATTGCTGGACTAACTAGTTTTTTAAACACTAAGGGTGTTTTCAAAAAATACCGTTAGGAGTAACTATGCATAAATATTTAGCCATTTTTATAAATAACTGAAATAGCTGTATTCCTTAGCCGTTAACCGTTCCTTACTCCCGTTTCCCCAAATAGGTAATTCCTAAATGCATGACTAAGTATTATCAAATCTCCTGCAATCCAATCAAGAATTACATCATATAAAGACGTGTTTAATTGATTGCAATGCTAATGTCAAAGCAAGTGCCTAAGTCTGACTAAAATTTAAGTTTTATAACTTTGTGTAAACATCTATGCTTTGGCTGTCTAGAAAATGATTTTTTCCAGAAGAAAGATGATAAAAACATTTAATCACTTTCTTCAACTGGAATCTTCCTCCTAAAGGGCTTCATTTCAGATATAGTTAATAAATTATTTGAATGAAGGTTATAAATAATTTTCTATGATCCAGGTAATTACTTAATGTATAATTACTATCTGATTTTTTTACCGGAGGGCAAATGGTAAATATTAATTGATAGTGGTTTGCCAGTTACCGCTTACGAGGCTGGGGATCTGGTTAGATAGATAAAGCGGATTAAAGTAAGGAGAAAGTCTTATGAAGAAAGTAGAAGCGATTATTCGCCCTTTTAAGCTAGATGAAGTGAAAATTGCTTTAGTTAATGCCGGTATAGTCGGTATGACGGTTTCTGAAGTGCGCGGATTTGGACGACAAAAGGGACAAACCGAACGTTATCGCGGCTCCGAGTACACCGTAGAATTTCTACAAAAACTCAAAGTAGAAATTGTTGTAGAAGACGCTCAAGTTGATATGGTAGTAGATAAAGTTATTTCCGCTGCCCGTACTGGCGAAATTGGCGATGGCAAGATATTTATTTCACCAGTAGAGCAAGTTGTGCGGATTCGTACCGGAGAAAAGAATACAGAAGCAGTGTAAGAAATAAATGAAGTCTGAAGTTTGAAGTTTGAAGCCTCAAAAATTCATTCTTCATTCTTTGCACTTCATCTTTATTTTTATATTTATGACTTCAATTTTTTTAACTGGGGAAGTAAACCTGCAAGTGCTTTACCTCGATGACTAATTGAGCGTTTTACCTCAGTCGTCATCTGTGCAAAGGTTGACTGCTTTTGCGGAACGTAAAAAACTGGATCGTAGCCAAACCCACCCTCGCCACGAGTTTCATAAAGAATCTCACCGCTACAAATCCCCTCCGACTCTAAAGCGATCGCACCATCGGGACGAGCAATGGCGATCGCACAAGCAAATTGTGCCCCTCTATTGGTTTCGTCTCCTAATTCTTTTAATAACCTAGCAATACGCTCGGAATCATTAGCGCCGTAACGTGCCGAATAAACCCCCGGTGCGCCATTTAATGCGTCTACTTGCAAACCAGAATCATCTGCGATCGCCCAATTATTTGTAGCAATTGCAACTTCAGAAGCTTTCAAACGAGCATTAGCAGCAAAAGTATCGCCAGTTTCTTCAACTTCCAATTCTTGCGGTTTTAAAACCAATTCCCAATCCAAATCCACAAGATATTCTTGCAATTCCTTCAATTTTCCTGGATTTGATGTAGCTACGACTAATTGCATAAGCTGATTCGATTTTGGATTTTAAATTTTGGATTTTGGATTGAGAGTTAGGAGTTAGGAGTAGGCAGTAGGCAGTAGGCAGTAGGCAGTAGGGAGTTAAAAGTTAGGAGTTAGGAATTAAAAGTAGTGCGTTAGCGCAGCGTGTCCGCCAGGACATGCATCTTGCTCGCTATTTAACTACCCCCATCTCCCCCCCATCCCCCCATCTCCCCATCTCCCCAAAGGTTACTGAGCTTGTCGAAGTACTCCCCCGAACCCCATCTCCCCATCCCCCCATCCCCCTATCCTCCCATCACTCTGCCCAATCTTTCGCCCAAGCTAAGGTTTTATGTACCTCATCCAAGGTAGATGCTTCGCAGTATAAACGTAAAACTGGTTCGGTTCCGCTAAAGCGAATCATTAGCCAGCTATCATCATCTAAACGGAATTTGTAGCCGTCAATTGTTTTACAGTCAACTACTTGCTTTCCGGCAATTTCTTTAGGAAGTTCGTTTTGCAATTGCTGTAAAAGCCGCTCTCGCACGGACATTCCTGAAAGAGGTAAGTCAATGCGATCGTATGCTGAATTAAAATTAACTTGTTTTTGTAAATGACTGTAATAGTCACCTAAATCCATTCCCGATTCTACGATTGCTTCTAATACGTATAATGCCGAAAGCAAGGCATCTCTTTCAGGAATGTGGCTTCCGTAACCGATTCCACCCGATTCTTCACCACCTAACAAAACTTCTGCATCTAACATTCTATCGGCGATGTATTTGTAACCTACGGGGGTTTCGTACAGCGATAAATTATGCAGTTTTGCAACCAACGGAATTAAGTCCGAACCGCTGACGGTTTTGACGATTTCGCCAGTAAAGCCGCGTCTTTGGGTTAAATGGTCAATTAATATGGGAATCAAGATTTGCGAACTGAGGAAGTTTCCTTTGCCATCTACAGCGGCAATGCGATCGCAATCGCCATCAAATACTAATCCCACTGATAAACCTTCAGGATTAGCTTCGCGGTGATTTTTTATTACTTTTATGAACTTAGAAATATACTTCGGCAAAGGTTCCGGCGCACCCCCTTCAAATAAGGGATCGCGATCGCTATTAATTTCTTGGACTTTATCGCCTAAAAGCATTCCCAATCCACCTGCGGATGCACCATGCATTGCATCGGTAAATAATGTCAGTTTACCTGAAGCTATGGCATCTCTAATTTTGTCAATATTAACTTTGACGAATAAACCTTGGGTATAGCTCTGCCAAGGATCGAAAGTTTCTAATTTGCCTTTTTCTCTATTTGAAGATATAGATTGTGTCAGTAAATCTTCAATTTCCTTAGTTACTTCCGACGGTACCGAACCACCAAAACAACTTTTAACTTTTAACCCTAAATACTTCCCCGGATTGTGAGAAGCTGTAATAACCAAGGCTCCCAAAGCGTTCTGAGCCTTTGCTGCCCAACTAAAAGCTGGGGTTGGAGCAAAATCTTCAGTCAAAACGACATCAAAGCCTGCATCCATGACAATCTGGGCAACAAACTCTGCAAAATCTTCAGCCATGAATCGGCGATCGTGACCAACAATGATGGTACGATTACCTACCATTTTTCCGTATGTATTTAATAATACTTGCGCGGCGACTGGTGCAACTAAGGCTAAACGTTCAAAAGTGAACTCATCGCCAATAACGCCGCGCCATCCGTCGGTACCAAACTTAATGGATTTACTGGCAACTGGCATCATTATTATCCTATATTTAATTCTACTCGCCGCGATTCTAGCACTTCCTTTATACAAGGGTTAAAAAAGTTTTACGTAAAATCATGAAAGCTAAATGAAGTTTTTATTTTAATTAAGCGGCGTTATGATGTGGTGCCAAATTTTAAACATCATTCCTTCTGGACAATCACCGTTGTACCTACAGAAACTAAATTATAAAGCTCGCGCACATCCTCGTTATACATCCGCACGCAACCGTGAGAAATTGCTTGTCCAACAGAACTTCTATCGGGAGTACCATGAAATCCGATATAGTCATTACCATCAGTCCAAAATGCAATCCAGCGATCTCCTAATGGGTTAGTTGAACCTGGAGGAATACGTTTTCCGGTCTTAAAATTTGTCCAACCCGGATTTTCAATCATATCCATAACTTTGAAGTTACCCGTTGGCGTTTCCCATTTTGTTTTACCAACTGCAACTGGATAAGTATTTAATAAACTTTCCCCTTGATAAACATAGAGTTTTCGCGGTTTGAGCTTGAGTATTAAACGGATTTCATTCTCGTCCGTATATGTAACATTTCGGAATATATCAATATCTTCGTCAGTATTGTTGTTAACTTCAGCGGATGTATTTTGCTCGGCATTTTGTTGAGCAATAGCCGGTAATGAAAATACAAAAAATACCGTAGCTGCGCCTAACAAAAAATTTAAACTATTACGATAGACATTAATAATCATTGTTCGGGGCGTATATTAACTATTAAATATATTAAATAAAGTTCTTCACTATTAGTTAGTAATTTCAATATTTAGCCTATCTTCGTACTGAAGAAACATAAATAATTGCCATTACCATCGCGCTCTGGGGCTGCGGCGATCGGGTTTTTGTTCGCATTGGCATTGCTGGGGTTGTGGTGCTGGTTCTGTTTCTGATGCAGTTTGAGGTGATTCCTCGACTTGCATTATTGTTGGTGCATTAGGAAACTGCTTAGGTAAAACTGGCTCAATTCTAAAGTTTGTACTTGGCATTAAATCAAGAAATGGTGGTGTAGTTCTATCTAATGGAACTGCGTCGGGTTTTATGTTTAGCTGCTCTAATGGAACTGCTTCGGGTTTTATTTCCGGTTGTTCTAGTGGAATCGCTTCGGGTTGTATTTGTGGTTGTTGAATTGGCGGAGGTTCTATAGTTGGTTGCTCAATCGCTTCGGGTTGTATTTGTGGTTGTTGAATTGGCGGAGGTTCTATAGTTGGTTGCTCAATCGGTTCGGTTTGTATTTGTGGTTGAGTTGGTTGAGGTTCTATAGTTGGTTGCTCAATCGGTTCGGTTTGTATTTGTGGTTGAGTTGGTTGAGGTTCTATAGTTGGTTGCTCAATCGGTTCGGGTTGTATTTGTTGTGGAGTTGGTGTGGTTGTTGTATCTGGTAATAAAATTGGCTCCTCTTCTGCTTCTATAGAAGGCTGCGGCTCTGGCAGTTCTGGTTCTGCTTCTATGGATTCTACCTCTGGGGTTGGAGCCGGTGTATCCGGTAATGAGGTTGGTTCTTCTGCTTCTATAGAAGGCTGCGGTTCTGGTTTTGCTTCTATGGATTCTGCCTCTGGGGTTGGAGCCGGTGTATCTGGTAATGAGGTTGGTTCTTCTGCTTCTAGAGAAGGTTGCGGTTCTGGTTCTGCTTCTAGAGAAGGTTGCGGAGCTTGCTGTGCTAAAGTTTTTTGTAGGGGAAAAATGTTAGTACTGGTTACTAGAACTAAATAAATAAAAGATAATAAATATTTAATATTTTTTGAATAGTTTCGCTTTGAATTCATGGATTAATACCTTAATAAATCAGAAAAATATTTGATGCTATTAAATTAGTTAAGCTGATTTTATTTACGAATGAAAGTTAACAATCAAAATATTTTATATTTGCCAAATATTAACTTTACAATATCCATCCCCACTTACTAAGAACTTCCCATCAGGGCTAATTACCAATGAGTTTATCGGAGTTTTATATTTAATCAGTTCTTTTTTTAACTCTCCTGTTTGCAAATTCCAAATTTTAATTGAACCGTCGCCACTTCCACTGATTAAATTTTTCTCATCTGGGGTTATAGCGAGAGAATAAACTGATGGTTTATGGTTTATAGGTTCTTGTACTAACTCTGCTGTTTGCAAATTCCAAATTTTAATTGAACCGTCGCCACTTCCACCGATTAGTCTTTTTCCATCTTTAGTTATCACCAAAGAACTAATCAATTTATTCTGTTTGGGAAATTGATTTTCTAATTTTCCAGTTTCTAAATTGTAAACATTAATTATCCCATTAAAACTACCACTAATTAAAGTCTTACCGTCTGGGCTTAATGCAAGAGAAAGAACTGATGATGTATAATTTCTAAATTCTTTTTTTAACTCTCCTGTTTGAAGATTCCAAATTTTAATTGTCCAATCGCGACTACCAGTAATCAGTGTTTCTCCATCGCGACTAATAATAATAGAACGAATTGTGTTTTTGTGACCTTGAAAAGTTTTTTTAAGTTTTTTAGTTTTGAAATCCCAAATTTTAATTATTCCATCTTTACTACCACTGACAAAAGTCTGCCCATCGGAACTAATAGCAATGGAACGAATCGGATTTTCATCTTTAATAGTATAAAGTAATTCCTGAGTTTGGAAATCCCAAAACCTAATACTTTTATCGTCACTACCATTGACTAAAGTTTTTCCATTAGGGCTTAGGGCAACTGTATACACGTAACAATTTTTTCCTTTACCCCCTTGAATAGTTTTAACAAATGTTAGTTGTTTGTAATCTATATTTTTTACTTGTGGACTATTAGATATCATAATATATCGCAGTCCATATCCTCCTAAACCTGCCAGTAAAACTCCACCAATTACCAGCAACAATTGTTTAAACTTGATTTTCTTTCTAGATAAAAATGGAAAAAGTCTTCGTGAAATTTTCCGTGAAGCTTTAGAAGGGTTTACTATAGTTTCTGGAACTTGAGGTGATGAAGAGGATTTTTGAAATATAACGGAATTTTGTTGCCATACCACGGAAGCTATAGGTAATGAATTCAAATCTTGCAATACTTGGACTACTGATTGATAGCGCTTAGAATAGTCTTCCTGTAATAATCGATCGAGTATCTCTCCTAATTCTTGACTTACTGGTTGCTTTAAATGCGATCGCCAATCATTAACCCAGCCATAACCCTTCTTGTACCAAAGTTTCCAGGGACGAATTCCACTGAGTAAGTGAAAGCAAGTTGCACCTAAACTATACAAATCGCTCGATGGGTAAGCCTTTCCATCTTCTATTTGCTCTATGGGAACATATCCAAAGGAACCAATCATTGTTCCTTCTACAGACATAATCGTCTGGCTCCATTGCTTAGAAGCCCCAAAATCTATTAATACCAATTTGTCATCAATCAAACGACGAATGATGTTTTCTGGCTTAATATCTCGATGAATAACTTTTTGTTGATGAACAACTTGAAAAATGGGCAATACATCGAACAATAATTGTAATATTTTTTGTTCGTTAAAAATTCCCTGCTGTTCTAACTCCTGTAACAAATTTTGCCCGTCGATGAATTGCTGGAGCAGATATAAACGGCTATTTTCCTCGAAATAAGCGAGTAAGCTAGGAATTCGTGGATTTTCTCCTAGTTGCTGTAACCGCCTTGCTTCTGCTTCAAATAGTTTTTTTGCACTTTCAAATCCTGCGGTTCCTTGTACTTGTGGTGCAAATTGTTTGATAACACAATATTCATTTAATTTATCTATATCTTCTGCTATATAGGTTTTACCAAATCCACCGCCACCCAATGGTTGAATAGGTTGATAACGATTTCTAAGTATCACTAACGGTGTTTGACAGTTCGGACAAACATTTGTTTCTTCAGTACAGGGAGGATTATAACAAATCGGATTGAGGCAGCAGATCATAACTGTGCTTCAACTAATATTTTTAATTTTAATATATAAAAATAATATCACTTTATCCCATGAACTCATACCATAAATTTAAGTTAAGTTTTTTTTTACCATTAACCTTTTTTTAGCTTTTCATAGATTTTCTAAGTGATATTAAAATGGCAATGACTTGCTGCCAATATATGTTTATATAGTAATATAGCTATACAACTAATAAAATAAGCTTAATATTGTAAATATTGTGCAACATTATTTTATTAAGACTTTTAGCATTTGAGATACCCGGTTTTTTTAAGCAGAGTGATTAATTCTGATTAATAATTAAGGAATGCTATTTATAGTTAATACGAGAAGGGAAAATTATCAAAACTGAGTTTTTTTAAATAAAATTATATTTAATTGCGTAAATATTTTGTAATGAAACATTTTTGTATATTCTATTTTTTTTATATTCCTGCTTTGTATCAATTCGGTAAATTACTATAATTATTAAAATTAAATTATTTAGTTTTAGTTATATTGTCTATCTAAAGTTTTAAAAATATTTTCATGTATATCGATGTATATTGAATTGAAAATAATAAACATAAAAGTATAGCTGTCAAACATCATTTCTAACTAATAAGACAGCGAAGAAAGCTATTAATAGCAATTAACTGCCGTGAATCGATGTTTGACAGCAACACAAAATATGTACACCCTGCTTTCCTTTAAAAATCATCCACAAGTTCGCTCATGCGTCTGATTAAAGGGTCTTCTTCTTCAGCAGGAGTATTAACTTCATAAGCCGATACTGAAGTATTATTTAATACTTCAGATCCTATCGATTGAGTAGAAGGTTGAACAACCGAACCTTGATTGACCATCATTGCCAACTGAGCCACTTGCTGACTAAGCTGTGTCAAGTGTTGTTCCATCGTTACCAATCGATTTGATTCCCTAGTAAAGAAACGTTCCTCAAGGTCAGCTAATTTTCTTTCCAGGTCAGCAATCTGCTCGCCCGCCTCGGATGGCGGGTGTGGTTTTGGTTTTGGTGCAGGTGTTGCTGTTGGTTGCGGATCTGGTCGTACAGATTCCGGTACGCATAAAGCTTGCCATAAAGCTTCTTTACAGAGGTCGCTGAAAGTCTTATCTGGCTCTTTTTCTAAGTGCCTTTCAACTACATCTAACAAGCTTTCATCCGCTACCCCTGGATTAAACGTAACAGATTTAACTACCTTTTTTGACCATTGGAACATTGGTTTTAAGACCTAGAAGAGCGACTGGCAGATAATTGTGCCTCTCCATAAATATACTGCCCTAGAGCGTTAGCTTGTCGGGAAGGTGCAGCTAAGTGGGCATTAATTTTTGCTTCTTTGAGCAAACGTTGAACGTCTTCCCAGAAAAATTCACCACCACCGCCGGTGAGAATTACATCGGTAACGCGCTCTGGCAGCCATGCTAACACGCGGGTGCAAATTTCACGTGAAAACATTTCTATAAGATTAGGAAGAAAATCGTCTAGATTGGTGGGTTTTCCAGAACCTCTAGGACGATAGAAGCGTTCGCCTTTAGGCTTATTTACCGCAGCAATCAAAGACAATGATTGACTATCCGCACCTTCAATTTCGGCAGCTACTAGTTCGTAAAACTTGCTCATACCAAAGTCTTCACTTTTAGAAGCACCTCTGGCGAAACGGAAGTTATCCACCATCAAACAATCTGTAGTTTGGTGTCCAATATCCACAATCGCCGCAGAAACTTTGGTAAAGTCAGCTGCACCAGGTGCTTTCTTGGGTTGGGATTCGCACCACAGTAAGCTACCATACCCTTCTGGCATAACCCAAACTTTGTTAACATTTATTGTCACGGGTTCACCACGAAAGTTCATTACGTGAGGACCTGTAACTTGAGATATAAGCTGTGCTTTTTCTTTTTCAAATTGTTCTTGAGAAAGATAAGGAAGACCCAAAATTACTGAAATATCATCACTAAGCTTGAAGTATCCTGCACTTGCCAATACTTTAATCAGTGCAGCTTCAACCTTAGATTGACCTACTCCTAAATCGGCTCCAAAGTCTGCTGCTAGTTGACCAACAGCATAACCGTTACCTTGGTACTCCATCCAAAGATCCATTAAAGGATCTGTTGCACGAGCTTCAAATACTCCTCCTCGAACTTGTTCCATCGTCATTTGCTTAACGTTGGAGGAGACGAAAACCACGCTCGACGGCTCGCGACTGACGGTGGTTTTGGTGGAAGTTCTACCTAAATCGACGCTAAGAATATTTTTACTCCCACCATTACTGGTATTTGTAAGCTTGGGAGTTGTATTGATCGGAGTAGATGCCGTTACTCGATTCATCGGTATAGCAGCAGCATTCATTGGGGTAGCAGCGGAAGGTTGGTCTGTCATGGAAATTCCTAGTTTCTACTTAGCTCTAACAAGTCATCATCCTAATCTTACCTGCATTCGTCTATCATCTATTTCTGATAGAGTCAACTCTAGTTAAAAATAATTTGAGCAAAAATCACTCAAATAGTCCAGTAAAAGTAAAATTATCTTTTCACTGTTTTTTTAGCATGAGTTAACCTACTTACGAATGAAAAAACGGCAATTGAAGCCTGTTTCAACAGGTAGTATATTTTTCCTTCAAAATACGATCTGGTTGTTTTTTTTCTTTTCTTAAGAAATAAGGCTTTGGTGTCATCGCTTTAACGCCTTGGCGATGTAGCCATATCATCTTTGTAGAATTGTTCGGACGGGTGCTTGCGTCAAAACACAAACTACTTAACTGTCTAGTTCGTGCTTTTTCTGAGTATGTTAGCAAACCTACCCATGCACCGCCACCATATATGTGTAAATCAAGTAAATCAGTTAAGGGATATTGCTTATGCTTTTATGAAACTTAAATCACATTTATTGACCCCGATCTACAGACCAAATATCGCCGAAATAACCAAGCGATCGATTGTGCCAAACATTTGTCTGGTTTCATTTTTGCTTAAGGAGACTGGCTAATAGCTATATATGCCCGCATAATTCCTCAAACGATTATGACTCGGAATCTTTTTCGGATAATAGATTGTTTGTTTTTTTACCGTAGAGGCAAGCCTCAAAAATGAAGGAATGATGAAATATTGGATACATCATACATCAATTTAAGTTTTTAAATTGTCACAGTAATCCCTTAAAAATCAACCGATCGTATGCTCTATAAAAAGTGCATTATTTTTGCGTCAAAAATCAAGATAAATTGACTACACTCTTACATATTTTTTATTTTTATTTTCTTAAAATTAAACATTTGTATCATTTTGTCTGAAATTTATCTTCAAAAAAAAAGGAGTAATAAGTAAGATAATACTTACTCATTACTCTCAAGACGGTTATCGCGCTTAAACGGAATGAAACTACATACTAGCTGCCCGACTAATATCTAAATAGTGGAAGTGAAAGATTGCATTATCGGTTGCGATTGACTATTTAAGGGATTCCAAACTTTGTCAGATACAGCCATCTGTTCGATTAAACTAGCTAATCTAAGGGCTTTAAGAGCTTGTTCGCCGCCAACTGAAGGCTGATTTCCACCCCGCACGCAATTCACAAAATGTTCTAATTCAGCTTTTAATGGTTCTACGTTTGAGGTGTAGACTTTTTCAATCAAACCATCTTGCTTATACAATTGCTGATAATCTGCTGAGTTAGAAGTAGGGTATCGGTGAATCCAAATTTCATTCGTAAGGAAATCAGCCTCAGTAAATGAATTTTTGCAGTGAGCTACAATTCTACGAATTTTACGGTGAGTGATTTTACTAGCAGTCAAGGTAGCAACAATACCATTGGCAAATCCCAAAGTAGCAGTTACATAATCCAAATAAGTAGAGTTTGGAGTACGGGTACCGCTAGCCGCCAACTTCACGACTGGTGCAGCAGCCAATTCTAAAAGCAAGTCAATATCGTGGATCATCAAATCCAGCACTACCGAAACATCGTTTGCCCGATTGGAATAAGGACTCATTCGGTGAGCTTCTAGCGCCAGCAATTCATCTGTTTTAAGAACTTTAGTCAGTTCTCCAAAAGCTGGCTTAAAGCGCTCAATATGACCGACTTGTAAAATACAGCCAGATTCAGCCGCAGCATTGACTAAAGATTCTGCTTCAGAAATATTTGCAGCAATCGGCTTTTCAATGAGAACGTGGATTCCTGCTAACAGACAACTTATACCAACGGCATAGTGTAGGCGAGTGGGAACGGCAATACAAACTGCCTCTACATGAGGCAATAGCTCGCAGTAATCCTCGAAAAATCTTACTTTGTACTTACTAGCCGTTTCTAACCCTCGTTCAATATCAACATCGGCTACACCAACTAATTCGACATCTTTCATCGAACTTAGTACGCGAGTATGATGTTGTCCCATGTTACCTACACCAATTACGCCTACACGAATGGGGCGCGGTTGATGACGCTGTACGTATCCATTTTTTTCTCCCGCTGTCATGCTGCTATCTTGCACTCTAATTTTCTCTCCTCAACCACCAACTTTAAAAGTGCTACAATCGTTGACTTTTATACATTATCGCCAATAAAGTAGCCACCTAAAACCATCCAGATGGTAACATAGAGGTTCTATTTATGAAGAATTTCAAAGTTTGTTGTGAGTTCCCGTTATTTGTCTTTTTTTTACATAGTCCCGTTTCGTGGATGTTTTTTATTTTAAAAAAAAATATTATCTATTTCTGTTAAGTTTAAATTTCCTATAACAATTCAAAGTATTACCTTTTTTTTTTTAATAAGCAACAATTGCAAATTTTTAAACTTAATTTTAATTATATGAGTGCAGACTTAATAACGGAAGTATGATGATTTTATTAATAAATAAACGTTCTAAAAATAATGTTTTGAATATCTGATATACAATTAATTCATAGAAAAACAGCACTTATAGATTATTAATGATAATTAATAAATTCGGTTCAAAAAAAATCAGGTTTTTCCATAGATCAAGATTTTACAACTGATACAGCATCATTATCATTATATATAAGATACGAAGACAAACACTTGTTCAAAAAGTTTTTGGTGATAGTTTAAAGTAAAGTAGTTTGAGAAAGATTTAGTTATTAAAATGAAAGCCGTAATTTTATTATCTGGAGGACTTGACTCTTCCACAGTTTTATATCAAGCATTGGCTGATGGATGTGAATGTTGCGCTATAAGCTTTGATTATCAACAAAGACATCGAAAAGAATTGAATTCGGCACGAGAAGTAGCGAAAAAAGCTGGTGTCGTTGAACATCAAGTAATTAAATTTGACTTAAGGCAATGGGGTGGTTCGGCGCTTACAGATAATTCCATTGATTTGCCCCAAGAGCGTTCCTTAGAAGAAATGTCTCAAAATATCCCCGTTACCTATGTTCCTGCGAGAAACACGATATTTTTAAGCTTTGCCGTTTCTTATGCCGAAACTATCGCAGCAGAAAGAATTTATATTGGCGTAAATGCTTTGGATTATTCCGGATATCCCGATTGTCGTCCCGACTATATCCAAGCGATGCAGTCCGTATTTCGTTTGGGAACTAAACAAGGGCGTGAAGGAAATCCGATTAATATTGTCACCCCTTTAATAGATTTGAAAAAAACCGAAATAATTCAATTAGGTAACAAATTAGGAGTTCCTTGGGATTTAACTTGGTCTTGCTATAGCGGTGGTGATGTTGCCTGTGGTGTCTGCGATTCCTGTCGCTTACGTCTCGCCGCTTTTGCCGAATTAGGATTGACAGATCCGGTGGAGTATGGGGGATAGGGAGATGGGGGGATGGGGGGACAAGGGGGTGGGGAGATGGGGGGATGGGGAGATGGGGGGATGGGGAGATGGGGGGACAAGGGGAGGGTCGATTTTAATCCAAAATCTAAATCGCAGCTAACTGCTAACTGCTAACTGCTAACTGCTAACTCCTAACTCCTCAAAGCCTTCTAATTTGAATTTGCTGTAAGCGAGGTCCTGTTACTGAGGCTACTTTAAATTCTAGATTTTGATAGTGGAAGCTTTCGCCGATCGCGGGAATTTTTTGTAAGTGGTAAAGCGTAAAGCCTCCGAGTGTTTGATATTCTTTTGTCAGAGGTAGATTGAGTTCTAATACTTCGTTAAGGTCTTCTAAGTTTATTTGCGCTTGAACTAGAAATGTCTGCTCGTCTAACATTTTGATCAGTAAATCATTGCTGTTTTGCGTTTCGCCAATGTCGCCAATGATTTGAGCAACTACGTCTTGGATAGTTACTAGCCCCACAGTACCGCCAAATTCATCTACTACCACGACCATAGCTAGCTTTTCTTGCTGCATCATCGGCAATAGTTCGTTTAAGGGTGTATGTTCGGGTACGAACTTTGCAGAACGCATAAAGGAATGAATCTGTGTATCTAAGCTTAGTTGTCCTAATGCTAAAGGCTTTGTCAGGTCTTTAAAATAAACAATACCGCGAATATCGTCTAAAGATTCGCCAAATATCGGGTAGCAAGAATGACCAGTACCCGCCATTTCTTCCAGGAAAATCTTTAAAGTTGCGTTTTTGGATAGCGCTACTATGGTGCTGCGGGGAACCATCACGGCTTGCACGGTTACTTCCCCAAATTCAAAAATATTCTTTAACAGTTCTCGCTCTCTGGCTCTTAACCCAGTGGATTCCCTTTCTGTAGAAATAATTAGCAATAATTCTTCTGGAGTAACTGGTGGCCTCCAGCTTTTGCCAGTGTATTCGATACCGAATAACCGTAACAAGAAACGAGTTGATTGATTAAGAATCCAGATAAAGGGGCTGAAAAATCTCACAATAGCTGTAAAGGAAGGTCCCAAAAACCGGGCTAATTCTTCCGAGTAAAGCATTGCTACGGATTTGGGACACAATTCACCTAGAACTATTTGTAAGTAAGCTATTAAAAAAAACGCGAGCGGAATTGATAGGGAATGAGCAATAACAATATTCAATCCCTGGGGTACGGGTAAAGATTGTAACCATACATTAATCAGTTCAACAATCGTACTTTCTCCAATCCATCCCAGTGCCAAACTTGAAAGAGTAATGCCTAACTGGGTTGTGGATAGCAGTCTATCAATGCTACGTTGCAGTACTTCCACCGCGATCGCTTGAATATCGCCAGCTTCCACCAACTGATGAATTCGCGATCGCCGTACACTCACCATTGAAAATTCTGCGGCTACAAAAAAGGCATTGATGGCGATAAGAAGTAAAACTGATAGCAATCTCAGTCCTAATTCCGTCCAATTTAAATTATGAAAACCATTCACTGCCTTTTCTCATGTAGAACTGATGCCCCAGTATCCTGGATTCTTTAATACTGAAATATTAAATCAAATATTAAATCTAAAATTCAGAACGATAAGAATTAATATTCTTAATATTCTCGCTATCTACCTTTGTACAGGAATATTTGATACTTCCAACCGCAATCTCTGTGCCGGATAATCTGTAAGGGCTAAGGAAATCCCTTTGACATCATCAAGTAAAGCAGTAGGAATACTGACGGTACCGTAATGCGATTGTCCATTGGAAGGCAATTCTGATGGTAAACCTTCTGTGGAAGCACTTAGAGTTCTTCCTTTATCATCCGTAACATCTAGGAAACTATAAAGGAAGCGTACCGAATCATCACCTTTATTATCCATTTTTACTTTTAGCAGCAAAGCACCCCCCGAATAGCGGGCTGACTGTACGGCAAGACTTACACCCTCGCTTTCGGCTTGAACGGGAAATCCTGCTTGGAGTTTTTCTTCGGCTTCAGGTGGTTTCTGCTCTCGTTTACGCTTAGTATCTTTTTTTCCTTCTTCTAAATCATCGCTCTTTTTTGATTTAGCAGCTTTGGTTTTACCTTCAATGCGGGCTTTAACAATTTTGAGAATTTCTTCTTCTTTTACAAAGGCTACCCCTTCTTTGTCTTGACCACCACTTGCACCTTTTCTGGCAAACTTAGTAGTAGGACGAGCATCTGGTGCTGTGACTCCTTTAAGAGCAGCACTTCCCAAAGTAAATCCCCAAAAAGCGCTTACGGAACCAGCTCCTAACATTAGGGTTAACAAAATCAACGTCAGAAGTACAGTAGAATTTAGTTTCATTGCACAATAAATATAGCTGTTCGGTGTATGGATAAAAGAAAGATATTGAAGTTTATGGTTCCTCAAGGCGAGCGGAGAACTTAATAAATATTAGTTTGCACTATTTTGTTGTCAAATGATGTAATATAAAATCTAGTAAACTATTTACATTTTTATTACACAAAAAGGTAAAGTCGCGCTATAATTGCTAATCAGCCAGGGTTGGCCGAGCGGTTGAGGCAACGAACTCATAATTCGTGTTAGGCAGGTTCAACTCCTGCACCCTGGATTTCAATAAATATATATAATTTCATCTATTTAGTCATTAGCGCTTTTGATTAAGAACTAATGACTAATATAAGTTAAGTATAGATATAGCGATCGCTTTTATCTAGGTGGTAAGCTATCAAAGCGGAATTCAGTTCCAACTTGCAATTGTTCTGCTCTCATGCGAGGAGAACCTAACAACGAGGTGTTATAGGGGTTTGGTAAATCTGGAGTGCGGATATATGGATCGTTAGTTGTCTGCTGTTTGAGTACATCTTGATAAAGAATGTTAACTAGCTTAGCATCTCGTTCAATTTCGTGTTCTGGAAAAGAATTCTTAAACAAAGAACCAGATCCCAATATCCAATCTATTTCCCTAAATAAACCGTCGTTGTTGTAAAAGTCAGGATAGTTCTCGTAAAAAGCTTTTTCAAATACTTGATTTGGCGTTTGATAACCGGATGTTTCTGTTTGTGCTGCTGCAATAGTTGGGGAACCGATGGTAGCAGCAAGTACTAGTAAACCGCTAATGGTTTTCAAGTTCAAGGGCATATTAACAACTCAATAATTTTGGTGCGAATTTTGACTTATGCTAAATGTCAGAACTTGCATAAGTTCGACAAGTCCTGTGTAACATAAATTTTAATGATTTGTAATGGTTTATCCCACTGAAAGCTCTACCCAAAAAGATTTATGGGCTACTGATACCGATGTGAATCTTATAAAACAACGTCTATTAGATTTATTTTGTCAGATGGCTTATCAGGAAGGGGATTTTGTTCTTTCTTCTGGAGCGCTTAGTTCTTATTACATCAATGGTAAAGAGGTAACGCTCCATCCCCAAGGTGCTTTAGCAATTGGTCGCATTCTCTTAAATATGCTTCCCTCAGATACTCAAGCCGTAGCGGGTTTAACTTTGGGGGCTGACCCCATCGTTAGTGCTGTGAGCGTAGTGTCGGCATTAGAAAATAGACCTATACCGGCTTTGATTGTTCGTAAAGAAGCCAAAGGTCACGGAACGAAAGCTTATATAGAAGGTCCGAGTTTACCAATATCTGCTAAGGTTATAGTTTTGGAAGACGTTGTTACTACCGGGCGATCGGCAATGAAAGCTGTTACCAGACTTAGAGATGCTGGTTATACAGTGAACAAAATAATTTCACTAGTAGATAGAGAGCAAGGTGGAGCGGAATATTATAAGTCAGTAGATTTACAGTTTGAATCTGTGTTTTCAATTACCGATATTCAAAAGCGATATCAGCAGATTTCTAATTGATGTTTGTATTTTGTTCGTAGTAGGGACTTTAGTCCTCCTTATTTTAGGAGCTAAAGCTCTGACTACAAACTTAATAAGTTGGCTAAATTGGACGGATTATAACAAGGTTCGTAGTAGGGACTTCAGTCCTTCTTATTTTAGGTATTTTTAGGTACAAAAGTTCTATGAAACAATTGATTCGTTAGTACGCAGAATTAAGAAGACGTAGCAGTGCTACGTCTCTACATTATTGCGACAAATTAACTTTGCGCTACCGCTTGCTTATCGGTTTTCGCCAAGAATTTCTCTAATTCGGTTAATGCATCAGCATCAACTTTGGTTTGCATGGGACAGAATTTAGGACCGCACATCGAGCAGAATTCGGCGGTTTTATAAATATCGGCTGGTAAGGTTTCGTCGTGATATTCCTTAGCTCTTTCGGGATCGAGTGATAATTCAAACTGACGATTCCAGTCGAAGTTATAGCGAGCGTGGGAAAGCTCATCGTCTCTATCTCTTGCACCGGGGCGGTGTCTGGCGATATCTGCCGCATGGGCTGCAATTTTGTAAGCAATTAAACCGTTGCGTACATCTTCGGCATTTGGTAAACCTAAGTGTTCTTTTGGTGTCACGTAGCAAAGCATTGCAGTTCCGTACCAGCCAGCCATCGCCGCACCGATCGCTGAGGTAATGTGGTCGTAACCGGGTGCAATGTCGGTAACTAAAGGACCCAGAACGTAGAAAGGAGCTTCGGAACATTCTTCCATCTGCTTTCTAACGTTAAACTCGATTTGATCCATCGGTACGTGTCCGGGACCTTCTACCATTACCTGGATGTCATGCTCCCAAGCTTTGCGGGTTAATTGTCCCAAGGTTTTAAGTTCGGCTAATTGGGCTTCATCGGAAGCATCGTGGGTGCAACCGGGACGTAAAGAATCGCCCAAGCTGAAAGAAACGTCGTATTTTTTGAAAATCTCGATAATATCGTCGAAATGAGTGTAAAGCGGATTTTGCTTGTGATAATGCAGCATCCACCGAGCAATAATACCACCACCGCGAGATACAATACCCGTGATCCGGTTTCTTACCAAAGGTAAATGTTCGATCAAAATCCCGGCATGGATTGTCATATAGTCCACACCTTGTTGAGCGTGCTTCTCGATAATGTGGAGAAAATCATTAGCAGTCAGATTTTCAATATTACCGTGGACGCTTTCCAAAGCTTGGTAAATTGGTACCGTGCCGATGGGAACGGGTGAAGCGTTGATAATAGCGGTACGAATTTCATCTAAATTTCCGCCACCTGTAGATAAATCCATGACGGTATCGGCACCATACTTAACCGCTAAGTTCAGCTTATCTACTTCTTCACTTAGATCGCTAGAGTTAGGAGAAGCGCCGATATTAGCATTTACCTTACATTTAGAAGCAATGCCGATCGCCATTGGTTCCAAATTGGTATGATTAATATTCGCTGGGATAATCATTCTACCCCGTGCAACTTCGTCGCGAATGAGTTCCACGGGCAGATTTTCCCGCATGGCAACATGGTGCATTTCTTCAGTAATAACACCTTGACGAGCGTAATGCATTTGAGAAACATTACCTTGTCCGCGCCGCTTAGCAACCCATTGTGTACGCATATTCGGTTTCCTCAATAAACAGCTTCCCTCCGCCGGTATTATCCGGACTCAGGTGCAAAGGGTGTAATCTCAGCCTGCGACTAACAGGCACCCCTAGCATATTGAAAATTATGCTATCACTTTTTTTACTAATAGAGATAAATACCTTAACAATTATCAATTATCAATTATCAATGCTTAACTTCTAACTCCTAACTCCTAACTCCTAACTCCTAACTCTTAACCATGCCCAAAAAATATCGCTACATTATTTTTTATAAACCTTATGGTGTTCTGAGCCAGTTTTCTAAAGATACGCCAGAGCAAAGTACTCTTCAAGACTATATTTCTGTTCCGGATGTGTATCCCGTGGGACGTTTAGATGCTGATAGTGAAGGGTTATTACTGTTAACAAACCACGGACAATTACAAAATCGGCTTTGTCATCCTCAGTTTGGGCATCGTCGCATTTACTGGGTGCAGGTGGAACGAATTCCGGATGCTGCTGCTTTAAATAAGTTGGAACAAGGTGTAGTAATCAAAAATTACCTCACTCAACCGGCAAAGGTAAAACTATTATCGGAACAACCCCACTTAAGCGATCGCATTCCGCCGATCAGATTTCGCAAAAATGTACCTACGGCTTGGCTGGAAATGACTTTGACTGAAGGAAAAAATCGCCAAGTTCGCCGGATGACTGCATCTGTGGGATTTCCTACTTTACGATTGGTGCGAATACAAATAGCTCATTTGAAATTAGATACTTTACAGATCGGACAATGGCGAGATTTAACTTCAGATGAAGTTGAATTGTTATATAAAAGGGGTTAACTACCATCACCCCTTACAGTCAATATTTGATTAAAATTCGTAATAAGTAAGTTAATTACTAAAAAAAATTATTTGCTCGGACTAAGGTATTAGATATACCACGCAAGAATAGAATCACTTTGTGATTTATTTTACACTTTATTTGATAAAAGTAATTTGTCAAATTTCTGCATAAAAGCTGTACAATATTCTTTTTTTATTCTTAATTAAATTATCGTCAACGCTAGGGTGCATTATTCTTATGAGCCTAAATCAGTCAGTTAACTGGTGTGAAAACCGAAAACAAATTGTATCTGCAAAATCTGCAAGCTTGGAATTTGTGCCTGAAATAACCTCGGATCTGGAAATTTATACTGCGGATTTACGTCATATTCAAGAAGAACTCGATCGGTATCGTACTTTGTATGACCATAATCCCGGCATATATTTCCAAATAGATACGAATGGGATAATTTTATCTGTAAATCAATGTGGTGCAAAGTCTTTAGGTTATGCACCTCGCGATTTAAGTCAAAAATTAATTTTCGATCTATTTGCTAGTTTTGAGTGCGAAAGACTATCTGATGTACTAGCAGGGTTGTTAAAAAATTCGTCAGAAGAAGTTCAAGATTGGGAGTTTCGTTTAAATTGCCCGGATAGTAAAATTAAATGGGTCAAAGTCAAAGCGCGAATGGCGTTTGATGCCAAGCAAAACCCAGCGATTTTGATGGTTTGTGAAGATATTACTGCTTATATTGCTCAAATTTCAAATCAAAATAAACAAAGTTTCCGTCAATTAGCCGATCGCGCACCAGTTATGTTATGGATGACGGATGAAAAGGGACTTCGTGACTTTTTCAACCGTTCTTGGTTAACAGTTACCGGACGTAAAATTGAGCAAGAATTGGGCTTGGGATGGTTAAATAATGTACATTCTGAAGATAAAAATTTATATTTAGAAACCTACTATCGAGCATTTGATAAACAAGAAAAATTTCAAATACATTACCGCTTAAAACGTGCTGACGGTGAGTATCGCTGGATTTCCGATACCGGCGTTCCTCAGCTTGCATCCGATGGTAGTAAGATTGGCTATATCGGTTGCTGTATTGATATTACTGAGTGTAAAAAAGCGGGAATAGCAATTATAGAGAGCCAAGAAGCAGCAAAAGTTCGATCGGAAGAAATAGAATCTCTCAACCGTCTTAAAGATGAATTTTTAAGTACGGTATCCCATGAATTACGCACGCCGTTAACTAACATGAAAATGGCGATTCAAATGATGGGAATTGGACTTGAAAAGCAAAAGACTAGGGAGACATCTGAGCCAGCAAATAATTTGCAAAATAATCACAAAATATCTCGTTATTTCCAAATTTTAAATAATGAATGCGAACGAGAAATTAGCTTGATTAATAACTTTCTCGATTTGCAGCGACTCGATACTAGTACAAAACCATTAGTGTTGGAAAAAATTGAAGTCCCCCAATGGCTGGAGCGAGTAGTCGAGCTATATAATGCACGCAATCGTAAGTGCTGTCGGCAAAAAATAAAGCTGGCGATAGAACCGAATTTACCAGCGATGGTTTGCGATCCGTTCAGTTTAGAGCGTATTTTAGTCGAGTTGCTGACTAATGCTTGTAAATTTAGTCCAACTAATGAAGAAATAATTGTTAAAGCTGGGATTGTATTTGATAATATTCAGTTTCAAGTAATAAATACTGGAGTAGAAATACCAACTGATGAATTACCGCGTATTTTTGATAAGTTTTATCGAATTCCCAGTAACGATCCTTGGAAGCAAGGAGGTACGGGTTTAGGATTAGCATTAGTGCAAAAACTTACAAAACATTTGGGAGGCGCGATCGACGTTGAAAGCGGTTCTAATATCACTTGTTTTTCCGTTGAATTACCACTTGAGGGATAATTGCTCGCAATTGGCATTCTAATGAAGCGAGGGTGATTCGTATAATTTTGTTCCCTATTTCCCTACAACGGCAAAATAAACTGGATATAAGAACCATGATTATTTATGGTGTAAATAATAATTGCGATCGCATCTTTTTGTCTGCTGCCCTATAGTTTTTTGTTGATTAATTTGTCAATATCGAAAATTTTTAGTTAATATACGTCACAATTAAAACAGTCACATATCTTTTCTGGTATAAGCATAAATATTTTATTTGCTCTGCTTGCAACAGAGGCTACACTATCAGTAATAACCAATGAGCGTGGCTAGCACCAGTCAACGGGAATTAAGGACGCGGATATAATGCTGATTTGCCCTCAGTGCAATTTTGAAAACCCTAATAGCAACAAGTTTTGTCAAAGCTGCGGCGCATCCTTAACCGAAAAGGAATGTCAACAGTGTGGTGTCTTTCTGCCTCTGGATGCAACACAGTGTCATAGCTGCGATACGATTTGTTCGGAGATTTGGTTAGCAATTGTGACTAAAGAAGCTAGTTTGGCAGTTGTTGCGGTAGATGATGGTGAGGAAAAGGCAGAAGATAAAGATAATTCTCAAGATATTCCTCAAGATACTCAAGAAACCAATTTATTTGCAGCAGGTGCCCCAATAGATTCACAAGGGCGCTATAAAATGCTCGAACCGCTACCAACTTTTTTTGAAGCTGTTAACACTGAAGCCTGCGTGAAAGTTATCGATTGCCAACCTTTTCAAGTGTCGCCAATAGATGCGATGTTGGCACCGCAATTTTCGGAGTCGGTAAATATTTCGGAAAAAGAACTGGAGATTCCCAGTCTTGCTAAAACTTATATCGCCCTACAAGGTGAGTGCAACCTGGGAATTCCGCCAATTCACGATGCATGGCAACTGGAAAATATGCAGGTGATTCTGCTTGAAGACCGTTCGGATTGGTTCTATTTATCAGAACTATGGCAGGATGATAGAACTACATCGTTGCAGATTATACATTATTTCTATCAAATGACTCAATTATGGGATTTGCTCGAACCCTACAATTGTCGTCAAAGCGTTTTAAATTTAAATAATTTACGAGTTGATGAAGACCAGTCTCTGGCTTTACAACGTTTGTACGTAGATGTACGCAAAGAGTCTGAATCTCCCGAAGAAGATATACCTACAATTAAAGCTTTAGGAAAAGTTTGGCAAGCATTATTTAGAGAGTCCCAACGTACTCAATTCGGTTCCTTATTAGAACTTTTGGGGAATTTAGAATCCGGTGAAATTCCAACATCAACAGAATTGCGATCGCGCTTGCAGTTAATTTCTACAGAGTTGGAAGGTGAGCCGAACGAAAACGAAGATGATTTGACTGTTGCCGTCGAGAAGGATTCAAGTCCCACAATTTTACAGTTAGATGAATTGGAGCAAAGTCCGACTAAAGTTGACGATACGCCGACGGTAGTTTTGCCGATGCAGTTGGCTAGCGTAGAAAACGCAGGGCTTACCGATGTCGGGAAACAGCGCGACCATAATGAAGACTATTTTGGCATTGAAACAAATATTCAGAAAGTCGAATTGCCCAAAAGTAAAATTGCAGGGGCGCGGGGCTTGTATGTACTTTGCGATGGAATGGGCGGGCACGCAGGTGGTGAAGTAGCCAGCGAGTTGGCGGTAAGCACTCTGCGGCAATACTTCCAAAAACATTGGACTGACGGACTACCCAGCGAAGAAGTGATCCGCGAAGGAGTTTTTCAAGCAAACAAAGCGATTTACGACATCAATCAGCAAGATGCTCGTTCCGGCGTGGGTCGCATGGGTACCACTTTGGTGGTAGTTTTGATACAGGATACTCGTGTCGCAGTGGCTCATGTAGGGGATAGCCGTCTTTATCGCGTGACTCGTAAAGGAGGTTTAGAACAAATTACCGTAGATCATGAAGTCGGTCAAAGAGAAATTTCTCGTGGAGTTGAGCCGAATATAGCTTATTCTCGTCCGGATGCTTATCAGCTAACGCAAGCTTTAGGACCTAGAGATAATAATTTTATTGCTCCAGAGGTACAGTTTTTAGAGATAAATGAAGATTCGCTATTTGTTCTAACTTCGGACGGTTTATCAGATAATGATTTATTAGAGAAAAACTGGCAAACCAATTTAGTTAATTTAATTAGTGGAGAAGCCAACTTAGAAAAGGGCGTAAGAGATTTAATTGATTTAGCAAACCAATACAACGGTCATGACAATATTACCGCCATACTTATCCGAGCAAAAGTTCGTCCAAATTTGGAAAGTCAAATGTAAGATGTGTCATTTAGGAATTAGCTGTTATTAAAGGTAATGAGCGAAGATGCGAACATTAGTAGTCGATTGCATTAATTTTGACAGGTTCGTAGTAAGGGCTTTAGCCCTTTTCATTAATTCCGACAGGTTCGTAGTAAGGGCATTGGTTCCCCTCCGAATTCGGTAATATGAGCGCCCAAGAGCAACTATGAACCTTTGTTACCCATCAAAACAAATGAAAAAGACCAGTAGTTGATTGCATTAATTCCGACGGGTTCTACGTGCCGACTTTAATCCCAAATCCGGAGCGAGTACAGCGCTTACTACGAACCTTGTTACCCATCATATTTAATGTGGCTCCGTAATAGCAGGAATCTGCCTTCGCTAATGGTTTGTTTATCCCCGAAATGTGGAGAGGCAAGGGTAATGCAAGTAAGGGCACGCTGCGATCGCATATGAAACGTCTCTACAAATTCATGAAACTAATTCATAATAAAATAATCACAGGAGATGCTTTAATGTCTTGACAAACACATAAATCAACAGTTTTTTGCATAATTATCCCTAAATTACATAAAAATTCAGTTTAATTAAGTAAATAAAGTACTAGATAGCCGAATATTAGATAAGTATGCGGATCTGGATTTAAACACTGTCATACTTGATAATTCATCCTTGATAATCTTGAAAATTTATATTTCCTAAGCATTGTGATTACTCTAACCCTATTAGAAGCGCAAAACAAAACGCCGCTAGAAGATTGGGGCTTTGATGAATCCTCGGTGATTCGGGTTGGGCGAGCAGCAGATAATGATATTGTTTTGGATAGTAATTTAGTTTCTCGATATCATTTAGAACTGAGAAATACAGGTTCTGCTGGCAATGTTGATTCTTGGGAAGCGATTAGTAAGGGTACTAATGGGACTTTTCTTAACGGTGTGCTGATGCTGCACGCTCAAATAACAAGCAATTGTTTCCTGCAATTGGCGCGGGGTGGTCCTATTTTAAGATTTGAATTTTCAAAGCCAGAAGTGCAACCAACATCTGCAAATATTCCCGCTGCTGCATCCGCTACCTGCACCCATGAAGGAAACTCACCCGATAATTTATTTTGCATTTACTGCGGTAAACCCCTGAAAGTACAGCTAACAATTCGCCACTATCAGGTGCTGCGAACGTTGGGACGGGGGGGATGGGTACTACCTACTTGGCTTGGGACCCCAGTGGTGTAACCGCAGGGCATCCCCAGTTATTGGTGCTGAAACAAATGAATGCCGACATGGCGAAAATTGCCAAAGCACGGGAATTATTTCAGCGGGAAGCGGATACTTTAGGATTACTCAGTCACCCTGGAATCCCCAAATATTACGACTTTTTTGTGGAAGACGAGAAAAAATATTTGGCGATGGAGTTAATCCACGGACAAGATTTGGAAAAATTTGTTTATCGCAAGGGACCCGTAACTTTAAATCAAGCCGTTGAATGGGCGATCCAAACTTGCGATATCTTAGATTATCTGCATGGTAAAAATCCACCATTGATTCACCGCGATATCAAACCGGCTAATCTAATGATGCGAAATTCCAACAATCGCATAGTTGTGCTGGATTTTGGCGCTGTTAAGGAAATCGGTACTGCACCGGGGACTCGTATAGGTGCAGAAGGATACTGCGCCCCAGAACAAGAACGGGGACAGCCCTTAACTCAATCGGATTTATATGCCATTGGACCAACTTTAATCTTTTTACTTACTGGGGAAAACCCATTCAAGTTTTACCGTCAGCAAGGACGAAACTTTAGGTTTGATGTCGCAAAAGTTCCCACTATCACCCCTAAGTTAAAAGAAGTAATAGACAAAGTTACAGAACCTCTACCACGGGATAGATATCAGACGGCTAAAGAACTTGCAGCAGCATTAGCAGCCGTTTTATGAATTTGAATATGTAAGTTGATAGCTTTAGTTAAAAGATAGGATGAAAAATGAAGCTATTAACTCATTCTTCATCCTTTTATCCTTTCATACTTTTATCCTTTCATACTTTACTCTTCATCCCATCCTTCTACTACCAGCAAATCCTTTACGGGGTCTTGCATAGTAAATCCGAAATCGACCAGTTCGCGTTTCCAGTGTTGCCATTCGTCGCCGTAAAGCAAAGCAATCTTCCAGATGCTATCTGTAGGCTTAATGATTTTAGAATCTACGAGCGATTGAACATTGCGTTGCAATTTCACCATTGGGTGAATTACTTGTTGAGTCATAACCTCAAGTCAAATCTAATGAAAGTTTAGGTAAATGCTTAATCAAAAATGCTTTCCGTTTTGCAATTATGCTCTCTGCGTAGAGTTTGGTAATGCACGCAAAGCAAGTCTCACTATTCTTGAATATAGCATAACTATTTCCACATGGTTACTGTTAATTTCGGTTTTGTTCGGTAATCACCACTAATAAGCTTGAGAACTCAGCAAAAGTTATTAGGCTTACTTATCAAACAGATTAATTTGTCAGCAACTTTGTAGATTTAGCACAATTAAAGAAGATTTTTTTCATCTTTTATGCTTAATTCAACACAATATGTACAAATCATGACAAATACTATATTGAGTAAGAAATTTGCTACATGATTTTGCACGACGGTGATACTGTAAAGCTTGTGAATATTCACCGTTTTTGTTAATCGTTATCTACATTATCGCAAACATCTAGATTTTAATACCATCTAAAGATTTTCTTTACATTAATTTAATAATTGCTCATCTCTGGGAGTGTCTCAGAGATAACATCAGATAAGTTGTAGTTAAAGCCAGGAAGCCGATCCAAGGTTTTTTGTATATTTGTTCGATATTATGGAATTAATAAAATAAATGTGAATTGCATAAAGTTATCAATAAATAATTGAGATTTTGCTGTGCGTCATCTGACATTAGGCAGAAGTTTATTTTATTTCACCCGAATGCACCTTTATCTCTATTCCCGGAATATTTTCGTGAAGAGATGATTTTTTTTGTTATGCAACGAGTCAGAAAGCGGGTTTGTGCTATCAAGCTGGAATATGCCGATTACCTTCGGTAGAGCTTCGCTTAACGCACAATGAAAAAATCATGTTTCTACTATGAGAAACCGAGTTACTTAGGGCAAGTTGCTCGTAGTGCAAAATGTGTGTATATGCATAATCATGTTGTGTTATTGCGAGGAAATACGACGAAGTGACGAAAGTTTTGTCATTGCCAGGGGGCACGACGAAGCAATCCCAGTCGTTAAGGATAATTGTATTGTGCGATCGCCCCCCAGAAAGTTTTGTCATAGGGGGCACGACGAAGCAATCCCAATGGTTAATTGTGTTTTGCGATCGCCCCCCAATCACATCGACACAATCCCAATGGTTAATTTTGTTTTGCGATCGCCAGACGAAAGTTTTGTCATTGCGAGGAGGCACGACGAAGCAATCCCAGTCGTTAAGTGCGATCGCGAGCAGTTACGAAGAAGCAATCCCAAAATCGCCCTCACCCGCTTATGGGTGGGGCTATCCAAACAAAGCCCACCGTAAGGTGGGCTAAATTAAGCGCATCTGTATAAAAAATGGTGTTGCTTCATTTAGTTGAAGTTTGTTATAGCGATCGCGCTAACAAAATAAAGTTGGAGTGATAGTTTTGCTGTGGTGCTGGGTATCCTGAATACGGAAAGGGTTTTTTAACCTAAGTATTTACCACAGCAACTACTAAAATATGGATGGTTCTAAGGAAGAATACGTAGTTAAACGTCGCGAGAAAGATGAAAAGCGGAAAAAATTAATTATTTTAATCTCGATGGTATCTTTTTTCGGCTCTACAGTTATGGCAGCAATTCCTGCTATACAAGAAATTTTTCAGCAAGATAATGCGCCTCAAGCTGTATCTGTGGAATCAGCATTAAAGCAGCAGGAACAAGGTTATGAGTTGGTGTTGCAGCGGGAACCAAATAATCAAGTAGCGCTAGATGGTTTGTTGCAAGTGCGGCTAGAGTTGGACGATATGGAGGGGGCAATTGAAGTTTTAGAAAAGTTGGTGAAGCTGAATCCTGAAAGGGAAGATTATAAGAAGGGTTTGGAGAATTTGAAGAAGGAATTGAAGAAGTCAAATTAATAGAAATTATCTGCATAAAATATTTATTGAAATTACATAGGAATAAGATGGAAAATAATCAGGGTTTGCTCAAATTACATATCGGATGTGGGACAAAGATTAGAGAAGGATACTTAAATATTGATGAATATGTTAAAGCTCCGGGTATTTTAAATGTAGATGTATTTAAACTTCCTATTGAAGATAATTTTGTTGATGAAATTTTTACAGAACATATGCTTGAACACCTTAGTAAATATGAGGTGCCCGAAGCATTAAGAGAGTGGGCAAGAGTTTTGAAAAAGAATGGTAAATTGATAATGAATTTACCTAATTTAGAATGGTGCTTGCAGCAATGGTTAGCTAAACCAGAAGAAGAACGTTGGAATTGGCAGTTAGATACTATTTTTGGTTTACAGACTCATCCAGGAGAGTATCATAAAACTGGTTTTACTAAATCTCGTTTGCGTGAATTACTAAGAGATGCAGGTTTTAAAGAAATTACAATAGATGATTATTGGTCGCACGGACAAAGCTGTTTTTGGGTTGAAGCTAGTAAAAGTGACACGGAAGAAAATATTACATCTATCTTAAATCAATCGAATCCTACATCTAATCAAAAGGATGAATACAAAAGTACATTAATTAGTATAGTTGTGCCTTGGTGGGATCATACAGAATTACTAAACAATTGGAATAATAATTTAACTTATTTAGGTAATTGCGAAATTATTTTCGTTGATAACGGCAGTCAACTACAAGGAAAATTAAAATTAGAAGAATTTTGTAAACAGCACGAAATTCAACTGATTCGTAATCAAGAAAATAGGGGATTCTCTGCTGCAAATAATCAAGGATTGGAAGTCGCAACGGGTGAATATATTCTCTATCTAAATAATGACGTAGAAATTTTAAAATTCCCCGCAAAACTTTTTTGTAAACTTGCAGCAAACGGAATTTCCGGTCCGGGTTTCATAGAAAATGAACTTGGAGAAAATTATCTAGAAGGATGGGCGTTGTGCATTAAAAAGTCTACTTTGGAAACTCTGGGAGGATGGTGTGAAGGTTATGGACCCGGATATTGGGATGATGTAGATTTATGCCTGAGAGCAAGATTAGCAGGATATTCTTTAACACCGATTCCCAATATTCAAACTTTCATGCGACATAAACAAAATACTACAGGTCGCGACGGTCGCTTAGATCAAATAGCATTACACCTTCGTAACCGAGGTATTTTTCTTCAAAAGCATTATTCCATACATCCCAAGATTATTATTGACGGCGTATTTTTCCAACTCTATCAAACCGGAATTGCTCGTGTTTGGAAATCGCTCTTAGAAGAATGGTCAAATAATGATTTTGCAAAGCATATTATAGTTTTAGATAGAGCCAGTACTGCTCCAAAAATTCCCGGTATTAGATATCGTCAAATTCCCCAGTATGACTATAACGATACCGATACCGATCGCGAAATGCTTCAACAAATATGCGACGAAGAAGCAGCCGATTTATTTATTTCTTCTTACTACACAACACCCATAACAACGCCTTCTGTATTCATGGCACATGACATGATTCCAGAACTTATGGGATGGGATTTGAATCATCCCATGTGGCGAGAAAAACATTATGGAATTCAACACGCTTCGGCTTATATTGCTGTTTCTGAAAATACAGCGCAAGATTTAATTAAGTGTTTTCCCGATATTAATTCAGATGCTGTTACCGTAGCTCCATTAGGGGTTCAAAGTACTTTCAATCCAGCGCAATCAGAAGAGATTAATGCTTTTAAAACCAACTATGGAATTACAAAACCTTATTTTCTTTTAGTTGGTTCTTCTACTGGCTATAAGAATAGTACTTTATTCTTTGAAGCTTTTGTTAAACTCGCTACTCGCAATGGATTTGATATTATTTGTACCGGAAGCGGTGGTGTTTTAGCACCCGAATGGAGAACCTATACTTCTGGTAGTACGGTACATATGTTGCAACTTAGCGACTCTGAGTTAGCAATAGCTTATAGTGGTGCGATCGCACTGGTTTACCCCTCGAAATATGAAGGTTTTGGTTTACCTATACTCGAATCAATGGCTTGTGGTTGTCCGGTAATTACCTGTGCAAATGCTTCTATTCCCGAAGTTGCGGGGGAAGCTGCTATTTATATTAATGATAACGATGCCGAAGGATTAGCAAATGCTCTTTGTGAAGTGCAAAAACCGGGTATTCGCCAATTATTAATTAACAGAGGAATTGAACAAGCGAAGAAATTTACTTGGTCATCAATGGCAAAAACTGTTAGTGAAGTGTTAATTGACACTACAATTCAAACTTTAAATCTAAGAGAAATTAATTTAATTATTTTCCCAGATTGGACGCAATCAGAAGAAATTCTTGCAGCAGAATTGGAAAAAGTTATTGGTACTTTAGCAACTCATGCCGATAGTCAATACATGACTTTATTAATTGATGTCAGTAACAATGTTGATGATTATGCTGAAATGCTTTTATCTGCTGTAAGTATGAATTTATTGATGCAAGATTTAGATATTAGCGAAGGATTAGAAATTTCTTTGGTGTCGCAGTTGGGTGATATGCAGTGGGAAGCTTTGTTACCACGACTTAAAGCGAAGATAAGTTTAGAATTTGAAAATCAACAAGTTTTCTCGCTAGCAAAAATTGAAACTCTTGCAAGTTGTGAAGTCGAAAAACTTGATGATGTAATTCCAAACAGTTTTTTTTTGAGTTAGCCTCAAAGTTATTTCAACAACGTAGGTGGGAAGAAGCAATAGCGCAATATAAAAAGCTAATAGCTATCCCACCAGCAGAACCAGAAATTTATTATCAAGTAAGCGAATGCTATCACAAATTAAACCTACGGGATGAAGCTTTTAATGTTTTACAAGAAGGTATTAAACATCATCCAAAAGATGGGAATTTGCATTTTACATTAATTATTGGTTTGCGACGCAGCGGAAGAACTCAAGAAGCTATTCATTGTGCTGAAATCGCTGCAAATTCACTACCTGATGATTATACTTTTAAATTACTCAAGCATTTAACGGTTCCAACAATTTACGATAATAAAGAGGAAATCAGTTTTTATCGTCAGCGATATACCCAAAGACTTCAAACTTTAATCAAAGAGACATCTTTACAGACAGAAGCAGAGAAAAAGAATGCTTTAGCGGGAATAAGTCGGCTTACGAATTTTTACTTATCCTATCAGGCTCAAAACGATATAGATTTGCAGCGCCAATACGGAAAGTTAGTTCATGAAATTATGACTGCTAACTATCCTCAATGGGTTAAACCTTTATCAATAGCGAACCGATCAAAAAATAACGGTAAAATCCGTATTGGCTACGTTTCTAATTATCTAAATTGCTATAGCGGTACCTTGTGGTTAACTGGTTGGTTGCGTCAGCATAACCACGATAATTTTGAAATCTACTGTTATTACACGGGAAATGAACCCGATGCAATTACTCAAGAATTTCAGAAATATAGCGATGTTTTCTACCATATTCCCCATAATTTAGAAGTAGCTTGTCAACAGATAATTAACGATCGATTGCATATTCTCGTGTATCCTGAAATTGGCATGAATGCACCGACAATGCAAATGGCGGGTTTACGTTTAGCACCAGTACAATGCACCGCTTGGGGACATCCTGTAACAACTGGTTTACCAACAATTGACTACTTTTTATCTAGCGAATTCATGGAAGCGGAAAAGGCACAAGAGCATTATTCGGAGAAATTGATTCGCTTACCTAATATTGGTGTTTCTTATCCCAAACCATATATTCCTCCTATTAGTAAAACTCGTTCGGATTATCAACTACCAGAAGATGCAGTTATTTATTTATGCTGTCAGGCACCTTTTAAATACCTGCCGCAATATGATTTTATTTTCCCAGAAATTGCTCAACAAGTACCCAAAGCTAAATTCTTATTTTTACGCGGTGGTTTGTTGAAAAAGCGTCTAAAACGTGCATTTGATGCAGTTAATCTTGATTATCAAGACTATTGCTTATTTATTAACATTCCCGAAAGATTTGATTATTTAACGATTAACTTACTTTCAGATGTATATCTAGACACCTTTACTTGGAGTGGGGGAAACACTAGTTTAGAAGCAATAGCCTGCAATCTTCCCATCGTAACTTGTACGGGGGAATTCATGCGCGGTCGTCATACTGATAGTTTCTTGAAAATGCTGGGAGTTACAGATACTATTGCAGCGAATGAAGCGGAATATATAGAAATAGCCGTTAAATTAGGAACCCAAATCAATTGGCGCAATCAGATTTCACAACGAATGAGCGAAAATTGCGATCGCCTTTACGATGATAAAACTTGCGTAGTAGGTTTAGAAGAGTTTTACAAGCAGGTTGTTCAATAAGACATAATATGTAGAAACCCGAATTTTTTAAAAATTCGGGTTTCTTATGTTACTACTTAGCGTTAGCAATACTCTTATTCAATGCTAATCTAAAAAATAAAGAATATAAAATTGTTTAATAACTCATAAATCAAAGTGATGAATATTGAAGCAGCCATTATTCAGAATCTACGAGTCTTACCCGAAGATAAACAACAGGAAGTTTTAGACTTTATAGAATTTCTTAAAGCTAAAAATTTGCTAAACCCTTCTTCTTTTACAATTAAAGGAATGTGTGCAGATCTGGACGTTCATATTACAGAAGAAGATATTACCCAAGCACGGCGTGAAATGTGGGGAAACTTTCCCGCATAGGATATTTAATTACTATAGAGCAGGTTGATTATCCATGACAAAACCTAATTTTGAAGCGATGTCAAATCGAGAACTGCGTCACTACATTTTAGAAAATCGGGATGAAGACGTTGTTCATGAAATGGTGTTAAGAATCCGGAAAAACGGTAAAACCGGAACGGTAGATGAATTTATTGAATATGTGAAACAAAAAGTAACACAGAATCAATAGTAAGCAAAAATAGTATTTTAGCCCGCAGGTTGTATCCAATTAAAAATTCTTTGTAACTGACATCTTGCACCAGTCGCGATAACCGCCTTGGAATAAATTCCCAGGCTTATAAGCAAAGTCTGATAAATCAGACTGGGCAAGGCTTTTAGTACGTTTTAACGTACTTTGTATATCAGCCTTGAAATTGATTTCAAGGCGGGTTTGGGGGCTTGTTGACACTGCTGAATGTGTTTCTTAGAAGTAATAAACCCAGTTTTTCAACCGGGTTTCTTAATTTACTACTTAGCGCTAATATAATTCGCCCACATTTGTTCGTAAGCTTTCTCCATTTCGCGGGTAAACTGCTTACCATTCCAAAGCGGTGCAGTTTGACGAGATTGTCGTAGCTTCCAAGCAACTTCTTGTCTTAATTTGGTATCTTTACCCAAACGAATTCCCCATTCGATATATTCTTCATCCGTCCAAGCAATGCCTTCAGTTATACCCGCATTCATCATCATCGTGTAGCTATTACGTGCGGCAAATTGTTCGCCAACTCTTGTTACTAATGGAATTCCCATCCATAAAGTTTCTAAAGTTGTAGTAGCTCCGTTATAAGGATAAGTATCAAGTACTACATCAGCAATTCCTAAGATTAGCACGATGTATTGCTTCTAAAGCTACTTTGGTAGAAATCGCAGTCGCGAACAATCTACGCTTTCTTCTTCAGCAATTTCATGTAAAAGAAATTTTTAATAGCTTCTTCGTCTGGCTCACCTTTAATTAAAAAGTAGCTATTGGGAACATCTTTCAAGTATCTTCATTTGCCATCTGTGGTGTCGGGATGGCGTTTGCGACCTCTTTGTGCGCTAAGATAAACTATGCATTGTTAGGAATATCTAGATCATCTCGTCGTAGAGTTGGTATCCCAACTTCAAAACCATCAACAGCAATATAAGTTTGAGGTAAACTCCAGATTTTCTCTGTGTAATAGTATCTTGATCGGATTCTGGTAGAACATAAGGATCGGCAATGAAATAATCAATAGCAGGAATTCCCGATGCATCCCAACCCAACCAGGTAACTTGAACTGGTGCTGGTTTAAGCGCAACAACTTGCGACAGCAATATCTAAAGTAAGCTATCTAAATCAATTAAAATATCTATTTCATCTTGATATATTTTTTCGGCAATTTCTAAACTATTCCATGCCTAATTTACGGATGAGTTTAAATTGTCTACATACCATTCTTGAAGAAAATCATCTGCAAGTTCGTAACTTAACCAAATAACCATAAATTTCAAACTTTTCACGATTATGATGTTGAAACAACCAACGTGCCAGCCAACCTACTGAATGTCGTCTAAAGCAAAAGATAAATATCCAATCTTTAAAGGTTTTGTGGAACTTTCTAAACTTTTATTAGTAATCTTGCGCTGTGAGTAATGTCTACTTTATCTTTAGCAAGATCTTGAATATTATTTTGAACATAATGGCTATCTGATTGTGGATTTTGCTAAAATACTGTGGACAATCTTGATATGGGGAATAGCAAAAGATGGAGTCAGTAATACGAAGAGTCTTCAATTCATCTAGAAATGGTTGTGTTTCGATTAATTTCGAATATAAACATTCTAATTGTTCGCACGTTGAATTTACTTCTTCCCAGTATCCACCAGCATTCATTAATCCACGTAACAACAAATGAATGCAATAAATTTTATCTGCTAATGTGTTAATAGCGAAAAGCATAATTTAGCTGTTTCTATTCCTTGAGTATAATTTTCTGAATTTTGATAAAAAACGGCTAAATGTCTTAATGCTTCTAAATTTTTAGTATTTAAGCGTAAACATAATTTTAAATATTTAGTTGCTTGTGCTTGTTCTTGAGAGTAGGCTAAATTCATTGCAGCAGGTAATAGGACAGCAAAATATTTATAGGAATGTTGTAGATAAGGTGAACAAGATTCTGCAAATTCTAATGATGACTCGTGGATTGAATCGTAGTCTAAAATTTGCTGTAACATTTGCATTAATAGATTAATATCTATTGCTTCTAATTTCTGTGAATTCAGAAGCTCAATTATTCCCCAATCAGCTATGTCGTCTCCAGTAAATGTTTCTAGCTTAATCGCAATGTAAATTAGACGTAATAAATTATTAATGTCCGCTGGCTTAATTTCCCGTATATGCTGTCGCATTAAATAAACGGTGGAATAATCTACCTGTGCTAAACGTCTTTGTGCTTCCTCTTCCAACACCTTTGTTAATTCATTGCACCAAACTCAACTTTCTCCTCTTCTCCTTCTATCACACCAAAGCCCAAGTTGTTTGTGCTTCTACTTCTTTTCCCTGTAGCAGCAATATTAACCCTAAATACCAGTAGTGGGATTTAATGTCTGGTTCTTCTGCAATTGCTTGCTCATAAAGAACTAGCTTGGGCGTAATCACCTTGGACAAAATATTCATATGCTTTATGTAGCGATTTTCTGTATCAACAATCATGTTATTTATTTTAAATAATGCCGACTTACTTATATTGCCTACTATTTGTTAACAAAAAGATAGACATTGTGCAATATATTCCAGTAAGTAAATAAAGTGAGTAGAATATTCTACCCACTTTGTAAATACTTAACTTAATTCAAATCGACCTTTGTACTCAAACACTTTTTTCTAAGTCGTTTGAATAACTGGTGTAAATTTTATTGTTTATTGATACTTTCTTGTAGTCCGTGGTACCAGTGCCAGGACAAGTAGGAGGGGCAGAAGTACCGTAACCTATTGTCCAGTACCATCGCAGCACCAGTAATTCCTCTCGCATGTAGCTTCACACAAGGTTGCGAGAGTAATTGCTTCATTGTCGCTGCAATTGTTCCTAATGCAACACCACCGACATATGATTTTATGGCATCTCTTATTTGCTGTGCTTTATTTGTAACACCACCACTACCTTTGCTCAAATTTCATACTTATAATTTTCAGTTTCTGTCGCAACCCCAAGTCCTAAATTCCGAAATTACCAGAACCTGTAAAATCACCATTTTCCCTAAGTAAGGCTTGCTGCGCTCGGTTCATTGAACCAACATAACGTTTTAGCTTCTGACTGTTTGCTTTATTGCTTGGTTCAAGAAGGAAGGCAAAGCAATAGCCGACAAAATACCAATAATAATAATTACAACCAACAATTCAATTAAGGTAAAACCTTCGTTTTCTTTCTTCTTGCGGAGAATGTTTTGTAAAAACTTTGCTTTAAGTTCGGTTTTCATTAGTGTTTCCTTTAAGTGGGGATGGGTTATTGAGTTCTAGGTGTAACTTACCCACTTCGACTCAGAGAATTAACATTTTGGAAAAAAGTTTTTTTGGAAATTGGGAAATACTTATTATTTATCTTCTGTATGGCAGGTTTGATAAGGGTTTTAACAGATACAGGGAGGGGGTATTGTGTACATCTTGCTTAAGAAAGTCAAAGCCGAAAAGAATAACTGGTTTAAGCGAGGTTGGTTGAACAGGTGGCAAACCCAACACCAGGCGAAATGTAGGATTTACGTTGCGCTTAACTGGCAACCTTAAAATCCTATGCTAGGATTTGGGAAGCCTTTAGAAAACCAGACTCGCTTCCTAAAATGGAATCATTAGAAATTCAAACCGCATCATGGCTCATCGTAAAATTTTCCAATGCGTTATACGTAGGTATGGTTGAACGGAGTGAAACCAACAAACAGTGTGAGATGTTGGAATTCGTTCATCAACCCCACTGGCTCTTTAACTTTGACGCGAGATGACTTAGAACGAGGTGGAGAGCCAGATAGCAGCTACTACATACAAAAAAGACCTCTTCAGAACCTCTCTCCTGAAGGAAAAAGGCTTTATTACCCCCATTCCCTCGTAGGGAAGGGGTAGGTTTCTGAGATTCACACGTAAAACACAATGCTTTCCCGCGTATCCTCTAAAGGTGGAATATACCAAACCGAAAGTAGACAAGTTTAAAATTTACGCTGCAATTGGCATTCCCGAATTTTGGCGTTTTAATGGCAGCGTTTTACGAATTTACATACTAAATGATGGGCAATATATAGAAGTCGAACAAAGCCCTACTTTTGCTCAGGTATCTGTAAAGGAAATTCCTCGGTTTATTCAAGAATCGAATCAACGGGGAAATGGCGACAACCCGCGCTTTTCGGGCTTGGGTGAGAGAGCAGGTTTGAGAAGTCGAATTTTATTTACCTGGCGCTTGTAACCGCTGCTACACAAACAAAACCCTCCGTAAGGCGGGTTATAAATCACTGTTTATTTTTCAGACATTTTGCCTCGTTCCCAGCCTCGAGGCTAGGAATGCATTTCTGTGGCTCTGCCTCTAGGGGATTGACGGGAGGCAGAGCCTCGCGATATGGGTTCCCAGCCAGAGTCTGGGAACTAGTCAAACCAGTTATTGCTGTTTATCCCAGTTGTTAGATATTTGCCTTGGTTACAAAAGTAATCCAAATCGTGGCGATCGCTATCTATAAACGACGATTTAATATTGTTCTAAATACCTTGATTAAACTTAAAATTATATTTTTGTTAACCACTAAATACATAATTACTAAATAATATATAAACTATTATATACTATTTATATTAACATTTAAACCAGCAAAAAGTGCATGAGTGCCGACCCACTTTTCTACGAAATATTCAAAGAAATACCGGAATTATTCTTTGAATTAATCGGTCAACCAGAAAAAGACCCAAGTATCTATAAATTTCTAGCACCAGAAATTAAGCAAAGAAGTTTTCGTTTAGATGGCTTGCTTTTGACTTCTGAAAACCATCCTAACGAGCCAATTTATTTTGTAGAAGCTCATTCCTATAAAGATGATAATTTTTACAATCAACTTGCCGCCAAAATCATTCTTTACCTAACTCAATATCAACCACCAAATCAAGATTGGTATGCGGTTGTTATCTATAACGCAAAAAGTAATGAAGGAAATTTTCCTGGATACTTGAATTTTTTACTACCACATCTACGTCGCTTTTATCTTGATGAATTAGCAACAACTCCCGAAGCCTTGCTCTCGGTGGGAGTGATGCGTTTAATTGTCGAGAATAAAAGCCAAGAGAAAACCGGAGAGTTGGCAAGAGTGTTAATGACTCAAGCTCAACAAGAGTTGACCAATACCACCTTGAAAGAAAAGGTTTTAGAATTTATAAAGGCAGTGGTGATTGACAAATTTGCAAGTTTAAGTATGGAGGAAATTGAAGCGATGCTAAATTTAGATTCTTTTAACAATTTGAAAACAAGTAGAGTTTATCAAGAAGCTAAAGAAGAAGGTATTCTCAATCAAAAACTGGAGATGATTCCAATTTTATTAGATTTAGGGTTAACTATTGAGCAAGTTGCAGAACGTTTAAAGCTCGATATCGAAACGGTAAGGAAAAATACTCAACAATAAAACCAATTCTGATTACAGCTTTATCTAAGAAATTTGTTTAACTCGTTAAGTGCCTCCGGGCTGGGAATGCATTTTGAAAGGCTCTGCCTTTAGTAGTCGATTGCATTTAATTTGATAGGTTCGTAGTAAGAGTTTTAACTCTCTTATCTGATGATTTGTTACCTTGCATGGAAGGGCATTGGTTCCCTAAATCTGGAGCGCTGAAGCGCTTACTACGAACCTTTTTAGCCGTCAAAACTTTTGAAATGCACTACTAAGAGCTTGATGGGAGGCAGAGCCTCGTGATGTGGGTTCCCAGCCTCCGGCTGGGAACCAGTCACCCTACAAGTTTCTTAACAACCTACACATCAACCCCAAAAATTTGCTATGCTAAATAAAGCGTAGTCGTTATGAGTACATATAAAAATATTATGACAAATCCAACAGTAGAAAATTTAGTAATTATCGGTTCTGGTCCTGCGGGTTACACTGCTGCTATTTATGCGGGGCGTGCAAACCTCAAACCAGTTGTGTTTGAAGGGTTTGAAGCTGGGGGGCTACCGGGGGGACAGTTGATGACAACCACTGAGGTAGAGAATTTTCCCGGCTTTCCCGCAGGTGTTACTGGTCCGGAATTGATGGACAAAATGAAGGCACAGGCAGAACGCTGGGGAGCCGAGCTATATACTGAGGATGTGATTTCGGTCGATTTAAATCAACATCCCTTTACCGTGCGATCGCAAGAACGAGAATTTAAAACTAATAGTATTGTAATTGCAACGGGTGCGACGGCGAAGCGTTTGGGTTTGCCCAGCGAGCAAGAATTTTGGAGTCGCGGCATTTCGGCTTGTGCAATTTGTGACGGTGCAACTCCGATATTTCACGGTGCGGAATTAGCTGTAATTGGTGCTGGTGATTCGGCTGCGGAAGAGGCAATTTACCTAACTAAATACGGCGATACTGTGAATTTATTAGTTCGTGGCGATACAATGCGAGCTAGTAAAGCCATGCAAGACCGGGTTTTGAGCAATCCTAAAATTAAAGTGCATTGGAATACCGAATCTGTGGATGTATTCGGTGATGACAAACATATGGAAGGAATCAAAGTCCGTAATAATAAAACTCATGAGGAAAGCGAATTACACGTCAAGGGATTATTTTATGCGATCGGACATACTCCTAATACATCATTATTTAAAGGACAGTTAGAACTTGATGATGTCGGTTACATTGTTACTAAAGGAAACTCAGTAGAAACCAGCATAGAAGGCGTATATGCTGTTGGTGACGTACAAGACCACGAATTTCGTCAAGCAATCACCGCAGCGGGTTCTGGCTGCATGGGAGCGATGCTAGCGGAACGTTGGTTATCTTCCCAAGGATTAATTCAGGAATTCACTCAAAACCCCGAAAACAACGAGTTAAAACCCGAACAAGAACAAAAAACCACCGCCGATACCGAAGAAGATTTTGATATTAACAACACCCGTCATATAGGTGGTTACGCCTTGAGAAAAATATTCCACGATGGCGATCGCCCTTTGATGGTGAAGTACGTTTCTCCCGGTTGCGGCCCTTGCCATACCCTCAAACCGATATTAAATAAAGTAGTGGACGAATTTGACGGTAAAATTCACTTCGTAGAAATCGACATCGACAAAGATAGGGAAATTGCCCAACAAGCAAATGTCACCGGAACCCCTACAGTACAAATTTTCAAAAATAAAGAATTGTTGAAAGAACTTAAAGGGGTGAAGCAGAAGAGTCAGTATCGCGAGTTGTTGGAAAGCACTCTTTAGTTAAGGTTAAAGGTTAAAGGTTAAAGGTTAAGAGTTAGAGGTTATACCATTTAACCGAATTCTGGATACAAGCCGAAACACGGGGAGACGTTGCAGTGCAACGTCTCTACATTATTTATATGTTTCAACCAAAAAACTAGGTTTTTTTTAGCCCGCGTAGGCGGGCTTTGCATCTGTAGCCCCACCCTTCGAGGGTGCGGGCGTTTTGGGTTTGTGGGTAAATTTCCAATTCCCCATGCCCAATGCCCAATTTGTGTATTTATATCTTTGCTGGGAACTATATCATCTGTAAAAGTGGTCGGTGGTTGTGTAATTTAAAATATTAATTTTTGAGTTTTGAGTTGACAAAGTGACGCTGATAACTTAAAACTCATTACTCATAACACCTAACTAAAAATTAACCTATGACCGTTGCTAAAGGTTTCCTGCCGAGATTTTTACCTTTCATTAATAGAAAACCTACCCTTTCTCAACGATTAATGTTGGTTGGGTTAACCATTACTTTGGTATTTATTTTTCTCGCTTTGTTTTCTCCCTTACTTCAAGCTTTGGGATTGCTGCAAGATCCGACTGAGTTTCTCGATAACCCAATTCATACGCCACCTTCATTAAAACACTGGTTTGGTACCAGCCGTTTGGGCTACGATATTTTTTCTCGGACTGTTTTTGGCGCTCAAGCAGCATTGCAGGTGGTAATAATTGCGACTGCATTAAGTATGGTAGTTGGCGTGCCTTTGGGTATGTTGAGCGGCTATATTGGCGGTAGGTTGGATAAGGTTTTGCTATTTATCATGGATAGCATTTATACCTTACCGGGGCTGTTGCTTTCTGTAACTTTGGCGTTTGTTGTAGGGCGCGGAATTATCAATGCGGCGCTGGCGATTAGTATTGCCTACGTTCCGCAATATTACCGAGTTGTTCGCAACCATACGGTAAGCGTTAAAACCGAAGTTTTCGTAGAAGCAGCACAGGCGATCGGCGCTAATACTTGGCAGGTACTTTCGCGGTATTTATTTTTAAACGTAATTCAAAGCGTACCCGTATTATTTACTTTAAACGCCGCCGATGCAATCTTAGTTTTGGGCGGTTTGGGCTTTTTAGGATTGGGGCTTCCCGAAGAAGTACCAGAATGGGGACACGATTTGAAACAAGCCTTAGCCGCCCTACCCACAGGGATTTGGTGGACTACCCTTTTCCCAGGTTTAGCGCTGACGACGATGGTAGTAGGGTTATCACTACTTGGTGAAGGCTTAAATGAGTTTGTCAATCCCCGTTTAAGGAAACGAAAATAGGTCAAAGGTTAAAGGTTAAAGGTGAGGAGTTAGGAGTTAGGAGTTAGGAGTGAGGAGTTAGGAATTAGGAGTGCGAGCGTCTCGCTCGCTATCTAAATCTAACTTAGGAATTAGGAATTAGGAATTAGGAATTAGGAGTAGTGCGAGCGTCTCGCTCGCTATCTAAATCTAACTTAGGAATTAGGAATTAGGAATTAGGAATTAGGAATTAGAAGTAGTGCGAGCGTCTCGCTCGCTATCTAAATCTAACTTAGGAATTAGGAATTAGGAATTAGGAATTAGAAGTAGTGCGAGCGTCTCGCTCGCTATCTAAATCTAACTTAGGAATTAGGAATTAGGAATTAGGAATTAGAAGTAGTGCGAGCGTCTCGCTCGCTATCTAAATCTAACTACCCCCTCTACCCCCTCTCCCCCTCTCCCCCTCTCCCCCCTCTACCCCCTCTACCCCCTCTCCCCCTCTCCCCCTCTCCCCATCACCCATTCCCAATATATATTTCAAGATTATGGTAAAAGATAAAATTTCATTGATTGCTGCTGCCGCTGGTGGTTTTATGTTGTTTGTTGCTATATCTGGGATTTTACAGGGCGCACCTGTAATGGCTTTGCGATCGCAACATAGTTTTGATTCGACAAAAGTAGCGGATTTACGTTTGCAAGTTCATCCCGATGAACCAATTAACTATATGCAGCAAAGGTTTTCTTTTGATAATTCAATCGAACGGATAAAGCAAATTGACGGTGCATTAAATAGTTTTCGCGCTCTAAGTGAAAAAAGTAAAACTGTTTTGGGTAGTGAAGCTGTATCTGAAGTCGGAAATACCGATCGCGATATCCAAATAGGATTTAACAATTGGGTTGGATCGGTGGAAGGCACGTTGAGAAAGCAAGATTATCAAATCAAAAAGCTGGGATATCAACTAGCTCAGAAACAGTACGAAGATAAAGCGATTCCTCAAAGCGTATTAAATCAAAAACAAGCGGCTTATAACAAAGCTAAGAAAGAGTTTCAAACTTTTGCCAAGTCTTTCACGGTTGCGGATTGAACGATGACAATATTGGATGGTGCGTTACGGCATTATTTAAATGGTAATTTTGAAAAAGATTTGCTCGTGCCGTAACACACCCTACAACTGATAATTGAAAAGTGGTAACTCAAGTAATTGGTATCGATCTGGGAGGAACGGCGATAAAGTTAGGACGATTTACGTCTGATGGTACTTGTTTAAACTCATTGACTGTGAATACCCCCCAACCAGCAACGCCGTCAGCGGTGGTAGCGGTTATTGTTGATGCAGTGTCCAAAGTCGATCCAGAAAAAAATGCTGTTGCGATCGGCGTGGGTACTCCCGGTCCTGCGGATGATAAAGGACGCATCGCCAAAATTGCGATCAATCTTCCTCAATGGCGGAATGTTCCTTTAGCCGATATTTTGTCAGCGAAAATCGGTAAACCCACAATTATCGATAATGACGCAAACTGCGCGGGTTTAGGAGAAGCTTGGTTGGGTGCAGGTCGTTTTTATAAAAATTTTATTTTACTAACTTTAGGAACTGGTGTCGGTGGAGCGATTTTTATTGACGGTAAGTTGTTTACGGGAAGTTTTGGATCTGCTGGAGAGTTGGGTTTAATCGGTTTAATTCCCGATGGTCCGCAATGTAAAAGTGGCAATCAAGGTTCTTTGGAACAGCATACCTCGGTAATTGCGATTCGCCGCCGCACTGGCAAAGAACCAGCGGAATTAGGTGCTTTAGCTGAAAGTGGAGATGCTCAAGCACTGAAGTTTTGGCAAGAATATGGTAAATACTTGGGAATTGGAGTCACAAGTTTGATTTACGTACTAACGCCTGAAGCGGTTGTAATTGGAGGCGGCGTTAGTGCGAGTTTTGAATTTTTCTTACCATCAATGAAAGTAGAAATTGAGCGGCGAGTCATGCCCACATCTCGCGTAGATTTACAAATAATAAAGGCGCAATTGGGTAATAACGCGGGAATGTTAGGTGCTGCGAAATTGGCGATTGAGAAGATAATTGGGCATAGGGCATAGGTCTGCATATTAAAGGTCAAAGGTTAAAATTCTAATAACTCATAACTCATAACTCATAACTCATAATTCCTCACTCATAATTCCTCACTCATAATTCCTCACTCATAATCTTCAATCCAAAATCCAAAATCCAAAATTTAAAATCTAAAATCCCATCACAGTTAGCTCTCAGATAAACAATATCCTGTTGTTTGATGAATGTAATTTAGAACTTTTTCATAGGATTCGGGATTGCTTGCGGGGTTGATAATTATGGGTATGCTGCTGTCGGGCAACCAAAAGGTTATCCTACCGTTTGGTTCGTGACAAAAGGATGAAATACATTTGAGATTGATGACGTATTCGTTTCTTTCGTAAGAAATGTTCACCCAGTAGGTACCCTCAGATTCGGAATTGTTGACGCGATCGATGTATTCCAGAATTTTTTGGTAGTCTTCTTGGTTGTTGTGGGGGATAATCACAATAGGTATGGCACTATTTGGCAACCAAAATGTCACCCGACCGTTTGGTTCGCAGCAGAAAGCTGTAACGCGCTCAAAATCAACTACATATTCTTTTTTTTCGTAGTAGATTTTTACCCAATACGCCACAACTTCTCCTTAAGTCCAACATTTAGTTTGAACGACACATTTTAATACAGGTAATACAATGCTTAGTATTCAGAGTATAAAGCCTTCACTGCCTTCTCGTTGTGGGTAAATACTCTGGAAAATCTAAGAGACTTGAGCGGGTGCTGTTAGCCCATCACGTTGACGAGTATGGGTAATAGCTGCTTCTAGTAAACCTTTAAATAAGGGATGTGGTGCGTTAGGACGAGATAAAAATTCTGGGTGAAATTGACAAGCAATAAAGAAAGGATGTCCGGGTAGTTCGACTATTTCTACTAATCTTCCGTCGGGAGAAGTTCCGCCGATTAAGTAGCCAGATTCTAAGAACAAGTTTCGGTAAGCGTTATTGAATTCGTAACGATGCCGATGTCTTTCGTAAGTTACTTCTTCAAGGTATAGTTTGAAGGCTAAGGTATTGGGAACAATATGACAGGGATAAACACCCAAGCGCATTGTACCGCCCAAATCAACTACATCCTGTTGTTCTGGCAGTAAGTTAATTACTGGATTGAGGCAATTTTCGTTAAATTCGGCGCTTTGAGCATCTTTGAGTTTTGCTACGTTTCTTGCCCATTCAATTACACTGCACTGCATTCCCAAACATAAACCTAAGAATGGTATTTGCCGTTCGCGAGCGTATTTAATCGCAGCTATTTTGCCATCAATTCCGCGAGAACCAAATCCTCCGGGTACGACTATTGCATCAACTCCCTTGAGATGCATTTCTGGTGGTTCGCTTTCCAATTCTTCCGAATTGATCCAGCGTATGTGTAATTCTCCACGACTCGCGATCGCCGCGTGACGCAGTGATTCAACCACAGAAAGATAAGCATCGCTCAATTGGACGTATTTACCAACTATGGCTACTTCGATGCGATTTTGGGGAGTATACATCCGTTTGACTAAGGTTTGCCACTGTTGTAAATCTGGTGGCTGCTGCTTCATGTGAAGCAAGGAAAGCGTTTGAACGGCTAATCCTTCTTGTTCTACAATCAACGGTACTTCGTAAATACTTTTAGCGTCGATGCAGGGGATTACGCATTCCACCGGCACGTCGCAAAATGCCGATAATTTTTCTTTTATTCCTTCTGGTAGTTGACGGTCGCATCGGCAAACTAGTATATCTGGTTGAATGCCAATAGACCGAAGTTCTTTAACTGAGTGCTGGGTTGGTTTGGTTTTCAATTCCCCAGCAGAGGCAATCCACGGGATCAAAGTTACGTGCAGGTACAATACGTTCTGCCGCCCTACTTCTTTACGAAACTGACGAATTGCTTCTAAAAACGGTAGGGATTCAATATCGCCTACCGTGCCGCCAATCTCCGTAATTACCACATCGGGATTAGTATTTTGAGCAACGCGAGTAATGCGTTCTTTGATTTCATTGGTAATATGAGGAATTACCTGTACGGTACCGCCGTTATAGTCGCCGCGCCGCTCTCGGTTAATCACCGATTGGTATATAGAACCAGTAGTAACGCTGTTGAGACGAGACATGGAAGTATCGGTGAAGCGTTCGTAATGTCCCAAATCTAAATCGGTTTCAGCGCCATCTTGGGTTACGAAAACTTCACCATGTTGAAACGGACTCATGGTTCCTGGGTCAACATTAATATATGGATCTAGTTTAAGAATTGATACAGAATAATCGCGCGATTTTAGCAATCGTCCCAGACTTGCTGCTACAATTCCTTTACCGATACTAGAAACTACGCCACCAGTAACAAATACGAACTTCGTCATACGATTTTTAAGTTTCAAGCAACTTATAAAAATTACATCCCGTCATTGTGCCACAGTGATGTTGAGAATATTGTGTAATATCGACGTGAAACCACTGTTAGGATTAGTACTGTTAGCTTCGATCGCGACTCCCAACTTAGCTTGGGCACAAGAAGAATCCCTGAAAGTGGTTTATCCCCCGACAAACCACAAAACAACTTCGGATAAAATCTTTTTCATTGGTACGGCTCCCACAACCGGACAAGTTTTGATAAATGGTAAACCAATTAATCGTTCCCAATCCGGTCATTTTGCACCTAGTCTTCCCCTACAAATAGGAGAGAACACGTTTACAATACGTTATCAAAACCAAGAAGTTCAGATTCAAGTAACCAGAACCAATGACCAACAAGAAGTACCCCTTGGGTTAGCCTTTGCTCCAGATTCTTTAATTCCACAAGTTGATATTGCTAGACTTCCAGGAGAACTTATATGTTTTAGCGCGATCGCACCTCCAAGCGCCACAGTATCTGTAAAATTGGGTGAAAATAAACAAGTTCCTCTGCTGCTTCAACCACCACAAGCACAGTTGCCGAGTAATTTAGCGGCTTTAACAGGAACCAATCAACCCCAACAGGCTACGATCGGCGAATATTCTGGCTGTACCACAATCGAATCAGCCGCTGAAGCAAAACCAGCATATCAACTAACGCTCAACGGTAAAACTTTAACTCAAGAAGCCCCTGGAAAGATAAGCGTTCTACAACCAAGCAATTTGCCAGTTGTGGAAGTAAGTGCTGAGTTTGGTGTGGCTCGCACCGGACCTTCTACTAATTATTCTAGACTAACGCCATTGCCGCGTGGTACCCGTTCGGCTGTAACCGGAAAAACTGGTGAATGGCTGCGTTTGGACTATGGCGCTTGGATTAAAAGTTCGGAAACTGTTTCTTTACCCAATGCGATCGTTCCCAGTACGATTATTCGTAGCGTTGCTTCAAGTCAATCGGAAACTGAAACTCAGGTAAGTTTTCCGCTGCAAACCCCCGTACCTGTAAGCATCAAGCAGGAGTCGGATAAATTTACTCTCACGCTGCACAATACCACTGCTCAAACGGACACCATTCCATTTAACGATAATCCATTTATATCGCGCCTGGATTGGCAGCAAATACCTCCCTCCCCAGGAATAAATTCGGGGGCGGTGCAATATGTTTTTAATCTGAAGAAAAATCAACAGTGGGGATACAAGTTGGGATATGAAGGAACAACTTTAAAATTAAAGTTACGTCATCCTCCCCGCCTCGCTCGGAGCAGACGCAAACCTTTATCGGGAATCAAGATTTTATTAGATCCCGGACATGGTGGTGAAGAATCGGGAGCCATCGGACCAACGGGCTTACCAGAAAAAGATGTAAATTTAACTGTATCGAAGTTGCTGCGTGAAGAATTAGTCAAACGAGGCGCGACGGTGGTAATGACGCGAGAAGAAGATAAGTTCGTATCGTTGGGCGATCGACAAACGATAATTGCAAATGAAGAACCTACCTTAGCGCTATCGGTTCATTACAATGCTCTCCCCGATTACGGCGATGCGGAAAATACCAAGGGCATAGGAATGTTTTGGTATCATCCTCAAGCTCATAGTTTGGCAGTATATCTACATAATTATTTAGTTGAGAAGCTGGATAGACCTTCTTACGGTGTATTTTGGAACAACTTAGCGCTAACTCGTCCCGAAGCAGCACCGTCATTATTATTAGAGTTGGGTTTTATGAGTAATCCTCAAGAGTTTGAATGGGTAACAAATCCCAAAGAACAAAAAAAATTAGCGCGAACTCTTGCTGATGGAATTATTAAGTGGTTAAAAAATAATCGCTGAAATTCGATTGTACTTAAGAGCTAATAAATTATTAAAATTTTTTTTGGTACGGGCTTATACTTAGTTCACTATGATAGTGTTAAAGCCTATACCAAAAATTAATATTTGGGATCTATTATTTCGGTTTTTTCTCAACTCCCGTATTTTGCTTAATGGTGTTCGTAGGTTGTCAAGAAAACATATTCTCAAACTCTCCGATAGTTTTTATTAGATAAATATCAATCAAGTATGAGCTTATTTATATTTTGACTTTATTTTTGATATTTCATACTTATTTTTATATCTATATGCAATCGGCAGTATAAGTCGCGAGGATTTCACTTAAGTATAGGCGGAAATACTATAAAAAGCTGGAAAAACAAGCTTTATCGATTCGGAATAACCCGATTTTTTTACGCAGTATTACGGTAACTTTACAATTTCTTTACTATAAGGAATAGGTTCTATACGTTAACTTTATAGTAATTGGTTTAAATTATTCCAAATGAAGTTATATTAAAGTTTGTTCGCAAAAAAATGAAGATATTGAAGGAAGCCGTTAAATCTTGATCTAAATTTGAATCGTTTTTCAAAAAAAATATTTTAGGTTTACACGCTTTGAGAGGATTGCCGAATCCAAATTTTAAGACAGCTATAGTTCCGCAGTTTTAAGTACGGTATTAAACGTAAATACATTAGGGTGAAAGCTATGCAATATCAACAGCAAGTATCTACCGCAAAAATTGTCAGATTATGTATATGTAAAACAGGATGCTTTCTCTGTATCTTTAAATGCAAATACGATCGGGCTTGAATCAAGTAAATACTCGCCGTTATTGAATATTGCTTAACGCACTCCGTAAATTGAAAAATGCTAACGTTGTTTAAAATAAGTATCTATATCCGATCTGTTGGTTAATTAATGCGATTTCATACAGCATTAAAAAGGCTCGGATTATAACTTTGTTAAAGTCGCATTTTAATTGCGCTTGTTCCGTAATCTTAGTTGAGTTTCCCTAATTATTGGCGAACCTGGCTAGTCATTGATAGACACTTTATTTGAAACGTATTACTGCTGTTTGGATATAGGTGATGACACAGGTGCAGTTGTTGAACGTAAATATTCACAATGTCGCCATGAGCGACTTGTTAAATAGATTGCAAAATGGTGGTTTCGTAGTGACTCCCAACGTAGACCACTTAATGAAATTGCAGAGAGATCCTGATTTTTATGGAGTTTACCAAGAAGCAGAATACATAGTTTGCGATAGCAAAATATTGATGTATGTATCTCGTTTTCTGGGAACGCCCATACAGGAGAAAATTTCAGGTTCCGATCTGTTTCCGGCTTTTTATGATTATTACAGGCAGGATGAGAGTATAAAGATTTTTTTGCTTGGAGCCGAAGCCGGAATTGCTGAAATTGCTCGCAGAAATATCAATTCTAAGGTAGGGAGAAATATTATTGTTGATACTTACTCGCCTCCTTTTGGATTTGAAAACGATGAAGAAGAATGCCAAAAAATTTTGAAATTAATTAATTCCTCGAATGCAACTGTTTTAGCAATAGGAGTAGGCGCTCCCAAGCAAGAAATGTGGATTGCAAAACATAGAAAAAATTTAGGTAAAGTAAAGATATTCTTGGCAATTGGCGCAACGATTAACTTTGAGGCAGGAAATATCAAACGCTGCCCTAAATGGATGAGTGAGGTTGGTTTGGAATGGCTGTACAGACTTTCGAGCGAACCCAAAAGACTTTGGAAGAGGTATATTATGGACGCGCTTCCATTCCTTTATTTAATCTTCAAGCAACGCTTTAAACTGTATAAAAATCCGTGGTCAAAAGTAAAATCGAATAAGACTAATAATCTTCTATCTATGGTTAGAGGTTTTAAGAGAATGTAGAAGTAACTTTTACTTCTCTTAAAAATTAAATACTCACAAGTTGATATTCCGCTTTGTGTGTTAATTCTATAAGTAATCATACATACGTCACTATTTACAAACTATGGAAAATCAAAACCATCCTGAAGAAATAGATGTACAAAAATATCTGCTGGTTTTGAAACGTCGCTGGCTGATAGCATCAATTGTTTTTGCAGGATTTGCAGGTTTTGCAGGTTTTAATTGGATAACTCAAAAGCCTGACTATGAAGCTACAGGAAAACTACTTTTTCGAGCAGATAATACCTCATCTTTAACGGGTGCTGGAAAAGATATTGGTCATTTAGAATCAATCAAACGCGAAGCTAACCCTTTAGATACGCAAGCAATAATTTTGCAGTCCGAACCAATAATTAAGGAAGTAGTAAAGTCTCTGGATCTTAAAGAAAAAAATGGTCAACCTTTAAATCCAGATTCAATATCTGTCAGTACTGGTTCAATTGTAGGTACTGATATAATGAGAGTTTCTTACACATCTGATAATCCAGAATTAGCTATAAAAGTAGTTAATAATGTGATGTCCGCCTATATCAAACAGAATATTTATAGCAATAGTTCTGAAGCGATCGCAGCAAGAAAATTTATTGAGAAACAATTGCCAGGAGCGGAAACAGAATTAAACAACGCAACAAGAGAATTACGAGATTTTAAGCAGAATAATCAAGTAATCGAGTTAAAAGAAGAGACACTTAAAGCAGTTGATATTATTAATGAAATAGATAAAGAACTAGCCGAGGCTAAATCGGACTTTGCTGAAATAAGCGCGAGAGAAAAGCAAGTCAGTCGTCAAGTAAATTTGCCGTTGAATAAGGCTATAGATATAACTTCTTTGAGTCAAGTCAAAGGGGTACAGGAAGTATTAAGCGAATTACAAAAAGTACAAACTGAATTAACAACTTTAAGAACTACACGGACTAACGCTCATCCATCTATTGTGGATCTCGAACAAAAAGAAGCTGCTTTAAATAATTTATTGCAGAGACGAACGGTTGAATCTTTAGGATATCAAGCTTCTATTGCTCCAAGCAGTTTACAAATAGGAAAAGTCAAGCAAGACTTGGCTGCCGAATTTGTTAACTTAAATTCACAGCGCTTAGGTTTGGCACAAAAGATAGAATCTTTGTCTCAATTAAGGAATATGTACAAGCAGAGAACTGAAAATATTCCAAATTTAGAGAGAAAGCAAAATCAGTTAGAACAAAGATTATCAATAGCCCAAAAAAGTTACGAAAACCTCAAGGCAAGATTAGAAGAAATTAAATTAGCAGAAAATCAAACTGTTGGGAATGCTAGCATCGTTGAAAAAGCCAAGAAGGTACATGCTAGTCCACAAGCTCAGAAAAAGAGATTTCTAATTACTTTTGGTAGCCTGGGCGTTGGTTTATTACTAAGTATCGGTTCCGCTTATTTTGTAGATTTAATCGATCGAAGGCTGAAAACTGCTAAAGAAGCAGAGAACCTTTTTGGTTATACCTTATTAGGGTTAATTCCCAAATTTGATACTAATAATAATATCTCTACCGTAGACGATAAAATTACAGGTGTATCCGAAAGAGTTATCGTTGCCACTTCACCTCGCACGGTAATTCACGAAGCATATCAAATGCTTCAAGCTAACTTGAAATTTATCAGTTTAGATAAGAAAGTTCGCTCGATTGTAGTCACAAGCTCTGTAACGGGCGAGGGTAAAACAGAAGTCGCGGCTAATTTAGCAGCAGTTATGGCACAGGTAGGAAGACGGGTGCTGTTAATTGATGCTGATATGCGTCAGCCATCTCAACATCACCTTTGGGGTTTAATTAACTCTATCGGCTTGAGTAACGTGATGGTAGGAGAGAACGAGCTAGAAAATGCTGTACAAAAGATAACCGAAAACCTATCAGTATTGAGCGCTGGTGTTATGCCTCCGAACCCTCTAGCGTTAATAGATTCAGAGCGGATGACTAATTTTATAGAGATGCTATCTATGAATTACGACTATATAGTTTTTGATACTCCGCCCTTAGTTGGAACTGCGGAAACAGCAGTTTTATCGCAAATGGTGGATGGCGTTTTAGTTGTAGTTAGACCGGGGTTAGTAAATTCAGCCAGCGTTAATGCCGCGAAGTCTTTACTGGAAAGGTCGGAAGCGAACGTTTTAGGAATTATCGCCAATGGTGTAAATGTCAAGCACGAGCCAAATAATTATTTTTATTACAGCACTCAATCTGAATCTGGCGTTGAGAAAAACGATCGGGCAGTGCGTTCTTTAAATTAAGAGGGCGGACCACCGGAGTGAGGAGTTGTATTTTTGTCAATAATTTTAAGTAAAAAGATACAAAACGAACACTGCTTGCTCTCAACAAACTATTTTGAAACAATCTCTGTTTAGCATATATTTCTCGATGCTTTTCCTTCAATACATTAATACTGTATACCCAAACATCAATTGAAAATTAACCATGAGTAGCCAATTGAATGAGATTGCATACAGCCAACAGCCAGCTAATGAATTGAGTCTGTGGGAGCAGTGGAAGGAAGACTGGATAGCCCACGAAGGAGATTGGACAAGACCGGGACTTCGAGCGGTTTTAGTTCACCGTTTTGGAGTTTGGCGGATGAAATTTAAGTCCAAATGGATTCGATCGCCTTTAACTTTGATATATAAAATGATGCATCTTAAGGTTCGCAATACCTACGGAATTGAAATACCATTTACCGTTAAATTAGGGCGGCGGGTGGTTGTTGAACACCAAGGTGGGATTGTGATTAGCGGATTGAGTGCAATTGGCGATGATTCAATTATTCGTCAAGGCGTGACTTTAGGTAATCGTTATTTAGAGCGTCCCCTAGAAGTGCCTTCCTTGGGTAAAAGGGTGAATGTAGGAGCGGGAGCGAAGATTTTTGGCAACGTTTTTATTGGAGATGGAGCTTCGATCGGCGCGAATGCAGTGGTTTTATGTGATGTACCACCGGGAGCAACCGCAGTGGGTATACCTGCCAAAGTGATCGATTCTAAGAAAAGTAAACAAGTTACCTAACTAGATAGTTTAGGTATCTCTATGTAGCTAAAGGTGCAATTCATGTCTATTAGTCAGTTTTTATTGTTTAGTTTTGATGTTGTTTTATTAATTTGTGGATCGGGATTGTTTGTTCTGTGCTTCGTTTTGTTCTTAGAATGTATGGCGGCTTTATTTCCGTTTTCCGAGCAGAATACCGAAGAAAACATTCAAAATACAAAAGTTGCCGTATTAGTTCCCGCTCATAACGAGGAAGTAATCATCCGTTGTACACTGATGGATTTGAAATGTAAGCTAAAAAAAGAACATAGATTGATTGTCATAGCCGATAATTGTACTGATAAAACGGCAGATATTGCGAGGACGGTTGGTGCTACTGTAATTGAGCGTAACGACTCAAAGCTCTTAGGTAAAGGATACGCTTTAGATTACGGCTTAGAATTTTTGGAGCAAGAGCCACCAGAGGTTGTAGTGTTTATTGATGCTGATTGTTTTATTCAGCAAGGCTCTATAGAAAAGCTAACAGAGCTTGCCATTGCTACGAAACGTCCAGTACAAGCTACCTACTTGATGTCCAAACCAGCCTTATCTAGCCCCAAAGATTCTGTTTCTGCATTTGCTTTTAAAGTTAAAAATAAGGTTCGTCTGTTGGGATTGAAGAAGTTAGGACTACCTTGCACCCTAGTTGGTACGGGTATGGCTTTTCCTTGGGCTGCAATTCGTGCGGTGAATCTGGCTAACGGTGACATAGTAGAAGACATGAAATTGGGCTTGGATTTGAATATAGCCGGATATCCACCGTTATTCTGTCCAACTGCTGCCGTTACAGGATGTTTGCCACAACAGACACAAGCAGCCAAAACTCAAAGAACTCGATGGGAACACGGTCATTTACAAACCTTGCTTACCTACGTCCCCAAGTTAATTGAGGCATCGGTAAAGCAAACACGAGTTGATTTGTTAGCGATCGCTCTAGATTTATGCGTACCACCTTTATCATTGTTAGTTGCTGTTTGGCTGTTGCTGATGAGTGCTTCGCTTTTAGTTGCATTTATGGGAATAGGTTATTCGGCAATACTTATAGGTACAGCCGGATGCCTGCTTATGGTTGCAATTTTGACATCCTGGGCAAAATTTGGACGTAAGGAATTACCTTTACTTCAACTCTTATCTATTCCTGTTTATATATTGAAAAAGATACCCGTTTATGTACAGTTTATATTTCGACCAGTTAAAATCTGGGTTCGCACGGAAAGAGACTCAGTTAATCCTTTTAAAATTCTTTGAGAATTTATAAGTAGGTAATGCCGGACAAAAAAGCAAGGTAGAGAAGACCGATTTACATTCTGTTGTATAGTTAGCTTTATTTGTGTGGACTTACTTAATTTAGAGTCAGCATATCAAAACGGAGAAGTCACAAAATGCCTAAACAACTTCGGGTACTTTATGCAATTGGACCTGAAAATGTCATAGAAGCTTATACTTGTTGGAAAGAAAATCGCGATTGTCAATCACAAGTATCAATTCCCTTATCAAGTCAATTTTATGATGTTTGTCAAAATTTAAATGCTAAAGGTTATGTTATAGCTCAATCGCAAACCAATGAAATAATCGAAGACGAGCAATTCCGGGTTGAGTGTCGTCGGGTTCCATTACCTGCTTCAGGTGGAGTATTGTATTACTTGAGACAACTTTGGTGTGGATTGCAATTACTAAAATCTGCAATCGGCTTTCGAGCCAATGTTGTGGTAGTAGATAGCGGTACAACTGACTGGTATGTTCTGTGTTTATTTTCATGGTTGGGTTTTAAAGTTGTACCATCCTTACATTGTACGCTTTGGTATAAATTTAAGCCTTTGCGTAAAGTAGATAAACTGAGGTTAAAAATTAATAGATATTTGTTTTCCGATTACTCGGAGGCGATACTCGCAGGTTCCCAGGATACGGCGAAGCAAGTTTATCAATTAACAAATGGTCAACATAAACCAACTTATGAATTTAGTTATTCGTATCGCCGTTCTGACTTTGCAAATTTAGCTCAACCATCACGGGATTCTGATGTTTTCCGCGTTCTTTTTGCCGGACGGATTGAGACAAATAAAGGCGTGTTTGACTTACTAGAAATTGCCAAAAATTTTGTTGAAAAGGGTATAGAAAATATAGTTTTTGATGTTTGTGGAGAAGGTTCGGCGTTAGAATCTTTACGTTTGGCAGTAAAAGTTGCTGGTATAGAGCGGAATTTTATTTGTCACGGTTATTGTCAAAAACAATATATGCGGGAAATATTTGGTGGCTCTCATATTGTAGTAGTTCCTACTAGAACCGATTTTAGTGAAGGTTTTAATCGCGTTGTTTGCGAAAGTATTTTATCCAATCGTCCGGTTGTGACTTCAGCAGTTTGTCCGGCGCTATCTTATGTAAAAGAAGCTGTAGTCGAGGTTCCACCTGATGACGTGAAAGCTTATAGTGATGCAATACTAAATTTGTATGGCGATCGCGAACTTTACGAACAAAAAAGATTAGCTTGTCAGATAGTTCAAGAACAGTTTTACGATCTAAGCCTCGGATGGGGAGCGGCTCTCAAATCTATTTTATTAAAAATAGCAGAAACAGATGTGAAGTATTTAACTATGGTAGGTCGCTAATACAAAAAAGTAGATATTAAATCATAAATATCGTGAAAAGAAAACATTTAGAAATTGCCGAAAAAGTATTTGTTGTGATCGGCTTAACTTTTTTCACCGGAGGCTTTGAAGCAGGTGCGACTGAAACTACACCAGCACTGTTATCGCCAACAATTGTATCAACTATTAGATATACTGTTTGGTGTTTATCCTTAGTTATAGTTATTTTTAACTATAAAAAAGCTTTAGTAACGGCTAGTCAGGACATATTTATTTGGATATTAACGCCAATTGTATATGCATCCTCGATTTGGTCGCTGAATCCTGAATATACTGAAAAATTTATGGTAGAAATTTTGCAAATGACCTCATTTGCATTGTTTTTTGCCACGCGCTTTACCATTAAACAGCAAGTAAGATTAGTCGCTTGGACATTTGCTGTAGGAGCAATTGTAAGTATTTTTGTTGTTTGGCGTTATCCAGGAGCGGGTTTACACTGGCACGATCATCCAGGTTCGTGGAAAGGAATATACGATTACAAAAATACTTTTGGCAGTATGATGGTTATCGGTTCTATTGCATTTTTATTAATACCAATAGATAGCCTAAAACATCAGCGATATAAATGGGGATTTTTCTTTTTATCGCTGGTAATGATATATTTTTCAACTTCAAAAACATCGCTGATTGTTGCTTTCTTAGTATTTGTAATTTTGTACTTTTATCGTAAGTTTCGTTGGCAGGGAAAACTAAGTATAGTTTTTATAGATTTAGGAGTTCTTATTGTTGGAGGTATTAGTACGTTAGTTGTGACTTTATGGATAGAAATATTAAGTGCTTTCGGAAAAGATCCGACTTTAACCGGACGCTTGCCTATGTGGGGTCGCATATTTGATAGACTTTTAACGGAACAACCTTTATTTGGTTTTGGACGTGGTGGTTTTTGGGCGGATGAAAGTAATTATGCTATTGAAGCAGGTATGGCGGTAACAGAACGTTATTTACCTCCTCACGCTCACAATGGTTATATAGATTTAGCTTTGGATGTGGGCTTAGTAGGTTTATCGCTGTTTTTAATTAGTTTGTCTATTGCTTATATTCGCTCGCTGAAATTAGCTTATAATGCTCCAAGTTCCGAGTATATTTGGCCTCTAGGTTTTCTGTTATTCTTAAGTTTAAATAATTTGTCAGAAAGCTATTTACTACGTCTGGCAAATGTGTATTGGGTTTTATATGTAACAACTGCTCTTTCTGTTGGCAAAGAAGTGCGAAGTAGCACTTTTAAACTAGATGTTGCCCGAAGGAAACGAAATTCTATCTAACTAATTCTTGTTTGCTTTTAAATAAGGTTCATAACACATTTAACACATTTAGGAGAAGATTAAAATGCACGTAGCTTATGCTAAAGCGTCGGAATGGGCAAAACACAATTCATTTGGTAAAGCTTGGCGGTTAGAGCGAATGAAGCAATTTCTCGCTTTAGTTAAACCACCGTCGGGTGCAAAAATTATCGATTTGGGTGGACATCTGCCGATGTGGAAGTGGTTCGATCACGATTTTGAAGTTACTTTAGTTAATTTACCGGGTTCTTATAAAAGTACGGGAAAGTTTGGACAATATACTTTAGTTGAAGGAGATGCGACTAATTTAGCTAATACTTTTAAAGATAAATCCTTCGATATCGTATTTAGTAATTCCGTCATCGAACACGTAGGTGATGAATCAAAGCAGGGTGATTTTGCATCAGAAGTGATTCGTCTAGCTAAAGGTTATTGGGTACAAACACCGAGTAATTACTGGCCCGTTGAACCCCATACTGGTGTAATTGGTTATTGGTTACTACCAGAATTCGTGCGCCAAAATTTACAGCAATCGTGGGAAAAGAAATTACCAGTTTGGACGGAGATGGTTAGAGGTACGAGAGTGCTTTCTAAAAATCGGATGCGCGAACTTTTTCCCGACAGCAAGTTTTATGTAGAGCGAAAGGCTTTATTAGAAAAATCCTATGCTGCTTATAAGCCTTTTGGGCGGTGAATAGGATTCTTAAATAAGACAGGTTTTATACCTGTCCTACAATCAAATTGGTTTTTTAATTTTCTATTTTGATTAAAAATAGATTGCGGGAGAGAATAAGTGAATTCGATTGGTGTAGTTGTAATTGGAAGGAATGAAGGAAACCGTCTTAACTCGTGTTTATCATCAGTAATTGGCGAAGGAAGAACGGTTGTTTACGTTGATTCTGGTTCTACCGATGGCAGCGTTGAATTAGCTCGTAGCTTAGGGGTTAAGGTTGTTGAACTAGATTTATCAATTCCCTTTACCGCTGCACGTGCCAGAAATGCGGGGTTTGAATATCTACTACAAATAGATCCCTCAGTTGAGTTTGTTCAATTTGTGGATGGAGATTGTTTGGTAGTAGAGGGATGGTTGGAAAAAGCCATCGAAGTATTAAATGCGAAACCTGAAGTGGTTGTAGTTTGCGGTAGAAGGCGAGAAGAGTTTCCCACATCTGTTTATAATCGCTTGTGCGATATCGAATGGGATACTCCCGTGGGGGAAGCTAAAGCCTGCGGTGGTGATGCAATGATGCGCGTCAAAGCTTTAAAACAAGTTGGCGGCTTTAATCCGACTTTAATTGCTGGAGAGGAACCAGAATTATGCGTGCGGTTGCGTCAAGCTGGCGGCAAAATTATGCGTATAGATGCCGAAATGACTTTACACGATGCACAAATTATGCATTTTGGGCAGTGGTGGAAGCGTTCGATTCGCAACGGACACGCTTATGCTGAAGGTGCCCTTATGCACGGAAAACCTCCGGAAAAGCATTGGGTGAAAGAAAGTCGGAGAATTTGGTTTTGGGGTTTCATATTACCGCTTTTGGCGGTTGTTAGTGCTTGGTTTACTGGGGGATCGAGCATAATTTTGTTTTTAGGGGCTTATGTTCTATTAGCCTCTCGCGTCTATAAATATGCAAAAACAAGAGGATTTCCTTCCTCTGATGCATTGCTTTATGGTCTGTTTTGTGTTTTAGATAAATTTCCTGGGTTTATAGGTCAGATTCAGTTTCATTTATCCCGATTGTTAGGAAGGAAACGCACTATTGTTGAATATAAAGGTGCGACGGTTAGTTAAATAAGAGTTAGGAGTTGGAACCACCGGAGTTGGGAGTTGGGAGTTGATAGTAAAGAATAATTAGTAAAAAAATATGCTGCTTAAAAATGTATTTAAGATTTCTAATCTAGTTAAAAAGAAAGATTCTACGTCTTTTGACTCAATATCTTCAGCTAACCGAAATCGTAATCAAAACAATTTATCCTATAAATCTATTGCCATCGTTGGTTGTGGTTTTGTTGCCGACTATTACCTTAAAACTCTCTCAATGCATTCGCAATTGAAGCTAGTGGGAGTTATGGATAAAATTAGCGATCGCGCTAGTAAGTTTGCCGAATTCCATCATGTCGATCGCGTTTATGAAACTCTCACTGATGTACTTGAGGATAATACGGTTGATATTGTTTTAAATTTAACTAATCCTGGCAGCCATTATGAAGTATCCAAAGCTTGTTTGGAAGCTGGGAAACACGTTTATTCTGAAAAACCTTTGGCGATGGAAATGGCGCAAGCTAATGAATTAGTAAATATCGCCGAAGCGAAGGGTTTATATCTTTCTTCCGCCCCATGCAGCTTGTTAAGCGAAACCGCACAAACAGTATGGAAGGCGTTACGAGAAAATCAAGTTGGAAAAGTTCGGTTAGTTTATGCGGAAATGGATGATGGATTAGTTCATCAAATGCCTTATCAAAAATGGTTGAGCGAATCCGGTACACCGTGGCCCTATAAAGATGAATTTGAGGTAGGCTGTACGTTAGAACACGCAGGGTATTATGTCAACTGGCTTACTGCTTTCTTCGGTCCTGCTGAGACTGTTTTTGCATTCTCATCTTGTGTAATTCCAGATAAACATACTGATATACCGTTAGATGTTAATGCTCCAGACTTTTCTGTAGCCTGTATAAAATTCGCATCTGGAGTAGTTGCCAGATTAACCTGTAGTATTGTTGCACCTCACGACCATTCTTTAAAAATTATTGGCGATGAAGGTTTACTTGGCGTTGATGATTGTTGGTTTTATGGAACCCCCGTTTATATTCGCCGCAGCCTTAACATAGGGCGTAAAAGACTCGAAGGTATTTGGAAGCAAAATTATCCTTTAGTAAGGAAAGCGCCCAAATTTGGATATAGAGGCGCACAACAAATGGATTTCTGCCGGGGCGTTGCAGAAATGACTGATGCAATCATAGAAAACCGTCCCTGTAGACTCTCATCTAATTTTTCGCTGCACAATAACGAACTTGTCTTAGCAATCCAAAACTCTTTAGAAACAGGTTCTTCTTATAAAATGACAACTTCTTTCGAGCCTGTAGAGCCTATGGATTGGGCGGAGTAGGGGATGGGGAGATGGGGGGGATGGGGAGATGGGGAGATGGGGGGGATGGGGGGATGGGGGGGATGGGGGGATGGGGAGTACTTCGACAAGCTCAGTAACCTTTGGGGAGATGGGGGGATGGGGAGTACTTCGACAAGCTCAGTAACCTTTGGGGGGATGGGGAGATGGGGAAGAGGGGGAAGAGGGGGAAGAGGGGGAAGAGGGGGAAGAAAGAATTCCTAACTCCTCATTCCTAACTCATAATTCCCAATGCCCAATTCCTAACTCTTGGTAACTGGTAACTGGTAATTGGTAACTGGTAACTGATAACTGTCAACTGGCTGCAATGTTTTGCTCATGATTTTGTATAGTTTTTGAGCTTCAATATTTAGATTAAATTCTGTTTCTACTTTATTTCTTCCTGCGGTGCCGAATTTATTTCTTAATTCGCAGTCATTGAGTAGTTTTTCAATGCTTTGGGTGAAAGAATCTGTATCGCCAGCAGGTACGATATAGCCGCTAACATTGTTTTCTACTAACTCGCTGACTCCGGCGATTTGGGGAGCAACTACGGGTACTCCTGCTGCCATTGCTTCCATTAAGACTACGGGTACTCCTTCGGCAAAGCTGGATGAAACGAATACGTCGGTTTGCTCAAAGTATTCACGTACTTCCGCTTGTGATTTATAGCCTACAAATTTTACATTGTCGCTCAAGCCTAAATCGGCAGTCATTTGCTCTAAATAAGTGCGATCGCTACCGTCACCAACTACTGTTAAAATCACATCTGGATGCTGTTGCTTCAAAGAAAGCAAACTTTGTAAAAGAATCGGTAAGCCTTTGACAACGGTGAGTCTGCTGACAAAAAGTATGTGTTTCCCTTTCCCTTGATGAGATACTACTTTAAATAATGTCGGATCTATACCGCAGTGAACGATATGCATTTTATTCCATTTCTCTATAGGTGCAAATATCATCCCCTGACTGCGACAATAGTTACTAATACAACTTACAAATAAGGCTCTGTTTATTTTCTCATCCAGTCTCCAATGATACGGTTGAAAGAAAATATAGGGACCGTGTAATGTAAAGCTATAGCTAAAGCCTCCTAATTCTGCTGCTAACATGGCAACGCTACAGCTAGAATCTCCAAAATGGTTGTGTAGGTGCCCAATTCGTCTTTGTTTGATTTCTTGAGCAAGAATACCCGCTTCTAAAAAGTAGAATAATTGATAGAAGTTTCCGCGCAATCCATGTATTCGAGTTGACCAAGCCAATTTAAGTGCTTGGAAATATCTCTTTGGCGAACTTATTAATAAATTAAAATGCGATCGCGCTAATTTCAAAGGGCGTGGAGGGAGAATATAAAAAGTTTGATTTCGTTCTTGTTTTTGTTCTTCTCCCACCATATGTTCTTCACCAGTAGGGCGCACGGAAAATGTATGTATTTCTGCACCTTGTTGACGAAGTGCGGCAATTTCACGTTGAATAAAAGTATCTGTAGCTCTGGGATATTCTCCAGTTAAATAAGCAATTCGCATAATTATCAATTATTAATTATCAAAAATTAGGAAATGGGCATTGGGCATTGGGCATTGCTCACGGAGTTAGGAGTACTTCGACAAGCTCAGTAACCTTTAGGAGTTAGGAGTTAGGAATGAAGGATTTTCTACTTCCTCCCTATCTCCCCATCTCCCTATCTCCCCATCCCCTTCCCCCTCTCCCTCCTCTCATCTCAAGAATTTACGGAAGTTGCGTTTGCTGCACTTAGTAAATCAATATCGCTGCAACTGCGTTTTAAAGCTTCATCTAACGAATACAAGGGCTGCCAATTCAATATCTCCTGGGCATTTTGATTGCTATAGCGAAAAGGTTTAAAACGGGCTTCTAGTTTTGCTGGTACGAAGATTCCGGGTAGCTTGATTTTTCCTAAAAATAGCATTTTGTTGGATAACCAAGCACTGCGAGATAATAAACGCATCAATGTCCAATTAATCCCAATTGTGGAAGGCTGACGGGGTAGCAGTTTTATTATTTTTTCGGCATAAACTTTTTGTGTTGGTAAATCCGAGTCAACAATATTTAAAGTCTTACCGATAGCTTCTTTCTGAGATAGAGCGCTAACTATTGCACTCGCGCAGTTTTCTACATAAGTAAGGGGAAGTTGGGCGTTTCCACCAATGCGAATCCACAGACGATTTTTGAGGTTTACTCCTAAATGGGCGTTCCATAAATTGTTTCTTCCGTAAACTATCCCCGGACGGAGAATTGTAACTTCTCCCTGATTTTTCATTTCAAAATCTCGAAACAGATTTTCTTGAATCAGTTTAGTTTGGGCGTAAACATCTCTATCTAAAGGCTGACTTTCGATGGGCGAATCTTCATTGATAATTTCGCGATCGCCAATGTGTAAGTAATCGAAGACGCTAAACGTACTTATTGCCACCAACCGTTTGATATTTACTGCTACCATTGCTTTCAGTAAATTTTCGGTAGCGCTAACGGTATTTGCATACTGCGTATCGTAGCTGCCCTGTTTGGCTGCGGCTAAATGCACTACGGTGTCTATGTCTTTTAAAGCATTGTCCAGTCCTTTTGATTGGGTTAAATTAATACGGATTAATTCTAGATTGTTAGAATTGCGCCAAGGTAAACGTTTCTCATCGGAAGTATGTCTAATTGCGGCACGTACTTGAAAACCGCGTCGTAATGCTTCAGTAACTACATACTTTCCTAAAAAACCAGATGCTCCTGTAATCAGTAGTTTCATATATCTACAAAATGAAGATGTCTTTGATAAGGCTAATGTATTCATATTTTTTGTTAAATATTAAATATCAAATATGAAAGTTGAACTATGAAAAACTGAGAGAATGTATAAAATAAACAGGTATTAAACTGGAAAATTGCTTGCAAAGTAAATCAAAGCTGAAGCTTGTGTTAGGGCTACCCTAAAGCAACAGCAAACTTCCATCCGTAAGATTTTCAATACAGCAAGATAAACTTTTTTTGGTGTTAAAGATGCGGCGTAAAAGTAGGCAAGTATTGATTAATTAACCATCAATTAAAAAAAACCATCGTAATCGTAAAATACTCTCGTTTAAGATTTAAGCACTTTAACGTCCTCAAGGCTACTATCTCACCTCACTATGAAACTAAATCCTTAAACATCGTAATATAGCTGCTTTTTAAGTTAATAATGACAATAAAATTATGCCAATCTGGCAATAATCTTTACAATAACTTTAAAAACAATATTCTTTCTACATCGAAAATTTATATTCAAAAAGGTGAAAGTAATTTTACTTTGAAAAGAGATTATGCTATTGTTTCATATGTTTAAAGATAATGTAAACTTAATTAAATAGGCGTATTTATTATTTACATTAGGATTTAAAAGGTTAGCAATAGCCTGATTATGAATGATTTTCGTCTATAACCAATTGGTTATGTTAACGGCATAATTTTTTTGCCATTTAGAGGTATTTAGCTAAAGCGACATTCAATCTTGTTTCTAGGAACGATAGTTGTCTAAAGAAATTAGATTTTAGTGAGAGGAAATTAGAAGCATAGCGGCAAAACAGCTTAATTCAGATAGTTCTACGACGGCGAGTTTATTCGCATAGGTATTATAAATATTGTTATGGCATCTTTGAAAAAGCTTGCTTACCGGGGTGCAATCTGGACGATTGCAGGTTACGGATCGAGTCAAGTAATGCGCTTCGGCAGTAACCTGATTCTGACTCGCTTGTTAGTGCCAGAGTATTATGGTCTGATGACTGTGGTCAATACGCTGAGAATGGGTATAGAGCTATTCTCAGACGTTGGTATCCCTCAAAGTATTGTCAACAATGAAGCGGGTGATGAACCTAGTTTTCGGAATACAGCTTGGACGATGCAGGTAATTCGTGGTTTTTTACTATGGTTTGTTTTCCTGCTAATTACCGTTCCAGCAGCGAATATTTACGACGATCGCCGTTTGCTGTGGTTGATTCCGGTGATGGGGTTTTCTTCAGTAATTGATGGTTTTAGTTCAACGACTATATATACTTTCCAACGCCGTTTAGACTTAGGTAAGTTAACCAAGTTTGATTTCATCATACTGATATTAACAATCTTGACTATGATTACTTGGGCTTGGTTTAGCCCTAGTGTCTGGGCTTTAGCGATGGGAGTAATTGCAGGATCGATTTACAGAACTATAGGTAGTCATTTGTTGATACCGGGATATAAGAATCGTTTTGCTTGGAATCAGGATGCACTTCGAGAAATTATTTCCTTTGGTAGATTGATGTTAGTCGCGACTGCACTTATGTTTCTAGGGGAACAAGCGGACAGGCTAATTCTCGGTAAGCTGTTTACTTTTGAAACCCTGGGTATTTATTCGATAGCTTATACTTTGGCGAGCATACCGCGAGAAACGATCAAAAAACTCAGTTATAGAGTTATTTTCCCGGCAATTTCCAACCAAGCCAACATCCCACGCTCGACTCTACGATCCAAAATTCTTCGTCAACGTCGAATAGTAATCTTTTCATTTGCAGTTTCCATTGCTGCTTTAGTGACTGTTGGAGATTTAATTATTGCTACTCTCTACGATAAAAGGTACTCTGAAGCTACTTGGATGATGCCGATTCTGTGCTGTGGCATTTGGTTTTCTCTGTTATTTTATACAATTAGCCCCGCTCTTTTAGCAATCAAAAAACCGCTATATTCTGCTCAAAGCAATCTGGCTCGGTTTGTGGTTATTGCTGTTGGATTACCTTTAGCTTTTTATCGTTTTGGTAACGTCGGAGCAATTATTGCGATCGCAATTAGCGATTTCCCTTTATATATTGTCAATCTTTGGGGACTCAAACAAGAGAAGTTATCCTGTTTTGCTCAAGACGTTAAAGGTACAGCCTTTTTTGTTGGCATACTTGCTTTATTTCTCTTCATCCGCCATTCTCTTGGTTTTGGACTTCCAATTCAATCCATACTTTAAGTAGTGACATTTTGAGCGTTGAAGGGAATTCAAAATAATTGGATTACTCGAATCCAAGCTGAGAATATTCTCACTAGTCTAGATATTTAAAGATTACCTCTTGGGATAGATTGCAAACAGTAAATCCGATCAACTAGGTTAATCTTTAACCGAATCAAAATAAAAAATAAATAGATTTACCGATTTTATTAACAGAAAACTTGCGGAGGAAAGCAATGAGTTTGGTAGATACAAACGTTAAATCTTTTAATCTTACTACCCCAAAAATTAGATACGAGCGTTTTAGGGAAAAGTGGATAGCATATCACCGCGAGATTGTGAAAAAAATAGCAGCCGAGCCTGGTGTCAAAACAATTTGTGAAATTGGTGGTGGAGCAAATCCATTTCTAGAATTAGATTTTGTACGAAGCAACGGGTTAGAATACACTATCCTTGATATTTCAGCAGACGAACTTGCAAAAGCTCCCGATAGTTATAATAAAATAGAGGCAAATATTGCAGATCCAAATCTGAATTTACCGGGAAAATACGATTTAGTTTTTAGTCATTTTCTTGCAGAACACGTTGAAAATGGTTTGGTTTTTCACAGAAACGTATTCAATCTTTTGCAAGAGAATGGACGGGCTTTTCACGTATTTCCTACTCTTTACGCTCCTCCGTTTGCAGTCAATCATTTATTACCGGAAAACTTATCTTCGGATATCTTACTTTTGTTTTTCCCTCATCGAGAGAAGCAAGGTAAATATGGGAAGTTCCCGGCTTATTACAGTTGGTGTAGAGGACCAATAAAAAGTCAAATCGATAAATTTGAAAGTCTTGGTTATTCCATAGAAGAATATGTTGGATTTTACGGACATCCGTATTACAAGAAACTACCACCTTTACAGAAATTAGCTGATTCTTTAGCAGGTTTTCTAGAGAAAAATCCAAATCCTTTGTTAACAACTTATGCTTACGTTGTTTTAAGTAAAAGTTCTCAGAGTTAAAACGTAAATTCTATATTTCTACGATTTAATTGTCAGGGTGGCTAAATAATAGTCCACCCTTAAAGAGCTTATTTAACATTCCAACTGTTTCCAAATTTGCTTTTTAATTCAAATTTTCAGATTTTATACCCACTTCCTAATATCAAATTCCTACTCTTTAAGATTCAGTCAATTTAGTTATTGGTAATACATGATGACAATGGCACAAATTAACGATAATCAAAAACCATTGCGAGTAATATTAGTAGCAGAAAATGTATCTCGCCGCATGGGTGGTGAGTCGGGTAAAAATCTTTATTATTTTCATCTTTTTCAAGAGCGGGGAGTTGACTTACAGATAGTTTGTCACGCAAGAGTTAGAGACGAACTTCGTCAAGAGTTTCCTGACGATCGAGATTTTAATAAATTCCATTTTATTGAAGACAATTGGCTGCAAATATTGGTGTGGCGAATTGGTAAATTATTTCACTATCGGATTGAAGATTTAATCTTTTTGCAAATAGTGCATTGGATTACTCAAATCCGCGCTCGAAAATTGGTCAAAGCACTAATTAAAAAGCAAAATATTGACATAGTATTCCAACCTTCGCCGATTACTCCCAAAGGATTAAACTTTATGTACGATCTTGGCGTACCAGTAGTACTTGGTCCTTTGGCTGGTGGCGTTGATTTTCCACCAGCTTTTCGCTACATGGATTCTAAATTTGCTGCGGTGTCGGTGACTTTGGGAAGGTTATTCTCAAACATATTACATCGATTTGTGCCGGGTAAATTAAAAGCGGAAACTTTAGTTGTTGCTAATCCTCTTACCTTAGAATCTTTACCAACTGGATGCCAGGGAAAGATTTATCAAGTAATTGAGTGTGGAGTCGATTTAGATATTTGGCAACCGAGACAACCAAATACCAATCCTGAGAAACCAGTTCGTTTTGTATATTTAGGTCGTTTTGTTGATTGGAAAGGAATTCAGTTTTTAATTGATGCTTTTAAGCAAGTAGCTGACAATACAAACGCCGTTTTAGAATTAATTGGAGACGGAGAATTACGCCCAGATTTAGAAAAGCAAGTTACTAATTTAGGTTTAGAAAATAGCGTCAACTTTCACGGCTGGATGAAACGCGAACAAGCTTCAATTTTGCTTTGCGAATGCGATGTATTTGTGATGCCTTCTTTACGCGAAGCTGGTGGTAATGCAGTTTTAGAAGCGATGGCGTTAGGATTACCCGTGATTGCAACAAAATGGGCAGGTCCTGCTAATACCCTACATCCCGATTGCGGTATTTGGGTTGAGCCGACTTCGGTAGAAGTTTTTGTGAATGGCTTCGCACAAGCGATGATTAAACTTGCTAATTCATCAGAATTGCGCCATCAAATGGGAGAAGCTGGTCCCAAACGAGTGCGTACCAACTATTTTGATTGGGATTCCAAAGTAGATAGGATTATTGAAATTTTCTACGAAACCCTTTCAGGCCAGCCAGAATCTCAAAAAACTTGGCAACCTGATATAACTTCTCCTTCTTTGTATTTAAAGTAAAGTAAGAACTTCAAAAACTTGTATAACCTTGTAGGGGCAATTTTCAATTTGCTCTTGCGAGGTTTTTTGCATTTGTCGTCAAAACTCAAAATTCATTGCTTTAAACTGCTATGGACTTTTCCAAAGACATTATTTTAATCTTATCGAACAAACGCAATACTATCAACTTCATATTATTTTTTACACAAAGAATATAAGTGATTAGTTCGATTTAACAGCTTTATGGCTTGATATCTAGTTACTGAAACCCTATTGGTAACTATGTTTCGCAGTTTATACTTTTAGCTAATTATATGTCTTTCAAGTTATTAACAAATTTTAATACTTGTTTTATTTTTAACTCTGTTATGATATAAACACTTACTAATTAGATAAAAACTAAACTACAGTTATACTGGAATGGTAAATAAAGTAATTCAATTTCGTAAAATGAATTAAAAAATTAAATGACATATCATTTAGCTCTCAGCAGTTGTTTTGATTTAGAGAATATCAAACAAGATGCTCAGGTTGGTAAACGCCCTGCTCATGTCATATTCGATATCAGTCGGCTGTTAAATGCACAAATACATCAGCCAAACAAAGATTTTTTGTTACCGATACATTTCGTCTATGAAAAGATTATAGGATGCAGACGTTATTGGTCTTTAGCTCGCGAGCTATCTTCTACACTGAGGTCTGATGACGTAGTTTATTGCACCGATGAAAACGTAGGATTACCGATTGCTGCACTTTGCGGAGTCAGAGAAAATGGACCGAAAGTAGTTGTGTTTGTACATAATCTCAACAGACTGCGGGGACGTTTGGCATTGAAGTTGTTTGAAATCGGAAAGCGCGTCGATTTATTCATCACAGCGAATCAAGAGCAAGCTGATTTTCTACGAGATTATCTGGATTTACCCAAAAATCGCGTTTGTCTATTTCCCTATCAACCTACAGACACATCATTCTTTACGCCTTCTTTTGCTTCGTCACATAAATCGCGTCCATTAATTGTTAGTGGAGGTTTGGAACAACGGGATTATCGAACTCTTGCAAGAGCAACGCAATCTCTAAACGTTGATGTGAAAATTTGCGCTGTCTCTCCGACTAAAACCGTTATTTCGCAGACTTTTCCCAAAGTTATTCCTGCAAATATGTCTTATCGCTACTATGATTGGAACTCTTTGGTGCAGCTTTACCGCGATGCTGACATTGTTGCGATCGCGCTTTACCCAAACAATTTTCAAGCAGGTTTATCTACTCTGTTTGAAGCCCTTGCTTGTCGAAAGCCAGTCATCATCACTCGTGCGCCAGGAATCATCCAAGAACTAATTGATTCAAAAGCGGTTTTGGGCGTTAATCCCGGCGATTCCGAGGGTTTAAATCAAGCAATTAGCAGCCTGTTAGAAAATCCTAAACAGGGTGAAGCTTTAGCACAAAAGGGTTATCAGTTGGTACTTGAGCGGTACAACTGCCAAATCTATGTCAAAGCTTTGGTTGAGCAATTGACCAATATTTATAGCGATCGGTTGAGTGGATTACAGTTAGAACTTTCCCTTAACTCTGCTTTGGTAAAGGCTTTGAACTCGGAAGAATAATTTGAGAATTTGCTTGTACACCACATCTATATACAGGGTTGCATCGCTATATTCGTTTCAGGTTTTTTATTCTTGCTACGTTACTGTACGAAATTGATTTTGTAGATAACTTTATATAGCCCTTTTCGCTTGACTAAAATACAAACCTATCCCCCAGCCCCTTCTCTACGAGGGAAGGGGAGCAAGATTTAAAGCCTCTCTCCGCATCCGGAGCTATGTTTGGAGAGAGGTTGAAACTATATTGCACCCAACTCTAAATAAAAAGACATTGCACTGCAACGTCTTCGACGGTAAATAAGTAGATGGACAAAAAGATTTACCGTCATTGCGAGCGAAGCGAAGCAATCCCAAGCCTTGCGATGAACCGCACCCTCCGGGTGAATGTTTCGTTCCATTCCCTCTCTAGGGAACACTCCGTGTATCGCCTTTCAGGCGACGCAAGCAACAGCGCGGCACGACTCGTTAGAGTAACGCAATGACAATATATAATTAATTTTGCCTAAGCACTTAATCTGTTGATTGTTAGGACATTAATTATTTTTCTGATGTAAAATCGGCATGGTAAATAAACCCCAAGCCAAACCTGTAATTAAACCAAACGGCATAACAATAGGATTTTGAAAACTCCACCAGCCAAAAATTTGGGCTGCCATTTCCAAGGGATACGCCATCATTAATACGGTTGATATCGCCGCACCATTCCAACCGTATTGATGCAGCCAGTAAAAACTATTTCCTTTATCCGTAATATACAGCATCCTAGTAGCAAATAAACCCATAACCGTACCGTAACAGCGCATACATACAGCCATGATGAAGGGTGGTGCTAACTCAACTCCCATATGAGGTTGAGGGCAGACATGATGACCCATGAAATAAATAATGTTTGCAATAGTCGGTAAAATTGGCAACCCGGAAGCAGCAAGAAAGGGAGCGGCGATCGGTCCGATTATCATTCCTGTGAGTAGGAAGTCGGCAATAAAGCTTACGGGGTTGATTTGGAGTTGTTTGTTGGAAGTTGTTAGCTGCATTTTATATAAACTTGCTTTTGTTAGTGGTTTTTTAGTTTGTAATTTCATTTTGGCAAAAGCAACCCACTTATAACATCTCATCGCTCGCAGGGAGGAGAGCAATAATAGCGATCGCGGTTAGTTTTGAGAAAATTATACTGATATTAGTGGGATTTAGACGAACAGTCTTCTGTTTTGTGATTTGTTTGCTATTAAGCGTATTGCTACTAATGGTAGAATTACGTAAACGAATCTCTAGTAAAGTAAAATTAATAACTGAATATTTAAGATGAGTACTGTTTTAGATTAAGGGGAGATAAGTACTAGTTGTTTTGTGCGTATCGTAACAGTTTATAACTAAAAATTAAGAAATTATTGCTATGACATTTAACTATACGAAATGGGGCTTTATTGTTGGTACTGTTATTGCGCTAACTGGCATCGCAGCTAGTTTAACGAATCAAGAAATACGATGTGCTATTGGTTTAGATCGATGTACAGTTCAAAATGAATTAGTAGACATTCTTATTAAAGAAGAAAACTTACAACCTTTGCAGGGCGTAGAAGTTTCTTTTGCATCTAAAGGAGCGCCTGAAGTTGTAGAAACTGATAGTAACGGTTACGCCCAAATCAAAATCCCTAGCAGAGGAGATATTAATGTTAACTTGCTTAAAGATGGTTATCAGCCTCAAAACTTCACCATCAATTTGAAGAATAATAAGGAAAATACTAGAAGGTATACTTTAAAAAAATTAAATGATATAGTTTCTAGCTCTCCTCCCCAAGGAGATTCGCAAGAAAAGCCTTCAATTAATATAGAAAAGAAGCCTATAAAAACTTTTGAAAAGAATGGCTTCAAGATTGCATTTGAGGGTTGTTATCGAAAAGGGAAAGTGAATTGCAAGTTTTCGATTGTAAATCTAGAGAGCAAGAATAGAACATTCTTTTTATATTCTCAATCTAGAACTTTTGATTTTTCTGGAAATGAATACAACGCTTTACAAGTTTGGGTATCGAATAATACTATAGATTCTGTATTTGGCAATTTTCCTGCTCAATCTTCACTTATACAAGGAGTTCCAGTCAAAGCAGGAGTAAATTTTGATTTACCCACAGAGTTAAATTCATTAGCAGTACTCGAAGTCAATTTTAATGACGGTATATTTCAGTTTCGCGATGTCAAAATTAACAGATAGTTATGTAGAGACGTAGCAGTGCTACGTCTCTATAAGTTTCGGCAAAAACGAACTGATGATAATAAATGCAATTAACCACCAAGATATTAAATGACAAAATCTTGATTCCTATATTCTGGGTGCTGCTGATTTGATGTATAAGATTTTGTTAGTTGGGTATCTACAATTTGGGAGACGTAGCACTGCTACGTCTCTACATTAGTTATCCGACTTGGGCGGTGTAGGGACTTGTTAATTTATCCAATTGCTGTACTAGCAAGCTGAGGAATAATCCTACATCTGTGACTACACCAACTGATTCTACGGAACCGCGATCGCTCAATTTTGTTACTACTGCTGGGTTGATATCTACGCAAACCATTTTTACTCCGGCAGGTGTCATGTTCCCTACTCCGATGGAATGCAGCATGGTTGATAGCATTAATACCATATCGGCTCCCTTCAGTAGTTCTGCGTACTCTTCCTGTGCTTTAATTAAATCCATTTGGGTATCGGGTAAGGGACCGTCATCCCGAATGGAACCGGCGAGGGCAAAGGGTATGCTATTTCTAACGCATTCGTACATCACGCCTTTTTGAATCATTCCCGCCTGTACGGCTTTGGCAATGCTACCGTGACGGCGAACGCTGTTGATGGCTTTGAGGTGGTGCCGATGTCCCCCGCGTACCGAAACACCCCGCTTCATGTCTACGCCCAAGGATGTCCCCATCATTGATTGCTCGATGTCGTGAACGGCGATCGCGTTTCCACCTAATAGCGCCTGTACGTATCCTTCTCTTACCAATTGTGATAAATGCTCGCCGCCGCCGGTATGTATAACTACCGGACCTGCCGTCACGATAACTTTACCCCCGGCATCCCTAATTTTACGTAATTCCCAAGCAACTTGTTCCACAATTAATTCTACGCGGCGTTCGCTGGAAACACCCGCAGACATAAAGCTGAATTCCTCGGTGTGGCGTTTTTCCCGCGATTCGGTTTTGCGGATGGTGCGGATACCTTGTACGTCTACAACTACTTTTTCTCCTGCTTCTAAGTCGCGCAGTATTTTACACCGGGCTGTAATTCCTGCGGGAGTTTCGGAAATTGCGATCGCGCCATCCATACGCTGCAAATCTACTTTTATCCATTCACCATTTATCCGCACTTCGGTAGGATATATAGTACTAACGTAAAAATCATCCGGCGCGACTCCGTTTTGAATTACGGGTTGAAGCTTAGCATCTTGCTCATCTTCTGGTAAATTCATCGCACCCAAATCAATTAAAAGGGATACAATGCTTTCCATAACTTCATGGGAAGGTGCGGAAACTTTCACCTCAGCAGCAGAAGTGCTTTGACGCTGTTCTCCCAAAAGGAAATTTTGTACTTTGAAGCTACCGCCATTATCTATAATTAAATCCAAGGCGCGGTTAATTAAGCCGGAATCGAGTAAATGTCCTTCCATGCGGACAACTTTAGTTTCTACGTAGGTGTTAGCGTGTAATTCTTCTCTTACAGGTTCGTTTACTCGTAAAGTTAAGCATTTAGCCGCACCCCCGGCTTTGAGAAATTCGGTAAGCGGCGTTTCAATCGTTTCAAAACCAGCTTTCGCCAAACGTTTTTTCAGCGCATCGGAAGCCTTATTCATCACCACAATGCTTTCTATATTCACCGCGTTACAAGCGAAATTTACCGCATCTGTTTCTTCGATGGCAATGCGTTTTTCCGATGCGACTCGCATTTCAATCAAGCGGTTGGAATAAGCATCAAAAGCGCCGGGATAGTAAAGTAAATAGCCATTTGCTAAAGGACAAAAGCAGGTATCGAGATGATAGAAGCGATCGTCAATTAAACGTAAAGATAATACTTCAATATCCAACCATTTCGCCAGAAAAGGGTGAGAATCCAATTCCGAACGAAAACCGTAACCAGCCCATAGCCAACGCCCTTCGCGATCTAAAAGTGCATCACCCGCACCTTCAAAAGGTAAATCTTTGGGTAATTCATAAACATTAAAGCCATTTTCTTCAAACCATGCTTTGAAATAAGGCTCCTCTTTTTGACGCTCTTTATGAAAAAAGCGACTCAATACCGCATTATCACCCAAAACCAAGCCAGCATTAGCGGTAAAAACCATATCGGGAACACCTTTATGTGGTTTTACCAAATCAACGATCGCATGTTCCTTAAGCACGTGATGTAATTTTTGCCACTGTTGCACCGCACGCTCTTGAGATGACTTATGAATATTCCCTTCCATCCAGGGATTAATCACATAGTCCACATCATAATATTCCGGGGCACACATCAAAAAGCGGATTTGAGAAGTTGTCATAAGTAAGTACCTTCGGAGGAGTCAACTTGTTTATTTTATTACTCTAAGCGAGTAAGCAGTGGATGGGGGGATGGGGGGATGGGGAGATGGGGAGATGGGGAGATGGGGAGATAGGGAGATGGGGAGATGGGGGGATGGGGAGATGGGGAGATGGGGAGATAGGGGGATGGGGAGATGGGGAGATGGGGAGATGGGGAGATGGGGAGATGGGGAGATGGGGAGATAGGGGGATGGGGAGATGGGGAGATGGGGAGATAGGGGGATGGGGAGATGGGGAGATGGGGAGAATATTTCAAATAAACCTTTAACATGCAGACCTTTGACATGCAGACCTACTTCATTAGATATATTTCTAATTTTAAAATAGTATTATTGAAAGACGAATTTAATAAAGTGATTGTTAATATACCACTATTGAACATAACTATTACTCAACTGGTAATATTAAAACGGTGACAAAGAATTTTAACCAAAGTTTTGACCGTGGTCTACATAAAGTACTCAATCGGTTAAATACAACATTAGAACGAGATAATTTAATTATAGAAACAACTAACCGCCTGCGAAATACGCTTTGCGTGGATAGGGTAGTTTTATATTATTTTTATTCTCAGTGGGATGGACAAGTAACTTTTGAATGTTTGAGTTTATCAGAATTATCTATTCTTGGTTCTACTGGTCCGGATGAGTGTTTTAATAATGAGTACGCTGCTTTATATCTGGAAGGAAGAGTACGGGCAATTTCGGATATTGAATCTGAACCTATTGCTGATTGTCACCGCGATTTTTTACGTAATTTAGGCGTTCGCGCTAATTTAGTTGTACCTATTTTAACTAAGAAAGGGTTATGGGGTTTGCTAATAGCTCATCATTGCCAAGCACCTCGTGTATGGACTCCATCAGATGTTCAAATGATGCAGGCTGACGCTGAAAATTTATCTCAGGCTGCTTCTATTCGTGACTCTTAGATGTTTGGGCATGGGGCATGGGGCTACCTCCCACCTCCGGTGAATGGGCATGGGGCATGGGTAACAGTGAAAAGAAGTAATCTAAAATGCCTGAAACATTATATTTCCCCTTATCGCTGCGTAAGTCTTATTCAAATATTTTGTATAACTTATTATTAATTATTTTCAATGCCCTATTACCTATTCCCTATTGCCTATTTTATATAACTTAGTTGAAAAATTAAAGATTATACCAATTACTGAGAGTAAAGAGATACGGCACTACAAAAAACATACATACAAAATGTTAACTTGGGAAATTGTAACTTAGTTACTTTGACCCAGTTTTTTTTAGGAAATATTACTCAATGCCCTATCTTAATTCAGCATCGGAAATAAGTTCTCTTGTTGCTAAATATACTAAAAGTAAAACTATTTGGTTAGATACGGAAATTGCCGATTATGATACTCGCAATCCTCGACTATCGCTGATTCAAGTTTTGGATGACTGTACGGATTTAACTGGAGAAAGTGTTTATATTTTGGATGTTCTGGAACAACCAGATGTTGTTGATGAATTTATAGAAAAAATCATGATAAATTCATCAATAGAAAAGGTATTTCATAATGCTAAATTTGATTTAAGGTTTTTAGGCAAAAAGAAAGCTAAAAATGTTACTTGCACTTTAGAAATGGCGAAACAAGTACCATACTATATTTTACCTTTGCCTAACTATAAACTGAAGACTTTGGCAACGTCACTTTGTAATTTTCAAGATATTGATAAGCAGCAACAAACCAGCGATTGGGGAATTAGACCATTAACTGAAGAACAAATTGAATATGCTTATCTTGACTGCATTATTTTGGCTCAAGTTCATTTACGTTTATTAGAAATAACTCAAAAGATAAACTTTGATGCTGCTACAGTTGATTTAAGTTTACTTAGTGCAAAATATGTTGAATTGGAACAGCAGTGGAAGTTGTTAAAATCGGAGTTTGAGCAACTGCAAGAGCAAGTTAAACAAGCAATGATCGCTCAAAATGTATCTGAAACCCCGTATTTTAAACTTAATAGCTACGAACGTACAACAACTAAAGTGCCATTTTCCGAACTGGTACGGTTGGTAGAAACCCAAAATGTAAATTTAGATTTTGATATTACCCTGACAAAGGATATTCAAAAGAATTTAGGTGATAATATCGAGCAACTTGCTGTAGATATATCGAAAACGAACACTTGGCGATTAACTTCTAAGCAAACCGATAGTGATATTGAAGAATCAGCATATTAAGCATGAAACGAATGCTTAAAAAATGTCAGTTTGTTTACTGGTTTAGCTGTAGTATCGAGGTAAAAAATAAAAGGTAAAATGTAAACAAATTTGCCACAAAAATCGTGCAAAAATAGTCACTATAGCTAAAAGGAGTCAATTTTAGAAAAAGTTAAGAAAAATGAATTTTTTATATATAAATGTCAAAGTTGTGGGTGTGTTGATAAAAAGTGACTTATGAAACAGTGGTTGTTCGAGCAAAATTTGACAGGAGTTTCCAAAATTAGTGTAGCCTTGTTGAGTGGATTTATGGCAACTGTAACTGTTTCTTGCAGCAACGATAAAGACTTATTAGTTACAGAAATAGGAGTAAGTCCCGCATTAAATCCGGTTGCCAATCCATCGACTGCTAAGGAATTTTACGCACAGGGACAGTATAAGCATATTCAGGGTGATACCCAGGGTGCGATCGCAGCTTATACACAAGCCATTACACTCGATCCCAACTACGTTGCAGCTTTGAACGGCAGAGGTTTAGTACAGTTTGACACCGGAGACAGACAAGGTGCGATCGCCGATTACAATGAAGCGCTTCGTATCAGCCCCGACAATGCTCAAGCGTATAACAATCGGGGAAATGCACGCGCCGCCCAAGGTGATGCAAAGGGTGCAATTAACGATTACAACCAAGCCATAACTTTAGATGCCGATTATGCCGAAGCGTATAATAATCGTGGAAACGCTCGCGCCGCAGAAGGAGATAGAAACGAGGCTATAGCAGATTACACCCAAGCCATTAACCTCAAATCTAACTATGCCGTTGCTTACAATAATCGGGGAAACGCTCGTGCCGCTCAAGGAGACAAAGAAGGTGCGATCGCAGATTACAACGAAGCCATTCGCCTCAATCCCAACTTTGGTGCAGCTTATAATAACCGGGGAAATGCTCGTGTAGAATTAGGAGATAAAGATGCTGGTTTAGCAGACTTGCAGCGAGCAGCAGAAATTTTTCAAGAACAAAATAACCAGCAGCTATACAAGCAGGTTATGGAAAATGTAAAGGAAAGTCAGTAAAATCAATTATCGGCGATCGATTAAGTAAGTCGGCGTGAATAAATATAATTGACTTATAAAAGGCGATTCGCGGCTTTGTTGCGATCGCGATCGTAATTGTTAGTCACTAGTACGGAGCCACATTAATTTTGACAGGTTTGTAGTAAGGGCTTAAGCCCTAAATCAGGTTTGTAGTAAGGGCTTAAGCCCCAAATCCGGAGGCGAGTACAGCGCTTACTACGAACCTTTTTACCCCTCAGAATTAATGTGGCTCCGTACTAGGGAAACAATTGATAATTGTTCATTGATAATTGATAATTGATACAAAGTATAGAGAAAACTTGATAATCGATCGCTCTGGGATATATAACAAGTCTGTAATTGCAAAACCCTGCCGTTTTCACTTCTCAATACCATGACTCAAACTACCGTTCATTTAGTTGTTGGCATTGAAAAACTGACATTATTGGTTTATTACACCGAAGCAATGGAATGGCAATTTAGAATCATAAGTTCTGGTGGAGAAGTGTTTGGTGAAAGGAAATTATACTATACACCCGAAGCAGCGGAAAAAGCAGCGCGTGAGTGGCTTTCGTGGGGAGATTGAAGGGAAATTAGTAAATTAAAATTAGAATTTATTCATATCGCCAAACTTTAATAGTTTTATCGTCGCTACCGCTAAATAAAGTTCGCCCATCGGGACTAAAAGCAAGGGAATTAACTTTAGCTGAATGTCCGGTTAAAGTAGATATTTCCTGCTTTGTATTCATATCCCATAACTTGATATCATTGTTGTCGCTACTACTAGCAAGAATCTTTCCGTCTGGACTAAAAGTAACGTAGCTAACGCCACTGCTATAACCTTCAAGGGAATAAATTTCTTGTCCGGTACTTACTTCCCAAAACCTTACAGTTCGGTCGTTGTTACCAGTGGCAATAGTTTTTCCATCAAGGCTAAAAGCTACAGAATTAACTTTAGAAGAAGTACGAAGAGTATTAACTATTTTACCCGTAGTTAATTCCCAAATTATGGCTCTTGTGTCAGCACTACCGCTAACAATAAATTTACCATCTGGGTCAATCGCAACACTGCTCACCCATCTATCATGACCTATGAGAGTATGAATTTTCAAACCCGTATTTACGTTCCACAACCTTACTGTTTTATCGCTACCAGCACTAGCAATCATTCGACCATCTGAGCTAAAACTTAAGGAACTAACTCCAGCAAATAAACCTGTATGTCCTTTAATAAAGTGAATTTGTTTACCCGAATTTACATCCCAAAGTAGAATATTGTTTGCGGAATCACCGCTGGCAATAATCAACCCATTTGGACTAAAAGCAACAGCATTAATCGGGTAGTCACTGCAATGAGTCCGAATTAATTTACCAGTCTTGATGTTCCATAGTTTTGTCGCACAGTAATCGCTGCTACTAGCAAGAATCACTCCATCTGAGCTAATATCAATAGAATTTATAGCAGCGGCATGGTGATGCAGCGTGTTAATACATTTCCAACCAGAATCTGATTTTTTAAGAGTAGAAGAATTTTGTATTTTTTCAGTATTCGTATAATTAAAATCTTGCTTATTATCAACAGCAAATTCTGGTAAATAGTTACTTTTTCTATTAATTTTAAATGCCAACTGGTTATTTTGAGGCTGGTTATTTAGAAAATTATTAATTCTCAACTGTTTATCTTCAATTTGGTTATTGTTAGAAGAATATGTTTTTGGAGGATTAATATCTTTTAATATTTCAGTTGCGGATTGATAGCGGCGACTGGTGGCATTTTCAATAAGTTTATCTAAAATATTACCAAGTCGATCGCCAACTTGATTATTAACTAAATATTGTCGCCATACCCAGGTATATTCGGAAATATCAAATAAATCAAAAGGAGAAATTCCTGTTAATAAATAAATACAGGTTGTTCCCAAACTATATAAATCGCTGCTGTAAATAGCTTTACCTCTCGATTGTTCCGGTGCAACAAATTCCGGTGTACCGATACTAGTTCCCGTTTGTAATATTGCGGTTCCCGTAACAACTTTAGCGGCTCCAAAATCTACTAAAAATAATTGTCCGTTTTTGCTACGAATAATATTTTCTGGTTTAATATCTCGATGAATAACGTCTTGATTATGAATATATTCGAGTACGGGTAATAAACTATTTAATAACTCCCATATTTGTGCTTCTTTAAAAGTGCCTTGTTCTTTTAATATCTCTGCTAAATCATAGCCATCAATATATTCTTGGACTAAATACTGATGTTCTTCTTGAGTTAGATAGTCTAATAAATTGGGTATTTGATTGTGTTTGCCTAAATTATTCAGTCTTAAAGCTTCCTGCTTAAATAATTCAGCAGCTTTTTCGGTGTTATTAGTACCTTGAGCCATTAAAAGAAACTGCTTAATAACGCAGGGTGGTTTCAAAGGTTTGGTTTCATCTACAGCCAATAAAGTTCTACCAAAGCCACCTTGCCCAATTGATTTGATAGCCCGATAGCGTTGTTTTAATAGCAGTGCAGTACCGCAAATCACGCAAGATTGAGCATTCTTTTGATTTTGGGGTTTCTGACAATGGGGATTTAGACAATAACTCATACTGAGAAGCTAGGTAAAATATACACTAAGTATTCCCTGGATTGCGCGATTGCTAACAAAGGGATGGGGAGAGGGGGAGATGCGGGGATGGGGAGACAAGGGGAGAAGGAGATAAAAAGAATTTTAACCTTTAACCTTAATTACTCCTCACTCCTAACTCCATCTTATTAGGTATAAAGTAGGTGTGAATAATCATGATCTTGAGGCACAATTCGTATGACATCTTACCAAACCGATTCGGAAAGCGAGGAAACAATGAACGATGTGATCACAGAAACGGAAACCATCAACCATGTAGAGGTAATTGAAAACGTTATCGATACGCTGGAAGAAAACGATAGCGCAATGGTTAGTCACCCGAATGACGGTACTTATCTATGGAAATTTAAGTACGGTAGCGTGGAAGTGTTTGTCCGATTGACGGGTACAACTGATGAAGATATAATCACAATTTGGTCTTCTGTATTAAAGTTACCCGCAAAAGACGAAGCTACAATGATGCGGCATATTTTGCAGATGAACTGTTCGGGTACTTTGGAATCGCGTTTCGGTATTATAGATAACCAAGTTGTGGTGATTACAACACGTACTTTGGAAGATTTATCTGCTGCGGAAGTTTCTCGTTTAATTACCATCGTCGCGACGATCGCCGATGATAATGACGAAGATTTACAAGCAAAGTTTGGCAACTAACAGTGACCAGTGACCAGTGACCAGTAAACAGTGACCAGTTATCAGTTTTTAGGTAACTGGTTGCTTTTGTAAATAATGGTGATACAAATATTAATGGTTTGTAATGCTAATTTATCTATCAACTACCAACTAACTACTAAATTTTGATTTCTCAAACTTGGCGATTAATTCCGTTTTTGGAAGCGAATGGTGAATTACAGATGGCGATCGATGAATGGTTGTTAAAACAGCATCAATCGGGACATTCGCCTATTTTGCGTTTTTATACTTGGTCGCCTTCGGCAATTTCTCTTGGTTATCATCAGCGCAAGTATCCAGAAGATTGGCAAAATTTAATTTGGGAAAACGAGCAAATAGACTTAGTACGCCGTCCGACTGGGGGACGTGCGGTGTTGCATCATGGTGACTTAACTTACGCTGTGGTGGCTTCTGGGTTTTCTAATAGTAGGATGGAAGCGTATAAAAAGATATGCGAGTTTTTGATTCAAGGATGGCGTAATTTAGGTATTGAGTTGAATTACGGTACTGCTGGCAGGGGTTATATCAACAATCCTAACTGTTTTGGTACGGCGACGGGTGCGGATTTGGTAACTGTTGATGGTAATAAGTTGATTGGTAGCGCTCAATTAAGACGTGGTGATGCAATTTTGCAACATGGCTCGATGCGGTTGAAACCGGATAAGGAATTATTTAAAAAGGTTTTTGGTGAAGAGTTATTTGATGGGGTAGTGGTTGAAAAAGATTTGGAAATTGAAAAAATAATTACTGTTTTAGTTGATGCTGCTAGAGATTGTTTTGGAGTAGAGTTTGAGGAAAGAGGTTTCAGTGATGATGAGTGGGAAGAGATTTTGAGAATTTAGCTAGAATTATTGATTTAACCAATCTTGTATTTCCTTAACTAACCAATCTATTTCCGCATTATCCAACCCAAGAGAAAAAACATATCTCCTAACATCGGCTTCTATAGAAACGAATGCACGTTTATCATTATCATTATCAAAATCAAAATAATCTTTTTTAATATTATTAATTTTAGAAGTTTTACCTCTTCTACTTCCGACAGGTAAAAAAAATAATTTCCATTGCATAATCAAGTCATCCCGATCTAATTGAAGATAAAAAGTTTCAAAACAAGAAAATAACAGGAGAAAAATAAAAAGAAATAGAAGAAGAGGTACAAATACAAATACAAATAAGTATAAACTTGTTGGTATTAGTTGAAGAATTATTCGTGTAGTTATTGATAAGATAATAAAGACAACTAACACAAATTTATCCTTACTGTTAATTCCTCGTTTTAGTATCTTTAATTGCAACAGATTATAAGATTTATTTAATTGAATTCGGCTACTAGGTGGTTTAGAAATTTTATAAGAAGAATGAATAGCAGGACGATTCTTGTATGAATTATATTGAGAAGAAGAATTAACAGGATTACGACTATTCAAAGCTTTTAATGCTTCAGACGCACTTGTAAATCTATCTGCAATATCCGGCTCGGTTAACTTTTCAATCCAGCGGATAAAATTAGCGCTCAAACTAACTTTATCTTGAAACTGAATTCGCATCTTTTTTTGCGGTAAATCGGCTGGTATTCTCCCGGTAGCAAGATGAATTAATGTTGCTCCCAAAGCATACAAATCGGATGCAGTAACTGTTCTACCACCAAATTGTTCGATTGGTGCATAACCATAAGTTCCCACCACCGTAAATGTTGCTCCTTGGGCTGCTACGCTATCTTGTACCGCTCCAAAGTCAATTAAATAAACTTTTTTATCTTCACCTAAAATTAAATTACTTGGTTTAATATCGCGGTGAATAACTTGAGGATTTAATGTGTGTAGATAACAAAGTATTTCTAATACGTCTGTAGCGATTCTTCGTAATTCTTCTTCTGTGAATCTTTGTTTTTTCTCAATTAACTGTTTGAGCGATTCACCGGGAATATATTCTTCAACTAAAGCAAACCATTTATTTTTATCTTCAATAGAAAAATAATCTCGGTATTTGGGAATACGAGGATGAGAAAGCTGTTTGAGAATATCGGCTTCCCGTTCAAATAGCTTTAAATCTTGCCATTGAAACTGCTCTCCAAATGCTAAAAATTTGAGAATTACTGTTTCTGCTGGCTGAATTGATATATCTTCAGCTAACCAAGTCTGACGACCTGCATTTTGTGCTAACTTTTGTTTTAATTGATATCTTTGTTGGAATACTTGTTGTACTTCTAGCATGAGGAACTATTTTAAATATACTTGTATTAAATAGATTTGTTAAGTATAGTTATATACAAACAATATTGATTTGTCACTACCTGTAATACTTCAAAACAGAAGACAGATATTCCTAATTACTAATCAATAATTATTGAATTCCCAGCCAAGCTTTCATTTCTTTAATTAACCAATGAATTTCAGCATCGCTTATCTGAGGAGCAAATGCGCCGAAACTATATTTTTTTACACCGCATTTTACCGTCACCATTGTTAAGTTTTTACTATTTACTGAAACATTAGATTCATCTCTAGTAACGTCATGGATCGTCGAGGTTTTCTCTATCTTTGTTTTGTAAGTAAAACCAAATAGCTTCTTTTGAAGAGTAAAATCATTTCGGTTAAATCTTATATCAAGACTTCCGAAAGCAGTCAATAAAGGCATACTCAAAAATAATAATAATAATCCAGGTATAAAGAAAAATATTGCAACTTCTGGATTTGAAAGAATTATTGGTCCAGCAATACTAAATATCATGATACAGAGAAATATAAAAGGCAAGTGACCAAACTGTATACCTCGCGGTGGTAATTTAATTTCTAACTGTTCGTAAGATTGATTTAATTCAATTTTACTTCTAGATGGTTTAGAAGCTGTGAATCTATCTTCAATATCAGCTTCGACTGCTTTTTCAATCCACTTACGCATAACAGGAGGTAACGATTTTAATGCATCTTCATCCTCCTTTTGTTTATTTTCGGGTAATTCTGAAATACCCAACCAATCATTAATTTCTTGAACCAACCAGACTTTCTCAATATCAGCTAATTGAGGACTGAATGCAGCAAAATCATATTTTTCTGCACCGGCTTTTATTAAAATCTTTTTAAGTGGTTCATCATTGACTGACGTAACAGTAGTTTTTAAAGCAACATTATGAATGGCTGAAGTTTTACCTCTTTTTTTACGATAGGTAAAACCAAATAGCTTCCATTTTATCTCAAATTCATTTCGGTCAAATTGAATATAACACCCTGTAATCATATTAATAATAATTAATCGAATAGCGAAAAAGAATATGGAGAATAATAATACTGGAATTGATTTTGAAAAAATGGCTGCGATCGCAAATAAAAGTATAATAATATCTACAGGTATTAATAATATTGCAAATATTAACCATAGGATGTTTTTTCGCGGCGGAATTTTAATTTCTAATTGTTCTTCAGATTTTTCTAAGTTAATTCGGCTAGCGTGGGGTTTGGAAATTTGAGAAGATGAATTAACTACAATACCAGTTGTCAAAGAATTTAAAGCAAGAGAAGCACTACTAAATCGATCGTTAATATTTGGCTCGGTTAGCTTTTCAATCCAGCGGATAAAACTATCGCTCAAACTAACTTTATCTTCAAACTGAATTCGCATATTATTCTGCGGTAAATCTGCTGGTATTATCCCGGTTGCTAAATGAATTAATGTTGCTCCTAAAGCATATAAATCGGACGCGGGAACTGTTCTACCACCAAATTGTTCTATGGGCGCATAACCGTAAGTTCCAACTACCGTAAATGTTGTTCCTTTGGCTGCTGCGTTATCTTGTACCGCTCCAAAGTCAATCAAATAAACTTTTTTATCTCCACCTAACATTTAGTTACTAGGTTTAATATCGCGGTGAATAACTTGGGGATTTAGTGTATGTAGATAACAAAGTATTTCTAATACGTCTGTAGCGATTCTTCGTAATTCTTCTTCGGTAAATCTCTGTTTACTTTCGATTAATTGCTTTAACGATGAACCGGGAATATGTTCTTGAACTAAAGCAAACCAATTATTCTTATCTTCGATAGAAAAATAATCTCGATATTTAGGAATTCTGGGATGAGAAAGCTGTTTGAGAATATCGGCTTCCCGTTCAAACAATTTTAAATCTTGCCATTGAAATTGTTCTCCAAATGCCAAAAATTTGAGAATTACTGTTTCTGCTGGTTGAATTGAGATATCTTCGGCTAACCAAGTTTGACGACCTGCATTTTGTGCTAACTTTTGTTTTAGTTGATATCTTTGTTGGAATATTTGTTGTGCTTCTAACATGAGGAACTATTTGATAAAACATTATATCTTGTTTATAAATAGCTTATAATAGTTAATTTGTCTTGAGTAATTACCGTAGCTGTTTGAATCTTAAAATCATCTGTAAGTAACTAAATATGTTTTATAAAAATAAAAAAAATATCCTATCTCCTCAACTCGTTCTGATATTAATACTCAATTTTGTCAGCCTTTTCTTAACTTCCTGGATTATACTTTCCGCACCAACTTTCTTTTTACTAAAATTCGGAGTAGTTGCTCCGGAAATTTGCCCCTGGCTGTTCGGTTTAAATTTAATTACTCTAATTTTATCTTTATTATTTATTGCTCAACGTCAATTAAAACGATCGCTCTGTATTTTAAGCTTGATAGGATTGCTGATTTGTAGTTGGGAATTAGCAAGCATTATACCAACTCAAATGCAGATGAATGCTGCGATGAATCGAGCATTAGGTGCAGACTATCAACAAAAAATTCCAGTTGAAGTAAAAGCAAATATGCGAAAGCATCCTTTTGTTTTAGCTGATGTTTTTCGAGGAATTAGCTTACAAAAAACCCGTCATTTAACTAATATTAATTTTGCGACTCCCGCAGGAGTACCGTTAAAAATGGAAGTTTATCAACCTGCCAAAGTTGGTAAATATCCAGCGATTGTATTTATTTACGGTGGTGCTTGGCAAAATGGTAATCCATCGGTAAAACCTGAATTTAATCGATACATGGCGGCTCGTGGATATACTGTATTTGCGATCGATTACCGTCACGCACCAGAATACAAGTTTCCCGCTCAATTAGATGATGTCCGCACTGCATTGAATTTCATTCGCGATCGCGCCACCGAATACGAAGCAGATACCGACAAAATGGTATTATTTGGACGCTCCGCTGGCGCTCATTTGGCAATGCTGGCAGCTTACGAACCCGATGCACCAACAATCCGCGCTGTGGTGAACTATTACGGTCCGGTGAATCTAACTCAAGGATACAACGAACCACCGATTCCCGATCCAATTAATTCCCGTGCTGTTTTAGAAGCGTTTCTGGGGGGTTCTCCCCAACAGTTTCCCACGCTGTATAAAACCGCTTCACCGATTAATTACGTAGTGCCCGATTTACCACCGAGTTTGCTAATTTACGGAAGTCGCGACCATATTGTAGAAGCAAGATTTGGCAGACAGATGTATGAAAAATTGCGGGTTAAAAATACGGCTGTTTTTTTAGAAATTCCTTGGGCTGAACATTCTTTTGATAGCATTTTTAACGGTGTGAGCAATCAATTAGCTTTGTATTATACTGAGAGATTTATTGCTTGGGCGGTTAACAGTTAGCAGTTATCAGTTATCAATTATCAAAGTTCTATATTTACTTATTAAAATTAAAAACGAAATTTTGCTTAGAAATACAATTTTTAGTCCGATCGCAAAAGTGCGTTATAACTAACATCTTGCACCAGTGTGAGAAACCGGGTTTATTGCTGGTTGTATAAGGAAATATTCATGTTTTCACGAATATAAACCCGGTTTCTTTGAGCTTCTTGAGATTAGTAAAAGTTATCAGTAAAAACGCACTAAAAGCCTTTCTTAGTCCTATTTATAGGACTTTTGCTATTAGACGGGGAATTGCATTCCTCGGCGGTATTGAAAATAATGCAAGATGTAAGGTTTATCGGACTTTGTATAACCCCCTTGGAATAAATTACTATGGGGTCATGGGTGCTAGTTGTAAGTGATGATTTCAAGATATAAAAGGAATAAATTCCTTACTACGAACTAAGATTTCAAATACCCTTTAGCAATACAGTTTTCAATTTCTGCTAATATAAAATCCCAAAGTTCCGGCGTACCTTCTTCTACAGGTGCCATTCTTTTCATTACTTGACTGCGATTAATATTATGTATTTTCCAAGTTCCACCTTCGGTTTGTTGATTGTGGAGAAAAGGCTGTATTCTATCTAAAGCTGCCGCAAATTTAGCCGTCGGTGTAACTCTGGCTTCAAATTCATCCCAAAGTAATCGTAATTCTTTTGCTTGTTCTTCGGGTAATAATCCAAATATTCTAGTTGCTGCTTCTAATTCTCTTTCTGCTTTACTTTCATATCCCTGCACGTCATAACAAAAGGTATCGCCAGCATCAATTTCTACTAAATCGTGAATTAATGACATTTTCATGGCGCGAAATAAATCGGTTCCTTCGGTTGCGTATTCGGCTAAAATCATTGTCATGATCGCCAAATGCCAAGAATGTTCGCCGCTGTTTTCTCTACGAGAAGCATCTATTAATAATGTTTGACGCAATACATTTTTAAGCTTGTCAATTTCGATGATGAATTGTAATTGTTGTGTGAGTCGGTTTAGTTGCATTTTGAGTAATAAATACTGTAAACTTCGGTTTGCTTGTATTTCTAAACTATTAGTTATATCAGTCACAGAATATATCACGGTGCGTTGCGCTCCGCGACAACACACCCTACAAAAACAACAATCAAATAGTAATTCTATATAATCTAAAATCTAAAATCCAAAATTAATTATGGCTGATATGTTAGTTAAGCTTTATACTTTGCCTTCAGTAGAAGTAGAGATTGCCGCGCAAGATAAGCAGGGTATAGTTATTAGACGTGCGATCGCGCCGGAAAAAAGTACAATCCTTGCTTGGGTTGAGGAGCGATTTAATACACGCTGGATGAGTGAATGTGACGTGTCTTTCAAAAATTCACCCCCTAGCTGTTGGATTGCCGTAGAAAACCAGCAAATTCTCGGTTTTGCTTGTTATGAATGCACTTGTAAGAATTTTTTTGGTCCTATCGGTGTTGGTGAAGCTGCAAGAGGGCGTAAAGTTGGTAAAGCATTGTTATTAGCTTGCTTGCACGATATGCGATCGCAAGGATATGGTTATGCGATCGTTGGTGCTGCGAGTGATGGTGTAGCGGATTTTTATCGTAAAACTGTAGGTGCAACAGTTATTGAAGATTCATCACCGGGAATTTATAAGGGGATGTTACGAAAATAATTGGTAATTGATTATAATTCCCTACTTCTTACTCCCTACTCCCTACTCCCCACTCCCTACTCCTTATAATTTAACTATATAAATGGAATCAATTTTAACCAAAATCAGGAATTGGATTGAACAAATTTGGCAATTTTTAGAAACTGAAAATTTTCTTCGTCCGCTTTTAATTATTATTTTAATTATTGCAATTAGTTCGTTAAGTTTATCTTTAGTTGAACCAAATCTATCTTTAATTGATAGTTTATGGTGGGCTGTTGTTACCTTAACGACGGTTGGTTATGGTGACGTTACTCCTAAAACAATTGCCGGACGTTTTATTGCTTTTCTTGATATGCTTGTCGGGATTGGGGTTTTAACTTTACTTACCGCTACAGTTGCCAGTATTTTAGTAGAAAGAAAAATAAGTAAGGATTTAGGAATGCATTCTTATAACTTTGAAGAACATATCATTTTATGTGAGTGGAATTATCGATCTGAGATAGTTATTAAAGAGTTACGTATAGAACCTGAAACTGAGAAAACTCCTATAGTTTTAATTTCTGATATCGATAGAAAACCTATAAAAGATAAACATTTATTTTTTGTTAAAGGCGAGGTTTGCGATGAAACATTGCATCAAGCCAATTTACTGAAAGCGAAAACTGTAATTATTTTAGGTGACGAAAATTTAGACTATAAGCAACGCGATGCAAGAGTTATATTATCGACTTTGACAGTAAAAAGTATTAATAATAAAGCTTATACAATTGTCGAACTTATAAATGAAAATAATATTGAGACTTGTAAGCGGGCTTGCGCTGATGAAATAATTGTCAGCAGTAAATTATCTAGCAATCTTATTTCTAGCTCTGCTATAAATCACGGTATTAGCAGAGTGATTACCGATATTGTAACTTATGAATATGGTTCTCAATTATTTAAAAGACTTGTGAGTGAAGCTGAAGAAGGAAAGTTATTTATAGATGTTTTTATGAAAATGAAAAAGGATTCTCAAAGTACGGTTATTGCTATTCAGCATGGTAATGAGGGAGAAACCATTTCTAATCCACCTGCTGATTATCAACTTGCGGCTGATGACTATTTAATTTTTATTGCTACTTACGATAATGATTCTGATAAATAAAATAAGCTTTAATTAAAAATAGACAAAATATTTGATTTGAACTTTTCAGCAATATTAATGTAACATCTTTGCTTTACAAAGGGTATTTGATAGTGAGATAAAACTTGTGATTGATAAAAGCGTATTTTTATGTATGTAGAAAATCGAATTTGCTTGGTATCACAATCAACGAAAAATAAGGTACGGTTTCCGCTTCAACTTCATCTACAGACAATATCCTTTGATTCTCCATAGTCGCATTTTCAATATACTTTGCTCTTTCAACTAACCCCAATTCTCCCAAAACCTGCTTTACCTTACTAAAATTTCTCCCTAATTTAATAATTACCGCAGCATCTGCAACTTGCAATTTCTCCCGCAAAACTTCCCCCGAAAGTATCCCTGAAAGCACTATGAACACATCATTACGGTAAGTCAACGGTACCCCGATGGTTGCAGCACTCGCCATTACTGAAGAAATACCGGGAATTATCTCTGTTGCATATTTAGGTGAAAGTCTATTGAAAACATACATAAAGCTACCGTAAAAAAACGGATCGCCTTCACACAAGACTGCCACATCTTTTCCATTATCTAAATGTGCTGCTAATTCCTCGGCAGCTTTATCGTAAAAGGGTTGAGCGGATTTTTCTAATTTAAAAGGTAATACTATCGGCACCTCGATTTGATTGCCTTGGAGAAACTCAGCCACAATCGAACGAGCAAAACTATTACCTTCTTCGGAAGCAGGATAAGCAATTACAGCTACAGACTGTAAAATCCGTAACGCCTTCAAAGTAATTAACTCCGGGTTTCCCGTACCTACACCAACACCGTAGAGACAACCCGAACTCACTGCTCCTCCTGACATAGAGCATTTACCGCAGCCGATGCGATCGCGCTTCCTCCTCTTCTGCCGTGCAATGTCACAAATGGCACTCCCCGACTATTCGCAGCCAGAGCCGCTTTCGATTCAGCCGCACCCACGAAACCTACGGGGAAACCAAGAATCACCGACGGTTTGGGAAATCCGGCATCAAACAATTCTAAAAGATGAAACAAACCTGTTGGAGCATTCCCGATCGCTACTATTGCTCCTTCTATATCAGGTTCCCACAACTCCACCGCAGCCGCAGAACGAGTATTACCCATTTTCCAAGCCAATTCCGGCACCTGTGGATAATTCAGCGTACAAATTACGGGATTCTTCGCAGGTAAACGCCGTTGAATGATGCCTTTTGCTACCATCTCGGCATCACACAAAATCGGTTCACCCGCAGCGATCGCTCTTTTGGCAACAGTTATAGCTTTGGGCGATGCTTGTAAGTCGGTAACAATATCAGTCATGCCGCAACTATGAATTATACGCACTGCCAAGGGTATTAAATCGGCAGGTAAGTTTTCTAAATTCGCTTCTTCACGAATGATAGAAAAGGAACGATTGTAGATTTCTTTAGGATTGCGGATGTAGTCCATTGAGAATAGTTAGGAGTTAGGAGTTAGGAGTTAGGAGTTAGGAGTTAGGAGTTAGGAGTTAAGAATTAAAAAATTAACGATTTTCAAATTTAGAATACCACGAACGCAAGTACTAAATAGCTCGTAAACTCTTTTACCTTTTACCTTTTACCTATTCCCCATTCCCTATTATCTATTACCCACCGCGAATATAATGTAATCAAAACAAACGAACGCACTTTGATGCATAAATGGTTGTCTGTGGTGGGAATTGGTGAGGATGGTTTACCTGGGTTGAGTCAGGTAGCTTCCAAGCTTGTGGAAAAAGCGGAAGTTTTGGTGGGAGGTACGCGCCATTTATCGATGCTTCCAGAAAACGATACCAGGGAAAAGTTAATTTGGAGTTCTCCCATCGCCACTTCAGTAGAAGAAATTATTCAGCGTCGCGGAGAATCTGTTTGCATTTTAGCAAGTGGCGATCCGATGTGTTTTGGTATTGGCGTTACTCTCACTCGTCGCATACCCATTGAAGAAATAACTATTATTCCCGCACCTTCATCTTTCAGTTTGGCTTGTGCGCGTTTGGGATGGGCTTTACAAGAAGTGGAAACCTTAACTTTAGCAGCTCGTCCGATATCTCTTTTGCATCCGGTAATTTATCCAGGTGCGCGGTTACTGATTCTCAGCGAAGGTAGAAATACTCCGTCGATTGTCGCGCAAACCCTTGTAGACAGAGGTTTCGGTAACAGCAAAATTACAGTTTTAGAATATATGGGAGGAGAGCGCGAGCGTATAGTTGAAGGTATTGCTGGTGAATGGGAAACCACCAAAATCGCCAGCTTAAATACGATCGCAGTCGAATGTATCGCCGATGCAGATATATTGCAGCTTCCCAGAATCGCCGGATTACCAGACATAGCCTATCACCACGACGGACAACTTACCAAACGCGAAGTTAGAGCCATAACATTAGCAGCCCTCGCACCCATCCCCGGACAAATGTTGTGGGATATCGGCGCTGGTTGCGGTTCCATCAGCATAGAATGGATGCGAACTCACCCCCGATGCTGGGCGATCGCGATCGAACAAAATGACTCTCGACTTAATTACATTGCCGATAACGCAGCAAGTTTAGGCACTCCAAATCTGCGTATAATTCACGGTGAAGCACCAGCCGCATTACAAGGATTAGAGCCTCCCGACGCGATTTTCATCGGCGGTGGTGCAACAGCAGAAGGAATATTTGATACCTGTTGGCAAGCACTTCGCACCGGCGGACGTTTGGTAGCGAATGCAGTCACGGTAGAAAGCGAACAGAAGTTAATCGAATGGCACGATCGAGTTGGCGGAAGTTTAACGCGGATAGCCATACAAAGAGCGCAACCCATAGGTAAATTTTTGGGATGGAAAGCGATGGTACCAGTGACGCAGTGGGTTGTGGTGAAGGAGTGAGGGGGATGGGGGAAGGGGGAGATGGGGAGTACTTCGACAAGTCTTACAGTGAGCTACGTCGAACTGCTCAGTAACCTTTGGGGGGATGGGGAGACAAGGGGATAAGCAATATATCTCAAGCGAGGAAGATGTATGTCCTTGCGGACACGCTGCGCTAACACACTACTAAGTAGGTAGGCGTAATTAAATGTAAGATGTCATTGCGAGGAACGAAGCAATCCCAGTCACTGCGATTGCTATGTCGTTCCTGCTCGCAATGACCGAGCGTATTATATTTATTTATACTCACTTACTTAATTGAAATTAAATATTTATTAATTCTAAATCCCCTGCGGCCCTGCGGCCCAATTCCCATTCTTCTAAATTGTATCTGGATCGATGTTTAATTCTCGCAATTTAGCGGCTAATCTTTCGGCTTTTTGTTGAGCAATTTCTTTTTGTTGACGTTCATATTCTTTCTGTTGACGTTCGGAATCTGCTTGTTCTTCGGGTGTAGGAACTAACTCACCATTTGCGGTAAAAAATCTTAATAATCCTTGATGAATACCAAGATATAACTCTAACTGCTGACTCCATAAATGTCCTCGATCGCTAGGTTCTATTGGTTGATATTCACCATCTACTAAATGAAATCCAGCAAACTCTAAAGTATAAGGATCGAACCAAAAATAATCGAGTGTGCGAAAGGTGTTTTGATAAAGTTTCTTCTTTAGTTCTCTATCAACTTTAGCAGTTGAATCGGAGAGAATTTCTAAGATCAAATTGGGATATTTACCATCTTCATCCCACACAACCCAACTTTTACGGGTTTTGCGATCGGTGTCTAATACGACAAAGAAATCGGGACCGCGGAAATCTTCATTTCTACGCTGATTTTGACTGTAATAAATTGTTAAATTAGCAGCAGCATAAAAATCATTTTTATCTCGCCATAGCCATTCGAGACAATTTAAAAGTAAAATAATTTGCCGTAAATGCAGTTCGCTTTCCAAGGGAGGTTCATCGCTGTATAGATCGCTTGGAAGAACAATAACATTTTGCTTTACATCTTGGGTAGTCTCTAATTCTTTAGCTAGGGACATGGTTGGGAGTAGGGTTTTGCGAGCTTATAGTTTTATTTTACAGTTAACATTTAGCGATCGCATTCAACGTGAAACTATAATCTCGCTGTAGTCAAAAAGAAAACCCAATTACAATTAAGCTAGCCGTCAGCTAATTAATGTCATGGTACTTCAATTCAAACAACTAACCCTCGAAGAGTTCTTAAATCTTCCTCCCGGTGAAGGAGATATTACCTACGAACTCGTTGACGGACAAGCAATTCCTAAAATGTCACCAAAAAAATTTCATTCAACACTTACCCGTTCCTTTCTTTTTTTAATCTATGGATGGTGTGAAGAGAAAGGAGAAGTATGTCCGGAATGGTCAATTAGATTAACTCGTAATGAGCGTAATTGGGTACCGACACCGGACTTACTATACATTTCTTATGAACGTTTACCAGAAAGTTGGAACGAGAATGAAGCTTGTCCGATTCCACCAGATTTAGCAATTGAAATTATCTCACCCGGACAAACTTTTGGTGAAATGGCTCTTAAAGCGCAAGATTATTTGATTGCTGGTGTATTGCGGGTTTGGGTAGTAGATAGTAAAGCCAGAAGTATCACGGTTTTTTATCCAGATGCAGCACCGAAAACTTATATGGGTGAACAGGTAATTACCGATTCTTTGTTTGAAGGTTTGCAATTCACCGTTGAAGCAGTGTTTCGACTCGCGAAAATTCCAGCAAAAAATGATTAACAAAAACCGCTATATTTGTACCTCTACGTTACATATCTCAACAAGTCTGTTCCAAGCTGTCATTGCGAGCCAAGCGAAGCAATCACCGAAGGTGCGGTTCATCGCAAAGTGCTGGGATTGCTTCGTTCCACTCCCTTCCACTCGCAATGACAATGTATAACTATAAGACTTACGCAAAAGTAACGTAATTCCGTCAGAGCCAAGCGAAGCAATCACCGAAGGTGCGGTTCATCACAAAGTGCTGGGATTGCTTCGTTCCACTTTGTTCGACTCGCAATGACAATGTATAACTAATAAGACTTACGCAAAAGTAACGTAATTCCGTCAGAGCAAAGCGAAGCAATCACCGAAGGTGCGGTTCATCACAAAGTGCTGGGATTGCTTCGTTCCACTCCGTTCCACTCGCAATGACAATGTATAACTAATAAGACTTACGCAAAAGTAACGTAATTCCGTCAGAGCCAAGCGAAGCAATCACCGAAGGTGCGGTTCATCACAAAGTGCTGGGATTGCTTCGTTCCACTTTGTTCGACTCGCAATGACAATGTATAACTAATAAGACTTACGCAAAAGTAACGTAATTCCGTCAGAGCAAAGCGAAGCAATCACCGAAGGTGCGGTTCATCGCAAAGTGCTGGGATTGCTTCGTTCCACTCCGTTCCACTCGCAATGACAATGTATAACTATAAGACTTACGCAAAAGTAACGTAATTCCGTCAGAGCCAAGCGAAGCAATCACCGAAGGTGCGGTTCATCGCAAAGTGCTGGGATTGCTTCGTTCCACTCCGTTCCACTCGCAATGACAATTTACAGCAGTTTGCAGATCAATGAGGTACAGCCTCTTGTTATAAAACTCTTGTGGGATGGGCATCCCTGCCCGTCCGAATGTACCTCACTAACTTGAAATATGCTGTATAACTAATTAACCGGAGATGATATTACAACTTCAGACGAATTAGGAATCAAAGCGCGATAAGCTGATAATGCTGCTTGTTTGGTTTCCTCCGCTACGATGGGGAAAGTTGAGAGAATATATCCGAATTCTCCTTCTGTTAATCCGTAAAGATGAGCGATAATTCCATCAAGTTCGGCTCGGAGTTGAGCGCGATCGCATTCATCGGTAACGCCGTTTTTGTGGGAATTTAATCCAACATCCCGCGCTAATTCGTCAAATTCGGGTGTGGTGCAGATGAGTTTAGCAGCCCGTTGTACAATTTCGGTGAAATGGCGATCGGTTTTGGTTAAGCGGGGGATGGGTGTTCCATATATAAAAAAGAATGAAAGATGATTGGTAATTCTTTGTCTTAAATATGAATCTACAATAAAAGAATTCATGAATGCACAAATAAAAAATCTTTCCGCATTACTTAATATTTTATTATTTGGGTTTATGTGTCCATGTTCAACACAAGTATCATAGACTTGCTCAAGCGTTACTGTGTGTGGACAAAAAACATTTGGTGGTAATATCGTCATTATCATTGAACGTTCATTCGTACTTGCTGCAACATCTCGGAATGCAAGCCTATAAGATTTATAGTCAAGCGACAAATGTACGGTATCTGGTATTTTTATACCAAGCTTTTTAGCAATTTTATCTACAGATTTTTTTCGTTTAGATAATAACTCTTTAGCGGCTTCTTTTTCATTTACCCAGTACTTAGGTTTATTCCATTTATAAGTAAACTGGTGAAACATCTTACCTTCATATAAAGGGAACATCCCTATTTTTTTTTCTTTATAATAAAGATGACTATCATTTGTCATATCAAATTCACGGGTTAACCGCAAATTCCATTTACTATCAATCTTTTCCCCTAACAAAGGAAACTTCAGCATCTTTTGTGCAATACGAATATCAATCTCGTTTTTAAACTCCATCACTGATAAAGAATCAGGTGAAAGCTTCCGCACCAAATCAACATCAATCCGCAAACTTTCTTGACTAGGAAACCTTTGCAACTCATTTACATCAAGCCGCATAAAAGCCGATGGAAATTCTGTAGTTGTGCCGTTTTTCTCAAATGTGAGGACAACTATTTTAAAACTACGATGAACACCTTCAAAAACTTCTTTACGATTTTCCAGACAAAATAAACCAGTTACCTTTGTTTGACTAAACAACATTTCTCGCAGTTGCTTAGTTCCCAAGTCTGTGTAAATACCGCTAGGAATTACAATTCCGCATTCACCCTTATCTTTTAGCAGATGAAAACATCTTTCTAAAAACAACTTGTAGAGATTAATATCCGTACCTGCTTTTTTACCGTTAACAATAGAAATCTGATTTTTATAATCTTCCGATGAACGATAATAAGCACTGACATAAGGATATTGACTTTGATATTTTAACCAAGCTTCTGCAATTTCAGGATTTGCTAACAGTTTTTGCTGTTGTTTTTCAAAAGTCTTGATATCCATCTTATTTTTCGTCACCAAGTCGCTATACTCAGCGAAAAATTCTTTTGCTTGCGGTTTAAATATCTCCCAGGGGGGATTCGTAATTATTGCGTCTACGCCATTTTTAAGGATTTTATCAAAATGATAACCCCAATGAAACGGCTTTAAAACTTCAATATCCTTTGCAGTCAAACCACGCTTTTTAGCTTTCCCGGTTAACTGCTTCTCTTCATATTTAATTTTAAGATTATTAAATTCATCCAACAATAAATCATTTAATTTTATTTGCGACTCATGATTAAGCTTCTCAATATCTTTCTTCAAGAATCGACAACCGCGAATCTTGAGAGGTTCCTTGTTCTTCCCCCGATTGAAAAGCGTGTCTTTTATAAAGTTCAATCGATTGATTTTTCTCGTCTAATATCTTTTTATAATTAGCTGCTTTTAAAGGCTGTAATAAATTCCCTTGCTTAGATTTTCCCACATTATCAAAAGCTGTTTCATCAACTTTAATCAACCCAATCAGCGAATTACCCGCCATAATATTAAAATCAATATTGGGTAAAGGTTCCAACTCATCGACATTATCAACAGAAGCAACCAAAGCTAAAAACAACCGCAACTTTGCAATTTCCGTCGCTTCCTCCATGATGTCTACACCATAAAGGTTATCGGTAACGATGCGCTTTTTAATAAAATACGATAAGGATTTATGCTTGGTTTCTATCTCTTTCAACCATTTCTTTGTTCTCGCATCACCCTGCAATTTAATCGTGCCAATTACAGCACTATAAACAGAAATTAAAGTCTTTAAAGCCGCAACCAGGAAAGCGCCCGAACCGCAAGCTGGGTCAAGAATTGAGAGGTTCGGAATAATCTCTTCCACCAGCAAACGACAGACTTTTCCATCCAGCTTAATTAGTAGATCGTTGATGTCTTCAAATGCTTGATAATTATCAAGAGTTGCGTTAAGCCCCCCTTGTTTAAGGGGGGTTGGGGGGATCTGAGTATCTACACTACATTTTCCGTTGTCGCTGCTTAAATCCCTCATGTGAGATAGCGCCGCATTGACTCTATCTACAATCAGTTTATGGATAGTGCGATCGCAAAGATATTCGGTGATCTGAGGGCGTGTATAGTAGGCTCCGAAAGCTTTTTGGTTAATATATTTCTCAAATATGTACCCTAAAACGTCCGGGTTAATCTCATCGTCTTTCCCTTCTGGAGTATCATCCAAGTTCCAAGAATAACGCGCAAATAAATCCAAAACTTTTTTAAAAGCCTCGTCAGCGATGGAAATATCATAGTTTTGCTCGATGCGGTGTTTGAGGAATAATCCCCCGTTGAGATATTTAATCTTTCCGACAAGAGACTCTACAGATTTATCGCGATCGATCTCAGGTTTGGCAAAACTTTCAAAAAACAAAGCCTGGAGAAATTCTCTGTAAAAAAGATTCTCCCCTCGTTGCTGACTATTTTCTAATTTATTATGCAGGTAGTTAGTATCTCTATTATCGATAAAACCCTTACGCTGAAGGAAATACACGAACATCAAACGGTTCAAAATTACCGAGGTGTACCAACGCTTATCCGTTTGATTGTCAATCCCTTTAACGTACCCCAAAAATTCCTGATGTTGCTCTTGGAATTCCTTGTAAAACTTCTTGGTAACTTTTTCGACATCAAAAGCAGCCTGTAATCGATGCGCTATTTCGACAACCGATATATCATTTTCTAACTCGGTAATGTCGATTACCAAAGAACCCAACTTGCTTAAAAACAAGTCTCCCGGTTGTCCTTTTACATACAAATGATCGCGAATTTGAGAGACATTACATTCACGCTTCACCCAATACCAAAGACTGCGAGTGCGTTTTTTATCGATAAAAATCAGTAAATTCTCTGCAAATAAACCGCTAACTTCTTTGTGAATTGCAGCACGAATTTTTGCGTCGGGAATCTCCCCAGACTCGGTAGTTACTTCAAATACAGCAACCCCAGAAGATTCTGCAATAGATTTTATGTCGAAAGACGTTATGTGGGAAGACGTTATGTGGGAAGACGTTATGTATAACGTCTCTACATTTTTAATTTTCAACGAAAACGGCTTTTGTGTCGGATTATCCCAACCCAATTGTTCTATAAATAAATCTTGGAATTGAAATTCGTAGAGTAAATCCCGCGTGCGTTGAAAATTGAGTGTCATGATATACTACCCTGTGAGAGAATAATAGAATTTTGTATAGGAACGAGCATCAAAAATTTGCCCATAGATCGAAATCTTGGAGCCATAACCCTTGATAAGGGCTTTAATAATAGATATGCAATAATACTGTTTCTGTGATAACTCTTACGACGGCAGAAACGGTACAGTGCGATTACTTACGCTTAAATACGTTTGTATAAAAGCATATACTGATAGTGTTAGAAAACTTCCGGATAAAATTTGGCTGTATAAAAAAGCTTTGTTAATTTAATGCCAGCAGAAAAGACAGATAAAGCCTCAAATGCTTGTCTGGCATGGTTTTAGCTAACTATGGGTAATTACTTAGATAAATCGCGCTATGTTAAAGAAAGCTTCAGTGTTATTTGAACCAAAAATATAATTATTACAATTTATTGAATTTATTTTAAGTATTTTTGCTAATAGAGTGCGATCGCTTTTCTTTTTTCGATGAAAGAATATAATCTTATTTTCGCCTTGGACGTAACTCAAAAGCTAAATCGAAGCGATAAAAACAGGCATCAAACTCAGCAAAAAAGTTCGTATGTCCGAGTATTAAAGGAGCATCTCTAGATTCAGTCCAAGCAAATGCAAGCAAGACGGGTGCAAAATCATTAACAATAGCAGATACTACCAAACCGCGTGCCTCTAAGCCAGCCAGGTTTCCACTCAATTGGATAATGGTTGTTTGTTCTTCCCAAACAGCACCTAATTGCAAGCCTATATCTAATGGTAGTACATTTACACTTGCACCTGTATCTAGCAAGCCCATAACTTCCAAAGAACGATTCTGGTAGTTCAGCGTCAGTGGAACGTATGGCATATTAATAGCAACACCCTGGCTGTTTCTTTTTTCGATGAAAGAATATCGCTTACCCTCAAGCATTATCTTTTTGTTGTGCTGCTGCTAAAAGTTCGGATAAGGTTTGAGCAGCTTCATGTGCATCATAAGGGGACCAAACAACTGCTTGTGTAGATGCTAACTGCTCCAAAAGCAACTTTTCTGATTCTTGTTCTAATTCAGCTAATAAACGAGATGCTATCTCGTCTTGCTTTTCTTGTGGGAGTTTTTCAATTTCTGCAATTGCTTTGCGAAGTAGGTCAGTCATCTGAAAAGATAATGTGTGTTACAGGTCTTATTGTAATGTTTTCTGGTACTTAATATTCTGGTCTTATAAAGTATTCTTAACTAAAACTCAAGCAATTAAACACATCTTCTACAGATAAATTCCAATCTTTCAATACATCTAATACTGGTAAGATATCTTTTCCTTGTTTTATTTCCGGTAATTGATTCGGTTGAAAAATCATGATAGATTCATCATCAGGATCGAGAAACCAACCTAATTTAGTACCATTTTGAATCGCAAAGGTGATGTTACGAATAACTCGGTTTGGAGATTGTTTTGGTGAAAGAATTTCAATAATCCAATCTGGCGGAATTTCAAATTGGTTAAGAATTTTACCTGCTGCATCAAGAGGAATTCTTTGCCATTCAAATACGGCAATATCTGGAACTATTGATTTTCCCGCAAATGTACAGCGTAACTCAGTAAATGCATAAGCTAACTTTTGTGGTTTAGCTACCTCGTTAATACTAGTAACTAAAAAACTTTGTAAAGTGCTGTGTTCTCCCTGTGGCATTGCTTTTTGGTAGATTTTACCATCAATATAAACGCTTGCTGGCTTAGTTTCTGGTAGTTTTAAAAATTCTTCTAAACTAAGTGAAGATAACTGAGGTGATAATGTCATTTATTTATTACTTTATCCCGATATTAATTTTATTATAAATAGGACTTACGCAACCGCAACGAGTTATTAAGTATCCTAGAGTTTTAGATCCCCCCAACCCCCCGTATTCTTGGGGGGCTTTGCGTAAGTCCTAATAAATAAAAAAGAAATGTAAGAGGAAATTTTACAAACAAAGATAATTAAATATTTGGTTGCTGATAGTGTATTGAGCTAAACCTTTCAAAACCCCTCCAACAACTTCGCTACCTGTTCCGGTGCTGGAAGCTGATTTTTTAGTTCTTGAGGTACTGTAGAAACAATTTGATAAGTTGCTACACCAATAGGTTTATTCGATTCTTTCAAAGCATATTCAACTATGGTTTTATTCTTAGATTTACACAAAATAATTCCAATTGACGAATTTTCCTCTGGTAATCTTACTTTGTCATCTAGAGCAGCTAAGTAAAACTGCATTTTACCAACATATTCAGGTAAAAACTTACCAATTTTTAAATCTATTGCTATTAAGCATTTTAAAAGTCGATGATATAACAAAATATCGATAAAATATTCTTCATCAGCAATTTCTAAGCGATATTGACTACCAACAAAAGCAAACATTCCACCCATCTCTTGTAAAAATGGTTCGACTTTTGCTAAAATCGCTTGTTCTAACTGCCTTTCGCTATGTTCATCAGCCAATTCCAAAAAATCAAAAGTATATTCATCTTTAATAGCAAGTTTGGCTTGGTTTTGAATATCTTCTGAAACTGTTTGCTCAAAGTTGGTTTGATTTAGTAAAGTTTTTTCATAACTTTGGTTTTCAATTTGATGAATCAAAACATTTTTTGTCCAACCAAATTTTCGAGTTGCACGGATATAAAATTCTCGTTCTAAGCTATCCTTACACTTCTCTATAATTACTAAATTATGAGTCCAACCAATTTCTCGCACCATTGGTGCGAGTTTCTCATTACCTTGATAAGTCTCATAAAAAAGCTTCATCCGCCAAAGGTTAGCATTAGAAAAACCTTGTATCCCAGGGAACTCAGCTTGTAAATCGCGAGAAAGATTTTTCACCACTGATTTTCCCCAAGTTTCACCCTGCTGACGGGTAAAAATTAATTTTCCAATATCCCAATACAACGCAATTAATTCTTTATTAACTACTTTCAACGCTTCATACTGCGCTGTACGAATACGCTGCTTGATTTCAATCAATAATTTTCCGTAAGGGTTTGCACCTAATTCACTCATAATTTTTACCGATTCGCTATTTTCCGCTGCATTATTTCTCTTGCAACTTCGTAATCTTGATTAATCAAATGACAAAAATGATAGTAACTAGCTAAATAAAAATCGCAGCCAAATTTTTGATAGCAATCGGCAACAGCAAGAAAACCATACCTCGCACCCCATTCATCTGTAAACCAATCCTCGAAAAAAGAATCATGCAAATATAGCGTTATTGTTTGGTTATCAATACTCGGAATCAAGCGAACTAACTCAATATTAGGATGATGAGAACGGCTGACGGGTAATAGTATTTCAAACCCATTAAAATTAATGAACTCAGCTAAATCATCTTCAGTTCTCTGATAATATGAAGGCGGTTCTTCTGGTAAAGAAATAAACATTTCCCAATTCATCCAAAATTCATGTTTGGCATCAAAGCCAGGATCGATATCCAAACGCCATTTATCTTCTTGGCAAAGGTCATTAATCGCTTCTTTTGGTAATTCTGCTAATTTCATCATTCCTCAAACAATCCTAAAGAACAAACAATCTGCGGTTCGCGTTTTTCTACTTCTTCACTTACAATACACAAACGGTCATCAGTTCGCAAAGCAACCGTTAATTCAGCTAATCCTCGATCGCTAATGCCGCTTCTTAGTTGTCTATTTAAAGTATCAATTGCTGATTGTCGTAACGGATAACGGTAAATATCATCGATTGCTTTTAAAAGTTCTTCACTTACAAATAAAGTTCCTTTCATCTCCCGCACGTAACTTTTTAATCGTTCGTAAGTACGGAATCTAGCACCAGAAGGTCGTCCTAATTGTCCCCCAGAGTTTTTCTCTTCTTCGGCAATTAATTCGCTAGCTTTTAACACTAATTCATGATGTTTTTTATGTTTGGGAATTGCAGGGGTATCTGGTTCGCAAGCTGCTGCTTTTAAAACTCCTAATTGCGACTGGGTAACGCTATTTCCATCGCGATCGACGTAAATTAAAGAATCATTACCCTCGGTTGTTTTCATATAAAGTAACACCCCTTCCGGCTGCACGGGTTTGGGATTGTGGGAACGGGTTGAGTAAACGACATTTGGCATTTCTTCGATTTTCTTTTTCAAAGCTGGATTGCGATCGGTGGCTTTTTTCCAAATTTGAAATGCTTCTGAAGTTAAATCAACTTCCGTATCTTCATCACCATCTAAAACCCCAGATTTTTCATTATAAAGATCGAGAATTACCTGTGTAGATTCATCTTCAAAAAATGTTTCATCGGTTCCTACAACTTCCGCATTTTCCTGCAATCGTTGCTTGAGTCTTCCCCGTAAATTAATAATTCGTTCGACTCCTTCTGCTGGTAAAAACGAATAACAAAGGATTTTTTCGGCATTTTGTCCAATGCGATCGACTCTTCCCGCTCTTTGAATCAAGCGAATAATTGCCCAAGGTAAATCCCAATTGACTATAATTGCACAGTCTTGTAAATTATGACCTTCACTCAAGACATCGGTAGCAATTAAAATTCGCAATTCGCGATCGTTTGATATTTGATTTTGCTTGTTATTGCTAACAGGACTAAATCTTTGTGCTAACTCAGTAGGATTTTTATCTTGTCCGGTAACGCTGGCAACATTGTTAATATTAACTGCTTGTAAATTATCAGTTAAATAGCGGACTGTATCGGCAAATTGAGTGAATATTAAAACTTTTTCGGTAGGATGAGTTTGAGTAACTAAATTAATTAAAGCTGCTAACTTTTCATCTTGTTTGGGTTTCCATTCACCAAATTGTTGCAGCAAATTAATTAAAACTTTGGCATCGGCTAATAAATCTCGTTTTAGCTTTTTGCTATCAAATAAAGTAGAATTTAGCCATTTAAAGCGTTTTGAATATTTAACTGTATATTCTTGATAAATTGATTCAGCTTTAATACGAAAAGTTTGTTCGGTAATTTCCGCTAGTATATTATCTTGTGAATCAAAATCAGTATCATCTTCTGTTTCTACATCTGTATCTTCATCATTATTACGAGTATCTAATAAACTCGCGTCTTGAGTCCCAATCGGAATATCAAGCTGTTTTTCTAATGCGTACAAATAAATAAAATTTCGTAAAATGTGACGTTCAATAGATTGAATAAAAGCTATGCCACTACTTTCCAAACGTTTAAATAAATTAGTCCGAGAAAACCCCATCAACCGTTTACCACCGCGAAATAAACCATTCAAGTAACGTTGTTCGTCTTCTGTAGGAGAATTTTTCGGTTTTTTAGCAACATATTCCCCTAATCCATAACGCGGTAAATTAAGTTGATTGATAACTTCAACTACCGACTCAGAATAAAGAGATGAGTAAGAATTTCCAGCATCATCCATCGTAAAGTTAATAGTTTTAGGAATTCGCTCTGGAAAATAAGAACGAGTGCGATCGCTAAATTCTAAATATTTTCTTATTCTTCCTCCCTCCTTTACAAAGGGGTCTGATTTAGCATAATTATCTTTAATAAAAGAACGAGTCCTTCTAACCATATAGCGTTTCATCAAATCTCGCCAATCATCGGGATGTTCGCTTTTTTCAAAAGCAGCTAAAGAACGTAAAGAACATTGATGTCTTCTAACAAACTCAATTTCTCCTAATTCATTAATTAAAGCTTCCGGACGAAATCCTAAATCTTCGTCTTCCGGTACAAATAATCTTAATTGCGCGGAAAGGTCGAGATAAGTTTTATTATAAGGTGTTGCCGAAAGTAAAATACATTTGCTTTCATTCGCGGTAATATATTCAAAAATTGCTCGATATCTTTTACCTTCACGATTGCGTAAATTGTGACTTTCATCTATTAACACAACTCGGTAGCGGCGTAATTCTGGTAACTTAGTTTGGACTTGACTTACAGGTAAAACTTTTGCATAAAGCCGATAGTTATCTACATATTCCTGCCACATATTCGTTAAATTTTTTGGACAGATAATCAACGTTTCTAAAAAACAATCTTCCTGTAAAATCTTAGCTAAAGCCGTTCCTACCAAAGTTTTTCCCAAACCCACCACATCACCGACAATTACACCACCACGTCTAGTTACATGACGCGCTGCTAATTGAACTGCCGCTTTTTGAAATTCAAACAAATTATTAAATTCGGGGGGAATTCTGAACTCAGAAAGTCCGGCAATTGCTTCGTGAGATAAATGGTAGGCAATCTTCAAATAAATGTGATGCGGCGGTATTAATTCCTTTCTTGCCCAACTATTATCAATTATTGCCGCTAATTCTTGAGAAATATCTATACAGCCATATTCTTCCCAACGCTGATTAAACCATTTTTGCATTTTATTACAAGCATCATGATCTAAAATATCAACATTCAATTCACCTTGTTTTACCAAACCCGAAAAAGTTAAATTACTGCTACCTAAAAAACCAACAGTTGGTGTATTAGGATCGTGACGATGCACTAAATATAACTTAGCGTGTAGAGAATGTTTTAAAAATAGTTTAACGATCAATTTCTGAGTTTTTAACTGACTGCTTAAACGTCTCAATCCAGCTTCATCGCTATTCGACGGCGCACCAATAATCAGCTGATGCCGAAATTCAGCCGCCATCTTTTTTTTTAAACGAATAATAGTACTATTATCAAGCCTTCCTTCACCACCAACAAGAGATAAAACATTACGAAGTTCATCGCTTGGTAAACTTTGCATACCAATTAGCAGACGACAACAACCCACCTCCCCACCTGGGTACCTTTCAATCAAATCATCAATTTTCTGCCATCCTCTCAGGTTAAAATAGCCGACACAAAAATCTGCCCTGTGAGAAACATTAAGAGTTTCTCGTAAAATCGGCAGCATCTGTAAATTAATGTTGTCAAAAATGCGCGGCATTCTTCTATACCCGGATTATTTTAATTGGCATTACCATGTTATATTTATTTATTTTTAATACCAATTAAAACCGTATTAATGCTTAAAATTAATTTTCATCTACATTACAGCACTTTGCAAATGGAGTACACAATTTTATCTTCAGATTCTTGTGGGGTGGGCATCCCTGCCCGCCAGAATATACCTCACCTTCCCGCTCAATATGCTGTATCTAAAATCCCTTCACCCACTCCAAAGCACTCTCAACATCTTCCACCAATTCCCCTTGCGGAAGCATCGCACGTTTCACCATTACCACCTTTATCCCCAACTCTCTGGCAGCAATAATTTTTGCATAGGTTGCATCACCACCGCTGTTTTTACTCACAACAGTATCAATATTATATTTATGCAATAATTGCTTTTCTAAATCCTTATCGAACGGTCCGCGATCGAATAAAAGTAACCCTTTTGGTAATACAATATCCGATGAAGGTTTCTCGATCGCTCTCATCAAAAACCACACATTTTCGAGTGCAAAAGCAGTTAATTCTTGTCTGCCAATTGTTAAAAATACTCGCTGGGCTAAACCAGGTAAAATGGCTGATGCTGCCTGTATATTTTCAACTTCTATCCAGCGATCGCCCTTAACAGATTCCCATTCAGCACGAACCAACATCAATCGCGGTAATCCTACTTTTTCTGCTGCTATGGCTGCATTTTGGGATATTTTAGCCGCAAAAGGGTGTGTAGCGTCGATCAGTAAATCAATCTTTTCTACTTCTAAATACTGAGTTAAACCTGCAACACCACCAAAACCACCGATGCGAGAATTTTTGGATGCTACTTGACGAGTGCGACCTGCGAAAGATAATTTTATTTCGATATGTGGTAGATTAGCAGCTTTTAAAGCTAATTCCCCAGCTTCCTGAGTTCCGCCGAGAATTAATATTTTTACCAAATTTTATCCTAAAGCATCAAGATATCCTTGCATATAACAATAACCATAGACGTTATTCTGATTTACGACTGTTTTTTGCAAAGAATTTTTAGCTATATAATATCCTCTTAAATAACCATTATATCCAGAGCCATTTTGACAGTCTTGTCTAGTAAAATTATGAGCATTTTGACAAGATGTGAGAAAGCAAGAAAGAGTAACGTAACTTGAACATATGATAAATTTTGAGAACATATTTAATAACTATATTAAATTTAAAAATATTTTTATATTAAACAATGTTGTGAATAAAAAAACAAGTACAGAAGGTAAATATCAAATCTGATTAAGTATTATTAAAAAATAAAAAAACCCAGTTGCTTTCACACAACCGGGTTAAATCATTCAACTACCCAGAATACTTTGTTACCACGCTTACATTATGCGTTGGTTTGCTCAAGGTTAACTTTCACAACTTTATTTTTTTCTTCTTGAGCTTTAGGTAAATGTAGGTTCAAAATACCGTCTTTATAATCAGCTTTCACATCAGTATTTTGAATGCGTGCTGGTAAAGGAATGACGCGCTCAAACTTACCATAACGGAACTCACTTCTTTTAGTACCGTTTTCTTCGGTTGTATCTTGCTTGCGCTCTCCTCTGATAGAAACCGCATTTTCAGTAACTTGAATATCCAAGTCATTTGCATTCATACCCGGAATTTCTAACTTCAAGTTAACAGCGTCATCGGTTTCCGATAACTCAGCCGCAGGAACTTTAGAAATATTATCAAAATCGGAATTATCTGGAGCGATCGTATCGTCAAATAAACGATTGAAGCTTCTTTGTAAAGCATTCACTTCGTGCCAGGGATTGTAACGTGATATCATATTAATTAACCTCTTGTTGTGTGTATTAGTTGCTTCCTTTGATTACTATATTAATGAAGGTAAAAGGTAGTCTAAATACGGTTTTTATCACAAATTAAATAGAGAAAACCGACCAATTAAAAGTAGATAATATTATGTTCGGTTAACTGTAAAAATATCAGTACGGTAAACCATAAAAATGTAGAGACGCGATATATCGCGTCTCTACAGTAATCTGAAAATATTTCCAATCGTGGAAGAATCGAATTAAATCCCATCATTTAAACCGATGGAACTGGCGTTTTAGCAGTTAACTCCGCATCAGCTTTTTCAAGTTCCGGTTCAGTTGCTGTAATATGCTCTTCCAAAATTGCTAAATTACGAATATTGGATTTATAAAAAGCATCGAATACGTCACCAAGTAACGGTACCGTGCCAACAACAGTTTCCAAACCAACATTAAAAATCATTTTTTTGAGGTTATCATTCGACACACCAACGCGAGTCGCCAGATAAATAATGTAACCGGAAACTATCGTACTGATAATATCTCCAGCACCGGGAATTAAACCAAGAATAGGATCTAATCCGATGCGGAATTTGGTGCCGGGAATACCGATCGCAGTATCCATCAGCCGACTGAATTTACGAATCCGGTTAAGCGTTGCGAGTTTTTTTGCATTATCCATAATTAATATATTTGCATTAATTACTAATCTATGTCTTATATCGCGAGAAAGAATATGTGAATTGAGCAACTCTATAAAAAGATATGATTTTGGGTGTTGTTGATTTTTTTTATCCGTAGAAGCTTATTGGAAGCAGTATCTGAGCCATGAGAAAATTTAGAACACTCGATGAATTTGAAGAAGAGTATTTTCGCAAGCACCCTGAAGAAATTGATGACTATTTGACCGAGATATTTCAGGAATATTTACTAGATAATGATTCTGGCGCATTACTGGCATCGTTACGTATTATTGCCCAGGTAAAATATCTACCAAATACTACTCAAATCCAACACAAAACCAGATAAAATATCTTCTCCGCTTAATGTTGACGGATTATCTAATTCCTCAACCGCAACATCTGGACGATAAATATAAACAAAGCGTTCTTTTCTATCAATTAACCATCCCAATTTCGCACCGTTATCAATATATTCCACCATCTTGTCTTGTAAAACTTTTAAACTATCATCCGAACGCAATTCAACTACAAACTCCGGACAAATAGGAGCAAATTTTTTACGTTTTTCTACAGGAATTGCTTCCCAATCTGTTTTTTTAATCCAAGCAGCATCCGGGGAGCGAATAGCACCGTTGGGTAATGTAAAACCACCACTCGAACCAAATCCCACACCCGTACCATCAAATTTTTTCCACACACCTAATTGTCCAATTAATTCAAAGTTACGTTGGGCATTTTCTGAACCTGTTGGGAACGCGATCGCAATTTCTCTATTGTCATTTCGTTCGATGCAAAAATCCTTATTTAGCTGACAAAAATCGAATAATTGCTCATCCGTCATGCTAATAACGGGATGAAATTTCAACACCATTGGAGTTTCTGTTGCGATTGGTAATTGTGCAGTCATTTTCTACTTCGCCGATTAACTTCTTGCTTTTATTTTAGAATTTGTTTATCTTAGCGGGTTTCTTTTTCTTTCAAGGTTTTGGTGCGCTCACGGCTGAAGCTATAACGCGCTTTCCCCATCTTTTAAACAGCATATTTATTTATTGCAACAATCTCGGATGGTGCGTTAGACGTAATTCCTGCTTATCGTTAATGTAATAAATAGTCGTGCGTCTAACACACCCTACAATTTGACTTGCTTTTATTCTAGAATTGCTCCCGACAAATAACTTCCCCTTTCCTATCAAACAACACCACTCCAACCTTCATCTCTACATCCGCATACTTTTTAACGTAACTTTCCGCTTTCCGACTTATCTTTTGAGCCAAATTACCAAAAACCCGATCGCTCAAACCTAATTCAATCAACTTCTTATGCGCTTCATCCGCCGTCTTCACCTGCAAAACAGCCCGCACGGCTTCAATATTTCCCCCAACTTCCACCACAGCAGCAGCAATAATTTCTAATTTCGCATCAGCAATGTGACTCGAAGTATTGAAAATTCCACCCGCTAACTTTATTAACTTTCCCTGATATCCCAACAACAATACCGACTCTGCTTTATACAAACCTGCTTCCACCAACAAAGCCCCTAACCAATTACCAGTAGGAACTATCGCCGATTCTGGAATAGATAATTTTTCTGCTACATTGTTACCATTCGCACCAATACAAAATACTAAATTGGGATTACTTTTCACCTTCTCCCGCAAGATACCGCGAAATTCGTCTAAACGATCGGCAACAGAAAGCGGTTGAGAAATACCGCTAGTTCCCAACAAAGCCAAACCTTCCAAAATACCAAAGGCTTCATTAGAAGTACGTTTTGCTAATTCCCTACCTTGAGGAAGAATAACTTTGACAGTAACGGTTTTATCTTCAGGAATTAAAGGTGATAAATTGGCATCAAACAAACGACGCGCAAAACTGTAAATTGCAGCTTCCCCCTTCTCAGTTTTTCCCAAACCTTCGCCAGCTTCTAAAATCAACGAAAAACCTAACCCCCCAGCCCCCTTCCCTATGAAGGAATGGGGAGAATTAAAAGCCTCTGTTTTTGTAGGAGAGAGGTTTTCAAGATTCCGTATTTCTTCTTGTCGCGGCGATAGTTTAACTAAAGCCCAAATAGGAGTATTTTTAGTCAAATCTAAATTATCACCGGGGTTGCTAAGAGCGATCGCCAAAGCAGTATTATCATCTAAAACGGCAACTTGTTCTATCGGAATTTCTGCACTTTCATCAAGTAAATCTAGAGAAACCGACGATAATTCTGTTTTATTACTTAAATTATTTTCTAAATGATTTTTTAAATGAATCAAAGCAGCCTTCGCAGCAGCCACCGCGAAGACAGGTAAAGTGTAACCGGGGAGAGGGGAATGAGGGGACAAGGAGATGGGGGATGGGGAGACAAGGGGATGGGGAGAAATTATGAGTTATGAGTTAGAAGTTAATAATATCTGACATCTTGCACCAGTTGCAATAACCGCCTTTGAATTTATTCAAAGGCGGATTTTAAGGCTTAATAAAAATGGTACAGATTTGAGTAATATAAAACTTTTAACTGCTAAGGGACTTCCAAAAATAATTTATCTAATTATGGTAGTGCGAGCATCTTGCTCGCTTGAGATATACCTAACTGCTAACTACTAACTACTAACTACTAACTGCTAACTGCTAACTACTAACTGCTAACTACTAACTACTAACTACTAACTACTAACTACTAACTGCTCACTACTAACTACTAACTCCTAACTGCTCACTACTAACTACTAACTACTAACTACTAACTACTAACTACTAACTACTAACTGCTCACTACTAACTACTAACTGCTCACTACTCACTGCTAACTGCTCACTGCTCACTGTTGACTTGGAATTCTTGCTAAAACGCCTTTTTTCAATGCTTGCGGACGTTCTGACCAAGCCATTTTACCATCTGGTTTTTCGTAATATAAACTTGCACATTCTAAAACTGCGGTTGATGTTTCCGAAAGTGCTTTACTATCATGATCTAAATCGCCAAATAAATATGTCATTTTACCCGATGCGGTAAATGCTACTGCACAAGAATGACTGCAAGCACTCATGCATTCTACCGATTTCACAGTAAATTCTTTTGCAAGCGCCCAATCTTGATGTTTTTCTTCGAGTTCTTTTAATAGTTTTTCGCCGCCGCTAGTACCTATACGCTTTCCATCTTGCCAAACGCTGGCACAGCTAGAGCAGACTAAAATTGTATGTTGATTTTCCATTTTTATTCTATCTATAAACTTGTATAAAAGCGTTCCTCTGCCGTGACCTAATACATTAGCATCATTTGTGTCAGGTGAATAACTTTATAATCTTAGAGATCCAATTGAAAATTCTTATATTCTTGTCGGGTGTGTGACTTTAACTGGTTCCCATGCTCAGCCTGGGAACCCATGACTGGAGGCTCTGCCTCTTAATATTGAGGCAGAGCCTCACATACAGGAGTTCCCAGCCGGAGACTGGGAACTAGTTAACTAGAATTTTCTTGCTATTTAGTTGATTTGGCGATCGTTCCTAACTGCAATCCTGGCGGATAACTACCTTCTTCTTTAACTCGCTTAATTTCAGTATCGCCGATGCGTAAGTTTAATTTTGAAGCAAGCGATCGCAAAATATCTCCTCGATCGATTAAACCAGCGATCGCACCAGCAGGTGAAAGTACGGTAACGCGCTGCAATTTTTCGTTTTCTAATTTGGTAATTACTTCTACTAGACTTGTCGATTCTTCCACGGTGGGAATTTCATCTAAAGGACGTACTATACTTTGTACGGTTTGAGTTTCCCACAAACTTCTTTCAATAACTCGCAAATCATCGACGTTAACCATCCCCTGATAGCGCCCATCTCGATCGGCAAAATAAACTTGCGATTGATTGCTTGCTAATAAATACTCGTCAGCAAAGGCACGTAAACTAATATCAGCATTAACTACGCGAAATTCCCTAGTCATGGCATTGCTAGCAACCATTTCTAACAAGGTTTCCTGTAGCTCAGTGACGCGCAGGTAAGTAGTTGCGTTACGGATACCAAACCAACCCAACAATGCAATCCATAAACCCGTTACTAATTCACCCGTTGAAAAATCTATTAGCAAACCCAACGCGATCGCAGCATAACCTAAAACTTGTCCCGTTCTTGCTGCTAAACGTACTGCTTTAAATCGGTTTCCCGTCGCTTTCCAAAGTGCTGATTTTAAAACTTGTCCGCCATCAAGGGGCAAGCCGGGAATTAAATTAAATAACGCTAAGACTAAATTAATTCTTGCCAAATCTCCCAACATCATATGCAGGGCAAAAGTATCCGGTATCGCAGCAGCCGTCAAAAATAACACAACAGACAATCCAATACTTACCAAAGGACCGGCGATCGCCACTTGAAATGCTTGCCCCGGAGTCTTCGATTCTTCTTCTATGGCAGCCATTCCGCCGAATAAAAATAGCGTAATTGAATTAACTTTAATACCTTGTTTTTGCGCTACTAAGCTGTGTCCTAATTCATGTAAAATTACTGAGCCAAATAGCAACAGCGCCATGATTATTCCAGCACTCCAACCTTGAATGGTTCCCAATTCTTGATAAGAAATTCCAAAATTGAGAGTTGCCAAACCCAAAATTACAAACCATAAAGGGTCTAAAAATAAGGGAATTCCAAACAAGGCACCGATTCGCCAACTTGAACTCGATCGCATAATATTTTTCCTAAATCAGATTTTCTTAACTTCAGTTCAAAATGCAATTAATTTTAATAAAATTTAAACTTCTACTCAAAACATAAACAATAAAATAATGCTTTTTGAACCGCTCTATCTTTTAGGATAAACAATTATGCAATAGTATATTTTCGCTTCTTATTCGGTAAACTTCACTTTAATTGTTCGGTTTCAACAGTTAAGAATTAAAAATTGGGCATAGGGCATTGGGCATTGGGCATTGGGCATTGGGAATTGGGCATTGGGCATTGGTAATTGGTAATAGCGAGTAGAAATTAATTATTCTCCCCCTCTCCCCATCCCCCCATCCCCTTGTCCCCTTGTCCCCTCTTCCCCCATCCCCCCATCCCTCCCCAAAGATGAGGAGGGTAGAGTAACATTTATGACAGGCGACCGATATTATGCAATCCTAGAACAATACCTACGCCGAGAAGATGACCAAAACACATAGCACCAACAAATGCAGGTACACTTAGAGGTAAAGGTAAACCGGGGAATTTCGGTCCTACTTGGGGATAGCGAATAATTCTGGGAGCTAATAAAACTGTTACCAAACAGCAAACGCTAATAATTATTCCTACGGCTGGACTCCAACTACCTGTGGTGGCAACTGTTGGTTGAACTGCTAATAATGATGAAATCAAAGTATTTTCTCCTAAATGAAGAGACAAACAATCTAAGCCATCAAAATTATAAAAATTGCTGGGACAATAACCATTAGATGTCTTAAGAATTTACAATTTTTTGAAGTTTCGCTACAAATATTCATAATTCTATGCGAGTAAAAATTTGCGGTATCACTCAACCACACCAGGGTAAAAGCATTGTTTCTCTTGGTGCGACGGCGTTAGGATTCATTTGCGTACCTGCATCGCCGAGGTATGTTAACTCAGAACAAATTAAAGCGGTAATCGAACAGTTACCAGAACAAACTGATAAAATCGGTGTTTTTGCCAACTCTAGCAAAGAAGAAATTGCTCAAACAGTTGCACGGACTGGATTAACAGGCGTACAACTCCACGGAGACGAACCAAAGGAATTTTGTCAGCAACTGCGTCAATCGTTACCAAATGTAGAAATTATCAAAGCCTTGCGAATCAAAGCGAATGATGATTTCGATCGCGCAAAAACCTATACCGAATATGTAGATACCTTATTACTCGATGCTTATCATCCCCAGCAGTTGGGAGGTACGGGTAAAACATTAAATTGGGATACATTAGTGCAATTCAACCCCGACTGCCCCTGGTTTCTAGCCGGAGGATTAACACCCCAAAATGTTTTACAAGCCCTAAATAAAGTCAAACCCAACGGTATCGATCTTTCAAGCGGAGTCGAAACAGCCCCTGGGGATAAGGATTTGGGTAAAGTTGGTGAATTGTTTGAGAAACTAAGAGAAGGGTGATGGGGAATGGGGTGATGGGGAGATAGGGAGATGGGGAGATGGGGAGATGGGGAGATGGGGAGACAAGGAGATGGGGAGATGGGGAGCCGGAGTAGTGCGAGCATCTTGCTCGCTGTTTAACTACCCCCTCTATTCCCTCTACCCCCTCTACTCCCTCTACCCCCTCTACCCCCTCTACCCCTTCTACCCCTTCTACCCCCTCTACCCCCATTCCCAATCTAAAATCTAAAATCTAAAATCTAAAATCCAAAATTTAGAAGAACGACGGTTGGTGACGAATCAAACTAAAGAATTCTTCGCGGGTTTTCTGTTCTTGCTCGAATACTCCTAACATGGCGCTGGTAACTGTCCAAGAACCGGGTTTTTGCACTCCCCGCATTGTCATGCACGTATGTGTAGCTTCCATTACCACTGCAACGCCTTGGGGATCGAGAATTTCTTGAATGGCTTCGGCTATTTGACGGTTCAATCTTTCTTGTACTTGTAAGCGACGAGAGTACATTTCTACAATTCGAGCCAGTTTGCTTAATCCCACGACTTTCTGATTGGGGATATAAGCAACGTGGGCTTTACCCATGAATGGCAACATATGGTGTTCGCACAAACTAAAGAAGTTGATATCGCGAACCAACACCATTTCGTTGTGCCCTTCGTCAAATATGGCACCGTTAACTAAGTCTTCTAAAGATTGACTGTAGCCACTGGTCAGAAATCGCATCGATTCTGCTACACGTTTTGGTGTTTTGAGCAATCCTTCTCTTTCTGGATCTTCTCCAACCCCTAAAAGCATCGTTCTTACAGCATCCTTCATTTGCTCCATCTGTTCCTCTGAAGGAGGTTTTAAATTGGGTTGCGAACCATCTTTAGTGTTGCGATCGGGTCGGGGATTTACGGCATCTTCTAAGTTGGGAATCAGAGGAGATTGAGAATAATTGGAACCGTTAGAACTAGCAATAGTCATGATGTCAGTCTGAATTAAAAATTCGGAAAATGAGTGATAAATGAAGACGGTTAGCAGTTAGCAAATTTGTAATATGGTGTATCTCCACCAAGTCTGATTAAATTTTTCACAAGATTAATTGGGTCATAAGAACGGTGGTCGATCGCAAGGTACTATTACAAACTACAAGTGTGACTGGTAATTAATAACCGATCGCTGATTTACAAAACTCCCGCGCTGGGCATTAAAGTTAATTCATCAACAACTGCTTGTTTTGGTAATAATGCGATATGAAGTATCGATTGAGCAACAATTTCTGGTGTCAACATATTTGAGCGATCGAAGTCGGCATTCACGGTTTTTGTATCCCAAATTTCTGTATTTACTGCACCCGGACAAATAGCAGTTACGCGAATTCCGTTGGCGCGTTCTTCTTGAGCAAGGGCTTGAGAAAGAGCAATTACGCCCGCTTTGCTAACGCTGTAGGCTCCCCAGTTAGCAAATGCCTGTTTGCCTGCAATAGAAGCTACGTTAATAATTGTGCCTCTTTTCTGTTGGCGCATTGAGGGCAAAATTCCCTTTATGCATTCAAATACACTGGTAAGATTCAAATCGATTACTTGCTGCCAGTCGGATAAAGGTGTTTCGCTTAAGGTGCCGGTGTAACCCATACCAGCATTGTTAACAAGAATATCTATGTTACCATCAAGGACTATTCGATGAATATCTTGTTCTACTTTAGATACATCTGCTAAGTCCAAGACATAAGTTTTAGCTTCAACTCCAGCTTTGATTGCAGCGGAAGCTACGGCTGCTAATTTATCGGCAGAACGACTTACTAAGGCAACATCAATTCCTGAAGATGCAAAAGCCAAAGCTGTTTCTCTACCAATACCGCTACTTGCGCCTGTAATTAAGGCGCGTGCTTTATGTTTGGTCATACTGTTTTCTCAAATTAATAGTTGGTTGAATCTTCAAGAAGAAAACCAATTACTCCAGCCTAAAACATTTTGATAATATAAATAAAGTTTATAAAATTGGGATACATCACTACTAAGGTAGAGATTTTTTACGAGAGTTTCTTCTGACAAATTTTATTTTTAAGCAGCACAATAAACTAGTCCCTTTTTACTAAGGTTCCAATGTTAATAATTGTGTAATCAACAATTATTTATCTTAAATTCATTTTCGTACAACGCTAATTAGCCATCAATACCGAAAGCCTATGACAATAATTGTTAAGAACTGTTAAATGCCATAGGCAATTATATCATTGCCGCAGTGGATAATAATTTTCTCCAAACTTATTAGTGGGGTTAGTGAGCAGCTTCTGTAAAAACCCCCATTTTACGGAATCTTTGATAGCGCATTTCTTTTCTTTCTTGAGCTTGCAAACCGTTGAGTATTTCCAAGTTTTCTAAGAGCGCTCCTTTGAGGGTATTAGCTGCTTGTAAAGGATCGGAATGAGCGCCACCAACTGGTTCTGTTAATATTTGATCGATAATACCCAAATTTTTCAGGTCGTGAGAAATAATTTTTAAAGCTGCGGTTGCTTGGGGTGCTTTAGCTGCATCTTTCCACAAAATCGCCGCACAAGCTTCGGGGGTTGCAACGGTGTATACGGAATGCTCAAACATCATGACGCGATCGCCAATTCCAATACCGAGCGCTCCACCGGAACCACCTTCACCAATGACGGTACAGATGATGGGAACGTCGTAGGAAAACATTTCTCTTAAATTGTAAGCAATTGCTTCACCTTGCCCTTGTTGTTCGGCGATAACAGTAGGTAAAGCACCGGGAGTATCGATAAAAGTGATGATGGGCATACCAAATTTATTGGCGTGTTCCATCAGTCGCAATGCTTTGCGGTATCCACCAGGAGAAGCCATACCAAAGTTACGGGCAATATTATCTTTGGTGTCCCGTCCTTTTTGATGACCTAAAATTACTACAGGTTGATTTCCCAAACGTGCCAGTCCACCGACTAAAGCGGGATCGTCCGAACCACATCTATCTCCGTGTAGTTCTACCCATTCATCGGTAATTGCTTGAATATAGTCTAAAGTACTGGGACGACGGGGATGACGAGCAACTTGAAGGCGCTGGGTAGGCGATAGGCTGCTAAAAATTTCTTCACGTAATTGCATGGCGCGTGCTTCTAACTGATGTATCTGTGACGTTACATCTACGCCATTTTCTTCCGCAAGTTTACGAATCTGCTCAATTCGGTTTGCCAGTTCTGCTAGGGGCTTTTCAAAGTCCAAAAGTAGCGGTTTACGCTCTTGTGTAGCCATTGTTTGAATAATGAGTTGTGAGTTACAAGAAACAGCGCGTTATGAGTTAAGAGTTGAGATATATAGATAATTACTTTACTCCTAACTCATAACCATTAATAGTTAACCGTTAACTACTGGAGAACTCCATAAGGAAAAATATCCAATGCTAGAGGCAGGCAATAAATAATTACGCTTGTCCGAATCAAAGGATGTCTTGTAAGCCCCAATGTTTAACTGTTAATCACACTAGCAGCGGTCGAAATCCATGTTTAATAGACACTTGACCAATCTGCTCCATTTTCTCTACGGTAATCTGATTGCGCCCCCAAGAAAAGTTAGTGTACAACTTTTCAAATTCAAGCAGCATTGATTCGGCAAAACAAGCAAAAAGTTGACGACCGGGAACATCCATGTTGACAATGTTCATAATTTTCCAGTCAATGTCAAGAGAATGCTCTACAATGCCACCGTTGAGTACGTATACGTCTGGATGCACAACGAGCGTTGCTAAATTTTTGGGATAACCACCATCAATTAGCAAACAAGGTTTCTTCAACACGGTGGGGTCAATTTCCACACCTTTGGGCATACTGGCAACCCAAACGATAATATCTGCTTCGGGTAACGCTGCCTCTAGACCCATTATTTTTCCACGACCGAGGTCAGATTGCAAGGATGAAAGGCGTTCGGCGTTACGCGCTATCAACAACAATTCCTTCACATCTGTCTTCGCATCCAGCCAACGACAGACGGCACTACCAATATCTCCTGTAGCACCACATACCGCAACTGTTGCCGACTCTAAGTCTATGCCAAGTCTTTTCGAGGCTTGCTCTACTTGCCGACAAATAATGTAGGCAGTATGAGTATTTCCTGTAGTAAACCGTTCAAACTCTAATTTGATGTTGCGGATTTGAGGAATTTGTTCTAACTTAAAATTCTCAAAAATAATCGAGGAAAAACCACCCAAAGCAGTAATATTTATACCGTGTTTTTGGGCATGAGCCATCGCATTTAGTATTTTGCGAGTAGCAGCCTTCATGCGGCGAGAAGCCAGCATTTCCGGTAAAAAGCAAGATTCAACATACCGACCTTCGATTTTTTGTCCGGTTACACTTGTGACCGTAATATTATCTACTATTTGGGGTGGCGCACTACACCAAAAATCTAGCCCCTGGTCGGCATATTCTGGGTAGCCTAATTCTTTAGCTACTCTTTGAGCGTGTTCTAAACTTGTAAGATGTCCGATTAAACCAAACATGAACTATTAATTTCGGCTTATGCTTTGTGAAAGGATTTAAGGCGTGGAATATAAATAGACACCATAAGAATTGCTCCTCTGGAAAACCGTAAATGGTACCCGATTGCGATCGGGCGAGGAGCAATAATCATAGCTAATTATTCCTATTGTCAAACAAACAAAAAGGCTACTGCGATTAAGCGGCTCTAAGTCCGTATGCAGAAAGACGCATGATATCGCGAGTGGTGAAGCCAATATTACTCAAAGCGTCACCGTATTGAATCATAAAGTCTTCTACCAAAGCATCTTTACCCATTGCCATATTTTCCGCATCGTTTTCTACTTCGTTAAGCATTTTCCAAACGATAGGCAGGTTTTGGGCGTTTGCTGCTTCTAATTCAGCTTTGGATTCTTCAAAATGTTCCTTTAGCCAAACTTCTCCAAAGTTGAGGTGAGTATATTCATCTTTTACAACACCTTCAGTAATCTTACGAGAGAAATCATCCGCTACTGGAATAAAGATGTGGTAAGCGGCGATCGCAAAACATTCGATAATCAAAGACTGAATCAACAAGCAGGTAACAATTTTATTTTGTGCGGCTGCTTCCTGGAAATTTTGATGTAATGGAGCAAAAAACTCTTTAGCGAATTCCATATCCGCAGTAACTTCCAGATTTTTAGCGCAAGCTTGAAAACCTTTTTTGTGACGCATTTCCATTTTAGAAAGACGAACTAAGTCATCTTTTTTGTCTGGAATCAATTGCGCCAGTGATAAATAATTTTCGTATGCTTCTTGTTCTCCCTCAACCACGATCGCATTAATGCGGCTGAAAGCGTCTTTATATGTTTCGCTACGATAATCGAGTGAAGATGGGGCTATAAGCTCCTGCATCTTGATTTCCCTCCAGATATGAAAGTATATGATAGTCTTCTGTGATGAACTTGGAATGAAGTTGACTTGTATCGATGAAATTAGAAGGAACGTATTTCTACCACAGCGACCAAACCTATTACTAGTATGAATTCCTGGGTATCAATTACTTCCATCTTAATAACCATCATCGTTTACTTTAATTGTGCTTCATTTTTTATCCTCGGTCGTCAACAGAATTACAGAATTAACGTGGTTTAATTTTACTTAATAAGCCACTATGTTATAGATTAGCTGTTGCTGGGGGCGATTGCTCTAGTAACAGAAAAACTAATGCTTGGGTAAGCTTTATTTATGTACGAATCAAGCTGGACGCGAAAATACGGTAACTTCCTCACGCTAGGAATACTATTACTATTGGCGGTTATTATCCTCATACCGCTACTTATGGTCTTCCTAACATCATTTTCGTCTCCAAGTACAAATCAAAGCGTGTTACCGAAAAATGGCTGGTCTTTATCTAATTACCGCGATGCATGGGGGCGAGGTAAATTTTTACTAGCATTTGCTAACTCTACTTTAGTAGCCGTTTGTGTTACCTCTCTTCAAATTATAACTTCTGCGGCTTCAGGTTACGCATTAGCAAGGTTGAAGTTTAGGGGACGCGAACTACTACTCTTAATAGTTTTAGCGACATTGGTAATCCCCTTTCAGTTGCTGGTGATTCCGATATTTTTAATACTCAAGTGGGGACACATGATAAATACCTACTGGGCGCTGATTTTACCCACTGCTGCTAACGGTTTCGGTATTTTCTTGCTACGGCAGTATTTTCAAAGTATTCCCATAGAATTAGAAGAAGCAGCAGCCATAGACGGAGCGAACAGGCTGCAAATATTATTGCAAGTAATGTTACCATTAGCCCGTCCCGCACTGGTAACGCTATTTTTATTTACCTTTATTGGTGAATGGAACGATTTATTTAAACCCTTAGTATTTACAACCAGACCGGAATTAAGAACCGTACAACTGGCTTTAGCAGAGTTTCAAGAACAGTTTACCAATAATTGGTCCCTATTAATGGCAGCAGTCACCATAGCCACCGTACCCGTAATGCTACTATTCCTCATCGGTCAACGGCAATTTATACGCGGCATCGCCACAACCGGAATTAAGAATTAATTTGGGCATTGGGAACAGGTTAAAGGTTAAAGGTTAAAGGTTAAAGGTTAAAGGTTAAAGGTTAAAGGTTAAAGGTTAAAGGTTAAAGGTTAAAGGTTATAATTCTCCTTGTCTCCCCATCCCCCCATCTCCCCATCTCCCCATCCCCCCCTCTCCCCATCCCCCCATCTCCCCCATCCCCCCATCCCCCTCTCTTCAACTATGCCACTACATAAAGTGTCACATATGCGTAATAACTCGGTACGAGGATAAATGTATTTCGAGGTAATGATTTTGAGACAGAAAAATAAACTGTCATCAGTAAGAAGTAATATTTAAAGGCTTTTGGCTTAAGCTTTAAATTGAAATAAGCGCATCTATTGCAATATGAATAAAGTGGATGAAGAGAAACTACCTACTGTATTAATGGCATCAAGTTCAAGTGAACTACTTCAACGTTATGCAGTAGGAGAAAGAGATTTTCCTGGAAGTAGATTAGATGATGCCAACTTGACTCGTGCCGATCTTAGTGGTGCCGATTTGAGTCGAGTTCATCTGCAATATGCTTATTTAGCAGGTGCCAAACTTAAGGGTACTAATCTTAGCCAAGGCTTGCTTAACGGCGTTCAATTAACAGGTGCCGTACTACGACAAGCTAACTTAAGCATTTCAAATTTGAGTGAAGCTGAATTGTGTGGTGCTGACTTGCGCGATGCTGTGCTGAAAAATGCTGACTTACGCGGTACTGACATAAGTAATGCTAATATTAGCTGCGTCAATTTATGCGGTGCTGACTTACGTTACGCCAATCTGGTTAATTCTAATTTCAGCTATACCAACTTTAAAAATGCGTTTTTAACCGCTGCAAACTTGAGTAGCGCTTATTTGATTGGTGCTAATTTAACTCATACCGATCTCAATGGTGCAAATGTAGAGAATGCTTTATTTGGATACAACAAAGGACTGTCCAAGTTTACAAAGCTTGACTTACAAATGCGTGGAGCAATATTTATCATTGACAGCGAACTTTGAGCAGTGAACAGTGAGCAGTTAGCAGTTGTATCTATACAAAAATTTTATCAGTAGCTTACGATCCAAATTCGGTTTCTAATCTCCTTCATTTTTAGCCTGTGCAGAGGACAGGCTTAGTTATCGTAAAAAATAATTCAGTATAATATCTTCGCTAGTTGCCATTCTATTTTTAGATAAAAGTACTTAGCGTAAATCAAAACGTCTTAACGTTAATATTTATTGCTATTAGTCTAAAAAAGTCAATTCCACCTGCTCACTGTTCACTGTTCACTGTTCACTGTTCACCGATCACTGATTATTCGGTTTCTTGGATTTGCAAGCGAACTGTACGTTCGGTTGTACCGCTAATCCGTAATTCCATGACTTCGCCACCGAGGGGTTCCAAACAATCTAGTAGCGATCTTAGATGTGGTGTGGAAGCACCCGTATCAACGTAAAGCCGATCTGATAGATTCGCGATGCGTTTCCAAGTCATGTATAGCTTGGCTATGGTTTGCTCGATCGCAGATGCTTGATTGACTAAATCGGCGGCTATACTCATGCATCCGACTCTTTGAGCTTCTTCTAATGCTGTTTCAATATCAACTTCTTCGTTGGAAAGGGCTTGTACTTGTACGGCTGCTTTGAGATATTTTGCTAGGTAACGCGCCTCTGTTGTAACCTGTTTGAGAGTTTCAACATCTGGATTAGCAGTAATTTCATCTTGGATGACTGCTTGATGGAGTTGTGGTAATTTTTCCATTTCTTTTACCAGTGGCGCAAGATAACGAGGGGGAAGGGTGTTATCGGCTGCTTTGAGCTTGACTGGTTCGGGTAGTAAATCTGAGGACATTGCCGTCCACTCTTCAGAAAGTTGCTTTACTTCTCTTCTGGTAATGCGATCGCCATTTTGTGCGGCTTCACTAACCATTATTTGTACTTCTGGTGAAGCTTTGGCGGTTTCTACAAATGCCCGTTTACTAAAGTTATTGATAGAAGTTGTTTCAAGCTTGCCGGATTCTAACAGGGTATCGGCGCTGTTTGCTAATTGAATCAAAGCATACGCATTACTTTTACTAATTTCCCGTTCCTTGAGCCATTTTAAAAACCCCGTACCGCGTCCATCTCCTCCTTTTTTCTCGCGATCGCGAACGGCGCGTAAAATTCTTCCTCGCCAAATATCAGTTTGTAAATCAAATTTATCGCATACGTGCCAAGCTACATCAAGCTGCTGGAGAAACTCTATTTCAGGAATCGCTTCATCTTCGGGATCGGGTAGCTCGAAAGTCAAGTCTGCTGGCTGTTGTAAGGCTTCAACCAGTTCATTTATATTATCGGTTGACTGCACGGTAATAATGGTTCCTTAAGGAAAGCGAAAGGCTTGGTTATTATCACATAATGTGGGTGCCGTATTTGATTTTTAATTATTTTTTTGTAGAAAGAAAGGTTCGTAGTAAGGGCTTAAGCCCTTCTATCCAAGGACTAAAGTCCCGACTACGAACCTAGCTTTCTTAACTTGATGGAGTATTAACCACTAACAACTAACAACTAACAACTATCAACTAACTTACTTTTCCTTATAAGTCCAAACGCCATCATCCCAGTCGTCATGAGTATGAGGATTATCTAACCAATGGTGACAGCGTTTAAGATGCGATATTGCTGCTTTGTCATCTGCTTCGATTTCCAAGCAGAGGGCGAATTGGTTTTTGGCTGAGGTAAATTGACGGTTGATGTAGTATTCGCGTCCTTTATGATAATGTTCGATCGCGGTTAGTTTATCGCCGCTGATATTATCGCTACGCAAACCGATTAATTCGTATATTGATACTGGCTCGTTGCGACCTTTAACGCGAATGTAATCTAATTCTCTTGCCCATACCAAGTGTTTGCAAGGTTCATGGGTGTTATCGCTGATAATAATGTCGCAGCCGTACTGTTTGCTGACGCTTTCTAAACGAGAACCAAGGTTTACACCATCGCCGATCGCGGTGAATTCCATGCGTTTGCTCGAACCAATGTTTCCACTGATTACAACGTCTGAGTTGATACCAATACCAATCTTAATTTCTGGCTTGTTGTCCGCATGACGACGGATGTTAAAGTCGTTTAAGCGATGGCGCATTTCTAAAGATGTTTGTACTGCCATCCAAGCATGGTTTTGTAAAGGTAACGGCGAACCATATACAGCCATGATGGCATCACCAATATATTTATCTAAGGTGCCTTTATGTTTGAAAACCGCTTCCACCATTGACTCGAAGTATTCGTTGAGCATACCAACTACTTCTTCGGCTTCCAAGTTTTCCGTTAAAGTAGTGTAGCCGCGAATATCGGAAAATAGAATCGAAACTTCTTTGCGATCGCCACCTAGTTTTGCGTCGTCTAATTTAAGTAGTTCTTCGGCTAATTCCTGAGTCATGTAGCGGTACATGGTACTTTTGAGCCGTTTTTCGTCGCTGATATCATCCATTACTACCAGCGCCCCCCTAACTTGTCGATTGTCGCTTGCGTCGGCGATGGTGTTGATCGACAAGTTGATGCTATTTTCTAAAGATTCATGGGTAAGAAGAGTGCGATCGGGATAATATTGTTCGCGTAATTTATCATCGGTAACATTTAAAGCATCGTCACACCATTTATCGAAGTCGTTTTCTTTGATATTGATGATGTCGTTGATTAATTTGCCTTCTAAACGTTCTTCTGCTTCTAATCCCAACAAACGCAAAGCGCTTTCATTGGCAGCAACGACGTAGCCTTTTTTATCAGTAGAAATAACACCATTGGAAAGACTGCGAAGAATATCGCGCTGCATTTGTTCTTGTTGCTTGATGGTGGCGAACAATTGAGCGTTTTGCAGTGCTACACCTGCTTGTATATTAAAGGCTTCCATAAACTGTTCGTCATTACGATCGAAGCTAGCTTGGAAGCATTCGGGGGCTTGGGGCCAATCTTCGGGGTTATAAGGAGGACATTGATTTTTGTTCTTCTTATTTACCAGTTGAGTTACGCCAATTAATTCCCGATCGCCGTTGAATACTGGCATACACAGCAAACTACAGGTACGATAACCGTTGGAACTGTCTATTTGTTTGGCGGTGTCGGAGTCGGGATTGTCGTACAGATCGAAGGGGATATTTAATATTTTACCGCTTTGAGCTACTTGACCGACAAAACCCTTACCCATAGGTACTCGTAACTCTTTTGTCGAACCATCACCCAAGGTAATTTTCGTCCACAATTCTTGGCGATCGCGATCTATTAACCATAAAGTAGAGCGATCGGCGTTCATCAGTTGTTTGGCTTCATCCATCACTCGCTTGAGTGTCTCTTCTAAATCGAGACTGCTTTGGGAAAGTGATTTAATAGCTTTCATCAACGCTTCAGCAGCTCGTTGTTTTTGAGTCGCTACATAAAAGGAACGCGATGATTCTAAAATTAATCGGATCGAAGGCGCAAACTCCTGGAATAGTTCCTCGTCAGCATCGGTAAAACCCTTAATATCAATACGTTCCGATAAAGGGGCTTCACTGTTGCTATCTGGTTTTAATTTGTTTAACAATTGCACTACCGCAACCAATTTACCTTGTTCGTTGAGCAAAGGTAAAGCCAACATCGTGAAGGTACGGTAGTCGGTTCTTTTTTCATGCTGCCGCGCAAAAGAAGAACGAGTATCGTTGTAAAAATCAAAGGGAATATTTACAACTTTTTTATCAGTAGCAACTTCACCAGCAATGCCTTTATTTGCCGGTATGCGAATCTCTAAAGAGCGATTTCCTTCCCCTTCGGCAACAATTGTATATAATTCTTGTTTTTCCTCATCTAACAGAAATATTGTTGTTCTATCTGCCCCTAGTAATTCCCCGGTTTTTAAGGTGATAGATTGCAACATCTCTTGCAAAATTGCTTCAAACCCTTTAGAGTCCAGCATGGATAGGGTTTGATTAACAATTTGTAACTTATGCTCTACATCTTTAACAACTTGTTTAAAAGTATCTTGAGTCAAAGGAGCAAGGAAATTAGAAATAGTTCCTTCTTGTTGACTCGCAAGAGCATCCAATCGAGTAGGATTTTGAATAAAGTCGCGTTCCCCTGAATTTTTGCCCCCGATAATTAAATCGGTGGTTTCACCGCGACTACGTTGGTAGACTGACATAACTGCCTTATGATATAAGATTTGTTTTAGAAATGGCTGTTTGCAGGTGGATTTATCGCCTGCATTCTAACTAAAATTTGCTTTTGAGAAAAATAGACTTCTTGTATAAATCGATGAATGTTAAGAGATACAGAGAAAAATTAGCATCAAGCGGCTTTTTCTCTAACTTTTAACTAATTAAAAAATATTTTGACAAGAAGTCCAATCAAATAAGAACATTATCCACAGTTTAATCTCTCCTCAGAGAAAACGTCACTGACAAAGATACGTAGATAATCAAACAAGAAAAAACAAATTAAATTTTTACTTACAAGTACATAAGCCTAGATATTTCTGTATTAACTCATAATTAAAAGATTGTCTTTTTCTAATTTCATTTTTATGTTTACCGTTCTAAAAAACATCTTAATTTGAGTCCTATTTAATCTAGGTAAGTATATTGATAAAAAAGCAAATAAATTTACTTACTGAGCTTTTGAAAATAGTCCTATTTTTATTCTTTTAGCAGAACAATATACCCTACCTTTGATTCATCTCAATCCGTTTGCTGCAATAACATCCACAGCATCAGGTATTGAATAGTAGAGTTGTAATTTACTACAGACTATATTCATATTATTCCCAAAATTTTTACAAAAGTAACAGGTTAAATTTCGCAAAGGTTTCAAACATAATTTTTATAAATCAAAATATTTGATGCAAGTAAGCAGTTTAAAAATAGCTCTTAATATTGATATTAAGTTTTGTCCGTATCCCACAAATTTTTCAGCAATAGTAGAGTGTCCGCGTCTCGGAGCGAAAAAATTAATAGTTTAAATGAACTACTTTAAGCTAAATATGTAAAAAAGTATCGGAATGTTTACGTACTTAAAATTAGTTTAAGTATATTTATTGAGTATAAAATAAATGTTAGGTTTTAACTGCATATCACTTGATATTAAAAGATTTGAGCTTTATCTTCAGAGTAAAAAAGTATGATAAAGCACTTGATATTATTGTACTAATACTTAAGAGCTAACAGATTTTACTAAGAATATAAATTTACTTTGTATAAACATCGGCATTTCTCAGGATGCTGTCCAATGATTTATTAAGTTAAAAATTAGTTGTTTAAAATACCAATAAGTCAGTGATTTTACTGATAAAATTTGATGTCCTCAAATCAGCAACAAAATAATCAAGCGATCGGCTTGTTTACTGCAACCTGTATCGTGGTAGCTAATATGATAGGTACGGGTGTATTCACTAGCTTAGGCTTTCAAGTAGTGGATATTAAATCTGGTTTCACACTGCTATTTTTATGGATGGTAGGTGGAGTTTTCGCTTTATGCGGCGCTTTAAGTTATGGCGAATTAGGCGCAGCAATGCCTTATTCGGGTGGAGAATATTATTATTTATCTCGTATATATCATCCAGTAGTGGGTTTTTTATCTGGATGGGTATCGGTAACAGTCGGTTTTGCTGCACCAATTGCAGCCGCAGCTATGGCTTTGGGAGCATATTTTAAAGGTGTATTCCCGATAGTTTCTTCAACAGCTATTGCTTTAGCTGTAGTTATCGGAGTTTCTTTAATTCATAGTAGAAGTAAAACATTTGGTAGCTACTTTCAACAGATATTTACGATTTTGAAAGTTCTACTAATTGTAGTTTTAATTGTCTGCGGTTTCTTATTAGCAGAACCCCAACAATTAGGATTTTTACCTTCAACGGGAGATGTAAATTTAATCTTCAGTTCTCCCTTTGCAATTTCGTTAGTTTACGTAACCTATTCATATTCAGGGTGGAATGCAGCCGTTTATTTAGCTAGTGAAGTAGAAGAACCGGAAAAAAATCTACCTCGTTCTTTAATTGGCGGAACTTTGATTGTAATGGGATTGTATCTACTATTAAATTTTATATTTTTACACACTACGCCACTTAATAAATTAGCAGGAGAAGTAGAGGTTGGGTATATCGCAGCTAATCAAATTTTTGGCTTATTCGGAGCAAAAATAATGGGTGTACTAATTTCATTTGGACTAATAAGTTCAATTAGTTCAATGGTTTTAGCAGGACCAAGAGTTACTCAAGCAATTGGTGAAGATATTCCTTTATTTAAAATGCTTGCGAGGAAAAACACCAACGGCATTCCATATCTGGCAATTCTCGTACAGCTTTTTATCGTTACCGTGTTGATACTAACATCTAGTTTTCAAGCAGTAATTACTTATTTAGGATTTACTCTCACTTTATCTTCATTTATTACAGTTTTAGGGGTTTTCGTTAACCGTTTCCGATATCCCGATGCACCTCGCCCTTATCAAACTTGGGGTTATCCTTTTACACCACTGATCTTTTTAGGAATTAGTTTGTGGATGTTGGTGTACCTTTTGATCGATCAACCCGTGGAATCTTTAACGGGAATGGGGACGTTAGGAATCGGTTTAATTGTCTATTTAGTTGCTAACAAAAACAAGTTGGGCTGGTCTTCTGTTACTGATAAATAACTTTGAAACATTTCCCTAAAATCATGAACAATAAATTATTTTCCGCTTTTTTAAGTACTGGTGTTGGCGCATTATTGTTATTACAAGGATGTAGTTCTGGCGGAAACATCAATACTAACTCGATTACGAATAACGCGATAAAAGCTGAATCAACTAAACCCGTAGATCCTTTAGCAAAATTTGACAAAGCAAAATCAGCTAAATTAACTGATACGGCTAAATTGCTCGCGGGAATGGAAGTTGATAGTCAAAGTCCTTTGGCGAAAGTACAGAAAAATAGAGGTTGGAATTCCCACCAAAATTACTACAAAAATGCCTGGTCTAAATTAGAAAAACAGCAGCTAGCAAAGGTGAGAAACTGGAGAGCAAAAGAGTTACAGGCAATTAATGCTAAATCACCATCAGTTTTTTATCCTTTCAGCGGACCAGATTTTCTTTACTCTTTCTCTTTATTTCCTAAAGCCAAAGAAATGGTTTTAGTAGGTTTAGAACCAGTAGGTACCGTTCCAGATTTTGCAAAACTTTCTGCGAATCAAACTACTACAGCATTAGGTAAAGCAAGAAGTTCTTTATCAGAAATTTTGCAATTCAGCTTCTTTCGCACCAACGATATGAGAGTTGATTTACAAAAGCAAGGAGTTTTACCGATTTTGTACGTGTTTATGGCACGCACTAACAATCGCATCCTCGATTTGCAATACATCGGGTTAGATAAAAATGCTAATGTCGGAGAATTAAAAAAAGGCATGGTACCGGGAGTAAAAATTGCTTTTGTCCCCCAAGGAGAATCACAACCTCGTACTTTGTATTATTTCTCTACAGACTTATCTAACGATGGTTTAAAAAAGCATCCCGAATTAAAACAGTTTGTTAGCAAACTTGATAACCCCGTAACTTATTTGAAAGCAGCTTCTTATTTAATGTATAACGGTAGCTTTTCAAATATTAGAGATACCATTTTGGCTAACAGCAGCTATCTATTGCAAGATGATTCTGGAATGCCTTTAAAATCTTTCGACAATTCCAAATGGGATTTAAAATTTTATGGTGCTTATTCTCGTCCGATTGGTTTATTTCGCAATCGCTATCAGTCAGATTTGAGAAGGGTTTATACAAGTAGTAAAGATATCCAGCCTTTAGATTTTGGTATTGGTTATAAATTTGGTGTCAATCAGTCAAATTTAATGTTAGCTAAGACTAAATAACATTAGATATTTGATGTAGAGACGTAGCAGTGCTACGTCTCCATCGATTATGGTTAATATTATTACACCGAATTATCAATACCAACCAAAATAAAGAAAGACGTACCACTGCTACGTCTCTACATTACTCTTTTCTCTGCGCCCTCTGCGCCCTCTGCGGTTTTTTTATCGGTAATCTCGTGGCAGAATAGGAGTAGTTATCTGTTTTTGACAAAATATAATTAATAATCAATCATCCAGTATTTAAATGCCGGATGTTTTCCAGTAATTGCTCGTTCTACAATATTTTCGCAGATTTTCAACCCATTTTGACTATTAGTTAAAATTACGATTCCCGTTTTTAAATCTTTGTTAGCTACAATAAAACTTTTAAAAGTAACTAAATCTCCCCAATGCCAAAAGAAGTTACCAATATTAGTTTTTTCCAATCCCCAACCCAAACCCCAATTTAGAGAATCACTCAGTTTAATTTGGGGAGTTAACATCTGCTGTAAACTTGCTTCCGTCAAATTATTACTATCAATCGTTCCCGGTTTCATCATCGCGATCGCAAATTGAGCGTATTCAGCAGCAGTTGTGCGTAAACTTCCCGCAGATACCGCCGCTTTCGGTTGACTCATCGGTTTCGGTTTACCTTGGCGATCGTGTCCGTAACTAGCAATGTTTGCATATTCAGGTTGCCAAATTAAACTACTGCTATTCATTCCCCAAGGCTTTAATATTTGCTGTTGTAAATATGCTTCTAAAGGTTGTTCGGTAATTTTTTCAACTACACTTTGTAAATATAAAAAACCTTCCCCAGAATAACCAAATTTTGTTCCTGGATTATTTTTAAACCAAACGGGTTTGCTACCGCTCCAATTAGGAAAACCAGTAGTGTGAGATAATACTCTACGAGCAGTTACTTTGTTAATTCTAGAATCGGAAATTAATGGTTTATCGGTGTATTTTGTTAAAGGTGCATCTAAATCAATTTCTCCTCTTTCAGCCATTTTTAAGACTGCATAAGCAAATAATGGTTTAGTTAAAGAGGCAGCAGCAAAGATAGTTTCGTTATTAACAGATGTTTTCGTATATTTATTTTTAACCCCAAAGCTTTTATTCCAAAATAATTCGCCATCCCGAATCACTGCTACAGAAATTCCTGGAATTCGGTTATTCCGCATTAACTTTGGGATTTGCGTTTCCAGATTACCAGTTATTGTTTCTGCTGCGGATTGAGAATTAGCAATTAAATTGAGTAAGCTGATGGAAGAAAGACTGACTATAGCAGTTGTACCTTGTTTTAATAATTTTCTGCGGGATATTTGCGGCATTGTAGAGATTTTTTATAGTGCTATTAATGTAGAGACGTAGCAGTGCTACGTCTCCCTAGATTTCAATTTTTAACGAGAATTCAATGAAATAGTGTTTATTGAATCTGCTATATCAGTTATAAGTTAAAAAACAATAAAATTCTTGTGTTACGGGCTAATTTGTATTAATTAAATTTTTGGTTTGATGCGGTAAATGTAGAGACGTAGCAGTGCTACGTCTCCCTAGATTTCGATTTGTAACGAGAATTCAATGAAATAGTGTTTATTGAATCTGCTATATCAGTTATAAGTTAAAAAACAATAAAATTCTTGTGTTACGGGCTAATTTGTATTAATTAAATTTTTGGTTTGATGCGGTAAATTTCGGGAGGGAGACGTAGGGCTAATTTGTATTAATTAAATTTTTGGTTTGATGCGGTAAATTTCGGGAGGGAGACGTAGGGCTAATTTGTATTAATTAAATTTTTGGTTTGATGCGGTAAATTTCGGGAGGGAGACGTAGGGCTAATTTGTATTAATTAAATTTTTGGTTTGATGCGGTAAATTTCGGGAGGGAGACGTAGGGCTAATTTGTATTAATTAAATTTTTGGTTTGATGCGGTAAATTTCGGGAGGGAGACGTAGCACTGCTACGTCTCTACATTTATGGTAAATTACGAGGTGGTATTTCTTTACCTTGGTACATCCGCTTTTCTAATCTCCCCAAACCAAACCATGCACCACCTAATAAAAGAAATATTGCAGAAAGTGATATGGGCAAAATTACTGGTTTATCCTGCAATAAAGATGTTAGGGGGATCGCTGCCCAAGCTAGTACAGCCAGAAGTGCGATCGCCATTCTCAATTTCCTAATCCTAACAAGTGCTTTACTACAGCTTCCACATTTTTTGGTATGGGAATGATATCTATCTAAAAGTTCTTCTGTTGATAACCTTGGTGGTAAAGTTTCTCCAGGAAATGGATTTGCATTATATTTATTCACCCACTGTCGCAATTCGGATACATAGGTATCGGCTTTGGTGGGTAGATAAAATGCTTTGTTAAAATTTGCACTTCCCCCGGATTCTTCTAAATAACGCTCTTGATAGTGGAGAAAAATTTGATCGTCTTCTAAAACCCGATTATTTCCGATGTGAGAATACCAGCGTGGAGTTAACTTGATAAAGAAAGCAGGTAGTTTTGCGGAGAATTTAAAGGGGAAACGCGCAAATAAACGACATTCACCTTTACGAATGGGAGTAGCGTAAACTACTGTCAAAGTTCTACCAAATTTCTTCGATGTTAAATCGTGACATACTAATCCCGGCGCGATAAATGTTGTATCTTGTTTTCCTAAAGTACCTTTTCTCGGTCCTTGTTGCCAAATTCCTGTAAAACCGTTTTTCCCGGATTCAACTACTTCTAATTCTACGGGTGAAACGCTGGATCTATTTCCGACGGTGGCGTGATGGGTAAAGGGAATATGGCTGGAATCGATGACGTTTTCTAATAATGTTAAAGCATCGTAAGGTAAATCCCGAAAGGTATTTAAAACAACCCATTCGTCGGGTGATTCTTCGATCGCTTCAATAATGGGAACTTCTATATTTTCGGCATTTTCGGCGTTTCCAGGGAAGATAAACAATAATCCTTGTTTAACAGTTGTTGGGAAAGACACAACACAAGCTCTTTGAGAAGATTCAGCTTTTGTACCTTCGGGTTGTTGGGGGATGCGATCGCATTTACCATCACCAGCAAAAGCCCAACCGTGATAGGGACATTCTAAAAGTCCATCTTCGGCAATTCTTCCTTCGGATAACGGTACGAGACGATGAGGACATTTATCTTCAAAAACTCGCCAGCAAGATGCTTGTTTATCCCACCAAATTACAACGTCTTTGTTGAGGATAGTAAAACGGGTAAGTTTGGATTTGTCTAAGTCGTCAATATAATGAATGGGATACCAAGCTTCAAGTACATCAAATTGATTTGGATCTGTACCTCCGGCGGGTAATTGGTTGGTTTTATTGGAGGTTTTAGTGAGGGTTGAGGTCATTTTTGGGAGGATTTTAGTGATAATTAAGAATTATAATAAACCGCAGAGACGCTGAGTACGCAGAGGGAAGAGGTTTAAGAGAGTTTTTTTGTAGGGTGTGTTATCGCGCAGCGTAACGCACCATGATATTTATTTGTTTGAAAATCAATCCAACCCATCACGCACTATCCATACTAAAGTTCCTAATAATTGTTCTACTGGCAAAATTCTGTGTTCGGTAAAATCAATTGTAACTATATCTTCTTCTAATTTCAAAAAACTCCATAAATTCCCATTAGTAATGCTTCCATAGACAATCGATATTGATTCATCATTTTTCTGGTTAAATTTCTGGGCTGCAACCATTTGTGCAATACATTGTCCTAACACATCTTTGAAATTTTCTTTTTTCGCTTCTATTATTACTAATGCTGGCGCTTCAATAAATAATTGTTCCGGAGAAAGACTAACGATAAAATCACAAATTCCTGTCAGTCCTAAGTTTTTATCGATGTCAAATTCTTCACCTGAAAAAAAGCTGATTTCTTTATTTAAAAGCTTTCGTAATTCAAATAAAATCGGACTAATAATCAGTTCGGAACGTGCTTTTCCCGAACCCATTGCAATAGCTAAAGGTATACTTTCTTCTAAAAATTCTGCTATGTAAGGACTTGGTAAAACAGGTTCAACTTCTGGAAGAAAATTTTCATCTCCAACCAGTGTTAAATCAAATGTATCTTTGACTTTTGAAATATCGAAATCTTTGTAAGGCATAAATTGTATATCTATCTATCTTAATGCTGACTTGATTAAAAATATTAGGATTAGCTCAAAACTAATAAGTCGTCAGGCAAATATTATTTATATCATGTACTATTAATGTATTAATATCAAATTATTTTGTCACTACGACCTAAATATGGTTTATTAATACAAAGTAAAAAGCTATGGCTCAAGCAATACCTAAACTAATAACTTTTGAAGAATTTATTGATTGGTATCCAAATACAGGGATACGTTATGAATTACGTGATGGGGTAATAGTCAAGATGGCACCACCAACCGGAAACCATGAAAAAGTTGTAGGATTTATAGCACGTAAGCTAACAGTGGAATTTGACAGACTTGATTTACCTTACACTATACCTAAAACTGCGTTTGTCAAACCTGAATCGGCGGATTCTGCTTATTCACCTGATGTTTTATTATTGAATCTTGATAATTTAGATAACGAACCACTTTGGAACAAAGAATCTACAGTTTCTCAACTTGCATCAATTCCATTATTAGTTGAGGTTGTAAGTACGGCACTTGCTACAACGGAGGGAACCTCCGCAACGCAGTGCCTTACTAACTGGCGCGATGATTATTACAAGAAGCTCGCTGACTACGAGGAAATGGGTATTCCAGAGTATTGGATTGCCGATTACGCAGCTCTAGGAGGGAAAAAATTTATCGGCAATCCGAAACAACCTACCATTTTTGTATGCGAACTTGTTAATGGTGAATATAGCTTTAATCAGTTTCGAGGTGACAACAAAATTATTTCCCCTACCTTTCCTCAGCTAAATTTAACCGCTCAACAGATTTTTGATGCACCAATTTAATTCAATGTTAGTTGTTAGTTGTTACTCATAACTCATAACTCATAACTCATAACTCATAACTTCTTCTTCCTCCCTCTCCCTTTCTCTTCCCCCTGACGATGAGTTGCTGCTTGCGCTAATAAAGAATCGGCGAAAGCTACTGCGTCAATGGCTGACTTTCCACCAGCTAACTGCGCTAATTCATCCCGTCGTTTATCTAAGTTATCTAAAGCCGTAATCCTCACCACGGTGCGTTCTTCCCCATGTCCGTTGTCTTCTTTTTTACCTTTTAACTGATTAATTACTTGTTTATTAACGTGAAAATGCTTGTCTGCCATTGCCGCTACTAATGGTTGGTGAGTAACGCACAATACCTGAAGCTGCAAACTTAATTGATGCAATTTTTCCGCGATCGTTTGCGCTACTCTACCGGAAACACCGACATCGATTTCGTCAAATACCATTGTTCCGGGGCTGTCTGAAGCTGAAAAAGTAGCTTTCAACGCCAGCAAAAAGCGGCTCATTTCACCACCAGAAGCAGTTTGCGACAGCGGTTGCAGCGGTTCACCCGGATTCGGGCTGAATAAAAAGCCGATCTTATCGCTTCCGTTTGCAGTCGGGGGAATGGGTGCTATTTCAACTTTAAATTGCACTTTGTCCATTGCTAAGGGTTTGAGTTCCCTAATAATTTGCGCTTCTAATAAAGCAGCTGTAGCGCTACGCAATTTGGTTAAATCGCTGCACTCAGAATTAAGTTTCTTTAAAAATTCTTGCTCTTGTTTTTCTAAGGTTTCAATGGATTTTTCACCATCGTTGAGTTCGTCTAACTGCGCTTGAATGCTGTTGTAATGTTCGATAACTTCAGCCAGCGACGGTCCATATTTGCGGCAAATATGCTTTAATTCCCGAATTCTTTCTTCTACCTCATCCAATCTTTGGGGATCTGCCTCCAATGCGTCCCCATAAGCGTTCATTTGCCGCGCTACTTCCGTAACTGCTCCCAAAGCATCCCTAATTAATTCCAACAGTGGCTGCAATTCCTCGGTGTCGAATTCCACCATATTCATTAACGTAGCTTCGCTACTTCCGAGCAAGTCTGTAGCTGTAGAACCTCCACCGTCACTTTGATACAAATCTTGGTATACGTTGTAACTCATCTGTTGCAGTTCAACAACATGATTGAGGCGTTCTTGCTCTTGCAAAAGCTTTTCTAATTCGTTGGGTTCCTCAAGATTAGCCTCTCCCAATTCTTTAGCTTGATAAGTTAATAGATCGAGTTTTTGTAAACGTTCTCGTTCCGAAGTGCGACGGCGTTCCAACTTTAAATGCGCTTCGTGATAGCGACTGAAAGCCGCAGCCACAAACGATCGCTGCTTGATTATCACATCCCCACCATAGGAATCCAACCAGTTGCGAACCTGTGTAGATTGCCCTACCAATACGTTTTGTCCTTGGGCGGTGATTTCCACCAAGCGTTCCCGCAAACTGTTCATTAACTGACGATTTACCAGAACACCATTCACCCGCGATCGACTGCGGATATTACTAGTATTGGCAGTAATTTCACGACTTATAACTACTGAATTTTCATCAAGTAGATCGATTTCCTGCTCGGTTAACCAACCAGCCAAAGCAGAATTAGAACTAAAAGTACCTTCAATAACTGCTCGTTTGCTGCCAGTGCGAATTACGCGACTAGAGACTTTTCCACCCAAAACAGCATCGATCGCATCAAGAATAATCGATTTACCAGCGCCAGTTTCACCCGTAAGTACATTTAACCCAGCACCGAATTCTAAATCTAATTTGTCAATTAAGGCAAAATTTTCTATATAAAGGGAGAGCAACATTCAGATTTATTCTCCGTTAAGGCAGACGCGGAATACGATAACAGTTTGGGATACTAGAAATTGTTCCCATCAAAACTCATTCACCAACGTACAAGTGTACCAAACTTAGTTTAAAAGGTTAAAGGTCTGCATGTCAAAGGTCAAAGGTAATAACTTTTGAGAAATACACTGAGATGGGGAGATGGGGAGACAAGGGGAGATAGGGTTCGGGGGAGATGGGGAGATGGGGAGATGGGGTTGGGGGAGATAGGGTTCGGGGGAGATGGGTAATTTAATAGCGAGCTTTCCGGCGATCGCTACTCTATACTGCTAACTCTTCACCTTTGACCTTTAACCTTTAACCTTTAACCTTTAACCTTTGACCTTTGACCTAATGAGTTACACTGATGAAAGCGATTGTTACAATACTTAACGTTTGAACTGCCGTGGGATAATTTCATGAATACCAAGATAGTTCCTCCAGCCACACCACAAGAGACAAAATTAGTGCTTGCAGATAAAGTAGATACCACTATTGTTGAGTTACCAGCTTCTTTACCAGCCCGAAAGAATAGTCTGTTGGAAGCGACAACGAGCGAACATTTAGGATTGCGTTACAATGCTTTGGAAATTGCAGCGCATTATCGAAGAAGACCTTTTGAGGTTTGGGGGCGTATATTTACGGTTTTGGCTCCGGCGATCGGCTTTGCTTTGGGCGTGTGGTGGGATAGAAAACTTGGTAAAAAGGTAAAAACTGACCGCCGTCGCGCCGTTCAATTGCGAGAAATGCTGACAAGGTTGGGACCGGCTTATATTAAAATCGGACAGGCTTTGTCTACAAGACCGGATTTGGTTCCTCCGGTGTATTTAGAAGAATTTACTCAGCTACAAGATAAGTTACCACCTTTTCCCAACGAACTTGCTTATCAATTCATTGAAGAAGAACTCGGTGCGCGTCCGGAAGAAATTTATACCGACTTAACACCAGATCCAATTGCCGCAGCTTCTTTAGGACAAGTTTATAGAGGTAAGTTAAAAAGTACTGGTGAAGAAGTCGCCGTTAAAGTTCAACGTCCCGACTTGCGCGAACGTATAACTATTGACTTATATATCCTGCGCCGATTGGCAGCTTGGGGACAAAAAGCCATCAGGCAGGTGCGAAGCGACCTAGTAGGTATTCTCGATGAATTAGGCGAGCGTATCTTTGAGGAGATGGATTACGTAAACGAAGGCGAAAATGCCGAGCGTTTTTTCCAACTTTACGGTCATCTAAAAGACGTATACGTACCGAAAATTTACTGGGAATATACCAATCGTCGCGTATTGACGATGGAGTGGATTAACGGACTTAAATTAACTCAAGTACAAGAAATCGCCGCTTTAGGTATAGATGCTCGTTATTTAGTAGAAGTAGGGGTTCAATGTTCCTTACGTCAATTATTAGAACATGGATTTTTCCACGCAGATCCACACCCCGGTAATTTATTAGCTACCCCAGATGGAAAATTAGCTTATCTCGACTTCGGGATGATGAGCGAGATTCAGCCACAGCAACGTTACGGTTTAATTGAGGCGATCGTTCACGTTGTCAACCGCGATTTTGACGCATTGGCACACGACTACGTTAAGTTAGATTTTTTAACACCAGATGTTGATTTAACCCCAATTATTCCGGCATTCTCTAGAGTATTCGCCGATGCTCAAGGTGCTTCCGTTGCCGATTTAAATATCAAAACCATCACCGATGATTTATCAAATTTAATGTATGAATATCCCTTCCGCGTACCTCCTTATTACGCTTTGATTATTCGTTCTTTGGTAACATTAGAAGGTGTAGCAATATATATCGATCCCAGTTTTAAAGTTCTCAGCGAAGCATATCCTTATGTTTCCAAAAGATTATTAACCGATCCATCACCAGAATTAAGAGCATCATTAAAAGATTTACTATTTAAAGACGGTCGTTTTCGCTGGAATCGTTTAGAAAACTTGTTAAAGAATGCTCGTAATTCTTCAGATTATGATTCTAGCGATGCATTAAATCAAGGATTAGAATTCTTAGCATCCGAGCGCGGTGCTTTTATTCGTACTAAGTTAGTAGATGAGTTATTCAAAGGAGTCGATGCAGTAAGTAGAAACGTAATGCACAACTTTACTCATTTATTAAGAGAAAGAGTTGGAGTTACTGCGATTACCGAAACCCCCGGCGCATCTACTGAAGAACAGCAAACCTTAGAACATATCAAGAATATCATCCAAATTCTGCAAGAAGGCGGTAATTTTGATACATCAAAAGCGATCGAACAAATTAGCAAACTTGTAGTTAATCCCAACGTGCAACTTTTAGGACAAAGAATTGCTTCTCAAGTCGCGCAAAAAGCAGTAGCAAGAGTGTTGAGAGAATTACTGGTGACAGAAGAAGTTGAAAGCAAGCAGTTACCAGCAGGAGGTTTGTAGTAAGTGGGTGTGCAAAATTAATTGTGTCATTACGAGCGACAGCGAAGTAATCTCAAAGTGTTGCGATTGCTACCCTTCGGGAAAGCTTTCAGCTAACATTTCACTTCGTTCGACTTGCAATGACAAATACACAATTAATTTTGCCTAAGTACTTAGTAGGTTGGGTTAGACGCACGAATAATTTTGATGATTAACCAAGAAGTTTGATGCGTCGTAACCCAACATTTATCAGAATACCGGGCGCTTTGTTACCGCACGCCATTTGCTACAACGGGGGAAACCCCCGCAAGGCAATGGCTCATCTACACAAGCAAAACCCACCGTGACAGGGGTTATTTTTGTGGTTTTTTATATTATCAATCTATTAAAATTCGCATCTTGTACCATTCTCAATAACTAACCGCCTTGGAATAAATTCCCAGGCTTATAGCCGAAGTCGTCTAAAGACGACTGAGTTTGTAATTTGTAGATTGGGATTATGCACGAATTATTTATTATTTACAAAGAAGTTTGATGCGTCGTAACCCAACATTACTTTATTATCATTCCAACGAAGCCGAAGACTCAGCAAAAACCTCTTCACCCGTCATATTTTTAGTTTTATTTGCAAAGCTGTAAAAAGACGGCTTCTCATCAATAAAAATTTGTAGTTCGAGAACAAAATTTTCATCATCATCGAGCAAGCCAGCAGGAATTGCATAATAATTTGCTGCTTTTAAACGGTAGAAAAGATGGGTTCCGCACTTACTACAAAATCCGCGCTCTGCCCATTCAGAAGAGTTGAAGACAGATATATTTTCATTACCTTCAAAATTCACATCACCTCCGCATTGAATCGCAAGTAAAGGACCACCCGTCCATTTTCTACACATATTGCAGTGACAAACGTCTACATTATTACTTTTCGTTTTTACTGAAACCTTTACCGCACCACAAAGACAACTTCCTTGTTTTTCAAGTTCGTTTGTCATGTTTTTCTCCTCTAACTGCATAACTATATTATTAGTTTTGGGATGAATAAAATCTTTTTGTAAGAAAAATATATTGAGGAATGACGAAATGAGCCTTATTTTTTATTTATGTTTATAGAAATAATTATTATATAGATAGTTTGATAAAATAACTAAATATTAAGTTTCGTCAGTGTCAACAGTCAGATTGTCCAGCAAATGCGACAATATATCAAATATTTTACCAAGAAGTTCTTTATATTTTAGATGGTGAGCAACAATGTTAAAGTCAGTTGAAGGAATTTATAAAGACGGAAAAATAGTGTTATCAGAATTACCATCTGACGTTACTCAAAGCAATGTAATTGTAACTTTTCTAGAGTCAACACCAGTTCAGCCAACTTCACAAATTATGTCTTTTGGAATGTTTGCTGGTTTAAATCAGTCAACAGAAGAAGATTTTAAAGTAGCTGAATTTTGTGGTGATGTTGATAATAATTTAGATTGGTCGTAAATGGTAATGAAATATGTTATAGATACTCATGCGTTAATTTGGTTTCTTGAAGGCAACTCGCGCTTAGGAAGTAATGCTAAAACAATACTTTCAGATCCCGATAGTAAGTTAATTTTACCTGTAACTGCATTCGCTGAAGCTGTTTGGATTGTCGAACGAGGGAAAGCATCAATACCTAATGCAAATGCGTTAGTTACAGTTCTCAATACAGATTCAAGAATTACTGTATATCCCCTAGACGTTAATATTGTCGAGTTAACAATTAACTTATCTGCAATAAATGAAATGCATGACAGGCAAATTGTAGCAACTACGCTTTTTTTGAAAAACCAAGGCGAAACAGTAGCTTTAGTGACTTGCGACCAAAATATTACCCTATCGAATTTAGTAACAATTATTTGGTGATTATTGCTTTATAACCTAACATTTTCTTATTAATTATTCAAACTTTGATAATCTTTCACCGTGAGAAGCGTAAACACTATATCCATCCGCAAATTGAATCGCGGGTTGATCTTCACCGTGTAATTTATGTTGCTCATCAAAAGTAAGTATAGAAGGGCGATAGCGAAGCGCTGCTGCAAGCAGATCGCACACCACGCAAAGTTCTTGATAAGAAGCTATCCACCCGCAGTTATTAACGATTGCTTGAAAAGTTTGCCAAATTTGGGAATTGCAATTGTAATTTAATTCAGAAACGCAAAAATCTAACCAAGCCATGTATCTACAGATAGTATCTGGCTGTATGTTACCCGGCTCAAATTCATCGGGAATTATAAGATACTCGTTTGGTTGTTCATCGCATTCCTCTAAGTCTTCTGTAATTATTTCATGTATATCATCAGTTTGCAGCCATATTTGACGATCGCATTTATCATCTGGTGGAACAATAAGATAATATCTTAACTTTTCCCAAAGTCTATCAATCATATCATCATCATCAAGTTCCGAGCAGCCTATTTCATCGCATAATTTATCAAGCGCTACAACAGCAGCATAAGGGCTATCAAAAAAGAATATTTGTGGTTGTGGTTCGTCAATTAATGTATATGCTGTTTTTATTGCTGCTTCTGCTTTCTCGCGGTTAATTGGCTGGGTTGAAAAAGCAACTTTTCGCCACTTTTCTAAATAATTTAAAAATAAAGCTTCTTGATGTGGAGTTAATTTTTCAGTCATTTTAAATAAACACACATTTCGTAAGAAGATCCCCCTAAATCCCCGCTGAGTTGGGGGACTTTAACTCCAATCCCCCCCCTTAGAAAGGGGGGTTAGGGGGGATCGAAACGTTACGGGGCACCTTTAGAAGACTTGTATAGGACTCACATTTGATTTTTGAAAAATACGTAGGGTGTGTTGTCGCGGAGCGCAACGCACCATCCTGTCTTATGTTGGTGCGTTAGGCTGAAGCCATAACGCACCCTACAAATACCTAATTTTATTCAAAATTCAAACCGGATTCCTATATGTACACCGTAGCCTTTGAAATTAACTGATAATTGATAATTGATAATTGTTAATTGTCAATCCCCCCAATAACAAATGCCGCCCAATAATAAGGATGACAGTACAGCTTTTTATCGGCTTCCATTTGACTGGTTCTATATAATTGGGTTGCTAATTGCGCTTTCATTCTCAATCCTTCGGGGGGAAGTTGACTCAACAGGTTTTCGTACCATTTTGTCAGTTCTCCTGCTGTTAATTCTCTCAACCATTCGACGGCTTCTTTTAAGGCAACAACTGATGTTTTACCCGAATGCAATCGGCGATAAAATTCGATTGTTAATAAGGCGTTGGCGGTGGATTCTACTCTCCACAAGCTAGTTACTACGTGGGTAACTCCTTGACTTAATAAACCACTACTTAAACCGGCGTATTCGGTGGTAATGTTTTTTTTGTTTGTGGCAATTTCGCAGGCTGAGAGAGTAAATAAGCTGTAACGACTAAGGGGTTTTTTACAAATCTCATTTAAGGTAATTTTGTCTTCCCACGCTAATAATATTTCTGAGGTGGAAACGTTGGCGTTATCGTTTGCATAACCGTAAAAATTGAATATGTTGTAGTTTCTTACTAAAGCGTTTTCTACTTCTATTTTTGTTGCTTGCGAACCCTGAAGGCGATAGGGTTTTTCAAACATTTGACTAATTGCTAAACCTGCTAATTTCGCAGATTTGAACGGAGGATAATCTTTGGTGTCGGGATATTCGACACTCAACAATTTTGGCGAGGATTTGTTGGCGGAGGAATTTTGTTGCTGTTGATTTAATCCTATTTGTACGCTGGGTAAATAGCTGATGGTGAATTTTGAAGAAAATAATCCCTGTAGGGGAAGTCGATGTAAGTCGCGGTGAGGAATTAACACAAGGTTGTCGATCCCTTGAAGTTCCTGTTCGATGGTAGCTATACTCAGTATTTCTCTGAGTCTCGCCAGTTGCTGTTCCATATCCTTGCGCCAGGAATGATCGATTTTACCTTGTTTATCCCTGGTTTCGCTGCGATAGTCTGTATATTGACGATTCCATTCTGACAACCAATCTTCAAATTCTACTAAACGGTTTACTGCTTCGGGTAAGGGAAACTCATCCGGCGCTACATTTAGTATCGGTGTAAATACTGGAATCGGTTCGGGAGCGTTGGGCTTGATAATAAAGGTGCGTAAACTTGATGGGCTGATATGCCAGTAAATTGCGGCGGTTGTAGGATTGAGTAATTGTAAAATCGAACTGTAGTTTGGCGAGTAAATTTTATCCGTCCAACCGTACAGCAGCCAAGTTAAACAAGCATTTTTACCATGTTCGGCAATTTCTAAGCCCTGGACTATTTCACCGTACTCGATCGCAATTTCCACCGCTAACTGTTCAAAACCAATATTTTTGAGAGTTAATTGCTTTCTGGAATCATCGCTGCGATTTGCTTGAGTTAATAACTCTTGTAAGAAATCGGTGCTGTATTGGTGCAATTCTTGGGCTTGTGTGGTTTCTCTCAAACCAACTAGAACTTTAATGAAGTGTTGCAATACTTCTAAATGTAGTTCGGGAAAAGCCTCGTCAGTAATCGTAACTAATGCTTGATTATATTCATCTACTGCTTGATACCAATAATCGCGGGGAGTAGAATATCTTTTACCAATGTCGTAGTAACAATTACCGATCGCTAAATGCAGTCTACCCCAACCTTCTGGCTGTGTATTATCAGCTACATATTTTAAAGCTTCCAAATAGCTAGTTAATTTACCTTCCTCACCCCGCCCATTCAAAGCAGAATTTGTTTGAGCAACGGGACTAGATAAACTTAATTCGCGATCGAGATTTTGCGATTTTGCTGCCGCACTACCTCTACCAAGCCAAGCTTCCCAATAATCGGCTTTGATTTGTAGCGCGCGATCGTAACAAAAGATTGCTTGTTCGTATTCTTCTAAATAGAACAGCGCGACGGCTCGATTATACCAAGCTAGGTGGAAGTTGGGTTCAATTTCTAAAGCTTTATCGTAGGATGCAACCGCTTCTTCTCTACGTCCCAAATTATCCAAAGCTACAGCCCGGTTAAACCAAGTTAAGTAGAAATCCGGTCTAATTTTCAACGCTTCATCCCAAGACTCAATAGCTTGCGCCCATTCTACCAATTGTCCCTGGGCTACACCCCTATCAACCCAAGCATCGTGTAATAATGGTTCGATTTCCAGCGCTTTATCATAGGAATAAACTGCATCTTGATAATTTGCACTATTAGATAGCGCCACACCCCGGTAATACCAGTTTTCTGGATCTAAGGGTTCCAACTCCAATGACTTATCGTAACTGAAGATAGCTTCATCAACGCGCCCTAACTTCAGTAACGCCAAACCATTGCTAGACCAGGCTTCCTGGTAATTTGGTCGAATTTCAATCGCCGTATTAAAAGAAATAATTGCATCTTCTAATAATTCCAATTCACCTAAAGCTCTACCCCGGTTGTACCATCCTTTGTAAAAGTCGTTTTTAATTTCAATTGCTTTATCGTAGGAGGCGATCGCACCTTCTAAATCGCTCAAGTGAAATAGCGTCAAGCCCAGGTTAAACCAGTATTCGTGTACATCCGGCTTGATTTGTACTGCTTGTTCGTACAGTTCAACAGCAGATTCTAAATTACCCGCTCTAGCTTGTGCAAGCCCTTGATAGTAAAGCGATAAAGCTGATTTTGCTGCTCGCTCGTTAGCAACAGCTAGCTCGTGAATAGCTTCGGATTCTTCAGTTTCCAACCCAGAAGCAAGCTGTTGAACCAAATTTGCACTTTCATCCAACCTTACCAACAAATGATCTACGGGTGTAGTTGGTTTCTCAAATATTTCGGTTTCTGGTTCCACAAATATTTGTGTTTCTGGTTCCTCTTCTACTTCCTCTGCTAAATCCAATAAAGCATTAAAGGTTTCTAATGATTCATCATCAACCGATTCTTCAATTGGTACAAAAGTTGTATCTATAGGTTCCGAATCTTCAACAATTTGAGTTGGCGCAAGAATTGTATCTTCGGAATTGCGATCGGGATAATCCCATACTAAATCGCTTAAATCATTAATAAACTCTTGTTCCGATGCATTAGAATCATTTTCTTCGACTTGTGGTGTTTCCTCTAACCATGATAATTCTCCTAAATTACGTACCAAATCTTGAGCGGGAGTAATTTGTTCTTCTATATCGGATTCTTCAACTGAAGAGTAAGTATTAATATTCTCAGGTGTTAGTACTGTTTCTTCTAATTCTTCTAACTCTTCTTCCGACTCAAATACCTGCTCGTATATATTGGATAAATCTTCTTCTAACGCGGAAGGTTGATTCGTATTAGAAGGCGCTATTACTGTTTCTTCTAATTCTTCCTCGTACTCAAATACTTCTTCGTATAAAGCATCAGGAAACTCAGATAAAGATGCGAATGTACTGTTATTTAGAGGGGCAATTGCTTCTGATTGAGGTTCGTAATCTTCCCATAATAATTCGCCAAATTCTTTGAGTAACTCTTGCCCCGGAGAATCGGTTAAAGAGTCTGGTACATCAAATTCACCATCTGTGGCAATTGATTCAATTATCGGTTCCCTTGGTTGGAAATTAAATTCCTCATCAGCATTCGTTGGGGCTGGTTCAATTCTTAGTTGTTCCGATATTGATGCAGGAGCTAACCCCTCACTAGCTGTAGATATCGGAATCGAATACATTGGTTGCTGCTTGGAATTGCGCGTCAACAACTGCACCCCAATATCGTAAGCAACATCTCCTATTTGCCCAATTTCGAGTTCCCCCAACTCCACCATTCTCGAAGCTAACTCGTAATTTGGTGCCGATGAAGCTAATAATTTATTACCAAAGTGCTGCAACCACTCCAACCAACGTTGTTGAGAAACGCGATGTTCGATATTTTGCAGCCACCTTTGTGCCCAATGTTGTCCTCGCGCTTGACGTACCCCTTCTAGAAGTTGGGTAAACAAAAATTCCAGATCCGAATTCGTCAGTTCTGGTAACGCCTTAACCGCCTGCATCTCCTTCTCTCTTGTCGAAGGAGTCCGCCTGGTAACAAAAACCTGTTGAATAAACTTGATGAGCCTCTGCACTAGCCGCCTGAGCATCTGCTGCATTATAAAATGTAGTTCACATAGATTTTAACGAGCGTAGTGTAAAAAAAATAATTAATTACGTAACAGACTACCAAAGTATGTGAACTTTTCTACAAACGCAGCCTAATTACGCCCGTCTCAAGTCAGCATTACAACAAACGAACGCTGATTTTTAGGAACACTCGGTAAAATTTAAACTCGTGGAATTAGAAGTAACATTGTCACTTCTGAGATAACTTAACAAAATTTTCTGAAAATAGCTTGCTAGACAAAATACGCTTTGTCAACAAAATAAAGTTATTCAACAATGCCGGATATTTGAAGCACAATATTGACAAATAACGCCATTATTTACATTGCATATTAGAGTAAAAAAGTCAAACTAGGATTTGAATAATATTCTTTTTGCGCTTATTATCCAGCAGTATGGTACTGATTAACTAATGTTTGGATAATAACTTCTGGATCGTCTGTTTCAATTCCTAATTGTTCGGCAATTTGTGCCCTTAAATTAACATCCTCTTGGATTAAGTCCATTAACTCTTCGAGAGTAATAGTTTGATATTCTCCTTCTGTATCGCTTAGTGCCTGTTCTGTTTGCTGTTGTTGAAAATCTTCTTCAGGTAAACTAGGTTTTATTGCAGCATCCGGACCTTGATATTCCCATATAGGTTCGGCTTGGTTGCGCGTTAACAATCGCATCCCGATATCGTAGGCAACAGTGGAAATTTCGCCAACTCCTAATTCTCCCAACTGTACCAGTCGCGAAGCCAATTCATTATTTGGTGTTGGTGCAGCCAATAACTTCTCGCCGAATCGTTTTAACCATTCCACCCAACGCTCTTGGGGAACCCGGTGTTCAATATTTTGCAACCATTTCTGTGCCCAAGCTTGCCCGCGTGCTTGATGAACTCCTTCCAAAAGTTCCGCAAACAAAAACTCCAAATCGGTATCGCTTAGAGGTGGAGGCGGTGACGAAGGAGAAGAATGAGGAGAACTATATTTTTTTACAGAATGCTGCTTAGTACCAAATAACCTTTGAAAAAACCTTTTAAACCATTGAACCAGCCGTTTTAGCATATCGGCACCCACCACTGTGTTAATTACCCTAAGATTGTAGCTACTACTAAAGCATTTTCTCTAAGTATGTGTTTTTTTTAAGATATAAATTTTACTTTTAAAGGTCAAAGGTTAAAGGTCAAAGGTCAAAGGTTACAGGTTACAGGTCAAAGGTCAAAGGTTAAAGGTCAAAGGTTAAAGGTTAAAGGTTAAAGGTTACAGGTTACAGGTTAAAGGTTAAAGGTTAAAGGTTAAAATTGTTTTTATCCCCTTGTCTCCCCATCCCCTTGTCTCCCCATCTCCTTGTCTCCCCATCTCCTTGTCCCCCCCCATCTTCCCACGCCCAATCTTCATTAAAATTACAGATTAAGAATTAAAATAGTTTAACCCCTTATAGGGACCTTGAAAGCGCCGTTTCCATGTCTTACGAACCACTGCACCATAAGTATCGCCCGAAGACTTTTGCCGAATTAGTTGGACAAGAGGCGATCGCGACTACTCTTACTAATGCAATTAATACTCTTAAAATTGCTCCAGCTTATTTATTTACTGGTCCGCGGGGAACGGGTAAAACTTCTAGCGCCCGCATTTTGGCGAAATCCCTCAACTGTCTTAACAGCGATAAACCTACGCCGCAACCCTGCGGAAAATGTGACACTTGTCAAGGAATTAGTAAAGGTGCCACTTTAGATGTAATTGAAATTGACGCTGCTAGCAATACGGGTGTTGATAATATTCGGGAACTGATCGAAAGAGCGCAATTTGCTCCGGTTCAATGCCGCTATAAGGTTTATGTAATCGATGAATGCCATATGCTCAGTAATCAGGCGTTTAATGCACTACTAAAAACCCTAGAAGAACCACCGAGGCACGTTGTCTTTGTTCTAGCGACAACAGACCCGCAAAGAGTGTTAGCAACAATTATTTCGCGCTGTCAAAGGTTTGATTTTAGACGCATTCCAATAGATGCGATGGTGCAGCATTTAACTCACATCGCTGCCAATGAAAATATTAATATCGTCAAAGAAGCCGTTACCTTGGTTGCTCAAGTTGCTCAAGGAGGATTGCGAGACGCTGAAAGTCTTCTCGACCAGTTGGGTTTATTATCGGGGGAAGTAACGCCTGAAAAAGTTTGGGATTTAGTTGGTTCGGTAAGCGAACAGGATTTATTAAACTTATTAAAAGCGATAGTCTCCGACGACTCCGAAGCAGTAATAGAGTCTACCCGCTTTATATTAGACCGTGGTAGAGAACCTTTAATTATTCTCCAAAATTTTGCTTCATTTTACCGCGATTTACTTATTGCCAAAACTGCACCACTACGCAATGATTTGGTTGCATGTACTCAAGGTATGTGGTCCATACTTATAGATGTCGCTCAAAATTTAGAAATAAGTACGATTTTGCACGCACAGCAGCATTTACGTACCTCCGAAGTGCAAATCAAAAACACCACTCAACCGCGTTTGTGGCTCGAAGTAACCTTACTCGGATTATTACCATCAGCAACTACCATTCAACCACCAGCTATTAGCGATCGGCACTTACCTAAATTCAACTCAAACCCACCTCAAACAAACGATCGCCCTACTACCACACCCCCCGTACAGCAAACGCCCGCTTCCAACAACACCGTACCCAAACAAACAGAAAACGGAACAAAAACGCAACAACCAGCAACTTCTACCTCTACCCCCTCTACCCCCTCTAATTCTTCTCCCCCTCCTCCCCACCACCACAAACACCTCCACAAACCAACCTAAATCAAGTCTGGCAACAGGTACTTACCAATCTTTTACCAGTTTCCCGAAGGGAACTACTGCGTCAAATGTGCCATATTCTGGAGTTTGACGGTTCTGTAGCTCGCGTTGCTGTCAAAGAAGCATGGTATAAGAAAGTTAAAGAAGAGGTATCTAACATTACAACGGCATTTCAAGTAACTTTTAATCGTGAAATCCAAGTAAATTTAGAAATAGCCAACGCAGTTTCACCAGCATCAACTGCTGGAGCAACAAAGGTACAGCAACCCCCCGTTGTACCTACACAAACACCACCACAGACACCACCACAAACACCACCACAACCCGCGCCTTCACCTTCACCAAAACCCACTCCAGAAACACCTCAACCAACCCCCACAACTCAACCACCAGCAGCAAAAAATGCCGCACCTCCCCCGCAAGCAGCCCCAACACCACCTCAAACAACACCTACAGTAGAAGATCCAGAAGCAGATCGTGTAATGTACGCAGCACAGCGTTTAGCAGATGCATTAGACGGAGAGATTATTCAAAGCGAAGAAAATACAGAAATATCCGACGAACCTATTGATTCATCGGAATTAGAAGAAATTGAAGATGATGTTGACTTTTAAAAGTTGGGAATTGGGGATGGGGCATTGGGCATGGGCATTGGGAATTGGGGTAGAGGGGGTAGAGGGGGTAGAGGGGGTAGAGGGGGTAGTTAATAGCGAGCAAGATGCTCGCACTACTCCGGTGGGTTTATCTCCTTGTCTCCCCATCACCCCATCACCCCATCTCCCCATCACCCCATCTCCCCATCTCCCCATCTCCCCATCTCCTTGTCCTAATTACTTCCTTGCCGGGAGGTTTTCACCCACTTTAAACGCTTGGGACGTATTGACATTCGGGCAGTGGTGCTGCTTATCACTATTATCCAGTGGAACATATATAAAATGCCCCGCAGGCTTTGTAACAGCAATAAAAAGTAGGTGTAGGTTCTCAAGCCTTTATTTTTATGTATCCGCTTCAGACCGGCAAACATTCCTAAGAATGATATTGTTACTGTCATTCCGGTTAATGGACTTAAAATGGGAAGACGATGACGTGCGATCGCCATTAATAAGTCTGGTATTGCTGCGGTTGGAATGATGTACTGAATCAGCACGAAGTTAGTTAGCACTTCAAAGGTTTTCCACGTACCCATGCGGTTACGAAGAATTAAATCCCAGTAGTCCAAATAACGCTGATATCCACCTTCTGCCCAACGGTTACGCTGATGCCAAAGAGAAATTGCCGAGATTACGCCTTCTTCTTTAACTACCGGGTAAAATACGCATTCAATATCCCACTTATCTAAATGGAGGCGGAGTGTCAAGTCCAAATCGTCGGTAATAGTTTCTTCATTCCATCCGCCACAACTGTATAAAGCTGTACGCCGCACAAATTGACCGTTACCGCGTAATTCCCCTATTCCTCCTCTGAAACTTCGTCCTTGTTGAAAAAAGGTATCAACAGCCATTTCTGCCATTTGACCTTTTGTCCAAACATTTGTCGAAGCGTTGGCGATTTCTTTTCGCAACTGTACCGCTCCAACAGTATCTCGTTGAAACAAAGGTATGGTTCGCAATAAAATATCTGACGAAACTTGAGCATCAGCATCAAAGACGGCAACAACTTCACCTTTCGTCAGTGGTAGCACTTGGTTTAATGCTCCTGACTTACCACCGCCCGCTCCAGGCTCTCGCTGGAATACTTTTAACTTTTCATATTTCGAGGCTAGTTCGCATAGCAATTCCGGTGTTTTGTCGCTGCTGTTATCGTCAACTATCCAGACTTCATACCCTCCCAAGGGGTACTCCAGATTGCAAAGGTTATTTACTAAATTGCTAATGACTAATTCTTCATTTTTCGCTGCAACTAATAAAGATACAAAAGGATAATCCCCTTCCATCTCTCTACTTATACTGCTCGGCTTGGCAAACACAATTACCAAAGAGTGAAGCCCGACAACGGTAGCCAACCCTAATACAAATAAAGAACCCCAAGAAACTAAGTGTAAAGCTATAGTACTGCTCCAAACCATCGTTAAAACTAGAGCAGCTTTACGCCTACGATTTTGGAACCGAGAAGGAACAGTCAATTCTGACGATTCTTGTTCTTCTAGCGATCTCCGAGCCGATATATCAGCAAACATCGAGTTCAGGGGGTCAAGTTCGTTATAATCTTTGTCGGGCCAGGAATTCGCTGGCATAGTTTAATTTATTTAATTACCAGTAATTTTATACAACAATGCTATGAAGCTAGTTTTGGATAAAACTAAACAAAACTAACATAAAGGGAGCTTCGTCCGCTTACTCTGAGATTAGTTTTACTCCAGCTTCACACAAATCAGTGCAGCCTTATTGTAACCGACATTTTCACATTTCTTTGCATAAGCCTCAACAGTTATTAAGTTAGCAGTTAGCACCACCGGACCACCGGACCACCGGAGTGAGGAAAGCGGAGGGAGCGGAGGGAGCGGAGGAAGCGGAGGAAGAAAATAGAAAATAAATAATTAATTGCTTCCCCTGCCTCAAGAGCCTCAAGAGCCTCCTCTGCTCTCTTCTCCCCCCTCTTCCCCCTCCCCCCAATCCCTCTCTCTTCATTCCAATAAAAGTGAGTGTAGATTTTACAAAAAAGTTGGGAACACTATGTATATCTACCAAGATTGCAAATTATCAAATAACTCAAGGAATATATTGTATGTCAGCATTTGAGCAACTATCTCCTGCTACTCCTCAACAAGCGAGCGTGTACTTGCCTTACATTCAAAGTGGTAAGCGGAATTTTTTACCTTATGCTATTGGTCTTTACCAAAAAGGGGTTTTAGAGGGACAGCGTAAAATAGAAAGCAGCGAAAGCATTCCTTTTATCGCTACTTGGAATATTGCGACTTTACCTTCGGACTTAACCCGTTGCCGAATGCAGTTTGATGGAAACGCCGAACTGAGTTATGAAGTAATGTTGGCAAGTTTCGAGTTTATAAATTTTTTAATAGAAATACTGGAAAACTATAAGCGCCAACGTATGACTGATTTCTCTCAACCGTTTTACCGTAAGCTGTTGCGTCTGGAAGAATAATCAAGCGATAACTGCTTTTTAACAGAACCTATTAAAAGCAACCAACTCCGGGGGGAAAAGAGTTTTATCCTTTTTCCCTTAAGGGCTTCCGGATGAATAGTTCTCAACCGTTGGCTCTAAACTCTAATAATTAACTAATAATTGATAAATAACTCCCTTGAAGTAAGTTCGACCTAAAATTAGGAAACGCCCAAACAGTTTTTTTAGGCTATTAGTAATCTGTTCAACTCTCCCTCATTAGCGATTATTGACTAATGGTTGAGATCCAAAGCACTTAAGATGAAAGTTTTATACCGTTTAAATTAGGAGTGCGTGCGTGCCAAAATCCCCTAAATATTTACTGATTGGGTCAACTGAGGCTTCTAGCGGTAAATCCGCAACTATTTTAGGTTTGTCTCATCATCTACATCAAGCTGGACTGGATATCGCTTATGGCAAACCTCTTGGTAAGTGTTTGAGAGAATCTCAAGACAGTTTGATTGAAGAAGATGTCGAGTTTATTACCCAAAGTCTCAATCTATCTCCCTCTCGTGTACTACCGACATTACTCGCTTTAAACGAAACTACACTGCAACAACGTCTTGGCGGCGAAGATGAAACCGATTATGCTGCCTCTCTTACAAGTCAATACTTACAAAACAACTTGGGTGATTTAGTTTTACTAGAAGGTTCGGGTAATTTATCTGAAGGTTATTTGTTTGATTTATCTTTAATGCAAATAGCTGATGCCCTAGATGGTGGGGTGCTTCTAGTATTCCGCTATAAGTCTTTGCTGTCTATCGAAGCATTATTGTCTGCCAAACAGATGGTTGGAGAGCGTTTGATCGGTGTTGTCATCAATGATGTACCGGCAGAACATTTACAAGCCGTTGATGATACCATGCGTCCCTTTCTCGAACAGCAAGGTATTCCCGTATTAGGTATATTGCCTAAAAGTAACTTGCTACGCAGCATCACCGTGCGCGAATTGGTTCATCAGTTAAATGCAGAAGTTTTATGTCGTGGCGATCGCCTAAATTTATTAGTCGAAAGCCTTGCAATTGGGGCGATGAATGTCAATGCTGCCGTTAAATATTTTCGCAAACGTCAAAATATGGCAGTAGTTACAGGTGGCGATCGAGTGGAAATTCAGCAGGCTGCATTGGAAACTTCTACCCAATGTCTGATTCTCACCGGACAGTTACCACCTCCACCTTTCATTCTCAGTCGCGCCCAAGAACTAGAAATTCCCATTTTATCTGTAGATTTAGATACTCTTAGCACTGTGGAAATTATTGAGCGTGCCTTCGGTCAAGTTCGCGTCCACGAACCCATCAAAGTCGAATGCATTCGTCATTTAATGCAAGAACATTTTGAAATCAACCGCTTGCTTTCTCTAATGGGTTTGAGTCCGGCAACTACGCGATCGTAAATAATTTATCCCTTAATTCCGACGGGTTGTAGAGACGTAGCAGTGCTACGTCTCCCGACGTTTTGGGAAAAACTAACCCATCAAATTTAATGCAATAGACTACCAGTATTCCTTTTCAAAAGTTTTGCTGGGTAAAAAGGTTCGTAGTAAGAGTTTTAACTCTCGCATCTGACGATTAAAATCCTCGCATGGAAGGGCATCGGTTCCCTGAATCCGGAGGGGAACCAATGCCCTTACTACAAACCTATCATAACTAATGCAATAGACCACTAGAAATTTTAGCGACAAGTTACTTTTAAATCCTCCTGGTGAAGATTTTATTTCTCGCTATTGATTGATACATAATGCATGAAAAGCCCCAATCCCCAACCAGAAATTGGATAAATTGCCCAAAAATCACGGGGAGTTGTAACTAAATTCAGCACTATTAAGAATGTATTTACCGCCACAAATGTAATTAAGTGTTTTTTAAATGCTCGACGTTTCATTTCACGACGAGTTTGTTGTTGTTGCTGCACTTTGGCTTGAATCAACCATTCTTGTTCGGCTGTCTTAAGTAATTCCGGAGAAATTCCTAATTCTGTAGCCATTTCTGAAAGTTGTTCTTTAGAAAAAGATTCCTCTTTGCCTGCCATCGCCAGTTGAAGAATTTTTTGCACGTCGTCAGAGCTATAAGTCATATCAATATCTCAATGGAGTTATGCCGGGAGTATTTGGAGTTAAAGCTTTATGCTGACTTGAAACCGAGATAGGAATGGTAAGCAACGAACGAAAATCTCTAAAAATTCGTTCGGTAGGTTTTTTCTTTAAGTTCCCCTTTCTCAGATTTACCGCGAACTATTCATGAGATAATTACTCAAGAAGGACGACCGGATAAAAAAGTTTATCGTGTTACACAACTTTTAATCTTGAGTCATAAGAATAGATTGCTAAACGAAGCTAACTAACGCCAGTTAAAGATGGTTTATTGGTTGAAATATTTAGCCGACATATTGTATCCAAAGATACTATTTTGTAATAATTAGAAGATCGCCGCAAAGCTCATATTGAGAAATTATCTAAATACAAACAGTTAGAACAGAAATATTCTCGCGCATCCTTAACAACAATCTCGCGTTGCCTTCTTTGGAGTATCTAACTATAAACTCTTGTATTCGTTATCAAACCGTAAGGGGCTTGCTTGGTGCGATCGAGCGATCGAGTTATGGAATAAATTAGTTTAAAAATTGTACGCTCTAACCATTAGTAGGTTCCCGACAACTCTTTCACCTGCTAAAATATCTTGGTCGTTTAATAGCAATTAAAATCGTCTTTGAGTCAGTCAACCGACCTAGTAAATAGCATCGATACGTTAGCGCAAGAATTAGCGACAATTCAGCAAATGGGTTCTAAACGAATCGCCGTGCTGGGTTCTCGTCATGTGCCGATTACTCACCAGAATTTAATTGAAATGATGACTTATGCCCTGGTTTTGTCAGGGAATCGAGTTATTACCTCTGGTGCTACGGGTACAAATTCAGCTGCTATCAAGGGCGCAATGCGAGCCGATCCGAACTTTCTAACGGTAATTTTACCCCAAAGTTTAGATCGTCAGCCTTCAGAATCGCGCCAGCAATTAGAACAGGTAATGCACCTGGTAGAAAATTCCAGTAATGACCATTTATCCCTTGCTGAAGCTAGTTACCTATGTAATAAGGAGATTATCTCTCGCTGTCAGCAACTTGTATGCTTCGCCTTTCACGATAGTGGCACCCTGTTACAAACGTGCAAGGATGCAGAAGAACAAAGAAAAGTAGTAACATTGTTCTACTTTGATTAATCGGCAGGTGATTCGAGTCGCTTTCTCATTAATCATTAGTCATTCGATTTTGGATTCATGATTTTGAGGACACTGCTTTCGTTCCCACACTATTAGCAAGTGTCCGGGGTTTTAGATTTCTGCAAATAAATAAGCCGTACCTTGCGGATAAACGAGGGCTTCCCCCATGAAAGTATTAACCATACTGTCCGTATAGTTCCATCATTGAACTAGGGACTTGTACCTTTCATATACAATTGTTAAATCTAAAATCTAAAATCTAAAATCTAAAATTATTTATGACTAGTGAACTAGTAAAGCGTGCAGCTATTTGCGGTTTAAAGTATGCCTCGATTTAAAGTATGGAAATCAACGGTTAACTTTTTACCTCAATTGCGGTGCAAAGTGTAAGAATAATGTGGGAAAAATGTTCGCTTCCTCAACCATTCGATTTTATATAAAACAAGATTTTTTCACTATCTATTTATGTTGATGTTTTCGCAATTGCCCGTATCAGCTTTATTCTTGTACTGTATTGCTATAGCTTTCTTGCTCATTTACGTACCATTTTTGGTAGTTGCTTATGCCCGTGTAAGTATTGGTTACGATTATTACGCACCTCGCACCATGTTTGAGAAACTTCCAGCTTACGCGCAACGTGCGACTTGGGCGCATCAAAACTCTTTTGAAGCCTTTCCAATTTTTGCTGCTGCGGCGTTGATGGCTTACGTAACAGGCGTTAATTCTTCTTTGGCTGCATGGGCGGCATTAAGCTTTATTACAGCCCGTTTATTGTATTCAGTTTTTTATATTTCAAATATTCCGCTTTTGCGATCGCTTATGTATGCTATTGGTTTGGGTTGTTCTTGTACTTTATTCGTGCTGAGTATAATTCAAGCTAGTTGAAATTGGATAGTAGATAGTAGAAATAGCAATTAACTACTAACTACTAACTACTATTATTTAAATGTAAAATTACTAATAAATAAAACTGACAATTTGTTATGGCTTCTACTTATTCATTTGACGTTGTTAGCGATTTTGATAGACAAGAATTGGTTAATGCGATCGACCAAACTACGCGAGAAATTAAAGGTCGCTTTGATTTAAAAGACACTAAAACTACAGTGGAATTAGGAGAAGATAGTATAAAAGTAAATACAGATAGCGAGTTTACTTTAGAAACCATCAACACTATATTGCGAGAAAAAGCGGCAAAGCGTCAACTTTCTCAAAAAATCTTTGAATTTGGCGAACCTGAATCTGGTGGCGGTAGTCGCGTCAATCAAGAAATAAAGTTGAAGAAAGGCATTAGTCAAGAGATTTCCAAGAAACTCTCTAAGTTGATTCGCGATGAATTTAAAAAAGTACAGGCTTCTATTCAAGGAGATGCAATACGAGTTAGTAGTAAGAATAAAGATGATTTGCAAGTTGTGATGCAGCGGTTGAAACAAGAAGATTTACCAGTCGCTTTGCAGTTTACAAATTATCGTTAGCTAGCTAGTACAGAGTCAACGTAAGTCAGGTACCCATATAATAACCGGACATAAGGATTACCTTTGACAGGCGACGCTCCGATTGAGAAGTCGGGTTTTTATCAAAGAAGGTATTAGTATTACAGATACGTATTCTAAAAACCCGACTTCTGACCATTTTAATTAGGGTGCGCTATTTAAGCCGTGTGGTACTAGTAGGTTGAATAGAGACTTATTAAACATCCTCTAAACCAACCTACAAATTAATCGAGATTGAAATTAACCGCGAGAACCCATAGCCTTTTGAAATGCCGGACGTTCGGAAAGTTTTTTCATATAACTGGTAACGTTTGGATATTCGCTTAAATCCAGCTTGAGCATCATCGGAATATAGTTGAGAATCGAACCGACTGCAACATCAGCAACGGTAAATTCTTCACCAAGTAAGAAAGGTTGTTGCCCTAATATTTCATTCAAAGGATTCATTAGTTTAGGCATTTCTTTTTCTCTGGTAGCTTCCACAAAAACACCAGGTCCCAAGGTAGCATTTGCGAACAACGACCACTGAGAATAAAGACCGCGTTCTTCTGGCGAAAGAGTTTTTTTACTATATTTATCGGCAAGATATAGCAATATTGCGCCGGATTCCCAAAGTTTGAAATCGCCATCTGCGATCGCTGGAACTTTACCCATCGGGTTTATTGCTAAGAATTCAGGCTTGAGATGTTCTCCTGCTTTCATATCCAGCTTGACGAATTCGTAGGGAATTTCGAGTTCTTCTAAATACCAGTGAACAATTGAAGCGCGGCTGAAGGTTCCACCGTAGAGTTTTATCATGGTTTTTTTAGGGTTGGGGAAGATTGATATTTTTTTATTTTACATGGCGATTTTACCTGGCGATTTAATGTGCCGCACCTAGCGGTGAACGCGGCTACACAGGCAAAACCCGCCTACGCGGGTTATGAATAGGCAGCATATATTATTCACGATACATTTAATAGTGCCTGTTTAAATGCTTTGGCGGTTTTAAAATAAATTTCTGGTTCTTCTATTAAGGCTAAATCAATTATTTCTGCTAATTTTTTTGGGATCTTTGTGTTGCGATCGCGAATAGGTATTGGTTTATTTCGCAATACTTCTAAAAATATATCTTTACCTGTAAAATCGCGGGGAAAATTTCGGCTCAAAGTTAAGAATTATATTGATTGCCGAGCATCTTCTTTGGGAGGATGTAATCGGGCTTCAACCCAAAAGCCTCGCGCACTTTGGATAGAATCATCTTCTGGATAACGCTCATCGTTAAGATCGAGACGTTTGCAGGTTGCTCTACCAGTAGGTGTTACTCCAATAATTTTTCTACCATTTGCCGACCAAATAAAGTGTTGCGACCATATTTGTTGTCGAGGATTAAATAACGGTACTATTGCTTCTGTTTCCGAATCAAATCCAGCAACAAAATTGTAGCGACGCTCATTACAACGTCGGCAAGCCAAGGCTAAATTATTCGTATCATCAGAACCACCGATAGATTTAGGAAGCAAATGGTCTACTGTAAATCTAGTGGCACTAATACGTTCTGGAGAATGACAATATTCGCATAAATAATTAGCTCTTTCACGTACCAATTCTTTAGTAGCATCATCAATAGTCATTTTTGTGCTACTAAAATTGCATTTATATGAGTAAAAATCTTATCGAGTTCTCCAATTTCTTCAAGCTCGATAATTTCTTCTGGAGTTAGTAAATCGGCTTTCTTTCGTTCTAATAATTGTTCCATCCGCGCTTGTAGTTCATCATTAAATTTAAACAAGTGAAGATTATTTATTGTTTCTACTTTAATTTTGGCAAGTAAAGATGAAGGTCTAGCGATTACAGTCGTCATGGGATTAGACGCAATTTGTTATGTATGTTTGTATTGTAATATTTAAAGTTGATAGCAACAGTTGTCATTGTTCGCTGTGCGAAGCATTCAGCGGAAGCTGCGGTTCAATGTCCTATCGGACACGCTTTGCTAACGCAAGGGCTGGGATTGCTTCGCTCCACTGCGTTCCACTCGCAATGACATATTGTAAGTGATTTAGCAAATATAATATGACGGCGGAAAAAAGGGAAAAAATAAAGGATAGAGGGGAAAAGGGGAAAAGAAAAAAGGGCTAATTAAGTTCTGGAGGAAGCACCACACACCACCCGAAAACCTAAGTCGCTGCTATTGGCATCGGGGCGGTTCGTGGTGCGGGCAGCAGAGCGGCAATCCTCAAGATAGCTGTACCACGAACCGCCCCGTTGCACTCGATAACGATTATCACGATTGTTTTCAGAATCTACCCACGGACTACCATCTGTCGGCAGTGCCTGATAATCACCGCGCCAATCATCAAAACACCATTCCAAAACATCCCCATGCATATCATATAATCCAAAAGGATTCCCACAGAAACTTCCTACATCTGTAGTTTCGTCGCGATATATACCCAAGGGTATAGAAAAAGGTGGATCGTAGTCGATATTGTAATTAACTAGATCGCTTGTAATAGTTTCACCAAAGTGGAAAGGAGTAGTAGTTTGAGCACGACAAGCATATTCCCATTCCGCTTCACTGGGTAATCGATATTCTTTTCGGGTCAATTTGGATAATTTGGTACAAAATTCTACTGCATCATACCAACTAACGCATTCCACAGGTCGCTTTTTACCTTGAAAGTAAGAAGGATTTGTCCCCATAATTGCCTGATACTGTTCTTGGGTAACTTGGTATTTGCCTATGAAAAAGGGTTTGACATTAACTTTATGTTGAGGACGTTCATTATTTTCACTTTTCTCTTCATCTTCTGGGGCACCCATAATAAAGTTACCACCAGGAATTGCTACCATTTCTAGAGTTACACCATTACCTAAGTCTTCCTTGAAACCCTCTGCTTCTCCAAGATATTTAGTAATTTTGAGATTTTTGTCTATTTTGGCGTATTCAAATCTAAATTTCGGAGTCGGAATTGAAAATTTGACCTGATTTGGAATCAGCAATTCCAACCACTCCCGCACCGTTTGCGTTCTTTCATGCGGTTCCAACTCCATCCCCTTAATAATCGCATCATTAACGCGATCGCTAATATCAGAATTTCGCTGTTTCGGTGACGGTAAAGGAATACCAGTTATACGAAATCTTGAAGGTAAAGGAGCTTCCCCAGTTAACAAAGTATATAAAGTCGCAGCTAAAGCATAAACATCTGTATAAGCGCCAAATTTACCCCGTCTTTCATACTGCTCAATCGGTGCATAACCTTCAGTCATCGCATTCGTCATGCTTCCGGTTTGATTCAGGTTGAATTCCCGCGCTAACCCAAAGTCAATTAATACCGCTTCCTGCTGACTTTGACGCAAAACAATATTATTCGGCTTGACATCACGATGTAACATTCCTTGCTGATGGATGTATTCTAAAGCCGTTCCAACTTGGTTAATATACTTGAGGGCTTCGACTTCCGATAATTTACCGCGTTGGTTAATATATACGGCTAAATCTTCACCTTGGACATATTCCATCACCATTCCCCACAGTCCGTTTTCATTAATCACTTCATGGACTTTGACAATATGGGGATGGCTGCACTGTCTTAAACGAAAAGCTTCTTGAACAAACTTTACCTGCTGTTGTTCAAAATCTACTTTGCTTTGATGAATCGGGTTAAGGGTTTTTATAGCAACAATATTATTAGTATTTTTATCTACGGCGCTGTAGGTAATGCCAAAGCCACCTCCACCTAAGACTTTTTGAATCGTGAATTTACCGTTTTGTAGTTGTTGTTTGGGTGTCCAGAGTTGCATTTTCCGTTAGGGGGTGGTTTTAAAGGATTTGAGGTTAGTCCATTATATTCACTCTAGGAAAATGCTTAGTTTTTTGATGATGTATGTGTTTATTGTTGCGGGTAATTTAATATTTATCTTAGATTTTCACCGAGTAATTTATGGTGTCGCCACATTTATCGTTGGTGCGTGAGGGTAATACCAATTTATTACCTTTTGCTTAGAAGCTTTTTGTAACCGTCACACACCCTACGCCTTACTAACTGACTAGATTAAACGCGAGGCAGAGCCTCTAATAACTGCATTCCTTGCCGGAGACAAGGAACGAGGGATGATGTTGTAGCCCCAGACTTCCAGTCTGAGGGCGACGCGGGTATGCTCAACTACAAAACTTTGTGAGTATGGGAATGCTGTTTCACGTTGTCATCTTTGTTAACTACTCTTTGAGCGTTTAATACTCGCTTTTTCTCTATGGAGTATTCAAATTTGCTGTAGGTTTCACCTAAAAGAATTAAAGATTTTGCTTCTTGTTTACGCTTGTAGGTGCGTGCTGCGGCAAATGCTCTTTCGCTAAAGTCGTCAACTATTTGGGCGGAATTATCCAATTCTGGTGGTTTGCGAGGTGTTTCGCCGTCTAATACGCTTCCTAATGTTGTTGCTACTGCTGATTTGTAGGAAGTGGGAATACCTTTGAATAATGATTCTAATGATGCTGAAGGAATGGGTTCGATTACGTCAACTTCATGCACTTCGCCGTCTTCTTTGATGAAGCAGGTTGCCAAACCGATGACTATGTAATCATCTGCGGCTAAGTCGGGAGCGTTGGGATAAGAAATTGTATTTACCATTTGGTTGCCTAAAAGCAGTGAGCAGTGAGCAGTGAGCAGTGAGCAGTTAGAAGTTTTACGGTTAATAGATTTATAAAAGAGAATTTTCTTAACAGTTAACGTATTTTTTTGCGGAAGACTAAGCTCCTAAATCAAAAATGTACTGTCTTTATCATTGTTGACTGTTAACTGCTCACTGGTCACTGTTGAAAGCATTTTACCAGTTGATCTCGCCGTAAAAATGGGGAGCGGTTTAAATTGCAATCATTTGTTATTTTCTGGAATTGATTGTGAAGCGTTGGTATCTATTATTAGTTCCAAACCGGAGAGTATTTTTACGCGCTCGGATATTGGAATTAACGTAACGGATGATGAATCCGAACACAGGGGCGCGACAACAAGCGCGAGCGTACTATCAATCTATTTTATAGAATTACCTACTCAGGCAGGATGATATGAAGATTCACTTATTTTCAACATTCGGTGACAAGCAAGATAATATCGGCAAACGCGATGCTGCGAGATTTACTGCTGATGAACACAGCTATGAGGATAGTAATAGTCAATTATACGCTTACGAAGATAAAGATTTACGCTCTTGTGCTTTGAAATCGGCGAAAACAGGCGATTATCTCACCGCGATCGCTGCTTTAAATCAGTTAATTCAGCGTCATCCCGATAACGCGATCGATTACAATAATCGGGGTTTGGTTTATTTTCAAAGTGGTGAAGGGCAAAAAGCGGTTCGCGATTTTAATAAGGCGCTACGAATAAATCCCGGATTGCCTAGTGCTTATAACAACCGAGCAAATTATTATGCTGCTATTGGAGATTTACAAACAGCATTAGCAGATTATGAAAAAGCTTTAGATTTAAATCCCAGTCACGTTAGGGCGTGGATTAACCGAGGTATTACTTTACGCGATTTGAAAAAATATGGCGAAGCGATTGATAATTTTGATACGGCGCTGTTTTTTGGCAAACTAGAAAGTTATATTTTGGCTGAAAGAGGCAGATCCTACCATTTGTGGGGCGACTGGAATATGGCGATCGCCGATTATTATCGTGCTTTAGAAAAATTTCCAAGTGCGAATACAAACGATAATCAAATGCTTCGCTTGCGTTTACAAGTTGAAAACTGGTTAAGCGAGCTACTGCTTCCTACCCATCCGGAATGGGAAATCTTGGAATGAAATACAGCTTCTAATAATACTTTAAATTTTTAGCGTTGCTAATAGCTAATAGATGATAACTACATAGGGAACCGTCTTCATAATTAGCGACTAGTTATTAACTATTAGCTGTTAGCGTTTGAACTCTGTTTTGAGCAATGATATACCTTCTCCTAGTATTAGGATTTATCTTATGCTTAGAAGATATTTCCTCTAAGTATTAAGGTGTAGATTCTTTAATTTCAGCTGGTGTTGTCTCATTCGTAAATACAATTCTTTTTTGATTGAGGGGTATTCGATTTCCCTCATGTTGCATGACACTACTAGCTTGGCGAGAGTCAAAAGTATTGCTAAATTCTGCTCTTAAACTATTGACACGTTCTTGAGCAGTCTTAACTTCAGTACGTACCTGACGTAGTTTTTCTTGTCCCGACCAATGATGAGGTAAAAGCTGACTTAAAGCCGATACTGCTGCTGCGGAAATGGCTAAGTTAACTCCTATCTTTACTGTTGTCTCCAATGCCATAATTTGATAAGAACGTTGGCGTAGACGACGCTTTGGTCGTGGAATTGTCCGACGTTGCTGTATTGGCTTTAGCTCCTCTCTTGTCCGTTGAACTGCGTTCATAATAGGCTTTACCTCCTTAAAAAGAATGGATATTTCGTAAACATCTAATAACGGCTATTTACGGTTTTCATGTGATGCCATCTTACTTCATTTTTTTCAAACTGCTACACTTAGAATTCTGGTGAAAAAAAATCCTGGTATTTCTAAGTGCATTCTCTTAAGTAGCTTACAACTCGTCGCTACAAGCTTCCGGAAAATACACTTAGTGTTACCAGGATTACAAACTCTACAGTCGTTTCAAGAATTAATTATTTACTTGTAGAGTTCAGTTGCTAAACGCCAAGCCAAAACACCTGGAATTAATGCCACAACCAAAGCAATATAAACTTGAGTGTCTGAAATAGGCATATCTGAAATCTCCCAGTTACTAAACGACAGAATACTTCGTTTTCTACTTTTCACTGTTTTACCCGAATTGGGAAATAAGTTGTTACAACATGCAACAATTGGAATGGGAAAATGGGGAGATAGGGAGATGGGGAGATGGGGGGATGGGGGGATGGGGAGATGGGGAGATGGGGGGATGGGGAGTACTTCGACAAGTCTTACAGTGAGCTACGTCGAACTGCTCAGTAACCTTTGGGGAGATGGGGGGATGGGGGGAAAGTTAGGAGTTAGGAGTTAGCAGTTAGGAGTTAGAAATTATTTCAAATAAACCTTTAACCTTTAAAAATGTATTTAGGCATAGATTTTGGAACTTCTGGCGCTAGGGGTGTGGCGATCGACTCTGCTGGGGATATAAGAGCGGAGGTACGATACCCTTTTGAGATGTCATCTGAGACGGATTTAATAAATTCTTGGCAAATTGCTTTATTTAGTCTCTTGGAGCAACTTAACAAGGGATTACGGCGCGAAATTACCCGCATTGCTATTAACGGTACTTCCTCCACTGTGTTGCTGTGCGATGCTGCGGGGAATCCTGTTGATGCACCTCTGCTGTATAACGATGCACGAGGAGCAACGATGAGAGAAAAATTAAAAGACATCGCACCGCCGAACCATACAGTATTAAGCGCTACTTCCAGCTTGGTAAAATTATTGTGGATGATACAGTTACCAACTTTAACAAAAGCTAAATATTTTTTACATCAAGCAGATTGGTTGGGGTTTCTTTTACACGGCAAATTAGGTATCAGCGACTATCACAATGCTTTGAAGTTGGGTTATGACGTAGAAGCGTTGCAATATCCAGAATGGTTTGCCAAACTGCAAATCCCAATTGAATTACCACAAGTGACAATTCCAGGTAATGCGATCGCTCAATTGCGATCGGATATTGCTGCTAAATACAACTTTCCTAAAGACTGCTTAGTGTGTGCGGGTACGACAGATAGTATTGCAGCATTTCTCGCTAGTGGAGCTACTTCTCCTGGAGAAGCGGTGACATCTTTAGGTTCTACATTAGTTTTAAAACTGTTGAGTCGCACCCGCGTAGATAATTCTCAATACGGAATTTATAGCCATCGTTTCGGAGATTTATGGTTAACTGGAGGCGCTTCTAATACCGGAGGTGCAGTATTAAAAGAATATTTTACTAACAACGAATTAGAAAATCTTAGCCGTGAAATAGATTTAAGCAAACCTAGCGGATTGGATTATTACCCTTTATTAAAACCGGGAGAACGTTTTCCAATTAATGACCCTAATTTACCACCTCAACTAGAACCGCGTCCCGATAATGATGTTAAATTTCTGCATGGTTTGTTAGAAAGTATGGCTCGAATTGAAGCGCGGGGATATAAGTTATTACAAGAATTTGGTGCAGATAAATTAACTCGCGTTTATACCGCTGGTGGTGGTGCCAAAAATCAGGTTTGGAGTGAGATAAGAAAGCAAAATTTAGGAGTTTCGGTAGTTTCTTCTACAAATACAGAAGCTGCTTATGGTAGTGCTTTATTAGCGATGCAAGGTTTACCAAATATAAAAATGTAGAGACGCGATATATCGCGTCTCTTCTCTACATCTAAATTCATAGGCGGATTCAGCAACGTTAATATTTTAGAGGTATTTTTAAGAATTTAGATATAATTTTCGCTATTTTAAAAGATTTTTCTGGTGTTGCGAAATAACCAATATCTATATACTTCTTAGATTTTAAATATAGTCTAACTCGATAATTTTTATCGTCATCGCTGTGGAAACCAGTTCTTTTAATCCCGATGAATTTTAGATTTTTTAAATGATATTCAGCTATATATACTTTGCGATTAAACAAATATCTATGTTTGTGAACTAACTTATTCAAATTAATATTAATTTCAAAATAATCAGATTCGCCAGTATTCAAACGAATTAAAAATATCCCAGGAATTATTAAAAGTAAAGTAAATAATATTAAACTCAGCTTGACTTTTAGACTATAAGAATCGGACAGAATCCAAAAAAATGCTGCTAAAATAAATAAATTGATAATTAATAAACGAAAAGAGAATTTTCTGCGATTTCTTACCTGTTTTAAATCACTTAATACCAGCAGACTAACCGTCTTTTTTAGAACTTCCATTGACAAGTAGCCTGTTTCTACTCGTAAGTATTTCTCTTGAGTTATAAACTCAGCAACTATTACCTGTCAAAATAGTACCTAAAATTATACAGTTAATTTGATACTGGGAATACGTAAATAATAATTTTAACGAATATGAGCCAAAATTTACGTAAGCTCCATTAAATAACCAGCTTAAGAGTATTTTTCAAATTTAAGATAATACATTTGAGACTTACGTAAGCCCCCCAAATTAGCGGGGGGTTGGGGGATTTCAACCCTTGGGATACCGCCATTTTCCTATAGTTTGCATAAATTATATGCACACAATAATATTAAGACAGGAGTAGCTTCAAAAACGTTTTACCTACTTTATCAATGTTGTCATCTAAAGAAAATGTTAGACTTCTAACTCTGATATTTCCAACTAATTCATTCAAAGGATGAGTTAATGGAGTTGGATAAATCAAAATAACTTCCGAGCAATTTTTAGAAACAGCATAAGCAACTACTTGGGCTACATCATCAGCCGATGGGCTATCAGGAGTCTTGTATTTTGTATCGAGAATATAACGAGGTTTGGCGGTTGAAATATCGTATAGCAGTAAGTCTATTTTAAAATGTAGATATTTCGCTATATTGACTCTTTCTTGAGATTTCATAATTAAGTTTGAAGGTAAGTGTACCTTTAGCCACTCAGCGATAAAGAGTTCATATAAACTTGCCATATTGACAAGAAAAGGTAACATTTTAAAATTACCATTTTTATAAACTGGAGTAGTATTTTCTAAAAAGAACCTGCATAAATAGTGTAATAAACTATAATCTTGATTTGAGCGCTTATAATTTAGCCTCAAACAATCTTCTGAGCTAAAAGGCTGTAGCGTTACTAATGGTTGCAAAGTATGATAAGCTTTTCGGATAATAGTTGATACTTTTTGAGAACATAAGCTACTACGACTAATTAGAAAAAGTGTCCATAGAAGAATTTGATTCTCTTTTATATCAGCCGTTCGTTCTTGATAATGACATAATGGTTTAACATTCCACGGCTTTTTTATTGTTTCTAATACATCTAGTCTTCCTCGCACGTAGGCAAGTTGCTGTGTTTTAGACAAGTAAGAACAATATAAACCTTTACGAACACGTTCTAAAATAAGTTGAGCTAATATATAAGCTAAATTATTATAAAAACCCTCTAAAGAATCACAGTTCATTAATCCTTCAAGACAACGAAAAGACTTGAGGTTGTAAGCATATTCCAGCATTACAAAGAGATTTTTTATCGATACTTTTGGGTTTATCTTTAGAGCAAGTTTATGAGTTAAAGGTATATAACCTACCCATCCTTTAGCTTTTAGCTGCCATTTATCATCAGTCTTGTAGTTGGGAAATTCTATATCTATTTGTTTTTTGTATTTTTCATATAATTCTATTCCTACTGATTCAGATATTTCGTTAGTTTGTAATAATTTTTTTGTGTATTCAGTAAGTTCAATAATTACAGTTTTGTCTAAATTCATTATCGGAAGATTTAGTTAAAGTCCGAACCTATTTATAGATGAGGTTATAAAAATACTTATTAGATATACTTTATTGAAATAACTGTAATTTATTCCAGCGAAATTGATCTACCGTCTCAAGCTGATTAAAGAAATATTCTTCTAAATAAGGCTCAATTTCCATACGCCAAATATCTTCAATATCATCAAGAAGATTATCTGTTATAAAAAATGAAATCCCAATTTCATAATTTTTATCGCTAATTACTTGATTTATTCTTTGTAAAACATCAATTAATTTATCTATAGGAAAGTCAATATCAGCGTACCTTTTCCTTAGTATTTGATAATTTGGACGTAGTTCGATAAATGCAAAACGGCGACGAAGTGCATAATCAAATTCAGCAATCGATCTATCTGCTGTGTTCATAGTACCGATAATTCTGACATTTTCGGGTATACGAAAAGTATTTCCAGCAGCAAGAGGAATTTCTTTATTGCGATACTCCAGCAGATACATCAACTCACCAAAAACTTGGGCAATATTCGCACGGTTTATTTCATCAATTATGAAAGTACAAATACCTTCACGAGTTTCTGCTTGATGACAAAATTTGATAAAACAACCTGGAAGAAGAGGATATGTTAATTTTCCGTTTTTACTTTGGGGACGAATCCCTTGAATAAAGTCTTCGTAGGTATATGCTGGATGAAATTGCACTAACTCTGAGAATCCATCACCACCGCTAATTAAAAGTTTGGCAATTTTTTCTGCAATAAATGTTTTTCCCGTTCCTGGAGAACCGTATATAATAGCTTGTTTTTTACGGTGAATTGAGCGTATCCAACTTTGTAATTTAATTTCACTAATTCCAGTATCTTCAGCACATTTAGATAAAGTATATTCTGTTTGTAATTCTATACTATTAATATTTAAATCATTATCTTTATATTTATCATTCGATGGAGCCTTCTCATGATAAAAGGGATCTTTTTTAATCGCTACTAACCAGTGAGAAAACATATCAAATAAGTCATCATCTCTTAAAGCTGGTACACCTGATTGATGCATATACTCGCATAATTCTCCAATCAGTTCGTGCCCAGTACTATTTAAAGCAGGATAATCAATAAGTTTGCTAGTATAAGCAGTATTCGCAAAATAATTTATAACTTTTCTAGATTTATTGGTAACTAATAAAAATTTATCTGGCTGTAGTGCGTTAAGAATAGGTGTAATTATTTCTATTCGGAAGCTTTTAGAATGAGGTAATTGAGTAAATTCCGTACAAGCCGCTGATAATTCCTTTGGATTTGCATTGCAGCGACGAACAAAATGAAAAAAACTTAATCCTATTTGCTTCCAGTCTTTTGGAACTGTAATTTTTACTTTTTCAAGCCATTCTTTTATGTCCTTTATAGCTGGATAGGTATAAATCCAAGCTTCTAAATGGCGATTATTTATATTTTCACTATAAGGTAATAGCTGTAGCAGAATAGACTCAGTTACATCTTCCCCCGAATCCGCTTTTTTAGCGTTCAGCCGAACGGCTGCGTCTATCGCCCTAAAGTTACGATATCCAATTTCACGCTGTTGAGCGTAAGCTGCGGTATGGGTTATTCCATGAGATGTATTAGGATAGGAATTAGCAAATTCTTGAAAAAGTCGGATAAATTCATCTATCTTAGTCGCAATCATTTTTACAAAAAATTACAGTATATTTAATTACATAAAAAATTTAAACTCTTGTTCTTTTAAGTATCGATAACTTTGTGGAGGTGTAAATGAGGGTATTTTTTTTCTTAAATTTTCTAAATTAATTGAAACATCAAATTTTTTTGGATTTCTCAAAAAGATTCCTACAAAAAACGAAGCACCTTCATAATATTTATAAAAATCTTTAGAGGTTATACCAGCCTTTTCATGAACAAGATTCCAATAAGTTTTAATATTTTCTTGTAAATCTATCTTTTCTTGAATAATATTTTCTACTTCAAATAACCCCACCAAAGCTTTTGTAGGTGATGAAACATATACAAGAACGATATCATCTATAATTAGTCGAGTACGTACACGACGCAACTCAACTGTTTTTTGACCTGAAAAAATCTTTGATGCATATTCAGGTTTTATTGATAATAATAATATATTTGCAGGCATTTTTCTGCTGTTTTTATAATTCTTTTTCGGAACCGAGATTATATAATTGATGAAAAGCATTATTGTCAATTTTACATAGTGACTGAAATGTTATTTTTGGATTATTTAAGATTTTTTGAATCGTTTTGAGTTCTATCTTGTTTAATAGCTCAGTATAACCAAAACGAATAGCCATGATATTTCCATCTTTATCTTTATTGATACATGATAAATCGCTTAATTTATAAACACCTAAACGCTGAAAAATTTGAAAAAGATTTTCTGGTTTATCAATCATCACTTCATCAACTAAAGAGCAGGCTCGAATCGCTCCAACATGAACATAACTTGGGTTTTGACTAACATACCAAAGAATTCTGAAAGGTGCTTTGATTCTTCCAGAAGTTTTCGCTGAACGATAGTAAACTGCTTCCTTATTAAAAGCAAGTTCGTTTTTAGCTCCAAATAGAAATAAATGTTGATTTGCTAACCCTTCATCAAATAAATCCTTTGCCCATCTAGGTTGAATGGGAACGATAAAGGTTGGAATTTCAGCATCAATAATCTTTGCAGGAAATAAAAACCTTTCAATATTTGCTCCCAACTGAACATCTTGGATAAAATTGTCTTTATTAATACTATTCGCCAATTCCAGAGATAAATGATACTCTTTTTTCAAGCTATTTTCTATCTTTTTAAGCCGCTTTGATAGTTGAGATGCAGTCTCCATAACTGCTAAATTTATTTTGAAAAAGTCGTTATTAACTCGGATAAATCTATGTGACTCAATAGCTTTATAAACTGTATCTTGTAAGCAAGAGTCATTAATTATTGTAAAATCCCGACCTTCACGAGCCGAACGTAATACTGATTTAAAAATTAGATGTTGTACAAGAGTTGCTGATAAAGGATTATTACTAACGCGGATTATAGGTATTTCTAATTCATAATTATTATGTCTACCATAAACTATTAAAGCTAGCGGTTTGTCTTCTTTTTCAATAACTTTAAAACATTCAAAATCTTCAGGATAGGTAAGAAAACGCCGTAACTTCTGTTGAAATTGTGCCTTTGTTTCATCCTTTTCGGAGCAGTAAAAATAATTAGTTATTGTTTCTTCTTCTCCTTTTTTTACTGGCACTTGCTCCAATGAAGTTCCAGCTAACCGTATGGGTTGATATTCAGGATTTCGACCTAGTTCGTTTAATTGAATGATTAAGTTGATTGGTCGAATAACTGATAATTTAAAATTTTCATAAATTTCATTAGCGATATCTAATAATCGTGAGTTTCTAGTCACAAATATATTAGAATCTGAAGCAATAGCCCTAGCAAAATGATGAATGTCGATTTCTGATTTTAGTATGCCTTTTTGAGACAGAAAAGTTTTTAATTTTTCTTGATAATTGCCTAGCTTTCCTGACTGGCAAGTTAAAACAGTAAACTGCTGATTTTGGGCAAATTGGCGATGAAGTTTTCGTTCTTCGTCACTATTAATATTATTAATCTGAATAAATATTCCATCAGTTATACATAACTCTAATTCTGGTTCTAACCAATCAGCTAATAGCAGCTTTGATTCATTCTTATCCAAATATTCATCATCATCAGCATATAAATCTAAAAAAACTCGATCGTCAATTACAACACAAAGTTTTGATTCAAGTTTTTGAATTGGAGCAATAGAAAATAGATTGGGATGACCATAATCGTACCACCAATAAGTTAGCATTTTTCCATCTTTTCCCCTACCTGGTTTCTCCCATTTAGGAATAAAACCATTACCAGACCACATATTGTCCAATCCGTAATCATTGCGACAGCTTAAACCTATACCTTCATATTTATCTTGAGTAATTTTTTTGAGTTTATCGATCAGCTTTTTGGTAATACCTTTACCTCTATGTGACGGTGCTATGCAAAGATGAACAATAGTAATACGGTTGTAAGATGTGCGAAATAATAGATAGCCAGCAAACTCGGCTTCAGAATCAATAGCTATGAGTATTTCCTGCTTTTTCGCTGATTCTGTAAAAGCTTTGTCGGGTAAGAAACCAAGAGTTTTACGATTTTTATCTCCCAATCGTATTACTTCTTGTAGATATGGGGATTTATCATCAATAGATTGAATTTTCAATTAGTCTTACCCCTAGATAAACAAATGAGAATTATTTTAAAAGGATTTTATACAAATAAAACTTGTACTAGCACATTGAAACCATGCTTAGTACATATGTCCCTAGATTTATAGTTTGAAGGTATTTATGCAATTTGGCAAGAGGTTTACCTCAATCACTAACCTCCTCCCCCAAACACCTCAACCCCAACAAACCCGCACCATAAACAGCTTCAAACCTCGGAAAAACCACGTTAATCTCAGTATTAATACAACTTACAAACCTCTCCCACATCTTGCATTTACTTTTCCAAACGCTTCCAGTAGTAACAATCTCAAAAAAATCCCCTTCAACAAAAATCTCATCAATAACTGTTACCGTAGCTTTCACCAACTCATTCACAGCATCATCAATTATCTTATTTGCGACTTCATCACCTTCAACAGCTGCATTATCAACAATTGGAGCTAAAGCAGCGATTTCCTTTACACCCAATCCTTTTCTATAAATTATTTCTATTAATTCTTCTATATTGTTTAAACCAAGATGATTTTGAAAATCTTTTACTAAACTTGTAGAAATTCCTCGTCCATCGTAAGCTTTTAAAGCTGCTTGCATTCCCGCAACTGCAATTTTATAAGCTCCACCTTCATCACCTAAAATATATCCCCAACCACCGACTCTTTTAGTTTCTCCTCGATGATTTCTACCGAAAACTATGGAACCAGTTCCCGCAGCAACAACAATTCCGACATCATTACCAATTCCACCTACCAAAGCAATTAATGCATCGTGAGAAATAATTATATTTTGCGAATTTATATTGCTAATTGTGGGTATATCTTTAATTATTTTTCTGACTACTTCGATATCTTTTGCACGTCCAACACCAGCTAAACCCAAACAAATCGCATCAATTTTTATCTTATCCGTTGTTGTTATTGCTTTATTAATAGCAGATTCAATAGAATATTTTGCAGCTTCAATTCCCACACTTTGATAATTTGAAGAACCAGCTTCACCGCGTCCTAAAATTTCACGTCGATCGCTCATCAATACGCAAACTGTTTTACTTCCACCGCCATCTATTCCTAAAACATAAACCATAGAATTTTAGATTTTAGGTTCGTAGTAAGGACTTTAGTCCTTTCTTTACGAGGGAACCAATGCCCTTACTACAAACTTTTTAAGCTCGATCTGCTTCTTCATCCAAAGGAATAAAAAAGATAGTCGCCATACCAGGAATAGTTAATAAACAAACGATAACAAAAAAGACTGGATATCCAACTGATTGTTGAATTTGACCGCTAATTGCACCGGGAAGCATCAAACCTAATGCCATTAATCCTGTAGAGATGGCGAAGTGCGAGGTTTTATATTCGCCTTTGCAAATGTACATTAAATATACGGTAAAAGCTGTAAATCCCAAACCGTAACCGAATTGTTCTAAGGAAACTAAAGGATAAACTAATTCTATCGGTGGTTTAGCATAAGCCATGTAAACATAAAATAAGTCGGGTAAATTCAACGCTAAAGCCATTGGCAGCAAGCATTTTTTTAAACCGTATTTAGCAATTACTAATCCACCTAAAATACCGCCGCTAATTAACGAAATTACACCAACTGTTCCGTATACTAAACCGAATTCCGATGTAGTCAAACCCAAACCACCAGCAGTTCTTTCATCCAATAAAAATAAAGTGGCTATTTTTACTAACATCGCTTCACCCAATCTATAGAGCAAGATAAATGCTAAAATAGCGATGATATTACGTTGAGCAAAATACGAGCGAATTACCGTTACAAAAGGGATATCATTTCTTGTAGATTCAGATTCTCTTCTCTGTTTTACTTCCGGTTGTGGCAGAATAAATAGATGAAATATAAAAAGTATTGCAAAAATTAAAGATGCGAATCCAATGGTAATACTCCAACTTAAAGGAATATTTTCGGTAGACTTTTCTAAACTTCCTGCTAAATATACTAAAAATCCCGTACTAAATATAATTGCTAGTCTATAGGATAGGGTACGAATCCCCACAAAAAAAGCTTGTTTCTTTTCACTTAATGCCAACATATAAAAACCATCTGTGGCAATATCATAAGTGGCAGAAATAAATGCCCCAACTAATAGTATTACTAAGGAAAGAGAAAAGAAACTTGATGTGGGCAGTTGAAAAGATAAAGCTAATGCAGCTAAACATAAGCACATAGCAAACTGCATGGTTAGCAGCCATCTTCTTTTTGTAGAATAAATATCTACTGCTGGTCCCCAAAACATTTTGACTACCCAAGGAAGGTTAATTATGCTCGTCCAAAATGTAATTTGAGCGTTATCAATTCCTAAATTTTTATAAAAAACTACCGATACCGCATTAATAATCATGTACGGCATCCCTTCAGCAAAATAAAGGCTGGGAATATAAGCCCAAGGCGAAATAAATTTATTTTGCGGTTTATCAGTTTGAATTGTCATAGTTGCAAGTAACTAATTTTAATTACTATGTGTAAATAGGATAGAACTTGTGTAATTTTAGAGAGACGTAATCTTGCTATAGCTTGTTGCCACAAGTTTGAATAAAATACGGCAAGTCTACGTTATAAAATTCGTCTACTATTATAAAATTCAGATAATCTTTATAATTTGTTACCACTAATTACTCAGATATTGATGGTATTCATCCCATAATTACTTTTTTTAGTCAATATTTCTTTATACAACTATATACAGTTACCAAAAGTTAGGAGTTAAGAGTTAAGACCACCGGAGTTAAGCAATTTTAAATTCTTTTTTCTTCCTCTACTCTCATCCCCCCATCTCCCTCTCTCCCCATCTCCCAATCCCCTTGTCCCCACTTCCCCATTCAACCACGAAAAATAAATTAGATTTTTGATGATTCCGTTTAGCTTCCGCAAGCTTGTGGCAAAATTTATTAAGTTTATAAAAGTCCTCCCAATAATTTAGAGTTTTCCCAGCATGACTACAAACCTTCCAAGTCTTTACGATCCTTTTTCCACCGAAGCTAAATGGCAGAAGTTTTGGGAAGAGAAACTTTTGTATAAAGCTAACCCCGATCGCGATGGCGAACCTTATGCGATTATGATTCCCCCACCCAACGTTACGGGGAAACTGCATATGGGGCATGCTTTTGACAATACTTTGATTGATTGTCTCGTGCGCTATCACCGCATGAAGGGTTTTAATGCTTTGTATCTCCCTGGAACCGATCACGCGAGTATTGCGGTACAAACAATTATTGAAAAGCAGCTTAAGGAAGAAGGTAAGACTCGTTACGATTTAGGACGCGATAAATTTTTGGAACGTGCTTGGGAGTGGAAAGCTGAATCTGGAGGTACGATTGTTAACCAGTTGCGGCGTTTGGGTGTGTCTGTGGATTGGACGCGAGAACGGTTTACGATGGATGAAGGTTTATCGAAAGCTGTTCTGGAAGCTTTTGTTCGTCTTTATGATGAAGGCAAGATTTATCGAGGAAATTACTTAGTTAACTGGTGTCCGGCTTCTCAATCGGCGGTTTCCGATTTGGAAGTTGACCAGAAGGAAGTTGACGGTAAGCTGTGGCATTTTCGCTATCCTCTCAGCGACGGTTCCGGCTATCTGGAAGTAGCTACAACTCGTCCGGAAACTATGCTCGGAGATACTGGAGTCGCAGTTAATCCCAACGACGATCGCTACAACCATCTCATCGGTAAGACTTTGACTTTACCTTTAATGAATCGCGAAATCCCGATTATTGGCGATGAGTTGGTAGATCCCGCTTTCGGTACTGGTTGTGTAAAAGTTACTCCCGCTCACGATCCTAACGACTTTGAAATGGGTAAGCGTCACGATTTGCCGTTTCTCAATATTATGAACAAAGACGGCACGATGAATGAAAATGCCGGGGAGTTTCAAGGGCAAGATCGTTTTGTGGCGCGGAAGAATGTTGTCGCAAGGTTGGAAGCTGATGGTGTTTTAGTCAAAATTGAAGATTACAAGCATACCGTTCCCTACAGCGATCGCGGTAATGTTCCTGTAGAACCTTTGCTTTCTACTCAATGGTTTGTCAAAATTCGTCCGATGGCTGATAAAGCTTTGGAATTTTTCGAGCAGAATTCTCCAGAATTTTACCCCGAACGTTGGGGAAAGGTTTATAAAGATTGGCTCATAAAATTAAAAGACTGGTGTATTTCTCGTCAGCTATGGTGGGGGCATCAAATTCCGGCTTGGTATGCAGTTAGCGAGACGAATGGTGAAATTACCGATACTACGCCGTTTGTAGTCGCAAAAGATGAAGCAGAGGCATGGGAAAAAGCCAAAGCACAATATGGCGAAAACGTTCAATTAGAAAGAGATGCTGACGTACTCGATACCTGGTTTTCTTCTGGATTGTGGCCCTTTTCTACCTTGGGATGGCCCGAAGAAACCGAAGATTTAAAGAAATATTATCCTACCAGCGTTTTAGTAACTGGCTTTGATATTATCTTCTTCTGGGTAGCCAGAATGACCATGATGGCTGGTGAATTTACTGGAGAAATGCCGTTCCAAGATGTTTACATCCACGGTTTGGTGCTGGATGAAAACGGTAAAAAAATGGCTAAGTCGAAGGGAAATGGTATCGATCCATTAATATTAATTGATAAATACGGTACCGATGCTCTACGCTACACTTTGGTTAAAGAAGTAATTGGTGTTGGACAAGATATTCGTTTCGATTACAACCGCAAAACCGATGAATCACCTTCTGTAGAAGCATCGCGCAACTTTGCCAACAAGTTGTGGAATGCAGCCAGATTCGTAATGATGAATTTGGAAGAACAAACACCGCAGCAGTTGGGAATACCCGCAGCCACAGAATTAAGCGATAAATGGATATTGTCACGCTTCCATCAAACTGTTCAGGAAACTAACAGTTACATGGAAAAATATGGCATGGGAGAAGCTGCCAAGGGACTTTACGAATTTATCTGGGGTGATTTTTGTGACTGGTATATTGAGTTAGTAAAATCTCGCTTGCAGGAAGATGCCGAACCTACATCGAGACGGGTAGCGCAACAAACCTTAGCTTATGTATTAGAAGGGATTTTAAAACTTCTGAGTCCCTTTATGCCTCACATTACCGAAGAAATTTGGCATACCTTGACTCAACAAGGAACAGAATCCGGTGAAAGTTTATCGCTGCAAAAATATCCAGAAGCGAATACACAATTAATTGACACCGAATTAGAGTCAGAATTTGAATTATTAATCGGCACAATTCGCACAATTCGCAACTTAAGAGCAGAAGCAGACGTTAAACCAGCCGTAAAAGTTACCGTTAATTTGCAAAGCGAAAGCGCAAAAGAACGTCAAATTCTTAATACTGGAGAAGCATATATTAAAGATTTGGCGAAAGTTGAGAATTTAACCATAGCTAACAAACAAAACAGCGTTAAAGTAACAAAGAAGAAAAAGAACGGCGCTTTAAGAATAATTATCTTAGGTTTGCTAACAGTTACCTTAGCTAGAGTCGCTTACGCTGTATCAATTTCAGTAGATAACCTTCCTTTCTTTGGAACATTTTTTGAACTAGTAGGTTTTGGTTATTCACTATGGTTCATCAGGATATATTTACTCTCTAATAAAAAGAGACAAGAATTGCGACAAAAATTCTTCAAATCATCAACTGATGCAAACCCGACTCAAGTAGAAGAATCACTATCAGCATTAGGAGAAGTTGCAACGGGTGTAGTTGGTACCGTACAAGTACTGCTTCCCCTTGAAGGTGTAGTAGATATGGAAGCATTGCGTGGCAAATTAGAGAAAAGCCTCAGTAAAATAGAAGCTGAAGTACAATCTCTAACTGGTAGATTGAGTAATTCCAAATTTGTTGATAAAGCACCAGCAGACGTGGTACAAGGAGCCAGAGATTCTTTAGCAGAAGCCGAAAAACAAGCCGAAATTTTACGCGATCGCCTCGAACGGATTAAATGATTGAGTTAGTTGTTAGTTGTTAGTTGTTAGTTGTTAGGAGTTATGAATCACAAAATTGCAAGTTAATAAAGTAAAATTGGACGGTTTGGGATGCGCGTACTACAAGATTTTGATGATTTATCTTTGTAGCTCAATTAATTACAAAGTGCTGTAATACTCGGAATTATAGCCATTTCAAATAAAAAACAGATGGTTTGCATTCTTCTACCGAATAGCCAAGATTTTCACCCTAGAGCAAGATGCTCCACTAGATAAATTAATTCAAACCCTAACTGAAGCACCACTAACAACTAACAACTAACAACTAACCACTAACTTTTTTAAAACCATGTTATATCTAGCCCAGGTACATAAAAATGAATTTTTAGTTCAATCCGAGTTACGGTTGTTAGCGCGTCAAGAAACTAACAATATGTGGGCGATGATTCCAGAAGAAGCTGTTATTCTTTTGGGAAAAGGTAAACATTTTACCGAGAAATTGCTCGTTTTAGTAGAACTTTCTGCTACGGGAGAAATTGAAAAAATTGAAGACGCTACCAAGTGGGTATTGGAAATAGTGCAAAAATATCTTACCACCGGAATCTCACCAGAATTTTTACGTCAAGAAGCCGAACGAGCCGAAGATTGGCGACAAAATTTAACTTTACAAAATCAAGACTTAGCGCGTAGAACTTTAGAATTAGAAGCACGTAGAGAACAAATTCAAGCCTTAGAAGAAGCCCTTCAACGCGCTAAAAATGAAGCTCATCATCCAGATGAAAATGTGGAGAGTTGATTTTTTTTTAATATTTTTATTGTGATTTTAAATAAATTGAAGCCCTCACCCTCGAAGGGTGGGGAACCACCAGAACAAAGCCCACCGTAAGGTGGGCTATAAAATGAATTAGTATTTTAATAAATTTAGGACTTAGCAAAAAGGCACATTTTTCTTGTAGGGTGTGTGACGCATTAAGTTAATTTGAACGTAGCAATAAGGTTTTTAGCGTCACGCACCATCAACCATTTGTGACAATAATTACGCTACCGCGTCACGCTCAGAAGACCGTAAGTCATGAAATTATTACAAGTTAGCGCTTTAAGAAACTACAAACCAAAAAAAGTTGCTGCAACCCCAAAGTAAGGGAGAAGTTTCTTCAAAACAGGTTTGATATTTCCCCACAAAGTCTTCCCAGATTCCACCGTTTTACTAGCAGTTTCTATCGTTTGAGCCATGCGTTTAAGGTTTCCTGCTGCTAACTGTTTATCCGGTTCCGCTGCTTGGGTTTCTTCTTTTGCTGCACCAAGATATCTTAATGATTTTTCCTTATCTGCTTCTGGTAATTCGGGTGTGGATTTTATAAGTTCTTCAATTTGCGCCAGCTTTTGGATAACATCGGCTTGGGTGAGTTTCTCATCGGGTTGAGTCACATTCGCTTCCATCTGTTGGTTGCTGTTATCTCCAGCAGCTTGCATGCCACCGTACATATTACCACCGCTCATGTTTTGAGAAGTTCCACCAGGATTGTTATTCATATTTTCTATCTTATCTATGTTGTAAACGTTTAAATAATCCGAACGTTGTAAAGTTTGAACAATACTTAAAACATCACGAATTAAATTACGATCTTTTTCATCAAGCTTTCTTAAAAGTAATTCAATTTCCCTTTCTGGTAAACCTTTGATTTTATTATAAATTTCAAAATATTGACCGTTTAACTGAGATTCATCTGCTGAAGGTGCGGTTTTAGCGCGGAGTAAAAATTTATCTTCTCCGCGTTTTTCTATCGCTACAATTTCTAATTCCGCATCGGGGTTATTTTTTGCTAATTTTTTAAATGATATAGCTATAGCGCGGGGGTCAACGCCTTGGCTATGATAAAGGTCAAGGGTGTCAAATAGTGGCTGAATAAAATCACCGAAATCCCCTTCAGAAAAATTTTCTTTCCAATTATCCGGTTTACGTCTGGAGTTCTGGTATCGGCCGCCTAGTTTGACTAATCGCATAAAAACATATTCACACCTTACGTCATGAAACTTTGTATTGATAGTAATATTCCAATTTTGAATACATGCTCCTGTAAGTGTTGCTCCGGTAAAATCGGTGTTATCTAATTGTGTTTTGACTAACTTGGCTCTGGACAAATCCGCATCTTGCAAACAAGCTTCGCTCAAATCTGTACCGATGAAACTTGCATCTGTTAATGTAGCTTCTTTTAAATTAATTCCTCCTAACTTAAGATCGTCAAAATTTTTGTTTTGTCCTTGTCCGGTTAATATTAATTGGCGTATGTGGGAATGTTGTAAATAAGAAGTGCCGAAACGTACTTGATTAAATTTAATATTGTAAAAGCAGGTACGAATCAGTTGAGCATCTCGTAAATCTGTGCTTTTGAGGTAAGCAGCAGTAAAGTTAGCATCGTTTAAATTGGCTCTGCGAAAACTCGTACCTCTATTAGCCACAAAAGCAACTGCTACATTCCGTACTAAAGCATATTTTTCATCTCCCTTCATCGCTCGCCAACCTACGTAAGCACTTACGACAACTCCGGCGAAAGCTCCGGCTACGGCGAAGGCTACGGTTCCGGCTCCGGCTCCGGCGAAAGCGAGATCTGTGGCGAAAGCTGCGGCTAGGGCGAAAGCAAAAGCAAAAGCGAAAGCGAAAGCGAAGGCGAGGCGTGTGGCTACGGCTTTGGCTTCTGTTCCAACTGCGGCTACGGCGAAGGCTGCGGCTACGGCGAAAGCTGCGGCTACGGCTACGGCTAGGGCTAAGGCTCCGGCGAAGGCGAGCCTTACCTCTATTCCTTTGCTAATAATAATTACATATATAATAATCGTTACAATCAGTGCTACCCAGCCTAAAACTTTGAACTCAATATTCTGAGAATTAAATAGGTACGATATTATAGCTCCATTAAGTAGAAAGAGAAAACCTGATAGTCCCGACAGTAACCAAGAAAGCATAACCAGCAGCAATGCCCAACGCTTTTGCAAACCAGCTTTCGCACCAGTAAAGTCTGCTCCCTGTAGGTTCGCACCAGTAAAGTTTGTCCCTCTAATGTCTTTACCCTTAAAATCCGCATCTTCTAGGTTTTGACCTTTAAATGACTTTCCTCGTGGGTTTTGACGTGAGTAATCCACAGTCACAATTCTAAAAGTTCTACTACAAGTTTATATTGGTGTCAGTGGAATTAACTTATGCAGTTGGGGTAAGTAGGTGAACAAAAATATTTATGTCATTGCGAGCGAAGCGAAGCAATCCCAACTCCTGCGATTGCTTCGCTCCGCTCGCAATGACTTTACTTACATTATTCGTGTGTAAGGCTTATTTCTACTTCAGAAAACATGCGGAGGCAGGTTTCGCCTGTGTAGCCAAGCCACTGCGTTGGGCGGGTTCCCCGACTTGTAGGAAGTGGCGCGCGATTTCAATCGCTAGGTGCGGCATATTCCAATAATAAGTATCAAATCGCCAGGTATCCGATCGCCAAACATCAACCCCAAATTCATAAAAATTATTCATTCACCCAACTACCCACAATCGGCTATTATGATCGAATAAATTAGCTTATAGCATCACAGTTTCCCGTCCAATATTCTCCGCCAAATTGATGCAAACACAACAAAAATCGGCGCAAAAGCCAAGTATTCGACCTCAAAATCCTAATTTCTCTTCAGGTCCTTGTTCTAAACGTCCTGGTTGGTCTTTGGAAGTATTAAATGATGCAACTATAGGACGATCGCACCGTTCTAAGTTAGGTAAGGCAAAGTTAGCGGAAGCGATCGAGTTATCTAAGGAAATTCTGCAAATTCCCGATGATTACCGATTGGGTATTGTCCCCGCATCGGATACGGGTGCGGTGGAAATGGCGATGTGGACTATGTTAGGACAGCGCGGTGTTGATGTTTTAGCATGGGAAAGTTTTGGTAAGGGCTGGGTAACTGATGCAGTTAAACAGTTGAAGCTCAAAGATATCAATACTTATGAAGCCGATTACGGGCAAATTCCCGATTTTTCGCTAGTTGATTGCGATCGCGATGTGGTTTTCACCTGGAACGGTACGACTTCTGGCGTGAGAGTTGCTAACGGTGATTGGATAAAAGATAACCGTCAGGGGTTGACAATTTGCGATGCAACTTCCGCCGCTTTTGCGATGGAAATTCCTTGGCACAAAATTGATGTTTTGACTTATTCCTGGCAGAAAGTCATGGGTGGTGAAGCGGCACACGGTGTAATTGTTTTATCACCAAGAGCGGTTGAAAGATTAGAAAGCTATACTCCCGATAGACCTTTACCAAAGATTTTTCGCTTAACAAAAGGCGGTAAACTTATTGAAGGAATCTTTGAAGGTTCGACAATCAATACACCATCAATGTTGTGTGTAGAAGATGCGATCGATGGTTTGAAATGGGCGAAATCAATCGGCGGTTTATCGAAGTTAATTGAGCGTTCCAATAATAATTTACAAGTTTTAGAAGACTGGGTTGCCAAATCCGACTGGATTGATTTTTTGGTAGAAGATAAATCGATTCGTTCCAACACTTCTATTTGTTTCAAGATTGTTGATGAATGGTATAAATCTTTATCGAAAGAGGAACAAGCAGCCAAAGCCAAAGAGTTGGTATCTTTGATGGCGAAAGAACAAGTTGCTTACGATATTGGTTCCTACCGTGACGCTCCTCCAGGGTTGCGTATTTGGGGTGGTGCGACGATAGAATCCAAGGATATGGAAGCTTTAACTCATTGGTTGGATTGGGGATTTGGTCAGTTGAAGCAGTAGGTTTCGTTTGTCGGTAGATGTAGACGGTAGATGTTGACGTAAGATGGAGCAGATGGAGACGTAGCAGATGGAGACGTAGCAGTGCTACGTCTCTACATTGTTTTTTTTACAGTTGGGTTTCGCTTCAAAAAACAACTGTGGGAAATTACTCAGATATTAATAAAACTTTTTCCGGGTTATACCAATTAGAAACCGTATCATACTTATAGTTACAGCGGAAGATGTTTCTTTAAGATATTGCAAACTATTTATGAAATTTAGCTTTTAACAGCTACCAATATTTTTAAAATTCCTGACTGTAGGGTGTGTTTATAGAAAAACAAAAAACAGATTCATAGGTGAGAGAGGAGAAGTAAGTGAAAGATTCTACAGCAGTTCCTTCAGATTTTTCATTAGAAGAATGGATCAGTAATCCATTAAAAGATGCGACAAGTAAAGAAGATACTTTAATACAAGATTGGATGGAAAATTCGGAAGATAAATCAGAATCATTCGATGAAGTTAATGAAGCTTACGAAATCGAATGGGTAAATGAAGAATTTGGAGAACAAAAGGCTTTAACACTCAAACAAAGAAGAATTTTAGGGAATCTTTACTATTATTGGAGAACTTATAAAGATTCTAGCGGACAAGGTGGAGAAGTCTACAATCACGTACCCTGCCGCACCAAAATTCAAGGGCGATCGCCAGACGTTGCATACATTACGCCGCAGTTAGCAAAGCATTTTGGCGAACTTGAAGTTTTCCCTCAGAGTTTTCCTTTAATCGCCGAAGTAGCTTCTCCTGCTGATTTAGCAGAAGAATTGATTGCAAAGTCTCACGAATATTTGCGATCGGGAAGCGAGGAAATTTGGTTAATTTTCCCCGAAAATCGCTGGATTATCATAATTACGGAAAATCAACGACTTGTATTCACTTCTGGCGATATTGTTTACACTCAAAGACTGTTAAATGGCTTTAGCGTTGAAGTTGATGAATTATTAGCATGAGGAAAGTAAAAAATGTAGAGACGTAGCACTGCTACGTCTCCATCTCAACCGTCAAAGCGTAAAAAATGAACCCAAATAGCATCCTAACTCTTACATTATCTCTCCATAAAAATGCTATTAATAGCTCACCTTACGGTGGGCTTTGTTTATGTGCTTCCCCAGTGCGGGTAGGGTTGCAATCCAAAATCCAAAATCCAAAATCTAAAATTCTATTACCTAAACCCCAAAATTTCCGAAACTGCTTTAACAATATCAAGATAAAAATTTCCCTGCACTTCACGGAATAATTCAAACTTAGTATCGGGGGCACCAAAAAACGGTCTTAAAAACCATCCTAACTGCATACCGACAAAGCCGTAAAGCAGCAACCAAGACCTTAAAATAGTTGTACGAGTACCCTTCCCAGTTTCATTTTGTTCGGAAAGTAGCTGCATTCCATCGTAAAGAAATTTAACTCCAAATGAACCCGTAATAACAAAAATAAGCACGTTAAGAATTTTGAAAAATTGGTAGGAGTTGGGTGTAGTGATTAAAAAGAATAGCGTCACTGGTGCAAAGCTGAAAAGCAAGACGCTAATTACAGATACAGCCGTAAGTAATACTACAAAATGTTGTTTTAAAGTACTGCGAGAACCGAATAAAACATTGAAAAAAAACAAAGTTGGAAAGCAAATCATTATCGACAGCAAATAGAATGCAGGAAGCTTGATAGTACTGGTTAATGCTTGCATCCAGCCATGAGAGCCACCAATAATACCGCCATAAATCGCAAAGAAAATAGAGCTACAAACTAGTAGAGAATTAGTTTTACTTTGCAATCTTATTTCCTGACGAATCTCTTCTAAAAAGCCTTGGCGATCGCGCAGTAAGCTAAGTAGAACATTAAAATGTTGAGTTCCTTGAAACTCAGTCTTTTTTTCCAGCATTTTATTATCTTGATTCATAGTCATTATTTATTTCAGTAGTTTTTATAAATTTTATGAATACAGGGAATGGGGTAGAGGGGGTAGAGGGGGAGAGGAGGAGATGGGGGGATGGGGAGATGGGGAGATTGGGAGATGGGGAGTAGAGGGGGAGATTGGGAGAGGGGGAGATGGGGAGATGGGGGGTAGATGGGGTAGTTAAACAGCGAGCAAGATGCTCGCACTACTCCTAACTCCTAACTCCTATACGGTTACTGAGCTTGTCGAAGTACTCCTAACTCCTAACTCCTAACTCCTATACGGTTACTGAGCTTGTCGAAGTACTCCTAACTCCTAACTCCTAACTCCCTACTCCTAACTCCTAACTATTACCGAAACCCCAAAAGGTGAGCTAAAGATTGAATAACACTTAAATAAAAGTTTCCTTCTCTTTCTCGAAACAACGTAAAAGATGCTGTTGGTGTACCGAAAAATGGTCTGAGAGTCCACCCCAATTGACTACCAACAAAGGCATACAAAAACAACCACGATCGCAAAATTTTCCGGCGTGTCGTACTATTTTCACCATCTTGTTCTAAAACGACTTTTGCAGCTTTATATAAAGAAGAAATCCCAATAAATCCCGTAGCCGCAAAAATAATTACATTTAACAAAATTAGAAACTGATAGTTACCAGTACTAAGCATAAAAAACAAAGTTATTGGCGCAAAGCTGAATAACAGCACGCTTGTCACCGAAACCGCTGTTAACACCAAAGCAAAATATTGAGAAAAAGTGCGTTTGTCGCCAAAAATGATATTAGCGAAATACAAAGTAGGTAAACAAATCAGCAGCGTAATTAAATAAAGCGCTGGTAATTTGACGGCGGAAGATAAAGCCTGCATCCAGCTATGATAAGCACCAATAATCGCGCCATAGATAGACAAAAATAGCGAACTACAAACTAATAAAGAAATGATTTTACTTTGTAACCTTACCTTCTCGCGAATTTCTGTTAAAAATACTTGCCTTTCCCGCAATAAGTTAGTTAATACAACAAAGTATTTATTAGCTGTTGATTGTTTTTGAATCATTTTATTTGATAGTTGATAGTTGTTATTTACTTATTGCTAAATCAAATTTATAAGTTTATTTGCAATCCAAAATCCAAAATCCAAAATTCTATAACTCCTAACTCCTAACTCTCAACTCTAACTCCTCACTGATAAATGGTAACAAGTTACTGGTAACAAGTTACTGGTAACAGCTCACTGCTCACTGTTCACTGTTCATAGTCATTCCCAGAACCATATTTCCAACCATCAACCCAACGATGCCAATAATATTGATAGTTGTTTGGGATATTTTTCACCCACGGTTCTAACATTAGACTGACATTGAATAAAATAGAATAAACACCTAAGTTAATAAAATGCCACATCCAATCTAGTAAAGTTATCAAACCAACTTGGGGAATAATTTTGATAATTAAACCTGGATTAGCTAAACTTGTTTGAAAAAGCGTTTTTGTTAAACCGGAAAACTGCACCACATCCTGTAAAAATGGTTTGAGTACTGGTTCTCCTAACTTTTCCATTTGAGCAAATACAACTGATAACAACTCATTTATTTGATTTGGCTCAATTTTTTGATTTACACCGACGCTCATCGCTTTTTGAAATAACCAAGTAACTGTTAAACTCGGTTGATATGGTTGCAATAATGACAGCGATGCAGATGATAATCGATCGGTTTGCAAAGCTTCATCAACACCCAAAGTTAAACGCTTGAGATTTCGGATCATGGCACCAAAACCACCGAAACTTAAAGGTGATTGATTTCCGCTGCTATCACCTACAGGTAAAATACGAGAAAATGGTGTTTTTAAAGGACTTCGACGATAAGAAGGGAAGAAACCAAACAGCGCTCGTTTAAAGTCAAGTTGCTCTAATTCCACACCTTGATATTCTGGCATCAAGCGCAGATATTCTTCAAAAAATGCTTCTAAACCGATACGATCCGGATCTGCATCCATATAGGTAAACATATAAGTTGTTCTACCGTCTTTTGCTGGAAAAGCTTCCCAAAAATACTGACATTGGTTTTTAATTTCAGTAAACGATAACAACAAGTCACCAGTTTCGTTTTCCGGAAAACCTGAAGCACAAGTTCCCACTACCATACACAACGCATCTGGTTTGACTCCCTGACGTATCTGTTGGGTAATGGGAGAAAAGTTTCCCATCGCGTCAATTAACAATCTGCTTTTTAACTGGTTGTTTACCATCACCCCATCGGGATGTACTACCGCTTCGCTAAAAGGTGTATTTTCAAACAGCTTTCCTCCTCTTTCCAGAAATCGCTGCTTCAATGTTTCGAGTAAATAAACTGGATATACACCGATATTGAGAACATTTTCCACCCAAACTTCCGTACCCGCAGTAAAACTTACTCTGGCTGGATTATATTCCGTTGCGATCGCTTTATCTAACTCTTCAGAGGTAAGTAAATCTAATTCTAAAAGTACTTGTAATTCGTTACGAGATATGTTCCATTCTTGTTCTCTACCTCGCAAAATTCCTCTTTCAATTAAGGCGACTTTTACGCCCCGTGAAACTAGGGCACAACCAATTAAAATACCTAAAGTACCGCCAGAAATAACAACATCCCAATCTACATTACCTAAAGGTTGTTGAGTTTCTTTAACAACCATCGGTACGGGTGAATTTCCCGATTTGATGGATGTCAATATGCGATCGGCGCGACGCAATCCCCCGAAAACATCGCCTGGTAATTGTGAGAGAATTTCTTGTGTTAAAGACATAGTTATGATTACCGCGAATTTATCAAAGCTGTATATATTTAATTTTCTTACTTTTTACGATCGTGCGAAAAAAACATCATATTAATTTCGGTTATCTATGTAAATTAGATAAATATTTGCTTTAGTTGGTATTGATTTTAACCGCGAAAATTGACCCCGAATTCACAGGACGTATAATTATTGTAAAATGTCAGTCAATATACGGATAAATAAAATTTTTCCAAATATTATTCAAACTATAAAGTGCTAAAGTCAGTTATTAAAGGGTTTTGAGATGTTTATTAAGCCGTATTTTTACGAACAGTATCCTACAATCTACTTTAAAAAAAATTGATTATTCGCGATCGCAGGTAAAGAAACAGTGAAGTTATCCGGAAAAAGGTGTGATAAAAAACAAAAGAGATTATTGTAAAAAGCGAACCACTTACAAGCAAAAGTTAGCACTTTGATGTATATCTAAATATTATTTAAGCGACCACTTTTGATATTTATGAAAATAGCATTTATCGTAGACAGATTTCCGGTTTTATCAGAAACATTCATTATCAATCAAATTACAGGGTTGATCGATCGCGGGCATGAAGTACATATTTATGGAAAGCAGACTGATGAGAATAAGCTGCATCCAGATGTCGAAAAGTATAAATTAATTGAACGCACGCGCTATTTACCTGAAATTCCGCAAAATTACTTGTGGCGTTTATTTCACGTACTTTATTTGTTTGTGAAAAACTTTTCTCAAGCACCGGGCGTGTTACTGCGTTCTCTGAATATTTTTAAGTATGGTAAACGAGCAGCTTGTTTAAGATTGTTTTACTCAAGTTTACCTTTTTTAAACGCACCTAAATACGATATTATTCACTGTCAATTTGGCAGACAAGCAGTTTGTAAATTTGGTCCTTACAGTTATGAAGGCGTTGCGCTGCGGGATATTGGTGCAGTCAAAGGAAAGTTAATTACGACTTTTCGCGGCTACGATATCAGTTGGTACGTACAAGAGTATGGTGAAAATGTCTACGATGAGTTATTTGAAAAAGGAGACTTTTTCTATGCCAATTGCGAATTTTTTAGACGGCGAGCAATTGAACTCGGATGCGATGCAAATAAAATAGTCGTTCACGGTTCTGGTATAGATTGCAGTCGGTTTAAATTTAAAGCTCGATATCCCGATCGTTCCGGCTTAATTCGGATTGCGACAACAGGACGTTTAACTGAAAAGAAAGGCATAGAATACGCGATTCGTGCGGTAGCTGAAGTTGCAAAAGTTCATCCCAATATTGAATTTAATATTATTGGCGATGGAGAATTAAAAGAGCATTTTGTGCAAATAATTCATGAATTAAATATTGGCGATAAAGTCGATCTCAAAGGATGGAAAAATCAAAAAGAAATTATATCTATTCTTGATGAAAGTCACATCTTTGTAGCACCAAGCGTTACTGCAAGTGACGGTAATCAAGATGCTCCAGTTAATACTTTGAAAGAGGCAATGGCTATGGGTTTACCAGTTATTGGCACCCTCCACGGCGGTATTCCCGAATTAGTTGTAGATGGTATTTCTGGATTTTTAGTTCCTGAAAGAGATGAAAAAGCTATTGCACAGAAATTAATTTATTTAATACAGCATCCTGAAATCTGGCAACAAATGGGTTTATACGGTCGCCAACAAGTGGAAACGCAATATGATATCAACAAACTAAACTCCGAGTTAGTGGAAATTTATCAACAGGTATCGGGTAACAATTTGGATTTATCTGAAGAAAAAACGCTTGTTTCTTCTGTAAGTCCCAAATACATATAGATATAAAAGTAGAGGATTAAATGAACTCCAAACCAGAAGTAACTATTATAGTCGCACCACGAGAACGTTTTAGCTATACTCGTGAATCTTTAGAAAGCATTTACGAGCATACACAGTTACCGTTCAAGTTAATTTATGTTGACGGTGGTTCGCCTGCTCATATTAAGAATTACCTGGAAACTCAAGCCACCGAAAAGCAATTTCAAGTAATTCGCACCGAACATTACCTTTCTCCCAATCACGCTAGAAATCTTGGTTTGCGTCAAGTTGACACTAAGTATGTAGTGTTCATCGATAACGATGTAGTGGTGACTCCCGGTTGGTTGAAAACTGCGGTAGATTGCGCCGAACAAACCAATGCAACCGTAGTCAGTCCCCTTGTCTGTCAATACTTACCCCTCCACGAAGAAGTGCATTGCGCCGGTGGTGAATCGGGAATCAAAGTAGAAACCAAAAACGACACGACAAGAAGAAGGTTTATTGAAAAGATTTTCAAGCAAGGAAAAAAAGTTGCAGATGTGCGTCCTAAATTGCAGCGTCAAGAAACCGGGTTGGCAGAATTTCACTGCATGATGGTACGCACGGAAATCTTCGATAAAATCGGTTTGCTCGATGAAGGCTTGTTAAATACCAAGGAACACGTAGATTTGTGTATTTTAGTAGCCCAAGCTGGCGGTACAATTTATTTAGAACCCGATTCCCTAGTAACTTATGTACCCGGACCACCTTTAGAATGGTCGGATGTCGGATATTATATGTTACGTTGGAGCGACGGTTGGGAAATGGCTAGTTTGAAAAGATTGCGCGAAAAGTGGAATCTGAGCGAAGACAAGTATTTCCAAAATAAATATAAGCGGTTGGGATGGCGCAGAAAGATGACCATTATCGAACCCATCAGTCAAAAACTCGGCTTCGGCAATCGTTTCTTATCTAAAGTTGTCGGTAAATTAATTGGTAAGGCAGATAGAATGCTCAATAGCTACATTACCAGCAGCTACGCCCGCAAACACCTGCAAAATAAAAATCAAACTTCTCCCACTCAACCACCGAATGCAATAACTGCATCATCGCAGGGTTAATAGTTGTGTAACCCCAGCGTGGAGACGTAATATATTACGTCTCTACATCATCGCGAAAAACTTATTTAATAAAGGGTGAAAAATATTGAAAAGAAAAAAATTTAGAAATTACCAGCCCCAGGAAGCGTTTTATACGCCGGAAAGTTTACTGAGACATCCTGTCCGATTATTTAAACAAATGTGGCTGGATTTATTAGGTTCCCGCGAACTAGCTTGGAGATTATTTGTAAGGGATATCAGCGCTCAATATCGTCAGTCATTTTTAGGAATAATTTGGGCTTTTGTACCGCCAATAGTCATGGCTGCGGGGTTCACTCTCGCCAGTCAAGCTAAGGTGATCAATGTTGGGGAAACCGATTTACCTTATCCAGCCTATGTAATGTTTAGTACCGCCCTATGGCAAACCTTCGTAGAAGCTATTAACGGTCCGGTAAAAGCGGTAACGGAAGCAAAACCGATGCTAGCGAGAGTTAACTTTCCTAGAGAAGCGTTAATTTTAGCTAAATTAGGCGAAGTTTTTTTTAATTTTGCGATCAAATTAATTTTGATTATCGGCTTATTTATCTGGTTCCGCGTTCCCGTTAGTTGGACGGTAATATTAACACCAGTATCTTTGATTCATTTAATTTTCTTCGGTACGTTTATCGGTGTTTTACTATCACCTTTAGGAGTATTATATCAAGATGTATCGAAAGGATTAACTTTACTAACCAGTTTTTGGCTATTTTTAACTCCTGTAGTTTATCCAGTTCCGACACAAGGAATTTTCGGTAACATAGTCAAGTTAAATCCCGTTACCCCCCTACTCGTAACAACGCGAGAACTTGCAACCACGGGAATCGTATCGGAACCCATCGGGTTTTGGATAGTCAGCATTATTACTATAATTGGATTATTTGTAACATGGGTTGGTTTTCGTTTGGCAATGCCTTTTGTAGTAGAAAGAGTAAGCTCTTAAATTATGACTAGTTTAATAGTAAAAGAAATTGATACGCAGCCCGAAGAAAGTGAAGCAGTTATTACCGTTGAAAACGTTTCTAAAAAGTTTTGTCGCGATTTAAAACGCTCTTTATTTTACGGCTTACAAGATATCGCTAGTGAAGTTACGGGTGGAAAAAGGAAAAGCGATGCTCTGCGTAAAAATGAATTTTGGGCGCTTAAAGATGTTAGCTTTCAACTACATCGAGGTGAAGCACTCGGATTAGTAGGTTCTAACGGAGCCGGAAAAAGTACCATATTACGAATTATTAGTGGTTTAATTAAACCCGACACCGGAACCGTAAAAGTAAAAGGTAGAGTTGCTCCATTAATTGCATTGGGAGCGGGCTTTAATCCTATTTTATCGGGACGGGAAAATATTTACGCTAATATGTCAATTCTCGGTTTACCAACCGCAGAAATTGAAAAAAGATTTGACGAAGTTGTAGAATTTGCTGAAATCGCCGATGCAATTGATGCGCCAGTTCAAACTTATAGTTCCGGCATGGCTGCACGATTGGGATTTGCTTGCGCCGTTCACATCGAACCAGATATTTTATTAATAGATGAAGTACTGGCAGTGGGTGATGTCAAATTTAAAATGAAGTGCCATCGCAAGCTATCAGAATTACGCAAAAATGGTACGGCATTTATCTTAGTTACCCATAACTCTCATAGCATATTAAATATATGTGAAACTTCGATTTTCTTGAAAAAAGGTGAGTTACTTGCTTCTGGAGATACCGAAAAAGTAATTCGTACATATGAAGAAGACCTTTGTTTGAGCGGTAAAGAAAATGCTTTAGGAAGAATGGTGCTGCCGCCCAAACCAAAAGAAAAAAGCAATGGTTTAGATATCGTTTCGCTGTGCTTTAAAGATGAAAAAGATCGTAATTTAGAAAATTTATTTACTGGTGAAGCAGCATATTTAAGTGTAGAATGTAAATCTTACGAACATATTAAAAGCGCCAATTTAGGAATGTTAGTTACGGCATTATCCGGCGGAGAAGGTCTTGTTTTATATATGACATCTACCAGCGATAATCAAGAATTAGAAATTCCTGTCGGTAAATCCGAAATACGGATGTATATGCCTTACTGTTCGATGATTCCCGGTGTATATAGCGCCAGAATATACATTCGTGATGGCGTACTTTCCTATGATATAGTTGAATCTTTTCGATTTACCGTCAAAGCCAATAAAACTATCAGCAGATGTCAATTTTATCAACCTAGAAAATGGCAGGTTATACCTGGCGATCGCCATATATCAGTTACCAATAGTTCTTTAAAATCTCAAAGTCATATTTTGCCAGATGATTAATACTGTATACCCGTAGAAAGAAGTTTGAGTATAACAGGTGAGAAAAAGGTATAAATGCAATATCTTAAATTATCAAGCAAATCTATTTTTTCGTAGTTAATAACTGACAAGATTTTTGTTATTTAACAAATTTTAATCTAAGAAGTAAAAAACAAAATCAAAGCTAACTACTATATTTCATCAGCAGGTGTATTTCAAATGAGTAATCCTTTATTGAGTGTAATCATTCCTACCCATAACCGCCCTCAACTTGTAATTCGGGCGGTAAAAAGTGCCTTAGAACAAACTATGGAGGATTTAGAAGTAATTGTTGTTGATGATGCCTCCGAAGTTCCTCTAGAATTACCTCAAGACAACAGAGTCAGAACGATTCGACTTTCACAACCAAGTGGTGGAGCAGCTGCTCGCAACGTCGGTACTAAAGCCGCTCGCGGACGTTGGATAACCTATTTAGACGATGATGATAGACTTCTTACCGATATGGCTAGCGTGTCGTTAAAAGCTTTATCAGAAAATAGTTGCAAAACTCCCGCAGCAGTTATTTCCGGCTTGGAAGTGGTTGACGATCGAGGAACAGTAACCGACAAGCGAATACCACCAAAAATACGCCAACAAGGCGCTCACTTCTTTTTAGAACAACTTGAACCAGGCTATTCATACAACAATAAACAGACATTAGTAGTAGAGCGTAAAGTCATCGATCGCATTGGTGGGTGGGATGAAACATTTCGCTCTCGCGTTCACTCAGAACTGTTTCTACGGCTTAATCCGGCTTGTTCTATAATCGGTTTACCCATTGTGACTTATCAGCTTACTGCCCATGAAGGAGTAAGAGTGTCGCGGGATCTTCAATTGCGTCAAGAAAGTTTTGAACGCTTAATAAATAAGCATCAAAGTTTGTTTAAAGCACATCCTAAAACTTTTGCCAATTTCTTGTGCAACCACGCAGAAAAATCATTTGAACTTGGTCAACCAAAAGCTGCGATTTTTAGTTTTTTACGTGCGATGCAACTAGATTTAAATCCTACTCTGAGACGAATTAAATCGCTATCAACATATACAGTACGAAGCTATACCAAGCAGGTGTTTCGAGAAGTTTTGAATAGCAATTAAAACAATTTAGCAGTTTGTTACTTCCCAACCGATCGCTCCAAGGGTGCATTTACTAATTTCGATCGACCTGCCTTATATCCATCTAGTTAATTATATGAATATTAGCTTTTAAAACAGAAAAATTGAATTTAGAAAAATGAAAATGCAAAAACTTGTTTCCGTAATTATTCCCTGCTTTAATGCCGAAAGGTGGATAGCAGAGACAATTGATAGCTGCTTAAAGCAAACTTATCCTCATATCGAAATTATTGTAATTGATGATTTTTCCACCGATAAATCTATGGAAATCATCAAAAGCTATGGAGATAAAATAATTTGGGAACGTCTAAGAGAAAATAAAGGTGGAAACTATGCTAGGAATAGAGGCTTCGCTTTATCAAAAGGAGAATATATTCAGTTCTTGGATGCAGATGATTTAATTTTACCAGAAAAAATAGAAAGACAAATAAACTTTTTAGAAGAAACACAAGCAGATGTTGTTTACGGTGATTGGCGATATCAAGGGCATCAATCTGATGGGGTAATATTCCTAGATCAAATAGAAAAACCTGGAACGCAAACAGATATTCTCCAATCTTTAATAGAAAATTGGTGGACTGCTGTTGCATCATTATTTTACAGAAGAACGGCTGTAGAAAAAAGCGGTGGATGGGATGAAAGTTTTTCAGCAGCACAGGATAGAGATTTTTTCATATCAGTAGTGATGAGTGATGTAAAAATTGTCTATCAACCGGGCTGTTATTCAATATATAGAAGATACGGCAACGTTACAGTATCAACTGCTTCAAAACCGCGCTGGGTAAAGAATCACTGTAAAGTTTTGCAAAAGGTAGAAAAAAGACTTTTACTAGAAAATCCAGAAATTCCATTTAATTATCGCCGTGCTTTAGCTGAAGGCTACTTTGAATTAGCTAGAGATTATATGTATATCGACTACGAGCAATATTTACGATTTTTGAATAAATCTTTAGCTTTGTGTCCAGATTTTAAGCATAAAACCGAAAGAAAAATCTATAGCTTAGTTCAAGATATTTTGGGATTTCGCTTCAGCGAAAAAATTGTTCATCGCATCCTACTTTTACAAGCCTTTTTGGATGCTAAAATCTATTCCCGTACTTCAAAAAAATCCAAGTCAAATAAGAGCAATTATTGTGGCAATGTTGATATAAGCATAGTACAATAACTTTGATTTAGGAAAAGACTTATGGATAGAGGAAAAATAGTTGCGATTCTTACGGGTGTAATTTCTATACTTTTAGCTGTTGCTTACCTTGTAATAGTTCAAATTCTCGACTTTCGAGGTGAAATGAAACCCGCCCCCATTACTCAAGTAGAAACGTCTGTCGTTGCTACTTATGACGGATGGGATGATGGGGTGATGGGGAGATGGGGAGATGGGGAGATGGGGAGATGGGGAGATGGGGTGATGGGGAGTACTTCGACAAGCTCAGTAACCTTTGGGGTGATGGGGTGATGGGGTGATGGGGTGATGGGGAGATGGGGAGATGGGGTGATGGGGAGAAAAATATTATTATATAAAAATAACGAACTATATTAACGATACAATTTCAAGCTCGTTGAATCCCGTTTGTTCGTCAAGGCTTCTGTGAAAAGTGAAATCTTCGGCGATGCCAATTACAATTTCGGCGGTGGTATAAATAATGCAACCATCGCTGAGGTGTCCGCCAATAACTTTACCATGACTGTTGGCGATCGCGATGTGAAGATGTATTCCGGTAACAGAAGCAGTACCGTTGAGAGAAAGTATTTCAAATTTTTCAGTTAAAACTGTAGCATTCTCGCGATCGGCGAAGCGAATTGTCGCCTGTTTTAAACTACCAATTGCAGTCAAGATAAAACCTGCTTGAATATTTTTTTCGGTTACAAAGCTTTTTAAACTTGTTCTTAAATCTGCATTGGATTTGAGTCTAATCGGTAAAACTTTCATGTATTCTTGTGAATTATGACGCTGTACGGGTAACTATAGTGAATTTCGGTTGAGTTGAGAAGTCGGGTTTTTATCAAAGAAGGTATTGGTATTACAGATAGGTATTCTAAAAACCCGACTTCTGACCATTTTAATGGGTGCGCTATATTTAACATGGGCATATTCATATTATCTTAGTGCCATTAATCTCTGAGGGGTTAAACCCATCAAATGTCATCAAACCTAGTAATTTGATTAAAATTTAATTCCGCTTGATGTCTTCTTTACCCTACAAAGTAGAATTATGGACGGAAATTTAAGTATCTCTATAAGTTGGGAACATTATCAGTAATGCTACGGAAGCGTATAGAAAGAAACATTTTTAGAATATACGCAAAAGTTTCGTTTCTAGTTAATTTTATCGGGATGCTACATATGGCAGAACTGCTGCCTCAATGCCAAAATCTAAAAGAACAAGTAGAATCTATTTTGCAATTACAGCAAGAACCGGCTTTGGCTTCTTGTGACGTTACCCCAACTCAAACTTCGTTGAGAAAAGCAATCTCTCCCAAGTTTGAAATCGTGTTTGCAGGTGCGTTTAGTGCGGGTAAATCGATGTTAATTAATGCACTGTTGGAGCGGGAATTGCTTTATAGTGCAGAAGGACACGCGACGGGTACGGAATGCAAAATAGAGTACGCGCATCCTGAAGAAGAGCGAGTTGTTTTAACGTTTTTGAGTGAAGCAGAAGTTAGAGAACAGATTTTTTCTTTATGCGATCGCTTGGGATTGCATAAGGTTGAAAATATTAACCTTGAAGATGCAATTGAGCTATTGCACCAAGGATGTGAAGCTATTATCCAGCAAGAAGGTGGCGAAAGTAAATCCGAACGTGCGAAACAGGCGAAAGCGTTAATTTTATTGTTGTCGGGATACGTAGCAAACCGCCAGCACATTCATGCGATCGAAAATGCCACTTACTCGATGGAAGAGTTTAATTTTAACAACCTCAAGGAAGCTGCTGGGTATGCGCGTCGGGGAAGTAATAGTGCGGTTTTGAAGCGGATTGAATATTATTGCAACCATCGACTGTTGCAGGATGGTAACGTAATTATTGACACGCCCGGTATTGATGCGCCAGTAGAAAAAGATGCGCGGTTGACTTATGAGAAAATTCAGCATCCCGATACTTCTGCGGTGGTGTGTGTCTTAAAACCTGCCTCGATGGGGGATATGACAAAAGCTGAAACTCAACTTTTGCAAGAAATTCGCGATAACCCAGGAATTAGAGATAGAGTTTTTTACGTCTTTAATCGTATTGATGAAAGTTGGTACAATACCGATTTAAGGCAAAGACTGGATAATTTAATTAATACTCAGTTTCAAACGGGTAGGGTTTTTAAAACTAGTGGATTGCTAGGATTTTACGGCAGTCAGATTAAACAAACCACTTCCGAGGATAGGTTTGGTTTAGATTCTGTTTTCTTAGGTAAAATTCACAAGACAGAATTAGAAGAAGAAACGCCACAGTTTGTCTACGAATTTCTACGTTACTGTACTGCTTCTGGAAAACTATCTCCCGAAAAGTTTCGGATTTCTGTAAATAATTTTGAAACTCAGAATCAAAATTATGTAAGAATTTTATCAGAACAAGGAAGCTTATTAGTTAATCAATTAATTCAAGATAGCGGTGTTGAGGAATTTAAAACAGCTATTAATCGCTATCTTACTCAAGAAAAACGTCCCCAGTTATTTAAAAATTTGGCTGACGATTTAGAAGATGTTTGTATTCAAATCAAGAAATATTATCAAAGTATACAGCGAGACTTAGACAGTCAACCGCAAGAAATTGAGGCGATGAAAGCCCAGGAATTGCAACGTCTCAATCAGCAGTTACAACAAGTAGGAAATGATTTTCGCCATCATATTGCAGCAGAAGTTAACCAGGTAGTAACCAATGCCTGCGACAAATTTGAAGCGGATTTTAATCAATTGCGATCGCGAATGATTCACCGTTTGGATGAGTTATTGGATACTTTCTCCGTTGCCGACACTTATAAACGGGCGACTTTAAGTCATCCTCGCAATGCAACAGCGCCTTTAATTGCCATTTTGGTAGAGGCGTTTTATTACTTAGCGAATCAGTTGGAAGAGATTTTGGTGGAGTCTTCCCAGAAAGTTGTTATTAATTTTTTTCAAAGGTTAAATGAAAGGATTCGTAAAGCTGAATATTATCGTCAGCTATATCGTTTACTGGGTAACGACGGAGGTTTAGAACAAGAATTACAAAAGTTAGAAAAACTGCTTTCTTTGGCTTTAGAAAATGCAGCGCGGGTTGAGTGCGATCGATTTGTAAGAGAAAGTCCTAGATTTTACGATGAAGGTACTTTTTCAATCTATCAGTTTCGCCAAACATTGCAGCAAACTTCTCAAACTTTCGATTGTGAAAGTATGGTAGAAGCTGAGCCAGCGATTAAACAACTGTTGAAATTAGATTTTGAACCAAAAGTTAGCGCCACTATTCGCATCACATTTCGCCAAACCATAAATCAAAGTTTTAAAACTCAGCTTTTACCAATGGCGGAAACCAAAAGTGATGATATTTTACAGCAGTATCCGAAAGCGCGTGCTTATTTAGAAAACACTTTGGAAAAAGAAGCCGAAGAGAAAGTTGCTTATAACAAACGACTTTTAGATGCTGTTTCTCGTAAAATTGCTAGTTTCAATCAATCTGTAACTGCTATCAACAGTTGCTTACAAACGATGCAATTATACGATTATTTATTGCCTACAATCGGCGAAACACTTACAGAAATAGTTGATATTATATCGTCTGAAAATAACGGTATCGTTCAAACTATATAAGCGATTATCATTGATGTCGTCTTGATGACAGAGATACCAGCAAAATATTGGTAACTTAATTGAAAATTCTCATAAATGATTTAAATGGATATGGAAAGCAAATTCAAACCTTTGAGGTGCAATAACGATGATGTTTTGTCTTATAACGGTAACTTACTTAAGTTTAGCCAGCTTAAGCAGCAGTTAGAAGATGAATTATGGCAAAAAGTCAACTATCTGCTCGCAAAAGAAAATGATGGATATCATAGCAAAGAAAGAATAAATGAGTTGATTAATACTTCCTTCGGTTATTGCAATATCAGCGTTACCTTATCATCACCAGAAGAAGGAAATGATTGCGAGATTCTCAGACTTGGTGCTAAAAGCTGGCAAAAAGGAAAAATTAGAATTCAATCATCTATAGATTTCTTACCCAACGAGAAAGATGCTACTAAAATCGCGAAAATTGTGTTTAACTTAGAATTCTTCTCCGAGGAATACGAAGTTCAAAAGCCGAAATTATCTTTTGACGATATGATGTATGCTGCATAACAGATAAGTTAAGACTTTTTCTATCTAAGTTCGATCGTCTCAGTTTAGAGATGAAAATTCAACGACGAATTTTGAAGATATTTTTACAGTAAGCGTTTCCCGTAAACTTAAGTATCTGAAATAGATTTTTTCGGACTAAATATGCATCGCCAATTTGAATCTTTGACTGAAGATAATGAGTTTATTGTACTCAACAATATTGTTTTTAATGCTAATAAAATTAAAACCAGTATTATTGGAGATTTTAAACCGAAAAAGAATAATTTAAATTTTTGTCGCAAAAATCTATTTCTGAGAAAATATTTTATAGAAATAAATAACCAGGGAATATTTAACCGAATTGAATGGAAGTTTTGGTTAAAAGAAGATATTCAGTGCAAATTAATTACCGTTGATAAAATTATAAAATTAGAAGAATTACAAATAAAAGTTATTTTAGACTTTTCATCACCGCTAAATAAAAACAACGAATATTGTGACTTAAAAGTTTTACTATATTTCTCACTTCAAGAATTAGAAACTAAACAAACAACTGCTTTAAAAAGTATCCATGAGCAAAACACCGCGTATTTCTATCCCCTCAGCAGTGAGAAAATATGTATTTGAACGTAATAACTACCAATGTCAAAGCTGCGGTAAACAGTATGGAGAAACCGATCTAACTATCGATCATATTATCCCTTTAGCGCGTGGTGGATCGAACGATATTAGCAATTTACAAACTTTGTGCTTTAGCTGTAATTGTAAAAAGACAGATAGTATTGATAATCGGTTTCGGCGTTATTTTGATTAGCTGTATTGTAGGTTGTGTTATGGTGCGATCGATAATTCGGGTTATGACAAAATATTTATTTCGCGCCTAATGTACCGTTTAAGATTCCCTAAGTACTTAGACAAAATTAATTGTATATTTGTCATTGCGAGTGGAACGAAGTGAAGCGAAGCAATCCCAACGTCTTGTGATTGCTTCGCTTCGCTCGCAATGACATAAATATTTTTGTCCACCTACTTAATTATTTAGTAAGTTATATGATACCTGGCGATTAAATATGCCGCACCTAGCGGTGAACGCGGCTACACAGGCAAAACCCGCCTGAGCCGCACCTGAGCCGCACTATGTCTTCGACACATCTTCGATGAACGTGAACGGTGAACGCGGGTTATAAATTATCATTTTTTTAATTCTAATTACCGCTCATTTTTAACCATGCAAAAACTTGATTGGGAGTAAGCGTTAATTCAATTTCTGGTAATACTAATAAAACGTCTTCTCCTTGAAACAGTACGGGTTGTTTTCCCGGTTCAAATATTAAAATACTTGAGTCATCAGCATCGAGAAACCACCCCAAACGAGTGCCATATTTCAAACAATGAAGAATATTACCAATAACTTTATTCGGTTTTTGATCTGGTGAAAGGATTTCAATAGTCCAATCTGGTGGATTTTCAAAGTTATCGGGAACATCACCATCAGCAGTAAAAGCGATGTTATCCCATTTAAAAACTGCAATATCCGGTATTATAGAACGTCCCCCAAAGGTACAGCGCAACTTAGGAAATGCATAAGCAATTTTTTTGTCTTCAACTTCTTGGTTAATTGCAGTGCAGAGTTTTCCTTGTAAACGGCTGTGTCTTCCTTTTGGCATCGGTTTTTGAATAATTTGTCCGTTGATGTACTCGCTTGCTGGTTTGGTTTCTGGAAGTTTGAGGAATTCTTCTAGGGTTAGCGGTTGGGTGGTTATAACCATGACTTTAGCTGGGGAGGGGGTGTTGATAGTTTAGCTTTTTGGATGTGTGGGGGTTTTGGGATTGCGATCGCGCTTTGAGATGATTGTAAAAATGTAGGGGTTGAGTTAGGCGCAAAAGAATAAATATTGCAAGCTAACCCAACATTGCATTATTTATCCACAATTGTGATGTTGGGTTACGACACGATTTATATAGATTATCGTTACAAATTTAATTTGGTAAACGTATCTAACCCAACCTACAAACTACGAAATCGAAAAAACATATATTTAGTAGTGCGAGCATCTTGCTCGCTAATAATTCAATCATCTTGCTCGCTAGTAATTCACCAATCACATAATCAAGGTGCGTTACGCTCCGCGATAACACACCCTACAAAAGACACCATACAAAACAAAAAGACGTTGCACTGCAACGTCTCTACATTATTAATGGGTTTTATTCAAAAAATACCGTTGTCTACAGAATTTTTTATCCCAACTGACTCAACCAATGACTAACATCAACCTTTAACTTTTGTCCCAATTTCAAAAGTTGACGCAATTGATTTGTATCTTTATGGTTGACAATTTCACCGATCGCTTTAGGCAGTATTTCAGCGTGCAGGCAATTGAAGTACAATTCTTGAGAACGCTCTAAGGAAATGCCCAAACTCAAATGTTGTTCTACTTCAATCAATTTTTCCAAACGCTGTATCTGGAAATCAAAACTACCGTTGGCATCGTACAATAATTGCCACAACAAGCGCAAGCTCAATCGCTCTAGTATCTGTTTTCCTTCGGGAAGATTCAAATTACAGTGCAAATGTTTCGCTTCGTTGGCGATCGCATCTAATTCTACTAGGTGATTCCAACTCAGCGCTTCGTCGATATCCTGTTCTAATGCCCGCAATGTCATCATACACCGATATTCTAAGGCAATTTCGGCTGCTGCCTGTAATTCTTTGGGTGCTTCTAATCCGTCTCGGTGGAATGCCATCAGCACTCCGTAGTTATCCCGATAGGTTTGAGTATAAAGCTGGTCTACTCGTGAAAGCGTTTCTTCACTCAATAACCTCATTAATCTATGGCGCTCTTCGGCAAAAAGATTTTGTAAATTGAAGGATTCTTCGCCAAATATCTGGGTCATTGCTAAGATAGTATGAGCCGCGCTGCCTTGCTGCAAGGCATTTAACAGCTTCTCTTTGATTTGGGTGTAATTCCGTTTACCTTCAAACGGTTGGATGCAGCAGTGAAAATCCCAACCTCCTAAATGCAATACGGCGAAGGTCATTTGCTGGCTTTCCCAGGTAACTTCGGAGACTAACTTCAAATGCCCTACTGCTATAGTTAATGAACCCAAACGCTGCAATTGATGATCCAATTCGTTTGCGGTGTAACAATAAACCTGTTTTTGATAGATACGCGAATCGTTAAAATCGTTGTTTTTGTCAGTAAAACCTGACTTCTCTACAGGCTGATGTCCGTTAAATAAAGATGTAATCGCGTAGTGGGCTGTAACTTCTTTGAAGCTAATTTGAGAAGGTAGCACCAACTGACGATAAACTTCAGCACCCGTTCTAAAACTATCAATATTGGTAGGGGCGCTAGCAAGTCGTTTGATAAAAGCTTTTTCTAATTGTACCCCTGCCACTTCTGCTGCTAATTCCATAGCGCGAGCCGCATAACGGAGAATTTGAGTTCCTTCGGGACGAGAAAGTTCTTCAAAAAACCATCCGCAACTGGTAAACATTAATAATGAGTGACGCTGCATTTCTAATAAACGTAAAGCGTCTACCTGTTCGGATGCCTGTAATTTATGGTTCTGATGTTGATTTAAGAAGCTGGAAATATTGCCAGCACACCGATCTAGTACAATCTGTACATATTCATCTCGTGTTTGCCAGGGATCGGAAAAATATTTACTACCTTGTTCCTCATACACTTCTACCAATCGATCCCGGAGCCAGTTGAGAGAATCACGCAATGGTTTGCGCCATTTTAAATGCCAATTGGGGGCACCACCGCAACCACAATCATCTTGCCATCGATCGACACCGTGAGCGCAACTCCAAGCAGTAACTGGCTTTAACTCAACTTCCCACGTCGGAGTATTTAAGCTGAGATAGTGAGCGAAATTAGTTACCGTCCAACCTCGATCGGGGAATTCTTGAGTAAAAGCATAAGCCAAAGTTTTCTCGGTACCCTTTTTGTGGTGTCCGAAAGTCTCTCCATCGGTAGCAACCGAAATAACTTGAGACTGACGGCGATCGCCACGCACCGCTGCACCAATTCGTCCTGCAAAGTGGCTGGAATTGAAAACTACATCGCTAAAACCCATGTCTCGCGAAATCGGTCCGTCATAGAAAAATATATCAATATATTGACGTTCTGACTCATTTCCTGGCAAATAACAGCGATAAGGACGAGTGGGATCGATTTGATTCCCCCCAACTTCATGCCATTCAGATTCGGGTTGCTCAGAAGTGGGAATCAGACGACAACGCTCGGCTTGGGAAGGTGCAAGAATAATGAAGCGAATATCTTCAGCTACCAAAGCTTGTAGCGTTGCATAATCGACGGCAGCTTCCGCCAACCACATTCCTTCGGGATCGCGTCCAAACCGGGAACGGAAATCTGCTTTACCCCAACGAATCTGGCTTAACTTATCGCGTTCGCTTGCCAACGGCATAATAATGTGGTTGTATACTTGCGCGATCGCATTACCATGACCGTTCAAACGCTCGCTACTTTTCCTGTCTGCCTCGATAATTCGCTGATATACGTCAATATCGTAGTTTTGCAACCATGACATCAATGTCGGACCGATATTGAAGCTCATATACTCGTAATTATTTACGATCCCCGCCACATCACCATGCTCGTTTAAGATTCTGGCAAAAGCATTGGGACGATAGCACTCGTGGTGAATTCGTTCGTTCCAATCGTGAAACGGTGCGGCACCCGGTTGACGCTCGATCGCGTTTAAATAAGGGTTTTCCCTTGGTGGCTGGTAGAAATGACCGTGTACCGTGACGTAAACCCCTGTAGCCGCCTTTAAAGGATCGACGCTAGGGATATTGGTATTTTTTGCGATCGAACTTGCACCAACAGAAGTTGGTAACTCAGCAGCAGAAGTCATGTAGAGTTATTCCTTTAATTCGTAAACTTGCAATTGCGCCGAACAATACCTATCGTTTTATTCTATAAAGCTATTTTCAGAAATAATAATCAAATTTATAGTTTGTTTAGAGTAGTCAGAGACGGCATCTGCATCAAAAATTATACTAGATGTCTGCCATTCGGTTCGGTCGAGTCATGCAGACAAACTACAACAAAGAACTAACTGTTTTATTTTTCTTATGGGTAAAGTTTTCTCCCGGTAGTTTTAAGAAAAATTTTAATTCTCTGTTAATAAATTAAAGCACCTAAATCAGTATAGAATATATTGCGGAATTTTTGAATTTTTGAATTTTGCAAACAAAGATTGCTCGCAGTACGTAAAACGTAATCTTATTTTATATATCCGGAGAAAAAATCAAAACAGTAAAATTTCGGAAGCCTATGCTTGGGGGCTGGGGAGTATGTTGGAGTAAGGTCGTTCTATCTTCATATATTTGATTAATATTAGTGATTGATGAAAAGATAATTAATCAAGGATTAGCATCAAAAAAGCGAAATAGTTAGTGACTGTTTCTTCAGATAAAAATCCTTATCATACAAGACTTAGGGCGACTAACCAACGGCAACATAAGGTAAAAAATGTCTGGAAAAAAAATTGTGCTTGTGTCTCTGCTCGCTTTAATTCCCGTTTCTTTAGCGGCAAAGTATCTCGAATGGGGAGACTTGATAATATTCATTACGGCTGGATTGGCGATTATCCCCTTAGCAGCTTGGATGGGTACGGCTACAGAAGAAATTGCAGTAGTAGTAGGACCTAACCTTGGAGGATTATTAAATGCCACCTTTGGTAATGCTACAGAATTAATTATTGCCATAATTGCGCTTAAAGCTGGTTATGTCAACGTAGTAAAAGCGAGTATTACGGGTTCTATAATCAGTAACTTGCTTTTGGTAATGGGATTTGCCATGTTGTTGGGTGGAATCCGCTATAAAGAACAAACATTTCAATCATTAGTAGCGCGGATGAATGCAGCAGCCATGAACTTGGCAGTGATTGCAATTTTGGTACCAACAGCGGTTAACTATACCTCAGAAGGGATTAGCGAAACAACTTTGCAAAACCTTTCTCTTGCTGTAGCTGTAGTGTTAATCATTGTTTATCTCTTGACTTTGTTGTTTTCCATGAAAACTCACTCTTACTTATTTGATGTAGGTGTCGCAGAAACAGAAGCAATGGAAACCCCCGAAACTCAGCCAAATCTGCCGTTATGGGTTGGAGTATTATTTGGATGCACCATACTTGTAGCCTTTGAGTCGGAATTCTTAGTTGATTCCTTAGAAGTAGCTACATCTCAACTAGGTTTAACGGCATTATTTACAGGTGTAATTATAGTACCGATCATTGGTAACGCCGCAGAACACGCTACAGCAGTTACCGTAGCGATGAAAGATAAAATGGATCTTTCGGTTTCCGTAGCCGTGGGTTCTACGATGCAGATAGCCTTATTTGTAGCTCCTCTTTTAGTCATAATCGGTAAATTCATGGGGCAGCCAATGGATTTAGATTTCCATCCCTTTGAACTAGTAGCTGTTGCTGCGTCAGTTTTAATTGCCAACAGCATTAGTTCCGATGGAAAATCAAACTGGTTAGAAGGAACTTTACTGCTCGCAACCTACGCCGTATTAGGATTTGCTTTCTTCTTTCATCCAATAATTGAAGGAATTGGGTAAGCAGTTAACAGTGAGCAGTTAACAGTTAGCAGTTAGCAGTTAGCAGTTAGCAGTTAGCAGTTAGCAGTTAAGAGTTAGCAGTTAAGAGTTAGGAGTTAGGAGTTAGGAGTAGTGCGAGCATCTTGCTCGCTATTTAACTACCCCCCTCTCCCCCTCTCCCCCTCTCCCCATCTCCCCCATCTCCCCCATCTCCCCCTCTCCCCCTCTCCCCATCTCCCCCTCTCCCCAAAGGTTACTGAGCAGTTCGACGTAGCTCACTGTAAGACTTGTCGAAGTACTCCCCCTCTCCCCAAAGGTTACTGAGCAGTTCGACGTAGCTCACTGTAAGACTTGTCGAAGTACTCCCCCTCTCCCCAAAGGTTACTGAGCAGTTCGACGTAGCTCACTGTAAGACTTGTCGAAGTACTCCCCCTCTCCCCCTCTCCCCATCTCCCCCATCTCCCCATCTCCCCATCCCCCCATCTCCCCATCCCCCCATCTCCCCCTCCCCCCATCTCCCCCCAACGGGTACTGTTAAGGCATATTAATCTAACTTACGCTGTAGATATGAAATCGTAGTTCATGGAGGTTTGAACTGTAACCACGGATAAAGTTTTTATCTGTGGTTTTTTCTGAAATGAGATAATATCTATTAATTAAATTAAGATTCGGTAACTATAAAAGCTATTCGCACACCGAGGCAATTGGTTGACTATCTGGATAAGGTGTAACTAAGGATTTGTGATGGAATGGAACAAAATATCGATCGAGAATTACCTATGATGTTGCAAGCAACTGCCATGAATAGATTACCTACTTTACGTTTTGGCGATAGAGGAAGTGCTGTTAGAGTTTTGCAACGGCTTTTAGTCGCCAAGCGCTACCCGATTAGGCTTGACGGTGATTTTGGTGTTTTAACAGAAACTGCTGTTAAAGCTTTTCAAACCAGGCGAGGTTTAGCGGCAGATGGTATTGTTGGTTCTAGAACTTGGCGAGCGTTATCAACTTGAAAATTAATCTTTTTATTTGCTAAAAACAAGATTTGCTAAAAACTTTCGAGTAACTAATTAATTACTAAAATTTTTTTTTCACAATTTTTTTTTGCGGGTTGCGATTGGGTTGATTTAATCAGTGGTAATTTGACTGTAAACTTTGAGCCTTTACCTTCTCCTGGACTTTCTACAGAAATGCTACCGCCGTGCAATTCGACTATATGACGTACAATTGCTAATCCTAATCCTAGTCCATTATGCGCTCTGGCGTTGGAACTATCGCCTTGACGAAAACGGTCAAAAACATAAGGAAGAAACTCGGAATCTATGCCAATTCCTGTATCGCTGACTTCAATTACGGCATATGATAATGAATTGCTTGTCTTATCTTCTAATAAGCGAACCTCTATACAGCCGCCGCAAGAGGTGAACTTAATTGCGTTGGAAAGTAAATTCCAAATTACTTGCTTTAATCGCTCTTCGTCGCCAGCAATTAAGAAATCTTTTCTTTTGAGAATAGCTTCATAGTCAGCAGGAATTTGATTAAGAGATGCAAATTTGAGCGGTTCATAGTTCGTAAATGCTACATTCCCTATATGTTCTTCCATACCAAAACCTTTGTGAACTGATAATTTAATTTCTATTTGCTTAGCAATACTTGTCGATCGCAAGTTTTCAATAGCTGCGACAATAATTGAAGCTAAATTACATTCACGGATATTAAGTTGCATTTTACCTTGAATTGTCCGCGACACATCTAGCAATTCTTCGATGACGTTATGAAGCTCTCTACTATTACGCTCAATTGATTCTAAAGCTTTTGATGTGGTGGTTTCGTCAAGCTTGCGAACCCGTAAATACTGCGCCCATCCTAAGATGCTATTTAATGGCGATCGCAATTCGTGAGATAAGATAGCCAGGAATTCATCTTTGATGCGATTGGCTTTTTGTAGCGAGTCAATTAAGTTAGCCCGTTGAATTGCGATCGCTATTTGGTTGCAGACAGCCTGCATCATACCTATTTCATAACTGGCAAAGTCAGAACGAGTCCGGCTTCCAAAGCTAATTGTACCTAAAAGCTGCCCTTGAGCGATTAACGGACAACAGTAATAAGCTCTCATGCCTAAATTACGAATTGATTCCGTGTTTGGATCGTTGGATTTAAGTACATTTTCTATCTTTGTTGCACTACGCTTGGCGGCTACAGTACCGCAAATCCCTTCACCAAATTTTTGCGATTCAAAATATGTTGCTTGAGAACAAGTAATTCCACTATAGTTAGTTAACTGTATTGCTCGATCTGTATCAACCGAATAATACAGATAGCAATCTATTCCCAATCTCTGAGCAATTTCACCATACAAAACTTCGATTAATTCCTTTGGCTGCTCCGAAGATATTAAATCGCTAGTTGTCTCAAATAATAATTCCAGCCGATCCTGACCTAAACTTAAAGATGTTTCTAACTGCTTGAGCTTGGTAATGTCTTGAAATAAAACAATACAAGTTGCCGGATAACCGTGCATGGGCGGCAAAGCATCTGCAAATACTTGTAGTGGATAGATATCATCTCCTTTACGCCAGTTAATCTCAACTCCTTGAAGCCTTTCGCCAAGTGCAACCCGTTTCATAAGTTTTGCTTCAGCATTGGTAAAACCGTACAATTCGCTATACTCTTCTTGAGATTGCGCCAGAGGGAATTTACCACCTGCCATTTCGTCAGCTGCTTTATTCGCAAAAATTACTCTTGCTGTTCCCGGTTCAATTAACAACAGCGGTGCTGGCATCACATCAAATAGATGTTCTAACCACTGCTGCCCATAGCTGGGTTTTTGTTCTATTTGATTGCGTTCGCTGACATTAATAATATATGTATCGGGGTTAGCTTTCTTAATGCTTACGGTACAGCTTACCTTAACTGCCACTTGGGTACCATCGGCGCAAACTAATTCTTTCTCATAGGGCTTGCAGCTACCAGCAGTTTTAGCTTGGGAAAAGTTATGTTTATCTATATCTAAATATTCTGAGGGCGTAATATTAAACCAATTCAAACCCGCTTGCAAACAAGAATGGGTATAGCCTGTTATCCGCATAAATTCATCGTTTGCGATACAGATATTACCATCGGCATTCACGAATACAATACCATTGAGGCTTGCATCTACAACACGAATAAACTTTGCTTCATTTTCTTCAAGGGCATTTATTGCCTTATCCCTTTGACTGCAAGCATTTTTAATTATGCTCGTACCTTTCCAAATTAATATTGTAAAAATTGCAATTGTGACTACAGCTTCAGAAATAATTGTAAAAGCCGAATCGGATAGCAGGATTTTTTCATCCCCAATAAATAACCACCCTACTACTATCAAAATTGCAACGATAAACGATATTGATATACGTGCAAATTTTATAGATTGCGAATGCACTATATTTTGACCCGAATTGTTTTGGCGTAAGTGGTTAATATAAGACATCGATTAGTTCATTGCCGCATCTACCCAACGCGGTAAATTTTAGTAATTCTGACGAATAGTCTTTGAGCTTTCAATCGTATGATATGTTACCCCTGGGTAGACCTTGCATCTACCTTTGTACATATTTTCTTTTTTTTCAGGAGATAGTAGGTAATTTATTTAAATCCAAATCACATTTTTTTAGCGATTTGCTATGTAATTAACTATTAAATAGCTTTAATCGTGCTTAACCTGGATATAACTGAGAATTTAACTTGTAATTGGCTTAAACGTTCTAGCTGCCAAAATAGAGGATAATTTCTCTTGAATATTGCGGATTAGCTATTATTGCACGTAATAATTTAACTTCTGTATTACTTAAACTTATACTAATGTTTACCTGAATGATGAGTATCAAACAAAAATAGCTTATAAGTATTTACCGATAAGAAAATACAAGACAAGTAATTGCTCGCCCTTGACAATTAAGGCAATAATAAGTAGTAAGCTAGATATTATTTTGAAGGCTCCCGCCTGATAATTAAGCGGTTTTCTCAACAACTACTCGGAACTAGAAGAGATTAAAAGTCGTCATAAACTCAGCATAAATCTATAATATTTTCAAATCACACGCAGATAGTGTAAGTATTACTTAAAACCCATATTATTTTTGAGATAGTTAATAAAATCGTTGAAATCAATAGATGATTGGGAACAGTTTTTCCTATATTTTGCGTCATGGGGGAAAGATTGAGGTCAAAATATAGGAGTTAAATTACTCCGAGATAATTCGTAGTTTTCATTTTGAAAGTAGCAATTATTACTATTAGTAGCAATTACTAAAAATGAATTGAGAATAACGATAATTTGACATGCCCACTGCTGCAAATGTCAATATATTTTTCAATATCCGGGTTTTTTCCCCTTTCCATTAGGGCAATAGGTAAGTTAACAATATGGTTGACGTGTTTCAAATGATTCAAAAGTTATGCCTAGAAATGCAAGCGAATACGCAGTATACCTATTAATGGAAAGCGGACACCGGGAAGAAGTGCGTTTTCCCACAATTCAAGAGTTTCAGAAGTGGTACAGCGGCGAACTTATGCCCAAGGCTGCTTCTGATGACTTTATAAACGTACCAATTAAGAATATAAGCGGCGAATACATGGTACTTCGTCCATCTCGGGTTGTTGCAATTCGAGTTGAACCATTATTTAGTTCTAGTGTTGAAAGATTTACATAAATCATGAGAAAAACCCTTGCTTTGTTTTCCTTGAGCCTGGGAATAGCCTTTGTTAACCCGGTGCGTTCGGTCGCTCAAGTAATAATTAGGACAGCGCCTCCGGTCCAAACCACTCCTGTAAGAGTAGCGCAGCCTATTGTCATACCCGCTCCGAACGTACCGCAACCAGCAAAAGGGATGATTTCGGCGATTCCATTAAAACCAATTGGTTTGTCCAACGACTGCACGCCTAAATACGCTTGTTTGGGTTGGGATGAGCAACTTTTTTGGGGTGGAAAAGGCAAAGGTAAAGCTGGCGATCGCTCGGCATTAATTCAATCAATCGATCATAGTTTGGGTTATTTAGAAAAACCCAGCGTTGCCAAAATTTATCAAAATTATTCCGTCAAGGAAATTACGTTAGACCGCGTGCGGCGTAGTTTGTTACGTTTCCGCGAATTGGTGCGTACATCAAAATCCGCAGCAGAATTGCAAAACGCAGTTCGACGCGAGTTTACGTTTTACAAATCAACCGGCAACGACGGCAAGGGTACCGTTAAATTTACCGCATATTATGAGCCAGTTTACGCAGCAAGCCGCGTTCGCACCCAGGAATATAAATATCCTATTTATGGATTACCACCCAACTTTAAACAATGGCAAAAACCACATCCGACAAGGCTACAGCTTGAAGGGAAAGATGGTTTATTAGGTAAAAATAGTCGTTTAAATGGCTTGGAAATATTTTGGTTTAAAGACCGCTTTGATGCATACTTAATTCATATTCAAGGCTCTGCCAAATTAAAGTTAACCGATGGCAGCGTAACAGGTGTCGGTTATGCTAACGCAACCGATTATCCTTGGACGAGCATTGGTAAAGCATTACTCAACGACGGCAAAATAACCCGCAAAGAAACCACAATGCCGGGTATTATTAACTTTTTCCGCCGAAATCCCCGCGCTATGGATGATTATCTCCCGATTTGGGAACGTTTTGTATTCTTTAGAGATAAAGGCAATACACCAGCTACTGGTAGCATCGGCGTGCCAGTAACTGCCGAACGTTCCATCGCTACAGATAAATCTTTAATGCCTCCCGGAGCCTTAGCTATAATTAACGCTAGTTTCCCTTATGTCGGATACGGTGGAAGATTACAGTATCGCAAAGTTAGTAGATTTGTATTAGACCAAGATACAGGTAGCGCCATCAAGACACCCGGAAGAGTTGATTACTTCATGGGTACCGGAAAAGTCGCAGGCGATCGCGCTGGGGTAACGGGTGGTAACGGAAGTTTGTACTATTTACTGCTGAAGAGATAAGAATGGGTATAGGGCATTAGGCATAGATTACCTTTATCCGAACCCGAACAATATCAAACCATATTTTAAAACTAGGAGTGAGGAGTTGTTTTTTATTTACGACTCTTTACTCCTTATTTTTGCGTGTAAATTGTGCAATACTTTTCGATAATTGGTTTAATTTCTCACTAACTATAGAGTGGGAATCGCGAAGTAAGTACTTAGGCAAAATTAATTGTATATTGTCATTGCGTTACCCTGACGGGTCAGCAAGCTGAACACGCAGTGTTCCCAATACGGGAAAGGAACGAAGCAATCTCAAGGATTTGAAGCTTTTAGAATGTCAAATTAATTTTGCACGACTACTTATCGGCAGCATTTATTTTTTATTTGAAATGACTATAAAATTTCTGGTTAATCAATTTATACAACTGTATATAGGAAAACAATTAGATTTTTTTAAATTACTAAACTTTCTATTCCCTATTCCCTACTCCCTACTCCCTACTCCCTTTCCCCATAGAACAAAATTTCTAAAAATAACGACAAACTAAAAAGCCTTTGTAAATAAATCTCACCGATCTTGTAACAATGAAATTTAGCCTCATAGTAGAAAAACTGGGTGAAGCAGCCACTAATTCGAGTCTAGCTAACCAACCAAACCTCGATCCAGAAATTACAGCATTAGCGGCGATCGACGAAGCAACAACTGGCACCATTAGCTATATAGAAGGAGCAAAATTTGCGGCGACGCTAGATACAACAACTGCCGATGCTTTGATTTTACCTGCCGACGAATTATTACAGTCAAAAGCACAAGAAAAAGGAATCGCTTGGATCGCCACAAAAGAGCCGCGACTTTTATTTGCTAAAACAATCAAGATATTTTATCAACCTTGGCAGCCCGCTCCAGAAATTCATCCCAGCGCTGTAATTCATGAAAGTGCAAAAATTGGTACAGATGTTTATATTGGTGCCCATGTTGTAATTCAACAAAACGTAGAAATTGCCAACAACGTTTGCATCCATCCCAACGTCGTAATTTATCCAGATGTAAAAATTGCCGATCGCACTGTTTTACACGCTAACTGTACCATTCACGAACGTTCTGTGGTTGGTGCGGATTGCGTCATCCATAGCGGTACGGTTATCGGTGCTGAAGGCTTCGGTTTTGTTCCCACAAAAGAAGGCTGGTTCAAAATGGAGCAATCCGGCTATACAGTTTTAGAAGATGGAGTAGAAATCGGCTCAAACAGTGCAGTCGATCGTCCCGCAGTCGGAGAAACACGCATCGGGCGCAATACAGTTATTGATAATTTGGTACAAATAGGACACGGTACAAAAGTCGGTTTTGGTTGTGCGATCGCCGGACAATCAGCCACCGCAGGAGGAGTTAAAATTGGTAATCGCGTTATTCTAGCAGGACAATCAGGAGTTGCAAATCAAGTCAAAATCGGCGATGGTGCGATCGTATCCGCCAAAGCCGGAGTTCATAGCAGCGTCGCACCAGGGGAAATTGTTTCCGGCAATCCAGCCATACCTTACAAAATATATTTAAAATCATCTGCAATCATTCAAAAATTACCGGAAATCTATCAATACATCAAACAATTGCAGCGAAAATTGAAATAGCTATTCAATATCCCATCAGAAAATACACAAAGATTGTAGGGTGTGTGACCAGCCTACTGACTTTGATAGAATTTTGATGATTTTTGTTCATGCAAAGTAATCTTTATCTAAAAAGGCTTTCAGGAGTTGGGATAATCTCTTAACGTACAAATTTCCCGTTTTGGGTGCGACACGAATTTCACGGTATTTATACTTAAAAGTCGCTTCAAAGTAATAACTTTATTACATCGCCTTCTGCGATCGCTTGGAGGTCGATTACTATAAAAACTTCATTTTTACATACAAATACTTAGATATTTGATAAAAACGTAAATATTTTATTGAAATTACACTTTTTGTAAGGTATAGTTTTTTACAGAGTATGATTATTTAATTTCGTAACTAACTGAATTTTACTCGTTGCATTAATAAAAGTTAACAATTAAGGCTTGATAATGAAACTCAATAAGTTTAGTACAATCATCCTAGCACTGGCTGCTATAACGACCTTCGATCTAGTCAAGAACATCAAACCAGCGGCTGCTTTTGGTCTGGTTGGTCTAAGTGATACTAACGATTTAGTTCTCTTCGACTCCGACAATCCCGCTAGTACTACCAATGTCTCAGTTACTGGGGTCGATGGTAACTTGTTGGGTATTGACCGTCGTCCAGCTAACAATAAAATCTATGGTTTTACTGCCGACAAAATATACACCGTTAACCCGTTTACTGGCGCTGCTTCTTTTGTAAGTAACCTCTCTATTCCCTTCACTGGAAACTTTATTTCCGGAATGGACTTTAATCCAGTAGTCGATCGCCTACGGGTTGTCGGTGGGAATGACCAAAACTTCCGCATCAATGTAGATACTGGTGCAGTCATTGTTGATGGGGCATTAAACCCAGGAGATCCTAACGTCACTGCTGTAGCCTACCTCAATGCAGATAATAACCCGAACACTGGAACCGTACTGTACGACATTGACTACATTAGTGACACATTATCTATACAGATGCCTCCTAATGATGGGACTTTAGTACCAATAGGTTCTCTCGGTATCGACATCGACTCAAGAGGAGGGTTCGACATCTTCACGCAGAATGGGGTAAATAATCCGATCGCGGCTTTGACTCCAACCTCAGCATCTGGCTCCAATTTATATAACATCAACTTGAGTACGGGTGCTGCTACGTTTGTAGGTAACATTGGCGGTGGTAAAAAGCTCGTAGGTTTAACAGCTCGTGTTCCCGAACCTAGTACTGCCCTTGCTTTGTTCGGTGCTGGTGCTGTTGGTTTATTGCATCGCTTCCGTCGTCACCGTGCTAATCTAAAGTCGATCGATTAGTCAAAAAAAGCCGTAAGCACAAATAATATTCGCCTCGAATAAAATACTGAGTATCTACCGGATATACACCATACTGACTCATGCCCCTCCTCACCGAGGGGTTTCTCATTTTAAATCAACCAGGTTTTAGCACAGTCTCGCCAAGGCGATGAGCGATCGCTCCCGCGAGAGATAGGCTTTGCTCCAGAGTAGGCGATCGCATAAACCCTCCTCACATACGTCTGAGCAAAGGTATGATATTAGTAATTAATAATTTCTACGGTTTATGAATATCGAATTTGTAGAATCAAACGATTGCCATTTCGAGGTAACTTTAATTTGTGAATACAAGAAGGATCTTGGAAAAAGCCAAATCCAGCATTACCTACAATTGTAAGTTGCGAAGAACGGTTATAGTAACGCCAAACATCTACTTCTTTTTGGATATTTGAACGAACAAGCATTTGCCAAGGTTTACGATTGTGCGATTTTTCGATCATGATGTGAGGCCCAGTATTTTCGTTCACATCGGTAATAAAGAAACTAACGGTTACGAAATTGAATCCAGCAACATCGTAATGAAAATTGGTCGGTGGATACAGTTTCTGAGTTTCACTTTCTTCTAAATCGGAAGCAAAACTCCAAGTTAGGTGACGGGTAATTAAAGTTGGGTAATAACCGAGATATTTTCGAGCAATTTCAATTAACGTGGCATCGCGGACAATTTTATCCACACTGGGACATTTATCGATATTGCTAACTAGCCCGCGCATTACCTGTCTATCTGTACCATTTAAGCGTCCGAAGAAGATATCCGAAACTTTGAAAGAGTCATTCTGTTTGGGTTCGGTGCAGATATTTAAATCAGCGAAAGAGCGAATTTTTTGTACATCTTCAGGATTCAATTGCAATCCTAGATGTACTCCTGTTTCCCGAACATTATCTACACATTTATTAACTTCAACGGGGGAAACGACTGAAATGCTGCTGATGTTTAATCGCTCTTGATAGAACTCAGAATTAAAACGCTGTAACTGACTTTGGAAAATGCTGTATCCACGGCGAACTATCTTAAATCTTCCTAGAGATTGCCAGCGCTTGCTGCTACTAATTCTTTTAGCAAAATCATTACTTTGATGAAGTTTATTTTTTTGCTGTGTTAACTGAATTAAGGTACCAGTCATAAATTATTTTTCTCAAAAAAGTAAGTTTTTAACAGCATGATTTATGCGGTTATTCAGACAGCATCACGAGCAAATGTTAGTAGAAAACCGCAATCATTAATGTTGTCTGAGTAATTTCTACAGTGCCATATTTATTATAAATTAGACAATTGTTGAATATGCTTATTTTTTTTGTGAAAATTCATTAAAACTGCATACAGTTTCTTGTTATTCTTATATATTTATGGAATCAATGAAGTTGTATTCGCAATAGTTTAATTAAAAAAAGTCAAGAAAAGTATTATTGCTTTCCGGATTAATAATAATTTGAAAATCGGGAAAATAGATATAAATGTTAACGTTTATATTAACAAATAATTTGATGAATAATTAGTAAGTATAATTCTGTAGAGAAAATATTTTTTGTAATAATTTGAACAATTAAGCAACTCGATTCAAAAAACGGGTTCCCTAATTTTCAGCAGATAATTTTTTATAATCAAAAGCATCCTAATTTTTTAATAAACGTTTTACCTATGGAAGTTATCGTTATTCCAGCAATAATTTTATTTGTAACTCCACTACTACTATTAAGATGGTCGTGGAAAGCACTTTTAGCATATGTTTTAATAATTGGATGTCCTCTCACTTGGCTTTGGATTGACCATTTTTATGTGACATCGCAGCCAGATTATGTTGATTCAGCACCGGGAGCAGGTGTTGGTTTGGTATTTGCTCAATTTTATACATTCCTTTTCGTATTGGGAATTGTTCTAAGTATTTTGTTAGTAGGCTTATATAAAAGAAATTAAATTGCGTAGATAATAATTTAATTACGAAAAGAGACGCGATATATCGCGTCTCTACAATTATTAGAATCCTAGTTTTTCCAAAACTGGCTTGGTGGAAACAATATGTCTTTGTAAACCAAGTTCTTCTGGACTAACCCCCAAGGCTAAGGCGATTAATTGCGGTAAATGCAATACTGGTAAACCTAATTTACGTCCGATAACTTTTTCTACCTCTGGCTGACGGGAATCCAAATTGAGGTGACATAAAGGACAAGGTGTAACCATGCAATCCGCACCAGCTTCTATGGCTTCTGAGATATGTTTACCCGCCATTTGAAAAGATTGGGTAGTCGCATAGCTCGAAAGGGGCCATCCGCAACATTTAGTCCGACCTTGATAATGAATAGGCGTTGCACCCACCGTGCGGAACATATTTTCCATCGCTTCTGGGTTAAAAGGATCGTCGGAGGGCATATTTTGAGCGCGTAGTAAATAGCAGCCATAAAAAGCCGCGCATTTAAGATTGGTTAATTTTTTTGTAACCCGTTTTTTTATTTCTTCTAAACCATAATCATTCACCAAAGCATAAAGAAGATGCAAGACTTGGGTACTTCCGCGATAAGGCGAACAGCTTTCTTTTTGTAACAAACTATTAACTTTATTTAAGTAATCGGGATTATTTTGCCCGCACGCTTTGAGACGTTCATCTACATGACCGATAACACCTTGACAAGTGCTGCAATGAGTTAGTAAAGGCAGATTTAATTCTTCTGCTAAAGCAATATTTCTGGCATTGACTGTATCTTCTAATAGTTGGGAATCTTCCTTAAAAGTGCCCGAACCACAACAAGCTGCTTTTTTGAGTTCAATCAGTTGAATATCCAGAGCTTTGGAAAGAGCTACGGTAGAAGAATGCAGTTCTCGGCAAGCCCCTTGAGCAACACAACCTGGAAAATAAGCGTATTTAAGCATTTGGAATAGAATACAATAGCGATTAATTGGGGATGCGGATTGAGCTAGTCTGCTTTTAGGATTTCCCCTTCCCGTAGCTATTGGCGCTCGGAGGAGATATCCTTCCCTAAAACTGTTTTATCATTGTTGCTGTTGCCAATCGGCGGCTTTGAGTGTGGATATCAACACTAACTATTAGTAACATTCAAAGAAAAAAACTTAGTAATAATTACAAAACAGAAACATATACATCGTGTATGCGAACGCGCTTTCAGATAAGATGTATATGCTCAAAATGGCGACAGAGCGCCAAGAGCAAAAATAAGCAACACCGAAGAGGTATTTGAATCTATGAGTCAAGCGTCCATTTTTGAAAAAGTCAAGAAAATTGTTGCCGAACAATTAGGTGTCGAGGATGAAAAAATCACCCCAAATGCAAATTTCGCCAATGACTTAGGGGCTGATTCCTTGGATACGGTAGAACTCGTAATGGCTTTGGAAGAAGAATTTGATATTGAAATTCCTGACGAAGCCGCCGAAAAAATTACTACAGTTCAAGAGGCAGTTGACTACATTAACAATAAAGTCGCCGCATCCGCCTAGCATAGGGAATAGATAATTGGGGATTGGGGACGAGGAGCAGTTAAAAGTTAGTCGCGATCGAGATCGGCAAACTATTATCAAATTTTGTCTCGCTAACTATTACAATTTTCTTATCCCTAGTTCCTAATTTCCAATTTATATCCTATGTGTTGAGCTGCTGCTTGTGCCGTCGAGCCACCATAAATATCATCATGACAGAATTTACAGTAAAGCGCGTTGTTGTAACTGGTGTTGGCGCGATTACACCGATTGGTAAAACGCCAGAAGAATATTGGTCTGGATTAGCAAGTGGTCGTAATGGTATTGGTGAAATTACTTTATTTGATGCCTCACGCCATGATTGCCGCATCGCTGGTGAAGTAAAAGATTTCGATCCTCACGATTACATGGATCGTAAAGAAGCTAAGCGGATGGATAGATTTGCTCAATTTGGGGTTTCGGCGGCAAAACAAGCTGTTAGGAACGCGAATCTAACTATCAATGATTTGAATGCAGAACAAGTCGGTGTCATACTTGGCTCTGGCGTAGGTGGCATCAAAGTGATGGAGGATCAGCAGACTATTTACCTCAACCGGGGTCCCGATCGCTGTAGTCCCTTCATGATACCAATGATGATTGCCAATATGGCTGCTGGGCTAACAGCAATTCATACCGGAGCTAAAGGACCCAATTCCTGTCCGGTAACTGCCTGTGCATCGGGTTCTAATGCGATCGGCGATGCTTTCCGCATTATTCAAAATGGATACGCTCAAGCAATGATTTGTGGCGGATGTGAAGCGGCGATTACACCTTTATCTATTGCTGGATTTTCTGCTGCAAGAACGCTTTCTAACCGTAATGATGACCCCAAAAAAGCCAGTCGTCCGTTTGACAAAGATCGCGATGGGTTTGTCATGGGTGAAGGTGCCGGTGTTTTGATTTTGGAAGAACTCGAACACGCTTTAAGTCGCGGTGCCACAATTTACGCTGAAATGATTGGCTATGGCATGACTTGCGATGCTTATCATATGACTTCACCAGTGCCCGGTGGAAAAGGAGCCGCAAGAGCCATGCAGTTAGCGCTCAAAGACGGCGGAATCACCCCGGAGATGGTTACTTATATCAACGCTCACGGTACCAGCACGTCCGTAAACGACCCCACCGAAACTGCTGCGATCAAAGAAGCTTTGGGAAAACACGCTTATAAAATAGCGATTAGTTCTACCAAATCCATGACTGGTCATCTGTTGGGTGGCTCTGGAGGTATCGAAGGCGTAGCGAGTGTGTTGGCGATCGCCAATAATCGAGTTCCACCGACAATCAATTTGGATAATCCAGATCCAGAATGCGATTTGGATTATGTTGCCCATGAAAGTCGCGCTCTAGATATTCAGGTAGCGTTGTCCAATTCCTTTGGTTTTGGCGGTCATAATGTGACGCTAGCCTTTAAGAAGTACGTTTAATGAAAGAAAAATGGAGCATGAAGTCCCAAGTAAAAATTGATGCTTCATCCTCGATCTTTAATACTTGCTTGTGACGGTTTGTGCAGGGTGCAGATGCACCTTGCCCGACAAATTAATTTAAATAAAAACGGAATAACGAAGGCAATCCTCTATACAATTAATCCCAAGTCCCTTCATAAAAATTATTTTGCTGTACGTCTTGTCCGTCAACAGGCAGCAATGGGATGATGAGAATATAGCTATGCTGGTAAAATTTCAAAATAACCCGAAGCAAGCTACATAGAAGCTCTTAACAGAACGCTAAAGTCGTTAAAAACAATCGTATTATGACTGTTGCAACCCAAACCCAAACCCTCGAACAACTTTGCATCAACTCAATCCGCTTTTTAGCAGTTGATGCCGTCGAAAAAGCAAAATCCGGACACCCCGGACTTCCTATGGGCGCTGCGCCAATGGCGTTCGTGCTGTGGGATAAGTTTATGCGGTTTAACCCCAAAAATCCCAAATGGTTTAATCGCGATCGCTTCGTTTTGTCTGCCGGACATGGTTCTATGTTGCAGTATGCTCTGCTTTATTTAGCAGGCTACGATAGCGTCAGCATAGAAGATATCAAGAACTTCCGTCAGTGGGAATCTAGCACTCCCGGACACCCCGAAAACTTCATGACATTAGGGGTAGAAATTACTACCGGACCTTTGGGTCAGGGAATTGGTAATGCAGTAGGTATCGCAATGGCAGAAGCACACCTGGCTGCAATGTACAACAAACCCGATGCTAAAGTTGTTGACCACTATACCTACTGTATTGTGGGTGACGGTTGCAACATGGAAGGCGTTGCTAGTGAAGCTTGCTCTTTTGCCGGACACCAAGGTTTAGGTAAATTAATCACTTTTTACGACGACAACCATATTTCCATTGATGGTTCTACTGACATCGCATTTACCGAAGATGTTTCCAAACGCTTTGAAGCTTACGGTTGGCACGTTTTACACGTCAAAGATGGTAATAACGATTTAGACGCGATCGCTAAAGCCATCGAAGAAGCTAAATCTGTCACCGATAAGCCCACCATGATTAAGGTGACAACCACCATCGGTTATGGTGCGCCCAACAAGCAAGATACAGCAGGTATTCACGGTGCTGCTCTTGGTGCTGATGAAGTTAAACTCACCCGCGAAAACTTAGATTGGAAATACGAACCCTTTGAATTGCCAGAAGATGCTGTAAACCATATGCGTAAAGCTGTGGAACGCGGTGCGGGCTATGAAGAAGAGTGGAACAAGACTTTTGCTACCTACAAATCTAAATATCCTAAAGAAGCGGCAGAATTTGACCGTTATTTAACTGGTAAGCTTCCCGATGGTTGGGACAAAGTATTACCTACATTCACCCCCGAAGATAAAGGTTTAGCAACTCGTAAATATTCCGAAGCTTGCTTGAACAAATTAGCATCGGTTTTACCTGAATTAATCGGTGGATCGGCTGACTTAACCCATTCCAACCTGACTGAAATTAAGGATTCGGGTGACTTCGAGAAAGGTAATTACAAAAACCGTAACGTCCACTTCGGCGTGCGCGAACACGGTATGGGCGCAATTTGTAACGGTATGGCGCTGCACGATTCGGGCTTAATTCCTTATGGTGCAACCTTCTTAATCTTTACCGACTATATGCGTGCTGCGATCCGTTTATCGGCACTGTCTCATACTGGAACCCTCTGGGTAATGACTCACGACTCCATCGGACAAGGTGAAGATGGCCCTACCCACCAACCGATTGAAACCTTAGCTTCATTGAGAGCTATTCCTAACTTAAACGTAATGCGTCCCGCAGATGGAAATGAAGTTTCTGGATGTTATAAGTTCGCTATTGAAAGAGCCAAGAGAAAAGACCCTACCTTATTAGCATTCACCCGTCAAGGTGTACCCAACTTAAAAGGTAGTTCTATCGAAAAAGTAGCTAAAGGCGCTTATATTTTGGTAGATTGCGACGGAACACCAGATTTAATTTTGATGGGTACTGGTTCCGAAGTACAGCTTTGTGTAGGTGCTGCCGAAAAACTTTCCGCAGAAGGTAAGAAAGTCCGCGTAGTTTCCATGCCTTGTTGGGAAATATTTGAAGCTCAAGATGATTCTTACAAAGAATCCGTGTTTCCAAAAGCTGTTAGAAAGCGCGTATCCGTAGAAGCTGCTGCAAGCTTTGGCTGGCACAAATACGTTGGTATGGAAGGCGCGATGGTAAGCATCGATCGATTTGGTGCTTCCGCTCCTGGTGCTGTTTGTTTGGAGAAATTCGGCTTCACCGTTGATAATGTAGTCGCAACTGCGAAGAAACTAGGTTAATTAGTAGTAGTTGAATAATTGAATAATTGTTCTTGAGGTGGGTGTAATAGCCCGCCTTTTTTTTGTTTACTCATAAATAATACCCTCAGACTAGAAGTCTGGGGAACCACAATTACAAAGCCCACCTGCGTGGGCTAAAAAATCTAATTTTTTTTATAATTAATGTAGAGACGTAGCATTGCTACGTCTCCCTGTATTTCAATTTGTATAGAGAATTTAGTAAAATATTACAACCTCTAGAAACAAAAAAGCCCCAGCTAAAAACCAAGCAGTACAGCCAAAATTTTCAATCAAATTGCGTTAAATTAGATAAAGAAGTATTCTACAAATAAAAAATAGGAGTTGATTATGCAAGAAGTTAAAAGCCAAAACCCCGAACTTGAAAATAGAATCAAACCAATAGTAGAAAAACTAATTAAAGCAAATAGCCTCTATCAAGTAAAATTGAAAAAGCATGAAATGGTAAAAAAGTTAGTAGATTTATTTGCAAGCTTTTCTGAAGAAGAATTTAGAGCTATTAAAGAGAATGAGCTAATAAAAAGGATTGACAGTATTCTTGTTGTAGAAGCAGTTTCAGGCACATTAAATGACTTAACACCAGAACAAATTGCAATTTATGATGAAGCAGTAGAAGGAAGATAGATAGTTTGACTTATTTATTAGATACGAATATTATCAGTTACATTTTAAAAAGACAAAATCTAGCAGTAAATCGGAGATTAGAAGAAGTTCGTCGTTTAGGAGAAGAAGTATTTGTAAGCTGTATAACTTATTACGAGATCAAAAGAGGACTTTTAGCTTTAAATGCTACAAGACAGTTAGCTGATTTTAATTCTTTGTTCCAAATATATCCGATTTTATATCTAGATAATATAGAAATTATAGAATCAGGTTGTAGAATTCATGCCGATTTGAAGAACAAAGGTACACCAATTCAAGATGCAGATGTTTTAATTGCGGCAACTGCTATTACACGCGGGTTGATTTTGGTTTCTAATGATTCGGATATGGTTCGAGTTGAGGGGATTGATTTAGAGAATTGGGTGGATGAAAGTTGAGATTTGAGAATACAAATAATTAGAATACGCTTTATTTTAAAAATCTATAAGATGTGATTTTATGGATATAAAAGAATTAAAAGAAAGATATCTTGCAGGAGAAAGAGATTTTTCGGGTCTAGACTTGAGTAATATAGATTCTAGTGAATTATCTATGGGATCTATAAGTTTAAACGGTGCGGATTTTAGTAATACTAATTTACGCGGCGTAAACTTTGATTATGTCTATCTACGTCATACTAATTTCAGTGATGCTAATTTAGCGAATGCTTCTTTTATATATGCTAATCTTTCTCAAGCTAATTTTAGTAATGCTAATTTAGAAAACGCAAAATTTCATGATGCTGTTTTAAAAGAAGCTAATTTCAGCAATGCTAATTTAACAGATGCTAAATTACTGCACGCTAACTTATATAAAGCCAATTTAAATAATGCGATTAACGCTGTAACTGTATCCAATTTCCATCAAGATTCCGAAGCTAATTTAGATTTAGAAATTGTATCCTCTATAAAAGAATCTTCTCACGGTCTTAGCTTTATTAGTGAGGGAGATTATGGATATGAAGTGTTTTTATGGGACGTTAACAAGCGAGGGGAATTTACTGTTAATAAACTAATACAAATTATTGGTCATCCCAATTATTCATATCCAAATCATAGATGGGGTAATATTGAAGAAGTTCCAGATAAGGAAGATTTAAAAATTGCCTTTGCTCGCGAACATGAGCCACAACCTGAAGAACCTCTTATTATTGATGGTATTGAATATGAAATAATAGAAAATCCTCCTAACCCATATTCTAAGCCAGATTTAGATTATTCAGATGAATATGTAGTTGAATGCGAAATATATTCTAAGTACAGGTTATTCGACCATTTTTTCGGATTTGTTTACGGTGATGGTGGCATTTGGCTAGATCAAAAAGACATTTTAGAAAGGTTTCTGAAATTTGCTCGTATTGTCACAGATAACTTGAGTGATATCACAATTTTTAGATTGGGAGAAACACAGGTTCATGTGTATTTAGTTGGTCAAACAAAGAATGGTAATTGGATTGTGATTCATACCATCTCTATAGAAACGTAAAACCCTTGATATTTTTTATATTCTGTTACCGTTTCTATGTAAAATGTGTCTAATTTCGGTATTTGTAATGCCTGAACTGACTACCGATCGCATTTCACCCTTCTCGGAGTGTAAGATAAATACCCGGACTTCATGCCATCAAACCAATAACATATACTTAAAAAGATAAGAGCAAAAAGTTAGAAATCTTAACTCATCACTCCAAACACCTAACTTTTTAAAAATGAGCGAGGAGGGATTTGAACCCCCGACACCGTGGTCCGTAGCCACGTGCTCTAGTCCACTGAGCTACACGCCCTTATAACTCAATTATATTAACATATGTCAGTCGTATGACACAAGACAATTTTCAAAATTCCCTGAATCCTTTACTTCAAAATGGTTTAACTCATTTAGATAATCGTGGAGAAGCCCAGATGGTAGATGTATCTGCCAAAGCATCCACCGTTAGACAAGCTGTAGCTGCGGGTAAAGTGCGGATGAAACAAGAAACTTTTGCTGCAATTCAATCGGGAAATGCTCCAAAGGGCGATGTCTTGGCAACGGCGAGGCTAGCCGGAATTATGGCTGCTAAACAAACAGCGAATTTAATTCCTTTATGTCATCCTTTACCTTTACAAAAAATTGAAGTGCAAATAACGCCTTTACCTCAACTACCGGGTTATTCCATTCAAGCAACAGTTAAAACCAAAGCTGAAACCGGCGTGGAAATGGAAGCTTTAACGGCAGTTTCTGTTGCTGCATTAACTTTATACGATATGGCGAAAGCTTTGGAAAAATCGATTCAAATTGAATCAATACATTTAGTTAGTAAAAGTGGTGGGAAGTCGGGAGATTATTCGGTGGGAGTAGGGAGTAGGGAATGGGGAACGGGGAACGGGGAATAAAAAGAATATTAATTTTTTAGTTCTTTTAAATTCACATCTTGCATCATTCTCAAAACCGCTGGAGGTTGCAAACCCCCAGCTAATAGCAAAAGTCGTCTAAAGACGACTAAGTAAGATTTTTAGTCAACTAGTAGACTTTCGCTAATTGGTTCCTCGGAATTGATTCCGAGGTGGTTTTAAGGCTTAATGAAAACGTTGCAAGATGTGAATTTAAGACGACTTATGCTATGAGCGTCATTATTCGCTTCGCGAAGTAATCGCAAAGCCTTATTTCTCGTTACGAGTGCGTAAGTCCTACTAACTAACCCTATTACATATTGATTAAAGCAAATGCTTACTCCATCGGAAAGAGAACAATTTTTGCTACCTGTTTTACAATAATTAGAATATGCTTAACAAATCTTAAAAAATGCAGGCAGCTACAATTCCTTCTACAACTCCGATTCCCGGTAAATATTGGCAATGGCGCGGACATCATGTTTACTATGTCAAAGCGGGAGAGAAGCATTCTCAACGTCCGCCTTTATTATTAGTGCATGGTTTCGGTGCTTCCACAGACCACTGGCGCAAGAATATCGCCGAACTCCAGAACGATTTTGAAGTATACGCGATCGACTTATTAGGATTTGGGCGATCGCAAAAGCCGAAGTTACAGTATGGTGGGAATTTATGGCGCGATCAGTTACACGATTTTATTACTGAAGTAATTGGCGAAAAAGCCGTATTAGCGGGTAACTCCCTCGGTGGTTATGCTTGTTTATGTGTAGCAGCCCAACGTCCGGATTCAGTTGCGGGTTTGGTATTACTTAATAGTGCAGGCCCCTTTAGTAAAGACGAGCCTACAGCAGAACCGGAAGCACTGCAAACAGAAATCGAACCTCCGTTAAATGAAAAATTGCAAAAATTATTCGGCGATATTGCCAAATTGATTTTTAAACAACCCTTGGCTCAATTTATTTTATTTCAATACATCCGCCAACCTTGGGTAATTCGTCAAACTCTAGAAAAAGTCTATTTAGATAAAAGTGCAATTACCGACCAGTTAATAGAAGAAATCCGTCGCCCTTCCGGTGATGACGGTGCTTTTGATGTCTTTTGTTCGGTTTTTAGTACTCCCCAAGGAGAGAAAGTAGACGTGCTTTTGCAACAGTTAACTTGTCCGTTGTTATTGTTATGGGGAGAAGCCAATCCTTGGATGAATGCAAGAGAACGTTCTCAAAAGTATCGCCAATATTATCCGCAATTAACAGAATACTATCTCAGAGCGGGTCATTGTCCCCATGATGAAGTACCGAATCAATTAAATCCATTGTTAAGAGATTGGGTTTTTTCTATTGTCGAGTAGTGAGATGGGGAGAGGGGGAGATGGGGAGAGGGGGAGATGGGGAGATGGGGAGAGGGGGAGAGGGGGAGAGGGGGAGATGGGGAGAGGGGGAGATGGGGAGATGGGGAGATGGGGAGATGGGGAGAGGGGGAGATGGGGAGATGGGGAGATGGGGAGATGGGGAGACAAGGGGACAAGGAGTTAGGAGTTAGAAATTCAATATTAATGGTAACTGGTAACTGTTCACTGCTCACTGTTCACTCCTAACTCTTAACTTCCAATCCAAAATCTAAAATCTAAAATCTAAAATTATTTCATGGGTTATAAACAAAGTATTGTCCGTGGAGCGATTTTTATTATTGCTGCGGAGTTGATGTTAACTATGAATGGAGTAATTATTAAGTTAGCATCAGATGGTTTACCAAATGAAATGATTGTGTTTTTTAGAAATGCGTTTGGTTTATTAAGTTTGATGCCGATATTTGCTCGCGAAGGTACGGCAATCGTACATACTAAAAAGCTGCATTTGCATTTAGTGCGGGGATTGTGCGGTGTAACGGCTATGTATTGTTTGTTTTACGTGATGGCAAACATTCAATTGGCGGATGCAATGCTACTTAAAGCGACTATTCCCATATTTATTCCTTTGGTTGCTTTTAGCTGGTTGAAAGAAAAAATTTCGGTTGCGGCTCGTGTGGCGATCGCGGTGGGTTTTTGCGGTGTGTTTTTAATTTTAAAACCCGGTAGTGATTTTAATTGGATAATGTTAATTGGTTTAATTAGCAGTGCTTTTGCTTCAGTTTCGATGGTAACTATCCGTAAGTTATCGGCAACGGAACCTGCTGTACGCACGGTTTTGTATTTTGCGATTATTGCTAGCTTGGTATCGGTTATACCTTTAAGTTGGGCTTGGAAAACTCCTACTCCTAATGAATGGTTATTGCTAATGGGAGTTGGTATCTGTAGTACTGTGGTTCAGTTGTTAACAACTCGCGGTTATGCATCGGCACCTGCTTCTCAAGTGGGAATTTTTTCTTATTCTTCAGTGATATTTGGTGCTTTAATTGGCTGGTTGTTTTGGAATGAATTATGGGATATTAATTCATTTATAGGGGGTTTATTTATTATTGCTGCTGGTTTCCTAACGCTTCGCGATCGCAATAATAGGATACCGGAAAAAGGTTAAAGGTTAAAGGTCAAAGGTTAAAGGTTAAAGGTTAAATAATTTCATTCCTAACTCCTAATTCCTAACTCATAATTCCTAATTCCTAACTGCTAATTCCTAACTCCCTAATTAACAAGACGGTTGCCGATAATTAAACCGTCTTGCTAACAATTTTTTCCTTATGGAGATAATAACGTTAATCTTCAATCTGTCCCTGACGGCGGATATTAAGAATATCGCTCATTTTTTTGATTTGATGAAATACTTGTTCTAATTGTTGTTTATCAGAGACTTCTATTCCCAAATCTATTAACGCTGGTTGATTGATGGCGGTTTTTACATTTGCATGAGACACGTTGATTTTTTGGTCGCTTAAGCGAGATAAAATATCTTTGAAAACTCCAACGCGATCTAAAGCTTCAATCTGGACGTTGACGCTATAACTTTGGGGACGACGCTTACTTACTTCGGTATTATTCCAGCTAACAGGTACTAAACGTTCGCAACCCGCGTGATGTAAGTTATGACATCCTTGTCGGTGAATGGAAATTCCCCTACCCCGCGTAACTATACCAATAATGGGTTCTCCTGGAATGGGATTACAGCAACCCGCGACATAATACATTAACCCTTCTACACCAACGATCGGTGAATCGCTGGTGCGAGTAGTAGTATTTATATCCCGTAATGCTTTTGATGCGGTGGTGGGTAAATTGGAAAGAATTTCATCTAAATCTGTGACTAAAGGTTGCTGTTCTTTGATTACTTCTCGCCACCGATTTAACACTAAGTTTAAAGTGATTTCACCGTAACCTAAAGCAGCAAGTAAATCTTCAACGCTTTGGTAATTGCATTTTTCTGCTACCATTTGCATTGGTTCGGATTTGAGTAAGCTTTCAAATCCAGATTTACCCAATTCTTTTTCTAATAAATCCCTACCACGGGCAATATTTTCTTCTCTGCGCGATCGCTTGTACCACTGCTTGATCCGATTTTTAGCAGCTGAAGTTGCCGAAAAGTTAAGCCAGTCTAGACTAGGATGACTGTTTTTCTGAGTCACAATTTCAACAATATCACCATTGTCTAACTTTGTAGAAAGCGGTACCATTCGTCCGTTAACTTTGGCTCCCGCGCAATGGTTTCCGACTTCGGTGTGAATGCGATAGGCGAAATCCACGGTGGTAGAATTTGGACTTAATGCAACCAAATCGCCTTTTGGTGTAAAGACATAAATATCGTCTTCAAATAGATTATCTTTGATGCTTTCTAAATATTCTTGAGCGTCTTTGAGGTCGTTTTGCCATTCAAGTAGCTGTCGCAACCAGGTAAATTTCTCATCCGATGTGGTCATATGTGTATTATTAGAACCACCCGTTTCCTTATATATCCAATGGGCTGCGATGCCATACTCGGCAATACGGTGCATTTCTAAGGTGCGGATTTGTACCTCCATCGGACGACCCCACGGACCGATAACCCCAGTATGCAATGATTGGTAACGGTTGGGTTTAGGTAGTCCTATGTAGTCTTTAAATCTACCGGGAATCGGACGAAAAGAATCGTGAACTAATGCTAAAGCGCGATAGCAATCTTCGTTGGATCTGACAATAATTCGCAGCGCGGCTAAATCGTAAATTTCGTGAAATTCTTTGTGTTGCCGCTGCATCTTCTGATAAATACTATAAAGATGCTTGGGACGACCGGATAATTCCACACACTCAATTCCCGTTTCTTTTAAACGAGAACGTAAAGTTTGAGTGACGTTGGCTATTCTTTCTTCTCTCGCCGTGCGTTTGTCGGTAACTAACTGCTGTATTTGACGATAAGAATCGGTTTCGAGATACTTAAACGCTAAATCTTCCAATTCCCATTTAACGTGCCAAATACCCAAACGATTAGCTAGGGGAGCAAAGATTTCCCTAGTCTCTAATGCTTTGCTGCGACGTTTATGTTCTGGCATCGCTTCCAAAGTCCGCATATTGTGCAAGCGGTCTGCCAATTTTACAACGATAACGCGAATATCTTGCGCCATCGCTAAAAACATTCGTCGAAAGTTCTCTGCTTGACTTTCTGTTTTGCTTTTAAAATTAATTTTAGAAAGCTTTGTTACCCCTTCAACTAAGCGTGCTACTTCCTCTCCAAATCTTTCTTGAATTTCTTCAATTGTAACTTCTGTATCCTCAACTACATCATGTAGAAATCCAGCTGCTATCATGATAGGGCTGCCTCCTAAATCCCTAAGCAATCCGGCAACAGCAACGGGATGACAAATGTATGGTTCTCCAGATTTACGCATCTGTCCTTCATGGAGGTTGTAAGCAAATTTAAAGGCGCGACTAATTAAATCTTTATCGGCAGAATTGGGGTCATTTTCTACATTATTAATCGATGCTGAATGCAAACAGTCTTCCAACCATTCGGGAAGAGTAATATTTATCTTGGAATCTACAAGTGTAGTCTTCATATCTGAGTCAAGAGGTTTAGCTATCGAAGATGAACGCCGCAAACGGCATTGCTGTCTCTGGGATGCTGCTTTCATTGTGAAGGATAGGCTTGCTAATTTGTTAGGATTTGGTTCAATTAGCAATGTTTTTCTTATTAAATAAGTGTTCCGCATCATATTTTGTTCAAAAAGTGTAATGGCAAATATTGCCTCAATATTTAACTTGAGGCGGAAGTCAGGAAAACTAATTTTTTAAAATTAGATTATTGATGAGATAAAATTCTTGACATTAATAGTATCTCAATAAAGGTTAGATATGTCTGTCAATTTAGAAAAATATCGCGCATTTAAAACCAATTTGCGGCAATTGCGTGACGATATCTCTTCTAAGAAAGCTAATGCTGACCAACTGCGCCAGAGTATGGCATCTTTGCAAAGCTTTTTTGTTGCCGATATCGTACCTTTGACCACTCAATATCCCACAGAGCAGTCCTATCAAACCGAAATGAGCAAACAATTGCGGCTATTGCAAATAGATATTATGTTTTTTCAAGGAGCGCGACAAGCTTCTACTGCTAAAAGTCGAATAGATGCCCTAACCGAACGGTTAACAACCCTAATTGGATACTGCGATGCCATTCTTAAGATGGATAAAGTGGCAGATGACGAACATTAATTAAAAAGCAAATATCAAACAATTACAAACAAATAAGAGTGTCCTCTTATACCTAAAGTTTTCTTCTAAAAAAGAAAAACCATTGTAACAGTTTGATATTAGTGAAAGATGATTTCAGCACTCCTACTTGTAGAGTGATGTTTAGCTTTCAAGTAGATATTAACATTTTTCCCCGATATTTTGGGAAATTAGTCGTATTCATATAGAAGCATTTTCGATCCGTATCTAATAAATTACTTATGAACAAGGTTATTTCTACCGACTTCGGTCAAAAGCGTGAGTAATAAAGTAATTTTCTGCTTTAATTGCTTGCCAGTATTGTTAAGTAGTCGATTTAAACGGATACGATATTTTTTGCTTGATTTTGATCGAGGCACAAGTGTAATTGATAATACCTGCTGAGGATTTAGAAAATTTTGACGGATAAAGTAACAAGCTTTGTAAAGCGAATCTGGTAAAGTATAAAAATTTAATTAAATAACTGATAACTAATTATGAGTAATGCTTTATTGTCGATTCAAAATCTGAAAGTAGGGTACGCTACGAGCGGTACGGAAGAAGAATGGGCGGTTGATGATGTCTCTTTTATCTTGCAACCGGGTGAGAGGATGGGATTGGTAGGAGAATCCGGTTGTGGTAAATCAACTATGGGGCGGGCGGGAATGCGGTTGTTACCAGAATCTACACGCATTGAAGGTAATGTTTTGTTTCAAGGACGACCTGTATTCGATATGACAGCCGAACAACTGCGTAGATTTCGCGGTGAAGCGGTAGCATTAATCTTTCAAGATCCGATGACACGCTTAGATCCATTAATGACAATCGGCAATCACTGTCTGGAAACCCTTAAAGCCCATTCACCACAACTATCCAACTCACAAGCAAAAGAAAAAGCGATCGCCACTTTGCAAAAAGTAAACATTCCCCCCGAAAGATGGAGCCAATATCCCCACGAATTTAGCGGTGGAATGCGTCAAAGAGTTGCGATCGCTTTAGCTTTATTATTAAATCCCAAATTAATTATTGCTGACGAACCCACAACCAGTTTAGATGTCACCGTTTCCGCCCAGATTTTGCAAGAATTAACCAGATTGTGCGCCGAAGAAAACATGGGATTGCTGCTGATATCCCACGACTTAGCAATGGTTGCCGAATATTGCGATCGCATTGGGGTAATGTACCAAGGAAAGATGGTAGAAACGGGTTTATCCAAGGAAGTATTCCAAAATCCGCAGCACGAATATACGCGATCGCTTTTAAAAGCAGCATTGCACATACAGACATTTTCCGATCCGGAGAACGCAGATACAGTAGAAGAATTCCCAACCAGTCTCAAGGAAAAATCATCTAACGTCGTGCCGTTGCTAGCAATCAAAGAATTAAAGCAGCATTATACCATCGAGCCTAACTTTATCGAAAGAATATTTAAAGGACAAGGACAAACTATCAAGGCAGTAGACGGGATCGACTTAGAACTATATTCTGGAGAAATTCTGGGATTAGTTGGCGAATCTGGTTGTGGAAAAAGTACCTTATCGCGGACAATATTACAATTAATTCGTCCCACTGGCGGGAAAGTTGAATTTTTAGGTAAAGAATTAACCAGTTTGTCGCGTCAACAAGTACGTTCCGAAAGACGACAAATGCAGATGATATTTCAAGACCCCCACGCTTGTTTAAATCCTACAATGACAGTGGGACAAAACATAGCCGATCCGTTAATTATTCATCATATAGCCGATGGCGGAGCAGCAAAAGAGCAAGTAATATGGATGCTCGATAAAGTTGGGTTAAACCCATCAGAAATGTACTATCAACGTTATCCCTCCGACTTATCCGGCGGGCAACAACAAAGAGTGGCGATCGCACGGGCTTTAATAACCCGTCCAAAATTAGTAATTTGCGACGAGCCTGTAAGTATGTTAGATGCCAGCGTACAGTCGCAAGTTTTAGATTTGATGTTGGAATTAAAAGCAGAATTCGATTTAACTTACTTATTCATCACCCACGACTTATGGTTAGCTAGATTTTTGTGCGACAGAATCGCCGTCATGAACGGTGGTAAAATCGTCGAACTCGGAGCAACACAAGAAATTTTCGGCAATCCCCAGCATCCTTATACTAAAACTTTGCTCGCCGCCGCACCTTTGTTAGCAAGAGCGTAGAAAAAGGACAAGGGGATGGGGGGATGGGGGGATGGGGAGAAAAATTTCAAAATTAAGAGTTACACAGCCATTTGTAGTGGGAGCATCTTGCTCCCTGGCTGTTTCATAAACAATTACCGATTACCAATTACCAATTACCAATCCCCAATGCTCAATTCCCCATGCCCATTTCCCTTAGCCCAGTATCGGATAATGATTAACACCTGCTCCATATAGTTCAATAAATCTTCTATAGAGCGACATACTTTTACAATTAGAAACTTTGCCTAATTTAAGCAAACTATCTCGATTTTTTTCAGCGAGATTGCGTAAATAGGGTAAATCTTCAAACAAAGTTAAGCAAGAAGCAAAGTGTAATAGTAACTGTAAAAATGGCTTAAACCATTCCAAATCGCTGTAAATATCAATAAAGAAATAATGCTCGTTTTCATTCAAAGGAACGGCATGAAACATCACAGTTATTCTTTTTTGATTGTAAACCGGAATACTTAATTCTACAGTGTAGGGATTGTGCAAAATTAAATCTACCTCTACAGTCGGTTTTCTCCAAATTCGTAAAGGATTAAAAGGAGAATCCAGCATAGTTTGAAATTTAATGACTCCACCATTCTCTGTAAGCTGAAAATCACTAATATTGACAACTTTCAAGTTATTTAAACTAAAATGATGAATGCTTTCTAAATGCTTTAAATTTAATAAATGATAAATTTGGCAAATATAAGGAAAAGGTAATATATATTCTTGACTAATCATGTACCTTTGCTTTAACTCAGACTTTAAACCCAGATTATTACAGAGATTTCCTTGTAAAGCTAAGACATCACGTTCTTCTAGTGAATTTTCTGGTCTTAAAAACAGCCAGCTTGCAAAGAATAAAGAAGCTGTAAATAACTGTACGACTTCAATTACAGATATATAACCGTCAGCAAACGCAGCAAAACTTCTGTCGCCAATACCAAACAGCCAAGATGGAATACCAAATAGCCAAATACCGCTTCTGACTCTACCGATAATAAAAGCAATTTCTCTAACTTTATTATTTTTATTTTCAACCGATTCTGTTGTTGTAATATTATCTAGCATGGGATATTACTTAATATTGGCATAGCACAAATTACCCCTCTCAAATAAAGAAAGAGGGTTTGTTTGAATGCTGTTCTACCGGATAAAATTTACACTGCTTACAAAAAAAGTACGATGCACCAAGCAGACTAGCTTAAATAATTTTATTTACGTCCTCAAAAAAGACATCAATAAACTAAATAGCATCTAGATAGACCTTAAGAATTAAATTAATTTTCCTTAATCTGCGAGTAAAAATATAGGGTATCAGGATACATATATATATTTTAGTAAAAAAATATTGACTTTTACGACGTTATATTAATTTATGTCTATAGCCTGACACATACCGAAGAGTCGAAAAATTGCATCAGTCTAAAGACAGTTATTCAGTTAACAGTTAACAGTGAGCAGTGGAATGAGAGGGGGTAGAGGGGGTAGAGGGGGTAGAGGGGGTAGATAATTTTACCGAAAACAATGGGTTTAAAGCCCCGTCCTTAAAGGACGGCTTTCTGATATAATAGTCGAAACAGGCAGGGCATTGTTTGTTGGGCGAGGCGACGTAAGACGGGCTATGCCTGCTGTTGCTGTTTGAACCCAGAATCCTCACGCCTTTAGGCTGAGGAGTATGTCAAAAGTAAGCTATTAGCAGGAAGGGAGTAAGAGTATTCGAGCAAATAATCGCTGGCAACCGAATCTGCCTTGGAATAAATTCCCAGGCTAATAGCGAAAGTCCTCTTAAGAGGACTAAATATACATTCACCGTGACAACCAACATCAAATCATTGTTCACTGATAACTGTTCACTGATAACTGTTAACTGCTCACTGTTTAGATGTCTGCATCGCAAACTGCATTAATCCGGGGAAGAATTTGTAAGCTGCTGACATTACCGAACCCGAACCAACTACTACTTCATCTTTTTGATGTTTTACCGCATCCCAAACTGCATCTGCAACATCTTCGGGTTTGCTTGCTGCTGGGGATTTTAGAAAACTACTCATAGAATTACGGCGTTTTTCGGCTTCTTGTTCGCTACTGCCGCGAAACTGCGCTCTTTCCATAAAATTACTGTCGGTAGCACTCGGATGTACCGCACCTACATGAATACCTTTTGGTTTTAATTCTATCCGCAAAGTTTCCGTCAACCCCGTAATCGCGTACTTGCTGGTACAGTAAACCGTCATTTCCGGTAAAGGTAATTTACCACCGATAGAACCTACATTGATAATAGTTCCAGCACTGCGGACTAAAAAATGCGGTAAAATCGCGTGAATTGTGTGAATATATCCCCAAAGATTTACGTCTATGATTCGATGCCAGTCACTTAAAGTGGTATGTTCAATTGGTCCACTCATACAGACTCCGGCATTGTTAATTAAAACATCAATGCTGCCAAAGTATTCTAAAGCCTTTGATATCAAGTTATTTACTTCCGCTTCCTGACTGACATCGCAAGGCACAGCCAGTACCTTTGTTCCAATTAACCGAACTTCCGCCGCCGTTGCTTCCAAAACTTCTGGCGATCGCGCACTTATTACTAAGTCATATCCTTTGCGGGCAAATAAAAGTGCCGTTGCTTTACCAATTCCTTGAGAACCACCTGTAATAATTGCGGTAGGCATAACAAATAATGTCAATATTTATGTATCATTTCTTAATATTGTGGTTCATAAATTGCAAATAATTATCTGTCATGCGACTGAAAATGAATTACGATGCTTTGCTACTCCCTACTCCCCGCTCCCTACTGCCTATTAAGACATTGATTCCAAACGGTGACGTAGCTGGCTACTAATTGCATCAATAATTGTTACAACTACCAACAACACCAACATCATTGTTGTGGCTTTTGTATACTCAAATCCGTCGATGTAACTTTTGAGTTGAAAACCTATTCCACCCGCTCCTACTACACCTAAAACTGAAGCTGCGCGAATATTATACTCAAACATCCATAAGGTATACCCCAAACTCAAAGGTAATATTTGTGGTAAAATGCCATACTGAGCGATTTGGCTGGGAGATGCGCCAATGACACGTAATGATTCAAGGCTGCGCGGATTTACGGCTTCGATAGCTTCTTGGTAAAATTTAGCTAAATACCCAATCGTATATATACTTAAAGCGAGCATTCCCGCAGGCGCACCTAATCCCGTAGCGGCAACAAATACTAAACCTAGAACAATAGAAGGAACCGAGCGCACTGCATTTTGAAGTAAATTTGCTAAAGGGCGTAACCATTGAGGAGCGATATTTCGGGAACTCGCGATCGCAATGGGGAATGAGATAATTGCCCCGATAGTCGTTCCCCATAATGACATTTGAATAGTTTCGATTAAGGCTTTAATTGCAATATCAAGAACTTCTAAGTTAGGAGGAAATAAGCGTGAAATAAAATCAATAATATATGGATAACTATCTTTGAGCAAAGCAAAATCAACTTGTAATCCGCTTAAAGCCCATCGATATATAACTATAATAATTACTAAAATAATTAACCGAACAATCCAAGTATAGCGATTCCAAAAGTTAGACCACAGCAAAGTCAGATTTTTCATTTTAGATTAAGAATACAGAAAAAGGGGAGTGAGAGAATGCGATCGCACTTAGGCAGGCATTTGAGCAAACTTTTCTTGAATTTGTTCGCAGGTTCCATCGTAGGAAATCTTTCCAGCATTCAAAATAATGGCTCGATGGGCATATTCCTTAGCCATTCCTAAGTCGTGTAGCACTGCAACTACTGTGATTCCAGACACAGAATTAAGTTTTGAGAGGGTTTTCATCACCTGTTGTGATGCAATAACATCTAATCCAGTTGTCGGTTCATCAGCAAGTAATATTTGTGGTGATTGAATTAAAGCTCGTGCGATCGCAACTCGTTGCTGTTGTCCACCACTAAGTTGGGAAACTTTTTGATATGCTTGTTCGCGTAATCCTAATTGTTCTAATAATTCTAATGCTTGATGACGGTGGTGTCTGGGAAAACCAAATAAAGTTTGGCTCGTTTTTAAAGTTCCCAATTTACCGCACAAAACGTTATCAATCGCCGAAACTTGCCGAATTAAACCACCTCCTTGAAATAACATCCCCACTTGACGACAAATTCCTGGTAGGGTGCGAGGGTTTAGTTCAATTCCATTGATTTCCACAGTACCCTGGGCAATTGGCATTAATCCCACGAACGATCGCAACAAGCTAGATTTTCCCGCTCCATTTAATCCCAGCAATGCGACAAATTCACCACGATGGATGCGACAATCAATTCCGTTGAGAATCGGACGCTGTAAATTCTGAGAATAAACGCTTTTTAAACCCAAACACTCAATTACAGTTTCGTTCATGGGATGAAGGTAAGTGAAATTAATTTTACCGAACAGCGATTCCTAAATTGAGGATGGAGTAGATGCACCTCGATAGACAATATCAACATCAACTTAATGCTATTAATTCTTAAAAAAAGTCTTGAATTGTACCCTTTATCAGTTCAGGCTTTTTGTCAATTATTAGCAACAACTTGCTGATGTACGGTTATTTAGGGTTCAATACCTATTCGTTGCAGCGCAGTACGAACGGGAGCAAGATGGCTATTATGGTTAACCCGTACTAACTTGGTCGAATTATACATGTTACGCAACAAGCCATTATTTCCTGGCTGGTTCAACTTCAACATTGCATTAATTAACTTATTGCGATCTTGTACAGATACATCATCATCAATTGCTACACCGTGGGCAGGAACTCCACTAATTCTATAAAGTACTCGTAACTGCGATCGTTCTTGGTTGGTAATGTAGGGTGGAAACATCGCATATTCCGATACTGCTGCTGCATCTGCTTGTCCGCGCAAAACAGCCTGTAGAGCTTTACTGTAATTACCACCATAACTAACCTGTCCAAAAAAACCGTCTAGACGATCTTTGTTAGGGACAAACCCCATTTTCACCAACTGACTAACTGGAAAAATAAAGCCACTACCCGATGTCGGAGAAGTAAAAGTCATCTTTTTAGCTTTGAGTTGCCCTAAAGTCGCTTTCGATTGTCCAGAACGTAACGAGCTATTTTTGGGAACGACAAAAACTGAATCATAGGTATAGCCACCAGAGTAATTTTGGCGCACTTCTGCTAAGTACAACTTGGCATTTGCAAGCTGTTCTGCTTTTAAGGCTGGACGACTGCTCAAAAACGCTACATCTGCTCGATTCGCTCGTAACGCTTCCACAGCAGCTGTATCATCACCAATCTGAGCGCGAACATTCATTCCTGTTTCTTTAGATAGAAATGTTGCCATTGCATCAGCTTTGGTTTTTAAATCGGTTGAGTCCGAACGACTTGGGAAAACAACGTTAATCGTGCGTCTATTTTGAGCGAACAATTGCTGCGTACTTACTCCCACTACAGACAAACCAGTAAGCGTAGCTAATGCTACACCTACAGCAATTTTCTTGCTAAGAGCCATTCCCAGTACTCCTCTATAATAGTTATTGTTTTTGACGATAGTTGCAAGTAATTTGCAACTAATCTGTATAGATATTGAAATAAACTGGTAATAAAGTCAATAGGCTTTTGTAGCTTTTAACTCAAGCATGGGTAACTGATAATTCCACTACGAACGATATTTCTGTATCATTTCTTAATATTGTCGTTTATAAATTGCAAATGATTATCCGTCATGCAACTGAAAATGATTTACCCTATATTGTGGCGATATATAATGCTTCAATTCCCAGCCGTATGGCTACAGCGGATTTAGAACCAGTATCTGTAGCGAGTCGCGTGGATTGGTTTAAAAAGCGATCGCCGGTAAAACATCCTCTTTGGGTAATAGAAATCGGAGATGTAATTGCTGGATGGTTGAGTTTTCAGCCTTTTTATGGAAGACCAGCTTATCACGCAACAGCCGAAGTAAGTATTTATATAGCTTCAAATTATCAGCGTCGCGGTTTGGGAAATAGACTTTTAAAAGAAGCGATTCGTCAAAGTCCTAAGTTAGGTTTAAATACCTTGATTGGATTTATTTTCGATCGTAATGAAGCGAGTTTAAAACTGTTTGAAAAATTCGGTTTTGAACGTTGGGGACATATGCCGGGAATTGCGGAGCTTGATGGTATAGAGTGTGGTTTGGTGATTTTGGGGTTGAGGGTTGGGTAATTGGAATACCTGGCGATTGAAATCGCGGCTACACAGGCAAAACCCACCTTCGTGGGTTTAATCAATGATCAATTTTTGTTTACTCCATATCATCACGAACAATTTATTAAACATCGGTTTGGATAACAATATAATTCTCATCTTCTCCTAAAGCTTCATAACTTTTCTTAAATAGCTCAAAAGCATTTTCATCAATCCACAGGGAATCATTTGGTAAATTATTGCTTCTCTTCGCTACACGTTTTTGCATAACCTCGTCAGAGCAGGTTACAAAATATAATTTCACCTCAGCATTCACGATTTTAGCTTTACAACGTGCTTCATCGCGAGATGCTCGACTCCAAAAGCCAAAGTCTAAAATGACATCTTGACCTAAGCGAAGAAGTTGCATGGTAAGATTCCAAATTAAATCGGAAATTCGTTCATAGTAATCTGAAAATTTTTGTTCTTCTGGATTATTACCATAGAGTTTTACCATCCACTCATCATGAGTAAAACGTATAGCTGAAATATTTGTTTCTAGTTTTCGAGCAAAAGTTGTTTTACCTGCTCCTGCAAAACCATAAATCAAGTGGAGATTTGCCATTGATAAGAATACCTGGCGGTTGAAACCGCGTCTATACAGGGAAAACCCACCTCCGTGGGTTAATTGTAGTTAATTGTAGGTTGGGTTAGACGCACAAGTAACTTATATGGATTACAAAAAATTTAAATGCGTCGTAACCCAACATCTGAGTTTTAGCTTTTTATAAAATGATTTTAAATTATTTTTAAGGTACATTAATATTTTTACGTTGAACGATTAAATTTTCTCTACATCATAATGTTGGGTTTCGTTCCTCAACCCAACCTACAAACTTTAATTTTAATTCTACTCATTCTTATAAATTTATTCCTAAGTCAACAGAAGATGATTTTAAAATTGCTGAATTTAATTGTAGGTTGGGTTAAAGGCGCACTAATAATTTAGATGAATTATGAGTAATATAAACGCGCCGTAACCCAACATTTACGTTTTTATTTTGATGAGATAATTTCAAATAAATTTATAAATGAAGCTTTAGTATTATATCATGATGTTGGGTTTCGTTCCTCAACCCAACCTACAAACTACAACCGACTTCATAATCTAACACCCAAATTGAAACCAAATAATATATCATAAAATAGGTGCTATATTTTAATTAAAAATCCATTTCTGCGGATTGAATAATCTGGTTTGCAGTTAATTTTAACTCAGGAAACGTTTTTAATTTTACAATTTCATCACCTTTATATAAAGTAATTTTATATTCACCGTTTTCTAACTGACAAACGGTAATAGTTGGTTGTTTTGGATTACCAATAAACTTTTTACCACCTAATCCTAGATAATCAACAATCAAATATTCTGGGATGCCTATATCCTCGTATTCTTCAAATTTTACAGCATAGTCATCACCCCAATTAGTGCTTACTATTTCTACTACTAACGCTATTGATTTGCTTTGTGATACTGTAGATTCTTTTTCATATAATGGTTCATTCTTTAAGTTACGCTTATCTAATACCAATAAATCGGGTAAATAAGCTGATTCTTTTCCATCAGGTTTTATTAAAACTTTTGAAGGGATAAGTAATGGTAGATTTAAGCGGTCTAATTCTACATTTATTTTTCTAGATAAAAATGCAAAAACATTTTCATGCTTGCCAATAGGTTGAGCCACTTCAACAATTACCCCATCATATAATTCGTAACATTTATTTTCCGGTTTCCACTTGACAAACTCTGCAAATGTTACTGTTTTGTTTAGCGTTTGAGTCATGGGTATTATGTCCTCAAGATATTTAATCGTCGTGTTATGGCTAGCTGATATAAAGCTAGCTTTTTGATTATCTTCTCAACAGCTACCATTCCTAATAGATTGTAGGTTGGGTTAAAGGCGCACTAATAATTTAGATGAATTACGAGTAATCTAAACGCGCCGTAACCCAACATTTAGGTTTTGGTTTTGATGAAATCTCAAATAAATTTATAAATCAATTGTAGTATTTGCTTTTGTATTGAATTCTTTGTTTTACTCTATATTATGATTTTGGGTTTCATTCCTCAACCCAACCTACAAATTACAAACTTTAATACCATCACCAATTTCTCCCTTCCAATCTGGGGGTAGTATAAATTTCTCCATCAGCTAGGATAACTCTAACGGCATCATCCCAGACATTCGGAATATCCTCAGATCCAGTAAAATCAACATCAATAAATAGATTATCTCCTTCATCAGCGATATCAGCCCAATTAGTTGTTCTTAAAGTGGTTTCTTTAAAATCAGCCATTCTAATATCGGTGTTTCGGAAAGAGGCTTCATCGGCATTACATTCATAAAAGCTAGCTCTAACTAAAATGCTACTGTCAAAATTAGCTCGGCATAGGTTGGCATTTTGAAACCTAGCTCCGTCCAAGTTAGCTTCTTTGAAACATGCTCCTTCCAAGTTGGCATTATCGAACATGGTATCCACTAATTTACACCTACTCAAGTTAGCTCTAACTAAAATAATTCCAGTTAAATTCAAACTAGCTAATCTGACACCACTAAAATCAACTCCAGAAAAATCTCTTTCCCCGCTTTTGAATCTTTCTCGCAACTCGTTTCTATCCATAATTCTTTATTTTTTGCACCATAGAAAACAAATAATTTACATATTATTAGCCCACGCAGGTGGGCTTTGTTTATGTAGCCCCACTATAAGGAGGGTGAGGGCATCGATTAAGCTCTAAAATAAATAAAACCCTTCATTCACCAACATCTGTATGAATTTAATTCTATGCCACACAACAGCAGATTTTGATACTTTAGGGGCTGCGGTGGGGTTGACGCGATTGATTGAAGGTAGCCTCATTGTTTTACCTGGTGGCTCTCATCCTACTGTTAAAGATTTCTTAGCACTTCACAAAGATGAATATCCGTTAATTGAAAGACGCTCGGTAATTACTGAAGATATTCGCTGTTTGGCTGTGGTTGATACTCAGCAGCGCAACCGTTTGGGAAAGGCTGCGGAATGGTTTGATTTACCCCATTTAGAGAAAATTATTGTTTACGACCATCATTTAGAACAAACCCTTGATATTCCAGCTACTGAGGCTCATATTTATCCAGTAGGTGCTGCGACTACTTTAGTTGTACAAGAATTACAAAAACAGAATATTTCTCTAACTTCTACGGAAGCTACTGTGATGGCTTTGGGTATCCATTCGGACACTGGCTCTTTAACCTTCGAGCATACGACACCGGATGATGCTTTGGCTTTGGCTTGGTTGATGCAGCAGGGTGCTAGCTTGTCGGTGGTTGCCGAATATATTGAGCCAGGATTGTCTCCACAGCTGCAAGAGTTATTGAAAATTGCTTTAGAAGATATTCAAACTGAAAAAGTACGCGGTTATCAAGTTGCTTGGGTAATTCTCAAAACTGAAGATTTTGTGGCTGGGTTATCGAGTTTAGCGTCTGAGTTGGTTAATTTGATGGAAATTGACGCTTTGTTATTGGCTCACGAATACCAGAAAAAAAATAGTAATGGTTTGTCGGTGATAGCGCGATCGCAAATTCCCCAAACTAATCTCAATGATATTTTGGCACCTTTTGGTGGTGGTGGTCATGCAAAGGCTGCTTCTGTAAGTTTAAAGGATGTAAATTCCCAAGAAATAATCAGCCAAGTTGTCGAGGAGTTGAAAAAAACAATTCCACATCCACCCACAGCAAGAGATTTAATGTCTTCTCCGGTGCGTACTGTTCCACCAGATACTACCATCGAGGAAGCACATCGAATTTTGTTGCGTTACGGACATTCTGGTTTGTCGGTGGTTGATGCTGCTTCTGATTTGGTTGGGATAATTTCGCGGCGCGATTTGGATATTGCTTTGCATCACGGTTTTGCTCACGCTCCGGTGAAAGGCTATATGTCAAAGAATCTCAAGACGATCGCACCAGATACGGAATTACCGGAAATTAAATCGTTGATGGTTACTCATGATATCGGGCGTTTACCAGTTTTGGAAGATGGTAAGTTGCTGGGAATTGTAACTCGTACCGATGTTTTACGGGAATTGCATGAAGGGAAGGAAGAGAAGAAAGAAGGAGAAGAAAGAGAGAATTTAAATCCAACTTTGGATGAATTGCAAAACCGACTTGCACCAGCTTTATGGGAGTTTCTCACGAAAGTTTCAAAAGAGGCAGAGCAGCGAGGTTGGCATTTATATATAGTTGGTGGTGCTGTGCGAGATTTATTATTAGCGAATCCGAATGAACCTTTGCTGCTTCCAGATATTGATATGGTGGTTGATGGTTTTCATAATGCTGCCGATGTTGGTGCTGGTGTGGAGTTGGCTTCAGCGATTCTGCAACTTTACCCCGGTGCGCGTTTGGATGTCCACGGTGATTTTCAAACTGCTGCTTTGTTATGGCACAACGATCGAAAGTTGGATTCGTTATGTATTGATATCGCTACAGCAAGAACGGAATTTTATCCTTATCCAGCAGCGAATCCGGTAGTTGAAGCAAGTTCGATTCGTCAAGATTTATATCGCCGCGATTTTAGTATTAATGCTTTGGCTTTGCGGTTAACTCCTCCGAATCCAGGTAAATTATTAGATTTCTTTGGCGGGTTATTAGATTTACAAGCTGAACAAATTCGAGTTTTACACGCTAACAGCTTTATTGAAGATCCAACAAGGATTTACCGCGCCGTGCGTTTTGCGGTACGTCTGGGTTTTCACTTAGAAAAGCAAACGGAAGAGTATATTCGCTACGCAATAGAAAGCGGCGTTTATATCCGTACAGCACAAGAAAATTCTAAAACACCAGCTTTACAAACTCGTTTAAAGTCGGAATTAAAATATATTTTGCAAACTTCCTATTGGAAACCAGCTTTAAGAATGTTGAGTGAATTGGATGCTTTGCAGTGCATTCATCCGACTTTGAAATTGAATGATGATTTATTGCGACAGCTACATTTAATAGAACGTTGTTTGCAAAAATTTGATTCTAATGAGCAAAGATTTACCCATTGGCAGATGCGTTTGGAAGTTGTAATTGCTCATTTAGCCGCAGAATATCGGGGAAAGGTAGCCAAAAATCTGCAATTTCCAGATGACAGTATTAAAAGGTTAGAAAATTTAGCCGCAGCGAAAAGTAATGTTATAGAAAATTTAGATAAATGCGACAAGCCTTCGCAGGTAGTTAAGCTGTTGCGGAAATACGATTTACCAATGTTGATTTTTATCGCTTTGCAAAGTCGGAGAATTATTAGAAAGCAAATTTGGCATTATCTGACAGTTTTATCGAATGTGGAAGCACCGTTGAATGGTAACGATTTGAAGAAAATGGGTTATAAACCGGGGCCACAATATAAGCAAATTTTGGATGATTTGTTAGCGGCTACTTTAGATGGGGAAGTTAATGATAAGAGCGGTGCGGAGGAGTTTTTGAGTAATAATTTTCCGATTTAATATAAAAATTATGTAGAGACGTAGCAGTGCTACGTCTCCAACAACATGAAATCATCACTTCATATTTTGAAAAAGTTCATATGCGTTTCTAACTTTTAACCCAGAAAAACGTTAAGGAAACTCATAATAAGTTAGATAAGTCCTGATATTCAATTAAGATACTTCAGGATATTCTATATTATGTCTTCGAGATTCCAACGTCTTCAATTTGTAAGTCTGGGCTTTTCTCTGCTTCTAGTTGTAGCTTGGGTTATTCTTGTGTACCAAGTTTCACCATTGAGAGATCCAAGCTTTCAGCGTTTGGGTGGAAATGGCGGTACATTAATACCTTGGCTTTCTAGTGTGGGTGAAGATGATTGGTTTTTGTCAGCTAAAATTCTGGCTTTTTCACTATCTACTAATATTGCGTTTATATTTGCTCAAGAAGTACGTTATCGGGGAAGTAATTGGTTAATACGTTTCATCGCGACAACGGGGGTATGGCTAATAATGTTTTTCGCTTCTTGCTTTATGTTTGCCTGTCATTTATTAAACCAATGGATAGTTGATTAAATTGCGTGACTAATACTAACGACATATTATAAAATTTTACCTCAGTCCTAAGACATATTTCCTCATAAATCCGCGTATATTTCTACAAATTCCCCATCCCCTGGATGAGGATTTCACATTAACCAACGTTGCGATATTATCTGAACGCAAGGAAGTTAAAGTAGTTTGAATTTTGACTACTTTTAGGATTTTTAACCAATAACCTTAACTTCAGCGTTCCAAGAGAGATATTAAGAGAGGACAATAAAATGGCATACGAGTTACCATCTCTTCCCTATGACTACACGGCTTTAGAACCTGCTATTTCTAAAAGTACTTTAGAATTTCATCACGATAAGCATCATGCGTCTTATGTGAGTAAGTACAATGATGCAGTCAAAGGAACAGAATTAGATAAAAAATCAATTGAACAAGTAATCAAAGAAATTTCCGGTAATTCCGAAAAGCAAGGACTTTTTAACAACGCAGCCCAAGCTTGGAATCATACTTTTTATTGGCAATGTATGAAGCCTAATGGTGGTGGCACTCCTGGGGGAGATTTAGCGAAAAAGATTGATGCTGATTTAGGCGGTTACGATAAATTTGTTGAAGCTTTCAAGTCTGCTGGAGCAACTCAGTTTGGTAGTGGTTGGGCTTGGTTGGTGCTGGATAACGGTACTTTAAAAGTTACAAAAACCCTCAATGCTGATAATCCTTTAGCTAACGGACAAACTCCCTTATTAACTATGGATGTATGGGAACACGCTTACTATTTAGATTATCAAAACAAACGTCCCGCTTACATTGATGATTTTTTGGGTAAGTTAGTTAACTGGGATTTTGTTGCTCAGAATATGGCAGCAGCATAGTTTTTAATTAACTTTGGGTGGGTAGAAACTCACCCAATTTTTAGGTTATTTTCTCTTACTTTATACTTAAAACACAAGTAATAGCAGCACAAAATTAATGATAGAACCTCATTACCCAAAAATTATGATGTCCTTTACTTATCGCGAATGTAAAATTCAGATTGAACGCGATAAATTTGAAAAACAAGATATTTATGCTGCTTGGGTAAATCACGATCGCGGTTGTGCGATCGCCGTACCTTATGCTTTGACTCCCACTGAGGCTGTCAGGAAATCAAAGCAATGGATAGATGAAAGGCTGAATTTACCCAATTAATTTATATTTTGCTTGTTGAATGCAATATTAATTACTTTAATACCTGATATATGAAGAAAATATAATATGTCGAACTGATGGTTCTACTCTATCTATTAAATAAGGATGTAATTCTTGTTGCGAGTTTATATCTGCTTGATATTCCGATTCATAATTTTCTAAGTCTTCAGATTCTGTATTAAGTTTGGGTTGAGTAAAACTAGATAATTTTGACCATGCAACAGAAAAAGGATTGCGGATATATGTTGCAAAAAAATTATTTTTGATGTTCTTCATCACATCTTTTACCTATAACAAAGTTTAGTTTTATTGTAGGCAAGTTTATTCGTTATATGGCTTTCTTTTTGTTTAAAATTGTAAACATAAGTTAAGTTGCTAACTGCTTTATTGAGTTTCAAGACCTATTATCCAATTTTATCGCTTGTTCTAAAGCGGCTTTTTCTTTGGCTCTACGTGCATAGGATTGTAATTTTATCAAATCCCAACCTGTAATTAAACTCATATTTTCTAAGCTCATTCCTTTTATGAGCATTTCTACACACCAGGTATGTTGAGCTTGTTCTATTGCTGGTTGTTGCCCGGATGGTGTTGATAATCCGTCTGTTATTTTTTGCCAATATTCTTGTATTTCTGCTTCTGTAATTGGCATTCCCTGATTATTAAGCAATAATGCCGGATTTTCATCTTTACGACTCTTCAAGTATTTGGTTAATGGATTGTTATTATAGGAACCATAACGCTTACCCATAATCCATTGATTGACGGGAACTTGACGTTCACCTTTAACTATTTGCAATAAATGCTGGTTAGCGTCACATATTTGATGGGTTTTTTCTAAATTAGTAATTTCTGCGGTTGATAAACCTGCTCCAAATAAAATATATATTAAAGCATAATCTCGCAATCCCGATTTTTTGGCACGTTGCAAAATCAAATGAACTGTTACCAAAGGTAAATCGATTATTTTTTCTATCTCTCTCAATTCTGAAGTAACTATTTTAGATTTATTAGCTCCCATCAAAAATAACGTTACCAAATCTTCTAAAAATTCATCTTTATTCTGCCAAAGTTCGTGAAATTCACTCGTAAATTCGATTACGGCATATCCCAACAGCATAATATTAAGTAAACTTGCTAGTTTTTGAGGTGGTAAATGCCCCTGTAATTGCTCGCGCTCCATGACTGTTGCTAAAAATTCGGCAACATAATGATTCGCTTCTTTCAAAGTTTTTCCGAGTGCTTGACGATTTTCTAATGGATAATTACCAGCTTCCCCCACAACGGAGCGTACTAAATTTGGCGATCGCTCTAATGCTTGCAACCAATCTTCACAATAGTTTTTAAAAGCTTGATGGACGTTAGTTGTTTCAGTAGCTTGAATTTTTAAGTATTCACCCAGTTCTTGAAACACTGGCGATTCGGAAATTACTGCTAAAAGCAATCCATGTTTGTTACCGAAATGCCGAAACAAGGTCACTTCATTAACTTTCGCTAATTGTGCTACTGCTTTTGTTGTAGTGTCGGTAACTCCCTGAGCGGCAAATAGTTCTACTGCTGCATTTATTATTCGCTGTCGTGTTGAAATTATTTGGGAATTGGACATTACAGGTTAAAGGTTAAAGGTTACAGGTTAAGAGGCTAGAAACGCGGCACTCCGGTTAGTTTGATTAATGCTGACTTACTTAAATTTGTACCAGAATATCTAATACCCACCAATTATTCCCGGTTTCTCCAACATACACGAAAAAAAGATATGTAAGTGCCACTTGCATTTTTATTTTTTATCTGTTAACTTAGGAATGTAAGCAGCACTTGCATATTCTAATTTAATTCTCAAGTGTATTTCTTACCCACTGTCCGATCTAATAGGTGTGGTGGGGAAGGATGCTTCTGGGGTGCGAGCGATCGCCCTCATATATCGAAAGGTTTTATTAAAAATATTCACTGTCTAAGGAAATAATTATGACTACGCGCTCTGCTGTGGCACAGGGTAAGCAACCGCTTGCTTTGAGTTGGACTAATGTGGCATTTTTCGGTGCATTTCATGTTATAGCTTTATCGGCTCCCTGGTTTTTTTCTTGGTCTGCTTTGGGAGTAATGATATTTTTACATTGGTTGTTTGGCAGTATTGGTATTTGTTTGGGTTATCACCGAATTTTGAGCCATCGCAGTTTGCAAGTACCGAAGTGGTTGGAATATATCATTGCCATTCTCGGAGCTATGGCGATGCAGGGAGGACCGATCTTTTGGGTAGCCGGACATCGATTACACCATGCTCATACTGAGGATGAAGAGAAAGATCCTTATTCTGCCAAGCGTGGTTTCTGGTGGAGTCATATGCTGTGGATTTTCTACCCTCGTGAGGAGTTTTTTGACTTTGAAATGTACAAAAAATATGCTCCCGATTTAGTCCGCGATCGATTTTACATTTGGCTAAATCGCTACTTCTTGTTTCTGCAAATTCCCGTAGGTCTTTTATTGTATGCTTTGGGTGGATGGAATGCGGTAATCTACGGTGTATTTCTCAGAGCGGTATTGCTATGGCATTCAACTTGGTTGATTAATTCTGCCAGCCATATCCGAGGTTATCGTACTTTTGAATCGGATGATAATTCCCGCAATCTTTGGTGGGCGGCTATTTTAACTTACGGTGAAGGTTGGCACAATAATCACCACGCTCATCCAAATGTAGCCAAAGCTGGATTGCGCTGGTGGGAAATAGATATGACTTGGTGGGCAATTAAAACTTTGCAAACTTTGGGATTGGCTAAGAAGGTTGTGATGCCGGTTAATGATTAATACCGACCAATTATGTAGAGACGTTGCACTGCAACGTCTTTATTTATTTGGATTTGTATCGAGCTATTTATATAGCAATACGGTTCAGTTAAGACTAGGTGAGTTCAACGGATTAAAACGACTTATCAACCACCTTTGAGGCATGACGCTTATCTTCGTTGAGAAGTCGGGTTATAAGAAACGGAATATCATAAATATTCATTTTTTACCAAAAAAATTCGAGTCGCCTTTTGGCGATATCAAAAAGTAAAAAATGCAAAGAACAAAGGATAAAAGTACTAAAGTATAAAGGGCTACTGAAAAGACCTCCCGACCCCGCAGGCAACACGAAAACCAATACTGTAGTTGTCGTAGTCGCGCGAAAAATATTTGTAGCGAGACGCGGAACGGCAGAAGTCTGGACTGTAGTGCCAGGAACCGCCCCGCAGCACGGCTGTATGACTCTTTTGAGAAAGATTATCATTATCATTATCAAACCAAGCACTGCCATCTGTGGGCGCATTTTCATAGTTGGAATGCCGATCGTCAAGACACCATTCCCAAACGTTTCCGTGCATATCAGATAGCCCAAAGGCATTAGCTGCGTTAAAACTGCCTACTGGTGTTGTTGTTTTCCGGTCAATCCCTTTAGAACCAGCACCGTAAGTTTTGGTAGCATCATAATTGGCTAACTCGGATGTAATTGTTTCACCAAAGTGAAATGCTGTTGTCGTACCTCCACGGCAAGCATATTCCCATTCTGCTTCGCTAGGTAAGCGATATTCTCTTCCCGTGTGCTTTGATAGTCTGGCACAAAATTCTACCGCATCGTACCAAGAAACTGACTCTACCGGACAGCGATCGCTCTCTTTGAGGACTTTGAAATTACTAGGATCGAGGGAGAGGTCACGTTTGACTTTCAAATTTTCACGAGATGCGATCGCTCGCCACTGTGCTTGGGTTATAGGATACCTACCCATAAAGAACGATCGAACTCTTACTTCGTGTTGGGGACGTTCTGAGTCTCTACTACTTTCCTCCGTTTCTGGTGCGCCCATTGTAAATGTACCATCGGGAATCAGCATCATTTCTAGTTCAATTCCCGAACCCAAGTTTTCAGTAAAGTATTGTGCTTCCCCTTGTTCGTATTTAATGACTGTTCTTACCATTACTGCCTGCTTATAATAGACATAAATTTAGATGCATTTGCCATAACCTCACCCATTGTTTACGTGGGCAATCAGAAGAATAAAGAGCTACTGAAAAGACCTCCCGACGGCACACACCACACGAAAACCAATACTGCTATAGAGGTAGGCGCGCGTAACATAGCTGAGGCGAGACGCGGAACGGCAGGAGTCTGGATCGTTGACCCAGGAACCGCCCCGCAGCACGGCTGTACCAGATTTTTGAAAAAGATTATCATTATTATTGTCAAACCAAGCACTGCCATCTGTGGGCGCATTTTCATAGTTTGAATGCCAATCATCAAGACACCATTCCCAAACGTTTCCGTGCATATCAGATAGCCCAAAGGCATTAGCTGCATTAAAACTGCCTACTGGCGTTGTTGTTTTCCGGTAAATCCCTTTGGAACCAACACCGTAAGTTTCGGTAGCATCATAATTGGCTAACTCGGATGTAATTGTTTCACCAAAATGAAATGCTGTTGTCGTACCTCCACGGCAAGCATATTCCCATTCTGCTTCGCTAGGTAAGCGATATTCTCTTCCCGTGTGCTTTGATAGTCTGGCACAAAATTCTACCGCATCGTACCAAGAAACTGACTCTACCGGACAGCGATCGCTCTCTTTGCGGTTTTTAAAATAACTAGGATCGAGGGAGAGGTCACGTTCGACTTTCAAATTTTCACGAGATGCGATCGCTCGCCACTGTGCTTGGGTTATGGGATACCTGCCCATAAAGAACGATCGAACTCTTACTTCGTGTTGGAGACGTTCTGACTCTCTACTACCTTGCTCCGTTTTTGGTGCGCCCATTGTGAATGTACCATCAGGAATCAGTACCATTTCTAGTTCAATTCCCGAACCCAAGTTTTCAACAAAGTATTGATTTTGTTGACGATGGCGGTTAATTATTAATTCTGTTTTCTTGAGTTCAATGGTGGCAACATCAAATTCAAAGGGTTGGGGGTTAATATCTTCTTCAACAGATATGGTTGGTATTCTAAATTTAAGGGTTTGTAGTTCACTACTAACAAATCTACCTCGAAAATCAATTCTGCCTTCCTTTGGATACTGCAACCATCCTTCAAATAACTTTCCTTTGTGACTATCTTCCCAAAAATAGCTATTTTCACTATTTAATTTAAAATTGATGCCAGCAGCAGTTTGATTACTATCGGAATTCCAAGATAGGGTTTGTGCTTCAAATTTTAAATTTTTAATTACTGCCAAACCAAACCGGGAACGAAACTTGACTTCACCCTGGGGAGAAATAAATAAATGTTCTGGTTCTGATTCTTTTTGCCAAATACCAGCTTTTCCACCCCATTTAACCGCACAAGTATATTCTCCAGCATATTGCTGCATAAACTCAAGTTTTTCAGCCTCAAGAGCATACTTTCCTCCCAATTGTCGTAGAACTTGAGCCTTAAATTTTGCAAAGGGACGAATCTTGGCTTCTAGAGCATCATTACCATGATATGTAAGTAGCTGGGCATCAAATTCTTTTACTGATAACCCTAATCTTTCAACAATAGATTCAGTTACTCGATCGATAACTGAAATTTGTTTATGAGGTGGGACAAAATCTCTGAGTAATTCTCTTACACCATCAATAAACTCATAGGTAATATACTCAGTATCATCTTGCTGAGAAACTGGTAAACGTTTGAGCATTCCACTCATAAACACTTCTGCCACATGAATTTGTGTTGACTCTGGCAGCAAGGTTTGCTGAACTAAATGTACCACCGATATACTCACAGGAAGTGTTGCCATTAATCCCGCTAAAAGTCTGGCTTGTAAAGAAGCGTTGACGCGGAATAGATCGACTAATTCGGCAGCAGATAGTTGGGGTGTAAGTGGTGGGGAATCAGCAGATTTTTTTGTCTCTTTACGAGAATAAAAAGAATAAAATTTGAATCCTGCTGTTGATATATTTCCTTGACCTACTATAACTTGTGACCAGATGCGTAAAGGTTCTGGTTCTAGAGTAACAATAGGAATAGAAATTGAGGAATTAAGATTCTTACGCTTGTTTTCTGCTGCAAATTCATCAATGTCATCTTCATCCCATAAATTGTAAGTTAGCTGATAATTGTATGCTCCAGGAGCGATATTAGAAAGTAAAACGGGAATTTCATCAACTAAAGCTGTTCTATCCCAAAATCTTTCTGGAAGTAATTGAATAATCGTAATTAAACCGCGTTGTCCCCATAACTCTAGCACCGGATGAATCAGTTGTTTTCGCCAAATAGCAGAAATACAATCACTTACCAGTAAAATTAACCGCCTACCTTTAGGATCGATTAATACATCTGGTTTATGAGGAGCTAATTCATCAAACCCCATGCTATTTTGAGGAAATAATTGTATTTTTGTTTGTTTTGTTTCTTTTGTTGCGGTCGAAGTTTCTACGCCTTTTAATTTCCAAGTCCGCACATCCCGAAAAGCACCATGATGCTTGAGCAATAGTTGAAATTCTTTAATTGTTTGTTGCCAAATTTCAGTGATGCTAGTTTCTTCAATTACTAAAGCTAACTCTAACCATTTTTCTGGAGTGCTTTGGAGAATTGGTATGCCAATTTCATCTTCTGCAAAGCGTTGAGCTGTAGCTTCCTCATCCAGTATCTTTTCTGTAGAAGATGGTACTTTCCGCATGAGAGGACGAAGCGCACGTCCTAAAGCCAGGGAATTTCTCAGGGCTGCTGCTGCGGGTATTTTGATGGGAATTGCTTCTGTGTTTTCTTTATCGCTTGGCTTTTGTGTCTCTGGGGGAGAAGGAACAACTGGGGCTGTTGGTCGATCTGGAGTAACTGGAAGTTTGTTTTCACTCCTTGGAGGAGCTAGAGGTTTATTTGGGGTGTCTGGTTTTGGTGTAGGTAATGGTGGTGATGGCTCTGTTATTGGCTGGGGTGACTGTTCTGACAAGGATTCCATGTGAACCGCTAACCAGAAAATATCTGCTAATTCTCTAGCAGTTAAGTCGTACTCAGCTTTTTGTAGAATAGCGATCGCTCGTTCTATCACAGTCCATCTCTAGTATTTAAGTAGCGCAGCAAATGTTCTACTAACTTTGTTTTTGCATCTTTATCTTTCTCCTGGCGATCGACAGATTCAATCATGGGGGAATCAGAATTATTAGCTGTATTAGTTAATATATAAATAGCATTGAGTAATTGGTCTGTAGCTAAATCACCTTTATTTCGTCGCTGGAGAAACTTCTTAATAAGTTTTTCTGCTTGTCCAATAATATCATTGCCTAAATGAGCTTTAACAATGTTTTCTAATTCCTCTAAATTTGGTTGTGGTAAATCTAACCTCAAACAACGTCGTAAAAAAGCCGGGGGAAACTCTCGTTCACCATTACTTGTCAAAATAACAACGGGAAATTCTTTACATTCAACTTTGCCTTTGACAATGATTGCTTTCTCGTTGTCATAAGTCTTAACAGTAATGTTGTTTAACTTATTTATATTATCTTTATTAGCTATTCTGGCTAACTCAGGGATATCAAATTCTCCTTCTTCAAAAATATTCAACAAATCATTAGGTAAATCAATATCACTTTTATCCATTTCATCAATCAATAATACCCTGGGTTTATGCTTATTTGAACAAAATAATGCTGTTCCCAACGTTCCCAATTGAATATATTTACCAATGTCTGCTAAATTATCTTGGTCATTAGCTTTAGCATCTTGTAAACGACCAATAGCATCATAACTATACAACCCTTGCTGTAGAGTTGAGCGAGTAGTAATATTCCAACGTAATACTTCACCTAGATTTAATTCCTTAGCCACTGCATAAGCTAAAGAACTTTTACCCGTTCCCGGTTTTCCAGTTACCAACAAAGGACGACGTAAATACAACGCTGCATTTACCAGTTCTATTTCTTCAAGCCTAGCCTGGTAAGTAGAACCTCGTTCTTGTTTCTCAAATGTTCGCCAACTAGGAGGATCGGGAAGTTTTTTAATATCATCGTGAGTCTTGTCAGGGGTTCCTTTAAATATTTTCCAGGATGTCATAGCTGAATATTAATATATTAATGTAAAACTTATGGTAGTGATGCAGGTAAAATTTCTGGGGGCAAGATATTTGGGTTATCCCATAATAGGACTATATTATTTCCAATATGATTTTTTTTCCCATAGGCATTCTTGCGTTTATCTTTTATTTCTTCTGGTATTCTTGCAATCGAACAATCATTAATAATTGCTTCAAAATCACCCATAAACTCTGATTTTTTTGATTCACTTCTTAGCCATAAAGCAACTGGTATTCCCTCGCTATCAATAGCTTTTAAAATATCATTAGAAGGAGTTTCAAATAGTTTTATACCAATAAATTCATGTGATAATAGATTTCTTAGAATTTCAGTTTCTTTCGAGTTATCTCCTAAAATTAAATAGGGACAACATACTTGTTCATATTGACTATATAGAGTTTCCCACCTTCCCTCCCAAAATTTGATTTTTTGATCTTTAATTTTTTTCTTCCACAGCTTTTTGATACGTTGATAAGAACGAATACTAACATGATACTTCATTCCAACTGCGTATAATTCTTCATCATCATCATCATCCTCTCCTTCAAATTTTTTGGGAATAAAAGTATCGATTGGTTGGTTGAATAGCTCGCGAGGTAAGAAAAATTCGATTGTTGTAAGAACTTTGTCCCATTGAGAAGCGCTTTGGTCAATAAAATATTTTAACAAACAAGGTATTTCTTTGGGTATTTCTTTCAAAGAAAACGTTTCTTTTTTTTGATAGGTTATCTCTAATGAATTTTTTACCTCTGATTTAGAATCGGATTCAACCAACCAAGATTTAATAATATAATTATTTTGATCTGCTTCCTGAAAGCTGGGTTCTATTAAAATAATCAAGCAAATTTTACTAGACTCTGGTTTTTGGTTTAATAGCCCATCCAGTTGAAGATGATTATTTTGTCCCCATTGTTTTAATTTGTTAATCATAGCTTTATCTTGAGCAATTTTTAGAGTACTTAATAATAGAGCTACAAATCGAATAACCGAATCTAGAGAAGATTCTTGTTTGTGAATATCATCAAGAGTATTGAAAATATCTTCAATATTATTTGACCACTCTTTATACTTAGGAAAACAAACAGAAGATGAATGCTTTAGTTGTTGAAAATAACTCTTTTCTAAAGGTTTTAATATCTCTTTTAATTCAATAATTGCTGAATTTTCTAATTCACAAATATAATTATTATAAGATTGTTTATTGCATTGAGAAATTGATTGTAAAAACTTAGGGAATTCATTTTCTTGATGTATTTCAAAATAGTCAAGAATTATCTTATCTCGAAGACTTCTATCCTGATTATCAGCAAACTGATTCCGCACCTTAGCAAAATCGTCAAGCGATCGATCGAGTTCTTCAGATGTTAAAGAATTTATTAGTTCCCTTAATTTGGAACGAATGTACTTGTACTTCATTAACTACTTACCTACTGTCCAATAATCCAATAATTTTGCCCATTCTCTTGTTTTTTTCGCAATCCAAATCGTTGTTCGGGAGAAGCATTATGTATCAATAAATCATGCATATCTTGGAGCAAATCCCGAGCATCTGCGAAATAACCATGACCTAGAAGTGTTAAATCAATATTAGAAACTTCTACTGTATCGATGCCATCAATAACTGTAATCGGTGGGAAAAAACCAACACGGGGATAATCGTGAATAATACCTGATGTCGCCAAAGCTTTATCTTTAGCAGAAATGTAAAGAGTCGTGCGTTCAGCTAGGTTTTGATAAGCTTGGGCTAATTCTTGAAAGATATCGGGATCGACATCAGGAGCAGCAAGAAAAAGTTGTCCAAAGGAGATATCACTTCCGGTTTTAACTTGAGCTAAAATTCGCTGCATTGCCCTGAGTAACCCTCGATTTCCCATACTATGAGCAATAATATGGATTTTTTCTGCCCCACTATTTTGCGCCAAGTTGAGTAAAAACTCAGTAATATATCTCTCACTGGCTTCAATCGTCGCTTCATCTGCTGCATAGCCAGTTAGTTTTGCTCGTGAAGGCCAGCTATAGAAAGCCATAATCCCTGACACTTGCAAATCTACACCAATCTGCGCGGCTCGCAAAGCTGCATCTTCAAAACTGACGTTAAAACCGTGAATGAAGACTAAAGCGGAACGCTCATCTGGTTGATTTTCTTGTAACATCCGCTGGATTCGATCCCAAAAATTCTTTTCCTGGAGGAGTTTCAAACTCTCTTGCTTGAGTTTGAGGCGATCGTCACTCAACGTTAACAACCTCTGCCAAAAGGGAGAACCAGTAGAACCAATTTTATGGGACTTTGGTACTGCTACTTCACAAGTGCCATAGTGAAGCTGGCGATCGCGCTCTCCAGAAAACCCTTGGGATAGATGCTGCGGGTTTTTCGGTTTGCGGTTAGTTCCGAACCAAAGAGGATATAGGGTAGCTTCAGTTGATTGCGTGCGCGTAACACTACGAGTAACTTTTGGTTCTACTTGCTCTTGCTGACGCAGGGATGTATCGCGAGTGATAAAACGTGGTACTGCACTATCTGAGAAATCCAATAATTTAATTTCATTACGACCAAGTTCAAAAGCACTGTAATATCCCCTGCCAAATCCTAAACCTCGATAAAAACCTGCGGCAAATGTTACGGCAGATCGATCGCTAATTTCTTTACTCATACCGACAACACAGCTAACTTGCTCGGCAAGTGCATCGGCTTTCTCTAAAGAAAAGCAGGCATTAAGCACAACACATTCTATCCTTCCCCGCACCACAGCCAATAACTCTGCCAGTGCTTGTGAAGTAACTGACTGCGGTTGTCCGTGAGAGTTATGTAAAATAATATCCCCATTAGAATTGCCGTGAGCGCTAAAGTGAAGAATTAGCGGTTCATATTGTAGTAAATATTTAGACAGTTCTTCTCCCTGAACTGCTGTTTCGACTTTAACTATATAGTTTTTTCCCACTTCTCCTTCTTGCAATCGCTGTCGAATTCGATTGGCTTCTTCCTCCAATTGGAGTCGCTCAGTACCGATTGGATTAGCGGCAAGAACCAGAATATCGCAGTTTTTATCTTCTGAGACATTAGGTGTTTGATTTAATTTTGAATTTTCAGAACTCTGTAATTCTGTAACATACTTCTGATAAGCTGTTAAATTGCAGATTTTAATAACTTCTAATAATTTAGGAAATCTTTCTTGATGTATTTCAAAATAGTCAAGAATTATTCTGTCTCTAAGATATTTTTGCTGTCCATCAGTAAACTCGTTCCGCACAGAAGGAAAATCATCAAGGCATTCATCAAGTTCTTGAAAAGTTAAAGATTTTATTAATTCCCTAAGTTTGGTACGGTTATAGTTCATTGCTTAATTACCTATGTAAATCTCAGTCACTATCAATGGCAACCTACTGCTTTGTCCCATAAAAAATGCCGGGTGAGGGTAAGCAGGGGGAGCGGAGGAAGCAGGGGAGCAGGGGAAGAAAAAGCTTTTTGTTTTCAAACTACACACCTCATAAGGTTCGTAGTAAGGGCTTTAGCCCCAATCCGGAGCGAAGACAGCGCTTACTACCAACCTTATTGCCTATCATATTTAATGCAATCGACTAAGTAGGTGGACACAAATAAATGTGTCATTGCGACCGTAGGGAAGCAATCTCAAAGTCTTGCGGTTGCTTCGTTTCACTCCGTTCAACTCGCAATGACAAATATATAATTAATTTTGTCCAAGTACTTACTAGCGGTGCGTTTCTTAATTCCGACGAATTGTAAGACACATAGCACTGCTACGTGTCTATATTTGATGTCGTGGAATAACGAAAATTATTTGCTTGGAGTATTATCTATTTCCCCAACCATAATGCCACGCCCTGATAAGGCTGCATACACTAAGTTGGGCGATCGCATATCTCCTTCTAACCAGGTAATTCCGGGAAATTGCTGTACTTCGGGATTACTAATTTGTTTCCAGGTATTGCCCATATTTTGAGAAACATACATAGTATCTTTTTTGGCACCGCCTACACGCCCAAACATATAGACGTTGGGGTTTTTGTCTGAATTACCTTTACCAAAGGTAACGAATTCGCAGGTATCTACCGATGTAATTGCATTGAAGTTTTTACCCCCGTCGCTGGAACGATACAGTTTGTTTCCTTCTAAATCTTCGGGGTTGCGAGCAAAACTCATCCATACATCACCCTGCTTTGTGGGATTGGAAACTATCGCCGGACGAACCATCCATGTAGGTAATTTTCCGGATGCTCCTTTTTTCCAATTAGCGCCGCCATCGTTGCTGTAGTAAAACGTCCAACCGTTGTAATAGTAAAAAGTTTTACCAGTAGGATCTTGGCGATCGGCTGCCAAAATATACGAACTTAACCACGGATTAATGCTGTTCGCCCAAGATTTGGGTAATGCATCGTAATGGGTGTGTTTATCGTTGTTGGGGTCGAAAGGTTCGGGTTTCGGCTCGCTATCTGAATTATGGGCTAGCTTCCAGGTTTTACCACCGTCCATAGTATAGTGAGTGTAAGGTCCCCAAGTCGGTGCCCAAACCATGTTTTGTGGGTTAGTGGGCGACATGGCGATTTGACCGCCCATTGCGATCGTTTTCTGTCGCTTGGATTTCTCGGCTTTCCACATATTTTCCGTGGGTACTGACTCGAAAGCCTGCCAAGTTTTACCGTTATCTTTGCTAAAACCATGTATCGGATAAAATCCTTGCCATTGGTGAAAACCCACAAAGGCAGCGTATTCAGGTTTTTTATAGGCATAATCCATACCCGTTGCTCCCGCTACATGGGGAAAGGGTACGGGATATTTTTTCCAGTCGGGGTTAGCCCATTTAAAAGCAGGATTGATATCGATGTTTGCTGGATTGATTTTTTCCGACGGTACCTGGTGACGATTGACGTGGCGAAAACCAATCATGTCCCCTACCGCGCTGATTAAATCTGCTCCTCCCTGGGATTTGGGAACTGGTGGAACCCGCACGATGTTGGGATCGAGTTCTTCTAGGTTGTTCATCAACCATTTGAAGTTCGGGTTTTCAGCAGTTATGTCCGAAGTACAAGCGACACCAAAACCGTTTGTCCACCATACTTGTTTGGGATTGGCTGGATCGATTACAACTACTGATGCCCCAGTTCCAGAATAAGATTGATAATATTTGGGAGCGGATGGATTTACTTTATCTTTGGGATAATTCGCATCATAAGCACCCATGTACATTGTTTGTTTGTTCCAAGTGTTACCAGCATTGCTGGAACGGTAAAGATATTTATCAGAAATCGCTATAACCGTCGTGGGATTATTTCCCCATACACTTACGGCTGAATAAACTTTATCCGTACCATCGGGAGTAATATCAATCCATTTTCCGTCTCTATATTTACGAACTCCACCAGATTTCTTTCCCCCGCTTTTCGGTTTAGTTCCAAAACTTACGTAAAGCCTACCGTCATCGGAAACTGTACCGCGTAAGGGATCTTTTCCTCCAGCAATATTACGCCAAGATTGACCAGCGTCACTGCTACTCCATACGCCTTTTCCGTGAACTCCTACATATATTGTTTGAGTTGGTTGGTTAGCTTTCCCAGAATTTTTATCGAAAGCCACAAAGGTAAAGCCCGGTATATCTTCATTTTCTTTGCCGTTAGATTTGTTATATTCCGGTAAGCTGCTAGCATCTGGCAATCCACCGCTAACTCGCGTCCATTCAAGATTTCCGTTCTTTCTCCACAGCCCATCGCGACGAGAAGCAAAGTAAATTATCTCACTATTGTTGGGATCTACTACTAAACGTTCCCCTGTATCGGAACGGTATTCTTTATCCGCTCCCGTGAAGACATTTTTTTTACCTAAGCCTGTTAGTTTCCAGGTGTTTCCTCTATCTTCGGAAACCATTACTTCACCTGAATATTTATACTTCTTTCTACCATCTTCGGTAACAATTGAGCTTCCATGCCTAACCGCAGCATATACGCGAGTAGGCTTTTCCCAGTCAACAGCGACACTTGCAACACGTATACCACCCCCTGAAAAGTTGGTATCAAACATATCCATCATCGGTAGCCATTTCTGATTCTTGCGATCGAAGCGATAAGCACCACCAACATCCGTGCGAATGTAAACATCATAGGGTTTGACAGGTGCGATCGCCATACCCGTAACGTAACCCATACCCTGAATATTTACGTTACTCCATTTAAAGGATTGCGGGTTTATAGCTTGGGTAGATATCATGCTATTGTTCCAAATTAAGAGCATTACTACTGTAGATATCAGCAGCACAAAGAAACTTAATTTACGTAGTAGAGGCGTGAGTAGTTGCTTGCTGAGGATATTCATTGTTTTGATGCATATAAACAGCATTCGTTTCGTAGTCTTTCCTCTCCTTCTTTATGTTCCTTTTTAGGAAGAAAAATAAAAAGTAAGTTGTAAAAGGAAGTATACACAAACGAATTGTCTTTGTTTATCTAACTACAGACACGCCGAAAAATTCATTTGATTGATTTATGTAACTATAATTAATGCTTATTCTCGATCGGAACTTTATATTTAGGGTTTGAGAAAAGGGTTGTGGGGAACTGCGTAGTGCGAGCCGGAATGCTCGCTAGTATTCTATTCGTAGGGTGCGTTACGACTTCAGTCTAACGCACCGAAAGATTCATGCAATGGTGCGTTGCGCTCCGCGACAATTATTGCCATCAACTTTGCAGAATATGTTTCCAGCACCCAGCAGGAACGGAAAATAGCATTAGTTCCTAAAACGACGCGGAAGTAACCATTCACCCATTAAACAATTTACTTAAACTTATTTTTACCTTCAAAACTAACGGAACAACCTCGCAACAGCACAATTAAAATTTGGAAGCAACGGCGAAGTTAACTCATCAGAACTGAGTAAAGTTGCAGCCAGCTTGAGTTGAGCTTTGTCACGTCTGTAAACTTCAACTTGCTGCGATACACCTCCGGTGTCACGCTTTGCGTATCGCCAATCTAAAATCCAATATTCTTGCACTCCTCTAAGACCGTATAATTTTAACTTCGCTTCTCGATCGCGACGTTGGTTTATAACTCCCTCAGAAAGGACTTCAACAGCCAAATCTGGCGCTCCGGTTAGGTGTCCAGCGTCATCAATCAAAGCGGAAAGACGTTCAAAACTAACCCAAACGACATCGGGAATTACGTTATCGGCATCAGTAAAAATAACTCCGGGAGTGGGAATCGCTTGTCCCGATTGGTTTTGTTCTGACCAATCATTTAAAACTGAGAAAACTGAACCAATAACCTTTTGATGTCTCCAATCTGGTACCGCAGTTACAAATAATTCCCCATCAATTATTTCGTAGCGATCGCCGTTATCAGGCAGTCCGCCGGAGGTTGAAAACCCCCGTCTAATAGCTAAAGTCGCTCTTTTGACGACTGAAAAATCATCTATTGCATCAAATATGACAAGTATCCCTTTAGTCCTATTTATAGGACTTTTGCTATTAGACAGGGACTTGCAGTCCCTGGCGGAGTTAGAGTTTTAAGCACTTCTGTGTACACCGTAGCCTGATTTATGGAGAGGGGAGCAATACGGCGGGGTGAGGTTTCTTTAAATACACAAAAAAAGAGGTCGTCTCTGACCTCTCCGCAAAATTTTATAGTGATATATGGTTTATTCTTGACTTATATTAATATCTACTTTAAACCAGTGTTCATACCTTGCTTGCCGGTAGCTAATTCTACTTTCATAATTGTGCCACCCATTTTCTGAATGCGTTGCTGTTCGCGGAACCAGTTTTCGTAAGGAACTAGTTTGGTGAAATAGGTATTTTGTAGTTCGCGTTGAGTACGAATTCTAGTTTGGCTGGGAACGCAAGCAGTAACTTTAAACATCCGCATGGGATTAAATCTCCTTATGGTAGTAACTGAGAATTTTTTTATTAGAAGAATTTCAGAAATTATTAAATTCTGAATTTCTTTATTATTTATTTCAAAAAAAGCAAATCTTTATTTGATTGTTGCGAGGCTGGAAATCAATCATCAATACCAGACAGCTAATACATATGATTCCAAATTCTGAAAAAATAAGCAATTAAACTTTCTAGCACTCACAACTGATTTCCAGACCTTCATCATTAGTAGCACTTAAACTTCAAGAATTAACTTAAGCACTCCTAAAAATGCTACTAGCTTAAGCCAGAGCAAATATAGTCGAAGTATACGCCCATTTCCTTACCAGCGTCAGGACCAACCAAGCTAGCGGTTACTTCCTTCATGGATTGGATAGCTTGCACGGTAGCACCAACAGGTACGCCCAAGGAATTGTAGGTTTCTTTCAAACCGTTCAATACGCGCTCATCCAAAATGGAAGGATCGCCAGCCAACATAGCGTAGGTGGAGTAGCGTAAGTAGTAGTCCAAATCGCGGATACAAGCAGCGTAACGGCGAGTGGTGTACATATTACCACCGGGACGGGTGATATCAGAGTACAACAAGGACTTAGCTACAGCTTCCTTAACGATCGCAGCAGCATTAGCAGCAATTGTGGTAGCAGCACGTACTCTCAATTCACCAGTCTGGAAATAGCCCTTGAGCTTTTCCATAGCGCCGGTATCGAGGTACTTACCTTGAACGTCCGAAGAATTAATGACAGAAGTAATTGCGTCTTGCATTTTATTATTTCCTTATTTCCAACTGTTTTACAACATTTGGGAGATGTGATAGGGGAAAAGATTCGCCCTACTGCATCGCACCTACTAAATAGTCAAAGTAAGAACCAGCTTCGCCAGAGTCTTCAGCAGACATCATGCCGGTAGCAACGTTCTTCATAGCGCGAACGCCTTCAGCAACTGCATCAATAGGAGTTCCGAGGGACTTGTACATTTCGCGAACGCCTACAATACCAATTTCTTCGATGGGTGTTACATCACCAGCAACGATTCCATAGGTAACTAAGCGTAGATAGTAATCCATGTCGCGCAAGCAGGTAGCGGTCATTTCTTGACCGTAAGCATTACCGCCAGGAGATACAACATCAGGACGCTTTTGGAACAGTTGATCGCCAGCTTGCTTAACGATGCGCTCGCGATTTTCGGTTAGCATTTGAGCAATCCGCAAACGGCGCTCGCCACCTGTAACAAAACCTTTGATTCTATCTAATTCGCCAGGGCTGAGGTAACGAGCCTCTGCATCAGCATTAACAATGGACTTCGTGACGATACTCATAGAAGGATTCCTCCAATACGAATGAAACCTGAGTTTATTTCAAAGCGGTGTTCTTAAAAATCGATGACCGAGCTTTTTACTTCGGAACTTCAAGTACATTCCGAGCCTGTTTGATTAAACACCATTACCAAACTTGGAAACTCAATCATCCACAAAAATTATTCTCCGGCATTTTGTTGAGTATTTATAACTCTTTTTAACAGTTCGTAACATTAATTTTCATGTTCGCCGGTTTTTGGGCATTGGGGGAGAGGGGGAGAGGGGGACAAGGAGATGGGGAGATGGGGAGATGGGGAGATGGGGAGATGGGGAGAAGTTAATTCTTAACTCACTCCTCACTCCTCACTCCTCACTCCTCACTCCTAACTCCTAACTATTACCCATGCCCCATTCCCCATGCCCAACTCAATACCTTTAACCTTTAACATGCAGACCTTTAACCTGAATCTACCGTTCGTTATAACGTCCGGTGAGTACGGAAGGACTGAGGCTAGACCACGATTGCTTCACTAAGTCCGCAGCGGCTTTGACGCTACCGATGTAGTTTCCTGCTGGTAGGGATGGGAAGCGAGGATAAGGTACTACGTCTTCACCAAAGAATCGAGAATACTCTTCGCTACCTACCATTTCTTCTACAGCAGCTTTTAAGCCATCATCAGCTAACAGTTTGTTGTACTGACGTATTTCGGCTTGGGTGGCTGGTGCGCGTCCCAAGATGTGACGGAATAGGAATTCAATCACTTTGGTGTTGGGATATGGCGCATAGAAGCGCTTGCCGTAGATTTCTGAACTTGCCAAGCGACGAACGTGTTCGCGGACGGAAATTTCACCGTTTCGCAGTTTACTATCTAAGTCGCTACGGCGGAAGTATGAAGGAACTTGACCGCTAAATACATCCATTACCTGAACGTAAATTGCATCAATTGTTAGTTGCTTCTCGGCTTGATTCGCCATAGTAGTCATGCGGAAAATCCGTGCTGGCTTGCGACGGCTTGTTCCTACTCCTACTTCTACCGATTGTCCTCTACCATCGTTAAAGGAACGTCCCAACTGGATAAACAGCGGTCTGCTCTTATCGATTTCGCGGGCTTTGGCTGCCATATCTGCGATCGCTTTGCCCGTCATCGGCATTTGAGCAGCTTGCATCTTGGATTTAACTGGCTCGAAACTCGGAACAACAATGTCCTTGGTTTGCTTGGTGAGTCGGTTGTACAAGGTTTGGCTGTTGGGGAAGTTCGCCGCTGGTAAGGTTTGGTAGAGGTTGTAAGGTACGGTGTCCTCACCAAATGCTTCGGTGTAATCGTTGCTGTTTACCATTGCCCCGATGAAAGCACGCAGACCTTGAGAAGCAAGTATTTGGTTATACTTCCTAATTTCTTGCTGGTCTAAAGGTGCGCGTCCCAAGAAGTGCTTGGTTCCTAGCTCGATTACTTTGGTATTGGGATAAGGTGTATAGAATTCTTTGAGGTAAAGATTTGAACATCCCAAACCTTCGATGAATTCCTTAACGTTGATTTCATTATTGCCCAATCTGCTTTCTAGGTTCTTGAATTCGCTAGCATTCGCAATGTAAGGCTCAATATCGCGCTCGAAAATCTGGCGGTAAGCTGCTCTAATAACGGTTTGTACGGCAACTTTATTATTGGTATTTGCTACCAACTTAAAGATTTTCCGCTGTTCGCGCTGTTTGCTAACGCCTTGGTTAATCCGAGACTGGATATCTGGTTCGGTACGGTTTTGGGCAACATTACCAAGCTCGACAAACATTGGTGTTTCTTGTTTTTCAACTTGGGTACCGACATCTTCGCGGATGCTACCTGTACGCAGTTGTCGTAATGCCACACCTTGAGGAGTCAAATAACGCTCGTAAGGAACGGTATCTTCGCCAAAAGCTTCAACGTACTCTGGGCTATCAATAAAGGTGTCAATTAAGGCGTAGAAACCCTTCTTAGCGCAAACGTCAAAGTATTTATTGTTTTCCTGACGACCGTAGGTAGGACGACCCAACAGACGACGGTGAATGTATTCTACTGCTTTACAAACGTAGAGCGATGTCCAATACATTTTGCGGAATAAATCCGACTTCGCCAGCATCCGGATAAAGTCGCGGATGGTAATTTCGCCGTTTTCTAATTTGATTTCTGCAACTTTTAGCCTTTGTCCTTCGTAAACGTCGCGACCGAATACTTGTAGATAAGCAGCTTTAATTACCGCTTGAGTAGAACTTTCGGAAAATTTAACGCTTGCGCCTTTACCAGTTCCTCTACTTAAAGTACTGGGAACTTGGTCTAAGCGGAATACTTTGGGACCTAACGAACCGGGGAATGCACCGCGAGCTTTAGGATTGCTGTTTTGGTTGTTAATTCCAGGTCCTTGATGAATCAAGATACGCTTAGTATCTTTGCTGAAAGGTGCGGGACGGCTGCTAGGATTTCTGGTTTCTTTATCAAAAATTGCGCCGAACTGAATTTCCAAGGGGTCGTTACCGGAACCATAAACGTGCTGGTCTGGTAAAGGTTGGGTATAGGCTGCGAAAGTTGTGACAAACTGCGGAACCTTGCGGAAAGGCGCACTGTATCTCAACAAATCTTGCTGAGGTCCCCAGTTGCGACATTCTTGAGCTTCTTGACCCAAACCTCTGAGGTAAGGAACCGTTTCTTCTCCAAAATAATCGGCGTATTCGTTGGAATCTACCAAAGCATCAATTAAAGCTGCTTGACCGCCTCTGGAGATAATATCAAAGTATTTTTGTACTTCTTCGCGGCTAGAAGGTCCCCGTCCTAAAAAGTGACGGAAAGCAAGTTCTAGAGCGCGGCTATTAATAAATGGTTCATAAAATTGTTTCCGATAAAGCGGAGATTTACCCAAACGACGAGTAAACTCCTTCATCGAGATATCGCCATTTTTGACCTGAGATTCCAGGTAGGATATCGACTGAGAATAAGCACGGGTAATATCGCGCTCAAAGATTTGTCGATAAGCCGCTTTCACGACCATATCTTTTTCCATTCCCGACAAACCGGGCTTCATGACAAACTTAGGTCGTCTTTCTGCCGCATTAAAGTAAATTTGCGGTAGTTCTAAACCTTGTTGATCGCCGGAAGGACGTTGACGCTTCTTGGTAGAAGGAGTGGGTGCTTTGAATTCGTTAACCAAAACATCCATATACTGAGACACAATATCTGTGGCTTCAGCGTCTTTGCGGAAATAGGACAGCGAAGCAATTCTGATTTCTTGCAAAGCCACAATTGTTGCTTCACCAGAACAAGCTCTTTCAATAATTTCTCGCAATCCCCGCACGTTCACGGAAATAATATTCGGGTCGCCAGCTACGATCGCATAAGTGGCATAACGTAAAAACCACGATAAGTCCCGCAAACTTTTAGACATATTGCTCGGACCATAACGAGCAACGTTAATCGGTCTAAAGCCTGGAGGTGTCGGACCGCTAGGAGAAGAATTAAAAATCGAACGTAAATTTTCTAAGAATCCGCCTTTCGATTCTACATAGGTGACGGTTCCTAATTCCATCGATCTTCTTACATCCATAGCGCCTTCACTTGCGCCAACAGAAGCCATTTCTAGTTCTTCTTCTCTCGGCTTTTCCAAGAAAGACATCGGCGAACCACCAACAAAAATCCGATTCGCAGCCCGAGAAACAATAATTTCGGAATTCTCAGTCAAAGTCTGAGCAATATCCAAACGCTTCTGACCAGAAGCAAAATAACTTTCTAATTCCTTTAATTCACCATTTCCCAAAAAACGGTCTTGCTGTTCCGCTTGGGTAATAGTTGATAAAGCTAGAGTTTGATATAGTTGCGGACGTGCAACCGAGCTTCCACCACTTGCCTTAACACTCATGTGATTTCTTAAACTCCTATCTGATATAAGCGCGTGTGCGTATATTGGGTTGCCTTTAGGCTTCAAGGAGCGGTGTGTTTTTACTTGAACCGTGTTGCCTTCAAGACTGCCAAAAATTTTAACCCACTAGCTTTTAGATTAGAATGTTTTGAGTTTGATCGGGGTGTTTGTTAAGAAGTATGTAGAAATCCCATTAATAAAGTTGGGGATTGGGGATCGGGAATTGGGGATTGGGCCGAAGGGCATGGGCAATAAAATGTAGGGTGTGTTGTCGTGGAGCGCAACGCACCATTAAAAACTAGAGAAACCAGTTTATTTCCAGCGAGCAAGAGGTTTATTCCCAGCGAGCAAGAGGTTTATTTCTCGCGAGCAAGAGGTTTATTTCCAGCGAGCAAGAGGTTTATTCCCAGCGAGCAAGAGGTTTATTTCTCGCGAGCAAGAGGTTTATTCCCAGCGAGCAAGAGGTTTATTCCCAGCGAGCAAGAGGTTTATTCCTAGCGAGCAAGAGGTTTATTTCTCGCGAGCAAGAGGTTTATTCCCAGCGAGCAAGAGGTTTATTTCTCGCGAGCAAGATGCTCGCACTACGATTTTATATATTAATAAACGTCATTTTTAAAATTTTTAACTTTTAACCAATAGCAATAAAATCCATCCGTTCAATATCTTCGGGGTCTAATCCTATCACCCTCAAAGTAATTCGCTGACCTCTACCTCTATCATTTCCACCTGCCCAAGTGGGAATATAAACATCTAAGCTTTTTGATAATTCATCTACAAATACACAAATCGCGTTATCAATATTCATTCACACCAACAGTTTTCACATAAGCATTTTTATTAAAAACAGGCACGCAATCGCTAACATTAATTGCCGCAGCTAATTCAACATCTGACTCAAAACCCCTTGCAATCAATTCTTTTCCCGAACTACATTTTTTTAAACCATTCAATAAATCATTTTTAAAACTATGAAATACTGCAACTGCGGCTTCAGCTTCCGGTGATAAACCTCCAGATAAATAACTTAAAATTGCTCCAGCACCAATTAAATCTTCTAAAGCAAAACGTAAAGAACCATTTTCCCATTTTTCACCTGCGGGAATTACAGCAATTTTAGAACCATATTTTTGAGCAAATCGCGCTACAGCTTCACAATTTCGTAAGCAACCAGCTAAGGTTGGTATTTTTCCGAAAAGCAATGTTAAAGAAGAACCGTTAGGTGAAGGTAAAACAAGTTTAGTTCCTGTGGAAATTGTAGTTAAAGATTTGGGTGAAAGAGAATAACCAGTGGTAGAAGTTCGATTTGTTGCTAATTCTGCTTTAATAGATTTTGCATAATCAACTGCCGAACTGTCTTTCCAACGATACGGAAAGATTATTGCACCGTTATTAGTAGCAATTTCGACAGCGGTTGAAAAAGATAGAATATCGACTATTATCACCACATCGCTGATTGGTACGAGTTGATTAATTCCTTGATGTCCCCATTCGCAACGTAAATCGAATTCCGATTGATTGAAAATCATTCTTAATCCTAACCCCCTAACCCCCTTCCCTGCGTTAGCGTAGCGTGTCCTCTTAGGACATGGGAAGGGGGGACAATAAAACAACTTTCTTAAAGCCTCTCTCCTCGCAGGAGAGAGGTTTGGAGAGAGGTCATAATTAACTCCCCACAGGTTCCAATCGAATCAACTGCCCATTATCTTCATCGGTAATAACGTATAATTTGCCATCGGGAGCCACCTTAACATCACGCACGCGCTGACCGATTTCGATGGATTTTTCGCTGACAACACCACCTTTTTCATCCAAATCGATCTGACGCACATCTTGCGATCGCAATCCACCCGCAAATAAATCGCCGTTGTAAAATGCCAATCCTGAAGGTGCTACTGCTGGTGTCCAAACTACTTTGGGATCTACCATTCCCGGACGAGAACGTTGTTGTGAAATTTCTCCTCCGGTATATTCTTGACTGTAGGTAACAACTGGCCAACCATAATTTTTACCTGCTTCTACAAGGTTGACTTCATCACCACCTCTAGAACCATGTTCGGTTGACCAAAGTCTTTTATTTTTGGAGTCAAAAGTTAATCCTTGTATATTCCGATGCCCGTAACTCCAGATGGCTGGATTGGCATTTTCTGTTTCTACGAAGGGATTATCTTTTGGAGTCGAACCATCGTCATTGAGTCGGACAATTTTACCAAGGTGACTGTTGAGTTTTTGGGCTTGTTTGCGAGATAGTTCGCCATCTATTTTCAGTGGTGGATTACCACCGTCACCGATCGCCAGCAACATTGTATTATCGGGTAGCCAAACAATGCGCGAGCCGAAATGTTGCGTACCTGATTTAGTCGGCGATACTTCAAAGATTACTTCTAAGTTGCTTAATGCTTTACCATCAAATTTGGCTCTGGCAACTCTGGTACGGTTCACTTGTGCGTTACCGTAAGCATAACTTAAATAAACCAAGCGATTTTCGGCAAATTTGGGGTGAAGCGAAATCTCCATCAAACCACCTTGCCCAGCCGCGAATACTTTGGGAACTCCGGCTACGGGTGTTGGTTGGAGTTTCCCGTTACGGATAATTCGCAATCTACCTGGGCGTTCGGTAATTAACATTGTCCCATCCGGCAGCCATGTCATGCTCCACGGGTTTTCTAAACCTGATAATATTGTTGTTTTTTTGAAATCATTGCTTTTGGGAACATCACCTGAAGGTTCGATTACATTGTTTGATTCGGAACCTACTGCTGAAGAATCACTTAAGGAATTTTGGGTTGAGGAACATCCAGCAACGATAAAGGCTAATACGATACCTGATAAAAGTCGCTTTGATAAATATGACATTTTTAGGTTAAAGGTTAAAGGTCAAAGGTTGAAATTAATACTTTTATTTTGACGCTTAAAGGTGACATGAGAATGTCAGTCGATTTTGGATTTTAGATTTTGGATTTTAGATTATCTCTACAAATAAATTTAGGAGCTTGTTTTTTTTAATAGCTGAAAAAATTCACAATCTAATCTAAAACTAAAATTTATTCGGTCAGAGATTTATCAATTATAAATCTTACAAATCTTGTGGGGTGGGCATCTTGCCTGCCCTTGTAATTATTTCCATCCACATTAAATCCATTTCGGCTTTTGCTTTGTATATAGATAAAGCTCGATTGGGATGAACATAACCATGAACAAATACTTTACTAAAACTAAAACGATTAAAGTTCTAACTTTGGCAGCTACTGCGGGTATTATTACTACCTTAGCAGCTTGCAGCAGTCCAGGTAACGATAACAATACGAAGGGCGTTAATGAAGTAAAAACAGAAGAAGTTGCAACTGCATCCGAGGCAAAACCATTAGCGCAACAGTTACAGGGTAAGCCCGTGGTTGTGGATATTTATGCGGATTGGTGTGCTGGATGTAAGAAAATCAAGCCTACTTTAGAAGCTTTGAAGCAAGAATACGGTTCTAAAGCTAATTTTGTGGTTTTTGATGTTACGGATAAAACGACTACTGAAGCATCCGCAGCTAAAGCTAAAGAGTTAGGTTTAGAAGATTTATTTACTAAATATAAAGCACAAACTGCTACCGTTGCCGTTGTTAATCCTGGTACGGGTGACGTAGTTAAATTATTTCAAAAAAATCCAAATAAAGGCGATTATGTTGCAGCTTTGGATACGACTTCGCAACAGATAAATAATTGAAATCAAAGCTGAAAATCGCAATCGCAATCACCCTCAGACTGTAAGTCTGGGGAACCAACAAACAAAGCCTGCCTGAGCCGCAGCTTTGCTGAACGCAGGCTGCAATTAGTCCGCGCAGGCGGACTTTGCTTGTGTAGCAGTGAATTCTATACGAAGCGGATTTTATTGTTTTATCAATCCAAAATTAATTAAATTATGAAAAAAAAATTAAAATCAAACAATCTCTATCTGCTGGCTTTTCTTTGTCTGGGAACTATCATCATAGTTGTTTTCGGAAGTCATTTTCAAAATTTGTATTTAAATTTGGAAGATGTAGTTAGACAATTAGAAGCTCCCTATCATAAATGGGTGGAAAAACAAAATTCAACTAGTCCTGTTCTTCTAATTCCTATTGCTTTTATTGGTGGTTTAATTGCCAGTATTTCTCCATGTATTTTATCTTTGCTTCCGGTTAACCTCAGCTATATTGGCACTTTAAATATAGAATCACGAAAGGATGCTTTTTTTAAAGCGAGTTTTTTCGTTTTGGGAGCAGTAAGCGTATTCAGTTTATTTGGATTATTTGCGTCTTTCGCTTCATCTGTAATGGTGGATTTTCGCGGATATATTAATATTGTGGTTGGTGCAATTATCCTGCTGATGGGATTAAGTTTCGCCGGATTATTTCACTTACCTTTGCCTAAAAAACAAATACATTTACCCATTCCAGGTCCTTTTGGTGCTGGTTTAACATTCGCTTTAGTTACTTCTCCTTGTGCTTCTCCGGTACTTTTTGCCGTACTCGCAACTGCTGCGGCTAGTGGCTCTCAAGTTCTAAGTACGGTAACAATGATAAGTTACGCTCTCGGATATACGGCGGTAATATTTTTTGCCAGCTTATTTACAGGATTGGTAAAGCAAAGACAGGTGTTATTAGTTAAATCTCAGTGGATTATTAGACTGGGAAGCGCTGCGTTGATATTAGCGGGTGGCTTTTACCTGGTTACGGGCATTCGTTGGTTTTTCTGATATGAGTTTATCAAACCAGACAGAAGCAGAATTATTTCAAGCATTGCAAGCAGGAAATTTATCGGCTTTAGGTGCTATTTATGACCGCTATGGCGAAGCTGTATACCGTCTGGCTCTGCGAATTTTAGGGAATACAAGTGAAGCTGAAGACTTGACGCAGGAAATCTTTTTGGCATTTTGGCGTAATGCTAAATATGACCCCAATCGAGGGAAAATGATTGTTTATTTACTGACAATGACTAGAAGTAGAGCAATCAATCGTTTGCATCAAAAGTCCAGTCAACAAAAGCTTTTACAAAGATGTCAGTGCAGCATTCCGACTCAAACTGAAAGTAATTCGATAGAAAAGGTTTCCTTAGGAGAAGTATCTCAACTTATTAGTAAAGCTTTAGAAGAAATACCAGAAAATCAACAGCAAGTTTTAAAAATGGCTTACTACGAAGGATTAAGCCAATCCGAAATTACCGAACAACTAAATATACCTTTGGGAACAGTAAAAACCCGCACCAGGCAAGGACTTTTAAAACTGAGAAAATTATTAAAGGATTTAGTAGATTAATTATGGAATCTGATAAACTACCTTCAAACTGGGAAGCTTTGATAACAGGTTACGTTTTAGGTGACTTAACCCCAGAAGAAGCGACTTTAATTAAACAATATTTAGAAACTTATCCAGAATTAGCTGCCGAAGTCGAAAGCTTACAGGCAACTTTAGCGCTGTTTCCCCTCTCCTTACCCGAAACTAAACCACCTGAAAAACTGCGATCGCAAATTCTCCAAGCAGCAGCAACCGAATTAAATGTAAATCACAACGAAATTTCTTCCCCCTCTCCCCCTCTCCCCCTCTCCCCCCTCCCCTCTTCTTCTGCCAAAAATTGGCTAAAAATAGCCGGAATAACCGCAGTAGGAATAATTGCAAGTTTGGGATTTTTAAATTATCGACTGCATCAAAAACTAGCAACAGCAGAAACCGATTTATCTAATTATCGTTTACAAGCCGAATTATCAAAAACACAGCAAGAATTATCTCGCTATCAAGAAGCTTTATCTGTACTAAAGCAACCTAATAATCGTTTGTTAGCATTAAAAAGCATTACTCCCGATATCTCTTCTTCCGGAAGTTTGGTAATTGCACCTAACTCAGAAGCCGCAATATTAACTTTAAAAAATCTTCCCGATTTACCAGAAGATAAAATTTATCGATTGTGGGCTTTTGTGGATGGCAAAAAAGTCAAATGCGCCAAATTTAATCCGGATTCTCAAGGTAAAGTCTTACAGAAAATTCCTTTGCAAAAGTGGGGAAATACTACCGAAGTTTTTGTGACTGTCGAACCAAAAGAAGGTTTTGATTTACCAGTTGGAGAAACAGTCATAAAAGGTTCTAGAGCGATTTGAATTAATTCTCAAAAAAAATATGTGGATCTGATAAAGCTATTTAACCAGGTTGCATACTTTTTTATACCTTACAAGCAAATAATTTAACTAGTTTTGATTTCATGTTAGAAACTACTACAAGAATCAAAATTGAATGAAACAAAGCCAGGTAAAGGAAATTCTTCTTTTGTGTAGGATAACTTCATCTCTTATTTATCAATTCTCTTAAAGTTAGCGCTTCTCTTTATGATTATCATCCGTTGTCTCTCGGATTTACCTCTCAAAGTGCTTTTGTTAGATTTTGATTGTTGAAGCAAACAATACTTTTTAACAAACGAGGTTTCAAATCATGGCTAACTTATTGCAAAAGGTTTTAGTTTCCACCACCGTTGGTACAGTCATTGGATTCTCAACCATTCTTGGTGCTATTGATTCAGCATCTGCATTAACAGTTGATTCTCCGGCTAATAATGGTAAACAAAAAGCTATTTCCAATGTTGTCCTCTACCTTAAAAATAATTCTGGAGAAATAACTAAAGTAAAAGTTGATAATTTCTCTAATGTTCCTGGTGAAGTAAAAAGTTACGACTCTACGGCACTTTTACAACAATATCCTAATTCTGAAGTAGTAGCTTACACTGTAAAAGCTGGAAACAATAAATCGAATATGGGTCCTGGTGAAGGTGAATTGGTAATTGTAGACAAACAGTTTTCTAGCAAAAATTTACCTGTAGGTGCTGCTAATGTAGAACGTCAATATTCAGAAGTTTCTAAAATTCAACCCAAACAGGAACAATCTACTCCCAATCAATCTGAAGAAGAATCTACTCCTACTCAACCTGAAGAATCTACTCCTACTCAACCTGAAGATACTACTGCTACTCAACCTGAAGATACTACTGCTACTCAACCTGAAGATACTACTCCAACCAACGAAGAACCAACTTCTCCTCCAATTGTAATAACTCCTCAGACAAACTCTTCTACCCAACCAGTTTCAGTTCCCGAACCTGGAAGTATGGCTGCGATCGCAATATTTGGATTAGGTGGATTATTAGGTAAAAAGAAAATATCTTCTTGAATATTTACCAAAATTAAAAGGGTTGCATCACTATTTATATTATTTAATTTGAGCGAAAATTTTAACTATGTTTGGAAAATATAAATAATTATCTTTTCCAAACATACTAGCAATAATATTTTTTCATACTCCTACACTCTTATTTATCGAGTCTAGGAGTATTCTTCTGTTAATAAGCCAATCATTTTTTTGTCAGAGAAAAGCACAATCGCATTTTCAATTAACTTTACTTCGATTCCAATCTAATATACCATCCAGGTAAAAAGTAAATTTAATTACAATTTTCCCATCATGAATAATTCTTCTCCACAAAGAACTGTTACTTCCCAAAGAGAACAATTAAACTTCACAACTAAATTAGCTTATGGTGCTGGAGAATTGGGGGGAGCAATTCCGAACAACATTTTGGTATTTTTTGTGTTATTTTTCTTTACCAATGTTGCCGGATTAAATGCAGGTTTGGCTGGTACCTTGATATTAGTTGGTAAAGCTTGGGATTCAATAAATGACCCTTTAATTGGTTGGTTAAGCGATAAAACTCGTTCTCGTTTGGGTAGGCGTTACCCTTGGATGCTAATTGGTGCAATTCCTCTTGCAATATCTTTTTGCTTACTTTGGTTTACTCCACCAATCGCAAACCAATGGCTAAAATTTGCTTACTATAATATTATTTTTATTGTTTATTATGCTGCTGTTAGTTCTGTATGGGTTCCTCATTCTACATTAGGAGCAGAATTAACAACTACTTATAATGAGCGTACCGACATTATTGGTTTTAGGTCTTCTTTTGCAATCGGTGGTAGTATATTCGCTTTAATTTTAGCCCAAATAGTTTTAGATAACTTTGAAGCTCCCCAAAGCTATTTTTACATGGCTGTTATTGCTAGTTTAATATCATTTTTAGCAGTTTATTTTTGCGTTTGGGGAACTTATAAACGTTACAAAATTATTCAAAATCAACGCGAACAAATTAAACGCGAACCACCAGAACCGCTTTTACAACAAATTAAAATAGCTTTAAGCAACAAACCATTTCTTTGCGTAGTTGGAATTTATCTTTGTTCTTGGTTGGGAACCCAAGTAACGGCAGCAGTATTACCTTATTTCGTCGTAGACTGGATGCAATTGCCGAAAAATCACTTCACCCAAATGGCTTTAGCAATCCAAGGAACAGCATTAATATTAATGCCTTTCTGGAGCATCATGGGACAAAAATTTGGTAAAAAAGCTATTTACTGTATGGGCATACCCGGAACAATAATCGCTCAAGCTGGATTTTTCTTTCTGCAACCGGGACAAACTGTATTAATGTATATCTTGTCAGTTATGGCAGGAATTGGTATTTCAGTTGCCTATATTACACCTTGGGCAATGTTACCAGATGTAGTAGATTTAGATGAATTAAATACAGGACAACGTAGAGAAGGAATTTTTTACGGATTCGTTGTACAAACGCAAAAACTTTGTGTTGCATTAGCGATATTTTTAGTTGGCAAAACATTAGATTCATCGGGATTAATACCCACAGTTGCGTCTCAAGCACCTCCAATACAGCCAGATTCCGCATTATGGGCAATTCGCTTAATAATTGGTCCCATCCCAACTTTACTTCTAATTATCGGTTTCGTTATTGCTTATATTTATCCAATTACTCGATCCAAACATGAAGAAATCGTTTTGAAACTAAAAGAAAGGAGGGAGTAGGGGATTGGGCATGGGGCATGGGGCATTGGTAATTGGTATACGCCCGCACGCAATACCTACGGTACGCAACGCTTGCCGCGTGAATGGTAATTGGGCATTGAGAATTAGGAATATAATTTTAAAAAAATATGTTGATTCATAAAGTATGTATTTGAGAATTGAGAATTGTTTGAAAAATGTCTTACTTATTCTTACCAATGAGTGAAGAAAACGCTCGAAAAATATTCAATTGGCGTTATGATGAATCACTCAACTTGTACAATCCCAATCTTTCTAAAATTGAAGAAACCGTACAAGATTTTTTAAATCCTGAAAACGCTTATTACAGTATTACTAATAGCCATGATGAACTTGTAGCCTATTGTTGCTTTGGTGCAGATGCACGAGTCAAAGGTGGTAATTACGATATTGAAGCGTTAGATATTGGGTTTGGGATGCGTCCAAATTTAACAAGACGAGGAATTACTTTTCGGATAATTAATGCTGTATATGATTTCGCTAAAAGTCATTTTGAATCAACTTTATTCCGCGTTACGGTGGCTGAATTTAATCAGCAAGCACTAAGACTATATGAAAAAGCTGGTTTTAAACAAGTTCAGAAGTTTCAACGAGAGCAAGATGGTATCTATTTTTTGGTTTTGATATTAAAAATATAAAAAATCATTTGTAGTGTTCGCATCTTGCTCCCTAATCCTATAATAAACGAGTAAAATACTCATTTTTATAAGGTAAACATTTTATTTTTTCTGAGTATTTACAAGCTTATAGTCAGTCAATTTAAACAGCGTAGCAGCCCAACGTTCGTTAGGGTAACTTTCTTTAACTTCCCCACTAAAACGAATCTTCAATCCATTTTGTTTAAATTTGTTAGGGAAATTACAAGGCGCGAATCTACTTCTACCATCTTCAGTAACTATAATATAAAGCTTGTCATGAATACGCTGAATTGTACCAACTTGATTTTCTACTTTTTCAACAGTTTTTCTACTATCAAAAGCGCATTTAGAAGTATTTTCTACTTTCCTACCAATCAATCCTAATTCCCTTAGCTCTTCTCTAGTTTTAGCATCCCAAGGGCGTACCGATCCAAAAGCACCATCATAGACTGCACTCCAGGGTTGAGTACCTTTATTCTCTGCAAAAAATATGTAATTTCCACCTGGTTTTTGAATAATATTATCGCAGGAAGTAAGATTAAATCCTTTAAGATTTACAAGTTTGGGTCCAACACCTTTTAAATATCGTTTAACGTAAATTGTAAGCGTATCTCCTTTAACTCTTCTTACAACTCCTTGAAAAACTATAGGAGTGCTATTTACTCTTTGAGCAATAGTTGCTGGTTCACTCCCTGGTCCTGGTCTACAAGCATGAGCGGGCTGCATGGGAGATATTATAGAAATGAAAACTGGTAGACCAAATCCGATAATTGCTAATAGGTAGCGAGAAGATTTTACGTTCAACATAAATTATTAATCAATTGATAAAAATACAAAAATCAACATTCAGAGATACTTCAACAACAAATAAGACTTTACAAATTTAAGTGAAGTTCCTATCGTTAAACTATTTGATAAAAATCATTTTATATCTTTAGATAGAATAGATGCGAAGATAATACTAGATTTATCCTTTGTAATTTAACGCTTATTTATAGTTGTCTACTAGACGAAACTATCAGAATCAACATTTCCCAAAAATCTACAAAATATGGTAGGAAACATTAATATACTACTTCACCAAATTTTCGGATTTAACCAAATTATCGATATAAATCAAAATAATAGATCCAGACGTAGCAGTGCTACACAAATAAAAATAAACAACTTTAATCCAAAATCCAAAATCCCATGTCCGACACTCAACAAGTAAGCAACGCTGTAGCTAGTCTTTATAATACCTACCCTTTTCCCCCGGAACCCTTACTCGACGAACCACCACCGGGTTACAATTGGCGCTGGAATTGGTTGGCTGCTTACAATTTTTGCACGGGACGAAAACCGCAAAAACAAGATATTCGTATTCTTGATGCGGGTTGTGGCACTGGTGTGGGCACGGAATATTTAGTTCATCTCAATCCCCAAGCAACTGTAGTCGGAATTGATTTAAGTGAAGGTGCGCTGAATGTTGCCAAAGAAAGATGCCAGCGCTCTGGTGCGAATCGTGCTGAATTTCATCATCTAAGTTTATTTGATGTAGAAAAAATATCTGGTGAATTCGATCTAATTAACTGCGTCGGCGTTTTGCACCATACATCAGAACCGATTCGTGGTATTCAAGCTTTAGCTAAAAAATTAGCCCCCGGTGGTTTGATGCATATCTTTGTATATGCTGAATTAGGACGCTGGGAAATTCGTTTGATGCAACAGGCGATCGCACTTCTCCAAAATGATAAACGCGGCGATTATCGCGATGGTGTCAGCGTCGGTAGAAAGATTTTTGATTCTCTCCCCGAAAATAATCGCATAGTCAAACGAGAAAAAGAAAGATGGGCTTTAGAAAATCAGCGCGATGAAAACTTTGCCGATATGTACGTTCATCCCCAAGAGATTGATTACAATATCGAAACTTTGTTTGAGTTAATTGACGCTTCCGGTTTAGATTTCGTTGGTTTCTCCAATCCCAGCTACTGGAATTTAGAAAGACTTTTAACAAAAGCACCAGAATTAATCGAAAGAGCGAATCACTTGGGAGAACAAGAACGTTATAGATTGATAGAATTATTAGACCCAGATATTAGTCACTACGAGTTTTTTCTGAGTCGTCCACCTTTAGATAAAGCCGATTGGAATGATGATAATGCAATCCTAGCGGCAATACCAGAATTAAATCCTTGTATAGATGGATTTCCGGCATCAAGTATATTTAATTACGACTATCAACTAGTTAGATTGTCAGAAAGCGAGATTGAATTTATGCAAGCCTGCGACAGTTGCTCAACAGTAAAAGAGATTTTGAATAAAGTTCAACTCGACTTAGAAAAAGTCAAAGAACTTCAGAAACAACAATTGATAATAGTTAGTGGTTAGTGGTTAGTGGTTAGTGGTTAGTGGTTGGGCATTGGGCATTGGGAATTGGGCATTGGGCATTGGGCATCGGGAATTGAAATTATTAAGTAGTGCGTTAGCGAAGCGTGTCCGCCAGGACATGCATCTTGCTCGCTCGATACAAGATCGCAAGATGCTCGCACTCCCCCCATCCCCCCATCCCCCCATCCCCCCATCTCCCCATCTCCCCATCCCCCCATCCCCCCATCCCCCCATCTCCCCATCCCCCCATCTCCCGATTACCAATTCCCCATTACCCATTCCCAAACCACAACTGTTCCGAGTTAACAGTTCAACAAGAGGTAAATGCTAATATCGCTGATGACAACTGTTTAAAGTCCGGAGTAAAATCCGGGATGAGGGTTTTTGCGAAAGCTATCTTCTTCTCTCCAAAAATGTCGAAATAGATAGCTTTGGGAAAATCATATTTATCTGGTTTTGTCAACCGTGTACTAGTATAATTTTAGCTACGATTTTTCTTCACTAAGGTTGTTTATGGTTGTAAATGTGTCGAAAAATTAAGGTGGACAGTTAGTTGAATGATGTTTGATGGTAACAAGAAGTTAATTGTTTTTTTCTAAAGTAATGTTACCCAACCGTGATATGATTCAACTGACTGGATTTACAGTCAACATCAAACGGAATGTACTGGTTTCAAGTCCCGTGAGCTTGTCAGATAATACGATTGAATCCGCGCCTTCGACAATAGAAAATGCTCAAGCTGGTTCTGAGAATGCTCCAGCGGATTCCATGCAAGATTTCTACAAACTCTATCAAGAGTTGTTAGTTATTACTCTTGCTTTAACGGGGATTATTTTTGTCTCTGTTTGGATATATTATTCCTTAAACATTGCTCTAAATTATTTAATTGGAGGATGTGCGGGTTTAGTTTATCTCAGGTTGTTGGCAAAAGATGTTGAGCGCTTGGGTAGAGAAAAGCAACAGCTGAGTAAAACTCGGTTGGCTTTACTAGTGTTGTTGATTTTGCTAGCAGGAAAGTGGAATCAATTGGAAATATTGCCTATATTTTTAGGCTTTTTAACCTATAAAGCAACGCTGATAATCTACGTAATTCGTGTGGCATTCAATCCTGACTAGCATAAAACTGGGTAACTCAAAACGCGATCTATCCAGTTAATATGGTCGAAACGTAGATTAGGTCAAGAAAAGAAAATGGTAGATTTTCTGAATTCTTTTAATTCTGTGACTCTTGCAGAATTGGAAGTAGGAAAACATTTGTACTGGCAAATCGGTAACTTAAAATTACACGGACAGGTGTTTCTAACTTCCTGGTTTGTAATTGCCGTGCTGGTGATTGTTTCCCTCTTAGCAAGCAGTAATATTAAGCGGATTCCGAGCGGTATACAGAATTTAATGGAGTATGCCCTCGAATTCATTCGAGATTTGGCTAAAAACCAGATTGGCGAGAAAGAATATCGCCCTTGGGTGCCATTCGTAGGCACTTTGTTTTTGTTCATTTTTGTGTCAAATTGGTCTGGGGCACTTGTTCCTTTCAAGTTGATAAAGTTACCTGAAGGCGAATTAACTGCTCCTACTAGTGACATCAATACAACTATTGCCTTAGCTTTGTTGACATCATTAGCGTATTTTTACGCTGGGTTCAGCAAAAAGGGTTTAGGGTACTTTGGCAACTACGTCCAACCAGTATCGTTCATGTTGCCTTTCAAGATAATTGAAGACTTCACAAAGCCTCTTTCCCTAAGCTTCCGTTTGTTCGGTAATATTTTGGCTGATGAGCTGGTTGTGGGAGTATTAGTCTTACTAGTACCTTTATTTGTGCCACTACCTGTGATGGCTTTGGGTTTATTTACCAGCGCTATTCAGGCACTAATTTTTGCAACTTTGGCGGCTGCTTACATCGGTGAAGCGTTAGAAGACCACCACGGTGCTGAAGAACATGGGGAACATTAACAACCCCCATAACCCCGTTATTTGTTGGTAATAGAAAGTTATTGTTTGAATGATTAGTTATTAACTAACAATTAACAACTAAGAATTAACAACTAACAACTATGAACTAGCAACTAACAAATTTCAAATTGAAAACCAATTCTATTTAACTAAACCAAGGAAAATTATCATGGACCCATTAGTTTCTGCTGCTTCCGTTTTAGCTGCTGCTCTAGCTGTTGGTTTGGCTGCGATCGGACCTGGAATCGGTCAAGGTAACGCTGCTGGACAAGCTGTAGAAGGTATTGCTCGTCAGCCAGAAGCAGAAGGTAAAATTCGCGGTACCTTGCTATTGAGCTTAGCATTCATGGAAGCACTAACCATCTATGGTTTGGTTGTATCCTTGGTGCTATTGTTTGCTAACCCCTTCGCATAGTTATAAGTACTGAGTACTGAAAAGTTGTAGAGACGTAGCATTGCTACGTCTGTACAGTTAGGAGTGAAGAGTTAGCAATTTCTTAGTAACTCAGAACTTGTAACTCAGAACTTGTAACTAGTAATTCAAAACTCATAACTAGTAAAAGTTGGAGCAAACTTTGATGATTCATTGGACAACTTTGTTAGCTGTAGAAGAAGTTGCCAAAGAGGGTGGTCTTTTTGACATAGACGCAACTCTTCCTTTGATGGCAATTCAGTTTCTACTTTTAGCATTAATTCTGAACGCACTTTTTTACAAGCCGTTGGGCAAAGCAATTGATGAACGGAACGAGTATATCCGTAACAGTCAATTGGAAGCAAAAGAACGTTTGACAAAAACGGAAAAATTAGCGCAGCAATACGAAGAAGAATTAGCAGGTGCAAGAAGAGCAGCACAAAAAGTAATTGCTGATGCTCAAAAGGAAGCCCAGATTACTGCTTCGGAGAAAGTAGCAGCAGCTCAACAAGAAGCGCAAGCACAAAGAGAAGAAGCGGCTCAAGAAATTGAGCAGCAAAAAAAAGAAGCTTTTGCTTCTTTGGAGAAAGAAGTTGATGGTTTATCTCGCCAAATATTAGAAAAGCTTTTAGGAGCGGATTTAGCAGCTCAACGCTAACAAACTATAACTTGCTCGATAAAGGAAAGTTTGTAAAATTGTTTGGCTCGAATTCAGTAACTACTGGTTTGTAATTCGTAATTATTACCCCATATGTAAGTAAAGGGTCAATTCAATTTTGGATTTTAGATTTTGGATTGTTGATTCCTTAGAAATAAGGTAGAGGCAATTTTTTATTTTAACCAACGCCCTGCTTAAAATAAAAATGATTAATTACGAATTATAAAAAAAGTAAATTACTACTAGTCCTAAAGGTTATAGAGATATCTATAGATGCTTGAATTATATAGCATCGTAATTTTTTATGCCGAAGGTAGCGCAATAGTGGATGAAATAACATGGCGACTTTTTTGATATTGATGGCTGAAGCTAGCGCCATCGGAAGTGAGTTAGTAGAGGAAGCAGGTCACGAAGGTTTTGGTTTAAATACCGACATCTTTGACACTAACCTGATTAATCTAGCAATTATTATCGTAGTGCTGTTCGTTTTTGGACGGAAAGCTTTAGGTAGTACTTTAAAAGAACGCCGCGAGAAGATTGAAGCGGCAATCAAAGCTGCTGAAAAACGTACTCAAGATGCACAAACTGGTTTAGCTGACCAACAAAAGAAATTGGCTCAAGCTCAAGCAGAAGCTGAAAGAATCAAGCAAGCAGGACAAGAAAACGCTGGTAAAGCTAAAGAATCGATACTCGCACAAGCCGCTGTTGATGTGGAAAGAATGAAGCAGACAGCAGCAGCAGATTTAAATACAGAAAGAGACAAAGCCATCAACCAGCTGCGACAGCGCGTAGTCGCGATTGCTTTGGAGAAAGTAGAGTCGCAACTCCGTGGTGGAATTGCCGACGATGCTCAGCATACATTAGTTGACCGTAGCATCGCGCAATTAGGAAGTTAATTATGGCAAGTAACACAGCAGCAACCGCAGCAGTATCCCGTCCTTACGCTGAAGCGCTAATGTCTATAGCGCAGTCAAACAACGTTGCAGATAAGTTTGACTCTGATGTACGTTCTTTATTGAACTTAATCAAAGAAAGCCAACCCCTGCAAACTTTTTTTGCCAATCCGTTTATTGATGGTGAAGATAAAAAGGGTGTTATTCGCAAGATACTTAGCGACGACACCAACCCAATGTTCCGTAACTTTTTGATGCTGTTAGTAGATAGACGGCGAATTATATTGCTGGAGGACATAGCCCAGGAATATTTAACCCAGTTGCGAGAATTAAATCAAGTAGTATTAGCGGAAGTGATTTCTGCCGTTCCTCTCACCGACGAACAAAAGCAGACAATCAAGGAAAAAGTCAAATCAATTGAACCAAATGCTCGCGAAGTCGAGTTAGATTCTAAGATTGATAGCGACATTATTGGTGGCGTAATTATTAAAGTTGGTTCTCAGGTAGTTGACTCCAGTTTACGAGGTCAATTACGCCGCTTAACTTTAAACTTGAATAAAGGCTAAAACAATTTTAGATTTTGGATTTTGGATTTTGGATTTATTTAGTTGTTGGTTTTAATTTTCAATCCTGGAAGCTAACTGCTAAGTATTAACAAGTCAGTAATCTAAAATTTAGAATTATCAGTTCTTTTTCCTATCGTAAGAAAGAAGATAAAAAAATGGCAATTAGCATTAGACCAGACGAAATTAGTAACATTATCCAACAGCAAATCGAGCAATACGACCAACAGGTCAAAGTGCAGAATGTTGGTACTGTGTTGTCAGTAGGTGACGGTATTGCTCGTATCTATGGCTTGGAAAAAGCTATGGCTGGCGAGTTGTTAGAATTTGAAGATGGTACCGCTGGTGTTGCTCTTAACTTAGAAGAAGACAACGTTGGTGCGGTATTGATGGGTGACGGTCGCCAAATCCAAGAAGGTAGTACCGTTACAGCTACTGGTAAAATTGCTCAGGTACCCGTTGGCGATGCCATGATTGGCAGAGTTGTTAATGCTTTGGGTGAACCAATCGATGGTAAAGGTGAAATCAAGACCACAGAAGGTCGCTTGATTGAATCCATGGCTCCCGGTATTATCGAACGTCGCTCCGTACACGAACCAATGCAAACCGGAATTACCGCTATTGACGCGATGATTCCCGTAGGAAGAGGACAGCGAGAATTAATTATTGGTGACAGACAAACTGGTAAAACTGCGATCGCGATCGACACAATTATTAACCAGAAGTCGGAAGACGTAGTTTGCGTTTACGTAGCGATCGGTCAAAAAGCTTCTACCGTTGCTAACGTAGTCCAAACTTTAGAAGACAATGGCGCGATGGATTACACCATTGTGGTAGCAGCGAGTGCTTCCGAACCAGCACCATTACAGTGGTTGGCTCCTTATTCTGGTGCTGCACTTGCTGAATACTTTATGTATAAAGGCAAAGCAACCCTAATTATTTACGACGATTTGACCAAGCAAGCACAAGCTTACCGTCAAATGTCCTTGTTACTACGCCGTCCACCCGGTCGTGAAGCATATCCTGGAGACGTATTTTACCTCCACTCCCGCTTATTGGAACGCGCTGCAAAACTCAGCGATGACCTTGGAGCAGGTAGCATGACCGCGTTACCAATCATTGAAACCCAAGCTGGTGACGTATCCGCTTACATTCCTACCAACGTAATTTCGATTACCGACGGTCAGATATTCTTATCTTCCGACTTATTTAACGCCGGTATTCGTCCCGCAATTAACCCCGGTATTTCCGTATCCCGTGTGGGTTCCGCTGCTCAAACCAAGGCAATGAAGAAAGTTGCTGGTAAGTTGAAGTTGGAATTAGCACAATTCGATGAATTGCAAGCATTCTCACAGTTTGCATCCGACTTAGATAAAACTACCCAAGACCAGTTGGCTCAAGGCGTGCGCTTGCGGGAAACCTTAAAGCAGCCACAAAACCAGCCTCGTGCAGTATACGAGCAAGTTGCAATTTTGTATGCGGGTCTTAACGGATATTTAAGCGATATCGAAGTTAATAAAATTACAGATTTTGTTGAAGGATTCCAAGAATACTTGAAGAACAACAAAACTGAATTCAAGCAAGGAGTTTCCGAGACGAAAAAGCTTGGTGAAACCGAAGAAAACGCACTGAAAGAAGCGATTACCGAATACAAAAAGACCTTCATGGCAACAGCTTAACAATTTTGGATTTGGGATTTTGGATTTTGGATTGAATCTAAAGTTCAAAATCTCATCCAACGTCCGATGTGAAATAAGAAAGTTTGGTTAATGGTATTAAGCAACCTAATTAAATTGACATCAGACATAAATCTAAAATCCAAAATCTAAAATCTAAAATCAAGAATATGCCTAATTTAAAAGCGATACGGGACCGCATAAGTACGGTTAAAAATACCAAGAAAATTACAGAAGCCATGCGGCTAGTTGCGGCTGCAAGAGTACGCCGCGCCCAGGAACAGGTAACTTCTACTCGTCCATTTGCAGATCGTTTGGCTCAGGTTTTATTTGGTTTGCAAAGCCGTCTAACCTTTGAAGATGTAGACTTACCGCTGATGAAAAAGCGCGAAGTTAGTACAGTTGGTTTGCTGGTAATTTCTGGCGATCGCGGTTTGTGTGGTGGCTACAATACCAACGTCATTAAACGTGCGGAAAATCGCGCTAAAGAACTACAGTCCGAAGGTTTAGATTACAAACTAGTATTAGTAGGACGTAAAGCCAGCCAGTATTTTCAACGTCGCGAACAACCGATTGAAAATTCATATACCGGCTTAGAACAAATTCCTACAGCTTCGGAAGCTTCTGACATAGCTGACGGACTACTTTCATTATTTTTATCGGAAGAAGTAGACAGAATCGAACTGGTTTACACCAAATTCGTCTCCTTAGTTAGTTCTCGTCCCGTAGTACAAACCTTGCTTCCCTTAGATCCTAAAGGTTTAGCAGCAGACGACGAATTCTTCCGTTTAACAACCCGTGGTGGTGAATTTGAAGTTGAGAGAGAGAAAGTTACTACTCAAATGCGTGCTTTCCCTCGCGACATGATTTTTGAACAAGATCCAGTACAGATTCTGGATTCCTTGCTACCACTGTACTTAAGCAACCAACTGTTGCGAGCATTGCAAGAATCCGCAGCCAGCGAACTAGCAGCGCGAATGACAGCAATGAGTAGCGCTAGCGACAACGCAGCCGACTTAATGAAAAGTTTGTCACTGTCTTATAACAAAGCGCGACAAGCTGCAATTACCCAAGAAATTTTAGAAGTTGTGGGTGGTGCCCAAGCGCTAGGGTAAAGAAAGTTAGGAGTTAGGAGTTAGGAGTTAAGAGTTTTTAATAGCTAATTGTTGATTGTATTTGAATTAACAGTTAGCTATGAAGGTTTATTGAGTTGCTTTCTTCAGTTTGTACAGTGCAAGCCGGAATGCTTACTTGAGGCACATAGCGAGCAAGATGCATGTCCTTGCGGACACGCGGCGCTAAGGCAGCACTACATAATCTAAAATCCAAAATCTAAAATCCAAAATTCCCTGTGGCAATTTTCAAAAAGCTGCACTATAATAAAATATGAACCACATGGGTCTGTAATGGTTTCGACGGGGTGGCGAAAGCTATTCGTTGATTCAGGTCGAGAGTGAGTCAAATCTCGTTAATCAAGTCTCAAAACAAATAATAACTGCAAACAACATTGTAGCATTCAAGCGTCAAGCAGTAACTGCTTAAACTTTTTTAGTACGCTTCTCTCTAGTTTGACTCCGTTAAGGATTAGAGAGCAACCCCCAACGGATGCTCTAATAAGTTCCCTTTGGTGGACTTATTAGAAAAGACTTTACCAAAGCATCCCACCGTTCGGGATAATGAACGGTCCCTGCCTTAAGGGTTAACGAGGCTATACCTGTGAACGATGCGGGGGTAAATACCCATTTCGGACGGCAGTTCAATTCTGCCCAGATCCACTAGTACATAATTACTTAATCCACCTTATACTAAAATGTAGAGGTGGATTTGTTTTTTATTATGAGTAAGTTGCAAGTAATTGTTGTCTGTGGAAATCCTGCTTGTGCTAGGGAATTTAATAAAAGTCAAAGTGAATTTAATAGAAGTCAGAAATTAGGAAGACCTCATTTTTGTTCTTTAAGATGTCATGCTAAATATAGGGGGCTTGGCACTTCTAAAGTTAAAGCAAATAGAACTACTTCCCATTTAAAAGATATCATTAGAACCGATGAATATTCACCCTTCCGAAATCATCTGAAGGTGATGAAAAAATCTGCTAAGCGAAGAAAGCACGAATGTGGAGTAACGTTAGCTGATTTGAAACAATTATGGGAGAAACAAAAAGGAATTTGTCCTTACACTCGCTGGAATTTACTTTTACTACCCAGCACTACAGATTATCAAAATGCGATTTTAACAATAGACAGAGCAAGTGTTGACCGTATCGATTCTTCTTTGGGTTACACTCCTGATAACATACAGTTTGTTGCTGTAATTGCCAACTTTGCGAAAAATATTTTTACCGAACAAGATTTAATTACATTCTGTGACGACGTTTATAAATACAGAATTTTAGGTGAAAATAACTCGATAGATATAGATAATACAGCTTTGAAAGTTGCTGCAAATGTATTAATTAAGAGTAGAAGAGACGAATATTCACCCTTCCGTCAGCATCTCAAGCTTGCGAGAAGAAGAGTAAAGAGTAATGGACGAGAATGTAATATTACTCTGGAATATCTAAAACAGTTTTGGAAAAAACAGGATGGTAGATGTCCATATACAGGATGGAAGTTAGATAATCTTCAGACAACTAGCGAATGGGATAGTAATATATTGCATCCAAAAACAGCGAGTTTGGATAGGATAGATTCTTGTAAAGGTTATGTTTTTGGTAACATACAGTTTGTCAGCGTCATGGCTAACTATGCGAAGAGAGATTTTTTAGAAGAGGAATTGTTGAGATTTTGTGAAGCGGTGGGTGGTGTGAATTAACAATTGTGACAAATGCCTGGAATCACAAATTACAGACTAAACTAACAGCTATTTTTAACTAGCAGGACGTACAACACGAATTAACTTACCTGTCAATGATTCTTCTCGACTAATTGTTTCATTAATTCGAGTTGTCATTCGAGACCTATCAGTATCATTGGTACAAACAATAATACCTGAATGTTTGGGTGAGTTTCTATGCAGTTTGATAAAGTCTTTACGATTTAGCGTTATTACAGTTCGATTATCGCTAATTGCAAAGGCTAAAACTTCGTCATCCGGAATACCTAAATTTGCTTTACTTGCTTCTTGTACGGTTAATACATCATGTCCCATTGTTCGTAACAGTTCGCTGACTTGGAGTGGGAACATTTCATCTGCATATAAACGTGCCATTATTTAAGCAACCTTATTAGCACTAATAGCAGCTTCAACTTCTTCAGGATAAGCATCTGCATATACCCAAGCGTTGACTAAATCGGCAGCGCTAAGATGAGGATAATCTTGTAAAAGTTGAACTTCAGTAATTCCTAAGCGACGTGCTTCAACTAATAGCCAAATCGCAATGCGAGTACCTGCGATACAAGCTTCTCCACCACAAACACCTGGAGTTTTAGTAATACCTTTTGCTCCAATGCTGATAGTTTGAGTTAGATGAAGGGTAATTGCAGCTTTTTCTGTGGGAAGTAGCGCTTGGATTTGATTTTCTAATTCTTGGAGAGTCATCGAGCAATTAGCTAAATTTTGTACTTATTTCATTATAGCGGCAGGGGTTTGAGGTATCGCTAGGAAATTAAAGGCTGTGGTAAAAAAAAAGTTGTATGTTGCGTTTCAGTACTGCTCGGTTAAGGCGCTTATCCTCGCTAGCCCTCTTTAAGGAGAGAACTAAAGCGTTATAAGTCGGAGCCTTGTAACGAGATTAATATAAAAACCTCACCCAGCCGATCGCACCCCTCTTCTTTTTATATAAATACTGTTTAATTATTTTGACGTTCCCGAAAAACAAACAATTTCGGATAAAAAGCAATGCTTATTACTAGCGAAAACTTAATTTTAAGGGAATTTACTTTTGAAGATTGGCAGCCAGTTTTGGCTTATCAATCCGATTATCGCTATCTACAATTTTATGAATGGGAAAATCGCAAACGTAAAGATGTAGAAGCTTTTATTCAAATATTTTTAGAGCAACAACAACAGCTACCACGAATTAAATTTCAGTTAGCAGTAATATTAAAATCTGAGCATAAATTAATCGGAAACTGCGGTATCCGCAAAGAAAACTCATTTTCAGATCAAGCCGAGCTTGGTTATGAAATTTCACCCGATTATTGGGGAAAAGGTTACGCTACAGAAGCCGCAAGTACTATTTTAAAATTTGGCTTTGAAGATTTGAAACTCTACCGTATTTACTCGCGCTGTATCGCTGAAAATATGGCATCTAGAAAAGTTTTACAGAAAATAGGAATGAAGCTTAAACGGAAGTTACCAAAAAACGAATTTTTTAAAAATCGCTATTGGGATACTTTGGAATTTGAGATTTTAAAAGCACGACAGATGCATGACAAAAAGCTCTCCTAATTTTTTTTGGGGAGCTAAAAATTCAATAACACACACTTACAACATCACTGAGGATATTGTTGAAGTTCTTAATTTAAAGATAATCATTGATTGAGAAGAAATAGGGATATAAAGAAAAATTGAGAAAATATATATTAAACTACTTCCTTAGATATTAATCTAAGAGAAAGTATTGTATTCATAGGTGCCTTGGCTGAAATGTATTTTTTTGTAAAGTTGCGTAAAATTTTTATTTGTCTTGAATAACTACATTATATTTATCTTTAATTAAAAGCAAACAGACAGTATTCAGTCCTTAATACGAGTAACAGATATTACAATGAATAGAATTTATAAGTTACTGCATTTAACCCCAAACAACCGTTATCAAAAACGATTCTTTCAATTTATCTCAATATTTCTTGTAGTTTCATTAACAATAATTGGTTGTAATAATACGGATATTCCTGAGTCTTCCTTGGTTGCGAATTCATCACAACATAAAAACACTTTAAATATTTGGTGGGACAAAGGCTTTAATCCTGAAGAAGATGAAGCACTGCGTCAGCTTGTTTATAACTGGGAAATTAAAACTGGTAAAAAAATAAATTTGGTTTTTTATACTACTGATTCTTTAGGGGAGAAAATTCGTAGATCCTTAAAAGCTGGCAATCCTCCTGATATTGTGATGAGTTTCAAAGCTGAGCGATCGCCAAATTATCGCTTGGCTTGGGATAATAAGTTGGTGGATGTTTCTGATATTATCAACCCAATTAAAAATCTTTATCCAAAACCAATTTTACAAACAGTTAATTTTTATAACAACGTTGAGAAAAAACGGAGTTATTATGCTGTCCCAATTCATCAGGGAACCATGCATATTTACTATTGGCGAGATTTATTAGCAGAAGTAAACCGCAGCGAGCAAGATATACCAAAGGAATGGGATGCTTTTTGGGATTTTTGGAAACAAGTTCAAGACGACTTGCGAGACAAAAATAAGTCTGATAATACATCCAAAATCTATAGTTTGGGTTTTACTCTATCACCAGAAGCTGGCGATACTTATTATTTATTTGAGCAAATTTTAGAAGCTTACGATGTGGAAATTATCAACAAAACAGGAAAACTGTTAATTGATGATGCGAAAGTACGTCAGGGCATTATCAAAGTATTAAATTGGTATCAGAACTTTTATCAGCAAGGTTATATTCCACCCGCAGCTTTAAAATGGTTAAATCCAGACAACAACCGCAGCATATTGAATCGCGAGATAGTAATGACTCCCAATGCTACTCTTTCAATTCCTGTGGGGGTGCGTCAAGATACCGATATTTATAATAATAAGTTGGGTATTCTGGAATTTCCCAACAAACCAAGCGGTAAGCCGATGCGACATTTAACGATGGCTGAACAAGCTGCAATACTAACAGAATCGAAAAATCAGAAATTGGCTAAAGACTTCTTGAAGTATGTAGTGCAAACTGAAGTGATGAAAGATTATCTGACAAAGGCAGGAGGGCGCAATTCACCAGTATTAGAAAGTGTTTGGCAAGATGATTTTTGGACGAATCCAAACGATCCACACATTTCATATGCTACAAAGACTTTTCGCGAAGGTGAAATTCGTTATTTTTATGTATCTCACAATCCTGCTTACAGCCGAGTTTTAGATCGAAATGTCTGGGGTAAAGCAATTAACAGAGTTATTGTTGATAAAATTTCACCAGAGCAAGCAGTAGATGAAGCAATTACCGAAATTAAGAACATTTATCAAGAATGGGAGAGAATGTAGAGGGGGAAGAGGGGGAAGAGGGGGAAGAGGGGGAAGATAATTATTAATTTCTAACAACTAATAACTAACAACTAACAACTAACCTCTAATTGAATGAAATTTTGGCAGCAACATTTAACAACTAAAATTGCGAGTTCTTTTTTATTGCTATCCCTTGTTACTGTTGGTGTAGTGGGAGGAGTGACATTTATCAATGCGCGGAATGCTCTTAAAGAAGCTGCTTTTGAACGCCTTAATGTTGCAGCAACGCTCAAAGAAAAAGAAATTAATCGTTGGTTTGATTTGCAGCGAGAAGATTTTATTTTTATAATTCAGTTTCCTGATGTCAGGGCAAGATTGGACGAGATTCTCAGTTCAAATGTATCTGAATCTGAATATCAAGCAGCTGATAAAGTTCTCACGGAGTACTTGCAAGAAATTAATAGTGTTAAATCGAATTTACAAGAAATTTATATTCTCAATCGCAGTAATAAAATAATTATTTCTACTAATAAAAATCGTGAGGGTAAGTACGAGTCATTAGCTAATGTTAGTTATGTGGAAAAAGAGTGGAGTGGAAATAAATTTGCTCCAATTTTTTATAGTTCGCCAGACACGGGTAAACCCGCCGTTACTTTAGCAAAAACTTTACGCAACGATGCCGGAGTTCGTCAGGGAATTGTTTTAGCGAATCTTAATTTAGAGCGAATAGATGAAATCGTTAGGGAAGGTGCTGGCTTGGGTAAGAGTGGTGAAACTTATTTAATTGGTTCTTTGGGAAGAAGTAAAAAAACATTCATCTCTAAAGCAAATACTAGCAAGCAGGAAAATACTCAAGATATTAGTTCTCAAGGTATTGATTTAGCTATGGGTGGCACTAGTGGTGCCAGAGAATATCGAAATTATGTAGGAAAATCTGTATTAGGAGAATATCGTTGGCTCAACGATCAAGACTTGGCATTGTTAGTGGAGATAACCCAGCAAGAAGCATTTGCGCCAGCGCGTCAATTAGCAAATACAATTATGTTAATTGGTTTAGCATCAGCAGGGGTTTTATTATATGGTGTTTATTATTTATCATTACAGTTAAGTATTTATCGCAAACGCTCGGAAAGTTACAGTCATCAATTGGAAGCAAAAGCGCAAGAAGCGGAAACTGCTAATCATGCTAAAAGCGAATTTTTGGCTAACATGAGTCATGAATTACGCACTCCTTTAAATGCAATCTTAGGTTTTGCACAGTTGATGAAGCGAGATAAAATGCTGTCTTCAGAACAACGGGAATCTTTAGCAACTATTAACCGCAGCGGCGAACATTTGCTATCTTTAATTAATGATGTATTAGATATGTCAAAAATTGAAGCTCGGCGTACTGTTTTACATTCAGAACCTTTTAATTTATATCTTTTGTTGCAGACTCTTCAGGAAATGTTTCAACTCCGAGCAACTGCAAAAGGATTGTTTTTAAAGTTTGATTTAGAATCTAATTTACCGATATGTACGATCGCTGATGAAGGTAAGCTGCGCCAAGTTTTAATTAATCTATTAGGTAATGCAATTAAATTTACCCAAACAGGGGGAGTAAGTTTAAGAGTCAGTTACCAATTAGCAAAAACTTCCCCCTTCAGCCAATCTATTCATTTCGAGGTAAAAGATACGGGAAGAGGTATTGCACAAGAAGAAATAGATAAAATTTTCGATCCGTTTGTACAAACTGCTAGCGGTATTCAAGCTAGAGGTGGTACTGGCTTGGGGCTTGCTATTAGTCGTCAATTTGTGCAGTTGATGGGTGGCAATATTTACGTTAGCAGCGTTTTGGGAGAAGGTTCGAGTTTCAGTTTTGATATTCAAGTTACTTTACCACAAACATCAGAAGAAGAATGTTCGGTAAAAAAACGGGTGTTAAAAATTGCGCCATCTCAACTTAATTATCGCATTCTTGTAGTCGATGACCGTTTAGAAAATCGCAATTTATTAACCAAGCTATTAGATACTGTTGGTTTTGATACTCGTATTGCCACAAATGGAAAAGAAGCGATCGCTCTATGGGAATCATGGCAACCGCACTTAATTTGGATGGATATGCGGATGGCGATTATGGATGGTTATGAAGCTACAAAGCAGATTAAAGCCAAATCGAAAGATCGAAAGACGGTGGTAATTGCCTTAACTGCAAGCGCCTTTGAAGAACAACAATCAGCAATTTTCGCTGCTGGGTGTGACGATTTGGTTCGCAAGCCGTTTCAAGAGAAAGTGATTTTTGAGAAGATGAGTCAATATTTGGGAGTTGAGTATATATATGAAGAAGATAATTTAGAATTGGATAATAAATTACCTGTTAATTCCACTATAAATTTAACTTCAAAAGAGCTTGGTGTAATGTCATTAGAGTGGGTAAATTCTTTGCATCAAGCTGCTTTAGAAGTAGATGCAGATTTAGTTTTACAGATAATTGAGCAGATTCCTGAAAAGCATCGAGCTTTAGCTGAAAAGTTGAGAAAATTGACATTACAATATGATTTTGATGCAATTATTGAAGTCAGTTAGCAGTTATATTTAAAAACAAATGGTTATTTCTCTTGTTAAGGGTAGCATCAGCTAATTTCTCGATTTATTCCCGATTTATTCTCTAGTTATTCTCGATGATTGTTTAATTTAAGATTAGTTTCTCAGATAGGGAAACATCAAATTGAATTAAAGAAAAATCATGAAATTTAATCTTAGACAAACAATCTGTACGTTCGGTAGCGCGGTTGCAATAACTGCCTTTTTTTCTAATGCTGCTTATGCTATACAACGTACTTGTAATGGAGCTTATGAAGCTGAATACAAGACTGCATCGGGTCAAACTGGGAAATTAGTTTTTGGTGGATTTGAAGCTACAAGGGGTTGCGGTAGAGCTGTTCCTAATAGATGTCGCGATCGCGCTAGGAATGCCTTACTTAAATGTATGGATAGACATCATTTTGAAAATACTTCGGCTCCTCCTTTGGAGTGTAAGACAGATGGCGTAAAAAATTATCCTTACAATCTTAAAATCGCCAGTAAAATTTTCCAAGACGTAGCTAAAGTAAGTGGTGGTCAGCTACCAACAAAAGTATTTGCTGTTTCCAAGGGACAACGAGTTTGTAATACTAAAAAGGTTCTATTCCCTCGGTAATTTGTAAGCATACAAGGAAATTTTGGTTTGTAGTAAGCGCTAAGAGGACTAAAGTCCTTACTACGAACTTTTTAACAAGTTTCTCTAGTTATTCTCGATTGATTTCTATATTCAATCTAGTTCGGTTTGGAAATAGCTAAAACAAAGTAGACAACATATAATCAGAGGGAAAAACAATGAATAAAGCTTTACTGCTATCTTTAAGTGCATTTTCTGCAATCAGCCAGTTTAGCGTTACTGGTATTAATCCGGCGACAGCACAAACTGCATATACAATGGTTTGCCGGGGTGGTGGCAATATGAAGTCTTATTACGGTCAGAAAACTAACTTTCACGAACTTGATATATACTTTTCTAAAGCCGCTAAAGGTTCTGGTGAAACTTCACCTAAAGCTGGTAATTGTGCATGGGTAGACCGTGGTATTGGCAACAATGAACCTTCTAAACTGCGTTGGCAACCGAAGCAATTTGATGATAGTACTATTTCGCTTTTAAGGTCTGTAGGTTCCGATAAATTATTTTACATCCGCACCTATAACGTTAACGGTAGTTACTTTAAGATTGTTAAAGTTGGTCCCTAGAAAAATTTTGAATCTTCCCTAGTTCTTCTCGATTGCTTGCTAATCTAGCTGACAATATGCTTCTTGCAGTAGATTATAGAGACGTGATGTATCACGTCTCTACAAGCTTTTCCTTCTCTCAAACAAAGAATTGATGATTTTTGAATTTTGAATTAAAAAATGCGTATCCTACTTTTAGAAGATGACGAAGTTTTATCAGATGTGTTGGTGAAGTCTTTGACTCATCAACATTACGTTGTAGATGCGGTTGAGGATGGTGAAAGTGGATATGAATACGCGACTAACGGTAATTACGAACTGATTTTGATGGATATAGGATTACCGTTATTAGATGGTATTACTTTGTGTCAGCGGTTGCGTGAGTACGGTTGTTCTACACCCATTTTACTGATGACTGCAAAAAATGTAAATGCGGAGCGAATTCGCGGTTTGGATGCGGGTGCTGATGATTACTTAAACAAGCCTTTGGATTTAGATGAACTTCATGCCAGAATTCGGGCTTTGTTGCGTCGGGGAGAAGTTTCGCCAACAACAATTTTGTCTGTGGGTGAATTATCTTTAAACCCCAGTACGGCTAAGGTAAAGTACGGCGATCGAGAATTAAAAATAACACCAAAAGAATACAATTTATTAGAACTATTTTTACGAAATCCTTCGCGGGTTTACAGTCGTACCCAAATTGTCGATCATCTTTGGAATTTTGACGATCCACCTTTGGAAGAAAGCGTCAAGGCGCATATTAAAGGATTACGGCAAAAGTTGAAGAAAGCGGGGGCTGTTGATTGGATTGAAAATGTTTATGGTTTGGGATACCGTCTCAATCCTCAAAAAACGGAGTCAATTGAGCAACAGTATCGCGGTACTGTTGATAAATTGTGGCAACAATATCAAGATGTCATGGTTAAAAGAATGACAGTTTTGCAAACAGCCGCGATCGCAGTCAAATCTGGAAAACTAACTAAGGAATTGCAAAAGTCAGCAGAGAAAGAAGCCCATAAACTCGCGGGAGTTTTAGGAATGTTTGGGCGGGAAACTGGAACTCAGTTGGCAAGGGAAATTGAGGAGTTACTTTCACAAGATAGTTATGCTTGCAATAAGTTACCGTATTTAGTACAACAATTAGATGAACTTCTGGCTTTATCGATAGGTGATGCTGATTCTACAGATACGGCAGGGTTACTATTAATTGATTATAATTTGCAATTAGGGGCAAAATTACAACAACTTGCATCAAGTCAGGGGAGTTGGTACCAAGTTAAAAATATTCAGTTAGCTCAAGAATGGTTGCAAAGTCATTCACCTGATTTAGTTGTATTGAGTGTAGATGGAGCAATTAAACCCCAGGATTTGAGACTTATTGCTAATTTAGCGGCACGTACACCCGCAATTTCTGTAATAGTTATTGCAGAATTAGATGATTTGGATTACCGCGTGAAAGTAGCGCAGGCTGGGGGATGTGGCTTTTTAGTTAAGCCGAATGCAACTCAAATATGGGATTTTTGTAACGAGCAACTACAACGCGATAGAGCCAGCAAAGCCGATCGCAATCTTGCCCCCTCGTTGTTAGTCGTAGATGACGATGGGATGTTTTTATCTGCGTTACGTGGGTTATTGTCACCTTGGGGAATCAAATTTACGAGTTTGGAAAATCCCAGACGTTTTTGGGAAGTATTAGAGTCAGTAAACCCAGATTTACTGATTTTAGATGTAGAAATGCCAGAAATCGGCGGAATCGAACTTTGTCGAGCAGTACGTACCGAGCAAAAATGGCAAACTTTACCGATATTGTTTCTGACTTCCCATCGCGACGGGGAAACAATCGAAAAAGTGTTTGCTGCGGGGGCTGATGATTATGTAAGCAAGCCTGTTGTGGGAGCGGAATTGTTAACTAGAATTACCAATCGTTTGGAAAGAAACCGTTTGTTAAGGACGATTTCAACAAAAGACTCGCAAACTGGAATTAGTAATTATAGAGAATCAAAAAGCAATTTAGAGAACTTATTTAGTCAAAGTCAACAGAGTAATATTTCTGTTTGTCTGGCAATTTTAAGTGTCGTAGAATTAAGTAAACTCAACTTTGAGTACGGTCATAATATAGGCGATCGAGTATTACAAAGATGGGGAAAATTAATCCAAAAAGTGTTTCGCGGTGGCGAAGTGTTAGGATACTGGGGAAATGGAGAATTTATCGTAGGGATGGCGCGATTGAACAAAGTACAAGCAAAAGAACGTGTTAGTGAAATTCTTACCATCCTCAGACAACAGATATTTACAGCATCCGATGGAACTCGATTTCAAGTAGCATGTAATTGTAAAGTTGTAGAATATCCCGCCGACGGAAAAACAATACATTCTTTATATCAAGCTTTGACAATTATTAATTAACAATTAACAATTATCAATATTGCCTACTCACCGATTAAATGGACAATGAATTGATAAAGGAAGAAAATCATCTGTATCGTCTTCTGAGTCGCAACAATGCTTTATTAAAAGCGCAACAAGATGCGGCACTTGACGGTATTTTGGTTGTAGATGAAAATCGGCAAGTTGTTTCCTACAATCAGCACTTTTGTAAATTATGGCAAATACCAGAAGATGCGATCGGTGAAGGTAGTTCGCCTAAATTATTGGCTTATGTATTAACTCAATTACAATCACCAGAATCGTTTTTAGAAAAAGTAAATTATCTTTACGAACATCCCGCAGAAATTAGTCGAGACGAAATATATTTTAAAGACGGACGAATTTACGATCGTTATTCTAGTCCAATTAAATTAAGTAGTAGAGAATATTGCGGTAGAATTTGGTATTTTCGAGATGTTACCGAACGTCAGCGAAGAGAAGAAGCTTTAAGATTAATTGTTGAAGGAACTACTACGCAAGTTGGCAGCGAGTTTTTTCGTTCTTGCGTGCGTTCTTTAGCAACTATTTTAAGAATGCGTTATGCTCTAATCGCCGAATTTTGTTCCGAGTCAAAAGATAAAGTACGTACCTTAGCTTTTTGGACGGGAGAAGAATTTGGCGAAAATTTTGAGTATGATTTACCACCTACTCCTTGCGGACAATTAATGAATGGAGAAATGCGGAGATATAGCAATTCCGTTCAAAGTTTGTTTCCTCAAGATCCATATTTAATCTGTTTTGGTGCCGAAAGTTATATTGGTATTCCTTTAATCGATAAAAATGGCACAATTATCGGTTTAATCGCAGCTTTGGATACGAAACCATTACCAGAAAATACAGAAACAGAAGAATCGATCTTAAAAATTTTCGCTGCAAGAACCGGGGCGGAATTAGAAAGAAGAAATTTAGAAACAGCTTTATTAAAACAGATTGAACGAGAAGCTTTGTTAAATCAAATTACTCAGAAAATTCGTAATAGCTTAGATAGCCAACAAATTTTTCAAACCACAGTTAATCAAGTTGGTAAAATATTTGGCGTTAGTCGCTGTCACATTCATACTTATATTAATTCTCCTCAACAGCAAATACCATTAGTAGCTGAATATCGTCACCCCCATTACTCTTCAATGTTGGGAATTAATATTCCTATAAATGGCAATCCTCACGCTCAAAAAGTTTTAAAACAAGATACAGCTTGTCCCGCACCCGATATTTATCAAGAACCTTTATTGCAGCCAGTTCAAGATATTTGTAGCCAATGGGAAGTACAATCACTATTATCAGTAAGGACTTCTTATCAAGGAAAAGCTAATGGATTAATCGTTTTACATCAGTGCGATCGCATTCGTGATTGGACAAAAGATGAAATTAAAATTTTAGAAGCAGTCGCCGCACAAGTAGGTATTGCATTAGCCCAAGCTAGACTTTTGGAACTAGAAAAAGCAAACGCCAAGCTTTTACAAGTAGCAAAAAACCAAGCCGAAGCAGCCAACCACGCCAAAAGCATATTTATCGCAAATATGAGTCATGAATTGCGAACTCCTTTGAATGCAATAATTGGCTTTTCTGGATTAATGCAGCAAAATTCTGCACTTAGCGCTCAACAACAAGAATATTTAAGAATTATCAACCGTAGCGGCAAGTCTCTTTTAAATTTAATTAACGATGTCTTGGAAATATCAAAAATCGATGCCGGACAAACTATATTAAATTCAGCTTCTTTAGATTTACATAGTTTATTACAAACCTTGTGGTCAACTTTTCAACCCCAAGCCGAAATCAAACATTTATCGCTGCAATTTGATTTACCCCCCGATTTACCCCAACATATTTTGTGTGACGAAAGTAAACTCAAACAAGTTTTATCAAATTTGTTAAGTAATGCCATCAAATTCACCGACAATGGAAGAGTTATTTTAAAAGTTTTTTTCACCCCCTCTACCCCCTCCAATACCCAAATTTATTTTCAAGTAGAAGACACCGGATACGGTATCGCTTCCGAAGAAATAGACAAACTATTCCAGCCTTTTGTTCAAACAGTTAAAGGCAATCAAGCAGGAAATGGTACTGGTTTAGGATTAGCAATTAGCCATGAATTTGTACAGTTGATGGGGGGAAATTTAGAAGTAAAAACTACTCAAGGAGAAGGCAGTATTTTTTACTTTGATATCACCGTTAATTTACTAGAAACCGGCTCTATAGGAACTCAAACATCAGTAGTTTATTTATTAGAAGATTTACAAGAAGAGGTGACGAGTCAAAATCTCAAAATCATGTCTTCCGAATGGATAGCCAGCTTACATCAAGCAGCAATTGAAGTTGATGCCGATACAGTTTTTCGACTGATTGAACAAATTCCCAATCAATACCAAGTTTTAGCAGAGAAACTGACAATATTAACTCGTAACTATGACTTTGATGCAATTATTGCCTTAAGTCGAGGGGATGAAAATGTTTGAAATTGCAACCAACATCAAAGCAGATATTTTAGTCATTGACGACACTCCAGAAAACTTAGCACTACTGTCGCAAATACTCAAAGATAAAGGATATAAAGTTCGCAGCGTAACCAAACCTTCTACAGGTTTGCGAGGAGCGAAAGCCGCACCTCCCGATTTAATTTTGCTTGATGTCAAAATGCCGGAAATGAACGGTTATGAAGTATGTCAACATTTGAAAGCAGATGAAATTACCCGCGATATTCCTGTAATTTTTATCAGTGCCTTGGGAGATGTGTTAGATAAAGTCAAAGCCTTTGAAGTTGGCGGTGTCGATTATATTACCAAACCCTTGCAAGTAGAAGAAGTTTTAGCGCGGATAGAAACCCATTTAACAATCAGACGACTGCAACAGCAACTTCAAACTAATAATAGACAGCTACAACAGGAAATATCAGAAAAAACCGCAGCAGAAGAAAAGTTTGCTAAAGCCTTTCGTTTGAGTCCAAATCCAATCGCGATCGCAACTCTGGCAGAAAATCGTTTTATCGATATCAACCGCAGTTTTCTAGAAATGAGTGGTTATTCTCAAGTAGAAATTGTGGAAAAATCTGCTACTAACCTCAATCTTTGGATCAACCCTCAAGTCTATAAAGATTTAGTCAAAATATTACTACAAAATGGCTTTTCACACAATCAAGAATGTCAAATTCGTACCAAAAAAGGCGAAATAAAAACAGTTTTACTTTCTATGGAATTAATCGAACTTGATGGCGTTGCTTGTACTTTAAATATGATCAACGATATTACCGAACGCAAGCGTTTAGAAGATGAATTTATTTCTTTAGTAAGTCATGAACTACGCACGCCAATGAATTCAATAATCGGCGCTTTAGATTTGTTGAATACCCAGCAATTAGGAACTTTAAACGATAAAGGAAAGCAAATTATTAATATTGCCATAAATAACACCGAACGTCTGATCCGCTTAGTAAATGACATTCTCGATTTAGAGCGGATAAAATCGGGTAAAATAGCCATGCAGCCCTCAAAATATAATGCTTCGGAATTATTAATTCAAGCAGCCCAAACAATGCAATCAATGGCATATACAGCCCAAATTACTTTAAATGTAGAACCGATTTCAGTTGAGATTATTGTAGATTCAGACCGAATTTTGCAAGCTTTAACTAACTTATTAAGTAATGCGATAAAATTTTCCGAACCTGGTAAAACCGTGTGGTTGCGTAGTATTATAAAATCAGAATATTTGCAAATAGAAGTCCAAGATACAGGAAGAGGAATTCCCCCCGACAAACTACAGTTAATCTTTGAACGTTTCCAACAAGTAGACGCTTCCGACTCCCGCAGCAAAGGCGGTACCGGCTTAGGGCTTCCCATTTGTCGCCGCATCATCGAACAACATCACGGACGAATTTGGGTAGAAAGTATTTTTGGTAAAGGAAGCACTTTTTGTATTCAGTTACCTTTAATTGATAAGGAAGGGGTAATGGGTAATGGGTAATTTACGCGAGTTTTTTCAAAAATCTACGGATTAGTCCTATAGTTGATAATTGATAATTGATTTATGAGTAAATGTATTTTAATAGTTGATGATGAAGCAGATGTTAGAGCGCTGATTCAGCTAGGTTTAGAAATGCAAGCTGGTTGGAAGGTACTTAATGCTAATTCCGGAGAAGAAGCAATCAAAATTGCAGCCAGTCACCAGCCTGATGTCATTTTGTTGGATTTAATGATGCCGGATATGGATGGTAAAACAACTCTACAAAAATTAAAAAATGACCCTAAAACTCAGCAAATACCCGTAATTTTAATGACTGCTAAAGGTAAATCCTCCGTTGAAGAAAGCTTTGCACATTTAGATTTGGCAGCGATATTTACCAAGCCGTTACGCCCTTTGAATCTTGCACAACAGATAAGTGAAGTATTATCTTGTAAGTGAAATGCGCGGGGAAGTTGTCAAATTTACTAAAAACCTCTCTCTAAATCTCTCTCCTACTAGGAGAGAGACTTTGAAATCAGAAAAGGGGACTGGGGGGTTAGGAAATATCAGTTAATATCAATCAACTTCAGTTACTAATAATTGCCATTCAATTACAACAGCTTTGGGAATTTTTAAAATCTTTTTGTCTTTGCCTAATAATGGTAAATCTAATTGCAATGATTCAACTGTAGTTAACTTCGGTAAAATATTAGTTAAGTTATACTCTCCAACATTTGGCGCTGGTGATGAATCTGCAAAAACGTCGGAGGCACTGAATAATTTTCCCGACGCTGTAATTATTTCTAAAGAATGAGGATGAGAAAATTCAAATACACCGGGAAAGCCAACTATTCTTAAATCTAATTCTTGCTTTACACCGGGATTAATCTTTTTAAATAGCAACACTTGCCAATTATATTCTTGTTTATCTTTGATGGATACCTGGGAATGATAGCGTAAAACTCCCGGTGCATCGTGATGTTGACGAAGCATGGCTGCGGATTCTTGGGTAGTTAATCCGATCGCAATTAAGAGTAAAATGGCGATTACCTTCGGTAGAGCTTCGCTTAACGCAAAACAGCGTTGTAATAAGTTTTTTCGCATTGATTTAATTTAAGGAGAGAGGGGGGAGAGGGGGAAGAGGGGGGAGAAAGAGTTAGGAGTTAAGAGTTAAGAATTATCAATTACCAATGCCCAATGCCCCATTCCCAAATAAATTGTAAAACTTTTAATAAGATATGCGATTTTTCCGCGATTTGCTATTGGCACTTTGTTGGGAAGCGAATAAACTGAAGTAATAAGTACAAATGTTCTTTAGCGCTTCGTTAAGTCAGGTAAGGGGGTGTCATGGCTAATTCTCATGAAAATAAAGCAACAGAAAGTAAGGAAATGCCTTATTTTGGGCTGGTTGAGCAGATAGATTTGATGATTCGAGCGCGGTATTCGATACTATATGCGATCGCAGTTGAGGAAGAGCCTTTAGAAGAGGTTTTATTTAAAGTCGCTTCCCTTTCCCAACCGGCGCGTCAGGTATTATTTTGGGATGTGGTGCGGGGTTGGAGCGATAACGGTGCCGATAAGGGATCTGTAATGGCGGCGCTGTCTCGCATTGGTAAAACCGACGCACAGAAATCGGTAATGTTTGTGTTGCGGGATTTGCACCCCTACATCAAAAATCCTACCACCGAAAAGAGTGCGCCGATTATGCGGGAGTTGCGAAATTTAGCCAGGGAATTGAAGCGCAGTCGCAAGTCTATTATTATTACCAGCCATACTTTAGAATTACCCGCAGAGTTGCAAGAGGAAGTTACGGTTATTGATTTTCCCTTACCCGACGTGCCGGAAATTAACTATTTAATCGAACAGTTGGTGGTACCCGAAAAGCTGAAATTAGCAGGTTTGGCGCGGGAGCAGTTGGTGAAAGCCTGTCAGGGATTGAGTCGAACCCGGATTCAGCGAGTTTTAGCGAAAGCTTTGGCAGCGAAACAGCAGGTTAACGAGTCTGATATTAGCGGTGTTTTGGCAGAGAAAAAGCAAACCATCCGTCAAACTGGAATATTAGAATTTTTTACACCTTCCGAATCCTTGAAACGAGTCGGAGGATTAGATCAACTTAAACAATGGGTGCAATTGCGTCAAGATGCTTTCACCGAAGAAGCCAGACGTTACGGTATACCCAATCCCAAAGGCACGTTACTCGTAGGAATTCAAGGTACGGGTAAATCTTTGAGTGCAAAAACAATCGCCCACGAATGGCGTTTACCCTTATTAAGACTCGATAGCGGGCGCTTATTTGGCGGAATCGTCGGGGAAAGTGAAAGCCGCGTGCGTCAAATGATTCAAGTCACCGAAGCAATGGCACCCTGCGTGTTATGGATAGATGAGATAGATAAAGCATTCGGCAACATTAACAGCGGAGTTGATGGAGATTCCGGTACATCGCGCCGAGTATTTGGTAGCTTGATTACCTGGATGCAGGAGAAAACCAGCCCGGTATTTATTGTTGCCACAGCGAACAACGTGCAGATATTGCCAGCAGAATTATTGCGGAAAGGAAGATTTGACGAAATATTCTTTTTGAATTTACCTACCGAAGCTGAAAGACAGGATATTTTCAAGGTTCATATTCAGAAATTACGTCCTAATCGACTGCGAGATTTTGACTTACCTTTATTAGCCCAGCAGACGCAAAACTTCAGCGGCGCGGAGATAGAGCAAGTGATAGTGGATGCCATGCATCGGGCATTTTCACGCAAAGAAAACGGGCAAAGAAGAGACTTTATTACAGAAGATATATTGCAAGCAGTAGCGCAAACAGTACCATTAGCCAGCATAGCCCACGAACAAATTGAAGCCTTAAAACAGTGGGCAGCGCAAGCAGGTGCCAGAAGTGCATCCAACGACGTGCAGTTAGTAGAAGAGTTGAAACAGTATACAGCACAGCAGGGGATTGCGCCCTTGGAGGTGGATTGAGAGAATGGGGGGAGGGGGGAGAGGGGGAAGAGGGGGGAGACAAGGGGATGGGGTGATGGGGAGATGGGGGAGAAAGAGTTAGGAGTTAGGAGTTAATAGTTAGGAATTATCAATTACCAATGCCCAATGCCCAATTACCAATTACCAATTACCAATTACCAAATTAATTATGTCTCACTTTACAAGTATCAAGGTTCAAATTAAACACGGTGAAATTTTACATCAGGTGTTGCAAGAGTTAGGCTATCAAGTCGAGTGCAATACTCAGGTGCGGGGATATCATGGCGATCGCACTCAAGCTGAATATGTAATTCGACAAAGTAACGGTTACGATTTGGGTTTTCGTCGCCAAGGTGAAGGTTATGAAATAGTAGCTGATTTTTGGGGTGCGAAGATTAATCAAAAGCAGTTTGTGAATTCAATTACTCAAAAGTATGCTCATAAAACTCTGATGAATACTGTTGCGGAACAGGGTTTTAATGTTGAGGAAGAGGAAGTTTTGGAAGATGGTACTGTGAGGGTTGTTGTGGGGAGTTGGGTGTGAATAACCATAACTATACTTTTGTCATTGCGAGGAGGCACGACGAAGCAATCGCAAGGGTTTTGGGATTTTTACATTCCGTTATATAGAATAACCTGGCGATTCAAATCGCGGCTACACAAGCGAAACCCGCCTGAGCCGCACCTTCGGTGAACGCGGGTTTAATTAATCAAATTATTCATAATTTTGTAGATTGTGTTAGCGATAGCGTAACGCACCATTCTCAATAATTTTTGGTGTGTTACGGATTCTTATAAACTTAGAAAAGTATCGTGTTCCAAAAATGAAGATCCCCCCAACCCCCCTTAAAAAGTGGGGCTTCGTGTAAATTTTATAAATTATCAAATTACTAATAAAATCCATGTCACATTTCACAAGTATAAAAACCCAAATAAAAGATAAAGACGCATTAGTTAAAGCTTTGGCTGATGTGGGTTTAAAAAATATTGAAGTTCACGAAACTGCACAACATTTATATGGTTATCAAGGTGATGTACGTGCGGAAACTGCGGAAATAATTATTCGCCGTAAGTATATTGGTTCATCTAGTAATGATATTGGTTTTAAATTACAGGATGATGGGCAGTTTCAAGCGATTATATCTGAATATGACCGGGGTAGATATAATCAACAATGGTTGGGTAAGGTGATGCAGCGTTATGGTTATTATGCTTTGATGGCTTCGGCTCAGGAACAAGGTTTTACGGTGGAGGAAGATGAGGTTATGGAAGATGGTACGGTTAGGGTTGTTGTGGCTAGGTGGAGTTAAGGGAACGGATGCATTTTTTTTTGATTAAGGAATGTGTTTGTTTTGGATAACGGATGAATTTTTTTTACTCTTCTAATCCCCAAACTTTGACTGTTTTATCACTACTACCGCTAAACAAATATTTACCATTGGGGCTTAAAGCAATTGAATTAACTTCTGCTGAATGTCCGGTTAGTGTAGCTTGAAGTTTTCCTGACTTCCAATTCCAAACTTTGATTGTTGTGTCGTTGCTAGCGCTGATTAAAGTTTTTCCATCTGGAGCGATCGCAAGGGAATTGACACCTAAAGAATGTCCTTCTAAAGTTCGTATTAGTTCTCCTTTCTGCCAATCCCAAATTTTTATCGTATTATCTCCGCTACCGCTGAATAATGTTTTTCCGTCTGGGGAAAGACACAAAACTCTTACTGATGATGAATGTTCTTCTAAAGTATTTATTAGTTCTTCTTTCTGCCAATCCCAAATTTTAATAGTTTTATCTCTACTACCACTAAATAAAGTATTTTCATATACTGCTAAAGAGAAAATTGTCTTTGAATGTCCTTTTAAAAGAGATTTACGCTTCTGACGAACTATATCCCATACTTTGATAGTACCGCCCATGTTGCCTATAAATAAAACATCACCATTTTTATTACAATGTAAAGAATGATGTGACCCATTTAGTTCGCCGTGAAAAATATTTCTAGATTGAGGATTGTTATAGTATAGTTCTATTATCTTGACCCAATTACTGCGAATATAAACAGTTTTCCTAGCATAGTTAACATATACAAAATTAACTGATTCATTACTGTGACTAGATAAGTTAACTTTACCAAAACCACTAGATAACTTGTCTTTATTAACAAGATGTGTTTTAATTTCGTTTTTCTGCCAATTCCAGACAATAACATTATCTTCACTACCACTGATAATAATTTCTTCATCAGGTGTTATACAGACCGAGTGAACTGTAGATTCATGTCCTTCAAACGTTAAAATACATTTGAAACACTGATAATCGCTATACTGTTTTAAAGTTTGTTTTGCTGCTATCTCTTCTCTGTCTTCAAGCAATGAATATGCAATTGTTCTAACTTGTCTTACATCATTCCATAAAGCTTGAATTACTAATTCTAAACCAGCATCACTATAATTCAACGCTTGATATAATCCTGCAATCCTTACTTTCACATCTGAATTAGCCAATCTTCGTTTAACACCTTCAATTCCTCCTAAAACCACACCATCAACAGGAGCTTGGTTTCTACCACCAAGCACCGCATCGTATTCTCTAGGTTGATTTTCTGACATTGTATTTTTACCAGTTCACTATTATTAGTGTTCCCAGTTGTGGAAGAAGTTATTACATCATTAGATATGGGATTATAAAAATTAGTTATCTGTGTCAGAATACTAGTAGCGTTATAGACACGGTTTAATTCTTTGGAATGACTTTATATGTACAACGTAGAATTTCCTGATAATCAAACAGATTTTGCTAAATTACTTCAGCGTGTCTTATCGGGAGAAGAAGTAGTTATATCCCAAGATGGTAATCCTATTGCACGAGTAGTTCCAATTGCTGATAAATCATTACCAAGAATTCCAGGTTTAGATAAAGGTAAAGTGGTGATTGCTTCGGATTTTGATGCTCCTTTACCTGATGATATTTTAAATAGTTTTACTAATCCTGTTGATAATTTGTAATGAAAGCTCTACTCGATACTCATGCTTTTTTATGGTGGGTTACAGAAGATTCTCGACTTTCATCTACGGCTAGAAATATAATTACCGATTCTGCTAATCAGCTATTCTTGAGTACAGCAAGTGCATGGGAGATTGTGATTAAAGCACGACTGGGTAAATTGACTTTACCAGAACCACCAGAAATTTACATTCCAAATCGTTTAAAGGTCAATAGATTTGAAAGTTTATCGATTGACCTGATTCATGCTTTACAAGTAGTGAATTTACCGGATTTACACAAAGACCCTTTTGATAGAATTATAATTGCTCAAAGTCAAGTTGAGAAAATGCCGATATTAACTTTAGATAGTCAAATTAAGCGGTATTCTGTGGATATTATTTGGTAATGATGTGAATATTTTTTTACTTTTAACCCCAAATTTTAACCGTGTTATCTCGACTTCCACTAACAAGAGTTTTCCCATCAGGACTAATTGCTATACTGTAAACCCAATCCGTATGTCCTTCAAGAATACGTATACATTCTCCCGTATACAAATTCCAGACTCTAATAGTTTTGTCTCTACCACAACTGACAATTGTACTTCCATCGGGGCTAATTGCTACACAGTAAACCCAGCCTTTATGTCCCTCTAATGTAAATTTAAGTTTTTTTGTTTCTAAATCCCAAACTTTGATTGTTTTATCTTTACTACCGCTAACTATTGTTTTTCCATCTGGGCTAATTGTTAATGACTTAATACCATCGGAATGTTTTTCTTTCTTGAAAATATGTATTAGTTTTTCCGTTTCTACATTCCAAATTTTAATCTTTCTGTCATAAGCACTACTAACAAGATTTTTGCCATCTTTACTTATAGCTAATGCTTGGATTGAATGACGATAATCTTCAAAAAGTCTTTCCTGTATATCTGTTTCTAAATTCCACACACTAATTCCAGTACCAGGATAGTTATCACCATAGAAAAGTTTATTTCCATCGGGACTTATTGCTAAGGAAGATACATTCTCTGAACTTTCATATAAAAATAATAGACGCTTCTTAGTTTGCAAATCCCATATTATAATTCCACTATTAAAGTAAAGTGTACCACCCCTAGTAATAAACTTGTTTTCATTTGGGCTTATCAAAATATCTGCTAAGTTTTCATGTTTAATAAAAGTTGATTCAACTTTCTCTGTATATAAATTATAGATATTTATAGAGGTTGAGCCTTCAAAAAACACATTTCGATTTGAATCAATAGCAATACACCTGCTGTTAACATCTTGTAAAGTATGAATACACTCCATTTTTTGCCAGAGATTATATTCTTCCAAGGCTTGTTTGACTTTTGCTTCTTTTCTGTGACGTAATAATAAATAAGCAGCAAAACTGACTTTTTCTAAATCACTTTGCCAAACTTGAATCACAAAATCTAATCCGACATCCCCATAATTTAAAGCTTCTGAAAGTGCAACAATCTTCTGTTGAATATTCGCACTTTCCCAACGTCTTTTAACTCCTTCAATTCCTCCCAAAACCACACCATCAACAGGAGCTTGATTTCCACCACCAAGCACTGCATCATATTCTTTAGGTTGATTCTCCGACATCATAAATTACCTCTCTAAAAACTCTTTTCTCGGCGCTTTCTGTGTCTAGTAAGGTTTAATAATTCATAAAAACCATACCCACCAGGGGTTGCAAACCCCTGGCTAATAGCAAAAGTCCTATAAATAGGACTAACAATTTCATCGTTATAATCCAGTATTTTATTTTAAATATTTTGTTTTTTTATCGTTATTTGTATTAAATAGAACCAGATGGTGCGTGACGCTGCACCAATTTGTAACTACGTAGAAAAATATTTCAAAGCGTCACACACCCTACAAGAATAATTGATTCAAAATTTTCATTTCAATTTAGCGATCGCTTCTCTCACCACCAAGGTTTTCCCTGTCAACAAATCCCGCACTGTCGCAACCAGCATCCTCTGCTCGTTAACTCCAAATTTTACCGAAACTCTATCGATTCCCAATTCTCCCTGTGGCTCTAAATGCGCTATACAAACCTGTTGATGCTGGGTATCTAAGGAACGATAGGTTTCCTGTTTCACCAAATGACTGCTTGTCATCCTACCTTGAGCATCATATGTAACCTCAGCTTGCGACATTTCCGCAATTTCACCGATGTCGAGACGAATCTCTTTTTGTCCTTCGATCGCAGCTTGTAATATCAATGGCTCGCTAATTCTGGCTTTTTTATTGCTTTCCCCTAAGTAATTCGTACCCTTTTCAATCAATGTCATGTAGGAATATTTTTTACTATGGGGTTCCCACAACCGAATTGCATAACTATGACGCAGGTAATCGTCTATTTCTACGATTTCGTTTAAAGCTAAACCCCCATGCGCTACGGCTTCAAAAGGTTTGTCTAATTTAACTTTCTGTCTGCCAAAATAAGAAATAATTAGTTGCTGTACGGCTTGAATTTGACAGCTACCACCCACTAACAAAACTTGTTCGATGTCTGCTTTGCCGATTCCTTTACTCAAACTAATTGCCAACACTTCATCTAATGTCTGTCGCAATTGCTCTAATAACTGACGATTCTCTAAAATATCCGCGAATTCATCCCGGTTTAACTGCAATTCGTGAGACATAAAATTTTCATCGTCAAACCAAGATTCCTTAGCTTCATTATCCGTGGAAAGCTTCATTTTCAACCTTTCCGCAATTTCCAACAAATTTTGATAACCAACTTCCCCAACTTCTTCCCGACTCGAAGCCGTTTTTCGCAGGTAGTCTTCGACAATCCAATTATCGATATCTATCCCACCGACAAAAGCATCGGATTTGGCGATCGCTTCTGCACGTACAGCAGCAGATTCAGAATTGCTTTTGACGGTACGAACTAAACTTAAATCCAAAGTTCCACCACCGAAATCCACCACCAAAACCAAACTACCGGGGCGCTTGACAGCATAACCCAAAGCTGCTGCCGTCGATTCATCAACAATTTGCAATTCGGGAATACCCAGCTTTTCACCCAAACCGTTAAACCAATGCAAATATCGTTCAAAAGCACCCACGGGAACCGTAAAAATCACCCGACTGGGTTCCAATTGTTCTTTTATCTGCTGCCAAATTTCCTTGAGAAACAGTTCCGATATAGCTTCAGCACTGTAATTAACATCATCCAAAACGCGGGGAGGTGGAACAAAATCCGCCGCTAAATCCCGTTTAAATGCTTGAAAAAAACGTTGTGGCTGACTAAAACCCAACCTTTGAGCGCGTACAGGCTCGCCAAAAATCAAATTATTTTGTGACTTGACAAATACCTGAGAAGGAATAACGCTAACCTGCTCGTTAAAGCGACGAGAAAGCGAATCAAATTTTAAAGTACGCGGTTGTTGAGTAATTGTGTCAGTAGTGCAAACAACCGTGTTGCTAGTTCCGAAGTCGATGACAATCATATCAGTGAGCAGTTAACAGTGAGCAGTGAACAGTTAGGAGTTATATTTTCGTAGGGTGTGTGACGCGATTAACAAAATATCTACGTAGTTATAAGTTAAATAAGCGCGTCACGCACCAACGCTGGTATTGCAATGCTGGTTTGTGGATAAAATATTGCGGAAGATAAAAAACCGCAGAGTACGCAGAGTACGCAGAGGAAAGAAGTCAAGAGAGATGTCTAGTTAATTATCAACTTATGAATATTATTATCTCCTTGTCTCCCCATCCCCCCATCCCCCCATCTCTACCTCCCCGCACCCGGAAGTGTACGACTAACTTTAGCGGGGCAAAGAATGTTACCTTGATGTTGATATCCAACAAAGCGGATGTAAACCTTTTCACCTTCTTGAATATCCCCGGTATCTGGCTGATGGATTTGGGGATTGTATTCTACTTGTTCCCAAGGTTTACCGATGGGTTGGTAATTCCATTCTTTTAACAGGTTTTCGAGAGGGGTGAAACTGGAAAGTAAATTTTTCGCGGGTAATTCTGGTTTTACGTTTACCATTTGATGAATGCTGGGATAATTGACGAGCAGGGTTTGCAATTTTTCAAATGTTGATTTACGAAATTCCTGGGTTAATTCAAGTTGCTGCTGCTGTAATTCCGAATGCAATCGCAAACCATCTTTTCGCAAAGTTTCTTTTTCTTGAGTTAATTGCTGTAACTGCTGCTGTAAATCCAAACATTCCCGACGCTTCTTTTCTAACTCTGGATGTGGTGGAAGAATCCCTAACTTATCGAGAAAATTTCCTGACGGGATATTGAGCGCGATCGCAATTTGTTCCAATTCATCCAAACTCAGCGAATTACTGTCACCGTCTCGCAATTTCCACATAGCAGAATTGCTCAAACCGGATTTTTGTTGCAACTGATTCCAATTAGCAATCTTATTTCGACGCATTAACTCTAAAAGTAATTCGTCATTGCGATTTCCCGTAGCGTAGATTTTAGCTAAAACAAACCGGATTGCAACGGCTGTAATTAGGATGAGGATGAATATTAGTGATATGTAGATGATTGTCATAATTAATGTAGAGACGTAGCACTGCTACGTCTTGCCAACGTATACTGCACTTGAATGTAATTGCGAATTTCAACCGTTTTTATTCTTCAAAGATTGATTTTCAGTTGAAGTAATATTTTCTTCACCTTCGTAATATTCGGGAAGCAATTCTTGACTTTCCACTTCTCCTAAAGCGTCTTCAATTCCGGAAGTGGTTTCGGTACAACCAGCACCGGAAGCGCCGATGACATTTTCAGTAATTTTACCGTCTTTACCAATGCGGTATTCTACTTTCTTATACTCAGCCATGATTTATTCCTCTGGGTAGATATTTACAGTTATAACAACAGTTTTGACCTCTCTCCTTATTAAGGAGAGAGGCTTTAAGTCTTATCCCCTCTTTTTGACAAGGAGAGGGGTGTCCTTTAGGACGGGGTGAGGTTAATTCGGAATCCTCTCCAATATCCCGTCACCAAAGACTTTATCTAATTCCAAATAATCGAGATGCACGTAACCGATATGACAGTGACAGGTTTGGTTACTACAGTCGCGCTCTTGTAATACTTCTTCCCAATTCTGGTGATAAATATTACCAATGGGCTGTTTGATAAAATGACATCTCCTGATAGTACCTTCACCGTCAACAGAAATAACCGATTCACCAGCACGACAGGAGTGTCCGAGGCTGGGATAATGATGGGTGTTGAGGTGATAAAGTGGATCGATGGAGGAGAAAAAGTTTCTGTCTTCTGGTGATAATTGAGAAAGTTCTTTTTTGACGGCATTAATCCACAGATAAACATGAGAGGGTAATTCCTGACGTAAAGCTGCAATTTCGTTTTTGTACTGGGGAAAACCGACAACACCCGCACTAAAACGAACTCCACGCTTATCTAATTCCAGACATTGGGAAACATAACTTTGACGGGATACCCATTCTGGATGAAAAGTTGCCCATAACGCTAAAGAATCCTTGTTGCAATCTTCCACCCAATCCAAATTACAGGAAAGATTGGTTTGAATTGCGGCTTTGTTAACGTGAGACATTTGGGTTAAGTTAACCAAAGCTTGTTGATAGTGCTTGTGGATGAGAGCTTCACCCCAAGGAGTAAATAAAATCGAAAATTGATGCTGGGGATATTGGGAAATCCAATTTACAAAGCGTTGTAATTGTTGTTTGTCAATGTTTGATTCTGCTGCTGTTTGCTGACGTTTTGCGAAAGGACAATATTCGCATCCGTAGTTACAGCTGATGAGGGAACCGCGATAAAGGATTGTTAGATGCATTTTTTCGTTTGTTTTTTATTTAAGGTTTGAAATTATAAATCGTAATTGAGATAATTTGGATCTTGTCTATCAGCGATAACTTCGATATCTAACTGCTTCAATCGTTCAACCATTTCATCGCTTAAATAATTATCAGAAATATCAAGAGTATCTAAATTCTTTATAGATGGACAATTAAGTAAAGCTGCTGCACCTTCGTCATCTATACTTCCCATTGAAAGGTCTAATTCAACTAAATTTTCAATAATCGAAGAATCTACTATTCCAAAAGGGACATGATTTAAGTCCTCAAGGTTATTTTTACAGTTACGTATTCCCAAGTATTTAAGCTTAGGAAATATTTTAGAAAAAACTTGCATAAGTTCTTTAATACCCATGCGAGAATAAGTAGAACCGTTATAATTTGTAATAGACCACAATTCAAAATATTCTAGTGCAGGTAATTCAAGATTAAAAATTTCATCTATTAACTCAAAATCAATTATCTCACATTCAATAATTAATGCTTTTAAATTTTTATGTCGAATAAAGTTTATTTCTAATCCAAATCTCTTTCCATTATAAGTGTATGTTATACAATTACTAAGTCTTATCTTAAGAATTTCTAAATTCGGATAAGCTAATAAAATATAACTAATATTAATATTTTCAAGTAGATAGTATTCTCTATCATGAATATTTTCTAAACATAAAGCTTTAAGATTAGTCAGTTTTTCGCTAGCATTTAATAATGCATCTACAAGAGATAATCCTTTTGTGTACCAAAATCCTATTAACAAAGCTTTAATTTGGTGAGCTAAAGGATTTCGTTGTAATATTTGTAATTTTTCTGTACTAATAAGGTTTTTCGGAGACAAATCCCAATCAGCAACTCTTATAGCATAAGCAGTATTAACCGTATCAGTAATACCAATTTTTGGGTCAAATTCTATAACTTTTCGATTAGCAAATGTAGTTGCATGATTCGTTAATAATTTATAACTTTTTTCAAAGCTAGTCCAGAATTTATAATTTTCTAAAGCTTGTTTGACTTGAGTTTCTTCTTTATCCTGTAATAATTTATAAGTATATTGCCTAATTTTTACTGATTCATGCTGTAAAGTACTAATTAAAAAATCCAAACCCACATCCCCATAATTCAAAGCATCATTCAAAGCTGCAATTTGCGCTTCAATATTAGAACTCGCCAAACGCCTTTTTACACCTTCAATTCCTCCTAAAACCGCGCCGTGAATTGGCGGTGGTGCGTTTCCTCCGAGTACTGCGTCGTATTGATTGGGTTGGTTTTGATTGTTTGTCATAGTTTTATCAACTATTAATTTAGTAAATTGTCATTGCGAGTGAAACGACGCAATCGCAGTATTTTGCGTTTGAACCAAAGACTTTGCGATTACTTCATCCGTTCGTAATGACAAAACATCATTTCTACTTCTTTCTTTTCTATGCCCTCTCCCCCTTCTCACTAAATAACCACTACTTCAATTCATATCTCTGCATCAAATCCCTCACCTTGTCGGAAAACAACCATTCCCCAACTGCATCGGAATATTCCACACCAAGCTGTGTTAACTGCAATATTCCTTTATCCTCAGTCGCCAAATTCAAATCAAATAATTCCGACAACTCCGGGAAATCATCAAAGGCTTTGGTATTAAATCGCTTTTGATAACTACCTAAATTCAAACCTTCATGAGAAAGTAATGATAATAAAATGTACCTTCTGCGCTTTTCTTCGGTATCTAATTCAAAGCCGTAATTTACAAAATCAAACGATGATTCCGGTGTTTTAATATACCCTTGCAAAATCTCGCGGATTCCCTTTCCTCCTACCGCGTATTCGTTGGAATAATGCAAATCATCCGTGTAGGAGCGTGCGCCGCAACCTAAACCTACCATTCCGTCTTGTTGACAGCAGTAAACAGGTTCCTGGTGTAGAGACGTTATACATAACGTCTCCTCCGTGTTGCGTTGGAACATTCGCATGGATGTTTGGGTGTATCCTTGGGAAAGCAAGTAATCCCGCCCTTGACGGTAACAATTCAAGCGAATGTCGTCCCATTCTTTATCGGATGTTCCTAAACCCGTGAGGGGACGCACGTACAGGGGATACAAAAATATTTCTTCTGGTTCAAATCGCAAAGCATCACGTATCGATCGCAACCAAGTTTCTACTGTTTGTCCGGGTAATCCGTAGATTAAGTCAATGTTGATTGTCGGAAAACCTGCTTCTCGCATTCTTGTGAGTGCGGCTTCTACTTCGGCGGTGGTTTGACGACGGTTAACTGCTGCAACCTCCGACTCAACGAAGCTTTGCACGCCGATACTCGCACGGGTAACACCTCGCGATCGCAACAGTTCTAATTTATCTTTCGTAGCGGTTTCCGGTGACATTTCCACGGATATCGGAATCTGCGGTAAATCCGCGCCCATCGTATCTTCTGCAACATTCAAAACCGTTTCCAAGTGGTGAATTGGTAACTGAGTTGGTGTACCTCCACCAATCGCCAAGCGTGCAAATGAAGCTTTACCCAAAGCTGTTTTTACGTGGTTTGCTTGTTTTTGCAGGGTATTGACGTATTGAGTCACAAAATCTTCGTTGTGGGTGACGGTGGTAAACAAATTACAGAAACCGCAGCGCATTTCACAAAAGGGGATGTGAATGTAGAGGAATAAAGCGTTTTTGTCTTCTTTAGCCCATGCATCGGTTAACGGTATTTGTGGAGAAATCGGACGATATGCGGTTTTGTGGGGGTAGGAATAAACGTAAGCTTGGAAAGGAGAGCTTTTGATTTTGGATTTTAACAACGGATGGATTTGGGATTGATTGATTAGGTTAGTTGTCATAGTTCGTATTTGTATAGGTTATGTGAGATATTGCTTTTGCTTTCATAACCACCTGGGGTTGCAAACCCCAGGCTAATAGCTCAAGTCTACTGAAGTAGACTGAAAAGCTTGCATAGTCCTATTTATAGGACTTTTGCTATTAGCTGGGGGTTTGCAACCCCCAGTGGGTGCGGGTATTATTAGATTCAGCGTTTAATACAAATTCCCCATAAGGAACAGTCCACACCACGGAATGTCCGAGGCGGTGTCCGGTGTAACCATCTTCACCGTATGTTGTTCCGTGATCGGAGGTGAGTATGCATAAGGTAGAAGCACGTTTTTGTAAAGCATTCCAAAGTTTTCCTAGTTGAATGTCAATGTATTCCAAGGCGGCTGCGTGAGTTGATAATGTGTCTGTTTTAGCACCTTCAAGATAAAAATAATTAGGTTGATGTAAGGCGGAAATATTGATAAATAAGAATAAACGTTGATTTTGAGGAGTTTTATTAAGTATTTTCTCGGCTAATATTATTTGATTTTCTGTAGATTTTGGTTCGGTAACTCCCATTTCTTGATTCCAGTAACTTTCTGCAAACATCGAGGGAATCACGTTACTCAAGGGATTCTGTTTGTTGAAAAAACCGACACCACCAATACAAACGGTATGATAACCTTTTCGCGCTAATCCTTTGACAATATTTTCACCTTCTAAAACACAAGTTTTTTCTGTAGTGGTAGTACTTCCCGCGAATTTCAAAGCGAACAATCTGGTGTGAATTCCTGGGGTAACGGGAGTAGGAAGAAAACCCGCGAAAAAGGCTTGATGGGATGCATAAGTAAAGCTTCCCGGTGAATGTCGCTTTTCCCAACCATGTGGTAATACTTTGGCTAAATTTGGGGTGCGGTTTTGGGATAGTAATTCCGTTGCGATGTCGTATCGGAGTGTGTCGAAGGTGATGAATACGATGTCGTGGGTGCCGATGATTTGGTTGATGTTTTGCATTATTATTAAAGATAATAAAAAAGGACGTTCTAAAAGTATCTGGCGAATATAATTCGCTACTACACAGGCAAAGTCCACCTGCGTGGACTACTGATTTGTAACCTACGGAGGTAGGTTTTGCTTGTGTAGCCGCGTTCACCGCTAGGTGCGGCACATTCAATCGCCAGGTAAAACATTAATATGACTAAAACTAACGACGCTTTGAAAATACTTGAAAACATTCATGGTAATGACCCCGAACTTCAAGAATTGATTATTACAGCTTCTATTAATGCGGAGGTCGCGCAACTTATATATGAAGCTAGAACTCAAGCAGGGTTAACACAAAAACAACTTGCTGATTTAGTGGGTACAAAACAACCCGTAATTGCTCGACTTGAAGACGCTGATTATGAAGGACATTCGCTTTCGATGTTGCAAAAAATTGCTTCCGCGCTTAATAAACAAGTTAAAATTTCTCTGACACCAATAGAGGATGAGCAATATGTTTAATTTCATTTGAATTCAAAACCCTTAAAATAGAAACTACCTCTCTTTTCTTTTCCTCTGCGCCCTCTGCGTACTCTGCGGTTTTATAATTATTAATATGCTGGCGAATTTAATTTAAGTACCGCTTTCAATTCACTATGATAAGTATCCATCCCATTCCACAAAATCCCCGGCAACAAATCCCCAAAAGCATTAATCTCCAAAACAGCGTGTTGCTGCCAATCTGGTAAAATCATCAAGTCAACTCCGCAATATAAACTATTAGGAAATAACCCCGCAGCTTGTTCGCAGGTGCTTGTCATTTTCTGCCAATTCTCATCACCAACAAGAGCTAAAAATTCCTCTATATTTCCTCTTTCGTTACCCAAATGTAAGTTAGTCATCGGACTTTTCCCCAAACGAACAACTGTATGCTGTGCTTCACCGTTAATAACCACAACTCGCAAATCAAAACCACATCCTTGTAACCTTGCTTTCGGCAGCCATTCCTCAACCTGTACTCCTTCCGCTGTCAAAATGTTGATAATATCGGCGATTTCTTCGCGTTTTGTATAGTTACGAATTCTACGGGAATTATAAAGTAAAGTTGCCCCGTCTTCTCGCACTCTTTCCACGGTGGTGATAGCGGATTCAAAGCGGGAATTAGCACGGTAAGCGATGACACCAGAAGCGCTCGAACCGTGAGATAATTTTACGAACACTCGTTGCAAATCTTGAGCTTGCATTTGTTCGCGCAGGTGTTCGTAACTGTGGATTTTCCCCAAACTACGCGCTACGGGAACGTTGTTTTTGCTAAATATTTCGTGACACCTTGGTTTGTCAAACATTACCGCAATATCACGGGGATGATTCATAACTTTATTCTCCCCTCTACTTAAACAAGGAGAGGAGTTGGGGGTGAGGTTATTCGTAAAATCAGGAAAAGAATTAGGGGTGAGGTTCAATTCCTGTTCCCATCGTTGCAACAAATTCCGCCATCCCAAATACCACTGTCGCGGGTAAAGAATCCGCCCCTTATCAAACTCCAACTTCGCAACTTCTTGACTACTAATTCGCTGATGAGTATTATTTTCTCCCCCCTCTACCCCCTCTCCCCCCTCTACCCCCTCTAATCCTTCCCCCGCAACAATAATCGCTTTATCAACCTCAAAGTTTTTTTCAGGAGAATCAAAGCGGATGATATTGTTGGGTTTGAATTGTTCGAGGTTTTGTTTACCTGTAATTAAGTCTGCATAGGAGATGACGGTTGCGGGTGGTAGGTTGAGGTTTGCAAGTGCTTGCTGGAGGAATCCGACGCGACGGTTTTCCGGGTTGGCTATGATGGTGAAGTTTTGCATGGGGTTTTGATTTTTAATATTACTCATGTAAAGCACAGTAACGAGATATACCTACTCCTCTATCAGCTATTTCTTCTTGATAATCTGCGATTAGCCAACAATCAAGAGGTGAAAATTGTTCAACTTGTTCGAGGAATTCTTCACTTATGCAATTATTAGAAACATCAAGAGTATGTAAATTAGAAATAGCCGGAACTCCAATTAAGTTTTCTAAACCTTCGTCTGTTAGATTTCCCATCGTTAAATCAAGCACTAAAAGATTATCAACTATAGGAGATTCAGCCATGAAAGAAGATTCCATGATTGCTTCGGTGATAGCATCAGCGTATTCACAACTGCGTATTCCTAAATAGTTCAAATTTGGAAACGATTCGCCAAAAAGAATCGGTTTCAAACTTTTTATAACGTTGTCGCAACTATTTTCAAAACATCTACCTATCCATAGCTCGAAATATTCTAAAGCTGGTAGATTAAGCGAACACATTATCTGAATTGAAATATTGCTAATATCTCTCGTTTCAATAATCAACGTTTTTAAATTATTATGTCCTAACGCACCACTGTGTAATTCAGTACAGCAACCACGAAGGTGTAATACTTCTAAATTTGGAAAACTTGATAACAAAAAATTGATATCACCTATTCCTTGGTAAGATTTTCTAAATTGCTCTATTTGCTCATCACCGACAAATAAAGCTTCTAAATTTTCTAATTCCTTCCGATGATTATAAATAAATTCAGCTAAATCATCATACTCTTCACTAACTTCGTAATAAACATTATAGTCTTGTAAATAACAAATTAAAGCTTCAACTTCATTGACTCTATCATCTTGTATTAAAAGCTTTAATTTCTCCAAATTCACAACATAAGCTTTATTCTCAGGATTCACAATCCCAATTTCAGAATCAAACTCTTCAACTTCCCAATCTTCCAACTTCGTAAAATACAAATAAGGATCGAATTCCAACAGCGCTCGTTTTCCCTTTTCTCTTCCCCTTTCCTTCAACAATCTCACAGCAAAACTTTTTACCTGTAATGAATCATCTTCCAACGCTTCAATTACCAAATCCAAACCCGCTTCCCCATAATTCAACGCATCCGAAAGCGCTTTAATTCGCACATCTACAATTTCACTTTCCAACCGTAACCGTCGCTTTACCCCTTCAATTCCTCCCAACACAACACCCGTAACTGGAGGTGGTGTGTTTCCTCCTAAAACTGCGTCGAATTCTCTTGGTTGTTGTGACATAATGCTTTTGTTTTGATAACTATATTAGGTTTCCCAAAAATCGATGCTTATTAACTGATGTTTTTAAAACTTATATTTTGCGTGTGGATTCATAATCCGCTTACGGTTGCAAACCAAAGTTGTTTAAGGTTTATAAATCAACATTCCAAAACGTTTTTCACTCAGTTATGCACATTTATTCATATATAATATGGTGATGATAATCAGATAAAATGTGATAACGATAGCTTGAATCCTTAGCTTGCATTTCTGTAATCACTCTACATTTTAAATTTGATAATTCTTTAACTACTTCCGAAGATAAAATATTCATCGATACATCAAGAGTATGAAGTTGATTAATGTTTGGACAATCTAAGAAAAAATCTGCTCCTTCATCAGTTAAATTCCCCATTGAAAGGTCAAGAACTACAAGATTATCGAGTAAGGGTGAATGTACTATTAATTCTGCAATAGCATTAGAGTAGTTACAGCTACGCAATCCTAAATATTTAAGGTTAGGAAATGCTTTTCCTGTAATGATTGGTAATAAATTGTTAAGAGCCGATTGTTTTATACTATTAAAATCGTCATCAGGATTTCTATCTTCATAATATTGCGGTTCATATTCTTCATCATTACCTAGCCATAACTCAAGGTATTCTAGTGCTGGTAATTCAAGCTCGCAAATCTGGTCAATTATTTTGCTCTCTAACATATAACCAGTTTCAACAATTAAGGTTTGAAGACACTTATGTCGTAATGGAGTAAAAGATAAATAGTTTAAATCATATCCGAAACCACGAACTTGCAATGCTTCTAAGTTAGGATAAGCTTCTAAAATAGGACTCATATTACCTAAAATCACATTAGAAACATTGTATTCATAATCATGTTTATCTCCTATATACAAAGCTTTAATATTTTTTAATCTTTCTTTAGCATTTATTAAAGCATTAGCAACAAGCTTTTCAGAGGTTGGTCTTGCATATTTACATTGAAAAGCTTCTATATTGTTAAATTTAAAATCTTGCAGAATTTCAAGCAAGTCATCTAAAGTATTATCTTGATTTTCGATATCATAATATTTATAATATTGAAGATATTCAAATGCTTCATCTATATTATTTTCTTGTTCTCCGATACAACTGTTTGTAAAAGTATAAGCATTATCAATATTTTCATAGTCACTAAAATAATCGTCAATTTCTTGAAAATTATAATTATCTATTTTCGTAAAATACAAATAAGGGTCAAATTTCAACAACCCTTGTTTACCTTTTTCACCTCCAAATTCTTTCAACAACCTCGAAGCAAAACCTTTTACCTGTAACGAATCATCTTCCAACGCTTCAATCACCAAATCCAAACCCGCTTCCCCATAATTCAAAGCATCTCTAAGCGCTGCAATCCTGACATCATCATCTTCACTTTGCAACCGTCGTTTTACCCCTTCAATTCCTCCCAACACAACACCAGTTACCGGAGCCGGATTTTTACCACCTAAAACTACATCGAATTCTCTTGGTTGATTTTGATTGCTATTCATTTTTTTATTAATTGATATTTGTTTTAAAACTTTTGAAAAATTTGGCGTTGAGATTCACACCCGCTTACGATTGCAAACCGCAAGCTAATAGCAGAAGTCCATTAAAATGGACTGGTTTATTTAAATTTTTCAGTCCTATTTATAGGACTTTCGCTGTTAGCCTTGGGTTTGCAACGATTCGGTGGTTTAGGTTTTCACTCAGCCACAGCACAATAACGATATTCATCATCATAATCACCATCTCTATTCTGCTTCTCTGCTAACAATTGACAATTAAGCGTAGACAAATCATCAACCATTTCATCTGATAAACAACATTCGGAAACGTTGAGAATATCAAGCTCGTTTACCGCAGCACAATTAAGCAATAATTCTGCACCTTCATCGCTCAAATTTCCCAGCGATAAATCGAGTACGCTAATCGTTTCAATTAAAGAATAACTAACTACGGCTGCTGCAATATCATCCGCAAACTGACTGTTACGCAATCCTAAATAAGTCAAATCAGGAAATACTAAATCTTTAACAATTGGTTTTAAATTTACAACCGAACAATCTCCACCATAATTATCGCTACCAAACCATAATTCTAAATGCTCTAATGCAGGTAAATTCATGTTGCAAATTTGAGCAACTGTTTCGCTACTTAATCTCGCAGTTTCTACAATCAGCGCTTGTAAATTATTGTGTCTTACTGGCGCATTAAATCGTAACCCTTCTCCCCCGCGTATTTGCAATACTTCTAATTGAGGATAACCTCTTAAAATAGGACTTATATCAGTTTGTATAATCCAAGCTATTTCGCTTTCTTGGTAATGAACATCGCCGAGAAAAACGGCTTTCAAATTAGTTAATTTATTTTTAGCTTTTACAAGTTCATTAACAATTTTGTCGTAACCTTCTGCAACATCTGAGTACCACGAACTAAAAATCAAAGCTTCTAATTTACTGGCTTGGGAATCTTCTAAAAGACTTGTAAGCTGTTCTTTTGTAGGAGGGCGATCGCCATCGTAATTCGATCGTAAAGCATAAGCTGTATTCTCAAAGTCTTTAATCCCAACTTCCACGCTGTAATCAACAACTTGACGATTAGCAAACCGCTCGGCGTGCTGTCCTTTATACCCAATATATCCCTGCAATCGCTCAAATAAATCCCAAGGCTGATATTCTCGCAACGCTTGCTTTACCCGTGCTTCTTCTCGCTTCCGCAATAACTTATAAGCATGACGCTGTAAAGTCTTCGGCTCCCACCGCAAAGCTTGAATTACCAACTCCAAGCCCGCATTGCCATACTTCAAAGCATCGGTAAGCGCGGCAAGTTTCACGTCTACTACTGGGTTTGATAACCTACGCTGCACACCCTCAATTCCACCTAACACCGCACTATGGATCGGTGGTGGAGATTGTCCCCCTAACACAGCATCATACTTTCCTGGTTGATTTTGTTCTGCCATGACATCTTTTTAGAACTACTGCTATTAGATTTCCCAAAAATGGCGATCGCTTATACATCTGCCGACATTTTTACCCGTCACCATTTGTAATTTAATCCTAGAAAACATAATAGTACATTAGTTCTACAAAAGAAACCCCTAATGTTATCTGTATTTATTTACGACATTGGTTATCTGTATTTATTTACGACATCTGAATCACACCACAAGCAACACGATTACCTGCATCACCGCTTGGCTGAGATTTCAAATCGTCTTCTCCTGAATGGACGATAACGGCTTTACCTACTATAGAGTTAGCGCCATCGAGACTAAGTAACTTATCAACTTGGTTGTATTTAGCGTTACCGGAAGCGTCGGCGGTGATGTTGCCTAAATCGCCGACGTGGCGCTTGTCAGCAGCAGCATCGGGGGCACCGTGGGGACTGCCGTTTGGTGCATAATGACCGCCTGCGGAAGTGGCATCCGGGGCGCTACAATCACCTTTCTCGTGAATGTGGAATCCGTGTTTACCCGGTGATAAACCTGTGATATCGGCAACTACTTGTACCCCAGATGGTTCCGGTGTGAAGGTAACTTTGCCGCTAACATCATTTCCTTCTGTTGGCTGAAGATTAACGGCTGCAACTTTGCTCTGAGTATCGGTTGTTCCTCCCTCGGTGGCAGTTTCGGTTGTATTACAGCCCGCAGTTAAAACAGTGATGCTTAACAAAGCAATGATTAATTTATTTTGATAGATGTTCATGACTAAATGTAAAGGATTAAAGGAAAACTCGAACTTAGTTTGCTGCCGATCGCTGAGTGTTAAATTAAAGATAGTATTTATTGGTAAAAATAATCTTACCTTAATCGAAGTTTTACCCGTATTGTTCTCAAATTAGATAAAAAAAATGAATCAATTTAGAATAAGTCTCTCTTAGTGATAGGATGTTACCTCGATGTTTATTCTTTGAAATAAATCATGGCTAAGAATACTCTTCGTAATTTGTTGATTGGTGCGGGAGTCGCTGCGGCTGGTGCAATTGGAACTAAAAAAGCTGTAGATTACTTCAAGAATCGTGGAAAAGAAGAAGCACCACCAGAAAGCGAACCTGATGCTGAAGCACCCGCAGAAGATGAGGTTGCTTTTGCTTCTGTTGAGGAAAGTTCGGTTCAAGGCTTTTTAGATTCAAGCTTTGGTGAGGCTGGGCGTTACGTTCCCAATCGAGCGCCGAAGATTTTTGAATATCAAGGCGAACAGTACATGGTGATTTGGGCTTACGATAATAAGCAACAGAAAAATCAGATGATGGCTTTCAAGTATACCGATGCAGGTCGTAAGATGGTTGCGAGTGTTGGATATACGAATGACAAAACTGATTACAATCTCAGCTTAGATCCAACACCTTTCGCCGTTGAAGTAAATGGCAATAAGCTGCAATCCGGGCAGTCTACAACAGATGGCACTAGTGATGTCGATTTTGTTCTAGCTTAATTTAAAGCTAAAAATCAGATTTTTTAATAAAGGGTTGCAGCAATTGCGCCCTTTTTTATGTTTGATTAAGAGTTCGGAAGAATAAAATTTCTATAAATCATTTCCAGGTAAATATTATGACCAATATCGTCTATAAATCATAGAGTCTTTATAAATATTTACTAACTCATCCTATCGTTAGAGAAATATTTGAAATATTCATTCTAAAGAAGGAGCAATTTTTGTAGTCTTAAGCGTTAACTTTTAATTAGTGAATAAAATTATTTGTAAAAGTGTCAAGGGCTAGCGGTATCGAAGCTACTGTTGATACGGCTTAATTTACAGCAAACCACAGTTAAATATTACACGTAAATATTTTTACTTGTGAACTAAGCTACGTTTTTAACAACCATTAAGTTTCGCAAGCAATTATACCGTCTTCGTTTTGCCGTTTATCTGTTATTTACCTTTAACGCTTTTACTAACCTCCGTAAATTAAAAAGAGAGAAGAACACATGGCTAACAATCCAATCGAAAATATCATTCCCAATCAACCTCCTGTCGATCAAAAGAAGTCCGATGCTCACGTGCTTAAGTCTCGTTTAGAGTGGGGTGAGCCTGCATTTACCATTATCGACGTGCGCGATCGCCCAACCTACAATGACGGTCACATCATGGGCGCGGTATCAATGCCGATGGATGGTTTAGGTAATACAGCAGCGGAAAGTTTAGCTAAAAGCCGCGATATCTACGTTTACGGTGCAAGCGATGCTGATACTACCCAAGCCGCACAAGCTTTAAGAACTTCGGGTTTTGAAAATGTATCCGAACTAAAAGGTGGACTTGCTGCATGGAAAGCGATCGGCGGTCCTACTGAAGGTATTGTAGAATCAAGAACTCCTGTTGGTAAAGATGATTATAACGTCGTCGATAGAATGAAAGACCAAGCAGCAAATATGGACAAGTAAGTCAATTTTGGATTTATAACAAATTGTAGAGACGCGATATATCGCGTCTCTTTGCGATCTAAACGAACTTATCGAAATTAACCAAACAAGCCATTATCAAATCAACGGGGTTTGAAAGATTCAATGCTCAAACAAACCGTTAAATTGCAACAAATCCAACTGTACTATTGTTGGTAAGCATTTAAAACAATCTTCGGCTAATTCCAATCTCTCCTCACGTTCGAGCATATCTATCAATTTTCGCCGGATGCTGACTAGATAACGCACGTCGTTAGCAGCATAACTCAGTTGAGCATCGGATAAATTTTCTGCATTACCCCAATCGGAAGATTGAGCGCTTTTATCAAGTTCCACCTGTTCCAATTGCTGTACCAATTCCTTCAGCCCATGTCTGTTTGTATAAGTACGAACTAATTTACTGGCAATCTTGGTACAGAAAACCGGATTTACCATGATGCCTAGATAATGACGTAACGTTGCCAAGTCAAAACGGGCAAAGTGAAATATTTTTACAACATTATCTGCTTCTAAGAGTTTTTTCATATTTGGGGCTGCGGTTTGGCCTTGTTCTATCCGCACAACCGTAACCTTACCCTTATCATCCCCTATCTGCACCAAACACAAACGATCGCGTAAAGGCAATAGTCCCATAGTTTCGGTATCTACAGCAATCGCCTCACACTTGAGATACTCCTGCATAGTCGCATCATCAAAATCGCGATCGCAAACCTGAAAATCTTGTAATTCCATGAATCCTTAAAAATCACTGTAGTGTTTGTCAGAGAAAATTCTTGTCAAACACTACTTTATTGTTTAAGAAAATAATAAATCAAAGTTATTGGCTAAGAATAAAAATTTGTGTAAGAAAATATTCGTCTTCACTATTAACAGCGACACCAACCCCAGTCATATTATATTTACCCTTAATATTTTTGAGATGTCCCGGACTTTTAATCCAACCCGTTATCGCTTCCACGGCAGGATCGTCATATCCAGCGTTAAAAGCAACGTTTTCAGCCGCACTGTTGAATTTAATAGAGATGGTATCAACTCGCTTTGCAAAGCCGTTATGACTAAACGGTACGTGATGCTTAGCCATATTTTGACTGTGAATCCTCGCTTGCTTGGAAATTTTGGCATCCAGTTTCAGCTTCGGCAATTTTTTAGCAACTCGATATTGATTTATCTTGTCAAATATTGCCCTTTCTAATTCAGTAGTTTTTACAGTAGTAGATAGCTTAACCGGATGTGACGGAATTAACAACGGCTTCTTCACAGTCGGTTCGCTCGTTGACGTATGACCCGGTACGGGCTTTGTCGCCATCGCGCTAGCTAAAACAAGTGTCGTGAAAGCAATGCCAAGAAAAGTTCGGCTCATGGACAATTACATAGTTTATAGGCTCTTGAGACGCTAACCAAGGTTTTTTGGTTTCTTTAGATACCCGTGTAAAAATAAGTGTTTTATTATTTAAAGAATCTTTGCACATCCTTCCCTAGCCGTCAAGACTAGCTAATTCAAGCAATTTTGATATTATTTTTAGATTAAGCGATTCCAAATTATAAATGAAGATTTTAAAAAGTTTTAACTTATCTCAGCAATTATTCCGACTCAGTATCACAGCTATCAATTCAATCGAGGAATAAGTGTTAAGTCGGAAAATATATTTCTTAAAGTTACAAATAATACTGTTTTTTAAATAAAAATAAATTTGATATTAAGTAAAAAGAATTCTCAGTATAGTAGCTATGTATTGAAAAGTTAAATAGTAAATTGTCGCACTATAGCAGATGAACCCAGCTAACCATTTTTGAAAAAGTTATATTGATATCACAAATTATTGCTCTGTGCATCCTATACTCTTGAATATTTCTTAATTCTTAAGATATAAAATAATTCATCCTGGCGATAGTTGTGGCTTTACAAACTTTCTAAAAAACGCGAAAAAGTTTACATATCTATATAAATCAATTAAATTTAAACTGATAAACGATATACAAAAATTAATTCCCTTAAAGAGATTAAATAAATATAAGCCTTGCATAGACTAATAATTGATGAATGAATCATTACCATCCACATCCACAACTCTTATTTCAACAGCATTAATTGCGATCGCCTTAGCGCTAACGCATTTATTTGGCGGAAAATTGGACTTCGCAAAAGTTCCTCGCAATCGCTGGTTGAGTGGTGCAGGAGGAGTATCGGTTGCTTACGTATTCGTACATATACTACCGGAATTAAACGAACATCAAACAGTTTTAGACGAAACGCAAACCGGGTTAATCTCTTATTTAGAACATCACGTTTACCTGCTAGCCTTATTAGGATTAAGCATATTTTATGGCTTAGAAAGAATGGCGAGTGAATCGAGGGAAAATCAAGAAAAAGCAGGTAAAGGAGACATTACAACCCAAGGAGTATTTTGGGTACATATTGCTTCTTTTGCAATTTATAATGCTTTAATTGGCTATTTATTAATGCATCGAGAAGAGCCGGATATAAAAAACTTGTTACTGTATAGTTTAGCAATGGCGCTTCATTTTGTTGTCAACGACTTCGGCTTACGAGAAAATCACAAGCATCTCTACGATCGCATCGGACGCTGGATATTAGCATCAGCAGTTATTGTAGGATGGGTAATAGGCAGCGGTACTCAAATTGGAGAAATGGCGATCGCCGTTCTTTTTGCTTTTTTAGCAGGAGGAATTGTTCTTAACGTACTTAAAGAAGAACTTCCCGAAGAACGAGAAAGCCGTTTTTGGGCTTTTGCATTGGGTGCAGCAATTTATAGTGCTTTACTTTTAGCTTTGTAATCGATCTGTAATATCCTCAGATGTCACCGAAAAGAAAAGGTAAGACGGGGTTTCGATCGTGTAACTTACCCGAAATCCGAAGTAGGTTATACGCCGTTTTTAAATCAAAGCAGGTATAAAAATAATTTCTCTACTATTTCTTAGGATATAAAATTTTATCCCTAAAGATAGACACCGATAAGAATAATAGTTATTGCCTCAGCTAGAAGAATTAACTAGGAAAAAAGTGTAAGTTTTAATTAAATGAAATTCAATTTAAGAATTTGATTTACTACAAATGATTCATTCAATTGTTTTAAATCTATTTAGAGATAAATTCATTCTATATAAATAAAAGTGCTTCTACAGGCAGAAACTAACTATTTTGAAGATTAAAGAGGTATTTATGCTTAAGAATAACAAAAATCTCGGCACCTTGAAGAAACTTTTGAGCGGCTTTGCAATTGTGATTCCTTTCCTTCCATTAGCTGCATTTGCCGTTCCGGCTCGTCCCAACCCGAAGCGCAATCCCTGTCCTAAAATTTATTACGAGGAACCTTACAACAACAAGATATTAGTTCCCGCAGGATGCACGCCTAATGCTGCAACTCAACGTTGGAAACAAACCGGACAAGCTGTGGATCAATCGCTCAATGTAGTACCCCCGGCTACAAACGTAAAACCCATACAGCCACCTGTACCAGAAGCTCGTCAATCTGCGATCGCTACTATCAAGCCAATGATGGATGGTAAAGTGAGCGTAATGTTGAAAAATGATACTAATGCTCGCATTTCCTATCAAGCTGTTACATATACTGAAGTTCGGTATTTGGAACCTGGAAAAGAAGTAACTTTACGCGATCTTCCTACACCAGTTACCATCACTATGGTAAGAGAAGATGAAGGACTGTTACGAGTAATGCCAATGTCTGCTAAAGAAGATGGTATGTTAACAGTTAATTTGGATGAAAAAACAAAATTTGATAACAACCAAGGTGTTTTAAGAATTCAGTCAGATGGTGATGTCTTTTTGAACTAAGAATTTGAACTAAAACTTATAAGTTTTATCTACGGTGCATTGTAATTTAAAATGGAGCAAAGATGCAAAAGGTTCGTAAACAGAAAAAGTCATTGAATTTAAGTAAAACTTTGAGTGGATCGATGAATAAATTTGGCAGATTTCAGGGTGCGATCGTATTAGCTGTAATGGCTTTAGTACTTCCTGCTTGTAATAATAATGAAGCAAATGTTCCCGGTGCGGGAAACGTTACCACTGAAGAAGTTGCAAGCAATACTGCTGCATTAGATGGTAAAACTGTAACTGTTAGAAGCGAACCTAAAGCTAAAGTAGGTCCAGCTTCTTTTACCGTAGAGGATGAAAAATTCTTTGGTAGCGAACCTATTTTAGTTATTAACGCTTCGGGAGAAGCTTTTGTTCTACCTGCGGATGACGATACAGAAATCCAGGTAACGGGTGTAGTTCAGAATTTGGTAATCGCAGATGTCGAACGCGAATATAGTTTGACTTTGGACAGACAGTACTACGTAGACTACGAAAATAAACCTGCAATTATTGCTAAGTCTATTGCATTATCACCCGATCCAGGCGATATTACCAAAAATCCCGAAAAATATTATAATAAGCGCCTTGCGGTAACGGGTGAAGTTGAAGATATTCAAAACGCCAGCATCTTTACGCTGGATGAAGATAAGTTATTCGGTGCGACAGATTTGTTAGTTTTTAATCCCAAACCAAAAGTAGCTGTTAAAGATGATGAAGTAGTAGCAGTTACCGGGGTACTTCGTCAGTTTGTAGTTGCTGATTTTGACCGCGAATACGATCTAGGATGGGATTTAAAGCTTAAGCAGAAGCTAGAAGCCGAGTACAAAACCAAACCTGTATTTGTAGCTGATAACGTATATCCTTCGGCAATTTCCGACTAACTTAAATCTGTTAATTAAGAAGAGGCTGGGATTGTTCTTATCTCAGCCTTTTGACTGTTTGATTTAACATCTACCTTATTTTTATATATTCCTCAAACAATGGCTAATCAAACGCAAAATAGTTTTCATTGGAGTCCAAAAATAATTTTTAGCATTGCTTTCTTTGGGCTTCTGGTTGGACTTTACTTCATATTTGTACGGCAACCGGCTGCAACTCCAGGAATGATGACGGTATCTGAAATAGCAAGAGATAAAGATGATTTGATTGGTAAATTTGTCACAGTTAGAAGCAAATATATTGAACAACTCGGTCCTACTTCCTTTGCTGTAAGTAAAAGAAAATTCTTGATCCAAAGTAAACCAGTTATTATTATTAATGCATCGGGTAAAGTCTTTAATCTTCCCACGCAAAAAGACACAGAAGTGCAAGTTACGGGTACGGTACGTCAGTTAGATATACCCAAGCTTGAAAAAGAATTTAACTTAAGATTGCGAGATAAAGTTTACGAAGACTATAAAAATGTAACTGCTATTGTTGCTCAGCATATAGCTTTAGCGCCCGAAATAAATGATATTGCCGATAATCCGAGTAAATACTATAACCGACGCTTGGCACTTACTGGAGAAATAGATAGCATTCAAAATTCCAAAATGTTTACTTTGGATGAAGATGATTTACTCGGTGAAGAAGATTTATTAGTTTTTAATCCTACTCCTGCAATGGCTGTGAACAACGACCAAACAGTAGCCGTAACAGGGGTTCTGCGTCCATTCCGAGTTGCGGAAATGGAAAAAGAGTATAAATTTACTTGGGATGAAGGATTGAAGAAAGAGATGGAATTAAAGTATAACGAAAAACCCGTATTGATTGCCGATACTGTTTATCCTTCAAGGGTTTCAATTTTAGATTGATTAGTAGGTTAGAAGAAAGGAAAAAATGTCCGAGGTGGATGGGGTAATAACATCTTGCACCATTACCCATTGGAATTTACTTGTTTTTCAGCGAACCCGTATTCTGATTACAAACTGCGGGAGCAATAGAAGCCACACATTTCCCCATAGTTACGGTATTAACGCCGTATCTCGATCGGCGAATGTTATCAAAAGAACTGCAACCATCTAAGTTTACCTTTTGAACAACTGTTTTAACGGCAATTTTCTTTGTCGAATTCACCGTAGTTTACTTACTGCAATTAACTGGCATTTTGGCAACAAGATGCTTAACTGATAAAATTATAATTAATAATTCAATAAACCCAGTTTAAGAAAACCGGGTTTTTCATTATTACAAATTCTTGTAATATATTTAATTCATATCTCTATTGCGATCGCTATTTTCTTTAAGAAACTTCATAAAAATATTTTTGATAAAAAAATGCATCTCTACAGATATAAACTGATAAAATAACTATCTTAAGACATACATCCGATCGACTTTTAAACCCTAACTATAGATAGGTGTATCCTTATTAGTTTTAGAGATATTACTTGAATTAAGTAAAGTTGATCGTTACCTAATTTACACCTACATAACATTTGTTTGTAAATAGGTTGTAGATTTAGTTTTAACTATGCGAACTTCAGAATAAAAAATTTGATTTTAATCAGAAATTTTATTAGTAAACGTTTCGATGTTGATTGAATTATACAGTTAGTATCATGTTGTTCGTCGAAAAATCACTAAAACATTAAATTTATCGGCAGATAAATCAATTAATATTTCATAAACTACATTCACAATTGCAAACGATTGAAATCAAAATGGCACCCGAAATAGAAATCGTAACTCAACCAAGCACTCGCGTATCGCCAAATATTCCACCTTCAAGCGAAGTCACAACTATCCAAGTTGGTTTAGCCGTCATTCCCGTGGCTTTTGTCATTACTTTGGCGTTTATCTTTTTCAAACAAGTCAAGTATCGTAAAAATTTATATACTCAACTTGTTAATTTAAAGCGTATTTCTTCCATTCCCTGTCGTAAATGTCAGTTTTTTAACAATAATCAACAGCTTCCTTGTGCCGTACAACCCGCGCTGGTTTTAAGTGAAGAGGCTGTCAATTGTGGTGACTACGCTCCAAAAAGGAAATAAAGTTAAACTCATCGATGGTGTTCTTTTAGCTTATATTGCTCGGAAGCGTAGCGAAGTAATTGAATACGAACCCGCAGCAGCAACTTCAGGGCGATAGTTTTTTTAACCTATATCTATATATAGATTTGTCACTAAGTAAGTCAGCACAAATAAACCTGCGCTACATAACACAATGTAAATTGGCTTGAAAGCCTTGCTCTTAATGCCTACTGCCTACTCCCTTGTCCGGCATTAAGATTTGGCTACGCCGATTTAGTTGTATCAGACTTCTTAGATTAAATAAATAATTCTTGCCTACTATCTATCTGTAGAAAAATAAAATTTAGATTGCGAAAAATTTAATCAAGAATTCTATCGAGAGGTCTATTGAAAAAAAATCAACTCTATATCAATGTTGTATGAGGTTAAATTAGACCAGAAATTACTTAGTCTTAAGGAGAAATTATGAATACAGGTGAAATGCAGCGTGCAGTTGGTACTTTTGCTTCTCGTCCAGAAGCAGAGAAAGCGCTCCACGAACTAAGAGATGCTGGCTTCAATATGGACAAAATTTCCGTAGTTGTTAAAAATGCTGAAGGTCAGAACCAGGTAAGCGGTACAGATTACGAAAAATCAAACAGCGAACAAGCAGCCGGAGGAGCCAAAGCTGGAGCAACAGCTGGAGGAGTCACCGGGGGAATAATTGGTTTGATACCTAGTTTGGGTGTCTTAGCAATCCCTGGTGTTGGTCCGGCAGCGGAAATAGGGATAATACTCGCAAATACTCTGATCGGTGGTGGTATTGGTGCGGCTAGCGGTGGTTTACTCGGTGCTTTGATTGGTTGGGGAGTACCTGAAGAACGCGCAAATTATTATAATGATAAGCTAAGCCAAGGATATTATGTTGTACTGGTTGAAGGAACCTCAACAGAAATCAACACGGCTCAATCGATTTTAAGCAATGGCGGAGTGCGAGATTGGGAAATTTATAATTCACCCACAACTGGAAGTGTTCGCACTAACGCGGGTATATAGTTTGTGGCTCATCAATACTAATTAAAAAATACGGAGACGTTGCACTGCAACGTCTCTACATTATTTATCAGACAACTCAAATCTATAAGTCTCGCCATGAGTTAGATACGTTACCCGTTCATCGAGTCTGGCTTCTGCAACGGATTGCATAAACTCTTCAAGAGGTGATTTCATCACGGTGTAATCGTTGTAATGAATCGGAATAGTTAAATTTGGTGCAATAATTTTGATTGCTTCTACACCCTGTTTCGCATCCATAGTTAACAGAATTCCGAAGATTTTCGTTCCTCCAAGGTGAACTAAACCTAAAGCAATTTTGACCAAATTTTAGGGGCATTTGTAGTGCGAGCGGGACGCTCCCTGGTGGTAGCGAGCGGGACGCTCGCACTACACGTATGTGACTCAACAATGTTGATTTGGTCGATTACTACGCTCCGACTACTACACCACCATTAGGATGTAATACCTGTCCGGCAAAGTAAGAAGAGTCATCTGATGCTAGAAAAACAAAACTGGTAGCAACTTCAACTGGTTGCCCTGGGCGTTCCATCGGTACTTGTTTACCAAAGCCTTCGACTTTTTCGGCAGGGAACGCATCCGGAATAAAAGGAGTCCAAATCGGTCCGGGAGCTACTCCATTCACGCGGATACCTTTCTTTAATAACGATTGAGATAGGGAACGAGTAAAGGCAAGGATTGCACCTTTGGTTGTGGAGTAGCTGAGTAAAGGAGCATTACCTTTGTAAGCATTAATCGAAGTAGTATTAATAATCGAGCTACCTTCTTTGAGGTGGGGAATTGCAGCTTTGCACAAATAAAACATCGAGAAGATATTGGTACTAAAAATACTACCCAAACGTGCCGCATCGATATCTTCTAAAGTTTCAGGATTTTCCATGTACTGCTCGGCAGCGTTATTAACCAGAATATCTAGTCTACCCAACCCATCTACGGTTTTTTGTACTACCTCAGCACAAAACTTTTCGTTGCTAATATCTCCTGGCAATAACAAACACTTTTGTCCTTCTGCTTCCACTAACTTTTTAGTTTTTTCAGCATCCTCGTGTTCGTTGAGATAAACGATCGCAACGTCTGCACCTTCTTTAGCGTACAGCACCGACACAGAACGACCGATACCGCTGTCACCGCCAGTAATTAGAGCTACTTTACCCTTTAATTTATCGCTTCCTTTATAGCTTTCGCGATCGTACTGCGGTTGAGGCTTCATTTCCGATTCTAATCCAGGCTGCTTATCTTGAGACTGAGCAGGAATTTGGTCTGGGGTAATAGTCATGTTAGTTCTCCTTATTTTATTTATTAGGTACAATTAATCTTTTTTGGATGTTTTAAAAGTCGAATAAAGGTCGAAGCTAGTGTAAAACTATGCTAATCGTTTTGTTCAACAAGAAAATTAATTATATTAGCGATCGATTGAGAAGTTATCGAATAAAACTAAATTTAATCTTATTCTCTTTCTCCCTCCCGATGTTATGTGATGCTGTATCAATAAAACCTTTATCGCTAGATAGATTATGAAATTATATTTTTCTATAGAAAGAAGTAGAAAGAAGTTAGAGCTAACGGCGGATAGACATCTATCAATAGTTAGACTTATCTTTAAGTGCTAGAAACCCGGTTTTTTTAACTGGGTTTTTTCCAAAAGTGGATGCTACCGTTCAAATAACATTCCCCAGTAATTTATCAAAGGAGCAAATATATGTCAGTAAAAGAATTAAAAAAAAGCGATATGATGGCGCATCTGCTTTCTAGTCTCGATCGAGGTGAAGATATAGGTCATTACGGTAGATTAGTTTTTGCAATGGTAGCGCGTCACTTTTTAAGTGAATCCGAGCTAATTAGTTATCTCAGAAAAGATAAAGATTTCAGCGAAGAAGATGCCCGCTCGATGTATTTACAGGTGCAAGGCAAAGACTATAATCCACCCAAGCGAGAGCGTATTTTGGAATGGCAATCTCAACAAGACTTCCCGATTTGCCCAAATCCCGATGACCCAGATTCCTGTAATGTATACAAAGACTTGCAGTTTCCCTCTGACATATACGAACAGATTTCCGAGTATCACGAACAAAAATCGGACAGTTAAATTATTATTCCACCAGATTAATTTCCATAGATAATGCATTAGACATCTCCGGAAAACAGAAAGACCCCCCTACCCTGTGTTAGCGTAGCGTGTCTTAGGACATGGGAATGGGGATAATGAAGCCTCTCTCCCAGTGAGGGAGAGGTTTGGAGAGAGGTCTAAAGGTTAGGTCTTTATCTAAAGAAGAAAACCATATATATAAATGTTTTCCGGAGATGTCTATTTGTAGTGTTCGCGTCTTGCTGCCTGCCGATCGCTAGCTCCCAAGATGCGAGTAATAACCTGCTATATCGATCGACTTCAAATTTAAACAATTGTGTATCATTTTTTGGTCAAGCTTAACAAAGATTTAGAATAGCTTATATGTAGCATTATGAATATGCACCATTATCAGAAACCAGGTTTGTTGCTCGTTTCACAACGAATTAATTATCAAAAACCAGGAGAAATCGGATTTATAAGCTTGCCCTCGAATGGTGAATATTGCCAACAATAACTGATATCTTACACTAGTGTCAGAAACCCGGAATATTTTCGTATAAACATGAATATCTCGTTGTTCATTCAGCATATTCCGGGTTTATGCAGAGCTTGTTGAGATTGCTGCAAGATGTCAGGAATAACTAACTATAAATGATAGCAAGGAGAAATTTGTTTAATTAAGTGGGAAAGTGTAATTTTATCAATATTTATCTTTATTTATCTTTATTAATAAAATAAATGACACCTACAAATATTCTTCAAGATTTGCAATATAACGACTTAATGAAAATGCGAACTGTGTCAGAGGTAATGCAAAGATCGGTGATTCATGCATCGCCTTCTGCTGACTTACTTAGTATCGCTCAAATTATGACACAGAAGAAAATTAGTAGTGTTGTAATTGCACAAGAAGAAGTAGTAGGAGCAGGGAGAAAAGTTTTTGCCGTTGGCATAATTTCAGAACGAGATGTAGAGCTACTTCAAGGTTTGGAACTGGATTTAGCTAATATTCAGGCGAAAACGGTGATGAGTAGCTCGTTATTTTCCGTGCGTGCAAATGATTCGCTCTTTGATGCTTTATCACAAATGCAGCGTAGAAATTTGCAACAATTAGTGGTAGTCGGGGATGCAGGGGAATTGGTAGGAATTTTAACTCAATCTAGTTGTTTACAAGCACTGTCGTATGTAAGAAAAAAGACATTAATCTTACTGAAGTAGAACAAAAATTACAAGAAAAAACAACTCGGTTAATACAGGTAACTCATCAATTACGAAGTGAAATTAATCAACGTCAGCAAAGTCAGCAAGCATACCGTCAAGCTTCGATTGAATTAGAAAAACAAGTTGCATTGAGAACGGCCGAACTTCTCAAAGTCAACCAAGAATTGAGCGTAAGCCTCGAAGAACAAACTGTTTTTGAAGAGGAATTACGTCAGCAAAACGAAGAATTATTGATTGCTCATGAAGACGCAAAGTTACAGCAACAGCGTTATGAGAATTTGTTCGAGTTTGCTCCAGATGCGTATTTGGTGACTGATGCCAATGGAAAGATTCAAGAAGCTAACCGTGCAGCTAGCATCTTGCTTGTTGTATCCCGAAAATATCTCATAGGTAAACCCATATTTGTTTTTATTGCTAAGCGCGATCGCAAAAGCTTTCGTACTCAAGTCAACTTGTTGGAGCGGGTGGAGGATTGGGAATGTTATATACAGCCACGGAAAAGCACGCCTTTTAATGCCACAATTACCATTACCAGCATCCATAACTCAGAAGGTAAGCTAGTGGGCAAGCGCTTGATGATTCGCGATATTACCGAACGCAAGCAGGCAGAAGAGAAGATTAAACAGCAAGCCGCTTTACTTGATATTACTACAGATGCAATCATGGTTTGCAATTTGCGTATGCAGATATTGTTTTGGAATCGGGGAGCGGAAAGTTTGTATGAATGGCTGGAAAAACAAGCTATAAACCAGAATATTCAAGAAGTTTTAAATAAAAACAATTCGTCTCAACTTGAATTAGCTTTTGTTAAAGTCTTAGAAGATGATTTTTGGCAGGGTGAGTTGCAGCAAGTCACAAAAAACGGTAAAGAGATAGTTGTTTACAGCCGTTGGAATTTGATGCGCGACGAAGAAAATAATCCACAATCAATTTTGATAGTCAACACCGACATTACCGAGAAAAAACAACTCGAAGCACAATATTATCGAGCGCAACGTCTGGAAAGCCTTGGTACCTTAGCTTCCGGTATTGCTCACGACCTAAATAATATCCTATCTCCCATACTTACAGGCACTCAACTACTGCTACGTAAACTTCCCGATTTGAACGAACAAAATCGGTTTATTCTCAAGATGCTGGAAGATAACTCCAAGCGCGGTGCCCAACTTGTCAAGCAAATTACATCTTTTGCCAGGGGAGCAGAAGGCAATCGCGTTGCCATCCAATTACGGCACCTAATTAATGAAATTAAGCGGATTGTTAATAGTACATTTCCGGTGGGAATCGAATTTAGTACTAAAATACCAACAAAACTTTGGACGGTACAAGCACAGCCAACTCAAATACATCAAATATTGATGAATTTATGTATTAATGCTCGTGATGCCATGCCTGAAGGAGGCAAGCTGAGTATTGCAGCCGAAAATCGATACATCGATCAAAATTATCACAGCATGAATCCGGAAGCAAAGGTAGGTAATTATGTGGCGATAACTGTTACGGATACCGGATGTGGCATACCGCAAGAAATTAAAGAACGAATTTTTGAACCGTTTTTCACCACAAAGGAAGTAGGAAAAGGCACGGGTTTGGGACTTTCTACAACAATTGGCATCGTCAAAAACCACGGTGGTTTTGTAGAGGTTTCCTCTCAAGTAGGTAAAGGTAGTCAGTTTGAAATGTATTTACCTGCCAGCCAAAACCAAGAAATAGAGGAAACAACTGAATCTGAGATAAGTAAAGGTAACGGGGAATTAATTCTGGTTGTAGATGACGAAAAAAACATTCGAGAAATAACCGAAAATTCTCTTCTTACATATAATTATAAAATACTTAGTGCTAATGATGGTTCTAAGGCTTTTTCGCTGTTTGCTAAATACAAACATGAAATTAGCTTAGTATTAATAGATATACAAATGCCGTCTATAGATGGGTTGCAAGTTATTAAAGTTTTGCAACGAATGAATCCTAATGTCAAAATTATTGTGATGAGCGGAATCGAATCCAATCGTCAGCTAATAGATGCAAATGATATTAAGATAGAGGCATTTTTATCCAAGCCTTATACCCTGGGGAAATTATTAGAAAAGATAGAAGCGGTAATAAAAAGCTGAAAGGTTAAAGGTTTGTAGTAAGGGCTTTAGCCCCCTCCAGTTTTAGGGAACCAATGCCGTTATTACAAACCTTTTTACCCATCAAAAATTATGCAATCAAATACTATATAGTTGCTTTCCGTTGGCTAGTTGAGAGGCAATCTGTTCGCGGTTGCTGACAAATGTATACTGTTCGTTAAAGCTACCCGACGGGCGATCGCCAATAATGTATTGACGCACTGGTATATCCGGAGCATTAATTACAATGCGATCGGATACGCGCACTGTTGTTTTTGGTGCATTGGGATCTTTTTGATCGAGTCGAGAAACTACCCACAGTTCGTTGTTTACTGCATATACATCTTGAATTTCCAGATTGTAACCAGCAGGAGCCTCAACTTCTGCGGTAATAGTACGTTCTTTCCGCTCTACTCCAGGTAAATCGACATCGATATAAGGAACATTAACGGTTTGTTGTTCCTGCACTACCACTACTTTAGGAACTGTAATGGTGCGCTTGGTTACTCCAACCTTTACATCCGGTCCTTTAATATCATATTCTGGCAATCTTCCGGGTTCTATATTTACTTCAGGTAAGCGAGCTGCTTGTTCTTTCTCGATTTGACACGATGCCAAAGGAACGAGAAGCATAATTAACGATAAACGTAAGACTTGAGGCAGGATTAAACGTTGCGATCGCATTTTTATATTACAAGTAAACGACAGAATTAAGCTATGAGCAACGATAAGAATGCTGACAAAGAAGCGAAACTAATTGCTTGGATACTGCAACGTTAATTACACCGTTCTAAATAATTAGTAACTATCCTATTTATAAGTATAAATATTTATTAGACATCCTTTTATATTCGCTATATATACTAATATTAATCATTTTGGCTCAATTTACATCGCTCTACAGTTACAAACAAAAATTAACTAATTGTATATTTGATACCAAATTTTTACAATTACGGATAAAAGCAATAGTTCTTTTAGCTTCAAGAGATCGGAATACATATCTATCTTTAGACATAGTAGTAGTCGATTGCATAATTTTTGATGGGTTCGTTTTCTCGTAAATGTCGGGAGACTATTCTGTGCTACGTCTCTACAACCCGCCCGAATTAATGTAGCTCCGTACTAGTAGTCTATTTCAAAAGTTTTGACGGGTAAAAAGGTTCGTAGTAAGAGTTTTAACTCTCGCATTTAGGGTTAAATCCGAAGGGCTTAAGCCCTTACTACGAACCTATCAAATTTAATGCAATCAACTAGTGGTCAATTATATAAGTTTTGCGGCTTGGCATGAGGGAGCATCGTTGAACCCAGAATTCTCTCTTGTTTTATTCTGTCAGAGAAGCTCAAAATCTATTAATGTAGGTTGATAAGTATGCTCAAAAAATGTTTAATCAATTTACCTTGGCACAAATATCAACTTTTGCTCCCATCGGCTGGCAGGGACTTACTTTTCGTTTAATTATTGCTCTAGTTATCGGCATAATTATTGGCTTAGAACGAGAAACAAAACAAAAGTCAGCAGGACTCAGAACTAATATGCTGGTCTGTTTTGCTTCTACTTTACTGATACTTATCCCAATTGAAATTGGTGCAGTGCAACAGAGTTTAGATGTTTTAGGACGAGTTATTTCCGGAATTATTAGCGGTGTTGGTTTTATCGGTGGAGGGACTATTTTACGTGAATCGGAAGTTAAAGGCTTAACTTCTGCTGCTACCATCTGGATGACATCTGCCCTGGGTATTGCAGTTGGTTGTGGTTTGTGGCAGTTAGGTTTAGCCGGAGCATTAGTTACTTGGATAATTTTGCGAGTGTTCGATCGATGGAAAGATTATCTTTAATTTAATTTAATTAAATATAATATTGTTTATATTGATTCATAAAAATACAAATTAGATAACTAAATATTAACAAAAGTTAGATGCATAAATATTTTAATTATGACTTTGGATAGAACTAATAGATACGATCGGCGAATAACATAATAAGAAGCAGTCAAAGAAAAAAGCTAGAAATTATTAAACTAATTTATGAGTATTACTTGTCTCGATCGCCCAAAATTTCATCAGCAGCAAAAAGTTTATTTTATTGGCGGTAGTGGCGAAGTAAAGAAACTTCAAAGAGAAGTTCATACCTGGATTTATACTGTTGAAATGCATATGGGTTTGGAACCTGATTTTGGGCGAATAGGTGCCGAGACAACTATTCTTTTAGAAGAACAAGATATCTGTACTAATTAGAAAATTGTTTCAATTACGAGGTTTCCTAAAATTGGCACGAATAAACATCCTTCAATCCAAATACTGTAAACCGAACGGGGTGTTTTTGCATTAACCGTCCAGATATAGCTGATATTAACCCCTACAGCTAAAATCATTTCTGGATAATAAGCGATCGCATTGGTTATCCATGCACCAATTATTGTCAGCAACATCAATATATTCATCGCTGTTAAAATTATTTTTGTTCCCTTAATTCCGACCATAATTGGTAATGTAACGACACCTTTTTTATGGTCAGATTCTACATCCCGAATATCAAAAACATGGGAATTAGAAACAATAAATACAAACATAAACAAAGTTGTTAATGCTGCTGCTAGATCGAATTTAGCTCCCGCATAAGCTATAGGTAAAGCAATAACGGCATAGGTTAAGATACTACCAACAATCCAGGCTTTTGAACCGGGAATATCTTTCAATCGGTACCATTGCAATTCCGATTTACTTTTCCAGGGAAATAAAGGCGTACCGTAGAGTAAAGGAACAATACCGGCACAACTGACATAGCGAACTCTTAAAGGTGCATAGTAAAGAAGTAAAGCAGTAGTTGCGATCGCACAAAATAAGAAAACAAAAATATATGGTTTTTGGAAGAATAACTGTGCTTTAGCTTCGGGGATTTTTTGGACGTAAGAGTCAAAAATGCGATCTAAATTGTAAGGAATTAAAGCAGTTACAAAAATCAGAGCAATTGGTTGCCAATTATCGCCTAATTCCAGGACTATTTGAGTAAATAATCCTAAAGATGCAATTGCGCCAGCTACCCAAATACTAGGATAGATAACAAAATTTAAAAAGCGATCGTATAGCCATTTAGAAACAGCATTTGATTCAAGTTTGTTAATTGTCATTCAATTTTGGATTTGGGATTTTGTACCCAACTGATTTTTTAGTCATTATAAAAATAACAATTATTTGATTCTGACTGCAATAGTATAAGAATTTCTTTGTTTGGCTTGTCGCCTACTTCTAACTACACGAAAATCGTTATCTATATACAAATGTTCAAATTCAGGAGTAGCACCCAAAGCTGTTTTATATTTCTTGGCAGTGCTGCTATCTAAATTTTTTAATTCCACTTGAGTATAGGTATTTGCTGTTTCTGTATTTTGAGAAGAATAAGATTTCACTACCTTAGTAAACCAATTATCTGCTTTTTCAATACTTAAAGGAATTCCTTGCCATCTTAATGCTTGTTTAATAGCAATATTTTCAATCAGCCATTCATCTTCTTTAATTTGATATTTTTGCACAATCATTAAGTCAAAAGCTAAAAATACCGATGCTAATTTTTGCAGCCAACCAAATTTTAGCTTATTACCTGGCGCATAGCGAGCCATATTGGCATAGAAACCATCATCATGAAAAATTTGATAAGATTGCTCTGGTAAACGTCCTGGTAAAGTATCTTGAAAGGGAATTGTACTAAAAACCGATTTCCATACACCGAGAACTAAAGGTACTTGCTCTTCTACTTGAGGAAAAGGATTGCGCTGGCTTAACTCAGTAACAATAGCCGCTAAATATTCTTGATAAAACTGTACTTTTTGCTTAAGTGGTTGGCTATCTTTATCTTGAGTAAGCTGTAATAACTCTTGTTTTAATTCTTCTGTACTTTTTTGATTTAATTCTTGGGGATTTAATGCAGTATCGTCAATCATACAAAAATTCCTGAGTAATTCCGATCTATTAATCTATCTCCCTTAAAACTATCGCAACTACCCAAGTGATTTCAAATTCCTGGCAAATAAAAGTAAAGAATACTAGTAGTCGTTTCATTAGGTTTGACAGGTTTGTAGTAAGGGGCTAAGCCCCAAATCCGGAGGCGCTGAAGCGCTTACTACGAACCTTTTTACCCAGCAAAACTTTTGCTCATGAGTACCAGGAATCCAAACTTACGCAGCAACTGGCTCTGTATAACCTTGAATATTTTCCGGTTCAAACTGACGTATTACCCTTGTCGCTTCTCTTATCTGAGCCTCAGTTCCCTTAAACACAATGATATACTTACCAGCATTCAAACGATTGCGGTAAGCCAGCGCATCACCGCTACCTACAGTCCAACCTACAGCGCCACCAACCAAAATCGCACCCAAGCCTCCAGAAACCGCGCCTAAAATACCTCCAATCAGATGGTTTCCGATACTACCAGCCCAGCTAAAAATTTCAATTCCCGAAAGTAAATTAAAAGCATAGCCAGCTGCAAACCCGAAAGGAATAACCCAAGCAAGTTTTTTTGATTGTTTTCCAGCTTGTTTATTTGGCTGAATAAATCCAAATTCATCTGCACTTTTGTAACCTTGTCCGAGAATGTTTATTTGTTCCTTGGGGAAGTTTTCTTTTTCAAGAGCCGTGTAAGCAGCTTCCACTTGAAAGCGATCGGTTAATACAGCAATTAAATAATTCATAAATCAAATTTGCATTGCGACTTTAAATTAGTGAAAATCAATATAAGGTTGGAGAAACAGCATTACCGCTCCTACACTTACAAACGATATAGTTACCCAAAATAAAACTAAATTAAGTCTCATTATTTTGTATCCTATCAATTAAATTAAAAAACATTTTTCTTGTAGGGTGTGTGACGCACCATCGTTAAGACGGAACGTAGCAACGCCGGTTTGTAGCGTCACGCACCATCAACGATTTTTGACAATAATGACGCTACGTTAGCGCAGCGAGGCGATAGCCTTAGACCGTAAGTCCTGTACTTATTTAAACTTAAACTTGAAAATTTATTTATTTATCCCTCAGTTGAGAGAATCTGCGTCAGATTAAAATATCTCATAAGTCTAACTATAGCTAGTTGTAATCGTACAAAATTAAAGCATATGGGGTAAAAACTAACTTAACTCAGAGGGCTTCGTTAAAATAAAATCACCTGCGATCGACAGCAAACTATGACCTATACTCCGCCAAAACTTCTAACTTTCGACCAATTTATAGCAGAATACGGGGATAATCCACGCTACGAACTTATTGATGGAGAATTACGCGACATGGAACCAACAGGTCCTCATGAAGAAGTTTCGGGGAGTATTGCTGGTAGAATCTATACAGAAATTCTTCGTTCTAAGTTAAACTGGCTAATCCCAAAAAGCTGTTTAATTAAACCACCTGCTGCTGAAGCTACAGCACTACGTCCAGATGTCATAGTTTTAGATAAAGCAGAATTAAATAACGAACCACTTTGGCAAAAAGAGCCGATTATTTGTAATGGTAAAACAATTAAACTTGTAGCTGAAGTTGTTAGTACTAATTGGCAAGATGACTATGCAAGGAAAGTAGAAGAATATGCTTTTCTTAATATCCCAGAATACTGGATTATAGACTTTCGTGGTTTGGGTGGTTTGCAATTCATTGGCAATCCGAAACAACCTACTTTTACAGTCTGTCAGTTAATTAACGGTGTATATCAACAGCAAAAATATCGGTTAGGAGATGCAATTACATCTTATCTTTTGCCGAGGTTGCAATTTCAACTTGATGATGTAATGCCGTATTAATGATGGATTTTTTTAAGATTGAGTAGCACACCTGATGGGGAATGAAATTTAATTTAAAGTTTGATTTTATTAACGACTATCGACTTCATGCTACACCGATCATTGTCCACCTGCCTGTAGTAGTAGATTTATAACCCGCGCACCATCCGGGTTTTGTTTGAATAGCTGCTGCCTGCGGAGATATTAATTCTCTCAAGAAATGATTAAAAATTGGCTAGATTTTAGCAGGTTAATCCCCCTGAATAATCCTGTGGAGAATTGTATTATTGCAAATTGTGGCGAAAATTCTTTCCGGACAAAAGTCAACTTGATGGAAACACTATTAGTGGCTATAACAGTGTTTTGAGTTATACAATTAATTCTACTGATGAAAAATAATAATCATCCAAAACCGTTTTGGATTGCAGTAACATTTTTACTTACTTTTGGTAGTAGTGTTTTTGTTGGCTTTCTAGCTTCTATATTTATTTCTAAGTCTTATTGGGGATATTATTTAAATCCACCTGGATTACCCAGTCAAGTTGAGAATTTTGAGAAAATTAGTTCAATTACTCCTGTTTCCAGTATTAAAAGAAATGACGGTAGCAGAATTTTTAAGATTGATACTTCAGACTCCTGCATAAAAGAAATACAGTCGGGGGCTGAAAATATTCAAAGCAACTGCGGTACGGGAAAATGTAATACAGAATATTGCGATAACAGTCGTATACTTCTATCTTTATATAAAAAAGAAAAGCTGCCGAAAAAGGCTGCCTACATTTCTCCAGACAAGCTAAATTCTTTGTATAATGACTTAGAAAAAAGCGAAGTTTTATATCAAGGCGAACCGGAATACAATGGTGAACTGGTATCGGATAAAACTAGCGGACAACTAATATCTAAAGGTGATGGTAAGCGACTTCAAGGTATAGTCGTTGAAGCTGAAGATAAAGACAAGCAATCGTATTTATTTATAGCAGTTAATGGCGGACAAATTAGTAACGACCATTATCCATATTACGAATTCTTATTTGAATTACCTAACTCTGAATCAACTCCCAAATTGATTGCAAGCAATCGCTTCTTTTACGAAATTGCAGGAGTTGAAGGCATTTTAGAATGGTATTCGATATGGATGTTTTTTATTGTAATTGGTTTTATTCTGAGTATTCCACTCACATTTCTACTGATTCGCATGAAAGCACATCTAAAACCCCAGGCTTCTCACTAATTCTTTGCGTCTGCGTACCTTTGCGTGAGATGATTATTTTAAATGCGTATGTAGAGATGCAATCATGTTTGCTAGCACCCAACCCAACACACCCCAACCCAAATGGCTGCACAAGCTAGATAAATTTGTCAAAGCGCATCATCTTGAATTAGCGGCGCTTTCATGGGGACTTTGGCAGCAAAATGGTAACAATGAGGGTACTATTGGTATTGATTTACTACCCTCACCGCATTTTGTCTACTGTCCGCATGACGCAATTAAGAAGTTTAACGATAATGTAGATAATAAGGTTCAGGAAATTTTAGGTTTGATAGATAATCATCAACCCGAAACAGAAGTCTTGATGATAGGTATCGGCAAAGAACAAATCAAGTTAATTTATTTTGAGCCAGAAACCCCACCACCTGTTTGTTTTAAACAAGTTAACCAAGATGTGGATAGATTAATGGATTTTTTAGAAGCGGGGATGAGTGAAGAGATAGTGGATAAACCGCATCCTCCCGGTGAAAGCTGATATACGCCAGCGCTTCGGGGCGAATAATAAGTAAATCTACAGTAAATTATAGTTATTACTAATAAAAAACAGATCGCTGGTAGTACGAGCCGGAATGCTCGCCAGTAGTCTATTGCATTAATTCTGATAGGTTCGTAGTAAGGGCTTAAGCCCCCTCCGGATTCCGTAATATGAGGCGAAGACAGCGCTTACTACGAACCTTTGTTACCCATAAAAACAAATGCAAAGGACTACTAGTAGTGGTCTATTGCATTAATTCTGATAGGTTTGTAGTAAGGGCATTGGTTCCCTAAATCCGGAGCGCTTCAGCGCTTACTACGAACCTTTTTTACCTGTCAAAATTAATGAAACGTACTACTAGCATTACACAAATTAAATGCGCCATAGCTTAGTGGGAGCCTCCAAGCTGGTTCTCTCTAGCGAGCAAGATGCGATCGCTACGGTAATTAATTGAAATTACTATAAATATAAAATGCCCGCAGTCTAAAAGATTAGGAAACCAATTTACAAAGCTTGCCTGTTTGCTGAATGCAGGCTTCGATCGTTTAGCCGTATTCTTATAGAGTATTGCGACTATCAAACCCACGCTTAACCTTTTATTAACCATCCAATTACTAAATAATACTAATATAAAATTAGTATCTTTTTAACAATTAAATTACTTAAAACGGAAGTATATTAGTAATGTAAACAACAATTAATTTAGTAATGTTTCGGATAGGATACAGCTATTAAAGCAAGATTATCTTTTAATCAATAAGTTGTTTGGGAGAACAATAGGAGTGGATGAACAACTTCAAAAACTGATTGACGAAGTATGTCGTTACGAAGAAGGTACCCCAGAAAGGCAAAAAGCTTTAAATAGGCTGCTGATAACCGTTCAACAACTTCCTGGTATAAAAAAGGATAGCCATCAAGATTATTTAGAAGCTTTAAATAAAACATGGCAATGGGTTTGTCGGAGTATTGATAAATTTCAAGCAAATCCAAGCGATTCTTTACAAGAGTGCTTGATTAAATGGATTAACGGCTATTTAAAGTGGCGTATTAAAGATTTATATGCTCCAGATAGTAAATATACTATTAGTTTAGACCGACAAATAAATAACAATGAAGGTAAGAAATTTACTAGGCTGGATATCTTGTCACCGCAGGATAGCAGTATTACTTTAGACTTACTAGATGTTAAAATTGCTGAGATTCAAAAACGCGATCGCTTCTCTTGGGGAGAAAGAATCATCCAATTTATCGAGCAAGACGAAAAACGTCAGTTGAGCGGCTGTGGTACAAGGGTAAATCCAGAATGCAACTGTCAATTGTTAGCAAAACGGTTATTGCTGGCAAAACCGTCTCATAAAATTGCCGATATTGCCAGAGAGTTTAATGTAAGCAATCAAACTCTATACTCTCATTGGAAAAAAAAATGCTTACCTTTACTTAAAGAAATAGGTGTGAATTTAAGGATTAATTAATGAACAACGCGCAATCAAATCGTTTACAAATTCCTTTGGGGAAAGAAGCTCATCAAAAAGCTGAAGAATTTGCTGCGGAGCAAGAAACTGTAGAGAAAGGTAAACAAGTTTATCTGAATACTTTAGCAGTTTATGCCGTTAATAATTATCTGCAATGGCTAAATATTGAAACGGCGTTGCATCAAAGCGATAGCTGGAATTGTAGTATTAGGAAGTTCTTTGATGTTGCCGATTTAATGTTACCAAATGTTGGTAAAATAGAATGTCGTGCGGTATTGCCTGGTGAGGATACTTTGGTTTTGCCCCAAGAGGTAACGCGAGAGCGAATTGGTTATGTGGCTGTTGGGCTAACAAAACAGTTAGATTTTGTTGAAATATTAGGTTTTGTCTCAGCAAGAGCGATAATTGGGCATTCAGAAATAATTAAAATAAACCGATTGCAATCCCTTGATATTCTGATTGACACTATATATGGACGCAAAAATTTAGTAAATTTGTGTCAATGGTTGGAAGGAATATTCGATCGAGATTGGCAATCTCCAGAGTTAGTTTTAGCTAGTAATTTAAGAAGTGCTGCGGCTAGAACGAAGCATAATACTAATTCTATAACAAATTCGATCGGTCGCGCCAAAGTAATTAATGTTGGCAGACAGGTAGTTACATTAATGGAATTAACGCCAACAAACAGTGCGTTTTTTGACATTCGTTTGCGGGTTTATCCGGCGGAAAATACCATTCATCTACCTAAAAATTTGCAACTTACTATCTTTGATGAATCGGGAAATGCTTGTATGAAAACTCAAGCAGAAAACAATGATGATTGGATGCAGCTTGAATTTAGCTGTCAACATGAAGAGAAATTCAGCGTGGAATTGAAGTTAGGGGAAACAAGTATTACCGAAGAGTTTGTTGTTTAAATGCATCAAACAATAGAGAGATTATTATGGCAATTGTAAAACTTAAACTCAGGGAAAGCAAGCAAGGATTTCAGGTAGATTTAACTGCAAAGCAACTAGACGTTGAAACAGAGGGATTTTTACCTGCTCTACCACCGCAGTTGGAATTATCTTTTAACGATTGGCAACTCGCTTACCGTCAAATTGATGCAGTGCGCTCTGTTTTCACTTCGCGTCAACTACGTATTACTCCTAAAAGCGTAACCAAATATTCCAGCGCCCAGCATACAACCTCGGTTAAAGAAGGTTTAAATCAATGGCTTAATTGTGGCGATCGCAGATGGTTGCCCGTGCGGGATAAATTAATTGCGATCGCTCAGCAGTTGCATCAAAAAAATGAGGAAATACGCATCATAATTGATGCTCGCGACGTTAACTTACGCCGCCTTCCTTGGCAAGAATGGAATTTATTTGAAGAATATTATCCCCAGGTAGAAATTGCCCTGAGTGCGCCAAAAAGTACCTATCAAAAAACAGATTACCTACTTCCTCAAAGCTCAAAAATTAGAATTTTAGTTGCTGTCGGTAGAAGCGACGGTATTAATACCAAAGATGATTTAGAAGTAATTCAAGAGTTAGAACAACATGGTGCAGAAGTTGTTTGTTTAATGCAACCTACCCCTAAAGAATTATGTAGCGCTTTGTGGGATGAACAAGGATATCATATTTTTATATTTACAGGACACAGTGGAAGTAGAGAAGATGGGGATATTGGTTGGATTGAACTTAACGATAATGACAGTTTGAGTATTGAGCAATTCAAAGAAGCTTTGAAACAAGCTATCAACCTGGGGTTACAGTTAGCAATTTTCAATTCCTGCGATGGTTTGGGGTTAGCAAATCAACTAGCACAACTGCATCTACCTCGGTGTATTGTGATGCGGGAACCCGTACCTGATAAAGTTGCAGTCGAATTTTTAAAGAACTTTTTCCAAGAATTTACGGGCGATCGATCTCTTTCCACAGCTTTAAATAAAGCTCGCAAACGTCTAGAACATTTCAATTTAGAATATCCCGGTGCAATTTGGCTTCCTACAATTTGCATTGCATCTAATGTAGAACCGTTAACTTGGGAATCGCTGAGTACGGGGAACGGTAGCTATGTAAAAGTTGATGAGAGTGACTCGAAATCGAAGAAAAATAACGTTATTAAACCATTAATATTAATAAGTGTTTTAGTTATCGGTGGTATTGGTGCTTGGGGTTGGAAGCTATCTTTAGAGTCTTCGCAAAAAACATTAATAGAAATTATCTTATCAAAACTTACTCACGATTCAAAATTAAGTCCGGAAAATATTTCGGGAACATTCCGCTACGGAGGAAGCACAAGTTGGGCACCTATTCAAGATAAAGTTAAAAATGTATTCGAGATACTTTATCCTAATTTTGAACTCGAATATATTAAGCCTAGTCAAGATAATTATGGTTCGACTACTGGCATTAAAATGCTTTTGAATGACGAACTTGATTTTGCACTGTCTTCTCGTAATCTTACGCCTGAAGAACAAAAAATTGCAGCAAAGAAAGGCTTTGTTTTAGTTCAAATTCCTGTAGCTATCGATGCAATTGCAGTAGTTGTAAACCATAGCCTCAACGTTGATGAATTAACATTAACCCAACTTGAAGGTATCTATACCGGCGAGATTTATAATTGGAAAGATTTAGGCGGATCGGACTTACCAATAATACCTTATTCTCGAAGTGAAGCAGGAGGTACTGTAGGATATTTTATCGAAGACGTTTTGAGAGGCAAAAAATTTAGTAATAACCTTAAATTCGTTCCTACAACTACAAAAGGTGTAAGTGAAGTAGCAGCAAACGACGGAGGTATTTACTATGCTTCAGCTTCAGAGGTGGTTAATCAATGTAGTGTAAAATCTTTGAAACTAGGAAAAACAAAGAGTAATATAGTTGCTCCATACCAACAACCACTTATTCCTCGTTCTGATTGCAGCAATACAAATCGGAATAAAGTAAATCTCGATCAATTTTCCAATCACGAATATCCTATCACCAGATCGTTGTATGTAATTTACAAAGAAGTTTCTGTTAATAAAGAAGAACCTGATTTAGATCATGGTTTGAATTCAAAAGAAAAAACTAAAAGCGCTGCCCAAGCTGCTCAAGCTTATGCAAATTGGTTAAGAACAAATCAAGGTAAACAACTATTAGAAAAAGCAGGGTTTGCTTCAAACTTTTAATGTGGGTTTTACTTCAATGCCGATAGTATTTGTAGAAGTTTTGAATTTTATAGCCTCAGACTTATAGTCTAAAGGCATAATATTCATCTCAACCTATTAATTGCAATTTCGATAGGATTTTCTTTCATATTATTTTCTAACTGAAAAGAATTAAAAAAATGCTTTGCATCTCCGGCTTTATAATCGGAAACATCTAAAAGATACAGCCTTTTACCCACCAAAAATAAACGACTTTTAGCAGTTGTTTCTTGATTTTCATTCTGATACTCTACTTCTATACCCGGATATTTACCTAATCTAATATTGTTTTTATTTAGTAACTTTATGTCAGTGCCTAAAAAATCTTTTAAAAAATCATTATAAACTTCATTCAACGGTAAGTGATCTAAGTTTGTCCGATAATCTACATAACCAACTATATACGAGCTTTTTTTAGTATCCGCATAATAAATATTGATCGAATAATCTTCACTTTTAGAATTCAAGTTAGTTACAGATGTATCGGGTACAAAGATCGAAAAATTCCCCTCATCTGAATAAAACTCTTTCCATCCGGAAGTTGCTACTACAGAATTATCAGTATTAACTTGGGTAAACAGTGAAATAAATTCCACTTGTAGTTGCTTAGGAGAAAATGCAATTGCTGCACTAACTTTTGAAGTATATGCTATTACACCTAATCCAAGCATTACAACATTTACTGATAATCTATTCATTTTCCTGTCTCCTGCAATACTGGAACAATGCTTTGGTACAAATCTTAATACAGCTAATATCAATTCAAATCACTACGATTATTTTAATTTACCGAATAATTTTTATTTACATATCAGCACAATGTAGGATTTTTACGAAAACCATCCATGATTATGCCTATTAATTACCGCTTTTTGTAGTTAAGCATAAAATAAAATAAATAAAATTAAGACGTTACGTCATGTAACGCCCACATATTTAGATTACTGAATAAATTTATACAAAAGTGTAAAAATTGAATTAATATCAAATGTAAATAAAGCATCACTTCAATTATTGTGATGCCACAATCATCCCTATTTAATATCAGATAAGCAATTACGAAATGCTAATCAATCAAACCTTCTTCTCTTGCCCGAATATGGGTTATAACTCGAAGATTTTTTCCTTGATTTCTTAATTCTTCAACATTAATATCTAACATAACTTGTAATTTAAACCAATAATGACGCACCATACGCTCGGAAACACAGATATGTGCGGCAATTGCTTTATCTTGGAATCCTTCTTCAAATGCTAAATTAAGCAGCCTTATCCACTCCGGTTTAATTTCCAACCCAGAATTAATTGCTTTGATACCTTTGGTATGAGTTAATCCTTGCATTGCCCAATCGACTCTTTGTAATGTTTCCTGAGTAGTAAGAGATTTATCTGCAACTACAAAACCTGATGGATGATTATCAATTTCCGACTTCATTCTTACTAAAGTTTTGATACAGGTGCTTTGTACGAGAATATTAATTTGGGGATAGTCACTTAATAATTTCTGAAGTAGTTGCATTCCATTATTAATTCGGGTTGCCTCCCCTACATTTTGTGCAATGCAAATGTCAGTAATAACTAACTCTGGCTTAAATATTTCAACTTGATACAAAGCATTTTCTACAGTTGTAGCAGCGTGAATTACAGCATTCGGATAATAGGAACGCAATATTTTGATCGTGCCATTCAGAAATATTTCGTAGCTCTCAACGATCAAAATTTTAGGAGATACTTTTTTTTGTATTTGGTTCATATTTAGTTACTCTTGATATAGTTTGTTTTCCCGGAGCAAGCACCATTCTGACTGATGCTAAAAGAAACCGGGTTGCTCGTCGAAATGCTTTGTTTGGGATACATATAGCACTTAGCAAAAAAGCACATTTTTATTGTAGGGGAGGCAAAAAGCGGTGTAGATTCTCTTCCCGCTTTATTGAGGCAAAATTGGGTGTAGATTTTCTTCCCCAATTATTGCCGTGCCGTTGTGTGACGCACCGAGTTAATTTGAACGTAGCAACGTCGGTTTGTAGCGTCACGCACCATCAACCAGTTGTGACAACACCGTAAGTCCTGGTAGTTTAAAAAACCCCGATCCAAATAGTTATACGCCCTTGAAATTGGAAACTAAAATCAACTGCAATTCCTCACCTCAAAAATAAAATATTTCATAATTTAGTAGCGATCGCTTACCTTGATACTGTATTTCTCATCGTCATCTATACTCTTCTTTTTTACACTATAACTCCGTAATATTGCTACTAATAGCTATCCATACAACATTTTACATGAAAATTCCGTAAAGCTCTTAAAGACTCTGAAAAAGAAGTTTAGCTCAAAAAACGGAGAAAAGTATAAACTCTTCCCCGCTTGGTAATTTATGCCTTATTTTTTTGTTGGAACACACTAATAGCCGCTTGAGGCAAAATCAAATTTTTTACGTTGTTTAGAAACGATAGCCAAGCCCAATACCGAATACAGCATCAGCATCATTATCTAAAGGAACCTTTAAATCGCCGAAAACTACTACATTTGTGGCAATTTCTGTTTCTGCACCACCATTGAGAAACGCCTCCGAATCACCCTCACCAAAAGCTAAACCAGCGCCAGCATAAGCATTTGCCTTTTCAGAGATTGGTAAATCATAGGTAACTGCTGGTGCAAATTGAGTAAAAGTGCTGCCAGAAACATCTGTTACATCTACACTACCTCGCACGGAGATTGGTAACTGGCGAACATCATAACGTCCGTAAACGTTAACCCCAGTGATTCCGCTTCCAGTTTGAAAACTACCACCAACGTAGCTTCCTTCCAAACCTTTTTTGGATTGAGCGTTAGCAGACAATGTAGATGCGAAAGTCAAAGCACAAGCGATCGCCGACACAGCAGAGACTTTTGCAGCAGATTTAAGAAACTGTCGCATAATATTGCCTAAGTATAAATTTTGAATACAATCGGATATCTTCGGAATTCAAAAGATGCTTTTTATTCCGAGTGCTTAGAATATTAGCTCAGTAATTTTTCTGGTGTCGGTATGGAAAACAACTTATATAAAAGATTCTTTATTACTCTGAATAACTCCTAAAATTAGACAAGATTTTGTAAGGCAATAATTTGAAAGCAGAAGAAAGCAAAAGAAAATAGTAATGGCGTTAAAAGAAATTCTCAACGCCCAATTTTCAATTATAAATTTTATAGCTACATTAAATAATTTTAGAAACCTATCTAATTTAAACCCTTTACGATCTCTTTAAACTCCGAATAGCTCCGAATACAGTGCAAAGTAAAAATTAGAATGTAGAATATATTCAGCCAACATAATCTTAAGCAAATGTTCCCAAGCGATTTTTTGACTGAAATGGCGCACAAGCACGAGCTTTCTCAAGATCAAGAAGAAGTTTTTTTGATGCGAATGGGAAATGGTCAAAGCTACGAAGAAATAGCCTCCGAATTGGGTACTTCTGCTGATGCTTGTCTGAAAAGGATGGGACAAGTTTATAAAAAGTTTAAGGTGAGCGGTAGTAGCCGAGGTAAAGAAAATCGTTTGCGAATTTTCTTAACTAGAGAATGGGAACAACTTAAAACCAATCGAGATGAACATAACTCCGAATTATTGGTAAATACTCAGCAATTAGATGCAAATACTCTTAAAGAGGTAGAAAGCGAATCTCCTGTAGTTCCTATAGTACAGAACTTACCAGCGCGGGAATATACAACTTTCGTCGGACGCGATCGCGAAATTACCCGATTGATGGAACTATTAGATTACGCACATTCTGCACATTTAATCAGTGTAGATGGTATTGGTGGGGTAGGTAAAACTACTTTGGTGGTAGAAGCAGCTTATAGATGTAAGGATGCATCAAACAAATATTCCAATCTGCCTACTTTTGAAACCATAATCTTTACATCCGCAAAACTTAATCATCTTACTTCTATGGGGCTTTTACCGCGATTAGCTCCTACTAAAACTTTACGCGATATCTGTCGAGAAATTGCTCGTGTTTTGGAGTTTTCGGAAATAAATAATTTACCTTTGCCAGAACAAATTGAGGTAATTCGTAACAAACTTTCGCAGACTGAAACTCTATTAATTGTTGACAATTTAGAAACTATTGAAGATAAGCAAGAAGTTCTTTCCTTTTTGTACGATTTACCACCAACGGTAAAGGTAATTATTACTACCCGCGAACAAACTTTATTTGTCCCGATTCGTCTTAATTCTCTACCGAAAGAACATGGTTTGCGGCTTATTCAACATGAAGCTAAAGAAAAAGGTGTTGAGTTAACTAAAGAACAATCACAGCAACTTTATGAAGCCGTAAGTGGAGTACCAGCGGCGATGATTTACGCGATCGGACAGATGGCGGCTGGTTATTTACTCGAAGATGTACTGGTATTAATTAAACATCCTCAAGGTGATATTGCTCGTTTTTGCTTTACCACTTCCGTAGATCCTCTGAGAAACTCGCCACCTCATTATCTATTAATGGGACTAACTCTTTTCGTGCAACCAGTTACTAGAGAAACCATTGGCTTCATTGTTTTTGAAAATCCAGATCCGATCGCAATATCTCAAAGTTTAGTAAAGTTGCAACAACTTTCCTTAATTTATCAACAACAGGGGCGTTATAGTACTTCTGCCCTAACTCGCGAATATGCTTGGGCCCAATTAGCTGCAAATGCTGAATTTGAGCAGCAATTACGCCAGCGTTGGTTAGATTGGTACCTTAAATTTTCCGAATCATTTGGGGATAAAGATTGGAACGAATGGCATCTAAGCTATGAATATTTAGAAGCCGAATGGGAAAATCTGCAAGCAGTATTGGAATGGTGTATTACGAGCGCCCGATATTCTGAAGTAAAAACATTATGGCAGCGTATAAAAGGATATATTCATGTACGTGGATATTGGGATGAACGTTTAGAGTGGGGTGCTTGGTTGATTGAGGCTGCAAAGCAAGCAGGCGATTGGACAACAGCCTTAGAAGCAATGTGCGATCGCGCTTGGACTTTGGTAAGAATGCGCTCTTTGCCTCAGTTGCAAGAAGCACAGGTGTTATTACAAGAAGCTTGGGATTTACGCCAGCATCAAACCGTAAGCTTTCAGTTAGAATTAGCTGCAAACATGGTAATTTTGCACGTTCATCTTTCACAATTGCAGCAAGCACAAAAATGGATCGAAGTGAAAAAACAGCTATTAAAAAAAGCTAAACTTAGTCAATCGGAATATCATTCACAGCAAGTTCAGATTTTGTATTATCAAGGACAAATATTTTATCGAGAAGGTGATTATCAACAAGCACAAACAACTTTCGAGCAAGCATTATTAAAAGCACAACAAATAGAATGGCAAAAAGCAACCGCAGCTATTCAAAATTGGTTGGCTGATATTGCACTATTAAATGGTGATTTAGCTTTATCTCGGCAACTGTTAGAATTTAGCTTACCAATGGCACAAAGGAATAAAGATAAGCGGGTTATTGCTTTCCATAAAGCAACATTTGCTAAACTCGAAAAAACTTGTGGAAATGGTTTTCTTGCTCATCGTTTGGCAAAAGAAGCGGCGGAAAGCTTTGAAAGTTTAAAAATGAGTGCAGAAGCCCAAGAAATGTATGCTTTACTTGCCAATTAAAATATTGGGGATTGGGGATTGGGCATTGGATATTTTAAATTCTATTAATAATCCCATGCCAATTACCCACTACCATATTTTAATATTTAATTTAATAAAGCATTAGGAATAATTGGTAAATCAGCACAAGCCGCAGGGTTTGTATCGATAGGTAAATCAGCACAAGCAGCAAGGTTAACAGATGTGTTATCTAGAACTCCTACTCCGAAAAACTCTTCAAATAAAGCTTTCGTTACACTAAAAGCTCGTGCGTAAACTTGATGTGTTTCTGGATTTTGTTCGCCGTCAATAGCGGAACAATGATTTAGAATGTAACCAAAAATATAATAGCAGTCTCGAATATATTTGAGTAAATTCACCTCAATATGAGCGTGCCAAACTGCATCAATTTCTTGAGTGGGAACCAATATTGCAGCAGGATAAACTGACTTGAGGTATAAGTACAGTTTGTAACGTTTAATTGCCACTTGCGTTTTTTCTTTTGTCCATTCCTGAGAAAACATAAGTTTATTGGCAACCGGCTGTAAATCTAAGTTATTCACCCGATCGAAAAAAGTAACAATTTTCATTAGTTTTATGACTTTAATAAAAGTATGTGGAAGGATGATTTAGTTTTAATAATCATCGACATTTAATTATCAGGAGGTTTCAAGTGTTTTTACGAAAAGTTTGAGGATTTTTTATACTTTTTTGGCTAAAAAATACCGATCCAATCGACAAAAATGAAACAAAATTCGGTTTGCGATCGCGGTAGTCAGAAAGCTCGCCGATAATATCAAAATTTTGAGGACAAAAATTAAATATTGTTTAATACAAGGCTAAATCTGTTAAATAGCTAAAAACTAGCCTTTAATTTAACAGCGTTTTTTCATAAATTTGCAGTGACAGACTGATTAAGTAGTATACAAACTGCTAAAAAATCTGCCTTGATTCCCATCCTAAATATGAAAAGGATGGCAAGAATGCTATCTATGACATATTTCTAACAAGATTTTTATCTTTTACGCATTTAAGGGAATTCTATAAACATCAGTCTTTTTTTTTCTATGAACCCCTAAGTAAATTTACTACCACTTTCAGCTTTATGAAGAATATGAATCATAGAATATCTAAAAATTTTCAGAATATTTCTATTTGTATCTCCGTTTTGGGTGCTTTATTTCTTAGTGCTTGTGATTCCCCAGGTAATTCCAACGAAGGGTTTGAAGTTAAATTTTTAGTGGGAAGCGCTTTAAAAGAATTTTGCGATCAATTTGCCGAACAATTTAACGCTACCAAACCCAAACTAGAAAACGGTAAAGCTTTCTATCTCAACTGCGAAGCTAAAGGTAGCGGGGATGTAGTTGCAGAAATGACTTCTTTGTCGCAACAACTCAAAGCGGGAACTTTGCAACCAGATGATGCGAACTTTCCCACATTAATTTCCGTAGATGGAGAAATTTACCATTCTCAACTGCTTTATCAATTCAATCAAATCTTCCCCGGACAAAATTATATTCCTGAAATTACCGATGCACCGCTACTTGCAAACAGCCCGATGGTGTTTATGGCTCCCGCCGATGTCGCGGCTGGATTACGCAAGCAGGAAGACTTGTATAAAACATTGGTAACGGCGAAAACTCATAAAGACATTGATTCTAGCAGCCCTCAACTACCTATTAACTTTGTTCATACAGCACCTACTCGCTCCAACTCCGGCTTGCAAACACTAGTAGCGCAATTTACCAGCGTATCCGGGAAAAGACCGGAACAAATAACAGCGGCAGATGTGCAAAAATATCAATCGCAAATTCAGAAAATTCAAAGTAAAGTCACTCGTTACGGAGTTTCGACAAATACTTTGGCGGCTGACATGGTAAAAAATGGTACTTTTTGGGCATCGATTGGTTCGGTATATGAATCATCGGTAATTCAAGCCAACTCGAATTTACAACCCGGTCAAACTCGTTTTGAGGCGATTTATCCCAAAGCTACATTTACATCTAATATGCGGGCAATTTTACCTAGTGGAACTTGGGTAAATGCAGATGAAAAAGCAGCCGCCCAAAAAGTTATTGAATATTTAAGAACTCCTCAAGCGCAAAAAATTGCTACAGAATTGGGATTAAGACCTGGTGTACCGGGAGTCGAGCTAGGTGCCAAATTTACCCCACAATTTGGCGTGAAAGCCGATGTAAAATATGATTCATTACGTCCTCCGCAACCGCAAGTAGTAGCAGCGATGCTCAAATCCTGGCAAGAATTCGCCAAGAAACCTTCGCAAGTAGTTGTAGTCGTAGATTCTTCCGGTTCGATGTCGGGTAACAAATTACCAGCCGTACAAAATACCTTACGCAACTATATTCAAAGTTTGGGACCAAAAGAGCAAATAGCAGTAATAGATTTTGACTCAGAAATACGCACTCCGGTAAAAGTTAACGGTACTCCGCAAGGGCAAGAAAGCGGAATACAATTCATCGGAAACTTACGCGCAGATGGCGGTACTCGATTGTACGATTCTGCTTTGGAAGCGCGTAACTGGTTAGAGCAAAATCTTCGTCAAGATGCGATTAACGCTGTAGTTATCCTCACAGATGGTGACGATTCTGGTTCCAAGATTAATTTAGATCGATTACGTCAAGAATTGGAAAAAAGTAACTTTAGCAGCGATAAACGTATAGCCTTTTTTACGGTAGGTTATGGAAACGAAGGAGAATTCAACCCCGAAGTACTCAAACAAATAGCCGAACTTAATGGAGGTTATTACCGCAAAGGAAACCCCGAAACCATTTCTTCATTAATGGCAGATTTACAAGTTGAATTTTAAGAAAGTTAGGACCACCGGAGTTAGGAGTTAGGACCACCGGAGTTAAGAGTTAGGACCACCGGAGTTAGGAGTGAGTAATTACTAATTATCTACCCCCTCTCCCCATCTCCCCCTCTCCCCCTCTACCCCCTCTACCCCCTCTCCTCATCTCCCCATTACCAATCCCCAATCCCAATTAATTATGAAATTAACAAACCCTCTTTATTACCCGATCGCTGTATTAGCTGGTGGTGTTGTTCTTGTCGCCGGTGTTCGTTTTGTTGGATTACCTAATTTTGTTGCTTTACCAGCATCTGTAGCAGTAGCTGCGGGTGGTGCTGCTGTAATGAAATCAAGAGAACCTGATGCTCAAAAAATTGCTCAGCAGCAGATACAAAGGGAATTACAGTTATTGCAAAACTCGGCGAAAAGTTTGGCTGGAAAAGCAGAAACATTACGTCAAGAAGGCAATCAATTATTAAGTCGTGGTTCCTTTGAAATGGATTTATTAGTAGCGGTGCAAGAAGCTTGTCAAAGAACAATTGAACTACCAATAAAAATTGACGAATTAGGCAGAAGAATTCACGGTGCTAACTCTTTATTATCAGTCAACGATTTACAACAGCAATTGCAAGAAGTAGAAACAAAACGTTCTTCTTCTTCTGGTATTGCACGTCAACATTTAGACCAGCTTACTAACAGTTTGCAACGCAATATTCAGCTAGCAAAAGATGGACAAAACGCCCGCACGGCACAAATTACCAGTCTCTATACTTTAATTCAAGATTCTGCTGGAGTATTGCAACAAATACAAAATAAATTACGTACCGCCGATTTAACTGATGCTCGGCAAGTTAGTCAGTTACAAGCGTCTACAGATGAACTTACTAGTTTACAAGATAACTTTGCTTTTCTGGTTCGGAAATAGTCACATTTTATATATAATCTGGCGGTTGAAACCACTGCTACACAAGCAAAACCCACCTGCGTGGGTTATTAATTCTAGTTATTTCATTCAAATTTATCATAAAAAAAACATGAAAAAAACTAATTCTAAACTTCAAAATCGTGCTTTTACTTCTGCTGGTATTATTCTTGCTGCATTAGGTTTAGCTTATGCTCCTATTCCCGGATTGCAGCAAACTGTTGTTATTGTCAGCGGAACGGAATTACAAGCGCCGCTCGAACAATTAGAAACTAAGTTTGAGCAAGAAAACCCTAATATAAAAATAGAACTTAAATTTCAAGGTTCTCAAGATATTGTTAACAAGTTTATCGACCAGAAAAACGACTTTAATCCCACAATATTAATGCCAGCTTCTGGAGAATTACTTGATGAATTAAGCCAACGCTATCAAGCACAAAATAACAGCGAAGCTTTTTATAACGAACCTCAACCTATTGCTAAAACCTTACTTGTCGCCATTGCTTGGTCGGAAAGAGGTAACGTTCTTTTCCCTAACAATAACTTTTCTTGGCAGCGAGTAGAACAAGCAATGCAAGCTAATAGTTGGCAAGCCGTGGGAGGTGAAAAAAACTGGGGAAGTTTTGATTTTGTAATTACAAATCCGACTCGTTCTAATAGCGCTCAAGCAACTTTAAGTTTGTGGGCAATGTCGAAACTGAATGCTAATAATCCGAATAATATAGATTACAATAACCCTGCCATTACATCCTTATTTAGTACAGTTAAAAAATCAGTTTATCAACCACCGCGTTCAACAGACATTCTTTTACAAGAGTTTATCACTCGCGGCCCCAACGATGCCGACGTGGCAACAGTTTATGAAAGTATCGCTCTTTCTCGCTGGCAGCAATCTGCAAAAAACCAAGGTAAACCCTATCAAATCTACTATTTAAATCCCACAGTCGAAACAGTTGCAACCGCTGCGATCGTGCGTCAAAACGTCGATCGCACAACCGCAGACGCAGCCAAAAAATTTGTTGATTTCTTAACTCAACCAGAACAACAAAAAGTATTCGTACAGTACGGTTTTCGTGCGACAAATAATAATATTGATTTGAAATCAGTTCCCAACAGCCCTTGGAGTCAGAACATTCCCGGCGCACAAATTAATCCATCAGCCAAAACATTACCAGCACCTAATCAAAAAGGAATTGGAGAAATTCAACGGTTGTGGCAACGAGTTAATTGATTTGGGATTTTTGTAGGGTGCGTTACAGTACGCGATCGCGCACCATGATTCAAATTTTGGATTTCAGGTCACAATATAGCTATTGATGGTAAAGAATTTAAAGAATATACTAGAAATGGAATAGTTACAATTTTTACATTAGAATATATCAATGCCTACACAGAACTCTAAATTTCATACTATCAAAGATGGAGTTATTACTTTACACTCCAAGCATTTAGGCGATGTTGTTGAAGTCCATGTAAACAAAGATAAACGTCGTTTTTATGGTATTCGAGAAGACGGTACCAAGATAGAATACGGTCGCGATTATGGAAATGATTTTGCTCAACCCGTGATGCTGTATAAAATATTTTATTGTTTTAAAAATGATACTTGGAAAATGGAATATCAAACTAAAGATACCAAAGAAAATAAGTGGATAAATGGTTTTAAAACAGCTAGGGAAGCTTGGTTGTATAGAGAAACATTAATTGCTAACGGTATCGCCCAAAGGTAAAATAATGGTGCGTTACGGCAATATTTAATTTGTAACTCAAACAAAGTTACTATTAGCCGTAACACATCCTATAAGAATAGACGTAGCAATGCTACGTCTCTACACCGCTACAGGTGTATTCGCAACTTTCTTAATAGGCTTTGCAACCATTTTCATTCCTGCGGGTGTCGCTAAAGTTAAACCGCGACGCACGGGTTTGACGGCACGTTTATCGATTCTAGATACTTCATATTGCGATAAAATTTGAGCTAGAACCAGCTTCATTTCATACATTGCAAACGCTAATCCGATACAGCGACGATTTCCACCACCGAAAGGGAAAAATTCGTAGGGGCTAAATTGTCTTTCCAAAAATCTTTCTGGTTTAAACTGCTTGGATTGCGGGTAAACTTCTTCGCGATGGTGTGCCATATAAATACTAGGAATTATCCAGGTATCTTTGGGTAATTGATAACCGCCAACTTCAATAGGATTTAGTGCAATTCTAGGAAAACCATTGATAGCAATAGGATAGATACGCAGAGTTTCTTGACATACTGCTGTTAAATAAGGCAGTTTAGCAACTACGCCAGGTTCTGGATTTTCGCCCAAATCATTAAGTTCCTTGAGTAATTTTTCGCGTACTTCGGGTAAATAATCAACCCAGTAGAAAGCCCAAGTCAAAGCAGAAGCAGTAGTTTCATGTCCCGCAAATAGTAGCGTCATTAACTCATCGCGTAATTCTTCATCTGACATTGCTCCACCATCTTCATAACGTGCAGACATCATCAAACTCAAGATATCTTCGCGATTTTGATTTGATTCGGCGCGGCGATCCTCAATTAAAGCATAAATCAAATCGTCAATCTGCTTCCGTAAGTGTAAAACCCTACCCCAGGGACTCCAACTACCCAAATCCTTCTGTAAAAAGCCAAAAAACAAGCTAGTAGATAACAAAGGAGAACTTACAAAATCAAGTAGCGCAGAAATTTTTAAACGAAGTTGATCCAAACGCTTCCCTTCATCCAAACCAAAAACCGCGCTTAAAATTACGCTCAAAGTAATTTCCTGCATCGACTCGCGGATATTGAAAGGCTTACCCGTCTGCCATTGATCGCTTACTTGCCGAGCAATTTCGCAGATAGTCATCCCATAAGCCCGCATTCTATCCCCATGAAAAGGAGGAGCCAACAACTTACGCTGACGCTGGTGGATCTCGCCATCTAGTAAAATCAAAGAATTATCGCCAACCAAAAACTTCAAAATCCGGTTTCCCCTACCAGCTTCCAAAGTATTCGCATCAGCCGTAAAAATTTGTTCCATCGCTTGAGGATCGCTAAAGTAAACCGTATTATTACCATCCTTAGTGGGAAGACTAAAGCGATCGCCATAAGCTTGAGCAAAATCCTCCAGGTATTCCAAAGGTTGAAACACAAACTTCATCCGCCGTAGAAGTATAGGCATTTCCGGGCTTGGTGGCAGATTGTAACTCGATGTCATAATTATTTGAGGTTTTCAGATACATCCTTATATTGTGACGAAAAATTAGTTAGCAGTAATCAGTAACCACTTGTGGTAGGTTTGATAATTGTTTGTAGTAAGGACTTTAGTCCTAAATCCGAGGACTTTAGTCCTTACCACGAACCTTAATTAATTTCTTGAATTCTTTCCTCCGCGCTCTCTGCGTCTAGTAAGGTTTTTTAAATCAGCAATCATGTGAAAGGGACTATTTTCACACCGACATATACCTTAACCAATCACTACTTTTAGTCCGCAAAGTTGGAGTTAAAGCTGCACTTGCCGATTTAAAATCACAAACCGCTAGGGATTCAAAATCCCTAGCTAATAGCGAAAGTCCTCTAAAGAGGACTAAGGATTTACTTGTTTCAAAAAATAATATACCAAGACTTTTACCGTTAGTCCGTTTCAACGAACTTCAGCTATTAGACTGGGGTTTGCAACTCCAGGCGGGTAAGATGCTCGCGAAAAGTTTAAAATCCGAAAAATTCACCCTAAAAGCTTTTCCTTATCTTAAAGCTGGTTCGGGATTGACTGCTGGAGTCGATGCTGGCTGTAGCATTTTTAAAGAAGAAGCAGGTTCGCTGTTCCACGATTGCGATACCACGGGTGGTTCTTCTGGAGGACCAATCTTAGCTCAAATCAAAGGAAAATATTATATTATCGCCCTTAATAATGCTGAAAGATTCGATGCTGATGGGGTAGCGATAGAAAACCGTGCGGTAAATGTTTCTTTCTTGAATCGGTTGTTTGGTAAAAGATAGTTCGAGCAAGGTTTGTAGTAAGGACTTCAGTCCTAAATCTGAGGGAACCAATGCCCTTACTACGAACCTAATAACTTTTTGAGCTATCAAAACTAAACCTTGATTGTGTAACATACAAATAACTAACTTAATCAAAACGTAATTGATATTACCGATCTAATAAAAAGCCTTTACAAAATAATCTTACTCGATCATCAAATATAGATATTCATTTGTATACTTAAGTGCTTGAAAACGCTTTCAAAAAACATTATTAAATTTACGGATGTTTTGTGGAAAAATGTTTATTAAGATATCAAAACCGTCTGCAAATATCCAGGATAAAATACTGATTTTTGCGATGATGTGACAACTTTTTAAACTGTACTAAGGGTTAACAAATTAGTTTTGATTGACTGTACGGTAATCGTAGCTACCCCAGTTTTTACGTGTAAAAGTTAATATCGGGAGTCAGTTATTCAGAGTTATCTACCGATGTAAATTCATCCAAATTAACTCAAAGATGGATAGTAATCTTCAATCGTCGGTACAAAATAACGCTTTACCTCAATCTCCTACCAATAATTTAGATGTTTCTGCTGCTACCTATCTAGGTGGTTCGGATGATGATTTTACCAATGCGGTGGATATTTCTGCTGATGGTAATTTCGTTATTGTAGGAGGTTCTTTAAAAAACACCAACCTGGGAGGAGAAGAGACTCAACTTCTTGGGGGTGGGAACGGAACAATTGTCCGTTATAATTCTCAAACCAATCAAGTTATATCTACAACTCTTTTACCAGGAAAAATACTCGATTTAGAAGTCTCGAAGAATGGGGACATTGCTGTTGCTTACGAAGGTGGAATTGCCGTATTAAATGCTGATGCGACAGCAGTTAAATGGAATAAATCTCTGAGCAATGTTTCTCGTATCGCTATCTCTGATGGTGGTAAAGTTGGTGTTGTAGAGGACATCGACGGTGGCGATCGGGCTTATCTATTCAGCAGCGACGGAGAAGAACTCAAGCAATGGAGTACAGATAATAGCAAACGTCACTTTCTTGATATAGCTGTTACCGACCAAGAGGACGGTATGGTTATTGCCACCGGATACGATCAAAAAGATGGGAATTTGAAAGTTGCGTTTACTCAAGCATGGTCATATCAAGGAGAAGATAACTGGAAAAGCTATGACTTTACTAATGCAGAAGTTAGCGCAGAAAGTTTGGGCGCTGATACGGAAGGAACCCATGTTGCGATCGGACGTGATGGACAGCTATATGCTGCATACAAAGTCAACGGCGGTACGGGTTCTTCTATTTTTTCACGCGATCCTAATGATTTATCACAGAAGCTGACTGACGATCGCAAAATCGAAACAGATAAATACAACACCCCTACCAACATCGGTTCAACAAAGATAACTTGGTACGGTCGTTACAATCTCAAAGATGGCGATTTAATTAAAGGTCAATCTTTATTAAGCCGTAATAGTATTGATAGTAGTGGTAAAGGTAACTCCATCACCACCGAGTCAATAACAGCCACAGAAGACGGTACCGTAATTCTGGCTGGGCAGGCTGCATACAGGATTGCAAATCGAGATCAACAGACTATCGAAGGAAAACCCGTAAGTAAGTACGAAGATTTCAATTTCGACGGATACATTGCGGTTATCAGTCCAGATTTGACACAAAGACTTTCATGGACACCAATTACAGATAGTAATGGTGCCGTAGCCGCAGTTCGCGATGGTAAAACAGCAGTTGTTACCACCACCGATTTTAAGGGAAGTCAAATTACTCACAACGCCATACAAAATAGTGCAGGTGGTAAAAACGACGGTTATCTATTGGTGATTGGTGGTTCGGATGTGTCTCCCGGATCTGTGAATGAGGGCGATCCTCCTACAGAAAACGAACCTCCAATAAATCCTGAAGATAATCCGGATACAGAAAGTGAACCTCCTACAAATTCTGGAGGTAATCCGGATACAGAAAGTGAACCTCCTACAAATCCTGGAGATAATCCGGATACAGAAAGTGAACCTCCTACAAATCCTGGAGATAATCCGGATACAGAAAATGAACCTCCAATAAATCCTGGAGATAATCCGGATACAGAAAATGAACCTCCAATAAATCCTGGAGATAATCCGGATACAGAAAATGAAACTCCTGTAAATCCTGGAGATAATCCGGATACAGAAAATGAAACTCCTGTAAATCCTGGAGATAATCCGGATACAGAAAACGAAACTCCTGTAAATCCTGGAGATAATCCGGATACACAAGATAATCCCCAACCCATACTCGAAGGTGGAAGCGAAAATCCTGATTCATTATTTCCAGCAGGATTAATAGACTTAACTAAAATCGACTCAAATACAGACAATCGAGTTAACTTTTCCGGTATTGAATCAGAAGCAAGTTATGACAACTCCTTCGGATATTATGCGATCGCAAATATTAATGGTGCTGTAAAAGATATTCTTACAGGTGAACTAATTAATCCCGAAGAAGAAGGTTATGCAAAAGCAGCTTTAAATGGGCGCGTAGAAAATTTAGAATTAAGACGCGATACAGGAAACTTCACTTCGGAGTTAAGCGGAGGATTAATGCTAGTACCCTTTTTAATCGCCAACGGTACCGTAGAAGAATGGATGGAAGAAAACAGCAATAACGAAAGCGGAAACGATCCAATTGCTTACTTCAGCTTTCTTGGTGCTAACCCAGACAGTAAACAACATATCCGTCAAGTAGGAAACGAACTTCAATTTGAAGACTTATTTAACGGTGGCGACAACGATTTTAATGATTTAGTGGCTAAATTCGATCTACAAGCTGCGGTGTAATCAAACGAACCCTTTAGCCCCCATTGCCTGGGAATGGGGTTTCAAAACTTCTTTTCTATAAACCCACTTTCCCAAAATGAGGAACTTGATATTAACTGACTTCTTCACATAATTTAGAAGCAGAAAAAAAATAAAAATTAATTTAGCTAGCAAGTAACTGCGCTTTCTTATTAAGTAATTAATATTACCGAACGAGAATAAGGGTATTCGGAAATAAGCTTACTTTGTCATCAAAATTAGATATTTATTTGTATATTGCATTACTTACAAAAACTTTAAAAAATATTAGTTAGATTCACTGCGGTTCTGTAAAAAAAAGTATAATAAATTATCAAAAATATTCGTAAATAGCAAGCATAAAATACTGATTTTTGTACTGATGTGGCAACTTTCCAAACTGTACTAAGGGCTGACATATCGGTTCTGATTAACTGTACGTTGTTCGTATATACCCCAGTAATCAAGTATAAATTTGCAGTTGGGAGTTAGTTATTCAGAGTTATCTACCGATGGAAGTTCATTAATATTGAGTGAAAATGGCTACTAAAATCAACAAGTTGGATGATAGTAATCTTCAAAGCCAAAATTCCTTCTCGTCGGTATCAAATAACGCTCTACCTCAGTCTCCTACCAATAATTTAGATGTTTCTGCTGCTACCTATTTGGGTGGAAAAGATGATGATTTTACCAATGCTGTGGATATTTCCCTTGATGGTAATTTCGTTATCGTAGGAGGTTCTTTAAAAAACGCTAACCTGGGAGGAAAAGAGACTGAACTCCTTGGTGGTGGTGATGGAACGATCGTCCGTTATGATTCTCGAAGCAATCAAGCTGTTGCTACAACCCGTTTACCAGGAAAAGTACTGGATTTAGAAGTATCAAATAATGGGAACATCGCTGTTGCTTACGAAGGCGGAATCGCTGTATTAAATGCTGATGCGACAGAAGTTAAATGGAGTAAATCTCTGAACAACGTTGCTCGTATCGCTATCTCTGATGGTGGTAAAGTTGGTGTTGTAGAGGACATCAAAGGTAGTAAAGATAAAGCTTATTTATTCAGCAGCGACGGAGAAGAACTCAAACAATGGAGTACAAATAACAGCAAACGTCACTTTCTTGATATAGCTGTTACCGACCAAGAAGGAGGTATGGTAATTGCCACCGGGTACGAGCAAAAAACCGGAATCTTGCAGGTTGCCTTCACTCAAGCATGGTCATACCAAGGAGAAAATCTCTGGAAAAACTACGACTTTGATGATAAAGACATCTACAAAGAAAACTTGCTGGCTGATACGCGAGGAAAGCGCGTTGCTATTGGACGTGATGGACAGCTTTATTCTTCATATTACGTCAATGGCGGTACCGGCTTTTCTATTTTCTATCGCGATCCTAACGATCTATCAGAGAAACTGACTGGCGATCGCAAAATCGAAACAGATAAATATACCAGACCTACCAATGTCGGTTCGGTACAGATGCTTTGGTATGGTCGTTATGACCTCAAAAACGGTGACTTAATGAAAGGTCAGTCTTTATTAAGCCGTCTTGATAAAGGTAAAGGTAATTCCATCAACAATGAATCAATTACAGCTACAGAAGACGGTACCGTAATTCTGGCTGGAGCGAGTGCATATAAGATTGCAAATCGAGATGAACAGACTATCGAAGGAAAACCCGTAAGCAAGTACGATGGTTTTGAGGGATACGTTGCGTTTATTAGTCCAGATTTGACAGAGAGACTTTCGTGGACTCCAATTACAGATAGTGAAACCGCTGTAGCCGCAATTCGCGACGGTAAAGCAGCAGTCGTTACCACCACCGATTTTAAGGGAGGTCAAATTACTCACAACGCTATCCAAGATAGTGCAGGTGGGAAAAACGACGGCTATCTATTGGTGATTGGTGGTTCGGATGTGCCTCCGGGAACAACACCAGCTACCCCGCAAGATAAACCTCCTATCCAAGGAGACGATACTCCTGTAAATTCAGGAGACGATACTCTGGTTCTCAAACTTGAATCTTATGGTGGAAGTCAAGACAATCCTAATAATGGAACTGTCGAGATATCCTCTAACAATAATGAAGTCAACTTGAGCGGAAACCGTTGGCAAAGACTTGAAATCAACTCTACCATCACAAAAAATACTGTTCTACGTTTTGAGTTTACAGGTAACGGTAAAGCAGAAATCCAGGGTATCGGCTTCGATAATGATAATGCGATTAGTAGCACACCCGACAGCGGACATTTCTTCCAAGTTAATGGTAGCCAAAGCTGGGGGATCGAAAATCTCAGTCGATTCATTGTTGGTAAGGATGACAAAAATATTTATGAAATCCCAGTTGGTGAGTTCTTCACTGGGGATTTTGACTTCCTGACAATTGCTAACGATGATGATGGACCTAACCCCGATGCTGAAAGTACATTCAGCAATATTAAGATATTTGAATCGACTCCCGACTCACTTGAGATTTCCATCAATGGAGAAACTCAAAGTGAAGAAATTCTATCCTACGGTGGTGTAAGTGAAAATACAAGCATAATTTCAACCGTTAGCAACGATAATGAATTGCAGTTACAAGCAAACGGTTGGAAACGCTTGGATATTACCGGCTATGAAATCACTGAGAATACATTACTCAAATTTGACTTTGCGGGTAATGGCGAAGCTGAAGTTCAGGGAATTGGCTTCGATAATGACAACGTTATTAACGGCACGCTGGATGATGAACATTTCTTCCAAGTTGATGGTAGCCAAAGCTGGGGTATCGAAGACTTAGACGACTATATTGTTGGTTCCGACAACGGATTTACACAATATTCCATAGCTGTAGGGGAATTCTTTACAGGTAAATTTGACTTCTTAACTATCGGTAACGACGATGATACAGCGAATCCAACAGCAATAGGACAATTCCAAAATATTGAACTTGTTGGTTAATTGATTTTGAAAGGTTCGTAGTAAGGGCTTCAGCCCTCTTAGAACTAAAGTTCTGACTACAAACTAATAAAATACACTTAGCGTGGGGAAATTAAAAACTTCTCCCCGCTCGAATGCTTTAGGTTTAACAGCCTTGTTACATCTCGTTCCTAGCCTCCAGGCTGGGGTACGTATTACAAGAGGCTCTGCCTCCTGGAAGTGAACGAGAGGCGGAGCCTCCATGCAAGGAGTTCCCAGCCAGAGACTGGGAACCAGTCAAAGTCCTAATTTTTTGAAATACGCTTGAGCTTTCTGATAATTTGCCTGATTCAAATCGTTAATTATATTGCGTTGTTCGGAATCAACTTTAAATATTTGTTCGCGAATATCACCAGGAAACAACTTTTTTAAATCTCGTTGGTAAAAACTACCATTTCCTGGATATTGATAGTTAGTTACTTGATAAGTATTTTCTTTTTTTTTCAACATCGTAACAATCGGAACTCTCGTACCAGAACCTCTTTTTAATTTACTATTATACTCATCGCAAAGTAACCATAGATATGCATTAATAGTATTTTGATTTCTTTTGTCGGCACCCAAAAAACCTTTAACCTTTAACCTTTAACCTTTAACCTTTGACCTTTCAGATTTTGGATTAGATTTCAAGATACAAAATCTAAAAGAAATGCATCCGTTGTTAAAATCTAAAATCCAAAATCCAAAATTGTTAGGCTTTTCTTGAGTAGTATTCCACTACTAACAGTTCGTTAACGCTTAAAGCGACCCATTCGCGTTCGCAAACACCGTTAATTTTGCCAACCATTGTGTTTTTATCAAACTCCAAATGACTGGGAAGGTTTGCTAAACCAGGATATTGCAAATTGGTTTCCACCAACTTGCGAGAACCCTCTTTGTTTTTAACAGTAATAACCTCTCCGGGACGACACTGGTAGCTAGGGATGTTAACTTCACGACCGTTTATTTGAACGTGTCCGTGATTCACCAGTTGACGTGCTGCGGGAATAGTTGGAGCCATTCCCAAACGGAAAACGGTGTTATCCAAGCGCATTTCCAAGAACTGTAACAATATCTGTCCGGTAGAACCAGTTACTCGTCTTGCTTTGCGGATGTAACGCACCATTTGGCTTTCAGTTAAACCGTAGTTAAACTTGAGCTTTTGCTTCTCCTCCAAACGGATAGCATACTCAGAGCGCTTTTTACGGTTTTGACCGTGCTGTCCGGGGGGATAAGCACGTCTAGCAGTTTTACGGCTTAATCCTGGTAGTTCACCCAGGCGGCGTGTAATTCTTAATCTAGGTCCTCTATATCGGGACATTATCTTTTCCTTTATCTAATCCTTTTAAATTTTACTCAGACATAACATTATAAAGGTCGAACGAAGAATATGGAATGGGTAATAAGGAATGGGTGATGGAGAGATGGGGTTCGGGGGTGATGGGGAAGATGGGGAAGAGGGGGGAGAGGGGGAAGAGGGGGTGATGGGGTTCGGGGGAGATGGGGAAAGGGACAAGGGGACAAGGGGACAAGGGGACAAGGGGACAAGGGGACAAGGGGGAAGAAATTTTTAATGATAACTGATTACTGGCAACTGATTACTGGTCACTGGTCACTGAAAAATGAGATAGCATTACTTAAAGGTGTTTGGAGAATTTTCATGCTATTTCGTTGGTTCGGCATTCGCGGTTTTGGTTCTGTAAATTGTGAAACAAAAATGCTTTCTGTGCAGCGTTTCGATTTTAATTATTTCAAATTGTTTAAATTAATAGCACCAGTTACAGCACCAGTTTTAACTATAGCTGGTTTGTTAGGCATGACTTTACCGGCGTATGGTATAAGCAATCCTTTTAAAAGAAATCAAAATGAGTATCGTGTATGTGCGGCGCGTCTTTTGAGTGTAGGTATCCCAGCGTCCGCTGTAACTAATGCTTGTGCGGCTGCACTTAGACCTTTAGAAGTATCTTCATGCGTGGGTAAAATTCAGCGGAGAACCCAAATTCCCGCGACAGATTCGCTTCCATACTGCGGACAAGCACGTCGTCCGAATGATTTAGCGAGTTGTGTTGCTGATATCGGTGCTACAAGTCAACAAACGGCTACTTCAGCTATTTTAGCTTACTGTAATCGCAGTTTACTACCAGTGAAATTTGGTCAATGTGTAGCAGGTTTGCGTTCCCAAATCGATTTTTCACCGATACAAGCGATGGAAAGTTGTATTAACCCTAGCGGCAGAATCAGTAATGTTGTACCTTTATCAACCCCCGGAATCACACCCGCCGCTCCTCCTTCTTTAGAATTCAGTCCTACTTTTGAAACAATTCCATCTCCTCCGAATCCGTAGGTGAGGGATGGGGGGATGGGGGGATGGGGGAGATGGGGGGATGGGGGGATGGGGGAGAGGGGGTAGAAAGAATTCTTAACTCTTAACTCCTAACTCCTAACTCTTAACTCCTAACTCCTAACTCCTAACTCCTAACTCCTAACTCCTAACTCTTAACTCCTAACTCCTAACTCCTAACTCCTAACTTCTAACTCCTAACTCCTAACTCCTAACTCCTAACTATTTAGATTTCTTTCTTCGGACGGATGAAGCTAGAATCCTCATGCCTTTAGGCACAGGAGTGTCAAAAAAAACAGGTCGGGTTTACACCATTAAAACCCAACCTATATTTTTTATTCAATTTTGTTTTCGGACATATTTTTGCTAAACTTGGAAAATTGGCATAATCGGCAGTCATTTAAATGACTGCTGATTTATTATTCTTCTTTTTTACCGAAAACCATCTGTAGAGCCATTGGCGCTCCGCCTACTTGATGATATTTATCTGCCCAAGCGCGGATAATTTGATCCAGTTCTTCTAAGGCTTCATCTATTCGTTCGGGTGGAATATCCATTTCTTCCAAAACTCGCATTGTATTCCGCTGTCTTTCTGACCACTCTCTCATCATGCGGAAAAATCGGGCAGTATCCTCCACCATGATGTATGTGCGCTCCTCGTCCGATGCTGTCGCATAATACGGGCGAGTAAGAGCGTAGAAAGGCATTCCCCAAGGTGAATCAACTCGCGTCACCGTACTTGAATAAAGTAGACGGCGCTTGATATGCTCTGCCAAAGCCTCGCTTAAAGGCATTTGATGCTGAGTTGGCATATCTTCTTGGGAACGTTTATGGAGAAATTCAATTAACTCCAAAAACTCAAAAGAGGTAATCAACTGGGCATCAGGCAGATCGGACGGTAATTTTTGTTCAATCTGTCTTTTTTCCTCAGATGTCAAACTGGTGCCCGGAATTCGCGATCGCCCCGGTTGCCAAGGAAATTTTTCCATCCATACATAAGGAAACTGAATCAAATAGCGCGGTTCTTGAGAACCTAGCATTTTCAGCAGTCTTCCTTCAGTCAGCGCTTGTCTGACTTCTTCCACGATGGCTTTCACCCGCTTCGGTTCTAAGTGATGCAAATGACCAGTCATTCGCAGGTTTTGCCCCTGCTCCAGATAAGTCATATAAATCGCACACTTAGCTGCCGTAGCGGCTGCATCTAAAAATGCCCCATGTCTGTGCCCGCTAGTTCGCATGGCACTGAAAGCCAAATAAAGCATGATCTGATCCATCGCGCTGGGTCCAAGACGTTTGATCAGATCAGTATCGTTATGCATATTACAAACTGTTGAATAGCAGGTTTACAAAATCAAGAATTACAGGAAAGTAAGTAGTATACACCTTCTTTGCAGACTATAAGTTCACTTTAGTTTATCTATTATGCGACAACTAAGGGTATTAATGGTAGTGATAAATAACATTTTACCCGTATTTTTACAGAAAAAAGTTAAAACTTACATTGTAAGTTAAATTGCCACAACATTTTTGTCAGTATCTTCACCGACTTATATAAGGCAGCAATGATTAGGTTGTCATACCTAAAACAGCCCGTACAATCCGGTTTCGTTTGACACGTCATTTCCTTTTGGAACCGTTAGAAGCTAGCGTATCGTTTTTACATCCCCCGCAAAGATGTATGTTAACAGCTCTTAACTATGAATGTAGTTTTACTGTATACCAGTGACCAGTTAACAGTTAGCAGTTACCAGTTACCAGTTACCAGTTACCAGTTACCAGTTACCAGTTACCAGTTACCAGTTACCAGTTACCAGTTACCAGTTACCAGTTACCAGTTACCAGTTACCAGTTACCAGTTACCAGTTACCAGTTACCAGTTACCAGTTACCAGTAAGTAGTTATCTCTTATTTAATTTAGAATTGTTAACTTTTAACTCAATACTCCTAATTCCGGTGGTCAGGTAGTCCTAACTCAGATGGTTTTTTCCATCTCCCCATCTCCCCCGAACCCCATCAATTAGAACGAGGCGTTTGACTTCGCTGTTGCAGCAATTTCTCGATGCTGAAGGCTGCTGCTCCGAAGGTGACTAGTAGTACTCCGAGAACTTGCATTAATGGTAAAGTCTCTTGAATTACTATTCCGGCGAAAATTACTGTCAAAACTGGAACTGTGGCACTAATCAAACCTGCTCGTGTTGCGCCGATTTTACGAATACCGAAATTATTTAGTAAGTAACCGCAAAGGGTTAGTACTCCTAAAATGAAAGCGCTTAAAATCAGTTCTAAAAAATTAGCTGAGTTTATGTCTAGCCTCCAACTTGAAGGTAAAGGTAGGAGTAAGCCGATAAAGCACAAAAACAGCATTGTGGCGAAGTTAATTAGAGTAAAAGAAACAGGATGCAGTCTAGCGGCGCAAATGCGGGTTAATATCACGTAAAATGCAAAACTTATTCCGGCTACAATTCCTGTCGTGCTTCCTAAAGAAACGTTACCCGTACCGCTTGTAGTTCCCCCTAATACTAAAACTATTCCTAAAACAATCATCGCATAAGCAAAAGCGCGGAATTTACTTGGACTATCGCGAAACAAAAGCCATGACAATAGTCCGCTCACAATTGGATACACGAACAAAAGTGCGATCGCCATTCCGGTGAAAACTCTCGCGATGGCTATGTAAAGCATTATCTGGGATAAAAACAAGAAGCATCCGCTGATTATTGATAGCATCAGCACTCTTCTAGCTGTAATGACTGTAGGGGTGCGATTTCCTTTGACTGATTCGATTAAATTTTGTAAATCTTGCCAAACCCTTGGATGCAGGATGGGTGCCAAAACTAACATCAGCGGCACAACTACCAACATTCTCAGCATTAAAACTAACAGGCAATTTCCTAAAGTTGGCGATATTAACTGTTCTAAATCAAATACACCCAAGACTCGGGAATTTGGCTGAAATATTGCTTTAATTGCGACGTTGTAAATAGATGTGGCTACGGTAGACAGTACAATTAACAATAATCCCTTCGGACGCAGCCAAAAGACTTGTACCTGTGGTGATATGGGTTGTTGTGGTGTTGCGGGTTGAGTGGAGGGTTCTTTTTCAGTTTGAGTGGATGTATTTGGTAAAGAAACATTAGCTCCTCGAACGGTAGAAGTTGCTGTAGTGGTATCCTCCGGTGGAGGAATTATTTCAGGGGTTTCTTTAAATAAACTTGATGGAAATGGTTCAGTCGCTGGGGTTTCTTCTTCTGAATCGGGAGAATCTTCAACGTAATCAACGTCTTGTACGTAATCTACTTCTTCTAGTTCTTCTAATTCTTCTACTTTTTCTAATTGTAGGTTTTGAAATTCCCTTTGATTTGTATAAGTGGTAGTACTTTCCAATTCTCGGCGGAGACGATTTACCAATTCTACTAAAATCGCTTCCCCTTGTTCCTGTTGCAGTGACATTCGGGATAATTGCTGTGATACACTACTTCGATAGTCTTCTAAATCTTGTTGGAGGGTATTAAAAGCATTATTAAAAGCATTGCTAATAGATTCTTGATTTTGAGCTTGGTTGTATATTCCAGTTTGAAGAGTTGTGTTTGTGGTAGATTGGTTAACCAACTTTTCAAGTGAAGCTTGCAACTGCACGGAAATGTGATTTCCTAAAACTTGCGCCAACTGACGCATTAATACCTGTAACTCATCAATTTGCCTTCCTCCTTGCAGCTGCTCCCTTTGTTCTTGGAGACGTTTGATATCGTCAGCCAAGCGGATTTTTTCACCTTGTAGGCGTTTGACATCATCCTGCAAAGATTTGAGCAAATTCCGCTGGATAATTTGTAATTCCTCAGTGACAGCCCGTAAGGCAGATTCGGCAGAACCGTATGGTTCCCCTGCTCTACGCGGCTTTTCTGGTCCGTTATCAAATCGTCCCATTAGTCGTTATCCTCTGCCCCTTGTTTGACCACCTGTGTGGCTTGCTATTGACTGATTCGGCGAAGCGATTATTACTAGTTTTGTGTATTTTGTCAGTGATAGTTCTCTTTATTTAAATGAACCGATAGCAAGTAATATAAAAGCTCTTTAAAAAAATATCATCAATCAAAGAATTTAGAAAATTAATTTTGCTGAATATTAGTATTATTTTTATCATCTTAAGTTAGCAAGCGATCGCAAATAAGTTATTAATTGCTTGGAAGTTAACGATTAAATAGCTAATAAATACTAATATTTTTTTGTATATTTTATATTGCAAATAAATTTACATAACTGTCAGATTACGTATAAAAAATACTTGACAAAAAACACGAAATAAATATTGTATGCAAATCTCTCTCAAGAGCTAAAGTGTTTCCTTGCCAGAATTTTACTGTCAGATCGGTAGATTTCATTTCACACTCCAAATACCCCGTTAATACTTAATTAAACGCACTGAAATTCATGATATATCTTACACTCAGAATCTCAAAAATCCGCATTAAATTTATATATTGCGCCAGCAGCAGCGACGCTCAAACACGTACTAAATTTGTTGCAACCATGTAAATATTTAGACAGTTAATCGTAAATTAAGTCAAAGAATCGTGCATTAATGTTTGTCATCCTGCAATAGGAATAAAATTGATTATGGTAAATAATAAGTTTTGCAACTACAGCAAGGAATATTTTAATTAAAGGAATCACTTGGGATGATGAGATGGGAAGATAAGGGATAAGTTTTGTCAGCGAACTGAGAATAGAACGGATTCTATAGGTGGGGAATGTCAATTTAACTAGTTAAACTGAAGATGATCGAAACCAGAAGGATTAACCGGAGTAATGGCAGAAGAAACTAATAAAAACGAAGCGGGAGACGCAATTCCCAGCACTACGGATGAAAAAGCGCCGGAAGTAGCTAAAGAGAAAGCACCTAAAACGGACTCTCCTGAAGCGACAGATATTCCGACTGCGAATGCCCCCGATCCAAAAGCAGCATCAGGAGATAATCCCAACGCTGCTAAAGCTAAACCCGCAGCTAAAGCAGCAGATGATAAGAAGCCCGCAGCTAAAAAGAAAGAAAAACCCCCAGCGGTTGAAGATAAACCGTTTGAGGAGTTTATGCGGCAGGATTATGTACCCGCGCTGCAAGAAGCGATCGCAGGTGAAGGCGTGGAAGATTTGCATTTGAATTTCGCAAAGCAAAAACTTCCCATTCCTGGATATGAGAAATCTGAGGAATGCTGGCAAGTTTTAGGTAACTTCCGAAATGGTATGCGTCAATTTAACGTTTATTTCCCCGATGAAGATATTAAAGGGAAAAAAGCGTTTTCTTGCAACGAAGGCAAAAGACCTAGTACCCTTGAATCATTTTTAATCGACGAACGTAGAATTACTCTAGACTTAATGGTATTTGGAGTAGTACAGCGTTTGAACGGACAAAAGTGGTTGGGAAGAAATTAAGTAAGTTCGTGAAAAATATAGGTAACGGCTCCATTTTCGGGGTTGTTACCTATGCCAACATAACCAGAGTTATGCATTTCTTTCAGAATTGCTTCTACTTGTGAAAATGCCGCGCCTGTTTCTATCACTCCTTGAGTAACGCTGAGTTTACCACCGCGACGTTCCGCAGCTTTTAATAACTCAAGCATTAAGGTTTCTTGAGGAGATTGATATATTTCCGATGCTACAGCTTGAGGAGTTTGTGCGACACCAAAAGGTGATAAACCAGCTTTTAATCTCAGTTTAATTTCTCTTTCCTCCACCATGTTAGGAATCAGAAATAAATCGACAAATTGCCCCAAACCGAACAAGCCCAGGGTAAACATCCACAGCAAACCCGTAACAACTTTACCGTTATACAAACGATGCAATCCGCCCGTAAATCCTAAAAAGCCCAACAGATTGAGCATATAAGATATTTTGAGGCGCTCCTTTTCTTTATCTTTTTCCTTATCATTATTCTTATCTTTAACTTCAATCTTCATATGATTTCAACTCCATCAAACGCTTAAGGCAACTGAAATTTATGTGAATTAATAATTATCTATATTAACAATATTAACAATTAAATTTTAATGTAGTATTTTTAGATATCACCAAATTTGGAAGTTAAATAGAAAGCGGCTATAATAAAGAGTTATTCCAAGTATCTGTGACCTTTGGCAATAACTTCATAATTCCTCTATAAGCGAATTTGCGATCGTATTATTCCCCTATAAGTGAATTTGCGATCATTTATTCCCTATAAATTCCTATAAATAGAATTGGAAATTATGAATAGACATTAACTGCTTGTGGAAAGTCAAGCTCATGTTGAATTATCAACCTTTAGCATTTACACCCATTAGCAATATAAATCCGGTAATTATAAAGGTCAAAGGTCTGCATGTTAAAGGTCTGCATGTTAAAGTTCTGTTTATCTCCTTGTCCCCTTGTCTCCCCATCTCCCCCGAACCCCATCTCCCCATCTCCCATTTGTTGCAACTCTTAACGTTTGACGTGGTTATTACTATCGGACTCCTTGGTAAACTGATATTTATACTCAAACGCAATATTTTTGTATATCAATTTTAAACGTGGCAACGTGTCCCGTTTAGACATCCGGCACAGTGTCTACGTAGTTCTAATTAGAGGACTTGCAGCCGTAGGGCATACGGTAAAGATGCTTAGTGAGGGTAAATTCGTTGGAATCCCGGTGAACTAAGAATCCCTTTTTTAAAAATGGGGAGTGTCAAAAACCCGACATTTATAAGAATCAGAACATGGTAGATTCCCTAAAAAAACCAGGCTTTGAAGAAATACGTCCGGGTATTAAAGTCCCAGCGAAGGAAACTCTGCTGACACCCCGGTTTTACACGACTGACTTTGATGAGATGGCTAAAATGGACATCTCGGTTAATGAAGACGAGTTAAGAGCCATCATCGAAGAGTTTCGTGCTGACTACAACCGCCATCATTTTGTTCGAGATGAGGAGTTCGAGCAATCCTGGGAACACATTGATGGGGAAACTCGCCAATTGTTTGTTGAGTTCTTAGAACGTTCTTGTACCGCTGAATTTTCCGGATTTTTGCTGTATAAAGAATTAGGTCGTCGTCTCAAAGGTAAAAACCCAGTTTTAGCTGAAGGCTTTAACTTGATGTCGCGAGATGAAGCGCGTCATGCTGGTTTCTTAAATAAAGCAATGTCAGATTTTAATCTGTCGCTGGATTTGGGATTTTTAACTAAGAGTCGCAAATACACTTTCTTTAAGCCGAAATTCATCTTTTACGCTACATATCTTTCCGAAAAGATTGGTTATTGGCGCTATATAACTATTTACCGCCACTTAGAAAAGCATCCCGAAGATAGGATTTATCCGATTTTCCGATTCTTTGAAAATTGGTGTCAAGATGAAAACCGCCACGGTGACTTTTTCGATGCGGTAATGAGAGCGCAACCCCAAACCTTGAATGATTGGAAAGCGCGGTTATGGTGTCGTTTCTTCTTATTGTCGGTATTTGCCACAATGTACTTAAACGATATTCAGCGTCAAGATTTCTATGCTGCGATCGGTTTAAATGCGCGTGAATACGATAAAGAAGTGATTGAAAAAACCAACGAAATCGCTGGGCGAGTCTTCCCGGTAATGTTGAATATCAAAACACCGGAATTTTACGAGCGTTTGGAACTTTGCATTCAGAATAACGAGAAGCTTAGAGCGATCGTAAATTCTACAACGCCTAAATTCCTCCAAATCTTCCAAAAGCTGCCTTACTATCTTTCTAACGGTTGGCATGCTGTAAAGTTGTACTTTATCAAACCGATTGATGCTGCTGCGATGGAAGGTAGCGTTAAGTAAATTTTGGTTTTGGTTTGTTTTGGTAAAGATTTATAAATTTAGATTGTAAGGTGAGTAGTTAATGCTCATCTTTTTTTTTGTAGTTAGTACTTCGGCACATTAATTGAGAGCGTTGCGCTGATTACTGGTTACTAGTAACTGATAAGCTGGTTTCATATACAGGACTTACTCTAGTGTCACAAAAGGGTGGTGCGTGACACTAAAAACATTATTACTACGTTCAAAATTTAATTAAATGTCACAGCACCCTACAAGGAAAATGTGCCAGTTGCGTAAGTCCTAATATAATTAAAATTTTTACGGTGTATAGTATGCTTTTACGTTTGCTGACGACTATCTTTATTTCTGCCGTTATCGGAATATTTTCCTGGATTTATTCCCCTGCTGCTTTAGCACTAACGCCAATTCCTTTATCAAATATTTCTTACCAAGAATGTCCGCCGGAATTAGCTGAAGGGAATGTTACCAGCGGTGGTGCTAGCAGGGCTGCAAATTGTTTTATAGTCACGGGTACTGCAAAAAATATGACTAGTAAAACTGTATATGATGCAGATATTTTTGGGCGGATTTATGATGCTAATAATAATACGGTAATGCAAAACCGTACTCGGGTTGGTTCTATTAGCGAAGTACCGCCAGGAGAAAGTAAATTTGAAATGAGAATTACCGTTCCAGCCAATCAACCCACGCCATTAAAATTGAAGCAGTTTAAAGCGTCGGGATTTACTTCTAAGGTTCGTTACTAAAGCTTTAAGAATAAAGTATGAAGTATGAAAAAGAAAAATATGAATTATTTATCACTGGGTTCATTCATCAGTTATCATGCTTAACAAATATTTGTATTTCTGATAACTGATGATTAATTATCGTACTGGTGAAAAGTAATTCAGATTTCATTCAAACTTCATACTTCAATCAAGGCAAGTTTAAAAACTCGAAGCCATAGCCATTGCCATTGAACCAGCTAAACTTCCAAGAAGTGCGCTTACTATGTTTAGCGCGATGAAAGCCAGAATTGGAGAAAAATCCATTCCTCCTAAAGGGGGAATTATGTTACGGAACAGATTGAGATAAGGATCGGTTATCTGGCTAAGTGCTGCAAATGGTTGGCTAGACCACTCAATTTGTGGAAACCAGGTTAATAGAACCCGACCAATCAGTAAAAAGCTGTAAATTTGGATGAATGTGAGTAGCGTGCTAATCAGTAAATACATAGATATTCGTTGTTTTTGAGTGTTGGTAAAAAGCCGTCTTATTATTGATTTTAATTTAGCAGGTACCGGGATGCCGAGAGAACTGTTTATTATTCAACTTTTATTATTCTCTACCGAAGAGTATTTTGAGCGGCTATAAAACAATTTATCGTTTTACTTCCGCTCAACTCAAGTTTGGCTAAGATTGTAATTCTTCGCTACGAGAGGAAAGTTCGTTTACTCCACCAGAATTGTTGTTAACATTACCTAGTTGATCGCGCACTTCATCTATTGTGGCGTTTAACTGAGCAATTTTATCTTCTAGAGAACGTCGCGCTATTTCCATTTCAACTCCGGTTGTCGCCGTAGCTCGCATCTGTCGCCGTTTGGCAGATTTATTATCGTTTGAATTACCCGTTGGTGTTATTTGCTGTTCTTGTTCATCTGTAAATTCTGCCGCATCGCGTCTTTGGGCTACCAGCGTGCCGATAACGCCACCGACTACGCTACCAAAAATCGCTCCAGCAAAAAATCCACTTGCAAAACCATCACGTTGACTCATATGTTTACCACCTTTAATCGCTACTTCCTACTTTAATCATCGCGGGCAATAGTAGGTACGCCGCCTTATACTTTTTTAAGTACCAAAAGTGCGATCGCCAGCATCTCCTAATCCCGGAACAATAAATCCTTGTTCGTTAACGGTTTCGTCAATTGTTGCAGTATAAACATTTAAGCCTGGATAAGTTGCACTCAATTGTTGCAATGCCATAGGAGATGCAACTACGCAGACAATCCGCGTTAAAGCCGGGTCAACACCCCTTTGAGTTAATTCTGACATTGCAGCCATTATAGAGCCTCCCGTAGCCAGCATGGGGTCGGTAATTAACACTCTGGTTTGGGGGTTGATTTTCTCTGGGAGCTTATTTAGATAACACTGCGGTTGCAAAGTTTCCTCGTTTCGGACTAAACCCAAATGATAAATAGATGCCAAAGGTAGCAAAGTTTGCGCCCCTTCGAGCAATCCTAACCCCGCTCGCAAAATCGGTACCACTGCTACGGGAATTTCAGGATTAATTAATGTTGCAGGGCATTCTTCTAATGGAGTTTGAACCGTTGTCTCTAAAGTCGGCAACCATTCCCTAGCAGCTTCATAAGTTAGCCAGCGCCCCAATTCAGTCATCGCCGAACGAAACAATACAGAAGGTGTAGCGGCATCGCGAGCAACTGCCAACCAGTGCTTGATTAAAGGATGCGGTGGAACATAAACGCGCAATTGTAGCGTCATAACAAATTACTTAAAACCTTCAATATATACGGTATAACAACTGAAACATCATAATAATACTCTTTAAACCCGGTGACTAATAACCTACGAGGGGCGATCGCAAACTTATTGAAATTTATCTTCAATTTTTATTGAGAAATATTTTCATTACTAGTTGACATTTATTCTCAATCAACGCTATATTAATTTCCAGTGTTCTCCTCTCTTTAAGGAACGGCAGACGGGATTGGTCGGCAGTTGCGGACTTGTCCCTCTTTTTTATTTTGGATTTTAGATTTTGGATTTTAGATTATTCTAAATTAGGAGTTGTAAATTATTTCCCCCCATCCCCCCATCCCCCCATCCCCTTGTCTCCTCATCTCCCCCGAACCCCATCTCCCCCGAACCCCATCACCTTGTCCCCTTTAATAAGAATTAATCATGTACGACGCGATTATAATTGGTTCGGGTATTGGTGGTTTGGTGACTGCGACTCAGTTAGTGGCGAAAGGTGCGAAAGTGCTGGTTTTAGAGGGATATACTATTCCCGGTGGTAGTTCTGGCTATTTTGAGCGACAAGGCTATCGCTTTGATGTAGGGGCTTCGATGATTTTTGGATTTGGGGATAAAGGAACGACTAATTTACTTACCCGTGCGCTACAAGCTGTAGATGTTAGTTTGGAAACTATTCCCGATAACGTACAAATTCACTATCATTTACCCAACTCTTTAGATTTAAAAGTCGAACGAGATTATGAAAAGTTTTTACAAAATTTAATTGCATATTTTCCTTACGAAAGCGAAGGAATTCGTCGTTTTTATGATGAGTGTTGGAAAGTTTTTAATTGCTTAAATCAAATGGAGTTGCTGTCTTTAGAAGAACCCCGGTATTTAATGCGGGCGTTTTTTGAGCATCCATTGGCTTGTTTGGGTTTGGCGAAGTACCTACCGCAAAATGTAGGAGATATAGCGCGACGATATATTAAAGACCCGGAATTATTAAAGTTTATTGATATAGAATGCTATTGCTGGTCGGTGGTAAGAGCCGATATGACACCGATGATTAATGCTGGGATGGTGTTTTCCGACAGACATTATGGTGGAGTTAACTATCCTAAAGGTGGTGTAGGACAAATTGCTCAAAAATTGGTAGAAGGTTTAATTAAAAAGGGTGGGGAAATCAAATATCAAGCCAGGGTTACGCAAATACTTAAAGAGAAAGGAAAAGTTGTTGGCGTAAAACTGGCAAACGATCGAGAGTATCGCGCTAAACGTGTGATTTCCAACGCTACCCGGTGGAATACATTTGAGAAACTGCTTGCACCAGTCGAAATACCAGCTAATGAAAAAAGATGGCAACAGCGATATCAAAAGTCGCCTAGTTTTTTTAGCTTGCATATGGGAGTGAATGCAGAATTGCTATCTCCTCAAACGGAATGTCATCACATTTTATTGTCGGATTGGGAGCAAATGACGGCTTCAGAAGGGACAATTTTTGTTTCAATTCCCACATTACTCGACCCAGAATTAGCTCCAAAGGGATATCATATCATTCATGCGTTCGCTACACATTGGATTGATGAATGGCAGAATTTATCCGAGAAAGAATACGAAGCCAAGAAAGAAGCTACAGCTTGGCGGATTGTAGATAAATTAGAAAAGATATTTCCGGGGATAGATGCGAATTTAGATTATTTAGAAGCGGGAACACCAAAAACCCATCGGCGATATTTGGGAAGGGTTGATGGTACCTATGGACCAATTCCGAGAAAGAAGTTACGGGGATTGTTGGGAATGCCGTTTAATCGAACTGCGATCGAAGGATTATATGTTGTCGGAGATAGTACATTTCCGGGGCAAGGGTTGAATGCGGTAGCGTTTTCCGGGTTTGCTTGCGCTCATCGGGTGGCGGTGGATTTGGGGTTGTAGGTTGGGAATAAAGAATGTGATTTTGGCAAACAAACAATATTAACTACATTGAGCCGTATAATATATTTTTAATAAAAGGAAAATTAGCAGTTGAAATTCGATAAACCGATTTCGCAGGAACTTTTAAACATTACTGAAAAAAAACGTTCCAATTTATTTTCTTGGCGAGGTCAATTTTCGCCACAATTAATAGAAGCAATTTTTGAAGCATACTGTTTACCTAATTCAGTAGTTCTCGATCCTTTTGTAGGTAGTGGAACTGTTTTATTAGAAGCGGGTGCTTGTTGCCTTGAAGCATATGGTGTCGAGATAAATCCAGCAGCTTGGATGCTTAGTAAAACCTATGAGTTTATCAATAAACCCGATCGGCAAAATATTATAAATCAGATTAGAGAATATATAAATCAAGAATTTCCGTACAAAATTTTGATAGATACGGATAAAGTAATTGATAATTTAGAAGATAAAGTTGATCGGATAAAAAATCTATTGAGTGAAGATACAGAAAAATTATTTAATACGTTAGTAATTTTACTAGATGTTGCCAACAACAAAATTACTAACAACTTAATTCAAAGCAAACTTTTTGAATTAGTACAATCAGTAGAAAATTTGCCCTCCTCTGATAAAAAGATTGAAGCTTATCTATCTGACTGTAGGTATATCCCTTTAGAAGATAATATAATAGACTTTGTTGTAACTTCTCCACCTTATATAAACGTCTTCAACTATCATCAAAATTATAGAAAATCTGCTGAGATTTTAGGATGGGATTTGCTTAAAATAGCTAAATCTGAAATTGGAGCTAATAGAGCTAATAGAGTTAATCGTTTTTATACAGTTGTACAGTATTGCTTAGATATTGCAGAGACTTTAAAGGAAATATCAAGGGTAAGTAAAAAAGATGCACGTATTGTATTTGTAGTAGGTTATGAATCCCAAGTTCTTGGAGTACCTTTTTATAATGCCGATATTATTGAAAAGATTGGAATTAAATCTGGGATGTATGCAAAAGTTTTAAGGCAAAAAAGGGAGTTTAAAAATAAATTTGGCAAAATTATTAGAGAAGATTTAATTAATTTTTGTAATTTAAAAATTGAATGTACGGAAGAAATTATTGATGATATTGCGAGACAAATAGCTTTAGACGTTTTAAAAACAGGGATTAATTTAGTTCCCAAAAAAAATTTAGAATCTTTAGAAAATGCTATTGAAAAAGTAATGCTTATTAAAAGTACACCCAAGTTAGATCGAAGACAATATATCTATCAATTACAACAAGCTATTTTATAGGAATTCGAGTTTATAAAATATAGTAATTATCTAATTATGCCCGAATCTCGCCCACATTATGGAAAATTAATTGCTTGTCTTGAAAATCCCCGACTTCCGGAAGCTGATAAAGAATGTTTAGAAGAGGCTATTATAAAATATCATGAATGGATTAGTGAACTGGAATCGGTCGAATGCGGTCAAATAGATACAGTAGAAAAGTTAGTAGAAATTACAAATAAATATAAAGGTTTTATTGAGCTTGACTTAATATTTGATAGTACAGAAAATTTTTTATATAGGCAAAAAGGTCAACTCAAGTTAGATAATACTATTTTAGAAGAATTTTTACCCCAACTTGTTTTTCGTAGCTTAAGAGGGATAGACGAATCTTTCGAGCTTGGCCCTAGAAATACGTTTGCGGGGCTTAGTTTTTTGTCATCCGTTGGTAATCCCGGTGAAGGTGGAGAACCGAATATTAGAACAAAGAATCAAGACTTTATTTTGGGAAAGAAGTTATATCTTAAAACATCTTTCGATGCGGATTTTAAAAATTACAAACTAATTGAATCTCATCTTGGCTATGTATGTGCAGAATGTAAAACAAATTTAGATAAAACTATGTTTCAGGAAGCAGTTGCAACAAGTAGAGATTTAAAAATAGCTGTTCCAGGTTCTCTATACTTTTTAATTTGTGAGTTTTTAGATATGACACCAGTTTCAATCATCTCAACTCAGATTGATGATGTTCTAATAGTGCGTAAAGCAAAACGTATGTCTTCCAATATTAGGCAGGAATTTCGGACACCAGAGGCAAGACGCATTCACAGACAAGAATACATTGAATTTTTAGATGCTTCTAAATACTATCCCGACGTATTTCAGAGAATGATAAGCAAAATTCAAACTTTAGTTGATGATACAAGCCCATCTGTAGATAAGGTTTTGAATCAAGGACATTTTTAGAAACCTTTTGACTTTCTTAAAACCAATTCCGCAACCTCTCCCGGCTGCTCCAATTGGGGAGTATGTCCGCATTTCAACCAAATTAATTGACTCTGCGCGATCGCTCTTTTAAATTTATCAGCATCTTCTATACCCAAAGTTTCGTCTTTTTCTCCCCACAAAATCATTGTCGGTTTGGAAATCTCTTTAATTCGCGGTGCTATTTCGCTGTAACCACCACTTTTGGTAAAACTTATCGTCGCTTCGTGCCAGTTGGGCATATCTAAGTGTAAAGCAGCGCATTGCAAGGATGTAAGTTCGGCATCTGTCAAGTTACCGAAATCACTAAAGAAAAGCGGTTGAAGTTTGCGTTGTCGCCAATATTCTACAGCCAAATAATCAAAGGGAGGAAACAAAAATCGCCCTTGAGGAAAGCTACCGGAGTAACCAACGCTGTTAATTAAAACTAGTTGATGAACTGAATCTGGATAAGTAAGTGTAAAATCAATAGCTGTTGCACCTCCCATTGAAGCACCAACTAAAATTACTGGTTGCTTAATTTGCGTTTTCCAAAAGTGGTAAAGATGGGTTTTGATGGTGGCTGGTGAATAGTTAATATTTTTGAGTCTTTCTGTAAAACCGAAACCAAGTAAATCAACTGCCCAAGTTTCGTTTTTGGCAGCGAGTAATGGTATAAGTAAACGAAATTCTAATAAGGAACTCTCGAAGCCATGCAGCAGTAAAATTGGTATTCCGCTGTTGCCTTGATGGATGTAGGCTGTTGAAATTGGTTGCGAGTTTAGAGGTGTGGTTATGGGAATTTTTTTGATGTTTTGAAATAGGTTTAAAGAGTATGGATCTTTAAGTTTTGATATATTAATTTCTGATAGGGATTCATGCATAGATTCTAATATTAATTTCAATTAGTTTGTAGTAAGAGCTTTAGCTCTTAATAATAAGGAGTAAACTCCTTACTACAAACTTTTTTCGTCTTAAACTATTTTAATTTTATCGGCAGCAATTTTGGCTTTTTCTCGCGCTTCTTCAACGTTGCTTCCTTTAGCTAAAGCTACTCCCATACGTCGATATTTATGAGCGCTGGGTTTACCAAATAATTTAATATCAACGTCTTTTTCTGCAAGTGCTTCGGCTACACCTGTATAACTAATATTATCAGATTTCTCTTCAGCTAAAATTACCGCGCTGGCTGAAGGTGCAAACTGTTCTATGTTGGGAATTGGTAAACCTAAAATTGCTCTTAAATGTAGTTCAAATTCATTCAAGTTTTGCGATATTAATGTTACCATTCCGGTGTCGTGGGGTCTGGGTGAAAGTTCGGAAAATATAACTTCATTTTTAGTAATAAAAAATTCTACACCAAAAATTCCCGCACCTCCTAAAGCATCTGTTACTTTTGTGGCGATTTCTTGAGCTTGTAACGTCATTTCTGGTAAAATTCCCGCAGGTTGCCAAGATTCTTGATAATCACCTCTTTCTTGACGATGACCGATAGGAGAACAGAAAATAGTGGGAGCGTTCCATTGTTTGATAGTTAATAAAGTAATTTCAATTTCAAAGTCGATAAACTCTTCTACAATTACTCTTTGACTATCGCCACGAGAACCAGAACTTGCATAATCCCAAGCTTTGGCAACGTCTTGTTTATCTTTAACTATAGATTGTCCTTTGCCCGAAGATGACATTACTGGTTTAACTACGTTGGGAAAACCAATTTCATTACTAATATCTATCAATTCATTTAAAGATGACGCATAACCATATTTTGCAGTACGAACACCTAACTCTGTATGCGCTAACTCCCTGATTCTATCGCGATTCATTGTATAATTCGTCGCCGCTGCCGTGGGAATTACAGTAATACCACGTTGTTCAAATTCTGCTAACTTTTCGGTTCTAATTGCTTCAATTTCCGGTACAATAAAATCTGGTTGATATTTGCTGACAACAGCTTCCAAATCGTCAGCATTCAACATAGAAATTACTTCACAACAGTCGGCAACCTGCATTGCTGGAGCATCTTTGTAGCGATCGACGGCAATGACAAAATTCCCCAAACGTTGAGCAGCTATAACAAATTCTTTACCCAATTCTCCCGAACCGAGAAGCATGATTTTTTGTGGTAATTTTATAGATTTTGTCATTAATTTAATTAGATTGATTTTTAATATTAGAGTAGGTAATTAATCCGGCGTTAAATATCATCTGACTAATGTTTGATTTTTCTACCGTCAATTTGTAAATCTTTACGTTTTATACCAATTCACTTTCATAGATTCATATTTATGAGATAAAAAATATAGGTAGTATTTTAAATTACAACACACTTGTTGAAAAAAAGGCTAAAATTACATAGAAGCTTTGCACAAGTAAGTTATAAATTGACTTGACTTTTGCGGTATTTTCTGGTTTAAGGGTGATGCAAACAGAATTACAGACTTCCCGTGTTTCTACCAAATCGCAAGTAAATCTACCTAAATCGAAGTGCCAAACGTTATTTTTCTCTTGCTGAAGGGAATTATAAGTAGAGGTTTATTTAGTTGTTTTTTGGAGTAAATGAAAATGTTGAAGATTACTCGGCTAAAGGCGAATTTGACAAAAGTGTTCCCAGGGCTTGGAGTTGTTTTAGGAACAGCAGTAATGTTGGGTGGAATGGAAATAACCCAATTTTCAAGCAATTCCGATAATGTTCCCGATTCTTTAATTACGCTAAGTTCAAAACCTGTAAATGCAGCTTCAGATGTTGCTGCGATCGAGAAATCGGTGCATCAACAAATTAATCAATATCGACGTAAGAAAGGCTTACCAGCGTTGAAATTGAACGGTAGTGTAAGCGCGATCGCCAGACAACACAGTAAACAAATGGCAGATAAGCAAGTTCCTTTCGGACATAATGGTTCAAAGTCTCGCTATCAAAAGATTTCTAAGTTAATTCGCTGGCGTGGTGTAGCGGAAAATGTTGCTTACAATCAGGGTTATCAGAATCCAGGAAAATCTGCGGTTGAGGGTTGGATTAAAAGTCCCGGTCATCAGCGAAATATGGTAGGTAAATATGGGGTAACTGGTATTGGTGTGGCGAAGAATTCTAAGGGTGAGTATTATTTCACTCAGCTTTTTGTTAATCAGCGGTAGGTAATCAAACTTTAAATAAGCCCCCCAATAATACGGGGGGTTGGGGGGATCTAAATGTGTGAAATAGCATTAGATTCTTGTTACCAATCGACATTTAGGGAGACGTAGCAGTGCGGAGCTCTCTACATTTTTAATATTTTTTCCCGCAATTTCTCTACAACAGCTTTCTCTTCTTCAGATAAACTCCCATCAAATAAAAGCTGATATATTAACGGTAATCCTAAATCTAGCTGTTCTAAAAGTTCCCCTTGAGCAAATATATCTTCGGGTTTACCTTCTGTAATTAATTCTCCTTTATCCATGACAAATATCCAGTCAGCCCAACGATAAACTAAATCCAAATCGTGGGTGGACATTAATAATGTTGTACCGTGTTGATGAATTTTATCCAGGGTTTTAATTAGTTGACGGGTATGTTTAATATCTAAATATGCAGTCGGCTCGTCTAATAATAATAACTTGGGTCGGAGTACCATTACGTCTGCAATGGAAACTCGTTTTTTTTGCCCCAAGCTGAGATGATGTACTGGTCTTTGTGCCAATTCTTCTAATTCAAATTCTACTAATATTTCTTCTACTCTCGCCTGAATTTCTTTGGGGGGTAAATTCAAATTACACAAGCCGTAAGAAATATCTTCTTCAATTGTAGAAGCTACTAATTGCTGTTCTGGATCTTGAAAAATTAATCCGACTTGCTGTCGTAAATTGCTCAAATATTTGCGATCGTAACGTAACGGTTTACCGTGCCAGCGTACTATACCACTCGACGGTTTATATAAACCATTTGCTAATAAGAATAATGTGGTTTTTCCACAGCCATTCTGACCTATAAGCGCACATTTTTTACCAGATGGAATATTTAATGTTAAACCGTTGAGAGAAGATTCTCTAGCACCGGGATAGGTGTAATAAACCTGCTCAAATTCAAGTAAATATTCTTGCATTCAGCCACCATTCCAATGCTATCAAGATTACACAACCGATTATTGCTTCTAGGATGTACCGTTTTGAAGGGCGATCGCGACGGGGAGCATAAACCCTAAATTCTCCGCTCATTCCTCGTGATTCTAATCCTAAAGAAAACTGACTGTATTTTTGCAAGGTTCGCTTTAAAAGTTGCCCTACTAACAACGCTAAACTTTTAATGCTGGTACGAAAATCGCGGTAGCCAAGACGAGATTTTTGAGCAATGGATAAGTCGGTGGCTGTATCCCATAAAATAAAAATAAACCGATACATTAATAATAATAGTTCAATTAGCAGCGTCGGAAACTTGAATCGGCGCAGAGTTTGCAGTACTTCCGTAAATGGAACGGTTAGCATTAAAAAATATAGACAAGAAACAGAAGCAAAAGCTCTAGTAAATATAGCTAATGCTTGATAAAATCCACTACTACTTATATATATATAGTAAAATCCTAAATTTAAACCTTGCCAAGAATCACTTTGCACTTTATAAATATCTGCAACAGAAACACCGTTAATAATTAAAGCTGGTAAACTAGTCAGCCAAAAAAAGCTGGCAACTGCTAATATTCTAAGATAAATACAGAGAGGAATTTTTGCATAAACAACCGTCCAAATACCCATCCACACCGCGATCGTAATTTGTACTGGTGGATGGGTACAAAGGGAAATTAACAAAGTTGTTAGAGCAAAAAATAATTTGTGTTCTGGTGGCAATCCTCGCAGTCGGTTAGTGTAAGCTAAAGTATCGAGTTTTAAGCTCATTCTTCACGTTGCTTTTCACTACGCCCGCGATACAATCCTATTGAGTAACCAATTAAACCCGCACCCAAAGCAGCTTGAGAAGAAAATAATAAACTTTCAATTTCACCGCTGGGGGGTTCAAATACAGGTTGAAACCAAGGCTTATATTCTGGTTCAATCTTAGTAATTGCTTCTTGGGCTTCACCATCGGCACCACCATATTCTCCTTTCACAAATATTAATGGTGCGATCGCTAAAACAACAACTGCTGATATCAACAGCCAATTATTCCATCCGCGATTAGACTGACTTGATTGTTTCATTTCGAGGCTCCCGCTTAATTAAATTCAATAATTCTAATTCTTGTGGGTTGTAAGATTCCAGCCAATTCCACACCAATACTGTCAATAAACCTTCACTAATTGCTAAAGGAACTTGAGTAATCGCAAAAATTCCCGCAAATTTAGCAAAGGAAGCCATCACACCACCAACTTCTGCGGGGAAAGCTAGAGCTAATTGTCCGGAAGTAATAATATAAGTCAATAAATTTGCTAAAGCTGCGGCTAAAAATATCGCTAACCTTTGGTTTTCCGACAGTTTCATCGTTAATCGATAAATCCAGAAAGCAGCAAAAGGTCCGGCGATCGCCATCGAGAATGCATTAGCGCCCAATGTTGTCAAGCCCCCGTGTGCCAGTAATAGAGCCTGAAACAGCAGTACCAAAGTGCCCAAAACCGACATTGCCAAAGGACCAAATAATACCGCACCCAACCCCGTACCCGTGGGGTGCGAACAGCTACCCGTTACCGAAGGAATTTTGAGAGCAGAAAGCACAAAAGCAAAAGCACCAGCTAAACCCAAAAGCAGTTTAAGTTGGGGTTTTTCTTTGGTGATGCGAGTTAAGGATATTAAACCCAAAATCATGAAAGGTAAAGAAACAGCCCACCAAAAAGCAGCCCAATAAAATGGTAGAAAACCTTCCATTATATGCATTGCATAAGCAGGTTTTGGTACACCAATTACCAAATATAAGCTTATTAACGCTATTCCTAATAAATTCAGTCGTTTGAGATTTTTGCGGATTCCCATAAAAGATGTTTGCTTTTCTAGTAATTCAATAATTTACAAACAATATTCTCTGTTCGCAGTCAATAACAGCCAAATATTAGTGAGAAAATGATTAATATTTACGCAAATTGAGGTTAGAGACAAACTGTAAAATTAGTTGCTATTTTCTACCAGAAAGTTCCCTGGATGAAGTTTAGCATGGTAATTTAGTTTTAAATATTAGCAAATAGATACTTTATTGTACAGGTATATTTATAAATTCAATTAATCGCGAATATCGGTTAAAGCCTTAACATTGACATTAACAATAACGCTGACATTGACATTAACATTGTCATTTGAATAATCAAAAAACCGCAGAGGGAAGAGATTATGAGAAGTTACTAATTAAGAAACGATCTTTCTAAATCAACTATCTCAGAGACACAATCGGGTATTTCTTTGATTGGATTATCATGTAGAGTAAGTTTTTCTAAATTAGTCAGCTTACAAATAGAACTAGAAACTTCTTCTAATTGATTATCTTCTAAAAAGAGATATTTTAAATTAGTTAATTCAAAAAGCTCTTCTGGTAGCTCTGTTAAATTATTTCCTCTCAAATCAAGCGATTCTAGATTTTGAAGTTGAGATATATCTGCTGGGAGCTTATCTATTTGATTAAAACTTAAAACTAAGCCAGTTAAGCTTGTAAGTTGAAAAATAACTGAAGGAATAGATACTAATTCATTCTCTTCCAAATAAAGTTCGTATAGATTAGTTAGTTGAGTCAAATCTTCAGGAAGAGTTTCGATTTTGTTATTGTCTAAAATCAAATAGCTTAAATTAGTTAGTTGAGATATCTCTGTGGGAATATTTTTCAAACGGTTGTAGCTTAAATCTAATTCAGATAAAGAGTCTATTTCAAAAATTTCGGCTGGTATTTCCGTTAAATTATAATTACCTAAATCAAAACAACCCCAATATTCTTCTTTCGCTAACTTCATCTGTTTTTGAATCTCAACCCAGTTGATTTTGCGGTAATTATGCATATTTTAATTTACCTATAAATCTTAAATAATAAAGTATTTAAAACGGTGCGTTAGGCGCGAAATACAGACATTTTTTCGTAATCCAAATTAGTTGTCGCGCCATAACACACCCTACAATTAATCTCTCTTTATCTCTTTCCTCAGCGAACAAGCGCGTCTAGTAAGGTTTTTTTAATCGATAATCTTCACTAATTAAAAAATAATAATGGTGCTGCTAAATCAAAATATAAAGTGATGATTTCAAATTGCTGGAGACGTAGCACTGCTACGTCTCTACAATAATGCCCAACTCATTCATCAATCTCGGCTAATTCCATCCACCTTTCCGTGGCTTTATCGATATCTTTCTTCAATTTCTCTACCTTTTCAAAAAGCTCCTGAACTTTAGAATAATCTCCAGCAGCTTTGGTTAACCCCATTTCCGCTTCCACTTTCTCTTCTTCTAATTGAGCAATCTTTCCTTCTAACTGCTCGAATTCTTTCCTTTCCCAATTCGATAAACGACGCTTCTTTTTATTATCTTCCTTTGTAACTTTAGTCTCTACTTTCTGCGTTTGGTACTTCGGCTTTTCTTTCTCTAACTCAGCTTGCAGTTGCTTTGCTTTCGCTTCTTCGGCTCTCTTAAAATCCAAATACACCGAATAATTACCGGGAAATTCCCGAATCTTCGTATCTTCAAAAGCAAAAATTCTATCGATGGTGCGGTCTAAAAAGTAGCGATCGTGAGATACTACTATTACACAACCTTTGAAGTCTTCTAAATAATCTTCCAATACCGCTAAAGTTTGGACATCTAAATCGTTTGTCGGTTCGTCTAATATTAAAACATTCGGCGCACTCATTAAAACTCGTAACAAAAATAAGCGCCGTTTTTCACCGCCGGAAAGTTTATTAATTGGTGCATATTGCTGATTCGGGGGAAACAAAAACCTCTCCAACATTTGAGAAGCACTAATTCTAGTTCCATCGGCAGTTTCAATAAATTCTGCACCTTCTTGTTTGATATAATCAATCACTCGCTGCGAATCGTTGGAAGCACCAATCAATTCTTCCGAATGCTGATCGAAATAACCAATATAAACTGTAGAGCCAATATCAACTTCACCCGTATCCGGTTGTTCTCTTCCGGTAATAATATTGATTAAAGTGGATTTTCCCGCACCGTTTTCACCAATTATGCCGACTCTATCTTCCGGACTAAATTCGTAGGTAAAATCTTTAAATAAAGTGCGATTATCAAAGGATTTCGAGATATTATTAATTTCAATAACTTTCTTACCAATGCGACGACTAGCAGTAGAAATATCGACTTTTCCTTGAGTTTGTTTAAACTCAGTCCCCTGCATCTCTCTAACTCGATCTATTCTCGCTTTCTGCTTGGTACTTCTGGCTTTTGGTCCTTTTTTTAACCATTCTAATTCTCGCCGCAATACTCCTTTAAACTTTTGCTGACTGCTGGCTGCGGATTCTTCTGCTTCGGCTTTCTTTTGTAAATAATATGAATAGTTACCAGAATATGTATAAAAGTCGCCGCGATCGATTTCAATAATTCTATTCGTTACCTTATCCAAAAAATAGCGATCGTGAGTAATTAATAATAAAGCGCCATTTCTGCGATTTAAATAACTTTGCAGCCACTCTACAGAATCAGCATCTAAATGGTTTGTCGGCTCGTCCATTAACAATAAATCTGGTTCGGATAACAAAGCTGTCGCTAAAGCAATCCGCTTGCGATAACCGCCAGATAAAGTACCAATTATGGCATCAAAATCCGTAATTCCTAACTGAGAAAGAATTATTTTGGCGTTGGTTTCTACCTCCCAAGCACCAATAATATCCATTCGAGAAGTCACTTCACCCAAACGCGATAATAATTGATTATCTTGGGGATTTTTAGCTAATTTATCGGAGATTTCTTCATATTCGCGCACCAAATTCATTTGCTCGCCACTGTCGGCAAATATCTGCTCCAAAACCGTGCGACTTTCATCTAAATCTGGCTGTTGCGGTAAATATATAACCTTAGCACCGGCATTTACAATAATCTCCCCGCCATCAATCGGTTCCATCCCAGCAATCATTTTTAATAATGTAGATTTACCGGAACCGTTAGTACCAATTAAGCCAACCTTCTCATCAGCATCCAAGCTAAAAGAAGCATCTTTAAGAATTTCCTTGATGCCAAAATCTTTTTTGACAGATTGTAATGTAATAACACCCATAGGATTTTAGATTTTAGATTTTAGATTTTAGATTAGGACTTACCTAACACCATATATTATTTAAATGTAGTAAGGACTTTAGTCCTGATATGAGAGGGAACCAATGCGCTTACTACAAACTGAATTTTATTAAATAAACAATTTTATTCCACTCCAAGGCACCATCTAATAAAAGTCTTGTGGGATAGGCTTCGCTTGCCCCGTCCGAAATTAGCTGTAATTTAGACTGAAAGCCGTAAAACACCAACAAATAATGGTGCGTTACGGCTATTTTAAATCTTCGAGGTGTAATTACATTAATTAAAGCCGTAACACATCCTACAAATTATCTTCCAATGCCCAATGCCCAATGCCCAAGATAATTTAATCAAATAAATCTAAGGGTAAATGTCCGTACATATGGTTCATTCCACCTTCCGAAGAAGACTGACAAGAAACTAAAACCCCACGATGATGTCCCAAATAGGAATCAATGTAGCACAAGCCATTTTTTCCATTTAACTTGATGTAAATTGGACCTTCAATTAAAGGTAAATTACTTGGAGGCTGATATCCCAATGCTTTGGAATAACTTTCCATTGCTTTTATTCCTTCTTCGGTGGTATCGGCAGAAATACCCAGAATTTGATAATCGCTAAGACTAGCAAGCAAAGTCAAAGCCCCACGGACTGAAATTTTTTCTGATGGCTTCAGTTGGGCTGCAATATCAACAAAGTCATATTTGCTTAATATTTTTTTGGCTTCTTCAACCGTAAGTTGGGTTTGGGGTTTGCTTGTCATAAGCCTTAAAAGGAATCTACTAGGGGTTTACTTCGTATGGCGTAGAGTTTCTACTCTACCAAAAATTTACAGTTACGATTGATCTTGTATGTTACTTAAATTGAACAAAAATGGCACGCTACTATTTGACTCACCTCCCATCACAAGAACTTTTGGCATTTGAGCGCCTCCACTTCTCCAGGCTTCAATAGCTTCTTTTTGTAACACTAACTCTCCACCTTGAGCTTTTAAAGTTTCAGCTAACAGTTTTTGGGCTTCTGCTCTACCTCTAGCGCGGTTGATGTCGGCGAATGCTTCTTGCTCGGCTTCTGCTGCTACATAAACTGCTCTTTGCGATCGCTGTTCGGCAATTTGCTTTTCTTCAACTGCTTTGGCAAATTCAGGAGAGAAAGTTAAGTCAATGACGCTAGTATCTAATATTATCACTCCATATTTATTCAAACGTTCTCCTAGAGCGTTATCAAAATCATTTTTCAATTCTTCTCTTTTGGTAATAGCTTCTTCTACAGTTCTTCTCGCTGCGGCAACTTTAAAAGATTCCTGAGTTTGCGGTGCAATAATTTTCGAGACGATGTTTTCTAAACTTCCCTGTTTTCTTCTAATTTCAACAACTTCTACAGAATCTATCCGAAAGTTGATCGCAAATTTTGCCGTCAATTGCTGCAAATCTTTGGTAGAACTTTGCGCGGGAATTTCGTATTTCTGTACCGTCACATCATATATATCTACATTAGAAATTACTGGGGGTTTGAAATGAATACCTTCAAGTAAAGCACCATCTTGAGCTTTTCCTAATATACTCAATACTCCGGCTTGACCGGGATTTATAATTACAAATGAATTCAGGCTGAAAACAACAAGTATTGCTACTAGAGTTCCTGCAACTGCGGCTTGCCAACTACCTAATTGTTGACTTTTCAAATTAATACTCCTTTTTATGTGAATTATCAGTTATCAATGAACAATTATCAAGAAACAATTATCAATTCGTAGATGGTATAGGTGATACTGTTCCAAACCTCCCACACCATAAATCTTTATTCATTGATTGATAATTGATAATTGTCCATTAATATTTCGTGGTAATATTAAATTCCACGCATTTACCAAAAACTGTGGCTCAAGTACTCAAATCCAATCGGTTGCAAAAACAGCGTCGGGATTCAGCGCATCCGTTGAAACGCTTGCTTGATTACGGGCATGATTATCGCCAAAAAATCAGGCTGGCGGTAGTATGTTCTATTCTCAATAAACTATTCGACTTGGCACCTCCGGTGTTAATTGGCTTCGCCGTTGATGTTGTTGTCAAACAGGAAGATTCTATCATTGCCAGTTGGGGAATCAAAGATATTTTTTGGCAATTTTTAATACTTTCTTTTTTAACGGTTGTTATCTGGGTATTAGAGTCGGTTTTTGAATATGCTTTAGAAACCCTATGGCGTAATTTAGCGCAGAGCATTCAGCACGATTTGCGTTTGGATGCCTACAAGCATTTACAAAATTTAGAATTAGCTTACTTTGAAGAACGCAGTACTGGCGGTTTGATGTCTATCCTTAGCGATGATATCAACCAGTTGGAACGCTTTTTGGATGTGGGAGCTAACGATTTATTGCAAACTGCTACAACTATTGTAATCCTTGGTGGTGCATTCTTTATCTTAGCTCCAAACGTGGCATGGATGACCATGTTACCGATTCCGTTTATCCTTTGGGGTACATTCGCTTACCAAGATTTGCTCGAACCCCGTTACGCCGATGTCCGCGAAAAGCTGAGTTTTCTTAACTCTCGTTTATCAAATAATTTAAGCGGTATTACTACTATTAAAAGTTTTACTGCCGAAGATTATGAAAGCAAACGTTTAGAATCAGATAGTGAAGCTTATCGCCGCAGTAATGGTAAAGCAATTAAACTTTCTGCTGCTTTTGTACCCTTAATTAGAATGTTAATTTTAATCGGGTTCACGGCACTATTACTATTTGGTGGAATGTCCGCAGTTAATGGTAAAATGACTGTAGGAACTTACAGCGTTTTAGTCTTTTTAACTCAACGATTGCTTTGGCCCCTAACAAGATTGGGACAAACTTTCGATCTATATCAAAGGGCGATGGCTTCCACCAATCGCGTCATGAATTTATTAGATACTCCTATTACTATTAACCCCGGAAATATCGATTTACCCATTGAAAAAGTACGCGGCGAAATCGAGTTTAATAACGTTACTTTTGCTTACAAAGACAGACAGCCAGTAATTAAAAATTTATCCTTAAAAATACCCGCAGGAAAAACGATCGCCATTGTGGGTTCCACGGGTTCGGGTAAAAGTACTTTAGTTAAATTATTGTTGCGGTTTTACGAAATAACTTCCGGAAGTATTACCGTTGATAATATCGATCTACAAAATATCAACCTGCAAGATTTGCGTCGCTGCATCGGTTTGGTAAGTCAAGACGTATTTTTGTTTCACGGTACCGTAGCCGAAAATATTGCTTATGGAACCTTCAACGCCAACGACAAAGAAATCATGACAGCCGCCAAAGTTGCAGAAGCACACGTTTTTATTATGCAGCTACCCGAAGGTTATCAAACAATAGTCGGCGAGCGCGGACAAAAATTATCTGGAGGGCAAAGACAAAGAATCGCGATCGCAAGAGCAATATTAAAAAATCCCCCCATATTGATCTTAGACGAAGCCACCTCAGCAGTAGATAACGAAACCGAAGCAGCAATCGCCCGCTCATTAGAAAGAATCACCGTAGATAGAACAACCATTGCGATCGCCCATCGTCTTTCCACAATTCGCAATTCAGATTGCATATATGTGGTAGAATACGGCGAAATCGTAGAATCCGGTAGTCACGAACAATTATTAGAACACAATGGGATTTATGCAAGTCTGTGGCGCGTGCAGTCTGGGTTGAAATCAGTTAGCAGTTAGCAGTTATCAATGATCAATTATCGGCTAACATTACCATTCATCCCAAGGCGATCGGTTCATCATGTGTTTTTAATTTGTGAGGGAATGAGTAAAAAAGGTTCGTAGTAAGAGTTTTAACTCTCCAGATTTAGGGCTGAAGTTCCTTAAATCCGGAGGGGCTGAAGCGCTTACTACGAACCTATCAAAATTAATGTGGCTCCGTACTAGTTACTGATAATTGATTACCCTCCGGCAACAGCGGGAACAATACTAACTTCATCGCCATCTTTTAAAGGTGTCGCCGCATTATCTAAAAAGCGGATATCTTCACTATTCACGTATAAATTTAAAAAACGGCGCGGTTTACCGGATTCATCGCACAAACGCGCTTTGATACCGGGACAAGCTTTTTCTAAAGAATCGAATAGTTCGGAAATAGTGCTACCGTTACATTCCAAAGTAGCTTGATTATTAGTGAATTTTTGAAGTGCAGTGGGAACCAGAACTTTTACAGTCATATCTTTGAAAATTAGAAATGGAAATGGGGAATTAGAGGGGGGAGAGGGGGAGAGGGGGGAGAGGGGGTAGAGGGGGTAGAAATAAAATCTCTAATTCCTAACTCCTCACTCCGGTGGTCCTAACTTTAATTAAACCAAAACTTGCTGCCACTCTAAGCGATCGAGGGTGCGGGAACGTTCGAGGGCTGATTCAAAACTATCGAGTTTTGCGTCAATTGTCAAAGGTTCGCCAACGTAGGGCTGTATGGATTCTTGGGTTTTTAAGCCGTTGCCGGTAATGTAAACAACTGTGGTTTCTTCGGGGTCAATTTTGCCTGCTTCTACCAGTTTTTTTAATACGGCAACTGTTGTACCACCAGCAGTTTCTGTAAATATACCTTCGGTTTCCGCGAGCAGTTTCATTCCTTCGATAATTTCAGCGTCGGTGACTGATTCTATATTACCGTTGGTTTTGTTTGCTATATCTACGGCGTAAATACCATCTGCTGGATTTCCAATTGCAATTGATTTAGCAATGGTATTCGGCTTTTCTGGCTGAATAAAATCGCGCTTTTCTTTAAACGCTTTGGCGATTGGGGAACATCCTTCGGCTTGTGCGCCACTGAATCGGACATTTTTAGCTTCTACTAAACCAACTTCGACAAACTCGTTAAAGCCTTTATAAATTTTGCTGAATAACGAACCGCTTGCCAAAGGTGCCACAATATGATCTGGTAGTTCCCAACCTAGTTGTTCGGCGACTTCAAAACCTAATGTTTTGGAACCTTCGGAATAATAAGGACGTAAATTAATATTGACAAATCCCCATCCGTGTGTATTTGCAACTTCCGAACACAGACGGTTAACTTGATCGTAATTTCCCTTAACAGCCATTAAAGTCGGGCTATAAATGAGACTTCCTAAAATTTTACCGGCTTCCAAATCGGCAGGTATGAATACGCAGCAATCTAAACCAGCATGAGCTGCGATCGCGGCGGTTGAATTTGCCAAGTTTCCGGTGCTGGCGCAGGATACTGTAGTGAAACCCAATTCCTTAGCGCGAGTCATGGCAACCGATACCACCCTATCTTTGAAGCTAAGGGTAGGCATATTAACGGCATCATTTTTTATATATAGTTTCTTTAAACCCAAGCGACGAGCTAAACGCTGCGATCGAACCAAGGGAGTCATACCCGTTCCCACATCAATGGGGTTTTCGCTCGTTACAGGCAAAAATTGACGATAGCGCCATATAGATAATGGTCCCGCTTGAATAGTTTCGCGAGTTACCGTTTGACGCAATTTGCTGTAATCGTAGCTTACCTCCAAAGGACCAAAACAGAACTCACATACATTTTTAGCTTCAAGTTCGTACTCTGCGCCGCATTCTTTACACTTGAGAGCATGAAAAGCATGAGTAAGAGTTTGGTTTTGGATGTCGGTTGCCGCTTGCATTTGGTATTTCTCCCCGAGAACTATTAACTGTCAACTGTCGGCTGATACTAACATGGCTCAAATGCCGAGTCAAACAATCCCGATAGTTTTTGTCGGGATTAGATTTTATATAGATTTTGCGTGCAGTTACCAGTTAGGGACTTCCAAAAATAATTTATCTAATAACGGTAGTGCGAGCATCTTGCTCGCTATTCTTTGTGGGTATGCCTTCATTATTTGTGTCATTGCTCACGAGGGGCGTTAGCGCAGCGTCTCCCTCCGGGAGATAGCAATCGCAAAACTTTGGGATTGCCTAAGTTACTTCGTTCAACTCGCTTCGGACAAATGTACAATTAATTTTGCCCAGGTACTTATCTCGCTATTTATCTCAAGCGAGCAAGATGCTCGCACTACATAATATGAATTCCTTGATGTTCTGTCTTTTTCTTTTTTATCGCAATTCTCGGATTATCCCCCCTTCCCCCCTTTTTTAAGGGGGGTTAAAGTCCCCCTTTTATAAGGGGGATTTAGGGGGATCTGGATTTAGAGGGATCTCAAAAGTTGCGAGTTATATTAGTAGCTTTCCCGCGCATCTTGGAACGAGAATAGAAGTAGCAGTTATTAGCGATCGGTTCCAAAAATATTCCTAACGACATAGAGACTGAATCTAACTAATCGTGTTTTGATTAAATAGATAGATATAAATTGTTTGAAGTTAGCGTTACGCGCACGCGACTTTAAAAGGTCATAAGAATCGCCGCAATTCATCTTAATAACCTTTTTTCCTTAGTTGTATACATAAATCTTCACAAAGTTAGAAAAAATTCACTCCCAAATCAAGTAATCAATAAAAAAGTAAATAAGCATATAAATAGTGAAAAGCTTTCTAGCTTATCACATGACTTGTGACAAAGTTATGAAAAAACGAGGAAAAATCTACATAAGCTTTATGTAGTTAATCAAACAATAAATTAAACCGGGAAATTTCTTCTACAGAACCAAATTTCCATATTTATACTGACGATCTAGTAAAGATTTAAATTTAAGATTTATCTGTCACCAAAAATACTTTTGATATTCCAACCGAATCAGAAAAACCTAAAACAAACTCCATGTTTAAGAGTAAGAGAGTAGCATCCGGACATCAGGGCTTACTTCATCTACCACAATAACAGGAAAATATCAAAATAAATTGGTAAAAGTCATACTCAAGAACTAGGGTTTCTAGGTTAAGAAAGCTATTGGCAATTCTTTAAAGATTTGCAAAAAAAGCCTACGTGTTTACACATAGGCTGAGAAGTCATAATTTGCTATTAATTCTAAAATGTCACAGAAAAAGAAATTTGTCAAAAAGCAGGGACAAGTCTATCGTTCCTTGGTTGCATCTGCATTGATTGTCAATGGTGTATTTCAGTTTGTTGCTCCTGTATTAGCTCAAACAGCAGCAGGCGGGGAGATTAAGAACAGAGCTACAGCAACCTACGAAGATCCCACAAATCCGGGAACAACAATCAATACCACATCCAACGAAGTAATTGTACAAGTTGCGGAAGTAGCAGGTATCACTGTTACAGGTGCTGGTACTACATTGAAGACGGATGCTGATAGCGATAATACTCCCGATGCTGGCGATGAAGTTTACTTTAACTACACCGTTACTAACGTTGGTAATGACCCTACACAGTTCAGAATACCAAACTTAGCAAGTACAACAGGTCCAGCTACGGTTTCTGGCAGTTTGGAATATAGTACTAATGGTGGTACTACTTGGACACCAATCGATGGCGGTGCAACACCAGGAGCAACTGAAGCTATCATTCCTGGGATTCCAGTTGGCGGTACTGTACAAGTTCGCGTTCCCGTTACAGTGGCAGCTGGTGCTCAAGAGAACGACACTATCACCGTTAAGTTGGGTGATACTCCAGGTGATGGGCAAAACCAGCCACGTAATCCAGATGGTGGTGACGTTTACACCGTGGATAACCCCGATGATAGTGTAGCTGGTGAAGTAGATGGCGATCCTGTTAACGGTACTCGTGAAGCTAGTGCTAGTCAACAAATTCAAGTCGATGCAACCTTGAAAACCTATGCATTAGCAAAGGTACTCAAAAAACGTAGTGAATACAGTAATTCGGGAACTCCAACTATTATTACTGATGATACTTTAACCTACGACCTCAGTTTAGAAGTTGAGCAAAATGACTCTACTAACAGTGGAATTACTCCCGCACCGTTAGTTGGAAGAAATATTACCCTTGATGGTACCTCTCAACCACGTATCTTAGTTTCCGATGCAATTCCACTTGGTACAGACTTGGCTGGCGTGCCTGCTGCACCTCCTGGTTGGGAAGTAGTTTACACCATAGATCCGACCGCAACAAATGCCAATGTAGCGAATTGGACTACAACAGCCCCGACTGATTTAGCAAGCGTAACCCGTATTGGTTTTGTTAACAATCCCAATGTAATCACTTCTGTAAACCCAGGTCAAACGGTAACTGGTTTCAAGATTAATCTTACTGTTGAGGCGGGTTCTACTGCTCCGTTAACTGTCAACAATATCGCTCAGTTATTCGGTTCGTCTCCTGATAACGATAACGACCCCACCAACAATCCTCCAGTATATGATGAATCTGGAGACCAAAACCCCAGTAACTTTAACGATGATGGTACACCACTAGCAGGAACAGATACTCCAGGTCCTGATAATACTCCAGGTGATGGTATTCCTGACACATTACCTGAGAATGTGGTTGATGATGGTTTCATTGACGATGATACTGATGCAACCGCGACTGGAATTGACACTGGAAACAATAACAGCGCTATAGACCGTGAAGGTACTGATGGTGGTGAACTGAACCAGTTTGTCATCGATCCAACTGCAAATGCACTAGTGAATGGACCTGAAGGTAGTCCAGATGCCATTGGTCCTACGGATAATAACGATGACTTCACCAACAAGTCTTCCTTAGTACCTCCTGGTCAAACTCCAGATAAAATAGACCCAGACACTGGAGCGCCAGACCCAACTACTATTGACCCAGCACCCGTACCTTTCACGAATACCGTTTCCAATGGTGGTGGTGCCCCAGCTGATATTTCACTGGTTCCCACCCCGCCTGCTACTCCTAGTGATTTACCTACTGGTACTACAGTAACTGTTAGTTATAATTCTGATTCTGTAGTTTACACCTGGAATGGTACCAACTTTAATCCCCCCGCCGGTACTCCTCCTATCGTCATTTCTGGCGTACAACCCGGTCAAGAAGTCAACTATGGTGTTGAAGTCAATTTACCAAGTGATACACGTCTATCTACTGACTTGAACGACCCCACAGATCCCAACTCTGCAATCGGTGGTTTCCCAGTTCCGATCACTGCCTTTATTGACGATGGAACTCCAGGTTTCCAAGGTACAGAAGTTAACAATATCACTATTGACCGGGTATACACTGGCTACTTAAGACTGGACAAAGAGTCTAGAATCCTCAAAGGAGATGGACCAGACGTATTAGCTGGTCAGGATGTGTTCAGTAAAGATAACAAGCAGCCTTCGGAAGGTAACTTGATTGAATACCGAATTACTTACAGAAATATCTCTGATGCTCAAGCTGGAGATGGTAACGTTACTTTAGATGCCGATAATGTGGTAATCGAAGACGATGGAACCCTCGGTGATAACAACTGGGCAAAAGACAATGATGGCGATAACATTATTGACACCAGTAACGTAGTTGGTTCTGCTCAAGATTCTGATAATGGAAATATTCTATTCTTCAGCGGCGATCCAGCAACAACCACCGCACAAGATCAAACAGGTACAGATGCTAATAGTGATGTTACTAAGTATGTAGACGAAGTGACGGGAAGTGTTGAACCTGGTGCGTCAGGAAACTTCACCTTCCAACGTAAGGTTAACTAAATAAATGTTCGATGGTAGGGATGTTTGATTGCAACATCTCTACTAATATCAAGTCCGCTTCATTACCCTTAATGCCGGTGAGAAAAGGACTGCAATGATAACTAACATTTAGACTTGATTGGGACTTATGCTTTGCCCACAGACGGCTCCTGGGTTGGGGGAATAGATAGGTAGTAAATACTTAATTTTTCCTGCCCGTTGCGTAAGTCCTATTGGTATAAATAGTTAAATTTCCTAAAACGTTAATTTAGAAGAGGTATTGATAATGAAAATAAAGCATGGCTCGTTTGTAGGTTTAGGCGCTCTAGCGATAGTAGCAACTATTTCCTTTAGCAGTGCAATTCCTGCTGTCACGAATGTATTTAGTGGTGGAATTGCAAACGCGCAAAATGCCAAGAAAGGACAAGTAGAGTTACGCTTAAAAGCTGAAAAGAAAATTGTACGGCAAGTTGAAGGTAAGTCAAAAGTAACCTGGAAAGAAATAAAAAATGGCGGTACAGTCTATCCAGGAGAAGTACTGCGCTACTCAATAAAAGGCGCAAATAATGGTGAGAAAGCTGTTAATAATCTCGCTATTAATCAATTGATTCCTAAAGGAATGATTTATGTACTCAACTCTGCAACAGTAAATCAAAACACTGGCGCACAAATTACATATAGCATTAACGGTGGTAAAACTTATGTTCAAAATCCCACCGTTCAAGTTAAATTAGCTGACGGTACAGTCGAAAATCGCCCCGCACCGGATAGTGCTTATACTCACGTGCGTTGGAATTTCGGTAAATCTGTTCCTGGTAAAGCAGATGTTAATGGCACTTATCAGGTAAGAGTACGTTAAAGCGATTTTAAATTTTATATTTTAGAGACGTGGTATTACTACGTCTCCATATAATAAATTTGACAGTTGAGAAATTATCAAGACGCAAACAATCTTGTTATTAATTATATTTAGGAGAAATTCGTGCGCCGCCAAAAGAAGCGATACCAGATTTATGGTAGTAGCTGGGTTAAACGCATAGCGGCTACCTTTTTAGCAGGAACTGTTGTTCAGGGTTCCATCTCTGCATTTGCTCAAGAAGTTCAGCGTCCAGTGATTAGCAACCAGGCTGCATTAAGTTATAAAAATAGAGCGAGTAATCAAAATTTTGAGGGAGTTACCAGTCAGTTAAAAATTAATACTATTGCTAATGATACTCCGGATGCAGGATTAATTGACCCGTTTGGACAAATTTTGGGTTGTAATGGAAAGGAATTAGATGATTACACGGGCTTTACTTCTAGTTTATTTGAACCCGATCCAAACGATCCTACGGGGACGGAAGTAGGACGACTGATTCAGCTAACTCCTACTGACAATATTCCTAATAACAATATTCCTCAAGGTATTGCACCGAATATCACGAACCTTAACAATTATGCGATAACAAATAATCCAGTTAACGGTAAGCGAGGGGTTTACAATTTCTTATTCGACACTGGTAGAGGTCAAACTGACGTAGGTAAAACCTATATTCTAGTCGTCAATCCCCCAGAGAATTCTACTTTCCCCGAACGACGAATAAGGTTAGAAATTCAAAGCGTGAATGGTAATATTCTTACCTATGTTGCTACTTCTCTAGATGGTCAGCCAATTACCGCTACAGGTGATAACGCTACTCAAATTTCCGAAACTCAGATTTCCGAACAAATTGTAATTATCAACGATGCGGAAAGAGTGGGATTGAGTTTGGCACTGCGATTTAATTTGAATTCGTGTTCTTCCGAACAAATCACAATTACTAAAACTGGCGATCGCGCTACTGCGGAACCTGGCGATACGGCGGTTTATCGTCTGTCGTTAAGGAATACTGGCGATGCTGGCTTAAATGATGTGGTTGTTACCGACCAATTCCCTCTCGGATTTAAGTTTTTACCGGAATCGGTTCGCGGTCAAATTGGGGATGAAGAAGTTGCGGTAACTACGGAAACTAATGGTTCTACCGTTACCTTCCGTACCGATGCAACTATTCCCGAAGATGGTGTACTTAATATTGCTTATGGCGCAAAACTAACTCCCGATGCGGTAAGGGGTTCGGGACGCAACTCGGCTACTGTTAATGCCGAACGTGTTGATAACGATTTTGCTGTCAAAGATGGTCCTGCAACGCATTTGTTACGCATTCGACCCGGTATTACTTCCGATTGCGGTACCATCATCGGTCGCGTATTTGTTGATAAAAACTTTGATGGCGAACAGCAAGCAGGGGAACCCGGAGTACCGAATGCAGTAATCTTCCTGGAAAACGGCAACCGTATAACTACTGACCCAGAAGGTTTATATTCAGTCAAAAATGTATTACCCGGTAAACATACAGGCGTTCTGGATTTACAGAGCATACCTGATTATACCTTGGCTCCCAACGTCAAATTTAAAGAACGCAACAGTCAATCACGGCTTGTAAATTTAGAACCCGGTGGAATGGTGAGAATGAACTTCGCAGTCACTCCGAACTTTGGGGAGGAGGCAAAGAAATGAGACAATTAAGCGGTGCAGGTATTTTCAACTTTAAATTAATAGGCGCGATCGCAGGAACTATAGGTGTGGTATTACACCCACTTGTAGCAAGAGCCGATACCGATAACTCAACACATAGCGATCGCCAGCAGAAATCTTCAAAAGCATCTATAGGTACGAGTCAAAGCAGTAGAAAATATCATCGCTCAAAACAACTTGTAGAAGCGCTCGAAGTAATAAATAATAATAAAAACCAAAATAAAAATGTAATTGCTTTAAACAAAAAAGATACTAATACAAATTTGCCTGCTAGTTTACAAAAGTTAGTAGACGAGCGGAATTATGCCGCTGAGTATATCTTAACTGCTTTAAAAACTGAAGATACTAATACTAATTTACCCGCTAGTTTACAGAAATTAGTAGACGAGCGAAATAATGCAGCAGAAAATACGCTGATTGCTTTAAAACCTGCTGAAGTAACAGATAACATATCTTTAGTACAAAAAATAAAATATTCACGCAACCAGGTAATAGATTCACAACCAGAATTGATTAATGTAGAGACGCAATATATTGCATCTGTTGCGTCTGTTGCGTCTATAGTTGAACCCAAAACAATAAATATTGAAGAAGCACCATATACTGTATCTTTACAAAATAGATTATTGCCAATCGATACATCGGAGCAATTCTTTAGCAGTCGAGAACAAATTAATTCCCCAGAAAATTATCTACTAGCTTTAGAACCTTTCCTTAACGAACAAAAGCCTGTAGAATCACAAATTGAAAATCCATCAGAAAAAACAATTGATTCGACATTAGTTGCAATCAACGTATTTGAGTCAATATCCTTCGATAAACCAGCATCATACATACCAATAATTGCTAAGAATTGGACAACAGATAACCTTACCAATAAAACCTATAGTTTTACATCATTAGTTGCTATAAAACCTTCATTTTTAACGGATAATTCCGATCGCAATTCGTCACAGATGAAACTAGCAGCAATATATAACTCATTTACTGGAGATAACCGCAACCAAGATCCGAATAATAATCTTTTGGCAGCTTATTCTAATCCCTTTGCATTACCCAACCCCGAATTAAACCCTAATTTAGCACCAAATTCTACTCAGTATATTTCCCAATTTCCTCAAGATGCTAACAATTCTGCAACGGTAAAAATCCTCTCACCTACTCCCGATGCGGTTGTAGATGTGGCTGCGACTCCAATTATCGTCCAGTTTCCGGTGGGAAATGAAGTAGAATTAAGGGTTAATGGCGATTTATCGGATCGATCTTTAATTGGACGAACTGAAACTGATTCCGAAACCGATTTGGTAACGCAGACATGGTATGGTGTTTCTCTACAAAATGGGGAAAACATCATTTCGGCACAGGTTATCGGTTCTAAAGAGCCTGCCGCTACCATAAAGGTAATGGTAAGAGGTGGAGCGGATAAATTAAAAATAGATACCGTAGAATCGCGGATTCCTGCCGATGGGCTTTCTACTGCGACAATTAAAGGTACATTGCTCGACGAAAACGGCAACCGTTCCAATCACGATGCTGTTGTTACCTTGGCAACTACAGCCGGGGAATTTGTCGAACCCGATTTTAAACCGGGGCAGCCGGGATTCCAGGTACAGGCAAAGTCGGGACAATTTACCGCTACTCTCAAATCTGGATTAGATGCCAAAACTGTGCGAATTAAGGCGAAAGCTGGAAAGTTAGAAGATTTTACTCAACTACAATTCCAAACTGCTTTGCGTCCAAGTTTGATGACTGGTGTGATCGATTTCCGATTGGGTGCTAGAGGTACTGACTTTTATAGTAGATTTAAAGATTTCTTACCTGAAGACGAAGACAACGATACTGAAGTAAAATTCCGTTCGGCTGTATTTGCAACTGGTGCAATTGGTGAATGGTTGGTAACTGGTGCTTATGATAGCAGTCGTTCTTTAAATGAAGATTGTAATTGCGATAATCGGTTATTTGGCAGCTATCAATTCAGCGAGCAGAATTACCCAGTTTATGGGGATAGTTCTTCAGTTAATCAAACTACTCCATCTACCGACAGCGTATATTTACGGTTGGAGCGTTCGTCTCGCACTCTGGGAGCCGATCCCGATTATGCAATGTGGGGAGATTACAACACTGAAGAATTTTCTCGTTCTTCACAACAGTTTACTTCCTTAACTCGTCAGCTACACGGTTTTAAAGCTAATTACAACATTGGAAATCTTCAAGCTACGGCTTTCTACGGAAATAATATAGAAGGTTTTCAACGCGATATCTTACCCCCTGACGGAACTAGCGGTTTTTACTTTGTTTCCCGTAGATTACTGGTACCTGGTAGTGAAAGTGTCTTTATTGAATTAGAAGAATTAAATCGTCCCGGTACTGTATTGCAGCGCGAACGGTTGAGTAGGGGGCCAGATTATGAGATTGATTACGATAGAGGAACGGTTTTATTCCGCGAACCAATTTTACGCACGGATGTAAACGAATTTGGTGAAGTTTTAGTACGTCGTATTGTCGTTACCTATCAATATGAAGGTGAAGGAGGAAACGATACTGATATTTACGCGGGAAGATTGCAATATAATTTTTCTCGCGGTGTTAATAATGATAGTTGGTTAGCTACTACTTACCTCCAGGAAAATCAAGGCGATCGCGATTTTGAATTGTACGGTGCAGATGCTCAATTTACTTTTGGTAAAGTCGGCAAATTGATTGCTGAATTCGCTCGCAGCCGCAATGATTCCAACGAGATGGGCATGGTAGAAGGTGATGCTATCAGAGCGGAAGCTGAAGCCGAATTTTTCAAGGGTTTACGAACTCGCGCTTATTACCGTTTCGCGGATACCGGATTTGCAAATAATGCCACTATCAGTTTTGTACCCGGACAAACTCGTTACGGGGCACAGGTTAACGGCAGAGTTACCAATACTACCAATTTACGCTTTCAATACGATCATGAAGACAACTTTGGTGTCGCACCCCAACGTATAGATACTTTTGAAGAGTTCTTTTCACCTTTGAGAACAACCCTTCCCGGTAATGAAGTTGATAACTCTTTAACTACAATTTCTGCGGGAGTTGTACAGCGAATTGGTAAAGCGAATTTATCCGTAGACTGGATTAAGCGGGAGCGGGAAGATAGAATATCACCCGAAACTTTAAATACAGATTCGAGTCAATTGCGTTCCCGTCTTAACGTTCCCATTGCCAAAAAACTTTCTTTCCTAGCCCAAAACGAAACCACAATATCCGACAATACCGACGCAGTTTTCCCAGATAGAACTATTGTCGGGTTGAATTGGCAAGCGATTCCGGGAATTAACCTTTCGCTAACGCAACAGTTTTACACTCAGGGACAATTTGACGGTAATTCCATCACCAGTTTCAACGTTAACGGCGAACATAAATTTGGTGAAGATACCTCAGTTACCGGACGTTTCTCTCTATTAGGTGGTGCTGACAGAGTTACTACTCAAGGGGCTTTGGGTTTAAAACAGGGTTTAACTATAGCTCCCGGATTGCGGTTGAGTTTAGCTTACGAACACGTTTTCGGCGACTTCTTCGGTCGTAACGGTGCCGGGGTACAATTCGCACAACCCTTTGCGATCGGTTCGAGTACTGCGGCGTTAGGTTTCTCTTCTGGGGATAGCTACAGCGTCGGCTTGGAATACACAGATAATCCGGATTTCAAAGCCAGCGCTCGTTTTGAGCATAGAAGTTCTTCCAGCGGTAACAATACCGTAATTTCCGCAGGTGCTACGGGTAAAATTTCATCTTCTCTTACAGCTTTAGCACGCTATCAACAAGCGGGTTCGAGCAATCAAACTTTACAAGCATTAGGAGACACGGCAAATTTAAGAGTCGGTTTAGCATATCGCAATCCTAAAAACGATAAATTCAACGCCTTAATGCGCTACGAATATCGGAAAAATCCCTCAACGATTCCCGAAACTATCTTATTCGGAAGTGGTTCTGGTGCCCAAGACCATACTTTTGCAATAGAAACTATTTACGCACCGAATTGGCAATGGGAATTTTACGGTAAATACGCTTTACGCAACAGCACCACCTATTTAGCCAACGATTTCTCATCCAGCAATACCACAAACTTGGGACAGCTTCGCGCCACTTATCGTTTGGGATACAGTTGGGATTTAGTCGGGGAAGCTAGAGTAATTACTCAATCTGACTATACCGAAACCGGCTTTGTTGTCGAAGCAGGTTATTACCTAACACCGAATTTAAGAATAGCTGGGGGTTACGCCTTTGGTGAAATAGACGATCGCGATTTTGATGGAAGTCGTTCCGCAAGCGGTCCCTACTTGGGTGTGACGATGAAACTCAACGAGTTATTCAGCGGTTTTGGTTTGCAGAAAAAAGTACCTCGTCAAAGAATAGAAGCGCGACAATCTTTGTTGAATAAACTCAAAGTTGAGAAGAAAACAGAAAACCTAACCGAACAGTCTTCCCTACAAGGAAATGGGGAGAATTCAAGTCTTCTAAATAGTGGGAAAAATTCCTTAGAAAAATTAGTCGAAAGAATTAAAGTCAGAAATAAATCTCAGAAAGAAGAAAAAACGCTGTTGCAAAGACTGACGACAGGGCAGGGGAGATGAATAAAGATATATGAAGCGAAATATACATTTGCTTTACGAGCTTCTGTCCCCTTGTTTCTCCTGGGGACAAGCTATACGCTCTCCTGTCTTCGGTAAAACAACGGTAATTAATATGTATAAAAAAGATAGAAAAAAAACTTTTAATCGGCTTAGTGCAGCGAAACGTTTATTAACAAGCGTACCAGTTTTATTGCTCGCGGCTCCCAATATCGCTTTTGCTCAAAATACAGCTTTAAGTTTGAATGTAGTAGTCAACAGTAACCAAGATGGAGCAAGGATAGCTGATGATGCGCTGACATTACGCGAAGCAATTGCGATCGTCAACGGTGATTTACCTTTAGAACAACTTAGCGCAACTGAAAAATCTTTAGTATCATCTGGGAATCAACCTCGAATTACCTTCCAACTTCCTCCCGCACAAACTACGATCGCTCTGGAGAGTGTTCTCCCTCCCTTAACTGCTCCCGGATTAATAATTGACGGTACTTCTCAACCGGGTTACGACGCAAGTAAATCGGCTACCGCAGAAATTGAAATCCCAATTCCGGTGGTGGAAATAACTTCCGCTGCCGACAAAGAAGTATTTCGCGGTTTAACTGTAGCTGCCGATAACGTCACAATTCAAGGATTGAGCGTACACGGCTTTAGTTCCAAACATCGCGACACCGCTAGTTTACCGCCAGGGGATATTATTATTGCAGATTTCAAGATGTTGCAGATCCCCCCTACCCCCCTTAAAAAGGGGGGAAATTCAAGCCCCCCTTCCCAAGGGGGGTTGGGGGGATCTCAACCTCCGAAAAATGTAACCATCCAAAATAACTGGTTGGGTATTACATCACTCGAACAATTTCCTCAGAAGACTTCGGCTTTTGGGGTTTCGGTATTTAATGCCATAGGTACAACTATTAGCCGCAACCGCATCGCCAACCATGAAGGTAGCGGGATTATTACCGGAAAGTTAGCCGAAAATACCCAGGTAGAACAAAATATCATTGTTGGTAACGGTATTGCTGGGGTTCCCGATGCGATTAGATTAGAAGGACAAATTGATAATTCTCAAGTTACCTCAAACCTAATTTGCGCTAACGATGGCAGCGGCGTGTACTTGTTTAAGCCTGAAGGGTCAGTACAAATACAGTCAAACAATATTAAATATAATGGTAGACGCTTGAGACGTGCGGGTGTTTATTTGATGGGTAATAATCATCAAGTAACTAACAACCAAATTACCAATCAACCCGGTACTGGAGTTGCAATTACAGCTTATCCCGACAGCAAAGGAAACATTGTTAGAGATAACAGCTTTGCCAATATTGAAGGATTGAGTATCGATCTCAACTATAGAAATACCGCCAGCGTCCGCGATTTCCAACGAGGAGACGGCCCCAACCCACCCCGAAACTCTGGAAATCGTCGTTTGGATAGCGCTAACGGTGCCATCAACGCACCAGAATTTCTCAGTTCCGAATTTATTGTTATCAAGGGTAAAGTAAATATCGATGGAAAAGCCGACCCCGGTAGCGAAATTGACATTTACCGCGTTATTCCGTCGAGCAAACAGCAAATCGATTTATACCCAGCTTATTCCGCATTAGAGGAAGTAATTGCTAGAGTTCAAGCCGACGACAAAGGTAGATTTCAAGCCAGTTTTACAAACCTACAACCAGGGGAAATGATAAGCGCGATCGCCACTTTGTCAAAATACGGAACCTCCGAACCAGCAGCGAATTCCGCGATTAAATCTGTTGGTAATTCTCAATTATTCCAAAATCCCCAACCTTTAAACGAAATTCCAAACTGTACAACTCGTCCGGTTACACCACCACCAGTAATTCCAGAACCAACACCAGAACCAACACCAGAACCAATACCCGAACCGACACCAGAACCAATTCGTTTGAGCGTACCTAGAAATGTTCACTTTGCATTAGATAAAGACTTTATCAGTTCCAAGAGTGGAGAAATTCTAGATAAAATCGCTGTGGTAATGGAGCAATATCCCAACATAGTCATCGAACTACAGGGACATACCGACTCTCGCGCTAGCAATGCTTATAACCAAGATTTAGCAAAACGACGGGCTACAAATACGAGAAATTACTTAATTAAAAAAGGTATCGCATCGGAAAGAATGATTATTCGTTCCTTTGGTGAAAGGAAATTAAGAACAGAAGAGAATAATGTTGTTGATTACGCACGCAACCGTCGAGTTGAAGTGTTGTTCTTAGATGTTAGGGGAATTGATATCGAATTTGAAAATCAGGAAGGAGATTTGCAGATAGAACAGTAATTTCCCAAATGTAGAGACGTAGCACTGCTATATCTCTACATAAATCACATATACGACACAAATATTTTTTAAAGAGTAATTATACGGAAGTCAAAAATTATAAATAAAAATTTTAATGCCAGTTAGAAAATAAATTTTAAACCATCTTTATATTTACAAAAATTATCCGCATTAATTGGAACTAAACCATGAAGTCTTTATTTAAACATTTAAGAGCGATCGCCACAAGGAATGAGAATAATGAATATAGGTACAAATTGAATGGTGTAAAAAGATTAGGAAAATTGCGCCAATTACAACTTGGTATTTTATCTTTTTTCACAATGGCATCTGTACTGGTACTGCCGAATTCAGCAAGAGCAGCAACCACTACACTTAATTTTAATGACACATCGCCAATTCGATTGAGCGGTAATGCATTATCTCAAGGTGCGGTTTATCGTTTTAGAAATGTGACTACTGGTGTAGACGCACTAGTAACAATTGCTCAAATATCTAACTCAACTTTAGTATCATTAGATGATAATAGTAGTTTTTCGACTCGTTTTCAGCCAGTAATTAAGCAAATTGGGGCAAATCAAACCTCTTATATTCGCTTTAATTTCCAGCTAGTTGTTTCTGGAACAACAACCCCGACATCTGTTCCAAATCTGTATTTCAGTTCTCAAGATACTGATGGAAATGGAGCAACTAATGGAGTCAGAGAATTTGTAGAAATTATAAATAGTCAGGTTACTTATATTCCAAATCCAACATTGTTAGTAAAGGAGTCTCCAATAGCAGGTGGTGTGAGATACCAAATAACGGATTCAAGCAATGTTCAACCTGGAATTGGAACCGACGATAGATACGAATTATATAGTTATATCGGGGCTTCTGTATCTAATTTTTCTGTTATTGGAGGTAGCTCGTCAGGTTCTAACACGGCTTGTAACAGTACTACTAATGCTGGCTGCGATCGACAAAATTCTTATACTTTTAACATCGTTGACGTTCAACCATTAGATTTTGGGGATGCACCTTCTACTTATGAGCCTACCAGCTATGCGGCTCATCCAGTTCCCCCAACACTGAGCGTTTTCTTTGGAGCAACTGTAGACGGTGATGATGCTCCTAACTACTCAACAAACGCTGATGGAGACGATCTTGCGGGTAGCGACGATGAAGATGGTGTAACAAGCTTTCCGGCTTTAACAACAAGCTCTACAAGTTATAGCGTTACTGCATCCTGTAAAGGAAGCAATATACCTGTCGCTGCATGGATTGATTTCAACCGAAATGGTGTTTTTGATACGGGTGAACGCACTTCTGGAACCTGTAATAATACCTCTGTAACCTTGAATTGGACGGGATTAACAGGACTTTCTGCTGGCAAAACCTATGCTCGTTTTCGGATTGCCAGTATTGCTTCAGAAATTACTAGTCCAAATACTACAGCTAGCAATGGTGAAGTTGAGGATTATCAAATTACGATTGCTCCTGTCATTACCACTATCTCCGGTACAGTTTACGAAGATTTTGGTGCAAGTGGCAACAATAACAATACATTTGATAATGGTGAAGGGACTATCGGCAACGTCACCGTACAGTTATTTAAAGATGATAATGACGATAACCAACCTGATGGTGCAGCAATTAAAACTGTAGAAACCGATTCTGCAACGGGTGCTTATCAATTCACAGAAGTTCCTTCTGGTAAGTATTTGATTCAAGTTGACACCAGAGATACCGACATTCCTAGTACTTACGCTATTGGTACACCCAACCCCATAAAAATCAATGTCTCCGCTGATGTCACAAACCAGAATTTTGGCTTCAACACCGTCTCAAAAAGTTGCCCTCCCGGTAGTTTTCTTTCCGAACAAACATTCCTCAATTTTCAAAACCCAACTGCCGAACCCGGTACTACCGCAGGACAATACAATGTTGGTGCTGTTTACCGTTTCGCAAATGTTGCTGCCGATATTGATGCTTTAGTAGAAATTAAGGCTTTAAATAACGCTACTTTAACTGAGATAGACCTTAGCAGTTTTGGCGTACAAAGCGCTTTTCAGCCAGAAGTTAGGGCTAATTCCACCAATCAAGGTGAATACAGCGCTGACTTTGAGATTCGCTTCGTGCAGTCTGCTACAACCACACCAGTTGAACTCAGAAAAGTGTTAGCTACAGGTATTGACATTGATGGGGATAGCGGACAAGTACGAGAATTTTCGGAGCTTGGCGGTAATCAATTTACTGATTATGCGATTGATAGTAACTCTAACTTAACCGCAACAGAGTTAAGCGCGACTAGAGTTAAGTTTGAAAGTAAAACTAGCTTTAATTTGAATAGCATTACTATCAATCCCTCAAATCAGGGAAGTGCTTTTTATGATAACAATACTCAGACAATTAATTATCGGGCTGGTTTAATTATCGATGCTGGTAACGGTCAAAACGTTGCCAACCAAAGACTCACTTCACTTATTTTTGACTGCGTAGAATACAACCTTGCTGTTACTACTAATCCAAATGTACTATTAGTCAAACGCATCACCGCAGTCAACGGCTCAACAAGCACCTTTGACGGCGACAACTTGGCAGTATACAAAGACGAAGCCACCAATCCCTACGATGACAATAATATAACCGTCACCAATCCTAACCCACCGACAACCCCCGCAGATACAGAGAATTGGCCAGATCCAAATACCTTCCTAATCGGTGGAATCAACGGTGGTAAAGTAAAACCCGATGACGAATTAGAATATACTATTTACTACCTCTCCGCTGGAGATAGCGAAGCAAAGAGCGTTTTATTTTGCGATCGCGTTCCTTCTAACGTCACTTTCATCCCCAACAGTTTTAACAATCAAGCTCAAGCAACGGGAGGATTACAAAATGCAGATAGAGGCATTTTATGGTTGAAAGATGGTAATACAGAATCTTTAACTAATGCTCAAGATGGGGATTTCGGGCAATACTTTCCCCCTAGTATTGAACCTTCTACCGTTTATCCCAACATTAAATGCGACGGTGCAAATACTAACGGTGCGGTTGTTGTAAATTTGGGTGATTTACCTAACGCTACCGCTCCCGGAACACCTAATACTTCTTATGGTTTCATTAAATTTAGGGGACGAGTTAAGTAATTTGGTGTAGAGACGCGATATATCGCGTCTCTACATTCTTTATCTATAATTTCTCAATTTCATCAAGATTTAACCCCGTCGTTTCTACAATCAAATTAATTTCAATACCTCTGGCTTTCAAAGATTTAGCGATTTCGATTTTTGCTTGTTTCATTCCTTCTTCTTTCCCTTCTTTCCTTCCTCGTAATTCTCCCGTGACTGCTGCGCTTTCAATCACGCTCATTTCATATCTTTTATCTTCCAGATATTTTTGATATGCAGCCTTTTCTGCTTTTGATAAATTCTCAATTTTCAAATTATCTTTTGCTTGAGCTAATCCTTGGGCTTGAAATTCGTCTTTGATTTCGCTATTTTTCAAGAAATATATCCATTCGTCTAAACTATCTTTGGCTACGTCGTTAAGAGGATGTTTTAAAAGTCGAACTAGGTCAAAAAATCATGCGAGTCGCCGAACCATAATACGTATCATGGCGATATAAATAAAAGTCTCCGAGGGACAAAGCCCTTTTTCTCCAAAGGTCTAAGCACAATCTCTACAATCCATCGGAACATATCCATCACCCAGCGCATAAAATCTTCTCCTCGGTATCCCCCATCCATCCAAATTGTATGTAATCGATTCACGCGATCGCTTCCCATATCATGAACTTGCTTGAGGACTTTTTTGGCTCCTTGACGCTCTGGAATTGAAGCGGATGTTACCAAAACTCGTAACACAAGTCCCAGTAAATCCACAGTTAGATGTCGTTTACGTCCATGTATTTTTTTACCAGCGTCATAACCAACTTCCTGAGATATCATAGTTGCTGTTTCTACTGATTGACTGTCAACAGCAGCCTCCGAAGGACTTGGTTGACGGTCTGCCGCAACCCTAACCCACTGGTAGAGTTTGTCATGTACCATAAGCCACGTACCATCTTTCTGCCATCTACGAAAGTAGCCATAAACTGTTTGCCAAGCTGGAAAATCTCCGGGCAATGCTCGCCATGTACACCCTTGACAAAGTACGTACATAATCGCATTTATTACTGCATAAATTGGTACTTTTCTTGGACGACCACCTGGTTTTGTCTCAGGGAATAAATCGGCAATTAATTCCCACTGCTCCCACGTCAAATTGTTAGGATATGTTTTAGTCATTGCTCGCAAGGTGCTGATGTCTTCAATTTCAGCTTAAGCCTTGTGAGCTTTTTTACAACAGCCCCCCACTTTTAAAACATCCTCTAAAATTATTAACCCTTAAAACGTAGTATTCCGGAAATATTTCATATACTTCTTCAATCTTAAATACTTCCTTCTGCAAATCTGAAGGTTCTAACTTATCGTTAACATGAATTCCGTAAAAATCTACTTTTCCTTTATAAATATAATCCCTTCCTTGCCCTAATGAGAAGTAAACAATATTAATTGAATAAACTTTTTTTACTTTACTGTAAGCTTCCCCTTTACCAAGATATTCGCTAATTAATGACGATACACCATACAGCATTCGGTGGAAGTAATCATTTTCGGCGCTGTTTTGAACTTCGATTAATAGTAATTCATCTTTAGTATTTTTAGCTAAAATATCAACTCGATTTAATTTATTCTCTTCCGTCAATCGATTGCTTTCGCTTTCTAAAATAGAATCAATTTTGATATCTTCTTTTAATAACTCGCTGAGAAATCCTTCTAAAACAACGTAATTAGCTTTATCCCGCAATAGTTTTTTGATTGCCCAGTCGAAGCGAATGTATTTTTCTGCCATGATTATATTTGCGATTAAAAGCAGAATGTTATTTTAAGTTTTATTGTAAAAGGAATTAGGCGCTCCAGGATGCCCACCCCACAATAAAAATCTTTTAAATCATTAAAAATTTACGTAAAGCCCCCCTTTTTAAGGGGGGTTGGGGGGATCTAAACGATTGGAATAGTTATTTTATCGTTGCGGTTGCGTAAACCCTGTGATTATTTAAAGCATTATCGATTATCCACCACTGACGGGAGGAATTAATACAACTTCATCGCCATCATGTAAGAGAGTATCTGGTTCGACAAAATCTAAATTTACGCCAAATCTGGTTACATCTCGCCACTGTTCGAGTTCGGGATGTTCTTGGATCAAATGTTCTCTTACTTGCAATACTGGGGTATTTTCGGGAAATTCTAGCGTTAATTCCGGTACGTCGTATGCTTCTTGATAAGCCGCAAATAATTTAACGTTGATTTTTATAGAATTAGGCATGGGAGAATAGGTTAAAGGTCTGCACGTTAAAAGTATTGAATTTATTTAACGTTTCCTACTTTTATTTTCCATAAGAATTATTATCATCGTTCGCGGGAAGGGGATATTATTTCATTCTTTAGATAGTGTGTTATCTCCAGAGCATCTTCTAAGGTGATAAGTTAAGTTACATCGGAAAAAAGATAAGAATATGAGCGAAGATACAGCAAAAAATCAAGCTGAAAAAGAAAATCCCAAAGAAGAAGCACCAGAATTAAGTCCGGAAGTACTTGACAAAATCAAGCATCCCCCATCAATTAACAATACACTCCTGAACCAATCCCCCGACGAACTCAAAGGAAACCCCGCAGTATCCCCCGAAATGCTGGACGACTGAAAACAGTGAACAGTGAACAGTGAGCAGTTAGGAGTTAGGACCACCGGAGTTAAGAATTAAGAAGTAAGAAGTAAGAAGTATTTTCTTCTTGTCCCCTTGTCTCCTCCTCTACCCCCTCTCCCCCCTCTACCCCCTCTCCCCCCTCTACCCATCTCCCCACACATCCCATGTTCTCTGCGATCTACTCCGACGAATTTCTCGAACACCTTACCGGAAGAGGACATCCGGAAAAGCCGGAGCGTTTAAGTGCTATTACTTCGGCTTTGAAGTCAGCTGCTTTTTCCAAGCAAATTAAATGGATCTCGCCAACTCCGGTAAACGAAAGTTCGCCGATCGCTTTGATTGAGGAAATTCATTCGCCGCGCTATATCCGTAAAGTTAAGGAGATTGCTGCCGACGGTGGTGGCTTTTTGGATACAGATACTTATGTTTCTCCTCGCAGCTATGATGTGGCTTTGTTGGCGGTGAATGCTTGGCTGGATGGGGTGGATATTGTTTTAGAAACTGGTAAACCTGCTTTTGTATTATCGCGTCCTCCGGGGCACCATGCGGAAAGCGATTATGGTATGGGATTCTGCTTGTTTTCTAACGCCGCGATCGCAGCTTTCCACGCTTTGAAAAAACCCTCCGTTAACCGCGTCGCAATTCTTGATTGGGATGTACATCACGGTAACGGTACTCAAGCGATCGTTGAAAATAATCCCGAAATTGCTTATTGTTCGCTGCATCAATACCCCTGTTATCCCGGAACGGGTAAATCTTCAGAACGGGGTATAAACAATAATGTATTAAATTTACCGATCCCTCCCCGTAGCGACATTAGTATTTATCAACCGGCATTTGAGAAAGAGGTATTTCCCTTCTTATCCAAGTTTCAGCCAGATTTACTCATAGTCAGCGCCGGTTACGATGCTAACGCCGCCGATCCTTTAGCAGGGATAAATTTACAACCAGAAGACTACGGTTTATTTACGCAATATTGCTTAAAGGTAACTAGTAAAATCTTATTTGGTTTAGAAGGTGGTTATGATTTACCAACGCTTTGTCAATCGGTTTTAGCAACCGTTGAGAAATGTTTGGAACGGGGATAAGGGATTGGGAGAGGGGGTAGAGGGGGAAGAGGGGGAAGAGGGGGTAGAGGGGGTAGAGGGGGAGATGGCGGGACAAAAATTAACTCCTAACTCCTAACAACTAACAACTAACTCCTAACTCCGGTGGTCCTAACTCCTAACCCTTAACTCCTAACTGCTCGCTGTTAACTGCTAACTGGTCACTGTTAAGAGTTTCTTCAAAAACTTCTAAATCAAACCAAAATGTGGTACCGATACCTACTTCGCTAATCAAAAAGACTTGAGTGTGATGTTTATCTTCAAGAATATTTCGGACAATTGATAGTCCTAAACCAGTTCCTTCAAGAGTATGGACGCGGTTTTCAACTCGGAAAAAGCGGTCGAAAATCGCTTTTTGGTCTTCGGAAGCAATACCAATTCCTGTATCGCCAATTTCTACGCGCACGCGGGGTATTAAAGCATTTAACTCTGTTTGCGGTCGAAGTTGGTAAGCGCGGAGTGCAACTTTTCCACCGGCTCTGGTAAACTTGAGTCCGTTACCAATTAAATTTGCTAATACTTGCAACAATAGATCGTAATGCCCTCTTACTAAAGGCAAGTTTGGAGCTATATCTTGGATTAATTCAATACCTTTATCTCTAGCATTTAATTGGTAAGTACGCAGGGTTTGTTCGACGGCTTGAGCTAAATCAACTCCATCCATGCTGTAGCTGCGTCCAGATTCCAATTTTGATAAATCTAATACGTCATTAACTAAACGAGCAAGTCTATCGGTTTCGTTATTAACTGTTTGCAAGAATTCTTTTCGCTGTTCTATATCCAATTCTTCGCCGTATTCGTGCAAAGTTTCAATAAAAGATTTGATATTAAATAAAGGCGTTCGTAATTCGTGGGAAACGTTGCTGATAAATTGACTTTTTGCTTCATTCAACTCTACTTCGCGAGTGATATCTTGAATGGTAATTGCAATACCTTTGATACTTTCTCGCTGCTGGTTGATAACTGTAGTTAAAAGAATGCGGATAGTTCTTCTAATGGGTTGATTGATAGTAACGCGAAATTCGGCGCGTTCTAAATCTCCTGCCGTCATTCTGTGCAAATAACGGTTAATTTCTAACTGCATCGACGCAGGAATATAATTTAACACGCTATTACCAACTACTTCAGCTTCTTCCCAACCAAAAATGGTTTTCGCCGTAGGATTGACTAAAATTACCTGCATATCGTTGTCAATCAAAATCGCACCATCGGCAATAGTAGAAACCAAAGTTTCCAACTTAGCTTTTTCAGCAGTTAATTCTTCAATATTTTGTTCTTCATAGCCCTCCAAACGCTCAGCCATTTCGTTAAAGCTGAGAATTAACTCTTTGAGTTCTCCGGAAAATTCTAACTCGATTCGCTGTTTGAAATTACCCGCAGCAATTTGTTTGACTCCCGCCAATAATTCCTTAATTGGCTTAGTAATAGTCAAAGCATTAATTACCCCTCCCAAAATCACCATTACCCAAATCGAGATAAACACTGCGATCGTCACATCGCGGGTAAAATTGTTAGAAATAACAGCAGTTTGGTTGGGATTAATACCAACTGACAACACGCCCAAATACTTACCATTCGCATTCATTGGGACAAACACATCAGTAACTTCCCCATCCGGTGAATTATGGTGGCGCACCATTGGCTTTTCCACATCAGCAGCGTAGTCTTCGGGTAGTTCAATCCTGCGTTTGATAGTCAGCGAATTTCCTACTTCCGGCTCCCAAAAAGGAATGCCAAAAAATATTTTTCCAGTTTCATCAGCGTAAAGCATATAGCGCACGCTGGAAGTACTGCTATAGAAACGTTGAGAAAACTGAGCCACCTCAGTATAATCTTCCTCAGCCAAGAAAGGCACAACATTCGCAGCCAACAGCAAACCCAAATCTCGTCCAAAGCGAGTATCGTTGAGACGTGCATCCTGCTGAATAGTATTTACCGCCCAAAACGTCAAACCGCTCATCACCAAAGACACAACCAGAGTGACAGCCGCCAACAGCCTTGTTTGGAGATTAAAATCCGACCACCAATTGGCGATCGCGTCCGTAATTGTTTTTGAAAGAGCTAACATTTTAAATTTAAATTAAGTTGTCGTAGTTTTTTTAAGACAACCCCAACAACTAAAAGTTAACAGCTAAGTTGACAAACTTGGAAGAAAGTTCGGAATTGGGGATTGGGCATGGGGGAGATGGGGAGATGGGGGGATGGGGAGATGGGGAGATGGGGGGATGGGGAGAGGGGGGAGAGGGGGAGAGGGGGTAGAAAATCAACTCCTAACTCCTAACTCCGGTGGTCCCAACTCCTAACTCCTCACCTTTAACCTTTAACATGCAGACCTTTAACCTGATGTCCAATATCTCGCCGATAATACATTCCTTCAAAGTTAATTTGCTCGATACTAGCGTATGCTAATTGCAATGCTTGCTCGAAGTTTTCTCCAATACCCGTTACATTCAAAACTCTACCTCCATCTGTAACTAATTGTTTATTTAATTTGGTTCCGCCGTGAAATACTGTTACCTGAGAAGTTTCGGCTTCGGTAATACCTGTAATAACTTTACCTTTTTCATAAGCTCCGGGATATCCACCAGAAGCGGCAACTACGGTGGCGGCGGCTCCTTGTTTCCAAGCAATGGGGGGCATTTGCTCTAAACGTTGCTCGATACAAGCAAGCATTAATTCTTCTAAAGGCGTTTCTAATAATGGTAATATTACTTGGGTTTCTGGGTCGCCAAAACGACAATTAAATTCTAATACTTTGAATTCACCATTGGGCATTATCATCAAACCAGCATAAAGTACGCCTCGATAATCAATTTTTTTAGCCCTTAAAGCATTTATAGTTCTATCTAAAACTTGTTTTTGCACGCGTTCCATCAAATTAACGGTAGCAATGGGCGTTGGTGCATAGGCTCCCATTCCACCTGTATTTTCTCCTGTATCCCCTTCACCGATGCGTTTGTGGTCTTGGGCTGGTAATAAAGGTCTGATTGTTAAACCATCTGTTAATGCTAAAACAGATACTTCCTGTCCTTGTAAACATTCTTCAATAACTACAAATTCCCCAGCTTTACCAAATTGACCGCCAAAGATAGCATCAACTGCCTCTACAGCTTGATTTAACGTTGTTGCTACCGTAACGCCTTTACCTGCCGCTAAACCATCAGCCTTGATGACAATCGGTGCGCCGTGGTTTTTGATGTAGCTTTTTGCCGATGCTGCTCTGTTGAATACCGCAGTGTTCGCTGTCGGAATATTAGCTTCCTGCATCAGGGTTTTTGCCCATACTTTGCTTGCTTCTATTTGTGCCCCCGCTTTTACCGGACCAAATACCTTTAACCCTTGGGATTGCAAATAATCTGTAATTCCCTTCGCCAAAGGTACTTCCGGGCCGATTACTACAAGATTGATTCCGGCTTTGAGGGCATAATTACTTATTCCTTCAAAATCATCTACCGTTAGAGAAAGATTAGAACAGCCATTCAAACTAGCCGTACCGCCATTTCCCGGTACGCAGACAACTTGCTCGACTTGGCTTGACTGAAGAAGTTTCCAAGCCAGAGCGTGTTCTCTTCCTCCACTACCTACAACTAAAATTTTCACTGATATCCTCGCGTGTGCTTCCCTTGATGATGGATTTTATTATTTCACCAATTTTTTTTCACCAATTTTAATACTTATCCAGATTTAAAGGTATGTCTTTGGATTTTGGATTTTAGATTTTGGATTTTGGATTGGGCATTAGGGGAGTTATGAGTTAGGAGTTAGGAGTTATGAGTTATGAGTTATGAGTTAGGAGTTATTAATTGCGAATTGCGAATTGTCCCCATCTCCCCCTCTCCCCATCTCCCCATCTCCCCCCTCCCTGTTCCTTTTCTTTTCAAAAAACATCAGGATTTATACTGTATTTATGTCGAGTATAAACTCGGTTAATTCGTAATTTTATGGATATAAATATGATTTTTTCTCAATAGAAATACTGAGTTTTTAAGAATAATTATTTAGCACTGCAATTAAAAATAGATAAATAATTATTTCCGAGTTAAAGTATGTAAAATAAAAATTTCAAAACTAGTGGCAACTACCTGTCTATACGGATTAACCTGTGAATACTGAGTTAAGAAAATATCTAATTATCAAGAGACATGACTAAAAATATCGTTACTGGTGCGGCGGGTTTTATAGGTTCTCATTTAGCAGAAACACTGTTAAAAAGAGGAGAAGAAGTAGTTGGTGTTGATGAATTCAATGATTATTACGACCCCTTGTTTAAACATAAAAATGTTACAAATTTACAAAGCTATGCCAACTTTAAATTAATTGAAGGAAATATTCAGTTTCTAGACTGGGATTCATTGTTAAAAGATGTTGACGTTGTTTATCATCAAGCAGCACAGGCAGGGGTAAGGGCAAGTTGGGGGCAAGGTTTCCATTTTTATACGGAACGTAATATCACCTCTACTCAAATTTTATTGGAAGCTGCAAAAGACGCTAAAAATTTGCAAAGATTGGTTTACGCTTCCACATCAAGCGTTTATGGCGATGCGGAAACTTTACCTACGAGCGAGCAAGTTTGTCCCAAACCAGTTTCGCCCTACGGAATCACTAAGTTAGCTGCCGAAAGATTGTGCGGGCTTTATCATAAAAACTTTGACGTACCTTTTGTAGCCTTACGTTATTTTACAGTTTACGGTCCTCGTCAGCGTCCAGATATGGCATTTCATAAATTTTTTAAAGCTGCGATCGCGGATGAAGCGATTCCCGTTTATGGCGATGGATTGCAAACGCGAGATTTTACCTTTGTCAGTGATGCGGTTGCAGCTAACTTAGCCGCTGCTACGGTAGAAGATGCAGTTGGAGAAATTTTTAATATTGGCGGCGGTAGCAGGGTAGTTTTAAAAGAAGTACTCGAAACAATGGAAGAAATTGTTGGCAAACCCATCAAAAGAAACCATATTGAGAGAGCGATGGGAGATGCACGTCACACGGCGGCGGATGTTTCTAAAGCGAAACAGATTTTGGGTTATCAGCCCTTGATTAATTTAAGAGAAGGTTTGACGAAAGAATGGGAGTGGGTGAAAGGATTATATTAAAAAAAGAAGCGGCTATTTTTTTTTACTCGATATTTTATTTAACAACGATTTTAGGCGTTGCTAAATCAAGGTATAAATTCGCTTGTAGAGATGCTTTCTTGGGCGATCGCGTCTCTACAAATTAAAAGGTAAAAGTTACAATCATAATGCAGGACTTACGTTAGGCAATCAAATATGGAAAATAGCCGTAATTATCTGTTACCTATTATCTAAAACGTTGATTTTTCTGACTGCGTAAGTCCTATAATAAATCTGCGAGTCGGAGCCTTTCTATGAACAATCAAAATTTGCTTTCAATAGCTGGAAATAAACCACAGAGCAAGAAAGGACTTGTGTTACTTTCGGCTAGGGAATTAGACAAGATGCGCCGTGTCGGCAAACTCGCAGCGAATCTTCTCAATCATCTCGAAGGGATGGTGCAACCTGGAATTAGTACGAAAGATTTAGATGATGAAGCAGCGCGTTTTATGAAAGCAAATGGTGCAATTAGCGCTACGTTGGGTTATGCACCTCCAAATCATCAACCTTACACGGGTTCGGTTTGTACTAGCGTCAATGAAGTTGTTTGTCACGGAATTCCCAACTCTAAAACAATTCTCAAAGACGGAGATATTATCAACATTGATGTTACGCCAATTCTGGACGGCTTTCACGGCGACACATCCAGAACATTTTTAGTTGGTAATGTATCGGATAAAGCTCAGAAATTAGTTGAAGTGACTCGTGAATCAATGATGCGAGGTATTGCTCAAGTCAAACCTGGAGGCAGAATTGGCGATATTGGTGCTGCAATTCAGGAGTATGCCGAAGCAAATGGATTCTCGGTAGTACGAGATATGGTTGGGCATGGAGTTGGTAGAGAGTTTCATACAGAACCCCAAGTTCCTCATTACGGTACCCAAGGTACTGGGATAAAGTTGCGTAAGGGTATGGTTTTCACCATCGAACCGATGTTAAATGAAGGAACCTATGAACTGAAGTTTCTTAAGGATGGTTGGACTGTGATTACGCAAGATGGCAAACTCTCGGCTCAGTTTGAGCATACCATTGCTGTAACGGATGATGGTTTTGAAATTTTGACTCTGGCTTGAATTTTGATTACAAACCGAAATATAGGGAGACTTAGCAGTGCTACGTCTCTACATTATTTATATTTAATTTTAATAGGTTTGTAGTAAGGACTTTAGTCCCCCGATGAAAGAGCTTAAGCTCTTACTACGAACCTAACATTTTCTTTTTATGCCCAATTTGTAACTTTTATCTGCTTCAATTCAGCATAGATTGGGGGTGGATCTAGCATTTATTGCTTTGAGCTTAGTAATGTTCAAGGCTATCAAAAAACACCTTCTCTATGGGTTCATCAAATTTTTCCTTTGCCCTTCCATCTCGCTACAGCAGCTTTTTACCTCGCTTCTTCCGATTGGCATCTGTAAGTATTATCTCGAATATGATGGTGCCTTTATCTGGAATAGTTGATACTGCTTTCCTTGGGCATTTGGCAGATATTCGTTATTTGGCAGGGGTAATTTTAGCGAGCATTTTGTTTGATTACCTCTATCGGATATTAAAATTTTTTAGGAATGGTACCAACGCTATTACCGCTCAAGCTGTAGGAGAAAATGATCGGAAGGGAATAGTGTTGGCTCTATTGCGGAGTAGTTTAGTTGCTTTAGCGATCGCAATTATCATCTTAATCCTGCAATATCCCATACAAAAGTTTGGTTTTGCTATTCTGGCTGGCTCTGCGGATGTTGAATCTTTCGGAATTGAATATTTTAATGCTCGCATTTGGGGGGCACCTGCGGTTTTACTCAATTTTGTGCTGATTGGTTGGTTTCTGGGAAGGGAAATGAATTTTTTGGTGTTGCTGATTTCTGTTGTAGGCAATGTCTCGAATGTGGTGTTGGATTATTTAACGATCGCCCGATGGGGTTGGGGAAGTACGGGAGCGGGATTGGCTACGGCTTTAAGTCAATATTTGGCGTTGTTGGTGGCGCTAATTGGAGTCGGTTTTAGTTTACGAAGCAAAGCATTACCCGTTACTTTTAAAGACATATTTGATTGGCAAGCTTTAAAAGCGAGTGTAGTACTCAAAAGCAATATTTTGATCCGCTATCTAGCGATGATTACCGCTTATTCTATTTTTACTAACCTGAGTGCGGCGATGGGAAATGAGGTGATTGCAGAAAATGGTTTACTGCTTCAGATTGTGCTGTTGAGTCAGTTTACGGTTAACGGTATCGGTTTAACTACTCAATCTTTGATTGCTAATTTTAAAGGTAAAGGGGAAACCGCACAGATGATGCCGGTGTTACAGGTTTCTATATTCACCGGCGTACTAATTGCATCTATATTTGCTTCGGTGTCGATTTTATTTCCGCAAACGATTTTTGGTATTTTGACTAGCCATACAGATATCAGTCAATCAGTTGTTAGCTATAGGGATTGGTTGCTACCATTGCTAACTTGTGGTGCGATCGCCTTTATGTTTGAAGGGTATACTGTGGGACTAAAAGAAGGAGTAAAACTGCGTAATTCTGCGCTGATTGCTTTGGGATTGGGATTTACTCCAGTAGCAGCTATAGCTTGGTATTTGCAAAACAATCATCTGCTGTGGTTATCGCTGACATCTTACATGGCAACATTAATGGTAGCTCTTGGGGTACAGATTCCCCGAATGCAGAACAAGCAATGATTTAGCAGATTACTTAATTTAATGAGAGAGGGGAGAGGGGGAGAGGAAAAGGAATTTTTACAGGTAATCTTAGAGTAGGAAGGCAGTAGTTGAAGCAAGTATTATGAATATATTTATTGTTACGGTTGGTTCCCGTGGCAATGTGCAACCTTATGTGGCATTGGGTAAAGGCTTAAAAGAAGCGGGACATGATGTAACAATCTGTACCTGTTCTAGTTTTGAATCATTTATCACCGAGCATGGTTTGAACTATGGATATATGAATGACGATTTTATCAAACTCGTTGATTCAGAAGCCGGTAGGAAAGCAATGGAAAGCGGTGGCAATTTCTTTGGCTTAATTAAAACGATGCTGACATTGCTCAAAGAATCGAAAGCACTCACTACCAAAATGCTGAAAGATTCTTGGAATGCAGCCAAAGCGGCAAAGCCCGACATCATAATTTTTCACCCTAAATCAATGGCAGGTTCGCATATTGCAGAAAAACTTGGTATTCCGGCGGTAATAGCTGTTCCCGTACCTCTGATTGTTCCAACCGCTGAATCTGTCGCCATTGGTTTTCCAAATTTGAAGCTTGGAGGCTGGTACAATAAATTGTCTTATCGGGTTTTGCATAAGGGCTACCATACTTACGATGACCTAATCAACGAATTCCGTCAGGATGTACTCGGGATTGGTAAACTATCTAAATCTACAAGTCCGATACAAATGGCAAATGGAAAACCAATTCCGGTTTTGTATGGTTATAGCGAACTTGTTTCACCACGTGCAAAAGATTGGACTGATACAACCCACATCACTGGTTATTGGTTTTTAGATCGAAACGATGATTGGCAACCAACCGTTGAATTAAACGATTTTCTTGAAGCAGGTGAAAAACCCGTTTATGTGGGATTTGGCAGCATGGCGGGACGTAATCCCCAACGAATCGCTAATATTGTCGTTGATGCGCTACAAATTGCAAATGTTCGCGGCATAATTGCTACTGGTTGGGGTGGTTTGGATGCAAATAATCTACCAGAAAGCATCTTTAAAATTGACAAAGTTCCCCATGAATGGCTCTTTCCTCGCGTATCGGCTGTGGTGCATCATGGTGGCGCGGGAACAACAGCAGCCGGATTGCGTGCGGGTAAACCAACGATTGTATGTCCTTTTCTGGTTGACCAATTTTATTGGGGAGAACGGGTTTATGCTCTTGGAGTAGGTAGTACTATTTCACAGAAGAAATTAACAGCGAATAAACTGGCTAAAGCTATTAAAGATGTCACAACAGATCGAGTTATCAGAGCAAACGCAGAAACTTTGGGTAACAAATTAGGTGAAGAAGACGGGATTAGGAGTGCGATTACATAAAGTAGAGCTTCGCTTAACGCTATTATAGAAAGTGTTGCAAAATCTTAATTTTTAATATTGATAAGTAATAAGAAAAAACAGGTAATCGCACTTAAAAAGCCACTGGTGAGCTAAATCGTTAGAATACTCGAAAATTTACGGTTTAAAGGATTATATTAGTAAAATACTGATTCCACCTGGTTCTAATTTAGTGGGAAAAACGTACATTCTCAAGGTTTTATTAGCATCGGTTGCGAACTTTGCACAACACCTGTTTTACCCAATCAACACGGAAGAAACTGCTGATAAAGAATGCTGTTTCCACGAAATTAATTTAATTTAAAACAACGATTAATTTTACAATTCATAGCCCCCCAATAATACGGGGGGTTGGGGGGATTTTATTTCTAAATGTAGTTACAAATATTTCAAAATCATGAATATCAAATTAATTAAAAAAATCAAATTAGATGGTAATTATTGCCGCAAATCAGCAAGAGTTTTAAATGAACTCAAAAAAATCAAGTTATTAGATAAAATAGACGAAATTATTGCAGCAGATGAACGTCAGCAATCTGATAGTCAAGGATTTGATTTAGCCATAAAACATAATGTATCATCTGCACCTTTTTTCATTGTCGAAGATGAAGGTAAAACAAAAGTTTATACCGCTTATTATCGCTTGATGAAAGATGTTTTTAATGTATTAGTTTCTCAAAAAGACGAAATTTCGGAAATGATGGTTCAAAATCCAGAGTTAGATCACATCTAATTCTATGGAGACGTTATATCTGGAGACGTTATATATCTGGAGACGTTATATATCTGGAGACGTTATATATCTGGAGACGTTATATATCTGGAGACGTTATATATCTGGAGACGTTATATATCTGGAGACGTTATATATCTGGAGACGTTATATATCTGGAGACGTTATATATCTGGAGACGTTATATATAACGTCTCTACATTTTGACTGTATTGAAATTGTTGATCTTTATTAATTGGAATTATAAAAATGGAAAGCCCAACTCAAAAGAACAAGGCAGAAATATTAAAATATCTTCCATTTAATGCCATAATACCAGGTTTGTTATTAACTGCGGGACTTGCGATTCTAGCAGAATATCTCAAAAAAATTCCCTCTCTTTCACTATTTAGTTCGTTAATCATCGCGATCGTTTTAGGAATAATACTTAAAAACACAATCGGAGTTTCGCAAATCTTCAAACCGGGAATTACTTTTTCTCTAAAACGTATTCTCCGATTATCTATTATTCTATTAGGATTGCGATTAAGTTTACCTCAAATACTAGCAGTTGGCCCCGCTGGATTAGCAATTGTCTTTGTAACTTTAACCAGTACTTTTATATTTACCTGTTGGTTTGGTAAACAAATTGGAGTCGATCGAAAACTGACAAAATTAATTGCTGCTGGTACTTCTATTTGTGGGGCTTCCGCGATCGTTGCTACTAATGGTGTTGTCGAAAGTAAAGACGAAGATGTAGCTTATGCAGTGGCAATCGTTACCATTTTTGGTACTCTCTCTATGTTGCTTTATCCATTTTTATCTACTTTTTTACAGGTAACATCACAAGAATTTGGCATCTGGTGTGGTGTTTCCATTCACGAAACAGCCCAGGTAATAGCAGCAGCATTTCAACGTGGAGAAGTCAGCGGCGAATTCGGTACTATTGCCAAACTATCAAGAGTTATCTTTTTAGCTCCAGTTGTTTTAACTTTGGGATTTATATCACCATCTTCGAGCGATTCATCAACAGGAAGCAAATCTAAAAAATTACCGATACCTTGGTTTGTATTTGGATTTATTGCTCTAATGTTACTGAATAGTGGTAATGTTTTTCCTGAAGGATTAAAAAAATCTGTTACAGAAATTAATCATTTTCTATTAACCATCTCGATGGCAGGAATGGGTTTAAAAACTAGTATTCGCGAAATCAAACAAAGTGGAATCAAACCTCTTTATTTGGGTGCTGTTTCATGGATATTTATTTCCGTTCTTAGTTTAAGTCTTATCAAGGCTTTTTATTAGTTTATAATTGCTAATTGGGCATTGGTAATTAAGTTTTGAATTTGAAATAATTGGAGAATGACAATGAAGAAAGTATTATTAGCTGTTGCTGCATTAGGTTTGTTTGTTCTTCCGGCTTATGCAACTCAAGGAATTAGAGAAAATTCTAAGAATGAAATAGCTAGAGGTAGAAAAAATGGTATCGTTAGAGCTTCAAGAGATGGCATTGTTAGAGTTAAAAGTAATTACAGTGTAGAAGAAACAGTTAAACGTTTTGAATCTATTGCTAAAGAGCAAGGTTTAAATATTTTTGGTACGGTTAATCACCAAGCTGGAGCAGCATCTGTTAATCAAGAATTACGTCCGACGCAAGTAATTATATTCGGAAATCCTGCTGCTGGTACTCCATTAATGCAGTGCAATCAAACTGCGGGAATCGATTTACCTCAAAAAGCACTAGTTTGGCAAGATGAAGACGGACAAGTTTGGCTTGGTTACAACAGCCCTCAATACCTATCTCGTCGTCATAAATTAAGAGGTTGTGCTGACGAGCCATTAGAAAGAATTGATAATGCTTTGAAAATGTTGGCTGAAAAAGCTACTCAGTGAGCAGTGAATAGGGAATAGGGAATAGGGAAGAATATTTATAACTCCTAACTCCTAATTTCGCTTACTGCTGTTTGAAGATTTAAGTTTGAACCGCCAAACTCGTCAAGTTGTTCGCGGTGAGAGAGCAATAGAGTTAACTGTAAAAGAATTTGATTTACTCGAATATTTGATGAGCAATCCCCGTCAAGTTTTTACGAGAGATCAAATTTTAGAAAAAGTTTGGGGCTACGATTTTGTTGGCGATTCTAATGTAATTGAAGTTTATATACGTTATGTACGCATTAAGCTTGAAGAAAATAATGAAAAACGTATAATTCATACCGTGCGAGGTGTGGGGTATGTGTTGCATCAAGAGTAGAGGAGTTAATAGTTATGAGTTAGGAATGTTGTTTGTGACTTTTGGAGGAATTTTTGGCTGATGATAGCGATGAATCATTCCGATTGCTTCTAACATTTTCAACCGTTCTGTTAAAATTTTAGTTGAAATTCTGATTTATCGCGGTTGAATCAATTTGATAAAACTAAAACCCAAACTTATAGTGCTTGGACAAAAATCCACAGAAGTTTATTTGAGTTGAAGCTGTTGATATTTAACGTGCCTTACAACTAATCTGGTATGGCGTGAGGTATCTTGTCAATTTTCAAAGTGTAAGCTGGTGATTGTTCTACTGTAAACATATTTGGTAGCGTAATTGACAAGTTTTTTCCGTCTTGTAGCCAAGAAAGTCTACCTCGTACTCCTAACATTGTAATGGTTGCGTTTTTGGGTAAAACTAATTCCGGAATTGTTATTTTACGAGTAGTTGGAGCATCAAGCAACACAGCATACAAATTATTTCTGTTTGTGGTGTAGCGCACTCGTATGTCTTCAGGAGTTGTATCTTCCGAGCGTACCCAATATCGCGAGCCAAAGATAGCTTCACCGTTTATATCTAACCAATTGCCTAAACTAATTAAGCGTTCTTTTTGCAATTCAGAAATTGAACCGTCTGGCTTTGGACCAATATTAAGCAATAAGTTACCGTTTTTACTTACAACATCAACAAATAAGTCAACTAATTCGTCTGCTGAAATTATATTTAAATCGGTATCGTTTTGGTTGTAACCAAACGAGTAACCCAAACCCCGCGTACTTTCCCATTTCTTGGGTTCAATTTCTTGGAATTGACTGTATTCGGGTGTTGAAAAGTCAAAGGGTAAACCAGATAGTCCGCCCAAATCAAAACGGTCATTTACCACGCCGTCGGGTACGTTATTATAGAAGTAAGCCATAATTTCCAACGTATCATCTGAACTCGGGTAGCCTAAATCGTTCCACAATATAGATGGTCGGTAGCGATCGATAAGCTCGCGCCAGTGATTATTTGCATATTCAGCATAAACAGGGTCTTGAATAATTGCTCCCAATAATGTATTAAAATCAGTAACTGTTGTATCTTGGAAAGACCAATCGATACCGCCAGAGTAGTATAAGCCCATACGCATACCTTCTTGGCGAACCGCTTGTGTCAGTTCGCCAACTATGTCACGCGATGCTACATTTCCTGATTTATGAACGGTATCACTAGTCCATAACAAAAAACCATCATGGTGTTTAGTAGTTAGCACAACATAACGCGCACCTACTTGAGAAAACAATCTTGCCCACTCCGACGGATTCCAATTTGCGATCGCTTCGTTAAAGCTGGGAATAAAGTCGTCATAGGTAAAGTTTTCGCCATAAGTCTGACGATGATAATTATAGGTATCGCCTCCTTCAAGTTTCATTGAGTTGTAATACCATTCAGCATAAGGATTATATTTAAACCAATAATCCCAACCTTGGGAAGCAACTACCTCATTAAATTCCCCAGTTAATGGTGCCCAACCAGGTACTGAGTAAACGCCCCAATGAATGAAAATGCCGAGTTTTGCATCCTTGAACCATTTCGGAACTTCATGCTTTGATAACGATTCTATTGTTGGTTCATATTTATTCGATGCAAGAGTAATTTTTTCAGTTGAATTCCAAATTATACCTAGTAATACCGTAATCAGAAATAGGCTCTTAAAAAACTTAAACATCATAATGGTTCTCAAAGCATATATATCACTAATATCATGAGAACTGTACAGCTATATACTCTATTTGAGTTAGAAGCATAGTTTATCATCGACTCGTTCGTTTGTAATTATGTGTTTAGTAGCCATAATTGCGAACATATGCCTAATCTGATATTTTTGCAAATATGTCTTTTGGCATACTTTTGGCTACGTAATTCTCTTAACTCATTAAAAAATGAGCGAACCGGGAGTAATTAGCAAAATAATAGATAATTAATTATCAATTACCAATTACCAATTACCAATTATCATGGGCTATCAACCAATTGAAAATTACGGCATTATCGGCAATATGCATACCACCGCTTTGGTGGGGATGAATGGTTCAATCGATTGGTTTTGCTACCCCAGACATGATTCGCCAAGCGTTTTTGCCGGTATACTCGACGAAGAAAAGGGCGGACATTTCCGTATTTTTCCTACACTTTGCAATAATACTCATAAACAATTTTACTGGCCCGAAACTAATGTTTTAGTAACTCGCTTTCTGGCAGATTGTGGTGTTGGGGAAGTTATTGATTTTATGCCTGTAGGATTGTCAACTTCGGAAGATGGTTATCACTGGTTGGTAAGGAAAGTAAATTGCGTGCGGAGTAGTATGAAGTTTCGCATGGAATGTTACCCGGCTTTTAATTATGCTCGCGATAAGCACGAAACACAGCTTAGTGAAGGTGGGGTTATTTTCAAGTCATCCGATTTGAATTTAGGATTGGTGACTGATATCCCCCTCAAGGAAGATGACAAAGGCGTATTTGCCGAGTTTAGTTTAGCTGAGGGAGAATCGGCAGTATTTATATTGCGTGAAGTAGATTGCGATCGCGGTTGTGGTTTACCTTTGAATCCAGAAGAAACTACACAGATATTTGAACATACTATACATTACTGGCGGCGCTGGATTTCTAAATGCACTTATAAAGGTAGATGGCGGGAAACTGTAGAACGTTCGGCGTTAATGTTAAAGTTGCTTACCTACGAACCAACGGGAGCAATTGTAGCAGCACCAACTTGTGGTTTACCCGAAGCTTTGGGTGGAGAGCGTAATTGGGATTACCGTTACAGTTGGATTCGCGATGCTGCTTTTACCCTATATGGGTTGATCCGAATTGGTTTTACAGAAGAAGCGGGGCAGTTTATCAATTGGATTATATCCCTTTGTCCGTCGCATTCAGAAGATGATTCGCAGTTGCAGATTGTATACGGTATTGATGGTAGAAAAAATCTAGAAGAAGAAGTTTTAGACCATTTGGAAGGATACAAGGGTTCTTCTCCCGTTCGTATCGGCAACGGTGCTTACGATCAAACCCAACTTGATATTTACGGCGAGCTAATGGATGCAGTGTATCTTTATAACAAGTATGGAATGCCGATATCCTACGATACCTGGGTAAATTTGAGTAAATATGTCGAATGGGTTTGCGATAACTGGCATATAAAAGACCACGGTATTTGGGAAACCAGAGACGGAAAACAAGAATTTGTTTATTCCAAATTAATGTGTTGGGTAGCAGTCGATCGCGGTTTGCGTTTAGCCGAAAAACGTTCTTTCCCTGCCAATCGCGAAAAATGGCTCGAAGTTCGCGATGAGATATACCTCGATATCATGGAAAACGGATGGTGCGAAGAAAAACAAGCCTTTGTCCAGTATTACGGCAGCAGTACCCTAGATGCCAGCAATCTAATCATGCCCTTGATATTCTTCATGTCACCCACAGATCCCAGAATGCTCAAAACAATCGATGCAATCATGAAGTCTCCGCAAGAAGGAGGGCTTTTATCCAACAGTTTAGTATATCGTTACAACACCAAAGATTACAGCGACGGGTTAGAAGGTGAAGAAGGAAGCTTTAATTTGTGTACGTTTTGGTTAGTAGAAGCTTTGACTCGTGCCGGAAGAGGACAAGATTCCGAACGGTTAGATAAAGCAAGATTAATATTTGAAGAAATGTTAAGTTACGCCAATCATTTGGGATTGTATGCAGAAGAGACGGGTACTAGTGGGGAAGCATTAGGAAACTTTCCCCAAGCCTTTACACATTTAGCGTTGATTAGCGCCGCTTATAATTTGGATCGCTCTATTTGAAGATGGGGAGATGGGGGGATGGGGAGTACTTCGACAAGTCTTACAGTGAGCTACGTCGAACTGCTCAGTAACCTTTGGGGAGATGGGGGGAATTTACTCGTTCCCAGTCTCCAGGCTGGGAACGCATTCTCGAAGGCTCTGCCTTCAGTCTCGCGCATGAGGCAGAGCCTCTAGAAGGGTATTACAAGGCTCTGCCTTGTAACAAGAAATCTCTCCATCTCTCCATCTCCCCCCCTCTTCCCCCTCTTTCCCCATGCCCAATTCTCTAATCTTTCAACTCTGGTAAATCCATAATTTGCTTAACGTTAGTTACAATAATTTGTGGCTTATCTCTATAAATACTCAATTCCCCTTTCACGTATGCATAGCTTCTACGTGGATGTTCTTCATCTGTAGAGATATAACGGTTTTTAATTAAACTCATAATTTTTACTCCAGCAGCGTCATCAACTTTGGGAATGAACACTGAAAACGGCTTGTCTACAGAGCCGATACCGATAAACATATTGTTTCCCGCAATACGTTTGGGGTTGCGTAATTCGGTAAAAATGGTTGCTTCTTCTTCTTTTTTCGCTAATTCCAATACTTTTTCATAATCGAGACGGGTATTGAAGACAGTCGAATCTTTATTTGCTTGCTTAAACCGTCGATAATTTTGAATTATTTCAGCCCTTAAATACCACCAAACGCCCAAATATGCGTAATTACGGACTTCAGAGCCATTCACCTCGATTTGATTCCAAACTCCGAGATTTCCTATTTGTGCTTCCTTTTCGGCTTGCATATATCGTTCGTGATTGTCGGGAAGTGCTGCATAACCATACTTCATAAAATAGGGACTAAAACCCTTTTTAATCATATGTTCCTGAAAATCGGTACCGTCTTTGAGATAAACAAATACCAATAAACGACCGTAATTTCCTCGGTATTTCTTTACGCATTCCTCTACGGATTCATTACCGGGGAATTGCAACTTGACTTTATCGCCAGCTTTGAATAATTTTTCAGCTTCCTTTTTCGCTTGCTTTCCCCAAGGAGTAACGGGTTTCGGGCTACCTGCATTGGATTCTTCAGTATCGAGCGCCAAGATCCGCAGACTTTCTTCCTCACCTTGTACTTTAACGCGGATAGTATCGCCATCCACAACCCGCACTACAGTAGCATCAACAGTTGTACCCTCGATCGCCTTTGTTTTTTCCTTTGTTGCTGGCATGATTTGAATTCCCGCTTACGATGAAAATTTATTTTCACCTATTGGTGTAACAGAAAACATCTGTAAACGGTACAAGTTTAGATTAAAAGTAATAATAAGAACTGTTGCGGCACTGGGCATTGAGATTAATCAAACAGCGCTTGCTCGCCAATCTATTCCTATAATAAATAGGTTAATCGTTGTCGATAGATTTTTTATTTGCGATCGCGATCTGGCGTTCACTCGAAGCGCAGTCTACGATCGCAGCTTTTGATCGAAGAATTTATGAGGATTAATTCGCTTTTGGTTTCCGACGATGGTTCCAACGATACTCATACCCCGGATCTCTATCTACAAGAGCCTTGATGGCGTTTCTTACTGCTCTCCAGGTAGATGTGTTGGGGTAGATTAGCTCGAAATGTCCGGCATTGGGGAGTAACTTTAGATATACCTCGTCATATTGGGTGGCAACTTCCACATATTCTTCGAGATATTCTTTAGGCACGATTTGATCCTCGATACCGGACAAGTGCCACTGTGGAACCCCCAAGGGCAGTAACTCGCGGGGTGAAGCTTGTTCATACCTGTCGGGTACCTCCGTTGGGAGTCCACCAACAAGCTGCTGACACGCCCCAAGACAAATGTTCTGCTCTACCCCGGTAATGAGGTCAGGAATACCAGCCAAAGATACGACACCGTGGACGCGCACGCCCTCTTCTACATACAGCGGGCTGGTTTTCGGGAGATTATGCCGACCTGCCAGCCACAGCGCTAAATGTCCTCCCGCTGAATGCCCGACAGTGACAAGTCGGGAGAGATCGAGATCGAATTCGGGTGCGATCGTCTCAAGAAAGTTTGTCCCCACAGACACATCTTCAAAAGTCCCAGTCCAACCACCCCCATTACCGAGCCGACGGTATTCCAAATTCCATACAGCTATACCTTCCTCTTTTAATGCCGCCGCCATTTGTCCCATAAGATTCAGTCCGTATTCTGCCAGCCAACAGCCGCCGTGAATCAGAACGATCGTAGGATGAGGTCCGGGCTTTTGCGGAAGATAAAGTTCGCCGAACTGAGAAGGATCTGAACCGTAGGAAATACGGCGATCGCCTGGTACATCAGGGAAGGTCAGTATTTCCTCTAATGTTAAAATTTCGGACGGCTCTGCATCCTTGGGTCTTTTCTTTATACTTCGGCTATCCCTTGCTGATGCTGATATAGATCGTGCAATTATGCTACTACTTCCGATAATTGCAACAGCAGACAGCCCACGGTTTACGAATTTGCGACGCTTCATTATATGTGCTTTTTAGCTATGCAGGTAGCTGAACATCTAAACTGTAACAAAGTATATCATTTTACCTTTCTTATGTCACTTTTTAAGTATTACTGATAGAGAAACAATAATTGACTATAAATGCGATCGCATTAAGCTAAGGCACGCATCGCCTAAGTTTGTAGATCGAAGTTATCTTGATGTTAAACTTGCGATTAAATAAGACTTATCAGTTATTTATATTAAGAAAACTTTTGATGCACGATACCGCTTTATATTTACCACTCTTACCCGAAGTGTAATAATGAGTTAGAGGTAGTTGTTCGCCAGATACTAATACAATGGTAACTCGGTAGGTATTGCCGTCACTACTTATGGATTCTTCGACTTGAACATCTTTAATCTCATTTAAATGATATTTAATAACTTTTATACCAGATAAACCTTTTCTTTTTAAAATGAAATTGCCTAAAGTTCTATCGAATCGATAGGTTGCAAATGGACTAACGTAGATCGAAAACAAACCGCTTGCAATAAAAACTCCACCGAGTAAAATTGTCCAAAATTGGTTATCTTGATTTTTTATCAAACTTGCAATTATAAAAAATCCCAACGGTATAGATACACCTGCTATTATCCATAGAAAAAGTGGTCGCTCTTGAAGTATCAATAGGTTTTGGGAACGTTGTACAACTTTCATAGCTTATCCCCGGTTACAAGATTTGAGAAAAATGCCAGATTTTTATCGTACATATTTCACTATTGCTATGCTTTTACACGGGAAATCTCATATATTCTACATTAAATATTATACAAGTGATTTAATAAGTACTTAAGAATTAGTTAATAAGCATTTCTCTAGAATTCCTATCTCCCCCTCTCCCCAAAGGTTACTGAGCAGTTCGACGTAGCTCACTGTAAGACTTGTCGAAGTACTCCCCATCCCCTCATCTCCCCATCCCCCCCTCTCCCCATCCTCCCCTCTCCTCATCCCCCCATCTTCTTCAAACTCGCCATCACCTGATGCTTTTCCAAAACTCTAATTAAACTTTGCGCTTGCAATTTATATAAAGGTACTGGCAAAGTTTGAGGTAAATTATTAATTAATTCTCTAGCTTTATCGAGGGGCAAGTTAGAAATTTTGGAAATTTGATTTGCACCTTCAAACTTAGCGTCTTCTGTCATTGCATTTTCAATTACTATTTGCCAATGTTTGGGATAAATACCAATTCTTCCTTGTTCCATTCTTGTTAATCCGTCGATAGTTGCAAGTACAACTAAACGGATTCCTGATTCTATTATTCTGTATTCTTTGGGCATTAATTCCGCTGGTCGCGGTGGATTTTGGTATATAATTGGTACGACTCCATAACCATAAGCAATTTCTGAAAGCATTAAACCATTTAAAGTATCGACTTCGCTAAATTGATATTCGGTGACTAAAACTGTTTGATTTTGAAGACGGAATAAATCGAGAATATTTTCACCAAATGCTGCTCCAGCAAAGGCTTCTGCTGCTACTGCATAGGCTGATATAATTTGAGCGTTAGGTAAGATTTGGGCTAGATTTTCACTTAATCTTTGTCCGAAGGTACGAATTACTAAGTTACTTTCAGGGTTTATTTTTCGAGCTTTTAACGCCATTTCTACGTTTAATATTTCGTCTTCGCTGGTAGCAATTATAGTTTTAGCTGTAGAAAGATTTACTTTATTCAAAGATTCGTTTAAATCGCCAGAAAATAAAGGTATATTGGGCAAAAAATTGTTTTCCAAGTCGTCTTCTAAAACTATAGCTACTAAAGACTGATGGAATTCTTGTAATAATTTTGCTACCTTACTTCCTACTCTTTTAATCCCAATAATTACTATATGATCTGCTTCGGGAACCTGAGCGCGTCGGTTAGAAAACAAAAATTTAGCCGATAAAAGTTTTTCGGTAGCTAAGGCATACAATACACCCACAAAAGCAGTTCCAGCTACCGCTAATGTTAAGGCTACAATTTGCAGAATTTGAGATTCTGAATATCCGCTATATAAGAAATCCGCATATCCACCCAAAAGTAAACTAATTGCGATATAAAAAGCAGTAGTAGACTTATCAACTAAAAAGTAAAATAAGATAGTTCCTATAATTGTTAAACCAACTGTAACTAAACCAGAAACAATTACCACGCGACGAACTTGCGAACTTGAATGCCAATATTCTAAATACTTCTTTCTAATTTCAATTTTACGGATAAAATTAGTTGGGTTTTGCCATATTCTCGGTTTTTTGGGAATATTATTAATCGAATTTTTTTGTTGTCTTAACAGCAAGCTCTTAAATTTTTCAACATATATTACAGTTGAACCTTCTTGAATTATTGTTTCCGAATCCCAATCATAAAAGCAATTAAAGTTATAATTATCATTCGGTAAATAACAAAGTAACTTGCGAAGTTCTGAACTTATTTCAAATAGCTGACGACGATGAAAATTATCACCATAACGAACTTTTTCCTGAAATATTCCCAACCAGTTACCGTCTAAATTAAAAAATCCTAACGAATCTCCCCCCAAAGCTGCTAAAGCAAAAGATGCTGCGGATAAATGAATCGGATCGAAAGCAACAAAATTAGTTAATTGTTCCTCCAAAAGTTGATTTAAATTTTCCTTTGTCGAACGAACTACCAAACGAGCGTTTTTGTTAAGTTGTCTTACAGCGATCGCAGTTTCGGCATTAATCAGTTCGTTACTCGTGACAATCAAGACAGCACGACAAAGTTCGATTTTTGCACGTTCAAAAGTACTATTTTGACGACAATCACCAATAATTAATTCATCGAGATAATTATCTAAATTAGGAATTCTCCAACTGTTTGGCTGTACTAACTCAATTGCGACAACCTTTACGCCAAATTGTTTCAGCGCAACTACGCATTGCTGCCCCAATCCTCCCAAACCGCAAACTAAAAAGCGTTCTTCTGTAGCTGATTGATGTTCTCCCATGTCTATATTATCTTCGATTTTATATATTGAGGATAGTACAATCTTAGAAAAAACCCTTATAAACAACTATCTGTAATTTTGCATTAGTAATACGAGAATACACCCAGATTTTCAAAAATTTTCTATTCCCTCCACGAAGAAATAATCAATCAGAATCGAATGTATTTAATATATATACAGTTTATTTGACAGCAAATTACGAAATTGGTAATTGGTAATATAGGTTACTTATTGCTTGTCGGCGAACACTACATAGCAATTTGAAGCAACAAGAAACCCGGTTTTTCCAAAAAACCGGGTTTATAAATCCTCAATTGGTAACTGCTAACTGGTAACTGCTAACTGCTCACTGATTCATTACATATCTGGATTTCTCCCACAAACCCAAACCTCGTTGTTTAGCATTCGCTTCTGCTACCAAAAATTGGGTTCTGGTTTCATAACAATTTTGTTCTACAGATAATTTATCTACAACAGCTTTACCTTCTTTCACCATTTGCAGATTTATTGATTGATTATTTGAAAATACTTCCCCAACAATTCGATCGTTTTCATAGGTATCTGCAAATCGAATCACCACGGGGCTATTTTTTGGTAAAAGCTGCTTCAATCTTGCATTAGCTTCGTTTCTGCGGGATTTTCGAGTCGGTATGTGAATGCAGGCAAGTTTTACGGTAGCTGCTTCCCCTTGATTGTTTTTAGCGCGAATCGTTTCCCCATCTACCACACCCACTACCGTCGCCAGTATCAACATCAGTTGAGTTAAATCCATTGTTTTTATTTTAAAAAAGAATATAAGTATTTATATGTTACTTTAATAACTGCGTATTTGACTAGGATTTAACTAAGGTTTTGAAGAGTCGTAGTTTGTAGGTTGGGTTAGACACCAAAATTAATTTGATTGAAAATGATAACTTTTAATCGTGTCGTAACCCAACATCAATAATTGAAACAACCACAAATAATGTTGGGTTTTAATATTGTGGGAAGAAGCATCTCCCCACCGTGAAGACGGATGAGGAATTCTGCTAAATTGTTAAAAATTAAACGTATTCAAATACATTCGTATCTGTTAAATCAAGTTCGCAATAATTCACAACTGCAATTAAATCGTGAGTAGATCAATCGAATATTGCCGTACCGTTTGGTAAACCATGTGGAGAATGTCCCAATACATAATTGCGATCGTCGCCAAATAATTGAATTTTATCTCCTTCGTACAAATCAAAATCCTTAATTAAAGCATAATCTGCGTCACCATTACCTACATAAAAAGCTTTATTTGCATCGCCTAAAACAAATAAATCGGCACCATTACCACCTGTCAGCTTATCTACTTCTCCGACACCGCTAACGCTACCGAATAAAGTATCATCTCCATCACCACCGTACAGAGTGTCATTACCACCAACAACTCCGGAATCCATTAATTGAGCATCACCGTAAAGGATGTCATTACCGCAACCACCTATTAGTTTATCGTTCCCCGCTTGCGAGGTATCAAACATTTGTTGAGCATCACCGTACAGTATGCTGTCACCGACTTTAGCTATTAGCTTATCGTCTCCACCTTTAGCATTACCGGACATCTTTAGAGCATCACCAAACAGACTGTTGTTATCACCTTCAGCGATCAGCTTATCATCCGCACCTTGACCATTATCCGCCATATCTCGACTAGCATCGCCAAATAAGCCGTTATTATTACCCTTAACTATGAGTATGTCTTTCCCTGCTTTGGCTTCGTTGATAATATCGAAACTAGTATCACCCGATAACACATTACCGTTACCTTCGACTATGAGTTTATCGTCTCCTGCTTGGCTGAAATCTCTCATGACGCTAGCATCTCCGAAGATACCATTACCATCACCTATAACTCTGAGTTTATCGTTTCCACCTTTAGCATAATCAAGCATCAGAAGAGCATCACCAAATAAACCATTGCCATTACCAATGACTTTGAATTTATCATCTCCTGCTTGGGTATTGCCATACATCTGTTCAGCATCACCCCCTACGCTATTACGATTACCTTTAACTTCTAACTTATCGTTTCCACCTTTGGCATTATCGAGAAGTAAACCGGGAGTATCTCCTACTAGCAGAAAATTAAAATCTCCCGTTAGCGTTAACTTATCATCTCCTCCTTTAGCATTTCCTGAAATATTTTCATTAGCATCACCTGCTATCAGATTACCAGTTCCAGTTACTGTAAGCTTATCATCTCCCCCTTTAGCATTTCCCGACATCTCTCCGAAAGCATCACCCGCTACCCGATTACCATCACCAGTAACCGTAACTTTATCTCTTCCTCCTTGTGCATTATCAGTAATATCTAAAGCATCAGCAGAAATAGTGTTCCCGTTTCCTGTAATATCTATATTGTCATTACCACCTTTTTGATGATTGCTTAACGTACCGTCAGTATCTGCAAATACACTATCTCCAGAAATAGAAGCAGGTAAATCAGGTGTAAAATCGCTATTGTTATCGTTACCCAAGGTTGCAATATAAGTAGTTGCCATGAGAAATAAGGTATTTTATTGATGTTTGAAAAATTTCTAATGCAACAATTCTCACATCAAAAAATTCCAACTTTGTAAAGTTAATAGTAATAAATTGACTTTTTATTTAAAATTTTCGAGTATTATTCCGGATAAATCAGCAAATTTATCATCTCTATTTGGAGTGCGTTATCAACGATTAAAGCTTGTAGGTTGGGTTAGACACGAAAATTAATTTGATTAAAAACGATAACCTTCAATCGTGTCGTAACCCAACATCAATATTTGAAAAAACCACAAATAATATTGGGTTACGGTGCAATTTCTAATTCATTGATTAAAAATCATGTTTATAAAAGCATCATTACCAATTTACTCTCTATTCCCTAAATTGTAGAATGGTGCGTTATGGCTTTAATAAAATAACTTTTACTAATAAAACTTATCGTGCCAATAACACACCCTACATCTATATTCCCTTCTGCGTTAAGAGCGTTTAGCTTGTAGGTTGGGTTAGACACGAAAATTAATTTGATTAAAAACAATAACCTTTAATAGTGTCGTAACCCAACATTACCCAATTGAGATATTTAAGAATACTTCGTTGGAAGATGTTGAGTTACAGCGCTAACATAATTTTTTGTTGAGCATGATTATTCTTCGTGCGCCGTGAAGCTAACCTACGAACTACATATACCACTTTGATGAATCGAAATATAAAGTGATGATTTCACATTGTTGGAGACGTAGCAGTGCTACGTCTCTACACGAGTTTTGCGTTTAATACAAAATTTAACTATTAACTAATTCCTTAAACTTCTCATCTTCTGCAATTGCTTCAAAATCTGGATCGTTGACAGCATCTTGCTTATATTTATCGTTCAATTCAATCGCTTTTTTCAGAGTCTCCACTGCTTCATCAACTTTACCTTGGTAGCTGTAACAAATTGCTTTGTTGTAATAAGCGCTGGCGTAGTTTTCATCCATTTCCAAGGCTTTATCGAAGCTAGTCAACGCTTCTTCATCTCTTTCCAATTCAACCAAAACATAACCCCGCTTATCCCAAGCTTTGGGAGTGGGATTAAATTCAATTGCTTTATCAAAAGAAGCAACCGCATCTTCGTAACGCTCCAACATTTCCAAAGCCATACCGCGATTCATCCAAGCTACACCGTCGGAAGGCTCTACTTCTACCGCTTTATCAAAGGATTTAAAAGCATCTTCGTGACGCTGCAATTTTCCTAAAATTACGCCTTTGTCAACGATAGCTTGATGGTAATCGGGTTTAATTTTCAACGCTCGATCGAAACCAGCGATCGCATCTTCGTAGCGCTTAATTCTTCCTAAGCACATTCCCAACACAAACCAAAGTTTTTCGTTATCTGGCTGCTTTTTCACGACTTTACCAAAAGCGGTAATTGCAGCTTCATAACGCTTGATTTCCATCAATGCTAAACCGCGATGGTACCAGCTATCGGTATGATTCGGATTAATTTCTAATACTTTATCAAATGTTGCGATCGCGTCTTCGTATTGTTTCAATTCCCACAGCGTTAAACCTTTCTGATACCAGATTTTTTCGTTTTCTGGCTGTACTTCTAAGGCTTTATCATAAGTGTCAATTGCTTCAAGGTAATTCCCGACTGCAAATAACTCGTTACCCTGAGTAACAAATTCATCGAGATTTACAAATAACTGGGGATGATTTGATTTAAGCTTTTCTATTGGTTCGATTACTTTCTCTAACTTATGCAAGATTTCACCAACGGCAGAGTCAGCGATTTCACTCGGTGTAATTTCGGATAGCTTTTGTAATATCTGCTGCTTTTCAACTTCTGCATCAGATTGCACTAACTTCAATTGTTCGCTTAAAGTTGATTCCAATTTATCCAACTTATCCAAACTGGAATCTTTGCGAGCGGTAATTTCCGATTGTAAAGCCGCAAGTTGTTCCTGAGCGGTTTTTTCTAATTTTTGCAGGCTTTCTAAAGTTTGATTTTGTTGAGATTGTACACCATCGGTAGAAGTTGAAATTTTGGTATTAACTTCTTGTTCGAGATTTTGCAATAATTCGTAAGCGGAATCCTTGCGAATTTGTACCTCAGATTGTAAAACAGCGAATTGTGCCGTTAAATCGGTTTCCAACTGCGACAAGCTTTGGAGAGTTTCTTGTCTTTGCTGTTGAATTTGCGATCGCGATTCTGTAAGTTCGGCAGTGACGGAAGTTTCGAGATTAACTACATTATTTTGGGTTGAATTAACTTGCTCTTGAATCAAGTTTTGAGCTTGCTGCAATTCCGCATTAATTTCGTCGCGTAGTTTTTCGAGATTTTGCAGCGTTACATCCTTTTGTTGTACCGCTTTTTCTCTCGCTTCTGCTTCAATATCATCTAATTGGGGAGCAAAATCGGTTTCTAACTTCTGTAAATTCTGTAAAATTGCATCTTTATAAAGTTGAGCATCTTGTTGAAGTTGGGAAAGTTGATTAACAAACTCGGATTCTTTACCCGCAAATTTTTGAATAGTTCCATCTTTTTGGGTTTCCAAATCAACTTCTAATTGAGCAACCGTGCGCTCAAACTGATTCTCGGAAAGTTTTAAATTCTCGATAATCGCATCTTTTTGAGATTGTACGTGAGTCAGAATTGCGGAAAGTTGAGGAGCAAAATTCGCTTCCAACTGCTGTAAATTCTGTAAAATTTGCTGTTGCTGCCCTTGCGTCGCCAATTGAAGTTGCTGTAACTCGCTTGTAAAGTCTGTTTGCGACTGCTTAATATTTTGTACAGTTAAATCCTTCTGTTGCTGCAAATCCGCTTGCAGTACATTTAACTTGGGTTTAAACTCCGCAGAAAGACTTTGCAAAGAAACCAAAATCAAATCCCGCTGCTGCTCTGCTACTAACTGAAGTTGCTTTAAATCGCTGACAAAATCAACTTGCGACTGCTTGAGAGTTTCCGCAACATCATTTTTCTGCCGTAAAACATCCGATTGCAACCCCTGCATCTGTGGAGCGAATTCTGCACTCAACCTTTCCAAATTTTGAATAATCGAATTACCTTGCTGTTGAGCATTCGCTTGTACTTCCGACAACTTACCAGTAAATTCCGCATCCAACTTATTCAAAGCTTGCTTAAAAACGTTTATTTGCGATTCAATTTCCGACAAAGCCTGTTGCTTCGACGCAGATAAATCCGCAACCAACAGCGATAAACCTTCTCGCTTACCGCCAATATCTTCACTTAAAATTTTAGCTTCTTGATTCAACTCATCAACAGTATCTTCTGCTTCGTCAATGAGTTTTTGTACCTTTTTATTAGCGATCGCAATTCTGGTTTCTAAATCTCCCAATTCCTTAAAACGTGCTGCAACCAACTTGGTTACTTCCCGAAAAACCGCACGCCTTAACAAGAATATGGCAATAATTAACCCAATCGTTAATACAACTAACGTAGCGAGTAGCGTATTAAATAGAAAAGCCGTTTGATTAATAAATTTATTCGTAGTTTCCTGCTGCTGCTCCAACTGTTCAATCTGCTGCTGAGTCGGAGCTTGAGCAACAACATAATTGGAATTCGGTGTTGGTTTCGCCGCCTCTACCCCAACAGACATCAAAAGGGTTGACAACATTATATTGCCGAACGAAACCAAAGCAAATATCTTTGAATTAAAACGAGTCACAACTCCCTTCCCTTGTCTGTTGGTAATTATAGTTAACGCCTATATAATAGCGGCTTTTTGGGTAGGTGTGGGAATGGGGGATTGGGAGATGGGGAGATGGGGGGATGGGGAGATGGGGGGATGGGGGGATGGGGAGATGGGGGGATGGGGGGATGGGGGGATGGGGAGTACTTCGACAAGTCTTACAGTGAGCTACGTCGAACTGCTCAGTAACCTTTGGGGGGATGGGGAGATGGGGGGATGGGGAGTACTTCGACAAGTCTTACAGTGAGCTACGTCGAACTGCTCAGTAACCTTTGGGGGGATGGGGAGTACTTCGACAAGTCTTACAGTGAGCTACGTCGAACTGCTCAGTAACCTTTGGGGGGATGGGGAGATGGGGGGATGGGGAGATGGGGAGACAAGGGGAAATAATTGTAGGGTGTGTGAGGCTTCGATGATTTTGTTGCTGGTTATAAGGAAGATAATAGCCTCACGCACCATCTTTGAATTTTGGTGATTTTTTAATCGGTTGGTTGGAGTGCGTTAAGCGAAGTTCACCTTTATGTATCGCCTTCTGATTGTAAATTCATTCTTGTAGGGTGTGTGAGGCTTCGATAAATTTTGTTGGTGGTTATAAGGAAGATAATAGCCTCACGCACCATCTTTGAATTTTGGTGATTTTTTAATCGGTTGGTTGGAGTGCGTTAAGCGAAGCTCACGTTTATGTATCGCCTTCTTATTGTAAATTCATTCTTGTAGGGTGTGTGACGCTTCGATTATTTTGTTGGTGGTTATAAGATAATAGCCTCACGCACCATCTTTGAATTTTGGGGATATTTTAATGGGTTGGTTGCAATATTATAAGCAAAGCTCGCTTCAAGAGAAGTCAGTGCTGATACAAAAGCACTCACTAAGTTGCGTATGGTATTTGATTAAAAACTGGAAGCGGAAGTTAACAAAAATATGTCATTTAAAATACTTGTGTATTTATATGTATTTATGGCTAACTAGGTTATGTCAATGATAAATTGCAACTTACAGCAATAATTTAAAAAAAATTTATACCTCACCTTACCAAGCGTTGCATCCTTTTGTCAGTCAACGTTAACCAGATAAATAGCGTAGTAAATTTAGATATTGTCAGAAGTTTAACCGCTGCCGTTAGCGTTTCCCCTTAGTAAAAACTGCATAAGTTGACTTCACTTTCACCCATAACTTTTATAGCAAACAGTTAAAAGTCAGGAAAACCAGGAATATGGATATTACTAATTTAGTCCCAGAATTCAACCAATACACACTTGTGCAAAAAAAATTATTTTTAGATTGGATTGAACTACCCATCGAAAATGATCGAGATGAAGAAGCTAGACAGCGTTTTCTTAACTCATTAAATAATCCTAATGATTCTAATAATCAAGAAGATTTGAATGAAATAGAAATAAATGAAAGATTGGATTTATTGATTCAAAGAGTCGAAAATAAAGAAACAAAAACTATACAGGTACTATCTTTTCGTAGTCCTGGTAATAGAGATACAGATAGAATAAGCGATAAAACACGACTTAAAGAACGTTGCAAAGCACAGTGTGTGCAGGACTCCAATTATAGTAAATGTGTTAATGATTGTATTGGTTAATGATTTTGTTGGCACAAAACTTTGTGGTAAATCCTTTAAAGGTCAGAATCTAGCTAATGCCAATTTTCAAGGTGCTGATATTAGAGGAGTAGATTTTACTAATACTAATCTGACAAATGCCAACTTTAGTTATATAATTTCTGGAACACAGAATTACGTCAGATTCTCTGTGTTCCTTGTTTCATTACTGCTAATAGCTATAGCAGGTATAATTTCTAAATTAGGTGGAGATGATCTCTTTCCAACAGAAGACTATTCCATATCTTATGCAATAGTCTTAGTTTCCTTATTACTGTTCTTATTTCTTACTTGCTTTAAAGGTTTTCTAGCAGGTTTATCCTCTGGAATTGCAGTTTTACTTCCAGGATTAGTTATAGGCTTAATTGTCCCCGATCCTTTGCCTAAACTGATTCAACAAATAAGTGAAGCTTGGTTTACGGGAGTTCCAGCTTTATCTCTAATTGCAATTAGTTCCACAATTATCGCTTTAGCTACTACTGTAATTATAATTGTATTTGAGTCTGTACCTGTGGCTATCTTTATCGCTATATGTATAGCTACGGGTTCATCTACATATTTACCAATAAGAGCATCAACATTCACTGTAGTACCTACTATAGCTATGGCAGCAAGCTATATTAGTTGGCAAGCTTCGGTTGGAAATGAAAAGTTTTTTTGGATTTACAAAAGTGCTATTTTTTTAGCTTCTATAGGTGGTACTAGCTTTCGTAATTCTAATTTAACTGAAGCTAATTTTACAGGAGCGACATTAAAAAATACAAATTTTAGAAAAGCTATTCTTACTCGTACCAAATTTCATCAAACCAAGAAATTAGATTTAGTTCGTCCTGGTTTTACCTACCTCCAAAAACCACAAGTTCGTCAATTACTAGTTACGGCACGAGGACAAAATCAAAATTTTGACCGAATCGATCTGCGAGGAGTTAATCTTGAAAAAGCTAATTTAATCGATGCTAGTTTTATTGGTGCAGATTTAAGCGAAGCCAATTTACAAGACGCTAATTTATCCAGAGCGATATTAAAACATACACAGTTAGATGCAACTGACTTTACAGGTGCTACTCTCACCGGAGCTATTATAGAAGATTGGGGTATTACTAATGAAACTAAGTTTGATGGGGTGCGCTGCGAGTACGTTTATATGCGACTTCCCACTAAAGTAAATCCCGATCCTTGGCGCAAACCAGATAACAATGCAGAAGTATTTGCTGATGGTGAATTTGGCGATTTTATTAAACCAATAGTTGATACACTCGATCTTTACCACAAACAAAATGTCGATCCCCGTGCGATCGCAATTTCATTCAAGCAGTTAACACAAAACAATCCTGATGCTCAACTGCGACTTGTCGGGATGGAAGCAAAAGGTGATGATAAATTTTTACTTCGTCTTAAAACTGCACCTGCTACTGATAAGTCGGAATTAAGTGCAGAATATTTTGAAACTTACAATCGTGTTAAAGCTTTAGCACAGCAAGAAATCCAAGCGCTATTAGCAGAAAAAGACAATCGAATTGTTAGTTTAGAAAGTATAATAAGTACGGCGTTACAACGTCCTAATTTTTATTCAAATACTTCAATAGAAAAAGTAGATAATATAAGCAATCAACCAGGTGGAATCTCTCAAAACATCAGTGGTGGAGAAGTACATGGTGGTATGCAAGCCGTACAAGGCGATCGCAATCAACAAGCAATGGATTCTCAATCCAAAATCTAAAACCTAAAATGACCCAAAATTGGTTCGACAACGTATACATCAAAGCTCAAGGTGACTCTAAGCAAGTTCCTTGGGCTAACATAAGTGCAAATGTCTATCTCACAGATTGGTTAAATCAACATCCATTCAATCTTTACATTTAAAACTGCGATACGCGAAGCAATGGAAGCTGTTGCTCAATTAGTCGCTGAAAATGAAGAATCTCAACCCAACAACCTCCCCGGCAAACCCTTCACCGCTCTTTCAAAAGGTTCGATATCATCCAAAATTCTCACTAAAACCAGCGCTCCTTGAATTTGAGCAATCGCATCTTGCGACCTAATTTGGGCAACTTCCGCTTCAATCCCTGCATCTACCAACACTTGAGCTAAGGTTTTGATCGTCAATTCCAACTTTGCTTTTACTCTGTCATGAAACAGGTTATCGGCTTCACCAAATGACATTATCGCCAAAAAACAAGAATTTCTCCCCGAATCGTAAAACTCTCGCAAACTATTGCAAGCAGCTTGAATCTTAGCAGCAGGTTCACCTTCTCCCCGCAAAGTCTTCAGCACCAAGCTACCAAAACCAATACCCACATACTCAAATACAGCAGCAGCCATTTCCGATTTACCACCAGGAAAGTAATGGTAAAGGCTGGCTTTTCCTAATCCGCTCGCTTTTGACAGCAAGGATAGACTAGCACCTTCATAACCATGCTTCCTAAATGCTGGAATTAATTTGACAATCGCTTCTTCTCTGGTCATTTACAACTATTTTTGGCTGTATTGACATTTTACCCAACAATCGGTACGGTTTTTTATAACCTCTAAACCGAACGTTCGGTACAAAAAATGAGAATAATTGATTACGAACATATAGGGATTCGGGTGAGCGATCGCGTTGAAGCTTTAGAATTTTACGAAAAGCTGGGATTTATCGAAGAGGAGTATTTTCCCAAACATCAAGCCAGCGAGTTAGTTACAGCCGATGGCGTTTATATTAATTTGATTTTTAATGGAGCAAAACGCGATGGTAACATCTTGATGGATGAACCGATTAAGTATCCAGGAATTACTCATCCAGCTTTTATTGTGGATGATTTGGATCGACTGTTAGAAAAATTAGAACAAGAGAATATTCAAGTCACCGAAGGACCAAAATATATTGGAGAGCGCCGTAGAGCTTGTTTCATTCGCGATCCTGATGGCAACGTATTAGAGTTCGACCAAATTTATCCATCCACGGCACAACAAGAGACTCAAATTTCGACTATGAAACTATATGATTTAGAGCTTTCAGGAAACTGCTACAAAATACGTTTATTTTTATCTTTAATGAATGTAAAATATGAGCTTGTGCCCGTCGATTTCATGGCTGGACAACATAAATCACCAGAATTTTTGCAGTTAAATCCTTTCGGACAAATCCCAATATTAGAAGATGACGATTTAATTTTGAGAGATTCCCAAGCAATTTTAGTTTATCTAGCTAAAAAACATGGTGGAGAAGCGTGGTTTCCTAGCGATGCTGCGGGAATGGCACAGGTAATTCAATGGTTATCAACAGCAGCGAACGAAATTGCTCGCGGTGTTGCTGATGCAAGGTTGAGCAAAAAATTTGGTTTTGCGATTGACTTAGATGCAGCGCAGAAAAAAGCAGAGTCAATTTTAAATCTTATCGAACAACATTTAACTAAAAATCAATGGTTAGCTTTAAATCGTCCTACCATTGCCGATATTGCTTGTTTTCCCTATATTGCTTTAGCGCCAGAAGGTGGTGTGATGTTAGACAAATATCCTGCTATAAATCAATGGTGCGATCGCATTAAAAAACTACCCAATTTCATTGAAATGCCTGGAATCAGCAAGTAACTAACTAATTCATAACCCCTGCCACGGTGGGTTTTGCCTGTGTAGCAGCGGTAACAAAGCGCCAGATTAATTAACAAATATCCCCCTAATCCAAACCCCAAAACCTAAAATGACTCAAAACTGGTTCGACAACATATACAACAAAGCTCAAGGAGACTCCAACCAAGTTCCTTGGGCAAATATGACAGCAAATGCCTATCTCAAAGATTGGTTAAATCAACATCCACTTGAGAAAAATTTAACAGCGTTAGTTATAGGATGCGGATTGGGAGACGATGCCGAAGCTTTAGCCGAGAAAGGATTTAACGTTACCGCTTTTGATATTTCTCCTACTGCGATCGCTTGGTGCAAGCAAAGATTTCCCAATTCTTCAGTTAACTATGTTGTTGCTGATGTCTTTGATTTAGATAAAGGATGGATACGAAATTTTGATTTTGTTTTTGAAGCCAGAACAATTCAATCTTTACCGTTAAAAGTTCGCGAGCAAACAATGTCAGCAGTTGCTCAATTAGTCGCCGATGAAGGAACATTATTAGTTGTAACAGTTACCCGCGATACTCCTGAAGAACCAGATGGACCACCTTATCCTTTATCTTTAGAAGAAATCGATTATTTTCTAAACTTGGGATTGCAAGAGATTAACCGTAATAGTTACTCTGAGAAAAACAGTAGATTCCCCAAACGTTTAAGAATTGAATACCGTTTTAAGTCAGAAAATAAATTATCTTGAGGCAACTGTTTACTTTAAAAAATTGAGGAAACAGCATGACACTTTACGAGTCTATTGGAAAAACCTACGCACAAACTCGAAAGAGCGATTCACGTATAGGAAGAAAACTATTACAGCTTCTGGAATCAACGCACGCTTCAAAAATTGTAGATATTGGTGCTGGAACTGGCTCTTATGCATTTTTTCTTGCCGAGTATGGTTATGAAGTTCTTGCAGTAGAGCCTTCAGCGACGATGAGAAATCAGGCGATATCCCATCCAGCCATCGAGTGGATTGATGGGTATGCTGAAAATTTACCATTACCAGAGCGATCGGCAGAAGCGGCGATAATTATGCTTGCTTTACACCATTTACAAGATTATCGGCAAGCATTGCGCGAAATTCATCGAGTTGTTGGTAACGGTAAGATAATTGTGTTTACTTACGATCCGGCAATGATAAGTAGCTTTTGGTTAACTAAATATTTTCCTTCGTTTATTGAAGATGTTGAATCTACTTTTATATCGATGTCGGAGTTAACTGATGAAATTCATTCGGTAACTGGAAATAACGCAAACATAATTCCTTTTCGGTTGCCGCATAATTTATCAGATTCCTTTGCAGCTGTTGGTTGGGCAAGACCGGAATTATACCTCGATCGCAGCATTCGTGATGGTATTTCTTCTTTTACGAAAATCGATCCAGAGGAAGTTAATCGAGGGGTATTGCGCTTGCAAGAAGATTTGCAAACGGGAAGATGGGATAAAGAATACGGACATTTACGAAGGCAGAAGCAATATGATGTTGGCTATCGTTTTATTCAAACCATAGTTTTGTGAAATTATTGCTTTACGCATTTTGCTGTTAACTTCCAACAATTGGTGCGTGAGGGCAAAATTAACATCTACCAGTTATGTTTGATAATTTATCGTAGCCGTCACACACCCTACAACAAGTTCTTTGTGGGAAACAGTTTTGGAGGAATATGTAACAGAATCTAAGTAGGTTGGCACTAATAAATCAAACTATGTAACGAAAAGTAAAAGCTCGAAATGCTTGGGATTGCGTCGTCGTGCCTCCTCGCAATGACAAATCACAACTATATTTATTCACGCCGACTTACTTAAATACTTAATTATTATTGTCCAAACCCAAATATTAATCCCAAAGATACAAGTATTGAGTCAAGCAAGCATCATACTATTGAAATTGATAAATAATTTCATTGCAGAATTTATTTTCTGTTCATTTTAGGATAATTATGAGTAAAAAAACTAAGAAAACTAAAAAATCAAAAACAGATTCTCAAAAAAATAGCACCGAAAACAAGCGTCCAGTAGAAAAAGGTTTAGAAATAGACCATACTTTTAACGAAGATGGCGATCGTCCGGTTGCTAAGAGCAATTTTGAAGTAGAAGAAACTTACAACGTAGAAAATCAGGCAAAAATAGTTCAAAGCGATTATAAACAAGGTGAATTTATTCATGTAGATGGTAATCGCCCAGTCGATCCAAGCCACTTAGAAATAGACCATACTTTTAACGAAGATGGCGATCGCCCGGTTGCTAAGAGCAATTTTGAAGTAGAAGAAACTTACAACGTAGAAAATCAGGCAAAAATAGCCAAAAGCGATTATAAACAAGGTGAATTTATTCACGTAGACGGTAATCGCCCAGTCGATCCAAGCAATTTAAAAATAGACCATACTTTTAGAGACGATGGCGATCGCCCGGTTGGTAAAAGCAATTTTGAAGTAGAAGAAACATTTCATGTAGATGGCGATCGTCCGATTGCCAAGAGCAATTTTGAAGATAATCAAATGATTAATGAAGACGGTCAGCGTCCGGTTGACGCAAGCGATTTACAAATAGACCATATGTTAAATATAGATGGTCAGCGTCCGGTTGGTAAAAGCAATTTGTAGATATATTCATTAATTAGAGTTCGTAGTAAGGGCTTAAGCCCTTCTATCTGAGGACTAAAGTCCTTACTACAAACATATTTTAAATTTATCCCAACACCAAACGAACCAAACTAAAAATAACCGCGCTTAAAACTGCACTCACCGGAAGCGTAATAATCCAAGCAGCAGCAATTCCTTGCAAAGTTTTGAACTGCACCGATTTTATATCTTGAACTATTCCAATACCAACCACACCACCAACAAGTGCGTGAGAAGTAGAAACGGGTAAACCAAAACGAGACGCGAGAATCACCGTAGTAGCGGTTGCTAATTCCGCACAAAAGCCGCTACTTGGCTGCAAAGCAATAATACTTTCGCCAATAGTTGCGATCACCTTTTTACCCCAAACCGCCAAACCAAAAACAATCCCAGCACCACCGATCGCCAGAATCCATATAGGAATATCTAAATCATAAATAGGAACTTTCCCAGTTTTATTGACATAAGTTATAGCAGCCAAAGGAGCGATCGCATTTCCCACATCATTTGAGCCGTGAGCAAACGCCACAAAACAAGCACTCAACAATTGGAATCTACCAAATATACGCTCAACGGGATTAGGAAATTGAGCATTGTTTTCTACCCCCTCTACCCCCTCTACCCCTTCTCCCCCCTCTCTCCCCAACTCTCGCCAACTATAAACTGTAAGCCCCACAGCCGCAAATGTACCGATAAAAAGTGGAACATCATGAGACGGTATATTCCAACCAACATCATTAATTAAATAACTTGCAAGCGGTTGAGTTACTTTGGGTAAAACGATGATTCCGAATACTCCCAGCAAGAAAGCACTCAACCAGGGAATCCACTCATTTAGCTGTCGTAATTGTTGCGGTTGGTCTAAAATCCAACGCTTAATTTGACTGTAAAATAAAGCCGCAATACAACCGCTGATAACAGGCGTAATAATCCATCCCAAAGTAATCATGCCAATCGATGACCACTCAACTGCACCAAACCCAACAGCCGTAATACTAAAACCGGCGATCGCACCAACAACTGCATGGGAAGAAGAAACTGGTAAACCCCGTGACGTGGCAATTTGTAACCATATAGCGCTAGCCAATAACACGGAAAACATCCCGGTAGCAAAAACCTGGGGTACATTGGCAAATATTTCCGGATTAGTTACCTCCGTCGCCAAAGTTTGGGATACCTCATGTCCGAATAAAACAGCGCCGCTAAATTCCAGAATTCCAGCAATTATCAAAGCCTGTTTTAAAGTAATAGCCTTGGAGCCTACCGAAGTACCCATTGCATTTGCAACATCATTTGCTCCCAGATTCCAAGCAAGGTAGAAAGCTAATAAGATAACTATAAAAATAGGGATTGTCATATTTAATTAATAGGGAATTGATAATTGCTATACGCCCGCACGCAATACCTACGGTACGCAACGCTTGCCGCGTGAATGGTAATTGCTAATTGGTAATTAAAAACTCCTAACTCCGGTGGTCCTAAATCCCAACTCCGGTGGTCCCAACTTCTAACTCCCAACTCCGGTGGTCCCAACTTCTTCACCGTCTCTGTCTACTATCGAGTGGTAATTAGTTCCACTTGCTTACACACAGCATATTAACGGGATACGGACAGGTAATTTGTCCATCTGGGTTGGTTTTACTAATTTCACGTAGATAATCTAAAAACATTTGCTTTTGGGAAGCCGAAAAGTATTTGGTATCGACTCCAAGGATAAAATCGAGCAATTGTTTTCCTCGTTCTAACTGCGAATCAAAACAAGTTGAAATGTCGAGGGAGGCTGGAATAGCTTGTTTGGAATAAGCAATTTGGCGAATATCTAACGTTTCTTCAATCTGATGACTATACAAGGGAACTCTACCCCATAGCTTATTTGAGATAGAGAAAAATGGAATAGCCATATCTTCCAAAGGTGCATTCATTACTACCAATTTGCTGTCTGAATTGAGAATATTTCTAATTTTTGAAAGTGTTGATTCGAGATCGGAGCAATAATACAATACATGAATGCATAAAATGGCATCGAAAGATTGCTTGAAGGAGCAGGAATTGAAATCTTCGTTAAAAATCTCAAAAGAAAAGTTTTCGTTTTCACGAGCAAGGTTATCAAGTTTTTGTTGAGTTGCCAAAGTCTGTTCTTTATTAGAATCTATGCCTACAAAATGAATCTTTTGATTTTTGGCAAGCAACTTTTTTAATAAAGGTACTTCAAAAGATCCGCTTCCACAGCCCACACTCAGGATACTGTAACTGCTTCGATCTTCAAATGTTTTTTCAAAATAAATAAACATTGCATCGAGCATTTTAGCTTGCTGGTTTGTACTATGACAATAAACTTCATGGCATTCCAAATAATTTTGACCTTTGAGTTCTATTAAATTGAGGTTTGGAACTTCCCCATGAAAGTATGAAATTTTAGCAAATTCCGTTGTCCATCGATCGATTGGCTGTGATGTACGCATTTTTAGAAATATTTAATCACTCGAATTGTACTATATTCTCTTGACCGAAATACCATTGCACGTGGTGATTGATAGTTAAGCAATTGGGACTCCGAATGGTGAATCTGAGCTAGAGTAAATTGCCCATCTGAAACCTTCTCGCAGCTAAAAGGTATAAATTTGTTCACAAAAGGGTATGCATTTGCGTTAAAAACCGGGAATATCGGCGAATAACTAACCCGTAAAACAGATATCTTGTCTTCAGAAACCCGGTTTTTTAGTCTTCTTGAAAATAGTGTAAGAAATGAATTAAAAATGATTGCAGTCGATCGAGGCTTCTAAATAATTCTTAGAAAGAAAGCTTTTTCCTTTCCCACAGATGTCTATCAATAATATTTATTCAAAACCAACTTAAAAGATGGAGAATATTATTAAAATAAGCGTAAATTACACAAATGATTAATCAAATATACACCGCCGATGTATTAGTAGTTGGTGGTGGCACCGGGGGCATTACTGCGGCGATTCAAGCAGCGCGTCGAGGTGCAAAAACTATTTTAGTCAGCGAATTTTCCTGGCTGGGGGGAATGTTAACGTCTGCTGGAGTTTGCGCTCCCGATGGTAACGAATTGCAAGCTTTTCAAACCGGAATCTGGGGTACGTTTTTACAAGAATTGCGTTCTCGACAACCGTCCGGTTTAGATAACTGTTGGGCAAGTTTTTTTAGCTATCACCCCCAAATAGGAGCGCAAATATTTGCAGACTGGGTAGCCCAATTAACAAATCTGCAATGGATTTCCGGACAATTACCTCTATCCGTATTATTTCAAGATAACTGCGTTACGGGAGTTGGATTTGCAGATTTTCCGATCGATCCCTGTTTGCAGGTGCTTGGTACGATCGCGGTGCAGAAAAATTCTTGAACTATGGATGCTTGGGAAATAATTTTTTTGCGATCGATTACCCCAATTGTGGCAACGACTACGGCTTATATTTAGGACGACTGGTTGAATCGGAGTCAGCCTCAAGTGAGTTTCTCTATGAATGTGGTAATTATAGCCAAAATTTTGCTCATTTCGTCCAATCACAACTCGGTCGTCGCTACGGTTTGGCAGAAGTTTTTCGCTACGGAATCTAAAATCCAAAATTCTTGTGGTGCGATCGCGCTTCATCCTTACTATCGAGAAAGTCGCCGCTTGGTAGGAGTCACTACGGTGAGACAGGATATTTTGCCAATTCCTGGGGGTAATGGAGCAGCTTTATATATAGATAGTATCGCCATTGGAAACTATATCCCGGTGTTAAGTTCGAGTTGCAACCAAAATCAATCCGTTGGGGAGGGCGTTTAACGGGAACTCCTTTCACTATTCCTTATAGTTGCTTAGTTCCCTTGAAAATAGATGGTTTACTAGTCTGCGAAAAAAATATTTCTGTCTCGCATATAGCAAACGGTGCTACCAGATTGCAGCCTGTGGTGATGAATATCGCTCAAGCTGCGGGAATGGCTGCGGCGATGTGTATTGAGATAAATTGTCAACCCAGAAATTTACCTGTAAGAGCATTGCAACAAGCTTTATTAAACGATCTACAAGCACCAGCAGCAATATATGTTGTTCAATTTACTACCAAAACACCCAGATTGGTCGAGTAAGCAGCTGTATTATTTAGACAACTTTCGTGACTACCCTGCTAGCGGTAATTGTCCCGACACATCTAAGCTTAAGTACTCATACGGTAATGAAAATACAGTACTGCTACGGAATAGTTACTGTTATAAAGGCATTTATCAGCGTATACATCAGCAAGATTACAGATTGAAAATTACCGCTATAACTGTATATAAAGAATAGATTTATCAGCTTTTAACTTTAAACCCAGATGTAGCTTTAGCCTTAGAATCACTGTCTGACAAAGATATAGTAGATATTTGGGTCGGATAAGTCATGCTGGTAGCTGGTTATTAGTAGAACACATAGCGAATAACTAAGAAAAAAATAATATAGTAAAAAAAAGTACTATTTGGCAAAATATCCGGATGCAGTAATTAAAACTAAGTATCAGGAAAGTAGATAGTTCAAAAATAAACATCTACTATGCGTACAGCCATTTCACTTTTAGTTACAAGTTTCGTATTCGGCTCCTTAGCTGTTAACTTCCAAGAAATAGGAAATTCTTTAGTAAATGAAATGTTTTCCACTTCTGGAGAGCAAGAATTATTATTAAGTAGATCCAATCCACATAAGAAGCCTACAGCACCTCATAGAGGTAGTGGACGCAGAGAGTTTATGGAATATTCCAACAACACTTAATTCTGCTGCATCGCTACAATTCTTGCAACGCATAGAACCTGTAAGTTCTGTTATATCAAGTACTCCCGTATAGCTTGTAAGGTGTTAAAAATCACTATTTACCTTATTTGCTTCGTGCAGATATCAAATTTGCGACACGGCATTGTTAGATAATTGTTCGTTATTATTTATTTCGTCTGTCTGTATAAATAGCCAGTCAAACCATATATATCAACGGTTTATTGATTGTCTAGTTAGATAGCATCATAATCGCTTCTCCACCGAGAAATTTTTCTCACACACGTCTGCCACTAGAAAGTTAATCTTCCAATTTGTTTCCATATTTGGAATATGATTCCTGCGATTGCGATCGGTAGGACATCTAGTTTAAATATGCTTACTTTTAGAAGAGGCTAGAATCGAAGCGTCCGTTTTTTATAAATTAAGTACAACCAGCAAGTAACCTCATTTGCGCTCCGCAGCAAATAATCAAGATTACCGCCATTATTTGTGCTTAGTTACAGCTGATTATTATAAATTCGGTGATTCACTCACCTAAATGTTATGCATCCTATGCTTGTTTATGACTAGAGGCGAAAATTCGTCTCTAGTATTTGCTTTGTTTTGATAAAAATATGAAAAAAGGGCATATAATAAATGCCCTTAAAAACTAATACAAATACATTTCTTGTATCAACCGAAAATCTATAATGATTCAAAAAAACCTATGCTGAAGGTTTGCGAGCAATCAAATATTTGCTCATATGGTGAACCTGCATCTCAATGTTCTCAAAACCAGCCGTTTCTAAACGCTCTACTAAATTATCAGTCACATAATTCATGTAGAAAGGTTCGTGGAAGGTTTGTTGGAAGTTTTGCATTGCGGGTTCGACTTCCGGTGAATCGCTCATTTGCACTGAATCGCAAAGAATAAAAGTTCCACCCGGTTTTGTAACTCGGAAGGCTTCGTTAATTACTCGCTGACGTACTGGTGCTGGTAATTCGTGGAAAAGAAAAATACAAGTTGTGGCGTGAAAATAGTCATCTAAATAAGGTAACTCTTCAGCATTAGCTTGCAAAAGTTGCGGTAATTCTCCAGGAATTTCTGAGAGCAGTTGATTAGCTTTCCGCAAGTAAGTTGGAGATAAGTCCGTACCAAACAACGAGCAGTACGGTAAAGTTGCTCGAATCATCTTTAAAGTACGCCCGGTACCGCAAGCTATATCTAAAACACGTTGTTGACGTGGAGATACATCTTTCATAACTTTCAAACCTTCTTTTAATGGAGCCAAAATTCTGCGTCGCATTGCATCGGCAGCACCATTAAAGAGAATTTCTACCCCTAAATCGTACAGGTTAGCAGATGATTCGCTCAAATAACCATCGGTTTGATAATGGAAATTCCGTGCGTAGTATTTGGGATAATCTTTAATATCTATATTTGGAGAAAATTCCTGATATTTTTGTTGTTTAGCTCGCTCCCAAGTTTGGGGTAAATCCATCCATAGTTGGGGATAATAAAGAAAAAAATCTTCCCAAGGATTGTCAAACAATAGGCTTTTGGGATACACGCCTTTTTCGGCATCTTCCCAATCAGCTTCTAATAAATTATTTAGACGCTCCTGTAATTTGAGTAATAACTCTGTGGGAATCGGTGTTACTTTCTTCTCCACCGGAGATAAAGCTTTCATCAGCTCCGTGCTGATAATTTTATGAGCTAAACCAAAAATACTTTTACCCTGTTGAAATGTCTGGTAAGTAAATTTTGTTAAAGTGTCTGGCATAGTATCTCTAAATTTTGTAACCTATTCTCATTTTATTGAAATATTTTGTAATAAACAATCATAAAGGTTGAAAAAAAAATCTGTGTAATTGACTAAGACCTATCGAAAGAAAGATGCTAAGCACCAGTACTTCCTTCCGGTATATTTTTTTTCAATATTAAGATTAAATATCATTTTTGCAACCAAACAGTTAGAGAAAGTACTTTGAATCGCCAGTAGCCTCTAAAATCAAAAACGAATCGAGACTTCACATAAGTTTATATGTTTTTTTAATAAAAAAGTCGGAAAACCGTAGTCATTGTTACAGAATTATTCGTACAATTAAGAAAAGCGGAAAAATAAGTTTACTAGATATTTCTAGATATTAATAAAAAATAAGGAGTCAAAAAATTATGAATACTCAAGAAAAAGCACGTGCTTTAATGCAAGGTCATTATCAAACCATTAAAAATCGCCAACAGTCAATGCTCGGACGTGTAGGAGAGGAAATTGGTCTTCCAGGAGAAGTATCTGGTTATTGGAATCCAATTCAAGGAAAAATAAATCCTTCTGCGTGGAATAATTACGATCGCAGCAATGCGACAATGAGCTAAGAAATATTTGTTTGTAGTAAGGGCTTCAGCCCTCAACTCAATGAAATATTTGTTCGTAGTAAGAGCTTTAGCTCTCAATGAAATATTTGTTTTACGTGCCGGCATTGGTTCCCTCAATCAGCAATATAGAGGGCTAAAGCCCTTACTACGAACCTAAAAAAAAAGCCACCCCTAAAAAGGTGGCTTAATTTATGTTTTTTAACTATCTCGGATTGACCGAAATCTACAAAAAAATCCCTTTTTAACAGTCGTAATAAAGAGAAAATTCGTAGGGATGAGGACGTAAACGCATGGGGTTAACTTCAGTATCTAACTTGTAAGAAATCCAGTTTTCTACGAAGTCTTTAGTGAATACTCCACCTTCAATTAAGAAATCGTGGTCTTTTTCAAGAGCTTCTAAAGCTAAATCCAGAGAGCCTGGTGTAGAAGGAACTTTGGCTAGTTCTTCTGGAGAAAGTTCGTAGATGTTCTTATCTAAAGGTTCGCCTGGATCGATTTTATTTTTGATACCATCTAAACCAGCGCAGAGCATTGCAGCAAAGGCTAGATAAGGGTTACAAGTTGCGTCGGGACAGCGGAATTCCAAACGCTTGGCTTTAGGGTTGTCGCCAGCCAGAGGAATACGCACCGAAGCGGAACGGTTTCCTTGGGAGTAAGCCAAGTTTACTGGTGCTTCGTAACCGGGTACCAAACGCTTGTAAGAGTTGGTGCTGGGGTTGGTGAACGCTAACAACGCTGGTGCGTGCTTGAGAATTCCACCAATGTAGTGAAGTCCCATTTCGCTCATTCCGGCATACTTATCGCCAGCGAACAAAGGCTTGCCGTCTCTCCAAATCGATTGGTGGGTGTGCATACCGGAGCCGTTATCTTGGAATACTGGCTTGGGCATGAAGGTAACTGATTTACCGTATTTCTTAGCTACGTTCTTAATTACGTACTTGTAAGTCATCAACCAATCGGCTGCTTCGATGAGTTTACCAAAACGGAAACCCAATTCGCACTGACCGCCAGTAGCTACTTCGTGGTGATGCTTTTCAATGGGAACGCCGCATTTTGCCATTTCCAACAGCATTTCCGTTCGCATATCTTGCGAGGTGTCGGTTGGAGCTACAGGGAAATAACCCGATTTATAGTTTGGCTTGTAACCGAGGTTGGGACCTTCATCTTTACCAGAATTCCAACGCCCTTCTACGGAATCTACGTAGTAATAGCCTGAGTTCTGGGTTTGGTCAAAGCGAACATCGTCAAAGATGAAAAATTCCGCTTCTGGACCAAAATATGCCGTATCACCGGCACCGGATGCTACTAAATAATCAATAGCTTTCTGAGCAATTACCCTCGGACAGCGATCGTACCATTCACCCGTGCGGGGTTCTTTAATACTACATATAATACTGAGGGTGGGTTCTTGCATGAAAGGGTCGATCCAAGCAGTATTTGGATCTAGCACCATTGACATATCTGACTCATTAATGGCTTTCCAACCCCGAATACTCGAACCGTCAAATGGTACGCCATCGGTGAAAGAACTTTCATCGATTTCGCCTTGGAACATTGTTAAATGCTGCCAAATCCCTGGCATATCGATGAATTTCAGATCGATCATCTGAATATTTTGGTCTTGAATCATTTTCAAGACTTCTTGTGGGGTTGTCATGGTTACTCCTTATCTGCCAATACGCAATGGATTAAAACGGAAACATTCAAAAAACTGTTGACCCTTAGAAGCTGGAACCACTTGTTGACACACCTGGAATATCCTAAATAGAGGGAAGACCAAAAAGAGTATCATTTGTAACAGAAAATCTAATCTAAAGGTAATGTTAACCTTTTGGTAAATCATCCATACAAAAATAAAAGTTCATCTTATATGGGTCAACTTTGGCATAAAATCCTTAAGTAGTATGGATTACTTTTGTGCCAAGTTTTGGCTAAGTTACCACAAAATAGGTTTTTTGATGGACTATTTAGCCAAATTAATATCAAATCATGATTAGGAATACTGGGGGATAATAAAAATGCAAGATGCCGTAACAAATTTAATTAAGAATTATGACGTTAGCGGTCGCTATTTCGATAGAAATGCTGTAGATTCGCTTAAATCTTATTTTGAAACTGGCACGATAAGAGTACAAGCAGCAGCGGCTATCAACTCTAATGCAGCATTTATAGTCAAGGAATCTGCCGTTAAGTTATTTGAAGACCAGCCAGAATTGATTCGTCCCGGCGGAAACGCTTATACAACCCGTCGTTATGCGGCTTGTTTGCGGGACATGGATTACTATTTGCGCTACGCCACTTATGCCTTAGTTGCTGGCAGCATGGACGTGCTAGACGAGCGAGTATTGCAAGGTTTGCGCGAAACTTACAATTCTTTAGGAGTACCGATCGCTCCTACAGTTGCCGGGATTCAAATCATGAAGGAAATGGTTAAAGAGCAAGTTGCATCTTCAGGTATTGACGATACCAGCTTTGTAGACGAACCCTTTGACTATATGACCAGAGAGTTGAGCGAAACGGATATTTAAGATAGGGAGTAGGGAGTAGGGAGTAGGGAGTAGGGAGGAGTTAGTAAGGTTAAAGGTCTGCATGTTAAAGGTCTGCATGTTAAAATTCCCCTTGTCCCCTTGTCTCCCCATCTCCCCATCTCCCCATCCCCCCATCTCCCCATCCCCCCATCCCCATCTCCCATGCCCAAACAAAGACTTGATGTTTTATTAGTAGAACTCGGTTTATCTTCGTCTCGTCAGCAAGCGCAACGGTTAATTCAAGCTGGTGAGGTGTTGGTTGATAATCAATTGGTGGATAAAGCGGGAACTTCGGTTGATGTTGCAGCCGTAATTAGGGTTAAGCAGAAGTCGCGTTTTGTTTCTCGTGGTGGAGAAAAGTTAGTTAAAGCTTTGGATGATTTTAATATTCCTGTAGAAGGGCGTGTTTGTTTGGATGGCGGAATTTCTACGGGTGGCTTTACCGATTGTTTGTTACAAGCGGGAGCTAAATTAGTTTACGGTATTGATGTCGGTTACGGACAAGTTGATTGGCGTTTGCGTTCGGATGCACGGGTGGTTTTACGCGAACGTACTAATTTACGGCATTTGACTCCGGAAGATTTGTATGGAGATGGGGAGAGAGGGGACAAGGAGATGGGGGGAGGGGGAGATGGGGAGAAAGAATTTCCTGATTTGGCTGTGGTAGATGTTTCGTTTATTTCTTTAACTAAAGTTTTGCCTGCGCTGTGGCAACTTCTGCAATCTCCTCGCGAAGCTTTGTTATTAGTAAAACCACAGTTTGAAGTTGGTAAAAACCGAGTTGGTAAAAAAGGGGTTGTGCGTAACCCAGACGATCAAGCTGATGCGATTTTTCAAGTTTTGCAAGCCGCTACAGAGTTAGGATGGTTTTATAAAGGTTTAACTTGGTCGCCTATTACTGGTCCGGCTGGAAATATCGAGTATCTTTTATGGTTGGAATGTGATAGTGAAACCACGCAGCTTGATTTAGCAGCTATTAAGCAAATAACTTCTGATGCTATTGCTAGTTTGAAGCAAAATTAAATTAGATATTTTATATCCGACTATTTGACATTAGTAATGTTTGTAGATGGCGATCGCTAAAATTTTACTAAAACTCTCCTTTACTCCTAACTCCTCACTCCTAACTCCTAACTCCTAACTCCCTTAAGGGCACACCACAAGATAAACTAATATTTATGCTTCCTAAGTTTCCAAAATTTCTTCCTACTGGGGTTGAGCAATTAACGGAACCTGCTTCAATTGCTCTTGCTAAAATTATCCAGCAAACACCTCTGATAACTCCCTTAAGCGAACAGCCAATTAATACAACTTACGTGCATCAAGGTAGTGGTGGTACGCCGTTTCTACTCGTACATGGCTTCGATAGTTCGGTGTTGGAATACCGTCGTTTGTTACCTTTATTAGCGGCACAAAATGAAACTTGGGCAGTTGATTTATTAGGTTTTGGCTTTAGCGATCGCCCCTACGGGATAAAGTTTAATCCAAATAATATTAAAACCCATCTTTATTGTTTTTGGAAAAGCTTGATTAATCAACCTGTAATTTTAGTAGGTGCTTCGATGGGAGGTGCTGCGGCTATCGATTTTGCTTTATCTTATCCAGAAATCGTAGCAAAACTGGTATTAATTGATAGCGCGGGTTTAACGGGTGGTTCACCAGCAAGTAAATTAATGTTTCCACCGTTGGATTATTTAGCCACAGAATTTTTGAAAAATCGTAAAATACGTCAAAGCATCAGTCGCACGGCTTATAAAAATAAACAATTTGCAACTGAAGATGCATTATTTTGTGGTGCGTTGCATTTAGAAATTCCGAACTGGAATAAAGCTTTAATTGCTTTTACAAAAAGCGGTGGTTATCAACCTTTAAAAGCGAATCAACTTGAAGAGATTAAGCAAGAAACGCTGATATTGTGGGGAGATGAAGATAAAATATTAGGTACTAAGGATGCCCAGAAATTTGAACGGGCAATTCCTAATAGTACACTAACTTGGATAAAAAATAGCGGACACGTTCCTCATTTAGAACAGCCAGAAGTTACCGCAAAAGAAATTTTAGATTTTTGTTAGTTGTTAGTTGTTAGTTGTTAATTGTTCACTCCTAACTCCTAACTCCGGTACAGACGTAGCATTGCTACGTCTCTACAACTCCTAACTGATTAATCTAACAACCACATCGGAGCAGTACTATCAGAATCTTGGGATTGATTATCCGGCAAGGGACCAGTTGGACGAGAGTAATGTTTTCTGTAAGTTAATGCGGATGAATAATCTTTCTTTGGTTGAGTTATCGCAGATTGATTGGGAACTCGTTGTTTAGCAGCAGGTTGTCTGGAAACTGGTAGTTTTGCAGGAGGCTCCATCTGGGCAATTTTCTGGGCTGTATTTACTTCTGCTGTAAGTTTGGTATTTGCTTCTGCTAACTGTAAAGCATCTTTTTTCGCTGCATAAAGTTCTGTGTTTAACTTCTCCGCTAATTCATCTTTCTCTTTTAAAGTTAACTGTAATTCTCCAACTAGCTTCTCTAAGCTTTTTTCATTTTTACGTACTACTGCTAATTCCTGTTTAAGTTCTTCTACAGTGTCTTGTAAATTTTCTAACTTTTCTATATGTTCATCTTTCTCTTTTAAAGTTAACTGTAACTCTCCAACTAGCTTCTCTAAGCTTTTTTCGTTTTTACGTGCTGCTGCCAATTCTTGTTTAAATTCTTCTACGGTATCTTGTAAATTTCCTAGTTTTTTCGCTTCATCAACTTCTTTCTGCAACTGCTTAAACAGCTTTTCTTGTTCGGCAATCGTAGATTGAAATCCCGACGCTTGTTTCTGTAAAGTTTCTTCGTTTTTTCGTGTTTTTTCTAAAGTTTCTTGCAATTCTTTGACAGTTGCGTCTAAATCAACAGGAGCAGTTTTAGTTTGTTTATTCATATCTTTTACCTCAGATGCAGGGACATCAATAGTTGATTCGTTACCTGTTTTTTTTACTTCTTCTTTTAATAAATCAGAAAGATTTCTTCTAGCCATTATTTCCTCCAATCACGCTGTAATTCGTCAGCCACGCGGCGATAGTCAGACTCCGCCTCCCGTGCGTTTTTCCCCCGCCATTGAGTAATCGCCACCCCATCAAGCGCAGCTCTTTCATGGGCTTTGTAAATACGGATAAACGCATTACAAGCGGGAATTCCCAAACTCAAAAGAGTATTTTGAGCTTCGATCGCTTCTTTCAAACTTCGCGTATCCACTTTTGTTAACAGCACTCGATGGGGAGTACCCGCAGGAGTAACTGCTTCTTTGACTGTATCAATCAAAGCAGCTAAATCCATTGGCGCTGGGGGTGTTGGCAAAACCAAATAATCGGCATTTTTGACTACTGCTGCTAATGCTTGAGAATGCAGCGCTGGAGGCGTATCGACTACTACTAAATCGTAACCTTTTATAGAGCGTAAACTACCTAATAATTTCGGATTTGTCTCTTGAGATAGATCGAAGCCCATCCCCGAATCACTCCTTGAGAACCACCAACTAGCCGAACCTTGGACATCCGCATCTACCAAAAGTACCTTTTTTTTATCCGCGAAAGATGCTGCAAGGTTTATCGAGGTAGTCGTTTTACCGACTCCTCCTTTGCCATTTAGGATAGCTATAACTTTTGGCATCTATCCTTTCCCCCCAACGTTCATATCAGAAAATATACCGCGTTTTGGGGAAAGTAAGTTAAGAGTTATGAGTTAAAAATAGGTTCGTAGTCAGCGATTTATCGCTTGAAGGACTCGCATTCCTTACTACGAACCTTTCAAAAATTATCAAAACAAGTACTAATTTCTATTCAAAGCTTGCTCGATGGTCGAAATTTTCACGGCGAAGTTGGTAATATCTCTTCCGGTAACTGTATTTTTTTGTTCGGCATTATTAAGAGCGATGATATAAGGATTGCCACCGATTACACCGATAATTGCTCCACCCGAAGATCCACCTGCTGTAGCACAATCATGCAATAAGGAACCATTCTCTTCTTGGGTAATGCTGCATCCTGCTTCGTAACTTGCAGTCCATCCGGGACCAGCGGTGAAGTATTTTTTATACTTTTCGGTGGGGAAATCACCTGAATAACCGACAAAGAAGAAAGCTTTTTTATTGCGAGTTAGTACCTCAGTTGGTAACGATTTCCATCCCAAATACCCGTATTTACGACCGAGAGGCTGGTTAATTTTCATAATCGCCCAGTCATTTGAAAGACTGTTAGAGGATGTTTTAAAATCAGTACCGTAAATTACTTGCTCAACTTGCGCTATATCTTGGTAATTCTTATCAATGACGTTGGGCATAAATTCGATTTTAGTACTCAATTTGCCACTGTCAGGATCGATAACGCAGTGAGCATTAGTTAAAACTAAATTAGGAGCAATTAAACTTCCCGTGCAATGATAACTGCTGCCATCATTTACAGTACCTTGAACTCGACCGATCGCAGACCAAGGATATTTTCGGCTCAACATGGGAATGCGGTTGTCTATACCAGTGGGAATTCCCCTAGTAGGACCTTCGTTAGGTTTTGCAGAACGTCCTAAACCGGGGGGTATGAAAGGTTTGCGATCGCTTTCCACGTTTGCTTTATCGGCACTGATAAATAATGGTGTAATACTTTGCTGTGTTTGTGCTTGTACTGATGCCCAATAGCTAATAGTTGTAATACTAAGAAGCCCGGTAATTAAGAATCGGAAAAACTTTTTATTCATGGTAAGAAATACTCCTTAATTAAATATTTGGATTGATGATGAAAACACTGTTAATCAGAATTTGAAGTTGGGATTTCCCATTGGTGGAGACGTAGCAGTGCTACGTCTCTACATACATTTCGCGTTTGAGACTAAGTTTTTAAGTGCTAATTATTCCATTCACCTTGGGAGGTAAAAGCAGCCCAGTAGTAGGGATTTTGCCATTCTTTTTGCTGCCACATTTGCAGTTGAGCCTGACGCAAAGCTGTTGTAGGAGATGCTTTTTTCTCTAATATCGCTTTATACATCTGGGGGATTAATTTAGATGTTGCTTTATCGTCAACTTGCCATAGAGAAATTACGGCATTTTCTGCACCCGCATACATCAACCCTCTCGTCAAACCAATTAATCCTTCACCGGGAACACCTTTACCCAAACCAGTTTCGCAAGCACTGAGAACAACTAAATCTGCACCCCAATCTAAGTTAAAAATATCACCCAGCAGCAGATTCACTCTATCTAATGGTTTGTTTTGTTTATCTACTGCCGAGAGTAAAATTCCCGATAATTCGGGATTATCTGGATTTGCGAAACCGTGGGTTGCTAAATGTATGAATCGATATTGTTTGAGTTGTTTGTCAGTTACCCAGTTGTAATTGGCATCGAAATCAAAAGCTTGTAAGGTTTCTGAAGCTGGTACTAGTTTTAAAACGTTCTCTAAAATTTCATCGGCTTCTTTGCGAGTACCTGGTAGTCTTTCCCATCCAGCACGGTTTAGACTTCTTGCGGCTTGTTTTAGTAATGAGCTAGTTAAATCAATTTCTGGAGCTAGAGCAGGAGGTTTACCAGTGACTCGCTCATCTTCAGAAGAAAATACTGCATCTGCAAGCACGGCTAAAGTTTTGGGAGCAGTTTGACGCTGTTTGAGTTCATTTCGGTGAATGGCGATCGCGCTTACAGAAGGTAGATTTACGATTTCGCGATCGACTAGCAGCGGTTGATAGTTGGTTTGATTTGGTTCCGATAATGCAGCAAAAGGAATTTCGAGTAAAGCACCGTCAGCGACAATTACCAAACGCTTTTTACCCAATTTTCCAGAAACCGGAGCAAAAATCAGCTTACTGAGTTCGGTGGCAGCTTGGGTAACTTCTTGAAAATCTTTGGCTTTTTGTGCTGCGGGTAAATCTTGGCAATTTATCAGTGACTTTTCACATTTTTTCAATAATTCCTTGAATTTCGCTGTTGCTGTTTCGATTTCTTCGCGTTTTGGTAACTCGTAGCTGTTAAGGGAATCGGGAGTTACCGTCCATAAATAACTGCGTTCTTTACCCAAGGAATATTGTAAAAGTACGGTGTCTTTATCTAATTGTTGTTGGATTTGGTTTAATTTTAGAGGTTCGGGATATTTGAGCGCGGCGTATTTGGGATTGCTTTGTTTAATTTGGACTTGCAGTTGCTTGTATTCGTTGAGGTGGTTTTCGATTTCTTTTTCTAAGTTTTGTGCGGCGTTTTTAGAAATGAGGTCATTACTTTTATTTTTATCATTAACTATGCCCAAGCGTAATTTCTCTTTAGCATTAATCAATTGTTGTAAGCGGCTTTCTTCAGCTAAAAGTTGGGGGTTTGCACCTTTACGGATATCGGCGTTTGCTTCAGTTAATAGTTCCAAAAGTCCCCTGGCGCGAGATTTTTCGCTGGCATTGAGTGCTAATGCATCGTATCCTTCGGATGGATTTTGCTTATGCAATTGCATTAATATGTCGATGTATAGTTTGTAGATATTTTGTACTGTGGCGAAGTAGGATGTACGCAAATCTTCGCTAACAACATTGGTGCGTAACTCTTCAATAATATTGATTGCGGCTTGACTATTAGTGAGTGCTGTTTTGAGATTGCCGTTGTCTCTGTATACTTTGGCGATATGGGAAAGGTTTGTTGCTTGAGTAGCTTTATCCCCAGCTTCTTGCAACAAAGGTAATGCTTGGTTGTAGAATTTAAGCGCTTGTTGTTTGTCTTCTAATGAGTAATAGATAGTACCAATATTGAGTAGAGTTACTGCTTCTCCATTTTTACCCTCAACTTCCTGATATAGAATTAATGCTTGGTTAAAGAATTTAAGTGCTTGCTGCTTGTCTCCTAAATCCGAGTAGCTTTGTCCAATATTAAGTAAATTTGTTGCTTCCCCACTTTTATCATCAACTGAGCGACTTAGAGGTAGTGCTTGATTGTAGAATTTGAGTGCTTGCTGCTTGTCTCCTAAATCCGAGTAGCTTTTTCCAATATTATTGAGGGTTCTTGCTTCCCCACTTTTATTCTTAACTTCCTGATATAGAAGTAACGCTTGGTTGTAGAATTTGAATGCTTGTTGGTTGTCTCCTAAATCCGAGTAGACACCACCAATATTAAGTAGATTTGTTGCTTCCCCATTTTTTTCCTTAACTTTCCGATGTAGAAGTAATGCTTGGTTGTGGAATTTGAGTGCTTGCTGGTTGTTTCCTAAATAGTTGTAGACAGCACCAATATTGTTGAGGGTTCTTGCTTCCCCACTTTTATCCTCAACTTCCTGAGACAAAAGTAATGCTTGGTTAAAGAATTTAAGTGCTTGCTGCTTGTCTCCTAAATCCGAGTAGACACTACCAATATTATTGAGAGTTGTTGCTTCTCCACTTTTATCTCCAACTTTCCGCATTAGAGGTAACGCTTGGTTATAGAATTTGAGTGCTTGCTGGTTGTCTCCTAAATAGTTGTAGATAGCACCAATATTACTTAGAGTTGCTGCTTCCCCACTTTTATTTCCAACTTTTCGCCTTAGAGGTAATGCTTGGTTGTAAAATTTGAGTGCTTGCTGTTTTTTTCCTAAATCCGAGTAGACAGAACCAATATTATTGAGGGTTGTTGCTTCCCCATCGTTGTTGTTAAGTTCCCGATATAGAAGTAATGCTTGGTTGAACAATTTAAATGCTTGTTGCTTATCTCCTAAATCTGAGTGGAGTTTACCAATATTATTGAGAGTTGTTGCTTGCCCATCTTTATCCCCAATTTCTTGAAATAAAGCTAATGCTTGGTTGTAGAATTTGAATGCTTGTTGCTTGTCTCCTAAATCGTTGTAGGTAGTACCAATATTATTGAGAGTTGCTGCTTGCCCCTTTTTATCCCTAATTTCTTGGAATAAAGGTAGTGCTTGGTTGTAGAATTTGAGTGCTTGTTGCTTATCTCCTAAATCGTTGTAGGTATTACCAATATTATTGAGAGTTGTTGCTTCCCCACTTTTATCCCCAACTTTCCGATATAGAATTAATGATTGGTTGTAGAATTTGAGTGCTTGCTGCTTATCTCCTAAATCCGAGTAGACACCACCAATATTATTGAGGGTTATTGCTTCCCCACGTTTATTGTTAAGTTCCCGATATAGAAGTAATGCTTGGTTGTAGGAATTGAGTGCTTGCTGCTTGTCTCCTAAATCCGAGTAGGCATTACCAATATTATTGAGAGTTACTGCTTGCCTATCTTTATCCCTAAGTTCTTGCGATAAAAGTAATGCTTGGTTGTAGAATTTGAGTGCTTGTTGCTTATCTCCTAAATCCGAGTAGGCATTTCCAATACCCATCGTAATAGTAGCTTGCGGTTTTTTATCATCTAATTTCCGCCACAATGGGAGCGCTTCTTCCCATTTACTAATAGCTTGCTTTAATGATTCAGGAGTTCCCTGCTCAAATAATTCGATTCCTTCAATTGTCAACTTTTGTGCTTTTGCACGAATCGCTTGATTGGGAGTTGCTTCTTGTTGTGCTAGGATTAAATCCGCGTTCGGCATCGCACTTACCGATTCACCCACCAAAATAATACCGAGCAATGCTGTTAAACTATAGTGCGCTAAGTTGCGTAGGATAAACCGCGAATAATTCTTTGTTCTAAGTTTGCTCATGATTTTTATACAGATAAGTCAAAAGTACCTGAAATTAATAGCAGTTAGACCAGCATTAAATTTATGTAGATATAATTTAGGCACCTTTGAATCACGCTGTATACATATATCTTTATTTGTAAACGATTTTACCTAAACGCGAATATTATTTTATATCTTTTTTAAAAAATATGATTGCCCAAAGCTGTATTGACTTTTTCTATACAAGATGTATGACGATAGGATTAACACAACCGCAACTATAAATTGAGTATTTCAACCGTTAAGATCCCCCCAACCCCCCTTAAAAAAGGTGGGCTTTGTTTCTGTAGCCCGTCGGCTCCTTCTAGGCTGCGGGTGATTTAAGGTAAGAGACGCGATATATCACGTCTCTACATCACCACCCAAACGGTGAAAACAAAGAACTATTATTCCGATAAAAATGCAATCTTCCATAACCTAAAAATTGTCCGTGGGATTTTTCACCCGCAGGAAATGCTGTCACACCAAATAGATAAACCCCTTCAACTGAAGGATTTCGTATCGGCTCCAAAGCAATAGTAATTGTTTTACCGGGTTTAACTGCTGGGTTAAATGTCAGCGATACTGTTTTTTCTCGACGTTTTTCGGTAATCTGAAGCGGTAATTTTTCTTTTTTACCGTTGCTATTTTTGATAAAAGCAAAGCTGTCTTTCAAATCAAAATTTATATTATCTAATCCAGAATGCTGGTTAATCGTTATTTCTTGCAGAGGTTCTCCCGCATCTAACGGTACATTAACGATAAAGTAATAAGTTGCACCCCATATATTTACATCATCAAAAGTTGTTGTCGCTTTCAACAAACGCGGTACTTGAACAAAGTATACTTTCCCATCCCGCAACTGTACTGCTTGACTTAATTTAACTGTCAAGCTTTCAATACCGATGATGCAAGCAAGGAAGGTGCTTAATACGATCGCAAAACGCATGGTTATAAGTTAGGAGTTAGGAGTTAGGAATTAGGAATTAGGAGTTTAAGATTTGGAAGCAGTGACTTAAATATGGGGAGTAAGAATAGGGAGGGGGAAAAATATTTTTAGGATAAAAATGAATGTGGTGGAATACTAATGCTGCGTCTCATTATTTTTGATGCCTTATTCCCCAGTCCTATTTATAGGACTTTAGCTATTAGACTGGGGTTTTCAACCCCAGGCGGGTGTATAAGAAAACCTACCATTAATGAGACAGACCACTACAAATTATCTTGTTTTACTTATACCGAATTGATCGATCGCCAATTATTAAGAAATGTTATCAAAAAAGTACGGTTAACACTATATTTACCGTAAAAATACGACTGGTTTGTAAAGGTTAGTTGAGATGAGTGGTCAAAATAACTTCTCATGTTTCACACTAAGAATATAACGAAGCAATTATTTTTATGAATACCATTTCCACTTCCGGCGTAGAATTTAAGCGTCCAGTTTGGCAAAATGTTGTCATCTTAACTTTAGGCTTTTGGCTCAGCGCCAGCTTAATTCTAGATTGGGTAATTATGCCTAGTCTTTACGTTTCTGGGATGATGACTCAATCAAGTTTTGCGTCAGCCGGTTACACAATATTTTGGAATTTCAATCGCATTGAATTATTGTGTGCGGGATTGGTATTAAGTGGCGTTTTGGCTTTGAGCAAAAGTGAATTCAACTGGCAACGAAGCGGTATTATCTTAGCAAGCTTACTGCTAGCGATCGCTTTCGCTGATACTTATTTATTAACTCCACAAATGTCGGCTATCGGACTGCAATTAAACTGGTTTGAAGCAGTTGCCGAAACTCCCGCAAATATGAATCTACTGCATGGCGGTTACTGGCTATTTGAAGTAGCAAAAATCGCAGTAGGCGGTACTCTTTTTACTTGGTGTTGGAAACAGTTTACAGTTAACAGTGAGCAGTGAGCAGTTAGCAGTAGTAATTTGTTTACGTTTTTGATTTGATTTCATATCTAGTATTAAATATTGACAATTATTTACTCAGCTTGATTTATCGGGCTGAGTATTGTTTTTGATGATAATTGTAGTAACAAACCATCGAATATTGCATACAAGCTAATAATATTAAAATGGTGCGTTAGGCGCGTACATATGTTCGATCGCAATCCAAATTATAAGTCGCGCCATAACACACCCTACAGCCATATTTATTAACAACTAATAACTAACAATTAACAAATTAGAATGAGTGAAGAAATCAAAGATCAACAACACCCGCAATACAATCGCGATCGCCCTTTGCTGGAAAATTTATTAGTGGGGGAAGCGAGCGATATTAACTTGGTGGAATTGGCTAGGTTGCGGATTCGCTATCATAATTTTCCCGGTGCGAGAGATATTCAGAGCGGTTTGGATGAGGTATTGCAGAAGTGGGGAATTACAGAAGCAGAACTTTTTGAGAAAACTAGAGCAATTCACGCCGTCGGTGGAATTTATCACACTAAAGGGAAGAAGGAAGAACAAGATTGGAATTAATCAGTGAACAGTGAACAGTGAACAGTGAACAGTGAACAGTTACCAGTTACGAGTTACCATTTACCATTTACCATTAATATTGAATTCCTAACTCTTAACTCTTAACTCTTAACTCCTAACTCCTTCTCCCCATCTCCCCATCTCCCCATCTCCCCATCTCCCCAAAGGTTACTGAGCAGTTCGACGTAGCTCACTGTAAGACTTGTCGAAGTACTCCCCATCTCCCCATCTCCTCATTCTCTTGTTTTCTGATATTCCCGAAGTTGCTTCAAAAGTTCTTCTTGAGATGAATTTGTTTGTAGGTTTTTATTTTGTTTGATTTTCTCGCCACTTTTAACGATGTTGGATGAGGAATTGAATCTAAAAGGTTGTTTTCTAATTGGTGTTGTTCGAACTGGGTTGTCTAAACTTGCTTTTACTGAGTCGAGGGTGGCAGCAAATTTAACTTGCTGTTCTACTTGTTCGGTGGAGGAAACTAAGCCACTTAAACCATTTACGAGTTCTTCGAGATTTTGCCGGAATTTTGGATTTCCGGTTAATTCATCTAAATCGGATGTGATTTTCTGGGTGTTCTCGAAGGTTACTCTGGCTGAATCTAATGTTTGTTGCAGTACTAATAGGTTGTTGGGGTCGTTGAGTGTTTTGGTAATATCACGCAGGTTGGTTGATGCTTCTGCTGCATTGGCTGAAAGTGTTTCCAGGTTTTCGAGCAATTGCCCTTTGGTAAATCTATTGATGCTTGGAGATAAACCGTTAAGAGTTGTTCTTAATTGAGAACTGGTTGCTGTGATGTCGTTTAATGCAGTCACAAGTGAAGATCGATTTGTTGTAACTAAGTTATCGATATTATTGAGCAGCTTGTTTGCGTTATTGGCAGTGGAACCAATTTGATCGGCTGTACCCCTAAATTTTTCTGCTGTAGTGCTAAACTCTCTTGCTGTTGCGTTTAGCTGCGACGCTGTATTACCAAATTGGTTGATGGTTCGATCGGTGGATGTGCTGACTCGGTTGGCTGCTGTTGCTACTTGGTTGGCGGCAGAAGCAAAGGTTTTTAATTCTTGTTGCGTAGATTTTGTCAAACTGGAAACATCGCGAGTCAGTTGAGCAACTTGTGCTGCTGCTAAGGAAGTATTTTTTAAAGCTTGATTGACATTTTCATATACATCGGGTCGGCTGTAAACTTCTGATAAACGGCTGCTGTAGCGAATCAGTTCGTCAACGCTGATGCCTATTTCACCTTTGAGACGGGAACCATCGCAGATAATCAGCGTCGGATCGCAATCTTTATCTAAAGGTCCGGCATCTACGTTAGCACGAGTAATAGTTGTTTCTGGTGTAATCTCAATAATGCTTTCGCTGATTAAACCAGATTGATTAGCTTCAATTTTGACATCGCGGGGAATTATTAAGTCGGTTTTATTAATATCAAGTTTGACTTCTACACCATTTACATTTGGTGTAATTTCAGCGATATTGCCGACTTTCACACCGCGATATTGAACAACAGCACCCTTTTGCATCCCGCCAGCGTCCTTAAAATCTACTATAAAGCTATAAGTACGACCGGCGGCGCTTATTCGGTTCAGCCAAAGGAAAATTAATCCAAAGACTCCCAAACCTAATAAGATTAACAATCCTACAGAACCTTCTCTAACCAATCGCGATCGCATTTTTCACCTCCTTGTATTACAGTTAAAAGTTGTAAATAGGTATTTGTACATTGTTTTATCATTTGTGAATTTAGAATAAATCGCGAAGATAAGTAAGTCGGGAGAAATAAATACGATTATGTAACGGAATATAAATTAAATAATCTTTGTTTCGCCGACGCAAGCGTCTACAAAGCCTTATTGTAACTGCCTACTCCCTACTCCCTACTGCCTACTCCTTACTCCGTCGTCATAATTACGATTTTCAAAGCCTGCCTACTTAGCTGATTTTTTAATTTTTCATACACCGGCAATTTTAATTGGTCCATCAATGCTTCCACTCATAAATTGTCTAATAGAAGGATTCTCTGTAGTATCAACTTCGGAGACTTTTCCTTCCCACTGCACTTTACCCTGGTAGAGAAAAATAATTCTGTCAGCGGTACGACGAATTGTACTGTGTTGGTGGGTAACAATAGCGTGGCTACCACTAGTTCCGGGAGCAAACTGTAATTGTCGAATTAAATCTTCAATAATTGTTGAAGCAATGGGATCTAACCCGGCTGTAGGCTCATCGTACAGTAAAATTTCTGGTGATTCCTCCGGCTTTTCTGGATTAGACATAATAGCACGAGCAAAGCTTACCCGTTTTCGCATCCCTCCAGAAAGTTCTGCGGGAAATCGATCGCCAACTCCGGGTAAACCTACCATTTCTAATTTTTCCTCAACAAGTTCTCGAATCCTTTTTTTAGAAAGATTTGAATGCTGGTATAGCAAAAACCCGACATTTTCGTCTACCGTTAAGGAGTCAAACAAAGCCGCTTGTTGGAAAACCATACCGATTCCCAGCGCATCCACACCATCTTCGATCAAACCTTCTCGCCGCACTCCTTGCACGAAAATTTCTCCTTCATCGGCAGGAGTTAACCCAGCAATTATCCGCAAAATAGTAGATTTACCAGTTCCTGAAGGACCAATTATTCCTAATGCATCTCCTTGGTAAATATTCAAATCTATTTCATCTAAAATCTTATTGCTACCAAACGACTTAGAAACGCCTTTTAATTCAATTAATGGTTGTTCTAAAGGTTGTTCTAACGGTTGTTCTAATAATTGTTCTGTCATTAACTTAAACTTATACTTGAGGGTAGATAGTAGTTAGTGGATAGTAGATAGTAGATATTAGTTAGAAGAAAATAACAACTAACAACTAACAACTAACAACTCATAGTGAAAAATTTTGATGTCATAGTCATTGGTAGTGGTATCGGCGGGTTAACTGCTGCTGCATTGCTCAGTCGTTACGGTAAACGAGTAATCGTCTGCGAAAGCCATACAGTAGCGGGTGGTGCTGCTCATAGTTTTCGACGACAAGGATTTGAATTTGATTCTGGACCTTCATTCTATTGTGGACTGAGTGATGCCCGAAGTTTGAATCCTGTAAAACAAGTTCTGGATATTTTAGGCGAATCTCTCCAAACTGTACCTTACGATCCTCTCGGACACTATCATTTTCCTGAAGGTAGTTTTGCAGTTTACGGCAATTCCCAACGCTACCGGGAAGAAGTAGCAAAAATTACACCCCAAGGAGCGAGAGAATTAGCACGATTTGAAAGTCGTTTGTTGCCGCTATACGAAGCCATGAAAGGCATTCCCACTTTGGCTTTGCGTAGCGATTGGCAGTTAGTTCCGATTTTACTGGGGCGTTATTTGCCATCTTTATTAAAAATGCTACCGAATCTACCCTTAGTACAAAGTTCGGTAGGTAGTGTAATGGATGCCACCGTCAAAGACCCCTGGGTGCGGCGACTAATTGACCTGGAATGCTTTCTGCTATCTGGTTTAAAGGCAAGCGGTACCATTGCCCCGGAAGTAGCATTTATGTTAGGAGAACGTTCTAATACTGCCATCGAATATCCCTTGGGAGGCAGCGGTGCGATCGTAGATGCTTTAGTAAATGGCTTTAAAAAATGGGGTGGGGAATTACGTTTGGGATGTCATGTAGAGCAAATTATCGTAGAAAATGGTCAAGCTGTAGGTGTACGCTTATCTTCTTCCCAACCCTTAAAAAAGGAGGGTGAAGAAGTTATAAAAGCTCCGGTGGTAATTTCCAACGCCACAATCTGGGATACCTATACTAAATTATTGCTTGCTGAAGATTTACCTGCATCTTATCGTCAAGCAGCTTTAGATACGCCGGCGGTAGAAAGCTTTATGCATTTACACTTAGGATTTCGCGGCGAAGAATTAGAAGAATTGACGGGACATCACGTGGTAGTTCATGATGCCCAAAAAGATATTACCGTACCGGGAAACACCTGCATGATATCGATTCCCAGCGTTTGGGATGCAACACTCGCATGCCCAAACCATCACGTGGTTCACGCTTACACTTTGGAACCTTATGCGGGATGGGAAAAAGATTCTAATTACGAAGAGAAGAAAAAACACAAAGCGCAAAGTTTATATAACGCGATCGCAAAAGTAATTCCAGATATTAGAGAGCGTGTAGTTTTAGAACTTATCGGCACACCATTAACTCATGCTGCTTATTTAAGAAGATATCAAGGAAGTTACGGTCCGGCGATCGCTGCTGGTAAAGGGATGTTTCCAAGCACTAATACGCCGATAAAAGGATTGTACCGCGTTGGTGACAGCACCATGCCGGGAATTGGAGTTCCTGCGGTGGCTGCGAGCGGTATTTTGTGCGCGAATTCTTTGATGAAATCTTCGCAGGTGATGGAATTATTAGATTTATGAATAATAAAAGTTCGTAGTAAGGGCTTAAGCCCTTCCATCCGAGGACTAAATTCCTTACTACAAACCGCAAATTGCTTTTAAAACTTGTAATAATTCAACAGCCCGGTTTAATTCCATTAGGTTTAATAATGGCATCAGGTGATAAGTTGTAGGATTTCCTTGTTGAATGTACACAAATTGATAATATTGTCCGTTCGTAACTAGTCCCCAAACAGATTTTTGATTCTGCAAGCTTTCATAGGCATATGTTAATAGTTGAGGTAAACCTTCTGATGGAGAAATACCGCTGTTTTTAGATTCAATTAATAATACCCAAAAAAATGTTTGATCTGTTAGTTTTCTAACTTTGTTAACAGCTAAAATATCTAATCTGCCAGTAATAGTCGTATCTTCGTCTTCTATTTTAATTTCAGCGATATCTTCTTCTAATTTTATTTGAATTGGGTAGCTATAAAAACCAGCTAAACGCATTAAAGGAGCAATGACCAAAAATTTTACTTGCCCTTCCGAAACTTTGCCTGCTGTCAGATATCTATCAAAATCATCCCGAATCTGTAAAAGTTCCTGCTGTTCTACTTCTGTTAAAGCTTCGAGAGACAATAATGAAGTAAATGACTCATTGTAGTGTTTTTGAAATCCTAAAAGACGCTGAACATCTTCTAATGATAAATTGCGATCGTTAAGAAGTGTCATGATTATGTGGCGATCGTTTAACTATATAGACAGTTATAACAATAAAAGATTATTTTTTTAGGTATCAATAAGATTATTGCATCTACCAAAAGAAAGGGAATGAGAAAAACCCGATTTAAACAAATTTAATTTATTCTCCTTCCAGAGATAGAAGTGAGATGTAGTTAACTTCTTTAAGCTACTATTAACAAATGTTTATATCCAGTTTTTGGTTTTAATGGATTGTCATGCTTTTTCCTCACGTTTACTCGTTGTAAGAAATAGAGGCTAATGTAATGGCGATAATCGTTGCTTATCTTATAGCAATTACTAATTCCTGAAAATTGGATATAGTACTGTATTGAGGAGATTGACAGATGATGAATAGAGTTAAAACTAATAGCGTAATTAAAAGAGATTTTAAAGTCGGTAATCTAATTAAAAAAATCGCTAAAGCAAACGGCGCGATCGCAATAGCATCTCTAGCATTATTTCTTGGTGCGTGCGATACAAATGACAAAATAGGTACTGTAGAACCAATAGAACAAACGCCAGGAGCGACAGCTACAGGAGATACAACTACAGAAGTTCCCCCGACTACAGAAAATACAACTACAGATCCAGGGACTACTGGTGCTGCATTACCAGACGCTACTCAACCAGACGCTACTGATAACACTGGCGCAGAATCGCCTAACGCTAAACTCGTTGGAGAGAATGTTACCGTCAGCACCAAAGTTAAAGAAATTGTCGGTCCAAAAGCATTTATCGCTTACGATAAAGAATCTTTAGGAGGACAAGATGTTCTAGTAGTGAGCAATGAAGATGCTCCTGCTGTTGGTACAAATGTTGAAGTATCTGGTGTAATGGAAAATTTCGATCCAGCAGCGATTAAAAAAGATTACGGTTTAGATTTGAACTCAGAAGTAGTTAAAACTTATGAAAACAAGCCTTATCTGGCTGCGAAGGCAATTGAAAAGGTAGATTAAGTTTTTTTAGTTGTAAGAATTTGAAGTGTTGAGAAACTCGGTTTTTTGAAAAAGCCGGGTTTTTTGATTTTTAAAAATAATTTAAGAGTACGATAGTTATTATTTTCTTTATATAAATTTTCAGTTTTTATTAAAAGCGTACCAATTAGTTCTTGAATTAAAGTGTCACATACACGATCGCGCACTGCTGCAAGAAAATATTCGTTCGGGTTCAACACGAATCATACCAACATGCAATCTATAGTTAGAATTATTGATAATTGATCATTGATAATTGATAATTGATAATTGATTATCCTCCTCCGACAATAGTAACTATTTCCAAACGGTCATTTTGTTGTATTTTTGTTTGCTGCCAATATTGACGATGCAAAATTTCGCCGTTATACTCGACTGCAACTAGGCGAGGGTTATAACCTAACTGCACGAGTAAATCGGGTAAGGTAGTTTCAACACAACAATTACGGGTTTCGCCGTTTACTTGCAATTCAAGATCGTTCATACATCTTTGACTTGCTATCTACTGTTTGAATCCGGTGTAATTGAGACAAAAAATATTGCGCTACTAAAGTTGGTTGTTCTGCTTGCATGATACTTCGCACTACTGCTACGCGACTTGCTCCAATTTCGATTACATCATTAAGATTTGATGGATCTATTCCACCAATTGCAAACCAGGGTATTGGACAATTTTTCGCCGCGTAGTTAACATATTGCAAACCAACTGCTGGCTTACCTTCTTTAGTTGGAGTTTCATAAACTGGTCCCACACCAACATAATCGGCACCTTCGGTAATTGCTCTTTGCATTTCGTCCGAATTTGTGGTAGAACGACCTATCAGCCTATGAGGACCGAGTAAGTCACGGGCTATAGATATGGGCATATCTTGTTGTCCCAAATGCACGCCATCGGCATCGGAAGCTAAAGCCAAGTCTATGCGATCGTTGACAAAAAACAGGGCATCATAAGCGTGACATAGCCCGCAAAGCTTTTTAGCTTGTTCCAAACGAACGGTATCATCAGCTATTTTGTCGCGGTACTGTACCATGCTAAGTCCACCTTTTAAGGCAGCTTCCACAGTCTCCAGTAAATTTTCGCTGGCTGATGTGACTAAATACAAACGCGATCGCAAAAGTTGTTGATATCGAGCAAAGCCCATCAAATTACTTTCGAGGGTGTAAACTCGATAGCGAATTTGCTTAAATGCTTTGCCCATGTCGGTACTATAAAGCTTTCCGTATTCCTCAAGTACTCGTAGGGCTTCTTCTATTCGACAGAAGTTAGCTTGTAACAACGATTTAATATTTTCGCGTTGTTCTTCTTGAGGATGACTTAATTCCGTTCCCGTATCACCGGGCGTATTCCGCGCCGCCCTTAATTCAGAAGTATGCCATTTAGCTACCTCCTGCCGCAAATGCTTGCATTCTCTAGTAAGTTCGCTATTGTTCAAGCCAAAGCGACACCATTCCTCGATAATTCGCAAACCTTCGCGACTGCGGTCTAAATTTGCGTCTAAAATTCGTAGGACAACTTGCTGTACTTGCTCTTTCTGGCTGTATGGCTCGACCATTACAACAACCCCGTTATTGTCTTCATCGTACCAGTCAGCCTGCTTCATGTTTTTAATTTTGCGATCGTCATTGATTTTTTTCCAAATTGCTTTGTATTAAAAATAGCTACTGGCAGCGTAAAATTTTGAATTCTAGATTTGTGATTCCAGATTAGCCTTTGGGATTGGTTCCATAGTTAAATATAGTTTCTAGTATCATAAGATACTTTTAAACCTAAAATCTAAAATTTAAAAATTACTAAGTCAATTATCTGACTAAAATTTTCAATATCGTCGAATAGGATGGTATAAAAATGTCAATACAAGCGGTCTAACACCCCAATTCATTCCACCCAACTAAGACTTATATTCTTTAAAACAGATTATTAAAGCCTTAAAATCATCTTCCCACCCCAAATCTCCTATGCGTATATCTTCTAAATCTTCTGTTTTATTTATAACTGTAAGTTTCACTTCGATAACTGCGGCATTGTTCGGCGTAGGCTCAAATATTGCCATTGCTCAAATGTCGCCCATATCAGAGGGTGAAACTAAGAGTGAAAACTCAATTTCTCAGGTTAATGTACTGTTTGTCAACCCAAATGTCGGAAATGACACCCAGGCAAACAATAGCGAAAGCACTCCGTTAAAAACAATTACTCAAGCGTTGCAAGTTGCCAAAGGAAATACTGTAATTAGACTTGCAAACGGTACTTACAGCGCTCAAACGGGAGAACAATTTCCCTTAATCGTCAAAGGTGGTGTTTCTATTCAAGGGGATATTAATACTCAAGGCAAAGGCATTCTCATTCAGGGTGGCGGTGAATATCTCAGTCGCTACTACGGCAGTAAAAACATTGCGATCGTTGCCACTGGTAAGGCAAAATTAGCTGGCGTGACGGTAACTAATCCCAACCCTCGCGGTTACGGTATGTGGATTGAATTAAGCCAGCCAATAGTCGAAAATAACACCTTTACTGGCTCTACCCAAGATGGAATTGCAGTCACGGGTAAAGCCGCGCCTAAAATTCGCAACAATCATTTTCACAGCAACGGTGCAAATGGGATTACAGTTTCAGGAAAATCTCAACCTGAAATCACAGAAAATACCTTTGAAAATACGGGCTTTGGGATCAATATTGCCCAAAATGCCTCTCCTCAAATAATTAGTAACAAAATTTCACAAAACAGAACCGGCATTGTAGTTCAAGCTGAATCTAGCCCCCTTTTACGAAATAATTCTATCTTCAACAACTTTGAAGACGGCTTAGTAGTAATAGCTGCTTCAATACCGGATTTAGGTAATGCATCCAATCCCGGCGGCAATCAATTTAGTTCTAACGGGCGCTATGACATCAACGCCGAAGCTGCTACCCAAGAAGTTTCCGCTTACGGCAATACGATCGCTCGCGATCGCATTGCCGGAAAAGTAAACGTTACTGCAACAGCCGCGCCGGTAAAAGCCACATCCCAACCCAGACGCACGCCAACATTACTCCAAGCAACAGCACGCCGCAATACCGTTTCCCAAAAACAGCCGTTACCAACACCCAGCACAAATAACGAACAGCAATTAAATTACGTGCAAGTGCAGCCAGATACAATCGAATTCACCGCACCCCAAATCGCTCAACCTCCGGCAGATACACCCTCATCATTACCAACACTACAACCCGCCCCTGTAGGTGAATCAGCCCTTTTACCCGTACCCGCAGCCAAACTTCCCCCAAGTCAAAATAGCAGCATAAATATGCCACCACCAGGGATTTCAGCAAATTCCCCAACCTTAAGAAATCCACCTCAAACAACCGCTAGAACAACACAAACTTCACGTTACCGCGTAATAGTAGAAGCAGTAACACCAAGACAGCAAGAACTAGTAAAATTCATCGTACCCGACGCATTCCGCACCAGCAGACAAGGAAAAAGAGTCATGCAAGCAGGAATATTTACCAACCGCAATAAAGCCAACAACTTAGTACAGCAATTCAAAAACAACGGATTGAAAGCCAAAATTGAAGCGATGAAGTAATTATAAGGTTAAAGGTGAGGAGTAGGGAGTAGGGAGTAGGGAGTAGGGAGTAGGGAGTAGGGAGTAGGGAGTAGGGAGTAGGGAGTTAGGAGTAGGGAGTTAGGAGTAGGGAGTTAGGAGTAGGGAGTTAGGAGTAGGGAGTAGGGAGTAGGGAGTAGGGAGTAGGGAGTTAGGAGTAGGGAGTTAGGAGTTGGGAGTTAGGAGTTAGGAGTTGGGAGTTAGGAGTTAGGAGTTAGGAGTTAGGAGTAGGGAGTTGGGAGTTAGGAGTTAGGAGTTAGGAGTTAGGAGTTGGGAGTTGGGAGTTAGGAATGAGGAATTTTGGATTTTAGCAACGGATGCGGTTGTTTTAGCTTTTGGATTAGGTAGAAGTTAGGAGTGCGAGCGTCTCGCTCGCTCGCTCGCTATCTAACTACCCCCTCTCCCCCCTCTCCCCCCTCTACCCCATCTCCCCATCTCCCCATCTCCCCATCTCCCCATCTCCTATTCCTTAACAATGCCTTTCAATTTCGAGGTAAATGTTTCTGTGGAATCGCTTTTCTCTGGGGTGAATTGTTCGATGGGTGGATGATTTCTGGCTGGGGGAAGAAGCTTGGCTAAAGTTTTGCTTGAAGGTTTTTCTGGTTCAGATTCTTCTAAGGTAAATTCGGATTCTTTCTCAATATGCCTCGTTTCTATCAAGGTTCGCGATGTTGTGCGTTGAGCGGTTGATGCCTGGTTTGATGTCGTAAAAACCATACTAGTTGAGGCTGAAAGTGCTTTTGTGGCATTTCGGGGAGTGGAGTTTTCTTCGGTTTGGGCACTTGCTAATTCTGCTATATGGTTATTACTTTCGGGAGGCGTTTCTATGGCTTGTTGGTTATTTGCTTGATATGAGGTATTTAATGTCCGCGATGATTGATAATTCCTCATTACGTCCTTGATGGTACGATGATTGCTTACGCTCGGTAATGCTGGTCGCAATGGTGGCAAGCTGTTCCATCTCAAATCTTCCGGTAACTTGTTGCAAATTAAGCGCTCAAATTCCATGTTGAAATGGTAGCCGGGATGATTTCTTCTCAACCAAAGAGTTAATATTTGCTGCACCGAAACTGCTTTATAACGTCCTTGATACAGTGCCTCAGTTATTGCCAAATGCACCCAATTCGACGGGTATTGGTTTTCCCAACGCTTTACTAACTCGCTGGCACTATACCCACCGAGGTCAAAACTGTAATGTGTTAATAAGGATACTGCCAAGCTGTTAGTCACATCCGAGGTTTGGGTGAACATGGGCTGAAAACTCGAGGTGATGGGCATATATTCTGCTACCATCTTTAAAAAAATTAAAGTACCTTTTGATACGTTGTAATGTTCCCAAGTATTTTAAATCTAATTGGGTAACTTCCTTATGAAGATGCAGCTAATAACAAATAATAAAACCTACTAAGGTGCGGCTAATGACGAATGAGTATATTTTACTTATCAATTGCCGCTTAGGGAAAAATTATATAAGGTGAGTTTATAGGAGGCGTGCGCTTTATGGCTACCAGTGCTTGATAAACCATTGCTGCTACTTCAGCTCGCGTTGCTTCCCGCTTTGGTTCAATTTTCTTGGGGTCTGGATAATTTACCACAATTCTCTGTTGTGTCGCAGTTGCAACTGCCGATCGCGCATATTTAGGAAGGGTTTGACTATCTGTAAAGTTTTGTAACGCATCACCGTGAGCTGCTGTTAATCCAAGCCCGTTGACTAGAGATACAATCACTTGTAGGCGCCCGACGTTTTCGTGGGGACGAAAGGTACCATCGCTAAATCCTCCGACAAAACCGCCGCTCGCTGCTGCTGCGATCGCTCTATAAGTCCATGAATTGGCTGGGATGTCGAAAAAATTAACTCTCGATAGTTTGGGTGTGGGATTAAAAGCTTTAACGACTAAGGCGGCGTATTGAGCGCGATTCATCGGTATATCCGGTTGATATGTACCGTCAGCGAAGCCACGAGTTAAATCTAGGCTAACTAAAGTCCGGATAAATGGTTCCGCCCAATGTCCGGTTAAGTCGGTAAAGGAAGGCATAATATCTACATCGGGTTTAACAATGTAGGGAGAAGCAATCGGTTTTTGCCTGCCCAGGGCTACCAAAGCTTGATAAATTAATGCCACTACTTCAGCGCGGCTAATATCCCGTAAGGGTTCTAGTTGCTCGGTTTGCGGGTAATTAACTACTAATAATTTTTGAGTCGCGATCGCGATTGCATTGGTAGCGTAACTGGGAACTTGAACGCGATCGCCATACATTGTCAAAATGTTGGGATTGCCGCCTTTGAGTTTCAAGCCGCTAACAATTGAGACTATGGCTTGAATTTTAGTTAAATTTTGTCCCGGACGAAACGAACCATCGGGAAAGCCGCTGATAAAGCCCATCCCAGCACCGCGATAAATGGCTGAAGCTGCCCAAAATTTTGCTTGAACGTCCGTAAATTTTCTGGGTTTATTTTTTAAAGCGAGTTGAAAAGTTTTGGAAATTACCGCCGCATACTGAGCGCGAGTAATTGGCGCGGATGGGGCAAACGTACCGTCGGGAAACCCGCTAATTAATCCTTTTTCATATATTGCTTCGATAAAAGATGCCGCCCAATGTCCGTTTAAATCAGGAAAACTACTATTAACCGATAGCTCGCGCTTGTCGGTAGTGGTAGCAACAAAGTCTACCAAACCTTTTACTAAAGTCGGATTTAATAAATTACCCGCCGATACTAATTTAATTGAGGTAGCATTTTGTACGTCGTATTCATGATTGTCGCGAAAAATGTTACCAGCAGGATCTTGAGAACTACCTAAATCGGGAGTTGAATCACCGTTGAGCAGCAAACCACCAGAAGAATTATCGGCAATCAGATTATATCTAAGTACGGGGCGTGCTTCTCGCGACAAAGCCATTGCCGTGCGGTTTTCTAATAATTTATTGTTAGCTATCAAAGGCGCGGCAAAATCGCTAATGGCAATACCGATAGGATTTTTTTGCATGACATTTCGCAATATTTCGCCTTTGGAATTGCGTGCCATTACCAGCCCAGCGGAACCATTTTGGAGAAAAACATTATCTAAAATTGCCGGTTTGGCATTACCGCTGATAAATATTCCTTCCCGGCGGCATTTGATAAAAGTATTATTAGCAACAGTAGGCGAAGTCGAGTCAATCCAAATACCCGTCCCCTTATTAACTGGATTGGTAACGGTAACACCCATTAACTGGGCATCATCAGCCATCACCAGCGTAATATTTTGTAAGCCAAAGCTTTTAGTTTGATAGTCACCGCTTCCTTCAATTACAATACCTTGACCTTTAGTTGCTTCATTACCCACCACCCAGACACCACTAGGAATAATTAGTGGAAAGACTTCATCATTGGCACTCTGATAAATTCCAGAAGCTAATTGAACAATTGCAGGTGGACGAAGGTCATTTAAGGCATAAGTAAGACTTTTAAAAGGAGACAACCTCGAACCATTATTGTTATCGCTACCAGTAACCGGGTTGACATAAACTGTGGTAGCTAAAGTTGAATTTACCATTGTTTATAAAAAAGGGAATTGGGCATTGGGCATTGGGCTACCTCCCACCTACGGTGAATGGGGATGGGGGATTGGGAATTGGGGATTGGGGATTGAAAATAAAAATATTTAAATATCCTATAATCTAATTTTTTTCTGTGTTGTATGTAACTATCTATTAAATAGTATTTTTGGAGTAACAAAAACGGCTAGTAAGGTTAAAGGTCTGCATGTTAAAGGTCTGCATGTTAAATATCACTCCCAACTCCTAATTTTTCCTATGCCCAATGCCCCATGCCCCATGCCCAATAGTATTAAGATAAATTTGTCGTATTATCGGACGCATATAAATGATTGAAGTTGAACATCTGAATAAAGTATACGGTTCTACCTCGGCGATCGAGGATGTAACTTTTAATGTTGAGGAAGGAGAGATCCTGGGATTTTTGGGACCTAACGGTGCTGGAAAAACCACTACCATGAGGATTTTGACTGGTTATCTTCCGGCTACGAGCGGTACGGCGCGGATTGCTGGTTTGGATGTCCACGAACATTCTTTGGCTGTAAGGCAGAGAATCGGCTATTTACCGGAGAATCCGCCACTATATCCGGAAATGTCGGTACAAGGTTTTTTGTTTTTTGTCGCACGTATTAAGGGGGTTAGTGCTGGCGATCGCAAAGCTAAAGTTACAGCAGCGATGGAACGCTGTAATTTAACAGAAAAACGTCATGTATTAATTCGCAAACTTTCTAAAGGATACCGTCAAAGAGTTGGTATTGCTCAAGCAATTGTCCACGATCCACCAGCGATAATTCTGGACGAACCCACCGTGGGATTAGATCCTCGACAAATCATAGATGTACGAAATTTAATCAAAAGTCTTGCTGGTAGTCATACAATTATTATTTCTACGCATATTTTGCCAGAAGTCAGCATGACCTGTAACCGCGTTGCAATTATTAATGGCGGTAAAGTGGTAGCAACTAATACCCTAGATAATTTAATGAGTGAATTAACTGGCGGTTCTGGCTATGAATTAGAGGTTGAAGGGGAAGTTGCTTTAGCAAAACAAATGTTGCAGAATTTACCCGATGTCGATCTGGTAGAATCAGTTCCGATGTTAGGAAGAGATGGTAAAAATCAACTCGAACAAAACCGCGTCAGAATCCGGGTAGTATCGCAACCGGGAACCGAACCAGGAAACGCGATCGCTTACTCTTTGTACCAAGCGGGATTTGGTTTGCACGAAATGCGGCGAATTAACGCTACATTAGAAGACGTATTTTTACAGTTGACTCGCGAAGAAAAAACTTTAGAAACCCAGACAGAAGACGAGGAAGTAAATTAAGGAGTTGCGGCTTAATGGGTATAGTACTAAGTAATATAATTGCTATTTATCGTCGGGAACTGCAAACCTATTTTGTATCGCCTTTAGCTTATGCGATCGCCGGTATTTTTTGGTTTTTAGCTGGATTATTTTTTGTCTTAATTTTGCTCGGTCCCGATGGAATTTTAGCAGCAGTTGCAAGCTATGAGTCGCAGGCACAAAGATTGGGAGTACCAATACCCGCGATCGACGTTCCCTACGAATTTATCAAAGCATTTTTAGATCGGATGGGATGGCTTTTACTATTTATATTGCCGATTCTTTCGATGGGACTTTATGCCGAAGAAAGAAAACGCGGAACTTTGGAACTGTTAGCCACATCTCCTATTACTAACTGGGCTGTAGCTGTAGGAAAACTATTAGGTGTTTTAACGTTTTTTATAACATTAATTTTACCGTTGATGGTATTAGAAGCGGTAGTTTTGAGCGCATCAGAACCAGCAGCCGTCGTGACAATTCCCCTACTAGGTCATTTAGGATTAATCTTGCTTGCAGCATCAATATTATCCTTGGGAATGTTTATTTCATCCTTAACAAACAGCACAATATTATCTGCCGTTCTAACATTTGCAGTAATTTTAATGTTGTTATTTATAGATTTAGTAGCCAAAGCGATCGGCGGTTCTATAGGAGCAACTTTAGGTCATTTTTCTTTATTACAACATTACAACAACATGATACAAGGGATATTTGACACTAGTAGTTTGATATTATTTGGCAGCTACATTATTTTAGGTATTTTTCTCACCGCGCAATCGATTGATGCATTTCGTTTTCAAAGGAATTAAGAATTGGTTGTTAGTTGTTAGTTGTTAGTTGTTAGTTGCTAGTTGCAGGGGAGATAATTCGTAATTTATTCTAAACTTCCACAAAATCTAAAATTTTTTAACTCCTAACTCCTAACCCCTAACTCCTAACTCCTAACTCCTGACTGCTAACTGTTCACTGTTCACTGTTCACTGTTCACTGTTTACTGATGAAGTATTTGATTTGGTTGGCACCGTTTTTGATAACTGCGGGTTTGACGGTGGGTTTTGTTTCAGAAGATTGGGGAACGATTCCGCTGATATTAATAATATTAGGATTAGTGATTGCTGTAATGTGGCTGTTATGGCAAAGCTATTCTACTAAATGGTGGAGTCGTCGTTCTACTCAAGTTGGTGCTAATGCATTAATTGCAACTTTGGCTGTAGTGGCAATTTTGGGATTAATTAATTTCTTGGCTACTCGCTATAATGTCCGTACCGATTTAACTGAAACTAATTTATTTACTCTTGCTCCTCAAACCCAAGAAGTCGTAGAAAATTTAGAGCAACCCGCGAAAGTGTGGGTGTTTGATGCCAATAAAAATCCTTTAGATGAGGATTTGTTGGAAAATTACGCAAGACAAAGTAAAAATTTCAAGTTTGAATATGTAAATCCTTTAGCCAAACCGAGTTTAACTAATAAATTCGGTGTCAAAGATTATGGTGAAGTTTATTTAGAATCTGGAAAAAATCAACAATTAGTACAGGTTGTTAATGCACAAGAGCGTCTTTCTGAATCGAGATTAACTAATCGTTTGGCACAAATTTTTAATCCAAATATATCTAAAGTTTACTTTCTCCAAGGGCACGGGGAACGTCAATTAGAACGCGGACAAGACAATATTTCTCAGGCTGTTCAAGCTTTAGCTGATAAGAATTATATCGCCGAGCCTTTGAATTTAACCCAAACTGCTCAAATTCCCTCGGATGCTGATACTGTAATTCTTGCAGGTCCCCAAAGGGCTTTATTAGACGGTGAAATTCAAGCTTTGCAAAACTATGTCAGTAATGGTGGTAATTTGTTAGTGATGGTTGACCCTGGTGTTGACCCCAAATTAGACACTTTGTTGCAAGAATGGGGTGTCGGTTTAGATAAACGTTTGGCAATTAATGCTTCAGAAAGCGCTCAACAACAACCTCCCGGTATATCTGTTGTCACCGATTACGGAGAACATCCGATAACCAAAGAGTTTCAAAATGGTATATCTATATATAAGTTAGCTCGACCAATTGAAACAATTACCGTTAATGGGATTGAAAGTACAACTTTATTACGAACTCAACCATTACCCGCGAGTTGGGGTGAAAGCAACTGGGAAAGCGAAGAATTGGAATACAACGAAAATGTGGATATTCCAGGTCCCCTTACTTTAGGTGTCGCTTTAACAAGAAAAATCGCCGCGCAACCAACACCAACACCAACACCAACACCAACACCAACACCAACTTCCACAGCTACCCCCTCTCCCCCCTCTCCCACTCCTTCCCCCTCTCCAACTCCTACCCCAACACCAACACCCACAGCTTCAGGAAACAAACCTACAGAATCAAGAATGGTAGTATTCGGGGATTCAGATTTTATTACAGATGGTTACTTCTCTCAACAATTAAATGGAGACGTATTTCTCAATTCAATTACCTGGTTGAGCAAACAAGATTCACAACCCCTTTCAATTCGTCCCAAAGAAGCCAAAAATCGTCGTCTCAACCTCTCTCAAGCACAAGCAAATCTCGTTGCATTATCTTCTGTATTAGTTTTACCCATACTTGCTTTTGCAGCAGCAGCACTTCTTTGGTTTCAAAGACGGTGAAAATCAGTTAACAGTTAACAGTGAGCAGTTAACAGTGAGCAGTTAACAGTGAGCAGTTAACAGTGAGCAGTTAACAGTTAATAATTGATGAACTACAACTAACAACTAACAACTATCAACTATCAACTAACAACTAACAACTATCAACTATCAACTATCAACTAACAACTATCAACTATCAACTAACAACTAACAACTAACAACTATCAATTGATTTTCATGAAATTACAGCGAACAACTTTAGTTTTAATGCTGCTAGCAATCTTGTTGGGTGGTTTTGTTTATTTTTACGAGTTTCAATGGAAGTCTCAACAAGAGGTAGTTAAGAAAAAACAGCAGCAACTTTTCTCTTTTAAAGAAGAAGATGTTAAAAACCTGAAAATAACTACTCCCTCAGAAACTATCACTTTAGAACGTTCTCCGGAACCGGGTAAGACTGAGTGGTTGATGAAATCCCCCGATACCGTTCCTGCTAATGACGGTACGGTTGCTTATCTATTAGATTTGTTAGAAACGGAAAAAAGCGAGGCTCCTTCGGAGTCACTTCGTGAACGCACTGTAAATACTCCTACTTCTCAACTTTCGGAATTCGGCTTAAACCCACCCCAAGCAACTATTGATATTACGTTGAACGATGGAAAAACTCATAAATTAACTTTAGGTAAACCCAACTTTGATAACCGTTTTGTTTACGCTCAAAATAATTTTGCTAACAAACCAGATGGAAATGTTGAAGTAGTTTTAGTATCCAAGAAGTTTGAAAATGCAGTTAACCGTTCGCTCTTTGAATGGAAAGCTGTAGATAATAGTCAAAATCCTCCAACTCCAGGAGCTATCCCTACTCCTACCAATTCAACTCCAGGAGCTATTCCAACCATCAAACCAATTCCAGTTAATCCAACACCGAAATCGATTCCGAGTAATTCAACACCAAATCCTGCTTCTACTTCTGCTCCAACTTCTACTTCTGCTCCAACTTCTACTTCTGCTCCAACTTCTACTTCTGCTCCAACTTCTACTTCTACTCCTACTCCTACTCCTACTCCTATAAAAAGCATACCAACACAAACATCAAATCCATATACCAAAGAGTAATATAGTGCCTAATAATTAATAAATTGGAAAAATATTGAAATAAAAATTGAGATAAAAATATATAAAAAAGATAATACCTAAATTAGATTTTAAATATAAAATTTATCACTCGTCGCATAATTCTGCATCAGATAAATTTATTAACAAATTAATTACTTGCTTATGCTTTTTATGAAACTTTAATAACTCTAAATAAGATATAGGTACAATTACAGGCCATAAAATTGTAGCCATGACTAAAATTAGCATTGAAAAATAGCGCTGTGCTAATTTCATTTCTGTATCGGCGATAAAAAAATCTAGCCAGTTCATAAAGAAACAACAAGCCATTATTAAATAAAATACAATCGCTAAATTCGTTATAATTGTTTGGAGCATGATTGTGACAAGTATACCTATAAGTAAATTATCAACGACAAAAATTATAAAAGTTTGTTCCACGAACAAGTTTTTAGTTGGCTACCTTACTTGCAAAAACCACTTATTTGCGATCGGCTTCAAAATTGCAAAATATACAAACTTTGCTTAGTTATTAAAGAATCGCTTGATTTTATTTTATACAACTTTTCATAAAAATATACTTACGGTTTATACAATTAAATTGAAAATTAGTTGTATCAATCTCAATTATAGCTAATCAGAATTAAGTAATAATTACTACCATTACCAGCGAAAAGACAATATAGTTCTTAGATAAACTCCTGCAAACCCATCATAACCTTGCTCGTTTAGGGGGATAAAACAAAGACTATTCTATTTTTACAAAAAAAGGTAGTAATTGCAGTTCGGTTATGCACATAGACTATTTTAAGCCGTTTTAAAAGCTTATTAGGGAAAAGCAATACCAAAACATGGCACGCTATTCTTATACTATTATCTCAAATAAAGAATTTATAAAACAGTAAAAACCCTTATTTACACTTCATAAAAATTTAAACTTAACTGTATTTTTATCAAAGCTTTACATCGTCTGGATTTAACAAAAATGATTTGTAAATACGATTTACATTTGTTAAAACTGACAAATTTATGATTATTTGCGGTTTCGTTGCGCGATCGCACGGTGAAAAATTCATGTTTTCACGATCGCAAACCGGGTTTCTTTGAGCTTCTACTCAAATGGTGCAAGATGTGAATTTTATAGACATTATTCAAACAGTAAAAACCCTCCAATAGCTTAATTATTAGGAGGGTTGAGGGTAAGCATTATAATTTATCTATGGGACTATCGATCGGATAAGTTTGAACGTAACTTTTGTTTAAAAGTCTGTACAACCTCAAACTTAAAAGTAGCAATCCGACGCTTACCTGCATAGATTTCTAATATATGTAACCCATCAGGATCTCCTGGGGAAGCAGTCCAAAAATTACTGAGTATACCTTTTTTAACGTTTGCAGTACGTTTTATAACTGATTTAGTACCATCAGGAGATAAAAAGAAATGTTCGGCATTATCTGTTCCCCAAGTTAAAGGGGGTTTTGGTAAAGTTAACACTTCCTGCCAAGTTAATTCACCTTGGTAGCCTTGAAGTTGAATGCGCCATCCATATACTTTTCCCTCTTGAAAAGGTACTTTAGTTGTTGGAATAAATGTGACTTTACCGTTTTTTCCAGTTCTTAATACTCCAAATTCAGCTTTTTTAACAATAATTGGTTTATTTGATATAATCGCTTTTGATTTTATAGTATTGTTTTTTCCTTCGTAAGCGATCGCTGTAGGAGAAGCTATAAGCGGCGATATCATTCCAAAAAAAGCTAACACAAGCGTAGTAGCCCAAATTTTCATTTTGCTATCTATTTATGATATTTGGTTTTGCCTACGACGTTATAGCAAACGGATTTTGTATTCAGACATATGCGAACATTTCTGCTGTAATATCTAATTCCGAAACCAGGAAGAGAGGGGGAGAGGGGGGAGGTGGGGAGATGGGGAGATGGGGAGATGGGGAGATGGGGAGATGGGGAGTAGGAGTTATATTTTTGTAGTGCGAGCGTCTCGCTCGCTAGATACCACGAACGAGCTAGTGTGTCCGGTTAAGAAGTCGGGTTTTTAGAATACGTATCTGTAATACACTTAAAAATTTTATAAAAACCCGACTTCTTGCTAACTCCTAACTCCTAACTCCTAACTGGCGCATGTTTAAGGATTTTTACTAATTTATTCAGCTTGCTGTCAATTTCTGGCTGACTTAAATATTCTTCGGTACACTTTATCATTGCATCGATATTTTCTTGTTTGGCGCTGAAGGTAGCTATGTTTTTATCGAAATGCGGTTGGAATCTAAAGTAAGTATTGCCTATAATTTGCTCGGCTATGTAACACACTGCATCGCCAGCGCCATCAAATAGTACGTCTAATAGGGGTAAGTCTTGACGGGGACTTAACCATTCTAATGCTCCCCATTGTTTCACCTGTTTCGCACCAATTTGTTTGACGTGTTGTCCGGTTCCGAAAGAGGCTACTATGATATCTTTTTGATGGACGTTTTCTGATATGGAAGCATTCCATTTAGGGCTGTCTGGTGGCTTCTTGTTCCATCGCAAACGCTCGGCGATCGCGCATAAAGCTGGGTTGTTAGCAAATACGCCACCATCAATTAAAGGAATACCGCTTTTCGGGGGTATTGCATAACCTTGGCTTTGCCAATCTTCTAAAAAAGCTTGATGTTTCATCTCGTAACCGGGAAAGCCGATCGGTGCGGCTGAAGAAGCACGGCAAATTTCCCATACTGGGATATCCTCATGAGCTATTTTGGTATTTTTAAATACTACAGCCTGACGGTTATAAGTGTCGTAACTGGTTACTATTGTAGGTTTGGTTAATTCTCCAAACTTCGTATTTCCAAAAATATATTTAAGCACCATTCTTAAGCCTTCATCGCTGTAAATCGGCTGACTAAAACCCAAACGAATCCAATTTAAGAGACTGTGAACCAATATCCTACTTGGAGGAAAGATATTCTGAGAATTATGGATATAAAAATCTTTAATTTCGCTGGCATTCAAACCTTTAGCTAAAGCACAAGCAATCAGGCTACCTGTAGAAGTTCCAGCAATAACATCAAAATAATCCGTAAGTGTTTTGTGTGGCTCGTATTTTTGCAGCTTATTTTCTAAACTTTCTAAAATTATCGCTGTAACCAATCCACGCACCCCACCACCATCAAGAGCAAGAATCTGAAATGGTACATTAGTTCTCATTTATAATTCTCCCCAAAAATTTAACAATAATCTTGCAGTTAATAACAAATAAAATATCTCTACAGCAAATGCACTGTTACAAATACCCATTATGTATGTTAAATCACATTGTTGCTTGATTTTCTCAAGGAGAGGGAGTTCGGGGGAGATGGGGGGATGGGGGGATGGGGAGATGGGGAGAGGGGGAGATGGGGAGACAAGGGGACAAGAAGAATTTTAACCTTTAACATGCAGACCTGTTCCATAATTAAGAAGGATTACGCATTCCGCAAGAATAAATGAATAAAACAAGTTTAAATTTGGTTGCTGTATCAATATTTTTGATGACTTTTTCGATACTGTTGGGACCTTTAATTAATTTATCTCCTGCGGTTCCTGCTGTGACTACTTTTGCGATTTTGGCGATCGCGACTTTTGATTCTTGGAGTTTGGAAGGTAGGGGAGGAACTTTATTTTTGGATTTGATTAGTAGGTTTTCTGGGGAATATAGGGAACGCATTTTGCACCACGAAGCGGGACATTTCCTTGCTGCTTATATTTTGGGCGTTCCGGTGACGGGCTATACTTTGAGCGCTTGGGAAGCACTTAAACAAAAACAACAGGGGCTTGGTGGTGTGACTTTTGATGATGCTGAGTTGTTGTCTGAATTTGAAAAGGGTAGGATTACTACTCGAATGCTAGAACGCTACTATACGATTTGGATGGCTGGGATTGCAGCGGAAAATCTGGTTTATAGCGATGCGAATGGTGGTGCGGATGATAAAAATAAACTCATGGGGGTTTTGAAGTCTTTAGGCTGTTCTGTATCTATGTGCCAACAAAAACAGCGTTTGAGCATTCTGCAAGCAAAAACACTGTTGGAAAATAATTGGTCCGCTTATCTGGCTTTAGTTGATACTATGCGAGAACGTGCAACAGTGGAAAAATGCGGGAATGTTCTGATAAAACAAGGCGTTAAAAGTGAAAAGTTAACAGCTAATTCTGAATAGAAACTTTTTGCATAACTTACATTCAAGTCTCAACGTAAAATTCTACATCGAGACACAATTGTTTATACCGTAAGCAAAGCAAAATCAAAATATTACTTATCACTTATAACTCCAATTATCCTGCGGCAACTCTTAAATGCGATGGTTGTGATGTACTACGGTTGGGACAAACATAGTTACTGGCTGCGATTGTATTGCTTTGGCTCGTATCGTTGCAACTAACTACGCGATTTCTTCCCTTAGATTTTGCTTGCAATAAAAAGGTGTCAGCGCGATGGAGCAAATTTAAACCTTGTTCGTCATCATTCGGAAGCAAACAAGCAGTTCCCAAACTGATGGTGACATTTATAGTTAACGTGCTGTCAATTACAAAGGGATTATCTCTAACTACGCTATTAAGACGATGAGCTACCTTTTGTGCTTCTTGGGCAGTGGTATCGCTGAGAATAATCACAAATTCTTCTCCACCATAGCGGAAAGCAGTATCTTGAAGCCGCAAATTGTGACGTATGCGACTCGACAATAATTTTAATAGTCGATCGCCAACTAAATGTCCGTAGTTATCGTTAACTTTTTTGAAATAGTCTACATCTAAAATAATTAGACTTAAGCAAGAATTTCGATCGCGCGTGTTTTTAATCTGTCTGGGTAAATCCCACTCTAAAGCTCGACGATTATTTAATTCTGTCAGCGAATCCGCCAAAGCGATAGTTGATAGCAAATCATTAGTTTGCATCAAATCGCGATATTTTTGGGCTTTACGCAAAGCTACTGTTAATTGCGATAGCAGCAAGCGATGAGGGGCACTTAAACCTGTTGCTACTGAGTCTGTTTTGCGCTGTCGGATAGAGTCCGAATCTTGAATATCTCCGTACCAAATATAGGCATCAGCCCCAAGTCTCAAAGCCCTAGAAGTCATTTCTGATTCCCATTCCCAGCTTTGATTTTCTCGATCGGCAATTACTTGGGGACTATCTTCTAAAAGAATGCAATAGATCCAAGAAAGTTTCGTTTGTTCTCTCAACCAACTACATAACTGCATGCTGTCACTCTGGCTCGACTGAACGAGAATGACATCAGGAGGCTTAAGTTGAATGCGAGATATTGCCATTTGTAGGTTCGCGATCGCTTCTATATTAAAAGTACCTGCATCGCGAATTTGAGTTGGAAGTGTGGTTAGAAATTCTTCATTCCCAAAAACCAGAATGGAAATGTTCATGATTTTTACTTTTTTTTATATTATTTGTTTCAACTTAGTTGCTCTCTTCTATCAGTTTGGAAAAACATATAATCAATGTTTGGCTATTAATTGAGATTTCTTTGTGACAACAAAGTCATTTTATTAAATTAAATCTAATTTACTGCCCATTAAATAGATATTTATTTCCGATAGTAATACAAGAGAGGTAGGGTAAAACCCCAATTAAACCTGCTGAATCTAATTACTCAATAGAAATGTATTTATGCCAAGGGGGTCTGACCCCTCACTTGCTTTTTCTCTTGTTAATTTGATAACCAAATTTCAAACTAATCTCCTTTTTATTATTGCGTTCTCAACTACAATCATTAAACTAATATTCCCGATCACTAATTTGAGTCTTAACAACATATATTTCAAACAGTAGAAATACGGAATCATTAAGATAAGTCTTTATATTCGACGGTGTTTTCCACTAACCAAGTAGTTTTGAATACTTTTCAATGTATATAGGTACCGCAAGGATAAATGTAATTTTATAAAAGTGTTCTCTCAGTAAAATTTCTCAATTTTTGATAATTACCTTAGAGTGTTTTGTAAGGTTTTTACTAAATACGTGACATACGTCATAACTAATATATCTATCCAAAGGACTAAATTTTAATATTTTCTAAATCTTGCCTTTAAAAATATGAAGAAAATTAGCTTAAAAAAAAGTCAACCGGATTTTTGAGGTGAAGCAATTTCTAAAAAATGACATATAAAATTTACGAGCCGGACTTAATATAGATGTAATTTTTCGGACGTATATCTACTTAAGTTATGACTTCAGCATTCGGAATATACTTAAGTAAATATACGTCGCAAGTAAATCAAGATTGACTCAATTACTTATCCAAAGAAACCCTGTTTGAACCAAAAAAAATTAGAACGTTTCCACGATTAACGAGCTACAAGGAAACTGACAATAAGCATCTTGTTGCGTAAGTCCCATAAATAAAACTCGATCCTAATGCCCTGTCCGCAGGGGGAGTTTAGGAGTCACACTTTATTTTCTAGACAATCAACTTACCATCACGTGGGATACTTACTGATAACCTTCAACGTGATAACCAGCAGCCACGATCGCTTGCTTAATTGATTCGTCAGAAGCGCCAGAATCTACGGTAACTGTCTTAGAATCCACATCCACATCAACTTTGGCTTTGGGTTCCATAACCTTGATAGCTTCGCTAATTTTGGAAGCACAATCGTCGCACTTCATATTAGAAACTTTTACTTTAAGCGCCATGAACTACCTCACTCTCTAGATTTCACATGATTGGTCTTTTTGAATTTTACCTATTCTTAAAGAAAAAAAGCATATCCTAAAGGATTAAGTTTGAAAATGGGGAATGGGAATGGGGCATGGGGGATAGCTCACGGAATTGGGAGTTGGGAGTTAGGACCACCGGAGTTAGGACCACCGGAGTTAGGAGTTAAGAAAGCGGAGGAAGCCTTCGGTTGCGGAGGAAGCCTTCGGTTGCAATTTAAAATTAATTAATATCCCCTGCCTCAAGAGCCTCAAGAGCCTTTTCTACTCTCTTCTCCCCATCTTCCCCTCTCCCCATCTCCCCCGAACCCCCGAACCCCCTCTCCCCCGAACCCCAAAGGTTACTGAGCAGTTCGACGTAGCTCACTGTAAGACTTGTCGAAGTACTCCCCCCTCTTCCCCGAACCCCATCTCCCCCCTCTCCCCATTAATTTTTGGTATTTTATAGTTTTAACTTGAGTTAACCTTAATCAAGGCTTAGTCCCATGTCTGTAAATCCCCAACATCTCGGCGGTAACGAAATCCGGCAAAAATTCATCGACTTTTACGCGCAACGGGAACATCAACCTCTTCCCAGTGCTTCCCTGGTACCGGAAGATCCTACGGTGTTGCTGACGATCGCGGGGATGCTGCCGTTCAAACCAATATTTCTCGGACAGCGCACCCCAGATTTTAAACGCGCTACTACTTCTCAAAAGTGCATTCGTACCAATGACATTGAAAATGTCGGAGTTACCAAGCGACATCATACGTTTTTCGAGATGTTGGGTAATTTCAGCTTTGGAGATTATTTTAAAGAGCAAGCTATAGCTTGGGGTTGGGAAATTTCCACAAAAGTATTTAATTTACCTCCCGAAAGACTCGCGGTGAGCGTTTATCACGAAGATGACGAAGCTTATAATATTTGGAAAGATAAAATTGGCGTACCGTCCGAGAGAATTTTACGTTTGGATGAAGATAACTTCTGGGCTTCTGGTGCAACGGGACCTTGCGGACCTTGTTCGGAGATTTTCTACGATTTTCATCCAGAACGGGGTAATGAGAATATAGATTTAGAAGATGATGAACGGTTTATCGAGTTTTATAACTTGGTATTCATGCAATATAACCGCGATGCGGAAGGTAATTTAACTCCTCTCGCGAATAAAAATATTGATACTGGGATGGGTTTGGAGAGAATGGCGCAAATTCTCCAACAGGTTCCCAACAACTATGAAACCGATTTAATTTTCCCAATTATTGAAAAAGCTGCCGAGATTGCCGGAATTGAATACGGTAAAAGTGACGAGAAAACCAAAACTTCTTTAAAAGTAATTGGCGATCATATTCGCGCCGTGGTGCATATGATAACCGATGAAATCCGCGCTTCTAATGTCGGGAGGGGTTACGTGTTGCGTCGGTTGTTACGTCGGGTAGTGCGTCACGGCAGATTAATTGGGATTGAAGGGGAATTTACTACCAAAGTTGCAGAAAGTGCGATCGCACTTTCTTTATGTGCTTATCCCGAAGTGCGTGTACGCGAAAATGCCATCAAAGCCGAATTAGAACGAGAAGAATCTCAATTTCTCAATACTTTGGAAAGAGGTGAAAAACTGCTTGAAGAAGTTATCGCTAAATTAAAGCAGGAAAATAAAACCGTTATTAGTGGTGAAGATTCTTTTAAACTGTATGACACTTATGGTTTCCCCTTAGAATTAACTCAAGAAATCGCTGCCGAAGAAAGTTTAACGGTTGACGTTGACGGCTTTGATGCAGAAATGAAGCTACAAATAGAACGCGCCAAAGCCGCACATGAAACCATCGATTTAACCGTCCAAGGCGCACTTGATAAATTAGCAGAAAATATCGAAGTTACCGAATTTGTCGGCTATACCGAACCTACAGCAACATCAAAAGTTGAAGCAATATTAGTAGAAGGGATTTCCGAAGAAGAAGCAGAAGCCGGAACCGAAGTACAAATTGTCCTCGACAAAACCCCATTTTACGCCGAATCTGGGGGACAAATTGGCGATCGCGGTTACATCAGCGGTGAGACCACTCGTGTGCGGAGGTTCCCTCCGTTGAGCGAAGTGGCGAACCCGAAGGGTGATGGAATTGTGGTGAGAGTTGAAGACGTGAAAAGAGAATCCGACTTTTTCGTTCACTTCGGACGCATCGAACGCGGTACAATCCGAGTAGGAGATTCCGTCACCGCTCAAATCGATCGCGCTTGTCGTCGTCGCGCTCAAGCCAACCATACCGCAACTCACCTGTTACAAGCAGCGTTGAAAAAAATCGTCGATGACAGCATCTCTCAAGCAGGTTCCTTGGTAAACTTCGATAGATTGCGCTTCGACTTCAACTGTCCCCGCAACATGACACCGGAAGAAGTACTTTCTGTAGAAGCACAAGTTAATAACTGGATAGCCGAAGCTCATGCTGCCAAAGTTGAAACCTTATCCTTAGCAGAAGCAAAAGCTAAAGGAGCGGTGGCAATGTTCGGTGAAAAATACGGTGAGGAAGTGCGAGTTATCGACTTTCAAGGCGTATCAATGGAACTATGCGGTGGAACTCACGTAAGTAATACTGCTGAGATAGGTGTTTTTAAAATAATTTCCGAAGCCGGGATATCTTCGGGTGTGCGGCGGATTGAAGCTGTATCTGGACCCGCAATATTAGATTACCTCAACGTCCGGGATAATGTAGTAAAAGATTTAAGTGAGAGATTCAAAGTTAAACCCGAAGAGATACCCGATCGCATTACCACACTGCAAACCGAACTTAGAAACGCGCAGAAAGAAATAGAGAAGATTAAAGGGCAAATGGCGATCGCTAAATCCGACAGTTTATTAGAAACCGTTGAATCAGTAGGCGAATATAAATATCTCGTCGCCAAAATGGAAGGAGTTGACGCAGAATCCTTAAAAACAGCAGCCGAAAGATTGCAGCAGAAAATCGGTAACAACGCAGCCGTAGTATTAGGTTCCGCAATTGAAGACGGAAAAGTCAGTTTAGTTGCTGCATTCGGCGCAGACATTAACAAAAAAGGCGTACAGGCAGGTAAATTTATTGGTGCTGTAGCCAAAATGTGCGGTGGTGGAGGTGGTGGAAGACCAAATTTAGCTCAAGCTGGGGGAAGAGATGCGAGTAAATTACCGGAAGCATTGGAGAAAGCGAAAGGTGATTTGAAAGCTAGTTTGGGTTGATTGGTTGTTGTGGTGCGGGCATCTTGCCCGCCAAAATAAAAAATGATTTAGGGAGCGTCTACCATTGAAATAAATCTAAAGTATTTGTAGGTTGGGTTAGACGGACAAATAATATTGAGCATAAATGCAAATAATTGAATTCCGTCGTAACCCAACATCATAGTTTGTGAATAACCAGAGCATATTAAATAGTATTTTATGGAAGAAGTAAATACAATCCAATTAGAAGTAAAATCAGAATATTTTTATGAAATGCTGAAATCGATCGAGCAGCGTCCCGGTTTGTATTTAGGAAAATGCTCCATTACCCGTTTGCATTCATTTTTAACAGGATATATGGGAGCAAGACAAGATTTAGGTTTACCTGTAACTGAAGAAGAAGGTAAATTTTATAAATTTCAAGATTGGATACAAGAAAGATTTGATGTCAAGTCTTATTATGGATGGAACGATATTATTTTGTTAAATTCTGGTGATGAAAAAGATGCTTTGAATAAGTTTTTTAAATTGTTTGAAAAGTTTAAGAATGGGGAAAGTGCTTCTAGGTAAATACATAAAAATATGAAGGTAGGTTGGGTTAGACGGACAAATAATGTTGAGCATAAATGTAGAGAATTTGATTTCGTCGTAACTCAACATTATAGTTTGTAAATAACCAGAGCATATAAATTAATATTTTTATTATCCAAGGTTTATCAACGATTGAGCTTGACATCTATGAGTACACCAGCCCAATCACCATCTTGTGTGTTTCCAAGTACATATATGTGGAAATCACTATTACTATTAGCACCAATTGTATAAACTCGTAGATTAGTTAAAGTAGACTCAAGAAAATCATCTAACTCTCTATAATCTGTTCCAGGTGGGTATTCAAATTCGATGGGAGGTTCCATCTCGATCTCATATTCAATACCTGTTTCTTCATCAAAATAAACTGTTTCTCTGTATTCAACTTCTCTCTCTACGTCACGTAATTCTGAACTATACGCTGCTGCTACATTCAGCATACTTTTATATTCTTGAGTAGTAAAGAATTTAACTGAATCCATCAGTTTTTCAATCAATTTATCTTTAGTATCAGCATACTGCCGCATCCATTTACGTTGATACTTGGCATATTGATTAGTAAGATAAAAATGATTATTCTGCAATTCTTTTAGTAAATCTAAAGTTGCTTGAGTAGGATAAATATTTTTAATAATGAATTTTTCTGAAGTCCCACCACTATAATCCTTTCCACTAGACTCAAAAGGAGAACAAAGACCAAACCAATCTTCATCACGAGTTTTACCGATGTAGACATTAAAGACATCATCAGGAAAATAAGCTTGGTAAATTTCTATATTAGTAAGATGAGATTGCAGAATTTTAAAAAGTGCTTTAGTTTGTTTATCTTCACTTGCTTTTTCTAAGAAAACATCAAACGTTAGACGTTTTAAAGATTTGCTTCCCCAAATTTTATTTGACAGCATCAATTTTTCTGCTGTTAGTTCACCCCTTTCAGAAACATCCCAAACGAAAGGATTTAAACTACCTCGCTCATCGTCTGAAAATACTAGACCTTGTGTAAGACATTTTAAATTAGCAAATAGTTCTTCATTATACGGCTTCATAATGTATTCTTAAAGAGTAATCTTCTTTTTGTTACTCAGTATAGCAATATTGTACTATACTATTGTGATTTTTGATTATATAGTTGTAGGTTGGGTTAGACGGACAAATAATATTGAGCATAAATGTAGAGAATTTGATTTCGTCGTAACCCAACATGATAATTCGCGGGTAATTTCGCATATTAAATTAACAGCACAATATTTATCATCTTCTTAGAATACCGATGTTGGGTTACGACACGATAAAACCATTTACTCGTCATCAAATAATTTACTTTCGTGTCTAACCCAACCTACGCCCTAGATAAATATTAAATAACTTTTAAGCACTCAATTATTATGAATACACCACGAGTCTTTGTCGATTTCCATAATGCCGATACTGAAGGTCGTTTACGACTTAATTGTACTGGAACGATTGAAGACTTAGCTCGACAAAAAATTTGGCTCTCAGATGGTTTGCAATTAATACTGTATAGCGAAGACTTAGAAGCTGATGGAGTTGTTCAGTATTCTACCGAAGAAAATGTTTGGGTAGCTGCAATCAACTGGGATAAAATTAGAGAAGGATAAAATATATTAATTCAAAATATTAACCTCTAAAAACAAGTGTTTTTGATTAACCTAATACTACTATGAAACACAAAAATCAGCTAACCACAATAATTAAACGCGAAGACGATTGGTACATTGCACTTTGTCCAGAATTAGATGTTGCCAGTCAAGGTAAAACAATTGAAGAAGCAAAGGATAATTTAATTGAAGCTGTAGAACTATTTTTTGAAACTGCATCTACCAATGAAATTCAAGAAAGATTGCATACAGAAATATTAGAACGTGAAAAACTTGATTTAATAGAGCGGCAACATCCTGCATATGAACGTCCCTTCTCGATTAAGAAAACATATAATTTCAACTAAAAACTCTGCACTCCTTTGCGCTTACCTCCGCGTCACTCTGCGTTTAAATACATATTCTTCCCCAAAATACCGATGTTGAGTTACAACAGTTAGGAAATAATTTACTCGTCATCAAATAATTTACTTTCGTGTCTAACCCATCCTACAAATCTATAAATCTAAAAACAAAAAAAAGGGATGCCGATCGCAACCCTTTGCTTAAAATAAAATGTCGATCGTTTACCCAAAATATTGATATTGGGTTAGACAATACTTACTTGTTCAAGATAGAGCCTTTTAATTTTTCAACTGCTTCCATTGCTGATTTTGTGTCATCAGCAGATACTCCAGAGCTAGTCATGGAATTAGCTAAATGCTTGGTAATGGCATCAAAATGTGGTTGCTGTAATCCCATTCCGGTGTGTGTTTGATCCATGCTACGCCCTTTGTAGTCTTTGGGGCCACCCAGGATTAGAGAAAAGAAACCAACTTGGCGATCGCGCTGTTTTTCCATATCCGTATTAGAGAAAAAGCCGCTGACGCTGCTGTCTGCTAGAATGCGTTTGTGAAAATCATCGACGACTTTCTCAATAGTTGGCTGCCCGCCAATTTTTTCGTATAGTGAACTCATTTCTTTTTCCTTTGAAGCGAATGTGTAGATTGTTGAATTACTTAACTAACTGTCTACTTGGTATTAGAATTCCCGCTTGATGACGGAAGTGTTGGTTTTTTGTTTGCCATTGCGATCGGGATTTCAATACTAAGTGTTAGGTTAGTATCTTTAATTAGCTTTTTAGCTTCGAGTAATTTTCAGAAATTTTCGATGCCTGCATGGATGTTTTGAGATGCAAGCAGGTTCGTATTTAAAGACAATTCCCAAGACTTTTCTTTGCTAAATTCATGGGTTTTATCCTCGCCTAATTACCTTACCCCATCAGCACGGCATTGACGACAGTAACGCATCGTTTTCATGTTACCAGCATACTTATTTTGCAATACATTATTTCTGCAAAACCATTGATTTTAAAGCTAATAGTGCATTTTGCAAGCTAAACAGTTTTCAGTAAAATCTAAAATGAATTTAATATTTGGAATTTTAAATCAATAGAATAAAGTCTGTTAGTTACAATTAAAAACTAATATATTGTTAGTATTCCTTACTCGCAACAAAAAAGGGCTGCTCATCACAACCCTTTCCAAAAAACCTTCTGATTAATTTGAAGCGATTAAAACAATCGAAAAGTAAACGGATAACGGAATGGTTCATCTGGATTGCTAAAACAATGCAACAACGCCCAAATTGTCAATCCCCAATGTATCAAAAATCCAAAAGCGACTACGGGGAAAAATAGAATTCCGCCCAAACCAAAAGTTAGGAAAGATAAAATCGCAATTGGTACTCCAACTACAGTTGCCCAAAACCAAACATTCAGGTGAAAGTTAATCGATTCTTTGGCATTACCTTTGACAACCGGATCGTCGGAAGTAAAATAAATGGCAATTGGAACGCCAATTGAAAACATTGTCGTACTAAAGAAAATCGCCCCATGACACAAACTCGATAGCAGTTTACGCTTATCTAAATCGTATGTAATTTCTTGCATCTGTTGGGTTCCTTAACTTGTTTTCTTATTTAAATTGTAACGAGTATATTCTCAGATTAGTATTGAAGTTTACCGTAAAAGTGCAATTTAACCTGATTTCCTTGATTTGACTAAGTTTTAAATCATTGGTAACTATAGTTGATGAGGTTTACCGAACCGCTATTTTAATCTAAAATAATCAAATTGTGGTGTGGGATAGGCATCCTCCCCCGTCTAATTAATTTCGGAATGTTGCATACTGATATTGGCTTAGTCAGTAAGGGCATATATATTTATAAAAAACCAGCACCGATTATAAATTAAACATCAGGTAATGATTTTGAACGCTAATACAGAAAGCACAGTTTTGAATAATCTTACTGAAATTGCCAATCAATTTAAAACACCAGGCAAAGTTCTTAAAGTTGAAGAATTTGGTCACGGTAATATTAATGGTACTTTCCTTGTTACTTTAGATTCTATAGAAGAAAAGCATTTTATCTTACAAAGCATCAACCAAAACGTGTTCCACAAACCCGAATTGGTAATGCGAAATATAAGTACTTTTAGTAATCACGTGCGTCAACGCTTACAAGATTCTCCCCTGACTTCAAATCGTCGTTGGGAAGTACCACTCGTATTATTAACTCAAGATAATCAAGACCATTTTATTGATTCTGAAAATTCATTTTGGCGGGCAATTGGTTTTATTGATAACGCCGAAACTTTTGATACTATCAAAGATAACAAACACGCGAGTGAAGTTGGTTACGCTTTGGGAATGTTTCATAACTTGATCGGCGATTTGCCTGTAGAAAAATTAGCCGATACTCTACCAGGATTTCACGTTACACCTATTTATCTAAAACAATACGAAAATGTAGAGATGCAATATAATGCGTCTTCTAAATCTGCCGAAGTCGAATACTGCTTGCAATTCATCGATCGCCGCAAAAATTGGGCGCACGTCTTAGAAAATGCTCAAATGCAAAAACGTCTGCGTTTGCGTGCCATTCACGGCGATCCGAAGGTGAATAATGTGATGATTGATACTACTACCGGGCAAGCTGTCAGTATTATCGATTTGGATACCGTTAAACCGGGATTGGTACATTACGATATTGGCGATTGTTTGCGCTCTGGCTGCAATGCTTTGGGTGAAGAAACCCAACATTGGGAAATGGTAACTTTCGATATGGATATTTGTCAGTCACTTTTAGGAGGTTATTTTCGTGTTGCTTCATATTTTCTAACTGAAAGCGACTATATATATATGTACGATGCGATTCGTTTGATTGCTTTTGAATTAGGATTGAGATTTTTTACCGATTACTTGGCAGGTAACGTTTATTTCAAAGTTAAATATCCAGAACATAATTTAGCTAGAGCATTAGTACAATTCAAGCTTACCGAAAGTATTGAAACGCAAGAAAATGTGATTCGGAAAATTATATCAAGTTTTGGTGATAGAAACTGAATACAATGAAAAAAAATACTTTTTCTCTACAGCCATTTCAACCGACGAAAGCTGATTTGCAAATTACAGGTGAAATTACTAGAGATAATAATATATTAACTGTTTATTATAGGCTTAAAGGTGATTTGGAAGAAATTGAAATACCGACTGTAGAAAGACTTCCAATCCGTAAAAATGAATTATGGAAAACAACCTGTTTTGAGTTTTTTTTAGGAATTAAAGATACTCCTTTTTATTGGGAATTTAACCTTTCCCCAGGTGGAGATTGGAATATATATTTTTTTGAGGATTACCGACATTCAATGCAACTAGAAGATAAATTTGAATCGTTTCCATTTAATATTTTGCGCGATTCTAATGCCTTGTACTTAAGATTGGAATTTAATCTAGATTGTTTAGTTTCTATAATAGAAAACCTTGATGTTTCCATTACTACTGTGATTAAAAGCAAAGAAGGTAATATTAGTTACTGGGCGCTAAAACATTGTGGTGAAGAAGCGGATTTTCATCTGCGAGATAGTTTTGTATTTGGTGTGTAATAATCAACCACCAAACATTCTATCAATATCATCCCCTACCGAAGCACCATGACGAGAGTTAACCCGCAAGGATGTTTGATTTGCAGATAAATTATAAGTTAAAGGTTGAGTTTGAACTAAATTTTCTTTTCCTTCCTCTATCAAAACTTCGGCAGGATACTTTTTCATAACAGCTTTGATTGCGGTAATTCTTTCTTCTACAGTGGGATGGTTGTCATCAAATTTAACTCCCGAAGTCCGATTGAGTACCGACATTGCACGCAAACATCCTTGTTTATTGAAACCTGCTTTAACAGAAGCGAGATAAGCAAGTTTATCCGCTTCAAATTCATCTTTTCTACTTTGTTTTTCGATAGTTTCTTCTAATTCTGCCGTCTTTTTATCTACAATTGCATTGATACGTCTTTGCTGTTTTCTGAATCTTCTGCTATTTTGATTGCTCAAAACACCATTAACAACAGTACCAATAGTTCCTCCAATCACCCGTCTGACAACAAAATCACCCACCGCTGCAACTGGAGATGTTTTTCTCTTTCTATTTAAAACGGATTGTGCTGCTTCTTCTCTAATCTCAGCAATTAATTCTGCTTTTTCAACATTGGTAATAACTTGATGGCGTTGCTTGTGGTGCGCCATTTCATGACTAATCATACAGGCTAAAGCCGAAGCATCGCCACCCAATTGTTCTAACGCGCCATTATAAATAGGTATGAGATTGGCATTTTTAGCAAAAGCTTGGGTATCATATTTAGCAACTCTAACAATTTGCCAAGGGCGAGTATCGTATTCCGACGCACGCGCTATCCTATCGACTATGCGATAAAGTGCGTAAAAGTCTGGCGGTAGTTGTGTTTTAGCGTTTTGATAAATAGAATTACTTTCTGAAGTTGCTTTCACCTCAGTTGTCAGTGCAGTGGAGAATAGCAAGCATAAGCAAGTCAGAGTAGCTGGCAACCTAATTTTTAATACACTCATTGATACTGTTTTGATTTTCTACATACGTTATTTTTATAGCTTCATTGTATTGAAATAATTACAGGATTAGTGTGCGTGTAATTACTTAAAATAGAATATTGGGCTTTTTTTATTTTTGGGGGGGGTTTGCTGGCTTGCTATTAATAAGAAGTAGGGTTATTAACAGGAAGTAGGATTATTTTTAGGAAGTAGGAGTCGGATTATTACTAGGGAGCGAGACGCTCCCACTACAAGTTCATGCGGTAAAATTCTTCGTAAAGTCAACACATGACAATATGCCCAAACTGCCCCCAAAAGACTACATTCAAACCGTTCCCTTTCCTACCGAGATTAGCTTACAACCCATCGGCGTAGTGCGATCGCCATACAAGGAAAGACATGGAACCCCCAGACAGTCGCAACTTCAAGCCGCACCGTCAAATTATCAACCGGCGATCGCGCAAATTGAACTTTTCGACACCATACCCCAAGAAGCACTCAAAGACATGGAAGGCTTCGAGCGGATTTGGGTAATTGCATGGTTGCATTTAAATAAACATTGGAATCCTACCGTAATTATTCCACGCGGTCCGCGCATTCGCCGAGGAACTTTAGCAACTCGCGCACCCCATCGTCCTAATCCTATCGGACTTAGCGCACCAAAACTAATAAAAATAGAAGGTTTAATTTTATATGTAGAAGGAATTGATTTACTTGATAACACACCAGTATTAGATATTAAACCTTATGTAAGTTACTGCGATGCTTTCCCCGATGCAAAATGCGGTTATGTTGATGAAATAGAAGAAACTTCTCAACATGAAATAGACGTGTTTGGAAAAACAAACCCCAAATAGATTTTAGATTTTAGATTTTGGATTTTGGATTTTGAAAAAAATAACTCATATAAAAACTCTGCGTACCTTTGCGCTTAACTTCGCGTTCCTCTGCGTTAAAAAATCTTATTCCTAATTAATTTGACAAACGCCAAACCTTAATTGATTTATTACCACTACTACTTATTACATTAGTGTATTGTATAAGTAATATTTCATAGTTCGTAGTAAGGGCTTTAGCCCTTTTAAAAATCTTGATGCTAAAACGCAACTACAAACCGATATTATATTCTGTATAATTTAAATTCTTATCAATAGCAATATATCTTACTTGTTTCCCATCCCCAGCAAGGCGATAATTACTCCATAAATTTTGATTTACGGGTAGAAGCGATGCAGTACGATTTTCAACAACTAGCTCAACTTTACAAAAACACTCTCCTCAACGATGTTCTACCATTTTGGGAAAACCATTCGGTAGATTGGGAAAAAGGCGGTTATTTCACTTGTTTAGATAGAACTGGTAAAGTCTTTGATACTGACAAGTTTATTTGGTTGCAAAATCGTCAGGTGTGGTTATTCTCCATGCTTTATAACCAACTAGAGAAGCGAGAAGTTTGGTTGAAAATTGCTGCAAATGGTGCGAATTTCCTTGCAGAAAACGGCAGAGATGAAGAAGGTAACTGGTATTTTTCTTTAACCCGTGAAGGTAAACCGTTAATACAGCCTTACAATATATTTTCCGATTGTTTTGCAGCAATGGCGTTTAGTCAATATGCTCTCGCTTCCGGAGAAGAATCAGCGAAAAATGTGGCATTGCAGGCTTATAATAACGTTTTACGTCGTCAAGAAAATCCCAAAGGTAAATATAATAAGGCTTATCCCGGTACTCGTGCGATGAAATCTTTAGCAGTACCGATGATTTTAGCTAACTTGTCTTTAGAAATGGCTTGGTTATTAGAAAACGATACTTTAGAACAAGTTTTAGATTCAACTGTAGAAGAAGTAATGGGTAATTTCCTCGATAAAGAACGAGGATTAATGTTTGAAAATGTTGCTCCCGATGCTTCTCATATTGATTGTTTTGAAGGCAGATTAATTAACCCCGGACACGGTATTGAAGCCATGTGGTTTATGATGGATATTGCTCAGCGTCGTGGGAATAAAGAATTAATTAACCAAGCGGTTGATGTGACATTGAATATTCTTAATTTTGCGTGGGATAAAAAACACGGTGGTTTGTATTATTTCATGGATGCAGATGGATACCCACCGCAACAATTAGAATGGGATCAAAAATTGTGGTGGGTGCATTTGGAATCTTTGGTAGCTTTAGCAATGGGTTATCGTTTGACGGGAAGAAAGGAATGTTGGGAATGGTATAAGAAAATGCATGATTATACTTGGGCGCATTTTGCGGATGCGGAGTATGGGGAGTGGTTTGGTTATTTAAATCGTCGTGGTGAGGTGTTGTTGAATTTGAAAGGTGGTAAGTGGAAGGGTTGTTTTCACGTTCCCAGGGCTATGTATATGTGTTGGTTGCAGTTTGAGGAGTTGGGAAAATAAACCTTACTAGACGCAGAGAGCGCTGAGGAAGAGGGGGAGAGGAGGAGGTATTTGGTGTTAATTTAATAGCGTATGTTTGTTAAATTGAAATGTTTTTATGTCGGAAATAACTGAAGCTTTGCAGCGGATTGAGGTGTGGTTACAAAATCATATGCCGAATCGCGCTGCTGAATTAAAACCTGGACTTACACGAGATGAAATTGAGGGAAAAGTTAAAGATTTACCTTTTAGCTTACCAGAAGAAGTTTATGAATTATACGAATGGCATGATGGAAGTGTTGATAGATTTCTTCTGGAGAACTATGACTTTTTGTCATTAGGAAGTGCTGTTGTAGCTTATCATGAATGGTTATCAGAGGTACAGTTCCACGAACGTAAAGAAGGGTATTTCTTTGAGAAATCTATTCCTATTTTTCAACTTTGGTCTGAAAATGGTGTTCTTTTAAGTATCGTTTGCGAAGATTCTAAAAATTATCCCGTAAGGATGCTGGATATATATTGTAGAGACTTTTCTGTTCGCTACCGTAGTTTAAAAGACTTGATTTTACACCTAGCAGATTGGTATGAATCGGCTAAATATTACGAAAAAGATGACTGCTGGGAAGTTGAAGCAGAGAGAGAACGTTTTTTATCTAAAAAATATATGGCTGAAAAGTAGATTATTAAAGCTGATAAAAGTATCATCTCTTAATTGTATATGACCCAGTGAAGGAGGTAATTGTACGGTGGATAAAATAACCAAATACCGCGATTGTGTCACAAAACTATTAACTAGTTATACTAGCGATGACGTTTCAGATAATGAAGTCGAAGTCCAACTTATTTTAGACACAGAAAGAGATCATTATCAGTGGATGAATGTAGGTTGGCAAGAATTAAATCGTATTTATCGATGCGTGATGCATTTCGATATTAAAGATGAAAAAATATGGCTTCAGCAGAATTTGACGGATTTAAACCCGGCTGAGGAATTAGTTGAAATGGGAATACCTAGAGAGGATATTGTGCTGGGATTGCAAGCTCCGTCTTAATCGACAATATACCGATTATGGTGTTGCTTGAAAATGTAATTTATACAGAACGCGATTTTATGCGATCGCCATTTTTTCAACTAAAATTAGATTCATATAGATTCAAAGTCTTCTCAAACCGGAATCAACAATAATAATTATGTCATCCCCAGCGATCGCGACTGTACTTAAGATGATTGAATCTCTACCGGAAAATGCACAAAATCGTGTTTTAGAACATCTCCGAGAATATATTCAGGATTTAGAAGAGGAATTAAAATGGGAAAAGTCGTTTAAGAAAACGCAACCGAATTTAATTGCTGCTGGTAAACGTGCGAAAAAAGAAATTGCTGAAGGTTTATCAAAGCCAATGGATTATGTTGATTAGATTGACTTAGTTTTATACACTACATCACCCCATAACCTGCATACTTTCTAACATACTCCGGCTGCAAACCTAATACAATATCTTCCTTCACTACACCCATTTCTATCAACTTATCAGCAAGTAAATCATCTGTTTGATTGCGTTGAATCCAGATTTTACCGTCTTTAATATCAAAATGCATCACGCAATTATAGATACGACGATGTTTATCCCATCCTAAATCTACAACTTGATAATGGTCATTTTTCGTATCATATATAGTTTGCACTTCAATTTCACCGTTTACAGGCGGACATTTACTGTATTCTGTTAATATTTCTTGAATATACTGACGATAAAATTCTAATTTATCCATTGTAGTTTTAGTTGTATAATACTAAAAATAAAAGCGATTTTTCACTTTAGCTAATGACAGCCTCAGTATCCCAAATTATCACCTTGGAAGAATTCCTCAAATTGCCTAATATTGAGGATTCACCAGCTTGGGAATATTCAGGGGGGGTTGCAATTCAAAAGCCAATGCCAAAATTCCGACATTCGATTATACAAAAGCGCTTGTTGAGAGTAGTTGATGATAATAGCGATGAATATACTGCACTTCCAGAATTGCGCTGTACCTTTGCTGGACGTTCCGTTGTCCCCGATGTCGCGGTTGTGGCTTGGAATCGAATTCAACTCAATGAAATCGGTGAACCTGTGGATAATTTTGAGCAAGCACCTGACTGGACAATTGAGATTCTTTCTCCCGACCAAAAAGCAAACCGCGTAATTGATAATATATTACATTGTCTCCAAAATGGTTGTCATTTAGGATGGTTAATAGATCCAGATGATTATTCAATATTGATTTTTACTCCGCAACTAGAACCCAAAATTTGTAGAGGTAGTACTCAACTCAAAGTATTAGAAGGAATTGATTTAACTTTAAGTGCAGAAGAAGTTTTTGGGTGGTTAAAAGTGCTTGAAAGAAAGTGAAAAGGTTGATTAATAATTCTCCCATGATTGTTACACCAAAGCGATTTACAATCGACGAATACCATCGACTGATTGAACTCGGTTTTCTAACGGAGGGAGATAGAATTGAGTTGATTCGGGGGGAACTGATTCAAATGGCTGCAAAAGGAACGTTTCACAGTGTATGTAGTTCTATTCTTTGCCGTCAATTAGATCGAGTTTTAGGAGATAAAGCAGTTATTCGCGGACAAGATCCAGTTACACTTTTAAATAACAGCGAACCCGAACCAGATGTAGTTATTGCAAGGGGAAAAGATGAAGATTATCTTGCTTATCATCCCTATGTTGAAGATATTTTATTAGTTATAGAAATTTGCGATAGTACTTTAAATTACGACCAAACAACAAAGCTAACGTTATACGCAGAAGCCGGAATTACTAATTATTGGATTGTCAATTTACAAGTTAGTCAGCTTGAATGTTACAGTCAGCCTTATCAAGATGCTCAAGGTGAATTTAATTATCTCAGCAAGCAGATTTTTCTCTCAAATCACTCGGTAAATATTCCTGGATTTGAGGATGCTTTGTTGGAATTAAATAGAATAATCGGCGGTTGAAACCGCGACTAAACAGGCGAAATCCACCTCCGTGGATTCTGAAAATTATAACCCGCGCAGGTGGGTTTTGTTTGTGTAGCCGCGAATTATATTCGCCAGGTGTATTTCAAAATCAACAATTGCTAACTGCTCACTGCTCACTGCTCACTGATTAAGCCTCTCTCCCCGAAGCCCAAGTATCGCGCCACTTAACAGTACCTTCACTGGCAATTACCCAACGACGAGCTAACAAGTTTTCCCGTAAAGGAGAAGTCCCTTCGCGCAAGATTACATATTTATAACTAATAAGTTTACCGGCGCTTTCATTAAAGGGAATCTCGCTAAACCAAGTATTTGAATTAATGTACTCCAAAGGATATGCTTTACCGATATCCCAGTTACCTAATTCCGGACAATCACCAATTACGACAATTCTTTCACCGGGTTTGGTATCTACTCCATTTAATTGCGCTCTAACTATTGTTTGCGCTTTCAATCTTTCCCCTACATGACTGATAACGATCGCCTCTTTTCCACCAAGTTCTAAGTTATAAATTTTTCCATCTTTGACTTCAAATTTACGCCCGGTTAATACGCAGGTATGTTCTCTATCGGGTAACTCGGTATCTACTTCTTCTACGGTAACGGCATCACCTCTATTCAAAGCGACAAAGCAGCGCGAGCCGTTATAGCGGCGCACGTAACAGAAAGTATCTGGTGTAACATATTTCTCCCACTGACTACCCATCGATATCGCCGGATTTAAACGACGCAACCCCGAAAGCTTCCGCATATCCCAATAAATAGGGGTTTCGGTATCCCATTTATCCATCATCGGACGGTTGTAGGGATCGTTATTTCCGTAGATGTTATCATTGCCGTTGGTATCGTTATGCAGATATTGTTCGGTACCGTAAAATAAGCAGGGAATTCCGCGACTAGTCATTAAAAAATCAACCGCTAAACGCAAATTATCGATATCTGGGTTAATAGTCAGGAAGCGGTGCATATCGTGGTTATCGATAAAAGTGATCAATTCCGTTGCACCGTTGTAGCGATAATCCTGCTTTAAAACATCATTAACTAAATAAAACCCAGATTCATCATTCGTTCCTAAAGCTTGACGCAGTGCCATGCACAATCCAAAATCTAGTATAGTCATACCAGAGTTATTGACAAATTCTACAGAGCGATCGTCATCTGGGCGGCTGTAAATCCATTCCCCAAAGATAAATACGTCAGGTTTGTGGTTGTACATTTCGCTGTTAAACTCTTGCCAAAACCAAATTGGCATATGCTTAACTGTATCTACCCTTAAAGCATCAACTCCTCTATCCAACCACTGCTTGATTGCTGATTTTATATAACTTCTATACTCAACATTATTTTCATTAAAAGTTGCTAAACCCGATAATTCGCAGTTTTGTACCTGCCATTCACTTTCCCAATCGTTTACTTCCCCATAATGGTGATACCAGTTGCCTTTATCATCGTTGAAATCGGCAATTTTCACGCCATCATCGTAAAGTTCACCTTTACTACCACCCGTATCGGGGCTGCTATGATTGCACACAATATCTAATATCAATTTCATATTGCGCTTGTGCAATTCTTCAACCAAGCGATCGAAAACAGTATTTCTAGTATCTTGAGTTTTATTCAAAGAAGGTTCATCGTCGGGGGCAATAAACCGAGGATTCAACCGTTTAAAATCCTTCGTCCAATAGCCATGAATTGCCGCACTTTCAATAAATAATTCTTCAACTTGCTCGAATAAAGGAGTTAACCAAAGAGCGGTAACTCCCAGATTTCTCAAATAATCTAATTTATCAATAACTCCTTTTAAATCTCCTCCCCAATACTTCCCCCATTCTTGGCAATCGGGATCGTAAAGTTCCGAATTAAACCCTTTATTATTCTTAGGATTGCCATCGAAAAAACGGTCAACTACAAGAAAATAGATAGTTTCTTGGCGAAATTCAATATCCCTAGTGTAGAGAAACTCCAAATTAATATCGGCATCAGAATCAGGAGTTTCTATAATCGCTTTAACTTCAGCTTGGGGATTTTCTACTTGATATTGAGCTTCCGTTGATTGAGATGGAGGAGTACTTACCATATAAATTTGTTTAATTTGTGCTTATTTACTTAAGTAATTCAATGCTGCTAACGTCAAATCCGTATTCTTACCAATATTTCTCTTTTTCCGTATTTTAATCATTAGAATTGTATTTTATTACTCATTTAGTGGAATACCACCTTTTTTATATCTACGTCTTCATTCTTTGGATAGAGATTATTTATCAAGGGAATAGGGAGTTATTCTTAGTTTGTAGTAAGGAATGCGCGTCCTAATAAGGGCTGAAGCCCTGACTACGAACAAATGATTATTGATAATTGTTAATTGTTAATTGAGAAGACTGCAAACCGTGCATATGATTAAACAAACCCCAACAATATTCTTCAGGTAACTTACAGGTAATCGCACCTCTTAATACAACGTTAAAATACCAATCATTGGGTGCCATCTCTTCCAAAAGTTTGTTTACCACCACATAGGTGCGGACATTTTTATATACCTTTCCTTGAAAATCAATATCTACAGACTCTTGACGATAGCCACCACGCGGTACATCTTCGCGCTTATCCAAGCTTTCGCTAAGCCTTGAAGGTAGTCGATAAAGTACTCCATGCACGCTGCTACTAGAATCTTTTACCACATCCAATACGCCACATTTACGGAAAGCACTGTAACGGTAAAATCCCAATCTATAATTCTTGAGGATTCCCGCACCCATTACATAAGTGTGGGTATTTTCACCCATAGTGCGCTTCAAATCCACCGGACACATACAGGAACCGTAAGCGAAATAATAAAACATCGGTTGATGAAGTTGCGATCGCTGCCGATTGTGAGATTCGCGGTGAGTGTGTTTACTCATCTATCTACAGAAATATTTATTACATAAGTAAATATATCAATAAATTTGTCTTTTGAGTGTAACAAGCATTTTCCTCAACCTTAAAGGATGTTTGACAAGCCACAAATAAGACCAGAAGACTTTCGAGATCCCTTAAAAAGGGGGACTTTAACCCCCCTTTTTAAGGGGGGAAGGGGGGATCAAAGCAGTAATGAGGTAACAACAGATACTTTTTTGCCCATCCTCTTCGGTTTCAAATTTTAATCGCCGCGTGTTTATATTTACTTGATTAACAGTTAAAACAGATACAGGGAAGTTAAAAATAATTTCCTAAATGTCTGCGTAAATAAATATCAAATAAATATATATAAATTCAATATGGCACAATTAGATAAAAAATCTTTGAGCGAGCAGGATATATGTACTAAATATATCACTCCGGCTTTGGTGGAAGCTGGTTGGGATATAAAGTCTCATCAGGTACGTCAAGAGGTGAGTTTTACTAAGGGTAAAGTTTTAGTACGCGGTAAGTTGACTAGTAGAGGTGAAAGTAAACGAGCTGACTATATTCTTTACTATAAAGCGAATATTCCCATCGCTGTAATAGAAGCGAAAGATAATAAGCATAGCGTTGGCAGCGGGATGCAGCAAGGGTTGGGCTATGCTGAGATACTTGATATTCCCTTTGCTTATAGTTCAAATGGTGATGCTTTTTTAGAACACGATCGCACTGGGATAACTGGTAAAATTGAGCAAGAATTGAGCCTCGATAATTTCCCTTCACCCCAGGAGTTATGGCGGCGTTATTGTATTTGGAAGGGAATTGGGGAAGCTGAAAATAAGATAGTTACTCAAGATTATTATTCCGATGGTAGCGGGAAGAAACCACGTTACTATCAGTTGACGGCAATTAACCGCACAATTGAAGCGATTACCTTCGGTAGAGCTTCGCTTAACGCCAAGGGTGAAAACCGGATACTATTGGTAATGGCTACGGGTACGGGTAAGACTTTCACGGCTTTTCAAATTATTTGGCGGTTGTGGAAGTCGCGCACTAAAAAGCGGATTTTATTTTTAGCTGACAGAAATATTTTAATCGATCAAACTAAGACTAACGATTTTAAACCTTTTGGTAAGGCGATGACTAAAATTAGTAAGCGTCAAATTGATAAGTCTTATGAGATTTATTTGGCGCTTTATCAAGGGGTGACGGGGAATGAGTCAGCAAAGAATATTTATAAGCAGTTTTCTCCGGAATTTTTTGATTTGATAATTATCGATGAATGTCACCGGGGAAGCGCTGCGGAAGATTCAGTTTGGCGAGAGATTTTAGAGTATTTTAGTAGCGCCGCGCAAGTTGGTTTGACAGCGACACCAAAGGAAACTAAAGATGTTTCTAATATTGATTATTTTGGCGAACCAATCTATACTTATTCGCTGAAACAAGGTATTGAAGATGGATTTTTAGCGCCTTATAAAGTAATTCGGGTTGATATTGATAAAGATTTATCGGGATGGCGACCAAATGCAGGACAATTAGATAAATATGGTCGGGAAATAGAAGATAGAATTTACAATCAAAAGGATATCGATCGCACTTTAGTTTTAGAGAAGCGGACGGAATTAGTTGCGAAGAAAGTCAGCGAATTTTTGAAAAAGACGGATAGATTTGCTAAAACTATTGTATTTTGCGAAGATATTGACCATGCAGAAAGAATGCGTCAGGCTTTGGTAAATGAAAATGCCGATTTAGTATTACAAAATCGCAAATACGTGATGCGAATTACTGGCGATGAGAAGGAAGGTAAAGAGGAGTTAGATAACTTTATTTTGCCGGAAAGTAAATATCCGGTAATTGCTACTACTTCTAAGTTGATGACAACGGGAGTAGATGCTCAAACTTGTAAATTAATAGTATTAGATCGACGCATTCAGTCGATGACTGAGTTTAAGCAAATTATCGGTAGGGGAACTAGGATTAATGAAGAATATGGTAAAACTTATTTTACAATTATAGACTTTAAAAAAGCTACAGAATTATTCGCTGACTCCGACTTTGATGGCGAACCCGTACAGATTTACGAACCAAATATAAACGAATCTATTGTACCAGTAGAAAAGAGTGAATTTAAATACGGTACCGAAAAAGTAAATCAAAAAATAGCGGGAGAAAAACGGACAAAATATGTAGTTGATGATGTAGAAGTTTCAGTTAGTGCGGAAAGAGTTCAATATTATGGTAAAAACGGCAAGTTAATTACAGAATCATTGAAAGACTATACTCGTAAAACAGTTAGTCAAGAATATGGCTCTTTAGATGACTTTTTACGGCGTTGGAGTCAGTCAGATAAAAAGCAAGCAATAATTAATGAATTGCACGAACAAGGAATTTTATTTGAAGCCTTAGAAGCAGAAGTTGGAAAAGATTTCAATCCCTTCGATTTAATTTGTCACGTAGCATTTGATAAACCACCATTAAGTAGAAAACAACGCGCTCAAAAGGTTTATAAAGGCGATTATTTTAGTAAATATAGCGAAAAAGCGAAAGCGGTTTTAACTGCTTTGTTAGATAAATATGCTTCAGAAGGAATAGAGGAAATTGAAGGAATGGCAGTTTTGAAAGTTCCACCGTTTACAGAATTAGCAACACCGATGGAAATTATTAATTTGTTTGGTGGTAAGCAGAAGTATTTAGCAGCATTAGGGGAATTGAAAACCGAACTTTATCGGGTAGCATGATTTATTTGGTTCGTAGTAAGGGCATTGGTTCCCTCATAATTCCCGTAATATTTCGCATTTTACACCATTCGCGATTAGCCCAGATACCCGCCTCGGAATCAATTCCAAGGCTTATATACAAAGTACGTTGAAAACGTACTAAAAGCCTTGCCCAGTCTGATTTATCAGACTTTGTGGTGGGTTCCTGGGAATTTATTCCAAGGCGGTTATCGCGACTGGTGTAAGATAAATAGGACTAAATATCAATTTATATGTAAGTTTTGTGGGGTGCGTTAGGCACACAATTAACGTAATTTTTTGATTCACCAGAAAATTACGGATTAAAAAACCGCAAAGAGCGCGGAGAGCGCAGAGGAAGAAAGTAAGGAATAGGATTAATATTGGAATTCATCCGCCGTAAAGCACCAAAAAGTAGTAAATAATGCAATAATTATCCGTTATGTATTTGTTTGTAGTAAGGACTTTAGTCCTAATTCCGAGGGCTGAAGCCCTTACTACGAACGAAAAAATAATTCCTAATTCCTATCTTCTTAAACCATGTCCATCAGCACTACTGTAAAAACTATCCAAGATATCATGCGTATTGATGAAGGTGTCGATGGTGACGCTCAACGCATTAGTCAGTTGACTTGGATGATTTTTCTTAAGGTTTTTGACGATCGCGAAACGGAATATGAAATTTTTGATGATGATTATGTTTCGCCTTTACCGGATGAGTTGCGCTGGCGAAGTTGGGCTGCGGATACGGAGGGAATTACGGGTGATGAGTTGCTGGATTTTGTTAATAATCAACTATTTTCTACGCTCAAAAATCTTAATTTAGATGAATCTGACTCGAAAGGGCGGATTATTCGCGATGCTTTTGAAGATGCTTTTAATTTTATGAAAAATGGCACTTTGATGCGTCAGGTAATTAATAAGCTCAATGAAATTGATTTTAATAATTCTAAGGATAAACAACTTTTTGGCGATATTTACGAACAAATTCTTAAGGATTTGCAAAATGCTGGGAATGCTGGCGAATATTATACTCCTCGCGCTGTAACTCAGTTTATGGTGGATATGTTAAATCCGCGTTTGGGTGAAAGAATTTTAGATCCGGCTTGCGGTACTGGTGGTTTTCTGACTTGCGCTTTGGAATATTTGAAAAAGCAGGTGAAAACTGTTGAAGAAAAGGAAAAGTTACAGCGGTTAATTGCAGGGGTGGAGAAAAAACCTTTACCTCATTTGCTGTGTATTACTAATATGTTATTGCATGAAGTGGAAGTTCCGGAAATTCGTCACGATAACACTTTGGCGCGTCCGTTACGAGATTATAAACCCCATGAAAAGGTAGATTTAATTGTTACTAATCCGCCGTTTGGTGGCAAGGAAGAAGACGGAATTGAAACTAATTTTCCTGCTGCTTACCGTACCAAAGAAACGGCAGATTTATTCCTAGTTTTAATTATGCATCTTTTGGTTGATGGCGGACGAGCGGGAATTGTTTTACCCGACGGTACGCTGTTTGGGGAAGGTGTGAAAACCCGGATTAAAGAAAAGTTGTTAAGTGAGTGCAATTTACATACAATCGTGCGTTTACCCAACGGTGTTTTTAATCCCTATACAAGTATTAAAACTAATTTATTGTTCTTTACAAAAGGGAAGCCGACAAAAGAAATTTGGTATTACGAACATCCTTACCCAGCGGGTTATAAGTCTTATTCTAAAACAAAACCGATACGGATTGAAGAATTTGCAGTTGAGAAAGCTTGGTGGGATAACCGCGAAGAAAATGATTTTGCTTGGAAGGTTTCGGTAGAAGATATTATTGCTAATGGTTACAATTTAGATATTAAAAACCCCTATCAAGAGAAAGAAAAACATCGGGATTTAGGGGAAATGTTACGGGAATATGGGGAATTAAATGCTGGTTTGAGCGAGACGAGGAATTTGTTGAAGGCTGAGTTGATGGGAGCTTTGGGGGATGATGGAGAGAGGGGGTGATGGGGTGATGGGGTGATGGGGAGATGGGGTGATGGGGTGATGGGGAGATAAAGATAATTTTAACTGCGTGGGTTTAAGAGATTATTAAGCAAATAATATTTAGGAATAAATAGAGGATATCGTGTTTTATTCAAAATCTTGGAAACCTAACCCCCTAACCCCCTTCCCGGAGCAGGGAATGGGGGAAATATCAAAGCTTTTCTCCTAAGAGGATTAAGGTTTGGAGAGAGGTTAAACGGAGGTTTATTGATGGCGTACAGTAATTTTACCTTAGCTAAAGTTAAAGCAGATTTTGGGTTAACGGTTGATGAAACGCAAAATTTATTTAATAATATTCCAGCCGTTGAGCCATCGGAAATTTTAACTATGATTTTGCAAGATTATATTCCATTGGCTACTGCAATTGGCACAGAAAAAGCTCGATCTGAATTTCTGATTGCACCGATTTTAAGTGAAGTTAGAAGGCAATTAAATAATCAAGTTAGTTTATTTTCTGGTACGGATTTTAATGTCGATATTGAAAAAGGACTTTTGGGATACTGCGATTTTTTAATTAGTGCTTCTTCAGAGCAATTTTTTATTAGCGCTCCGGTAATTAATATTGTAGAAGCAAAGAACGAAAATATTATTAGCGGATTGGGACAATGCATTGCGGAAATGGTAGCATCTCAGATTTTTAATCAACGTCAAGGTATTGATATTCCGGTTATTTATGGTGCAGTTACCAGTGGGACTAATTGGCGTTTTTTGATGTTAAATGAAACCTTAGTTTGTATTGATATGGTGGAATATTATATTAATCAGGTTGATAAGATTTTAGGAATTATTATAAATCCGATTCAAGCTTATTTGGCGAGGGTTAATGCGTGAATATAATAAATTTTGGTATTATAGGAATACTAAAATATAGAATTGTTTAATAAAACTTATAACTTTATAGGAAACAAGGTAGTTAAATGTTTGAACGTATTACTTTTGACCCGCAAATTATGGGTGGACGCGCTTGTATTCGCGGTATGCGAATTACTGTATCTTTGGTGTTGAGTTTGGTTGCAAATCGGATGACAACTGAGGAAATTATAGAAGCTTATCCTTATTTAGAAGCAGAAGATATTCAAGCTAGTCTTCAATATGCAGCATTTCTAGCTAACGAACAAATTCGTCCTTTTACCGAAAAAACAGCATGAAATTTTTGGCGGATATGGGTGTTTCTCCTTTGACAGTTCAGGTATTACGACAAGCAGGATACGATGCTATACATCTAATCGAAGAAGGTTTAGAACGTATGCGTGATGAGGAGATTGTAATCAAAGCAAGGCAAGAAGAACGAATTATTTTAACTTTTGATTTAGATTTTGCTGAATTATTAGCACTAAGTAAAGCGAGCTTACCTAATGTGATTATTTTCCGTTTAAAAAATACTGTTCCTCAATTTGTCAGTAGTAGATTACTAAATCTAATTTCTGAGTATGCAGAACAATTAAATTCAGGTGCAATTGTAACAGTTGAAGATGCACGTTACCGCGTTCGGCAATTACCGCTTCAATAAAAAATATTTATGAATTTAGAAACCTTTTTTTCCAACTTTGAATTATTCGCCGATGCACCGAATGGCGTGCAGAAATTACGCGAATTGATTTTACAATTAGCCGTACAGGGAAAATTAGTTCCGCAAAATCCCGATGATGAACCCGCTGCGGTTTTGTTGGAGAAGATAAAAGCAGAGAAGGAAAGGTTAGTTAAGGAAGGGAAGATTAAGAAGTCGAAGGAATTGCCACCTGTTGATGTGGGTGAGATGGCTTTTGATTTACCGCAGGGTTGGGAGTGGGTGAGATGGGAAGATGTTGCTTTTCAAATTGGAGATGTAGATCATAAAATGCCTCAACAAGCTGAAGATGGCATACCCTATGTATCACCTAGAGACTTCACAAAAGAAGGTGATATTGATTTTTCAGCGGCAAAAAAAATATCAATCGAAGATTTTGAACGACTACGACAGAAAATACAACCTCAAAAAGATGACATTATTTTTCCAAGATACGGAACAATAGGTGTTAACAGATATGTAAATACAGATATAGATTTTCTAGCTTCTTATTCTTGCGCTGTAATTAAGAATTTTTCTGGTTTTATTAGTCCAAAATATTCATACTATTACTCTATATCGTTACTGATTAAAAGCGAAATTACCAGATACATCAATAAAACTACACAAGCAAATGTTGGAGTCAAGTCAATACAAAATTTTATATTCCCCCTCCCCCCACTCAACGAACAACACCGAATCGTTGCCAAAGTAGACGCGCTGATGAAACTATGCGACGAATTGGAAACACGATCGCAATTGGAGCGCGATCGCATTCTCAAATTAGGAGAAGTCGCAACCACCAAGTTACTCACCCCCAGCACCCAAGAATCTTTTAAGCAGCACTGGAAAACCATCAGCGACAACTTCGACTTACTTTACAGCACCCCCGAAAACGTCAAACAACTGCGTCAAGCTATTCTGCAACTCGCTGTCATGGGTAAGTTAGTTCCGCAAAATCCATCGGATGAACCCGCTTCGGTTTTGCTGGAGAAGATTAAAGCTGAGAAGGAAAGGTTAGTTAAGGAAGGGAAGATTAAGAAGTCGAAGGAGTTGCCGTCTGTTGATGTGGGTGAGATGGCTTTTGATTTGCCGCAGGGTTGGGAGTGGGTGAGGTTAGGAGAAACAGCAAAAGTAATTGAGTATGGAACATCTTATAAATCAGTAGATGCAGGAGAAACAATTCCTATTTTTAGGATGAATAATATCCAAAACGGTCAAATTATCTTTAATAACCTCAAATATGTCCCAGATTCGATAAAAGATTTACCTAGACTTTACCTAGAAAATAATGACATTCTTTTTAATCGAACGAATAGTTATGAATTAGTTGGTAAGACAGGTATTTTTAAAGCAGAAAGTAACCAATATACTTTTGCTTCATATTTAATTCGAGTTTCTCTTTTTTATGAGTATATAAATCCAGAGTTTATTAATATCTCAATGAATTCTTGCTACTTTAGACAAACTCAGATTGAACCTGAAATTACACAGCAGTGTGGACAAGCAAATTTCAATGGAACAAAGCTGAAAAATTCAATTATTCCCCTCCCACCCCTCAACGAACAACACCGCATCGTCACCAAAGTAAACCAAATGATGTCTTTATGCGATGAACTTGAAGCTAAGCTAACGCAGTCTATCGGGGATAGAGAGAAGTTGATGTCGGCAGCAGTGCGTCAGGTTTTGGCGGCTTGATTTTTATTTACCCTTCTTTCATACTGCTGTATAAAGATGGTAATGCAACTCTTCCATGAAAACTTCTGTAGCGTCCTGAAAAATGTTCCAGATATGGATGTGCTAAAGTAGTACGTCTTTTTGCTACTCCAGCAATTATCTGAGAATATAAAACATCTGCCTCCACTGCAAAAACTTTTTTAAAATCTGCTGTTAATTCAGGTAAACCTTCTTCCTCTAAGTCTAAATCTGACGATATCATTTCAAAAAAATAAAATCGTTCGTGACGATTGGCGCTGACTAACTCCCATTCTTTTCTATTATCAATTAAACTTTTATTAGGTCTTATTGATTGAGCGGTATCAATTTCACACAATAATATAGAATTTAATAACTTCCCACGCTTTTTTTCTATTTCTCCTGTTGACTGAATCTCTTCTCTAGCTCGAAAATCCCAATCTAAATCGCAATCTTGGGTGGTAACAATTACGTAAGGATGAATAATTTTTTCAAGTTTAATATCATCATTTTCAAATTGAGAACTATCTGTAATAATCGGTTTATACTGAATAATTCCCGTCAAAAATTCTCCTTGTCTAAGGGCTGAATCTCTGACAGATATATCGTATTTAGGTAATTCTGACATGAATAATTAATCCAAATCTAAAACCAGAGGAGGTCGAGTTTGTGCGGGATTTACCTTTGCTTTAATTACTTTGGGTGGTAAGCTTTCTTGTGAAGAATCAAAATCATTTGTAAAATCGCTGTAATATTCTTTAATGCTTTCCAATTCACTAACGGCTTCATCTAATCCTTCTTGAGGAAGTAGACTTAAAAGAAGTATACATTTTAATAAATTTACAATTTGAGGTATTTGTGAATCAGGAAATTCTACTTCAAAACTGACCTGAGAAGTAGGATTTATATAAGGATATGAAATTGAATCATCTACTTTTTCGTATGACCTTCTAACAGTAATTGAAACGTTACTTTCTGACTCTAAACTATTATCGATCGCTGGTGCTAATTGATTTAGGCTCCATTGCGTCATGGAGTTCATCCGTAATACTCCATCGGAAAAGTTTCCCTGCTGAATGCTTAAATTTGTCAATGATAGTCCAGACATCTTTTTTATCTAATCTTCCTATAGTAAAAAAATTTGACTCTAACAAATATGCTGCTTCTTGATGCTTTTTTTCTTCGTCTTGAGCTATAACTAACCCATGATTAAATTTTAATTGCCCATTTTCTACATCTTCTATTCTTATTTCTATATTTTTTATAGAAGCTTTTAATGAAGCAGCAATTTCTGGACTATGAAGTTCTGAAGCAATATGAACGGGTATAAGTTCTGACCAATTTTTATCTTTGATATCTAAATTAGAACGAACTATTAAATCTTGATATTTTAAACTAACTCTAGTATAAAAAGATGGTTTATAACTATTTTCAAATGTTTCTAAAACTCTCTGAAACTTCAATTTAAAATCTTCATATTTTTCATATTCTGTTGTAGAAAGTGATATAAAATCTTGGTTTAAAGACAATTGCCATTTTAAATTTTCCGATTTAAAGTGATAAATAGTATTTTGTGTATTCAGAGAAATACCTAACTGCTGAGACATTTTCAATACTTCAGTAGGTAATCCAGGAATATTAACGGTTTTTTGAACTTCATAGATAGGATAATCAAATCGAATTATATCTTGAAATTCTGCTGGCTCTTGATTGCTAATTTTGAGAATCGTCGGAAATCGTAACAGGCAAACCACTTCAATCAATGGATTGCGTTGATAAATTACCCGCTCGTAATCAGGAAGTTTCATCTAAAAACGCACCTTAAAGTGTATACCTATCTTAACTTGTAATTGATTATTTTAACAGGGCAAAAATGCCCAAACCGCTACTGGCTAGGTTTTACAGGTTATGGATAGACTTATAACCCGGATGCAAAAGTTCCTAAATCATTAAAAAGCTCTATACTGTCAGAAAAATTAATTTTTCAAATATAATTTCTAAAAGTCAAGCTTAGTTTGTGCTTTGCCTCTTATTTTACATTTATAATCATTCATACCCAGATTCAATAATGCCATTCACCTCTGGTTCCCATAATCTACACTAGTGATAAATCCCCAGTCTATAGTCAAGAATTTTTATCACCAATGTCTGAAGCATATCTTTTAGTATCCCACGGAAGTCGCGATCCGCGTCCTGAAGTCGCGATGGAAGAGTTAGCGCGAAATCTCAGCAATAAATTAGAAAGTAACTCGAATTCTGATGCGATCGCTAATATATTGTCGCCAACGAAATGCGATTATCAAATAGGTACGGCTTATTTGGAATTACATCCTCAACCGCTACACGAGCAAATTGTAGATTTTAGCCGCAAAGCGATCGCTAATGGATGCCGTCATTTAAAAATATTGCCTTTGTTTCTACTGCCGGGAATTCACGTTACCGAAGATATCCCCGAAGAGGTGAATTTAGCTCAAAAAACTTTGGGAGAAGATATTTCCATCGAGTTGCAACCATATTTAGGCTCTCACTCGGGTTTACGAAGGTTGCTTGCAAACAAGATTACCGATATATCTTTAGATAGCAGAATTATTGTAGCCCACGGTAGCCGTCGCGTGGAAGCAAATTCCAGCATTGAAGCAATGGCTATTTCTTTGAATGCGGTTGCTGCTTATTGGGCTGTGGCTCCGAGTTTAAAAGATATTGTGGCTCAGTTAGTCGCTGATGGGAAGAAAAAAATCGCAATTATACCTTATTTCTTATTCGCAGGTGGTATTACCGATGCCATCGCGGAATCTATACAAGATTTAAAATTACAGTTTCCTGGGGTAAGTTTTGAATTATACGAGCCTTTAGGAGGAAATGGGGAATTAACCGATTTAATTTGGGATTTGATGCAATGAACCGGGAAAACACGCAAAAAGCTGTGGGTAAGGTGTATCTAGTAGGCGCGGGACCCGGAGATGCGGGGTTGATGACTCTCAAGGGGAAGGCGTTGTTAGAAACTGCCGATGTAGTTATCTATGATGCTTTGGTGAGTCCGGAAATTCTCTTAATGGTTAACCCTGTTGCCGAAAAAATTAACGCTGGAAAAAGACAGGGAAGGCATTCTTTACCGCAAAATCAAACCACTGAATTATTAATTGAAAAAGCTCAAGATCATGCGATCGTCGTGCGTTTGAAAGGCGGCGATCCCTTTGTTTTCGGGCGCGGTGGCGAAGAGATGCAAGATTTACTCAAAGCTGGAATATCTGTAGAAGTAGTGCCGGGAATCACATCGGGAATCGCCGCTCCTGCCTATGCAGGTATTCCCTTAACCCATCGGCTTTATAGTTCGTCGGTTACATTTGTCACCGGACACGAATCAGTAGGAAAATATCGTCCGGCAGTCGATTGGTTAAGTATTGCCAAAGGTTCGGAAACGATTGTGATATACATGGGAATTCAAAATTTAGCTTATATTATCGAAGAGTTATTAAAAGCAGGTTTAGATAAAGATACTTCCATCGGTTTAATCCGTTGGGGTACTCGCCCAGAGCAGGAAGAATTAATCGGTAAATTAGCAACGATTATCGAGCAAGTTGAAAAAACCGGCTTTGAAGCACCAGCGATCGTTGTGATTGGTGCGGTAGTGAATTTGCATTCAGTTTTGAAGAGTTAGGAGTTATTTGACTTTCTTTTATAAAGGGCTGTTTCATTCCCTCAAAAGTTTGTAAATCCGGTTGAGAAGTCGGGTTTTTTTATGTGAAAATATCTGTAACAACCTGACAATTTTATAAAAACCCGACTTCTGACCATTGAAATCATATGGTTCAAGCCGCTGGATTCATCCGTGGGCATTAATTGCGTTCAGGCGGAGCCTGCGGCTTATTGCGAATTGTACTGACTCATGCTGTTGGTTCACCAAAACCAAACAAATTAAACAGCCAGTGATACCATTCAGGTTTATTTATAAAAACCTTTAAAGCTGACTCCAAATCAACATCCAAATCTCTATTTTGAATATCAATAATTAATTTATAAATAAGTTCCAAGTGAATCCTATCTGGCTTAGAAAAGAAAATAAATTTGCCATTATGAGAATTGTTTAGCTGACTTATCTTCTCTTTAGCAACAGGACCTTTAATTTCAGTTAAGCGCTCATCTCGGAATAAACTAAAGCTGTCTTTGGGGTGCAAGCATACTAACTCGTTGAAATTACCAATTCGACTAGTAAAAGACGCATTAGGAGACACTTGCAGAAAACCCAGTACATAGTTTTGACGCTCGGTTTCAATCACAATATGCTCTGGTAATACTCGTTTTCCTAACTTATAAAAAGTCAATTTAATCGGTTTGATATTGTTGAAAGCTTCGGCAATAGTCTTGAGTTTACCGATATCATCCGAATCAGAAATAATCGGCAGTTTATGATATTGCCCTTCCAAATAAGTTTTTTGCTTGGTTAAATACTCAATAACATATTCTTCTATTCGCTTTTCTTCACTTTTAATTTCAGGAACAAGCTGTTTTCCCAAGTCTTCCATGTCAACCGAACCCGGTGTTTGCATCTCCTGTATAATGCCCAGTAATGCTTGTTTAAATAGCTGTTGCTCGGAAGCTAATATTCGTAACTGCTGTTCTATTTTTTCATTACCGTCTAACTTCCGAACATTTTCTTTTATAGAGGGTAAAGGAATTTGACAAACCCGATAATTGTAGTATTCAGCGGCTCGATTCAAAACCGCACGCACAGATTTTTGTTCGAGAATATCCTCTAAATCTTCAGCTAAAAATATTTTTGCTAAAGGAATATTTATAGTTTGCAGCTTGACTTTGAGAATAGATAAAAGTTCGTTTTCCTGCGGTCTTTGTAACTGAATTTGATACTGAGATACTCTACCAATAATTGAGTTATCAAAAATATCTTTAAACTGCTCCCAGCGATCGGGAAACATATTTAGGATAATCAAGCTATTAGGAACGTGGGTGAAAATTTCCTTAATAGTTTCTCCAAACTGGAGCAATATCTCTTTATTTTGAGGAAGTCCCAATCCTTCCAACTGGTCGAAAATAATAATTAAAGGCTGATCGAGGATAGATAATTTACCTAAAACCGAAATAGCTTCTAAAGAAAATTGTTCTAAGCTAAGGTTTTCTTGCCAATTTGGTAAACCAACTTTTTCTGCTTCCTCTTTTGATAAAGCCTGACCTGCTAGCCAACGTGTAGCAATATTTTTGTAATTATAGTCCGTGTAGCTACAATACTTTATAATTCCCTTGAGAATTGAGAAAGCAAAACCACCAGCCGAGTAATTTTTGTTCCACCAGTCATTGATTCGTTTGTGAATTTGCTGCCAGTATACTGCCTTAGTATAAGTTCCTTCTCCCCCAAGAGCATCTATATTATCATCCTTTAGTGCTTGAATAATTTCTTGGTCTTTTTTAGTGAGATTTGGGACATCAGCAACAATTTTATCAAAGCTATTAATAATTAGATAATCTAATTGAGTAAATGTTCCAACTCGCTCGACTAAAGACTCCAAAATGCGGCTGTAAATATGGTACAGCACAGACGAAGAATTGTTAGGCTGACGGATAAAAAGCAATCGATTACTTGATAATCGCGCTTTTGTTAATCGCATCATTAAATGAGTCTTTCCCGAACCTGGTTCTCCAATTACCACCGCTCCTTTGCTTTGATGATTGTCATCGAGTTCAATATTTTTTAATATTGACTCAAGAGTAATAAATTGTTGGTGATAGGTATCGAAGTCATCGGGGTGATTTTGAAAAGGGGTATCAACTCGACTGCTGCTAAATGGATTTGGTTGTTCTTTTAATTTGTCCAACATTAACTGGCGATAAAGGTAATAGGTAAACTCTGCATCATACCGGGCAGAATGAGCCATATCCCGGATAAAGTAGCGGTTATTAACCCGCAAATTTAAATATTTACTGAGATATTCTAAAGAGTAGCTTTCCAGCCCTAACCAATGATTTTTTGCTTTTATACAAGTGCAATCAAATTCCAGGGGAGGAACTTTTAAACCCGCTTTATGGAAGCTGAATTTAAGTACTTGAATATCGTGTTTAGCATAGTGACAAACTATTTTCTTCCCTTGAACAATGTTTAAAAAGTCGGATAATAAACTCTTTAAACTTTTGAGATTAGGCAAATGAGAACCATTATTGGCATAGTCGCTAGAAAACCCTTCGTAGATTACACGTCCCTGACTATCTATAATTGCCAGTTCGCTTAATTCTGGCTTGCCCTCAGTATCAATAACTACGTAATCCATATAAATTTATCATATGCATAATTTGCCAAAACTCACATACTTTATACTAATTATAAATATAAATACTTGTAGATATTACTAAGTATTCATTTATGCCTATAAAGCGTATTTTGTGCTTAAATCCTTTGCAAGCAACGATCGCTCTAAAAATATTTATACTGTCTAAGGAAAATCTGAGTTTTCGTCTCCCGATTTATTAGTCATTATTATTGATAGAACTAAGTAATTACTAGTTCCCAAAATATACAAGGATTTAGTAGTAGCAAAAAATACCTTAATACTCAGAATAATTTAAATAAAAAAATATTCCTATACGTATATACGTAATACATTTATTGCAATTTGCCATCATATGCAGGATAGAAAATATGTATAGCTTTTAACAGTACCCGTAGGGGTACTTTTACGCTTTACCGCGTGTTGTGGGTAAGTTTCGTGTCTACGGTCGTATTAATAGTATATTCAGATATTTGCAGATGTTAATATATTGATTGCAATACGCACTTTTAAACAAGATTATATTTATTATCCGATCGATTCTCCCCATCTCCCCATCCCCCCATCCCCTTGTCCCCCCTCTCCCAATCCCCATCTGTAACACCGAATAGTTGAATATTTTTCGATTCAGCCTAAAATTAAACGACAGTAAAAATACTAGGTGGCTCTACGAGGAGTTGTATCGACGATGAAGTTTTTATTTAAGCAGGATTCACCCCCAGAAACCACTGATGACTCAAAGTCAGTTGAAACGCAAACTCCTGGCTTAGGCACATTTGGTGGAGTTTATACGCCTTCAATTTTGACAATTTTGGGCGTAATTATGTATCTGCGGTTTGGCTGGGTTGTGGGAAATGTGGGGTTGGTGGGTTCTCTTGTCATTGTCACTCTCGCCACATCGATTACTTTGCTCACTTCTTTGTCGGTATGCGCGATCGCCACTGATAAGGTTGTGCGGGTTGGTGGTGCTTACTACATGATTAGCCGCTGTTTGGGGATTGAAGTCGGTGGTGCTGTGGGTATTTCTCTTTACTTTGCCCAAGCGCTTTCGATCGCTCTTTATACCATCGGTTTTGCTGAAAGTGTAGTGCAAACTTTTGGCAGCCTCAATCAAACTTATGTGGCTTTAATTACAACTATTTTGGTGGCGATTTTAGCTGTGACTTCTGCGGAAGTTGCGGTGAAGGCACAATATGTAATTATGGGAGCGATCGTTTTATCGCTGTTTTCTTTAGCTTTCGGTGGTGCCATACCGGATGTTACACCCCAAGGATGGGATATTCCTGCTAACGGCGTTCCTTTTTGGGGAGTGTTCGCGGTGTTTTTCCCGGCGGTAACGGGTATCATGTCGGGGGTTAGTATGTCGGGGGATTTACGCAATCCCAGCCGCTCTATTCCTAGCGGTACCTTAGCAGCAGTCGCTACGGGATACGTTGTTTATATGATTTTGCCGCTGATAATTGCCATGCGTGCCGATACTGCAACTTTAGTTAACGTACCGCTGGCAATGAAAATGATGTCTCTATGGAGTCCGGCGATTTTATTCGGAGTCTGGGGGGCAACTTTGTCAAGCGCCTTGGGTAGTATTTTGGCGGCTCCCCGCGTATTGCAAGCTTTGGCAAGAGATGGAATTTTACCGCGCTGGATGTCCTTTTTAGGTAAAGGTAGCGGTGAAAATGACGAACCGCGTATCGGTACTTGGGTAACTCTGGGTGTGGCGATCGCGGCGGTATGCATTGGCGATTTAAACTTGATTGCGCCGGTGCTGACAATGTTTTTCCTGACAACTTACTTAGTATTAAATCTTTCGGCAACTATCGAAGGATTACTGCAAAGTCCATCATTTAGACCAAGCTTTAAAGTGCATTGGCTTTTATCTTTGCTGGGGGGAATTGGTTGTTTAGCAGTGATGTTTCTGATCAACGCAGTTGCTACCATCGTGGCAGCTGCAATTGTGTTAGCAATATTTTTCTGGCTGCAACAACGCGAACTAAATACTACTTGGGGAGATGTACGTCAAGGAATTTGGATGACATTACTCCGCACGGGAATTTTTCAAATTAATCGTGTTGAAGATACCAAGAATTGGCGACCTAATATTTTAGTATTTTCTGGTTCTCCTAACAAACGTTGGTCATTGATTCAACTAGCTTATGCATTAACCCACAAACGAGGTTTTATTACCGTATCAAGCGTTGTATCAAGCGGTACGCGAGACTTAGCTAGACAAATGCAGCTTGAAAATACAATTCGCGAGCAGTTGAAAAAGCAGCAGGTGCAAGCATTAGTCCGCGTCGTAAATGCCCCAAATCCCTTCGATGGAATGCTGCAACTCGTCGAAGCTTATGGAATAGGTAATGTAGTACCCAACATTATATTATTAGGAGACAGCGAACAGGCAACCAGACGCGACCAATACTGCAACACGATCGCCCAAATCCATCATGCCAAACGCAGCGTCATGATTTTGCGAGAAAATGAGCAACGAGGATTTGGGCGGTTTCGACAAATAGATGTATGGTGGGGAGGAATGCAAGACAACGGTGGATTGATGCTATTGCTTGCTCATATGTTGCGATCGACAATCGAATGGCGCGACGCTCAGATATATATCAAGCTACTTGTTTCCAACGAAGCAGGCGCAAAAAATGCCGAAATAAACTTAAATGCCATGCTGAGTCGATTTCGGATCGCAGCTATACCCGAAGTCATAGTTGCAGCGAATCGTTCTTTTGAAACCGTTTTACACGAATCTTCCCAAGATGCAGACATCATATTTTTAGGAATGGCAACTCCCACAGATCGAAACTTTACCGAATATTACGAACAAATGCACGCACGCACCGCCAACCTTCCGACAATTATGTACGTTATGGCTGCACCCGATTTTGCATTTGCTGAAGTTTGAACTGAAATTATAAATCGTTTTTTCGTAAATAGAAACCCGGTTTTTCCCACAAAACACCGGGTTTTTGATTGAGATTCATCTATCAAGTTAATAATCTCACAATTATTTCTTTAGTTAGAACTCTCCTAAATCATAATTCTAACTTATGATTGATTCGCGATTACTTGATTTTGTTATAAGATTAGATTAAATAAAAAAAGTTGATTTTATAAAACAAATATCATTTACTTACAATTAACCTCAACGTGAAATAATTTGAGGCAAAGATTTTAATAAATTTAAATAAATTAGAACGAAAAAGGAGACACCAATGAATAACAAAATTGCAAAAATCTTTCTTTTACCTTTAAGTATAGCTTCTGCGATCGCGATTACCGCCGTACCTTTTGGCAAGCCTGTAATGGCACAAAGAGTAACAGCGCTTGCAGATGGTAATATGACCGAATATTCACCAACTTCTGCACCAGTATTAAGACCTGGTAGTAGGTCGGAAGCTGTAAAAGATGTACAATTATTGTTGAACCAAAATAAATTTTACTACGGTGCAATGGATGGGATATACGGACCGAGAATGCGTTCATCCATTATAAGTTTCCAAAGGTCTAGAAATTTACCTGCAACAGCTGTTGTAAATGCTAAAACCTGGGAAGCACTAATAGATTTAGATAAACGTACATCACCTACCCGTTTCGCATACTTGGGTAAATATTCACCTTCAACCGCACCCATGTTAAAGGTGGGAAGTCGAGGAAAAGCTGTAAGAGACGTACAAACATATCTTAAACAGCAAGGATTTTATGTTGGGCAAGTTGATGGAATTTACGGACGTGCAACAGCTTCTGCGGTAAAATCTTTTCAACAAAATAGAGCTAAATTAAGAGCAGATGGAATTGTTGGTGGCAGCACCTGGCAAGCAATGATCGAGGATAAAGAAGGTCCCTTCACCATTAATTAAATAGATAGATAGATGTAGAGAGCTCCGCACTGCTACGTCTCCAACAATGTGAAATCACAACTTCATATTTTTATTTAACAACGCCAATTCGTATCATATAAGACTTAAGCAACTGGCACATTTTTCTTGTAGGGGAGGCAAAATGGGGTGTAGATTTTCTTCCCCCATTATTGCCGTTGTGTGACGCCGCCTCGAAAATTTGAACGTAGCAATAAGGTTTGTAACGTCACGCACCATCAACCATTTTTAAAATTTCATCTAATCTAAGAGGATGTTTGAGAAGAATCGTTTTTAGCGCAATTCTCGGATTATCCCCCCTTCCCCCCTTGAAAAAGGGGGGTTAAAGTCTAGCTGTTGACTCTGTACCTTTTTAGGTGACGTTACTTAATACATATTCTCGTTCCTAGTCTCTGGCTGGAAATGCCTTACGGGAGGCTCAGCAAAACGGTATATAAAGTTAGAAGTGCCTTCAGAGACGCATTCCCAGTCGGAGACTGGGAACGAGGAAAGATCCCCCTAAATTAAGGAGACTTTAACCCCCCTTGGCTAAGGGGGATAATCCAAGAATTGCGTTGAAAAAGATAATTACTAATCCTTACTTAGCATCTTCAACTTTCACAATATATTTATAAGCCGGGTTGCTGCTCTGAATTTGAGGTACTTTTCCTTGAGCAGCCATTGTTTGATAAACTAAAGCCGCTGTTTCTCCCCTACTTATTAACCGATCGGGATTGAGGATATTGGTGTTGGGATAGTTTACAACAATATTCCGTGTAGTTGCTGCTGCTACTTGTGGAACAGCATTTTCAGGAATTTTGTTAGCATCTTTGTAAGCTTCTTGAACGATAGATGCTGCTGATAATGGTGCTGTAGCTGTAGTAGTTTCTTTAGTATTTGCCGGTGTATTAGCCGCAGTTGGATTATTTCCGAGATTATTCATCGGTTGAGGCATTTTAGCAGCATTAGCTCTTTGAATAAGTAAAGGCTGCATCAAAGAAGTAATTCCGATTGGCAACATCAAACGCTTTCTTTTTCTTTGAGCGGCTCTTCTTCTAATATATGGAGGAATAATTGTCGGAGTATTTGTAGTAACGGCAGAAGTTTGTACGGGTTTTGCTTGATAACTTAAATCTAAACCTCTTGTTAAAGCATTAATTGCTTCTAATTTGGTAACTTCTTGACGGGGACGAAATAGATTATTATCGCCGGATAAAAACCCTTCTTCTACAGATTCTTCTATTGCTTTACTCGCCCAATAACCTTGGGGAACATCTTTATATACAGAACCACTTTTAATTTCCTTTTCTTTATTTTGGTCAAAAGCTTTACGAATTATAGCAGCGAATTCATCTCTATCTAATGCCTGTTTTGGTCTGTATCTACCGTCGGGATATCCACTAATGATATTTCTTTCCGCTAAACCTTTGATAAACGGTTGCGCCCAGTAGTTAGGTTCTACATCGGGAAATGTTGATTGTGGAGAAGATTGAGCATTAGTTACTAATGGAATGCCTACAGCACCTACTGCCAAACCTACTGTTATTATAGATGCGCCTATAATCGGAAAATGTCGTAAGGTATTCATATATCCTCAAATAATTATATTGCCGTATTCTAGATATTAAGTTGTTGACTCTAGATAATTTATCCATCTGGCGATATAAAATTGAGATTCTCTAGAAATAAATTACTAAGTTAAGATTTGCTCTTTTTTGTAATATTATTTATAGTTAAATAAATTTTTATTTCTTCATAAAATAACTTTAGTTTCTGATTAATATGCATCCTAACTTGATATAAATAGATTAGGACTTACGCAAAGCCCTGCTTCCTCAAGGGGGGTTGGGAGGATCTAAGTTCTATAGATAAAAGCAGCATTAAATTAGGGTGTATAATGGTTGACCACGATCGATTATTTAAAGAGTTAATTTCAACCTTTTTTATAGAATTTTTGGAATTATTTTTGCCGGATGTTTTAAAAGATATCGATCGAGATACGATACAATTTTTATCGCAAGAAGTTTTAACAGATGTGACTTCTGGAGATAAAAAAACGGTGGATATACTTGTAAAAGTAAAGTATCGGCAGCAAGATACCTTCTTTTTAATTCACGTTGAAGCGCAATCTTACAGTCAGGCAGAATTTGCCAAGCGGATGTTTCAGTATTTTGCGCGACTCCATGAAAAATACGATTTACCCGTTTATCCAATTGTAATTTTCTCCTTTGACGAACCAAAACGCCCGGAGCCTTGCAATTACAGCGTTGCTTTCCCTACTTTAAATGTATTGCAATTCAACTTTGCGGCAATTCAGTTAAATCAATTGAGTTGGAGAGATTATTTAACGCAACGAAATCCAGTTGCTGCGGCTTTGATGAGCAAGATGAATATTGCAACTTCCGAACGTCCGCGAGTAAAAGCTGAATGTTTGAGATTACTACTTACTTTACAATTAGATCCGGCGCGGATGCAATTGATTTCTGGGTTTGTGGGTGTGTATTTAGATTTGAATGCACAAGAAGAGCGAGTTTTTGAAACTGCGATCGATAGAATGGGATTAAATGATGATGAGCAGGAGGAATATATGGAAATGTTAACTAGTTGGGAAAAAAAAGCTGCTGAAAAAATAGCGATGAATTCGCTACGAAAAGGTATGACGGTAGAAGTAGTTGCAGAAATAACTGAGTTAACTGTGGAGCGGGTACGGGAGTTACAAACGCAATTACGAAAGGAAAATTAACAAATATATGGAAATGTTAACTAGTTGGGAACGCGAAGGTGCCCAGAAAGAACGACGAGAAATGATTGGCGGCTTTTTGAAAGCAAAATTTGGCAATCTTGATGCTCAATTGGAGGCAATAATTCTTCAATTGATAGATTTACCAAGAGAAGAGTATATTATGCTAATTCTACAAATGTCGCGTGAAGAGTTAATATCACAATTCGAGAGAGAATCTTAATAGAGAATCGGGCATTGAAACTAAATATTAATTCAATGCCCCATGCCCCATGCCCCATGCCCAATTCCTAAGCAACCAATTGCTGAGAATTCATTTTTTCAACCCAATTAATTTTACCTTGACGCACTTCATCACATGACGGCATTTGTTTTAAACGCATTAATTCGGTAATTGCTGCAATATCTTTATCGTGTTGAGAGCCAGCAACAGCTAAAATTTTATTATCTTTAACGTAAAAAGCCAGAAATTCTTGCTCTTCTAAATTACCTTGAATGATAATATCGTCAAAACTTTCGGCGTGTCCGGCATAACGCAACTTTACATCAAATTGTCCAGACCAGAAAAAGGGAACGTTGTCAAATTTAACTTTCTCTCCTACCATATTACGAGCCGCAATCCTTCCGTGCTGTTGCGCTAACCGCCAATGTTCTATGCGGGTGGGTTCCCCGGTTGCAGCGTAAGGAAAACGAGCGATATCTCCAGCTACATAAAGATTATCGGCTGCTTGCAAATATTCATCTACATTTACACTATTGTCTTTTTCGTTTAACTCTACTCCCTGCAAAAATTCGGTAACGGGTTGAACTCCGATACCAACTACTACTAAATCTGCATTTAAAGTTTCGCCATTTTCTAATATTGCAGTTTCAACTTTACCGTTACCTTCAAACTGAAGCACTTTGGTTCCCATCTGGAAAGTTACGCCATTGGATTCGTGCAGTTTCTGAAACATCGTACCTATATCTTTTCCGAGAATTTTCTCAAAAGGTACGCTTCCCGGTGCAACTACAGTTACCTTAATACCGCGTTGAGTCAAACTTGATGCTGCTTCCATACCGATGAAGCTAGAACCTACAACTACAGCAGTTTTGGCGTTTTCGGCAGCATCTACAATTTTATCGGCATCTTCGGGCTTTCGCAGGGTAAAAATATTATTTAAATCGGCACCCGGTACTTTTAAATTATTAGCTTTACCACCAGTTGCTACCAATAAAGCATCGTATTCTAAAGTCGTGTTATCTGCAAAAGTAATAGTCTTTTTCGCCGCTTCTACTTTCGTAACCGATTTGCGATCGCGTTTAATATCCCATTCTTTGTAAAATTCTGCGGAGCGTAATACTAAAGAATCCTTTTGTGAATCGTTTTGCAAATACTTTTTACTTAAAGCAGTGCGATCGTAAGGTAAGATATCTTCACGAGTTAACATGACAATCTTACCTACAAAACCAGCTTGACGTAGGCTTTCCGCTGCCGCACTTCCCGCAGCACCAGCCCCCAAGATCGCAAAAGTGCGGTTATCTTCTTGCAGATTAGATTTCACCATATCTGGCGTGCGTTGAGCGGGGATTTCTTCGGGCAACTCTACAATTAAATCGAGTCCCTCTACCCTGACAGAAAAACGAGGCAAAGCATCAAGCGCGGGTGGTTGTTCTAGGTTGCCACTTTTAATATTAAAACAAGCATTATGCCAAGGACAAACTACCTTTTCTCCATTCAATATACCTTTTTCTAAAGGTGCGCCGTAATGAGTACAATGTGCTGCTGTTGCAAAAAATTCATCTTCAACTCGCGCCAGTAAAATCTGCTTATCTCCCACATCAAAGGAGCGCATCTCACCTTTTTTTAAATCTGAAGCATTTGCGATACGTACATCTTTATAATTCATAATACCTTTTCTAATTTTCTAATCTCATATTTTTATCCGGAATTATTCGTTGTCTTTTCGAGAAGCTAAGAGAAATAGAAATAAATAGCTTCTAAATTATAGACAGTAAAATAAGACAACGAATACAACTTTCGTCGCCAATCCATCAAGTAATTACCGGATATGGATATAGTTCAATTATTAGAATAATTTTAAACTTATGATTCTCTCTAAAAGATGATTTTAGATAAATATCGAATGTATTTTCTCTTTCTATTCTCTTTCTAAAGGTATAGTTACTATTCTCTTAAGTAAGATTTAATGTTGCAAAACCCGATTTTTATTACCGGGTTTTTTTAATTGGGCATTAAATATAAATTTATAAATTTCTTTTTTTTTAACCCGTTTTTGCTTTACCTAATCGCTCGTAACTGGTGGTGATTTCTGTTCGACTTCCAAATCCGGTAAACCTTCCAACTTTTCAGCAATCCTCTCTGCTGGTAACATGGGTACAATTACGCTTAAACCACCCGGAACGCACTCTACTTCTAAAGGTGTATTGCCAATCATTTCCCCATCTAAAACAATTTTTTGCGGCGGATCTGTGGTGATTTTTACGCGCTTGGCTCGCAAATAACCGATGTCATCGCGTTTGGCTGCATCTCCCCGCAAACCCGTTTGTAGTAAGTGATAGGAGGCTGCGATCGCGGCTCCCCAGCTATTAGATGAGATGATGGTAATATCAAGTAATCCATCGTCATAAAGAATACCTGCCGGACCCTGAGCTAATACTGATGTTGGCGGTGCTGCATTCGCCACAGTTAAAGCACCAGCAGAAACGCGAATAATTTTGTCATCGGTTTCAATTTCAGCTTCAAATAGTTCTAATTCTCGTAGTTGCTGTATTCCGGAAACCAAGTAAGCTAAAGCACCCCAGCGTTGTTTTGCATCTCGCGAAGCATGTTCTATGGTTTCAGCTTCAAAACCGATACCAGCCAGCAACGTCATCAATCTACCGTTGCATCTACCAATATCAATTCTCCGGGTTTTACCAGATAAAATCGTTTCGCAAGCTTGATCCAAAGTATCGGGAAGACCTAAAGCAGAAGCAAAAGCATTGGCAGTACCTCTAGGTATTATTCCTAAAGGAATACTTGTTTCCCCTAAAGCTCTAGCTGCTTCTGAAAGAGTACCGTCACCACCAGCGGCAATCACAATTTCAAAATCTTTTTTTACAGCTTCTTGGGCTATTTTATCGGCACCAATCTCTTCTGTAGTAAATTGAATATCTAACTCAAATTGAGGAGATAAAAGTTCTTTTATTCTCTCTAACTCTCGGTCGGGGTCGGCTGTACCAGAAACCGGGTTAAAAATTAAACAAGCTTTTCGAGTCATAGCAAACTGTGGCGGCTTACCGAGATAGAACTTACGAATGTTATTCGATATTCAACGATTTTGAACAATATTTACCAAAAAGAAATCTAGCTGAAGGTGTAATTTTCGGTTTATTTATCGCAAAAAAACTTAAGAATAGATGTTAAAAGTTTTCGCGATCGCCAAAATACTTGCTCATATTTATCAAACTCCATCATCCTTACGTTTCAATTATCCCTACCTCTTTCTATATAAAAAAATGTTACTCCACAATCTATCTATAGATTAAGGGTTATCGGTAAAGCTTCAACTAACATTGGTAGCAGAGAGAGAAAAGAAGATTCAGTTGAAAATCAAAACTGAATTATATAAATGCCGTCCGAAAAAGACAAGGAAGATAATTAATGTTTTTCCATAAGAAAGAATTAATCGAAAAAGAAGTAAAAATTGACGCACCCGATCCGCGTTTCGCTCAACTTTTACTAGAACAGTTTGGTGGTGCAACTGGCGAACTATCCGCAGCTTTACAATACTGGGTGCAGTCTTTCCACACCGAAGACGCGGGTATTAAAGATATGCTGCAAGATATCGCCACCGAAGAGTTTAGCCACTTGGAAATGATTGGTAAACTCATAGAAATGCATACCGATAACGTAGACCAAACCGATGCATTTAAAAGCACTTTATTCGCAGTACGCGGTAAAGGACCTCACTTCTTAGATTCTCAAGGTTCTGCTTGGACTGCAACTTACTTGAATGAAGGTGGTAGCATGGTGAGAGATTTACGCGCAAACATCGCAGCAGAAGCAGGTGCGCGTACTACCTATGAATCTTTGATTCAATTAGCACCAGACCAAGGCACCAAACAAACTTTAGTACACTTGTTAACGCGGGAAATTTCCCACACCAAGATGTTCATGAAAGCCTTGGATTCTATGGGTAAATTAACAGAACCATTCTTCGGTAACATCCAACCCGATTCTACCGTAGACCTTTACTACAACTTATCTAGCGACGGTGCAAAAGATGAGCGAGGTCCTTGGAACTCCGACGAAAACTTCCGCTACATCGCCGATCCAATGAAAGAGAAAGTATAAACTGTTTGACACTCGTAACAGACTTACTACTTAAACTACAAGTAACTGGGGAAAGGTATATTATTGCCTTTTCCCTTTTTTATTATCAACTATAATCATGAAAAAATTTGATTATTCTTTAGACTATAAAAATATCGATTTTCGCAAATCTCCCGAACTTTATATAGTAGGTAAAGGGGAACAGGGAGTATTAATGGTAGAACCGTATAAATCAGAAATATTGCCTTATTGGCGGTTCAAAACTCCGGATATTGCTAAAGAATCAAGCCAAAAAATTTATCAATTATTTTTGGATTATCTAGAACAAGATGATTTTGTTGGTGCAGATATGGCGCGAAAGTTTTTGCAAATGGGCTATACCCGTGCGCGTCGATATGCTAATCATAAAAGTGGTAAAAAATATCGTAGCAATCCCCAAAAAGCTACCTCGGAAGAAGAAGAAAAAAAACTGCGTCAAGAAATTTTACCGAATGAAGTTGACCCCGTAAAAGCAGAATCAGCGGCGATATTTAAAGAGAAATGGCAGCAAGCTAAAAATAACGAAAAGTATTTACAGCTTAAAGCGAAACATAACAGTGAGCAGTGAGCAGTGAGCAGTGAGCAGTTAGCAGTTAGCAGTTAGCAGTTAACAGTGAGCAGTTAAAAATTGTGATTCCCAATTCCTAATTCCTAACTTCTTATTTATAACTTTCAATTCTAAGTCTTTAGGTAGATTAAAAAATTCACATTTTTATCTTCGGTTGGTTTCGGTAAAGAAGAATTCAGCTTAAAATCATTATATAAATTTATACAATAACTGTTTGCTGCTCACTGATAACTGCTCACTGTTAACTGATAAAAATGAATTCTTATACTAAAACCATTCTTCGCGATATCGGTTTGTTTCTTCATGTACCGGGAATAATGGCTTTTTTATCGATACCTATTTCTCTGCTGTGGGGTGAATATTACGCAATTTTACCTTTTATAATCTGTGGGATTGCACCTTTAATAATAGGACAATTGCTATTTCGTTTATTTTCTCCTGGTGCTGAAGAAAGTAAAATTCGCCATGCAATGATTACTGTGGCTTTATGTTGGTTAATTGTACCTATTATTGGGGCAATTCCATTATTAACGATCGCCTCAAATTTGGCAGCTTTTCCAGAAACACCCCAAACTATTCTGAATTTTCAAAATCCTTGGAATGCTTTATTTGAATCTTTTTCTGGGTTTACCAGTACCGGGTTATCGGTTGCACTCCGAGCTAGTCAATTACCTCATAGTTTGCAATGGTGGCGAAGTTTTATGGAATGGGTTGGTGGTGTAGGTGTGATTGTCTTAGTTATATCGCTTTTAGAACCTACTACCGATGCTTATCAACTTTATTCCAGTGAAGGAAGAGATAAAAGAATAGCTTCTAACGTACAAGCGACAGCAAGAAGAATCTGGTGGATTTATTTAATATATACAATCGGTAGTATTTTTATATTTAGAATTGCGGGAATGCCTTGGTGGGAAGCTTTAAACCACGGTATGGCGGGAATGTCTACTGGAGGTTTTAGCGTTCGCGATGATAGTATTGGCTCTTATTCTCCGATAATTCAAATGGCTGTTATTCCGACAATGATTATCGGGGCTGTTAGCTTTCCAGTTCACTATCGGCTATTAACCAAAGGACGTTTATCTGCATTATGGAGCGATAATCAACATCAAGCTTTATGGCTTTTATTAGCTAGCGGAATTGGCTTTTTAGGTTTGATAAATTACAGTTTTTTCGGTTCTCCTTTGTGGCTGCACACAGTCTTTCAATGGGCTTCTGCTCTAGGTACTTGCGGGTTTAATACTATTGATTTATACGATTGGAGCGATCGCGCTAAACTATTACTAACTTTAGCAATGATTATCGGCGGTACTGCTGGTTCTACCGTTGGTGGATTTAAGTTAAATAGATTGGTATTTTTGTGTAAAGGAGCAGTTTGGAGACTCCGTAGAATTTCACTGAAATCTCATGAATCAATGAACTATAAACTTGACGGTGAAGTTGTGAACGAAACAGAAGCCTCTCGTCGGATAGAAGCAGCAGCAATTTTAGGCTTTCTATGGATAGTAATATTAATTATTGGGGTATTTGTTTTATTACAGCTAAATTTACCAGACTATAGTTTGAGTGATGTTTTATTTGAAGCTGCTTCGGCTTTAGGAAGTGTAGGTTTATCAGTCGGTATAACTAGTCCCGAACTTCCTTGGTTAGGAAAACTAACTTTGATTATATTTATGTGGATGGGAAGATTAGAAATCATCCCAGTTTTAATTCTTTTTACTGAAGTTGGGAAAAAGATGATAAGAAGTAATAAGGTCTGCATGTTAAAGGTCAAAGGTCTGCATGTTAAAGGTCTGCATGTTAATAAATAACTACTAACTAAATATCATTGCCGAAATCAAGAAAAATCTATCTTTGGAATGAATTGTTATCTCTATAATTATCTACAAAGATACTTGTAAAATCTGTTGGAATTCTTTAAGTTATGATTATTAAATAGTTTCATACGTAGATAAGGTAATCTTATTCATTAATAAAAAATAATAGATAAATAAATCAAGCAAATAATTATTATGTAGCAAAAAGGAATTTATTATGAGCTTTCAAAAAATCCTTGTAGCTTTGGAATTTTCACCCAGAGATGAAGCTGTGTTTTCCGAAGCCGTAAATTTAGCTCAATATATAGGAGCGCAATTAACCCTAATTCATTGTTTGTCGGATTTGACCGAAATGGCAATGATGTCTCAAACAAGTCTGGGTAGCGGGTATGGTTTGTCTGGAAGTATTGCTGGAAATACTATGTCCCCAGCAATGGCGAACATGGATTTAATTGAGTCAGCCAATGTTAGCAAGCACGAACAAGCTCAAAAACATTTGGCGCTGTATCAACAAGAAGCTTCTGCACGAGGTATTTCGGTTCAATCCAAATGTTATGAAGGAACTGGCAGCGTAGGTTCTCAAATTTGCCAAATTGCCCAAGATTTGAATGTAGACTTGATAATTTTGGGTCGTAAAGGACATAACGGTATTGCCGAAGCATTTTTAGGTAGTGTCAGCAACCATGTAATGCATCATGCTCCTTGCGCTATCCTGGTGATTCAATAAGTATAGTAAATTCAGATTAGTTTATGACAATCTACATCTAGAGAGTTAGTCGATCGCTTTTTAATATCTGTCACTTGAATGCTGTTTTCAGCTTTTGTAACCTTTATTCTATTAGTTAATACCAAATACGGGCTGCAAAGGAATTGAATATCACTGCTTTTGATAACTTGAATTATTTTGAAATGTTTAGCTTACCTAGCAGTTTGCTGCATGCGGAAATAAAATCAAATATCAAAGATAAGATAGGCAGCAGTTATATGCATTAAGTCCTGATAGCTTATCGATGGCGGTCTAATTTAGCTGGAGAACAGAATGAAAACATCAATACCGACTAGAGGACAAAGAGAGAGAGAACTTTCGCAACGCATTCAAGCTTTATATTCTAATCAATTAGGACACAGACCAACGAAAGTTACTTGTCAACTATTTGATAATTCTTTAGCGATTGTGATGGAAGATTCAATTACTCCAGCAGAACAACTATTAGTAAATCAAGGGCAAGAAGATTTAGCCGAACAAGTTCGTTCTGGTTTGGATGATGCAATAGAACCAAAACTTAAAGCGCTGGTTGAGGAAATTTTAGAAGTAAAAGTATTAGATATAATGGGCGATGCAACTTTAGAAACTGGTAGGAGCGGTATTGTTATCGTGCTATCTGATACGCCGGAAGTTCGCAATCCAGATGCAATTCCTAAAGCAAAATCTAAAGCATTAAACGATCGCAATGGAGGTAATGCTTCTATTTAATAATTTTAATAACTATTACTGCTTGAAGGGTAATTAAATAGGTCAATCAAAATCAATAAAAAGAAAATCTAATTACCCTTTATCAGTTGGGCTATTAACGCTCCGCAAGAAGGTATTTTACTTTATTAAATAAAATTAATAAATTACGGCTGTCTTTAATAGGTATTACTATGCATTCTCAAATTTCACACTCTCAATCTCAAAACTCGGAAGCAATTCTTTCCGAACGCATACAGTCTTTGTTTGTAAATCAGCTTGGACATAAACCTGAAGATGTCTGCTGCAACTTCTTGGAGAATAAGTTAACAATCGTAATTAGGAATGCTGTTACTAAACCCGAACAGTTATTAATAGCAGCAGGTTATGAAGAAGTAGTTAGAAAAGCAAGAGGTCGTATTGAGGAGATTTTGCAACCTCAGTTTAAGGAAATAATTGAGGAAGTAACAAATTCTCAAGTTACAAATATGCTTTTTGCCACTCATCTTGATAGTAATTATGTTAGTATTATTGCTTTATTTGCAGATAATTATCAGCTTTCTTCCAATGAAAAAGGGCAATCTAGTAAGGGTTCTGTTTCAAATTAAGATAGCGGCAAATTAATTCTTCTATTTCCTCAAGCATATAAGGCTTGCTGATATAAGCATCAAAACCAGCTTCTAAAATCCGCTGTTTTTCCTCAACCCTTGCTAATGCTGTTACCGCAATTACAGGTATATGCTTTGTTGAGCTATCTTGCTTCAAACTATGAAACAAATCGATACCATTTGCTTCTGGCAACATGATATCTAATAATATTAAATGGGGTTGAGATTTTTGTGCAGTTAGCAGTGTTTTCTTACCATCAGCTTCCCCAATAAATCTACAGTTTAAAGAATCGACAACATAATTAATTATTAATAAATTATCTTCGTTATCTTCAACTGCCAAAACAAGAGGACGCTCCGAAATGCACTGCTGTTCGCCAGATTCGTAAAGTTCCATTTGCATAGTCTGCTCCGTGCATAGTAAATTTATATACCTGCCGCCAGCACAGACGAGACTTTTCTCCAGCAGCCACAACGACGCTTTATAGTGGATGAATTGGCTCGTAGCTCGCCTTCTAGGTTAGTAATCCTTTGCTTAGTTTTAATTAAAAGGAAAGGAACTATCTAAGCTGATACAATCAGAATATTACAGTAAATTATAAACAAAATTCTACCCTTTGAGGCGACAATTAAATAGTTTTCGCCCAAATTATAGTGTTAATAACCAAATTTAATACATTTTGTCGTATTTTTTTTACATCCTACAAATTATAGTTCCATAATGCGATTTAGATAATTTTGCATGAGTTGCAAGACTTATTTGAAGTTGCTATTATTTCGACTATTATCTAACTACTTGCTTTTAGGATTTAAGGCATTTCACATAAAGTCCAATACTTATTTAAGGTTGCCAAAGTTTTCGGCAAATTGAGTAAAAGCTACTGGTTTTAATAAATACCCCGCCACATTTAAATTATAAGCTTCAACTCTATCTTTATCTCGATCGGAAGTTGTCAGTATAATTGCTGGTATTGATTTGAGATCGGAATCCGCTCTTAATTCGTACAGAAACTCTAATCCGCCCATTCTAGGCATATTCAAGTCTAGCAAAATGATTCTTCTAGTTGGGGGTATTATTGGAGAATTGCCATTTTCAGCAAGTAACATTGTAGAGCTTCAAGTCCATTAGATGCAACGTAAAGTGGATTTGTAATATTCTTTTTTTTGAATGTTTTAACATTCATCACATCCACTTCATCATCTTCTACCAGCAATACATTTAAAATTTTTTCCCCCATATTCCGTTCCAACTATAATTTTAATGAATTGCTTTTTAACCTAAGTTATCAGTTATTAGTAATCAGTTACCAGTTACCAGTTATCAATTACCAATTACCGCAACATTTGTTTTTCAAAACATTCTTTACTTAAGCCAGGTAAACCGGAAAGTTGTGCCTTTTCCGACTTGAGATTCTAATGTAATCCTTCCTCCAAGTTCATCAACTATTCTTTTGACTATAGCAAGTCCGATACCAGTACTTTCTCGGCTGTCTCGTGCTTCTAAAGTTTGGAATATGACAAATATTTTGTCGTGATATTCTTCTGCAATTCCTTTACCGTCATCTGCAACTACAAATTCGTAAAGTTCATCTTGTTCTTTAACGGAAATTGTTACTTTACCATCGGCACGATCGTGGTGTTTGATGGCATTACTAATTAAATTACTAAAAACCTGTTGCAGAGGTATTCTTTCAGTAATAAAAATGGGCATTTCTCCAGTAATTTCGATGGTAAATTCGGAAGGAGGAGCAAGTGAGTCAATTATTTCTTCTAGAAGTTGAGCAACGGCGACTGGGGAGGGTTGGGTTTTGATTCTACCGACGCGGGAATATTGCAAAAGCCCGTTAATCAAGGCTTCCATGCGATACACTCTACCGCGCAACAGGTTCATTTGCTTTTGTGTATCCGCAGTTAGCACCTGTTGCAAATCTTCCTCAATCCATTCCGATAAATTGGCGATCGCTCTTAAAGGTGCTTTTAAATCGTGGGAAGTAACGTAAGCAAACTGATCTAATTCTTGATTGCGTTTTTCTAATTCTTTAGTAGTTTGCAGCAGGATTAAATTAATTTGAACTAATTCATCAGCTCTTGATTGTAAAATTGCTTCTGCTTGCTTGCGTTGGGTAACATCATTTAGCGTACCATAAACGGCAAGTTCTCCTTGAGGTGTCGTTTTCTCAATTGGAGCGTACATTTCTATCCAGCGAAAATTACCATCTTTAGTCAGGATACGAAATTCATATTGAAAATATTCTTGTTCCCTTGAAATTACCGATGCAAATAAAACGAATGCTCGAATTTTATCTTCTTGTGCGTACATACAGTCAGTAAAAGACTGATTCAAACTTTCTTCTACGCTAAACCCAGTAATATCAGTCCACGCTATACTCAGAAAATCCCAACAACCTTGTTTATTTATCCGAAAAACAACTTCTTTGACGCTGTTAACTACATTACGATACAAACGCTCGCTTTTTTCTAAAGCTGTTTCCATGCGTTTGCGTTCGGTAACATTATCAAAAGCCACACCAACTAAGTTACCCGGTAAAGGAAAAGCTGTTACCTCAAAAAAAGATTTAGCAATGCGATCGTCACCATAAGGAAATTCTCCTAAATGTTTAACTTGTTTGGATTTAACTACTTCAGCATAAGTTTCTAACTCTATAATATGGTCTTCATCTAAAATCTTAGGAAAACATTCTTCTATCGGCTTACCTATATAATTTTGGATATCTAAACCTAACATTTGCGATGCAGCAGGATTGGTAGTTACCAAATGAAAACTGGTGATGTCGTTTCGATCGTCCATCTGCCAAACACATAAACCAATTTGAATATTTTTGACTATATCTTCATAAATTTCAATTTCTGCTCTTGCTAATTGCTCGCTTTCAATTAACTCTTCTTTGCGCCGATTTGATGCTTCTAATTGCGCCGTGCGTCGCATAACTCGCGCTTCCAACTCTTGATTTAAACGCACAATTTCTGCTTGCGCTGCAAAGCGATCGCTAATATCTTGGTGGGAACCAACCATACGAATAGCAACTCCTGCTCGATTCCACTGAGCCATACCGCGAGCTAAAATCCATTTATAGCTGCCATCTTTGCAACGTAAACGAAATTCAATTTCATATTTAGGAATTTCGTGGTTTAGGTATTTATTCCAAGTTGTTTCAGTACAGTCAATATCTTCTGGATGCAGTAAATTTCGCCATCCCTGATAGCTATTTTCTACTTCCGAATCGGTATAGCCCAGCATCTCTTTATATTGAGTAGAGAAAAAAGCTTTGTTATCGGCAATATTCCAATCAAAAATACCGTCTCCCGTACCCTGTAAAGCTAACTGCCAGCGTTCTTCGCTTTCTCTTAATCGCGCTTCTGCTTGCTTACGTTCGGTAATATTAACGCTGGTACCGACAATCCGATAAATTTGGCTTGTTTCGTCATGCAAAGGTGTTAAACTTGTCAACCACCAAGAATATTCTTCATTATGATTAAAATTTAAGCATTCTTCATAAGTAATGCTTTCCCCAACTGACAAGCAGCGATTGTAGCGTTCTTTGACTGCCACTGCTATATTACTTGGGAGAACTTGTTCCGGAATTTTTCCTTCTATTTGCTGCGAGGTAATCCCCATTACCTTTTCAGTAACGGGGTTAATGCTTTTATAAATAAATTCGCCTTCTTTTGTAACATCAACAACAAAAATTGCTTCTGTTACCCCTTCATAAATACTGCGTAAAAACTGTTCCTTTTGATTTTTAGCTTGAATTTCTGCTTGCAGTTTCTCAGGTGTTGGTAAAGCGAGAATTTGGGGAATTAGATAAATTAAACCAATTGCGGTTATCAACGATACTATGGCAGTAATCGCTCTAATGTACCCCGAAAACCAGTAATCCGGATGCCATAAAGTCCAAATATCTACCAAATGTCCGCTACCGCAAAAAATGATGAAAGCAGCAGATAGCCAGAAAATCTGGTTAAAGGGAATATCTGCTCGCTTGCGAAGGATATATACAAGAGTTATCGGAATAGAAAAATAAGATAAGGCAATAACAGCGTCGCTGACTAAATGCAGTCCCACCAATCCCGGCTTCCACAGGTAGCAGGTACCGTGGGGCATTAAGGAAACAGTAGCTAAATAGTTCGCTGTCACAATAAGCATTTTTGACCAAAATATTATGTAGATATTTATATTTTTAACTATTTTTCACTCTATGCCAAAGTTATTTAACACAACGCCGCATCTATTTTCTACCCTAAGTGTGAATCAAGAAACCCGGTTTTTTAAAAAACTGAGTGAAATGTTTAATGGATGCACAAGTACTTGTAGATTTGTTGCTCCACAACAAAACAATTACTAAAAATATGATTAATAAATGTTAATTTTAAAAATATTTTTTAAAGGAAAATACAAAAAACTCAACATACCTTTCTAAAGGAAGATGCCGTCATTTATCTTTTAATAGAGGCTAATTGCGACTGTAGAGTGATGTGGGACAAGGCAACTTTGACTTATAAATTAAGAAGGTGGACTTATCATTGATTCACGTTTAAATCAACGAAACAGAAGACCAAAACTTAATTATTATTTAATATGTTAAAGGTAGAAAAATGTTAATTATGAGTTACGAACATCGGCATAAATTAAGTGAAAATGATAAATCCAATCATAATTTTTGGGAAGATAATAATATGACTAATATATTAGGTCATCCCGTGAAGCGGACTATTCGCGATAAAGAAGGTAATATTATCCTGAATGTGGGAGATATTATTGGTTTTCAGGCATTAGAGCAAATCAAGCAAGCCGATCTTCTCGATTCTTTATTTCGCTCCGTTTATCGCAAGTAATTGCACTTAATTTATTTATTATTTTATTTATATTTAAAGCTCGGTCAAAAATAAGTCAAATTGTATATGTTAACTTTGCGGATTCATGCAACAGTACGGTAGAGATTGAATCATGATTACTGCAAACGGAAATAGTAAATTAAATTACTAAAATGTCGATATTACCTTGGGTAGCGATGCTTCTTGCTTCTGTATACGCAGCCCATTGGGGAGCAGACAAAATCGCTGAACCCTTACAGAAACTAAGGCAACAGTGGGGACTTTCCGAAGCAGCAGGTGCGGCATTTGTTGCTTTCGCTACCGCTAGCCCCGAAATTGGCACCAATACTACCAGCGCGATTCGCGGCTTTTCTGATATTGGATTGGGAAACTTATTAGGAAGCAATATTATATCCGTTCCCGCAATTGTCACGGTTGCTTATATAGCTTCATGGCGGCGCAATAGAGGAAAATCCCGAAATAATAATAATTCAAATAATAATTCGACATCTCCGAAAGCTTTAAAAGTTAAGTCAGAAGCATTATACGTACAGGCAATACCTTATTTATTAATAGTTGCTTTAGCTGCATTGCTTACTCTACCCAAGCCTTGGCGAGGTTTACAGCCCATCGATGCTTGGATAATGTTGGCTGCTTATGTAATTTATTTAGCTAATGCAATATTGCGTAAACGCAAACAAGGCGATGAAGTTGAATGGAATCGCAAAGAAGTAGTTACCGCTGCGATCGGAGTTATTTTGCTGATTTTTGGAGCTTATTTTACTGTAACGGCGACAGAAAAAATAGTTTCTAATCTAGGGATTTCCAGAGTCATTGGCGGTTTATTTATAACAGCAACCTTAAGTATTGTTCCGGAAGTATTCGCAACTTGGAGCGTCGCCAGTAGCGGACAGCTAACCGCCGCCACCACCAGCGTCATTGCCGATAATACAGCAACCATGACTCTTGCATTCTTTCCTTTAGCTCTTGTTACCTTACCCGTCGAAAATTTACTGCTGTACTCGGTTAATTTAGGATTCGTCGCATTACTGGGATCGATCTATGCAGCATTTCTTTATTGGGGAAAACCAAATTATAGTTTTTCTCTTAAAGAAGTTTTGATACTTAATGGCGTATACGTGGTTTATCTCGCCGTAATGGTATTTGGTGTTTTGAAAGTAGTTTAGGGAAAGTTAGGAGTGAGGAGTGAGGAGTTAGAAATTCTAATTAAATTTTAACCTTCAACATGCAGACCTTTAACCTTTGACATGCAGACCTTTAACCTTCAACATGCATACCTTTAACCTTAAAAAACTGAATCTATTGGTTGATTTCGCTTCGATCGATACAGCTTATCTTGAACTTAGTTAAACATTTATTCCAGGGTAAATCTATAAAGCTTTATGAAAGACTTAAAAGGAAAGAACGTCATTATTACGGGTGCTGGTACGGGAATTGCAAGAGCGATCGCCATTCGTTTTGCTCAAGAAGGGGCGAATATTGCTCTAAGTTATTACACGCAAAAATCAGAAGATACCGAAGAAATGATGCTTCAAGAGCAAACTAGCCTGCAAATAGAAAATTATGGCGCTAAGCATTTGGTGATTCAAACTGATATTTCTCAGGAAAAAGATGTAATAGATATGTTCTCTAAGACTATAGAGAATTTTGGTGGTGTAGATATCTTAATTAACAACGCTAGTATTCAAGCGAATGGTGCTTCTTCTCACGAAATAGATATATCAGAATTTGACCGTATTATTGCTGTAAATCTTAGAGGCACTTATATTTGCGCCCGCGAAGCTATCAAGCACTTTTTAGAAACAAGCCACGGTGGTGTAATCATCAATAATTCCAGCGTTCACGAACTGATTCCCAAACCTTATTTTGCAGCGTATTCCGCAAGTAAAGGAGGTATGGAAAACTTAACGCGCACGCTTGCTTTAGAATACGCACATCTTGGAATCCGAATTAACTCCATAGCACCAGGTACTACAGCTACACCCATCAACCCTTGGGCTTCCTCACCCGACGAAAAAGCCAAAGTTGAACAACATATACCCATGCGTCGCACCGGAACACCCGAAGAAATGGCTGCTGTTGTAGCGTTTCTCGCCTCCTCCGAAGCCTCTTACATCACCGGACAAACTATATTTGTAGACGGTGGATTAACTTTACATCCAGATTTTCATCAGCCTTCATAAACAGGTTAAAGGTCTGCATGTTAAAGGTTAAAGTTGAATTTATAAGTGGTAACTGCTAACTGGTAACTTGTAATTTCATCCAAATTATCTATATCTATTTATATAGATAATTGCAAAAAAAGGTTTCTCATGATGGATGGATAGCACGAAGATAATCGCTAAGATAGTAGATAAGAAAGTAAAAAACAAATAAATAACCAGTTTTTTGGTTAATTATAAAAAAAATAAAGGAGTCAACTATGAGCGCTGAAGATAAAGCAAAAGCTGCTGCTAAAAACATTGAAGGTAAAGCTCAAGAAGCAATGGGCAATGTAACTGGCGATCCCGAAGACCAAGCAAAAGGAAAAGCGAAGCAAGGTGAAGCTGAAGCTCGTCAAGGCGTTGAAGATGCGAAAGATAAAGTTAAGAAAGCAATTGACTAATTGATTTTTAACGATTATTCAATAGGTGCATACCATCCCGTTTAGCAGATTAGTATTTCTGTTATGGGTAAATTGAGTTTTTATAATTCAGGAGTTAGAATTTTATCTAACTCCTGAATTATAGTATTTAGAGTTATCAAAAAGGTAATGGGAAAAGGGGAACAGTGGTAAAAGAAAATACTAATAAGTAGTTTTAAGGTTATTTTAAAAGTTTTTAAATTATCAAATATTAAAATTATAAATCCAAAACCTGAAATCTATTTGACAAGTGACAACAGAAAGTGTGAGAATTTTTATTAATTTCTGATTGAAATATATCTGGATTGTTAACTAATTTTTTGTTCAAATTTGGACTGTAACAATGAATATTTCTTTTAACTACGTTTTAGCAGAGCTAATTGACAATAGTTATGGTAGGACTGACTACTATATGTCTCTAACAGGGATAGTTGTTGTAGGCTTTATTGCCGCCGTTACCATAGGCTCTGTTGCTTGGTATAATTCCAAACGTCCTGTAGGTTGGGAAAATAAAGAACGTCCTGATATTGTTCCTGATATTGAGAAGTCAAAAAATCCTGGTTTGTAGTATTTCAACTGCAATTCAATTAATAATTTCTCTATAGCATTCCTAAATCCTAAAGCGATCGAGAAACCCGATATTATTTAATAAATACCGGGTTTCTCAACAAATAATTTATTTGGGCTTCTTTAGAAGTTGTACCCTACACCCAAGAGTAATCCAACATCGGCGTTATCAGAAAAGCCAATATTAACGCTTCCGGTAGCGGTGATTTTATCGGAAACGGGAACGTCAACTCCTCCAGTAACTAAGAAGCCAACATCAGCATCGTTGTCAGTATTAATTGATACGCCAGCACCCACATAAGGCGCGACGCTAATTCTTTGGACTCCAGTATCTGTAATATCATCAACGGGAAAGTCAATTGTTACGGGAATAAAGAATACTGGATCGTCATTAATCATCGCAGATGGGCGAATGGAAAAGTTTCTACTTAAACCAATTTTGCTCATTACTGAAAAAGAACTATCGCCTAATGTACTATTGTCATCAAATCCGATAAATCCACCGACTCCAATGTAACTAGGACCAGAACGAGTGGCTGTACCGGGTGTGAATTGTGCAACTTTTTGTGTTTGGGATTGTGCTTGAATTTGAGGGGTTTCTGCTTGGGCTTTTCCTCCGCCAAAAGCAAAGATAGCAGCACCAACGCTAGCAATGGAACAAGCTGTGATTTTTCTAAAGTTCATGGTTTTCTCTGTTAAATTGCGAACTACTTTAAGTAAAAAAGTAAAATGACTATTGAATGAATCAAGTAGTGGTACCCTGTCCGGTTAAAAATTTATCTTTAAAACTAAAACTCCTTCAAGAGAATTAATTAAGTGAGCTTAACATAAAACGATCGACGCAGTTCTGAGAAAGTGAAACTTCATCAAAATTTGAAGATATTAAATGATAAGCTTTAGGTGAATAATATATTTCCCAATCCTGAATAGCTAAATAGTTAAATATGGATTCAACCTGCTTAACTTGCGGTTCTGTAGTTTTTATTACTAATAGATATTTACCGTCTTGAAGACAATTTATATAAAAATCAATTCTCTCCAGGGAAATTTCTAAATCCTCTAAAATATCACCAAAACATTGGTTTTACGAGGTACGAGCCGATAGAGTTGATGGATTGAAAAGCCTTGATGGTTCAAGTTTAGAGTTAGCAGTTCAATATTATTTTTATCTGAAACTACAGCGATCGTGTGTTTTGTGTTACCTGAAAAAATAGCTTTTGCCACCTTATTTATTTACTAATTTTATTCAAATTAATATTTAACATTCTTCTATAATATTTCATTTGAGCTAGTTAATGCTTCAGTCTAAAGAACAAGCTTAAAATCAGCCCTAAGAAAGAAATATCTTAATAAACAGTAATATTTGTTACAGCAATCAATGTTTATTTAAATTTAGTTGATTTTTTTTATGTACTTGCCTTTTTAACGAGCAAACAACAATTTAAATATTTGCTTTAAATTATTAACATAATTACTATGCTTAAAAAGCAGTTTACCCTCAACTTAGAAGCGAGTTAAAGGTCTGCATGTTAAAGGTTAGGAGTTAAAAATTAGGAGTTGGATAAAGCAAAGGTGGTGAAGGGAGTTCTGAAGCAGCTCCTACTCTCTAATATTTGACTATAAAATTTACAACTATACCTAATAGTCGATTGCATTAATTTTGAAGGGCAATAAGGCTCGTAGTAAGGGCTTCAGCCCTAAATCCGAGCGCTAAAGCGCTTACTACGAACCTTTATTATCTCTCAAAACTAATCGCTGGTTGTAACAAGATTACTGGTTGTAACGAGCGAGCTTCTAGCTCGCACTACGAATTTCTTAAAAGCCTATAAACACAAATATAAACCCCGTTAAATTGGGGTTTTATTTGTACCTTTAATAATTGCAGTTAAAGCACTCATTAAGCCATATCACCATTTGCGATCGCCGTCTTCGTCTACTCTTGCTTGACGAATTACATCGGAAATCTCTTCAGCATCTTTAACGTGGTGTAATGCTTCTTCTTCACCTGTTTCTTTATCTTCGGCGACAAAGTAAGTTGGAACGGTAATATGATCTCCGGTAATATCTGGGGCATCTACCGCTACTTGCTGCGCTTTTTCATCTACTGATTTGCTTTCATCAACGCGATCGCCGGGATTTAATACATGAGGATCGTCTGCGTTTTTTAATTCTTGTTTTTGACGATCTTTTTGTTCAAAGTCAACCTGTTCGGGAGTTAAAGGTTGTTTTTTATCTTGACTAGCCATATTTATAATCCTAAAAAATTACAGTTTGCTTCCCTAATGAATTTACGCGGATTTGTAAAAAAAATAGATTCTCTCGGCAAGGGGATTGATAATTAAGAAGCGATTAATTATTTCCTTAACTACAATTGTGTAGCTTCCCCATCCTATTAAAAGATTTTCCAGCGTTCCAAGAGAATCTTCACTTTATTAAGCAGCACGTCTGGTGACTAAACTCCAGATGAATACAGCAATCATTGCACCGATGATAGCAACGATTAATCCACCAATGCTAAAACCAGATGAGGTTAATGCGAACGTTCCCGTAGTTAACAGGGTAAACAAAGTTCCACCAACGAATGCACCGATAATACCTAGAAGCATTGTTGCTAGGATTCCGCCACCTTGATGACCGGGATAAATTGCTTTAGCGATCGCACCAGCGATAAGACCTAAAATAACCCATGCAATAATATCAAACATACTTATATTCTCCTCAACAAGAGTTGTGTTCGTTTCGTTATTCCTAATTTATCAATTTCTAATAACTTGCAAATCTATAGCGAGAAGTAATCTTGATATTCCAGAGGAATAGAAATTCGCCCTCTAGGTTAAATCAAATTAAGTAATTAATTCTTTTGCAAAAATTCAGTATGCACTTATCAAGTTGACAACGCATTAAATCAAGCTTTGGCTCGTTTTTAAGTACTAATTCTTGACTCGTTGTGTAATTAAACACAAACAGTTTGACAACTAATACTTACGAAGCAAATCCTCCTTTAGATTTAGTTTTTCCCTTCTTATTACTCTTTCCTTTTACTTCCGATAATGCTTCTTGGAACAGATTGTGCAAATGTAATGGAACGCTGGCAATTTCAGGTAATTCGACGTTTAAATTTTTGTCAAAATCATCCAATAAGTCAAAATAATCATGTTCTAAATTAAAATCTGGGCGATTTAATACTTGTTGCAACAGCTTCTCTAATTGTTCTGGGTATTGTTCCGATAAACGATGCCAAACACAAGCTTTAATATCGTCGGATTCCAAATATTCGCGTACCAATTTATCGGCATCTATTTGCTCGTTGGTATTGTCATCTAATAGCATTTTAAATTGGGTATAGTTTGTTAAAAAGATTTGTCCCCAATGACCAAAGCTCAGCATGGTGACTTCTTCAGCTTTTTTCAAATGTGCGGGTAATTCTACTTTCGGCATCACCATTTTCAGGCTTTTGTTGCTATTCATCACCTGAGAAACAGCTTTGCCCTCTAAACCCATTTCTTCTACAGTTTCAGCCATTTCTTCATCAGAAATATCCGCCGATTGCGCTATTTCCTTGAGAGATTTTGAGCTATCAATCCCTGCTGCTGCCAATCTACTTTCAGTTACTTGTTCTTGAAGTTCGCTTAGTTTTTGCTCTAATTGATATCCCGGTAACGTAACTTCATCACTGCCGAAAAAGTCAATAAACCTTTCGTGGTATTTTTCTACAGAAAGCCATGCTTCTTCGAGTAATTCCGGTGCATCGCCATATAGATAATTTTTGTAATTTTTCTTAAAGTTTCCGATCGCAACAGCCAATTTTGGTTTACCCAACCTGCCCATTAAAGTAATTGGGGAAGAAAACATCCAGTAGCGATCGTTTACAGGTACAATTCGCGCTAATAAAATTTCTGCAACTTTTGCACGTTTTAATTGTTGTTGCTCTTGCTCGCTAATCTTAACTAAATATTCTTTATCAGTTAACCAGTTTCTTAATGCAAAACTATCGTCCGAAATTTGGTTAACTACAAACAAACCTGCAAAACTGCGCTGCCAATTATTAACAAGTTCCCGTTTTTGTGCAGATAAATCGGGGTGAGATTCTAAAAATATCTCAACAGGCTTCTTGCTTCCTACCATGCCTTCAGTAAGAAACATATTCAGCACCATATCATTTTGAACCGCACCCTGATATTGAGATTCAGAAAAAATCGCTAATTGTTCAGCACTAAAAGCTTCCAAAGATACCGCTAAATCTCCTTCTGCGTCCAAAACAAAATCTAGTAATTCTAAATGTAACTCTTTAGCTGTTGATAAAATTGCGTCCACAGTTCTTAACCTTAATTGCGCTTTCTAATTTCTACCTTAATACCATGCTCCGGTCGCAAAGTTATCGAAGGTTGAGGAACTATAGGATGGTCTTCAACAAGTTTTAATTTATACTTTTGAGCAATAGAAGCCAGTATTAGCACCGCTTCCATCATCGCGAAACCCTTACCAATGCAAATACGCGGACCATCACCGAAAGGTATATAAACGCCTCTGGGCAACCGCTTTTCTAAATCATCCCAGCGTTCGGGAATAAACTCTTCGGAATTATCAAAATATTTGGGATGGCGATGCATCACCCACTGACTCATCATTACCGAGCATCCAGCCGGAATTTGATAATCATCAAGCTGGTAATCTTCTACAGCTTCCCGTCCAAAAAGCGACACTGGGGGGTACAGTCGCATCGACTCTTTGATTACCATATTGGTGTATTGCAGACGCGGCACATCTTCAACAGTTGGTAGTCCATCCAATGTTTTTAACTCATCCCATAACTTGCGTTCGACTTGCGGATGTTGAGCCAACAGCATCCACGTCCAGGATAAAGCATTCGCAGTAGTTTCGTGCCCTGCCAGCATCAAAGTAGCCACTTCATCGCGCAACTGGCGTTAAGCGAAGCTCTACCGAAGGTAATCGCTCATTTGGGAGTTATCATCTTCATCCCGTGCTTGCATCAACATTGAGAGCAAATCTTTCCCTTGTTCGTTGCTTTCCCGCTTTTGCCTAATGAGACTGTAAATACTTTCATCCATTTTATTAATAGCATTGCGATAGCGGATGTTTTCCGGTCTGGGAAACCATTCCCAAATCAAAAAATTCTGCTTGCGCTTGCTTTCAAACCAATTCATCGCCACATCTAATGCATTAGCGACATCTTTCGCTTCTCCCTCACCGACATCTTGGTTAAAAATGCACTTCATCACAATCTTGAGAGTCAGGCTCATCATATCAGCGTGAACGTCACGGGTTTCCCCATCAGCCCAATCACTCATCGCTTCACTGTATTCCACCATTGTTTTCCCGTAGCCATTAATTTGTTTTTGGTGGAAAACGGGTTGTGCTAATCGACGCTGACGAAACCAAGATTCACCTTCATTAGTTAGTAAACCTTCACCAAGCAAAGTTTTTTTAGCGCGAAATCCTCTACTTTTAACAAAATATTTTCTGTCTTTAAGAACTTGTTCAATATAATCGGGATTAACAATCAAACAAGCAGGAGTTAATTCCAACTGTAAAGGAATAATATCTCCATAATTGCGACCGCAATCGGTTAAAAATTCTAAAGGATGACTGCCTAAATCCAGCAAATGTCCGGCAATAGAACTACCTTTAGGAGCATCGAGTTCAAATATATCTTTCATTACCATTTACCAGTTACCCTACGGGTTCAACACTTTGCTTATGCCGGGGAACCAGTCCACCGCAAATGTTTTACCAGTTACCAGTTAATAGTAAGTATTTTTGTTCATTTGCTTATCAGTCTTAAGAGGGATAAATAATAATTCTTCTACCTATGGTATTAATATAGAAAATAGGGAAGAAGGAAAAAATATTTCTTACTCCTAACTCAATACTCCGGTGGTACTAACCGATTTTGGTAAAGCGATCGTAAACAAACTTCCATTCTCAGGTTCGGATTTTACAGTAATTGTGCCTTTATGTGCTTCAATAATCCGGCGCGATAAATATAACCCCAAACCGCTACCAGAATTTTTGTGTTTACCGGGACGAAATCTCTCGAATAATATTGCTTGCTCTTCTGGAGAAATTCCGCTTCCCGTGTCTTTAATTTTGATTTCTGTAGTTTCTGCTGGTTGTAAACTAACTTCTATAGAGCCAGTACTCGTAAATTTAATGGCGTTTCCGATCAGATTAGTTAATACTCTTTTAATTTCAATCCGATCTGCCTCGATCGTAAATACGCTATCTTTTGAATTAAAATTTTCTAAATTAGAGTTTAATATTAATCCTTTTTCTTCTGCTAAAGGTGTTAACTCTTGAACTACATCTTGAACTAAATCGTAAATATTAATTTTATCGAAGTTAATTTTTTTGCAATCAGCTTCATAACGATAAACTTCGAGCAAACTATTTACCATGTGTAACAAGTCATCGTTGCTGGTAATCATGGTAGAAAATATCTGCTCAACTGGTTGGGTGATTTCAAAAAATCTACCTTCGCGGAGTAATTTTAAAACGCGGTTGGAAGCTGCTAGAGGTGTTCTTAAATCGTGGGTGAAGCGGGAAACAAAATCTTGGCGCAAACTCGCCATATGATCGCGTTCATCTATACTGTGTTTGAGACGCAAAAGACTGCGTACTCGCGCTTGAAGTTCGTCAGCATCTACTGGTTTACGAATAAAGTCGTCGGCACCTGCATCTAATCCTTCCACAACGCTGATGCTATCGTAAGCGGTAATTAATAGGATGGGAATAAATGGTAATTCTTTATTTTGTCGGATGCGACGAGTAAATTCATAGCCATCCATTTCTGGCATCATTACATCTAGAAGAATTAAATCTGGTAGCGACTCTTGCACCATCTCTAAAGCTAATTTGCTACTTTCTTGAATTTCAATTTCGTATCCTTCATCTTCTAAAATTGTTTCGATAACTAGTAAGTTATCAAAAACATCATCAACTACTAATATCCGGTCTTTTTTTTCTCGTTCATTATAAGGAATCATTTTTTTATTTAAAATAATTTTACTTTGGCTACATTTTAAAGTATTTTATATAATTTAGTAAATTTTCATTTTATTTTATTTTATTTTATTTAATCAATAAATATTGATTTGGTTATGGGGGAAATATTAATTTGATTCCTCTACTTTAATATAGCGCGGTAGTTCCACTCGAAACGTCGAGCCTTTATCTAATTCGCTTTCAACTAAAATATTTCCATTCATCATTTTGGTTAATGATTGAGTAATTGCTAAACCCAATCCCGTACCCGCATATTTACGTGAAATTGATTGATTAATTTGACGGAATGGTTCAAAAATATGTTTAATTTCATTTGCAGAAATACCAATACCTGTATCTCCGACTTCAATAGCAAGGTGAGTATCTGATATTTCCTTTGCTTCTATCCAAACTATTCCTTCATCGGTAAATTTAATTGCGTTGGAAATTAAGTTTACCAAAATCTGACGCAAGCGGTTTCGATCGTTAACTGTCTTGGTATCTTGCAGATTTATTTTAATTTTTAAATCTAATTTCTTCTGTACTTTTAAAGAGCGTAATTCATCTACAGTGGTAGTAATTAATTGAGATAAATCGAATTCTTCGGGATGTAACTGTAAACCTCCTGCTTCAATTTTGGATAAATCGAGGATATCGTTGATTAAAGCAAGTAGATTTTTTCCATTATTATGAATGCGCTGAATCATATCCACTTGAGAAGTGGAAAAGTTGCCTTTATTTTTACGCTGTAACATTTGAGAAAATGCCATAATCGCATTTAAAGGCGTTCGCAGTTCATGAGACATTGTTGCTAAAAACCTTGATTTTGTTTCCGAAGCTTCTAACAATTTTAGGTTTTGGATGTGAATTTGTTCTCTCTTTTCTTCTAGTTCTTTATTTTTCTTTTTTAATAATTCATTACTTTCTCTTAGCTGTTGATTAAATAACTCTATTTGTAATTCTGCTTCATAAATACGAATGACATTTCTCAATGTCGCACTTAGTAAATCCGGGGTAATTCTCGACTTGGTAATGTAGTCGGAAGCACCTGCTTTCATTAATTCAACCGCTGTTTGTTCGTCTCCTTGTCCGGTTAAAATTATCAAGGGTACCTTTGAACCTGAAGCACGTATTTCTTGAACTAACGCTAACCCATCTTTCCCCGGCAACAGATAGTCTACGAATATACAATCAAAGATATTTTCTGATAATATTTCAAAAGCCCCAGAATAGTCGCTGGCTTCAGACAGTTTCATTCGTATGTTTGCTGCTTTTAAAGCGCGACTCACAGCCATACGATCTACTTCATCATCATCGATAATTAATATGTTTAAGGTTTCTTCCATAGAGTTGAAAAAAGCAACAATTTATCAGTTGCTATTAATTTTTTCTATCGGGGCTGCATCTTATCGGTTAAAGATCGAATTTATCGAGTTTAAGTTAAACTGTATTTTTTCTTACAAATTATTTCTTTACAAATTCAATTTATCTATGATAATCTATATGATAAGTAAAACAGTATAGATTTTATTAATAAAGATTATTGGATTTTTTGAATATCAAATTATATCATTTGGGCGATTTTTTTTTAAATAATTAAAATTAGTTGGGCATTTCCGATGAAGACCAATATTTATTAAGAGTAGTCATCAAATCAACAAATCTAGAAAAAGTTACCGGCTTCAGGAGATAGCCAGAAACATTTAAATCGAATGCTTCTATCATGTCTCTATCTTGATTGGATGTTGTCAGCATCACTACGGGAGTTAGTTTCAAAAATTTATCGGCACGTATTGTTTGGAGAAATTCCAAGCCGCTCATTTTAGGCATATTAATATCTAGTAAAATCAAGCGACGTTGCTGGGGTACTGCGGGAAGTTCTTTATTTCCACCACGTAACATGGACAATGCTTCTATTCCATTTCTGGCTACGTAAAGTGGATTTTTAATATTAGCTTTTTTGAAGGCTCGCTCCACGTTCATAATATCAACTTCGTCATCTTCCACAAGTAATATATTGACGATCCTGTCATGTTCCTGCATTGTAATTTTAGATAAATCCTTTAAATGTCTATCTAAACATCAATAGAGCATTATAAAAGTGTACTTTCATGAATTGTAAACCGATAGTTGCACTGCGGTGTCCGACCATTAGTGAGGATTTGAGATTAAATAACCTATTCCTATCGGATGAAATACTAATGTTCTATGGTTTCTTTCAACCAAGTAAAGTAAAAAGCTGCTCCTTTACCCAATTCAGATTCCAAGCGGATTTTTCCACCTTCTGCCTCGACAATTTTTTTGACGATAGATAAACCAACGCCGGTATTTTCCTTTTTGTCGCGAGATTCGAGGGTTTGAAAAATAGTGAAAATTTTATCTTGATTTGCTCGGTCAATACCGCGACCATCATCGGCGACAATAAACTGATATAATTGATAGCTCTCTTCTACAGAAATTTTTAAATTACCATCCTCGCGGGGATGATGTTTAATAGCATTACTAATTAAATTGGCAAATACCTGTGAAAGCAGTAACTTTTTGGTTATAAATACCGGCATTTGGGGAGCAATTTCGATCTTAAATGTTGACGGGGGATTGATGGAATCGATAATTTCTGCTAAAAGTTCGCTAACATCAACTTTTTCCGACAGAGTTTGAATTCTTCCCACCCGCGAATATTCTAGTAAACCATTAATCAAAGCTTCCATGCGGTGAACTCGTTTTCTGAGGAGTTGGAGTTGCTGCTGATTTTCTGCTTTTAAATCATCTTTAATATCTTCTTCCAACCATTCAGAAAGATTGGCAATTCCCCTCAACGGTGCTTTTAAATCGTGGGAAGCAATGTAAGCAAAGCTGTCTAATTCTTGATTTCTTTCGGTTAAAGCTTGGTTAGTATTTGCTAATAATAAACTTAAACGAGATAATTCTTGAACGTTAGCTTCTAATTTCTGCCGCGCTTGCTGTCTTTCGGTAATATCGCGGACGATTACCATTTTACCGTGATTATCTTTTAAATCGCTGATAGATATTTCTACCGGAAAATTTGCGCCTATTTGACGATTTCCCAAAGCGTACATTGGTAAAGATTGATGCGTTGCAGAAATACTTATATTAAATTGGGGTTTTTCGGATTCTATTTTGTTAGATATTAATAAGTTAAGATTTTTACCGATTACTTGACTCGATTGATAACCAAACATCATCGCTGCTGCTTGATTAAAACTATCAATCTTATCTTGTCTATCTAAAGTAATAATTCCATCTACAACATTCCCCATTATTCCCTCAAGCAGGCTTTTCTTTTCTTGAAGCTGTAATTCTTGTCCTTCAATTTGCCAATCAAGCTTGCTGAATAAGTATATTGCTCCCACATAGCTAGATATACTAATCGTCACCGTAAACCATAATATAGTAATATCTTTATCGCGGATCTCGTTTAAATTGTCACGATAGATATCTAACTGATGTAATTCTTCTTCCTGAAAAACATCAATAACATCGCGAATCGTATCCATAACGCTTTTACCTTGGTAAAGCAAAGCATCCGCTGATGGTGGTTGGGGATTAGCTTGCTTTGTCTGTTCGAGTTTTTCTATTCTTCTCTCTAAAATATCAATATTTTTTGCTGCTAAAGCTTCTATCCGTTCAAATCTTTTTCCTTGAACATTATTAGGTAAATCTTGCTTTAACCAATCGACGATCGCTGGTAATTCTTGACGGGCTTTATTGTAAGGTTCTAAAAATATGGGATTGCGAGAAATTACATAGCCGCGAGTAGCTGTTTCAGCATCTAGCAAAATTTTCAGCAATCTATTACTATCTAAGATTACCGTTTTTGTATGGTCAATTTGCTTATAAGTTGCGATCGCACTTTGTCTCGACCAAACCGAAGCAACTAAAGTTATTATCAAACAAGAAAAAGGTAGCGCAACAATAATTGCACCACGATAGCGTACTGGTAAAGAGTGCCAGATAGCATTTGTTTTAGCGAACAAATTTAAATTTAGTTGTGGCATTATTGATTATTACTTATGCCATGTAAAACGAAAAGTCGCACCTCTGTCAACTTCAGAATCCACAGTAATTGTAGCTCCTTCACTTTCGATAATTTTTTTCACGATAGATAAACCAACTCCAGTAGTTTCTTTTTTGTCGCGAGCTTCTAAAGTTTGGAAAATTACGAATATTTTATCGTGATATTCACCAGAGATACCCGGTCCATCATCAGATACCGCAAATTCGTAACATTCTCCTTTATCTTCTACAGAAATGTAAATATGACCATCGGAACGATGATGATGAGTAATCGCATTATCAATTAAATTCATAAATACTCGCCTTAACATCATAACCTTTGTATTTATGATAGGCACGGGATGTTTAACTTCGATGGTAAAATTTTCGGGTGGTGCGAGAGAATCAATGATTTCTGACAAAAGCGTCCTAACATTCACCTTTTCTTCTGCATTATTAACACGTCCGACACGGGAATATTGCAGCAAGCCGTCAATCAAAGCTTCCATGCGGTAGACTCGCTGACGCAGCAATTCTAACAGACGCTGATTTTCTGGATCTAAATCCGATAAATCATCTTCCAACCACACAGATATATTGCCGATCGCTCTTAATGGTGCTTTCAAGTCATGGGAAGCGACATAGGCAAACTGGTCTAATTCCGAGTTGCGTTTTCTTAATTGGGCAGTAGTCTGAGTTAATAACACATTTGTTTGCTCTAGCTCTTGCGATCGCAGCTGCACTTGAGTTTCCGCTTGCTTGCGCTGACCGATTTCTTGAATAACACCAAGAAAGTATTGGGGTTCGCCGTTTGCTTGACGCACAAAAGAAACCGTTGTCTCTACCCAGATTGGAGAACCGTTTTTACAAATGTAGCGCTTCTCCATCGAGAAATTTTCAATTCTACCCGCAAGCAAATCGCGAACTTTTTTTAAATCGCTTTGTAAATCTTCTGGATAAGTAATTTCGTGAAATCTGCGCTGCAAAAGTTCTTCGCGACTATAACCCAAAATATCGCACAGTTTCTGATTTACCCGAATAAACTTACCGCTTAAATCTGCGTGAGTAATACCCACAGCTGCTTGTTCAAAAGTTGAACGAAAACGTTCTTCACTTTCGATCAGCGCTTGATGCGATTGTTTGCGATTGGTAATATCGGTAACTGTACCTACATAACCGATGAATACACCATCCCCATTCCTTTCCGCTACCGATTGAGCAAATACCCAAGCTACAGATTTATCGGGGCGTTGAAACCTAAACTCGCATTCAAAAGGTATTTTCTGCTCTACTGTACGGTTTATTTCTGCTTCTACTCGCGCTCTATCTTGTGGATGAATTGTTTTTCGCCATCCTTGGTTAATTACCTGCTCGAAAGTATATCCCGAAATCTGGCACCAGCGTTGATTTACATAAAGTAAATTCACCTTTGTATCGCAACGAAAAATACCAACCGGGGAAATTTTAGCTAAAGTACTATAGCGAAGCTCGCTTAACTCTAAAGCCTGCTGCGCTTTTTTGCGATCGGTAATATCGGCAACAGTTCCCGCCATCCGCAAAGCTTTGCCATTGTCATCATAATAGTAGCGACCGTAAGATTCAACCCAGCGCACGGTATTATCGGGTAGAACAATTCGATACTCGCAAACATAATCTTGATGCTCTTTTAAAGCCTTTTTCCAAGCAGCTTCAGCAGAAGCTAAATCATCGGGATGAACCCGACTTGCCCAATCTTCATAGGTATGTTCTCCATTACCCGGTTCGTAACCAAAAATAACATCATGGTAGGGAGTCCATATATTTTTATTGGTAAATAAATCCCAATGCCAAGAACCCATCTTAGCAGCATCCAACGCTAAGGTAAGTCTTTCAAAGTATTTTTGATTCTTGGTTTGCGCTTCTTGCTGTTTGAAACCGCTGACATCTGGCATCGCGATCGTCGCACCCAATTCTCCCGAAGCGTTAATTGAGTTGCCTACCAAAATCCGGGTTTTTCCTTGTTTATCGCCCTCTTCTACACCTTCTGTTAGCTGAGATAAAATTTGCCAAAATTTATTTTGCCCCTCCAACGCAGCTTCTTTTTGCTTATATTCGTCAATATTATTACAAGTAACTACCCATTCAACGATTTCTCCCCCTCGATCGAAACAAGGTTGAGCGCATACCCCGTACCAATAAGCTTTATTATCTTGATGTATAATTCTAAATTCATCTTTCCATAGTTGCTGTTCTGCGATCGCCGACAACCAAGACACAGAAATGCGATCGCGCTCTTGAGAATAAATTGCTTGTACAAAATTCAAACCCAAAGATTGGCTTTCATCCAATCCCGTTAATTCGTACCATTGTTGATTAAAATATGTAGCATATCCATCTCGATCCGCACAAAAAACAATCTGCGTCATAGCCTGCATAACTCGCTCAAAGCGAGCTTCACCTTGAGCAATGTTATTAGTTTTCACAGGATGACGACTTGGATTCATAATTTAGGGCATTGGGCACGGGGAGAGGGGGAGAGGGGGAGAGGGGGAGATGGGGAGAGGGGGAGAGGGGGTAGAGGGGGTAGAAATAATATTCATCACTCTTAACTCTTAACTCTTAACTCCGGTGGTCTTAACTCCTAACCTCTGACCTCTATCTATATATAATCGTTTAAGCATTGTTTTATCTAGCTTCCGTAGTTCAGTTATTTGATATATAGGTATCTATCGCAAGGAAGAAATGCAAAAATCGACTTTATAACTATTTGTAAATAAAAGGCTTGTAATGATTGTTGTGAACGTATCTAATACAATAAACATAAAGTTTCCTTTAAAATAGCTCTGCTATCTTGAATAGGATTTTAAATAATGTGGGTAGAGGTTGCGTTGATATGAGTGAAATTAGAGTTGTCGTAGTTGAAGATCATAATTTAACTAGAATCGGTTTACGAGCAGCTTTGGAAACTCGCGAACAAATCAAGATTGTTGGTGAAGCTTCTAACGGAACTGATGGCTTAAATCTTCTCAAAAGTTTAAAACCAGATGTTGCTACAATCGACCTGGGTTTACCGGATATAGACGGTATTGAATTAACGCGAAGATTTCGACAATATCAAGCAGAGATTAAAAGCGATGCTACAAAGCTGTTAATTTTAACGATGCAAAACAGCGATGAAGCGGTATTGGCAGCGTTTGGTGCTGGTGCTGATTCCTACTGCATGAAAGATATTGAAAGCGAAAAATTAGTCGAAGCAGTAGAGGCAACAGCTTCAAGTGGTTCTTGGATCGATCCAGCTATTGCAGATATTGTACTGCGACAAGTGCGTCAGGAAGTAACCCAAGGAAAAGCGGATGCGGATGCAAAAACAGTCGCAATTCAAGCGGTAGATCCAGAAGTTGAAAAAGTTATAGAAACTTATCCTTTAACAAAACGGGAATTAGAAGTATTAGAATTGATAGTTTCTGGATGCGACAATGCAGCAATTGCCAAGGAACTATACTTAACAATCGGTACCGTCAAAACCCACGTGCGAGGGATTCTCAGCAAACTGTGCGTTGACGATCGCACTCAAGCAGCAGTACGGGCTTTACGCTCTGGGATAGTACAGTAATCAGTGACCAGTAACCAGCGATCGGTTACTGGTTACAATTCTTCCCCCTCTTCCCCTCTTAACTTTTATCAATGTTAAAAATCGATAAAATGCAATAATAGGTTTTACTTATGGGGTGTGGTGTCTGATAAATTAGTTAAACATATACTTGTTGATGTCTTGCGATCGCCAGGCATATTAAAACGGTAACAAAAATTTCCTATATACTATTCCCATATAATTATCATGGCGCTCATAGTTCAAAAATACGGTGGTTCTTCTGTTGGCTCGGTTGAACGCATTCAAGCAGTAGCAAAGCGCGTTTGCGAAACTGTTTCTGGAGGAAATTCTGTAGTAGTGGTGGTTTCTGCTATGGGAAAAACTACTGATGGACTTGTGAAACTCGCCTCTGATATTTCTCCCCACCCTTCAAAACGAGAAATGGATATGTTGCTTTCTACTGGGGAACAGGTATCTATTGCTTTGGTTAGTATGGCGTTGCAGGAAAACGGACAGCCAGCTATTTCTTTGACTGGTGCCCAAGTAGGAATTGTTACTGAAGCCGAACACACCCGCGCTCGTATTTTACATATTGCTACCGATAGGATAGAAAAATGTTTAAATGAAGGTAGAGTCGTTGTAATTGCTGGTTTTCAGGGAATTAGCAGCACCGAAGAATTAGAAATTACCACCCTTGGACGCGGCGGTTCCGATACTTCAGCGGTGGCGATCGCCGCTGCCTTGAACGCAGAAAAATGTGAAATTTATACAGACGTGCCAGGGATATTAACTACAGATCCCCGTTTGGTTCCAGAGGCGCGGTTGATGCCAGAAGTTACCAGCGATGAAATGCTGGAATTAGCGTCTTTAGGAGCAAAAGTTTTGCATCCCCGCGCTGTAGAAATAGCCCGCAATTACGGCGTGCGTTTGGTAGTACGCTCTAGCTGGACGGACGATCCAGGTACTATAGTTGATTCACCCAAACCAAAACCGCGTCCTTTAATTAATTTGGAAATAGCTAGACCAGTTGACGATATAGAATTTGATACAGACCAAGCGAAAGTATCATTACTGCGCGTACCGGATAAACCGGGGGTTGCAGCGCAGCTATTTGGGGAAATTGCCCGTCAAAAAGTAGACGTAGATTTAATTATTCAGTCCATCCACGAAGGTAATACCAACGACATTGCCTTTACCGTGATGACACCGATATTGAAAAAAGCCGAGGCAGTTGCTTCGGCGATCGCCCCAGCACTTCGATCGAATGATGGAGAAATTCAAGAAGCCGAAGTCATGGTAGTGCAGCAGATTGCCAAAGTAAGTATAGTCGGTGCGGGAATGATTGGTCGTCCGGGTGTTGCAGCAGAAATGTTCGCTACCCTAGCGCGTAATTCCATTAACATCAGAATGATTTCCACAAGCGAAGTAAAAGTTAGTTGCGTAATTGACTCTTCTGATTGCGACAAAGCAGTAAAAGCACTACGAGAAACATTTGAGATAGAAGATTCCGCTTCTCCCTCCCCCTCTCTCCCCCTCTCCCCATCCTCCCCACCAGTAAGAGGAGTAGCCTTAGACATGAAACAAGCGCGTTTGGGCATTCGCCGAGTTCCAGATTTACCGGGGATGGCAGAAAAAATCTTCGGAACCCTAGCGCAACATAACATCAGCGTTGATATGATTATTCAATCCCAGCGCTGTCACGTAATTAAAGGTATTCCCACGCGAGACATTGCCTTTACCGTAGCCAGAGTTGAAGCACGAGCAGCCCAAGAATTATTGCAAAAAGCCACGGGAGAATGCGGTTGGCGTGAAGTAGTACTTGACATGGAAATCGCCAAAGTAAGCATAGTTGGTGCGGGAATGGTAGGGCAGCCAGGAGTTGCAGCCAAAATGTTTGAAGCTTTATCCCAAGAAACCATCAACATTCAAATGATTACCACTTCAGAAATCAAAATCAGTTGCGTAGTCGCGGAGAATCAAGGAGTCAAAGCCTTAAAAGCGATTCATGCAGCATTTGAGTTGGGGGGAGAAGAGCAATTTGTGATTCCAGCGTAACTCGTTCCCAGTCTCCGGCATAACTCGTTCCCAGTCTCCGGCATAACTCGTTCCCAGGCAGAGCCAGGGAACGAGAGAAACGGGGGCGACAAAAAAGTGAGAAATAAAACTTAGATGGATTTTAGTTCTGTGTCTGGGAACTATATTAACGAGGCTCTGCCTCCCTAACACAAACATTTCACACTTATGGGACGCTCTCGTTATAAATTCATTGAAAATAGCCCACATTTTCTCACCTGTACGATTGTCAATTGGCTTCCTGTATTTAGCCAACCAGAATTTGCCCAAATAATTCTCAAATCCCTGGACTTTCTTTCGCGCAATCAACGGTTAACCTTGCACGCTTATGTAATTATGGAAAATCACCTTCACTTAATTGCCTCGGCGGAAAATATTTCAAAAGAAATAGCTACTTTTAAATCATTTACTGCTCGTTCGATAATCGACAAGTTGAAACAGAATAAAGCAGAGTATTTACTTACACAATTAAAGTTTCATAAAAGACTGCACAAAACTAATCAAGATTATCAATTATGGCAAGAAGGTTCGCATCCACAGACAATATTGAGCGAACAGATGCTGATACAAAAGTTGGAATACATACACAATAACCCGGTAAGGCGTGGTTATATAGATAACCCTGCTCACTGGCGATATTCTAGTTGTCGTAACTATATGGATATGGAAGGAATTTTAAATATCGATGTACTGGAAATATAGCTTTTTAACTCGTTGCCAGTCTCCGGCGTGACTCGTTCCCAGTCTCCGGCGTAACTCGTTCCCAGCCGGAGGCTGGGAATGCATTTCGGAAGGCTCCGCCTCCTGCGTGTGTGGGAGGCGGAGCCTCTTGTAAGCCATTCCCCCCGCTGTGCCAGGGAACGAGAAACGAGAAACAAAGCTTAGTTTGAATGATGTGCTTCCACGTTAATCAATTATCAATTATTACTTTAGCTTCAACTGTTAAAAAACAAGGTTTATCGAAAACAATATGCCAGATAAATCCTCATCATAAACTAGTGCTTGATGGCTCCAAAGAGTTAATTTACTTCTATAGGATTTCCAAACTTCTTTCAAAATCGGATAAATCAGATTTTCGCAAATAGCATCTTCAGAATTATCAACAACTCCATCTGTAAACAACAAATCAAGTTCTTCTCGGAATGAATCTTTAACCGGAAAATCCACTTCCAGCATAAAATTTTCCTGAAAATACTTGATTTGAAACTTTCTAATTACCGCACTAATACTTTTATAATTACTAAATGCCATAAATCAATTATCAATTATCAATTATCAATTATCACCCTCTAAGTAAGGCTGATAAATTGTTCATCGATCACTGATATTGTCTACCTAAAACTGCCATATCTTCAGCATCCAATTCTACAGGTGTACCGCTGCGAATTAATTCGGCAAAATCTTCATTGGGAACCATAATAGTTAAAGTATATAAACGTCCCGATCCCGTATTTTCGATTAGATGAGTACCAGTCGCAGGAACCAGTAAACTATCTCCAGCTTTGATATTTACAGTCTTACCATCACAAGTTGCTCTACCTTCACCTTTAAGAATAAAAAACATCTCCAAAGCAAACGAATGACGATTTGGCGGAGTCTTGCCACCCACATCAAAAATTTCCACGCAACAAGTTAACGATGAATTAGCGATCGCCGGATCGAAAACAATCGCCAAACGGTTAGAATCATTAGGACTAATCCGATACGCTTGATAATCTGACGGAGACTTAATAACTGGAATTACGCAACTGTTAATCATATTTAGTAGTTAGTAGTTAGTAGTTAGTAGTTAGTAGTTAGTAGTTAGTAGTTAGTAGTTAGTAGTTAGTAGTTAGTAGTTAGTAGTTAGTAGTTAGTTGTTAGTTGTTGGTAATTGGTAATTGTTTCCCCATCCCCTTGTCTCCCCATCTCCCCATCCCCTTGTCTCCCCATCCCCTTGTCTCCCCATCTCCCCATCCCCTTGTCTCCCCATCTCCCCATCCCCTTGTCTCCCCATCCCCTTGTCTCCCCATCTCCCCATCCCCCCAAAGGTTACTGAGCTTGTCGAAGTACTCCCCATCTCCCCATCCCCCCATCACCCCATCACCCCATCCCCCTCTCTCCTCCGATTCCTTCAACGATCGCTTGCGAGTCTGTAACAAAACCAAATAATTGTTTAACGTTATAAAGCGTTGCTAACCAGCAATATTCGGGGGAAGTGGTAGCGCTACAGTCTTTGATAAAAATGCAGTCATATCCTAAAAAGTTAGCATCTTGCAGGGTACATAGAACGCATTGGTCGGCATTGACACCTGCAAATAATAATGTCGTTTTACCCAAATTTCTTAAAACGCTGTCTAACGGGGTATCCCAAAACCCGCTCATTCTAAATTTATCTATGTAAATATCTTGAGGCAACTGTTCTAATTCATCTACAACTGCCGCTGCCCAACTATCTTTTGTGAGAACTTTGGCGTTGTTGCGGGGTAAAGCATCTCCCAAACCGACACCTTCACCAGTAGGATTATAAACATGATGCAAACCCGCACTAATATTCAACAAGTCGGGACGATTTCCCCAGTTTAACCAGATTACGGGTACGTTATGCGATCGCAATACGGTCAGTAGATTTTGTAAAGGCGCGATCGGTTGCCGTGCGGGCGTTACATCTACCCCAATATGCGCCAACCAACCATCGGGATGACAGAAATCGTTTTGCATATCGATGACGATAATAGCGGATTTTGCCAAATCAAAGCGCACATTTTTCGTTTCTGTGGCTACAATAACGGGTTGTGGATCGACGGGAGGGCGGCTGATATCTGCGATAGTATCATTTACCATCCAAGCATTCGGTGCAACTCCCAGGGTTCGTAATGGCTTCATAATCGGGTAGAGGGGGGAGAGGGGGAAGAGGGGGAGACAAGGGGATGGGGGGATGGGGAGAGATAGATTTAAATTTATAACTTCTAACTCCTAACTTCTAACTCCTAACTCATAACAACTAACTCATAATAAAGGTTAAAATCGTGAACTTTACAATTCAAAATGTTTTAATTCCAACTGAGGATGACTACGCAACGGTAAACGTACAAGTTAAAGATGGAAATATCGCGGCGATTTCTGCTGATTTAGATGTGGTGGGCGTTGCGATCGATGGTACGAATAAGCTGCTGTTGCCGGGATTTGTTAACGCTCATACTCACTCTTCGGAAATGTGGCAGCGGGGAATCATGTCGATTTATCCTTTAGAGTTATGGTTGGCGGAACTTTATGATTTTGCACCTCTAGATACTGAACGAGTTTATCTTAGTGCTTTGGGTACTGCGGTAGAAACTTTACTTTCTGGGGGTACCTGTGTGGTGGATCATTTAGTTTTGATTCCCGGCAAGGAAATTGAAACGATCGCCGTGGCAGTTGAAGCTTATCGAAAAGTTGGTATTCGCGCTTTTATCGCACCTTTAATTCAAGATGAATCTCTCACCGCTGGGATGCCTTCGGGTGAGTCGGATGTAACTCATGAGGATTATTTTCGCTCGACTCAAGCGACTTTGGAAATCATGGAAGAGGCGATAAATAAATTTCATAAACCGGAAGATGGGATTTATTTCGCTTTAGCACCGACGGGAATTCAACTTTGTAGCGATGCTTTATTTAAAGGATGTATTGAGTTAAGTGATAAATACAATCTTTGCCGTCATTCGCATTTATTGGAAACCAAAGCCCAGGAAAAGTTAGCTAAAGAAAAGTACGGCTGTACGGCTGTCGAACATTTACATAAAATTGGTTATTTGAATCATCGCACTTCTCTAGCGCATTGCGTTCATTTAACAAACAACGATATTAATATTCTGGCACAAACTAAATCTACAGTAGTTCACAATCCCTTGAGTAATTTACGTTTGGGAAGTGGAATTGCACCGATTTTAAAATATCGTCAAGCAGGAATAAATGTATCCTTTGGTTGCGATGGTGCGTCAAGTAATGATTCTCAAGATTTATTAGAAGCGATTAAAATTGGTTCGATTTTACATAACGTTACGGATTTAGACTATCAACATTGGATTACACCCAGAGAATCAATAAAAATGGCTTCTTTTGGTGGAGCAAAGGGACTAAATTTAGGAGAAGAAATTGGCGATCTTACAATTGGTAAAAAAGCCGATTTAGTCATGTACGATTTAACCAGTTTATCATTATTACCCCGTACCGATCCAGTAGGATTATTAGTGTTGGGAAGACCTACAAATGTGGTAGATTGCGTTTGGGTGAATGGTAAGCAAATTGTGGGTGATGGGAAAGTTAAAAATATTGACGTTGATAATTTACGGCAAGAATTATTTAAACATAGTCAATGGCAAACCAAGCGTAAATCGAAAACTGTCAAAGAAATTGAAACACATTATCGGGGAGTGATGGAACTGTAAAATAGTTAGCAGTTCATCGCGGCAACTATACTTTTTTGAAAGAAAAATATGTATTGGGGACTGTTAAGCTCCCCATTTACATAGTATTTACACGGTTATTCTAGAGCAAGTATAAAATATACATATTACAAAAACTTTATTTTAAGTAGCTGTTTTTAACTCCATAAATTAGAAATTTTCCTTTTAATACAAGGAATAGAGAGTGTTATTTACTCTCATATTCAAAATAAATTTTAGTTAAAGATCCGTTGATACTAAAACTTTTTCCGGATAACAATTATACAGTGAATAGATATAAGTCTAATTCCTCATTAGCTGATAGAAAAATTATGCTTTCTGTTATTGCTCTTAAAGGTTCGTAGTAAGCGCTGTACTCGCTCCGGATTTAGGGAACTAAAGCCCTTACTACAAACCCGTCGGAATTAATGTAATCGACTACTAGTAGTCTGTCCCATAAAATATGATAGGTTTTCTCGCGTACCCGCCTGGGGTTAAAAACCCCAGTCTAATAGCCAAAGTCCTATAAATAGGACTAAGAAACTAGTCATCAAAACGCCTGGGGACAGACCACTAGTAGTCCTTTGCATTAGTTTTGACGGGTAAAAAGGTTCGTAGTAAGCGCTTTAGCGCTCCGGATTTAGGGAACCTAAGCCTTACTACAAACCCGTCAAATTTAATGCAATCGAATACTAGTACTCCACCACATAAGTTATGAGGGGTACTTCCTCAGTCCTCTTAAGAGGACTTTCGCTATTAGACAGGGACTTGCAGTCCCTGGCGGGTTGGATGCCCACCCGTCAAAACTAATGTCGCTCCGTACTAGTAGTCCATTTCAAAAGTTTTGAAGGGTAAAAAGGTTCGTAGTAAGAGTTTTAACTCTCCGGATTTGGTGCTAAAGCCCTTACTACAAACCTGTGAAAAAGGCTTGAATTTTAGTCTTTCAAAAACATCAGATTTTTTATAAATGTGCTTATTTCAAGCAGCTCGAACCTTCGAGTAGCGATATCTCCTGCGAAAAAATAACCCAAGTAAAAAGGAAAAAACAAAATGGATTTGAACCAATTAAACGAATTAATCGCAGAGAAAAACAATCCAATCGCAACAAAAGTTGGCTCTGAACTACTTTCGCTTCACGAAGAATACACATCTTCAGTAGGTGTATTTTCAACCTCCGAAACCTCCGAAGCGAGCAATTCCATGTTGCGAGTGGATGATGGTTATGTTGTGATTGACTTTGTTGCAAGAGATGATGCAGATACTTTGCTGGCTGAGTTGCAAGAATTAGGGTTAAAAGAAGGTTCGGTTTACAGTCGTTACGTTTCGGGAATGTTTCCTATCGCAGCTATTCTTGAAATTCCCGGCTTAGAAAGTCTCCAGTTTGCTAGAGCAGCAATAGCCACGACTAATGTAGGGCTGGTTACGAGTCAAGCCGATATTTCCATGCGTGCTGATATTGCTCGTTCTACTTTTGGTACGGTTTTCCCAACTTCTTTGGTACATCGGCTGCGGCTCCCCATGCGGCTGCGGTTGCGGCTTTAATGCTAGAGGCTGTTCCCGGCGCAACTCCCGATCAAATCTATGAAGCTCTAGAACAAACAGCCTTGGATATGGACGATCCATCTACCCCTGGCTTTGATGTCGGTTTCGATTTTGGTAGTGGTTTTGGCTTGATTCAAGCAGATGCAGCGATCGCGAAATTGATAGATTCTCTAAATCCTCCAGTTGATGGAGACAAAAACGGCGGATTTGAAACTGGATTTACCGCTTGGAAAACCATCGGCGATACCACTATCCAAACAGCGGAATTTGGTGTAGTTCCCACTCAAGGTAAATTCCAAGCTTTGCTAACCACAGGTTTTGGCTCTGTCAGCGATACAACTCTAGAAAATTTCTTAGGGTTGAATCCTGGAGATATAGACGGTATCGGCAATGGAGATGCTACCGAAGGTTCCGCCTTGCATAAAACAATTGCTGTGGAAGCTGGAGATATTCTAAGCTTTGACTTTAACTTCCTAACTAACGAACGAACTCCCACAAACTTCAATGATTTTGCTTTTGTCTCGATCGCTTCCAATTTATTATCCGAATTAGCCGACACCAACAGTTTCTTTGAGTTATCCCCCACACGATTCTCTGAAGAGACAGACTACGATAATTTCACTTTTGAATTCTCCGCAGCTGGCACCTATAGGGTAGGTATCGGTGTCGTAGATTCGGAAGACACTGCTGTTGACTCAGGTTTATTAGTAGATGATTTCAAAGTTGTTTCAGCTGCGGAAGCAATTTTAGGAACAGACAATAGTGAGTCTCTTTTTGGTACAGTCGGCGATGATACTATCTTCGGTAAGGGAGGCAATGACCAAATCTTTGGCAGCGAGGGTATGAATACTCTTTACGGTGGTGCTGGAGATGACACCATGTATGGTGGTTCCCAAGCTGATACTATGTATGGTGGCTCTGGTAACGACCTTATTTTCGCTGCTGAAGGTGAAAATATCGTATTTGGCGGTACTGGTAATGACACCATGTATGGTGGTTCCCAAGCTGATACTATGTATGGTGGCTTTGGTAACGACCTGATTTTCGCTGTTGAAGGCGACAATATTGTATTCGGTGGTGCTGGTGATGACACTATTTACAGTGGCTCCGGCAACGATACAATTGATGGTGGCTTTGGCAACGATATTATTTGGCTTGGCGGCGGACACGATATAGTTGTCTTAGCAGCAGGTAAGGGAGTCGATACGATAAACAACTTCCAGTTAGGTCAAACTACCTTTGATGTAGGTGGTAATACCGATGATATCTCAATTGTTGACGGTGCTAAAGGTGCTGAAATATCTCAGTTTGGAGAGCTTTTAGCGGTTGTCAGTTGGAAATCAGCTAGCACCTTCATCGATAATATTGATACCGTGTTTGCGTAATATTAAACTCGTAATGTTGGGTTACGGCACGATTAATGTATCTGGTTACAAATCAAATTACCAAACGTGTCTAACCCAACCTACCATCTGACTTTACCGGAATCGCGATCGCAAATTCTGTTCTCCCAACTTCTGAATTAAAAGTTAAACTACCATTGTGTTTATCTACGATAATTTCACGAGCAATTGATAAACCCAATCCCGTTCCTTTTCCTACTGATTTGGTTGTAAATAAATTTTCAAAGATTCTCTGCTTAACTTCTTCGGGAATTCCTAAACCGTTATCGGCAATTTTAATTATTACATTTTTATTGTCTTCTATTAAAGTAGTAATTGTAATTTGATTGGGATTTGCTTCAATTTCTTCAAAGGTTTTCCCTACATTCGATTCTTCTAAAGCATCAATAGCGTTGGCTAATAAATTCATGAATACCTGATTTAGTTGTCCGCAATAGCACTCAACTAAAGGTAAATCGCCATAGTTTTTGATTACTTGAATTGAGGGTTGTGATTCCGAACTTTTTAAACGGTGTTTGAGAATTAAAATAGTACTATCAATTCCTTCATGAATATTGACAGGTATTTTGCGATCGGTATCTGCTCTGGAAAAACTACGCAAACTGGTGCTAATATTACGAATGCGTTCGGAACCTATTTTTAAAGACTTAAATAGTTTGGGTAAATCATCGCGCAAGTATTCTAAGTCAATTTCTTCGATTTTAAATTCAATTTCCGACTCTGGATTGGGATAATGTTTTTGGTATAGATCGATAAGTTCAAATAAATTATTTATATACTCTCGCGCCACTTTTAAATTACCCGCAACAAACCCAATCGGATTATTAATTTCGTGTGCGATTCCTGCGACTAAGTTACCCAATGCGGACATTTTTTCACTTTGTACTAATTGAAGTTGGTTTTTTTGCAAAGTTTCTAAAGCTTCAGTTAATTGTATAGATTGCTTTTCAATAACCATCAAATCGCGATAAGAGCGTAAAGCCGCAACGGTTGTAGTAATCAGCTTTTGTCTGGTAAGTTCAACTTTAAGTTTGTAATCGTTAATATCATAATTAATAATTACCGATTCCTCCGGTGCATCTCCTGGTTGCCCGGTGCGTAATATAATTCGGATTCGTTTATTTTTTAATTCGTCACGAATATATTTAACTACTTGCAAACCTGCATCATTACTATCCATCACCACGTCAAGTAGAATTAAAGCGGCATCGGGATGAGCGGCAATTAATTCTTTTGCTTCTTGACTAGAATAACCAGAAAAGAAAGTTAAAGCTTTACCATCAAAAGTAAAATTTTTTAAAGCTAATTGAGTTACTTGGTGTACAGTGGGTTCATCATCTACAATTATGATTTTCCAAGCTTCTATTTTGGGTGTATTTATCGCAGTATTATCGTTTTCTTCTGACTCAAATATTAAAATATCATCGTCTGTTTCCGAAAAATTAAGATTAGTATTGACTGTCATCTATTTAGAATCCTGATTTAAAATAACTTAGAATTATCATTATCATAAGTTCGTAGTAAGGACTTTAGTCCTTTGATTGAAGGTTAAAACCCTTACTACAAACCTTTCTTAACCGCTCCAACTTAAGATTAGAATTATCATTATCATAAGTTCGTAGTAAAGACTTTAGTCCTTTGATTGAGGGTTAAAACCCTTACTACAAACCTTTCTTAACCGCTCCAACTTAAGATTAGAATTATTATTATCATAAGTTCGTAGTAAAGACTTTAGTCCTTTAAGGGTTAAAACCCTTACTACAAACCTTTCTTAACCGCTCCAACTTAAGATTAGAATTATTATTATCATAAGTTCGTAGTAAAGACTTTAGTCCTTTAAGGGTTAAAACCCTTACTACAAACCTTTCTTAACGGTTAATCCAAACATTTCTTAGGTAATGCGATTATAAATATTGTTCCCAAATTAACCTGACTTTTAACATCAATTCTGCCTTGAAGTTTTTGAGTAACTAGGTTATAGACAATATGCAAACCCAATCCGGTACCACCTTGGTTTCTAGCGGTGGTAAAGAAAGGTTCAAAAACTTTTCTTAGATTTTCTGAGGGAATTCCGCAACCATCATCGCTATATTCGATGGTAACTGTATCTTCTTGCTGGGTAATTTGAAAATGTAGTTGTCCTTTTTCTCCCGGTTGATAAGCGTGATTCAGAGAATTCATCATTAAATTTGTGACAATTTGGGCGACAGCACCGGGATAAGTATCTATTTTGATGTTAGTCTCACCTTCTATCGTTAAAGTGAGAGCGGTATTTTTGAATTTCGGTGCGAGACTATTTAAAATTTCTTCGATATATGGTTTGATGGCAAATTCGCGTTTTTCTAAATGGGAAGAATCAACTGCTACTTGTTTGAAACTTTTAATCAAATCGGAAGCGCGGTTAAGATTATTTAAAATTAAGTCAGTGCTGAGTGTCGCGACTTCAAGATAATTGTTTAAAGATGAACGTTTTAATTTTCCTGACACCACAGCATTATTAAAGGTAGTGGTTTCATCTTTTAAAGTGGAAGCGGCAGTGATGCTGGTACCCACTGGAGTATTGATTTCGTGAGCAACTCCCGCCACAAGACTACCTAAAGCAGCCATTTTCTCGGATTCGATAAGTTGTTTTTGAGTAGCTTTTAAATTTTCTAAAGCTTGAGAAAGCTGTTGCGTGCGCTGTGCAACTTTTTGTTCGAGGGTGTTGTAAAGTGTGGCATTTTTGATCGAAATAGCTGCTTGAGAGCAAATAAGTTTGAGTAATTTTAAACGTTGTTTGGGGAAAGCTGCGGTGGTAAGATTATTTTCTAGATAAAGAATAGCGATTAATTGACCTTGATGCTTTAAAGGAATGCATAAAACAGATTTAGGTTTTTGCTCGATCAAATAGGAATCACGAGCAAATTCAGCTTGAGTATTGGCTTCATCGAGTAAAACATCACTATGGGTTCTAGTAACGTAATTTATCACTGAAATTGGTAAATTATTGAAAGCTGTTATCGGAATCCCATGTTTGACTTCCACTTCTCCATCATTATTGATTCGGGCTTCAATAACTAATTGTTGCTCGCCGACAAAAACCAAACAACCCGTTTGCGCTCCTGCATTTGCGATCGCAATTTTCATCAATCTGTCAATTAATTGGGTTAAGACGATTTCGTTTGAAACAGTTTGAGAGACTTTGAACACAGTTTCGATATCTAACGATTCTCCCAAATCACTAGTTGTAAAATGTTGAATCGCAGTTATTTGAGAGTTTGTAATTAAATTATTTGAGGAGTTTACAAATCTAGGATTTAACCAGAAAGAATATTGATTTTCTAAATCTGCTACTTTATGTTTCGCACCCCAAGCTTGATAGTAATTGTAGGCTTTTTGAAGATAAAATTGGGCGAAATCTTCTTTATTCATCCCCAACCAAAACTTTGCCGCTAATTCATTGGCTAAAGCTTCATTTTGAATAAATCCATAAGTATTTGCAGAAGCAATAGCTATGTCGTATAGCTCCATTGCTTCTAATTTATTACCGGAAATTCGCGCTATTTCCGCTTCTATAATTAAATATTTGTGTAAAAAATTAGCTTCGCAATTATCCGCCCAAATCTTCATTTGCTTTTGATTGCGTTCTAATTTATGCCAATATTGTTTTTGTTCGGCAAAAGTTGCAGCGGGATATAATGCAGTTAGAATTAAAGATTGATAGAAGTTTTGATCGGCAATCGTAATAATACCAGCAACGTATTCTAATAATTTTTCTGCTTCAATAACCGCTTCCAAAGCTTCAACTGGTTCATTATACAGATACAGTATGAAAGACTTGAAAGTATAGTAATAAAACAAAGGCATATAGCTTTTTTGTTCCCAGCAGCTTTGCAGATATTCTGCTTCGCTTAAATCGGGGCTATCAAAATTAACTAATTCTTCTGTTTCTCCATTTAAGTTAGTTAAACATAGTTTTGCAGCCCAAATTGTATCCAGTGCAAATTGATTTGTATTTTTCTTGACAAATATTAAACTATTATTAGCTTCAGAAAGCAATTCATCAATACTTACACCTTGATGCAAAATATTAAATAGCTGACAAGCTAATGTAGAACCAGAAAATTGTATATCACCAGATTCGATACCTGCTTGAAATCCGATCTTAGCAATATCATTCGTGAATTTAATGTGTTTTACCCAAGCCAGTTGGAAAGTTACATAAAGAAAACACGCTTTACATTTTTGAGATTGATTGCGATATTTTTCACTGATATCTAATGCTAATTTACCAAATTCATACCCTTTTTGATATTCTCCCCAAATTGAACCTAATAATACTCCATAATTACTATAAGCTGGGATTGACTCTGCTAAATTACCGTATTCTAAACATAGATTGAGTGCTTTAATAACAACTAGGGTATAAAGTTTTTGATCTGTTAAATAGCAAGCAGGATATATGTTTGTAAATAAATTAAGCGCGATAATTTTATCGGCTATTATCATCTCTGGTTGATTTATTAATGAAGCTACTTCTTTCCCTTTAAGTAGTTTATTCGCTTTGACAAATTCGATTTCTAAACTTTCATCTAAGTTCTTTTTGCTCAAATCAATTTCGAGATATTGCAACCCATTTTTACTTGCTTTTATAGCTTCGTTAAACTTACCTAGACTTGTATGCACAATAGCCAAAAAATTGTGAATATCTGCCTTTTCTTCAGGTGTCTTTGCTTTTTCGAGAATTAAATCAATGGCATATTGCGAGCCTTCAAAATTACCGTTTAAATATTCAATTTTAGCCAGTAGTTTATATATTTCTAAAGTAAGTTCGTAAAATCTCAACCAACTGTTAGCAGGTAATTCCTCCATACTAATCGTTAAATAATTTCTAGCTGCGTTATATGCGATCGCATCCTTAGCTTTTTTCGCCGCAGTTAAATTTAGTTTGACTAAAATAAATTTTTCTTTATCATCTACAATTAATTCTCTACCCAAATTCAAATGATCTACCAATTCAAAAATACGTTCGGTTTGCTCTTTTTGGGAAAAATTAGAATATAGCAACCAGCCAATTTGTAAATGAACCGCCTTTTTTTCATCTTCTGCAATTAAAGTATAAGCTGCTTGTTGAACTCGATCGTGTAAAAATTTAAAATTATAAATAACAAGTTGCACCTTATGCATTTCTCCATCAACATCCAATCCAGAAGTTGGTAAGATAAAACGAGATTGAATGGCGATCGCTAAATTTTGGAAAACTTCATTTTGCTTCATTTCACTGACAATTGCCAAAGTATTTAAAGTGAAACGATTGCCGATACAAGCTGCTAATTGTAATAATTGCTGTGTAGATTTAGGCAGTTTGATTAATTTAGATATCATCAAATCTACAACATTATCGGTGATATCCATCGCTTCGATTTGAAGTTGTCTCCATTCCCATCTCGGTTTTTGTTCTTCTTGAGAAGCTTGAAAATAAATCAATTTTTCGGAATGTAAATTATAAATAAATTGATTGACAAAGAAAGGATTACCACCAGTTTTATCAGCAACTAATTTCGCTAAAGGTTTCACATCATCGATATTTCTATGTAAAGTATCGGCAATTAGATTAGTAATATTATAAGAGGCAAGAGGAGTCAAATTAATTTGTGCGATCGCAGCATCCTGACGCAGTTTTTCTAATAAAATAATAAAAGGATGATTAGCATCAACTTCATTATCTCGATAAGCACCAATTAATAATAGATGATGCATTTGAACGTCCGTCATCATCAATTCAATTAATTGTAGACTTGCCAAATCTGCCCACTGTAAATCATCCAGAAATAAAACTAATGGATGTTGCTCTTGACAAAAAACACGAATAAAGCTGCTAAAAACAGAATTAAACCGATTTTGAGCTTCACTTCCTCCTAATTCTTCTACAGGAGGTTGCTTACCAATAATTAATTCTACTTCCGGAATTACATCGATAATAATCTGAGCATTTGGTTCAATAGCGGATAGCAATTTTTGATTCCACTGTTGGAGCTGTAATTCGCTTTCACTTAAAAGCTGTTTTACCAATCCGTTCAAAGCTTTGACTACAGCAGAATAAGGAATATTTCGTTGAAACTGGTCGAATTTACCCGAAACAAAATAACCCCGTTGACGAGTAATTGGTTGATAAATTTCTTTTACCAAAGCAGATTTTCCAATACCCGAATAACCCGTAACTAAAATCATCTCTGTTTTGCTAGCTGCGGCTACAACTCGCTCAAATGCAGCTAATAAACTAGCGGTTTCCTGTTCTCTTCCATAAAGTTTTTCGGGAATATGAAACTTATTAGAAATATCTTCTTTACCTAAATCAAAATCAATTATGTAGCCATTATTTTTTAATTGCTGCAAACAAGTTTCTAAATCTTTCTTAATACCCCAAATACTTTGATAGCGTTCCTCAGCCGTTTTCGCCATCAACTTTACGATAATAGCTGAAACCATCCGAGGAACTTTAGAATTAATTTCGCGAGCAGAAACAGGTTGTTTAGCCAGATGACAATGAATTAATTCCATTGCATCATTAGCAGCAAAAGGTAACTGATGGGTAAATAATTCATATAAAGTTATCCCCAAAGAGTAAAAATCAGTACGGTAATCGAGGGAACGATTCATCCTTCCAGTTTGTTCGGGAGAAATATATGCTAAAGTTCCCTCTAAAGCATTCGGACTAGATAAACCAGTATGTTCGCTTCCCAGTTTTGTAGAAATACCAAAATCAATGATTTTCAACTGCTTAGTAACGGGATTAAAAACGATATTACTAGGATTAATATCCTTATGAATAACTTGCGCTGCATGAATTTGAGCCAAACTATCAGTAATTTGACAAGCAATTTCCAAACATTCCACCAAACTAAATTCTTTTTGAGAAATTAAATTCCTCAGCGACTCTCCTCCAAAATCCTCTAAAACGATCGCCACTGAATTTTTATGTTGTAAATCGTAAGCTTTGACAATTCCTCCATCGTCAAGATTGTGAGTGATTTCATACTCCTGCTTATAGCGAGTCAACTGTAGGGGATTCAAACAATCTTGCTTAAGAATCTTGAGAATAACTGGTTGATTGTCTTCTTTTCTAATTCCGCGATAAACCGTAGAATTACTGCTTTCATAAATTTTTTCTAAAATCTCATAACCAGTAATAATAACCATTGTTATATGCTCATTTTATAAAGTTCTTAAATTAGAGTTCCCCGTTATTTGATTTTTCTATCACCGAAGGTGAAGGGGGAGATGGGGAGATGGGGAGAAGGGGAGAGGGGGAGATGGGGAGATGGGGAGATGGGGAGATGGGGAGAGGGGGAGACAAGGGGAAATTTAAACTCTTAACTCTTAACTCCTCACTCTTAACTCTTAACTCCTAACTCCTCCCTACTCCCTACTCCCTACTCCCCACTCCCTACTCCCCACTCTTCACTGCTCACTGCTCACTGCTCACTGCTCACTGCTCACTGCTCACTGCTCACTGATTATGCGTTTAATATCGTTGCTCGGAATCTTTGCATTTGTGGCAATTTCTTATGGTTTATCTGTCAACCGTCGCGCTATCCGTTGGGTGCCGGTGCTGTGGGGGATTGGTTTACAGTTGATTTTCGGGATATTGATTCTGAGAACAAAACCCGGTTTCGTAGTATTCAAATTTCTGGGAGATGTAGTAAGTCAATTTCTCAACTATTCCGATGCGGGAGCAAAATTTGTGTTTGGTGACAACTTTGAAGAACACTACATTGCTTTCAAAGTACTGCCGACAATCATCTTTTTCTCTTCCTTCATCACCATTTTGTACCACTACGGCATCTTGCAAAGAATAGTCCAAATCGTTGCAGTAGTGATGATGAAAACCATGAAAACATCGGGTTCCGAATCCCTTAGTGCTGCGGCGAATATCTTTGTCGGACAATCTGAAGCACCGTTATTAATCAAACCCTATGTAGCAACCATGACTCGTTCCGAACTACACGCCATTATGACGGGAGGATTCGCCACCATTGCGGGTGGAGTCATGGCTGCATATATTTCCTTTGGGGTGTCAGCAGAACATTTAATCGCCGCTTCCGTAATGTCTGCACCCGCAGCATTAGCTATTTCTAAAGTGCTTTACCCCGAAACCGAGTCATCTCCTACCGCCGGTGAAGTGAAAATCGAAATAGAAAGCGCTTACTCTAACGCGATCGACGCAGCCGCAACTGGTGCCAGTGAAGGGATGAAATTAGCTTTAAACGTCGCTGCGATGTTGATTGCTTTTTTGGGATTATTGGCGTTAGTAAACGGTATCTTAGGCTTTATTGGTTCGGGAATTGGATTACCACAGCTTTCATTAGAGTGGATATTTTCTTACCTGCTCGCCCCCGTAGCGTGGTTGATGGGCGTACCTTGGGCAGATTGTGGACAAGTAGGGATATTATTGGGAAAAAAGACGATTTTAAACGAATTTATTGCTTATCAAGACCTGCAAAAAATGGTAGCAGACTCTGCAATTTCCGAAAGAGCGAGAATAATTGCTACCTACGCCCTATGTGGATTTTCTAATATTGGCTCGATCGGCATTCAAATCGGTGGAATTGGCGCGATCGCTCCGAATCGTCAAGCTGATTTAGCACAAATGGGAATTAGAGCAATGGTTGGTGGTGCGATCGCTTGTTTTATGACAGCTTGTATTGCGGGGATGTTGTTGTAACTGGTGAATTGAGCATTGGGCATGGGTAATTGGGCATTGGGGCATTGGGAAATAAATAGTTTTAAATTCCTTACTCACAATCCAAAATCCAAAATCCAAAATCCAAAACAAAAGCATCCGTTGTTAAAATCTTATAACTCCTAAAGGTTACTGAGCAGTTCGACGTAGCTCACTGTAAGACTTGTCGAAGTACTCCTAACTCCTCACTGTTCACTGTTCACTGTTCACTGCTCACTGTTTACTGCTCACTGCTCACTGCTCACTGTTTACTGTTCAATCTTCGTATATCCCAACTTCCAATTTTCTGGTTGCTTCAACTCTTCTTCTTTACCTTGCAAAATCAACTTGAGAGCAAAGCGAGTATTTAGCATTCCCTTCATTAAATAATGTCCGGGTTTAGCATACACGCCATCAGTTGCAGCAGTACCACCGTAAGCAAGGATACCGCAGTAAGTCTTACTACCCGGTATTTCTATCTTTAACATTCTATCGTTGAGATAACCGCCTGGAATTTGAAATATACTATATACATGATGCTGTCCTTTCCAGGGTTCTACTACTATTTTTTCAGGATGAGTGTAGTATTTTTCAGCTTTGGAAGAAAATCCCCAGTGACTGCAAGCTATAGCTGGCGATTTTTTGGAAACGTAGGAAAAACCCAGTACACAGATTAGGCTAGACAAAAACAGTATATAAGTAAATTTACGCAAGATTTCTAACAAAGTTAATTATATACAGCTAATTACCGTTACAGTTTATTAAGCCTAAATCAGGATATCAAGTCATATTTTACTCAAATATTTTTTGTTTAATTCCTTACAATATAATATTTGTCGCTAGTAAAGTACTCCACCATCTGAATTTCAATCCCAGTGGAACGAGTCAAAACGCTCATAGACTGGGCTGATGCAATACCCCCAGCTTCACCGATAAAAATACCAAATACATAGTAAAATTACTTAGACTATTAGTAGTCCGTCCCATTAATAAGTAATGGGTGTATCCTAAAAACTATTGTTTTTTCTCCCCCCTCTTCCCCCTCTCCCCCCTCTTCCCTCGGCGGTGATATTTGTTATTGGATGGTTTACAAGAAGACTGGTAACAACTGGAAAATAAGAGCGAATTCGAGAAGGCAAGTACAACTAAAGCCACCGTTGAATCTGGAATATACGTGCGGCGCGTGCCGTCGATAGAATGGCTAATCAAAATGTGCGTGTAGTTATATCTGTTTAGATTGCTAATTAAATTCCCATCGAAACTCACGCCGCATAAATTTACCCTCTCTTGTTTCAGGAAAGGAATCACAAACGATCGAGCGGGAATCATATTTCAAATTATTCATTATCGATCGCTAGTCTTGGAAAACCACCCTTGACAAATTGCATTATCTAAGTTTTTGAATTCGATAATGTTGACAAAAGTTTGCGGAAAGTAAAACATTAATGGAGCGTATTATCTCATCATTTTTTATTTTTTAATAGCAAAATATTAATCTAAAAAACTAATATTATTAGTACTCTTTATACTTTGTACCATGTAATAAATATATTCATATATGAACTGTTGCCTATTATTTATCTGCTATATAACTTGTCTTATTTAAAACACATTCAAATAAATCATTAGTATCTAGCCAGACTTAAACGTCAATATTAACTACCATCTAATTAATCGCTAAACCTCAGTAATTACGCGGTTTTTCAGCCTTAACACAGAAATATAGTGAAGGACATAGTGATTAGAATAACTCAATATATACGGAGTATCTGATTTTAATTACTGAACCGAGGATATTTTATCTAAGTATTCTTGAGCAAAAATTATTGTTCAATAGAATACTCTAATATGACTTGCCATTGTATAAATTGTTAGTTAATAGACAAGATATAGCCGATATATTTAATTTTTAAATAACCAAAATTAGAAAAAAAAATTTTTGTGTTTTTTTGAAAAATTGTTACACCGTCACAATCAAGAATTGATAAAGGTTTTACCCTTGCAATGTCAATTGAATGTCTGATATTTTGACAGTAATCTACGCTAAAACTCGGATACCCAAGTGAAAAGCTTCGTGCTATTGTGTTGCAGTTAATAGATAGTCAAAGCCAAAAAAATCAAGGTTTGGCAAATATCATGAGCGGGCAGTACGTTCGTTCGGAGAATAATCAAACCTCAGTTCTTTCGTAGCTTTAATTTAAAATTAAGACGCATGAATCAAAGACTTTTGTGGACTGTTGTAGCTGTCATTTCAACCGTTGTTGGAACACCTTCTATTGGTCGCTCTGTGACGGTAAATGAACCATTAATTACCTCCCAGAAAACCCTTGAAAAAAATACAGAGGAGGTAAATAATAACGGCTCGAATACAGTTGTTACCAAGGTTTACGCACACAAATTAGCAGACCGTCAGGCAGCAACTCTCTATATTCGCAACATTCCTGTTTTCACCTTCTTGAGTTCAGTTGCTAGCAATCAAGATTCAGATAAAGTAGCAGTTGAGAGCAATAATAGTGACCCTGTAGAGAAAGCAACCCTACTAGCCGCAAAAATCAATGATTTAATCGACAAGAAAGTTGATGCCAGCCAGATTACCGTTAGCTGGAACGGTAGCATCGAATCCTTGTCTGGAGCCAAAACCCCAACCGAACGCTACATTATCAAAGTTAACGGCTCCGAACTAGTAGAAATCGACGACGACATCCGGCTTCCCGACGCAACTAACAGTCTCAGACAAGATGCGCTGCAAGCAACCAATCGCTTGCGGAGACTTGTAGGTAAAGCATCTCCTCTAACAACAATTGCTGGCTTACCTCCAGAACTAACGGCACAAGCCCAAACACCCTCTGTTAAACAGCACACAAAGATTGCAAGAGGAAGAAAAAGAAGAGGCTTTAGAGGTATGGCTTCTTTCTACGGTTATGACGGTTCTGGTAACAAGACTGCTTCTGGTGAAAGATTTAATCCAGAGAGACTGACAGCCGCCCATCGCAGCTTACCTTTCGGTACTAGAGTTCGCGTTACCAATATACGCAACGGTCGTTCTGTCGTTGTACGAATCAACGACCGAGGACCCTTCATTCGCGGTCGCGTCATTGACCTTTCCCACCGTGCAGCACGAGTTATCAAAATGATTGGTAGAGGTGTCGCACCAGTCAGAATTGAAGTCTTAGGAAGATAAGAATTGAGCATGGGGAATAGGGAATAGGCAGTAGGGAATAGGCAGTAGGGAATAGGGAGTAGTTAAGAGTTAGGAGTTAGGACCACCGGAGTTAAGAGTTAAGAGATGATATTGCGGAGGAAGCAATTTAAAATTAATTAATATCCCCTGCCTCAAGAGCCAAAGAGCCGCCGTAGGCTCTCTTCTCCCCGTCTCCCCCGAACCCCATCTCCCCCGAACCCCGTCTCCCCCGAACCCCCTCTCCCCCGAACCCCCTCTCCACCTCTCCCCCTCTCCCCCTCTCCCCATCTCCTTCATCTTCACATTGCCTAAATTTAATTAAATATCTTAATAATCCTCTATCTAATTAGTCTCTTTCCCCGAATTCGGATATAAACTAACGGGGGAAAGCTAGTGTAGATAGAGGTTTTTTTGTGCGCCTGTTGACAACGGTCGCGGCATTACGCTGCTATTTAAATTTACTCCGTTGGCAAAGTAAGCCTTTGCATTCTGAGGAGCCGCTACCCCATGAGATGACAACTCGCCTCCAAACAGAAGTAGGCTTAGTTCCTACTATGGGAGCTTTGCATCAGGGTCATTTAAGCTTGATTGAACGGGCGCGGAAGGAAAATGCCATTGTAATAGTTAGTATTTTTGTCAACCCGCTACAATTTAGTCCTGACGAAGATTACGAACGCTATCCCCGCACTTTGGAGCAAGATAAGCAATTCTGCCAAAATGCCGGGGTAGATGCTATGTTTGTACCAAATCCGGAAGAGATGGGGGTTGTCCGGAAGAGTATACAAGTTTCTCAAAATTTACAAGATTCAAATGTTACACAAGTTACTCCCCCATCTGGTATGATATCAGGCTTGTGTGGTCGTACTCGGCTAGGGCATTTTCAAGGTGTGGCTACTATTGTTACCAAGCTATTTAACTTGGTGCAGCCAGACCGGGCTTATTTTGGTCAAAAGGATGGTCAGCAATTAGCCCTGATTAAACGGCTTGTTACGGATCTTAATTTTCCAATAGAAATTGTCGCTTGTCCAATTGTTAGGGAAGCGAACGGACTTGCTTTAAGTTCCCGCAACCAGTATTTAACTGCAAGTCAGAAACACTCCGCAGCTGCTTTGTATCGTGGCTTGCAAAAAGCTCGTGCTGCGTTTCGCTCGGGAGTTCGCAAAAGCAGCATACTGATTGAAACTGTTCTTGAAGAAGTAGTAATAGTTAGTGATGTGACTGTAGAATATACTGAATTGATTGAACCAACTACGTTAATACCGCTAGATGAAATTAAGGAGGAAGGAATGATTGCGATCGCCGCTCATCTTGGTTCTACACGACTGATTGACAATATCATTTTGCGCGATCGCCAACCGATAGTCGCCATCGATGGACCTGCTGGTGCCGGTAAATCTACCGTAGCTCGTCAAGTAGCAGCTAAACTAGGGCTAGTATTCTTAGATACGGGTGCTATGTACCGTGCCTTTACATGGCTGGTATTGCAAAAGGGAATTGCAATAGATGATGAATGTGCGATCGCCGAGTTGGCTAACCGCTGTTCAATTAAATTGGCTCCCAGCGAAGATTTAAAATCGCCGGTACGAGTTTGGATTAATGATAACGACGTTACCGATCGGATTCGCACGCCAGAGGTGACATCAAAAGTATCGGCGATCGCAGCACAAAGTGCCGTGCGTCAAGCGTTAGTAAAACAACAGCAAAGCTGGGGTAAAAAAGGCGGTTTAGTGGCAGAAGGACGAGATATCGGGACTCAAGTTTTTCCCGATGCTGAGGTCAAAATCTTCTTAACCGCAACTGTTTCCGAACGCGCACGCCGTCGCCAGGAAGACTTTCAAAGACAAGGACACGATCCACTCAGTCTTGAGGAACTCGAACGTAGCATAGCTGAACGCGACTGGAAAGATAGCACCAGACTGGTTTCACCGCTAATGAAAGCAGTAGATGCTACCGAAATAGTTACGGATGGACTAACGATTGATGAAGTAACAACAAGAATTGTGAACCTTTATCACCAGTGCTTGGCTCATTTGTAATCGCTTTGGGGTCGATAGCATCTTTTTTCTTCGCTCGGAGAACTTAACGACCACTTTCTATTTTGGCATCATAAAGAAACTCTGTCATCCTTTTTAGGGGATAGAGTTCTCAAATTCTAGTTAGAAATTAATAAATCTTCTGTTAGCACTTTTGGTGGTGACAGGAGAATACCATTTGGATATTTAATAGAATAGAAAAGAAAAAAATATCGGATAAGCAGGTAAGTTATCTCAGATTAAGGGTTGTCTGAGTTCCCCAATAGCACTAAGCTAAATGGGGTAGGGGGGGATAGCAGAGTAAACACGCCGGAGTTTTATATCCGAATTCTTTACTGCAAGCTAGATAATGCTTCCCCAAGCTTTCGACAAACATCTTGAAGATAAGCCTTCTCCAAAAAAAAACCATGTTCAAAAAAATAGCTGCTAAACTAAAATCCAATTACCCCGCACCACAGGTACACGCTCATTGCGACGGACCTTGTGGAGTCTACGATCCTTCTTCTGCAAGAATTACAGCAGAAGCAGTAGTGTCCATGACCAAGAAAATCATGGATTTGCAGCATCCAGAGGTTGGCGATAAAGCATCAATGATTGCTTACCACAACACCTTGTCTCGCTTCGTTGCTATCAAAGAAGAACAAGCTCAAAAAACCAAAGAAGACTTATTAATTCTTTGGACAGATTATTTTAAGCCAGTACACCTCGAAAAGTATCCTGACTTACACGACACTTTCTGGAAAGCAGCAAAGCTTTGCTCCGCTTGTAAAGTAGAAGTTAATCTCGACCACGCCAACGAATTAATGGAAGCCGTACATAAAATCCATAATATGTTCTGGGCAACCAAAGACCGTGATGTTGCTTGGTACAAAGCTAGCTAAGACAGAGTTGAGTCGATAAAGCTTTTAACTTGGTTGGAGCAATGAACGAGGAATTACAAACAGCCTTCAAATTGCTACAGCTGCTTGTGGGAATGCGGAAAAGATTGCGTGTTAGCGGTTCTTCAATGCTTCCGGAGCTTCAGCCAGGAGAAGAAATATTATTTAATCCAAAAGCTTATCGGCAAAAGCTGCCAAAAGTAGGCGATATCGTAGTTGCAAGACATCCCGAGAGAGCAAAACAAATAATCAAGAGAGTGGCTTTAGTACTTGAAGATGGTTCTTGTTTTCTTACAGGAGACAATGCCCAAGCAAGTACAGATAGCCGCTCTTTCGGTTTTATCCCCCTCAACAAAATTCTTGGCAAAGTTACGTCGAAATTTCCTTAATCAGTTACCAGTCACCAATCACCAGTTACCAGTTACCAGTTACCAGTAATAAACATGAATAGTACAGAATTAGGAAAATATATAGAAGTAACTGAAGGTATTTCCAAACCTTGGCTGCTAGTACAGTTACGACTCCTGAAGCTAGAAGAAAATCGAGATAAACTTTCAGAAAACGAATATGCAGAAAACCTACAAGACATCCATGAAGATTTAATGAATTTAGGAGAATGGTGGGTTGGCATCGAAGACAAAGTATTTTGACAGCGAACCGCAAATCATAAATAATTAACATTACAAACAATAAATAACTAGTAACTGATGACTGTTAACTGTTAACTGCTAACTGCTAACTGGTCACTGGTCACTGGTCACTGGTCACTGGTTACTGAAATGGATTATCGGGATGCAGGGGTTGATGTTGAAGCTGGACGCGATTTTGTTGGTCAAATTCGCAATTTGGTTCACAGCACTTTTAGAAAGGAAGTAATTGGTGGATTGGGTGGCTTTGGAGGTTGCTTTGAGTTACCCGCAGGTTATAAGCAACCCGTTCTCATTTCGGGTACTGATGGTGTTGGAACAAAGTTGAAAATAGCCAATATTATCAATCGTCATGACACGGTTGGTATCGATTTAGTGGCGATGTGCGTTAACGATGTGCTGACATCTGGTGCAGAACCTTTATTTTTTTTGGATTATTTAGCGACGGGTAAACTCGAACCAGAACAGTTAACTCAGGTAGTTGCAGGTGTCGCTTCTGGCTGCAAGCAAGCGGGTTGCGCTTTACTGGGAGGAGAAACCGCCGAAATGCCGGGTTTTTACCAAGTAGGAGAATATGACTTGGCTGGCTTTTGCGTGGGAATTGTTGAGAAAAGTCAGATGCTTGATGGAAGTAGGGTAGAAATAGGTGATGTGGCGATCGCTCTTGCGAGTTCTGGAGTACACAGCAATGGCTTTAGTTTAGTAAGAAAAATTATTAGCGATAAAGGATTAAGTTGGAACGATACCCCAAGTTTATTGGGCGGTAAATCTTTAGGTGAAACTTTTTTAACGCCGACGTGCATTTACGTTAAACCAGTATTAGCGGCGCAAAAAGCTGGTTTAGAAATCCACGCAATGGCGCATATTACAGGTGGTGGATTACCGGAAAACTTACCCAGATGCTTGGGAGAAGGTAAATCTTTTGAAATTAAAACCCATAGCTGGACAATTCCCCCCGTGTTTGAATGGTTAGCACAAGTCGGTGATGTTAATCCGAGTGCTATGTACAATACTTTCAATATGGGAATTGGTTTTGTTGTATTAGTTCCACCCTCACAAGCACAGCAAACGATTAGCTTTTTTGAATCCCAAAATATTACAGCTTATAACATTGGTGAAATAATTTATGGCAATGGAGAATTGATTGGTTTACCAGATCAAAAGTGACAAATTATACATATATTCCGGCGTTTGAATGCATCTTTTTAGATAGATAAGGCGCTACATATTCCTGTGTACGGTATTTTTACTTGTTATACAAAAATTATTTTATAGCTTAATTACTTGAGTAATAAGAACTATTTATTACTGCAATACTGATAAATCATCTGAAAGACTCATGACCATAAACATTAAAATTTGCTAAGTTAGTCTTAACATATTGCAAAAGTTTGCTAAAAACATGCGAAAAGTTGATGTTAAAACAAATCCGAAGCATAGATGTTTTCCGGACTACAAGTGTGGGTGAGTGGATTGTTAAGAATAAATAATTTTACACAAGAAAAGGCTATGGTTGTAAATACTGCCCTTACTTGTGCCTCTAAGACGCTTTTACAAGAAGTATTTGAGAACTTAGACGCACAAAGTTGTCCGAATCATTATAATTTTCACATGCATACCGTATATTCTGATGGTCAAATGGAGCCTTCAGAGGTAATCGGGCAAGCAATTGACAATGGTTTAAAAGGACTTGCAATTACCGACCATCATAATACAGGTGGCTATCAAGCTGCTAAAAAATGGTTGCAAGACTGGAAATCGAATAATCCCGATGCCGATGTGCCTTATTTATGGAGCGGTGTTGAAATAAATGCCAATCTTTTGGATGTGGAAGTTCATATTTTAGGTTACGCATTTGAGCCAGAGCATTCGAGCATACAAGCCTATATTCAAGGAAAAACAGTTACGGGTTCCGAGTATGAAGCTGTAAATATAATTGCTGCAATTCAGGAAGCTGGAGGATTGGCAGTACTAGCTCATCCAGCACGTTATAGAAGGAAAAGCCATTTCGAGTTAATTCCTGCTGCTGCTGAATTAGGAATCGATGGTGTGGAGAGCTTTTATGCTTACAGCAGTCGCAAACCCTGGAAACCAAGTCCCACCCAAACGCAACAAGTGCAGCGATTAGCCATCGAATATGGATTGTATAGTACTTGCGGTACGGATAGCCACGGTTTTAGCTTACTCGAACGGTTATAAGTATTTAGCAGTTAGTAGTTGATTGTTAATTGGGTATTTTAACTATCAACTAACAACTAACAAACGTTCTTATTTTTGAAATTCTGATAATAACCAAGCACCAACTTGACTTTGATTCATCCGACGAGTACGACGAAAAGCTTCTTCAAGAATTGAAATATTTAAACCTGGCAATACTTGAGATTGAGTGATTCTTCTACTACCGTTATTTTCTATACAAAAAGCTATAATACGAACGTTTTTTACATCTATAATCCAATATTCGCCTATTCCTAACTCTTCGTAGAGCAGACGTTTTTCACCTTGATCGTCAGCTAAAGAAGTATTAGCAACTTCAATTACTAAATTCGGTGCTGGATAATCATTAAGGCTAATTATGGAAGTACCGAAAGGGATTGCATCAGCATTATCGCCAATATAATATGATACATCTGGTTGAATGTCATTAAAGCCTATTTTACGGTAAGTACAGTTATCTCCACCATTAATACTGATACCTTTAATAGTGGCAAAAAGATTAACGGCATAAATAATAACCGTATGATCTCGTGAATGGTCAAAACCTACTGGTGGCATTTCAATCCTCATTTTACCGTTGTAGTAGTAACCCTTAGCTTTTTCATAAGCAGGGTTTTCAATTATCTGGATATATTCATCCCAAGACACTGCTACCCAAGTGTCAGTCGCTATTTTTGTTTGTAAATTGCTCATGATTGATTTGAGCCGATAATAGTTTACTTTATTATGACAGTGTAATTTAAAGTCGATCGTAATCTGAAATGGGAGCATCCCAAATCTATAATTTTGTAGTGCGAGCATCTTGCTCGCTATAGATATCCAGATGCTCGCACTATCTGCGGATTTTTCAATAGTTAGGATGCTCTCATCTGAAATCCTATACTTAGAATTAATAAATCAGATTTTTATAAAAACCAAATTTCTCAATACCACACAATATTCTCTTATTGATAACTGTTCACTGTTCACTGTTCACTGCTAACTGCTAACTGTCAAACTGTAATCAATTAATTCTGGAAAGAATGCCGAAAAATCAGCTTGAAGTTGCTGATAGTTAAAAATTAATTCTTCCACTCCACCAAACAAATTATTTTCCCTTTTGATTCTACGAGAAAGTCCGTTAATGGCTCTATCAATCGTAGATATTTTTCTATATGATGCCAGCCAATCATGAGCAATCATATCTGGAAGAATACTTTTTAATCGTTCGGGAAGTATGCTTTTATTCTCTAGCAGTACTTTATAAACATGATTTGTAAAATCGTTTAGTGAAATAGTTGAATAATTAGACCAGTTTTGAGCTAAGAAATGATCGTAAAATACATCAATCATAATTCCCGAAAATCTACGTCTACCAATACCAATCAGTCTTTTACTTGACCTAAAGATTCGGTGCGAGTCCGTGTAACTATCTATTTTTCGATGTAAATAAATACCTTTGATTATTTCCTTTGAATAAATATTTTCTATCGAACCCTTTACAAAATCCCCTAAAAGATTTCCTATCAAAGACTCTGGTGTACCATCTGATAAAAATAAATGAGCTAAGTAATTCATTGGTACTAACAAATCCGTGAATATTTAATACAATGTAATACTTTTAACTTTAATTGTTAAGCAAACAATATTATAAATTAATTACCTAATTTCATTGAAAAAGTTATTTAAAAATTATTTATGAGTCAATTGTGGAATGATTTTACGAACTGGTATCCAAGTGAAATGATATCAAATGACCGCACGAGTTTAATATTATTAGTAGGAATTGCTATAGTTACTGGAATTATGTGGCAAAGTCGAAGTGGTAAAAAAATTCTTTATCCCTTAACTTTACTATCAACTTGGTACCATGAGATGGCACATGGTTTAATGGCTGTGTTGCTAGGAGCAAATTTCAAGAAACTAGAGATTTTTGCTAATGGTAATGGATTAGCTCGGTATGAATATCGCGGTTCGCTATTTTTAGGATCGATTGGTAACGTACTTGTTTCTGCTGCTGGTCCGATGGGACCTCCTATTATCGGTGCTGGTTTTATTTTGGCTTCTCGTAGTTGGCAAACATCCCAGCAACTTTTAATTATTTTGGGCAGCTTTATGTTAATTTCAGTTCTAATTTGGGTACGAACTGGAATTGGAATTATCCTAATTACTTTACTTGGTTTAATAATTTTAGGAATCGGATTAGAAGCACCGCCACAAATCAAAGTTTTTGCAATTCAGTTTCTTGGCGTGCAGGCTTGTATAAGCACATTCCGCGATTTTAATTATGTTTTTCGCTATTGCGGTGGTAATTCTGATACTGCTCAAATTGCCTCCATTTTGATTTTGCCACATTGGTTTTGGGGAATTTTAATCACGATCGCATCCCTTTTTCTCTTAATTCAAAGTCTTCGGATTGCTTATCTTTCCAATTAATTACTAAATCCGATGAATATTGTGTGCGATCGCTGTGGATACACAAGCCATTACTCGCAATGGGATGAATGGGTGAATTGTCAAGTTGCGATCGCACAATATTTAGATAGTTTACAATTCTTCGCGGCTTTATGTGAAGCTCGAAATCTTAGCAGCCCAGAAATGTTACCGTATTCTGACGCTGAAGAAGATTTGTATGTTTTACTGTAAATTTTTACGTTTTACAACATCAAACGTGTAAATACTTAAATAAATAAATAGTTAGTTAATAATCTTACTCTTCCTTTAATTAATTTATCAGTCTATATTAATGGACTTATGCCATAATAGCGGGGAATTGGATTCGCAGCCGGACATGGGAAAAGTCGAAAAATATCAATATACTTAGTACTTTTTATGAAAATATTTTCTTTTAATCCCTGATTATAAAGCATTAAACTTTTATCTTAGTACCACGGTGAACATGAAGTTCTTGTTAAAAACTGCTTCAGGTAGATGCGTAATGCCCCTTGGTAATGATAAATAAATAATCATTGGCTTTATTAAATCAATTTGATTGATTCTTGGTTGCGGTGAATAGCGGCATTTGTTTGCCTAAAATTTAATTTCACTCCTCGCACTCAACTAATACCCAACCGAGTCAACTTTAAAACTACAAAATCGACAACCGCGCATATACGATGAAAGCATCTGCAAAATTCGACTTTGAGGACGAGAAGTTCAATGCACCACCTTCTCGTGTTGTCCCTTGGTGTCAAATGATAAATCCGAGATATGGAACTGATGGGGTAAGTTCCTACGGTTTGGCGATTAAGTTAGAAAATGCCCGTGCTGTTGGCTTTGTACCGGATGAAGATTGGCAGCAGGTAGAACATCAATTTAGTACGTCGGTTGAAACGGTTCTTATCAATACAACCCCAAATATAGTTATAGTACGTCGGGGACCTTTATCGGTAAAAGACCGCGAAACAAATACAAAGTTAGGAACTCTCAAAGATAATTATGATGCTTTTAAAGAGGACAAGCTTAAATTTAAAACTTTTACTCGCTATTTAATTTTTTTGGCAGGGAAAGATAAGAATTTTTTACATGAATTACCTTTACAATTAACTCTCAATGGTGCGGCTGGAGCAAGTTTTAGTAAAGCTTACTGCGAATATCAGCAAGGAAGAGCAACTAGTGGATTTGTAGCCGAATTAGAAAGGGCATATGCCGGATATCGCCGTCAAGCCACAACCCCAAAAGGACCTTTATTTCACGCTCACGGTATTTTTTCACCGATAATTGAATGTGAAGAAAGAGGAATTGCCACAAATACCGTTTTAGTTGCTGCAACTGTAGACTATAAGCATCCTACAGTTTCAACATTAACTAATTATTTGATTGCTTCAGACTCAAAGGAATCTGCATTGATTTCCAAGAATTTTGAAGAATACAAAGATTTTGCCAAAGAACCAGTCAAAACAGAAACACGCCCAATGGCAGTAGCGGGAGTTTCTAGTTCTTACCTTTACCCAGATGAAGAAGATTTTGGGTATCCGCCGTATTAAGGGATGGGGAGATGGGGGGACAAGGGGATGGGGAGATGGGGAGATGGGGAATAGTTAGGAGTTAGGAGTTAGGAGTTAGGAGTTAGGAGTGAAGAAAGCTCCGGGAGCGGAGGAAGAAAATAAATAATTAGTTTTCTAATAAAAAAATTAATTTCTTCCCCTGCCCCCTCTGCCTCCTCTGCCTCCTCTACCCCCTCTCCCCCCTCTACCCCCTCTACCCCATCCCTCACTCCTCCTCGCCCATTGCTAAACCTGCTAAATAAGCAGTTGTCCAAGCGCTTTGGAAGTTAAAGCCGCCGGTGATGCCGTCGATATCGAGAATTTCTCCGGCAAAATATAGTCCTTCTACTAAGCGGCTTTCCATTGTCTTGAAGTTGACTTCTTTGAGTTTAATTCCGCCGCAGGTGACAAATTCGTCTTTGAAAACTCCTTTACCGCTAATAATGTATTGTCCTTGAGTTAGTTCTTGGACTAATTTATTTAAAGCTTTTTTAGGTAATTCAGCCCAGCGGGTTTCTTTATCAATACCGGCGCGGGATATGAGATATTGCCACAAGCGATGCGGTAATTTTATTCCTCGGTGTAGTGCGATCGCTCTTTTTCCATACTCTTGACTTACCTGTTGTAGTTCGAGACGCACTTCATCTTGATTTGAATCTGGCAGCCAATTAATAGTAACGGTTCCTTTGTAGCCCGATTCGTGGAATATTCTCGCGCCCCAAGCGGAAAGTTTTAACACCGCTGGACCACTTAAACCCCAGTGAGTAATTAATAACGGTCCAGTTTGTTCTAATTGCGGTTTTCCCGGTACTGTTAAACGTAGCTGTACGGGATTAACGCTAACACCAGCTAACGATCGCAATTCTTTATCTAAAATATTGAAGGTAAATAAAGAAGGAACGATTGGTTCTACTTGATGACCTAATTTCTTGGCGATTCTGTAACCTACTGGGTTGCTACCAGTTGCCAGCAGTAGTTTATCGCAATGTAAAATTTCCCCAGATTTAAGTAAAATCTCGAATCTGGATTTACCTTCATCATCTGCAAAAATATGAGAATTGTCTTCTGTTTCTTCTAATTCTTCTAATTGTTGAGACTTTACCCAAACTACAGGTGAACCCGTGCGAATTTGTACCCTATAGGAAGAAGCAGTTTTTATCAAACAATCTACAATCGTTTCCGAACTATCTGTAATTGGAAACATCCGTCCATCAGCTTCAGTTTTTAACTGCACCCCTTCAGATGCGAACCAATCAACAGTATCTTGAGCTTGGAAGCGAGAAAAAGCGCCTAATAAAGCTTTTGAACCTCTAGGATAATTTTGGATAAAACCCTTGGTATCGAAAAGAGCGTGAGTGACATTACAACGTCCCCCACCAGAAATACGAACCTTCGCCAGTAGCTGACGACTGGCTTCGAGTAAGATAATAGAGGCATTCTCATTAGTTTTAGCAGCTGATATCGCCGCAAAAAAACCCGCAGCCCCACCGCCAACAATTACAATTTTTAATGGTTGCAAGTTCCGAACTATTTATAAACGAATTGGATACAACGATTTAAAAAATAAAAGTTCTTCATTCATTTATTTTTATGCGTAGCTAATCTAGTTCAAGTTTCTATGCGCTTATAGAAGTGCCACATTAATAGATTACTACAACACAATGCAAATCAAACTACTTTTCCGACCTAAGAACAAACTTATTATTCTTTATCATAAATAATTTAGATACTTATCTAAAAACGCAACCAAGTTTTTTGAGCATAACTGAGAATTCCAAAAGCTATTGCGGCTAAAAACAATAGCAAAATAACACCTCCAGGAACAAAAGTCAGAATACCCAAACCTCTAAGAACCCATACAGCGATCGCAATACCGAGAAACGTCCCAAAAGCCTGGATTAATCTTTGATTCAATTTAGAAGATTGACTCACCTTATATGCCTCTTAAATCAATAGTGCTTAAGACATTCTAGCTATTTAAACAGTTATCAGTAATTAGTTAGGAGTTAAGAGTTAAGAGTTAAGAGTTAAGAGTTAATAGTTAATAATTATCCCCCCATCTCCCCCCTCTCCCCATCTCCCCATCTCCCCCTTGCCCCATCTCCCCCTTGCCCCCTCTCCCCCCTCTCTCTTACTTTTATCAACATCATCTCTTCACAAATTCAGTGATAATAGTGACATATTTTTGGGTAAATTTTGGGAATAATATACTAGATACACAGCTAGTTCCGGAACGCTTGTATAGTCAACTGGAACTAGAATTATTGAATAAGCCTCTATTTAACTGTAGAGTCTGTATTCATTATTCAAGTGTAGTGTGGAATATTTAGGAGCGAGGGAAACATTATGTCTGCGTCTTTTTTCTCAGGCTTAATTAATACGGGTTCGGATATGGCTTGGAATCAAAACAAGCAAGCAGCATTGCTTAGCGGTGAAATTTTAGTAGAAACACATTCTCATACTGCTTGGGGTGGGTGTGTTAGCGCCAAAATGTATTTACCACTGATACGTTCGCAAGTTTGGCAGCAGATAACGGATTATCCACGTTGGGTGCAGTATTTCCCTGATATTACTCAGAGTGAAATTATACACAAAGGTGATGTTAAACGTCTGTATCAGGCAGCACAAAAAGCGTTTATGTTTTTTACGGCGAAAGTAGATATTTATTTGAATGTAGTAGAAGATTTAGGACATAAAGTCCAGTTTAAACTGGATAAAGGAACTTTTCACGATTTCAGTGCGGATATCGATTTACAAGATTGCGGTAGCGGTACTTTATTAACTTATTCAGTACAGGCTACTCCTTTAATCCCCATACCTTCAATGTTTATTCAACAAGCGATGAATTTTGAATTGCCTGCTAATATGCGTAAAATGCGACAAGTCCTTTGTAAGGGAATGTAAAAGCGATGTCACAGGCAAATGAAATTCTCGACTTTTGGTTTGGTAAGCAGGATGAGCCAGACTACGGTAAGTCTAGAAAATCTTGGTTTGCGAAAGAACCAGAGTTTGATGAAGAACTACGAAGATGTTTTATTACAGATTACGAAAAGGCAGCAGGAGGACACTTAGATGAATGGAAAGATTCACCATCCGACTGTTTAGCTTTGATCTTGCTGCTGGATCAATTTCCGAGAAATATTTTTCGTGAAACTCCCCAAGCTTTCGCTACCGATTGGGAAGCACTCTCAACCGCACATCAGGCGATCGCACAAGGTTATGACGTACAATTATTAAACGTACAGCGTTGGTTTGTGTATTTACCTTTTGTACACAGCGAAAATATCGAACACCAGCGTAAAGCGGTAAAGCTATTTCAAAAACTTAGTGGAGACAGGGATAGTGCCAGCGCGATTGAAAACGCAATCCGCCATAGGTCGGTAATTGAACGTTTTGGGCGCTTTCCCCATCGCAATATAATTTTAGGACGACCTTCAACTCCTGAAGAAAAGGAGTTTTTGAAAGAACCGGGAGCGCGATTTTAATCGCAATTTATTAAGACACAAAGACGTAATATCAAATCGATTCGCGTCTTTGTGTTTTAGTCGAATTTTTTCCATCGAAGCGAGACAAAATTGAAATTTTATTTTTGTAAATGCAATCTCTAAATATTTAACAGTTAAATTCAAAAATAGTATGAGTTTTAAGGTAAAACAATAAAAGCTAGATATATAAAATTTTTACTATTTACTCTTTAACAAAATATATCACTTGTTGAGTAAATAATAAAATTATGAAAGATAATATATTTAACGTTAATAAGAGGTATTTTTATATTTTAATTAGAACTTAAATTAGAACTTAAATTAAAACTTAATACCCTAAAGCACAACTTATTAACGTAAATTATAAGAATTATTAGAAACTGTCGCTCCCGTATCAAACAAAACTTCATTTAACTCTGGCTCGGTAAATTCATAGCCTAGAGTTGCGGCAAAATTAACTATCTTCGTTTTATCCCAATTCCAGACACCAAAGGTTCCTTTTACAGAACACTTTTTATAGTATTCTTCGTAAACTTCCTGATTTGCCATCAAATTTTCGTAGAAAGCATCAACCTGTTGTAATGACATAAAAGCCGATCTCCTGACTCGCGTGACTTAATTATAAAAAACTACATACCTAAAGCTGTAGATTCCCTTACGGATAACTTCTTATTCATAGGTTGAAAGTAGTTACACGGATAAATTTGATAGATGCTCATGATAAAAATATTGTTCCGATACTACGACCAACCTTTGAAGCAGTTAAGAACAAAAACCCTGATGATACGTATTATTTTATTTACGTATTGTCTGTCACGCCATGAGGAAATTACGTATTTCAGTTGCTAGTTACCAATTGGATATTGGGCATTAGGAATAGTTAGGAGTACTTCGACAAGCTCAGTAACCTTATTGAGTTAAGAGGTAAGAACTAACAATTTATCCCCTTGTCACCTTGTCCCCATCTCCCTATCTCCCCATCTCCCTATCTCCCTATCTCCCCATCTCCCCATCCCCCCATCCCTCAATCACAAGGCTGTATCTGGTCCCAAAAAATCCAACCTTGATTACCATCGGAAAGTTTTATTTGTACAAAATCACCTTGGGATTTGAGAAACAAAACTTTTTCTCCTTGATTCAATGCTTTAAATCCTTCGGCTTCCCTATAAGGTTGATGGCGTAATTCTGGTAATCTTGACAACTCGGTGGGAGAAACAACGCGACACAGTTGGGGTTGTTGCGATAGCAAATTATTATGTTGCGAGTTGGTTTTACCCAAGTTACCAGCATTTACTAATGCAAATCCTCCAACACTAGCTATAACAGCAGCTACACCTATACTTTGTACTCCAATCAACGGTACATTTTTAAGCATGGGCAAGTTTAGCAAAGGTTTGCTCGGTAGAGAAGTAGTGGGGGGTTTTTCTAATTTACTGTTGATTTTCGGAAGCCGAGCAGTTTTAGTTATGGGTTGTTGTGCTTCAACTGCAAAATTTTTATTCTTGTAATCTACAGGAATATAGTTGTTGGGATACTTTTGGGAAGTAATGCCTTTAACTTTCAAATGCTGCCGTCCCAAGCGCAGTACGCTGGAAATAGAAAGTGGCATTTCTCCGGCTAAAAGTAATTGCCCGTCAAGAATAGGTGGATTTTTGTGACGCAGGTTTCGTAAATAAAATTTTTCTTTTTCTTGATTGAAAAATATTTCTACATGTAGCGCGGATACTGTTGGTTCCGATAAAATCACGTCGCAATCTTGAGGATCGCGACCGATACGGATTTTTCCTGGGGTTTTAGTTAGGTGATTATTAGTGATTTTAAAAGTTTTAGTTTCGTTAGTTTCCTCCCACTCTAAGGTGAGTTCGTAGACATCATTATTAGTATTATTTTTAAAGACAGCGGGTTCTTCTAGAATTGGTAATTCTTTTAACGCTTGTATTACTTCATCTACATTTTGATAGCGCTCTTTAAAATGGTAGCGCGTCATTTTATTTAAAACTTTGGCAAATGCCGGATCTACTTCTCTAAGATGTTCCCAAAGTATTTCCCCGGTATTTGGATCGTCTTGAAGTTCGTAAGGATATACGCCAGTTAACGCCTGAATAGCTATCATTCCCAAAGCATAAATATCACTTCCTTGACGCGGTAAACGCCTAATTTGTTCGGAAGGCATATAGCCGCGAGTTCCTACAACCAATGTGACATTTTGTTTTGGCGAATTAGTCGCCGTTTGAGAGCGTAATTGTTTGATTGCACCAAAGTCAATCAAGACCAACTTATTATCTGAACTACGTCTAATAAGATTATCCGGTTTGATGTCGCGGTGAATTACTCCTTGACTGTGAACAAATTGCAAAATTGACAATATTTCAGTCAAAATAGCGATAACTTGGCTTTGACTTAATTTACTTCCTTGGGGTAATTCTCTACTTAGAGAATGTCCTTCAATTAATTCTTGTACCAAATAAAATTGATTATTGTCATCAAAATAAGCTAGAAGTCTGGGAATTTGGTCGTGATTTCCCAACTGTTGTAATGTATCGGCTTCTTTTTGAAATAATCTTCTAGCTGCTTCTAAAGTTTCCGGTAAAGTACTAGTAGTCTTTAAATGCTTCAGAACGCATTTCGGTTTTCCGGGAAGGTGAATGTCTTCAGTAATATAAGTTTGTCCAAAGCCTCCTTCTGCTAATATTTGGAGAACTTTGTAACGTCCTGCTAGTAACTGACCAATCATGCTATTACGGTGTTTAAAAAGTAATTTTACGCTCAAGAGTCTGATTTGTAACTGTATCAAATACTATTTTCGTTTTTAGAGGCACAAGCGATCGGGAAGTTCTCTCCTATGCAAGTAAGTGGCGTGACTTTTAATTCTGAAATATCTGGAATCTAATTTTTCACGTAGCTACAAAAAAATGATGGCAGTAAAGTATATTTTTTACATTTACTGAATTTAACTCTATATAATTATTCAACATTTTAATTGGCTATCCTGATAACAGCTTGAATTAATGACTCTGTAATTTCATTCTTCTAAAAATAATTTTAAGCAAGCTGGTAAATAAATGAATAACAAATTTCAGGATAGGTTGTTGCCACTTTGGCAGTTATTTATAGAATCAATAAATTTGCTTTAAATACAGTTATTCATAACTATTGTTACATTTGTAGCAATAAAAATTAAGCACTGTATTCTAAGTAAATTTATTTTTTATGTATTATTAATACTCCTCAAGAAAATTATACAAGAGTAGTTCGACAATTCAAGTTTTAGCCTAGTATTGAGCTATATGTCAATTTAGTTATCTAGTTAACAAATAAGTTAGATAATCTCTGTTATCGTTCCTCATAAGCAGTTTGTATCTTAGCTATATTGACGGGTAAATATATATCTATTTGTAATTAATTCCGTTTTATTTATTGATAATTGGTGCTTTAGATAACTTTAAGTTTGGTTTCAATATCATATGTATTCTTTGGGTATTTAAGAGATTATTCATAATTTCAAAATAAAAACGATCGGGAGTTTTATTGGCGTAGATTTCGTTCTTAATTTGTCGTCCAGAACACTAAAAAGCAACGAAATTTATGATGATGCGTTGTGCTGTCGCAATAATACCACCCTACTGTTACTAATGAAAATCCTGTAGAGTTCTTCCTATAACTATAAATAAACAAATTACTATATAAGTTATTAAACATGCAGACCTTTAACCTTTAACCTAAAAAAAACCCAGTTTCTTAATGAAACTGGGCAGGCCCTACGCCTTAATTAAAATGTGCAGCGGATTACATTGCAACTAACTCTGCGGGAACGAGCTTAAAAACAAGCCGCTCGTTTTCTACATCGACAAAGATAGTATCGCCGTCGTTGAATTCACCGCGCAAAATGGATTTAGCAATTTGAGTTTCTAATTCGCGCTGAATCGCACGTTTTAACGGACGCGCACCGTATACCGGATCGTATCCGACTTCTGCTAAAAAGTCTAAAGCAGCATCGGAAAGCTTCAAAGACATTTTGCGATCGGCTAATCGATGACGCAATCTTTCCACTTGCAACTGGACAATCTGGCGTAATTCCGCTTTATCCAAAGCATGGAAGAAGATTATTTCATCAATACGGTTGAGAAATTCTGGACGAAAACTATTTCGCATCGCTTCCATAACTCGGCTACGCATTTCTTCATAACGAGAATTATCTCCAGCAACATCAAGGATAAATTGGGAACCGATGTTACTCGTCATGATGATAATCGTGTTTTTGAAGTCCACCGTGCGTCCTTGAGAATCGGTAACTCGTCCGTCATCAAGGATTTGCAGCATGATGTTAAACACATCCGGGTGAGCTTTTTCGATTTCGTCGAAGAGAATTACCGCGTAGGGACGACGACGGATAGCTTCGGTAAGTTGTCCGCCTTCTTCGTAACCAACATATCCCGGAGGCGCACCAAGCAAGCGAGAAACGGCGTGTTTTTCCATGTATTCCGACATATCAATCCGCACCATCGCTTCTTCGGTGTCGAACATATAGGAAGCTAAAGCTTTAGCCAATTCGGTTTTACCAACACCTGTAGGACCGAGGAAAATAAACGAAGCTATGGGACGATTGGGATCGGCAAGTCCCGCACGGGAACGCTGTATGGCATCGGCGATCGCAGTTACTGCTTCATCTTGTCCGACGACGCGGTTGTGCAATTCATCTTCAAGATTTAATAATTTCTCTTTCTCGGATTCCACTAATTTGCTGATGGGGATACCCGTCCATTTGGAAATAACTTCCGCAATATCAGCTTCGGTGACTTCTTCCCGTAACAGAGATTTACCGCTGTGCTGCGCTTGAGAAAGTTCGGTTTCAGCAGCTTCTAATTGACGATGCAAATCGGTTAACTTGCCGTATTTCAACTCAGCAGCCCGATTCAGGTCGTAATCACGCTCTGCCTGCTGAATTTCTACGTTAACTCGATCAATTTCCTCTTTAACCGACTGAATTTTGGTAATTACGTCTTTTTCCGACTGCCATTGACTGCTAAGGGCACGCTGTTCTTCTTTGAAATCGGCAAGTTCTTTTTCTAACCTTTCCAAACGTTCGCGAGATGCCGTATCGCTTTCTTTTTGCAGCGATAGCTTCTCCATTTCCAATTGCAGAATCTTGCGATCGATTTCGTCTAATTCTTCTGGTTTAGAAGTAATTTCCATTTTTAGACGTGCTGCGGCTTCATCTACTAGATCGATCGCTTTATCGGGTAAAAAGCGATCGGTAATATAACGGTTAGATAAAGTAGCAGCCGCCACCAAAGAACTATCGGCAATTCTTACCCCGTGGTGGACTTCATACCGTTCCTTCAAACCGCGAAGAATCGAAACAGTATCTTCTACACTGGGTTGACCGACGTAAACTTGTTGGAAGCGTCTTTCTAAAGCCGCATCCTTTTCAATATATTTACGATATTCATCTAAAGTTGTCGCACCAATACAGCGCAATTCACCCCGCGCTAACATCGGCTTGAGCAAATTACCCGCATCCATCGCGCCTTGAGTCGCACCAGCGCCGACAACGGTATGAATTTCGTCAATAAATAGAACAATATGACCTTGAGATTCGGTAACTTCTTTCAATACAGCCTTGAGACGTTCCTCAAACTCACCTCGGAACTTCGCACCTGCAATCAAAGCACCCATATCCAAAGCTATCAGCTTGCGATCCTTAAGCGATTGCGGCACATCACCCGCCAAAATTCGCTGCGCCAAACCTTCAGCGATCGCAGTTTTACCAACACCAGGTTCGCCAATTAATACGGGGTTATTTTTAGTCCGACGTGACAAAATCTGAATAGTACGACGAATTTCATCATCGCGTCCAATTACGGGATCAAGTTTACCTTCACTAGCAGCTTGAGTTAAGTCACGCCCGTATTTTTCCAGAGATTGATATTTACCTTCTGGATTTTGGTCAGTCACTTTTTGACTCCCCCTAATTTGCTTAATAGTTTCTTTTAATTTCCTTTCATCTATGCCATTTTCTCGGAACAGAGTTTTACCCAAACGGTCATCCCTGGCATAGGCTAGCAATAAATGCTCGATCGAAATATATTCGTCGCCAAACTCCTTACGGTAGCCATCCGCTCGGTCTAAAAGCGTATCCAAGCTGCGTCCCAAGTATACAGAGCTACTGTTACCCGATACCTTTGGTTGACTTTTGATAAACTCTTCGGCACGCTGCTTGATTTTAGTCGGATTCGCACCCACCTTAGTAAAAATAGGTGCAGCCAATCCATCTTGTTCCAGCAGCGCCTTCATCAAATGTTCGCTTTCAATCTGCTGCTGTTGATATTCTTTTGCAATCTCAGGAGTATGGGTAATAGCCTCCCAAGCTTTTTCGGTAAATTGATTTGGATTAGTTGGTTGCATAGGTTTTGTAAAAAAGTTAACAACTTGATTACTACAAAAAAATTAAAAATAAACAATTCTTTCTATAAAACATTCTAAAAAAAGTTATGCATCTTACAAGATCGGTGTTCACCCCTCATTTAGTGGTATTTCCCTAAATTCAGGTCAAAGGTTAAAGGTTAAAGGTTAAAGGTTAAAGGTTAAAGGTTAAAATTCCCCTTGTCTCCCCATCTCCCCATCTCCCCCTCTCCCCCCTCTCCCCCATCCCCATCCCCATACCGAGCTAACATAACTATGAGAATAGGGCAGCAAGAAATGGCTAAAAAACAGAAATTTCCTTATTTACTAGGATCTAAATGGACATCTGGGCAAAAAATCGACGGTTGGCGACACTTTCAAGTTATCAACCGCAAAAATCAAGGTAAGTGGGTATATGCAGAAATGGTCGCTTCTTGCGATAGTACGGTTCGTTTCTGGATTAACGCCAAATTATTACAAGACCGTTCAAATTGGCAACCGGGTTGGCAATCTTTACAAGAAATGGCGCAAGTTAAGGAAGAAAATGCTTGTTGATTTAGAAAAGTTGAAAATTTAGCTAAAAACTTGACGCTAAGTTTAGTTGCGATCGCATTACTTGCTGCAATATAAATCATTAACGAAAAGCTTAAATCCTAAGCTTTTTTTTATATTTACATTGTGATTATTGTGAGTAAGATTAGTTTTGAATCGATTTAGATGTCAAATTCTCAAAAAATTACTCGATTTTCCTAAATGTGATTATTTTTAACAAACAGTGAATTTAACTCCGCTTCATGTGAAATCATTATTCCATAAGCTTTTGCATTAAAAACTTTTACCAACTACCGTCAAAATAATTTAGCGGCATTTGGGTAGAGTACTTAATTAACTTTTTTTTGTGAAGAAACCGAGTTTTTACTTAGGTGCGGAGCAAGCTAAAAAGCTTATAAATTATTGGTATACGAGCTTTTTGAGGTTTATAGATATTTTCACTCATAGTACTGAGAAAATATCTTTAACTCAGTGCTAATACTTAACATCTTTGAATAACCCTATTTTGATTTGAGAATTAACGTAGAAAGATTTACGTAATATATGCTCGTAACTCCCTTTCAATCCGGCTGTAGTCCGATTCTATATTGCTTGTGAATTTTTTCGGATGAAAGGCATATATATCAATTATTTTAGCTCTTTTTGTGTATTGTAACTAATTGTATATAAATAATTAAATAAAACCTATTATTAAGTTAATTTAAACATTGCTAGACTTTTGTAGATAATAGTGTCTTAAATAGTAATTAACGAACTGTATTTCTAAGCAATAAACCGCGTTACAACTTCAGAGCTTTATCGTTTTGGTTGTAAGTTGGATATTAACGAGTAAAAATGACCATTCCATTAAAACCCTTTGTCTGTCTGGGTAAAGGAAAGTGTTTGAGTCAAAAGTTTGAAATGAAACTATAAGAGGCAATTCAAGTGAGATTAGCAGTTTACGGAAAAGGCGGAATCGGTAAATCCACAACCAGTTGTAATATTTCTGTTGCCTTAGCCAAGCGTGGTAAAAAAGTTCTACAAATTGGCTGCGACCCCAAACATGATAGTACTTTCACCTTGACAGGATTTCTGATTCCGACAATCATTGATACCTTGCAAGAAAAGGATTTTCATTACGAAGATATTTGGCCCGAAGATGTAATTTATAAGGGCTATGGCGGAGTAGATTGTGTAGAAGCAGGCGGACCTCCAGCAGGTGCGGGATGTGGCGGTTACGTTGTTGGAGAAACCGTAAAACTACTCAAGGAACTCAACGCCTTTGATGAGTATGATGTAATATTGTTCGACGTTCTTGGTGACGTGGTTTGTGGTGGTTTTGCAGCACCGCTCAACTATGCCGATTATTGTTTAATTGTTACTGACAACGGCTTTGATGCTTTATTTGCTGCTAACCGTATTGCCGCTTCCGTCAGAGAAAAAGCCCGGACTCATCCATTGCGATTGGCGGGTTTGATTGGCAACCGCACCTCAAAACGCGATTTAATTGAAAAATATATTGAATCCGTCCCCATGCCAGTTTTAGAAGTTCTACCTTTGATAGAAGATATCCGTGTTTCCCGAGTCAAAGGTAAGACTTTGTTTGAAATGGCGGAGACAGAACCGGACTTAAACTTCGTTTGCGACTATTATCTCAGTATTGCCGACCAGCTTTTGGCGCGTCCCGAGGGAGTAGTTCCACAGGATTGTCCAGACCGAGAACTGTTCTCATTGTTATCAGATTTTTATCTAAATCCGAGTAAACCACAGGTTCCTAATCCCGAAGAGCAATTAGACTTGATGATTGTATAAATCATTAGTTTATTTCTCAGGATGAGGAGATAAAATGGCATTCTTTTATAGTTTCACGGATTCCTTAAAGCAGAAGTGGTTGCAATTCTACGCCTCGAATCGCGACTGGATTAAATTACATATGGAGGTGGACTCGGTTTATACACCCGATGGTGGTAAACGCCCGTCTTCATACCTCATTCTGGGAGTAGCAAACGCCCTGGAACCGAAGTTAGCGCAGTTAATGCTGCCATTTTCCAAGTTGAATGCAGATGCGGATACTTTGATTGAAGTCCTCGATCTGCATTTTGACCCAGATAGCGCCCTTGGAGAACAGCCAATGCAGCCAGTATCCCAAGAGGAAGCAGAAACATCGGAATTCGCTGTAGATGAAAACGCAGACGAATTAAACGAAGTGGCTTCCCTTGAGGACGATTCTGAAGAAGTAGGAGCTTTTTCAGGCATGGATATGGATAATGATGATTCCGATCGCGATTTGGTAGAAGAAGCCTGGGGTGGACAAGAGTTGGAAGAAAATTCGAGTAGCGAAGACAGCGGGTTGGATGACATCCAATCAGGTTTGGGAGATATTTCTCTAGGTGAGGAAGAATCGAATCACAACGAGTCCGAGCAAACCCCAAGTGCAGAATCTGAAGACGCTTTTGGCGATATTTCCTTTGACGAGTTCAAAGATGGCGATAGCACTGGCTTTGGTGATGCGCTAACAGATGTTTGGGGCGAAGAACAAAAAGATAACGAAATATTTTCAGGGGAAGATATGACAGACGGTTCTGAGGATTCAGAAATAGCCCGTCTCTTCCCCAACAGCTAATAAAGTTGTAGAGACGTAGCACTGCTACGTCTGTCATGAGTCATGAGTTATGAGTTAAGAGTTAAGAGTTATAAATCTTGAATTTAATTCCTAACTCCTCACTCCTAACTCCTTACTTCCGTACAGACGTAGCAATGCTACGTCTCTACACTTATTAATTCCTAACTAAAAAATTAAAGGGGAGATAATAAAATGACAGTTGCTGAACCACAAGCTTTAAATTTTGAGTGTGAAACAGGTAATTACCACACTTTTTGCCCGATTAGCTGCGTAGCGTGGTTATATCAAAAAATCGAAGATAGTTTCTTTTTAGTAATTGGGACAAAGACTTGCGGCTACTTCTTGCAAAACGCAATGGGGGTAATGATTTTCGCCGAACCCCGTTATGCTATGGCGGAGTTGGAAGAAGGAGATATTTCGGCACAACTCAATGATTATGAAGAACTTAAAAGATTGTGCTTGCAAATAAAACGCGATCGCAATCCCAGCGTAATTGTCTGGATTGGCACCTGTACCACTGAAATCATCAAAATGGATTTGGAGGGTTTAGCCCCCCGTTTGGAGTCCGAGATCGGCATTCCGGTGGTAGTAGCGCGAGCAAATGGCTTAGATTATGCTTTCACTCAGGGAGAAGATACCGTTTTAGCTGCAATGGCTAATCGCTGTCCCAAGGAAGCACCAGCAGCAGAAAAAGGTAAAGAAGAACGTAACGGCATTCAAAAGCTGCTTAATTTTGGTAAGAAAAATGAAGTTGTCGTTCAAGAAGATTCGGAATACGCAGATCATCCACCTTTAATTCTTTTTGGTTCCTTACCCGATCCAGTTGTTACTCAGTTGACTTTGGAATTGAAAAGGCAAGGTATTAAGGTAACGGGTTGGTTGCCTGAAAAACGATTTACAGAACTGCCAGTAATTGAAGAAGGGTATTATGTCGCTGGTGTCAATCCCTTCCTCAGCCGCACCGCTACAACTTTAATGCGGCGACGTAAATGTAAATTAATCGGCGCACCATTTCCTATAGGTCCCGATGGTACCCGCGCTTGGATTGAGAAAATCTGCTCGGTGTTTGATATTACTCCTAAAGGCTTGGACGAACGGGAAGCGCAAATTTGGGAAAACTTGGAAGACTACGTGAAGTTAATTCGCGGAAAATCAGTGTTCTTCATGGGAGATAACTTGCTTGAAATCTCCTTGGCTCGGTTTTTAGTTCGCTGCGGAATGACAGTTCCTGAAATCGGTATTCCCTACATGGACAAGCGCTATCAAGCTGCTGAATTGCAACTTTTAGAAAAAACTTGTCATGAAATGGACGTACCTTTACCAAGAATTGTTGAAAAGCCGGATAACTATAATCAAATTCAGCGAATTAACGAATTGCATCCCGATTTAGTAATTACCGGAATGGCTCACGCTAATCCTTTAGAAGCGCGGGGAATAAATACTAAATGGTCTGTAGAATTTACCTTCGCTCAAATTCACGGCTTTACCAATGCGCGAGATATTTTAGAATTAGTAACTCGTCCCTTACGTCGTAATAATAGCTTGAAAGATTTAGGTTGGGATAAGTTGGTGAGAGAAGAAGCAAACATTTGAAATAAGGCTTCTTGAATTAATAAATAGAGAAACCCGGTTTTTTCAAAAAACCGGGTTTTTCAACATCTTAAATACTAATACCAATTATTTATAAAATGTAAGGAAGTTACGTTTATCCAATATTTCCTTTTTTTAAATCAACATCTTCACCACATAGAATAGAGTTTAAACCTAAATTTTTATAAGAATGATCATCGCATAGTTCAACATCTACAAACTTACCACCTAAAAATATTGATTTTGCAATATCTATTGAGAATTAAGGTGATTTTAAGAATAGCTTGTATTATCAAAATATTACGTTAATTTTATTCTGTATTCTTTGATTCCTGGAGAGTAGCGAAAATTGATTAGGAATCAACAACAACGGTAAGAAGTATAGAAGGGTGTATGTATCGGATTGCTGTAGTGTGATTTGCGAGCGAGACTGTTTAATAAAGAGTGTCTAGCGTTGGCTTATCTAAATAGACCGACAATAAATATCAGCAACCTTAAAACACCTAAAATAGCTACCAAATTAAATGCTACAAGTAATGTAAAATAGATACTTTTTATTACATATCCGACGTAATTAAAATTATAACCTTCTGTTCTTTCTACCCAATCATAAAAATAAATTGAAGTTATCACAAAAAGACAGATAGTAATTGCAGGTAAGTAAATTTCAAGTGGTCTGGACATAATTAACATCTAAGTATAAGTAGCTGTTAATATACCACGGTATTTAAAGATGGGTTATAACTGTGAAGATAATAAAACCATTTCCATTTTATTAGCGTTTAGACCGTTATCTAAGGATAGAGGTTTTTTAGTATTTACATATTACTTGACAAAATAGCAAAGTAGTATCTAAAATATTGAAGCACGGTTGTAATATGTCCTGTAACTATTACCGCGCACATACCCTGCTCAGCATGAGTTACTCTAATGCAGTGTACGCAGCATTCACAGAAATCTAGTTAATCTTATTCTTACTTACCTTAAATTTTAAGATATCTTAGAGAATTAATTGACAAATAGTGATACGTATTACAAGACTTAAAAACTATTCTTATTAATGGAAATCTTAACTATATAGCCTAAATACACCTGTACAAATTTGACTGATTCTTAGCCTACGGAGGTAGGCTTTGTTATTGTAGCCCCACCCTTCGAGGGTGAGGGCTTCAATGTTTTAGGCATTCAAATCAAACAATCACTTCCTTATCCATCACCGATAACATCACCGATAAATCTGGAGAAACTTTTTCTATCAAACCTAAATCCTTTAGCGCACGATCGAAAGTTTGTCCTTGTAAAATTCCATTTCCAATTTCTAACACTTGATTCCAGCTAATATCGCTTTCTAAATAAGCTTTCGCCACAGCATTTAGTAAACCTACATAATTATTCCCTTCAAGTTCGGTCATCATTGTATGAGGAATATCAAATAGTTTATCAAAACAGAAATACCAAGATTTTGGCTGCTTTTTAATTACCGATTCAAACAAGGTTTTGAGATCGCTGCGATCGACAACTGCATCACTTTCGCTAGCGATAATAAACATCGGCGATGATGGATGATTCTTGACTCGATCGAGTATTTCTTGACCCATATCTAAAAATAACCGCAATGCAGGTATTTTAAAGCCGTTATAGCCGAAATTACCCGGATTATCTTTGTTTAACCATTCATAATATATGGGCAGAACTTCCACCGCAAAATCTACAACTGCATTTTTACTGCTTAAATAAGGAGAAAATAATAGAGTTTTTTCAATTTCTTGGTAGTATTCTAATGCCAACCAAGCAGCTAAAGTTCCACCGCTCGATAATCCTCCAATTATGACGCGATTACCTAACTTTTGAGCAGTTTGCAGCCATGAACGTGCATATTTTTGATAAACTTGAGGTTCTAACGGTAAAGGAGGAGGATTGTCACTATTAAAGTTTCCCGCGACTCCATGACCTGGTTGTAAAGGAATCAGAACGTTATAGCCAGCTTCAAATAAAGCTTTACCCAATGGCTCAAATTGGTAGGGACCTGCGGTAAATCCGTGAAAGAAAAGACAAACTTTTTCAGTTGGATTGGGATGAAGAAAGAATTTGGAACCGCAATGTTCATTTTTTATTGGTAAAGTTTTTTCCAAACTTATAGCTTGGTCAATTATGGCTGCTGTAGTGGCAGAATAATCATGCATATTGTTGATGTTTGAAATTTTCAAATAAATAACAAATTCTGAATTCGTTATATTTTAAGTAGCTTGAGTGACTATCTTAAATATGTCTTGAGGAGGAAGATTGGATTCTATACGCTGGAATTATTTATAATCAGATTAGTGATTTGAATGACATTTTTTATAAAAAGCGTAGTAGATGGTAGCAATTCCACTTATGAGCTTCTCCCCAGGCAAGTTAAACTAAATCTGGTAACAGCCTTATAGAGGGTTTGTAAAGGGGCTTTTTATGGCAGTAAACGTGCAAGAAATTGGCGCATATCTAGACCAACTGGGCTGGGACTATCGCATTGACGAGGAAGAAGAGCGTATTGTTACGGGTGTCGAAGGCGATAATGTTGAAGATTTTTTGATTGTGGTTCAGTTGGATGAAGATGGAAAATTCTTCCGCGTGTTTGCACCTCAAGTGTTAAGTGGCGTGAAAGATCATCCGCATAAGGCAGCAATCTTACAAACTATGTTAGTTATTTCTTGGGAAACCAAAATGCTGCAATGGGAATATGACCCCTCAGATGGTGAAATACGGGCGATTATTGAGTTTCCGATTGAAGATTCTACCCTTACTGAAAAACAATTTAATCGTTGCTTGAGTGCATTAATTCAACTTGTTGACAATGTAGCAATACCTCGTCTTCAGGAAGTGATGGAAACTGGTCATGACCCAGGTAATGTAGAAGTAGGCGAAAGACTGCTATTGAGCATTCAAGAACAAGCTCCTGGATTATTGGATCTGCTTGAAAAGGCAATGGAAGCTAGAAAAAAACGCGGAAGATTTCCTAACGAATAAAGTCGAATTGCTTATCATATAGCTATACTCCTTGTAGAGCAACCTCAATATATACTGAAGTTTTCTTAGTAAGTGATTTTATGACATCTTACGCAACCTCTTCTGCTAAAGCAGAAATGAGCGAACTCCGGCGATTAAAAGGCTTATTACCCCCAGAATTACAAAGCTGGGTTACGGTTGAAGGCACAACTGAAGTCAATCCAATTTTAGTTCGTAGCGAAGAAATCGGAAAAGACCAGGTAGAAATTCAAATCGATCTGGCAAAATGGGATGAATTGGCAATGGATCAGCGAAATCTGCTGTTCTGGCACGAAGTCGCTCGGATTCAAAACGATACTATCCCTAAAGATGGTTGGGAAATGGCAGCCTTGGCGATCGGTTTGGGCGGCGCTGTAGGTGAATTGTGGGTACAAGATGGATTGCTATTGGTACTTGCATTAGCCTTATGCGGCGTTTCTGGCTGGCGATTGTTTCAGAAAAACAGTGGCGAAAAGCAAGCTAGAGAATTAATCGAAGCTGATGAGAAAGCTATTGCTTTAGCAACTCGCTTTGGTTACAGTTTGCCCAATGCCTATAAGAGTTTAGGTAGCGCTTTAAAAACTTTAATTGAAAAATCTCCTAACAAGCGCCAGAGGTCAAAATATGAAGCCCGACTTTCCGCACTTAAGCGCAGTGCTAACAAAGCAAAATCCAAAACTCGAAATATGGACGAAACCGGGTATTAAAGCGCATCAAGTAGGGATGGGAATGCCCACCTTAAATACAGGGGCAGGCTTTTAGGCGTTCGCGTAGGCAGTAGCCTGCCCATTTTTTCCCCATAATATAAATTTATTAAAATTACACTAAAATTACACCGTTACAAACAAAAACACGCAGGCGGAAAAAAATTATTTTTTTATACTTAAAGGTATACCTGTTTACTTTGTATCTAAGAAGTATTTCTTATTTATTACTAACTTTTAATCAAATTCTCGCTAAAAAGTTGAATCTTACTTTTAATTTTTCCCAGATTAACTCATCAAAATTTCAACCATAATTTTATCGTTTGTTGACTTAACTACATCGATCCTAATAGTTTACAAAAACTTCTTTTTGTCTTAGCAATATCTTCATAAAATAGTATTTAGAAGCAAGATGTGGAATTATTTGAAACTTTGTTTATTTAACTACATAAACTCGAAATAGGCTTGCTATAAAGGTTCAATATATTATGCCTGCGTGAATTGACTGTAGTGCCAAGTATAAATCACAACTGGTTAATCATTTTGTGAGTTTGGGGTATGACGCGGACTGATTTAAGGAAATTTTTCATCAAAGCCTGCCAATCTATAACTTGCTTGGGAGTTGGAGCAAGCACCGGACGATCGCTTAATTGTTCGTTCGAGTTTAGTGGCGTGACGGGCTGTAGAAAGACTGGTATTGTTGGATTTACGAATGCTATTAACTCAGCAGAACGTTTCAATTCGGCGAGGTCAGTATCTTGAGAAATAATGATTTTAACAAAGACTTCGATTCGAGCGTCATAGCATAATTTGAGAAAATTTTCGTGTTCTTGCCAACGGCTTTCACCACTAACACTAGGTAGCTTTAAGTCCATGCCTACAGAGTCTAAGTAAGGTAGAATCATAGCGAGTTGTTCCGGGAGATGTCCCCCAGATTCAAGGTATATAGGTAAACCAGTGGTTAAGCGGACTTGTGGTAAGAATTTTGATAAAAACCTGGCATGGAGTAAAGGCTCACCTCCAGTTAGGCTAATGCTATCGTGTAAGCGAGGTATATTTTGCCGCTCTACCCATTTGATTAAGATGGGTAATGAAATAGGATTTGGGCAAATTTCAAAATCGCGATACCCAGGGGTTTGCTCAATTCTACAAGTGGCGGGTGCATTCCAAGTATGAGCGCTATCGCAAAAGTGGCAGCGCAAGTCACAAAAGGCAAAACGAATAAAAATTTGACGTGTTCCGACATTCAGTCCTTCCCCTTGAATTGCGGAAAAGACTTCTATCAGGCGTGCGTTCTCGCGATCGGCAGTTATGGTAGTCATAAGACGAATGGCAACGTATATGCGCTATGGCGACACGATAACAGAAGTTTTTAAGCAAATTTCAATTATGAAGTCTGATTTTTGGTTTATCCTCAAATTTAGTAGCTTTATACAGCTTGTTGCAGGGGAAAATTTATGTTTCAGACTTTATACTTGATACTTACCGACTTTAGTTGACTTCTTGTTCTATTGTGAACCGAATCTGACAATATTTGATTTCAACATAATAAAAGGGCAAGTAATTACTCCTTAAGAGCTAATAAACAGTCATTTGTTTCAAACGTTCCTAGGACTAAATAATGTAGGTATTAAAACATTGATATGGCAATTAAAGTGCAGAGTTTCATGAGTAACCAACCTACAGAGGGAAATTTTCCGGTTACATTATTAGAAGACACGATTTTCGTACAGGTAAGCGTCCGTTTAAGCGTGCTTGAAGCTTTAGTTTTTAAGCAAACCTGTGAAGAACTAATTGCAGCAAATTCAACTCTAAAAAAAATTATTATTGATTTTGCACAGACTACTTTTATGGATAGTAGTGGTTTGGGTGCTTTAGTTAGTAATTATAAGAATGCCCAAGAAAAAGGAATTGAATTAGTACTACAAAATGTTACCCCACAAGTAATGGCGGTACTCAACCTTACGGGTTTAGTAGATGTTTTTACTATTGAAGAAGGAGAATTTGTACCCCCATCAACTCATACTCGCCGAGGAGAAGAACAATTACCAGAAACTCACCCTTCTGTACGTTCTTTGACGAAACGGTTTATTGATATTGTCGGGGCATTAGTGGGTTTGGTAATTACAGGTATATTATCTATTCCGATTATTACTGCCATCACGATCGACGATCCCGGTCCAATTTTCTTCGGTCAAACCCGTTGTGGTTGGATGGGTAAGCATTTTAAAATGTGGAAATTCCGCTCGATGTGCGTTGATGCGGAAGCTAAAAAAGCCGAACTCCAAAGGCTTAATCAAGTTCAAGGCGCATTTTTTAAGATAGATAATGACCCTAGAGTTACCCAGGTAGGTCGATTGTTGCGGCGCACTAGTTTGGATGAACTACCGCAATTTTGGAATGTTCTCAAAGGAGAAATGAGTTTAGTTGGAACACGTCCACCTACACCCGATGAAGTTGGATGTTACGAAGTACCTGAGTGGCAACGCTTGGATGTCAAACCGGGTATGACCGGAGAATGGCAAGTAAACGGACGTTCAAGTATTCGTAATTTTGAGGATGTAATTCGCCTTGATTTAGAGTATCAAAAGAATTGGAACTTAATGTACGATTTGAAGCTTATTTTTAAAACAGTTACGATCTTATTCAATAAAAGCAGTGGTGCTATGTAATTAATAACTCTACTTAGTTTAAAGTCTATTGGCAACAAGTTTTAACAATGAGAGGTTATGATGGTGATTTTATCCATTTAAACCTCTTTTTGAATTTTTGGAATTTCATCAAATTTAATCTTAAAAATAAGTAGTCAAGCAAAATTATTTAGGTTATTTGGTACAAGGGAGTATTGAAGAAGGGCGCTATTGATAAATGCACCACTACAGAGCGAAAATCCTGACATAGTAATTATCTCAGCTATTTTGGCTCAAACTTTAATCCATTATTTATATATTTACCGCTCAGCTATATAACAGTTATCTACTCCCTATTCGTTACCTAAATAAAACTAAACAATATTTTTAATTAACTTTGTACAATAATTCCCGCCTTTCAAAGTAGATGAGGGTAAAAATAGTCACAAATAATATTAGTAATTATGTCTAAAGTAAGCTTTAAAAAGAAAAACTAATTGTCTTTTTTTAATATTTAATTTTCTCCGTCCAGAATTTATAAACATCCGCGATCGCACGGTTTACAAAAAGCAATAGGGATCGCGGATAGTTGGTGATAAATATCGATCGCGTATTAGCTTACGTATTGCTGCCATACAGTATTTTTTAGCTAAGCAGCGCCCTCGTTAATAGATAACATTGAATTTACAGTGCTTACCGTAGGCAGCATTAAATTTTACTCAATCTTTAAACAAAATAGACTGACGTTAAAAGATATTACAAGCAAAATAAAATACAAGCGCTTTTTTAGTGCGGAACGATTTTACAAATAAATGTTGTCATTAAAATAATCCGCCAGGGTTTTCCTGAATTAATACTATGAAAATTTTAGTTTACTCTTACAATTATCATCCAGAACCAATTGGTATAGCTCCTTTGATGACTGAATTGGCAGAGGGATTGGTTAAACGGGGACACCAAGTACGTGTCGTTACTGCTATGCCTAACTACCCAGAGCGTAAAATTTATCAAGACTATCGTGGCAAGTTCTATCTAACAGAATATAAAAATGGCGTAAAAATCCAAAGAAGCTATGTTTGGATTCGTCCCCAACCTAATCTGCTAGATAGGGTGATGCTGGATGCAAGTTTTGTTTTTACGAGTTTTATACCCGCCTTGTTCGGCTGGCGACCCGATGTAATTCTTACTACATCGCCATCCTTACCAGTTTGTCTACCTAGTGCGCTTTTAGGATGGCTACACAGATGTCCGGTGATTTTGAATCTACAAGATATATTACCAGAAGCTGCGGTTCATGTTGGATTGTTAAAAAACAAATCCTTGATTCGCATATTTTCGATTTTAGAAAAATTTGCTTATCACTCTGCCGATAAAATTAGCGTTATCGCCGATGGGTTTGTTGATAATTTGGTGTCTAAGAATGTAGCGCCCGATAAAATCGTGCAAATTCCCAATTGGGTGGATGTGAATTTTATTCGCCCTATGCCAAAAGAAACTAATGCTTTTCGCGCCGAACATAAATTAGATAATAAATTTGTAGTTCTATATTCGGGTAATATTGCCCTGACTCAAGGTTTAGAAACAGTAGTAAAAGCTGCTTCAAATTTACGACATATTCCAGATATTGCTTTTGTAATTGTTGGCGAAGCTAAGGGTTTACAGCGACTTCAGGAGGAATGTAACAAATGCGGTGCAGATAACGTACTGCTTTTACCTTTCCAACCACGCTCCCGTTTACCAGAAATGTTGGCTGCTGCTGATGTGGGATTGGTGGTACAAAAGAAAAATGTGATTTCTTTCAATATGCCATCGAAAATTCAAGTTTTACTTGCTAGCGGTAGGGCAATAGTAGCATCCGTTCCCGATAACGGTACGGCTGCAAGGGCTATTCGGCAAAGTGGCGGCGGTGCGATTGTTGCTCCAGAAGATCCATCCGCTTTAGCTAATGCTGTTTTGGATTTGTACGAGCATCCCGAAAAAGTTAAAACTTTAGGTTACAACAGTCGCAAATATGCCGTTGAGCAATATGCTTTCGAGCAAGCTTTGAATAATTACGAGTCGTTATTTGAATCGGTGAAAGAGAATAATTCCGCAATTGAGACTAGGGTTGTGTCTAAGCAGGAAGTGTAATTCACTTTTTTTAATTTTTCGGTCATATATGTAAACTATAGAAATTCAACCCCACCTTTCGAGGATGGGGTTAATTTTTTGCAAAGCTTTGTAATTTATCGCAAAAGTCTTAAACGAAAAGTTCGTTACAATAAAGTTATGACCGTTTTAATAATCCCCATCTTTTGCACGCAGATGTCAGTGCTATTGTAGCTAGAGATACATTCGCTGTTGAAGATAAGCAAGTGTTAAATGCAATAGCCGATCGTACTTTAGGTAGATCGGATATGAGTCCGCTTTCTTGTATCGTGTTTTTAGCCGATACCGCTTCTTTACAAGCTTTGAGGCAAGTTAGCCGCGATTCGATTGATAAAGCGGTATATTTAACCTGCGATTACACGCTTAAAAAATTGTTAGATAGTCCTCGCTTGATTCATCCCCGACTAATTACTACCCGAAATAAGTTTTTAATGCCGTGTAAATACTAGTACTTAATTAGATGTTTGAAATCACAAATATCCGTTTTTTGTTAGTATTCAAGAAACCTATTGATTAACATTTGCAATTAACGCCCGCTATTATCTTTTGTATTCGAGAAAAATCTGAAAACCTCACCCAAAGAAGCAGAGCAAGGTTTAATGTCTGATTATTTCCAATCCGAATTTGTTACCGTTACCAACCCCAGAATTAGTTCTCAACAGCTCGATCCTGACGATTCAACCGCAAAACTAGCTTTAACCATTGCCTCAGCAGGTGATGACCGTAAAGCAGGTGAGATATTAGTACTTCGCGTCACAGACGTATCTTACCTCGCCGATTATTTCGTCATGATGAGTGGTTATTCCAACGTACAGGTAAGGGCGATCGCCAACACGATAGAAGGTGTTGTCGAACAGAAGTGCAAGCGCAAACCCCTGCGTTCGGAAGGAAAAGCAGAGGGAAGTTGGGTACTATTAGATTACGGTGAAGTCATCGTTCACGTTATGATGCCCTCGGAAAGAGAATTTTATGACTTAGAGGCGTTCTGGGGTCATGGGGAACGTGTGGATTTTCAGGCATCCGGAGGTGGAAGTGAACCAAGATGATTGATTATGAGGTATCGAATTGCCCAGTTCCTAGCGAACAGCAACCGTTAAATGAATACGAACAGTTAAAAAGCTCTTGGCTATTTCGCGATTGTAGCCAAGATATACGCACTTATCTGACCAGAATCGCCTGGATATGGGGTTTATCCTGGCTGGTAGCAGGACCAATAGCTTACTCAAGCTTCCCCCCACATAAGTATATGGTTCAATTCGTCTTGTGTGGAGCAGCAGGAGCCAGTATCGGAGTAGTTCTAATTGTATTGCGTTTGTATTTAGGTTGGTCTTACGTGCGCGATCGCTTAGCAAGTCCGATAATTTTTTATGAAGAATCGGGATGGTACGACGGTCAAAATTGGATCAAACCCCAGCAAGTTTTAGACCGCGACCTTTTGGTTGTAAGCTATGAAGTTAAACCGATTATTCAAAGATTACAAATAACTGCATTGTGCTTGGTTATGTTGTTCGTTGCTGGATCGACAATTTGGCAATTCTTGTAAATAAATTTTCGATTTGAGAATTTAAGGAGACTGCTGATTTCTGCGGCAGTGTCCTCCAAATCTCAAATTAGGACGGCGATCGGTTAGAAGTTGTGAGTAAATAGATAGTAACTCATAATTTATCGCTCAGAATTGTTATCAGGATTGGTAATGGCAAAACGAACTCAAGCACCCTCCGTAGAAGTAAGATTGCTGCGTGAAGGAATTATTGAATCAAAACATACAGTCCAAGCTGCACTGTGTGACGAACGGGGACGGGTGCTTTCTGTCGCCGGAAACGCCGAAACGGCTACATTTGCTCGTTCGGCGCTCAAGCCATTTCAAGCCCTCGCCGTGACAACTACGGGAACTTTAGAACGCTATAACCTCAACGACAAAGATTTAGCAATTATTTGTAGTTCCCACGACGGAAGCATAGAACATGTCAGACAAGTATTTAATATTTTATGGCGAGCCGACATTGATCCCACAGCAATTCAATGTCCCGTTCCTCCCGGTAAGCGCAGCAGCTTGGAATATAACTGTTCTGGCAAACACGCGGGGATGTTAGCAGTAGCTCAGCAATGCAATTGGTCCTTGACTAATTACTTAGAGCGCAAGCACCCCGTACAGCAATTGGTATTGAACAAAGTCTCGGAATTGTTGCGAATGCCCGCAGCAGAATTTATCAGCGCCCACGATGATTGCGGCGTACCGACTTATTTAATGCAACTCTGTCAAATCGCTACACTTTACGCTCGTTTAGCAGATGGTAACAGTTTGGATATGGAGCGGATCGTCCGTGCGATGAATCATCATCCGACGATGTTAGCTGGTGAAGGCAAATTTGACACCGAACTGATGCGTTTAGCTCCAGGAGAACTAATCTCTAAATCAGGTGCCGAAGGATTGCAGTGCATTAGCAGGCTTGGTGAAGGCATGGGTTTAGTAATTAAAGTCATAGATGGAGCCAAACGGGCAAAATATGCCGTAGCCATTCATTTACTAACTCAACTCGGTTGGATTACCCCCAGCACCGCCCAAGCCCTTGAAGAAAAATTTATGACATTGGCTCAATACAAGCGTTTGGAAGTTGTTGGAGAATTATCAATGTTGTAGTTGACATAAAATAGAGTTTAGGTTATATTAAATAAAGACGACGCGGGATAGAGCAGCCTGGTAGCTCGTCGGGCTCATAACCCGAAGGTCAGTGGTTCAAATCCACTTCCCGCTACCAAATTAAATATAAATGAATCCTCACGATTTTTATAATTGTGAGGATTTGTTTGTAGTAAGCGATTTATCGCTCCAAATTAATTCGCTGCACTTAAAAATTAATTGAACGAAAAATTACAAAAAAATCAAAACCCGTTGCTTCATCTTTGTAATTCTTTATCAACAAGATTTTGATATACTCTGGAAAATATTAACCATCCATCATCATTGGGTTTTAATCATGGTTTGGAAATTAAAGCGTCCTATTTTAGTGGGAGGAGTGGGTTTATCCTTTACTCTATGGATGTTAAATTGGCATCAAATGATGCAGCTTGGCGAATTTAGCTTATTAAGTTTGCTTGCAGTTGGTGGTGGTTTGTGGTTAATTAAAACAAATCTTCCCAAACGTACCGAAGAGCAGTTAAATGAAATGGCTATCGATCGCGCCACGGTAGAAAATACTATTGCGGCTAGTGCGATCGCCATCAATAAATTGGTAGAAGAATCGGGGGATTGTGGGGAAGCGCTAGAAAAAGCCGCTTTACTACAAGAAAAAATTCCGTACTTACAGAATGAATTAGATAGAGAATCAATTAAATTAGCAGTTACTGGTGGTAAATCGGTGGGTAAAACCACTTTGATTCAAGTTTTGCAGAATCAAATTGCATCTGTAGAATTTCAGGAAACATCACCTTTATTTATTCAAGGGAATTCGGATACTGCTGCAATAGATAATGCTGCAAAATCCGACTTTGTGCTGTTTCTCACCAATGGTGATTTGACAGAGACAGAATTTCAAAGTTTAGAACAGTTAAAAGCTAAAAATCAACGGTTGATGTTGGTTTACAATAAACAAGATCGGTGTTTACCGGATGAACGTGCTAGCGTAAAGAATTCTTTAAAACAGCGAGTTGGTGGAAATGTCGCAGCAACAGCAGCTTCACCTCAAGAAATCAAAGTACGCAAGCATCTTGAAGATAATTCCGTGCAAGAATGGATGGAAAAACCAGCGCCGGATATTCAAGATTTAACCCAGCAACTGGATAAAATATTAACTCAAAGACAGCAATTGGTATGGGCAACTACGATGAGAAAAGCCAAGTTGCTCAAAACAGAAACCAAAGACTTATTAAATGGAATTAGAAAATTACGAGCTACTCCAGCGATCGAACAATATCAGTGGATAAGTGCGGCTGCGGCATTTGCAAACCCAGTACCCGCCCTTGATATACTCGCGACTGCGGCAATTAACGCTCAAATGGTAATTGATTTGGGTGGAGTTTATCAGCATCCGTTTTCTTTAGAGCAAGCCAAAACCGTTGCTGGAGAAATGGGAAGCTTGATGTTGAAATTGGGTTTAGTGGAACTTTCTACCAAGACAATTAGTACAGTCTTGAAAAGTAACGCCATTACCTTTGTTGCTGGTGGAGTTGTACAAGGTGTAAGTGCAGCTTATTTAACAAGAATTGCCGGTTTAGCTTTAATTGAATATTTCGAGCAGCAAGAAATCGCTGCAAATTCCGGAAGCGAATTCAACTTAGAAAAATTCGGACAAAGTTTACAGCAAGTATTTGCCCAAAATCAGCAAGTGGTATTTTTGCAAAATTTTGTTCAGCAAGGTGTTAAGCGTTTGTTACCAGAATCTGAGAATCAAGTTGTTGCAATTGAGAATGCAGCAGTTTAAATTTTTCAAAATAGTAATAATGTAGAGACGTAGCACTGCTACGTCTCATTGTTTTTGTTTATAGATACAAATTCAGCAAAATCTTCAGTCGTAATATAGCCTTGTTGGATTGCGATATTAAAAATTTTGTTAACAAAGCTATTCATGATTTTTACAACTTGAGACAAACATAAATTACAAGATTTATATTTACCAGTACCTAAAAAAGTATATTCACAAATTACTTCGTCTTTATTTTGAATTGGATGAAATGTTAAATCTAAATAGCTACCAAAGCATATATAAATTCTATCTCCAACAGATAATTTAATAATTTGTTCGTGCCATCTATCTTCCAAAGCATCGAGGATATCGTGATATAGATATAAAATAATTTTCTTATCGCCTATTTCTAATAAAATATTGCGATTGTTATTAAAACAAAACCGTTTCAAGCCAATTTCAAAATCTGTATATTCATTTAATTCGTCTTCTGGGTAATCATAAAAATAATCTTTTATAAATTCTTGTAATTGAAGATTAAAACTTTGATAATTATGCATTTAAATTGTAGGGTGTGTTATTGCGCGATAAATAATTTTGTTTTTAACGAAGTACATATCTTACGCGCCTAACGCACCGTTTTGATATCGAGTTATAAATACAAATTGCCGTAAAGCATTAATCCCGGATGGTGCGTTAAACGTATCAAATTATCGTTTCAATTATATATAGTTGTGCGTTTGACACAATGGCAATAAAGCCCGAAGTTAATCTACACCGCTTTTTGCCTCCCCTACAATCTTAAAAAAGTAATATGTTGCAATAATTATGGTGCGATCGCTTCACGTTTGCCGTAATACATCAATCCCGGATGGTGCGTTAAACCTATAAAATTATCGTTTCAATTATATATAGTTGTGCGTTTAACACACCCTACAATTAAAAAAAAGCAATATGTTGCGATAATTATGGTGCGATCGCTTGACGTTTGCCATAACCAACTTAATCTCGGATGGTACGTTAAACATATATGAATAGTCGTTAAAATCATATATAGTTGTGCGTTTAACACACCCTACAAGAATAAATTTCTAAAATAAACGTCCAATCGATCGAAAATAGTATTACTCTACATATTAAGAAGATAAAATCATCATTAGTATAAAGTATAAAAAAAAAGATGGCAGCAGAACATTCCGATATTGATATTGCGCCATTTATCGATCACTCTCTACTTCATCCGATCGCTACTCAACAACAGGTTGAGCAATGGTGTGAAGAAGCAGATAGATATCATTTTGCGGCGGTTTGCATTCAACCTACTTGGGTACGTCTTGCAACGGAACTTTTGCATGGAAAACAGCCGAAAGTCTGTACTGTAATAGGGTTTCCTACTGGTGCTACGACTTCCGCAGTTAAGCTGTATGAAGCACAAGAAGCAGCGGAAAACGGTGCAACTGAGTTAGATGTAGTCATGAATTTGGGCTGGTTGAAGGCTGGTAAAACTGAGGAGATACATCGGGAAATTGCCGCTATTTGCGAACAAACCGGACTTGTCAAAGTAATTTTAGAAACGAATTTATTAACCGATACTGAGAAACAAATGGCTGCTGAGGTATCGATGGATGCAGGTGCGGCGTTTTTGAAGACTAGTACTGGTTGGAATGGTGGTGCAACATTAGCAGATGTGAAGCTTTTAAAGGAAGTAGCCAAAGACAGAATTGAAATTAAAGCTTCGGGGGGTATTCGCACTGTTGACCAGGCTTTAGAATTAATATTAGCAGGTGCTACTAGATTAGGTACTTCTAGAGGTGTGGATTTGCTTCGTCAGCGTAAAGAAGGATCTAAGGTTAAAGGTTAAAGGTTAAAGGTCAAAGGTTAAAGGTCAAAGGTCAAAGGTCAAAGGTTAAAGGTCAAAGGATTAAAACTTATCTTCCCCCTCTCCCCCCTCTCCCCCTCTTCCCCCTCTTCCCCCTCTCCCCCCTCATTACTAAAAACTACCTACTAGCCACTAACAACTATCAATCATTAATGAGTAGAACGTACAAAGCAACTGGAATTAATTTAAAAGCCCAAGCGTTTGGCGAGTCGGATCGGCTGGTGACAATTTTGACGCGGGAATTTGGATTGATTCGAGCCACCGCTCCAGGCGCACGCAAGCATCTTTCTAGTCTTGGCGGCAGAAGCGGAATCTTTGTGGTGAATGAATTACTGATTGCTAAAGGGCGAAGTATCGATAAAATTACCCAAGCGCAAACTATCAAAAGTTATCCCGGCTTGGGAGGAGATTTGGGTAAATTAGCGGCTTCTCAGTATTTAGCGGAAATAGTACTCGCTCAAGCTTTAAGCGAACAACCTCAAGATGAACTGTTTGAACTATTTAACGAACATCTCAATCGTTTGGAAAAATTGTCCGCGAGTCGGAATGTTTTAGCATATCTGGTGCATGGTGTTTACGGGCTTTTGACTTTGGCTGGTTTAAAGCCTCAAGTAGAAGCTTGCTGTTTAACTGAGAATCCGGTTACACCAGATTTTACTAATCCTAAATCTCTAGTAGGTTTTAGCATCACCGCTGGTGGAGTTGTTTCAATGTCGGCTTGGGAAAATCTGCGAACAAAAATAGAAAAAAGCAGAATAGAAGAGAACAATCGGTTAGAAATAGCGTCTGTTGCAGAATCTGGTGCAGTTTATTCTGTAAATCCTAAAGAGATTTCTTCTTCCCCCGTTTACGAAACTGTTTTCCATCAAGAAGAATTGCCCGCTTTACTGCGTCGGTTGAGTGCTGCGGAACTAGATTTATTACAGCAGCTCCCGCAATGGTCGATAATAGAAGAAACTGCTTCACATGAAGACTGGTTATATATTGAACGTCTGTTAAGACAATATACTCAATACCATTTCGGTCGTTCAATTCGTTCGGCAGCTTTAATAGATTCTTTTTTCGCTACAAATCGTGGCTAAGTTTAAAAAATCTGTGAAGATATTTAAGGTTTTTGCGGCATTATGCCAAAAAACTTATTTAACAAACCAATAAGCTGGTATTTTTTGGTTAGTAGGGTCTATTTTTCCCTTTGCTAAATTAACCATGCTTTTTCAAGTCCACCATACAGTAGATTAGAACTACAAACGAAATGTCAGCAGGAGACGTTTCTAAAAACGATAGAAATCAGCAAACACCGATGTCGGAATTACTTAAAACCGACACCAATAAAAATTGGGAAAATAAAACTAAAGATGAACTACATTCCCATCCCAGTAGCAAAAACAATAAACAGGAAAACGAGACAGCTACTGTGAATGCTCATAAGTCCGATTTATCCGCAGAAAAAAATGAAAAAAGTAATTTTGATAAAAATACAACCAAACAAGGGTTTTTACCCGTATTAACTAATCCCAATTTCCTTGCCCTATGGGGCGGTCAGGTATTTTGTCAGTTAGCAGATAAAGTATATTTGGTACTGATGATTGCTTTGATTGATTCTCAGTTTCAGTCACAAGGAAGCAGCATTAGCGGTTGGGTATCGGCGTTGATGATAACTTTTACCGTTCCCGCAGTACTATTTGGTTCTTTGGCGGGGGTATTTGTCGATCGCTGGGCGAAAAAAGCCGTGCTGGTGTCAACTAATATTTGGCGCGGTATTTTAGTTTTAGGAATTGTGCCGCTGCTATGGTTGGCTCGGGATTGGCGCGGTGTAGGTAATATTCCTGCTGGTTTCCTAATTATTTTGGCAGTAACTTTTTTGGTTTCCACCTTAACCCAGTTTTTTGCACCCGCAGAGCAAGCTGTTATACCTTTAATAGTAAAACCGCATAACTTGCTTTCGGCTAATTCGCTTTACACTACAACGATGATGGCATCGGTAATTGTCGGATTCGCCATTGGAGAACCACTTTTATCAGCAGCAGACTCGTTATGGCTGCAATTTGGGGCTAGTGGTGGATTGGGAAAAGAAATTTTGGTAGGTGGATCTTATATCATCGCCGGATTAGTTTTACTTTTACTGACGACGAATGAGCAGCCCCAAGAAAAGAAAAAGCAATCTAACGATATTTTTTCTGACTTAAAAGATGGTTTTGTGTATTTAGGAAAAAATCATCGTCTCCGCAATGCTTTGATTCAGCTAATCATCTTGTTTTCAGTTTTGGCTGCATTAACAGTATTAGCGGTTCGCGTAGCAGAAGTTATACCTAGTATTAAACCAGAGCAATTTGGCTTTTTGCTTGCATCTGGTGGCGTTGGTATCGCCGTTGGTGCAATAGTATTAGGTCAATTTGGGCAGCATTTTTCAACTTCAGCCTTAAGCTTGGCTGGATCTATGGGAATGGCAATTTCCCTGGCTGGTTTGGCGATATTCACCCAACAATTATGGGCTGTACTGTTTGCGATCGGTTTGTTAGGCGTGTCTGGCGCTTTAGTCGGTATTCCGTTACAAACTGCCATTCAAACCGAAACCCCAACCAAAATGCATGGTAAAGTATTTGGTCTGCAAAACAATTTAGTTAATATTGCTCTGACTTTACCTTTAGCATTAGCAGGTATCGCAGAAAACTTTTTCGGATTGCAGACAGTCTTTTTAACATTAGCTGCGATCGTCTTTTGTGCTGGTATATTAACTAGGTACAAATCAGTTTAAAAGGATTATTACTTATCAGCTTGATATTATAGCCCTGCCGAATTATTGGTTTTACTGTCGTGGTAAAATTACATGAGCCAAAATGTATCCCAAAATATTCAGGATCGAACCTGCATAAGGTAGACGCTATACATAGGGTCTTAATTTGTTATATAAAAACGTATAGTAATTGACAGCATGATGATGGCATAAATACATTATAAATTTACTTGTTTTAAAAACGTAAAAATTTGCGTTGTAAGTAATTAGAGTTGAGATATTATGATATCCACAAAGCCAAATGCAACAGTAAATTCATATCAGTCATATTTACAGAAAAGCTGATCGAATAAACCCCCTTTCCAGATTACTAATCAAGAATGCGTATAGCTTGGATTGGAAAAAAAACGCCCTTTTGTGGCAACGTTACCTACAGTAGAGAAATTACAAATTCCTTGCTAGAGCGGGGACACGAAGTTAGCTTTCTTCATTTTGCTGCCGAAGTATCCCAAGGCTCAGAGGAGTTGAATTGTCCGGAGGTACCCCTACCTTTTATTTATAAGTCTCAGGTTTACACTATTCCTACGTTTAAAGCGACTAAAGTTTTAACTGAGTCGCTACGACGGATTAAACCACACATCGTTCACGCTTCTCTGACTTTATCTCCCCTAGATTTTTTGCTGCCAGAAATCTGCGAAAAATTAAATTTACCTTTGATTGCTACTTTCCATACTCCCTTTGCTGGTAAAGGAGCAAAACTTGTATCCGGAACCCAGCTTTTGGCGTATCAATTGTATGCACCTTTTTTAGGTAATTACAATAGCACAATAGTATTTTCGCAACTTCAGCGAGAATTGCTGGCGCGTATGGGTGTACCCGCTGAAAATATTGCCGTTATTCCTAATGGAGTAGACGTTGATAAATATTCTCCCGGTTTTTCAGCCGTCAAAGCCGAATTTCAAGCCGAACGTTTATTTGTCTATCAAGGTAGATTAGCCCCTGAAAAGAACGTTGAACCTTTGCTACGCGCTTGGAAACAGGCTGAAATGGGATTGCAAAGTAAATTATTGATAGTTGGCGATGGTCCCCTAAGATCCGGTTTGGAGCCGTTTTACGGTCCCGAATCTGGCATTATTTGGTTGGGATTCATTGCCGATGACAATCGACGCATCGAAATATTACGGGGAGCAGATGTATTTATATTACCATCTCTAGTCGAAGGTTTATCTTTATCTCTACTAGAAGGAATGGCTTGCGGTTTGGCTTGTTTGGCTACTGATGTCGGTGCCGACGGAGAAGTACTGCAAGATGGAGCAGGTGTAGCCCTTGATACAAATAGAGTGCGATCGCAATTACGCACTTTATTGCCGTTATTCCAGGATCATCCAGAATTAGGATTGATGTTAGGACAAAAAGCACGACAGCGAGTACTAGAACGTTATACTCTCAGCAAGAATATAACTCAACTAGAAAAGCTTTATGAAGAAGTCGTGAAAAGACAAAATTTACATTTTCGTCCCCATCACACTAAAAAAGCCGTTTGAGTTTGACACGTTAACCTATTTTTTGTAGTGCGATCGCCAGCACCGTCATGTGCTTATGATGTCGCACTATATTTTTTTTGAGGTAAATAGGCGTGAATCTCGATCCAATCAAACTCAAATGGTTTCGTCGTCAATTATTAGCTTGGGGAAAACAACACCACAGAAAATTCCCTTGGCGCGATACAAAAGACGCTTACGCTATTTTGGTAGCAGAATTCATGTTGCAAAAAACTAACGCGCCCTCAGTTGCTTCTTTGTACGAAGAATTTATAGAGCTATATCCGACAGTTGAAGCCTTAGCCGAAGCAGAATTTATCGAAATCAAAAATATTTTACAGCCTTTAGGACTTTCATTTAGAGCCGAAAGACTTTACAAAACAGCAAAAATATTAATTGAAGAATATCAAGGGAAAATTCCGCATACAGAAGCAGAATTACTTAAATTACCCGGAGTTGGTAAATATACAGCCCGTTCAATTTGTGCCAATGCTTACGGGCAAAGTAAAGCAGTAATTGACACCAACGTAGCAAGGATTTTCGAGCGCTTCTTTGGTTTTGAAGGTGGGAGAGTAAAATCTCGTTGTCCCTTATTATGGCAAGCAGCAGAAGAAATAGCGCCGCCTCGTAATGTGGGGATATGGAATCTGACGCTGTTTGATTTTGGTGCTGGGGTATGTACTGCAAAAAATCCGCATTGCGATCGGTGTGTTTTGCAGAAAAGGTGTAATTATGTGAAACGTGAAAAAAATTAATGTAGAGACGTAGCACTGCTACGTCTCCCCGTATTTTAGGTTGTATCGAGATAATTCAATTAAATAATATATACGATTGAAATTAAGTAAGTTATCTTTATATACATCAATTAATGCAAAAGCTAAATTATGGATGAAGAAGAATTGCTGCAAAGGTATGCTGCTGGGGAGCGAGATTTCAGAGGGGCTGATTTGGGTGATGCCGATTTGGAAGGGGCTAATTTGAGTGGAATCAACCTGAGTGGAGCCGAATTGGCAGATTCCATCTTGATTAATGCTGACTTTAGTGGTTGTGATTTAACTGATGCCAATATTAGCCAAGCTTGTTTGGTAGAGATTAACTTGAGCGGTGCTAATTTGAGCCGAGCTTGTTTGTTTATGTGTAGCTTGAGGGATGCTAATTTGAGCGGTGCCAATTTGAGTAGTGCTGACCTCAATTTAGCCTATTTAAACGGTGCTAACCTCACGAATGCCAATCTTAGGGGTACCGATTTGAGTAACACTTCAATCAATCCCCCTAACCCTATTTACTGTAATACCATCATGCCAGATGGAAGCATCCGAAATGATAATTGTGTTGATGATTCGTTAAAGCCGGAGATACATTAATTATTCTCCCACCCCAAACTAGTAGGCTGCTGATAAATCTTCTTTAAAGTATTCACATCTCTAGAAGATACCATCGGTGGGTTGCTAACTTGAGAAAAGTATAGAGCATCACCTTTATCTTTACTGTGTCCCCAAATCCCTAAAGCATGACCCAATTCGTGGCGAGCGGCTGCTAGAAGGTATTTACCTGTTTGACTGGGACTTAATAATATTGTAAATCGATGGTATAAAATATTGTCTTTTGTATAGATTTTGTAGCGAGTTTCCGCAGAACGAGCGCGGGGGAATTTATTTCCAGGAGTAAACTTTAACGGTGGAGATTTCCGCACAATGGTAATATCTGCCGCTTCTGGGTTTTCAACTATTTTTAAAGGTAAATAATTATTCCACTCTTCTACTGTTTGTGAGACACTATCAATCCATTGTTGCGACTGTTGGCTGTTTCCCCGTGGCGTTTCTAAGTAAACTTTAACTGGAAATTGCGACCAAATTAAATAACCATATTTAGTCGGTTTAATTTCATCGAAATAATCACCGCTATTACCATCGTGTTGCGATCGCGCTAGGGTTGATGGTAGAGGATGAGGTTTTTGTGGTGGGATTTGAGAGATGAACTTTTTAGATGAGTATAGCGGTACTTTTGTCAAATGAATATTTGTAAACACAGCAAAAGACTGCACGTTAGTTAAAATAACGAGCAGTGTTGTGGCGATCGCTAACAATAAAGCTATTTTTATTTGTTTAATTAAGCTTTTTGGAATATTGATTTTACCGTGTTTGCTCATCCCTAATTAGGAAGCCAACCCGCGCTTAAAACTACGGTTAAACCGAGGAAAGTTACCGTCAGTGCCCAAGTAACCCGATTTAAGGTGTCTTCGGCGCTTTTTGTACTGCTAAATAATTGCGCTTGTCCGCCGATCGCTCCAATTCCGTCTCCTTTGGGGCTGTGTAGCAATACTAAAATTATTAAACCAATGGCAGAAAACGACCAAATGGCTTGTACAACGTTTGAAAGGGTCATAAATTTAAGGGTTAGTGGTTAGTGGTTAGTTGTTAGTTGTTGGTTTACCTAGCGCTTTGTTACCGCAGCTACACAAGTAAAACCTGCCTTACTGCGGGTTAAAAATCAATTAAAGCTTGTATAGGAAGCGTTAACGTAGCCTGCCCGGAGGGCATACTATATTCGCCATCTACTTCTCTAACATTTTCTAACAACTGATAATTAAACAGATTTTAACTCAATTTTTATACTAAAACTTGAATAAAAAGTCCTGCGTTAACGGTTAGGAGTTAGCAGCTATGCAATTTATTTACTTAGAAATGTTTAATTTAGCCCGCGCAGGCGGGCTTTGTTTGGATGGTTCCTCACTCTTATAGAGTGAGGGCGATTAACCATTAACAACCAACAACTAAGCAAATTTAATTATTTTGCATTACCAAGTTCATGGGAGTGCGAGGAACTTTCACTTCATACTCTGAGGCTTTAAACAGCGATCTACCAGTCATTTCTGGTGGCTGGGGAAGCTGTAAAATCTCCAGAATACTCGGAGCAATATCGGATAATTTGCCGTCACTTCGTAAGGTTACATCGGCAGCGTGTCCGGCAATTTTTACTTTCTCACCTTCTACCACAATCAAAGGAACTGGATTGGTAGTATGAGCAGTCCAAGGATTTCCTGCCTCATCCCTCATATACTCGGCGTTACCATGATCGGCTGTAATTAATGCCGTACCCCCAGCTTTACTAATTCCTCCTAACAAGCGTCCCAAACATTTATCTACCTCTTCTAAAGCTTGAACGGTAGCTTCAATGTTTCCTGTATGCCCTACCATGTCTGGATTGGCGTAATTAACTACTATTAAGGAATAAATACGCTTTTTAATAGCTGCTAAAACTACGTCGGTGACAGCTTGGGCTGACATAGACGGTGCTTCATCGTAGGTAGCTACCATTGGAGAGCTTATCAATTCCCGATCTTCTCCTTCAAGTGCATCTTCTAATCCGCCATTGAAGAAGTAAGTTACGTGAGCGTATTTTTCGGTTTCAGCGGTACGAAACTGCTTTAAACCATGTTGAGAAATTACTTCACCAAGAATATTATCTAGATTCTGGGGCTTAAATGCTACGTCTACAGATAAATCTTGTTCGTATTGCGTAAAAGTGAGAAAAGATAGCGGTTTTATTTGCTGTCTTTCAAAACCATCAAAATCTGGCTTAACAAAAACCTGAGTTAATTGTCTGGCTCTATCGGGACGGAAGTTGAAAAATATTACCCCGTCTCCGGCTTCTACGGCTCCGGGGGCTATTCTCATGGGAACGATAAATTCATCTGTTACCCCTTCTGCATAAGATTCTTGCACCACTTCTACAGCACTAAGGCGATCGCATCTTACGTCTTGCGTCATGACATCGTAAGCGGCTTGGATGCGATCCCAACGTTTATCTCTATCCATTGCATAGTAGCGTCCGCTGACAGTTACAATGCGTCCAACTCCTATGCGGTCTATATAATCTTGAATAAGTTTAATTGATTCTACAGCCTCACTGGGTCTAGTATCGCGTCCGTCAGTGATAGCATGGATGCAAACTTCTGAAATTCCCCGATCTTTAGCTAAATCTAATAAGCCGAATAGATGGCTTAAGTGAGAATGTACGCCGCCTTCAGAACATAATCCTACTAAATGTAGTTTGCTCTGAGTGTCTCGCACTTCTTGACAAATCTTAACTAATGCTGGGTTTTGTTTAATCGAACCGTCTTCTACAGCATCGGAAATTCGTACCAATTCTTGAGGTACAACTCGCCCAGCACCAATATTCAAATGTCCTACTTCTGAGTTGCCCATCTGCCCTTCTGGCAAACCTACCGCTTTTCCAGAGGTATTTATCAACGTGTTTGGATAAGCCTTCATTAAGCTATCCATCACAGGTGTTGAAGAAGCGGCAATAGCATTTCCTTTAGTCTCCTCGCAGTAACCCCATCCATCTAATATTACTAGCACCACGGGAGAAACAGGTGCTTGTGTCATAACAAAAATACCCTTTACTTTTCTTAATATCAGAATAATACCATTGACACTCACAATCGCAAGTGAATTTTTGCCTATTAAATTCTTTTATGAAATCTTTTTACTTTTCATATATATTTCTTAAAATAATCTTGGGTTACTACATTTTTGTAACAACAGGTGATTGACATTTTAAATGCGAATAGAACGGCAATTCTCGATCAAAATTTATTACCTAATTACCGTCCTACCAACCATCATAAATTATTTACGCTTGGCTGCTGCTTTCTTTTGTTTCTCAGCTTTTTTAGCGGCTTTTTCTGCTTCAATTGCAGCTAACTTTGCTTGTTCTTTTTCTTCAGCAATTTTATCTAAATAGTAGTGATAATCTCCTAGATAAACTCGGAATTCACCATCGCGAATTTCAACTATTTTATTAGCTACTTTGGAGATAAAATATCTATCGTGAGAAACTACAATTACGGTACCGTCATAGTTTTGTAAAGCTTCTTCAAGCATTTCTTTAGCTGGAATATCTAAGTGGTTTGTCGGCTCATCTAAAATAAGTAAATTCGCCTGACGTAATAACATTTTGGCTAATGCTAAACGTGCTTTTTCTCCACCACTCAAAGCGGCAACGTTTTTGAATACTGTATCGCCACTAAATAAAAACTGTCCCAACAAAGTGCGTACTTGTTCGTTTTTCCAGTCGGGAACATCATCATGGATAGTTTCCATGACAGTTTTAGTTAAATCCAAAGCTTCGGCTTGGTTTTGTTCAAAGTAATTAGGGATAACGTTGTGTTCGCCTAATTTAACCTCACCTTCTGTAGGTTTTTCCATACCTGTAATTAGGCGTAGCAAAGTCGATTTACCCGCACCATTAGGACCTAAGAAAGCAATCCTATCGCCTCTTTCAATTAATAAATTCGCCGCCAAAAATAAGATTTTATCGTCATAAACATGAGTCAAATCTTTCATTTCCACTACTTCACGCCCGCTGCGGGGTGCTGGGGGAAATTGAAATCTTAAGGTTCTAACAGATCCAATGGGTGCTTCAACTCGTTCGATTTTATCAAGCTGTTTTTCCCGGCTTTTTGCTTGGGTACTGCGAGTAGCACTAGCGCGGAATTTCTCTACAAAGGCTTGTTGTTTATCTAATTCTTTCTGCTGACGCTCGAATGCGCTTAATTGTGCTGATTGTGCTTCAGCTTTTTGCTGTAGGTATACAGAATAATTACCAAGATAAGTTGTAGAAACACCGCGTTCGGTTTCAACAATTTGAGTACAGAGTCTATCAAGAAATTCTCGGTCGTGAGAAACTATTACCATTGGAGTAGTTAAACCTTTGAGGTAATTTTCCAACCATTCAATAGTTTCTAAATCGAGGTGGTTTGTAGGTTCGTCCAACAGCAGTAAATCGGGTTTTTGCAGCAGGATTTTACCTAAACCCATCCGCATCTGCCAACCACCACTAAAAGAACTTACCAGGCGATCGCCATCTTCTTGCTCGAATCCCATTTCTGGTAAAATTTTGCCGATACGCGCTTCTAAGCCGTAACCGTCTAAGGCTTCAAACTGCCTTTGTAATTTATCTAATTTATTAATTAATTTATCGAGTTCGTCTGGTGAGGCGGTTTCCATATCTCGCGGCACAGTCGCCAATGCTAACTGTACCGCGTTGGCTTCTTCAAATACCGTCCAAAATTCTTCGCTGACGGTACGAGTCGGTTCAACTTCAAATTCTTGGTTAAGATGAGCTATATGTAAGCTGTTGGGACGAATTATTTCGCCGGATGTCGGTTCCATTTCCCCAATGATAATTTTCAACTGGGTGGACTTTCCCGCACCATTCACACCAACTAAACCAATGCGATCGCCAACTTTAACTTCCCAGTTGACATCCTTGAGAACTTCGCCAGTGGGATAAATTTTACTGATATGTTCTAGTCGTAGCATCAAGAATCTCCAGGTAAGGGATGGTAACAGTAAGGGAACGCGCTTTCTATTGTGTCCAATCTTAACAAAATTTAACTACATTTTTCGTGTTGAAATTGTTGTATTCAGAAGAAATTTTGGTTTTATCGCAGCGAAAGGAGACGTTGCACTGCAACGTCTCTACATTAGATATTATGTTTGATTAAATCGAATTCAACTAGCTTTCGCTTCGCTCCCCTTAGATTCAACCGCAGCTGCTAATCTATCCACACCAGCTTGAACTATTTGAGCCACATCAGTTAAAGGCATTTTATTTAATTGTCGAAGAATTACTGCTAAATCTGAAGGTTCTGAAGGTTCTGATGCAGGCTTTATTCCTAAATCACCAAACAATTCTTCTATGGAATATTCTGCCCTTTGAGCAATTTTCGCTAAATTTTGAATGTCTGGAATAGAAACGCCTCTTTCCCATGCTTGTACGGTGGTGTAGGAAACACCTAAAAATTTCGCAAACGCTCTTTGACTCATTGAGCCACGAGCTTGTCTAGTAATTTTACTCAATTTATCTACATAAGGCTTATCTAATTTAGTTTTCGACTGTTTAATTAATGTGTGATTTAAGCAGGGTAAAAAATGCTTAATCATCGCTTCTTCGATTTGAGGAAGCAAGGATTCATCGTTGCAACTTAGCCATGCAATACGAACGTTTCCTATTTCTTTTAATTCCAAATATCTATGATGTCCAAGCCATTTATTGGCTATATTTATTGAACGCCCAATATAAAGAATTTCTCCACTTTTTGCAATTGCAAAGTAAATTGCTGATACTTGAGGTAGTTTATGCTTTTCTAAAAGAGGAACTGAAGGTAAATCTAAAGGATTAATAGCTAAAAAGTGATCCATTAAACTTTCAGGACTATAAAAATTAATTTTTTAAAATATTATCATTTTCCTAAAAAATAATCGATTGACCTTGAAAACAAAAATCATTAATACAAGCAATAGTATTTCTCTAACTTGCTTTTGCTTCATTCGCTGTAGACTCAGCAGCAGCAGCTAATCTATCCATAATGGCTTTACCGACAATTGCTGCTTGAGACAATGGCATATTACTAACTTGCTTCAAAACTACACTCAATTCAGAAGCTTCAGGTATACGTTTTCCTTCTAGATGAGAAAATAATTCTTCAAAAGTATAACCAGCACGAGCAGCGATTGAAGCCAAATTAGCGGTGTCTGGAACTTTTTCTCCTTTCTCCCAGGATAGGACAGATGTTGCAGAAACTCCTAGTTCTTTACCAAAAGCCCGTAGGCTCATCTCGCCGCGAGCTAGCTTAATTACTTCTATTAGTTTTTGTCTAGCTTGTGTATCCACGTTTGAAGAGTTTAACTTAACTATAAAAATTGAAAACTTTCGTTTCTATATTACAAGTTTAATTTTTTATTGACAGCTTTGTCTGTGAGGTGTATTGTTAATCTTAGCTAACTAAAGTCAATGTAAGGGGACAGAATAGTTGCTCTTTTAATTCAGTATTAAGTTACATCATGACTAAAAGGGATTTTCCAATTAGCGTAATGCCACTAATAACAATAAAAACTTAACTCGCTTTTGCCTCGTCACTCACTGATTGAGTGGAAGCAGCAAATCGAGCAGCACCGGCTTGCACTATCTGAGCCACTTCAGACAAAGGCATATTATTGATTTGTCTGAGAATCACATTTAAGTCAGAAGCTTCTGGAACTGGTTTTCCTTCCAGACAACATAATAATTCTTCAAGAGTGTAGCCAGCATGAGCGGCGATTTGAGCCAAGTTTTCCGTGTCTGGAGTTTTAGCTCCTTTCTCCCACATTTGAACGGCTGTTGCGGAAACTCCCAACTTCTTTCCGAAAGCACGCTGACTTAACGAACCGCGAGCTAATTTTATTATTTCTATAAGTTTTTGTCTGCTTTTTGTATCCACGTTTAAAGGCGATCGCTAATTAACTATAAAAATCAAACAATGACTGTTTCCATGTTACAAGTTTAATTTTTCTGTTGACAGCTTTATCCGTTTCATGCAACTATAGTTTTATCGACAAAACTGGAGTTACAGCTGAAATGGTTGCTCTTTTCATCTACTAAATTTTTCAGAATCCATAGAATCTACTAATTCATCGGTTATTTCTGCGAATCAAACGGGTTGCATCATGTTAAATCAAAAATTAAAAAAGAATCGATACCGCCCAAAAGGGAAAAATTTAATTACGTCTAATAGAATTAAACCAGATTTATGGCGCATTTCGCCAACTGAAGCAAAAGTTGCTTTGAGAGCCACTGGTTTAGATGTCAAAGAAATTAAAAAAATTACTTTACTCAAATATAAGGTTTGTATTTCCTATTGGAACGAAGAAGGTGGGGTTTGTAGTGGATTTTTCAGCTACCGCATTTTCCCAACTTGGCAAAGGGAAGTAGAAAAACTAATTGAAAACAGCCCTAATTTTAAAAAACTGCAATTGTTGAATCACATCATAGAGCGGGAATTTAAGTGTTATCCTTATCCTGTAGAGATGGAAGACGCAATTTATAACGCATTACAAAACCGCCTATGTGTATTAAAAGCAACAGCACAACAGACGGTTTCGGATGATGTAGGAATGGCTAGTGAATGGGAATATTTCAAACCTTTTGTATCCAGTTCCTAACTCTTTAACTTTCTATCAATATTAATTTGTCACTGAAGCAGCAAGTTCCGCTAAACGTTCTTGTTGATCTTGAGATATACAAGATTGAATAATTGGGTCTAGATCGCCTTCTAAAACCGGGCTTAGTGAATAGTTTTCACCAAGACGGTGGTCGGTGGCGCGACTGTCTTTGTAGTTGTAGGTGCGAATTTTCTCCGAACGCGATCCCGTACCTACTTGCGATCGCCTTAAATCGGTAACTTCTTCCTGTTGTTCGCGCAGTTTCATTTCATACAGTTTGGCACGGAGAATCTGTAAAGCCCGTTCTTTGTTTTGCAACTGGCTGCGTTCTTCGGTACAGAAAATTCTGATACCCGTAGGTTTGTGGTAAAGGTCTGCTGCTGTCTCAACTTTGTTAACGTTTTGTCCGCCAGCACCACCAGAACGAGCGGTGGACATTTCGTAATCTTTGGGGTCAATATGGATTTCCACATCATCCACTTCTGGCATTACTGCTACTGTAGCGGTGGAAGTGTGAACTCGCCCCCCAGACTCGGTTAAGGGTACGCGCTGCACCCGGTGAACTCCGGCTTCAAATTTGAGTTTACTGTAAACGCTATCGCCTTTAATTTCCAGAACTGCTTCTTTGAAACCGCCCATTTCAGCTAAGGACTCGCTAAGTAATTTTATTTTCCAGCCCTGAGTACTGGAATAGCGTTCATACATACGTACCAAATCGCCAGCCCAGATGCTCGCTTCATCGCCACCCGTACCGGCACGAATTTCCAACATGATATTTTTATCATCGTTGGGATCGCGGGGTAAGAGCAATACTTTTAAGCGACTTTCGAGTTCTTCTGCTTTCTGTTCGAGTTCTTTAACTTCCAAAGCTGCCATTTCGTGCATCTCTGGGTCGCTTTGGGATTCTTTGGCAACTTCACGAGCCCCAATTAATTCGGACTGGGTGTTTTTCCAAATTTCGTAGGTATTTACGACTTCTTCTAATCCAGAACGCGCCTTAGCAACTTCCTGGTACTCATCCGGGTTACTGGCGATATCTGGGTCGGCTAAGCGACGAGTCAATTCGTGAAATGTTTGTTCAACGGATTGTAGTTTCTCTAACAAATATTGTTCAGCCATGACGGTGCAACGCTCCTAAAAAAATAGTTCTACAGGCAAAGACGAAAAAATCGACTCAGTAAAGCTGAGTCGTTCGATTGGAGTATTGCCTATAAGCTATTTCTGTTCTTCGTCGCCTTTATTTTCGTCGCTTTTATTTTCGTCGGCTTTATTTTCTTCAGCTTTATTTTCGTCGGCTTTCTTAGTTTGACTGCTAGACATACCGTATTTACGCAGGAAGCGTTCTACGCGACCTTCGGTATCAATAATCTTCTGAGTACCTGTATAAAAGGGGTGATTTCCAGACCAAACATCGACGTGTAATTCGGGTTTAGTGGAGCCAACGGTCATTACAACTTGACCGTTACAGTAAACTTTGGCTTCTGGATACCACTCTGGATGAATTTCTGGTTTTGCCATTTTTCGTACTGAATGGTGAGTGTATATCAATTATGACCTATCCAACTTCAATTTTTAAAATATAGAGTTGGCAAAGGTTCATATATTAACGTTTGGAGTACTGAGGTGCTTTACGAGCTTTATGCAAACCGTACTTTTTACGTTCTTTGGCTCTGGGATCGCGAGTCAGATAACCTTCGCTTTTTAGGGGCGATCGATTATCTGGGTCGAGTTGACACAAAGCGCGGGCTACTCCCAAACGCACTGCATCCGACTGTCCTGTTAAACCGCCACCGTTGGCTTTAACTAAAATATCGTATTCGTTTTCCAATCCCAATGTTTCTAAAGGCGCTTTAATTCCTCCAATATAGTTGGGGTTGAATTGGAAATACAAATCGCCTTCTTTACCGTTGACGGTCATTTTTCCATTACCTGGAACCAGGCGTACTCTTGCGACTGAGGACTTGCGACGACCAGTTCCCCAATATACGGCACGACCGCTATCGGTATCTGTTGCTTGATCTGTTGCTTGCATTAATTTTGTTCTCCTGGAATTGTGTTGATTTTTAGTTCTTGGGGCTGTTGAGCGGAATGAGGATGAACCGAACCCGCATAAACTTTGAGCTTCTTGAATAACTGTCGCCCTAAAACGTTTTTAGGCAACATACCTTTAACAGCTTTTTCAATAATACGTTCTGGCAAACGTGCTTGTAAGTGTTCAAAGGTTTCTGTTTTCATCCCGCCGGGACGACCGGAGTGACGACGATAAAGTTTCTGGGAACTCTTTTTACCAGTTACTACAACTTTTTCAGCATTAACGACAACCACAAAGTCGCCTGCATCCATATGAGGAGTAAATTGTGGTTTATTTTTGCCACGTAAAATCATGGCAATTTCAGTAGCTAAACGACCGAGGCGTTGGTCGGCAGCATCTACTACATACCAATCTCTCTCTACGGTTTCCTGTTTGGGAAGATATGTTTTGTTCATTTCGGTTTTACTTGTTAATTTTCGTTTCTCATAATTTAATATACTTTTTTAACCAGTGATTTTACCTATATTTTTATCTAAATTAGCTAATAATCATCTGGAAAATTAAATAAGGGTTGAGTATCGTACCAAATTTCAGGAGGAAAAGGAAAATCATCATAGCCTACCCGCAACAAACACAAACCTTGTGGAGGTGCGGCATATTTGACTTCCTCTCGACGCTCTTGTTGCCAGATTTGAGTAAAATTCTCTAAAGTTAGCTCTCTAGTAGCAACTTGAACCAACATTCCTACCAACAAACGAACCATACCATATAGAAATCCATCTGCTTGAATTTCAATATGTACTAATGCCCCACGACGATAGCATTCTACGGCTTGTACGTTTACCCACGAATGCTTGCGCCCGGAATTAGCACGGTGAAAAGCTGCTAGGTGATGCTTTCCAATTAAAGGTTTGAGCGCAGAATAAATTAAGGATTCATCTAAGGGAGCATGATAATAATGCCAGCTGAAGGGTTTCACAAATAGATTGGGTAGTTTCTCGTTGTATAGCGTGTAACGATATCGGCGATACGTTGCGCTAAAACGAGCATGCCAATCATTGTTAACACCTGCCGAAGCCCTAATCAATATACCCGACGGTAAGTAACCATTTAAAATAGATGCCCACTTTGATGGTGGAATCTTACTTATAATATTGAAATGAGCTACTTGAGCGGCGGCGTGAACTCCACTATCTGTTCTCCCGGCACCATATAAGGTTATGCGCGATCCTGCTACAGTAGAAATTGCTTTTTCAATTTCTTCCTGAACGCTACGATATTTGGGCTGCCATTGCCAACCATGAAAATGAGTGCCTTGATATTGGATTACCAAAGCAACCCTTTGAGTAAGTTCGGGTGGTTGGCTTAGAGACATACAATTAAATTAAGGATGTTGTTCCAAAAAACTACATCCTTATCCTTTTTAGACTAGTTCGATAATTGCCATTTGGGCATTGTCGCCGCGACGAGGCACTGTATGCAATATTCGGGTATAGCCTCCGTTGCGATCGCCATATCTAGTGGGGACTTGTTCAAACAAAGCGTGAACCAAATCTTTGTCGTAAAGGTAGCCAATAGCTTGACGGCGTGCGTCTAAAGAACCGTTTTTGGCTAGGGTAATCATTTTATCTACTTCTGCTCGCACCACTTTAGCTCGGGCTATGGTAGTAGTGATTCGTCCGTGACGAATTACTTCGGTAGAAAGCGCTCGTAATAAGGCACGGCGCTGATCGGCTGGTTTGCTTAGTTTTTTGAGTTTAGAACGGTGACGCATGGTGGAAATGGGCGTGTTTGTAATTTCTTGTTCAATTTAAGCGTGTTTTGAAGCTCTTTCTGTTGGCAGAGTAATGCCCAAGCGTCGCTGCAAAGCTTCTACTACTTCTTCTGCTGACTTCTGACCGAAGTTTTTAATTTCTAAGAGGTCTTCTTGGGTATAATCTAATAAGTCGGCTACCGAGTTCACTTGCGCCCGCTTCAGACAGTTGTAAGCTCGCACGGAAAGCTGCAATTCTTCGATCGGTATTTGAGCGGTTGGATCTTGGTCAATTTCGGAAACCGTATCCTCTGAGTTAATTTCGATATTTTTCAGCGGATTAAATAAATCTACTAAAATAGCCGCAGCAGAAGAAAGCGCTTCTTGGGGAGCAATACTACCGTTTGTCCAGACTTCTAAAAGCAGTCTATCTTTGGGGTACCCATTCTCTCCACGAGTGTCTTCAACGCTGTAATTAACTTTCCGCACCGGCATAAAAATCGAATCTATTTGCAGAAAATCCAGGGATGTAGCTTCTTCACGACCTCTTTCTACCGTGCGATAGCCTTTACCCTTCTCAATCCGAAATTCCATTTCCAGCCTGCCACCTTCTGCTAAGGTCGCTATATACTGGGTCTGGTCGATGACTTCTACTTCACTTGGTAAATCAAAGTGCGCTGCGGTAACTGTTGCAGGACCGTTCACAAGCAATCTACCAATTTGAGGTTGAGGGGAATGGCTTTTGAGAATAAGTTCTTTCATTCTCATAAGGATTTCTAACACATCTTCCCGCACGCCTTTAACGGTGGCAAATTCATGAGTTACCCCCGCAATTCGTACTGCTGTAACTGATGTCCCCTCTAAATTAGACAGTAAAACCCGTCGCAGAGCGTTGCCAACGGTTGTTCCTTGACCTCTTTCTAAAGGTTCCAATACAAATTTAGAATAGTGGCTCCGACTTTCTTCTGTATTAGACTCTACACATTCAATTTGAAACTGCGCCACGGAGTAACCTCCCTTCTGAATCAGATCCTATAGCCTTCGGTAAGTCTTTAATTATTCCCTACCCAAACATGATTAATGCCCGAATTGCGGTTTTTGATTATCAAATCGATAATTTTCATCGCCACCGGGACGTTATTTATTTTTTATCAAGATGCGAAATTTCATAGCTTTTTGGGTTAGAGCTATTTTATTTCTACGGACAACCGCTTTCTTCTGAGGGAAGTTTCGGCTTGCGGCAAATGTAATATCATGTTGCTTTGTTTAAGAGCGATCGATGCATACTCATTGCCGAGAGCTTTAAACTCTACGTCGCTTCGGTGGACGGCAACCGTTGTGAGGTATTGGGGTGATATCCCTAATTAAGGTTATTTCCAGTCCCGCTCCTTGAATCGCCCGGATAGCTGTTTCTCGACCGGCTCCCGGACCGCTTACCATTACTTCTATCTGACGCATACCTTGATCCATCGCTCTTCTTGCTGCACTCTCAGCTGCTGTTTGAGCGGCAAAAGGCGTTCCTTTTTTTGCTCCCTTAAAACCACTTGAACCAGCAGAAGCCCAGGATATTACATCTCCATTGGGGTCGGTAATGGTAACGATGCTATTGTTGAAAGTAGACTGGATAAAGCCGATTCCATTAGGTACGTTACGCTTCTGTTTTCTGCTTCCGCCTTTTTTTCCTGATTGTCGTGCCATATCGTTATAGTTTAATTAAGGTAGAAAATCGATTGTCTAAGCGGCATCGAAAAATAATTAATTATTTTATTTACCTGGTGCCTTCTTCTTACCAGCTACTGTCTGCCTTCTTCCCCGACGAGTTCTGGCATTAGTACGAGTTCTTTGACCTCTAACTGGCAAGCCCATACGGTGACGGCGACCTCTGTAAGTACCAATATCAACCAAGCGTTTGATATTCATCGCTTCCCAGCGCCTTAAATCACCTTCCACCTGATAGTTTTTCTCTACCTCACCTCGTAAGGTTGCGACATCACTATCGCTCAAATCTTTAACTCTGGTATCGGGATCGACACCCGTACTCGCCAATATTTTGTGCGAGCTTGTTAAGCCGATTCCAAAAATGTAAGTTAGACCTATTTCAATCCGCTTGTCGCGCGGTAAGTCTATTCCGGCAATACGTGCCATTATAGAAGTCTCCTAATGTTTAATATTCATCTATACTGTGGCTTTAATGTCCAGATGCTGCCAATAAAGTACATCCGAACAATGAATCATACCTTTAATTGCCAACAGAATTTTGCTTCAAGTAACAGCTGTATTGGTTCCTCGTTCTGCCAAACTATAAGAGCGATCGATCTAAGAATTTGCAATTGTTCTTCTTGCTAAAAACCAAAATCTAAAATAGGACGGCAGATGTCGATTTTACCAAAAGCCGATCGAAACCTTCTTCTCGTAGCGGTATTATCCCTGACGTTGCTTGTGCTTCGGATTTGGACAAATAACCATTACGCGACCGCGCCGTTTGATCACGCTGCACTTCTCGCACATTTTCTTTACGGAGGCTCTTACTTTCATTGCCTTCTTAATTAACTCCAAATAGTAAATTATAACACGAAATACGAAAATTTTCCGTTAAATGGGTGTAAGACAAAAAATCTTAGATTGTAGTATAATATTCAACATAAGCTTACTTCTTACGCAAACGATAGGTAATTCGACCTTTTGTGAGGTCATAAGGGGTTAACTCGACTTTCACGCGATCGCCAGGTAGAATTTTGATATAGTTGCGGCGAATTTTGCCAGAAATGTGAGCTAAAACGTTAAAGCCGTTATCTAGGTCTACACGGAACATGGCATTAGGCAACGATTCTGTCACCGTGCCTTCCATTTCAATTAAATCTTGTTTGGACAATTTGTTTTTCCTTCAACTTAACAGTCTTTTTGATTGCAGTTGCCGAAACTGCATTTGTTGCGATCGTTTGTATCAACAATTTATTAATATATCTTATTCAAAGTTTTATTGCCGAAATGGCGGGCGCGTGGTTAATTGCTAGTAGATAGTTGTTGGAGTAAAAAACTAACTACTAACAGCGCGGGCTTCTAACACTTCTAACAACTGACAATTAAATCTTTGAGGTTAGAAGTAACTTCTCCCTCGGATTTATTGCCATCGATTACGACTAACTGTTTGCGATCGCCGTAATAATCAATTAAAGGTGTAGTTTCAGAACGGTAAACTTGAAGACGACGACGAATAACAACTTCGGTATCATCTTTTCGTCCCCGTTCTAACAAACGCCCTACTACCACATCATCTGGCACATCTAGGTTGACCACCATTGCGCCATCTAAATTCATTTTTTGCAACAAATTATCTAAAAAAATAGCTTGATTAACGGTGCGGGGAAAACCGTCAAGAATCCATCCGGAACTAGTATCCGCCATGTGCAAGCGTTCGGACACCATGTCCTGCACTAATTCATTAGGAACTAGCTGACCGCTATCTACATAGCTTTTAGCTTTAACCCCTAAAGGTGTTTGTTGTTTAATTGCTTCGCGGAGAATATCGCCAGTAGAAATATGAGGAACTTGCCAATGCTGGGCTAAATTTTTAGCTTGAGTTCCCTTACCAGCTCCGGGTGGTCCTAAAAAGATGATTCGCGTCATTTGATTTTGAATTGTCCTCTTCTTGAAAGAATAGGCTTACGGATGCACAAATTTTAGATTTTAAATCAATATTCTAAGATTTGATAATTTTAGATTATCTCTTGAATAATACGCGATCGTACTTGTTTTTTAATCTAAAATCCAAAATTGAGTCAGGTCACTATTGTTTCACCATCCCTTCATAACGTTGAGAGATAACATAGGTTTGGACTTGTTTAGCAGTATCAATAGCTACACCTACCAAAATTAATAAAGATGTAGCACCCAAACCTCGGAAAGTTGTTACATTCAATGTTTGTTCCACAACAGTAGGAATAATCGCAACCAATCCCAAGAAGCCAGCACCTAAAAAGGTAAGTCGATTAATTGTTCTTTCTAAATATTCGCTTGTTGCTTTACCAGGACGAATTCCCGGAATAGAAGAACCCATTTTCTTCAAATTCTGAGCAATATCAACTGGATTGACAATCAAGGAAGAATAGAAGTAGCTAAAGAAAATAATTGAAAACAGATATATTAGTGCGTAAGCCCACCAGTGACTACCATTTGGACTTAGATAGCTGCTTGTAAAGTTAGCTATTTGCTGATTTTTAGTAAAGTTGCCAATTAAAAGCGGTAAGCTCAAAATTGCAGTTGCAAAAATAATCGGCATTACTCCACCCTGATTGAGTCGCAGGGGTAAGAAGCTGCGCTGTTCGGCGAGAACTCTTCTGCCTACTTGTCGTCTAGCCGAAATAATAGGAATGCGGCGCATTCCTTCTTGCACAAATACAATACCGACAATTGTTGCTAAGAAAAGCAGTAACAATACAACTACTTGACCTACTGCTTGACGACCTCCAATTTGAGCAAAGGTAATGGTACTGCCCAAAGTTTTAGGTAGGGAAGACACAATGTTAAGGAAAATAAGTAATGAAGCTCCATTACCAATTCCTCTTTCTGTAATTACTTCCGATGCCCACATCACGAACATCGAACCAGCAACAAGAGCTAAAGCAGTCTCAAACACGAAAACCGGACCGAAGTCAATCGCAAAGCCTTTCAACCAAACTGCACTAATAAATATGCTCTGCACGATTGCCCAACCCAAAGCCACATATCGTGTAATTTGAGAAATCTTTCGTCTTCCAGCTTCACCTTCGTCTTTCTGTAACTTTTCTAAACTTGGAATAGCAGCCGTGAGTAGTTGGATGATAATCGAAGCATTGATAAAGGGTAGAATACCAAGAGTGAAGACTCCCAGAGCAGAAAATCCACCACCAGAAAAGATATCCAGAATGCCTCCCAACCCATTACCTTGTGCAAGCGAGGCACCAAAAGCTTGACGGTCTATTCCTGGAATAGGTATATAGATACCCAAACGAATCAAAAGTAAAATACCTATGGTCACAAACAGCCGACCTCTTAAACCGGCTGCTTGCGCCATCTGCATAAAAGTTTCTTGAGCGGAAGGAGCTTTATCTCGACTTATCATAATGACGGTCTACCTCACAATTGTTAACCAGGCTTTAGATGGCGTTCGTAAGAAGACTGCTTGTAGTGCTTTTATGCTGACTCACTTATACAACTTCACAACTGCCACCCGCTGCCTCAATTTTGCTACGAGCCGTACCCGTAAAAGCTGCGGCTTGTACTTTTAGAGCAACATTCAATTCTCCATCTCCAAGAATTTTTAATGCTCCTTGTACGGCAGTGAGAATACCATTCTCTTGCAACGAGGTCGCATTAACTTCTGTATTTGCTGGGAGTGAAGATAGCTTCTCTACATTAATCGTAGTGTATATTTTACGATTAATGAGGGGAAAACCTTTAAGTTTGGGTACCCGACGGTAAAGGGGCTGCTGACCACCTTCAAAACCCGGTCTGGTTCCTCTACCGGAACGAGATTTTTGACCCCGCATACCGAAGCCGCAGCTAGCGCCTTGACCCGCTGCAATACCTCGTCCAACGCGGCGACCGCGATTTTTGGAACCCTTTTGAGGGCGAGCATCGTGTAGTCTCATAATTAGTTTTTTTTGTATTAATTTACACGATTAATCGTAAATACAACTCTACTGGGCGTAGAGCTTTTCAATAGCAACACCTCTGTCTTCAGCGACTTCACTGAAGTTACGCAATACCGCAAGAGCGTTCATTGCTGCTCTGGCATTGTTTAGAGGATTGTTAGACCCAAGTTGTTTTGCCAAGACGTTGCGAACGCCAGCCAATTCCAATACGGTACGCACCGCACCACCAGCAATTACACCAGTACCGGGTGCTGCGGGTCGCATGATGACTTTAGCACCGCCACCAATACCGTTAGTGGGATGAGGAATAGAATTTGATTTAGTAATTGGAATATCTACCAAATGTTTTTTACCATCGGCTACGCCTTTTTTCACGGCTCCGATGACATCGCTAGCTTTACCTACTCCAACACCAACTTGACCGCGTTCGTTACCAACGACTACAATTGCCCGGAAGCTGAGTTTTTTACCTCCTTTGACAACTTTACTTACCCGTCGGATTTGAATTACTCGCTCTTGCCAGTTGGTTTCTTCTTTTTTAGCTCGGCTCGTTTTACGACGATTGTTTGCCATGTTTAAATGCTCTGTGTATTTACTTATCGGTTGCCTTTCAATTAGTAATAAATAATCAAATAAATTGTTATTTACCGCTTTTATTAATCGCCGATAAACTTAGACGTTACCTAGAAACTTAAACCAGCTTCTCGTGCTGCATCAGCTAAAGCCTTGACACGTCCGTGGTAAAGGTTGCCTCCACGGTCGAAAACGACTTGGTTTATACCTTTTTCCAAGGCTCGTGCAGCTAATGTCTTACCAACTTCAGTAGAAGCCTGTTGATTAGAACCAGATTCCAATTTCGATTTTAATTCGGGTTCTATACTCGATGCTGTAGCCAAAGTCTTTTGTAAGGTATCGTCTATCACTTGAGCGTAAATATGCTCGTTAGAGCGATACACTGCCAAACGCGGACGATCGCTTGACCCAAATACTTTGCCTCTGATGCGTCGATGACGACGGTTTCTTGATTTTGTGCGGGTAATTTTCATGATTTAACGATTTACTTCTTACCACCTTTACCAGCTTTACCAGCTTTACGTCTGACAACTTCGTTCTCATAGCGAACACCTTTACCTTTATAAGGCTCCGGTGGACGAACGGCGCGAATTTGAGCAGTTGTATTACCAACTACTTCTTTGTCGTAACCGCTGACTACGATCGCAAGTCCTTTTTCTTCAACCGCGAATTGAATCCCATCTGGTGGAGCAATCTCTACCGGATGGCTGTATCCAACACTCAGAACTAGATCGCGACCTTTGAGTTGCGCTCGATAACCAACCCCTTGGAGTTGCAACTTACGTTGGAATCCTTGAGAAACGCCCTCAACCATGTTGGAAACCAAACTACGGCTCAAGCCGTGCATTTGACGGCACACTCTCGAATCATCTTGACGCGCTACCGTTATGATGTCTCCTTCTTGAGAAATGCTGACTTCACTTGGAAGTTCGCGAGACAGTTCGCCTTTAGGACCTTTTACAGATACTTTGGCTCCGTCAATTGTTACTTGTACTTTATTAGGTACTGCGATCGGCTGTTTACCAATTCTAGACATGGTTCTTTGTCCTTAAATGTCCCAATTTTGGATTTTGGATCGAGGAAATTATAAGCACTACTAGAAATAAAAACTTATTTCTAAGTAGGGAATCTAAAGAAATCTATTATCTAAAATCCAAAATTTACTGATTACCAAACGTGGCAAAGTACTTCGCCGCCTACATTTTGTTGGCGTGCTTGTCGATCGGTCATGATCCCGGAGGATGTAGATATTATGGCGATGCCAATACCGCCTAATACCCTTGGTAAATCCTTCTTGTTAGAGTAAACTCGCAAACCCGGTCTACTTACCCGCTTGAGGGTAGTAATGATTGGTTGACGATTTTTCTTGTATTTTAGAGAGATTACCAAATGACTCCTAATTCCTTCTCCGGCTGTTTCAAAATCATTGATAAAGCCTTCTTCCCGTAGTACCTTAGCTATACTATGGGTCATTTTCGTTGCTGGCACTTGTGTTGTTTGATGCCGAGCCAAATTGGCGTTGCGGATGCGCGTCAGCATATCTGCAATTGTGTCGTTTGCCGCCATCATTTCCTCTATTAAATGAACTTATTGCTCCCGAAAGGGCATTCCCATTTCTTTTAGTAAAGCGCGACCTTCTTCATCATCTTTAGCTGTTGTAATGATGGAGATGTCCATACCGCGAATCTGGTCAACTTGGTCGTATTCGACCTCTGGAAAAATTAATTGTTCTCTGACTCCCAGAGTATAATTTCCCCGACCATCAAAGCTTTTTGGACTGATACCGCGAAAGTCGCGAATTCTAGGCAATGACAAATTAATCAGGCGATCGAGAAAGTTGTACATTTTACCGCTTCTAAGAGTGACCATCACTCCTACAGGCATACCTTCCCGAATTTTGAATCCTGCGATTGCCTTTTTTGCCCGCGTCACTACCGGCTTTTGTCCGGTAATCAGCGCAATTTCGCTTAAAGATGCTTCTAATGCCTTTGCATTTTGAGAAGCTTCCCCCAATCCTCGGTTAATAGTTACTTTTATAACCTTGGGAACCTGATGAATATTTGAATATTCAAATTGTTTCATCAAATTGGGGACAATAGTTTCGAGATATTTACTTTTTAATCCTACTGCCATTTTTTCTCCTAATCCCTGGGCTTGGTCAGGGAATAAATTTGTTAAGAATAAGAAAGGTCTGCATGTTGAAGGTCAAAGGTTAAAATTATACTAAACTCTAAACTCCTAACTCATAACTCCTAACTCTTAACTATTTGTCTAACGTTTCCCCAGTTTTTTTCAACATACGGACTTTTTTACCTTCTTGGGTAAAGGTGTAACATACGCGAGAAGCTACGTTTTCCTTGGTGGAATAAAGCATGACGTTGGAACTGTGAATGGGAAATTCCTGGGTAACAATTCTTCCAGATTCACCTTCCTGCTGCGGCTTCACGTGCTTAGTTTTTATATTTACACCCTTGATAATAACTTTACTATCTTTAGGAATTGCCTGAACAATTTCACCGACTTTGCCTTTGTCTTTTCCTGAAATTACCTGTACGGTATCTCCAGTTTTGACGTGCATTTTATGAAATTGGGTTTTCGTTTTTTTCTTAACTGCCATTACAGTACCTCCGGTGCCAGAGAAACTATTTTAGTAAAGTTTTTCTCGCGCAATTCCCGCGCTACGGGACCAAATACCCGCGTTCCTCTGGGATTTCCATCTTGGTTGATTATGACTGCGGCATTGTCATCAAAGCGGATAGTCATGCCACTGTCACGATTTACGCCTTTTCTAGTACGGACGATTACAGCCTGAACCACATCAGACTTTTTGATCGCCATATTTGGTTGGGCATCTTTGACTACAGCGATTATTCGATCGCCAATGCTGCCATAGCTACGGTTTCCAGCACCCAGAACGCGGATGCACATTAATTTACGGGCACCGCTGTTATCTGCAACATTAAGGTAAGACTGGGCTTGTATCACGATTTTTCTCCGTTATAAAGTTGCTAGCTATGTAACAACCGCTAATTACTAGTTATTCCTACTATTAAGGACTTCCTTAACTTGCCAGCGTTTGGTCTTACTCAGGGGTCTGGTTTCCTGAATCCGAACGCGATCGCCTTCTTTGCAATTATTTTCTTCGTCGTGAACTTTGTAGCGTTTAGTTGTGACTACAATTTTGCCGTATTTTTGATGGCTTGTCCGGCTTTCTATGGCGACTACCACTGTTTTTTGCATTTTGTCGCTGACAACCAAACCAACTCTTTCTTTAATAGCCATAATTCACTAAATTCATGTTTTTTACTAGTATTAGCTATAAATTATTATTTACTCCGAATCTTGAGAAGTTGTAGCGCGTTTGCGTTCACCTTCTACTGTCATTAATTGAGCTAAACGGTGACGTTCGTGTTTAAACTGTGCGGGTTTCTCTAATTGTCGAGTTGCTTGTTGCAAGCGCAAGTCAAACAATCGCTTTTTAGTAGCAGTAATTTCTTGCGCTAATTGCTCGTCGCTCAAATCTCTTGCTTCTGAAATTTTAGGAAAAGGCATAATTTATGAAGAAGGCTCCTGTTCTTCGCGGGCAATAAACTTAGTTTTAATTGGTAGCTTGTGTGATGCCAAACGCATTGCTTCGCGAGCAGTTTCTTCAGTTACACCAGCAATTTCAAACAAAATTCTTCCTGGCTTAACTACAGCTACCCAATATTCTGGATTACCTTTACCAGAACCCATTCGGGTTTCTGCGGGACGCATTGTTACTGGCTTGTCAGGAAATACTCGAATCCAGATTTTACCGCCCCTACGAATGTAACGAGTCATGGCTCGTCGGGAAGCTTCGATTTGACGAGAGGTAATCCAAGATGGTTCTTGAGCCTGGAGAGCAAAATCACCAAAGTTGAGATTGCTACCTCGCGTTGCTAACCCTTTCATCCGCCCGCGATGTTGTTTGCGGAATTTAGTTCTTTTAGGACTTAACATTTTTAGTTGTTAGTTGTTAGTAGATAGTTGTTAGTAGATAGTTGTTAGTAGATAGTTGTTAGCTCTTATAACTAATAATCAATAACTAATAACTAATAATTAACAACTAATTCTCATTTGAACGGTCTTCAAAAGAAGGACGACGACGGTTTTGATTTTGGCGGCGACGAGGTTCGCGTTCGTTTCTAGGGTTAGAAGTTGATGGTTCTTCTTCTCCGGGAATAACCTCTCCTTTGAATACCCAAACTTTGATGCCAAGGATACCGTAAATGGTTTTAGCGGTAACGTAAGCGTAATCAATATTAGCTCTTAGGGTATGTAAGGGAACTCTACCCTCACGAGTCCACTCTGTACGAGCAATTTCCGCACCGTTCAAGCGTCCGCTAACTTGAATTTTGATACCCTGTACTCCCGCACGTTGCGCTCGCTGAATCGCTTGGCGCACTACTCTACGGAAAGAAACCCGGCGTTCAAGTTGTTGGGCTATGTATTCGCCAATCAAAAAGGCATCAGCATCAACGCGCTGTACTTCAACAACGTTGATCCGAATCTGACGATTACCGCCTAATGCCTGTTGCAGTCCGGTACGTAAAGCTTCAATACCTTGTCCGCCTCGACCTACTACTACACCAGGTCTTGCAGTACGTACTTCTAGATCGATCTGGTCTGCTTTACGCTCGATCTTAACTTCAGAAATTCCAGCATTATTTTGAGCATTTCTACCCAACTTATTCTCTATATACTGGCGAAGTTTGTAGTCTTCTTGAAGTAATTCTGGATATCGAGAAGGATCTGCGAACCAACGAGATTGATGTTCTTTTGTAATTCCAAGGCGAAATCCGATTGGATTAATCTTTTGTCCCACTTACGATCTCCTCTAAATTTTATTAGCACTCTCCGCAAGGCAATGACTTTTATGACTGAGTGCCGTCTTTACTCCATTGCTGGGTCAGCAGCCACTGCAACGGTTATATGACACGTGGGTTTGCGAATTTGATAAGCACGACCTTGCGCTCTGGGCTGATAACGCTTGAATACCGGACCTTGGTCTGCAAATGCGGTAGAAACTATTAGAGAAGCTCGATCTATTCCCTCATTGTGTTCCGCATTAGCAGCAGCACTTCTAAGAACTTTTAACACTGGATCGCAAGCTCTATAAGGCATGAATTCTAAAATTATCAGTGCTTCCCGATAGGAACGTCCCCTAATTTGGTCAAGTACGCGACGTACTTTAAAGGGCGACATACGTATATATCGAGCAATAGCTTTCACTTCTTTGGTATCAGTAGCCATAATTTATCTCACCGAATCACTAATTACATAAACAATGTTTTTAGCAATATCGGTTATCTTCCTCCTTTTCTATCTCTAGAGTGACCTCTATAAGTACGAGTAGGAGCGAATTCTCCTAATTTATGACCTACCATTTGGTCGCTAACAAAAACTGGAACGTGCTGTCTGCCGTTATGAACCGCGATGGTATGACCAACCATCAAGGGCAAAATAGTAGAAGCTCTCGACCAAGTTTTGATAACTTCTTTTTTATTGGTTTCGTTGAGCTTATCGATTTTTTTGAGTAGATGGTCCGCTACAAAAGGACCTTTTTTAAGAGAACGACCCATAGGACAATTTTGGATTTTGGATTTTACATTAGGACTAAAATAAGGAAAATGCGATCGTAGTCATTGCGACAAAGGAAGCAATTTCAAATCGCTAGACCTAACTAGTCCGTAATTTCTCTAAATAAATTAAGGATTTTGAAATTTTGAAATTTAGATTAGTCACAATTTATCTTCCAATCTAAAATCCAAAATCTAAAATCCAAAATTCTAGGACGACCGACCGCCACGTCCGCGTTTTCCGGACTTACGACGACGGCGAACAATTAATTTGCTGCTTGCTTTTTTGGGCTTACGAGTTTTCTTACCTAAAGTCGGTTTACCCCAAGGAGTTACAGGACCGCTACGACCAATTGGAGCGCGTCCTTCACCACCACCGTGGGGGTGGTCGCAAGGGTTCATTACACTACCTCTAACCTTGGGACGGCGACCTTTCCAACGATTGCGACCTGCTTTACCCAAGCTTTGGTTTCTGGCTTCAATGTTACCTACTTGCCCGATGGTAGCGTAGCATTCGCGCCGAATCATGCGGACTTCTCCGGAAGGCAATTTCAAAGTAACGTAGTTACCATCTTTCGCCATTACTTGAGCATTTGCACCAGCCGAACGTACTATTTGACCGCCTTTACCAGCAATCAATTCTACGTTGTGAACGCTAGTACCCAAGGGCATATTTGATAAAGGTAAGGCGTTACCGTTTTCGATTGGGGAATCCGGACCGGCGATTATTTGAGTGCCGACTTTTACGCCGTGGGGATGCAAGATATAACGCTTTTCGCCATCTTCATAAATCACCAGTGCGATTCTTGCATTCCGGTTGGGATCGTATTCGACCGCTTCAACCGTTGCGGGCATACCGCGCTTATCCCTTTTAAAATCGATAATCCGATAAATACGTTTATGTCCGCCACCCCGGCGACGACTGGTAATTACACCGCGATTATTTCGACCTTTAGCCCGATGAATATGTTCGGTTAAGGATTTTTCCGGCTTAGATTTTGTAATTTCCGCAAAGTCCGAAGTTTCCGCTTGACGGTTACTGGGGGTGTAGGGACGAAATGAACGAATACCCATAGTTTTAAACTTATGAAGGAAAATATTTTGGGGATGGGGAGAGGAGGGGATGAGCAGAGGGGGGGAGATGGGGAGAGGGGGAGATGGGGAGATGGGGAGAAGAGTAAAAATAACTCCGGTAGTCCTCACTCCCAACCAACCTTCAATATCCAGACTTTTAACCTTTGACCTTTAACCTCTAACCTCTAACCTGATTTACACGTCTGGGAATAGAGCCTGACGAATTTTGTCTTCATCCCCCGATGCTACGGTGACAATCGCTCGTTTGTATTGAGGTTTGAATCCGATAAATCTACCGACTCGCTTCTTTTTCCGAGGTTGGACTGCGGTATTTACTTTTGAAATTTTGACATCAAATAAATCTTCAATTGCTGCTTTTATTTGATCTTTATTCGCTTTTAGCGATACTTCAAAAGTATATTTATTCTGCTCCATCTGGATTGTCGCCTTTTCAGTAACAATCGGACGACGCACTAAGTCTGGAAGATTTCGGGGGTCAAATTTAGCCATTACTGTAGACCTCCTGAACTTTATCTAATGCTGATGCACTGACCACGATTTTGTCTGCGTGTAACAAATCGAAAACGTTGAGTTGGTCGGCTGCAATCAGCTTGACATTTTCTATATTGCGGGCTGACAAATATACGTTTTCCGAACGTTCGGACAAAATTAATAAAGTCTTTTGTTCGGGTTGAGAACCCCAGCGCGAAATAGCTTCTACTAAATCCTTGCTTTTCGGACGCTGTAATTGTTCGATGAATTCTTCAACCACAATTATGTCCGAGGCACGACTAACTAAAGCTGTCCGTAAAGCCAAACGACGCTCTTTACGGTTCATATTCAAGTTATATTCTTTGGGTTTTGGTCCAAAGATTACACCACCACCACGCCACAGCGGCGAACGAGTAGAACCTGCACGGGCGCGTCCCGTTCCTTTTTGTCGCCACGGTTTGCGACCACCACCTCTAACTTCGGCACGGGTTTTAGTACTAGCGTTTCCTTGGCGAGCATTAGTCATTTGTCGAACCAAGGCTCTATGCACGATATGAGAAGCCGTTTCTTCCTTGGCAACTTTTAAATCCAAGGTTTTCTGTCCGACTTCTTCTCCCTGCCAGTTTTTAACTGTACAATCTACCATTTTTGAGTCCTTTTTACGTTAGTCATTTGCCATTCGATTTTGGATTTTAGATTTTGGATTTTGAATCAGAAACCAAATCTAAAAGAACTTATAAAGTCAGTCAAAGACAAATGACTATTTCACCTCTTTCGCGGGCACGATATTAACTAATGCTCCTGGTTTGCCAGGAATAGCTCCCTTAATTAGCAATAAATTACGTTCGGCATCGACTCGCACGATTGTTAGCTTGCGAACCGTTACGCGCTTACCTCCCAAACGTCCTGCCATCTTCTTACCGGGATAAACACGACCGGGAGTAGTACCAGCACCGATGGAACCCGGTTCTCTATGGTTTTTAGAACCGTGAGACATCGGACCTCTACGGAAGTTATTACGCTTCTGGTTCCCAGCGAAACCGCGACCAATACTCGTACCGATTATGTCTACTAGCTGACCTGCATCAAAAATATCAGCACTAATTTGCTGACCCAAAGAATAATCTTCTGTACCAGCGGCGCGATATTCTTCTAAATGCCGTGAAGGAGGAGCAGATGATTTTGCTAAATGCCCCAACTTCGGCTTATTTAATGCTTTAGGCTTTACTTCACCATATGCTAATTGAATGGCGGAGTAACCGTCGGTCTGCTGTGTTTTGATTTGGGTTATGGTGCATGGTCCGGCTTGAACAACGGTAACGGGAATCGCCGTTCCCGCATCGTCAAAAACCTGAGTCATACCCACTTTGGTGCCGAGAATACCTACAGACACAGTTACAAGTCTCCTTTCTACAAGTTTTCCGCTTTATTGCGGAACTTTAGCTGTTGGAGGCAATAATGAAGTCACTTTTTAAGTAACTACCCGCCTTATTATCGAGAAACCTGAGAAGTCACAAATGACTCAGGTTAAGCCAATCTAACTTCTATCGCCGGTTTCTCGTTTTTTATTTTTTAAGTACGCCAATCAACCTACAAACTTCGATTTATTGACGCACTCAAAAGTACCTTCCTATAAGGAAGGAATAAAAAAATTAAATGCAATGCTTAATAGCTTTGCGAGTGCAGCACTGCCTTATCCGAGCAATTGCTTTGGCACTTGTATTTTCACTTCGCTGGACTTAAGCAGACTAATCCGCTCAGTATCCTTTTTTCAAAGGTTGACGCTATACCGTCACCAACATTAGCAGTTTATTTAACACGAAAATCTTAAATAATTATTTAAGATTTCACTCAAGCGTCCTAAGTTTACCTCAAGACTTATTAATTTACCACTCTCTTGCCAACTTTGACTAACTTATTTATATAGATTTTTTTAGAAAACCTCAAAAAAACTATTAGCCAAAAATCTTATTCTCAAAGCGGCGCTTTTTAAAATGCGGTCACAATCTATTACTATAGAATATCTATTTTAGTTTGTCCAGATTTTTTTTTAATCAAAGTGAGGAGTTAGCAGTTAGAAGTCATGAATACAGAATTCTTCTGTGGTAACTGGTCACTGTTAATTGTTAACTGTTAATTGATAATAGAATTATCGAAGCGGTATTTGAAAAAGGTCTATGGCATTACTTACTAACGGTGGCGGTTTTATCCGCAAATTAGAAAAATGTGGCGCTCTTGGGGTATACGTACCTTTAGAAGGCGGGTTTGAAGGTCGTTATCGTCGGCGATTGCGTGCTAAAGGCTACAATGCTTTGTGTATCAGCGGTAAGGGTTTGGGTGATGTGGCTGCTTATTTAACCGGAGTTCACGGTGTACGACCTCCACATCTTGGTAAAAAAAGTACTGGTAGCGGAGCGGCAGTAGGTTACGTATATTACGTACCGCCAATTATTAGTACTCAGTTAGACAACTTGCCGCCAAAATCAAAAGGGTTGGTATTGTGGATTATTGATGGGCATACTCTTGACGATCAAGAATTAGAGTATTTGTCAAATTTACCCAAAATCGAACCAAGAGTGAAAGTTGTAATCGAAAGAGGTGGCGATCGCGCTTTCCGTTTTATGCCTTTAGAAGAAACTTTGGCTTACGCTAGCTAAAGTTTAGGTATGGGGTATGGGGAATAGTTAGGACCACCGGAGTTAGGAGTAATCAGTAACCAGTAACCAGTAATCAGTTATCAGTTACTAGTTAAAGTTTCTTCCCCCTCTACTCCCTCTTCCCCCTCTACCCCCTCTTCCTTGTTCCCCATCTCTTCTAATCGCCGATCGTTTTGTAATTTAACTGAAACATTATTTAAGAAGTACAAGACAATTAGACTAAATAATCGTCATACTGAAAGAGGGAGATATTATTTAACTGCTCTCTATTGTCCGAGGCGTGAAGTTAAAAAGGCGGATGTCAACTAAGAGCGGTTTACCCCAAGCTTGTTGAAACCAACTTTGACAACGCAATAGTTGACTAGCCCGCTGAGCCTAATTCTGGTACAAACTTACGAGTGTTTCCCTAGCCCGTATTATTTTTAAACTCCGTTGGTAGGAGTGCTTGCAGAAAGGACATCTTGGATTAGGTGGGCGAGGGGACACTCAACAGGTTTGCTAGTTCCTGGGATTATATCCATTTAAAAACTAGTATTCAAGCACAATTACAGGCTTGCATTCCTCTCCCAATAAATTCGTTGTCTCCTGCCAGAAATAAGATGAAACGTAAATATAATAATAATAGATCGGCTAATACCTCTCCAAGAGGTTCAAATCCTGTCTCCTCAGTATTTAATTTCACAACAATTGCCATTCTGGGGGGCATATTTATTTTAGGTATTGGTATCGGTATCGCTTTTAGTTCTACAGCAACTTTTTCACCATCTAATGTAGCTTCTCGTGAATATATTGATACTAAAGCACCAAATCCAGAGGTTTGCGTGCAGTATGGAGCTAGTGCAATGGTGATGGATACTAGGTTATTTGTAACTCTTAACCCGTTCAATGTTTATGTTGGTCAACCTAGTATGCGCCCTGGATGCGTTTTACGTCAAAGTAACTGGGAGATTTTAACACAAAAAAATCTAGTTACATCAGAACAGGTAAGAGATTGCAAAAATCGCTTAAATACTTTTGGCTTTACAGGTAGATTAGATAGTAAAGAGCTTGATATTAAATGCATCTATCAAAATGATGCAGCGAAAAACTTCTTTAATACCGAAGAAGGAGCAATCAACTTACCGGGAGAAACGGATCGATTCTAAAGAATCATTCTTTTTGTTTAACGCTGTTACCGAAAACCAAAACTTAATTTAGAGACGCGATATGACCAAAAATCACATTATCGCGTCTCTATTTATTTGTGCCAAAAATCTTCTTTAACCTTTGATTTCATCGATTGGGAGTGGGAAAAGGCTGTCCGAAATCAACTACCCCAGGGTTGGGAGAATTTATTGAATTATTGAGTGGATTAATTGCTGGAAGATTATATAGTGGCGCTGGGAACAAGGATGGGGAAGAATTGATTCCTGATGGTGAAGGAAATGTTGCAGGTGGAAGAACTGTATTTTCGATTTGTGGCAATGGGTTGCCGTATGTAATTGGTGGTACTGTTACAGTCGGCTGCTGTATATTTCCATTATTTCTATAATTTCCATTATCAATAGGCGTTAGTGGTAATGGTGCCTTCAAAGGTGACTGCGTACTTACCCTCGGTAAACCTTGTGATGGATCGTACAATGCACCGGGCGGAAGATTATCTGGTATTTGCTGGGTTGGAACAAACCCTGTTGGCTGTGGAGTGTAGAAATTGCTTGGTGATGGAGAACCCGGTGGTAATTCACCTCCAACAGATGAATATCCTGGCGGCGAAAAATTGCCATTGCTTGCGATTAAAGGACGAAACACCCAACGGGTAGGATTTTCCCAAGATGCGGGTTGCAATTGTACTCGATCGCGGTCAAAAAAGGTTCCCGGCGCTAAATCCATCACAATACGAGTTACGTCCTCATTTAACTGAGAAACGCGAATTCTCTGAATTGCTCCGCTGTAATTTTGTTGAGTAGGAACGTAGCCCAATTTAGTATCGGGCAAATCTACAACAATGCGAGGAGGCTGAGAAAGGTAAAAATACTGAGGGCGAGAAGGTGCTGAAAGAGAAATTTCCAACTGCGAACCTTGGGGAGAAAATCGCCAATCTTCTAATTTTCCTGTTGGTGCGGCGATACTGCTATTGGTATCGAAAGCAACTGCTGCGTACAAGCTGAACAAGCTAACACGAATCAATCGCTTGCACCAAGAGACAAGTTGTCTATTATTGAATCGCTTATCCATTATTTTTATCCTTCATAGGTTGAGCCACATTTTGCTTCTTAATTGATAATTGCTTAAAGCTAAAAGCTGATGAAGTTATTATCAATTAGGAACTAACTTTTAGCAATAATTTGTTTCGGCATATAAGATTATCGCCATCGCATCTGAATAATACGGAAAATGTTCACCTGATGTTCAAGATTTTACTGTTATTTGTAACATTCAAACTCGAAATCGGAAATGGTATTTGCTAGCTTATATTTATTTATAATTCTTGTATTAATTGTTACCTGGGTAACATAATGCCAAAATGATATTTATTAATAAGCTTCAAAGACGCTTTCAAAATTTTAAGTATTACTTCAAGAAGATGTATTCTCGCGGCAATCATTCCGAACCTTTGATGCGATCGAACGTTCTTGCATATAAAGAAGCAGGTTAATTTTTATTGGTTAATTTTTATCGCACCCAGTTAAAAACCGCTATATTAATTACATTTTTGCAAAAAAAATGTAGATACTTCCGCAATTACTAAGTCTCTACAAGTTTATTAATTAAAAATAATTTCACAGCCATTGTCCGCCGAAAAAGCGCCAGCGGACGAAAAGAACCCGCATTATGCTTTGAGAAGCAATGAAAACCGCTAGCCAAACGGTAGCGTAGTGTAGAAAAACCCAAAAGAAAGGTAATTCTTCTTTTGGAATAGGTATTGGTAAAAACCCGAAAAATTTGACTCCACAAACTATAAATATAAATTCCCAAATACCGGCAAATAATTGGAGAACTGCGGACCAATCTCTATCCCAACGATACTTTTGTATTTGGTCGTATGCTACATCCCAACCCAAGCCAAAAATCGCAACATAAAAAAGTATCCAGAAATATACATAACTTGGCGGTGAACCAATCAAACCGATCGCAAATGGTAGGCTAACAAATAAACCTACTGTAAAAAGTAATAATAAACGAGTTTGCCAGCGACCGAATAAAGTTGGAGTCATAGAATTTTGGATTTTAGATTTTAGATTTTAGATTAGGAGTTGTAGAGACGTAGCACTGCTACGTCTGTACGGGAGTTAGCAACTGTTCCCTGTTCCCTATTTCCATTTTGATAACATAACAAGCACGGGTATAACCAAAAAATATTGAAAAACGCCATTCATATTGAACGATTCAATACGCTTGTGGCGTTTTAGAGAAGAAGTTATTTCTTAGAAAAGATTTGTAAAGTTTTTATGAACTTAGGCGGTAGCGATCGCTAGAATTAAAGCGAGCAATTGCTTCCCAGTTGATTACGGTTTCTAATAAGGTTTGATAGCCTAGTGTATTGGGATGAAGTCCATCGCTACTCAAACGCTTAACTCTCCAAGTTTCAGGTTGCTGCATCCATTTGTCGAATACATCTAGATACGGTATTCCCTGTTTTCGACAAGCAATTTTAGTCGCTTCTTTGTAACGATATTGGTCGTCGTGGTTATAGTACAAGCAATTGAGAAATGGCATTTTCGCCTCATCCACTGGTACCATACCCACAAATAGCACGGGACAAAGTTGTTGTGCTTGTTGTACTAAAGAAGTAAGCTGCTGTTCAAAATTTGCAAAATCGGTGTAATTCTTACCGTCAGGACGACCCACACGGGCTGAATCATTTACTCCTACCGATAATATAATTATGTCAGGAACGCGATTTCGTAACTCTCCCCGATGACGAAATTCAACTTCTAGCCTTTTTGCTACTTGTCCGGTGCGATCGCCGCGTACACCTAAGTTATAAAGAACGTGACCTGGGCTTTCGGGTAACATCCAAGTTCGGCGCAATCTTTCCACCCAGCCACCTCCGTCCGGGTCGCCAAATCCGTAAACTAAACTATCCCCTAGTGCGACAATCTTTAAAGGTTGAGTGCTATTTGGTACTAAAGATAGCTGCATTGAAGGAGCTACAAATGTTTGCATTTGAAAAGACTATATTTTATATCTTTAAAAGATTCTATACATTTCTACACCATTTAAGGATGTTTTATTTGTTTTTTTTTAAATAATTGCAATTTTTTAGAAGATTTGTTGCGATAAATACCCTTTTGTTGAAAGATTATATATACGAAACTAAATATTTTCTTCTTTGTCTGCGATCGATAAGATAAATTGCAGGTGAACATAACTTGAGTTAAAGTAAATGCATACAAGCTGAATTTTCACTATAAAATTTTACTAAAATAGTTTAAAAAGCTTTCGGATAATACGTATAAAGCCAAGTATATCAAGATTAGCGTTAGAAAAAAGGCTCAATGGGTCAATTGAGCCTTCAAAAACGTCGTAAGTGGGATGTCTAGTGATTCCGTTGATTATTATTTCCATAAACAGCACTAATATTCAAGTCAATCGAGCTACATTTTGCGATCGATGAACAATTGGTAGTAGCTGGTAACTGGTAACTGGTAACTGCTCACTAATTTAAGGTGATTGATTTGACACCCACTTTAACCATTGTCTGAAGGAAGAAAAAAGATTTAATCGATGTACTCCGGGGGCGCGAGCGGTTGCTAATCCATCTACGGTTCGTAAAGCGGAATATTGCAAACCAAGAAAGCTATCTACTGCTGCATAAGGTCCACCTAGAGTAATTGCACCCGCAGCATACATTTTACCTTTGCCGTTACGCATTTCTACTAGCTCAAAATCGTTCGCTACGACTAATCTTGATAAGTGATTCAAGGGCAAACTATAACGTTCAACTAAGTCTTCTAGTAATGGAGTTGCCTGGACTTTAGCGTCTAAGCCAGTTGCATCTACAATAAAGTCTGCATTAATGGTAATTTGCCCATTAGAACTCTTTTCTTTAATGCGGGTAAGAGTTCCATATTGAGCATCTTGTTCTACACTTTGCACTTCACCGAATTCAATTTTATACCAACCATCTCGCAAGCTTTCTTCGGTAATGCGCTGCCAATCTTGACGATCTGCGGTGGTTGTACCTCCCCAATCTGCTAACAAGCTTTTACGCTCGTCGGGACTGGCATTTTCTAACATTACCCGTAACTCGCCACCCCAACAAGCTTTGGGCCAGTTAAACGGCTGAAATTCAAAATGATGCTTCACCATTCGCTGGGTTTTACCGAATTTATTACCCTGCGGTTTTGGCGATCGCATTAAATGCAAAACTGTAATATTGGGATTCTTCTTACGTGCTTCATAAATCCGCTGAATGATGCGAGAAGCCACAATACCGCGTCCTCGAATCAATATCTTGCCACCTTGACGTTCTAACTGCTCGTAAACGTGAGTATGGTCTTCATAAGCATTAACTACAGATTTAAAATCGCGATATTTCTCGCGATAAGCCTGCAAATCTGGTAAAAACTGAATTGCTGGATAACCCGTTGCTAAATGTAGAAAACGAGCCACGTAAAAAGCATAGTCTCCTCTGCCGCGAGAATAAGCCACGCAATATCTACCATCATCGGTTTTACGAATCGCTCGTATTCTTCCATAACGATAGATTTGCTCCCAACCGATACGCTGTACTTCCCTTTCTATAGAATCAAAAACATTATTGGCACGGGGAGTATAAGTTTCAGCATAATCCGGTTCCGCAAACACCTTCCATAGATACTTGAACGAATCACTTAACCTTCCCTTACCAAAATCTCGCCAAGCTTCTCGCAAAGCATAACTAGGGAAACCCCAGATATTATCGGGACATGAATCAGAATTAGAACGCAATCTTTCATGTAAAGGTATTTGCGAATTCAAGCACAACCGCTTATACCGAGCGAATGGTTGTTTATCTAAACCCAAAGCGATAATTTTTTCGCTATTAACACCATACATTCTCAGTAAATCTACCCAAATATAACTTCCCAAACCTGCTCCCAAAGCCAAATAATCGGTTTCATCTACTGGCAAACCAGTAGCGTGAAGTGCTTGTACCGGAACTTTTTCCTCTCGAAAAATTGGTGGTGGGAAACTCGAAGCGCGAGGTGTTACTGCTGGTGGAGGTAAAGTCGCGTCGGGTAAATTAGTGGCGGGATTAAATTGAATCGTGGAATTAGTTGATGTGGGCGCAGATATTGGTGCGGGTGTATTTAAAGTGAAAGAAAGAGTAATTTCGTAAGGACCAATTTTTAAAGTATCGCCACTATTAATAACGCTACGTTTCTGAAGATTAGCATTAACATAAATACCATTAACGCTATTTTGGTCAATTACCATTAATTGGTTTTGTTCCCAATCGATCAACGCATGATATCGAGAAACTTCACTACTATCAAGCAGCATTCGCGCAACCCGTTGTCCGCCAAGTTCAGCAGGCATTTGAGAAAATTCTCTACCAAAAGCAATAGGTACCGTTAAACTTGGTTCTCGTAATTCTCCCGTTGCTGGATCTTCCCAGCTTAAATGAATTTCTAAATTATTTGTCATATATTTATTTTGATTAGTAGTTAGTAATTAGTAGTTAATCAATAATTGTTCATTGTTCATTGATAACTGCTTACTTTTCATTTGTCATTGTTAACTGCTCACCGATCGCCATCCGGTGCAACTAAAACACTTATCGCCGCAGCCAAAGAAGTACCGCACCAAGGACAACCAACTTGTATATGCTCGATAGAACATAATTTATGACAATTCGGGCATTGCAAACTATAAGCACTTTTTGGTAAAGGTACAGTTGATGAAGCCGATTTTAATGGTGGAGCAGGAGTTGCTGGTTGATTATTTCGATCTGGTTTTGGCGGTTCCAAAATAGTTGCCGGGAAACTATTAACTTGCGGAATACTAATATTAATAACTTTCAATTCCATTTGCCCCAAACAGAGAATGCTGCCTTCATTCAAAAGCGCATCTCCTCGGACTAATTGATTTCCATCCACTAAAGGAGGATTTTTTTCTCTTAAACTGCGAATATAAAACCGTTTTTCTTGAGAATTAAAAAATATTTCAACGTGTAAACCCGATACGGTAGGATGACTCAAGATAATATCGCATCGTAAAGGATCGCGACCAATACGAACAGTACCAGGATTCTTACTAGGCTGCTGCTCGTAAATTATCTGAGTTTTTTCTTGACCTGCATCGTGCCACTGTAAAGTTAGTGAATTCATTACATTAATAAGCTGCGAGCTTCTCCCTAACTAAGCAACTTCAATCATTGTCTGTGCGATTCCTAACATGAGCAAGTACAAGCAATCAAGTATGATGGGAAAAACTTAAGATAAATCAGGTTAAAGGTTAGGAGTAGGCAGTAGGCAGTAGGGAGTAGGCAGTAGGAAGTAGCGAGTTAGGAGTTGGGAGTTAGGAGTACTTCGACAAGCTCAGTAACCTTATTGAGTTAGGAGTTAATTAGTTGTATAAATCTTCCCCCCATCTCCCCATCTCCCCCTCTCCCCATCTCCCCCTCTCCCCCTTCATCTCGCAGAAGCCAATTTATCAGCAATCCTGGTAGTTTCGGGTAAACGATATTTCGGGGTACAGCGCAATACATAATCGATCGCTGTTGGTAAACTAATCCGATGTCCGCTAGAAACGTATACTGGTTTTACATTAGAACGAGTACGTAAAACTGCTCCTATAGTTTCATTTTTATGTATTAAAGGCTGCCAGCTTCCTTTTTCTTGAGAAACTTCTTTATAATCACCTATCAACCAAGATTTCGCCACACCAATGGTAGGCATATCAAGGATTACACCCAAATGACAAGCAATTCCCATTCTCCGAGGATGTGCCAGTCCTTGACCGTCGCACAATATGATATCTGGTATCGTATTTATCTTTTGTAGCGCATCTAATACGGCTGGAATTTCACGAAATGATAGAAAACCAGGAATGTATGGGAAAGAAGTCGGACGTTTAGCTATACTTTGTTCTTGTAGCTGTAAATCTGGAAAACTCAACACCGCTACCGCAGCACGGCTGGTTTTTCCATTATCTTCAAAACCCATATCCACACCAGCAACGTATTTAACTGGTTGTTTGAATTTATCTTCGGTAATAACTTCTTTTTGTAATTCTTCCTGGATGACTTTCGCTTCTGATGTGGTTAAATTCCAATCATGACGTTGTTTTATTTGCATATTTTTATTTATACTTTCAAAGCAATTGTCTATAATTTATCCCGGCAACCATCAAATATGAATGTAGAGACTATTATTTTACGTCTCATTTTACGTCTATAGTAATTATGGTTTTTATCCAAAATTGCTGGGAGTTGCCCATAAAAAGCCCCCCTTTTATAAGGGGGGTTGGGGGGATCGGCATATTGCAGGTTGCGATCGGTAATTACCAATTATCCATTACCAATCATCAAAATTCACTTCACCCCAACAAAATTAGGCACTAAAGAATTTAACCAATTATCAATAGTGCGATCGCATAAATCATTTAAAGAAACTACTTGTTCGACTCGATTAAAATTCATCTGCATCGATTTACGATAAGTTGGATCGTAATGTGATTCCAACATATCTTTTACAAATGATTCCCAATCTTGATTATTTATCATCTGATACCATTGACTGATTTTTTTCCATCCACAGCTAGATTTTAATTTTTCTAACTTTGTTTTGAGAATTTCAGGATTATTTATCAAATGTGGATATTCTTGTAACAAAAATTGGACTCTAGCATCAAGCGGTAAATCAATTTCTACACAGCTAGATTGCTTCATTTCCTTCCATAAAGATTCAGGTAAATGAACTTGCCCTATTTTGGTACTTTCTGATTCTACCCATACAGTGCGATCGGGGTTGAAGCTTTGCAGTGCTTGCAACAATTTAGTGTCAAAATATTTTTGCGTAGGCTGAGGTTCCGGTTTTCCTTGCCATTCTTCACCCAACAATGAACCGCGATGATTTGCTAAAGCTTCCAAATCTAAGACTTGAAAACCTTGTTGACGCATCTTTCCTAAAATATGCGTTTTTCCACTACCAGTTAAACCACATAATATTTTGTAATTTAATTGTTGCGGTAAAGAATCTAATTCTTGACGTACATAATTTCGATAAGTTTTATAACCGCCTTCAAGTAAAGTTACTCGCCAACCAATTTGAGATAGTACTGTAGCTAAACTAGCAGAACGTTGACCGCCGCGCCAACAGTAAATTAAAGGCTGATAATCTTTCTCTTTGTTAGCGAAGTGTTCGTTTAAGTGTTTAGAAATATTTTTTGATACTATTGCTGCCCCTATTTTCCGAGCTTGAAAGGGCGAGAATTGCTTGTATATCGTTCCGACTTCAGCGCGTTCGGCATCATTTAAAACCGGCAAATTAATTGCACCGGGGATTCTATCTTCTGCAAACTCGCTACTTGAACGAACATCGATTATTTCACTATAAGTTTCCTTATATGGTTCTTTAGTGTATTTTAGCGAAGCAGCCATTGCAATCAAACTCTATTTTTTCAATTATGACATTCTCGAAAAGACGTGAGACTATGCGATCGAAGCAATTTTTATCAAAAGAGGACGTATTTGAAAACCACTTTACCTTACATCAAGCTAGTTGCTTGATAAATTTTTTTAAAATATCTCCTTATTGAGACTTGAGAAGCTGTATGCTTTTATGCAAAGATGAGCTTTTGAATTGATTGACAAGCAGCCGAAGATGCCCAAAAAATTACTGTTTTTGTTTTTTATAGAGGCAAGCTGGATACATTTGAAATAAGCTTTTGCTGTGCTTGCTTATACAGATAATGTTCTATTTTTTTCCGTATTCAGGGCATCTGCCATTTACATAAATTAATAAAGGTGAGTATTCCTGATGAAACGAATGCGATCGTTGCCCGTATGGATTCCCTATCCGAATGCTTGGTTAAGCGCTTTGATGTTGTCCGTGTTGATGGGTGCATTTTTAAGTATCCTCAGACAATATGCGGATTCACTTTCCAATTTACCCAAATGGTCAAACGCCCCCGAACAATTGACCGTCATTGTTATTTTATTATTAATCTTACCTATACCAGCGATCGCACTTTTTCATCATTTATTTCTCAGTCGTTTTATGTCTCCGATTCCAGGAGAAAGAATAAACGCGACTTCCGGATTTTTCCCCGGATTAATTAGCTGGTGGGAAAGTTTGTATAGCTGGTTGGTAATTGTCTTATCTACACTGATAGCAACCTTAATTTGTACGCCTTTTTTACCATTATTTCAGCTTAATTACACAAAAGTAATTGCGACATACGCAGAAAATCCCAGCAATTTAAGATTAGCATTTGCTGCTATATGGATTTTATGCGCCGCTATATTTTATCAAGTTGCATATTTATTCAAAACCCGTCTTGTTTTGGGCGATAGTATAGATGAAATAGATACCAAGCATAAATCAAAGCAAAGTGATATTGAAGAAGACGAAACCATTTCAACAACCGTAGTAACTCCAAACGATACAACTAAAAAAACTTCGGATGACTCTACTGTTGTAGTTAATAAAAAATCATCAAAGACATTTTTAAATATTTTTGTTCTCAGCTTAGTTGGTGCATGGATGTATATGTTTTTCACCTTACCAGACGTTCAACAAAGTATATCCGATGGTAATTTTGCAGAACAAATTCAAAAAAGAATTAGCTCCGAAACTAAACTAGTTAATAATCAAGTTACTAAATTATCAAATCAAGGTAGCTCATTTGGCGAAGCATTGACACTTGCTAACAGTGCCGCACAAACAGAAGAATTTGCAACCACAAAAGAAGATTGGAACAAAGTCGCAGGTAAATGGAAAGCAGCAATGATATTAATGCAAACCGTACCACCAGAAAACGCTAATTTTATAGTTGCCGAACAAAAAATCGGAGAATATCAGGAAAAGTTAGATGCAGCAGAGAAACAAGCTGTTAAGGCTGAATAATTTGCGATCGTACTCCCTTCCCGGCTTTATGATTAGCGGCGTTGAGTGAGGGGGAAGAGGGGGAAGAGGGGGAAGAGGGGGAAGAAATTTTATAGGTAATCTGATAATCGAAACGGGAGTAGTTATTTTGTAGTGCGAACCGGAATGCTCGCTGGCGCTCTCGATCGAGACGAGAGTAGTTGTTTTGTAGTGTGAACCGGAATGCTTGCTGGCGCTTCCGAGCAAGACGGGAGTAGTTGTTTTTTGTAGTGTGAACCGGAATGCTTGCTGGCGCTTCCGAGCAAGACGGGAGTAGTTGTTTTGTAGTGTGAACCGGAATGCTTGCTGGCGCTCTCGATCGAGCAAGATGCTCGCACTACCTGCGGATTTTTCAATAATTGGGATGTTCCTAATACAGCCCGTTTTAATTATCAATTTTACCTTTTTTGATAGATCGGGACTTACGATATTGTCACAAATGGTTGATGGTGCGTGACGCTACAAACGTTATTGCTACGTTCAAACGAGATAAATGCGTCACACACCCTACAAAATGTGCCTTTTTGCTAAGTCGTAAGATAACAAATTAATATAAATTTAGAATATTTACCCAAGTATATTTACTTAAATATCGGTAATTGCTGAAAAATTGTAAATAACGTTAGCTTTGTCTTTTGAATGGGAAAAATATAACTAGAAGAGTATTTTTTATAAATCCTCATCTACCAATCAAAGCAGCGGCTAATATACTTTTCTCATGACAAAGCAAAAATCAAAGAAATTTAATTGGTATGTATGGTTTCCATATCCTAGCTCTTGGTTAAAAGCCTTATTTATCACCATATTTTTAAACGTAATTATATTTATTGTCAGTATTACTGCAATTACAGGTTTCTTAACAGCAGAAATCACAAATAGCCCAAATACGATTGTTTTCTTCGGAATATTTGCCTTACTAATTCCCATTCCGATAATAGCCTTAGCTCATCATCTTTTACATTTATTCCTTGGTAAATATATACCAGGAATTCAAACTCCGGAGATGAAAAATACTCAAGGTATGAAAGTTAAAATATTTAGCTGGTGGGAAGGTTTATATGGTTGGCTTGTGATTGTCATTTCTATAATGATAGCATCTGCTTTGTGTACATTTCTTTTACCTTTATTTAATTTAAATTATTCAATAAAAGTTGCAAACTATACATCTTCCCAAAAACAGATAATAACAATATTCGGTATTATTTTTATTATCACAGCAGCTTTACTTTACCAATTTGAGTATTGCTTTAAACGTGGTTTAGTTTTTGTTAATCATTGAGAATAAAAATACTAACAATATACGTAAGATAAATCTCAGATTTGAATCAACTACGTGGTGAAATGGGATTAAATAAAATGAAACCGAAACCAAAAGATAAGTAATAATTTTTTTCTGATATCTGGTTATAAAATTACCTATATCTCTCTACTTATTTCCTCTGCGTTCTCCGCGTCTCTGCGGTTTTTTTTACTAACCTTCTAAAATAAAGAAGTAAATAATAAATTATTTATTTGCTCGTTCAATTCTGACAAAGAAACAGTAAAACCTTCAAAACACAATTGATAATTATAATTTGCGTCTTCTTCAGACAACTTAAGATTTGAAATAGAATCATCTATAGAAAAATAGCGAAACCTTTTATAAGCTGTTTTTCTAGTAGTCCAAACATTAGTTTTTATGGGTAATAAAGGTTCGTAGTAAGTGCTGTACTCGCTCCGGATTTGAGACTAAAGTCGGCACGTAGAACCCGCCGGAATTAATGCAATCAACTACCGATCCTTTTCATTTGTTTTAATGGTAACAAGGGTTCTTAGTTGCGCTTGGGCACTTCATATTACCGAATTCGGAGGGGGGCTGAAGCCCTTACTACAAACCTACTACTAGCCCCAGACTTCCAGTCTGCGGGCAATTTGTTTTATCAAATATCTTCCCCCCTCGCTAAAATAAAACCAACAAAGTAATTTCACACCCCAATCATGTCAGATAAAACTACGCGACGTGACTTCTTAATTACCAGTGCGGCTGTTGCTGGCGGTATTGTCGGATGTAACTCTTTACAGCAAAATACCTCTAGCAATGCTGCACCACCTGCAAAAATGCCAGAACAAATTTTAGGAAAAACAGGTGTAAAACTTCCTATATTCGGTTTAGGTGGTGCAGGGCAAACGCCACTATCTAGGAAAGAAGCAGAAAAAGATGCGATCGCACAAATTGAAAAAGCATTGCAACTCGGCATCACTTATTTTGATACTGCTGCAAGTTATGGCCCTAGTGAAGATTATTTAGGAAAAGTACTTCCACCACATCGAGAAAAAATCTTTTTAGCAAGTAAAACAGCCGCTAGAGATAGAGATGGTGCTTGGAGAGAATTAGAAAAAAGTTTAAAAAGATTAAATGTAGATTATCTCGATCTATGGCAATTGCATCACGTTTCTTTCTCCGAAGAATTAGATACAATATTTTCTAATTCTGGCGCAATCAAAGCAATAGAAGAAGCAAAGCAACAGAAACTTATCCGATTTGCAGGAATTACCGGACATCACGAACCTGACATCATTGCCGACGGGTTGCGTCGCTATCCTTTCGATCACACCTTAATTCCCGTAAATGCAGCCGATAAATATCATCCTCGTCCTTTTCTTCCCGTAGTTTTACCCGTAGCGCGAGAGAAAAACGTCGGCGTAACTGCCATGAAAGTACCAGCTTACGGCCGTTTATTCAAACCTGGTGGATTATCCGGTATGGAACAAGCTTTAGGCTACAGCTTATCTCAATCAGGAGTACATTGCTGCATAGTCGCCGCTGAGAATATCAAACAACTAGAAGAAAACGTTAATGTAGCGCGAAACTTCCAGAAATTAGATGACAAACAATTAGTTGCGATCGAAAAGCAAGTAGCTGGAATTTGGGAAGATGGTAACTTTTTCCGCGCCTGGACATGACGAGAGGGGGAAGAGGGGGAGATGGGGAGATGGGGACAAACGGATGAGGAGTTATAAAAGCATTTGTAGTGGGAGCCGAACAGCTCCCTTGCTGTTTTCAATATGAGATATTCGCAATTCCTAACTCCTAACTGTTCACTGTTCACTGCTCACTGTTCACTGCTCACTGTTCACTGTTCACTCCTAACTCCTAACTGCAAAATCTCCTCCGCAGCTCTTTCGCAAACTCCAATTTCTCCGACAAACTGCTGCATTTCTTGATAGTCAGCTTTCATTTTTTGCTGTCGCTGTTCGTTTAATAAAAATTCCATCGCTGCCTCTACGATATTCTCGGATGTGGCTGTTTCTTGAATGAATTCGGGTACGATTTCTCGCATTACTAATAAGTTAGGTGGGGAAGCGTAGGAAATTTTTACTTTGAGAATGTTTTTACCAACCCAGTAGGTGAAGGGATTTAAACGATATAAAACTACTTGTGGAATATTTAATAATCCCAATTCCAAATTAACCGTACCTGATTTGGCGATCGCTAAATCCGCAGCAGCTAATACTTCTTGCTGTTGATTTGATATAACGGTTGCTCTCAATTGATATTTATGTACTTGTTTTTCTATTTCTTCTCTATATATTTCCAGAGATAAAGGAATCCAAAAATGTACGTCTGGCATTTTAGTTTGAATTTCCCGTGCTGCTTCAAACATTACGGGTACCAGATGCTTTATTTCTTGAGAACGGGAAGCGGGAAAAAGTGCTATACAATTTACATCATCAGCTATTCCTAACTTTGCACGTGCTGCTTCTCTACTAGGAAAACTTTGCATTCTATCTACTAAAGGATGTCCTACCCAAGTTGCATCAGCACCTTTATTTTGAAAATAACGAGCTTCTTCGGGAAATATTGCTAGTATCTTATCGCTAATTTTTATTAGTTGTTCTGTATCTTTTTCTCCGATGGAAGTAACCCAAACTTGAGGTGCAATATAATAAACTGTGGGTACATCAGGCATATGACGGCGAATATACTTACCCATCGGCAGATTTCCCCCCATATAGTCAATAAACACGACTAAATCCGGCGGATTCTTTTCTAAAAAGGCAATTGCTTGCCGCTGTATTTTTAAAGTTGGCAATATAAAAGGTAAAGCTTCTAAAATTCCGATAGATCCGATAGAAGTAGTATTTCCTATTAAAGTCGCGCCAGCAGCAGCCATTTTCTCGCCACCCAAAGCCACAATTTCTAATTCCAATCCAGATGAAGCGGCTTGATTTTTGAGCGCAGTAATTAAAAGTGAACCTTGTAAATCACCTGACACTTCGCCAGTACTAATAAATATTCGCATTTATAATTTGGGAATTGGGCATTGGGCATTAGGAATAGTTAAGAGTTAGGAGTTAAGAGTTAGGAGTTAATAATTAGGAGTTCGGAGTTTTTTATCCCCCCATCTCCCCATCTCCCCATCTCCCCATCTCCCCATCCCCCCATCCCTTTCACTCTCTACCGGGAATTAAACCGCGTCTTCCAGGCATTTGAGAAAGTAGTAAAAAGCGACGTAAATGTTTTAGATGTTCGGTATCGCCTAAGAATTCTAATTTTTCTATAGCTTCTTTGAATGTGATATCGGAACGGTAGAGAATGCGGAAGGCTTTTTTGAGGATTTGTAATTCTTCAGTGGAAAAGCCAGCGCGTTTAAGTCCGATTAAATTAAGCGTGCGAATGCGTGCGGGATTTCCTTCTACCAACATATATGGTGGGACATCGCGATCGATGCGTGCCATTCCCCCTACCATTGCCCGCGCACCAATATGCACGAACTGATGAACGCCTAAAACACCACTTAGTCTTGCACGGGACTCTATATATACATGACCTGCTAACGCCACCGAATTAGCAATTACTACAGAATCTTCTAAAACGCAGTTGTGACCTATATGCACGTAAGCCATCAGCAAATTGCCGTTACCAATGCGAGTTTCTTCACCCGCACCAGTAGCGCGATTGATAGTAACGTATTCCCGAATACTGTTATCGTTGCCAATCTTAACCGTACTAAATTCCCCAGCGTACTTTAAATCTTGAGGTTCCGAACCAATAACCGCACCTGAATAAATGCGGTTTCGCGCTCCTATTTCTATCGGTCCTTCAAGCACTGCATGAGAACCGATAATCGTTTCCGGACCGACTTTTACGTCTCCCTCAATCGTTGCGTAAGCACCAACTTCGACAGTCGGGTGCAATTGCGCTTTAGGATGAATTACAGCAGTTGGGTGAATAAGTGTCTTCAAGGGTGCATCTCCAGAACAGTTTGCTTGCTGAGTAATTTAAGTAATCAGTAGCCGAAAGCATCGATGATTCGCAACGATTAATGTGAGGGCGGCGAAAATTCGGAATTTTTACTATACTCTATTGGACTATTTATTTACCTATATTTTAATAATCCAAAGTTCAGTAAAGGCAGATAATAATAATGCCTTTACCGATAGAGAGTTATTTCTCAATTAACAAGAGAAAACATTAGTTCGCCTTTAGCTGCGAGCTGACCGTCCACTTCGGCACGACCTTGCATCTTACCAAAACGACGACGCTTAACCCACAACAGTTCCAAGGTCATTACCAGCTGATCTCCAGGAACTACTTGGCGGTGAAAACGTACTTTATCAATGCCAGCAAATACGAAAAGTCCGCCTTCATATTCAGGTAGTTGAGTCATTACGACACCACCGACTTGTGCCATCGCCTCAACAATTAGTACACCGGGCATAATTGGCTGTCCGGGAAAATGCCCTTGGAAATGGGGTTCGTTGAAAGTAACATTTTTGATGCCAATAGCTTGTTTTCCAGGAGTGTAATCGGTAATTCGGTCTACTAATGCAAATGGATAGCGATGCGGTAGCAGTTTCTGGATTTCTTCTACTGTAAAAATTGTTTTGCTCTCGGATTTGATTGCGCTATCATCCAATTTATCTTCAGTAGATGCTGGTGCGTTCGCTTTGTTGGTGTTGACTTCGGTAACAATTGACATTTGGGTTTGTTGGGTTAATTTTTTCTGAAAGATGTTGAGAGTAGGCGATAATTCTGCGGAACTTCCCGCGAGGGATTTTGCATTTTAGATTAGTTTTCAAATCTAAAAATTAATTTCTCAAATCTAAAATCCTTTGAGCCAGTTGAATATGTAAATTATGACTGGCTTTGTAGGCTAAGAAATGAGCGCGGGGGAAAATTCCTAATAAACTTAAATCTCCTACTAAATCCAAGATTTTATGACGTACAGGTTCATTTGGAAATCGTAGTGGTGGATTAACCCAGCCATCTAGACCACATACAAGGGCATTTTCTAAGCTTCCACCTTTGATTAAACCAGATTTTTTCAAATGTTCGATTTGATGCTTTAAGCCAAAGGTACGGGCAGGAGCGATTTCTGTAACAAAGCTCTCATCGGGGTTTTGCCGTTCGCCATAGGGCATCCAACTGTGCCATTGATTACCAATTGCTGGTAATTCAAAATCAATACCGTAGCTAAAACGAGTTTGTGGTGCTGGTATAGCACTAACAAAAGCATCTTCCTGACGTACCCAAATTGGTTCTTCCAAAGATAAAGCATTCTCACAAACAGTTGAATTTTGTTCCACCGTACCGACTTTGGCTATATTTTCCGCCCATATTCGCGCCGAACCATCTAAAAGCGGTACTTCCGAACCATCAATTTCAATGCGGGCGTTATCTACCCCCATAGCAGCTAAAGAAGCCAACAAATGCTCTACAGTCCGAACGCTGGCTTCACCTTCCCTTAATTGAGTCGAGAGAACCGTCTCACTAACTGCTGCGATCGACGCTGGAATAGTAGGTGAATCCGGCAAATCGACTCGCACAAAATAGCGTCCGCTCCCCGCTTGGGCTGGCAGTATACTGACGTTAGTAATTACCCCACTATGTAAGCCCGTTCCTGTTTGGTTAATCTGGGCAGCTATTGTACGCTGTTGCATAAGTCACGCTTTTTATTTTTATATAATTAATTCGGCAGGAATATTATGTATTAAAAATATTCTCAATAATAACTACAGCTAAGATTTGGCTGAAGCGATGCTTTAGGTAATAGTATTTAATTAAAGGTAAAAATTGGCAAGTTAAACGGAAAACAGTTGGAAGGTCAAAGGTCTGCATGTTAAAGGTCTGCATATTGAAGTGCCCTCCAATAATGTAAGAAGTCGGTTATCTGAACTTGCATTGTTTTACAATCGGCAAGAAAATTCACCCTCCTAGCGATCGCTGGAGGGCGTTGAAAAAGTAAAACTGCTAACTGCTAACTGCTAACTGCTAACTGCTAACTGTTAAAACCTTTCCCCAATACCAAAGTTGATTCGGCTGTCTCCATCATCGTTAAGACCGTAATCGATCCGAATTGGTCCGAGGGGTGACTGTACCCTTACCCCAAGCCCGTAACCGATACCAGTACCATTTTTATTAAGTATTTCCGCTGCTTCGGTTGTGGTTCCTAAGTCACTACCAACATCAACGAATAATGCGCCGCTAAGTACTGAGAAAAGTGGGAAGCGATACTCAACAGATGCTTCTACATAACTGCGTCCGCTACTTAATCCACCTTCGTCATAACCCCGAACGGAATTACTACCACCTAATGAAAAAGCTTCATAAGGAGGTAAATCGCCGAGAATGGTTCCAGCTTGAACGTTAAAAGCTAGGGTTTGAGGTCCTTTGCTAAAGTTGGTAAATTTGACAGGAATGTATTGGCTGTAATTACCCTGCAACCTAGTTAGAAAAATATTACCCTGTCCGATAGGTACAGACTGGTCTACACCCATACGGAAGAAGGAACCTTTTGTCGGTTGTAACGGGTTGTTTCGCTTGTCGCGGGCTGCTCCCAGTTTGACCAATAGCAAATCGTCTTCACCAGTTCCGGAAGCGCTAAGGTCAATTATTCGTGAATCTATTTGGTCATCATCAAAAATCGCGCCTTGAGGTCTAGTATCGCCATCACTATCGGTAATGTTAACTCTTTGATACTGCAAACCAGCAGAAGCTACCCATTCCGACTTTTCAAAAGGATTTTTATTCAGAGGACGGTTAAAGTTTACACCACCGCCAGTACGGACAACACGGGGGCGATCGCGTGCGTCGTCATTGCCGCTGGGGTCATCTAAGTCGAATGTTTCAATTTCGTCATCATCGCCGTCAAAAATTAAGGAAATCGATCGACGACGGAATGCGTTGACTGTATAGGAAGTGCGGAAAGGATCGCCTGCTATCCAAGGATCTGTAAAGCGGACATCGAACAAGAATTCCCTTGCTCCTAGCTGTAATTCTGCCCCTAAATCTTGGTTTCTACCGTTGAGGTTTTGCTCTTGGTAACTAATAGTACCAAACAATCCGCTCGCAGAACTAACACCAGCACCTGCGGCGATGGAACCGCTGTTTCGTTCTACTACATTGACAATTACATTTACTTTACTGGGGTCCTGACCGGGATCGAGGGAAACGTTAACATCTTCAAATAACCCCAGTCCAAATACCCGCTGTAAATCTCTTTGTACGGTGTTGCGGTTAAATACTTCTCCTGGCTTGAGTTGTATTTCTCGTTTGACAATATATGGTTGGGTTCTTCCTTTTACGGGTTTGCCGTCTTCGTTAACGACTTCACCATCTTTGTTACGAAACTGAACTCGAATATCTTCTACTAAACCTTCAGCTACTTGTAGCGTAACTACCCCATCGGGCGATACTTGAGGCGCTCCAATTACGTTTGCTAGTACGTAACCTTGATCTTGGTAGCTTTTGACTAACAGCTTGATATTTTCCTGCAATTGGCGCAAGTTCAGAATTTGACCGTATTGTTCGCCGAATATTTCATCTACAGTTTTAGCAGGTAGTACAGAAGCAACGTTAGCACCCGGATTTGCTTCTATTTGCACTTTTTGCAAAACTGGGTTGGGTTGTACTACGAAGCTGACTCTAACTCCTAATGGTGTATCTTCGGGTACAACTTGAACGTTAGAGAAAAAGCCGGTTCCAAAAATAGCATTAATATCTTCTTGTAATTGCGAACGAGTTGTAGTTCGTCCGGGTTGAGTACGAATGACTCTATAAACTTGTTCTTGCAAATTTTGAGTTAATTGTCCAGTTTCAGACCTAACCGAGACTTCCGAAACTAACACGCGGGTTTCATCTGCACTCGGCTGTTGAGTGGGTTGCGGTGTCCCCGGAGTTTGAAATTGCGGCTGCTGTTGAGTGGGTTGCGTCGTCCCCGGAGTTTGAAATTGCGGCTGCTGTTGATTTTCTTGCGTCGTCCCCGGAGTTTGAAATTGGGGTTGTGCTGGCTGTTGGTTTGGCTGGCTATTATCTAAGGTTGGAGGTATTTGAGGTTGAGCCTCGTCGGATGGAGTATTTTCAGGAGGCTCCGTTAGCGTTGGTTGTTCGCTAGGGAGATTCTCAGGAGGGGGAATTTGCGGAGTATTTTGTGCAGTTGTCGAATTTGAAGTTGGTATAACTACCTGCAATTTTTTTGCATTTGAAGATTCTTGATTAGTGCTTACTGCTTTAAAAATATCTTGTGATTCAGAGGTATTGGTACTTTGTGCATTTGCACTATATGAAACTCCTAATGTCGTCGCAAAAGTTATTACCGACACCAAAAAGGGAGATAAACGCATTTTATTTAGATTCCTTTTCACTTCCACACACCGTCGTTCAATATGATAATTATTTGTCATCAGCCAGCAGTTATTTGTCAAGTACAGTCATAACCCATGACATCAAATAAAATTTAGTTAACTAGTAACTAGATATTTGTCTCTACTGTTTTTAACACTCTTTCTAAAACTTCTTGGTAGGCATTCTCTACATTTCCCAAATCTCGCCGAAAACGGTCTTTGTCTAGAACTCGGTCTTCTGGATCTTTAGTCGCGGTATCCCACAAACGACAGGTATCAGGACTAATTTCGTCCGCTAAAAGTAGCCTTTGTTGGGAGTCCAAACCAAACTCTAGCTTGAAGTCCACCAAAGTAATGCCGCATTTGCCAAAAAAATCCTTGAGAAATTCGTTGATTCGCAATGTTTGATGAATAATCTCCTCTACTTGTTCCTGGGTAGCTAGTTCTAACAAGAGTAGACGTGCGATCGTCAATAAAGGATCGCCTAATTCGTCATTTTTATAATAAAACTCGACTAAAGGCTGTTTTAACACGGTTCCCAATCCTAAACCCGTTTGCTTGCAAAGGCTTCCGGCTGCAATATTTCGCACAACCACTTCTAAGGGAAAAATTTTCACCGCCTTTACCCGCATCTGGTTGGGATTTGGGTTATCCAGGTAATGAGTATTAATACCGGATTTCTCTAGCTGTTGAAATAGCTGGCTAGAAATGCTACAGTTTATGGTTCCTTTGTTGCTTATACTGCCGCGTTTCTGGGCATTAAAAGCTGTCGCATCATCTTTAAAATCAGCAAGCAAGATTTCTGGTACATCAGTAGCGTACAGAATTTTGGCTTTTCCTTCGTATAGTTTGGAGGTAACAGACATAGGTAGAACGATTATTTGGCAAACGGAACTAATGCCAAGTTATGGCTTAACCATTTTATCTTTATTAGTAATATTAGCTAGATAAATCGGCAGGTAATATTTGTTATCTTCAAGAGCTAGCGAGAATTATTTAAAATGGATTTTTTTACCGTTGGGCTAGTCTTTATTAATACAAGAAGTTAACGATCCATTTGTACATTTATTAATAATTAAGGCTAAAATTTAAGTACGCCTTAAACTTAAAAATAGTTTTGATAGCTGGAGATAAATAAAATGGATAAAGATGATTTGCTTTACCCTCGCAGTCGTTACTACGGTCAAGTCAAACCAGAAAACTTGGTATTTAATGCTAATTTGCAAGAGTTTGCTCAAAGAATTAGCTACATTTGCAACTTAGAAACTTCTGGTAAAATCCCCACCCTGGAAGCTTACGAACAAATAAAAGCTTTATGGAAAGAATTGAAGCGGTCAAAACACAACTTGCAAATTGGTCAAGACCCCTCGGAAGGAGATTTGGAAAACACATAATAATTAATCAAAACTAAATTAGAACGGAAAAATTTCAGCACTGCTCGAACACTTTGATACTGTTTAAGTTCGGACGTACTCAGTGTAATCAATTACTGATAATTGATAATTGATAATTGACTACTTATCAACCATTGTCCAAACTCCACTCCAAGATTCTTCCGGAGGCTGTGATAAATATTTGTTGCAGCGTTGAATGTGAATATTGACAGCATTATCTATTGGTCTAATTTTTTTTGCAGCTTCAAAACAAATCAGTGCTTGTGGAAAATTACGAGTTGAATAAGCGGCGCGTCCTGCATGATAATAAGATAAAAAATCTTGTGTATTATCGTCTAAGGAAGTAGTGCGATCGCCAATCAATTCATAGATTTTTACTGCTTGGTGTTTACCTTTGACTCGAATCTTATCAAGTTCGCGGACAATTACGCGATCGCTACACAATTGGTAAGTAAATTCACTTAAAACAATATCGCAACCATACTTCTTGGTGGTTCCTTCCAAACGCGAACTTAAGTTAACTCCATCTCCAATCACGGTGTAGTCCATCCGCTTGCGAGAACCGATGTTTCCCGAAACTACTTCCCCGGAACTAATGCCAATACCAATATGAATTTGTGGCTGCTCTTGAACAATGCGGCGATCGTTAAATTCCTTAAGCCGATGTCGCATATCTAACGCTGCCTGTATGGCTCGCCAAGCATGATTTTCTGTTAAAGGTAGCGGCGCACCGAATACCGCCATCAAGGCATCCCCAATAAATTTATCTAAAGTGCCTTCGTAGTTAAAAACTGATTCCACCATTGTTTCAAAATACTGATTCAGTAGCGACACCACTTCGGCAGCACCGAGATTTTCTGTAAGTGTTGTGTAGCCCCTGATATCAGAAAATAAAATGGTGACTTCTTTCCGTTCACCAACCATTAAACCATCTTCCCCTAACGCCATAACTTGCTCTGCTACGTGAGGGGTTAAATAGCGATACATAGTAGTTTTAAGCCGCTTTTCTTGACTGATATCTTCCAAAACTACCAATCCACCGCGCACGCCGCCTTCTGGGTTAGTTAACGGGTTGACTGTAAGATTAAGACTTCTTTCTATGGGTTCAACTTGAGAAGAATCTACAAACTGGGATTGGGGAGTCAGCGGGTGATTCCAAGGAATAAAAACTTCTGGATTAGTAGGATTTGGTAATGCGAGTATATATTCTTCCAACTCTTCCGACTCGCCGGGTAGGTAATATAGTCCTACCATCAAACTTTGTTCTGGTACGTAATGTTTTGCACCAGTCTTCAAACTATCTTCTAACCGAAATTGCAAATTTTCAATTGGTACAACTTCCCATAGTAGCCGACTAATTAAATTTTTTTCCCAAAGAATCTTATGATTTCTAGTACTTGCATCTCCTGTTAGCGGACAACCTAATAGTTCTAATGCTGCATCATTGATCGTGACTATTCTACCTTCCATATCTGTAGAGATTACGGCATCTGATAAACTTTGTAGAATGTCTTTTTGATATTGTTTTTCTAATAATACACTTTCAAATAAACGGGCATTTTCTAAAGCAATTCCTGCCTGTATATTAAAAGCCCGCATAAATTCTTCATCTGATGCAGTAAAACTACCTTTTTGCTTGTTAATTAACTGTGTCACGCCAATTAATTCATTAGCTGAATTAAAAACCGGCAAGCACAAGATATTACGAGTAAAATAACCCGTCTTTCTATCTGTAGTTGGGTCAAAACGAGGATCTTTATAAGCGTCGTCGATATTCAAAGCAACGCCGGTGGATGCTACATAACCCACAATTCCACGATTGCCAGGAATGCTTATTTCCATCATAGTTTTGCCATCAGCAGCCGCAACTTTTGTCCACAATTCGCTCATTTCTTTGCGATACAAAAATAGCGTACTCCTATCTGCTTGCATCAAAATTCGGGCTTGTTCCATGACTATTTGCAAAGTCGCTTCTAAGTCTAAACTTTGACCGAGTGTCTGAGTTGCTCGTAAAAGTGCGGTTGCACCTCTTTGATTTCGTGCTGCTACATAAAAAGATTGGCAGCTTTCCAGGATAATCCCAATACTTGCGGCAAATTCCCGAAAACAGGTTTCATCTTCACTATTAAAAGGAATTCCCCCGGCTTTATTTGCTAACTGCACAACTGCAACAATTTGATTTTTGCTGCTTACAACCGGCATACACAAAATATTCCGAATTTTGTAGCCTAGTTGCTTTTCTAATTCTGGGCTAAATAAAGGATGAGTAATAGTTTCAGCAATATTTAAATATTGTCCCGTACTCGCAACATGACCCGGAATTCCCACATTTATCGGAGTCCGAATTTCTAAGGTCTTATTAATATTATTTTGCGGCACTTTTGACCATAGCTGACCTTTATCATGGTCAACTAAAAAAATAGTAGTGTGTTCTGCTTGAAGAATTTGACCGATTTTTAACGTAATTGCCTCAAGTACTTTCTCTAGCATTGTTTCTAGAGCTTCATTGTTTATCAGTTCTATTGCTCTGATAAACTGTTGGAACTCCGCAGTAATAAAGTCCAACAAGCAAACAAATTCATTTACAGAAAGGTCTTTTACACGCCGCAATAGAGCGTGGGTACGATTAACTTGAGTAAGTTCAGTTAACGTAGCTAATACGCTACCAGGATTCAAAAGTGTCATGGGAATTTTATATTTAAGATTATTGATTAAGATGTTAGGTACAATTTTATACTTACATCAGAATCATAATCTAAATTTTGCAATTTATAAATATTTGTAAATGCAGATGCTTACTTAGTAATTTATTTATCCGTATCTATATAAATAATGTGTATAAAAGTGCTTTATACAAGTTTAATTACGATTTTATATAAAGCATTAAAATCACTAAAAATACTTATAAAAATTTGAGTTGACTTCTTAAGGACGGGACAAACCCGCCCTACCGCGATCGAAATTGATTATGCAGCCTTTGGCGTTTGAGAAGAAACAACGCCTTGATAAAAAGTTTGTAGCTGACGGGTAGCAGCCGACCATCCCCAACGTTCTGCTTCTTCACGAGCATTTTGACGGATAACTTCTCGCTCATCTTTTTTTTCTAAAAGACGAAGCGTAGCAGCGATCGCACCTGCATCATCAGATTTTGGTTCAAAAAGATATCCGTTGACTCCGTCAGTCACAATATCTGGAATACCTCCCGAACGTGCTGCTACTACAGGACATCCAGCCGCCATTGCTTCTAATAGCACCAATCCTAAAGTTTCCGTGCGAGAAGGGAAAATGAAAGCGTCAGCGCTAGCAAAGGCTGAGCCTAAATCGGTGCCGGTAAGATAGCCGACAAAATAAGTATTCGTTTGGGCGAAGTGTTTTTCTAAGGCTTCGCGATGGGGACCATCTCCTACTAACGCCAATCTCGCTTCAGGAATAGCTTCTAAAATCGGTTTAATGCGCTCAATCTCTTTCTCCACAGACAAACGTCCTACATAAAGTAGCAGCGGGCTTTGCGGATGATTTTGCGACAGGTGCTGACGCATTTGCTCGCTTGCAAGATTTGGATGAAATAATTCTGTATCTACTCCTCGCTGCCATAAATCTACACGTTCGATGCCGTGGGAGGTCAATTCTTGCATCATCGCCGTAGAAGTACATAAATTTAAAGCAGCTTGATTGTGACCTGCTTTGAGTAATTCCCAAAGCAATCCTTCTAACATTCCCAATCCGTAATGTTGCAGATATTGCGGCAGGTGAGTATGATAGGAAGCTACTAAAGGAATGTTATTTATTTTACTATGAATAATCCCGGCTAAACCTAGAACTGCTGGGTTAACTACATGAATAATATCTGGGTTAAATTCTTCCAAAACATCACCGATCGCCGGACGAGGTAGCGCTAATTTTAATTCTGGATACATCGGTAGAGGAAAGCCAGAAATACCATAAATTTTAGCTCCCTTATATTCTGTCATTCCGCCATCGGGGCAAATCACTAATACTCGATCGCCATTACGCTGCAAATGTTCGACGGTATGACGAAGGCGCGTGACGATGCCGTCAACTTTCGGTAAGAATGTTTCGGTAAATAAGGCAATTCTCATACAATATGGAGTATAGCAGGGTTACAATTTCCGCAACTTGGTTTAATAATTCCGTAACAGGATAATCCCATTTCGCATCGTTAGTTAAAATTTAAAAGGTAAATAATTATGGGCGGTGAAGCGCATTTAAAATTCACCAAATCTCTTCGTAGCGGAAGCCCTGACTAAAAATTTAAAGCCATTGTTAGGTAAGTATGTTGGTTGTCCTAAAAGTATAATCACCTGCGAGCAAAAAATTTTAGTAGATAGCTATGAGCAGTTTTTTACAACTAATTACTAACTACTAAAAAATTTGTACTCTTTACTTTCTATGCCAAGAGACTTTCGGCAAAATTTGTTTGTTATCAACTCTTTGCTGATATTTAACAGCAAAGTTTAATAAGGAATCTAACAAAGAATCAGAAAGTAGGTGGGGCTGTAAACCCAAATCTAGCAGTTTGGTATTTTTAGCGTTAAAGTAATGCTGCTCTGACTCTACTCTGGGATTTTCTAAGTGATTGATATCTACATTCAACCCGATAGCATTACCAGCTTTTTTCACCATCATGGCTAAGTCGGCGATGCTGAAAAGTTCGGTGAACTGGTTAAATACGCGGAATTCTCCAGGTTGTGCTGGATTTGCGATCGCCAATTCAACACACCTTACAGTATCTCGAATATCCAGGAAGCCTCTAGTTTGTCCGCCTTTACCGTAAACGGTGAGGGGATGTGAGATCGCAGCTTGGATGCAGAAACGGTTTAATGCCGTACCGAACACGCCATCGTAATCCAGGCGGTTGATCAACATTTCGTCCATACCCGTTTCTTCGGTTAAGACACCGTAAACTACCCCTTGATTCAAATCTGTGGCTCGCAATCCCCAAATTCGACAAGCGAAATGGATGTTGTGGCTGTCATGAACCTTGCTCAGGTGGTAAAAACTACCTGGCTGTTTGGGATAGGGTAAAGTATCTTTTCGTCCGTTATGCTCGATGGTGATATAGCCTTCTTCGATATCGATGTTAGGCGTACCATATTCACCCATTGTCCCCAACTTGACTAAATGGCAATCGGGGAAATCCTCACGCATGGCATAAAGTAAGTTCAATGTGCCAACAACGTTGTTAACTTGTGTTAAAACAGCGTGTTCGCGATCGATCATTGAAAAAGGAGCCGAGCGCTGTTCGCCAAAATGCACTATGGCTTCTGGCTCAAACTGATGTAAAGCTTTTTGAAGAAACTCGTAATTAGTAATATCGCCGATAAATAATTCGACAGATTTACCAGTTAAATCTTTCCAGCGCTGGATACGTTGTTGAATAGGTGTAATGGGCGTTAAAGTTTGCACGCCTAATTCATTATCCCAGTGCCGTCGTACTAAATTATCTAAAATTCCAACTTCATAACCACGATTTGAAAGATAAAGTGCAGTCGCCCAACCACAATATCCATCGCCACCAATAACCAGGACTTTCATTTTCCGTCTTTTATACTCGCTGATAGCTAAATCTATCAGGTTTGTGTCCCTTAGAAACCATCATCGAGATACTAACTTGAAGATTCTTACCAAATAAAATATCAATTCAGCCCCACATAGCCACGAAAAACCGCACCCAAATCCAAACATAAATAATTTTTAACTTTTTATATTAACGTCGCGATCGCCCACGGCGGAGTTTGCTGTGGCGTGGTTCTAAAAAAACTAGGGGACGCGCGCAATGGGGAAAAATTAAAATTCCGGCGATTCTCACTCCTCACTTAATAAACCAGTTTCAGGCAGTTTCAAGCCCTATTGTAAAGAAGTATTACGATAATGCCGTCAAAACGGTTTGGAGTCTTGACAACTAATGGGGAAGCCGATATCGTGAGATACATACCCGGGTAAGAACGTAAAAGAGTTATATGCAAGCTAAGCAAAAAGTTACTTTGTATCTATCCCCAGAACTGCACAAAAGTTTAAAAATACGTTCAGCAGTTGAAAGCGAACCAATGTCAGAGCTTGCCGAGCGTGCCCTCGTATTTTATCTAGCAAATTCAGAGTTGGTGGATGAAGTCGAAGGTTCTTACGGAAGAACTCACAGGGTTTACTCATGTCCTAACTGCGAAAGTTCACTAATCTTGCGTGATGGGGAATTGGTTGCCCTCGGTAATCAGCCAGGATTGATTGGTAAAGATGTTTCTATCGGTAAGGTAGAAGATGAGCGGTCAGTTAATCAAGAAGCGGATGAGGAATTAGTTCCTTGTTAATTAGGCGAGAATTATGAATAGTTAATTCATAATTCAGTCTTTACCAAAAGTTAAACAAAAATGAACGATGTCTGTAGTGTTTGTAGGTCCCAAGTAGGTTGATATATGAAAGAAGAGCTCAACATACTAATTCAAGCTCAATATCCCTTAATCTACCTTGTGACCTCCGAGGAAGAGCGGGCTGAGCAAGCAATTTATTCCATCGCTCAATCTTCAAAGCCACAGCGTCGATTGTATGTATGGACAGTAACCCACGGTATAGTGGAGTATGGTCAAGGTCGGAGCGTGACTCAGCATAATACCGTTTCTCCAGAAGCGGCAATTGAATGGATTATCCGGCAGAAAGAGCCAGGTATATTTATTCTTAAAGATTTACATCCGTTTATTGATGCACCTGCGACTACGAGGTCTTTACGAGATGCGATCGCCAGCTTCAAAGGCACTCAGAAAAATATAATTTTGATGTCGCCAATGCAGCAGGTTCCCATCGAGTTAGAGAAGGAAGTTGTAGTCCTTGACTTCCCGCTGCCAGATATGTCCGAGCTTAATCAAGTTTTGGACAGTCATATAGGTCAGCAAAATGCGCGACGATTAACAACTGAGGCAAGGGAAAAATTACTCAGAGCGGCTTTAGGATTAACTAAAGATGAAGCTGAGAAAGTATATCGCAAAGCTCAAGTAACGAAAAAGCGTTTAACGGAAGAAGAAGTAGATATAATTTTATCTGAGAAGAAACAGCTAATCCGACGCAATGGTATATTAGAATACATTGAAGAAGATGAAACGATTGATGCTGTTGGTGGCTTGGAAGAATTGAAGAACTGGTTAACGCAGCGCTCTGATGCTTTCACGGAGAAAGCGAGAGAATATGGCTTACCGCAACCAAAAGGTATGTTAATTCTGGGGGTTCCAGGCTGTGGAAAATCTTTAATAGCAAAAACCACTTCTAGATTATGGGGATTACCACTGTTGCGTTTAGACATGGGGCGTGTCTACGATGGCTCAATGGTAGGACGAAGTGAAGCCAATTTAAGAAATGCTCTTAAAACAGCCGAATCAATTTCCCCGGCAATATTGTTTATTGACGAATTAGATAAATCTTTTGCTGGTAGTTCCGGTTCTGGTGATTCAGACGGAGGTACTTCCAGTCGAATATTCGGATCTTTCCTAACTTGGATGCAAGAGAAAAAATCACCCGTGTTTGTGATGGCGACTGCTAACCGGGTAGAACGCTTGCCAGGAGAATTTTTAAGGAAAGGTCGATTTGATGAAATTTTCTTTGTGGATCTGCCTACATCTCAGGAAAGGCAAGATATCTTCACGATCCACTTAACCAAGCGCCGTAAGGACATCTCCAGATTCGATTTGCAACAGTTGTCGAAGATGTCTGATGGCTTTTCTGGGGCAGAAATTGAACAAGCGATTGTAGCGGCAATGTACGAAGCTTTTGCCCAAGATCGCGAGTTCACCCAACTAGATATTATTGCTGCACTCAAAGCGACGTTACCGCTGTCTCGAACGATGCAAGAGCAAGTAACAGCGCTTCGAGACTGGGCGAGACAGCGAGCGCGTCCAGCGGCAGCCTCCGTTGCTGAATATCAGCGAATGGAGTTTTAAAAGCTTTCTCCTACTTTATGAAGGTAGGGGCAAAGGCTAGCAAACCCAAAGCTAGCAAATAAAAAAACCGCGCAATTGTCAAGCGCGGCTGAGTCAAAAAAAACCGTTGTCTTAAATCTCAATCTTCTTTTTGGAGGAAACCCAAATGTCTCATTTTAGCACTCTACGTACCAAAATCACCGACGCTGAAATTCTCAAGGCTTCTTTGAGCGATCTAGGTATCACCGTTAAGTCTGAAGCTGATGTTCGTGGTTATAACGGTCAGCGCGTTCGTTCTGACATCGTTGCAGTTTTAGAAGGCGAATATGATTTAGGTTGGTCTCGCAACAGCGATGGTTCCTTTGATTTAATTGCGGATCTTTGGGGTGTTGCTAAGAAGCACAACCAGACCGAGTTAATCAACTCCATCAATCAAAAGTATGCTGTTAATAAGACTTTGACTGAAGTCAAGCAACGCGGTTTGCAAAATGCTAACGTCAAGTTGGTATTGCAATAGAAATTTTTCTGCGCGTTCCCAAAGCTGCACGGGTTAACTTAATTAAATAGCGGTTAACCCGCTTTTTCGGGATTGGGACTTACCCAGTCCCTTTTGCTTTATCTATATTGAATTTAACATTTTTTAACGACAACTTCAGTTGTCTGCAATTCAATACGATATTAAAACCTCGCTTATTCGATCGGCGAGGTTTTTTCAATTTCAAATCTATTCTATAAAAAACTTGTTTTTTGCGTTGGTGCCGATTTATATGAGATGCTGATTAATTAAATGCTGAAATTTTTTCTAAAGTTAAATTTATTTTGATGTCTGTTGTTTCTTCTGTTTGCGTCACCGTTCCCGCAACAACTGCGAATTTAGGTCCGGGTTTTGATTGTATTGGTGCAGCTTTAACCCTTTATAACGAATTGAAATTTACTTGCTCAAAATTAGATCGAGCTAAAAAACTAATTATTAACGTTACTGGAGATGAAGCCGCAAAAGTAGCGAAAGATGAAAGCAATCTTGTATATCAAGCATTTATAAAATTTTTTCAACACATACAACAAACACCACCTCCAGTAAACATTGAGATTAAATTAGGGGTTCCATTAGCGCGGGGTTTAGGTAGTTCCGCAACAGCTATTGTTGGTGGATTGATCGGTGCGAATGTATTAGCAGGTGAAATTTTAACTCCAGCCCAGATAATGGAATTAGCGATCGCGATTGAAGGGCACCCGGATAACGTAGTACCTGCGCTATGGGGTGGATGTTGTTTGGCAGCGACAAGCGATACAGGATGGGAAATTTGTGACATCCCTTGGTGTAAAGATGTTGTCCCAGTAGTTGCAATTCCAGATTTTGAACTTTCAACTAGCGTGGCACGGCAAGTATTACCAACTCAAGTAAGTCGTGGAGATGCGATTTTCAATACAGCACATCTAGGGTTGTTGCTGCGTGGATTGGAAACTGGCAATAAAAATTGGTTGCGGGCTGCTTTGCAAGATAAGTTACATCAGCCTTACAGAAAATACCTGATTCATGGTTACGATGATCTTTATGCCGTAGCCTTATTATCTGGTGCTTACGGCATGGTTATTAGCGGTGCCGGTCCCACTTTATTAGCACTTACTGATACCAGTAATTCTGCATCTGTAGCCGCAGCTATGGCTTCTGAGTGGCAAAAACAAGCAATTAAAGCACAAGTAAAAATACTCCAGATCGATCGCCAAGGAGCAACAAGCGTTGTTCAAGGATAAAAAGCAATTATGCAGAATATTCAGTCAGAAATTGCAGTGATTCGCTCTCAAATTAATCAACTGCGCCGAGAAGGTGCCTCTCTTGCGGTAAATATAACGCCTTCCCAAGAAGATTCACCCCAAGCAATCGCCGAAGCTTACCGTCGTCAGGCAAGGGAAAATCCTCAATTATTTGCCGAGCTTAAAGGTATAGATGATGCGATCGCAGCCTTGGAAGCTCAACTAATAGAAAAACAAACTTTGTTAAAAAAATCTAGCAAAGGATATATTACCCGCGTTTCTGAGCAAAAAGAAGAATTAGAGAAATTTAAAACCGAAGCTAAAGTTCATGCAGAGCGAATCAATCAATTAGCCTCACAACTTGCTACAGAAGTCAATAGTCTCAAAGCCTGTGCCGACAATTTAACTCCGCTTTATTGGCGATTGTATTACAAACCTTTTATTACTGGCTTTAAAACTATTTCCGTTCCTTATGTTCGTTGTGATGATGATGTTTGGACGATTGTTAATCGTATCGTTTGAAGATTGCTACAGCATTTTCTATCGTTGGGATTATCAATTTGAATATTTAATTATTTATTATCTTTCCTAAAATGCAGTTTATGTTACAAATTGCAACGGTGGCTATAGCTGCCGTTACAATTTGTCTTAACAAAAATTTATAGAATATGTGATTTTGACGGTTTCAATGAGTATTTATGACTAAAAAAAACCTAAATATTTATTTTATAAGGGTAAATTCTGTTTACAAAACTATAAATTGCTTAATATAATGTAAACATTAAGAAGTAATGTAAACTGATTGTCAGTAATGAGTGAATTTCCTTGGCTAACTTCGATAATTCTTTTGCCATTGGTAGCAGCAGTCTTCATCCCGTTGCTTCCTGATAAAGAAGGCAAAACCGTTCGTTGGTATGGTTTGGGTATAGCGATCGCCGACTTTACATTAATAATTTATGCTGCATGGCATAGTTACGATTTTCAAAACGCATCATTTCAGCTAGTTGAGAAATACGCTTGGGTACCCCAGTTGGGTTTAAATTGGTCAGTAGCAGTTGACGGTTTGTCAATGCCTCTGATTTTATTAACAGGCTTAATTAATACTTTGGCTATTTTCGCGGCTTGGAGAGTTACAAACAAGCCGCGTTTGTTTTATGGTTTGATGCTGGTGATGTATAGCGCTCAACTTGGCGTATTCCTAGCTCAAGATTTATTATTATTTTTCTTAATGTGGGAAATTGAGTTGGTTCCCGTATACCTGCTAATTTCCATCTGGGGAGGACCAAAACGTCGCTACGCGGCAACTAAATTTATTATTTATACAGCGTTGGCTTCTATATTTATCTTGGTAGCAGCTTTTGCAATGGCATTTTATGGCGATACCGTGACTTTTGACATGGCATCCTTGGGAATGAAGCAATATCCCCAAACACTTTCCATGCTTGTTTATGGAGCTTTCTTGATTGCCTTCGGCGTAAAGCTACCAATTTTCCCTCTTCATACTTGGCTACCGGATGCTCACGGTGAAGCTTCTGCCCCAGGTTCGATGATTTTGGCTGGTGTGTTGTTAAAGATGGGTGGTTATGCGTTAATTCGCATCAACATGGAAATGCTGCCTAACGCTCACGTTGTTTTTGCTCCCGTATTAATAATCTTGGGTGTAGTTAACATTATTTACGGTGCTTGCTGTGCCTTTGCACAAACCAACTTGAAGCGTCGTTTGGCTTATTCTTCAATTGCTCACATGGGTATCGTGTTAATTGGAATCGGTTCCTACACCGAAATTGGGATGAGCGGTGCGATGTTACAAATGATTTCCCACGGTTTGATTGCAGCAGCATTATTTTTCCTTTCCGGCGTAACTTACGAACGCAGCCACACCTTAGAGATGGATAAAATGGGTGGAATGGCTTCATTTATGCCTAAAACCTTTGCTTTATATACTGCTGGTGCAATGGCTTCCTTAGCGCTACCGGGAATGAGCGGATTTGTTGGAGAATTGATGGTATTCCTCGGTATTTCCAGCAGCGATGTTTACAGTTCCAGCTTTAAGGTTGTAGTTGTATTGTTAAGTGCTGTAGGCGTAATTTTGACTCCGATTTATTTACTATCTTTGTTGAGACAAGTATTTTACGGCAATCGGAATCAAGAATTGCAAATGGAATCAATAGTACCCGATGTAAAACCTCGCGAACTTTTCATTACTGCTTGTTTACTGCTTCCAATTATCGGTATCGGTTTATATCCGAAATTGGCAACACAAACTTATGATGTAAAAACGCAAGAATTAGCGGCTCATGCGCGAGAAGCCCTACCAGTAGTTGCATCCGAGCAATCATCAAGTTTATATTCTCAAGTTTTTACCACACCAACAGTGGCAGATTCAAAAGTTGCTAGTTTAGTTAATGTGGCTAAGTAGTAAGTTATCAAATTGTGGGCTGGTGCTATTAGATAGTTTTAAAAATATTTGGTGGGGGTGATGATGCATCGCCCCCATTAATTGTGGTTAGTAGAAAAGCTTAATCAAAGGCAGAAGGTACCTTTCACCACTATTTGGCAGAGTAAGTTGAAAACGGGGGAGTGTTAAAGCTTTTGAATAATTCCTTAGTCATCCGGCTGCTAGTTTCCCCTCCTTACGGATTTAAATGAATGTCGGGCTTGGCTTTGAATTGATAGCCAATTACTTACAATCATTTTGTTTTCTAGGTTGCGGATAGTGGCAATTTATTTAACCTTTTTTTTCTAAAACTGATATCTGCCCTTGTGAAATATTTTCCATTTCTATAGCAACCATAGCTTCATCAAATGCTCTTGGAAATACATCTTGATTGCTTGAATTTTTGTAACTATAGCCATCATAAAATCCTTTAGCAAACTCAATTGCTGCTCTGTCTTCAATTGGGTTATTCATGCCAATCACATAATCAATGTACTGGCTAATTGCCACAGCAGGTTTTTCTGAATAACAAGCATTAAGCAGCACGCATTTAACAAAATCAACGTGCAATTTAAACAAAGATGCTAAACCTTCAGGTGAAACAGGTTTATTGTTTCCCCCATCATCCTCTAACAGCAAGCTACCATCTTTTTCACCATGCCCGCAAAAAAAGAATGTTTCTTCTTTGTTTCCATGTACTAAATTATCCGTAACGCCTAAACCCAAAATTATCTTGAGTTCTCTTTTTTAAAGTATTGTGATAAATTCGGGTATGGGGGAATACTACTTAAAACAAGAGTTAACCATGTAGAAAAATTATTAAAGCATTATGCACTTTATATCTTGCACCTCAAGCATAAATACTGAATTTAAAAAATAGATATTAAAAAATATTACTAATTTAATTAGTCATACATTTAGTCCATTTTAATGGACTTTTGCTATTAGACAGGGGTTTGCAACCCCTGGCAGGTATGAACAGAGTCGAAGAATCTATAATTGTTTTTAGAAGTGGAATGGTGCGTGACGCTATAAGAATTGTAACCACTAAGAAGAATTATCTGCATGGTCACACACCCTACAATTATTAATTTACAAGTGGGATTTTGTGTGACACGTCAAGACTGCTAACTCTTCGTCTTGAATCCAAAATAGAAAAAACCCGACTGTAGAATTCAGCCGAGTTTTGACTTAATGTTAAAGTTGTTCTTCAGACAGATGTATTAATCTTCGCCAAATTCCTCCAATAGCTTCTTCTTATAAGTAACTGCGGCAACGGTAACAGTTTGACCTTTGATACGGTAGATAATTCGATACATATAGGCAAACTGCTGTCTAACACTATCGTCATCGAATTCTGGCACAACTTCACCAGCAGTAGGACAGTGACTCAAACTGCGAGTCACATCAAGTATTTTCTTAACGACTGCCGCAGCATAAGAAGCAGAATCACGAGAGATATATATGGCAATTGCTTCTACATCATCTAAAGCTTTAGGTGACCATTCTACTTGATAAGCCATTTGCTTAAACGTTCTTTGGCCTCATTATGTGTCCTTGTTCCTCTAGTATCGGCTACTTCTATGCTACGTCGCACTTTTTCGCTCACATACAAATGATATTGGATATCTTCAACAGAACAATCATCCGGTAATTGCTTCAAAATAGATTGAATGCTTTCCTTTGGAGTACTCATAATGTTATTTTTTGGGTATTTATATAAATTCGGAAATAGCTTGATGGGCATATGCCCACCTCTATTGTCTCCTAAAAGTTGCTGTAATTGGTAATAGCATTCTTCATATTGTCCAGTACTTCGGATACGGACATGGTTCCTAAATCTCCGGAAGCACGGGTACGAATACTTAAAGTATTAGATTCTACCTCTTTTTGTCCGACTACAGCCATTACGGGAATTTTCTGTTTTTCGGCATTACGTATTAGTTTACCAAGTCTATCACCACTGGTATCTACTTCCGCACGAATACCTAACATAAGCATTTTAGAAACAACATCTTTAGCAAAATCTAATTGCGCTTCAGTTACTGGCAATAATCTTGCTTGTACTGGTGCTAGCCATAAAGGAAAATCACCTGCATATTCTTCAATTAAAATTCCAATTAACCGCTCCAAGGAACCAAAAGGAGCGCGGTGAATCATTACCGGGCGTTGACGAGTACCGTCTTCAGCAACGTATTCTAATTTAAAGCGTTCGGGCAAAATATAGTCTACCTGTACCGTTCCTAACTGCCATTCTCTTTCCAAAGCGTCTTGGAAGATAAAATCGAGTTTGGGACCGTAAAAAGCAGCTTCTCCAATACCTTCAAAGTGAGCCATTCCTAGCTTTTCTACGGCACGGCGAATTGCACCTTCGGCTTTGTCCCACGCTTCATCGGAACCGATATACTTATCTTCGGTAGGGTCGCGAAAGCTCAATCTAGCTTTAAAATTCTTTAATTGCAGTTTGTTGAATACCGATAAAATTAAATCTACGACGTTAAGAAATTCTTCATCAAGCTGTTCGGGAGTTACAAATAGGTGAGAATCATCCACCGTGAAGCCTCTTACCCTTGTCAAACCACCTAATTCACCAGATTGTTCGTAGCGGTAAACCGTGCCGAATTCAGCTAAACGTATTGGTAGTTCTCGATAGGAACGCAGTTCGCTGTCGTATATTTGAATGTGAAACGGACAGTTCATCGGCTTCATTACAAAACCGTTTTCTAATTTTGCAGCTTCCTCATCTTCCGCCATTAAAGGAAACATATCTTCTTTGTATTTCTGCCAATGTCCTGAAGTTTTAAATAAATCAACTTTGGCAATATGAGGTGTTACTACAGGCAAATAACCCCGCTTCAACTGTTCTTGCTTAAGAAAATCTTCTAATAGACTTCTTAATAAAGTACCTTTAGGAGTCCACAACGGTAAACCAGGTCCGACTAAATCGGAAAAGATAAATAATCCTAATTCTTTACCTAATTTACGATGGTCGCGGCGCATTGCTTCTTCTTTACGCCGCTTGTATTCTGTTAACTGTTCGGGGTTTTCCCAAGCAGTACCGTAAATACGCTGTAGCTGTGCCTTATTCTCATCTCCACGCCAATAAGCACCAGCGACGCTTTCTAATTCGATCGCTTTTGGCTTTAACTCGCTGGTATTTTCTAAATGAGGTCCAGCACATAAATCCCACCATTCTTCCCCCAAATGGTAGATTGTAATTGGTTCTTCTTTAATATCTTCTAGGACTTCTAACTTATAAGGTTCGTTAATTTCTTTAATGCGGCGTTGGGCTTCCTCGCGGCTGACTTCTTCTCTAATAACGGGTAATTTACGATTAATTATTTTCACCATCTCCTTATAGATGGCTTTCAAATCCTTCTCGGTAAATGGTTCTGGATTATCAAAGTCATAGTAAAAGCCGTTTTCAATCCACGGACCGATCGTGACTTGGCTTTTAGGAAACAGCTTTTGTACCGCCATTGCCATAATATGAGAAGCTGTATGACGAATCTTTTTCAAATCTTCAGATTCGCTGGTACGTGGTAGATTGATTTTTTGAGGTTCAGATTCACTCAAGTATTCCGAAGGCGACAACGTCGGCTGTTTAACCATTGGCGAAAGTTACTTTATTTTGGAACTGCATCTATATTAACGACCTTGGGTAAACTACATCGTTTTTCCTTGTGAAATGTTGTTAACAGTATTTACGTCTTGCTTGAAAAGACAACCTATATCTAATTATTCTGTCTTTAGGATAGGTACAAATCAGAAAGTTAATATATATAATATAAAAAAGTGTAATAAAAATTACAGATTTTTTTAAGGATCTATCTTGAGAAGTATGTTGCGTTAAATGTTAAGAATATTAAAGAACGTTAATATTAGTAATAAAAATTGAAATTTTCTTCTCATTTATGCGAGACTCTAATTTACCGGAGCCTGAATTACTGAAGACGGTGTTGCAGCCGTTGTTGGAAGACTTCGAGTATTGGTTTGCTCGTTCGCGAACCTTCCTTGAAACAGAGCAGCTATCATTTTTGGATAAGCAGGAACAATCCGATCTATTGACAAGGGTGAAGGTTGCTGCTGATGAAGTGAGAGCAGCAAAAATGTTGTTTACAGTTGCTGAAGGTAAGGTGGGGATTGATATGGCAACGCTTATGCCTTGGCATAAGTTAGTGACTGAATGTTGGAATGTCGCGATGCGATTCCGCTCTAAGCAGGATTCTGAGGGGCGAGACGAACTATAAAATTAATAATACTTTTTCTAAACTTCTTTAAGATTAATGACGTTTAGGAGAAAATGTAATTAATGCTACATAGAATTACCTGTATAGCGAATCTGCTCAATTAAGTATGGTAGCACTCATGGCGTATCGGGAACTTGTATATTACATCTGCAAGTGAGAGTGCTTTTCAAATTCAAATGAATGTTTAAAAACTCGCTGCTTCTAAAGGAAAAACTCAATGCTATTACAATTGCTTTACATTCTCGCTTTTACTATTCTTGCTTTTATAGCCGTTGCTAACTTGATTCGTAATTTAATCATGTTTAGTTTTGATAGACCTGGAAATTATCCACCGCGATTCGGAAGAAACGAGGTTGGAGGGGTTTATCCCAATCAAGGTAATTATCCGTTGTCTGCATCTAGAAGACAGTTTGTACCCCATCCCGAACTTTTAGATAATTCTGGCAATATCGTTAAAGAGCCGCTGTTGGTAATGCGTTCGATTAATGTTGAAGATGCTCGCCAACAGCTTGATGCTCTTTATGAATCGTCTCCAGGAAGTAAAGCTGATAGTTCCGAGGAAGGTTAGAAGCGATCGGAATGTTTCTTATTAATTTAATTTTATAGAGACGTAAAATGTAAAGGCGCAAAATGTAAAGGCGCGATATATAGAGACGCGATATATCGCGTCTCTACATTTATCTAGGCTTCAATCACAACTCGGAGGTTGCCGCGTTTTTTGGCAACTCGACAAGCAGTGGTGCTACCAGAACGCTCGAATTCTAAATCAAGAATTGTTGGGCCAACTCGCAAATTATGAAGCGAAAGACTATTTATCGACTCTGGTAATGCTGGATCGATAATTCTTAAGCAATTGTTGGGCGCGTCGGGTACTAAGTTAACCATCATTTGCAGTAGCTGGAAGATAGAACCAGTAGCCCAAGCTTGGGGAGTACAAGCTACCGGGTACCTTACGGGAGCTTCATCACCGTTACGCTCGTAGCCGCAAAATAATTCGGGCGGACGTTGGTAAGGCTGCATGGAAGTCATATCGAACAAACCTTGGAAAATTTCCAAAGCTTGGTCAATTAATCCTAGCGATCGCAATCCCATCGCGATAATAGCGTTGTCGTGGGGCCATACCGAACCGACATGGTAGCCCATTGGGTTGTAAGCTGGAGACAAACTACTAAGAGTACGAATACCCCAACCGTTAAACATATCGGGTGCCCGCAGTCTTTCCGCAACGCTATAGGCATTTTCAGGAGTAAAAATTCCCAACTGCAAGCAGTGACCGGGGTTAGAAGTGATACTGTCTACTTGCTGCCCATCGCCATCTAATGACAAGGCGCAAAAATCTTGGTCTTCAATCCAAAAATCTCTATTAAAACGAGCTTTTAAACTTCTAGCATCTTCTTGCCAGCGATCTGCTAAATCGAGTCGCTTTTTCATCCGAGCAATTTCTGCTAAGCGCATTTTTGCCGAATAAACATAACCTTGCACTTCACACAAGGTAATTGGACCGTTTGCCAATTCTCCTTTACGGTCTACAATACAGTCACCAGAATCCTTCCAACCTTGGTTAGCCAAACCGCGCTTCGATCTACGGAAGTAGCTGAGGTAGCCAGTTTCTTTGAGATTGCGGTCTATCCAATCCATTGCCGCCAAAGCATTTGACCAAAGCTGCTCTAAGGTTTCCCCGTCGTGAGTCCAAGCAAAGTACTCAGCATAAAGCATTAACCATAAAGGTGTAGCATCAACCGTACCGTAGTAAGGCGTATGAGGTATTTCCTGAGTGCGAGCCAATTCTCCGAAACGCAACTCGTGGAGAATCTTACCCGGCTCTTCTTCGCGCCAGTCGTCGTCAACTTTACCTTGATAGCGAGCGAGTAAAGTCAAAGTCTCTTTGGCAATTTCCGGATTTAACATCAAAGTTTGGTAAGCGGTAATCAACGAATCCCTACCAAACAAAGTAGAAAACCACGGTACTCCAGCAGAAACAGTCTTTGATTTCCCAAAAGACTGGCGCAACAAATACATATCTTGTTCGCCGCGCTCGATTACTCGGTTAAAAGTACCTTTATCCGCACGAATTTGAGTAATCTTTTGTACCCAGTTTTGTTCCTCCATCATCTCGGCGGATCTAGCCTGAACCAAGGTTACGGGAGCGCTAACTGTGGAGGTAGGCTTGTTATTAGTAAACATATTAATCCGATAACCCAGCTTTTGGGTTTCGTGGCTGGCTAGTTCCAACTGCCAAACAGCGGTATAACCTTTAAAATAATCTGGTTGACGATGCTGGAAATGGATGCGCGATTCCATGATCAAGTTATCCAATCCTTGGTAAGCAAGCGTCAAAGCTTCTTCCCTTGAGGAGCGTTCATCTTGACTCGATCCGACATCATTGCTTGCTTCTTGCGATTGCGGTTCTACCAAACGCAGCAATCTACCACGATTCTCCCTACCAAAACCTCGGACTTCAAATAAATCTACATAATCCGCATCAAAGCTAATACTTAACTCAAAGCTAACAGTGGTCGTACTATAGTTAGAAACTTCTATCTCTTCAAATAAGGCACCATTGAGTACCAACTCCCTGCGAATTCCTACAGTATCCGCTTGCAATCGGTCGTCAATCCTGGGATTAGTACACAACACCGAAAGTGAAAACCCCTTGTTCGCAGTGCTACTGAGCAAAATTGGCGATCGCCCTTCAATTTGAAATTCCAATCGACTCAAAAAGCGGGTATCGCAACAAAACATCCCCATGCTGGGATTAACATCATTAAGCGAACAACCAGCAATGTTACCTAAAGTGTCTGTGACTAAAAACAAGTCATCATCTTTTATAGTTAAAGATGCTTGCGGTCTTTCGCTTAAAACGCAAGGCCATTCTGGGATAGGAATTTGGTCGGCAGGAACAAAAGTTTTTCCGTCTAGTAAAATCTTGTCCGGTGTCATTAGGGTATCCGGTGTCATTAGCAAAAATTCCGTGTACGGGTGTATAGTTTCAAAGTTAGCAATGCGTCAGCAGGAGAAAAGACGCGGTTTAAAACTTATTTGAGCCATTGAGCAAGAACATTAATCGCATACAGTTAAATCGAGGGACACAACAAGAGCAAATATCTAAAATATTTATAAATATGTATGTTTAAAAAAGTATCGTAAATAGCAAACCTATATTAAATAAAACCAAGTAATAATTTGGGAATGTTTGTACTTAACTTTTAAAACGCTATGCAAGCAAAATTCCTTATACAGAAGCCATTTCAACTGTTGTCTATGCAACTAGTGGTAGAAGGGCTATGTATATTTTATCTACTAACTATTACAGTAAATTATTTAAACACGTTATATAATTCTTATCTATATTTATTTATTTATACGTAAACTAAATATAACCATACTTATAAACTTTGTTTTTAATCTTGAATAGACAAAAACAATGCATTTTATATATACCATAAAATTAATGGTTAATTCAAAACCACCAAAATTGAGCCGCGCCTTGCGGCAATTTTTTATAGTAGTTTAGTATTTGTTAAAAAGGTAAGTATATTGATACTACTTAATCCATTAGCTGCCTTTACGATCGAACTATAAATACTATTAAGCGACGCTATTAGTCAACTGCCCCACCCACAAGGGGATGGGTTATACAGGCGATCGATAAAATCAAATATTTCACAATAAAACAAAGTCCGCTTGAGGCAGACTTTGCTTATATAACTCTACACTAACACCGATTGTCAAAGCTCATACCTTTAGAAGAAGTAAAAGGTATTCAAACCTTGACAGTTATAGCTTATAAAGATTGAGTCGAATTCAGAACCATAGAATAAGCTCTCTCATACTCGTCAGTCATCGTTTCAACGCTAAAGCGGCTAACGACATATTCCCGACAAGTTTGACGATCTAGTTTTGTAGCTTTTGGAACCATCTCAATCGCTTGCTCTAAGTTTTCGCAAACGAAACCTGTTTTTCCATCGGCGATAACTTCCGGTACGGAACCCAAATTCATGGCGATTACAGGGGTACCAGCAGCCATTGACTCAATCATCACTAAACCAAAAGGCTCTCGCCAAGTGATGGGAAACAATGTTACGGTTGCTTCACCTAAGAGTTTCACCTTATCCTCATGGGAAATCTCCCCAAGATATTGAATTTGTTCGCCATCAATTAATGGTTCTACTTTTTCTCGATAGTAATCAACGTCTACCGCGTCAATTTTACCGGCGATTTTCAACGGTAAACCACTAGCACGAGCAATTTTAATCGCTTCTACCGCTCCTTTTTGTGGCGAGATTCTACCTACAAAAGCTAAATAGGCAGGTTGTGCGGGTTGGCTTACGAAGGGATAAACAGCCGTATCAATGCCGTTGTAGACTGTATGAACGTAATTTAAATCCGGGCAAGGTTCTCGCTGTGAAGAGGAAATACTGATTAAAGGCTGCTCGCTAAAACGCCGATGTATTTTAGCAGTATCGGATGTAAATGCGCCGTGGAGCGTATGTACGGTAGGCGTTTTGACAAAACCGCTGTATGTAAGAGATGCATAACCAATATGAGAATGAATAATATCAAAATTGGCGTAACATTCTTGATAAACGTCAGCGAGCATCATTTGATGGTAAACATCTGGCTCTTGAATAGAAGAGTCGAGCCGTAAAGCTCGATCGTGAACCGAATGCAACTTTGAAGAAATAATCGAATCACCAGAAGCGAACAAAGTTACTTCATGTCCGCGCCGAACTAATTCATCCGTGAGAAGTTTGACAATCAGTTCTATTCCGCCGTAGCGAAAGGGAGGAACGCGCTCCCATAAAGGAGAAATTTGAGCAATTCTCATGTTTCACCAATGTGGTAAATAAGGCATATCAGCCCCGTACATATTATTCTAAAGCTATTAATTCCGACGGGGTAAGTATGCTATGCCAAGTTTGCTTTAATAGCCCGACAAAGGTAGCTTAAATAGCTGGGTATATATCAATAACAAGGCATAAGGGAACAACAGTTAAGCAGCGATCGCTAATCACTTGATGAATCTAATAATGTGTCGCTACCATTGCTTATTACTCGATCGCAATTAAGCGAGCCAAAATTTGTTTACTCTGTGCTTAATGGCAATAAAATAAGTAAGCGGATATTATCAGCTATTATTTCTAGATTCTTTTACATTGATTGATGAATCTTGAATCAACAAAATTATATTACATGAAACATGAATATGATGCAATACATACTGAGTGATTGAATGTATGTTAAATCTTTATTGTTGTTCTAATAATAAGTTAATTTAACGATAGAAAAGCACAAAAAAATGGCATTTGTTTTTACAAATCAACTATATTTATTAGACAAAAGTATACATTAATCTCGGATTTTTCAATAGATAGTTTCGCTGCTGAAGCCTTAATTATTCACAAACATATTGACTAGTACGAAGCCACATTAAATATGATGGGTAACACGTTCGTAGTGCTGTCTTCGTAGCTTGTCCGCAACGATATGCATCTTGCATGGCGAATGGTGGCTAGCGAGCGACTAGTGCTTTGTCCCATAAAAAATGCCGGGTGAGGGTGAGAGGGGGGAGCGGAGGAAGCAGGGGAGCAGGGGAAGAAAAAGCTTTTTGTTTTCAAACTACACCCATTACTTATTAATAGGACAGACTACCAGGTAAATCAAACGCTATCGAAGAATATGGTTTTTAACTGCAATTATTTGATACAGAAATTTACTTATAAATCATTAAAATAAAATCATCTCAAAATAATATTATATATATTGACGAAAAAGTATATTTTATGACAAAGAATAAATGTAACAGAAAAACAAAAAATTTATATTGATACTGTCTTAACAAACAAAGACATCGATCGGTTAAGTGAGAATATAAGCAAAATATTTAACGATTTAAAATCACCATGATACTAAATTAAAAAGGATAATTGAATTAAATATAAACCGGCGCGATCGCAGCATTTAAAATTATAAAATTAGTCCCAAGCAGTACAGACAAACGAGCTTAACTGCTAAAAAAGTGAAAGTACATAGAATAATTTATATGTATGTTTCCCCAAATTTGGAAGGAACAGAAAATATACAGACTTTTTCCAAAATTCTAGGGAGAAATTCTATAGAGCGTTTTACGCTTAACATTTCTTCACAGATCGCAATTATATATAAATAAAAATTTTTAACTACAGTAAAGTTGTTTTGTCGAAATCTCAGCAGAGGACGAGGTAAAATGTTTTCATTATTATATTTTAGATGCCTAACCGCTGTAGCATAGCTGCAATTAAAGAACTGTAAATATTTTTACAGCCCTTTAAACCGATGAAAGTATTCTTTACAAATTGCAACTTTATGTTTGACCTGAGAATCCGTTGTAGTTTGTACAATGCAGCTGTGACGTGGATTCAAATCCAGATTGTGGCTCCTTAACGACATTCATGAGCATTTCGACTTCCGTACTGAGTGATTTGATACAGGTACTACCGTACTTGCGACCCCAAATATACTTTAAAGCTTCATTAACAGCGCTCTCCCACGCGATGGAAGATCAAGTTTTGGCTGCAACAATGGAGCAGCCTTTGGTGATTGCCAGTTTTCAAAGGGAAAGATTTTACCGTCAAGAATCTCATCGCTATCAGCGGCTGGCGCAAATAAGCAATCAAGTATACGTTTTATCTGCACCAGAAACAGATTTTAGCAACAGTTCGGAATATTACGAAAAGATAGCTTTTGAGCCAAAAGATGCACTTTCTCAAGAATGGCATTTGGTGGTAATTGCTTTTAATTATGCAACTTGCTTAGTTTGTCGAGAATATCCAACTTCCATAGCTAAAAATTTACCAGAATTAAGTCCGAGTCTCGATATGGACACGGCGCGAAGATTCGAGGGAATTTGGACGGCAGAAAGGGGTGTAAGCTTGAAAGCTGCCGACTTGTTATTAGATAAAATACTTATTTATCGTCCGGAATTAGCATCGAAAATTGAACAAGCGCGTCAACGGTTTGGCATTGGAGACGATCGCAAGCACAAGATTATAGACGACGAAACTAACGAATATGCTTGCGACATTGATACTAACCCCTTTGTGCAGCGTTTAGTTACCTATTTACAAGCCAGCCAATATAAACTCCACAAAGCTTATCGCTCGATCGCCGCTCAAGCACGAAAAGAACGTTTAGTCAACTCAATTAGTACCGCAATTCGGCGATCGCTAAATCCGCGATCGGTATTAGAAGTAGCCGTACAGGAGTTAGGAGAAAACTTAGAAGCGAGTCGTTGTTTAATCTATCGCGCTCAAGCTGGCGATACGAGCGCAATCATCGAACATGAATTTATCAGTCCCGGTATTTTATCGTTATTAGGACAAACCAGAGAATTACAAAATAATCCGCTATTTCAGGAAGTAGTAGAAACGGGTGAGGGCGTGTGTATTACCGATACGAGCGCTGACTATCGCGTGAATAATTCTTCAGCGATCGCGGATTTTGTGAAAAAGTTTTCGATTCGTTCCTGGTTGATGGAACCCGTATGGTTTCAGGGACGAATGTTAGGCATGATAGAGTTGCAGTATTGCGACGATGAACCCCACGAATGGCAAGCTGGCGAACTAGATTTAGTTACAGCGATCGCCACCTCCGTCGGAGCCGCTTTAATTCAAGCAGAAGCTTACGCCAATTTAGAAGATTTTAACCAACAATTAGAAGCATTAGAACGTACTCGCAGCAACTTGATCGCTATTACCGGGCACGAACTGCGGACTCCACTTTCCACAATTCAGGTGTGCTTGGAAAGCCTCTCTACCGAACCAGATATGCCCTTGGAATTGCGTGAAATAATGCTAAGTACGGCACTTTCTGACTCAGAAAGAATGCGGAAATTAATTCAAGATTTTCTTACTCTTTCCAATTTAGAAAGCGGTCGAATAGAATGGCATCCAGAAACACTAACGCTACAAGAATGTGTAGATTTAGCAGTTAGCAGAATTAACGCTCGCACCAAAATAGAAGACTTACCCAAAGTTTCTATTAAAATATCTGACAATTTGCCTTTAGTTAGAGCAGATGGCGATTGGTTAGTCGAAGTCTTAGCAAAACTTCTTGATAATGCTTGTAAATTTACGCCACCCGAAGGAAAAATTAGCATCAAAGCAACTAAAAACGGCAATCAAATGGTTGAAGTTACCGTTGCCGACACCGGAAGAGGAATAGAACCCAATCGATTAGAAATAGTTTTTGACCGCTTTTATCAAGAAGAAGGAGCCTTAAGACGCACCACGGGGGGAACGGGTTTAGGCTTAGCAATTTGTCGTCAAATAGTCATTGGTTGGGGAGGAGAAATCTGGGCAGAATCATCTGGTAAAGATAAAGGCTCCAAATTTCACTTCACCGTACCCAGTATTGAAGGAAGCCAGGAAGAGAGGGTAGTGGTGGCTGCGAGGAAGTAGATGGGGGGATGGGGAGATGGGGAGAGGGGGAGATGGGGAGATGGGGAGATGGGGAGATGGGGAGATGGGGAGATGGGGTAGAGGGGGGAGAGGGGGAGAGTGGGTAGAGGGGTAGAGTGGGTAGTTAAATAGCGAGCTTTCCGGCGATCGCTACTCCTAACTCATAACTCTTAACTCCTAACTATTCCCAATGCCCAATGCCCAATGCCCAATGCCCAATGCCCAATGCCCAATGCCCAATTCCCAATGCCCAATTCCCAATGCCCAATGCCCAATTCCCAATGCCCAATGCCCAATTACCAATGCCCAATGCCCAAATTTGTAAGAACTGTTAAACTTCCTAACGTAATGGTAATATGACCCCGGTTGCAGTGTTACGATGCCGTAAAAACGTTGAGAGAACATTTGATTATGGCAGAAACACTCTCTGGAAAAACTCCTTTATTTGGTGGCAGCACTGGCGGCTTGCTCAAAAAAGCAGTTGAAGAAGAAAAGTACGCGATTACTTGGACTAGCCCCAAGCAGCAGGTTTTTGAAATGCCTACTGGTGGCGCTGCTGTGATGAATGAAGGCGAAAATATGCTGGAAATTGCTCGTAAAGAGTACGGCATTGCTTTGGGCGCTATATTCCGGAAAATGAAGATCACTGATTATAAAATTTACCGGATTTATCCCAGTGGTGAAACTCAGTATTTACATCCGGCTGATGGTGTCTTCCCTGAGAAGGTCAACGAAGGTCGCGAAAAAATACGTTTGGTTAACCGTAGAATAGGCGAAAATCCTAGTGCTGCAAAACTCAAGTTTAGTGGCGTAACACCTTATGACGCTCCTAATCCGTAACTAATACAGTGAACAGTAAGCAGTGAACAGTAAACAGTGAACAATCTTATCGGGAATTGAACGCAAGATATGAGGAATAGATAATCGGTTAGGATTCTAAAACTGTATGTCTTTTTTTGTATCTTTGTGTTTAGCGGATAAATACAACTGTTGACTAATAACTGCTGACTGTTCACTGATAACTGCTCACTGATAACTGCTCACTGATAACTGAAATGCCGTGATTTTTCCCGATTTCTCTGAATTCTGCAAGTTAGCAAAACAAGGTAATTTTGTCCCGGTGTATCAAGAGTGGGTGGCGGATTTAGATACGCCTGTTTCGGCTTGGTATAAGGTATGTGCCGGTCAATCTTATAGTTTTTTGCTGGAGTCGGTGGAAGGTGGGGAGAAATTAGGACGTTATAGTTGGGTGGGTTGCGATCCTTTATGGATTTTAGAAGCTACGGGTGAAAATCAAGGTTCGGGGGTTGATGGTTATCAAACGATTCAAACTTTCCGAGATGGAAAACAGGTAGTTTTTAAAGGCGATCCTTTTAATGCTTTAAGCGAATGTTTGACAGCTTTGCAACCAGTTAATTTACCTCAATTGCCGCCGGGAATTAATGGTTTGTTTGGTTTTTGGGGTTATGAATTAATTCGCTGGATTGAACCACGAGTAAAGGTTCATCCGCAAGATGAGCGAAATATTCCCGATGGGTTGTGGATGCAGGTAGATCACCTGTTGATTTTTGACCAGGTAAAGCGGAAAATTTGGGCGGTTGCTTATGCGGATTTACGCAGTCCAAATGTGGATTTAAAAGCGGCTTACGAGCAAGCAAGCGGTATGGTTTCTGGGATGGTAAACAAGCTCTCCGAACCTTTGCCACCAGAAAAAACCATCATGGAATGGACTCCACCAGCAATAAGAAATGTAAATGTTGCAGAAGAATATAAAAGTAATTTTACGAAATCAGAGTTTTGTGCCAGCGTTGTCAAAGCCAAGGAATATATCAAAGCGGGAGATATTTTTCAAGTAGTTGTTTCCCAACGATTATCAACTGAATATAATGGTGAACCTTTTGCGCTTTACCGTTCCCTACGTCAGATAAATCCTTCACCTTATATGTGTTACTTCCACTTCAAGGATTGGCAAATTATCGGTTCGAGTCCAGAAGTGATGGTGAAAGCGGAAAGCGATGGGGAAGATGGAGTTATCGCAACGGTACGTCCGATCGCCGGAACTCGTCCGCGTGGTAAAACTGTGGGGGAAGATGCAGACTTTGCTGAGGATTTGCTCAAAGATCCTAAAGAAATCGCCGAACACGTGATGTTAGTAGATTTAGGACGAAACGATTTAGGGCGCGTTTGTGAAAATGGTAGCGTTACAGTTGATGATTTAATGAAAATTGAGCGCTACTCTCACGTTATGCATATCGTTAGTAACGTAGTCGGTAAATTGGCATCGGGTAAAAACGCTTGGGATTTGCTCAAAGCTTGCTTTCCTGCGGGTACCGTTAGCGGCGCACCAAAAATACGAGCAATGGAAATTATCCACGAATTAGAACCCAGTCGTCGCGGAGTTTATTCGGGTGTTTACGGATATTACGACTTTGAAGGGCAATTGAATAGCGCGATCGCAATTCGCACGATGGTAGTCCGCGATAATACCGTGATGGTACAAGCAGGTGCGGGCTTGGTTGCCGATTCCGAGCCGGAGAAAGAATATGAGGAGACTTTGAATAAAGCGCGGGGTTTGTTAGAAGCGATACGTTGTTTGAGGAATTCTTAACTATTAACTAGTTTTAACCAAGCAAATACCTGTGCGACTGTAATCTTAAGAGGTAAATATTCTAGTACGGGTAATTCATCATCACCAGTCATTTCTAAAGGTTGCTGTCCTAGTAGAAATACTAATATTAAACGCTCGCTTGGGTCAATTAACCAACCTATTTTAGTTCCGTGTTTTAAACAGTGAAGAATATTAGTAATTACTTTAGTTGAACTTTTGTCTGGTGATAATATTTCAATTGTCCAATCTGGATAAATTTGAAAATTATTCTCAACTTCATCAGCATCAAAAGGAATTCTTTCTCAAGCAAATACAGTCACATCTGGAACTATCGAACGTCCACCAAAGGTACAGCGCAATTCTGGAAAAGCTAAAGCGATTTTTTGCGTTTCACCTACTTGGTTAACTGCATTGCAAAGCTTTAATTGTAATCGAGAATGTTTACCTTGGGGCATCGGCTTTTGGGATATGCGATCGTTTATAAATTCGCTAGCGGGTTTGGTTTCGGGTAGTTTGAGGAATTCTGATAAAGTGATGGATTGATGGAGTGTAGATTTAATTTGCATTATGCTAGCGAGCAAGATGGATGATTCTAGCGAGCAAGATGGATGATTCTAGCGAGCAAGATGCTCGCACTACAATGTTTTCAAATCTCTGGTTCAATTCCTGCTGCTCTGAGTTGTGCTGCTAAACGTTCTGCTTTTTCCGAACCCCATAATAAAAGACTGCCATTTTCATCCCACCACCGCAACCAATAACCCGTGCGGTTTTCTCTGTTTCCTTCCCATACTCCTAAAAATAGCTGCATTTGAGCAATCCAAAAACGGTTATTTGCATCGGGTTTTTGCAGATGATACCGTTTTGAATCATCCAATTGATAAACTTCTATTTCACCGCTATCTGGTTCAAAAATAATGTAGTTGGGAACTTCTAAAATTTGTTCGTAAAAGAACCACTTTCCAGGGGGATAAGTAGGTTTAATAGAATACTCACCACCTTCAGTATCGGAAAGAAATTCCATCACAATAACTGGAATATCGCCTTGAAGTTGCGGTGTATAGCTGCGTTTAACTTCCTGTCGCGATACGGTAATATTAGGCACGTAAGCCCAATCTGGGGCTTTTACTACCATCTTTTGATTTAAAGTAGCGCAGATACCGTAATTGGTGGAAGTAAGAGAATTATCCGGTAATTTATTTGCAATATCTAAACTGTGAGATAACGCAGCAGCAAGGGATGGATGATTGATATTATCCACAGGTTCGTTTTCTAAAACAAAGTCTTCGGGAAGTTTTTCCCAGGTAATTTGGTAGTTGGGAGCGGTGGAAAGCATGGGAAGAGATAGGATGTTTAGTTTTAGTGTAGCGGTTGGGGTTGAAAGCTAATCGCAAATCATTTGTAAAACATGATGTTTTTACTTTCTTGCCGCCAGAAAATTATCGATAAAAAAACCTTACTAGGCGCAAAGAATGCAGAGAAAATAAGTAAATAATAAGTAATTTTAGACTGAGATAGGAGTAGTGCGAGCATCTTGCTCGCTATATGTCTCAAGCGAGCAAGATGCTCGCACTAGTTATAATTTTATAAATCATTTAGTTGAAGAATTCTGTAAACTAAATTTATTCCTTAGACAAAATCAAATTTAATACGTTTAATTCATTAGAAGTCAACAAATACTTATCTGTAAAGCTCTTTTTTCTGATTTCTCCTAAACTGTAACTTCTAAAAAGCACAAATGGAAATTCTCTGTACCCATCACCAATCGGTAAAATATTATTAACGGGATAAAGCAAGCGGATATAAGTGGCGAGAATATCGCGAAAACGCCCATCTTCAGGTTCTTCGGGTTGATTGGTAAAATATTCTTTTAGCACTTCACCACTGATAAATGTAAACAATGGTAAGGCATAATATTGATCGGAATTTCGGCTTGATTGTTCGAGTTTTTGGGTTCTATTAACTTCTTCTTTGAGTTTATTAATTAATTCTATGCCATCTACGATCGCAAAACGTAAATTTTCGGGATAAGTTTTACGACGACTAATATAAAGCATATTTTGCCATAATTTTTCGTTAGCGTAAGTAGCTATATCTAACACCCGCATCTGGTAATTTTCTTCTAAAGCATTATTTGGAATTGGTACTATTAATAAACTTCCGCTGATATAAGCTAGCTCAAGATTGCCGAAATCTAATAATTTATCTAAACTAGTACAAATTTTCGCAAAGCTATTGTTAAAAGTTTTAAATAAATCGAGATAATTAAAATCTGTGCTATCTCTAACTATAAAATCTGCCGTACCTAATAGTTTTTCTAAATTTGTATAAACTTGTTCTACTAAAATATCGCTTCTGTTTCGACGATGTTCTTGTTTTAACTGTTTAATCAGGTTTGCTATCTGAGCAGAAAATGTTCCACCAGCAGTAAAAATAGATTTACCACCGATAGGAATAATAATAAATTTTTCTCTACCTATGTTTCCATGACCAAATATTCTGGTGTTGATGGAAGCTTTTAAAATTAATAGTATATTTAATAACGATAATACGCTTTCTTGGATAGCTAATTTTTGATTTTCAAGGTCATCTTGATAGTAAACTGACTTTTGAGCTAGGTAAAAAATGAGTTCTTTATCTTGATTATCAATTTTATCATCTCCCCGACCTCTATATATTACCTGAATCACTTCCATGAGGTTTTTCTCAATTTGAAATCCAGGAATTTCGACTAAAATATGTTTTGCTTTAGGAAAAGATAAACCTCTACTTCCGGAAGCTGTCATAAAAACGATTTTGACATCATTTTTACATTGATTAATTTGTTCTTTTTCTGATTCGGATATATTAGCGTGAATTTCGATATAATCTTTAAACGGTTTAAATTCTCTTTGCCGTTCAATTTTTTCAATTAATTCGCCTAATCTTTGTTTATCTTGAATGTAAACTATAATTTGTTCGACTTCGGAACGATTTAATAATGCTTGTATATCTTGAAGAATCTCTTTTTGTAAGCTTTTAGTTAAACTATTTTTATCTTTAAGCCGATCTATATATAGTTGAGATTCAACGATAGCTTTATATGCGATCGTTAAACTTTTAGCTGGGTAAGAATTAGCATTGATTACAGTAGATGGTAACTCTTTGAACGTAAAATTCTCGATTGAAAGAGGTTCAGATATATCGGAAGTTCTACGAAAGTATATTTTATCTGGTTCCGCCGTTTTATCGGCAAGATGTTGATTTATGACGTTTTTATCAACTATCGAAGCGTCGGCAATAATTACTTTTGTATTAAAACCATTTTGAGAATCGGTTAGTTTATATTTAGATAAAATCTGATGGATACCGTGCAAAAATTCAACACCGCTATCATCACCAGTTATCTCATCTATCATAATGAATAAATGCTTAATTTTGCTAGAAATAGCTTGCATTCGTTCGGGAATGATAAAATTTTCTCTTTCGTTATAAGCATTTCTAAAAATTTTCTCAAAGTGCTTTAAAGTATCGTTATTATCAAAGGTTTTTTTCAGAGATTGAATTGAAACTGTAGCGATAATATTATGAGATTCTTGACGATCTATCACTGTGTAAATTGCTTCACAGATACTATCTAAAACACCTTTACTGCTCTTCCTGGCATCTTGAATGGTATCATAATTTTTTCTATTCAGTTTATCGGCATGCTGCCAACGCAATTCAACATTGCGACTGTCGCAAAAGTGTACAGACTGCGATCTAAAATCTCCTTGACGTTGATTCGATAAATACTGAACCGTATATTCTCCTTGATTATCGTCAATTAAATTACTATAAGTATTAATAGCTAATATCCTGTCATCGCATAGCTTCTGCGAGTTTTTATCCTTAAATTTTTCGATAATATCTAAATTTACTTGCTTGCGAGGGCTGACATAAAAGAATAGAAAACCTTCATCAACATGACTTTTGAGAAAATTTGCGATCGCGGTTGTTTTACCAATACCGGGATTACCCGTCAAAAAGATATAGTTAGAGTCCGAAATCAGTTCTTTTTTAATTAATTCTGCATGAGCATTTCGTAAATCCAAAGTTCCAGTTAATCCCAATTTATCCATTAAAGGTTGAGGAACATTTCCTACAGAATTAACAAAGCCTTCAACTTTTTCTTGATGAGTTACAGTAGTCGTATTGTTAACAGGAATATCTAACAAAGCATCAACAAAATTCTTTCCTTTGGTAAAACTACTATAAGCACTGCGTCTAATACGATATAAAACCTGTTTACGAGCTTCATTTATATCCTTAAGACTCGAATCATGAATATAGATTTCATAGCAATTTTGTAAAACTGTGATATTATCAGGTTTAACAGACATAGCACTTACACCGCGATCGCTATATCCCACCGCATTAAACGTTATTGATTCATCATTAATGATATTGTTATCTTTGAGAAAGTTATAAAAACTATAAGCGTAACCACCAGCTTGGATTAACTTAGCGCTTTCCTTATCCTTATATTTAAAAGCAGTAAAATAACTCTTCAAATCGTCGTTAAACTCGAAACCTAAAGACTGAGTATCAATACGAAGCTGTGAAAAAACGCTTTTCGAGCGTAAATAACTGATATCTCTAATCAATAAATTTCTTAAAATTTCCACAAAATCAAGATTTTTCACTTCTCAATCCGATTTTATAGAAAATACCGATAAGTCTACACAAAGTATTCTTATTTGTTTGCGATGCCGTAACAGCATTAAAGTATCTGCATTAACAAACTCGCCTTTCTTACCTAAATCTAAATCTTCCCAAAAATATTGTTTGCTAAAACGTTCAACTTCATCTGAAGTAAAGTTATCTAACTGAGTTAAAAGTTCTTTAAACCACTGTACTTTATTTTTACCTTCATAAGTTCCAATACTGTTATCGCCACTAAATTGACATTGATAATATAAAATTTCTACCTTTTTGATTTTACGTGGCTCATCCCAACCGATAGACTGTAAATATTCGGCAAAAAAATTCAATCCACAGAAAAAACCTTTTTGCAGATAAAACGTACTCCACTTTTGCACCATCTCTCTTTCAAGAGTACTAATAACCTGACTAACGATACGTTTAAGCATTTGAGGAAACTTTAATTGCTGCAATTCCTCAAGATATAAATTATCAAAACCATGCGTTATCTGTTTCTCTTTGATATAAGCCAGAATTCCGATATTGAAACCGACTTCAAATAAACGCCCTAATTCTTCCGCAATTTTAGATGACATCCCGATTTAATTTATGATTTTTTCTGTTAAAATTACTCAAAAAACTCTGTGTTAAAAAAAATATTATCATACCAACAGTAATAGTCAGAAGTCGGGTTTTTATAAAATTTGTAAGTGTATTACAGATACGTATTCTAAAAACCCGACTTCTTAACCGGAGCCTCGTTTTTATATTAAATCAGTTTCCCGTACATTTAAAATCTTCTTCACTTCAGTTAAAAACGCCAACAAATTAAATAGCGACTTTCCTCTCATATGATTAAACAAAGAAAGTGCCCCAACCGAATCATCACCGATCAAATTTTCATAAGGATTTAACTTAAGGCTAATTTTGTCCGCTTTCTCGTACCGCGAAAAGTGAAACAAAGTCAATAAATTTAATATTTCATTTTTCAAATCGCCGTTAAAAATCAAACCTCTGTAAATATCTTCATCATCTAAAATACCTTGATAGATATTAGCGAAAGTAGCGTAAGAAATTACACCATTATAATTGCGCTCAACACCTTTACCAATGGTGACACCATTAAATAAATTGAAGAATACAACAGATTTTTTACTGGGGTCATCGACAATATTCGCTAATTCTACTGTATCTTGAATATACAAAGAACTGTCTTCTATTTTGTCTTGAAACTTGCTAGCATAATATTTATCGAAAAACATCGGATAAATTTTAATATTATCGTGTGTGGATTTCAAAGCCCGAATAACTTCTTTTGACATGAAGAATAATCCATCATCTTCTTCCTTTTGCGTCATGTATAAACTGCTGGTATAAGGTGCTTTTGCAATGTAAATAAAGCGTCTGTATCCTTTTTGATAAAGTTTAGCAACTTCATCAATGATTACTGTAGGATGACTAAATATCTGTTGTTGCTGGTAATTATCGGAAAAAGTTTTGATAAGTTTTACTTTGACAGCACCATTTTGACAGGTAAAACCTAAAATTTCTCCCATGACATTAGAAATTTTTTGAGAGCTTCTCCAACTTCTATCGCTTTCCCGACTTGATACTATTATTATTGCCAGATTATCTACTATTTTCGGAGTTGACGCATCATTGAAGGTAAACTTTTTCGGAAGTACCGAATATAGCGAACTAAATACATTAGGTAGTTTAAATTTTACTAGATTTCTAATAATTACACCTTGAGCATTAGAACGATGTTCCTCGTTTAATAAATGAGATAATGATTTCGATAAAGATACTATCGCTTTTTCTATTGGTGCATCATCTTCTTTATTATGTAAATGCAACCGCAAAATCGGAATAAATAATGGTTTTTGCTCGTGCAATATTACTTTTAAACTCATGTATGCCAACAGAGAAAAAGTAAAATTATAAACAAATAATTGCTGAGACTCTAACCGATTATCTTCTAATCTATATGGGAATAATATTAACTTGCGTTGTTTTAAACTTTTATTGTACTCATTTTGACATTGGCTATCTTCAAACGGTAAAAACAATATGGGTAAAGCACGGACATTTTTGATATCGTACTCCATATTAAAACTTTGTCTTTCATCTGATGAAGCGTAATGAATGTCGTTAATAGTGATTTTAGCAGGGAGAGAGCAAAGGGTATTTATTTTCGCACTTGCTTCACCGATGGATATGTATTTAAGAAGTTCTTTGGGATTACCTCTCAAAACAGGTTTAAAAAATGTATTGCGATCGAATATCTCCTGAATATCTCTTTCAAGAATGCTTTTACCGACAGAAATATGTAACGGATATTCTCTAGTAGGAAAATTCCGCTTCGATTTAATCAGATTGCTTAAAGATTTCTTGAGAGTTGTGATTTTATTCTGAATATTATACTTTTCAAAACCCTTAATAATTCCTCTAAATAGTTTTCTTTTCGCTTCATCATCATCCCCTTTAAGAATTGGTATTACCTTTTCGTCAAATCCTGGAATCGGATTATATTCTAATTCCCAATTTTGATTGCCATCGTTAGTTGATGTTGGACGAAAGGCAAACATCAGATAATATAAAAAAACGATTCTTAAAACTTTGCTCGCAAAAGTCTTTTTTTTCAAAGCATCGTTTAATTGCTCCTGATGTTCCTTGCTATCTGGATTCAGTAAATTTAAATAATATTCAAATACATTTTTACCACCATAAGCCTGTACCTTGCCATCAAACTTAAGTTTCAAACCAAAAATAAACTGAATTTCTCCCTTATCTTCATCTTTCGTTTCTCCTAAATAACCTTCCACCTTAGGAATAATCGGTAAACTATCAAAAGCTTCACCACGAGAAAAAATATCCCTGTAATTTAAGGAAACTCCGGCATAATTCACCAAATAATCGCCATCAGCTTTATTGATATCGTTAATATACTCTTCGACTAAGCGCAAACGTCTGATAGTATCTTGTAAATAAATCGCAGCTTGAGCATTATTACCAGTATCTGTATTCAAATTTTCGTGAAGAAACTCTAAATAATTAATCTGTGCTTGTTTTTTGAGTTTTCCTAAAGTTTGTCTATCGATAATTTCTCTGAGCTTATAAAAATCCGATTCGACTTTATCTTTATCTTGATATAAATCATCAAGAATATAGCTTAAATCTTCGCGCTCCGATTCACTTCGATCGCCAAATTCAGCTTTGATATACTTTTCTAAACCCGATCGCAACTGCTCGTTAAATTCTTTAGTTTTCTGTACGCTAATAGTTAACTTGTGAAATCGTAAAAGTTCTTTACCTTTTTCACTTCGATCGGATACAGTTAATCGCTGCTTTTGTAAATTGTTATAATCCTTGAAAGGATAGGAAAAATCTAAACTAGAACTATTACCTTTAAAACTCTCTAAATCTGTAGCTAAATTTTCTACAAACTGCTGAATTGATAATGAATGCCGCTCAACCTGAGATGTTAATAAATGCTGCAAGCGATCGTTAATCTCTCGAATTTGTTCGGGAAACTTTTCTGCAAAACCCGGACTAAAATTTACGCTAGCAGTCTTCGCACCGTTACTAGAAGCGCCCATTGGACTATTTATTGATAAACTTGCAACTTGATTCGCAACATTATTAATACCAATCAATAATCGTTGTCGATCCTCAGATATCTTAAATATATTTTCATGCTGCGGATTATTTAGAACTTGTAAAATCTTATTTAATAAATCGCTGTAGTCTACATAAACTAACTCGTTATTCCCCGATTGTAGAATATTCACCCCGGTAACTCCAATAATGATTACTTAATAAATAATCTTTACAGGTACCCAGACGCTACCGCGATTTAACGTAGAAATTATATCAATATTGTTACTTTGTGAAAGAGGGAGTAGTCACGCACCAATTTCTCGTTCCCAGGCACAGCGGGGGCAATGCCAATGCAGGAGGCTCTGCCTCTGAATATACTTGAGGCGGAGCCTCACACACAGGAGTTTCCAGCCAGAGACTGGGAACTAGTTAATATTGTTACTTTATAAATAACTCATAACCGTGATTAAATCCCCACCAAATATAAAATATACGTAGTATTTGTTTACTTCTAGTTTTAAATCGGTAAAAATAGTTATGCACCTCAGACTTCGATCGAGTGACTTCTATGTCCTTCTGCATTAATCCCAATTGCTCGAAGCCAGAAAATTCTAGCAATATATTATTTTGTCAAAGCTGTGGTTCGGAATTGTTATTGGAAGGACGTTATCGGACAATAAAGTTATTAGGACAAGGTGGTTTTGGTAAAACTTATGAAGTAAACGATGTCGTTAGTAATATTTCCAGGGTACTAAAAGTTCTGATCGATAATCAACCCAAGGCTGTGGAGCTATTTCAGCGGGAAGGGGAAGTGCTGAAAATGTTAGAACACCCTGGTATTCCCAAGGTAGAAAAAGATGACTATTTTATTTATTTTTCCAGAGCTAGTCAGCAACCATTGCACTGTTTGGTAATGGAGAAAATTGAAGGGATGGATTTGCAAGAGTATATGCAAAAACGCGAAAATCGTCCCATCAAGGAAAAGTTAGCAGTGCAATGGTTAAAGCAAATAGTTAACATTCTGCAACTGGTTCACGATCGGAACTTTTTTCATCGAGATATCAAACCTCCAAATATCATGCTAAGGGCAACTGGACGTTTGGCACTAATTGATTTCGGTGCAGCGCGAGAAGCCACACAAACCTACTATTTAGCCCATCAACAAGGTAAAGTTACTGGCTTGATATCGATTGGATATACCCCAAGCGAACAAATGAACGGTCAAGCTGTACCGCAATCGGATTTTTTTGCTTTAGGACGCACGTTTGTGTTTCTATTGACGGGTAAAGAACCATTAGACACAGCAATTTATAACTCCTATAACGATACAATGCATTGGCGTGATGTAGTACCGGATATTTCACCCAAATTTGCAGATTTAATTGACCGCATGATGGAACGTTTGCCCAGTCAACGTCCTACTGATACCAGGGAGATATTACAAGCTTTGGCAGAAATTGAGCAAGCTGTGAATCCAGCACAAGTAAGTTCTCCTCAGTCTTTCAATCAACCGTTTCCACCAATACAATCGGCTCCATTAAAACCTCAAAGTACTCAACAAAGCACATTATATGCAGCAACTCCACAACCGGATATTGGCGAGAAATTTTGGACATGGTGGCTAGTAGCACATATTGTTGGTTTTGCAACTCTTGGAATTTTACTTCCAATTACACAATGGTTGGTTCTGCGAAGATGGGTAACTTGGGTATCTAAAACTGGTGAGTGGATTTTAGTAACTGCTGTAGGGCTTCTTGTAGGGATTGGTGTCGGTTCGGTGGCAACTTTTTTTGTAGGGATAGAGGGGTGGTTTTGGAATATTAGTCTGGGGTTTACTTTACTTGGATTAATACAATGGCTTTTACTAAGATGGTGGGTTTCCCACGCTGGTTGGTGGATTGTAGCTAATGCTATGGTAAGTTTAGTTGCTTCTATTCTCCTGATTGCATGGGCGTTTTTGACTACTGGTAGCTTCAATATATTCCTAAGTAGTAGTACGCCAGTTAGTATGGTGCTAATTTACATAATAACTTACCCATTAATTACAGGATTCGTCCTAATACGGCTGTTGCGAAATCCGATTTCAAATCCTTAGAAGCAAGAGCTAAATCGGTTAAAATTTGCGTCCCTCTGCGCTAACCTTTGCGTGATGCGTTTAAAATAAAAAATATTCAGATTTTAACATGAACGCTTCATTAATTCCCCCAACTCCCACCCTACAACTAACAATCGACTTAACCGACGAACAATTTTGGCAACTATGTCAAAAAAATCAAGAATGGAAATTTGAACGTACAGCATCGGGGGAATTATTAATCATGTCACCAACGGGAGGAGAAACAGGAAACCGCAATATTGAAATAGCGTATCAACTTCAAGGTTGGAGTCGTAAGAATAATTTAGGTAAAGCTTTTGATTCTTCCACAGGTTTTAAACTACCCAACGGTGCAAATCGCTCTCCCGACGCTTCTTGGATAACTATAGAAAAATGGGAATCTTTAACCGCAGAACAAAAACGAAAATTTTTACCTTTATGTCCAGATTTTGTATTGGAATTGCGATCGCCTACCGACTCATTGAAGAAAATACGCGAGAAAATGCAGGAATATATCGAAAATGGCGCACGCTTGGGTTGGTTAATTAATGTAGAAGCACGACTTGTAGAGATTTATCGTCAAGGTAAAGAAGTAGAAATATTAGAAAACCCCCTAACACTATCCGGTGAAGACGTTTTACCCGGATTCCTATTTGATTTAACAACAATAATGTAGAGACGTTGCAAAATTCAGTTATTTTATAACTAAAAACTACATCGTAAATGCCATCTACCAATCCCAACTAAAATCAAACTAATAATAAGTCCTAAGATAGTAATTCGTCGTTTGCGATTTTGTTCGATTTCGCGATCGCAAACTAACACAGAACGTTGAATAAAATCTCTTTCTTTAACACTAAGTTCTTCAAAGCGTTTTTGCTGCCAGTCTTGGGCTATTGCTAAGGATACACCTCTGTACAGCGCACCTTCATCTTCACTGCTTTTTTCCCATTGATATATTGCCGATCGCAATTGTTCTTGCCAGCGTCGAAAGTCAGTATCAGCCTGTATCCAGTGTTCTAAACGTCCCCAACTTTTAATCAAAGCTTCATGAACAATTTCTACCGTTTCTTCACCAGTGGAATCGTTACGATTTGTGACTAACAAACGAGCAGATGCTAAATGAGTTACTAAATCCCAATTATTTACTTGAGAGCGAGTTGCCAACCTGCGAGTAGCTTGAGTACCTTCTTCCAAACGCACTAACTGAATAAATATCCGTTTCGCTCTTTCTCGATCGCCGAATGAAAGCCGAGCATATATTTGCTCCCCATATTCAGCCAAAGCACCTTCCACACAGCCGATTTTAGCATAATCATCGTGCAGCAATTCACCGTTTTGCTGTTTGGACCATAACTGAGTTAAGGCAAATTCCAACAGTGGTAGATTCCCTAATTCTCCCCATACATCATCAATTAATCTATGTGCTAGTCCTAGCTCTAATTTGACTTTCATCTTAATTGCAGGCTTTTCAATTACCGAGTGCAATTCTTCCCGACTCATTGGACCGAGATTAAGCACGGCTCCTTGCAAAGCGTCACTAAATGGACGGTAAGATAAAGCATGACCGTAAAAGTCGGCTCTAAGGGTGATAATTAAACTAAAAGCTGGGGCTAAACTAACAGCAACCAATAATCCATCTAGAAAAGATTGGGTTTCAGACTTAAGACAAAGCGTGTACAATTCTTCAAACCGATCCGCGATTAATGCTAAACGAATGTTGGGATTTTGCTTGATAAACTCCGCAATAATTGTTTGTAGAGCAAAGCGATCGCATTCTAATCGTGCAGCGAGTTCTTCTTCAAGCAAAGGCAAATCATTTTCACCCATTACATTCTGTTGCAGAAAATTAACGGATAAGCACAAAGGTAACAAAGCACTTGCCAATGCTTTAAAAGGTTTGTTACCGGGACGAAAAGAAATTATCTTCCAGTTTGTATTCTCATCTTTTCGCAACTGGGGAATCAAACCAGCAAACACTACGCTGGACTTACCACTCCCGCTAGGACCAACCACAGCTACAAATGTTTTACTTTTTACAGCTTTCAGCAAATTAAAACAAAACAGTTCCCGCCCAAAAAACAGGTCTGTATCTGCTTCAGAGAAAGCAAATAATCCCCGATAAGGACAGGGAGGCATTCCTCCCAAACTTAACCAGTTTGGCGGTTCTAATGCTGGATTTTGAAAAATCACGGGTAAACATGAAGCACCAGGAAATTTATGTTCTAATCCTTGCAGTTGCCTACGTGCTTTTTGAAATGATATGTATAAAGAGTTTCTATCTTTAGCAAAAAATTCTAAGAAAAATTTGAAAAAAACTTGTGCAACTAGGTTTGATACTGGCTCGCGCATTACCATTGTTGTAGGAATATTTAACTTTTCCAGCACCGAAGCCAGTCCCAACCCATCACAAGAATTAAATATTGCTAATTTCAAACCATTCTCAATTGCTGCTTTGAGAGCTTCTTCTAATTGTTCGAGTGTTAAACTGTTGTTTGTAGGGTTTTCATTAATATAAATTTTTCCTTTTTCGTCCTCAGTTTGGCTGTGACCTGCAAAAAAAAGCACGTCCCAACCAAGGGAATCCCAAAGACATCGATTAAATTCCTCGCGTGACGGTTGAATTAGAAATTTGACTTGTGCATCTTGCAAACTTCTCAGAAAGCCACTTTCTGCTTCTAAATCAATACCAACACTGTTACCCATAACTGCCAAGATTCTGACTTTATTTTTAGTCAATCTCGATCGTGCTAAGACAGCAGTTCTTCTATATTCCTGTCTAAAAAGAGCGATTTCAGAATAGGGATAATCATCAAGAAAATCCCACCAACACCAGGGTATACGTCGCAGCCATAAATCGCTAGTTTCAATAACTATCTGTATTTCCTCTTCCGGAATTAATGCAGAACGTAATTTACGCTCTATATTCAAGAATTCCTCAGATTTCAGCCAAGCATTAACGCTTACCCGTAACTGTCCAGATAAATTATCAAAGTTGACATCGGAAATATTAGTTATATCAGTTTGATTTATTTCTATTTCATCATCTTCAAGCAATGTCGATCGCAAATTTAAACAATCGTAAAAGCTGCGATACATAAATTGCCAACGCTTATATAGTTCCACTAAATGTGGTGCTGGTGGCAATGAGCCGACAAATTGTTCTGGGACATGACCTCGAACCCATAACTGAGCCGTTACTTGTTCGCATCCTTTATATAAATCGCTATTTCCGAGATTAATTACAACTGACTTACTCATTAAGAATAGGATGAGTGCATTATTATCAGCATTTATATTTTACCTAACTTCCACCAAAACCTTCTCCAACAATCCCTGAAACAACTTCAACCCATCAGTATTACCCAACATCGGATCGGAAGCCCTCTCCGGATGCGGCATCATACCCAACACATTACCGTCACCATTGCAAATACCTGCAATATCTCTTAACGAACCATTGAGATTTTCACCGTAACGAAATACAACTTGGTTATTATCTTCCAACTTCGCCAAAGTTTTATCGTCCGCATAAAATCGTCCTTCACCATGAGCCACGGGTAAAATTATCTGTTCGCCATCTTGATAACCTTGCGTCCAAGGTAGATCGTTACGTTCAACCAGAAGCGGTACCCGATCGCAGATAAAATGTAAATCTTGATTTTTAATTAACGCACCCGGTAACAATCCCGACTCAGTTAATACCTGAAAACCATTGCAGATACCCAAGACAAACTTACCCTTTTGTGCGTGTGCGATAACAGAAGACATCACCGGAGAAAACCGAGCGATCGCACCACAACGCAAATAATCACCATAGCTAAAACCGCCGGGTAGAATCACCACATCAATATCGGAAATATCCGTATCTTGATGCCAAACCATACGAGTTGGTTGAGACAAAATATCTCGCGTCACATAAGCAACATCGCGATCGCAATTAGAACCGGGGAAAACAACAACGCCGAATTTCATAAGGTTAAAGGTATAAAGAGGGGGAAGAGGGGGAAGAGGGGGAAGAGGGGGGAGAGGGGGAAATTTAGCCTGTTAACTATTAACTATTAACTCCTAACTCCTAATTCCTAATTCCTAACTGCTCGCTGGTAACTGTTCACTGTTCACTGCTCACTGCTCAAACTGCTCCAATAACCGATTCCACCTCAGTTAAATCGAAGCGGTAGTTTTCAATTACGGGATTTGCGAGCATTTTGTCGCATATTTTATCTAAGTCTTGACGGGCTGAATCCTCCGAATCTGAAGTAATCGTCAATTCTATATATTTCCCGATTCTTACTTGTTCAACGTTGTCGTATTCCATCTGCTTTAGCCCGGATTGTACTGCGACACCTGCCGGATCTAAAACTGACGGACGAAGAGTTACAAAAATTTTGGCTTGATACTTAATTGACACTTAATCTTACCCAATGCTGCTCTGGGTATACTATATCTTTCTGTTGTCACCAATTGGAAATGATAATCTGAGATCGTTAAAGTAAATTAAATAGAAGTGGTAATAGAAATTATTTCTTACTGTTATTTGAATAGTTATCTTTTATGAAACCCATACGTACCCGCAGCCAAGAGCGGATTTTAAACCTGCTCAAATCCAGTAAACAAAGCATTTCCGCCCAAAATCTATATGTGGAACTGCGTCATAGCAATCAAAGTATGGGTTTAGCAACAGTTTATCGTTCTTTAGAAGCGTTAAAACTCGAAGGCTTAGTACAAGTACGAACCCTAGCTAACGGCGAAGCACTTTATAGCTTAGTACAGCAAGACAAACATCATTTAACCTGCTTGCAATGCGGTAGCTCAATTGCGATCGATCAATGTCCCGTACATCAACTAGAAACCGAATTAGAAACCAACCAAAATTTTAAAATCTTTTATCACACATTAGAATTCTTCGGCTTATGCGAAAAATGCCACGCAGAGCAAGCTTGTTAGGAGTTAGTGGTTAGTGGTTAGTGGTTAGTGGTTAGTGGTTAGAAGTTAGGAGTTAGAAGTTAGGAGTTAGGAGTTAGGAGTTAGGAGTTAGGAGTTAGGAGTTAGGAGTTAGGAGTTAAGAATTATTTCTCCTCGTCTCCCCCCATCTCCCCATCTCCCCATCTCCCCATCCCCTTGTCTCCCCCTCTCTCCTAACCGCGTTGCCGATCGTTCTTAACCTGTTCGAGCATAGAATTATCGCCTTGAGTTTCGGAAACGATGGAGCGTATACCTTCTAGGGTACCGGGAATTGTGCGTGGGTCCATAAACATGACTTTGGCACTTTCGCTTTGTCCGATCGCTGCTCCCATGTCTAAGTAACCCAAGGCTAATAACACTTCTAATGCTTGCTGGGCTTTGGGATTATCTTTCATTTTTTGAGCGATAATTTCTGATGATTGAGCCACTGCATTGGCTTTAAGTACCTGCTGCTGGCGATCGGCTTCTGCTTTGAGGATGGTAGCTTTTTGCTGTGCTTCTGCCTGTAAAACTACGGCTTTTTGATTGGCTTCTGCTTCTAAAACTTGAGCTTCTGCTCTACCTCTAGAACTATTTACCGCTGCTTCTCTTTCGCCCTCGGATGTCAAAATTGCTGCCCGCTTGCGTCTTTCTGCGGTCATCTGCAATTCCATTGAGTCTTGTACTGCTTTGGAAGGAATAATATCGCGCAATTCTACACGGGTTACTTTAACACCCCAAGGATCTGTAGCAATGTCCAAATCCCGCAATAAAATTTCATTAACTTCAGTACGAGCGGTAAAGGTTTGGTCGAGTTCTAATTGTCCCATTTCCGAGCGAATTTGAGTCAATACCAAATTCACCATCGCCGCTTGGAGATTTTCTACTTTGTAGTAAGCTTTCTCCATATCGACAATGCGCCAGTAAACTACAGCATCAACTTCAATGGCTACGTTGTCGCGGGTAATGCATTTTTGAGGAGGAATATCGATAACTTTCTCTCGATTGGTTTCGCGGTAAACTACGCGATCGAAGAAAGGAATCATAAAGTTGAGTCCGGGTTCTAACTTCGCGTTGTAGCTTCCCAATCTTTCTACTAAAGCTTCGTTTCCTTGGTTAATAATCTTCACGCTACCAGCTAAGGCAGAACCGCCCAAAGCTAAGGATATCAGTAAAAATATCTGTTCTATCATTTTCTTTTCTCCTAATATTATTATTTCAAACACGAAAATCAAGAATGTAAAATATTTTCGGGCATGACAATCAAAGTTGTACCTTCGCGCCTGACTACATAAACTCTTTGATAGGGCGCAATAAAAGCTTGTTCATCATCGCATCGCGCTCGCCAAGAATTGCCTTCATATAAAACTCGTCCTGGTTGCCCCGGTGTTATTTCAGTGATAGTCTCGGCTAAAATCGCATCCCGAATTTTCGATTTACGTCGTCGTGGCGAAATATATTTGCGGGTAAGCACTATTAATGATGCGGAAAGCAGCAACCAAGACAATACTTGCAGCCATAAATTTCCCACTGCTAAAGACAACAACGCTACTACAAAGGCGCTGATGCCCATCATAAAAGCGACAAAAGCAGTCGGGATAAATAATTCCGACAAACACAAACAGGCTCCCGCTATCAGCCATATTAAAGTTGTGGTCATATATCATCCTAAAACATACATTCAGGATAAATTGATTCGCAGTTACTAGTACATACAAAGCTTCACTATGCAGTTGCAAGCTTTTCGATCGCTTCAAAAAGAAAGATTTATTTAATCCTATCCGTACTAAATTTAAATACACTTGCGTGCGAATAATTTTCGGAAAGTAAAGATTGTTCTTTTTGCGGTAAATTTTGATTACTTCTAAAAACAAACTTTGGTTAAAAGGATACTCACTCAGTCTAATCCAAGCCCAAATTCTTTGACTGCAAAATGTAATTGAAATTTACGTATTGATACTAATCGATGGAATTTATACCTGATGATTTCTACTCAAAGGATAGTTTATTGCCCGAATCTCCACTGTACCGACCCCGTAAATACAGTAGGGAATCGCCTTTGCGCTAATTGTTTTACACCTCTTGTCTACCGATATGTTTGGGCAGTAGATGCTAAAAAAAATAATCTGGAACCGGGAGAAAAAATTGCTTCTCGTTACTCCGTCTTATCTCCTCAAATTTGGCTGGATACTCAGCCAATAAAAACACCAGATATACTCGAAAATTTACCTAATAATACTCTTCCCTATCTGCGTCTGCATCAATATCGATTACACGTACCTCATGTATACGGATTTACACGATTGCGTCAAGACAGTGAAGATAATATCTTGTTGCTAGAAAATGCACCGATCGACGACAAAGGTAGTCTTTATCCGGCAATTACTGATGTATGGGATTCAACGGCAGTAAGACAAGTTTACTGGTTGTGGCAGATTCTCGAATTGTGGCAGCCTTTATCCGAATTAGGAGTTGCGGGTAGTTTACTCGTCACAGAAAACCTGCGCGTACAAGGATGGTGCGTGCGCTTGCTCGAACTTACAGAAAATGCGATCGCGCCAACTTTACAGCAGCTAGGAGAATGTTGGCGACCAATTGTAGCTGTTTCCCACACAAAAGTTAACAATCCGTTAAAAAAAATTGTTAAACAAATGTGTAGCGGCGTGGTTGATTTTGACGCTATTTCGACACAACTCAATCAGCTATTACTATCAGTAGCAGCAGAATTACCTTTAACTTTGAAAGTATCTGGAATTACAGATAAAGGAAACCGATTACCCAGAAACGAAGACAATTGTTTCCCCGCATCCGCAGATTCTAAAGACTCTTTATTACCCCAGGTATCTCTGGTTTGCGATGGTATAGGCGGACACGAAGGTGGTGAAGTTGCCTCCACTTTGGCTGTAGAGTCAATAAAATTACAAATTCGTGCATTACTTGCTGAAGTTGCACTTTCTAACGAAGTTGTATCTCCAGATTTGTTGAAACAGCAAATTGAAGCAAGTTTGCGAGTTGTAAATAACTTAATTTGCAACGCCAACGATCGCCAAAAACGCGAAAAAAGAGAACGCATGGCGACAACCTTAGTAATGGCGGTGCAGATACCGCAAAGCGTGCAAACTACTGCTAATTGGCGATCGTCCAATGCTTGCGAACTTTATCTAGCTAATGTCGGTGATAGTCGCGCTTACTGGATTACTCGCGAATATTGTCAGTTACTAACAGTTGATGACGATGTTGCAACGCGGGAAGTAATTCACACCCGTAGCTTATACCGTCAAGCATTACACCGTCCCGATGCGACTGCTCTGACTCAAGCCTTAGGTACCAAAGCAGGCGAATTTCTCCACCCCCAAATTAGACGCTTTATTTTAGAAGAAGATGGAATATTGCTGTTATGTTCCGACGGTTTGAGCGACAACAATTTGGTAGAACATCATTGGCGCGATTACGCCTTACCTGTATTAACGGGGGAAGTGACAACCCAACAAGCCGTTGATTCTTGGATAAAGTTAGCCAATCAAAGAAACGGACACGACAACATTTCAGTAGTTATAACTCATTGCCGCGTCATCCCAGATTACTTAGCCGTAGTAAGTCCTAAAGCATCTGATATAGAAGTTTTAGAAGGAGAAACAGCTTATAAGGAAGATGAATTAGCACAAAGTTCCCAAGCACTTTTAGACTTGCAAGTTTCCGACGACGAACCCGTTACAACCACCGCTCCCGCAGCCGCCAAGAAATCAAAACGCAATCCAATATTATTACTATCCGGATTACTGCTGTTCGTTTTACTAGGTACGGCATTAGGATTGTTAGCATGGTGGCTGATTAATCCCAAATCATTTAACACAACCTGCAAGCAACTTCCCCAGGAAGTGCAGGAGGTTTGTCCTCCTTATTGAGGAGACAAGGGGATGGGGGGATGGGGGGATGGGGGGATGGGGGAACAAGGAAATGGGGGGATTAATGATTTTGAAAATAGTAGTGCATGGTAGTGCGAGCATCTTGCTCGCTTGAGATAGATAGCGAGCATCTTGCTCGCACTACTCATAATTTGATTAATTACTCCCGTCTCGCTCAACAAGATTACCGATAAAATTTCTTCCCCCTCTCCCCCTCTTCCCCCTCTCCCCCTCTTCCCCCTCACTCAATTAGCCGGAAAGGGAGTATTAAAAATTGCTATAACTCCGGTGGTCCTAACTCCGGTGATCCTAACTCCCAACTCCCAACTCTTTAACCTTTAACCTTTAATATGCAGACCTTTAACCTTAATACTAGTTGACCAAAGTAAACATAAAGAGTGAATATATAAAGATTAGACCTCTTGCCTTGATGTCAGGTGGCTTTTAGTGCTTCTTAATTTCCGTTGATGTTTTTGCTTGTAGGAAGTATCAACGGTGAAGCCTAAGAAAGCTCGCTGTTTTGTATGACAGTCTCGCTGACACAGTTGTATGTATGGCTTCTGTATCATATTTAAAAGCTAAAACAAAATTTAAAGTGGCAGGCAGTCTATATCTTGATAAAAAACGAATTAACTGAGGGATAGCCGTGACGACAGTTGTGGAAAACCAAAAGCTGGATGTAAATAGTGATATGAAAGTTGGCGATCGCGTTCGTGTAACTGAATCTGTAGTAATGTATCATCATCCCGAACATCGAGGTGAAGCTTTCGATCTCAAAGGCTTAGAAGGGGAAGTGATCAATATTGCTACCGAGTGGCAAGGAAGACCTGTTAGTGCAAATTTCCCTATTCAAGTGAAGTTTACTAAAAAGTTTAAAGCTCACTTACGTACTACGGAGTTAGAAAAAATTTAAACTTTAGCTTCTGCGGCGAAACCACTGAAATATATTCAGTTCGCCGCGCATTTTTTTTAGTTCTTCACGATTGCTTTGAGCGATCGCATAATACCACTCACAATAATCTCTAAACTCCGAGCGCACTTCAATTTCTCGGTAAAATTGGTGAGTAGTTTCATTAACAGCAATAGTTTCTTCTACTTGAGATTCTGGCAACGGAACTATTCTTCGTAATTCTTGAGACATTGTTATTAGTTGTTAGTTATTAGTTGTTAGTTGTTAGTCGTTAGCTGATATACTGACAAGCCTTGCGCTGCTCGACGTTCTTAACTGCTAACTGGTAACTGACTCAAACCCACCCACGCAAACGGTATACAACCATACCTATATACTCTTTGAGAGCGCTGGTAAAGTTCTCTAAATTCTTGCTGTCTGGCAACAAATTTAAAATTGCACCTTTGGGGGTACTAGCTAGTTCTTGAATTTCACCCTTTGTAACTAGAAAATCAGTGGGTGCGGCAATAGCTTCAATTTTTTGATGTTTGAAAATCGCCAGCGATCGCGGCATATGCATTGCTGAAGTTACTAGTAGTATACGGTCAATATTACGTTCTAAAAGAATTTTTTTGACATTTACGGCGTTTTGATAGGTATTTAGCGAATCGGGGTCTTGTAAAATATCTTTCGATGGTACTCCCATAAAACTAAGTAATTTTGCGATATCTTCTGACTCTGGCGTACCACCACCGTGCCAATCAATACGACCACCACTAACAACGATGAGAGGAGCTTTTTCTTCGCGGTAAAGTTGAACTGCGTAAAGAACTCTATCTCCTGCTTCGCTTAAGTCTACAGTTTTTCGCGGTTCGTAAGCTGATCTAGTAGCACCACCCAACACTACTATTGCTTCTGCTGTTGGTAATTCTGCCAACGGAATATTTTGCCATTCTAAGGAACGCACCATAAAGCGAGAAACCCAAGCATTAGAGCTAAATAACAATACAAACAACGCTAGTGCAATGCAAAATGCTGCTACACGCGGTCGTTTCCAAAGCAAGAACAGCGCTAAAAAGCTACAAATACAAGCGAACCCTAGAGGATAGAAAAAAAGGGGTAGCAGTTTAGAAAGATATAAAAACATGAGTTATATATTTTGTTAATTATTAATTATTAGTTATGGGTTAGGAGTTATGAGTTAAAACTACCGTCCGTATTAGTTATGAGCTATAAGTTATTGCAGTTTAAACTCAAGAAAACCTTAAGAAACTGGGTTTTATAAAACAAAAATTAAATATTTATAATTTAATGATGAGAAATAAACCCAGGTTTCAATCGCTTTCTTAAGATACAAACTGTGAAGTAATAACTCTTAACTTTTAATTTCTAACTTCTAACTTCCGTCCTCATAACTCCCTCTGGTTAAATTTGGGCTACTTTTCCCAAAACTTAATGTTGATTCCAGAACGGCGACGGTAACGACGGGTAGTTTTTCTAGTTCGCTGCAAGTTTCTCTGTGCCGAGGAAACTCCCTCATCTTCAATTTGTATATCTCGCTGACTCTGATTTATTTTGGTAACGGTTGGTTCCTTGCTTCCCCACCAAGCAAAAACAAAGCCCCCGCTCAAACCAGCTAATCCACTTAGCAAAATGCTCACGGGCGGTTGATAGCCTAAAAGTAAAAAGCTAAGCAAGAAAAATAACCAGTATTTGAGTCCAGCATCTACACCATCAGAAGATGCTACAGTTTCGGGATGGGGACCGTCTCTAGTTGTTGTTGTAAACAAGCCTAATCCTAACCCTCCTAATATTCCGAGGAAGACGCTTAGTTCCAGTTTTCTAGAAGACAGGAAAAATACAAACGCTAAAAATATTCCGAATATCAGTTGAGAAAGAAAGCTTTGAGATATAGGTAACAAATTACCAGAACTTTTTTTTGCCATAATTCGGCTATTGGCTAATTAGTTGTTTTAATTGTGCCTCTTGGGGCTGAGTTGTATCCAAAATTTTGAGATCCGATTTTTCTTTCTCGGTAAATGGTTCGGCTGCTTTCATTTGTGATAGTAACAAATCGGCGGTTGAATCTGCTACGTCAGCCGCGCCCTTGACAGTTGTTCGTGCAACACTCTTTGTGATGCGATACAAACAAACGTACTTTTTTAATGACTGTTTGTAGTATTTTGCATCCAAAATTACACAAAAAAACCAGGAGTTCGCCCCCTGGTATTGTAATCTAATCAAGCATCGTTCAAGTAGTTTCAGGCTTAGCTTCCGCTACGGTTTCTTCTTCGGTTCCACCTTCACCTTCATCTTCTTCTGTTGTTGCAGTAACTTGAGGTGGTAAAACACTAACAACTAGTTCGGACGATTCTGCTGTTAAACTTACGCCTTCGGGTAACTTAATTTCATTAACGTGCAAGTTCTCGCCTACTTTTAAATCGGTAACGTCAATATCAATTGAATCGGGAATGTTTTCCGGCAAACAGTTTAGCTGCATTTCAGTAATTACGGTATCTAATATACCGCCTTCTTGTTTTACACCAAATGCTTCGCCGATAAAGTTCAAAGGTACTTCTACTGTCATTTTACCATGACCTGCGACAGCAAAAAAGCTGAGATGGTAAGGTTTACCTGATGCGGGATGAGCTTGAACTTCTCGCAGTAAGGTTTGACCTTTCCAAGAATCATCGTCAATTTTTAAGTCAATTAAGGTGTTATTAACCGAAGCTTTTTTGAGCAAGCGTTCGACAGTTTTAGCATTAATTACTAAAGAAATTGATTCCGTACCTTTATGCCCGTATAAATTGGCAGGAATTTCTCCAGAACGACGCAAAGCCTTAGTTTTGCTTCCTTCTGGTCGTTTTTGACATTCGACCGTCATTTCCATTGTTTTGTTCTTATTAATTAAGGATCGGTTTACAGTTATTAGAGATTGGTTATACCGCGTCTCTAAAATATACAGACAAATATCACATTGTACCTTATGCGGTCTTCAAAGAAACAGGGGTGCCGTCAGCTTGCAGTAATGCTCGCTTTGGTCCGTGAATTGGATCTTCAACAATGATTGTTTGGTCGCGACTCGCACCCAAAGATACGATCGCAATGGGAACTTCAACCAATTCTGCCAAAAATTTCAGATAATCTAACGCTTGTGGCGGTAAATCTTCTAAACTCCGACAATCGCTTGTGGATCGCCCCCATCCCGGTACAGTTTTGTAAATCGGACGACAACTAGCAAACTTCCTAGCGCTAGTAGGAAAATGTTCCGTGCGTTCGCCATCAATTTCGTAAGCGACACAAACTTTGATTTCGGAGAGTTCGTCAAGTACGTCGAGTTTGGTAATCGCCAAACAATCCATACCGTTAATCCGCACTGCATAACGACCAATAACTGCATCAAACCAACCGCAGCGGCGTTTGCGTCCGGTAGTTGTACCAAATTCTGCTCCTACAGAACAGAGATGTTCGCCAATTTCTCCGGAAAGTTCGGTAGGAAATGGTCCTTCTCCAACACGAGTTGTATAAGCTTTGGCGACTCCAATCACTCGGTCGATCGCGGTCGGTCCCAAACCCGTACCCACACAAGCCCCACCAGCCACGGGGTTAGAGGAAGTCACAAAAGGATAAGTTCCGTGATCTAAATCTAAAAGGGTACCTTGCGCTCCTTCAAACAAAATATTGCGACGTTCCCTAATTGCCTGGTAAATCTCCAAAGAAGTATCGACAACGTAAGGGCGTAAGCGTTCTGCATAGCCTAAATACTCTTCAATTACAGAGGCAGCATCTATGGGCGGTAAATTATAAAGCTTTTCGAGAATGACGTTTTTAGAATTAATCGTCCACTTTAGCTGTTCGTGTAATCCGAGCGAGTCCATCAAATCCAACATCCGAATACCCGTGCGCTCGGACTTATCAGCGTAAGTCGGACCGATACCTCTACCTGTAGTACCGATTTTATGACTACCGCGTTGCTCCTCCGAAGCTTTATCAATTAATCGGTGATACGGCATCGTAACGTGTGCCGTCTCGGAAATTAACAGATTTTTAGTAGAAATATTTAAACTTTCTATTTGGTCTAATTCCCCAATTAAAACAGAAGGGTCAATTACAGTTCCAGAACCAATAATACACTTTGTATCTGGATACAAAATACCACTTGGAATCAGGTGTAATTTAAAAGTTTGACCTTTGACTACAATTGTGTGTCCCGCATTTACCCCCCCTTGGTAACGCACAACAACATTTGCAGAGCGGCTGAGTAAATCGGTTATTTTTCCTTTCCCTTCATCGCCCCATTGGGCACCTATAACAATAACGTTAGCCAAGAGATTTTATTAAGAATACAGTTTCCACAAATGATTATTATCCACACGTTAAGTTACTAATGTCAAGACTAACAAGCCACATTATTCAAGAAAATGTCACTCTCGTTATAAATTCGTGACATACGTAATCTTTTGCTCGATCGGAATTGATTCATTTACTACAATTTACAATTTGAGTTCTGGTAAAATAATTAACAATTTAACCCTAGAACTATTCAGTAGCATTCTTAACTTACATTTACGAATAAAGTCAAAGTAATGGTTCAACAAGAAATGTATAAAATATGTATAGATAAAACGTATGTTTATAGTTATTTATCCATCATAATCAACTTAATTATCATTGTTAATTGCAAGAGATATTAATACAAAAAAGAATTTTACTAAATGTTATATTAAGAGCTTTACAATAATCGCCAAAAATATTAAATTATTTATTTGAACTTTTATTTGTTCTTTTTCGCTTTGAGGATGCGAGTAAATACTTTCGGCTTCTCTATATTTTGTTACTAGTGTTTATTGATTAAGTATTCGTCAATTTAGATGAATCGGCAGTTTTACGATCGTTATTATTTTTTGATGAAACTTTTATGCCACGAATACTTCTTGATTTAAGAGTGCGATCGTAAAACCGCTATTCCTAAATTGAAAATGACGGTAAATAGATTTGCATCAATATAAATCCGAAAATTTTGCACGATCGATTCTTTAAATTACTTGATATTTGATTTTAAAAAACCTTTCCTCCACACATGATGAAATCATCTAGCATTAAAAAATTAAGAATAGTATTTATACTCTTCATTTGTGTAGTTTTTGCGAATGGGGTGATTTCATATCGCAACACTATCAGCCTAAAAATCAATCAACAAACTGTAGATCGTTCACATCAAGTAATTACTCAGCTTCAAAGAACGCTTTCAACTTTCAAAGATGCTCAAATATCTGGTTATAAGTACATAATCTCAACTAATACAGATTATTTAAAATCCTATGTTGCCGCACGCGAACAAATTGAAGTCAATCTTCAATCATTGAAATATTTAGTTGATAATAACGATCGAGAGCGGCAGAGAATCTTATTACTCGAAAAAAAAATTACTAGTAGACTTAATCTATTTGGAGAAGAATTATATCTCAACCAAAATAACAAATTTAATGTATCTGAAGATATAGCCCTAACAAATGATATAAAAAGCTTAGTTGATTCAATTGAGAATGCGGAACAAAATTTATTATTAAATAGAATTAATCGCTCGCAATTCAGCTTCCAAAAAGTAAATAAGGCCTTTTTTATTGCTGTCTGTGTCAATTTAGGATTGGTTGCTCAACTTTATTATCTGCTTAAAGGTTACATAGTTAAACTTCAAAAAACACAAGTAGCTTTGCGACAAAGTGAAAACCGCTTGCAAGCAATAATAGAAAATCAACCCGAATCGATTAAGCTAATTGACAAAGATGGTACTCTTTTAGAAATAAATGCCTCTGGGTTAGCAATGATGGAGGCTTCCGCCGATCGCATAATTGGTAAATCGATATATTCTACAGTTACGCCGTCAGGTAAAAAAGCCTATAAATTAATGCATGAAAGCGTTTGCCGGGGTAACAAAGAAACTTTAAAATTCGAGATGATTGGATTCAAAGGTACTCGTCGCTGGATGGAAACCCATGCCGTACCCTTACCAAATGATAACGGTGGTTTTTTACATTTAGCCATAACTCGCGACATCACCCAGCATAAAACTTCAGAACAAAAACTCCAACTTCAAGCTGCACTATTAAATGTAGTCACAAACGCAATTTTAGTCAAAGATGTTCATAATCGAATTTCATATTGGAATAAAGGTGCCGAAAATATCTACGGTTGGCAAGCATCCGAAGTAGTTGGAAAAAAATCATCGCGATTGCTATATCAAGAATATTCGTCACAACAAGACGATGCATTATTAAGCGTTATCGATTCTGGTATTTGGCAAGGTGAGTTACATCAAGTAACCAAAAAAGGTAAAAATATTATTGTTAAAAGTCGGTGGACGCTATTGCGAGACGATAAGGGAAAACCAAAGTCAATTTTAGTAGAAAATACAGAAATTACCAAAAAGAAACAACTCGAAACTCAACTGTTAAGAACCCAACGTTTAGAAAGTATCGGTACCTTAGCAGGCGGTATCGCTCACGATTTAAATAATGTATTAGCACCGATTTTAATGTCAGTTCAATTATTAGAGAGAAAATTACAAGATTCGCAACAGTTGCGATTACTCAAAACTTTAGAAAATAATACTCAACGCGGTGCTAGTTTAATCAAACAGTTGTTATCCTTTGCTAGAGGTATTGAAGGTAAACGCAGTCTTATTCAAGTCAAATATTTAATTGCAGAAATTGAGCAAATTGTCAGAGAAACTTTTCCTAAATCAATTCAATTAGATGTAAATATAGCGCCAGATTTAGGTCATGTTTGCGGCGATACTACTCAACTGCATCAGATACTGATGAACTTGGTAGTAAATGCCCGCGATGCGATGCCTCAAGGAGGTGAACTCAAAATTACTGCCGAAAATCTGATAGTTGATGAATATTATGCTCAAATGAATATCTATGCCAAAGTCGGTGATTATATTGCGATCGCCGTAACCGATACAGGAATAGGTATGCATCCAGAAATTCAATCACAAATTTTTGAACCATTTTTTACTACAAAAGAAGTAGGTAAAGGTACGGGTTTAGGTCTTTCTACCGCTTTAGGTATTGTTAAAAACCACGGCGGTTTTGTGAATGTTTATAGTCAGCTAAATAAAGGTACTATTATTAAAATTTATTTACCCGCTCAGCCCAGTCAAGAAAAAAATATTTCCTGTTGCGATCGCTCCGAAAATCTTAATGGTAGTGGCGAATTAATTTTAGTAGTTGATGATGAACCAGCTATCCGCCAAATTACTAAATCATCTTTAGAAGCATATAATTACCGCGTACTAACAGCATCTAATGGAATCGAAGCTGTGGAAATCTACGCCGAATATAAAAGTGAAATCAATATAGTTTTGCTGGACACGATCATGCCTGAAATGGATGGTGAAACTACGATCCAGTTGTTACAAAAAATCAACGCTGATGTAAGAATTATTGCTATTAGTGGCTTGGAATTAGATCGCGAGACTACTGGGTTATTAAGTCAAGGCGTGAAAGCATTTATATCAAAACCCTGTACTGGCAAGGAATTATTGCAGGCGATCGGTAAAGTTTCCCAAGAATTTAAATAGAATTTACCAAAAAATTTATTGTGTATATATTTTTTTACTGTTTGTTTTTGTTACCATTAATAAAATTTTTAGAATAAAATCTCAATTATGGCTTTATACGCTGAATTGCATAGACATCTGGGCGGTTCGGTTGTACCCCGGATTTTATGGGGATATTTCGAGCGTCATTCCTCAGAATTCGTTGCACGCTTTTCTGATTATCAAGAATTTGAAGAGTTTTACACCAAACCCCGCAATACTTTAGAAGAATATCTCGAATTGCATACTTTAGTAGAAAGCGTGCAAACTGTAGAAACTTTGCCCTACTTTATTTATCGGTTGGTACGCGGTGCATATATTTTCGAGAATTTAGCCTACTTAGAACTGCGCTATACTCCCTACCTGCGAACCCCAGAACATTTAAGTCAATCAGAAAGAATTGACAAGATGGCGGAGATTGTTGATGTTGTGGGTAAAGCAAGCATTGTACCAGAATATCCGATTGTTACGAGTCAGATATTGTGCATGCACTCGCGACTCCCTTATGAGGTGAACAAAGCGATCGTAGATTTAGCCGCTCAAAATAGACAGTATGTATGTGCTGTAGATGTAGCGGGGGGAGATAGCGCTTATGGCGAACGGATGGATGAATGGAAAAAGCTTTACGAATACGCTTTATCCGTTGGTTTAAATACTACCGGACACCTTTATGAAACCAAAGATGGCTGTCATCCAGAATTAATACCTTATTTAATGCGAATTGGTCACGGTATTCAAATTCCGCTGTTATATCCAGATTTACTTTCAGATGTAGCAAGTCGCGGACAATGTTTGGAAGTGTGTCCGACAACTTACATTAAAACGGGTACCTTGCAAGATATGCGCCAGTTAAAATTGGTGTTTGAGCGTTGTTTTGATGCTGGGGTAGATATCGCGATTTGTACCGATAACGCCGGGTTACATAACGTGCGTTTACCATTCGAGTACGAAAATCTTTTGACTTATGACATTATCGGCTTTGAAATGCTCCAAGCTTGTCAGGATGCCGCTTTCCGTCATGCTTTTGCTTGGCCTTACGGAGGCGAACGTCCGGCGCAGTTGTTAAATGGGTTACTCCACCCTCAACCCCAAAAAGCAGTAATTGCTAATAGATAGTTAGAAGTGACTAGTTAAAAAGTATTTTTTGTTGCAGCAAAGTGAATTTTTATTGTTTGGTTAAAAGTTAATTATCGAAGAAATATTTTAAGGAAACAAGCGCAAACGAATCCATAGTTGGCGTGCAGTAATTTGTGGCTGACTATTCATTCCTAAGCTCTCAACAGTAGTTTTTCCAATCGTAGTTAAGATAAATGGTTTGTTGGGTTTCACTTCGTTCAACCCAACAAACGGTTGATAATGTTGGGTTTCGTTCCTCAACCCAACCTACAGTTCTTAAGTCAGAAACAAGCGGGGAAGCAGATAAATCTCTTCAAAAATAAATATTGAAAATAAAATACATTAACCATCTGTATAATTACTAAAGATAATAGTATTATTTTCTTTGATTATTTACTTGATCCGCGCTATATTCTCATGGAATTAATAGATTAATACTTAATTATTGGTAAATTTTAAAACGGCATGAATATTTTTATTTAAGTATAAAATAAATCATTACAAAATCTTAAAAAGGATGAATTTGTATTAACAACTAAGATAAAACATGGTTGTGCGGTAGAGTAATTTGTATCTTCGCCAACATTGTACGCTATGGCATCTACTATCCAAGCTCTACCCTCAGAAGTCGTACACTTGATTACAGCCGGAGAGGTAATTGATTCTTTTGCTTCGGTGGTACGGGAATTAATCGAAAATTCCTTGGATGCAGGTGCGACAAAGATTGTAGTTTCTTTGTGTCCCCAACAGTGGCGGGTACGTGTCGCGGATAACGGTTGTGGAATGAGTGTATCCGACTTGCAGCAAGCCGCAACCGCCCACAGTACTAGTAAAATACGCTCCTGTGGAGATTTATGGAAAATTAATAGTTTGGGCTTTCGCGGTGAAGCATTACACAGCTTAACAACCCTAGCCGATTTAGAAATTATCAGCCGCTCAGATCAACCCGAAGGAAAAAGAGGGTGCAGCGGTTGGCGGATTGTATATGGCGATCGCGGGGAAGCTTTACTAATGGAAGCAGCAGCGATCGCACCGGGTACGGTAGCGGTAATTTCTAATTTATTTGGTAATTGTAATAGTCGTCGTCAGGGTTTACCTTCTATAGCTCAACAAATGAAGGCAGTGCAAGCGGTAATTCAACAAACTGCTTTGTGTCATCCTCACGTTACCTGGCAAGTTTGGCAAAATGAACGCGAATGGTTTGTCATTTATCCTACCGCTAACATCAAGGAAACTCTGTCTCAGTTCATCCGTAGAGTGCATCCATCAGACTTACAAGAATTAATTGTTGAATTAAATAATTCTGATTCCTCACTTGAGGGCGTTATCGGATTACCCGATAGATGCCATCGCCATCGTCCAGATTGGGTACGCATAGCAGTAAACGGACGTATGGTGAAATGCTCCGAAATCGAACAAACCATCCTGGCAGCATTTCACAAAACATTACCGCGCGATCGCTATCCGGTATGTTTTCTACATTTATCTGTTTCTCCGAATCAAATTAACTGGAATCGCAACCCCGCCAAAACAGAAATATATCTCAATCAACTTGATTATTGGCGAGAACAAATTGCTCAATCGATTGATAAAGCATTCAGCATCAATTGTTCCACCATTAAGGAATCTTCCCAGGTAGCGCGAGTAGGTGAATTAATCAAAGCCGCAGAAGCAAAAAGCGGTTATAACTTCAATCGGAGAAATCTTGAAGAAAAGAACCTTGAAGAAAATGAAAATTTAAATAAAACATCTTTTAAATCCCAAACTTTAACGCAAAATTCCCCTCTCTCCACAGCACTTTATTTAAAAGCAGTTGCTCAAATCAATAAAACCTACATAGTCGCCGAGCATCCTGGGGGAATGTGGTTAGTAGAACAACACATAGCTCACGAAAGAATTTTATACGAACAAATTTGCGAACATTGGAAATTAGTACAATGCGAACCACCAATCATTCTTTATCAACTATCATCCGAGCAAATAGAACAGCTACAGCGAATTAACTTAGAAATAGAACCATTCGGCGAACAACTTTGGGCAATTCGTCAAGTACCCGCACTCTTACACCAGCGCGAAGATTGCGCCGAAGCAATATTAGAACTCAGTAAAGGAGGCGACTTAAACACAGCCCAAGTCGCCGTCGCTTGTCGCAGCGCCATTCGCAACGGTACAACCTTGAGCCTGCCACAAATGCAGCAAATATTAGATGAATGGCAGCGCACCCGCAACCCCCGCACCTGTCCCCACGGAAGACCAATTTATTTATCATTAGAAGAATCAGCCTTAGCTCGTTTCTTTCGTCGTAATTGGGTAATTGGGAAATCGCATGGCATCTAAACAGTGAGCAGTGAGCAGTGAGCAGTGAGCAGTGAGCAGTTAAGAGTTAAGAGTTAAGAGTTAAGAGTTAAGAGTTAAGAGTTAAGAGTTAAGAGTTTAAGAATTTTGGATTTTAGATTTTAGATTTTGGATTAGGATTTATAAGTTAGGAATTAAGAGTTAGGAATTAAGAGATAGGAGTTAGAAGTGAGGAGTTAGAAGTGAGGAGTTAGAAGTGAGGAGTTAGAAGTGAGGAGTTAATAGTTGAATTTCCCCTTGTCTCCCCATCTCCCCATCTCCCCATCTCCCCCTCTCCCCATCTCCCCATCTCCCCATCTCCCCATCTCCCCCCTCTACCCCCTCTACCCCCTCTCCCCATCCAAATTCTATGAGTGCAGAAATTATTTGTGTCGGTACGGAAATGTTGCTGGGAGATATTCTCAATAGCAACGCTCAATATTTAGCTCAACAGTTAGCCGGGTTGGGTATTCCTCATTTCTATCAAACGGTTGTTGGAGATAATAGCGATCGCATTAAACAAGTTATTGAAATTGCTAGCAAAAGAGCGCAAATACTCATTTTTACTGGCGGTTTAGGCCCCACTCCCGATGATTTGACTTGCGAAACCATTGCCGATTTTTTTGGTTCTCCCTTAATCGAGCGTGCGGAAATCATCGATGATATTACTAAAAAATACGCTACTAGAAATAGAGTCATGAGCGCGAGCAATCGCAAACAAGCTTTAATACCCCAAGGTGCAGAAATTTTACCCAATCCTACGGGTACGGCTCCGGGGATCGTTTGGCAACCCCGCCCTAATTTGACGATTTTTACCTTCCCCGGCGTACCTTCAGAAATGCATAGGATGTGGGAGCAAACCGCCGTTCCTTACTTGAAAAGTCAAGGTTGGGGCAAACAAATCATTTACAGTCGAATGTTGCGCTTTTGGAACGTTCCCGAATCTGCTTTAGCGGAGAAAGTATCTGCTTATCTCAATTTACCCAATCCGACGGTAGCCCCTTATGCGAGTAAAGGGCAGGTAAAATTAAGAGTTTCTGCGAAAGCTAGTAGTGAAGCAGAAGCGGAAAGTTTGATTGTACCTGTGGAAAAGCAAATTAAAGAAATTGCTGGTTTAGATTATTTTGGTGCCGATGATGACACTCTTGCTTCCGTAGTTGGTGATTTATTACGGAAATCGGGAGAAACGCTTTCGGTGGCGGAATCTTGCACTGGTGGAACTTTAGGAGGAATGTTAACGGATACTTCGGGCAGTTCCGATTACTTTTGGGGCGGTGTAATTTCTTATGATAACTCAGTGAAAATTGGGATGCTGGGAGTTAGCGCGGAAGATTTGGAAAAGCATGGTGCGGTAAGTGCGATCGTAGCCGAACAAATGGCTGTAGGGGTTAAAAAGCAGCTGGCTACAACTTGGGGATTGAGTATTACAGGGATTGCGGGGCCTGGTGGGGGTACGGAAACTAAGCCAGTGGGTTTGGTTTATGTTGGTTTAGCGGGAGAAAATGAAGTAGAAAGTTTTGAATTTAAGTTTAATCCGGTGCGCGGTAGAAGTTTAATTCGTCACTTCAGCGCTTGTAATGCTTTGGATAGTTTGCGAAGGAAGTTGTTACGACGGGGGTGATATGGGGATCGGAATAATATATTTTTAACGCAGAGGGGCGCAAAGGTAAGCGCGAAGGAACGCAGAGTATTTGTAGGTTGGGTTAGACACGAAAATCAATTTGATTTGTAATAAGCAACTAAATTAATCGTGTCGTAACCCAACATTGCAACTAGTAGTCTTCATATCCGCTGAGGGTTGCAAACCCCCAGCTAATAACAAAAGTCCATTAAAATGGACTAGAATTATAATATTTAACTATGAATAAATGAAGATAAGCTAAAAAGCAACTAAATTATATATTCTGGCGGGCAGGGATGCCCACCCCACAAGAATCACAATAATTTTAAATATATGATTTAAATGCTCAACAACTTATTAGCAATATTCATCTTCGCGAAATATCTACCCACTGAATATTATTTTGCTGTTGTGATGTTGCGATATCTCGCCATTCAATTTGTGTAGAAGGTTGTATCTGAGTTATATTTTCCTGCTGTTGAGTTGTTAATTCCGTTTCATCAAGATTTTCTCTACAGCTAGCTTGATTTAATAAGATTTCGGGTTGTAACCAAGATTGTGCGATCGCTAAATATTCTTCTACAATAATGACTTCAATATTCAAAGCGTTACATTTACGAATAATTTCAGCGGAAGAGGTGAGAAAAACTATTTTAGCTTCAAGATTTTCAGATAGTTTAATTAAACTGTATAAATAGCAATCTAGTAAACTATTGGTATCAATATTTGTTTGGTGAATCTTTTCGTCAATAAAATAAACTGTTCCACCACCAACTGTTTTAAATATCAAAATCTCAGACTCATCATATTCTATTAACGAATTGATGATGAGATTTGCATTATCAGTAGCAGATTGAAAGTTACCTAAGCTGAGATGTTGTAGTTGAGTATAAAAGTATTTTGGTAAGATAATATCTTTTGTAAAATCATTAATGTATTGGGGATTGATAAGACATAAATCTGGTTCGAGAGCGTATAAAAATTTCATTAATTTACTTCTGTTATTTGCGAAGGTGTATTTATAACTATTACTGGTCTATATCTTTTGTTAAGACTTATCTTTCCGGCAATAATTACATTTTTATCAGTTAAGGAAAAGGTATTATAAAACAGAGAAAAACTTTTGCTAGGTACATAAGCATAAAGTGTTTTGTTATTATTTTTGCTAAATTGAAAGTTAATTAATTTATATTCTGTATCTATATTAACGCTGACAATTTGTCCTTTTAAATAAACAGTTTGACCAATATTTTTATGAATAGCAATTAAATCTGCAATTTTAATACATTTTTTGGGAAGATTAAGACTAATAGCTTGAGCAAAATCTTTAATAGCAGCTTGATTCTCGCCTAATTTATAGTAAATAGTTCCCCGATGATAATAAGCTTCAGCAAAATTGCTATTAAGTCGCAATGCTTCACTAAAATATTTAATTGCTTCACCGTAATTTTGATTGTTAGCTTTTTCTAATCCCGAACGTAATAAGTTGTCAGCATTAATAAAAGAATTGTTATTCGTATTTGGTGAAATATCTCTAAAAGTTATACAAAGTGGAAGAGTATATAAATTTTGAATTGAAGAATTGCATTGTTCGCATTTTTTATTCAGAAATTCCCAACTATCTTTATGGTATCCGAGTTGGCAAGGTTCACATATATATACTTTCTCCCCTGGTTGAAGAATTTCACCACTTACACGGTCTTTTTGTCCAATTAAATTAGTTAGCAGTTCATCCATATTAACGTTTTGATTTGTAAGACTGAAAAAATATTAAATTTATTGAAATAAGCAAAAAATTTTCATCAGTCATCTTCAGATGACTTTAGCTATTAGCCAGGGATTTACAATCCCTGGCGATTATTGCGCTTAAACCTATTAGCTAAGAAAATATTATTTCGCTAACAATATTGACTCAGATTTAACTGCTTGAACACGCTTTGCTTCCTCACCCAAAAAGCAACCAATCTGTTTCCTAACGGGATCGTAAACAATAGAAACACACCAAGGATGATAGAAAAATGCTCGCTGGGTTCTCATATCTGTTCCCGACATAAAAACGCCAATGTTGGGATGAGAATGATACCAACCAACTATATTTGCTTCTGGATGAGTCGATTTAGCATAGTCCATAATTCCTTGCCAAGAATCTGAAGTAAATTCTAAATGCGCTCCGGTTCCAATTGTTGCTGGTGCTGGTACTGCTGCGGTAATTTCTACATATATTCCATGTTCGGAATCGTTGTAGGCTTGACCAAAAAGAATACCTCCTTGCTCAACACTTGTGTTTGCTTCTAAATGATTTGTAAGCGCTGTAAATGCTGAGTGCAAAATATAAATCTGAGCATATGTAAAATATACTTTTCTTTCAGCGAGAAATTTATTAATTGGTTTTTCTGTAGGTTTATAAACATCTTCACATTCAACCCATTCAATTTGATTGAGTTGAGCTAACATTGGTTCATCTTGATTCATCGGCTTACGCTTCATAAACCGTGAAAGAATTATTGCTAACATCCGTTTTAATTTATTAAAAATCATTCCAAACAATTGTTGATGTTGGTTTTTTACTAACTTTGAAAGTTTCAGTATCTACGGGAAAACGTTGCATATTATTTTCAGCCCAATCCTTAGCTTCATGATTTGCTGGACTTTTCAAATTTAGAACATCTTTGGAATACTGAATTATTTTGCCAATACGGATTACTAATTCAGAAAGATTCTCTGCCATTGTCCAGTAGCTACCAAGACAAACATTTTTATTTTCAAAAACATTCGGATGAAATATTTCTGTAATAAACTTAGCGCTTGGTTTTTCTCTAGGGTAATTATTGCCTAAAATAATTTCTACGCTGTGAGTTTTACGAAAAACAGGTTGATTATTTCGTAAACTTTCTATTCCCTTACAGCGATATTCAATTTTGTAAACTTCAACTGGTTTTCCTTGAGTTGAAGCAATGGCTAAAGTACCCCCAGAATTACGAACAAGTTGAGATAATTCCTTAAAATCATTTTCTAAACGCTTTTCTCGAATACCCATAATTAACAACCTGCCTCTAAAATTGGGTAAACTTCTAAAACATCATTGTCTTGAACTCCTGCTGAAGCAAGGTTTATTGCAGGATCTAACTGTTGCCCTGTACGCTCAACACGCATCGCGTAACTTGTATTTGCTGGTAAATTCCAATTTTGTTGGGTGGTTTGAAGTAGTTGCTCTACGCTGAGTACAGCAGGTAGGGAAACAGCAGCTTTACGAGTTTGATCTGCCGAACGAATAATTAAAGAAAGTGAATCTGACATTGTTGCTCCTATATTTGGCAAAATTGAATTGCTATTGTTTCTTTCGCGGTTTTGCAGTGTAGTATTTCGTTCTTGGGTAGACATAATTCTCCAAGGGTAATTGCTCCACAATCCTTGAGTGAAAGATTGCTGATGACTTCAAAATCTCTTTCGTGACTGCATTTAGGACAAATTAGCTTTGATTCTGGAAACAGACGCAAAGGTGTATTAACTTGCTCTTGATAACCGCAATCTGGATTAAGACATCGCATCGTTTTAATAACTTCGTTTCGCAACCGTAAAATTGGTTGATAAAATCCACAGTTATCTAGATGCTTGAGAATTTCTTGAATGCTCAAATTTGCATCATGTTTGACACATATTTTTGGTTCGATATTCATATCATGAGCAATACAATCCTCTTGTCTTTGAATTTGCACTTTGAAAGCCATCCAAGGATTTAAACCCAAAAAAACTTTTTCTCCGGGATTTACCAAACCCGGTTTATCGTGCAAATATAAAAGAGCTTGCTGCACCTGCATTGCTCCAACCATCGAAGCAATTGTTGCCGTTGTGGGCATTGCAGCTTCTGGTATATTTCGCTTCATCCCCTGGCAGGAATATCGTCGATCGCGCCGTTGCCACATCTGCTTAGAAATGCTGCACTCGTAACAAGCGGTAGATTTATTCGGATCGAAAAAGCAAAATCCCCTTCAGCTACACCAATACCGCCATTTATCTAAGGAATTCCGGCGCGATAAGCAAGCTGATTAATAGCCCAACGAGCATTAACGCTATCAAGACAACCGATAATCAAATCGCGATCGCGAATATCTCCTTTTTAATTATGACTTGTACAAAAATATACTTTTAATTAATCTTAAAGCGTTAGTAGCGATCGCAACTGAATAAACCTAAATAAATAGCGTATAGCACTTTAAATGTATTTTTTATTCTCTTTATTGAGTAGAAACAATTTGAATCAAAAATACTTAAATTCCAAAATTAATTTAAAATGCTGACACATAAGGTATTTATTAATGCCAAGCAATATTTTTTGAATCGCAAATTGCTTGTAGAAAATAAACCGACAGATTTCAATATTTTTTGTAATAGCGTCAATTTTAAACCTGTTACCAAACAAATCGCGAGAATAGCAAAAAGTAAAATAGATTTAAATCGGTACAGATGAAAGCTATACTAACTAAGTAGGCTGCCATCAAAGCTGACTTATATAAGCAAATTATGAGGAAATATATAAGATAAATAAAACTAAATTGGGAATACATCATGCTGTTACTAAGAAGTAGCAATAAAATGATTTTAATAGCAAATCCAAAGTTATAAAAATAGTCACTAATTTTATATACAATAATTATGGAAATAGATTGATTTAGATGTATCAAACTTATTTTTTATACATCACATCTATCTAAAGTGATAATAAAAATCGCTTTAAGGATAGATATTCTCAGTACTCAATAATGCAACTAAGGGGAAACTTTTAGCGAATTTATCTTTAACCCCCTCCTTGGAAACAAAAGTTTACAAAGTCTGAGGACTTACTCTCGTTTTTTCTGAATATAAATTTGTAAGCTGGTAATAACATTTGTTATTTTTATAATAATTTTTTGTTATAAGTAAAATAACCTCTAAACCAGCCACAGCAAGGTTTTTGACAAGAAATCCATTAACTGTTATTAATCATTTTGTGTTTCATTATCAGCATATTTAATCTCTAGGAGGTTGCTGAGTAGTTCACAATTTGTTACAAAAATACAAAGAACTTCTAGTAACCTGTAGTAAAAAATGTTTGGCGGACTTACTGGTTTTAAAGATTCTCAAGGCAGCGACTGGGGCGAGCAGATGCTCAATACTGTCGCGAGTCAAACGATTCGCCACTTGTTTTCCAAAAGCGAGTCGGTAGAAGTCTTTGTGCGCTGCTACCCCTCCAGCAAGCTTTTACAGGGCAGTATTGACAGCTTCAAAATGGGCGGGCGCGGCTTGGTAATTCGCAAAGATTTCTTTGTTGAGGAAATGTCGTTTGAAACCGATGCCGTGTCTATCGACTTCAGTTCGGTACTAAGCGGTAAATTGCGTTTGAAGCAAGCCACTCAAGCGATCGCTCAAGTCGTGTTAACGCAAGATGGTATTAACCAGGCTTTTACAGCGGAATTAGTCAAAAAACGTCTGATAAATCTTTCAGAACCAACCTTAACGGCATTCTCTGACGGCAAACCTGTTTCTTTTACCGATGTTCAGGTGGAATTGTTGCCAGATAATCGGTTAAAGATTTTCGCCAAAGCTGACTTAAACAACGGCGAATTAGTACCGTTGAATATGACTGTAAAAGTAGGTATTGAACGGCGACGCAAAGTTTCCTTCAAAAATCCACAAATCGATCTGGAGTCGGTACCAGAAGAGCAAAGAGAAATTTCACAAACTTTGTGTACTGCATTGGCAGAAATTTTAGATAATATGGTCGATTTAGACCGTTTTGACCTAGATGGAGTAAAAATGCGGCTTAATCGTTTAGAAACCGAAGGTCAAAAGTTAATTTTTAGCGGATATGCCGAAATTGAGCGCATACCACGTACATAAATTAGGATTCGCGAACAGTTATCAACCCAAATTTGATAATTGTTCCCACGGTAATTCTTTTAGGAAAGCGTTTATAAAATGTCACCGGAGTTAATACCCCCTTGTAGTCAACCAGTCTTCTGGAAGATTGCAGGGGGGTAATTATGTTGGGGGGATGGGGGGATGGGGTTCGGGGGAGATGGGGGGATGGGGTTCGGGGTAGAGGGGGTAGAGGGGGGAGAGGGGGTAGAGGGGGGAGAGGGGGGAAGACAAGAATAAATTTGAAATATAGTCGTTTCAATTCATTTTTGTAGTGCGAGCATCTTGCTCGCTCGTGACGCTAGCGAGCAAGATGCTCGCACTACTCCTAACTCCTAATTCCTAATTCCTAACTCAACGCCGGTTACTGAGCAGTTCGACGTAGCTCACTGTAAGACTTGTCGAAGTACTCCTAACTCAACGCCGGTTACTGAGCAGTTCGACGTAGCTCACTGTAAGACTTGTCGAAGTACTCCTAACTCCTAACTCATAACTCCGGTAGTCCTAACTATCCCCAATGCCCAATCCCCACTTTAGTGATTAAAAGCTTATGTAAACTAATCCTTCACCTGTACAATCAACCGCAGGAGTGTAAAAGGGGAGGGGTGTTGTGTCACTCAAATCATCACCGCAACTGCGACGCGAATTAGGGGTTGTAGGGGCAACTGTGATGGGGCTTGGTTCGATTATCGGTACTGGGGTTTTTGTCAGTATTGGTATTGCTGCTGATATTGCTGGTAATGCGGTAATTTTAGCTGTAATTATTGGTGCTTTGGTTGCTACCTGTAACGGACTCAACAGCGCCCAACTTGCTGCGAATCATCCTGTAAGTGGTGGTTCTTACGAATACGGTTATAAATATCTAAATTCTTGGTTGGGATTTACCGCTGGATGGATGTTTTTGTTAGCTAAATCTGCTTCTGCGGCTACGGCTGCTTTGGGTTTTGCTAGCTATTTTTTGAATGCAACGGGTTTAAATGGAAGCGGTTTACTCGTACCTTTGGCATTAGCTGCTGTATTTATAATTACGGCTATTGTGTTAAATGGTATTCGCCGTTCTAATCGAGTAAATATTGCAATTGTATCTATTTCAGTTTTTAGTTTAATTTTCTTTGTATTTGGGGGAATTCCTACAGCGATCGCATCTGCCAGTAAAAATCTCACGCCGAATAACGCTTCGACTGCTAATTTGCTTCATGCTAGCGCTTTGATGTTTGTGGCTTATACGGGTTATGGACGAATTGCGACTCTGGGGGAAGAAGCCAAGGAGCCGCGTAAAACTATTCCTAAAGCGATTATTGTCACGATGATAGTGACAATGCTAATTTACGTCGGAGTCGCGGCGATCGCTGTGGCGGCTATAGGGGCAGAAAAGCTTGGTGAATCGGCTGTCACGGGGCAAGCTGCACCTTTAGAAGTGGCAGTGCGTAGCTTTGGCATTCCGGGGGGAGCGCAAATCTTGGCAATTGGCGCAATTTTCGCGATGCTGGGAGTATTGCTGAATTTAATTTTAGGTTTATCCCGCGTATTATTGGCGATGGGTAGAAGACGAGATATGCCGAGTATTTTTGCAAGATTAAATACTACTGGTACAACTCCAACGCCTGCTGTAATTGCGGTAAGTACGATAATTTCTGTTTTAGTTTTAATCGGCAACGTTAAAACTACCTGGTCTTTTAGTGCTTTTACAGTTCTGATTTATTACGCAGTTACTAATTTAGCTGCATTTTCTTTACCGCGTCACGAAAGACTTTATCCTAAATGGCTGTCAATTATTGGCTTATCAGCCTGTATATTTCTAGCTTTCTGGGTTGAACCTTTTATCTGGCAAGTAGGTTTAGCGCTGATTTTTGCAGGATTAATTTGGCACGCCGTTGCGAGGATGAAGAGTTAAGAGTTAGGAGTTAAAAATGTAGAGACGTAGCACTGCTACGTCTCTATAATGTAATGCACAAATCGACTCTACCGAATCAATCTAAAATCGGTGAATTAATTTAGCGTCCAACACCAATGTATTGGAATCCAGCCCTAATGGTTGCTTCTGGATCTAAGAAGTTACGACCATCTATAATCACGGGATGGTTCATCAATTTAGCCATTTTCGCGAAATCGAGACTGTTGAACTGTTCCCATTCGGTAACGAGTACCAAAGCATCGCAGCCATCAGCAAGTCTTTCTGCGTCGGTTTCTACCTGTACGCCAGTAAGACCGTGACGCATACCGGATTGTGAAATAATTGGATCGTATGCCTTTACTTTTGCTCCCAATCGATTCAGTTGCTCGATTAAATTCAACGCTGGTGCATCGCGCATATCGTCGGTGTCAGGCTTAAAGGTTAAACCAAGCAAACCTACAGTTTTACCTTTAAGAATCTTTAAGGCTTGCTGGAGTTTTTCCATTGCAATCAAACGCTGACGTTCGTTAACGCTGATTGTAGCTTTGAGTAACTGCGCTTCGTAGCCGTAGTCATCTGCGGTGTGAACCAATGCCGATACGTCTTTGGGGAAACAAGAACCACCCCAACCAATACCGGCGTTTAAGAACTTGTTACCGATCCGGGAATCTAAACCGATACCTTTGGCAACTTGGGTTACATCAGCACCAACGCGATCGCAAATGTTAGCAACTTCGTTAATAAAGCTAATTTTGGTTGCTAAGAATGCGTTTGCGGCATATTTAACCATCTCAGCGGAAGATAAATCTGTGGATAATACGGGTACTTGAGGTAAGGATTTATCTTCTGCGTACTGACGTTCGACAATCGGAGTATACAGTTCTTTCATCATCGAAAGAGCTTTCTGAGAGTTACCTCCCAAAACAATGCGATCGGGATTGAAAGTATCGTAAATTGCCGAACCTTCGCGCAAAAACTCAGGGTTACTAACTACATCAAAATCACCAGTGGGCAACTTATCTTCATTCGGTGCCCCACCTGCGGGTACTAATTCCTTTTGACGTTCGGCAATTCCATCGAGAACGATCATCCGTACCCAATCTCCGGAACCAATGGGTACTGTAGATTTGTTAACAATAACTTTGTAACCGCCGTTTAAGTGACTGCCGATACCTTTTGCAACCGCTTCCACATAACGAGTATCGCTTTCACCTGTAGGTAAAGGTGGAGTTCCTACAGCAATAAAGAGAATTTCCCCGTGAGCAACTCCCGCACCCAAATCGCTGGAAAACTGAATTTTCCCAGTTTTAATGGCATTTTGCATAATTTCCGAAAGTCCCGGCTCAAAAATTGGCGATTGCCCGGACTTCATCAATTTAACTTTTTCTTCGTTATTGTCTATACAAATTACATCATGCCCGATGTGAGCCAAACAAGCACCTGTTACCAAACCAACATAACCAGTACCAATTACGCAAACTCGCATTTTATCTAATTCCTCACTTTTTTGGAGTTATTTAACTTTTTAGTAGCCGATAGTCAAGAAGCCTGTGACTTATAGTCAATTTTAAGCAGTTAGATTTGATTACTTACTTGCTACTATTGACAACTGACTTTTCAGTAGTTGTTACCCGCTCTCGAAAATCTTCTATAGTCTGTTTTAACCCTTCTTGAAGAGGAATGGTAGGTTCCCAATTTAACAAAGTCCTTGCTTTGGTAATATCGGGGCGGCGGCGGCGGGGGTCATCGGAAGGTAATGGCTCAAAATTAATTTCTACGTCTGGGTTAACCATATTTTGAACTGTTTGCGCCAATTGTAGAATGGTGTATTCATCCGGATTGCCCAAATTAATCGGACCAATATGCTCTCCATTCATCAAACGCATCAGTCCATCTACCAAGTTATCAACGTAGCAAAAACTACGAGTTTGCGAACCATCTCCGTAGACAGTTAAAGGAATACCTTGCAAAGCTTGAACTATAAAATTGCTAACTACCCGTCCGTCATGTTCAAACATCCTCGGACCGTAGGTGTTAAAAATACGAGCAACGCGAATATCAACATCATTTTGTCTGTGATAGTCGAACATCAACGTTTCAGCAATCCGCTTACCTTCGTCATAGCAGGAACGAAGTCCAATCGGATTAACGCTACCCCTATAATCTTCCCTTTGGGGATGAACTTCTGGATCGCCGTAAACTTCACTAGTGGAAGCCAGTAAAATTCTTGCTTTGACGCGCTTAGCCAGCCCCAGCATATTCAGCGTACCCATCACATTGGTTTTAACTGTTTTTACGGGGTTGTATTGATAATGTACCGGGGAAGCAGGACAAGCCAAATGATAAATCTGTTCTACTTCTAACCTAATTGGTTCGGTGATATCGTGGCGAATGAGTTCAAAGTACGGATTACTCAACCATTTGACGATGTTCCGCTTATGTCCCGTGTAAAAATTATCTAAACAAATAACTTCGTGCCCATCATTCATCAATCTATCGATCAGATGAGAACCAATAAACCCAGCTCCGCCCGTCACCAATATTTTCATAGTTGCCCAGTTAATTTCAAATATTTACGTTATTCGATTATGCTTGTCTTTAGGATACCCAGCCTGACAACAAAAATATAGTAAAAGTACGGATAATCCAAAATTTTTTTTGAATTCCCTTATTCTCCTCTACAAATAGAATCCTTCCGGTTATATATACGTTCTTTACAATTCCATTAGAAAAATAACAAAGATTGTGTAGTCACCGTGAAGTAACGTGCCAAAATTTATCAAAAATTTAAGAAGTTGAAGTTACTGTAGGAGATTACATTTATGTTGAAGATTTAGGAAATAGGAAATATTAAAAGTTAGAAATTAGCAGCGAAGAGTTATAAGTGATTAATAATACAGACCCTTAACATAACTGCTAACTGCTAACTGATAACTGATAACTGATAACTGATAACTGATAACTGATAACTGATTACTGATAACTACTCACTGATAACTGCTCACTGCTCACTGCTAACTGATAACTGCTAACTGCTCACTGGTAACTGATAACTGCTCACTGATAACTGCTCACTGGTAACTGATTGCTAGCAACACCAGCCTGTACGGTGGCATTATTGGTACGTTGTGGTGGTTCTCCGAGCATAATAATCGAACAAGTTAATTGACTGGCTAACTGGGTTGTCACATCACTAATAGCCAATCCCCCAGGAATAGTACGATTGCGAGTAAAAGGTAGAACAACTAAGTCATATAGTCTGGCTGCTTGCAATATTGCTTGAGCCACATTTTCGTGAGCGATAATTTGAACTTCTGGTGGATTAGACAAACCGAGTTTAGAAATACATAGTGAAAGTTGCGATCGCCGCCAGGATATTTTATTGGAACTGGTGCGGCGATCGCATACGTTGAGTACGGTGACTTGTGCAAGATTTGCCGATGCGAGAATTTGAGCAAGCTGCACTGGCTGCAATATAGGTGCGGTTAAATTTTCGATCGGTACTAAGATGCGCTGAATTTTGGAAGGTGATTCAACCAGACGGGTTACGGCTACCGGACAGTGAGATGCCCATAATACCCCATCAATGACGTTACCGAATAAACGCGCTTTGAATCCGGTGCGTTTACCCCAACCCATAACAATTAAGTTTGCCTTTTTTTCTCTAGCAGCCCGACTAATTCCTTGAGCAAAAGCGTCATCTATTCGTAATAATGGTTCTGCTTCTACATCAAGGAAGCGACTTAATGCTGTGGCTTTGTTCAACAATCGTTCGCTTCTTCGCAGCGATTCTTCCAACTGGGGTGCATCCATGCTCGCAGCAGCAGTCGCAATTGCTAAGGGTATAATTTTGCCGTGGGCTTGATTAGCTAATAATGCAGCCATTTCCATTAAATGCTGCTGGGTTTGTGGATTGTAAACGGGTACTAAGATGCTAAAAGGGCTGTCTATCTCGGAGCCAGATATATCTACTGTTTCTTGGTGTTTTGGTAATGAAGAATTGAAGGTAACAGCAACCCTATTCGTAATTATTGGTCCGATAAACGAAGTTACCAGGATCAAAACTATGGCGCTATTTAATACGGATGGCGTTAGCAATTCTGCTTGATATCCTACCAAAGCCACACTTGAGGTAACAGCCACTTGAGGTACGCAGATCGACCACATTGTTAATATTTCCCGCCAGTTGTAGCGGTAAATTAATTTTGCGAATAATGCTGCGATAAATTTGCTTGCGACTAAACCCAAAACAAGAAATAGCGTCAAACTAACCAAACCCATGTTTTTTGCAAAGGCAGGTAAATCAAACTGAAAACCCAAGTCAACAAAGAAAATCGGAATGAATAAGACGCTACCTACAAACACAATCTTTTGTTTGACTGCTCCTCCGATAACTTCATTGACTGCTAATCCAGCAAAAAAGGCTGCAATAACTATTTCTAACCCGATTAATTGAGCGCCTAAAGCCGCTAAAAATACTGCTAGCAGCACAAACAAAAACTGGTTTCCCTGATCCTCTCCGGATTTTCGCAGAAATTCTTTACCAAGCCAGTCAAAACCGACTAAGACAACCACGCAGTAAACAGTCAACCAACCCAAGAATGCAATAGTTTGCCAAATATTAAGCTCTTTTAAATGAATCGCGACGCATACAGCCAACATTAGCAACGCAGCAATATCTGTAAACACGCTTGCGCCAATGGTTACACCTACAGCTTCGTTATTCATCAATCCCAAACGATTAATAATGGGATATGCCAGCATCGTATAAGAAGCTATTATTGAGCCAATTAATATTGAACTTAACCAGTCAAATCCAAAAACTCTTCCGAGTAAAGTTCCCAGAATTAAAGGTATGCCAAAGGAAAAACTACCAAATCCTAAAGCGCGGTTTCGCCGACGGCGGAATTGCTCTAAGTCAACTTCCAAACCTGCGACGAACAGCAAATAAATCAAACCAATTTTTGATAGTAATTGCCAAACAGAATGGTCTGCCTGAAATAAATTCCAGCCGTTAGGACCAAGTAATATTCCTGATATTATTAAACCAATCAATCCCGGTAGTCTAAGTCGTTCAAATAAAATAGGTACGACTAAAATAACTACTAAAATTAGCAAGAAGGGAACGATTGATTCCTTTTCAAGAAGTTGACTGTATGGTAAGACTATAATTCGCTCTAAAAGTACCATATTTATTGCTGACAATCCAAAAACGTGCTGGAGTTAGCTGGCGATCTTTTTCCACCACACAACCGGCTTTGTCTACCGTGCAGGCAGATAGAAGTTAGATGTTGTTTGAATTTTTGTGTTTAAGCTACCCCAGGCAGGATGCGAACCTAACCCTTTCAAACCTTAGCTCCGCATCTAGATTTGGAGAAAATTCAGAAAATCTCACTTTCCCATGCATCCTTTTACGATCGATAAAACGAATTTAAATACAAATCTAAAAATAACTCTGAAAAAATTTAAAAAATGATACTTAGCATAACTTAAAAAGTTTCTTTAAATTAACTACCTATGGATGGATTTGATTCAAAATGAATCGCAAGCGATCGTAGTCATCTTTAAGCACCACGCTTAAGTAACGTCCAGCTTCAACCAACCATTGTCGGTCAGCTTTACGTAACTTATATACATCCCTGATTGCTGCTGCACTCAAAGCTTCAACTGGGGCACTATTAATTGAAAGCAGTGTTTGCAAAAAATCAAATTCTTCCGTAAATTTCAAGACTTCTTCTGCTTCGCATCGATGAACCGCTTGATGAATTTGCGGCGGACGGGGTGGTAGATACTGGTAAATTTTCTTACCATCAGCCTGCTGCTCAAATCCGACAATTGCGGCACGAAATTCAGTTTTGAGCATGGCGAATATTTGGGGTTGCTCCTCTCGTAAATCTTGCAGCGATAAGCCTAAAGCTACAGGTCTATGTACGGAATCTATGGGCATGGTGGTTGCATGAAACACAATTGCAAAGACTTTATTTGCTGATTCTTCGTCCACCGAACATACCCAACTACCGAAGGGAGGCATTGGTGGAAAGCTCAAGTCTTCCGGGTCCAGACACTGTGCCAAAAAGTCACAAGTAGAGGTTTCAATCACTTCGGCAAAGTGATTGGGATGACGATTGCTGTTACTAAACTGGGGTAAAGGAAGGCGCATAAATAAAGGTTATGAGTTATGAGTGATGAATTATCAGTTAAAAAATAATAACAAATAAAACAAAACCCTTAACTCTTGACTCGTAACTAAGACAAAATCATTTTTTACGTCCTGCCGTAGGATCTACATCTTCTAACTCACTGAGTCTAAAAGTAATTAATTTATCCCAATTACCACCTTCAAATAGTACGGCAATCTTACCATCGGTGACTCGCTGCACAAGTCCAGTCATACGGTAGTAAGTATCTGCGGGGTTTTTAACGCGAACGGTTGCTCCAGGCAAAATCATGATTATTGCTCTTTAAAGTTTCTTTCTCAATTATCAATCAACAATTATCAATTATCCATTTTTAAAGTCGGGATAATCAGAAATCTATTATTTATTCACAAACAAAGCAGATCGCGATCTCAACCGAAATCGATCGCGCTTTGAGCCGGTGATTGTCCATTGAAAACTGGTTACTAATACTTATTAAAGATCCGAAAGTTCGCTACCGATTCAACTAATCCAATGGCGATAAAGTTAGCCAACATAGCCGAACGTCCGTAACTCATAAATGGTAAAGGAATTCCTGCTACTGGTGCTAAACCTATGGTCATTCCAATATTAACAACCATCTGGAACACAATCATTGCCAAAACGCCAATTGCTAGTAACGAGCCAAAATTATCTTTAGCACTCAAAGCAACGTGCAATAACCTTTGACAAATTAAACAAAATACGAGTAATAATCCCAAGCAGCCGATAAAACCAAATTGTTCGCCAACTGCTGAGAAAATAAAGTCGGTATGCTGTTCGGGAACAAAATTGAGTTGAGTCATCGGACCGTTAAACGGACCCCATCCAAACCATTTACCAGCGCCAATAGCGATACGAGATTGAATCAAGTGATAGCCGGTTCCCAAGGGATCTAGTTCGGGGTTGAGAAATGAGGTGATTCTACCTTTTTGATATTCTTTGAGTACATGATTCCAAGCGAAGATTCCTAACTCTCCACCCAACAGATTTAAAGCTAACGCGCCGATACCACCTAAAGCAAATTTTTTCCCTGGAAGCGTAGTCCAGCCTATTAACCCCATAGTAATAGACCAAATCAAACCCAAAGGTGTAAAAAATATTCCTTCCGCTAACACGAACGGCTCGATCCAGGGCCAGGGTATGCTAAATAAAATCGCCGCTACTACTGGAGAAATTAACAGAATTAACCAACCTGGATTAGCATTTGCCCAATACAGCATTGCTAATACGATCGCACCAAATACCAATGATGTTGCTAAGTCTGGCTGTAAGAATACCAATGCCCAAGGAACTGCCGCGATCGCCAAAGCTCTGAAAAAGTTAGGAAGACTCGAAGCCGTGCGTTTATGTAACAGCGCAGCCAGAGTAATAATTACCCCTACCTTGGCGAATTCTGACGGCTGTACGTTAAAGCCAAAAACATTAATCCACCGTTGTGCGCCTTTAGCACTAACACCTACTGCCATTACTGCTATCAGGCTGGCGTTAGTTAAGGCATAAGTAATCCAGTGCCAACGTTGCAGATTTTCATAGCGGCTGCGGGCTATAAATAACGATATTAAAAAACCAACACCTGCAATTAGTAAGTGCCACCACCAATCGCTTTTTCCTTGCTTGAATTCCGTACTGAGAATCATAAAGCCGCCAAACATACTGACGGCAATGGGCAGCAAAAACAGCAGTAAGTCTACTTGATGCCAGGGCTTAAATAAATGCTGCCAGGGATTTCTGTTTCGTGAGTAGCGTGACTTTTTTAGTAACATCGAGTCTTGTTGATAACTGAGCGATTAAAATACTTGATAATTGCGTCTTTTTATCTTTATTCTCAGCACTGTGCCCGCTACCCAGACAGAAATTCCAATTATTTTTATGTCAGGGCGGCCACTGATACTTTTCCTGCGATCGCCAAAGCAATTTCTGTTAAAGCTTTTGCTGATGCTGAATCTGAGTCGGCTACAACTATAGGTACACCGTTATCCCCGCCGACTCTGGTAGATATTTCCAACGGTACGCACCCCAATAAAGGTATTCCCAATTCGGCGGCTGTTTTTGAGCCACCACCGGAACCGAAAATATCATACTGTTTATCGGGCATATCTGGGGGTATAAAATAACTCATATTTTCGATAATCCCCAAAACTGGTACGTTCATCTGCTGAAACATCCGCAAGCCTTTACGAGAATCTAGTAAAGCTACGTTCTGCGGCGTAGTTACTATCACGGCACCCGCGATCGGTACGGCTTGTGTCAATGTTAACTGAGCGTCACCCGTTCCCGGAGGCATATCTACAATTAAGTAGTCTAGTTCTCCCCATTCCACTTGATATAAGAACTGGCGAATCACTCCATTTAACATCGGTCCGCGCCAAATTACGGGTTGATCTCGGTCGATCAGAAAACCCATTGAAACTAGTTTGACACCATGATTAAAGGCAGGTTCCAAGATTTCGCCTTTTTCACCCTGACGAACAGTAATTTGAGCCGATTCAAGTCCTAACATTGTGGGGTCGTTAGGTCCGTAAATATCGGCATCGAGCAAACCCACTTTAGCTCCGGTTTGAGCTAATGCTACGGCTATATTTACAGCTACCGTGCTTTTACCGACACCACCTTTACCGCTAGAAACAGCAACAATATTTTTGATCCCGGCTATACTATTGCGATCGGGTAAACTTTTCTGTTGTGGTGTTTCTGCCGTCACTTCTACCGCTACGTCCGTAACTCCTGGAAGTTTTTTAACAGCTTTTTCACAATCTTCAACGATAAATTCTCGTAAAGGGCAAGCAGGTGTAGTCAAAACCAAAGTGAAGCTGACCTTGCCATCTTCGATTTTGACATTGCGAATCATATTCAGTTCCACCAAACTTTTGCGAAGTTCGGGATCTTCTACTGGTCGCAATATTTCTAAAACCGAACTCGCCGAAAGAACATCTTGCATAGTATTTTTACAACTGAAGTTGAAACAATTTTTAACTTAAAATATTATCTATCTTTATGGGCATCGGGGAGGGGAGAGGGGGAGAGGGGGAGAGGGGGAGATGGGGAGATGGGGAGATGGGGAGAGGGGGAGAGGGGGAGAGGGGGAGATGGGGAGATGGGGAGAGGGGGAGAGGGGGAGATGGGGAGAGGGGGAGAGGGGGAGATGGGGAGATGGGGAGAGGGGGAGAGGGGGAGATGGGGAGATGGGGAGATGGGGAGAGGGGGAGATGGGGAGATGGAGGTAGTTAAATAGCGAGCTTTCCGGCGATCGCTACTCTTAATTCCTAACTCCTAATTCCTAACTCCTAACTCCTAACTCCTAACTCTTAACTCTTAACTCTTAACTCCTAACTCTTAACTCTTAACTCCTAACTCTTAACTCCTAACTCTTAACTCTTAACTCTTAACTCCTAACTCTTAACTCTTAACTCCTAACTCTTAACTCCTAACTCTTAACTCCTAACTCCTAACTCTTAACTCCCTACTCCCTACTCCCTACTCCCTACTCCCTACTCCCTACTCTTTCTTAGAACAATTCCGACTGGAAAGTAGATTTTCTTTTCCCCGATACTGCTTTAATTGCGGCTTCTTCAACGGCTTCGATTAAAGCCCGCGCTACTTTGTGAGCGTAAGGGCGGGAAAAAGACCAAACTAACGGAGACAGCCAACCGCGTAAAGTAACGGAGTAAGATAAACAACTACCGCAAACTGTGGACTCTATTTTGTAACTGATTCTTTCTTCTACGCCGGGAATTGCCAAAATTCGCACGCTTAACAGTTCTCTGGGATTAACGCGCTCGACAAAAATACGGATTGGAATTGGTGAGAGGCGGGTAACAACTTGATAAATCAATCCTGGTTTGGGTACTAATCCGTAAGGTACGTTAGTACTTTTAAATAATGGGTGCCAGGAAACGTCTGCCAAATCAACAACTTTATGCCATATTTCATCCACAGAAGCGGAACTAATTTCGCGATAACTTCGCACCAAAGAGGCGCAAACTCGACGACGTTTGCGGTTGATAAATTTCGATAACCAACCTTGCATTATTTTAATCCTCCTGGCTACACACTTAAACAGTAAATGAGGGTATGTTGGGTTTTGATTAGTAGTTCCCGTGTAAGAAAGTGAACGAGCTATGTTGAATTATTCCCAATCGCCCCTTACGCAGGAGATTGGCTGCAATGCCCGAATCTTTTTAAAGTATTTAGCTTGTGTTTGGGGCACATAAATCTTCTTCAAAACAAAATTAAACAAGATATTCCAATCTTCTTTATAGAAACAATTTTATATGTTGCTTATGTTTAATTACATTAAGCCCAAACGAGCAACCAATATCTTTTTCCTCTGAGAGGAAATGTCTGCTTTTAGTCACTCCGATTCTATAAAAGGCAAATATAGCAGCAGTTACAGTAGTTCAAGTGTAAATAAAGGTATCTCCATACAGAACGCCATCTGACTCGATCGCTGTTGCCTAATTCGGAAATGCCTTCTTAGTGATGCCCCTTCAGATAAGCAGGTTCTACAGGTTATTGTTACAGAATTTAGTCTCAATAGTGGGGTATTTGCACAAAAAAGTTGCAAAATAATTTGTAGCGGCATTATTCGTGATGCTTCACACGGGCAGAGTCGTTCACAAAAGTTAATCAATATACAAGCTTATACCTATTTGAGGGAGAATAACTTTATTCACCTTATTTACCTGACCGGGAAATTACGCGGATTATTTACATTGCATGATTGCGGGATTTAACAAAGCGAATATTTCCGTTAGGAAAAAGTAAAAACGTTATTTATATCTAGAAATTTATGTTGACATCGCAAACTTCCCCTAAATCGCCTTCTTCTCAACCTTTACCGCCATCTGACGCTAAAACTAGAGTCAGTAAGTTTATGAAGCAGTTACAAGATGAGATTTCTCAAACTTTAGCTGAACTCGATGGCTCGGGGCAATTTCAAGAAGATAGTTGGGAACGTCCCGAAGGTGGTGGAGGACGTTCGCGAGTTTTGCAGGATGGTGCAATGTTTGAACAAGGTGGTGTAAATTTTTCTGAAGTTTGGGGTTCTAAATTACCGCCTTCAATTATTGCAAATCGTCCGGAAGCTGAAGGACACAAGTTTTATGCGACGGGAACTTCAATGGTGCTGCACCCCCGCAATCCGTATTGTCCTACAGTCCATTTAAATTACCGCTACTTTGAAGCAGGTCCTGTTTGGTGGTTTGGTGGCGGTGCGGATATGACTCCTTACTATCCTTTTGCCGAAGATGCGACACATTTCCATCAAACCTTCAAGGAGGCTTGCGATAATCATCATCAAGAATATTACCCGGTGTTCAAACGCTGGTGCGATGAATATTTTTACCTCAAGCATCGTGATGAAACCAGAGGTGTCGGCGGTTTATTCTTCGATTACCAAGACGGAACGGGTGCTTTATATCGCGGTCCCCATCCAGATAAAGCAGCGGCTGAGTATAGCAATGAAATTGGCGAATTACCCACTCGTAATTGGGAAGAAATATTTGGCTTTGTTCAAGAATGCGGTAAGTCATTTTTACCGGCTTATCTACCAATCGTCGAAAAAAGACACCCGATGGAATATAGCGATCGCCAGCGAGATTTTCAGCTGTATCGCCGAGGTAGATATGTTGAATTTAATTTAGTTTACGACCGGGGTACAATTTTTGGTCTGCAAACCAACGGACGTACTGAGTCCATTTTGATGTCTTTGCCGCCCTTAGTACGCTGGCAATATGGGTATAAGCCAGAACCAAATTCTCCAGAAGCCGAATTGTACGAAACCTTCCTCAAGCCTCAAGATTGGGTCAACTGGAGCCAGAGCCATACTTAAATAATGTAAGTTAAACTACTAAAATCAGTATTTGTGCAAGGTGACAATTATGGCTGTAGCTTGTTAAACTCTCGCTACAGCATTAATAAATTTTGTTACTGGTGAAGCTAGTTGTTTTAATCTATAAGTAAATTTTATAAATTTTAGAGGAACTATAGAGTAACATCTATAAGCTTCAGTAGTATTTTGCACAAAAAGCTGTATCTAATTAGTTAGTTTGAAGAGTGCTAGGGGAATTTATGATTCATATAGAACAAAAAAGTTATACAACTCAAGACGGGAATACCGTTATCGTTTTATCACCGACTGGGCGTTTAGACATCACCACAGCTTGGCAGTTTCGTCTCAAGCTACAAGAATGTATTTCTAAAGTCAGTCCCCATGTGGTGGTAAATTTGGGACAGGTAAATTTTATTGATAGTTCCGGTCTTACTTCTTTGGTTGCTGGAATGCGCGATGCGGACAAAGTGAAGGGTAGTTTCCGTATTTGTAACGTACATCCAGAAGCTAAGTTAGTTTTTGAAGTAACGATGATGGATACCGTATTTGAAATATTTGAAACTGAAGAGGAAGCTTTGGAAGGCGTGCCTCGTAGTATTGCTAGCTAAAAGGACCACCGGAGTTAGGACCACCGGAGTTAGGAGTTAACAGTTGGGAGTTAAAGTTAAATATTTATAATTCTTATTGACCATTTTTAGGAGAATTGAATTTCGCCTTTTGATATTAAAGGGCTATTAAAATTCAAGTTAGTAATTCGAGTATTGCTACCTATTTTCCAGTACTCTTAATACAATTTCACCTGTCTTCTTGAAACGGTATAGCTGCTAACTCTTAACTCTTAACTCTTAATTTTGTCATTACTATTGCAACTTGGTGTAGCGATAAGGACCTAAAATCGCGCCCCAGGTTGCTTTTCGGGTTTCTATATCAATTCCTTTGTCATAGCTGAGAAATTCTTTTTGGGTTGCTTCAAATCCCAAAGAAACTTCGATCGTATTACCAGCGTAATCAAACGTGCAGCGATTATCTGGTATGGGTTTAGCAATAAATTTGTATTGATGAGGAGCGAGGGTTTCTACGTTCATTGTTAAAACGCATCCCGGTAGTATATCTAATTGTTCGGAGGTAAGAGCATTAAGTGATGTATAATTTCGACCTGCACCAATCCAAGCTGTTGGATCTTTAAACATATAGTACTGAACCTTAAACGATTCATCAGCGATCGCGGGTGTAATTCTGATAATTCGCTGACGGTAAGGTTTTTCTATGTTGAGAGTGTTTGCTTGCTCGGCAAATAACGTCAAACTGTCTTCTTGAAATAAAGATACAGGTCTTTGCCACATACGTAAATATACGTACCAAGCAGGATCGATCATTGCCTGTTCTTTGTTCTCAAACTCACCTGCCAAGTACTCGCTAATGGTGTTTAAATCTGGCAAAGAACTCATGAATACAAATTGGATATTAAACTATCATTTATATGGGTTGATTATATAGGAAAAGCGGTTCTACTTGCGATCGCCATACCTAAAATATGGTTGTAATATTTCTATTGCAGCTTGAATCAGCCATTTGTAAAATCGTAATTGCTTCTAAGCAACCAAGGATGTATTTTACTTTAGTCGGTGTAGTTAGGGAATCATTACTTGGCAAAGTTGCATACAAGCGCGAGAATAAGTTTACATTACTCTTAAATTTCATAAAAATTTCTTCGTGAATAACGTCCGTACTGTTTCTGAAACAAAAAGAACTTTCTACAGTCTTCACACCCGTCCAATCAACACGATTTATCGTCGCGTGGTTGAAGAATTAATGGTAGAAATGCACCTGCTGAGTGTAAATGCCGATTTTAAATACGATCCCATTTATGCTTTGGGTGTAGTAACTACCTTTGAAAGATTTATGCAGGGTTACAAGCCCGACGAGGACAAAGAATCGATTTATAATGCCTTGATTAAGTCAGTGGAAGAAGATCCACAGAAATACAGACAAGATGCTCAAAGGTTAGAAAATTTAGCTAAAAGCATACCAGCTAAAGATTTAGTTAGCAATTTGAGTCAGCAACGCTTGGGTAATGAGTCTGATTTACAGGCACTATTAGAAAGTATTGCTAATAATTCAAAGTTTAAATACAGTCGTTTATTTGCGATTGGTTTATATACTTTATTAGAAACGTCAGATCCAGAAATGGTTAAAGACGAAAAACTTCGTAATGAAGCTTTGAAAACTATTGCAAATGGATTGCATTTACCTGATGATAAACTGAGCAAAGATTTAGATTTATACCGCTCTAACTTGGATAAAATGGCGCAAGCAGCCATAGTAATGGCGGATATGATTGCAGCAGAGCGTAAAAGACGCGAGCAACGCGCGGCTGAGAAATCCGAGAGTAAAGTTGCGCCTCCCTCTCAAGAATGATCTTCCAAATTTTGGATTTTGCCGAAAGTTGTCGTGCGGGGGTTCCCGCCGCCCTGGCAAACTTTTCAAGACGGATTTTAGATTAAAAAAAACAAGCCCCTAGCTAAAGTAGGGGATAATCTAAAATGCCCAAATCGAAAAAATCTTTAATTTAAACCATATTTTCTGAGATTGGCAAACCTCTTCCAAGAAGAGAACAATCTAAAATCTAAAATCGAGTAGATTATGCCGATTATTGATGAAGGAGTTAGGAGGATTTAAATTTATCACTCCTAACTTTTAAGATTACAAGGGCAAAATTGAGTAAATTATGCTGCTAACAACTGACAGTGTTAGCGCCCCCATAATTGCGCTCCAAATTCCGTAACGCAAGCGAAATCCTTGTACTATATAGGCTGCAATCCCAAAACAGATCGCGGAGATAATAAAGGTAAACACGCCTTGAAATAAAGTCAGCGTCAGAAGATTTGGTATTGCAAAAAGTAGGATGAAAATCGGCTTAACTAATACGGTAACAATCCCCAAAACAGCAGCAGAAACAAAGCTTTTATTTAGAGAATCAACTTCAACTCCTATAAAGGGAATTTTGCTGATAATTAAAAAGCTAACGGCTGTTACTAACCAAGCAACTAAAAGTGCGACGATATTCATCTGAATTTAAGGTTAAAGATCTGCATGTTAAAGGTATTGAGTGAGGAGTATTGAGTGAGCAGTGAACAGTGAGCAGTGAGCAGTGAACAGTGAGCAGTGAACAGTTACCAGTCTTCAATTTATAACTCTACCCCCTCTACCTCATCTCCCTCATCCCCCCCATCTCCCCATCTCCCCATCCCCTTAAGGACTGGGATTAGTCTGCGGCGCACTGGGTGCAACGGTTGCGCCAGGGGCTGGTGCTGTGGTGGGAGCCGATGCTGGCGGAACTCCTTGTCCGGTTTGGGGTTGATTGGGGATGGTAGGAAGCGGGATTTGCGTGCTATCGGGTGGTAAATTGAGGTTCGGGTTATTTGGAGGTAAGTTAGGGGCAGGAGTGACTGGTAAGCCTGGTAAAGGTAACGTTCCACCAGGAGTAGCTCCAGGTAGATTCGGAAGACTAGGAAGTGGCTGCAATGGATTTGCAGGCTGTTCTTCAGAACCAGGTATAATTGCTAAAGATACTCTGTCACCACCCACTTGTCGCAGCAAATCTAATATTTCGATTACATCATTATAAGTTGCCGATCGCGAAGCATATAATACTAAAGTACCTCTAGGATTTTGTGCAAGATAGTTCTTTAAGATATCTCCTAGCTGCTGCCGCTCTATAGCATCTTTCTCTACATAAATTTGACCGAATGCATCAATAGTAACGGGTAAGATTTGCCGTTCTCCTTGTGCCGGTACGCTGGGTGATGCAGTGTTAGCTTGAGGTAAATCGATGTTGATTGACTGTTGGCGAGTAAATTGTAACGATGCCAGAATAAAAAATGTCAGAATGCAAAAAACAACATCAATTAACGGGATAATTTGAATTTGAACTTCTTCGGTTGGATTATTGAGGTTTATTTTCATCTTTTAATTCTCACTACATCATAAAAGCATCTAGCGATCGAGCATGCTCACTAAGTTGAAGGCGATCGCATAGCATAGCTTAGCCGAATTTAAATAAAACTTGGTTGCGGGCGTATCCTATAGAAAAAAACACGGCGTTGTAGAGAACGTTTACTCCGTGTGTGTGTAGAGCCTACTGGTTAATTCCTACTGTTTATTATCTTCAGATTCGGGTGAATCGGAATCTAATGTTTTAGGAAATTCGGATAACTTGTTTTTACCTCGTTTGCGTGGGTTTGTAGAATTTTCCCTTGTAGTAGTAATATCCTTATCTGTTGCAATTGCTTCAGGTAGCGCTCTTTGGGGCGTAAAATTGCTATCGGTTGGAGGAAATTGGCGATAAAGTAGCTCCATTTCATTTCCAGATGCACGGAAAACTTTGACTTGATTAAATAGCAAAGCTTGAAACCATCTGTAAAATATCAAACTGACGATCGCAACCACTAACCCTGCTGCGGTACTGTATAGCGATTCCCCGATACCAGTGGTGACTCCAGCACTAGCTTCGGTACCTAAATCCGAAATTTTGATTGATTCGAGAGATTGAATCAAACCCCAAACCGTACCAAACAATCCGAGTAAAGGCGCGATCGCAATTACCAACTCTAAAACTTTTTCGCCGCGACGCATTAAAGCTAATTCGTTTTCTGCACTAGATTCGAGCGCCAATCTAAAAGTTTCGGGATCCCTTCTTGGTATACTTAAAGGCGCATAGAGAAACCTGCCTATAGGTTGACGATCTGCTCGTTCTGCAATTTCTGTAGCTACCCCCCAATCATCCCGAGCTGCGTCTAATACGCGATCGACAATTTTCCTTTCTTGAGCTAGAATTCTCAGCCAGAACCATATCCGCTCGAAAATTACGCTCAAAGATAAAATCGAGAAAAAAAGTAAAGGCCATACTACAGGACCTATCTTACGTACAATATCTTCAATATTCATGCTTATAAATCTCCTCCGTTCATCCTCAACCAAATTCACACCACTTCAATTTTAGAGATTAATGCACAACTTCTACATTTTTATGAAAAGAACGTGTATATCCGAACCTTACCGAACTAAGATAAGCGGTAGCATATTCCGATGCGTCAATAGGGCGGTTATTCCCACAGTTCGTAATGGTCATTTTTTGTCAAAATTAAAGGTAAGTTGAGGCTATAAATATGAAATACTCAATACAATCAGTTTATGAATGGTATCGTGGTTTGATTCGCGATCCAAAGTATCGTTGGTGGGTGCTTTTAGGGACTCTCGTATATTTTGTTAGTCCGATTGATGTAATTCCTGACATTTTCCCAATTGTTGGGGAACTTGATGATGTTTTTCTGTTAACTTTATTAGTTAGCGAATTCTCTCAAATGGTTATCGAAGGCTTTAAAGCACGTAAGGGAGTTACGGATACAGATACAGGGGCAAATGCTTCCGAACAAGCTGGTAAGAGCGCAGATACTATTGATGTTGATGCCATTCCCTTAAAATAGTGTCGGTAATAAAACAAAACTTAATTAACCTCCTTTTTCTGCAACAATAATGCACCGAGAAAGGGGGATATTTTTTTTCAGTGAACAGTTAGCAGTGAGCAGTTAGCAGTGAACAGTTACCAGTTAATAATTGTCCGTTATTACACTGAAATTTAAATACTCTGGATTAATCTCGCGCAATTCTTCGTACTCAGTTAAGCCTGCATTCTTTATATATTTAACGCTCAGTTATATAACCGTTCCCCCAGCCCTATTCCCTACTTTTTATCTAAACAAAATGTTCAATTGTTTAATTGAATGTTGGCACATGTAGTTAAATAATTTACAGTTTTAACACTTACTTGAATCACTTTTAATTGTTCTAAATCCGTAATCTGATTTTGTGGCATTAATTGTAATCCTTCTTTACCTTTACCAAATTTAATTTCTAAATCCATTTAAATCCCTGATATTATTCCTCGTGTTTCACCACGTATTTCACTGTGTACTTCACGTTCTCTCAAATGCTGATACCAAGCATATTCCTATAATGCAGCCATACACCGTAGGGAGTTCTTATAATACGCTATCTAAATATTTAACTTAATTCGCTTATTTATCCAAAGATGAACTCATATTCTGTCGCAGGTATGAGAGAAATATAAACCACTACTTGGTATTCTATATTTCATTTGCGATTAGAGAGGTTGCGGTGAAGCTGAGAACTAAGATTCTCGCTGGTTATGGTGTTAGTCTTGCTTTAATTCTCCTTGTTGGTGCTTGGGGTGTAGCGAATCTTTGGCGATTGGGACAGGCTAGCGAAGCGATTTTGCGGGAAAATTACCGCAGTATTCGTGCTGCTGAAGGTATGGTGGATGCTTTGGAGCGTCAAGATAGCGCTACTTTGATTTCGCTATCGGAAAATAGTACGAATGCTATTGATTTATTTGCTAACAATCAAGTTGAGTTTTTGCAGTGGTTGTCGCGAGCTAAGGATAATATTACTATCAATGGCGAAACTGAGATTTTAGCGAAGTTGGAAAAAAGCTATCGAGAGTATCTTAGCAGCGTTGCTCAATTTCGTTCTTTACAAAATCAACCCGAAACAGCAAGAAGTTTTTACAATCAATTGGTTTTACCGAAGTTTGAAGCAGTGCGTCAAGCTTCTATTAAGTTGCGAAATTTGAATCAGCAGACGATGGAAGCAACTTCGCAGCAAGCACAGGTAACATCGAGTAATGCGATCGCATCAATGATTTTTGCGGGTTCTTCTGCTGCTGTTTTGGGTTTAATTTTTAGTTTAATTCTCTCTAAAAATTTAACGCACCCGCTGAAGAAAATTACTCAAGCTACTGAGGAAATTGCTGAGGGTAATTATGGTGTGAATATTCCGGTAGAGTCTAATGATGAGTTAGGACATTTGGCGGGAGAAATTAATTCAATGAGTCAAAAACTCAAGAATTTTCACGCTTTAAATGTTAATACTATTATTGCTCAAAAACAGCGCAATGAAGCGATTATTGATAGCATTACCGACCCAATTATAGTAGTAGACGATCGCTGCAATATTATTGATATTAATCCCACAGCTGCAAGCTTATTTAATGCTAAACCTAAATTAGCTGAAGGAAGACATTATTTAGAAGTTATTGAAGATAGGACTTTATATAATGAAATTCAAGCTACAGCCGAAGCTGGCGAGTCTTCACAAATAAACCCGGATCGATCGGTTTTAACTATAGAAAAAAACGGGATTGAGTATTTTTATCGCTACGTTACTACTCCGGTAAAAACTGAAGATGGTAAACGTTTGGGTGTAGTATTGCTGCTGCAAGATGTGACTAAGTTTAAGCAAATAGATCAGTTAAAAAGCGATTTTGTGATGACTGCTTCTCACGAGTTGCGAACCCCTTTAACCGGGATGGCAATGAGTATCGATTTACTTTTGGAAACCGCACAGCAAAAGTTATCGGAATCAGAACAGGAATTATTATTAGCGGCTTCCGAAGATGTACAACGCTTGCGGAGTTTAGTTAACGATTTACTCGACCTTTCTAAGATAGAATCTGGTCGAATTGATATGGAAAGGGCACCGATTGAAGCTAATCTAATAATTGATAAAGTAATATCGCTATTTAAGGTGCAAACGCAAGAAAAAAATATTCAATTAAATAAAAAAGTAGCATCCGAATTACCGCAAGTAAACGCCGATGCGAACAAAATTACTTGGGTGCTAACAAATTTAGTAGCAAACGCTTTACGCTATGCAAAATCGCAAATTGAAATTGCAGCCAAACAACACGGTAACTGGATTTATTTCTCGGTAAGCGATGACGGACAAGGAATCGATCCCGCATATCAAAGCAAAATTTTTGACAAGTTTGTGCAAGTTAAAACAGAGCGAGATATCGGTGGTAGCGGCTTGGGCTTGGCTATTTGTAAAGAAATGATCAAAGCTCACGGCGGCATCATTTGGGTAGATTCCACAGTGGGTGAGGGTAGCACGTTCAGTTTTACACTGCCAATTATTGTAAATTCTAATCAACAAGGAGAATTAACTCATGTCTGAAGCACGCATTTTAGTTGTAGATGATGAAAAAAATATTCGATTGACGGTAGTGCAATGTTTGGAGCCGCAAGGTTATACCGTAAAAACTGCGATTAACGGACAAGAAGCACTTGCTCAACTTGAAGAATACGATCCTCAATTAATGTTACTAGACTTGCAAATGCCGGGAATGAACGGTTTACAAGTACTGGAAGCAGCAAAAGAACGTCTACCCGATTTACACGTAATTATGTTTTCGGCTCATGCTAATGTCGAAAATGCCGTAGATGCGATGAAATTGGGAGCGGTAGACTTTATGCAAAAGCCTTTTACTCCCAAAGAAATTCGCGAATTAGTATCAAGAGTGTTAGGTAGAGAAAACGTTTCCGATTTACCAACAGATTACGATTCATTGATATCAGCCGCCAAACATCGCGCTAGCAAGCGCCAATTTGAAGAAGCGATAACGTTAGTTAAACAAGCAATTGGTGTCAATCCGAATAATGCCGAAGTATTCAATATGTTAGGAGAACTTTTGGAAGTGACTGGGGACAAACTCCAAGCAATAAAAAATTATCGCGTCGCTACAGATTTAGATCCATCTTACAAGCCAGCACAGAAAAATTTGGAACGAGCCACAATGGACCCAAAATCTCGCCGCTTACGGATGTAAGAATTGGGAATGGGGAATAGAAAGTGCGTGGAATCGTTTTATATTTTATATAAGATTAAAAAATTGGTATGGCAAATCAATACATTGTAGTTGTAGGTTGCGGACGTTTGGGTTCGATTTTGGCGAGTCAATTGAGTGGTGAAGGTAATTCTGTTGTAGTTATCGATCGCCACGAATCTGTTTTTGATAATTTGGGAGGCGAATTTAGCGGTTTTCATATTGTTGGTGATGCAACCGAATTAGCTGTATTGCGAAGTGCGAAAGCTGATAAAGCCGATTGCTTGCTAGCCGTCACCGATTCTGACAATATTAATATTATGGTGGCGCAAATTGCCAAAAAGTTATTTGATATTCCCACGGTATTAGCTCGCGTATTTGACCCAAATCGAGAAGCAATTTACCGCGATTTTGGAATTGAAACAATTAGCCCCACACAACTATCTGCGGAAGCTTTTATGAAAACAATTGGTTAAATAATTTTTGATTTTTGATTTTTGATTTTGGATTGGGGAATAAAAATTAGGAGTTAGGAGTTAGGAGTTAGGAATTAAAAGATTTTAGATTTTGCATTGAGAGTTAGGAGTTAGAAATTTTAACCTTTGACCTCTAACCTTTGACCTTTGACCTTTCACAATAATTTATGAAAATCATTCTAATTGGTAGTGATAAATTAGTTTATTTTTTAGGCAGACAGTTTGCTAGTAAGGGCTATCAACTAACTATTATTACTCCCGATGAAACGCAAGCTTTAACTTTATCTCGCAAGCTGAAAGCAACTGTTATTAAAGGTGACGGTAGCAACCCGACAATTCTTCAAGAAGCTGGTGCTTATAGTGCTGATGTTTTGTTGGCTTTGACGGCTCAAGACCAAGATAATCTTGTTGCTTGTCAAATTTCTCAAGACCGTTATGGTGTACCTCGTACTATAGCTTTAGTTAATGACCCTGACAACCGCGAGGTTTTCCAAAAATTGGGTGTGACTCAAGCTTTTTCAGCAACAGAAATTCTCGGTTCTTTAATTGAACAACAAGCGGATATTCAAGATATTAAAAATTTACTTCCCGTAGCAGATACGGAAGTTACTTTAACAGAAATGACGCTGCAAGATGATAGTCCAGCTGTAGAGAAAACTCCCGAACAACTTAATTTAAATGGTGCCGCGATCGCCTGCATTATTCGCGGTGGAACTGTCTTGCAGGCTAGGGAATACAGTCGTTTGCGGAGTGGCGATCGCCTGATTTTAATCAGTCAGTCAAACCAATGTGCTAAAGCTCAACGTGTGATTATGGGGGAAAAAGTTTAACATGAGTCGTTACAAAAGCTTTTTGCGCCAGCGTTACCGCGCTATCTTCGGCTATACGGGTTTAGTTTCTCTGATTTCCGGATTCGGTCTACTTTTACCCCTGATTGCATTAATTTTTTACCCCGAAGAAGTTCCATTGGCTTGGGGTTTTCTTGTACCCGGTATAATACTTTGCGTTCTGGGCTTTATTTTATGGCGGACTTTAGCTCCTAAAAAAGCCACCAGTCTGACATTACAAGAAGGTGCGGTAATTGTTGTTTTGTCGTGGTTAGTAGCAATTGTTGTCGGTACGATACCGCTGATGACAATACAGAATTTGAACTTTACCCAAGCAATGTTTGAATCTACCAGCGGTTGGACAACTACCGGGTTGTCAGTGGTAGACGTAACCAAAGCTTCCCGGTTGATATTACTTTACCGCAGCACCATAGAACTGTTTGGTGGAGCGGGATTGGCGATTATTACATTGAGCGCGATCGCGGGGCCAAGTGGTTCTGGTTTAGCAAGTGCGGAAGGGCGTACCGAACAGTTGGTTCCTAACGTGCGGCGATCGGCAAAGTTGGTTTTGGGCATTTATTTGGGATACATAATTGTAGGAACCATAGCGCTAGATTTAGCGGGGATGAGTTTCTTTGATGCGATTAACCATTCCTTCGCTGCCGTCTCAACTGGGGGATTTTCCACTCGTCCCGAATCTATCGGTTACTGGGATAACACTGCCGTAGAAGTGGTAACAAATGTATTGATGATTGTCGGAGCATTCAATTTTGTTACCAGCTATATGTTGCTCACGGGTAAGTTTAAATCTGTAATGCGTAACGGAGAAATCCGACTGCAATTTTTCTTCTACGTCTTGTGTAGCATTCTTTTGCTGTTTGGTGTAGTTTTGCCACTTTATCCCAACTTAGGCAAAGCAATTCGAGTATCTATATTTGAAACCATCACCGCTCTTTCCACAACTGGTTTTTCTACTGTGGGATATACTGACTGGAACGGATTGGGATGGTTAATCTTAATACTACTAATGTTGATTGGTGGGGGAAGCGGTTCGACAGCAGGCGGTATAAAACAGATGCGCGTATATATTCTTTACCGCGCTTTGATGTGGGAAATACGGCGGATGTTAATGCCAGCAGGTACGGTGAATGAAGCTCATATTTGGGAAGGCGATAAACGGAAATTTCTGCAAAACGACCAAGTTAAACAAATTAGTATATTTGTATTTCTTTACTTAATGGTTTTTGGAATTGGTAGCGCGATAATCGCCGCTCACGGATATTCGTTGCAAGAAAGTTTGTTTGAATATGCCAGCGCAATGGGAACAGTAGGTTTATCCGTGGGGGTAACTGCTGCCGATGCTGCACCTGGTTTGTTGTGGGCAGAAACTGTAGGGATGTTTTTAGGGCGTTTAGAATTCTTCACAGTATTTGTGGGAGTAGTGCGTTTGTTGCGCGATACTCGTCCGATTTTGGCGTAAGTTTACAGAGGAATTATATTTTAAACGCAAAGGTACGCGGAGGTTTAACGCAAAGTTTCGCAGAGGAGAGATATTACTTACTTTCTTACCTCTCTAAATCTCTTCCTCCGCGCTCTCTGCGCTCTCTGCGGTTTTTTTAATCCGGTATTTTGTGTCAAGAAGAAATTAATCCGCGCAATTCTTCTATAGAATTAACAGTTTTAACTTTCCTTTGAATCACCTTTAATTGTTCTAAATCGGTAATTTGAGAAATTTGTGGCATTAACTGCAATCCTTCGTTACCGAATTTGACTTCTAAAGCTATTTCAATACCTGACAATCTCTCTTCTCGTCTTCCACGTGCTTCACCACGAGCTTCACCACGAGCTTCACCTTCTCTCAAAATCTGCTGATACCAAAGAGATTCACTTAATATTGCCATATCCCACCTCATTAAAAGTAAAAATTCGGAGGTTTAAATACTTTGGATTAATCTTTGTAATTCTTCTAAGGAATTTACAGTTTTAACTCCCCGTTGAATCACCTTTAATTGTTCTAAATCGGTAATTTGAGAAATTTGTGGCATTAACTGCAATCCTTCGTTACCGAATTTGACTTCTAAAGCTATTTCAATACCAGATATTATTCCTCTTCTTTCACCACGGGCTTCACCACGAGCTTCACCTTCTCTCAAAATCTGCTGATACCAAGGAGATTCACTTAATATAGCCATATCCCACCTCATGATTTGTTTAACTAATGCGCTATCTAATACGAAGGTAGCAAAAAACGCTAAAACGGTTTCTAATTGATTTAAGTCTTCATCAGCACGAAGTCTTTGTAAGGCTTGCTGTATCGTTGCTTCTTCTGCTCCATCTTTAAGAATTGGTACAAAGGGGAGTAGAGAAGATAAGTTTTGTTGAAATGCTGTTTCAACATCGACTTCCCATAAATTAATTACGCGATAATCTTGACGAGCTATTATTCCGGCAAATTCGGATTGGTATCGGGTAGGGATTTCGGTTTCACTTACTTTGAGAATGTTGATTAATACGGGATAAACGGGAAGATTATATTTCTCTTCTGCTAACGATATATAAGCCCGCATTCGTCTGGGCATTTCGACTTTATAGCGTAATTGTAACTCGTTTAAAACCAGAAATTCCCCATATTGCGGACTTTGAGCGCGGATAAGTACGTCGGATTCGCGGCTTATCCATTGAAATTCCGAGTCGAGAATTTCTGTTGCTGTGATGTCGGGGATTTGAGTTACCCACTTTACCCATTTATCTGGTGCGAGGCTAATTATCTTTTTGCTGCTGATATCGGCGGATTTTGTCATGGAAGTAGATGCATGGAGTCGAGATAATTATTTTAATCTTTTGTGGGAGGAAAATGAGTGAATTGTTTTAAATATCTAAATCTTGTGGGTTTTTAATTGTGCCATCAGGCATTATAGTGTTACAAAATATAGGATTATACTTCTCGATAGAATAAAGTGAAAGTTTGCCACCTAAAAAGTTTGCATTAGTAAAATTAGTTCTTTTAAAATAAGTTAGGTACAAGTTAACATTTGTTAAATTTGCACCTTTTAAATTAGCATCATCAAGTGTTGCTCCTTCAAGATTTGCATTTGTCAAATTCGCACCTTTTAAATTAGCATCATCGAGTCTTGCTCTTTTAAGATTTGCATTTGTCAAATTCGCATTGATTAAGTTAGCACCATTCAATTGTGCTGATTCAAGATTTGCATCAGTTAAGTTAGCATTTTCTAAGTTAATGTTGTATAAATGTTCACTTAACCAGGCTCCACTTAAATCGGCTCCTTTTAAATTACTATCGCGTAAATATATACGCCGTAAATTTACTCCACGTAGGTTTGCTCCAGCACCAACAAAAATCAATTCTGATAAATCCATTCCATCGGGAAACTTTGTATTAATACCATAAAAAGCATTTTTAAAATTTGCTCCTTTAAGTTTAGCTCCACATAAATTTGTGTAAGTAAGATTGGCATCTCTCATGTCAGCATATTTTAAATTAGCACCTTCAAATACTGTTTCAAGAAGACTAGCATCTCTCATGTCAGCATATTCTAAATTAGCACCTTTAAATACTGCTCTATATAAAATCCTATCTCTAAAATCTGCTTTTCTTAAATCAGCAGCACTAAAATCAGAATTACGAACATTTGCTAGCAACAAATTAGTTAGACTGGGGTGGATTATTCCATAGTATCCGGCTTCAGGATCGTAACATCGAATTGGTGCTGTTTCTTCGTCAAGAACAATAACTAAACCAGCAGCACTATTATCCGAAGCGCAAGCAAAAATTATCAGCCAATTGCGTTCAAATTTATCGTACTTACTTCTAGTTGCAATTTTATAACTGTTTAATGAAGCTTTCACAGCATCTTCTAAAGGTAAAAAACCATAAGCATAAAGAAATGGAAGCGAACTTGCATCACCTTCCATACCGTTACGCCATTGATATAGTTCGTAAAGTTCTTCTGGAAAGGGAAAACCTAAGTCTTTAATTCGTTCGTCTATTTCTTTTCTAGTAAGCCCTGGTTGCAATTTTTCTGCTAGTTCGGGGTTGTGTTCTAAATGATGATTTCGGATTCTTTCTAAGGCTTGTGTTAAGACTGACATTTTCCTTTTTTTATGTAAAAATTTTTATAATTATTGTAAAATAATTATCATTTATTTGTTGTTAAAAATTGTTGATGTAATTTAAATTGTGTCTAGGAAAATAAGCGTTGTTAACTAATCTCAGATGGTGCGTTAGACGATTTTCTCAATTATCGTTTATTTAATAATTAATCGTGCGTCTAACACACCCTACAATCTATAATTAACTAATCTCAGATGGTGCGTTAGACGATTTTATAAATTATCGTTTATTCAATAATTAGTCGTGCGTCTAACACACCCTACAATTTAGATAAATTAAACTTCCACTTCAACATCACTAACTACAAACTCATCGCCAAATTCCATCAAGTATCTCAATGCTTTAACTATACTTCTGGCACATTCTTGAGGAGAAGTATTGTAAAAGTATCGCCATGCTGCGGCTTTATCTTCGTCGTATTTATCGCTTCTTCCTGGTTGATTGTTTAACCAGTTTAATCGCACGGCATGACCAATTAATACATCTAAAACGATATATTCGCGGATTTGTAATTCTGGATTATGTTTGGCGATCGCTGCGAGTTCCATCAGAGCTTCGACGTTTGCCTGTCGGTATTCTGGGGCTTCGATTTTGTTTAACAAATGCTCGACTCTGAGGGCAAAGTTCTTTTCTAATGCCGTCATTTCTGATACCAGAATACTATCCAAGCGGTTGCGACGTTCTAATTTATCCCCAATTATCAAACCTTTGCAGTTATGCATCAATTCCCAAACTCTTTCAAAGAAGTCATTGGGTACGCGGTTGATAGCTCCTTCTGCTTGCCGATATCGCCGCCATCCTCCGGTTGGTACTTCTATTTTTTCTACATTTCCTGACTTTACTATCCAATCAATTTCGGTTTCTTTCTGCTTGACGTGCAGTGATTCTTGCTGACGCAATAACTGATTCATGCCGGAATATTCTAACAAACAGTTTTTCAATCGCGTTTTTACTTCAAAGGGCGATCGCTGCATTAAATTTTCGTAGGCTTCGTCTTGGGTAATATCTAATTCTCTGGCGAGTTTGTTAGTAATAAATAATATCAGATGACTTGTTCTAATAGTTAGTAATCCTTTAAATATTTCTGGTTCGGAATTGATTAAGGTACGCAGGTAAATGAGAATTTCTTGAGTTAAAACTCCATCTCTAACGTCTTCGCGACAGAAGTCTTTGATTTTTTCGACTATTTCTTTGTGAGAAAGCGGTACTGTTATCAACGATGCTTCGTTGTAAGCTCTACCAACTGCAATCTGCTTACCGCGTGCTAAAAGACTTGTAACTATATCCGACAAGCGCATATCTGCCATTTGCAGCAAACCGGCAGCGCGACGCACAACCGCCCAAAGTCCGATTTCACCTGCTTTGTAGTAAACTTCGTCGAGTAAATCCGATACTGTTACTGTATTACCGTCGCCAAAGCTGGTATCGAAATCTAGTCCCTGCAAGCGGGTTAATGTCTGCAATAATTCAATTTGTTCGTAAAGGTTATCTGAGCAGCGCAACGAATCAAGCAAGAATTCTAAGTTGGTTTCGCATTCCATTTGGAATTCTTGGGTATGTTCTAATAACCAATTGTTGTTGTCATTATAAAGTAAGTAGGAACTGCGAGGAGCAATTTTTGTAACTGGCGACTTTTTAAACTCGAATTGCCCTACATCAACTCTTTGAATGTTGGCGGTAAGCATTAACTGATTGAGCCTTCCCAATTTTACCCGCACGCCGTCGCATACACCTTCTTTCAATTCTTCCATTAATGATAGTAGTGCTTCGCTACCTGTTTCTAACATAGTGCGAGTCAACATTAAAGTTAAAGTCGGACGACCTAAATCGCTCCAATATTTTTCAATGTAAGCTAGTTCGCTTTTGAGTTGAGCTACAAGAAAGTGATAATCTAAGGTTAAGTAAAATTGCTCTGAATCTAGGAAGGAAGGAAGAAACACAACGTTTTCGTAACCGATGCGGAAAATTCTCGACGTAGTTAAACTTCTAGGTAGTCTTGCTGGTCTTCCTGTTAAACCAAGTTTTTCATTACATCCAATTCCTTGATAAATAGCAATTAAATCTGCTGCTTGACGTACTTGAATTGGGTTGATTTGTAATAAGGTTTCGGTTTGAATTCCGCGAACTGCTAATTTTGACTGTAGTTCTTCATCTTCTGCTAATAAAGCAATTTGTACTATCGGTTGTCGGTGTCTTCCTACGGATAAATGTCTTCCTAAAGGGTCAATATCTCCTACACAAAGCAATTTTTCGCTTAACATTTGTCCGAGAAAATACAAACTTTGCGCCCATACTAAAGGAACGTTTTCGTTGGGTAAACGTTTTTGTGTTCCGGGTGCTTGTTTCTCAGCTTCTATATTTTCTTCAGGTACGTAATAAACTTCTGGTAGCAAACGCATATTATCGCGATCGACTAACGTATATTCTAAACTTTGCTGATAATGCTTGATTCTATCCTGTTCGCCGCGAAATAATGCATCTAAATGCAAATAAGTGAAAAATAGGGGCCATTCGCATTCGATATGTTCAAATTGCTTCAGCTCGCTGGGTTCGTAATGCAAGCGATGACTATCTTCTAAAACTGTTTGATGCCCGTCGCGTAAAAACCTTTTACAACCGTAATTACCTTCTAACTTATTAATAATCTCTTCTAACGTGCGCTGACGTAAACTTTCATCTTCCACAGCAAAAGCCGGAAAACTAATTACGCTCAAAAGTGCTGCATCAATTTCTTTAGAAGCCGATTCTCTAGGTAATAAATACTCTAACGTAATGCGAGCGCGGGCAATTTCATCGGGTAAAACGTGAATTACCGACGCTTTACTTCCATGTACCCCAAATAAATCGAGTCCGTTTATTGCTTCCAAAGCAGCTTTCGCCATCCCAACGGAACTAGCATTTAATTCTGCATTACCATGATTAATTTTATTACCTCGTTCCCAAATCCCATAATCTGGGGTGCGGTAAGCTCGTCCAATATAGTAAACCAGGTTTTGCACAAAATCTACTTCATCAAGAGTGTAAACCAACTGCACTCCCGAAGCTGTCATTTGCGCCAACATCAACAAATATATCGATGTCGCGTCAAGCTGCAAATGTCCCCATTCATCATCACCAACTACAATATCGCCAGTTGCAGTATTGTATTTAGCGTGTAATGCATCCAAAGGCGATTGAGTATGCTTGAATTGTTCTACTTTACCCGCCTGTCGCATCATCGAGAATAATAATCCCCGCATCAACTTGATAACGCTGTGTTCTAATTCGTAAGTGCGTCCCTTATCTTCGTCAATTTTACGATAAGCTAACGCTAATCCCCAAACCGCTAAAATACTGTAAACATTATCCCGTACCCAAGCATCCGTATAGTCTCCGTGGGCAGTTATCGCCGTTGAAGCCGGGAGCAAACCAGTAATCGGATTTTGACGGGAAATAATAATAGTCTTGATTTGCTGATAATAATATTCTAGGCGTGGAAGTAACTGCAAGGTTCTAAACATAATCAAATTCGATAACTTTTGGCGGGATTTTATCCCCTAACCGTATGGAGTATAGAAGCAAAAACAGCATAACTTCTGTAATCGCTTCTAGCAATTTTGCTTTCCTGCCGTTAGTGGAGAGTTAGTATTTTTTCACCGTCAGAAATATTGTTTCAATGTTTACAGTTGTCAAACAGTAAAGATTGTTGTCTTTTATCCAGATTGTCAACAAATCAAAGTATTTGCAGAATAAATCCTGAGATTATAAACATCACGAATTCCTGACATTCTTCTCAATTTAAATTCCGAACGACTGAGCTTATTGCTATTAATTCGCAATATTCTCTGCAAAAAGTCTATTATTATCAAGCAGTTTGCTGTTAGAACTTCTAAATGAATATTTGCTCGTCTTTGATAGTAGTTTTGGATCGTTTTTAGATCGTTGACGATACGGACAGCTATATATATGAAGCTGATGGGCGTTAATGTCTATTATTAAGTTACGGTAAATTTATTGCTGGATATTACGTGGCGAGCCTTAATTATTTTTCGTAATTTGATATCAATTTCTCAGACTTAGAAGCTCGACTGTTTTGCTTGTAATCCCCGGGAAAGAGCGGATTTACTTCAGTACTATCACAGATATATTTAAAAGTGTTTAAAACAATAACTACTTGCTACAATGTTAATAATTTGACACTTCAAATTTTCAAGGAAATTTAAATATTACCTTGACATAGATAGTAAGAGTAGTAAAATCTACTCTATTGGAATGAAAATCGGGGCATAGAGCTATTCAGTAGTGCGTAATATCACACAAAGTAATACTGAAGCTCAGCATCTACCGGATTACACAGTTCCGGGTTAGTATTATGACTTAGCGATGCCTCGATAGGTAATCGATGTTGATTTTTTAAATATTTATGGACAGAAGTCCGGAAGACGGTAGTACCATCCTCCTCTAAGCTGTAGAGTTTGTCTCTCAGCGCGGGGGAGATAACAGGAGGAATTATGATTATTCAAGATGTTCGCAATTGTGCAATCAACATTGCTGACTTTGGCGTTACAGATTTAAATGAACTCAAATGGGATTTAAATCACTTACCAGCCGTTGATGTAGGGGAATACATCACCAATTTATCTAGAAAACAACGTGCGATCGCCTTTCGTTTGCTTAATAAGAATCGAGCTATTGATGTTTTTGAATATTTACAGACAGAAGTACAGGAGCAATTAATAAATTCCCTGCATGACGTACAAGTCGCGCAAATATTGGAAGAGATGAGTCCAGACGAACGTGCGGAATTATTCGACGAACTACCCGCTCTTGTTGTTAAACGGTTATTACAGTCATTAAGTCCGCAGCAAAGACAAGTTACTGCAACGATTCTCGGTTATCCAGAAGGAACCGCAGGAAGAGTAATGACTACCGAATACGTGCGGTTGCAGGAAGGATTGACAGTCAGAGAAGTTCTGAATAAAATCTGCTCTTATGACGAAGACAAAGAAACTATTTATTATGCCTACGTCACCGATAACAACCGTAAGTTAGTTAGCGTTGTATCGTTGCGACAATTACTATTTTCCTATCCTGACGCTTTATTAGGGGATATTGCTGCTGCTAAAGTTATTAGAGCTACCACAGACACTCCACAGCGAGAAGTTGCAAAACTGATCAAGCGATACGATTTAATCGCTTTACCTATAGTCGATCGAGAAGACAGACTCGTTGGTATTGTTACCATTGATGACGTAGTAGATATTATTGATGAAGAAGCTACAGAAGATATTCAAAAACTCGCAGGGGTAACTGGGGGTGATGAAAGTGCTTTGTGTTCCCCTCGTGTTACCCTCCGCAAACGTTTACCCTGGCTGCTGGGAAATATCGGTTTGTACATTGCTGCTGCTAGCGCGATCGCACCTTTCCAAGAAGTGATTAAAGTAGTGCCGGTTTTAGCAATTATCATGCCGATTTTGGCTAACAGTAGCGGTAACGTAGCATTCCAGGTCTTATCAGTAACAGTACGGGGATTGGGTTTGGGAGAAGTAACCCCAAAAGACACTTTAACTTTGCTGAAAAAAGAATTGACAGCAGGCTTAGGAACGGCGATCGGATTGGGTTTAGCTTTAACAACTTTATCAATGATGTGGTCGCCTCCCGATGAACGCTGGGTATCATTTGTTGCTGGAAGCGTCATGGCTGTAAACGTAATGATAGCCGTAACGTTAGGAACCGTATTACCAATGGGATTAAAACGCTTAAACCTAGATCCAGCATTAATTAGCGGTCCTTTAATGACCACAACTTTAGACGCAGTTGGTTTTATGACATTTTTATCTTTAATTTCCTTCGCTTTGCAACTATTCTCTTGAGTGTGAGCAGTTATCATCTAGTACTCCTTTTCATTATTTTTGATAGGTAAAAAGGTTTGTAGTAAGGGCTTTAGCCCCTCCGGATTTAGGGAACCGATGCCCTTACTACGAACCTTAGAATCAATTTCAAGCTAAACAGCTTAATTTCCCTTCCCTGTATATAAATACAAAACAAAATCCTATATTTACTGATAACTGTTCACTGTTCACTGCTCACTGTTAATAACTTGACCGTTATCGATTAAAATTGGTGAATGCCGAATTCGATCGCTTTTACTATTGATATCGATTTGATGTCTAATAGGGTAATTTTGTAAAAACTAGTAAGATATACCAAAAATTATGAGTACAGTAACCCAAGTTAAAGAAAGCGAATTTGATACGCTTTTAAAATCGGAAAATTTACTTGTTGTTGATTTTAGTGCCTCTTGGTGCGGTCCTTGTCGCGTGGTTGCACCTTTGGTTGAACAATTAGCGCAAGAGCATGAAGATATTAAAGTAGTAAAAATAGACGTAGACCAAGATAAACCGCTGGCTAAAAGATACGAAGTTCGCAGCATTCCTGCGGTTTTAATGTTCAAAAATGGCGAGTTAGTAGAAAATATTGTCGGTGTTAAACCTTATGAAGAATTTGCCGACGCAGTTAAAAAGAATCTTTAGTTGAGGGAACGGGGAATAGGGAATTGATAATTGGTAATTGATAATTGGTAATTATCTCCTTGTTTCCTATTCTTCCCCCTCTTCCCCCTCTTCCCCCTCTCCCCACTCTCATCTTTTATCCCACATCTTTAATACCTAAAACTGCAACGAAGGTGGTATGATTTGCTCTGCACACTTAAACTAAGTAACTGTAGAGACATCATCGCTCGTGCAATAATAAGCACGCCAGAGTCGATAAAAATCTATGCCTACTACCACCTGGACTCGTCATCACGTTCTTTCCCTAGCTGATTTCACCGCTACTGAATACAATGCAGTTTTACAGACTGCTGCGAGTTTTCAGGAAGTGCTAACGCGGCGGATGAAAAAAGTGCCTACTTTGCAGGGACAAGTGGTGGCGAATTTGTTTTTTGAACCATCAACTCGGACTCGCAGTAGTTTTGAACTCGCTGCCAAACGTTTGAGTGCAGATACGTTGAACTTCTCCGCAGCAAGTTCTTCGATGACAAAGGGAGAAACAATTTTAGATACAGCTAAAACTTATTTAGCGATGGGTACCGATATTATGGTGGTGCGCCATCGAGAAGCAGGAGTACCAAACGCGATCGCAACAGAAATGGATCGTTTGGGTGTCAAAGTCAGCGTTCTCAATGCTGGTGACGGACAGCACGAGCATCCTTCGCAAGGGCTACTAGATTTGTTTACTATTTGCAGTTTGCTCGATAGAGAAAAGCCCCGGTTAGAACTTTTGCAGGGTAAAAAAATTGCGATCGTCGGAGATATTCTACATTCTCGCGTTGCTAGGTCGAATATTTGGAGTCTTACCGCAGCTACCGACGCAGAGCTACATTTGGCAGCACCACCGACACTTTTACCAAAATTATTCGCAGATTACGGCAAAGATAGACCTGGTAAATTATTCGTACATTGGGAATTAGAGCCAGCTTTGCAAGATGCCGATTTTGTAATGACGCTGCGATTGCAAAAGGAACGCATGACAGAGCATTTATTACCTTCGTTGCGGGAATATCATCAGTTATTTGGAATTACGCGAGATAAATTGCGAAACTGTAACGATAACGTCAAAGTACTGCATCCAGGTCCCGTAAATAGGGGTGTTGAAATTAGCTCGGATTTAATGGATGATTCAGAGTTTAGTTTGATACAGAATCAGGTGACGAGCGGGGTTGCGGTAAGAATGGCTTTGCTGTACTTAATTGGTAGTGGGAAAGCGTAACGATCGGGCATTGGGCATAGTAGTGCTGCCTTCGTAGCGTGTCCTTTCTGACATGCATCTTGCTCGCTAGTTAGACAGAAAGAATAATATTAAAGATAAAAGTCAATTTGTAGGGTGTGTTATGGCGCGTGCTTGTAATTGCGATTGTCACATTACCATATAGGTTTCGCGCCTAACGCACCATTTATCAACAGTGAAAAAGTTCGTAGGTTGGGTTAAACGCACGAAGAAGTATCATTCTCACGAAGCATAATATTTGCGTTTTTGTACGAATCAGCACTAACCAAAAATTAGCCAGACATATTTCCTCGCGCAGCCATAATCCATAAGTAATATCACCGTATTTTAACGATTGGGGTTAGTAGCGCAAAGAATCCGGGAACCCTAAATCCAGAAGATAAAAAGATATTGATAATATGAAAAAGATTATTTTTCTATCTGGATTAATAAGTGTACTAACTTCAGGAATCATGTTACCAGCTTATTCTCAAGTAACATCCGATAACACTACTAATACAACTGTTAACTCAAACGGTAATAATTTCGATATTCTTGACGGTATTCAAAAAGGGAATAATCTATTTCACAGCTTTAAAGAGTTTTCTATTCCTACTGGTGGCACCGCTACTTTTAAGAATTATACAGATATAGGAAATATTATTAATCGGGTAACTGGTGGAAATATATCTAATATTGATGGGTTAATTAAAGCTCAAGGAAATGCAAATTTATTTTTAATTAATCCTGCGGGAATTGTCTTTGGGGAAAATGCTTCTTTAGATATTGGTGGTTCGTTTTTCGGGAGTACCGCACAAAGTATTTTATTTAAAGATGGGTTTAAATTCAGCGCGGTTAATTCTGAAGAAAAGCCGTTATTAACTGTGAGCGTTCCTGTTGGTTTGCAAATGGGGACAAATCCTGGAGCAATTGAGGTAAATGGAAGCGGACATAATTTAATCACGCAGAATGCTAATCTTGCACCTCACATCAATCCTGGTAACTTGAATTCATTACAGGTAAAACCAGCTAAAACCTTAGCTTTAGTTGGTGGAGATATTACGCTTGATGGTGGTATTCTCACAGCAGAAACAGGAAGAATAGAGTTAGCCAGTCTAAGGAGAGGGGAAGTAAGTTTAACCCAGACTTTGAAAGGTTTTACGTTAGATAATGCTGAACTATCAAATTTGGGGAATATTCAACTATTGGAACAAGCTTTAGTAGAGGTTAGCGGTGAAGGTGCTGGTTCAATTAACGTAAAGGGTAATCTAGTTACTATCAAGGATGGCTCTCAATTGTTAGTGCAAAATCGCGGTATTCAGCCAGCAGGAGACATTAATGTTAATGCAAGTGAATCTTTGCAAATAAATGGTGTTTCTGCTGATGGAACAATTCGCAGTGGTTTATTGAATGAGACTTTCTTCTGCAAGTAGTGGAAATATTAATGTTGTTACACCACGTTTAATTGTTCAAAATGGAGGTTCTATTGTTAGTAAAACTTTTAGCCCCGCACAAGGGGGTAATATTACTTTAGATGTATCCGAATTAATTGAAGTCAATGGATTTTCAGAAATTAACCCAGAAATATTTAGCACTATTGCTTCAATAACACTTGCAGACGGTAAATCTGGCGGTATATCTGTTTCCACGCTCAAGCTATCTGTATTAGATGGTGCAATTATCTCAACTACGACTTTTGGCAATGGTGATAGTGGCAATTTAAGTATAAATGCTCAAATTTTATCAGTAAAAGGCTCTGGTTTGGGTTTATTTGGAGATAGCACTATTGCTAGCTCAAATGAATGCAAACGGAATGGCTGGTAACATGGAGATTAATACTAAAAATATAACTATAGAAGGAGGCGCAACTGTAAATACTGCTAGTCTCAACAGTGGAGATGCTGGTAATCTCGCAATCAATGCAACAGAATCCATCCAGATAGTGGGTAAAAATGTTTTTAGGGCTAGCAGATTAGGATCGAGTGTCGCAACAGATCCCGCTTTGCAGAGTATATTTAACTTACCAAAAGTTCCTGGCGGTAATGCTGGAGATATCACTATCAATACACCATTCCTTTCAGTAGCTGATAGAGGTTTTGTGAGTGTAGATAATTTAGGAACTGGGGATGCTGGTATTCTCAAGGTAAATGCAGATTTTATTAAGTTAGATAATTTGGGTAGACTTTCGGCTACCACAAAATTTGGTGAAGGTGGTGATATTTCGTTGCAATCGCAAAGCTTACAAATGCGTCGTGAAAGTATTATTAGTACATCCGCTGGTGGTGCTGGGAATGGTGGCAATATTACTATTAATACCGATACTCTTCTAGCTTTGGAAAACAGCGATATCACCGCAAATGCTCAAAATAGTTTTGGTGGAAAGGTAACTATTAACGCACAAGGTATTTTTGGTACGCAGTTTCGAGACAAACAAACCGATGCCAGCGATATTACTGCAAGTTCTCAGTTGGGAGCAGAATTTAGTGGTTTAGTAGAACTGAATACCCCAGGAATTGACTCTAATTTGGAAGTAGCGGAATTACCTACAAATGTCATAGATTCTACCAATCAAATTGAGAAAGGATGCGCTGCTCAAACTGGAAGCAATTTCGTCGTTACCGGAAGAGGTGGGATGCCGCAAAACCCCACTCAATCCTTGTATTCAAATCCAACTTGGTCAGATATTCGCGATTTATCGGTATCTCGTAAGCGTAATAATAATATTCAAACTACAGAAATATCAAATAAACCAGCGATTGTAGAAGCTACTGGTTTTATTCGTAATGCAGACGGAGAAATTGAATTTGTTGCCGCTCAAAATACACTTTTAAAAACAAAACGAATTTCTAATTGTAGCGGAAAGAATACGTAATAACACTGATTTTCTATGATTGTGTTAGTAGCATTGATTATTTGGGAATCATAGCTTCAGAAAATCAAAAATATTTTGACAATATGAAAAAAATTGTTTTTATATCTGGATTGGTAAGTGGTTTATTAACTTCAGGGTTCATTTTACCGGCTTCTTCTCAAGTAACTTCCGATAACACTACTAATACTACTATTAATCAAAACGGTAATAATTTCAATATTATTAACGGTATTCAAAAAGGGAATAATTTATTTCACAGTTTTGGAGAGTTTTCTATTCCCAAAGGTGGTTCGGCAACTTTTAATAATTCTACCAACGTAGTAAATATCATTAACCGCGTGACGGGTGGTTCGATTTCTAATATTGATGGGTTAATTAAAGCTCAGGGAAATGCCAATTTATTTTTAATTAATCCTGCCGGAATTATATTTGGTGAGAATGCTTCTTTAGATATTGGTGGTTCTTTTTTCGGAAGTACCGCAGAAAGTATATTGTTTAAAAATGGATTTGAGTTTAGCGCGGTTAATCCTGAAGAAAAACCATTGTTAACAGTTAGCGTTCCTTTTGGGTTACAAATGGGGACTAATCCAGGAGCAATTAATAATCGTTCAACTGTCGATGGAGTAGGGCTGGAAGTTGCACCTGGAAGAAGTTTGGTATTGGCTGGCGGAACTATTGCCTTAGAAGGTGGAATGCGATCGCCAGGTGGACAAATCGAATTGTTGAGCGTTGCGGAAGCGGGAAGGTTAGATTTAACCATCGATGGCAACGATATACGTTTGAGTATGCCCAAAAACTTACAGCGAGCTGATGTATCGCTGAGCGATGGAGCGCAAGCCAACGTCAGCGGAACCCCTGGTGGCAGAATTACCGTTAAGGCTAACAATTTGAACTTGAGTGAAGGTAGCGAACTGCGATCGGGAATTTCAGGGATAGGCTTACCAGAATCTCAAGCGGGAAATATTGAGATTGATGCTGCCAACACCATAAATATGTATGAAAGCGGCATTCGTAATCAAGTAGCAACAGGTATGGTGGGAAATGCAGGCAATATTGACATTGTTACCGGCTCGCTGTTTGTGAACAACGGCAGCTACATTGTAACCAACACCAGAGGTACGGGTAATGCAGGTGAGGTGAATATTCAAGCTACAAAAACTGTTTCTTTTGATGGAGTAAATAGCTTTGGCTACGCTAGCGAACTTTTTACGGGTGTCAATGGGGGTGCGATTGGGAATGGCGGAGAACTTAATATTACGGCTGAATCGCTATACGTCGCAGATGGCGTTTATCTAGCTAGTAGTACCCTGGGAAGAGGAAACGCAGGAACTATTAATTTCCAAACTAAAACTGCTACCTTCACTGGACAAGATGACAAGGGCAATTCAACCTTTGTATCAACTGCTGTTGCAACCGGAGGAATCGGGATGGGAGGTGATTTGAATATCAAAACCGATGAACTTTTTGTTAAAGAAGGTGCTTTTCTATCTACTGCCACACTCGGAAAAGGTGATGGCGGCACGATGAATATTGATGCTATTACTGCCAGTTTTGATGGATTCGGCAAAACAGGTGTAGCCAGCTTTGCATCGAGTGCGGTGAATCCAACTGCCGATGGCAATGGTGGAACAATTAACATTAACGCAAATTTGCTTTCTGTGACTAACGGGGCGCTTTTAACCACAATTACGGGCAAACCTGGAAGTGCAGGTGATATTAATGTAAATGCCAATCAACTCGAAGTCTTGAATGGTGGACAAATCTTATCCACGAGCTTTGGATCTGGAAAAGCAGGTAGGCTTACCTTTAATGTCAAAGATAAAATTATCTTATCTGGTAGCGATCCAATGTATTTCGAGCGCAGTCTGCTGCCAGGTTTCAATGACGCTTCTAATACCGGAGCCGCGAGTGGATTGTTTGCTAACACTGGTGAAGATGCAACGGGAGCGGGGGGAGACTTACAAATTCGCACGGGAAAATTATTAATTCAAGATGGTGCGAGTGTCAGCGTTAGCAATCTAGGCATGGGTAATGCTGGAAATCTGCTTGTTACCGCAGACTCAATTCGCTTGAGAAATGCTGCTAGTCTCAGCGCTGAAAGCCGAGCCGGTAGTCAAGGCAATATTATTTTAAATGCTGGTGACTTGATTTTACGCGATGGCAGTAACGTTACAACGAATGCAATGGGTTTAGCGACTGGAGGTAATATTAAAATCGATTCTGCCGTTATTGCAGGCTTTGAAAATAGCGATATTTCTGCCAATGCTGTAGAAGGTAATGGTGGTCAAATTGATATTATTACTCAAGGTATATTCGGCTTAGAATTCCGTAACGAACTAACTGAAGAAAGTGATATTACCGCGAGTTCTGAATTTGGTGTAAACGGTACGGTAGCAATTAATAATATTAGTATCGATCCGAGTTCTGGTTTAGTAGAATTAGCCGTAGATTTAGTAGATGGATCGCAGCAAATTGCGTCGGGATGTTCTAATAACTCAGACAATACTTTTGTCGCAACCGGAAGAGGTGGAATACCAAAAAACCCCAACCAACAAGTTGATGTAAATCCAACTTGGTCGGATATTCGTGATTTATCAGCTTATCGCAAACAGAACAATAATACTGTTGAAAATACACAAATATCAAATAAACCAGCGATTGTAGAAGCTACTGGTTTTATCCGTAATGAAAACGGAGAAATTGAACTTGTTGCTGCTCAAAATACATCTTTAAAAACAAAACAAGTTCCTAATTGCAGTGGATTAAGTACGTAATAGCACGCTATTTAGATATTTGTGTTAGTAGCGTAAATAATTAGGGAACCATAAATCCAGAAAGATAAAAATATTTTGACAATATGAAAAAGATTACATTTCTATCTGGATTAATAAGTGGTTTAATAACTTTGGGGATTGTTTTACCAGCTTTTTCTCAGGTAACATCCGATAAAACTACTAATACAACTGTCAACTCAAACGGTAATAATTTCAATATTCTTAACGGTATTCAAAAAGGGAATAATTTATTTCATAGTTTCAAAGAGTTTTCTATTCCCAGAGGTGGTGAGGCAACTTTCAATAATTCCACTTCGGTGATGAATATCATTAACCGGGTAACTGGTGGGAATATTTCTAATATTGATGGATTAATTAAATCTCAAGGTAATGCGAATTTATTTTTGATTAATCCTGCGGGGATTGTATTTGGTGAAAATGCTTCTTTGGATATTGGTGGTTCGTTTTTTGGAAGTACCGCACAAAGTATTTTGTTTAAAGATGGGTTTGAGTTTAGTGCTGTTAATTCTCAAGAGAAGCCATTATTAACCGTTAGCGTTCCTGTTGGTTTGCAGATGGGAAGTAATCCTGGTGATATTTTAGTTAATGGAAACGGCCAAGCAATTATCGACAATCAAGATCCAAGATTTTTATTACCTCTGATTCGACTACCCGCTCAAGCTAACCTAGAAGTTGATTCTGGAAAAACTTTAGCATTAATTGGTGGAAACGTAATTTTAAAAGGTAGTTCTCTTAGAGCTAATCAAGGTCGAATAGAACTAGGTGGAGCAAACAATGGTATCGTCAGTTTGCAACCGAGTTTATTTGGTTGGAATTTAGATTATACAGAAGTATCTACCGATAGAGATGTTAGTCTTCAATCGCAGTCTGCCATAGATGCAAGTGGTTTGACTAGTCAAGGTATTCAATTAGTAGGAAAACAGGTAAAACTCGAAGACGCTTCTGTAGCATTAATGCAGGTTTTTGCTACAGCACCTACATCTGGGATAACGGTAAAAGCAAAAGAATTAGTGGAAGTCACGGGTACAAACTCAAGATCACTACTCGCTAGCAGTATTAAAATCGAAAGTTTTGGTTTAGCTCGAACGGGAAACCTTGTAGTAAACTCCGCTAATTTAGTTATACGAGACGGGGGTAAAATTGGTTCATCTCAATTTGGTTCTAATAGAGGAAGTAACGTCAATTTGAATATTTCCGAGGAGATAATTGTCAGCGGAAAATCTCCAATAAATAGCTTGAGTTTCAGTCGTTTGGGGTCACTAACTCTAGGCACAGGAGATGGAGGAAATGTCAATCTATCAACTCGAAAATTAACTGTAGAAAATGGAGCTTATATTGGCTCGCTGACACTTTTTAATACAGGTTCTGGTGGTGATGTAATTATTAATAATGCTGAATCTGTAGAGGTTGTAGGAGAAGGATTGGATTTTTCATCCTCTATTAGTACTTCCACTTTAGGTCAAGGGAATGCAGGTCTTATAGTTGTAAATACAGACAGATTAACCTTGAAAGATGGTGGAGATATTGATTCAACTACTCTTTCTACTGGTAATGCTGGAGAAATAAATATTCACGCAACTGAGTTTTTAAAAGTAACAAGCCTAGAGAGTGATAGTAACATTCGTTCGGCAGGTTTTGCCAATAATCGCTTGATAAATGCTCTAGGTTTACCGCAGAATCTATCTGGAAATGGGGGAAAAATTGCTATTAATACTCCAAGTTTAGAATTAACGGGGAGAAGTCTAATTTCAGTCGCTAATGATGGAACGGGAATTGCTGGAAATTTAGAAATTAATACTGATTCATTTATTCTTTGGGATGGTGCTTCACTCATAGCTTCAACTACTTCTGGTGAAGGTGGTAACATTAAGCTAAATGTATCGGATTTGCTTGTTCTCCGTAATGGTAGTCAAATTTCAGCAACTGCTGGGGGAACTGGAAATGGAGGGAGTATTGATATTAAAGCTCCATTTATTGTTGGAGTAAAAAGTGAAAATAGTAATATAAGTGCTAACGCTTTTGAAGGTAACGGTGGCAACATTAATATTACTGCCCAAGAAATATTCGGTTTAACATTTCGCGACCAATTTACAGCAGAAAGTGATATTACAGCTAGTTCCCAATTTGGTGTTAATGGTACGGTCAAAATAAATAATACTGGAATTGACTCTAGTTATGATTTAGTCGAATTATCTACAGAATTAACAAATTCGTCGCAAAAAATTAGTAGGGAATGTGTAAATAAAGGCAGCAGTAGTTTTGTAGTTAGCGGAAGAGGTGGAATACCCCGTAGTCCGAATCAGTATTTGATATCAAATCAAACCTGGTTTGATATTAGCGATTTATCAGCATCTCGTAAACGTAATAATAATTCGGAAGTTACAAGTATTTCAAATCAACCAGCGATTGTAGAAGCCACTGGTTTTATCCGGAATGCAGACGGAGAAATTGAACTTGTCGCCGCTCAAAATACACCTTTACTATTAAGACAATCATCTAATTGTAGCGGGCAAAAAACTTAATAGTACTGAATTTTTTATCTTGTGTTAGTAGGAATAAAAATCGGGGAACCATAAATCCAGAACACAAAATGGTTTGCTAAACATGAAAGGGTTTGCATTTCTATCTGGATTGATAAGTGGTTTACTAAGTTCGGGAATTGTTTTACCGGCTTTTTCTCAAGTAACATCCGATAGTACTACTAATACAACTGTCAAATTAGATGATAATAAATTTAATATTCTTAACGGTATTCAAAAAGATAATAATCTATTTCACAGTTTCAAAGAATTTTCTATTCCCACAGGAAGTGAGGCTACTTTCAATAATCCCACTTCGGTGATGAATATCATTAACCGGGTAACTGGTGGAAGTATTTCTAATATTGATGGGTTAATTAAAGCGAACGGTAATGCAAATCTATTTTTAATTAACCCTGCGGGGATTGTATTTGGTGAGAATGCTTCTTTAGATATTGGCGGTTCGTTTTTTGGAAGTACCGCATCAAGTATTTTATTTAAAGATGGATTTGAGTTTAGTGCTGTAAATCCTGAAAATAAACCGTTATTAACAGTTAGCGTTCCCGTTGGATTGCAGATGGGGACAAATCCCGGAGCAATTCAGGTAAAAGGAAACGGACATAATTTGATTACACAGGATATTGTTTTTGCTCCTTACATTAATCCTGAAAGTGTTAATTCTTTACAGGTAAAACCAGGTAAAAGCCTAACTTTAGTTGCTGGAGATATTACGCTTGATGGTGGTATTTTAAATGTAAAAACAGGAAGAGTTGAATTAAGCAGTGTTAGAGAAGGAAAAGTTAATTTCAACCAAATTAATCAAGATTCAACATTAGGAAATATTCAACTATCGCAAAAATCTTTGGTAGATGCGGGTGCTGGTGAGATTCAAGTTAATGGTAGCTCCGTTAGCCTTGAAGATGGCTCCGTATTGTTGGTGCAAAATCAGGGATTGCAATCGGCAGGAGATATTAACGTTAACGCAAGTGAATCTTTGGAAATAAATGGGATTTCCCCTGATGGCAGAATTCGCAGTGGTTTAGCGAATGATACTTTCGCGGCAAGTAGCGGAAATATTAATATTGTTACGCCACGTTTAATTGTTCAAGATGGAGGTGGTATTGGTGCTAAAAACTTTGGCTTTGCACAAGGGGGTAATATTTCTTTAGATGTATCTGAATTGATTGCAATCGGCGGAATTTCACAAATTAATCCAGCAGCATTTAGTGCTATTGCTTCGATTACCCTTGCAGACGGTAAATCAGGAGATATATTTGTTTCTACTAAAGAGCTTTCTGTTTTGGATGGTGCAGCAATAGCAGGTACAAGCTTCAGTAGCGGGAATGGTGGTAATATCAGCATAAATGCACAAAGTATAGAAGTCAAAGGCTCAGGTGAAGGTTTATTTGTAGATAGCACTATTGCTAGTTCTGCTTTTGGAAAAGGTGATGGTGGAAGTATTAATATCAATACTGGTAGTTTGACTGTTGATGAAGACGCAAGTATAAATACTACTAGTAATAATTCTGGTAATGCCAGTAATATCACTATCTTCGCTACTGAATCCGTGCGAGTAATTAATAAGAGTAGTTTAGAATCAAATGTTCTGCTGCCGAATGGACTTTTGCAGATTATATTTAACTTACCAAAAGTTCCTAGCGGTAATGGTGGAAATGTCACTATCAATACGCCACTTTTGTTAGTAACTGATGAAGGAAAGGTAAATGTTAGTAGTTTAGGAACTGGGGATGCTGGTATTCTCAAGGTAAATGCAGATTTGATTAAGTTAGATAATTTAGGTAGACTTTCAGCAACCACAGCATTTGGTGAAGGTGGTGATATTTCGTTGCGATCGCAAAGCTTACAAATGCGTCGCGAAAGCATTATTAGTACATCCGCTGGTGGTGCTGGGAATGGTGGCAATATTACTATTAATACCGATACTTTGGCAGCTCTAGAAAACAGCGATATCAGCGCAAATGCTGAAAATAGTTTTGGTGGTAAGGTACTTATTAACGCTGAAGGGATTTTCGGTACTCAGTTTAGAGAAAAACAAACCGATGCCAGTGATATTACTGCAAGTTCTCAGTTGGGAGCAGAATTTAATGGTTTAGTTGAACTAAATACCCCAGGAATTGACTCTAATTTAGGAGTAGCAGAATTACCTACAAATGTCATAGATTCTACCAATCAAATTGAGAAAGGATGCGCTGCTCAAACTGGAAGCAATTTCGTCGTTACCGGAAGAGGTGGGATGCCGCAAAACCCCACTCAATCCTTGTATTCAAATCCAACTTGGTCAGATATTCGCGATTTATCGGTATCTCGTAAGCGTAATAATAATATTGTTGAAACTACAGAAATATCAAATAAACCAGCGATTGTAGAAGCCACTGGTTTTATCCGTAATGAAGACGGAGAAGTTGAACTTGTTGCCGTTCAACAACAACCTTTAAAAACAAAACAAGTTTCTAATTGTAGCGGGACGAATACGTAATCATACTACATTTTAAAGATTGTGTTAGTAGCGTAAATAATTTGGGAACCATAAATCCAGAATATAAAGAGATTTTTACAATATGAAAGGGATTGCATTTCTATCTGGATTGATAAGTGGTTTATTAACTTTGGGTATTTCATCAGCAACCGCTCAGGTAACTTCCGATAATACGACTAATACAACTATTAATAAAAACGGTAATAATTTCGATATTATTAACGGTATTCAAAATGGTAATAATTTATTTCATAGTTTCGATAAATTTTCTATTCCTAAAGGTGGTTCGGCAGTTTTCAATAATTCCACTGATGTCGTAAATATTATTAACCGGGTAACTGGTGGAAGTATTTCTAATATTGATGGATTAATTAAAGCGTCAGGTAATGCAAATTTATTTTTGATTAACCCGGCAGGAATTGTATTTGGTGAAAATGCTTCTTTAGATATTGGTGGATCTTTTTTTGGAACAACAGCAGAAAGTATATTATTTAAAGATGGGTTTGAGTTTAGCGCGGTTAATCCTGAAGAAAAGCCGTTGTTAACTGTGAATGTACCTGTGGGTTTGCAGATGGGGAATAATTCAGGAGCGATCGAGGTAAACGGAAGCGGACATAATTTAATGGCACAAGATGCAACTTTTTCACCTTACATTAATCCCCAGAGCTTTATTCCATTTCAGTTAAGAGCGGGATTACAGGTAAAACCCGGTAAAACTTTAGCATTAGCTGGTGGAGATATTCAACTCGATGGCGCTATTCTCACAGCAGCAGAAGGAAAAATAGAATTAGCCAGTATTAGAGAAGGGAAAGTACATTTTACTGATAATTTAAAAGGTTTTGAGTTAAATAATGCAGAAGTTTCAAATGGAAACATTCAACTACTATCACGAACTTTAGTAGATGTTAGCGGTGCTGGTGCAGGTGGTGTAAATCTACAGGGAAATCAACTTAATATCAAAGATGGTTCTGTTGTCATGGTGCAAAATCGCGGAATTCAAACAGCAGGTGATATTAACGTTAAGGCTAAATCAGTTGAATTAAACGGTGCGATCGCCAATACTCAAATTCGCAGCAGTTTGGTGAACGAGACTTTACCTACAGGTGGAAATAGTGGGAATATAAATATTAAAAGCGATCGCTTGAGTATTTTAGATGGTGCTTCGGTATTGACTCGAACTTTTGGTTTAGGAAGCGCTGGTTCAATTGATATTAATGCGACTGAATCGGTAGATGTGATGGGAGTTTCGGCAGTTAATCCCGGTCAATTTAGTGCTATTGGTTCGGCTACTTTATCTCCAGGGAATTCCGGAAATGTGACGCTATCAGCTAAAAAGATATCGGTAGTTGATGCTGGTGTAATTGCAACAACAACCTTCAGCAATGGCTCTGCTGGCAATATAACTATTGATAGCGAAAATATTCAAGTGACTGGTAAGAGTATGGGAATTTTTAGAACCACCACAATTTCTAGTACATCTTTTGGAAAAGGTGATGCTGGTAAAGTCGATCTTAATACACAAACCCTATCAATTAGGGATGGTGCGGGTGTCAATACAACTAGTCACGATAGCGGAAATGCTGGTAGCGTAACTGTTAACGCCGCTAAATCTGTAGAAGTAACTGGTGGAGACGAATTACAAAGCGCAAATATCAATTCCTCTGTCTTTCGCGAACGAACAATTATAGGACAGTTATTTGGACTTCCTGAAGTACCTGCTGGTGATGCTGGTAATATTACACTCAACACCCCATATCTAAAGGTAAGCGATCGCGGAGCTATTACTGTCCGCAACGTAGGTACGGGTAATGCTGGAACATTAAAAGTAAATGCCGATTTAGTGCAGCTAGCCAGTCGAGGAGAGTTCGCTGCAAGTAGTAATTCTGGTGGTGGTGGCGATATTTTTGTACAAGCTGATTCTTTACAATTGCGTCGCAACAGCTTTATCACTACTAACGCACGCGGTGAAGGTAACGGTGGTAATATCAATATCAATACTAATACTCTTGTAGCTTTAGAAAACAGTGACATTACCGCAAATGCCGAAAATAGTTTTGGTGGGAAGGTAATTATTAACGCTCAAGGTATTTTTGGTACGCAGTTTCGAGAAAATCTTACTTTAGAAAGCGATATTACTGCAAGTTCCGAATTAGGAGCAGAATTTAGTGGTGTGGTTGAACTGAATACTCCAGGAATCGATCCAAATTCGGGAATCACTGAATTACCTACAGATGTAATTGATTCGAGCAATCAAATCGAGAAGGGATGCGCTGCTCAAACTGGTAGCAGTTTTTCAGTTACCGGAAGAGGTGGAATGCCGCAAAACCCCAGTCAATCGTTGTATTTAAATCGTACTTGGTCGGATATTCGCGATTTATCGGCATCTCGCAAACAAACTAATAATATTGTTGAAAATACACAAATATCTCAGAAACCAGCCATTGTAGAAGCTACTGGTTTTATGCGGAATGCAGACGGAGAAATTGAACTTGTCGCTGCTCAAAATACGCCTTTTAAAACACAAGTTCCTGATTGTAGTGGACTAAGTACGTAATAACATTGCATTTTAAAGTTTTTGTTAGTCGCGTAATCAATTAGGGAATAAAGCCAGCAAAGTACAAAATTTACAATTTAAATCATTTCTACCATTGAAATTGTTTAATATCTCTTTCGGCTTGTTTGCTACCAATTCCATTAATTTCAAGCAATAACGAACTCATAATGGTATCGGCAATGTCATCACCTCGCGTACGGGTATAACAACTTCAGTTCCATCAATAATTTCACTTTACCTTCATGAATGCTAATCAGTGCATTCCCTCTTGCTGTCATAACTTCAAGTTTTGGAGCAAGCAACAACACTGCAAAGCTTCTAAATCTTGTGTATTTATTGCTAATCAGCCATCGGTAAAACCGGTACCAAAATTCAATGCTCAAATAGAAAAGTCTTCACTGATAAAGCAACAATCGTTTCAAAAGGTAAAGATGCAGATGGAAGACCTACTACAATAAACTCAAATGTTAGAACTAATCCATCTTTTCAGAAATTATTTAATCTACCCGATGTTCCTAGCGGTGATGCTGGAAGTATCACTATAAATACACCATTTCTTTCAGTAGCTGATGAAGCATTTGTGAGTGTAGATAATTTAGGAAGTGGGAATGCTGGTATTCTCAAGGTAGATGCAGATTTGATTAAGTTAGATAATTTAGGTAGACTTTCAGCAACTACAGCATTTGGTGAAGGTGGTGACATTTCGTTGCGATCGCAAAGCTTACAAATGCGTCGCGAAAGTATTATTAGTACATCTGCCGGTGGTGCTGGAAATGGTGGCAATATTACTATTAATACCGATACTTTGGCAGCTTTAGAAAACAGCGATATCAGCGCAAATGCCGAAAACAGTTTCGGTGGAAAGGTAACTATTAACACAAAAGGTATTTTCGGTACGCAGTTTAGAGAAAAACAAACCGATGCCAGCGATATTACTGCAAGTTCCGAATTAGGAGCAGAATTTAGTGGTTTAGTTGAACTCAATACTCCTGGAATTGACTCTAATTTAGGAGTAGCAGAATTACCTACAAATGTCGTAGATTCTAGCAATCAAATTGCCGCTGGATGTGCTGCTCAAACAGGCAATACTTTTATCTCAACTGGAAGAGGTGGAATACCGCAAAACCCCAACGAACAAGTTGATATAAATCCAACTTGGTCGGATATTCGCGATTTATCAGCATATCGCCAACAAAATAATAATATTACTGAAAATACCCAAATATCAAGTAAACCAGCGATTGTAGAAGCTACTGGTTTTGTGCGTAATCAAGACGGAGAAGTTGAACTTGTTGCTCTTGAAAATAAGCCTTTTAAAACACAAGTTTCTAACTGTAGTTAGGTTGGTAGTCAGAACTTTAGTTCTTGGAGGGCTGAAGCCCTTACTACGAACGATGATGTTTTACGTAATTTAACGGTCAAGGCTTATGTTAAATGCGCTTTTTAAAACACAAGTTTCTAACTGTAGTTAGGTTGGTAGTCAGAACTTTAGTTCTTGGAGGGCTGAAGCCCTTACTACGAACGATGATGTTTTACGTAATTTCACGTTATTTTAAAGTTTATGTTAGTAGCATAAAGATAATGGGAACTATAACTTCAGATATATGAAAACTTTACCCCTTTCCCCTTAATAATTTGGAGGATGTGAATTCGTAAACAGTTATTAATTAAAACACTTATAAAACATCTACAATGATTCATCTTTTTCAAAAACGTTGCTGGCTGTATATCAGTCTGAGCTTTTTTAGTTTATGTTTGGTACTATTACCAATATTTTGGAATCTTAACCCTGCTACTGCTTCTTTTAAAGATTCTTCCACGGTAGTTAAGCAAGTAAATATAGATACAAATCCTTTAACACAAGGAAGAAAGCTCTATCAGCAAGGGCGTTTTGCGGAAGCTGCGAATGTTTGGCAGGCAGCAGCGAAACAATATCAAATTCAGAACGATACTTTAAATCAAGCGCTAAGTTTAAGCTATCTTTCTCTAGCTCAACAAGAATTACAGCAGCTAGATAGTTCGCAAAAATCGGTTAGTAAGGCTTTGGAATTATTAAAAACTGCTAAACCTGCTGCCGATGCAATTGTCTGGGCGCAGGTATTGAATACTCAAGCTGGTTTGCAGTTACATACGGGGAAAGCGCAAGCAGCAGTAGAAAGCTGGCAGCAAGCTCAGAAATATTACGAGCAAGCGGGGGATAAGGAAGGAAGTCTGGGCAGTCAAATCAATCAGGCTCAGGCTTTGCAAAGTATGGGTTTTTATCGTCGCTCTAGAAAGCAGTTGGAAGCGATAAATCAGAAACTGCAAGATATGCCAGATTCGGAAATCAAGGTAAGTGCTTTGCGGAGTCTTGGGATAACTTTGCAGTCGATGGGAATTTCTCAACAGAGTCAAGAAGTTCTCATCGAAGGTTATAAAACAGCGAAAAAAATTAAGGCAGATAATCAAGTCAGCAGCATTTTACAAACTTTGGGTAAAACTGCTGTCGATTTAGAAAATCCCGATGATGCCTTACAATTCTTTGAAGAAGCAGAAAAAGCCGCGAGCAATCCTCAAGATAAATTACAGTCGCGTTTAAAACAGTTCAAATTGTTTGCCGATTATGGTGTTGATAATTATGCAACTTCTCTAGCTCCTCAACTTTTTGTGCAACTCAACGAATTACCTCCGAGTCGTACATCTCTCTACAGCAGAATTAATTTTATTGCCGCTTTCAGTAAGTTAGAAAATCCCCTTCGCCTTATACCTTTGAAGGATTTGGGTAATATGCTAGCGAAAACTGTCAAAGAAGCTCGACAAATTGAGGATTATCTTGCAGAAGCTTACGCTCTCAAGCAATGGGGTGAGTTTTATCGGTTTACGGGACAGTTTTCGTCAGCAGAAAAGTTAACTCAACAGTCTTTGGATATAGCCCGTCAACTGGAATCGGAAGATATTATTGCTCAAGCTGCTTGGGAATTAGGACGTTTGCACAAACAGCAGAATAAAAATAAACAGGCGATCGCTAACTACACCGAAGCTGTAAATGCTCTCAAATCAATTCGCACGGATTTAGTAGCAGTAAATTCAGACGTGCAGTTTTCATTCCGCGAAAGTGTAGAACCTGTTTACAGAGAATTGGTAGGATTATTACTCGAAGGGAAACCCGCTCAAGATAATCTCGTGCAAGCCAGAGATTTAATTGAATCATTGCAGGTTGCCGAATTAGATAACTTTTTACGGGAAGCTTGTTTGGATAAAGCCGAGCAAATTGACAAAATCGATGCTACTGCAACGGTAGTCTATCCGATTATTCTCGAAGACCGTTTAGCGGTGATTTACTCGAAAGCCGGACAGCCACTGTCTTACAGCATTACTAACAAATCCACTCAAGAAGTCGAACAAACTTTAAGGCAATTATCAGCCGCTTTAAATCCAGTCTCCGATGTTCGCGATCGCGATCGTTTATCCAAACAAGTTTACGATTGGCTGATTAGTCCCCTGGAAGCTCAACCAAATCTCAAAGATACTAAAACCTTGGTATTTGTTTTAGATGGCTTATTGCGGAATATACCGATGTCGGCACTTTATGACGGGCAGCAATATTTAATTGAAAAGTATGCCGTTACCCTTTCACCGGGATTGCAATTGATGCAGGGAACGTCATTAAAATCGAATAATATTAAAGCAGTTGTAGCGGGTATTAGCGAAGCTCGTGCTGGCTTTAGTTCGCTTCCGGCAGTAAAGACTGAAGTCAAACAAATCTCTGAGAAAGTAAATTCCACCTCTACTTTACTCAACGAGAACCTAACAGAAGCAAGCCTAGCTAAAAAGGTAAAAAATGGTTCTGCGAATGTAGTTCATTTAGCTACTCACGGACAGTTTAGTTCTCGTTTAGATGACACATTTCTCCTGACTTGGGATGGGCAAATTAATATTAAAGAACTTTCCGAACTATTGCGAAATCGACAAAACAAGCAATCGCAAAATATCGATTTATTAGTATTAAGTGCCTGCGACACCGCAGCAGGAGACAACCGTGCTGTTTTAGGATTAGCTGGCTTAGCAATTAAATCCGGCGCACGTTCCACAATCGCCTCTTTATGGCCCGTTAAAGACCAAGCTACAGTGACTTTAATGAATAGCTTTTACGAAAACTTGATAAAGCCAGGAACGAATAAAGCAGAAGCCCTCAGACAAGCTCAGATAGAGTTAATGCAAAAAACAGACTTCAAAGAGCCGTTTTTCTGGTCTGCATTTGTTTTAGTCGGGAATTGGCAGTAGGTAGATGCTAGTCGCAATGTTGGGTTACGACACAATTAATTAATGTAGAGACGTAGCAGTGCTACGTCTCCCGATAATTTAGATAAAAACGAACCCGTCAGAATAAATAAAATGAACATTAGTATTTCATTGCATCAAATTTGACGGGTTTGTAGTAAGGGCATCGGTTCCCTAAATCCGGAGCGCTGAAGCGCTTACTACGAACCTTTTTACCCTTCAAAACTAATGAAAAAGACTACTAGTATTTCGTTGCATTAATTTCAATCGATCGCACCTACGGTGATGGGTTTGTTTACACCCTAAACCCTGTAGAGATGTAATATATCGCGTCTCTACAACTTTGCAAGAAAGTTACAAAAACAACTCTAATCTAAGTAATTCTCTCAATTCAAATAATAAGTAATATTTTTAAAATAGAAATAGATTTTTTAATCTCAAGCTTGAGAAACAAAACTTCCTCAATACAAGCTTTTTAATATTTCGCTACTGGAATTTTATGAACAACCATCAATCCGAAAAAATATTTAGAAGCATCAAAATTTGGAATAAGGAGTAATAAATGAAACATAAAATCGTGGCTAGTACTTTAGGCTTTGCCTTGATTGCTAGTGCAGGATGGATACCATCACAAAAGGTTAATGCTGTAATGTTTAGTGCCCCACCTGATAGTGGCGCTCCGAGTCAAGCCACAGGTGGGGCTTCTCGTGGCGGCTTATTTACTCGCAAATCCGGTGAATCTGCTCCGAATCGAGCCACGGGTGGGGCTTCAAGAAGCGGTTTATTTACTCGCAAATCCGGTGAATCTGCTCCGCAAAGAACTACGGGTGGGGCTTCGAGAAGCGGCTTATTTACTCGCAAATCCGGTGAATCTGCTCCGCAAAGAACTACGGGTGGGGCTTCGAGAAGCGGCTTATTTACTCGCAAATCTGGTGAATCTGCTCCCCAAAGAACTAGGGGTGGGGCTTCTCGTAACGGCTTATTTACTCGTAAATCTGGTGAATCTGCTCCGCAAAGAACTGCGGGTGGTGCATCGCGGGAAGGTCGCCGTTATCTAAATGTTGCCGACAGTACCATAGAGCAACCAGCGGCTATTTTGGCGCTTTTACCTCAAACCTACTTTGGAACAACGGTTTCTCAACGTGCTTCTATTTTGGTTTATCTACCTCAATCGGAAGCAAGAGAAGGTGTTTTTAGTCTCAAGGATGCTGAAGGTAATACCTTACATGAAATGAATGTACCAGTATCCGGTCAAACTGAAGTTATTTCGATTCGAAGTTCCTACCGATTTAAAACTAGAGAAAAACTACCAGTGGTTTCTAGCATTAAAAATTGACGGAGAACTTACTACTAGAACGCCTTATGTTGATGGTTGGATTAAGCGCATTCAACCGTCGAAAGAAATAGCAATGGCGATGCAGCAAAAAGATTTACTCAAGCAAGCAACAGCTTTGGGCAAGGATGGTGTTTGGTATGACTGCGTGGCAACATTAGCTAAATTACGAGCTACTCAACCAAACAATCCAAGTTTAGATAAACACTGGTCAGAATTGCTTGAATCTGTTGAACTCCAGCAAATTGAAAAAGCTCCCGTAGTAGCTCTTAATCAATTTTAGATTGTAGGACGGTTTCAACTATGGAACCGTCTCTTATGTTTGTAAATCCAGTTGAGAAGTCGGGTTTTTGAGAGTATCTGTAACAATCTGACAATTTTATAAAAACCCGACTTCTGACCATTGCGTTTCATCGAACTCACATTAAAATCGCGCTCGAATCAGCCCTGCTTTCTTAAGGGGGGTTGAGGGGATCGATCCGCACCGCTCGCCGCGAACAGTATCTAGAAGATTATCTTTTCATATATTTTTTAAATCCCAAATATAAAATCCAAAATATATTTATGTGGTCTAAATTAAAATCTTTTTTTCGACGAAATCGCAGCGTTTTTATTATTACTCCTACCGTGACTGCTGCTGTTGTTATTGCACAGGGAGTAGGATTATTTAATTTATCGGAATGGCAAACCAGAGATTGGTTTTTTCGCTTACGTTCCCAAATAGAGAGCAAAGATTTAGCTTCAGAAATTGTAGTGGTAACTATTGATGAAGAAGATATCCAAAAAGTAGGAGAATGGCCGATTCCCGATGCTGAGCTTGCCGATTTAATCGATAAAATTCGATCGCAAAAACCTCGATCTATTGGTTTAGATTTATACAGAGATTTACCGGAAGGAAAGGGACACGAACAACTTGTAAAAGTCTTTCAAACGACTCCAAACTTATTCGGAGTTGAGAAAATTACCGGGAACAAAGTTAAGCCGCCACCGGAGTTAAAAAAGCAGGGGCAGGTGAGTTTAGCTGACTTGGTTTTAGATGGCGATCGCCACGTGCGGCGTGCGTTGTTGTCGGCGAAAGATAAGGATGAAAACAATATTGATAAGGGAAGTTTAGCGACTGTTGTAGCTTTAAAGTATCTGGAAGCTGAAGGAATTTCTTTAGAACCTTTTGACGAGAAAGGGGAAAAGTTCAAGTTGGGTAAACAAATTCATTCACCACTAAAGAATTTAGAGGCTGGCTATTCTGATACAGCCGGGTATCAAATATTAGTTAATTGGTACGGCTCGGAAACTGCATTTACGACGGTATCAATGCGCGATGTTATAGCCGGAAAAATACCCAAAGAGATAATGCGCGATCGCATGGTATTTATCGGTTCGACTGCTGAGAGTACTAATGATTTCTTCGGTACTCCTTTTAGTTCATCTTGGTTAACTACGGGAACTCCTACTCCAGGGGTTGTTATTCATGCCAATATCGCTTTGCAATTGGTACATGGAGCAAGAACTGGAAAAGGTAATTTGAAGGGTTTGTCTGGAATATATTTTCTAGTTTGGATAACTTTTTATTCGGCTGTGGGTTCGGTTGGTAGTTGGTGTTTGGCAAAAACTTATAAAAAAAAGCGTCTTCCGGGAGGCAATATTTTATGGGCAACTGTAGGAATTACTGCGGGATTTATTTATGGTAGCTACTATATATTTTTAAATGGTTTCTTAATACCCGTTACCCCAGCTTTAGCGGCTTTTATTAGTAGTGTTGTTGCAACTACTAATGCTTATAAACAAAAGAAGCTGGTGCAAAGCAATCGTCAGTTAGAAGCTGCCAATAACAAATTATTAGATTACTCTAAAACTTTAGAAGCAAAAGTTGAAGAAAGAACCCACGAATTAAAAGAAGCGAAACTTGCTGCTGATAGTGCAAATCAAGCTAAAAGTGAGTTTCTTGCCAATATGAGTCACGAGTTACGCACGCCACTAAACGGTATTCTTGGTTACGCTCAGGTATTAGAAAGAAACCCCGATATTAGCGGCAAAAGCTTGGAAGGTGTGGGTATTATTCGTCAGTGTGGTTCGCATTTGCTGATGTTACTTAACGATATTTTAGACCTTTCTAAAATTGAAGCTCGTAAATTAGAATTGTTTCCCAGTACCGTTCATTTACCAAGCTTTTTGAATGGCGTTACAGAAATTTGTCGGATTCGAGCGGAACAAAAAGGTATTTTATTTAATGTTGTTTTAGATCGGGATTTACCCCCAGCAGTGGAAGTTGATGAAAAACGATTGCGGCAAGTACTAATTAATTTAATGGGTAATGCAATTAAGTTTACCGATATAGGTGGAGTAACTTTAAAAGTTAATCGGCTCGAACAACAAGATATAGAAAAAAATCATACACATTGCACTATTTGCTTTTCTATAGAAGATACAGGCGTGGGTATGTCGCCGGAACAATTGCAGAAAATATTTAAACCTTTCGAGCAAGTTGGTGATGTCGGAAAACGTCCCGATGGTACTGGTTTGGGATTAACAATTAGCCAGAGAATTACGGCGTTGATGGGAAGTAAAATCCAAGTAGAAAGTAGCTTGGGTGAAGGAAGTATTTTTTCTGTGGAACTTACGGTACCAATTAACGATGACTATGCAGCAGGAATAGGCTCAACTCAACAAAAAATTATCGGGATTCAAGGAAATACGCGGCAAATTCTGATTGTTGAAGATGATAAGAATCACCTCAATGTATTGAGCAATATATTACAAGCAATTAGCTTTCGTACTTTAGAAGCAACCGATGGTTTTGAAGGGCTAAAGTTAGCTACAGAAAATAATCCAGATGCGATTTTACTGGATTTAGCAATGCCGAATATGGATGGTTTTGAACTAATGGTTAAACTTCAAGCTAATCCTCAAACATCTTCTATTCCGATTATTGTTTCTAGCGCTAGCGTTTTTGATGCAGATAGACAGCGCAGTTTAGAAGCCGGAGCAAAAAGTTTTTTACCGAAACCTTTGCAAGCGGAAGAATTAACTAATACCTTGGGAAATATCTTAAATTTGGAATGGATTTTAGATGTTTCTAATTCTAATCTTGGTAATACAAGCAAAAGCGAAGACTCACCTGCTAATAAAACAGATTCCACCCCAGTTAAGATAATTCCTCCATCAGAAGAAATCGTGCAGCAACTATATCATTTAGCAATGATGGGTGATATTCCAGCAATTGAGGGAATACTAAAAGAAATATCAACAGAAGATAAACAATTATTGGGTTTCGTAGAGGAAATAAGTAAACTTACTACTAGCTTTCAAACTGCGAAAATTCGTAAGTTTCTCAAACAGTTTCTAGTTAAGGAATCAACTCAAAAATGAACGATATTCTCTCTAAATCAATGCATATTCTCTTAGTTGACGATAATCCAACCAATCTTAAGGTATTATTTGAGGCTATCCAGGGTTATGGCTGGAAAGCGCTGATGGCGACTGATGGTGAATCGGCAATCGAGCAAGCAGAATATGCTCAACCCGATTTAATTCTTCTAGATGTAATGATGCCACCGGGTATTGATGGATTTGAAACCTGTCGCAGGTTAAAAGCTAATCCTAATACTGAAAATATTCCAGTTATTTTCATGACTGCTCTTTCCGATTCTATGGATAAAGTCAAAGGGTTGGAAATTGGTGCAGTTGACTACATTACCAAACCTTTTCAACACCAAGAAGTTATTGCTCGATTAAAACTACATTTGAAACTGTCTTTACTCACCCGCAATTTAGAGCAACAAGTACAGCAACGCACTTCAGAATTAACCCAATCTGTAGAGCAGTTACAGCAAGCCCAATTACAATTAATTCAAAGCGAGAAAATGTCAACTTTGGGACAGCTTGTTGCCGGTATCGGGCACGAAATTAATAACCCAGTTGGTTTTATTGGCGGAAATTGTTCCCATATTGAAGGATACATCAATGATATTTTTACTCTGGTAAAGCTTCAACAGGAAAAGTTATCGGATTCTAATAATGAAGAAATCGAAGAATTTATTGAAGAAATTGATTTAGATTATTTGATGGAAGATTTACCAAAAATGATGAAATCAATGCGTCAGGGAATCGCTCGTTTAAAAGATATCAGTTTATCTCTAAGAACTTTTGCTCGTGCCGATATTGCATCTCAAGTAGAATATCAGATTCATGAAGGATTAAATAGCACTTTAATGCTACTCAAACATCGACTTAAAGATGTAGGAGATTGTCCGCAAATCGAGATTATTAAAAATTATAGCGAGTTACCACCAATTACTTGCTATCCCGGACAATTAAATCAGGTATTTATGAATATTATCGCTAATGCGATCGATGCATTTGATGATTTACACGATTCCGACGGAAAGATAGAGAAGGCACCATACAGCATTACAATCGCAACTTCTGTAGATTCCTCGCAAAATACTGTCTCAATTTGCATTCAAGATAACGCTTTGGGGATGACTCCCGAAGTACAGGCTCGAATTTTTGAGCAATCTTTTACTACTAAACCTGTAGGTAAAGGAACCGGATTAGGATTAGCGATTAGCCGTCAAATTATTATCGATAAACATAACGGACAAATTGATTGTTTATCAACCCCCGGCAAGGAAACCAAATTTATAATTACTTTGCCAATTTAACTTTTATCTCAATCAATTGATTCTATTTGATACTTGGAATTAATAACTATTTCTGATTGTATATATATTAAATTTAAGGGAGTAGCGAGTAAAGTAAGAGGTAAAAATCAACAAAGCGTGTTTATTTAACTTGGACTTTACTCTTTAACTTAGCAATTGATTTCAAACCCAAAAAACCATTATTTTGTTAACATTTTTTGTTCGAGGTTTCCTACTCCCTTTTATTACTACTCTTTTCCTTGCCTGAGTTTATATGCGTTTCGCTGCAACAATTTCTTAGTTGTTACCAATACTACAACTAATAGCAAAACCTGAATTACCCAAGGTGCTAAAATCAAACTCAAAACAAGACTAATTATGGCGAATAAACCTGCAAGATATCCCACTTCATCGCTACATCTGTTACAAATATAGCTAGTAATTACACAGATAGAAAGTGGAATCAGAAAAAACAAAGGCATCTCTTCTCAACTCCGAATTCAAATTATTTGCTTTTATACAAACATAATAAAGCTGTTGCAAAAAGCGTATGTAATTAATATTACACCTTTTCAGCTTTAGGTTACAACGTCCTGCCTATACAAACAGCGTACCGGATAAATAATCCGAATATTTTTTTATGGTTTAGTATATTAGCTTATCACTTATACTAACGCTCAACCAAAAATATGGGCGTAATATTACCTTTAATATAGTGTTCCTTTAAGAATCGCACCAAGATGTTGAATATTCCCCAACTGTTAGCCACCGAACTTAATCTTAAGCCTTTTCAGGTAGAAAACGCGCTCTCATTATTTGCCGAAGGTGCGACTATCCCCTTTGTCGCACGTTACCGCAAAGAGCGTACTGGGGAGATGAATGAAACTCAGTTGCGCGATTTGTCGGATAGGTTCACTTATCTTACAGAATTAGAAGACAGAAAATCAGTAATATTAAATGCCATTGAAGAACAAGATAAACTTACCCCGGAGTTAAAACAGCAAATCGAATTATGTTTGCAAAAGACAGAATTGGAAGATTTATATTTACCTTATCGTCCCAAACGTCGCACTCGCGCTACTATTGCCAAGGAAAAGGGACTGCTGGAGTTAGCTGAATTTATTAAGTCGCTGAATGTTAAAAATGGTGCTTCAAGCGATTTGAATGCAGAAGCTGCTAGATATATAAATGCCGAAAAAGAAATTAAAACCGCAGAAGAAGCGCTTAAAGGTGCCAGCGATATTTTAGCGGAAGAAACAGCGGAAAAAGCTAAGTTAAGAGCATATTTACGCGAAATGTTGTTAGAAGAAGGGGTATTTGTTTCCAGCATTAAAGACGAACATCCCGAAGGTACGACAAAATATGAAATGTACCGCGATTATCAAATCAGAGTTAGCAATATTGCACCTCACAATATGTTGGCTTTGTGTCGGGGAGACAAGGAAAAGATATTAAGTTACGAAATTGCATTTGATGAAGATTATGTACTTGAGTATTTAGAATCCCAAGAAATTCGCAGCAGACAGCCAGAAATTCGCAAATTTTATCAGCAAATGCTCAAAGACGCATTTAACCGCTTGATGAAAAACTCGCTGACGAATGAAGTTATATCCGAGAAAAAAGAATATGCAGATATTGAGTCAATCAAAACATTTGAAACCAACTTACGTAACTTATTACTGTCAGCACCAGCAGGAATGAAACCAGCGATCGCCATCGATCCGGGATTTAGAACTGGGTGTAAGGTGGCAATATTAGACGAAACCGGGAAGTTTCTGGAGTATCAAGCCGTATTTCCCCACACCGGAGCCGGAAAACGCAGCGAAGCCGCCAAAACGCTGCAAAATCTTATGGAAAAATATAAAGTTGAATTGATTGCGATCGGTAACGGTACAGCTTCCCGCGAAACCGACGAATTTGTTGCCGAAGTATTGCAGAATATGCAACTCAAACCAGTCAAAGTCATGGTAAACGAATCCGGTGCATCAATATATTCAGCCAGCAAAGTTGCGATCGAAGAATTTCCCGATTTAGATATTACCGTGCGCGGAGCCATTAGTATAGGTCGTCGCTTGCAAGATCCTTTAGCCGAATTAGTCAAAATTGACCCCAAATCCATCGGTGTGGGACAATATCAACACGATGTAGACCAAAAATTGCTCAAAAAGAAATTAGATGAAACCGTAGAAAGTTGTGTAAACTACGTTGGAGTTGACTTAAATACAGCATCCAAAGAACTTTTAACATCCGTTTCCGGGATTACGTCTAGCATTGCTAATAATATAGTTCAATATAGAAACGAAAACGGAGCTTTCAAAAATCGCCGTCAGTTATTAAAAGTTGCTAAATTAGGACCAAAAGCATTTGAACAAGCAGCAGGTTTCCTAAGAATTCGCGGTGGTGAAAACCCTTTAGATAACACCGCAGTGCATCCAGAAAGTTATGCAGTAATAAAGAATATTGCTGCTGATTTGAAAGTAGAATTAAAGCAAGTTACTCAAATAGCTGAAAAACTCAAAAAAGCCGACTTTAAAAAGTACGTCACCGACAAAGTTGGGGAACCGACATTAAGAGATATTATCGGCGAATTAGAAAAACCCGGAAGAGATCCCCGTGCTGAATTTAAGTATGCGACTTTTAAAGAAGGAGTTAATGAAATTTCCGATTTAGAAGAAGGAATGGTATTAGAAGGAGTTGTGACAAACGTGGCTAACTTTGGGGCTTTCGTAGATGTAGGAGTGCATCAAGACGGTTTGGTGCATATATCTCAATTAGCGAATCAATTTGTGAAAGATCCCAAAGAGATAGTTAAAGTTGGGGAAGTTGTGAAAGTTAAGGTTTTAGAAGTTAATCAGAAATTGAAGCGGATTGGGTTATCGATGAAAGCAGTTACGCAGTAATAATGTAGAGACGTAGCACTGCTACGTCTCCCCGGATTTAGATTACCAACGAAAATGTAGCGGTGGATTGAGTTCAAACGCGCACTAAATATTGTTATAAATTATCGATTTTACCCGCATCCACCAGGGGTTGCAAACCCCTGTCTAATAGCATAAGTCCATTAAAATGGACTGGAAATCTAATATTAAATAAACAGTAATATTCTTAAATTTTTCTTTTTACATTACGTGTATATGTATAAAATGCAAAATTTTAATTAATATAAATGGGACCTTCTACAAGACTTCCATCGGGCATAGTTGTATTCCAGAAAAGAATACCTGTCATATATCTATCGATAGCGAAATCGGCACCTGTAAAGTCAGCATTAGCTAAAACAGCACCATCCAAAACAGCACCCCTCAAATTAGCATTGCATAAGATAGCATTTCTCATATTTACTCCTTTCAAAATGCAGCTACTTAAATTAGCATCATTTAAAAAGGCGCTCCATAAACAAGCTCCAGTCAAGTCCGCATTACTTAAGTTTGCTTTGTCGAGTCCCTTACATTGGAAATCAAAACCAATTAGGCAAGCTTCGCTCAAATTAGTTTGATCAAAACTACCTGCTGCAAAATAACCTCCCATCATATTAATTCCCTGAAGATTAGCGCCTTCCAAAACACATTTCTCGTCATAAAGACTAATCAAAGGAAAATCTCGCTCTCCTTTTTCATAGCGTCTAAGCAACTCTTCTCCAGTGATTTCTTCCCCAGAACCTACCATATCCATAAACTAACTCCTCATTTTTAATATTTGAAAAATTACGAATAAATGACTCAAAACCTGACAACAAGATCAAAATCAAATTAATACTAATAATATTCCTAGTCCATTTCAATGGACTTTCGCTATTAGCCGGGGGTTTGCAACCTCCGGCAGATGTGAATACGGTGGAAACATTCGTAATTATTTTGACGTTAAATGGTGCGTTACGGCAACAGTGGTAGGTTGAGTTAAAGACGTAAATATGTTTATGGTTGATGCGATATTAATAATACGCCGTAACCCAACGTTTTGGTGTTGAAATAATATGTTTTTTAACGCAAAGGAACGCAAAGGAACGCGGAGTTTTGAGGTTTTTTCCTATATTTTGATTCGAGAAGAAATGAGATTGGTTTGTTTTACCATAATATCGCCTTGGAATAAATTCCCAGGCTAATAGCCGAAGTCGTCTAAAGACGACTGAATAAGATTTTTAGTACGTTTTAACGTACTTTGTTTATGAGCCTTGAAATTGATTTCAAGGCGGGATTTAAGGATATTGTTTTGTTTTATTCAAGTGACAAAGTAATTCACTCATAGCGGTTAGGTTCAGTAATAATTGTTCCGTCTGGCATAATAGTGTTATGGAAAAAAGCACCAAATCGTTCAGCATTCCGCCAGTTAACACCTTGAAAGTTAACCTGTTCCAATCTACTGACACGTAAATCTACATTCCTCAAATTGGCTTCGCTTAGGTTGCATTGCCGCATATCAGCGCCATAAAGTCTTGCTCCAACCAAATTGGCTCCACTCAAATTTGCATAACTCAAATTTATACGGAGCAAATCAGTTTCACTTAAATCAACTCCACTCAAGTTAACCCTACTAAAATCTCTCTCCCCAGCAGCATAACTCTCTAACAGCTCCTTAGCAGTCATGTCCCTAGCAGTCATAATTTGATTTTTTAATGTATTTTATTCATATTTTATAACTTATGAATAAATGACTAAAAACCTGACAACAAGATCAAAATCAAATTAATACTAATAATATTCCTAGTCCATTGAAATGGACTTTCGCTATTAGCCGGGGGTTTGCAACCTCCGGCGGATGTGATTATTTTTACGAATATCTAATAAAGATGGTGCGTTACGGCAATACCAATTATCTTGTTATGTCCGCAAATTATTTCAAGTCATAACACACCCTACTGACTAATACTCCACAAATTCAGATCCCCCCAACCCCCCTTAAGAAGGGGGGCTTTTTAAAATCATTTTTATTTGCTTCAACCATCAAATTCCTCCGCCACAACTATATTAATTCCACGGATTACCCTAAACTAAAATTGCAGCTTTAACATAAACGTAAATCAAATGACAGCAGGACAAAACAATTCTAAGTCAGTGGATGTTTTTGGCGTGGGTAACGCTATGGTGGACATCTTGGCAATGGTAGAAGATGATTTCGTGAAGAAAAACGATCTCAGTCGCGGTGGTATGACTCTCATGGATGCCGAAAAACAAGGTCATTTATTGCGGGAGTTGAAACATCATTCCCTGGAATTGAGTTCCGGAGGTTCTGCTGCTAATACAATGATTGCGATCGCGCAAAGTGGTGGTAAGGGTTTTTATTCGGGTAAGGTTTCTGGCGATACTAATGGTGAGTTTTATCGTGAGGATTTAATCGAAGCTGGAATTGGGTTTGATGTGCATCCCACGGAAGAAAATCATGGCCCCACTGGCACTTGTTTGGTTTTAACTACTCCCGATGCCGAACGTACTATGTGTACTCATTTGGGAGTTTCGACGAATTTAGCTCCTAGCGATATTGACGTAGAAAAATTAGGTCAATGTCAATATAGTTATGTGGAAGGTTATCTTTGGGATGCACCAGAATCCAAAGAAAGCCAGCATTGAAACTATGGAGCAATCCAAGCGTTTGGGCGTAAAGGTTGCTTATACTTTTTCCGATTTATTTTTAGTCAGCCGCTTCAGCGATGATTTTCACAAAATAGTTTCAGATTACTGCGACGTAGTATTTTGCAATGCTGATGAAGTTCGTAATTTCTTTGGAAGCGAATCTTTAGAAGATTGTGCCAGCAAACTCGGCGAAATCGTTGACACCGGATTTATTACCGATAGTGCCAATGGCTGTTTGGTAGTACAAAATAAAGAAATTGTTCGTGTAGCCGGATTTCCGGTTAAAGCCATTGATACCGTTGGTGCTGGAGATTCTTTTGCTGGAGGAGTATTATACGGACTAACCAATGGTTTGAACGCTCAACAGTCAGCACGTTGGGGAAATTATCTCGCTTCTTGTATAGTACAAGTTCACGGCGCTCGCTTAGATAAATCGATGGCTGATAAAGTTTCTGAAATTGTTGGTAAATAAAGGTTCGTAGTAAGGACTTTAGTCCTCGGATTAAGGGCTAAAGCCCTCACTACGAACCTTAATCTAAAATCCAAAATTGTAAATGCCTACTTACAAAGTACGATTAATCAACCAAGACATCGGATTAGACAGCGTTATTGAAGTACCCGACAACGAATATATATTAGATATCGCCGAAGACGAAAATATCCGTTTACCATCTGGGTGCAAACAAGGAAATTGTTCTGCCTGCGTAGCAAAAATCATCAGTGGAGAGATTGACCAAAGCGAGCAAAGATTTCTTCGTCCCCACGAAATCGAAGCTGGTTACACCATCACCTGTGTTGCTTATCCTTTGTCAGATTGCACCTTACAAACTGATCAAGAACAAATTTTATATAATTCCCTTTATTTTAAATCGGATACAGAAAAATAATAAAATTGCGATTAAATATACAAGAATTACGAATTTTAGTTAGGAATTATGAGTAAAAATTAGGAGTTTACAACTATATTTTACATTTCTTAACATTAATCTACTTCTTAATTCTCAATGCTTAATTCCCTATTCCCCATTCCCTACCTTTTGATATAAAGCAAATCTATCTTGTTAGAGAGGTTTGCTTCAACATAATTGTTCACCATATATATAAGAGTTCAAAAAACAATTTTTTTTTCAGGTAAACATTATGTTAGGCATATTTTTAACAACCTTAGCAACTGCATTAAGCTTGCTAATTGTAGACATTGTAGTTCCAGGTGTGAACCTTGCCAACTTCCCATCAGCGATGATTGCTGGTTTGGTAATTGGTTTAGTAAATGGTTCAATCAAGCCTATTATCTCAACCCTTTCCTTACCAATTAACTTAGTTACATTGGGAGCATTTTCGCTTGTAGTTAACGGACTTTGTTTCTGGTTAGCTGCTGCTGTAACTCCTGGATTTGCAGTTAAAGGACTTATCGCTTTCTTCCTAGCTCCTGTAGTTATGTCTTTTGCTAATACCTTCATCAGCAATTATATGGGAGAAAAGAATCTCCTCGCAGGAAAATCAAACAACACTGAATTACCTTCTAGCTAATTCATCGACTTTCAAAGTAGAAACCAAAATATATCTTTAGATAGAATCATACATTTTGGTTTGTCTCAGATCGCTTAAATTAACTGTAACTAAAAAGGTCAAAAAACTATGAAACTTTTACTTGGTTTACTCGTACCCCCCGTTGGTATTTTCATGACTTATGGAGTTGGTCCTACTTTATTTATTAATATTGGATTAACCTTGTTAGGATGGCTTCCCGGAAGTATTCACGCTTTATGGGCAATTACCAAGCATAATGAATTGGAACGAGGAGTATAATCCTTTATACGATCGAACATCTTATATAGGATATTGGGGGGTGGCTAATGTCACCCTTTTGATTTTGGATTTTAGATTTTGACAACGGATGCTTTTGTTTTAGATTTTGGATTTAAAATTTGGATACAGGATAAGAAGTTTAAAATGAAAAATAGTAGATTAGAAACCCGGTATCTTGAAGATACCGGGTTTCTCTAATTAAGATATTTTGGGCTGAAGAGTTTATCTCGCCAAAATTTATTTTATCGGGAGTATTCCCACTTTTTCATTTTGTAGTGCGTTAGCGCAGCGTGTCCTTACGGACACGCATCTTGCTCGCTCGGAAGTGCTAGCGAGCAAGATGCTCGCACTACCAAATAAATTGATTTATCTCACCACAATATTAAAAAGACCTCGCATTTGCGAAGTCTCTACATTAATATTCATACTAAATTTAACAACAACTTTTTATTAGCTGTTTGTTAATTTATTTCTCTTTCAACCAGTCAGCAGTTGATAAAAGCAAATCTCTTAATCTTTGTTTTAGCTGACTTTCTTTCTTGGCTAATGAAGAACCTGCTTCAGCAAGTTTCACTTCCACGTCAGAATGCTTATCTTTAACCTGAGTAACTATTTCTTCTCCTTGAGGACGAGATTTTTCATACCAGGTTTTAGCATCATTCAAGAAAGTTTGTACGTTATCACCGTCACCACCATAACGTGCTGCTAAATTAGCTCGTACAATAGCTAATTGTGCTTGCAGTTGAGCATAACGTTTCTTTAGTAAAGAAGCTTCTTCGCTATTTTTAATAGATTCAACAGCAGATTTTATTGCAGTTTGAGCTTCTGTAGATTTTTCTTGACTTGTATCTTGAATTTCTGTCAAAATACCATCAACTTCTTGCTGAATTTTATCTTCTTCGTCATCGATTTGAGCTTGTAATAGCTTAACTTCTGACTGAGTTTTATTTAAAGCTTCTCGACGCTTACTATCAACAGCTTCCACAGCACCTTCAATAGATGCAGTAATTTCTTCTTTGATTTCGCTACCTTTTCCTTGTATGTTTTCAGCTACAGCCGAAACAGCATCTTTAACAAGTACTCGAAGTTCAACCGAACCTTCTTTAAATTCAGAAACTACTCCACCAACAGCAAGTTTGACAATTTCTCTAATTCTATCAACTCTTTGCTGTCCGGTTTCTTTAACTTGTTGCAAGTCTGTTTTAATTTGGTCTTTGATATTGTCAGCCATATTCTATACCTATGTAAATAATTTAGAAAATGTTATTGACATATTGTCGCCTCTATATAGTGACGTAGTATTTCATTAGAGTGGTACATCCTTTAGATAGAAAATAGCGATGAAAATCAAATATTTATTCCATAAGATGTATTTCCGATAATTTAAAAAATGTAAATAGCATATGCTCCGACTTAGAAACAAATGATAATTGGTAAATATTTATTAAATGCTAAAGTTAAACATAGTCCAAACTTAGATTTATCAAAATGAAAGCTTTGATTAAATTTGTCTCATTTACAATTTTATTATTGATAATTTGCCTGCAACAACCAGTTTTAGCAGATACTGTTGATGGAGCAAAAATATTTTCAGCAAATTGCGCCGGTTGCCATATTAACGGCGGTAATATAATTCGACGCGGTAAAAATCTAAAAATGAAAGCTTTAAAAAAATATAAAATGGATTCTGTAGAAGCGATTTCTAATATTGTGACATACGGTAAAAATAATATGTCAGCTTACAAAGATCGTTTAAGCGAATCAGAAATACAAGCTGTATCTATCTACGTTTTAAACCAAGCTGAAAATAATTGGCGAAAGCAGTGAGCAGTTAGCAGTTAGCAGTTAGCAGTGAACAGTTAGGAGTTAGGAGTACTTCGACAAGCTCAGTAACCTTATTGAGTTAGGAGTACTTCGACAAGCTCAGTAACCTTATTGAGTTAGGAGTTAGGAGTTGTAAAAGGTAATAGGTAATGGGTGAATATCTTAAAGGAATAATTTATATCTATATCTTCTTACTTGTTATCTCTCCTTGTCCCCCGAACCCCATCTCCCCCGCACCCCATCTCCCCCGAACCCCATCTCCCCCCTCTCCCCATCCCCCCATCTCCCTAAAATGACTACTACTTATCTACCAAAATTAAACGTACCCGGACCGCCTTTAAATCCAATTTTAGGGCGTTTGCCGATGATTTTAGGGTTTGCGAAGGATTCTATTGGATATACGCGCCCTTTATTTAAAACTTATGGTTCGGTTGTATCGATGGCGGCAGGGGCCGGTACTCATATATACTCGCCTCTTGCGGAATGTCCCGGTACTGTTTTTACTTGTGGTGCGGAAAATGTGCGTACTGTCACCAGCCAGCACGAAGTTTATTATAAATATCCTTTATCTGGGATGATGTACAGTAAGCGGAACGATTCACCACGAACTGAACCTCTAAAGCATTTTGGTGTTGGTTTATTCGGCGTGAATGGCGCAACTCATCGGCAACATCGCCAACTTTTGATGCCAGCTTTTCACAAGCAACGTATTGATTCTTACCGCGACGATATGGTTGCTATTACGCGATCGCAACTTGAAAAATTAACGATTGACAATCCTGTTGACATCGCTCAAGTGATGCGACTTCTTACCCTACGAGTAGCCACAAAAACTTTATTTGGTAGCGATGTTGGTGAAGAAGGTGCGAAAAGCGGACAGATTCTTCAAGAAGCATTACGAATGAATGGAAAATTAGCGATCGCGCTTTTACCTTTCGATATTCCGGGGCTTCCGTACCATCAATTACTCAACTTATTCGCGCAACTCGATGAAGAAATGCGTCAGCTAATTCGCCGCAAACAAGCAAGCAATACAGATGATGGTGACGTACTTTCCATGCTAATTCGGGCGCGAGATGCCGAAACCGGATTGACGTTAAATGAAGATGAACTTTTAGGGCACGCAGGAGTTATCTTTGCAGCAGGGCATGAAACCAGCGCTAATGCACTAACCTGGACGCTATTTCTTTTATCGCAACATCCCCAAATAGCCCAAGACGTAGTAGATGAACTGCAAAGCGTATTGAATGGAGAAGCCCCAACCGTAGAACAATTACAAAAATTACCTTTGTTAGAAAGAGTAATCAAAGAAAGTATGCGCGTCTTAACTCCCGTACCCTGGAATGGCCGCGTCACCTCCCAAGCAACCGAACTCGGAGGTTATGAATTACCAAAGGGAACGGAAGTTTTTGTCAGCATTTATCAAACTCATCATCTGCCTGAAATTTATTCCCAGCCGGAGAAATTCAATCCTCAAAGGTGGGAGACATTTGAACCAACAATGTTTGAATATAACCCCTTTAGCGCCGGAAGTCGTATTTGTATTGGTGCAGGTTTTGCAATGATGCAAATCAAAATTGTATTATCAATGTTATTGCAAAAATACCGTTTGGAATATATCCAAAACCAAACAATAGACCGTTTTGGTTTAATAGTCATGGCACCCAAAAATGGCTTAAAAATGATTGTCCGCCAACAAGACAGTAATTTTAACCAAGGAGTAGGTGGAGTCAAAGGAAACGTCCGCGAAATGGTTGAATTGGTAGCTTGAGGGGAAGATGGCGGGACAAGGGGACAAGGAGATGGGGAGATGGGGAGATAGGGAGATGGGGAAGGAGTTATTACACATGCAGACCTTTGACCTTTGACCTTTAACATGCAGACCTTTTTACGTAATTGTATAAGTATAAATTTTGATTGATTGGAGTTAAGTATCTTGAATCATAAAGGTGTAACAGTTTGGCTTACAGGCTTGAGTGGTGCGGGTAAAACCACCATTGCTAGATGTCTCGAAGCAGAACTTAAGTCTCGAAATTGTAAAGTTGAAGTATTGGATGGCGATTTAATCAGAACTTGGCTATCTCAAGGATTGGGTTTTAGCAAAAAAGACCGCGATATTAACGTGCGTCGGGTGGGATTTGTAGCTAATTTGCTCAGTCGTAATGGAGTAATTGTAATTGCTGCCACAATCAGTCCTTATCAAGAAATTAGAGATGAAATCCGAGCCATTAATCAAGATTTTGTTGAAGTTTATATTAATACGCCTTTAGAAGTGTGTGAAGCGCGAGATGTTAAAGGGCTGTACGCTAAAGCCAGAGCCGGAGAAATCAAAGGTTTTACGGGTATAGATGACCCTTACGAAGTTCCTACAAATCCAGAAGTTGTTTGTGAAAGCGCCAAAGAAACTGTTGAGGAGAGTGCTAATAAAGTAATCGGCACTTTGGAAAAGCTGGGTTATATTCAGTTTGCAGCTAAGTCTTAGATTTGAGCATAATATTAAATAAAGATACGCAATTATCGCTTTAGCTGTTAAATAATTAATGAAATGGCTTTATTTCATCCTTAAATATGGGATTCTCGGTCTAACAGTATTTTTTCTGATTCTATTAGGAACAATATCTATCAATTTAACTATTGCATCTTACCAAGCTCCTAAACCCCAAGCTATTCTTACCCTTGGCGGTGGAGAAGCAAGAGAAAAATTTACTGCTCAATTTGCTCAAAATCATCCCTCTCTAAATATTTGGGTTTCTAGCGGTATTTCCTGCAAGAAAGCTAACAGGATTTTTCGCGAAGCTGGAATTACTGAAAAACGAATTAACCTTGACTATCGCGCCGTCGATACAGTCACTAATTTTACTTCTTTAGTAACAGACTTTGAAAAACTCAAACTCAAACACTTGTATATAATTACTTCTGATTTTCATATGCCCAGAGCAAAAGCGATCGCCACTATAGTTTTGGGCAGTCACGGTATAACTTTTACTCCTGTTTCTGTTCCTTCAAAGTTACCAAAAGAATCATTTGTACATATTTCTCGCGATATATTTCGTTCTATATTTTGGTTGATTACAGGTCACACTGGCGCAAGTCTTAATCCCAGACTTTCCGGTTATGGTAAAAACTGCAATTACTGAAAACCGTCAACTGAAATCAGATTCCATCCGCTACCATCAAGTAAGATGCTGATGTCATAGCACGTATGTACCAAACAGACCCACCGATTCCTCCAAAAGAAAGTCTTCCGACGATGTACGATCTACCTAGTGAAGATCCACTTGATCCTGGTTTGCCGGACGAATTTCACATTTATCAACCGCAATTGTTAGAGGAAAGTTTTCGTCCACCAACTTACAGCGCTGAGGAAATTTTTGTCGCCAGCGATTTGAATATTTACTATAATTCTCGCAATCCTCTATGGCACAAGCGTCCCGATTGGTTTGCAGTAGTCGGTACTTCTAGATTTTACGAACAAAGAGATTTACGTTTAAGTTACGTAATTTGGCAAGAGGGGATAAGTCCTTTTGTTGCAGTAGAGTTACTTTCCCCCGGAACCGAGAAAGAAGATTTGGTTGACATACCTCCTCGTCCTGAAGTCCGAGGATCCCTTAACGCTTCATTGGGTTGTGCTACCGAAGTAGTCTTACCATCCCTCGACGTTCGTTTAAAGTCTCCTAATGCCCTATGGCGACTATTTAAATTCTACCACAACAGTCAAAAAAGCCGTCCTATAAGGACGGGGCTTGAATCCCATTTTTTTGGTCAAAGCCTGCGTATAGTAGAGGCAGACAAACCACCAACTAAATGGCAGGTTTACGAACAAATCCTCAGAGTTCCTTATTACATCGTATTTGACCGCTATACGGATAATTTACGAGCCTTTGTTCTTCAAGCTGATTCTTACAAAGAACTTAATTTAGAACAACCGCGCATTTGGATGCCAAGATTAGAAATCGGTTTGGGACTCTGGCAAGGTAATTACAAAGGTATCGAACGCTTGTGGTTGCGCTGGTATGACAATAACGGTAATTGGCTGCCAACTCCAGCAGAGCAAGAACGTCAACGTGCAGAACGTTTCGCAGCCAAACTACGAGAATTGGGCGTTAACCCTGACGAATTATAAATTACTCCCAATAAGCTTTAAGTCTACCGACATAATTATTTTTCTTCCTACTTCCTACTCCCTACCCCCTACTCCCAAAATCTTCAGAAAAAATTTATCAATAAATAAAAAATTTGACAAAAGTATATTAGTCTGGCTATTGACTCTAACAACGCAATATATATTAGCTAAGATGATACACAGCCCCTTAAAGTTTGTAGTATCTTCTGATAATAAGAACTGCAATAACTAATTTAAAATAACGCCCCTCCACCAAAAGGTAACTCATGCAAACTAGTACTCTGATCTATTCTAAAGAACTTCCCAATCTACAATACTCTTCTACAAAAGAGCAGTTTGATGAAACTTGGGCAGCACCATTATCTACTCTCTTAGGTTTGGGACGTGCTGCGGGTGCTGATTTTCTCGAATTCTTTTTAGAGCGCGTAAATTATATTAGCTGCTTGGCAGAAGAGGACACTATTACCAGTATTACCCCTCGTCTTTCTACGGGTGCTGGAGTAAGAGTATTTCGCGGTAAGGCTGATTGCTACGTTAGCACAAATGATATTTCGTTCAATGGTTTAAAATCAGCTTTAGAAAAAGCTTTGGCGATCGTCGGTTTACAATTACCAACACCAAACGCTTTTATCGCAGAAATTAACTTGGAATTGCTCAGAGACTACGCTACTAAAAGAGGCAAGGATGCATGGCTACCTTTGTGTACTTCCATGCGCGAAATGGGAGAAGTATTGCTTGATAGTACTACTCAAGTAAAGCAGAAAGCCAACCATATCCAATCCCGCCGTGCTTCTTATTTCCGCGACTGGCAAGAAGTTTTAGTTGCCGCTAGTGATGGAACTTTTGCTCGCGATATCCGCTTAACTCAATCTGTGGCATTAAGCCTATTGTGTGCTGAAGGTGCCCATCGCAGTTCTATAGCCGAACGTGGTGGTAACACTAGCGACCCCAATTTTCTCAAAACTTGGGATTTCCAACAAGCAGCAGAGAAAATTAGCGAATCTGCTGGAAAAATGCTTCACGCTGACTATGTAGAATCGGGTAACTATCCGATTATCATGGCGAATCACTTCGGTGGAGTAATCTTTCACGAAGCTTGCGGACATTTACTCGAAACCACTCAAATTGAACGCAATACTACTCCTTTTGCTAAGAAAAAAGGTGAAAAAATTGCCCATGAAGCTTTAACAGCTTGGGATGAAGGACGCACCGATAATGCCTTCGGCACCATTGATATGGATGATGAAGGTATGCCAGCCCAAAGAACTTTATTAATTGAAAAAGGAGTTCTCAAGAATTTCTTAGCAGATAGAACGGGTTCAACACGTACCGGACATCCCAGAACAGGTAGCGGCAGACGGCAGAATTTTACCTACGCTGCGGCTAGTCGGATGCGAAATACTTACATTGCCACTGGCGAAAACTCTACTTCGGATTTATTCGCTTCAGTTGATAAAGGTATTTACTGTAAGAAAATGGGTGGAGGTAGCGTTGGGGCTACGGGTGAATTTAACTTTGGTGTACAGGAAGCCTATTTGATTGAAAACGGTAAAATTACCAAGCCTTTAAAAGGAGCTATTCTAATTGGAGAAGCCCAGGAAATCATGAATAAAATTTCCATGTGTTCCCAAGATTTATCTTTAGCTCCAGGTTTCTGCGGCTCCGTTAGTGGTAGCATTTATACTACCGTAGGACAGCCACATATCAAAGTTGATTCGATTACCGTTGGCGGACGGTAAAAACCACCGGAGTGAGGAGTTAGGAGTGAGGAGTTAAAAATAATTTACCTATTTTCTTTTCCCTACTCCCTATTCCCTACTCTCTATAAATTAAACCAGATTCTTATATTGAAATAACTTTATCCAAAACTATGCCTAACATACAGGAAATTGCAGCTTCTGCTAAGGAAAGTGCCGATAAGATTGGTATCAAAAAGTTTGATATTTATGGATCGTCAGTAGATTCAACTAGCGTCCAAGTTGACCAAGGTGAGCCGAAGCAAGTTAAAGCCACTAATCTTTCTGGTGTCACCGTTCGAGTCTGGAATAAAGATAATACAATGGGTGTCGCTAGTACTACGGATATTGACTCTAAAGGATTAGAGTTGGCTTTAAAAACCGCGTTTGAAGCGAGTACCTTTGGCGTTAAGGAAAATGTACCCGATTTTAGCCCGGAAGCTAAAGCCGAGATAAATAACGGTACATCTAAAGAAAAAGCACCTCTTGCCCCGGTTCCAAATTTGATTGATAGTTTAGTGACAGCAGAAAAAGAGGTACTTGCTGCTCATGAAGCGATTAAGGGAGTACCCTATAATTCTTTGTCGCAAAGAGATATCGATCGCTTTTATTTGAATAGCGATGGTGCAATGAGAGCCGAATCTCACTCTTTAGCATCAATTTTTCTCTACAGTAAAACCGAACAAGAAGGTAGAAAACCTCGTAGTGCTGGCGCTTTTAGAATTAGTTACGGTGTTAACGATTTAGATATTGATGGCTGCATCAAAGAAACTGCCGAAAAGACTATCAGTCACTTGAATTATCGAAAAATTCCAAGTGGTAAGTATATGGTTGTGTTTTCTCCAGATGCTTTCTTAAGTTTGCTGAGTGCTTTTTCTAATTTGTTTAACGCTCAAAGTATTCTTGATAAGCAAAGTTTATCCACTCCCGATGATATAGGTAAGGAAATTGCTTCTCCCTTGCTTTCGCTTTACGATGATGCATTACATTCAGCAAACATTGGCGCAGAAACATTTGATGGGGAAGGAACTCCCACTCGTCAGGTATCGCTAATTGAAAAGGGAGTTTTGAAGAACTTTCTTCATAGTGCGGGTACTGCCAAGCGCATGAATGCTCAACCCACGGGTAATGCTAATATTGGCGCGAAAGTTACCATCAGCCCTAACTTTTATCATGTTTTTGCAAGTGCAGCACCCGAACAACAATTTAATTTGGACAGTGCTGAAAATGTAGTTTTGATCGACGATTTACAGGCACTTCATGCAGGGGTTCAATCTTTGCAAGGCTCATTCTCTTTACCATTTGACGGTTGGTTAATGAATAAAGGAGAAAAAACCAGCATTGATTCAGCAGTTGTAGCTGGAGATTTTCTCGAACTTCTTAAATCAATTGTTTTTGTAGAGAAGGAAGGAGAATTAACTCCGGGAGGAGTTGTTCCGGATTTGGGTTGGAAGTTTGTCGATTACGGGAGAATAAACGAATGGAGACGTTGCAGTGCAACGTCTCTACATTAATTAATAAATACAGCAAAATAGGTAGAACAAATCAGTAATTTACTACTTGACTGGCTCTACCCAAATATTATTCGTAATAGTTTAAATAGTTTAAAGCTTTATTATTCTTGTTCTTGGGGATATTCTCCACCAACGCCTACTGAAGTATTAAATACGTCTGCACCACTCAAATCCGCACCTACCAATGTTGCATCTTCTAATTGAGCGCTGTATAGCTGAGAATCGCTCAAATCAGCATTTGTCAAATCGGCTTTATTCAGTGTCGTGCTATTAATAAAAGCACCTTCCAAATTCGCACCTTCTAAATCTGCACCAGTTAAATCGGCACCTTCTAAGTTAGCTTCTTCAAGGTTAGCACCTGTTAAATCGGCGTTTCTTAAATCAACACCAATTAAATGAGCGCCTCTTAAATTAGCACCTCTAAGATTACAGCCATAGCATTCTCCTGTCGTATTCAAGCGTAAAACTTGTGTAGATACAGGATTTTCTGCTTTAGCAGGAGCGCCTATAAACATTGTAGTTAGTGCCGCTGCGATCGCAATCATCTGAGTTTTCATTCTTTAATTCCTCCACCACTCATCAAATCTTGATTATTCATCGATTTCAAATAAAGTTTTAAATTCTGTATTTAAAACTCTTTAAAACATTTATGAATCATCAAGAATTTAAAAATGTCTTGTTTAATCAACTGTTTATAGTATCTCTTGAATCAATCGGTATGTCTTCATCCTAACGATTGAATCTTAAGTATAGGTAGCTTGTTTTGCATCGATTAAATAATAAAAATACGTTCCATCTGGATGTTGTAGATAGAGCATAAAGTTGAATTAGCAGTAAAAATCAAAAATTCGCGCTATAACTCCAGTTTTCTAACTTTTACTGGCAAATTTGACTTGACGATTTTTTCTGGTGCTGCAAAACTCTATCTTTAGGTATAACAGGAGGTATTCCGAGAGTAAATCTCACAACAAGCACAACTCGCGAACAAATACTAAATATCGGAAATTTCCAGTGTTTTATAAAAATGCGTCGAGGATAACATCATATCAAGTTAAATTACTGTAAGCATAAGGATATATCAAGAATAATGCCGTGCTTAAGAACTTAAACTATTAAATTGGAACCATTTTCATTCAAAATGCGCTCTATGAATATAATCTAGTCATATTCGATCCGATCCTGTATAAATAAAGGTTGAAATATCAAGTCTGTAAGTTAAAACCCGATACTGCTCCGCTTTCTAATCATTTAATGGTTGTTAGTTATGAGTTTTCAGCCGCTATTAAATTATTATGCATACAGCACGGGGTTCAAATATCCAACATAGTCGAACAGTACGATCGTCCTTCGCGCTCAAAAAAAGAGTAACTCGATCGAAATGGCATAACAGCCATAAAATCTATTGAAATAATGTATAGTTTACTCTACCTACGTGCGTATAATCGCGATTCCGCTAAAATAACTTAGGCATATCCTAAAAAACCAACACAGCTTTGAAAGGCGACTAAATAAAAGTTACTTATGAATCAACTTAGCAATGGTTTCACCATATTTCTGAGTCTGTTAGTGGAAGCGATACCCTTTCTATTGCTAGGAGTTTTATTCTCCAGTGTGCTGCTATTTTTTGTCGATGAACGGACATTGGTAGAAAAAGTACCCAAAAATCCACTACTTGCGGCTTTAGCTGGTAGTATGGTGGGTTTTCTGTTTCCGGTGTGCGAGTGCGGTAACGTTCCTGTAGCTAGACGACTGTTGATGCAGGGAGCGCCCACGTCTATGGCAATTGGTTTTTTGCTAGCAGCACCGACAATTAACCCGATTGTGATTTGGGCGACATGGATAGCATTCCGCGAACAGCCAGAAATAGTAGTATTAAGAGTAGTATTTTCTTTATTAATCGCCACAATTATTGGCTATGTCTTCAGCTTTCAAAAAGACATCAGCCCGATGGTTCAACCCGCAATTGCCCGTTATTTAAAATTTAATCAACCGCGATCGCAACCAAAAGAGCTTCTCAAAGATTCTATAGGACAAACAGCAGTACCAACGATGTTAAAGCCAGGTACTTATTTATTGGGTGGAAAACCCGGTCAAACCATGCGAATGGAAGCTGCCGGAATGGAAGCTACCCTTGCCGCGACTACTCCGAGTAAACCCTTTGGCGACAAAATGCAGTTAGTTGTAGATAATACCGTACAGGAATTACGGGAATTAGGTGCAGTACTGGTTTTAGGAAGTGCGATCGCTGCTGCAATTCAAGTGTTAGCGCCCCGCGATTTTATTCTTAGTTTGGGTGCAGGACCAATTGTTTCCATACTTACAATGCTGATACTTGCGGCGGTTGTATCAATTTGTTCTACTGTGGATTCTTTCTTTGCTTTATCCTTTGCTTCCACTTTTACTAGCGGTTCTTTATTAGCATTTTTGGTATTCGGTCCAATGATTGACTTAAAGGGTATTGGTTTGATGCTATCAATATTTAAACCAAAAGCAGTTTTTTATCTTTTTGTATTAGCCGCACAGTTGACGTTCCTGTTCTGCTTAATAGTTAACCTCCATTTTATTTAAACTTTAAATACGAACGAAAAAATGATTTTACGTTGATTCGAGTTATAAAAAATTCTATCCGAATATTAGGGCAGTTTTAAGTAAATTCGTTCCCATTTACCTTCCAAGCGTCACTGTCTTCGCTTCCTCACACCCACAATCAACAAGCAATGAGTTCAAGTAAAAAACGCCAGTCTAAAAGCTTAAATAATTTACTTCCTTGGCTAGATGTCCTCGCAATTACAGCTTGGGGATTTTTATTATTGAAATATTGGCTGACGCAACAGCTATATTTGCTTATTCACCCCAATTACTTCGCATTAGTTGTTTTGGGTGGTATCGGATTAATAATTATTGGAATTGCCAAAGGATTACAACTTTTACGACGGCGATCGGCTGTACAAAATGTCCAACACATGAATCTAATACCCCCTCGTTTTGGTAGCATTTTGTTAATATTAGTAGCGATTTTAGGATTTGCGATCGCACCCCAGGTTTTTGCCAGCGACAAAGCAATACAAAGAGGTGTAACTGACTTATCAGCAGGAAATTCTCGTCTCCAACCCCAGTCATTCCAAGCTTCCGTTCGTCCAGAAGAACGCACTTTAGTAGATTGGACGCGGACGCTCAGCGTTTATCCCGAACCTGATGCATATACAGGGCAAAAAGTCAAAGTTACGGGTTTTGTGATTTATCCACCAGAATTGAGCGATCGATATATATTTTTAGCCAGATTTGTGCTTACTTGTTGCGCCGCAGATGCTTATCCAGTAGGTTTACCCGTCAAACTAAAAGACGGAATAACAAGAGAAGAATTCAAAAAAGATAGTTGGCTGGAAATTGAAGGAGAAATGGCAACAGAAGTTCTTTCGGAAAAACGTCAATTAACAATTATCTCGAATTCCGCCAAGAAAATTTCTCAACCCAAAAATCCTTATAGTTATTAGATAGTGGTTAGGAAATAATGGATAAAAATGATAATTAACAACTAACAACTAACAACTAACAACCAACAACCAACAATTAGTAAAATGACAACGAATAAAAATATTCAACCATTAGATCGAGTTGCTCTAATACTAATATTAGTATTAACTCTGCTGATTGGATTGATAATATTTCAAGGTGATGCGGTTAAACCGAGCGTTCGTAATTTTAGCTGGGAAAATACAAAAATTGGAGCGAACGATATATCTTTTAGCCTTACCTTTAGCCGCCCAATGGATATTAAAAGCGTTGAAAATAATTTAAAAATTGAACCACCTCTCGCAGGAAAAATAAGTTGGGCGGGAAGAAAGATGGTTTACACGCTGTTGACACCAGCCCCTTATGGAGAAAAATATACAGTCGAGTTAGAGAATGCAAAAGATAAATTTTCTGCTGATAAGGGAGCAGATAAAGTTATCCAACCTTTTGCAGGTACTTTTCGCTCCCACGACAGAGTTATTCTTTACTTAGGTGCCGAGAAACTTGAAAGAGGAAGATTAATTCTCTACAATTTAACCAAACAGAAAAAAACATTATTAACTCCTAAAGACTTGGTGGTAATGGATTTTGAACCATTTCCCAACGGAGAACGTATTTTATTTTCTGCTCATGCTGCTTCCAACCAAGATACTTTATCGGCTCAACTATATACAGTAACTACAGGGATTACTAGAGAAACTCGAAAAGCAAAACCAGCAGCTAAAGTTGATTTAATTTTAGATAGTAAAAAATATCAAATCCTCAAATTTGACTTATCTCCCGACGGTAAAACGATAGTTTTGCAAAGAGCGGATAAAGAGAATCCCAGTGATTTCGGGCTGTGGTTTACATCAATTGGGGATAACGGCAAAGAGAGCGAAACCAAACGGATCGAAAACAAAGAACCTGCGGGAGACTTTTTAATTACTCCAGATAGTAAAGCCGTAGCAGTTGCTCAAGGGCAAGGAACGGCGATACTACCGATACAGACAGACGCTAGTAAACCCTTAGATTTCCTACCGCAATTCGGTGTACTGCAAGCGTTTTCCAAAAACGGCTCTCAAGCTGTTTTAGTTAAATTCAACACCGATTACACAAAAGATTTATTTTTAGTTACCAACCAAAGCACGCAAAAGCAACTAGTAAAAACCACAGGTTCAATTCTGAAATGCGAATTCGATCCAGCTTCACCGACACTTTACTGCTTGTTAACCCAGTTACTACCAGGAGAAGACTATCAAGAGCAGCCATATGTAGTCGCAATTAACCTCAAAACCGGGCAGCAGAAACCTTTATTAGTATTACCTCCCGATAAACGGGACTTACACATGAGTTTATCTCCCGACGGTTTAGGATTATTATTCGACCAAGTAGAATCAGCAACAGATATCTCTACTCCAGTACAAGGAAACTCTTTAAAAACAAACGACGGACAAGAAATTAGCACCAGCAGTTTGTGGCTAATGCCCCTACTACCCGTTAACGACAGCGAAATCAACGCAGAATTAAAACCAGAACAACTTCCCTTACTGGGTTATTATCCCAACTGGCTGCCATAGGAGAATGGGGGATGGGGAGATGGGGGGACAAGGGGACAAGGGGACAAGGGGACAAGGGGAGAAGGGGAGAAGGGGAGATTTGCTCCCAACTCTTAAAATAGTAGTGCAAGCATCTTGCTCGCTGGTATTATTCTTAACTCCGGTGTTCCTAACTGGTAACTCCGGTAGTCCGAACTGCCCCTTGTCCCCCCATCTCCCCCATCTCCCCATCCCCCCATCCCTCATCGGTCTATTCCCATTACTACTTGCTGACAAGGGGGAGTAATTTGCTACATTAGAATACAGGGTCAAAATGGATCGAAGCAATTGCGAAGGGCAGTAAACAAATTAAAAATTACTGTTTGATTCAAATTGTGTAGATTTGCATCGGATTTGTTAATCTTTTACAAATTCTTTTTTTTGCGCCAGTAACGCCAAAAACGGCAGTTTACCGATGATTAAGGACTTATATCGGGAAAAGTATGTCTTGCCTTTAGGAGAAGATTTTGTTAAGACAGCATCAATGATGAATTGTACCGTAGTGTCTGCTTTTAAATTGAAGCTGGTGGGTGAAGATTAATGCATGAAGCCCTAACCCCAGATGATGGGACTAATATTGAAAATTTAAATGTTGATTCCCCACAGTCGTCTCAAAGGGCGGTTAATCCTTTTTATTCGATTGTAGCTGGTGAAAATAAAGCAAAGGAATTATTTTTGCTCGCACCAGCCTCTAAGGAATCATCTAAGGAATCATCGCCAAATCAAGCTGCAAATTCCCCTGACGTTGAGGAAGTTGCAGAAGATATTCATACAGTAGAAGTAATTATTGATTCTCAATCAAATACCGAGCCTCAATTAGATGAGGAAACTAACTTTGAAAGCGATCGCGATGAATGGGTTGCAGAACCTAACGTTGAGCAACAAGCGATAGTTAATACGGAATTTGAGAAACTGCTGGGATTAAATGAAGAATTACGCAGCGCTAACGATAAATTGTACGAGCAAGCAGAGCAATTGACTAACGCTTTGAGCGAGTCAGAAGCGGCTTTGCAGCGTCAAAATAAACGTTCAACCGTTGCAGAATCGATGTTGAAGCAGCAAACTAGTGAGTTAAATGCTGCCCAGGCACAGATACAATCTTTGTTTGAACAGTTAGAAAATGCCGTACAAAATGTTCAACGTCAAGAAAGTGTAGCCTCCTCATGTAAAAAACAACTCGAATTGAGCCAACAACGTCTGGCTCAGTTGGAACGCGAATGTGCTTCGATCCAAAATAAGTACAGCGAACAAACGACGCTTTTATCGCACTCAGAAAATGCTTGTCGCGAGTTACGTACTAGACTTAAGCGCCAGCAGCGTCAAACTTTACAATTTAAAGCTGCTTTGGAAAAGAGTTTAGAAACATCAGTTCCCAGTTACGATACCCTTGATGATAGCGACAGCAATTTCCCAGATATAACAACTAATTCACATTTAAATAAATTTAAGCAAACTCAAACTATAAATAGCATACAGTCCATTAAACCTTGGTCGGCTCCATTAAATTCTTACAAGTCACAAAATAACCTTTGGGAAGAAATTTTAGAAACCGAGGCAGCTAATAACAGCGAAAATCCAATTCAAGAATCTTCGACTTGGGAATTTACAGCTAATCCCGATATAGAATCGCACGAAAATACGGACGATACTCAAATAGAATTGGTAGATAGTCCAAAAGTAGTAAATCATGATTCAGTCGATGAGGAAGTAACCGTACAAATTTCACCCTCAGATTCATCGGAGTTAGAAGAACAATTAGATAGCGTTATCCAAACATTTTTTGCTTCTCAACCAGAATCTGTATCGCCACAATCTTCCCCAGAGCAAGATGCAGAAACTGATGAATCAACAATTCCTATTTGGAAAACACTCATCGAACCAAGTGGAACAAGCGATCGCGTTGTGAATGTTGAAACTCACCAAAATTCTTTCCCACAGGAAGAGCAAACGGTAAGTTTTACCTCATCCATGAATCAAAATTATACCAACGAACTTCAAGATTATTGGGAAGAAGTTTCGCAGTTTCCAGCTTTTGAATTATCCGAAAACCCTGCATCTATTGAGATACTCAGCGATACAGATACTCATGAAAATTTTCCTTCGCCATTAATTTATCCCAAACGTCCACCCAAAGGGCGAAAATCCCTAGCATCAGTGGAATTACCAAAGTTTCCCCATAAGAGTGATGGGTGATGGGGTGATGGGGTGATGGGGTGATGGGGTGATGGGGAGAATGGGTGATGGGGTGATGGGGGGAGGGGGAGACAAGGGGACAAGGGGACAAGGTGACAAGGTGACAAGGTGACAAAAATAATTTTAACTCCTAACTCAATAAGGTTACTGAGCAGTTCGACGTAGCTCACTGTAAGACTTGTCGAAGTACTCCTAACTCAATAAGGTTACTGAGCAGTTCGACGTAGCTCACTGTAAGACTTGTCGAAGTACTCCTAACTCAATAAGGTTACTGAGCTTGTCGAAGTACTCCTAACTCCCTACTTCCTACTCCCTACTTCCTACTTCCTACTCCCTACTCCCTACTCCCTACTCCCCACTCCCCATTATTGTCAACTGTTAACTGTCACCTGACTGCTTTCAATCAATTGATAATTTTGGTTTTGGGAAAGTGCTTTACCGGCGCTAAGTGCATAATCGATCGCTAAAAGTCGCAACCATAATGCGGGGAAGCGAGGTTCTAGGTTTGGCTGCATTGAACGGATAAATCGCCCAAACCATTTACCAAATACAGCACTAACTAAGCTGTGGCGGGTAAAGTCGATATAATTACCAACCCATCTGAGTAAATCTTTTGCTCCCGCTAGTTGCCAAATCCACACCAGCAATGCGGGATTTTTTTTAGCTGCTTTGAATGCAAGTCGGTTAAAGGTTGATAAATCGAATCTATCTTTAATAAAGGTATCTGCAACTTCCAAGGGTTCATCTGCTAATAGCCCAAAGAAGTTATTCAGCATGGCGTTGATGCGTTCTGGTTGTATAAATTTACCCGTGGGAACCATCATACCTTTGGAAAACATCCAAGTTACCGCAATGTTGTTTTGGAAAGCGCGAATTTGATTTAAATTTTTTGCGTCAAGTAAGTCATGTTTAAGCGCAGTATCTAAAAGTTCCGTTAATCTGCCGAGGTTGCGTACTAAGGAACCAAAGCCGGTAAATACAAGCGGAGACTGAAGCGATGCCGCATCGCCAATAGATATTAAACGATTAAAAGCAACAGTGCGATCGCGACTTCCGACGCTGAAATGTCCGGGTATATATCCGAACGTGGGCTTTTTCCACTTTAGTTTGTCCATATCGCAGCGTCGATATTCTGGCAAAATGGTGAAAAAGTCTTCGTACATCTCCATTAAGGAGCCGGGATTTTCGGCGTTTACCTGGTGATAGTGAAATAGGTAAATCGTAAGTTCTTCGTTTTCTCCAGGAAACAATTCCCAAATCAACTGTCTTCCCCGCGAAATATCCCCATGACTGTTAAGAACATCGCCGTATTCACTGTCCCAAACTCCAGGTTCAAATCCACTTTCGACAACTGCCCCTACTGTCGGACATACGCTGTCAAAAGCGCGTTTTGGGTTGAGTTGCCATGCGATCGGTGATGCCGTTCCCATTGCATCTACTAACAACCTTCCACTAACAAGATGTTGCTTTTGCTCGGATAAATCCTTGAGCGTCAGCACAACTTGAGATGTATTAATATCTGCCTTGATAAACTCCGTTTCATCCCAAATTTCACCGCCTGCCGATCGCAATTTTTCGCCGCACAGCTTCAGTAATTTATCGGAATTCAAAGCTATATTTAGAACCGTTGGCGTGTGTAGAATCGGCGCTTTGAGTTTATCGGGAACATAAGCACTAAAAAATTTATTAAATCCGTCTTTATACTCTCGCGCAATAATTGATTCCACTTCAACAGAAGTTAGCAAACCCAAATTTACCAAACTTTGAATTTCCGAGCGGGAAATATTCCATTCCCGATTCATCTTTCCAAAAGGTAAGCGTTCCACCAACAGTACTTTATACCCCAGTTTAGCCATAACAGCCGCATGGATAACCCCCAGCGCTCCGCCAATATAAATTAGGTCGAAAGTCGGGTTTTTTTGAGCGGAGGAAGCAGAGGAGGCGGAGGATGCGGAGGAAGCAGAGGAAGAAATTACTTCCCTTGCTTGCTCTGCTCCCCCAATTTCTTTATGGGAAAACAAAACCTGTCGCGGCTGCTGGGGATTTCTTACACCTTCACGCCAACGTTGTTCCCACCAGTAAGCACGGTTTAAATCGTATTCTCCGTTAGGCATTTTCTGAAAATACTTAACGGTAAGCGGATAAAAAGGAGCTAACGCTTCAAAAATTGATTGTTTGGACAAATCAATCGCGGGTGGAGAAGGATAATGATGGGGAAAGCGATCGCGTAGTAGCTTAGTTAGCTTTCGTAAAATTTGTATCTCTTGTGGAAATTTATCGCCCCATCGAAACACCTTTAAATAGGTGGTTCGCTGCACATTCCACACAAATACGGATAACTCGTTTGGTAACTTTTCCGTAATACCTGTAGCAGCATCTGTAGGATCGGATGACTTCAAGCGAATGCCATCGGACGTTAATATTTTGTCGCAAGTTCCCGGCTCAAATTCTGTTTGCAACCAGTTTCTTACTACTGCTGTATCTGGATTTGGGATTTCTAAATAAAGAATTTCTTTCATTTTTAATGGCTATCTCCCCAAAATCTACTCATTAAGACAGATTTAAGAAAGTTGTAAATTACGGTACACTCCGCCCTATCAGTTGAATAAATATTCTGTAAAGAAAGTTTAAGAGTTCGCAAGTTTTTTTTGTTCCTTTAATTATTCACACACATACGCCATGAATTATCCCATCCCAGATAACCCCCAAGAAATCTTTGCGATGAGTCAACAGCCGGTTGATGAAGAACTGGTTGCTGTGGCAATAGCAGGAGTAATAAAATTAGTCAGTTCTCAAGGGAGATCGTTAGAAGAATTGACGGATCTAGTTTTAGCAGAAGATGCTTTACTTGATAAACAGCAACGTCGCTGGCTTAGCCAAGTCGTAGCACAAGCTTGGGAAAGTTTCGCTTAAATCCTCATCCGGGATATAAATCTGAAATAATACTCCAACCGAGGATTATCTTTTAAGCCCGCTTCGCCAATCATAAAATAGGTGTGAGAGTGTTTTTAATATTTTTTTTCATGAGATTGGCAACGTGGGCTGAAACAATTTTTAACAAACAAATTAATAATGTTGGGAATTGGGAATGGGGAATTGGGGATTGGGCATTGGGCATTGGGGATTGTAAATAGTGAGGAGTTAGGAATTAGGAGTACTTCGACAAGTCTTACAGTGAGCTACGTCGAACTGCTCAGTAACCTTATTGAGTTAGAAGTTAGCAGTTAGCAGTTTAAATTTTTCCTTGTCCCCATCTCCCCATCTCCCCATCTCCCCATCTCCCCATCTCCCCATCTCCCCATCTCCCCATCTCCCCATCTCCCCATCTCCCCATCTCCCCATCTCCCCATCTCCCCATCTCCCCATCTCCCCATCTCCCCATCTCCCCATCCCCCCATCTCCCCATCTCTTAAAAAACCAGAGCCGAATCAACTTGGGAGTGCAAAAGTAAACCGTATTCCAATCCTTCTACTACTGCCTGATAAGAAGCTTCTAATATATTGTTAGAAACTCCTATGGTTGTCCAGCGCTGTTGTCCGTTTCCTAGTTCTACTATTGCGCGAGTGGTGGCTGAGGTGCCGCTATGTCCGTTGAGAATCCGGACTTTGTAATCTGTTAGTTCAAATGTATTGATTTGGGGATAGAATTTTACCAAAGCTTTGCGTAAAGCTGCATCTAAGGCTGCAACAGGTCCGTTTCCTTCGGCTGCTTCCCAAATATCTTCATTGTTGACGGCTACTTTAACTGTTGCCAGAGCTTTGGTTGTTTCTAAGCCCTTTCCTAAATCGCAGTGAATTTGAAAGCCTTTGACTTGGAACCAGGAGGGACGAGTTTTTAAGGCTTCGCGCATTAATAATTCAAAACTAGCTTCGGCTGCTTCAAATTGATATCCTTCACTTTCTAATTCTTTGAGGCGCTGTAATATTTCTCGCGTTGCTGGATGATTTTTATCAAGTTCAATGCCGAATCCACGGGCTTTAGCTAAAACATTGCTGACTCCGGCTTGTTCTGAAATTACTATGCGGCGAAAATTCCCGACTTTTTCCGGTTCTATATGTTCGTAGGTAAGGGGATTTTTTTGCACTGCCGATACGTGAATACCTCCTTTGTGGGCAAAAGCCGAACGTCCGACAAAGGGTGCGTGTTCGTCAGGGGCGAGGTTAACTACTTCACTGACAAAGCGACTGGCTTGTGCGAGGTTCGATAGCTGGTTATTCTCAATACATTTGTAACCCAGCTTTAACTGTAAGTTCGGTATTAAAGAACAAAGATTGGCATTACCGCAGCGTTCGCCATAGCCATTGATTGTACCCTGCACCATTTTAACTCCAGCCATGACCCCAGATAAAGCGTTTGCAACTGCCGTATCCGAATCGTTATGAGTATGAATTCCCAGTTGAATATTTTGCGGGCAACTTTTGATTACATCGGTAACGATTTGGGAAACTTCGTGAGGTAAAGTGCCGCCATTTGTATCGCATAAAACCAACCATTCGGCACCAGCTGCGATCGCAGTTTTTATAGTTTGTAAAGCATAGTCGGGGTTGTGCTTGTAGCCATCAAACCAGTGTTCCGCATCGTATATAACGCGACGACCTTGAGTGCGAAGATACTCGATTGTATCGCGAATCATTTCTAAGTTTTCTGCTAAACTAGTTTTCAGACCTTCAGAAACGTGTAAATCCCAGGACTTACCGAAAATAGTTACCCATAAAGTTCCCGCTGCAAGAATAGCTTGCAACATTGGCTCGGAACTTGCCTTTTTATTAGGTCTGCGAGTCGAACAAAAAGGAACAATTTGTGCTTGTTTGAGTGGTTGTTCTTTCAACTGCCAAAAAAGCTGTACGTCTTTAGGGTTAGCACCGGGCCAACCACCTTCGATAAAAGGAATTCCTAATTCATCTAATCTCCTAGCGATACGTAATTTATCTTCCAGCGAAACAGATAAGCCTTCACGCTGAGTACCATCTCGTAGCGTGGTGTCATACATCCAAAGTTGGTGTGAGGAATTTGCGGTCATAATTGTAGAGAGTAGAGCAACAATTAAGATTTGTGTCAATATAAAATAAGAAAAAGCTAGTTTGGTAGCGTCAGATGCCTGTTTTTTTAGCTCAACCTTAGACAATGATTTTATATGCAATCCCGGTGTTATGGTTTGCAGGCTGAAGCTTAAATTCTTGTTTGCAGCAGAATGGCATTGACCTTTATAACGACAGTGAATACAGTAATTAAAATTAGCTGTTAGTAATTTTGGTAAGTCTACCGGCAAAACCTCTGTATGGTTTGGTTCCAATGTTGCTCCGCCCGATTTTCCCAAAGTTAAAATTTTGACAAAAATTAAACGCTTTGGTTTTGGGTAAGGAAAATCTGGAATATCAACAAAGAAAAAATACTATTATTTACGCTTGAAAAGGAGTATTACACAAATGGGTAGATGGACACCGTTAATTTTGATGGCGGGTGGCTTGGCAATTTTGCTAGGTACACTATTAGGCATTAACTTCCCTATGGACGGACGCAACGCTCAAGCTCCCACCGGAGGAAGAAGAGAATCCCAAGTGCTTCCAGCTAATATTAATGTTAATAGTACTGAAACTGGATCTTCTGGAGAAAATACAAATCAGGAAAGCGTTGCTCAGAATAACAATGATATCAACAGCAGAACTATTCGCAGCGTGCCATCAACAACTGCTCAAGGCAACACATCAGGTGATTCTAATAGACCATCAACTAGTGTAGGTCAAAGAAGCAATCAATCTGACAATAACGCACCAATTCGCGCTTTATGGTAAAAAATGTTAGTTATTAACAGTCGCTTATAACCTATAAGTTACTTTTTTAAGAGCGATCGGGTGTAAGTTATTAGTTATTTGTTACTAGTTAATAATAACTAACGACTAATGACCGGCTAAATAATGACTAGTGACGTTTTAATTATTGGTGGCGGTGTTATCGGCTTAGCAACTGCTATTGAGCTAAAACTACGCGGTGCAAAAGTCACCGCGATCGCCCGAAATCAAAAAGCAGCAGCAACAACAGCCGCAGCAGGAATGTTAGCCCCTTCTGCCGAACAAATCGCCGATACAGCTATGCTGCAATTGTGCAATCGTTCGCTATCTCTATATCCAGATTGGACGAGAAAATTAGAAGAAATTACAGGTTTAGATACTGGTTATTGGGCTTGCGGTATTTTAGCCCCAGTTTATCAAGGACAAGGGGACAAGGAGACAAGGGGACAAGGAGATAATGTAGGAAATTCTTCCCCCTCTTCCCCCTCTTCCCCCTCTTCCCCCTCTTCCCCCTCTTCCCCCTCTATTAGATACTGGTTAGATAAACAAACAATCCATCAATACCAACCGGGGTTAAGTGAAGAAGTAATCGGCGGTTGGTGGTATCCTGAAGATGGTCAAGTAGATAACAGGGCTTTATTTCAAACGCTTTTAAGTGCGGCTGAAAATCTTGGTGTTGAAATCCAACAAGGTATTACCGTAAAAGGAATTATTCAGCAGCAAGGACAGGTTACTGGCGTACAAACCAATGCTGGCACGTTTCGCGCTTCTGTATACGTGCTAGCAGCGGGCGCTTGGTGTAATGCATTATTTCCTTTACCCGTGCGTCCTCTCAAAGGGCAAATGTTGAGCGTAAAAGTACCTTTGTCTGCTCATGAATTACCTTTAAATAGGGTTTTGTATGGAGATGACATCTACATCGTACCCAGACGCGATCGCAGAATTCTAATTGGGGCAACTGCCGAAGATGTCGGTTTTACTCCGGGAAATACGCCAGGAGAAATACAAAAATTACTGAGCGCAGCTATGCGGCTATATCCTCAATTAGAAAATTATCCCATCGATGAATTTTGGTGGGGATTTCGTCCTGCTACTCCCGATGAATTACCTATTCTCGGTCATAGCTCGTGCAAAAACTTAATATTTGCTACTGGTCATCATCGTAATGGTATTCTGCTAACACCGATAACAGCAAAGTTAATCGCCGATTTGGTTCTTGAAGAAAAAGCCGATTCGTTGCTAGATCGCTTTCATTATTCACGCTTCTACAATTCTTCGTGCAAATCTACCATGCTGACTTATGATGCAAGTTTCTCTGGTAATATCTCTTCACAAAACGGGATAACCGCATTACCTATTGAAAATTCAATTCAAGATTCCAAACTAATTATTGCTGGTAAAGAATTTACATCGCGCTTGATGACAGGTACGGGTAAATATCGAAATATTACCGAAATGCAGCAAAGCGTCGCCGCGAGTGAATGTCAAATAGTTACAGTTGCGGTACGCAGAGTTCAAACCAACGCCCCAGGACATGAAGGTTTAGCCGAAGCATTAGACTGGAGCAAAATTTGGATGTTGCCCAACACAGCTGGATGTAAAACCGCAGAAGAAGCAATTCGCGTTGCCCGTTTGGGAAGAGAAATGGCGAAAATTCTCGGACAAGAAGATAATAATTTCATCAAATTAGAAGTTATTCCCGACGCAAAATATCTACTTCCAGACCCCATCGGCACCCTGCAAGCCGCCGAGCAACTAGTAAAAGAAGGCTTTGCCGTACTCCCCTACATCAACGCCGATCCGATGCTAGCGAAACGCTTAGAAGAAGTCGGTTGTGCCACAGTCATGCCCTTAGCATCCCCAATTGGTTCCGGACAAGGACTGCAAACCACCGCCAACATCAAAATTATCATTGAAAACGCCAACATCCCAGTTGTAGTAGATGCCGGTATCGGTGCCCCATCCGAAGCAGCCCAAGCAATGGAAATGGGCGCAGACGCTTTGTTGATAAATAGTGCGATCGCGCTCGCCAAAAATCCACCCGCAATGGCACGCGCCATGAGCATGGCAGCAGTCGCCGGACGTTTGGCATATCTAGCCGGTAGAATGCCCCTCAAAGATTACGCAAGTGCTTCCTCTCCCTTAACGGGGACTGTGAATTGAAAAAATGGGGATTGGGCATTGGGCATTGGGAGTTAGGAGTACTTCGACAAGTCTTACAGTGAGCTACGTCGAACTGCTCAGTAACCTTATTGAGTTAGGAGGGAAGGAAGCGGAGGAAGCGGAGGAAGCGGAGGAAGCGGAGGAAGCAATTTAAAATTAATTAATATCCCCTGCCTCAAGAGCCTCAAGAGCCTCCCCTGCTCTCATCTCCCCATCTCCCCCTCTCCCCATCTCCCCCTCTTCCCCCTCTCCCCATCTCCCCCTCTCCCCATCTCCCCCTCTTCCCCCTCTCCCCATCTCCCCCTCTCCCCATCTCCCCCTCTCCCCATCCCCAGTGGATATACTTGTCATGTAAAATAATACGAAGACAAAACTAGGATTTTAAATTATGCCCTATACCGAAGAAGAAGGCGGTCGTTTAAATAATTTCGCTCGCGAACCCAAGGTTTATCAGGCTGAACCTCCCGATCAAAAACAACAAGTAAGCTATCTTGTCTTAGGAATCGTTGCTGCTGTATTGATTGGCGGTTTATTTTTTGTTGCCTTCACAGTGTCTAACGCTGCTTGAGAAAAATTTCTAACAAAAATTTATCTGTTTTTGGTATAACAGGTTCCACTTTTTTTAGGAGCCTGATTTTTTATTTGTTAGAATGCCAAAGATTATTAAGTATAAAATAAAACTTGTTTTCTCAGTAAAAGCTTAAAGACCGGATTTTTCCTGAGCAATGCAATAATTACTTGAAAATCGTAGTCAAAGTCACAACTAAGGTTGCTACTTATATATACCCATTTTTGGGAAGGTAAACTGCATTTGGCTGATGATGAGCCGCTATGAGCTTAAAGGATACTATATCGAATAATGACCCTTGGAACCGGCAAGTATATCACCGCTTGAAACTTGCTTTAGGTTTGGGCTTGCGAAGACAAATTTTCATAGCGGTATGTGACGATTTAAACTTGAGAAATCAGGTAGCGGCTCGTTTGCATTCAACTTTGGCATATCCGGTAGGGCAGGTTTTGTATCAGCCAATTGATACGCAATTTGAAGCTAGTACACCTGCTTATCCGCGATTAGTCACTTTACGGTTGAATCTAAACGATCCAAATCCCATAGCGCAGATAAATCAATGGTTAGTTAATTATCCGCCGCCGGTTGTAGGTGGTTCCCAAGATGTGCCGGGAAAGGCTTTACCAATTCCGTCATTTCAAGTGGTGGGTATGGAACAGTTAACTAGACAACCTGTTGCCATACAACGTTTATTTTTACATTATTTGCGTCTAACTGAACAGCAACTATCAAGTCAGGGAGATAGCAGATTTTTAGAATCAAGCTTGTTACTATGGGTTCCACGCCCGTGGTTACGTGCAATTCAACAGTCTGCGCCACAGTTTTGGCGGAGTCGAACGGGTGTATTTTTGTTTGCCGGAGAACCAACTCCAACAACTCCAACTAGAAGTGCGCCACGACGTTTTTCCGCTCACAGAATAGATTTAGACTCTGTGGAAGAAGCGATCGTAAACGAAGAATTGACAACACCTCCAGGAGATTTTGAGTTTGAGGAAGATTTAGTTCCACCACCGCAAACGCCTCGTAAATCTTTGCACCCCTCAGCGGAATCATTAAGTGCAAAGCAAGAAAATCCGCTATCGGAATTAGAAATATTTACTCCTGGAATGCAGCAGGAGGAAAATACCGAACTCAACCGCAGAAGTGATTCGAGCAATATTGTTCCATCAGCATCAGATTTACCTCATATTAGTCAGGAATTAACCGAGCTAATATTGGCGACTATCGGTACTACGGTAGCTGGCGATCGCGAGCAGAACTTGCAAGTACAGCAAATTTTGCAAGAAATTGAAGAATTACATTCGCAGCAAACGAATGATAAAGATATTGCAGCTGCTTATTATCGTTTAGGAAATATATATCGCGTCCGCATCGAACAAGGACAATCGACTTTAGAAAACTTAATGGTGGCAATTCTGGCATATCAGGAATCAATTTCTTATGATGATTCTTCGCCTATAGTGCCAGATATATTAAATGATTTAGGTACGCTTTACTGGATGCTGTACCGCACGCCACCTAACTCTCAAGAAGGTCCGGCTTATATCGAGCAGGGTATTGAATTTTACGAGTTAGCGCTGAAGTTGATTTCACCAGAAACGCATTCCGAAACATACGCGAGAGTGCAAAACAACCTGGGAACCGCTTATGGTGATTTAGCTCGTTTTAATAATCCCGATCGCAACTGGCAAAATGCAGTAACAGCATATACCGAGGCTCTACGTTTTCGTACTGCCGAAATGGAACCTTTAAAGTATGCAGCTTGCCAAAATAATTTAGGTACGGCTTACTGGCATCTAGCGCAATATAATCAGCCCGTAGCAAACTTAAAGCAAGCTGTAGTAGCTTACAACGAAGCCGTCGTTCATTATAATTCCGGGCAAGAACCGTTGAAATACGGCATGATTCAAAACAATATTGGTACGGCTCACTGGAATCTTGCCCAATACGAGCAGCCAGCAGAAAATTTGCAATTAGCCATTGATGCTTATACGGAAGCATTAATATATCGGACTCCAGCAAACGTTCCCACAGCTTGTGCCGCGACACAGAATAATCTCGGTACAGCTTATTGGCATTTAGCGAATCAACCCGATACAGAAAAACATGAGAAATTACAGTATTTAAAAATGTGTGTCGAGGCTTATGATGAAGCCTTAGCTTTAGCTCATTCACTCAAAGGTGTAACATTAAGTTTCGATGTCTTTGCCACTCATAATAATTTGGGTTTAGCATACTATCAGCTAGCAACAGATAAATTTTTTACAGAAGATAAATCTATTCGTTCCCAGCATTTAGAAAAAGCATTAGAAAATCATTTACAAGCTTTGAGTGGAATAAATCAAGAATCAGAAACCCATCAAAGCACAATTACCTACATAGTCAAAACAATTCGCGGCTTTCACGATGAATTAGGAATTCAAGGACAAAATGTAGCTTTATCTAAAATTCCCGGACAATTGTTACCGGAGATTTTGCCGAAGCTTTAACGATGAACACTGGTAGGTTGGGTTAGACGCACGAAAAAATTTGATTATGAAACAATTAATTTAAATTGCGTCGTAACCCAACATCGGTATGAGGCTGCGCTCAATCACCCTCACTCTAAAAGAGTGGGGCTACCCAAACGAAGCCCACCTGCGTGGGCTAAATTCGGCGCATCTTTATAAAGAAATAGTTTAGTCGTAGGTTGGGTTAGACGCACGATAGATTTAGTTATTAATCGATTTATTTAAATTGCGTCGTAACCCAACATCAATATTTAGAATTCATAGGAAATGATCCAACATAGATTTTTGAATGAAGCGCATTGTTTCGTTAGTCGTAGGTTGGGTTAGACGCAGGAAAAATGAACGTTCCTCAACCCAACCTACGAATTAACTCCTAAAAAAGCTGGTTTTACCAGGATGTCCCCTCGTATTTCTTCAAATTAAGCGAATCCTGCCTCAAAACCAATACCTTCATAATTATATTGGGGTATATTATCGATTACAAAATCTCGTTCTTCTATAGAAGATGTAAAGAAATGACCACCTGCTTGGGTGTTGAAAAAGCGATAAATATCAGCACCAAGATTAGTTTCTGCACCATAGGCATAGAAACCAATACCCTCATAATTATATTGAGATAGGTTATCGATTACATAGTCACGTTCCTCTGTGGAAGTGGTAAAGAAATGACCGCCTGCTTGGGTATTAAAAAAACGATGTACACCCAGCAAATCGTCTCCTGCGGTACTAGAGGCATCCATACCAACGCCCTCGTAATTATATTGAGACAGATTATTAATTACATAGTCGCGCTCTTCTGTGGAAGTGGTAAAGAAATGACCGCCTGCTTGTGTATTAAAAAAACGATAAACAGGGGTAGTTAATGGATTGTTAACTTCTAGATTATGTTGGGTTTCGTTCCCTCAACCCAACCTACAAACTATCGAACTTCCTTAATATTCAAGATACTCGAACCGAGCATCGCTTAATTCATCCATAGCTTCCGTCGGGTAATCGCAGGTTCCAAATAAAGTCTTCATGAATTCGGAATACGGACTCAATATTGATAGCATCCCCTCAAGCTAGTGCGAACCAAAATGGCTTCTTGAGATTAGTGAAGAACAAATTAGTTATTCGCCAAAACTTGCTCTAGTCAAAACAGCTTCCCACAAATAGGGTTCACTCAAGTTAACATCACGCCAATCAACTCTACATAAATTAGCACAATCCAAATCGGCTTTACTCAAGTTAACAATCAATCAAAGTACTTTCAACCCTGCACGCTCCAAAGAACAACCACGCTTCACTCAAATCACTATTGTCAATCCTAACTCCATTTAGGTCAGGTTAACTCCATCTTAAATTAATTCGTCTTAAATAGCGTCTTTAATAATCTTTACGATTTCAGATAAAATCCAGCATAAATCGTCGCCAACATCATATTTTTCGTAACCAACATCAGTAGTCAAAATTTAATAATTAATCTATTAATTAAATTGCGTCGTAACCCAACATCAGTATTTTGATTTCAGATGAAATTACGATGGTGTACATTTTTGAATGAAGCGGTTTGTTTCGTTGGATATTTAATCTTGTTTTAGTTGAATTATCTAGTTTAGTTTTCTAGATTATGTTGGGTTGTGCCTCCGGCACACCTAGCGGTGACTTCAACCCAACCTACAAATCAATCCCCAATCCCCAATCACCTATTCCCCATGCTCTCCTACTTTAATTGCTTCAAACAAGGATGAATAATCTTCGTTTTTCATTGCCATTTTCATTGCCATGTCGAGGATTTCTCGCACGCCTTGAATACTGCTGACGTTTAATCCGGCTTCTTTGGCTTCTTCAATAAAGTACTCTGTGTCTTTGACTAAGTGTTTTAAGGGGAAGTTGGGATTGGCGTAATTTCCATCTACCATCCGCTGTAACTTTTTATCAAAGGTAGGCGCGTAAACCGCACTTTCACGCAAAATCTGCATAAATATGTCTGGATTAATACCCTGACTTTGGATAAATCCGAGACTAAGCCCAAAGGCTGAAGTTAAAGATGCTATTAGTTGATTTAAAGCTAATTTTAATGCTGCTGCACTGCCTACGGAACCTACAAGTATAGGATCGGGACCGAAATGCTTTAATAATTCTAGGCTCCTTCTGTACTGATCTTTCTGTGCGCCTACCATGACAATAAGCTTACCATCTTTGGCTTCAGGTCTGCTGCCAAGTACTGGTGCTTCGATATAATCTCCACCAGCAGAAACTACTGCATCTCTAATTTCTCTACTTTCTGTGGGGGTGATTGTCCCCATTTGAATAACTTGCTTTCCTTTGACGCTCCTCGAAGACATATCCGAAAGCAAAACGGTGTAAATTGCTGCGGTGTTAGTAAGCATAAGTACCACATATTCAGCAGCAGCGATCGCCTGATGGGGATGTTCTACAACTTCGGCTCCTGCTGCTTTTAGAGGTTCTAGTTTTTCTGGGGTACGGTTATAAGCAATCAATTCCACACCTTTGTCTAACAACCTTTGCGCCATCGGTTGTCCCATTAATCCAGTACCCAGAAATGCCACCTTCATGTTTTAATTCCTTTTTATATTTGTTTTTAAAATGATATAGGAGTTGGGCATTGGGAATTGGTAATCGGTAATTGGTAATTAGGTATGAAATATCACCTTTAACCTTACCAACTCCCGTAAAGACGTAGCAGTGCTACGTCTCTACAATTTTTAATCCAAAATCCAAAATCCAAAATCCAAAATCGAATTAGCCTCCTGCGGCGAATGTCACCATTACCATTACTGAAAGTAAGATTCCGGGAATAAGTAATCCAATTAACATTAATAAGTCGTGGGTAGACATAATTATTACCTTTGTTGTGTTTCTATAGCGTTGTAATTACTGCTATGGTAAACCAACGATCGCGAATATAAGTTGAATAAAGTTTTAACTTTTTCTATATTCGCTTATACCAAGGGTTCATAGTAAGGACTTTAGTCCTAAATGCATTAATTACAAAAAAACCAATTTTAATATGGTTGGATAAAGCCTTTGAGCGATCGGGATATTTCTGTTTCTTTTAATCCTTTGGCTTGAACTAAAACGTGGAAACCACCAAGCCCTAATGGATCTAAAAGTTGATGCAGTGAATCGCGGCGTTGCAATATACTAGATAAAGGTTGTTTTGATTGGGATAAAGTCGCTACACGTTCCCCTAATCCTAAAGCCATCAAAAATAATCCTTGCTGGGTTAAACCAACTTTGTGCAAACCGAGGCGATCGCCATTTTTTTCTAAGGCTGTAAAATCAACATGAGCGGTAATATCTTGTTGTCCAATGTTAATATACGGGTCGTTATGGCGATGATGTTGAGTGTAGCACTGTAGGGTTCCGCGATCGCGTCTGGGATTATAGTAACGGTTTTGAGTATAGCCATAATCAATTGTTAGCACATACCCGCGCTGCAAACGGTTTGCTACTACACCTAACCACTCTAAAGCCGCTAAATTAATTTCGCTACGATATCCGGAGGGGTATTCATTAATGTCTATTTCTAACAGGTTTAAATGATCGACAAGTTCCTGTGTGGAAGGTTTGTCTGTTATTTCGGTGAATGATGCAGGTTGAAGAGAGGGGGAAGAATTTTCTGCATTCGTAACGTAAATTTCCTGCAATTCTCCATTTTCTAAGATGAATTGATGAACGGGAAAAGCGTCTACTAATTCGTTTGAAAAAAAGCATCCCGTGACGGAATTGTTTGGTATTTCTTCTAATTCACACCAGGTAACAATAAATTCTTTTAAGCGCTGTTGTTGGAGTTGTTTTAATCCAGGTGATTTTTCGACAATAATATATTTTAAAGCATTTAAAAAATCGGGATATTGTTGTTTAATATAGTTGAGAATATCTGCTGCTAAATGTCCTTGTCCCGCACCCATTTCTATTAAAGAAAATGGTACGGGTTGATCTAATATTTCCCACATTTGGAAAAATTGAATTGCTAACATTTCACCAAAGTCAGTGCCGAGATGTACGGAAGTGAAAAAATCGCCTTCTTTGCCTAAGTTTGTCGCTTTTTGGGAATAGTAACCGTATTCTGGATGATACAGTGCTAAGTCCATATATTCGGCGAAGGTAATGCGATGGTGAGGAGTTGCGGCGATGCGGTTGGTGATTTCTTGATGTAATTGCGGGTTGTGTTCCATGTTAGATGGGATTATCTGAATATAAATATTAGTTATTCTTCTGTTTTCTCGTTATAAGTCTCTGACTTGTAATGCATTTATGGAGTAGGAGCCTCCTGATTCCTTTTCCAGAATGGGTTCCACAGAACTAGATTTAGCCAAATTCAAATTAAAAAACAAGATTGACTTGATACCGCAGTAAACTACAGCCATTGCTAAAAGTCCCCAAGATATCCAAAAATAACCAATTTTTAACTTCCACAGACTAATTAAAATCAATCCAGCTAAATCGGCAATTAAAACTGCTAAACGTTCGCTAATCTTCCAATTTTGAACGATATTTTTGGCTGAAATATTAATTTTTATGTTAGCAAATAAGTTAAACCAAATTATACCTAGTAAAATTAAAATCGAACCCCATGCCAACCATATTGATGATAGATAAAATCCTGTCAGTTCTATAATAATTGTAATAATTGTAATATTTTTAAAAATATCTAAACGAGCATCTTTAACTAGCTCCTTGGCATCAGCGACTTTTTGTAAATCCTGGTTTGCCATATTAGCTTGTTCTATACAAAATAAAAATATTCCCACAGCTAATAATTGATGGGTTAATTCCGCATTGCAAAGCATTTGTCTTAATATCCCCAGACAAGCAGGAAAGAACAATAAAAAAATTGTCAGAGAAATCGACATGGTTCAGGTTAAAGGTTAAAGGTTAAAGGTTAAAGGTAGGAGTTAGGAGTTAGGAGTTAGGAGTACTTCGACAAGCTCAGTAACCTTATTGAGTTAGAAGTTAGAAGTACTTCGACAAGCTCAGTAACCTTATTGAGTTAGAAGTTAGAAGTTGTAAATTAACATTTCTCCGCATCTTTGTAGTGCGTTAACGAAGTCTGTCCGAAGGACATGCGTCTCGCTCGCTATCTTCCCCACTCTTCCCCACTCTTCCGCACTATTCCCCACTCTTCTCGACTCTTCCGCACTATTCCCCACTATTCCGCACTATTCCGCACCATCTCCCCACTATTCCCCACTCTTCCCCATCTCCCCACTCTCCCCACTCTTCCCCATCCCATTCCCTAAGAGGATGCGCGGGAAAGCTACTAATATAACTCGAAACTTTCCAATCCCCCTAAATCCCCCTTGCCAAGGGGGACTTTAACCCCCCTTTTATAAGGCGGGAAGGGGGGATAATCCGAGAATTGCAATAAAAAAGATACTTTTCAAACATCCCCTAAAAAAACAAAAAAAGATTTTAAATTTTGAATTTGTATATACAATGTCTCCCCATCTCCCCACCTCCCCATCTCCCCATCTCCCCATCTCCCCATCTCCCCCTCTCCCCCTCTCCCCATCTCCCCCTCTCCCCATCTCCCCATCACCCCCTCTTCCCCCTCCCATTCCCTAAGAAAATAAAAAAAGATTCTAGATTTTGAAATTGTATACACAATCCAAAATCTAAAATCAATGCATCCGTTGTTAAAATCCAAAATTGAATTTATCTGTCAACGGAACCCATAATTACGTCGATGCTACCTAATATCACAACAATATCTGCGACTTTCACACCCTTCAATAATTCGGGTAAAATTTGCAGGTTGTTGAAGTCTGCTGGGCGAATTTTCCAACGCCAAGGAAAGACATTATTATCTCCAACTAAATAAATTCCTAATTCACCTTTACCGCTTTCTACGCGGGAATAGATTTCACCATTGGGAATCTTGAAGGTTGGAGCAACTTTTTTGGCAATATATTGATATTCAAAGTCGTTCCATTTCGACTTCTTACCTTCCTGCATCCGCTTGGCTTCGAGGTTTTCGTAAGGGCCGCCGGGAAGCGCTTTCAGGGCTTGTTTGAGGATTTTGACGGATTCGCGCATTTCCCGCAATCTTACCGCATAACGGGCGAGACAGTCTCCAGCGGTTTCCCACTGCACATCCCAGTCGAAATCGTCGTAACATTCGTAATGGTCAACTTTTCTTAAGTCCCACTTTACCCCAGAAGCGCGTAACATCGGACCGGATAATCCCCAGTTTATGGCTTGTTCGCGAGTAATTACGCCAATTCCTTCTACACGACGGCGGAAGATCGGGTTTTTGGTCACTAAGCGCTCGTATTCGTCAACTTTGGGTAAAAAGTATTCGCAAAATTCCATACATTTATCTACCCAACCGTAGGGTAAATCAACCGCTACACCACCAATGCGGAAGTAGTTGTTGTTTACCATGCGATAACCTGTAGCCGCTTCCCATAAATCGTAAATCATCTCCCTTTCGCGAAACTGATAGAAGAAGGGAGTTTGTGCGCCTACGTCAGCCATGAATGGACCCCACCACAACAAATGGTTGGCGATGCGGTTCAATTCCAGCATGATGACGCGGATGTAGCTGGCACGTTTGGGAACTTCGATATCCGCTAATTTTTCCGGTGCGTTAACGGTAACGGCTTCGTTAAACATTCCTGCTGCGTAATCCCACCGACTCACGTAGGGAACGTACATGATATTTGTACGATTTTCGGCGATTTTTTCCATTCCCCGGTGCAGGTAGCCGATAACGGGTTCGCAGTCTACTACGTCTTCACCGTCTAGCGTCATGATTAGACGCAAAACCCCGTGCATCGAAGGATGGTGCGGTCCCATGTTCAGCACCATCGGTTCGGTGCGAGTTTCCATTAATGCCATGAATCAGTAATTCTCCCCAATATGTTTTTTTGCGCTCACCCCTAAGTTTAGTTATTTTAATCAAATATTTTCAATCAAATATTTGCTGATGCTCGCTGTTTGATTGGGTGAAGATATTTTTAGGAGCATTTCTTTAATTATGAAGGATGAAACGGGGTTAAGTGCATTATTTTGACAAATCAGCAGTATTTGAAAAACCTTTCTCTAGAGTATGAAAGACGATCGCACTCAATTGCTTGATGCATGGTCATTTATCGATAATCCACGCATTCAACCGACAAATCAAGGTACTGTCAACTCGACTTTTTTTGTCGATGCACCACAAGGTAAGTTTGTGCTGAAGCTGTACGACGATACTACAACTACCGCACAAATTAACTACGAGCATTCGCTGCTAGCACATTTACAATCTGGTAATTTGTCTTTTAGCGTACCAGCACCGATACCCGATTCTTCAGGGGAAACATTACTCAAAGTCGATCGCAATAACCTGGAACTAAGATTTTCTCTACAAAATTATATTTCGGGACAACCTGCAAATCGTCTAATCAATTCGACACCAATGGCATCGCAAGCCCCCTCCAAAATTATCTAGCCTAACTCTGCTTTCCAAAAAAATCATCAAGCTCTAATATGTACTTGAAAGCATATGTGTTTGGGTGCATAATTAATGAGTTGGGTTGTTAAATTTCATCAAGATTTTGAACCTGAGTTTGATGCTTTACCAGAAGAAGTACAAAACAAATTACTTGCTCGTGCTAATTTATTGGAAGCTTTCGGTTACGAATTGGGACGACCTCATGTCGATACAATTAATGGTTCGCGATATAGCAACATGAAGGAATTGAGGTTTAAAGCAGCAGATGGTGTTTGGCGTGTTTTATTTGCATTTGACTCCAGACGCTGTGCAATATTATTAGTTGCAGGTGATAAATCAGGTGGTAGTGAAACTCGTTTTTATAAGCAACTTATCAAAACGGCTGATGAGAGATTTGAAGCACACTTAGTCCAGATTAAAAATCAACAAGATGAAAAGTAGAAATAATTTATGGGAAAAACTTTAAAAGAAAAATTAGAACAGTTGTCACCAGAAAGACGGCAAAAAATTGAAGAAGAATCACAAAGTTTGATTGCCGAAGAAATGACTAGACAGCAACTCAGACAAGCTAGAAAGCTGACTCAAAAACAAATGGCAGACCTTTTACAAGTTGAGCAAGGCAATATTTCTCGTCTTGAACAGCGTACCGATTTGATGCTTTCAACTTTGCGAAAGTACATTGAAGCAATGGGAGGAGAATTACGACTTGTTGTTGAATTTCCCAACTGCCCATTAGTCACCTTAGTAGGTATTTCCGAAATTGAAGAATCAGATCCAGATGCAAATATCCATGATTAACCAATCGCCAACACCATCCGATCTTGAAACACCTGCTTTTTTACATATTCCTGTTTTGGCTGATGAAATAATTACGGGTTTGGGGATACGTAGCGGCGGGCATTATTTAGATACAACGGTTGGTGGTGGCGGACATTCTCGTTTAATTTTATCAGCTGCACCGGATACTAAAATAACGGCGATCGACCAAGATGAAGATGCTTTAACGGCAGCAAAAAATAATTTGGCTGAGTATGGAAGTCGTGTAGAATTTATCCGCAGCAATTTCGCCGCATACGAGTTTCCACTTAATAGTTTTGACGGGATTATTGCAGATTTAGGAGTTAGTTCTTATCATTTGGATAATCCGGAGAGGGGTTTTAGTTTTCGTCACGAAGCCTCCCTTGATATGCGGATGGATAGAAGACAATCTTTAACTGCTGCTGAAGCAATAAATCATTGGGATGAGGTGGAGTTAGCAAATATTTTCTTTAAATATGGTGAGGAAAGATTATCGCGACGCATTGCTAGACGCATTGTGGAAAATCGTCCCTTTCATACTACAACTGAGTTAGCCCAAACCATCTCTTATTGCGTTCCTAAAAAATATCGTTACGGAAGAATTCATCCCGCAACTCGGGTTTTTCAAGCTTTACGAATTGCTGTAAATGATGAACTAAAGACTTTAGAAACTCTTTTAGAAAAAGCACCGAATGCACTTGTTGAAAATGGAAAAATTGCCGTTATCAGCTTTCATAGTTTGGAAGACAGAATAGTGAAGCATAGTTTCAAAGATTCACCATCATTAAAAGTATTAACAAAAAAGCCGATTACCGCCCAAGAAGAAGAAATTGCCAAAAATCCCCGCGCTCGCTCCGCTAAATTAAGAATAGCGGAATCAATTAGCAGTTAGCAGTAAGGAGGAATATAGCGGTTTTCAATTGGATATACAGATGAACATCACCCCCTTCCCCTCCCCTTATTAAGGAGAGGGGTGTCCTTAAGTTTGTAGTCAGGGATTTATCCCTCGCAAGTGTGCTAAAGCACTTACTACGAACTTGTGCAATAAATAATATTAAGTTTGTAGTCAGGGATTTATCCCTCGCAAATGTGCTAAAGCACTTACTACGAACTTCTGCAATAAATGATATTAAGTTTGTAGTCAGGGATTTATCCCTCGCAAATGTGCTAAAGCACTTACTACGAACTTGTGCAATAAATCAACTTAAGTTTGTAGTCAGGGATTTATCCCTCGCAAGTGTGCTAAAGCACTTACTACGAACTTGTGCAATAAATGATATTAAGTTTGTAGTCAGGGATTTATCCCTCGCAAATGTGCTAAAGCACTTACTACGAACTTCTGCAATAAATGATATTAAGTTTGTAGTCAGGGATTTATCCCTCGCAAATGTGCTAAAGCACTTACTACGAACTTCTGCAATAAATGATATTAAGTTTGTAGTCAGGGATTTATCCCTCGCAAATGTGCTAAAGCACTTACTACGAACTTCTGCAATAAATAATATTAAGTTTGTAGTCAGGGATTTATCCCTCGCAAATGTGCTAAAGCACTTACTACGAACTTCTGCAATAAATGATATTAAGTTTGTAGTCAGGGATTTATCCCTCGCAAATGTGCTAAAGCACTTACTACGAACTTCTGCAATAAATGATATTAAGTTTGTAGTCAGGGATTTATCCCTCGCAAATGTGCTAAAGCACTTACTACGAACTTCTGCAATAAATAATATTAAGTTTGTAGTCAGGGATTTATCCCTCGCAAATGTGCTAAAGCACTTACTACGAACTTGTACAAATATAATATTATAAATTAATGTTCTTGTTCAAAAGCTTTCTAATCTAAAAAAAATAAATAATATCACTAATTACTGCTACTGCTAACTGTTCAATGTTAACTGATAATTGATTTAACTTCTCTGGGTAACTCTACGCGAAATGTTGAACCTTCACCAAGTAGGCTTTCTACATCGATCGCTCCTCCCATTAAGTTTAATAAATCTTTGACTATTGCTAATCCTATTCCCGTTCCTTGGTAAGGACGACTTTTAGTCTGATTTACTTGGCGAAATGCTTGAAAAATGTATTTTAAATCAAGTTCTGAAATTCCAATGCCTGTATCTTTGACTATTATTATAATTTTATCTTCGTTTAATTCATATAATTCCACAAATACGCTACCATCTTCTGTAAATTTAATCGCGTTGGAAATTAAGTTAATTAATAATTGTTGAAGGCGAACTGGATCGTTAAAAACTTTAACGTTTTTAATATTTATACTAATATCTAAACTAATTTTTTTCTGGTTCGCAAGAAAACGTAATTCTTCTGTAATTATTTTTGTTAACTCTATTATATTAAAGTATTGCAGATTAAGTTTAAACTCGCCTTCTTCTAATCTGGCAAAATCCAGCATATTAGTTATCAATGTTAATAGCTGTTTGCCATTTTTGATTATTGTTTCTACTATACTTACGGACTGGGGAGTAAACTGATTTTTGTTTAACCGTAAGAGTACATCGGAAAAGCCTAAAACTGCATTTAAAGGTGTACGCAATTCGTGAGATAAAACCGCGACAATTTTCGATTTTAATTGTGCTGCTTCTCGTAAATGTAGATTTTGGATTTCGATAAAGCGTGCTTTCTCTTCTGCTTGCTTGCGAGCATTAATATTTCGTAATAACCAGCGGATACCAATAGAATTTCCATTTTTATCGCTGATGATACTGGCGCTGATTTCACAATCAAATGAAATTCCCTGGTTATTTTGCAAACAAATTTCCCAATCTTGAAGCTGTATTTCTTCACATAAATCGTGGAGTCAATCGCGAAATCTTCTACGTGCTTCAGAGGGAACAAAGCCAATCAAAAGTTTATCACACAGTCTCTCTTTGGTAACTGCAAATAATTGGGATGCCGCTTGGTTAGCTTCCAGAATTTTTCCATTAATATCTGTTACAAGGTAGCCATCTGGAGCAAAATCGAACAATTCCTGATAGCGCTGTCGTTCTTTGTCTACCTGTTGACGAGTCAGTTCTAATTCTTCATTTTGTTGAATTAATTCTTCTTGTGCTACATTAAGTTCTTCCAAGCTGATATTTAGTTGTTCGACAGCTTCTGTTAATAATTCTTGTTGATGCTCGGGTACTTTATGAACGGAATTTTGTAATAAATGTGTTTGCTGGCGAACTCCTTCTATTTTTCTCGCGAATTTATCAAAAGACATAAAATACCTATATTTTTTAAATTAAATCTAAAAGTTCAAATAATATAAAGTATACAATCTTACTCCAATATAATATCTATCTAAATACTGATTTATTTAAAGGTTAAAGGTTAAAAGTTAAAGGTTAAGGGTATAACTAGTACTACACGGCTTAAATAGCGCACCCCTAATTTTAATGGTCAGAAGTCGGGTTTTTAGAATACGTATCTGTAATATACTTACAAATTTTATAAAAACCCGACTTCTCAACTTTAATTATATGGGTACCTGACTTACGCTCGTCTGTACTAGTCACCGATCGCTCTTCGCTGTATTAATCTCGGTTTCTTCCATTAATAAAATTGCTCCTTCAATTTTTGCTGATGAATTTAATAATGGAGTTACAATTATGTGACATTCTATGTCTTTGCCTCTGCGATTCCTTGCATTTAATACTATTTCGTGGTTGGAAGTCTCTTGATTAATAATTGCTTTTAATGGCTGTCTAAGTTTTTCGATGGGTAAACCGATATCCAAACTCATAAAGTGCTGGGAAAAAACTTCCTCAAACCGCAATCCCCACAAGTCTTCTGCTTTACGATTCCAAATTAATATATGCAGTTCCGGATTCAGAACAATTACTCCAGAACGTATACTTGTTAAAATAGATTCTAAAAAACAGTTAACGCGATTTAGTTCGTCACTATTATCGCGCATTTCTTCGTTCATTGTCTGCAATTCTTCGTTGGTAGATTGCAGTTCTTCGTTCATTGTTTCTAACTCTTCGTTAGTTGATTGAAGTTCTTCGTTGGTGGTTTCTAATTCTTCTACCGTTGATTGAAGTTCTTCGTTGGTGGTTTCTAATTCTTCGTTGGTAGATTGAAGTTCTTCATAAGCGGTTTCTAATTCTTGGTTAGTATGGACTAATTCTTGTTGCAAATATTTAAAGCGCGTCACATCGGTAAAGACAATTTTAACTCCAAGTAATTCATCCGTACTTTCATTAAGCAACGGCATAATTTGTACATCGAGATATTTGGTTTCGCGTTCGGGATTTGACCATTCTATGTCTTTTAAAGAAATAGCACGGCGATTGCTATGAACTTGGTCGATTGGCGATCGCAATTCTACAGGGCGATAGGAAATTTCTAAATCTTGTAAGGGGCGACCGATATCTCTAGGATTAATACTAAATATACTGCGGGCTTTTGCATTAGCTAAAATAACAATGCTATTAAGGTCTACAATTATTTGGACAATTGGATCTGTCTCGAATATTGCTTCATAAATGCGATCGTGATTCCCGTTTTCGGTAACTTGTTGTTGGCTATTATTTGAGTAGCCCATTCCCATCAACATTTGCCGAAAGTTGCCATTAGGAACTTTATGAAACACTCTTCTGCGTAAATCGACGGGTGAAAATAGATGGTTGCGGCTAAACAACATTTCGGCTTTACCTAAAAACAAGAAACTGCCGTGATTCAAAGCAAAGTGAAAGCGATCCAAAATTTTACTTTGGGTTTCGCTATTAAAATACATCAAAGTATTGCGGCATATCAAAAAGTCTATTCTTGATATAGGCGCATCCTGTACTAAATCGTGGCGACCAAAAATAACCCCGCGACGCAATTCTTTTTGAACGCTGAAGCGATCGTTTATGCGTTCAAAATACTTTTCAAGTATGGGTGAGGGGATGTTCTCGACTTGTTTAGTAGTGTAATTTGCCTGACGAGCGTAGCCCAGAGCCTCCATATCTACATCTGTAGCAAAGACTTTGACTCGCTCGGTGTATTCTTGCATACCCAAAGCCTCCGCCAGCAAAATAGCTATCGTGTAGGTTTCTTCACCGGAAGCACAGCCAGCACTCCAGATCCGAATTGGTTTACTAGAGTTTTTATTAGCAAGAATTGTCGGAATAATTTCACTGGCGATATATTCCCAAGCTTGTGGTTCTCGGAAGAAAGCGGTGACGTTAATTAAAATTGTATTGAATAACTCAACAAACTCGTTTGGGTGAACTTCCAAGTAATCGAGATATTCAGCGTAGCTTTCCATACTAATTGTTTGCATCCGCTTGCGAATGCGACGAGTTAAACTACTACGTTTGTAGCCGCTAAAATCAAAGCCACGGTTGCCTTTGATGTATTGCAATAAATTTTCTAAATCGGGGTTTTCTGGCGTATTAGTCAAAATAATATCCTCCCCCAAGAATATAAATAGGACAGGAAATTCTTATATTATTACTTGCTGCGAACAATTTTACTACCTGTAGCTTTGATTAATTAGGAATTTATTCGTTTGTAATAAAATATTATTTTTGTAAAAACGGAAGTGAATTTCGGAGCAAACCTAACCCCTAATCCCTTCCCTACGATGGAAGGGGGACAGGAAAATAGTGAATTCAGCAGCCTCTTTCCTTGCAGGAGAGAGGTTTGGAGAGAGGTTCATAGTTATTTCCTTTTCAGACATTATCTTACTCAGAATGCTAAACCGGCTTTTCTTCAGTATTCGCATTTCCTATAATTAACGTTTCTCGGATCACATTGGCACGAGCAAGAGCGTCTTCGGCTTGTTCTTGCAATCGTTCTGCGGCTAATAATTGATTGCGTTCGCGCATTCTTTTCGCCATGCGTTTTGTTAAAGAAGCTTTCTCTTCTAGAGCGCGGAGGGCAAACCACAGCGCATCTTCTAAAGCGTCTGATTGCTTTGCGAGCAAGCTTTCCAAGGAATAAGCATGACCGATACGACATCGAAAGCGCAACAAATTAGCTTGTTCTAATTCCCACAAAGTACCGCCGCAGTCGGGACAGCCAAAAGTAGAAGGTTTACCCGCCCTGTCATCCTTGCTTAGAATTTCTATATTCATATCCGCCAAATCGGTTTCGATTTCCATCTGATGGGAAACGGGTTTTTCTGCTTTGCCTTCGACAGGGGTATTAACTAGTTCTACTAATACCTGGGGAATCTTCGACAAGGGCAGAATATAGTCAATATCGTTTACATTCTCAATAGCGCTGCGAGGCATTCCCGGATATATTGCATCATCCGGGCTTTGCACGATCGCCATACCATCGCGCATTTTTACAGCCTGGAGTCCCGCAGTACCATCATCAAGTACCCCCGTAAGCACTACCCCTATAACTCGGCTTCCGTAAGCCCGCGCCGCACTGCGAAATAAAGGATCGATCGCCGGACGATGATTATTTTCTCTGGGTCCCCGCATCAAGGTAATATATCCGGGTTTGACCAATAAATGATAGTCCGGTGGAGCAATATAAATACGTCCCGTAACAATTTCTTCGTTATTTTTGGGATGCAAAGCTAGTAATGTTTCAGCCCGGTTAAGAATTCTCGGTAAAACGCTTGTCGCGTGGCTGGGTACGTGTAAAACCACCATTAGAGCAGCATCTAAATCCAGCGGCAAATGATGAACTAAATAAGAAAGCGCTTCTACTCCACCTGCCGACGTACCAATCACGATGATATTTCTTTTATTTATAATTTCTCCTTTTTTATGCAGCATTATCAGCTACTCCATACTATTAATATTAATGTCTCGACGTTGCACTGCAACGTCTTTAGTTGCGGATTTCACTACCGTCGCACGACTAAATCCATTAAAGAGCGGGCAATAGATTCAAGAGGCACGACAAAATCAACATCACCAGTTTTAATTGCAGCATCTGGCATACTAAAAAACTCGCAATTAACTTTATCTTGAACGATAACGATACCACCCATTTTCTTGATCTCTTTTACCCCCGCAGCGCCATCTCCATCCATCCCAGTCAAAACAATAGCGATGCATTTTTCCTTAAAACTAGCTGCAACCGACTTAAATAATACATCTCCAGCAGGGCGAGTAAAATTCACTTTTTCTGAGTGAGACAAAGACAAACAACCATCCGCATCTACTAACAGATGTAAATCTGGTGGAGCAATATAAACCTTACCCGGACATATTTGATCTCCTGCTTGCGCCTGCTTCACAGATAACGAAGTTTGCTTATTCAAAATTTCCGCCATCATACTGTGGTGTTTGGGGTATAGGTGTTGTGCGATCGCGATCGGTGCGGGGAAATCATCGGGCAATCTTGATAAAATTTCGTTAATAGCATTCAGCCCTCCAGCCGATGCCGTAATTACTACTATATAATTTTGATTATCTTCGCTTTTCATTTCTAATTATTAGTGGCGTTAATTTAATAACTTTCTTGCTTAAAAAGATGTTTTCCAAGCGTTTTTAACATAATTCTCGGATTTTCCCCCTTCCCCCCTTTCATAAAGGGGATTTAGGGGGATCTCAAAAGTTTCGAGTTGTATTTATAGCTGGATAAACATCCTCTTTGAATTACACCGGCAAAGCAATTTTAAATTTAAAATTATTTTAAACTTTTTTCAAGATTAATTAAAAAAAATGACCCAATTCGATTCTGATGAAAATGATTCTGTTATTTCTAAATGGCAGGAAAAAATAAAAATCGCTAACCGTAACAACATTTTTTGTCATTGTCGAAATTGTAACAACGAATGGGTTGATTCATAAAAAAATCTCGGTAGTAAGGATGCCCCAGTCTATTTATAGCTGGGAGGAAAAACGCCCCGCGTGGTTTTAACCACCGTGGTATTTTTAATTTGCATAACCATAACCATCTTTTTTGTGAATTGCTGAACAATATTTGTAACTAATCCCTTGAATTAATCCATTCTTTGTTGAGATATTAAAACTACCAGTCGTTCTTACTGCTACACGTCCTATATATGTTCCTATTTTCTTCCCCGAAGTAACTATTGCTTTAACAATATCTCCAGTTTGATACCCATTGATAAATTTAAACCTGGGAACGTATCTAGAAGGAAACCCATATTTATCAGTTCTACATGACTGCCGAGAACCGTGTCCGGTAGCTGTAATTAGTAATGGTTTAATACTTTTAATATTTAATTTTGGAGTCGATTTTCCAACACAAGCTGCGTCAATCCAGTGGGTTTTTTCTAATTTTTGTTGACTACGATTGAACTTTGTTAAACCTCCTGAACCCGTTTCTATAGGTAATCCAGTTTCTTTTAAAACTTTAAATAATGCCCATCGAGTAGTATTAACTGCCGCTGCATCTACCAATGGTCGTTTAGATTGCTTCAAAATTTTTTCTAATCTAGCTGGGTCTTTTTTAAGAAAATCTTTAATGTCTTTAGTTCCTTTTTTGGTATTACATTTCTCACAACTTAAGGTCAAATTTGTAATTGAATTACTACCACCTTTAGCTCTAGGTTGAATATGTTCTACCTGTAACGGAACGCCTTTAACCTCACAGTAAGCACATTGTCTTGCCCATTTTTCTAGCAAATATTCTCTGGTTTCGTAACCAGCAAGTGTACCTTGTTGATATTCTTTACCTTTGACATCTGGGTTAGTCATTAGTTGCATATCAAAGCGTACAAGTTCTTGACTAATCGCATTAATTGATGCGAGTTTACGCAATTTTTCAACCCAAGTTTTAATATTTTCAATTCGACTTTGTAAACTTGGTGCTAACCATCCATCTGGACGAGTTCGGTTTAAAAATCTTGGTTTTCTATAACGAGTTTTTCTTGCACGTCTAGAACGCCTTAATTGTCTTCTAGATGTTAAAGCATCTCGAATTGCAAAACCTCTATGCTTTAATTCAGCAGCAAATACAACTTCTCCGGTTGAATCATTAACCAAGGCTAAACCCGTAAATTTCGCTCCGGGATCTATTTTTAATCTAAGTGGTGAAACTGTTTTATCGGGTTTTGATTCCTTAAGAATAATGGTAAATGGGAAGCGTCGATAAATTGCCGCTTTTTTGTTTCTTAATAATTGTCTTGCTTGTGCGCTATGTATTGGATCTAATGGTTTTCTGTTTGTGTCTAATACGAGTGTTTTGGACATAAGTCCCTCCATTGCTGGGTAATGTTAGCTTCGTCAATGTTTTAAGAGCTTTTTAGATTTGCAACACTGTTTCAGTGACTTTAAAACTGTTTAATTGCAAATGATAGAGCGGAAAACTAGCTTCGCATCTTCCGGTATCGTGACCCAAAAAACGTAGTCAGTTAAGACTTAGACTGGTCAGTATAGCTTGTTCGACTTTTCTTACAAGCTCAATCCCCGTATTGGTTGAGTTACTGACCCTTTGATGCAACTTGTAGTAACTGCGGTAGCGTTAATATCGAACGAATTTCCTGCTGGCAGTTTCCAGATGGTTGAATTTTATTTTAAGATAATTATCTAGAAACCCGGAATATGCCGATCGCACAACGATAAAATAGTGGTTATATCAAGAGAAACTTTCAATCAGAAACCCGGCTTTTTCCAAAAAACCGGGTTTAAAATCAATTAAAGTTAATTCGATTAGCGAAGAGTATCATCTCTCTTATCAACAATTTCTACCACATCGCGATCGACTACCGTTTTTCTATCAACTACATCTCTATCTACAACTCTTTCCCGATTGACTACATCTACTTCTTTTTCAACAACGGGAGTAGCGGGAGCAGCGGGAGCAGCTGGAGCGACGGGAGTTGGGTTAGCACCACCTTCAGGAATAGCTGCGTCAAAGATTTTCCAATTACCAATATTGTTACTACTTAAAACAGAACCCGCACGGTCTATTTCATCTTCATAACCATCTACAATTAACAAGTAGTAACCGTTATTGATGTGACCTTCGTAATGTTTGGCATCCTCTTCCGGAATACCCATACCAGTCAGCCCACCGATAATACCACCTGTCGCCGCACCTAAACCAGCACCAGCCAAAGTAGTTGCGATCGTTCCTGCTGCTAGAAAAGGTCCAATTCCAGGAATTAATAATTCATTCAAACCTAAAAGTAAACCGCCCAAACCACCTAAAACAGTACCAGTGGTAGCACCAATTCCAGCACCTTCTTGAGCTTCATTTTCACCGCGTTCGTTCTTTACATCAGCACCAGCAATGTTTTCATTGCCGTCTGCATTTTTCGCCAACAGAGAAACTTTATCCATTGAAAAGCCAGAATCTCTGAGTTTGTAAAGCGCCTTTTCTGCATCACCTCGGCTAGCAAATGTACCGACTGCACGCTTATAATTTCTACTTACCATGTTTTCTCCTTGTGTAACAATATCTATCTATTTAAATCAGCTTTCACAGTAATACTTTGTGTCGAAACTCCCATCAAAAAAAATCAGCAATTAGTAATTTTTTTTAAAGTTTGCGCCACAAAGTTACGCAAAAAAAGATGCTGAATTTCAAGTCAAAATCGTCAAATCTTTTTATAACCCCGAATTTATATATAAGGTTACGATTGATTGCAAATTACAGATTAATTTGACAGGTTTTTTTTCAACTGATTTTCTCTTTCACAGTGTGTCCTATGCAATTCAAAAATTCATCACCCTTTAGGTTTACCTTTTTTATATTTTTATCCGTCAAAAGAAGGGTTGTATAGTCCATTCAAACTGATATCTTGCATCATTCGCTATTAGCTTAAATACCCATCTCGGTTGGGAATTCCAAGAAACCAAAAACAAAGTACGTTAAATATATAGCGAGTAAGATATATAGCGAGTGAGATAAGTAGGTGGGTACAAATAAATATAATATGCTCCGTCATTGCGAGGAACGAAGCAATCCCAGTCGTTGCGATTGCTTCGTCGTTCCTCCTCGCAATGACATCTTACATTTAATTACGCCAACCTACTTATATGGCAAGCAAAACATATAGCGAGCAAGATGCGATCACTACGAGATATATATTTTTTATATTTTTTTAAATTAGGATGCTCCCCTCCTAACTCCTAACTCCTAACTCCTAACTCCTAACTTGTTGCTGATTCCGCATCCTTTCTGGGCTACCTGTGGGAATAGATGCAATCAATTTTTGAGTGTATTCTTGTTTTGGTTGGCGGTAAATTTCTTGTGCGTTGCCACTTTCTACGATTTCACCGCGATTCATTACTAAAATTCTGTCGCTGATAAATTTAACTACACTCAAATCGTGAGAAATAAAGATGTAGGTTAATTCAAATTCATCCTGCAATTCTTTGAGCAGATTCAATACTTGCGCTTGTACCGATACATCTAAAGCGGAAACCGATTCATCACAAATTATAAACTTGGGATTCAAGGCTAGGGAACGGGCAATACAAACTCGCTGACGTTGCCCCCCAGAAAATTGGTGCGGATAACGGCTCATTGCATCAGCACTCAATCCTACTCTTTCTAATAAATAAGCTGCTCGTTGTTGTCGTTCTTTTTTATTCTTGCCGATGGAGTGAATTACTAAGGGTTCCATTACCGCATCTCCTACTTTCATGCGCGAATCTAAGGCGCTAAAAGGGTTTTGGAAGATGATTTGCATTTCTCGACGCAGGTTTTGCAACGTTTTTCCTTTGAGTTTGGTGATGTCTCTTCCTTCAAAAATTACTTCACCGCTCAAAGGTTCTACCAATCGCAATAAACTTCTACCAAGAGTTGTTTTACCGCAACCGGATTCTCCTACTAATCCCAAAGTTTCGCCTTTTTGCACTTCAAAGGAAACGTTATTCACAGCCATAAAATGCCGTTTTGTACCGCCGAACATTCCTTTGATGGGATAGCCAACATTCAAATTACGGATTTGCAACAGCGATTGTTGTTTTTCTAATGTTGCTAATCTTTGAGCAATTTCTGCGGAAGTTACTTCTGGGGGTTGTGCTGGTTGTTTTTCCGTAATTACTACATCACCAGTAGTTGTTTCTTCTACATTCATGTAGTCGGAAACTGTCAGCAATCTTTGGGGATGACGATCTAAACTCGGACGACAAGCAAGCAAACCTTTAGTATAAGGATGTTGGGGATTTGTAAATATTTGTCTTGCCTCACCTTGTTCGACGACTTTCCCCTTGTACATTACCGCTACGTTATCGGCAATTTCCGCAATTAATCCCAAATCGTGGGTAATAAAAATCATCGCCATGTCGCGCTTTTGCTGCAATTCTCCCAACAAATCGATTATTGTCGCTTGTACGGTTACGTCTAAAGCGGTGGTGGGTTCATCTGCAATTAGTAGCAATGGGTTACACGAAATCGCCATTGCAATCATCACTCTTTGTAATTGTCCCCCAGAAAGTTGATGGGGAAAACGTTCTAATATTGCTTCTTTATGTTGTTTTACTAGAGAAGGAAGTTCTTGCTCGTTTAGGGTTTTTGGCGATGTTTCAATCAAATTTTGACGAATTTGCTCGTCACTCGGAAGAAGTTTTACTTCCTGCAAACTATCGATCGCTTTTTGACGTGCTTCTGTTTGAGAAATATTTTGATGTCGTAAAATTGCTTCTGTTAGCTGAAAACCAACGTTATAAACCGGGTTGAGCGAACTCATCGGCTCTTGAAAAATCATCGCAATATCGCCACCCCGGTGGAGTTGTAGCTCAGAAGGCGGTAACTCTACTAAGTTCAATGCTTCCCCATTTTCTTGGGGACGAAACCAAATCTCACCGTTACTAATTTTACCAGGATTCTGCAACAAACCCATGACAGCAAGGGATGTAACAGATTTACCGCTCCCCGACTCCCCTACTATCCCTAAAGTTTCTCCTCTATGCAATTGGAAAGAGATTCCATTTACTGCCTTGACAACGTTACCATCATCGGAGAATTCAACTTGCAGATTGCGAACGTCTAGGACTGTTTCTCTCATGGAAGTCGGGTAGATTCTTAATTTGAATTAACTTTAAATTAATTGGATTTTAACAGCAGATTTCGATTTGTCAGTAGTAAAAGCAATTTTTTTTGATTTTTACATCTGAAAACAGCAAAATTGCTCAAACAAATATTTATTTTTTATGAAAAATACTATATATAGGTTATAGCAAATGTTGCAACGGATACAGTAACAAATGTCACAAATGTTTGATTTGTTAAATTAATGTAAAGAGACGCGATTCTCTGGTTACTAGTTCCCAGACTGCAATCTTTACCTTCAGATGTTCTGGTTTGGAGCGATCGCATTTAAGTAATTTCTTTTCGCTCAGCCGCGATTACCGATACAATTTCTTCTCTTCCTACTCCCTACTCCCTCAAATAAGTAATCTTTCACCGAGATAAGAGTAATTTGAACAAAATAATTAAATATAGATGGATAATTATTTGTTACGACATTGAATGAAGACGTTGCAGTGCAACGTCTCTACATTGGGTAACTAAAACGGGATGTCATCTTCGGGGATGTCTTCTTCAACCATCGCAGGATAAGTACTAGGTTCGTATGTCGGTTGGGGTGCGGGTTGCGGTTGCCTAATATTATCGGGTGCGGCGTTAACTTTATTTCTTGGGGGAGCAGTCGCAGCTACGGGAACGGGATTTACCGGAGGTGCTTGAGGTGTCGCGACGGGAATTGTTTGGGTTGGTTGTGCCTGCATGGGCTGCATCGGAATGGTGTCGAAACCTGCGCCAATATGCTGAATTTGCTGCACTGTCATTTCTGCACGCTTCTCTTTGAAACCTTCGGGGCGATCGATGGTATTCATAGCCAAACGCCCGATCAAAATAACGCGATCGCCAATATGATAGTTTTGTTGAATTTCTTTGGCTAAGTTTCCCCAACCGATCGCTTTTAAGTTGGCTGGAGGATCGCTATCTCGTGTTCCCCAAAACTGTACCAGCATTTCTGTAATTTCTAGCTGATTGTCTGCCGTATACCGCAGTTCGGGTTCTTGTATTATTTCTGCCATCAATACGCAACTGTTCATTTAATTCTCCTGAATGTAGTAAGTTGTCAGTAGGAAATAAGATTTTTAATTATGCTTGCGTAGTTTACATTTATGTTTAAGTTTTGCTTGTTTTTCAAACTTTCTTAACGAAAAAATCTGTTGATATCACCACGCAAGCTATTTCTATAATAAAAGCCAAGCCAAAGTTACGAACAGCTATTATCGACCATTCGGTAACTTTGACTGACTGCTGATTCTGCTAATCAGTACTATTGTACCATTGTAGGGAAATTTATCCGCAACGATTTATTTATGAGTCTATTTACTTTCTTTTAACAAATCAAAGCTGTATTATTAGCGCAAAACGCTCTGCCACCGCAGAATGTTGGTATCAAGAATCGAAAAGTATCGAAGTACGGAAGGACTCGTGGCGCAAGTTGTTTTAGAAAACGTTTACAAGAGTTTTCCTACCCATAAAGGTGAAATTGTTGCATCGAATAATACTCATCGCCCTGAAAGCGTGAATGTATTGCGGCGAATTAGTCTCACTGTAGAAGATGGGGAATTTATGGTACTGGTGGGACCTTCTGGTTGTGGAAAAAGTACTTTACTGCGGTTGATTGCAGGTTTAGAGGATATTACGGGAGGTAATATCTGGGTAGGAAATAATCTTGTAAACTACCTTCCGCCTTCGCAAAGAAACATTGCAATGGTGTTTCAAAATTATGCCCTTTATCCCCACATGACGGTGTATGACAACATTGCTTTTGGATTGAGACTGCAAGCAGGAAGGAGAGAGGGGGAGATAGGGAGATGGGGAGAGAGGGGGAGAGGGGGAAATAGAGAGAAACTACTAAAAATAGCAGAGGATTTATTGGTATCGGTTACGAGAAAGTTGCCCAAAGGTTTGCGGTACGTTTCGGATCGAGAGCAAGTAGTAGGCGATCGCGTCAGTAATGTAGCTAAGTTGTTGCAAATCGAAGAGTTGTTAAATCGATATCCCAAAGAATTATCGGGGGGGCAAAGACAGCGAGTAGCATTAGGAAGGGCGTTAGCGAACAATCCGCAAGTATTTTTGATGGATGAACCGCTTTCTAACTTAGATGCAAAATTAAGAACGGCTACCCGCGCTCAAATAGTCAAGCTGCAACGTCAACTAGGTATAACTACAATTTACGTTACCCACGATCGAACAGAAGCAATGACAATGGGCGATCGCGTAGCAATTCTAAATCGCGGTGAAATAATCCAGGTTGCTCCCCCGTTAGAAATTTATAATCATCCCGCAAACCGTTTCGTAGCAGAATTTATCGGCTCTCCAGCAATGAATTTTATTGATGTAAAATTTCAGTCGCCATGCTTGATAACTAAAGGCGATTTTCGCTTAACCTTACCAGAAAATTGGGGTAATGCTTTGCGAAAATACAACGGACGAACCCTAACATTAGGAGTTCGCCCAGAACACTGGAATATAAGCTTACCCGCAACTAAGAATTTTCCCGCACAAGTAGAATGGATGGAAAATCTCGGTAACGATAATTATTTAGCAGTCAAACTAATTGAAACAAAATTTCAAAGAGAATATTTAGCAACAGATGAATTACAAGTAAGAGTAGCCCCAGAAAAACTGGTAAACACGGGAGATAAAGTATGGTTATCCTTAAACCCAGATAAAATTCACTTTTTCGATCCAGAAACCGAACTAGCGATATTTCCCAAAAGCAATTCCCCGTCTTTACCGTTTGGGAACAGTTAGCAGTGGGAGAGGGAAAGAGGGGGAGATGGGGGGATGGGGAGATGGGGGGATGGGGAGATGGGGGGATGGGGAGAGGGGGAGAAAAACTCTTAACTCCAAACTCCATCCGTTGCCAAACTCCATCCGTTGCCAAACTCCATCCGTTGCCAAACTCCATCCGTTGCCAAACTCCATCCGTTGCCAAACTCCCATGCCCCATGCCCAATTCCTTAAACTTCCGTTATTTCTTGTTCGGTTTCCACAAACTCTTGAACGCGGGCGCGGTATTTTCTTAAGGTTTCGTCTACCCAGTCGCGATCGTTGCTGTTAACGTATAGATGCACTAATGGTTCGCTTGCGTCTGGTAGCACTAATACCCAACTGTCTTCGTAGGGTTGACAAATTTTCACCCCGTCAATTAATTCCAATTGCTCTTGGGGATGAGTTTCTACTAAGTGACGCATTAATGCACCTTTAACCGTCCAAGGACAGCGGGTGGTATAAGTTTTGTGAATAACGCGGGGTAATTCGGAACGGACTGTGGTAAGAGAACGTTCTTGAATTGTTAGCATTTCAATCAGCTTGGCAATACAGAACATCGAATCAAATCCCGGATGCAGTGCTGGAACAATAAAGCCCGTGTCGCCACTACCACCTAAAACCACATTCGGATTCTTTTGACAAGCTTCCATTAATGCCGTGGAGTTTGCTTTGGTGCGAATCACTTTACCGTCATGACGACGGGCAATTTGTTCTACAGCGCTAGAAGAATGAACTGGTACGACTACACTTCCTCTGGGGTTGGCAGTTAAAATCATGTCTACCATCAAGGCTGTGAGCATTTCCCCACGAATGGGAATACCGGATTCATCAACCAATATCATTTGCTCGCCGTTTGCAGTTACCTGTACGCCAAAGTTAGCTTTGAGTGCTTCAACTACATGACCTAACTGAGTTAACAAGGCTTCGCGATCGGTTTCTGAGGTGGCGATTTTATTTAAACTGGCATTGAGTACTACCGCATCAGCACCAAATTTATCCAACATCTGCGGTAATACAGCCCCAGATACTCCATAAACGTAGTCGATTACTACTTTTGCTCGACTGTGGCGGATGGTGTCGATATTTAAGAGATTTTCAAAAGCGCTACAGTAACGATCGACTAATTGACTGGGATAGGCAACATTACCTATTTCATCAATTTGCGCCCTTCGCATATCTTCTTTAAAATATGCACCTTCGATTTTCTTTTCTTTGGCTTTGGGAATATTGATTCCTTTGTTATCCATGAATTCAATCAGGAGATAATCGGCACGGTTGGGATGTACCCGCACGTGAATACCCCCTGCTACGTTCATATTAGGTATGATGGTACGGGCGATCGGTAAAGCTGTTGCATCCAGGTTTTGAATTTCGATACCTACGGACATCAAACCAGCAATCAATGACCGAGTTACCATGCGGGAGATAGTCCGCTGATCTCTGGAAACCGTAACTTGGCAACCTGGTTTCAAAGTAGAACCATAAGCAGCACCCAACTTCACGGCAAATTCTGGGGTAATATCAATATTTGCCGATCCTTGCACGCCGCGCTGTCCAAATAGGTTGCGTTGGGCGGTGTTACCCCAAATCAAGTTTATATTTAAGATTGCACCGGACTCAATCTTTTTACTGGGCCATACGCGCACGCCGGGACTAATTTGCGCTTCTTCTCCCACCGTGGAAAGCGAACCAACTACCGCTGCTTCCAGTACGTGAGCGCGACGATCTACACGGGTACCGCGAGAAATTACGCAGGCACTTAATTGAGCTTCATCCCCAACTATTGCCCCATTCCATACTATTGGACGTTTCAAATTGGCATCGGCACCAATGGTAACGTTATCTCCAATCACGGTTCCGGCTTCGATCTGGACTCTATGACCTATACGGCAGTTGTCGCCAATTAAAGCTGGTGTTTCAATTACCGCTGAAGATTCGATGTGAGTATTTTGACCAACCCACAAGCCGGGAGAAGTTTCTTTATAGGGAAAATCAGCTTTGACTTTACGGTTAAGTACATCATACTGAGCTTCGCGGTAAGCATCTAAATGCCCGACATCGCACCAGTAACCGGAAGCAACGTAACCAAACATTGGTTCGCCTTTTTCTAGCAGTAGGGGGAATAAATCCTTGGAAAAGTCCGATTCTTGGTTGGCTGGGAGATATTCCAAAACTTCGGGTTCTAAAATATAAGCGCCAGTATTAACCGTATCAGAAAAAATTTCGCTGGTGGAAGGTTTTTCTAAAAAGCGTTTGATGCTTCCTTCTTCGTCAGTAATAACCACTCCAAATTCAATTGGATTGGGAACGCGGGTCAAAATTAAAGTTGCTTTGGATTTTCTTTCTTTGTGATATTTAATTGCTGCTGTTAAGTCAAAATCAGTAATACTATCGCCACTGATTACCAAAAACGTATCATCTAGCAACTCAGCAATGTTCTTTACACAACCCGCCGTACCTAGAGGCTGGTCTTCTTCCACAGCATAAGTCATCTGTACGCCAAAATCGCTACCATCTTGAAAGTAGTCTCGCATTGTATCTGGTAAATAATGCAAGGTAGCAATAATTTCTGTAATGTCGTGCCGTTTGAGAAGATTGATAATATGCTCGGCAATTGGTCGATTGAGGATAGGCACCATTGGTTTGGGTAAGTCACAAGTTAACGGACGAAGCCGCGTTCCGGAACCTCCAGCCATAAGTACTGCTCGCATAAATCCTCCATTTTATTGGTTTCTAAGAATCGTAGCTTTACGAATGGTATTGAATTGAATCGATCGCTGATAAGTTACTAAGATGAAAAACTTCCAGCCCTCAATTGACGGTCTTTCGTTTGAAAATTAAAGTTATCTCACTCTATATCTAGTTTCCTATGAATGTTGAAATTTAGGGAACTTCCTCAAGATGCATATGGTCATATTCAGATTATCTATAATTTCGGCGCATCTTAACAAACAAAAGATATTATGGTTTTGATTTAAATTGAATAAGTTGAAAATAAGCTGTTAAAAAAGCGGGTTTTTTCAAAAAAGCGAGTTTCTATCCTAAATCGAGTTAATACTTCCAGCGCGAGATAACCACACATTACGAACATCTTCTGACATTTGAAGTGATTTAAGAAATTCTTGCACCGATTCCAATTTCCACTCCAAGGGTGCAATATGCTGTATCGGACATTCACCGATCGCGTAACGAAGAATTGCCTCGCACAACGCCGCAGCTTCTACAATCGGCTGTGAATCGAGCCAAACTGGAAAAATTCGAGCTTCAAAGGTAAGTTTATCTGGAATGGGATGAATTAAATTTTTTAAGTTAAAGTCACAGTATTTTGTTAATTCAAGTTTTGCAACCCGCGCTTTTACTTGTTGCCACGGTAATTCTCGAAAGCCTGATTCGTTAACTAATTTTAGTAAAGCTATATCGTAGTTTCCCAAACGCCGGCATTTAGCGTTAGTTCCTACCAATCTTTTCAGATTTCCCCCATGTGCGTGAAAAACATTAACTAAATTAGCAAACACATTCGCAGAACATAAAGGTACAGCATCAAAATGGATATGAGTTGCACCTTCAGCGGGGACGGTGAAATTAAGTAGACGTGCTGTTGTTAAAAGAACTTCTAATTTTTCTAAATGATTTGTATCAATAGGCGGTGAAATTAGCTCGCAGGGGCGTTCTCGTTCTCCCGGTAAAGATGCGGCGATCGCAATGGGATTACCTGTATTATCAGCAACCCGCATCATTCCTTCTACTCCCTCTTCTACACGAGTCCCAAATAAATCGGCGATCGGGTGAAGAACTTCAAATTGATTTTTTTCGGCGTTTGCTTGACAACTTATTAATTGCAAAAATCGGGTATCGTCGCTAACAATCCTATACCATCCCGGTTGCGGTGGCTGCGATTTATTTAGATCATCTTGAAGAGTTAAATCGTCAACGCATTTAGCAATTAAATTTCCTTGTTTATCGATAACTTCAAAACCCAAAGTCAGATTGTGAAATAAAGGCTTTCCCGGAACGAGGCTGGGTTCGGATTGGGGATAAAATATCCGACGCACTAAACCATCATTTGCTTGTGCGATCGACTCCGCTAAATCTTTTCTGCTCAATCCGAGTGGTGCTAATAATTCAATTTCACAGCCGATTTTCCAATTTAATGTAGACATAAATATAGTTAGTTGTTAGAGGTTTGAAAAGTATCTTTTTTAACGCAATTCTCGGATTATCCCCCCTTCCCCCCTTACAAAGGGGGGTTAAAGTCCCCCTTTTTTAAGGGGAATTTAGGGGGATCTAAAAGTTGGCGAGTTTTATTTATAACTTGGAAAACATCCTCTTAGAGATGATTAAATAAAAAAAAGGTAGGCTATAAGCCCACCACCATAAATCAAGTATCTTGAATAACGAACAAAATTTTATCTTTTAGTTCGTTGCAGCGCTTGTTGAATCACCTCTGGTTGTCCTAAAATTAAATTCTTCTCAATACGTATTTTTGCTTCATAAGGTGAAGAATCACCCCAAAGTTTAGCCAGCTTTTCAGCGTCATTGTAATTATATGTTGATTCGCCATACAATTCTAAAGAAGGACTAGAACTCTGCATTTTCTGCAAAGCTTTAAATCTTGCATCTACAAGAAATTGTTCGAGAATCGCAACATCCGATTTACCCCAAAGAATTTTTCGACCAATTCTAGCCTTGGCTTCGTATGCCGATTGTCCCCAATAATCCCCAAGTACGCGAGCATCCCAATAATCATATTTACTATTGGAAAAAGCATTTATTTCTCTATTTTTAGTTTGCTTAGCCGATGCCTTGATAAAATCGTTTTGTTTAAGGCTTAAAGAATTTTTCGGTGAAGCTTGATTGGGTATTTGAGCAGTAACAGCACTAATAGTACTAACTGAACTTAAAACCAATCCCAAAGATAATAATAAGACTTTCAAATTACATTTCATCTTCAATTTCTCCTAATTTTTCTAATTTAGATACCAATTTTCGTCGCAATTTTAAATACAACCTGTATAAAAGCTTTTAGTTAAAAAATCGCTTTCTATTTTTATATACAGCTAGCAACTTAGTAATTTCTGAAAACTACAGAAAGATTTGTTTGTAGTAAGGGCTTTAGCCCTTTACCAGAAAAGGATGTGCATTCCTCACTACGAACCAACTAAATATGCTATGTAAAAAATAAACTATTTTCAAAAAAAAAGATTCAGCAAGATTGCATAGTGTTTTTTTTGATATTTTTTTTTAATATTACGAAAATATACTTATTTGTATTACAAAAATCAAGATTTAAAATCTTGCTGTATCCATTCCAAATGCTTAGGTAATAACTGCGCTAAGTCATACTTTTGTAAAATAGTTTCCCGCGCTTGCTCTCGAATTGAAGACATCTTGTCAGAATTATCAAGTACTTCGAGGACGCGATCGCATATTTCCTGGGGTGAAAAGAAATCCACCAACAAACCATTAACATCATCTTCAATTACTTCGGTAACTGGTGCGGTGTTGGAAGCAACTATTAAACAACCTGTAGATAAAGCTTCCAACATTGACCAAGATAAAACAAAAGGACGAGTTAAATAAATGTGAACTGAGGAAGCTTGCAATACTTGCAGATATTCACCGTAGGGCAGCAAACCTGTAAAATGAACTCTTGTTAAATCTAACGGTACTTTTTCGAGCATTAACTGTTTATAAGTACGATTGTCGGGAAGTTGTTTTCCGTAAGCAACTCTGTCTTCTCCGACAATTACCGCATGACAAGAGCGTCTTTTTTGTTGAAGCAGCGCAACGGTTTCGATAAACTGCGGAAAACCTCGATAAGGTTCCATACCCCGCGCAACATAAGTAATAATTTCTTCTACTCCAGACAAGTCTAAATTAATTCGCGGTATAACTAACTTTGCTCCGGGCTTTGGTTGAAAATAGTTTGTATCGATCCCATCATGAGATACGGTAATTTTACTTTGATATTCACCAGGAAACTGCTGACGCTGCCAATTAGTAGGAGACAAACCGCGATCGCAACTGTATAAGTCAATTAAAATAGGAGCATTCTTGATCCGAATCCGAGCTTCATCATCGGGATTTAAGGGATCTGTAGGATCGAAATCAGCGTCGGAACCATGCGATCGATAAAACCATTCAAAATAACAAAGCAAAGTAGCATTCGGAAAAGCATCTTTAATAAATAATGTCGGACCCCAACCCGAATGACCGTAAACTATATCTGGGATAAAACCCCTTTGTTTTAATTCTTCAGCTAAACGATAAACACCTTGTCCTTGAAGAACAGCTTTTTCTAAAGGTTCGACATAGTGGTGAGTTTCAGGACGAGCTTCTCGACTAGAACTATAAATAGCTTTAAAAACTCCAGGTAGAGAACCTTCACGGCGATTAGTACCAAACAAGACTTGATTATTTGGATTCTGTGCCAAAGCTACAGCCAAATGACGAAACTGAGCCGGAAAATTAGAATGTAAAAATAAAATACGCATTTTCAGTGAGCAGTGAGCAGTGAGCAGTGAGCAGTTATCACATGATACGGGCGTATATCAATTGCGTTTCATTCTTCATTGTTAAAATGTTGAATTTCTAAAAAACTTGGTTATTTAAGCACGGTATTGTAAACGAAACAAAACTTTACTCAACTTGCATAGGTTCCTTGGAATAAATACCAATTCTTCTTCAATTTTTTCACAGTCATCCTGGGATCAAAAGTTGGTGTAGTCTTATAAACCAAAAAAATTCGAGAGCCGTATCTGTCAGAACCTTTAAAGTATGTGAAATAAACAGAAACGCCACTTGAATTTTTAGAATAGGTCGTTTCACCTAACCATGTATTTTCAATCTTGATGTTTTCTTGAACAAATTTATTCACCATCTGTTGCCGAGCAGTAAATGTCATCACAAAGTTGAACTTTGGAATAGCGAGAAAACAAATATATAATATTATCGCCCCTGTCAGTATCTCTAAACCGTATCTCCACAGCCTATACCTACTGCGTCGAATAAGAATTATCAAGGATGACACAACCAGAAAACCTATAGTTAAGAGCAGAAGCTGATAAAAGAAAAAAATAAATGTCGCTAGCTGAAAAAGTACGTAAAGAAATATAAATATCAAGAATAAGCATAAAGTAAGCATAAAATAAATAAAAAAGGAGACGGAGTAGGCGCTTGAAGATTTTTAATATTTCCTGTATATAATTTGTTGTTCAAGGATAATGATTACTCGTTAAACTTGACAACCGACCTCAAAGTTACTCAACATAAGTACATTTCCGAATATATCATCACTTCCGCCATCAGATACTGACATCAAATCCCTACAGAAAATGGTTCTTTAGAATCGAGTCAATTCTCTATTGTTGATAATGATGCAGCAGTAGAAAGTAGTAGTGGTTTTATTACCTATAGCTTAGAAACTGGTAATTTGTTCTATAACCAAAACGGTGCTGAAGAAGGTTTGGGAGATGGAAGTCAATTTGCCACACTCCAAGGTATTCCGCCTTTAGCAGAGACAGATTTTATTATTAGTTAGGAATAGGTAATTGGTAATAGGTAATTGGTAATAAAGAAAAGTTAGGAGTTAGGAGTTATGAATATAGTGGGAGCGTCTCGCTCCCTGCTAAATACATTCTTCAGCTTTCACCTTGTCCCCTTCTCCCCTTCTCCCCTTGTCCCCCCATCCCCCCATCACTCCTCCATTTCCATATCAATATCATCCATCTCCAAATCTTCATCCGTCAAAGTTTGCTGCGGTATTGCTGCAATAATCGCGTCTATCACTTTGGAAACCTGGATAATTTCTATATCTAATTCGGGAAATTTCTGTCCTTTAGGAACGATCGCTCTTTGAAATCCCAGTTTTGCTGCTTCTTTTAACCGTAATTCCATTTGCGATACCGATCGCACTTGTCCCCCTAAACCGACTTCACCAATTAATACGGTACCGGAGTCTACAATTCGATCTCGGAAACTGGCAACGATGGCGATCGCAACTCCTAAATCGACTGCTGGCTCTTCTACGCTTAACCCTCCAGCGGAAGCGACGTAAGAATCCAGTTTGGACATGGGGATTCCGACTCGTTTTTCCAACACTGCTAAAATTTGGACCAAACGACTATAATCTACTCCGGTACAGGCTCGACGCGGAGAAGTGTAACTTGTCGGACTTACCAAAGCTTGTAATTCCACAACAATGGGACGAGTACCTTCGCAAGCTACTACAATCGCAGTACCCGGTGCTGGATCGTCGCGACTACCTAAAAATAATTCGCTGGGGTTGGGGACTTCTCGCAAACCGTTCGCAACCATTTCAAAGATACCAATTTCATGGGTAGCACCAAAACGGTTTTTTACAGTTCTCAATAATCTGTGAGAAGCAAACCTGTCTCCTTCAAAATAGAGTACGGTGTCAACCAAGTGTTCCAGAACTTTGGGACCTGCGATCGCGCCTTCTTTGGTAACGTGTCCTACTATTAACATGGTGATGTCTTCATGCTTTGCCACTTTCATCAAAGCCGCAGTACATTCGCGCACCTGTGCTACCGAACCTGGTGCAGAAGTTAAGGCTGGGAAAAATACCGTTTGAATACTATCAATTACTGCTAAATTTGGTCTGAGAGATTCAATTTCTTTTAAAATTTCTTCTAAGTCTGTTTCGGGTAAGATATATAAATCGCTATCAGGCTTGGCAGTTTTACCATTTTTTTCAGTTTCTTCAGTCTTTTGAGTCTCTAAGATTTCTACCGTAACTTTGCCATTACTATTTGCTTCTTGACTCAGTTCCTGAGCAACACCCAAACGCGAACCCCTTAACTTAACTTGTTGTGCAGATTCTTCTCCAGAGATATAAAGAACGCGATAGTTTTGAGACAATGCATTTGATACTTGCAATAGCAAAGTAGATTTACCGATACCTGGGTCGCCACCAATTAACACCATAGAACCCGGAACCACCCCACCACCCAAAACCCGATCTAATTCTCCATAACCAGAACTCCAACGTTCAACTTGGCGATCGCTAATTTGGTCAAGTTTTAAAGATGCTCGCGGCTTGGCTGGTTTATTGGAAGTTTTCTTCTTGCTCATCTGAGCGTGCCAAGCACCCACACCCCGAGAAGGTATATCCGTCGAGGATTGTACGGCAATTTCCTCTTGTAAAGAGTTGTAGGTTTCGCAAGCTGGACACTTACCTAACCATTGAGGGGTTTCCGCACCACACTCAGAACAAACGTAATAGGTTTTTGGCTTTGCCATTCTTAATCTTATTAAATAAACTTAAATAATCTTAATTTTCTTTTAAGTTCTTGAACGAAGCAAAATCTAATAATAGTAATAAGTTCAAGGTTTTTACGAATGAATAATTGGAATGATATCTTAATAATATGGTACTAAAAATTAATCTAGAAAAACTTTAGTTAAGGAGCGTTGAGATTGGAGAATCATAAAGAGAAAATCCTGGTGGTAGACGACGAAGCCAGCATTCGCCGGATTTTAGAAACGCGCCTTTCAATGATTGGCTACGATGTGGTCACGGCTGGCGATGGGGAAGAAGCTTTAGATACCTTTCGTAAAGCAATTCCTGACTTAGTAGTTCTAGATGTAATGATGCCCAAGCTAGATGGCTATGGTGTCTGTCAAGAATTACGTAAGGAATCCGATGTCCCTATAATTATGCTAACAGCTTTGGGAGATGTCGCAGACAGAATTACCGGCTTAGAACTCGGTGCTGATGACTATGTAGTAAAACCATTTTCCCCCAAAGAACTAGAAGCTCGGATTCGTTCGGTATTGCGACGAGTAGACAAAACTGGTGGTTCTGGGATTCCCAGTTCTGGGGTAATACACGTCAGTACGATCAAAATTGACACAAATAAGCGCCAAGTCTATAAAGGTGACGAACGCATTCGATTAACGGGAATGGAGTTCAATTTACTAGAACTCTTAGTAAGCCGTTCCGGAGAAGCTTTTTCTCGGTCGGAAATTTTACAAGAGGTTTGGGGATATACACCAGAACGTCATGTCGATACCCGCGTAGTAGATGTACATATTTCCCGTCTGCGAGCCAAACTAGAAGACGATCCCTCAAATCCAGAATTGATTCTTACCGCCAGAGGTACGGGATACTTATTTCAGCGCATAATCGAACCGGGGGAGGAATAAGAATACTAAATAGTTAAGAGTGAGGAGTGAATGACAACAGTTAGGAGTTAAGAGTAAGGAGTAAAGAGTTAGATGTAATGCGGTACTTTTTGTGAAATTGATAGTGACGGTAAACAATTTCGCAAAAAATGCAGCATAGAAGCAAGCTCCGCATCGATTTTAGACTTGAGATTAAACGAGCCTTAAAGTTTAACTAAGAGAACAATCCAAAATCCAAAATCTAAAATTTAATTGGCTCATAACTCATAACTAAATTCTTCATGGCTAATCCAGATCCCAACCGCTTTTTAAGGCGTTTACCTATCGTTGTGGGTGGGCTAGGCGCTGTACTTTTGTTAATTAACCGCTTGCAGTCACCCGAATTAACAGAATCTCAAGCTCGTGCCGATGTACTTGGTGTAATTTTAAGCGCCGTTTTAATATTAACGGGTTTAATTTGGCAGCAGGTACAGCCCAGAACTCCCGATACCGTACAACTTATAGGCGAAGAAGGTTTTTTTCTCGCGCCAGATTTATCAGATGCCGTAAAAACAGAATTAGCTTGGGCATCTCATTTATTGCTAACTAATACGGTAACTCGCTGCGTAGTAGTTTACTATCAAGGCAAAGTTTTATTGCGTCGCGGGATTTTAGGAGAAAAATCGGACGTTACACCAGGAGCAATATTAAAAAGAGTTTTATCCAAGCATCAGCCAGTTTATTTAGTAGATTTAAAAGTGTATCCCGGAAGAGTTGAATTTGATTATTTGCCAAGTAATACTCAAGGTGTAATTTGTCAACCAATTGGTAAAGAAGGAGCTTTAATTTTAGGAGCGCACGCTCCACGCAGCTATACCAAACAAGACGAAAAATGGATTGCAGGAATTGCCGATAAATTAGCTGTTACTTTAAATTAGTGAATTGGGAATTGGGGATGGGGCTACCTCCCACCTACGGTGAATGGGGATGGGGCATTGGGATACGCCCGCACGCTCCGCGTGAATGGGCATGGGGCATCGGGCATGGGTAATTGGTAATTGGTAATAAATAGTTAGAACCACCGGAGTTAAGAATTAAAAATATTTTCTTCCCCCTCTTCCCCCCATCTCCCCAAAGGTTACTGAGCTTGTCGAAGTACTCCCCATCTCCCCATCTCCCCATCTCCCCATCTCCCCATCCCCCTCTACCCCCTCTCTTTCATAATTAATAACTAAGAAATTAAAAAATATGCAACTTATCTACGGCTTAATAATTGCCTTAATGCTCGCGGGTGTAATTGGTGCTGTTGTTCCTGGGGTTCCGGGAACGAGTTTGATTTTAATTGGAATTATTATTTGGGGATTTGTTAAAGGTTCTTTCGCTGCAATTAGCGTACCTTTGATTGTTACCGGAGTCGTTTTGCTGCTGAGTATGGGAATTGATTTTTTCGCTGCATACTGGGGAGCAAAAAAAGCCGGTGCAAGTAAATGGGGACAAATTGGAGCAATGGTTGGTTTAGGAGTAGCATTCTTCGGATTGTTACCACCTTTTTTAGTTGTTGGTGGTCCTTTAATTGGTATTTTAGTTGCACCACTTTTGGGAGCAATTATTGGTGAATTAATTTATCGAAAAGATTTAGTAGTAGCAATTAAAGCCGGTTTGGGAATTGTTGTAGGTAGTTTAATTGGCAATATTATCCAGGGTTGTTTGGCTCTAGCAGCAGTTATAGTTTTTGTTTTTACAACTTGGTCGCAGGTGTTTGGAAGTTAAGTTTTGCAGTCAATTGTAAATCAGGTAGTTACCAGCTTGTAAGAATATCAAAATCTAAAATACAGCAATTGTAGTGCAATAAAAATACGGCTATCATAAAAAAAAAATTGGAGTATAGATGATTCTATACTCCAAAAAAATGTCACATCAAGTTAAAAATTCTATACAAACATGAGACGAAAGCTCCTTAGAACAATTGTTTTATTGTTTTTTCATTGAGAATGGATATACCCGCGAAGGAGTATATCCGAAACATTTTAGTTAGATAGTCGATTAAAAAGAAGCTTTAAAAAAGAATTTACCGTGTTTTGATTATCAAAAAAACCTAATTTGCAAACTTTTTACGCTTCTTGACACCGAACATACCAACCATTGCTAAAGCACCAAGGCTCAAGGTTGTTGTAGGTTCGGGTACGGATTGAACAACCTCTACTCCGGAAATGGTTACACCATCACCCGATCCTTTTCCGTCATCCTTACCAAGCTGTAACACCAAAGACTTTACATTCTTCAACGTTTTTGATTGGACATTACCGTCTGCCCCTGCTAACAAGAAATCATTTACAGTCTGTCCGTTAACTTCGAGAATTCCGCTAAAGTTTGATGTTTCTGAATCAAAGAAGTCAAGGGTAATTTCGTCAAGCATTTTGTCAAATTCAAACAAGAACCGACCTACTTCTAATTCACCTTTTTGAGATGCTTTACCATTATCTTGGATAGCCGCAGCACGTAGCCAAAATTGTCCTTCGGCTTCATTTGTTCCACCATCATTAGCTTGGAATCTAACAGCACCAATACCAGTACCGTAAGTGTCTGCGGTTCCTTTACTATCTACAAATAATCTGCTAAATCCGTAATTCACCCTTTGAGAATTATCAAAGTCAAACTGTTGACTTGTTACCTTGAAACCTAAACCACTGGTATTAATAGCTTTACTTGGATCGAGAACTTGGAGGTTTGTCAATTGAATTTCACCTTCTCGTTGAGGTATCAAGCTAGCAGCATTAGCAGCAGGTGCAGCAGCAGCAAATCCTAAACCTAGACCGAAAATTGCAGCAATAACGTTAAACTTACGCATGATTTCCCTTTTTTCTTTATTTAAGTGAGGCAGTAACTAATTTGTTTTGTTCGCCTCTGATTACTTACTAACTTAATAGACCAACTGGCAAAAACGTAAGCCCTAGCTAATAGAATTAATCCAAACTTTACTTTGAGATAAAAACAGACTATTCTTCCGAAAAATTACCTTGTTAGGCGTGTAATTAATTATCAAAATGCAAATTTCAACTGCTATCTATACCGAATAATTACTGATTTTTATGCTTTTTAAACCCTTACCTTCAAGGCAACAAAGATTTTTTCGGTAATAACTAGGAAATTTATCTGGTAATTTCAATATTTGAAAGGCAAAAAAAAATTGAGTAGTAAGATAATTTAACTAATACAGTTAGATTACCTATCTACTCAATGAAGATTTAAAAAGAAGGGATTTTCTATAAGTCTAGATACGGTTGTTACAACATATTTATACCAAATAGGATTTCACATATTTTAGTCGTGAGCGACCTAATAGAATTAAGCTTTTTGTGAAGCTCTCTTGCGGCGCTTGAGGGTAAGTACTCCAGCTACTGCTAGAACGCTCAAGCCAACGGTTGTTTCTGACTCAGGTACGCTAACTTGTAATAAAACACCATCACCAGTACCTTTAAAAACGCTGTCGGGACCGGGCTTACCGAACTGGACTACTAAGTCTTCCACACCCTTCAATACTAGAGTTTGGATGTTGCCGTCAGGTCCTGCTGGAATTAGCATATCGAGCAAAGCTTGTCCTCTAAGCTCTTGTCCATTCAATTCAACAACCCCAGTGAAGTTTGCATCTTCTGTATCAAAGAAGCTTAGTCTTACTTCATTCGCAGTTTTGCCTAGAAAATCAAACTTGAAGCGACCAACTTCTAAACGTCCATCTTTAAAGGGTTTCTTTGCACCTTCTTCGTAGGCTACAGGACGGAACCAAGTCTGTCCAATTACTGGATTCGTTCCTTCATCATTTCCTTTGAACGTGATTCCAAACTTTTGTAAGTTAGAGTTAGTAGTTTTTCTGTCGTCAGCGAATAAGCGGCTTTTTCCAAATTGTGGACCTTTGCCATCGAAGTCGTATTCTAAGCTCTCAACCGAGTAAGTGAATGGAACTTTGCTGCTATCAGTCGTATCAATACAGAAGTTTGGATCTAAACAACCAAGGCCAGCTTTGATTTCACCTTCTGTTTGAGGAACCAACGAAGCTGCTTGTGCTTCCGAGATAGATCCAGTAACAATACCTAAACCGATAGTGGAAACAGCGAGGGTTTTTACTAACTTTTTGAAGTTTCTCATTTTAATTTCTCCAGAAAATACTGATTTTTTTTAAGTTTGTCTTGGATACTTTGTTTGTGTGTTTTTTCGTATCCATGTCTGTATAGTATTTCGGTGTAAGTGAATATGTCATCTCTGACGCGCAGTATTTATCGGAACTTAATCTTGGCAATAACTTATGGAAAATTACTTAGATAAATTTAAATGAAAAATACATTGATTTGCGTAGTCAATGCGATCGCAATAGCTATTTAACAGTCAATTATTCTTATACTTTGTGAAAATTTATAGATATTTTGAGCAAAAGCTTGTAAAAAGTCAAAGATTGAGAAAATTCTCGTAGTTTTATAAGTCTAACTTCTACAAATAAGGTGATGGGTTATGGGCGGTTTTAAGCGTAAAAAACCGGATTATCTCGGATAAATTTGCAAGTTCGTTTTTCCTTAACTCCGTCAAAGTTGCTGCTCAATGCTTATTTCTATGATTCTTAGACTTCTGAATGCAGCAACCAGCACTTAGACTGAGAAGGAAACCACATTACAATTACTTACACCAAATCTAAAGTAGAACTTTGGGTAGCTACAGCTTGTTGATAGATTAGTTTCAACTTAACCATACCCATCCGTATAAACTTCCAAGATTTGCCCAAACCCTCTGCTACCCAAAGTGGTTAACTACTGGCTACTATTGTTTTATTGTTTAAATTTTGCAAAATCCTCAGTTGAAAGCAGCATAGCCCGCTTCATATTTAAAACAAATAAATAGCCCCTACCCAAGCGTTTGGAAGGGGTTTGACGATGGGAGATAGGTAATTTGCGATCGAAGCAACTTGATAGAGCGAGTAAGCGGGGAAAGTTTTGAATTAAGTAAGTCGGTATTAAAAATCGTAATTATGACTAGGGAGTAGGGAGTAGGCAGTAGTGGCAAGCTTTTGAAGAAAATTTACCCAACCGTTACCGCCGTTGAGTTTGTTTGTGCCGACTTACTTAGTTGAATATCCCATAACCGTTTTCTATACCCCATGCCCCATGCCCAATGCCCCAAACTAAAACCAACCTTCTTGTTCGAGAGTTTCGATTAATTGAAGTCCACGTGGATCTCCCACTCCTAAAAGTGCGGCTTTAGTATCTTCACGCACTCCTAAATCTCGATCCTCGGCGAAAGCTTGAATCAAAGCATCAATAGCAGTAGCGTAAACAATATTATTCGGTAGCTCGCGGCATAATTGTCCAATTGTCCAAGCGCAATTACTGCGTACTGCTGGCATCGAGTCTTTTACCAACCCTTCAATCAAAGGTGGAATCGCACGTACAACGGCTTCATAACCGACTTCTGCCATCTGTGCCAGAGAGCTAGCAGCCCACAATCGCACGGCGGAAATATCAGTTCTTAAGGCATCAGCTAAAGGTGCCAAGCAACGTATATCTCGGCAATTACCTAATGCCCAAACAACACCTTTTCGCACGTAGCCATTCCAATCTCGATTATATTGGTCAATCAACGGTTCAACCGCATCCTGGCTGGGATTGCGTCCGATACCGTATGCTGCACTCACTCGCACCAGAAGACAAGTATCTGTTAACAACTTAATTAAATGAGGAGTAGCACGAGCATCTTCAATATCGCAAAAAGCACGTGCCGCCAGCATTCTCTGCTGTGGCTGGGGATTTTCAAGCAGCGCTAACATCGCCTCTGGATTCGGTTTTGACTCGGATGATTCCGCACTCAACGGCTCCATCTTATCTAGAGGGCTTTCTAGTTCCGCTTCGACATCAAGTAGGTAATGGTCATCTGCATCATACATAAATTTAAAATTACCATTACCCAGTATTTTTGGGAAGAGGATGGGGGGATGGGGAGATGGGGAGATGGGGAGATGGGGAGTACTTCGACAAGCTCAGTAACCTTTGGGGAGATGGGGAGATGGGGAGATGGGGAGATGGGGAGATGGGGAGATGGGGGGAGAAGGGGACAAGGGGACAAGGGGACAAGGAAAAATATTCCTAACTCAATACTCAATACTCAATACTCACTACTCACTACTCAATACTCAATACTCAATACTCACTACTCACTACTCACTACTCACTACTCACTACTCACTACTCACTACTCACTACTCACTACTCACTACTCACTACTCACTACTCACTACTCCTAACTGTTCACTGTTCACTGTTCACTGTAATGGTTTAACCATCCACAATGATTGGGTTTGATAGCCAAGTTGGTTGTAAAGGTTTAGTGCTGGGGTGTTTGTTTGAAAAACTTGGAGCGCGATTTGAATGTCGCCTCTTTCTTTTGCCCAATTTTCGGCGTACTGCATTAAGGCTGTACCGATTCCTTTGCGGCGATGTTCTGGAATTACGTAGAGAAGAAATATGTGTGCGTGTCGCAATCCGCTAATTTGATCGATCGCGTTTCCCATCCACAAGCAAGCTATTTGTTTTTTTTCTGCTGAATGTTCTACCCACCATAAGGGGGTGTCTCTAGAAAGGTATTGCTCGACTGTTTGCGATAAATGTGAAAAATCTTGTTGCGGAAACATATCTTGGTAGGTGCGCTGCATGAACTTTACCAGCAGCGCTCTATCCAAAGTGGAGCCGGAACGAATTGTATAATCCGGTAGTAGTTTTTCTGCCACTAATAACGTATTTGCTTACTTATATTTTTACGTTACTGCTGTCTTCTAAGGAAGGAAATGAAATTAAAGATACAAATTCTGCTGCACCATTATCCCATCTGCTTATGCCTGGATCTTCTATGGGTGCGGGGGCTGCCATATCTGAAGGTAAAAAGATACGAGCGCTAACTGCTACTAACGCTAAGGTGAAAATTAGTACCGCAATTAGGGGAGCTATGTATTGACGTATTATTGCCATATATAGATGTTTTAGTAATGGATAATGTGAGGGAATTATTATTTAGTTTAACTAACTTATCTTAACTTTCTTCTTTGACAAATCCCTCAATTTATCCAAAATATGAAATCCGGGGTACGTCACCGCCCTCTGTCGCGTTCCAAATCAGCTATCGCTCTTTGCCAATACCAATTTTCTGACATACCGGGATGATTTTGCTTTAATTGTTCAATTAAACGGTTTGCAGTTGCTGTATCGCCAACTAAAGCAAAGAGTCGATTCTGCAAATGTGCATCGGCTGTGGGTTCTGGTTCTGGGTATGCTGGTTGTGTGGAATACGATCGCGACTGACGCTTTTTAAATTCCCAAAATAGAACAAAATATAATGTGCCAAAAATAATTATTAAGCTGAGGGTTCCTAAGAAAGTTACCAAATTCAGCATTAAGAAACCCAAAATTAATTGGGAAAGAACATAGCCAAGTATAACCCCTATCGTCATTAGAATGACTATCGATACAATCGCAACGAATTCTTGCCCCATAAATCTATTTCCTTCTACAACATTTTTTTCATGTCTTGGTTTAAGAAATAGGAATTCTTGCTTCCATTGGGCAAAGACTGGCTATATGAATATAGTTTAGAAAAAGTAGTGGTCGTAAGGCGATCTTACAATCTACGCCTTAACTTATAACGCGATCGCTAATTGGAATTCTGTTTGAGTAGTAATTCCTCAAGCCAAGTATGCTATCTTACTCACCACTTTCAGTGCATCAAAAACTAAAATCAAATATTTGATACTAATTATATACATCACTAATTCTCCAGCCAGCGTGCCGACAATGGTCGCAAGTAACCCCACAGTCCTCCTAATGTACAATCTCGGTTTTAGTAAACGCGGTTTGTACTAATAAGAGTGTAGATATATTTGTTACCAAAGCATCGCCTAGTTTGTAAAGGACTATTAATACCCATTAAAATCTTTTTTACAATTAGTCGATGCTTGCACCCTGGCTTTAGATAAAAATTTTATTAGATTAAAACATGAACGATATCTTGACACAGTTGTATTTTACTGATGTGCCAATACGCCGAATCGGAGGATGGGGGAGATGCGGAGATGGGGGGATGGGGGGATAGGGAGACAAGGGGACAAGGGGACAAGGGGACAAGGAGTTTAATGTAGTGCGTTAACGCAGTGTGTCCGTCAGGACATGCATCTCGCGATCTTGAGACATACAGCGAGCTTTCCGGCTCGCACTACGTAATATAAATTAGATATTTGTTAATTTGGAAATCCCTTAACTCCTAATTCCTAATTCCTAACTCCTAACTCATAACTCCTAACTCTCAACGCCCCATGCCCAATGCCCTATTCCCTAATTATTTTATAAATTTGATGTCCTTTAATTTCTACGCCACATTTTTCGAGACATTCTTGCCAACCTTTACGGGTTCCAATTTCGTTGGGTTTTTCAAATAATCCTTCTGCAATTTCTTGTTGGGTGAGTTGGGCAAATTCTTCGTATAAATGATATTTGGGGCTGACAAATGTTTCTTTACGGTGCAGTATGGGCGGGTTTTTCCTTTTGGAGTAGTCCCTACGGGTGATTTTAAATGTCTTTAAGTCGATTACTAAACCTGCTTTTAATGCTGGATGAGCGTCGGTATCGAAATCGGGGTAGTAGAGGTAAGATATTTGTGGTTCGTTGAGGTGAAGTTTGATTAGTGTTGTTTCTTCAGGTCTTCCAAATACCCGACTGGCGCAGCCTTCGTAGATTCGCAGTAATGGTTCTAATTCTCCTAATGCTGTAGTATGAACGTAAAGGGCGCTTGGAGTACGTTTACCAATTTTACTTTTTTTGCAGGCTGCTTTGATAATTTCTGGTTGCCCTAAACTAAATAATTTTTCGTCGGCGATTTCGCAAGCATCGCGATATGTACCGAAAAAGGCTTTGATATCGTGGCGGATTTTTTCGGGTAACTCTGTGAATCTGGGACGTTCTTGCTTAAATTGCACTAGAGCAAGATAAACTTGAATATCCAGAGAACGACGGTAGGCGATCGCATCCCATTCGGCTTCGTCTGTTGCTTGCAATATAACTTTGAAGGCGCGGCGAATGCTGGTAAATTCCAGCAGTAATTTTTCTTCGATTTCTGGCTCTAATTCTCCTTGAACTGGTAGTCTGCCGCGTTTTATATAGAATTTAATTAATGGTGCTAATTCAATTTTGCAGTCTTCATATTTTTTAGTAGCAAGATGGATTCTCGGCGCAATTACGCGCGTTTGATAGTACTCGGCACGAAAGTTTTCTTTTTCTTGTTCGTCGCGAAACACAAAATAAATGCCTAACGCCACGGGTACGGCATCAACTTCCAAGGAGCTATCAATATATTTTTTAAGTTCTCCCTGTTCGTAATATTTTTGAAATGTATTGCGAAGAGTTACCACACCATCGCCATAAGCTATTTGATTTTTGCTGCTAGGGGCACTTACTAATACTTGAGCAGCAACTATTAATACTTTTTTAGTTAATTTCCACGCATTTTGAAGACTGCATAAGCGTTCTTGAGTATCTTCTATGACGTTAAGAATATATCCCAGATTAACCACATCGGCAGACTTCAAAGGCGCATCGGGACTATAATAAGGGTCCCAACCCGCACTACGCACCTTCATAGCAGCCAATTTTTTTACATCACTGCCATGCCCGCATCCATAGTCAAAAAATGTGGTCTTCGTATTAATAATTTCAAATTCGATTGCTAATCTTATCGGACGAGATAAATCTGTACGGTAAATTGCTGCTCTGTGGCGTTCAATTGCTAAAGCTTCCAGCATCTCTACAAATCCAATTGGCAATTGGCAATTATTATCTCATAGAAGAGGGAATAGCTCACGGAGTATTGAGTATTGAGTATTGAGTATTGAGATGATATTGCGGAGGGAGCGGAGGAAGCGGAGGAAGCGGAGGAAGCAATTTATATTAAATTAATCTTTTCTCTCCCTGCCTCAAGAGCCTCCTCTGTCTCCTTGTCTACCCCCTCTCCCCCTCTCCCCATCCCCCCATCCCCCCATCCCCTCTACTTCTCGATCGCTAATTCAATCAAGTCTTCAATTTTCTTAATCAAGGGATCTCCTGCTAAATAACCGATGCCGCGATGTAGGTGCAAGCGAAATTGGGTTGCGAGGGTTTCTTTATCGGTTCCTAATCCGTCATTATGACAGCGTTGTTTGAGTGCCATGAGCAATATATCGGACATTTCACCGCCAAATATTCGCCAGTTTAATTCGACGTTACTATCTTGGGGTATCGGTACGGGAGAAGGAATACTTTTTTCTGCGAGGGAACGACAAAACCCCCAGCGACAAAGGATATTCCATTGATCGATTTTAGTAAAGCGTCTCAGTTTTAAAAGTTGATCTTTGCCTGTCTGGGATAAGCGGATGCGTTCGATTGGTGATTCCATGTTTTAAAAATGGGGCATTGGGCATTGGGCATTGGGCATTGGGAATAGTGAATTATAGTTATACGATCAATTTTGGTGAGGTAGGGAGCAAGATGCTCCCACTACGAAAATAATTTAATCCAAAATCTAAAATCCAAAATCTAAAATCCAAAATCTTATAACTCTTAGTTCTCATCTTCCCATGCCCCATGCCTAATTCCCTATTACCAAAAATAACCCGATTCTACGGTTGTTTGACGAGTTTCTTGGGAATATTTGAGGACGTATTCGCGGGCGATCGCTTCGTTTTTGCGGAGGGTTTTTACTTCTTTTTCTCCTATTTCTGTGTCGGTGGAAAGTAATATTACTTGATGGGATGCTGAGGGAAAATATCTTTCTATTAGGTTGCTGCGGTGAGATGAGTCTAAACGTCCTAATGGGGTGTCAATGGCAACGGGTAATTGATGCCCGGATACTCTTGCTAATGCCCAAAGGAAGGCGATCGCCAATAGTTGTTTTTCTCCTGCTGATAGGCGATGTTTGTCAACTTGTTGGGAATTTAAGTCGTATAGGGAAAGGCTGAAGGTGTTGGTGTCGATGACGATGCGGTGTACTAAGTCGGATTTGTGGAGCAGGTAGCGGAAGCATTCTGTGACTTCGGTTTCTAATTTATTGAGTTTTCTTAATGTAAGTCGTTCGCGAAATAGTTTGAGGGTTTGTTGTACTCTTGTCGATGCATTGATGATGTTTTCTTTACTTTTATGTTCGATGGTTTGGACGCTATATTCTGTTAAATCTTTTTTGAGTTTATCAATTTCTGTTTGTAGTTCTATTAAGCGACGAGTTACTGTTTCACAATTATTTTTGATATCGGTAACTTGATTTTGGGCTTCTTTGACTGATTCTACTAATTTTTGATAATCTTCTGGTACTGCTGCTGCTTGTATTTGTCTTTCTAAAGTAATAATTTCTTCTTCTTTATTTTTTAATTGTTTTAATTGCTGTTTGCCGGTATTTTTAGTAGTTTGCAAGTAGTACAGAATATTGCCTAATTGACTCAAACTTTCTGCATCTGCCATTAACCAAGGTGATTCTTTTAAGGATGTATTTATAGTTTGTATGTCTTCGTCTAAAAAGGTTTTTATTTGAGCAGATTTATCGGCAGCTATATCTATTTTATTAACTAAATTAAGTAAACGTTTGTCTCTTTCTACTAATATATCTCTAGCTATTTGCTGCTGTTTAACGTCATATTCTACTTCACCTCTTTCTTGAGCTTGATTTAGTAATGGTTCAATTAATGCTAATGGTAAAACACCTGCTGCTAATTCACTCATTTCCTGACGAGTGCTTTCTGCTTCTTTTGCTTTTGCTGTTTTCTGTTGTTCTAGCTGACTGCTTTCTGAAGCAATTTTTCCGCCTTCACTGACAAATTTATCGAAGGCTTCCTGTTGATTTTTTTCTGCTTGCTGTAAAAACTCTAATTCTTGCGCTTCTACATTTTTGGTTTCTTCGTATTCTTCTTGTAAATCCTTAAGCTGCTTTTCTATTCCTTCTAAATTTGCAAGTTCTTTTGTATCGGCAAGTTCTCTACGTTTACGATTAACTAATATTTCTAAATCTGCCGTCAAACGTTCTGCTAATTCTAAACCCAAAAGAGCGCGAATTGCTTCTATTACAATGGGGGGTGTAACTTCAAGTTCTGCTAATTCTTTTACCTGTTCGCCATCAAATAAAAATAAGTTAGAAATTCCCAAAGGTAAGAGATTTTCAATATATTCATCCCAAATATTTACTAATCCTTCATCCAGCCATTCATCGTTTTCGCGAATATCTAAAATACCTAAACGATCTTTACCATCTTTAGGATTCTTTTCCCAAGTTCTAACTACACGATATCTAACGGGTTTATCGTTTTCAATATGTTCAAAAGCTAACTCAATGCGAGTTTTCTCTGTAGGTGATTTATGGGTGTTTACGCATTGATTGAGAAAGTCTTGATAACTCAAATTACCGCGAGTCGAACATTGAGCGCGATGTCCGTAAAGTGCCAGACGAATCGCATCCATAAAAGTTGTTTTTCCCCCACCATTCATTCCACCTACAAGAATAATTGGACGAGAATTTTCATCATTATTTGGTGCTAAATTTATTACTTGACGACCGCAATAAGGACCAAAGTTTTCTAAAACAAGTTCTAAGAATATCATATGAAGATGGGCATGGGGAATTGGGCATTGGGCATGGGATGAGGTAGAGGGGGGAGAGGGGGAAGAGGGGGTAGAATTTTAATTGGTTACTATTAATTAATAACTTTTAACTCCTAACTCTTTAAGTCCAAAACAAAAGCATCCGTTATCAAAATTCAAAATATAAAATCGCATAACAGTTAACTGTTAACTGGTAACTGGTTACTGCTCACTGTTTTTTAAATTTTTTCTCTGCCCAAGTTTTAGATTTTTCTGTTGTTTTCTCTGCTGTAACGTCGCCTAAAGTCAACTGTTTTACTTTGTCTATATCGCCTTTACCAGCAGCATCTTTTAAGTCACGTTTGAAGTGCGCGTTTTTAATTGCGTCTTCTTGAGTTCGCGAGCTTGTTTCAAAACATTTTTCTAAGGCATCGTAAATTCCTACTCGACGCGATTTTTTGCGATATTGCCGCTCTGTATCTAACAGTTTCGCCATCAATTCTAAATGCATCGCGTCGTTGTCACATATTTCTTCTAATACTGCCCACTCGTCGCTGCCTAATAAACTGTAACCCGCACCGGGGCGGGAGTCTACAAAAGATTCGCCTGTCACTTCTTGATAAATCCGGGGTAAACTATCGTCAAATTCGTGTTTTTCTTCTAACCAAATGCGTCTGATTTCACTCAGTTCATCTGTGGTAATTAAAGTAATATCGCGCATATCTTCGGGAGCAGTTTGACGAGCTTGGGTTTGCGCTGACAATACCCTTGTTAACCAATGTTCGCGCCAATATTTTGTATAGGGACCTGGTACTGGTTGCACTGATGTTTTACCATCTTTATTACGCTCAAAAAGCTGCACTTTTCCCCAAATTCTGCGAAAATCTCGCTTATCATGGTCGTCTTGAATATCTAGCTCGTTACGAATATCTAAAAGCGGCTGCATCCATTCTTTTTCTTCATCATTTTGAATCATTGCCTCCATCGATTTATCTTTAGTTACCATCGTGCAAACCCAACAGCCAAACCGCGAATCGCCGCAACTGGGGGTAGAAGTATCGACAACTAAAGGACATTCGTTATCTGCCGTCGCACCACGATACATCGAAAATAAATCTTTGTTATTACCACCCCAAGGATTTTCACATTGATTGAGGTAAATCCACACATCGTTATTGCTCCAATCTTCGATGGGGGTGTAAATCAAAGAGTTTGGTAAGCTGGCATTTGGACTCAGGCGATCGCGTATTCTACCTGCTTGATGCTTTAGCATGGTGGCAGCCCGTCTCGAACTTTCGGCTTTGCGAGTACCTAATACTAAAATTGTTTCGCCGTTAGCTCTAACCATTTCCCGAATAAACTGGTTAGCTGGGTTGATTTTTAAACGCGGCGTACACCAGCGAAATTGATTGCGAGGAGCCGGATAACCCCTGCCGATTAAATTTACCCAAAATGTATCTTGAATTACTGGCAACAGCAAATGAGGTTCGATGGGCATTCCTCTTTCTTTAGCCGCAGATCCCAGCAACTTCATCGAATTTTTAACCCATGTCGTAACTATGGGATTTTCTACCAGCGTATCCGTAGTAATTACGTGGATTTTTTTACCGCGTTTTTTTGGCGGTAGAGTTGCGATCGCATTCCAAATAAGTTGCAAAATCGTGCTGGAGTCTTTTCCCCAAGATACGCCAATAATCCAAGGTATTTCGTCTAATAAATATAATTCCTGAATTTCTTTGGTAATTTCTGGAATTTTATCGATTACCGTCGCGGGTGCTGGCTGGCTTTTTTCTGATTGTTGGGCAAGAGTCATTCTATTTTAGATTTTGGATTTTGGATTTTCGATTAATCGCGATTATTAAATTGCCAGATATTTGTATTTATAAAAATAAGAGCAAAAACTAGTATTACATATTTTTGTACCAATCGCGGTTTTTAAAAACTTATAATTGAATATTTCTTTTTTGAATCGTTTTTATATATAGTATTTGGATGTCATTATTTAATTGTTTTAAGTTTTGTGATGAAAAAAAGTACATCTACCTCAGCAGCGGTTATTTCCAGTCCAGATAAAAAAAAGTTTTCTGATTTATTAACTAAATATATTGGCGAAAACAAACAGTTACTAGTCCAAAAAACGGAAATGGGCGGTACTCAAGCTTACGTGGGTTCGGTTACTTTGGAGTGGTTTGCATCTCAAGTTCGCTTTGCATCTTTGTTACCATTATTGCGAAGTAAGTACAATCCCGATACTGACAATATCGAAATTGACGCAGAAAGTATAGATGATATTCAGCAACGCCCCTTAGATTGGTCGCGACAAGCACCTTTAGTTCAGTATTTAGCCGCACGTAAAAATCATAAATTTCCTCCCGTATTAGCTGTAATTAGTCAGCCTTGGGTAAATGATTCTAAATCATCTGAATGGGATAGTAAAGGAAGAGCCAAAAAATCCACTACGGAATTTACTAGTTTAGATGAAAATGGTCAATTTGGCTTGCTCGATATTAGTACGGAAAATGTAACTATTTATGCATTAGATGGTCAGCATAGATTAATGGCGGTACAGGGTTTGATGGAAATACTCAAAACTGGTAAGTTACCGCGCTATAAGAAGGATAAAGCTAAGAATAATAATTTTATTACGATTGATAATTTAACAGAAAAATACCGAGTTGAAGCCGAATATTTAGAACAATTGCCCCAAGAAAAAATCGGTATAGAATTTATTTGTGCGGTTGCTGCTGGAGAAACCCGCGAGGAAGCAAGACGTAGAGTAAGGTCAATTTTCGTACACGTCAACTTGATGGCTGTACCCTTGAGTAAAGGACAGTTAGCACAGTTAAATGAAGACGATGGTTTTTCTATTGTTGCCAGAAAGATAGCCGTTAGCCATCCACTTTTAGAACAGCGTAAAGATCGGAAATCTCGCGTAAATTGGAATAGTGCCACGGTGGCAGCAAAGTCTACAGTTTTGACAACTTTGCAAGCTTTAAAAGAGATGTCAGAACGTTATTTAGAACACAAATATCCTCATTGGAAACCCTTAGATAAAGGTTTAATTCCCATGCGCCCAGAGGATGAAGAATTAGAAGAGGCGATCGCAGATTTTAACGAGCTATTCGATCATTTAGCAACTTTACCAAGCTATAAACTTTTAGAACACGAAGATACTCCAATGTTCCGAAGGTTTAGTTTTGAAAAAGATGAGGGAGAAGGTAATATTTTATTTCGTCCCGTCGGACAAATGGCATTAGCGAAAGCTTTAGGTATCTTAATATTTGAAAAAGGTTTCTCTATCGAAGATATTTTTGCGAAGCTGCAAAAGTTTGATAGTAAAGGTGGTTTTAGTGGAATGGAATTTCCGAAATCTCTGTGGTATGGGGTTTTGTATGACGCGAATCGCAAGCGGGTATTAGTTGCGGGGAAAGAGTTAGCAACGCGGTTAATCGTTTATATTTTGGGTGGGGTTAAAGATAAAATGGAAAAAGCGGAATTGAGGACAGAATTAGCGAAGGCGAGAACTTTTGAAGATAAAACTGTGGATTTTAAAGGTAAGTTTGTAGAGCCGAAACAGGTGGGGTTGCCGGGGGTTTTGTGAGGGGGGAAGATTTTGTATCAAATCCGGCGGTTGAAACCGCATCTACACAGGCAAAGTCCACCTGCGTGGACTAATTTAAAAATACAATTATTTATAAAAATACGATGATTTAACCCGCGCAGGCGGGTTTTGTTTGTGTAGCAGCGGTTTTAACCGCCAGATACCTTATAAATTGTACTACTCACGAATTATTTTGCATTACGATATTTTGTATTTCATCAAATTCACAATCGATATTTCCCGTAACTAATTGCGCTAGATATTCTGATTCCTGTGCCGTTAATAAACGTGAGAATGGTACGCATAAAATATGCGCCATTGAATGTTGACTTTGAATTGGTAAAAGATGATTGGGTGTATTTGGTTTTGCGTCAATGGCAAATAAACTGCGGTTTCCCCTCGCACTATCAAAACCCTCCGCACGCAGTATTTTCGCCATAGCATCGGGGGAATCTATTAAAATTGGCATTACCCAAAAGGAATTATATTCAGCTTTGTTACCGGGGATAGTAAGATTATTTGGTAACATTTGTAAAAAATATTTGGCTCGCACAATACGCTCTTGAAAATTATCGCAATGACTCAATCTATAGTTTAAGAACCACAGTAGACGTTTTGGATTACGATAGCGAATTTTTGTGAGTATATCACCTGTAGGAAAACCAAGGGTTGCTTTTTTGATAGTTGATTCGACATCCAAATTTGACAACCGCATTAAATTAAGAATTTGATAATACAAGCTCGGCAGCGAAAGAAGTTTTAACCAATAGAACTTAAATACCCTTTTTAAATACCAAAACTCGCTTTTTTGGGGATATTTTTGCTCAATCAGTGCCATTTTTTGAGCTAATTGTTTATCTTTGATTAATGCTACTGCTCCACCCAAAGCAGTACAAGATTTAATCGCACCAAAGCTAAATAGACTAACATCAGCTTGAGGATAACCAAAATATTGTTTTCCTGCAAAAGCTTGAGCGCAGTCTTCTACTAATAAAATATGATGTTTTTTACAGAAATCAATGTAAGGCTGTAAAAGAATAATTACGCCAAATAAATGCGCGATTAATAATACTTTGCTTTGAGAAGAAACTAGTTGCTCTAATAGTTCTAAATTAGGCGCAATAGTATCAATAGAAATATCAATAGGAACCGGGATTAAACCATGACTGCGGATAATTTCCGCCATTTCTCGGATATTAACGGCGCTCATTAATACTTCCGATTCAGGAGGTAAATTTAAAGATTGTAACAATAAATCTAAACTGGTTCTTACAGATAACGTTACTAAAACTTCTTTATCAGTGCTAAAAAAAGATTTAATGCCATTTAAAGATAGTTGGCGATCGCTCGAACGAAAAAAAGCGCCGAAGCAAGCGTGTAAGTCGGGAAAGCTAACATCTAATTGGATAGTAGGGTGCGATCGGTATTTTGGAAGAGTTAATTTATTTGATGAATTCATTAGGTTTTACCCGTTTTTATAATTAATTTATCTCTAATTATTAAGTTTTTTGTACAAGTATTCTGCAAATAGAAGTTTATGGATGTGGCTTTTACTGATTTTTAATTATAACTCTGTAGCATATTATATAGATTAATTACTATCAGGGTGATAAAAATGCCTATATTCTCAAATGATGAAGGGAAAGCAAGTTTTAATAAACCTCTTTATGGCTTAACTGGAACTTATACTTTATCCGAAGGTATTGCGCTTCCTTATTTTCTTTCTTTGATTGAAATTAATCGAGCAATTGATGAACTTAAGATTGCCGAACAAATTCCCGCCTCTATCGATACAAAATGGTCGTTGAAAGAACTTTTTCAAAGAGAAATTGATGAGAAGAGAGTAGAAGACGATATTGTTAAAGGTTATCTTCTCAATCCGAAAAAATTAAAATTTTTCAATGCTATTACTATAGTACTAATGCCCAAGGGGGTTGATGAAAAAATTCAAGATACGTTTGATAATGTAGATACAAATGCTCCCCCTATTCCTTACGATGGAAGCGATACTGATGACGCACAATGGAACCAACCCCAAGCTAAAATTGCTAACTTTGGTGGTGTTCAATTCGTTTCTGTTGGAACACAAGCGCGGCTTCGTTGGGATAAGGAGCGGATTTTACCAGTAGCTGTAGATGGACAACATCGTCTTTGGGCGCTTCGTACTTTTCGTGAAGATCCAAAATTTAGAGGTGGTACTCTTCATACCACAGAAAAACAAACTAAGATTCCAATTTTATTTGTTTTACTTCATCCTGATGCAGGGTTTCAAAATATTCAAAGTGAAGCCGATTATTCCATTCGAGGAATTGCTCGTGAATTATTTACTGACTTGAATAAAAATGCTAAGACAGTTGATAAAGCTAGAGAGCTAATTCTTGACGATCAAAGTATTAACGCACAGTGCGTCAGAACGCTGATTACAGAGAAAACAGGTGAAGATGCGGACGATAGACTTCCTCTTTCCTTAGTACGTTGGCAAGATGATTCTGTCAAATTTGATAGTTCCTACTATCTGAATTCACTTGTAAATTTGGATCTTTTGGTTTCTGCAACTTTGGATTTGAAACCACCACGCGATCCTATGGAAAAGAAGCAAATTGAAGGGTTTATAAAAAGTATTGACGATGCACTCGGCATAAACGGACAACCAGTTGAGTATGAAGGACGCTCTCTCTTCACTTATTATCAAGAAGATTACTGCGATGAAGATGAAGAGCCAGAAACACCTTTTTCTCGATTACCACAGAATTATCTGAGTTCAGCAATAAAGGGCTTTGAAGTTAACTTTCGTCCTTGGTTAATTAAGCTTTTACTGGATTTCAAACCTTACAATAACTTGCTTGAATATGCCCGCGATAATGATTTGATTGAAGGTACTTTTGGCAAATTCCAAGCTCAGACAAGTAAACACAAAGGAACGATTAAAGAGCAGGAAAATGCAAGAGATAGTGATTGGCACCAAACAAAAATAATTAGCCATAGCAAAGCTATTAATGCTTTGAAAGAAAACCAGTGGGCTTTCAAAGTTATATTTCAAAAAGCTATAGTTCGTTTAGGAAAACTTATAGAGTTTAAAAATACAAGAACAGATGAAAGTTTAGGCAATATAAATAATGTTATAGATTTTCTAAATCGGCTTTACGATCGAGGTATTTTGAAGGTAGATGTTAATTTAGCAAATTACCCATATCGTTTGTGGACATTTGTAGCGATAAATCCTGGTAATGACAAAATTAAGGTTGCGAAAACAGTAGAAGATAGAATATTTTACTTACTATGCTTATGGTATTTTGGTTCTCGTAAAGTCCAAATAGACGCTGCAAATGGTTATCCGATGTTATCCAGACGAAAGCTATTAAATTTTTTCAGAGCAGATGTAAATAAAGTCCAGTGGTCAAATTGTACGGATGCTTACAAAGCATTGTATAAAGGTTTTGACACTAATACATTTTATGGCAAAGACTATGAAAAAATGGGCGAGCAAAAAAAAGAGGATATGGTGCGTGACAGATTTTCTGCTGTATTAGTAGCTGGTTTGCCCGAAATTTATACTGAATTATTGACTAAACAAGTATCTGTTGAAGATGAAATAGATACTGAAGATACCGAATAAATTTTTATTTGGCGGTTGAAACCGCTGCTACACGGGGAAAGTCCACCTGCGTGGACTAATATATTTTATGAATAAAATTAAAATATACGCTGGATTAACCCGCGTTCAGCGGAGCTGCGGCTCAGGCGGGTTTTGCCTGTGTAGAAGCGGTTTCAACCGCCGGGAATTTTCCGAAAACCTATCATCAAGACAAAAACTTACTCAAATCAAATTCTTGCTGCTTATCTTCCTTAAACCTTTCCGCACTCAACATCAACAACAGCCTTTCCGAATAATCTACCGCACCTCTTAATTCAGTTTGCAATATTTCCAAACCACCATTCGTATATTCTTCAAAAATATTATTACGCTCAGTTTGAGATTCTTCCTCAATTACCGAAAGTACTTTTATATCCTTAGTTTCAGTAATTCCGAGCAGTTTAATTACCCAGTCATAACCCATTGAAGCAAAAGTTTCGACTTTAATAGGTGAAGGTTCCCTTTTAGAAATTTCCCCCAAAACCACTCTACGATTATGCTTTTTACCCAAAGTAGCCGCAAAAACTACCACATCGGCAAAAGTTTGAAAAGGTCCCGTTGCACCATTCCAAGATGTTAAACTTTGTACTAACTCCGCCTTATCTTTTGCAACCCTTATTCTTCCAGTTTCAGCCATTTTCAGTTATCAGTGAACAGTGAACAGTCATCAGTTATCAATTATCAATTATCATTCGTTCATGGTTGATTTTTATTTTCCTTTGCTTTTGTAAATGAAACACAATATTTTTTAAATTACTAATTCTCTTTCACTCTTCCTCTGCGCTCTCTGCGACTAGTAAGGTTTTTTAACCACAATATTGGTGCGTTACGGCATTTTATAATTTATAAGCTAAAAACAAATTTGCTCGTGCCGTAACACACCCTACAATCTATTGCTCATTGATAATTGATAATTGATAATTGATAATTGTTCACTCCCTCTCAACCTCGACAATTTCACTATACTCAAACTCATTCGGACTTTGTTTCACTAAAGGATATCTTTCCCCACTCAATTCAATAAAATCTTGTTCGCAATTGGGTTTGGAAGAATAATAAGTCAACACATATTCTCTACCAACTCGGTATGACATTTCGTCTTCTACTTCACCCCTCCATTGAGTTTTAGTTACCAATACGATTAATTGATTTGCTAATTTTGGAATGATTTGAGCTATGTGCTTTCGATAAATTACATCTAAGCTTCCGAAAGGTGAATCCATCACAATCGGAAAGGTGCTGCTATCTGCTACCATGAGCATTTTATTTTGACTCCAATCTCGCACGCGATCGATAATGCTGCTAATAAATGATAAACTGAGAACTTGATTTTCTCCGGTAGATGCTGCAACTGGCATTGCTAAACCAGAAGTATTTTCTATTAGCGTTAATTCGTATTTTTCACTGATTGTGGGAATATAAGGTGTAAAGGAAATTTCGCTAAATATCTCCTGCACCCGTTTTTCTAACTGCAAGCGGAATTGCTCTTCCTGCAAAACTTTGACTTGGGTTAATCTATCGATCGCGTCTTGTGTGGCGCTGATGCGACGCTGTGCTAATATCTGTTTTTCTTCGTTTAATTTCTGCTTGGATATTTGTTTATTCAAACTTTCCAATTCTGTTTTTAAGTTAATTACTTTCTGCTGGTTTGCACCTTGTTCTAAAGTTAACTCTGTAATCTTCTCTTCAATTTTATCCAAACGCTTTTGTAAACTTCTAATCTCTTCACTAGGATCTTTTCTTAATCTTTCTTCAATATTATCCAACTCTGCTTCAATTTCAGCTATAACCTGTCTTAACTGACTGATTCTAGTTTGTTCCTTATCAATTTCTTCCCAAAATATCGCTGCTTGTTTGTGACTTTCATCAACTTGAGCGCTGATTCTAATTGCTGTTTCTTCAACTTCGGAGGAGCCAGCTTTCTTCAACCAAGTTTCGACATTTGCGCGAGTTGTACTTTCTTGATTCAAACTCGTACCGCAAATACAGCTACTTGATTTTAATAGCTCTTGAATAAATTCCCGCGAAATCCCTGTAGTTAACTTTCCTTTCTGCTTCAAATTATCAACAATTTCTCGAAACTGTACTGTTGTTTCCGGTAATAATACTGTATAGCCGCGTGTGGATATGGCTTTTTTGATAGTTTCTCTAGTTTGCCGCAAATTATCTTGATGCGACGCTTTCTGTTTTTCTAATTCCTGTCGCCTTTCCTGTAAATCCTTTGCCGCATTCAATTCCCGCAAACGTTTACTAGTTTCTTTTTTAAAAGTATTTTGATATTCTAACTCTTTAACTATTTCTTGCTGTCGTTTGCTAATTATTTCAATTTCAAGCTCAATTTTACCCTGCTGTTTCAATAGTTTTTTAATTTCCGAATCACCAATTATTCTCAACTCATTTTCTAAGCTTTTCTTGGCTTCTTGTAAATGTCGAATCGAACGATTGATTACCTCAACCCCCAAAAAGATTTTAGTAGCTTCAGCAATTTCTGCCTTCTTATCGGAACGAACTATTTCTTCAATTCGTTCGCCATCGAAAAAGAAATATTGATGTAAACTTGCAGGTAGAATTTGTCCGATAATATCTTCCGGCTGTTGCGGTGGCAGATACCATCTACCGTCATCTCCCGCTACCTGCATATATATTTCTGTTTTACCAACATCAATATCTTGCTGGTGTTTGTAAACCCGACATTGGCGTTTTACTCGATAGCGTTTCCCGTCATGTTCCCACGCTAACTCCACCCAACATTCCACACTCTGCCCAATTTTAGCTTCAGCGATCGCTCTTTTATTTACAAGTTGATCGATTGAGGCAAAAGCTGCACTAAATTTTTCGTACAATACCCATGTAAATGCATTCAGCAAACTCGTTTTACCCGCACCATTATTACCGTAAATAATAGTAGTATTGTTTGAGTTTGTCCCAGCAAGAGTTATTTCACAAGTTTTACCGTAAAAAGAGCGAAAGTTACAAAGCTTAATAGAAGTCAGCTTCATTTTACAGCTTCCTTGACTATTGCTAAAATATCTTCGTTAATATGACCGAAACTTTTTTTATCAAGTCTGCTTTTTTCTAAATGCCATACTTGCTCGATAATTTGCCGTACTTCTGGTGAAGCGCACTTTATTGGTTCTTGAACTTCATCTATATTATGCTTTTTTTCCATTACAGTTTTTAACATAGCAATCCAAGCTATATTTTACCTGTAGTCGCTATACTCTGTTATCCGTAAACTCACTGTAACGATGTTTGCTTCAATTATGCTTTTAAGGCTGATTATTATTAGTCAACTGTTCTATGAATGTATTATTTGAAACCCTTAATAAGGTTTAATAAATAAATTTGATGTGTAATAATATGTAAAGAAATTTAAATCATTTTTTACTATTTCTCTCAAAAAAAATATTTATTTTAGAACCCCTTTTCTGGTATATTTTTTATATAAAGTATTTATTATAATGGAAATATTAGTGCTTTTAAAAATTTGGCTAATATCCCCATTATAAAAATATCTATCTCTATATTTAATTATCCCACATCGCGGGCATTTTTATTTTTTTTTCAACGCAAAGGAACGAAAGTTTGTAGGGTGTGTTATGGCGCGACAGGCAATTCCGGCGATCGCAAAATACTATTTTTTGCGCCTAACGCACCGTTTTAATATACTAGAAGTTATATATTTGAAAAAAATTCAGTTTGTAGGGTGTGTTATGGCGCGACAGGCAATTCCGGCGATCGCAAAATACTATTTTTTGCGCCTAACGCACCGTTTTAATATACTAGAAGTTATATATTTGAAAAAAAGAATTTCAGTTATTTAGTTATGCAACAATCTCGGATGGTGCGTTAAATGCATCAAAGTTATCGTTTAGATTTGTAAATAGTCCTGCATCTAACACACCCGACAAAAAAATAAATTTATTTAGAGCGCTTTCTTGATATTATATTTATATAAAACATTTTATTACAATGGGAATATTAGTGCTTATAAAAATTTGGCTAATATCCCCATTATAAAAATATCTATCTCTATATTTAATTATCCCACATTGCGGTCGTTTTTCTTTTTTTAACGAATAAATTGAGAAAATTTTTTTAACCCAATGCCCAATGCCCAAATTAAACATCCATCAACCCATACCGTTTTTGTAAATCCAGCAATTTCATCCTCGCTTCACCAGCATTGTCAGCTAAATCGGCAAACTCAACAAAGCGTCGCAACTCTTTTCTTAACAAATTGCGCTCCACTTCCAAAGTATTTCTATCTAAGTCTGGAGGCAACACAATCATATCGAATATAGTTGCACGTTCCTTGCCGGGATGAGGGCGTAAAACACGTCCCCGTCGCTGGATAAATTGACGAGGATTGCTCGAACTTGCTAAAATCACGGCTGTTTTAATCGCTGGAATATCGACTCCTTCATCCAAACAGCGAATTGCAACTAAACCTTGTAATTCTCCGCTTTCAAACTGATTTCTTAAAGCTTCTCTCTCTACCAAAGAAGTTTCCGCCGTATAAGTACTAACTCTATAACCTAAATCAACTCCTAAAATGCGAGTTACTTCCTTCAATTGACGCAAATTTGCACGCCCTTCTGCTTCCTGGGAACCATCGCTGCAATAAAATAATGTATGAGTAGTTTCGCGACGAGTTAACATCAATTCCCGTAAAGCATTCAATTTATTTTCCGCAGCACTTACCAACCTCGCACGCTGAATTAATAAAGATTTGATATCTTCATTGCCTTCAATATCGATTAAATCGCCATCTCGCTGCTTATAGCTCAAAACACGTCCAATTTTTCGCGTCAATTTCGCATAAGCAAGACTTTCCGATTCAGTCAATTCTATTAGTACCGGATAATAAAGATAGCTAACCAAAGCACCTTGAGCGATCGCATCTCTCAAAGTAAATTCCGGTTGCAAAACCGCACCAAAATAATTCAATACAGACTGAGTTCCTTCCTCATCAAAATATCTTTCCGGTGTTGCAGATAACCCCAATCTTAAGCCGACATTGCGCGGTAAACTTTCCTCTAACTTGGGTGAACCTAAATTATGTGCTTCATCACCAATAATCAAAGTTTTTTCAGGAAAGTATTTCAATTGAGATTGGAAACCATCACTTATCAAAGTTGAATTAGTAGTAATTACCGTGAGAAACTGTTGAGAACCAGAACGCACATTATAAAGCTGCTCCGAAAGCTGCGTTTGCCAAGTGCGGACATTTTCAAAAGCTAGAATCGGCTGTAAACCAAACTTTTCGCATTCCCGCGCCCATTGGGTAACAAGATGGCGGTAAGGACATACCACCAGCAATACTTGCAAATTAATTTGACTATATAATTCCCAAGTAACTGCTAGTGCTGTAATAGTCTTACCGCTACCAGTCGCCATTTTCAAAGTACCCCTACCATTATTAGCAAACCAATTATTTACAGCTTGCTTTTGGTAGCCTCGCAATTGCAGAGATGGCGGAATTTTCGGACATCCCGGTAATGGCTGTTTTGCTCGATAAGTACCCTTCTTTTCCCCTGCATAACCTATATAAGGAATTTTCAGACGAAAAGTAATTGGTGTCTTAGACTTTTTTGGCGTTAGATACATAAAATGGCAGCTACCCTGGGTAATTCGTGATTCGTAATTAAAAAGATGGGGAGAGGGGGAGACAAGGGGACAAGGAGATGGGGGGATGGGGAGACAATTATTAACTTTTAACTCCTAACTCCTCATTCCTAACTCCTCACAATGCCCCATGCCCAATGCCCCATGCCCAATGCCCGATTCCCTTTCTCAGTTGTAATTACGCCAAACGGCAACCAGCGAACCTTGCACCTGTACTTGCCCCGCATCAACTTCAATTGGCTGATATTTAGAGTTTGCAGGTTCGAGGGTAATCCGTTCGGTACTTGTACGATAAAACCGCTTTAATGTGGTACCGTGCCCGTCTACCATTGCGGCGACAATGGTACCGTCTTTGAGCATATCTGGCTCTTGTACCGGACGCAAAAATACCATGTCTCCATCAACTATGGAATCTTCAATCATGCTGTCGCCAGTTACCCGCAAAGCATAAGTTTGAAAAGGTAATTTGATCTCTTTAAAATCCAAATGCTCCACAGCATCGGTAAACGGTTCAATTAAACCACCAGCAGCTATGGTTCCCAAAATCGGTACGCCCGGTTCTTCGGGATGCAAAACTCTAATAGTCCGGGCTTTACCTTCACTCCACTCAATATATCCTTTGTTGCGTAAATGCTCCAAACGGCTTTGAATGGGTGCTGGTGACTTCAAATTCATCGCTTGCATCATCTGACGAATTGAAGGTGAATGCTGACGCATTCGGATATATTCCGTCAGCCAATCGTAAAGTTCTCTTTGTGCTTCTGTCAGTTTTTCCATAGATTTATAGGGAAGTAAAATACAAATGTCCCTAGAACATTAGTACTACAAAAAACCTCATTCCGGCAAAGTTTTTTGCCTTTTATATTGCAATTTTTTAAAGAAATTTAGAATCTTAAGTGGAAACCGGGGAGATTTTGGATAGTAATTAAGAGAAAATCCAAAATCCGTCTTCCTAAAATTTAAACTGGTTCGGCTTCTAAAATGCTGGCAAGTAAAGCCTTTTGAGCGTGGAGTCGGTTTTCTGCTTGTTGCCAAACTCGCGAATGTTCGCCTTCAATAACATCATTTGTTATTTCTTCATCGCGATGGGCTGGTAAACAGTGCAGAACGATCGCTTTTGGGTCAGCAAAACTCAACAATTCCTGATTAATTTGGTAGGGTTTAAAAATTGGCATTCGGTCAGAAGCTTCTTCTTCTTGTCCCATACTTGCCCAAACATCAGTATAAAGTATATTAGCATTCTTTGCGGCGATTTGAGGATCTTTGGTAATAATAATTTCAGTTTTTCCACTTGAAATTGCCCGTGCTTGTTCTACAACATCTGAAGAAGGTTCGTATCCGTTGGGAGTGGCAATTTTCACGTTCATACCTACCAAAGCACACCCCAACATCAAGGAATTTGCAACATTATTACCGTCGCCAACATAAGTTAAAGTCAAACCTGTCAAAGTTTGAAATTCCTCTTGAATTGTCAATAAATCCGCCAAAATCTGACAGGGATGCTCTAAATCTGTCAGGGCATTAATTACCGGAATTTGAGCATAATTTGCAAAAGTTTCTAATTCAAGATGTTCAAAGGTACGAATTGCCAAGATATCAAGATATCTATCCAAAACTCTTGCCGTATCTTTAATTGGTTCCCCGCGACTAACTTGGGTAACATTAGGATTGAGATCGATAACCTGCCCGCCTAACTGATACATTGCAACCGTAAAACTTACCCGCGTTCGAGTAGAAGCTTTAGAAAATAGAAGTCCCAATACTTTATTACACTGCAATTTCAACTGTTGTGATTTTAATTGAGTTGCCATCTGCAAAAGTTCTTCGACTTCCACCGCGCTCAAATCTGCTACGCTCAATAAATCTCTTTGGCTTAACGCTGTCATACTTTTTTAATTACTTTTAAGGACAATTAGCTATTATGCCGAATCTGTTTAGACAATTATCAAATAAATTTTAAAATCCTCCAGTTTTCTTTGAAATGCCCGAATTTCAAGATAACTTGTAGAGGTGGCAGAAAAGTTTTAATTTTTTTTATGTTTAGCATTCTATTTTTCTATTACAGTACCCGTGGTTTCAGGTGCGGGTAAATCACTCTCCGGACAGATAAAAATATTTACCTTATCTGCTCGTTTAAAATAAATCGGGGGCTTTACAATATTATTTTTTCTGGTACAATTACAAAGTTAGTATGTCTTTTGCCAGCATGGCTCAGTGGTAGAGCAACGCACTTGTAATGCGTAGGTCGTCGGTTCAAATCCGACTGCTGGCTTTTTGATTAAATATTTTTTGTCAGAAAGTTTTGTTGTCGTACAGTGACAGATTATTTGCGATCTAACCACTGGTGACAAATTAGTATCGTCGAACTTAATAACTAATATTTGTTTTTATTTTAACGAGTTTACGTAAATACTTCATCTACGAGAGAAGAAGCTGGTGAGTTTGGGCATTATACTGGGAATTATTATATACGCTAGTAAACCAGTTAATGCTCCTATTCCTAAACTCCAGGCAAAAGCTTGAGCTTGATATGCCAAGGGATTTTTGTTTTTGGGGACTTCGGCTAGGATAACAGCAGAAACTATTTGGCTAGTAGCGAGTCCGATACCTACGGCAGCAATAGTATTATTTATAGAGCGGTCATTTTTAGTTTGTTCTATCTCAATAATTCCGCGTACCGTACTAATTAAGTCTTCTATTATTCTTAAGCTGGCACTAAGGCTAGCACAATCTTGTTGTATCTGAACTTCGTATTTATTTTTAACAGTTTTGGTAAATTTTTCTAAGCATTTTAAGTTAGTGTCACCTAATGTACTGTCATTTTGTTGTTTTTCTTTGGCTTTATTTTCAATATCTTTTATAAAATTTTGATAGTTTTGTAAATTATTTTCTATTGCTAAACGTAGTATTTCTAAAAAACCTAGCTTGCTGGCATAATCAGATAGTTTTACTATACTTTGGCTTAAAATTTTCTGTAAATCTTGTAATTCTTGTGAGGATATTTTCCGATCTGCAAAGGCATAATCAATCTTGTTGACTCGATTAATATTCTCTGAAACATCCTTAAATATGACTTTGAGTTTCGTGGTGAGTTGGCGACTATATGCGTATTCCCAAATAATTTTATTCCGCATATTAAATAATCGTAGCCAATCACCATAAAATTCTGCGGCTACTTCCATATTCCACAGATTACTATACAGGATAATCAGAACATGAATATTTTCTTGCTCGACATTGAGCCATTTTTGCGGTGGCTTCCAGATTTCAAAAACTGTTGCACCGAGGAATTTTCCTGGTTCTAGATTTTGACATTCAATATTTTCTAAAATTTTGTATGTTTCTTTGGCGATCGCTTCTGGCTCTGGTTTGGTTCCTGGAGCCAGGGAACCGGAAACCATCCAAGTTTTGCCGATACTACCGCTTTTTGTTACTGCTTGTTGTTTGAGATTTTTGAAAACATCTATTGGCTGAGGATGATTTCTATCATCAATAGAACAATCAAAAATCAGCCCGTAAGTATCGTATAAACGAATTGGGTAATAGTAGCCTTCTAATTTATAGCTGTCGCTAGTGTCTGTAAAATAATAGTGATTATCTTGAATATTAAATTGTTGTTTTGTCGGTTGTTCGATTAATTCTTCAATTAATTTAATATATTCCGGGTTTTCTCCCTTTTCTTCTTCTTCTAAATTTACCTTGATTTTATCTGGTAGGTTTTGCCAGAAGCTTTTATGATTTTCTTTAATTTGCTCGTCACTATCACCCAAACCATTTCTGAATTGGTAAAGAAACAAATCTAAGGTAGGGTATATAATTTCTTTCATGAAGTCATTATTCGCTAATCAGCACTTAATAATTTTTATGATTCTGTTTTTGTGATTTTTTCGGCGTTGGAGGGTTAATATTTAACGGTTTTAAATCATCAGATTTTGGCTTATCTTTGCTAACGGGAAAGCCTTGCTTTTGTTCATTAGGTGCTTCTTGACTCATAATTATTTACTGCTTTTATTTGTTGATTAGGTGGACGTAGAATGTTGGGAATTTGAATTACTTGATGATGGGGTAGGAGGGTTAGTATTTCTGGAACCGAGTTCTTCTTGCTTGGGGTTATCGTTTTTTACAGGAAAGCCTTTATTGCGTTCTTGTTCGCTTTCTTGTTTTTTTAAGTTTCGTCTTTGAGCATCATAAATTTTTTTCAGTGGTTCGCATTTTTTGAATAAGCTATCAAGCTGCTTAATTGTATCTTCTGTTGCTTGCTCGTTCAAAGCCTTACACAATACATTTATTTCTTTTTGTATTTCCTGCGGCAGAGTTGATACATCAAATTGGTCAACTGCACTTAAGAAAGCTTCTCTGCGAATCGCATATTTTGCTTGCATAATTTTTGAGTTTAAAAATAAATTTTACCAGTAATAATAAAACCAGCCCAGTAATAAGGATGGGCATAAGGAGGAATTTGTGTATTTATTTTAGCGAAGTCATCTTCGATGATAGCGGCTTCATCTAGCAAATCTTCCGCACAAATATTATCTTTTTCTGTAACTTCCTCAGCACGTTGTTTGTACCAATTTACAAGTTCGCTGTATGTTAAATTACTTAACCATTTCTGGATACGTCTAAGTGCAACTGCTGGAGCAATATTCCAATCAGGTTGACGGTAAAATTCAATCATAAATAAAGCACTGGATACCGATTCGACTGTCCAGAGGGTACTAAGAACATTGGTTACACCTTGGCATAGAAAAGCACTCACTAATCCCACATACTCATTATCGATGGTTTGATTACCTGTAATCGCAGTTTCGCAAGCTGAAAGGCTAACTAGATGGTAGCTATCTAGCGATAATTCGCTTATGTTTTCTAGAGTTAATCTGTCTTTACCGCTTAGTGCAAGACAAGATAGCTTTGGTCGTTGGTAATTGTAGGTTGCGTGTCCTGTAAAGTGAAATACTTGGTAGCTATTTGCTAGAGCTGTTTTGATATTTTTTTGGATTGCTGTGCTTCCAGCTATTCGCTGCGAACTTGCGAACATTGCACAAATGATCGCGGATTCGATTTCTGCGTGACGTAATTCTTCAAATGGCTTACCATCTGAATCTTTGCTATCGGGTGATTCTATACTTAAGATGCTGCTTGAGGAAATAGGCTGTTTTTGCTGTAAATTTATCCCAATTTGAGCGCTAGGTAGATAATTGATGGTGAAATTATCTGGAAAAAGTCCATGAAGGGGGAAGCGGTGTAAATCGCGATGGGGAATTAAAATCAGATTTTGGATCTGAGAATTAGAATTTTGGATTGATTCGGTAATATGGGGAATGTTGAGAATTTCCTTGAGTTGTTCGAGTAATTGTGGTAAATTATCGCGCCAATCTGAATTTGATACCTGGTTGTTTTTTCTTCGATAATCCTCGTATTGTGTATCCCAATTTTTTATCCAAGCTTCTAATTTATCCGGCTTTTGTGTGGGGATAACGATGGGTTTATCTGCACCGGGTTGAATAATAAATGTGGTGAGAGCAAAGGGGCTAAGATGCCAGTATATTATTGCCGTATTTGGGTTGACTAACTCTTGAATTTCGCTGTAGCTGGGGCTAATAATATGTTCTTTTTGATTATCCAGTATCCAGGTGAGGTAGAAATTTTTGTTTCTCTCCGCAGCTTCTAAAGCAAGTGCAAAATCATCATCTTCGATTAATACATCTACCCGCATTTGTGAGAAACTATAATATTCCGCTTGTAATTTGCGCTTTTGCAAAGAAGATTTATCGGGAGAGTTTAATAAATTTCTGAATACTTCTAATGCTTGTCTTCGCCATTGTTTTGCTTCGTCGTCTTTGCTTAAGCCAAATAACACGCGAATTAAGTCTTTTAATACTTTTAAATGTAATTCGGGGAAAGCTTCTTTTGTTAGGGTAATTAAGGCTTGTTTATATTCAGCTTCTGCTTGCAGCCAATATTGACGGTAATCTCGTTCTCCTACTCCTTGATAATAGTGAGCTTCACCTGTTGCTTGATGCAATATTCCCCAACCTTCTGAGTGGGTATTTTGTTGGCAATATTTCAAGCCTTCCTGATAGCTTGCTAATCTTCCTTGATAACCACGCTGGTTCAAGGCTGGGTTTTGTATGGTAAAAGAGTTAGGAAGAGCAAAGAATTGATTAAAACTAATGGAATCTCCGGCTGCAACACCCCGGTTGTTCCAAGCTTCGTGGATGTCAGGTTTAATTTCAACTGCTTTGTCGTAGGATGCGATCGCCTCTTCAAACCTTTCCAATTTACCCAGCGCAACACCCCGGTTGTTCCAAGCTTTGTAGTCGTCAGGTTTAAATTCAACTGCTTTGTCAAAAGATGCGATCGCTTGTTCAAACCTTTTCAAATTACCCAGCGCAACACCCCGGTTTAACCAAGCATCGTGGTAATCAGGTTTAATTTCAACAGCTTTGTCAAAAGATGCAATGGCTTGTTCAAACCTTTCCAAATTACGCAGCGCAACACCCCGGTTGTACCAAGCTTTGTAGTCGTCAGGTTTTAATTTAATTACTTCATTGAAGGATTCAATTGCTTGTTGAAAACGTCCTAAATAATCACATAAAACAATACCCCGGTTGTTCCAAGCTTCGTCGTAGTCAGGTTTAATTTCAATTGCTTTGTCATAATATGCGATCGCTTCGTCGAATCTTGCCAAGTTAAACAGCGTAAAACCCCGATAAAACCAAGCTTGATGTTCGTTAGGTTTAATTTCAATTACTTTGTCATAAGATGCGATTGCTTCGTCGAACCTTGCCAATTTACCCAGCGCATTACCCCGGATGTACCAAACATCGTGGTAGTCAGGTTTAAATTCAACAGCTTTGTCAAAAGATGCGATGCTACCTTCAAAATCCCTATTATCAAACTGCTCAACACCTCTTTCAAACCAAACTTCCGCTTCTGTCTTTTCTTCTCCTTCTCCCTTCTCCAACAATTCCCTCCCAATCTCACCAGCTACCTCACTCAACTCCCCAAAACCAACCTTACTCAACAGCACCATCCGCTCTGCTAACTCACGATTTTCCCCATCCCCAGCCAACAACCTCTCACCAAAACGCCGTAACCATCCGACAAAATCATCCTTAACGATATTTCTCCAATCTAAAAAAGCTTTCACACTGCCGCGACTCCACCCTTCATCATTCACTCCATCCAACAACTGAAGAAATAATGATTCACATTCCGCATCCGTCAACAACTCGCGTGGTTTTACGCTAATATCCGGTTTGGGAGGATTTCTACCAAATAAGCGCTGCCAAAAATTCTTAAACCACCGCCAAAGCCGCTTAATCATGATGCTGGGGTTTTTACCAGTGTGATTACTTAGATAGTAGCAAAATTAGTAAAGCAACAATGGTTATAGTTCGTATTTATTTATGAGTTCGAGGTCTATAAATATTACTATGTAAGCTTTTCAGTCTACTTTAGTAGACTTGAGCTATTAGCCTTGGAATTGATTCCAAGGTGTTTTTGAAAGCTAAACGAGTTAATATCAACCAAGACTTAAGATATTGTCACAAATGGTTGTTAGCGGAGCGTGACGCGGTAGCGTCATTGGTGCGTGATGCTACAAACCTTATTGCTACGTTCAAATTAACGATAGGGCATCACACACCTTACAAGAAAAATGTGCCTGTTGCGTAAGTCGTATCAACTTTTTAATTGCTCTCTCACCCAATTCCTAAAAGCTTTGATCGCAGAATTTCGACCAGCTACTCTACTTTGTTCAAGATATTTTGGTAAAACTTCACTCAAAGGTAAATTAGGAAAGTTCTTACTTTGCTCAGATACAACATAAGACCCATTTTGCAGCAAATTTATCTGTAATTTACCTTTTTCAAATCGCCAAAGTTCCGGCACTTTCAACGCTGCATAAATACTCGGATGAGTCCGAGAAGTAAGATCGATTTCTAAAGCTAAATCGGGTGGTGGATCTTGTGTCAAATCGAGTCGCTTTTTACCACGAATTTTACTCTCATTTTGAATATAAAAACATTGATCTGGTTCTATTCCCTGAAGCATTACTTGATTTTTAAAAGTTGTAGAACCAAGACTAAGAAATTCAGTATCTAACTCTTCTAGAAGTACTTTTATTAAGTCACCAATAATTTCTTTATCAAATTCATGTTCTGGCAATGGTGCCATTATCTCTAATACTCCTCGGTCATAAGCAACACGTGCAGCGCGATGTTCTCCCAGTTCATCAAGAATTGTTTCAAATTCTTGCCAGGTGACATCACGCAACAACACACGTTGTCCTGGTGGAACATCAATACGTTTAATGCTTAAGAGCATATTACTACTCCGAGTCGTTGAGCGATTACTATTAGCTTAATAAGGTCAAAGGTCTGCATGTCAAAGGTCAATATTAAAAAACTCCTAACTGCATCCGTTGCCTAACTGCATCCGTTGCCTAACTGCATCCGTTGCCTAACTCCTCAATCCGGTCTTAAATCGTTCGATATCTCAATAATCCCCCTAGAACCATCAATGCGTACTCGCTGACCATCTTGCAATAACCAAGTAGCATTATGTACGTCCATGACTGCGGGAATTCCGTATTCGCGGGCGATAATTGCGCCGTGACTCAGCCTTCCGCCAGCTTCGGCTATTAATCCGCCAGCCCTTGCCAATAAAGCAACCCAGCCAGAATCGGTGTAAGGAACTACTAAAATTGTCTGCTTATCAATATCCGGCACTGCCTGTAAATTTCGCACCACTTTAACTCTCCCTTCAACTAACCCGTGACTGGCGGCGATTCCGGTTAGCATTCCATCGGGGACGAGTGAAGGACGAGAAAAGAAAATCGATAGGGGAGGTGCATTACCGTAAACTAACAGGGGCGCGGGATTGAGTTGGCTATCTTCTGCAAGTTGGGTTTTTCTAATTTTCACCAATTCCATTAAATGACTTATCAGTTGATAATCTGAATCCCTAATTATTTTTTGTATCTCTTCAATTTCTAGAAAAAAGATGTCTCCGGGTTCCTCAAGTAAACCGTTTTGCAACCAATTGCGTTCTAATGCGATAAAAGACCAACGTAACTGTGCTAATAATCGAGAATAAATTTCTGTAACTCGTCCTTTTAAATCTACCCGACGTTGTACGGCTCCCCCTCGCTTACGCTTCGAGGCTGGGGGTTGATTTCCTTGCATTAACTGCACAAATAACAGTTTTACAGCTTCGGGTTCTTCTCGCCAAGTTGGAACTGCAATATCTGTACCGACATCACTTAAATAACCGTAACGGTTGAGTAATATTTCAAACCCTTCGAGAATTTTTTGTCCCGGCGTGGAAACTGCTAAATCCTCAAATAGCGTTTCTGAATCAAATTCGGGTAATATTAATTTTGCTGCTGCGGCTAATTCGCCAAGTTCTCGTAATGCTGCAACTTCGGGAGCCGCACTATTATCAATGTCACTATCTTTTGGTTTAAAAATTCCTTGTCTAATAGCAGCACTCAAGGGAGCCATAATACTATAATATGTAGCGCTACGAAGCAGTTCTAAAATAAATTCAATTCGTTCTAACAGCTGATCTTGGTCGAGTTCGAGTAGCGATTGTTGCGTTAATTCACTCAAACCTGGTTGAAATCTTTTGCGGTAATCTCGCTTAAAATCTCTTGCTAAACTTAATTCTCTTGTCAGCAACCGCAGCAATCCGGGAAAATTTGACAAAGTAGAATCTAGAGGCGGTTTGCTCATCTTGGCTCCTCTAGTCAGAAATTCCAAACTTTCGGGAGGTAAACCCATGCGTCGAAAAATCTGTCCTAAAAGACTGGCGTTAAAATAAGCTCTGGAAAAATGAAGTGTCGCCGTTTGGTTGAAATCTAAGCCTAAAGCACGTTCGCCCAATACTAATGCAAAAATTCCTCCCCAAACTCCGCAAGTTAAGGGACGATTAATTGACCAGGTTAAGGGGTGAATTATTCCCGGAATTACTTCGGCGGCAATTTTGCGCGTCCAAATCGGTAATAATGTTGTGATCGGACGAACTTGCAATATCCACAAAGTTTGACCGTCATAACTCCATTCGATATCTTGGGGAATGCCGTGATAGTGTTGTTCGATTTGACGAGCTAAGTATGCTACTTGTTTAATTAATACTGCGGGTATTTGTCCTTCACCTTCCAAATGTACGGAAGATAAATTCTCTGTTTTCACAACAAAAGCCCGATATTGTTCCGGCGTGTATCTCCCAGAAACTACTTGAGCCGCACTTCCGGCTGCTGCTTCAATTACTACAGCATCGCTTTCTTGAGTAATTGGATCGCGACTAAAAGTAACTCCTGAAAATACCCCTTGGACTTGTTGTTGAATCAACACCGCCATTGCAGTTTCTTTTAAATTGCGATCGCGTCGATATTGAGTTGCGCCGGAATGCTCGTAGGAAGCGCGAACTGTATTTATAGCTTGTAGTAAACCTTCTTTTGTTGTAACGTTCAAAACAGTTTCATACTGTCCGGCGGCGGAAGCTTCTTCTGTATCTTCTCCTAACGCCGAAGAACGTACTGCAAGGGGAGATAAATCTGATGGCTGAAGAAAATCTATCAGCGTTTGGGGTTCATCCATTGGAGTCAGTACCCAACCTTTAGGAACTGGATAACCAATGCGCTTCATTTCCGAGGATCTAGCTGCTTTATTCCCTACAATCGCAGCATCCAATTCATCATCTAAGGAAAGAATTTTTTGGTCGCCGCGTAACAATTGAAACATTGCTTGTGACTCTGGTTTAGCTTCAGTTGCTTTTAAATTTAAATCATCGGGAATCTGTTGGTAAATCCAGCCAAGTAACCCTGCTAAGACAACCGCAGCCAAAATTTGCGGTATATCGTTAAAATGCAGTACAGCTACAATTAGGGGAAATAAAATCAACACCCCATACTTTGCTAATTCCTTGGAACGTAAAAGCAGAAAGCTGATGCTACCAACTAACAATACAAACGCCGCCGCCATCGGATCGTGTACTGCAAATCCCCAGACAACGTTTGTAGTTCCAGCCCCTTTACCCATCCAGAATCTACCTATAACCAAGGTAATTAAGGCAACTATTTCCCAGTAGGAACCATTACCGAAAAAAGCACGGGCAATTAAAACCGCACCAACTCCTTTAAGGGCTTCCGATAAAACAGCCAGAACTCCTACCAAAGTTCCACCGTGGTAGAAAGCAGCACTTACGCCAATATTACCAGTACCGATTTCCGCCAATCGTCGCTTTGCCAAAGCATTGGTTATCCACGAAATCACTGGCAATCCACCCAAAAGCGGACAGATAATAAAAATAACTAAAGCGCCCCAGAGTTCAAGCATATAATTGATTTTTGATTTCCCTTAAATCTAAATCCAAAATCTCCTATTATTAGATTTTGATAATGATAATGGACTAAGGGGCGATGATAATATAATCCGCACCCCTTAGAATCGTTAGCTAAGAATGAATTGTCACCGATCAACAAGAATTCATAATTATTTTCGCGTTCCCACTCAACATTTCCCTACAGCCTCGGTAAGTGAATATTGTCGAGCCGACTTAACACATCCCTAATACATTTACCGCCTTGATTTCTGGAGTTCCTCGTTTCCTAGTTTACCTCGTAAGCCACCTGCAAAGCCCAAAATATCAGTAATGCAATCGAACCCAAAACCAGAACGGTAGAAATAGTTACAGCTTTAGGAGTATCCGCACCTTTAAACTTCATGATTCCTCGATTTAAGTCGGACATAACAAATAATTTTCCTTTTTTGATTATGCGAACTATCCGCCTTGATTGTAGTTCGTTACCTCCTAGATAAGCAGATACAACCAAAACATTCCGATAACAATTTGCTTAAGAAAAGTAAAGTAAGGTTAAAGGTCTGCATGTCAAAGGTCTGCATGTTAAAGGTCTGCATGTCAAAGGTCAAAGGTATAATAACTCCTTCTCCCCATCCCCCCATCTCCCCATCTCCCCATCCCCCCCCGCTCGCCGCACGCTCCGCGTGTTCAGCGCGGCACGACTCGTTAGAGTAACGGGTTCACCACTTCTCTCAACGGTCGTGTTCCTCCGCACGAGAGTGGATTCACCATCCCCCCATCCCCCCATCCCCCCATCTCCCCCTCTCTCGTCGTGTATATTGGTGTAATTTGTGCCATCACACGAAAAAAGGTATTAAACGGTGAGATTTATTTTACTAGTTATTGTTGCAGCGATTGTCGGATTATTTGTAGCTACAGAAATCGGATTGCGTTTGCTGTTTGGTTTTGGCAATCCTTTAACTTATGTTGGCGATGAAAAAATAGGTTATTTATTAGCTCCTTCTCAACGTACTCGCCGTTTTGGTAATCGTATAGAAATTAATCAGTATTCTATGCGAGGTGCAAATATTCAACAGACACCTTTACCTTCAAGCTTGCGAATATTACTTTTAGGAGATTCTATAGCTAATGGTGGTTGGTGGACTGACCAAAAGAATACTATTTCTAGTTTAATGATGGATTCTTTGAATAAAAATGTATCTCCGAATATTCCGCAAGTGGAGGTATTAAACGCTTCAGCTAATTCCTGGGGACCGAGAAACGAACTAGCCTATTTACAACGGTTTGGCAGCTTCGGCGCGAAAGCTGTAGTATTACTAATTAATACCGATGACTTATTTTCCACCGCTCCCACTTCACTACCAGTCGGACGCGATCGCAATTATCCCTCGCAAAAACCACCTCTAGCATTAGCCGAAATATTAAATCGCTACATCATCAACCAAAAACCGATACCGGGACTCAAAGAGCTACAAAATGAAAGTGGCGATCGCGTTGGTATTAACTTAAAAGCCATTAGTCAAGTTCAAGAATTTACTCGCGAAAACAATATGCAATTTTTACTCGCCATGACTCCCTTATTGCGAGAAATTGAGCAACCACCCCGCGATTACGAAATTAAAGCACGTCAACGCCTACAAGAGTTTACCAAAACCCAAGGTATCACCTACATCGATTTTCTACCTATATTCAACTCCTCCCAAAACCCAAAAGCTTTATATCACGACCACATCCATTTCAATTTACAAGGAAATCAGTTAATAAGTGAAGTAATTGAACAAATACTATTTGAATTACTACAGCAAGATGCAAATAATAGCCCTAAAGTCGGATTAGCTCAGCCATAATACAATACTGATTTTGAGATACTAAGCTGCAATGTTTCAAAATCAGTATTATTCAAAACTTTTAATAAGAATTAACAAGTTTTGAGTATTTTTACATAGTTACTTTAAGTAAACGTTCCATATCAATAAAACTTTAGCAAAATAAGCTTATCACGTAAAGAAAAACGTTACTGCCTATCTATACAGTTCGTTGATAAAATCATTGATTGCTAAAAGGAATAAGGTTAAAAACATGGACGTTAATAAACTTTTAAACCAATACAGAGCCGGAGAAAAAGATTTTAGTGGAGCTAATCTCCATCAAGCTAATCTTCAAAATATTGACTTAAGCGGCATAAACTTATCTAGAGCCGATTTAAGCGGAGCCGATTTAAGTGGGACTAAATTAAGAGGATGCAATTTAAGTCAAGCAAATTTAACTGATGCAGATTTGAGTGGAGCCGATTTAAGCGATGCAAATCTAAGCGAGATAAATCTAATTGGTGCAGACCTAATTAATGCCAACCTAGAAAGAGCCAACTTACAAAAAGCAGATTTGCGGAGTGCAAATTTGGTAAATGCGAATATGGTTCGAGCTAATCTTGCAGAAGCAGAACTCAGTGGTGCTGACTTAACTAAAGCTAATCTCAATGATGCTAATTTAACTGATAGTAATATTAGTGAAGCTTTGAGCAGTGATGGGAATTTAGTCCAATCTAAGATTACAAATCAAGAAATAAATGAAAAACAAACCCACGTAGGTACATCCCACAGATGGGTAAGTTGGGCTGGTAGCCGATAACATTTTTTGTAGAGACGTAGCACTGCTACGTCTCCCCATGCACTGCTACGTCTCCCCATGCACTGCTACGTCTTCCTATATTTACCCTTACCCAAAACTAGGCTTATGTCGAATCAAATTCATAAATTCGTCGCGAGTTCTAGCATCTTCTGCAAATACTCCTCGCATAGCGCTAGTAACAGTCCAAGAGCCAGGTTTTTGTACTCCACGCATTACCATACACATATGACTGGCTTCTAAAACCACACCCACCCCTTGTGGTTTGAGCAAACCTTGCAACGCATCAGCAATTTGTACGGTAAGACGTTCCTGTACCTGCAAACGTCGTGCATACATTTCGCAAATTCGAGCAATTTTAGATAATCCGATTACCTTTCCATTAGGAATATACGCTACATGAGCGCGACCAATAACTGGTAGAATATGATGCTCGCAAGAACTGAAAATATCGATATCCCGAACTAATACCATTTCGTTGGCATCTTCTGTAAATACCGCACCATTTAACAGTTCATCCAAGGATTCATGATATCCCTTGGTAAGAAATCGTAAAGCTTTGACAACTCTATGGGGCGTATCTTTTAGTCCTTCACGCTCTGGATCTTCTCCTAACCCAATCAGTAAAATACGTACAGCCTGCATCATTTCTGCATCCGTTACATTCTGCTGACTTTCTGTGGATAAAGACGATAACGTCCGCTTAGAAGAAGGCTGTTCGGGACGAATAGATAGAGTCATTACCTAAGTTCCATTACTTATCAATAATTAGTATTTAGTATTTAGTTGCTGGTAGTTAGTTTCTGCTAGCATCACCTTTATCCCAACCACTAATTACTAACTTTTTCTTAATACTTCTCAAGCATAACAAATTCTATTTAATTTTAAAAAATTAATTTCTCTTGTATGGAAGTTCGTTATAATATCGATAAAAATGTTTTTTTCAACTGTATAATTTAGGATTTATTTAACATTATAACGTGTCAGTTTTAACTCTATTCAACGCCTCATTAACTTGTACGGAAGAAACATCATTTTAAATAGATATTTAAGTATTTTCTACAAGAAGATAAATATCAGCGTATTCGATATCCGCAATCTTTTTATGAATCTTATACTGCTGTACGGGATTTTTCATCACCAAAATTACTGTTTCAATTGGCGGACATTCAGGTTCGCTACACTGTAACTGACTTAGAGAAATAGAAATTTCTTCATCTATTTCCAAACATTGGTAAATCCATTCCTTAACTTGCTTAATTTGTTGAGAAGATACTTCAGTTGCAATACCTTTAGAAAACTTCATATTTATGATTAATTATAGGATTTACTTTTTCTTGCGATCGCCACGCGATATTAGAACCATTAATTATTGACTAAGTTCCATTGCTTGCCCTTAACTCGTAAATTATTTTGTGCAACAATCAAAAAAAATTCATATTTAAAACTACCCTTTCGGGTACCATACAGTTTCCGGAATTATAAAAATATACACTGTTGATTTTTTCTATAGATTAATAATTATCAGAAAAAATCATGCCTCAAACATACAGAACTCGTACTTATGACATCATCGCTTTTGGAGATGAACTTCCCGGTATACTAAGCTTAATCTGTGCCGCACGAGAATATTACCGTCGTACTAATAAATACCCGCGCAGCTTGCTAATGTTCAAAGGTGATTCGCGACAAGGAGTAGGCGGACACTTAGTACGCGGTGGTTTAAGCTACTTGGATAGGTCATCAATTCCCCTAGAAATTCGGCGATCGTACAATTTATCATCTTTCGGAGACGCACCTGCTATCTACGAAGAATTTTTGCAAAGAGTTGGAGTAGTGCAAGTTGCGTTAGATCCACGGCTAGCAGATCGAGTTTTACGGGAGATGTTGCGAGAAGTTCGCGCCGATGTATTAAGCAATATTGAAATTGAGTCAGTTATCAAGCAGAGTAACAAAATTGTTGGAATTAATTTAACTAAAAAAGAAACTTACTTAGCCAAGCAGTTTATCGACTCCACCGTAAATGCAGAATTAGCGCAAGCTGCTGGAGTTAAAAAACTCAAAGGATTTGAAACCTTCGGCTTACCAGATTCAGAACTTTCAGTTACCTTAGTATTTCAAACTCAAGGCTTGAGCGTACAAAGACTCCAACATATAGAAAAACTTTACCTCGAACGTTTTACCAATCTTAACGATACACACGCTCAACAGTGGTTAAATCAAGCCGCAGGTAATAACCCCGAAATAGCCAATTTTCTTAGAGAAGATTTAGTCGATCGCAATGGCAACTTCAAAACCATGTACGTCGGTAAAGACTACATCGATATTCGCTGCAAAGCTCTTTCCATCGCCTATCATTCCTTCCGAGGAACTCCTTTAATTTTAGAAAAAAGCGGCGCAATTCTTGATAACGGTAACGTCGCCATTCTTTCAGATGGAAGATTATCTTGGAACGCATTTTTATATGATGTAAATGCGGATACGGCAGAAGCATTAGCACGGGGTAAAGCCAAACCCACATCACAAATGGTTGCGGAAATGAATTATGTAATTAAATGGTTTAAAGCGATTGGTGCAGATACAGTCACTCCAGCTACAGAATTATACATTCGTCACGCAGGCAACGTTACGGGAGTAATCGATCCTTTAACCGGAGCAGAAATGCTTGCAGGTGGAGTCAGAAAAGATGAAGCTTTGGGAACCTTTGGTTATCATTTCGATATTCGCGGCGGTATCAAAGGTTTAGGTATAAGAGCAGAACAAAAACGTATAGAGAACCTTTTACACGTACAAAAACCTTTATTTAATATCGGCATTCAACACGCCATAATCAAGGACATACCTAATTTAGCAGTTATCAGTCCAGCTTCTGGATTCGAGGGTTATGCTTGTTCTGCTGGTAGAATTGTAGAATTCAATTGCGGCGTTGGACAAGGAATTGGGATTGCCGCAGGAATGGCGCTTCAAAGTAATATTAACCTCGGTGACTTTTCCAATAAACAAGTGCGAAATATATTAGCGCAAACCGGAAAAATAGCGAAAATTTACGGTCAAAATTACATCGCCCAAGCAGAAGAATTAGGTGAATTTGAGCATGGGGTTGCAGCTTAATTACTTTCAAGGAAGAAAGGAAGTAGGCAATATAAATCGTAACTTATAACTCCTAATTCCGGTGGTCCTAACTACTCCCTACTCCCTACTCCCTACTCCCTTTAATTAAAACCTCAAACCGACACCACCCTGTACTGAAACAGCAGTACCACCCTTATCGCGATAAGCATCAAAAGCAATAATCGCGTTACCAAAAATCACAGTATTGCTATTGGGTACCATGTAATCAACACCCGGTTGTAAAGCGAAACTAACTTTATTACCAACGGGGGAAGGTGTATCGCCACCAGCCAAAACTAATCCAGCCCCTAGATAAGCATCAGTTTGCCAATTAAGGGGAACATCATAAGAAACCGTAGGTACAACAGCCGTGCTTTCACCAACTAAAGCCTGGGTACGGAAAGAAACGGGTGTTTCTAAAAGCTTATAGCGAACTGCGAGAACTCCCCCAATTTGCGCTCCATCAGATATACCAAGTGTTGGACCAACACCAACATAACTGCCGTATGCAACTTGAGCTTGTGCGGGTTTTGCCAATACCAAACTCAAACTAGAGCTAACTAAAAGTACGGACGCTAAACATTTATGACAATTCATTTTCCCACTCCCCAAGCAATTTTGGATTTTAAACTTTAGATTTTAACAACAGATGGATTTTAGAGTTAGGAGTGAGGAGTGAAGAAAGCCGAGGGAGCGGAGGAAGAAAATAAATAATTAGTTAGCTTGCAAAAAAATTAATTGCTTCCCCTGCCTCCTCCGCCTCCTCCGCCTCCTCCGCCTCCTCTGCCTCCCTATCTCCCCATCCCCCCCATCACCCCCTCTCCCTCTCCCATTCTCCCTTACGGACAAATGGTATGAAGACCTCCCTGAGTACAAATGTAAGCTTTCTGCTTATCATCTAAGTTTTTCACTTCACTAAAATCAACTCCTTTAATCACAGCAGACTGACTCCCGGTTGTTGTCGTTTTTTCTACAAATTGGTCTGCTGGATTTTGCTGTGTTGGAGAGAGTATTGTTCCTTGAAAATCTGCTCCTGCTAAATTTGCACCCCGTAAATCTGCAAGACTAAGGTCAGCATTTCGTAGATTGGCATTTTGCAAGTTACTAGAGCGTAAAATAGCACCAGTAAGTCTTGTAGCACTTAGATTAGCATTACTCAAATTGGCACGGTCAAGATAAGCTGATGACAAATCAGCTCCTTGCCATTCGGTTTTGATTAAGTTGGTATTAGATAATTGCGTGCCTATGGCAATAACGCGACCTAAACGAGCGCCGTATAAATCGGCATCTTTCAAGTTTGCTTCACCTAAATCTGCTCCTGTGAGACTGGCATTTTCTAAAACAGCACCGCGCAAATCGGCTTTTGCTAGCCTAGCGCTACTAAGATTAGCGCCAACCAAACGCGCAGCTGATAAGTTAGCTTTATTTAGATTTGCACGGCTTAAATCGGTACGAACCATTAAGACGCGGCTGAGATTAGCACCACTTAAATCGGCTTGTTTTAGCTTGGCTTGACTAAAATCGGTAATCCAATCATCATAAGTGTCCCAACGACCATCTTCGCCAGGTCCCCGGAAACGACTGCCGCTAAAACTAGCTCGGTCAAGATTTGCGTATTTGAAATCAATTCCCCATAAATCAACTTTGTCTAATGCCAAGTTGAAGATAGAATTTGTACCAGAATCGTTTTGAGATAATTGGACGCGACTTAAATCAATACCGTTTGTTTTTCCGTTGTAAACAAATAGAATCTTGTTAATTGCCTGCTGGTTTGCATACAAACTTTTTGATCGCAACTGCCGTCCTTGAACCGCGTTGCTAGATGTATCCAACTCGCCTTCCAATAAAAGATTCATCCGCTTGAGTTCGGGAATCGTTTGCGGACCAATACTTACCAAAGCTTGCTGAATAGTTTCTAATAAAACTGGGTCGTTTTCTTTAACTAATAAACCAACAAGAAATTTAGTAGCTTGAGAATCTTTAAGGGTTCCTAATGCTAAAATTGTCCGCTGACGTTCTTGTTTACTAATTCCAGAATCAGCATTCAACTGTTGTTTGAGCGCTAAAAACTGCTTGCTGTTATTTTGCTGGGCTGCTTTTAGATTTTCCTGAGTTTGAATATAAATTTGAGTTCCGACTAAAGTTATCAATACACCAGCCATACTCAACAGCGCGACTCCTAGCAAAGTCAGGCTGGGGTTTTGCCGCATCCAATCCCATAGATTACGCTTTTGTTGTTGTTGGGGCGTAACTACAATTGATTCGATCGCTGCTTCTTCGTCTGCTTGCCCCCATCGGGACATATGGCTGTTGCGGCGTAAAACTGAGGGGTCAAAAGGAACGGTGGCATCTATTGTATAAGTATCTGCAATAGAGTCGTGGATTGAGCGTCCTTGCTTTCTCATCGGAAAACCCATTCCTTCAGCAAGTAACATCAATAATGCCAATATCGCAAAAATACTGAGATGGGGAAACAAAAAAGTGTAGCGCCACAGCATATAAGCGAAGGACACTGGCACAGCCCAACGACTTCCTTCTCGCAGCAAAACTGCTCTGAAACCGGGTGGTTCATTTTTTTGAGTAACCACTTTAACGCCAAACCATCGCTTGGGAATAGTACTGCCAGTTTTAGCTAACAAATACCATTGCCAACAAGTAAGTGACAGGGGCGCTAAAATTGCTACCGTCCATAAGAAATTAGTAGACCATGCGACATTACGAGTACCGTAACTTATGGGTAAAGCCAAAGGATAGGCGATCGCTCTTTCTGCTGCTACCAATACAGGATTGAGCGGTACGCGCTCCATATTGGTTTTTGTATTGATATACGCGCCAATTCCGAAAGGTACTAAACCACTTACAACACAAAGCGTGATTTCCGCCACCCAAGCCGCAACGCGCCGCGAGGAAAGTGAAAGCGGATTGGTTTTTCGGGGTTGTTTTGGGTGTCCCAATTGATTATTACTTCTCCTTACCATTGGAGTTGCCATTTACCATATTCCTATAAATTGATTTGTCTGTAAAAAATAGCGCTACTTTATTAGGAGTTATTCTTTTATTTGAGAACTATTACCAGCTACGAAAAAATTGTATCCAAGGTAAACCAATCCAAATAGCAATGCCATACTTATAACAGAAGCAATTAGTTTAAGTGCTGCCTGTAAGATAGCAAAACCAAGTACAAATACCACACCCGCAACAAGAAGCTTTGCTAAACCGGGCAAATACCAAAACCAATTAATAGTTTTAACTATAGTTTTAGCTATGTAGTCAAAAATACCCGCGCCACTTAAATTAGTGGTTGGTAAAATTGGTAAAGGGGTAATTTCCAAGTCGTCCGAATCAATTTCGGTAAATAGCTTCTGGAGGCGATACTCGTCTAGATTTTCTTCAGTTTGAGGATTCATAAATATTTTCTACCTCAGTGGCGGAAATTTATATAACAACAAATAAACTTATATGTCATTTGTGACGGATATGTATGTGATTTTATCCAATACAAATGTGTTTAAGACAACTATAAGTTGCACGATCTAATTATTTTATACACCTTTGGGTTTACAAAATAATTATTGCTTTAAATATACCGATTAATAAGATTAAACTGGGGAACAGATAATATCGATCTTTGTCTATCTTTCTAAATAATTAAATCTACCGATTTATTAATACGGTTTGTAAAAATGAAAACGCCCTGGTTCATTAAATTTTTTCCCATCGTTTTGACAATAAGCTTGATTTTGATTAGCGTTCAATTAGTGAGCGCCGAAGTTGTAAAAATTGAACGCGATTCTCAACCAGATCCGTTAATTCTTAGCGGTAAATCTGGAGGATCGCAAAAAAGTAATTGTGGCAACATTGCTGCTCAACCCTCGCGCATTCTTGAAGTTACAGATTCACTGCCTTATTTACGGTTAACAGTAGAAAGCAATGGAAAACCAACCCTGTTAATTGATGGTCCGGAAGGTCGCTTTTGCGTATTGGAGGATAATTATTCCCAAGATAAACCAGAAATTTCTGGATATTGGCAAGCAGGAAAATACTCGCTATATATAGGCGACTTGTCTAAAGAGCAACATACATACACCCTCTCAATATCCCAACAGAAGATGCCACAAAAATAGTTAAAAGTCAAGGTTCACCCGTCAAAATACCAATCTGCCGTCAGGCGCGGCACAAAGTAATGTTTTGTAACCGAATTTATTTTAAATATTAGTTAATGTCCTCCGAACACGCGCAAGCCGCACCAATCGGTGAACGCGAACGGATTTTAAATTAAAAAATAGTTTAAGGCTTTGAGCATTTTCGACTATCAAATACGGTATGCCCTAGAGTAAGTACCTATGCCAACATTCAATTCAACATTTCGTTTAAGCAGGAAGTAGGGAGTAGGGAGTAGGGAACAGCTATATAACTGATTAGTAATTATATAAATATTTTTGCTTGACTACTCAATAACCTTCTGATTAATCTTCAATTGATTGTGCTGGAACTTCTACTGCTGTCACGTCTATAGTTCCTTCTGGGGTGAAGCGTTTGAGAGTCCGATTTTGCACCAGCAAATTTTCGCCACAGCTAGGACATTCTAACTGAGTATTATTTAAACCCGTAATTTCAGTTCCGCAAACCGGACAACTATCAGCAATCAAATTACGTTGCAACCACCAGCGAAACCCGAAAAAAGCCAAAATAGGTGCTACAAATAGCAACCCCAGAATAATTAATAACGAATTGACCAACCAACCTAAGCCGAATGTACCTAGCAACCAAACAACTGCGAATAAGGTAAGCCAAGGACGTAGATGAGACATATTCGATTGAAAGGTTTTAAAGCTCATTTTTAAATTTATCCAAGTCTCCTTCTAGGATAACGAGTTTATTTGAAAGTTAAGAATAAAGAATTAAAAATTAAACGTTACAGGTATAGGGATGGGGGAGTGTGGGGAGATGGGGAGATGGGGGGATAGGGAGATGGGGAGACAAGGAGGCGGAGGAGGCAGGGGAAGCAATTAATTTTTTTTGCAAGCAAACTAATTTTTTTTTTCTTCCTCCGCTCCCTCGGCTTCCTCCGCTCCCGGAGCAATATCACTCCAGTAATCCTAATTCCTAACTCCTAACTCTTAACTCCTGACTCCTAATTCCTAACTATTTTTTATTGACGATAAAAACTGCTGTTGCAGGCGTTTTTGAAAGGCTTCTATACCGAATACTGAAAGAACCTCTTTCCTTAACCAATCTCCATCACAACGTCGGTCATCTCCTTGGAGAATCTCGATACAAGCATCAGCTACAGCATGGCGATCGCGATGGGGTACTCGCCATCCCAATTTACCATCTTGTAATGGGTCTGCCGAACCATCAGCATCACCAGATAGTACGGGTACGCCACAAGCCATTGCTTCTAAATAAACAATGCCAAAGCCTTCTTGAGAAGGCATAATATAAGCATCGGCAAGGCGGTAATGTTCGACTAATTCGGATGTCGGCACGAATCCAGCAAAAACAACTCGGTCTTCCACTCCCAAATCTTTTGCCAACTGTGCCAAACGAGGGCGATCGTCACCACGCCCAATTACCAAATACTTGACTTCGGGGAAAACTTCAGCTATTTGCGATAACGCTCGAATTGTGACATCTACTCCTTTATAAATATCACCAGACCATAATCGCGTCACGCTCATCAGTACTTTCGCTCCGTGTAAACCATAACGTTCTAATAAATCTGCTGGTTTTGGTCCGGGAGTAAAGTAACTACCATTGACAGCGCAAGGTAAAATATCAATTTTATCAGTATTTAAATTATTTGCAGCACTAGCAATTTCACGAGTATAGCGACTTACCGTCCAGATTTGTGAAGCTTTTTGTAAACTAACCTGCTTCCATTTCGGTAAAGGTTGCCAAACTTCTTTGCCATGAGTAATTACTGTATAAGGAATTCCCAACGGTTGACATAACATACCAACTAAAGGGGCTAGGTAAGCATGACCGCAAAATACACGATCGGGACGTTCTTTAATCAAACGGTTTAGTAACGCCCAAGTCATCCTCGCTCGTCCTAATTGAGAAAACTTAGTTTTAAAATAATGAAATTTTAAGCGTTCCGATTCAAAAGGATTTATACAGCCTTTCTCATCTCTGAGTAAAAATACTTCTGCTGTTGTCGGTTCTTCTAATGTCTCATAAGCTCTAAACACATCTTTTACATAAGATTGAATTCCACCTTCGCGGGAAAATACTTCTAAAAAAACGAAGATATGGTTAAGTTTAGTCTGTTTATTTTTAATCAATTTTAATTCGGTCTTTTGCTCGGTACTAACTAACATTTTTTATATTCTCCTTTCAAGTACTGCGGATGATGAATACAGCACCATTTAATCGCGATCGCACTCTTCTTGGTTTATAACTTTGTTTTAGTAATAATTCTTGAAAATAATAGATACGGGGGGGGACAGCATATTTTTTTTAAGACGGCGTAGTGCGCGAACATTATGTGTGCTTTTACCCGTTTAAACCCATTTTATTAATTGTATATTTTTGCATAAAAAACTTGCTTTTAGATAATTGCTTAAGTTGATAATAAGCTATTTGCTACTGTTTGACTCTTGCTGTCAAATCTTAACAAAAAATAACCGCAACTCTAATGCTGTGTATACGGTATTGAAGAGTTTATTTTATACACATATTAGATTTTCCCTTATTGTATTTACTTTAATTTCAAGTCTAATTTGCATGAAAAATTCATTCAAAATTTTACATAAACTTTTCTTCGTGTCTGAATAATTAAAGTAAATTACCAATCTTTCTTTGTTTAATATCTCAATATTAAACGATGAGTTGATTTTCAGCATTCCTTATTTTTTACTTTCTGCTTTCTACTCTCTACTTTCTATTCCCCACAACCCTACCTAGACAAAATGTTTAATTTATTTTGCACGAGTACTCATCTAGATTCAAATTTAGATTTTTAATATTATTAATATTTTTATATGGATATATTTCCTTTAATTTAAGTGCAGCAAAAACTAAGTTAGAATTGATACCGCTTAATATTCTGACATTCCGAAGCCGAATAGGCATTTTATATCAATATATATCCGATAGTTTCTCTAAGAATATAGAAAAAACTTAAATAGCTACATCGATTATTACATTCTGGTAATTAACAATAATTAACAATTTATACCAGTCCTAATTATTTTTCCTGCGTACCATACTTGACGATGAGCAAACAATTTCTGCCATCCGTATCGCGTTCGTAAACAACTTTATCAGCTAATCGCCGTAGTAGAAACCATCCATACCCGCCTACTTGCAGAGTACCAGGTTCCGGTTCGTCTATTGCATCTGGATTAAAGGGTTTACCGTAATCCCAGATTCTAATTTCAAGTCTGTCATTCCATAACAAAACATCAATATCAATGTTTGTTTCTGGCGGTAAAGCTTGATGTGCATGACGAACGGCATTAGTAAAGCCTTCGGCTAATGCTAAATTAAGTCGATACTGTTGACTTTCTAGCCAATTAAGCCCAGACAAATTACGCAGACAGAATTGTTCAAACCATTGTTGCACCTGGTTTAGAAGCTTAAGTTCGCTCTTAACCGTCAGATGGTCTTGCTCCAAAATTGCTAGCATTGACCTTGACTTAAATATAAGTGAATGAATTTTACTTACATCTTTTATAGTTTATAAAGTTTAGATTTTGAAATCTGTTTTGCTCTTCTTAATTTACAAAAATCTTCGATATCATCTAAATTTAGATCGGAATTCACGGGCTTAACTAACGTCTCAAGTCCATAAGGACTGTGTGTGTTAATTATTTTACCACCTTATGACGAAAAGCACCGTTCTTTAAAGGAGCTTTAGCACGTATTTGTCAATATATATCCTTATGAATGATAGTTAGACTTTGAAACAATGAAATAATATTTCTCGCATCAAAATCCCGGCATCCTGTTAAAGTATAAGTTTTATTAAAATTAACGCCTGTTCGGGTTTCTCAAAAGTACCTATTTCTAAGCACTTCCTAAAGAAACCCACAGGCGTAAAAACACGTTCTCAACGTGATTTAGAACAGTCCTAAAGTCAAAGACTTATCTAAGGGGTAGGTAGCACCAATACCCAAATAGATTGTGACCAAGGTTCCAAAAAGGAACACGGCAGTCGCTACAGGACGACGGAAAGGGTTTTGGAACTTATTGACGTTCTCAATAAAGGGAACAAGAATTAGTCCTAAAGGCACGGAAGCCATTCCCAACACTCCCAAAAGCTTGTTAGGAAGCGATCGCAAAATTTGGAAAACTGGGTACAAATACCACTCTGGTAAAATTTCCAAAGGTGTTGCAAAAGGATTCGCTGGTTCTCCTGTCATGGCAGGATCTAGCACTGCTAAAGCCACTATACAGGCGAAAGAACCCATAATTACAATGGGGAAAACGTAAAGTAAGTCATTGGGCCAAGCGGGTTCACCATAATAGTTGTGACCCATGCCTTTAGCCAATTTAGCTCTCAATTGTGGATCGCTTAGATCCGGTTTTTTTAATGTTGCCATTTTTTGGTTACTCTGCTTTGGTTGAGTATTGTGAAAAGGTAAAACCGTCACGCGAGCAGGCAGTTCTAAAGGAAAATATACCCTTTAAAACTGAAGATACAAGGTTTACTCAAAGTAAGTCTGTTAAACACAAGTTTAAAACAAACAACTCGAAGAATGCAGCTACGTATCTCTTGAAATTTCGCTCAAAATTACAAGGGACCGCTTATACCTTGTTTGCGGATCATTAAGAAATGCGCCAGCATAAATACCGCAATTAACCAAGGCAGTACAAAAGTATGAGCGCTGTAGTAGCGAGTCAAAGTAGCTTGTCCTACACTAGAACCGCCACGCAACAGGTCAGAGATTAAAACTCCAACTACCGGGATTGCTTCTGGTACGCCGCTAACGATTTTCACAGCCCAGTAACCTACCTGATCCCAAGGCAATGAGTAGCCTGTTACACCGAAAGACACGGTAATTACAGCCAAGATTACACCAGTCACCCAAGTTAACTCGCGGGGCTTCTTGAAGCCACCAGTTAAATAAACTCGGAAAGTGTGCAAAATCATCATCAGCACCATCATGCTGGCTGACCAGCGGTGAACGGAGCGAATCAACCAACCAAAGCTCACTTCGTTCATGATGAACTCTACTGAAGAATAAGCTTCAGCAACGGTTGGCTTGTAGTAAAAGGTCATTGCAAATCCAGTTGCGAACTGGATTAAAAAGCAAGTAAGAGTAATTCCACCCAAACAGTAGAAAATATTAACGTGAGGGGGAACGTACTTGCTTGTAACGTCATCAGCAAGCGCTTGGATTTCTAAGCGCTCTTCAAACCAGTCATAAACGTTGGTCATACAACCCAGTTTCCTAAATATAGATTGCGGTTGATAATTATCTCGGCGGATCGGCGGATTACGCCAACCGAGACTTAAGAAGACAGCAAAAAAGTAGATTTACTTTTAAACTATCAGAGTGGTAATTCTTTAAAAAACTTAACACTCTCTGACTGAGGGAATATATTGCGTGCTATGCATCCCTTGCCCAAAAAAAATAGATGGATACAAAGACGATCATAGCGTTTCGCGGGCGCTATGTGCCCAACAATTAGAAGTCAATTGCCCGAAATTATTAGCGGCAATACAGCACTTCTATAAAAAAAGTAACATAATCGAGAGATAGATTTCATCCGATCGAAAAGAGCAAATCCGCTTTTAAGATAGGTGTTGTTGGTGGAAAATCAAGTACAAATCAAGTTTATGGATAATTTAAAGGCAATTCGTTCTATTTTATCATTCCTGATGGCGTTTTGGGTCGCATTTGCTAGCCTTTGCTCCCCAGCACTCGCTTTAACAGATGAGCAAAAACTGGTATCTCAAGCTTGGCGAATTGTTAACCGTACTTATTTAGATGACACATTTAATCATCAAAATTGGGCACAAGTGCGGCAAGAAGCTTTGAAAACACGCTTGAAAGATAGCCAAACGGCATATGAAGCAATTCAAAATATGCTCAAATCCCTTGATGATCCTTTTACAAGGTTTTTAGATCCCCGCCAGTACCGCAGTTTACAAGTCAATACTTCTGGAGAGTTAACTGGTGTAGGATTGCAAATTGCTTTAAACCCCGAAGGTAAATTAGAAGTCGTTACACCGATTGCTGGTTCCCCAGCAGAAAAAGCAGGAATTCAACCGCGCGATCGCATTGTTAAAATTGAAGGTAACTCTACAGAAAATATTACTCTCGACCAAGCAGCTTCCTTGATGCGCGGTAAAATTGGCACTGCTGTTAGTTTAGTTATAGAAAGAGATGGCGCTGCTGCCAAAGAAATTACAATCGTGCGCGATCGCATTACTTTGAATCCGGTAATTGCTAAATTGCAAAAAGGGAAAGAAAATAAAAACGATATTGGCTATATCCGCTTAACTCAATTTAACGCTAATGCTCCAACGGAATTAGCGATCGCAGTTAGCGAATTGGAAGAAAAAGGTGCTGATGGCTACATTTTAGATTTACGAAACAATCCCGGTGGTTTGTTACAAGCCGGAATAGAAATTGCTCGTCTGTGGTTAGATTCAGGTATTGTAGTTTATACAGTAAACCGACAAGGCATTCAAGGCAACTTTGAATCTTTTGGCCCAGCATTAACACAAGACCCATTAGTTATATTAGTTAATCAGGGAACGGCTAGTGCCAGCGAAATTTTAGCAGGCGCACTACAAGACAACAAACGTGCAACTCTCGTAGGAGAAAAAACCTTTGGTAAAGGCTTAATTCAATCATTATTTGAACTATCAGATGGTTCCGGCTTAGCAGTGACAATTGCTAAATATGAAACCCCCAGTCATCGAGACATTAATAAGCTAGGCATTACTCCAGATAAAGTAATTTCCTCTCCCGCAATAAAACTGCAAGAAGTAGCGACTTCATCAGACACTCAATATCAAGCAGCAGTAGAGCTTTTAGAAGAAACAGTTAACAGCCAGCAGTTAGTAGTTAGGAGTAGTTAAGGTTAAAGGTTAAAGGTTAAAGGTTAAAGGTTAAAATTCCCCTTGTCCCCTTGTCCCCTTGTCCCCCCATCTCCCCATCTCCCCATCTCCCCCTCTCCCCTCCATGCCCCATCCTTAAAGAAGCGATGGCGCTGCGAGTAATTCGGTTAAATCAAGCTTGGCTAAACGGTTGTAGGCATTATCTATCAAACGTTCTCCTCGGAGAAAGCCAGTGTTTGCACCAGGACAGATGTATTGGAGGGTTCGATCGGTGAAAGTTTCTAGTAAAATCTTGATACTTTTGATTTGTCGGTGCCAGTGAAAGGTTTTAGATGTTCTTAAAGGTACTGGTTCTTTTTCCCGGTTGGGAACTAAATGCCTTCCAGTAAATAATATTCCTCCCTCGGAATTGTAATATAAACAAGACGAACCGGGAGAATGACCGGGTGTCCAAATTACCTGCAATCCTGAATCGATAGTAAACTTTTCGCTTATAGCAGTTACCTTTGATTCAGGCAATAAATAAGCTTCTTGCTCTTGAATTAAAATTTCACAGCCAAAAGTTTTTTGAATTTCCGCACTTTTACCAATTGCACCGCGATGGCTAATAAACAACCAACGTACACCACCCTTACTTTCTAGAAAATCCTGATTATTTTTGTCCCAAGCGGGACAATCAATGAGAATATTGCCTTCGTTTCTTACAATGAAATAAGCGGTTCCCCCTAAAGTGTCCCGATTGGGAGGAAATGCAATTATAGAGTTGAGAATTGTCCGTGGTGGCTTGTGTGTGTGATGACTTTGCTCTGGAAATGGAGGGCACATAAGAAAAAGACTGTTTTAAGGAGAAAATGCTTGAAATCAAGGTTAATGCAAGGTTTAATACACCTAGTTAAAACCTTGGTATGTTCCGGATATTTCTGGGATTTACCGGCGCTAGGTTGCAGACTCAGGACTTTTGTCCTACGTTGATTAAGTCATGATACCTATAAATGAACGCCAGTTTGCAGCTAAGCACGTTAGTAATTAAGGTAAAGGTGAAACGTGTTACTAACCTAAAAAACTTTTTCAACACTGTCGAGGCAAACATTACCAATTATGAGTTGCACTAACCATGCAAAACTATGTATTTGTAATTGACACAAACAAACGACTACTTAATCCAATAAGCCCAAAGAAAGCACGTAGATTATTAGATAAAGGCAAAGCTGCTGTTTTTAGAATGTACCCTTTTACAATCATTTTGAAAACTGCGATTGAAAAACCGACTTTAACACCTTGTCAAATAAAGATCGATCCAGGCAGTAAAGTCACAGGCTTTACTTTGGTGCGAGAAAGTCAAGTAATTTGGGCAATGGAATTAGAACATAGAGGAGGTTTAATTAAGAAGAAATTAGCCCAAAGAAAAGCAGTAAGATGCGGTAGACGTAACCGAAACACTCGCTACAGAAAACCCCGCTTTTTAAATCGCAAGCGTAGTAAAAGCTGGCTAACACCAAGCTTGGAGCATCGCGTATTAACAATTAAAACTTGGGTTAATCGCTTAATAAAATTTGTACCTATATCAGAAATATGGGTAGAAAAAGTTAAGTTTGATATGCAACAAATGCAAAATCCAGAAATATCAGGCATTGAGTATCAACAAGGTACCTTATGGGGTTATCAAGTACGTGAATACTTACTTGAAAAGTGGGGTAGAGACTGTACTTATTGCGGTAAAAAAGATGTCCCATTACAGATAGAACACATTCATCCAAAGTCAAAAGGAGGTAGTAACAGAGTTAGCAATTTATGTTTAGCTTGTTCCAAGTGTAATCAGAAAAAAGGGAATAAATCTGTTGAGGAATTATTAAAAGAGAAACCGGACTTGCTACAAAAAATAAAAACCAAGAGTAAAAAACCATTGAAAGACGCGGCAGCAGTAAACGCGACGAGAAACAAATTAGTAAAGGTTTTAAGTGTTATTAAACCTGTCATAACTGGTAATGGAGCGCAAACAAAGTTTAATCGCATTCGATTAAACCTACCTAAACAACACTGGATTGATGCGGCTTGTGTTGGTGAAGTTGATAGTTTAGTTCTAAAAACTAACCAACCATTACGAGTAGTTTGTAAAGGACAAGGAGGTAGGCAGAAAGCAGCCTTAAACAAGTGCGGCTATCCTATACGACACAACCCGCTCAAACCTATTAAGGGTTGGTGTAGTGGAGATATAGCGAAAAACATGAAGTCGGGCGCTTTTGGTAGAGTCAACCCTAGAACCAGTAGTAACTCATTCAATTTCACCGTTTTAGGTATGAAAGCTATTAATGTTCATGTGAAAAACTTAACCAAAGTGCATCAAAAGGATGGATACATTTACAGCTTTTACTAGAAATTACTAGGCTTTTAGCGCTCTATTGTTAACAGCAAGACAAACAATCAGAATAACTGAAAATAAAATGACATTCTTCCTGATTATTCTAGGAATATTTACTTACTATATTCTCAGACGAACTGTTACAAAAGTAACAAAGACTCCAACTTGGATTTTGTGGTTAGTATTGATGGCTCCACCCATAATATGGACTGGTTGGACAATAAAATACGAAACCCAACTACCACTAGCATTAGTATTTGGGACATTAGTAATTAGTTCGGTGTTATACTTCATACTATTTGAGTCGGGGCGTAGCTCGATAAAAGAGCAGAAGAATCAATCCCAAACACTCGAAACACAATCGGCTATACATCCTACCGTAGAATCAGCACCAGTGCGTCCTATTGAACCAGCAGAAGAAAAACAACTGCGCGAGTGTTTTCCTTGGTCTGTATACTATATTCATAATATTGAATATCGTCCCCAAACAGTGATTTGTCGAGGTCAGTTAAAAACTTCGGCGACAAAGGCTTATCAGCAAGTAAAGGAAAATATCGAATCAGAATTTGGCGATCGCTTCATCCTAATTTTTCAAGAAGATATAAATGGCAAACCAATATTTTTGCTAGTTCCCAATCATCAGCAGCAGAAAGCATCTTCACAAAAACCCGAACAGTTAACTCAACCGGGTTTAGCCTTGTTGTTACTCGCGGCAACTTTGATAACTACTACTTTAGTGGGAACGAGGATTGCTGGTATTGAAACCAAAGAACTATGGCCTAATCCCGGTTTAATATTACAAGGATTGCCGTATGCCATATCGTTGATGACCATTTTAGGCATACACGAAATGGGACACTATTTAGCAGCAAAGTTTTACAAAATTCGCACTACACTGCCTTATTTTATTCCCATGCCTCTTTTCTTGGGAACCTTTGGTGCATTTATTCAGATGCGAAGTCCCGTACCTAATCGTAAAGCTTTATTCGACGTTGGGATTGCCGGTCCTGTTGCAGGTTTTTTCGCAAGTTTACCTTTTTTGATATGGGGTTTACTTAATTCAAATGTAGTTCCCCTAAGCGACGAAGCACAACTGTTAAATACTGACGCTTTAAATCCCAGCCATTCTATATTAATCGCGCTGTTATCAAAATTAACGCTAGGCGCTCGGTTAAGCTCTAATATGGCAATAGACTTACATCCAGTAGCGGTAGCTGGTTTTTTGGGGATAATTGTCACGGCATTAAATTTGATGCCTGTAGGACAACTTGATGGCGGGCACATTATTCATGCAATGTTTGGACAGAAAACAGCAAGGATTATTGGACAAATTGCTCGTTTATTGCTGTTGTTACTTTCTTTAATTCAGTCAGAATATTTATTGTGGGCGATTTATTTGATATTTGTACGTCTGACAGACGAACCCGCTTTAAACGATGTGACTGAACTAGATAATAAACGAGATGTTTTTGGGCTTTTAGCAATTGGACTGTTAATTTTGATTGTGTTCCCATTACCACAGACAGTTGCTCGGTTGTTAAATATCTAATTAGTGTAGAGTAAAAGTAATATAGCTTTTAACATAATCCATAACGTTGCTTCAAAGCTTTTTCTGTCTGGGGGAGGAGTATTTTAGAGACGGCTTAAAAATGCATTGCACTTAATCGGGAACCGCCATTATATCTACTTAAAATATGTTTACATTTAGAAAAAAATCTCGAATAGTAAATTTTTAACTCTACAGAATGGCTTTATTTACTATATGATGATGTATCATTCTATAGTTTATCGAAACTAAACTTAAGATGAATAATTAACTATATTTACGTTAAGGATAAAAATAGGGATGACATTGCTAATTCTCTCCACGGTATCAGTAATTTTTGTCGGAATAGTTACTATATTAGTTTTGCAAATAAAAAATGCGATCGGTGACAGTAAAATCGAACAAGAAAAACTATTAAAACTTGTAGAAGATACAAGCGAATTAAATAAACAGTTAACTCAGATAGTTGCTGATAATAGTAAAAATCAAACCGAGTCTTCCCAATTATTAAAAAGTCAGGTAGAAAATTTAACTCAAAATACAGCTTCTGTGTTAACTAATCTAGATCGGTTAGATAAAGCTAATACTCAAACAAGAGACAGTCTTACTCAAGCTCTAGGAAGTAATAACAGCCAACAGCAAGAAACTTTAACAGCATTGAGCGCAAAATTAGAAGCTGTTGATTCTGTTTCTAGTAAAGTAGAGAATCTTACCAAAACTACTGAAAAAATTGAAAGTCATCTAAATCAATTAGATGAAGCTAATACTCAAACTAGAGACAGTCTTACTCAAGCTTTAGGAAGCAATAACAGCCAACAGCAAGAAAGTTTAAAAGCATTGAGCGAGAAATTAGAAGCTGTTAATTCTGTTTCTAGTAAAGTAGAGAATCTAACTAAAACTACTGAAAAAATTGAAAGTCATCTTTCGCAGTTAGATGAAGCAAATACTCAAACTAGAGAAAGTCTTACTCAAGCATTAGGAAGTAATAACAGCCAACAGCAAGAAAGTTTAAAAGCATTAAGCGAAAAATTAGAAGCTGTTAATTCTGTTTCTACTAAAGTAGAGAATCTAATTAAAACTACTGAAAAAATAGAAAGTCATCTTTCGCAGTTAGATGAAGTTAATACTCAAACCAGAGACAGTCTTACTCAAGCTTTAGGAAGTAATAACAGCCAACAGCAAGAAGCCTTAAAAGCATTAAGCGAGAAATTAGAAGCTGTTAATTCTGTTTCTAGTAAAGTAGAGGATTTAACCAAAAATACAGAGAAACTTGAAAAACATCTGACTCAGTTGGATAAAGCTAATACTCAAACCAGAGACAGTCTTACTCAAGCTCTTGAAGCAAATAACAGCCAACAGCAAGAAGCCTTAAAAGCACTAAATAAAAAGCTAGAAAGTGTTTCCAATGTTTCTAGCAATGTAGAGAAACTTGAAAAACATCTGACTCAGTTGGATAAAGCTAATACCCATACTAGAGAAAATCTTACTAAAACTATAGAAGGTAATAGTCAGACACAACAACAATTACAAGCACTTAGTGAGAAATTAGAAGCAGTTTCTAAAGTCGTAAGTAAAGTTGATAATTTGACCAAAACTACTGAAAAACTTGAAAAACAAATTGCTCAGCTAGATAAAACTAATACTCAATCGGAAAATAACCCCAATCAAGCAGCAATAGAAGCACAACTAAGCGATCGCCAAGAACAATTAAAAGCTATTGTTGAAAAATTATCCGGATTTGAGGCAATGAAAACTCAAATCGATAATGTGGTGAAGACAGTAACGAAGCTTGAAAGTAGCTTGAATCAAACATCACAAGCTAGAAAGCCGAAAAGCAGAAGTACCAATACTAGGAAGGGTACATCACTTGGTTGATAATTGATTTGTAGAGACGCGATACTATCAGCGTCTCTACATTAAATTACGATGCGGTGTTGGTTGCTGCATCATTTGTTTGTGCAGCAGGTGTTCCACCCATACGAATTTCAGAAGTGAAAGAAGCCATGCTAAAACCACCGAAGCGTTTAAGAATACCAACGCGCATCCGTAAATTTGGACTTGCAAACCATAAACGTTCTTCAGACGACATGGTTTCGTATTCTGTAATTAGAGTCAGTGCATCGTCGTCGCCCATTTTATAACTTCCGGCAACTGGGGTTTTCTCTGCATAACCCATTTCTCGCAGTAACTTTCCCAACATCGGGTTATCTGCATCTGGTACCGCAACCAAAACTGTCGAACCCTCGTGTTTTTCTTTATCCCACTCCATTGTGCCGTTCCAAGTGACTCTAGCCCCAGAGTTTGTACTGCTGGGTTCAACTTGATGTTGTTCGCACAGTTTAATTACTTCTGGATGGTCGGCAGCTAAACTTTCAATAATAATATCTGATTTACCGCCTTCGGATTGTTTAAAAGCCAGATGATGGCTAGTACGATGGGAAAACCATTTACCAGCACTTAATTCAAAAAACTCTTCAATATTCATCAATCAAATTACCTTACGTCAAAATTTTTATAATCTCACTTTTAAAAATGTAACAGCAAGCAAGTACTATCTTTTAATAAAGTCAACAAAATCAAATCTTTCGTAACTTTACGCGATCGCTTGCGGTAACTACAAAAATGTCTATTAGCTATGAACGGGCAGGGATGCCCGTACCACAAGATACCTATTCCAAAAATTTTTTATTCATAATGGGATGTAGTCTGATTATCCCATTTGATTGTTCGCTTGTTCAAGTCTTGATAGCGAAATTGTTGCCGATTCACTAACGTGAGAGTGGCTATCTTTTTCTAAGTACTTTAAAGCTGAGATACTTTTATCGGTGGGAAGATGACCTAAAGCTTCTGCTAAACGCTGACGTACTAACCAATCTTCCGATTGAGCAAAGCGAAGAATTTTGTCTACAGAATCGATATCTTTGATTTCTCCCAACGCTGCGATCGCCGCTTGTTGGATGACAATTTCTTCACTTTCTAAGGCTTTGTAAAGTACTTCCTTAGCGCGAGTATCTTTCAAATTCCCAAGCGCTACAGCAGCACTAAAACGTACCAGCCAATCTGTATCTTCATAAAATGCTCGCGATAGCGGCTCTAAAGCCCTCGGATCGCCCAAATATCCTAAAGCACCCGCAGCATCGGCTCTGATGCCATAATCCGAGTCAGCTTGCAGTGTTTGTATTAAAATCGGATAGCAATCTGGTGTTTGTTTAATCCCCAAAGCAAATATCGCCATCGATCGCAGTTGCAGAGATTCATCATCAAGCACCTTTTTAATTAAAGGCACTGCATCCTCTGCGGGGACATTCCTCAAAGAAGCAAGGGCTACCATTCTATCTCTTAAAGAAGAACTTTCTAATTGAGTAGTAATTTCTTGTAAGCTTGAATCTGACATTTAATTTAAAAATAGTTACTAATAGTTACATTTCTATAAGTAACATTACCTTAGCTAAGATACATTAGCCTGATGGCAGGTTTTTACGATAATTTTTCATTAACCATAGCAATACAATACCAGTAATCGCCGCACTTGCAGCCCAGCCTATGCCATTCGATATACTCCCACCGCCAAATTTACAGGTAACTGCACAAACATAAGAACCTACCCCACCTCTAACAGCACCACTTAAAGCGCTGGCAACTATCCACCAACCCGCATATCGAAAGTGACGACGCAACACCAACCACTGTGCAAATCCCAAAACTGCGAAATTTATTGGTCCATAAGCAAGATTAAACCCTAATACTTGCCAAAATCCGCCTACAGATGTCAGAAAATCAACTACAGGATTAAGAATATCCCGAGTAAATATGTATACATAAATACCTAATATCCAACCAAAACCGCTTGCAGGTATCCACCAAATAGCAGACTTTATATAACGTTGTAAAACCAACCATTGGGCTATTCCAATCACAAATCCACTGGCGATTAATTCCCAGAAAAAATCAGTAGGTGCTGCCACATAACCGATAAAAGCACCACCTGCACCAGTTGCTAAAATCCAGAATAACCACAACATAATTTGTAATTGGGGAGAGGGGGGAGATGGGGAGATGGGGAGATGGGGAGATGGGGAGATGGGGAGATGGCGAGATGGGGTTCGGGGGAGATGGGGAGATGGGGAGATGGCGAGATGGGGAGATGGCGAGAGACAGGGAAGGAGACAAGGGGACAAGGGGACAAGGGGACAAGGGGAAATTAATTTCTAACTAGTACCACACCGCTTAAATAGCGCACCCATTAAAATGGTCAGAAGTCGGGTTTTTATAAAATTCGTAAGTGTATTACAGATACGTATTCTAAAAACCCGACTTCTCAACCGGAGCCGAGCCGTGTCTTCTTGTGGTCTTTAAGTCCGGTTATTATATGGGTACCTGACAAACGCCCGTCTGTACTAGCTACTCGCTACTTATTAAAAACTCACAACTCCTAACTCTTTGATAATTGATAATTGATAATTGATAATTGTTAACTGTTTTTCCGTCTTTCTTCGAGTTTAAGTAACATTTCGGCGTGCATTTCGCGGGTGATGGGATAAAAATAGGTTAAAAATAATCCGCAAATTAAACATATTATGGGAATGGGACCTACGGCGATACGGATGGCTGATAGTGCTGCATCTGGCTGTATTGGTAATTCAGTTTGTCCGGGAATGTTTTCCTGAAAACCCGAAGTTTGTAAAGCAATTCCGACTAAGAATAAACCAAAAGCTAAACCGAATTTTTGCAGTAGTACCATGAAGCCGTAAAATAATCCTTCGCGACGTTGCCCGGTTTGTAGTTCGTCTAGTTCGATTACATCAGGCATCATTGACCAAGGTACCAAATAAGCTACCGATACTCCAGCGCCTGCCAATACCGCTAAAACGTACATTAAACCAATTTGACCGGGCTGTAAAAAGAATAATCCCGTAGCTGCAATGATCCATAAAAACATTCCCATAAAGTAAACGGCTTTTTTCCCCACTCGTTTACTTAATAAACCCCAAACAAACAGCATTAATAAAGCGGTTCCCTGTACCCCAATCATCACAGTGGGTACGTCTGATTCCTTCAGTTTCATGCAGTAGATAACAAAGTAAGGAATTACGCTAGCGGTTATTTGTACCCCCAACCAGGAAAAAAGATATATACCAATTACGAATAAAAAAGGTTTATTATTAAAAACTATTTTTATTTGTTCGCCGATGGGAATGGATTCGCTTTCCTCGCTTTGATTACGTTTCGCTTCAAAAGCCAAAATGCGATCGCGAGTTCCCCAGACGCACCAAAATAATCCTAAGACTGAAATTACCGCACAAACTGCTGCTAAAGCTAAATACTGCTGTTGGCGATTATCAATAAGAGCAAATATCAGTCGTGCTAATAATAATGAAAGAATACTACCGCCAATAGAAAAAGCGAAGCGAATACTATTAAGACTGGTTCGTTCGTCGTAATCTTGAGTTAATTCTGGAGTCATTGCCGTATAAGGCAAATTAACTACCGTAAAAAATACCTGAGATATCACCCCAATGATGACGTAATACCAAAACAATCCCCAAACATTGGTAGTTGGGACAATCCACTGTAAAAAGAAGAAAATACCAAAAGGTATCGCACCATACAGCAACCAAGGAAGACGACGACCCCAACGTTTAGATTCGGTTCTATCGGTCAAAACTCCTACAAATGGGTCATTTACAGCATCCCAAATCTTTCCCACCATCAAGATACTGCCAGCTAAACCCGCCGGAATACCGGCAACATTTGTAAAAAAAACTAACAGGAAGAATACGGAAATATTTGCAGTAATTGCCGGTCCCAAATCCCCCGCACCGTAAGCTAGCTTAGTTTTTAAGTCGAGTTTTTTATCTTTACCGATATCTTGGGGATAACCATCAGCCGCAGAATTGCTCATAATACCTACACTCGTATTACAATAAAGAGTTTGGCATCTACTATTAGCGTATTATTATCTCCCTTATGCCAGACCTTTATATCTCGTGGTCAGATTATCACCACAAAATAGAACAACTAGCTGCTCAAATTTATCAATCCGGCTGGGAATTCAACCAAATAGTCTGCCTTGCCAGGGGTGGACTGCGAGTAGGGGATATTATATCCCGTATATACCAGCAGCCGCTAGCAATATTAGCAACATCATCTTACAGCGGTGCGGGCAAGCAAGAAAGAGGGCTATTAACCTTTTCTCGACATTTAACTATGACTACTGAGGCGTTAGGTTCGCGAATCCTTTTAGTTGATGATTTAGTAGATTCAGGGGTTACGCTCGAAGAGACTATTCCTTGGCTAAAGAAAAATAGCGAAACTACCATCGAAGAAATTCGTACCGCCGTTATTTGGTATAAAGCCTGTTCGGAAATAGTTCCCCATTACTACACCGATTACCTACCTGATAACCCCTGGATTCATCAACCATTTGAACATTATGAATTTATAAATCCAGCCGAGCTTGCGGAGAAGGTGAGTCAGCCTTGTTGATTTGATTGGGAATTGGGATGGGGAAGAGGGGGAGATGGGGAGATGGGGAGATGGGGAGATGGGGAGATGGGGAGATGGGGAGATGGGGAGATGGGGTAGTTAAATAGCGAGCTTTCGGGCAATCACTACTCCTAACTCCTAACTCCTAACTCCTAACTCCTAACTCCTAACTGCTAACTATTAACTCCTAACTGCTAACTCTTAACTCCTAACTCCTAACTCCTCACTCCTAACTCCTCACTCCTAACTATTTCCAATTCCCAATTCCTAATCTAAAATCTAAAATCTAAAATCTAAAATCTAAAATAGTACGAGCCACATCGGAAGGGTTAGGAGCAATATCACTGTTCCTAATGCTATTGTGGTGACTGTTAAATCGCTGTCGAGATTGAAGGTTTCGGCAATGATTAAGGTGGAGAAGGCGGGAGGCATTGCGGTTTGCAGTAAAATTATTTTTGCTGGAATGCTGGTTAATCCTAAAACTTTTAAACTGATGCCTAAGATCAAGGGTACTAGTAACATTTTTATGCCGATCGCGATCGCACCAGAGGGTAGGTTGTGCCAAGAATTTATCTTGCTCAATCGCATTCCCATTAAAAGTAAAGATAAAACTATGACACTCCAAGCCAGTTTTTCTAAATAAAATTCTGCTAATTGGGGAATTTCTACTTGGCGAAACAGTAAGCCAAATCCGAAACTCCACAAAGCAGGATTGATTAATATTACTTTGGTACTCTGCCACAAATTGGTAGCCCTACCGCCAAAATGCCCTGCAAGTGCTACACCTAAGCCCCAAGTACCAAATAATGAACCCACTAGATCGTAAAATATTGCCCAGGCAAAATACTGAGTACCATATACTGCCAACACGATCGGATAGCCAAGAAAACCCGTATTTCCTACCATCGCCGATAAAATAAAACTTCCCTGTGTTGGCAGTTGAGGAACTGTATTTGTAAAATAAGCTTGGCATTTTATTCCTATCCAAGCAAAAAATGCTCCTAGTAAAATCGCTGCATAAGCAACTACGGGTGCAATCCAAACTGTTAAAGATAAGTCGGCTTGCCGTAAAAAAGCGACAATTCCTATCGGTACTCCTATCCAAAACAGAAACTGTCCTAAGCGAGTTGGAACCGTATTCGGGAGCATGCGTCCCAGCATAAATCCGATTAAGACCAATCCAAACAGCTTAAGGTATAGTTCTAAAAGGTTTATCAAGACAAGATCGGGAATTGCATATGTAACCTATTATCTAACAGGTTTTTGTTTCTCCAGTCTACAATCTTTAATGATTACCGAACATTCATCAGGAGTTGAGCCTTGAATAATGAGTTTTCTGAAGAAGTACCAAACTCAACCCCCTCCGAAATTCGCGAAGATATTCCCCAAGCTTTGCGCGATACTCCTGATGCGGCTCCCAAATTAGGTTTACGCCCCTCGTTTTTGGCGATCGCCGGAGTTACGGGTTTTGTTCTGCTTGCTGCAATCAGTGGTTTGATTTTTTACCTTGCTGCACCTAAAAATACCGTCGAGTCGCAGCCACCTACTACTACAGCTTCTCCCGATACACAAGAGCGCGATTCTGTCAACAAAGAAAAAAATAATGCACTTTTGGGTCATCTAGAATACAAACAAGCTCCAGAATCGGAAATTGTAGCGGTTAATGCCAACGGAAAACGGATAAGATTGCGAGAATCTGCGGCTAAAAAGTTTGAGCAGATGGTGAATGATGCCCGAAAAGCCGGTATAAGGTTGGTACCAATTTCAGGATTTCGCTCCGTAAAAGAACAGGAACAGTTATTTTTTAAAGTAGGTGCCAAACGCAATCAAACACCAGCCGAAAGAGCATCAGTTAGCGCTCCTCCCGGACATAGCGAACATCACACGGGTTACGCTGTAGATGTTGGTGATGGTGCAGTACCCGCAACAAATCTGAATACAAACTTTGAAAACACCCCAGCCTTTAAATGGATGCAAGCCAACGCAGCAAAGTACGGTTTTGAACTGTCATTTCCCAAAGATAATATACAAGGCGTGAGTTACGAACCTTGGCACTGGAGATTTGTTGGCGACAGGGATAGTTTGGAGACATTTTATAAAGCCAGGGATATCAAGCCAATTCCTACGCCGGAGAATTTACCTGGCGGTTGAAACCGCAGCTACACAAACAAAACCCACCTGCGTGGGTTAAAAATCGTGTAGAGACGTAGCACTGCTACGTCTCTTTATTTATGAAGTAGGGTGTGTGACGCTTTGATAATTTTTGTTTGTAGTTATAAGTTAAATAGAGCCTCACGCACCAATCAAAGTTTTGTGACAATAAATTAAGTTCGTATAACGCCGGTAAATTAAGTAAAAACACCAGCATTCTTTTTGACAAATCGCTATTATTATTCACAAGTGCAAAATATGCCTTAATATAAGCGATTATGAATCTCGAACCTGCAAGCGTTATTAATACAATTACTAGTTTTGCTGCTCCTCATGTAATTGATAAAGCTAAACGAAATGAAACTGTAATTAAAATCTTAAAAAACTTAAAAATTGACCCAGCGCACCCTCCTGAAGATTTCTACGGAGTTTATGCTTATGCTTTGGTGGAATATGCTTTAGAGGAAGAAAATGTAAAAACCGAGCCAGTTCTCAATTTTTTCAGAGAGAAAGAGATTCGAGATGCTTTTTGGAAAGCTTTTAACGAAAATCCCTCAGACTTTATTAACAATGCAGAAAATTTTCTAGATTGGAATAAATTGGGGGATGATACACGCGAAGCACAAATTAACATCCGTCCAGAGATAGACAAATTTTATAAGCAATTTGTTAGCGTAGCCAAACGTACTAGAAAACCTGGTGATGTTTTCCTAGATCCAAACTTTCGCAAACTTCCACAGCAGTCTCCCTATCCTGATGAATTTAAATCATTAATTGAAGAGAAAATTAGATTATTCTACGGACGAGAATTCGTATTTAATACATTTAAGAAATTCTGCCAAGAAAATACAAAAGGTTATTTTACAGTAGTTGGAGATGCGGGAATGGGTAAAAGTACCATTGCTGCAAAATACGTTAGCGAGAATCATTCACCTTGCTATTTCAATGTTATCGCTGAAGGACGCAATCGACCCGAACAGTTTGTTAATAGTATTCGTCAGCAGTTAATTGATAAATATAATTTGCAAAATGTAAAAGATGCGGATTTATCTACTTTACTTGTAAAAGTGAGTCAAAAACTATCTGAAAATAAACCTTTAATAATTATAGTTGATGCACTTGATGAAGTAGAACAAGAACCCAGTGCAGCTAATATTTTATATTTACCAGAAAATCTTCCAGAACGAGTTTATTTTTTCTTAACTAGACGACCTTATACCCAGGATAAAAAACGTTTACGTATATCTGTTCCATCCCAGGAATTGGATTTAAGCAAAACAGAGTATCAGAAGTTGAATATAGAAGATATAAAAGGTTATATTCGCCTATTTATCAATTTCGACGAGCAGTATAAAGATGCTTTGAGAAAATGGATTGATGAGCGTAATATCAATGCTGCACAATTTATTGAGCAAGTAGCAGAGAAAAGTGAAAATAATTTCATGTATCTGCGCTATGTGTTACCGGAAATTGCACGGGGCATATAGAATGATTTGACTTTACAGCAATTACCATCAGGGCTAGAAAATTATTATCAAACCCATTGGATAAGAATGGGAATGGATGATCGGAATAAACAATTGAAGGCAAAAATATTATTCGTTTTAGTTGAAGTTGTTACGGTAATTCCCTGTGAAATGATTGCTGAGATTCTCAAAGAAGATGAATATGAAGTCGAATCGGTTCTAGATGAATGGGTTGAATATTTGAAGCGGCAAAAAATTGAAGGAGAAACTTGTTACGGTATTTATCATAAAAGTTTTCTTGATTTTCTCAAAAGTAAACGCGCCCTGGATTCAACACGCAAGCTATTTAAGCAAGTTAATCAATCCATTGCTGATTATTACCTGGATGAGGAAAAAGACAATCTGTGATGAAAACTGCTGTAAAAAGAGTAAAAACTCCTGCCTTTCAACGTGTTAGATTAAGCTGTATAGCCGATAATTTAGTTAAATCTGGTAATTTAGAAAGATATTACAATCTTCTAGCTGATTTTAATTTTATTTATGAAAAGATTAACTATCCAGGATTCGGTGTACAAGCCCTAATTGAAGATTACGATTTAATTGAGAAAAACTTAATTGACGACCAAGAATTATTAAATCATCCAGAATATAACCCAGAAAAAATAAAAATATTAAAATTGATTCAAGGAGCTTTAAGACTTTCTGCTCATATTTTAAATCAAGATAAAACCCAGCTAGCAGGACAATTATTAGGAAGATTACTGTTTTTTGAAAATCCTCGGATTCAGCTTTTATTACAACAGATTAAAAATAGTAAAAGTTTTCCCTGGTTGCGACCCTTAATTGCCAGCTTAACTCCTCCTGGTGGAGGATTGTTACGTACTTTTACTGGTCATAATGACTGTGTTAATGCAGTAATAATTAGTAGAGATGGCAAACGGCTTATTTCTGCTTCTAGTGACAAAACTCTTAAGCTATGGGATTTAGAAACTGGCTCAGAAACACGTACTTTCATCGGTCATAGTGATTGGGTTAGAGCAGTAGCAATGAGTGCGGATGGCAAACGTTTTATTTCTGCTTCTGCTGACCAAACTCTGAAGCTATGGGATGTAGAAACTGGCTCAGAAATACGTACCTTTAGCGGTCATAGTTTCTGGGTTTTAGCAGTGGCGATAAGTGGGGATAACAAACGGGTTATTTCTGCTTCTGGTGACAAAACTCTGAAGCTATGGAATTTAGAAACTGGAGAAGTAATTGCTACTTTTAGTGGAGACGTTAGTATACTTTCTTGTGCTTTTACACCAGATGACTTAACAATTGTAGCGGGAGATACACTAGGAAGATTACATTTCCTAAGTCTAGAGGGAATGATTGATAACCTGTAATAACTATGAATTCCCAACCCTTACCAATCACAACTAATAGCATCAGAATTCCACCAGAGTTTGCCCAAATCCTCCAGCAAAAAACCGCTAACTCTATTGCTAGAGAATTCGTATTCACCGCAATCAATAACTTCCTCAACCGCTACGACAGGGGTTATTTTACAATTGTCGGCTCACCCGGTAGCGGTAAAAGTACTATTCTCGCTAAATATATAACCGAAAACCCTGAAACTTTTTACTATAGCGCTATAGTTTCTACTAAAAATCGGGCTGATGAATTCCTCAAAACTATCAGTACTCAAGTAGAAGCTGTAAATGGAACTTCTCTACAAATCATTCTCCAACAAATTAGCGACCAATTACAACCAAACCAAAGATTTATCATTGCGATCGATAGTTTAGATGCAATAGATTATTCCAGCCAAACCATAGGTTCAAATTTGTTTTATCTTCCCAGATATCTACCCAAAGGAATATATTTTCTCCTCGCTCGTCGTCCTTTTATAAAAGAAAAATCTGGTTTATTAATTGAAGCTCCCAGCCAATATTTCAATTTAAAAGATTATCCAGAAGAAAATCGTCAAGATATACAAACTTATATTCGGCAATATTTACAAGAATTATTACCTTCGTTCTCTGTTATTCAAGAAAGATTTAAAATCAATCAAGAAGCATTTATCAAGCAGCTAACTGACAGAAGCGAAAATAATTTTATGTATGTTAGCCAAATTTTAACTGCTATCAAAACTGGCTTTTATTCAGAAAAATCATCGTTGACAGATATTTTGAATTCAACACCTTTACCCTCCGATTTAGAAGCATATTATCAACAGCATTTACACAAGATGTTTTCAGCAAAACAAGCAGAAGCAAATTTAATTCCACAAGCTGTTTTAAATACATTAGTACTCTACTCAGGATTTATATCAATAGAAGATATTGCTCAAATAATTGATGCTGATGAATACGATGTTGAAGAAGTCTTAGAAAACTGGATTGAATTTCTTAATCTGTATGAAATTGATGGAGAAACACGCTATAGCTTATATCATTCGAGCTTTCGCAACTGGCTTATTCAAACAAAAACATAATATTAATTCCCCAAAATCTCATCCACATCAATATTCACATCATCAAAAGCTTGAATCATTAAAATCTCACCCCTGCTAAATTTCTGTACTTTCTTATAAATACCATTTGCAGGTTCTATATAAACTTCTACACATTCCTCATTAATATCAATCAACCAAACCTCTATTACACCTTCTTGGGCATAAAGAGGAATTTTTACTTCTCTGTCATATTTAATAGTAGTATCAGCTACTTCTATAACGAGCAAAACATCTTTTGGCTGCGGATGTGCTGATGCGTAAAAATCTTCACGAGGTTTCAATAAAACCACATCGGGTTGCGGCTCTGAAGTATCATCCAATCCTACGGGATTTTGAACGCTAATAATCACCTTATTACCTAATTTCCAAGCTAAAAAATTAGACAGACGATTTACACAAGCAGCATGTTTGGTTCCTATAGCAGCCATTTCAATTATTTCACCCCGAATCAATTCCACCCTGTCATCTTCATTTAGAATGCCAGATTCCGCCATTTTATGGAATTGTTCGACAGTAAATTTCCGTCTGAGCAATTGTACGGTCATTTCAATTTTAGATTTTAGATTTTGGATTATTTTTGCTAACTGGTTCCTAGCCTCTGGCTGGGAACCCATAACCGGAGGCTCTGCCTCCAGTATAAATGAAAGGCAAAGCCTTCAAGAAATGCATTACAAGCAAGGGTTTCTTGTAAGGAGAAATGGGATGCTGAAAACAGTTAACTGCTCACTGTTAACTGTTCACTGTAAAAATGGAGCTAAGCGGATTCGAACCGCTGACTTCCTCAATGCCATTGAGGCGCTCTACCAACTGAGCTATAACCCCGCAAAATGCACCTTTTATGATGCCTTAATTACTAACTATTTGTCAATATATAAATTTGAAGATGTTTAACTAAATATAACAATTTAATTAATTATTTAGCAATTAAAAAAAATTATGATGAAGCTTGTAGCAAGTAGCTCATACAGTGCCCCATCAGGAAGTAAACTACCATCATCGCGGCGGCTGCTAGAGCAACCAACATACCAGCCAACATCAACGAAAATTCTTTGTCTTCAACAGCCCTTTCCATTAAGTGTAAAGACCAAGCTACTAACGCTACATCAAAAACTAAAATAGGTATCAACATATTTCTTAATATATATTAATTATTGTTAATTTATATTAACATTGTTTCTAAGAACTGTGTTGAACTAATTTAGATAATGAAGAAGCTAAGATTCTTTTTATAAAGCTAATTTCGCACGGGGATTTTTCGCTCGTTTAAGTAATTTTTGATTTGCGCGACACTAAGCTGTCCGTAGTGCAAAAGCGATGCTAATAGTGCTGCTTCCGCTTGACCTTCAGTAACTGCGGTATATATATGTTGGCAATTTCCAGCGCCACCGGAGGCTATTACCGGGATATTTACAGAGTCTGCAATTAACCTTGTTAATTGAATGTCATAACCGGCTTGAGTACCATCAGCATCCATACTTGTGACTAACAGTTCTCCCGCGCCTCGCTTTTCAACTTCTTTCGCCCAATGAAGGGCATCTAAACCAGTATTCTCACGTCCACCACGAACGTAAACATCCCAACCAGGGTTTTGTGTATCTAACCTTCGTTTCGCGTCTATAGCTACAACTATACATTGATTACCGAAGCGTTCGCTGGCTCGATTAATAAAATCTGGGTTTCGTACTGCCGTAGAATTAATACTAACCTTATCTGCTCCAGCTCGTAACAGTTCTTTAACATTTTCTAAGGTTTGGATTCCACCACCGACAGTTAGAGGTATAAATACTTGTTCGGCGGTACGGTGAACTACGTCAATAATAGTGCCTCGGTCTTCATGAGTAGCTGTAATATCCAGAAACACTATTTCATCTGCACCAGCTTCGTCATACACCTTTGCTAATTCCACTGGATCGCCAGCGTCTTTGAGATCTACAAAGTTAACTCCTTTTACAACTCGTCCCGCCTTGACATCTAAGCACGGTAAAATTCTCTTAGCTAGCATGATTTACGAAAGCACTCCCATCGTATTTATCCGGAATATAAATTTTAAAACTGACTCGCTTACTCGACAAAAAAATTTTGGCATCCGTGTTTTCTCACATGGAGTGCGGCGATCGATTCTGATTCATTGCCTCAATTAAAACAAGCAAAAAAACTATCTATAAGCGGACTATGGCGATTATCTCCTCTAAAAAACAGCCCCAGCCTCAAGAACCAGACAAAGAACCACCTCGCCGAAAGGAAATTGCCGCGTCGCCGAGTGATGAAAATCTTTTGCAACCCGAAGCAGCTAAAGATGAACGGGATAATAATGAAGTTGGTATACGTCCACAGCGATTTGCCGATTATATTGGGCAGAAAGATTTAAAAGATGTACTTGACATTGCAGTCAAAGCAGCGAAATCCAGAGGTGAAGTATTAGACCACCTGCTGCTTTACGGTCCTCCAGGGCTGGGTAAAACTACAATGGCAATGATTTTAGCATCAGAAATGGGAGTAAATTATAAAATTACCAGCGCTCCTGCTTTGGAACGTCCTAGAGACATTATGGGATTGTTAGTCAACCTTCAACCTGGAGACATTATCTTTATTGACGAAATTCATCGCCTCTCTCGAATGACCGAAGAAATATTATATCCGGCGATGGAAGATTATCGTTTAGATATTACTGTAGGTAGAGGTTCTAGCGCTCGTACCCGCAGCATTCCTTTATCAAAATATACTTTAATCGGAGCCACAACCCGCGTTGGTGCCCTGAGTTCTCCCCTGCGCGATCGCTTTGGTTTAATTCAAAAACTAAGATTTTATGAAGTAGAAGAACTCAGTCAAATTGTCTTACGCACCGCTGAATTACTTAAAACTAATGTAACAAAAGATGGGGCATTAGAAATTGGACGTAGGTCGCGAGGAACGCCGCGTATTGCGAATAGATTACTCAAGCGCGTCCGCGATTATGCTGAAGTAAAATTATCTGGTGCTGTAAATGAAACCGTAGCAGCAGAAGCGCTGCAACTGTTCCAGGTAGACCCCTGCGGCTTAGATTGGACCGATCGCACCATGTTAAGCGCGATCGTAGAACAATTCAATGGCGGTCCTGTGGGGTTAGACACAATTGCTGCTGCTACGGGTGAAGACACACTAACTATTGAAGAAGTATACGAACCGTATTTAATGCAAATTGGTTACTTACAGCGGACTCCACGTGGTAGGGTAGCAACACCTGCCGCTTACAAGCATTTGGGTTTTAAGCCACCAAACGAACAGTTATCTTTGCTTTCATAATTTAAAAATAGTTGTAGAGACTCCGCACTGCGGAGTCTCATGTCAGTTAGGAGTTAGGAATTAGAGGATGTTTTCCAAGTATCGTATTTACGCAATTCTCGGATTATCCCCCCTTCCCCCCTTATTAAAGGGGGGTTAAAGTCCCCCTTTAATAAGGGGGATTTAGGGGGATCGGAAAGTTTATGGTTTTATTTATCAGTTCCCAAACATCCTCTTAGATAATTCAAGCTTACAGACCGTCTTTTCTATATCAATTTCATTATCAACTAATTATTATGATCAAATTAATCTCCATTTTATTAAGTTTACTTCTAATATTTAGCTGGGTTGAACCTGTTTTTGCTCTAACAACTCAACCTCCTAACCTGACAAAAGAAGAATTAAAACAACAAGATCGGTTAGCAAACATTGCTTTTGATGCTACTAACAAAGGTGATTTTGCTAAAGCCGAAGAATACTGGACAAAAATTCTTGAAAAGTTTCCCGGTAATGCAGCAGCTTTGAGTAATCGGGGAAATTCTAGAGTTAGTCAAAACAAGTTAGAAGCGGCGCTGGCGGATTTTAATAAATCGGTAGAGCTTGCACCCAATGTCACAGATCCTTATTTAAATAGAGGAACCGCTTTAGAAGGTTTGGGAAGATGGGATGAAGCGATCGCCGATTACAATCGTGTTTTGGAATTAGATCCGAATGACGCAATGGCATATAACAATCGCGGGAATGCCAAAGCTGGTTTGGGACAATGGTATGAAGCTATAGCAGACTATCAAAAATCGGTGGAAAAAGCTCCAAATTTCGCTTTTGCTCGTGCTAACTACGTTTTGGCACTTTATGAAACCGATCAAAAAGATAAAGCTATACGAGAAATGAAAAACATTATCCGTAAATATCCCCAGTTTCCCGATGTTCGTGCAGCCCTCACCGCAGCGCTTTGGGTAAAAGGAGAAAGAGGAGAAGCTGAAAGTAATTGGGTGGCAGCTTATGGATTAGACAGTCGTTACAAAGATATTGATTGGGTAAAAAACGTGCGACGCTGGCCCGATAGTATGGTAGCTGCTTTGGAAAAGTTTTTGAAGTTGCAGTGATTTTACTTATTAATAATGTTTTAATAAATGCACTTATTGCTCTTTTGCATAAATGTGCTTTTAATATTTTTATACTGAGTATTTGATTAATTTAATTTTCTGTTAGTAATTTGTGCATAAGTTAGTTAGGAATGCACCCAAATAAATATCAGAAGGTATATATAACAAAACCGTTGGAGTAAAAAGCATCTATCATGACTCATTTTGGTCTTATCTGCCCTACCGCTACAGGTCATAAGCTGCTACGCAGCTAAATCAAATAAACAGCGTTACCTTTATTTTTAATCTTACGGTCCCAGTTAATAACAAGTCCTCCTTGATTAAGGAGTTTGTTTAACAATTCTTCTAACTGTTCTACAGATTCAAATAACCTATGAGCTATATATTCTTTTGTTGAGTGCCAAACTAATTCAATTAAATTATAATCTGGACTATATGGTGGCAAGAATTCCAAAATAATGTTTGGCATTTCTTTCTCAATTTTTTCTATAATATCTTTTCTTTTATGGAAGCTAGCATTATCTAAAATAATCACTATTTTAGCTGCACAATCATTAAAAAATTCAATTTCATTTCCCTGCTCTATCCATTCTTTCCTACATAAGTTATATAAAAGACTCAACTGTTCATAAAATATATCCGCATCTCCTTTTTTGATGACAAAATTTATTCTTTTTTTATCATGATAGCGTAAACCTCCCATTATATTGACTCTTCCTCTTCTTCGTTGCCCAGTTACTTTTTTTCTACGACCTTTTTTACCCCACGTTTTTCTTCTTATAACTCTTAAACTAAATCCACTTTCATCCCAAAACCATACCTGTAAACGGTCTGGCATTGTTTTTGTTATTCTTAGATATTCAGATAATTTTTCTTTAAATAGTTTACGTTTCTCAGGATTCTGTTTATCCTCCAAGCTATATTTTGCCCAAAGGTAAACGAACTTTTTTCTAGATAATATTCTCCTTACTTGAGAGCCACTTAATTTTATTCCTGTTATCGTTTCAAGATACGTCGCTAATCGAGCAGATGTCCATCGACCAAATTCATATCCGTATTCTGCCGGTTCTTTGTCAACTATTTCGGTGGAATAAATCTTCATATTCTTTAGTAACTTTACGTTCGCGTAGCGCGGCTCAAATTACCTTCTCTTCTTCCATCTGAAAAACTATCTAAGTCATCTGGGTCTCCATGAACTACCCAGTATGCTACCGTCGAATATGCAATATTCAAAAAATCGCTAATTTCTTGATATGTTTTTCCATCATTCATCAATAATAAAATTAAAATCTTTTCTCTTACATAAGGGTTATCATGCTCTTTGAGGGCTTTTAGTAGCCGTCCTTTCTGCTCCTGAGAAAGATGATTTTTTGCTGGCATACCTGGTTGGTGATCGCACCCGTTATTGATTTTTGTATTATACAATCAAGCTGCGTAGCAGCTTATCAATACCATATTTCCTTTAGCCAAAGAACTACAAAAGCGCGGTCATCATATTACAGTAATTAACATTCCCTATGCCGAAACTTTAGCTTCAGCAGCAGGTTTTGACTTTCAAGTATTTGGTGAAGCTGAATGGTCTAATGAGATTAGAGCGCAATATTATGCAAAATTAGCTCAACTCAGCGGCAAGGAAGCTTTAAATTTTACCTTTGGGATGTTAAAAAAGAAAACTGCTAATGCTTTAAGAGATGTCCCACAAATTATTAAGGAAGTAGGTATAGAAGCGTTAATAGTAGATCAAACTAGCTTTGAAGGCGGCACGATTGCAGAATATCTTAATATTCCTTTCATTACTCTTTGCAGTGCGCTGCCATTCAATCAAGAAAATAATATACCGCCGTTTGCCGTATCTTGGGGTTATAACCGGGCATGGTGGGCAAAATTGCGAAACCAACTCGGTTATTCTCAAATTAATCGTCTTTTTAAACCAACTTGGGAAATTGTATCGGAGTATCGCCGTCAATGGAATTTACCTGCTTATTCCGATATATCCGATATCAATGAATATGATTCCAAGGTGGCGATTATTAGTCAACAACCTGTTGAATTTTAATTTCCCCGTCAAAATTTACCGACACATTTCCACTTCACCGGACCATTTCACGATTCTACAGCTAGAAAAGCCGTTGATTTCCCATTTGAAAAGTTAAATGATAAACCGTTGATTTACGCTTCGATGGGAACTTTGCAAAATCGTTTAAAGTATGTATTTTCTTATATTGCCGAAGCTTGTACTGGGTTAGATGCACAGTTAGTAATTTCTTTGGGGGGCGCACTCGAACCCGAAGCAATCGGAAATCTACCTGGAAATCCTTTAGTAGTTAAATATGCACCGCAATTAGAACTACTTCAGAAAGCTAGCTTAACAATTACTCATTCCGGATTAAATACTACTTTAGAATCACTGAATAATAAAGTTCCAATGGTAGCCATACCCGTTACTAACGATCAGCCTGGAGTTGCAGCGCGTACAGCTTGGAGTGGTGCGGGTGAAGCTATTGCTTTAAAAAAATTGAGTGTTGCTAAATTACGAGAAAGTATTAAACGGGTATTAACATCCGATTCTTACAAACAAAATGCTTTGAAATTACAGACAGCAATTCGTAATGGTGGAGGTGTAAAACGTGCTGCTGATATTATTGAAAAAGCTGTAACAACAAGGGAACCAGTATTAGTTCAAAGATAGCAACATGAGATTTTTTTTCATGTTATGAAACAACATTAAGACCCTGCAATTAGGAATAAATTCTGATTAGTAAACAGAAATTATTTCAATAATTCGGGGCTTAATGACAAAAGATAAATATGCTCGTAAAAGCGAAACGGATAGAGGAGTTAGTGTCTTTAAAACTTTTCAACAAGATGCCGAACGAATCAAAGCTTTATCCGCCGATGACGCGACAATTTCCAAGCAACCTGTTATTACTATGTCGTCTTTGGGCGATTTGGGGAGATTTGGAAACCAGCTATTACAATATGCTTTCTTAAAAGTATGTGCGAAGAAGTCTAATGCACAAATGGAATGTTCTTCTTGGATCGGACAAACCCTATTTGGACTTAAGGATGCACCAATTTCTAGACGTTTACCTTTAGCTGTGGAAGAATCGTATTTTGGTCCAAATCTTTTTGATTACATTCCCGAATTCATTCCTTACTTAGAAAAACTCTCAAATCAAAGTAGTTTTCGGATTCCGGGAGAAGAGATTATTGAAAGTGCAAAAGTAAATGTAGATTTATGGGGTTTTTTCCAAGTTCACACCCAGTATTTACAGCCATATAAACAAGAAATTCGCTCGTGGTTTCAACCCGTCGGCGATTTAAAGTCTGCATTATTAGATGGATTAGAAGTTCTTCGTTCCCAAGGTAAAACAGTAGTTGGAGTTCATATTCGACGCGGCGATTTTTTTTCAGTGCCAATGGCTGGATTCACTCTTGTAGTTCCTTCAAAATGGTGGTGCGAGTGGCTCGAAAGTATCTGGGATGAATTAGAAAATCCGGTGCTTTTTCTGTGTAGCGATGATTTAGACAATGTAATTGATGATTTTAAAAAATTTTCACCCATTACGTACAAAGATTTAGATATCAAGCTACCGGAAAGGATGAAAGATTTAGATATTGGGTTTTACACCGACTTCTACTTATTAAGTAACTGCGATATAGTCGGTATCAGCAATAGCATATTTAGTTTCACAGCTTGTATGTTAAACGATCGCGGTAAAATGTTTGTCCGCCCAAGCTGGGATTTTTCGACAAAATTTGAGCAATTCGATCCTTGGAACAGCGTACCACTTTTGCACATAGGATACCCAGAACAAAAATCTTTCAAGAGTTATGGCGATGCTGTTTATACCACTTGCATTACTCAAGGGATATGGGGAATGCTCAAATTCATTTTTATCTACTATCCTAAGAATTCTTTAAAAACCTGGCTTATTCGAGCTTACTTAGGATATCAAATTCAAGGCTTTTTAGGTGTTTTTAAAAGTTTGCTATATACATTAGGTGCGCGTAATGTGTGGAAAAGTACTAATTGAATGTATATAGTTAGGAATTAAGCACTCGCAACGATAAATCAAATATTCTAGAAGTTCATATCCGCTTAAATCCCACGCTCCTGAAGGGGAACTCACGTAAATCCTATTTAAATAAACCTTATGCGTCTTTCCTGGAGGAAATATAAAGAGGCTCGTTTTGATTACAAACATTACTAATAACACAAATCATCTCCGAAGCCAAAGTTTCTACTGTTTCCGTACTAGTTGAAGGTTGAGAAAACATAAAATTCAACAACATTTTGCCGCGAAAAGTAGAAACAGCAGCAGCAAAAACTCCTCCAAATGCTGCTTGTGCTGTCACAAAGCTTATTTCTTCTAATTCAAATTGACCGTAATTATGCGGTACATTAATCCGACCGATGTTAGTTAAAGATGCACTCACAAATGATTGATAAGGCTTTTTAAGAAAAGATTGCATAATTGTTTTAAACATCAACATTTGTCTAAATGCATCGTTGCTTGCTAAACCTTTTTCTAGTTTTTGTTTTATATCTCGTGCTAAATCCCAAAAATTCTCATTTCCTTGAAGATTATGAAAGGAATGTACAGTAGAAGCAACTGCACCTAAATGTTCATTACTTATTTGGGGTTGTAAACGCTTACGCAAATTTACAGGTGAAAGAAAGCTGTAATTATTGTTATTTTTTGCAGAAAGTTTAGTTTTTTTCGCAACTGCAAACAACATTGCAGCACTCAAAGCAGCTTGTACGGTAGTTTTTTGTTGACGACAAACATTTACTAAGGGTGTAGTTAATTCCGAATTCAGCTTTCTATGCACCATACCGCAGCTACGAGATTCTAAAGGTATGCTTTTTTCAAAATTTAAAGTTATAGGTTGATAACGCAATAACTGTATTTTCAGGTTTAATAAATAATAAATATTACCTATTTTCCCTGTAAAACCCTGAAGTGATTTTGGGATTAATTTATTAATAGAAGCTAATTGAGGTAATTGATTAAGACACTCCCCATTCCCTTCAGCAATATTTTGACAATTAGTTAATATTTCCGACTGCAATTGGATGCATGATGAAGCATCTGCGATCGCGTGATGTATGGTTGTAATCAGATAACAAATATTTGGTTCTTCCTCAAAATTAATCAACGTAACTCGTAGCAGATTGCGATCGCTATTAATTTTTTGATTTAATTCTTCAATAACAACTTCCTCCCACTGCTCTATTTGTTGCTTTTTTACAACTGATAATGAGATTTTATCTGCTCCTGATTCAAACCAAAAACTATTTGATTTCGCAACAATCCGAGTATTAAGTAAAGGATGACGACTTTGGATAATATCAAGCGCTTGTCTTAATAATTGCTCGTTCAAAATTCCTTTAATACGACTAATTGTCACAATATGAAACGAAGCCGCAAGATTATTTAAAATTTCCATTGCTTGCTCGTGAGGGGCAAGTTGTCTGTTTTTTAACATGGGTAGATGGGGGAGGGGAGATGGGAGAGGGGGAGATGGGGGGATGGGGAGATGGGGGGATGGGGGGATGGGGAGATGGGGAGATGGGGGGACAAGGTGACAAGGAGAAATAACTCTTAACTCTTAACTCCTAACTCCTAACTCCCGAACTAATTCCTGAATTTTTTCTGGAGTTAATTCTTGCACGTTACTTAACACTATTGTTGCTCCGGCTTTTTTGAGGGATTCGGTGTAAGTATCGCGTTTTTGTGCTGCTTGTTGTACGTGAGGTGGTAATACTCCGACTCCAATCCAAGTGCGGTTTGGCTGGTTTTTCCGCGCTTTTTCTACGGTGTACATATCGGCTACCGTATCTCCTACGTAAATTACTGGTGGCGAATAATTAATACCATACTGTAGTAATTCAAGTGTAGAAAATAGTCCTGCGGGATCTGGTTTACTTGGCGCGTCTTCCATTGCAATTAATACGGGGGATTGTAACCTGAGACGTTGTTGCAACACATAGGTAGCTGATGCGCGAGTTGCACCGCTAAAAAATCCCCAGCGAATGAAGGCTTCGGTAAGTTGGTTTAAGTAGCTCGGCTGTAATAATAATGGTTCATCGCGGATGTATCCCGTTAAATTATCGGGGTTATTACCTCGGTAACGCGATTGAAAAAAGGCGACAATCGAGTTGTAATCAAGATTTACTTGTTCGCGGGATTGTTCTTGAGTTTCAAAGTAACGATAAATTAATTCTTGAGAACCTTCCCAATCATTATTCCATACACCTTCGGACTTAAGACGGTCAATATCATCGGCTGTAGGACGATACGCTTGAAGAGTAAAATGCTCTACAGTATCTGCGATCGCTCGTCGATAGGAACCCGATACATCCCGCACTACGCCATCAATATCAAAAACAACAATGGCAGGAATTGACGTTTGTTGATTCACGGTAATCAGTAATCAGTTAACAGTTATCAGTTAACAGTAATCAGTTACCAGTTACCAGTAATCAGTAATCAGTTACCAGTAATCAGTAATCAGTTACCAGTAATCAGTTACCAGTTAGAAGCTAGGAGTTAGGACTACTTCGACAAGTCTTACAGTGAGCTACGTCGAACTGCTCAGTAACCGGCGTTGAGTTATTTCTCCTTGTCTCCTTGTCTCCTCTCCCCCTCTCCCCCCTCTACCCCATCTCCCCATCCCCCCATCCCCCCATCTCCCCGAACCCCATCTCCCCCTCTACCCCATCTCCCCATCCCCCCATCCCCCCATCTCTCCATCTCCCCCGAACCCCATTTCCTTATCCTAATTGCTCAGGTGGTAAGTTATTAAGTTAAAATAAGCGATCGCTGTTGTTATTAATGGTTGCTGGAATATATGGAAGATCAAATTCAAACTCAAGAACAGGCATCCAAGTTTATTTTAAAGATTTTGTGGTTGGATGATAATGTGGCTTTGGCGGTTGACCAGATAGTGGGCAAGGGTTTTAGCCCTTTGACGAAGTACTTTTTCTGGCCTCGGACTGATGCGTGGGAAGAGTTGAAAAATGAACTGGAGTCGAAACACTGGATTGCTGAAGTGGAACGAGTCGAGATGCTCAATAAAGCTACTGAAGTTATTAATTACTGGCAAGAAGAAGGTAGAAAACGACCTATGACTGAGGCTCAAGGTAAGTTTCCTGAAGTTATCTTTACTGGTAGTAATTAATACTCTAACTCCATTCAATCAATTTCGTTGATATCCCACTCCTAAATTATCAGCCCTGCGAGCAGATTGCACTAAGGTAAGTATTTAGAAACCCGGTTTTTTTGAAAAACCGGGTTTTTCAATGCTTTTTTCTGTAATCGCTGCGTAAGTATTGTAAATGTAAGATAAAGCATATTGTACTTATACTTACTTAATAACCGAAAAAATACTTAACAAGCAAATAATTAAATAAATATTATTGATTAATGCGTTTAATTTGTTCTGTCAAGTTGTTTTGCTTCCAATAAATAATCTTGTTTTTAAGCAAAAACACTGAAGTAAAAAGTATTATATAGCTGCAAAATAGTTAACAGATATTAGTCAAAGTAGTAATTTAGTATTTCTTTCTTTAAATGGTATCAATTAAACAGGTATTACTAAAGAAAACCATTTAGGTATATAACTAGTTAATCTGTTAAAACATCATATACTGCACATTTTTTTTAGCATAAATAGGTCACTGGGGATAAGATAACCGTGATTCAGATATTTGGAAACTTTCTAGAAAACTTATTTAACAAAGATAATTTAGAAAAAGCTCAAGTTTTCGGCGATTATGTGGAAAGACCACAACAAGAAGAACATTTAACTTTAGGTTTTTCACCATCTGCTATTCCGATAAAAAAGCGCTGGCGTAATAATGGTTTATCCGCCGATTATGTTGCTAATTATTTAACAACATTTTTCCCGATAAAAGTAGATGAACCTGACAGCATAGATAGGTTAGCTTCAATGAAAAGTGCAGTCAGCTATACTGCTAACGAACTGTTAGAAAATTCCATGAAATATGCTGACACAACTACTTTCTATCCGATTACATTACATACCCAAATAGAGAATACTAAAATTCGACTGTTTGTGGATAACAGTATTCTGGCTTCACAAGCAGAAAATTTTCAGATGTTTATTAAAGAATTACTAAATTCTGACCCAGACGAGCTTTTCATTCGTAAATTAGAAGAAAATGCGGAAAGTGAAAATAGTTCTAGTTCGGGATTGGGTTTTTTGACAATGATTAATGATTATTCTGCCAAGCTTGGTTGGAAGTTTGATACTGTCGAAAAAGATTCCCCAGTTATGACTGTAACTACTATGGTTGAGTTGACTGTTTAGAGTACTTTAAAATCATCTACAAATAGTTTGGAGTTAAGGAGCTTTATAAATATGCAAGTTAAGGGTGAAAACTATAATGTTTGGTATGACAAAAATAACGGTGCGATTAATTTTGATGGCGCACTTAGATTGACTGGAATGCAGGATTACGCGCCAATTTTAGAATTACTTAATGAGATAGCTTCTACAGAACCACCAAATATGGTTCTTAATTTACAGCAATTACAATTCCTTAATAGTTCGGGAATTAGTATGCTATCAAAATTTGCGATCGGGATGCGAAAGCAAAAGTCTGTAAAAGTAAAAATTATTGGTTCTAAAAATATCCCTTGGCAAGGTAAATCTTTGAAGAATTTACAGCGATTAATGCCGGGATTGACTTTAGAAATACAATAATCGTTTTGATTAAAGTAAGTTAAGCCGCGATCGCAAATGAAAATTGTAGCTTTATATTAAGTCAAGCTTTACGACTTTCAAATATTTACAAATAGTTTAATAAAATTTAATATTGCTATCGTTTTCAAAAATTATTAAATAGAAGTGAAAATGTCAAATGAAAGATACAAACGATCGTAATTTAATACGTACTATATTTAGCGATAAAAAATATCGACCAATTCTGGTTTCTGCTGCATTATTTTTAACTTTTAACTTAGGAGTTTTGATTCCTACCTTTATTTTTTCAACTTTGCTAAAGAAAGATGCAGTTAGTATCAATTTGGCAGGAAGGCAAAGAATGCTTTCTCAGAAAATAACAAAATCGCTATTAGAACTAAAAAACCAACAGGAAGCCGGTAATTCTTTTAAGCAGTCTCAAGCAGAATTAAATCAGGCTTATAAACTATTTGATGATGCTTTAGATGGTTTTCAACGAGGAAAAAATATTAAGGGTGCTGATGGCGAATCTGTATATTTAAATGCAGTAGAACGAGAGAAAGAAAGACAAATTATCGAAGAAGCTTTAAAAATATGGAACCCTTATAAAGAAAAGCTCCAGCCGATTTTAAAAACAAATAAATTAGTTGAATTCAAAGATTTAGAAGCTGCTGTTGCATATGCCAGAGCAAATAATCTTAAGCTTCTCGATTTAATGAACCAGTTAACTATCGAACAGGAAAAAGTTGCTCAAACAAAAAGTGGATATTTGCAATTTATTCAGCTTGTAGGAATAGCTTTAGCTTTAGCAAACTTTTTTGTTTTATTATCCCGTAGCTTTAAACGCTTGCAAATATCGGATCAAGAACTTGAAACAGCTAATGCAGAAATTCTTCAACTTAACGAACGCTTGCAAGCTGATAATATCCGTTTAAAGTCTGAATTGGATGCTACCAGACGCTTACAGCAAATGATTCTACCCAAGTCTTCGGAATTGGAGTCTGTTAAGGGATTAGATATTGCTGGATATATGGAACCTGCGGATGAAGTTGGTGGTGATTATTATGATGTTCTCAACCTTGATGGAAAAATAAAAATTGGTATTGGCGATGTAACCGGGCATGGTTTGGAAAGTGGAATGCTGATGTTGATGGTGCAAACTGCTGTTCGTACTTTACAAGAAGTTGAGGAAACCAATCCGGTAAGGTTTATGGATGTGTTAAACCGCACCATTTACAAAAATATTCAGCGGATGGATTCCGGTAAAAATCTTACTTTGTCTCTAATCGACTACAGCGACGGCGAACTTAACTTAACCGGACAACATGAGGAGGTGATAATAGTACGTAGTAATGGTGAAATGGAAATATTAGATACTACTGACTTGGGTTTTCCTATCGGTTTAGATGATGAAATTGCCGATTTTGTTGGGCAGCAAAAAATACACCTAGAAATTGGTGATGTAGCAGTACTTTTCACTGACGGCATTACCGAAGCTGAAGACATTCATAGAAACCTTTACGGAATTGAAAAGCTTTGCGAAGTTATCAAACAAAACCGACATTTGAGCGCTGCTGGAATTAAAGATGCCGTAATTGAAGATGTGCGATCGCATATTGGTTTACAAGAGGTATTTGATGATATCACGCTGTTGGTATTGAAGCAGAAAGCTACAGATTCTACTTTAAATCTGTGGGAGTCTGAGAATTTAGAAATGGTTGGCATTTAACAGTTATTAATTATCAATTATCAATTATAAGTAATCAGTTAACTTGCTATTAGCCCCACCGATCGACTATTTGCTGTTAGCTGATTTAAGGATATTCATCGACAACAATTTATCAGAGAGGAAAATATCGCGGTGGTGCAAGTATTTGGTGACTTCGTTGAGTCAACGCAAAAAAAAGAAAACTTAACTTTAGGATTCTCTGCTTCTGCAATACCAATTCAGGAGCGTTGGCGTAATAACGGTTTATCTGCCGATTATATTGCTGAATACCTGACAACTATATTAAATGCTGATGAAAATGAATCAGTTGAGGAAGAGTATTTAGCTCAAATCAAAAGTTCGGCTAGCTACATTGCTAATGAATTACTTGAAAACGGGATGAAATATTGCAGCGAACAAACACATCATCCCATAACTTTTCATATAGAATTAGCAGCTAACGAAATCAGATTTTTCTTAGAAAATACGGTTATACCTGCAAATGCGGAAAAGTTAAAAAATTTTATTAAAGAATTAAATAATTCCGATCCAGATGAATTTTACATTCGCCAGTTAGAAAAAAGTGCGTCAGATGATAAGACAGATAACATTAGTTCTGGACTGGGTTTTTTAAGCATAATTAATGACTATTCTGCTAAATTGGGCTGGAAGTTCCAAACTTTAGAGCAAAATCCGTTGTTGATGAGTGTTACTACTTTAGTGCGTTTTATGGTACAACAAACCGAACAGCCACAACAAAATAATATTAGCGAACCGATAGAAATTAACGGCGAAAATTTTAAGATTTTTTACGATCGCAATAGTAAGGTTCTTAACTTTACTGGTAGAGTTCGGCTTCGAGGATTGCAAGAGTATACCGTTGTTTTTGATTTGTTCGATAAGGTAATAGAAATAAACGCAAATTCAATAACTTTGAATATACAACATCTTGAACTTATAAATAGTTCGGGAATCGATATGCTATCAAAATTTATTATTACCACCCGCAAAAAAAAGACGGTTCAGATAAACATTATTGGTTCTAACGCTTTGACTTGGCAAGCCAGATTATTAAAGAATTTGCAGCGATTAATGCCTAGCTTAAAATATGAATTGAAATAAGAAGGGAGTAGGGAGTAGGGAGTAGGGAGTAGTTAGGAGTTAGGAGTACTTCGACAAGCTCAGTAACCGTATAGGAGTTAGGAGTTATGAGTTAGGAGTTATGAGTTATGAGTTAGGAGTTATGAGTTTAAATATCTCCTTGTCCCCTTGTCCCCCCATCTCCCCCATCTCCCCATCTCCCCATCCCCCCCGCTCGCCGCACGCTCCGCGTGAACGGGTTCGGCAGTTCGCTCAACGGTCGTGTTCCTCCGCACGCGACTGCTCTCACCATCTCCCCATCCCCCCCTCTCCCCCTCTCCCCCATCTCCTCATCCCCTACCTAATAAAAAACTCCCCCTTAGAGATGCAAAGGAGGAGTTTTTGATTTCAAATCTAAATAACTTGATACTTAAACCATACCGCCAGCGGCTTGAAAGCGAGCGCGGGCGCGTTTGTAGGTTTTAGTTGCTTTGATTTGGGCTTGTCTGTCGCCTTGCGCTACCTGATTCAAACGAGTTTGAGCTTCGTTAAAAGCACTACGGGCTTCTTCAAGGTCAATTGAATCACCTTTTTCGGCAGCGTTGACCAAAATTGTGACTTCATCTTCATCGACTTCTGCAAAGCCACCTGAAAGTGCGATCGATACCCAATTTTGATTATTGTCGGCACGCACTCGCATTACACCTGTATCGAGGGCGCTTAACATTGGTGCGTGTCCGCTAAGTATACCAAGTTGTCCGGTAGTGCTTGGTAAAACGACTTCCTGAGCCGTTGAATCCCAGACTGTTTTATCTGGGGAGATTACACGAACGGTTAATGTCATAATTGCTAGTTGTTAGTAGATAGTTGGCGCGTTGTTAGTTGGCGCGTTGTAGTCATTTCAAGTAGAAAAATCTGGTTAGTAGTGCGACCATCTTGGTCGCTTGCTACTACCATCTTGGTCGCTTGCTACTACCATCTTGGTCGCTTGCTACTACCATCTTGGTCGCTGGCTAATAGGGAGCAAGATGCGAACACTAACTACTAACCACGCTCCAACTAACAACTAACCTTTATTTTGATTTCATTTTTTCAGCTTTTGCTTTGGCTTCATCGATGCTGCCAACCATGTAGAAAGCTTGCTCTGGTAACTCGTCAAATTCACCAGAAAGAATCGATTGGAAGCCTTTGATGGTGTCTTCAAGCTTCACATATTTACCAGGTGCGCCGGTAAATACTTCTGCAACGAAGAATGGCTGAGATAAGAAGCGCTCTACTTTACGAGCGCGAGCCACAATAAGACGGTCATCTTCGGATAATTCATCCAAACCAAGAATGGCGATGATGTCCTGAAGTTCTTTGTAGCGTTGCAGTGTGGATTGTACCGCACGAGCTGTTCCATAATGGTCTTCACCAACAATGTTGGGTTGCAACATTGTGGAAGTAGAACCTAATGGATCTACAGCGGGGTAAATACCTTTTGCTGCCAAACCACGAGACAATACTGTGGTTCCATCCAAGTGAGCAAAGGTAGTTGCTGGTGCGGGATCTGTTAAGTCATCCGCAGGTACGTATACCGCTTGAATCGAGGTAATTGAACCTTCGTTGGTGGAGGTGATCCGCTCTTGCAATGCACCTACGTCAGTACCCAATGTAGGCTGATATCCCACAGCAGAAGGCATTCTTCCCAACAGCGCCGATACCTCGGAACCTGCTTGTACAAAGCGGAAGATGTTGTCAATAAACAACAGTACGTCCTGCTTGTTTACATCGCGGAAATATTCTGCCATTGTCAAAGCCGACAAACCAACCCGCATTCTTGCACCGGGGGGTTCGTTCATCTGACCGTACACGAGAGCAATTTTTGATTCATTCAAGTTATCTGGGTTGATAACTTTGGATTCGATCATTTCATTGTAGAGGTCATTACCTTCGCGGGTACGTTCCCCTACTCCACCAAATACCGATACACCACCGTGTTGGGTAGCGATGTTGTTGATCAACTCCATCATAATAACGGTCTTACCTACACCTGCACCGCCGAACAGACCGATTTTACCGCCGCGTCTGTAAGGAGTTAGCAAGTCAACAACCTTGATTCCGGTTTCAAAAACGGAAGGCTTGGTTTCTAATTCGGTAAGTTTGGGAGCATCGCGGTGAATCGGAGAACGTTCATCGGTACCCACAGGACCTTGATTGTCTACGGTTTCGCCGAGGACGTTGAAAATTCTACCCAATGTAGCTTTTCCTACAGGTACGCTGATAGGAGCGCCAGTATCGCTAGCTTCCATTCCTCGCACCAAACCATCGGTGGAAGTCATAGAAACAGCCCGCACCTGGTTGTCGCCCAGCAACTGCTGCACTTCGCAGGTAACGGACATTTCCTGTCCTGCTTCGTTAGTACCTTTAACAATCAAAGCGTTGTAGATTGCGGGCATTTTTCCGTTAGGAAATTTTACATCTACAACTGGACCAATAATTTGAGTAATGTAACCAGTTTTTGTTTTTTCTGCGGTGGAAACCATGCTGAGCCTAAATTACGAAGCTATATTTTTACTCTTAGAGACGTAGAGACCTTAAGATTAACTCATCTCATCTTCAAGATTAGCACCGAACGACACTATTATTGGGCAAAAATTGAAAGCGGAAGGAGTAGGGAGTAGAAAGTTGCGAGTAGAAAGTCACGACTAGGAAATATATAAATAATTTTTGTTTGATTTGATTAGTTACCGATTTGATGTTTGTGAACCCGATCGCCTTTTCTAAGATCAAAATTATACCAGGGGGCAACCCCAAAAATCTAAGTAACGCGATCGCAGACATTAATGTACTTAATAAGGGAGTTGGGAGTTGGGAGTTGGGAGTAGAGGAATGTACAAAGCTGCAACTTGCCGAACTGCTGTAGGTACTCAAAAACCAAAAAATTAGAAATATATATTCGCAATACCAAAGAAAATAGCCCCCTTTGCTATATCTCAAAGAGGGCATACGCCATGCCATTTCACTTACTGTTTACAAACACATCCTAAAGATAGGATTCCGCAAATCTAAATCGTTTAAAATTATTTTGTCAAAGTATATTATTTTCTATTTAATTAATTACTCCTATTTCTGTTCTAATATTACTGGAACGAGGGAGTAGAAAGCAGGAAGTCAACCCGCCCTAATAAGGATTTCGCAATGTTAACAGCCGTAAAAAAGCGCCAGGTAAAGTAATAAGAAGGAACTTTACAAACATCCTCTAAACAATTCGTAAATATTAATAAACCCGCTTTCTTAAACAAAAAAACCGGGTTTTAAAATATTAATTATCGCGGCTCTAAATCCAAAATACAGCTATATTTCTTATTATCGCTGCGAAAGTGTCCAATATCCAGCTAAAATAATCCAATAACGCTTATTTTTTTTCCATTTCCAAAAGTTCGGGGATAGTTACGAAGCTATAACCCTGCTGTTTTAATTTAGCAATTATAGTCGGTAAAGCCTGGATTGTTCGAGTGCGATCGCCACCACCATCGTGCAGTAATACAATCCCGCCGGGACGTGCATTTTTTAACACGGTATTCACCATAGTAGCAGGTGCAGGTCTTTGGAAGTCGCGAGAATCAGCAGACCACATCAAAGTTGCATATTTTTTATTTTTAGCATGAGCAACCAAACCATTACTTAAATGTCCTCCTGGTGGACGAAATAAGTTTGTTTTAACTCCCGTCACCTTATAAATTAATTCCGTTGTTTTATCAATTTCAAAAGCAGCAGCTTGAGGATTCATAAAATGATACCAATGGTGCCAAGTATGATTGGCGATCGCATGACCTTCATCTACAATCTGCTTTCCTAACTGAGGATTATTTTGCAGCGCATTACCAACGACAAAAAATGTTGCCTTGATATTATTTTTTTTCAATATATCTAATGTTTGTCTAGTGGTCTTTTTCCAAGGTCCATCATCAAAGGTTAAAGCGATAACTTTTTTATTTGCAGCGGGTTTAATTTCATAAATTACTTTCCCATTAAAGCTAGCTGGCGCAGCCGAAAGTAAGCTTTGTCTTTTTAATTGTTCGTTCAATGTCGCTTCCATTGCAGCTTGAAATCCTGTGAAGCGCAGAGCATTATCTACTTCGGCATTGATAATTTTTATTTTCGGTTTATTTATGCCTAATAAAGAAGATACATTTAAATTTCCAGGCATTATTAAACTCAAACTCAAAGTACCAACGAACAAAAGTAAGGCAATAAAAATTTTATGCGGTAGAAAATAAATTTTTCTGTTTTCCACTTGATATTTCTCTCAATAATATAATTTTGCTTAGATAGATACCGCATTATTAAAAGTTAATATATCTAATTTGTAACCCAAACAATCATGCTTGGGCTATTCGGTAGATTTTTAACCTTACCGAACCACAAATTTTTACATAGACTAAGACTATTAAGTTAAGGTTGATAGTTTAGTGCGAATTTACTTGTATATCCCGGCAATAAATCTAAAAATAATAAAACATAAATCGCCAGTTTTTTCTAATAGTTTTAATTACTAGAAAATAAATTTTAACTTCTAGGTCAATATATTGTAATGTCTGCCGAACAGCTTTCACTACAAATTTAAATCCTTATAAATGCTCCCGTCGAAAAATATTATTTAAATATAAATTAAACTTCACAAACAAAATTTAGTCATAACTGTAGGTTAATAATTTACCCACTATTACAATAGTAATATCCGCTTTGACAAAAAGATATAATCGCGAATACCATTAGCATAAAATATATTTAAAAGTCAATAATACGGCACATGATTTATATGGCTTTATTGTACTTTCCTACCAATTGCCAGTAGATGTTATTGATGCTTTAACTTAATCCAAAATTTAGTTTCATTTATATTATCCACCCTGGTATTCGTACTTTCCGCATAAATTTTAATTAATTTTTTTTGTAAATCATGTAATTTAAATTACTTATCTTTATCAATCAACGAATCAAAATACAATTAAAAAAACTTTCTTCAAATAATATTATCTTTGTAAGCGATAACCCATACCGTTGAGTGTTTCAATCAATTCGCTGCTTAATTAATGAAAATCTAGTACTACATTACCTACATAAAAAAGCATTTCTTCTCTAGCTTAAGATACTTGACTATTTTGCAACTTTAGCTTCATAGGAGTCAGCAATTCTTCTAGAATGGTTTCGTCATATAGTTACAGCATCGACTTCAGGTCTTACCTTCTACAAAAGTAAATAAAAAATAATCGGTGTATACCATCCTCAAGATAGATAATTTATAAAACTTGTATGCATTTAAAAATTTTCTTATCATGATAAATATAGATTCAGATTGTTCGCAGTTGAATCTAATGGTTCTAATTCTATAAAGCTTGAACTTTCCCTCTTTAGTTAAATAAAGCATTTTTATAGAGCCAAACATTATTGTTCGTTTAGCAACACAAGTAATTATGGATTTATCGTCAGCGCGGCAATTTTTTGATCGCGAGATTCAACAGCCTGACGAGTATATTGACTTAGCAAAAGCAGCTTTGTACATTGCTCAAGAAGAATATTCGGAACTGGACATAGATGAATATCTAAATGCACTTGATACAATGGCAGTCGAATTAGAAGAACGTTTGCCATCAGAAAATTATCCCTTAAAGATTATTCAGTGCATTAACAAATATCTTTATGATGACCTAAAGTTTACAGGTAATAATCAAAATTACTACGATCCGCAAAACAGTTTTTTAAATGATGTAATCGAACGCCGAGTTGGAATTCCGATTACATTAGCACTAATTTATATAGAAATTGCCCGTCGCATTGATTTCCCGATGATAGGTATAGGAATGCCGGGACACTTTCTGATTCGTCCAGATATTTCAGAAGTTGAAATTTTCGTCGATGCTTTTAACAATGGCGAAATACTGTTTCCCCAAGACTGTGAGGAACGTCTAAGTCAAATTTATCAGCAAAACGTAACATTGCAACCAGAATTTTTGGCACCAGTCACTAAAAAGCAGTATTTAGGAAGAATGTTGACTAACCTGAAATATATTTATCTCAAACAACAGGAATTAGAAAAAGCTTTATCCTGTGTCGAGCGAATTTTACTATTGTTTCCCAGTGCAACATTAGAAATACGCGATCGCGGTTTATTATCCTATCAAATCGGACGCTTCAATCAAGCTTCAGTTGACTTACAAGCCTATCTACAACAAGTTCCCGACGCGCAAGATGCAAATACCATTCGGCACTTACTCATGAAAATGGGCAATAATCAGTGAACAATTATCAATGGGCATGGGGCATGGGGCATGGGGCATGGGGCATAGGTAAATATTCTTAACTCTTAACTCCTAACTTTTCCCCATCTCCCCATCTCCCCATCTCCCCATCTCCTCCTCTACTTAAGGCTCTCTGCGACACGCTTAAGACGATGCAATTGTGCTTGCATATCATTCTTTGTAAATTTTTCGGCGAAGTTTTTAAAACCCCAACTTATTAAGGGGTTAGGAATCTCAAATTCAAAACGATTTACTAAACGAGTTCCATTATCTATTGGTTGACATTCCCAGCGATCGCGTCCTTTAAAAAAACCGTCAAACTGCCAGACTACCAAACCTGGTTGCCTCATCGCAACTGTACTAATTAATGTAGGTTTTATTACTGGTATTTGAATAATAAATTTGCTTTTACTACCCACTTCTGTACTCCAATCCCCTATTGGTTCGCAGCACAAAGCGGGATTTAACCATTGATGCATTAAAACACGGTCTGTGATACATTGTTCTACTACTGCGGATGTAGCATTAATATCAACCGATTGCTCAAAAACTTCTTTATGAGGCATTTCAATTTAATCTAATCTCAGCATTCAGATTAACGCAAAACAGGCAGATATTAGCAAGCGCATCTGCAATAGTGCAAAGTATTTGATATCCGTTCATGTATATGCAAATACATCTAATTCAGTAGTTGTCAAATATTTTAATTAGTTTTTTAGCAAAAGCATCAATAAAAATAAAAAAAGTAAAAATTATCCTTGATATAAATTATTTGTAAGATTTACTGGTAAATTAAGTTGCAAAACATAAACGAAGTTGTCAGGGTATGGTATTGTTTCAGGCAATCTACTACCTTATCATCTAAGGTGTTTTTCGCAATAACAGTAAACTTTAAAACTGGAAAACCATGATTTCAACTTGGCAAGATATAACCCAAGTAGCGGGTGCTGATTTGTCAATAAGGATAGGGACAATTTTGGCACAATCGCGTCTTCCACAAGACGGAGCCAGAGAAGTTCAAAATGTATTTGAGAATGCTATTGGACAAATCATAGACTTATTACCTCGCTTGCTGGGTGCAGTTCTGATTTTGCTCCTTGGCTATCTGGTTGCTTTATTAGCTAAAGCTATAGTCCAAGGGCTGCTCAATCGGACTAACATCGATAACCGTATTGCTTCTGGATTAACAGGTAGTGACTCTATCCAAGTCGAGAAATTCATTGGTAGCTTGGTTTTTTGGACTATTCTGCTGATTACGGTAGTTGCGGTTTTAGATACCTTGCAGCTAAGGGTAGCTTCCGAGCCGTTGAATGCTTTTCTCAATCAAATTGGGGAATTCTTACCTAAGTTATTGGGAGCAGGCATCCTCTTGGGAGTGGCTTGGGTTGTAGCGACTCTGGTCAAAACTTTGGTGGTAAATGCTCTCAATGCTTTTAACGTAGACGAGCGTTTAAACGCACAGCAAGATCCAGCCACTGCCGATAGCAACCAACTTTCTATTGCACAGACTATTGGTACTGCTCTTTACTGGTTCATCTTCTTACTCTTCTTGATGCCAGTCTTAGATACTTTGGGCTTGCAAGAGGCTTTAGGACCTGTAAACATCCTAGTATCGGAAATTTTGGCAATTTTGCCGAATATCTTAGCTGCGGTAATTATCGGCGTAGTTGGCTGGTTTGCGGCTAATATTATTCGTCGGATTGTAACTAACTTGCTTGCTACAACTGGAATCGACCATTTAGGAAGTCGATTTGGACTTTCGCAAAATTCAACTGGACAATCTTTATCTTCGATAATAGGTACGATTGTCTACGTTTTAATTTTGATTCCTGTAGCGATCGCGGCGCTTAATGCTTTACAAATTCAGGCTATTTCGGTACCTGCAATTGTAATGCTGCAACAGATTCTCAATGCTATACCTTTAATCTTCACTGCTGCGGCAATTCTAGCTGTTGCCTATTTCTTAGGAAGATTTGTATCGGAATTGGTAACAAGCATTCTTACCAGCATCGGTTTCAACAATATTTTCTCCATTCTGGGTTTACCCGCACCTGCTAGAAGAGAAGTATATGACGCGACTGGAGAACAAGTTCCTTCAGCAACATCACGCACCCCCTCAGAAATTGTTGGCATCATTGCCTTTATTGGCATTATGCTTTTTGCTGCGATCTCCGCGATTGATATCCTGAATATTCCAGCTTTGACAGCACTGGTAACAGGTATCACGATTATTTTGGGACGGATTTTAGCTGGAATGGTAGTATTTGCTGTTGGTTTATTCTTAGCAAATTTAGCATTCAGCATCATTACAAGTTCGGGTAATGCTCAAGCGAGAATTTTAGGTCAGATAGCAAGAATAGCCATCATCGCCTTAGTTTCGGCGATGGCACTGCAACAAATCGGCATTGCTCCCGATATTGTCAACTTAGCTTTTGGTTTGTTATTGGGTGCTTTAGCAGTCGCTCTTGCCCTATCTTTCGGACTCGGTTCTCGCGATATTGCTAAATCTCAAGTACAGCAATGGGTAAATTCTTTTAAGAACAAAAGCTAGAAAGAATTAAGTCTGAAGTTTGAAGAATGAAGAATGAAATCACTAGGAAATAATTTATTGTTCCCTATTTCCTGTTTCCTGTTCTTCCTATCTCTTGTAGATTGAAGACTTTCATCCTTCATCTTTCAAACTACTTGCTTGAAAGTTGTTAGTTGTTAGTGGTTAGTGGTTAGTTGTTAGTTGTTAGTTGTTAGGTGATATAAGCAGCCCTCTTACCTTAGGTGATATAAGCAGCCCTCTTACCTACTCCCTACTCCCTACTCCCTATTCCCTCAAACTTTTTTCAGCTTAATTTGCAGTTCACTTTTGATGCGATTGAGAATTGAAGACTCATCAAGGTTTGCTAAAATTTTTCCAATTACCGCTTTTGGTCCATCTGGTCCCCAAGTAGCTCCATTAGCTAAATATGCCTTGGTGACTTGCCCGATACCATAAGAAGAAACGCCAGCGACACCGGCTTGAGTAAGTGCAACCGATATATAAGGACCAAGTGTCACCCCACCAGTAGCTGGTGCAGAAATACCAAGCAAAGTTTTTAAAGAACCTAATCCCAAATTTGCTAGCAGTTCGCTGGCACTAATTCCGCCCATACTCAAAGCGATTTTTTGTAGCAATTTTATCGCTCCGGCTTCCGTCATCGGAATACCGTAAAGCCGGGATAACCCCAGAACTAAAAAAACATCAATAGTCGCAGCACTGAGAATATCTAATACCGTCACCGGGTTAAGAGCCACAGCTAAAGCCTTAGTCATTACTGACTTCCAAATCAACTGATTTGCCGCAGTTTCGCGCAATTGTAATTTACGCTGCACCAATAGATCGTTCACATCGTCGGCATAAAGCATGGTATTAAGAGCAACTAAAGCTTTACCTTCGCGGTGCAGAATCTCCAATATTTTTAGCTTTAAATCTTCAACTTGAGGTTTTCCTTTACGCAACTGCACCCCCTTAGAACCATCATCGCGACGAACTAAGGTTCTAACTAAAGGTGAAGCAGCAGCTGTAACAATTTCCGAGGGTGAAAGCAATTCTTTGACTCGTTCATCGCGAATCTTTTCGTAAACTGCGATTCTGTCAGCTTTCGGATATTGGTCTACCTTATTAAACACTAATAAAATTGGTTTACGAGCTTCTCGTAACTGTGAAAGGGCTTCGTGTTCCAGTTTCGTCATATCCCCAGAAATCACAAACAAAATTAAATCTGCCTGTTGGGCAATTTGTTCTGCCAATGCAGTTCGAGTTTCACCATCAACTTCATCCAATCCCGGCGTATCAATCAACTCCACTCGCGATTGTCCGCTACTGCTAGAAAAAGTTACTCGTAGAGCCAGCCCTGAATCACCAAAAGTTTCTTCATTAATAGTCCAATTAACAGTTTGTGCATCGCGAGTCACACCATGCAAAGGTCCGGTTTCAAAAACCTCTTGTCCAACCATTGCATTAAGTAAAGAAGACTTACCTCGTCCCACCATACCAAAAGCAGCAATCTGGATAGTCATGCTTTCCAACTTTGTCAGCATCGCTTCCAAATCGGCGATTTCCATCTCTAGCCCTTGAGTTTCCGATAAACTTAGGTTAAGATTCGCCACCATCTCACGCAGTGCCGTTTGTGCCTGCTTATAGTGAAGTTCGGTTTGTATCTCTTCAAAAGTGAAAATCGCTTTATCCAGTTCTTCAGTACTATAATTATTTTGAGGTTCCGGTAAAGGTAATTCAGAAGTCATATAAATTTTAGATTTTAGATTATAAATTTTAGATTATAAATTTTGTTACGCCTTCTTCCATCCTAATGATTTTTGGGCATGGGGTATTGGGCATTGGGTGATAGGGTGATGGGGAGACAAAGGGACAAGGGGGCAAGGGGACAAGGGGAGAAAAGATTAATTTAATATAAATTGCTTCCTCCGCAACCGAAGGCTTCCTCCGCAACCGAAGGCTCCCTCCGCAATATCACTCCTCACTCCTAACTCCTCACTCCCAACTTTGACCTTTGACCTTTAACCTTTAACCTTACAATTAGTTCCGAAAAAGTCATAAACTAAAAATTGCATTAAGTAGCTTATTGGACTTGACTGAATCACCTGTGCGAAAAATTGTTATTGCTGGCAACTGGAAAATGTTTAAAACCAGGGCAGAATCCAAGGAATTTTTAGGAGGATTTATGCCTTTATTACAAGAAACTCCCGACGATAGAGAAGCGGTATTGTGCGTTCCTTTTACAGATTTAAGCGTTTTATCGAGGAATTTGCACGGTAGTCGCATCAGGTTGGGAGCGCAAAATGTTCATTGGGAAGAAATGGGAGCTTATACGGGTGAAATTTCCGGTTTGATGCTCTCTGAAATTGGGGTAAGTTATGTCATTGTCGGTCACAGCGAACGACGGCAATATTTTGGTGAAACGAATGAAACCGTAAATCAGCGCCTCAAAGCCGCTCAAAAGTACGGATTGACACCGATTCTTTGCGTTGGGGAAACCAAGCAACAAAGAGATGCCGGAGAAACCGAATCGATAATTACCAACCAAATCAAGCAAGCCTTGATAGATATTGACCAAAATAATCTGGTAATTGCTTACGAACCAGTTTGGGCAATTGGTACCGGAGATACTTGTGAAGTTACCGAAGCCAATCGAGTTATCGGTTTGATTCGCAGCCTGTTGAGCAATAAAAATATAACTATTCAATATGGAGGCTCTGTAAAGCCGAATAATATTGATGAGATTATGGCTCAACCTGAAATTGATGGTGCTTTAGTTGGTGGAGCAAGTTTGGAATCCCAAAGTTTCGCCCGAATTGTCAATTTTAAATAAAAAGGCAAAAAAGTTAGGACCACCGGAGTGAGGAGTTAGGAGTTAATAAGGTTGAAGGTTAAAGGTTAAAAATCAAAGGTTAAAGGTGTAATATAACTTTCTTTCCATCCCTTTGTCCCCTTGTCCCCTTGTCCCCTTGTCCCCCCATCTCCCCATCTCCACATCTCCCCCGAACCCCCGAACCCCATCTCCCCATCCCCTTATCCCCTTGTCCCCCCATCCTAATGATTTTTACAAAGAATTTCTAATGCTGAATTTCAACTGGGGCGATCGCACTTTTTTAATGGGGGTTTTAAATGTTACGCCTGATAGTTTTAGCGATGGTGGCGAGTTTAATCAACCCACTACTGCTTTAAATCAAGCATTAGCTTTGGCTGCTGCTGGTGCGGATATTATCGATGTGGGCGGACAATCAACTCGCCCTGGTGCGGAACAAATTTCTGTAGAAACAGAACTCGAACGAGTGCTTTCGGTTATAAAAATTATTCGTCCAAAAATTAATATCCCAATTTCTGTAGATACCACAAGAGCTAGTGTTGCTTCTTCTGCTGTTGATGCTGGTGCGGATATGGTCAACGATATCTCTGGCGGCACTTTTGACTCGTCTATGTTTTCTACTGTTGCGAGTTTAAATGTGCCCCTAGTATTAATGCATATCCGAGGAACTCCGCAAACAATGCAGCAAATGACCGATTATCAAGACGTAATAGAGGAAATATCTAATTTTTTGTTACAACAAATAACCGCAGCGACAACTGCGGGAATTAAAAGGGAAAAAATTATTATCGACCCCGGTATTGGTTTTGCTAAGAAATTAGAACAAAATTTAGAAATTTTTCGCCGCTTAACAGAATTAAAAAAGCTTAACTGTCCGATTTTAGTTGGACCATCTCGTAAAAGCTTTATTGGACATATTTTGAACCAACCAGACCCCAAAGCCAGAGTTTGGGGAACTGCTGCGGCTTGTTGTGCTGCTATTTTTAATGGTGCCGATATCTTACGAGTTCACGATGTTGAACAAATGCGCGATGTTTCAATGGTTGCCGATGCCCTATGGCGAGCAAATTAGAACAGTTCAAATTTGAAAGCCGAAGGTAAAATGGGAAAATTGGTAAAGCCTCAAAGAATACAGCATAATAGCGATCGGCACAAAAGAAACTCGTTACCAATTTCCCGACTTTTATTTATTTTGTTTCAACGAAAGACCAACAGTTAATTTTTTCGTCATTAATACAATTTTTAGCTTACTGTTCCGAACCATTGCCATTTCCGTTTTTAGGCTTTGTTGAAATATCTTCGGCTACTGTTTCAGCCGTAATTTGGTCGATAATATCTTTCTGACCGGAACCGGGATCAACAAAAACAACTTTGGAATTAGGGCTTTCACCTAATTTGTAACTGGCATTAATATAATCTTGAGCTACCAAATACCGCAGAATTTCTTTATTCTCAGGCACGCTACGCAAAGCTTCGGAAAGAATCTGCATACTGGTACTAGTACCTTCAGCTTTCTTAATTGCAGCTTGACGTTCGCCTTCTGCTTCCATAATTGCAGCACGGCTCTTGATTTCAGCAGCGCGTTGATCTTCCATTGACTTCCGCACGCTTTCGGGAGGTGTAATTCTTTGAATATCTAACCTCACGATCTCAACTCCCCAATCTGCGGTAATCTCATTCAACATATCCAACAATTCTTTATCCATCTCTTTTCTAGAGGCATTAGTTTCCTCTAAAGTATTAGTCGCAATTATTTCCCGCAGCGAAGTTGTAGTAATTTGAGTTAAACCTTGTGCCAAATCATCAATTTGGTAAAAGCTTTTCTCCATGTCTTTGATGCGCCAATACACGATCGCATCTATTTCTAAGTAGATATTATCTTTGGTAATTACATTTTGCGGCTTAATATCTAATATCTGTTCCCGCGTAGTATCTTCCATTACAACCTGGTCGATCAGAGGAACGATGAAATTTAATCCAGGTCGTAATTTACGATGATACTGACCCAAACGTTCTACTAGAGCTTCGTTACCTTGGTTGATAATCTTTGCCGATCCTAATGAATAACCTATAAGCACTAAAAATATAGCAATAAGAATGGGTGGCACGATTTATGCTCCTTGTACAGCAATAGGAAAATTTACTTTATGTTCGTGGTACTTAACTACGTTGTCAAAATTTTAGTTTAATAATTATCAACGTGTAATTTTATTATCACGCTTGGACTACTTCAGACAAGAGACAGTTCCCACCAGCACATATAATACAAGTATCTTTTTTTTATGACACTGTTATTTAAACATCATTTTTGCAATAGCGCTCAAGTTAGTTGTTAAGAGTTAGCAGTTCATAATTCTACTTTCTCTACCCCCGAACCCCCGAACCCCCGAACCCCCGAACCCCCGAACCCCCCTCTACCCCCGAACCCCATTCCCAATTACCGCCTTGTCAACTCTAGCCAAGGTTTAATATTCGCAGGTAGTTCAGAATTCAAGCGCAATTTAATTTGTGGTGTAGAAAAAGATTGAGCGTAAGCAGAAGTTAGAAACGGTTGATAGGTTTTTGCTTCGGGTGTCAGTTGCTTGACGAATGCTACACTTACCCCTTGAAGTAATTCCCGTAAAGGTTCAGCTTGTATTCCTCGTCGCTCTTTAACGATCGCTGTAGCTGAATTTACGGGATTCGCTCCATCACTTATACTTAGGTGCGTTCCCCCAATTGCTGTTAATAGATACTTTTGAGCGCCTAACTGATTGAAAGGCTTTATCTGATGTCTTAAGGCTGGTGTCAGCGCGTCTTCGGTTCCGGTTAATATTAAAACTGGTTTATTAATTTCGCTTAAACCTTTGTCACCAAAGATTTTACCCGCCAGCGGATTCAGCGCGATCGCACTTTTAACTCGTTCGTCTCCAAGCTGTATTTTGTTTTCTGGTAAGGAAGCTGCGGCACATTCTAACCAGTCGCCCGGTGCGTTCGCTATATTTAAAGATTTATTACAAAAAGAACGCAGTTGCTGTATGTTGATTTCTCCCCCTGCTACAGCTAAGGCGGTATAACCTCCTAAAGAATGTCCGATAACGCTTACTTGTTGAGTATTTAATTTTCCTTGAAATCTTCCCGGTTGATTATTTAGTTTTGCTAATTCATCTAGTAAAAAGCTAATATCTTTTGGTCGATCGATAAATTCTGTTGGACTGAGCAATTTTTTTAAATCGGGTGCATTTGTGGCTCGCTCGATCGCAGTCATTTTGCTATCTGGATGTTCGATAGCCGCAACGCTAATTCCGTAAGAAGCCAAATGACGCGCTAAGTAAGCTAAATACCGACGATTTGCACCAAAACCGTGGGATATTACAACCAATGGCTGTATTGATTGTTTAACTCCACTTAAATAAATATCTACGGGAATAGTCCGATTTCGCTTTGTGTCTCGCAGTGTAATTGTTTGATATTCGATTGGTTGTTTGCCAATAGTTGCTGGATTGAAATTTTTAAAAGTGCGATCGGTGTCTGTTTGATTCTTTACATATAATTCTCGTGCGAGTAAAGAGCCAAAAGCTTGACTTTGCAAGCGATTGGGATTGAATTCCACAGCCAAACTGACAGCTTTTGTAGCATCTAAAGTAACATTTTGCTGGGGATATGCTCGTAAAAAGCCGACTAAACTCAAACCGTTAAATTGTCTTAAAGCTAATTGAATTGCACCTTGCACGCTTTCAATACTGGAGCCTGGTAAAGCTGCTGTCAATGAAGTTATTAGTTGTCTACCAAGGGACGTTTTTTGTAGCTCTTCGGTAAAATTATCGGCTGCTGAAGGGTCTATTTCTAAACGCTGTTGTAATATTCTTCGCGTTTGAGCGGGAAGTATTGATGAGAAAGCTTGTAGCGAACTAGGTAATTTACCAGTATTGGCAAACTCTTCTAAATCGGCTATTTTTACTAACTGTTCAAAGGGACCAAAGCGAATAGTAACTGTTTGGGCAGCAGAGGCACTATTTATACCCAGTGAAGTGCAGCAAGCAAAGGTTAAGCCGCACAATAAACCTTTGACACCGAACATACCCGCTTTAAATCGTCGTTCGGCTTTAAATAACATATTGGTCATTAGTTCGTATTTATACTGGTTAGATTTAGTTGCGAACGCTTAAATAAAATAAATAAATAAAACTGGCTTTTTCACGGAAATACTTAAAAAAATAGTTAAAACTATTACATTAACTTGTTCCCAGCCGACCGGCTGGGAATGCATTTCTAAAGGCTCTGCCTCTAGGGGGTTGACGCTTCGGCAGAGCCTCGTGATGTGAGTTCCCAGTCTCTGGCTGGGAACCAGTAACACACCCGCAGCACTGGTCACTGGTCACTGGTTACTGGTCACTGTTAACTGATAAGAGACTTGCGAAGTTTACGCTCCCGGCGCGATCGCAAGTCTCCCTCACTAGACGAATATAATTTATCTAAAGATTCCGAAGACTCTTAGAACGTTGAAAATAGTACCTAGAGGACCTGCGACCGTATTGATGGTATCACCAGTTTTGGCTATACCAGAACGGCTGACTAATACTACGTCATTACTACGAAGAATGGGATTAGTTTCCTCGTTGATTCCTGCCTTGAAATCTACTTTTACCAAGCGTTTAGTAACGGAACCATCGGGATTCAAACGAATCAGGTCAACTTTACCATCGGTAGCCCTAGCATCGTTAAATCCACCTGCTGCAAGTAAGGCTTGGTTAAGAGAACTATTAGGTTTAACTTGTACTGGTCCTGGTCTTTTGACTTCTCCTACAACGTTGATCTGAATTTGTGAAGGAGACAAAGTTGTGGTCGCTAACTGCGTGGCTTCTGCTGGATTCACCTCAGTTGCAGTCGGGAATACAATCGTATCTCCATCTTGAACAATAATGTCTTGGTCAACATCACCGCTTGTTAACAACCTCCACAAATCAACGTTGATGATTTGTTCGGTACCCGTTCTTGTAGGTCGTCTAACTATGACGTTACGAACGTTCGCTGTTGGTGTAATTCCTCCAGCTAATTGCAGCGCTCTGGTTATGGTAGGTTGACCGCTGATAGTTGGCGTACCAGTGTCATTCCCAGTGCCTTGTGTATCTCCTGTAGTAACCAAATAAGAACCCGGACGAATTACTTCACCAACCACCGCTACAGTGCGGGGTCTGGTGGGGTCGGCGGCGAAGTTGGCTGCTGCTAAATTCCGCGCTCCTGCAACGTTAAAGTTTCTACTGGTTGGGACATAAACGGTGTCACCATCGCGTAAAGTAATATCTTGGAAACTTCGACCTGTTTTTATTAAGTCATCTAAATTAAGAGTTACTGTTTGCTGTCTTCCACCTCCAATCTGACGACGTAACTGCACTTCGGTGATGTCAGCACTCAAGGTAACACCCTGAGCGGTGGTTAAAGCCGCTAAAACGGTTGGATATTGAATACCTGGGTCTTGACCGGCACCACCGGACAAACTCAGAGTATAAGCCCCCGGACGTGTTACTTCCCCAGCAACAAATACGTTGATCGGACGGGGGGATAGTAAATTGACGGAAATAATCGGTCGTCTGAGAAAGCGACCGTATCTTCTCGCAATTGCATCAGCAGCTTGTTCCGTTGTCAGCCCATCAACGGCAACGCTACCAATCAGAGGTAAGTTAATCGCTCCGCCGGGAGGAATTACATATTCACCTGTATATTCGGGCACTTCAAACACATTTACCTTGATGCGATCGCCTCCGCCTAATGCGTAACTTGACCGAATTCGGGCTTCTTGCTGTGCCGATACTGGATTAACTGGTTCCAAAGCAACGGTTGCAGCAGTTAATAGCATTACACCCACTAATGGTCGCGCAACGAATTTTAATAGACCTGTGTTAAGCATATTCACCACTCATAATTAGATTTGTAAAGCGCCGTCTTAATATTTTATTTTGACTATACTTAAGTATTCAAGTTCCATTACACTTTTATTTTCTAAAATAACCGGAACTTAATAGCGTCCAAGTGTTTCTTAAGTTTGAATTTTTAGTGAAGTTTGTATAAAGTGTAATTTGCTTTATACAAGATAATTGCGGCTAGAGTGACAATAAATACATCTGATTACTTTGAAATGAATACAATCATTCTATTCTTTAAATAGTATCAAGTAAATTCAGCCTCCTAAATAAATTCTTAATTTCTCTATCAAGTTTTTTTCACCGCATACCAAACATAAATCTCGCCATCTCTTATTTATCAAGTTTTCCCTGAATTTTCTGCATAAAAAACTCTTCCAAGGAAGGGCGATAGGCATTGAGAGAGAGCAGATGTCCCCCCATTAAACGCAGGCTCGCCATAAAATCATACATTTCTCCTTGCAACTCGCCTTGCCACAAACCATCGGACAGAGATTCCAGGTTGGGAATCCATTTTTGCAAACTTTCCCAATTGCCACCTTTACCTTTAACTCGATACGTATTGCGCGTTCCTAATAGTTGGGAAACATTGCCAGAACAAATTAACTCACCTTTATTGAGAATTGCAATGCGATCGCAAATTATTTCTACTTCGTTAAGAATGTGGCTGTTGAAAAAAATTGTTTTACCCTGCTGCTTCAGGTTTAAAATAATTTCGCGCATCTGATAGCGTCCCATAGGATCTAAACCAGACATTGGTTCGTCCAAGAATATCAAATCTGGGTCATTAATCAAAGTTTGCGCCATCGCCACACGCTGTTGCATTCCCTTACTGTAGCGACGCATCTGTTTTTTGCGAGCATCAAATTTGGATAATCCAACCAACTCTAGTAATTGAGGAATGCGTTGCTTTTGAACTTTTTTAGGAATTTGGAATAAATTCGCACTCCAAACTAGAAACTCCCAGCCAGTTAAGAAGTCATACAAATAAGCATTTTCCGGTAAATAGCCGATATTTTGCTTGGCAGCGCGATCGCCAAGTGGTTTACCCAATAATAAACCTCGTCCAGAAGTTGGACGGATAATCGAGAGCAATAATTTCAATAGGGTGGTTTTTCCAGCACCATTTTGTCCGAGCAATCCAAAAGTCTCTCCTCGAAACACTTGCAAAGAGCAGTTTTTGAGGGATACGATTTTTTGATTCATCCAAAAACCAGTGCGGTAAACCTTTCGTAGTTCCGAAGTCAGAACTACCGGGGAATCTTGAGTTATATCGGCAGAAAACGTAGTCTCTTCAACAGACTTCATGACTAACACACAGCAGTAAACTAATTACAAGATACCCAGTTGTGTGACCAGAATAACAATTTAATTTGAGAAAAGTTTATTCGGGAGTTAGGAGTGAGGAGTTAGGAGTTATGAGTTATGAGTTATGAGTTGGGAGTTAGGAGTTAGTAGGGAATAGTTAGTTTAACCAAAGAGCCTTTAACCTTTAACCTTAATACCGTTAAGTTGTGGTTAGATTTAGAAAAAAAGGATTTAATGAAAATGGGTTGTAATTGGTTGCGAGATTATTTAGCAAGTAATCCTGAAGAAAAAGAATTACGGAAGATATGCACTCAAGGTTAAATTATAAGATGCTGTTAGCGACAAGTAACCCACCAAAGTTGATCGGGATGGTGGGTTATAAGCGTATAAGACACCCTCTACGATAATTTATAATTGGGAAATCTCTTTTTCTTTAACTTTCCAAAAAGCAACAATTCCACTAATAATTACCTTAGTAACAGTTTCTCCAAAAATAATTGATATAAGTTCTATTTGTGAAAAAACTCCAGCAAACGCAATACAGTTAAAAATTATCGTATCCAGAGGAATTGAAACTGCATTAGAACGAATAACTCTTTCTAACCAAGGTTGTCGAATTGCATTTTGATAAATCTCTGTATCTGCTGCTTCTGCAATTACAATTGCAATCAAAGAAGCTAAAATAATTCGTCCTGGAACTTTTAAAAAATAAGATTCCAACACAGCCAAAAAAGCAGTAATAGCTACTGTAATATAAACCGCTTTTCTTCCCCGATAGTGATGGAGACGATCTCGCTGGTCAAACGTCACCCCGAAGACTAAAGTACCAACTGCGACCTTTCCAAAAATTGGCAAGGGGATAAATAATGTCGCGGTATAGTTTGCGATTAATACCGCGATGATATAAATAATTGCTGGAATCATAAACCAGTTATATGTAACCTTTAAAGCACTCCTTTAGAACTAGGTATGGTACTCGCACGCCGAGGATCGATTTCCGCAGCCATTCGCATTGCTCTAGCAAACGCTTTAAATGTCGCTTCAATAATGTGATGGGAATTAATTCCGTCAAGCTGACGAATGTGTAATGTCATTTGACTGTTGTTTGCGATCGCTACAAAAAATTCCCTTACTAATTGAGTGTCGTAAGTTCCTACTCTTTGAGTGGGGATTTGCAAACCGTAAGTTAAATGAGGTCTTCCCGAAAAATCCAAAGCTATTTGAACCAATGCTTCATCGAGGGGAGCGACAAAATGACCGAAACGAACAATGCCTTTGCGATCGCCAAGTGCTTGAGCTAAAGCTTTTCCTAATGTAATCCCGACATCTTCATTGGTGTGGTGGTCGTCAATTTCTATATCTCCTTTAGCGATGACTTCTAAGTCAATCAGTCCGTGGTTCGATATTTGATGCAGCATATGGTCTAAAAACGGAATGCCGGTTTGAGCGTTGCAATTACCCGTACCATCTAAATTAACGGTAACTTGCACGTCCGTTTCCCCGGTAGTACGGCTAACGGTAGCAATGCGAGGACTGAAATTATAATTGCTATCTGAAGAGATTAGAGGACGTTCGATTGAGCGCATAGTAGCCGTACTTATAAAAAAACTGTAAATATATTATCTCTTGATTGCCAGATTTTAGATTTTAGCAACGGATATATTTGTTTTAGTTTATAGGTTGGGTTTAACTTGTTCCCAGTCTCCTGGCTGGGAATGCATTTGAAGAGGCTCTGCCTATACTCAACTATCGTTACGGCAGAGCCTCTAGAACTTCGCTACCAGGCTGAGCCTGGTAACGAGAAAAAAACCTACAAAATAAAGAAAATATTAAAAAAATTGGGAAATTTAACAATTACATTCCCATGATTTCGTAACCTGCATCTACATACAGAATTTGACCTGTAATTCCACTCGCTAAGTCGCTACACAAGAAGGCTGCTGCATTACCCACTTCTAGCTGGGTAACGGTGCGTTTAAGGGGAGCAACCTCTTCTACATGATGAATCATATCTAAAATGCCGCCTACCGCGCTTGAAGCCAAAGTACGAATGGGACCGGCTGAAATTGCATTAACGCGAATATTTTGCTCTCCTAATTCCGCTGCGAGGTAACGCACGCTCGATTCTAATGCTGCTTTAGCAACTCCCATGACGTTGTAATTAGGAATTGCTCTGACACCACCCAAGTAGGTAAGAGTCAAAATGCTTCCTCCTTCAGACATTAAAGGCTTCGCTGCACCAGCTAATAAAGTTAATGAATAGGCACTTATTTCCAAAGCTAAATTAAAGCCTTCACGAGAAGTTTGACTAAAACCTCCGGTTAAATCGTCTTTTTTCGCGAAAGCAAGACAATGGATCAAAATATCTACAGAACCCCATTTTTCCTTGATGGTATCAAAAGTTGATTTTACTTGCTCGTCATCTTGGACATTACATGGCAAAAACAGGCTAGGAGAAAGTGGTTCTACTAAATCCGCAACTTTTTTCTCCATTTTTCCTTTCTCGTCGGGTAAATAGGTAACACCTATATTTGCTCCTGCTTTATGGAGTTGTTGAGCAATACCCCAAGCAATAGAACGGTTATTAGCAATACCTGTAACAAGCGCGTTTTTCCCTGTCAGATCCAGCATAAAAATGACCTATTCAATAATGGTTCATGGTTGAGCATACTAGATATTCGGCTGATTTCTCTTACTTTTAAATGGGATTTATCCGGAGTTGTAATCGAGGTTGTTAAAAAGCTGCTACTTTCATAGCTTGTTTCACACATTATGATATTTTCAATATTTCTTCATCAAAATTATGTACATAATCAAATCGCTAAATAACTCTTAAAATTTAATGGCTTTAAGAGCTAAAATTTATGTATCATGATGAACAAATAGTAATGAGGTTAGGAGGTTAAGTATAGGAAAGTACAAAAAGGTTAACAATGCAATATTAATTTTTCAAGTGTAATATACGGTAATCTGTTTTATTTTTCCGGCATTGGGTAGGGGAAGGGAGATGATTGTGACACAAGATAAAGCCCTAGCAAATGTGTTTCGACAAATGGCGACGGGAGCTTTTCCGCCAGTTGTAGAAACCTTTGAACGCAACAAGACGATATTTTTTCCTGGCGATCCAGCCGAACGAGTTTATTTTCTTCTCAAAGGTGCCGTTAAGCTCTCCAGGGTGTACGAGGCAGGCGAAGAAATAACGGTGGCGTTGCTACGAGAAAATAGCGTTTTTGGAGTTTTGTCCTTATTGACAGGAAACAAGTCGGATCGGTTTTATCATGCGGTAGCATTCACGCCAGTAGAATTACTCTCCGCTCCAATTGAACAAGTAGAGCAAGCACTCAAAGAAAATCCAGAATTATCTATGTTGATGCTGCGAGGTCTTTCTTCGCGAATATTGCAGACAGAGATGATGATTGAAACGCTTGCTCACCGAGATATGGGTTCTAGATTAGTGAGTTTTTTACTAATTCTGTGTCGAGATTTTGGAGTTCCATGTGCTGATGGAATAACTATCGATTTAAAGTTATCTCATCAAGCGATTGCTGAAGCAATTGGTTCTACTCGCGTTACCGTGACGAGATTATTAGGCGATCTACGAGAAAAAAAGATGATTTCAATACACAAGAAAAAGATTACCGTTCATAAGCCAGTTACTTTAAGTCGGCAATTTACTTAAAGCGGCATTGTACGAGGATCGGTCAAATTATGTTAATAGGAGGACGAATCTAGTGCGGTATATCCCGCCCTAAAGTTAATTTGATGGTTGTAAAAGTACATCTGAAATTATCGTACCGACAGTGACGCGGCGTTACCTGGTTAATATTACAGATGCTTTTATTTTGGTAGCAGATCGATGATAATTAAGGCTGCTACCAAATTTTTAAAAAGTTTTAAATTGTATTTTTGCCTGCATTAATTGGGTAGAAAGGATATTTTGACTGTACGATCGCACTTTTTTAAATCGAAGTGAGGTACACCTGGAAATTCAGTATATTCAGCTCTTGCCTTATTTACCTTTTCCCACACACAATAACTGGAAGAAGTAGGCTGTATGTGAAAGGATGAATTCGGCACGATTATATGACCACCGCATTTATCCTAATAACGGCAATCTTAATTTTGGGAGGCGTAATTGCTACCGTCGGCGATCGCATTGGCACGCGGGTTGGCAAAAAACGGCTCTCACTGTTCAATCTACGTCCCAAAAAGACTGCGGTTTTGGTGACGATTCTCACCGGAATCGGCATTTCGGCATCAACTTTAGCAAGTTTGTTTTTGGTTGATGAAGGATTGCGTAAAGGAGTCTTCGAGCTTGAAGATATTCAAAGAGATTTGAGAAGGAAGCGAGAGCAGCTTGAAGGTACGGCGAATAATTTAGAAATTACTAAAAAAGAGTTAGCCCAAGCCAGAGAGCAGCAAGCGCAAGCACAAAAGAATTTAGAGGCAATTAACCGCTCCCTTATTGCTGCAAACACCAAGCAACGATTAACTCAAGCCCAACTCAATAAAACCATCAAGGAGCAAGCCCGCACTCAAGCTTTATTACAAAGTACGACTGCAAAACTAAATCAAGTTGCTACTCGCTACAAAGAAGCTATTAACGAGCTGCAAAGCATTATTGATGAAAGAGACAACAAAATTAAGGAAATCAAGCAGCTCAGAGCAGAAAGACAGCGACTATATACAGAAGCCAAAAAAGCTCTAGATCAAGCCGAAGCTGCAATTAATAAACGCGATCGCGAATTAGACAAACGTCAAGAGGCGATTGACAAGCGCGATGAAAAAATTGCGGCTCTTGATAAGCAAATCCAAGAGCGAAATTCACAAATCACTTCACGCGAGCAAATGATTGCTCAACGTCAAAAAGTGATTAACGAAAAGCAAGCCCGCCTTTCTGAGTTAGAAAGACAGCAGGCTTCTTTAGAACAGCAGCTCGCTAAGTTGGGACAATCCAACCGGGATTTGCGCTTGGGTAAGCTAGCCTTAGTACGCGGACAAGTTATTGCTGAAGCAGTAATTCGCGTCGAAAAACCCTCAGCTGCCAAACAAGCTGCAATTAAGTTATTGCAAGAAGCTAACCGTTCGGCTCTCAAACAATTAAGCGAACCCGGAAGCAATTCCTCAAATGATGGCAAATCATCAATTTTGTTCGCAACTGCAAAACAAATTGAGCAGTTAAGCAAGCAGATTGATGATGGTAGAGAATATGTGGTGCGAATTTTTTCCGCAGGTAACTACGTCAGAGGAGAAAAGCGCATCGAGTTTTTTGCTGATGCAGCACCCAATCAAATTGTCTTTCAAAGAGGTGAGGTGCTAGCAACTACCACGGCAGATCCAAGCGTTATGACACCAGAGCGCGTAACTCAGCGATTGGAGTTGTTAATTTCTGCTTCTCAATTTCGCGCCCGTAATGCTGGTATTTTAGAAAGTATTCAAATAGACGGTAATTTTATTCGATTTATAGCTTTATTACGGCAGTATAACCAATCATTAGATATCAAAGCCGTTGCCGCCGAAGATACTTACAGAGCCGGACCTTTAAAAGTTAAACTGGTAGCACTGTTAAATGGACAAATAGTATTTAGTACTTGAAAAATTATGGTTATAGCCGTTTATGTTCATTATTAGCTATAAGTTACTAGCAAATATTGTATAGGTATCATTTAACAGCACTTTATATGACTTCCCGTAAATTTTCACCTTCCGACTCGGTGATTTTGGGTTTCGATCCTGGAAAAGATAAATGTGGCGTAGCAGTGATGGGGCTTGATAGACAACTTCAGTATCACGAAGTCGTATCCTCCCCCTCGGCGATCGCTGCTATTGAGGAATTGTATCAAAAGTATGCAATTTCTTTGTTAGTAATGGGAAACCAAACCACATCGAAGCGTTGGAAACAGCAAATACAAGAAAAATTATCCCCGACGGTAAATATTATTTTAGTAGATGAGCGCTATTCAAGCTTAGAAGCACGCGATCGTTACTGGTTAATGTACCCACCCAAAGGATTAACCAAACTATTACCCAAAGGAATGCGAACACCACCGCGTCCAATAGATGATATTGTTGCCATTTTGCTTATAGAAAGATATCTTAACCGCTTGACTGAGTAGTTTAAGGGATGGGGGGATGGGGAGACAAGGGGACGAGGGGAGAAAAAGTTATGAGTTATGAGTTATGAGTTAGAAGTGATGATTTTATTTACCCCAACTATTCAACCTTTAACCTTTAACCTTATTTTCAAATTTCTGCTCGAATCGTAAAAACATAATCTCCTCCCGGTTCGAGTTGATAGTCTTTTTGTTCTAGAAAGCGGCTGAGAGGTTCTTTGATTAATGCTCTACCTTGAGAAGGTGTAATTGACAATTCTCCGGCGCGAAAATGCCACTCAAATTGCCACTCAAATTCACCTGCTCTGACTTCACCTTTTAGTAGACTGTTTTGCCACGATTGTCGTGTAATCTTGACGTGGGCTGTGGTTTTCGGTAGTCGTTTAGAACTCACGATTTATTGCAATACTGACTGGATAATTATTTTTACTCTAAAAGGATTTACGCAGAGCCACCCCTTTTTCAAGGAGGGTTAGGGGGATTTTTTATTTACTGGTGCGTAATCCATACACTTAACATAACTTAAAATTTTATTTGTTCAAATTAGTATATAAATTATTTTTTTCTCTTCAACCCGCATAGATTGCGCCGGTAAATATGTTGGGCAACTAACACAAAGGCAAATTAAATTTATTTTAAATGTAATCAATTCTTGAAATTCAACCACCAAGCAATAAATACTTGACAATGGTGGTTAATTAATAATATAGGTTTATATTCATTCAAATCAAAACGCGGATTTTAGATTTGCGATCGAGTCGCAATCCCGGACACTTGCTGCAACTCAAAAAGAGCAACACAGTGTCCTTAAAATCTAAAATCCCGATGGTTTAAGCGTTAGTAGCTGCTTCTCGCGCCGCAGCTGCTTGTTCTGGGTGAATACCCAAGCGGGTAAGGTTTATTCTACCTTTGTTGTCAATTTCCCGAACTTTGACAATTACTTCATCGCCAACTGCAACTTCGTCTTCGACTTTACCAACTCGGTAGTCTGCTAGCTGGGAAATGTGAATCATCCCTTCTTTACCGGGTAAAAACTCTACGAAAGCACCAATTGGGATAATTCTAGTGACTCTACCAACGTAAACGTCACCTTCATTGAGCTTGCGCGTCATTGATTGAATAATAAAGCGGGCTTTTTTAGCTTTATTTTCATCCAAGGCGGCAATTGTCACGGTACCGTCGTCTTCTATGTCAATGGTGGCACCTGTCTCTTCGGTAATTCCTTTGATGGTTTTACCTCCAGGACCAATTACCAAACCAATCATGTCTGAGTCAATCTTGATGCTCAACAACCGTGGAGCATAAGGTGACATTTCCTCACGGGGTTGATCGATGCAAGCCAACATTTTTTCTAAAATGTGCAATCTAGCACTTTTAGCTTGATGCACTGCTTGGGCTATAACGTCTAAGGATAAGCCGGAGATTTTCATATCCATTTGCAAGGCGGTGATGCCAGCATCGGTTCCGGCAACTTTAAAGTCCATGTCGCCTAAGAAGTCTTCGATACCTTGGATATCAGTTAAAACCCGTACTCCATCTTCTTCTTTAATTAAACCCATTGCCGCACCGCTAACGGGTTTTTTAATTGGTACGCCTGCATCCATTAACGCTAACGTGGAAGCACACACCGAACCCATTGATGTAGAACCGTTGGAAGAAAGTACCTCAGATACTACTCGAAGTACGTAAGGAAATTCGGTCTTTGTTGGTAATACAGGTAATATAGCTCGTTCTGCTAAGGCACCGTGACCGATTTCTCTTCTTCCTGGTGGACGTAAAGGCTTGGTTTCTCCAACAGAATATGGTGGGAAGTTATAATGGTGGAGATAATGCTTTTGCTGATCTGGTTGCAGGTCATCGTTTAAATTTTGAGCATCTCCAGGGGTTCCCAAAGTACATATAGAAAGCACTTGGGTGAGTCCCCGGTTAAACAAACCGCTACCGTGAACCCGTTTTGGTAAAAGGTCTACTTGACAGGATACGGGACGAACTTCATCGAGCTTACGACCATCAACGCGAACGCCATCTTCAACGATTTGACGGCGCATCAGCTTTTTCGTGATGCCTTTAAAAGTATTGCCGAGTGCCTTACTATTTTCCGTTGCAGCTACTCGAATTGCATCGTCTTCGGGTAACTCCTCAATCTCTGCTTTTATTTCGTCTTTGATGACATCCAAAGCATCATCGCGTTCGGCTTTAGTAAAATCAAACTGCGACAGAACTTTTTTGATTCTATCCTTGGCGCGATCGGTTATAAAGTTTTCCAGAGTAGTGTCTACTTCGGGTGGTTCTTCGCTAACAATCTCAATACCTAGTTCTGCAATCAAATCCAATTGCGCTTGGATTAAATCTTGTACCGCTTCGTAACCAAATTCAATGGCTTCGATAATATCTTGTTCTGGTAGCTGATTGGCTCCCGCTTCCACCATGATTACGCCGTCTGGCGAACCTGCTACAACCAGATCCAAGTCTCCAGCAGTGACTTCTGCATAGGTGGGGTTAATGATGAAATCGTCTCCCACCAAGCCAACTCTTACCGCAGCCATTGGTCCTTTGAAGGGAATTTTTGCCAACAAAGTAGCAATACTTGCACCCGTCACCGCTAGCACATCCGGGGGTACTTTTTCATCTACCGAAAGAGTTGCTGCGATAATTTGCAAGTCATCTCGCAACCATGAAGGGAACAAAGGACGCATGGGACGGTCAATTAAACGACTGGTAAGAGTCGCTTTTTCTGGAGGTCGTCCTTCCCTTCTCAAAATACCTCCGGGAATTCTACCTGCTGCATACAATCTCTCTTCGTAATCTACAGTCAAAGGTAGAAAATCAATTCCTTCTCTTCCTTGCGATCGCGTCGCCGTCACTAGTACTGCTGTATCCCCAGATTGTATCATTACAGACCCGCCAGCCTGGGGAGCTAACAAGCCAACCTTCAGTCGAATATCCCGTCCGTCAAAGGATATTGACTTTTCAAATTCTTCCATTCAGTTCTTTTTCCTTCTACGCACTATTCGCTCTCAGTGGCAATCCTAACATTTATGCTCTCTTGCTTGCCGCACTATATTGATAAATCTGTTAATAGCGATCGGTATTTCTAAACTTTTAGTTTTGTTTCAAACTCTTTACTATTGAAAGCTTAAAGCTGAAAAAACTCCTGACTCCGGCACTCAGGTGGTCTTTAAAGTACGGTACATTATCAAAGCATCTATATACGAATCGTTGTCTAGCTCTACCGCAGCGGGGATTCGTCCGATAGTTTGAAATCCTAGAGATTCCCACAGCCGAATTGAAGGTATATTAGTTTCAAAGACCAAATTAAACATTACCGCTTGATAGCCAAGACTCGCAGCGATCGAAAGCATTGTTTCACCCATTAACCGCCCAATTCCCTGACCTCGCATTTGGGGTTGTACAATAAAACCAGCGTTGCAAATATGGCTACATCTCCCAGAAAAGTTTGGTTTGATGTAAAAAGCAGCTAGTATCTCTTGTGATAGAGATTGATTGCTTGGATCTACTGCTTTGACTACAAAGGCATCACCTAACAGCCAGTAAGCATCGAATTCTAATTCTGTTAAAGGTTGTTTTTGGGGATATGATTTTCCTTCTATAACTATGGTATTGAGCAGTTTCTTTACCTGCTCTGTTTCCTGATGTTGCATATAATCTAATTCTACTTGTATGCCATTTTTAAAACTTTTATAAACTGGTAACTGCATTTTTGTTAATCTTGATTAAGCTATATTTTAGAATTGTTGATTTTGAAAAATCAGAAGAATAGTTTTTTAGTGTGAATCATACAGACTCAGGGCGAAAAAAATAAAATTTATTTGATTCATGCTTATACTTATTCCCGGCGACGATCGCGATTATTTAATTTATTACAAATTATTGCAAAAGTATAAATGTATTAAATAAGTTTTTTATGCAAAATTAAGTAGTTGAAATTTTTAATTCTACAACAAGAAAGATTGTAATTGACTTATGGCAATTTTACACGGTAGTTGGTTACTGAACGGTCAAGGTAGCTGTTTTTTTGTATGGGGAGAAACTTGGCGTTCTTTAGATAGCAATTCGAGTCCAGATGAATTAATTAAAGTGCTGCCTCATTATGCAGCGATGACACCGTTTGAATTATTAGAATTGTTGCAAGAACGTAATATTTCAATTCCTAACTGGGGAAAAGTTGAAACCCAATCGAGCGCTAAGTCTGGGAAAAAACGTAAAGCTACAGCTACTAATGTAAATTTGCCTTCCTCATCTATTGCGATCGCTTTACCTACCCATATTCCTCAAGCAGTTAAAAAGAAGAATAAAAATATTGATTCTATATACCCGTTACATTCGGCAATGGTTGAAGAAACGGCAAAAACACAATATTTACACCCTTGGCAAGTTGAAGGTTTTTGTTTGAACTCTAAGGAAGCGAACAAATTTTTAACTTCTTTACCGATGAGTGTTGCTAATGACGAGCAAGCTTTTATCGGAGAAGATTTACGTTTTTGGTCGCAAGTTGCCCGTTGGAGTTTAGATTTAATTGCAAGATGTAAGTTTTTGCCTGAAATTGAGAATAATCAGGATAATTACCCAATTGCTAGCTGGGAAGCACTTTTAGATAGTGCCGTTGATGGCAGCCGATTGGATAAGTATTCGCGATCGATGCCTTTGTCATGTCGAATGTATCAAGCACAAGCCTCTTATTACCCATCAGTTAATTTACCACCGCAATCCGAGCAATTACTGCTAGATTTTTTGAATAAAACTGTAGATGCTCAACTGCGAGAAATGGTAAATCCGGATGCGGCAGAAACGCGATTGCTGGCATCTTTACCATCTGTAGTAAAGCAATGGTTGCTCGGTTTAACAAGTAATAAAAATTCACTTAGTGCAGATACCCCAGAAGTTGAAAGGCTAGAAGCGGCGCTGAATGCTTGGACTATGCCTTTACAAAATCAACTCGGACAAAGAAGTCTTTTTCGCACTTGTTTTGTATTGCGTACTCCAGAAGCAGGTGATACCGAATGGTTGTTGGAGTACTATCTGCAAGCGATCGACGATGAAGAATTTTTGTTAGATGCACAAACCATTTGGAATCATCCGGTTGACAAGTTTGTTTACCAAAATCGCACGGTTGATAAACCGCAAGAAACATTTTTACGAGGTTTGGGTTTAGCTTCGCGGCTTTATCCAATAATTGCACCAAGTTTAGATACGGCTTTACCTCAATCTTGTCGTCTCGAACCGATGCAAGCGTATGATTTTATTAAGTCGGTAACTTGGCGGTTTGAAGATAGCGGTTTGGGTGTGGTTTTACCTGATTCTTTGGCAAATCGCGATGGATGGGCGAATCGTTTGGGTTTGAAAGTCAGCGCTCAAACTCCGAACAAAAAAACCGAACGTTTGGGTTTACAAAGTTTACTTAATTTCCGGTGGGAATTAGCAATTGGCGGACAAACTCTTTCCAAGCAGCAGTTTGACAAACTTGTAGCGTTAAAGAGTCCCTTGGTGGAAATCAATGGCGAGTGGGTAGAATTGCGTCCCCAAGATATTAAAACAGCACAAACATTCTTTGCTGGTAGAAAAGAAAAAATGGCGCTGTCTTTAGAAGATGCGTTGCGATTGGGTTCCGGCGATACTCAGATGATTGAAAAATTACCCGTAGTTAGTTTTGAAGCTTCTGGTGCTTTGCAAGAATTAATTACAAATCTTACAGATAATCAAGAGATAGAAGCGCTACCTACACCTGCGAGTTTTCACGGTGAATTGCGTCCCTATCAACAACGGGGTATGGCTTGGCTGTCATTTTTGGAACGTTGGGGTTTGGGTGCTTGTTTGGCAGATGACATGGGTTTGGGGAAAACCATTCAATTCATAGCCTTTCTACTTCATTTAAAAGAAGAGGAAGCGCTACAAAATCCGACATTATTAGTATGTCCCACTTCCGTACTAGGAAACTGGGAAAGGGAAGTGAAAAAATTTGCCCCTAACCTTAAAGTTTTGCAGTATCACGGTGATAAACGTCCCAAAGGAAAGGCTTTTCAAAATGCTGTAAAAGATAAAAATATCGTAATTACAAGTTACTCGTTAGTTCACCGCGATTTAAAGACATTACAAGATATTTCTTGGCAGATAATTGCTTTAGATGAAGCTCAAAACATTAAAAATGCAGAATCGAAACAATCTCAAGCAGTACGACAGTTAGAACCAGAATTTCGTATTGCTTTGACGGGTACGCCAGTAGAAAATAGACTACAGGAATTGTGGTCGATTATGGATTTTTTAAATCCGGGATATTTAGGAAACAAACAGTTTTTTCAACGACGCTTTGCAATGCCAATTGAAAAATACGGCGATACTTCTTCTTTATCACAATTGCGCTCTTTAGTGCAGCCTTTTATTTTACGCCGTTTGAAAACAGACCGCAATATCATTCAAGACTTACCAGAAAAGCAGGAAATGACTGTTTTTTGTGGTTTAACTCCCGAACAAGCAAAGCTTTATCAACAAGTAGTAGAAAATTCCTTAGCCGAAATTGACGATGCGGAAGGATTGCAGCGTCGGGGAATGATTTTGGGTTTACTTGTGAAGTTAAAACAGATTTGCAATCACCCAGCGCAGTATTTAAAGAAAAAGACATTAGACAATCATGATTCCGCCAAACTTCAGCGTTTGGACGAGATGTTAGAAGAAGTTATATCAAATGGCGATCGCGCTTTAATTTTTACTCAGTTTGCGGAGTGGGGTAAGTTGCTCAAACCCCATCTAGAAGAGAAGTTGAGCCGAGAAACTTTGTTTTTATATGGAAGTACGAGCAAAAAACAACGTGAGGAAATGATAGACCGTTTCCAACACGATCCGCAAGCCCCACCAGTAATGATTCTTTCGTTAAAAGCAGGTGGTGTCGGATTAAATTTAACCCGTGCAAATCATGTTTTCCACTTCGATCGATGGTGGAATCCCGCAGTAGAAAACCAAGCTACAGATAGGGTATTTCGTATCGGTCAAACAAAAAACGTACAGGTACATAAATTTGTTTGTACTGGAACTTTAGAAGAAAAAATTCACGACATGATTGAAAGTAAAAAACAATTAGCAGAACAAGTTGTAGGTGGCGGCGAAGACTGGTTAACAGAAATGAATACCGATCAACTGCGTAACTTATTAATACTCGATCGCGATGCAGTTATTGAAGAAGAGAATTAAAGGTCTGCATGTTAAAGGTTAGAGGTTAAAGGTTAGAGATTCCTAATTTCTAACTATTTTACAATTCATAATGCCCTATGCCCCATACCCAATTCCCAATCCAAAATCTAAAACAAAATAAACGCATCTGTTGTTAAAATCCAAAATCCAAAATTAAAATCATGCAAGCAAATTACGATTTTCAAGCATCAAGAGAATGGTGGTCGCAACGGTGGTTAGAGTTATTAGATTCTTACCGTTTTAAAAAGCGTTTGGAACGTGCGAGAAATTATGCACGTCAAGGAAATATTCTCAGCATTAAATTTGAAAATGCCAAAGTAAAGGCTGATGTACAAGGAAGCGAACCGGAACCTTACAAAGTCTCTCTTTCTCTTGACTCTTTTAGCGATGAAGAATGGGGTTATGTAGTTGAAACTATGTCCCAAAAAGCAATATTCGCTGCCAAATTATTAGCGGGAGAAATGCCGCAAAATATCGAAGAAGTATTTACCGCAAATGGCTTGTCTCTATTTCCTTTTACCTTATCCGAAGTTCATAGTAAATGCTCTTGTCCCGATAAAGCTAACCCCTGCAAACATATCGGTGCTATTTACTATCAATTAGCCGACCGTTTTAGTGAAGATCCATTTGTATTATTTCAATTAAGGGGACGTACTAAAGAAACAATTCTTAACGATTTACGAAAATTACGCAGTGCTAATGTTGCAGTTGCAGAAACTTCGGATACTGAAGAGTTAATTAATAACAAACAAAATTCTCTACAACTAGATAACTTCTGGGAATACAATCAACCATTAGAATCTTCTTTAGTAGTAATTGCACCATCAACTGGCGAAACTGTTTTAGATGTATTAGGTTCTATACCTTTAGCAAAAGAAGATGAGAATATTGCAAATACTAATTCTACAGATATTGTCATGAAATATCTCAATTTAGTATATAAAGATGCTAGTCATAAGGCGTTTTTAGCCGCGATGAATGTGGGGTGAATCAGTTAGCAGTTAGCAGTTAGCAGTTAGCAGTTACCTGTTACCTGTTGTTTTTTTTATAAAATACAGATGTAAAGATAAGGAAGTGTTTATTTAATATGTTTGGGTAATAAAAAATGCGTCCCAGCTTTTGGTGCATATCATTAAAATTAATAAATACAATAAATACAATAAATACAAGCCTAAATTAATAAAAAGCTTTGCTTTGTGTCAGTTTGAGGCTATATATCTTATATTTTAATAACTAAATCTAATTTCTCACCTTGAAATTAATTTTAAGAAATTAAAAACAAAGTAGGTTAAAACACACCATAACTATGTCCGTTATGCCATAATCAAACCTTAATTGGGTTCCGAGAAATTTATTAAAAATGGTACAAGTTGTCAGTATTGATACTAGAAATACTCTAAAATTATTAGAAATAATAATTACTTTTTTGTTGTCAACTGTATTTATACGTAAAATGCAGGATGTAAAATCGCGTTTAAATAATTATTCTTAACTGACAACCGATCGCTGCTCGTTGCTCACTGGTCACTGATATTCTATTACGGCAAGGTCATACAGTTAAATAAGAATGGAACTTCAAAGCAAAATTATTACTGTTGAGTTGAGTGATGGCACTAGTATAAGAGTTGAAGCGACTCTTATTGGGGATCGCAAACTAACTTTTCAAACCCGACCATTTACTGAAGTAATTGGCGCTGTAGAATCTTTGGCAAAGGAAATTGCGGAAACAGTACAAAAGATAAAGCCAGATAAAGCTTCTGTCAGATTTGGGATAGACGTTGGCATTGAATCTGGTAAACTCACACCTTTGCTTGTTAAAGATGCTTCCACGGGTAATATCGAAATTACTTTGGAATGGAGTAATTAGATATTAATAGAAAATTATCTAAATTGGTGGTTTAGTAATGCGATCGCCAATAATTTATTTTACTAGAATATACGTTTTAATTTTATTTGGAGAATTTTTATTCAAGATTTCTCTAATCCAAATTCCTTGCATAAAAAAAACTCCCGCTTTTACACGGGAGCAACTAATTATCAGTAATTAAACATTACAAATTAAAGAACCTAATCTAAATTCGGCATGAACATTACTGGTTCGGATTCGCGGTTAATACCTTTTTCAAAACCACCAGCAGCAGCACGAGCGCGTCCTGCATGCCATAAGTGACCGATTAGGAAGAAGAATCCTAATACGAAGTGAGATGTCGCCAACCACGCACGAGGAGATACGTAGTTAAAGGAGTTAATTTCGGTAGCAACACCACCCACTGAGTTCAATGAACCTAAAGGTGCATGGGTCATGTATTCAGCAGCACGACGAGCCTGCCAAGGCTGAATGTCATTCTTAACTTTTTCTAAGTCAAGACCGTTAGGACCGCGTAAAGGCTCCAACCAAGGACCGCGGAAGTCCCAGAAGCGCATGGTTTCACCACCAAAGATGATTTCACCAGTCGGAGAACGCATCAAGTATTTACCTAAACCTGTAGGACCTTGAGCGGAACCGACGTTAGCACCCAAGCGTTGGTCGCGAATCAAGAAGGTCAAAGCTTGAGCTTGAGACGCTTCTGAAGCTGTAGGACCAAAGAATTCGCTAGGGTAAGCGGTGTTATTAAACCAAACGAAGAGGGAAGCGATAAAGCCCATTAAGGACAAGGCACCCAAACTGTAGGAGAGATATGCCTCACCAGACCAGATGAAAGCACGACGCGCCCAACCGAAAGGCTTGGTAAGAATGTGGAAGATACCACCAGAGATCGTGATGATGGCAACCCAAATGTGACCGCCCACAATATCTTCGAGGTTGTTAACGCTGATAATCCAACCTTCGCCACCGAAGGGGGACTTCAGTAAGTAACCGAAGATTACCGCCGGGTTCAACGTTGGATTAGTAACGACGCGGACATCACCACCACCGGGTGCCCAGGTATCGTACAAACCACCAAAGAACATTGCTTTAAGCACCAACAATAAGGCACCACATCCCAAGATTATGAGGTGGAACCCGATGATGGTGGTCATTTTGTTCTTATCTTTCCAGTCATAACCAAAGAAAGAAGAGTATTCTTCTAAGGTTTCTGGACCGCGAAGTGCGTGATATATACCGCCAAAACCTAATACGGCAGAAGAAATTAGGTGAAGTACACCAACAACAAAGTAGGGGAAGGTGTCAATTATTTCACCACCAGCACCAACACCCCAACCTTGGGTTGCTAGGTGAGGTAGCAGGATTAAACCCTGCTCGTACATGGGCTTTTCAGGAATGAAGTGAGCAACCTCAAACAAGGTCATTGCTCCAGCCCAGAAAACGATTAAACCAGCATGAGCTACGTGAGCGCCCAGTAGTTTACCGGAAAGATTTATTAAACGAGCGTTGCCAGACCACCAAGCAAAGCCTGTGCTTTGTTGGTCGCGTCCGCCCGCTCCCATTACCATCTGTCTATTAGAGAGCGTTACCACGTGGTAGAACCTCCTCTGGGAATACAAATTGTTCGTGGGGCTGATCTTGAGGTGCCATCCAAGCACGGATACCCTCGTTCAGCAAAATGTTTTTCGTATAGAATGTTTCAAATTCTGGGTCTTCTGCGGCTCTCAATTCTTGAGATACGAAGTCATAAGCACGTAGGTTTAGCGCTAAACCAACTACACCTACCGCGCTCATCCATAACCCGGTTACTGGTACAAACAACATGAAGAAGTGTAACCAGCGTTTGTTGGAGAATGCAATACCGAAAATCTGTGACCAGAAACGGTTTGCTGTCACCATTGAATAAGTTTCTTCTGCTTGGGTAGGTTCAAATGCACGGAAGGTGTTAGAACCGTCGCCGTCTTCAAACAAGGTGTTTTCTACGGTTGCACCGTGAATTGCACACAACAGCGCACCACCCAATACACCTGCTACTCCCATCATGTGGAAGGGATTCAAAGTCCAGTTATGGAAACCTTGGAAGAATAGCAAGAAACGGAAGATTGCTGCTACACCAAAACTAGGAGCGAAGAACCAAGAAGACTGACCCAAGGGGTACATCAAGAATACAGCAACGAATACCGCAATTGGTGCAGAAAATGCGATCGCGTTATAAGGGCGAATTCCTACCAAACGGGAAATCTCGAACTGTCGCAACATAAAGCCAATCAAACCGAAGGCTCCGTGTAATGCGACAAAAGGCCATAAGCCACCCAACTGACACCAACGGGTGAAGTTGCCTTGAGCTTCTGGACCCCACAACAGCAACAGGGAATGTCCCATGCTATCTGCGGGTGTGGATACTGCCACGGTCAAAAAGTTACAGCCTTCCAAATAAGAAGATGCTAAACCGTGAGTATACCAAGAGGAAACAAAAGTTGTTCCTGTAAGCCATCCACCTAGAGCCATGTAGGCACAAGGGAACAGCAATATACCCGACCAACCGATAAATACGAATCTATCTCGTTTTAACCAGTCATCGAGTACGTCAAACCAGCCTCTACTACTAGGGGCGCGTCCAACTGCAATGGTCATTGGGACAAAAATCCTCTTCTAAAATTGCTACGTTTTGTTTAGTACGGAAACAACGTTTTTATCTGGGCACTCTCGACAGTGTTTAATACTATCAATTTTATGAGAAAATACATCAAGTGAGTAACTGTTTCTCAGGATTGTGCCAGACCCTAATCGCAAACTGCATTCACAGCATACGATCGCTTAATAATTTTTAACTTATCACATTAGTCCAGCTTTGTGACCAATTTATACTCACTTTTCAGGTATTAAATGCAAACCGACCCCATACAATCAATATCAGAAATTTTACAATTTGACACAACTTTTCTCAGAAAACTTAATTTATCAGAAAATCTAAAGAAATTGTGCGGAGTCAGCAAGACGATGGCAGACTTGTAATAGAGAATTTCTCACAACCTCCAACATTAGTTCCATGACCGCATCAACAATCACTCAAGCCAGTAACGTCCTTACACAAAAGGTTCTGGGTTCTCGTAGATTTAGTAATTACTGGTGGGCAACAATCGTTTTTCTTGGAGCTACAGGCTTCTTTTTAGCCGGATTGTCAAGCTATTTTCAGAAAAATTTACTTTTAGTCACCGATGCAACTCAGTTGATATTCTTTCCCCAAGGTTTAGTTATGGGGTTATACGGTATTGCGGGTTTGCTTCTGTCTATATATCTGTGGCTAGTAATTCTATGGGATTTAGGAGGCGGATACAACGAATTTAATCGAGAGACAGGTCAAATAAAAATCTTCCGTTGGGGATTTCCAGGCAAAAATCGGCGAATTGAACTCGATTGCAATACCCAAGACGTGCAATCAGTGCGAGTCGATATCAAAGAAGGAATCAACCCCCGCCGCGCCCTTTATCTACGGGCAAAAGGTCGCCGAGACATTCCTTTAACAAGAGTAGGTCAACCCTTAACTTTAAAAGAATTGGAAACTCAAGGCGCTCAGTTGGCGAAATTTTTAGGAGTACCGCTTGAGGGACTTTAGGAAGATGGGGAGACAAGGGGATGGGGAGACAAGGGGATGGGGAGACGAGGGGATGGGGAGACAAGGGGATGGGGAGACGAGGGGATGGGGAGACAAGGGGATGGGGAGACGAGGGGATGGGGAGACAAGGGGATGGGGAGACGAGGGGATGGGGAGACAAGGGGATGGGGAGACGAGGGGATGGGGAGACGAGGGGATGGGGAGACAAGGGGATGGGGAGACGAGGGGATGGGGAGACATACAGCGAGCAAGATGCTCGCACTACCTAATATTTATTTGATATTTCTTGATTTGGAAGTTCCTTAACTCCTAACTCCTAACTCCTAACTCCTAACTCCTAACTCCTAACTCCTAACTCCTAACTCCTAACTCCCAACTCCCAACTCCCAACTCCCAACCTTTAACCTTTGACCTAAATCACTGTTGCCTAAATCACCATAGAAGCTAAGATACATGGGTTGAGTTTCGTACTATAAATGCTGTTAAAAGCTCCTAAATATTTTTTGGTTACGTTTTTGGTTGTCGGTGCTTTGATGTTGAACGGGTGTTCGGGTAAGGAGGTAGGTTCCACTACTTCAGACTCTACAGTAGCCGCAGCAGATAGCGACACAACCGCACAAGCAACTCTTGCATCTGAAGTAAAAAATGAGGCTGTTCCTGGAATGAACGATTTACCAAGACTTGAAGGCAAAGCAGAAGTAGTGATGACGATTAATGGTTCGCCAGTCACTATCGAAGTAGATGGAACGAATGCTCCTATAACTGCTGGTAACTTTGTAGATTTAGTCCAAAAAGAATTCTATGATGGCTTAACTTTCCATAGAGTGGAACCCAAATTTGTAGTTCAGGGGGCGATCCTAAAGGTGATGGAACTGGTGGGTATGTTGTTAACGGTAAAGAGCGCAATATACCGTTAGAAATTAAGCCAGAAGGTGCAGACGAACCTGTTTACGGTAAAACATTTGGTAAAGCAAATGTTAACAAGTCACCAGTATTGCAACACAAAGCAGGAGCCATCGCAATGGCACGCTCGCCATTGCCAGACTCTGCTTCCTCTCAATTTTACTTTGCCCTAGCAAACGTAGCTTTCTTAGACGGTGACTACGCAGTATTCGGTAAAGTTACTGACGGAATGGATGTCATCAACAAAATTAAACGAGGCGACAAAATCGAAAACGCCAAAGTTACCAAAGGCGCGGAGAATTTGAAAAACGCCGAGTAATTAGGATGGGGAGAGGGGGAGATGGGGGGATGGGGAGAGGGGGAGACAAGGGGAAGAAGAGAGCAGGGGAGGCTCTTGAGGCTCTTGAAGCAGGGGAAGAAAAAACTAATTTAATTGCTTCCTCCGCTCCCTCCGCTCCCTCCGCTTCCTCCGCAATATCATCTCCTAACTCCTAATTCCTAATCTATTCCCCATGCCCAATCTAAAATCTAAAATCTAAAATCTAAAATTGATTAGGGTTGTAGTTACTGGTATTGGTTTGATTTCTGCTTTGGGTAATAACCTGGAAGATAGTTGGCGGCGTTTAATTGGGGGTGAGTCTGGAATTAAACTGTATCAACCGTTTCGGGAATTACAACCGCTTCCTTTAGGTTTGATTGGCGATCGCCCAGCAGTGGTAAAAAGTCTTACTCAACAAGCTGTTAATTCTGCTTTGCAAGATGCTTTATTAGTTCCACCTTTGTCCGATTGCGGAATAGTAATTGGTTCGAGTCGCAGCTATCAAGCGGAATTAGAAAGGATGGCGAGGTGGATGTATGGAGGGACAAGGGGACAAGGGGACAAGGAGACAAGGGGACAAGGAGATAAGGATGAAAAACTTTCTACCCCCTCTACCCCCTCTACCCCCTCTACCCCCTCCCCCTCTCTCTTCCTCTCTTCATTACCCAACATGAACGCGATCGCAGCAGCGCAAATCATTGGTGCAACCGGAACTGTACTTGCGCCGATGGCGGCTTGTGCTACTGGAATTTGGGCGCTTTTTCAAGGTTTTAATTTAATTAAATCTGGGCGTTGCGATCGAGTTGTTGCTGGTGCGGTGGAAGCTCCAATTACGCCTTTGACGATAACTGGTTTCGATAAAATGGGCGCTTTAGCAAAAACTGGTGCTTATCCTTTCGATCTAAATCGGGAAGGTTTGGTTTTAGGGGAAGGTGCGGCTATATTTGTCTTGGAATCGGCAGAATTAGCACGTCGGCGTAAAGCTAAGATATACGGTGAAATACTTGGTTTTGGGTTAACTTCAGACGCATATCATCCAAATCAACCCCACCCTGAAGGAAAAGGCGCTATTTCTGCTATTAAAAAATGTTTACATCGCGCCGATCTTTGTGCGTCCGATATTGATTATATTCACGCTCACGGTACGGCTACGCAGATGAATGACCGGGTTGAGAGTCGGGTTATACAAAAGATATTTTCAGAAAGCGTGGCGGTTAGTTCAACTAAGGGAAGCACTGGTCATACAGTTGGAGCTTCTGGTGCTTTGGGAGTAGCTTTTTCTTTGATGAGTTTGCGGCATCAAATCTTACCGCCTTGTGTTGGTTTGACAGAACCTGAATTTGATTTGAATTTAGTTAGAGAAGCGCGTCGAAGTGATGTTGAAAAAGCAATGTGTTTTAGTTTTGGCTTTGGGGGACAAAATGCGGTTGCAGTTTTAGGTAATGGAAATGACGTTTAACTGATATCTCTCACCAATCTCAACAAGCTCCAAGAAACCCAGTTTCTGACACTGGTGCAAGATGTGAAGTTTAAAAGACTAGATCGGGAATCTTGAAAATTTTAAGCAGAAAAAATATAGCTGAGGGGAGTTTTTGCAAATATTTTTCAATTTAGCCGAATGTAAAAAAAACACTAAAAAGAATGATGGAAATTGTTGCTAAGTATGTTAATAAACTACTTTTATAAGTATTTTAATAATCTTAGTTCCAGATAAAAGTAGTTAATTTCTCTTGAGATTCTATCCCAGAGACAGTCGCCAGTATTGTTACTAGTTATCATAATAAAAGTAGAGAAAACTTAAAGAATATTTACCAATGCAGGTTTCTTCCTCTGGCTGGTCTAAGCTCAAACATTCAATACAAGAAAAAATTCTTTTCGGTAATGAACCGACACCAGAGTTGTTCGCAATTCTTACCGTTTATTTTGTTCAAGGTATTTTGCGGCTGTCGCGTTTAGCGGTTAGCTTTTTTCTCAAAGATGAACTTGGGCTAAATTCCTGCTGAGGTTTCAGCCTTATTTGGGATTGTGGTTTTACCTTGGATTATTAAGCCTTTATTTGGGTTCTTTTCCGATGGTTTCCCCATATTCGGTTATCGACGACGACCTTATTTAATTTTGTCGGGGATACTCGGAACGTTAGCCTGGGTAGCTATGGCAACTGTAGTTCATAGTAGCTGGGCTGCGACAACTGCCATTTTGTTAAGTTCGCTTTCGGTTGCGGTGAGTGATGTCATAGTAGATTCACTGGTAGTAGAAAGAGCCAGGTCAGAATCGCAGGCGGAAGCAGGTTCTTTACAATCAATTTGTTGGGGTGCTTCTGCTTTTGGAGGTTTAATCACCGCTTACTTTGGCGGTTTTTTGTTAGAACATTTCACTACACGCACTGTATTTTGGATTACCGCTACTTTCCCGTTAATTGTCTGTGGGGTTGCTTGGTTAATTGCGGAATCTCCTGTAGAGAATAATCCCGAAGATGATAAAAACAGCAATATCGAGGATGTTAAAGGGCAAATCAAATTACTGCGTCAAGCCGTAACTCAAAAAGTAATTTGGCTACCTGCTGCCTTTCTCTTCATCTGGCTAGCTACACCGAGTTCGGAATCGGCATTCTTTTACTTCACTACTAACGAGCTACATTTTCAACCAGAATTTTTGGGAAGGGTGCGTTTAGTAACGAGTATTGCCGCTTTAGTGGGGATTTGGATTTTCCAACGTTTTCTTAAAAGCGTTCCGTTTCGGGTAATTTTTGGTTGGAGTACTGTAATTTCAGCAGTTTTAGGATTATCGTCGCTGTTATTAGTAACTCATGCTAACCGGGCTTTAGGAATAGACGATCATTGGTTTAGTTTGGGTGATAGTTTGATTTTGACGGTAATGGGACAAATTGCCTATATGCCAGTTTTGGTATTAGCAGCAAGAATTTGTCCGCCGGGAGTAGAAGCGACTTTATTTGCATTGTTAATGTCGGTGACAAATTTAGCGGGATTAGTTTCCCACGAGTTGGGTGCGGGATTGATGCATTATTTAAGAGTCACTGAAACAAACTTTGATAACTTGTGGCTGTTAGTGACAATTACCAATCTCAGCACTTTGCTACCGCTACCCTTTATTAATTGGCTTCCTGCTGCCGGGGAGGAAACTCCAAAAGTACCGCAGCCAGCTTCAAAAGACAGCGACGAATCAGAAATTTTGCCTAATTTAATGTCAGAATTAATTTTGCAACAGCCAGCAGAAGAAGCGGTTGATTAATAGTTTAAAGGTCAAAGGTTAAAGGTTAAATAATTTATTGATTTGTAGTAAGCACTTTAGTGCTTTTAAAGGATATATAAGAACTAAAGTTCTTACTACGAACTTATACCTATTAATGTCTACTAAGTTAAATAACAATCTAGAATTAATTAGAAATGCAGAATTCTCAAATTGACGAACGAGATTCAATTACAGAAAAATCCTATTCTCGCGAGAATTGGCGGGAAGGATATCAATCTTTAAAAGAAGAACATGATTATTGGATTGATGATATTGAAGGTGAAATTCCGCCAGAGTTAAACGGTACGCTGTTTAAAAATGGTCCGGGTTTGTTGGATATTAACGGACAAAATATTCATCATCCTTTTGATGGCGACGGAATGATTAGCCGGATTACTTTTACTAACGGACGCGCTCATTTTCGCAATCGTTTTGTGCGGACTAAAGCTTATATCGAAGAACAAAAAGCTGGAAAAATTCTTTATCGCGGCGTATTTGGAACTCAAAAACCTGGCGGTTGGTTGGCGAATGCTTTTGATTTTAATCTGAAAAATATTGCTAATACTAATGTTATTTATTGGGGTGGTAAACTATTAGCATTGTGGGAAGCCGCCGATCCTCATAAACTCGATCCAAAAACTTTAGAAACTTTGGGTAAAGAACATTTTAATGACGTTTTATCCGAAGGTGAAGCTTTCGCAGCACATCCACGTTTCGATCCTAATTGCGAACAAGATAATGGCGAACCTTGTTTGGTGAATTTTTCTATCAAACCGGGATTATCTACAACTATTACTATCTTTGAATTAGATACGACAGGTAAAATAGTTCGTAAAACCGCTCATAGCGTTCCCGGTTTTGCTTTTATCCACGACTTCGCGATTACTCCTAATTACTGCATATTCTTTCAAAATCCCGTTGCTTTTAATCCGATTCCTTTTGCTTTAGGAATGCGTGGTGCTGGGGAATGTATTAAGTTTCAGGGAGATCAACCTACTAAGGTTTTGATAATTCCGCGATCCCCCCTAGCCCCCCTTGAGAAGGGGGGAAGTCAGGAGAAAGTAAAAATTTTGGAAACGCAATCGGGTTTTGTTTTTCACCATACCAATGCTTTTGAAAAAGGTTCGGAAATAGTTATCGATTCTATTTGCTACGAAAATTTACCAGAAGTTGAACCCGAAAGCGATTTCCGAGATACTGATTTTGAATCTTTAACACCAGGTCAATTATGGCGGTTTTATCTTAATCTGGAAAATAATACGGTGCGACGAGAATTAATTGAAAGTCGTTGCTGTGAATTTCCTAGCGTGCATCCGGATAAAGTCGGACGCGAACATCGTTATTTATACATGGGTGCGGCTCATGCTGTTGAAGGTAATGCACCACTGCAAGCATTTGAAAAAGTTGATGTAGAAACTGGTGAAAAACAAGTTTGGAGTGCTGCACCTCGTGGTTACGCTAGCGAGCCGAATTTTGTGCCTCGTACTCCTCACGGTGATGAAGATGATGGTTGGCTGTTAGGTTTGGTTTATGATTCAACTCACGATCGTTCTGATGTGGTAATTTTAGATGCCAAGGATTTGAACAAAGCACCGATCGCAAGGTTACATCTCAAGCATCATATTCCCTATGGATTGCATGGGAATTTTGTTAGTGATGTTTTTGTAGATTAGTAGGTTCGTAGTAAGGACTTCAGTCCTTGGATATAGGAATAAAGTCCTTACTACAAATATAACTTGAAAAACTATGGTTTATAACCTTAGCGTAAAAGAGCGCTCAAGCGCTTACTACGAACCTTTTATTCGTCTAACTGTTAAATTGCGCGGGAGAATTTATTTTGTTGCGTAGTTTTGCGAGAATCAAAAATAACGGCAATATTTCTAACTAACAATCTACCTATTCCTGTAACGTGGATTCGATTGCTTGATAAATCAATTAGTCCATCTGTTTCTAACATTTTTAATGCTGCTAATTCCTGAGAAAAGTATTCATTAAATTTAATCTGATATTTTGACTCAATATCCGAAAAACGCAAAATTCCGCTTGACATAATAGACATAATTACATCTCTTCTAATAATGTCATCCCCACTTAATTTAAATCCTTTAGCAATTGGTAAAATTCCTTTTTCTACTGCTTGATAATAATCTTTGAGTTTTTTATGATTTTGGGCGTAAGCATCTCTTAATAAGCTTACAGATGTCGAACCAAAACCAAACAACTCAGTTTCCGCATGGGTTGTATAACCTTGGAAAGTACGTCCCAAACTGCCATTGCTTTGCGCGATCGCTAATTCGTCATCAGCTTTGGCAAAGTGATCCATGCCGATAAATTGATAGTGATTGGCGGTAAGCTCCTCAATAGTTAATCTGAAAATTTCTAATTTTTCTTGAGGTGTGGGAAGCGCATCTACTGGTAACTTTTTCTGTAGTGGTTTCAGCCAAGGTACGTAAGCAAAGTTAAACACGGCAATTCTATCGGGGTTTAATTTGATAGTCTTTGTTATCGTCTTCCAAAAACCGTGCAAAGTTTGATGGGGTAAACCATAAATTAAATCTACATTCACACTTTTAAATCCAGCTTCCCGAATCCAATCCATGACGTTAAACAGCATTTCTTCTGGTTGAACTCGATTTATTGCTGCTTGTACCTGATAATTAAAATCCTGAATCCCGAAACTGATCCGATTAAACCCAATTTCTCTCAGAAACAAAATGTAGTCTTTATTTACATATGTAGGATTAATTTCAATCGAAACTTCCGAATCAACATCAAGATTAAAATATTGATTGATATTTCCCCAAAGCTGTTTTACCTGATGTACGTTTAAATAATTTGGAGTACCTCCTCCCCAATGCATTTGTACAACTTTGCGATCGGTATCAATCAAAGTTGCTGTTTGTTGAATTTCTCGAATTAAATGTTCCACATAAGGAATAGCAATTTCTTTTTTCTCAGAAATTACAGTATTGCAACCGCAATAATAACAAGCACTTTCACAAAAAGGGATATGAAAATACAAACTCAGCGGAGTTTTTCTCTGATTTGAAGATGAAATAGCTTGCTTAAAATCTGTTGCAGTAAATGCTTCAGTCAACTCCGTTGCAGGTGGATAGCTAGTATATCTCGGTGTCGGAGTATCGTATTTTTTAATAATATCTAAGTCAAATTTAACGCCAGGAAATTGAAATATCATAATCTAATCAGTTAACAATGAGGAGTGAGGAGTGAGGAGTGAGGAGTTAGGAATTAGGAATTAGGAATTAGGAGTTAGGAATTAGGAATTAGGAGTTAGGAATTAGGAGTGAGTAGTGAGTAGTCAGGAGTTAGGAGTTAAGAATTAGGAGTTAGGAATTAGGAATTAGGAGTTAGGAGTTAGGAGTGAGGAATTATCTCCCCATCTCCCCATCCCCCCATCCCCTTGTCTCCCCCTCTCCCCCATCTCAAGCTGTAGCGGTTTCGTTGTTAATCAGTTTGTGAAACATTAGTTCACCGATAGATTTGATTAAAGTTTCTTCCAATTCTTTCGCTATTTCCATATTAAATTGGAATGAATTATTGGCTTCTGCAACAATTTTTTCGGCGGTTTTATCGTCTACTGGTACTTTATCGAGTGCTTCGCGATATTTGTTTTTGAATGCTTTTTTATCGGGGATTTGCTCGAAGTTGTAAAAATATGTGCCTCGATCGCCTTCTAAATTAAAGGTGGATTGGACTACTTTTTGTAACATTTGCCCGCCTGATAAGTCGCCCATGTAGCGCGTGTAAGCGTGTCCGATTAACAATTCTGGTTGAATTTGTGCAACTTCGCGAATGCGGGAAATATAATTTTGAGTAGAGGCTAATGGTGTAATTTGTAAAAGCCAATCTGAACCGTAGTAAAATTCTAAATCTTTTTCTAAGTTGGCTTTGCGATTTAGTTCGGGAAAGTAAACAACACCAACACAAGGATGATTTTGATGACTTTTAAGTGCTGCTTCTAGTTCGCTATAAACAAAATATAAGTTACTTAAAAATTTTGCAAAGCAGTTTCTATCGACAACACCTTTGACGAAACATTTCATAAAACCGATATTTTCCGTCGCAGCATGAGATTGCTCGGTTCCAGAACGAAGTTTTATAGCTAGATTGTTACTCATTTTTAATCCTGTATTGATGAAACGCTATCTTCCACAGGATTTACGCACTATGACTACAATACTTGCTGTACTTTTTATTTTTTGTATCCTTATATAGCGATCGACATTTCTTCATATATCTTTATAAGCGGTTGGAAAAACTAGCTTCACTTCTAAAACCGCAGCCCTAATTCATCATCTATTATTGCAAATTATTCTCTTTTCTCAATAAACACAATTCAACTAAATTCTTAAATACTTTACTAACCATAAGTAATCTCTATGCGCGATCGATGTCTCAATTACTTAAAATAACGCTAATATAAATCTTAAGTTAAATTTAAGTTAAACGATACATCGGTTTTTGCTAAGTTTAATTATATACTAATGAGTTTGAATATGGATTTGAGATTTGGGGGTGTAATTGGCTAACTCACAAAGTATTGAAGTAGGAGATAAAGTTATAATATTACGTCCGTCGCACATCGCAGGAAAAACTGGTTTTATCTACGCAAGAGAAATATTTTCAGATGAAGAAGTTAGCAAGCGCTGGATTATCTGTATAGATTCGGAAAATGTGATGGTGTCGCTGACTCCAAAAGAATTTGAATTATTAGCCGAGCTATAGGGTTTTGTGTTGAATTCCTAATCCAGCAGGCGCGATCGCATAACTTTAATCATCTGTTAAAGGTTCGTCGTTTATTCCTAGTTCTTTCTTACTGTGTTTCAATTTTTTCCACAGTTGCTTAATTTGCGTATATGCTTCTTCGGAAGCAACTTTACCGGAAGTTTGTAAGTTAACGATATAGCCTACTTTTTGAGCAAATTCTTGTAAATTGGCGTTGAATACTAAGTTTTCTGGCTTGAATTCCCCGTAATAACGACTGCGAGGGTACAGTAAGTTTTCTTTGTTCGCTTTATCAGAATTTTCCATTTTCCATAATCCTCTCAGGATAATATTTTGTTAAGCCACTTTTAACCTTACATTAACCTTATTAGTAACAACTCTCCTACTGTATTAATTAACATCTTATTAATCATCTACCTTAAGGCTTACACAACAACAAACTCTTGTAAAAAAAAAGACATTATTATACTGTATAATTACGTAGCACAACTTATAAAAACAATTAAAATATCATTTATATAGCATTGAAATAAATGTATGTAGTTAATATCAATGCAAACAACTTATTGAAAATTTTCTCAATAAGATGAAAATATCTTTAAACCAAGTAAACCAGCATGAATAATTAGTTTTTGTAAATCAATTTAAATATTTTGGCTAAAGATGAAAATTTGCAACTATTAATGGTTATAGAGCGATTAAACGGAATTATTGCAGAATTCTTATGGTAAAGTCTCTTCCAACCCCACAGCCATTGATTAAAGAAGGTGTAAAAGCGCCGGTGCAGGAAACGCTGTTAACCCCCCGGTTTTACACGACAGACTTTGATGCTGTGGCATTGATGGATATTTCGGCGCATGAGAAAGAGTTGAAAGCGATTGTAGACGAGTTGAAAGCCGACTATAACCGCCATCACTTCGTGCGCGATGATGAGTTTAAACAAGCTTGGGATAGCATTGATGGTAAAAAGCGCGAAGCATTCATTGATTTCTTAGAAAGAAGCTGTACCTCTGAGTTTTCAGGGTTTTTGCTATTTAAAGAGTTATCGCGCAAACTCAAAAACCGCAATCCCATGCTAGCGGATGCTTTTAACTGTATGGCAAGGGATGAAGCGCGTCATGCGGGATTTTTAAATAAAGCAATGGCGGATTTCAATCTTTCTCTAGATTTGGGTTATTTAACCAAAAGCCGTGCATATACATTCTTTCCCCCGGAATGGATTATTTACACGGTTTACCTATCTGAGAAAATTGGTTATTGGCGCTACATTATTATGTTTCGTCACTTGGAAGCGCATCCAGAAGACCAATTTTATCCTTTGTTTCGCTATTTTGAAAGTTGGTGTCAGGATGAAAACCGACACGGAGATTTTTTCAAAGCGCTGTTGAGATCCCAACCGCAACTTTTCAATAATTGGAAAGCGCGTTTATGGGTGCGTTTCTTCTTATTAATGGTATTCGTAACGCACACGCTAACGGTATTTGAACGAGTCAACTTTTACGAATCCCTTAATATAGATGCTCGCGAATACAACAAGAGAGTTATTGAAGAAACCAATAAAACATCCGCACGAGCATTTCCAGTGATTCTGAATACCCAACATCCAGAATTTTTCCGCAGATTGGAAGAATGTTCCGATCGCAATTTGCGCTTAACGGAAATTGATAAGAGCGATCGTCCTAAAATCGTTAAATTATTGCAAAAAGTACCATCCTTCCTTTCCATCATCGGACATATGGTGCGATTGTTCGTGATGAAGCCGATTGATGCTGAAGCAACCAGAGCAGCAGTGCATTAAATAGATTTACTGGCTAAAGAATAAACGGGAATCAGCGTAAATCCTTTTTTTGAAATATTTTTTTATAGAATTTGATCTAGAGACTATTATTTTACGTCTCATTTATATCCATACAGAAAACAAATTACCCGAACAGCTTGCGCTGAGGTAAAAATATATGTTATATAAATAAAGTTCTGGACGTATAGCTCAGTTGGTTAGAGCGCTACGTTGACATCGTAGAGGTCACTGGTTCGAATCCAGTTACGTCCATTTTTTTTAAGAAGCCTTCGGAAGTGTTTTTTGATAACCCTCGTGCGCGGACAAACTCAGCACCCACCAAGCTATATGGGTAAATTGAGCGCATTCAAACCAAGTAAATGTAAAAGCGAGATAAACAATTAATACTGCTTCAATACCACGGTAAGGCGATTTAATAACCTGCCATAAACAAAATGCGAACAGTGTTAAGTAAGATATTAAACCTAGTATCCCAACAGATAAAGTAGTATCAAAAATTAAATTATGTGCTTTAACTGTAGGTAATTGTTTTCTTCTTCGGAGTCCGTTTTTATTTTCGTAGTCATAACTAAAATCACCCAAACGAATAACTTCTTTTACTGGTTCCCCATGATGAATGTAGGGGTAAACCGTACCAAAACCATTCATACCCCATCCGAGCAAGGGACGCATAGAAATTCCACGGATAGCACGTTCCCAAAGCATTTCTCTATCGGATGAAATATATTTGATTAATACTGTGGTTTTATCAAAGTTGGAGCGATCGCTAAATACAAGTTGACGAGTAGCAGAAACCGCACCTACAAATAATAACGATACCAAGCAAGCACAAACTATAATTTTATTGCGATGACGGTTTTTAAAACCCGATTGGTAAACCCAGTAAATGAACCCGAATACAAAAGCTATTATTCCTGCACGAGTTTGAGTTAATAATAGTGCTGGGATGATTAATGTTAAAGCAATGACAGCATTTCGTTGAGTTATAACTTTCTTTTGCCAACCAATTAAACTAATAATTGAACAAGCTGCCAGTACAAACGATGCATGACCGCGATGGGAGTATAATCCTATTGGTTGATGATTTTTGAAAATCGTGCTGGCTAAAATATGACTTTGAAATAATTGTCCAGAAGTAGCGGTGTAGTCAATTCGCCAATTAATCGCTTGAGGAAATATACTTAAAGCAAGAATTACCCCACCAATTATTAAACCTTGTAATTGAGAACGAAATAGTTCTGGGTGCAGTCTTATTAGTAAATTGTTGCTGAGGGTGAAGATTGCAATTAATAGCCAGTAGAGCAAGCCGTCACCCATCTGTTCTTGAGCGAATAAAGAACGAAGCGGAAAAGGACTATTTATAGTTGATATTAATCCGATTCCGAGAAATATTTCCCATAATAATCTGTTAATGTTCCAAGATTGAGGAATTGTTAGAGAGTCTCTTTCTTCCCACAAAATCAGAACGTTGAATATACAGATTAGCAGGATGACGAATACTTTAGGTTGAGTCCAAATTTCCCCTCGCATCCTTCCAATTGGGTTGATAAGAATGATGCTGAGGGAAAACAGCACTGTGTAAAGGTGCTTCACTGTTATTTGTTTTTTCTAAGTTTTAGAGTTTTCACTATAGCCCATGCTCCGAGGGTTATTAGTCCGATTACTGGGGTGGATTCTGGGATAGTAGTGTATCGTTCATTTGGATCGTATTTGTTGAAGCCACCTCCACCGCTTCCACCGTTGGAAGGAGGCTTTCTGTAACAACCAAGAAAACTTTTGCAAAGAGGAACTGTTTCACGTTCATTTTCTTGTTCTTCTTTTTCTTCTTGTTCTTCTTGTGGTTGTTGAATAAGATCGGGTTCTTCTTTTAATATCCTGTTATGCCATCCCCAACTTACTCCTCCGTAAATCAATACTTTCCTGGGTAATCCATCCAGTTGTGGAATTTCTTCTGCTAAATAAAGGTCTCCCCACCAGTCATGTTCCTCGTCAATATCAAGTCTTGCAGGGGCATCAGTAAAAAAATAATTGTCAAATTCGTTATCACTATCTGGATCTGCATCATAAAAAGGGGTTCCGTTATTAGGATTGTAAATATCCAAATCAATTACACTTTCTCTTACTCCGTGCCCACCTACTAAGCTGTGATTACTTCTTACAAATTGAATCCATCGCACGCGACCTGTATTTGGATCTGGCTGTCTGGTTTCTGGAGAAAAGCTAAAATTAGGTACATATTCAAGCTCAAGTTGACCTCCAACAGATTGTCCTTGAGAGCATTCGGAAAATGGCGGACATACTCTATAAGCCTTGACTAAAAAATCTCCATATACCGGAGTACCTGACCGGCGAAAGTTCCACTCGGAAGATGGAAAAGATGATGTTAAAACTCGCCAAAACTCTGAATGCGGATTTGGTGGGTTCTTTTTGATCACGAAATCCATGTATATTTTTCCCTTTTGACCGTTTGTTGTATCATAAAATTCCTGCGTTGTTCCCGGCATAAGAGGAGAAAAGTCATTTTTTAAATTAAATGCTTTGACAGGATGACTTGCAAGTAAGACAGAAAAAGGTAGTGTAAATAATACTGACCAAAGTTGTTTGTTTTTCATTTTTTTATCTGTGAAACAAATTGATTTGTCTTAAAAATAATATTCAGTTAAATCGAATAAGCTTGTAGAAAATGATCGGTTTAATTCAGAATTAAACTTACAGGATTAGTATAAATATTTCCCGTCCAAAAATCATTATATATATTATGGTCGTTCGCTTCTTTGGTATAAATCCATCGCGTTTGCTGCAAATTAAAGTAGGTGAATCTCATTTTATATTTGCCTGGTTTAAAATTCCAAAAACGTAAGATACCTCCATAAGACGTTATTCCTTGAAGCTGAATACAATCTTTCTTAGTCCAAACAAATTTTAAATCAATAAAATAATCTAAGCTTTTACCAGGTTCGATGAGCGGAATATCTGATTCTTGTGTACGTCTAGTTGCGTTTCTAGCAAAATCCACTTGCATCGGTTCTCCATTATTATCAAAAAATCTTGGCTGGGATTTAGGCAATTCAAAGCGATGAGGAATTAAAGAATTATTTGTAATACGTATTCCAACTTCTATCGGACTTTCTTTTCCACTTTTAGGAAGCCGATAATTTTTTTCTGGTAATAAAGTTTCAAAGCAAATTCCATCAATTTCAGTTCCATTATCACAAGATGTCATATCAGATGTCCTCTCAGAAAATACATTTTTCACAACTGTTAAACCTTGTGGTATATTACTTAATTCCATTGCTCCAAACAAGCTAATAATTAAAGCTAGGGAGAGCGCAAAAAGCTTACGCATGGGTTATTTTTATCCAAACTTACACGGTAGAAAACTAAACTTTATTTTCAACAATATTTAAACAGGGTAAGCATACTTTGAAACGAAAGCATCAACATCTTCAAAACTATTTGCTTTTGACCGATTTTCGGCATCTCCAGTAATGTAGATATTGCCAGTATCGTCAACAGTCATATCGTTAACATTTTCACTGTAAATGTTAAGTTTTTGAGTCCAAATTAAAGTTCCGTCGCTGCTGTACTTAGCTACCCAACTATTTTGAGTTCCAGGATTACCTGCTTGTATAGTCCCTTGAGTTTCTACCGTAATGTAGACACTACCATCATCGCTGACTACAACATGAGATGGAAAATCATCACCAGTACCATCTTGCTGTTTCGACCAAAGCAATTTTCCGTTAATATCATACTTGGCTACTAAAGCATCATAATCTCCGGAATAAGTTCCCTTAGAAGATTCGTAAGTAGTATATCCTGTAATATAAACATTGCCAGTAATATCAACATCTATATCGCGAATAATATCGAAGTCCAAAGTATCTAAACCTTGAAAAGAAAGTTTTTTTCCAGATGAATTATATTTAGTTATCCACGCACTTTCGATAAAACTTTCCCCGAAAAAGTTATCAAAATAACCAGCGACATAAATGTTACCAGCCCCATCTGCTTCTACCGTAGTACTTTCGGCATAAGCATTCAGTTTTGTTTTCCACTGTTCCTCTCCATCACTAGAATGTTTTGATACCCAGGTATTAGGAATTGCTCCTACTGTTTGAATGTCATCAACAACTCCTGTCATATAAACATTATTAGTACTGTCAACAGCAATGCTATATGAATATTCATTTTCAGCAATATAATCTACTAAATCTGTCCATAATAAATTACCGTTACTGTCGTATTTAGCTATCAAAGCATTGTAATCATTCCAACCATTATCAATTCCGCCTAACCAAGTTTCTTCACTGTGTCCCGTAATGTAGGCATTGCCAGTGTTATCTACAGCAACATTATAAGAAAAGTCATCAGCAGCAGTACCCAACTGTGTTTTCCATAATTGATTACCACTACTGTCATACTTCGCTAACCAAGTATCGTAATATCCAGCATTATCTCCTCCCAAGGAACCGTCGGTGAATCCCGTAATATAGACATTCCCAGCACCATCTACAGCAATACCGTTGGAGAAGTCATCACCTTCAGTACCTAATTGTTGAATCCACGGTTCTGTATTTGGTTCTTCCGGTTCTCCTCCTAACGTAGTCGCCGATACACTCAAGCTATAACTGGTATTGATGTTATGTCCCTAACTCGGATTAACGTGGATATAGTAATCCCCTGGAAGTATAGTCCCGCTAATTGATTCTGTCTCTGTACCGAAATTATAAGAACCGATAATTGTATCACCATTACTGTTGAGCAACCGCACGTTGGCATCATCCGACAAACCGTTCAGGTTAAGAACAAAATTACTAGTACTACCAAGGCTGAAGCGATAGTAGTCATTAGTGTCAGTGTTACCTACCCAATCTTTAAATGTGCGTGTAGTTCCATTCCCATCTAAGGTAATTTGACGTGCATCATCAAGAGTATTTCCCGCAAAGTCCAATGCAGTCGCCGATACACTCAAGTTATAACTGGTATTGATGTTATGTCCCCAACTCGGATTAACGTGGATATAGTAATCCCCTGGAAGTATAGTCCCGCTAATTGATTCTGTCTCTGTACCGAAATTATAAGAACCGATAATTGTATCACCATTACTGTTGAGCAACCGCACGTTGGCATCATCGGACAAGCCATTCAGTTCAAGATTAAAATCGCTATTACTACTAATAGTCAGACGATAGTAGTCGTCGGTATCAGTGTTACTTACCCAATCCGTAAATATTTGCGTAGTGGAAGTAATATTAAACTTCTTAGCATCATCTAATGTGTTGCCTGCTCCATCAAAAGTCATAAATATTCCTATGGTAAAATACACCCTTAAAACCTTTATTCATCAAAGGCTTCAGAACAAAAAATTCATTTGAAAGTAATTCAATAATGCTTTTTATTTTGCAAAATTAAAATAAAGTAACTGTAAAAATTACAACAATGTTTTTCAGGGAATATTCTTACGTAAAAATTACATTCCAGACAAAACGTATCGATTAATACTTACAATTTAGTACTTGTAAATGTATACGTAGATATCAAAATAGTAGATAATTGATTTATGACAATTAATGCTGAATTTCAGAAGCTATGCGGAACATTGGATTCATAAAAGTGGATACCCACTGTTGTCGGAACCTACAAGCTTCCGAAAAAGGTAAGGAATCTCCGCTTTAATATGTATGATTATCTACTTTGAATATTAGTGTTTTTATTGTTAAAATTGTCCGGATTTTTTTAGCTTTTTTATCGCTCAAGCAGGTTCAGTATTCAACTGAACCTTATCTATGGCATGATTATATAGACTTTGCCAGCAGCGAAAGAATTATGATGCAGAATAGGGGGAATACGAATCAACCAGGTTATATTCTGGCTTTGGATTTAGGTACTACTGGAAATCGTGCTTTTGTGTTTGATGCCAACAGTCAAGTTGTCGGACAAGCATACCTCGAACTCAAACAGTATTATCCCCAACCGGGATGGTTGGAACATGATGCGTCCGAAATCTGGGAAGCGACGATTTGGGTAATGCAAACTGCGATCGAAAAGGCGAAAATCTCCCCCTCGCAAATAGCTGCTATTGGCTTAACCGTTCAGCGAGAAACTTGTTTGTTGTGGGATAAAAACACCGGACAACCTTTGCATAAAGCTATTGTATGGCAAGACCGCCGCACTGCTCCTGCTTGCAATGAATTACAAAATCAAGGTTGGGGAGAGGAGATTTATCAACGTACTGGCTTAGTTATTGATGCTTATTTTTCTGCGACTAAGCTTTCGTGGTTGTTAAATCGTGTTGCGGGAGTTGACTTAGATAACGTTTTAGCTGGCACGATCGATACTTGGGTGCTGTGGAATCTTACAGGTAGAAAGGTTCATGCAACAGAACACAGCAACGCCAGTCGGACAATGTTGATGAATTTGGATGGCGATTGGGATGAAACCCTATTAAATTTATTTCAAATTCCTCGTCATATCTTACCGCAGATTCAGCCCAGCTTCAGTCAATTTGGAGTTACCGATAAAGCTTTGCTGGGAGTTGAAATTCCCATTACAGCGGTTTTAGGCGACCAACAAGCATCTTTATTCGGTCATGGTTGCAATCGTCCCGGTTTAATGAAATGCACCTATGGTACAGGTAGCTTTTTGGTTGCTCACACTGGCTCGGAAATAGTGCGATCGCAAAGACAGCTTTTAAGTACGGTGGCTTGGACTCAAGTAAATCAAAACGGCTCTCTAGATATCAGCTACGCCCTTGAAGGCAGTATGTTTACTAGTGGCGCTTGTATTCAATGGTTGCGCGATGGTATCCAGGTAATTGAAACAGCTGCTGAAACTGAATTAATGGCAAGTCAGGTAGAGGACAATGGCGGAGTATACTTTGTACCTGCATTCAGTGGATTAGGCGCACCTCACTGGGATATGAATGCTAGAGGTACTTTTTTAGGTATTACCGCCGGAGTCATGCGAGAACATTTAGTACGTTCGGTTTTAGAAGCGATCGCTTATCAAGTCAAAGAAGTAGTAGAAGCGATTAATGCATCTAGCGATACGAATATCGGCAAGTTAGTTGTAGATGGTGGTGCTTCTAACAATAACTTTTTAATGCAATTTCAAGCAGACTTGTTAGGAATTCCCGTCGAACAACCAGCGATGCGAGATACTACGGTACAAGGTATTGCATTTGCCGCTGGTTTAACAATTGGTTTCTGGAATAATTATTCGGAATTGATCCGCCAAAGAAAAATAGAAAAAGTATTTGAGCCGAATTTTGATTCTAATAATATTCAAGATAATTATGCTACTTGGCTGCGTGCTGTTGAACGAGGTAAGCATTGGGTGGAAGACAGTTAGCAGTTAGCAGTGAACAGTGAACAGTGAACAGTGAACAGTTATCAAGTTGTTATTTCCAATTAACACTATAGTTCGTAGTAAGGAATTTATTCCTTTTTTGAAGCCTGATTACCAAATGCAATGCGATCGTCAATTTCTGGGAAACATAATATTATCATCAAGATAAGAACATTATGTCAGAAAATCAACCCAGGGAATTCGATGCAGTTTTAGGTGGAAGTACATCACCTATATTTACTAGTGCTGTGTTGGGAGGAATTGAAGGAGTTAAGCGACGGTTACAAAGTAAAAATGTGGATGTAATATTTGATGCTTTATGGGATGCTTTGAATTATGGCGAAGCAGGATTAGATTTGATTGCTCAAGCATTACATAATTATTACGGGAAAGTATCTCGTTATGCTGAATTATTGCTGAGAGAAAGAGGAGGTGAAACAGGTAAAAAAGCTTTGTTAGATTATAATCCGTGGAAATATTTGACAACGATTGAAAATTGGCAAACACGAAAATATAAACCTGAAATAGGCATTGTATTTCCTTTTGGAAAAGCTTACGTTATTACAAATAAGAATCAATTTAAAGCCTTAATCCAAGATCCTTTAGTTAAAGGAGTAGAAGCACTCAAATTTGATATAGTTGACCATAACTTATATCGTCGCAAACATTTACAAGAATTTTTACAAGAAATTGTAGAAGCATCATATTTATTCCCTAACCTCAAAGGATTATTTATTGGTTCTCCTTCAGATAAGTACAGCCACGTTTACATACACAATATTTATCCGATTTTAAAAGCTTTTCCGAATTTAGAATTTTTACAGCTTCGCGGTAATGTTGATAATGATAATTTTTTTAAATCTAATATAGAAATATTAGAAGTACGCAATCCTGTTGATTATTCTTTTGTGAAAACTAAGCCATTAGAACTTAGTTTCTTGAAAACCTTAATTATTCAAGTTGATAATTTATCAAAAGATAATTTCGCTAAAATTTGCAACCTGAATTTACCAGCTTTGGAATATTTTGAATTAAACATTGATTTCAATATAGATTTTGAGGATATAATTTCTATTGTTTTAGGTAAACCATTTTCTAACTTAATATATTTAGGGATAAATCGATATGGTGATTTAATTCTTGAATATTTAAATCAATCTCCATTGATGGAAAGCTTAAAAATATTAGATTTATCAGAAGCTAGGTTAACTAGTTTAGAAAATATTGATTTGAGCGAATCTTCTATACTTAATCGTTTAAATACTCTTAATGTTTCGCGAAATGGATTACGTAGTAGCATGATTGACCAATTATCAAAACTCAAATGTCGAGTGATTACTGACTACCAAGATTTGGGTCTTTACGATGTATGTATTGAATAAATATGAATTAAAACTACTTAATTAGTTTTGCTGGGTTTGCGTAGTGCGAGCATCTTGCTCGCTAGCGCTCCTCAATTATCAAAACTTAAATGTAGAGTCATTGCTTGTAACCAAGATTATAGCTTATACGATATATGTATTGAATAAATATTAATTAAACAGAAAATACGCAATTTTTACTATACGTTTTGGTGCGTGACACTATAAACATTGTTGTTATTTTTTTCAAAATCCTTAAAAATGTCACACACCCTACAAGAAAAAAATTATAAACGCTAATCACCACATCAAAATTACGGCTTTCGCAACTCTTTTTATTTTTTAAAAATTGATTTTCCTGATATAATCCGTTTTGAAAAAAAGAAATAATTATGTAGTCTTTCAGTGATTTGGGAATGCTGAAAAACAGCAACATCTGCTACAAAAAATTTATTCGAGAATATAAAGTTTTTGACAACTTTACAAAAGTTTTTATGAGAAAAATAAAGAAAGCAAAGTGAACTAATTATTATCCTCGGATTTCTATATATGGTAGCGCTCAACGAGAACGCACAAAAACGACTTACTATACAAACTGTTGAAATTGCTCCTGACACAACGGCGATTCGCTGTCTCGACTGGGATCGCGATCGCTTCGATATTGAGTTTGGGTTGCAAAATGGTACAACTTACAATTCTTATCTGATTCGGGGCGAGCGTACAGTTTTAGTTGATACGTCTCATACCAAGTTTAGAGAACAATATTTAGAAACTCTCAAGAGCTTGGTTAATCCCAAGGAGATTGATTATATAATTGTCAACCACACCGAACCAGATCACAGTGGCTTGGTGGAAGATGTTCTGCAAATTGCTCCTAGAGCGACTGTAATAGCATCTAAGGTGGCGTTGCAGTTTTTGGATAACTTGGTACACGATCCGTTTTCTAAGCGAATTGTGAAGACTGGCGACACGGTAGATTTGGGTAACGGACACGAAATTGAATTCGTCAGTGCGCCTAATTTACACTGGCCCGATACTATTTTCAGTTTCGACAAGAAAACCCAAACCTTGTTTACTTGTGACGCTTTTGGTATGCACTATTGCAGTGATGATACCTTTGATGTCAACTTAGCGGCAATTGAACCTGATTTCAAGTTTTACTACGATTGTTTGATGGGACCCAATGCTCGCTCTTTATTGAATGCAATGAAGAGAATGAACGATTTGGGCAAAATTAAAATTATTGCCAACGGTCACGGACCATTACTTTACCACAACCTGGATACTCTAAGAGAGTGTTACCAGAGTTGGAGCCAAAAACAAGCCAAAACCGAAACAATCATTGGTTTGTATTACGTTTCAGAATATGGATATAGCGATCGCCTAGCGCAATCAATCGGGCACGGTATCCAAAAAACTGGTGTTGGTGTGGAGATGTTGGATTTAACTAACATCGATCTCCAGGAAATCCAAGAGTTAGCAGGTAGAGCGGCAGGTATCATCATTGGTATGCCTCCTTCTTCTAACGCTGCGGCACAAGCTGCGATCAGTTCTTTGCTTGCAGTAATTAAAAATAAGCAAGTCATCGGACTGTATGAATCTTACGGTGGAGATGACGAACCCATCGACACATTGCGGAGAAAATTCCTCGAACATGGCGTAAGAGAAGGTTTCCCAGCAATCCGCATCAAAGAAGATCCTAACAACGAAACATTTAGAACTGCCGACGATGCTGGTAGTGAAATGGGACAGTTGTTGGTACGCGAACGCAACATCAAGCATCTGAAGTCAATCGATGCAGATTTAGAAAAAGCACTAGGTCGGATTAGCAACGGACTTTATGTTGTTACCACCAAAAAAGGTGACGTAAAAGGTGCAATGGTTGCTTCCTGGATTGCTCAAGCAAGTTTACAGCCTTTAGGATTTACCGTAGCTGTTGGTAAAGAGCGAGGAATAGAGTCTTCGTTACAGATAGGCGATAAGTTCGTGCTTAACGTGCTTGAAGAAGGAAACTATCAAGAACTCAAAAAGCAATTCCTCAAGCGCTTACTTCCTGGTGTTGACCGATTTGAGGGAGTGAAAACTCAAACAGCCAAAAACGGTAGCCCGATTCTTGCAGATGCCTTGGCATACATGGAATGCGAAGTCAAGACCAGCATGGAATGTAGCGACCACTGGCTGTTGTACTGTACTGTTTCCGAAGGTCGTATTTCCGACCCAGATGGAATCACAGCAGTTCGCCATCGTAAAGTTGGAACCTACTATTAATTCGTAATTTGCAATTAGTTTGTAGTAAGGACTAAAGTCCTAAATCCGAGGACTAAAGTCCTTACTACGAACCTTGATTACCTCGTCTCTTTTTAAATTCCATAGCGGCATCTACATTCTTTTTTTTTGATAATTCAAACCATTCTTAATCCTTTATTTTTCCACCGATATTATGAGCAATACCAATCCCCGCGATATGCAGATTGCACCGATTGCGACCGATACTAGGTTGATTAAAGCTCGCAGTTGGACGCGCTTACGATTTGAAATTGAATACGCATTGGCTAAGGGTAGTACTTCTAATTGCTATTTAATTGAAGGTGATAAAACTGCAATTATCGATCCGCCTCCGGAAACTTTTACCTCTATTTATATGGAGGCGTTGCAGAGTATTTTAGATTTGCAAGATTTAGATTATGTGATTATCGGACATTTTAATCCCAACCGCGTCGCTACTTTCAAAGCTCTTTTAGAGCGGGCACCACAATTAACTTTTGTCTCTTCGGTTCCTGGTGCTGCTAATTTGCGTCATGCTTTTGGCGAAAAGGTGAAAGTGATGGAGATGCGGGGTAAAGAAACTCTTGATTTGGGTAAGGGACACGTTTTAAAAGGTATCCCCATTCCTAGCCCCCGCTGGCCGAGCGGACTTGCTACTTACGACCAACAAACACAAGTTCTCTACTCGAATAAACTATTTGGCGCTCATGTCTGCGGTGAGGAAGTATTTGATGAAGACTGGGATATTTTAAAGGAAGATCAGCGCTATTATTTTGACTGCTTGATGGCTCCTCACGCACCTCATGTAAAAGCGGCTCTGGAAAAAATTTCCGAAATACCAGCGAGAATGTATGCTACGGTTCACGGACCTTTGGTACGTTATGGTTTGATTGAACTTAACAAAGCTTATCAACATTGGAGCGTTTCACAAACCGAACGCGAAGTTACCGTTGCCTTACTTTACGCTTCAGCATACGGCAATACTTCAACTTTAGCTCAAGCTTTTGGTTTGGGTTTAACTAAAGGTGGGGTAGCTGTTGAGTCTATCAACTGCGAATTCGCCGATCCAGATGACATTCGCACTGCGATTGAAAAGTCGGATGGGTTTATTATTGGTTCACCTACTATCGGTGGTAACGCACCTACCCCAATTCACACTGCTTTGGGTATTGTCCTTTCCGTTGGCGACACTGGTAAACTCGCGGGAGTATTTGGTTCTTACGGTTGGAGTGGCGAAGCATTCGATTTAATTGAAGGTAAATTAAAGGATGCAGGATTTAAGTTTGGTTTCGGCACCTTTAAAGCTAGATTTAAACCATCCGATAAAACCCTCAAGGAATGTGAAGAAACAGCAACAGATTTTGCTCAAACCTTAAGAAAAGCCCGCAAACTACGTTTACCTCAACCCACTGCAAATCCAATGGAACAAGCCGTGGGACGTATCGTTGGTTCCGTTTGCGTACTCACTGCTAAACAAGGAGAAGTTTCCACTGGAATGTTAGGTTCCTGGGTATCGCAAGCTACCTTCGATCCACCGGGAATTAGTTTGGCGATCGCTAAAGATAGAGCGGTTGAAACGCTGCTGTATCCCGGCAGCAAGTTTATCTTGAACGTTGTCGGTGAAGGCAATCAACAAGATTACGTCAAGCACTTCCGTAAAACTTTTGCTCCCGGTGAAGACCGTTTTTCCAACTTCCCCACAGCACCAGCAGATAATGGCGGTATCATCCTCACCGATGCTATAGCCTACTTAGAATGTTCTGCAAGCAAACGGATGGAATGCGGCGACCATTGGGTGATATATGCAACCGTTGATAACGGTAAATTACTGGAAGCGGATACGGTAACTGCTATACACCGTCGTAAAGCAGGAAATCATTATTAACAGTTAGGAGTTCCTAACTCCCCCTCTCCTTGTCCCCTTGTCTCCCCCGCTCGCCGCACGCGACCTGGGAACGGGTTGCGCCACTTCTCTCGTACTGCGGGAGACGACCCACGAGAGTGGCTTACCATCTCCTTATTTCACCCCTCTTCTGATTTCAGGAGAGGGTGCTTTTATTGGGCAATGGTTTATAAATTAATCCGGACAATACCACACCATACATTGTATGAACTGTTAACTGTTCCCCGTTTGCTGTTCCCTATTTCCAGTTAACTGCATTACTATATGTTGCTGAATATACATCTGAGTATTTTCTGACATTCGCTTTTGGGTATGGAACTTTTATCATATGTAAAGGTCTTGCAAGTGGGGACGCGGGCTTCTCCATGTTTCCGCAATTGTTCGCAGGTCAACTGTATACAGATTGTGTAAGGTTTAACTATTAAATAAGTAGTAGCATTTCTAAAAAATGCCTGCTGCTAAGACAACGGTTTAAATTATTGGCTCTTGTTATGAATCCAGAAAAAAACAAAAACAAACTGAAGTTCCCTTTTTGGCAGTATCTCAACCAACCCCTGTTTAATGAAAAACTTATATTAAATCCCCATACCTTCGCGTATGTCTATAGAATAGAGCTTTTAGAGCGCTGCTGGGGCAGAGAATGCGATGCTAAGGGGCAATCCAAAGGCGGTGGATAAGCTAATTACGTCTTCTTACAGTGGCTTCATAGCGGTTCGAAGAAGATTTATGAGTTACGACTTAACAAACTTTTATTTGAATGGGCTAATTTTTGTTTTTGGGTTTCCGACATTTTAATTTTACAAAAAGCCTTATATAAATGCCTCATCCCTGGGATGGGGCTTTTTTTTTAGGTCGAAGCTTAAAAATAAGTTCTTGTGCCAACATTCAATTAAACATTTCGTTTAGGTATCGAGTAGGGAACGGTTATAGTAATATTTTTCTCTACTTACAATAAATTTATCTGGAATCCAACTAGTAATTTTAAATTAAATTTGGTGTAATTTAAGTAGATTACTTAGGACAAATAAAACTATTAATACATTTATTCTCTGACTAAAAAGTAATAATTGTGACTACTGCCACTGAGGGTACGATGATGGTCTTTACATAAGTAGGGCGTTTGAGAATTAATCCAGTCAAAATTTAAACGTGGATATGAAAATTAATATATTTAGCTCAGATAGACTATAGTTTATCTGACATTCCTGCGTTACTCTGGATAACACCTGTGGTCTTGGAGAAATTGGCGATCGTATGTCCTTTGTACCTTTACACATTCATAGTGACTATAGCTTGCTTGATGGTGCGTCTCAGTTGCCCGGTTTGATTGACCGTGCGATCGAATTGGGAATGAAGGCGATCGCGCTGACCGATCACGGGGTAATGTACGGCGCGGTTGAGTTAATAAAAATATGTCGCAATAAAAGTTTCAAGCCGATTATCGGTAATGAAATGTATATTATTAACGGCGATATCACCAAGCAGGAACGCCGTCCCCGTTACCATCAGGTTGTTTTGGCGAAGAACAATCGGGGTTATAAGCATTTAACTAAGCTAACTACAATATCTCATTTGGAAGGGGTGCAGGGAAAAGGAATTTTTTCGCGTCCATGCATAAATAAAGAATTATTAAAACAGTACCACGAAGATTTAATTGTTACCAGCGCTTGTCTGGGTGGAGAAATACCCCAAGCGATTATGAGCGGTAGACCGGATGTAGCCAGGAGAGTGGCAAAATGGTATCAAGATACATTTGGTGAAGATTATTATTTAGAAATTCAAGACCACGGTTCTCAAGAAGACCGGGTTGTGAACGTAGAAATAGTCAAAATTGCCAGAGAATTGGGAATCAAGCTGATAGCAACTAACGATTCTCACTATACTTCTTGTAACGATGTAGAAGCCCACGATGCCTTGCTGTGCATTCAAACAGGAAAGAAGATTTTTGAAGATAAACGAATGCGTTACAGCGGTACGGAATATTTAAAATCTGCCTCGGAAATGAAGCAGTTATTTCGCGATCATTTACCGGAAGATGTCATAGAAGAAGCTGTTACTAATACAGTAGAAGTTGCGGATAAAATTGAACCTTATGATATTTTAAGTGCCCCTAGAACTCCTCATTTTCCCATACCATCGGGTCACACTGCCGATACTTTTGTAGAAGAAGTAACTTGGGCGGGACTTTTAGAAAAGTTAAATCGTAAATCCCGCAGCGAAATAGATAATACTTATAAAGAAAGGCTGGAATACGAGTTAAGAATGATTCAGAAGATGGGTTTCTCTGAATACTTTTTAGTAGTGTGGGACTACATCAAATTTGCTCGTGATAGTAATATTCCCGTAGGTCCGGGAAGAGGTTCGGCGGCTGGTTCTTTGGTAGCATACAGTATGGGTATAACGAATATTGACCCCGTACATCATGGATTATTATTCGAGCGTTTCTTGAATCCAGAAAGAAAATCCATGCCTGATATTGATACGGATTTTTGTATAGAAAGCCGCGACAAAGTTATTGATTATGTAACTCGTCAATATGGAAAAGATAAAGTCGCTCAAATTATTACTTTTAACCGATTGACTTCTAAAGCGGTATTAAAAGATGTTGCCAGGGTGTTAGATATTCCTTACGGGGAAGCCGATAAAATGGCGAAATTAATTCCCGTAGCGAGGGGTAAACCAGCTAAGTTGAAAAAGATGATTGCCGACGATACCCCGGAACCGCTATTTAAAGAAAGATACGATAACGATCCAGGAGTTAAACACTGGATAGACATGGCAATTCGCATCGAAGGAACCAACAAAACCTTCGGGGTTCATGCTGCGGGTGTGGTAATTTCAGCCGAACCTTTAGATGAAATTGTGCCGTTACAAAGGAATAATGATGGTTCTGTAATTACTCAATATTACATGGAAGATATCGAATCGATGGGTTTGTTAAAAATGGACTTTTTGGGTTTAAGAAACCTAACCATGATTGATAAAACTATCGATTTAATCCAAGAAAAAATAGGATATAGAATAGATCCCTACGATATTACTGCTCAAGAAAGAAAAGCACAAAAGATATTAGCTAAAGGTGGGGAAACAGCCAAACTTCCCAACGATGTCAGAAAAACTTACGAATTATTAGAAGCGGGAGATTTAGAAGGAATATTTCAGTTAGAATCTTCCGGAATGCGACAAATTGTTAGAGATTTGAAACCTTCCAATATAGAAGATATCTCATCAATTTTAGCGCTTTATCGACCCGGACCATTAGATGCGGGATTAATTCCTAAGTTTATCGATCGCAAACACGGAAGAGAAGAAATTGCATACGATGCCAAAGTTTTAGAACCGATTCTTGATGAAACCTACGGAATTATGGTTTATCAAGAGCAAATCATGAAAATTGCTCAAGACATGGCTGGTTATTCCTTGGGGCAAGCCGATTTGCTGCGTCGAGCAATGGGTAAAAAGAAAGTATCAGAAATGCAGAAACATCGCGAAATTTTTATCGATGGTTCCGCAAAAAATGGAGTTAGCAAACAAATTGCCGAAGCATTATTCGAGCAAATGATTAAATTTGCAGAATATTGCTTGAGTTACGACACCGAAATTTTAACCGAAGAATATGGCTTGATGCCCATAGGTAAAATAGTTGAAAATAAAATTGAATGTACCGTGTATAGCGTCGATGAAAATGGGAATATTTACAGTCAAGCGATCGCACAGTGGCACGATCGCGGAATGCAAGAAGTATTTGAATATGAATTAGAAGATGGTTCGATAATTCGGGCTACTAAGGATCATAAATTTATGACAGTTGACGGGGAAATGTTGAGTATTGATGAGATATTTGAAAGGGGATTGGAGTTGAAGCAGGTGAAGGGATTGTAGGGTGTGTGACGTTTTGAGGAATTGAAGTGTTTATAGCGTCACGCACCGATGATAATTTATAGTTATATGAAATTAAGATATTAAACCGCAGAGACGCTGAGAACGCTGAGGAAGAGGGAATAGAGAGAATTTGGAATTAAGCAGCAACAAGATTATCTAACTGTAATTCACATTGTTGAAATATGTAATTAACAGCAGCAAATATTTTATCTAGCTCGTAGATAGTGTAAGGGGTATTGTCTTTAGTAAATAAATTATTTTCTAGTTTTCCAAATTGCCAGCGATCGCCATTTGAAACAATACCGAAAATGGTTACTTGAATCTCTTTATTAAGACTTTTTGCAGTAATCATTTCTGCCAAACATTGCGCCCAACCTCCCTCAAAGTCGTCTTGTTTGGCTTCTACTAAAATAAAATACGGCTTATCAAATACGATTTTTCCTAAAGATGACCTTTTAGCAAGAATATATTCGGGGAAACCTGATAAATTCTCATCATAATTTAGTGAATGGTGACTCCACAAAGTAAACTTACTGTTATAAAGTTTCCAAACTTCTTTTAAAACTGGATAGATAATATTTTCACAAATAGCAAACTCCGAACTATAAACAACTCCTTCCCGCATTACTATTTCTAAATCTTCTCGGAAGTAATCGGGAATATTAAATTCAGCTTCAGTCATGAAATTTGCTTCAGTATAGGTGACTTGAAACGCTTTGAGTACTTCACTAAGGGTTTTGTAACTGCTGAAAGACATATGTTTTTATTTTTTACGTTTTCATTAAATCAACTAATACTAATCCTCACCAACTTTCAGTCATTCTGTTTAAATCGGCAACACAAGCAGCGCTTTGTCCGGGAGTGGTAGCAGATGTTTCTATAATAAACTTAACCGTCCATGTACCGTTACTATAAGTACCTTCGATTTCGTCTCCTTTTAAACGAAATAATGAGGTAGAAGGTAAATCTGGATTCCAGTAATCGGTACGACAAGCACGAACATAAGAAAAATCTGAAACAATTTTTTCTAATAAATTAAAGATTGGTGTTCTTGCATTTCCCCAACTATGGTTGGGTAATCGCGGCTGTTGTTTTTGAGGTACGCTTGGAGGTAATATTTCGTCGCGAAATGATTCAAACCTTCCTTTAAAAGTTTCGTGAAAAATTTGTCCTGTAGGTGAAAGTTCTAAATAAATATCATCATTATCGTTAGAATCAATTCTTTCTACCAAAGCTTCCAAGCGTTCATCCCAATCATTTTCTATCTCGCTGTATAATACAATTTCACCTCTATCAAGCGCAGTTAATAATCCACTTTTTTCTAACCATATACTAAAGTCAAGTGCAATTGGCATTGGAGGAAAGGCTATAATCTCACTAAAGAATTCGTGTTTATAATAAACTGGAACTTCTAGAGATTGTCCCATTAATACTCCAATAGCTATTTGTGCTTTGTACCCTCCAGTAGCGTTGATAGCACAGTAACTCGCATTTCTTTCTCGGACAACTTTACTAATTATTTTAGTAAGATTTCTTAGTCCTTTGGTACGAAAAAGTTTAGGGTCTTTATCTTGTAAATGTTCGATTTTATATAGTTCGGTTTTATGCCCTTCAGCTTCGTAGTAATGTTGAAGAATATTAGCAATATTTTCACCTTGTTCTGTTGCTGAATAGCAGAAGACAAGCAAAGAATTTTCTGCACAATATTCACGCTGAATTAAGTCGGTAATAGAATTGATTTCAGCACCGCACAATCTTATAGTTGCTGGAATTGTTGCTAATAGTTGTGCTACATCATCCCAATTTTCGTTATTAAATGCTGTTTTAAGGTTAGTAACTAATTCTAATGTTAGATACTTCTGGTCTTTTTGTGGTTGTCTTGATAGCCAGTTCTCGTAATGTTCTGGAGATGGAAGTCCTTGAAGATTTGGTCTAAATAAACTTGTTCCTAAAGTAGAAATTAATGTGTTTGTTTTCATGATGATTTTTCCTTAAATATGTTGAACAATTTGTGTCTGTCCCATTCCCAACCGGGTTTTCATTCCCGTACCTGCAAACTCTGCATAATTAACTAACAAATGAGCTACATTCGCTAACAATTCATCAGCACGGTTGAAAACTTGTAACGTCACATCTCCCACAAATCCATTTACATAACCTTTTTGTAATTGCCAACCTCGTGTTTGAATCTTATGATGTTTAAATAAAATTGCTTCGTTAAGGTAGGCTATTAAATCATCGCTTCCTAAGTAAACGGGTGCAAAATGATTCCAACGTTCCAACCAGCTACGAAACATTGATACAGGGATGGGAAGAGGTAAGTTTGTTTTACCTTGTGAAAATGCTGTCGGTGTAATAAATTGCAGTTCAAATTTTCTGATGGGTTCTGGTTCGTTAGCTACTAAATTTGTATAAAGTTCTTCGTAGCTGGTAATTTTATCTTCCCGGTTAATGACGTTAAATTTTGCACCGAGAAATTCTAAGTTTTCTGATAGTTGTAATGATAAAATTGATTTAGCAGAAATTTCGCTGATTCCAGATAAGGCTAAATTATAAAATTCTTCTGGATGGAAAGTAAAAAAGTCTTTGTTGGTGGAATAATAACCAAGGATTCCGGAGTAAGAAGTTGAAGGTATTTTTTCGCTTCCTAACTCTAAATCTAGTTGTTGATGCAGTTGTTTTACTAGTTCTAAATTGTAGGAACGGGGTAAAACTGTCGGTTCGGATACTGTTAATGTCCAATTAGAACGAATTAGCATAATTATAAAACTATTTAACTTTGAATTTCACCCATCCCGGTACAAATTTGATATCACCACTTGGAGTTTTTACAGTTCTTCTACTTTTTGGGGCTTCAAAATCAGTTGCTTTCAAACCGCAAGTATCGCGGATTTCTGCTCTTAAATCGTCAGGAAAACACAAACCAACGGTAATTCCTGTCATTCCGCTACCCCAACCCAACCTAAGTTGATACGGACATTTTTCTGATTCGTACAATTCGCGGATATAACTAAAATTTAAATTTTTGCCTGCTGCGTTAGGATTATTTTCAATATTTTGCCAGTAATCGTGTTCGTAATCCCATTGTTCTTGAGCGAATTCTTGACAAATTTTTAAAAGTTCATCAAGGTTATTAAATGGTAATTTCATTCCTTGGTTATGTTTGAACCATGAAAGCATTTCTGTATCTAAACTAAGAGTAAATTCTGTATCAACTTGTTTTACCATTTCAGCGTAGATAGAAGCTCGATATTTAGCGGAATAATCGGGAAATCTACTTGAAACTATCACTTCAGGAACTACAGGTAAATTAAGAGGTATTCGTCTTCCATTTGTGGCTATTGCCGATTTTTCTAAAAGTGGTTGTGAATCTGTTACTTGTAGCGCTCTTAAAATATCGGTATTTTGACTTGTACCGGAGAAAGTTCTATCTTGATAAGTAAGACTGTAATCAGAAAAGAAACTATCCATAAACATATCATCAGCAAACTTTTGGTTACGTTTATTGCTGAGTTCTCCTATATTTTTTCTTAACTTTTCTTCAATTGCGCTTACTCGTTGATTTGATGGTACTTGGTAACTATCTGCGTGTTTTAATAGATGATAGGCGATCGCAGTTCTTATGGCTCCTTTAATTGAGGAACCAGGGATAAATAATTCTCCCATTCCGTTACGAATCATCGGACGTAAATCTGTAATTTTATCTTCCGTCCATTTGCGACTTATGAAAATATCGGGAAAATTTTTTTCTCCATTAGCTGCTGTAGTATTCCACCATTCTTTACCAAAAGCGTTTTCTAATAGTCTGCTAATATCTTCTCGTTGTTCAATTACGGTGATGTAGTCATTTAAAAAGCTTCCTCCCTGTTGATATAAAGCTTTAGTTAACGCTTCTTGATTGGGAAGATAAACTTTTTTTGATGTCTGTACGTATTCAAAGGGATTTAATCGGGATACTGATGAACCAATATGTAGTATAGGACTGGTTAAACGTATCTTTTTTGATTCGTAAACTTGAGGTTTATTGAGTGGAGGAAAAGTTGATTTCATTTATTTAATGTTTAATGATATCTGGCGGTTGAAACCGCAGCTACACAAGCAAAGTCCGCCTGCGCGGACTATAATTATTAGTTAAATTTGTTGTATTTTGATTGGTAAACTTAAACCAATACCATTACGATAAATGCGATGTCTTTTAAATTGATTTGGCGTTACGTCTACTAATTTTCCCTCTGGTTGCTGTGAGAAAACAGAACCTTCTATAAACATCCGCACCTTTTTACGACGCAGGTTCATATCTCCTATCCAACCACCGCATTCTATAATTTCATAAGCAGAGTTTTTCAGGAATTCTTGAGATATATCTGAATCCCAAAATAAGCTAATTAATTCGTGATGAGTTCCTTTTGCTTCAACTACATCACGCCAACTTTTTGGTAATTCCAACCATTCGATTTCAAACCTTCCCGCACCGCTAGAACGTTCTCCACCTAATCCTTCTTCTCCTAATAACTCTAAAGCTGCTTTTAGTTGATTGGCTAGTTTTTCACCTTCGGGAGTGAATTTTAATAGGAAGTATAAACCCGATATGCTTTTCTCCCATTGAAATTGTACGAAACCTGTATGGTAAAAGTTAGTTGCTCTAGTAGTTCTGTCTATTGCGACTTTCGGATGTTTGTCGATTTCGTAAGCTTGGCTGTAATTAAAAACTCCAGCTTTATCTAATTTACCGTTAGTTTCCTTAGTGTTAGTTCTGTCAATTAATTCTTGAATATCTTCGTTGTTAATTCCATCATTTTGATACCATCTTCGCCAAACTTCTAAAGGTAAATAACTCAGCTTTTTATAAGTTTTGAAAAAATCTAAGTCTTCCTTTGGATAATTAATCGGAAACTGTTGAGGACGAGGAAGATAGTATATAGTTGTATTTTCTTTTTGATGGTAAATAAAGGTAGAACTCATCCGCACGGGTGGAGAAGATGCATTAAATTTATCCAATAAGCTTTCAATCGCATCTTTACCGAATAACCTTGCATAAACACTCATCCAAGCACTAAATAATGTGTCAGACTGGACTCTTTCTACAGTTTCTTCCATCCCAATACCCAATCGACCAAAATGAGCGGGATTACTGCCAAAATTGAGTTTAATTAACTTCCAATTGCTCATGCTTTACCTTCTGCTGGGGGTAAACGCTTTTGAATTTCGCTGGTTAAACTACCAAAATTTTCTAATAAAACAGAGGTATCGGCTACTGTTTGAATAGGTTTAAGAAAGTCTGTTCCCCCACCTGTAATTTTTTTGTATTGATCTAAGTTGCGATAGTATAATTGAAAGTTTTTAAACCGAACTTTACCGTATCCCCGCGAACCATGTCCCCCTAAAGCATCGTCTTCAAGAATTGCTAAAGCTATGGCAATATTTTGTAAGTCTTCTATAGCTTGTTCGGCATCTTCGACGGTATAAACAAGTTCAAAATTGAATTGAGAACCTGCTGGTACTCTTTCTAACTGTCGGGGGTTTGCTGCTGCGGTTACTCTATCGATACCATTTTCAAACTTCCATTCGGTCATGTAAATACCGTATCAATTTCTCGAAGTTTGGTTGCAGATTCTTCTACTAAATGACAGTCTCGCACCATTAAACGTGCTGGAGCGTTACGTCCGCGATTGATTTTTGTGCAGTTTTGATTTTGAATTGTACGAGTAGGACTATCATTTTCTAATAATCCTTCTTGTGTAGCTACATCAATTGGCATCCAAAATTTAGAACCGCCAGTAGAACCAAATAACCTGCTTATTTGACAAGTTCGTGCGCCTTCATAAGGAATAAATAACCCATCAATTTCTGTATAACCATCGACCAAATCATCACTTTCATAGCGATAAGTATTGCTTCCCCCGGTTCTATTTAGAGGTTTATTTTGCAATCTTTCTAATATAGAACGTAGCTTTCCTTTTATTGAAGAACCAGGTAAATAGGGATATTTTGTTAAAGGATCGCGAATTACAGGTTTATCGATTCCACCTATATCTAAAGTTTCGCCACCTCCGCCTATATGTAAACCAGTTTCTACATTAATATGACTGGTTAAACGGATTTTTCCGAGTAAAGGTTTTTGTGTTAATGATGCAGGCATATTTCAATTTTGGATTTTGGATTTGGGATTTGGGATTGAATATTCTATGTGTCAGATTAAAGCTGAAAATTATTTTCCACCTTCTGCTTTGTGGTAGGCAATGATTGATTCAATTAATTGAACTAATCTTTCAAAATCTTGTTTATTGTGAACTGCGTCTATCGCTACTTTCATCACATCGCTCAAAGGTTTAGCAGCTTTTTGTCTTGCTGCTGCGTATGCTAATTTAGGTTTTAATAAGACTATATCAGTTTCAATCTTGGAGAAATCACCTGTATCTGCTAGAACCGCTTTTAGTCTATTTATTGCATCTAAAAATTTACGAACTTGGTTTGTTTCTAGTTTGTCACGTTTTAAACAAGGACCAAATTCTTCAGCATGTTTAACTAAATCTCGAATCGGATAATCCTTTAACTTATTATCCAAACTGTTGATTTTATCGATAATGTCCTTGACAATATCCGTAGATTGATTGCTGTTATTACGCGAGTTAGATTGTCCCCTATTAGTATTAGTTCGATTTTCAGATCCCTTCGGTGACGGTGTTGGAACTGGACGATTAACTGGTCTATTAGGTTGTGTCATAATTAAGAACGGTTGAGTAATTCAATCCAAGTGGCGATCGCACGAAAGTAAGGTGCGTTATAGGGGCTTTTCAATGATGTACGAAAATTAACGTCATCTAAAACATTAGTAGGTAATCTTGCTAAAGTGTAAGCAACTTTAGGTAAATGTAAGAAATAACGAGTTCCCATAGCACCTTGCGATTTTTGATCTTTAAATTTATCTAAAGCCTGTTCTTGTATTTCAGCAGTTGTTAAAAGATTGCGAACGAAATTACGAGAATAATTACTTCCTATTTCCTGTTTTTCTAATCTTTCTACAAAAGGTAATATTCCTAATAAATTGGGTACCGACTCAGGTTGTAAATATGCTTTGATCTCCGAATCAATCAGGTTGATATCTTTTATACCCAGCCATTCATCCCATTTAAAAACTTGACCGAATAATCCTAAACTATCTCTACCATTACCCTTAGCGGCTTTTTCAGCATCACCCGATGTATCTGCGGCTTGATATAAGGGAGATTTCGGTTCCGCAATAGTGATTCCTGCCGATAGCGTAATATCTGGATTCTTTCCTGTAAAAGCACGAAAGCATTGGTAAACATCAAAGCCGAATTCTACAACTTCATTCCAAGCACCACTGACAAATAAGTCATCCCCACCAGCATAGATAAATAGTAGATTTAAACGCTCATCTTCCGGCTTTAATTTTTCAATATTTTTAGGTATATTTTCTTTCCTAAATTCTGCCAAACTATTAAGATAAACCTTGAAAAAATAACTCATCTGACGCGAAAGTCCAGCGATTCTCGCGAGGTTCTTCTTATTTCCTAAACCTTCAGCAAAGATTCTCCCTAATCTATCTACATCCATCCGCAAATAACCAACTCTTGGTATTGCACCAACTTCTTTGGCTTTTTCCGTCATTTCATTAGCACGCATGAAACCTTTTTCTTCTGGTTTCTCTGTTTCTTTGCCGTAGTTGCCTAAAAGTAAAGGTATAGGATTGCGGAAAAGACTAAACTGATAGTGTTTTAGATCCCAATCGTTAATTAAAAATACGGTTTCGGGATTATTAACTATAGGCTTCCAATTCTCAAATAAATAATAGTAAACGTTGACAGCTTCACGTCGATCGGTAGCAGGTAATTTAAAAGAAAGTTTATGTGTTTTATCATCGGCTAAATTTTCTGTACTCGAACGTACTATAGAATCAAGTTTTAATAACTGTCCTCCTAACTCAAACATTCGCCGACAAGTACCACAAGCAAGCACCGAGTCTGATTCTTTGGAATTAAGCTGTTTTAAGTTTTCTACATCATCTCGATGACATACTTTGCAAGGTTCATAACTATTTTGCGGTTGAATAAAATCAGCAATCTGTTCGCTGAATTTATGAGTTTTTTGTTTAGATAAACATTTTGTAATGCTTGTCCAATTTTCGGCAAAATCTTGTGTAGCAATATCTTTAATTGGAAAGCTTAAACAATCAAGCGCGAGAAATACTTTACCCTGGAACTCTTTTAAAAGCCATTTGTTAAACTGCTGGCGAATTTCTTCTACAATATATTTTATATCCTGATTTTCTGCGGCTAATATATATAAATTTCCACCACCAGCATAAATTACATTCGTGCGGGGTAATTCTAAAGCTTGTAAAACTTGCTGTACGACTTCTTCAGTAACTAATTCTAAATAAAAGCTTCTAGCACGTAGAGATTTCAGCGCACCATCAGAAGATATAGTAAAGATAAAGTTTTGAATTCCCGATAAATCACCCGCAACTAATGTTAGTTGATTTGCATTTAAATTATTAGCCAATGCACCAGCAACAGCAGCTGTAGATTTGATAATATCTATCAATGCAACATCTGAATTACCAAAGCTGATGAACGAACCGTATTTTTCTAAAATTAAAGTTAATAAAGAAAGGTTTTCCCAGTCTTTTCGATCGAGAGAATTTATAGCTTTTTCAATTTCCTGCTTTAATCTCTCAAAGTCATTCTCTACAGGTTCGGTATCTTGCGGATAGGGGATAAGGGGAGATTTATCCGCAATAGCTCGTGGATGCCAATAATGTATTTTATCTTGACCCCGTGAAAGTTTCACCGAATCAAACAAAGATTGTAACGGCTTGATTTTACAGTTACTATCCCAAGAAAGTAGAGATTTTGCTCGTTTAACAGCATCAGTTTCCGTAGAAGGGGGACATTTGTTTGTTAATTCTGCATTAGCCCATTTCGCTAAAATACAAACCCCTTCTCGAACAACTTGCAAAGCATCATGGTAAGCACCTGAATTAGTCATAAATCAATAAATAAATCGGTAGATGTAATCTCAACTATGGAAGATTATTACATATGGATGGAAAAGGGGTATTCCACAAACATTATTCTCAAACACCCGCAATATCCTTATCTGGGATAACTTAACAACCCCTTTATCCGCTTCAGTAAAACTTCGGGAACATTACGTAGTTTTCCGCGTATCCAAGCACCACTTGTTAATTCTATATCAATTGAATCATGTATAATTTCGACTTCCGACAGACTACTGTGAATCACCCCAACTGCTGTTAAATTTCCCCTATCTCTACAAAATTCGTGCCAAGCATCAACCGCTTCCACTTTGGAACTAACGATCAAATAATGCGTACAAGCTGACAAAATCGGCAGTATCTGGGGCTGTACCATACCCCCAACATCCACTATTACCAAAGACTTCTGCCGTCGCAACTCCAAAATAGCTTTTTGGTGGTACGGGAAAAATCTTTCTGTATAAGTACCGCGATAAGCCTGCGGCATGGCTTCGCTTACCGCACTTTTTAAATTCCCCTATCTAATCTTCTCAGTTTTCTCATTTAACTCTTACCAAGCCTTCAGTTATAAATCATTTGTTCCTCAGCATCATCCCCGATATTAGTAATTAAGGACAAGAAACAAACTAAAAACAGGAACAAAGAATCATGAAATTTAATAAATTAGCTGGACTCGGAATCGCATCAATCGTATTATTTGGTAGCGTTGGACAATTAGCAATTAACGCATCCCCAGCCGAAGCACTTAAAGCAAGACAAACTATTACAGTTGCAGCAAAATCTAAGTCGCTGATTTCATCTGGTAGCTTTGTAACCACCGAACAAGATCACCCCACCAACGGTAAAGCTAAAATTGTTAAAGTCAACGGCAAACGCTATCTCGAATTCAGCAAAGGATTCACCACAGCACGCGGACCAAAGGTAAGAGTTGTTTTACACCGCAATTCAACCGTACCCGTCAATTTACAACAAAAAGATTATGTAACCCTCGCTGCCTTACAACGCTTCGATGGCGCTCAACGTTACCAAATTCCCGATAATCTTAATTTAGATGATTTTAAATCTGTAGCGATTTGGTGCGAACAGTTTAACGTTACTTTCGGTTATGCTAGTTTACAAAATTCTTGAAGTTTGAAAAATTATAAAACTCGTCGAGGCTCAATCCCATCATTTTAAGTGAGAGATTTGAGCTTCGTTGCATTTAGAGACGATCGCTCGGCAAGCGGAAGAATTAGAATAATTTTGTAATAATTAATTTGTAGGTCATTATATTTGTAGATCGTTATATAAGTTCTCAAAACAAAACCGAAGTAAAACTAATAGAAAAATAATTTGATGACAGAATCAGATACTTCAAAACCAAAACCCAAACCACCCGTACCCAAAAAATTCCAGCCAATTACGGTGGTGGATTGCAACACTGATAGCCCGCGTGTTTTTACGCAATGCTATAAATGCGACCAACCCCTATTAATTCAAACCCATCACGATGGGAACGAACCAATAGATCATAAAGTACAGTGTCCAACCTGCGGTGGAATAGCGTTTTTCGCCCACGCACCTCAAGTAACTGCTGTAATGCCGTTAGGAGAAGCTCCTACACCGAGTAATTAGTCTTCTACGATCGATTATTTTAAGTATTAGAATTCCCCCTTACAAAAGGGGGATTTGCGTAAGTTCTAACGGTTTTCACTAGCAGTGCAAATAGTATACATTGCTACAATATTTATTTTTCGACTTATAAATAAAAAAAATCAGTAGCATCTTTGCATTGCAGAGCTACCGATCTAAAATTTAGTGTGTGTGAAGTGTGGAAATTTCGGTGGATTAAAGTTATATAAATCACCTATCACACTAGCATAACCGAAAAAGTAACGGATGCGAAGTGTTATTTGAATAAAATTTGTCTGCTCAGTTATATAACAGTTCCCCACTCGCTTTATTTTCCCAACCTTACAGATACCAACTCACTCGCTAAATCAATAGCAGCTTTCATGCTCGTCGCGTCAGCGATACCTTTTCCTGCAATATCAAACGCCGTTCCGTGGTCGGGAGATGTTCTAATAAAAGGTAATCCAATCGTAGTATTAACTGCGCGATCGAAAGCCATCAACTTGACTGGAATCAAACCTTGATCGTGATAAAGCGCTAAATAACCATCCGCTGCTTGAATTTTAGATTCAATTTTAGAATTACCATACCAAACTTGTCCCGGTTTTACCCACATCGTATCTGGCGGAATCGGTCCAATTAAAGTTAAATTTGGACGCTTAATATTTTCTTCTTCCAACCAAGCAATCAACCAATCTGCTTCTTCACGCCCTAATTGTCCTTTTTCTCCACTGTGGGGATTTAATCCGGCGATCGCAATTTTCCCATTTTTAATTCCAAAGTCTTTTTCCAAACATTCCACCAGTAAATCGAGTTTCTGCGTCATTAATTCCGGTGTCAGCGTTTCTGGGACTTGACACAATGGTATATGTGTGGTTGCAAGTAGAGTTCGCAGACTCCAATTAGTGTGCGGCGATCGAGCTACAAACAACATCCCAAACCTTTGTACGCCAGCCAAATGGGCTAAAAGTTCAGTTTGTCCCGGATAATTATATCCCGCAGCCTTCCAAGCAGATTTTGCGATCGGACCAGTCACAATCCCATCAAATTTACCTGCAAGCGTAGCAGCGATCGCAGTTTCCATATAAGCAAAACTTGCCGCACCACTCGCCGCATTTTCAACACCAAGAGTAACTGCATCTTTAATATTGCCGTCCAAACTCACATCCAAGATAGATAAATCGGCAGGATTAGCCAAAAAATCTATATTTTCATGTTGTTGTAAATGGGTATAATTTTTTAATAGTAAATCTCGGTTTCCAACTACAGTTAAATCACAACCTTTACCAATCTGCGAATCGGTCAAAGCCTTTAGAACAACTTCGGTTCCAATTCCTGCCGGGTCCCCCAAAGTTAACGCCAAACGAGGGCGAAGTTCTACATCAGAAATAGCCGATTCATGATTTAATTGATACATAAGATTTAGGAGTTAAGAGTTAGGAGTTAGGAATTAGGAGTGAGGAATTAAGAGTTAAGAATTAGAAGTTGGAATTTAACAATTTTAATTTCTTTCCATCCCCAATTACCAATGCCCATTCACCGTAGGTGGGAGGTAGCCTAATGCCCAAAGCCCAGTTAACAACCGCTCTGGTAAACTAAACTTAATAATTAACTAATCAAGGAGAACTCAAATGGGCGGCGAAATGTTCAATGCAGCTATTTTATCCTTCGGCTTAATCTTTGTTGGTTGGGCTATAGGTGTTTTGTTACTTAAGATTCAAGGCGCTGAACCGGAATAAAAATTCCAGGCAAAAACGCTTTCTACTATGGCTAGAGACTTTATACGGGCAGTCTCTGCCATCAACTAGTCTTATGTGATAGATTTTGCTTTACTTTTGCTTAAAAAAACAATTCTGATAAAATTGTTTTAATAAAAGTTAACATTTTTTTAATCAAACCTGATGAAAATACTGATAGTGGGTGCCACTGGTACTTTGGGAAGACAGATAGCTCGTCATGCGATTGATGAAGGTTATGAGGTACGCTGTCTAGTCCGAAGTACTAAAAAAGCGGCATTTCTGAAAGAATGGGGAGCCGAATTAGTACGGGCAGATTTATGTTTTCCCTATACCCTCGAACCTGCACTTGAAGGTGTGAACGCTGTAATTGATGCATCTACATCTCGTCCTACAGATTCACTTAGTATTAAACAAGTCGATTGGGATGGAAAAGTAGCATTAATTCAAGCGGCAGCAGCAGCAAAGGTTGAACGTTTTATCTTTTTCTCAATATTAAATAATCAAGATTATCCAGAAGTACCCTTGATGGAAATCAAGCGATGTACCGAACTGTTTTTGGCAGAATCTGGCTTAAACTACACCGTTTTACAGTTAGCTGGCTTCATGCAAGGTTTAATTGGGCAATACGGTATTCCGATTCTGGAAGCACAACCAGTGTGGGTAACGGGAGAGTCTTCCCCGATCGCCTACATGGATACTCAAGATGTTGCAAAATTCGCGCTTAAAGCCCTGAAAAAAGAAGAAACCCAAAATAAAATATTTCCAGTAGTGGGAACCCGTCCCTGGAGTGCCCAAGAAATCATCAACTTGTGCGAACGTTTATCTGGGAAGACAGCAAGAATAACGCGGATGCCGTTAAACTTACTTCGTGCCATTCGTAATATGCTGCGTTTCTTTCAGTGGGGATGGAACGTATCCGATAGACTTTCTTTTACAGAAGTTTTGGCAAGCGGCAAACCGTTAGATGCCCCAATGGATGAAACATACAAAGCTTTTGGTATAGATAAAAGTGAAATAACTACTTTAGAATCTTATTTCCAAGAATATTTCAACAGAATTACGAAAAAGCTTAGAGAGTTGGATTACCAGCAAAATAAAGGTAAGAAAAAGAAAGAAAAAAGAACTCCGTTTAAGCAATCTTCTTAAAAGCGAATGGGGAATTGGGCATTAGGAATTGGGAATTGGGAATTGGGCATTAGGAATTGGGAATTGGGCTACGCCCGCACGCTGCGCGTGAATGGGCATTGGAACCACCGGAGTTAGGAATTTTTCTCTCCTTGTCTCCTTGTCCCCTTGTCCCCCCATCTCCCCATCCCCCCATCTCCCCATCCCCCCATCTCCCCATCCCCCCATCTCCCCATCCCCCCATCTCCTTGTCTCCCCATCCCCCCATCTCCTTGTCTCCCCATCCCCCCATCTCCTTGTCTCCCCATCCCCAATGCCCCATTCCCTTTTAAAAAGGTGTACTAGATACGCAAAATGTGTAAATATTAATTCTATAAAAAGCGTCTTCTTTAATTTGGATATTGAGCGTGCCCAAAGCAGGCATTATATATAACGACGAGAAACCGATAGCGGGTCGTATCGCTGTCGAATTAAAAGAACAGTTCACCGAGCAAGGTTGGGATGTATGTCTCACCAGTGGTATCGGTGGAATTTTGGGCTACTCGACTCCGCGAAGCCCTGTATGTCATACGCCGATAGAAGGACTTACACCCCCCGGCTTTGACTCGTCTATGAAATTTGTAGTGGTATTAGGAGGAGATGGTACAGTTTTAGCCGCGTCTCGCCAAGTCGCACCCTGCGGAATTCCGATGCTGACGATTAATACTGGTCACATGGGCTTTTTAACTGAAGCTTATGTGAATCAATTGCCCGATGCAATAGAAAAGGTGTTAGCAGGTAATTACGATATTGAAGAACGAGTCATGCTTGCCGTCAAGGTATACCGCAAAGAATCAGTACTTTGGGAAGCTTTATGCTTAAACGAAATGGTACTGCATCGCGAACCTTTGACTTCGATGTGTCATTTTGAGATAGCTATAGGTCGTCATGCGGCGGTGGATATAGCAGCAGATGGTATCATTGTTTCCACTCCGACGGGTTCCACAGCTTATTCTTTAAGTGCTGGCGGTCCGGTGGTAACTCCAGGTGTGGCGGTGTTACAGCTAGTGCCTATTTGTCCTCACTCTTTAGCATCAAGAGCGTTGGTATTTCCAGATAACGAGCTAGTTAATATTCATCCGGTAAATTCAACTCAATTAGTAATGACAGTTGACGGTAACGGTGGATGTTATGTTTTGCCAGAAGACCGCATTTATATAGAAAAATCAAATTACAGCGCCCGTTTTATTCGCCTTCAATCTCCCGAATTTTTCCGAATTTTACGAGAAAAGTTAGGTTGGGGTTTACCTCATATTGCCAAACCTACATCTGTAGAAATTCCTTGAATTAGGCATGAGAGATTAGTTTTTTGCGAAAGAAGCGTTTTTCACTTATCACAAAGAAAAACGCTCAATTATTAATTAATTATTAAGAATATTGGATATTTTCATATCTTCGATTAATACTTGGACGTGCTAAAACATTGTTGAAAACGTGCCAAGTATAAATTAACTGTAATAAAAGCAACTATTACAATAATTTTACGTCAAAATTTTCACTCGGACGAATCATAGCGTCTGTTTGTATCTTATTGTAAATTCTACGCTTATTAAGATGGGCAATTAACTTTCGTTAGCCCTTCTTTTATAGGATAACTTCTGTAAAAATATGACTTTTGCTCACAACCCTTGTGTTTTGGTAATAGAAAGCGACGAAAATCTGGCAAGTCAGCTTTCTTCGGATTTAAAAGAGATTGGTTATGAACCGATTTTAGCGTCAGATACAACTTCCGGCTTGAAACAGATGAGAGATCGTCAACCTGCTTTGATTGTTGTCGATAGAATGCTGGCGGGAGAATCGGGAATCTCGTTATGCAAAAATCTCAGAACTAATGGAGTGTGTTCTCCAGTACTGATGTTGATGTCGAGAGATTCAGTTGATGACAGAGTGGCGTGTTTGGAAGCAGGTGCGGATGATTATTTTCTCAAACCTTACCGTTCGGAAAACTTCATTAATTTAGTTCGACTGTATTTGAAGCCGGATGTCGATACATCAGAACAATTGCGTTTTGGAGATTTAATTTTAGATTTAGCTACTCGTCGCGCTATTAATAACGAACGGGTAATAGATTTGACAATGAAAGAATTTGAACTGTTAAAGTATCTAATGGAACATCCTCGTGAAGTATTAACTCGCGAGCAAATTTTAGAAAATGTTTGGGGCTATGACTTTATGGGCGAGTCTAACGTAATCGAAGTTTATATTCGTTACTTGCGGCTCAAAATAGAAGACGAAACTCAAAAACGGCTAATTCAAACTGTACGGGGTGTCGGTTATGTGTTGAGAGACTCTTAACAGCAAGCGAGACTTCAAAATAATTTCTTACTAACACAAGAATTCTGCATAGTTTTACAGACAACACCAGATACTTATAGATTTTCTTCTAATAAAGAGACAGTTTGAAGGCATTCGCTCATCTGACTCAACTATGAAGAAAATATTAAGACGGTGAAATTCATATTGCATTAAATATGAGGGCATCAGCAACTTGAAATCTAATATTCAAATGCAAAACTTTTCATTACATAACTTTGGAGTAATAAATAAAAATTCCATGAAATATTATCAAAGATTGTTACCTATAGTATTAGGCGTTTTACTTATAAGTTGTTCCGGGCAAACACCAGCAGAAACTCCTAATATCACCGTATCCCAAACTCCATTAGTAGTGAATAATTTAGGTCAAGAACTACCAATAAGTGCTGTTGCAACAATTCCCAACAGTACGCAAATTCAATTAGAAGTAGCAAAGACACCACAACAGCAGGCAATGGGATTGATGTACAGACCGGCTTTGCCAGATAACCGAGGGATGTTGTTTAACTTTGCATCACCTCAACCAGTTAGTTTTTGGATGAAAAATGTACCCGTTGCTTTAGATATGGTTTTTCTGCGTAAAGGAGTAGTTCAATATATTGCAGAAAAAGTACCTCCTTGTACAAAAGAACCTTGCCCTACTTATGGTCCGAGAACTCTTATCGACCAAGTAATTGAATTACGTTCCGGACGAGCTGCGGAATTAAATTTGAAAAAAGGAGATATAGTAACAATTAATTCTATCAAAACCAAATAATTACTTATAAACAAATGATAGTATATCTGCTTAGATAGCTTAATAGATAAACTCTCTCGTCGATTATTGTTAAAAAAGTATCTAAAATCATGGTATAAAAATAACTTGTGATGTTAAGATTTGCTTTACTGCTAATCGGTTATTAACCGGCGCAAAATATGGGGTTCGAGTAGCAATTTTATAATTTGATAGTAAAAATCTTCCTTTCGGTGTACGTGTAAACAGTCGCTAATAAGGGAGTATAAGCTATGGAATCTTTGTTACAAGAAATAAAATCAGCTGTCCTTACTTAAGTAGAAAGTATTAAACTCTTTTAAATTAAGTGAAGTGCTACTTGAGACTATAAATAAGAAATCAAGCTAAAATGTTTACTTCCCGTACTTCTCCTTTGTTTTCTGGCATTGGACAAACCGTACTCAATTGTTTATCAAACAACTTTGCAATGAAGGATGAATTACTGGCTACTAGCTACTGGTGAATTATGGATAGATATATGACGATAAACTCTACTGAAGGAGGTGAGACAAAAGTGACACAATCTAGTTATTCACGACTGATCCGTTTTTTGCAAGATGACTTATCAATTTCTGCGGCTTCCCTAGCGGTAGCCTTGCGCCATAGCGAACAAGATCCAGGTCCGTTGCCAATGATACTGTGGCAATATGGCTTGGTAACTTTAGAACAGTTAGAGCAAATTTACGATTGGTTGGAGACAGCATAGATAATGAGTAGTGCAATACGGAGAATTGAAAGATGTTGCAAAGACTCCACTTTTTGCGAAAGCTGATTCCGAATTTAACCATATACAAATTAAAAGAGCGAGTTGATGATTCAACTCGCTCTTTTAGGTATTGGGGCATGGGGCTACCTCCCACCTCCGGTGAATGGGTATTGGGGATTGGGCTACCTCCCACCTCCGGTGAATGGGGATTGGGCAGTTAATAATTATAAATATATTCTCCCCATCTCCCCCTCTACCCCATCTCCCCCTCTCCCCCGTCATCAGATAATTAATTTGTAGTGACAACTAAATTTAATGGTATATTAAGCGTCTATTTTATTATTTCTGCCGTCTGTACAATAAGTTTGTAGTAAGCTGCCAAAGTAAAAAAACTGGTGTAGGGCACTCAGATAGTAAATTGTAGTTGTTTAGCCAAGGTTTACAAATAAACTCTCCTCAGACGAAGGCTATATTAAACTACATCTCCTATATCACAGCAAACAACCCAAGATAAAACTCAGGCGATGCCTTTATAATTGGTGTTGCCCTACTAGCAGTTATTGTAACTTTTAGTTACTCAGAAGCTGCAACTTGTTCGGAGTTAAGGTGATTGATAGACCAACGATGAGAGACTTCCATAGAAGAACAGGTACAAACTTGCTCTAAGTGCTTTTGTTGGACAGCAGCTTTACGAAGGGTAATAATTAATTGATTTACCTGGTTCCGTAAATTGGGATTATCAATAACTGCTGTCATAGTTTGCCTTTCTAGCAATTGCAGTAGTAATTCGTAATGGATAGGTGAAGGAAGAGGAATTTGCTCCATGAAGTTTAAAAAAAAATGGTTGGTAGGGTTGAGACTCTAGCCAAATCTCAAAGTGTATAGTTCCTATATGAATTGTTGCACAGCTAACTAAGGGATTGTTTGAAGTATTTTCATAAGTTGGTTATGAAGGTTTGGCGAAGAGATTAGCGATCGCCATTGCTGGATCTGGCTGTTTTACCAACGATTCACCAATCAATACGGCATCAGCACCATTGTCCGCTACTAAGCTTAAATCCGATGGAGCATGTAATCCCGATTCGCTAACAACAAGGATATTACGTTCAGTTAATTGCTGAGTCCTTGCCTGTAATAACTTACAAGTAGTTTGTAAGTCAACCGAAAAGTCTTCTAAATTACGATTGTTGATACCAATTAAGGAAACACCATCTACAGCTAAAACGCGATCGAGTTCTGTTAGAGTATGAACTTCAATCAAAGGTGTCAATTTTAAAGCGTTGGCAATTTTGACAAAATATTGTAAATCTTTGTCACTCAGTACCGCTGCAATCAACAAAACTGCATCAGCACCGCGAAGTCTTGCCAAATACATTTGGTAAGGATAAATTACAAATTCCTTACATAGTAAAGGTAAATCCACAGCAGCGCGGACTTTAGATAAATTTTCAAAGCTGCCTTGAAAAAACTTTTTATCTGTAAGTACCGAAAGACAGCTAGCACCACCTTTTTGATACTGCGTAGCAATTTGTACCGGGTCGAAATCTTCCCGTAAAACTCCTTTACTCGGAGAAGCTTTTTTTACTTCTGCTATTAAAGCTGGTTTGGTTTTGCCTTGACGTAACGCTGCCAGAAAATCGCGAATAGGCGGAGCATTAACTAATTGACGCTGCAAATCCTGTAAAGATTGCTTCTCGCGCATTTGGTCAACTTCCGCTTCTTTATACCAAACAATTTCTTCCAAAATATTGCTCGGTTCCGCATCAGGTGCAGCAATTTGATACCGCAACGACATTACGGCAATATCTGGATTTGGGGGACGACGACGGATTTGCATAGTTATTTGAGATGGGGGGATGGGGGAGAGGGGGAGATGGGGGAGAGGGGGGAGAGGGGGGAGATGGGGTTCGGGGGAGATGGTAAGCCCAAAACGTGCGGAGGAACACGACCGTTGAGAGAAGTGGCGCAACCCGTTACTCTAACGAGTCGTGCCGCGAGTAAGGCTTGCGTCGCCTGAAAGGCGATACACGCGGAGCGTGCGGCGAGCGGGGGAGATGAGGAGAGGGGGAGATGAGGAGATGGGGGGAGAGGGGGAGAGGGGGAGATGGGGTAATTAAATAGCGAGCAAGATGCTCGCACTACTCTTAATTCCTAACTCCTAACTCCTAACTGCTAACTGCTAACTGCTAACTGCTAACTGCTAACTGCTAACTGCTAACTGCTAACTGCTAACTGCTAACTGCTAACTGCTAACTGGCTGCTGCTTTTTTGTAGGCTTCATCTAATACTTCGGAAAGTGTCGGATGAGCGTGGACTAAATGAGCGAGTGAATTGACGCTTTGACGATTGGCGATCGCCGCACTTGCTTCGTGGATAATGTCGGCGGCGTGAAGTCCGAAAATGTGTACTCCCAAGACTTCTCCGCTATCTTTACGATATACAACTTTGGCGATACCGTCGGCTTCACCTTCGGCTAAAGCTTTGGAATTACCTTTGAAATAACTCTTACTAACTCCAACTTCAAAGCCTTCAACTTCAGCTTTTTCTTTAGCTTGTTCCTGTGTCATTCCTACATAGCTAATTTCTGGGTGAGTAAATGCTGCTGCGGGAATGCTGGAATAATCAATATTTTTGCTTCTACCACAAATATTTTCTACGGCAATAATACCTTGAGCAGAAGCAGCATGAGCCAGCATCATCTTACCCGTAGCGTCACCAATTGCCCATAAATGGGGTACGGGTTCGCCTTCACTAAGTACCGCCATCGAGTCATTTACTGGAATAAATTTGCGTCTATCGAGTTCTACACTAACTGCATCTAAACCTATATTTTGCGTCGCTGGAATCCGCCCGGTAGCTACCAAACAAGCGTCAACTTCCAACACGTCAACCATTTCTTTAGTTTTAAAATCTGCTAATTCAATTACTACAGGGGAACCAGGGGTAATTTTTTTAGCGTATATTCCCGAATAAGTTTCAATATCGCGAGGATTTATCAATACTCTTTCAGCTAATTTAGCAATATCGCGATCGAATCCCGGCATTAACTGCGGTAGGGCTTCTATCATGGTAATTTCGCAACCCAAAGCCGAGTAAACATCGGAAAATTCTAAACCGATGTAGCCGCTACCGACAATTGCCACCCATTGCGGCAACCATTCTAACTTTACTGCTTGGTCGCTAGTAAACACGGTTTTACCATCAATTTCAATGCCTGCTGGGACAAAAGGCACCGAACCTGGAGAAAGAATAATATCTTTAGCTGTAATAGTTTTTTCACCGTCGGGAGTATCAATAGTTACCTTTTGTTGTCCGGCAAGTTTACCCCAACCTTGAATAATATCAACACCCAAACGTTTGAGAGAATTAGTTAAATCTCCTTGAATCTTCGCTACCAAATTATTGGCATGATTGGCGATATCCTCTCTTTCAAATCGAACGTTATCAATTTGAATTCCTAATGCCTTGAGATGGTAAGCATCGCGTAACTCCCGTACCTTTCCAGAAGCAGCAAGTAGCGCCTTCGAGGGGATACAGCCACGGTTAACGCAGGTTCCCCCCATATCACCCGCTTCAATAATTGCAGTTTTCAATCCGCAGCTAACGGCGTGTAAGGCAGCGCCATGTCCACCTACCCCAGCGCCTACAATCACCAAATCGTAATCAAATGCCTGACTCACCGTCATATTACTCCGCGTGCTTATTCGTGTTTATTTTTAACTGAGTGCAGCGATACTGCAAGTCTTTTTTATTTTAGAGTTTTGCCAAACTTAATATTATAGTTTTTACTACTAAGGTGATTAATTTTGCTTTGCGATTGTTTACAAGAACTATGAATTAATATAAATGTGTCCGAAAATACAAATTGCTGTTTGATAGTAGAAATTTATAACATTATTATCTATTAGTCTTCCCACTGTTACTTTTTTTTAACTAAGTTAGCATGAATTTGTACAGCTATAACCCTTAATATTGATGGTAAGAAGTTTTATAGAAAAAGTTATTGTAAAGGAAATCAACTATGGCTGAATCAGTACAGTATCTTACCAACAACCAAGGAGAAAGAATTGGCGTATTCTTAGATTTGGACAATTACCATCAATTGATGAATCAATCGGTGGTAGATTCTGAAATTTTAACTAATTTAAGTATAGATGAATTGCAAGCTAAGCCAGATATTAAGTTATCTACAACTACTCAAACTGAATTAGATGATTTATTAGTAAGGAATACCGATAATCAACTGTCAAAGAATGAAAGTGAAACTTTAGATAGTTTATTAATAAAGGTTGACCAGCTAAATATTCTAAAAACTAGAGCTAGATATAGCTTAAATCATTTGGAGAGGATATTAAGAGTTACATAATTTTTAAAATATTTGCCAATCTGAAAAAATGTGTTAATTTGCATTGCACTATTTTAATTTAATTCATCTAAACCTAGTATGTTAGATAGAGCAACTTTTAATTGCATCATATAATCCTCATTTAGCAGACCGATAACTTTAATGATTCTAGATTTATCAATTACTCGGATTTGTTCGCATATGACTGAATCTTGTGTTAATCCACCAACTCCGCAAGGCACAAATACATGACAAGGCAAAAGCGCACGTCGAATTTTAGAAGTAAAAGGTGCAATAATTGTATGAGGGCTAACAGTATTTGCTCTGTCTATTTGTATAATTACAACAGGTCTAATACCAGCTTGTTCTGTACCTAATACTGGATTTAAATCGCATAAAATAACATTTCCTCGCTTAATATTTACCACTGAATTTCACCACGAGCCAAACGATTTTCGTAATCTTCACTCATTAGATAAGTAGCTGGAAAAATCTAATTCGACTATTGTTTGAGATTCTTCGGACTGTAACCATGATGAAGAGTCTTTACCCGAATGTTTCCATAGCAAGTAATCGATAAAATCATTTACTTCTTCAACTAAGGAATCTGGAAGATTAGAAATTTTAGCAATAGTTTTATCGTGTATCATTACTTAAAGATTGCTGGTTTTGGTTACTATTTATGTTAAAGAGTTTTAGATGAAAAAGCAATTATAAAATACTGGATAAACTCAGGATCGGTCTGAAAAAAAACTAATAACAGGGTAGTTTTCCGAAGCGGTGTTAACTTTGAATAAATTCCTGTACTGCTTTAACTGCTTCTTGTAACTCTTGAGAATTTTTAGCCTTTACCTTAATTTTCTTACCATTAGCTTCTGCTTCTACTTCAATGAGTTTATTCTCAAGACGCTCGCTCAAAAATCCCCATACCTGTTTAATATTCTGAGATTTGACGAAAGTCCAGATTTTACCAGCGACATAACCCGATATTGACTTGCTGTTATGGGGTACGTTAAGTTAGGCAACTCGTCCAACTTCTTCAACTTCATCTAAATTCTTCATCTAAATCTGGATCTACAAAAGAAATAGTAAGTTTCACACCTATTAAGTCGGTAATCATACAGCATTAGTAGGATATTATACTTATATTTTAAGTTATAAAAGCAACAATTAGCCAAATTGAATATTACCAATTCCCTCTTAAACAATTTCACCCGAAATCATTTTCCTTAACTCCTGTTGTTTTTCTTGGCTAAGACGATAAACTTCTGGTGCGGGTTTACCAACAATATGTCCTTGAATATAAGTTACACCTATTTCTTTAAGTTGATACAAATTAATTGGAGTCTCTTCATCCACTCCTTCAACTATTACATTAGGCGGATATAAATTGTTTGCTTTGACAATTTCGTGAACAAAACGAATTATTAAATCGCTAGATTGATGATGCAGAATTTCACGATCTATTTTAACGTGACATGGATTCAACCCTGCTAATCGAGAAACTGAAGCATAACCAACGCCAAAATCATCTATGGCAAATCGAATATTAAATTGCTGTACGTATTGTAAAAGTTTGTTTTTGAAAAAGGCTAAAGGATTATCTAATCTAATTCCATTTTCAAACTGCGGTAATTCCGATTTTTCCGAAATTTCTAAGATCAAATTTCTTGGTGAAATGATATTTTCTTCAATAATCTGTTTTACTCTTTCAAAATATGCCGTTCTAACTAAAGATTCTGGGTATACATTCACGGATAATGGTACAACATCACCGGGTCTTCTTTGTTTTGATTTTCTCGCTTGTCGATAGCTTTTCGTGGCAATTGTCAGAAAATATTGATCCAATTCAATTTTAAACCGAGAACCCCATAATTCTGCTGTTTGAAATAAATCAACAGGAGCAGCTAAAGTTTGAGTGTCTCTAGCTAAAGCTTCCCAACCACTGACGAAAAATTCATCTGAATCTACACAAATTACAGGTTCAAAATAAACAACCATTTTTTGCAATCAATCGCAAAATAGTTGAAATCTTCTTTCGTATAGCGGTTCAGAAATAAATCCAATATCTCTTTTTAAATCGTCAATAATAGCAGCTTCTACGAATGCAGGCTCTAATATTTGGCTACTTTGATAAAAACTAGATAAAATTCTGCCATATGCATTTTTTAGTAAGTATGAATTATCGGGCAAACCGCAAATTACCATAATTTCAGCTTCTGGGGGCATTTTTAACGGTATCATCACAAAAGCATTGGCAGAATCTTTCGCATATTCATGGATTTTATAAGTTCCATGATGGGAAGGATTAAAAATTGATTCATGAGAGATAGTTGGAAAAATTACTGTATTTAGTATATTAAGGTAAGCATCACTATCTATATTTTCTGATAGATTGCTCTGTGATTCAACAAAGCATTTATCTTGACTATCATTTTTGAGTATAAATACAAAATCTGCTTTAGATGTATTCCTAATAATTTCTATAATATGACTTTTTATTTCGGAACTAGTTAATATATCCCTAGAATTACTAAATAAATAATAGTCTTTTAACCTCATAATTAAATCGTGGATAAAAGACTCGAATGGTTCTAAAAAATTAGGTAAGTAAGTTATTTGTGACAAATAAGGTTCTGTATCGTGTTGTTGCTGCGTTCTGCCTAACTTTAACTCACCAAAACTTATCTTATTTACTAGAGGTGAAAAAATTTGCTGCTGGATTAAACGCGCTTTTGCTAACTGAATTTTATAACCTTCCTTAAAAGCATAAATTTCCGGCTTGATTTTAGGTGCAATCTCCTGCATCTTCATGCGAATATATTCATGCAGTTCATCCACACAAATCATACCATCGCCATCGATATCAGCCTTGCCATTTTCAATTCCTTCAACAAGATAGCGGGTATAAATTGAATGATTAGATGCTTGTTCTTCAAAAGAATATTGAGTAGAAGTAGAAGAAGTTAAAACAGCCCTTCCTTCTCCTCCCAATTGATTTTTAATATCTACATTGCCATCATTTTTCACCCTCATACCTTGAGCAAAAGCACCGCTAAAGCAGCAATCAAGAATTATTACCTGTCGCCGCGAAGGACTTTTATCCATTATGTGATGTACAAAACTTGCAGCTACTGTAGTGGAAGTTATTAATTGCCCGTTAGGATGTTTGCAAGTTTGACTGCTTGCTAAGTAAAGATTGCCGTTGTCATCTTTAATTCCATGCCCGGAAAAATACAGCAATACCAAATCATTTTTTTGGCAATTAGAGAAGATTTTCTCAATTTCCATGCCCATATTTGGTATCTGCGGATTTTTCAATACTTTGATATTATCTGGGGGAAAATCACCCATTTCTGGATGCTGTAAAACACGTTGCATTGCATCAACATCCTTAAGGGAACCTAGTAGGGGATTCAACTCGTATTCATATTCGCTTACCCCAATTAGCAATGCCAATTTCATTTGTTTACCCATACAGTTATGAAAATTAGTACTAAAAACAGTTACTACCTAACTTTTTGTTTGATTCGGGCTTTGAATGTCAGCATTATCATAAGGTTTGCTTACTGTCGTCATTAGTATTACATAATGACTGCATTTTAAATTCAACAACAATGATATAAATCACAAATATGACTGATGACGATTCACTAGTCTTTTATACAAAGACCTAGATTTTGTGTAAAAAGTATTATTTATTGTATTTAAATATTTAAATTTAAGGAATTTTACCCAACTACCCTTTACACATTCTCCCAAGGGTACGGCTCAGTTCGATCGCGCTACCATAAGATCCCACGCACTCAAAGTACGCAGGATTAGTTCAAAACTAAATATACATTTATTTATTAAACGGAGAGGGAGGGATTCGAACCCTCGCTACCCTTTCGAGTAAACAGCATTTCCAGTGCTGCGCCTTAAACCACTCGGCCACCTCTCCAGGTGCCACAAGAAGCCATTCTACATTGAAATCAAATAAACTGCAATCCTTAAGAGAATAATTCTATAATGACGGAATTCAAAGCTATGTAATCATCATGTCCTCTACATATAAAGTCACAGTTCGCGATCGCGCAAAAGGGATTACCCATACTCTACTTGTTCCCGATAACCGCTACATTCTGCAAAGTTTTGAAAAACTTGGTGTAGACTTACCGTTTTCTTGTCGTAATGGCGCTTGTACTACCTGCGCTGTCAGAGTTATTAAAGGAAATATTTCTCAACCCGAAGCTGTGGGATTATCACCTCATTTGCAAAGAAAAGGCTATGCATTATTGTGCGTTAGTTATGCTTGTTCCGATTTAGAAGTAGAAACCCAAGACGAAGACGAAGTTTACGAACTACAATTCGGACGTTATTTTGCCAGAGGTAGAGTACGTGTTGGCTTACCGATTGAGGAAGATTAATTAGGATGGGGATGGAGAGAGGGGGAGAGGGGGGGATGGGGAGATGGGGAGATGGTAAGCCCAAAACGTGCGCGGTGAGAGCAGTCGCGTGCGGGGGTTCCCCCCGTTGAGCGAACTGCCGAACCCGAAGGGGTTCCCCGCGTTGAGAGAAGTGGCGCAACCCGTTACTCTAACGAGTCGTGCCGCGCTGAACACGCGGAGCGTGCGGCGAGCGGGGGGGATGGGGACAAGGGGAAAGGGGACAAGGGGAAAATATTGAGCTATTTATTCAACTCCTAACTCTTAACTGATAATTCCTAAGTGATAACTCCTAACTCCTAACTCCTAACTCCTAACTCCTAACTCCTAACTCTTAACTCCTAACTCTTAACTCTTAACTCTTAACTCTTAACTCTTAACTCCTAACTCTTAACTCCTAACTCTTAACTCTTAACTCTTAACTTCTAATCTAAAATCTAAAATCTAAAATCTAAAATCTAAAATCTAAAATCTAAAATCTAAAATTCAATGAAGTCAGCAGTTATTTTCTTATGTTGCTTGTTGCTGTTGATGGGGTGCCAAGCTAAAAAAGATACATCCCAACCGGGAACGGTACCGATTAAGGTGGTGCGGGTTGTCAGCGGACAAACTTTACAGGTTACGGGTTTTCGCGAACAGCCTGATTTAATTTCTGAGGTACGTTTGACGGGTATTAGCGCCCCCCCCGCACGTCAGCGCCCTTGGGGAGAGGCTTCCAAACAACGTTTAATAGAATTGATTGGAGATAAATCCTCACCCGTGAGATTAGAATTTGACGTGGAAGCGAAAGATAAATTTGGACGAACCTTAGCTTACGTATGGAAAGATGAAACGTTAGTAAACGAACAACTTGTTAAAGAAGGACACGCATTATTTATGGGGCGATCGCCAAATCACAAATACGATTCCCGCTTGGAACGCGCACAGCATTGGTCTAGACTTATGGGAGAAGGAATTTGGAACCCCGAAGATCCCATGCGTCTTTCTCCCTCTGAGTTTCGCCGCGTTTATCGTTAGAAGTTAGTTGTTAGTGATTAGTGGTTAGTTGTCAAGGATCGGAGTTTAGGAGTTAGAAATAAGGAATTAGAAGTTAATTTTAAATCAACTAACAACTATCAACTAACAACTATCAACTATAGCAATCCTGAATGATTCATGAGAAAACACCATACTCATAAATTTTAGGGAAGTCAAAAATTTGACCAGCAATTGATAGTTCAAATAAAGCCTTAACTACAGTGAAAGAATGGCAGAAAAAGTAGAATTCTCTAATCAATCTTTTGGCTTGTAACCAAATATCTTCGACAGGGTTCTGTTGTGGCGCAGAGGCGAGCAAATCTTAAAGCGGTTATTAACCATTCTTCTTTATTCAAACCATTATTTAAAGATTCTAAGTAATCTTTAATTGCCTGGGAACGATGATAGCTAGCACCATCCCAAATAATTAAAAGTTTAGAGTCCCGACGTTGCGATAAGCCTTCGGCATGGCTTCGCTAACGCAAAAAATTTAAGAAATTAATTGTATTATCCGAGTTTCCTTTTTCTGCCGGGTAAATTAAGAATTCCTTAGTTTTATAATCTAAGCCCCCAAAATAAGTTTGGCGTTCCCTCTGGTTTACAATTGGAATTGATAACCGCTCCGACTTCTTTCCCCAAACATACCCTTCACTGTCACCCCATAATAAATGACATTCGTCAACCATGAAGACAACTAGTTCTCCCGACTCGATTTCGGCTTGTCGCGTCTCCAATAGTTCACAAATTTCTTTTTTTTTGAAGTGACTAATTCTGAATCATACTTAGGGTTATTTGATTGAGTTTTCTTCCAACTAATGCGTGCTTCATGAAATAAATCATAATAGCTTTGTTTAGACTCGAACACTACTCCATATTTTGAAGCAATTTGGTATTCTAATTCATTTAAAGTCCATCTATCTTTAGAACGCAACCACTCAATTATTTCCGAATGTTCTTGTGAATATAAAAATCCTTTACTTCCTTTGTACGCTAGCTTTAAGCCCTCTACGCCCTGTTGAAAAAATGCTTTCTTCCATTTACTTATAAACCCTGATGAAACACCTAATATCGGCATTATATCTTGATGTCTGTATCCACATAGCAACATTTTAACTGCGGTCGCTCGTGTAATTTCAAGTTTATTTTGGCTATTTTTGATAAAATCCTCTAGTAATTGAATCCACATCGATACACCCCTGACACTTGTCGTAAAAACTACTATTTAACCACATCAGTATTTTCTCACGAATGATTCCGGATTGCTATATCAACTATCAACTATCAACTATCAACTATCAACTATCAACTATCAACTAACCACTAATGAATTTACAAATTTTTCTAGATATTGCAACTGTTGCAGCGCTGTCTGCTGGTGCTGTTTTGCAAGGTTATTTGGGTAAGGTGGAGGATAAAACTGCGGAAAAACGTCCTGGGGATTTGGTGACTGCTGCGGATAAAGCTTCGGAAGCTGTGGTTTTAGAAACTTTACGTCGTCATTTTCCCGAACACGCTATTCTTGCTGAGGAATCTGGTAAGTTAGGTAATCAAAATCAAGAATATCTTTGGGCGATCGATCCTTTGGATGGTACAACTAATTTTGCTCACGAATATCCGTTTTTCTCGGTTTCGATTGGGCTTTTAATTAATGGTGTTCCGCAAGTTGGTGTAATTTACGACCCTTTTCGCAATGAATTATACCGCGCCGCTCAAGGTCTGGGAGCAAGTTGTAATCGCCGTCCGATAAGTGTTTCTAAGGCTTCTGAATTAAATAAAAGTTTGTTAGTTACTGGTTTCGCTTATGACCGTCGGCAAACGAGCGATAACAACTATACAGAATTTTGTCATTTAACTCATTTGACTCAAGGAGTCAGACGTGGTGGTTCGGCTGCGTTGGATTTAGCTCATGTAGCTTGCGGGCGTTTGGATGGATATTGGGAAAGAGGTCTTTCACCGTGGGATATTACTGCTGGGATAATTATTTTACGGGAAGCTGGTGGTAAGGTGACTGCTTATGATGGTAGTGATTTCAAGATGGATTCGGGAAGGATTTTAGCTACTAACGGTCATATTCATGAAAGTTTGAGTCGGGAATTGGGTAGAGCTTCTCAAGTTTGGAAAGTGGAGAAGAAGGGTTCGTAGTTGCGCTTCAGCGCTCTCCCTCGAAGTATTTAAGATTTCGTAGGGTGTGTTATCGCGCAGCGTAACGCACCATTAATTTAACATCTTGCACTATTTTCAACAATATATTTATTTATCTCTCGTTATTACCAAAAAATCAATTGCAATGACATTTAGCAATTATAAAAGTATTAGTGCGGTTCTTAAAAAGTTTCAGATAAAATACGTGCAAACTAACTTTATGCTGGAAGTTGAATTTCCAGTTAAAGACTCATTTAGAGAAGAATTAGATTTATTATTTACAGATGGAGTTGTTGATAATTCGGAAGATGCTATTTGTGAAAATCTTATTTATCCAATTTTAAAAGAAGTTTGGAAACTTTATCGAGATAAATTAACGCTTTGGAGTCATCAATCATTAACTTATGATGAAGATTTATCAGGCGTTCCAGACTATACAGTAGCGCAAAGAAATCCTCTCTCTACAATTATTTTTGATAAACCTTATTTTTTGACAGTTGAAGCTAAACAAGACAAATTTGAAGAAGGTTGGAGTCAGTGTTTAGCAGAGATGATAGCGGTACAGCGAATAAATAATGACTTAGATAACGATATATTTGGTATTGTGTCTAATGGTAAAATCTGGCAATTTGGCAAGCTGAATTCACAACTCTTTACGAGAAATAAAAATTTGTATGTCATTCAGGATTTAGATAAGTTATTTGCAGCAGTAAATTATATTTTTCAACAGTGTGAATTAAAAGTAAAACTAAATTTGTAAAAATTGACGATATAAATTACAGCGCGGACATACATTATCACCTTGTATTTTTATCAATCCGATACTGTGTAATTTAAATTTAGTTACTGTAGAGAATGTAGCATTACTGTTATTAACTATATCTTTCATAGCCTCTGCTAATTCCGGTTGTTGCGTCAGAATTAAACTTTGGCGGCGTAAATGTTCGGCGTAAATACTATTACTATTTGTAGCGTTTTCTAGTATTTGAATTAAGCTAACATTCCCGCTAGCAATATGATAAAGAGCAAGACGTATTAAAAAGGGATGTCCGCCCACTAAATTCATGATTTTATCAACTTCGGTATCGTTCCAATTGAGATGATGTCTTTGCGCTAAATCTAAAATTTGATTGCTATTAAATTCAGGTAATTCTATCGATAAACCAACATTAAACGGCGATTGATTGATATCGAGGGGAACGTAAACCTCTGTAGAATGTACAATTATTAATTGCAGCTTTTTCCAAATTTCTCTTCGTTTACCTTCTTCATGTAAAGCCCGCAGCAATCCAAAAAAATCTCGATAAATTTCTGGATATTCAAAAACTTTATCAACCTCATCTAAACCAAGAGTAAGCGGTTTATTAATCGTTGGTAATAGGTATTCCTCAAAATAAGCTTTGCAAGCCATACTGCTACCAACAATTTCAGCTAAATCCCAATATTCATTAATTTTATTTGGGATATTTAAAGCTAAACCGATGCTGGCACAAAACCAGCGTAAAAATTTATCTGAATTAATAAAAATCTGCTGCGCTGCCAGTTGAAAATCTAAAGTTACAGTACTATCACCTTGAGATTGCGACTTATCAATAATTCTTGCTAGAAGCGAAGTTTTACCCATTTGTCTGGGTGCTTTGATTCTAATTAAACAACCGGGTTGGTTGATTTGTTCGTAACATCGTTCTTCCACTGGCGATCGCACAACATAAAATGGCGAATCTAAGGCTACTTGCCCGGATGGATGTTCGAGAAAAGGAAATGGAGAGTCTTGAATATTCTTGCTATCTTGCTCTTTGCTAAACTCTGGTGTTAAATCCGCGATATCTTGCCATTCCAAACTTAAAGCACGACAAATTTCTCTAAAATTCAAATAATCTACAGCTTTACCGTTAAGAAAACTGCTGATAGTAGATTGAGAAACTTGTAAATATTCAGCTAAATCGGTTTGACGAATATAACCATTACGAGGTAGAGCAGACTTTACCTTTGAGATAAATTCAGAACGTACTTTAACTGAACGTGGCATATTTTGATATTGCAACTGCTAGATTTATTTGGCAGAAATTTAAAAATATTCAATCTCGTTACAAAGTCGATACGAACTCAATATACTCCTATGTAAACTCAAATATCGTTGGGGTTAAATGAGATTAGTAATCAAGGTTCGTAGTCAGGGCTTTAGCCCTTCCGGAGAGGACTAAAGTCCTTACTACAAACAATTCTACAGAAAATCTTCTCTAATTAAACAATTATGAAATTCCCATTCTCTATACCTTCCGTATTAGCTCATACATCATCTATTTTGCTGCTAGGTTTTTCTCTACCATTAGTTACACCAATCCTAGCTTCTAATAATCCGAATGAATGCAAAATTCCTAAGCCACCACAATCTAATACAGTAGATGACTTCATAAGAATGGGACTCTTTCAAATGGGGTGCGAAAAAGACTCACAAGCTGCAATTTCTTCTTACACCCAAGCAATTAAACTGAATCCTCAAGTTGTAGCTCCCTACTATGTACGTGCAAATGCTTACTATAAAATTGGGAATTACAAAGCCGCAGTAGCAGACTATACCGAAGTAATTAATATAAATACAGGTAGATTGGATTCGAGTGACGCTGCATATTTGAACAGGGCTAGGGCTTATGAAAAATTAGGTGAAAAACAAAAAGCAATTTCAGATTTGACTGAATACATTCGTGATAGTGGTTCCTCTGCTAAGGCTGGGGCTGAGACTTATATTTACAGAGCTAATTTGTATCGGGATTTGGGAGATAAAAATAATGCTATTCAAGATTACAAAGTAGCAGATAAAATCTTGCGAGAAGATTTCAATATGGTTTTTGCGATTAGTGGTATAGATTCCATGTATCAAGAAATGATGGATAAAGTTAGAACTGAATTATCACAACTAGGGGTATCAGTTCCAGAACCGGATCTTACCACTGCAAAAATTTTAAAATCAATTGCTGAAGTAGAAGTTGAGCGAGCATTAAATTCAGTAAACTATAATCCTCAACACCCAATGATTCAGCAGTTTGATGCTCAACTTCAGGACTTATATAAACAACTTGAAAATACACAAGCACAGCCAGTTGAAGGAATAGAAAAAGGCATAATATCGAATGTTGCTCGTGTAAAAATCCAACATTTGAAAGTAATGCGATCGCAACTTACAAAAAAGTTTACTGCAACGCATCCCGAAAGAATTTTCATTAATAGTCAAATAGAGCAATTACAAGATTTAATTAGCCGTAATAGGAAGTAATTGTAGGGTGTGTTACCGCGCAGCGTAACGCACCATCAAAAATCTTAGTTGTCTAATGCTTTTCTTATATGAATAACTCCCTCTAAACATTTACTTTATTTTTCGAGATAATTAAATTGGTGCGTTACGAGTACGATAACGCACCCTACAAAAGATTACATAATAATGAAATTTACATTCTCTATAACTTCTATAATTGCTCATACATCATCTATTTTATTTCTAGGTTTTTCTATACCGTTACTTGCACAAATTTCAGCCCCCGATGATTTTCATGTATGTAAAATCGTAAATCCAAAAACTTTTGATTCAGCAGAGAACATCTTGAAGATAGTAGGAGTTCCAAAAAGGTGCTTTGGTTACATACTCAACCAACATCAAAAAGCTGTGTTGAGCCAGGAAAAAAGAAATTACTACGACAAAGCTATAGCTTATGAAAAATCTGGTGAAAAACGAAAAGCAATTTTAAATTTGAATAAATACATTGATGATAATGATTTGGTTAATACTGAAGCTTATATTCGTCGAGCTAATCTGTATCGAGATTTAGGAGATAAAGAAAACGCTATTAAAGATTATAAAGTAGCAGATAAAATCTTGCAGCAAGAGTTAAATGGGGTTTTTGGAAATGGTCATATGGAAGGAATTAGTAAAGAAAGATTAGATAAAGTTAGGACTATTTTATCACAATTAGGGGTATCGCTTCCGGAGCCTAATCTTACTACTGCCGATATTTTAAAATCAATCGCCAAAATAGAAGTAGAAAAAGCAATAAATTCAGCAAGATTATCACCTCAACATCCAATGATTCAAGATTTTGAAGTTAAACTTGAGGATTTATATAAACAATTTGAAAATACGCAACCGCAGCCATATAAAGGCACAGTTAAAAGCCTAATAAATAATGCTGCTTATCAAAAAATGGAAGATTTGAAAGTACAAAAATCGCAGCTATCAAAAAGGTATAGTCCAGTTCATCCAGAAATAGTATTAATTAGCGATCGCATAAAACAATTAGAAGCCTTAATTAGCAAAAATAGATATAGGATTTCTTCTAAATTGTAGGGTTTGTTAGCGCAGCGTAACGCACTTTTCGGCACCACCGGGGAATGCAATTCCCCGTCTAATAGCAAAAGTCCTATAAATAGGACTAATAAAGGCTTTTAGTGCGTTTTAACGTACTTTGTATATTGGTTCCTGGGAATTTATTCCAAGGCGGATTTTGGGGATTAATGAGAATGATACATTCCAGTCCATTTTAATGGACTTCTGCTATTAGCTGGGGGTTTGCAACCCCTAGCGGATATGAACGCAAAACAATAATTTATCTTACTATTCCCTACTTTAAAATGAACAACAATTTTTCTTACAAAGTTGGTGGAAGCCTGACGGAAGATGCTCCCAGCTATGTAGTTAGAAAAGCAGATTTTGACCTTTACAAAGAACTGAAAGCAGGCAACTTTTGCTATATTTTCAATTCCCGACAAATGGGTAAAACCAGCTTACAAGTTCGCACCATCAAACGATTGCAAAGTGAAGGAATTGCTTGTACAACAATTGATATTTCTGGAAGGGGTAGTAAAGATATAAATCCAGAACAGTGGTATGCGGGAATTGTTTATACGTTAGTTGCTAATTTTGGCATAGCTAACCCCAGCGAATTTATTAGAACAACGTGGAAACAAAACAGCGAATTATCTCCGTTGCAACGTTTGGATATATTTATTGAAGAAATTTTATTAGAAAAAATTAAATCTAAAATAGTTATTTTTATTGATGAAATCGATAGTATTTTAAGCTTAAACTTTCCCTGCGATGATTTTTTCTCTTGGATTAGAAGCTGTTATGAAAAACGTAATTTTAACAAAGAGTTTAATAGAATTACTTTTGTACTTTTGGGAGTAGCGACACCCAGCGATTTAATCGCAGATAAAGTTAGAACACCTTTTAATATTGGTAGTGCAATTCAAGTTAATGGTTTTCAAATAGATGAAGTTTCACCTTTAGCAGCAGGTTTTAAAGAAATTGAAAATTCCCAAGCTGTTTTACAAGAAGTTTTAGATTGGACGGGAGGACAACCGTTACTTACACAGAAATTATGCGATTTATTAGCAATTTTTCCGCAATTAACAAGTCAAGATGTAAAAAAGATTGTCAGACAAAAGATAATTGAAAATTGGGAATCTTTTGACGAACCACCGCACTTAAAAACCATCAAAGACCGGATTTTAAGAAGCAAACATAATACAGGTGCATTGCTTGGTTTATATCAGAAACTTTTACAGCTAGGACAAATATCCGCTGATGATAGTCCAGAACAAATCGAATTACGGCTATCTGGTTTAGTTGTAGAAAATCAAGGGTATTTAAGAGTTTACAACCGTATTTACGCAACAGTATTTGATTTGAATTGGGTAGAGAAAGAACTTATGAATTTAAGACCATATTCAGAAGCATTATCAGCTTGGGTTGCTTCAAATTTTCAAGATGATTCTAGATTATTGCGCGGGAAAGCATTAAAAGACGCAAATATTTGGGCTGCGGATAAAAGTTTGAGTAAACAAGATTATCAGTTTTTAAATGCTAGTCAGGAATTGGAAAAACAAGAAATAACTACCGCTTTATCTCTTCAAGAAGAAGAAAGTCGTATTTTAGCACAAGCAAACGATACCTTAACTACAGCACAATATAAAGCTAAACGACAAATTCGTATTGGTGGTGGAGTTCTTATTTGTTCACTTATCGGAGCTATGATTGCTTTTATAGGAGCAAATCATCAATTACAAGAAGCTCAAGAAGGTACAAAATTAGAACGAGCAGGAAATGCAGCGTTAAAACTGTTTGAAACCAAACAAATTGAATCTTTAGTAACAGCAATTGATGCAGGGCAACAGTTAAAAAAACTTGTCAAAGATGGACGTTCTATAGAAAAATATCCTGCAACTAGTCCGCTTTTAGCTTTGCAAACAATAACTAATAATATCCGCGAAGTAAAGCAATTTGCAACTCATCAAGATAATATTACAAGTGTGAATTGGAGCCATGATGGAAAGTTTTTGATTACTGGTTCCACAGATAAAACCGCTCGAATTTGGGATACGTCAGGTAAGTTGATAGTTCCACTTAAAGGACATCAAGGAGGAGTATATAGTGCTAGCTTTAGTAGCGATGACAAGTATACGATCACCAAGTCAGATGATAAAACAGTTCGTATCTGGGACTTTTCAGGAAAACAATTAGCGATAATAAAACATCAAGAATGGGTAAATAGTGCCAGTTTTAGTCCAGATGGTAAAAGTGTAATTACTATTTCTCAACAACCACAAATTGAAACAATTGTAAATGGAAAAAGTGTAGTTAGTGGCTCTAATGAAGCAATAGTTCGTATCTGGGATTTATCGGGTAATTTATTACTACAACTTAAAGATACAGTTAATACTGCTAGTTTTAGTCCAGATGGTAAATATATTCTGACTGCTTCTAATGATAAAACAGCCCGGATTTGGGATACTTCGGGTAAATTAGTACAAACATTCACGGGACATTCAAAAGCTGTTACAAGTGCTTATTGGAGTCCAAATGGTAAATATATTTTAACTAACTCTAATGATTCCTATGTTTGGGATATTTCAGGTAAACAAATCGCACGATTTCAAGTAGATAACCGTTCAGGGAATGGGGATGCTGGTTTTAGTCCCGATAGCCAACGTATCTTTGTAGCTACATCTGAGAAAACTCATGTTTGGGATTTATCTGGTAGGCTAATTAGGGAAATAAAAAATCAAAAAGAATTGAATAGCGGTGCAGAATTTAGTCCAGATGGTAAGCAATTTTTTACCACCGACGACACTATAAAAGTATGGGATATAAGAGATGGTGCTGCAAAAGCATGGGATTTATCTGCTGATTTAATCGCTGAATTAGCAGGAGATCAAAGAAGTCCCCGTTGGAGTCCTGATGGTAAACATATTGTTACTTATGGATTTGATAGAAACGTTCGTATCTGGAATTTATCTGATGAAATACCAGTAGTTACAGCAAATATTAATTCAAAAGATAAAATTAATGGAGCAAGTTGGAGTCCAGATGGTAAATATGTAGTTACCCCAACTTGGAAATCTGTATTACTTTGGGATAAGTTTGGTAAGCAGTTAGCAAGATTTCAAGGACATTCAGGTATAGTTAGTAGCGCTAACTTTAGTCCTGATGGGAAAAAAATTGTCACAGCATCAGTCGATAAAACTGTTCGCGTTTGGGATACGTTAGGTAAACAGTTATTATTGCTTTCCGGACATGAAAAGGGATTAGATTATGCTGCTTTTAGTCCAGATGGCAAGCATATTTTAACTACAACTTACGATGGTAAATCAAGAATTTGGTCGGATACGGGAAAGTTAATCTCTACATTCAAAGCTAGAGGTATGACTTGGAGTCCTAATAGTAAATATATTATTGCTAAATTTGATTATGACGGCAAAAATTATTCTAGTTTGTGGAATATTTCAGGAGAAAAAATAGTAGAGTTTCCAGCAAGTGAATATAGTTATCTTGGTGCTAGCTTTAGTCCAGATGGGGAACGTATTGTTGCAAGTAATGGAAGAATAGCAACCATTTGGAATACATCTGGTCAAAAGTTATCAGAAATTAAAGCAAATCAAGATATTTTTAGCCCTAGTTTTAGTCCAGATGGAAAACGAATTATTGCGACTTCCACAAACAATACGGCAATTATTTGGGATACGAATGGCAAACAATTAGTTGAAATACCTCATCAAGCTCCGGTTGTTTACGCTAAATTTAGCCCGGATGGTAAGCGTATCCTCACAGCTTCAAAGGACAAGAAATTTCATATTTGGGATACTTCAGGTAAGCAGCTTGCAGAATATAAGTATTCATCTACTTTCATAACGGAAGCAAAATTCAGCCCGGATGGTAAATACATACTCGCGCACATTCAAGGCAATCAACCTCAAGGAAATGAGGTGTTAATTTGGCAGATTGATGATTTAGATGGATTATTAACAAGCGGATGCGATTGGTTAAAAGATTATTTGAATAGTAATCCTCAAGTACGGGAAAAATTAAAGGTTTGTCGAAGTAAGTAAGTGACCGAATTTTTTGAGAATTCCTCTCGTTCCCATGCTCCGCGTGGGAACCTATTCTTAGAGGCTCTGCCTCACAATCAAACGATCAAATGAAGGCGGAGCCTTCAGCCACTGCGTTACTAGCCAGAGACTAGTAACGAGAAAAAACCTTAAAAAATCCTCTTCTCAACCCCGTCTCAAAAACCTCACCGTAGCATCTTCCCGCTCAACATCTCTTGCAGTGTAATTCACTCTATCAACCCGTCTCCCTTTACCTTGATTATCGTACAAACTAATTACCCCACCACTATTAGATAACATCACCGGATTTAAAGGCTGTATCCTCACCGCTTCCCCTGGTTTTAATATCCTTTCTTGCTCTTTCAAAATCGAATTTAGCTGCAACGATTCATGCTTTGTATCCGATAATCTCCAACCTTCTAAATTAACTGGCTTTGAGGAAAGATTGATTACAGAAACCCATTCCGATGCTCTTTCATCACCCGAAGGATTTACCATCGCAGCAGCAATAAAAATGGCAGCATTATCTACAGCAACTGAATCCCTAAGTTCACCTTTAGCAATCATTTCAACAGGTGCATCAACTTCAATCCGTTCGGGAAACTGTGCGATATGAAGTTCTTCTCGCTTTTCGGGATTTTCGTTAAATAATAAAGGATTTTTCTCGTAAATCTCATCATCAAATTCCAAACCTGTTAATCTTTCAATTTCAGTAATTGTTACCTGATAAGTTTGGAAATTAAACAATTTATTACCTTCTTTGTCCCTTAAAGCTTCCTCATCTTGAAACATCAAGAAAGCACGGACATCAAGTTCATTATTATCTTTATTTACGAAGCAAACAACTTTGAAAAAAGCTGAAGGAATTAACGCCGATTCTCTTCCTGGTGGGGTAATACTACGAGGAAAATCGCCGTAAACTGGTCCGGTGAAAACGGTTATTTTACCATTACTATCTAAATTGAGGTCAAACACCCAATTTTCTAAAGCCAACCATTCATCTTGATTAAAATTTTCGTGCTGTAACGCTGCATTGGAATAATAGAAAGTATCATCAGAAGCTCGTTTTGCTTCCCTTTCTGTTTTTCCCCAAGCCAAACTACCTCGTCTCGCTAAATGTCCTCGATCCCAAGGATTATTGCGATAGTAGTCATTATCAAGTTGAAAATCGGCACCGATACGAGTATCAATATCCCAACCCCGTTTCCTTTGTACATTTTTGATCAGATTCTGGTCAATATTTGCACAAGTGACAATAGTCGATCGCCTAACCCGATTGGTAATGATGGAGTAATTAATATAGCTAGCAAAAATATCATCTTCTAATAGGGAACTGCGAAGAACATCCCCGGCTATTGATGGAGCAAAGCTGGGTACGGGAAGGTTTATCCCATTCCCTAGAAAGTCGGGATTGTAGCCTGCCATAATATTGCCCTCGTAAATTTCACTCAACAGTATGAGGTATAGTTATTAACTTTTCAACTCAAAAAGGCTTTTAGCTAAACAAATAAATTGATGAATATCTAATAAAAAAACCTATAACTTGCGTGCAAACGGACTTTTTTACCTAGAAATATATTTGTTATGAAGTATAAATAATCGCGGTACAATCAATAATATTAAGGGATTACTCTGAAAACAACAGAGATTAAATTTAGTAAATACTGTTATATCTCCTTAGCTTTTACGATCGACAACAGCTATAAACCTAAAAAGAAAATTTTTTTTGAGTATTAATCTATAAATGATACTGGTAATAAATTTTAAAATTACGGACAATCAACTACTGACAAATACCCAAGGAGGGGAAGTACACTAGTAAGATTCATGTTCGCGGTTAGTATAAAATAACTCTATGTCTTTTCAAATAGAACGCGGTCTATTTAAGTATGATTTGATAGATTATCACGCAGTTTTATGCGTTCGAGTTGATGCGGATGCTTCAGAAATTCGCAAACGTTACCTGCAAATTGCGCGTCGTTTGCATCCTGATAGCTGTGCTGCGGCTAGCGATGAGGAAAAACAACTTGCTAATCAATTGTTATCAAAGTTGGTAAATCCAGCTTACGAACAACTTTATCAAGATCGGAATCGTGCGGAACATAATCTTGTTTTAAGCCAAATGGGGAAGCGCTTCGCTCAGGATTCTGCTTCTGTGGAACTGACTACCGATAATGCCAGACAGCTTGCAAGTACGGCTAATTATGAAAGCGCTTATAGAAATGCGATATCCCAAATAGCCAAAATTCAATATAAGTCTTTAGCGCAGGTAAAAGATGCGATCGCTCAAATCAGTGAATTGAATTTAGTTTATTTGATGCGGAGTGCGGGCAAATCTTTGAATACAGCATCGTCAAAACCCCATTTTACATCTAACTCCAATACTGCTGGGGGAAATACCGCACCATCACCGACAGCGCCACCTAAAGAAGATACTGTTTTGACTCAGTATATGCGTCGCGCCCAAGAGTTGATTACCAAGAATCAATTGTCACAAGCTCGGATTGAATTACAAGATGCTTTGAAGATGAAGCCTTCAAATAATCAGTGCCATAGCTTGATTGGAGTGGTCTATTTGAAGCAAAATCAAATTAAAATGGCAAAAATCCACTTTGACCGTGCTTTGCAATTAGATCCTAAAGACCAAACTGCATTGGAAGGGAAAACTAAAATTGACAAGATTTTAGGAAATAAAACTGCATCTAGCACCAACAAAAAGAGTACAGTAAGTGCTGCTGCGGCAAAATCTTCAAAATCTGAAAGCGGCGGTTTATTTGGTGGCTTGTTTGGGAAGAAAAAATAATGGTGTATCAACCTCCAGCGGGAGCCAGGGATTTATTACCCTTAGATGTAGCTCAAAAGCGCTGGATTGAAGACAGATTAGAACAAGTGTTTCAGGGTTGGGGTTATCACAGAATTATCACCTCAACCTTAGAACGTATAGACACGCTGATGGCGGGGGGTGCAATTGAACGCTCAACGGTAATTCAATTACAGAATATCCAAGACGAAGAATTGGGATTGCGTCCCGAATTAACCGCTTCTATAGCTCGTACTGCCGTGACGCGCATGGCTGGCGTTAACTACCCGCAACGGCTGTATTACAACGCCAACGTCTTCGGAAGAACGCCGGAATTAAAACACAACCGCCAGCAAGAATTTTATCAAGCTGGAGTTGAGCTACTAGGAGGAGGTGGTAAGATCGCCGATGCAGAAGTTTTGCTATTAGTAGCCGCTTGTTTGCAAGCACTCCAGCTAAAAAATTGGCACTTAGTTGTTGGCGAAGCCGGAATTACCACTAGTTTATTCAAAGCCTTCCCAGCCAATTTACGGGAGGAAATCCGCAGCGCGATCGCTCATTTAGATCGAGTCTCTATAGATACCTTACCTCTAAGTGATGAAGATCGCGATCGCGCTCGAATAATGTTGGATTTACGCGGTAAAAGTGCGGATGTTTTGCAAAAAATTAGTACTTTAAATCTCGACGAACAACAGCAAGAAGCGGTAAACAACCTTTCTTCTTTAGTTGAGTTGATAGAATCCCAAGGAAACTTTTCTCTAATCCTCGATCTGAGCTTAATTCAAACCTTTGACTACTACACCGGCATAGTATTTGAAGTAGTAAGCGACATCGATAACCAAGCGCAGGTAATAGGCAGCGGCGGACGTTACGACAAGCTTTTAGGGCTATATCATCCCCAAGGTGAAAACATCCCCGGTACGGGCTTCGCGTTATTTATTGAAGATTTATACCACATTTTATTAACAAGAGGGCAATTACCGCAAACAACCCCAGCCAGCAACTGGTTAGTAGTACCAGAAAATGCCAGCGCCAGCAATGCAGCTTTCGCTTACGCCGAAAAACTGCGTTCCTCAACTCATTTAGTCAGAGTCGAAATGGAACTAGGGGGAAGAGAAGCTCAAACCATTCAACAATACGCACGCGATCGAGGAATCGCTCAAATCGCTTGGGTAAAAGCCGACGGTTCAAAAAAAATTGAATCAGTAAACAGTTAGCAGTGAGCAGTTAGCAGTTGAAGATTTACAATTTACAAGACAAATGAAAAATCAGATGATTTATAACAAATCATCAAACTGTGGTTACTGATTACTGTTAACTGCTAACTGTTCACTGATGCATAGAGGGGAAACATGGCACACACTATTGTTACTGATGTTTGTGAAGGCGTTGCAGATTGCGTTGATGCTTGTCCCGTAGCTTGCATTCATCCAGGACCTGGAAAAAACGTTAAAGGAACCGATTGGTTTTGGATTGACTTTGCTACCTGTATTGATTGCGGTATTTGTATCCAAGTTTGTCCCGTAGAAGGAGCGATCGTTCCAGAAGAACAGCCCGAATTACAGAAAACACCGCAATAGGGGGATGGGGAGAGAGGGGGTAGAGGGGGATGGGGAGATGGGGAGAGGGGGTTCGGGGGTTCGGGGGAGATAAGGGGAAAGGTAGTGCGAGCATCTTGCTCGCTATATATGTATAACCAGCGAGCTATTAACCAATACCCAATCCCCAATCCCCAATCCCCAATCCCCAATCCCCAATACCCAATCCCCAATGCCCAATGCCCCATTCCCATTCCCAATCCAAAATCTAAAATCTAAAATCAGAAATCCCCTCCGGAAAAATAATTCGGAGGGGATTTACTTTTACTTATATATTGATTCGACAACAATAAGTAATTTTCTTTATTTACTCATCCTTGAGGTAGATCGGTGGGTGGAATTTTTTCCGGTGGAGCTTCTGCCGGGGGAGCAAGTTCGGCTTCGGGAGCAATTTCTTCTACTGGGGGTATAGTTTTTTCTTCTGCATCAGCATTTTTGTCCGCTGCTTCTACAAGTTCTTGGGATGGAGGCTCTGGTGGCGTAGCGTCTGGAACAGTTTCAGTTGTAGTGGCTGCATCAGTATTATCAACAACAATTACAGATGCATCCGATACTGGAGTGGAAATATCTTCATCAATTGCGTCAACTAAAGATTTGCCTATTGTTGCAGCAGTTGTTTCCTCAGTTGTGGAAGTCGCGGTTGGGGGTTGAGTAGCAGTTGGAGTTTGAGAAACCTGCTCTTTTTTCCCAGGTAAGATATTCGTTACAGTTTTAAACAATCCTCCCACACGTTCTTGCAGCGAATTGCTTTTCACCGCTTGGGCACTGGGTACCGGGGTTTGTTGCATTGCAGGAGTGATTTGGCGACGTAACGAAAACATTTGCCAACCGAACCAAAATAATAAAGCAACCGCAGCCAATTGACCTAAGAAAAACCATCCACCGATGCGCGGCGTAAACACCCATAGTACAAGGGCATAAAACAAACCTACACCGCTCCAGATAAAATCATTCTTGCGGTGAACTTCAGGAAAAAAGAAAGCCGCCAAATAGATTGCTAAACTGCCAAAACCGACTATCAACGCCAAGATATGTGTCAGCATTTATGCTTCTCCTATAAGTCTTATGACAACAGGTTAAAGGTCTGCATGTCAAAGGTCAAAGGTAAATATTTAAAAGTTAGGAGTTAGGACCACCGGAGTTAGGAGTTAGAAGTAGCGATCGCCGGAAAGCTCGCTATTTAATTACCCCCCTCTACCCCCTCTACCCCCTCTGCCTCCTCTGCTCTCTTCTTCCCCTCTACCCCCTCTCCCCCTCTCCCTCTCTCCCCATCTCCCCATCCCCCCATCTCCCCATCCCCCCATCTCCCCATCTCCCCCCTCTACCAATTCCCCAATGCCCAATGCCCAATAATTTATAGTAAATATTACAATTTAGCGAATTTTACAGTTAAATTGTTGATTGATATACAAATTAAAAATAGTTATGTGTATCTATAATGCATTTTTACTCTTTGAATAAAGTCTTAATGTCTTCTTTAGAAGTGAACCGAAAATCTCGGACTACCCTAAGAGATAAAAGAAAGAATTTGGAAGAGTTAGCCACAAAAAATTTATGACACTACAAAGCTTTGGTGTGATTGGATTAGCTGTTATGGGAGAAAATATCGCTCTGAACGTAGAGCGTAACGGCTTCCCGATCGCAGTTTATAACCGCTCGCGTGAAAAAACTGATGCGTTTATGGAACAACGCGCCCAAGGTAGAAATGTAAAAGCAGGGTATACCTTAGAAGAGTTTGTGGGTTTGTTGGAACGTCCCCGCAAAATTTTGGTGATGGTGAAAGCTGGTGGACCAGTTGATAAGGTAATTGAGCAACTCACACCTTTGCTGGATGAAGGCGACATCATTATCGACGGCGGTAACTCACTTTATGAAGACACCGAACGACGCACCCGCGAATTAGAACCCAAAGGTTTTCGCTTCATCGGCATGGGTGTAAGCGGTGGTGAAGAAGGAGCGCTTAACGGTCCTTCCTTGATGCCTGGAGGTACCGAAAGCTCTTATGAGTATCTATCGCCTATCTTCACCAAAATCGCGGCTCAAGTAGACGATGGTCCTTGTGTTGCCTATTGCGGACCTGGCGGTGCCGGACATTATGTGAAAATGGTTCACAACGGTATTGAGTACGGCGATATGCAGTTAATTGCAGAAGCCTACGATTTATTGAAAAATGTAGCTGGTTTAGACCACAATCAACTACATGAAGTATTCACTGAGTGGAATACCACTGAGGAATTAGATTCATTCTTGATTGAAATTACTTCCAAGATTTTCCCTTATATTGACGAAGAAACTGGTATACCTCTAGTAGATTTAATCGTTGATGCAGCCGGACAAAAAGGAACCGGACGCTGGACGGCAGTAGATGCACTTAATTTGGGCGTGCCAATTCCTACTATTGGTGCAGCAGTAAATGCTCGAATTATGTCATCCTACAAAGAGGAAAGAGTAGCAGCATCCAAGGAAATTTCCGGCCCAAGCGGTAAGTACGAAGGCGACACCAAGAAGTTTATCAACATGGTGCGCGATGCTCTCTACTGTTCCAAAATCTGCTCCTACGCCCAAGGAATGGCTTTGTTATACAAAGCTTCCAATGAGTTTAACTACAACTTGGATCTTGGTGAAATGGCGCGAATTTGGAAAGGTGGTTGTATCATTCGTGCTAGATTCTTGAACAAAATCAAGAAAGCATTTGACCAAAATCCTTCACTGCCCAACTTGCTATTAGCCCCCGAATTCAAGCAGACAATTCTGGATCGACAAGACGCTTGGCGTGAAGTAATTATTACCGCAGCTAAATTAGGAATAGCCGTTCCTGCATTCAGCGCATCCTTAGATTACTTCGACAGCTACCGACGCGAACGTTTGCCTCAAAACCTCACCCAGGCACAACGCGACTACTTCGGCGCACATACTTACTTGCGTACCGATAAAGAAGGAAGCTTCCACACTGCGTGGACACCAATTGACGAAGCAACCGTCGCAACTGAATCAGTAGTAAAAATGGACTAATTATTAATTAGTACCCATTCACTTGTGATATCAGAAACCCGGTTTCTTAAAGAAACCGGGTTTCTTTTTATTCGTTATTGGGCATCGGGCATCAAAGAAAATATGATATTTAAATTGAAATTTTGTTCTTCATGTTTCCATGTATTATAAAAATTCGCTGTAAATATAAACTATTTCAAAGGCAGGTTTATATGCGACAGGACTTACGATATTGTCATAAATGGTTGATGGTGCGTGACGCTACAACAGTTATTACTACGTTCAATTTTTTCATAGCGTCACACACCCTACAGTAGGGATTGTGCCAGTTGAATAAGTCATGTGATGTAGTAGGAGTAGTTTTTATAATTTCCGCTGCTGAAGTCGATTAGCACCAATTTTCCATCCGATTCACGTCGGCAGATATTATTCGGTTTAATATCGCGGTGAATTACTTGTTGCTGATGTACAAAAGCTAAAACTTCTAAAATATCTTCCAAAAGTTGAATTACAACCGCTTCGCTTAATTGTTTGTTTGGCTGCAATTCTTGAGTTAAATCGTGCCCTTCAATAAATTATTGCACCAAAGAAAACTTTTGGTTGTCTTCAAAATGCGCTAACAATCGCGGAATTTAGTCATGATTTCCTAATTTTTCTAAAGTTTTTCCAGCACTTAAAGTGTAAGGATCTTTTGCTGCTGGTTAAAAAAGTTTGACTACGCAATGAGGATTACCCGGACGTTGTAAAATTTATTTTTACGACTATGTTTATACCTATCTGGGAATTAATTACCAGGCTTTTAGCATAAGTCGATTAAAATAGACGCAGGATGCAATAAAAAGTCATAATAATATGTATAAGTTATGTACAAGTATAGTGTGTCTGTTAATTAACTCTTTTATTATTAACCACTAATTACTAACTAATAACAACTAATTAAAGGTATGAAAATTAGCCTGTGTACAATTGTAAAAGACGAAGAATCAACGCTATCGAAGTGCCTGAGTAGCGCTAAGAAGTTTGTCAACGAAATAGTCATATTAGATACTGGCTCAACCGATAAAACAGTAAAAATTGCTCAAGGTTATGGTGCTAAAGTACATCATTTTGAATGGTGCAATGATTTTAGCGCTGCTCGTAATGAAGCTTTAAAATATGCAACTGGCGATTGGATTTTAGTTTTAGATGCCGATGAAACTTTAGCACCAGAAATTATTCCCCAGTTGCGAGAAGCAATACAAAGAGAAGAGTACTTACTGATAAACTTGGTACGCGATGAAATTGGTGCGACACAATCGCCTTATTCAATGGTTTCGCGGCTATTTCGCAACCATCCCGATATTAAATTTTCACGCCCCTATCACGCTTTAGTTGATGATAGCGTCTCAGAAATTTTACATAAAGAACCGCATTGGCAGATAGGTTATATACAAGGTATAGCGATTTTACATTCGGGCTATCAGCAAAGCGAAATTACTAGAAAAAATAAACTTCTTTTAGCTCAAACAGCAATGGAAGAGTTTTTTGCAACTCATCCCGACGATGCTTATGTTTGCAGTAAATTGGGAGCATTATATATAGATTTGGGAAAAATTCCTCAAAGTATTCAGTTGCTATCAAAAGGAGTTTCCGTTGCTAACGACAATTACGAGATTTTGTACGAACTTTACTATCATTTGGGCATCGCTTACAATCGGTTGAAAAATTCTCACCAGGCGATCGCACATTATCAAGCAGCAACTAAACTACCAATTTATCCGCTAATAAAGTTGGGAGCATACAACAATCTCGGCAATTTACTCAAAGCAATTGGAGATTTAAAGGGTGCAAAAACAGCTTATGAAACAACTTTAAAAATAGATCCTGCTTTCGTTACCGGATATTACAATTTAGGGATGATATTCAAAGCGATGGGTTTATTTAAAGATGCTATTGCAGCTTACGTTAAAGCTATCGATTTGAATCCAGAATATGCTCAAGCTTATCAAAATTTAGGCGTTGTATTGTTGAAAGCTGGTTATGTAGAAGATAGTTTAATAGCTTTTAAAGAAGCGATTCATTTATATGTAACGCAGAATAATCACTTTGAAGCGGAGCAGTTAAGAAAAGGGTTGAAAGAGATGGGTTTGGAAGTTAAAAGTTAGGAGTGAAGAGTTAGGAGTTATATATTTTTAAATTCACGTTATCGTAAAGCTATACGCTCGAATAAAGTCTAATTTTGGAATAATTATGAAAGCAGTCAAAGTGATGGCAACGATTGACGAAGAAGGGCAACTTGCTTTAGATAAACCTTTAAATTTAAATAAAAATAGTCGTGTTGAAGTAATTGTTCTAGTTTCCGAAGAAGCAGAAGATGAGGATGATAAACCGAAAGAAGAAATATTAGAAGATTTTCGTCAAGCTTGGCATGAAGCAATGAGGGGAAAAACTATTCCTGCTTCTGTGTTATGGGAAGATAGTATTATTGAAAAATAATTATCATATCTACTAACAATAAAAACATGGGTAAAGTCACAACCACAATTACAGTTACTAATCAAATCGATCTAACTGTCTTCTGAAAGAGGATTTATTCCTAAAGAACAAATTCGTTCTATAACATTAAATGATGTATTAGTTGACAGTGGAGCAACGAGACTTTGTTTACCTAAAAGTATTATTCTTGATTTAGGATTACCTATGCAAGGGGAAGCAGATGTAAAAATAGCAATAGGAGTGCAAAAAGTTCGTATTTTTAAGATGTTAAACCTTGTTGTTGAAGGAAGAGAAGGGGTATTTAATTGTATAGAATTACCGGAAGATTCCGATCCTTTGTTAGGATTAATACCCTTAGAAGATTTAGGATTAGAACCAGATTTAAATAATCAAAAATTGCGAGTTTTACCGCAGCAAGGGAAAGATACTTATTTAATGGTTTTGTAATTTTAATTGCTGCTGATTATACCGCCAAATGAAGCAACAAAATTGTAACCAATACGAATATTGAGAAAAATAATCTGAGTTAAGACTATTCAATTTCTAATAGTTCAGGTGGGTTCATCCGTGATGGATTTCCAAAATAGTAATCTAAGATTGATAATACAGCATCATCGATAGATCCAAATAAATGCTGAAAATCTCCTATAGCTGGACCTGGAATCCATTCCGAAATTTCAAATACCCATTTATTTTCTTTTGGATAAATATTTGCAACAGGTGCATCACAAGGTATTTTATCATTACCAAATAAACATTCACAGTCCTTTCTTGTATTTCCTAAGACTGATGTAGGCTTTGCGATAGAATATCCATTTGGAAATGGACTTATTGAACCAAATGGAAGCACCAATAAACCTGTTTTCTCTAATTTTTGAATTGCTTGTATTTCTAACATAATTCAATTTTTTATAATAGAATAGATACGAAAAGCTCTATTTTTTAGTTAAGAACAAAAAATTACAACTCTTCGATTGTTACCAATCCGTTTTCTGTAAACTGAATCACAAGTTCTTGCTCATCTAATAAAGCAGTTCCAAGCAAAGGTCGTCTTCCTGTAGCAATTACACGAACTTCTCGTTCTTCCCCACCCCATAAAACAATGGCTTCATGAAGTGGTAAGAAAACCTCGCTATTATCTGCTAAGTTCGCAGGAATATCGTATGCAAAAGGTAAGCCTAGAAGAGCAACCGTTTCTAAAGGCAAACATAATTGGTCAGTAAAGCCTGTATCTATGACAAATTCAATTGGTAAGCTTGAGCCGTTCGGAAGCAAAAATGTTAACCTGACTGTAGCGTGTCTATCAATTACAATACCAGAAATCACTTAGATACACGCTCCATATCACCACCAAATGAGGCAGCAACATTATAACCAATGCGAATACCAAAGAGTCTTGCATTTGGGTGTTTTTTACGTAAATTGCGTGCTGCTTTCAAACCAGTTTTGTCTATCTCATAGTCACCTGTTTCAATATTAATAATAATCATCTTACCGATGTTATATTCAGATTCTACTTGTTGACGTATGCCATTTTCGTATAATAGTTTTGCACGTCGAGCAACTTCCTCGCGACTTAAAAGTATAGCTTGCATAAACTTAATTTAAATTACTTGTTAGTCAAGATTATGTTAACTATTCTATAATAGGTTACTTCGCTCTATAGTGTATTTATAAATATGCAAAAAATTTAATATTTCGTAACTACTATGGTGCGTTGCGCTCCGTGACAGGACACCTTATACTTATATTCTCAACTTAACTCTAAATGTTTTTAAAAATTTCTCAAAGCAGTTAAATACATATAAATTATAAGTGTAGAAAACAAAAAACAGTTACCAGCTATTTAATAATAAACAACTGATAACTGTTAACTGCTAACCGTTAACTGACTTCACAAACTTCTCCAATCGATCCATTCCTTTTTCAATTGTTGCCATATCGGTGGCGTAAGATAAACGAATGTTATTATCTGCACCGAAGGCTACACCAGGAATTACTGCTACTTGATGCTCTTCTAACAATGTTTTGCAGAAGTCTAAAGATTTTAATCCAGTTTCGCTGATGCTTGGAAATAAATAAAATGCACCATCGGGTTGAGAACATTTTAATCCAGGAATGGCGTTGATTCTTTCTAACATCACTTTGCGACGTTTCGCGAAAGCTTGACGCATTTCCTCCACGCAATCTTGGGAACCTTCCAAAGCTGCGATCGCACCATATTGAGCAAAGGTACATACGTTTGATGTACTATGACCTTGAACGGTTGTAGCTGCCTTGATTAACTCTACAGGTGCAGCTAAATAACCCAAACGCCATCCCGTCATTGAGTAACCTTTGGCGAAACCGTTACTAACAATGGTGCGAGCAAAAATTTCGTCATTCAAAGAGCCGATACTCAGATGCTTTGCGCCGTCGTAGAGAATTTTTTCGTAAATCTCGTCGGAAACTACTAAAATATCTTTCTCAACAATAACTTCTGCCAAAGCTTCGATTTCTTCGGGAGTATACACCATACCTGTAGGGTTGGATGGTGAATTCAACACGAATAATTTAGTCTTTGGCGTAATTGCGCTGCGGAGAATTTCCGGCTCAATTTTATACCCGGTTGTCTCATCAGTCATTACAATTACTGGATTGCCGCCGACTAACTTAACCATCTCTGGATAGCTCACCCAGTAAGGTGCGGGAATAATCACCTCATCACCGGGTTCAATCAAAGCCTGCATTAAATTAAACAGAGAATGCTTACCACCGTTAGTAACGATAATATTCTCCGCTTGATAATCCAGATGATTGGACGATCGCAACTTCTGGGCGATCGCTTGCCTTAACTTTGGTTCCCCCGCAGCAGGACCATATTTCGTCTTACCTTCATCCAACGCCTTCTTTGCCGCAGCCTTAACATGGGCTGGCGAATCAAAATCCGGCTCTCCAGCGCTAAAACTACAAACATCAATACCTTCCGCCTTCATCGCTTTTGCTTTCGCGGCGATCGCCAAAGTTAGAGAAGGCGATACCTGACTAATTCTTGCTGCCAGCTTCATCTTTACTTCACATTTCTTTGTTCTTTAACAATATCCCATTATTCCTAAGTTAGTTGTTAGAAGTTAGGAGTGAGCAGTGAGCAGTGAGCAGTGAGGACCACCGGAGTGAGGATCACCGGAGTGAGGAGTTAAGAATGAGTAGCAAGTGAATAAACCCACCTTTTTTAGAAAAAGCGGGCTGATTAGCGATCGAGTTAATTTAAATTAGGAGTTGGCGCTTCGAGAATCTGTTCTTGTGCGGGATTGTTATTTACTGGAGTGGGATTGTTCCGTATTAAATCGGCATCGTAAAAGTAAACGCGACTGCAATATTGAGTGGAACTAGAACAATTTGCCTCGATCGCAACATTACTAACATTATTGACATTAACAGATACATTGGCTACTTGTGTGGGTCCAACGGTAACGGTTTCAGTTGGTTTTCCGTCCAAGTAAAGTCGTACCTGTATGCTAGGACTGTTGGGATTGTTGTCGCGCATTCCAAAGCCCAAATTCAAAGTTTGAAATACATTTTGAGGACGATTCTTCGGTTTAATATTACAAGTTAGAGATGCCGAACGATAGCCAGGACTCAAATAAAATCTACTCCTGTAAACTGCTTTACCGATGGAAACATCAAGTTTCTGTTTACGAGCGCTACCGATGCCACTTCCAACGCACTTTGCTTTTAACAAAGAAATCGGACGCATTGTTTTTTGTTGAGCAGTTGCTTCACTCAAAGGAAATATCGCAGGTAAGACTACCGCAATGGGTAGAAGAAGCGAAGTGATTAATTTATTTCGTTGCATTGACATTCAAAAATTAATTTTAATTAAGCAAGGTGAAAGTCTAAATAATAATACCTAATCGTTCAGTATTTTTTTGTATTAAAGAATTAGGCGTGGGAATAGGTTAAAGGTCAAAGGTTAAAGGTTAAAGGTTAAAGGTTAAAGGTTAAAGGTTAAAGGTAATGTAGTTAAAAGCTTCAAATTCATAACTCCTAACTCCCCATCCCCCCCATCTCCCCATCCCCCCAAAGGTTACTGAGCTTGTCGAAGTACTCCCCATCCCCCCATCTCCCCATCCCCCCATCTCCCCATCCCCCCATCTCCCCCTCTTCCCATCCCCCCATCCCCCCATCTCCAAAAAAAAGGGGCACGGCATAACCGCACCCCCTATAGTTGTTAAGGAAGACTGTTTTATTTTTTGTTGAAATTAATCGACTGTGACGCGGAAGCGAATAGATCCGGTTTGTATGCCATCGGGTAAAGTACCCAAGTTGACAAGTACTGCGCCTTTAGCGGGTGTACCGTTTTCCAGATTCTCATCGTTGGTTCTGCAAATATTTGCGAAATCTTCGGGTATTGGCTCTTGAGGTGATAGTGTTCTAGGGTTAGTAGCACCATTACCTTGACCTGTAACAATAATCCGGTCGTTTGTCAAAGTTGTACCGTTGGGAACTAAGTCGCAGACTCTGACATTTTGCAATTCCCCTTGTCCTTCTTTTAAGAAGTAAATAGTGTATTCGATTACGTCACCACTTTGTACGCCTTCAGTCCGTTGAAAAATACCTCTAACAGGAGATTGACTGTTGAGATCGTTATCAGCTTCACGGGCGGGGTTATCTTCAAACTCGCTGAAGGTTTGGTTATTAATCTGAGTAATCCGCTTGACTAATCCTAAGTTTAAAGGTCCTTCTGAGGATGCTCCCAAACGACCGGGGCGGAAACCAAAGTCAACTTCATTTGTGTTGGGATTGGCTTCGGTTAAGTTAGCCGATAATGTTGTTTCGGTAGTTGCAGAAAAGTCAGTAGGTCTTGCAGATTCTACGGTGTATGTACCAAGAGGTAAATTATCAAAGATGTAGTTACCGTTTTGATTGGTGGTTGTGGTTCCGAAATTCCTACCTTCGGAGTTTCTCAAAGTTAATTGAACTCCAGGAATTCCTGGTTCACCTTCTTCGTTTGGTTCTTTGACACCGTTGTTATTACTGTCGGTGTAGTCTTGCACTCCGTTACCGTTTGTGTCATTGAAAACGGTATCGCCGATGGAACCTGGTAATCCAGTCATTCTTACCCCAAAATCGGCATCAACAAAGCTTTGATTGAGTTGCAGAGTTACCGGAATCGGATTAACAGTCTGTGGTCAGAATACTACCGTCGGGAAGCGCTATTTGTACTTGATAATTTCCTGGTGGAAGATTGTTAAAACTATATTGACCTGGAGTATTTTGGTTGAAAGCGACGGTTTCCGTGTTATCGGTGCGCTGTTCGTCAATTTGGTCGTCGGGGGTACCAAAAACACCATCTTCTCCGGGACGAATCAATCTGACTAAAACACCGCTAACTCCCGGTTCTCCTTCATCTTGGATGCGGTTAGCATTTACATCCGCAAACACGGTATCGCCAATCGAACCTTGTATTGGTGGCTGTGGTTGGAAACCAAAGTCAACTGTATCGAGATTTTGACCGGCTTGCAGGGTAACTGGGTTGGGTTGCGCCAGGGTTGGAGGCAAACCTTGAGGGGGATTCTCAATTGTGACGGTGTAAGTACCCGGTGCTACGTTAAAAAAGTTGTAGGCTCCATTGTCACCCGTAGTGGTTCTAGCAACTTCGTTTCCGTTCGTATCTCGCAGAATCAAGGTAATTCCGGGGATTCCGATTTCGTTTAAGTCAGGAATACTATCGCCGTCGTTATCGTAGAAAACAAAGTCTCCAATTGTACCAACCTGTTGCGGTGAGAAACCAAAGTCAGCTTCATCAAAGTTTTGATCTGGTTGTAAAGAAACGGTAGTTGGTGGCGTTTGAGTTGGAGTTAAACCATCGGGGGGATTATTAACTGTAACTCTGTAATTACCAATAGGTATGTTAGGGAAACTATATATACCTTGATTATTGGTGGTGGTAGTGTCGGTAGTATCGTCCTCCGTACCCAAGTTACCATCTGGACCAGGACGAGTTAAAGTAACTACAACATTGGGTATTCCCGGTTCATTTGGGTTTTGAGTTCCGCTGCTGTCGTTATCCCGATAAACGGTATCGCCAATCGTGCCAGTTGACTGCGTAAAGCCAAAATCAGCATCTGGGAAATTTTCACCTGCATCAAGTTCGATTAATCCATTCGGTGTTTGGGTTTGACTTAATCCCCGAATTGGTTGCTGAGATTGGTCGTTAATAGTAATTCGATAATTACCCGCAGGTAAATTAGGGAAAGTGTAATTACCATTTGCATCGGTTCTAGTTACACCGCTGGTATCGTCATCATCAAGAGTATTTCCAAACACACCATCTGGTCCGGTACCGGCATAGTTAACAAGTACATTCCCGATTCCCGGTTCACCTGGATCTTGTTGACCGTTATTATTAATATCGTTGTAAACCGTATCTCCAATGGTACCTTGTCCCTGACCTAATTGTCCCGGTGCAAAACCGAAGTCAACTGTATCAATATTTTGACCGCTTTGCAGATTAATAATATCCGTTTGGGTTTGAGTCGCCGTATCTCCTTCTCTTGGACTCGTTGCGGTAACTGTGTAATTCGCTGGTGGTAAATTAGGGAAACTGTAATTACCGCTTTCGTCGGTAGTCGTAGTTTGGGTAGTATCGTCAGGGGTACCGAAGTTACCGTCGGCACCGGGATTATTTAATGTTACCGTCGCTCCAGGAATCCCAGTTTCACCTGGATCTTGGGTGTTATTACTGTTGGTATCGCTGTAAACGGTATCTCCAATCGAACCCGTGCCTTGTTGCGGTGCAAAACCAAAATCAACGGTATCTAAATTTTCACCATCAGGTAAATTAACCGTATCCGCTGGGATTTGAGTGGGAGTTAAACCGTCGGGTGTGGTAGTAGTAACTCGATAGTTACCCGCAGCTAAATTGGGGAAATTGTAAATACCGTTTTCGTTGGTAGTGGTGGTTTGCGGGGTACCATCGTCGGGAGTACCAAAGTTACCGTCGGCACCGGGATCGGTTAAAGTAACTGTCACCCCAGGGATACCAGCTTCACCTGGATCTTGAGTGTTATTACTATTGGTATCGTTATAAACTGTATCGCCGATGCTGCCTTGTCCCTGACCCAATTGTCCTGGTACAAAACCGAAATCAACTGTATCAATATTTTGACCGGGTGTTAACGCGACGGTATCCGGTTGGGTTTGAGTGGCAGTATCTCCTTCTCTTGAACTCGTTGCGGTAACTCTGTAATTACCCGCAGGTAAATTGGGGAAACTGTAAATACCGCTTTCGTTGGTAGTTGTAGTTTGGGTAGTATCGTCAGGGGTACCAAAGTTACCGTCGGTACCGGGATTAGTTAAAGTAACTGTCGCTCCTTCGATACCTGCTTCACCGTCGTCTTGTATATTATTACTGTTAGTGTCAGTGTAAACCGTATCGCCAATACTACCTACCGTGGACGGCGAGAAACCAAAGTCAGCAGTATCAAAATTTTCACCAGCTTCGACAACAATGGTTCCTGGTGGTGTTTGAGTTGGCGCTAAACCATCGGGAGGATTACTAACAGTAACTCGGTAATTACCCGCGGTTACGGGAAAACTGTATATTCCGTTTTGATTGGTAGTTGTAGTTTCCGTGGTGTCGTCAGGAGTTCCAAATACACCGTCGGCACCCGGATTTGTCAAAGTTAGATTAACTCCAGCAATTCCCTCTTCACCAGGATCTTGAGTACTGTTACCATTAGTATCTCGATAAACCGTATCGCCAATCGTAGCAGCATTCACGGGCGCACAGATAGTGAATGGCGCTAAACCGATAGTTTGATCTTGTCCCGGTGGACCGTATTCCGTTCCCGGCGTGTAAAGAATGCGGATTTGGTCAACAGCACCCCCTGGAGTAACGGAAACGTTAGCATCTCCATTCTCAGGAAATGAGTTATCAACAATCCCGAAAGCCGTATTTCCAGAAATTTGGGTGAATCGACCAAGGGCTTGTAAATTAACCGGAACGTTGGAATTATTATCAGATGCAGTTACCGTAACTCTATCTTGGAAAATTCGACCGCTATCTCGTTCTGGTGGACCATTACGGTCAACGTCTAATAATGTTAAAGGTGAAGCTAAGGTAACTGATTGAGCAAAGGTAATAGTAAGAGTTGCGCTACCCGGTGCTAAATTACCAGTTTCTGGAGGTTTTCCCGGACCAATATTTATACGTAAATCGTTTCCTGGAGTACCACCGTAGGTATCACTATTAACTCCTGATTCCGTCGTATCGATAACTCGACCGGGGACTTCTTCAGTTAAAGTAAAGACGGTACGGATGCCGCCAATATTATATTCTTGTGTTAAATCTGACAGGTTATCGCTAAGGCGCAACCGTACCGTTTCTGGTGCCGTACCCGCAGGACAACTTGCCCCAGTTTGTGCCATTGCCTTTCCATCCCCAATTAGGGGAAGTTGAGGTATAGAAAACAATAGTGTGAATAAAGTTGTAGACACAAAGGGTTTGGAATTAAATGATGGCAGTGCGATCGCCATTTTCGTTCCCGGTTCCCCTTTAGTAATTGCCGATAAATGCTTAAATAAAGCTTTCATTTTGTGCTTCCTAAACAACGAAAAATATTAGGTATTGGGCATTGGGCATTGGGATGGGGGGATGGGGGGACAAGGAGAAATTTCAACTCCTAATTCATCACTCCTAACTCCTAACTCATAACCTTTAACCTTTAACCTCTAATTACCTTCTTTCAATTTGCAAATCTTGCTCTTGATCTTCAACTATTAGGTCTATACCCCTAACATCCTTGAAGATGATTTCAGTACGTCGATCGCGGGCGTAATCCACAACGTCGGTACCGCCAGGAACCTTGCGTTGAGATTCACCAAAGGAACGTATGGTCATTCTTTCAGGTGCAATTCCCTTCCGTAACAGATAATTTCTCGTAGACAGCGCCCGTCGATTACCTAATGCTTGGTTATAAGCGTCACTAGCGCGGGGGTCGGTATGTCCTTGCAGTTCTATAACGATGAATGGATATTGTTTGAGTACTTCTGCTACTCTGTCTAAGACTTGGGCACTTTCGTCACTAATGAAAGATTTATCTAAAGCAAAGTGGATGTTGCGCGGTACTTGAATCCGAATCGGTTCCGGTGGCGCTTCTGGTGGTGCTGGTGGTGGTGGTGTTGGTGTTGGTGCGGGTGGTGGTATCGGTCTAGAAATACACTGCGGCGGGTTTATCGGATCTACCTTCGGCTGCACGTTAACGTTGGGTATAGTCCCCTCAACACCAATCATCGTCGCGATCGCCGGTTCCGATGTTCCGTATTTGGGGTCGGTGGCGATCGCACTGATGACATCTCCTTCTTGGACGTTTTCTAGTTGGGCGGTAAATTTACCGTCTTCCCCTGTGGTAACTATGGTCAAGGGTTCTGTTAATGCGCCGAATCCAGGTTGATATATAGCTTCTTTTCCCCTTTGATAGTCGCCTAAGCGATAAAATGTGACTTCGCTACCTCTATCTGCTTTCCCGGTGACGATGGCGCTACTACCGCTGGGGACAAAGTTTTTTTCGGTAAACTGGGGGGCATCGATCGCACCGTTTCCAGTATCTTTACGCCGATTTCCAGAATTGCGTTTGGGGTTTGGACCATCTCCGCGCTGAAAGTCAATGACTCCCAAATTTCTTTGACTGTTGAGGTCGATACTTAATCCTTCTAAAGCCGCGAATTTATTGTTGCGAATCTCGTTACGTATTGCAGGTCCTTTTTTACCAATATCGTTTTGAGGAAAGGCAGTAACTACTACCCCCGGTCCGGCTTGATTGTCAATTTCGTTACCAATTACTTGATGGTCGCTGCCCATAACGAAAACCGCTGCCCGTCGCAGTCTTCTGCCGTTATAAGTAATTTTATTATTCTGTACTAAAACCTTGCCTTGAGGTTTAAATAAATACACCCCAGCGCCGTCGTTAGCGCAGATTAAGTTACCCAAAATTTGGGAATTATCAACTATGCCTTCAAACCGCAAAGCATCCGGCATTCCATCGATACCGTTACCAAGAATGATGTTTTGCACCACCTGGGTATTTTCCGCCCGTACCGAAGTAATAATTGCGCTACCAGCGTGGTAAGAAATCCGGTTTTTCCGAATCGTCGCGCCTTGGCTGTTGAATGCGTAAACCCCAAAAGCGGAAATATTATCGGGCATTCTTTCATCTTGAGTTATGCCCAACCAGTTGTTTTCAATTACTACGTTTTTCGGGGGTTCGTCTCGTTCCCGAAACGGAAAGTTACTCGCGGGTGGTTTCTGCTGGCTGATATCCGGAGGGGGATTACGATGAGCAATGACAATATCCCCCGGTGGCGTTGTCAGGGTTGCGGGTTCGGCTTTGCCGTCGTAAATCAACGCGCTTCCCAACTGTTGTTTAATCGGTTCGGCATTGAAACCGTACAAATTCAAGCCGCGTATGGTGATATTATCCGCAACCACCGTTAAACCGCGAAATACTTCTTGTCCCGTGGCGGGTTTAATCGTCACCAAGGGCACGGGAATCGCTATCTCCGCCGTTGCCGAGGTATTAGGATCGTATCCCGGTTGCGTGCTGCCATCAATCGTTAACCCCGGTGCAGCCAAATCTGGTAAAACCGTTTGCAACTCTATAGTTGTTGCACCACCGGGTAAATTGAATTCAATAGTGCTTCCACTCGACGAACCCGGCGTTACCTGCGCTTGTTCTGCACTACTAAGTTGTTGGGGGGTTAGAGTCCCGTTGACAACTTCGATCGCTTCGCGCAAAGTTAATTCACCATCCGCCGTTACCGCATCGGCATTACTATTCACTACCACCCGCACCGCCGGAGGATTAAAGTTCGGCTCTTGTGCAAATACTAAATTGGGTAGAAATAATATCGAAGTCGGCAGAACGAAAAATATTTTTTTGTTGGGTAAAAGCGAAATCAGCTTTAACCTTCTCTCTTTAACCTTTGACCTTTTCTTGGGCATTGCTCGCTCCTATAACACCACATTTGACCAATACAACAGCTATTTGAGGTTATTTATCAGCTTGGTTTGAGATTTGGTATTGGGAATTCGAGATTCTTCTGTTCCCTGTTCCCTTCTCAAACGGTTAACCAATTTTTCCGATTGATTTTTCTTCAAACGTTCGGTTAACTTTGTTTGAGGTTTCTGAGATTGTTGTTGAGAACCATTCCTTACCAAAGGTGAAACCTCGGATTCTTGCTCTTGCTTTGGTACTGGTTTCTGCAATCCAAATCCGCCAAACAACTCATTAAGCTTCAAGCTGACGTTGAGATACAACCCACCTTCCGAGCGATATCCGGTAAAGTCGCGATCGTCTACGCTACCAAAGGCGTAACCCACTCCCAAACGCAAATCTGGGGTAAAGTAATATCCACCTTCTAAGGCAATCCCAAATTCGTCGAAGTCCGCATTATTGTTGGAACTTTGACCAATCCAGCGTCCTTCAACTGCTAAGTCGGTACGGTAGCCTAATTTATAGGTGGCTCGCGCTTGCGCTAAATTCACCGTTCCGTCGTAGCGTTCCCTATCGAAGTAAGTTACACCATTACGCAGCGCATATTTACCGTAAAATTCCCATCGCCAAGAAGGTGCATAAATACCTTCTGCTGAAAATACGTGTCCCGTTGCCGTGGAACTTCCCGTAAACTCTTGGTTCTGAGGTATTGAATCAAAGTTTTGTCGCCATTCGTATTTGAGCAAGCCGTTGAATTTATCGTTAGTCGGATCGCGATAGGCTAAACCAATTTTGAGATTAGCGGTGTCTCCTAATTCTTCAAATCTGACTCCTTGGGTTTCTGCTAAATTATTCACCGTGGAAGGTAAAAATACGTTGGCTTCACCTGCTTGTTGATAGCGTGCCAATGCAGTTAACGCCGGGGAAATTTTTCCTGCCGCACCGACGGAAATATAGGTGCTGTTGCCTTCCTCGCCGTCGCGCAATTCAAAACGACCACTGGCTTTAAAGTCTGGGTTGTCGGTATATTCTAAGCCGAAGCTGTACACCGAACCGGCGAACAATCCCAAGGAAGCTGCATTTTGTCCAACAGCGTAAGGTAGACCAAATCTTTCTCCTCTGGCTGTGGAGTTGAAAATATTTTTGAATACGTACTGATAACCCAAGCTCATCCGCAATCCCGGCGCGATCGGCATTCCGTGGTTGACTCCCAATGCACCTTGTCCCTGCAAGCCGTTGAAGCCGGATAGTACGGAATAACGTCCGTTAAAGGTAGTATCTCTGGCTAAGCTGTAGTCAACTAAGGTATCTAAAGTAGTCAGGGAATTCCCCTCTAACAAACTGGTATCGTCGTACCATTGATGCGCCAGTCTAAAGGTAACACCCTCAAATGCCTGCCAATCCAAGCCTAAAGTTGTCCTATTGGGATAAAGCGGATCGGAACCGTCTATATTGACTTCATTCTGGGCTTGGAAACTCAAAGATTGAGTTAAAGGAACTTTTAATTTAGAAACAATTTGCTCTGCATCGCCATTCAACTCATTATTGATTCTGTCTTCTCGCGAACGGTTGACGTATTCAACGCTGGCATCTGCAAAGCCAAATTTTTGTAAAATACCTGCCCGAAAAGTCTTTAATTCATTATCTAAAGGTTGACCAAAAGCGGGTTGGGGTTGGGGATCGAATAGATCGAAGAAGTTAACTAAACCCGTACTAGCTCGACCAAAGTTTTCTTCCACATCGTAGGATACACCCAGAGTTGTGGTATCGGTTAACTTACCGAGCAACCCACCACCGTAACGAGTTTGTCCCGGAGCAAAACTGAATGTGGCATTGTTGTTAAAATTCTCCTCCACCGAACGGTAATAAGCATTCAATCCTAAGCGCTCGTTTAAATTACCGATCGCTTCAATCCTATAGGCATTACCCGAACGATTGGTGCCATCGACGATGCTGCTTTCCGAACGAGCGTATTCACCCAAAATCTTACCCGCACGACCAAAGGAAAAGAGAAAATCTGCTCCGTACAGTTCAAAATCGCGATCGCCTTGGTCTTCCCTTAAATAAGTACCGGCGATAAATGACTTGGTATCCAAATCCTGAGAAATATTAAACTGCGCTCTTCCACCGTAAATATCGGATTCCTCGCCAAATTCCGGCTGATAGGTGACAACAACTTGTCTTTGCAGAGTTGTACCAAAAGGATTAAGTTCTGTTGCCAATATTGGACTTAAGAGTCTAATCGTGCCTCGGTCGTAATCTATTTCATAATCTCGACCGCGATATAGCTGCTGTCTTTTAACAACAGTACCCGGACGGTTGATTTCTTCGGCTTCTAAATAAACGCTTTCACTTCCGGGAACCAACAGCCGTTGCGATAGAAAATAATTACCGCTGATACCTTGAGGAGTAAAAGTATCCCGCTGGAAACCTTCGACGTTATTGGCGTACAAACCAGTTATCTGCAACGGACCGAAACTGTAATTACCTTTGAAACCGTGCAGTTGCCGAGAAGTCGCACCGTAAAGTTGGGAAGGGCGAGAAAATTCCTCGGTTCTGTAATCTCCCCACATCGCGTAATCGGGGTCTGCACCAGGTATCTTGGAACTACGTTCAAACCGGGCATAAAAACTATCCGTTGAAGGCGTGGTAGGAGTCACCGTGGAACTATCGCCATATACGGGATAGTTTTGTTCGCAAAACTGAATGCCGCCAAATAAACGGTTTCTACCTTCGCAATCTTGGTTAATCGGTCGCTCGCTGTTAAATGCACCAGTAAACAGCCATTCACCAACTTTACCTGTTGCAAACACCTGGGAAGTCAAATCTACCTCGGTTCCATCCGAAGCATCTGGATCGAGAAACTCCCTGCGACTACCCCACAAATTAGTACCCCTCGCACCAACGCGGAGGTTGATGATACCCGTTACCAGGGAAGGACGTAAATAGGTAGTGAATTCGACTTGGGTGTAAGCTTCTATCGGCTGGCTAATAATCTCGTCATTAAATAGTCTTGTATCTCTACCGCTTTCTAAAAGGATTTCTCCATCAATTGCTCGCTCTCTCTGTCTTAGGGTAGATGCAGGCTTTTTGATTTTATGGACAGCCGCCCTGATGCGGACAGATTGAGGCTTTAGTCCTGACTGCAAAGTGGCGATAAACTCACCATTTACTACAAGTGCCTGGAATCCCGGCGCATCCTTGTCTTGGTCGGAACCAATAAATTTACCCGCACTGCTTGTTAGAGTTACCAACACATCTCTGGGAATTACTTCCCCTTTCTCGTTGATAATCTGTCCTCGGATCTGAATCGTCGAACGTCCATCAGCCTGCACTACTGGATCGCCTACAGGTGAAATCTGCAACTGTACCTTGCTGCGACTTCTTATTGAGGCAGGAGTTGAATCTTCTTGCAGGGGTACTGGTTCCCCTTGACTCTGCTGGTCTTGAGGAGCCGACTGCCTCTGCTGCTGCTCAAATAACGAGTCCCCTTGCTGGTCAAACAAAGAATCTGAATTTCCCCGAATCGGAGAAACGGGAGTGTCTCCAGCTTCTGCAAGTAAGTCTTGCTGCTGTGGATCTGGAGAAATGTTAGAGGACTTTGAGATTGCTTTTTTAAGGGCTTGACCTTTGTCCTCTTTTACTGTATTTAGAGACAGCGAAACTCTATCCGTCTCAAAGTTAGAGGATGAATATTTATTCCGTTCTTGATCTTTTGCCTCTTTTACTGTACCGAGAGCCTGTTTTAATCTAGAACCCGTTTCTAATTGAATCTTTTCATTTGATTGTGCAGCTACGGTATTAGAGCAAATCGTAAAAGCTCCTATTGCCATAACTATCGGCAAAATACCCGCGCTACCCAACTTGAGTAAAGCGCATAAAACGGTATGAAAAAACTGTTTTTGGTTGCACAATTGCACGCGAGATTGTTTCTTAATCATTGCTTACCCTCCGAAAATGCAGGCGTAACGGCAAAATTCACCCGCACCATACTTCCAGGCGATAGTTTCACCAAGCGTGACGGGCTATTTGTCTCAATAAAGTATTTATTCGGAGCCAGGGAGTAGCCTGGTAAACTAGTCAAATCCAGTGCTGCCGAACGATAACCGGAAATAACATTTGCCAAAGAATACAAACCATTAGCATCGGTAACAATGCGGTTCCCATCATCCATATAAACTACCGCATTCGGTACTCCAGGTTCGTTTGGCTGCTGTTCGCCATCAAAGTTTTTATCAACAAAAACCCGTCCGATCAAAGTACCGCAGTCGGACAAAATTCCTTGTCGAATCCGCAATCTGTGGCTGGATTGATTGCTTGGCAAACCAGTCTCAGTTATTGCTTGGGCTAAGTTTATTCCGCTGCCACGGATGGCATCTGGAGTTACTTCAGCAGCATAAGTGACAACTAAGGTTTCTCCTTGTTGCAAATCAATAGTCGAGTTTACGGTTATATTCGTTCCTCGATTGGAAGCGTTGATAACTGGCTCGCTTAATTCTTCAGTTCGATCGCTACCGCCAAGATTTGCTTTTACTGACTCAGAAACAAGTCGCAATCCTAAAGGTAATCGATCGGTAATGCGTAAATTTGTAGCCTCTGACTCACCGTTATTTTTAATCTGCAACCGATAAATTACCGTATCTCCAGGTTCGGCAGCAGCGCGATCGCCAGTTTTGGTTAATCGTAAAGCTGCTTGAGTTGCGTTGAGGGTTACTGTATTAGATTCAACACCTGGTTGCTCGGATTCTTCATTACCAGGCAAGTTGTCAGCACCGCCAGTTGCAGTGTTGTTTATAACTGTTTGGGCAACAGTCGGTATAATTCCGTAAGCAATAACACTTAAGGAACTAATTGTTAAAAAAAGGCTTTTACGCCTCAGCCAAGAGATTAAAGATGTCATTACAAGGCATCAATGCAATAAATAGCAAAAGTTTTCTATCTGTTTAGGTTTTAGTTAAAAAACCATTATTTCTAATCCCAAATTCTTAACTAGTAGTCAAGAATCAGATTGTTAAAGTTGACTAAGTTATACGTAGTATCGAGTCAAATTTGTTTTTAATTTCTCCTGCCATGCAAAATGTATATTTTTTTGCAATCAGAGCATATTATTAACTGCTTGTCAAGATTCAAACCAGGTGAAGATAGTTGTAAATTCCGATATTTAATGTTCTCAAATCGCGGGAATTTTGGGATTTCGATATTAAACTTTTTTATCCCGATTCCAAGCTTCAATCAAGAATAGTAGAACAAGTAGTCCCATGCGAACGATGCATGGAAACACATTTTTTACTACCTTCAGTTTGATTTATTTACGTAGATGCACGCTTTAAGACGAGAACAAGTCTTAATTATGTTGAGATGGGAATTTACCTATCAAAGCATATAATTGCCGATAGGATAACGTGACTATCTGGTTTAAATGCGATCGCAGTTGCTTGTGACTCCCGGATACAACGTATAACTTCGTTTATTAATCGTATTTCGTCTAATTTTACGGTGATTGAAATGACAAAAATTTTGTATTAAGACGGTAAAAACTACCTACCGCCGAAGAAATAAAAATACGCCGTTTACGCTTGAGTTGTAAATAAAAGATATCCATGATTGTCTCCATAACCTTCACACCACGATCGTAAAATTGCTAATGGGTAGAGTATCCCACGTATGGGTTCTTTTTAATTCAGTAATTGCGTGCAAAAAATAATTAAACGTTTTGACGTTAATTATTTCTTACCGTGTTATCAAATTTTTAAACACAGAACGAAATATATACTTAGACAACTGAACCCAATCCGAAGCCTTATGTTTCAAAGAACCCTTGTTTATTCAATAGCTATATTCTTGGTTATAACGAATCAGTATTTTAGAAGTGCCCCGTAAAATATATATTTCCAATTTACAATCTAGGCAACTACCTAATACCTTACTTTGCCAAATCTTTATCTAATAGTCACACTTAAGTAACATTACTCAGAAATTTTAGTTAACGAATCAGGGAGGCAATGTTTTTTAATGCATCAAAAAAAACAAATTTATTCTCAGTAGTTTTGCTCTAAGTAAAAATACTTTTTAAAAATATATTTTGTATAATTTAATGGAAAATTTTGCTCTGTAATGGCGAACAATAAAACTATTGCAGCTATACCGATATCATCATTTTAAGAAAATCAATTAGCTCGTTTAAAAACTTAAAATCTCAAGCAAAACGAGTAATTAGCGATTAATTAGTAGTTAAACTCTAATTAAACTTTAATTAACTACGAATAACTGCCCCAAAGAGCAATTTACCTGTTATCTCCGAAAAAATAAGCAGCCAGACAATTGTATTATTAATTACATAGATACCTGTCTTAGTACTACTTTAATTATATAAAAATGCTTTTGATGTATGTCATTTTTTATATATTGCTCCAGTAATAATACTGCTTTAATGTGTAAAATATGAAAATAGACACTTAATGAAGTGTCTACTATATTTAAATATTTCTGTATATTCTTTGCTTCTTTTTATCTGTTATTACTGAAGACAATATCAAAAATAGGGGGTAAATCCAGCAATAATTTTTATTTATCAAGGGTTTGAGGAACCAAAAAAATAAGGAAAGATAAGCTCTAGCTCAACTTCCCTTAATAAATAATCCTAAATAATAATTATTTTTAATTTTTGTAACAGAAAGCGAAATTGAACGCTAATAATTACTAATAGTCGGTTTAGTTCTCAAAAAATAGCCTGCGCTGTCATCCAACAGATGCAGCGCTGTTGGAATTTAATAAGTATCGTCGTATTCGGGAGCTTCCATACGTCTTTCCGCACGAGGAGGTAAAAACTCAGCGCGACGTACTGGAGGGGATATTGTGTTATGACCAGAACCATTGTAAGGATGAATTACCTGTACCGTTCGAGTCGGACGCTGCTTTTGAGAAAATAAAGCGGAAACTCCAGCGACTACGATACCACCGCCAACTGTAAGCGCCATACCTCCTACAGCCCAAAGTATACCGTTCGACCACCAAGGCTCTGGGGATTGCTGTAATGCAGCTTGTTGCGCCGAATTTTGATTTTGCTGAGCGCTTAATTGTGATTGGTAGAAAGTTTGTATTTGAGACTGAAACTGCTGATTTTGATTCTTCAACTGGTCATTTTGCTGTTGAAGGGTATCAAGTTGGTTTTTTTGGCGTTCCAACTGTGTTCGTAACTCCGTCGTATCCACACCTGGGGGAATTTGATTGGGATAAACTGGTATGCCGGGATAAGTGCCTGGTTGAGCCATCATAGGTGGTGCAAGTACAGGTGCTTGTACTTGCGGGGTAGGGTTGAAATTCGGTTGTACGAGATTATTCGCAGATCCCTTCAACAATAAAAGAGCCGCTAGCCCAGCTACCGCAACTCCGCCAATAAACGCCATACTTTCACTCATAGCCTTTGCCCCTATAGCGCGACAAAATTAAAATCATCGATATCTTACACTCTCTCACACTCATCATTTATACCTTACTCAACTTCATATAGTAACGAAAACATAAAATTACGTACCAGCAATTTTTTTTACTGCTGGCAATATCCTTATATATTCAAGATCATATCGGTGAAATTGTCTACTACAAGCGGCTGAATTAAACATTGTTCTTATAAAGAAGTTTACATAGTTTTTTATTGTTATCAACATTAATAATCAAGCATATTTACACCACATTATCCGCTAAAATCATTTGTCTTACTCACTTTAAGTTTTACCTGTATGCTTTCACGTGTATGCAATCAATGCTTTCGACACCGGGAATAAAGCATCCAGCCGCATTATTACAAAAATATTTGTATTGTGGCAATAATCTGCAAATAATCAGTAAAAAAGCCGTAATAATACTTATAGGTAAAAATAACGGCGACATATTTATATTAAGTCAATTACTTGATATGTAAGTCTTAAAAGTCATCAAATCATTAAATCAGCTTATATATAGCAGTAGATATTCTTATGAATGCGGCTGGCAGATAGCAGCAAATTAAACGGCAGCCAATTTTAAGTAAAAATAACACCGTTCGGTTAAAAATAAATTCTTCCCTGCTTCCCCTAATGGTAGAAGGAAGGCGAAGGCAACAAATTTATTAACCGAACAGTAGTTGAGGCGGAATCGCTGTTAGCCAAAATCCATTGACATAACGCCGTTTCAAATCCTAAGTATTTTCTTCCACATCAGCGAAAAGTTTGTCCCTTTCTTCGGGAGAAAGTTGGTCTAACTGATTTTGCAAAAAGGCTTTTTCGTATTCTTCTCGCTGTTGATGATAGGTCATTTTGCTTCCAACTGCGCGTCCAATATAACTAAGCAACCAGCCAATTAAACCTCCAACCAATAAAAATTGGCTCCAGATACCAGCGCTAAAGTTATTTAAGCCTGCGAATTGAAGAACTACATACGCCAAACCACCTAAAACAAAAACGGCAAATACAATTCCAATAGCGTCAATACGTCGCATTTCTAAATATGACCTGCCGATACAACAACTTAAACTTCAATTTGTCGTCTGCGGGGACGAAAATTCACAAACGGCGATAGCAGTAACAAGCCCGGAAAGAACAAGAACACGAGAAAATACATGAAACCCCGTTCAAAGGAACTAACTGTGTACCAACGAAGCTTCATGTAAGTTAAGACAAGTACTGGAATTACTAACAAGTAAGAACCAGCCAAGGCTAAGTACACCAAAGGTACGATCGTAGCCTCCGGCTGTAAATTCTGTAAATAATTAAGTAGATCCTGTTGCATTTAAATAAGTGAGTAGTATGGACGGCATCTATTTTCCATAATAAGCTGAAGCCAAAGAAGGCGATCGCTATAGCTTGCCGAAAGTCAGTTAAAAGGGAATTAAAATTTTTTTTGAGAAAATGTTGGACAAAATACGTAATTGATGGTCAAATAGATGAGGAGATATTTGCTGCTTCAGCCAATATCGACGATTCCCCGGTAAAAAACGGGGGTGTGGCGGAATGGTAGACGCTACGGACTTAAAAAGTTGAGCCTTGTTGAAGAAATTCTTCAAGTGGATGCTCTCAAACTCAGGGAAACCTAAATCTTACTAAAGACACGGCAATCCTGAGCCAAGCCGAAATAAGTTTGATATTTAATTAAACATTTCGGAAGGTGCAGAGACTCGACGGGAGCGACCCTAACGTAATTACAGATGATTATAAAATTGTTTGTTAAGTCGAGGGTAAAGGGAGAGTCCAATTTTCAAAACCTTGATTTGTAAAATTTCGAGGCAGTAGTGAAAACTGCGGGAAAATGAAAATCCGTTGACCGTAAAAGGTCGTGAGGGTTCAAGTCCCTCCACCCCCACTAAAAATCAATAGTTAGAAATTGTCCCAGATGTAATTACGTCTGGGACAAAATTTTTATTTATAAGCGAATGAGAAAATGTCCCAAAAATTGTCGCTACTTACTGATTAGTACTTCATGAGATTAATTTTGACAGGTTCGTAGTAAGCGCTTCAGCACCTCCGGATTTAGAGCTAAAGCCCTTACTACGAACCTAATACTCCTTTTCATTAATTTTGACAGGTTTGGGTAGTGCGAGCGTCTCGCTCGCTGGTTGCTTTAAGCTCGCTGGTTACTTTAAACTCGCTGGTTGCTTTAAGCTCGCTGGTTGCTTTAAGCTCGCTGGTTACTTTAAGCTCGCTGGTTGTAACGAGTGAGACGCTCGCACTCTCAATTGCCATTCACGCGGAGCTAGAAATACGTATCCCTATTACCAATTCCCTACAATAAAACTTATATTTTCCTGATTTTAGCGATCGCAAAAGAATTATCTAATTATGGATACGGTCGAATCCAGTATAATTTTTTAATTTTTAGAACGGTAATTACACAAGTAGGTGCAATATTTTTATCCTAACATCATAAATTTATCAAATTTATGTAAAAAAAATACTTAAGTTTTCAACAATTGATTGATGCTCCTGATTGTGAAGGATAAGCTAGTAACGATAGCTATCAGGAGACTCTTGGGTCTTGAGAACCATAACATGATTGTTGAGAGCTTACCGAGTATACAGGGTAAAAAGCATCTTCTTGATTTGAATCATAGAGGATTAGATGTGCAGGTTGCACAAGAGACAGTTTATAACTTTTTTTTAGAAATTGTTCAAAACTGCGAACCAGAAGATGTTCTACAAGAATTTAAAAATTTATTTATAAATTGTTTAGATTCAGGTTCTGAGTTAGGAATATACCAAATTTTTGTCGGTAGTAACGAACCGGAGTTTCGCAATACTCTTAAACGGACTTGTTACATACTGATCAATAATTGGGAAAATCGTCGTCAGTATCAATATATTCAAAAATTAATTGATTTATTTGCAGAATATACGCCGAAAACGACGATAGCTAGCTCTAGAAAAATTAATATTTTTAGAGCTTGGTTAACAGACTTTATTAAAAGTAAAGATTGCCAAGAACTAAAGTTATTTGCGATTAGACATGAAGAAAAAAGCAAGCTGCATTGGACAAAACGCTATAGTTCTTATTTATTATTAGCTCAGTCCACAGATAAAAATAATCCCAAAGAACAACAACAAGCAGCAAAACGTCTTTCAAAACAATTAAAAGATAAGTTTAAGTTTGAATTAGCAATGTATATTGCTCGTTCTCAATCTTCTGCTTCTCATATTAATCGTTACCAAAATCCTAGTATGTTAGGAGATGAGGTTTTACGTTTAATTAAAGTAATTGTTGTTAGAAAAGGTGCATTCAGCCATGAAAATATTGCCAATATTTTTATTAAACAAACTAGAAATCAAACTTTAAAAGAGTTCAAAAACAGTTTATTAAAATATTTAGTATATTCGGTAAGCCAACAAGAATTTATCGAAATTTTGGAAAAACAGTTATCTGAAAAGCTTTTTGCGTGGAAAACAGACTATAACGAAGCCACAATTGATAAAAATTTGCTGTTAAGAAGTTGTAATAAAGTAATTGACTCTTTGACTTCAGAGAATGGCAAGGAGCCTTCACAGTTATTTATTTTACTACTTTCTCAAGGTAATCCAATAACGTTAGTAATTGCATTATTGAAAATAGTTTTAATTAGCAAACACTCGCGCCGTCATTTAGAAATGCGTATTGCAAATCTAATTAATTATTATGAAACTTATCCTGAAGAAGAGTGTAAATGGGTAATTAATTTCATAGAGATATTTAACATCACTTTTGCAATTTATGCAGAGAATGTTGAATATAATTTAATCAAAATGCAAGAAAATTCAACTGACGGTGAATCGCAAATAAATTTAGATACTTATCGAGTATTCTCTCAATTAAAATTACGTAGAAAAGAATAATTAATTGCACCCTTTTATGTAAAGCAAATAGGTAATAATTAGATAAGACGTTCATCCAGCCAAGCAAAACCAGCAGCAGCTGTTTCAGCGATAATACTAACTAAACGATACAAACCACTAGCACTAATTATCAGTGCTGTAGGGAAAAACGGCTGTAAAAGGGCTATTGCTGTTGCTTCAAATACTCCTAAACCACCAGGCGCACCAGGAATAACTAACCCCAGCAACCAAGAGAAACTAAATGCTCCTATTATTACAGGAAGTTGACTAAAATTAATTGGGGCTATTGCATATAAAGTAAGAATAAAACCCAACGAACGAAGTAATAAAAATCCCAATTCTCCAAGTAAAGGTATTAATGGATAGCGATTCATACTTAAAGAAACGCCATTAAAATTACCATTTCTCGATTTTTTATTTTTTCGAGTACCAACAAAATTAATTACTGGATTAAGAAATAAAGGATGAAGCACGCAAAGCACCGCTGCCAAACCAAATATTTGTCCTATTAATAAAAAAACTGAACCCGATTCTAAGGTAAACTGGCTGCATAAAATCACAATAACTAAAGCTGCCGCTGCCATCAATAAAGGTTCAAGTAGTACGCTTATAGTAGCAGCGCCAGTACTAACATTTAAATTTTTTGCTGCCATAATTCGTCCAATGTAATGTCCTACATTCCCTGGCAAATACTTAGCAATATTTGTCTTAAGATAAGCTTGAATCAGTTGTATAAAACTTGTTGATTGATTAAACTCTTTAACAATCCAAGTCCATACCCACCCAGCCCAAATATGCGCTAACAAAGTTATTCCAGTCGCAGTTATTAAAATTGCCCATTCAGCCGCACCAATACGAATAGCTGCAATTTCTTGCCAATTATTTTTTAAAGCGTTTGCTAAAAAAAACAGCGTTCCACCTAAAAGTAGCCAGCGTAAAACTTGCTTAATCATTTCTGTAATTTTACGAATATTATTTTGACAGGCAAACACAACAAATAATATGTTAGTTCGGGCACATTACCAAGCTTCCCTAGTAACTTTATCCAAAACTTTTTAATTTTATTTTCCCTTATCAATAATTTACTTAAAAATGTTTCTTTTTTAAATAATCAAGTCGGCATTCAATTAATATTATTAAAAAAAATAGTGATTTATGTTACTTACTTTTTAGTTATGCCGATAAAAAGTTGAGCTTTAAAAATATGTAAATAATTTTGCTTGGCTGTTAATTAAAATTAATATTTCAACTTATATCTTATAATTCACTCTTTAGATGGATTCCAAATAATATCATTTCATAACTATATATTTATATCCTATTGCGATTAATATTTAAAACTCATATTAGATTATTTGGACTTATATCTCTCCAAAGAAAGAGAAGCAGATTGTTAAATTAGTCAAAAGATTCAGACTTTTGCTAGAGGAATTGTGAGTTTTTTTTCATGTAATGTTGACAATTGATAATCAAATTTTGCATCAACTCAAAAACGGTAACGCTTATTTACTCAAATTGTGATGTAAATCAAAAGTTACCCAGTCTAAATTTGTAAGGAGGACTTTGATGAATAGTTTAACCGCGTTTTTTAAAAAATTGCGATCGCGCCAAATTTTGACGGTGTTTGTGGCTGGTATATTATTATTTGCAACCAGCATAACTTTTAATAATAGTCAATATTCTTTAGAAGTAAATTCAAGTAATACTGCGTTACAAGCAGATATAGCAGGGTTAGATATCAACTCGCAATTATTAATTGCTGCAAAATCTGATGGGTTGCTTTATCCCGGTGCGGAGACTCCCGCAGGTAGAATTGCTAAAGAAAAAGAATTGCCAATCAAAGGTTTAGTTGATACTAACGCACCTAAAGCTGGTGGATTAAATCAACGTAAAGGAGACTTTGGCGATCGCGTTGAAGGAAGACTTGATGCTGTCAAAGATACGTTCACAGAAGCTTCAGGTTTTTTACAAGATAAAGCCGAAGAAGCAAACGCCAGACCTGAAATCCAGAAAAATCCAGCGTTAGGTAGATAAAATCCATTCTTTAACTACTAAAGAAGACGCGGAATAGAAAAAAGACTCATGGTTCTTTTTCAAGTTACAATTCAATCACTCAAAAAAGGAAGTAAAGCATGAATAAAGTATTTTCTGCAATTAGAAAGATTCAAATTAAGCAGATTGTAACTGCTTTTGTATTAGGAGCTTTGCTGTTTGTTACCCAAGCTTGTAGTTCTGTGGATGCGAAATCTCCCGATTCAAACTATCGAGGAGGAATGAATCAGTATAGCGATGTAGATCCTAGAAGCAAAGATGCTGAAGCAGCAGCAAATGTGAAAGCTAAGGGTTTGAAAGATAATGCTGAAGTAAACGAAATCGATCAAACTGGTAGCTTGTCGGGTAACACTCGCCGCACTTTAGATAAGAAAGGGGAAAACCTAGAAGATTTAGGTAAAAACCTTAAAGAAAGTGGACGATACGCAGCAGATAAAACACAAGAAAAAGCTGAAAACTTTGCTGAAGGTACCAAGCGAGGATTTGAAAATATCAAAGAAAATACCTCTGATGCTTTTGGTAAACTCACCAACAATGCAGGTGATGCTGCTGAAGATGCAAAATTAGGTACTCAGCGTGCTGCTAGAGATGCAAAATTAGGTACTAAACGTGCTGCTGAAGATGCTGGTAATTCAGTACAAAGAACATTGAGAGATGCAGTTAATTAATAAAATTTAGTAAAAGTATTTAGTTAACTTTTAATTGGGTGGGGTAAACAAAGCCTGCCCAATTTTTTTATGAGTAGGGAACAGAGGAAAAATCGCTACTCTCGATTTTTTGAATACCAAACTTGTAATGCTAACCTGTGAATTTCTTGCCAGGGAATGCCATATTTTTGTGCTAACTCCGCACAGTCTGCATATTCAGGATGTACGTTGGCGATCGCTTTATCTTTTACGGTTCCCCTCCAAGCTACTTTAATTCTAACTTTGCCATATTCAGTTTCTAACTGTTGAATTTCTCTTTGAAGTACGGCGCGTTGTTGGGTAAAACGACGAATTCCTAATGTGGTAGTTTCGCGAAATAAAACTGTTTCACATTCAACTAAGTTTTCTGGATGACAAATAACAGTTAACAAAATTCCCGGACGAGATTTTTTCATTCCTACTGCTTGAGTAAAAACATCTACCGCTCCAACTGCAAATAAAGCTTCAAATATATAACCAATTGCTTGAGGACTGATATCATCGACTTGTGTTTCTAAAACCGAAATGTTTTCTAAATAAGGACTAATCTCATTTTGAGATTGCCCAACAGCTTTTTCGCGGGTATTAGGATTAATCTCATTTTCTGTACTTGCTTCGCCTAGCCAAATACGTAAAATATTCGGTATTTCTAAATCTAAATTACCCGCACCCATACCTACTTTTTCCAGAGTCATAGTTGGTGGTGAACCAAAGGAAGTAGCCAGAGTTGTTACAATAGCCGCACCTGTTGGTGTAACTAATTCCCGTTCGATACCGTTGCTGTAAACGGGGCATTTTCGCATTTCCCATAATTTTAATACCGCAGGTACGGGTACAGCCATGATTCCATGTGCGGCGCGTACAGTTCCTCCGCCAGTCGGCAGCTTAGAGCAGTATAGTAAAGGTAATCCCTCATTACAGGTGTCAATACCCAACCAATCTAAACCCAAACAAGTACCGACAATATCCACAATGGCATCTACAGCACCGACTTCATGAAAATGAACTTTTTCAGGGGCTATACCGTGTACCGCGCCTTCTGCGATCGCTAACTGTCGGAATATCGCTAAACTCCAAGCTTCAGCTTTTGGGGGTAAACCTGCTTTTTCGATAATTTGCTCAATTTCCGGTAAATGTCGTCCGTGATGGTGGTGATGATGATTTTCGATCAAATCTACATGAACTTTAGTTGCTTGTTGATTTTTGCGGCTTACAAGTTCAGTCCACAATTTATATTCTTGTTCAATTCCTAACTTATTAAGATGTTCGATTAAATATTCAACACTTACTCCCAAGCTTACTAAAGCACCCAAACACATATCACCAGAAATTCCAGTTGGACATTGAAAATAAGCAATTTTATTCATGATCGCAGTTGAATGATTTTTAACAAGAAATTAGAAATTAGAAATTAGAAATAAACTTTGACTTTTGGCTTTTGATTAAATTTATTAAATACTCAATTTTTCGTTCATGGCAAAAATTTTTACTCTCCATCCTGATAATCCCCAAAATCGTCGAATAGAAGATATTGTTGCAGCCTTAAAAGGTGGCGCAATTATGCTTTACCCTACCGATACAGTCTACGCCATCGGTTGCGATTTGAATGTTAAGTCGGCGGTACAACGGGTACGTCAAATAAAGCAGCTAGCTAATGAGAAACCACTGACATTTCTATGCCCTTCTCTGTCAAACGTGGCTACTTATGCTTTTGTGAATAATGCGGCTTATCGGATCATGAAGCATCTGATTCCGGGAACTTACACGTTTTTACTACCCGCTACCAAGTTGGTACCGCGATTGGTTCAGAACCCAAAACGTAAAACTACTGGAATCCGAGTACCGGATCATGCGGTTTGTTTGTCGTTGTTAGAGGCTTTGGGAAACCCGATTATTTCAACTTCGGCGCACGTACCCCCGAATGACGCTGATGATGAAGACACGTGGGTAGAACAAGAACTTTTATCACGAGTAGAGTTATTTGACCGGATGGAAGGTTTGGTCGATGTAATTATAGATACCGGAAAAGAACCCGGTTATCAAGTGTCAACCATTTTGGATTTAACTGAAGAACAGCCAACAGTTGTACGCCAGGGTTTGGGTTGGGAAGAAGCCGTAGGGTGGATATAAGGATTTTGGATTTTGGATTGGAAATTATTAGTTTTGTCTGTATGGGAGTTCAGATATCAGCGACTATCCGTCGTTGGTACAAAACTGCCAACTTTTATGCAGCTGCTTTATTATGTGTGGATATGAAAAAATCTTCGCCTAAAATGAAGCTCTGTTTAACTAATTTTGGTACTCCAATTTCCAAATTGTCACATTCATCAAGCTAAAATAGGGTAGGGGGTACTAAGTGGTAAAGCCTTATCTAATAAAGCTTTGAAGCCATTTTAAGTACTTATACTCAGTAGTGTGACAGTCGCATTTTGAAGAAACTCTAAGAAAGCGACACACCGGGCTATCCGGAACTTACGGATATTTCTTACATTCATAAGTGTGAGCAGTGCTGATGGCGACTCTTGAATAACGCTCAAGATTTTTGCCTCCTACACACTCACCGACCTATCTAGTTACGGTGCAGTACCACTCCTAAAAAAATGATGAAAACAAACATTGCGAATCTACCTACTTCTACATCTACATCTACTGCTGAAAACGAAGCTGCTTTAGAATCACAGGATAATAACAATGCATTAATTCAGCAGATATGTCAAGAGCTTGAATCAACTGTTAAAGCTACCCCTGCTACTATTCAAGTAGTCGCCACGCGCATAGCCAAAGAAGTAGAACGTATTTGCGAGAAAAGCTACCGCATTCAATCATCCGGACAAGTTAAATCTTGGTTATTTAGTTTAGCTCGGCATCGCTTGCAAAAGTGTTCGCATTACTGTCAATTAGGTTCCAGACGCGGACGGGTAGAGTTACATAGCACCCTTGGTTCTATGGTTTACCGCCACATTAATCTACCCGGTTGTCAATTGGGTTTTGATGCGCGTTACAGCTTGATTGAAGATTTTCTCCAAGCATTTTATATAGAAGCTATCAAAGCCTTTCGTCGGGAAAACCAATTACCCCAAGACTACACTCCCCGCACTCGGCTGCAATTAGGAGAGTACATGGCATTTACCGAACAGTATGCTAAACGTCGTATTTCTCTACCAGGCAACGCTAACCAGCAGTTAATCATACTCCGCGCTCAAGGGTTTAGCCGCCGTTTGCCTCAAGAAACTACCGTGGATATGGAAATGGCGTTAGAATCCGCCAAATCCGAAGATGCTGAAGCTTATCAACGTAGTGGAGCAGTCCAACAAGTGCGATCGCAAATGGTTGCAAAATCCACTTTTGACCCAGCAGAGGAAGCGGAACGCGATCGCGTTGTCTCTGAGTTGGTGAATTACCTGCAAGCTCAAGGTCAAAGTGACTGTGTAGATTACTTATCCTTGAAACTGCAAGACCTCAGCGCCCCCGAAATCGACCGGATTCTGGGTTTAACTAGCCGTCAGCGCGACTATCTACAGCAACGCTTTAAGTACCATGTAGAAAAGTTTGCCCGTACCCACAATTGGCAATTAGTACACCAGTGGTTGGGTGCAACTTTGGAGCAAAAATTGGGAATGTCTTCCACTCAGTGGGATGCTTTTGTCGGTCAACTTTCCGAACCACAACGTCAAATGTTGGAGTTGAAAAGCGCCAAACAAAGCGACCAAGTAATTGCAAAAGAACTCAAATGTACTCCCAAGCAACTACAAAAGCGTTGGACTAAGTTGTTAGAAATGGCATGGTCTATCCGTAACGGTAATAGTGAAGTTCAAGCAGGTTAAATAGGGTTAATAATATCTAAATTCACCATCGCTTTTAAACTCTTTACAATTACTATAGATGATTGAAAAAAGCATTCAAACAGTGAAAATACTCCAACTATCCCCTACAAATCTAAATAACAACTTGTTAGTTTTTTAGGGGAAATCAGGAGGCTCTACTAAAATAATTGCATCCGTTAAACTGCGTTCATTGTTTGCATACTTTAATTCTAAATTAATACTTCACCCTCAACATACAGATATATTATGTTATTGTTACTTCTTATTTATTAAAATATCCAAGACGCATTTCAAAGCATATCAAGATTTTAAAGTATTTTCTCACGTTACAAAAAAGGGAATTTATTTTAAACTCAGTATTATATATAAGTGAGAGATTTACCTTACTCTCGTTATAATTTAAATGAGTAAGTACGAAAAATCTACGGTTAATAAAAAAAATACTGTATGCGTTGGCGGCTGACTCAAAACAGGAGTATCTATTTAGCGGGGATGTTCGCGAAATGAGTCGTTAGACTAAAGCTACTCGCAGGTTTTAACAATACATAAATATGATATTATTAGTTCAATAAGCAGGCAGCGTAATAAGCATATTTGAACGATATGCAGCGCGATCTAATCTAACGATTAAGTTCTACTGTGAAAGACAAAACCTTACGGATGCTATTCCGAGTAGGGAAGGGCATTCCCCAATTTACACTGGCTGGAGTTGAAACCTCTACGCTGCGTAGGAGAAATCCTGATTGGGCAATTGAGGGTGAACTGTCAAAAAAAGAAACTTTAAAAAAAAGATGTTTGATGGTTTTTGGGATAACGTTTCTCGCTACCCCCGCTACTTAATAACTACCGCGTTGGGTATATTTCTGAATGCTTTTGGCTGGTTGGAGCCAGTATTTAAACGCCCTATCACTTCGATTATTTTTGTCGGATTCTTAGTAGGGATTCTCGTTTTTATTTCTTTTACCCTGCGTGCAATGCTTGGGTTAAGTACAATGTCCTCTTAGTAAGCTCTCATTTATGCCGGGATTTAACCCCCACATAAATGAGAGCCAAATTTTCTGTAGTAAAACCTCTGGACGGGAGGCTATTTTTATGGCTACTAATCGCCGCGTTTCCCGCGTTGCTGAATTGATTAAACGGGAAGTTAGCCTGATGTTGATTAACGGCATTAAAGACGATCGAGTGGGTACGGGAATGGTCAGCGTTACTGATGTAAATGTTTCTGGCGATTTACAACACGCTAAAATCTACGTTTCAATTTATGGTTCTGATGAAGCCAAAGAAGAAACAATGGCTGGCTTAAAATCAGCGACTGGTTACGTCCGCAGCGAACTTGGTTCAAGAATCCGTTTACGCCGTACCCCAGAAGTAATTTTCTTGGAAGACCTTTCAATTGAAAGAGGTAACAGGGTACTATCGCTTCTGGACAAAATTAAAAGTAAAGAAAAGTCAGAATTTCAAGAACAAGCAGAAGATGTGGATTAGCTGAACTAATTGATTAACTGTTGAAGTTGGAAAGCATGACAATTACTAATTTTTAATCGAAACTTAACCAAACTTATAAGCAGGCGTAACCTCCGTTACGTCTGTTTCTGTTTCTATAGGAGCCTGATGTTAAAGGTTGCTCGACTTATCTGCTATTCGGTTATGATTACCGCTGAATCGAGGGAGTAGGGAATAGGAACTAGGGAATATTGATGTGGTTTCTAAGGCTGTAATTCACACTAGTTTTTTCGATTTAATGGTGAGGGCTTACGCTTTACCACTTTTATTCGCTATTATACGAAATCTATTATCATACATTGTTCTATACACTTGTTATCAGTTAATTTTATACGCTTTACTGAAGTTAACAATATGTCATCCTATAATTTACGTAAATCGATCGGACTTAAGAAAGTAACATACTGTAAAATATAAGACAATAATTAGATATACATCATACTGCTTACGCAAACAATATAGATGGCTGAAATTGATAAATAGTCAACACAAACCATGCTCAGCCTAATTTAAAGGCATCTCGCCTTGTTACAGCTATCTGTCAAAGAAGATTTGATTTATAATAGTGCTTTACTTAACAGAGCAATTACTTATCTGTTTAAGAAATTATTAACAGTAGATACGTATCAGGCTTTCATGGTGTAACTTAGCCTTTATGTCAAGCAATAGATTATACAGGTTATTTTTGTTTACATTTTTTTTAATGCTTGTTCCCCTACGGACAGATGCATTTAAGTTTAATCATTGCTATAGATAAGCTATTCCAACCATAATCCCGTTCGCAAACGGTTAAATTATGCCATTTGATTAATTTTATCTACTTAACGATGCTTAATAACTTCTTCATCCTCCCTTTAGGAGCATACTTACTTAAATGTTATATTTAGTACTTGAGTCCAAAATATTTTGTAAAAGTAAAAAGAATGTCATAATATCATGAGATATTTAACATATCTTTATATTTTTTGAGGTTTTATAGCGTCAGAATGAAATCAGTTCCGTATAGCAAATTACAAAAAAATAGTAGCGAATTGGTTTAATACCTTGTTCGTTTCGGTTAAATTTTGGGAATAATACTTACGTGTAAAATAGCGAGTAGCAATTATGAGTGTGAATACGGTGCCTTCTATCAATTACTCTTTAGATGTGATTCAGGATGAAGCGCGGCGATTGGTTCAAAAAGGAGTAGTTAGCCGACAGCAGCCTATATATACGTTGTGTCAGTACATACCGGCAAGAGAGTGGGTTTGCATCGAATGCGAGTTAGAAAAATGTGAATTTCTGCTGCGCGATCGCATAGCGGATCTAATTGGCAGGGAAGTGTGGGAAAACGACTAACTTAAATGTTGGTAGTGACGGATATTGTGGGTGCTTAACTTGAACTAAATAATATTCAATGCTTAGTCAGCTATAGAATCTCTGTTTTTAATCTGAAAAATCGCGTCAAAGCTTATTGCTTCTACGTTATCTGTAGAAGTAAAAGTAATTTTAGAAAAATTTAAAGTCAGCACGTCCTAAATAAGCCATTTCCAACGTTAGCGGTTCGAGTATGGCTTATAGATTAGGGGGTGCTGTCTTTTTTTTTGCGCCTGCCCGATAGCAAATAGCAGAGTAAGCAAATTAATTTGAGTGGTTATGCAATATACCGTTTTATAAATAGCTTGTCAAGCTTTTAACTGTATTCATTGGCAAGTTCAACATAGAGAAATGGCTTTCGGAGGCACCCTCATTAGACTAACTTCTAGGCTCTGACCTAATTTTTTTTTGTTATGGTGGTGCAAAGTAATTCTAAGCACTTATAGAGACGGATGAAGATTTTCTTAGAGTGCAAATTATGAATAATTATCTATCTTTGCTACCAGGTAAATATTTATGGATAAGTTAGCGAACAAAAATACTCATCTTACCTCCAGAGAACAAGCACTTATATTGTGGTTCGATGAAATTGGAATTAATGATGTTCCTATAGTTGGCGGTAAAAGTGCTTCTTTGGGAGAGATGATTGGACAATTGACTCCGAAAGGGGTTAATGTTCCCACTGGTTTTGCTACTACTGCTTATGCTTATCGTTATTTTATTCAGTCTGCGGGTTTAGAAGAAAAGCTGCGGAATCTGTTTGCGGATTTGGATGTAGATGATTTACAAAATTTACGTATACGGGCAAAAAAAGCGCGGAAGCTGTTGTTGCATACTCCATTCCCAGCTGAATTTAGGAGTGCGATCGCGACTGCATATAAAAAATTGTGCGAGCGGTATAATGCCGATACAGATGTTGCGGTGCGCTCCAGTGCGACTGCTGAAGATTTACCAGATGCGAGTTTTGCGGGGCAGCAGGAAACTTATCTCAACGTGACTACAGCTGAAGAAGTTTTAGCGGCAACTCATCGTTGTTTTGCTTCTTTATTTACAGATAGAGCAATTTCTTATCGACAAACCAAAGGCTTCGATCATTTTGATGTTGCGCTCGCGGTGGGAGTGCAAAAAATGGTGCGATCGGATTTAGCAACTTCGGGGGTAATGTTTTCCATTGAAACCGAAAGTGGTTTTAAAGATGCGGCTTTGATTACAGCAGCCTATGGTTTGGGGGAGAATGTAGTTCAAGGAGCCGTAAATCCCGATGAGTATCATGTTTTTAAACCAACATTGATAGCGGGATATCGCCCAATTATTGATAAGAGATTGGGCAGTAAAGAAATCAAAATGATTTACGATGACGGCTCGAAAAATATTAGAAATGTGCCGGTGTCGTCTGCCGAAAGAGCGAAATTTGCTTTAAACGACGAAGACATTTTACAGCTAGCGCGTTGGGCTTGTTTGATAGAAGATCATTATTCCCACGTTCATGGTAAATACACGCCGATGGATATGGAATGGGCGAAAGATGGTATTACCAACGAATTATTTATAGTCCAAGCTCGTCCAGAAACGGTACAGTCGCAGAAAATTGGGAATGTTTTGCGTAGCTATAAGTTTACAGGGGCAAGGGGACAAGGAGACAAGGAAAATATTTCTTCCCCCTCTACCCCCTCTTCCACTCTCCTGATCGCTGGGCGTGCTGTTGGGGAAGCCATTAGTAATGGAAAGGCGCGGGTAATTCTAGATATTAGTAAAATCGAACAGTTTCAAGCGGGAGAAATACTGGTAACAGATAGAACAGACCCCGATTGGGAACCGATTATGAAAAAAGCGAGCGCGATCGTCACTAATTCGGGGGGAAGAACCTGTCACAGCGCGATAATTGCGCGAGAGTTGGGCGTACCGGCGATTGTAGGATGTGAAAATGCCACGGAGGTTTTGAAAACTTCGCAAGAGGTAACGGTTTCTTGTGCGGAAGGAGAAGAAGGTAAGGTTTATCAAGGATTGTTACCTTTTGAAGTGGAAGAAGTGCATTTAGAAGATTTACCGCGCACCCGCACGCAAATTTTAATGAATGTGGGCAATCCTCAAGAAGCATTTCGTTTATCTACGATTCCTAGTGATGGAGTTGGGTTGGCTCGGACTGAATTTATTATTGCCAATCAAATCCAGATTCATCCGATGGCTTTGCTTAATTTTGATGAGTTGGAAGATGCGTTTGTAAAGCAAAAAATCGCCAAGATAACCGAACTTTACGAGCATAAACCAGCATTTTTTGTTGATAAATTAGCTCAAGGAATTGCTCGAATTACAGCAGCTTTTTATCCGAAGCCGGTAATAGTAAGGATGTCGGATTTTAAAAGTAATGAATATGCCAATTTGTTAGGGGGAAGACAATTTGAACCCAAGGAAGAAAATCCGATGCTGGGTTGGCGGGGTGCGTCGCGTTATTATGACGATCGCTATCGCGAAGGTTTTGCGTTGGAATGTGAAGCGATTCTGCGAGTACGGGAAGAAATGGGTTTGACTAATTTGATTCCGATGATTCCCTTTTGTCGTACTCCCGGTGAAGGGCGTTTGGTAATAGAAGAAATGGCGAAAAATGGCTTGCAGCAGGGCGTTAATGGTTTGCAGGTTTACGTGATGTGCGAGTTACCAAATAACGTCATTATGGCTGAGGAATTTGCTCAAGTTTTTGATGGTTTTTCAATTGGTTCCAATGATTTAACTCAGTTAACTTTGGGTTTAGATAGAGATTCTTCGTTGGTAGCAAGGTTATTTGACGAGCGTAGTGAAGGTGTGAAACGGATGGTGAAATTAGCTATTCAATCCGTGAAAAAGCATAACCGTAAAATTGGTATTTGCGGACAAGCACCAAGCGATTATCCGGAATTTGCTCAGTTTTTGGTTGAGCAAGGAATTGATTCTATTAGTTTAAATCCGGATTCTGTTTTGAAGACGATGTTGGAAATTGCCAAGGTTGAGGAGAATTTGTAGAAGGTTATACGTGCCGACTTTAGTCCTCAAATTAAAAGGGCTGAAGCCCTTACTACGAACTTTGATTAATAGCTTTTTAGAAAGGATAGATTGTAGATTGTAGGTTGGGTTAGACACGAAGATTAATTTTGGTTGTAATAAGAATTGAAGTTTTCGTGTCGTAACCCAACATTTTGCATTTAAAAGAAATATAAAAGGTTCTACGTGCCGACTTTAGTCCTTTAATAAATTTGTAGGATATTTACGTTTTGCATCAATTATTCAACCCGCTTGGGGTTGCAAACCCCAAGCTAATAGCATAAGTCCATTAAAATGGACTAAAAGTATTTATTAGATAAAATTAAAAGATTATGGGGCTATCAAATTTAATAGATATTCATCAGTTTATCAATTATTCTTTAGAAAGGTAGGTTGGGTTAGACACGAAGATTAATTTTGAATGTAATGAGAATTTATTAGAATCTCCTGGGCTTCGGTCGATCGTATCTATCCATTTTTATTTTCAATAGTAATGCTGTTCAACTAAGCCGCTATTCCTTGATCAAATCGAGTCCAAGCCTCAACCCGATCTGCGATCGCAACACATTCAGTGAAAAAATCAATATTCAATTCTGGGACAAGAATCGAAATCTGTATCTGCTCGTACCCGTAGGTTTCGAGGAACTTCGCCGGAACTTTTTCCCGTAGATAATAAAGACGAAACTGATTGTCTTTCCAAAACCAAACTTCTTTCACTCCCAATCGGAGATAAGTTTCGAGCTTTTTAATACTGCCGGTGGTAATCGTTACTTCTATGGCTAAATCGGGAATATCTTTCTTGTCACCTATGCAGTAGCATTCATCCGGCTCACCACCAGCTTTCTTTAAGCGATTTTTTAACGTGGTGCTGCCCATCGGAGTATGTTTTATTCCCTTTTTGCAAAAATAAAATTCCAGAAGAAATCCGATGCGGGATTTAACCGTTTCATGCTTTTGTGATGGGGACACAATTTCTAATATTTCATCGAGGTAAGTAACACGATAATGGGAATTGTCTTCTAATTTGCTCAGAAGCTTTTCAAAGCTTTCCCAACTGACACCACTAATAGTCAGCCGCTCTTCGGGATCTGAGGCAAAACTTTCTGGTTCTTCTATGATTTCCTGTAAGCTTACCATTTGTTTTATCCTTATATCAGCAGCAAGTTCAGCGGCTCTCGATTTATTTTATCTCCGAAAAAGCCGATTAATCTCACTGCTAAACACTACCGCGTTTTAACGGGAGTCCTATTCTAGCAATCGTTTTGACCATTGATTGGCTAAAATATACTTAATCTTTCTCCACAAAACGCTATGCAAATCGTTTTACCACCTGAAGTAGAAGATGGGAGGCTTCAAAAGAAGGTAAAGTTGTTGATGGTTCGACTGCAATGGCACAGATTCGAGTCAACTTGCATTCTAATCATACTGCTTTGGAAGAATGACTCCGCAATTTTGTCTTACTGAACCTGCCATTAAAGATATTGAGCAGATTGTTAACTATATTGCAAATAAAGCTGGTTTGCAGCAATCTGAGCCTTAACTTTAGAAATACAATTAAAATAAAAAATTTAGTTAATCGTAGGTTGGGTTAGACACGAAAATCAATTTTGATTGTAATGAGAATTTAAGTTTTCGTGTCGTAACCCAACATTTTGCATTTAAAAGAAATATAAAAGGTTCGTAGTCAGGACTTTAGTCCTTAAATTAAGAGGGCTAAAGCCCTTACTACGAACTTTTATTAATAGCTTTTTAGAAAGGTAGGTTGGGTTAGACACGATTTGCAATCCTATTCCCTTATAAATGACAACACTACTTGAAACCAAACGCTTAATCATTCGCAGATGGATTCCTGAAAATAAACAAAGCAATAATACTACAACTGGGGCTTGGGCAATTGTAGAAAACGATTCTGAGAGATGCAGCTACCCGATGAAAGTCAGCCTACACAAGATGGCGGAAGTTGGCTGGCATCTGAGAAAAGCTTCTTGGGGTAAAGGCTATGCAACCGAGGCAGCAAGGAAAATAATTAATTACGGGTTTAATATTTTACAGTTATCAGAAATTTATGCAGTGGTGAAACCGGAAAATCATGCTTCGGTTAAAGTCACTCAACGACTGGGTATGAAACATGAAGGGAATTACAAATCGGTATTACGATGGTGTAGAACTTTTATTATTCAAATTAGAACCGCAAGAAAATAAATCGAAAATGCGCTTCAATGATGTAGGGATGTAGTGGTTTCGGCTTGATTAATTCAGTGATGACTCAAAAACAGTCTTTTTCTTGGTTTAAAGTTGGCATGGTAGCCGTGTTTCTGCTGTCAGTTGCCTTAAGATTTTGGGGATTGGGACGATTTAACACCCTGGTATTTGATGAAGTTTACTACGCTAAGTTTGCTCAAAACTATCTGAGTCAAACTTCATTTTTTGACGGACATCCACCATTAGGAAAATATATCATTGCTATTGGAATGTGGCTGAGTGATTATTTTCCTTTTGGGCAAGATACGGTAAATGTTCTTACGGGTGTACCACGTTCCCCTTGGAGTTATCGGTGGATAAATGCCTTGTTTGGTGCTTTTATTCCGCTTATTGTTGCTGGAATTGCCTATCAATTAAGTTATCGTCGTAGCTTTGCTTTTTTGGCTGGTTTATTTACAGCTTGCGACGGTATATTTTTGGTTGAGTCTCGCTATGCTTTAATTAATCAGTATATAGTCATTTTTGGATTATTAGGACAATGGTTGTTATTAATCGCTTTAGGGAATACGAAAAAACAACGAAAGTTTTATTTAATACTTTCTGGAATTAGTTTTGGTGCGGCGATCGCTACAAAATGGAATGGATTATTCTTTTTGATCGGCGTATATTTAAGCTGGATGCTTGCTTGGTTGAAGCAACATTTTGCGGCTAAAGATACGGTAATTAGTACAAAAAGTGTTTTAGAAAATGCTTCATCTTATCCTTCCACAACAGAATTAAGACATACCACTACATTCGCCGTACCCGAACAAAGTACAAACAAACCTTTACTGTTACCGCTGCAAAAAATCGGTCAACTGAAGATTTTTACCGCTGCATTTTACTTAGGAATAATCCCGCTGATAACCTATAGCTTAATTTGGATACCCCATATTATTCAAAATCCTAAATACAATTTTATAGGAGTACATCAACAAATTTTATCTTTTCACAATCGTCTTGGTGGTAATACTTCTAACGTACATCCTTACTGTGCAGCTTGGTATAAATGGCCATTGTTAACTCGTCCAATTGCTTATTTTTACCAAAGAGCATCCAATGCAACTGAACCCGTATCAATTATCGGACCACCTTTACCATCAAATACGGGTAAAGTCATATATGATGTTCATGCGATGGGCAATCCATTGTTATGGTGGTTTGGATTTGCTGCCCTAATAGTTTTAATTGTTGCAGTTTTATTAAAACAGATAATCATTCCTTCAATTCAACAAAAACGTTTGTCTTTTAATTCGTCATTTTCTGTTGATACTGGCATTGCTTTATATTTAATTTTAAATTATGCTGCTAACTTACTACCTTGGGTAAAAGTTAATCGTTGCGTTTTCATATATCATTATATGACTGCTGTGGTTTTCGCATTTCTGGCTTTAGCTTGGCTGATAGATAAATGCTTGCGTAGTTATTATATCGAACTCCGGGCTTTTGGACTGACAATTACTTTACTAATTATTATCGCTTTTGTTTTTTGGATGCCGATATATTTAGGTTTACCTCTCTCGGCTGATGCTTATAACTTGCGGATGTGGTTTAATTATTGGATTTAATCAGTTACCAGTTACCAGTTACCAGTTACCAGTTACAAAACCCGACATAATAATCCGATCGCATTCTTAAATTTCGGAGCGAGAATTTAGAAACTGGGTTTTTTGGCTTAAATTTTTACAGATCATATGAGATAACTATATATAAATTATTATTTTTAAATATATTTTGATAAAAATTATTAAAACGTTAATTAAAACGAATGATTTTTTGATAATTCTTATCGGTACTATAGATAATAGTCTGTTATATTTGAAAAGTTAAATTGGTTGATTTAAAAATTAAATAATATAGAATTATTGAGAAAGTTATAGGGCTTTTTGGTTGAGTTTAATGCAAATCTGTCTTAAACCTACAAAAATATATACTAAATTCGGTTAAAAATATAGCGAATATTTCGATGAATTAGTAACGAGAATAAACATATCAGAGTTTTATTGTGATCAAAAATTCAAACCTAACTCCTTCAGATTTAACTTTATTAAAAGAACCAGTAATTCATTTAGGTAGTCAAATCCAGAGTCATGGTGTATTGCTCGTTCTTCAAGAACCATCACTAGATATTTTACAAGTTAGTCGTAATGCTGCTTCGATTCTCGATCTTCCTCTAGAAACGCTATTAGAAAAGAATTTAGAAGATTTATTAGACCCTTATCAAATTGGGAGAATCAAATCTCGTTTAGCAGAAGATGCTCTAGACTTTACTAATCCGACAAAAATTTGGGTTAAAAAAAGTAGAGAAGACTATGCTGTATTTGATGCGGTATTTCATCGCAATTCGGAAGGAATTTTAATTTTAGAATTAGAACCAGCAATTTCTGAAGATAATGTTCCTTTTTTAAGTTTTTATCATTTAGCTAAAGCTTCTATTAATAAGTTACAAGAATCTGCCAGCCTTGAGGATTACTGTCAAATTATTGCAGAAACAGTACGAAAAGTCACCGAGTTTGATAGGGTGATGCTTTATAAATTCGATCGTGATGGGCATGGCTGCGTAGTTGCTGAAGATAAAGTCGAAAGTATAGAGCCTTATAAGGGTTTGAATTTCCCAGAATCGGATATTCCTAAACCTGCGAGAAAAATGTTTCTTTCTAATTTGATTAGATTGATACAAGACTCTCAAGAGGAACCTGTAGATATATTTCCAGTTTTAAATCCAGTTACAGAACGTCCGATTGATTTAAGTAGTTCTACTTTGAGAAGTCCTTATCCCTGTCATGTAGAATATTTACATAATATGGGTGTGGGTGCTTCTTTAACTATTTCTTTGATTAAAGAAGGTAAACTTTGGGGCTTAATTGCTTGTCACCATCCAACACCGAAATTTGTTTCCTTTGAATTGCGAAAAGCCTGCGAATTCTTGGGAAGAATGATATTTAGTGAAATTTCCACGAGAGAACAAACTCAAGATTGCGACTATCGGATCAAGTTAAATGATATTCAATCTAGTTTGATTGATTGTATATCTCAAGAAGATAATTTTATTGCTGGTTTAATCAAGCATCAGTCTAATTTATTAGATTTAACTAGCGCTCGTGGTGCAGCAATTTGTTTTAGTGGAAATTACACTTTAATTGGTGAGACTCCCGCAGAAGAAGATTTAAATGGTTTAGTTACCTGGTTGCAAAAAAACGTTGACGAGGAAGTTTTCTATACAGATTCTCTGGCTGAAAATTATCCAGATGCGGAAAAGTTTAAAAATATTGCAAGTGGCTTATTAGCGATTCCAATTGGTAAACGAAATTATGTATTATGGTTCCGTCCGGAAGTAATTCAAACGGTTAATTGGGGAGGAAATCCCAATGAAGCATTTGAAGTTAACGAATCGGAAGGAAATTTACGTTTATGTCCGCGCAAGTCTTTTGAATTATGGAAAGAAACCGTTCGTTTAACCTCTTTACCTTGGCAACCTGTTGAAATCAAAGCAGCATTAGATTTGCGGAGAGCTATAGTTAATATTGTATTAGAACAAGCTGAAGAATTAGCCTTGTTAGTAGCAGAATTAGAAAGTTTTGATGGTGGAAAAAATTTGCTGACGTTGCTGCTTGCTGTTATTAAAGACTGAAGAGTCAGGGATTGGGAGTTAGGAGTTAGGAGTTGGGAGTTATGAATTGGGCATAGGGCATGGGGCATCGGGCATTGATAGAAGTTACGAGTTATATTCTCCTTGTCTCCCCATCTCCCCCTCTCCCCATCTCCCCATCCCCCATCCCTTAAAATAAAGAAGGGTTCCAAAAAGAGGGGATATCGTGTCAAAACCGAAAGAAGCTCCGAAAACTCAACTTCCTTCTTTGACTAAAACAGCTTCTTGGGATGGTGTTAATGTTGAATATGGTTTGTTAGATGCTGTGGGTGAGTTTGATTTTGCGATGCCCAAGCAGGCTATCAGTATTGCTTTTGCACCCCACGATCGCGTAACTTGGTCGGTTGATGGGGGTTCGAGTCAAACCACTGCATTGCCCGCAGGAAGCGCATTTGTTTATGGCGATCGCAACTTTGTTTGGCACAAGCGGGAAAGATGCAGCGAATATATCAATATAATGCTCGAACCTGAGTTTTTACAGCAAGTCGCTTCAGAAAACGGTATATCTACACCTGTTGAAATCCAGCACAAAGTTATTTTTCTCGACTCTACTATTCTCCATGTCGGGCAATTGATGAAATTGGAAGTTCTCAACGGTGGGGTTGCAGGAAAACTTTATACGGAATCGCTGCGGAATTTACTGGCGGTTCACCTGTTGAGGAATTATACGGGTACGAGTGAAAAGCAGGAATTATCAGATGGTGCGCTTGATGGTTTGAAGTTGCAGCAAGTAAAAGATTTTATTGAAGATAATTTAGCAGAAAAACTGACAATAAGCGATATGGCTGCGGTAGTGCATATGAGTCAGTTTCATTTTGCTCGCGTTTTTAAAGCCGCAACTGGTGAGTCACCCCATCGTTATGTGACGCAAAGACGCATGGAAAGAGCAAAAGTTTTATTGAATGTGACTAAATTTCCGGTAGCAGAAATAGCTTATCGCGTCGGTTTTTATAATCCCAGTCATTTTACTTCGCAGTTTCGGAAATTGATGGGGATGACACCGAAAAAGTATCGGGATGGTAATGGGTAATTGGTGATTAAAAAGTATTTCATCTCAACCAATTCTAAAACTACTTATCTGCTTCCACTAAAGCGACTCATTCAAACCTTCTTCGGAAGCACCAGCTTGACGCAGCAACTGCTGTACCGTCCAATCCGACAACATCATGGCTGTATTCCCTTCGTTGTCTCGGATGTTGACATCGGCACCTACTTCAATCAACGCTTTTACAGAATCAGCATTATTACAAGCTACAATCATTGCCGTTTCACCGTTATCATTGCGTATATTGGGATTGGCTCCCCGATTAACCAAAAACTTAATTACTTCAGCCCGATTAGAAGCAAAAAAGCTGCTAGCAATGCACATTAAAGCAGTTGTACCTTCTTCAAACTCTTCCTCGCTACCAAGATTTGGATCGGCTCCTGCATCGAGCAATGCTTCCATTACGCTTTTATGTCCGTACATTGCAGCCAACATCAGCGGACTTTTACCACATTCGGTGATTGCGTTTGCGTCTGCACCTGCTGCAATTAATTGCTCAACTTTGGTTAACTTTCCGTACATTGCAGCAGTACCCAGTTTTTCTAACGGAGATAATGCTTCATCCTCATCTTCCCGATCATCTTCCATCATTTGAGCCATACCAGCCGAAGCAAGCCCGCTCGTGAATTGCACTAAACCATGTCCGAAATTGGATTCCTGACGGATTGAATATTCATCCACCATTTGAGCGATCGCTAATAAATCGTCAAATATCGGTTGCGCTTCACCACAGCGTTTTTCCAAATCTTTAACGTAATCTAAATGCTGCGATAAAAGTTCTACAACATTCAAACCGGGCAAGGAAACGCGAAATAATCCTTGCTCTTCATAAGCATTTTGAATAACTTTTACCGTGGTGGTTGTTAAATAGCTATTATCGGCAAATCTACAAACGCAATCGATTCCCTGCAAGCCAGATTCTTGCGACATCACAGAAATAGCAGTACGTTTATCTGAACTAACGTATGCATAAATTTCCCCAAGGGGAAATTGCGAGCAAGTTAGTTTTCCTAGATAAACAATATCTTGCGCGAGCAGTTGTCCGACTTCTTGAATGCTCGGATGTACATTTTCTGGTAGCTTTTCATATTCTGTACCAAAGTAATTTCCAGTTTGTCCGCTATAAAGCAAAGGAATCGGTTGTTCTGTACTCATGGGATTTTAAAATACAACTTAAAAATAAATATTTGTTTTAGGATAACCGGAATATATCTATAAATTCACTAAACATAATTATGAATTTCTGCTTCAGATTTTTCTAAAGGCTTGTAGTAAGGAATGCCCGTGCTATTCATAGGGTTAACCAAAAAGGAGCGGCTACAGGAAGCATTTATTTTGCAACTAAAGCAGCAGTGCGATCGCTTGCTCGATCTTTGGCGGCTGAATTGGGCGATTACCTGCGGTAGAGCTTAGTCTAACGACTCACTGCGTGAACGCTTAACGTCAGATTCGAGTTAATGCACTCAGCCCTGGTATTGTAAGAACTGAGTTTCAGAGCAAGCTTGATTTACCGAAAGAAGTATTTGATGGATTTATCGATGCAGTTGTGCAAACAGCACCTTTACACAGAGAGGGAGAAGCAATCGAAATTGCTAAAGCTGCGGTATTTCTTGCTAGCGATGATTCTTCTTATATGACAGCTAGCGATATGGTGGTTGATGGTGGCTATATGAATGTTTGAACAAACTGTTTCTATGACGAAAATCCGATAATCTGCTAATTATTCCCATCGAAAAATTAAGGAATTAAAACAATGAGTAAACCAGTTTGTGTAGTAATTGGTGTTGGTGCGGGTAACGGTGAATCTTTTGCTCGTAAATTTGCGGGTGAAGGTTATCAAGTGGCAATGTTAGCCAGGAATATCGATTATTTGCAGAAATTAAGTAAAGAAATACCTTCTGCTAAAGCTTATCAATACGACGTTACAGAAATTGATAAAGCAGCAGAATTATTCAAAAAAATTGAATCGGAAATGGGTACAGTATCCGTCTTAGTTTACAATGCCGGTGCTGGTGCTTTTGCCAACATCGAAGATGCGACTGTAGAAGATTTTCAACGAGCTTGGGAAGTTAATGCAAGGGGTTTATTTGCTGTTGCTAAACAGGTTATTCCCCAAATGCGTAAAATCGACGGAGGTAATATTGTTATTATTGGAGCCACTGCATCTATTAAAGGTGGCGCGAATTTTACCCCATTTGCTTCAGCAAAAGCCGCTCAGCGAAGTTTAGCGCAATCGATGGCGAGATATTTAGATCCACAAAAGATTCACGTTTCTTATATTATCGTTGATGGTGTAATTAATTCCGAACGCACTCGGGGATGGATGCCAGATAAGCCGGAAGATTACTTTATGAAATCCGATGATATTGCAGAATCGGTATTCTTTTTAACTCAACAACCGGATTCAGCTTGGACGTTTGAGTTAGATTTACGACCTTTTGGAGAGAAGTGGTAAAGGTTGGGAGTTAAGAGTTAGGAATTAGGAGTTAGGAGTTAGGAGTTAGGAGTTAATTTTTTATTGTTCCCTGTTCACTGTTCACTGTTCACTGTTCCCTGTTCCCTGTTCCCTCTTACTTACTTTTAAGTGCCTACTTTACTTTGGTAAACAATTTTATTAAAGTCATTCAGTGGAAACACTTGTCTAACAATAATAAAAAATACCGATGTCTAAGATTGCGATCGTTTATTTTTCTGGAATGGGACATACCCATTTGATGGCTGAAGCTGTTGCTGCGGGTGCTAAAAAGGTTACAGATAGTACTGTTGACTTATTGCGTATCACTGGCGAGCAAATTACCGATGGGCGTTGGCAAGATGATGCAGCGATCGCAAAGCTGAATCAAGCTGATGCGATTATATTTGGTTCACCGACATATATGGGTGGTGTTGCAGGACAGTTTAAATGTTTTATTGATGGTGCAGGGGTTTGGTTTGAGCAGAAGTGGAAGGATAAAATCGCGGGGGGTTTCACTCACTCAAGTTCCCCTAGCGGTGATAAGCAGGGAACTTTGCTTTATTTAGCAACTCACGCAGCACAGCAAAGTATGATTTGGGTAAATGTTGGCGATTTACCAAGTAGTTATCAGGGTAAAGATGATGGTGTTAACCGCTTGGGTGGATTTATGGGAGTCATGGGACAATCTGCACTCGATATGAGCGGTAAACCACCAGAAATTGATAATGGCGATCGCCTCACCGCCGAAAGATATGGTGAAAGGGTTGCAATCGCGACTCAAAGATGGCAAAAATAAACTAATAATGCGGTATAGCTAAGCTTACCGCATTAAGAATTAATAGAAATTACACTGTTTGATTTGCTTGCAACCACTTAAGTAAATCATCAATAGTTGTAAAATCTAACAAAGTTTCACCAAGAGTTTCTAACTTTTCTACCGAAAGAGTTTGAATTTCTTCAATAACCTCTTGTGGCAATTCTCCAATCCGTCTTTTTAGTAGTTTTAGAACGAGGGTTTGCTCACCTTCTTGTTTTCCCCGTTCGTAACCAATGCGCTCGCCCGTGGTAATGTAGCTCATAGTACGCTCCTGTTCAAACTCCTTAAATTCTTCCCAAAATTCTGCTTCCAAGGCTTTTGGTAAAATCATAACCCAATCGATAAACCGATACAGGTTACGAATATCTCTTTCCTGCAATCCTAATTCATACAATCGTCGAATCAAGCTGAATTTCCAAACTTTGCGCTCTCCGAGTTTTTTGCTTGTCTCCTGGGTTTTCAAATGCGCCATGACAACAATTGCAAATAGATTATCGCTGTTTTCTAATTCCTGCCAGCGATTTCGATAATCCAGCAGTTTAACGGTTCCAAATTCAAAGTTAAGTTTGGTGTCGGGATAATTATAACTGTATTGATTTGGTCGCCAATTGGGATCTGTGTCGCACAAAATTGCTAAACTGATGGCTGGTTTGCCAAATCAATCAAAAATTCGCAGGTTATAAGAAAACATTCTTTGGGAAAAAATATCTTCTGGATTCCCTTGGATTTCAACATGGATTAACAGCCAAATTTCTTCACCTCCAATATGCCAAACCTTGACTAATTTATCTGCATATCTTCTTCCTTGTTCGGCATTACGAGCTATTTGCTGAAATTCCTTATCAAGAAATTCGTGGGGACGTTCCCAATCTATTAATGCTGCTGTTTCGGGAAAGAAAAATTGCATTGCTTGAGGAAAATATGCTTCTAATATTTCTTTCCACGGACTATCATTATCTGCTCTTTCTATTTCTTCATTCATGATTTATTGGTAGATGCTATAACTTTTTTATTTTTAATTCTGCACCGTTAGATAATATATTACTGTTAAATATATTATCCAATTTTACATAGCATTATTCTAGCTTTTTTATCATTTGTTAATAACTGGAAAAGCAAATAACATTTATTTAAGTTCTATTTAATCAAAAACAACATTATGCTAAATATCAACGATGAATCCGTTCTTGATAGTTGGAATCAAAATGCATCGGCTTGGATAACTGCTATAGAAAATGAAGAGATTGCAAGTAGAAAAATAGTTACAAATAAAGCGATTATCGATGCAATTACAGGTTATTCTCCTTCAAATATTCTCGATATCGGATGTGGTGAAGGTTGGTTGACTCGCGAATTAACTATTAAGGGGATGGAAGCTTGGGGTGTTGATGGAGTTTCTCAATTAATTGCAAAAGCGCAGTTGATGAATTGTGGAAAGTTTCAAGTTGCTTCCTACGAAGATATTGTAAATAAGATCCCCCCAACCCCCCTTACAAAAGGGGGGCTTTCTATTTCTCAGGAATCTATTATGAAACAGGGGCTTTTTTCAGGTAGTAAATTTGATGCTGTTGTTTGCAATTTTTCTCTTTTAGGAAAAGAAACTGTAGATAATTTAATTCGTTCGATTCCTCGTTTATTAAAGAATAATCAATTATTATTTATTCAAACGCTTCATCCGGCGATCGGTTGTGGGGAATTACCATTAATTGATGGATGGAGACAGGAATTATGGGACGGTTTTAATTCGGATTTTAAACAAGCAGCACCTTGGTATTTTCGTAAGCTGGAAACCTGGATAACTTTGCTGAAATCTTCGGGTTTTTCAATTTTAGAATGTCGAGAGCCGATTAATTCAATTACTCAAAAACCTGCTTCAATTATTTTTATCGCTGCTTGTAATTAATAAATCTCTTAATATGTAGGGTGTGTGACGGATAAAATAAATCATAAAGCATAACGAAAAATTAATTCATTCCCTCACGCACCAATCAATTAGTTGACTTGTTGCTAAATTGCTTGTAATTAATAAATCTCTTAATATGTAGGGTGTGTGACGGATAAAATAAATCATAAAGCATAACGAAAAATTAATTCATTCCGTCACGCACCAATCAATTAGTTGACTTGTTGCTAAATGTTTCAATATCGCAGTCAAATTATAAAGCGAAAAAATGTCAGTATTGGGTAATTTAGTTGCTGGAGTTGCCCATGAAACTAATAACCCAATTGGCTTTATTGATGGTAATTTACATCATGCAAATGAATATATTCAAGATTTAGTCGATCGCTTGAAGCTATATCATCAACATTATCCAAAACCAGTATTAGAAATTAAAGAAAATGCCGAAACAATTGATTTAGATTTTCTGCTGGAAGACTTACCCAAAATGGTTAATTCCATGAAATTGGGAACCGAGAGAATTCGCGATATTAGTACTTCTCTGAGAACTTTTTCTAGAGCAGATACCGATAAAAAAACTAGCTTTGATATTCATGCAGGTATTGACAGTACAATTTTAATTTTAAAGCATCGTTTAAAAGCTAATGAGAAGCGTCCAGAAATTGAAATAATTAAAAACTATGGAAATTTATCAAAAGTTGATTGTTTTCCAGGTCAGTTAAATCAAGTTTTTATGAATATTTTGGCGAATGCGATCGATGCATTAGATGATTATAATATTGGACGCAGTTTTGAAGAAATTAAAGAACAGCCAAATCAAATTACAATTTCTACTGAAGAATTAATCGGAAAAAATCAGATTGCTATTTATATCCAGGATAATGGATCGGGTATCCCGGAAGGTGTAAAAATGCAGATATTTGACCATTTATTTACTACTAAAGGTGTTGGCAACGGAACTGGATTAGGTTTATCGATCGCACGACAAATTGTAGAAGACAAACATCAAGGTTCTCTTGAATGTATTTCTAATATTGGTAAGGGAACTGAGTTTATTATTAAAATTTCGATTCGGGATTGATTGTATGGGGAAAGGGAATTGAGAGCAATCTGCCAGGGGTTGCAAACCCCTGTCTAATAGCAAAAGTCCTATGAATAGGACTAGAATACAAGCCGCCATAATAAATGAAAAGAACTACTAATTCATTTCATTTATTCTGATAGGTTGTAGAGACGTTATACATAACGTCTCCCAAAGTTTATCGGGAAAACGAACCACTTAAAACTAATGAAAAGGACTACCATTGGTTGGTGTGTCCTATTAATACTGATGGGTTTACGTAGTGTGTTAGCCCTCAAAACTTATGTGGTGAAGTACCAGTATAAATCTTAGTCAGTTAAAGTTATTTAATTTAAAAAATTGATGAAAATATAGTTGTAGAGTTGACTAAATCTATTCTTCAACACCCACTACCGCAGTTTTCCCTTCAATTCCATACCTACTTACACCGGAAACGGCAATATTTTCAATTTGCATATCATTTACAAAATAGGAATTTTTATTCCCAGGTAAAATCTTGGTAGTCCATTCATCACCTTTTTTCAATTGCACTACCCACGACTGAATCTGTTGCTTGCTCTTAGGTTGCCAATAAAGTCTTATTTGTCCTAATTTCTTATCTTGAACAATTTGTAATTCGGGTTTTTTGGGTTGAGTGTCGTTTAACCAAGGTGATGCGGGAATTAATGCTGGTTTAACGTAAACTTCCTCTTTCAAAACATCGGCAATTCCTTTACGATTTTGCATCAAGGCTTTCATGCTGAAGTGAATATTACCACCAGTTTTGCTAAAACCTCGCATTATTCTGATTTGATAAGCTATCTCGCTCGCATCCCAACCTTTACCTTTCTCATTCTGAATGCGACTCGTATAAATTCCAGGAAAAATGCTTCTGTTTTTTGTATTTTGACTCAACCACCAATTCAATAACACCGGATAACTTTGTGCTGTTTGTTCAATTTTCCAATAAAGCTGTGGTGAAAGATAATCTAACCAACCTTGTTGCAACCATTTACGAGAATCTGCATAAATCTGCTCGTAAGCGTTGAAACCTCTTCCACTACTATCTATATTAGTAATTCTTTCTGGATAACCCGGTTGCCAAACTCCAAAAGGACTAATACCAATTTTTACCCAAGGTTTCTCTTTCTTAACGCTGCCATACATCCGTTTAACGAAAGTATTAATATTCTCTCTTCTCCAATCAGCACGATTTAACTTTCCTCCCGCTTTTAAATATTTCTGCCAGCTAATATCATCCGGAAAATCTATCAACTTACCTTGCTCGTCGCGTTGCGGATAGGGATAGAAATAATCGTCGATGTGAACACCATCAATATCGTAACGACGAACAACATCTAAAATTACTTTCAAAGAATAATCTTGAACTTGCTTTTCACCAGGATCTAACCACAGATATTTACCGTATTTTTTCACAAACTCCGGTCTTGTTTTACTGATATGATTTGCAGAAATAGGTGATATTGTTTCGGGATGATGGGCGCGATAGGGATTAAACCAAGCGTGTAATTCCAAGCCTCGTTTGTGCGCTTCTTTAACGGCAAATTCCAAAGGATCGTAAAATGGTTGTGGTGGTTTTCCCATTTCTCCGCTAAGGAATTCCGACCAAGGTTCGTAGGGAGATGCGTATAAAGCATCACTCAAAGGGCGAATTTGAAAAACTACGGCGTTTAAGTTCATATCAGCCGCTTTATCAAGCATGGCAATCAATTCAGCCTTTTGTTCTTCAGTTGTTAATCCGGGTTTTGACGGAAAATCGATATTTGCAACGGTAGCAATCCATGCAGCACGAAACTCTCTGGTAACAGTCGGGGGTTTAATTTCTTGTTTGCTCGGCTTTGATTGAGAATAAACTGGGGAAGCAATTCCAACTAACAGTACGCTAATTAGAATTGCTTTGGTTTTAAGGATAGATGTCATATTCTGCCACAGGGAGACTCACCACCTAGATAAGATTTACATTTAGGGGTGAAAGTTCCTTAAAATTCCCCAAGATTATCTAATATTTTATCTATTCCGGTAACGGTAGCGAGGATACCAAAAGATATTGATAATAATAAAGTGCCGATTATTCCTTGAAGTAAGGGAATATTCACGTGAAAATAAATTGAACAAAGCCAAGATATTGTTGCGATGAAGAGTCCGATTAATAAACCTATTGAAAATCGTTTGATCTTTAATGGTTGAGAATTCATTTTTAGAATATAGGTCAACTACAAGATTATTTTAACGAAGTCAACAGTTTTGTACTAATGACTTTAGTCATCTTCATTTTTATAAATCTGGTGGTAAATTATCTAATACTTTGTCTATTCCAACGAATACTAAGAGAATACCAAAAGAGATTGCTAACAATGAACTACCGATAATTCCTTTAAGCAAAGAAATTGAGATATTAAAGTAGATTGATTGAACCCAAAATAATCCTGCGATAAAAAGTCCGATTAATATACCGATTCCAAATAAGAATGAGAGTATCAAATTTATCTGATGCTTGAGAATTCATTTTTAGAATATAGGTCAAATACAAGATTATTGTAACGAAGTCAACTGGTTTGTAGTAATGACTTTAGTCATCTATCTTCCCCAGCTGCTTTAAAAGTTAGCAAGTCAACACCAAACCAGTAAGGAGAAGCTTTTCCAGGTTCCATAATTAAACCTTTTTGATTAATAGTCATGATTTTCCCTCTCATTTGCATTCAAATTTTAGAACATTTGAAGAAATTTTTGTGCGAAAAGAAGGGAACCAAAGCCCTTACTACGAACTTATATGGAATTCAAAGCTGTAATTTCATCTTCTGTCAATTGAATATCCGCAGCTTTAATGTTCTCTTCCATGTGAGCAATAGTTGTCGTTCCCGGAATCAAGATAATATTTGGCGCACGATGCAGCAACCACGCTAAAGCAATTTGATTGGGTTTTACTCCATGTTTTTCGGCAATATCTGCAATAATTCCTTCTGCATTCGCTAAAGGTGCGCCCTGTTTAAGAGGATGTGCGTCTAATGAGCCGTAGGGAAGAAATGCAATCTGATGTTGAGTACAGTATAAGAATGTATCTTCGTTTTGGCGATTGGTAATACTAAACCGATTTTGCACCGAAGCAATTTCAACAATATTCCTCGCTTCTTTAATTTGCTCTAGATTTACATTAGATATACCAATGTGACGGATTTTTCCTTCTTGCTTCATTTGCGCTAATGCACCAATTGATTCGGCAAACGGTACTTTAGAATCGGGACGATGCAATTGATACAGGTCTATTTGTTCTAATTTCAATCTTTTGAGACTGCCTTCGACACCACTACGCAGATATTCCGGGCTTCCATCGGCTTTAATGTTATCTGGAGAGGGTTTATCAATGCCTCCCTTAGTTGCAATAACTACGCCTTCTTTATATGGATGTAACGCTGAAGCAATGATTTCTTCGTTGTAACCGGGGCCGTAAGCTTCGGCGGTATCGATAAAGTTTACACCTAATTCAACTGCACGTTGTAAAAGCTTTTCTCCTGCTTCCCAATCTGGGTAAGCTCCAAAATTTCCCGGTTTTCCAGTGAGTCGCATTGCTCCGTAACCGATACGGTTTACTGTTATATCTTTGGCTATTGTAAATGTTTGAGAAACTGATGAGGTTGGGTTCATGGTTTTGTTTTTAATTGATTATTGTTATTTACTAGGTTCGTAGTAAGGACTTTAGTCCTCGGACTTAGGGCTTAAGCCCTTACTACGAACCAATATTAAATCTCAACGATCGCTTTACCAATCATCTTGCCGCTATCTTGAGCTTCGTGAGCGGCAGCAAGTTCTGTTAATGGGAATCGTTGAGCAATGTTATGATGCAATGCACCTGCTTTTAATGCAGCAGTAATATCCCGAATCGCTGCCTGTTTGGCTTCTTCAGGCATGGTATAAACCAATATTGTACGGATGATAATATTTCTCATCATTAATGACAAAATTGGTAAAGCGGGAGCATCATCTGGATTCGCTGAATACATCGCCACTCCACCATTAGTACGCAAAACTGCATCGGCTACGAACAAATTCTGACTAAAATCAACGTCAACAATACGATTAATTCCCCGTTTTTTACCAGTAATTTCTTGGATGCGTTTGACTACATCTTCATTCTTATAGTTGATGATGTAATCTGCACCCGCAGTTTTAGCAATTTCTGCTTTTTCGGGAGTACTCACGGTAGTAATTACAGTTGCACCACCATATTTACCCCACTGCACCGCATAGTTACCCACGGCACCCGCTCCCCCAGTTACCAAAATTGTCTGTCCTTTTACCTCACCATCTGCGAAAACAGCACGATGAGCAGTCATTGCGGGAACTCCCAAACAAGCACCTTCAGCAAAGCTGGTATTATCTGGTAAGGTAACGGCTTTTTCGCCCTGTATGACAACATATTCCGCACCAGTGCCAAACGCTCTACCTAATTGCGCTTCATAAATCCAAACTCGTTCTCCAATACGAGAATTATTCACGTTTTCACCAACACTTTCAATTACTCCAGCACCATCTTGATGGGGAATTATTCTTTCAAATTTCTGCTCGATACCACCCCAGCCACCACGGGATTTTGTATCGGATGGATTGACACCCGAAGCATGGATTTTGACTCGTACTTCACCAGCACCGGGTTCGGGTATTGGCATTTGTTGATATTGAATTACCTCTTTTGCTGCACCAAGTTTTTCGTAATAAGCAGCTTGCATTAATTGTTCGCTCATGATTAGTACCTCAGTTGAAAATAATATTTAATATCAAAGTTTGCATCGGAATGATTTATTTTTTAACGCAGAGGAGCGCAAAGGTACACGCAGAGGAACGCAAAGTTTTTTAGATCCGACACTAATAAGATATTACTTTGCGATCGCGCCAATATTTCCCCGTCTCCTCGCGGGGTGCAACAGTAGCCAACCAAATCGCTGTATCTGCACCCTGCTCTGGTGTCCGAGGTGCGCTATCTCCACCCATATCAGTTTTCACCCAACCGGGGCATATGGCATTCACGGCAATTTTCTCTGAGCGTAAGGCTTGCGCTAACATAATTGTTGACCCATTCAATGCTAATTTTGATAAACAGTAGCTGGGATAGTCAGCAGACAATCCATCAATTTCGCCGAAACCGCTAGAAACATTAATTACTCTGGCATCAAGTGATTTTTTCAACAGCGGTAAAAATGTCTGTACCATGCGAATCGCTCCGAAGGTATTGGTATTAAAGGTTGTTACTAAAAGTTCGCGATCGATAGTGAGAATATTTACGCCTTCGTCCGGATATATACCTGCATTGTTAATCAAGACATCTAATTGATTTACCTGTTGCTGCAAACTTCCTAACGCTTTATTAATAGAATTATCATCAGCAACGTCTAATTCTATAGATATAACTTTACCATTTGAATTTAATTTTTCAGCAGCCTGCTTTGCTTTATCGAGAGAACGAGAAGTAATGATTACCTGATAACCTTTTTGCAGTAAACCTTGAGTAATCGCAAATCCAATTCCTCGATTACCACCCGTTACTAATGCAATTTTGCTTTCCATTTTTTATTACTTGTTGTTAAACAGTAACGATAATTTTCCCCCAAAAGCTGGTTAGATTCCATGTAGCGATGTGCTTCAACGATATTATCTAAAGTAAACTTTTGAGAATCAATTACGGGCTTAAGTTTACCCGAATTCAAATTATCGTAAACATAATTTTTACTCTTCTCCAATCGTTCCGGATTACCCGTAATTTCAAGTACCGTGTAACCTTGAATTTTCAATCCTTTACTCAAAGCAGTCATTAAAGGAAAAGGTGTACTACCAACTTCCATACTTAATGCACCGTACACAAAAATAGTTGCACCAATCGCTGCTGCTTCTGCTAATTTCTCTACAAACGAACCTGCAATCGGGTCAAAAATTAAATCTGCTCCATGTCCGGAAGTAATTTCCATTACCTTGCTAACTAAATCTTCCTCTTGAGTTGCAATAACGTAATCCGCTCCCGCATCCAGCAGTTTTTGTTTCTTCGCCGAGGTTCTAGTAGTTGCGATCGCAATTCCCCCCGCTGCTTTAACTAACTGAATTGCTGAGTAACCCACACTACTACTAGCTGCGGTAATTACTACATAATCTCCCGCTTTCATCTGACCGTAATAATTTAAAGCACCGTAAGCTGTGAGATATTGCATCCAAATTGCCGTACCTTGCTCAAATGATAACTGTTCCGGAAAAGGAGCAACTACTTGAGCGGGAACGATTGCGCTTTCTCCATACAGTCCATAGTTGCTCATTTTGGCTCCTGGTGAAGGAATAGTACTAACTTTGTCACCGATTTTAATTCCCTCAACTCCAGCACCAACTGCGTCAACAATTCCCGATGCTTCGTAACCAATGCGAGAAGGTAAAGTGGGTTGTTCTAAATATGCACCTTGACGAAACATTACTTCGGCTCGGTTTAGTCCAATTGCTTTAACTTGTAACCGTACTTCACCTTCTTTGGGTTCAGATTGAGATAAATCTTCAATTTTCAAAACTTCTGCATCACCAATTTCGTGAAAGCGAACAATTTTAACCATGATGTTTCTCCTGGAATTTACTTTTGGAAGCTTTGATTAATATTGCAATTCCTCGCGATGCTTTTCTACAAATTCTTTCCAGCTAGTAGGTTTACTTCCCGTAATTGCTTCAAAATTATCAAATGTCGCGTCAGCATTGGGAATTTTGTTAGCAATATTTAATTTGAATTGAGTATACTTACTTATAATCTTTTTTCCTGTTCCCTATTCCCCGTTCCCTAATTATCTAATCAAATTAAAAACCCGGCTTCTTGATAAAAACCGGGTTTATTGAAACCTAAAATTATTAAAACTAATATATAATTGCTATATTTAGCTACCGTATTTTTTCTGCGATTCTTTTAAAAATACGGTTAAAGCCTTGATAACATTATCAATACCACCAACATCTAACTAATGCAGACATGGTTGCCCGTCTTACTACTCCATCAGCCGTCATAGCATTATTTCTCTGAAACTTGATCACGGCATTCTTAGTTCTTTCATCAAAAACGCCATTGCTTCTACAAGAGTAAACACCAACAGTCTTTAAACACTCTTGCAAATTAACTACAGCATCTCCAGTTGAGCCTTGTTGAAGTGTCATAAAAGTATTCTTAGCCATGATATTCTCTCCTTAGTGACAATTACTTAATTTAAATTCTGCGAGCGCATTTATCAAAAAAAAATGCCTGCAAATCAATCAATCTTTATAGATTGAAACATTTGTTAATAGTTCAAAAGTTCTCTGAGCGAAGCATGAATCAAAGAAATTTTTCTTGTAGAGTGAGTAGGATAAGTTAAAAGCTTTATCTTTGAGACAACATAGGGATGAGTCGCTATTTTGGGGTTTATAGTCAAATTTAGCTTACATCTTGTACCAATCTCAACAAGCCAGAAGAAACCCAGTAACACTCGTAAAAACATGATTTTTATGCGTAAAGATCGAGAAACCGAGTTTCTAGTACTGATGTAAGATACCAGATTTACCTCACTTGACATAGTTTTATTTTCTTGGTGCTTGCCTCGACTCGATCCAATTTCAGATTTACTGGTTTAATTTGTATATGAGACACCGCGATACTTGAGATTTTTAGGCGATCGCTTATTTTGAGAAATAGGGCGATGAACACAATAAGGTATGCCGCGATAGATTGCAAATACATTGGTTTCTGAAGTTTCCAACTCAGAATTATTTCGTTCGTAAAATAAACCGCGATAAGTTAGTTTCATTTTTCAATCCTCAATCAAAATGTTAGTTTTCTAGTTAGTTTATGTTTTGTTATTGATTTCAAACAAGAGCAACATCAATATAGGATTTACGACTTTTAAACACCATACAGAAAAGTGAGGGAGTTATCGGATAGCGATTTGACTTAATTTTCGCGAAATATGGTGAATGGAGAACAAGCAATGGGTAAGAGGTGGTAACTTACGAACATGAATGTTGTCTCCTATATTTTCTAATAGGGTAATTAATCTAAACTTATGCAGTTTGAAAAAAACTCGGATAATCGAACAAAATATTCCCTTCAGCTTCATTTGAGAACCAGCCCTATAAGCGTTTCCTACTCCCTACTCAAACAAAATGTTTAATTAATCGAGGCACAAGTACTTATAAGGAGTATCTATTGCGTGCAGCAATTTGATGTTTTTCTCAGTTAAAATACTGTTTTTTAACCTTGGGAGTAATATAAAATACTTAAAATATACAGAACTTACGCGATTGTCACAAGACTTGGGTGGTGCGTGACATAATTTTCTTGTTACTACGTTGATAATCGGTCAAAGTGTCACAGCACCCTACAAAAAAAATATGCCAGTTGCGTAAGTCATAATATAGAGAAAATAAAATGAACTTACCGCAATGAGGTTGTATGGACGAACTCGTAAAAAAAATAGCTGGATTAGGATTACCCGGAATTATTTTAATCGCAGTCATGGCAAGCACTGGTTTAACGGGTGCTGCTGCGATTACTGCTGCTTTAGCTTTTTTAGGTGGCCCTGCGGGGATGTTAGGAGGTATCGCGGTATTAGGATTAACAGGTTTGATTGCAGATGCTTTAACAAACGTCGGTTTAGAAGAGTTACTTACGGCAGTTTACTGTGAAAGAAGACAGTTAGAACCCCAAGGTAAACTATTAGAAGAAATCAATTCTTTATCGTTATTTGATGGGGATTTAAAAGAAAGACTCAAATTTACAGTCACAGATGGATGTGGTTGTACAACCGTAGTCAGCAAAAATATAACAGATGATAGCGAAGAAATTATCGAGATATTAGAAAACGTACCGGGAATAACTCGCGCTCACCATCGAGATTTTAAAAGTTCTAATCCTGTAATTCGGTTGAGAGATGGTTCAACTGTGAAAACTTGGAAAAATCCCTTTGGTGTTGACCATGTTTTTATTGCCGATCGCAATGACAATATGATTTACGGTGGTTTTGTAGGTTGGATTCATAGCGACGGATTGAATGCAGCGATCGATCGGATTCGACTGGATTATGTGTGATTTTCTATGATTTTTGTGGTTGATTAAGAAGTTACTTGGAAGTTTGCCGAAAGTGGGAAACTAGAAGAGTTTAGGGCAAGGTAAAAGCGATAATAGAAGAGAAATTATGTGGTTTAGGTCATGGGAATCCAGGAATTATTACTACCATTTAGAGAAGAGATATTAAGAATTGCTACTAAATACGGCGCGTATAATGTGCGGGTATTTGGATCGGTGGCTAGAGGAGAAGCAAAGCCCGATAGTGATGTTGATTTCTTAGTAGAACTTGAGCCAAAGCGTAGCTTATTCGATTATATTGCTCTAATCCAAGATTTGGAAAAATTATTAAATCGTAAAGTTGATGTCGCAGAACCAGGTAATCTTCATGATTTAATTAGAGAAAAAGTCTTGAATGAATCTGTAATCTTATGAAGGATGAGCGTTTGTATTTGAGCAATATTAAAGAATGTATTGAGCGCATTCAAGAATATACTCGTGTAGGGAGGGAGGATTTCATGAAAACACCGATGATTCAAGATGCAGTGATTCGCAATTTTGAAATTATCGGTGAAGCTACAAAAAGATTATCTCCTGAATTGAGAAGTATATATGCAGATGTTCCTTGGCAACAAATGGCAGGTTTAAGAGATGTATTGATTCATGATTATTTGAAGGTAAATCTTAATTTAATTTGGGAAATTATCGAGCAAAATTTATCCGATCTGCAAGAACAAGTTGAATCGATTTTACAAAATTTGGGTGAGGGTTAATTACCTGCGAGCATCAAGCAAGTCTTAGTTGTCTCGAAGAATTTAGTCAAAGCGAAATATACACCCTCAAAATACCTACAGCAAGCATAACCGACTACGCATTAACTCTAGAATTAACCGTAGTTGAAAACAGAAAGCAATTTTGTCAAATCCATAACAATAAAGCGAAATAAAAAAGTAACATTAATATCATCAATGTCACTTTACCTTTGCAAAAATAGAATTTAGTTTAAATAACAAAAAAAACTTTATTTTCTAATATTATGAATTTTATTTAGTCAACAAAGCTATTTAGAATAGACAACTTCTTTCAAGCGATCGCTTTGATATGAAAATCGGCTTAAATACCTATTGCTGCTAAACTTTTACTAAAGAATATTTCTTTAGTTAGATGATAAACATCAAAGTTATCTAGCATAATCAATTCTAGTTAAATCATTTCTAGTTTTATTGATTTAAATCTCGTTCCAACCCTTTTAAAGATTGGAACCTAATTCCTAATCGTTATCAATTAAACGCCTGTTGTATATGCTCTTAACTGCGCTATTTGAGCTATAAAACCATCATATCTATATCTGAATTTCAACACTGCTTCTTTAACTACATTTAAACGCGACATAAATATTATTTAATTAAAATGAATCTACAAAACCTGGAAACTAATTTACAAATGAATAATCATTCTGCATCTCACCATTCATTACATAAGGATATTCTTTCTACGGACCATCATCTCGAAGGAAATCTAAAAAACCCTTCATTAACTGGTTCTTCTCAATCCGATCCTCTTAATTTTGAACAAGTTACAAGTGACGTTCCCGATCGAATTTCAATTTCTCAGTTTGCGGATCTCGAATCAAATAATCTTCAATCGGAAGCAGATTTCAATGAAAATCCTATTTCTGTAGAGTTTGTTGATGGAGAAATTCACAAACAAATAAGCATTCCTGTCTTTAACAATGATTTAGATCGATCGAGCGAGACGGTTGATTTATCCCATCGATTTACAGATGGCGCGATCGCAAATGAAAATACTGCGGTTAAGGTTGCCCAAACATTGCCTCAATCTAATCTTAAATATGAAGATACAGTAGCGGCTACCAATGTAAATAATCTTGAAATAAACATCCAATCTGTAGGTAATGATGCTGCTCATGTAAATGACATTTCACTTAATAAGCTTGAGGGAAATCAGTACGTTAATAATGAAGCTGCATCTGATGGAACTATTAGCAATCAAAGCATATTGCAAACACAGAGTTTTGATGCAACATTCAATGCTCAAGATTCGAGCGAGTATTTAGATCCGAGTGTTTTACCAGTTCAAGGCACTGTAACGGGTGGAAGCGTAGAAGGAATTTTACTCAATTCAGAAATAGAAAACAATCCCACCATCCGTAACGTAGGTTTCAGAGAATTTAATAATCCCACCGACGCTCAACAAACTTGGGTTCTCGTTCACGGTTGGAACGATACACCCGATGGAAGATTTACAGAATTAGCACAAGAAATAGAGAAGGCACATAGTGGCGATCGCGTTCTGTTATTAGACTGGAGAGAAGCAGCTTTTAACAGTACGGAAACGTTAGGAATTGAGAACGGAGCTTTGGGTAAGGGTAATTTCCGCGCAGCTAGTTGGATTAATCCGGTTGCAGAATTCGCAGTCGAAGCATTAAACGATTATTACGGAATAGACAGTCTGGGAGCTTCACAAAGTTTAAACTTAATCGGTCACAGTCTCGGTTCTCTGGTAAGCGCGGAAATCGGAAGACTTTATCGAGATGGATTGACTGTAGATAACGAAACTGTAGTCACGGGTAACAACGAAGGTGCTAGAACAATCACCGCTCTCGATCCTCCATCAGCAAGAAATGTCGATGACAATCCATTTACCGTCGATCCGATTAAAGATATCTATGATGTAGATGGCAGAATCGAAGGTGTTCAAGTTGCTACACAATACGCTGATGCGTCGGTATTTTCCAGAGCATTTGTAGGAGAAAAAAGCATTGCGGGAAATAAACAATTAGCTCTTGGTGCCGACGAAGCCTTTGAAATGACTTTCGGAACCGAATCTGAATTCACCGATTTTGGTAGGGAACACGATAGAGTAGTTCGTGCTTTCACAAATACGATTAACCAACAGGGTATACTCGGAGATTTACTCGGTATCGGGGCTTATCAATCACTCGAAACAATGCCCATCGATGATTTAGGAGAGCTACAAATCCTTGAAGGAAACAATAAAGGTTTCAAAGGAATCATTGATGTTAACAAAGATAACCTAGTAACTTCATTAGCTGGAATATTAAAAGCAGGTAATCACGACGATATAGTTATCGGTAGTTCTGGGAACCAAGAAATGAACGGTAGCGACTTGTTTGATTTTGGTGAAAATAGTTCTTATGGGGATAGTAATGATATTTTCTTCGGTGAATCCGGTAACGATATGATTATCGGCAATAAGTACAATGACATTCTGATCGGTGGTATTGGTAGAGATATTCTCAATGGTGGTTCCGGAATAGATACATTTATTTTTAAACCCGGTGACGGTGGTGCTACAGAATCTGATGCCGATGTAATTGAAGATTTCCAAATTGGTATTGATAAAATTGGTCTGACAGACATTAATTTTGACCAATTAACTTTTGTGCAATCATCCGATGGAACCGCGATCGTGGCTGGCTCGGAAGTTATGGCATTGCTCAAAAATACTAAAGTAGAAGAAATTCAAAATCCTGAATACTTTGTAAGTGTGGCTGAAAATCAATTTAGAGTTAGTTAACTTCAAAGCATATTCTGAAAATTTTATGTAGCTCACTGTTAAATATTGCAGTGGGCTATTTATCTTGTAAGCAAATAATTAAAGTCCGATTTACAACCTCGATCGCAGTTATTTTTACGTAATCTTTAAATTAATTGTCGCACAAATCACTATATTTACTAAAATCAATAAGTAACATTAGTATAATTAAGGTCATTAAATTTTAGATTTTGCAGAAAGTTTAGGAAGAGAAGTTGCCTGCCGGGGTTCCCCATTGAGCAGCCAAGAGCTTGTAAGTACTTGCATATAAAATCTAAATCTAAAACTTGTGCTGAGCAGTTCGACGTAGCTCACTGTAAGACTTGCCGAAGTATCTAAAATAAAATAAGCTACACGAAGCATTTTCACATTTGATTCTGAATTTTGTGCTACGTCTAATAGGATATCTCAATTTTAGATTTTTATATTAATCCAAAATCTAAAATTTAGAATCAAAAATCGAATGACGTACATATTATTTAATTAATACGATGGATAATTTAGAAAATCCCATAACAAGTTTTGACAATATCGACCTTTTTACAATTGATAACTCATTAAATCCAGATATTCTATCGGTTGATGATAATCCTTCAGGAAGTTTTCAAGATCCTATTTTAACTGAATCTTCTCAAATAACTCCTCTACCGCAAGCTGCTTTAAGTTCAAATTCAAGTTTAGAAAATGGTGTATTTACTGTCGATTCGACGGGTGAATTTACCATTGATTTCTTATTTGATGCAGGTGGTTATCAAAGCGAATTGGGAATTTTCAATCTTACGGGAATGGAAAGTTTAAATCCCGGTTCCGATGAATTTATTCAAGAAGCTGCTCGTCGTGTTTTGAGTAATTCAACGAACGGTTATATTGTCGTAAATGATGATTCTGAGGGTGCTAAATTTACGGGAGAATTGGGAGAAACAAATAGGAATGAAGGGGATTACGAGGGAGTTAAAACCTTTAGTATGAATCCAGGGGATAACTTTGCTTTGATGTTAGTTCCCCAAGGTAATATTCAAGAAGTGTTGGATAATCCAGCAGTAGATGATGATAAGCGTCCTTTATTTTCCTTTAGTTTAGCTAATCCCGACAACGCAATTCAAATAATGCAGTTGGTGGAGGGAACGGGTGTATTTGGAATGGAGGATTTACGCTTAGATAAAAATTCCGATACCGATTACAACGATATTATTTTTCAAATTAAAGGTGCAGCCGGAAAAGCCACTGCTTTTGAAGAAGTAAGTTCTAATAATTGGGATGAAACTGAAGCAGGAAAACAGTTAATTGAATTTGCTCAAAATAATAATATTGATGCTGCGAGTGAGAATTCCGGTAAATTAGAGTTTGAACTCGCTGAATTTAATACTTTTGAATCGGGAATCCCTACTTTATCAGCTAAGGTGATTCGTACCGAGGGAGATTTAGGAAACGTTAGCGCCACAGTTAATTTAACAAACGGTACTGCTACAGGTGGCGAAGATTTTGATAATACTCCGATTGTGCTTAATTTCAAAGATGGAGAAATCGAGAAAAATGTAACTATTCCTATCTTTAGCGATGATTTAAAAGAAGGTAGCGAAACTGTTAATTTATCTTTAGCAAACTTGACTGGTGGTGCAGTTTTAGGAAATCAAAATACTGCTATTCTTAATATTGGTGATGAAGATACAAGCAATATTATTTCTCAAAGTAGCAGCGAAGATTCTGCATTATCTTTAGATACGGTAAACGTCTTTTTGAAGCCAGAAGAAGAGTTAAATTTTGAGCTTACTGTTACAGTACCCGAAGTATCCGCTGCTAATATCTCCTCACCAACTCCTCAAAATGCAAGCAATCAAGTAAATATTACTTCTGTCGGTGATGATGCTGGTTACATCAAAGAGATTACACCAACCAAAGTAGAAGGAAACAGTACTACATATAACGTCAAACTTGCTTCCGATGGTACTGGTGGTAATCAAACCATGAGCTTGCAAGCAGGGGATTATGGAAGTACAACAATTAATGCGATCGCAGGTGTAAACGATCCTTCTACTCTTCCACCAAATCCCCTAGAAGGTACTTTACCAGTTCAAGGATTTGTCACGGGGGGAAGTGAAGAAGGGGTTTTATTTAACCAACAGGTAGAAAATAATCCCAGCCTGCGTAAAGTCGGCTTTTTAGAAGTTAACAATCCTGACGAAGCAGAACAAACCTGGTTGATAATCCACGGTTGGAATGACGCTCCCGAAGGAAAAATTGCCGACGTAGCACAAGAAATAGCTAATACAAAACCAGGCGATCGCGTTTTATTATTAGACTGGAGAGAAGCAGCTTACAACAACTCGGAAAGTTTGGGAGTTCAATTCGGTGTTCCCGGTAGAGGAAATTTCCGAGCAGCGACTTGGATTAGCCCGGTTGCAGAATTTGCAGTCAAAGCTTTAAATCAATTTTACGGAATTAACACTCAAGAAGCTTCCCAAAGTTTGAACTTAATCGGGCACAGTTTGGGTTCTTTGGTAAATGCTGAAATGGGAAGAATTTACAGAGACGGACTTTTATTAGAAGATAATACATTTTTAGCGGGTAATACTCAAGGTGCGAGAACAATTACCGCTTTAGATCCACCAAGCGCAAGAAATCGCGACGAAAACCCATTTGGTAACGATCCAAATGAGGATATCTACGACGTTGATGGCAGAATAGAAGGTACTCAAGCACCCGAAAAATTCGCCGATGTTTCGGTATTTTCCAGAGCATTTGTAGGAGAAAAAAGCATTGCCGGAAATCCAAGATTAGCCGTTACTGCGGATGAAGCTTTTCAAATGGATTTCGGAACAATATCCGAATTTGCTACCGATTTTGGCAGCGAACACGGTAGAGTAGTTAGAGCTTTTACTAATACAGTTAACCAACCAGGCTTAATCGGCGATTTACTCGGTATTAGGGCTTATGATTCCATAGAAAAATTACCCATCGAAGATTTTGACGAGTTAAGAATTCGTCGAGAAGACAACGGAGCTTATCACGGAATTATCGACGTTAATAAAGATAACATTGCAACTTTATTAATAGGAAAAGCAAAAACCGGCAACAAAGACGATATAGTTATCGGTAGTTTTGTAAATCAAGAAATTAACGGCGCTGAATTCTTAAGTTTTGGTGGAGATGGACGTTATACCGGAGATGGAAACGATTTATTCTTCGGTGAATCTGGTAACGATACTCTTATCGGTAATGACGACGACGATATTCTTTTTGGTGGAAAAGGTAAAGATAAATTAGACGGTGGCTCTGGAAAAGACACTTTTATTTTGCAACTTGGTGACGGTGGTACTAATAAAGATAATGCCGATACAATTGAAGATTTTAAAATCGGAACCGATAAAATTGGTTTAATAAATCTTGATTATGGACAATTAACCTTCCAAGAATTCCGTAGTGGATTATTCCGTCGTAATAGAGATACAGCTATCATTGCTAACTCCGAATTTTTAGCATTAGTTGAAGATACCAAAATAGAAGAAATTCGCAAGCCGGAATATTTTGTAGCTGTAGATGAAGAGGAATTGAGAATTGGGTAATTGGTAATTGGTAATGGGTAAAACATATTTTCCCTTGTAGGTTGGGTTAGACACGAAAATTATTTTGATAAACACGAATAATTTATAATATCGTGTCGTAACCCAACATTAATATCTGGGATTAATCAAGATATTACTAAATACCCACAATCTAGGTGTTGGGTTACGACGCAATCTTAATTTCGGGTGAATAACTATTATTCTTCGTGCGTCTAACCCAACCTACTACTACAAACTAAAAATTTCACAAAGCAGAATCAAAAATTTGCTGTGCTGTAAGATTCAAGTCAGGAAATAAAGAAGACACTATTGCTTGATTACCTTGAAATTGAGTAGTTTGATATTCACCATCCACCAATTCGCAAATCGTGATAGTTTGTTGTTTGGGGTTGCCAATAAACCGTTTACCACCCAACGCGGCGTAATCTATAATCCAATATTCAGGGATACCCATTTCTTCGTAATCCCCAAATTTGTCGTGATAATCGTCTCGCCAGTTTGTACTTACAACCTCAACTACCAAAGGAATTGATTCAGCTTGAATAAGTGTAGATTGTTTCTTCCATAAAGGTTCATTGACGAGATTATCATGATTAACCAACACAATATCTGGGGAATAGGTTGAATCATTGTCGGGAGTTTTAACAAGTCCAGTTTTGGGGATACGGTAAGGTAATCCTAAACGGACATATTGTATAGTAATTTTTTCAGCTAAAAAGCCGATAACATTTTCATGTTCGCCATTAGGTGGTGGCATTTCGACAATTACCCCTTTGTGTAATTCGTAGCGTATGCCGTTATCAGGATACCATTCAATGAATTCCTCAAAGCTTGTTAATTTGTTTATTGCTTGGGTCATACTATTTTAGATTTTAAGGCTTTGAAATAATGATATAATTATTGCTTATTTTTCTCTAGGGATAAATCTTGCTAGCTAGTTTTGTAGGTTGGGTTAGATACGAAAACAAATTTGATAAACACGGATAATTGATCGTATCGTGTCGTAACCCAACATTAATATCTTGGATAAATCGAGATATTGCCAAATACCCACAATCTAGGTGTTGGGTTACAACGATCGCGATTAATTTCGGGTTAATAACTATTATTTTTCGTGCGTCTAACCCAACCTACTACTAACTGTTAACCGCTCTAAAATTACATATCTCTCTTTATTTCTCTCCTCTGCGTTCTCTACGTTCTAGAAGGGTTTTTTCCTCGGTAATCTTCTGTTAGGAAAGGATTAATTAATGTTGGGTTACGGTTCAAATATAGATTATTTGTTTACAACTAATTTCCGGTAAACCTAACCCAACCTACAACCTACAAAATTAATTTAATTTAAGGAATAAGAAATACCGCGATACTGAAGATTTTTCTGTAATGGCTTATTTTGAGAAGAAACAGAACGACGAACACAATAAGGTACACCGCGATAGATTGCAAATATATTAGTTTCTGAAGTTTCCACGGGTGTATTATTACGTTCGTAAGTTACACCACGATAAGTTAGTTTCATTGTTTAATCCTCAATAAATTAGTTGCTATTAAAAAAGAAGAAATTGTTGTATTTTTTCTTTCCTCTATTTATATATAGGTGCAACTTATATTAAGGTATGCATTTTAAAGATAACCATTTGGATAATTGCAAAACCCTAACAAACTAGAATCCCTCTAAAAACCTCACAACATCGGTAAACTAACACTAAAAGATGTCTCCCCCTCAGAATTTGGATCGAGCATCAACTCTCCATGATGAGCGCGAACAATTTCACGAGCAAGACTTAAACCCAATCCAATTCCTTCTATTTTACGGTTGCGAGATGGATCTCCACGATGAAAACGGTCAAAAATTCGAGCGCGATCGCCAATATTTATTCCCTCGGATGCATTGACAATTGTTATTTTAAGTGAGTTATTTTTTTGAAAAGCATCAACTTTTATCCAACCGTCGGCAAGATTATATTTTATAGCGTTACTAATTAGATTTTGCAAAACCTGCATCAATAAATCGCGATCGCCTTTAACTTTTAAATCTTTAGCAATATCAGTTTTTACCGTCAAATCGGGAGCCAGCATTTCGACATCTTCCAACATCTGGAATAATAACTCCGACATATCCACCTCTACCAGATATAAACTCATTTGTCCCGCATCCGCTAAAGACAGCAGTAAAAGTTTGCGGATAATTGCACCCAGACGATGCACTTCATCCAAAAGGTAGCTCAAACGCTGCTGTACTTCGCTTCCGGGAGTCACTTGCTGTAATGTTCTTTCTAATTCCCCTTGCAAAATAGTTAACGGGGTTTTCAATTCGTGAGCAGCATCACCACTGAAACGAGAAGCTTGATGAAAACTGCGTTCTAAACGTTCTAACATTTGGTTAAATACCCGAATCATTTCTACAAATTCCACATCTGTTTTTTCAGTGGGAATTCTTCAATCTAACCCTTTTGCATTAACTTGTTGAATTGTGCTGGTTAATTGATTTATCGGATGTAACACGCTTCCAGACAGCAACCATGCACCAATTGTAATTAATAACAACACTCCCGGAATAGAAATCAAGAAAATATTGTTAATTGTAGCCATTTCTCGATTAACTACTTCCAAATTAACCGCGATCGCAATTTGATTATTATTTCTCTGTTTATTTCTTTCCTCTGCGTCTGTGCGGTTTCTTTTTTGGTCATCTGGTAAAAAGCGAATAGAATGTTTAACCGCACCAATTCGCCAAGCACCTGTTTTTGTTGTTTCTGTAATTAAAGGAGGTGGAGGGGGTGGTTTGCCACGGAAAGGTTTTGTCAATTCTAATTTTTTAACTAACAGAAGATACAAATCCTTATCTTCAACTACTTCCTGAGATTGGTAAATTATATTATCTTCTGTATTAAGTACTAACAGCGCAATCGGAATTTTTGTATTTGCTCCTAATATATTAGATAGTAATTCTGTATACTCCTGCCATCGCGGTTCCTCGTAAAATTGCGGTGGTTTTCTACCGGGTGGACGCATCAAATAATTAACAATTTGTGTATCTAAACGGTTAACCTTAGCGTTGTAAATCTGGAACCAGGAAACCGCACCAAAACCCACCAAAGCGCTACCAGCAAGAGCCGCAGAGAATAAAGCAATCCGGAGCCGAAACGAAGATAGTTTCATAAACCAGCATCTACTTGACGAAACCGATAACCAACCCCGCGAATACTTTCAATCAATTCTTCCTTATTGATGGGGTCAATTTTTTTACGAATCCGCTGAATGCAAACATCAACAACGTTAGTATTCGGATTAAAATCATAACCCCAAACGTGTTCTAATATTTGGGTACGAGTAAAAACCCTACCAGGCGATCGCATTAAATATTCCAGCAGATTAAACTCGCGAGTGGTAAGCTCAATAGCTTTTTGACTACAAGTAACTTCCCTAGTAATTCGATCTAGCTTCAAAGCTCCTACAGCCAGAAAATTTTGCCGCTCTCCGACACTACGACGAATCACGGCATGAATTCGAGCTACCAATTCTTCCACAAAAAACGGTTTAGCAATGTAATCATCAGCACCTAAATTTAAACCTTGCAAGCGATCGTCAAGTTCGTTGCGAGCCGTTAATAAAATTATCGGAGTATTTCTACCTTCCCGACGCAAATGTTTGAGAATTGATAAACCATCTTTTCCCGGCACCATAATATCTAAAACAATCGCATCATATTCATTATCTAAAGCTTGCAAATAACCATCATTACCATTGTCACAGTAATCGACAGTAAACCCCTGCTCCTTCAAACCAGCCCGAACAAAATCAGCAATTTTCGCTTCATCTTCAACAAATAGAATATTCACAACTATTCTATGGCTTCTGCATGTGACAATCTATTTTACACTTGCTACTCAAAAACTAAAATTACAATTTTGTAATCAAGAATTATTATTTAAATTTAATAAAGCTCAATAATTTTGGTTACTCAACTTTATTCAGTTAAACCAAAATGGATATTGGTTTCAACTTAGCGACGAGGAGGAAGTCCAGGTGGTATTTTACCCTGCGGTGGTCTACCACCCCTTTCATCTTGCTGACCTTGTACCAAAGTTCCATGAAAACAAGAAATTACTGAATTTTTTACTGCTTTATTTGCGTGATAATGGTATCCTATCCCTTCAACATCATGACCTCCGCACTCATCCAGTTCTGGAGTTTGATTACTTTCTTCATAAGCACTATGAATAGGAAATCCATCCATCGCATACCCAACTAATTTCGTTTCACCATCAACTTTGCTTTCGACACCAAAACATCCAGTAATACCATGTTGGTGATACCCAGTTACTGGATTAATATGACCTCCACAATCATCAAAAGCAGCGATAGTATAAGCTGAAAGTATTGCTTGTACGGGTGCTGGACCATCAATCACAACCCCATTAATAGTTACTCCAACTCTATTTCCAATATTGGTAACGGTATCACTTTTGACTGGGTTTGCAGGTATTTCAACAGTAGTTTGAATCGGTGAACCACCTTCAAGCCATTCTATTTTTCCTTCGACACAATTGTATTTATATTCCTCTTCTACTTGAGGTTTAGCCGCTCCTTCAAACTCTTCTTCTGTATCGGTAATATTTACATTACCTTTTGAATCGTATAGTACAAATTTCTCATCATTGTATATTTCTGGAAGTTTCATAATAAACTCACCATCTAAATTGTAGATGTTCTCACCATCTAGCCAAATACCAGTTGTTTCTTTAGAGTCAGCCGTTGTTCTCGGACAAAATGGTCCCGCTTCATAGTTAGATGGGTATCCGCTGACAGTAATTGATTTACAAGTAGTTTGAGTTCCATTTACCAAAGTACAATCCTTAGTGGTAATATCTTTTACAAGTGCATTTTCTAGAAACGTCATACCAAGGGTTTCGTATTTTGTAGAAGCGGTTTTTGTTTCTTTACTGCTATTTTGCTCACTAACTTCACTTATGTTTCCATTACTTGCACTTGGTGTTTGTTTCGTGCAACTGAATGATGAGCCTGCTGCAAGAATTCCTACAAGAATAAGAATTGAAAGTCGTGTTTGCATCTGCATATAATCTCTCACTTAACTACTATTAGCCTGGATATGTCACAAAGGGCGAAAAAAAAGGGTGCTAAAAACTGTGGAAACGTTTTTTTAAGAGCATATCAGCAGTTTTTAGTTATGACCCTATGAAAACATATTTTAGACCATAACAATTACTTTTTGAAGACAAAATTCACGTCCTAAAATTACAATTTTGTAATTAAAACAGATAGTAAACTTTGTTTTGCTAATACCGTAACACTAAACTACACTATTAGCAGAGAAGCTAATTTTGATAGTGAAGTCTATGATAGAAATATAATTCTCCTCAATTCATTAAAGAGGAATGTCTTCATAAGCAAAACCTTCACAAGCGATGAATACTTGTGAAGGTTTTGCGTTCGCATTACAAAAAAAGCAAAGGTACTTTTTCTATCTCCGGACTCTAACTAATTTACATTCGCGAACAGTTCTAACACCTCCTCTTACTCGAACACGTTTGTTAACGCAAACCTCTTTGAAATCATTTTTATTAACTCTTTGCTTCTTTTGACCTCCTAAATTAACATTTACATCAACTACATCAACAACCTTATTTCTTCCATAACCGTTGTCAGAAGAATGGTAGGGACTTGCCGATACAGGTAATGCAGTAGTTGCCAACGATACCATTATTAATATTCCCGTTGAAACTTTATCCCAGTTCATAATTAACCCTCTTAAAATGAGTGGATAATCAAATACTAGAGAATATTCGGATTCATAACCTGTATCTTTTCTCCTAAAAAATAGTGTCTTTTATCCCTATACAATTCAGTACTTTTATCACTTGACATAATGTTATTTCAAGGTATTATTCATCCTAAATATACCTCTCTCTATTACCGAATTGAGGGTGACATGATGACACTGAGAAAAATTACAAAATTGTAATCAAAAACCATACTTAACTGTAATTTTCAACTGGCTTAATCATAAATGTAAGCAACTTATTCAGAGTTTAATCATGAAACTTAATCAAGTACTAATATTAACCGCAATTCCCGCGTTACTTGGAACATTAGCATTTACTTCAATCAATAAAACCGACGCAGCAGACACAACTCAAATTATGGCTCAAAACCAACCTGAAGAAAAAGGCAGACGACGCGGACCAGATTTTGCAGCAGCAGCTACTAAATTAGGAATAACCGAGCAACAATTAAAAGATGCATTGGGACGACCACCACAACCAGATTTTGCAGCAGTAGCGAGCAAGTTAGGAACTAGCGAAGGAGAACTAAAAGAAGCTCTAGGTGTTCCCGAAAATCCTCCCGAAGCTGGGGAAGGACAAAGACCACCCAGACCTGATTTTACAGCAGCAGCAGCAAAATTAGGTGTAACCGAACAACAAATCAAAGAAGCCTTTGGACCACGACCCAGACCTGATTTGAATGCAGCAGCAAGCAAGTTAGGAATTAGCGAAGAACAACTAAAAGAAGCTCTAGGAGTTCCCGAAAATCCTCCCGAACGTCCCGAATAACTGTTAAAATAGCCCCCCTTTTTAAGGGGGGATCTTAAAGGTGTGAAATACTATTTGATTAGTAATGAAATGGTTTGTTTATTCGGTAAATTTTGGGAGACGTAGCAGTGCGGAGATTTCTACATTTATGGGATAACGAAAAGCCCCCCAAATTAGCGGGGGGTTGGGGGGATCTTACAGATGCGAAATATCTACACCGCCACCTCAGACTGTTGATAGGTAGGAAAATCTGTATAACCTTCCGCTTCAAAGGAATACCAAATAGCCGGTTTTGGATCGGGATTAAGCTCCCAACCGTTAGCAAAACGAGCAACCAAATCGGGATTGCTAATAATCGATCTACCAAAAGCAATTAAATCAGCATTACCATCAGCGATCGCCTTTTCTGCACTTTCTTTGTCGTAACCGCAGTTACCTATTAAGATACCGTCATAGATTTTTCTCAATTCGGCTAAAGTCATTGGCTCTCCTAATTCGTGGAAACCAAAACCCAAACCGTCAAGTACGTGGAGATAACTTAATTCATATTGATTTAACTGCTCGATTACATAAGTAAAGGTTTCCCGATAATCTGGCGAACCCATATCATTGTAATTACCGTTGGGTGAAAGTCTTACTCCCACTCTCGAAGCATCCCATACGGTAAGAATTGATTCGATAATTTCTTGCAAAAACCGAAAGCGATTTTCTAAACTACCACCATATTTATCTGTACGCTGATTGGTTTTAGATTGCAAAAATTCATCGATGATGTAGCCGTTTGCACCGTGAATTTCCACTCCATCAAAACCAGCTTGTTTGGCATTTGCTGCGGCTTGACGATAATCTTCCACAACTTGGGAAACTTCTGCTGTTTGTAGCGCTCTAGGAATTTCATGAGGCTGTTTACCATTTGGTGTATGAGCTTCCGAGCCTTCAAGTTTAATTGCCGAAGGTGCAACTGGAAGCCGATCATTTTCCTGAAAACTGCTGTGAGAAGACCTACCCGTATGCCACAATTGCAGAAAAATCGGCGTACCTTTGGCGTGTACGGCATCAACTACTTGTTTCCAAGCTTCTGTTTGTTCCTTAGTATAAATACCAGGTGTATGCAGCCAGCCATTTGCTTGTTTGGAAATAGTAGTACCTTCAGTAATAATTAAACCCGCACCTGCTCGTTGAGCGTAATATTCTGCCATTAAAGCGTTAGGCATTCTTTCGGCACCCGCACGAGAGCGAGTCAAGGGAGCCATTACCACGCGGTTTTTTAGAGAAAGATTACCAAGATTGAAAGCACACAGGAGGTGAGAAAGGTTTGATGATGTCATATTTATTGATGAGATAAGTTGTAATATCGCGTTTGTTGGTAGTAAGCGATTCATCGCTTAAAGGGCTAAAGCCCAACTACGAACCTTGACTTAAGCACAAACATTTTTAACGCTGGCAAGATTCTTAGTTTGCTCCCACCAAGCTTTTAATTTAGGTGTTTGAGTCGTAACTGCGTCAAATTGAGGAGTCTTTGACAAATAAACGAAAATCGGAATCAGATGAAAATCGGCAAGACTTATCTCGCTACCAAGTAAGAAAGGACTGCCGATAAACAAGTCTTCAATTGCTTTTAAAGCTTTTTGGGTAGGTGCTACTGCTTCTTTGACTGCTTCTTTATCAGTTTCACCTCCCTGACTGGGTACAATTAAATTTTGAATCACAATTTTACCAACGGCAGGAGGATAAAGATAGTTATCAACGATCGCCATAATCTGAAGCATTCGAGCTTGCATCAAGATATCCGAGGGACTATATTTACTCCCAGCCATTTTTTCATTTATATAGTAAGTAATCGCGGTTGTTTCATAAATTTTTTCTCCGTCAACTTCCATCGTGGGGATTTTCCCAAAGGGATGCTTGGCTAAATAATCATCTGTCTCGTTCTCACCATTAAAAATATTGATCTCTTTCAAGTCATAATCAATATTTGCTTCTGCTAGTAAAAGTCGCACAGTGCGGACATAAGTACTTTGAGGTATACCGTAAACAGTTAAATTGGGCATGGTTGAGATAATTAAGTTTTTGATTGTATTAACGATTGACTTGACTCATATCAGCATAGCGATCGCCTGCTCCAACTCCTACGAAAGCAACGGCTTCAATTTGCTTTAATTCTTCTGAAGTTAAGGTAATCTCCGCAGCAACAACATTTTCTTCTAAATACTGACGCTGCTTGGTACCGGGAATCGGCACAATATCATTTCCTTGAGCTAGCAACCAGGCGATCGCCAGTTGACTCGCGGTTACTTTTTTAGCTTGGGCAATTTCTTTCACCCGCTCAACTAATTCTAAGTTTTTATAAAAGTTCTCTCCCTTGAAGCGCGGGGAATTGCGACGGTAATCGTTTTGGGGAAAATCATCGGGACTTTTAAATTGTCCTGATAAAAAACCTCTTCCCAAAGGACTGTAAGGTACGAAACCAATACCTAATTCCCTTACAGTCGGCAAGATTTCATCTTCTGGATCGCGACTCCACAGGGAATACTCAGTTTGCAAAGCGCTAATTTGATGCACTGCTTGAGCGCGACGAATGGTTGCAGGTGCAGCTTCAGATAGTCCCAAATACCGTACCTTACCCTGCTGCACTAATTCCGCCATTGCACCTACAGTATCCTCAATTGGAACTTCAGTATCGATGCGGTGCAGATAATAAAGGTCGATGGTATCAATACCTAAGCGTTTTAAGGAAGCATCGCAAGACTGACGTACATATTCTGGCTTCCCGTTAAAGCCTCTAGAATTTGGGTCATCGCTGCGAACGATACCAAACTTGGTTGCTAAAATAATCGCATCGCGGCGATCCTTAATCGCTTTACCAACAAGTTCTTCATTATCACCCGAACCATACATATCAGCCGTATCCAGAAACGTTACGCCGAGATCGATTGCGCGGTGAATTGTAGCGATCGCTTCAGTATCGTCGCGTTTGCCATAAAACTCCGACATTCCCATGCAGCCAAGTCCGAGAGCAGAAACTTCTAATTCCTGTCCTAGTTTGCGTGTTTCCATATTACCTGTTCTCAGATTGTTAATTCCTAAAGTTCTTGCTTGGTAGGACGGATAATCATCTCGTTGACATCAACATCTTCTGGCTGCTCGATCGCAAAGGTAATAGCACGAGCGATCGCATCGGAATCGATAGCCACTGAATACAGTTGATTCACATTTTTTGCTGTCTCGTCGTGAGAAATTGTACTCGTCAATTCGGTATCTACCGCACCAGGGGAAATATTAGTCGCACGAATTTCACCGTTGGATTCGAGTCTAATTCCTTCCGAAATAGCTTTAACCGCAAACTTGGTGGCGCAATAAACCGTACCTGTAGCAAATACTTTGTGTCCGGCAACTGAAGAAAGGTTGATTATATGACCGGATTTTTGTTGTCGCATTATTGGCAATACCGCAGCGATCGCGTACAAAACCCCTTTGATATTCACGTCTACCATCTTGTCCCACTCATCAACCTTGGTTTGATCCAAAGGTGATAAAGGCATCAAACCTGCATTGTTAACCAAAACATCTATACGTTCGTAAGCTTGATGAGTCGCTTTCGCTAATGCTTCTACTTGAGATTTATCTGTCACATCTGTAACTTGATACTTTGCAGTACCGCCATCTTTTTGAATATCAGCAACCAATTCCTTGAGACGCTCTTCTCGTCTGGCTGCGAGCATTAATTTAGCGCCATTTTTAGCCAACCTACGGGCAGTAGCTTCACCTAAACCGCTGCTTGCTCCGGTAATAATGACAACTTTATCTTTAATCTCAGACATAATTAATCCTTACTAACTAGTAGACCAGTCGTCTATTAACTAATAAATCCTACTAACTTAAAAATTTGACTTAATCTAACTTGAGGTAGATTTACCTAAAACCTGATGGAATAGAATCTTGACAAAGGTTTGCATCGGTACAACGGATTTCGTCACCTTAGCTTGTAAGATAGCTCCTTCCCAACCCGACAAAATAAACTTAGCTAAATCGTCAAGATTGCTATCCTCTTTAATTTCTCCTTTTTCGTAAGCTGCTCTTAGACACCGAGCAAAATATTCTTCCCAATCGGCAAACACTTGATTAAGGCGATCGCGAAATAACTCATTTTGTGCTGACAACTCTTGAGCCAGATTACCAATTAAACAGCCATCACTACAGCAAGAGTTTTCCATCTCTGCAATTTTTGACTCAAAGAAGTTACGCAATTTGGTTAAAGGAGAAGATCGCCCATCTTCTACAAGCTGTTTCAGTTTATCCTGATATTGAAGGGCAAAATCATCAATAATTGCCAGTCCAAAATCTTCCTTACTAGAAAAATAATAATAAAACGAACCTTTAGGAACGCTAGCAGTAGTCAATATATCATTAAGACTTGCCGAATTAAATCCTCGTTGGACAATAATTTCCCTGCCAACGCGAATAAGTTCGTTACGTTTATCAGTACGTTTCATAATTTAGATAGTAGACCAGTCGTCTATAATTTTCAATCATAATAGATTCATTTTCTTCCCAGTAGAAGTAAGCAGAGTAATAAACTGAAACAATATAAATCTAAGCATTGATTAAATATTTGTATGCAAAAAACTTAACTTATCGAAATATTTCGCAATGTTTCTGACCTTTATTGATGCTATTATCAATAGTCCAACAGCAGTATAGGAGTTACAGTGTGTAACATACTATTTGTAGGCTGGCGAAAGTAATACGCAGTTTTAATTTAGCTAGTTTAAAGCTAGATAAACCGTTGTTTTTTTGTAGTACGCAGCTTGTTAATTACAGCTATTTTTAGTAAATTACAAAAAATAATCCGACTCTTGTTTACATTGCTTAATTTTAGATAGATATCTATTTGATTTAGATTTGGTAAATATGAGATAATGTAAGATTTGATAAACGCAGAGGAGCGCAAAGGTGAGCGCAAAGTTACGCAGAGTTTTGAGAGAGAGATAAAAATGATATCTACTAACTTGTATTAAGCTTTCAAGATTGCTCTTGATTCCTGTGCGTTTAAACTTATTATTAACCAATCATCGAAACTCCTTAACCACCTCAATCAAACCAACAATATTACGATTAAACTTTAATAAATCCCCCGCAGGAATCCAATATTCTTGATGTCGAGAAGCACCAACAACCTGTACTGAATAATTGCTCAAAAATTCCGCTTTAACTTCAAACTTGGTTACGTAACCAATATTATAGTCATTCCAAATAGGAAACGTATGAAATAATAGAGATTGAATTAATAACTTTTCCCTTACTGATGACTTATAGTATTGATTTACGGCTATGGCGTAGTTGAATTTGTTCAAAATGGTGGTAGCAAAGCACAGGCATCACGGCAATATAAAATAAGTCTGTGGTGTGTAAATAATTGGTGTAAAAGAGACAATTTATCGCCGCAGCGACAAAAGGGGCGAAATCGGAAATTGGACTGGAAAGCTGTCTCACGTCATATAAAAGAACATCCAGATGCTCTTCTCAGAGAGCGTGCAGAACATTTTAAAGTGAATACTAATGCTCCGCTGGTACGCTTGCCGCCAAATGAAACTGAGTCGTAAAAAAAACTCTCAGATACAGCGAAAGAAATCATAATCAACGAATCGATTACTTAGTGAATCTACGTAAAATAGTAAGTGAAGAAGGTTCAAAAAACCTCGTTTACTTGGATGAGTCGGGTTTTGAGCCGAAGACATATCGACCATATGCTTGGTCTGAACGTGGGCAAGAATCTTATGGTGAAAGGAGTGGTAAGCGAGGAATTCGTACTAGTTTAATTGCTGCAAAAAGAGGAGAGCAATTACTGGCTCCAGTTTTATTTCAAGGAAGTACTAATGCTTTGTGGTTCAATCAATGGCTCGAAGAACATCTTCTTCCTCAACTAAATCCTAATTCGACTTTAATTCTTGATAATGCGGCATTTCACCGCAAAAATGATGTATTCCGTATTGCCCAAGCATCTGGTCATAAAGTTCTATTTTTACCACCATATTCACCAGATTTTAATCGTATTGAACAAGACTTTGCGATTATAAAAAAAAGGCGCACTTATGCTACTCCAAATACGTCTTTGGATGACATCATCGAATCATACGGAAATTATTTGGAATGACTATATTATTAACAGCATTCCAATCACGGGCAATTTCTATTGCATACTCTTGATTTAATACCGGATAAAAAATCGGTTGCTCTGGTAATCTTGGTGGAAACTCTTGATAACCACTTTCTTTAATTAAAACTAATTCTTTCTCTCCAACGGGACGATATAAAGTTACTGTTTCCCTCTGCAATTCTTCCTCATTCAAACTAATCCACTTCGGTAAAGCTTCTCGCGCTGACAACCATGCCTTCGGAATACTTTCCACACCCGGAGACAAAGCAACAATACCGCCAACGATCGCACAATTAGTATCGCGATCGCCCAAACCGCTAACCGTTAACCAGAGCGCTTCCTCGTAATTATTTAGATGTTGAGCGGCACACCATAAAGTAAAAGGTACCGTATCCTGCGCTGAAACTTTGGTTCCATTTCCTAATATTGCAGCAGCCGAATTTACGCTTATATCATTTTGTAAATCCCGCGCTTGACTAATTTTAGAAGCCACCTCACTTTCTGGAATATAAGGCAAAATAAAATCGAGAAATTCTGTTTTATTTGGTTTATTTGATTCCTTTAATTTACAGCTAAAAGCCGCAGCCACAGCAACGGCAATACAACCAGCAATAGCTTCCTCATGAGCGTGAGTAACTTCCGCACTTTTACGAGCTTGCTCCACCACTAAATCCAAATCGTCAGCGAAAAAAGCCCCCAAAGGAGCAACCCGCATCGCCGCACCATTACCGTAAGAGCCTTGTCCATTAAACGAATTACAACTTAAATCCTGCCATTTTTGACCATCGCGTATATTTAAAAGCAGCCTTTGCATTCCCGCACCATAACCTCTTTTCTCGTCATACCTGCGAGCAAAACTTTTCGCTAAATCATCTCGACCAATTTCGCCATATTCCCGTAAAACCCAGTAAATCGAAAGCGCCATTTGCGTATCGTCGGTATAATACCAAGGCATTGCCGGAATAGCGCGAGATGCAATAATATTTTCAGCAACATCAGGATGTAGAAAAAACTTTTCCCCAAAAGCATCACCCACCGATAAACCTTGTAGGGAATTAAAAGCGCGATTTAGGCGAGAATCATTTGTATTTGACATGAATTGAAAAATAAATATTTCGTATATTCAACACCAAATAAATGGTGGGTTACGGCAATTATAAGAATGTAACCTGTTTCAATATATTAGAATGCCTAAACCACATAGGTTTGTAGTGTGGACTTTAGTCCTCAATAATAAATAATTTGAGTTAAAACTCTTACTACAAACGAATTATAAATAAATTTAGTCCTCAATAATAAATAATTTGAGTTAAAACTCTTACTACAAACGAATTATAAATAAATTTAGTCCTCAATAATAAATAATTTGAGTTAAAACTCTTACTACAAACGAATTATAAATAAATTTAGTCCTCAATAATAAATAATTTGAGTTAAAAACTCTTACTACAAACGAATTATAAATAAATTTAGTCCTCAATAATAAATAATTTGAGTTAAAACTCTTACTACAAACGAATTATAAATAAATTTAGTCCTCAATAATAAATAATTTGAGTTAAAACTCTTACTACAAACGGATTACAAATAAATGGTGGGTTACGGCAATTATAAGAATGTAACCTGTTTCAATATATTGGAATGCCTAACCCACCTTATAGGTTCGTAGTGTGGACTTTAGTCCTCAATAATAAATAATTTGAGTTAAAACTCTTACTACAAACGAATTAATTAAGTTCCCTTCCGATTGCGAATATGTTCGGGCATATGATAGCGATCGCCCAAAATTTCCAACAACGGACCGTGAACGTCAAATGTAACCATACTTACTGAGGCAACTAAAATATTAATTCGATAGCGATAGCGACCTAAATCGATACCCAATAAACTACAAAGCATAATCCGAATCGTAGCTTTATGAGAAACTACTAAAACATTGCCTTGGGGATGTTTATCTTGAATTTCCGCAATTACAGGCATAGAACGATTCGCGATATCCACCGCAGTTTCTCCACCTTTGGGTGCATTCCAAGCTGGTTCTGTCAACCATTTAACATAGTTTTCAGCATAATTTTCTTGGGCAAACGCTTTACTTTTATTTTCCCATTCGCCATAACTACCTTCTCGGAGTCCATCACGCAACTGCATATCAATGCCCACAGCATCGCAAAACGGCTTTGCAGTGGCTACAGTACGCTTCATCGGACTAGCGTAAACGGCTTCCCACTTCAGCTTCTTGTAAACATCAGCGAAAGCCTCCGCCATCTGCACACCCTCCGGCGTTAGCTCCGCATTAGTTTCGCCGCAAAAATTGCCAGTTTGACTAAAAGTGGTTTCTCCATGTCGCAGAAAATATAAATTAAGAGTCATAAATCGTATCGCGATTCAAGCAATAAATAATGTACCTAGCAATCCTATCGAATATTACGAGAAACAGTTATCAGTTAACAGTGAGCAGTGAGCAGTTATCAGTAGGGAGTAGGGAGTGAAGAATTTTTCTACCCCCTCTCCCCCTCTCCCCCTCTCCCCCTCTCCCCCTCTCCCCCTCTCCCCATCTCCCCCTCTCCCCCTCTCCCCCATCTCCAATTCCCTTACTTAAAAATAGTACTCGGCGCTACAGGTGCAATACTATCGTCAAATCCTCCCACTTGATTGGTTCTTAAAACCCATGCCATAGCATTTTGCTTGAGAAAAATTTTGGTGGTTTCGTCTTGCGCTCTCTTAGGAAATACGGTTCGCCAACTTTTGAGCATTTTGATGGCAGTTGTAATAATGTTGTCGTTTTTATCGTTAGTTCCAAATAAATCTTTAGCATTTTGTCGCCAGTCTCGCCGCACAACTCCAAGGGGAACTAACTGTTTTTCTAAAATATTTCCTAAAGAGATTAATTCGTTAAAATACTGAGTTTGCTTATCTTGTGGATGTTTTTGCAACCATTCGCCGATCGCCGGGTTTAACTCCATAAACCTTTCTATATCGTAAATTGTGGCGTAAAGCGCTTGATTTGAATCTTGAACGCAGGAAGCTGTCGGGGTAATTAATGATGCACCCGTTCCATCACCGACGCGATAACGGGCTGTAATTTCTCTAAGTTCTTCAATAAATTCTGTTAAAGGAGATAATTTAACTCCATCAAAATCGTAATCGCTAGTTATCGGCTCGTATTTCACCAAAATATCGCTTACGGGACGAGTTCCCAACCAACCCTGCCATAAAGAACCCATATAAGCAGCCCAAGTAGAAGCCCCAGATATTATTCCGTCTATATTATTACCGTAAACTTGATAGTAAACTATATCGAAACGTAATTCCGATGTGATGCGATCGCGCACTACCTCTGCAATCCCGTAGGAAAAGTGACCTGCAACCGGAAGCCAAGCGGCTGCTTCTGCTTTTTTACCACCGATACCGCCATATAAATGCATCGCCAAAGCTTTATCGCCCAAGCGCCATTGAGACACGGCGCTTTTTGCATCTCTATTTGGTGCTAATAAAACTGTCTGGCACTTTCCTTTTTGCAATTTAATTTTTGCCCAAATTTCTCGATTTATATATTTAAATACTTGCTCGGATTTCGTAATTACTTTTTGTGGTTCTACTTTTACTAGAGCGCGGGGTTCAATAGCCTGTACGACAAAAGTACCTTTTGCATCGGGTGCGCCGTAAATATACCAACCTTGAAAATTCAGTAGCGATTTTTCGATATCTTTGTTACTTGAACGAGGAATGCCCCGTATGTCTGGCGGTACTTGTGGTATGCAAATAGTTTCTTCGATTCCCCGATAAAAGTTTTTAGTTGCTTTGTTGTAGTGACGAACTCTAAATAAATCACTATATGGTTCTATTCTTTCTAAAATTTTTACTAAGCCAACAAAACGTCCAGTTATTTGCACGGGTTCGCGATCGATAATTAATTGCGTTTCTCCTGCGGCATCGGTTTCTACTTCTGGTTGCAATAGCATAACGCAGACATCATCAATCGGTCTTGCACCTGCTAAAGATTCTAAAGGATCGACTTGAGAAAGTCCATCCAATCTTACGGGATGAACAAAACCTTTCTGATGACTTTTCTTCGCTTGTTTGGTAAAGTTAACGTCAAAACTTACCCGTTTGACGTATTCTTGCACCAAAATATTGTTACTCCATTTCAACTTCACAACTTTACCAAGCAGATGCATAGATGAATCGGGGGTGTTTTGCACTTCAAATTCAACAAAACGCTCGTTTTGACGTTCGGCTCGTAAAATTAAGCGCCCGCTCCATTCTGCTACAGGTTGATATTGTTGTTTTTTTTGATTGATGGGATAATAATCGCTATGAAATAAAGGCGAATTGCTATTAATTTTATAATTCGATGATTCCGTTTTTACCGACTTTTTAGAAATAAGTTTATAAACTATAAAGCCAATTGTGACCCAGACTACAATTATGACTATATTTTCCATAGTTTTGAATAAATTATTACCATGTATTTTATTTATTTAATCAATCTAAGAATATAAAAATTTGTGACTTGTACGATCCTAACTTGTAATCTTACAGGGTAATTACTGTATTTTTAACCTACGTAGAAATTTTAAGATAACCCTGGTGGTACGAGGAGTAAGGATGTCTAAAAAAATTGCAATTGCAGCTTTAAGTTTGCTGTTAACAGCAGCGATGCCCGGTATTGCTTCAGCAGAAACCGTAATGCAAAAAGTTAAGCGCACGGGTGTACTGACAGCAGGAACTAGTAAAGATGCTTTCCCTTTTGCCTATAGAAATAAGCAAGGACAATTAATTGGTTATTCTGTGGATATGCTTAATCTGATCCAGCAGGAGTTAGAAAAAGAACTAGGTAAAAAAGTTCAACTTAAATTAGTCGCACTCAGCCCAGCCGAACGCATTCCTAATATAGTTAACGGAAAGGTTGATATTGTCTGCGACGCAAGCAGCTTTACCTGGGAACGAAATAAAAATATCGATTTTTCTTTTAGTTATGGTGCAACTGGTACTAAATTATTAGTTAAGAAAGCAAGTAATTTAAGTTCTCCAAAAACCTTAATTGGCAAGCGAATTGGAGTCTTAGCAAAAACTACAAACGAAAATGCTATTAAGGAAGCGCAACCACAAGCCAAACTAATATATCTCAAAGATAGAGAGCAAGCATATACAGCTTTGCAACAAGGAAAAATAGATGCCTTTGCTGACGATACTATTCTTTTAGAAGCATGGTTGAACAGAAGACAGAATTTCAACAATTTTAAAATTGTACCAGACCTCCCCTATTCTAGAGAAGGTATTGCCTGTATGCTTCCTGAGAATAATTCTGATTTTCTCGATACGGTAAACTTTACCTTCTATGGTTTCATGCAGGGCTTTGTAAATAATGAAAGTCGATATGTAACAATATTTGACCGTTGGTTTGGACCTCGCGGAGCAATTCCGTTAAACCGCGATTTACGGGAATTAGCGGTAGAAACCATGCGGTTGGTTATTGATTCCCATCAAGACATTCGGGAAAAATAATTTATTCCTTATGAGGTATTGAATATAACATTATCTCAAAGGTAATATAAATTTTATACCGCCAGACTACTATAAGTAATCTGACGGTATACAGGGAACACACTGAACACATTAATAGTCTTCCAGGGAAGAAGAACTACTCGGTTTGCTAGTAAATTGGGTATTTGATTGAATCTTTATGTTCGCATATACAAATATTTGCATTCAATGGCAGTTAAGCCAGTTAAGAAATTTTTCACTATAAGATTACATATAGCTATCCCATTCGTACTTTAATTCAGCATAGAATCATTCGATAATCAAATAGTGCAGAAGCAATAATCTCGTAGCTAGTACGTTAATATTTTTGGTACAAACTAATGAGTATTTACCAAAATGGAGGCGGCTAAACAAAGGCGAAGACGAGGTATAGTATTGACTGCAAGGGGATTAAAACGGCTGCAAACCGCGATACAGTCAGCCCAATTAGAAGAAAATAATGGTAGGCGTTTTACTCAAGAAGAATTAAGCTGTCGCATCGGCATTTCCACCAACACATTATCGCGATTGTGGTCTTTGAAAACGGGATTAGATTCGCGATCGGTAAAACTTTGCTTTAGCGCTTTTGATTTAGAGTTAACTGAGTCTGACTACAATCTCTGGGAAGAAGTAGAACAAATAAACGATATTAAATATCCTACCGGACCTGTATCGGTATATTCTAAACTGTATATTACTCGCCCCCCGATTGAAGAATTAATTAATCGGGAGATTTGCCGTCCCGGATGTATAATTCGCATCAAAGCCCCCAAGGGAATGGGAAAAACTTCTTTAAAATTTAGAACTCTAGATTATGCAAAATCATTAAGTTACTATACAGTACATCTAGATTTAAATTTAGTAGATACCGACAAGTTTTTAGATTTAGACATTTTTTTACGCTGGTTGTGCAGTATAGTTTCCAAGAGTCTAAATATCGAACCTCAGCTTGATGAATGTTGGGATGAAGATATTGGGAGTAAATTAAGCTGCACTTTTTATTTTCAAACTTATATATTAGAAGCTCTTGATAGTCCCTTCATTTTATCATTTGACGAACTAAATATTGTTTTTGAATATCCACAATTAGCTCAAGAATTCTTACCATTATTACGTTCTTGGCATGAAAACGCACAATATAATCCCGTTTGGCAAAAATTGCGTTTATTTCTAGATTATTCAACCGATATTTATGTCCCTTTAGACTTAAATCATTCGCCATTTAATATTGGATTACCGATTCAATTACCCGAATTTACACTTGAGCAAATAGAAGAATTAGCAGCACGTTACGGGTTAGATTGGCAACAAAATATTCAAGCTCTAAAATTAATGGAAAAAATTGGGGGACAACCGGCTTTAGTTAATATTGCACTTTATCATTTAAGTCAACAGGAATTAACTTTAGAGCAGTTATTAGAACAAGCAAGTACCGAAAGAGGAATTTATCGGCATCATTTACGAGAAAAATTGGATCGTTTACAACAAAATCCGGATTTAGCAGCAGTATTCGCTCAAATATTGACAGCGCGATCGGTCGTAATTCCACCTATAGTTGCTTATAAATTAGAAAGTATTGGATTAATTAAACTTACTCCTGATGGTGCAATTCTTAGTAGAGAACTATATCGTTCGTATTTTTTAGAAAATTTAGATGATATTAACCTGTAAATATTGTTCTTATCTTCATATTTTTAATAACATCCCTATCAAAAATGTAGAGAGCTCCGCACTGCTACGTCTCCCAATGATGTCGTTTCCCAACCGATAACTAAAAGATTTTCAGTTGGCTATACTATTTAACAAAATTATCGTTACAGCCCAGAATATGCGGAGGAGACGTAGCAGTGCGGAGATATCTATACAAGTTTCGATTTCCATTGCAAAAAAAAAAGGACGCGATCGCATCGCATCCCCTCAATTCTTATAATTTCAAAAACTTCTCAAATTTGAGAAAATTGATGAAGAAATATTACAAACTCGGAACGTATTGTGGTTTTTCAGGTACTTCTGCATACTCAGCCACAATTTGACGGAACTCTTCGCCATCAATGGTTTCTTTTTCAATTAGTAAATCAACTAATCTATCCATCAAGCTGCGATGATCGCGCATCATTTGTAGAGCGTTTTGGTAACATTCGTCTATAATCAGGCGAACTTGAGAATCAATACGAGCGGCGATCGATTCGGAATACTCCGAACGTGTTGTCCAGTCACGACCAAGGAATACTTCTCCTTGCTGACTTTCTAACGATAAAGGTCCTAAATCGGACATCCCAAATCGCGTTACCATTTGTCGCGCCATGCCAGATACCTGTTGCAGGTCATTTCCGGCACCAGTGGTAACTTCGTCTCTACCAAAAATTACTTCTTCAGCAGAACGTCCGCCCAAAGCACCAGTAATTCTTGCTTTCAACTGAGAACGGCTAATTAATCCTTGGTCTTCACTAGGAGTAAACCAAGTCAAACCCTGTGCCTGTCCGCGAGGAATCAAGGTAACTTTTTGTACTGGATCGTGGTCTTTAACCAATGTTCCGATTAAAGCGTGTCCGACTTCATGGTAAGCAATCAACCGCTTGCTCTTGCTGTCTACCAAAGGCGTGCCTTCCATACCAGCAACTACACGATCTACAGCGTCATCAACTTCTGTGAGCGTAATACCTTCTTTGCGTCGTCTGGCGGTGAGAATTGCCGCTTCGTTGAGCAAGTTCGCCAAATCTGCACCAGTGAAACCAGGAGTTCGACGAGCGATCGCCTCTAAGGATACGCCTTTATCTAATTTCTTGTTACGGGCGTGGACTTCCAAGATTTCCAAACGTCCTTTGATGTCGGGTGCATCAACCATCACCTGTCTGTCAAAGCGTCCGGGACGCAACAGCGCCGCATCTAGTACGTCGGGACGGTTGGTAGCAGCAATAATAATGATGCCGGTGTTACCTTCAAAACCATCCATCTCGGTAAGTAGCTGGTTGAGGGTTTGTTCGCGCTCATCGTTACCGCCACCGATACCCGCACCCCGCTGTCTTCCTACAGCGTCAATTTCATCAATAAAGATGATACAAGGAGCGTTATCTTTAGCTTTTTTGAACAAATCGCGAACGCGGGAAGCACCCACACCCACAAACATTTCCACGAACTCGGAACCGGAAATACTAAAGAAAGGTACGCCAGCTTCCCCAGCAATTGCTTTTGCTAGTAAGGTTTTACCAGTTCCTGGAGGTCCTACTAACAATACACCTTTAGGAATGCGTGCGCCTACAGCAGTAAATTTCTCAGGCTGCTTGAGGAAAGTAACAACTTCACCGAGTTCTTCTTTTGCTTCTTCAATCCCAGCTACATCATCAAACATGACTCCGGTTTTCGCTTCCATTTGGAAACGTGCCCGCGACTTACCAAAATTCATGGCTTGTCCGGGACCACCTGGAAGATTGCTAGAACGACGGAACAAAAGGAACAGTCCGGTAATCAATAAGATTGGAAAGACTAGATTGCCTAACAAACCCCAGATAGCTCCATCATTTCTTACAGGATGGGCATCAAAACTAACATTTTCTTCTTTAAGTTTGCTTATCAATTCCGGAGCATTATAAGGTAAATCAACGCGGACGCGCTGAATCCGGTCTTCCAGGTCTGGGTCAACAGCTTCTACAATCGCCGTTCTACCACCTTCATACAAATCTACCATCGTCACCCGACCGGCATCTAAGTATTCCAGAAAACGACCGTAGGTCATGCGAGTACTAGCTGCATTTTTACCCATATCAGCAGGAGTATTCGCGAACGCTCCTTGCCAAAAGAAAAAGCCTATCACTAAAGCAGGCAAGGTCCAAAGAACTAGGACTCTCCAGGAGAATTTCATTTTAATTTGCCTCTAGATACCAATGGGATGCATCACCCCGTTAACATAATTAATGTGAATTAATGTAAAACGGATGTATATAAATCCCGATTTGTTTAATTTTCATCTCTTGAATTATTTGCCATATTAGCCCGATTGAGCTATAGGACATTTGCCAAGACATTATTATTATTCTTAATTAAATGTAACTTAATTTTAAGACTTTTTACCAGAGAATAAGGAATTGGGCATAGGCACAAAAAGTTATGAGTTATGAGTTAAGAGTTAAGAGTTAGGAATTTTTTCCCCTTGTCCCCCCATCCCCCCATCCCCTTGTCTCCTTGTCCCCTTGTCCCCCCATCCCCCCATCTCCTTGTCCCCTTGTCCCCTTGTCCCCTTGTCCCCTTGTCCCCCCCATCCCCTTGCCCCATTACTTAACTTCAGTAATTTTCAGAGTATAGGGAAGATACTGTTCTTTTTGATAGGAACCGATCCAAACTTCGTAGTTTCCTCGGAGCCATTCACCGACAATGCCGGGGTTTTTGCCTTCAAATTCGTCGTTACACCACGTACCGCCCGGACCTTTAATTACTAAAGTGGTATCTTCAGGACTTTCTATTACTAGTTTCATATAGTCGAATTTATTTTTTAACCGCAGGGTGTGGTCTGGTTCTCGATCTACATAGCCGGTACAGGCTCCCGTTGGTGTATCTGCTCTTTTGGAAATTTCTTTTGCATCTATAGTACCACCGCTCATTCCGCGAACTGTGAGAGGATCTTTGGATAAGGGGCGCTTGATACTTATATCTCCAAATATCGGCGGAGGAGCTTCTTGAGCGTTAACTGCGGTGTTTATTCCGGATGCTGTTGCTAGCGATAAGAATACAAATGAAAATTTTATTACTCGACTGATTAATTTAGTAGACATTTTGATTACATTTTTATCTAAGTGTTTGTAATGACATTAAATTTACATATTTTGTTTCCTTAAATCAGAGTAATTGACTATTGTTTACGGAAATAAAAAGTACATAGATACTGAGGTTATTTAACGATTAATAATAATTGCGAATAAACAAGGGCGCATAAAATGCGCCCCAAAATAATTATTCAACTATCCGGCTTACTTCACGGGATTGTAATCCTTTTATTTACAGAACTTTAATTAGATACCTGCGATCGCCTGCTACGCTGCCGCCTCGATCGCTTTTTCTAAACGAAGCTTGTCTAAGCCAATATTGTTAAGCAGTACCCAGGATTCGATCACGTCGGGACCGTTCATTTCTCCGGTTAAAGCAGCCCGCAAACTCCGCATCAGTAAACCTTTTTTGACGTTTTGCTCTTTAACTACCTGCTTTATAATGTCTTTGGCAGAAGATGCATTAATTTCATTATCTAAAGCCGCGACAACTCCTTGAAGGGCACTTTTAACACCTTCTTTTTGCAGTTGTTCTCGTGCTTCAGAATCAATTTCTACTGTTTCGATCGCAAACATTTTGGCAATGTCTACGGCTTCAGTTAAACGGGCTAATCCAGGTTGAAGTAAAGCTACTAATTGTTCGATCCAAGCACGTTCTTTGGTTCGAGTAAATTTATACCCGGCTTCTTCCCAGAAAGGTATGAGCATATCGGTAAGTTTATCTACCGGCATACTATGAATATACTGACTGTTGATCCAGTCTAATTTCGCCCAATCAAACTTCGCACCGGCTTTATTAACGCGATCGAAATCAAAGTCCTTAGCGGCTTCTTCTAAGGTAAATATTTCTTGGGTAGAATCCGGGGGCGACCATCCAAGCAATGTCATATAGTTAACCAAACCGGAGGCGGTAAAACCCATTTTCTGGAAGTCAGAAATTGAGGTAACGCCATCTCGTTTGGAAAGTTTGCGCCCTTCTTCGTTCAAAATTAAAGGAGTATGAGAGAATTCTGGGACTTTTGCGCCAAATGCTTCATACAGTAAAATCTGTTTGGCGGTATTGGCAATATGGTCTTCCCCTCGAATCACATGGGTAATTTGCATATCCATGTCATCCACCACCACGGCAAAATTATACAGCGGCTGACCGATACCATCTTCAGAGGCACGAGCGATAACCATATCACCGCCTAAGTCGCGCCCCTGCCAAGCCATCTCACCCCTTACCAAGTCATTCCAGGTAATTTCGCGTCCGTCATCAATTTTAAAGCGAATTACACAGCTGCGTCCTTCGGCTTTAAATTCCGCTTCTTGTTCGGGTGTCAGATTGCGATGACGGTTATCATAACGGGGTGCTTGGTTTCTAGCTTTTTGAGATTCTCGCATAGCTTCCAACTCCTCAGAGGTGGTGTAACAGCGATAAGCCAATCCCTTATCCAGCAAACCCTGCACCGCTTCCTTATACATGGACAAGCGCTCGGTTTGAAAAAATGGACCTTCATCCCAATCTAATCCCAACCAACGCAAACCTTCCAGAATATTATCCGTATATTCGGGACGCGATCGCTCTGTATCGGTATCTTCGATTCTTAGAATAAATTTACCGTCATTATGACGAGCAAACAACCAGTTAAATACAGCTGTTCTCGCCGTACCAATATGTAAATTCCCAGTTGGACTGGGAGCAATACGCACTCTGAATGTCATACAATTCTTATTATTTAAGATTTTGGAGTCACTTGCAATTCCGAGAAAAATGTCCGTTGAGACTTACTCGATTATTCAAGTGGCGTGATTTTAGATTTTGATTTATCTAATTAATAATTGCAATAATTACACAAATTTAAACCTTCACCCTCATAAAAAAGGTAAAGGCTAAGTTCGTGTAATTTTAGATTCACCATCTGGGCGATCGTTAAACACTTAAAGTCAATTTTTTAAAATTAGAACGGGACCGACGGGATTCGAACCCGCAACTTCCGCCGTGACAGGGCGGTGCTCTAACCAGTTGAACTACGGTCCCTTAATTCGCAACTTTCTAAGTATGCCTCTTTTATCGGAATTTGTCAAGGGGTAGTTTTAATTAATTTTGGAAGAGAGGGGATGGGGGATGGGGAGACAAGGGGACAAGGGGATGGGGAGATGGGGGGATGGGGGGATGGGGAGATGGGGGGATGGGGGGGGGACAAGGGGATGGGGGGGAGATGGGGGGAAGAGAGGGGGTAGAGGGGGGAGATGGGGTAGAGGGGGTAGAGGGGGGAGATGGGGTAGAGGGGGTAGAAAATTCTTAACAACTATCAACTAACAACTAACAACTAACTCCTATTTAAATAGTTTATTTAAAAATTTGAATAACCAGCCTTTGATATCTATTTTCGCTTCTGGATAGTCTATTAACTTTTGCAAAATTTTCGGTTTAATTTTTTCGTACTTTGCTTTGAGAATGGTTTTACTTTGGTTGGGTGAGATAAAGGTTTTAGAATTGTGACTTGCTTCTAACCAATTTGACAATTGTTCGCGCTGGTGGGGTGTAATTGTTATTGTCATAACATGAGCGCATTTTGTTGGTTCTTCTAATGCAAAAAATAGTAGATGATAGTAGCCTTTTTCTGCTAAATATTTGACTATTCTTTCTCCTTGTTTATCTTTGATATCTAGAAAATAAGATAGCCAGCGTGTCAAAGAAGAATTTGCATCGTGTAAAGCTGTTACCCACATAATCATTGGGTAAACATTGATTTTTTGGATAAATTCTGTAGTGCTTTTTTTGTCTAAAAATTTGCGAATTTCTGCTTGAGGTAACATTGCCCAAAAGGTGGGTATTTTACCTTGCACTGTATACAGTAGATGGGGAAAACCTATTGATGCGATCGGCTTATTTTTAGGCCACGTTTTTTGTAAGCAAATATGTTTGGATATTAATGTTGACGGTGTTAAATCGAGAGTTGGTGAATTTGAAATAAAATTATCTTCTGTTTCTTGAGTTTTGTTAGATTGACGCTGAAAAAATTCTAATTTCTCTAATATTTCTGCAATATTTTGAGGTCGATGTTTTACTTCTTTGGCTAAACAACTTACGATAACTTTTTCTAAATCAAGAGGTATATTTCCCTCTGGAATTACCTGATTCAATAAAGGTGGTGTTTCAAAACGATGAGCTTGATACCATTCACCAAAAGAGTTGCTTTTTAGCTGGAATGGATGCTTTCCATAAAGCATCTGATACATGATAATTCCTAAACTATAAATATCGGAGCGTATATCTAATAGTTTACGTCCTTCCATATGTTCGGGAGAAGAATAAGGCAAACTACCCATGAAAGATTTAGAAAGTGTTGCTCCAGCCCTTTCTTTTAAAAATTTGGCAATACCAAAGTCTAAAATTTTGACTATTTCCCCTTTTTTAATATCTTCTGTAATAAAGATATTTTCTGGTTTGATATCTCGGTGAATAACGGGGCAAATTTTTCCTTTGACGCTGACACCGCTATGAGCGCATTGTAAACCCAAACAAATTTGATAGGAAATGTTTAAGAATTTCTCTAATGTCAAAGACTGATTATTAATTACTTGTAATAAGTTTTTACCTTGAAGATATTCCATTACGTAAAATGGAATCTTCTCATCAGTAATACCATAGCCCAAAATTCGGACAATATGTTTGCTTTTACGTCCTAATTGAGTGCCAATAAAAACTTCTCTCGCAAAGCGTTGGGATATTGTCTGATTGTCCAAATTCAACGATAGGATTTTTACGGCTACTGGCATTCCGCCATTGGTACAGTCTTCGGCTAAATATACTTTACCTCCTCCTCCCTTACCAATTGAATCTCGGATTAAGTAACGATGATTTAAAAATTTACCGATATAAGCGTCTAATTCTGTTTTATGTTTTTGAGTTAACATTTTATTGATTTCTTGCTTCAACATAAATCAGTAAATTAATATATTTTCAAATATGGGAGGAAGTTGGTATTTACTAACGGAAATCAACACCAATATATATTTTGATTAAATATACTGAGATTACTAGGAAACACCCTAAATATTATGTAACACACTCCATTAGTGATGCCTATGAGAAATTTCACTGAAACACTTTTTGCTGCTACGTGGAATTTGGAAATTATCCTAAGTGAATATACTGCGATAGTTGAAGCATAAAATCAAGTTATCGAGTCTAAAAGCTTGCCATTGCAAGGTTATTCGATAAATATCAAAGATTGTGCTTGTTGAACTATATTTTATGCGGTTAAATACTTATTTTTAAGATATCAAAGGAAATATACGCAAATTTTTCCTACTCCAGTAAGTACGGGCTTGATACTCCCTACCATTGAGGAGATTTTAAGAAGTACGTTGGCGAATTAAACGTAATAGCCTTTCCAGGCGCGATTCTATTTTGAGTTGGAATTCTAAAAATTGAGTACGTTGGAGGTTGTTAAAGTTATTATCGCTGACTAAAATTAATGATGGTCGTCCTTTTGGTAAAGTTGAACCAATAGTTAAGCCCTCGGTGTTATCTAATGCAACATCTAGTTTTGCCAAGTCTAATAATAGTTCTTTCTTTACTGGTTTAATGGCTTTGGAATCAACTTGTTGTAGACTATCAATATTCTTAATATCGTCAGCTTTTTCCAAAGATACTTTAAATAATGAATTTACAAAACCAAATCCAGTAAAAGTTCTTTCTATGCTCAGAAAATGTCCTTGATTGTCGAGTGCGAGTAAATCGGTTAAACCGCTAGAGAATTTACCAGTAAGTCTAAAAAAGGGTTTTACTAGTTTGGTTTGATAAAGAAATTCTTTTTCTAGTTTTTTAGTAATTAAGCTGTATTGCAATATTCTACATAAGCTTCCCCGGTTGGGTTTGGCTTCTTCACCATCTTGAATCAGCGCGTTTTCGGTAGCTGTAAATAAATGCTTTTTATCGGGTGTAATAGCGAGACTTTCAAAAGCTAAGTTGTTACGAATACCTTGCTTTTTGTCTTCGGATGGTAAAAACTTCTCAGGTATTGGTAAGCTAGAGATTTCTTGTCCGGAATCGAGAGAAAACTCTTTGATAAATGGGTTTATTCCTTCTCTTACATCACCTTCAGATGAAACAAATACAGATGAATTACCAGTTAATGCAATTCCTTCTGGGTCTATAGTACCAGGAGAAAAGGTTTTACCGTTTTTATCTTTTAAAGTTGTGACTGCAACGGGTTCAATATTGCTTTTTTGAAAAGTGTCCGCATTTAAATCGATCTTAAAAGTGTAAAATCTCGCTGGTGATTTTTGAGAGCGATCGTCGGAGATAGCATAATAAACTTGGTTGGCGGCATCATAAGTTATTCCCGATAAGCCTCCTAATTCGGTATTTTTAAAATTAGTACCTGTTGGTAAAGTTGCTTCCCCAATAAAATCGATACCCGTTACCTCAACCGCAGAAACTTTAAAGTTTGCGAAGAAAAGCGTGACAATTAGAATTGTGACAAAGAAGACAATAATTAGCGGTAATTTTAATAATTTTCTGATTCGCACGGCAGATTATTAATTATCTAGAGCCAGGAATACGATATCACAGGATCGGGATGGAGTGATGGGGGGATGGGGGAGATGGGGAGATGGGGAGATAGGGAGATGGGGGGAGGGGGGAGAGGGGGAGAGGGGGGAGATGGGGGAGATGGGGAGAGGGGGGAGATGGGGAGATGTGCAGCTAAATTATATAATGCGTTAGCGCAGCGTGTCCGAAGGAGATAACCGTGAAAATTTTGTAGTGCGAGCATCTTGCTCGCTAGTCTTACATAAATTAAATGCGTAACAACTTAGTTAGATAGCGAGGGATAGGAGCTAGTTAGATAGCGAGGGATAGAAGGTAGTTAGATAGCGAGCGATAGGAGCTAGTTAGATAGCGAGGGATAGGAGCTAGTTAGATAGCGAGCGAGACGCTCGCACTCCTAATTTCTACCTAATCCAAAATCCAAAACAAAAGCATCCGTTGTTAAAATCTAAAATCTAAAATCTAAAATAAAATAACTCCTAACCTTTAACCTTTGACTTTTAACCTTTAACCTTTAACCTTTAACATTTAACATTTAACCTTTAACCTCAACAGTTGTTTTGATTTTCAAAAAAGTTAACTAGCCAATCTTTGAGTGCGTAAGTGGCTCGACAGTCGTCTTCGTTATAACGTTTGATGATTTCTAATAAGGTGCGATCGCCATTTTTTAACCATTTGTCGTACCAGTAAATACATTTAGCTCCGCTGGCTTCTTTGTCACGCCATTCAAATCCCAACCACCGAGCAATTGCTTTTAAGGCGTAGCTTTCTAATGGTAAGACTACTGTAGCTGTCAGCTGTTCGTAAATATCTACGAATCTATCTAAGACTGGTAATACTTTGCTTCCAGGAGTACGGTACAGTTTTGCCAATCGTTGAACTGTATCAAATTCATATACGCAAAAATGATAAATTGGTGCGTCGGGATATTGCCAAACTAATTCTAGAAATTGCTGCCAAATTAATTTTTCTTCGTCTGGTTTTTCTGCAATAAATGAATAAAATTGTTCGGTGTGGTTTTCTCTGTCAACAACTAAAACTCCTAATAAATAATTTAAATTCAAATCTGGCTGCGCTTCTATGTCAAAGTAAAGTTCTATAGGAGCTGTATAGGTAACAGTTTCGTATACTACCGGGTCAATTTCTACTATTTCGGGATATTGAATTGGCTGCGGTTGTACAATAATTGCTTTATCATTTGATTGCGGTATCAGCAATTTAGTTGAAGATGTATCTCGATATGCTGTTAATTCTTCGGTAATTATTGGTTCAACTAACGCTTGCGGTAAAATTAGGGGACGATTTTCGAGTAAAGATTTTGCTTGTAAAACAAGATTGAACGCGACTTCGCGATCGAAACCAGGTAAATCTTCTAATTCTGAAGGATTGGTTTGAATAAGTGATTCTAAAGTCGTAATGTCAAGATTTTTTAACCGTTCGTAACGTCCGGGGGTTACTCCGGGTACTAACGAAAGATGTTCTTGTGTGACAGCAGTTTGATGACAGCTGCTGTACCAATTACAAAGACTGCATTTTTGACGCGAAATAAATACTTCCGGAGGTGTTGGTAATTCCAATGTGTGGATGCATTCGTCTAAAATTTCTTGCATCCGAGGAATCCATTTGACTAAATCAACGTTATATCTCGTTTCTTTTCCGCGCAGCATTAACCAAGCCGTTTCCGATTCAACTTGCTGAACTTCCGTCAAAATAAAAGCGTAAAATGCGGCGATAACTTGGTATTCTTGTTTGGGACGCTTACCTAATTCAACCCTTGCGGGGACGTACATCCAATCTCCGAATCTTGAATTTCCCTTTTGCTTGATCAGTAAATCCGGACGCGCTAATAAAGTATGACCATCTTTGTAACTTGTTATCAGCAATCCTTTATAAATACACTCAACTCCCTGCTGCATCAATTCTAAAGTTGCCGCTTCCCCAATTTTAGGTTCAGAAGCGGGAAACTGCGGACGCTGATAATCTATTTTTGCTAAAAGCTTTTTTCTATGAGCATATTTATCTTGATACAGCTTCAAAAGCAAGTCACTCGGCGCATCTTGCTGAGTTTTATCGCCGCGAACATTCAAAAAAGGTCGGCGTTTACACTTTTGATATTGCAGCAGTAGTTCGGCATTAATTAACATTCTTTTAAACTAGCAATAATTAACGAAATCTGGAAGTAATCAAGATAACTAAAGTTATTGTTCTGTGAAATACATGGCTTCTAAAACTGCTCGTTCGCAAAAATATATTTGTTGATACAAGGAAAGCAGAGTCAGAAAAAAAACTCGGAATATTAAAAAGTTGAATGTATTTTTTGAAAAACCTTAACTTTTAACTTGTTTTCCAATCTAAAATCTAAAATCTAAAATCCAAAATCTGTATGACGAGTATATCTACTACACAAACCGAATTGCATCAGTATCGACAACAATTTCCAGCTTTAGCGAATAAAGCCTATTTTAACTTCGGAGGGCAAGGTCCCATGCCTTCTTCTGCGATGAATGCTGTAATTCAAGCCCAAGATGACATTCAGCGAATAGGTCCTTTTGGTAGCGAAGTTAATGCTTGGCTTATGCAACAGACTAAAGCCACAAGGGTAGCAATTGCAACCGAGTTGAATGTACCTCCAGAAACGATCGCGCTTACTGAAGATGTAACGGTTGGCTGCAATATTGCCATGTGGGGTATCGATTGGAAAGCAGGCGATCGTATACTTCTTACAGACTGCGAACATCCTGGAATCATTGCTACAGCCCGCGAAATAGCACGCAGATTTTCTGTGGAAGTGACTACCTGTCCGATAATGGCAACTTTAAATGATGGCGACCCTGTAGCAATAATCGCTCAACATTTGAGTCCCCGCACCCGTATGGTGGTATTAAGTCACGTACTTTGGAATACAGGACAAGTCTTACCCTTAGAGAAAATAGTAGCCTGCTGTAGAAGCAACAATACAAAATTAATGGTAGACGCGGCGCAATCGGTAGGATTATTACCATTAAATCTCACCGAATTGGGAGCAGATTTTTATGCTTTTACAGGTCATAAATGGTTGTGCGGTCCTCCCGGTGTAGGAGCTTTGTACGTGCGTCCCCAAGTACGAGAAAGTCTTTATCCTACCTTTGTAGGTTGGCGTAGCGTCGTAATTGATGGTCAAGCTCAACCTGTAGAATGGCAATCAACCGCAGAAAGATATGAAATTGCAACTTCCGCCTATCCCTTTTATGTTGCCTTAACCGAAGCGATCGCCGTACATCAAAAATGGGGCACGCCGCAAAAACGTTACGAACAAATTTGTCATAACAGCAAATATCTGTGGCAAAAATTGACGGCAGTATCCGGTATAAAATGCTTGCGAAATTCTCCCCCCGAATCCGGTTTAGTTTCGTTTAAGCTGGAAAATCAATCTAAAACCAGTTTGGAATTAGTAAAATTTTTAGAACGATTAGGAATATTTACCCGTACAATTGCCGATCCCGATTGCGTCCGTGCTTGCGTCCACTACTTCACTTTAGAATCAGAAATGGATCGGTTGGTTGAAGAAATAAGCGGGTTTTGTAGTTGAGAGATGGGGAGAGAGGGTAGATAGTTTTTTCTAATTCCTAACTCCTTACTCTTAATTCCTAACTCCTAATCGTCTTGTTCATTTATTCTGACGGGTTCGTTTTTCCGATAAACTTTGGGAGACGTAGCAGTGCTACGTCTCTACAACCCATCATGACTTATGAAATTGACTACTCACTACTTACCACTCATATTATTAATCCAAAATCCCTGCATAAACCTGCGCGAAACGCATCCGTTGTTAAAATCTAAAATCCAAAATGAAACGTCCTATTATATATATTGCGATTACTAATCATGGTTTCGGACACGCGACTCGTACTGCTGCGGTAGCGGCGACTATTCAAGAGTTATGTCCGGAAGCGTTGTTGATTATGGTGACAACTGCACCGCGTTGGTTGTTGGAATGTTATATCAAAGGTGATTTTATTCATCGCCCCCGTGCTTACGATTTGGGGGTGGTGCAAGCTGATAGCTTTAAGATGGATAAGCAAGCTACTCTAGAAAAATTATTAAAAATTAAGAAAAATCAACGTTCGATCGTTGCTTCCGAAGTTGATTTTATCCATCAAAATCGCGTCAATTTAATTTTGGCGGATATTCCCTTTTTAGCCGGGGAAATTGGTAAAGCTGCTAATGTTCCTTGTTGGGCAATTAGTAATTTTGGCTGGGATTTTATTTACCGAGATTGGGGCGGTGAGTTTATTGACATTGCCGACTGGATTGGTGAATGTTATTCCAAGTGCGATCGCCTTTTTCGTCTTCCGTTTTACGAACCGATGCAGGCGTTTAATAATATAACTGATGTGGGTTTAACTGGTGGTTATCCCTTTATTGATGCCTCGGAAATAAAATCCAAGTGGGGAATAACTACACCTCCCGAAAAAACCGTATTGCTTACCTTTGGCGGTTTGGGTTTACAGCAAATACCCTACGAAAACCTCAGACATTTTCCAGATTGGCAGTTTATCACCTTCGATAAATCGGCACCAGATTTACCAAACTTAATCAAAATTAAAGATATAAAAACCCGTCCCGTTGATTTCATGCCAATTTGCGGACGAGTAGTTTCTAAACCGGGCTTCGGTACTTTTGCGGAAGCGACTAAGTTAGGAGTGCCGATTGTTTCAGTTACTAGAGATAACTTTGCAGAAGCAGCTTTTCTGATAGAAGGCATATCAGATTACAACTATCACCAAATTTTGACACCCTCCGAATTATTTGAAAGTTCCTGGGAATTTCTCAAACAGCCATTGCGATCGCCGCGCTGTAAAGAACCTATTGCTATTGATGGAAATGAAGTAATCGCTCAAACAGTTATCAATGAACAATTATCAATGAACAATTAATCTTAAACAAGAACCAATTTTTTATTGTTTTGTTTGTTTGTAGATTCGCACTTGTTCCCAGTCTCCGGCTGGGAATGCATCTCTGAAGGCTCTGCCTTCGTTATATACGATCGTAGAGTCGGACGTAAGGCATTCCCCCCACTGTGCCTGGGAACAAGAAATACACAAACTCCTCCGAAGTTACGTATAGGAGGAGGCAGAGCCTCCTAAAATTTATTCCCAGCCGGATGGGAACGAGTTATGGTTACTGCTATGTATAGGAGGAGGCAGAGCCTCCTAAAATCTATTCCCAGCCGGAGTCTGGGAACGAGTTATGTCACTCAATTACTGCTCTTTCATTACCTGTGCAGTTTTATTTCTATCTAACTTAAAAACTAATACTCCTAAAGGTGGTAGACATAAATCCAAAGAGTATTCTTGATTGTGCATTGACCAATTATCCGTCCACTTACCGCCTAAATTCCCCATGTTGCTACCGCCGTATTCTCGCGCATCGCTGTTGAATAATTCGGTGTAAAATCCAGGTTCCGGTACGCCGATACGGTAGTGAGAATGGGGTTGTGGGGTGAAATTACAAATGGCAACGACAAAATCTTCTGAATCTTTATCGCGACGGATAAATGAAACTACGCTGTGACGATTATCGCTACAGTCAATCCACTCGAACCCAGGTTCTTCAAAGTCTTGAGTATATAGACAGGGTTCGCTACGGTAAAGCTGATTCAAATTTCGGAAAAATGTCTTTAACTGTTGATGTGGCTCAAACTGCATCAAGTCCCATCGTAAATCTGCCCAATCATTCCATTCAGTCCACTGCCCAAATTCCATGCTCATAAACATGGTTTTCTTACCAGGATGAGTAAACATAAAGGCAAACAAACAGCGCACGTTGGCTAGCTTTTGCCATGTATCTCCGGGCATTTTACCGATGATATTACTCTTGCCATGCACTACTTCGTCATGGGAGAGCGCCAACATGAAGTTTTCGCTGTGGTGATACCACATACTAAAGGTAAGATTATTTTGGTGGAACTTACGGAACCAAGGGTCCATGCTGAAATAATCCAACATATCATGCATCCAACCCATGTTCCACTTCAAGTTAAAGCCCAATCCGCCGGTGTATGTGGGCCAAGATACCATAGGCCAAGACGTAGATTCTTCGGCAATGGAAAGGGTACCAGGGAAATAGCTGAAGATCAGGTGATTTACACTGCGGATAAATTCTACGGCTTCTAAGTTTTCTCTACCGCCATATTGGTTTGTAACCCATTCACCGGGATCGCGTAAGTAATCGAGGTAAAGCATGGAAGCCACTGCATCTACGCGAATGCCATCGATATGGTATTTATCAAACCAAAATAAAGCATTCGATGTGAGGAAATTCCGTACTTCATGACGCGCATAGTTAAATACCAGAGTTCCCCATTCTTTATGTTCGCCTTTGCGGGGATCTGAATGTTCGTAAAGATGAGTACCGTCAAAGAAAGCTAAACCGTGACCGTCTTTCGGGAAGTGACCGGGAACCCAATCTACAAGTATGCCAATGTCGTTTTTATGACACTCATCCACAAAGTACATAAAGTCTTCAGGACTACCAAAACGGGAGGTAGGAGCGTAATAACCAGTTACCTGATATCCCCAAGAACCATCAAAAGGGTGTTCGGCGATCGGCAGGATTTCAATATGGGTGTATCCCAATTCTTTGACGTAGGGAATCAATTTTTCTGCTAATTCCCGATAAGTCAAAAAGCGTGAGCCACCTTTAAGATCCGAAACCGGCACCACAGGCTCGGATTTACCATCTGGTAATTTATGCGGTTCGTCAATCCCAGCGTGCAGCCAAGAACCCAGATGTACTTCATAAACCGAAATAGGCGTACTCAGTTGATCGGTATGACGGCGTTTTTCCAACCACTCGCTGTCGTTCCATTCATAAGTATCTAAGTCAGTCACAATAGACGCAGTTTTGGGACGCACCTCTTGAGCAAAACCGTAAGGATCGGATTTTTCGTAAATATGTCCGGCAGGGTTTTTGATTTCGTATTTGTAGTGTTCTCCTACTTTCAATTCGGGAATAAATAATTCCCAAACTCCAACATCGGAACTTTTACGCATTTGATGCTTACGTCCATCCCAACTGTTGAAATCTCCCAATACCGAGACATTGCGTGCATTTGGTGCCCAAACAGCAAAGTAAACACCTTTAACACCTTTAACTTCAGCCAGATGCGCTCCTAATTTCTCGTAAATTCGGTGATGATTTCCCTCATTAAACAGGTGCAAATCAAAATCAGTTAGCTTAGGAGAACGGAAAGCATAAGCGTCATAAAATACCCGTTCTTGGTCTTCTTCTTTAACTTTTAGCTGGTAGTTAGCTAATTCTTCAGTATCTATAATACATTCAAAAAAGTGGGGGTCATGTACGCTGTGCATTTCTTGTTCCTTCCGTTCCTCCGGAAGAACCACCCACGCAGCACTAGCATTGGGAAGATAAGCTCGCACAACCCAGACGTGTTTACCATCCTTTTCTATTTGATGTGAACCAAGTATTTCAAAAGGGTCTTGATGTTGGTTCCGAATGATGCTGTTAACCTGTTCTGGGGCAATAGTGGTCATAGACATGGAGCTAATTACGTTAAATTTTATGGATAAGTGAATCTACTTTTTGAATATCTATATATATTCTTTACATTTATTTGCAATTTTTGTCCGCTTCTTTAGAAAGAAACATGGGGGGATTGGGAAAAACACCGGAGTTATAAGTTAAGAGTTAGGAATTTGATTTACCTTTGACATGCAGACCTTTGCCCCATGCCCCATGCCCAATCTCAAAAATCCACAAAGGGAAAAAGCGTTTTTAGTATCTTGCGTAAACGTAGCAGAAACACTGTTTCCCGGACATTGGGACTAAGTTTGGGTGGGTAGGGGCGTGTTTTTAATTGGGCTTGCAGTTGAGCGTACTCCGAGGGGCTTAGAGGTTTACCGTCAATTGGCGATCGCGCTTTTACGATAATTTCTGTTCGCAATATTTCTTCTGCAATATCTGCTTGTGGAGATAATGCGATCGCAAATTTTTTATGATATGAACTTAAAAGTATACAAATACTAAATACCGCAGTTAAAAATATCAAAAAAAACTGCTTTTTTGCCATTTATTCCCCTCATTTTGGAATTTTTTTAAGTATGTATCTAGTTCAAATATACTGTAAATCGAATTTTTAACTTTTAATTTTGATTAAATGATTTCATAGTAAGGCTTTTAATCTCAAAGCATTATAAACCTCATCTGTTATTTTTTTTGCTCGTGCGATCGAAATCACAAACATAAAAAACCTGGCAATGTCGATAATTGTTACCAGGTCTATTTATTTGACCTAAGCTATATAGGGAAATCTAAAAAAAAAATTAACCCTAAAGTACGTGACTTTACTATCAAATTGTCATGCGGCAATAGTTAATTCTCTAATCTTGCATGAAGTACCGAAAAAATGAGGAGCGACCTCTCAAAAAAATAGCGAAAGTAGTTTAAATACTAACTATCAACTATGGAGCAGTGGTTGGACTGGGGGTAGCATCAGGTACTACTGGAGCAGCTGGATCGACAACAGCATCAGGGGTTGCTGGGTCTTCTGCACTGTCGCAGGCTCCAAGGGCTGTAGCTAACCCTAATAATAAAGCAAAACCAAAGATTTTTATTTTCATAACTCCTCTTTCACCAATTAAGTCTAGAACTGTTTTAGCCTGTTGAATACGATACCTTATTTGCCGATCTTTTTAAATATTGTAGTTTTAATTAGCTTTTATAGACAAAACCATTCTTTTTTATACTGATTTACTCTAAGTAAGCTGTTTCTATAGTTAACACCAAGGAGCCAATATTTGTAAATTGATTACTTTTAAATTGCTTTAGTCCTGTTTGGTTACAAAAAAAGTTATCATACCATAAATTACGATGTTGCGAAAGCCAAACGCCTATGAATAATATATATTCTCATACTTGAGATGCTATGACGGAGTGAACTAATTATGAAATTATGGCAAGCAAGAAAATTTAAACGAACCTTAGCTATTTTTACAAATAATTAAAAAGGGGGTGTAAAATGTTAGGCTCGTTTACTGTAAAAAAAAACACAGTGTGTTCTACGAAGATTCAATCTTTATCTAAAGTACAGTATTTCTAATGTGAAAATTTATGGCTGCTATTCGTAAATCAAGTTTAAGAGGCAAAAAACGCTGGTTGGGGCGAGATGCAAAGCGCCAAGATAATTTTAAGGGTTCCAGCGTAAAGGAGCATACAAGCCTTCCACCTTTAACAAAATCCACACCAGGATTTTTAAGTAGACAAAGGCGTTTGAATCAATATCCAAATCCAAATAATTCACCCGCTCCTCAAGTCAACCCTCAACGTATAAATAACAAAAATCGCACAAGTCGAAATCAGACAGCGATACCTGTAATGCCAGATGGTAGTAAAGTACCAATGTGGTTAATGCGTTGGAATTCTCTTCACCGTCATACCTCGGTTGCAACTTTTGTATTAGTAAGTGCAACGTTAGTAGTTTATGGTTTGACGGTATATTCTCAGCATCTTTGGAGTAGTTCGTATAAAAAGTTGCAAGATTTACAACGAGATGAACGCCAGTTAACAAAGCATGATGAGACGCTGAAAAATCAAATGGCACAAGAAGCCGAAAAACCCCATTCTGGATTAATATCGCCAACTCCAGCAAACACTATTTTCTTAGAAGAAACTACACCATCAAGTTCCCAACGGGTTGATAAAAAGTTTTCCGAAGAGCCACAACCAACAAACGTAATGGGATATTAATGGAATATTACTCCCAACAGGCTTTATGATTACCCAATTGAATGAGGGGGGAGAGGGGGAGAGAGGGAGAAATTTTATAGGTAATCTTGTTGAGGGAGATAGGAGTAATAGCAATTTTTAGTTAGTATTTATTCCCGGTTTGCAATTCAAATACATTTCTCAATCTTGGGTGTTAAAATCCCGTATTTTGAAGCTTTTTAATTAAGGTTGCAAATTGCCTTCTTAGTGTTAGCGCAAGTTTTCCGTAAAACTTTATTTATGAGCAGGTTTATGCAAAAGTTTCCAGGTAAAACCAGTAGAATTCCCAAAAAAGAGTATACGCAGTCGCGTTTGAATCGCAGTATTTCAAAGGATAAAAATCAGAAGCAATTTCCAGTAAAATTTTCGCAGGTTTCGCCTAACCCAAAAACCCGATTGTTTATGGTTTGGGGAGTTTTAATGGCTGCTTGCTTGGGTTTGGGAATAAACTTATACCGCTTACAAATTGTTGATGGAGCCAAACTCACTAAAAAGGCGCGAAGTCAGCAGATGTTTAGTATGCGTCCTTTTATTCCTCGTCGTCAAATAGTAGACCGTGACAAAAGGGTTTTAGCGATCGACCTTCCGGTTTATACTTTGTACGTGCATCCCAAAATGTTTGACAAAGATAAATCTTCGTCTCAGATTGCACGCAAGCTTGCAACTATTTTGGATCGAGATGCACAGGAATTAGAAGAAAAATTTAATAAACAAAAAAGCGGTATATTTATTTCTGACAAATTAGCAGAAGAAGTTGCCGATCAAATTAGTGCATTGAAACTTAATGGTATAGATTTAAGGAAAAAATATTCCCGATACTACCCTTATCAAGATTTAGTCGCTGATGTAGTTGGTTATGTAAATTTAGATCGTCGTGGTAAAGCAGGAATAGAATATTCTCAAGAGAAACTCTTAGAACGTTCCATGAAAACGGTGCGTTTATCAAAAGCGGGGAATGGTGCATTAATGCCCGATCGTACACCCGATGGATTTCTTAATTTTGACAAATTGCAAATGCAGTTAACTGTTGATAGTCGTTTGCAACGCGCCTCAAGATTAGCACTTCAAAAACAAATAAAGAAATACAAAGCCAAGCGCGGGGCAGTAATTGTCATGGATGCATGGGATGGTTCGATCCTAGCCTTGGCTTGTCTGCCTACTTATAACCCCAATCAAAAATTTACTAAAGACGATATTTCTCTATTTAGAAATTGGGCTGTAGCAGATTTATACGAACCCGGTTCTACTTTCAAACCTTTAAATGTGGCGATCGCGCTAGAAACTGGCAGCATTCAACCGACTGACGTATTTAATGATACGGGTTTAATTAAAGTAGCAGACCGTGAAATTAGAAACGCAGAGAAAAATGCCAATGGAAGAATCAGTGTTACTAAAATTTTGCAAACTTCCAGCAACATTGGTATGGTCAAAATCATGCAGCGATTGCAGCCAAGTATTTACTACGGTTGGTTGGAAAGATTGGGATTGAGACAAAAATCCGATACAGATTTGCCATTTGAAACCAGCAGTCGTCTCAAACCCCAGGAAGAATTTACTAATTCGCCGATTGAACCAGCAGCGGCTTCCTTCGGTCAAGGTTTTTCGCTAACGGCATTACAATTAGTCCAAATGCATGGAGCATTAGCTAACGGTGGTAGATTAGTCACGCCCCATGTGGTAAAGGGATTGATAGACGATAAACAACAAATGCATAAAGAAAAGGATTTACCTCCACAGCGCCAAATTTTCTCCCCTCAAACAACTCAAACAGTATTGCAAATGATGGAAAGTGTGGTTAACAAAGGTTCGGGTAAAGCCGCGAGAATTCCTGGATATCGCATTGCAGGTAAAACTGGTACGGCTGAAAAAGCTGGTGCTAGTGGAGGCTATATTAAGGGTTCAACAATTACCAGCTTTGTGAGTATTTTGCCAGTAGAATCACCCCGTTATGTAGTTTTGACGTTAGTAGACGAACCGCAAGGAGACGACACATACGGTAGTACTGTTGCCGCACCGATCGCAAAAGATGTAATGGAAGCGTTGATTAGTATTGAAAAAATTCCACCTTCAACTTCTCGGTGATTTTAATTCCCGCTAATTTCCACTAACATTTCACCCGATCGTAAAAGTTCTAATGCTTCAAGAAAAGTTGTATCTAAAATTTCTCGTAGTCGAGCATTTGAAGTATTACCGCAAGTCAACCAGATGATTTGCGGTGGTGAACCAAAACGATTAACTAATTCAACAAAATCACTATCCTTGGTTATCAAAATAACTTCTTGAACCTTCGCGGCTTCAAAAATCTCGGTGTCCTCTGCATCTCTTAAACCCACATCACGTAACGAAGCGGCTGTTATTCCAAAAGTAGTAGTAATCCAAGCAGCAATACCACTTGTAGTTGCGCGTCTACCCAAATCGTCATGCTATTAATACTGGATGATTGAGTTTGCGTGATGCGTATAAAAGTGCTGCTTTGAGGTCTTCTGACTCTAAATCCGGCATTTCTTCTAAAATATCGCTAGCATCTAATCCAGCTGCAAATAAATCTAAAACATCTGATACTCTAATTCTCATACCTCGAATGCAAGGACGACCTCCACATTGTTTGGGATTGATAGTGATTCTTTTAAGTAAATCTGACATCTGATATAGCCCCGCAATTATCTTTTTCTAGTATGATAATGGTTCTCTAGATTAGAAAGCTCTTTTACATCTTTGATTTTTTTATGCCAATTATTTTTTTAAATTCAAACTATTAATTTACACTCGGTTTCGACCAAACATTCTTGTTGAATTGTTTGTCTAAAGGAGTTTTGGCAATATGATTGGTGTAATTGTGCATTACTTTAATTGCGATGCCCAAAATTACTTCTAATACTTGCTGTTTGTTATATCCAGCAGCCATAAATGTTTCAATTTCATTATCTTCAACCCAGCCACGAGCTTGTACCATTTTCTGCGTAAAGTGACGTAGCGCTTGTAATTTTTCGTCTGACATTGGCGTTCCATCTCTGAGCGCTTCGATATTCTCTGGAGACATTCCAATCATTTTGGCTAATCCCGAATGGGCTGCCATGCAGTAATTACACGAGTTTTCATAATTTGCGGTTAAATAAATAACCTGCTGTTCCACAGGAGTAAAACTTGTTGTTTCAAACAAATCCCACAACGTCATCGAACCTTTTAACAATGCTGGAGCTTCGGCGAAAATGCCTTCTAAATTAGGGATAAACCCAAAAGTTTCTTCAGCGTGAGCTAACGCTTCTTTAGAATCATTTGGTGCTGTTTCTAATGTATGAATTGTAAATTCCATTGCTAAAATCTCCTTTGCGATCGTTTGGTAGACAAGATTGTCTACCAGTTTTGATGCTAGTATATCCCTATGGAGACAACTTTGTCTACTTAATGTTGGAATGAATTCAAATACTAATCCTCGCCAAAAAATTTTAGAAACTGCCTCTGAACTCTTTTATCAAAAGGGTATTCAAAACGTAGGTATTAACGAAATTATTGCTACTAGTGGCGTAGCTAAAAAGACTCTGTATCGGTATTTTGTATCTAAAGAAAAACTGATTGAAGAAGTAATGAAACATCGAGCCACAGAATGGTTGCGATGGTTTGAAGTTGCGGTAAGAGATAGCGGAAATACACCGAAAGAAAGATTACTAGCAACCTTTGATGTGATGCGGGATTGGTATGCTAGTCCTAATTTTCGGGGTTGTCCTTTTATTAATGCCGTATTAGAAATAGCTGATGCTTCTCATCCGGCTCATAGCGTTTCGGTAGGAGTTAGAGAGTCAATTCGTCTTCACGTTAAGCAACTAGCCGAGCAAGCAGGAGTCAAGGATTCAGAATCATTTTCCCAACAATATTTACTGTTGATTGGAGGGGCTAGCTTGATGGCTACGATTGAAGGAGTTCCTGGAGGTGCGAATCATGCTCAGAAGGTTTTATCTACTTTAATTGATAGTTCTGTAGGATAATTTGGGTTAGTTGTATTTCTCCTACTGGTTTTACGAACAAACCTGCATTTTGCAATTTATTTACAGCATCAACTTCAGACATACTGATATACCCTACTCCCTACTCCCTACTTCCTACTCCCCATCCTCCTTTACTTATCTCCTTGATGAATCGATTCCCAAATTTTCGTCACTGCTTTTTTAGTAAAAACAGAAAACTCCTTTTCCATCATCCATTTGTAATAATTCGGTTCTTTCTTGAATGATTCAGCTACAGGTTTACCTTTATATTTACCAAAATTAAAGATTACTTCGTTGTGTTCGTCGTAAATAACTCGTTTTGTGGGGTCAAGAAAATCAAAGGGAATGAATTCTTGTAATTCATCCAGATTATTTTTTACGGGATAAGATATATTGCCATCTTTGTCCTCATATTCCTCATTCTCGTAGCGTTCTAATTGCGCTTTAAAAACTTCGTATGTAGCGCGAATATCGTTTTCTGCATCGTGAGCGCCGACCAATTTTTCCCCGCAATAATATCTATAAGCTGCTTTCAAACTACGAGGTTCCATTTTATGAAAAATGGTTTGTACGTCGATGATTTTTCTTCCTTCAAGTTTGAAATCGATATCAACACGTGAGAATTCTGCTATCAATACAGGAATATCAAATCGATTCGAGTTATATCCTGCCAAGTCGCTATCATTAATGTAATTTACTAAACTATCGGCTATGTCTTTGAAAGTCGGATTATTTTTTACGTGTTCGTCGTAGATACCGTGTATTTCCGAAGTGACAGCGGGAATCGGAATAGTAGGATTAATCATCCATGTTTTCATTTCTTCCTTACCGTCAGGAAATACTTTTAATACGGCAATTTGTATTATTCTATCTTTGACAATATCTATTCCTGTTGTTTCTAAATCAATAAATGCAATGGGACGTACTAAATTTAACTTCATAGGAGATTCCTGTAACAATTACAAATAAATAAATATAGTTGTATAAATATTTAACAGATTTATTGTAAAAACATTGTATTCTAAAACAATAATTAAGGGAGTAGGGAGTAGGGAGTAGGGAGTAGGGAGTAGGGAGTAGGGAGTAGGGAGTAAGGAGCTATAACAAGATAATAAAAATAGACCAAATTAACTATTTGGTCGCTAATTAATTGAATTATTAGTACTGATATACCGATCGCCCTTACAGATTATAATTTAATTGGAAACTCCCGAAACTGCTCGTTTTTGCAAATCTAATTGAAAGCGATCGCCACTTTTTGGTTCGATTACTTCGGCTGATATATTGTGTTTTTGTAACAGCAAACGAAAGTCTTCAACGGTTCCTTCTGGCTTGATCAAGTTCATTAGCAATCCTTCAAAGGTAACATCACCACCTGCGGCTGTAGGTAACATTATTTGGGGTTCGAGCCATTGAGCGAGTTCTAAAGCTTTTTCTTTACCTTTAATAATTGGTCCGATAAGAGGTAAGCCTAAATCTATCAATGGGGTGATGAGAACATCGATGGGAGCCGATTTTTTCAGTAACTCGGAATGATAACCATGAGGTTCGTAGTAGAGAGTAAAACCGCTTTCAAGCTCTTTTAGGAGATAACCGTTTTCTACTAAAGTCGGACCAATGGGAGAACCGGGAGTAGCTGTAATTTCGACATTACCATTGAGAGTGAAAGTTTCACCGTGAGCGAGTGAGTTCACCTTTTGGTAATTCAATTCATTAACAACTTTAGCAGCATTTTCTGAAGCGACAACCGGAATATTGCGATCGAGTTGCTGAAGCGTCGGCGGATGAGCGTGATCTTCCAAACCCTGAGATAGTAAAATCAGGTCAATTTTTTCCGGTATGGCGCGTTCTTGAGGACGAGAACCTTTAAATAGCCAATCTAAATTAGCGAAAGTTAGGGAACCAACTAGCCAAGGATCAATCAGTATATTTTGACCCCCTATTTCAAGTAACCAACTGTTGCTGTCTAAATAAGTTAAGTACATAGCTTTGTGAGAGTGAGTCTTTGTTAATTATGAAGTATATTTGCTCTTTGGATAGAAGGGGATGGGGAGACAAGGAGACAAGGAGACAAGGAGACAAGGAGATGGGGAGATGGGGAGATGGGGAGATGGGGAGACAACTAGTAATCTAATTCTTAACTCCTAACTCCTAACTCTTAACCTTTGACCTATTTTATTTTTCCTGGTATATCAATCAGTTAGCGGTAGATTTTTTTCTTATGTTTATTCCAAAAATGCGTTTTGTATTAGGTTTGGCTAGTTTTTTATTGGCTGGGAGTGTGAGTAGCTATGCTTATGGTTATTCAGATCGGTGGTTAACTCCAAATAATAATTCTCTACAAAATATCAACAATACATCTTTGAATCGGCAGAATATTTCGACCGTACCCCAACAGCATTTAACAAATTCAAGTCTAAAACTAACTTCTAGTTTTTCGCTTCCACCCGATCCAGCATCACCAACTAGGTTAACAAATAATCTATATCAACCTCAGCTACTAGCGCAGGCTTACAAAGTTATTGACGAATTAAAAAAATATCAATATAGCATTAATGGCAATAAGCTTTTTAGTCCTGCCAAATTACCCAGCAGTAATAAAGTTAGTTTCAATCAATCGGATTTATTATCGACTTTAATCAATACGAGACAATATTATCAAGATCATGCTAATGATGACCCTAATATTTTACGTCCGGGGGTGCTTGGTACTCAAGGAGTATCTGTAGAAGATATCACAAAAACTCTTGATTTTATGATTGCTGTATTGCAAGAAGATATTGCCAATAATCGTCCGACTCGTTTACAAGACCCCAATTTTATCAACTCTAATTTTCGAGTTATTAGATGGTCTGCTTATAATCCCAAACAACCCCAACGCAAAAATTTACGAATTACTAAATACGCTGTCTTTGTTCATCCTGGTTCTCGTAAGAAAACTGCTAAATTCAATATTCCTCTCTACAGCCTCAAAGATAACGGCAGTACGGATAAATTCTACACTAAATACACTAAACAAGATGTATTATCGGGTATTTACGAACCTGGTGGAAAAGAATTTGGTAAAGTTAAACCTATCGTTTATATGTCAAGAGAAGGTTTAGAAGAAGCTTTGATGGAAGGAACAATACTGGTTGATTTGGGTGGCGGTTCTTCTGCTTACTTTAACGTTGATAGAAGTAATGAAATACCTTATGTCAGAGGAAAAAATCGACGTTTGCAAAAGCGTTATTGGTATTTTAGAGAAGTTAAGGATATTAAAGGATATGGCTATAAAATAGATGAAAAAATATCTATTAAGTCAGGAGTCACTTTTGCTGGCGATGTACTGAATGTTGGTTTGGGTAGAATGATAGTTATCGAGTATATGAAAAATGGTCGCAGACACTTGAGAATGGGAGTTGTTGCAGATACTGGTGGTGCGTTTTTACCTAACTTTCATCAACTTGATTTTTTGGCGGGTATTTTCAAAAGTAAAAATAGTTTTAACCGATATATTAAGCAATTACCAACCTACGCGAAAGCATATATTTTGATCAAAAAATAAAGTACTTATTGCCTACTAAATGCCTATTTGCGCTTGTGTATTCGTAAATAGGCGCATCAGAGTTTGAGGTAGGTTGGTAATTTCTCGAATTAAGTCTTCAAAGGAAACACCAAAAAATCCGAGAATAACGACGATGATGAAAACAGCAACTGCGGTACTAATAGTAGTTTTTAGTACTTTTAATAAAGCTTGAAAAACTATCCAACCTACAATCAGTGCAGCAATTAAAACAATTAATTCAGTTGGCACGATCGATAAATTACCTAATTTGAAATAAATAGAGCTTGGGCTTTGATTCTTCGAGTTCAATAACAGCCAGTGGAGGGAACCCCCAACATTGCGCTGTTTCACTATTTTTTCAGAGTGCAAACTTTAGGACAAGTAAATTAGAATACTCTCTTATTGATTATACGGTTGTGCGATTTGCTGATGGGGGGAACCCCTCGCGATCGCTTACCATTTAGAGACTACAACTTCATATCGGCTAATTCAGGATATCTTGCAATTTCACTACCATTTCGGTACGCGAGGAAACTTCTAATTTACGAAACATTCGCTTTAAAGCTTGTTTGACTGAGTTTTGCGTAATCCAAAGTTCTGCACCAACTTGTTTATTAGTTAAACCCCGTGCGACAAGTTGTACTATTTGGATTTCGCGGGGTGTGAGACGATCGCTTAAAGTTGAGTTAAATATATGTTGAGTTTGTAGCGCTGCGATGCAGGCTGAGATATGAATGCAAACACCGCTTAAATCGGCAATATTTTGATAATTAAATGTAGTAGTTTCACCTACACGTGCAAAATGAATCGCACCAATAAGCTTTCCTTTACCAACTATAGGTCCCGTCATGATATGTTCGTGGTCGTAATAGGCACAGCAATTTTTATATAATTCGCATTGCTTCCAACCACCGTGAGGTAAGACCATTTCTTCATGGGCTGGTGCATGATGTTCGGTAACATAACGCAGCACCGGGTCAAGATTACGACCAACTCTTGCGTAAAGTTCGATAAAGCGATCGACATTAGGTACACCCTGAACTTCAACCGAGCTATAGGAAGAATTTTCATTAAACATATAAATTCCCCAACGCTGTACGCCGAAATGCTCGCCAACCATATCCATAAAGCGCATTCGCAACTGATGTTCGTTTTTTGCTGTGGCTATAGCCTGAAATAGATTGTGTAGATTAGCCATTTTAATTAAAGTGTACCCAGTTGAGGACTATGCAAATTTTGAAGTCATTTTTAGCATAGTAAATAACATTTAGAAAAAAGAAAAATGACTAATCAGCCTAAATATCACATCGGTTTAGTTATTTACCCTGGTATGACTCAGCTTGATATAACCGCACCCCATCAAGTATTTTCCTTGATTCCCAACGCTTGCGTGTATCTGTTGTGGAAGAATTTGCAACCCGTAACCAGCAATGAAGGGTTAACTATTTTACCAACGACGATTTTTAATCAATGTCCGCAATTAGATGTTATTTGCGTTCCCGGTGGTGCGATGGGATTTGTGCAGACAATGGCTGATTCGGAGGTACTGGAATTTCTGCAACAGCAATCTAAAACGGCAAAATATATAACTTCTGTATGCACTGGTTCTTTAATTCTTGCTGCTGCTGGTTTGTTACAAGGTTATCGCGCTGGTTGTCATTGGCTGTTTCGCGAACATTTGGCAATGCACTCAGTTGAAGTTGCAACAGAAAGGGTGGTAATAGATCGAAACAGAATTACAGGTGGTGGTGTAACCGCTGGTATTGATTTTGGGTTAGTGGTTGTCAGTCAGCTTTGCGGCGAGGAAACTGCAAAAATGATTCAGCTTTTGCTGGAATATAACCCCGCACCGCCGTTTAATACAGGTTCCCCCGAAAATGCTGGAGAAGTTTTGGTCGAACAAGTGAAGAAAATTGGGCATCCTTTACTTGAAGCAACTTTGGCTCAGACAAAAATTACAGCAGCTCTCTTTTTAGAGACGTAACACTGCGGAATCCCTATATTTTTGTTTGTATCAAAATTTTACTGAAATTCAGCGAAATAGTACCGCACAATCAAGCACTTTCAAGTCTGGCGAAACCAAAGGTAACGTTAAATTGCTCGCACCAAATAGCTACGGATTTGAAGTCATCAAGATTAATACTTTCAGGGATTGCATATCTTTGGGCATCAGTGAAGCTTTTTAAAGGTGCTAGTGTCACATAATCTTTCTCTTGGAGGTTGACAGGTACGCTTCCATTACGATGCAATACGACTCTTACCAATGGTCCTCTTGCTGTATCGAAGTCTTTGCCAAATTCTAAATAGCGTTTGCCGCCAGTATTAATAATCTTTACTGTACCAGTGGTAGGGTGTTCTTGTTCTGTAGTGACGAAGCTACCTGAAGCGACAACAGATTGAGTTACGAGTCGTGTATTTTGTGAAGGTTTGGCTACTGCAACATAAGAATTAATTAAAGAGTAGCGAACACCAGCAAAAAACAAAGCAGATGCAAGTCCAAAGCTAGCTAATTTGTTGAGTTTCATAATCTTGTCGCTCCTTGCTGAAATTTTGTTTTTTGTGTGATTTCCTTTGATTACTAATATGAAGCAGGAGTCTGAGAAGCTGGTGATGAACAGTTGAAGATTGCTTAAGATTAATATGAGAAAACTGAAAAACCCGGTTTTTTTTTAAAACCGGGTTTCTAGATTTATGAATTATTCAATTGTCTTTCCCCCATTAAAAAAACCCAAGCAGTCTTGCCTGAGCCATGAACGAATCAAAATTTATTGACCAAACTAAAAGACTAAACTATTTAAGTTAAACCAATTAAGCTTAGTAGCGGTTGCGGAAATTGTTATTTCTCCGATTACCACCAAAGGAGTTTCTCTCCTCTCTGGGTCTTGCCTTATTTACTTTAAGGTCGCGTCCCATCCATTCAGCGCCATCGAGAGCTTCAATAGCTGCTGCTTCTTCATCTTCTGAACCCATCTCAACGAAACCAAAACCGCGTACTCTACCTGTTTCGCGGTCGGTAGGAATTTGAACTCGTCTTACAGTGCCATATTCTGCAAAAACGGCGTTCAAGTTTTCCTCTGTAACGTCGTAAGAAAGGTTGCCTACGTAAATTGACATGGATCGTCTCCGAAATCATGAGTGTGTAGAGATTTACATTTCGGAGATAAGTCTGTGAATACTAAAAACAAACGCTGTCTACCGAATTCTATTCTCCTCGGTAAGTATAACATACAGAAGTAGTAATGGGGAGATATTAATTTCTAGTTTGTTAATTAGTAATCCAATTTATTTATAAGAGGATAGGTCGATGGCTTCTACTTCTATATAATCCCCATTTTTTATTTATTCGATCTAGCAACCTAGATATATTACTAGTATTTAAAAATATCAGTATTCTTCGAGTTTTCTGGTATCATTTGTTATCTATTTTTTTTCAATTAACTATTGACTTTTAACTTACCGGAATGCATCACGAGCAAGCCCGCTTGTTGCACCCGGTTTCTAAAAGTAAGAATAATTCGTTACGAGACGAAAATATTCCGGGAATAGGGATAGTGGTGCATTCAGCTAAAGCTCGAATTATTGCTTTGTTAAAACTTGTTAAGATCGACAGCAATTATAAAAGCGCTTTGCATTAGAAAACCTTATTTTTATAATTAAATAACCAAATAGTTATATTTTAAACACCCTTGTAAATGTCCTCCCAGCCAAGCAGCATCTAACAACCATCTCACTAAGCTTTCTTTATCGCGGACTTTAATCAAAAATTTCAAAGGAAGAATTACAGCATCCTTAGAAAAATTCCGCCATTTAATTAATTTAGGCATTCCCATTTGTTGATGTTTTTGATGTAGCAAAATATCGTAACAAGCTAATCTCCAACAACGACGGTACATAGCTTTAATAGTGTCGCGAAACCGAAAATAAATTACTGCATCTGATGCGGATTCAAGTTTTATACCCGTTTTTTGTATTCTCCAGCAGTAATCTATATCTTGAAGTAACAGCATCGTTTCGTCGAAACCACCTACTGCATTATGAACCGAACGTTTAACACCAAGATTGTTGCCCCCCGCATATGGAAAATATATGTAATCTTTGATTCCGTTAGCTTCTCTTAATCCGCAGCACTTGACTACCCAGGGTTCGTTTAGTTTTGCATAATCGCTACAACCAGCTACAAAGTCATGCTTGGAAAGTGCTTCGATCATTGCTGCTACCCACACAGAAGTAACTTCATCATCAGCATCGCAAAATGCTAAATTCTCTGATATAGCTATACTCGCGCCGACATTGCGAGCATGGGCTGAACCTTTAGTAGCTGATGCATCAGCTATACGTATATTAGGTAGATTCTGCTGATATTGTTTAACAATCTCTAAAGTTTCATCTGTTGAACCGTTGTCAGCAATAATAATTTCCCAAGGTTCGGAGCATTGCTGCTTGGTGAAAGCCTCTAATTGAGCCGCAATAGTATTAGCTGCGTTAAAACATGGAATGACAACACTTAACTTCATAAAAACCTAGTTTCTTGTTAATTAATTTGATTGCGTATATCTAGCGTAATAGTAAAAATACAGTTTGTTTTTTGACGTTTTTATCTGTAAAAAACAACACTAGAAATTAAAAATCATTCACACAAATAAACAATAGTTTATTATTTACTTTATAACTTACTATCAAAAGCTGTTAATTACCTTGAATTAATGGTGAATTTTCTGTAAAGATAGTTAAATATAAATATAAAAAAATAAGTTCTTTTACCCAAACGATCGCGCGATCGCAGGTTCGGGAACTTGTTTATAAAAACACAGGGTCTTATGAAAGATAATCAGTTTAGTGATACATCCGATGTAAGTGTTGCCGAAAGTAACTCGCTAACGCCAGAACAGTATCGTAAAAAAATGCAGCGACGTAAAGAAGTGCAAGACCAAAGAATAGCAGACGCTTCTCTCGAAAAAGGTTTAATTATTGTCAATACTGGTAATGGTAAGGGAAAAACGACAGCATCTTTAGGAATGGTGCTGCGTTCTCTCGGACATGGCTATAAAGTGGCAATAATTCAGTTTATCAAAGGTGCTTGGGAACCTTCGGAAAAAAAAGCATTTAGTGTTTGGAAAGAAAACGGACAGTTAGAATTTCATGCGATGGGTGAAGGATTTACTTGGGAAACCCAAGATCGCGATCGCGATATTGAAAAAGCTCAAGCAGCTTGGGATAAAGGATTAGAATATATCCGCAATGAAGAGTATAAGGTAGTACTTTTAGATGAAATAAATATAGCTATTAAAGTAGGCTATTTAAGAGTTGAGGAGGTATTAGCTGGATTGGAAGAAAAACCTGAAAGAAATCATGTAATACTAACAGGTAGAGGCGCATCTCAATCGTTGATCGAACGAGCCGATTTAGTTACCGAAATGAACTTAATTAAACACCCTTTCCGCGATCAAGCTGTCAAAGCACAGCCCGGAATTGAGTATTAAGATTGGTTAGTTGTTAGTTTTAACTAACAACTAACAAGTTTATTGAAAATTAGCTTTACAGGCTTTTAAAATATCTCGGTCATTATTCCCAACGGTATCAAGCTGATAATAATCTTGTAATGTAACCGAATAAGCATAGTTTGATAACTCATTACGACCGACAGACGGCAAACTATTCCTCGAAGCTACTTGAGTTGGGTGAATATCTCCAGCATAACCTTTAACAGTCATCGCTATTTCACCTGAATTATCTAAAGTTCCTTGGAAGCAATTAAACTCCGAAGAAGGCATATACATTGCACCTACAACCTTACCGCCAAGTTTTTCAAAGACAATATACCCTTTACCAAATTGTCCCGGTTGCTGCGAACTTCCATAAAGAAATACACCATTTTCATTCGGAAAATTTGTTTGAGGTATCGCTGCTTTAATAGATGCTTTATCCTCAGAAATTCTTGCTATCGGACTATTTACACTTTCCAATTCTTGTGTAACATCTTCAGAACTAGAAGTATTTCGCTGTATCCAAGTATAAGTTTCGCCAGGAGATACCCTAACTACAGGTTGTGATTCGGGAGACGAACTATCTAGCACCTTTCGCAACCGCGCTGACTTTGAAATCGATTCGGAAGTAACTCCGGTATTTTCATCTTCCATCCAAATATGGACGGGCGTTTGTTCTTCCACACTTTCTGATGGAGATGTTGTTTGCAGTCGAGCAATTTGTTCGGATAATACTGGCTGAGCGCGTTGACTTATTGCACCAATAGCTATAACTATGCCTAACAAAGGAACTGCAAAACGACGGGGTGGAATAAATTTATTGATACGTTTAAGCACCCGATTTCTCCTCTAAATGAATGTTTATCCGCGTGATGTCTAAAATCAAACTACGTGTTTTGTTTGAGTAGTGCTATTAAAACTTTAATTTATATTGTCCGGTTAAAAAAACCGTAAGTTCTTAAAATTTCTGTTTAATTTCTCAATGTTGACTTTATACTACCATTGCTATAAGTGTTCGTATTCTTCCTTATGGTTGACTTAAAAGGATGAATTAGAAAAACAACATATCCTCAAAAATAGATACATAAATTTAAACTTTTTAACCTTTGTCATCTTTCTATTGACATATCTTAATTTGCAAAAAGTTATAACACAGACTTCGGAGTTACAGAACAGAACCCAGTTTACACAAGACTTTCAAGGCTTATAAACATTGACAAACAGCATTTTGATTATTTATAAAAATTTATAATTAATTGTTTATCTCTGAAAATATGAAATAGATAAATTTGCTAATTGTTTTGGCGAGGCACTTGAAGAGAAACCAATTATTAACAGATTATTTATGGATTTTTACATAAATTTTGATAACTACATCAAATCATCATGCTATATAGCAATTTTATATGTGATGAAAATTTGATGTAATGAACTACCTGTATCCGCGATCGCCCAGATACAGGTTTCCGACTCTTCGCTTGAGCAACTTGCTTGAAACTTCCGCACCAAGTAGAGGTTAACCGATCTGAGTTTTTCGATCGCACAAAGGGCACGGGTATACATTGTGGGGAGTAATCGGGCGTATCTAGAGCAATACGAAAAAAATCGCCCCCCTTGTGGGAGGCGCGTCGTAGGTAATCTATTCGATTGCGACATCTAGTTATTAACTAGCGACATATTCTTTAACATTGGCACGACGGCGACGTAAATGAGCAAGTGCTTGATGCTCTAATTGACGAACCCTCTCGCGGCTAAGACTCAAACGTTCGCCGACTTTGGCTAAGGACATTTCATTGCCATCATTTAATCCAAAGCGTAAAGTCAAAACTTCCCGTTGTTGGGGGGTAAGCTCCGCTAATAAGTTGTTCAAGTCTTGACGTAAGAACTCCTGAGTTGTGTAATACTCTGGTGACGGACCGTCATCTTCGAGCATCTCTTGTAACTCAGTATCTTGATTGTCACCAACTCGTACATCCAAAGAAACTGGTTGACGAGCCATGTTCAAGTACTCGCGAATCTGTGCTGGTTCCAAATTCAACTCTTTGGCAATTTCGTTCGGAGCTGGCGATCTTCCCAACTTCTGAGCAAGTTCGCGCTGTACTTTTTTGATTTTATTCAGCTTCTCAGTAATATGAATTGGTAAGCGAATAGTTCTTCCTTGCTGTGCGATCGCACGAGTAATCGCTTGGCGAATCCACCAGTAAGCGTATGTGGAGAACTTATAGCCGCGAGTAGGGTCAAATTTTTCTACACCCCGCTCTAATCCTAAAGCTCCTTCCTGAATTAAATCCAGAAATTCCATGTTTCGCTTCTGGTACTTTTTAGCGATCGCCACAACTAAGCGCAAGTTTGCTTCAATCATCTTCTGCTTAGCGCGTTTACCTTCAAAAACCGTCTTTTTCAGTTCGGTTTCGGGTAAATCAACTTCAGTTATCCACTCGGATAAGCTAACTTCTCGCCCCAGCTTCTTCGCTAAAGCCTCTTTTGCTTCGACAAGCTTCATCATTTTTTGCACCTGCTTCCCGAAAATAATTTCTTGCTCGCGGGTAAGCAACGGTACTCTACCAATCTCGCGCAGATAGGTTCGCACCATATCAGCCGTAAACTTGGTATTGTTTTTCTCAGCTACAGTGTTTTCGATGGGCATTGGTGCGTCTTCCTCTACTCCGTAAATACGATGAGTATTTAATTACTTGGGAGGGCATGGAAAATAATATGTTTATACTAGTCTAGGAGCTAATAGAAAATACCTTCAGAAAATCCTTAAACTGTGTAGGGATTTCCCAGACGGCGAACTTTCCCCATCAGTTCCCCAGCCTCCCTTTATTTATCAATCCCCTAGAAGTAAACTTTTATGGTTTCAACAATTTATCTGTTTTCCTGAGTCGCTAACAGCAACACTTAAATATGAAGTCAGTATGAGTTTTACTTAATTTAATATTACGACATATTCTGTCGATAGTAAAGAGCTTCAAATAAATCTTTCCATTATAATGCATTAGCAGCAGCTTTGCCAAAAAAGATAACTAAATATCCTTTTTGCGAATGACTTTATATATATATAGTGACGTGAAAAAAGCTAATCCGGTTCTCCGCAAATAGCCGGATAACCGAACTTAAGGGGATTTGTCATGGGTGGATGTCACTAAATTAAGCTATTGCGGAATCGGGAATTGTGAATTTGTAGTCATATTGTTGTCCTGTAGTCAGTATTTTCGCCGTTCCCAGCTTAAAAATACTCTATCTGAAGGTTAGTTTAGGACATAGAAAAGGATGACATCGCAATGTATCGTAGTATCCTATATTTGCAACACCAGGCACTCAGACTTATCAAGCTTAACCAAAATCATTAGATAAAAATGAATGATATTACACTCTCAGAATCTTGAAATCGCGTCAAGCAAACTGGATTACATTTTGACAGAGAGGGTTGAGGGGGGAGAACAAGTTAGGAGTACTTCGACAAGCTCAGTAACCTTATTGAGTGAGGAGTTATGAGTTATAAATTCATAACTGGTAACTGTTCACTGCTCACTGCTCACTGATTAAAACCCCAAATCTGCTTTTGCTAATTCCGCTGCTGCAAATACTTCTTCGTCTGGTTTTTCTTCCCAGTCGGGGTCGCCAATTTCTTGGTAAAATGTACTGTCATAAGGACGAGTACGCACGACGACGGGCATGGGAACGGCATGACCTAAGATTAATGCTTGTTGTTTTGAATCTAGTTTCGCTAACACTGATTTCAAGCCTCCAGCCCCGGAAACTCCTGTAAAAATCGCGTCGATGTCTTTTTCGTCGTTGAGTAAGGCGGTGATGCGGGTACCAACTTGGGACATGACTTCATTATCTATCCCTGATGGTCTTTGGTCTACTACTAACAAAGTTACGAAATATTTCCGCATTTCACGAGCTATTGTACCAAAAATCGTACTTTGCACGATCGCCGAGTCAAGAAAACGGTGTGCTTCCTCGATTGTAATCATTAACTGCAATGGTTTATCGACGGGATTTTTGGTTTGCAAAAACTTTTCTGCTTTACGAACGTATTGTTGGTGAATGCGTCGAGTAATCATGTTTGTCACCAACATATAAGAAAGCATATCTGATTGAGAACCGAATTCTACTACAACATTTTTCCCAACTTCGAGCGATCGCATGATTTGAGTGATATAGTTGTGCGGACAAGCAGCACGCATATACTTCATGTTGTCCATCCGCAACAGTTTGCGCTGTAATGCGGTAATTGAACCTTGGTGTCCCCGCTTTTCTTCGCAAAACATTTTGATTTCTTCGTTTGTCATGTTCAATAGTTGAACGATCCAAGATTTACCAAATTCGGCATGAAGAATATTAGCATTATCAATACTCGCGTCGGAAAGTCCCAACTCACGAGAACATAACTTAATATCTTCTACTTCAATTTGGTCGTAACTTAAATAAAGGTCTTGGGCGTGAGGCACCCCCCGACGTTTTGCAGACTCTGGATCTAAGGTGTAAACTTCTACTTTACTGGGAAATAACTGTTTTAAACCCTTAACAATATTTAAATTCTTACCTTCGGAAACCGCTTCCCAACCGTATTCCGAGTGCATATCAAAAATTAAATTTACCGCAGCATTTTTCTTAATTGTCCCTGCCAAAAGTAAGCGCGTCAAAAAGGATTTACCAGTTCCAGATTTACCAAAAACGCCATTACTTCTTTCCACAAACTTATTTAAATCGATGCAAACGGGTACTTCCATATCCAAAGGTTGCCCAATGGAAAAATTCTTCCTTTGTGGATCGTCTTCCCAACCAAATACGCGGCGAAAGTCATCTTGGGAAGCTTCGTAAACTTGGCTAAAATGACTTGGAATTGTTTTAACTGGCATTAATTCCATCGTAGTACTAGTTTGTGCTTGAAACGATGCCAAACTAGTATTTACAGCCGTTTTTATCTTTGCAGACTTATTATCTCCCTCAAAATCGGATTCGTTGGATTCGGGAGTAAACATCAACATGGGTGAGAGATTAATAGTACCGTAAGTACCGCTTCCTGCCAAAATATCGCGCATAAAAGTATCTTCCCAACTTGGAGGATAAGCCACAATCCTCTGGTTGGAAATTCCCAACGCCACATCCGTCAGCATACAGAAAAATCGCGATCGCACCCCTTGCACAACCAGAAATTTACCCACCCGCATATCTTCAACCAAAATATCGGGATGCAATCTAACTTCTAATCCCCCAGTTAAAGAACCTTGAATAACCGAACCTAATGGTTGTCTGCTAATAGAATTCATATAGTCAACGCATAATTTTATTCGTTCTGCTTAAAAGAATTTTAGCTGAAACCGGAGAAGCCCCACATCCGACCCGAAGGGCGGTGTGGGATGCGAATAATGCGGGAGGCATAGCCACACCGCATTTTCGCTCATAAATCTTCTTAATAAAAGGCTCGCGTCCTAAACTGCAATGTTAATTTATTGACGGGCTTTTTAGGGCAGCGAGCTTTTTATCAATCTCTTCAGATGGTAATGAATCAATTAAATCCTCAAGAATTGATGTCATAGTTTTATCTTTGCTTGCCGCGTATAGTTTTAACTTATTCAATCTACGTTCACTCATTCTTACGTCTAATCTTTTTTTACTCATTAGTCTGTACAATGGCTGTATATTTGTGTTACTATATTTATAGGTCGAATCAAAGAATAAATCAATGAGAATTTCTTACCAATACAAAATCAAGCCGACAAAACAACAAACAACAAAAATTGACAATACATTAAATATGTTGCGTCATCAATATAATTTTTTGTTGACCCAAAGATTCAACTGGTATGAACGTTGGGGTTGTTCTATTGATAGATGCTCTTTGATTTGTCACCTTCCAGAATTGTCTGAGCAACCAAATTACTACAACCAGAAGGCATCATTAACTGAGCTTAAAAAGGAGCGTCCTTGGTATAAGGAAATTCATTCTCAAGTATTGCAGGAAGTTCCGAAAAGAGTTGAAAAAGCTTTTGATAGATGGCTTAAAGGTGACGTTAATGGTAAAAAGTCAGGCAGACCTAGATTCAAAGGTGAAGGTCAATATAAAACTTTTACTTATCAGCAATTTAAACAACATCATTTCTCAAATGGGTTTATAAAACTTTCAAAGATTGGTGATGTAAAAGTAATTGTTCACCGTTCTATACCTGATGGTTTTACAATAAAAACCGTATCCGTTACTAAAAAAGCGGATGGTTATTATGTAACCTTGAGTCTCGATGATAAAACAGTACCAACAGTTAAGCTTGACTTTGATGCAAATAAAATTGTTGGTATTGACGTAGGATTAATAGATTTTTTTGTTACGTCTGATAACGAACGAGTCAAAGCACCAAAACATTTACGTAAAGCAAAACGCAAATTACGTAAGATACAAAAGCGTGTTTCTCGTCGTAAAAAAGGCTCTAATAGACGTAAAAAAGCGATCGATAAGCTAGGTAAGCAACATAAAAAAGTAGCTGATACAAGAAAAGATTTTCACTTCAAAACGGCTAATCAACTGCTCAAAAAGTATGATGTAGTGGTAGTTGAAAAGTTGAATATAAAGGGTCTAGCTAGAACTAGACTTGCTAAAAGTATTCATGATGCGGGATGGGGGCAATTCATTTTTATTCTGACAAATAAAGCCGAAAATGCTGGTTTGTCGGTTATCCCAGTAAAACCTCATGGTACTTCTCAAGAATGCTCAAATTGTGGTCATAAAGTAAAGAAACCGTTGTCGCAAAGAATGCACAATTGTCCGGTTTGTCATACTTCTTTATGCCGCGACCATAACGCAGCAATTAACATCAGGAATCGTGGGGCGCACGACCTGTATAAAAAAGCTCAGTTAATGTCTAGGGTTGCTTAGAGTCTCTGAGAAGCCCACACTCACCCGTTCACGCGTTCACCGCTAGGTGCGGCGAGGGCGTGCGGCTCAGGGGAGTATGTGGAGTACGTCACTTCTACTGTATTAATTATGCGAACAATTGTACGAACAAATTTTAATAAAATTAGAAGTTAGGAGTTAGAAATTAGGAGTTAAGAATTTGTAATTCATAACTTACATCTAATGTGTAGGAAAAGCTAAAAGCTTATATATAAGCGATAAAGACGCGGTACAATAAGTTGGTCTTAAGCTGTTCATATTAGACGTAACTCATTACTTCGTAGGCGATCGGTATCCTTTCTTGCAGTTATGAACTATAATTTTTTAACTCCTAACTCCTAACTCATTAAGGTTACTGAGCTTGTCGAAGTACTCCTAACTTTTTCAGTCAATCTGAATCGATGTCGGCGCACTGGGGCTGTTGATAGTGGAACCGATTATTGGTTTGCGAAATTGCACGTAAAGTTTGTCGCGCCAATCAAAGAATGGTTGGTAAATTGGATTATCTGCTAAACCGGGTACTCCTTTACCTTTAATAGTTGGCGGTAAATCTAAATAAGCACCGTCTGGAAACTTTAACAATATAGATAAACCTGCTACTGCAAAATCGGCAAGACACGGTTGATCGCCTAGCAAATAAGGACTATTTTCTAATATCAACGTCAAAGCTTCTAAATCTTGTTTCAAGTCTCTCATGGCACCTTGTACCGCATCTGGGCTGTAACCTACCCCCACACCCAATACTTTGAGTATGTCACCCGGTACTCCTTCCACCAAGGTTTTCAGTACATCTGGCGTGGAATTGGGTAACAAAGATTTACGAAAATACTGGTCTTTACTGATAGCGGAAAATAAAGCTTTTCTACTTTTACTACCAATGGATTCATCTGCCCATTCTTCCATCATTAAGCATAATCCCCGAAGTTTGGCATCTTGCGGCATCAGCGGACGTTCGGGGTATTGTGCATCTATATACTTAGCTATTTCCGTAGAATCCGCGATATATCTGCTACCGTCTTTGAGTACGGGTACTTGACGCTGCCCTGTTTTTTGAAATAATTCTACCTGTCCTATGCCAGGTGTTACCTCTATTTTGCGGTATTCTAGACCTTTATAATCTAGAATCAGACGCACTTTTTCTGAGTATTGAGAAAGTTCAAATTGGTATAACTCTAACATAATTAGCACTTCAGTAATTTGATGACCTATAAATTCTACAACTTTATTTTTGTTAAGAATAATTTCAACTTATAAATTAAGATTTTTATTACCTGGGAATTATGTCTACAGAGCGATAAATTTTTTGCTTGCTTATGCTTGCTAAATCAAAAACTTATTTAATTTTTGATAAAAAACCAAGAAAATTGTCAAAGAATACTCAAATAATTAATTATTTATAAATAACTAAATTCAACCAAGTATTTTGATATCAAATTGAAAATGCTTACCCAGTATGGCATTTAGCTTTTGGTATCGAAGTCCCGTTACTTGTAAAGGAGAAAAAATCAAATATTCTATAGCACAAAAGATTCAATCCTGACATTTTTTATTTAATTTTTTATTTATTTTATATTTAGCCAACTTATGTAAAAAAGTTATCTTTAAATATATACGTATGCTACAATAATTACAAACATTTACTGCGGAACTATAAATACAAATTGAGAGTCTTTACTATTAAATAATCGCGATAGCCTTATCAATAAAGTTAGTCAGATGATTTGGGATAAATAGAGTATCACCAACATTGCCATAAAGCAACAAAAATCCGATACGAATTAGATTTTTTGCCTAATAAAATGGTATAAGTCTTTAATGTAAAGTGTGGAATAAAAGCCAGATAACATCACCATGAAGGTATATTACAGTAATTTACTGACTAAATTAACTGGCATTGTGGGAGTGACCAGCATCAGCTTACTGATGGGTTTGTCAGCGAGAGCAAACAACGCGCTCAATCCTAATCCCAGTGTTTTTACAGAAGCTCCTAATAACCGCAGTCAAACAGTTCCGGTATCCGAAACTAATAACGAAGCAGTTATACGGACAAACAAGAGCGATAAGCCAAGTAAAATATTAGCGCAAAGCGGTGGGGTACTTAATCCTAGACCAAGTATTTTAGATGAGTGTCCGTACAATCGGGCTGCTTGTGGAAATAGTACACCCTCAACTTCACCAGCACCTTTACCACCCTCAACTTCACCAGCACCAATACCAGCACCAATACCACCTACACCAGGAAATGTACCTCCCTTACCGGGAACGGAAGTTCCAACAATGCCAGGGGCGGAAACACAACCAACCCAACCATCAGCAGAAACCGAAAATCAGGACATTATAGATGTAGCGCAGGCAAATCCTTCGTTTACAATGCTGGTTAAGGCATTGCAAGCAGCAGGGTTAGTAGATACTTTAAAAGGAAACGGTCCTTTTACAGTTTTTGCACCTAGCGATGCAGCATTTGCGAAGTTACCACAAGACGCGGTGCAGGATTTATTAAAGCCAGAAAACAAAGAAGTACTGGTGAAAATTCTGTCCTATCACGTAGTACCGGGTAGAGTACTTTCCACCGATTTACAATCAGGGGAAGTAAAAAGCGTCGAAGGCGGACCAATTAGCGTTAGAGTTGACCCAGGTACGGGCGTACAGGTAAATGACGCTACCGTAGTTCAGCCTGACATCAAAGCCAGCAACGGTATAATCCACGTGATCGACAACGTTATTTTGCCTCCCGATTTGTAAAAATTTGGGAATTGTAAATAGTTAGGAGTTAGGAGTGAGGAGTTAGGAATTAAAAATTCTTTTCCCTATCTCCCCATCTCCCTATCTCCCCATCTCCCCATCTCCCCATCTCCCCATCTCCCCATCTTCCTAACTCCGCGTATAACGATGCTTTACACCTTGAGGAAAATACTCTGGTTCTCCCATTGGTAATAATCTCACTTCTGGTGTTTGATATTCTGGGGGAACGTAATTTGCAAATTCGCTGTTAAGTCGTATTAGCTGTTTAAGAATAGAATCCTCTACAGCTTGTTTTTTCTCTTCATTGGCTTCAACTTCAGGAGCTAATTCTACAGCTATAGATATAAAATTATTTTTATCCGCATCTTCTTGGATTTGCATCACAAATTTACCTGTTACCCAATCTCTGACTACAGGTTGTTCTAAACCAACTTTGATATTTTCTGGGTAGATATTCGCGCCGAAATAGGAAATAGTAAAGTTGGAACGTCCAAATACAAAAACGAAGGGTAAATTACGAATTCCTCTGGTATTTGATAATGCTTCTGTCGGGTTAAATCCCCATTCTGATAAAAACTGAAGCATTGCATCATAAGTAATTATTCCCCCATTATCTAAAATGTTGTAACGTACCAAGGGAATTCCATTGTCTCCAGAAAATAAGATCGTACCTCTGTGTATGCCTTCTTTATTAGAATTAGAATCCGCTGATGGTATGACTTCAAAAAAACGATTCATTGGGTCATACTGAACTAAAGTCGGTAAACGAGATTCACCAAATAAAGTACGGGCTGCATAAGGATTTTTTGCCAAAAACTGGCGAATGCAGATACTTAACGGCGTTTCATTACCTAAAACTCCCGCATCCGCCGTACCGTAAAGCGATGCAAAATCATAACAGGGATTTTGGGAACCAACTCTTTCCCCTACTAAACTCCGCCATTCTTCGCTAAATACCTCTCCCGCCATTACGAATTTGATATTATGTTGCTTCAATTGAATATTGCGAGCAATACCCGTATCAATTACATCTTTAAGAAAAGGCGGATATCCTAATAAAACAGTTTGTTCAAAATTAGGACTTAATTCTTCTATGACTCGTAAAATTTCGGCTTTATTTGTACCTGGGGAAATTACGGTAACGGGATAACCTTTACTGGAAAGATAGCGACAGCAGTTAGTAGTAAACATTCCCCCTACCCAAGTTCCCAACGCAAAGCAAACTACAGCTAAAGTACGTTTGTTATCCGCGAAAAAACTATCGTAAAATATTTGTTCAAACCGGGTAGCGATCGCCAATTCATCAGTGAAGAAGCGCAGCCAGAAAGTAGGTTTACCCGTAGAGCCAGATGAAGCGGCGATCGTATCGCAGCTTTCTATTTTTCCGTAACGGCAGAAATCCGCTAAGGGATAGCACTTGAGGTAATTATCTTTAGTAAGTGGCGGTAATTTTTGAAAATCGTCAAAAGTTTGAATCGTATCGGGATTAATTTGCTGTTGCGTCAAAAAAGCTTTATAAGCCGGTACATTTGCAGCAACATCCCGAAATAACTTAATTATTTCCTTCTCTGGATTATTGTGAAGATGCTTTTGTAATAAAGTTTCGAGAGGAGTATGTAAAAAGTCCTCAAATCCCTTAATAGCCCGTTGACTTTGGTTTTCGTAGTTCATAGCGCTTGTTGTACTCGGAAAATCGGATTATTATAGCCATTTATTAGATGTGAAGAGGGGGTAGAGGGGGTAGAGGGGGGAGATGGGGAGATGGGGAGATGGGGAGATGGGGAGATGGGGAGATGGGGAGATGGGGGGAAAACTAAAGATTCTCAACTCATAACTCATAACTCCGGTGGTACTCACTCCTAACTCCTAACTCCTAACTCCTAACTCCTAACTCCTATACGGTTACTGAGCTTGTCGAAGTACTCCTAACTCCTAACAACTAACAACTAACTCCCCATTCCTGGAAATTATACGTAAATTCATCTGACAACGTTGTAGTTATTAGCAAAAACCCTTTCATTTTTTGGGCATCATGCAGGTTTATTGCACTCGAAATCACGTCAACTCTTCAAATCACCGCTTTTGTACTGTATGTGGCGAACCTTTGCCTCTTCCTTCTGGGGAGATTATTATCGATCGCTATAAAATTGTACGTCAACTTGGGCAAGGAGGTTTTGGACGTACTTATTTGGCGGAGGATATGCAGCAGTCGAATAAAAACTGCGTGCTGAAGGAGTTTGCACCGCAAGTCGAAGAAGATAAAGATTTAAGAAAAGCAAAAGAATTGTTTGAAAGGGAAGCGAGCGTACTAAAACAGCTTCAACATCCACAAATTCCCCGCTGTCACTGTTCGTTAGAGGTAAAGTTCTCCAATAAAGATTTATTCTTTTTGGTGCAAGATTATGTTGAAGGTGAAAATTATCAGGATTTATTAGAAAAACGACTCAATCAAGGAAGATGTTTTAGCGAACAAGAAGTATTTCATTTACTAACGCAAATTTTACCAGTATTGAGTTACATTCACTCAAAAGATGTAGTTCACCGCGACATTTCACCGGATAATTTAATTTTACGCACAACCGATAATTTACCAGTTTTGATTGATTTTGGGGGTGTCAAGCAATTACCGGCTTCTCAAGGATTATGGTTTACGCAATTACCTGTTAATCGCACGTTGTTGGGTAAAAAGGGTTACGCACCCGAAGAACAATTACGTCAAGGTAAAGCTTTTCACAGCAGCGATTTGTACTCGTTAGCAGTGACAATTTTGGTGCTACTTGCTGGGAAAGAACCGCAAAAACTTTACGATAGTTATCAAGGTAAATGGCGTTGGGGAGAAGAAATTAAAGTTAGTCCCAACTTTGAAGCGGTGTTGAGAAAGATGGTTGCTTATAAACCCAGCGAAAGATACCAAAACGCCGAAGAAGTTTTAAAAGATTTACAGTCTTCTACTCCTGTTTCTACTCCTGCTAGTTCTAATGCCAATGCTAATATTAGCAAAATTCATACAGCTGTAATTGCTCCCGGACGTAATGCAGGTGCAATCGCGACTAAATTTCACAATCAAACTAACGCTTTTGCTCAAACAATCCATTTACCCGTTTGGATGCGTCCTTTTTTCGTTAGTTTGGTAAGTACTAGCGTCATTGTTTTAGTTTTTGCGGGTACTTGGGCGGTAATTAGTGGAGTTATTAATGCTGTCACTTCGTTTTCCCTTCCTAGTGTTTCTTTACCGCAATTACCGTCAGTTGAATTACCTAGTTTGCCAGGAGATAATAATTCCGACACGGGATTAAGCCGCCAAGAAACAAACAATATTGGCAAAATTGTACGGCAACGTCAGCAGTTAGGAATACCCGAATTATTTTTTAATCGCACCGTAAATCAAATATTTTATACTCAAAATCCAGAAGCTCGCGGACGTACTTTAAGCAACAGTTCAAAAGACGAAACTTTGAGGAAGAAGTGGTACGGTATTGCCAAAAACTTGCTCGATAAGTTAGAACAAGCTAATCTCAGCACGCAAATTCGACAAAAACTAGGAAGCTACAGCGGACGAGATTATGAAACTTGGGAAAAACAAGCGCGATCGGGAGAATTCGGTAATTATACTATTGAAGATTTAAACAGAGATACCAACCGTAAGTTTGACAAATTATTTCCTGGGGAAAGACAGGGGAACCTTCAACAACAAACTTTTGGTCAAATTTGGTATGCGTTGGCGGATGAGGAAGTTAGTAAAAGATGAAATAATCAGTTACCAGTTAGCAGTTACCAGTTAGCAGTTAGCAGTTACCAGTTAGCAGTTACCAGTTAGCAGCTTGAATTTTTGCCAGCCCGGTGCGTTTAATAATTTATGACCTAAAGCAAGCAGGGTGAACGAAATTTGTTTGCTGCGACTGTAGTTTTATGAGTAATGAAAACAGTTTCAGTTGCTCAATTTTAAATTCTTAGTAGGCAACTCTTAAACTAATCTTCAAAACTATTTGAATTATTAAATAGTATATTTGTTTGTACCATGCATAAGTTATTGTGAATAAAAACAATTTAGTATTTCTTCTTATCCACTGGGAACTCAAAGTCCCCGTTTAATAGCTGAAGACAAAATCATCTAGAAATGTCTAATTTATAACTCTAATACAGCTGTAAATTGCGGTTTATTATGAGTGGCAAGATATTAATGCTCCCTAACTCATAACTCATAACTCCTAACTCTTAACTCCTAAACCCTCCCATGACATCCCTTAAATGCTCGAAAGGACATGAAAATCCTGCTGGTAGTCGCTTTTGTTTGCACTGCGGCGAAATGTTGCTTGATACTCCAGTAAACAAAGGTATCCAAGCGGGACAAACTTTGAGCGATCGCTATTTAATAGTACGTCAGTTGGGACAGGGGGGATTTGGACGGACTTATTTAGCGGAAGATGTCAACCGTTTTCGCGAACTTTGTGTTTTAAAAGAATTTTCTCCTCAAGTTCAAACTGAGTACGTTTTACAAAAATCGGAAGAACTTTTTGAACGAGAAGCCAGCGTACTTTATAAACTGCAACATCCCCAAATACCCCGCTTTCGCGAACTTTTGCGGCTCAGTATTGAAGATAAAGAATATTTATTTTTAGTCCAAGATTATGTCGAAGGAGAAAATTATCGTTATTTGTTAGATAATCGCCTCCAACAAGGGATGAAATTTAGCGAAACCGAAGTAAAGCAGCTATTACAGCAAATATTACCAGTATTAGATTATATTCATTCCCTGGGTGTAATTCACCGCGATATCTCACCCGATAACTTAATTTTTCGCAAAATTGACCAACTACCAGTATTAATAGACTTCGGCGGTGTCAAACAAGTCGTAGCAACCGTAGCTTCGCAATATTACGCACCCGGTAGCCCTCCAGCAACCCCAATTCCAACTTTACTGGGAAAAATTGGTTATGCTCCCCCAGAGCAAATGCAAACCGGGTTAGTGGAACCCCATAGCGATTTATACGCTTTGGCTGCAACAGCACTGGTTTTACTTACAGGTAAACAACCAGCAGAACTAATTGATAACTATAACCTGCAATGGCAGTGGCGACGGTTCGTTAATGTTAGTCCCGCATTTGGGGAAGTTTTAGATAAAATGTTATCCCCCGCACCGAGAGAACGTTATCAAAGTGCCAACCAGGTTTTACAGGCGCTTAACCCTGCTCCGATTAATAACCCGCCACCACAAACACCACCAGCGCTACAGCCGCCACAGCAGACAGAACAAACCTTTGCTGTCGCACCTGCCGCACAATCCGCTCCAACTCCCCAACCTAGAACCGTATCACCCGGTTTCTCCGAGCCTCAACCCAAATCTACTTGGTTTACACCGGGAAAAATCGCCCTGATATTTGTAGCCACGGTTGCTTTAGGCGGTTTAACCTACTTTGGCGTATCTCAGATAACATCCCGGCAAGACCCTACACCTACAGTAACGCCGACATCAACAGAACCCCCAGTAGACCCGAAATTTTCCGCAGAAGAACGGAGACGTAAAGAAAGACTAAAAGCACGTCGCGAACAACTGGGTATAGACTTTAACTTTTATGTCAAACTAGTTAACCAAAGATTTTGGGAAAAAAACCCCAGCTTAAGCGGGCGGATCTTGAGCGACGAACCCGAAGACGCAGACCTCCGCGCCCAATGGGATAGAACAGCAAGCGAATTGCTCAACAAGATGTCAGTCCTGAGTTCCGACGCTCGCCGCCGACTGGGAACATTTACCGCCGCAGACCGCGATCGCTGGAAAGTCAGAATCAACAATATTAACGTCAGCAGCCGTTCGGTATACGACTTAGCCGACGTGCCATTCTTCCGAGAATTCCCCGAACAAAAAGGTAAAAATTTTCTTAATAAACCCGTAGGACAAGTTTGGCAAGGATTCGTATTTGATAAAGTAAATGCAGTATTCGCACGCAGCGCCTTCGAGAAACTAGAGTTTGCAAGCAGCGATACAGGCGTAACAAGAAGCGGTAACTTTAAAAACCGACAAGGTAAAATCTTCATTGCCCAACTCAGCCAAGGGCAAGAAATGCAAGTCAACTTAACGGCTTCTCCCAAAGTATTATTTTCCATATATTCACCCTCCGGAAAAAGAGCATTGCTAGAAGACTCCACAAGACGCTCGTGGACGGGTACTTTGAGGGAAAACGGATATTACGAATTCGTCATCGTCTCCACATCATCCGAATCCCAAGATTATCGGCTACGCTTACAAGTAGAAAACCCCCCACCACCAACCCCAACCCCAACACGAACGCCAACACGAACGCCAACACGAACGCCAACACGAACACCCACACCAACACCCACACCAACACCTATACCAACACCAACGCCAACCCCCACACCAACACCAACACCAACACCAACGCCAACGCCAACCCCCACACCAACACCAACGCCAACTCAGGAATCGCAACCGTAATTGGAGGAGATGGGGAGATGGGGAGATGGTAAGCCACTGCGCCCTCGCGGGTTCCCCGACTTGTAGCAAGTGGCGCAACCCGTTCACGCGGAGCGTGCGGCTCAGGGGGAGATGGGGAGATGGGGAGATGGGGAGATGGGGAGATGGGGAGTACTTCGACAAGTCTTACAGTGAGCTACGTCGAACTGCTCAGTAACCTTTGGGGAGATGGGGAGATGGGGAGATAGGAGTTAGGAATTATAAATTCACAATCAACCGTATCTCTGGGTGATAACTGCTAACTGCTAACTGCTCACTGCTAACTGCTAACTGATTACTGGTCACTGGTCACTGATTACTGTTAAAATAATAGGCTTGTTATTGAGGGGGAAGAAATTGGCAAATCAATCATACTTAGAAAAAGACACTCCTTTGGTTCCGGTGGGCAGCCACTGTATCTTGGAACTATATGAATGTCCCAAGGATTTGCTTAACGATGCTGATTTTATAAAAAAAGCCTTGGAAGAAGGAGTCAAAGAGGCTGACTCAACTTTGCTCAGGGAACTGACGCATCAGTTTGAACCTTACGGAGTAACGGCTTTGGCATTGTTAGCAGAATCTCACGTTTCAGTTCATACTTGGCCCGAAATTGGTTATGTTGCGGTAGATATGTTTACTTGCGGCGAACACGCACAACCAGAAAAAGCCTGCAAGTATTTGGTAAAAGCTTTTCAAGCTAAAAATCACGTACTCTTGAAAATTCCTAGAGGTAGACTGACACCGCAGCTTAAAAAACTTGAAGAAAGTTTAACCGCTGGTGCCTCTTAAGGAGTGATGGGGAGAGGGGGAGAGGGGGAGATGGGGAGAGGGGGAGATGGGGAGATGGGGAGAGGGGGAGGCTCTTGAGGCTCTTGAGGCAGGGGATATTAAAGAATTTGAAATTGCTTCCTCCGCTCCCTTCCCTTCTAACTCTTAACTCCTAACTCCCCATGCCCCATGCCCAATGCCCCAAGTTTTATCTTTTTCTAAAATTCATAAGCACCTGCATCAACAGCATTTTGACGTTGTTTCCCATCTTTATCGAGTTGTGCGTAATCGCCAATTGAGGAGGAACCAATATTTATTGCTGGTGAAGTCGATGTGAGATGGTAATCGTTACCTTCTATATTTACAAAATCAACTGCCAAAGCTAATTCGTTATCGAAAGCGTTAAGATTTCCGACATTCTCCCCTTCGTGATACAGAATTTCGGTTTTATCTGCATTTTCGTCGGTATTTGTAAATAAGTTATTGTCCAAAGTTACGTTATTTGCGTTTTCAATAGATACATTTCGGTAACTATTCTCAGAAAAGATATTGTTGCGAATCAAAATGTCACGAGGATTATAGCCGTTAAAACTGTTGTTATCGACAACAACACCTTGGACATTATTCGCAAAAGTATTATTGACAATTTCTACATTCCGAACATTGTTGGTGATGGCAACCCCTCTACCACCATTCTCTACACGTCTTCCATTTCCATAGATGACGTTGTTGTAGATATTAATGTCGGATACATCTCCCACATTCGGAACTTCATCTGCAATCCAAATTCCATCGGCAGTATTGGCAAAAATTTCGTTGTTGTAAATATCTAAGTTGAATGAATCAGCACGATTGCCGTCTACATAGATAGCAGCACCACCTCTAAAACCCTCGTAAGTTCCAGAAATCAGGGCTTGAGAGGTTATGGAATTATCGTGAATCAAACCGTTGCGAGAACCAACTTTGATATCCATACCTTCGCGTTTACCATCGATCATCGTATTATTTGCAACCTCAAAACCATCGACACCCCAAATGCTCAATGCTTCTTGATCGCCGTCGGTATCTCCGGGCCCATCCCACTTCCAGTTAGCTCGTTCGATAGTATTATTAAGTATTTTGACATTGCTTCCAGTAATCTCATCTTCTCCACCTCCAAAAAAGGTTTTAGGCAAAACGATGATTCCAGAACTTCCAGTCTGATAAGTTTCGTTATTTTGAACGGTAATATTTTTCGCGTCACTCAGAGATATTCCAGCCCAAGATGTATTCTCTATGCGGAAGCCATCAATTACCCAATTACTCTCACCTGGGGATTGAATCACCCCTTCTGGAAAACCGCCACTATTAGGATTAGGATCGCGCAATGTCACATCACCGTTAGCTTTGAGGGTAATTCTCCGATCATCGCTACCAGATTTACCGAGGCTAATTAACTCTGTATAAGTACCCGGCTGAACTAAAACAGTATCACCCACATCGATAGGAGATTCTTCACTCACTGCGTAATTGATACTTCTCCAAGGTTGAGAGAGCGAACCGGGATTTTCATCGCTACCACTTGGAGAAACGTAATAAACATCGATATTGTCTTCTACAGCAGGTAATCCCGTACTAACGTTTTGATTAGACGATTCTTCTAAAGGATTTATTGAAGCTGTTAAAGGATTTCCATCTTGAAGAGTATCGGGTTGAAATTGTGATTCAGTATCCATGTTTTTCCTTTTTAAGCCGATTGTTATTTATCAAGTAGACGCGCAATATTAAACCGACTCAAAATTAGCTTGGTCGATCGCTAATGCGTCAAAAATTATTACACCAGGTTACACAAATCTATACTTGGATTTTGTAAATCATGTAGAGTATTGAAAAGGTTATATATGAGATGTGTCCCAGATAATAGCCGATCGAATTCATGAAAAAATCACTTGAATTGGTTGTAAGGGTTACTACCTTTACCGCGATCGCAAGGGAAATATTGCATAACTTAGTATTCTCAAATCAAGATTACTAAATTGTTTTTATCGCTTTTGAGTTTATTTTTCCTTCGTATATAAATATCTCAGGCTTCGATTATTAACCAATCTATCAAAAGTAATAGTTAGTCTAATTTCTATTACTTTAGATAGACTATATTTCTTGAAGTGTATATAGAAATAAAACTTTATTCTTTTTAAGTAGATTAATCAAAATCCGTCGGTAAATCTGGATTGCGATCGTATTCAAATAATCGAGTAATTTGCTTGGGAGTTACCCGTTTTAAAGATAATTGAGGAATATTATCTTCCGCAAAAAACTTCACTTCTTCAGTTTCAATGCTCGGTGTTGGAGAACCACCAATAATTTCGCATTGAAAAAACAATTTATAGATGCCGTGAGGATGGGGTGGATGTCCGTGCTTATTGATATCGAAAACAGCCAATAATTTAATAGCTTGGGTTATTAAACCCGATTCTTCAAAAATTTCTCGAACGACATTTTCTCCTGGAGAATCCCCAACTTCAGTCCATCCACCGGGTAAAGCCCAGCAACTGTCGGAACGTTCTTTGACAAATAATAATTTTTTATCTTGAAAAACCGCACCACGTACATCAACTTTAGGTGTAGGATATCCGATTTCTTTTACCAATAAATCTAATATTTCGCTTTGTTCGATTTGAGAATGAGTAGAAATAATATCGACAGCAATATCACGTAATAGTTTATAGTCTTCGATTTGATAGGGATTTTCGCAATAATACAAACCTTTTTGAGCGATCGCTTGAATTTTCTGCGCCCAATAAAGCCACTTAGGTTGCATTGGTTTTTGCTAATTTTTGTAATTTTTGATTCGTTCGTAGTAAGGGCTTTAGCCCTTGTTTTGACTAACTTCCCAATGCAGTATCTCCTGGGTTTCACGATTTTCAAGGGTTTGCGCCTATTTCAATCGGTATGCTTTGACTGGGAAGAAACTAGGACTAAAGTCCTTACTACGAACTTAAGGTAGGACTAAAGTCCTTTCTACGAACTTTAAGTTGTGTGTTAATTGTTAATTAGCAACTAACAACTAACAACTAACCACTAACTCCCCTTCTTAAGCATCATTCAACGCTGCAATACCAGGTAAAGTCTTACCTTCGAGTAATTCCAAGCTAGCGCCGCCACCTGTAGAAATATGGCTCATTTGGTCGGCTAAACCAACTTTTTCCACTGCTGCAACGGAGTCACCACCACCGATAATGGTAGTTGCACCATGCTTGCCCAGATTTGCTAAAGCACGAGCGATCGCTTCGGTACCGACGGCGAATTTATCAAATTCAAACACGCCCATAGGACCGTTCCAAATGACTGATTTACAGTCTGCAAGGGCTTCTTGGAACTTTTTAATTGATACGGGACCAATATCTAAACCCATCCAACCATCGGGAATATTGTCGATGTTGACGGTTTGAGAATTAGCATCGGCGGCAAAGTTATCTGCTACAACTACATCTGTAGGTAATATTAAATCTACGCCTTTTTCTTTGGCTTTAGCTTCCAAAGTTTTGGCTAATTCTAATTTGTCTTCTTCTACTAAAGACTTACCAACATTCAAACCACGGGCTTTGTAGAATGTGAAAATCATTCCACCGCCGATGAGTAGTTTGTCGCACTTGTCGAGTAAAGTTTCAATAACGCCAATTTTACTAGAAACCTTGGAACCGCCAATAATCGCCGCTAACGGACGTTGAGGATTTTCGATCGCATTTTGTAAATACTGCAACTCTTTCTCAATTAAATATCCAGCGATAGAAGGGGTGAGATAGTGAGTTACGCCTTCAGTAGAAGCATGGGCGCGGTGTGCGGTACCAAATGCATCATTTACGTACAAATCGGCATTTGACGCTAATTGCTTCGCAAATTCAGCATCGTTTTTCTCTTCTTCACCATGAAAACGGACGTTTTCTAATAAAACTACGTCTCCATTTTTCATTCCCCCGACTTTGTTTGTTACCTCATCCCCAATACAGTCATCGCATTTGACAACTTCTTTGCCTAACAACTCAGAAAGCCTTTTAGCAACTGGGGTTAAGCGTAATTTATCTTTAACTTCACCCTTTGGTCGTCCAAAGTGACTGGCTAGAATTACTTTAGCTTCTTTGCTAATCAAATCTTGAATTGTAGGTAAAGCTGCTCGGATGCGCGTATCATCCGTAATATTGCCCGCATCGTCTAGAGGAACGTTGAAATCGGCTCGCACCAAAGCGCGTTTACCTTGCAAGTCGCTTTTAGATAAATTTGCTAAAGATTTTTTGGACATAATTTAACTCTCCCGATCGCCTTTTTGTTATTGTGATTGAAAATAGAACTATCAAGATTTTACAGAGTTTCGGGGTCACAGGGAATCCGATGTTCAAAACAATTCTTTTTTCAGTAGATCAAAGTCGAGAAGCACGGGAAGCAGCAGAGTTTGTTGCTCAGTTAGTACAAACGCACCAAAGCGATCTGATTTTACTGAGTGTGGTAGAAGAAGCTACCCCCTCAGAATCATCCAGCGATGATGTAATGAAGTCACCAAAAAAAGTCGAACAGTTGCTAAAAGATGCTCGATCTTTCTTTTCCAGCCAGGGAATAGAAGCAGAAATTCTAGAAAAAACAGGTCAACCCGCTTTCGTAATTTGCGATGTTGCCGATGAAATTAAAGCCAATTTAATCGTTATGGGCTGTCGCGGATTGGGATTAACTGATGAAGGTACCCACGATAGCGTTACCAATCGCGTGATTAATCTTTCTCCTTGCCCGGTGTTAATTGTGCCTTAAACAAGTTAGGAGTTAGGACCACCGGAGTTAGGAGTTTGAAGTTATAGAATGGTTTTTTTAACATTTTATATTTTTTAGCTTAATTACTTAATTGATAAAACCGCATTTGGTATCTTTTATTGATTTGCGCCCCTAACACTTAAAAATATAATTAGACTCAGTTAATATCAAATACTGTCTGTACGGTAGTTGAATGACTGGGTTTTGTTATATCGTAAGTTGCTTTTTGCGTTCCTAAAGTGTTAACTTTGAGTGTTCTATTTGAAAACTTGAAATTTAAAAAAGGAATATTTGGATTGTTTCGTACTCTTCCACAAACTGTAATTTGAACTTGGTTCCCCTTACCTTTTGGCTTAAAATATTCCAAATCAACCCTTGAAACAGATTTTTGAAACGAATCAAATACAAAGTAAGTAAAGCCTCCGCCGCCAACGCTATAAGCAGTAGCTGTATACTTTTCGTCTTGGGTTTGTGAATTTTTATCAATCGGAATCTGTCCGAGTAAAGTTGCTCCAGCCCCAATTTGAATAAAAGTACAAGCTTTTGTTACTTGAGCCGACGCGATTGGAGCATCAACTGCACTTGTTAAAAAGCTGATACCAATAGCTATTGTTAAAACAGAAAACTTCGCGATCGAAGTTGGGCGATTAATTAAATTCATAAATAACTACTCGCAATTAAATAGATCCCGCCAAAAGTTCTATACTGTTTTATCTCCAGTATTTTCATAGAAAGATTTTTCTGCTTTGGAATAATTATTTGATTGTGATGAACCATTTTCCAGAATTGATGTTTGGATGGTTCGCAGTAACAAGTAGTTTAAAACTGTCCGAATGACGATAATTGCAGCTAATCGCCCGATATCTTCCCAGTTGGGAGTTATGGTAGTTCTGAGAATTGAACCACCAATCAAAAAGTTCAATCCCAAGGAAAACGAATAACCCATTTGCAAGCGGCTTTCCTGAAAGGTTTTAGCTGAACTTGACAAAGATAAAGCATTCCGCAAAAAGATAATTAAACCTTTAATAAGACCTATGGAAATTACAAACAGGGCTAATAGTTGACAAATGTGTATTGCTGTGGTGCTAAGATTTTTGATTAAGATTTCCATTCGAGTTTATTAATTAGTAATTTGTGAAAGAGTAAGGGGCGATCGATGCTTGGTTATCTTGCCGATCTATAATCTAAAGTTGCACTTGGGATATTTTACGTACATCAAATGCAGATCAAATATTACAGATACAAATATTAATTTGGTTTTTTAGTTCCTAGTATGCTTAGGTTTCGGTAAAAATCTTTAAAATACTCACACACCAGCCTATTAATATTATCCTTTTTCCTACTTTCTATTCCCACTTGAATAATTATTTAATTAGCACCTTCCTTGTACGGAAGAACCATTTATTTGAAGATGAGACTTCCTAAGTAAGGCAGTTTAAACAAGGTATTAAACCTATTGGGAGCAAAGAAATTTTATAGCTTTTCAAATAATTCTGCTAACACTACATTAGAGAATAAAAACCCATCGGGATCGTGCAATTGCAACCTTCCATCTACGACTTGTACCCAACCTTTGTCAAAATAAGGTTGCAATACCTGTAATACTTTCTCAATTTTATTTTCACCGAACTGTTTTGTTAATATTTGCAAATTTACTCCCTCTGCCAAACGCAACCCTAACATTAAGGTTTCTAACAAAACTTCATGGGGCGCTGTGATTTCGCAATCAATTATACTTCCACCATTTACCCAAGCATAATATTCTTTGGTTTTGCGCGGACGGGTAAAGCGTTTTCCCATAACATAGCTCGCCGCGCCCATTCCAAAGCCGTAATAAGAACGGTTTTCCCAATAAACTCGATTGTGACGACATTGATATCCGGGTTTAGCATAATTGGAAATTTCATAATGCTCATAACCTGCCGTCTTTAAAATGTCCTGTGCCATACGGTACATTTTTACCGTGGTTTCATCTGTAGGTAAAGGACGATCCCCAGGTTTGTAATAACGCCCGAAAGCCGTACCAGGTTCGATTGTTAGGTCATATATAGATATGTGCATCGGTGCAATTTTAATTGCTTGCTGTAAAGATTCTTGCCATATGTCTAAGGTTTGATGCGGTAAACCACTTATTAGGTCTATGCTAAAGTTAGCAAAATCCGCTTGGTAAATTAAATCAACAGCAGCAAAAATGTCTGAAACCGAGTGAAAGCGCCCTGCATATTGCAATAATTTTTCTTGAAAAGCTTGTACTCCTAAACTGATCCGATTTACACCAGCACTGGCATATCCTTGCAAATGTTTTTCGTCAAAGGTACCTGGATCGATTTCCATAGAAATTTCTGCCAGACTGTCAATACCAAATTTCCCATCTAGGACTGACAATATTTTATGTAATTGTTGAGTAGAAAGTAATGAAGGAGTACCACCACCGAAAAATATTGTTTGTAAAGGTTTAGTATCGGTTGGAGTCGTAGAAATCTCTTGACATAAAACTTCAACATATTGAGAAATTGCTCTAGATGTTTCACCCCTCATGGTGTTTCCTACCACATATATGGGAAAATCACAGTAAAAGCAGCGTCGCCTGCAAAAAGGAATGTGTATGTAGGCAGCACTCGGAGTTCCTGAAGTCATTAAATTAATAGGTTTATCGGACATTATGAGAAATAATTAAAGTTACATTACTAATAATTACAAATGAATTAGGAATAGTAAAAATTAATGAGAAATCTACATTTTTGTATGGTTTTATCACAAATTTAGGATAAAAAAAAAGCTGGAAATATTTAGTTATAATGATCGAATAGTGCTTTATCTTAAGCTTGTAGAATAACTGCAAATATTTTTAAGATTTTTAACCCGATTACATACAAAGTTACTTGATGACCTTCAGGTAATGCAGTTGCAGGAAAATACACAATCATGTTTGACGCAATTATAATTTTCTCATTCGTCTTAGCAGCAACCGGAATAGGTTACTACAGCATTAATTTACTACCCCAAGGTACGCTAGAGGGTGTAAGTAACCTAGAAGCTTTACGCTTCGTAGTTGCAGCTTTTGCAGCCATTATCGGCGGCGCTGTTGGGCTTCGAGTTCAAACTGGATATCGCCGTTTTGAAGCTCAAGTTCGAGAATTACCACTCGAAGTTATTTTGACACGTTCAATTGGTTTAGTGATTGGACTGTTGGTAGCCAACTTAATGTTAGCGCCGCTATTTTTGCTACCAATTCCTGCTGATTTCAGCTTTATCAAGCCATTAGTAGCTGTTATGGGTAGTATCACCCTGGCATATAGTGGCATGAATTTAGCCGATACTCACGGACGCGGTTTGTTACGATTAATAAATCCCAATACGTTAGAAACAATGGTAGCGGAAGGGACTCTAAAGCCCGCTTATACCAAAGTTTTAGATACTAGCTGCATTATTGATGGTCGCATTGAAACGCTGCTAGATACCGGCTTTTTGGAAGGACAAATTATCGTACCGCAATTTATTTTGCTGGAGTTACAGCAAGTAGCAGATGCTAGCAAAGATCAAAAGCGGGTGCGGGGAAGAAGAGGATTAGAGATTCTCAACCGGATTAAGAAATCTTATCCCGAACGTATTATAATTAACTCCCTTGATTACGAGGAGATTGCTACGGTAGATGCAAAATTAGTCAGGTTTGCTCAAGAAATCAACGCGACTTTGTTAACTAACGACTACAACTTATCAAAAGTCGCTAGCGTACAGAAAGTACCCGTTTTGAATGTTAACGATTTGGTGAATGCGGTGCGCCCGAATTATTTACCAGGCGATAACATTGACTTGAAAATACTTAAAGAAGGTAAAGAACCCAGTCAAGGGATCGGTTATTTAAACGACGGTACGATGGTAGTTGTTGAGGAAGGAAGTACTTTTGTAGGTGGTGAATTACGAGTCGTAGTTACCAGTTCATTGCAGACTTCTGCTGGTAGAATGATTTTTGCTAAACCTCAAGCTTCTGCATTTGCATAAATGTTTGAAGCATATTTAAACAACTCCATAAATTCAGGCGATCGATGTAGTTTAACTGCATCGATTGTTTTTTGAGATATATGTACTAGCATTATTATACGCTTACACTTTTCGGCGAGTGATAATTGATAAATAAATGGCACGTCCGTTACGACAGAAAAATTGCTCCCTATGCAGTCAACCTGCATTAATCTTATACAGAGTTAAATATCTTGAAGATAGCGATTGGGTTTTTGTATGTCCGCAATGTTGGGAAAAAATAAGTCAAAATAACCCCTTTTATGTTTATGGCGGAACTTGGAAAGCTAAGAAAAAGTAACATCTATCAGTTACCAGTTAGCAGTTACCAGTTACCAGTGAGGAGTTAGAAGTTAGTATTTTTCAACCTTTAACCTTTGATCTTTAACCTTTAACCTTTGACCTTTGACCTTAAAATATTATTTTTAATTATGAATAATAACGAATTTGATATTCCTAAAAAAATCAAATCGCTTTCTCAAAATTTACTATGGATGAGCGAGTCAGATTATCCTTTTGATATTTTTACATGGTCTAATCAAGAATTACAAGAAGTCAACACCCAGAATATACTGCAAAAAACCAGCCACTCCCTTGATGCTCCTGTAAAAGTAGTAGATATGGAAAAGTTTTTTCAACGAGCCACAGCCGAAAAAGACTGGTACGACGATGAAGAAAGGGAAACAGCCAAAAAATATCAAGCTCTTGTAGACACTTTAAAGCAAAACTTAGACAATATCCAAGTTTATAAAATAGGTGAAGTTGAAATTGATGTTTATATTGTCGGTCAACTAAAATCGGGAGATTGGGTTGGTTTGTCAACAAAAGCTGTAGAAACTTAACTATTAGTTGTTAGTTGTTAATTGTTAGTAGCATGGTTTTGGTGAAAATGCCCAATGCCCATTCACCGGAGGTGGGAGGTAGCCCAATGCCCCATGCCTAATACCCAATTAGCGATCGACTTTACTTTCAATTACTTGCTGAACGGATTCTGGTAGTCTACTTAGAAAGTTATAACCCGTCTTGGCTTCAAGTTCATCGACTGAGACTAAGTATCTTTTCCAATCGTCGCTGGTATTTTGGCGATTGGTGACGTTTACAGCGATAACTCTTGTATTTTCAGATATTTCTCTTATACCTTGTCCGGGTTTATCTAAAACCACAATCACTTTCCAGGTAGTTGTAGGTGCGGTAACTTCTTTTTTTCTACCAATTTTTCGAGAATTACCATCAACGCCAGCAATAATATAAAGTTCTTTACCTTGCCTCACCAAATACCGACAGTATTCTTCTAATTCGCGCCACGCACCTCGGTTGTTATCCGGAGTTTGCGGGACAATATTGGTCATTAAGAAAGTAGCTAAATTATCTGCTACGCTGGCAGTGCGATCGGCAGAGGGTACCATATGTCCGCGATCGTAGCCGCTACCAGTGTAATCGCTTGGTTTAATGCGATACCAGTCTGGAGGTAGAGAATCATCGGGACGAAAATCATCTTGACGTTCAACATTACCCAACCAACTTTTATTAAGTTGCCAAGCCACCCAGTTTGGTGTACCTCTTTCCCGACTGTATGATAAAGCGTATTGAGGTTTTATCATTAAATAATTATTGGGATTTTCCCCTGCATTACTGGGATTACCCATTACTAAATGAGGACTAACTGGTTGTGGTAGCAGTAATTGACAACCAGCAATCAAGGTGATTAAGAGTACGGGAATAACAAAAACTAGTTTTCGTTTCACAATTATTTTCAGAAGTTGCCGTTTAGCAGTATTCCATTGTCTAGCGCCTTTGAAAAGGGGTGATTTGACTAAATATTTAAATAAGAAACCCGGTTTTTTCAAAAAACCAGGATTATAAATAGTCTAAAATGTTGGGATTGCTTCCTTAAACTACATTTGGGGAACATTGATATTTTTTTGCGTAAGTCCTATAACTAATTATTATTAATTACAGCAAGATGAACTAACATCAACTGCTTGTCATCGTCAAGTGTTTTCAGCAAAGGACTTTTAATCGCTTTTTTCGCGATCGCAATTTGTGTTTCTAATGGCAAGTTTTCAAAGTCTATTTCTTGAAGACGATGACTATCTTTTTCCGGACAATGCCATTCGTATTTAACTATAAAATTAGCATACAGCGCCCATTTACTTAAGCTGCCATATTTTAGATGGGTAAGGTCTTTGGTATAAGTTACGATCAGTTGCGAGTGCATATTTATATTTAAATTAGATGAATTTCTATTTAGTTTTAACATCTTATTATAGTAGTTGGTAAAAAGTAAGAAATAGAAGGCAGAAGGAGGAATTTAAACTATTATCTTTGATATTTCCAAGTTTCAGCCTAATTTAACTGAAAAAAGCGTTTCTAACTATTAGTATAAAGAATGAGTTTCATTTATGTACTATGAGAGAGCTTAATCATTATATTGTCATGCGAATGTGACAAGAAAGTGATTTTTTGGCAATTTAAAAAATATGTACAGTTCTACTATCTCTGAAAACAAATTCACTAATAACTTTTACATAGTTTGACAAAAGAATCAGTTTTATTGATGATAACATTCGTCTATTTTTGACTTGAAAAGAGGCTTTAACGTAAATATTTAGCCTTTTTCGCTTGTATTCGCTGTTTATCAACAAAGTAACTATCTCATAATTCTAACAAGCACGAATAATGCTTTTATATTTATTGTTTTATCACCATAACAAATACATATAGGGGAGTGTCAATTGTATTCTAAATTTTGAGTCTTTGCAAAATAATCAATTATGCTTTAAGTCAGTAATATTACTTAAATTATCAACAATAATTGATTGCCGATCGAGCCGAATAGAGGTTGTTAAAAAGTAATTTATTCTAACTCGTATATATCGGATACAACACTTCTTTTGTGCAGTAAATTTTAATAAGGTTTTATTTATAATTAAAGAGGTATAAAGATTGTTTTTGAGTTATAACAATTATGTATGACTTTGCAATCTATCCAGTTAGATTTAATTTTCGTAAATTTCTAAGGGTAAATCATTAGGATCTTTAAAAAAAGTAAATCGTTTTCCAGTAATTTCATCAATCCTAATATCTTCTACTGCTACACCTTTTGATTTCAAATAGCTAACACTTTCTTCTATATTATCGACTTCAAAAGAAAGATGTCTTAAACCACAAGCTTCTGGATTGCTGGCTCTTTGCGGTGGATTAGGAAAAGAAAATAGCTCAATTTGGTCGTTTTCTCCGACTCGCAAATCTAATTTGTAAGAGTTTCTCGACTGGCGAAAGGTTTCTTCTACAATCGAAAAACCTAAAACTTCTGTATAAAACTTTTTGGACAGTTCGTAATCCGAGCAAATAATTGCGATGTGGTGGATTCGATTGACTTTCATTGTCGGTTGGGAAAGGTATTGAGTATTGAGTGAGGAGTATTGAGTTAGGAGTATTGAGTTAGGAGTAAAGAAGGCGGAGGAAGCCTTCGGTTGCGGAGGAAGCGGAGGAAGCAATTTAAAATTAATTTTTCTCCCCATCTCCCCCAACCCCATCTCCCCCTCTTCCCATCACAAAATCAAGTATCTTGCAATGTAGTTTTAGAAACGATTCTGGTTTTCTTTTTATCGGCTTCTGATAGTTCTTCTCCAGATTGCAAGCGGGTTGCAGAAGTTTGTAAAACTGTTGCTGCACCGCTATCTCCCATTTGCAAAGCTGTTTTCGCTGCGGTTTGCAACATGGTAGCAGCACCAGCGCGATCGCCTTGTTGTAGTTTGGCTTCTGCAAGCTGGGTTTGCCGATACTTAGCTAATGCTAGTATGTGGGGCTGAACTTGTGGATTGGCTGTGGGTTGGTATGTTTGAGCTACGTTAATTTCTATGGGAATTGTATCTGAGAGTAATCCCGCCATATTGCTTGCTGGGTCGTCGTAACGGACTTGCAGTTGAGCTATTGTATGATTACCTTCGGCGAATTGTCCCAAATAGATATTGGCTAAAACTGTTCTTTGACTATCTTTCATTAAGTCACCCAAACGCACGGCTAAACGTCCGTCTGCTTCTTGCTGCACTGGTAATTCGATGGTATCGGGGAATACCTGGGCAACAGGTTTAAGTTCAGCTAACCGAACCTTGGGCATTAACGAAAATAGCAGATAGGCATTGGTTAAACCGACAGTTTGAATGCGGCTGAATAACTGATTAAACTTATCTTCAGCTTCTTCCGGTTGTGCGATATGGGACAAACTACCACCGCCAGCATCGGCGATTTGTTCGAGAATATCCTGGTTCCAATTATCGCCAAATCCGAGAGAATTTAGGGTTAAACTGTAATCTATGGCTAATTGAGCAAACTTTAAACAGCGATTGTTATCGCCATGTTCGTTTTCACCATCAGTTAATAAAAAAGCTTGAGAAATCGCTTCTTTTTTGCCTTTAGCTAATTCCTCAATACCCAAACGCAAACCTTCATCAATCGAAGTACCACCATCAGCACTGAGACGATTTATTTGCTGTTTGATACCTTCCCTGTCTTCAATTTCCTGATTGGGAACGAGTACCTTAGCGCGGTGATCGAAAACTACAATACTGAGGCGATCGCCATTTTTGAGTCGATCCACAATCCGGTTTGCGGCTTTTTTTACAGTTTCTAGCGGACGACCGTTCATGGAACCGCTATGGTCTAAAATTAAGCATAAATTGAGGGGAACATTGCGATCGAGGTTTTCAGTCTTAGCGGTTAAAGAAACTGCCAACTGACGTTGAGAGCTTGATTGATTTACATCTAGATGACTATCATTGAGTTCGGGCAACAAGCTAACTTTCATATGGGTTGCGGTTCCTTGCACGGACTATACATTATATATAAATAACTCCAGGATGCAGCACGGTCGCTACGGAAAACTCCCCAAAAGGGTTCATTATTAAATAATATTCATAATCGGACTTGCTCAAAAATTAAATTAAAAGCAACTATTAAACTTTGTTCAAATTTAATTTTTTCATTAAAATAATTGTATTTTGTCTCTCTTTATAGTAATAGAGCAGCGAATCATAAATTGTATATTCATTTGATATGCAGACCTTTAACATGCAGACCTTTAACCTGCGGATTTACCGATTCCAAACCACAAATAATAAAAAGCGAGAAATCCACACCTCCATAGTCGCTATCCTCGCGTTAGTATGTACTACAGTTAACAGCATGAATTCAGGCAACAGTTGAAAAATGGAAAATTCCCCCATCAAGGCTGTACAAGCGCCTTATTACGGAGATAACAATTACCGCACACCGCCACCAGATTTACAATCGTTGCTACTAAAGGAGCGAATTGTCTATCTTGGACTGCCATTAGTATCTGGAGCCTTTTCCCAGCTTGGCGGTCATTCTGTCGCCGACTTAATCGTTGCTCAACTGTTGTATTTACAGTCGGACGATCCAGAAAAGCCGATTAAAATTTACATCAACTCGACTGGTACCTCTGGTTATGACGGCGATCCAATTGGGTTTGAAACAGAAGCTTTTGCCGTCTACGATACGATGCGGTATATTAAGCCACCTATTCATACGATTTGCATGGGTTCGGCTATGGGTATGGCAGCACTACTTCTTGCTGCTGGAACAAAAGGTTGTCGCGCTAGCTTACCAAATGCCTCGATAGTTCTGCACCAGCCCAAAAGCTTTGCTCAAGGGCAAGCCACCGACATCCAAATCCGGGCAAAAGAAGTTTTGGCAAACAAAGCAACGATGATCGGAATCCTCTCAGAAAGCACCAATCAAGACAAGGCAAAAATTGAGAAGGATATGGATCGTCTCTTGTACATGACACCCTATCAAGCGGTGGAATACGGTTTAATTGACCGAGTATTTGAGAAAAACGAAGTTGCTAATCCTCCCATTCCTGCTGGCGTTCTTTAAAACAGTTAGGGGTTGGGAGTTAAAAGTTTTGTTTTAAAAAATAACTCTTGATTATTGCTTCTAATTCCTTAACTCGTAATTATAACTATTCAAAAACTGGAGTTACACAAAATGCCTATAGGAGTTCCTCAAGTTCCTTACCGGATGCCCGGTGGACAGTATACACAGTGGATTGATATCTACAACCGTCTTTTCCTCGAACGAATAGTATTTTTGAGTTCGGAGGTTAATGATGGAATGGCGAATCAACTTATAGCCCAAATGCTGTATATGGATTCGGAAGATCCAGGTAAAGATATACTTTTGTACATCAACTCTCCAGGTGGCTCGGTAACGGCTGGTTTGGCGATTTTCGATACCATGCAGCACATCAAATCGGATGTGGTAACAATTTGTGTTGGTTTGGCGGCTTCAATGGGTTCTTTCCTATTGGCTGCTGGTGCCAAAGGTAAGCGATTAGCCTTACCTCACTCGCGGATTATGATTCACCAACCTTCGGGGGGCGCTCGCGGGCAAGCAACCGACATCGAAATCGAAGCAAGAGAAATTCTACGGATTCGTCACCAGCTAAACGGTATTTATGCCGAAAATACTGGTCAAACAATCGAAAAAATTGAAAAAGACATGGATCGTGACTTTTTCATGTCCGCCGAAGAAGCGAAAGAATATGGTTTGATTGACAAAGTAATTGAAGATCGACCAGCTTAGAAGAGATGGGGAGATGGGGAGATGGGGAGATGGGGAGATGGGGAGATGGGGAGATGGGGGAGAGGGGGGAGAGGGGGTAGATAATTAATTATTATTAACTCCTAACTCCTAACTCCTAACTCCTAACTCCTAACTCCTAACTCCTAACTATTTACCAATGCCCCATGCCCAATGCCCAATGCCCCATCCCCCATTCCCTGTTAACTTGTGCGTGACGAACTTTAAATTTATTGTTGAGTCTGTATCATTAATAGCTTCAGCAACAAGCTGGAAACATATTATAATCAGTCACTTACTTTAATTTAAGGTAAGCTGACAACTGTTAAAAGTGCTTCTGATAGCTCGAAATGGATCTTTTAGATTGCTACCGTTTATTGGGTTTAAGGTCGGGAGCTTCTTTTCCCGATATAAAATCGTCTTATCGCCGACTCGCACAGCAATATCATCCCGATATTAACCCGGATGATGAAAGAGCTAAGGAAAAGTTTATTGCCTTAACTGAGGCATATAAATTGTTGTTGCAAGTTATACCGCCTCAACAGGAAAGTTCGTATCAGAAAGTTTCGCAAGCTTATGAAACCCCGCAAAAGAATCCGACGCGGGTTACAGAAACACGGCAGCAAAAATCGCATTCCGTGCCGAAGCAAGCCCCACCGTCAAAGCCGAAACCAAAACCGCCTCATGTTGCAGAAATCGAACGACGGCTAAAGTGGAAGACTTACGAACAGCTACAGCAATTTTTGAAGGAAAGGCGTTTCCCGCAAGCTATTGCGTTAGCAGAAGCTTTGGTGGAACGTTTACCCCATGATGCTGAGGTGCGGCAGTGGTTAGCTATATCATATCAGCTTTGGGGACGGGCATTAATTGCTGAAAAACAGTTGCTTAAAGCGAGAATTTATCTCAAAAAGGCTTTGAAGACCAATCCTAAGAATAAATCTTTAATTATTGAGGTGCAGCGCGATTTTAAGAAGTTAGAGCAGGTTTTTTGAGGCAACAGGGAGTAGGGAGTTAGGAGTTAGGAGTTAGGAGTTAGGAGTTAGGAGTTAGGAGTTAGGAGTTAGGAGTTAGGAGTTAGGAGAGATTTCAAGTTCTATTCGAGTATTTATATTTGGGTTATCAAATAAATGTATATGGTCTGGTATGATTTGCAATGCGATAATCTGCCAGTCTTTTTGTTTACAAGTAGGACTTACGCAACAGAAGTCTTCTAAATTTATTTCATAGCGTTTCGATCTTCCCTAACCCCTCTTTTTTTAAGGGGGGGAATTGGAATTAAAGTCCTCCAATTTAGCGGGGGATTTAGGGGGATAGAGCCTATATGTGTGTACACCGTAACCTTCGCAAGGGGGGCTTTGCGTAAGTCCTAATAAGTATCAAATATAATTATCGCAATCTTAAAACTGTAATGTATTGTCAATGGATTTCTTGGTTCTACGAATTTAAAGCTTAATTGCGGAAAACTTTGACATTTTAGTGCAAATTGTATTGAAATTTTGATACTTTAATAATTATCATGTGATTGAAGATTTTTATTTCATTTTTTAAAATAGTTATTTATAAACTGATATCTTATAACTTTTTTGATGAATAATTTTCCAGAAATTAATTTAATGGTGCGATCGCAGCTATTGCTATAACGCGCCCTGCAAGATGCTGTTAATAGTCGCTTGACAAAAATAGTCGCTTGAAGTAACCTTTCGATATACTGAAACTACTCATATTGATTTATATAAAGATGAAGCTGTTTTCAGTGTCTTTTCTAATACCTAAAAAGTCGTTAAAAGCTGACATTCGTTTTTTTTAATATTTATTTGTATCTCCCTATTATTAATTGTGAGATAAAATGTTCCCTGGGAATAGTTCGTAATTTTCCTTTATTACTTAGTGCCTAATTCTGAGTAGTTAATCTATTTAGAATTATTTTCACAATTAAGAAGGAACACTATTTATTTTTTATAGTCTCTAATCTCTAATCATCACTAAAACAGTAATTTTAGGGGTTAATAATTATTGTCCAATATCCTGAAACTGAAACTAACTTCGGGTAAGTTAGAAAGCGGTAGTGCTATAACTATGAAAATCTGCCAAAATCCTGAGTGTTCTAATCCTTTTAATTCAAACGGCAATCGGTTTTGCGTTGGTTGTGGTGCCGATAATTTTGGCGATTTGTTAAGAAACCGTTACCGTGTCAAAAGGTTATTAGGTACGGGTGGTTTTGGTAGAACTTATGAAGCGCAAGATTTAGATAGACTTGATGCTGCCTGCGTTGTGAAGCAGTTTATCAGGGAATCTCAAGGAACTACAGCCCGTGCAAAAGCAGCGCAATTGTTTCGTCAAGAAGCCAAACGTTTGTTTGATTTGGGAGAAAATCATTCGCAAATTCCCCGCTTGGTGGCTTATTTTGAACAAGGTACCTGTATGTATTTGGTACAGGAATTTATTGATGGGGATAATTTACACCAACAGTTACAGCGACAAGCTTTTAGCGAATCCGAAATTTGGCAAGTTTTAACCGATTTACTTCCGGTTTTGGAATTTATCCATCAACATCAGGTAATTCATCGCGATATTAAACCAGAAAATATTATTCGTCGGATTGGTGATGGTAAGTTAGTTTTGATTGACTTTGGTGGTGCTAAACGAGTTACGCAAAATAATTTAGCCCAAAAGGGTACGGGAATTTATACCCTTGGTTATGCTGCTGCCGAACAAATGGCGGGTTATGCTTGTGCGGCTAGCGATTTGTATGCTTTGGGTGCTACTTGCGTGCGGTTGTTAACCGGCTGTTTGGTGAAACAAGATGATTCTGGAAATCTTTACGACCCAATTTATGACCCAATTAATGGAAAATGGTTGTGGCAAGAATATTTGCTAAGTAATGGTATTGGTATAAGCAATAAGCTGACGCGAATCCTGAATAAGTTACTCAAGCATTTTGTGCGGGAAAGGTATCAATCAGCTGCCGATGTACTGTTGGATGTGAAAGATACTTTGTATGATGCTATTCCTTTACCGATTCTAAATACGAATTTTGCGTGCTTATCCGAATTAAAAAAAGCTGATTCGCAACACAAGTTTCAATTTGAGACAATTACTATAGATAAATATGCGAAAGTTATAAATCGATCGCGCCATCAAGCCTCTTATTTTGTCCAGGAGTTGGATGGTGCAAACCTAGAAATGGTATACCTTTGCGGCGGTACCTTTATGATGGGTTCCCTAGAGGATAGAGGTTATGATAGCGAACATCCGCAACATTTTGTGACTATCAAGCCTTTTTATATGAGTAAGTTTGCCATTACTCAGGCTATTTGGTTAAGAGTAGCCAAACTTCCTCAAATTAATCGTTCGTTAAATCCTGAACCATCTTATTTTAAAGGCGATCGCCACCCTGTAGAGCAAATAACTTGGGATGAAGCGGTAGAATTTTGCGATCGCTTGTCCAAATATTCCGGAAGACAGTACCGTTTACCCAGCGAAGCAGAATGGGAATATGCTTGTCGCGGCAACAGTATTACACCTTTTCATTTTGGCGATACTATCACTTCCGATTTGGTAAACCACGACGGTAACTATACCTATTCGTTAGCACCCAAAGGAAAATACCGTCAAGGTACAACACCCGTGGGAAACTTTCCTCCCAACGCTTTTGGATTATATGATATGCACGGCAATGTATGGGAATGGTGCGCCGATTCCTGGCACGATAGTTATTACAACGCTCCATGTGACGGTAGAGTTTGGCACCAAGGTGGAGATGATAATTTGCGAGTCATGCGCGGTGGCTCTTGGTTTAACGTACCTCGGTTTTGTCGTAGCGCTTTGAGGTATAAAGGTGAATCAAATTTGCGGGATGTTTTTATTGGGTTGAGAGTTGTGAGTGATGTGGTTTGAGTTTGGGTTGGGATTGGGCGGGCAGGGATGCCCACCCCACAAGAGTTTTAAGGTAAAGTGTATCTTAGGATTTTATAAACTTTTAACCTCCGCAATTATATTAAGTAATTTTTGCGCTTCGGCTTGTTTACCTTGTTGTTGATACAGTTGAGCAGCTTTTTGAAAATCTGCAATTGTACCTTGCTTATCTTCTAATGAAGCACGAGCAACACCTCGGTTATAGTAGGTATCGGCATCGTTAGGATTAATTTGTATAGATGAGTTGTAATCAGCTATCTCTCCTTGATAATCTTTTAACTGACCACGAGCAACACCCCGATTGTTATAAGCTTGGGCATTGTTGGGATTAATTTCGATGGCTTTGTTGTAATCAGCTATCTCTCCTTGATAATCTTTTAACTGACCACGAGCAGCACCCCGATTATTGTAGGCATTGGCATAGTTGGGATTAATTTTTATCGCTTTGTTGTAATCAGTTATTGCCCCTTGATAATCTTTTAACTGACGACGAGCAATACCCCGGTTGTTGTAGGCTTCGGCTAGTTTGGGACTAATTTGTATAGATGAGTTGTAATCTGCTATTGCTCCTTGATAATCTTTTAACTGACGGCGAGCAACACCTCGGTTGTTGTAGGCACTGGCATTGTTAGGATTAATTTGTATGGCTTTAGTGAAATCAGCGATCGCTCCTCGATAATCTTTTAATTCATCACGAGCAACACCTCGGTTATAGTAGGTATCGGCATCGTTAGGATTAATTTGTATAGCTTTGTTGTAATCAGCTATCTCTCCTTGATAATCTTTTAACTGACCACGAGCAACACCCCGATTGTTATAAGCTTGGGCATTGTTGGGATTAATTTCGATGGCTTTGTTGTAATCAGCTATCTCTCCTTGATAATCTCCTTGTTCAAAGCGCTTGTTACCACTTTCATAATATTTTGCAGCATCTTGAAGATTTGCTTGAGCTAGCTGTAATTTGGATTCTTGTCTTAATTCAATAGTCGAAGGTAAATTTGCATTAGCCTTGGAACTAAAAGCAATTACTCCCAATGCCAACATTGCCGTTATTTTTAATACTTGCACCTTGAAGTCCTAATTAAGATAAATGTTTATTAAAAGCTTTTTTGAAAACAATTTTAACTGACTTTAATTGATTTTTTTATACGCGCTATTACTTAATAATATATAAATTTATGTTCGATAATCTTGTAAGAATTAAGCGATATTACGAAGATTCGTTTTGATTATTTTGAATGCATAAAGATAAAAAAATTAAAAAAAACCTCTCCATTTACTACAGGAAAGGTTTGAATTAAATAAAAAATGCAAGATGTAAGTTTACAAACTTTTAACTTTACTAATTAGCTGAAGTACTTTTTGCGCTTCGGCTTTTCTACCTTGCTTTTGATACAGTTGAGCAGCTTTTTGAAAATCTTTAATTGCTCCTTGCTTGTCTCCTAATAATCCACGAGCAATACCTCGGTTGTTGTAACCTTCGGCATAGTTGGGATTGATTTCGATGGCTTTGGTGTAATCAACGATCGCTAGTTGATAATCTTTTAGCTTAAGACGAGCAACACCCCGGTTGTAATATGCTACGGCATAGTTGGGATTAATTGTTGTAGCTTTGGTGTAATCTGCTATTGCTAGTTGATAATCTTTTAAATCAAGACGAGCATTACCCCGGTTGTAGTAAACATCAGCATAGTTAGGGTTAATTTCGATGGATTTGGTGTAATCTGCTATTGCTAGTTGATAATCTTTTAATTTAAGACGAGCAAGACCCCGGTTGTAGTAGGCATTGGCATAGTTGGGAGTAATTTCGATGGCTTTGGTGTTATCTGCGTTAAGCGAAGCTCTACCGGAGGTAATCGCTCCTTGATAATCTTTTAATTTAAGACGAGCAACACCCCGGTTGTAGTAAACATCGGCATATTTGGGATTAATTTCGATGGATTTGGTGTAATCAGCGTTAAGCGAAGCTCTACCGGAGGTAATCGCTCCTCGATAATTTTTTAACCTATAATGAGCAAGACCCCGGTTGAAGTAAACATCAGCAAGGTAGACACCCGAATAATTAGGAATAGCTTTGGTGTAATCTGCGTTAAGCGAAGCTCTACCGGAGGTAATCGCTGCTGAATAATCTTTTAACCTATAATGAGCGCGACCTCGGTTAAAGTAAGCATCAGCAAGGTAGACACCCGAATAATTGGGAATAGCTTTGGTGTAATCAGCGTTAAGCGAAGCTCTACCGGAGGTAATCGCTGCTCGATAATCTTTCAAGAGACTACTAACAAGACCCCGATTATAGTAAGCTTGCGGAAAGTTAGGATTAATTTCTACGACTTTAGTATAGTCAGCCATTGCTCCCGGATAATCTTTTAATTTATAACGAGCGCGACCTCGGTTGAAGTAGGCATCATCAGAGTTAGGATTAATTTCTATAGCTTTGGTGAAATCAGCGTTAAGCGAAGCTCTACCGGAGGTAATCGCTCCTTGATAATCTTCTCGCTTAAAACGCTGATTACCGCTATTCAAGTGTTTTTCAGCATCTTTTAAATTCGCTTGAGCTAACTCTAATCCAGATTCTGGTCTTAATTGAGTAGTTGCAGGTAAATCTGTCGCATTAGCTTTGGGGCTATAAGCAATTATTCCTAATACCAACGTTGCAACCGTTAACTTAAATGCTTTCATTTTTGTTTCCAATAAGTACAAATTATTCTCGGAATTATGGACTCGTTACCAATTGACAAGATATGTGCGATATCAAAATTTTGCTTAATCTTGGGGTTAAAGATTTATCATTTTTCAAACGGGAGTTATTCATAGCCTTTTACAAAAAGTTATAAATTGATTTCCCTGTGCTATAAATATTACTCATAAAATCTTATTTTTTATGAATACGGTAGTGTCTTAAGAAGAACAATCAAATTTTATCTTTAGATTTAAAACGAATATATTCAAATACTGATACTGTTGTATCATGTTTGTGTCAAGCTAATTATAAGAACTTAATTGTCTTCTCTCCAGAGAATTTTTTAACTAACTGTAAATAATTTGCACTGCCAATATTATCACCAATATTGGATCGAAAAGATGATACTGATATGTCTTGACAATTACATCTTTACATAATATTTACCCTAGTTATATTTTTCTTGGAATATTCAAACAGGCTAAACAAAAAACCCCTCCTCTGAGAGAAAAGGTTTTAACTAAAGGTTTGTTATTTTACAATTGCAGAAAATTTACTTACTACTAACTATCTTCGTAAACTCAACTAACTTTTGCGATTTTGCTTCTTCTCCTTGGTTTCGGTACATAGAAATAGCTTTTTGCAAATCTGTCATACCTGCTGCTTCGTCTCCTGAAAATCCACGAGCAACATCCCGATTGTAGTAGGCATCGGCATAGTTAGGATTAATTTGTATGACTTTGGTAAAATCGGCGATCGCTCTTTGATAATTTTGTAACTGATGACGAGCAATAGCCCGGTTGTAATAGGCTGCGACTAGTTTGGGATTAATTTGTATGGCTTTAGTAAAGTCGGCGATCGCTCCTCGATAATTCCCTTGCTCTAAGCGTTTGATGCCGCTATTAAAATATTTTGCAGTATCTTGGCGATTTGCTTGAGCTAGCCGTAATTTAGATTCTTGTCTTAATTCAGTTGCATTAGTCTTGGAACTAAAAACAACTATTCCCAATATCAAAATTGCCGTTATTTTTAATAATTGCACCTTAAAATCCTAATTAATACAAATGTTTATTAAAAGTTTGTTTTGAAACAATTTTAACTGAGTTTTATTAAGATTCTTATACGGGCTACTACTTAAAAAGTATATGAATTTCTGTCCCATGCTATTTTAATGATTCAGCTATCTTACGTATATAAAAATTTTAGAATTAAAAAAGTAAATTTAGGGACTTTGACTCTTCTTTATTTTTTATTTACGAATGACTTTTGCCTTGTTTACTGATATAAAAGGCAATATCTGACCTCGCAATACTATAGTAAATACTTACGAACAATATTATTTAGTTAGGTTTTTAAAAATGAAAAAATACACAAATGTAGTCACAGACACATTGTATGGTAGGCATTTTTATAATTAGCGAATTAAAATTGCGATCTGATCCTGTGGACTATTTTTGAGATAAATTAATAAATTATCTATGTCTGATGTTTGTATTGATAAATCCGGAAAACACTGGAAAGCAATAAAATTTAAAGGTCGTAATGATTTTATCCTCTTCGACTACGGGTAGCGATTGTATCTGTGCTTACTGCTTTCGTCCCGTTCACTTTAAAAGTGCTTCAATAGATAGAAATACTGGTGTTTATTCTAGGATACAGCACTTCGCTCACGCTGTTGTCGGGGATAAAAATTTTTGCCCCTATGAGTGTGCGGAAAGTTTGGAACACGTATCGTTTAAACGTCAGCGACTTGCAAGCCTTATTAGTGCTAATCTGGAATACACTAAAATAAATGGCTTTGCACCGCAAGTGGAGCAATCTGTCAAAATTGTTGGTAAAAGCAAGAAAAGAGGTAGACGCGCCGATATTCTAACCAGAGTCAACGATAAACCTATTTTTGCAGTCGAAATAGAAACCTCCCGTAAGGAAATTGCAAATATTGAGTCAAGGATATTGGATTATCACGCTAGTGCGATCGCAAATGATTGGACTGCGACGGATGAAGTTACTGACAGCGACATGAAGCCCATTTTAAGCTACGGTACTCACTATTTGAAGTTGCAGACTACATATGCAAAAGTAACTAAGATTGACGAGCGCACTGGTTTTCGTTATTTTGATGAAGATAAAAGTCAGATAGAACGTCAGCACGCTATTGTTTACACTCCTTATGTACGCAATCAAATCGGTAAACAAACTGCTCAAGACTTAACTTTGGAAGTAGAAGCGGAAAACATCGAACGATTAATTAAAGCCCAAGAGAATCTAACAAATAATCAAGAAGAATGGGTTAAGCGTCGTAACGAATTTAGCAATAAAAAAGTATCTCCTGAAGAACAACAGCAACAGCTAAAGTTCCCTCCCGGATGTGAGTTTCCTTTAAAGGAATTTATCGAAGCTTATCCAGATATTATGCATTATCCGCGTCAAAAGGTGCGGGTATATGAAACTGATGGTTTTATGACAAGCATAAACTTCGATAGCAGAAGTGTGATATGGATGGAGTATGGTAGCGATCGCGTTAAAGAAGCTGCTATTGATGAAGTAGTTGTAATCGATCCTTACTTTCATGCAGTAGAAGAGTTTAAAAGTTTAGCTACCGAAGACCAACAAAAACAGTACCGCGACAACTTTTTACAACAAAAAGAACACATTGAACAAGTTGCACAACAGCAATATCAACAACAGAACGAACAAATACAAGCATCAGCAACAATTGATGGGGTCATTCAAACAATTAAACCCGGAAGGCTCATAGAAATACGAAAACAGCTAGGCTCATCGTTTGATGAGCGATGCAAAGAGTTAATTGGAAGAGCTGCTGCAATTAAAGGAATGTCAAATATGGTTCTGTATTCTGGAACTATTCAACAAATAGATATTAAATCTGACATGGCATATCTTCAAACCACAAATCATGGCATAAAAAAGGACTATATTCAAAATCTACATATCAATTAAATCTTTATAATTTGCGTCTCTACAAGGGTTTATTTTTCTCAAACACCCTATATATAGGCGCACATATTCCCATTATAAAAATACATTACCATAGGCGAAAAAGATCGTCAAGACCTTTGATATAAATTTTTTCCCAGACAGGCATCGTTATAAATTATTAATATCCGTACCAACTGCAAACGATTGTGGAAGTCGGTGGGATAACAGTTAAAGGGTTAAAAGATGTTTAATTCGTCAGAAACAGCAATTATAGCTGCGATTGTATTGTCTACTTTGGGAATTCTGGGATGGGGCTTCGTTCGCGCTAAACCTTTTGGCAAGTTGGGTATCCTAGCTTGGCTTCAGTCGGTGGTGTTGATAACCCCCTGGCTGTTATTTTTCGGTTTGCTTGCTATGGGGATCTATATCAATATTGCAGGTATACTCTTTCTTGTGATTGCTTCTGCTGGTTTGTATATTGCCTTGGGCAGACAGTTGCGGACGATGGGACAAGAGGAAATGATTAAGAAAAAAGCGTCCCAAAGGATTGCCGAGGAAGCATTGCAAGAAGATTCCAACCAACCAGCGGCAGAAAATCAGCCACAACAACCGGAAATAACACCGATTCCGGAAGAAGATTTGAGTAATATCAGAAGTATTTTCGGTATCGATACATATTTTGCTACTGAAACTATTGCTTATCAAGAAGGAGCTATTTTTAAAGGTAATTTGAGAGGTGAACCGGAAGAAGTTTTCGACCGTTTGAGTGCGAGTTTACGCGAACGTGTTGGTGACAAATATCGCCTATTTTTACTACAAAACCCGGAAGGTAGACCTACTATAATCGTCTTACCGAGTCGCAATGACCCGCGTTCGATGACTCCGGCACAAAAAGCCTTTGCAGGTATCCTTTTATTAGCAACTATCGCCACAAGTTTAGAAGCGGGAGGAGTTTTATTAAATTTCGATTTGTTTTCTAATCCAGGAAGGTTTCAAGAATCTTTACCGATCGCAGTAGGGTTTTTCACGGTTTTAGTAGCTCACGAAGTCGGACACCGGGTACTTGCTCGCCGTCACGATGTCAAATTAAGTTTACCTTACCTGCTTCCTTCGGTGGAAATTGGATCTTTCGGTGCAATTACCCGCTTTGAATCGTTGCTACCCAATCGTAAAGTTTTGTTTGATATTGCTTTAGCAGGTCCGGCATTCGGCGGAATTGTTTCATTCTTAATGTTAATTGTGGGATTGTTGCTTTCCCACCAAGGAAGTTTGTTTCAATTACCAAACGAGTTTTTTCAAGGTTCGATTTTAGTCGGAAGCTTAGCGCGGGTTGTACTTGGTGAAGCTTTACAATCGCCAATAGTAGACGTGAATCCTTTGGTGGTAATTGGCTGGTTGGGTTTGGTGGTTACGGCTTTGAATTTAATGCCAGCCGGACAACTAGATGGCGGTAGAATTGTACAAGCTATTTACGGACGTAAAATCGCCGGACGCACTACATTAGCAACCTTGATTATTTTAGGAATAGTTGGTTTAGGTAATTCTTTGGCTTTATATTGGGCGATCGTGATTTTGTTTTTACAAAGAGACTTAGAACGTCCGAGTTTAAACGAAATTACCGAACCCGATGATGCACGCGCTGCATTAGGATTATTAGCATTATTCTTGATGGTTGCAACTTTGATACCCCTTAGTCCCGGTTTAGCGGGTAGGTTGGGGATTGGCTGAAGGTGAAGGGGGGATGGGGAGATGGGGAGAGGGGGGGATGGGGGGATGGGGAGAGGGGGGGATGGGGAGATGGGGGGATGGGGAGATGGGGGGATGGGGAGAGGGGGGGATGGGGAGATGGGGGGATGGGGAGATGGGGGGATGGGGAGAGGGGGGGATGGGGAGATGGGGGGATGGGGAGATGGGGGGAGAGATTTGTTATTTGAGTATCCAGATTGATGAGTTGTTTATCATTTTGACTAATCCACCTAAAATCTGGTTATAGGTAGCGTACATCTCTCGTCCGCATTCGACATCTAAATAGTTGCATTTGACAGCAAATTTGATCCAGATTTGTGTTTCAGCCGCTTCTGCTTCTGAATCGTTCAATTTAGCGATAAAAGCTGCTTGGTAACGGCGTTTCCTCCATGCCTCAGCCAAATTAGCACATACAGAGCGAGACGAACGGCGAATTTGATCTGTTAACGAATACCTTTCTTCAATAGGAAATTTTTTGGAGCATTCATAAATTTTCATCGCAGCATCAAAAGCCAACTGTAAAACTTCCAAATCTTCATGACTCTTGATATTCCCTCTCCCCATCTCTTAATCCCCCAATCAAGTTTTCTCTTTCCACTTCTATACTTCCCCAAAAACCTCCTTAACTAACAATATTTTTACTCTTACTCCCCATCCCCCAATCTCCCCATCCCCCAATCTCCCCCGCTCGCCGCACGCTCCGCGTGAACGGGTTGCGCCACTTGCTACAAGTCGGGGAACCCGCGAGGGCGCAGTGGCTTACCATCTCCCCCTCTCCCCCTCTCCCCCTCTCCCCCTCTCCCCATCTCCCCCTCTCCCCATCCCCCCCTAATTCCTAACTCTTCCAGTCTGCTAACAAATTCGGAAACTTCGCTGGTGTAGAAAATAATCCTCGCAAACTAGAGAGACGATTTTGCGATGGTTCTTTACTTATGTTCCACAGGGTTTCGTAGAAGAAGAATGATACTCCTGCAAAGTTGCGATCGCGAACTTGTTTCACCTGTGCTTTAATTTGTTGTGCTGGTACGTGTTTGTTTTTTAAGCCGGAAATAATGCCGATGCTTGTGGGAATATGCTTTTTGGCGGCGATTACTTCGGGATACTGCAATTCTTTGACAAATACGTTCATGTCATCGCGGTAAATTTGAATTATCAAATCTTCTATCAATCCCATACGTTCCCATTTTGCCCAATCTGCTAAAAAGTATTCGTAGGAAAAGCGTTGGGGATTTGGTGCGACGGAAACTATACAGTTTTTATCCACCGCTTTGATGGCAAAGAATACCTCTTTCATAAAATTGGTAATCTTATCAGCACGCCATTTTAACCATTCTGGGTTTTTATTATCTCTGGGAGGTGCTTTACCGTTATGCTCTTTTTTGTATAGCGCTACCGTATATTTATCGTATCCATACTCCGATGGTAAGCCCAAATGGTCGTCGAATTGAATGCCATCAATGTCATAATTTCGGACGATTTCCACGATTAAATCTTTAATAAATCCCTGCACGTCGGGATGAAACGGATTTAACCAAACGCGATCGTGGACACCTTCTTTTTTAATCTTGTTACCGTTAACTTTATTGGTAAGCCATTCAGGATGACGTTTTGCTAATAGTGAATCAGCAGGTGCCATAAAGCCAAATTCAAACCAGGGAATTACCTTCAAACCCCTGGCGTGTCCTTCCACAACGGCTTCTTTGAGCATATCGCGCCCTTGAAGTCCGGGTTCTGGATCTATGCTACGTCCGATAACGCTTTGTGCAACTTTACTGGGATACAAAGTGTAACCCCAATTCCATACCGCAGGATAAACAACGTTGAAATTTAACTCCTTGAGCCGCGTCAAAGCGTTAGTGAGATTTTCACGTTTAAATAAAACATCGCTATCAATATTAGTTAACCAAACTCCTCGTAACTCAGTAGGTAGCTGACGGTTTGTAACAGTTTGCTGCCTATCCGGTTTAATAGTCGGTAGCTGACGAGATGGAATTGGCAACGTTCGTTTTATAGTTGGTTGCTGCTGGGTTGTAACAGTCGGCTGCTGGCGAGTTTTAATAATCACTTGAGCCGGTGCGGGGACAGAAAACATGACCCCAGCCATCAGCGAAAGAGTAAAAACAGCTGCAAGAAACGCCGGTTTTTGACCGCGCTTCTGACTAAACAAAAACAGATCCACACACCACTTAACAAATTTTTTCATAATTTACTGAGTACAAAACTAACTCTCTTGACTCGGATAACTGTTTTGATGTTGCATTAATCAGTGAACAGTGAGCAGTTAACAGTGAGCAGTTAACAGTGAGCAGTTAACAGTGAGCAGTTAGGAGTGAGGAGTTAAGAGTTAACAATTGTCTACCCCATCTCCCCATCTCCCCATCCCCCCCTCTCCCCATCTCCCCCTCTCCCCATCTCCCCATCCTCCCATCTCGTAATTCTATCGATATCTAATACTTAGTAATTAAAAATGCGGGGTGTCACACCACATCCTCAATAATTATCCTGTGACTATACTTAGGTAGTTGGAGCAAAAAAGTTATTCAATTTACTCCTACATATCATCCTTAAGCCAGAGTGCATTGGGTGATTGTACTGATAAATTGGATATCGTGTTTAAATAAGTTCATTAAAACTAAACGAGCAGATTACTGATGATAGGCTTGATTGATTCTCAGAACGGTACGACAAATGATACAGCGGTAGTTCAAAGATTGGCAAGGGCGATCGCGCTTTCCGATGGAGAGTTTTCGCTGCTATTAGTGTGCTGCAATGCGAACAAGCAAGAAGAAATTCTCAGCGTTTTGAAAGAGTTTTCAACGGTGGACATCAGAAAAGTAATTCTGTCATCAAAGGCAGAAACGCTTTACACAAATATTGTTTCCGTACTAGGTTCCGATAAACCCGATGCTTTGGTAGTCAGGGGTTTGGAATCTGTGGAAGCGATTAATCACCTGATTATTTCCACAAATTTGATGCGCGATGAGTTTGCGAAACAGTTTAAGTTTCCTTTGGTACTATTCGTGAATGAAGATATTTTACGTAAGTTGGTTAGGTTAGCACCCGATTTAAAAGACTGGGCTGCTAGTACTTTTAGATTTCAAAATTCCCAAAGAGAGTTAGTGAAGTCTCAGTGGGGAGTAAGTAATTTTAATTAGATGGATTTTATTATAGTTGCGGAAAATACTTAATTTATTTATCTATCTAAATAAATATTTTTAACTTTGAGATAATCGAAGCAATTTCAAAGTTTTATTGATTGTTCCTAGCATTACGCCTTATCCTTCAACCTATAGAAAGGATAGGGTGCTTTTATCTTTGGGTTTTGGTGAAGTGTTACTCGTATCGTAATTAACTCTCGCCTCGGAATCAATTCCGAGGCTCATAAATAAAGTCTACTGAAGTAGACTGAAGAAATTGTATAGCTCAGAATTAGCTTTCATAGAGGTTGGGGGGATTGAGCCGCACCGCTCGCGGTGAACAATATTTGGAACACTATATTTTCCGTTGTGGCTGCATAATTGCTATAAAAATACTTAGTCAGTTAACTAATTAAGACAAAGTTTCTAAAAAAAAAGAAATATGATATCTAGGATTTTCACTATGTTCCGAATAAAACTTTCCGATTTCCAGCAATAATTGGTCTTTGAATGCTTCAACAGAGCTACTCCAATCTGGTGATGGTTGGATTTGATTCCAGCAATATTTGGCTTTTTTCAGTGTTAGTAAACTATATATCAAATCATTTTTTCGCAATTCATCGTTACAAGCTTTAAATTCAGACTTCCATGAGTTACATAATTCTTTGACTCCAGAACAATCTAATCCCGTGCAATAACTAATACGATTAGATACTTTTGCTAAATTATCCTGTAAATCGGCATCGTGAATAAAATTATCTGCCATTTTTATATAAATTTTTTCAAGAGAAAGCTTATTGCGATCGTAAATTGGAGTATTTAAAGAATTATCAAAAACTGATTGAAGTTCAGGTGTTAAAAAATATGCTTCTTTATGGATTAAACCAGTTACCCATATACGATCTTCTTTGACATTTTGTTCGTTGACTTTAGTTTTTTCGTACATATTTTTAAAAATTTCTTCTGTATCTGAAAACTGATAATCGTAAAAATTTTTAATATTTTGAATCTGAATATCTAAATCTACAATTGCAAATAGCTTTTCTGGATTTAAATAGGAGTTATTAATATCTTGATGATGTAATTTTAAAAGGTTAAAGTAGCTATCTATTACATCTTTTCTGTCTCCACAGTTAAAAAATTGCGGTCGATACTGTTTCCAAGAACTTGGAACGCACGCATTATAAAAATTTGCATCTGGCATTTGTTCCATTTTCTTATATGATTGAGGTGAAGGTCTGCCTTGATTTTTTTTGATTTCACCTTCACAAAGAATAACAATTTTATTCAAAATTCTACGTTGCTTAAGAATTTCCTGACAATGCTGCTGTAATTCTTCAGGTTTCAGCCCCATATTTACGATTCCGATTCTTGCTTTATTAACCTTGGTTCTAATTCTTTAACATGAGCGGGAGTAACCGCTTGACACAATTCATATGAATGAGTAGCAATAATATATTGATTTTTTGGTGCCCATTCAGCAATATCTTTAATTATTTGATATTGCCAATCTGGATGAAATCCGTTTTCAATTTCATCGATTAAAACGATTGAATCTTCTATAATATTGTACTTGATCCAAGCATAAATACTGAGTCGTTTTAATTCACCGTGACTTAAATCTTCTGGATATAATTCTATATTTCCCCAATCTGACCTATCTGCTTTAAAAGTGAAGCCAGTTAAGTCAGGATTTATGTTTATTTTCTTATTTAATAAAATTTGATTTAGCTCGTTTACAAGTTTTTGATAATTATTTCCGTATTCTCCTGTTTCTATAGCTTGTTTGAAATCTTTGTCTCTTGTAGATTTGAAGATTTCAAGTAAGAGGTCTACCGCTAAAAAGTCATATGTAAAAAATCCTGATAATTTAGATTGTAACTGTTTTAGTTGTGAATAGTAATTATTTGTGTTGTCATTCTTTTGCTGTTTAAAAATAAAATCTATCGAGTCTTTCTTAAGGAACAGAAAAACTTGAGTAGCAGGAGCAGCTAAAAAAATCTTATTTGATAAATTATTTAGAAAATCTTCAACTTTATCGATATCCATCTTATCAACACCAAAAAATATAGTTTCTGATATCTTAATAAGAAGTTTATTCTTTTTACTTATTAAACTTCTCGAAGAAGGCTTCTTATAAACAACAAATTCAAGATTAACAGTTTTCTCCCCATCCCAAATATCAAAACTAGCTAAAACTCGTTTCTGAGAATCATCATCAATCTCAAATCCATAAAGCATATTTTTGATAAACTCATGCTTGCTACTATCACCCGAACAGTGCAGCAAAACAAAAATTAATTGTAAAAGCGTACTTTTTCCACCACCATTTTGACTACCCAACGGAAAAATATTAGGTACAAAATCCTTTTCAAAAGAGATATCAACGTTCTTTAAGACGCGAAAATCGGGAACTTGAACTTTTAGTAATTTCATATATAGTTCCTATTATCAATTTCAAAACTTACAGATTGCATTTTACAAAAAGATTATATTTAACTCTCCATCTCTCTTACTCTTTCTCGCCATTCTAATGCTGCTTCTAAGGGTTCGATCGCCAACACATAATGCGTTAACATTGTCAAATCCAAATTAGGTAAAATCTCACTTTTTGCAACTTGTTTGTAACTATTACCACGTAAACAATAAATTTCAAACCGATTATTTTTGAAAAACCAAACTTCTCTAATACCCAGCCGTTTGTAAAGTTCTAATTTATCTAAACCACCGCTGGTAACAACTACTTCAATTGCAATATCGGGAAATTCTTTTTCTAAACCAATACAATAAGATTCATCTGGTTCTGTTCCACCTCGTTTTTCAGATTTGCGAAGTGTTGTAGAACCTAAAGGAAAATAACGAATGCGTTTTTCTTGGCAGTAAGCTTCTATTAAAGAACCAATATTCGTTTTGTTGCGTTCGTGTTTGCGATTGGGTGACACAAATTCTAATACCCCATCTAAATAAGTAACCCGATACTGTAGACTATCCCCCAGTTCATTCAGCAATTCATAACTTTCCCAACTAACACCACTAATTATCTGACGTTCTTCCGGGTCTTCAGCCTGTATAATTTCAAAAAAGTCTTGAAGTAAGACCATAGCAATTTAATTTTTATATGATGGGTGACTTAAATCAAGTTTATCTATAAAATCATTAGTTATCTTTCTTCCACATAACATGAAATGCACAAAGATATAATGTCTCGATGGTATCTCCAAGATTTTTACTTAAAGCATCTCTTAATTCATTAAATAAATCATCTCGCTGCATAGAATCCAATACTATATAAGGTGATAAAGTACTCAGCAACGTTAAATAATCATCAATGCTGTAAGCGCGATCGCACTCCATCTGCTCGTAAACGAAATCCTTGAATAACCCGGATTTCACTACATTTTCCCCTAATTCTTGAAGAATTCTTTCCTGTGTTGCTCTTTCTTCGTATCGTGATAGGGAAGGAACTTGTTTTTGGTAAACCTCATCTAAGATTTGGTACACTTCATAGCTGGGTTGGGGTTCTTTGTTCCACAGTAAAATCAAATTACCATCATCTTTTAAGGCTCGATCTAATTTGGGATATCCGACTTGTGGTGAAACCCAGTGAAAAGAAGTTGCGGCAAGAACAGTATTAAATTTATTTGGCTGTAATTCCCATTCTTCAAAGGTGGTATTGATAATTTCTACATTCGGAAAACCCGCACAGTTTTGTCTCGCTAAATTGCAGGATTCCTGACTGGGTTCCAGACACACCATTGAAAAGCCCATTTTAGCAAACTCCGTTGTTGCAGTTCCAGGACCGCACCCTATTTCTAAAATATTCGTGTTTTTACTGAGTTTGGCTAATTCTACTGTACGATTAATCAGTTGCTGGGGATAGCGAGGTCGAGTTCTACTGTACGCATCCGCAACATTACTGTACCAGTTCTTTCTCTGCTCTAAACTGTAATCATCTCGATAGTTTTTATAAGTATTTTGGATTTGTTCTGAATCTTTCATGATTCTCCATATTAATGAGGTAATTGGATATTAACCTTATTACTTTGACCTTTGACCTTTAACCTATTTGTATAAAGTTATCGTAAACAATCGGGAACAAATCATCTCAGAAACTACGTCAAAACTCGTATACAAGCACACACATTAATATCATATTTGTCCCTACTAAGTTTATAGTATGGGATAATTAATTCTTTGTATTTAATTGCTTTTAAAGTACTATTGCCTAGAAAACAAGACATTTAGTAAGCTGCAATTTTGATTCAATATCAGAAACAAATCTTAAATATTTGTAAACTAATGACGGATAGAGGTAACTTGACTATGACATCATCTAAAGGTAATTCTACTACAAATAAAGCCCGGATATTTGCTGTTTTAGCATTAACAGGCATTATATCGGTTGCTAACGAGTTTGCGCTACTAAAAAGCGCGATCGCAACTCCGGTGGTTGTGCCTACATCTCAAAATTACAACTTAAGTAATGCGGGAAATATAGTTAGCCAACAAAACAATCAAACCATAATTCAAGTACAGAGACAGAATGACACAAAAAGCGGTTTACCTCTTGCGGTGGTGAATGCTGTTACCAAAGATGTATCTCGTCGTGAAAATATTCCCGAAACTAGATTAAGAATCGTCAATTACAGTAAAGAAACTTGGCGCAATGGATGCTTGGAAGTACTCAAACCCGGTGAAATGTGTACCCAAGCTTTGGTTCCCGGTTATAAAGTTACGGTATCTGATGGCAGCCAAAAGTGGATTTATCATACCGATAAAAATGGACGTAAATTACGTTTAGCATCTGGTAATTCTGGCGATTCTGGTTCGCAATTACCTGATTCCGTAAAATCGCGAGTAATAAGAGATGCTTCTCAACGCTTGGGGCAGCCGATTTCTAACTTTTTCATTATGCAGACGCAGGAGAAGACTTGGAAGGATGGCTGTTTGGAATTACGCGACGCTAATACAGTTTGTTCTCAGGTTTTAGTACCTGGTTATCGGGTTATTGTCGGTACCAAAGGGCAAAGTTTGGTTTACCATACTAATAAGTCTGGTTCGGTAATTAAGCTGAATACTAAAGCGAGTGAGATTACCGATAACGGCTTACCTTCTCAAGTCAAAGACACGGTTTTAAAAGCTGCATCGGAATTCATTGGTAGTTCTCGACTCCGCGTTACAAAAGCCGAGCAAGTCACCTTTACCGATAGCTGCTTGAATTTAGGACGTGCAAACGAATCTTGTTTGAGAGCAAATCAGAAGGGATGGAGAGTTACCGTCAAAGGTGCCAGCCAAACTTTGATTTATCACACTTCCATCGATGGCAATCAAATTCGTTTGAATGCAGCTGCTAGCAAGTTAAGATTACCCCAAAACGTTCGCAATGCCGTATTAAAAGAAGCTGGAAATATTTCTGGTTTTTCATCAAGAAAATTAAAAATCGTTTCCTTCAAACCAGCAAACTGGCAATATGGTTGTGAAGATTTTAGTTTCAACAATCCTTGTGACAGAACAGATGTTTCCGGTTGGGAAGTAACTGTCAGCGGAAACTCTCAAACCTCGGTATTTTTCACCGATGCAACGGGAAATCAAGTAAAGTTATCTAATCAAAATCAAACCCCATCCCAATTACCTAGAGTTGTTTCGGGTGCTATTCTTAGAGATGCTACTCAATGGTCGGGTTTATCTCAAAGAGCAATACGGATTGTAAAAAGCGAGCGTCAAATTTGGAGCAATCCCTGTTACTTAACCTTCAACCGGATTTGCAACAAAGCTTTTATTCGTACTCCCGGCTGGATAGTTACAGTAGAAGCAAATAATCAAACTTGGATTTACCACGCTAACGATAACGCTTCGATAGTAACTCTCGATCGCACCCAAAGTTTAACTCAAAAAGCGGCAGCAGTACTCAAACAAGATGCAGCAAAACGCTCCCGATATACATCATCTGTCGAGCAAATTCGGGTTATCGAAGTTGAACAACTCAACGAAAGACAAAATAACGTCCCCTTGATGAAAGCTACTTTGTCCGACGGTAGAGAAACTTGGACTTATCGTTTTAAACAAGATGGTTCGGATTTTGAACTTGATGCAACTGCAACTTTACCAAAATCCATTGAAAATGCAGTATTATCCGACGTAAGAAACCGCGTCGAAGGTAGAATTGCAGTTTCTCCCAAAAATATTGTAGAATCCCAACCAGTAAGATGGCGCAATGGTTGTTTGGGTATAGTTAACCAACGCAGAACACGCTATTGTTTCTCCAGAATTGTAGACGGCTACCGAGTAACCGTAAAAGTTGGTTCGGAAATATTCGTTTATCATACCGATAGTAGCTCCAAAGTAATTTTAAACGAAAGTGCTAGTAAGATAAATGGGAATCAGAATACAGTTTTACCCGTAAGAATTCCCCGTAACGAACTACCATCACCTTTAACCAGAGGAGTAGTATTTCGTCAAATTAGCAGCGGTGGTTTTGCCGGACAAACCTACGAAACCGTTTTATTTGAAGATGGACGGATAATCCGCTATCGCATGGGTGATATGAACGATTCTCAGCGTAGCGATCGCCAAGTTTCTGGTAAACAAGTACGGGATTTTCAAAGACTATTGCAGCGTCAGCGCGATGAATTTAATAATATGAGCTATCCCGCTGCCAGAGGTGCCGCTGATTTTATTACCTATACCCTTACCAGCCGTGATGGTACCGTGCAATTTAACGACACTTCCCGCGATAACATATCCAAAGATTTAATGAATGTAGTGGAAGCTTGGAATCAGATTTTGAGAGCGTAGGGTATAGGGCATATAAATATATACGTAGGTTCGTAGTAAGGGCTTTAGCGCTTCCATGCGAGGTAACAAATTCTCCCTACGAACCGATGAGAATTAATGTGGACTAATACTAGTCTTTTTGATTAGTTTTGAAGGGTAAAAAGGTTCGTAGTAAGTGCTTTAGCACCTCCGGATTTGGGGCTGAAGCCCTTACTACAAACCTATCAGAATAAATGAAATGCACTACTAGTCTTTTTGATTAGTTTTGAAGGGTAATAAGGTTCGTAGTAAGTGCTTTAGCACCTCCGGATTTTGGGCTGAAGCCCTTACTACAAACCTATCAAAATTAATGAAATGCACTACTAGTCTTTTTGATTAGTTTTGAAGGGTAATAAGGTTCGTAGTAAGTGCTTTAGCACCTCCGGATTTGGGGCTGAAGCCCTTACTACAAACCTATCAAAATTAATGAAAATAACTAGTAGATTGCATTAAATTTGATGGGTTAGTTTTTACCGTAGGTGCGGCTCTAAAAAATACTTAAATTAAAAGCGGGCAAGTATTAGCGATGATACTTGTCCGCTTTTTTATTGAAAATGCCTGTATTACAAAATGCTGGCAAGATGCCTGCACTACGAATTTACCTGCATGAAAATCGCTAACTACTTGGTTTTAAGCATCTTTGCCTACTACTTGTGATTTAAGAGTTGTGATTTCACTAGTTAATTCAGTGCGAGTGGAGGCTTTGAGTAAGTAGCGATAGATAAACCAGGCAGAATAGCCAATACCAATTAACTCAAAGGTTGGTGCTACTAAGGGAACATCATTTAATGCATCTAAGATAGCTAGCACGACTCTAACTGCGATTAACGCACCTACAGCAATACCAAGGTAGATAAAAAACTGCTTGTACTTATTGAAGAAGGTACCTGCGTAAACAGTGAAATTATCTAAGTAGGCAGAAAGTTGCTCTCCGTATTTCAGCCATTGCTCTTGAGATTGCGTGGAAGGCTGAACTTTGGTTATAGTTCCAGTAGGATTGTTCATTTCTGGCACTTTTGTCTCTGAAGTTTGAGTTTCCACGATTTCCGGTTCTTGCATTGGGGCTTCCATGATGGTATTAATTGTTTTTATTCTTCTGGGGGCAGTTACAGCTACAACCGTTATATTATTTGGTTGGGTAGGCATTACCGCTTTTTTTAGAGAAAGCTAATTAGCGGTACAAAATGATTTTACTTTCCTACCTTGATAATTGTCCCTTAACCACCACATCAACTTTAAAGTTAAAAGTTAAAGTTATATGACAGCAGTTATGAGTCAGAAGCGGGCAGAATATATTATTTCCAGCAATCGAGGACTTCTAAGCTGGATAAGCTAGAATCTCAAAAATGGTAATTGTATCCTGCGCGTGCAAGTTGCTAACAATCATAGCCATTTAAGTACAGGTTATGCAAAAATCTGTTAAGTTTTTAGTTTTATGTTTATTTGAAGTTAAACCGTAAAAGTCCCATATTTAGCTTGAAAGTCGGGAGCGGGGAACAAAATGAGCAAACAATCTTCACAAAAGCGATTACTAATTTGTACTTTTTTAGCGCTAGCATCCGGCTTTTTCGGTGGTTATATCGGCGGACATTTTAGCGTGCAAGCCCACAGTCAAAACTGTCAAAATCAAAGGTGGGACTTGTTTAAAGCGGGTTGTAAAGTTGTGGTAACTCCCGGTGCAATGTGGCAAGGTAGCACTACAGGAATTTGGAGTGGAAGTGTTTTAGGTGCCTTTTTCGGTGGGTTAGTAACGCGGAAGGAGTAAGGGATGGGGAGACAAGGGGATGGGGGGATGGGGAGACAAGGGGATGGGGGGATGGGGAGACAAGGGGATGGGGAGTTAGGAGTTAAGAGTTAGGAGTTTGGAATTATCTACCCCCTCTACCCCCTCTACCCCCTCTCCCCCCTCCCTAGTTAAACCGACGAGGGGTTTGTAGACTATTCCAGTTTTTCCATGAATTGGTATTGGTATCGAAACATCGCCATGAAGAACCATTTTTTGATTCTCGATAACAAAATAAACTGCGTTCGCTGGCGTTAAGGTTGTCAGTAAAATAGTATACAATGTCTCTAAAAGGATAGGTTTTGCGGCTTAAACGTTTTGCTACAGCTTGATTGGGACATTCAACAATAAACACTGGCTCGGAATCTATATAGCCTAAAGAGAAGATACACATTCGTAAGATAGCTCGCAGCCAGCTTTCAGAGTTTTCAAAACATTTATCAACAATTGTATTGCTTAAAGCTCTTTCTAATTTACGGTTTTGTTGATCGGGAATACGATACTCTGACATAGCGCTACCAAATTACGAAAAGCATTGATTTGAGATTAAACTATAAGCTCTATAGGTGACAAGCGCATACGAAAAATTACGGCTTTTATTAGTTCATTTTGAAGTTAATTAAGTCTGTATGTTAAAAGTTGAAGGTTAGTAGCAGTACCGTTGACTGGTAAAATTCAGTTACGTTAATAAAAATAATTTCTTATGAGTGCCCAAGCGAATCAAATGGATGCATCAACTAAGGGTGCAGATGCTGTTGACGAAGCTATTGCTAAAGGAATTGATTTGGATGGTTCTCCTATTGAACCTGAAAAGCTGGATTTATACAATCAAGTCATGGCGCTGGAGGGGAATAGGCAGCGTAGTGGTGTGAAAAATACGATGAGATCCCGTATTGTCAGAATTGGGGCTAAACATATTTCTCAAGCGGAACTTAATAAAATGCTTGAAGATGCTGATTTTGCAGCTTTGAAGGAAAAGGAAATCGCTTTTTATTACGGTGGTAAGTAAGATAATTGATTTTTGGCAAGGTTGCCTTTACTAGGATTTAGAGTTTGATTGTTGTAGGGTGTGTTGTCGCAAAGCGCAACGCACCATGATTGCAACTAGTGCAAGATGTGAAATACAAGAAAATTTGTCTTTATCTAAATATTTTGGTGCGCTCACGGCTGAAGCCATAACGCACCCTACTAGTACAGAGTCAACGTAAGTCAGGTACCCATATAATAACCGGACTTGAGGATCACAAGAAGACACGCGACGCTACGGTTGAGAAGTCGGGTTTTTATAAAAATTGTAAGTGTATTACAGATACGTATTCTAAAAACCCGACTTCTGAGCATTAAAAAAAGTGGGTGCGCTATTTAAGCCGTGTGGTACTAGCTTTACATCTATAAAAATCACATAGAAATTACAGTATTTGTCGCAAATAATAAGTGGTGCGTGACGCTACAAAACTTATAAACACGTACAAAATTTGTGAAAGCGTCACACACCCTACAAATCCCATCTGAGTATCAAAAAATTAAATATAAAAATCACTGTTTTTGCGTAAAAGTTGCAGGTAGGGGAAGATACCAGAATATACCTTACCAAACGCATTGATGAACAACGATCATCTCAATCGGCAATTACAGGAGTTAGTCGAGGAGATAAAACAGTATTCGGCTAATGATGATAGTGCGATTATTCGAGTTAAACGACGGATAGCTTTGAATAAGTTTGTCAACGCTGTTGTAAATTCTGGACGATTGAGCAAGCAAACTCAGTGGTTGGGATTACCTAATTATGAAGACTATCATAATGAGGCGTTGCAGCTAACTTTGATGGAAATATGCAGCAAAATTGACGAATATAATCCACAATATCCGGTAATGGCGTGGGTGAATAAAATTTTTCACTGGCGATTTATTGATGTTGTTAATAAAGAACGGAAAAAAGGGATTACTATGGTTCCGAGAGGAGAACAAATATCTCCCGTTTTGTCTTTGGATGATATCAATAAAGAAATAGATAAACCAAATCAAATATCTCAACAAGCAATCATTAAAGAAATTATCAATAAAGATCCGGAAAAATATTTAATTAGCCAACATTTAAAGGGACATCCTGACGCTAATTTAAAAGTAATTTTGCTCTATTTATTGTCAGGAAAGAAATGGAAAGAAATTTCTCAAGAGTTGGATGTTCCTCTGACAACGGCTTCTAGTTTTTATCAACGTAGAATGCATAAAATAATCGACTATCTAAAGAAGTATATATAGAAGTAAATTCACGGCTCGGCACCTAAATATTTTTATTATGAATAGCACCACTCAAGAACTTAGCTTTACTCTTCCATTGTCTTTTGAAGCCCATTCAATTGCTCAAGAATTAGTATCGGAAATATCGAATCAAAAAAAACGTCAACAGGTTTATTTAAATAGTTTGAGCGTTTATGCAGTAAATAATTATCTCAGTTGCATGGGGTTTGAGACTGATTACTTAGAAGGTGACAGTCGCAATCCTTTAACTGTTCAATTGATGAATGTTGCCGATTTAATAGTTAAAGATATTGGTAAATTAGAATGTCGTCCGGTTTTAGCTGGAGCGGAAGTTGTAGAAATTCCCCCGGAGGTTTGGGAAGATAGAGTTGGTTATGTTTTTGTAGAGTTAAGTAATTCTCTTAAGGAAGCAAAAATTTTAGGTTTTACCCCTGAAGCTGCGGCTGAAGTTTCTTTGACTCAGTTACAGTCTTTAGAAGATTTTCTAGTTTATTTAACTGAATTGGAAGTAGTAGAATCTGTAGAAATAGAAAAAACGTCAAATCTTGTTAGTTTTCGGCAATGGTTAAATGGAACTGTTGATGCTAGCTGGCAAAAACTCGATCGATTATTAAAACCTCAACAGTTGGGTTTAGCTTTTAAACATGAGGTGAGTATAACTAGAGGACAAAAAATTGATTTAGGAATGCATTTGGATAAAATATCTGTCGCTTTGGTAATGAAAGTGATGGCAGAAAATGAAAATGAAGAAGTTGATATTTTAACTCAAGTTTATCCAGTGGGAGAAATGTCTTTACCACAAGGAATTAAGTTAATTATCGGGGATGAAACCGGAGAAACATCAGAAGTGGTTTCGAGAGAAGATGATAATTGGATTCAATGGGAGTTTAGTGCTGAGTCTGGGGAAAAATTTAATATTAAAGTTGTTTATGGTGATGCGGAGGTAATTAAGGAATTTGAAGTGTGAATTAGGCAACGGATTTATGCTGGATAACGGATGTAATTAAGGAATTTGAAGTGTGAATTAGGCAACGGATTTATGCTAGATAACGGATGTATTTGTTTTGGATTTTGGATTTTGGATTTTGAATATATTTTGAATAAATTGTTAATCTAAAATCCTTTTTTTTACATTATCTTTTTGACATCTAATTATTTTAGGACGATTTATTTCCGAAGGAAAATGACAGCAAACTGCATCACGTACCATTTATTTTAAACTAGTCATATCTTCAGCTTGAGTAAAAATCGATTCTCCTAAAGCCTTAGCCGTGTAACCACCTTCTGGATCTTCTTCAATTAGAAATACTATTTCAGTTGCGATATTATTCACAGATTTTTTTGTCTAACTCACTAGTAGTTGATTGCATTAAATTTGATTGGTTCGACGTGCCGATTTTAGTACTAAATCCGGAGGCGCTAAAGCGCTTACTACGAACCTTTTTACCCTTCAGAATTAATGAAATAGAACTACTAGCTATTTTATAGCAACATATTGTTATAGGATTACTCCACAGCTTTTTGTATAACAATTTAATTCTTTTTTGTTCCCAGATTCTCCATACAAGTACGCTACAGCTATATAAATTTACGTAAAAATACTAAAAATTTACGTAAAATACTGCCAAAACTACTGATAACAGAATATAGCTTCTGGATAGTTGCGGCAATAAATATGAAAAAGTTAGTTGTACTCAAACTGGATGGTGATTTTAACCAAGGGTTTAGGGTTAGTTTAGAAATCGGTGAGGATGGTAATCGTGCGGATTTTGAGTTGAGTGACGATCGCTTAAAATTACCTCCTATCCCCAAGCTTCTGGATATTTATCAAGATTGGTGTAGGAGCTATCGCGGTTTAGGTGGACATCGAATTAAAGCTAAAAAGGGACAAATATCAAATGTTAAATTCACTTCTTTGAAGGAAGTTTGTCAGACGAAAGCCGATCGCATCAAACGGATTTTTACTAACTGGTTAAAAGCTGATTCGTTTTATCAGATTAAGGAAGAATGTTTAATACATTTATCTCCCGATGATGAAATTAGATTTATTATTCGCACTACTGAATTTCAGTTACGAAAACTTCCTTGGCATTTATGGAATTTATTTGATAGTTATCCGGATGCTGAGATAGGTTTTAGTTGTTTTTCTGCTCGTCGTCTTTTTAGAAGTTATCGCAATCGAGTCAGAATTTTGATTGTTTTAGGCAACAGCGAAGGAATTAATGTTGCTGAAGATGAGCAGCTTTTAAAAGAATATTGTCAAGATGCAGAATTAGTTGTTTTAAATGAACCTTCGGTATTAGAGTTAAACGAACATCTTTGGGATGAGAAAGGCTGGGATATTCTTTTCTTTTCCGGGCATAGTCGAACGGAATCCGAACAAGGAATCATTTATTTAAATAGCGTCGAGCGCTTAACAATAGAAGAATTAAAGGAAAGTTTAAAAAAGGCTGTTAGAGGTGGGTTACAGTTAGCTTTTTTTAATTCTTGCGATGGTTTAGGAATTGCGGCTGAGTTGGAAAGCGTGCATATTCCGCAAGTAATTGTGATGCGGGAACCCGTTCCAGATAAGGTAGCAAACATTTTTTTAAAGTACTTTTTTGAAGAGTTTACCAAGGGAACATCTTTTTATAAATCGGTTAATGTTGCTCGAAGAAAGTTACAGGGATTGGAGAAAAACTATCCCTGTGCGAGTTGGTTGCCGATAATTGTGCAGAATTTATTAGAAATACCTCCAACTTGGCAAAACTTAGGTGCTATTAATAAGTGTCCGTATTTGGGTTTAGCTGCTTTCAAAGAAGAGGATGCGGCTAACTTTTTTGGTAGGGAATTTGTAACGCGACAGTTGGTTTCGGTGGTTAATAAAAAGCCGTTTGTTGCTGTTGTTGGTGCTTCGGGAAGCGGAAAGTCAAGCGTGATTTTTGCGGGTTTGATTCCGCAGTTGAAGCAGGATAAGAAACGCGATTGGTTGATTGTTGATTTTCGTCCAGGTAATAATCCTTTTGAATCTTTGGCGATCGGTTTATTACAAGGATTGCCACATTTTGAAAACCTAACCCCCCAGCCCCCTTCCCTACGAGGGAAGGGGGAGAATTCAAATCCAAATCGTTTAACGGAATTAGAGTTAGAAGTTGAATTAAGAAGTGGTAAAAATAGCTTAGAAAATTTTATCGAACCGTTTATTCTTAATAATCAAAAGTCTCATTTAGCAATAATTGTAGACCAATTTGAAGAACTTTTTACTTTATGTTCCGATACCAAATCTCGTCGTCTTTTTATTGATAATTTACTGAATTTAATCAAAGTTCCTGGCTGTACTGTAATTATTACTTTACGAGCCGATTTTTATGCAGAAGCTTTATCATATCGCCCTTTGGCTGATGCGTTGCAGGATGCACAGGTAAATTTGGCTGCGATGGATGAAGAGGAATTGCGAGCAGCGATTGAAAAACCAGCAGCTAATTATAGTGTCAGTTTGGAGGAGGGTTTAAGTCAACGGTTAATTGATGCGGTGTTGGAATCTCCGAGTAATTTACCTTTGTTGGAATTTACTTTAACTCAGCTATGGGAAAAGCAGCGTGATGGATGGTTAACTCACCAAGCTTATGAAGAAATTGGTGGTGTGGAAACCGCTTTGGCAAATCATGCGGAAGCAATTTACGAATTGATAGCAGATAAGCAAAGGGTGCAGCAGATATTTATTCAGTTAGTGCAACCTTCGGAAAGAAGCGCAGATATCCGTCGTCTGGCGATTCGGGAAGAAGTGGGAGATTGGGATTTAGTAACTAAGTTAGCTGATGCACGTTTGGTGGTGACGAATCGCAATCAAGTTACTGGTGTGGAAACGGTTGAAATTATCCATGAAGCGTTGATTAAAAATTGGCGACGGTTGCAAAAGTGGATGCGGGAAGATGGGGAATTTCGGTATTGGCAAGAACAATTGCGGGTTTTTATTAGACAGTGGGAAAATAGCGATCGCGATGATGGGGCTTTGTTGCGCGGTAAGCCGTTAATTGATGCCAAAGAATGGTTATCACAACGTTCAAATCAAATTAGTTTGGTAGAAAAAAGCTTTATTAATTTAAGTTTGGATTTATGCGATCGAGAAGACAGAATAAGGAAGGTAGCGAGAAGACGAGTTATTGTTGGTTTAGTTGGTGCTTTGCTAGCGGCTTTCATATTAACTGGGATTGCTCAATTTCAATCGCAACGTGCAGATAAACAACGTCTAGAAAGTGAAGTAAATCTTGTTAAATATTTGAGTTTGACTGCAAAAACTTTGTTGAATTCGGGGAATCAAGTTGAAGCTTTGAATTCTACTTTAGTTGCTAATAAGAAGCTGATAGAGTTAAAGAATAATTTGGATGTAGAAACTAGAAATGGATTGTTTAGTTCTCTGCTAGAAAATTTTAATTCTATTCGCGAATATAATAGTTTAGTTGGTCATGATGCTTCTGTTAATAGCGTTTCTTTTAGTGATGATGGAAGGCTTTTAGCTTCTGGAAGTCAGGATAATACTATTAAGATTTGGCGACGGGATAGATCCCCCCAACCCCCCTTGGGAAGGGGGGCTAATGATAATAAATTATCTCAATTCCCTTTACGAAGGGGCGCTAATTCCTTGAAACCCCTTTTGAGAAGGGGGGCTAATGATAATAAATTATCTCTATTCCCTTTACGAAGGGGAGCTAATTCCTTGAAACCCCCCTTCATAAGGGGGGCTAGGGGGGATCTCAATGTGGGTAAATACGAGAATACGCAATTAATACAAACGCTAACAGGACATAAAGACGGTATTTTCAGCGTTATATTTAGTCCCGAAAATCAATTTATTATTGCTGGAAGTTTTGATAATACAGTTAGTTTGTGGCGATATAATTCCACCACGGGTTTATTTGAAAATCGTCCTTCTGTAATAATATCAGAACCCGATGGATTGTGGGCGATCGCCTTTAATCCAAGTAACAATATTATCGCTACTGCAACCGAAAATGGTAATGTAAAATTCTGGACGGTTGACGGAAAATTAATTAAAACAATTTCCGCTCACAATCAAAAAATCTGGGGTTTAAATTTTAGTCCAGATGGTAATTTTGCTACAGCAAGCGCGGATAATACTATTAAGATATGGGATAGCGAGGGGAGGTTTTTAAAAACTTTAAGCGGTCATAAAGATGAAGTTTTAAGCGTTAACTTTAGTCGCGATCGCAAACTAATTGTTTCAGGAAGTAAAGACGAAACTGTTAAACTTTGGGATTTCACAGGTAAATTATTACATACATTTGCAGGTCATACCGATGAAGTTTTAGACGTGCGTTTTAGTCCAGATGGTAAATCGATCGCTTCAGCGAGTGCTGATAATACGGTTATACTTTGGGATGTCGCATCACGAAAGCAATATCAGCAAACGAGATATGGTAGCAAAGCTGTTGAAGTTAGCTTTAATCCCGATGGTAAAACTTTAGCAACTGCCAGTGCAGATAATACCGTTAAACTAAGTTATCTCAAAGGCATTTTACCAACATTTGCGGGTAGTAGCGTTAGTATTAGCCCGAATGGTGATGTTGCGATCGCGAATGGAAATATTATTACTTTGCGACGACGGGATGGATTAAAAAACCGCAGAGACGCGGAGAGCGCAGAGGAAAGAGGTGTAGAGGAGTTATCGGTTGTTTTAAAGGGGGAAAGAGGTAATAGGGAGGAAGAATACGAAGTTCTAAAAATAATATTTAGTCCTACGGGACAATATTTTGCGACGATTGATAGCGAGAATCAAATCATAGTTTGGAATCTGCAAGGAAAGCTTTTACAAAAATGGTTGGGACATGATGTTAAAAATAATATTGGTTTTGATGCAATTCAAGATATTAGCATTAGTCCCAACGGTAAAACAATCGCCACAATCAGCAGAATTGATAAGCAAGTTAAGCTGTGGAATTTGCAAGGTAAATTAATTAAAAGCTGGCAATTAAATGATGATTTAGTAACGAATATTAGATTTAGTCCAGATGGAGAAACCTTAGCAACCGCTGGCGATAAGACTGTAAAAATTTGGAATTATCAAGGGAACTTATTACGTACAATTACGGGTCATCAAGAGAATATTGCAGCTTTTAATTTTAGTTCTGACGGAAGAATTATTGCGACTGCGAGTAACGATAAAACAGTTAAACTTTGGCAGCGCGATACGGGTAAGCTGTTGCAAACTTTAACTCATCAAGACAATGTTTACGCCGTTACTTTTAGTGCCGATAATCAATTTGTGATGACTGGAAGTAAAGATAAAACATTAAATTTATGGAGTTTGGATGGAAAGTTACTTAATACCATCAAAGGACATCAAGCAGCAATTAAGGAAGTTGAATTTAGTGGGGATAATAATATATTTGCTTCGGTAGATATGGATAATAATGCGATTTTGTGGAATTTGGATATTGAAGAATTGCAACAGCGGGGTTGCAATCGGTTGCAGGATTATTTGAGGACGAATGTTGATGTAGATAGAAGCGTTTGTGATTAATTGAAACCTCATCGAGCAATCAAAGCCACCTTGAAATAAATTTCAAGGAACCCATAACAAAGTACGTTAAAATGCACTACAAATATCTGCTAGTCTGATTTATCAGACTTTGTTTATTAGCCTGGGATTTTAATCCAAGGCGATTGAGTGAATCAATATATGATTAATTATGAATTACAAAAAACTAATTTCCCCAACCCTAACAATTGCCACGTTAACAACCATAAATACAATTATCCCGCAAGTTAAAACCCAAGCCAACCAACCGCAAAATAAACAAACAACAACACAAACAAAAGCCAGCGATTGGTATTATCAAGGGATAATTAAAGCTAACAAAAAAGATTACAACGGTGCGATTGAGGATTTTACAAAAGCGATCGCAATTAATCCCCAATACGCATCAGCTTATTATCAACGGGGTTTAATTTATGCCAACTATGCTCGTGGTAAAATATTACGTTCCGATGGTACTTTACCGGGATGCGTGAGAATTAATGAATATAGTGTTAGCTGTGAAGTTAAGGTAACTGCGAATTGGAAAAAGCAGAATCAACAACAAGCTATTAAAGATTTTAATCAAGCTATTAAAATTAGTCCCCGATATGCAGCAGCTTATCATCAAAGGGGATTGATTCAAGAAAATCAGCAGAATAAGTTAAATGATTTGCAATTTGCGGCTTTAACTTATTTGAAGTTCAATAATTATTCTGAAGCAGCGAATGTTTTAGAAGATATTGATAAATTGTATTTAGAAATGAATCCAGAAGCAGGTGTAATAGAAAGTCCTACGGGTTCGTCTGAATTTTCTCCCGAATTGTAACAAATCGCCCCATCAGTTAATGATTGAAGCGCGGGAGGCTTTGAGGAAAGCGGATTTGCAGAGTGCTTTGGAGAAATATAGATTAGCTAGACAGATTTTTTGGGATAGGAAAGATACAAAAAAACATAAGGAAGTGCAGCAGATTATTAGTGAGCTTGAGCAGAAGAAGAGATGATAGGGATTAGGAATTAGGGGGTTTAATTCCTAATTCCTAGATTTTTATTGTTGTAATTGTTGTAACTGTCTCATTACCATTTCATAAAGTCCAGTTTCACCTTGAGCTTTTGATAATTGTGCTGCTTTTTCTAGGTCTTGAATAGCTTGCTGTTTATTGCCTTTCATCATATAAATAAGTCCTCTAACTGAAAAACCACTAGCATATTCAGGATTAATTTCAATAGCTTTATTGTAATCAGCCAGGGCTAAATCCCATTTTTTCTGATCAATATAAACAAGCCCCCGATAATTGTAGTATTCATGATTTTTGGGCTTAAGTTGAATGGCTTTGCTGTAATTGTCTATTGCTAAATCTAATTGGTTCAGAAATTGATGATAAATTAATCCTTTATTGTAGTAAGCATTAGCATAATTAGGATTAATTTCAATAGCTTTGCCGTAATCAGCTAGTGCTAATTCATATTTATTGTGGAATGAGTAAGTTATTCCTCGATAGTAGTAAGCACTAGCATATTCGGGATTAATTTCAATAGCTTGATTATAATCAGTTAGTGCTAACTCATATTGTCTCTGAAGTGAGTAAACAAGCGCCCGATTGAAGTAAGCATCAAAATAATTAGGATTAATTTCAATAGCTTTATTATAATCAGCTAGCGCTAAATCCCATTTGTCTTGGTTAGAGTAAAGAATTCCCCTATTGGAATAAAACGCAGCACGAGGAGTAAGTTTAATCGCTTCTGTTATTGCTGCTTCTGCTTGTACATAGTCTTTTTTTTCATTTAAGACTCCATACTTTTCGTTATATAAATTCGGGTTTTGCAACTCTATTTGAATTGCCTTGTTTATTGCGACTAATGCTTTATCCGGTTGATTTAATTTTCGATAAACTACACTTTGTTGATACAAAGCAGGAACGAAGTTAGGTTTTAACTGTACAGCTTGTTTTAAAGCTGCAATAGACTCTTTAAAGTTATCTGCTAAGGCTAAACCTTTACCATAGTAAGCTAAGTAAACAAAATCTGGTTTTTGCTTAATCGCTTCATCAAAGGCTTTAACTGCTTCTTGATAACGACGCAACCGAAACAGTTGATTTCCTCTTTCTAACCATTGGGAAGCAGTTGTATTTTCTCCAGAAACATCAGCTGACAATACTGCTTCTTCAATTGACTTCTTTTTTTGTGCATTTAGCTGTGGTGGTCGGGTATTTTCTAATTTTTCAGGTTTTACACCTAGTCGGGAGTCTAACGCTAAAAAGGTACTTACAGGAATGCCTAAACTATATCCTATCTGAACTCCATCCCCTGCATCAGAGCTTCCGTGAATACCAATTACTCGTCCTAATGAATCTAAAACTGGACCACCACTCATTCCACCATAAGTGATGTTTGTGTAAACTAATTCATATCCATCCTTTAGAGAACTAGCTATTTGCAACCTACCAAAATCATTATTTTGAAATTCGGATTGATTAGTATTTAACAATCCCTTTTCTTTATCAAAAATTAGTCCTGAAGTAAACCTCCAAGGTGAATTATCACCCAATTTCGGATAGCCAGCAGTAAATATAAAGTCATCTTCATTGGGATTGTAATCTGCAAGAGTTGCTATTTGATAATTCTGGAGACTATTAAACTGAACTACTGCTAAATCAACACCTTTTTCTATTTTTTTATTGCTGTTGTTAATCAAATATTTTTTTCCATCCGGGGTAGTTATTTCATATTTATCATCTTGACATGGTTGGCTTTCATATATTTTTTCACAAACAACATGAGCGGCTGTTAAAACTGTGTAAGTATTCCCTTCTTTAGCAATTATTATTCCCGAACCATTTTCTTTACTGCTACTGTCAATTCTGACGGTAAATTGTTTCGCTTTTTGTTCTAATTCTCCCAACCATCCCGTGAGTTTTGGCGATTTAGCTTGTTTTGTTCCAGACGTTTGAGCTATTTGGGAAGAAGCAGAAGTCGCTTCGATGGTGAAGCTGGAAACTTGTAGAAGCAGTAAGGAGGAAATAACTATTATATTATGGTTCATTTGATTTGTAGATAAATGAAAAATGTAAAATAGTGCAGCAGATTATTAGTGCGATCGAGGGGAAGAAGAGGTGAAGGAAATTAGGAATTGGGAAGGGTACATAACGGTGAATTGTTTAGCTTTTTGTTCTAAATCTCCCAACCATCCTGTATATTCTGGTTCCGGTATTGTAGTACTACCTTTTGGTTTAGGCAATTTATAAGCAGTCAACACATCTGTATCAACCTTTGCTAAAACAGTTGAAATCGGAATACCCCAACTCAACTTTCTCATTTCTTGAATTTCCGTTTCACTCGGACGCTTACCGTTTTGATAAACATAACCCGTGTTTAAAATCGGATAAGAACTTTTACCATTTATCCCTACAAGCTCTCCTTGATTGTTGAGAATTGCACCACCGCTCATTCCTTGTTCGATGTTGCTGCTGTAACCGATTTCGTATCCTTCTTTAAGGTTAGAAGTCTTTTTAACTTTCCCTTCGCTAAATACAATATTTCCTGTGGAAACAGAAAAACCTGAAGCTATAATCGGTGTATCAATATCAGGTGTAGCTGTAGAAATTTCTGATAAACAATAACTACGATCGCTCTGGAATTTCAATAAGGTTATATCTGATTTTTTGAAGTTGTTTTGCGGTACTATTTCTGCTGAATAAGTTTTACCATCAGGAGCTTGCACTTTAACAGAATTAACTCCTTGGATAACATGAGAATTGGTGAGAACTAGATAATTATTTCCTTGTTTACCAATAAGCGTTCCCGAACCGCCGTTGTTATCCCCGATGACTTTTACTGTTATTTTATTGGCGAGGGTTTGTAGTTCTTTGGTTGAATAAAATTCGTCTTCTCTTTCGATTTTGCAGGTTGAATTTTGGGCTATTTGAGGAGGAGCGGCTTTGATAGGAGTGGTAGGGATTTGGAGGAGGAGTAGGGAGGAAAGAAGGTAATGGTGGCAGTTCATTTTAGGACGTGGGTTGTGTTAGGTGTTTTTAATATCTGGCGAATATAATTCGCGGCTACACAGGCAAAGTCCGCCTGCGCGGACTAATCACAGCCCACCTTACGGTGGGCTTTGTTCGGTGGCACCCTTCGAGGGTGAGGGCGATCGCGAATTGTCCTAATCTTCAACCTTCACCGAAGGTGCATAATCTAACATCGTTTGCACTTCAAGGTGTAACTGCTTACCCGAACTTTGATAAAGAGGCTCTGATGATTTACCTTCACTTATGTTTAGGAGCCTTTGTAAAACTAACTGAGGATTATTACCTTGTTTGATGGTAAACAACTGATTATTTTGATTACAACTTTCTCCTGGTTTAGCAGCGCAAATAACTGGATATCCGTTATATTTTCCAGTAGTTAAATAAGATAATCGACCTTCGTTATAAGACTTCTGAAACTTTTGCGTTACTGCCTCACAACGTTTTTTGGGACTCCAATTAGAAAAATATTGAGATTTCCAAGCAATAAACAGTACATGAGTTTTACGTTTGGGAACCCAAACAACTGTAGCTGGAATCTGTTCGTCACTTGCTGGATCTAATATGTCTTTACACATGAAAGTGACGGAATCCGCTTGAGTGTTGTTAGTATTTGCTTGGCTCAAAGTGTCAGCGGCATTTTCAGCTATAATCTGACTAAAACTTGGTGAGATGCTGCTAGCTAAAGCGACAATTGTGGTTAATGCAGAGAGTCCGAAACTTAGAAAAACTTTGCGTTGCATGGGTTTAATTCCTTGGCTTTTAGTTGAGTTAATTAATGGATAATAAATACATCCTGATAAAACAAGATTCTTTTTGTAGTGCGAGCATCTTGCTCGCTAGTTAATATGCCTTATTTTACGAAAGGATTAGTATTCCAGACGTTGAGATCCCCCCAACCCCCCTTGTTAAGGGGGGCTACTTTTAAGGATTAACAGTAGCTCGCAAACTATAATCACCCGATTGTCTATCTGGAGAAGATTTTGCTTCTATTACATAAATCCCATCTGCTGGTAAAGTAGTTGTAATTAAAGAATTAAAATCACCTGCACCCCTATCGTCGTTTTCTGTAATCAAATTAGGTTGATTACCTTCTGCGGTTTCAACAAACTGATATAAACTTAAAAACGAATTTATAGTTTTACTTGTCATTTCAATCACTACTTTTTGACCTGCTTTACCTTGAAAGACATATAAATTAGCAAAGCCATTTTCTTGACTAAAGTTGCCATTTATATCTTGACCATTAAGCGATATATTTACAATTTCTGACTCTGCTTTTGGTTTCTTTAAAGTAGAAACTTCAGATAGTTCGCCTTTTCTTGCAGCAGCTATAAATGTCTTTACATCTGATACCGGAATCGAAAAATTCATTCCTGTATTTAACTTTCCAGGTGCGCCAATAATTGATGTATTTACACCTATCACTTCAGCTTTGGAATTAAGCAGAGGTCCCCAGAATTACCACCGTAAACGGGTGCATTATGTTGAATCACTCCGTCGTTTTTACCGATACGAGTAATGTTTCCTTGAGTAATCGTGTCCTTAAATTCTGGATCGAGAGGTGAACCAAGTGCAAAAACGCGGTCAGTAACTTCAGCGCTATTATTAGAAGCTAACGCAAGTGTCCGCAAGTTCTTTTGTCCGTGGATTTTCAGCACTGCTAAATCTAATCCACCTTTAGCAAAACCAAGCACATCAGCAGGAAGTTTTCTACCATCTTTAAATTCAACCGTGACTACACTCGGACTTCCTTCTACAACATGGGCGTTAGTGATAATCCATCCATCTTGACTGACAACAAAACCGCTTCCATGTCCTCTACCATCCTTAACCGTCACAACCGCCGGACTTGCCTTTTTATACACGCTGCGACCAATTTGTTCTTCTGCGGTTTGTGCGATCGCACGGATGGAATAACCTAATTTATGTCCGCGATCGGATAGCAATTCTTCAACGGCTGTAAAACTTAATAAGTTAAATAAAATACACAGTGTCAGACCACTAAATCGAAATAATTTTCTGTTCATAATAACTTTACATTTACTTCATAGACTGTTTATTAGCGGTCAAGACAAAATTAAAAGCGCGATCGTACAAAGTTATTTAATTGACCATATAATTTGGAGCAATAGCAATCAATACACTTAACTGAAATCTTTTTGTAAATTAATCTTGAACCCCTCGAAATTACCTTCCGATAGGATTACTGACTGAGGAGTGATTTTTTACGCAAGTTATTGAATTTTTTTTAGGAATATTGTTTGTAGTAAGGACTTTAGTCCTTAGAGCGCTAAAGCACTTACTACGAACTAAAATAAAATTGTAGGGTGCGTTACGGCAAATTATTACTTACAACCGAAAATACACAATAGATGCACGATCGATAAAAAAATTAAAGCCCACCGTAAGGTGGGCTTCGTAATGGTGGTTCCCCACCTTCCGAGGGTGAGGGCATATTTTATTCTCGATATCTTACTGCGACTTCTGCAATTTCTCTTCGCTAACCCAATCGCCGTGAAAACCATAGGGAACTCGTTGCGGAATCAATACCCGTGCAACTGGCTCTGATGTCATATCCTGAGCGTCTACAATTACTAATTCAGATGTATCCTCGTTGGAATCATACACGAAAGTCATGACCCAACCTTCATCTTCACCATTCCCACGTGGCACAAATACTGCTTCGCCACCATAACGCCCTTTGCCAAATTCATGAGTTTGGGATTTACCGCTATTCAAATCATATTTAATTACACCTTCAAATGAAGGCATGGAACCTTGTCCCATTTTGCCTGCGTAACCGTAGCGGGTTGGTTGCCCTAAAAAGTTGTCGTTGACGCGGGGGAATTCTGATGCTGCATCGTCTAAGCTTTCTTCGCGCACGCTACCATCTTTCATGTTAAATCGCCAACGGTGCAGTTTGGGAATATTATCTGCATCGCTTTCAACATCTTCTGTAGCAAAAATACTTGTTGAATTTACCCGACAAGCAAGAAGTATAACTTCATCTCCTTGTTCGTAAGCGTTGAGGGTATGCCATACAAAACAAGCGGGAGCTTCAAACCAGCGCACATCATTATTATCGCCGTGACGGGGTACAACACCAAAACGACTGGCTCTATCTTTCTCAAACATCATAGCGGGTTCGCCTTTCTGCATCCGCATGGGATTGAAAGTTAAAGGCAAATCCATAAATATTGTATGGTTGGCGGTGATGGCGAAATCATGCATCATCACTCCCATCGGTAATTCAATGGGTACGGTTTTCACAAGTTCGCCTTCTGCTGAAACTACGCTGTAATGCAAGAATGGCGGCGCGAAGGAATAACCGAAAAACATCATTTCACCCGTTACCGGATCTACTTTGGGATGTGCTGTAAAGGCAGATTGTAACTTGTTGCTGTAAGTATATTCACCGTAAGTGTCCAACTCTGGAACTTTGATAGCATAAGGCGCACCTCCTTCCCAAAGCGCTAAAAATTTACCTGCGTGCCATACCAGCGCCGTATTCGCAACTTTTTTATATGCACCGTGGGGGTTATCCATTTGCGGTGGTTCTAACATCCCACTCCATACGGCTTTACCTTCTTGATGTTCGATTTGCCATCCTTTAGTACGCACGTAACGGTTGCGATAGCTGGCTTTACCGTTAGAAATCCTTACGCCGTGCAACATTCCATCGCCATCAAACCAATGATATTGTCCTTTGGGCTGCCATTGAGGATTAGGACCATTCCGCACGAACATCCCCGATAAATCGGTAGGTAATTCACCAATTATTTTTAAGTCGTCAGCGGTGGTTTCTTCACGCACTGGGGCAAAATTACCGTCGAGAAAGGGATTTACTGCTGCTGTTACCATTATTTTAAGTTAAAGGTTAATCTATTTTATATTTTAGATTTACGATTTTAGATTTACCCTACGGATGAATTATGAGTAATAATTTGTGCTATTAAGGAACCCGCTTTTTTTAAAAAACGGGTTGATGAATTCTTACGCATGATTTAAGGGTGCTATAGCTGATTAAAAACTGATTTATTCCTATGGGGTGGGCATCCGGAGCCAGCCCCCCAGAGTAGTTATATAATTAATATTTAGCTTGCCTTTTCTAAAGCGATCGCAGTTTTTTCAGAAAGCGTAAGAGGTTTACGTTTAGCACCGAATACTGAAGATATCAGTTTAGGAAATACAAGACAAATAACGGTATTGAAGAGGGTTAATAAAATACTATCTGTTAAACTCATCTCCAACTCTCCTTTGTGCAAAAAAATGCTTATACTTTATTGTCGTACAAATTCGCAATATTTAAATCAGTACTGAGTTTTGATTTTCTTTTGCTTTATATAATCACTCTTGAATTATGTTTATATAATATTCCTAAATCATCTGCAAGATTAAGTAACTCGGTTTTTCAAACAAAAGGCGTTTGTATATACCACAGATTAATTGAATTTATATGAATTAATATAACATACTTTTTATACATATAAATTTACATTCAATAGAAAAATAGTCATGCTTAAGATAGAAGCATTTTTATTTAGAGTAGTTGTCGATTTGTCCGAGATGAAGGAATATGCTGGAAGTATAAATCATTGACTGTTAAAGAAACCGCATTATGTCTAACACTAAAAGTACAAATAATTCATTTTCTAAGCTTACTGAAAAAGACCAGCAATCTTTGAAAAGTATGGTCGATTACTCAAATGTGGAGTCTTTACCCGAAGTTTGGGCGATCGCAGCAAGTCAATTTGGCGATACAACTGCTCTGCACAATCCCCATACTAAACCAAAGCAGGAAATATTTACTTATAGAGAGCTTTTTAATCGAATTCAACAGTTTGCTGCTGGTTTACAGTCATTAGGAATCAAGCCACAGGGACGCATTTCGCTAATTGCCGATAATAGTCCTCGCTGGTTTATTGCCGATCAAGGTATTATGACTGCTGGGGCTGTAAATGCTGTACGCAGTTCTCAAGCCGATATTGATGAATTAGCGTTTATATTGGCTAATAGCGATAGTACGGTGTTAGTCGCGCAAGATTTAGCAACTTTTGAGAAACTGCGTCCTCGTTTAGATGATTTACCAATTCAATTAGTAATTTTATTAACTCAAGAATCAGCACCAAGTGATGAAGTTATCAAGGTGTTGAATTTCGAGGAGTTGATGGAAATTGGTGCAAAACATCATTTAGAACCCGTTAAGCAAAAACGCGATGATTTAGCTACTTTACTTTATACTTCCGGTACTTCGGGTAAACCTAAAGGCGTGATGCTTTCTCATGGAAATTTGCTGCATCAAGTAATAAATTTACGCGCAATAGTTCAACCGGAAGTAGGAGATGTTGTTTTAAGTATTCTCCCTACCTGGCACGTGTTTGAACGTACTGCCGAGTATTTGCTGATTTCTCAAGGCTGCACCCAAGTTTATACCAATTTGCGATCGATAAAAAATGATTTGAAAAAGTACAAACCTCACTATATGGTGGCAGTACCGCGTATTTTGGAATCAGTTTATGAAGGAGTACAAAAGCAGTTTCGCGAACAACCAGCTTCTAAGAAAAAGTTGATCGATCGCTTTTTAGGTATTAGCAGCAGGTATATCAAAGCACGGCGAATTGCTCAAAATTTGGATTTGGAAAACCTCAATCCCTCGGTAGGGGAAAAAATCGCTGCTAGCATTCAAGAAAAAGCCCTTGCACCATTACACGCTTTGGCTGGAAAGATTGTTTATGGCAAGGTGAGGGAAGCGACGGGAGGAAGAATTAAACAGTTTATTTGTGGTGGTGGTGCCTTAGCGAAGCACATAGATGATTTTTACGAGATAGTTGATGTAAATATTTTGGTTGGTTACGGCTTAACGGAAACGAGTCCGGTTACTCATGCGCGTCGTCAATGGAGTAATTTACGCGGATCTTCGGGATTAAACGTACCCGGAACTCAAGTTAAAATCGTCGATTTGGAAACTCGTCGAGAATTACCAATCGGGGAAAAGGGTTTAGTATTGCTTAAAGGACCGCATATAATGCAGGGCTATTACAAAAACCCCGAAGCTACAGAAAAAGCCATTGATGCGGAAGGCTGGTTTAATAGCGGTGACTTGGGCTGGTTAACTCCCCGTCAGGATATAGTTTTAACCGGACGAGCAAAAGACACGATCGTATTAACCAATGGAGAAAACATTGAGCCGCTTCCCATCGAAGATGCTTGTTTGCGATCGCCATTTATCGACCAAATAATGCTGGTGGGACAAGATAAAAAAAGTATTGGTGCTTTGATTGTCCCGAATTTGGAAGCATTAGAAAAATGGGCGGAAGCGCAAAATCTGGAATTATGTGTTAAAGAAGACAATGTTACGGGATCTACAAGCCAAAAAATCAACCTTGAGAGTAAAATGATCCAGGATTTGTTTCGACAAGAGTTAATTCGGGAAGTGCGAAATCGTCCGGGATATCGCTCGGACGATCGTATTGGACCGTTTCAACTGATTCTGGAACCGTTTTCTATGGAAAATGGCATGATGACACGAACTCTCAAACTCAAACGACACGTTGTGATGGAACGCTATCACGATATGATTGAGCGGATGTTTGCCGCAAACTAATCCATTTGTTATTGAACCCAACAGGAAAAAAAAGATACTTTTATGGACATCTCCAATCCTCAATTGCTGCTTAAGCGCGTTATTAATGTTAAAGCCATTGTCACTCCTCTATGGAAAGAGGAAGTAACGCAGCAACTACAAGGTCAAATCAATCAAACCGACCAGCAGCTACAACAAATTGATGTCCAAGGGCAGCGTGCAATTACTGAAATTCAAAAGCAAGGATTGCAACCCCCCGGACCTCAAACTCTACAGCAAATTGAGAACATCCAAGTTCAAGTAAACGAGAAAAAAAGCGAGATGCTTGAACAAAAAAACCAAAGCTTGCAAAACCTCCAACAGGTGCAAATGCTTGAGTTGGATCAAGAAGTTAATCAATTTCAGTTGGAAGGCTTCTTCCGAGCAGAACAAGGCGACAACCTGATTAGTAAAATGCAGGTCGAAATCGTTCTGCGCGATGGCGTTATCGAAGAAATTCGTGGCGATATCTAATTAAGTAAGAATTCTGAGTTCACAATGGTTGAATTCAGAATTCTTAATTTTTATTTGTCTGCAAAAATAAATGCGATCGCCAATGATTTCAATCTCGATGAGAAACCCGGTTTTTAAGGATTTAATAAATATTGTCGAGTCAATGACAGACTGTGCTTGTTACCATACTTGTTGCATCTGCTAAACATTGTTCGGAAGTACCAGCCCAAACAATTTGCCATAGAGGAGGCGAAGTTAGAAATAGCGATCGCCCAAAACTTGTAAGTTTGACTCGATGTTTAATTGGCTTCGGCTTGGATGCAGCTATGTCGGTTTGAGTTATTGTTACCATCGCTTGATTGGGTTGCGGATAAACTACCTCTACCTTGCGATCTAAATTTTTTAAATGATTTGGATCGAAAGCATTAACGGCAAGGGCAGTTGGATCTGTACCTTTAAGTGAAGTTGTGAATCGCTTCAACGGTATGGTTTTATATTGAAAGCTGTATGCATTTACTATGATATTTTGAGTTGAAATCTGCTTTGCTTGAATTTGCTGTTGCTTACGGGCAATGGATAACTGACTAGAATGCCATTGTTTAATCGTGTAAACTCCAGCTAAAACAGCGGTACCAAAGATACCTAATGTAAAGGCTAGAAAAAATTTTAATTTTGCCGACATAACATTTTAAGGGAATTTTAAGCGGTTCGTTTTTATTAATCGATGAATGAATTCTAAATCCAGATATGACTCCTTACTTCATACTTTAAGTAGAATTTCCGACAAATTTTTTAAAAAAAGAATTATGTAGAAAAAACACAGGAGAGAATTTACGCAGTTGTGGAGTTACAAATAAACAAGGATTTGAGATTGTCTATTTTTAGAAACGAAGCATATCTAACTCCTCCTGCTTAGTACGCCAAAATACAGATTATTCTATCAGTGTAGTTCTAAAATGGTTGCTCGCGTCCGCCCTCGCGATACAATGCAATCTGGAAAAAACTAATAAACTCGATAATTTATTAAATTGCCTTCTTTTTTTTATGAGTATTCACGAAATATTTATGCCCGCGTTGAGTTCTACCATGTCCGAAGGTAAAATTGTCTCCTGGGAAAAATCTCCCGGTGACAAAGTTGAAAAGGGCGAAACGGTAGTAATAGTTGAATCGGATAAAGCAGATATGGATGTGGAGTCCTTTTATGAAGGATACATGGCGCATATCGTAGTAGAAGCTGGGGAAAGCGCTCCTGTAGGCTCTGCCATTGCCTTTCTAGCCGAAACCGAAGCCGAAATTGAAACAGCAGCAGCACAAGCCAAATCTCATGGGGCATCAGCAAAATCTAAAGTTGCTGCAAAAACCGCCCCCGCCCAAGTAGCAGCACCAGAGCCAGCAATAGGCGCTTCAACAAACGACACTTCTCAAAATGGTGCGGCACGCGGCAGCGGTAGAAAAACTGCTTCACCTCGCGCTCGTAAATTAGCCAAAGAATTGAAAGTTGATTTAAGCGGTATTTCAGGTAGCGGTCCTCACGGTCGTATTATTGCTGAAGATGTAGAAACAGCTGCTGGTAATACAGCTAAATCTACACCAACACCCACGACTCAGCCAGCAGTTACACCCGCCCCCAGCGCTCCTATTGCTCCTGCGGCGACACCCGCACCGATGCCAGTTGCGGCAACTCCCGGACAAACGGTACCTTTGACTACCTTACAAAATGCCGTAGTGCGGACTATGAATCATAGCTTATCCGTACCTACTTTCCATGTCGGTTACTCGATCGCCACCGACGAATTAAATAAACTTTACAAACAAATCAAATCTAAAGGCGTGACAATGACAGCGCTGCTAGCCAAAGCCGTAGCGATGACATTACAGAAACACCCATTGTTAAATACGAATTATTCCGAACAGGGAATGGTACATCCTTCTAACATAAATATTGCGGTAGCCGTAGCAATGGATGACGGAGGATTGATTACACCCGTACTGCAAAATGCAGACCAACAGGATATTTATAGCTTATCGCGTAATTGGAAATCCTTAGTAGAACGCGCTCGCAGCAAACAGTTACAGCCCCAAGAATACAGTAGTGGCACCTTTACCATATCCAACTTAGGTATGTTTGGCGTAGATACATTTGATGCGATTTTGCCACCTGGGCAAGGTTCAATATTGGCGATCGCTGCATCGAAGCCGGAAGTAGTAGCAACGAAGGACGGCATGATGGGAGTACGTACAAAGATGAAAGTAAACATTACTTGCGATCATAGAGTTATCTATGGTGCCCACGCTGCGGCATTCCTTCAAGACTTAGCGAAATTGATTGAAACCAATTCTCAATCTTTGACAATGTAGTAGATAATAATAATGCAATAGTAATCTTTTACACTTGGGGTTTTACGCTCCAAGTTTTTTTTAATTGGGCATGGGGCATTGAGTAGCAGCTTAATTATTAACTGTTTGTTGGTAATTGATAATTGCTTATTAATAATTGATATTAGTCGGAATCGCTACCTTCCAAGTTGTAGAATACTAAGAAATTTAGTTAAATAAACAAAAGTTATGACTTTTAAGTACAATGTATTATCAATTGATGGTGGCGGTATTCGCGGCATTATCCCGGCATTAGTTCTTAAAGAAATCGAAAGACGCACCCAAAAGCGAATTTGGCAATTGTTTGATTTAATTGCTGGAACCTCAACTGGAGGTTTTTTAGCGATGATTTTAGCTATGCCGAATCCTGAGAATAAAACTGTTGCTCGGTATGAAATGGAAGATATCATTAATATGTATCGAGACGATGGAAAAAATATCTTTCACGAACCGTTTTTAGAAAGCTTAACAGATGTTGATGATTTATTAAGACCAAAGTATCCTTCTGAAGGTAGAGAAAGAGTTGCCAAGAAATATTTTCAAGATACCCTTCTTAAGGATGCATTAACAAATATTTTTATCACGAGTTACGATATACAGCTACGAATACCCGTATTTTTTATCAACAATCCTACATTCCAAAGACATTCGGGAGCTAGTTTTCGCAAGCTTTGTAACGATTACAAAATGATAGAAGCATCAATGGCAACAACTGCTGCTCCAACTTTTTTTAAACCTTCTAAATTAGAAATGCGCGGTTGCGATAATAATATCAATGATGATTACGCTTTAGTAGATGGTGCAGTTTTTGCGAATAATCCTACAGCCTTAGCAATTGTAGAAGCTATTATATACACTCAAAATAAAGGCGAACAAGTAAGTTTAGAAGATATCTTAGTCGCTTCCTTGGGTACGGGTTCTCTAACTCGAAAATTCCCTTACGAACAAGCTGCTAATTGGGGTAAACTACAGTGGATACAGCCATTAATTAATATTTTTCTTGATGGTGCCAGTGAAGTAGCAAATTATCAGTTAAGACAGTTGCTACCCGATGCTCGAAATAACAGTAAACAGTATTATCGCTTCCAAAAAGAATTGACTGAAGCAAACGATGATTTGGATAATACTACCGAAGAAAATATGGAATTACTCGAAAAAGCTGCACATACAATTATTCAAGAGCAAAGTAGGGAACTTGATAAATTCTGCGAGCAACTTTTAGCTTAAGGAATTTTGTTGAATTTTCTGAAGGGGTGTTGAGAAACCCGGTTTTTTGGAAAAACCGGGTTTGTGAATTTGTTGATTATTTATAAATAAAAATGTATGTATTCCCTATTCCCTTAATCGCTTCTAACACTCAAGACATATCTCTTTAGACTGAGATACTTTTACGAATAAATTCCTTTTGGGTGAAGGATTTTAACAATAAACAACGTTAACCTACAGCAGATAAGTGCAGCTACTGTTCCTAACCGAGACGGTAATAAGCTTTATCTATATATACAAATTAACCTTGCCGTTGTCAGCTGATGAAATTAGAAAGTGATAGCTTTTCTGCTGATGGATTAATTCCACCAGAATATACCTGCGATGGTGAAGCAATTTCCCCGTCTTTAAAATGGGACGAACCTCCCCGTGAAACCCAGAGTCTGGCGTTAATTGTTGACGATCCAGATGCTCCTGGTAAAACTTTTGTTCACTGGGTTCTTTACGATATACCAGTGCAAACTCGTTATATTCCCCAAGGAATTGCAGCCGACGCAATGTTAGACGGTAGCGGTATTCATGGTACAAACGACTACGAACAGTTCGGTTATGGACCTCCATGTCCTCCCGACGGTACCCATCGTTATTACTTCAAGCTGTATGCTTTAGATATATCTTTAGGTTTAGCCGCAGGTGCGAGTAAAAAAGATGTAGAAGCAGCGATGGAAGGGCATATAGTGACTGAAGCGGAATTAATTGGACGCTACAAACGACAAAAGTAGTTTTTAGTAGTTTTTTAAGTCTTTATTGAAGGAATAAAAGGAAAAAGGAAATATTATGTCTACAGCAAAATCCTCGGATAATATACCAGACGAATACAAAAAAGATTTGAATCCCCATGAAGGTGCGGGTTTAAATCACGGACTTGACGGTGAAAATCCGGAGAAAGCAGGTTTAAATGCTTACGATATCAAAGAACTACACGAAAAGCTCAAAGATTTTACCAACGATGAATTAAGGCAGATTGTAATCATTCCTCACGGTAGTCGCTTGGCACAGACTGCAACTTATATCGATCTTAACGATCCAAAAAGAAAAGAATTTACCGCGATGGGTGCGATAGAAGCAGAACCCGAAAATTATTACGTTCCTAAATCAGATGTCGGTTATCAACTGTGGAATCGATTAATCGGTGTAGAAAATAGCGATCGCACTGGGGAAGGGAATTAGGATTTTGGATTTTAGATTTTGGATTTTAGATTAAAAAACAGGCGTTGCTGATTTGATGTATGTTAGCGGAGCGTGACCTTTAGGTCATAATTGATTTGTTGCATATCTGAAACCCTTGTAGAGACGTGATATATCCCGTCTCTAGATTTTAATTCATACCTGGATTCAGCAACGCCAAAAAACAAGCCCCTGAATTTCAAAAAGGGGATAATTAAAATCTAAAATCCAACACATTAGCAAGCCTATTAATAAAAAACCCTATTAATCCAAAATCTAAAATCTAAAATCTAAAATCGAATGACTTTAATCTAAAATTGAAATTATAGTCATGCGAGGTGCGGTTTATGCCTTCTCCTTTTCCGGGAATGAATCCTTATTTAGAAAATCCTGAATTATGGTCGGAAGTGCATCATCGGTTGATTACAGCCATTGCTGATGCCATAGAACCACAACTTGGTATTGAATATCGAGTCGCGATCGAAAAGCGGACTTATTTAGGTGATATTGAAGATTCGGTTTTAGTGGGAATTCCAGATGTAGCTGTAACAACTAAAAAGACTTCTACTGAGAATAAAACAACAACGGCAACTTTACCAGTTCAAGCAGAATCGGTAACTGTAAAACTTCCAGTACCCGAAGAAAAGAAGGAAGCTTATTTAGAAATTCGAGAAGTAGCAACCGGGTATGTAGTCACAACGATTGAAGTTCTTTCCCCTACTAATAAACGTACCGGAAAAGGACGAGATGCTTACGAAGAAAAGCGTCGAGATGTATTGAGTAGTCCGACACATTTGGTAGAAATTGATTTACTTCGCGCTGGGAAACCGATGCAAATTCTTAGCGAAATTCCTAAAACTGATTATCGCATCTTAGTTGCTCGTGGAAATCGTCGTCCTTTAGCAGAAGTCTTCGGGTTTAATCTTCAACAAGAAATTCCACAATTTTTACTTCCTCTCAAATCTAAAGATAACGAACCCTTGGTAGATTTACAAAATTTGTTAGCGCAAGTTTACGAACGAGCAAGATTTTATTTAGCAATCGATTATAATATTGAACCCGTACCGCAACTTCAAGATGATGATAAGGTTTGGGTTGATACTTTGTTGAAAGAAAAAGAATTGCGTAGTTAATACTTGAAATAACCAGTGTAGCAATATCCAACCTGCTCAAAATTTAAAGAACGGTAAAGTGCGATCGCTGCAATATTATCTTCATCTACCCACAGTTTCAATGCCGTATATTCTTGAAGTAATTCTTGAGTTAAAAACGCTAGCAGTTTCCGAGCAAATCCCTGTCTGCGAAACTTTGAAAAAGTAAATGGTGCTGCAATCAAAGCATAATTATTGACAGGATTGTATTTAACAACTGAAACAATTTGTCCGGAATATTCTAAAACCGCTACCTGACGCTTTTTAATTAAACTGTTCCAATCGCGATTTAGATTTCCACTACCACGCTCTGCAATGTATGCTTTTTCGTAAGCCATTAGCATCGGTTTATCTTGCAATGTTGCCCAACGACCTTTACCATTAAGTAGCGATTGAGTACAAGTCATTACTAATTGATCGTATTCCCGTTCGAGTTGGAGATGCTCGAGGAAAAGCGGACGAATCCATTGTTTAACTTGTATTGAAGTGATTATTTTTTTGGGGAATCCGCATTTTTGAACGAGGGAAAATAGGGATTGGGTGGTAAGTTTATTGCAATCTAAAGACGTTTGAGTATTTCGAGAATTTATCATCATTGCTCCTTGAATATTCTCTGGAGTTACCCTTTGTGTTATAGATGGATTGTAGGAAAGAGCAATTAATTCTCCAGTTTCGCAAGGGTTAATTTTACCTTGAACAACAAGATTGAGAGCGTATTCTAAATCTGGGTTTGAGTGACGATATTGTAACCAGTAAGCAGCAGCTTGAATTTGGCGATGGGAAGGGAATGCGATAATTTTATTGCGATCGGTTTGAGAATGTATGTTATTAAGCATAGTAAATGAATAACTTTTTGCTATTCATAGTGATACTTACAGGCGGCAATGATTATTTCTTTATCATTAATAGTATAAATTAAACTTCAATATCAACTTCAACAAGATTAGATTTATCTTTAACATTGTTGATGGCTGTTAACAAATGTTTTTTATTTGCTTCAGAAGCTAAAAGATAAGCAGTTTCATCAACTTCGTATACAACAATCTCAATTTCTTTATCTGGGTAAGTTGCTTTCAATGCATCAATAAAATTACGGTCTAACTCATTGGTGTTTATGCGATAAATTGAATGCATAACTTTACTTTTTTTTGCTATTGCGTGCTTGTAAACTGATTATAATTGGTGATTAACGGTTATAGTCTGTATTCTATTCTAAGAGTTGACAGTAGCTTAAGTAGTCTTAAGATACCTTGCCTGAAGACCACAACTCACCGTATCATTACTATTAATTCATGGTGCGTTACAGTTTAAAGGCAATAAGCCACCATCATCAACACCGAATTTTTTGATCGATACCCACCCAAAGCACAATTCTTTTATAAGAAATACTGCTTATTCATCTTATTAATACTGCTCCACCTCTGCCAGAGACAAACTAAGTGCTTGTGCAATCTGTTCCACACTCAATCCCATTTCTCGCAATTGCGGTATAGCATTTAATCTTGCTTGTCGTTCGGAATCAGCGCGTTGTTGTTGTGCTTCTGATGGCAATAAAACTAAATTACCGTCTGAATCGTAAAACCTCAGCCAAAAAGCATCATCATCTTCTACCGTGCCATTCCAGATTCCTAGCCATAACTCTAAGCTTTGACACCATAGCCATCCTTGGGGGTTTGAGTCAATTGGTTGATAGCCATTATCGCTATCTAGGTGCCACCCTTGTAATGAATTAACTTTAAAAGGATGAAAAACAAAATAATCTTTAGTTTTAAATACTTGTTCGTAAAGTTGTTTTTTCTCACCAAAATCCTGGCTTTCGGTTGAGTCGGAAAGTAACTCAACAATCATATCCGGGTAACGTCCATTTTCTTCCCACACTACCCAACCCAATCGCGTTGGATCTGGTGGTACATCTAGTGCGACAAAAAAATCTGGTCCTTTAAAATCTCTGTTCTTTGCTTGTTTGCTACTGTAATAAACAAACATATTGCCGCCAATAAAAAAGTTATTACGTTCAGCCCAATGATGTTTGAGCGAACAAATTAACAAATTCATCAGGATGCGGTGACGATTACTTTCCAAGGGTTCTCCGTCATCAAAAATTAAATCCGTGGGTGGCATGGGGGGTTGCCAATCCAGGGAGTCGTCTGTTGAATTAGAGTATACTTCGGTAGTTTCTACTGACATCGAGCCACACTCTTGTTTATCCGACTTTATTGTTGATTTTATTATAAAAGATTACTGCTTTACTGTGTTATTCTTCTAATTACAATATTGCCAGAAATTTTGGGTGGTGCGTGACGCTAGAATTTTGATAAATACATACAAAATTTATTAAAGCGTCACACACCCTACAACTATTTATTCGATTTCAATAATTAGTCCTATTTATAAGACTTTTGCTATTAGCTGGGGGTTTGCAACATCCAGTGGATATGAGCGCAAACGAATAAGTCAAATAATTTTTAATTTTCCTGTGCAAAATATCAAAATATAATTAATTCTTAAACAGCCTTCAAACCTTCTGCTCTAAGAATAATTTTACCGTTTTGACGAACTATTAAAGTTGAACCGCTCGAATCATTACCATCTTCAGTAATCGCACTTTCTATCGCGTAACCATATTCCCTATTTTTCCAACCAGTTACACATTTACCATTCCGACAAGAGACTTTACCACCTGTAAGTTCGATACATTTACCTTTAGAATCGCATCCATAATATTTGACGTTTCCGGTATTATTTACTCCATTCCAAGAATCGTAATTGCTAAGTTTGATAGTCCATTCACCGTTGCTCAGAGTTTGAGTATCCCCAGAAGATTTTTCTGTTTTAGAATCACCAACTACTTCCATTTTCACAATTGCAGATTCTTTTTTAGTCTTTCCACAAGGTTCGTTACTTTGACAGTCGTTGAAATTTAATATGTCGTAGCTAAGTTTAACTTTTTTATTTAAAAATTGTTTTTCTTGAGTACAGATTTCAAAAGAAGCACTAAGCCCTTGCTCTTTACCTTGTTCGTCTATTAAAGTTACGTAGCACTTTAGATCGCCTTGAACTATCTCTTTAATAGTCGCAACTTTTGGCTGTCCTTCTCCTGCTTTGATGGTGCTAATATTCTTAACTGGAGCTTTTTTTATCGGTTTAGAATCTTCTTTATCGTTATTTGAAGAGGAATTATTTGTTTTATCACCCGAAACTGAAACTACTTCGGAATTATTTGTTTCATTATCCGTTGAGGAAACTACTTCAGAATTATCTATTTTATCTTCCGTTGAGGAAACTACTTCAGAATTATCTATTTTATCTTCCGTTGCTGAAACTACTTCAGAATTATCTGGTTGAACTTGATTACTGGTGTCAGAATTACCTGTTTCGACGTTATTACAACCAACCATCAATAAAGAAGTAATTAACAATGCAGTGGTGAAGATAGACTTTTTCATAATATTTAAACCGCTATAAAATATGAGCTTTAACTGTAGACAATTTTGAATACAAGCTAAAGTCTGTATATTCCGAAAATTCGCTTTGTCTAATTTATTTCACATTGTTTGAGACGTAGCACTGCGGATCTCTCTACAAGCTGTTAATTTTTACAATCCATAAACCCGATTCCCGTCTCCCGGTAAAATAGTCAAAGACCTGGGGTTTATACGGTGTCCGACTGTAACTTCGGTTTCTCCATCCCAAACTTCAATCGAAAGCACTTTATTGCCGGAACCATCGTAATCAAAGTACTGACAACGGGAAGCTGTACGTCTTTGTACGGTACCTTCACGAGTCATGCTTGCTACTCCGGAGTCAACGCATTTATAATTTTCATCCGCAAAATTTAATTGTCGCGGTGGTGGTGTTTGGCTGACATCTAATCGATCGCTAGCTTCGAGTAATGCAACTTCTACGGTGTCGTCTTCATCTACGCTCAACCATCGAATTTCATCATCATCTTGCAGCATATATTCACACCAGAAATACTCATCAACTGTATAGGTAAGCTTTCCTTCCACTACCCAGTCAATACCCATATGTTGCACAATATCGCCGATTTGCAAATTAAATACATTGCGTTTGAGCGACGGTAATTCTTTTGGTTTGCTACCAGGTAATGTACCTCGCTGCTGAAGCACTAATAAATAAGCTCCACCAGCGACTATTACAATAACTCCCAGCCAGATTAGTAGTGTCATAATGTTTTTCTTTTAATTTTTTATAGAAAGAGATAATGTCATGTTCGGTAAAACACTTATCATATCTGTAAGGGCTGGGTAATGGGTAATAGGTAATGGGTAATGGGTAATAAAAATAAATAATTCTTAACTCTACTGTTTAATTTTGACTGGTTTGTTTTTCTGTTAAATTCTGGGAGACGGGTAATAGGCAATAAAAATAAATGATTCTTAACTCTACTGTTTAATTTTGACTGGTTTGTTTTTCTGTTAAATTTTGGGAGACGGGTAATAGGCAATAAAAATAAATGATTCTTAACTCTACTGTTTAATTTTGACTGGTTTGTTTTTCTGTTAAATTTTGGGAGACGGGTAATAGGTAATAAAAATAAATAATTCTTAACTGTACTGTTTAATTTTGACTGGTTTGTTTTTCTGTTAAATTCTGGGAGACGGGTAATAGGCAATAAAAATAAATGATTCTTAACTCTACTGTTTAATTTTGACTGGTTTGTTTTTCTGTTAAATTCTGGGAGACGGGTAATAGGCAATAAAAATAAATAATTCTTAACTGTACTGTTTAATTTTGACTGGTTTGTTTTTCTGTTAAATTCTGGGAGACGGGTAATAGGCAATAAAAATAAATGATTCTTAACTCTACTGTTTAATTTTGACTGGTTTGTTTTTCTGTTAAATTCTGGGAGACGTTATATATAACGTCTCTACAATCCGATCGCATCTTACTTCATGGCAAAGTTAGCAGGATCTTGATCGCGTCTATGCCTGGTGGGAAGTGGCTCTGGCTGTCTGTCACCGGCGAGGGCTGCGGTTTTTTCTAGGGATTCCCTCAATCGCTTGGCTGCGTATATGGACATATCTCTGGGTACATTAATGCGATCGCGCAAATATCGTAGAGCGACATCGGAACCCGGTGGAGGTACGCATTCTTCCCCAGTCATCATGTTTGTTAAAGCACTACGTAGCGCTTCGTCGAACAATCGATCGTTCGCGGGGTTGACTCGGATAATATTGGTACGGTGTTCGATCATATTTTGAAGGGCTTCTTTGCAAGAGTTTTCGGGTTCTGGATAAGTAACATCCGGTAGCCCAAACCAAGAGCCATTATTTACTCGCGCTTTATTAATCTGCATCTGAGGAGAGCCGTTTTCCCAACAGCCCCCCATCTGAGGCGGTAGATCGTGTACGTGGGTGTGAAAGTCGCTCTGGGTACCGCGATAAGTCGGTCGGGTTTCCATTGCTGCAAACCATGCCTTGAAGCGAGAATTTTCCTCCCGTAGAGAATAACCTTTGTAGTAGTAAAGGCTGGCGTTCATCCGTTCGACATAGGGCGTAAAGATGACATCAACGATGCCGAAGCGATCTAAAAAGTAAGGTCCTGGAGTGCTACCCAAAGCCTGCTCTACTTTAGCCACCACTCGGATAAATTGTTCTCGATTGCCTTGTTCTTCTTGAGGAGAAGCCCTGTAGCACAACCAAGCACACCAGGCTCTAAATAAAAGTCGTTCTAATTGACGTAGAGGAAGCACCGCAGGATCTTCCATCCCTTGGTTTAATACACCAAAAACTTTTTCCAAAGCAATCAAAATGTCATCGCTTTCCTTAATAATCCGCCCATCTAATTCGATCGCGGGAAGCATTCCCGATGGTACTTTACGTTTGTACCAACTTTCTTTCTCCCCATAGCAGAACATTGTTACTTTTTCGATGCGGTAGGGGATCTGTTTTTCCTCTAACCATAGCCAGATTTTTTGACAGTAAGGACACCAAGCGTGATTATCGCGGTAAAGCGTTACCCGCACATCAGATTCGGGATGCCCAAATAAGCGTAATCTAGCTTTAGCGTTGGTGGAACCATTCACGGGATCTATTTGATAGTCCGTGAGAGATTCTAATTCTTGCCAGCTAAGGGGTGTGGTAGTCATATAATTTGCGTGGGGCAATGCTTAGGACTTTTCTTGACTCTACAATATTTTTAATTACAGTAAGTCGGTTGGTTTTGAAAATCGTAATTAGGATAAGGGAGTAGGGAGTAAGGAGTAGGGAGTAGGGAGTAGGGAGTAGGGAGTAGGGAACTAATAAACGGTAAGAGGTAAAAATGACTCAAACGCTACCTAAAGTACTAACAGAAGCACTAATAACATTTGAAGAATTCGCGAACTTAGACACGGGGGACAAAAGATATGAGTTACATTCGGGGGTACTTGTAGAAATGGCTCAACCAATTGGGGAACATGAAAACGTTACAGGGTTTTTTATCAGAAAATTATCAGCCAGATTTGAAAACTTTGATTTACCTTACTTTATTGCCCCAAAAGTTTTAGTAAAACCTGACGGTAAAGATTCTGGCTTTTTTCCCGATGTGTTAGTAATAGATAAACGTAATTTAGCCAACGAGCCATTATATAGAAATGTTTCTACCGTCTCTCAAAGTGCAACAATTCCTTTAGTAATAGAAGTGGTAAGCACGAACTGGTCAGACGATTACGCCTTGAAATTTGACGAATACAGCGATATTGGCATACCCGAATACTGGATTGTGGATTATTTGGGAATAGGTGGTAAAGAATTTATTGGTAGCCCAAAAGAACCAACTTTTACAATTTGCGAACTAGTAAATGGTCAATATGTTAGAACACCATTAAAAAGTGGAACTATTCAATCTAAAGCATTCCCTGAGTTAAATTTAACTGTGGAGCAAATTTTCAATGCAGCTGCATTTTAGAGCGAACAGTAAACAGTGAACAGTGAACAGTGAACAGTGAACAGTGAACAGTGAACAAGATTTATAACTCCCAATTCTTAACTCCCAATTCTTAACTCCTAACTCCTAACTCCTCACTCGTAACTACTCCCTAGTCCCTTCAATTAATAATTCAACCACCTTGCTTGTGATTGATAACGGACAATTACGGGATGAGAAAGTCGATTGATTTCGACGTTTCTTAACTGTATATCTTTGGGTAGTTCAAATAAATGATGTAATATGTTTTCTGTTAAAAAGCGCGTTTCTACGGGAAGTTGCAGTTTTTCTGGGTTTAATTCATAACGAGATGCCAAAACAAAACCCCAAGGTCCGAAACTGGGAACGCTTACTGTGTAAGGATTCACTTTTAATCCTACTTCCGAAAGTGTCGCGGCGATACAGCTAATAACTTTAGGGGCAAAAAATGAGCTTGATGCTTGCGTTACGAAAACACCTTTATCTGTAAGTCTTGCTAATAAACGTCTGTAAAAACCTTCCGAGTAAAGTTTTGCTAATGCGTCTTGGTCTGGGTCGGGGAAGTCTGCAATAATTACGTCAAAGCTTTCTTTGAGTTTGGGTACGCTCAAAAATGCATCGGCGTTGATTACTTCTACGCGAGAATCTTTTAAGGAATTACCGTTTACAGCTTTTAATTGCGGGTGACGGCTGGCTATTTTAACTACTTCTGGATCTAATTCAATTAGTACTACCTTTTCAACTTCCTTCCATTTGAGTACTTCTCTAATTGCCATTCCATCCCCAGCACCCAATACTAAAACTCGTTTTTTATCGGGTGTTGCACTCATCGCCGGATGTACTAATCCCTCATGATAGCGGTATTCGTCTACCGTGGATAGTTGTAAATCGCCGTTGAGAAACAATCTGACATCCTTGCCTTTACGGGTTAATACAATTCTTTGATATGGAGTTTGTATTCGTTTAACTATAGGTGCTGAATATAAGTTATTTTCTAATTTATTGCTGATAGGTATGGTTGCGGGTGCCAAAGCCAAAAGCAGTACGCCCAAAACCAAGCCGATATAACCCCAACGTCGTAAATGGGAAAAATTGCGCCCAATTAGGAATACCATCAAAGCCGGGAATGAACCTAAAATAAAAGCAGTGGGAAACATTCCGCACATCGGTAGCAAAATCACCGGAAAAGCTAAAGAACCGAGAAGCGCTCCCATATAATCCAGCGCCAACACACCCGCTAAAGCTTCTCGAACGCCTTCCTCCATTTCCAAAATTCGCGTCAAAATTGGCACCTCCAAACCTGCGAGTATTCCCAGCAAAATAGTTACTAAAAATAACCCCAGCCAAATCTCACCATCGATCGCGAATAAAGCGAACAAACCCAGAGGTAGTAAAGCTGTCAGAGGTGCGATCGCCAATTCCACACCAACAAAAGCGAACAATAATTTACGTTGCAGCAATCGACCTTCCATTTTAGGTGCAATAAACTGACTCAAGTAAGAACCAACACCCATCGCGGCGAGAAAACCACCTATAGCAATACCGTAAGCAAGAGCTTGATTCCCCACCAAGTAACTAGCTAAAGTACCTAAAAGTAACTCTACAGCCAACCCGCAACCAGAAGAAACAGCCGCCGCAGCCAGTAATAATTTACGTTGAGTACCGTTCAAAGAAAAACTATCCTTTACAGTACTTTCCCCGATATCAGAAAAATTGTTTGCTTCCATTATTTCAGTAACCAGTAATTAAAGGTTAAAGGTCAAAGGTCAAAGGTTTGAAATTCATAACTCCTAACTCTTTCTCCCCATCTCCCCCTCTCCCCATCTCCCCATCTCCCCATCCCCCCATCTCCCCCGAACCCCAAAGGTTACTGAGCAGTTCGACGTAGCTCACTGTAAGACTTGTCGAAGTACTCCCCCGAACCCCAAAGGTTACTGAGCAGTTCGACGTAGCTCACTGTAAGACTTGTCGAAGTACTCCCCCGAACCCCATCTCCCTTACTTCCCGCTACCGGGACCACCACCTTGAAAGCCACCGTAGGAAGAGCGACCGGATGAGTAAAATATCCAGGTTCCGTTGCGATCGTAGTAACCTGATGCACTGGTTCCGCTACGAGGAGAGAAGTTTGCTTGTTTTTCTTCGCGCAATACGAAAGCTGATTTTTGGGTATAAGCGTCGGTAATTGACCATAGTGCCATTAGTACCCCGATTCCAGCAAAGACTTTTGTAAGCATAGTTTTTTATTTAATCTAAATATTGTTTTACCTGTTTTTCTAATCCAAAATTTTATCCGCCGATATGCACGGCTTCTACAGTTGTACGAGTACGATTACCATCGAGAACGGTGAGAGTTGTTCTATCTACTGGTGCATCTGGGGTAACTTCGACATGAAAACCGTATGAATCTTGCGGTTCTAAGATAAAGAACTTTTGTGCAAAACCCGTGACTTTTTCAAGTTTTCCGTCTTCCCGATGAAACTTTAGATTCAACGAAATATTCTCTTCGTATAGCTTTTCCCCATAGGAATCATTGACAACCAATCGAGCTTTCATTGTAGGAGGACTGGTTTCGTCGGATTTGACGTTGATTTTTACCCGCACCAATTTATCGGCACCACCAAGAGTACCTCTTTCGCTCGGATCGCTATCGGCGATCGTTTTAGAAATCACTTTTTTTCCGGTATTAGGAACGGCTAAAAATGTCATTACAGCCAAAGCCAAAGTTCCAAATAAACCGGGGAATAAATGACGGGTATCTACAACTCCGTTAGCAACTTTTACATTAATACTTACAGGTTGTGCAATTTCGCGACCAGTATTATCGGTGTACTCTAATACAGAGATAGCAAGTGTAACTTCCTCATTTTTCTTGGCGCGGACATCTAAACCAGCATCTAAATCATCTTCGCTCCAACTACCGGACTCGCCATCTTCATTCCAAGTCCCCGATTCACGCCATGCTTCTTTAGTCGCAGAAGCAATTAGTTTTCCTTGTTTATCGAGCAACTGAATCTCGTAAGTCACCCAACGGTTATTCGGTATGGAAGCATTTGCATCAATCCGTAAGGCTCCAATTAATTGAGGTTCGATTTTCAGTGCTTCAATTTTTACTACTTCTTCTTCGCTAACTTGGACAGTTTTAGAAAAAAGGACTTTTTCAAAAAATGCAGATGCAATTAAAGCAAGAATTATTAAACCAGTAGCACCCAAAGCAATATAAAGTGCCGGATCTATAAAACGATTTGTCTTCTTAACATTTATACTTGCTGACATAATGTTTTCAGCTTTACGGTATTTTTAACAACACTATGCCATGATAACCTTCCGGAAAAAGCAAAGTTAGTTCACAATACTACAGAAGTTAGATTTGACAAAGGATTTAGCTTTATTTTAAATGTATCAAATGTATTTAAAATAAAAATGAGGATTTTACGGAGAATAAACTGTAACTCCTTAAATATAGTTAAGTAAAATTACTGTTTTTTAAATATAAATTTCTCATAAAGCAATTAAGAAGATATCTTATAGCTTGTGTTTGAGTTATTTTTAAAACATTTTGGCTATAAAACAAAGACTTAAATGTATAGCAGTACGCGGCTTATTCTTAGATAAATAATTGAAAATATTTACCAACATTGGTCGCTATAAAGCATTTATAAATACATTTTTTTATTAACAGCATGGCATCATTATTGTAAGATAATTACATTATCAGTTCCACTATTTGTTATCTGTGAGTAAATGTTGAAATGCAAGATTTTACCGCATTTATAAAAGTGTTTTACTTGATGCGTATTTGATGTTAATTACAGGTCTATAAAGTTGATAACTGTTTAATAAAAAGGGCTGGCATATCATGATTAATTCACTTCATGGTGATGATATTTTTTGCAAAATGTATCTTTATTCAAATGTCTTGCACCATTTTCAACAAGCTGCAAGTAACCCGGTTTCTTGCTTCACAACGAAAATATTCCGGGAATAGAGCCAAGCAGTGTAAGTGGATTGAATTAAGTTATAGATGGACACAATCTATTGAGCGTGTCTATAAGACGCTAGCAATTAATCATCAAAGATAAATCAATCTCAATTGTTTAAATAAGGGGAATTCCCCACTTTATGTATACATAATGATTTTTCAGAGCGAGGCAAAAATGAGTAATGTTGATTATGATGCGATTATTATTGGTACTGGTGCTGGTGGTGGAACTCTAGCTAGAGTTTTAGCTGCAAGTGGTAAGAAAATATTAATCTTAGAAAGAGGTAGTTTTTTACCCAAAGAGAAGGCTAATTGGAGTGCAACAGAAATATTTCGTAACGATTGTTATCGCACTAGAGAAATCTGGTACGACAAACAGGGTAAACCAATTCATCCCGTAACCCATTACAACGTCGGTGGAAATACTAAATTTTACGGTAGCGCTCTATTCAGATTGCGCGATCGCGATTTTGAAAAAGTAGCACATCATGATGGTATTTCTCCGGAATGGGCGCTAAAATACCGAGATTTCGCCGATTACTACCAAAAAGCAGAGCAAATGTATGAGGTTCACGGTAAACGAGGTTTAGACTCTACCGAACCAGAAATCAATAGCGATTATCCCTTCCCCCCCATTACCCACGAACCCTATATTCAGACAATCAACGAAAAACTTAAAGATAGGGGTTTGCATCCATTTTATTTACCCTTGGGACTAAAATTAGACGAAAAAAATTCATTGGCTAGTAATTGTATTCGCTGCAATACTTGCGATGGTTTTCCCTGTCTAGTTGATGGTAAAGCTGATGCTGATATTAACGGTGTTCGTTCCGCGATCGCCCATAGTAATGTAACTTTAATTACTCAAGCAAAAGTCTTAAAATTACACACCAATTCATCGGGAACAGAAATAAGTACGGTAGAAACAGATATTTTAGGAAAGCTGTATCATTTCAAAGCTAATATCGTTGTTGTTTGCTGCGGTGCTATCAATTCAGCAGTATTATTATTGAAGTCTGCTAACGATAAACACCCTAACGGATTAGCTAATAGTTCCGATTTGGTAGGGCGTAATTATATGTCGCATAAATTTGGCGTAGTTGCAGCCTTATCTAGAAAAGAAAATCTTACTAGCTTTCAAAAAACTATCGGTTTAAATGATTTTTATTGGGGAGAAAAAGATTTTAATTATCCAATGGGTAGCGTGCAGTTACTAGGTAATATTCCTGAAGAAAGAATTGAAGAGGATGCACCATTATTCATACCCAAATTTATCGCGAAAAACATTGCTAAACATACCGTAGGATGGTTCTTGATGACTGAAGATTTACCAAACCCAAATAACCGGGTGCGGATTCATCAAGATAAAATATTTCTCGAATATACTCATAACAACGAAGTGCCATTTCGTAGGTTAATGAAGCGTTGGATACAGGTTTTAAAATCAACTAATAACCGTGGGAATTGGGATGACTTTACATTATATTCTGCCCAAAAAATGACTATTAAAGAAGTTGGACATCAATGCGGTACTTGTCGCTTTGGTGAAGATGCCAAAACTTCGGTTTTAGATATTAACTGTCGCACCCATGACGTTGATAACTTGTATGTAGTCGATGGTAGTTTTTTCCCTTCCAGTGCAGCCGTTAACCCTACATTAACGATTATTGCCAATGCAATACGTGTAGGCGAACATATTATCAAAAGGCTGGAATAAGAATAGGGAGTAGGGAGTAGGGAATAGGGAATAGGGAATAGGGAATAGGGAGTACTAAGAATTTATTTCCGCGCTAATACAAAAAAGGTTGTGATATCATGCCAAACACCTTTATCTGTAGCTAAACCTTCAATAATGCTGGCAAATTCAGCTTTTAATTGTTGTTTTTGTGATAATGGAAGTTGCAACAAAGGATTTTCAGGGTGAATCCAAGTACTTCCATCAAAAATCTTTTTTGCATCATCAACCGACATATATTTACCAAATTGCTCGGTTGTCACTTCAATATTATGAAAACCAACTTCTGTTAAGAGATTTTCGCATTTTTGCACCGTACCTAAAGGCTCATTGATATTGGGTAGAGTAATACCACAATTAGAGCAAGCATTCATGATTGCAGGAGTCATCAAAGAAGTTTCCGCGTAAGCGTTAAAAGCTACAATTCCACCCGGTTTAAGGAAACGATACCAATCTTTTAAAGCAGCAGAAATATTTCTAAAAACCATCACGGCAGAACAACATAAAACAGCATCAAAACTGTTATCGTTAAAATTAAGATATTCTGCGTCTACCTCAATTAACTCAATATTTCTTAAACCTAATACATTAATTTTATCTTGCGCTTGCGATAGTAAAACAGAAGCGATGTCAACTCCGACAACTTTACCCGTATCACCGACAATTTCAGCCACAGGAATAGCAATCAAACCCGTACCAGTGGCAATATCAAGTACTTTATATTCTTTTTTCAAAGGTAATAATTCTAAAAAGTTATTAGCGCGACGGTTTGCAAATTCACTGCGATCGTAGTTAATTCTTGCATTAAAGTAGTCGGCTACTTGCTGTTTGTATTCATCGAGATTTGTGTAGTTAGACATTTACAAAAAAAGAATTATAAAGTATGTTTAATTAGATCAATTAATACAAGCGCGATCGTTCGACTTGTATCGTAACAATTATGTAGAATTATCTACTTAGGAATATAATCAGGCTTAATCGATCGGGGGAAAACGCATCTACATTAAGTGCATAAGCTAGTTATTTTAAACCCATATATATATATAAGACGAGAAAGTATGAAAAGTAGGATTATTACTTATGTTGAGTTTGTATATTTATATTCCACGTAAAAGTAAAGTTATTATGTAGTCACTTTAAACACACTAAAGAATGTGCTAATAAAGCATAAGACTATAGTGTCATTTTAAATGAAACTTATATTTTAATTATCTTTTTGGAGAAAATAGGTGATAAAACTGTTGTCGATGGATGCAAACAATGTCATAGGCGTTTCAATCAAAGGAAATGTAAAGACTAAAGACTTTGAATTAGTAAAAAATTTTATTAAAGAAGTAGAAGTTCATTACGAGTTTTTACGAATATATGTAGAAATTAAAGATATCGAAGGATTTTCACTAGAAACTTTATTAAAAGAATTTGAATTTATTCTGACTAACTTTCACAGGTTTGAGAAAGAAGCAATAGTAATCGATCGAAAATTGATTCAAAATCTTGAAAGTATGAAAGATTTGCTTGTTGCAGGTGTTAAAGTTAAGTGTTTTACCTTTGAAGATAGATGCGAAGCACGTTGTTGGATATTGAATTGATGTTGGCTTCTTGTTATTTAATCTTTATGTGCAACAACAAAAAAAGTAGTCTTTTCATTCCAAACACCTTTATCTGTCGCTAAATTTTCAATTGCTGCATCATATTCTGCTTGACACTGCTCTAATTGCAACTGCGAAAGTTGTGTTAAAGGATTACTTCGAGGATGAAACCAACCAATATTCCACGATTTTTTCGCATCATCAAGACTTAAATAATTACCAAATTGTTGAGTTTTGATAGAAATTCTTTGAAAACCAGCTTCTTGTAATAAATCATGACACTTTCGATGAGTACCCAAAGGTGCATTAATATTGGGTAGCGAAATTCCGCAAGCTTTAGCACAAGCTTGAATAATGATTGGTGTCATAAAAGATGTTTCTGAAAAGCAAGAGAAAGCCACCGTACCACCTTTATGAAGAAAACGATACCATTTTTGTAGAGCAGTCGGAATATCGCTCAACCAGACGAAAGCTGAAGAACAAAAAATCGCATCAAAACTTTGATCATTAAAATCGATATAATCTGCATCAGCTTCAATCAACTCAATATTGTGCAAACCAGCTTGTTTAATTTTTTCCTTTGCTTGATTGAGCATAGTTGAAGAAATATCCACACCGACAACTTTACCCTCGTTTCCGACAGTTTTGGCTGCTGAAATTGCAACAATTCCGGTACCAGTTGCAACATCTAATATTTTCTGTCCTTTCTGAAGTTGCACTAAATCTACCAAAGCAAGTGCTAAACGAAAGCGAAAATCATCATCATACTTAGTTCGTTTATTAAAAAATTCAGTTACCTGCTGTTTATATTCTTTCTCGTATTGGGAATTATCCATGATTTTTTTATTAGTGGGTTTATAAAGTAAATATAAACAGTAAGCAATATGATTGTCTTCTGAAAACTTGCTCGGAAGTATATTAAAATCTTGCAATAAGTTGCGATCTATTTGTAAGGTGCGTCACGGCTTGAATAATTTTATTTGAGGTAACTACCTTAGACTTGCCGTAACCTACCACTCGATTATGCTAATTTTATTTGTAGGGTGTGTTACGGCTTGAATAATTTTGTTCGAGGTAACAATTTTGAAGTTGCCGTAACGCACCACGAGATTATGCTAAAAACAGAATAATTAATTTTTTTAATAATCAAACCGGAGTTTTATATAAAGCATGAATTCAAATTATGATAATTACATATGTAGATAGGTATGTGTTTATAATGAATAAACGAAAAAAAGTCGAACAAGATTTCCGAAATCTTCTAGAAATTATTCAACAGCAAAGACCTGGTTATATAGCAGCAATGGGTGAAGGTGTATCGGATGAAATAATTAGAGATTGCATAAAAATTCATCCAATTCCCGAAGAATTAATGGCTATATATTCTTGCGTTCAAGGTTCATCCTCATCTGTTATGTACGTCGGAGATTCTGACTACCCTATAGATTTACTTCCAGGTAGCAATTTAATAAATATTTATGAATTAGATAAAGAAATTAATTTTTTAAAACCAGTAGATAGAAACCCAGAGCCTTGGGAATGGCAACCAGATATGATTCCTTTTCTGGTATATTGCGGTGTTGATTACTATTGCGTCAGAACATTACCAGATGACCAATCTGTTGTATTTCGTCCAAAAGGCGACCAATATATTACTATAAGTCAAAATATTGAAGATTTTATCTTGATGATTACTGAATGTTATAAACAGAATGCTTATTTCTTAGATGATATATTTTTGGAGAATAACTATAATCTTGAAGAACAAATTATTTTCAAGTTCAACCCTAATTATTATGTTCAAAATGACTTAGAACCAGAAGCTTTATAAAAAGACAATTTGCTATATAGCAGTCTTAAATAAATCGTGGAATTATGATATTTGCGAGCCAGATGCTGGTTACTGCAAGCGAGCAAGATGCTCGCACTATTTAATAAACAAAATCTTTTTTTACAAATGATTTAGTCGGAATGGTGCGTTACGCTCCGCGATAACACACCCTACAATTATTTAAATTTTATTTCGGTAGACTTTCGGTGTAATCCCCATATGCTTACGAAACAAAACTGTAAAATTAGTTTGACTGGAGCAACCAATATTTAATGCTATTTCTACAAGGGGTAATTTAGTATAAGCAAGTAAAAACTTTGCTCGTTTAATCCGACATTGAATAATATATTGATGGGGAGAGATACCGATCGCATTTTTAAACCAGCGACAAAAGTTATAGGTACTCATGTTTACTAAAGTTGCAAGCTCGTTTAAACTCAACTTCAGCGCTAAGTTGTCGTGAATATAGTCAATTATCTGCTGTAATTGCTGCTGGGATTTAATTTCAGATTCAGGAATTTTTGTATTACTTAGAGAATAATTTTTCAGAATACGAATAGCTAAAGCACTAGCGATTGATTCTGCAAAAATATTACCAGATGGACATCCTGCTGTCATTTCTCCCTTCAAAGCCATTCCCAAATGAAAAATCTGCGAATCATCAACGCCACGCTGGGGGATAATTTCAATAGAATTACAATCAATTGAATCACCTACCACCTTATAGAAGAGATCGGAATTAAGAGATATCAATAAAAAATCTACATCTTGAAACCAGCGTGCTTGAGTTGGAATACCTTTAGGAGTAATCCCAATTTCACCTTTTCTCATTTGAGTGGTATGTAATTTTCCACCTGCTAACCGCCAATCTATTTGATAATTACTACCAAGTTGGACACTAATACTATGTTGCTGCAAACAAATTTCTGGAGATTCAAAAGCTGGTAAATGATGTTGCTCGACGGAAATATCTTTCCAATTTGAAGCGCTGGAAATAATTGGAGGTTTGTAAGCAACGGGAATTAGATTTCCACTTGTTATTTCAACCGCTGAAAGTCTTTCGGATACCATTTTTTTGAAATATCATTAATAATTTTTTGTTTTAATCATAACTGATTACTGCTTAACAATCTCAGGGCTGGAGAATTTTCTAACTGTAAGGAATGTTGGGGTATACCAATATCAATATTTTCTCGATCGAAAGCATATTTGAGACGACGACGTAATTCTCTACCTAAAGCAAATTGCGTACCGGGTTCGGTTTTAAACCATAATAAAATTTCGATACCATTATGGCTAATATTATTAACACCTAAAACATTAATTGGGTCGATCGCTGATTCTTTCCACTCTTCATCAGTCTGCATTCCGCAAGCAGTTTCTTTAACTATTCTCAATGCTTTATCTACATCAGCTTCGGGACTAATTTCTACTGTAAAAACTATCCGCGACCAATCTTTTGTTAAATTATGAACTGTTGATATACTACTGTTAGAAATAGTGCTTAAAGTTCCATTTGCTTGGCGTAATTGTGTCATCCGCAAATTTACATTTTCTACAACACCTACAGTTCCACCGATATTAATTAAATCGCCAATAATAAACTGGTCTTCCCAAAGCATGATAATACCATTGATAATATCCCTAATTAAATTTTGCGAACTAAAGGAAACCGCAAAACCAACAATTCCGGCTCCAGCTAATATTGGTAAAATAGGAATATGTAGTTTTTCTAAAAACCATAAAATACCTAATACCATCCAGATAAAAGTTATCGATCCCTTTAGAACATTAGAAAAAGTGGTTAATCGGGAAACACGTCGAGCAGAAACATCGGGTTTTTGTAATTCTCTATCTAGAAACTTTCTGAACAAAAAATCGATAATAACGCTACTAGCTTTAATACCTAAAATTGTTCCGAGAATAATGGCTAATAATAAAGGTTTTGTCAGCAACCAATCTTCTAACCATCGAGTAAAAGGAAACATCCCCGTAATTGCGGCTAAACCTAATACCCACAACATAAATAAACTAATTACTAATATCCATCTTTTGAGTCTATTAACATTTAGTTTGCGCTGCCAAACTAGTTTTTGCTGACAGTAACGCATCATTTGCTCGTCTGATTGTTCTTCTAAAGTTGCTTCTGACTCAATTGCAAACTCACTCATTTGGGGTTTTTCTTCTTGAAGTCTTTCCCACTTTTTCAAAAAACTTTTATACCAAAATATTAGTAATATAGTTAGTACAATAATTCCTACTAATATTCCCAAAGAATTGAAAATCTTATTCTGTAAAGATTCTGGTTTCCTTTCTTGCCGTGCTTTAATTAATGCAGGACGAATATTTTTGCTGAACTGTTGAGCTAAATCGATTACCGATAAACCATGAAGTTGAGCATCTAAATCAGTAACGCTCATTAACTTGCGTCGGGATAACTTGTTGCGATCGCCAACTAAAATGATGGTTTGTTGTTCGCTTTGAGCGGGAGTAACGTATAATTGTCGAGGATTGAAATCTGTAGCAATAATTTCAGAAAGGTTATCTTCATACATTTTTACCCTAGTTTGAAGTGGTGAATTATTCCCATTTACGTTATTAGCAATTCCTCTGTTGGCTGCAATATACAAAAGTTCGCGTCCATCCAGCGTAATTGGAGCGTAGACGATGCTACTTCGATTGTCAGGAGAATTAGTAAAAGGGTTAGGATTAGGTTTTGCTTGGACTTGAATGCTTGTAAAGATAGTTAAACTAAAGGTTAAAAGGCTAATTAGTATAAAAGCTTTCTTCTGTAGCCGCTTTGTTAAACCTGTCAGTCGATTAACCATATCTTTACCAAATTCAACTGGTTGACGGTTATTAGTTTAAAACGAAACTGTACCTGTTAAATTAATTTAACCTGGTAATTAAAGTTCGTAGTCAGAGCTTTAGCTCTCAAAGGATTAAAATCCTTACTACAAACCTGCTGATTTATATTATTAAAGTTCGTAGTCAGAGCTTTAGCTCTCAAAGGATTAAAATCCTTACTACAAACCTGCTGATTTATATTATTAAAGTTCGTAGTCAGAGCTTTAGCTCTCAAAGGATTAAAATCCTTACTACAAACTCGATCGTTTATATTACTTTATTGCCCGTATAAAAAATATCGGCGCATCGCACCAAATACCTTTTTCTGTTGTTGGTAAATTCTGCATTTCTTTGATATATTCTGCAATACATTCCTCTAATTTATCTGCTGAAAGCTGAAAAACTTGATAACCAAAAACATTGTTTGCATTCATCTGCCAAATATTTTTAGCAATGCTCTCATCTACTTTAAAATACCAACCAAACTGCTGGGTTTCTATTTGAAGATTTTTAAAACCTATTTCGTGCAATAATTGATGACATCTTTCAATAGTTCCCATTGGTGCGTTAGGATTGGGAACTTTTATACCATATCTTTGTGCAATTTCTCTAAATAAAACAGAAGGTGGGAAAGCATTTTCTTGCCAAACATTAAACGCTATAAATCCATCTGTTTTGATAAATTTATGCCATTTTCGCAAAGAAAAAGGAATATCAGTTAAATAACAGACAGCTAAAGAACACAATACAGCATCAAAACTATTATCGCTAAATTCTAACATTTCCGCATCTGCTTCGATAAATTCAACATTTTGCAAACCTGTTTCAGCTAACTTTTGTTTGGCATTGCTCAACATTCCCGCAGAGATATCAACACCGATAACCTTACCCGTATCACCAACTTTTTGAGCAGCATTCAGCGCAACTATACCCGTACCTGTCGCTACATCTAATATTTTCTGTCCGTTTTGGAGATTTGCAAATTCAACTAACTTATTAGCGATCGCTCTAGAAAATCTGCCATTATCGTAATTTTTTCTGGAATTAAAGTCGGTTAATAATTGTTGTTTGTAAGTTGTTTGATGGTTAGATTGCATAGTTTTAGCGAGTCAGTTTATTAAAGGGGCGGGCAAGATTTATTTTATTCGCCAGCAAGATTTCTTAAATTAGCGAGCAAGATGCTCGCACTACATGATATTTATACTTATAAAGTTGCGCCGAATTTAGCCCACGCAGGTGGGCTTTGTAATTGTAGCCCCACTCTTCAAGAGTGAGGGCGATTAAGAATTGGTATTGCAAATTAGATTCGCTGAGGATAATCATGATTTCTGTATTATTTTCCACCAGCCAAAAAAGAAATTACTCTACTATATAATGTAAAACATTTTGATTTTAAGTTTTAGATTTTGGATTGTATTTAATCTAAAGTCCAAAATCCAAAATCCAAAATATAAATAGTTAACCTTTGACGCAAAGCACCTGTTTCAAAGTCGCGACAACTTCTACTAAATCCGATTGATTTTCCATAACTTGTTCAATGGACTTATAAGCACCGGGAATTTCATCTAAAACTCCTTCATCTTTACGACATTCTACTCCTTTTGTTTGCTCAATCAAATCATCAAGCGTATAGGATTTTTTGGCTTTACTTCTTGACATTAAACGCCCCGCACCATGAGAGCAGGAACAAAAACTTTCAACGTTACCTTTACCTTTAACAATGTAAGATTTTGCTCCCATCGAACCGGGAATAATTCCGTAATCTTCTTTTTGCGCTCTCACCGCACCTTTACGAGTAACGTACACATCTTCGTCAAAATGCAGTTCCTTCTCGGAATAATTATGGTGACAATTCACCTCTAATAAAGGTTTAAACGCCTTTCCACCCGCTAAATGCTTTTCAATAATCCGCTTAAACCTTGCCATCATTACATCGCGGTTAAAACGCGCGTATTCCTGCGCCCACTGCAAATCGTGCCAATAAGCAGCAAATTCCGGCGTACCAGCGACAAAATGAGCTAAATCGGGGTCTGGTAGTTTATTATCCGCCATTTTAGCTAAATCCTTCGCCGTACTAATATGATACTGCGCTAACTTATTGCCAATATTGCGGGAACCAGAATGCAGCATCAGCCATACTTGGTTTTCCGTATCTACACAAACTTCAATAAAGTGATTCCCACCACCGAGGGAACCCAACTGCTTCATGGCTTTACTTTCTAAATCTTGCACTCTACGATGCAAGTCTTTGAAATCGCTCCAATTTTGCCAGTTGGTTACAGCTTTTTCTACATCTTTATTTTCATTAAAACCAGTCGGAATTGCTGCTTCAATATCTAAGCGAATTTTCTTTAGTTTTCCTTCTAATTGTTCGCCTTTAAATGGGGTTTTGATCGCTCCCATGCCGCAATTATGAACAAATACACCCGCTTTCAAAGCAAAGTTATGATATTCGGGTACCGTTAAACAATAAACATCTTCTTTATAGTCTACAGGTACAACAGCAACTACTTTATGATTACATTGATGTTGATTGCGACGGTGATTATGAAGTCCAATGGGAGATTTAATTTCCGCACCACAAATATCGCAGGTGTAATATCTGTTAGCAATCTCTTTAGATTTTGCTCGTCCTCTTTCGCTTTTGTTATAGCTTATTAAATACTCCTTTCCACGCAAACCATTATCAGCAACCGATTGTTTAAAATGTTCTGGCTGCTGCTCCATATATTTGAGGATATTACGAGTTCCTCTTTCAGCGTAATATTCGTATCCTTCTGAAGTTTGAGCTTTTTGAGCAAGTGCAGCTTTTCGATTTCTTTCAAACTTCGGAGATTGCCAAGATTGATTTCGTTCTACTAAACTACGATGATAAGCAGAATGTTCTCTATTCCCCATAAACTCCAAGTTTTCTGGTCGGTTGTCAGATTCACTGAAGTTACGATGATGAATAACTGTTCTTTGTCCATCAAAACGAGGAATTTCTCCTAACAATCTCGACCTGGCAATTATCCAATGTGCTTTTTGCCATCTACCAGAATATGGCTGAGAAATTAATGTGTAACCATCCTTATCTAATTTAGAATAAAACGGCATTAAAGATGTTTCAGGTTTAAGATATTGCGCTTCTTTATAAGTTCCATCCCGTAACATAAATTGATGGTCTGGAGTACAAAGAATTGCTTCACCATTATCTAAAATTACTTTCACCAAAGACGCATTTTTTCTTGTCAATTTAGCATTAGCTTTTGCCGCTACAATTTTTCCTGTCTCGGTACAAGCATATACAATAAATTCTTCATTTTTAGAAGCTAATTCTTTTAATGAATAAGATTTTCCATCAACCAAAGGAATTAAAGTGCTACCCACAAAACAACCAATATCAACCCCCACCGCAGCAGGAATTATCGCTTCTTTAGTGGCAATTACCGAACCAACTAAAGCGCCTTTACCTAAATGAACGTCGGGCATCAAAGCTATGTGTTTAAATACAAAAGGTAGCGATGCAACGTTTTTCGCCATCTCGATTTCGTTACCCTTTAGATCGTGATTTGCCCAAGATAAAACGGGCGATTCTGTTGATACTTCTAACTTTTTATAAGGCATAATACAATTTTAGATTTTAGATTTTAGATTATTATTTTAATGAATAATATCTCGGTCACGGTTAGTATGAACCGTACCTGAAGAAAATCGCTTGTAATACGATTGTAGTACAAAAAGAGGGAAAGTCAATCTTGATGTGCAAAATAAAAAACACGCAGTTGGCAAAAATATAATAAAATTTTATTAAGCAAATATTTTTATCTTTAACGCAATACCCGTATTAAGGTTTTATACAGATGGCAGTTACTGAAAATACGCTCTGGGAACGTTTTTTGTCTCCTGTAGTTCGTTTGTTTATTAATGAAGAAGAGTTGCGACGTTATTCCGAAAGCGTGGATTGGGAACAAGAGAGCGATCGCTTCCGACGAGATGATGTCGTGATTCCCGCATACTACAGTTCTCAGAATTTTCACGGGGTACCGAAAGGATACTTAAATTCTGGTGCTGCGGTGAGTTACGATGCCATTACTCAATATGTTTTACCACCGAATGAAAGTTGGATTCGTCAAGCTCTAATTGATGCGGTACAAGTAAAGCCCCGTCGTATTCTCGATCTTGGCTGCGGCACGGGTTCGACAACTTTAATGTTAAAACAGGCTTTTCCAGATGCCGAAGTCATTGGATTGGATTTGTCTCCTTATATGTTGCTCAGAAGTTTCCACAAGTCGCAAAGTGTTGGTTTAAACATCGAGTGGCAGCAGGGAAATGCCGAAAATACATCTTTTCCCGATGCTTCGTTTGATTTAGTTACAGCTTCTTTGTTGTTCCATGAAACGCCGATCGCAGCTACACAAGCGATTTTGCATGAATGTTTTCGGTTGCTGGTACCTGGGGGACAAGTTTTGATTTTAGATGGCAATCAGAAAACCTTACGTCAGCTAGAATGGCTGAATAATATTTTTGAAGAACCTTATATTCAGGAATATGCGAATGATAGTACCGATGCAAGTATGGGTGCGGCGGGATTTGCAGCAGTACGAACCGAAGATGTATGGTTTATTAGTCAACTAACTAGCGCTATCAAGCCGATTTTAGCAGAAAGTGCTACCGCTCAAACGGATGTTAGGCATTACACTCCTAGCTCTAGTAGTACCTTAGATGATAGCTTTGGTTTACCGTCCCCAGCGTAGTAAGCAAGCATGATCAAGGCAGTTATATTTGATTTTAATGGCGTTATCATCAACGATGAGCCGATTCATCAGCAGTTGATTGAAGAAATTTTGCTGGAAGAAAATTTGGTACTTAAACCGGGTGAGTATCGAAAAGTTTGCTTGGGGTGTAGCGATCGCGCTTGTTTGCGAGATTTATTAGCAAGTCGCGGCAGAGTTGTTGATGAAGAATATTTAACTAAATTACAACAAAAAAAAGCCCAAAGCTACGCCGAGCAAATAGAAACCTTAGAAAAACTGCCTTTATATCCCGGTTTGCAAGACTTAATATATAAAATACGTGTAGGTAAGTTAAAGTTAGCAATAGTTAGCGGCGCGATTCGCAAAGAGATTGACTTAGTTTTGCACCGCGCCGAGTTAGCAGAATATTTTCAAATTATAGTTGCCGCAGACGACATCACTACTACCAAACCAAATCCTGACGGTTATTTACTAGCGATCGAACATCTGAGCCAAGAATATCCAGAATTAAATCTGCAAGCAAACGAATGTTTGGCAATTGAAGATACATTAAGTGGTATTCAAGCAGCAAAAGCAGCAGAGATGAAAGTAGTGGGAGTTGCGAATACCTATCCATTTCATATGCTACAACGTCAAGCCAACTGGACTGTAGATTATTTAACTGAATTGGAATTAGAGCGAATACAAGAAATTTATTCTCCCGCACCAGTGCAATCAACTGGCGAGGAATGATGTTATATAGCAACCCTAAATCATTTTGGGACTTACGCTGGCACAATTTTCTTGTAGGGTGTGTGACGCTACGAAAAAATATGAACGTAGTAATAAGACTTGTAGCGTCACGCACCAACCGGGTAAGTTGTTACGCATTTAACTTGTATAATATTAGCGACCAAGATGGTCGCACTACAATATTTTCACGTTTTAGGATTATATAATTTAGCTGCACATCAGCTTATTATGACAATTTCGCAAGTCCTGTCATAGTTATTAATATTTAGAATTGTAGTGCGAGCATCTTGCTCGCTGGCAGTAGCGAAGCATCTTGCTGGCATTAATTATTGATATTTCACGAATCATTTAGGATTGCTATAGTTAATTAAATATTTTTAGAGTTGATTTTTTAATCTAAACAGGACTTACGTAAGCCCCCCTTGCCAAGGGGGGTTGGGGGGATCTAAAATGTCAGGAACACTAAAACTGATAACTTGTACCAATCTCAATTAGCCTTCACAACCACCTTGGAATAAATTCCCAGGCTTATAGGCAAAGTCTACTTAAGTAGACTGCGACTTCGGGAATAGTACAAGGGCAAGCACCTCGAAGGTTTTCAATCCCGTTGCCGGGATTCATAAATAAGAAACTGATTGCTGCTGGTGCATTATTGTGTAGAGTTAAATGTTTCAATCCCGTTGCCGGGATTCATAAATAAGAAACCGACTATCTTTTTATTAACAACCACGCTTACAGCGAGTTTCAATCCCGTTGCCGGGATTCATAAATAAGAAACCTCGACCGGGTAATGCACGTTGTCCGTCTTTACCGTGTTTCAATCCCGTTGCCGGGATTCATAAATAAGAAACAGTACATTTACTGAAAAATTAAATTAGCAAATTATAGTTTCAATCCCGTTGCCGGGATTCATAAATAAGAAACATCTTTATCAATGAGACAGGACTTACCAAAATACACTTGTTTCAATCCCGTTGCCGGGATTCATAAATAAGAAACATCAAACAATATTAGCTGTAAACATTTCGGGGAGTTGTTTCAATCCCGTTGCCGGGATTCATAAATAAGAAACGAAATTTCAGGGAATAAAAATGTTGTTGTGTTATGTTTCAATCCCGTTGCCGGGATTCATAAATAAGAAACCTAAACATTTGCTCGTTTCGGACCCACTCGTTAAAAGTTTCAATCCCGTTGCCGGGATTCATAAATAAGAAACAATAGTAGAGGTTAGTGCAACTCGCGCAATGTTTGTTTCAATCCCGTTGCCGGGATTCATAAATAAGAAACAACCAACTTCTAATCCTTTGACCGTAAGAATATTTGTTTCAATCCCGTTGCCGGGATTCATAAATAAGAAACGACTAACTTTACACCTGTATTAACCGTAGTTGAACCCGTTTCAATCCCGTTGCCGGGATTCATAAATAAGAAACAATAGTTGAACGCACTAACGAATATGAATTTTTACGTTTCAATCCCGTTGCCGGGATTCATAAATAAGAAACCTTAGATATCTCTTCTAAAGTTGTTTCAACTATCTCGTTTCAATCCCGTTGCCGGGATTCATAAATAAGAAACCTACCAGCTTGGGGACAACTACTTATGCTGGTGCGAGTTTCAATCCCGTTGCCGGGATTCATAAATAAGAAACAAAGCATGGTTCGCTGACACTCCTGATGATGTTTCGTTTCAATCCCGTTGCCGGGATTCATAAATAAGAAACCAAAGTAAACGTAGTGTATGAAGAAGGTAATATTTCTGTTTCAATCCCGTTGCCGGGATTCATAAATAAGAAACGTGGGAGATTATAAAATATTGTCTTACGAGCAAGAGTTTCAATCCCGTTGCCGGGATTCATAAATAAGAAACAACCGCGATCGGTCCGAATATCTGGTTCCCAATTGTCATGTTTCAATCCCGTTGCCGGGATTCATAAATAAGAAACCAGGGGTTTACTTTCAGATAGAACTCAGGCTTATACGAATGTTTCAATCCCGTTGCCGGGATTCATAAATAAGAAACTTTTCAGCTTACAACTTGACACCAACAATACCAAAGGTTTCAATCCCGTTGCCGGGATTCATAAATAAGAAACAGTTCCGCAATGGGTGCTACCTATTCGGACTGTACGTTTCAATCCCGTTGCCGGGATTCATAAATAAGAAACTTTTTTAGAGATTTTTTTCAGACCCCCATTTTGGGGTTTCAATCCCGTTGCCGGGATTCATAAATAAGAAACTCAATTTAGGCAATAACAATAATCCTTTAGCAAATTGTTTCAATCCCGTTGCCGGGATTCATAAATAAGAAACTATTAAATTAGGCGATTTCCCCGATAAATTTTAGTTTCAATCCCGTTGCCGGGATTCATAAATAAGAAACCCAAATCCAGCAGATGAAGAATATATTTCTTGAATTGTTTCAATCCCGTTGCCGGGATTCATAAATAAGAAACTCCTAAGCCAGCATCTAACTGTTCTTTAGTTCCATTGTTTCAATCCCGTTGCCGGGATTCATAAATAAGAAACATTTTACTGAAGGTGAAGGTGGTAATAACCAGTATTGTTTCAATCCCGTTGCCGGGATTCATAAATAAGAAACCTGTGGTTAGTTGCAAATATGTTCTGAGTATGTCTTGTTTCAATCCCGTTGCCGGGATTCATAAATAAGAAACACTTAAAGAAATATATAAAGATTTCCAAAACAATAGTTTCAATCCCGTTGCCGGGATTCATAAATAAGAAACTTCCTTACGTTCCTCCATTAACTCTAAATCTAAGCGTTTCAATCCCGTTGCCGGGATTCATAAATAAGAAACCTTATAACGCACAATCAGGTAGTATTAAAAATTCTTCGTTTCAATCCCGTTGCCGGGATTCATAAATAAGAAACTAAATCTCAGTATAAGGATATTGTTGCTACTAAACGTTTCAATCCCGTTGCCGGGATTCATAAATAAGAAACATTCAAGGACCACAATTCCAGCAGTTTGAAGCAAGTTTCAATCCCGTTGCCGGGATTCATAAATAAGAAACATGAAGTGTCTTCTGAAGGAGACGGTAGATTTAGCGGTTTCAATCCCGTTGCCGGGATTCATAAATAAGAAACTATTGGCAACAGTAATACTAACGACAATGACGGCTGTTTCAATCCCGTTGCCGGGATTCATAAATAAGAAACATATACTCTCCGAGGTAGCTACCTCTTGGCTGATAGTTTCAATCCCGTTGCCGGGATTCATAAATAAGAAACTCGCGAGCTAACCGAGAAAATCCGTATACCAAGTCTGGTTTCAATCCCGTTGCCGGGATTCATAAATAAGAAACTTAAATATTGTAGATTCTCAGTTGGGCAAGATAATTGTTTCAATCCCGTTGCCGGGATTCATAAATAAGAAACTATCAAGCAGCTTATGAAAAAAAACATGGATTCAAAATGTTTCAATCCCGTTGCCGGGATTCATAAATAAGAAACTTGGTAATCGAGTGAACCAATCGTAAATTTTGACGGTTTCAATCCCGTTGCCGGGATTCATAAATAAGAAACGTAACGCCAATTTCGGCAGATTTGATGGCTAATTCATGTTTCAATCCCGTTGCCGGGATTCATAAATAAGAAACTGTATTGCCAACAAAAATACAGCTAGACTTTAACTGTTTCAATCCCGTTGCCGGGATTCATAAATAAGAAACAACACTAACTCAAGTGGTAGTAAGTTAACCATTAGTTTCAATCCCGTTGCCGGGATTCATAAATAAGAAACTGAACTGCCATATAGAAGAAGTTACCAGTTCTAAGTTTCAATCCCGTTGCCGGGATTCATAAATAAGAAACAAGACTCTTAATTATTCAGTAAGTTTAAAACGGGGGTTAGTTTCAATCCCGTTGCCGGGATTCATAAATAAGAAACTATTCGGGTGTGAGTCGGCTGAAGTAAATTTAAACCGTTTCAATCCCGTTGCCGGGATTCATAAATAAGAAACGACGGATTCTATTTTGGTACCATTGCTGTGATATTGTTTCAATCCCGTTGCCGGGATTCATAAATAAGAAACAACTAAGGGGTAGTTGGGTACACAGAAAAGTTGCCTGTTTCAATCCCGTTGCCGGGATTCATAAATAAGAAACCCCTCAACGTTGCTGGTTTTAATGGTTCCCATGCCTGTTTCAATCCCGTTGCCGGGATTCATAAATAAGAAACAAACACCGACTAACAATAGTGAAATAAAAATTTATTTGTTTCAATCCCGTTGCCGGGATTCATAAATAAGAAACAACTTAAAAGTAGAAGCAGAAGAAGACATTGAAATTGTTTCAATCCCGTTGCCGGGATTCATAAATAAGAAACCAGTAATAGCTGTGAAAATACACTTATCACTCTCAGTTTCAATCCCGTTGCCGGGATTCATAAATAAGAAACAAAAATCTACTTACCTTACATAGACCTTTTAAATCGTTTCAATCCCGTTGCCGGGATTCATAAATAAGAAACACGCCTGCCTGCCCACACAAGAGTATAAATGGACACGTTTCAATCCCGTTGCCGGGATTCATAAATAAGAAACTTGGTTACTCAATTTCAAAAGATAGATTTTTCTAGTTTCAATCCCGTTGCCGGGATTCATAAATAAGAAACACAAAGGCATCAATTTATAAGGGTCTATATTTTGAAGTTTCAATCCCGTTGCCGGGATTCATAAATAAGAAACTATCTTTCTTTGCTTTTCTTGAATGTAAGACGAAAGTTTCAATCCCGTTGCCGGGATTCATAAATAAGAAACTAGAATATTTTGCGTTTATACAGGCGGGTGATAAGTTTCAATCCCGTTGCCGGGATTCATAAATAAGAAACTAGAATTGAAGAATCTCGTAAGCTTGGAAATGATGGTTTCAATCCCGTTGCCGGGATTCATAAATAAGAAACTTACCGGCTGTCATTTCAAGTCCGGTTAAAATTGCACGTTTCAATCCCGTTGCCGGGATTCATAAATAAGAAACTTGAACTAAAGCCCCATAAGTAGACTTACCTTTATGTTTCAATCCCGTTGCCGGGATTCATAAATAAGAAACTCCTCAAGAAAACTTTCATCAATCTATAGGCGATTGTTTCAATCCCGTTGCCGGGATTCATAAATAAGAAACCCCAAAAAGAGTTAGCATCGACTACTAACGGTAATAGTTTCAATCCCGTTGCCGGGATTCATAAATAAGAAACGACTTGAGGAGTAGTGAGAGGTTGGGGCATTTGCCTGTTTCAATCCCGTTGCCGGGATTCATAAATAAGAAACTTACATCAGCATTAATAGGTAATTGTCTAATAAGAAGTTTCAATCCCGTTGCCGGGATTCATAAATAAGAAACATAAAACAGTCCATTTTGATCGGCGAAGTCTTGAAAGTTTCAATCCCGTTGCCGGGATTCATAAATAAGAAACTTTAAAAGCGCGATCAGCCAACTTTTTAATAAACAGGTTTCAATCCCGTTGCCGGGATTCATAAATAAGAAACCGTTCCGTAAGCCATACGAAAGAACAATATCAAAGGTTTCAATCCCGTTGCCGGGATTCATAAATAAGAAACTTCCCAATTATCTTGCTGCTGGAACTCAACGATTAAGTGTTTCAATCCCGTTGCCGGGATTCATAAATAAGAAACTATTCTCTCCACAATTTTTGTAGTAAAACCATTCTTGTTTCAATCCCGTTGCCGGGATTCATAAATAAGAAACTTGAATTTCTGACTTATTGATATTAACCCCGCTTTCGAGTTTCAATCCCGTTGCCGGGATTCATAAATAAGAAACTTGTCTCTTGTAGTTTGCTAATTTCTGTCTGTAAGTTTCAATCCCGTTGCCGGGATTCATAAATAAGAAACTTCTACGTTTTTCTACTTCCGGGTCGATATCTATCAGTTTCAATCCCGTTGCCGGGATTCATAAATAAGAAACTTTATCGATAAACATTTTAACGTTGTTAGGGTTTAAGTTTCAATCCCGTTGCCGGGATTCATAAATAAGAAACTTTTTTATTTTCTTGGTGGCGAATGTAATCATTTTTGTTTCAATCCCGTTGCCGGGATTCATAAATAAGAAACAAAATTAATGACATTTCTCTCCAGTAGAAGCTGCATGTTTCAATCCCGTTGCCGGGATTCATAAATAAGAAACTTTTTTCAGTAAAGGATAATGGAAAGGGGATTTCTCGTTTCAATCCCGTTGCCGGGATTCATAAATAAGAAACAACATTGTTATTCCCGACATGAGGACTAAGATGGAGGTTTCAATCCCGTTGCCGGGATTCATAAATAAGAAACACCTGCACAAATTGCTTACGCCCAAAAATATGGGAGTTTCAATCCCGTTGCCGGGATTCATAAATAAGAAACTCCGCCATCTGAAATCCTTTAACAGAGCTAAATCCAGAGCCGATTTTGACGGGGGGATTTAAAAACTCTATTTCAGCGATTTGAGAAAAGCTAAAACCCAACATACGAAACTCTGAAACTATTCAATTATCAAGGTTCTGGCGTTTTGACGGGACATCAGGGTTTTCGACCCCGCTTTCCCCGGTCAAAAATAGTGTAGCAGACTTTTACAAAATTATAGTATCAATCTGTCTGGGTTGCTCGGAACCGTAGGTAATGGTTTTGCGAATCGAATGAGCATCCAATATATAGATCCGAACTGAATCTTCTTGCTGTTTAATCAATTGTTCTATTTGTACCTTGAGTTTAGCAAACTGGATTTTCGTTAAAAAACACTCAAATACGCTGTATTGCGTCCATTTTCCGTAACCAGAAAGCAGTTTATGCAGTCTTGTGCGGCGTTTGTTGGCTTTTTTATTGTCGGGTAAATCGTAAATTATCAGGTAAAACGGGGTTTTCATCTTCTTTTGCTTTGTAAGGTGTTCCGTAGTGCGAGCATCTTGCTCGCTGGAGCCACATTAAATATGATGGGTTTGTAGTAAGGGCTTCAGCCCTAAATCCGGAGCGCTAAAGCGCTTACGGAAATTAATCTCTCAGGAATTGCATAATAAATTATTCGCTTCAGCCCTAAATCCGGAGCGCTAAAGCGCTTACGGTTTCGATAAGCTAAAGCTAAGCCTACCTTTACAAGCTTCAGCCCTAAATCCGGAGCGCTAAAGCACTTACTATGAAATTATCGTACAAAGCCGACGCAAGGGAATCAGCTTCAGCCCTAAATCCGGAGCGCTAAAGCACTTACTACGAACCTTTTTACCTATCAAAATTAATGTGGCTCCGTACTAGCTACTCAAAAAACATTCCACAACTGTGGAAACATCCTGCTCCCTAACTAATCAAAAAACATTCCACAACTGTGGAACATTTTTCTACCCCCTCTACCCCCTCTACCCCCTCCCTAACTATTTCATCGTCTTGTCAAAGCTTTATAAGGAATTCCTTCTTGCAAATGACGGCTGAATAAACGGGCTTGTAATTCAATGGCGCGTCTGTAGTTGCAGCGATAACCGAAGTTGGGATGTTTGAATTCGTCGTTCATTTTCCTTTCCCATGCTTCTAGAAAGTTTTTTCGTGCGCGATCGCAAAGTCGATATGCACCCAAGCTTTCGGTAAAGTCGCCGGGTTTGATTTCTTTGTGTCTAATCACTGCAAATATCAAGGTATCGGCAATCAAAGGACGAAATTCTTCCATTAAATCCAGTACGATCGCAGGTTGCCCTCGTGTGGTTTCGTGTAGATAACCTATATATGGATCTAATCCTGCTACGTGCGCTGCTGCCGTTACCTGAACTCTTAATAATCCATAGGCAAATCCCAGCAACGAGTTAATTTCGTCGGTGGGTGGTTGCCGATTTCTACCGTCAAAAGTCCAACCTTCGGGTAATATTTCCGACCAGCAAGCAAAGTATTCTCTAGCGGCTAATCCTTCTACTCCTCTGACTTCATCAAGGGTTTTCTGTTGTTGAACCAGTTGTTTTCTATCTTTGAGAGGATTGTCTTTTTGTCCGTAGCGGTAGAGAACGGTATGCTGATTGTGAATTTTGGCTGTAACAATTGTTTTAGCTATTTCCAGCTTGCGTTTTTCGTCGCAATATGCTGCATACTGAGCTAATCTTAATTGTCCGTTGCGGGAATAAGCAGGAAGTGTGGAAGCGAGATGTTTTCCGAAGTAGGAAAGATAGTGAACTGGCATTCCCAATTCCAGAGCGTAAACTAAAGCATCTCCGGTAACTTGAGGATTTCCCATTAATACAACTTCTTCAACCGTTTGAGCGGGTACGGTATGTTTATTCCAGCTACCATCAGATTGTTTGAGAGCAACTTTAAAAGCTTCGTGGGTTTTACTTAAAACGGCATCTGGTTGAGTGATATAAAGTACGGACATATTTAAACCTCGGATAAAGTTTGTAGTTGTCATTGCGATCGCAGCAACCCCAAAATCTTGCGATTGCTTCGCTTTGCTCGCAATGACGTTTTATAATTCATCTTGAGCGATCGAGCCTAACTTCAGAACGTAATTTTTTAACTTCTTTGGGTAGACAAATATTTTTCAAGCTACAGTCTCGACACTTTTTAGGGTTATCGATAGGGGCTGGCATTGGTTTCGTCAGAGCTTCTCTAGCAGCATGAATAGCCTCTTGAGTAGCTTGACGCAATGCCGATGTAAACTCAACTCGTTCGCGGCGACGGTTGCTGTGGTAGAAAATTTCTCCATCTGCGATCGTCTTACCAGTGCGTTCTTCCAGACAAAGAGCCGCACCGCAAAGTTGAAAATGGTCGTTGATATGATTGTTCATTCTTCCCTTCTTATATTCCAGAGGAATCAGCCGTTCATCTCTCTGTTCAACAGCATCGATAATCCCCTTAATTAAAAGATTATGACTCCACACCCACTGTTGACGATAGATAATAGTATCACCTTCGATACACGTACCTTCTTCATTGATATTGCGGTGTAAATGGCGACCCAGGATAATATGTTCGTTGTCTGCATTTTCTCCCAATTGATATTCCAGATAAAATCGACGCGGACAATATTCCCAAGCGTTTAGATAAGCTAATGGTAGATAATTGTTCATGGTAATTTGGTAATTTGGTAATTGGGCATCGGAATTGGGCATGGGGCATGGGGAATTGGGCATAGGAAGATAGGGAAATAGAGTATCTTTTAACCCGCGCAGGCGGGTTTTGCCTGTGTAGCAGCGGTAACAAAGTGCCAGGTTAAAATATTTTTCTCCCCCCATCCCCCCATCCCCTCATCCCCCCATCTCTCTCCTAACCTGCCCCATCCCCATCGAGGTTTTACGCCCCACCCCCGAAAAAAAGGCGAAATTTGCCAGTATATTCGCAATTTTGGCTTGTTCGTCGTCTTTAAAGCGATATTTTACCCAACCTTGTGCGCCAATTTCGGCACCACCTTCCATTTTCAGGGCTTGGGTTTTGAGTTCGTATGCAGATACTAATCCCATCCATTCGATATCGGGAAGTTTATATTCTTCTGGTGCAAAAGCATTCCAGCGTCTGTGTAATGAACCAAATACTAATTCGGGTAAGGGAAAATTTTGGATATTTTGAGATTGTTTAAAGCTGGTGGGAGAAAGAAAATTTAGTTCGATGTCTTTGGTAACGGGGGTTTTAGCTAACAAACTATAATCGGTTGCTCCTGCTAAATGATGGGTTCCCGGTAAGGTGTAGATATTGCGGATTACAAAAGGAAATTTCGCCAGAATTACGGGTTTTGTTTCTTGTTGCTGCAATCCATCGAGCAAAGGTTGGATTAAATTGCCATCTAAAAGACATATACGAAAATAGAAATTATCTCCCGGTTGACTTCCTTTGTGACGGCGATTGCCCAGTAATCCAGATATACTCATCGGTGAAGCCTGAGCTTGGTGGACTAATTCCGCGATTTTGGGAGAGCCTTGGTGCAACCATTGTAATACCAAAGCATGAATTGCTCTAGAAAGAGTCGCCGGAATTTTTCCTTTATCGGCAGCAGCTATTTCTACTACTAATGAATGCAAATTCGTAGATTTTTCAGGCTGCAACAGTATTTCTGGCTCCATAAGATGCCCCCATTGGTAAAGTTAATTGGTTTGGTAGTTCGGGATGTTGTCTTTTTAAATCTTCCCAATTATTATCTGATTTACTATGATTTGATTTAATATATTCTCCCCTTAGTTGAGCTTGACTAATTAAACTTACTGGTGGCATGACTATCCGATTGTACAGAAGTAAGCGGGTATTTGGAGATAAATCTAAGGGATTTAAAGGATGATTGCAAATGTAAGTTTCGGATTTATTTTGAATTGCGCGATCGGGTATTTCGATAATTTCTACTTTAATTTTTGCAGCCCATTTACCCAAACGTATCCATTGAGGAAATTGCATATCATCGGGAGCAGTAATATAGGTACGATATTTACTACCCACGGCTAATTCTTTGGCTCTACCGTAGTTAATCGGATAATTTTTATCGGCTCCTTTATCACCAAATTGTTTAGATTTACCGTAATAAGATACCTGAGCAGCTTTGAAAGTATTTACCTGATAAGACCAATTTATCGGTTGTGCGGGGAATACATAAATTTCAGCTTGATTTAAATGTAGTAAATTTTGTTCTGAATTCTCATCCAAATAAGTTGGTTTTTGTGCCCTTTCCCCTTGCAGACGGTAGCATTGGGGAATATAGTTAACATTAAATAAAGCGAAACTCAACGCCCAATTATGTAAATATTTTTCAGTTTCATAGAGAATACCCATTTCTCTAGTTGCGAAAAATACGTTATCGTGCAGTGTTAGCAGACAGTGATATAAAGACATTTCAATTTTAATAACGGATGTTTTGGATTTTGGATGGTTTGTAGTAAGGACTTTAGTCCTTTAGCTAGTTCCCAGTCTCAGGCTGGGAACCGTTTCATCGAGGCTCTGCCTCGCTTCAATTCCGGAGTCAGAGCCTCCCACAAATGCATTACAAGGTAGAACCTTGTAACGAGAAAAAGGACTAAAGTCCTTACTACGAACCTTTAACCTTTTTTCCCTTTCTTCTTCAATGCTCCAAATGTAGAAGCATAAGATTTAGTTTGTTCGGAAAGTGCTGTAATTACTTCTTTGAGACTATTTTCGTTTTGATAAATAGCGTTTACTTCACCCACTAATTCTTCTAAATCGGCATCAAAAACAAGATTTGTTTTACGCACGGGTTCTGAATTAAGTAATTCTTTAGTCACGCTGTTAGCCTTAATTAAAATATCGCTGATGGGAGCATTGATATCACCTTTTAAAGCGTCGTAAAGTGCTTGAGTGAAATGTAAGTTACTAAAAATTTCTCCATCACAAAAGGCAATTCCCACAAGATGATTTTTCATTGTTCCGGTACGGGATTCTTGGGCTCCGTAACGTCTGGTTCTCAATAGGTTTCCTAATACGTACAGAAAACCTTCATAGGTGCAGTCGCGCAAAGTTTCGACTGTAGGAAAACTTACTTCTGGTAAAATATGGTCTTGTTCGTTGATGGAATTTCGCATTTCTCCACCTTCGCTCATGGTACCTCCTTCAAAGGTTGCATTGAAGGTAAAGCTGCGGTGGGCTTGTTCGTATGCACTTAGAGAGAATGCCGAATCTGAGTAAACTTTGGAACGTTCGGAACCGCTGTCACCGATCGCAAACCCGTAAATAATGCAGTCGGGACATTTTTTACAAGCTTTCTCGCTGCTGTATTCGCAATATTTTTCTTTATCTTGCTTATCGGCAGTTGTAACTTCTAAAGAGCGCAATAATTCCCTTCCCGCAAGTCTTTCGGGGGTTGTCTGCTTACGCTTAAACATCACCAAACGACTCATTTGTTCTGCATTTTCCAATCCTGCTTGAGTACGGGCTGTATTAAGAATTCCATCGGTTTGAAACACCGGGAAAGATTGGCTGTGACGCAGCATAATAAAGTGAGCGTACTTCCCAGAGGCTAAACGGGGGAAAGCTGGAGAAAATTGAGATTTGAGGTTTTGTAGAATAGTCATTGTTTGTTTCCTTTTGATAGGTTTGTAGTAAAGACTTTAGTCTTTTGTTTCCTTTTGATAGGTTTGTAGTAAAGACTTTAGTCTTTTGATTACTTTTAATAGGTTTGTAGTAAAGACTTTAGTCTTTTGATTACTTTTGATAGGTTTGTAGTAAAGACTTTAGTCTTTTGATTAAGAAGGGCTAAAGCCCTTACTACGAACCTGATTCTTGCAAAGCCAACCAGCGGTAAGCGAATTCAGCACCGGATTTGATGCGGTTGCGGTTTTCTTGTAGCAATGCGCGATCGCCTTGATAAAGCTCGATAAATAATTCTTTGACGCAGGTTGTCATAAATGTGTGGATGGCTTTGATTTCTTCTGCTTGTCTGGTACTGTAATCAACAGATTTGTTGGCAATTATCGGACGTTTATAAACTTCTTGACGCTCTATTGCATCTCTTAATTGTCCAGCACCTTGTATAATTACGTCTTCGTAATCAACCTGTTGGGGAACGCTTAAAATTACTTCCAAGGCTTTGGATATGGGAAGTAATATAGTATGGCTTGATTCGCTCAAACTTGCTTGATAAAATGTTCTGTATTCTTGCACTAATTTAGTCATTAATTTCATTAAATACCTACCTTGTTCGCTGTTAACTGTTAATTGTTCGGCGTATTTCCAATAACGGAAAACTTCTTGACTGCTGGCATCTCTTTTATCCGATCGCAATTTCTGATTGGCTAAGGCAAATACGTTCAATACATTTGTTGTCACTAACCGAACTGTTTTGATTAAATCTCGCCATTTTGCGTCTGGTGGGGAACTACGAGTATCTAAATGTAAACTGTAAACTATTAACAACCGCTGTATAGCTTTTTGAAAATCTTGAATTCGCAGAGAGTTTGATAAACCAAGCAAATTCCAAAAACCTGCTGGTGCGTCAAGAATTACTGATTCATTAAAATCGCGATCGCTGTTGTACAAAGGAACGTTACTGCTGGTTGCAACTACTTTTACTCCTAACAACATGGGAAGTGTTAAAGCTAAAAATGCTGGTTGAATCCAGGCATCGGTAAGGGTTTTTCCCGTCGTTTTGGTGTAAGTCATTGCCATAAAAGGCAAGTCTTCTTTAGTATATTTATCTTGATGAAAACGTCCGGATTCTGCTTCCTCGTTCAACCATTTTAATGATTGTAAAGCCTGATTATTCATCCCGGAATTAACCCACTGTTTGCGAATATCCCACATATCTGCTCTTTTCACGTTGTTAACTAAAAGTTTGATAGCGGCAGCGGTTTGTGGTGAATAAACGTAAGCAGGAAAGATATATAAAAATATCGGCTGTTGCTCTTCTAATTTTCCCGACGGTACCCCCCAAAAAGCTTGTCTTAACAACATTTCTAACGACCATATTTTAGAAATTCCTCGTTTAATTTGACGACCACCTAAAGCATTTTTATTACTATATTGTTGTGGTTTAAATAGTACTACAGAATCCATTTGATCTTCAGATAAAAACTCGCCGGTACTTAAAGAACAAATCGGTTGTTTGGCGGCTTTGGTTTTGGCTGCAATATAAGATTGTAATTCCAAATCAAATGATATATTGCTTTGCCATCCTTGAACTTCTAAATATTGCTGTAAATAACTTGCAAATACTTCTTTTGTCGGACTTTGATGTTGGGGAAGTAAATTATTTTCTACTGCCCACATAGCTAAATCTTCCGCCCATTCAGACATTTTTGCGATAACTTCTTCTGGCTCTAATGTGGGATTTTCAACAATATAATAAGCTGCTGCTTGATACCAACCGTAATTAACTCCTCCCGATTGGACTTGCGTTTGTTCGGAAGTTATTTTATCTGCAATTCCTAAAGTATTTAGCATCCAGTTAATAAATTCGGGAGAGTTACCTAAGAATTCCTTTTGAGTTAATAAAATAAATTCAGCAATGTAATCAGCGCGAATATCGGCGACTTTAGTTAACAACTCCCGATCGCTTTCAGTTAAATCTAGTTTTTCCAATCTTTTAGGAGTCGCGGGATTTTTGAAGTTAGCAACTTTGGCTTTAATTACCGCAGGAAGTTTCGGGATTATATCGGCAGGTGCAAATAATTCTAAGGTTTGCGGAGCCACTTTTAAACCTTTCCCATCTCGTTTAAATCCAATATCTCCCCCTAACATTTTACTACTCAAAACACCGCCGATTTGCTGCCAAATAAATTGTTGTAATTCTGAAAAATCGGGAGTTATTGTATTCTTAGGTGCGAGATAAATTATCCCTTGAGCAAAAAACAGAATCGGCTGCCATTCTAAATCTTTGGCAAATCGCATTGTAGCGTTGTGAATGCCATTACTTAAAATTCCTACAGTATCTCGCAAGCGGTGATAAACTAGTTTTTTATCTATTCCTAGAAAACGTAAATGTTCGCGCAGGCGATCGCCACCAGTTTGCGTATCAATATCTCCTGGATCGGTTAAATGAACTGCAACATCACCAAAGGCTAAAAGATAGCGTAAAGGTAACGTTAAACGGCGAGAATCTTTCACAGCAAATTCAGCTTCTCCCCTCAACCAGTTTGCAGGAATAATATTTGTACCCTGTTTAAACTGTGTATTTTGAGCCAGATAAGCGATATCTACAAGATATTTTCGCCACTCCGACCAAAACGAACCAAAGTCAAGTTTTTCTCCTAATTCTTCACATACTTTGAGAATTGCTGGAATATCATCCGATGACGGAGGTTGAATTGTTTGAGAGCGACAATGCTTATCATAATCGTGTAAGGTTATTCCCAAACAAAGCAGACGTTTTTCAATATCTGTAAGATTTGTTGTTAAATAAGGTATTAAATTCCATGATGTCAGTAAAGCATTTAATACGTGAACCATCAAACTTTGATCTGGTTTTTGCGACCAATTTTGAGCTTTTTCAACAGCGTATTTATCGCCAAGTTGAGATAATATTTGATAATGTGCTGCTTCGGAACCTCCCAAGGCTGTAGTTAAAGAAAATTCTCGTTCTAAAGCTGGTAAAATTGTTTCAATGTAAGAACGTAAAATTGGATCGGTATCTTCTGGTAAGGTTTCAATTAGTAGGGTTTGTAGTAAAGTTGTCATAAATACAGGTCAAAGGTTAAAGGTATGATGAGAGGGGGTAGAGGGGGAAGAGGGGGAAGAGTGGGTAGAGGGGGTAGAATAAACTATTTAAACTGGTAACTAGTTACTGGTAACTGGTAACTGGTAACTGTTAAAATATCGACGATTCAAATCGATGCCGGGTGAATTTTTTCAATCTCCATTTCAAAGCTTCTAAAAGCAATGCATCTTGATGAAATGCACAACCATAAGCTTGTTCGTCTGCATCAATTAACCGATATAATCCAAATAATGGGTTTAGTTTAAGAGTTCTACTAATTTCCCAATGACTGTTACTAGGCTTCTTGGTAACGGGAACTAAAAAAGTCAGCAGTTTCTTTTTTTGCAAACAATTGATAACATTTGACTGGGGATGTCCGTCTAAACTGAGTTTATCTATTAAAGTCAATTCGCAATATTTAAGCTCGCTGCTTTTTCGATTGCAGTGCAGATTTATATCAAATCGTTTATCTACCCATTCTTGAATCTTCAAATAAACTTGAATATAATTATCGGGAAATTCTTCTTCTCCACTATCGCAACTTGATGCAGCTTGTAAAAAAGTATCTCTATCGATGACTTCAACCAATGCATAGGGTAAAAGTCTGAGTAAATCGTAAGTGTAAAAACTATTGTTATCCCAAACCGCAGCCTGTAAACTTGAACTACCGCGAAACCGTAAAAGTTCTTCCTGAGTGGCTTTTCCTACCTCGTTATACAGCATGGCATACCACTGCTTGCCAACGGATTCGAGATTTTTTGCATAAAGACGCTGTAAATCTGCCGCCATCGACTCTCGCAAGAATTGACTTACCTGTTTATCCCGACTCATGCGGTAAAACATTCCGCTTACTTGCAACGCACCCCAACGTTTGCGATATTCATCAAACTCTTTGGGAGAATCAAAAGCCTGTGCGATCGCATCGTTTAATTGGCTTCTAGAAACGGTTTCGCCTTCACTAAGTTTATCTTGCAAACGCGCCATCACCCAAGGAGTATGACCGGGAATTAAAATAAAAGCCTGATAATTATTAAACCCCGAATGTCTCCCCAAACGTCCTAAACGTTGCACGACAGTCGCCGAATCGCTACCCTCAAAAATCAACAAATGGATGCGAAAATCAACTCCCACATCTACTGCCGATGTTCCCACAACTAAAACAGACTGTGGAGAATTCTTCAACTGTTGCTTAGTTTCGCGTCTTTTTTGAGAGTCAATACGCCCGCTAACTTCTTTGACAATTACCAGTGGTAATAATCTTTCCAGCAAACGAGTTACCAAACCAGCCTTAGCTACAGAATTAACAATAATTAATCCCCTACCAGCTTCTTGTGCATTCAACATCGACTGAATTTGAGCAACCATATCTTCCAACCACGCAGAAGTATCCGTTTTTAATTGCACAAACTCTAATTCTACCGACTGCAAAATTTGCCGATAACCCGGAGTTTTGCGATCGACATAAACCCCCTCCACCTGCTTAACCTTGAAATCAGCCTGCTGCAACTGGGTGATAAAATCTAGCTTGGGAGTCGCCGAAGTAAACAAAAACTTCCTGGCGCGACTATTATTTTGACTGTGACGAATCAGAGTCATGCTATTTAAAGCAGCAGTTTCCTGATGAGAACTAAAAATCGGAAACTCGTCAAACACCCATAAATCCGGTATTTCTGCCAACTGCATCGGTAACAAATCGCTCCCGAAAGCCGGATTTTGATATTGATAGTGAGTGATGTAATGAAAAATATCGGGATTGGTAAGTAAAACAGGCTTTTGGTAAAGAGCCAACAACAACTCTTGAAACTTATTACTTTTTTGTGCTTGCTTAACCCGCCGACTTAACTGGGCACCATAAAGGCGATCGACTCGTTGTGCGGCATCCAAATTAAATAAATTATGATAATTAACCTGCTGTTCGTTTTGATCTTCCACCAATTCAATAGTAGGATATAGTCCCATAGTGCGAAAATCAGGATCGAGCAAACTTGGTAAATAAGCCCCCAAAGTTTTACCATCGCCAGTTGCAGAAGTATTAAAGATAATTTCTGCATCCCCCAGCATCACCTCAGCATAAGTTTTAGCTTGATGAGAAGATAAAGGACAAGTACTATCGAATTGAGGTTTAAGAGTCGGAGCTTTTTGATATACAATACATTGTAGTTTGCACCCTAGCGGACAATTCCCCAATCCCGGATTAAGTTGGGAGTAGAGAGGCTGTAATTTAATTTTCACAATAGTTTGAAAATCTCGATAAACCTAAGATAAAGCCGAATTCCCAAAAGTCGTAGTCAAAAAATGATAACAACTGGTTTTTGGGAAGTATAAAAAATGTTACATAGACCTCAAAAGTATTGGTAGCGCGGTTTTGAGAAGATTTGAAATTAACAAAAAAAATTTTATGATCGACAACCGAATAGCATTATCCTAAGATGTAGCCAAGCGAAAAATTGACGGGGGAAAGCGAGGTCGAAAACCCCGATGTCCCGACAAAACGCCAGAACCTTGATAATTAAATAGTTTCAGAGATTTAGGCTCTAGGTTTTATCATTTGTGCGATCGGTCAAATGGGGTTTTTAAATTACCCCGTCAAAATCGGTTGTGGAAATGGCTCTGTTCAACGGTTTCAGATGGCAGAGTTTCTTATTTATGAATCCCGGCAACGGGATTGAAACATTGCATAAGACTTCCACAATAATTTAACCCATAAAGTTTCTTATTTATGAATCCCGGCAACGGGATTGAAACATATCTTTCTCATTTTTAGCTATTCGATTCTCATGAGTTTCTTATTTATGAATCCCGGCAACGGGATTGAAACACATGATAATGATTCAAATTGGAATATCAAAAAGAAGTTTCTTATTTATGAATCCCGGCAACGGGATTGAAACTTTTCATATAACTTTTCTTGTCTGCCTAAGACAGGTTTCTTATTTATGAATCCCGGCAACGGGATTGAAACATATCGAATACGTCTAATTCTTTACCATCAATTTTGTTTCTTATTTATGAATCCCGGCAACGGGATTGAAACGTAAAATCGTTTGTGCCGATCTGAAACTCTACAGCCTCCCTAGTTTCTTATTTATGAATCCCGGCAACGGGATTGAAACAATTCGCAACTGTTTACAAGCACAAGGACATCGAGGTTTCTTATTTATGAATCCCGGCAACGGGATTGAAACATAAATATTACTCGATGTTCTAATAAAAGTTAAAAGTTTCTTATTTATGAATCCCGGCAACGGGATTGAAACAAGAGTCTTAATTATGTTAACTAGCTTCTGCTATAAGTTTCTTATTTATGAATCCCGGCAACGGGATTGAAACAGCCATTTTTATTGCAACTTGTTCATCTTTGATTTGTTTCTTATTTATGAATCCCGGCAACGGGATTGAAACCTGTGCATACTGCTTCAACCTTTCCCACACTATGGGTTTCTTATTTATGAATCCCGGCAACGGGATTGAAACTTCAGCTAAAGCCTTCAAAATTAGCTACTTTCCTTGTTTCTTATTTATGAATCCCGGCAACGGGATTGAAACCTGCAACATTACAAGCCATTTCAAAAGCAAGACTTAGTTTCTTATTTATGAATCCCGGCAACGGGATTGAAACGATTAATTCCCGCAGCGATCGAATCCACAGGTTTTGGTTTCTTATTTATGAATCCCGGCAACGGGATTGAAACGAGAAAAACGTTCGTAGTTTTGCGGGCAATAAATCAGTTTCTTATTTATGAATCCCGGCAACGGGATTGAAACTTCGTTCTATGACTGATTCGGTTAAGAACATTGCCGGTTTCTTATTTATGAATCCCGGCAACGGGATTGAAACATTTTACGTTGTAAAGACCTGCTTTTAATTATATACGGAATTGTTTCTTATTTATGAATCCCGGCAACGGGATTGAAACTTACGACTGTAGTTACAACTCCGCCAAATAAAGCAGTTTCTTATTTATGAATCCCGGCAACGGGATTGAAACCACTAAACAATCCCGCAAAAAGAATTCAACTTAGTGTTTCTTATTTATGAATCCCGGCAACGGGATTGAAACTAAGGAATAATGCTTTAGCAACTCATTACAATAATGTTTCTTATTTATGAATCCCGGCAACGGGATTGAAACGAGAAACCTGCAATATTAGATGCAGTAAATATTACTGTTTCTTATTTATGAATCCCGGCAACGGGATTGAAACTTTTAATTGAGTTAGAAAGTCAGAGAATAATTTTGTTTCTTATTTATGAATCCCGGCAACGGGATTGAAACATTATAAAAGATTTTAAATTGGTTTAATTCTTCTTCACGTTTCTTATTTATGAATCCCGGCAACGGGATTGAAACAAGTTAATCATTGCTTGCCCGGTCAATAAAACTTTTGTTTCTTATTTATGAATCCCGGCAACGGGATTGAAACATAGAGGAGAACTCTTAAACAAGCGCTATCGGACTATTTAGAGTTTCTTATTTATGAATCCCGGCAACGGGATTGAAACATTGCACGGTTGACCTCGTTTTTATCTAAAGACTTGTTTCTTATTTATGAATCCCGGCAACGGGATTGAAACATTTGAACGAAAATATCTCACACTAGCATTGCACGAGCTGGTTTCTTATTTATGAATCCCGGCAACGGGATTGAAACAAATCATCATTGCAAGCTGAACCTTTAACTGCTCCGAGTTTCTTATTTATGAATCCCGGCAACGGGATTGAAACATGTGACTTGTTGCTCTTCGATCGCTTCTTCTCAATAGTTTCTTATTTATGAATCCCGGCAACGGGATTGAAACGGAAATAATCGCGATTAATAGAGATATATAGGCAGTGTTTCTTATTTATGAATCCCGGCAACGGGATTGAAACTAGATAAATACGTTGGTTCTGCTAATTCTTGTTTGGTTTCTTATTTATGAATCCCGGCAACGGGATTGAAACAATCTTTACCTTCGGCATATTTTTTGCCGGTCATGCGGTTTCTTATTTATGAATCCCGGCAACGGGATTGAAACGCCTCACCCGATGGTAAACGCCGAACACGGCAACGTTTCTTATTTATGAATCCCGGCAACGGGATTGAAACGACTCCCATAGCCCGTTACCCAAATAAGTTTCCCTGTTTCTTATTTATGAATCCCGGCAACAGGATTGAAACTACTTTTTACCAGTCATTTCTAAAACTTCCATTATACCATTTCTTTATAAAAATGCGCTGAATTTAGCCCACGCAGGTGGGCTTTGTTCGAGTAGCCCCACTCTTCTAGAGTGAGGGTGATTTAGCGCAGTCTCATACAGAATTGGTATTAGAAGTTTCTTATTTATAAATCCCGGCAACGGGATTGAAACGCCTCATTTATTTGGTTAACAATTTTAATATTTTGTGGTTTCTAATTTATCCTACTGGAAGGGCAGCATTCCAAATACCCCCCTCACAACCGCCTTGGAATAAATTCCCAGGCTCATATGCAAAGTCTGATAAATCAGACTAAGTAAGGCTTTTAGGGCGTTTTAACCGATATCTTGCACCATTGTTAGTGAGTCGCAAAACCCGCCTTGAAATTAATTTTAATTAACCCATATCAAAGTAAGTTAAAACCCACTGTTAGCGCCTAGCGGAGCCTACCGTAGGTATTACGTATCCCTAGAACATAAACCATTATCAGTCGTCTTTAGATGACTTCGTTTATGAGCCTGGGAATTTATTCCAAGGCGGTTGTTGAGAATGGTGCAAGATGTAAGTTAAAACCCACTGTTAGCGTCTAGCGGAGCGTACCGTATGTATTACGTATCCGTGGAACATAAACCATTATCAGTCGTCTTTAGATGACTTCGTTTATGAGCCTGGGAATTTATTCCAAGGCGGTTGTTGAGAATGGTGCAAGATGTAAGTTAAAACCCACTGTTAGCGCCTAGCGGAGCGTACCGTAGGTATTACGTATCCGTAGAACATAAACCATTATCAGTCGTCTTTAGATGACTTCGTTTATGAGCCTGGGAATTTATTCCAAGGCGTTTGTAAGACTCCCGGAGCTATTAAGCAATTGTGAATTTTTTGGAATTAAGTAAGTGAACAAAAATATTTACCGTCATTGCGAGCGAAGCGAAGCAATCCCAGCCCTTGCGATTGCTTCATTTCACTTCGTTCCATTCGCAATGACATTGTGTAATTAATTATGTTTAACTACTTATAAGGCGATTTAGCGCAGCCTCATACAGAATTGGATAAGTAGGATTTGAAGCAAGTTAAAGTTTCTAATTAATAAATCCCAACAACGGGATTGATAAAAATATTATTATTGTTGACGAATGCGTTTTTCCAATTCTGCTTCTGCTTCTTCAATCGTCATCGGAACAGAATTAACAGAAGCAGCACGTCTTCTATCTACGTAGGTATAAAATGCTTGTTTGTCTTCTGGATGCTCTCTAACATAAGACAACAATTCTGTATCTGACATTGTTTGATAATTAAGCTGGTTCATTGTATTAACACCTCCCCATTTGGAAGTATTTCAATTTGTAAGGTTTCTCCAACCAGAATTACAATCCGTTGAACACGTTCATCATACCGAACCAAATTGATTGATTGAAGCAAATTACTTGTCCTTACTGCGACTCGGTATAGAGATTTTAGTTGCTGGGCTGTTGGCTCCATATTTACCCTGGATTCTTGAAATTATAAACAAGCGTCACAGAAATATCAATTCAACCGCTCAAATAATAGAAATTATCATTTTTTGACTACAATCTAAAAAAATGATTAAAGTATTATGCCTGCTAAAACCAGCTATAACCAGATTGCATTTGCCTTTTTAATCCTGCAATTATTAGCCGAAAAGCCCAGAAAGCGAGACGAATTATCGGAATTGCTCTCCGGTATCTTGGAAAAACAAGGTAAATCTGATGGCGATACCCTTCAAAAACTGACGCGCACAATTCGCAAGCTTCGAGACTGCGGTATTGAAATCAAAAGCGCTCCCCATCATCCTTACGAACTTGTAGAATCAAATTTTCCCGTGATTCTTTCTACCGAGCAACGACAAGCTTTAGCAATAGCGGCTTATTTCCTTGCAGATATGGGTTTCTCGAAGGAAGCAAGCCAAATTAAACGCATCGGAAATATTACAGAGTTAGATATTCCAGGGTTTATTAAAGCCGATTTTAGTCCTCCGGTTGACTATAGCGAAGAGAAGTTAGATGATATTGTTCGCGAACTTCAAAAACGATTTGTAGAACAACGCCGCTATACAATTCGGTATCAAAGCAAACCCGGACAAGGACGGATCTGGGATATCGATCGCTCGGAATTACGACTGCACAATGGCAGTTTGTATTTGTTTGCCTTCATACCTGACTGGCGTTCCTGGCGTTTTGACTATTGGCGCAACATCGACCAAAACCATATTTTCCGCCTCGATAGAATTACTAACGTTGGTGCAGCATCCGATACTCATTGGACATCCAGCGATTTCCCCACTTTAAAAGTACGCTATCGCATGAGTGGAGCATTATGCAATTATCAACCGCGCCGTAAAGATGAAGTTATTATTTGCCAGAATTCTGAAGAAAAATATTGTGAAATCGAAGCCACAATTGACTATTGGTTTTGGTTTCGTCAGCGGATTTTGAAATATGGAGCAAATGCTCAAATTCTCAGCCCAGAAAATTTAGTTGATGACATCGATCGCGAGTATATTAAAATATGTGAGAGATTATCTGTTAATAAAAACAGTTAAAATCCAAATTAAACTAATTCTAAAAAAATGAATAAACAATGAATAAATAATGATAAAACAATGATAAATGTAATTCAAACAAATCGACTATAATTCAAAAATAGTTTAAATTATTATTAAATTATTAACAAATGGAATTATCAAGTTCGATTCTACTTGCTTTTGGGCTAGCTGCTGACGCTTGTGCAGTCTCTTTAAGTAGTGGATTGACTATTAAAAATATCAAAATTTCTAAAGCAATTAAAATAGCGCTTTTCTTTGGTATATTTCAAGCCTTTATGCCTTTAATTGGTTGGCTGGTTGGATTAAGTATCAGAAGTTTTGTAATTAGTTTCAACCATTGGATAATATTTGGTATACTTAGCTATCTTGGCGGAAAGATGATTTTGGAATCGTTTGCAGATGATAACGATGAAAAACCAAAGTTTAATTGTTTAGAAAATTACACTCTAATAGCCTTATCAATTGCCACTAGTATTGATGCCTTCGCCGCCGGATTGGGATTATCAATTTTAAAAAGTTCTATTTTATTTACAGCTACCATAATTGGTTTTATCACCTTTGTTTTATCATTTATAGCGGTTTATATTGGTCATTTTTGTGGCGATATGTTCAAACAGAAAGTAGAGGCGATCGGCGGGGCTAGCTTGGTTTTTCTAGGAACGAAGATATTAATTGAAGGTTTCTGATAATTGTTCGTAGTAAGGGCTTTAGCCCTCACCCCCATTTATCAAAGGATTAAAATCCTTACTACGAACCTTATTTAACTAAGGCGATCGCTCCTCATCCCCATTTAGAAAAGGACTAAAATCCTTACTACGAACCTTATTTAACTAAGGCGATCGCTCCTCATCCCCATTTATCAAAGGATTAAAATCCTTACTACGAACCTTATTTAACTAAGGCGATCGCTCCTCATCCCCATTTATAAAAGGACTAAAGTCCTTACTACGAACCTTATTTAACTAAGGCGATCGCTCCTCACCCCCATTTATCAAAGGATTAAAATCCTTACTACGAACCTTATTTAACTAAGGCGATCGCTCCTCATCCGCATTTAGAAAAGGACTAAAGTCCTTACTACGAACCTTATTTAACTAAGGCGATCGCTCCTCACCCCCATTTATCAAAGGATTAAAATCCTTACTACGAACCTTATTTAACTAAGGCGATCGCTCCTCACCCCCATTTATCAAAGGATTAAAATCCTTACTACGAACCTTATTTAACTAAGGCGATCGCTCCTCATCCCCATTTATCAAAGGATTAAAATCCTTACTACGAACCTTATTTAACTAAGGCGATCGCTCCTCATCCGCATTTATCAAAGGATTAAAATCCTTACTACGAACCTTATTTAACTAAGGCGATCGCTCCTCACCCCCATTTATCAAAGGATTAAAATCCTTACTACGAACCTTATTTAACTAAGGCGATCGCTCCTCACCCCCATTTATCAAAGGATTAAAATCCTTACTACGAACCTTATTTAACTAAGGCGATCGCTCCTCATCCCCATTTATAAAAGGATTAAAATCCTTACTACAAACCTTATTTAACTAAGGCGATCGCTCTTTCTTTCAAACCTTCGGCTGTCAAACCGTTAAATGCCATCAATTCACCGGCGCTTGATGTAGTTTCCCCGCGTCTCCAGGCAAAGGTATCGCGCTTGCAATTACTCCGCAGCATTACGGGTTCTAACATTGCTGCTGCGCCACCTGTAACGCCAATTAAGGCATCTGCATCGAATAATTCTGCAAATTTGGCATCATCGATAAAATCGCCGTCTGAGTGCGAACACAAATCCCAAGCTGTATCGTGGAGACGATATAAACGACGGGGGTTTACAATGGAAACAATTTTACTTCCTATACCTTCACTTTGCAGATGTTCGGCTGCTTCGTATACTGGCTTTAACATCATGTCACCAATGACTGCAAACACAACTTGCTTATCCCCGCTGGTTTCTTGCAACACCACCGCACCATCTTTTAAGGCTTGTCGGGTTTGTTCAAAGCTGGTACGAATTGGTAAGGGTGATTTACTCGCAGTTATGACAATTCCTTTATTTTTAGTAGTCAAAGCCCATTCGTAACAAGCTTGAATACTGTTGGCATCGGTGGGGAATAAGGGGAAAATATTACCGTTACGCATCATGGAAGCAAAGTAAGCTTCGATTTCCGGGCGTTGGTGAGTCCATCCGTTGCGTCCTTGCTCTAATGCACCGGCGGTAAATAAAGTTATAGTAGAAGGTGTAGCGCGGCGTAATTCTGCCATTGCTTGAGTTACAGTTTGCCAAATTGGTAAACCATTGACGGCAAAAGATTCGTAGGAACACCATAAACTGCGTCCCCCCATCAAGCATAAACCCGCAGCTAAACCAGCACAAGCATCTTCGCTCAAAGGTTCGTAAACTTGTCCTTGTGGTGCTTGGTTGTAATCATCATCTTGGGTGGGATGGATAATTTTTAAAGCTTGGTTGATATTGCCAATACCCGATGCGGCGTTTCCGTCAGCGTTGGTAACTAAGAAATTCTTGTCAGCTTGTCCCACCTTACCAACTAAAAGTCCCATCGCGGTGGTAGAAACTTTTGGCTCCCCACCAACTTCAAACTCTTCCAAAGCCAAATCGCCCAACTCAGGTAATTGTAACTCAAATTCAGTCACCGCAGTCTTTGCAGCAGGACCACCACCAGCGCGATCGCAATTGTTTCGCACTAATTCCCAAGCTTCCACAGATAAAGCACGTTCTTTTAATGCTTCCATCATATGAGGTGCATCTAAAGTATCCTTGGGATAAAGGTTGTGGGATTTTGAACCAGTCGCGTGAACTCCAGAACCTTTAAGCTGTTTAATAATAAATACGGTTAATTTTCCGCTGAGTGCTGACTTAGCTGCTTTATCAATTCCTTCCAATACAGCTTTAGTAAATAGCAATCTTCTCTCAAAGGAAAATTCCGTACTATCAACATAGTCACCCGGCTGATTGCGATCGTCAAAGTCTTTAGCATCAACAATAACAACTTCTTCAAAACCATTACCAATCCAGTAATTTCCCATCTGATCGTTGGTTTTGAGCGAAACCATGCTGTGATGTTCCTGAGAGTAACCATTCCACACCAACACGGGTAGGAAATTGGTAACTTTGGGGAAAGCAGTATTAAAATGCGCGATCGCACTCATGATATAAGGTTCCCCCAAACCACCATCACCAACGGTAAAGGGGAACAACTTACCTTTATTTAAATAAGCCGCAGCCATTGCAAAATGCTGACCTTGACCTAAAGGACCAGCAGGTGCGAGAATGCCAGGAATCATACCCGAAAGGTGTCCCAGCAAACCGTGTTTTTCCCGATAGCGATCGCGCAATTGTTGCACCGTGGTGATATCCATGTCCTCTAAAGAGCGATCGAGAAACATGGCACTATAGAATCCAGGGGCGTGGTGTCCCACTTCAGTCAAAATATTCTTGTAACCCAGCATGACTAAAGCAGCATAAGCTTCCGCTTGAGATGCAAAACCCCCTGGATGTCCCGAAGATTTACTTCCAGTCACCTGTAATGTTAAATAACGTAAAGCATCGGCATAAAGTAAAGTTTGGTAAACAGCCGCGATATCTTGAGTGTTGCTAATAGCGGTTTTGCCTTCAGGAATGGCACTTTGCTTACCATACTTATCAAAATCAGGTTTAGCCTCCCCAAAATATTGAATACCTTCGCAAAACTTGGGAGCCGATGTTGCTTTTGGAGTAGTTGCTGTCATGCCGAATACCTAATATACGAAAAAATTGTAAATGCTGCTTTCTATTTAACAAAAATTTTACAACTTTACGGCGATCGGCGTTGATTGCAATTTCTCTATGTATAGATAAATAATGGCAATGGGCATTGGGGATGGGGGATTGGGAAGAGTGAGGAGTGAGGAGTGAGGAGTTAAGAGTTAAGAGTAAGGAGTTTTGAATTTATAACTAGTAACTGTATTTTCGTAATCGTTCCAAAATTCTCAGATATGTAAGTAGGTGAACAAAAATATTTACCGTCATTATTCGCTGTGCGAAGTAATCCCAGCCCTTGCGATTGCTTCGTTTCACTCCGTTCAACTCGCAATGACATTGTGTAATTAATTTTGTTTAATTACTTATATAGATGCCAAATCTGAGAAGTCTAAATAAAGATTATGGAAATAATTATCGCATTAGTATTCATTTTCTTGATAGTAAAGCTTCTGTTTCCATCAGATAATTCCGGTAGAAGAAATAATTCTCGTCGTAATTCTTACAGTCATTGGAACGATGATACATATTGCGATCGCGATTCGGAAAGTTCTTCTGGTTTCGATTTGGGCGATTTATTTGGAGGTGGGGATTCACAGAGTAGCTACGATAGCGATGAGTGCGATCGTGATTACAGCGATAGTGAGGATGATAGCAGCGAAGACTGTAGCGATTTTAGTGATGATGAAAGCGACGAATGCGATCGTGAAGATGAAAGCGATGAATGCGATAGCTAGTAGGTTGGGTTAGACACGAAAAACAATTTGATTTGTAACAACAATATTATTAATCGTGTCGTAACCCAACATTAATATCTTAGATAAGTCAAAATTGAGTTGATTTCATATTGATGGTAAAGTATTACTAGCTGCCGCGAACTAATTCAATGCGATTACTAAAATGTCATTTTTTTTCTCTAATTCCTTTGTAGAATCATCAATCATTCCTGCTCTAACGCTTTTTTATAGTAACCAGAAAGAAAAATTTCCTACTATTGGTAATGCAGTTAAAACAAAGAGTAAAATATTTATTAAATCAGTATTACTACTAATTTTTGTATCAACTATCTTTTCAATTTGTTCTAATTGATTATTTGGTAAACCTGGATAAATACGATTATCAATTCGATTGCTGAAGACATTAGAAATAATAGCTATTCCTGGTATACACCAGATAATTAAAGCAAGTGCTGAAATTATAATCCCAAGTTGGTTAAAATTGAGGGAGCTTCAATTATGGACAACTAACAAGCGAAACGGCATAATAATTAAGTAAATATAATCGCACTTATGAAAGTCTTCACTGCAATTGTAGAGCGAGATTCTGACACTAATCTTTACGTTGGCTATGTTCCTGGATTTCCGGGAGCGCATTCCCAAGGAGAAACTTTAGACGAATTGCACGAGAATCTCCGCGAAGTAATTGAAATGCTTTTAGAGGATGAAAAAGTCGTATTTAAGACGGATTTTGTTGGTACGCAGCAGATTGTGGTTCAATGAACTATGAGCAACATACCTGTTCTCAAACCACAAGAAGTTGTACGTATTTTAGAAAAGCTGGGTTTTGTAGAAGTTCGTCAAAAGGCTTCACACAAACAATTTCGTCATGAAGATGGTAGAGGAACTACAGTTCCGTTTCATAAAGGACGTGATATTTCTCCCCGACTTTTACGACAGATAGCAAGTGACAATCATTTCGTAACCCAACATTACCATAAGCAGATAAACAATAATTGAGTTAGTTTGATATTGACGGTATGTCATTACTAATCGGTGATAAAAATTTTATGCAATCATTAAAAAGCATCAAAATAAGAAAAAAGATTATAAAACGTATTTTTAAATTTATTCTAATTGCTTTTATTATTCTCAATATTCTATCTTACGCTGGTGCTTATTTTTTAACACACTTTAACTATTCAAATAAACAGGTAATTACTAAAAAACCTGATGATATCGGACTAAAATACGAAACTCAACGCATTGCCGTTAGTCAGAAAGAATGGTTAGAAACTTGGTTTATCCCCGCTCCAAGTAAAGTCAACGGAACCGTTTTATTATTCCCCGGTAATAATGGCAGCAAGGGCAAACAACTCTTAGCTCCAACCAAGGTATTTCATAATTTAGGCTACGATGCTTTACTAACTGATTTCCGAGGTATGGGAGGTTCGAGCGGAAACACTACAACTATAGGTGTTAGGGAATCCAAAGATGTAGCTTTAACTATGAATTATGCCGAAAAGTTAAAATTAAAACATCCATACATACTTTATGGTGTATCGATGGGTAGTGCTGCTATTCTCAAAGCAATTGCTGATGAAAATATAAATCCCGAAGCTGTAATTTTAGAACTTCCTTTTGCACGCCTTGTAAGTGCTGTTAAAAGTCGAGTTAGAGCAGTTAAATTTCCTACGTTTCCCGTGACCGAACTTATGGTATTTTGGGGAGGAATTCAACATGGATTTAATGGTTTTGCTCATAACCCAGTTACTTATGCAAGTTCTGTTAATTGTCCTGCTTTGATATTACATGGAAAGCTTGATAAATGGACTACTGTAGCAGAAATAAACGATATTTCTCAAAATTTGCAGGGTTCAAAACAACTGGTTATTTTCCCTAATGCGGGTCATGATTTACTCGTTACAGTTAATAAAGAACTTTGGAAACATAGTGTTGAAAAATTTCTCAAGGGAATTTAAAAATCGTAATTATTTATTTAACTTCTTGGGTTGTTAATTAACATAATTGGTGCGTGACGGTAATTTCAAATTATTAGATTTAGTTTGATTATTTATCGTCACCGTCACACACCCTACAAATAAATCAAAATCCTTAACTCCTTAATACGATAAAATTATGAAAAAATATTAAGGCTGTATTTTATGAACTGGTTGCTTTCTACTTTGGGAATTATCCTTGCAATATTAATTGTAAGCATCGCACTATATTTAATCTCGGCTCGTCGCTATCAATCATCGGATTCGGTAGCTAATTCCTACGACGAATGGACGGATGATGGTATTTTAGAATTTTACTGGGGTGAACACATTCATTTAGGACATTATGGTTCACCACCGACAAATAAGGATTTTTTAACAGCCAAATACGATTTCGTTCATGAAATGGTACGTTGGGGTGGTTTGGATAAATTACCTTCCGGTACCACAGTTATAGATGTTGGTTGTGGAATTGGTGGTAGCAGTCGGATTTTAGCCAAGGAATACGGTTTTGATGTCACCGGAGTTACTATCAGCCCCCAACAGGTGAAAAGAGCGACTGAATTAACCCCTGAAGGTGTGAGCGCCAAGTTTCTCGTAGATGATGCGATGGCTCTTTCTTTCCCCGATGCCAGTTTTGATGTAGTTTGGTCGATTGAAGCTGGTCCTCATATGCCAGATAAAATGGTTTTTGCATCTGAGTTGATGCGGGTGTTAAAGCCAGGTGGGCTGTTGGTTGTAGCCGATTGGAATCAAAGAGACGATCGCCAAATCCCGCTGAATTTCTGGGAGAAACCAGTCATGCAGCAATTACTCGATCAGTGGTCCCATCCAGCTTTTTCCAGCATCGAAGGTTTTTCCGAACTTTTGGAAGCCACGGGATTTGTAGAAGGGGAAGTTATAACCGCAGACTGGACAAAAGAAACACTTCCTTCATGGTTCGATACTATCTGGCAAGGAATAGTTAAACCACAGGGATGGATGCGTTTTGGCGTTCGTGGTTTTCTTAAATCGGTGCGGGAAGTACCTACTATTTTGTTGATGCGGTTAGCATTTGGTACAGGGCTTTGCAGATTTGGAATGTTTCGCGCAGTTAGAGGTAATTTAGAATCGCGATCGCAAGAAGTTTCAACACAAACCGCTCAGGTTTGATAAAGCAAATTTGGCGTTGCTGAATTAAGCTATGAATTATCTTTTTTTACATTTTGTCGTAAACGCGAAACTGTTGTAGAGAGTTCCGCACTGCTACGTCTCCAATAATGTGAAAGCATCATTTCATCCGCATGATTCAGCAAAGCCGCAAATTGTATCTCAACCTTAAACAACCGTTAAAATATTTCTACAAACCTCAAAAATAAATAATAAACAAAAATAACAATGGTTCAAATAGCACCAAAATTTATTACCGTTGATGAGTTTATTGCCAATTACGGCGATAATGAACGTTATGAGTTGATTGACGGGGAATTATTTGAAATGGAACCAACCGGGTTTCACGAACAAGTAGGTGCATTTACCGGACGAAAGCTGAACGTACAAATTGACCAATACAACCCGAATTATTTTATTCCCCATCGATGTTTAATTAAGTTGTTGGGAACAGAAACTGCTTTTCGTCCAGATTTAATTGTATTGGATAAAAATCAGCTTAGAAACGAACCATTGTGGAAGCAAGAACCCGTTATTACTTTAGGAAGTTCAATCAAGCTAATTGTTGAAATAGTTAGTACAAACTGGCAAAATGATTATGCTAGAAAAGTAGAAGATTACGCACTTTTAGGTGTACCGGAATACTGGATTGTGGATTATCTTGGTGTTGGTGGAAGAGAATATATTGGTAAACCGAAACAACCAACGATTACAGTTTGTGACTTAGTTGATGATGAATATCAAAGAAAATTATTCCAAAATCAAGATATTTTAGTTTCTCAAGTTTTTCCAGAACTTGAATTAAGCGCAAATCAAATTTTTGAATATGCTCGTGCAGTTTAAGTAATTTAATTTAACCAATTACCAATTACCCATTCAATACATCTCTCTTATGTTCCGGTGCAGCAGCAACAGCACCAACTTCTTGAATCAATTCATCAGAAATTCCTAATTCTTGCAAAGTTTTAACTAAGTTTTCGACAACTGCATCAAAGTGTTTGCCATTTAAACCCATTCCTTCAACCAAATGTTAGTGAGCTTCTCTCATCATCTTGCCATCATAATGAGAAGAACCACCAAAAGCATAAGTTAAAAATGCCTTTTGATGTTCGCGCTGTTTTTTCATATCTACGTTTTCAAAAAAGTGCTTGATTCGCTCATCGTTTAAAATATGTCCGTAAAACTTATCAACGGCGATATCAACAGCATCTTTTCCACCTAATTTTTCATACAAAGTAGCCATGTGCTTTCTCTTATAATATTTAAAAGTTTGTAGCGCCTAACGCACCATTCTCATGTAAAAACAATGAATTTTAAATTATTTAAAAGTTTGTAGGGTGTGTTATGGCGCAATATATAATTCAGATTATGACAAAATATATATCATTCGCGCTTAACGCACCATTCTCATGTAAAAACAATGAATTTTAAATTATTTAAAAGTATATCAGATTGTCGTAACACAAATGATTTTAGAAATTTAGCTAAAACAAAATTACCCGCTCCGATATTTCATTATATAGATGGAGCGGCAGATGATGAAGTTACTTATAGAAGAAATACCCAAGCCTACGAGCAATGCGATTTGATTCCCAACGTTTTGGCAGGAGTTGAAGAAATAGATACTTCTGTGGAAGTAATGGGAATGAAAATTGATATTCCCATGTTTTGTTCGCCAACAGCATTACAAAGATTATTCCATTATGACGGTGAAAGAGCGGTTGCCAAAGCAGCAGAAAAATATGGAACTTTGTTTGGTATATCAAGTTTGGGCACGGTTAGTTTAAAGGAGATTGGTAAAACAATTTCTACACCAAAGATGTTCCAATTTTACTGTCATAAAGATAAAGGTTTGAATGATGCAATGATAGAAATGTGTAGGGAAGCAAACTTTGATGCGATCGCCTTAACCGTCGATACAATTACTGGAGGAAACAGGGAACGGGATTTGTGGACGGGATTTACTATACCTCCAAAACTTACACCGCAGAGTTTGATTAGTTTTGCTCTACATCCAAATTGGTCGTTAAATTATTTATTACGAGAACCATTCAGCTTACCGCAATTAGAACAACACGTAAATAAAGGAACAAATGTCGCAGTATCGGTAGGTGATTATTTAAGTACGATGCTCGATCGATCGATGGATTGGCAAGATGCCGAAGAAATTAGAACAAAATGGGGTAAAAAGTTTTGCCTCAAAGGTGTAATGAGCGTTGATGATGCAAAAAGAGCAGTTGACATCGGAGCCGATGCCATCATGGTATCAAATCACGGTGGGAGACAGTTGGATGGTTGTATATCACCTTTCGAGCAGCTAGCAGAAATAGTAGATGCAGTTGGCGATCGCGTTGATGTAATCTGTGATGGTGGTATTAGAAGAGGAACTCATGTTTTAAAAGCACTGTCAGTAGGTGCAAAAGCCTGCTCTGGTGGAAGATGGTATTTGTATGCATTAGCGGCTGGCGGACAATTAGGAGTTGAAAAAGCTATTTCTAATATGAAAAATGAAATTGATAGAGATATGAAACTGATGGGAATTACTAAACTTTCTCAATTGTCGAGGAAGAATATAAAATTTAGATGATTGTAGTATTGAAAAAACCTCACCCTTAATCCCTCTCCTTATTAAGGTGAGGGAAATAAGAGATTATAATTTTAAATTTAAAAAATATGGACAGTAAAGAATCTTTAATTGCTTTAAAAATTGCCGTACTAACTGTTTCCGACACGAGAACGGAAGCTGATGATAAATCGGGCAAAATATTAGTTGATAATTTAACTACGGTAGGACATAACTTATCAGAAAAAGTCATTGTTCCCGATGATATTTATCAAATTCGTGCAGTTGTATCTCGTTGGATTGCCTCGGAATCTATCCAAGTAATTTTAACCACTGGTGGCACGGGAGTTACCGGACGTGATGGAACTCCAGAAGCAATTAAGCCTTTATTAGATAAAGAAATTGAGGGATTTGGTGAGATATTTAGGATGATTTCCTATCAAGAAATTAAAACTTCTACAATTCAATCTCGCTGTTTGGCTGGTGTTGCAAACGGTACCTATATCTTTTGTTTACCAGGTTCTTCTGGTGCTTGTAAAACGGGATGGGAGATTATTAAAGAACAATTAGATTCCCGCAATCGTCCCTGTAATTTAGCTCAACTAATTCCTAGATTAAGGGAATAGGTAATTGGTAATTGGTAATTGTTAATTGATAATTGATAATAGCTTGTAGGTTGGGTGAAGGCTCTAACAAATTTAAACAATAAGGAAGTAATGATAATATGCCGTAACCCAACATCAAATTTCTGAATAAACTAATTAATTTACATTTGATTCATGAAAATTATCCGACTTCTGCTCAAAAATTCTGGCAAAAATTTCTTTTTAGCAGCAATATTTAGTATTCTTAGCGGTGCTAGTGGTGCGGGTATTATCGCCGTTATCAATTATGCGATCGCTAATTTGCAAAACCCACCCGTTTGGTTAATTGTGCTGTTCTTTAGCCTCTGTGTTTGTTTATGGATTTTTCAGTTTATTAGTTGGGTATTGATAAATCGTCTAGCCCAAGGGGTTATCTACGATTTGCGCTTAGAAATGACTCAACGTATTTTAGATTGTCCTTTGCAGCATTTAGAAACTATCGGTATATCAAAGCTGTTAGCAACTTTAACAAATGATATCGCGGCAATTTCTTCGGCTTCAATCAAATTATCAATAATGATAGTAAATATTGCTATAGCTTTGGGAATTTTTGTTTACTTATTCTGGCTCTCTACGCTACTATTTTTTATTGTATTTGGCTGTGTTTTAATCAGCTTTTATCTTTATACTTCTATAGAAAAAGGAGGTATCAAAGATTTAGAACAAGCTCGTCAAGTTCAGGATATTTTATTTGAACATATTCGCACGGTTACAGAAGGAACAAAAGAGTTAAAGTTGCACCGTCAAAGAAGAATTGCTTTTATTAAAGAGGATTTACAATCGAGTGCTAGTAAATATAAGCAATATCGAATCAGCGGCATAACGGCTTTTGCTTTTGCTGGCTCTTTGGGAACGGTATTATTTTTTATTCCCGTTGGATTAATATTATTTGTTTTTCCTCAATTAAATACAGTTTCTACCGCGATTATATCTAGTTATGCATTAGCTATTGTATATTTGATTAGCCCCATAGGCGAGGTAGTAACTTCTTTACCTCAAATTGCTCGAGCAAATATCGCTTTAAATAAAATTGAATCTTTAGGAATATCTCTTTCCGAACAAGTTACCGAACCAAATTTTCCTACAGGTTCGGATTTTGAATCCAATTGGACGAGTTTAGAATTGGTTAATGTAACTCATGCTTATAGTGGAGATAGCGAAGAACATAAGTTTACTTTAGATAATATTAACCTCAAGTTTGAACCCGGTGAATTAGTCTTTATTGTTGGTGGCAACGGTAGCGGTAAATCAACTTTAATTAAATTAATTACGGGTTTATACGTTCCCGATCGCGGTAAAATTTTATTTAACAATCGTGCCGTTACAGATGATAATCGCGAATGGTATCGTCAGCAGTTTTCTGTCGTATTTTATGACTTCTATTTATTTGCTCGCTTATTAGGAATAGAAGAAAATCAGGAAACAGAAATACAAGATTATCTTACATTATTGGAATTAGAACGAAAAGTAACAATTAAAAATGGTGTTTTATCAACTACTAATTTATCCCAGGGACAGCGCAAACGTCTAGCTTTACTGACAGCTTATTTAGAAAATCGTCCGATTTACGTATTTGATGAATGGGCATCAGATCAAGATCCCGTATTTAAAGAAATATTCTATAATAAATTGCTTCCCGAATTAAAACAGCGTGGTAAAACTGTAATTGCAATCAGTCACGATGACCGTTATTTTGATAAGTGCGATCGATTAATTAAACTAGATTATGGTCGTGTAGTTGAAAATCGGGTAATGGGGAATGGGTAGGTTAGGTTAAGGCTTCAATTAAATTGAATAATAACGAAGTAATGATAATATGCCGTAACCCAACATTTTATTTTTGTAGTACTAATATTTATATTTCTCAGAATTAGATTTTTTCTCAAGTTTATCTTTTATTTTAATACCTAGAGCAATCAACCCTGCAAATAAAATCGACCATAAATTAGTTGCAGGTTCGGGAACTTTGACGTTAGATTTTGTATTTTTAAACGCTAGCAAAGTGACATTTCTATCTTGTTCAAAATATCTTTCTACAGAACCTTCAAAAAGAGAAATGTTAATCGATCGACTTCTACCCAAATCGCCAATTAATTCCACATTAGAATGACTGAAATCACTGCTAAGAACAATATTTTTACTCTTAGTGTTATTAATAAAATCAATTCTACCTAAAGCATCAATATTTGCTGCAAGAGTAAAATATTCTAATATATTATTTTGACTAATTTGATTTGGTTCTAATTGCGTTGAATTGAGAAAATCAAACCGATTCTCTGTAGAAATACCAGTTGTATCTAAAAGATAAAAAGCAATATCTCCAGCGGCATTCGCAGTTTCAATTCCTGGTTTATCTACCGAAGCTTCTAAATCGAGAATAGTTGTAAAGTCAAATGATAAAGTATCGTTACGACTTACATCAAAATTGGCAAAAAATCTTGGCATAGTTTCCGCAGAAGCTTCGTAACTTGAACCTTCACCAGATGCCAAACTTTCTGCAATATTAGATATTTTTAATGGAGTTGGTTCAGCATTGGTTCTAGAAAAGTTATGAAAATCTGCTATGCTATCCGAGGCATTAGTTACAGCATCCGTATTAGCATCATTAATCGCTTCAAATGCTGCGTTTTCTCGATTGAAATTCGTGAAAGTTAAGTCCCCAAAGGAGCCAGCAAAAGTAGCAGCTAAAGTAGGTGAACTTGCTAACATCGAGGTAGCAACAAATGGAGAGACTTGTAAAATTAATTTTTGCCCAAATTTTGAATATAACTTCTTCTGCATTTTTGTCATGATTTTATTCTGAATATATATGATGTCCGAAAAATTAACTATATTAGCTAGTATTTGTTGAATACAAATAAAATAGTTAAATTACGGAGAAAAAACCCTTAATCATGAAAATTTTATAAAATGCAAGAATTTGACCTAATACAATTACTATAATCGTGAGAAAACCACAAACTGTTAAAGCTTTAGAAGAATTAGGAAGAATCCAACTTTCTAAAAATTTTTTCATGCGAGAATTTCTATACTCAGAAATTTCTCAAATCGAAGGTATACCCAATATTCCAGACGATGTTGACTTGGCGATCGCCTCTGGTACCAAACTTTGCGAAAACGTACTGGAGCCAATTCAAGACGCACTTGGTAGAATCAGCATTCGTTCGGCTTATCGTTCTGATGCTGTTAACGCCAAAGGAGCGGAAAATAATAATCAGTATAACTGTGCAAGTAATGAATCAAATTATGCGGCTCATATCTGGGATGTAAAAGATGCAGATGGATATATGGGAGCAACAGCCTGTATTATTGTCAATTCATTTTTGCCTTACTATAAAAAAACTGAAGATTGGACGGCTTTGGCATGGTGGATACACGATAATATAGACGCTTACGCAGATATGACCTTTTTCTCGAAATATGCAGCGTTTAATATTCACTGGAGCGAGAACCCCAAGCATTCAAAATGGATTTATAGCTACGTAGAAAATCCGCATACTGGTAAAAAGGGATATTTAACAAAAGAAGGAATGGATAATTTTGCAGTTTCCCACGAGGAGTTTTATCGAGATTTTATTGAGCAATTGAGTGCGAATTAATAAGACATCTCCGGAAAACATTCATATGGTTTTTAAATTTACACAAACACCTAACCCCCCTACCCCCCTTCCCTATGAGGGAAGGGGGAAATGAAGCCTCTCTCCTTGTAGGAGAGAGGTTTGGAGAGAGGTCTTTTTCCTAACCGGAGATGTGTATTGTGTTGGAATGCGATGTTTCAATCCCGTTGCCGGGATTCGTTTCAAATCAAGATTTATGCTGACCAGCTAATCGGCATATTTGAGGAATAGTTTCAATCCCGTTGCCGGGATTCGTTTCAAATCAAGCGACGAAGAACAAGTTATCAGTCTTGACAGAAAAAAGTTTCAATCCCGTTGCCGGGATTCGTTTCAAATCAAGAATTCGGCTACATTGCGGACAGAATCCGTCATACTCGTTTCAATCCCGTTGCCGGGATTCGTTTCAAATCAAGTCCTGCAAAGATTTCAGGTAATCAGCGCTTCTTTGGTTTCAATCCCGTTGCCGGGATTCGTTTCAAATCAAGATTATAGTTTAAAACTAAACCATTTGTTATATGAAGTTTCAATCCCGTTGCCGGGATTCGTTTCAAATCAAGCATATTTGGTTTTTAAAAATTTTTGAAGGTTACAGAGTTTCAATCCCGTTGCCGGGATTCGTTTCAAATCAAGTTCCGGGTGATAGCTGCCCTAGATATCCGCCTATCCCGTTTCAATCCCGTTGCCGGGATTCGTTTCAAATCAAGCAACTTGAGGAATTCAATAAAGGTGTAGAAGATTTAGGTTTCAATCCCGTTGCCGGGATTCGTTTCAAATCAAGTTGAAGATACTTGTTAAATTCTCTCCATGTGTATCCAGTTTCAATCCCGTTGCCGGGATTCGTTTCAAATCAAGCAATGACGGATAGCGTCCGCAACATTGCAGAATTGTTTCAATCCCGTTGCCGGGATTCGTTTCAAATCAAGTCTTGACGAATGGGCGGATACTCCCGTGTAGTGCGAGTTTCAATCCCGTTGCCGGGATTCGTTTCAAATCAAGAATGTACTCAAATTTAAAATAAATATCACAGTTATCGTTTCAATCCCGTTGCCGGGATTCGTTTCAAATCAAGATTCAATATTTTTCTTTGCTTTATACTTATTATTAGTTTCAATCCCGTTGCCGGGATTCGTTTCAAATCAAGTAAATTAAAAAATTACGTTTAAGACTCTTAACTGAAGTTTCAATCCCGTTGCCGGGATTCGTTTCAAATCAAGCAGACGGTCATATAATTTCATGTTGGTAGAGTTATCGTTTCAATCCCGTTGCCGGGATTCGTTTCAAATCAAGTTTAAACGGGGGGATTGTCAAAACTACCACCCTTGAGTTTCAATCCCGTTGCCGGGATTCGTTTCAAATCAAGCTTTAAGTTGATAATCTTTTAAAGGCATTATACAGGTTTCAATCCCGTTGCCGGGATTCGTTTCAAATCAAGAATTACTTATTGAAGGTAAAAAGGGGATACAAGAAGGTTTCAATCCCGTTGCCGGGATTCGTTTCAAATCAAGAGGAAGTGCGCTAGATGAAGCTACTGATTATATAGGTGTTTCAATCCCGTTGCCGGGATTCGTTTCAAATCAAGATGCGCTGCAAAAGTAAGTAGCGAGTTCTCTAGTTGTTTCAATCCCGTTGCCGGGATTCGTTTCAAATCAAGTAAATATATGTCTGCCGGATATAAAGCGAAAAAAGGTTTCAATCCCGTTGCCGGGATTCGTTTCAAATCAAGGAGGAAGTTAAACGACTAGAAGTGAGACTTCAAGGAGTTTCAATCCCGTTGCCGGGATTCGTTTCAAATCAAGGAATTTCTACCAGGCACTTACTACAACAATGAAAGGTTTCAATCCCGTTGCCGGGATTCGTTTCAAATCAAGACTCGAACAAGTCTTTACCCGTTCTAGTCTTAAATATGTTTCAATCCCGTTGCCGGGATTCGTTTCAAATCAAGTTGGAGCCACACCAAAAGCTTGGGAATATCAAGAAGGTTTCAATCCCGTTGCCGGGATTCGTTTCAAATCAAGTAAACGCAGCATTGAAAGGTAAGTTGCCAGATACAAGTTTCAATCCCGTTGCCGGGATTCGTTTCAAATCAAGAAACATCACCCTACACGGGACGTTAGTCCCATTCTCTAGTTTCAATCCCGTTGCCGGGATTCGTTTCAAATCAAGTTGCGATCGCAACTTGGAAGAGTAACGGCTCAAGTCGTTTCAATCCCGTTGCCGGGATTCGTTTCAAATCAAGCATAAAACCAATGTTGCTCCGACTGCGATTTCAGGGTTTCAATCCCGTTGCCGGGATTCGTTTCAAATCAAGTATGAATATTCAGGCTTCTTGAATCCTCCTGAATGTTTCAATCCCGTTGCCGGGATTCGTTTCAAATCAAGGTTAATGAGATGAAAAACAGGTCTACCCAATGAACGTTTCAATCCCGTTGCCGGGATTCGTTTCAAATCAAGTTCTTAGTATAGGATGAAAGAAGACAAAAGCCAACTAGTTTCAATCCCGTTGCCGGGATTCGTTTCAAATCAAGCCGGGAGTCTCAACTTGTAGGAAGAAAGGTAAACTAGTTTCAATCCCGTTGCCGGGATTCGTTTCAAATCAAGTATTCAAAAAACTTTTGGTTCAGCTATCAATGAATGTTTCAATCCCGTTGCCGGGATTCGTTTCAAATCAAGCTGATGGTTCCTTGTCTTTTGTCGAGGGCTACAGAGTTTCAATCCCGTTGCCGGGATTCGTTTCAAATCAAGTTAGCTGTACCTGTTGCTCCCCCCCTCAAAGTTGTTGTTTCAATCCCGTTGCCGGGATTCGTTTCAAATCAAGAATCATCCAGGTCAGCTTGCATTGACTCGTTGATTGTTTCAATCCCGTTGCCGGGATTCGTTTCAAATCAAGTAGGGCTGTTATGCACGCGGCAAGCGGTCAAAAAGAGTTTCAATCCCGTTGCCGGGATTCGTTTCAAATCAAGTCCGCCTCCTGAAACCCTTACAGAGCAAAGATTCCACAACGGGTTTTGGCAAACCTCAAAAATGACCTGATTTCAGCCTCGCTTATTGAAATAAATTCTTATTTATCTCAAAACTTCAAACGCTGTAACTATTAATTTGTCTTGGTTCTGGCGATTTTGGCATAACCCCCCTGGTTTTGACTCCCGCTTCGGTCTGCCAAATATTAAGCTGATAAAATAACTATAGAATAATAACTTCTCGCTGTCGAGGTTTTTCTAATTGAATCAAATAACCCCCACTTCTGGGGGCATAACTAAATTATCACTTTTTCTTACTGCATTTCTGGTTCTGCAAGTGCCTCGAAATGAAAAGCAAGATTGTTAAGAGACATTTCAATTTCGTTACTGTAAGAAAGTCTTCTCCACATTCGAGTCGTGGCATTATCTAAGGCAGTTGTATCTAAATATCGCGCAAAAATCATTAGCCTTTGCGAATCAGTTTCGGCTAATGCCAAACTTTCTAAAAATTCTTGAGGTGTCATATCCAACTCCATTCATGTTCGCTTTTCTAGCTCTTATATTTTTGCCATACTTAAATTTAAATTTCTGATACTAACTTACCCAGATTGCCTATAAATTATCGTTTTGTTTAGCCGATCGCACTGCTTCTGATTAGCGATCGCTAAGAATCATTTTTAATAGCAACATCAACAACTGTCAATATATATCTTTATCTATTTCTTTCAGTAATAAATATACAAGCACCCATCCTAAGAAGATTGGAAATACAACTATTAAAGTACGTGGATCGGAAAATATAATTTCCATAATTAATATATAAGGTTAAATAGGCTTGCCCCTACAAATTACTATACTTTTAAGCGAGGAATTACGGTTACTTTATCTTCCTCCAATTCGGCGTATACTTTTGAGATGTGTAGCTGTGGCGGCGATGTAGCGGGTGGTAACGCAGGCGATCGCTACTCTTAACAATGATATAGGCATCCCATTACTATATTATACATACGTACCATTAATTCAAAAGCGGTAATAGATGAAAACAGATACCATCTTTTATACTCTGCTGCAAAATCTCCCCAGCGTATTATTTGAATTGCTGCAACAGTCTCCTACCCAAGAAAAACATTATGAATTTTCCTCTGTAGAAATAAAAGAACTTGCACGACGGATTGATGGTTTATTTTTACCCAAACTCGAATACCCACAAGATCCAATTTATTTTGTAGAAGTACAATATCAGCGCGATGATGATTTATACTGGCGATTAATTACCGAAGCATTCGTTTATTTAAATCAATATAGACCGGAAAAACGTTGGCAAGCAGTAGTTTTATGGGCAAAACGCAGTCTCGATCCAGGTATCCCAATTGCGTATCAAACATCACTATCCGAGGGGCAAATTCAAGTAATATATCTGGATGAATTAGCCGATACTTCTTCCTCAATCGGGTTAAGAATTATTGGTTTGGTAGTTGCTCCGGAAGACGAAGCAGTAGAAGTCGCAAGAAGTTTAGTAAATCAAGTTCGACAAGCAGATGTCACAAACCGCAATCGGCTTTTAGAATTAGTAGAAAGGATGTTGATTTATAAATTCTCAAATCAAACTAGACAGGAGTTAGAAGCGATGTTTGGATTAACCGAATGGCAGCAAACTAGATTTTATCAGGAAGTTGAGCAAGAGGTTGAACAAAGAACAAAACTTAAAACAGTCCCTCGGATGTTAAAAATGGGCTTGAGTGTAGAACAAATCGCTGAAGCTCTTGAATTAAAAGTTGAAGTGGTTAGACAAGCTATTGAAAACCAAAGTGGGCAGGAATCCTAATTGCTATGTTTGGATTAAAAGAGTGGAAGCAAACTAAATTTTACCAGCAAGTTAGAGAAGAAGGGAAGCTTGAAGTTAAGCAAAAAGTTCAACAAGAAACAAAGCTTGAAATAGCCGTTCGCTTGTTAAGTATGGGTTTTAGTATAGAACAAATTGCTCAAGCACTTGAATTAAAAATTGAAGTGATTAGACAAGCTATTGAAAACCAAAGTGGTGAAGATTCTTAGAGGATGCGCGGGAAAGTTATAAATAAAACTTACAGATTTTAAGATCCTCCATTATCCGCTTTTTAAGGGAGACTTAAAACCCCCCTTTTCTAAGGGGGGAAGGGGGGATAATCCGAGAATGCCTTAAAAACATATTTAAACAGTACCATTTTCCGCTAAACCATCAGCATATAGTTGTTGCTGGGATTTCACATTCGATCGCTTTTAGACTATAAGTACTTTCCGCTAATCATAAAACGCGATCGGTATCAACTATTTTCTCCTAAAATGATAATCGTTATCATATAATAATCATTATTATACAGGAGGGATTAGTGTTAGAAGTAGAGCGTTTGGACGTAAACTATCGGGGTATAGCGGCTCTTGAGGATGTCAGCTTTCGTGCTTTCCCCGGAGAAATGATTGGTGTAATCGGTCCAAATGGGGCTGGTAAAAGTACTTTGGTGAAAGCAATATTAGGTTTAATTCCAGTTGCAAATGGAACTATTAAATTTTGTAACTGTTCTATCAAAAAGCAATTAAGTTCGATCGCTTACGTACCGCAAAGAACCCAAGTAGACTGGGATTATCCGATCGCGGTGCAGAATGTGGTGATGATGGCGCGTACCGCACATACGGGCTGGTTTCGCCAACCAAGTAGTAAATCGAAGCAAATAGTTAAATCTGCGTTGGATAGAGTTGGGATGTGGGAATTTCGTTCTCGTCAAATTGGCGAACTATCCGGGGGACAGCAGCAGCGAGTATTTTTAGCTAGAGCGTTGGCACAGCAAGCGGATTTATTTTTCTTTGATGAGCCATTTGTTGGTATTGATAAACGTACCGAAGATATAATGTTTGATGTTTTTAATGAGTTGAGAAGGGATGGCAAAATATTGATTTTAATTACTCACGATTTGGGTGAAACTTTAGCTAAATGTGACAATTTATTGTTGTTAAATAAACATATTATCGCTGATGGTTCTATGAAAGAAGTTGTTACAAGCGAAAATTTGCAGCGTGCATATGGAAATAATGTTTTATTTTTTAATAGAGAAGCAAAATCAGCTTAGTCAGTGAGCAGTGAGCAGTTAGCAGTGAACAGTGAGCAGTTAGCAGTTAGCAGTTAGCAGTTAGCAGTTAGCAGTTACCTATTACCTATTATTTATAATGTTTAATTTGTTGTTGGAGCCGCTTAGTTTTGGGTTTATGCGAGATGCGCTGGTAATTGCTACTTTACTGGGGATTCTTTGCTCGGTTGTGGGTTCTTATTTGATAGTACAGCGTCAGGGAATTCTTGGTGATGTGATTGCTCATGCTGTTTTACCGGGTATTGCGATCGCGCTTTTTCTGGGTGTGGATATTTTACTGGGTGCGTTTATCTCGGGGACTTTTAGCACTTTTGTAATTGCTTGGATAGAATCGCAGTCTCGCGTTAAAGTTGATGCGGCGATGGCTTTGGTTTTTTCGGGTTTTTTAGCATTGGGAATTATGTTAATTAGCGTGTTGAAAAGTAAAGTTGATTTGCATCACTTCTTATTTGGCGATATTTTAGGAGTAACAACAGAAGACGTTTGGCGGACTTTAATAATTACAGTTATTACTTTATTTTTAGTTAAAATTTGTTATAAAGAATTGCTATTTTACACTTTTGACCCATTAGGAGCAGAAGCGAGCGGGCTACCAGTAAATAGAATCAAATTTGGTTTAACCGCAGCAGTTACATTAACAATTATTGCCAGCATGCAAGCCGTGGGAGTGGTGTTAGTAATTTCTTTGTTAATTGGTCCTGGAATAACGGCTTATTTGTTAGTTAAGGAATTACATCAAATGATGTTTGTAGGTTCGATAATAGGTATTATTGGTAGCATTGGCGGTTTATATATTAGCTATTATCAAAACGTGCCTTCGGGAGCATCAATTGTATTATTTATTTGCGCGTTATTTTTATTAGCTTTATTATTTAGTCCAACTCAGGGTATATTAACTCGTCGGAGTGGAAGAAAGAAAAATCGTTCTGAAATTTTGCAGGGAGTTGCAGAGGTGAAGCGGAGGTGATTTAAGAAATTGTGTTAATTTACAATTATTTGTTGTCAATGCCTTGGAATAAATTCCCAGGAACCAATAAACGAAGTCCGTTGAAAACGGACTGAAATCCTTTCCATTTGTATCGAAATTATTTAAACGTTCTCTAAGCTCCTCTTCCTCAGCGCTCTTTGTGTTCTAGTAAGGTTTTTTTCATTCTGATGCAAACAAAATATCCCCAGTCGTCTTAAGAGGATGTTTGAAAAGTATAGTTTTTATCCTAAGTCTCGGATTATCCCCCCTTCCCCCCCTTGAAAAGGGGGGTTAAAGTCCCCCTTCTTAAGGGGGATTTAGGGGGATCTAAAGATTTGTGGTTTTATTTATAACTTTCCCGCGCATCCTCTAAGACGACTTTGTATACTCGCGGGGGGAATTTATTCCAAGGCGGGTGATGATTTAGTTTCAATATTAATTTTTATTTTCGGGTTCGGTATATTCGCAGAAAATCTTCAATCCCACCTTGAGAAGATATAAAACAACAACTGTAGAAATAGCTGGATCTAAAGGTATACCAGATAAACTTGTAATAGAAACAATTAACCCGGTAAGTAATGGAGCGCTAGCGGGGTTTTTAGTATATTCTTTAAATTGAGCCTGGAAACCTTCATCACCGCAAAGTTCTTGGCGTAGTACAGTTAAAGTAGATTGCCAAAGGGATTTTTTATCGTAAGTATCCGTACCGAATTTTTCAGCCCAAAGTTTGTCAAAAGTAGTATTAAAATAACCGTTATTTTGTTCTAGGGTAGCTAATGCTTTTTGTGCGGGTTGGTAATCTTTAAGAAGTTGCTGTTTTTGATTTATTTCGGTTGATTCGAGTTGGGTATTCATATAGATTTACGGAGATGTTAACTCTTGAATTAATTGTTCGGGTGTTAAAATTCGTGGAGTTGTAACCGGGAAGTCTTTTTGATTGCGAGTAACAATAACGTCTAAATTGTTAAGTACCGCAGCACCGTACACAATTGCATCTTCAAAATCCTTGAAATTGGTAGCAAGTGCCATTGAAATTGTAGCTTGATTTACCGTAGCGACTTGGCAGAAAGTTGCTATTCCTTGTAAAAATTGTATAGTCCAAGTATGACCTTTATATTTGCGAATAATGTAATATAAATCGCTAAAGGTTGATGCACTAATATATCCTTCAATTCGTTGCTGTTCGACAAAACGTAATACTTGTTCGCTAGCTGCGAAAAAAGGGTCCCTATCAAGTGCTACATCCACAACAATATTGGTGTCTATTAATACCTTCACAAATTATGTTTCTCCTTTAAAGCTTCCCATCTCGCCTCATCTGGATCAAAATCTGGTGATGTAGGTGGCGCATTTTCCAGCAAGTGTTTCAGGGCTTGAATTTTGTATTCCCGCTTTTTAGGTGTTTCTACTTGTGATTCTGTGGCGGTTTCTGTAGAGTTATTCACTTCATTAGCTACCTGTAAAATAATTACTTCCACATTTCCGGGTGGTATTTGAATAGATTCTTCAACTATTAAATTACCTGTCGCGTCAATTTTACCTTTGGCTTTGTAAGCTTGCATATTATGGTTCCTTTTTATTTCTAGGATATTTAGAAGAATGTAATTTCACATTACTCCTTATCATTATATTTTTCTAGAGTGGCGATCGCCGTTCCTTGGGAATGATGATTTTTTTGATTTTTTACATAACTAACTGCTTGTTCTAACTGTTTGCTACCCAAAGATAATAAACCATATCCACGCTGCCAGCTAAAAGAAATTGAATTTGCAGATAATCTACTGTTTTTATTTAAGAAATGTGCGCTACTACCTTTAATATTTTTGACAAAATCAGCAATAGATAAACTTGGTGGAATAGAAGCGACTAAATGAATATGGTCTTCAACGCCACCAATAGCATGAATTATACAATTAAGACTATCGGATTTATCAACAATATACTTATAAAGATCGGTTTCTCTTTCAGGTGTAATTAAAGGGTGACGTTCTTTGGTTGCCCAAATAAGGTGATAATAAGTGCGCCAAAAAGCCATGATGATTATATGAAAACTTGTGATTAAATTTTCTTGATTCTACTCGTTTGTTTCAAAATTGTCTCTTCCCCGCCTTAATTGGGAATTTCCGCAAATTTACGCCTTGGAATAAATTCCCAGGCTCATAAACGAAGTCCGTTGAAAACGGACTGAATTCAAATCATCATTATCAACTAACGGAAAAATCCGGCTTCCTGCCCTTGGAATAAATTAAGCGGCTAATAAACCTGCTTCCGTTGAAAACGGACTGAATTCAAATTATCATTTAACGGAAAAACCCGTCGCCGCATCAATAAATTAAGCGGCTAATAAACCTGCTTCCGTTGAAAACGGACTGAATTCAAATTATCATCACCAAACAAAAAACCCCCAGTCGTCTTAAGACGACTTTGTATATGAGCCTGGGAATTTATTCCAAGGCGGATTACGGCTCAGATTTATTCCAAGGCGGATTACGGCTCAGATTTATTCCAAGGCGGATTACGGCTCAGATTTATTCCAAGGCGGATTACGGCTCAGATTTATTCCAAGGCGGATTACGGCTCAGATTTATTCCAAGGCGGATTACGGCTCAGATTTATTCCAAGGCGGATTACGGCTCAGATTTATTCCAAGGCGGATTACGGCTCAGATTTATTTCAAGGCGGATTACGGCTCAGATTTATTCCAAGGCGGATTGCGACACAGATTTATTCCAAGGCGGATTTATGAGCAATTACACAATCAATCTCCCCTACCCCTCCTCATCCAACCTATCCCGCGCCGTCCAAATCGCCTCCCGCACCTCACCCGCACAATCACCACCCGTCACCTCGCGCCAAATCGGATCAAATTGATTTTCTCCTAAAATCTGTAACATTCGTGCTAAAAGATAGATAAAACCTTCAATCAAGCCTTGATAATGCTCAATACAAATTCCAAAACCACAGATATAAATTGGTAAAGCTTCAGAAAAATTTGATTGCGCTTCTAAAACGCTTCCCCATGTTCCCAATATTTGTGAAGCCCAATACCAATCTTGGGATTGTTCATAAAGGTTAAAAGCTTTTTGATAATAGCTAATCGCCTCCTGAAATTGCCGTTGTTGTTCGGCTACCATACCCAGTTGGTGATAGACAATTGCAGCACGGTACAAATCCCCTGCATCTTCAAATATTTTCAAAGCTTTGAGGCAATATTGCCGCGCTTGCTCAAATTGCCGTTGTTGTTCGGCTACCTTACCCAGTTGGTAATAGTCATTTGCAGCGTTGTAGAAATTCCCTGCATCTTCTAATTATTTTCAAAGCTTTGATGTAATATTGCGCGCTTGCTCAAATTGCCGTTGTTTATAAGCTACATTACCCAGTTGGTGATAATCACTTGCAGCGCTGTATAAATCCCCTGCATCTTCTAATACTTTTAAAGCCTTGAGGTAATATTGCCGTGCCTCCTCAAATTGCCGTTGTTCTTCGGCTACCCTACCCAGTTGGTGATAATCACTTGCAGCATTGTACAAATCTCCTGCATCTTCTTTTATTTTCAAAGCCTTGAGGTAATATTGCCGTGCTTGCTCAAATTGCCGTTGTTCGTAGCTACCATACCCAGTTGGTGATAAGCAACAGCAATTGTGTTATTCACTGAAGAGTCATTTAAAGCTATTAATTCATCGAGAATTTCTTGATAAATTACTCTTGCTGCTTCTAAATCAGCACGCTTTAATGCTTCATTAGCTTGATTAATCCGCAAATACACCCAGAAATTCAAAGCATCTTTACCCTTGGCTTTGGCTTCTGTTAGCTCGATGCCAATTTGATTTAACGCTCGCTGTTGCAAGGCTTTAAATTCGGGTTTGCGCCCCAATCTTTCATATATCTCACCCAAGGCTTGCAAAATCGATTGTGCTTGAGTCCATTGCTGTTGTTGTTCGGCAATACGCAGGTTTTGCAGCAGGTTTGGTTCTTCTACCCGCAGGATAAAGTTTGCTAATTTGGCATTGCTGATGAGTTTCTGATGGCAATTATCCGCCAGAGAAGCGTAGAAAATCAGCAACTTTTTTTCGAGTTCGGCGATCGCTTGTTGAGCATCCACCTCGGAATCAATTCCGAGGCTCATATACGAAGTCATCTGAAGATGACTAGATGATAAATCTCCAACATCTTCAGTCGTCTTAAGGCGACTTTGTTTATTAGCCTGGGAATTTATTCCAAGGCAGGTATTATCCCCCGAATCAATTCCAATGGGGGTTTGCTGGTTCAACCGTTTCCGTAAAAACCAAGGTAAAGCTGGGTGAATTTTGTAGATAGTACCACCCAAATGTTCGACAATACTTGCTGCTGCGGCTTCATTAAGAATTGCTAACCAATCATCTTTGTACAAATTCTCCCCAAACACCGCTTGAACCGCTTGATATGCTTGTCCATATTCATTATCAGGGCTTTGTGAAAAATGACCAAGCCAATATGCATCTACCTTCTCAGAAAACAACCCCAAAAACGGTAAATGCCTCCTCGCTTTCTCCGACAACTTACTAAAGGAATAATCCAAAGAAACCGTCAGCGACTTATCCCTTCCTTCTTCTTCCTCCCCCACAAAAGTATCCAATCCCTGACGCAAGGCTTCAATTAACTGCTTTGGTGTTTGCGTCTTCAAATGCGGTAACACGACTCGCAATGATAAAGGATGTCCCCCCAACAGTTTCAACAATTCCAAATACTCTTGCGGTAACTTCCCTTTATCTATTCCCGCAGTTTGCAAAATCTTCGCGGCTAATTCTTCTACATCACCCGCAATCAAACCACCTAAATTCAACAAGGTATAACCACAATCAAGCCAAGCTTCCTCGCGACGACTGCTTATTAATACCCAAGTTTTCCCACTGCGTAATTGTTTGAGAAACTGTTTGAGTTCGTTTCTTTCTTCCTCAATCAATAACGGTTGATTCCCGGTAGGAAAACCATTTACAGGTTCAAAGTTATCCCAAATTAATAAACAAGGTTGTGTTTGCAGATATTTCAACACCGCAGCTTGCTGTTTATCTATGGGAAGCGAATTAAATTTATCTATTTTATCTTTCCAAACTTCCCTACCAACTGAGTTGATAACATTAACCAACGTCGCGCCATGTTCAAACGAAACAAAGAACATTTTACTATCACGCCCTTGAGTTTCTTCTAACCACCGCGCAAATCCGCAAGATAATTCAGTTTTTCCTACACCGCCCATTCCTTTCATCAATACGATATTATTTTGGCGAAATGCTCGCTCTAATCGCAAAATATCATAATCGCGTCCGATAAAACCGTAGGCTCCTTCATCTGGAAACCCATGTAGAGACGCGATATATCGCGTCTCTACAAGAAAATCATCAAGATCGAGAATATCATCTTTACTATCTTCAGGAATAAACGGCGCGTAACTTTCCTGCTCGTACAAAACCGGAACAATCCAATCTCGCAATATTTTATCGCCTTTTGGACTTGGACGTTGCGGTTGATTCAATACAGCTTTTCTTCCTGCTGCAACGGCTTGAGATAGATTCGCACCTTTCACCAATTCCCCATACAACCTGCCGATAAAGTGTTTCGCCGCAACAGCATATACCGTATAAGCCATCGCCACCACACCTTTCGCTCCCGAAGATACCAAGCGCGTCGCTACCGAAGAAAATTTATCTTCTCCTTCCTGTGCTGATTTGCAAGCATTCAATACAAAAATCGGCACTCCACAATCTGCTAAATTCTGAGCAATTTGTGCTGCTGTGACAATCTGTGGCGTACCATCAAAGTTTTCAAATACCAATACACCTTGTCCCAAACCACCCAAAGTATGCTGAAATCCTTGGCTGTTGGGGTCAAAATCTCCATGTCCGTCAAAGTGGACGATGTGATAAAATCCTTTGTTAGCACTTAATTCCCGCTCAAATTCCTCAAAACTGGGGGGACGCAATACTTTTATATTGACTTTTTGACGAATATCTGCTATAGAATCCAGCAATGGACGCGCAATGGTTTTTAGAGCAATATCTGTTTCCCCATAAGGGCGAGCAATTACCAAAAGTATATTTAGCTTGTCTTGAGGTAGTGTCGGAATTTCTCCCCTTATCGCATAATCGCTCAAACTACGCGACATTCCCGCCAAAGAAGGTGCAAGAAATTGTCTGTCGCCAGGGGAATAAAGTAATTCCCAAGGTAAATTTAAAATTGCGAAATCATCCGAGGCGATCGCCAACTCGCAATTATGCAAACCATCATAAGTAGCAGCTTGAAAAAACTCCCGCGCTTTCTCGCTACTGCGAAAAACCAAGTTAAATAACTCTTCTCCCCAAGTCTGCAATTTTTGTTCTATTTTTGCAGCTTCATCTGGGAAGATGCCATAAGGAAAGCGTAAATATTCTTCTAAATACCAACGTAAATCTGTTAAAGCTTGTTTATTAAATGGATGTTCAAGTTTTACTGCATCGGCAAATCGAGGTGCTGCTTGCCCGCGCTGCCAGGAAAGTTGGATATTTTCGCCTTGATGCGTGATTCGCAAGCAGTTTTTCGCCATATCGGATATCACTGGTTTTTTATATTAGCTAATATTGTGGAATTCACGCAGGTGACGATTGATTCCGGAAATACCTATTCGCGACTTACGCTTCATTTTGCAATGATTCAAGAGACGCACATAAGTTAAAACTTATACCAGTTAATAATTCTTAACTTAATTTTAAACAAATTCTTCTGGAATGCTTGAATCTGCAATTGTATATACACTCCAGATTAGTGTGATTCCTTAATTCCCCCCGCAAGTAATAGCTAGGTTCCCCGAAATGATTAGTGAATTTTTCGCATCACAACTTCGTCAGCCTTCAGGATGGTTTGGTAAGCAAGTTATCTCTCGGATTTTGAATAGAAATAATGCTGCGATGAACAAGCTTGCATTAAGAATGTTGAATTTAGAATCCTCAGATGAGCGCGTTTTAGAATTAGGCTTTGGTGGAGGTTATTTGCTAAAGAACATTCTCAAAAAACCGGGGGTAAAATCTGTTGCTGGTATAGATGTTTCTCCGGAAATGGTTGAGTTTTGTAGAAAGCGTTTTGCATCAGATATAAAGAGAGGCAGATTAAAACTAGAATGTAGCAATACTGTAAACAAAGCTTCTTTTGACAGCAGTTTTACTAAAATTTGCACGGTTAATACGATTTATTTTTGGTCAGATGTTAAACAAACTTTAAATCAACTGTATCAAATTCTAGAAGAAAGAGGTTCATTCGTTATTTGTTTTAATTCCAAACAATTTCTCAAACAAACAATTCTTCCCAGACATGGTTTTCAGCTATATGACATCGAAGAAGTCAAAGATTTAATGAAAGCTGTGGGTTTTAAGAACATTCAGTGGATTATGAATTCTCAACCCAAAGAACAATTTGTCTGTATCGTTGGAGAAAAGTGATAATTATTAATTGCAGGGTGTGTTTACCATGACTTTTACTCAAAATTCTGTACCAGAAAAAATTCCCAAATTAAAAATATTGTTTTTGGTTTCAACAATTGTTAATTAAAACAAAATATATAGAATACATATCATATTAAACCTGTGGGTCGATTGGTGCATATTTTCGGTTTATTGTCAAGGTGTCTGCGGATAAATTATACAGTCACTAAATATCAAAGTATTAGCAGAACGTTTCAATAGTAGTTTAAAATAGTATACATTTTGTTTGGGAATTAATTATGCTAGGCTCTGCATCGGAATCTAAGAAGAAAATTTACCGAATTATTTACGGTTACTGGCAAAGTCAGTGCGTTTATGTCGCTACAAGTTTAGGTATACCGAACTTGTTACAAGATGGACCTCAAACTATTGAGACAATAGCAGAAAAAACTGGCACTAAAGTCGAAAAGCTTTATGTTGTTTTGCGTGCTTTGGCTCATTTAGGTGTAATTGCAGAAAAACAAGGACGGGTTTTTGCCTCTACAGAATTATCAGAACTTCTGATCAGTAATGGTTCCCCATCGATAAGTGATTTTTTAATGCATATTATAGAACCTAATATGTGGGATGGTTGGAGGGAATTAGAAAACGGTTTAAAGACTGGAGAAGTGCCTTTTGAGTTGGCTAAAGGTCAGGATTTTTATAGTTCCTATATGACAGAGAATCCTAAAAGTAAAAACCTGTTCAACAATGCCATGAGTTATTTAACTAATGAAGCTGTTGATTCTTTATTTGAAGTTTATGATTTTGGTCGTTTTGAGACAGTGATGGATGTAGGAGGAAATCAAGGAACATTAATTGCAAACATTGTCAAGAGATTCGGCTGTAAGGGCATTTTGTTTGACTTGCCCGTTGAAGTAGAAACTGCTGCTGATAACTTTGCAAAATATGAAATTAATGGTGCAGTAAAAGTTGTTGGCGGGAGTGCTTTGGAACCCTTGCCAAAAGGTGCCGATGCCATTGTAATGAAGTATTTTCTATCAGTATTTAGTAAAGAAAATTCGATGAAAGTACTCGCTAACTGTAAGGAAGCTCTCCCCAAAAATGGTAGAGTCATACTTCTACAAACCCTAGTTCCCGCTCTTGGCGCTCCTGTAGAATATCCCGATGGAACCATGCCAGCTTTGGCTGCCGTGCAGATGATGATTACAAATCCAGGGGGTTACTGGCGCACCGAACAAGAATATCGGGATTTATTTGAAGCTAGTGGTTTTAAACTAGAAAAAGTCATTCCTACAGGAACAAGCTTAACGGCGATGGAATTTAGCCCGGTATCGTGACGACTGTATCGTTGGAGAAAATTGAGCAGTTATCAATAATGGTAAAACTATTTTTGAAGCAAGAAATTTACCAAAAATAACGTGCAATAAATTGTCGCAGACTTAGAGGCGATCGCCATCTATAAGACAACAAAAGCTGTAAATGCGATTGTTGTTTTGTTTTAGCGATCGCACATAAACAGGACTTACGGTCTTCGGAGCGTGACGCGATAGCGTCATTATTGTCACAAATGGTGGATGGTGCGTGACGCTACAAACCATATTACTACGTTCAAATTAACGATGGTGCGTCACACACCCTACAAGAAAAATGTGCCAGTTGCGTAAGTCTTAATAAAAAAGAAATGCTGCAACGCTTAACTCAACTTGCTGAAAATGCAGATATTCCGAATGGGGAACAGTTAGGAAAATATTTATTGTTGCTGGTAGACGGGGCTTTTTCGCAAAGGCGATTATTTGGGTTAAGTGAGTTTGAAAGTAATCTGAAAAATGCAGCGGAAATGTTGATAAATGCTTAAGAATGGTGCAAGATGTGAAAATGTTGGGTTACTAGCTATTCACCATTACCAATTACCAAGATTGATTATTTATACTCATGCATCTATCGCGACATTCGCGTAAGATTTTACGCAATCAACAGTAACCGAATTGTAGTTATTAAAAATGCATAATTAAATAATTCGTAATTTATTAATAACGATTGTTGAAACTTCACTTAATTTCATTTATGAAAAAATTTAAGGAATTGATTCATAAGGAAACCCAGACAAAAAGCTCGCGGGGGTTTTGGGGCAAAATGGGTACACTTGCGATCGTATCGGCTATTGCTGGAGGATCGTTTGGAATTTTCTTGACTGGCAAGCCGTTTTTGCAAGCTAATTTGAGTCCCGAAGCAGGAAATTTTTTTAATGATGATGCTATTGATGGAGGACAATTTTTACAGTTAAATCGTCCCGTCAATATTCTGGTGATGGGGATGAGCGTACTTCCTCCAGATACGCAAAATGCACCGGAAGAAAGTAAAGATTTGGGATATTTACCGCAAGTAAATTCCTTTGATGGACTTTCAGACGTAATGTTATTGATTAGATTTAATCCGAAAACTAATAAATTAAATATGCTTTCTATTCCTAGAGACACCCGCACGGAAATAGAAGGATATGGTTTAAGGAAAATTAATGCTGCCAATAATTTAGGGGGTGCTTATTTGAGTGGTAAAAGCGTTCGTAATCTTTTAGGAGTAGATATAAACGGTTATATTCGCATCAATGTTTTGGGAGTCGGTAAACTGATTGATGCTTTGGGAGGAGTAACGGTAAACGTTCCTAAAGACTTGAAATATCAAGATGATTCCCAACATTTATATATTAATTTAAAAGCCGGAGAACAACATCTTAACGGCGACGAAGCATTACAATTACTGAGATTTCGTAACGATAGTCAAGCCGATATCGGACGCATTCAACGCCAGCAGTTAGTCATGCAAGCTTTGATAGAACAAGCACTTAACCCTGTAACATTATTACGTTCTCCGATTATTCTCGCTACTATAAAAGAAAATATTGATACAAACTTAACCCTTGATAGTTTACTAACTTTAGTTAATTTTGGAATCCGAATCGATCGCTCAAACATCCAAATGCTAACTTTACCCGGTAGAGTCAGCAGCAGCCAAGAATTTGCAGCAAGTTACTGGCTACCAGATGAAGAAGAAATAAGAGTAATCATGGCTCGTTATTTTGATGTTAGTAGATAGTTGTTAGTTGTTAGTTGTTGGTAATTGGTAATTAGGAATTGAGAGTATAAAGTAGTGCGAGCATCTTGCGTTCTTGTGTAGATAGTAGATAGTTGTTAGTTGTTAGTTGTTAGTTGTTAGTTGTTAGTTATTAGTTATTAGTTATTAGTTATTAGTTATTAGTTATTAGTTATTAGTTATTAGTTATTAGTTATTAGTTATTAGTTATTAGTAATTGGTAATTAGTAATTGATAATTGAGAGTATAAAGTAGTGCAAGCATTTTGCGATCTTGTATCGAGCGAGCAAGATGCTCGCACTACTAACTTTTTCTCCCCATCTCCCCATCACCCCATCTCCCCATCTCCCCATCTCCCCATCTCCCCATCTCCCCATCTCCCCATCACCCCATCTCCCCCTCACCCCATCTCCCCAAAGGTTACTGAGCTTGTCGAAGTACTCCCCCGAACCCCAAAGGTTACTGAGCTTGTCGAAGTACTCCCCCGAACCCCAAAGGTTACTGAGCTTGTCGAAGTACTCCCCCGAACCCCATCTCCCCATCCCCCCATCCCCCCATCACCCGATGCCCAATTCTTTAAAAATAATTACCATTAATGAAAGATAATTTATTAGAAGAGTCATGAAATTACCAAATGGTCCGCAAACTCCTTCATTCATTCAAATGTTTCAGTTTATCGTCAATCCTTTAGCGATGCTGGAAAACTGCGCTAAACGCTATGGAGATATTTACACTTTAAACTTAAAATCTCGTGTAGTTTTTATTAGCAATCCGCAAGCGCTACAGCAGATACTAACTAACGATAAGACGGATTTTAGCGTTCCTTCTGAAGGGAATAAACCTTTTGAACCGTTGATGGGCAAGCATTCTGTAATTATGGCGAGCGGTAATGCACATCGCCGTCAGCGTCAATTATTGATGCCGAGCTTTCATGGCGATCGCATGCGTTGTTACGGCGATACAATAAATCAAGTTACGTCGGAGATTATGAATCGATGGGAAGTTGGTAAAACTTTCGACGTGCGAGAAGGGATGCAGGCTATTACCATGCGGGTAATTATGCAGGCAGTGTTTGGAATTTATCAAGGCGATCGCGCTACTGAGTTAGAAAAACTTCTTAGTTCAATTCTAGAGGCTGGAGGAAGTTCACCTATCAAAGCAGCTTTTATGATTTTCCCCGTGCTACAACGGGATTTAGGCGCAAAAAGTCATTGGGGAAATTTTCTCCGTCAAAGAGAACGAATTTATAAATTGCTGAATGACGAAATAGAAGAAAGACGTGCAAACCCAGATGATTCGCGTACTGATGTTTTAAATATGCTAATGGCAGCGCGGGATGAGCAAGGGGAAGCGATGACTAATGCCGAATTACGCGATGAATTAATAACATTGTTATTTGCAGGACACGAAACCACCGCAACTGCTTTAACTTGGGCTTTTTACTGGATTCATAAATTACCACAAGTGCGAGAAAAGTTATTAGAAGAAATTGATAGTTTGGATGAAAATCCCGATTTTAATACTATCTATAAACTGCCATATTTAAACGCGGTTTACTGCGAAACCTTGCGAATTTATCCCGTAGCAATACTTCTATTTCAGCGAAAGGTAGAAAAACCCGTTTCGTTGTGCGGTTATGAATTTGAGCCGGGTACATTATTATATGGTTCTATTTATTCGGTTCATCAAAGAGAAGACTTATATCCCGAACCCAAGAAATTTAAACCAGAACGTTTTTTAGAAAGACAGTTTTCACCCTATGAATTTATACCTTTTGGTGGCGGTGCAAGGCGCTGTATTGGTATGGCGTTGGCTCAATTTGAAATGAAGTTGATTTTAACGAAGATTTTGAAAAACTTGGAGTTAGATTTAGTTGATAATGGTGAGGTAAAACCCAAACGTCGCGGTTTAGTAACTGGTCCAAATCGTTCGATTCAAATGGTAGTTAAAGATAAGCGATCGCTTAAGTCTCGTAGCTTGGAAACGGTTAGTTAGGATTTTGGGTTTCGTGGAAAGCCCCCCAAATTAGCGGGGGGTGAACTACATCTGGAACAATAATTTTCCGTTGTCGCTGCGTAAATCCTGAATATTTCGGATTCCGCCAGTTAGTATAGCAAGTATGGAAGAACTATAAATTATGTCATACAGCGACTTTAAAACAATAGATCAAGCTGTTGCTGCATTAGAGTTAACTGTAGAAGATATTCCTCATTTATTCGGTCAAATTAAACCTATCGAACCTTCTCAACGTCTGAAAGAAACTTTAGATGAAACTTTAGATTTAGCATCAAGTATTAGTACGGAAAAAGCTCGCTCGGAATTGATTATTACACCAATATTATTAGAGATAAGGCGCAGATTTCCGAATAAAATCGGTTATTTTTCTGGTAATACTTTTAATATTGATGAATCCAAGAGTTTAACTGGTGCTTGTGATTTTCTCTTAAGCGCATCTAGCAATCAATCATTAGTAACTGCTCCGGTTTTAACATTAGTAGAAGCTAAAGATAATGATATCCGTATCGGGTTAGGGCAGTGTGTAGCTCAAATGGTTGCTGCTCAAATGTTTAATACTCGTAAAGGATTGGAACAGCAAACTATTTACGGTGCGGTTTCGACAGGTACTAACTGGAAATTTATGATGCTAGAGAATAATTTAGTAAAAATTGATTTAACTGAATATTTTATTACCCAATTGAGTCAGATATTAGGCATTTTGAGCGAACCGTTTAGAATTTATTTTACATCAAACTAAACTTTAAAATATAAAATCCGATTGATTTATAAGAATATTTCGAGTTGAATCAAATTATTACTCATAATGATACCGACAAGCGAGAAAATCAATCTGAGTATTTCCAACACGATAAACAAGCCGATGCTCTATATCGATACGTCTAGACCAAATATCCGCATCCATATATTTTAAAGGTTCTGGTTTGCCAATTCCTTCAAATGGATTTTCCATGACAGCAGTAACTAAATCTAAAATTTTCGATGCAACTTTAAAATTTTGCTTGAACCACCAAGCCAAATCTTCTTTAAACTTAGAGCTAAAACCAGGGCTGCGATTAACAACTGGTTTGACTTCATCAGCTTCAACCTTATTCTTCTTTTTCTTGCTCAATCCCCAACTCCTGTTGAAGCTCTTCAATTGTTTGAGGTTTAATGTTTTCAGTTTTAGATTCCTCAATTGCATCGAGTAAACGATTTGCATTTGCAGGAGTTTTCAACAGATAAACCGTTTCAACCAAACTTTTCAAATCCGATTCTGTAATCAAAGCAACATTTTCACCATCGCGACGATTGATGATATATACCTGATTATTTTGTACAACTAGGTCTAACAGCTTAAAGAAGTTGTTTCTAGCATCCGTTGGAGATGTGATTTCGTAAGAAAACATCGTTTATGTACAGCTTTACGTACATATATTATAAGGCATTCAAATCATCATCGCTAAGGTCTGGTAATTTTCTTGAATTTTCGATTTTTATAAATTAGTTTCATAAGTTAGCAGTTATGTCAATACGTATTTCACGATAAATATGTATATAAATCATCTTATACTTGATTAAAATTTAGTTACGAATAAATAAAAACAAGTAATAAATTTTACTGAGTATAATTACAAGTTTCAGTGTAAATTAATTGTAGGATGCATTTGCCAACGCAAGGGATTTTTTTGTTTAAATACCTTGTTAGATAGTGTTTTGAATAAAATAAGTCAGCCCTATTGAATGAATGTAATTGGCAAAAGTTCAGTTGTAAAACTGTGGCACGTTTTCTCGTGCGTAATTTTTCATAATTATTAGAGAATATCAATCCACAGAAATATCAAACCTCAACATTTAAAAACCAAAAATATGCCTTCTACCTTCAATCTTTCAGCGCCATCTACTTTTAATTTACAAGAAGCGACAGTTGATGATATCCAAAAAGCATATAGTTTTGGAGCTTTGAGTATAGAGGAATTAACTCAACTCTACCTAAATAGAATTACAGCTTATGATGACCAAGGACCAAATCTTTCTGCGGTTATTTCTGTTAATCCCGATGCTTTGGATACAGCGAAGGAATTAGATGCAAAGTTGCGAAGTCAAGGAGCGGATGGAGCTTTGTATGGAATTCCGGTACTTTTAAAGGATAATTATGACACCTTTGATTTACCGACTACTGCGGGTTCTGATGTTTTAGCAGGTTCGATTCCCCCCGATGATGCTTTTACTACCAAGGAATTTCGCGATGCTGGAGCAATTATTTTGGGTAAAACCAATATGAGCGAATTTGCTCTTTCTTCGGGAAGACTTGGTTACAGTTCTTTGGGAGGTTTAACGCTCAATCCTTATAATCTCAACCGCGATGCTAGTGGTTCGAGTAGTGGTACGGGTGCTGCAATTGCGGCAAATTTTGCGACGTTAGGTACTGGTACGGATACAGCAGGTTCGGTTCGCGGCCCTTCTTCCGTTACGGGTTTGGTGGGAATCAAGCCTACGCGGGGATTGGTGAGTGCCGATGGTATAGTTCCCCTGGCGCTTACTGCCGATGTTGCTGGCCCGATGGCGCTTACTGTTGAAGATGCGGCGATCGCACTGTCCGTAATGGCTGGTGTCGATCCTAACGATCCGGCTACTGAAGCGAGTCAGGGTAAAGGTTTTGACGATTACACTCAATTTTTAGATAAAGATGCTCTTAAAGGTGCAAGAATTGGTGTAGCGCGGGATTATTTCGGCGGTAACGATGAAGTTGATAATCTGGTAGAAGCAGCTATTGATAATATGAGGGCTGCTGGTGCAACTGTGATTGAATTGGATATTCCCGACACGGTGGTTGATGCTTCTAATTACGGTACTTTACTAAATCCCGTAGTTCAAGCTGAATTCAAACCGCAGATTGAGGAATATTTGGGTACCCTCGATGAAGAATATCCGAAAAACTTAGAAGAATTAATTGCAGCTAGTAAAGATCCAGAATTGGTTAACTCGGAAACTCCAGTTAATCCAAATCGGATTGCAGTATACGAAGATTCGCTCTCATTCGGTGGTTTGAATAATCCCGAATATCAAGCAGCAATTAGCGAAGGTATTCCCAAGCTGCAAGAAGAATTAAATAATATCTTTGTTAGCAATAAATTAGATGCGATCGTTTATCCAACCATTGCCACTCCACCGACACCGATTACTGACTCTGAAGGTAATGTAATTGACGATCCAACTTATCAAGCCGATTTAGATAACCTTGGCGGAGATCCTTATCGTGCAAATTATTTAGGAAATTTAACAGGTTTCCCCGATATAACTTTACCTGTGGGATATACCGAGCAAGGTTTACCCGTGGGTATGTCTTTATTCGGTCAAGCATTTACCGAACCCAAGCTGATAGGATTAGCATATGCTTACGAGCAGGAAAATCCAGTTCGAGTTCCCCCATCGAATACACCAGCTTTACCGGGAGAAAAGTTTGAATATCTCACCGAAGTTTTGATTGTTGGTGATGCCGAAGATGATATTTTAGAAACTGGATTATTGCCAGATTTTGATGGTAATAAAGATGTAGTATTTGCAGGTTTTGGTGATGACTTAGTAGATACAACTCAAAGTATTTCCGGTGGTAATCGGGTATTCGGTGGTAGCGGTAATGATGAATTATTTGCGGGCAAAAACGATCGCATTAATGGTGGTACTGGAAACGATATTTTAGATGCTTCTACTGGTAGAGGAGGTAATCGTTTGAGTGGTGGTGATGGCGATGATACCTTTTTTGCAGGTGGTAGCGATCGATTAATTGGTGGTAATGGTAACGATACATTTTTTATGATTGAAAAAGGTGGAAATACAATTAGTAGTGGTGCTGGTAAAGACCAATTTTGGATTGTTACGGCAGAATTACCAGAGCAAGTAAATACAATTACTGATTTTGAAATTGGAATTGATGTAATTGGCATTGCGGGTATTGGTTCTTTTGAAGATATTACCTTTAATGTCGATGGTGGGAATACAGTAATAAACCTTTTGAATCAAGAAGTAGCAGTTTTGTTGGGAGTAGAAGGAATTGGGGAAAGTGATTTTGCTTTTGTTTAATTAGTTCCTTCGTCGTTCGTAGTAAGGGTTTTAACCCTTTCTTCCGAGGACTAAAGTCCTTACTAATTAATAACGAGCATAAAAGCGATCGCGGTTACTGTTTTAACCCTTTCCTCTGAGGGCTAAAGCCCTTACTACGAACTAATAAAAACCAAAATAAACATAAGATTATCTTTATAATCCATTCCCAATTGCTCGAATAGCTTATCTGCATCTGCTGTGGAGTTTTGAAATAAGGAAGAGGGATTTTGAGTTAACAACCGCGACGTAGTTTCACTATATACAGGAAGATTCAGTGAAAGTATTGCGGTAACGGATATTAAAGCAATTAATTTTAAGGGGGAATACATAAAGCAAACTCTCACAGAATGTTAATATTTTACATATAACGCTAGTATTTGTACTGATGCAAGGAAAGATTACAGCGTTACGTTTATGTATATATCCTGGGGCTTAGGGGTTATGCAGTTCGTAGTTGCGCTGTCTTCGCCAAATAAATCATATTGGTGCGTTATGGCAAGGAGATAAGCACGTAAGTGTAATTCGTAATTCGTGATATTTAGATATAAGAATTATTTGTTATAAGTTAGATTACCGATGGTGCGTTACGGCAAAAAGATGACATATCTGTTTATTTTGTTAACATTACGCAGCCGTAACACACCCTACAAAACTGCTATTCTCAAACAAACAAACGCGATACCTGGCAAACAAAATTCGGTAGCATTGGCGAAGTTAATTCATCTGCAACAAACAAGGTTTCGACTAACTTCAAAAGCGCTTTATCCCGTCGATAAACCTCAACTTGCTGCGATCGCCAATCCAAAATCCAATATTCTTGCACTCCCCTAGTAGCATATAATTTCAACTTTACTTCTCTATCCCGACGTTGGTTTTCAACACCTTCAGAAAGCACTTCAATAACTAATTCTGGCGCACCTGTTAAATGTCCCGCTTCATCAAGTAACATTGTCAGACGTTCTTTACTCACCCAAACTACATCGGGAATTACGTTATCTGCGTCGGTAAAAATGATTCCTGGAGTCTGAACTGCTTCCCCTAAACCTGATGAAATTGACCAAGCTCTTAATTCAGCATAAGAATTGCCACTTGCTTTCTGATGTCCCCAATGTGGTGCCCTAGTCACGAACAATTCCCCATCAATAATTTCATAGCGATTGCCATTATCTGGTAATAGCTCAATATCAGCTATAGTCCATCGTACCCGTTCTTCAGTGCTTTGGCTCATGGGATTTTTGTCTTGCGGTGTTATTGATATTTTAGCTTTAATTATTGAATACAATACCCGCCCACGGTTGCAAACCTATGCCCATAAATTCCCTCCGGGTGCGTTACGGCTTCAATTAATATATCTGTTTATTCGACTACCATTACGCAGCCGTACAATTAATAAAGAAATATTTATCGCTTGTGTAGACGCGGTTCCAACCGCCAGGTATTCTTAGTTAAATATAGAATGGTGCGTTACGACTTCGGTTAACATATCTATTTATTCCACTACCTTTACGCACCCGTAACACACCCTACAATTAATTCAGATTTAACCCGCGACGGCGGGTTTCGCTTGTGTAGACGCGGTTTCAACCGCCCGGTTATATTTACTTTAACCTCTGACTTTGACCTGATGACAAACTCCTTAATCCAAACCCTACAATTAATTGCCAATCCCATAAACTTTTTTGACAACCATGCGAAAAAATATGGTGATACTTTTAGTTTGCGAGTTTTAGGTATAAATTCGCCGCCAGTTGTCTTTTTTAGCAGTCCCCAAGCTATTGATGATTGTTTCGCAATTCCCGCCAAAAAATTAGATTTTAAAAAAGCTACCCACGTATTTAAACCCTTATTCGGCAGCGATTCTATTGTTTTTCAAGAAGGTAAATCCCATAATCGGCAAAGACAATTATTGATGCCTCCCTTTCATGGCGATCGCCTCAAGTCTTACGGTGATACTATATGCAATATTACTAATAATGTAACTCGCAATTGGCAGGTTAACAACACCGTTTCCATGCAGCAAGTAATGCCGGATATCACTTTACAAATTATTTTACAGGTAGTATTTGGAATCACTCCAGGTGAACGTTACGAAAAGTTAATAAAATTATTAACCGCGCTATTAGATGATATTACTAAACCGTTGTTTTCCAGTTTATTTTTCTTTCCACCTTTACAGCAAGATTTAGGAAAATGGAGTCCTTGGGGAAATTATCTCAAAAGACGCGAAGAAATTGATAAGTTAATATATGCAGAGATTTCCGAACGTAGAACAAATAATGATAATTTAGGTGAAGATATTTTAAGTATGTTGATGTCAGCGAGTGACGAAGATGGCGGTAAAATGACAGATAAGGAATTGCGAGATCAATTAGTTTCTTTACTGCTTTTAGGTTACGAAACCACATCTGGTGTATTAGCGTGGTTATTTTATATGATTCACTCGCATCCAGAAGTGAAAGATAAATTAATGAATGAATTACAAACTTTAGATAGTAATTTAGATAAATCTCCAGAAGCGATCGCTCAACTACCTTACCTCAATGCAGTTTGCTCCGAAACCATGCGACTTCACCCCATCGCTTTAATTTGCACTCCCCGCATGGCTGTAGATAAAGTAGAAGTTGTAGGAGTTAAGTTCGATCCAGGTACCGTTTTAGTTCCCTGCATATATTTAGCTCATCGTCAGGAAGCAACTTATCAACAACCCGATAAATTCATCCCCGAAAGATTTTTAGATAAAAAGTTTTCCGCATTTGAATATCTGCCTTTTGGGGGAGGTTATCGCGGCTGTATTGGTGCTGCTTTTGCAGTGTATGAAATGAAGTTGATATTAGCAACAATTATCCAAAAATTTGAATTGGAATTAGTCGATAAAAAACCAGTAAAACCCGTGCGTCGGGGGATTACAATTGTTCCGAGTGGTGGAGTGTCGATGAAGGTTATGGAAACTATTTGATATTGTTAACCTCTGCGTTAAAAAACTTAAAACAAGAGAGGAGTAAATTAGGAACTTGAAACCGTTCGTAATCTAATCTAAAATCTAAAATCTAAAATCCAAAATTGTTTTGGTTTATTTCCACTCCCCCTGCAAAGTAAAAGCCGCCCAATAATGGGGACTGCGCCAATCTGGATTAGCCCATAACTTCCGCTGTGCAGCCCGTAACGCTTCGGCAGGAGTTTTATTCTCCTGCAACATCTGTTTATAAAACTCTTGCATCAGTACCGACGTACCCTTATCATCAACCTGCCACAACGACAAAGCGACTCGCGAAGCACCTGCATACATCAACCCTCTTGTCAAGCCCACTAAACCTTCACCGCTGACATCTTTACCAAGTCCAGTTTCGCAAGCACTTAATACAATTAATTCTGCTGGATAATCTTGTTCAAATAAATCTGCTAATCGTAAATAACCCGGTATTTGTTGACCATCTTTATTGACTAAAGATAAAACAATACCCGATAATTCCGGGCGATCGGGATTAACAAAACCGTGGGTTGCAAAGTGTAAAATTTGGTATTGATTGAGATTTTTACTTGTTGCCCAGTTATAGTTAGCATCGAAGCTAAATGCTTGTAGGCTGTTGCTAGAGGGAACGAGTTTTAGTATTTCTTGGGCTTCTATTAAAGTATTTGGTAATTGACTCCAACCTTCACGATTAAGACTTTTTGCAGAACGTTTTAGAGCAGAACGTTCTAAATCAAGTTCGGGAGCGAGAGGAACTTCTTTACCTGTAACTCTTTTGTCCTTGGAACTGTATACTGGATCTGCAAGAATGGCGATTTTTTTAGGTGCAATTTTGCGATTCGCGATTTTTTCCCGCTGGATTGCGATCGTTGATGCTGAAGGTAAATTAACAATTTCGTGGTTGAGCATCAAAGGTTGATAATTAGAATTATTAATATTTACCCCTGGTTTTGGTTCGGGAATCAGCCCACCTCTGGAGACGTTACATATAACGTCTCTACATTCTTCCCGCTCTACCCCCTCTACCCCCTCTCCCCCCTCTCCCGAAGGATCGGCTAATGCTGCAAAAGGAATCTGTTGCAAAACACCATCAGCAACGATGACTAATCTTTTCCCGGTTATCTTATCTTTTACAGGTTTAAGAATAACTTCGCTGAGTGCTTGGGCTGAATCAACTGCTGAATTATTTGTTGATAATTCACGATGAAATCTATTAGCAATTTCCTCAATTTCTTCACCTTTTGGTAATTCGTAGCTACTAAGAGAATTAGGAGTGACTAACCATAAATAACTGCGTTCCTCACCCAGGGAATATTGCAGTAAAACGGTATCTTTATCTAATTGCTGTTGAATCTCGGCTAATTTTAACGGTTCGGGGTTAGTTAATTTATCTCGTTCTGGGTTTTGAGCGCGGATTAAAGCTTTAAGTTGTTTTTGTTGATTGATGATATTTTGAATTTCGGTTTCGGTTTGTTTAATAGTGTCTTTTGGTAATGGGGTTTGATTAATTAATTGAGCAAGGATTTTTTCTTGAGCTTGACGTTTAAGCTGTAATTCTTTTTCTTCTACAATGAATTTTGGGTCAACATTTTTGCTGAGTTTAGCGTTAGCTTGAGCTAATAATTCGATTAAACCACGAGCGCGGGAACGTTCTGATATGTGTAGCGCTAATGCATCGTATCCTAAAGATGGGTTTTTCTTGTGTTGTTCCATCAATAGGTCGATGTAGAATTTGTAGTATTTCTGGACTGTGGAGAAATAGGTAGTTTTTAAATCTTGGTTGGTGTAGGTAGTGCGTAAGTCTTCGATGATTGCGATCGCGCTTTCGATATGTTTGAGGGATGCTTGTAAATTGTCTTGTTTGCGTTCGAGTGAAGCAAGATTTCCTAGAATTACAGATTCTTTATCCTTATCACCTACCGCACGATATAAAGGTAAAGCTTGGTTGTAGTATTGCAGAGCTTTCTGCTTTTCTCCTAAATCCGAGTAGACAGAACCAATATTATTAAGGTTAGTAGCTTCTCTGCCCCTGTCTCCCACTGCACGAGATAAAGTTAAAGCTTGGTTGAAGTTTTGCAGTGCCTTCTGCTTTTCTCCTAAATCCGAGTAGACAAAACCAATACTAGAGACGGTAGTAGCTTCTACACTCCTATTTCCCAACGCACGAGATAAAGGTAAAGCTTGGTTATAGTATTCGAGTGCCTTCTGATTTTCTCCTAAAGCTGAGTAGACAAAACCAATATTATTAAGGTTAGTAGCTTCTACACTCCTATTTCCCACCGCACGAGATAAAGGTAAAGCTTGGTTATAGTATTCCAGTGCCTTCTGATTTTCTCCTAAAGAATTGTAAATTGTACCAATACCATTAAGAGTAGTAGCTTCTACACTCCTATTTTCCACCGCACGAGATAAAGTTAAAGCTTGGTTATAGTATTCCAGTGCCTTCTGATTTTCTCCTAAATTCGAGTAGACTTGACCAATATTATGAAAGGTTCCTGCTTCTTTAAACTTATCTCCCACCGCACGAGATAAAGTTAAAGCTTGGTTATAGTATTGTAAAGCTTTCTGCTTTTCTCCTAAATCCGAGTACAACAGACCAATATTATTGAGTGTAGTGGCTTCTCCACCCTTGTCTCCCACCGCACGTGATAAAGGTAAAGCTTGGTTGTAGAATTGTAGAGCTTTCTGCTTTTCTCCTAAATCCGAGTACAACAGACCAATATTATTGAGTGTAGTGGCTTCTCCACCTCTGTCTCCCACCGCACGAAATATAGGTAAAGCTTGGTTGAAGTTTTGCAGTGCCTTCTGGTTTTCTCCTAAATCCCAGTAAATTCGACCAATAATCAAAATAGTAGAAGCTTGCCAGTTCTTATCCCCCAGTTTCTGCCACAAAACCAGTGCCGCTTCCCATTTTTTTCTCGCTGCGAGCAGTGATTCCTTACTTCCTTGCTCAAATAATTGCCGCCCTTCTCGGAATAATTTTAATGCTTCAACCTCGGTTGAATCCGCTCGCGTTTCTCCCTGTTGAGCGATTTCTAAATTCCTAAAAGCATATACACTCCCCACATCAGAAATCAAAAATACAGTTAAAAATACAGCAAAGGCGCGATGCATTAAAACTCGAACATGATGATGTTTTTTGCTCATGACTTATTACTTCAAGTGATTTTTCTATAGCTATAAACATCTATATCTAACGCCTTCCTAATTATGCAGTTACTGTTTTAACCGCAAAATTACTGAACGATCGACCGCAGAGGGCGCGGAGGGCGCGGAGGAAAGAGGTAAGGAGAGATAAGGAGTAAGCAGGAGATAATCTAAGCAAACTTTCGACATATTGAAAGCGATACGAGATTAGCTACAGGGTATATTAAATTACAATTATGAGATTAGCAAGTGATTGTAATTACATTGTTCTTGCAGTTTTCGGCAAATCTTATTTTTTCACGTTGTTTTTTTATGCTGTAACGGTTAATTATTAACTTTCTTTCCTTGAATCAAAATCAAACTGTTGTTCAAGCCTAACTTGTTCTTCATTGTTGAAAAATCCGCAGAAAGTAGGTTGGGTTAGACGCACGAGAATTTTGAATTTTAGCTAATAATTAATATTGCGTCGTAACCCAACATTCGATTGTTGTAACTTTTAGTATTTATTCAAAACCTGATGTTGGGTTAAACAGGAGAAGGTAAATTGTAATTACCATCAAAATTATTTTCCTGTCTAACCCAACCTACAAAATCTTTTAATTCAGTAATTACACTTACTCAACTGTTACCGATTTAGCCAAGTTTCTCGGCTGATCGACATCCAAACCGCGACGAGCAGCGATGTGATAAGCCAATAATTGTAAAGGTATTACCGTCAAAATAGGTGAAAGTAATTCATCTACTGTAGAAACGGGAATCAAATCGTTGAACACTTCTGCTGCTGATTCATCGTCAGCGGGTGCAACTCCAATTAATCTTGAATCGCGGGCTTTGGCTTCCTGGGCGTTGGAAATCACTTTTTCGTGTACGCTACCCGGCATAGCGATCGCAACTACTGGAACTTTCTCATCTAAAAGCGCGATCGGACCGTGTTTCATTTCACCTGCGGGATATCCTTCGGCGTGAATGTAGCTGATTTCTTTTAATTTTAAAGCGCCTTCTAAAGCGATCGGGAAGTTAATTCCTCTACCTAAAAATATAAAGTCTCTGGTTTCGGTGAATTCGTGAGCTAGTTGTTCGGCTAATTTTTCCTGTTTTTGCAGATTTTCTTCTATTTCTTTGGGAATCATCCGCAATCCGGCAATCATTTCCACGATTCTTTCGCCGGGAACCGTTTTACAACGATAAGCTAAATCTAACGCCAACGCATAAAACGCCATCAATTGAGCAACAAAGGTTTTTGTCGCCGCTACCCCGATTTCAATTCCGGCAAAAGTATTAATAATATGCGGTATCATTAACCCCAAGCTGCTTTCTGGGCGATTGGTTATACCCAAAAGTCTGGGGTGAAATTTCGCTTCTTTTGCTTCCCGACGTTGTTTTTCCATCGCTAAAGCTGCTAAAGTATCCGCTGTTTCACCGGATTGAGTTACGCCAATTATCAAGGTATTGGGGGTTAAAGGCGTTGGTGAATAGCGGAATTCGGAAGCGTAATGCACCTGAGTGGGAATTCCCGCAAATTGTTCTAATAAGTATTTTCCGACTAATGCGGCGTGCCAACTAGTACCGCAGGCTAATATTTGTATTTGTTCTAAATCAGCATAAAGTTCTTCTGGTAAACCAAGATTTACCGGGGAATTTGTATAATCGAGAGTATCGTGATGGCTGAAATAAGCATCCAAACAAGCCCTTACCACACCTGGTTGCTCGTAGATTTCCTTGAGCATAAAGTGCTTGAATCCCTGCTTCTCCACCATTACAGGGTTCATATTCAGCAATCGGGGCTGTTTTTTCAACCTTTCCCCAGCAAAGTTATAAACCTCCACACCCAAAGGCGTTAAACGTGCCATTTCCCCATTATCAAGATTTAGCACCGCACGGGTATAAGAAATAATCGCTGGAGTATCCGAAGCACAGAAAAATTCACCTTGTCCGAAACCAATTACCAAAGGCGCTTGCTGACGCACCAGAATGATTTCATCGGGAAAATCCGCACAAATAACAGCAACAGCAAACGCACCAGTTAGTTGATTAACTGCTTTTCGTACTGCTTCCAAAAACATTGCATCCGGAGCGGTTTCCCCTAAAGCAACTTCTTCTTTAAGAAATTGAGCGATTAAATGGGGAATAACCTCAGTATCGGTATCCGAACGAAAATCATGACCTTGAGCCTTTAATTCTTCCCGTAACTCGCGGTAATTTTCAACAATACCATTCATGACAACCGCCACCCGCATAGCAGTATCCATATGGGGGTGAGCGTTGTATTCTTCCGGCTTACCATGCGTAGCCCATCTGGTATGTCCGATACCAACACGCGCCGGATTTTCTAACCGTTCCAACTTAGAACGAAGATTGTGTAACTTACCTTTAGCCCTTACACTGCTAATCTCACCTTCAGATATCGTAGCGATTCCAGCAGAATCATAGCCCCGATATTCCAACTTTTCCAAACCCGCGAGTAAAACCTCAGTCGCAGTTTGCGTGCCGATATAACCGACAATTCCGCACATAGTTCACACCACTCCATTTTCAGGATGACTTAACTGGTTATAGTAGTTAACACATCCTTCAGGGTTTAGCCAAGGATAACGGGGTAAATTACGACTTGATTTTACAGATTACGGAGATGGGGGGATGGGGGGACAAGGGGAGAGGGGGGAGAGGGGGTAGAGGGGGGAGAGGGGGTAGAAATAAAAGCTTCTAACTCATAACTCCTAACTCATAACTCCTAACTCCTAACTATGCCCTATGCCCCATGCCCATTCACGCGGCTAGCGGAGCGTACCGTAGGTATTGCGTGCGGGCGTATCCCAATTCCCATCTTAATTAGTAAGCTAAGCCCATACTGCGGGTGGTTTCAGCGCCCAGGTAAACCCGGATGCTCAAAAAGTCAGTAGGGCAAGCCGTTTCACAGCGTTTGCAGCCAACACAGTCTTCGATACGGGGAGAAGCGGCTACTTGTTGAGCCTTACAACCATCCCAAGGCACCATTTCTAGAACGTCAGTAGGACAAGCCCGAACGCACTGAGTGCAGCCAATGCAGGTATCGTAAATCTTAACGGTATGAGACATTTTAAAAAGCTCCTTTCCGAGTGTTCTTCTCTGAAAAAGAATAATAATCAAGGCTTAGTTTACCTCAGTGTCTGACCCGTTGTATTCAAAAGGCGATATAACTTCAAAGAACGTAATAACTGGAATGAGAAATTGGGGATTGGGGCATAGCTCACGGAGTTATGAGTTATGAGTTATGAGTTAGGAGATGATATTGCGGAGGAAGCGGAGGAAGCGGAGGAAGCGGAGGAAGAAAATAAATAATTAGTTTTCTAGTAAAAAAATCAATTGCCTCCTCTGCCTCCTCTGCCCCCTCTCCCCATCCCCCCATCCCCCCATCCCCCCATCTCCCCATCCCCCTCTCCCCTCTCCCCCCATCTCCTCAATTGCGAACTATTATCGTAATAAATAGGTATTGGTTAAATCTTTAGTTGTAACTAAGATGGCAGCGTAATAATAAAAATTGACAAACAATTAAGCTGATATACGACTGAATACCTGATAATTAAGTATATTTGCCATTCCGAAAACGCCTTATGAGAGAACTGGAGCGGTACTACAGAATTTTGGAATTAGAGCCTGGAGCGTCGCTTGAAGAAGTTAACCAGGCTTATAGGGATTTGGCTTTTATTTGGCACCCGGATAGAATTCCTCAAGAAAAAGAGCGGTTGCAAGAAAAGGCACGCAAGAAGTTACAGGAACTTAATGAAGCTCGGGAACAGTTACGCTCTGTTAAGGCGAAGTATAAATCTCAGCCTAATTCCTACGCGCCTTCTCAACCGAAAAAAACTGCTGCACCTACTAGCACTCAGCCTAATTCCTATGCACCCTATCAACAAAAATGGACTCCTAAATCTACACCTACACCTACTCCTACACCCACACCCCAACCTAGAGGTTATCAAGCTCCTTCACAAAAGTACGATTTGAGCGGACAAGATTTTAGTCGCGCTAATCTCAAGGGAAGGGATTTATCTGGTAGAAATCTCAGCTACGCTAAATTGAGCGGTGCCAACCTTAGCGATGCTTTTATGCATAAGATAATTTTGCGAGGTGCTGACTTGTCGGATGCTAATTTATTTCGAGCAAACTTACTTTTAGCCGATATGAAAGAAGCTAATCTCCAAGGTGCTGACTTAATTGGCGCTGACTTAAGCGGTGCCGATTTACGTGGTGCTGACTTGAGAGGAGCAAGAATTCGTTCTGGCGATCGCCTACTTGTTAAACTCATCGGAGCTAACTTGTCGGGAGCAATTATGCCCGATGGCTCGATTCATGAATAAATAATTAAGAAATGGTTGATTACTCCTATCTTTCGGAAAGATTACCGGCTTTGAGGGAGTAGGGAGTAGGGAGTAGGGAGTAGGAAAAGAAATTGTATCGGCAATCTGATAAGCGAGAAGGGATTAATTGTAAATCTAATATCTCACCTACAATCAAATGCGTTTTTGTCTAAACCGATGGAACCTACTTATTGAATTATTCCCAATCGATATATAGTCAATTTGTACGTTTAATTGCTTAACTTTGTTCTTTTATTGGTAATCAAGTAAACCTATTTAGTACGGATATTTCTAATTGTTTGTTTAAAAATTAAAGATTGTTTTGATTTATAATTATCTCTCGATACTATTTTGATAAGTATAAGAGAGATTTTTTTGTAAGTATTGACGCTCTATACAGATACGACTACAAGCATATGAAAATAAATACGGAAACAACAGGCGGTGAATACTTGTAAATAAAATAACTTCCAACCTGACGCATGTTGTGAAGTGCCTGCAATGTGAGAAACTTGGCTAAGTCGTTATTAAACAAGAATAAAAATGGGTAATACAATATCTGACGTTATAGTCAAAACAATGGATGGGAAAGAAAAGAAATTAGGCGAGTATACTAATAAAGTACTTCTAATTGTCAACGTAGCTTCCCAATGCGGTTATACTTCGCAATACGCAGGACTTGAAAAGCTGCATCAAAATTACGAAGAAGCAGGGTTAAGGATTTTAGCTTTTCCATGCAACGACTTCGGAGAACAAGAGCCTGGAAGCAATGAGGAGATTTTGGACTTCTGTACCAGGAATTACGATATAACCTTTGAATTATTTGATAAACTCCATGCTAAAGGTGAAAAACAGCATCAACTTTATGCCAGACTCACAACCGCAATTGAACCAAAAGGACCTATTGCTTGGAACTTTGAAAAGTTTTTAATTAACAAGCACGGTGAAGTAATAGCCCGGTTTAAAAGCAGCGTTAAGCCAAATTCCCCTGAATTGATTTCCGCTATCGAAAGAGAAATAGCGCAATAATTGATAATTGATAATCGATCGCTATGGGTGCTTTAATTTTATGAACATTGCAATTATTGGTTGTGGATATGTAGGTTATGCAGTCGCTAAATACTGGAAGCAAAATGATGATTTAGTTGTAACTGCAACTACAACAACTCCAGAGCGCATACCAACTTTACAAGAAGTTGCGGAAAAAGTAGAAGTTGTCCAAGGTTCAAATGCACAAGCTTTAAAATCGGTATTGCAAAATCAAGATGTTATCCTTTTAAGTGTTGGTCCAAAAAGTCGCGATGTTTATGAAGAGACTTATCTAAAAACTGCTGAAACTATAGTTTCGGTATTACAGCAAATTCCCACCGTAAAACAGTTAATATATACAGCAAGCTATTCGGTTTATGGAGATAGAAATGGCGCTTGGGTAGATGAAGAAACACCAACCGCACCAAATAATCCCAATGGTGAAATTTTGGATTCGAACTGAACAAACTTTGCTTTGTGCTAATAGCGAAAAGCTGCGGGTTTGTATATTGCGATTGGGAGGTATTTACGGCGAGGGTAGAACCTTGCTTAAAATATTTAGTAGAGCCTTTGGTGAAACTCGTCCCGGTAATGGTGAAGATACCACAAATTGGATTCACTTAGATGATATTGTCGGTGCAATTGAATTTGCACGTTCCTCTCAACTAGAAGGGATTTATAATTTAGTTGATGATGCACATCTTCCCATTAGAGAATTAATCGATAATTTATGTCAAAAGTACGATAAACCAAAAGTTACGTGGGATGCTTCTCAAACAAAAACCCGCGCTTATAATTCCAAAGTATCCAACGAGAAGATAAAACTTGCGGGATACAAATTGATTCATCCACAGATGATTTTTTGATTTATACCAATGATTGCTCAAGATAAAACAGCAAATACAAATTATTACACCTGGAAAAACTTCCGCTGCGCCTACTCCGTTTATACTCCTACAAATTCAACACCCGAAAGTATACCCTTATTATTAATTCATCCCATCGGTGTTGGTTTATCGCGGCACTTTTGGCAAAGATTTTGTAATGAATGGGATAATATTGGTAATCGTAATTTGATTTATAATCCCGATTTATTAGGATGCGGTGAAAGCGATATGCCGCGTTTAGCTTATTATCCTATTGATTGGGCAGAACAATTAGAATACTTTATTAAAACTATAGTAAAACAGCCTGTAGCTTTAGTAGTACAAGGTGCATTATTTCCCGTAGCTATAGAATTAGCCAAAAAACAACCAGATTTAATCGCTGGAATTATTTTATCAGGGCCTCCTGCTTGGAGTGTAATGACTAAACCAGCACCAGAATGGCAGCAAAAATTATTGTGGAATCTGTTATTTGATTCACCTTCAGGAAATCTTTTTTATCGCTACGCAAGACGCAAGAAATTTTTAGAAGATTTTTCCATCAAGCAGCTATTTGATTCAAAAGCAGACGTTGATGATGAATGGTTGGATACTTTGCGCGAAGGTGCAAAAAATCCATCAAGTCGCTATGCAGTTTTTTCCTTCTTAGCCGGATTTTGGCGAAAAGACTATCAGAAAGACATAGAATCGATCGCGCAGCCAACACTAGCAGTATTTGGCGAAGCAGCATCAAGTATCAGTCAAACAGGTAAAAAAGATACAACCGAAAAACGTTTAGCCGATTATAATTTACATCTACCTCAAGGAAAGGCGATCGCAATTCCCGGAAGAAACGTATTACCTTACGAATCAACAGCAGAATTTGTAAAAGCCATAACACATGAAGTGAATCAGTTACCAGTAACCAGTAACCAGTAATGAGTTAGGAGTTATGAGTTAGGAATTATGAGTTAAGAATTTCCAGTTATTTTATTTTACTTTACCTTTGACCTTTAACCTTTAACCTTTGACCTAAAATACTTTGTGGTTAATTAAATTTTGGACAAATGTTTTCGCAGGATTTGCGGCGATCGCTACTTTATTAAGTCTTGCTGGTAGAAAATGGTGGGTGTTTGCGTTAATGGAACATCCCAGAGTTCAGTATTCGCTGATTTTAGTTATTGCGCTGTTTGTTAGTTTATTAACTTCAAAGCGAATTAATATTTGGAATTTTTTATGTGCGATCGCTTTATCGATCAATTTGATTCTAATTTTGCCTTTATTTATTCCTCACCAAATTTCAACTCAAGCGTCAAATACTCCACAACAAACTATTCGCATAATTCATGCAACACTTGATAGTAAACAACCAGATGTAACGAAAGCAATAGAATATCTAAACAAGCAAGAAACAGATATTTTATTTCTATTAGAAGTCACTCCCCAATCCTTAACGCAATTTAATAGAGGATTGACAAATTACCGTCTAATTGCCACCCAACCGGAATACAACAGTCATGGAATCGCTTGGTTTATACCCGAAGAAAAAACGAAACCAATCGAATTAAGAACGGTAGAATTTATTACTTTACCAATTTACAATAATCGTGCCTTATTAAAAGCAACAATTTCCTACGACGGTAGAGAAATGGTTTTACTTTGCTTCCATGTAATTAGTCCCCGCAATCCTGAAACGGTAACATATCAAGAGATAGAATTTGATGCCCTTGCTAACTGGAGTCAAATGTTACAAAAAAGCAAACAAGATTTAATTGTAATTGGTGATTTTAATAGTACTCCTTGGTATGGACCATTTCGCCAATTATTAAATAAAAGTGGTTTGATAAACTCTCAACGCGGATTCGGAATACAAACTACTTGGCATTCCACTTTTCCCCCAATATTTAGAATTCCCATAGATAACTGCTTGCATAGCAAATCGTTAACTACTGTACGTCGTTTTATTGGTGAAAATATTGGTTCGGATCATTTACCTTTATTTGTCGAATTGAAATTAGGTTCGTAGTAAGGACTTTAGTCCTAAATCCGAGGGCTTAAGCCCTAACTACGAACCTTTAATTATCGAATTGAAATTAGGTTCGTAGTAAGGACTTTAGTCCTAAATCCGAGGGCTTAAGCCCTAACTACGAACCTTTATTTGTTGAATTGAAATTAGGTTCGTAGTAAGGACTTTAGTCCTAAATCCGAGGGCTTAAGCCCTAACTACGAACCTTTATTTGTTGAATTGAAATTAGGTTCGTAGTAAGGACTTTAGTCCTAAATCCGAGGGCTTAAGCCCTAACTACGAACCTTTAATTATCGAATTGAAATTAGGTTCGTAGTAAGGACTTTAGTCCTAAATCCGAGGGCTTAAGCCCTAACTACGAACCTTTAATTATCGAATTGAAATTAGGTTCGTAGTAAGGACTTTAGTCCTAAATCCGAGGGCTTAAGCCCTAACTACGAACCTTTATTTGTTGAATTGAAATTAGGTTCGTAGTAAGGACTTTAGTCCTAAATCCGAGGGCTTAAGCCCTAACTACGAACCTTTAATTATCGAATTGAAATTAGGTTTGTCCTAAATCCGAGGGAACCAATGCCCTGAGTAGGAACCTTTATTTTCCTACATAATTAATAAAATAGACTAATAATCGATCGTCGATCGCTTTTAACTCTTTTGTATAGAAGATGCGATTAATTTATGGAAAGATGCCAAAAAGCTCTTAAGATTTTCCCAAAACATAATTTTTTGCGTACTGTTTTGAGCAAATGTTGTTAGCTGAGCGAACCACTTTGCGAAAAATTGAGATTTTTCTAAGATATGCTCAACAATTCGATCGGCTGATACTATGTTTTTCTCTACTTCTTGAGAAGCTTCTGTCTGATTAGTAGCAGTTTGGATTGTGTTACCCATTAATCTACCTATTTGCATATTTACGGTGAAAATACGATCTAGTTTTTGTTTGTTGGTTTGTAGCGATCGCGTGCAAGTTGATATCTGTTGACTTCTAGCTTTTATTATCTCAATTATTTCGTTGATTTTTTCGATTTCACCAGTAAGTAGTTGAGTTTCTACTATTTGCGGATCGAGTTCGATGGTTTCAGTGTTTTTAACAGCTTCTTCAAGAGCGGAAATACTCTCTAAGGTAGATTTTATATTAATTCGTTCTTCTTCTAATAATTCGTAGTTCCGCTGTACTTGTTTTTCTATTTCCTCGGCGGTTGTTTTCGTGACTTTAGCGGTATCTAAAATCTCTTTAATTTGCTTTCGACAAACAGCAAGATAATTTGAGAGGTTTAAACCTTTAGTCCAAAAAGCTTTAAAAATCATTTGACTATCCTGAGATAGTTCGATAATTACCTGTCGTAAATCTTCTTGTTGGGGAAGATAAACACCTTTGTTTATTTCATTTGCTAAAACGTTGCTTTCTATAAGTTTGGCATTTTCTAAGGCAAAACCTACCTGCATGGCAATCGAAGAAAACCACCTGATTTCATAAGAATGCCAATCGCGAAATTTGGAACATTGATTCGCAACTAACAAACCGAGCAATTTCCCTTCGTTGATAATTGGTGCAACCAAATTAGCTTTAATTTCTAATCTTTCAAGTTGCTCGATATGACAAGGAGTGAGATTTGTTTCATAAATATTTGCAATTGCTCTGACTCGTCCATTTTCATATTTTTCGAGGTATTTAGCTTCAAAACAAGGATCTTGCATTACCATTCCCAAGCCTTTTGTGAAGCGAGGAGCCACCGATTCGGCAATTATTTCCCCATAATTCACTTCATTTAATCCATAAACGACAACGCGATCGCACTCTAATATTCGACGGCTTTCTTCGGTTGCAACTTTGAGAATATCTTCTCTTACCAGAGATTGACGAATCAGTTTAACGGTATCCGTAAAGTATTGCGTCCATTGGGTTTCGATATCTGCTTGTAATCTCAAATTCTCAGCTTCTGCTAAAACATTAGCATTTTCTAAAGCAAAACCTACCTGCATGGCAATAGAAGAAAACCATCTGATTTCATAAGGATGCCAATCGCGGAATTCGGAACATTGATTGGCAACTAACAAACCTAGCAGTTTCCCTTCGTTGATAATTGGTGCAACCAAATTAGCTTTGATTTCGAGTCTTTCAAGTTGCTCGATATGACAAGGAGTAAGATTTACTTGATAAATATTTGCAATCGCTCTGACTCGTCCATTTCGATATTTTTCCAGGTATTTAGCTTCAAAACAAGGATCTTGCATTACCATTCCCAAGCCTTTTGTGAAGCGAGGAGCCACTGATTCGGCAATTATTTCTCCATAAGAATCTCGATTTAATCCATAAACGACAACGCGATCGCACTCTAATATTCGACGACTTTCTTCAGTTGCAACTTTGAGAATATCTTCTTTTACCAGAGATTGACGAATCAGTTTAACAGTGTCGGTAAAATACTGTGTCCATTCGGTTTCGATATCTGCTTGCTTTTTAAGATTGGCAGTTTCAGCTACAACATTAGCATTATCGAGAGCAAAACCTACCTGCGCGGCAATCAACGAAAACCACGTAATTTCATGAGCAAGCCAATAACGTGGTTGGGAACATTGATGAGCAACTAACAAACCCAGCAGTTTCCCTCCACTGATAATAGGTGCAACTAAGTTCGCTTTGACTTCCAATTTCTCAAGTTGCTCGATATAACAAGGAGCCAGATTTGCTTCTTTTATATTTGGAATCGCTTTAACCCGCCCTTGCAGATACTTTTCGATGTACCTAGCTTCAAAACAAGGATCTACGATCGTCTCTCCCAAAGCTTTCGTGAAACCAGGAGCAACCGATTCAGCACTTATCATTCCCCGTGATTCGTTTAAGCCATAAACCACAACGCGATCGCAACCAACTACTCGACGCACTTCTTCTGTTGCAGTTTTGAGAATATCTTCTTTTATCAAAGATTGGCGAATGTATTTCACCGTTTCGGTAAAGTACTGCGCCCATTCCATATCAAGATTGGTTTGTTGTTCGTAGATAAGTAGTTGCTGAGATTCTTCAACAGTAGCTTCAAGAACATCTGTAGACTCATCAGACAAATTTTGCTCTGAAGAAAGCCCTTGACCATTTGTGGAACTATTAAAGTAATTATGAGTCATTATATATCTATGAATATAAAAAAGTGAAAGTATATTTACGGTCTGTTACTTGATATAATTTATAACACCGTATGACTTAGTTAAATACATATCAAAAGTTAGATTTATCGCAAATAAGTAGTTAAGTAAAATTATTTAAATTTATTTTTCCTTATTTGTATTTTAAATTACAAAATAGTCATACATTGTTTTAACTATTATAATTTTGTAGACATGATTCTAATAATTATTGGCTAGTTCTAAGTAATATACCAAATAATATATCAAGAGAATAAAAAAAAATATGCAATTGCTATATATTGCAATTACATATTCTGAATCGATTTAAATTAGATAAATGTCTATTCGATTAACTCAAAAAACTGCTGATGAAGTCTCTTCGGAACCAAAAATATCATCTTCGGACGAAAACCTTGAGGATACTCAGTAATCTGAATAAACTTTGGTTTTAAATGGCTTTTTGACTTATCTTTAAATTTGATAAATGCGAAAATCAGATAATCAAGTTCTTTTGCAAACTTCAATACGCGACTATCGGGAAAAGCTTCAGATAAAATTAAAGGCTGTTCCTTTTCAATTAAATTTCTTCCACCTAACAATACTTCAGTATCCGCACCTTCCACATCTGTTTTAATTGCAGTAACTTTTAAATTAGGATGTTTTATAGCAAAGTTATCTAAAGTATCAACTTTCACGTTAATACAGTCTGTAGAATCCGATTTTGTATTTAAACCACTTAATTCCGGTAGCTTTGTAACATCAAACTGCATTTCACCGGCTTCTGAATAAACAGCTTCTTGGATAACAGTAATATTGTCAACTTTTTCGGCATTTTTTTGCAAAGCTGGAATACTCCTTAAATCTGGTTCAAAAGCATAAACCTTCCGACAATAAGGAGAAACAAGTAATGAATAATAACCAATATTTGCGCCGACATCTAAAAAGCTTTTATGTTTATCGAGGTATTTAATTAAATATTCTTCACTTCCCCAATCAACAGAGCCATTTTTTACAAACAACTCAGTTCCAAATTTACTGTTTCTAGGCAGATCGATTGAAATTCCCTTCAGCAACTTGATGCTATTATCTTTTTTGAGAATACGTTTATAAAATTGTCTGATAAAATATCTATAAAAAAACTTAAGATAACCAACTTCACGGACAAGATTCCAATTTAACATAGTAGAAAATAGGGAATAGGGCATTGAGCATTGAGCATGGAGTTAACCTTTAACCTTTAACATGCAGACCTATTTAACCGCCACACCTTGATACATATAACCCATAAATTTAGGCGTTTTATCGGCATAAAATTCTTTTACATCTACCCGATTGAATTGTAACTCTACAATAGAGCGAATATTACGATTTAGATTACAGCCATCAGCAATAATATTTTGTACTGGATTAAATCGATTTTGCCAAGTTTGAATTGATGGTTCATTGCTTAAACCATGTTCGATAAAAAAGAATTTTCCCCCTGGTTTCAACACTCGATGAATTTCCTTAACGGCTTGTTCAACTTTCTCAATACTGCATAAAGTCCAAGTACTGACAACGCTGTCAAATGTATTATCTGCCATTGGGAGATTTTCGCCGCTTAAAATTCGATGATCCACTGTCACGTTAGATTTTTCAATTCTTTTTTGAGCAAGTTGATGAACTCCCGGATTATTATCAACAGTGATTATTTTATGAATTTCATCTGGATAATAGGAAAGATTTAAACCAGTACCAAAACCAATTTCTAATACATCTCCTTCCACTTCTGCTAAAACTTCTTGACGGTATTTACTAAAAGTAGGATCGGATAGCGACCAATCAAGAAGATAAGGAAATATTTTTTGCGAATAGAATCCCATAGTTATTTTTTAAGATAATTTTTATATCTAAACTATTTTTTACAGACTATATTTTTAATTTTAACTCAGATCGAAATGTTTTTATATCTTAACAAAATTAACTTAAGGTTATGACTGATTTACTGTATTATTATCAACATTGATTATGACTTCTGAAGGTAATTTACATAGTTTGTTAAAGTTTTTCAGAGCAGATTTGTGAGGAATAGCAAGTGGTACAGAATATTTTTAAATTATGGGTAAGTAGTCCTGTGTTAGGTACTGCTTTAATAATCACAGCTGTTAATACGGGTTTAACACCACAATTAGCAACAGCAACGCAACCTGATTCTCAAACGTCTTTTCAATTAAGTGAAGTTATTCAGAACTCAGAAAATAATCTAGATTCCACGGAAAAGCTTGCTCAAACCGATAAAAAACAAGTAATATCTCAAGTAACTTCGGTTTCTCAACTATCCGACGTTCAACCTACAGACTGGGCATTCGCGGCTTTACAATCGTTAGTTGAACGCTACGGTTGTATAGCAGGTTATCCCAATGGAACTTATCGGGGAAATCGCGCTTTAACTCGTTACGAATTCGCGGCTGGTTTAAATGCTTGCTTAAACAGAGTTAATGAATTGATTACTACTTCCACTGCCGATATAGTATCTCGACAAGATTTAGAGACTTTACAACGGTTACAATCAGAATTTTCTGCCGAACTTGCAACATTACGCGGTAGAGTTGATGCGTTAGAAGCTCGTACTGCCGAAATCGAGGTAAATCAATTTTCTACTACCACCAAGCTTCAGGGTGAAGTAGCGTTTACCCTTGCAGGTGCAGAGGGAGATGATGTAGATACTGAAATTGTTTTCAACGATAAAATTCGTCTCCAATTAGTAACCAGTTTCACGGGTAAAGATAAGCTGCTCACCCGTTTAACTGCGGGAAATATCGGTAACTCATTTGCAACCCAAATAGGTACTAATGAAGGTCGTTTCGCTCATGATGGCCCCGATGGTAACGATATTGTTCTAGATAAATTACACTATGTTTTCCCCGTTGGAGACAAACTCACAGTTACTACAATGGCTAGTTTGGGAGGGCATCATTTCTATGCAGATGTATTCAACTCCGGCTTAAATACTGGTGGTGGTGCAACTGGTGCGCTGTCACGATTTGCCGAAAGAAACCCTATTTATCGCTTAGGACTTAATCGGAATACCGCAGGTGCAGGTTTTAGTTACAAGTTAGCCGCTGCAATTAAAATTGAGGGTGGTTATCTTGCCAGAAATGGTTCCGATCCGAATCAAAAAGCAGGTTTATTTGACGGAAGCTATTCTGCTTTGGGACAAATTGTTTTTCAACCCGCGAAAAGATTTAAACTTGGTTTAACCTATGTCAACGGTTACGATCCAGGTGAGGGAAACTTCGCTTTTGGTGGAACAGGAACCAACTTTGCAAACGGTTTGCTTCCCGGTACGGAAGAACGACGAATTAACAGTAATTCCTACGGAGTACAGGCTCAACTCGATCTCAGTTCCAAATTCAGCATCCGGGGTTGGGGTGGATATACCGATGTTGATTTTAACAACGGTGGTGATGCCGAAATCTGGAATTATGCATTGGCTTTAGTATTTCCCGATTTTGGTAAAAAAGGTGGTTTAGCTGCAATTATTGCGGGTGCGGAACCTTACGCTGGCGACATTTCACCAAGACCAGCCAACTTTCAAAATGATACACCCATCCATGTTGAAGCGCTGTACCGATATCCGATCAACGACAACATTTCAATTACTCCTGGAATCATTTGGTTAAAGTCTCCCAATCAAAATGAGAACAACGATGATGTCTTTATTGGTGCGTTGAGAACTACGTTTACGTTCTGATTAGTAATGGGTAATTAGTAATTGAAAAATCTACTTTAGAAACCCTTGTGGTACGGGCTAAAAGCCCGTATACAAACAATATAGCTATAAATTAAGCATACAAAAATTTTTTAGCTAAAAAAGAATTTTAAAATTTGTATTTTGCTTCGATTAATTTTAAAATAAAACCGTTAAATAAACTTTCTTATCAGGGAAAAACAAGTGTCATGAACGAACCAACTTCAGTTCGCTTAGGTGGAAAAAATCTTGATACTATCGACATCGATAAAGAAAATTTATTTCCAGAGGGCGTAGAATACGTTCCAAGTCAGCAACAATTTCTTATTACTTCTTTTACAGAAGGAACAGTATATGCAGTGGATAAACAAGGGAAGTTAACGCCGTTTGCTGAAGATGAACGTTTACTTTCTACCGTCGGTATTGAAATAGATCCAGAACGAAACCGCGTTTTAGTTGCTAATTCAGACCTTGGGCAAGCTGTCAACTCTAGCCCGGAAACTGAAAATCAACTTGCCGCATTAGGTATTTTTGATTTAACTACGGGGGAAACAATTGATTACATAAACTTAGGAGAATTACGTCCCGACAAACCTCATTTTGCCAATGATATTGCTGTTGATGATTTTGGTAATGTTTACGTCACCGATAGTTTTGCTGGAATCATCTACAAAGTTGATACCGAAGGAAACCCCTCTGTATTTTTTGAAAACGAACAGTTTGTTGAAGAAGGTTTCAATCTTAATGGCATCGTAGTTCATCCTGATGATTTCTTGCTTGTTGGTGACTACAATGATGGTGAAATTTTTAAAGTACCGCTCGATAATCCGGAGCAGTTTACACAAGTTGATATTGACCAAAAATTGATTAATTCTGACGGTTTTCTTTTAGTAGACGAAGATGAATTAGTCGTTGTTGTCAATGATGTAGATGACGAATCTGCAAACGCGGTATTTGCTTTAGATAGCGATGATAATTGGAAATCTGCTCAAGTCAGCGATCGCCTAGACGTTGATGGCGAACTTATAACCACAGCAACAATCAAAGATGATAAGTTATTCGTTGTTGATTCTGCGATCAACGAGTTATTTGACGAGCAATTACCTTTTAATGATTTTAAAATTTTAGAGGTTGGTACGATTACAGATCGAGATAATTTCGGTTTCAAGGATTTCTTCAATAATTTTAATTTTGACGAATTCTTTGAGCAAGGTAGAGAAATTTTTACTAACCTACGATTTAATTTAGAATCAGAGATGTTTACTGACTTATTGAGCATTAATTTAAATATTTCTTCCAATAGTGGGAATTACGAAGATTTTACTGATATAAATAAAAGTCTGGATGATATCGAAAGCTTCTTCATCCAACAAAGCGATAATATTACTATCTGAGTAGCTAATAAATATGGATTTTTCATGGAATACTTGCACACAATGGTTCGCGTCAGCGACTTGGAAAAATCGCTAGACTTTTACTGCAAAAAGCTGGGATTAGTTGAAGTTAGGAGAAAAGAAAGCGAAAAAGGACGTTTTACCCTAGTTTTTCTCGCCGCACCGCAAGACGTAGAAAAAGTAAAAGAATCAACATCTCCCCTAGTTGAACTTACTTACAACTGGGACCCCGAAGATTACGATGGCGGGCGCAATTTCGGACACCTAGCCTATCGAGTTGACGACATTTACGAAACCTGCGATCGCTTGAAAACAGGCGGTGTCACCATCAACCGTCCCCCACGCGACGGACACATGGCATTCGTGCGATCGCCAGACAATATTTCCATCGAGCTACTGCAAAAAGGAGACGCACTACCACCGAAAGAACCTTGGGCTTCTATGGAAAATACTGGAAAGTGGTAGAAGGGATGGGGAGATAGGGGGATGGGGAGATGGGGGGACAAGGGGACAAGGGGACAAGGGGATGGGGGTAGTTAAACAGCGAGCAAGATGCTCGCACACGCAACCGATGCTAAAGCGCCTAACATCACCCTCTTAAGGATGGGGGTAGTTAAACAGCGAGCAAGATGCTCGCACTACTGCCTCCTCTTCCCCCTCTTCCCCTCTCCCCCTCACTATTTAATTGACTCGTAAATGTTAATCTGATATTGTAAAAACGACCAATCGGTCTTAAACGAAAAGATGTCCAAAGGCGAAGAAACAAAGGAAAAAATATTGCATCAAGCTGCCGCGCTGTTTAATACTCAGGGCTATGCTGGTGCGTCGATTTCGGACATCATGCGGGTAACGGGATTAAAAAAGGGGGGAATTTATAACCATTTTCAAAGTAAGGATGATTTAGCGTTACAAGCCTTTGATTATGCAGTTGACTTAATTAAGCAGCGTTATCGAGGTGCTTTGCAAAATAAACGTCATGCAGTTGAGCGCTTGCAAGGAATTATCAGCGTATTTCGGGCTAACATCGATAATCCGGCAATTGAAGGAGGATGTCCGTTATTAAATACTGCTGTTGAAAGCGATGATGCTCATCCAGTGTTGCGACAACGCGCTCGAATGGTAATGGATTCTTGGCGAGATATGGTTTGCAAGGTTATTCAAAAAGGAATTGCTAGGGGTGAAATTCGTCCTGAAGTAAACCCCGATGAAGTTGCAACCGTGATGATTTCTTTACTTGAAGGTGCGGTAATGATGAGCAAGTTGTATGATGATTCGATTCACCTTGAAAGAGCGATCGAGCATTTGAATAATTATATTAAAGTAGAATTACAAGCTTAAACGGGCATAATAAAAGCCGTATATTTTTTTTGAGCAAAAACAAACCATTCGGTCTTATTATTTTCAGCCTTGATAATAACTAAAGCAAAAAACTATGATACAGCAAGAAAACACAGCTTCAACTAGCGATATTCTCACCGTCGATCGAGCCTTTGAGAAATTTTTTACGCCACCTAAGAAGTCACAAACAGAACAAGAGCAAAAGCTTGAAGAGCAAGCAAATATTTTTACAATTCCAGGCATAACAGTAGACTTGACAGCGTATTCTTGGGGTAAAGGTGCAACTATTTTACTGGTTCATGGATGGGGAGGACGTGCGACACAATTAAGTTCTTTCGTCGAGCCGTTGGTAGAATTAGGATACCGCGTTCTTGCTTTTGATGCACCCGCACATGGTAAAACAGCAGGTACGCAAACCAATGGGCTTGAGTTTGTGGAAGCGATTAAAACTGTTGTTAAAAAAGAAGGTTCAATAGATAGCATAATTGCTCACTCTTTTGGAAGCACAAGTACAGCAGTTGCTTTAAATGAAGGGATTACGGCTCGTAAAATAGTCTTTTTAGGGGCTGTTTGTCACTTAACAATTACATTTACAATCTTTTCAAAATCGGCAAAACTTACTCCAGAATTAGAACAAGAATTACGTGTTTTGATAGAAGATAAATTGGGCAAAGATACCTGGCAAAGATTTTCACTAGATAAAATGAATAATCTTAAAATTCCAACTTTGTTATTTCACGATCGCAATGACCGAGAAATACCATTACAAGAGAGTGTTGCAATCAACGAATCGTGGCAAGATAGTCAATTAATTCTAACTTCTAGACTTGGACATCGACGAATTCTAATGAACGAACAAGTCATTCAACAAGCGGTAAACTTTATCGCTGACAAACAAGATTATTTAAAATAACAATCAAGCAAAACAGATTATCAAAAATGAAAACTGAACAGAAACCATTCCGTTTAATAACCATTCCAGTTAGTCATTACTGCGAGAAAGTAAGATGGGCGCTCGATTATTTCAAATTATCATATGTAGAAGAAGCACATATGCCACTTTTACATAGATTAGCAACAACTAAATTTGGAGGTAAATCGACTCCCGTGCTTGTAACTGAAGATGAGAATTTTACAGATTCAACTGACATTTTAAAATACTTGGATTCACTTGTTCCTAATGACGCAAAACTATATCCAACGAATTCCGAACAGCGTCAACAAGTTGAAGAATTAGAAGAATTATTTGATGAAAAATTAGCTCCTGCCGTAAGAACATGGGCTTACTTTTATATAGTAGATAATTCTAAAATTATTCAACCAAAATGGACTCAAGGCGTACCTATTATAGAAAAATTATTATTCCCAGTAATTTATCCATCAATGCGATCGGTTGTGAAGAAAGCATATGATGTCAACCCGGAATCAGCAACGCAGTCTTACCAAGAAATTCAGAGCGTTTTTGCAAAAGTAAATGAGTTATTAGCAGATGGACGCAATTATTTAGTAGGAGATAAAATTTCTGCTGCCGATATTAGCTTTGCTTCCCTAGCTGCACCAATTTTACAACCACCACAACATCCGATTAATTCCGACTCGCAAGAATTACCAGCAGAATTTGTATCTAAAATCAAGAAGTTGCAAGAAACTGCTGCGGGTAAATTTGTGTTGAATTTATATGAGAATTGGCGCTAAAGCATTATGCTCAAATTTTACTACAATCCTCGTTCCCCTATGGCTCGTCGTGTATGGCGAGGTTTGTTAGAAAAGGATATTGAATTTGAACCTATTTTGATGAAATTAAATGGCGATCAACTTCAGCCAGATTATTTACAAATAAATCCTTTTCATCACGTACCGACGATAGTTGATGATGGTTTTCGGATGGTAGAATCAATTGCTATTTTAGAATATTTAGAAACCAAATATCCTACTCCCGCGCTGTTACCGAAAGACACTCAAGCATTAGCAACGGTAAGAATGGTGCAGATGGTTTCGACAAATGAATTTGTTCCCAAAGTGCTACCTCTGATTTTAGAAAATCAAGATTCGCCTTCATTTATTGAAGCCAAGCAACACGTAGAAAAAGTATTAGAATTTTTCGCAGATAACTTAAAAGAAAACTCTTATTTTGGCGGCGATAATTTAAGCTTGGCAGATATTATTGTTGGGACAGATATTTCATTTTTACCACTTTTGGGAATTGATTTTAATAAATATCCCAATTTGAATAACTGGTTTGAACATTTAATGCAACGTCCATCATGGCAAAAAACGGAACTTAGTGCAGAAGAATTTGAACAATTCAGACGGGTTTTAATGATAATGCGCCAGCGCAAACAAAAACCATAACCTAAAATCTGCAAAATATTTTCAATCTAAAATCTAAAATCTAAAATCTAAAATGGAATTACCCATTACCCATTACCTTTACCCCATCACCCGTTTCATCAAAGAAGTGATAAAACGATAACCCTTACGCACAAAATTCAACAAAGAAAGCGGCATTTTTAACTTCAACGGATAAATCAAAGGAAGATATATCAAATAATATGCTTTCTTGAGATTATCCCACTTAGAACAATATTCTTCATCCAAAAAATCTGAAATATCTACAACTAATCCCCTACCTTCATGCATCATCACATTACGTGCATGAACATCGTGGGAAAAAAGATTGCGGCTTCTTGCGTAATCTAAAGCTTTGTCAATATCTTTTATAACTATTTTAGGAACGCGGATACCTAATTGAACGCAATCCCATATCGTAACTCCATACAGCCGTTTTAATACTAAAAAACCATCTTCAGCGTAGAATAATTGAGAGAAAGCCGGATGTTTACCCAAACGCTTGTAAACTTCTACTTCTTCCTCAAAACCAGGTCTTCCCGGTGCGTAAATCTTCACAACCAAATCTGGAAAATCGGGATGATGAACTACTGCGGCGTAATTTCCCGTACCAAGCAGAAGCCAAGGGGGAGGTATATGATGAACTTTTACCGGATCGTGAGGATCGACGCTTTCTATTTGAAGTTTGGGAAGTAATTCAACGTGAATATTATTGACGAAGCGATTTACCTGCAAAGTTTCCATATTTAACAAGCACCCTGGTTTAACGGTTGAAGAGAATTTACCTCTAACAGAAGTCACAATAAAGTTACTATACGGCTAACATCTAATATAAGTGCTAACTACACATGGCTTTGATGTTTTTACGAATGGGATTAATAGGTGGACAAGGAGAGAGGGGGAAGAGGGGGAAGAGGGGGAAGAGGGGGTAGAAAAAACTTTTAACTCCTAACAACTAACAACTAACAACTAACAACTAACAACTAACTCTAAAATATGAATCCTATAACAGTAATTGGTGGTGGTTTAGCTGGAACCGAAGCAGCATGGCAAATTGCGATCGCCGGAATTCCAGTAATTTTTTATGAAATGCGTCCGCAAAAATTCGGGGGAGCGCATCATACCGAACATTTAGCGGAGTTGGTATGTAGTAATTCTTTCGGAGCAATGGCAAGCGATCGCGCTGCTGGTTTGCTTCATGAGGAGTTACGCCGTCTGGGTTCTATCGTTATTTCTAAAGCCGACGAACACAAAGTTCCTGCGGGTGGGGCGTTAGCGGTAGATCGAGGTGTCTTTAGTCAAAATTTAACGGAAACTCTCAGCAGCCATCCTTTAATTGACTTTCGCCGGGAAGAATTACGAGAAATCCCTGAAGGTATTGTAGTTTTAGCCACCGGACCTTTAACAAGTCCCGATTTAGCAGAAGATTTACGTCGCTTTACTGGGATGGAATATCTTAGCTTTTTTGATGCTGCGAGTCCCATAGTTGTGGGAGAATCGATTAACCTCGACGTTGCTTTCATGGCATCGCGTTACGACAAAGGCGAAGCAGCCTACCTCAACTGTCCGATGAATAAAGAGCAATATCTGCAATTTTGGACAGAATTGCGTCAAGCCGAACAAGTTGAATTAAAAGGCTTTGAACGGGAAAACGCCAAATTTTTTGAAGCTTGTTTACCCATCGAAGAACAAGCACAACGCGGCGAAGATACCATGCGTTATGGTCCCTTAAAGCCAGTTGGTTTGACTCCTCCTTCAACTGCGGGATGGGGTAATGATGCTCCTCGCGAAGAAATTCCCGAAGGAGAAGTTAAAAAAGAACGTCCTTACGCCGTCGTGCAATTACGTCAAGAAGACAAAGCCGGGAAACTGTGGAACATGGTAGGCTTTCAAACAAACTTGCGTTGGGGAGAACAAAAGCGGATATTCCAAATGATTCCCGGTTTAGAAAACGCCGAATTCGTGCGATTGGGAGTAATGCACCGCAACACCTTTATTAATGCACCCCAATTAATGATTCCCACACTGCAATTCAAATCGCGTTCCAATTTACTTGCAGCCGGACAAATTATAGGTACCGAAGGATACACCGCCGCATCAGCCGGAGGTTGGTTAGCAGGAACAAACGCCGCCCGAATCGCTTTAGGCAAAGAACCCATAACCATGCCCAACACAACCATGATGGGAGCCTTATTTGACTTTATCAGTTCCGCCTCCCCCAAACACTTCCAACCAATGCCCCCCAACTTCGGTATATTGCCGGACTTAGGAGTAAAAATAAAAAACAAACGCGAAAGATACGGAAAATATCGCGATCGCTCTTTGGAACAGTTAGCAGTAATCAGTGAGCAGTAATCAGTTAGCAGTTACCAGTTAGCAGTTACCAGTTAGCAGTGAGGAGTTAGGAGTGAGGAATGAGGAGTGAGGAGTGAGGAGTTAGGAGTTAGGAATGTAGTGGGAGCGTCTCGCTCCCTAGAAAAAACTCGCTCCCCCCATCTCCCCATCTCCCCCTCTCCCCATCTCCCCCTCTCCCCCTCTCCCCATCCCCCCATCCCCCCATCTCCCCATCCCCCCATCTCCCCATCCCCCCATCTCCCCATCCCCCCATCTCCCCATCCCCCCCTCCCCCCATCCCCCCATCCCCCTCTCCTCATCTACAATTCCCAAAACATGAAACAAACTGAGCGCTATTTATTTGATTTACAAGGTTTCTTAGTTGTTGAAAATGTTCTTAGCAACGAGGAAATTTCAGCTTTAAACAAATTGATAGATAAGCAAGTTGCCATCAAAAATCAACCTGAAGCGTCTCGGTTGCGTTTTGACGGTTTGCTTTCATGGGGACAACCTTTTCTAAATTTGATCGATAATCCCCGCATAACTCCTTATTTATCTGAGTTGTTAGGGGGAAAATTTCGCTTAGATCACGATTATGTTCATATTATTCGTAAAGGTGTAGGTCCGATCGGTTGTTATTTGCACGGTGGAGGCACTCCTTACGATCCAACTCAGTATTATTCATTCCGAAACGGCAGAATTTACAATGGTTTGCTTGCTGTTGCTTACGAGTTAAATGACGTACATCCGGGTGATGGAGGATTTGCTTGTATTCCCGGTAGTCATAAAAGTAATTTATCTTGTCCCCAAGAATGGCTTAATTTAGAGTGTCCTAAAGATATAGTCAAATCAGTTACTGTAAAAGCCGGAAGCGCCATTATCTTTACTGAAGCGTTGAGTCACGGAACCCTTACCTGGCAAGGAAAAAACGAGCGTAGAACATTATTTTACAAATATTCTCCTCATTCATATGCGTGGTTGAGAAATTACTACAATCCCGACGATTTTACAGATTTAACTCCATCCCAACGAGAAATCCTCAAAACACCCGGAGTGTATCCTTAAACAGTGAGCAGTTAACAGTGAGCAGTGAGCAGTTAACAGTGAGCAGTGAATGGCTATAAATTAGCAATGTAGTGGGAGCGTCTCGCTCCCTAGAAAAATCTCGCTCCCCCTCTTCCCCCTCTTCCCCCTCTCCCCCATCTCCCCAAAGGTTACTGAGCAGTTCGACGTAGCTCACTGTAAGACTTGTCGAAGTACTCCCCCTCTCCCCATCTCCCCAAAGGTTACTGAGCAGTTCGACGTAGCTCACTGTAAGACTTGTCGAAGTACTCCCCCTCTCCCCATCTCCCCAAAGGTTACTGAGCAGTTCGACGTAGCTCACTGTAAGACTTGTCGAAGTACTCCCCCTCTCCCCATCCCTTCATCCCCCCATCAATATTTCCTGGGAATTTAACCATCGCAAAACACGTTTTTCAAGCTGTTTGGTTTTGAAATCTAACCATTCGTAATTTTCTTCTCGTTGCAAAATATCTTGAAAGCGTTGAAATGCTTTATAACTATCGATTGTAATTTCTAATTTATCGCGAAGCCATCCACTTGGAATTGTAGTGAGAAATAATTGCATATCATAATAATCTTCACAATGCTTGTTAGATGGTAATCTAAGGAATCTATGTTTGTCGGGGAATTCTTCTATAGGATAACCATCTAAATACAGGAAATTACCATCAATATCCATTGGATTGCAGTCGCCGGTTTGAAGTAGAATTTTTCCTGTTGTGGTGTCTAAGTAATAAATACACTGATGTTCTTTTGGGTTTTTGGTAAAAGCTTCTTTTAAATCATCAATTTCTATAGGTAAATGCATGGTAGATTAATTGCGATCGCACTTAATTATCAGATAATATTTGTCGGCATTCCGACATAATTTGCAAGAATTTAACCCGATTCCTCAATTCTCAGAAATTATTTAGAAGTGCTATATACTTTTTAACAATTTTTTATTGATTATGCAGTCAGATATTTTTCCATTGTGTAATTTATAAAGCTTTCTCCTCTACGCTCTACTTGTTGTTGCTTCATAATTGAAAAACCCATACGTAGAAAAAACGGTTTAGCAGTAATACTCGCTTCAGTATATAAACGATGTATCTTTAATTCGTAAGCTTTTGCTTCAATGGCATGGTAAATTTTCTTGCCTACACCCATGCGCTGATAGTTTTTGTGACAGTAGAAACAATCTATATGTCCGTCAGATTCTAATTCACCGAAACCTGCAATTGTACCGCTATCATCGGCTACGTAAGTAAATTCCGAACAAACACTTACCCAATTTCTAAAATAAATATCGTCTGGTGCCCAGGCTTTCACTTGGTTTAATGAATAATCGTTAATATTAACTTCACGTATTGTTTGATGAAACAATCTGGCAACTTGCTCGGCATCTTGTTTGTCAAATAATCTTATTTCTATCGGCATAGGGCATCGGCAATAATAACAGAACCTATATTTTATTATTTAGCTATTTTAATAAAGCTAGTTTTATTAGCTAAATAATATAATAGAAATTAAATAATTTTAATTTTTGATTATTAAACTCACTAGAAAATAGTAATAACACAATAGTAAAAATAGAACAGATTGAAACAATTATAAGCTTATATATCCAATTTCCTAATATAAAAAAATCCCACACAACCGTATTATCGAGTGAGACTTCTATATAAAAAACATGAAAAAATATTAGTTACTTACAGCGTGCCATCTTAGATATTGAATTTCTGCCCAAGCTTGATTTTGATGAAACATTTGAGCAATTTTTGACCATGTTGTATGCGAAACTTTGGCGAGATTATATTTTTGCAAGTCACCAAACTGGCAAAACATTTTATATGCCCAAGTTGGCTCGTATCCCATAAATCTTGCGATCGCTATCCAGTCTGCTAAAGAAAATAACGAGATATCAATTGAGGATTTATTCTTTAGATCGTTGGAGCTTATAGTCTTGGTTAATAACATGGAATTCCTATTAAAAGATTATTGTCAGAAAACAACCAAAACTATACAGAAGCTGGATTACTTGGTTGTGAGAATTAAAATCCACTTCGGTTTTCACATATTTATTTTGAAATGTCAAGCAATTGTAAATGCAATTTTTGAAGAATATTATTTTTGGATACAATTTAAATTCAAATTTTAATGATGCCGCGTTTTTTTCACCTACAGACAACAAATTTGGAAGCTATAAAAAGGAATGGGAGCTATATTCAAGCTATTTGAACGTATTTACTCTAAAAAACAGTTTTGAATATATATGAATAAACGCTATAGTAACTGTTCTAATTAAAAAGTCTCAAAAAATCTCAACAATTTGCTCTCGCTGCCATTTGGTTAAAACTCAAAATCTTGGATGTGTTTGATTTCTCAATATTTTGGGAACAATCAACATGATATTGCAGCCAAGAGAATGGTTAATCAAAGAAGATGAGAGCATTATTATTTAAACAAAAGAAAATTCATTTCCGGATAAGTCTTGTATTTTGCAGCCTTTTATGCGTATTATTAGTTCTAATTCCAGTATTCTCGGTTCGGGGTCAAGGAAGCTCGAAGCAGACGATTAACCAACTTAAGCAGCAACGAAAACAAATTCAGCAAGAACATCAAACCACAGTAAAAGAAAAAAAGCGTTTAAATAATTTGCAGCAAGAAGCTCAAAAACGTCTTGGTGGTTTAGAAGAAAACCTGCAAACTACTGATAGCCAAATTGAAGATAGCGAAAAACGTTTACTCCTAGCAACTCAACGACTCCAGCAGTTACAAGCTTCTTTAGCACAAGCACAAGTATCTTACGCTCAACGGCAAGCATCAACCGTCGCCAGACTCAGATATTTGCAACGTTCCCCAGTCAATCAAGGATGGGCTGTTTTATTACAAAGCCGTAATTTAAATGACTTTCTCAGTCGCCGTCGCAATTTAAAGTTGGTTTATCAAGCCGATCGCCAAGTTTTAGAAAAGTTAACTGAAGAAGCCAGTCGGATAAAACAGCAAAAAACCGATATCGAAAGCAAAAAGAACGAAATTGCCTTGATTCGACAGCAGTTGCTAGCACAAAAAGCCGATTATCAAGGACAAGCGCAATTACAAGCCGAATTAATACAGCGATTAAATAGCGATCGCCTTGCCTTAGATGCAGCAAGAATGCAGTTAGAAAAAGATTCGCTATCTGTAGCAAGCTTAATTCAAAGGAAAGTAGCAGAAGAAGAAGCCAGAATTGCAGCAGCAAAAGCCCGCAGCCAACGGAGAAACTTCGTGCGCGGTAGCGGTATCATGGCATCTCCCAGCGACGGCTACATCAGCAGCCCTTACGGTTGGCGATCGCACCCAATTCTCGGTAGAGGACGATTGCATGCAGGTATAGATTTTGCCGCAGGTTACGGTAGTACAATACGTGCCGCAGATTCCGGAACCGTTATCTATTCAGGTTGGTACGGCGGTTACGGAAAAACCATAATCATCAACCACGGCAAAGGAATAACCACACTTTACGCACACGCCAGCAAATTATACGTACAAGAAGGAGAAAGCGTTAAACGAGGACAAGCCATATCCGCAATAGGTTCCACAGGCTTCTCAACAGGTCCCCACTTACACTTTGAAGTCCGTAAAAACGGTACCCCCGTAAATCCCGCAAATTATCTTTAACAGTTAGCAGTTAGCAGTTAGCAGTTAGCAGTTAGCAGTTAGCAGTTAGCAGTTATGAGTTAGGAGTTAGAAGTTAGGAGTTAGAAGTTAGGAGTTAGAAGTTAGGAGTTAGAAGTTAGGAGTTAGAAGTTAGCAGTTATGAGTTATGAGTTAGGAGTTAGGAATTAGGAATTAGGAATTAGGAATTAGGAATTAGGAATTAGGAATTAGGAGTAGCGATCGCCGGAAAGCTCGCTATTTAACTACCCCCCCTCTCCCCAAAGGTTACTGAGCTTGTCGAAGTACTCCCCATCTCCCCATCTCCCCATCTCCCCCTCTCCTCAACTGCTCGCCGTCAACTGCTGAAGCGGAATATCGAACTTCATTTTCGGACGACGACTAAAGCCTTCGTCGCTTCCTATTTGATTGTTGGTAATTAGAGTTAGGTTATTCGCTTTTGAAGTAACTCCACCTTGGAAAACCAGTTCTCCTTTGAAAGTTTGACCTGACTCAATTTCAAGATAGGGATTATTTTCAGGTAATCTCAAGTTGTATTTATTCCCTAAATCATCTACAAGCACAACTCCTTTACCGTGCAAATTAAGGTGAATATTATACAGAGAACCATTAGTCACAGCTATTTCTACAATCGTATTTTCTTTAGTAAAAGAAATATTAGTCAGTCTTCCTACCGTACCATTGGGGTGATCTGCTTTAATATTTAAAGTTTTCTCCGCCTCGATTGCACTATCATTATTACTAATTAAAGATTCAATATCGGATGAATTATTTACAGCATCAACATTAATTTTTTCAGTGATTATTCGCTGCACTTGTTTGTTATTGAACAAAAGCAAGACGCTAACGCACGCTATCAGCAAAACCGCAGATATTATTCCTAGTAGAAAACCACCGTTGTTATTATCTAGATTGGAAGTATTCTTAACTGGTTTATCTTTGAAATTATTTTTATTCATAAGATATTGCTTTTAATGCTGCATAACTATAAATTAGCCCTATTCAGTATTTATATCAGTTTTTGAGGTAACTATTTTGCATTTTTATAAAATTTACTGAGATAAATCATTACTGCGTGGCTGAATCTGTGTTTACGGGTATCTAAAAATAGCTAACATACTTAAGTAGCCAGAAAAGGAAATAAAAGGTATACTGTTTAATAATATTGTGAGGGCGCGTAGCTCAGTGGATAGAGCGGCAGATTCCGGTTCTGTAGGTCGGGGGTTCAAATCCCTCCGCGCTCATTTTTATAGTTTAAGAAGACTTCGCAATTGCGAAGTCTTTAAATATTATCCAGCGATTAAGAAATATACCTAAAACTACTAATCAGCAATAAAATCGCTGTGTCCAGTATAAATATACTGAATGTCACGCGAACCGATTTTATTTTCTAACTCCACCGCATAGTGAGATTCTTCATTTGCAATCAACGTTGCTTTGTAGTCTCTTGGCTGTATTACTTCTAATTCACTTGGATCTAAATTTGAAGATTGCTCCGAAGAAGGTTTAAGGTAAGTAGTATAAAGAACCTTTAAAACACCCGATATAGTTGTTACTTCTTCCTTACCAACTAAACCATCAACGATCGCAGTTGCCATTTTTTCAGCATCGAACAATTTCATGTCTTTATCCGAACTGACAAAGCAGCATTCAATTAAAATTGCTGGCATTGAAGTAAGTTCTAAGACTCTAAATCTAGCTTGTTTTACGCCTCGATTTAAAAATCCCAAAGACGTAATATTACTTAGTACTGACTCTGCTAAAGGTTTAGCAGCACTACGAACGTTATATATGTACACTTCACTACCATTAGCTGTTGGACTGCTAAAAGAATTAAAGTGAATAGAAACAAAGTAATCGGTACCGAGTTGATTAGCTTTTCTGGCTCTTTGCATCAAAGAATCATCGGTACTATAAGCTGATTTAGGTGTAACAGAAACAGCTTTATGTCCTCTTCGATCGAGCTTACTAATAACTAATTCTCCTACCAACTTAGTCAAAGCATCTTCATTGTACTGATTAGTGCGAGCGCCGGTATCGTAGGGAGGGCAATTGTGACCAATATCAATAGCAAAGAACATTTGTGATCCTATTAGTTACTACAATTCGAGGCACTTTTCAATAATTCAAATATTTATTAATTAAGTAAAAACTCAATTAATTTGTTTGGCGATCGAACATATACATTTTGCGGAAATGCACCTAAGTTAAATTATTGACGTTCGGAAAAAAGCGCCGAACTAAGTGGGTATGCCTTCATTATTTGTGTCATTGTTCACTGCGTGAAGCAATCCCAAACCCTTGCGATGAACCGCACCCTACGGGTGAATGCTTCGTTTCGCCCTCGCCGCACGCTCCGCGTGAACGCTGCACTCGCAATGACAATATACAATTAATTTTGCATGAGTACCTATCTAATTAATATTGTAAAAATTATCTCTAAGTAATTTAATAAAAAATGTAGCTTTGGGTAAAATCCTTTAATATTTTCTACAAAAAAAAATAGGAATTTATTTAACATTGTATTATTTCAAATATCTTATTTATATATCAAGTATTTATATTTAGGACTTACGCAACTGGCACATTTTTCTTGTAGGGGAGGCAAAAGGGGGTGTAGATTTTCTTCCCCCCTTATTGCCGTTGTGTGACGCACCATCGTTAATTTGAACGTAGCAATAAGGTTTGTAGCGTCACGCACCATCAACCATTTGTGACAATATTGTAAGTCCTGATATTATGGGTAAAATATTTATAGTGTCCGCAACTTGCTCTTTATTTATCTGAATTTAACGGGCAAGATGATCTGAATTTAACAAGCAATATTATCTGAATTTAACAAGCAATATTATCTGAATTTAACGGACAATATTATTTGAATTGAACGGGCAAGATGATCTAAATTGAACGGGCAATATTATCTAAATTTAGCGGGCAAGATGCCCGCACTCCCATATAAACTAAAAAAAACCTTCTTAGTTGTATCTTGGGTATTTCAGTTATTGAAAAAATATCTGTTTACCCCCATCTCCCCATCACCCGATCACCCCAAAGGTTACTGAGCAGTTCGACGTAGCTCACTGTAAGACTTGTCGAAGTACTCCCCATCTCCCCATCTCCCCATCTCCCCATCACCCGATCACCCCATCACCCCATCTCCCCATCACTCCATCTATTTCACATTCGCGTGCAGGATTATTAAATGAAACTCCTGCCTAGTTTCAAGTTTGAGATATCGTTGTTGTAAAGATTGCCATTGCTGCCATAAATCGTAACGATTTTTCTTCAGCAAATTTGCCAAAGTAGGAAGCTGGTTACTAATTTTTGATTCAAGCATATCTTGCAACCATTCATCTAAAACTACGCTATCTTGCATGGAACCCAAAACTTCTTGGATGTTTTTAACTTGTTCGAGATAACTTCCGTATCCTTCACCATAGAAATCGGTAAACAATTCCATCTGATAGCGCAGTCTTTTGGCTTGCTTTCGCAAATCGTGCAGATTTTCTCCTTTTGTTAAAATTTGCTTCTCTATTTTTTTCGCATCAAAGTCAGTAGAAACAACTTTATTTTCTTCTACTTGAGTTCCAACTAACCAACCTGGATGCAGTAAAAAGCGACTCACTTCAGGTAAAAGTAAATCTGGTAGCGCTTGTTGAATTGTCAAATTTGCTAATGGTTGATAACTTGGTTCTTCCAACCACTCTTTTAATCCTGTTTTCAAAGATTTGTAACGTTCGCTTTTAAATAATTCTTTTACATCGGCTGCTGCATCTGCCCGTTGTTTATCTAAAGTCTCAATAACGTCATCTAAAATTGCTCTTTCTTTTTTAGGTAATTGAGGTTTATATGTAGCCTCTAAAGTTTCTTTTAACACATCCAAATCTCTTAGCGAACCAAGACAGCGGGCTATTTTTCCGATGTTTTTATCGTTCGCCGATTTGGGAAAATTGACAATAGAATCAAATCTGGTTACGGTAGTACGCAAACGCCGCATACCAACCCGCATTTGATGTAAGGCTTCCGCATCTTTATCGTTTTTAACAGCTTTTTCCCACTTCCAGGTTTTGTTAAAGTGTTTTTCGATCGCACCGTGAGTGTAGTTGCTTAGAGTTTTTACTTCCCGTTTTGTAGCTAATGTCATAGCACCCCGAATTATTAAGAGTAATGTTTTACTTCTAGTAGATTATCGATCCTATCATCGGTTTTAAGTTTATATATCGGCTTTGATATTTTTTTGTCTAATTTCAGTCTTAAGAAAGATTTTCTCGCAAATTGTTTTGATGTAAATCTAATTTTTATCTATTTTTATACACTATTTATAATTAAAATTTAAGTATGATTAAAAAATATAAATCGTATCAAATTTTATTAATATTAAAAAAAATCACAAATTTGTAGAAATCGCATTCACCGGACAAGTCGGAATACATTGCTCGCAAACGATACAGCGAGAACGAGTAAAAGTTAATTTAAAGCTTTGGGGATTAAGAGTAAGTGCTTGTGTTGGACAAACCCCAGTACATAATCCACAGTGAACGCAAGCTTCTTCATCAATGATAATTTCTCCCAAACTAAGCGAAACAGTGATACTTTGCTCGCGCATCCACTGTATAGCGGCATCTAACTGATCGATATCTCCAGATAATTCCACCACAAGCTTACCAATTTGATTGGGAGCAACAGCAGCGCGGATAATATTTGCAGCAACATTAAAATCTTTTGCCAATCGGTAGGTCACTGGCATTTGAACTGTACGCTTAGGGAAAGTGATTGTAACTCGTTTTTTCATTGGGAATTAGGAATTGGGGATTGGGATACGCCCGCACGCTCCGCGTGAATGGGGATTGGGAATTGGCAAAGAGTTAGGAGTGAGGAGTTAAGAGTTATGAATTTATTGCTCGCAGTTATTCATACCCCATTACCCATTACCTATTACCCATGCCCCATGCCCAAACCATGTTTTATTTTTGAAACAGGGCTAATAAATGGAATTAGAGAGTTAAACTGGTGGATGAAATGATTTGTTAAGATTTTATAAACCTTTGTTATGAGTACGGATTCGTCCTTAAACTCCCAGGAAAAGCCAGAATCCACCTTTGGGGTACGCCTCCGAAATTTTTTAATTGTTACGGTAGCGGTTTTTTTATCGGTTGCCTTATTTTTAGGACTCAGAGGTGAGACTAATTCAGTTTCCTTAACTGAGCTAGATGAAAATTCCACACCGTTGGAAGTTGCTTTGAATAATGGAAAACCATCTTTGATAGAATTTTACGCTAATTGGTGTACTGTCTGCCAGAAGATGGCACCCGACATTGCCACACTGGAAGAGGAATATGCAGGTAAAGTGAATTTTGTGATGTTAAATGTCGATAACAGTAAGTGGCTACCGGAAATGCTGCAATATCGAGTTGATGGGATTCCGCATTTTGTGTTTTTAGATAAAAATGCGAGTGCCAAAGCAGAAACCATAGGCGACCAACCTCGTACAATAATGGGAAGTAACCTAGAAGCCTTGATTGCAGGTTCGGCTTTACCTTATGCTCAAGCTAACGGTAGAGTTTCGCAATTTTCTACAACCCCAGTACCAACTGGTAGTAATGAAGACCCACGCAGTCACGGCACTCAGGTGGTGAATTAAGATGCTTGTGACGGCTTTTAGACTGGCACGTATTTTTACAAGCATATCTTGCTTACGTGGGTTTAAGATAGGTGAGGTTGTATTAGCTACAACATCGCTTGTAGTATTTCATTCAAAACACAATTAACCTCAACTACTCTTCCCATAGCTGGGAAATATGATGTTACAGCTTATTTTCGTTGTTATTGTTGTTATTTCAGGTTCAGCCGTCTGTTCTGGAATAGAAGCGGCTTTATTTTCGGTTTCGACGCTAAAAATTAGACAGTTAGCGCAGTCAAAAAATCCATCAGCAGTAGCACTATTGGCGATTCGCGAAAACATGAATCGACCGATCGCGACTATTGTAATTCTAAATAATGTTTTCAATATTGTTGGTAGTATTCTTACGGGCAATATTGCCAGAACAGTACTGGGAGATACTTGGTTGGGCGTATTTTCAGGAGTATTGACATTTCTGATTATCATTTGTGCAGAAATTATCCCCAAAACCATCGGCGAACGCTACGCAGAACCAATTGCATTAGTGATAGCACTTCCGATCGCTGCATTAACTTTGATATTTACCCCTTTAGTATGGATGTTAGAGAATATTACAGCACCCTTTACTAAAGGTAAAAAGCAACCAACAACTAATAAAGCAGAAATCATGTTGTTGTCAGATATTGCTCATCAAGAAGGAATAATTGAACGTGATGAAGCGCAGATGATTCAACGGGTGTTTCAGTTAAATGAACTGACAGCAGCAGACTTAATGACACCTCGAACAATCCTCACATATTTGCGCGGTAACTTAACTCTTGAGGAAGCCAAAGCAGATATTATCAGTTCGCAGCATACGAGAATAATTGTAATTAATGAGACTATTGATGAAGTAATTGGTGTTGCATTAAAGCAGAATTTATTAACAGCAATGATAGAAGGAAGGAAAACTCAAAAAGTTGGAACTTTGACGCGAAAAGTTAGATTTGTACCCGAAACAATTCGCGCCGATCGCTTGATGAGAAACTTCCTAGAAGCACGCGAACATCTAGCCGTAGTAGTAGATGAATACGGTAATGTTTCTGGTGTAATTACCTTAGAAGACGTATTAGAAGTAATAACTGGTGAGATAGTCGATGAAACCGATAAAACCATCGATTTGCAGGCGATCGCTCGTAAAAAGCGAGAAAGAATGTTGCAGTCAATGCGTTTTGTTTATCGATCCGTAGAAAATAAACGGTAATTCGATTTTGGATTTTGGATTTTGGATTTTGGATTGAGGATGGTAATAGGTAATTGGTAATTGGGAGTAGTAAGGAATTATGATTCGTATTTTCTACCCCCTCTACCCCCTCTCTCTCCTTGTCCCCTTGTCTCCTTGTCTTCCCCTAACCCCCGAACCCCCTCTATTCCCCGTTAAGAGTTCCCTGTTCCCTTATCATTTCCATATAAGCTTTGGGATATACCAATAGGAAAAAACCCATCCACGTTAATAGAGGGATGGTTACTAAAATAGTTAACCAAATCTTGTGAAATAATAGCCAGCTTCCAGTAATTAGAGTTGTTCCCGTAAGTAATATAGACCAAGGTTGACACCACCAAGGTTTATATTGCCATACACTAATCGGTTTTTGGGGAGTCATATTAATTAAGTTTAGAGTTTTGTAGAATTGAATTTAAAGTACTAAGCCACTGATAACAAGGTTCATCTATTGGAGCTATATCTTGTCGCTGTTGTGCTAATGACTCAGTGTATGCTGTAATCCAAGCTTTTGCTAGCTCTTGCTCCGTAACTATATTGTCTTGTACTCCTCGATTAAATTGCTTTTCAATCCAATCTTTGAAGCTTAAAATCTCTACAGTAATACCAAAATATTCTTCAATTTCTTGGATACGAGATGTAACTTCTTCTCGTCTTTCCAATTCTACGCTAGTTACAAAGCCAGCTAACAAAATAGTCGGATGTGCTTCTAATTTTTCTGCAAGTTCTTCAAGTTCATCTCGCAAATAAGCTTTACCATATTTAGCATCCCATGATTCAACAATTTGATTAGCTTGCAATATTTCTATATCGCCAATATTGCCGTATTTTTTATTTGCCGAACGCATTTGTGATAGCTTTCGTAACGCTCCTTGTGGAAATAGATTCAATTCTTGCATTGCTTGCATCAAACTATGCATTGCTATCTCCATAATTCGCGCTGCATAATCCGAATAATTGATATGCCTTGATATAAGTTCAGATATCAATTCTTGGTTTACATTTTCAGTTTGAGTTAAAAAGTTTGTAAGATTATTTAAAGTTTGTGAAACTAAATCTTTAAAAGTTTTTGCCTGATTAAGTAGTTGCGATAATAAATAATGTAAAGCTGTTTCTGGATTTATATCATTAATTTCAATTGCTTCTACAATATTTATCCATTCTAAACGAGCGCCTCTAATATTGGCTTTATAAACTGATGAATAAGGATAATTTTCAGCAAGAGAGCGTGTCATCATAATTCCATCTGCGTTTAATCTGAGTAAATCGTATTTACGCAGTACGGGAGTTATAAATTGCTTATCTAAAGGACGCATTGGTATACCATCTTGCCATGAAAAATTGCTTTTACTTCTACTACCTTTATGCAGTCTAATACTTTGTGCTGGCTCAATGGCTTTTATACATAATTGAATAATTGTTAATCCAATTAATGCTCTACCAACTTCACTAGTAAGAGAATCTACCAGCTTTTTTAATTTATCTATATAATTTTGATTAATTTGTAAAAAATCAATTTGAGCCACATTATCGCGGCAATAAATAATTTGCTTTTCTAAATAATTATTAGAAAGTTCGCTAGTAATTGTTTGATATCTTTGCTTTGCAGCTTCATTCATAGCACCTTCGATAAAAATCTGTGTAGTGCCATCAGGTAAAACAAGCTCGCTTCTATCGTTAAATACTCGTAAATGCAATTCACTCATTGATATTGCCTAAACTTTTTCGTAATTGTATACTTCTAGGTGTTAATGTCGGAAAAGCATAGGGAATCAAATACTTACCTAGAGGTATTTGAGAATTCGTATTATGGTTTCTCACTTCATAACCAATACTGCGTAATGACTGAAGATAAGAAAACACATTTTCTGGCTCTACTGTCCATAAAGATGCTAATTCATAAATTGATAATTGCTTTGCAACTCCTATACCCCTAACTAAAGATTGAAGTACACGCCAGAAAAGATTTACTTTTAATTCAGGATTAAAATTCATTATTCCCGTAATTTTAGAACTGTATTGATAATAGCCAGAAAGCTGAATCAAATCTGCCATACCTGTAATTTCTAAAAGTTTTTCTTCAAAAGCTTTCCAAAGCGCTGTAAATAAATTTACGTCTAACTGTTTAGCACATAGCCTTACTTTATCAGTCCCTAATACCCAATTTTCGTTACCCCAACAAGGTAATATCTCGATCGCGAATTTATTTTTGTCTTGTGTATCACCATCAGCTATAATCTCCCAGCAATTATCATTCAATTCATATTTAATATTGATTTTAATGCTTTTAGAAAGTTGACGTTTATTCCAAGCAAAATTATCTGATAAATATCGTACAACTTGTTCTTCATTCGTGCTTTTTTTAATTAATATCGATGTTCTTGATTTGCTATTATTTAAAAATATAATTCCTTCTTTCGCCTTTTGAGCATATATTTTTGTTAACTGCCGCTTTCTTGTTCTAAATCCTAACTGTTTATTTTCTGGTAAGTAGTGCATGGGGAATGGTAGCGCTACACCCATAACACTATCTAGAATACTCAAAGCCAAAATTCGACCTAACTGAGGTGGAACAGAATTTCCGATTTGTTCTATACAAACTTGACGATTTCCGACGATTTCATAAGCATCAGGGATAGTTTGTAAACGTTTCAATTCGGCAATTGTAAATCTACGATTTTCCCAACTGAAAGGACCTGTATATTGTCCCCCTTGTGCTTTAATTGTCCTTACTGGCATTTCAGGATCGGCTTTATAAAGAAAGTCAGAAAACTTAGAACGCCAGCTAAATACAGGATTGGGATGACCCATTTCTTCTGTATAAAAACTATAGTTTAATCCTGGCGGTATATCATTAAGAAGATGTCCGTATTTTCCGGTAAGACCTTCTTCTATCAATTCTGAAGAATCTACTCCTATAAGTGCATTTTTAGCAGTTATAAATGGTTCTTGACCTGGAGAATCGGGACCATGCGTAGGATAAGGAAAAAGATAATTACCTTCTTTCAATCCCACAATAAATAAACGTTCTCTATGTTGAGGAACTGCATAATCTGCTGCATCGAGAATCCGAAAAAAAATCTTGTAACCAGCATTTTTAAAAGCATCTTGTATTGCTTGCCAATCTTTACCTTTTTGCGCTCCCATAATTCCATATACATTTTCAAATAGAAATCCTTTGGGTTGCAAAGTTTTCAGCAAGCGGACATATTCTTCAAATAAAGTACCGCGACAATCGTTAGTACCCGAAACACCAGCAGCCCTACGCCCAGCGGCAGAAAAACTTTGACAAGGTGGTCCACCAATAATAAAGTCTACTTGTAAGTCGGCGCTGGGGAAAAAATCTTTTATATCAATACAAATTGGTTCAGAGTTTTCTAACCATTTGCCAGACATTGAGTTTTTTTCTAATGTTTTACAGTATTTAGCTTCAAGTTCAATCATGCGAACAATATCGAAGCCAGCATCATGAAATGCAATATCTAATCCACCACCACCGGAAAACAAGCTTAATGTTTTAATAGGAGCGTAATTTTGTTTATTGAGCCACTGACGTATACATAAACCAAATTTATCTGGTAATAGAGATTTATCCTCAATGTCAAGCGCTTCTAATATTTGTTGAAACCACGTAATTTCTTGTAAATGCTCATCAGAAAAATTTAAAGGTAGCGATAGTTGTTTCATATCTGATTCGGATAAATAAACTTTTATTATAAAAATATAGGGCAAGCCCTGAAGCCCACCCTACAAATAAATGATTAAATTTACAATTAAATTTAAAACAAAATATCTACCTTTCCACAACTTCCCTTACCAATTGCGCTAATTTCTCAGCACTTTCGGGAACCGCTACTGTCTTGGCTTTTTCGCTCATTTCTTGCAATTTTTCGGGCGATCGCAATAATTCCAACACCTGAGTTTGCAGTTTCTCGGCGGTTAATTCTTTCTGCTGAAATAATATCCCCGCTCCCGCTGTTGTATATACTTGAGCGTTGTAGGTTTGATGGTCTTCTGCTGCGTAAGGATACGGTATTAAAATCGCTGGAACTCCGCATACAGCTAATTCTGTAACGCTACCAGCACCCGAACGACTAATAGCTAAATTGGCTCGCTGCAACAGCGCTGCCATGTTGTTATAAAATGGCATCGAAATATACTGAGTATGCTTAAGACTATCGGCTTCTGGGTCATTATCGCCTGTTAAATGCACTACATAAGCACCAGCCTCAAACCACGTCGGGGCACTTTCACGCACTAATTTATTTACCGAAACTGCCCCTTGAGAGCCGCCGAAAACTACTATTACGGGTACATCTTCAGGAATTGGTAAATCTAATGATGCTTTAATTCCCGGTTCTAAAAATGCTTTTCGTACAGGAGTACTAGTATATATAGTTTTGTTCTTAGGTAAATATTTTGCCGCAGCTTCAAATCCAACGGCTACAGCATTACACCAAGGACCAAAAAAGCGAGTTACTTTTCCTGGTATTGCGTTAGATTCGTGAAGAATTACGGGTAAACCTAGAGAACGAGCCGCAATTACCGCAGGGCCGGAAATATAGCCTCCGGTGGTGAAAACTCCCTCAAATTTACCTTGTTTTAAGATTTTTCTAACCTGTAGAATTGAACCACACAGTTTACCCAAGGTGAGTAATGAAGAAAAGCCCAAACCTTTTTGGAACCCTTCAACTCCAATGGTATTCAATTTATACTGATTGGGAACCAGCTGCGTTTCTAACCTGTTAGGGACACCCAGCCATTCAATTTGATAATCTGGCAATTGTTCCGCAAGTGCGATCGCCGGAAATAGATGTCCGCCAGTTCCGCTGGCTGCTATAAGTAATCGTATAGGAGCGTCTTGCATTAACCCTTTACCTGTCAGCGCCTAGCTTGAATAAGATAAAACAATTTCCTGGTTTTTGGTAGACTCATCCGGAATTTCACCCTTAAAGGGAAGTTTTAGAATGAGTTATACATCAAAACAGCGAATAAGTACTGTAGTTAAATTACCTACAACATTATCACCAATGCCTAACTTTAATACCTTAATACCCGGACGAAAATCAAGAGTGAATAGTAGCCGTTGGGCAATTTTATTTATACTGACGCTTGGTTTATCTACTGGTTGGAAACCCGCCCAAGCGAATGCACCACAGAATACATCTTCCCAAGACAAAATACTCTTAACACAAAATACATCACAAAATGCACCCCCCCAACTTAAAAGTGTCCTAACGCAAATTGATGCAGCTGCAAACCGCCGTAATATTAATGGTGTAATGAACTTTTACAGTTCTAATTTTGTTCATGGAGACGGATTAAACCGTTCGAGCATGGAACAAGCTGTAACTTCTTTGTGGAAGAGTTATCCAAGCTTGAGATACAATACCAAACTAGAAGCTTGGGGTACTCAAGGTAATAGCATTATTGCCGATACGGTAACAAATATAGTTGGTTTACCTTCAGCAAATAATAAATTAGGCATGAACTCCACCATTAAATCGCGTCAGCGCATCGTTAATGGTAAAATTGTTCGTCAAGATATTTTATCGGAACGCACTGAACTCACTTCTGGTGTCAATCCTCCCAAAGTAGATATTAATTTACCCGCCCAATTAAAAGCCGGACAGCAATATTATTTTGATGCAATTGTCAACGAGCCTCTTGGCGATGATTTTCTCTTAGGTGCGGCGCTAGACGAAGCCGTTAAACCAGGAAAATATCTCAACCCAACACCTGTAGATTTGGAATTACTCTCCGCCGGTGGAATATTCAAAGTTGGACGCGCACCGACTACACCTGGTAATCAATGGATTTCAGCGGTATTAGTCCGAGGAAACGGCATGACTATGATTACTCAGCGCGTACCAGTTGTAGGAAGATAAGAACTGTAGAGACGTAGCACCGCTACGTCTCCATGTATGTTCAATGTGTATCAAAAATCAGCTTACAACAGTATTATGAGTTATGAATTTTTTTTGCTGTTGATTCATCAAATAAAGTTAGCTTGGGAATTATAGCGAAAGTGTTTTTAAAGGATTAAAAATCTTTTCATAATCGCGTTTGAAATTAACATTTAAACAGACTCCGCATTGCTACGTCTCTACAACTCCTAACTCCTCTTTATGGCTTCAATTCAAAATCAAATTGTATTAATAACTGGTGCGAGTAGCGGAATCGGTGCATCTTGCGTCAAATATTTTGCAGATGCTGGTGCAAAGTTAATTTTAGCCGCGCGACGGTTGGAACGTTTGCAGCAACTTGTGGAAAATTTGCAATTACCATCCGAACAATTCCATTTGATAAAACTCGATGTCCGCGATCGCAATGCTGTAGAATCTGCTATATCGAAATTACCCGCTCAATGGTCAAATATCGATATTCTCATCAATAATGCCGGTCTTAGTCGCGGTTTAAACAAGCTGCAAGAAGGTAGTTTCCAAGACTGGGAAGAAATGATTGATACCAATGTTAAAGGTTTGCTTTACCTGACTCGCTACGTAGTTCCGGGAATGGTCGATCGCGATCGTGGTCATGTAGTTAACATCGGTTCGATCGCCGGACATCAAACTTACCCCGGTGGTAATGTCTATTGTGCTACCAAAGCCGCAGTTAAAGCAATTTCTGAAGGTTTAAAACAAGATTTGTTAGGAACAGCCATCCGCGTCAGTTCCGTCGATCCGGGTTTAGTAGAAACTGAATTTAGCCAAGTAAGATTTCATGGAGATGACGAAAAAGCGAATAAAGTATATCAAGGATTAACTCCCCTCACCCCCGATGATATTGCCGATGTCGTATTATTTTGCGTAACTCGTCCAGCACACGTTAATCTCAGCGAAATATTGTTAGTACCAGTCGATCAAGCAAGCGCAACGATGGTAAATCGAAAGGTTTAGTTAATTGTCAATTTGTATTTGGTAGGTTGGGTTAGACGCATTTCGGAATCATCAAATCAAACTCAAAGTAATGAAAGCGTCGTAACACAACATCAATGTGTCGGTATTTCGCAACATCCTACATTCGATTAAAGATAATATTGTTTATCCACAATTATAATGTTGGGTTACGACACGAAAATATCAATTATCGTTACAATTTAATTCGGTAAACGTATCTAACCCAACCTACAAATCTACAAAATATTAAGCTACATCAGAAAAACTTGGTTCGGGAAGCGCATCACCATTCTCCTGATAAGCAATAATTAATGATTCTAAAGCTTCAGTACCGTTTGCAACCGCATCTTTGTAAGTATCTCCATGAGTCCGCCATTTTTGACCTGGAAAATCGGGAAATCCAACTAAAAAGCAATTATCTTCATTAGACCATTGAATCACCATTTGATATTTAAGCTTCTTCATCTTGTTCCTTATCCTCAACTTCTTCAATTGCCTGTGTTACTTCTTTTTCTTGATAGCGTTTAGCGTCTGCGCTGTCTTTACCAGCCACTGTGATTTTTCCTGTATATAAAGGATGAATCCAGTTAGTGTGACTTCCCTTACCTGCAAGTTCTGCGAAACCAGCTTGACGCAGCATTTGCTTAAGTTCTCGAACTTTTTTTGGCATCACCCTTAAATAATATTTCAAATAAATTAGGCATTGCTAATTTATTTGTTATGTAATCTAAAACAAAACCGTAGCAATGGGGGAATCTACACCCAACAGTGAGTTATCGGTATTTTCCAACATCCTATATATCATTAAAAATAATGTTGGGTTACGACAAGAAAATATAAATTCTCGTTACAATTTAATTCGGTAAACGTATCTAACCCAACCTACGAATTACTAACAAAAAATTTCCCCAGTATTATTATTAATTTTTCACTATATGCTTTATAGCTCGCCGACGTATTAATAAACTAACCGCAATTAAGCTAAAACCAACTAAAGTTGTGGTATTTGAAGATTCCGGAACTTGACGAGGGGTTTGGAAAGAGCCACTTAAAAAAGCCTGACTTTTAAAGGGAGCAGTTGGATCTAGGTTGAGCGTATCATTCTCCAAAAACGTGAATGTACCAGTCGCACCCGTGAATCTTCCCGAACCACCAGTGATGTTAAAAGCTCCAGTCGCAGTACCAACAAGGTTTTGAAAATCGAGTGCAGCCGTACCAGTAATATTGCCAAAAAGGCGATCGCTCCCATTTCCAAAGAAAGTAACACCACCTGTTGGTAAGTTTTCCAAACCAAATTCTGCCGCATCGGGGTTAAATGTAATTGTGCCAGTCGAGGGTTCAATTTGACCGTAGTTTGTATTTACAAACTTTGTTAAACCATATGGCGCATCTGTACTTTCGGCTGTAATAGTTACTTTTGATACATTATCTACGATCGGCGTAAGGGTATTTTCTGAGTTATATGTTGCCTCAAACGGGTAAATAGTCTGTGCCGTTGCTGATGTATTGCTTGAAATAAAACTCAAGATTGTAGCAGCAAGCGTACCAAACTATATAGCCTGCAAGCGAATCATAATTAATATTCCTTGATGCTTATATAATGTTCCTTAGATTAAAAATAAGTTACCGTAATTTTGTAAAAAAAGAAACCCTTATAAAAAAAAGGGAGTGGGTATAATGCATCTTTTAAATTAGCATTCATTGTTCCGTTTTGATTATGATAAGACTCGATACTAATCTAAATACAGGGAGACGTAGCAGTGCGGAGCTCTCTACATTGTTAATGGGTTTTAAACAAATTTATGGCAAAAAAACTCATCATGAGTATGATTTAATCAGTTTTCTAGAGTAAACTTCCTTAGAAATGAACAACCTTGTAATTGGTGCGATCGCCAGTGACGGCAGATGGGCTTGCTGCCGGAGCAATGTTGTTTGTAATTAGTGACGAAATCATTCCCGAATCTCATCGTCAAGGCTTAGAGCAAGAAGGAACTATAGGATTAATGTTTGGATTTGTGGTAATGATGTTTTTAGATATTGCATTAGGTTAAATGGGAATGGGGAGAGGGGGTAGAGGGGGTAGAGGGGGGAGAGGGGGTAGAAAAAATTATTAATTACTATTTATAAATGTAATATTTGTAATCTAATGACCTTTAACCTAATTCATCATGGCATCAACTACTGTAAATCAAATAGATTTTACTCCGAAGCTGCTTGAATTGATGCAGAAAAGTGATATTTCTAGTTTTAAAGCTTTGAGTAAATTAGCTGGAGTTTCCGAATATCAGATACAGCGTTTGCGAAGAGGAGAAATTCAGCAAATGCGTTTAGAGTTTTTAGGAAAATTATCGCGATCGCTACAAATAGATTTAACTGAATTGATAACTAATTTTTCAGAGACAAATTCGGACACGGATTTAGTAAAACGATCGTCAACTCAGCAATCGTCGTCATCAAAAGATATAGCAGACTTAAAAAAAGAATACGAACGCTTACAAAAGCAATTAGAAAATCAAGAACAATTATTAGTTTCTCAGTTTCAGCAATCGAGTTTACAAATCCTCGAATCATTGTTAATTCAATTTCCTACAGCAGCCCAGAAAGCCAGAGAAAATCGCCAGTTGCCAGCAGCCAATATAATTCCACTGATAGAAAAACCGATCGCAAGACTTTTGCAAGCGTGGGGAATTGAAGCCATTGCTGAGGTAGGTGCAGAATTACCTTACGAACCCGAAATCCACCAATTAATCGAAGGCGATACACAACCGAAGGAAAAAGTCAAGATTCGCTATACAGGCTACCGTCAAGGAGATAAGTTACTGTATCGAGCTAAGGTGAGTCCGGTTTAGGGGAGAGGGGGAAGAGGGGGACAAGGTGATGGGGTGATGGGGTGATGGGGGGAGAGGAAATAGATAATTCTTAGTATTTAGTGTTGAAAGAGAATCAATTGCGGGAATACTAATTAAGTGGATATAGGCTAAGGGAAGATTTATGAATTCATTAATTATTGTGTATTAAATCTAACCGCTGCATCTAACGGAGGCTAGAACTTTTACTGAGAAGGATTTTGGGGATGAATAAAGATAAAGAAACAAATGAATCGTTTGTTGAAGAGGTAAAAGTAGAAGACGATTTGCAAACGCAACCAGAAGAAAGTTTTTCTGCTGGTTTTTTACTTCAGGTACTTAACGGTACTTCCGATCCTATTTTTGTCAAAGATCGTCAACATTGTTGGGTGCTGGCGAATGATGCGTACTGTAATTTTATCGGACGCAGTAGAGAAGAAATTATTGGTAAATCCGATTTTGATTTATTCGATAATGAAGTTGCTGATGCATCTTGGGAAAAAGATGAGTTTATTTTTACTACGTTTAACCAAAATGAATCTGATGAATGTATTACAGATGCGACGGGTGAAAGACGTTTTGTTTCTATTAAAAAATGCGTATTTAAAGATGAACAAGATAATAAATTTATAATTGTTACTATTCGAGAATTGACACAACAAATTAATCAGCAATTTCAAGTTGAAGCACGATTGCGTTCGTCCAAGCAGTTCTTAGAACAAATTTTAAATCATGTACCGCAAGCACTTTTTTGGAAAGATTGCAATTCGGTCTATCAAGGTTGTAATAGCTTTTTTGCCGAGATTGCGGGAGTAGGAGATCCAAAATTAATTAAAGGTAAAACTGATTTTGATTTACCTTGGAAAGAAGAAGAAGCTAATTGGTTTCGCCTTAACGATAGTCGGGCTATTGAATCTAAAATACCTGAAAGTATTGTTAAACCACAACTGCAAGCAGATGGCAGACAATGCTGGTTGGAAGTCAACACAATTCCGATTTGCGACGATCGAGGAAAGGTAACTAATATTTTAGGAACTTTGCAAGATATCACCGATCGCAAAGAAATAGAAGTTACTTTACAGCAGTTATACGAACAGTTAGAAGTTCGAGTACATCGGCGAACTTCCGAACTTACTCAGGTAATCACTCATTTACAAGAAGAAATTAAACGGCGCGAAGCAATAGAAAATCAGTTTTTATTAAGCGAGGAAAAGCTACAGAAACTGTCGGCAAATGTTCCAGGTATGTTATATCAATTTAAACTTGGGTATGACAATCAATTTAGCTTTCCTTATATTAGTTCCGGCTGTTTTGAAATCTATGAAATTCCACCGGAACAAATGACATCTGATGCTAGTTTGTTTGTTTCCTGCGTTCATCGGGATGAACGAGAGGATTTTGAAAAATCTATTGCTAATTCTGCTCAAAGTTTGCAACCTTGGCAATGGGAAGGAAGAATTATTTTAACTTCTGGAAAAGTCAAATGGATTCAAACTGCATCCCGCCCGGATAAACAGGCGGATGGTTCGATTATTTGGGATGGGGTAATAATGGATGTAACTCGTTTAAAACAAGCTGAAAGGGCGCTAAAAAGGGCTTATGCAGATTTGGAAAAACGGGTAGAAGAACGAACTCAGCAGTTAATGCAAAGCAATCAAGCGTTGCAAAAAGAAATCGGCGATCGCCAATCAGCACAATCCGAACTTTTAGCTTCTCGCCAAAGATTAGCGCTATTGATTGAACAAACACCTTTAGCGGTGATTGAATGGGATACGAATTTTAAGGTACAAGAATGGAATAAAGCCGCAGAAACTATCTTTGGATATACAAAAGAGGAAGCGATTGAGAATTACTTCGAGTTTATAGTTTCCCAAACTGCATTAGAACAAGTTCATCATTTAAAGACTGCATTATTATCGCAGAAAGGTGGAACCAGAATCGTGACTGAAAATATTACCAAGGATGGTAAAACGATTATTTGTGAATGGTATAACAATCCTTTGGTGGCTGTAAATAGTCAAGTGTTTGGTGTTGCATCTTTAGTACTTGATATTACCGAACGGGAACTCGCGAGCGCAACTTTACAAAAACAAGAGCAGTTTCTTCGCAGTATTTATCAAGGAATCGCACAACTCTTAATCATTGTTAACGTTTTGGATAATGGGGAATTAATTTATACTGATTGGAATTTAGCAACTGAAAAAGCTACAGGTATAAAAGCCTTAAACGCAATCAATAAATTTCCGGAAGAAGTTTTTGGCGACGTTCAAGGTGCAAAAATACGTCAACAATATATCAGATGCCTGGAAGCAGGTATACCTATAAGTTATGAAGAAAATTTAGTATTTCAAGGTCAAGAAAACTGGTGGTTGACTACACTTAATCCTTTAAGGAATGCAGAAGGTAAAATTTACCGAATTGTCGGCACATCATTTAATATTAGCGATCGCAAACAGGCAGAGATGCAGTTGAAGCAGCAAACACAAGAATTAGAATCAGCTTTAAATGAACTACAAAATGCTCAAAGTCAATTAGTACAAAATGAAAAAATGACCTCATTGGGTAATTTGGTTGCAGGGGTAGCCCACGAAATTAATAATCCTGTAAACTTTATCTACGGTAATATCGATTATGCAAATAATTACACTCATAACCTCTTAAAACTGGTTAAATTTTATCAGCAAGATTATCCTCAGCCATCATCCAAAATACAGAAATTAGTTCAAGAAATAGATTTAGAATTTCTCTACGATGATTTACCTAAATTACTCGAATCGATGAGAATAGGAGCGCAACGCATCCGAGAAATTGTTGCATCTTTACGTACTTTTTCCCGTATAGATGAAGCTGAAATGAAAAAGGTTGATATTCATCAAGGGTTGGATAGTACTTTACTGATTTTAGAGAATCGGATTAAAGCTAAATCTGAGCATCCTAAAATTGAAATTATTAAACAGTATGGAAATTTACCGCCGATTGAGTGTTATCCCGGTCAACTTAATCAGGTTTTTATGAACATTTTAGCAAATGCGTTGGATGCGTTGGAATTAATAGAAAATCAAAGCGATCGCAATCCTCAAATTCATATTTCCACGGAATTAGTGGAGGTGGATAAGGTAAAAATTCGTATAGCCGATAACGGAATCGGAATAGCATCCGATATTAAAGGAAGATTATTTGACTCGTTCTTTACAACTAAACCTGTAAGTAAAGGTACGGGCATGGGACTTTCTATTAGTTACCAAATTATTACTGAGGTACATAATGGTTCAATAGAATGTATTTCTCAATTTGGAGAAGGAAGCGAATTTATTATTTCAATTCCGCTTCATCAATAATAAGTAATATTTAGGGCTGTGTTATGGGCATCTTCCCCGTAGATAGAATCAGCTAGAAGCCTTTAGGCTATTGCACTCAAAGGCTTATCAACGCTTTGCGCCTCACGGAGAAATCGGGAGTATGGCTAAATCGCTAAATCAAAAAATGTTTTTACGAATATTCGCGGTTTCTTTGGTTTTCCACTCGAATGATGCGAGATGTAAATTCAAGCATATTATTTCGATTGACGGTTGAGGCGCTCGGCACGTATCCTGCTTAACAATCTACTCTTACATCTATATATGTAATTGTTTACTAATTTAATATTTTAATTGATAACTGTTAATTGAGAAGGGATATTTGGCAAGTTGTCGTTAAATGAATTATGATTAGTATGGAATAAATTAGTAAATCTTTTTTTGCAGTAAAAATACTGAGAAATTATGACAGAGCATATTAAAGTTATTCAACCAAATGGTGTTTTAGATGCAACTAAATCACAAAAATTTCGGGAAGATGTTATTAAATTACTGGAAAGTAAACCAAAAATTGTACTGCTCGATTTAAAAGATATCACTTTTATGGATAGTTCGGGTTTAGGTGCTTTAGTGCTAGCATTTAAAACCTTAAGAGCAGCAGATACTAAGCTGGTAATTTGTTGTATGAACGAACAAGTCAAAATATTATTTGAACTGACTGGAATGGATAAAGTTTTTGAAGTCTTTTCTAATCAAGATGAATTTTATAAAGCTGTAACTTCCCAAATTGCTTAATTAAAGCCGATTTGGAGTATAGATAAATCATCATCAAAGGCTTTTTTTTGATTTAAATCAACAAGACAATTAAGAATATTTTCTAGGGGACTGCTGGAAACATGATACAAGCGTGTAACCTTTTGAATAAAATTCTCCAGTCCCAGAAGTTGACCATCAGTTAAATTTATTTCATAAGCACCATCACTAAAAATATATAAGGTGCTGTTTTTTTCAATTTTACAAAATCCATCAGTATAGTTAACCTCTGGAAACATCCCTATTGGCATTCCAGGGGTTTTTAATAACTGGATATCACTACTATTATGAGATAATAAGATGGCAGGTGGATGACCGGCACTCGAATAAACTAGTTCGCGGCTAATTTGATTGTAAACTCCATACCAAATAGTAAAGTATTTATCATTCTGATAATTCATTTGGAAAGTATTGTTTAAGGCGTTTAGCACTTTCCTCGGTTGATAATAATTTAAATCTTTGAGGGCACGGGAACGTAGTAAGTTTAATACCGAAATAGAAGGTAAAGTCGCTTTCAGCCCATGTCCGGCGGTATCAAGCAGATAAATGGCTAAATAATCTTCGTCTAGCCAATAATAATCAAAACAGTCACCGCCAAGCTGCTGGGAAGGAATAAATGTATAGTTTATATTAAAAGGCTGCATCATCGGCATAGGTAAAAGAGAACGCACATAATCGGCAGCCTCTGATAATTCCGCTTCTAAAATCTGCTTTTGAGCTTTTAAATCTTGACTCATTTGGTGCAAGCGTAAACCAGCCCTTACCCGCGCTTTCATTTCATTTTGTTCTATGGGTTTAGTGATAAAATCATCAGCACCAGCGTCTAATCCTTTCACGCGATCGGCAACAGAATCTAAGGATGTTAAAAGAATAAAAAACGTAGTAGAAAAATTAGGATCTTTCTTGATGTAACGACAAACATCAAGTCCACTTAATCCCGGCATTAACCAATCACAAATAATCAGCGCCGGACGAGCAACTACAGCTTGTGCAATTCCTTGTTCGCCGTTACTGACTGCAACCACTTCATAACCCTGCTTTTCCAGCATTCTTTTCAATAAAATTTGAACTGATGGGTCATCATCGATTACTAATATTTGAAACATATTTGTTAGCCGCTTAAAAATAAAAAATAAATGCGCCCGCGCCCTCTAGGGACTAATTTGCTTATAATATGACCCCGATTTACTAGAAAATTACTTCACACAGTTAGTTATAAGGGCAAAATCTATACATACCTTAGCCGATTATGGTGGCGATAGGGGATTCAGCCATAACATCAAGCTCTGTTTTAGCCGATCTAAATCCCGGTATACTTCTTGCCTAAACCACTGTCCGAAAGCATCAAACGGATTAAATTCTTTTCCTGGTTGCCATTTAATATCTTGACCTAAAGGTGTAAGGTGGTTGCCGATTAGCGTCTGATTTGCTACCATATCCCCAAATTTATTGTGTAACAATTGGGTTAAAGCAGTTGATTGGTCAAGATTATCATTGCTAAATTTTATTAATAAATTACGACGGACATTATAGTTTTCTTTTACCAGTTTGTAAGTTTGGGTGGGTGAAGGGGTAAATTCAACATTTATGGCAGTGTTAAATTGTTCCACCAAAGGAATTGCATCCCGTGCGGCATAATTATTAAATGATATGAGGATATTACCCGCACGTTGGACTTCATCCGAACAACCGATAAGTAAATGTAGCTTGCATCCCATACTGTGCCCCAATCCATATATAGGAAGATAGCCTTTATATACAGGTTCCCTCTCTTCCAAGCGTACTAAAACCCGTTCAAAATTCAGCAAAACCTGTTGGGCGATCGCACTATGGTCTAAAGTATTAACAAATGGGGTAGCAATTACCGCAAACCCTTTCTCTGCCAAATATTCGAGTAACAAACGATAAGTTACGTTAGGTGCGGTAGCGACAAATGCACCACCCAAAAAATGAATGATACCAATAGGACGCGCAGGAGCGATCGCCCAGCTACCAGCAATTTGTTTCCAGTCCATGCCTTCACGCCCTCGAACAAGAGTATTTATACTTTCTTATGGTAAACAGGTTTTACCCATCTTGTAATCCTGGTTCAAGCTTTCCTAATTAAAATTATCAAATAGCCCAGCAAGAATCACAGCATATTTACTCAAAGCTTCGTATTATTTAATTGATAACTGTTTGCTGTTATTTTTGACTCTGCAATCTTTTCATTTCCTGCTGTACGTCTAAGGCAATCTCCAATGCTTCATTAAGCAACCTACTATGTTCGGAAGCTCGTTGGGTTACTTGCATTTGAGTTAAATTCGCCAAATTATTAGCCAGCAATTCAGAATTATTAACAATAAATTTCTTATTCTCTCTCAAAATCTTTTCAGTTTTCAAAGCGCGAACTAAATCTGCTCTAGTATATTTGAGAGCTTCAATAACTTGTCTTCTTTCTCTAATACTGACTTCTGGATTACCTGCCTCTTCAATTCGATCGTTAATATCGATCGCCTTAACGACGGCATTAAATCTCTCAACTTCATGTAAAAGAGTATTTAAAGAATACGTTAGCTTTTCTTTAACAATTGAAACTCTTTTTTTCCAAGTTAGATACAATAATAACTGTGTAATACCACCGCCAATAAAACAAAATTTAATGAATAGCAACCAAGATGGAAGTGCTATCCAGTTAGCAAACATCTTAATAAATAAATCGAATACAATATAACCGCTAAGTATTACAGCTAATCCTATAAAAATCGCGGTTGCACCTTCTGGTCCTTTGACTTTTTCAAAAAATTGCCTGACTAATAATTTTAATGGGTTAACAATAATAGTTAGTTCGTCGTTTATAGGCAAATTTGTTAACTTTCGGAGTTCTCTTTGAACGATCGCTAAGCCTTTTAAATCATCACGCACAGCTTCTAAATCCCCACCACCCGCATTTTTGACCTATTATATCTCTGCTTAAAATAACTGACAATATGCTTAATGTTTAAAACCATCATTAACATATTGATAAAACTTATTATTATCCCGATTCAAATATATTGCAATAGTCATAGTATCGTAATACCTCTGAAGTATCATGCTACACGGTATACTTAACAACAGAAAATAGTTAAGTTTATTTGTGAAATAAAGTATATGTTAATTCTTCTTTTTTAGACAATAGTTAATTATTTTAGCTTTACCTATTTATAAAAAATAGATCGGTGTCTTACAAAAATATGGATTTAAACTAAAAAATAGTTACTTTAATAATGCTACTGTCAGAACAGTAACATTCATATTACTATATTTAGCGCTCTATATAGTTGCATTTTTATTCTTCGCGGCATTTGTAGCTTCGCCAGGACAATTCCCCTTGAGGTAAAAATTATACAGTTGTTTGAGATGAATATAGGGAACCAAGAATTGGCTTGGGGGAAATATACGTTCGTTTTTTAAGCGGATGCGGAAGCGTTTATGTAGTATGCCCGTAGGGTTTACAAAATTCTGTGGAAAAATCCTATAAATACTTAAAATATCTATAAAAACGGAAATTAAATTTAGATTAAAATCTATATAGCAGGGAACTATTTGTCTATTTTAGTATTAAAGAAACATCGCCTTATTGGCAATTAGTATAATTCTTAACAATTGATAAAGAACATTAATAAAACATAAGAATAAAAGTATACTTAGCTTTTAAATTTAATATTATTTTTGGTGTAGATCGAATATCTAATTAATAGCTGATTAATGGCTGAGAAAACTTCCTATCCGATATACCAAAAGGATTATGTTGCTGCCGAACATTATCTTGAAAAAGACAAAAAGCGAACCAGATGCGTAATATGCGACTATCAGATAGATGAACGGGATGATTCTATTTTTAGTGAATTTAACTGTAATATTAGAGCTTTTCAAAAAGAAGCTTTTAAAGTTTGGCGATGTCCTAAATGCAAAACTATTCATACTGTTCTCGACTCTGCGCCATTCGACTACATATTACTTCAAGATGTTATCGAACACGTTGAAGATCCCAGAAAATTATTGTCTAAATTGGACGGTTTACTTGCACCTGGTGGTTATATTCCGATCGGAACACCTAACGCCGCAAATTTAGATTTAACGAAACCTAGTGTATCTGATTTCTATAACTCCGTTCACGTACCGTACCATTTTCATATCTATACGGACGAAGTTTTAAAGTATCTAGGAAATTGTCAAAATTGGCAAGCTATCGAATTTCGATCTCGCGCTTATCACGATACACCTTGGTTAGGGGTAAATACTCGTGCTTGGAACCAGTATCAACAAATATCTGATGGTTCTTTAGATGCTATTCACGAGCCTATTGATTTAAGGAAAGCTGTTACTTCTTATAAAGTAATGTTCTATGCATTTTTTGGATATTGGTTGAGCTATCACACAGAAATGTCGATGATGTTTCGTAAAATTTGAGTTATCGATCCCGATATGGTGTTGGTTTCGTCTGGCGATTGTCTGCGTCATGAAAGATCCATCAAAATCGCTCTCGCTGTAAGCTTTTTCTTTTAATACTATGCAATGGTGCCCTTTTCAAACCAAATGCATACCTGACTGAGGCTTTCCTCTATTCTATAAAAGGCAATATAGAGAAAGCGAGTCATAGGGATGCGATTATTGGATATTTGATAATGAATCCATTATTACAAAGAACAACTGTAATATAAGCGATTCTAAGCAATAAGATTTTTAAGTTTGGTAGTTAGAATACTACCAAACTATTTGTATTTAATTATATTGTTTAGATGAACAACTATATTAAAAATATAAGCCCGTATTTTGATGTAAAAATAGTTATATATAATTAGTTCCGAATGTAACAATAATTTAGAAATAAATCACTTAAAATTGTGCGAATAACCCCGACTATTGTCGTGGGTGGATTTAGAGTTTAATTCTTTAAATACTTTATTCTATATCTAGGTTTATTTGTATAATTTTCTACTTAGCTCTTGTCTTTGTATCAGCCTCAAAGTACTAATTTGCTTAGTAATAACCTCAAGTTTCTTCCATTTTAATTAACTATTACTTGTGATGTTTAAACCTCAAACTCAGCTTCAAAAAACTGCTTTAATTACGGGAGCCTGTAGCGGAATCGGCTACGAATTCACCTGTATTTTCGCTAGCTATAACTATAATCTTGTATTAGTAGATATAAACGAACCGAAACTAATTGAGATTTCGGAAAGATTTACTCAGGAATATGGTATTTCTGTCACCACGATTACCAAAGATTTATCTCTTCCAACATCTCCAGAAGCAATTTATCAAGAATTACAGCAAGCATCGATTCATGTTGATGTATTGATAAATAATGCGGGATTCGGTATCTGTGGATTATTTAATGAAACGAATTTGAAATCCGAACTAGAAATGATACAGGTAAACGCGGTATGCCAGACGCAGTTAACAAAATTATTTCTCAAACACATGGTAGAGAAAGGTGAGGGCAAAATATTAAATGTCAGTTCGACTGCTGCTTTTCAACCAGGACCGTTGATGGCAGTGTATTTTGCTACCAAGGCTTATACTTTGTCGTTTTCGGAGGCGATCGCTAACGAAGTTGAAGGTACTGGAGTCAGCGTAACTGTACTTTGTCCTGGTCCCACACAATCCGCTTTCCATGAAAGAACCGGGACGCACAATTCACAGCGAATGAAAGATATGAAGATGATGGATGCAAAAACCGTAGCTCTTATTGGTTTTCGCGGCTTAATGAACGGTAAAACCGTTGTGATTCCTGGTGCAAAAAATAGAATTTTAGCCGAAGCCGTGAGATTTTTACCGAGAGATCAAGTAACAAAAATGTCTAAGCTTGTACAGGGGAATAAATAGGAGCAGGGAGCAGGGAGTAGGGAGTAGGGAGTAGAAGAATGTACCTGCCTTTACTTGCCTTCCTGCTGTAAATCGAGAATTCTTACCAAGATTACCTATAAAATTTCTCTCCCTCTTCCCCCTATCTCCCCATCTCCCCCGCTCGCCGCACGCTCCGCGTGTTCAGCGCGGCACGACTCGTTAGAGTAACGGGTTGCGCCACTTCTCTCAACGCGGGGAACCCCTTCGGGTTCGGCAGTTCGCTCAACGGGGGGAACCCCCGCACGCGACTGCTCTCACCGCGCACGTTTTGGGCTTACCATCTCCCCCGAACCTTGTCCCCTCTCCCCCCTCACTCAACGCCGGTAATCTTCTAACAGTCTTGCAGTAGTTACCGACAAGCTTTTTAATATCCTCCCCGGATTTGCATCAAGCGCCTCGATCGGAAGGTGTAGAAAAATTAAGGAATGTTGCATTTCAATTAAATACTGGGGGGGAAGTTGAAAATCGGTCAAAACTCCGTGGTACCATGCTTCGAGGTAATGTCAAGTATGGGAGAAAACCTTTGACACTTAAGGTTGCTGTTGTAGGCTCTGGTCCTGCGGGTTCATCTGCTGCCGAAACTTTAGCGAAGGCAGGAATTGAAACCTATCTATTTGAGCGTAAGTTAGATAATGCGAAACCTTGCGGCGGTGCGATACCGCTGTGTATGGTAGATGAATTTGACCTCCCGGCTGATATCATCGATCGTCGAGTACGGAAAATGAAGATGATTTCTCCCTCGAATCGTGAGGTTGATATTAATCTAATAAAAGAAGACGAATATATAGGAATGTGTCGCCGCGAAGTTTTAGATGGCTTCATGCGGAATCGTGCGGCGAAATTAGGCGCTCATTTAATTAATGCTACGGTTCATAAATTAGATTTTCCCAAAAATAATACAGATCCTTATACTATCCATTACGTTGACCATACAGAAGGTGGCGCACAAGGTATTGCCAAAACTCTGAAAGTGGATCTAATTGTCGGCGCTGATGGTGCAAATTCCCGTATCGCCAAGGAAATGGATGCTGGGGATTACAACTATGCCATTGCTTTCCAAGAGCGCATCCGCCTTCCGGAAGACAAAATGGCATACTATAACGACTTGGCAGAAATGTACGTCGGTAATGATGTTTCTACCGATTTCTACGCTTGGGTTTTCCCCAAATACGACCACGTAGCCGTAGGTACGGGTACGATGCAGGTTAATAAAGCCAGCATTAAGCAGTTGCAAGCTGGTATACGCGCCCGCGCTGCCAGAAAACTTGCTGGTGGTAAAATCATCAAAGTTGAAGCACACCCCATCCCCGAACATCCCCGTCCCCGTCGCGTAGTCGGACGCATTGCATTAGTAGGTGATGCGGCTGGTTATGTTACCAAGTCTTCCGGAGAAGGAATTTACTTCGCTGCGAAATCCGGACGGATGTGCGCCGAAACCATTGTTGAAATTTCCAATGGCGGAGAGTCCATTCCCACGGAAGCCGATTTAAAAATCTACTTGAAGCGTTGGGATAAAAAATACGGTCTTACCTACAAAGTACTAGACATCTTGCAAAACGTATTTTACCGTTCCGATGCTACCCGCGAAGCATTCGTCGAAATGTGTGGCGATCTCGATGTTCAACGGTTGACCTTTGACAGCTATCTATATAAAACAGTTGTCCCAGCCAACCCCATTACTCAACTGAAAATTACTGCCAAAACCATTGGTAGCTTAATTCGCGGTAACGCCCTTGCGCCCTAAGATTATGGGATGAGACAAGGGGTAATGGGGTGATGAGCAGAAGAAAGCTCTTGAAGTTCTTGAGAAAGTTTTATTATATTTATTTATTTCTTTCTCCCTCCGTTTCCTCCGCTCTCTTCCATGCCCCATTCCCAATAATTAATCAGAAATCAGACGTGTCAGCAGTTATTGCAGTGACGCGCCTGATTTTTTTTTGCTTTATTAATATTGAGAATGAGAATCAACCTTGACAATAGCTTTATATGTAACATATCATCGTTAAGTGTAAATACATAAGTATTTAGTCTTTATTCTTATTTAATTTGTTATATTATTTACTTAATGTTATCATTATATACGTAACTTTTGCCACAATAGGAATATCGTTTAGGTATGTAGAAATTTTCCCTAAAAAAGTTCCGCAGTTCAAAGTATTTACAATATTTTCCCGATAAATGTGAAGATTCTGTGAAAACTGCGATAAGAATTGGCGAAAAATGCGTGTTTTTACTAACGTATACAGGTTGCTTGTATGTTAATTGCTCCCTTGTAGGAGTTGGAGCCTAAATATGAAATTAAGTTCGTTTTTTAATATAGCTGTATTTCCGCTTGCCGTAGTAGCTTTAAGTATAATAAGTTTCCCCGCTCAAGCAAAAGCTGTTGTTTTTTCAGGTAGCGTTAGTGGTAAGTGGGGAGAACCGACTTCAGGAAGCGTAAATACGAACCCTGTTTATACTGGTGTAGGAACAAATACATTTACTTGGGGAAATTCAAAACCTTTTAAAGGTGCCTTTGACAACGAACTGATGTTTGAAGGAAGTTCTTTTTCTGCCGATACGAAAACTTTATTTAAGATTGGCGATTTAACCTATGTCAACGGTACGGTACTTTTAGGTACAAGCGTAGAATCTGCACCTTTAAATCTCAGTTTATCTTTTAAGGAAGCAACTTCTGGCAACCAAGTTTTTGACTATCAATTTTATTTCCAAAATACTCCTAATCTTTCGGAAAATCCAGAAGATAACGCAGATTATGTATTAGTTACCGAAAAAGACTCTAAACGTAGTTTTACGCATGGTGGAGAAAAATATACTTTATCTTTAACTGGGTTCAGTCACGATAACGGTACAACAAATATTGATGAATTCCGGGTACTTGAAGGCGAAAAAACTACAGCCGCTATTTTTGGTCAAATCACCAAAGTTCCCCCATCTAAAAAAGTACCCGAACCAGGTTTATTAATGGGTTTGTCTGCGGTTGGTGTTTACTTGATTTCTCGAAGAAAAGTTCGTTCGTCAAAGTAGTAGAATTTTAGATTTTAGATTTTGGACTTTGGATTTAAATGTATCGCGATCGCGCTATTTAGCCAGCGATCGGGATGGACTTAAAGCCCATCCCGCAAGACTTTAGTGCAACGCAGTGTTTTTAAAATCCGCGATTAAAATCTAAGATTTACTAACTGCTTTCACTCCCGCCATATCCAAGATTGGTACGATCAAATCTTCACGTTTCACCGCCATCATATGCACTCCCTGACATAATTGTTGTGCAATTTGTACTTGTTCGGCAGCGATTTTCATTCCTTCTTCTAACGGATTTTTCGCTTGCTCTAATCTATCAATTATATGGTCTGGAATTTGAACTCCAGGAACGCATTTATTAATAAACCGAGCATTTTTTGCTGACTTCAAGAGAAATATTCCCGCTAAAATTGGTTTGTTACAATCTGCGGCTATTTGAGTCATAAATTTCTCGAAAAGTTCAAAGTCTGTTACCATTTGACTTTGGAAAAATTGCGCTCCTGCTGTTAATTTGCGCTCAAATCGCTTTTGCAAACCGCTCCAACTGCGACATTGGGGATCTACGGCAGCACCGACAAATAAATCGGTTGCGCCATCGGTTAAGGCTTTATCGTTACTATCAAAGCCACCATTGAGTTTCCCAATTAATTGCAGCAAACGCACTGACTCTAGATCGAATACGCTTTTAGCATCGGGGTGATCGCCTGCTTTTACAGGATCGCCAGTTAAAGCTAAAATATTGCGGATGCCTAAAGCATGAGCGCCCATTAAGTCACTTTGTAAACCAATGCGGTTTCTGTCTCGACAAGCCATTTGACATATCGGCTCGATTCCCTGTTGCTGTAAAATTACTGACGCTGCAAACGAAGACATCCGTAAAACTGCGCGGCTACCATCGGTGATATTGACGGCATGAACTCTCCCCTTAAGAGTCGCCGCCATTTGTATCATGTGTTCTGGATTACCGCCTTTCGGTGGTGCGACTTCAGCAGTGATGAGGAATTCACCCCGGCTTGCCGAAGCACGAAATGTTGTCAATTGAGTTGGATTTAGCGTACCAAGCATTTCGGTTGTTATATTTCGATACTTGGTACAGCTCTATCACATATAACTCCTGTAGGAAAGGTTATTAAGGCATAGAGAATCCTAATGCTGATTTTACTTTGGTTAAAGTTTCGTTGGCGATCGCCTCTGCTTTTTCCCTACCGTCGCGTAAAACCTGCTCTAGATAAGCTTTATCGTCCATTACAGCTTGATATTTCTCTTGAATGGGTTGTAGAGCGTTAACGGCTGTTTCTGCCAATAGAGGCTTAAATTGACCCCAACCCATATCTTGACATTCTGCTGCTACTTCTTCTTTGGTTTTACCAGCAAGCAGCATATACAGAGTTAGTAGGTTATTGCATTCGGGGCGATCGCCATTATCAAATTCTAAACCGCGCACGGTGTCGGTTTTACAGCGTTTGATTTTCTTAGTAATTTCTGCTGGGGTATCTGTCAAATTAATCCGACTTAATTCTGAAGGATCGGATTTTGACATTTTGTTGGTACCGTCGGTTAAACTCATTACCCTCGCCCCTTCTTTACGAATTATGGGTTCTGGTAATTTTAGTACTGGTTTATCTGGCTTACCGAATTGATGATTAAATCTATTGACAATATCTCTCGTTAATTCTATGTGTTGTTTTTGGTCTTCACCTACAGGAACTTTATCGGCTTGATACAGTAAAATATCCGCAGCCATCAGTACGGGATAATCCAGCAAACCCACATTAACGTTTTCACCCTGCTTGATTGCTTTTTCTTTATACTGAATCATATCTTCCAACCAGTTAAGCGGAGTGATACAGTTGAGCAACCAAGTTAATTCGCTGTGAGCGGAAACGTGAGACTGTACGAAGATAGTCGAATAATTCAAATCCAAACCGCACGCTAGATAGATAGCAGCCATCTGATAAGTATTTGCTGCTAATGTTTTGGGGTCTTGCGGTACGGTAATTGCGTGTAAATCTACTACACAAAAATAATTTTCATATTCGTCTTTATACTGGTTTTGAATCTCGATCCAGTTGCGAATAGCTCCCAAATAGTTACCTAAATGTAGATTACCAGTTGGTTGTACTCCAGAAAAAACTCGTTGCTTACCCATATTAATCAGTGAACAGTGAACAGTTAGCAGTTAACAGTGAGCAGTTAACAGTGAGCAGTTAATAATCAATAGATTTGTATTCGCATTCTAGCTGTTAGCATATGGCAGAACACCATACACTAATAACTGACAGCGTTCATCTCCCAACATATACCTTAATCGCTATTCGCTGTTCGCTGTTCACTGTTCACTGTTAACTGCTCACTGCTCACTGTTTATTATGCGCGAATTATATCCACCAAGAGAACTACTAAAAGAAGGTAAACTACAAGTAACAGAATTACATAGAATTTATTTTGAAGAGTCGGGGAATCCGCAAGGTAAACCAATTGTAGTATTACATGGCGGTCCTGGTGGTGGATGTCCGAGTTATTATCGCCAATATTTTAATCCTGAAAAATGGCGTTTAATCATGTTCGATCAAAGAGGTTGCGGTAAAAGTACACCTCATGCAGAATTACGAGAAAATACCACTTGGGATTTAGTCAGCGATATTGAAAAAATCCGCGAACATTTAGGAATAGATAAGTGGGTTGTGTTTGGTGGAAGTTGGGGAAGTACGCTTTCTTTAGCTTACAGTCAAACTCATCCAGAACGATGCACGGGTTTGATTTTACGCGGTATTTTTATGCTGCGTCAAAAGGAATTACATTGGTTTTATCAGGAAGGTGCGAGTAATATTTTCCCCGATGCTTGGGATGAATATTTAAAGCCAATTCCCCCAGAAGAAAGAGGTGATCTATTAAATGCTTATTATGAAAGATTGACTAGTGAAGACAAAAGAGTCAGGTTAGAAGCTGCAAGAGCTTGGTCAATTTGGGAAGCAAGTACGAGTAAATTATTTTTAGATAAATCTTTAATGCAAACTTTTGGTGAAAGTGCTTTTGCAGATGCTTTCGCCAGAATTGAATGTCATTATTTTGTAAACAAGGGATTTTTTGAACGAGAAGATCAATTACTTTTGAATGTTGATAAAATCCGCCACATTCCGGCTGTGATTGTTCAGGGAAGATATGATGTAGTTTGTCCGATGGTGTCGGCTTGGGAATTACATAAAGAATGGAGAGAAGCAGAATTTATTGTAGTACCCGATGCCGGACATTCGATGAGCGAACCGGGTATTCAAACGGCTTTGATTGATGCGACGGATAGGTTTTAATGCTGGGCATGGGGCATTGGGCTACCTCCCACCTCCGGTGAATGGGCATTGGGCATTGGTAGGCATGGAGAGTAAAAGTTTTCTTTATGTTCTTGTGCGCTAACCTTCTCTTCGGGAAGACGCTCCGCGTCAATGCTATATTTTGCGTTTGAAAAAAATATATACTCATATAATTATTATTTATCTAAAATTGTGTGTACATTTGCCGCAAATGTGTTTACAGTTGTGTATACTAAATATAGAAACTGCTCAACATCTAGGCAATGAAGTTTCTCCTGTGCGTTCAAACTATTGTAGTTTCGTTAGCTTAGCAGCAAAAGCAGTGTGTTGTACAAATTGCTACAAACAAGCAGTTTAAATTTATAAAGGACTGATTATGCCAACAACTAAAGCTAAAAAAAGTAGGCTTGATATCAGAATAGATCAAGATCAAAAGGAACTTTTAGAAAGAGCTGCATCTTTAAGAGGGCTAAGTCTTAGTTCTTATTTGCTTTCTAATAGTATAGAAGCTGCAACTAGAGATATAGAATCTCACGAAAAGTTAGTTCTGAGTGATAATGACCGGGATTTATTTCTATCTTTGATGGAAAATCCACCAGAGCCAAATCAAGCTTTGAAGTCAGCTATGAGAAGATTTCAAGAAGAATACGAAAACTAATTGTCTGTGAAATTCCATATCTCACTACTGGATACCAGCTTTCATGATAGAGAATCTTTTGACTGTGGAAAATCGCAGTTAAATGACTATTTGAAGAAAATGGCTGGACAAGACGCGAAGAAAGGATATTCCAAAACTTTTGTCGCAACAAGTGAAGTTAAGAGCAAAGAGATTCTTGGGTATTATTGCACGAGTGCATCTAGCATTGAATTCGAGAACATTCCTCAAAATCTCTCTAAAAGATTACCGAAATATCCTGCCCCTTCTATGTTAATTGGAAGGTTAGCGGTAGATAAACGAATGCAAGGTCAAAGACTTGGAGAAAGGCTTCTGATGCACGCTTTAAGTAAAGCAGTTCGTGCAGCTTCAGAAATAGCCATTTTTGCAGTTAGGGTTGATGCTTTAGATGAGGAAGCAAAGAAATTTTATCTTCATTATGAATTTGTACCACTTGAAGGTAAAGAATTTTCTCTTTTACTTCCTATGAAGACAATTATGAAGAGTCGAAATAGATAAATTATTGTTAGCTCTGAATTATTTTAGAGCTATTTTTTTGTAATTTTTAATAGTTTTTATGCTTGTATCAGATTAATTACAATCGCAGAGACGCGGAGAGCGCTGAGGAAAGAGGTTACAGAGAGATACGGATTAATTCTTTAACGTTCTAATGCTTCCCTATCCCATTTTCCAAGTACGGCGGCGGCTTCATAAGTACTTTGTAGAAAAGATAATAAGGTTTCGTCGGGGGTATCTGATAATCTTAATACTTCTAACGGCAATATAAATTCCTGTATATCTTCGTGGAAATAAGCTATTTCTGGCTTGATTGGATAATCTTTGAATCCTTCAGGTGCTGGGTAAGCGTAGGAATAGAAAAATGGTTCGATACCACCTCCACCTGGCCAAAATCCGCAACTGCTGACTTCGTGAGAGTATGCTTCGTGGGTGATGGAATCGGCTACTCCTGGGGCACCGGGATGTTTGGGGGCAATGCGCCCGGAAAAGCGTGTCAGGGCTAAGTCGAAGCTTCCCCAAAACAAGTGTGTGGGGCTAACTTTACCAACAAAACGGGAACGGAACTGTGTAAATACGCGGTTGGTTTGTACTAATATTTGCCAGAAACGGTGTGCGTATTCGGGGTCGTAAGATTTGTGTTTTGTGTCCTCCTCGAAGGGGATGGGGTTGGATACTTCTTGCGGCATTGTCCATATTTTTACTTTGATACCGAGTAATGCCAAAGCGTCCATTGTTTTCTGGTAAAATTCGGCAACGGAAAATGATTTTAATGCAAATGAAGTGCGTTGTCCGTCGGAGGTTGAAATACAAAGTTCGTGAGCAATGAAATCAAAGTCTATTTGAAAGAAGCGAGTTTCGTAGGTTATGGCACAAGTACTTAATCCTCGTGATGTGACGTAGAGGGTTACATTCCACCAGTGGTTGATGAGTGGAGTTAATTCCATGCGAATTTTACCGATTACTTGCGTCCATAACTGTAGGGTGGAGGACGTTTCTTGCCATGCTGTTGATGGTAATGATGGGAAAATATCGGTGGAATCTATCATTGTTAATTCTGGTGTGGGGGTTTTGTTAGAGGTGGGTTATATCAAGTGCCACCATAATAATAATATTCCGAGAATTACCATTGATAATTAATAAATAATATGAATGAAGTTATAAGCGCTAGTAGGGTGCGTGACGCTTTAATTAAAAAATAACTATTACGTCACGCCGATAATTTAAAGCAGTTCGGTTACAACTGTGTTGAATTTTTCGTAAGGAACTATCCCCACAATTGTTTCTATGCAGGTTCCATCTTTGTAAATCATCACGGAAGGAATGCTGCGAATATTTAATCTCTTAGCCAGATTAGAATTCTCACCAAGGTCTACTTTTGCGACTTTTACTTTACCTTCATGTTCTTTAGCTAATTGTTCCATCATCGGAGCAATCATTTTACAAGGACCGCACCAAGTTGCGGTAAAGTCACACACAAATACACCTTTGCTCGTGGAAAGTGTATCGAATTCTTGTTCGTGGATATATTCAACAGCTATTGTTTCTGGCATGAAATATTCCTGTTTCTCAAACTATTTTTTTATGCTTTTTAACGCGAATTAATACAAAGCTTCTTCTTGATGAGTTTGAATTTTACAATCCGATGTAGGAATAGCAACGCAAGTAAGTACAAAGCCCGCAGCAATTTGGTCTTCGTCGAGAAATGCTTGGTCTGACTGATCTACTTCACCAGAAATAATTTTCCCGGCACAGCTAGAGCAAGAACCTGCACGACAAGAAACTGGAAGGTCAATATCTTGTTCTTCGGCAGCATCAAAAATATATTGGTCGTCTTCAACTTCAATAGTTTTGTTAAGCCCTTCGTCGTTGACTAATGTGACTTTATATGTTCCCATTTTCCCCTCTTTAAAAAACTTTAATTTGCTATCTTATCGTAAAAACTTTTGTATACCTAGTATATAAATACGTTAATAAACTTTATAAAACTTAATAAAAATCAATATTTTATTTATAATCAAGCAGTTTCTACAATATTCCGTTTAGCTCTAAAAATGGGGATAATCAATTGAATCGGCAACATAACAATAGTCATCTCTTTCTCAAATATGAGAATATTTACGTAATATTTTGGCTATTTTAATCTAATTTGTTGAAAGTAAAGATTTTCTCACAATTAGGTAAAAACATATAATTATATATATATTTGATTAATTATAGTATTAGTAATATATTATTGTAGACAATATATTATATTAAATTATAAGTAAATATTGATTACAAAATGCAAGGAGAACAATTATCTTTTTTCCCAGATAAAGAAGAACAAGTTGCGAATAAAAAACAGAAAAAACCTAAATTAGGACGTTACGAACGCATCAAGCGGGAATTAGAAGAAAACGAAACTGACCCAAATAAAATATTTATTGAAATCAGTTCGGAACCAATACCAATATCCAATTACACATTTGTGGATTTGTTTTGCGGTGCGGGAGGAATGACTCAAGGGTTAGTTCAAGCTGGATTTAAACCATTAGCGAGTGTTGAAATAAGTCCAATTGCTTCGGCAACTCATAAGAAAAATTTCCCGCAATGCCATCATTTTTGTGGAGATATTGAAAATTTTGATTCTGTAAAATGGCTCGAAGAAATCGGTTCCCCCGAAGTACATTTAGTTGCAGGTGGTCCGCCATGTCAAGGTTTTTCAGTTGCAGGAAAACGCGACCCAAAAGACCCGCGCAATCGTCTATTTTATGAATTTATTCGTGTTGTTTCAAAAATTCGTCCTTGGTACGTTGTAATGGAAAATGTACCGGGGATTTTGACAATTCAAAAAGGAGAAGTAAGAACAGCAATTACAGAAGCATTTAAATCAATTGGCTACGATAATATATCCGTAGCAATTCTCGAATCTGCTGCATATGGTGTACCGCAAATTCGTCCGAGAGCTATATTTATTGCGAATAGATTTGGAATGCCTAATCCTTATCCGAAAGCTCAATTATTAACTGAAGAATACAAACCCATTGAATCAGCTATTTCCGATTTACCAGAATATACCCGAATACCGGAAATAAATCACGAATGGACTAAACATTCAGCCGAATATATGGAACGTATTGCTAAAGTTCCTCCTGGAGGTTCTTTATATAAAAAATATGCCGATGCTTTTAAGCGTCAATATCCGGGTTTACCAAGTATGACTGTTAAAGAAAATCACGGTGGTACTCATATTCATCCTTATCTTAACCGCGTTATTTCCGCTCGTGAAATGGCAAGATTACAGACATTCCCAGATTCGTTTATTTTTGAAGGTACGATGAAAAAAGCTATGTGGCAAATCGGAAATGCCGTACCATCACGATTAGCAGAATGTATTGGTTATGCGCTGATTCCTTTGCTGAAGTTGGTAAATACTTCCTAACAGCAATTAGTAATTATTTTATAAACTAAGAATTATCACAATTATTTGACTGCGCCCATACCCACCGGAGGTTGTAAACCCCCGGCTAATAGCAAAAGTCCATTGAAATGGACTGCTAATTTAATTGCAAATCACAGTAATCTTTGTTGCGTTATTTTTCACAAATAATATTTGATCGGAAAGTGCAAGATTTAATCTTATTATTATTTATAGCTTTTATAACCTGAAAAACGGGTTTTAAGTAGTCCACGAAAGTGGACTTTGTTTGGTTGGTTCCCCAGACTTCTAGTCTGAGGGTAACATTATTAAAGTACAAAAAATGAAATTCCTCGGCATCGATTTGGGTTGGAAATCGCAACCAAGCGGCTTATGTTATCTAGAATTAATCGACGGTAAGCTGCAATTACAAGATTTAAATAGACTCGATGCGATCGCAGATATCTTGGCTTGGGTTGATAATTGCGTTAATGCTGACGAAAGCGCCATTATAGCGGTAGATGCACCAACTCTTATCCCTAACGCTACCGGAAGTCGCTTACCCGACAAACTGACTCACAAACACTTTGGCAAATATCACGCTGGATGTTACCCAGCAAATCTCGGTTTAGCTTTTGCTCAACGCACGGTTAATTTTGGCTTAGAATTGGAATCTCGCGGTTATCTCCACGCACCGACTATAGAAGCGCAAAAGCTTGGTAGATATCAAGTTGAAGTATTCCCACATCCCGCTATAGTTCAGCTTTTTGGCTTAGAGCGCATTCTCAAATATAAAAAAGGAAGAATAAGCGATCGCCATCTTGAACTCACCAAGCTTTACAATTACATCACCGATATTTTACCGACTTTAGAACCAAGTTTAAATAAAGATACAAATTCGCATTTCTTGCATTTTGAATTCTTGATTTCAACCTGTACGGGGAAAATTCTTAAAGCAGCAGAAGATAAGCTTGATAGTTTTATTTGTGCTTATGTCGCGGCTTATTGGTGGTATTGGGGAGAACAACGAAATTTAGTTTTGGGTGATGCAAATACTGGTTATATTGTGATTCCAAATAAAGTGGGGTGATGAGGAGTAGGAAATTATTCTCCTCATGCTATAAAATAAGTTTTACTTTTAACTTATTTGTGCGTACTACCGTCTGGCATAATCGCACCTGTTAGTTTGACATTGTTTAGGTTTACACCGTTGAGGTTAGTATATCGCAAGTTCGCACCTCTTAAGTCAGCACCATCGAGCTGAGTGAAATAAAATTTTGCACCCCGTAAATCCGCGCCACGTAAATCCGCGTTATTCAAATCCGCGTTATCTAAATTCGCGTTTGATAAATTTGCATCTGTCAATATTGCACTACTAAGCCTTGCTCCAAGAAGATTTACATCGCTCAAATTACTGCCTTTAAAATTTGCATTTACCAAATTACTATGTTGTAAATTACCTTTTTTAAGGCTAATACCTTGTAGTTGAGTATTTGCTAAGTTTGCATTTTGAAAGTTACAGAAGTTGCACTCTTTGGTTGTCTTCAATTTATCCAGCAGAATCGCTTGCTCGCGTTTCATTAGTAATTCTTGTAACCTATTTATTCTATCTATTTTGTCTTCAAGATGTTCTTTTTTATAGAGAAGATGGTCAATTGTTCTTCGTTGTCTTTCAATTACACGCTGTTGATAAACAGAAGTTTTTTGAATACTTTGAGTTCCTGCAATAGCTATCAAAATAAGTAATGGTACTGCAAAAGTTTGACCGAATATACTGCCTTCAATTGATTTTGATTTGGATTTTGTGTTTGATTTTAATAAAATAGGGATTGGCTTTAATGCCTCTAATGCTACTGCTGCGTTTGCAAACCTATTTTTGATATTTGGCTCAACCATTTTACGCAACCACCGTACAAATTGCGGATCAATCCCTGATGGCAAACACTTAAAATCAAATCGGTATTCATCATTAATTAATTTACCAACATCAACCGAACGGGTACCGCTGAGCAAACAAATTAACGTTACGCCTAAACTATATAAATCGGATGCTTCTGTTAAATCGCGACCAAAATATTCTTCAGGAGGAATAAAACCAGGAGTTCCAGAAGCAACGCTGCTAAGTGCAATTTCATTATTATGAATTCTTGCAAACCCAAAATCAACTAAGTAAGCGTTGAATTTTTTATCGACTAAAATATTTTCAGGTTTAATATCGCGGTGAATAATTTGGGGTTTGCGCTGTTGCAAATAAACCAAAATTTCTAAAATAGATATGGCAATTTTCTTAACTTGTTTGGGGGTAAATTGCCTTTCAACTGCCAGAGATGGAGCATCTTTATATTCCTGTACTAAGCCAAAACCGTGCGATGTTTCAAATGTTGTTAAGTAGCTCGGAATACGCGGATGATTTAACTGTTGCAATACTTCGATTTCCCGTTCGTAGGCTTTAAAACCCGACCAATCCGTATCTACATCTGCAAAGCGAAATTCTTTGATTACTACTCAATCTTTGGAACCTTCAACTTCAGCGAGGTGTGTAATGCGTCCCCCGAAGCGATTTTTCCCTAATTCCTTGTTAATTTGATAGCCTAGATGTGAAAAATCTGTTTTTTGAATCGCCATCGTTATCTCCACGCGCAATTATTGCAACTCGATTCCTGATAATACGCAGGTATTACAGATTAATTTTACATAGAAAAAATCAGGGCGTTGTAAATTTGTACAATATCTTATTCTTATCTTTAAACTTAACTGTGCCAATAGTATGCGAATCGAGGAAATATTGCTACTGTATTTTTCTATAAATTATTGAGATACTTTACAAAAATTAAATTTACTTAATCTACCGCGAAAAATTAGGCTCCACAACTTCGGGAAAACTATCAAAATTTCGCCGCACCCAATCCATACCGACTTCGTTATTTAATTTGATATGTTGGGGGCTATTCGGATAAATTTTTCCTAAAATATCGGCATCTTGTTCGATAACTACTTCTACAAGTTTTAGTAAATTCCGTTTAATTAAATGAGCTACTGGTGAATGCGCTTTGACAAACATCAAAATAAAAACGCGGGATTGATTTGAGGATTCTGGTACATAAAAATGACATTCTTTAATGCTTAAAATTGGACTTTCGCCGTGCATAACTGCCATAAATGGGAAAAAATTCTCTAAATGCGCTTCTAAGACTTTCGGCATTGCTAAAAGCGCCGGATTTTTTAAAATATCGCGAGTTGTCGGTTTTTTTCGAGGTTGAGCAATATAAGCGTGAGAGTGAAATCCATCATCGATAAACTGCTTTAACTGCACTTCCTCAATTTCAAATAACTCGCGATGGGTACCATTTTGATGGTTGTAATCGTGCATATTTAGGAGAAGCGCTAAAAAATCAGTTTCAATAGTGCGATCGCAACTTTTACCGATAAATTCGTAATTTGCTGCAATCTCATTCATAATCGTTGGAATCGGAATTTCGGCTTCGTAACCGCCATAACTCCAAATAAAATCTCCTTGAACGATCAATTCTAATGGTTGTAGAAGTGATTTAGTTGACTTATCCGATCCGGGTAATACCGTACAGCCAGCGCCATCAAATTCCAACGCATGAAACGGACAAACCACCGCACTACTACCGTCAGGCTTAGTTACGCACCAACCTTCTGATAGCATTGCACCCATATGAGGGCAGGCATTAGGCAAGCAACTTATTTTACCGTTGCTATCTTGCCAAAGTACGTAGTCGTTACCATAAAGAGAAACTTTCCGAGGCTGATTTGGCTTAAACATCGAACGATGTGCTAATAACCACGGTGCGCCTTTTAACATAGTTCTAAAAATTTTCAACTAACAGATTTATGAAATAAGTTTAGTATCTATTAATTAAAACTGTCTCGCGCAATCTTCCGAAAAATAGCAAAATCTTCCGTTTAATTTCAAAGCGCTTGTTTAAACTTTCTCGGAGTTATACCAACGTATTTACAAAAAACCTTTGCAAAATGACTTTGACTTTTAAATCCTACAAGCTCGGAAATTTGTGTAACTGATAATTCACGAGAAGCGAGGAGAGATTTTGCTTTTTCTATTCGACATTTAGTTATATATTGATGGGGTGCGATTCCAATTGATTGTTTAAATAAGGTGGCAAAATAATGAGGACTCATTTGTGCTATCTGACTCATTTGAGCAAGAGACAAATTTTCGTCTAAATTATCGTTGATATAATCGGTAATTTCTTTTAATTTATATTTTGGTAATCCGTCGGCATATTCTTTGACAATAACTTTTCGCGTCGAATAGCGTTTTAATAAATGTACCGCGAGCATATTAGCTGCTGATTCTATATATAGACGACTATCAGAGATACTTATTTGTATTTCTCTTTTGATTGCCAATCCAATTTGTTTAATTAAAGGGTCGTAAGTTTTTATTTGCTGTATAATTTCAATGCTATTAATATCAATTGATTCATCAACGGCGCTAATTAAAAAATCCGGTTCAAAACTTAATATAATAAATTCATTATCTTGCTCAAACTCTGCTGCTGGCGAAGTTTGATAAGCCGGGAATATCCCTACATCATCTTCCCCGTAATATTGACGCTGCCAATATTTATTAATCTTAAAATTTGCATGGAAGTTTTTAGGAGAAATACCAATAATATGTTGACAAGATAAAGTTTCAGGTACTTTATAATTTAATTGTCGATGATAGTTAAAATAAAAGCCATTCCACAGAATCGGGCTTGAAAAAATCAACGGTTTAGGTAAAATTTGTTTTAATTTATTTGGTTGAGCGGCATTTATTTTTAACGGTTGTTCTGTTTCCATTGCTATGTAAGCCCTGAATGTATGTCTTTATATATAATAAGTTTTTCATAAAAAAACGAGCAAGATACCCGTTTCAGAATATTTATTACTCGCATTCTTACTCTTTTTTCTCCCCAATTTTAATTAAGCCGCGATCGCAACAAAAATAAAGTTTGTGTAGACTGGCGTTTTCGTACAGAAGAAGCTAGCAATAAGCTATCGAAGATTTATCCAGCCCCTCATAACTTATGTAGCTCCGTACTACTAATTAATTGCATTAACTTTAACGGGTAACAAAGGTTCGTAGTAAGAGTTTTAACTCTTATTCTGACGATTAAAATCCTCGCATGGAAGGGCTTAAGCCCTTACTACAAACCTGTCAAAATTAATGTAGCTCCGTACTACTAATTAATTGCATTAATTTTTACGGGTTGTAGAGACGTAGCACAGAATAGTCTCCCGACATTTACAATAAAACGAACCCCTCAAAATTAATGTGGCGGAATACTACTGATTTACTATGTATTGTGATTCCATCGGTTCGACTTTACCTATTTTGACTAAAGCTTGGTAAACCATTGTCGCTACCTCTGCGCGTGTAGCTTCTTCATTAGGTCGGAAAAAACTACGGTCTGGATGATTCACAATCAACCCGTTAGCTGTAGCAATAGCTACATTCTCTCTTGCCCATGCGGGAATTTGGTCGGCATCTTTGTAGACGCTTAGAACCTGATCTTGAGAAACAGGAGTTTTTAAAGTTTTATCAAGTCCGCTAACTAGGGCTACTATAACTTCTACTCGCGGAATCCTTTTTTCCGGTCTAAACAAATTCGCGTTATAGCCTTTCATGAATTTTTTATCAACAGCATCGTTAATTTGCTTTTGTGCCCAAAAATCAGCTGGTACATCCGCAAAGTCTCTTTCACTATTGGTAAGATCGGTTTCAAATCCTTTGTCAATTATCGCAGCAAACTCGGCACGGGTTACAGGTTGTTGCGGTCTATAGGTATTGTTTTCGTAGCCTTCGATAATTTTCCGGGATGAAAGTTTGTCCACAAAAGGCTTAGCCCAAAAATTAGCTGGTACATCCGCAAAATCTTTCGGTGGCGGAATTGTAGGTGGTTTTGTGGCTGTAGCTTCTGGGGTAGGTGTTTGGGTTGGAGTTGCTGTCTGTGTTGGAGTTGGCTTATCAACTATTACTGGCACGATCGGTTTAAGGTTAGCTTCATCTCGATTAACTGGGGCTTGGTTGGAGGTATCGCCAGTTACCTTGTCTAGATCCCGTGGTAATTCTCTTCGTGGCGGTACTAAAAATGGTGGTATTACCGCGTTATCTGTTCTCCTCTCTTGCAAAACTAGATCTCTCCGCCGGGTTGGTTCAGCCTCTCTAACTGGTTGACGATACTTAAGATTATTATTTGGTTCTGGGGAAGGAACCAATAACTTAGTCAAATTATCATCTCTATTCGATTGAAGGGTGTCAGCTACGGGAGCTTTTGGCAACAAGTTACCGAAGTTCCAGTTAGAATCTTTTCGGGAAAGCGACCAAAAAAGAATTGAACCGATAGTTAAAAAAGCAACTAGTATGCCGATAAAATCGTCAAAACCCAATTCATCGTTTGAAGATGACTCAGGATTGGAAGGGGGTTGATTAGTCATCGCTATAATTATCCTGCTGGTATTAAAATTAGCATCTAACAGAATTAAGCCATAGACTATCCCCTTACAGTACTTTTTTCAAGACAATTATTATTTTTTGTAATTAGACATTGGTAATTGGGCGTTGGGAATTGGGAGAGGGGTAGAGGGGGTAGAGGGGACAAGGGGATGGGGGGACAAGGGGATGGGGGGACAAGGGGATGGGGGGACAAGGGGAAAATATTAACTCCTCACTCCTAACTCCTAATTCCTAACTCCTAACTCCTCACTCCTAACTCCTAATTCCTAACTCCTAATTCCTAATTCCTAACTCCTAATTCCTAATTCCTAACTCCTAACTCCTAACTCCTAACTCTTCTAAAGCACTCGTAACAAACTAGGAATGCGATCGATTGCTTCTAGGTTGCGAATTTCATCTAAGGCTTTGTGAAAATTATCTTCGGTAACATCATGGGTAACTACTACGATTTCAGCTAATTTTTCTTGGAAACCAGTCTGGACAATTGATTCTAAACTGACTCCGCATTTGCCGAAGCAAGTACCCAATTTCCCGATTACTCCCGGTTGATCTTTTGTCAGGAAACGCGCATAAAATCTTGTAACAAGTTCGGATGCTGGAGCTAATTGACAATATTCTTGATGGAAACTAGCTAGCAATGGGTCTAAATTAGAAATTTTATATTTTGAATTTTTCTGATTTGATTCAGGTAAACTTATAAGTTGAGAAACAAGATTTAAAATATCTGATGATACTGCTGAAGCTGTAGCACCCGCACCCGCACCAGGTCCGAAAAACATTACTTGTCCGATGGGTTCACCTTCTACAAAAATGGCATTATTTACGCCGTTAATACTCGCTAAGGGATGCCCCAAAGGTACTAAAGTCGGATGAACTCTCACCGAAAGCGACGATCGATTAACTTTTTTAGCGATCGCCAACAGTTTAATTACAAATCCCAACTTCTGAGCATAGGCAATATCAGTTCCACCGATCTGCCGAATACCTTCACAATACACATCTTCCCTGTTAATGGCTCCATTAAAAGCTATAGATGCTAAAATGGCGATTTTATCGGCAGAGTCTAAACCTTCTACATCGGCAGTGGGATCTGCTTCTGCATAACCCAAGCTTTGTGCATCAGCTAATACATCATCGAAGCTACTGCCTTCGTTCTGCATCCGCGTCAAAATGTAGTTAGTTGTACCGTTGATAATACCAGTAACGGCTTGAATTCTATTAACGCTTAAAGATTGCTTTAACGGTTGAATTACCGGGATTCCACCACCTACAGATGCTTCAACCATTACATACACTCCTGCTTGATTGGCAGCTGTATATAATTCATTGCCAAAGCGAGAAATTGCGGCTTTATTGGCAGTAACAACGTGCTTACCGTTGCGGATGGCTTTGAGCATTAACTCTCGCGCTGGTTCCAATCCACCCATCACTTCTACCACAATATCTATCTGGGGATCGTTGACAATCGCCTCTAAATCTGTAGTAATAACCCCTTTTGGTAAATCTACCCCACGAGGCTTATCTAGCGATCGCACTCCGACGCGATATATTTCGATTTCTTCTAATAAAGGATGGCGACTATCGCTATCTAATAACAACTGCACTGTACCGCAGCCGACAGTACCTAATCCCAAGATTCCCAGTTTAAAACCCACCTTATTTGCACCCAACTCCACTAAAAATAATATAGGTAGGGCAATATACCCTACCTAATAATGGTTTGTCAAAAGTCAGCAGTCAATCTATACAATGACTAACAACTTTTATTAGTAAGTTTCTACGTTCCAGCGGTGTGCTTTTTTAAGCTGCTTCTGGTAATCGCTCCACTCTACACCTTCTTTAGCAGCAGCAGCAGAAAGTGCGGCATCGATACCATCTTCCATACCCTTCAAACCGCAAATGTAGGTATAAGTGTTTTCATCCTTAACCATTTTCCATAATTCATCAGCGTACTCCTCGCAACGGTGCTGGATGTACATTCTGCCGCCGTCTTTGTTCTTCTGTTCGCGGCTGATGGCGTAAGTCAAGCGGAAGTTATCGGGGTACTTGGATTGTATTTCTTCAAGTTCTTCTTTATAAAGAATGTTGGGAGTTGTAGGAATACCAAATATCAGCCAAGCAAAGCCCTTAAACTGAAAATCTGTATTTACTTTCTTCTCTTCATCCTTGAACATCCGCCATAAATAAGCGCGGAAAGGAGCGATACCCGTTCCGGTTCCCATCATAATGATCTTGGCTTCTGGATTGTCGGGTAACAACATTTCCTTACCAACAGGACCAGTGATTTTAACATCTGCTCCTACCTCAAGCCCAGTCAAATGAGTTGAGCAAACGCCGTAAACGGTTTCGCCTGTTTCGGGGTGCTTATATTCCAATTGGCGAACGCACAATGATACGGTTTTATCATCTACATCATCACCATGTTGAGTTGAAGCGATGGAATACAGTCTGAGTTTCTCAGGCTTACCATTCTTGTCTACTCCCGGTGGAATAATACCGATACTTTGACCTTCGAGATAACGCAAGTCTCCGCCGGAAATGTCGAATTTCAAGTGACGCACGGTACCAATTCCGCCTTCACCAACCAATTCATCATTAGATAAACATTTACCGACATATGGATCTTTGGGACGGTAAATATTAACGGGAACGTCCTTCTTCTTGGCTTTCGCTTCAGTCATGGTGTTGCCTTTTTTATCCTTCCTAGACTCTTTATCGGTTGCACTACTTGCAACAGATGTGGCTTCAACATTCCCTTTGTCGCTAGCACCATTACTGCCATTTGAAGCAACATTACCGTTAAGTTGCTCTATATCGCTCATCGAATGAATGCTAACAATTTTGCCGCCTAGGCGAGAGATACGCCGCATTTCTTGATTCATGCGGTTGTAAGGCACTCTGATGAATACACTGCCACTTTTACGAATTGGGTAGTTCGTTTTATCAGTTTCTTCGCTCTGACGTAAACCCACTACTTCATACACAAAAACGCGGCTACCTGATTCCGTGTTAGCAGTACTTTCAACAGCACCTTGATAATACATATTTTTTACCACTCCGATTGATTACTTAACCCTTCTAAAAAAATCTTTCCCAAAGGGCACGATGACTTAGTTTACCGAATTTCGGTATACCAAATGCAACTGCAAGATGGAAAACATTGGCATAAATATAGCCATTAGTTCTACTGCTTACACTCTCACCTTAGTTGGCTGCGGGTTAGTTAAAGACACACCTGTTCACCTTAATAGGGTAGATGATAAGTTATTCGCAGAATGTTAATAATGAGTCAATTTAATTTTTTATTTTTCAATTTCGACCTCCTGGGACGGCAAAGATTGCTTGCCGAAGCCAAGGTTACAATTTCTTGCTTGCGGGTGCAGGCATTAAAACAAGTTAACGATAGTGGTGTAGGAAAATTAACTAATAACCAACCCTCCCCTGTATTTAACCTCCACCTTGGGGTTTGATAAACTATCACCGCCGAGGTCTATCAATATTATTGATAATAATTTATAAAAGGATAATATGTTCCAATAAACAATATTTCCGCTTATCTAAGTAATGTTATTCACGCTTCTGAAAATTTGTATACAATAAAACAGTTCTTAACTAAACTTAACTAAATCGTTCGTAACGCTTATAACTACGATCTTTACTCGTTACAGCTGTTGCCATAGCGATACCAAAATGCAGCTATACTTCATCGGCAATTGAAGGTGATATAAGCAACTATAATCAATTTTACGTGATGTGAAACATCTGTCAACCTGGTGTTGATGTTATTGCTAGCAGGGGTCGCGGGCGATCGGGCAAAAACCATGCCGTAGAGTGCGATCTTTTAATCAAAAAATGATACAATTGTATATTAAAGAACAATTACAGGTTGGAAACGTGTAAATAGTAACAACAAATTTCAATTCATTAAGTGCAATAAATTTTTAACTATTTAATAAATATCCGTAATTCTAGAGAAGCTTAGATGCAGCTTATTGTTCGGGTGTAAAACTTGTGTAGGATACCTTGCTTCTGTTACAATCCTAAATATCGCTAGGATTAAATACTTACAGCAACGAATCTCGACTAACAAGGCGGGGATCAAGTAATAAAGTCATTACTTACCTTTTTCTTGTCGTATCTTGCTGCCGTGTAGCCTCAACGCAGGGTAAACAATAGGTGACTCCTAACCTAGAATAAATCTGTGTAAAAAAATATTGATTCAGTCATCTTTAGAAACTAATTAGAGGGGATTTATGACAAACAAGCAGAATCGCATTGTAATGATTGGAGTTGCTGGAGACTCCGGATGCGGTAAATCTACGTTTTTGCGTCGCCTAATTGATTTATTCGGTGAAGAGTTTATGACAGTGATCTGTTTAGATGACTATCATAGTTTAGACCGCAAGCAGCGCAAAGAAACAGGTATAACGGCATTAAATCCAAGAGCGAATAATTTTGACTTGATGTACGAGCAAATGAAAGCTCTTAAGGAAGGTCAAGCTATTGATAAACCCATTTACAATCATGAAACCGGCGAATTAGATCCCCCTGAAAAGATAGAGCCGAATGATATTATTGTGATCGAAGGATTGCATCCTTTGTATGACGAACGAGTACGTTCTTTGCTTGATTTCAGCGTCTATTTAGATATTAGCGATGAAGTCAAGATTGCTTGGAAAATCCAGCGCGACATGGAAGAAAGGGGTCATGCATACGAAGATGTATTGGCTGCAATCAATTCCCGTAAGCCAGATTTCCAAAACTATATTGAACCGCAAAGAGAACATGCGGATGTGGTTCTTCAAGTATTACCAACCAATCTGATTAAAGATGATAAAGAGCGTAAAGTACTGCGAGTACGGATGCTGCAACGGGAAGGTAAGGAAGGTTTCGATCCAGTTTATCTGTTTGATGAAGGTTCAACAATTCAGTGGACTCCTTGCGGACGTAAACTAACTTGTTCTTACCCCGGTATGCAAATGTACTACGGTTCTGATGTATACTACGGTCGCTATGTTTCCGTATTAGAAGTTGATGGTCAATTTGATAACCTCGATGAAGTAATTTATATCGAGACGCATTTGAGCAAAACATCTACGAAGTATCAGGGAGAGATGACTCATTTGCTACTACAGCACCGCGAGTATCCTGGTTCTAATAACGGAACGGGTTTATTCCAAGTATTAACAGGTTTAAAAATGCGTGCTGCTTACGAACGCTTAACAAAGACGGAAGCGAAAATGGCTGTAGAAGTTTAGTAGTCGCTGTATAGGCTTAAAGCTTTTTTGAAAACCGCGATCTTTATTTTTTGGGGCATCGATGTGGTGCCCTTTTTTTTATTTTTGAAAAAACTGAGTATTTTTTCTATACCTTATTTGCCCAACCCGTTCTCAACCAGTAATTTTATTTATCAAATGGTATTCCTATAGTAAAATATGTTTCTAAAAATTAAGTAGTAAATAAAGCATTTATTTTCAATTAAATTATGATAACTCTTGATTTTTAAAAAGTTAATTGTAATACTCATTATTAACTGCAAAAATATTGATATGATTGCAGATTAAAGCGACTTAATAAAATGATTAAATTAAGTCGAAATACTCTAATTGGAGGAATTCAATTTGACTCGTCGCTATCTATTTACTTCCGAGTCAGTGACCGAGGGACATCCAGATAAAATCTGCGACCAGATTTCCGATACTATTTTGGATGCTTTGCTCGAACAAGACCCTACAAGCCGCGTTGCTGCTGAAGTTGTGGTCAACACTGGCTTAGTGCTGATTACTGGCGAAATAACCAGTAAAGCGAATGTCAATTACATGAATCTCGCTAGAAAGAAAATAGCTGAGATTGGCTATACCGATGCTGTAAATGGTTTCTGTTCCAATAGCGCTTCGATTTTAGTAGCTTTGGACGAACAATCAGCGGATATCGCTCAAGGCGTTAACACCGCTCAAGAAAGCCGCGAAGATTCCAGCGAAGAACAATTCGATAAAATTGGTGCTGGGGATCAAGGTATTATGTTCGGCTTCGCTTGTGACGAAACTCCCGAATTAATGCCCTTGCCCATCAGTCTTGCTCACCGTATTGCTCGCCGACTCGCAGCAGTTCGCAAAACAGGAGAATTGCCTTATCTGCGTCCAGATGGCAAAACTCAGGTAAGTATTGCCTACGAAGATGGAAAACCTGTGGGTATTGACACCATCCTGATTTCCACCCAGCACGCGCCTAACATTGGTGATATTACCGATGAAGCAGGGGTGCAGGCAAAAATCAAACAAGATTTGTGGACTTGTGTCGTTGAACCTTTGTTCGGGGACATTGAAATTAAGCCGGACGAGCAAACCCGCTTTTTAGTTAACCCCACCGGCAAATTTGTAATTGGCGGACCTCAAGGAGACTCAGGTCTTACCGGACGCAAAATTATTGTCGATACCTACGGCGGTTATTCCCGACACGGTGGCGGAGCTTTTTCCGGAAAAGACCCCACAAAAGTGGACCGTAGCGCCGCTTACGCTTGTCGTTATGTAGCGAAAAACATCGTTGCTGCTGGTTTAGCAGAAAAATGTGAAGTTCAGCTTAGTTATGCAATTGGTGTAGCAAGACCAGTAAGCATAATGATAGAAACCTTTGGTACGGGTAAAGTTGACGAGCAAACTTTGTTGCAATTAGTTCAAAAGCATTTTGAATTGCGTCCGGCAGGTATTATTCATACCTTCAACTTACGTAAATTGCCAAATGAACGAGGCGGACGTTTTTACCAGGACATCGCGGCTTACGGTCATTTTGGACGTAGTGATTTAGACTTACCTTGGGAGCGTACCGATAAAGCTCAATTGTTGAAGCAAGAGGTAGGCGAATTAAATTCGGCAGCAATACCAAATTCTACTAAAGCTTTGAGTCTTTCCTAAAAGAAGGTTGCCCCGTTTTTCGTGGACGGGTAGCACTCTTCCGATCTTTAAAAATCGCAGAAAGTGAGGAGCAAACTTTGGTTTGTAATTCCTCACTTTTTTTGGTATAAGGATCAAAAATTGTTAAGTTTTTACATTAAAATCACTTAAATATCATAAAGCTCGTGCAAAGTACCTAGCTATTAAGCTTTTGTAACTGTTATAAAGGAAGATGACAATCGATATTGACTACTATATTGATTTAAATTCACCGCCTTGAGTAATGTATAAATTATGGCGGGAGGGGTAAGGAGATTTGAGGGATGCGAACCCAAAAGCCAACCGCAGATAACAGCAGTTCAGAAAGTAAAGAAGTGTCAGACGAACAGCCCTCACATGATGAACTGCCTACTTTAGAATTTCCTTCAAGCGGGAAACTTAAAGCTAGTTCTAGGCGTATCCATCAAAAAATTGGTTGCGGATATTTTGCGGCGATTGGGATTGGTTTTTTCGGTTCGCTGGTTGGATTAGTAATTGCCAACTATTTCCGTGGGCGAGAAGTCAGACAGTTTAAGCACGCTCAATATCAAACACAAATGCTAGCAGATTATAAAGATGCTTTGCAAGAAGTACAATTACACAGCTATAGTTTGGCTGCGGTAGTTAAACAACCACTTCTTCTTTCTCGTAAAAAAGCAGAGTATCTTGAAAGTATCTATGAAGTTGAAAATGTCGAAGCTAGTATTGCAAAATTTATTAGCGACAAACCTGGGAGATTAGCAGCTACAGAAGCAAATCTTCAGGCATTATTGCGAGATTACCAGATTAGCTTAGAGAGTTACACCCAGCAACTAAACTCTATTTTAGAGCAAGTAGATAACCTTTCCCAGCCTTCTCAACTTTCTAACACCCAACAGCAACTGCTGCAACTTACACGCTCTCAAACAGCTATCCGTTTGGAACAATTAGGTAAACGGCTAAATGATATTCTTCAAAGCGCCGAAGTACAAGAATTTAACAAAGCACAACAATTAGAATATTCAAAAGGAATCGAAAGAACAATCGTTATTGCCAGTATGCTGCTTTCAGTGGCGATCGCAGTTGTGGTGGCTTGGCGAACTTCCCGCGCTATAGCAGAACCTGTAATAGTTGTAACTCAAGTAGCCGAACAAGTAGCTCGAAAATCAAATTTCGATTTACGCGCTCCAGTTACAACCGAAGACGAAATTGGGCTATTAGCAATATCACTGAATAGATTAATTGAGCGAGTATCGCAAAGAACCAAAGAATTAGAACAAGCCAAAGAATTAGCAGAAGCCGCAAGTAAAGCAAAAAGCCAATTTTTAGCAAACGTTAGCCACGAATTACGCACGCCTTTGAATGCGATAATTGGCTTAAGTCAACTTTTACAAGAAGACGCTACCGATTTAGGTGTCACCGGAGAATTTAATACCGATCTTGAAACAATTAATACAGCAGGCAAACATTTACTAGAATTAATTAACGACATCCTCGACTTATCTAAAATTGAAGCCGGGAAAATGACTCTTTACCCGGAAACATTTGAGGTGATATCGCTAATAAAAAATCTCGTTCTTACCATCAAGCCAACCATCGAGAAAAATGGCAGCATATTAGACATTGATTGCGATGCAGAACTCGGTACCATGTATGCTGACCAAACAAGAGTACGACAGATACTGTTAAATTTGTTAAGCAATGCCGCTAAATTTACTAAAGATGGTAAAATTACGCTAAGAATTAGACGGCAAAAAGATGCGATCGCGAGCATGACTGGTGAAATAATTACCTTTATGGTTAAAGACACCGGCATTGGAATGTCCGAGCCTCAATTAAAACAGCTATTTCAACCATTTACACAAGGCGATGCTTCTACCACCAAAAAGTATGGTGGAACCGGATTAGGATTAGCGATTACTCGGCATTTTTGCCAAATGATGGGTGGTGATATTCAAGTCGAAAGTGAGTCGGGAGTTGGTTCTACTTTTACCGTTCAGTTACCAGTTATCAGTTATCAGTAAACAATTATCAATTATCAATTAACCTGCTACAATACGGCGCGAATAATTTATCAAGTTTAAATCTGTAAAAATTATATATCTAGCGGCTTAACTAGTATTCCGCTACATTAGTTTTGCGCGGTTAACGCACTACGAATGTGTTACCCATCAGTATTAATGAAAAGGAGTACTAGTAGTCCAAATCATTAATTCTGATAGGTTTGTAGTAAGAGCTTTAGCTCTAAATCCGGAGCGAGTACGGCACGCACGTAGAACCTTATTGCCCCTCATAACTAATGTGGTGGACGTGGACCGCTAGTAGTGCATTTCATTAATTCCGACAGGTTCTACGCTCCGGATTTAATCCTAAATCTGGAGGGCTGAAGCCCTTACTACGAACCTATTTGAATTAATGCAACCGAATACTATTCGCTTAAATATAAATTAGGAATTCATTTATTTTAAGAGAAAAATGATTTTTAGCCCATTGGAATGGGAGTTACATTTATAGCCTGTTATCGAGGATAGACAAACTAGCAATTATTGAATGCAATTATTTAATATTTATCGACCATTAATTAAGCCACTACCATTAATCGCAAATATTCCTCATAGTGGCTTATTTGTTCCCGAAGATATTGCCGCTCAATTTACAACCGAACATCTTAAATCTCTACCTAATAGTGATTGGCATCTCGACAAACTTTATGATTTCCTTCCTGATTTAGGAATCACAGTTTTACAAGCTACCCATAACAGATACGTTGTTGATTTGAATCGTCAAGCAAAAAAACCTTTTTTCGGCTCTTTTTGGTCTTCAGTTATCCCAGAAACTACGGCATTTAATCAGCCTATTTATCAAAATAAACCGACCTTAGAACAGATTGAAGAACGAATAGAAAAATACTATTTTCCCTATCACAATCAATTAAAATCGCTGATTCAAGAGAAAATAGATGAGTTCGGCAAAGTTTATCTCTTAGATTTACATAGTTTTTGCGGATTAATAGATGACGATATTTGTTTGGGTAACGTAAATAATCAAACTTGTTCGGAGTTGCTAATTTCAACTGTAGAAAAATGCTTTAACAGTCAAGGTTTGCAGGTAGTTAGGAATAAAACTTTTACGGGAGGATATATTACAAGACACTATGGTGAGATACCGGCAGTAGAAACCCTTCAGATTGAAGTTCGCTATCATGTTTATTTGCGGGAAAATCAACTAGATAAATTAGAACCTCCTAATTATGATGTAATTGAGTTTGAAGCAGCTAAAAATAAATTTTATGCTATTTTTGATCGCATTGTTAGCAAGCTTTTTTATTGATTAAAATTAAAATAATCCTTTTTCTATTTGAGATACCTAAATGAACCCCAAAACACTATCGCGATCGAGATTATATTAAAACAAAATTGTGCCACAATATAAACTAGATTTTGCTGCCAATAGTGAGGAGTTTTGCTTGTGAGTCGTCGTCCTAATCTTGCCGTTACCACTCTTTTATATGTTGCTGGTTCTTTATTAGTAGTTCTGGCTATAATTCTTTTATTACAAGCGTTTGGAATATTTCAATTTCCTCAAGAGGCAATTTGGGCATTAGTGCTGTTAGCGATCGGTGCGGGAATTTTGTCCGCTATTAGCCGTAGTTCGTAGATAAATAACATAGCATCTTACACGTATTCGATCCTTTTACCGTTTAAGATTACTAATAATAGATACACTACTCGCTAAAAAGAATAAGTAATTGATGGGAAAGGTAATTGAATTAAATTAAATTTAATCTTTAAAGCAGCAAATGGAAAGCAAAAAAGACCCGAATTTCTCTTTTCCACTTGCTGTTATTTTCAAATATAAACAGAATTTGCAAAACAATCTTAATTTTAATCGGTTAAATTTCGGTAAGATTATAAAGTTAGCAATATAAGACAGTTGTATTAATGTAACGAGGCATATTGCTGCATTGCTACGACTTGTATTTTAATCCGTACCACGTCCATGACAACAACCACTGACTTTCTGAGTCACCTCAATCCCCATCAACGTCGCGCTGTCGAGCATTTTTGCGGTCCCTTGCTAGTTGTTGCTGGCGCGGGATCTGGAAAAACACGAGCGTTGACTTATCGCATTGCTAACTTAATTACCGAACATAAAGTTAATCCTGAAAATATCCTGGCAGTTACTTTTACCAATAAAGCCGCACGGGAGATGAAAGAACGTATTCAAAAGCTATTTGCCCAACAAATGGCGCTCTCCGAGTACGGCGAACGTTACGATTTATTACCGGAATACGACCAGGTAAAGCTAAGATCGAAAGTTTATAAGCATATTATCAAAGACTTGTGGTGCGGTACTTTTCATAGTTTACTTTCTCGCATTCTTCGCTTTGATATTGATAAATATGTAGATGAGAAAGGACGCACTTGGAAGCGCAATTTTTCGATTTTTGATGAATCTGATGCCCAAAGTTTGGTGAAGGAAATTGTTACCAAGCAGCTAAATCTCAGCGATAAAAAATTTAACCCCCGTACCGTTCGCTACGCTATTAGCAACGCCAAAAATCAGGGTTTATCACCGCAAGAATATGAAAAGGAAGAACCCAATTATAAGGGAAGAGTAATTGCAGAAGTTTACAGTTGCTATCAAGACAAGTTAGCAGAAAACAACGCTCTTGATTTCGACGATTTAATTTTGGTTCCAGTAAGATTGTTTCAGCAAAACGAGCAAGTTTTGGGTTACTGGCATAGTAAATTCCGCCATATTTTGGTAGATGAATATCAAGACACAAACCGTACTCAATATCAATTGATTAGTTTGCTATCGACTTATGGAGAACAGAAAAGTCAATGGAATTGGCAAAACCGTTCTGTTTTTGTAGTCGGCGATGCGGATCAATCAATATACTCTTTCCGAATGGCTGACTTTACGATTTTGCTGGACTTTCAGCAAGATTTTGGTGATGCTTTAGAAGATGATGATACCCGTTCGATGGTTAAATTAGAAGAAAACTATCGTTCCTGCGAAAATATTCTTGAAGCTGCAAACCACTTAATTGAAAATAACACCCAGCGGATTGATAAAGTTCTCAAACCAACGCGGGGTCAAGGCGAACAAATATTTTATTTTAAAGCAGAAGATGAAGTAGCCGAAGCTAATTTTGTTATTAATAAAATTCGTTCTTTAGAACAAGAAAATCCCGATTTGAACTGGGGAAGTTTTTCAATTCTTTATCGTACCAATGCTCAATCTCGTCCGTTTGAAGATATGTTGGTACGAAACTCCATTCCCTATACTGTAGTCGGGGGATTAAAGTTCTACGATCGCAAAGAAATTAAAGATGTCCTGGGTTATTTAAGAGCGATCGCCAACCCCGCAGATACTGTAAGTTTATTAAGGGTAATTAATACACCCAGACGCGGTATTGGTAAAGCTACCATCGAAAACCTCAGAAACGCCGCTCAGGAATTAGGTGTAAGTTTGTGGGAAATACTGAGTGATGATACATCAGTTAATACCTTAGCTGGGCGTTCGGCTAAATCGGTAAATAACTTTGCCAAAATGATTGGTCGCTTCCAGCAAGAAGTTGAAAATATAAGTGCTTCGGAGATTTTGCAAACTGTTTTAGAAGAATCCGGTTACGTGCAAGATTTACAAAACCAAGGAAACGACGAAGCAGAAGATAGAATACGTAACGTCGGGGAACTTTACAACGCAGTCCGTCAATATGAAGAAGAAGCAGAACAAGATGCTTCTTTAGCAGGATTTCTCGCCAGTACCGCTCTAAGTTCCGATTTGGATAACGTCAAAGAAGGACAAAGCGCGGTATCTTTAATGACCTTACACTCTTCCAAAGGACTAGAATTTCCCGTAGTCTTCTTAGTCGGATTAGAGCAAGGATTATTTCCCAACTATCGTTCCATGGACGACCCCGCCGCCTTAGAAGAAGAACGTCGTTTATGTTACGTCGGTATTACTCGTGCTAAAGAAAGATTGTTTTTATCCCACGCACGAGAACGCAGGCTGTATGGAACCCGCGAACCAGCAATGCGATCGCAATTCCTCGACGAGTTGCCCACAGAACTATTAGCTACTCAATACCCCCGTAGCGTTACTTATACAAACAATGGCGGTAGGACAGATGCTACTTACGATAATGGTTTTGATAATACAAATAAAGACAACCCAACCGCAAACGTAAATTGGCAAGTTGGCGATCGCGTAATGCACAAATCATTTGGAGCGGGTGAAATAACTCATATTTTTGGTGGAGGTAATAAAGTTTCCGTAGCCATTAAATTCCCCGGTTTAGGTCAGAAAATCATCGACCCCAGAGTTGCTAAGTTGCAAAAAATGGAATAACAGCGAGCAGTGAGCAGTGAGCAGTGAGCAGTGAATAATTACTGAACACGTATTATTCTTATTTTCTCATTGAGTCTGAATTCTCATCTTGAAATTAATTTCAAGCCTAATATGAAAAGTGCGTTCAAACGCTCTAAAAACTTTATTTAATCGTCTTAATACGACTTTCGCTATTAGACTCTTAATTGCATTCCTCGGCGGTGTTAATAATAGTGCAAGATATGAATAATAACCAACAACAGCCAACCCTAAACCCAAACTATTAAATTATTAATCAATTAAAAATGATTCATTGATAATTGTTCACTGCTCGCTGGTTACTGGTCACTGCTCACTGTTCACTGTTCACTGCTTTAAAATCAACCGATAACGAACCTTACCATTACGTAATTTTTCAAGTGCTTCATTCACTTGGTGAAATTTAAATACTTCAACAACAGGTTTAATTTGATGCTCTGCTACAAAATCAAGCATTTGAGTAATAGTATTTGGGCTACCTACTGGACTACCAGAAACGGATTTTTGTCCATCTAATAACAGCAAAACTGGAAACGAAATTGGATTGGGAACTCCTCCCACAAAATGCAATCTTCCCTGGGGACGTAAAGCTTTAATATAAACATTCCAATCGAGGTCAGCATTAACTGTTGACACAATTAAATCGAAAGAATCCTCTACTGCTTGAATAGCTTCGCGATTGCGAGAGTGAATAAAGTGGTCGGCTCCTAATTCTCTAGCATCGGCTTCCTTATTTGGATTGCTAGAAAATGCCGTGACCTCACAGCCCCAAGCATGAAAAAACTGAATTGCGAGATGTCCCAGACCTCCAATACCAATAATTCCCACGCGATCGCTGGGTTTGATATCAAACTGAACTATGGGATTAAAAACTGTTACTCCCCCACAAAACAGCGGACCAGCCGATACAGAATCAATTCCATCAGGAAGCGGAATAACCCAAGTTCGATCGGCGCGAACCTTATCCGCAAAGCCACCATAACGACCAACAATAGTTTGCTCTGCTTGACGACAAAAATTGTGGTCGCCTGCTTGACACCATTCACAAGTCATGCAAGAACCTGAATACCATCCCAAACCGACACGCTGAGAAACCTTGAGATTTTCGACACCATTTCCAACAGCACTGATAGTACCAATAACTTCATGACCTGGAACCAAAGGATATTCAGTCCCTCCCCGCTCATTATCGAGCATGGTTAAATCGCTGCGACAAACCCCACAGAATTCGACATTAATCTCAACTTCTTCATCTCCCAAAGCTCCTGGTTCGTACTCAAAAGACTTAAGTTCTCCACCAGATTCATAAGCAGCTAATGCTTTAATCATTTTTCTAAATTAATTTTTGCAACCTGATGTTTAAAAAAATAGGTTCGTAGTAAGGGCTGTCTTGCCTAAATCCGGAGGGAAGACAATCATTATTAGGAACCTTATCACATACATCTTTTCCCTGTTCCGTTTTTAGCCCTCTTCCCTACTTCCCTATAAGAATATCTCGTGCAGCAATTAAAGCTTTGATTCCACCTTGATTAAATATTTCGCTGGCTTCCATAGCTGGGTTTTGTTTACTAATTAATCGCTGTTGTAAAGGCTGTAAATAAACCTCTTCGCCAAGTCCGCGACGTTCTAACCCCAACATTGCTAATTCCAACATTCGCCCAGCCATATCAGCTAATGCAATACCTTTGACTTTTGCATCTAGACCTTCTCTCATTGCAGCTTCTCGCATCAACTTTAGAGTAGACCATTGGAATTGATTTAACTCTTCCTGAGCTTCTGGTAAAGCTTTGAGCAAACCCAAACTCAGAGCAGCAGGACAGGCTAAATTACCAGGAACTTGTTGGTCGCACAATCGATTCTCGACGGTAAAGTAGCGAGAGATGCGAGCGGTGAACCAATAAAATGAGTTGTGCAACTTAATATCTTTTACTTCGGGATAGACAACTACTTCTTCTCCCGATAAATATTTTCCTGTTGCTGAAGAACATTCGTAGTAGTCCTCAAAGGTTGGATAGTTGCTGATTAGAATTGGGGTTTCATTCCTTTGTACGTAAAGAGGTCGCAATTTAGCAATAGTATTTCCATAGTCTTCTATGTCTGTAAAACGCTTACTAGGAAGTCCGACTCGTGCTTCATCTAGCATCCACCAATCCCAAAACTTTTCTGCAACACATTGATAGTCAGAATCAACTTTTCCTTGCCATACACTGGAGTTCCCCATCAAAGCAATTTGCGCTCCAGCAAAACCGTTGAAAACATTGGTTATTCCTACAGCTTCTTCAGCGGAAGATACGCTCAAATGTACGTGAGAGCCGGAATTTACTGTAAACAAATGAAGTCCCGGACGAGGTTTATCATTAACCATCTCTCCTTCTGGAAATAGAGTATCCCAAGCCAATGTTCTTTGCTTGGCAATTAACAATTCCGGACTTGGTGCAGATACTGGATGAATTCCACAACCGAGGAAGCTAACCTGATGTTCGTTTGCAAAGGGGATTAATTCTGCTAGCAGCGCATCAATTTGTTGAGTCAGAGCATTTAAATCTCCAACATGAGCTAGAGAAAATTCTATTTTGCAAAATCCAGTTTCACAAGAAGCTAGGGTATCGTTATATTCTCCAGGTTTACTTGCTCCTACTACCTGCTTAGTTATGGGGTCTACAACTGCTTCCCAACCGCGATTGATTAAATAAGACCACAGAGCTTGGACGGTTTCTAATTTAACCGCACATCCATTGTTCTGTTCTACCAAGGGAAATTTTAATTCAGTCCCAATCCGCTGTCCGGAGACCGATTTGGGTTTATCTAATCCTTGCTGAAGATATTCGTATATTTGCAACGCTGCGACAGATTCCATCAATTACCTCATTAAAACTTTTCAGGTGCTGTTGTAGCAGCAGCAAGAAAATCGCCACCCATAGTATGACCCGAACCCCGAACTACAAATTTATAACTGGTTAATTCCTGTAATCCCATAGGTCCGCGAGCGTGCAATTTTCCAGTCGCAATACCAATTTCAGCCCCCATACCTAAAGTATCGCCATCGCAGAACATTGTAGAAGCGTTTACCAATACCACCGCAGAATCAACTAGATCGACAAACTGTTCGGCTCGACTTTGACTATCGGTAACGATCGCGTCGGTATGATGCGAACCAAATTGATTAATATGGGAAATTGCTTCATCTACATTGTCTACCATCCGAATCGACACCTTAAGGTCAAGATACTCCGTCGTCCAATCTTCTTCTGTTGCTGCTTCAACTTCAGGAACGCTATTGCGAACCCTAGCGCAACCTTTTACCTCTACGTGATTATCTTGAAATGCTTTGATAATTGTATTTAGCTGCGGTTCAAAAGAACGATGAATTAATAGAGTTTCCATCGCATTACAAACAGATGGCATCAAACACTTTGAATCTAAGGCAATTTCTAAAGCTTGATGCAAATCGGCTGCTCGATCAATATAGACATGACAAACACCGTTGTAGTGTTTCAAGACCGGAATTTGAGAATTTTTACTAACTGTTTCGATTAATTTTGTTCCACCACGAGGAATCACCAAATCGATAAAATTATCAAGCTGTAATAACTGATTAATTTCTTCGTGAGAACCACTTACTACCTGTATCGTCTCAGTAGGTAAACCCGCATCAGCTAAAGCAGTCTCCCACAATTCTCCTAATTTTTGATTGCAGGTTTTCGCTTCCGAACCTCCCCGCAAAATAGCAGCATTTCCTGACTTCAAACAAAACGATCCTGCATTAACGGTGACATGAGGACGAGCCTCGTAAATCATCAAAATCACCCCTAAAGGAACTCGCATCCGACAAGCCTTAAGTCCGTTAGAACTTGTTATCGGCTCGAATAACTGTCCCACAGGATCTGGTAAATTGGCAATTTTGTGTAGCGCTGCAATACGAGAATTAATTTTGGCATCAGACCATTGCAACCGAGCAATTAAATTCTCTGGCAGATTATTTTTTTTAGCTGCACTTACATCAGCTTGATTCGCAGCGACAATATCCCTACGATGAGTATCTAACAGTTTTGCCATTTTCAACAGAACTGCGTTTTTTTGTTCCGTTGGTGTATTAGCAATAATAGATGCACACTTTTTTGCAGATTGAGCGATGTTTTTAATTGTATTCATAGTTTTGAATCAGTTAATCTTATGTTAAAACTGATTAATTTTTTCGCTTTCAATGATTTAAGAGCATATTTGGAAAGTCTATGAGCAAATACAATTTGTTCGAGTTTATAAACATAACTTTGGTAACTCTTACAAATAAATCATCTTTTAATTACTTAATTTTTTAAGTATCATCTTTTGAAACAATTCCCAAGTATTTTATAATCACTTAACATTTGCTGTTTCTCTTCGCAAATAAATATAAAAAGCATGAAAATTAGGATAAATAAAAAAATAAAAAGTATCAGAAATAGTCTAGGCTTTAAAACCCATATTCTGCACCCTTAAGCCTCAAACATAGATTAGTGTTTGTAAAAGTCATTTAAAATAAGATTGTAACACCACATTGTAAAAAAATGATAGGTTTATTATTTGCAATAAGACCTATCGAAGATATCACTTAATTTTAACAGTTCACTGTATGTCCCTCCGAGACACGCTGAGCTAACGCTGTTAATTAATATCTCGTCTTACTCTTTCCCAGTTATTAGCTTCTTTAATTTGCTGTTCGGTGAAATTTTTAGTTTGTGAAAAGTCAGCTATATCCAAGTCAGCATCTTTGAAATTAGTTCCTTTGAGATTGGCTCTCGAAAGGTTTGCTCCTTGAAGATTAGCGTTTTCTAAGTTGCTTTCTTCAAGGTTAGCTGCTTCTAAATTCGCTCTATAAAGGTCTGCAAATTGTAGCATTGCCGATTCTTAAGTCTGCTAATTTTAAGTTGGCTTTTTGTAAATCGGCTTTTTGCAAATTAGCTCCAACTAACTTAGCTGATTGAAGATTGGCTCTGTAAAGGTAAGCTACTTGTAAATCTGCTCGATGCAAATCTGCTCTGTAAAAAAGCGACTCGGAGATTAGCATCCAATAAATCGGCTTCGTCAATATGACTGAATCGTAAGTCTGCTGCTTCTAAGTCTGCTGCTTTAAGATTCGCTTTACGAAGGTTTGCTTTTTGCAAATTCGCTCTTGTTAGTTTCGCGCAACTTAGATCGGCTTTTTCTAAGTTCGCTTCTTCAAAGTTCGTAACTACAACTTCTTCAGATTCAATTAATTCTGTTAAATCCGCTGCAATAAAATTAGCTTCTTTCAAATTAGCTTTATAAAAGTTAGCTCCTTGAAGGTTGGCTTCTTGAAAAATTGCAGCTTCTAGATTTGCTTCTTGAAAATTAGCTTTGGCTTCCGTGAGATTAGCCTGTTCCATTACAGCTTCCCAAAGATTTGCTTGTTCTAAATTGGCTCCCTGTAAATTGGCTCCTTGAAGATTTGCTGATTTGAGATTTGCTGCTTTTAAAATAGCTCCCCGCAGGTCAGTTTCTATCAAGTTTGCCTTATACAAAATAGCTTCCATTAAGTTTGCTTCTTGCAAGTCGTATTTACTTAAATTACGACCTTCTAATGGTTGATTTACTATTTGCCAAACTAGTCTCCACTTATCTTCAATTTGTGTATCACTGTTAATTTGACAAAAGTAGCTCCTTCAAGGTTGGCATTAGTAAAATCTGCTTTTCGCAAGTCTTTATGGTCGAAGTTTTCAAAAGCTTTATCTTGACCTTTAAAAGATAGGGAATTTTCGTCGTACATATCTCAGTAATAGATGAGCCTACACCGAAAATTTTGATACATAATCCCAATTAAATCAGCCTACCTTGAATACAAATAAGGTAAATGGGTATTGGGCATCGAGAATAAAAAGTTAGGAGTTAAAAGCTAGGAATTTTCTTCCCCCTCTTCCCCCTCTCCCCCTCTCTTTACAAAAACCGCAAAATAGCCCTTGTCAACCTCTATTAACTAAACGTAACAAAAATGTTGATTTTATTTACATAGGTTAATAAAACAATACTAAATTAGCTGGCGCTGATTTAACAGGCGTTAACGAAGGCTAACTCCAATCTTGCTGGCGCTAATCTCACGGGTGCAATTTTAAGTTCTTCAGATTTGTATAAAGTTAATTTAAGCAAAGCTATTTTAGCTAGAGTTGATATCAGCAATACACATCTGGCTGGTGTCAACTTAAAGCAAGCAGAATTATATAATGCTAAAATCAGCGAGAGTAATTTATCTTCTTCACTTGAAAGAATTTGCTTAGATAACTGTGGTTTAGAGTAAATTACTAACTTTCATATTATCAGGAGTAATCTTTGTGCAAAATGGCTTCTTAATTGTCGCTGACGAAAAGACTTTTGAGGTAATTATTAGCAGCGATCCAACAAATGAATATAACAAGGCAATCTCTATTACACAATTTACTGCTTACCAACAAATTTTTACGTCCTCAAATTTATTTTAAAGCTTCCTTAACTGCATTATCTCATGCTATGGAAGACTTGGTAATAGTAGGAAACGAGGAACCCTTAGTAATTGCTAACTTTCAGCGAGAACGTTTTTATCGTCAAGAAACTCGTCGCTATAATCGAATCGCAAAACGCAGCGATCAAGTTTACATCATGGCTGCACCAGATTCTAACTTGGTAGCAACTTCAACTCCTTACATGGTAATTCCTTTCGACCCAAATGATGATTTTTTAGCTCAAGAATGGCATTTAATTGTTATCGCTCAAAAATACTCTGCCTGTATAGTTTGTCGAGAATTTTCTACTCCAGTGGAAGGAGTATCTTTTGATGAATTAAGACAATTCAAAGGTATTTGGACGTTTGAGCGTGAGGTGAGTAAAACAGCAGCTGTTTTGTTGTTAGACCGGATTTTAGATTATCAACCGCAATTAGCAGATAAAGTAGAAATAGCAAAGCAACGTTACGATCTTAAATCTGAGAATAAACTTCAAACAGCCTCACACCAAGTTTTAGAAATTGATGCCCGACTTTTTACAAGTCGCTTAGTAAATTATTTACAAACAAGCCAATATAAACAGCTAAACTCTTATCGCACGATTCTTCAAAAAGAAAACTTTGAAAGATTGATCAATAGGGTAACGACTTTTATTCGTAATTCTTTAAATCCAGAAGAAATTCTTAATAGCACCGTTACAGAATTAGGTCAAGTTTTTAGTCCTTGTCGCTGTATTTTTTATAATTATCCAGACTCAGAGCAACCGACATCAATTAATTATGAATGGGTAGCCGATGTATTTCCTTCTATGAAAGGAGAAAATTGGGTAACGGCAAATCATTCGCTGTTTCAAGCTGCTTTAAATCAAAATAGAGTTATTGCCATTACCGACATTACACAAGATTTAGGTATTCAAGCCCATCCTGAATTAAGTGAAAAATTTCAACAATGGCAAATTCGTTCGTGTTTATTAATTCCAATTCGCTATCAACAAACTTGGCTGGGCATTTTAGAAATTCATCATTGTGGCAATCAACCTTATATTTGGAATGATTCGGAACGAACTTTTGTAGAAGCAATTGCCACTCAAGTTGCAGTTGCTTTAATGCAAGCTCAAGCTTATCGTAACTTAGAAAATCTTAACCGCCGATTGGCAGACTTGGAACGTACCCAAAGTAATTTAATAGCTATTGTAGGACATGAATTACGGACTCCCTTATCTACCATTCAAATCTGTTTGGAGACTTTAACCTTAGAGGAAAATATACCCTTAGATGTCCAGCAGATAATGTTAGATACTGCATTAGGAGATTCCGAACGTATGGGAAGATTAATTGGCGATTTTCTCACGCTTTCAAAACTCGAAGCCAATACAGTGCGATCGCAAATTGAAGCAGCTTCGTTACAAGAAAGCTTGAGTTTAGTTTTGGGTAGTTTTTCCAAGCGTAGTTTATCTGAAAAATTACCCCAGATTATTGTAGAGTTACCTGCTGATTTACCTTTAGTACTAGCCCAAAGAGAAAGACTTATAGAAGTATTTGCTAAACTTTTAGACAACGCTTGTAAATTTACTCCTCCTGAAGGCAAAATAACAATTTGTGCTTTAACTCCGACAATTGCTGAATCTTCAATTAACTCCGAATACGAACCAGAAAAATCTCTCCCGAACCTATTAGAAATCATTATTAAAGATACAGGTAGAGGAATCGAACGGGAGCAGTTAGAAAGAATTTTTCAACGCTTCTATCAAGAAGAAAACTTTTTACAACGTACAATCGGCGGTACCGGATTAGGTTTAGCAATTTGCCGTCAAATAATTCAAAAATTAGGCGGACAAATTTGGGCTGTATCAAATGGAAAGAATCAAGGTAGCGAATTTCATTTCACGGTACCTATTGCATCATCAGATATGAATTACTATTTAAATATGACAGAAATTATTTCTTAGGGAGGATAAAAATTTTCACTTTATCGCAATTTCCCCTCCCAGTCTGACTTTAGCAAAACTTAAATTATTTTTAACTTTTACTTCTCTCGACAGCTATCAAAAGGGTGATGTCTAATTTCGTTGTATTAGATACAATTTAAAGACATTGAGAGCCAAGGAGTAAATTAGTGGTGCTATCAAAAGGTTTTGAGATTGAGATGTATACTGGTACGCCTCACGGTGACATCGTTGGTCTTTCTGACAAAATTACTTCTGCTTTAGAAGGGTTTATGCGGGAACCGGATAGCCGCAATGTTGAATACGTTACCGCTCCATTTGATGATTACGAACGGCTTTTATGTGGCTTAGTATGCCCTCGTTTAAAGTTAAGAAAATATCTTCAACAATTAGGCGATTATACTCTAATCCCCGGAAGTACTTTGTCTTTAGGAGGAAGCGAGAACTTTTTCCGTTCCGACCCAAATAATTCTTATCACGATTACATAGAAAAAACCTACGGTACCAAAGTAGTCACCGCTAGCGTTCATATTAATGTAGGCATCAGCGACCCCGAAATATTGATGCGGGCTTGTCGCATTATACGCTTAGAAGCACCTTTATATCTTGCTTTAAGCGCTTCATCTCCCTTCTTAGATGGTAAAGCTACCGGATATCACTCTACCCGTTGGGGTGTTTTTCCACAAACTCCCTCATCTGTGCCTTTATTTGCAAGCCACGCCCATCACATTGATTGGGTAAAACAACAGTTAGCCCAAGGCACAATGCAAAACGTGCGACATTTATGGACATCGGTTCGACCAAATGGCGATCGCCGTCCTTATGATTTAAATCGTCTGGAGTTGAGAATTTGCGATTTAGTCACAGATCCAATTGCATTATTAGCGATTACAGCTTTGTTAGAAGCGCGTTTGTTGCAAGTAATTAATAATCCTAATATTGACCCGATCGTAAAAAGTAGCTTTACGAGCGAAGAACTAATCGCGATTACAGCTCAAAACGAAGCTGCTAGTGCAACATCAAGCTTAGATGCTCAACTAATTCACTGGTTGGATGGAAGAACCATTACAGCTAGAGATTGGATTAACGAACTTTACCAACCAGCAGCAACCATAGCCAAACAACATGGCTTCGGATGTTTCCTCTCACCACTGCAAAAAATCCTTCGTGAGGGCAATCAAGCTCAGCGGTGGCTGCAACTTCATGGCTTAGGCGTTAGCAGTCGTAATGTAATTACCCAGGCGATCGATTCAATTAAAGAACGAGAATTAGAACTTGAGGATAAATTGTGTTCCCCCTCAGTGGCTTGAGCTTGCTGTTTCAATCTTCATAAAAATGGTATATTTTGCCAGAAAAATAAAAACTTTCCTTCTCAAAACTTTATATTTTTTTCACATTTCCTTTAAAGAATCTTCATATAAGGGTCTTATAGAGTCTATTGGGGGTTTAATTTTTGTTATAGATTGTTATAGATTGTTAACCATTAATAAAAACTATATGTGTCTTCTATCGTAAGATAGTTTTGAAAAAACGAATACATTGTTTTTTTTTACACTCTTGCTCGATCGCTATGCCACAAATAGTTTTAGTTTATCCGCAAATTCCTCCTAACACGGGTAATATTGCTCGTACTTGTGCAGCTACAGGTACCGAATTGCACTTAGTTGCTCCTTTAGGATTTGAAATCAGCGATCGCTATCTAAAGCGGGCGGGTTTGGATTATTGGCCTTATGTAGATATGCACTATCACGAATCCTTAGAAGCATTCAAAGCCGTACATCAGCAGCGTGGAGGTAGATTGCTAGGATTTAGCGTTAGAGGTAATTTAAACTACGCTACTTTTGAATATGAAGCTACTGACTGGTTATTATTTGGCAGTGAAACTCAGGGTTTGCCAACCGAGGTTTTATCTTATAGCGATGCAACCCTTTATATACCCATGAAAGAACCTAACGTTCGCAGCTTGAATCTTTCTGTAAGCGTTGCTGTGAGTCTGTTTGAAGCTCGGCGTAAGTTAGGGTACTTAACAAATTAAACGTCTTAAATTTAGTGAACTATCGAAATAAGGTATGTTACGGCAGTATTTATGCTTGGCATAAAAATCAAACATTAATTTGATTCAATCTTTCATAGAGTAAATACTTACAAAAAATATTTTTAAATGTGATAAGCACTACTTATTTTCGATTGATTATATTGTAGATAGTGAAAAATACTTACGTATGAAGCTAATTTAATATAAGAAATTTGTATATATAATTTGAGCTTTTACCCAAATTGAACCATAGATTTTTGTTAATCATAATTGTCCCGATAATCGGCTTTATACGGGGTAAAGTTTGTCATAACAAGCAGTTTAGCTTTTGTTACATTTTTTCAAACCTTTATGAAGCGTAAAAGTACTTGCGAGTAAATACGGTTGTACTTTAGGGAAAAATCAACGTAAAGTCTCGGTTGGGAAGGATGGAATATGGCGCAAACAAAAATATCTACAGCAACAGATATGCCGATTCCAGAAACTCTTGCCTTAACCGTGAGCAAGAATCCAAACATCAAGCTTTATTGTAGTTTTTATTTATAAAGTTTAATGTTTTCTTGAGACAGAGGTAAATGTTCCATATGGTTCCATATATCTGTATCAAGGGAAACAAAATTTGGGTGTGGGCAGTAGAACAGAGAAGTAAGCACAAAAGTTTAAATTTTACTAGTACAGTGTTAACTTGTCTAAAACAGAGAACCGGGTTAATCTTGCCTAAGTATCTCTGGTAAATGTGATCTCGATCAATTATTCTGGTGATTCAAATCATTGAATATTATCGGATTAAAAAATCGAGATCGGTTAAGCGCTAGTGATCATAGGAGGTCGTCTTTGAAACGAGCATTAAAGAAGAAAATGAAAGCTGTGTTAGAAAGTAACATTAACAATAATGATGATGCTTCGATAGAGCACAGTAGCTTCGTTACTCCAGAGTTGAAGCGTCGAATGCCTAAAGCCGCGATGATTGGCTTGGCAATTTCGATGGGAGCAACCAGCCTTTTCGTGACTCGACAAAGCGATCGAGCCCTTGCAGCAGAGCCTGTAGGCAATGAATTTACTGCCTCCACAATTCCTGCTGGATTTGATGAAGTGAAGTTTGCTCCCACACAAAAGCAATCAATAAGCGCCATCTCCCAAGAGATTAGGCCTAAAAATTTTGCCGTAGTGGAACCCAAAGCAATCTCACAAATAAAAGGGCTTGGAGCTAAATGGCAAGTTGCCTCTAGTCTGAAGTCTGCTCGGTTTGGAACACAAACACCAAGCGAAAGTGTAACTGCGGCTAACAATAATACAATTTACTCCGCACCGCAAGTGGTCGAACAACAGGTTTTTCCTGAAGCTAGCACCACCGCAAAGCGGACGAATAGTAACAGCTTTGTAACCTCTCCACAAATGGTGGATGGCTTCGAGGTTCCAACAACTGTTAATACTCAGCTTGAAGCTCAACAAAAGTTTGCACTCAATCGCTTAAAGCAAAAATCGAACCGCTTGAAAGCAAGTCTTAATAAGTTGCGTTCGACTCCCGTTGAAAGCGTCAAGCCACCACAAGCGAACGCGCAGTCGGTGGATCGAGTTGAAGAAATATCAACTATTAATGCTAAGAAAACTGCTAGCCAAGCCAAACTTGTATCCAGATTAAAGCAGAATACTGCTGTTGAGCCGGTACAAGAAGCAGTAACAGTACCAACACCAGTTACCCCAACTGTAGAAGCACCAAGAGCTATAGCTGCGGCGCACCTTGTTAAGTCTGGAGATACCCTAGCCAGAATTGCTGACAATTACGGCTCTTCAGTCTCCGAAATGGCTAAGGCAAATCATTTGTCTAACCCCAATCAACTAAAAGTAAATCAACAACTAATTGTTCCTGTTGCTCAAAACAGCAGCAATTTAGTAACAATTAATTCAAGTAATACGGATTCTTCGACTAGCAACAACGCTTTTACTACTGTTGATAGCGACCAGAAAACTGTAAATTCTTTTGGTGTCGGTGGCGATACCCCCGTACCTTCTGTATTTACAGAAATGCAGGTTGCTGACAGACGTAATAATTTAGCGAAAAAGGTTTCTAGAAATGAGCGTCTTCGCAAATTAAAAGAAGAAATCGAAAGATTGCGAGAAAAATATCGCACTCAACAGTCTGGAGTAGTTGTACCAAATGCAAATCCAAACAGCGATTCAGTAGAAGTACCCCGCGATCGGTCAGCTTCTATACCTATTCCTGTTACCAAACCTTTAACAGGCAAGGCTTCGGTACCACCAATTCGCGTAGCTAGACCAAATACAGCAGCAGTACCGATTCCCGTTCCTACACCAAATCAAGACATTAACCCCAATTTCTCTCGCCGCAACAGGGGTGTTAGAGTAGCAACGCCTCCTGCAAGCTTCAGTGGTCGTTCTCAATCTTCCTCGGTTGTAAAAACAACAGTATCTCCAGGGCTACCGCCATTGGCAGCAGTTGATAGATACTTACCTAGACCTATTGACGAGTCAACAGCACCTGCAAAAGGTTATCAATGGCCCGCAAAAGGTGTTTTTACCTCTGGCTTCGGTCCTCGTTGGGGAAGAATGCATAAAGGAATTGACATCGCTGCTCCCACAGGTACTCCCATTCATGCAGCCGCTGATGGTGTAGTTGTATCTGCTGGTTGGAACCGTGGTGGTTATGGCAAACTAGTTGATATTCGTCATCCCGATGGTACCTTGACTCGTTACGCTCATAACAGCAAAATCATAGTCAGCAAAGGTCAGCGCGTTGAGCAAGGACAGAAGATTTCTTTAATGGGTAGCACTGGTTTCAGTACTGGTCCCCACCTGCATTTTGAAATCCGTAAAGGTGGCACAAAAGCCGTTAATCCTATAGCTTTCCTTCCGTCTCGTAAATAATTTGTGTTTGAGTAGCATCCTTATAATCGCCTTGGAAGGTTGAGGGAGTATGTCTCCCTCTTTTGCTTTTTTCGTAATTGATAGATAATCGGTATATGCCCCCGCCTCACGGCAAATAGAGTCTCGGAAATTGAATTCCCAATTATCTACTAAAAATCTACAAAAAAAATTAATTAGCGACCGATGCTTGGCAAGATTTTATTTATATGATAAATTTATAATTGAATAAAATCTGGCTCAGTAGCTCAGTTGGTTAGAGTAGGGGACTCATAAGCCCTTGGTCGTGCGTTCGAGTCGCACCTGAGCCATTTAATTTTGATTGAGGACGGTCAGGTATCCCCGTTCTACAACATTTTTGTAGGACTTGCGCTATCTGTAAGGGAGATGGTGAATCCACTTGCGTGCGGAGGAACACGACCGTTGAGCAAAGTGGTGAACCCGTTCACGCGGAGCGTGCGGCTCAGGGGGGGACAAGGAGAATTTTAACCTTATTACTTTAACCTTAATTATTTCTAACCATCCCCCATACCCGAAATTAATCTTGGTAATGTCGAATCACCTCAGCGACCGACCAAGCTTGAGCGATCGCTCCTTTAGGGTTGTGCGGTTCATCGCCATCAAAAATTTCCGAAATTGAACCAAGACAAGCATCTGATAAAAAATGCTGTATTAAAGGTTCCCAATCAAAAGGTAGCGCTTCATCTTTGTGAAAACGCCTCATTGCACGAATATAAGGACCGATTAACCAACTCCAAACAGTACCTTGATGATAAGCACTGTCGCGAGTCACAGAATTACCGACATATTTGCCGATATATTCTGGATCTGAAGGTTCCAGGGATCGAAGTCCGTAAGGAGTAAGTAAGCTTTTTGAAGCTTGTTCGAGTACAAGATATCCTTGTTGAGCAGAAAAACCACAATGACTCAGCGAAAGCGCTAAAACTGCATTTGGTCTAATTTGAGAATTACGACGGTCATCTGGTTCGATCGTATCGTATAAATAGCAAGCTTTGGGATTCCAAAACTTTTGCAGCGATTGCTTCACCTGTTGCGCTCGCTTAGTATATCTCCGCGCTTGATTGGCTAAACGCATTCCTTCTTCAGTGAAGTCTTGTTCGCTGAGGATTTCTGCCCATCGTGAAGCCCAACATAAAGCGGAATACCACAAAGCATTAATTTCTACTGGCTTACCCCGACGAGGTGTAACGGGTACGCCTTCGACTACCGCATCCATCCAAGTTAGAGCTACACCAGGAGCATCCCAACTCACTAAACCATCAGTAGAATCCACATTTATTTTGTAATTAGTACCACCCACAAATGCCTTATAAATTTGCCGTACCACAGGATACTGTTCCGCTAAAAAATCCCAATCTTGGGTAGCTTCCAAATAAATTCCCAGAGTTTCAATCCACCACAATGTTGCGTCTATGCTGTTGTAACTTGGTTCAACACCAGCATCGGGAAAAGCATTAGGAATCAATCCTTGACGGCAGTAATGTCCAAAAGTCCGTAAAATTCCTTTAGCTATATCGAAGCGCTGCGGTACGATCGCCAAACCCGGTAAAGCAATCAAAGTATCCCTTCCCCAGTCATTAAACCAGTGGTACCCAGCAATCACCGTCGGACCAGAAATTGAAGCTCGATAAACTATAAACCGATCGCCCGCACGTAGTAGTTTTTGCCAGATTACAGCTTTTGGAGGCAGCGGGGAAGAAGAGATGGGGGGATGGGGGGATGGGGAGAGGGGGAGAGAGGGGGAAGAATATTCTATTTCTCCTTGTTTCCCTGTGTCAACTTCCATTTCCCATCCAAAGATTTGCGATAACCTTTTTTCCTCCGCTAAAACTTCTCGATTAAAGGTTTCGCAATTAAGAGCAATGTTTGATTCCGAGGGAAAACCTACCTGTGCCTCTATTGTTACCGTATCTCCCGGTTCAAGAACAACACTTAAGTAACCGGGACTGTAAAGGTCTTCTCGATCGCCCAATCCTCGCCGAGTTTCTTCTTGTAAACCGTAATTCAAGTACCAAATACCGCTCGATTGATACGTACCTTTACTCCACCGCAAATGCCAAGGCGTACCAAATTCCTCTTGTTTTTTCGCTTGCAAACAAAGTCGTCCTTTTTCAAGCGATTGCGAAAACTCTAATATATAATTTTCTTTTTGCTGATGATGAAAATCGCGATCGCCAATCAGCAGCCGCAGTCTTAAAACAGCAGTATCTTTTCCTTGATAGCGGTACTGAATTAATACGCGATGAGATTGGGTTTGGTTTGTAGGTATTTTGCCACTCTCTTGTACCTTCGCTTCCAATCCATAAGGCATTACTATTTGTCTGCTCAATTGCCAGTCTCGATCGCCCCAAATCCATGTTGGAACTGGGTTAAGATCGAACTTTTGTAGCAACTTATAGCCTTGTGGTTCAATTTGACCGCTAGCCCAAAAATTACTCCCTAATGCCGTTACTCCATAAGGTAGTTCTAAGCTGGCTTCTAAATGCGACATTAACAAAGTACGCCCGGAAGGCGGGCTTGTCGCAGCAAATAACCAACCGTGGTAAGTACGAGTACGGATATCCGTTACCGTACCGCTTGCAAAACTTCCCAACCCATTAGTCAACAACCATTCTCGAATATTTAATCCCATTTCCTACTCAAAATCGTTATGAGTATGATATTATTTTTAACAGTTCGTAATAAAATAATCAAAGTGTCTGTCCGCTGAATTTTAGAAAAAGCAGCATTAGTGACACTTTTCAAGAATATAGCTTCAAGGAGAATTAGTATAATGCCTCTTACCTATTCATCAGAAGGATGCCTGCGTGTAGGACAACAGGCTCCAGATTTTACAGCTACAGCCGTAGTAGATCAAGAATTTAAAACAGTCAAACTTTCCGACTATCGCGGTAAGTATACTGTTTTATTTTTCTATCCTTTAGACTTTACCTTTGTTTGTCCTACTGAGATTACAGCCTTTAGCGACAGTTACGAACAATTTAAAAAGCTTAACACTGAAATACTTGGTGTTTCAGTTGATAGCGAGTTTTCCCACTTAGCGTGGATTCAAACAGACCGTAAAGCGGGTGGAGTGGGGGATTTGAATTACCCATTAGTATCCGATATTAAGAAAGAAGTTAGTGCTGCTTACAACGTGTTAGACCCAGAAGCGGGGGTTGCCTTGCGCGGTTTGTTCATTATAGACAAGGATGGTGTAATTCAGCACGCTACCATCAACAACTTGTCCTTTGGTCGTAGCGTAGAGGAAACACTACGGACATTGCAAGCTATTCAATACGTCCAGTCTCACCCCGATGAAGTTTGTCCTGCGGGTTGGCAACCCGGCGATCAAACCATGAACCCCGATCCCGTGAAGTCTAAAGTATATTTCTCGGCAATTTAGATGCCATTTTTTGATTAAAGTGTGGTTAATGGCGAATTTATGCCGTTAGCCAAACTTTAATTAACTTATGGAATTAAAAAATAAGTATTTCAGACGATCTAGAAATAAATCTAAAGATATACACAGATAAAAGCGGATAAAGATTAAATGGAATTAGAATCCGCTTCTATCTGTATTTTTATTGCCATTTTTTCAGGCTATAAGTATTAAAAATGTTGACTTCAACTGATTTCACCGGCTTACTTAACGAGCGTTTTTTCCAAAACTTTTTACCAATACCCGCAGCAAATAGTCTGCAATTGGGACAGTTAACACCTCAATTTCAACTTCCTGATATAACTAATGGAAGTTTAGTTAAATTATCTGATTACAGAGATAAGCAACCCGTACTTTTGGCGTTGACTCGAATTTTCACTGAAAAACAATATTGCCCCTTTTGTTTTCCTCATATCAAAGCTTTGAATGAAAATTACGAGCAATTCAAGAATCGAGGTATAGAAGTTTTAATGATTACCAGCACGGACGAACGCCAAAGTCAAATAGTTGTAAAAGATTTGAAATTGAAAATGCCGTTATTGAGCGATCCTAGCTGTAACGTATTTCGTAACTATGGAGTTGGACAAGCATTAGGTGCGCCGTTACCCGCACAGTATATTTTAGATAAACAGGGGAAACTGATTTATAAGCATTTGTTTTCTTTTTTAGACCACAATGCCAGCATTGAAACACTGCTTTCTTGTATTGATTCCAATTTAAAGTAGTCGATCGTGTTTAAAAACCCGGTGTCTTGGACAAACCGGGTTTTTGTAATTTTTAAAATTAGTATGAGTCTCTTTTATTATTCTAAAAAAGAGTTAAAATCTGAACTGCTGTAAATTAGTGCGGGGATGGAAGGTACGAATATCTCGGATTTTTTCATAATATTCCCGTTCTTGCTGGCTGATATCTTTAGGTGTGGCGATCGCAATCTTTACAAATTGATCGCCTTGTTCGCCGTTACGATTGCGCCAACCTTTACCGCGTAACCGTAACGTTTGCCCCGCACGCACTCCGGCTGGAAGTTTGACATCAACCATACCGTCGGGTGTCGGTACCTCAATTGTTGCTCCCAATACTGCCTCATCGGGAGTAATCGGTACTTCACATAGCAAATTGTCGCCATCAAATTTAAAAAACGGGTGATTTCCAAGTTCAACTACCAGATATAAATCGCCACGTTTTTGGTTTAAGGGGCTAACTGGTCCTTTTCCTTTTACTCTCAATCGACTACCGGGTTTTGCTCCAGCAGGAATGCGAACATCAATAGTTTCAGTACCCAAATTAAAGCGCTTTTGTACGCCATTAAAAGCTTCTTTAAAAGTTAAAGTAATCGTCGCTTCACTATCTTGAGCGGCACCTCCACTCCTATCTTGGAAACCACCAAAGTCACTAAATCCACCGAAACCACCCGCACCACCAGGTGAAGTCCGATAAGAATAGCTTTGTCTTCCTCCAGGGTTTCCACCAGCAAACTTTCCTAATAATTCATTAATAAAATCATCAAAGCTACTATACTGCCCGAAATCAAAACCATTCATATCTACACCAGCACCACCACCACCGGGGAAGCCTTGTCCAACTTGCTTCCAATATTGACCAAACTGGTCGTACTTTTGACGCTTTTCGGGATCTGATAATACTTCGTATGCTTCGTTAACTTCTTTAAAACGTCCCTCAGCTTCCTTGTTACCTTGGTTCACGTCAGGATGATATTGACGAGCTAATTTACGAAAAGCTTTTTTAATATCTTCTTGAGTAGCGCTTTTATTTACTCCCAAAATCTGATAATAGTCTTTGAAGTCGGTTGCAGCCATCTACTAGCCTCCTTTATAAAATTTACTTTATATTTTTTCCATACATTAATTGAGTCAATGCACCGCGCCAACTATAATTGCGGACATTCTGACTCTCATTTTAAATTAACAAATATTAAATAATTACCAGGTGCGGTTCTTGCTCACAGATGCAGGGAAATTTCCGTACCGTGCAGGGAAAAAAGAAATCCTAGATAAGATAATAAGACTTACGTACTTTCAACGATAAATTAGATATTTGAAACTAAAAGGTATGTATTACTTCTAAGTGCAAATAAATCGATTGAAAAGTACGTAAGTCCAGTTATTCGATCGCAATTAGTTGTTAGATATACTAACTACTTTTATGCTATCCAAATTTACGTCTGAGTAATTCTTGACTAAATGATTGTTTTGTCGGCGATCGTCGCATTCTTAATTATGACTACAATACCGCTGCGGATATAAAAACCTTGGTCTTCGCGATCGGCTTCTTGAACACCATCTTTGTTGATAATTTGCACGTCGCACCCTATGCAGGCATTTTTGTCAACGATGGCGCGGCGAATAGTAGTGTTAGCTCCTATACCCAAACTTGCTGGACCATCGCTACAGTCGGACTGACGTTCGGCATAAGGCTGGTAAAAATCCGATCCCATAATTAAGGTATCTTCAATATTGCATCCAGACTCAACGCGCGTTCGTACTCCTAAAACCGAGTTTACAATCCGGCAATCTTTGAGAATACAGCCTTCTCCAATCATCGATTGTGATATTTGACAATTTAATAATTTTGTCGGAGGTAGGTAACGAGAACGGGTGTAAATCGGCGCTTCTTCATCGTAGAAGCTAAAAGATGGGTGGGGTTGCTGGGTTAATGCCAGATTTGAGTTGTAAAACGCTTCAATGGTTCCAATATCTTCCCAATAGTCATCGAACAAGTAAGCTTGAATGTTGTAACTATCCAATGCACCAGGAAGAATTTCCTTACCGAAATCGGTTTGGTCTTTTGATTGTTTTAGCAAGTCGAGTAAAACTTGTTTCTTAAAGACGTAAATCCCCATTGAGGCGATGTACGGCTTTTCTTTAGCTTGGTCTGCATCCAAGCCAAGTACAGTTGTATCAACAGCCATTTCCTTTAAAGCTTCACCTTTGGGTTTTTCGCTGAAGCTCACAACCTTACCATTATCGTCAATTTTTATTAAGCCAAAGTCGGAAGCGCCACGTTCATCCATAGGAACCACTGATAAAGTCACATCAGCTCCGGTTTCCCGATGGCGTTCGACGAAGTGACGGTAGTCCATGCGATAGAGATGGTCGCCTGATAAAATCAGATACTCATCGATATCCCATTCTTCAAAAAGCCACTGATACTGACGCACCGCATCGGCAGTACCTTGGAACCAGCTTGAACTGTTTGGGGTTTTCTGTGGGGCGAGAACTTCTACGAAACCCTCAGTAAAACCAGCAAAGCTATAAGCACGGGCAAGGTGACGGTTCAAGGAAGCCGAGTTGAACTGCGTCAACACGTAAATTTTAAATATTTCTGAATTTATACAGTTACTAACCGGAATATCTATTAAGCGATATTTACCGGCTAATGGAACCGCTGGTTTAGCACGAAACTTCGTTAACGGATAAAGACGGGTACCCGCACCCCCACCGAGAATAATACCTAAAACTTTTTTCATTTTATTTCTCCAAACTGCCGATCTGCTCTCACTAATCAGTTTATGACTGAGTGTGACAGCTCGCACAGGGAAAATCAAAGATTAAGTTAAGTTAATGAGAACACTATTATTGTAGTGAAAAATAATACTTTCAATAACTTTAGGATTATTATAATGTATCAATTAATATTAGTAATTATCAACGAACTACACTTTTACTATCTTAATCCCCACTAACCAAAAGCAATCGCTGAGAAAGTTTCAGATATTGCACCCAAGGCTGCTCCGAAAGCTGAGAGATTGCATTTGGCGATAATGTTGCTGTCAACACATCTTTTCCATCCGCGATACCACTGACACCAAAACTCTCTAAAAGAGCAGTTGCCCCAGAATTTAGATCGGATTCAGTATGAATAAAAACTACTAAACTAGGTTTTGATGAGTCTTTAATTTCTTTAAGTGCCAATATAAGAGCGATATCTAGCTTAGAAAAGTTCATATGTTTAAATGAGCAAGGGGCAGGTAATAGTAATCTTACTTGCCCCCGTTTCAACCTATCAAGTATAAAGTTACAGGTCAAAGGTCAAAGGTTAAAGTTTGAACGTTAAAGGTAAAATTCTCCCCATCCCCCCATCCCCCCATCCCCCCATCTCCTTGTCTCCCCCGAACCCCATCCTTATTACCAAAATTTAGAGATTTTCTGCGTCAATTAATCCAAATCCCCATTTATTATCAAATGTTCCTTTTTCTTTTCCAGGAATAGAACAATTTTTGTATAGCAGTTCTTTCAATGCTTCGGGATCGAGTTTGGGGTTGCGCTGTAATAGTAATGCGATTAAGCCGGTAACGAAAGGTGTTGCCATACTGGTACCTGCTAACGCTACAAACTTGGAGTTAATAACCATCGAACGATCTAAATCGGCATCGCTAGAAAGGGCTGAAACTATCATTGCCCCCGGTGCAGCAATATCTGGTTTGCGATCGCCATTTCTTAATGGTCCTTCGCTGCTAAACTCTGAAATAGTATCTAACTCTAAGCCCATTTGCCGCTCTTTACCATCAATATCAGTATATTTAGCTTTTGTAGTATAAGAAGCAACTGTAATAGAACTGCCAGCACATCCAGGGGAACCAATTTTGACTGAATCAGCGATACTTTTACCTGTAAAAAAGACTGAACTCACGTCATCTAAAGTCCAAACGTCTACACGGGCTTCATTTGAAGATGTATTTCGTAATCGCAACTGCCACACACCACCCGGTACAGGCTGATTAAATTGTCCTTCGCCAGTACCGCGAATTTGCACGAAGAAATTATAATCACCGTTCATTGGGTCTTTACCCGGTGTGACTATTTCTACCCGTGCATCTGACAAATTGTATTCTTGTGCGGGATTATCGTCAGTAATAATTGGTTGGAAAGGGGTAACGAAACCGTTGGGACTCCGCACAGAAACTTCTAGCTCCGAATCTTTAGAGTACCAACCGTTTAACCATACTATACCTACTTGATTTAACGGTGCAGCAAAACGCATGGTGTTCATCTCGCCGCTTTTAACAAGGGTTTGACCGTGAATATTGTCGTTACCTTCGTTACCTGCTGCGGTGCAAACAATCCTTCCCGGACCAGTTTGGGCATTGATGATTTTAGACAGAGAATCGGTACCATCATGACCATCGGCGTGTCCGCCCAAGCTAAGATTGACTACAGCCGGAAGCCCCATCTCGCTGGCGACTCGGAAAATATAGCGAACCCCGTCGGCGATGTGAGCATCCTGTAAATCGGTTTTGACAATGATAAATTCTGCTTCTGGGGCAACACCGCAAAATTCTCGATCTGAACCGCCAGCAATACCCGCAACGTGAGTACCGTGTCCGTTAGTATCAAGAGACATTGCCAGGTATTTGTCTTCTAGCTCGGCACCATATCTACCTTCGGCAACTCCTTTCCCCGATAATGTTTGATCCCAAACACGTAAAATACGTCCAGAGAAAGCAGGATGTGCCGAATCAATACCGCTATCAATTACACCAATGACTACACCCTTACCGCTTAGTTGCGAGTTTTTTTGCTGAAACTGCGGCAATGTGACTTTCCCAGGTGCAACATCCATCCGCCAATGCAGTTTTCGGGATGGCTTGATACGCTTAATGGCTGGTTCTTCGGATAAACGGTCTAAATTTTCGATAGGTAAAAAAGCGGTTCGTACTTTGCCCCTATTTTGATTGATTATAATACCGTACTGTGATAAGTGACTTAAGTCTGCTTCTTCGTCACAGTAAATAAAAACTACGCTACGAATTGGCTTCAAGGCACTTCGGGGAGAAATTATACCAAGCGAACGCTTGTGAGTTGCTAATGCTGAACCTCCTTCTTTGTGAAAGTCTTCGTAAGCTAATAATATTCCAGGAGAAAGTTTTTCGTGTCTCATATTAACCTCTACTTAACTGTAAGTTCTGCAAGATTTTACCAGGATAAGTCGTCTAAATTACATTGCTACAAGTATTTTTTTTACCTTTGATTGCTTGATGAAAGTATAGTTATATTTTTCTACAATCAAATTATTTGTTTTGTAGTAATGCATATGATTTGATCGCAGATAACTAATAACTCCTTGACAAGAATCTATTCAAGAAATACACATTTTTATTTGTTGATTACAGATAATCGCATAAAATATAAAATATCGCGATCGCAAATACTTGGCGTGTAAGTATGCCTTTGCTTAGTGCTTTACTATGTATGGATGTATCAATGCTGCTCTACAGGGGTTTGAATTATGTACAAAACAACCTATAACCTTGCGATCGCCCGCACGGCTGTGCCAATCGCGGTACGCCATCATATATTGTTGGGGGCAACGCCCGAACTTTAATGGCTTCCAGCTATAGTTGCATTGTCGCGCTATTGTAATATTTTGTAAAAATTAAGCTTTAGTTAAATTCGTGCTGCAAATAAAAATTGCGCTGAAAATAAAGCGTTCTAAATTTTGCTAGCTAACTTTAAAAATTATAATTATATCTTTAAAGTAGCGTCGGGATTAATACTGCTAAGTCGCTCAAAAAAGTAATTTTTAATGATTAATAGTCATTTATCTAAAGTTATAGACTTCCGTATTTTCTCTATATACACCAGTATAAGTTACTTGTTATACTTTTAATCGACAATTGTAATGAACTTATTTTCGACCTTTCGGCTAGTTTTGCATTTGATACAAGCATAATTCTTAAGCAGAATATTTACTTAAGTTATTAAAGGATGTTTGGAAATTTATAAATAAAAATTACAGATTTTAATATCCCCAATTATCCCCTTTTAAAAGGGGACTTAAATCCCTCTTTTCTAAAGGGGGGAAAAAGGGATAATCTGAGAATGGCGTTAAAAACGATATTTTTTAAATATCCTCTTAGCTCGTGCAAATTTTTTGAAAAATTACGTTATTTTAACTGTTTATTTGACTTAGATAAGCACATAGAAGAGCCTACCTAATACTAGATTGATATTAGTTGAAGTTAAATGATAGAGTTACTTTTTAAAACAGCAAAATATTGATTAATATCGAATATTGCTAATTATCGGGAATAAAATTGAATAATTAATTATTTGTGAGTATAGTTAAACAGGTTAGCGGATAGGTTGAGGATAAAAGACTCATATTAACTATCTACTTTTTTACAAAACAAATTATATTAATAAGATAAATATGATATTTATTGGTTGATAAATAAAATTAATATAATCTTATCGATGCAAACTACAAATAGTTCGTAAAATGGCATAAACTGGGATATAACATTGAGAGAATTACATAATACAAACATTGGGAGTTGATAGAACTAAATTAGATTTTACTGGACTGAAAATTTCATTTTTTTTAAATCGTAAATATCAAATCTTTATTGCCATTACCAAAGTATCATAATGCTGCTAATGGTTAGTTAACTTAGCTGCTTGGGAGCTTAACTGGTGTGTTTCTATATGACAAAATATAAATTGCAAACACTACTCAAGCGAAAAACGACAAATCTATATAATTCCTGTCGAATTTCCTATAATAAATTACCGCTAACTTGCGAAGATAAAACTCCGAGAGTTTCTATAATTTACGAAGAGATATTGTTTAAAACAGATAGTTCGGGAAGATGGACATTTCTAAGTCCAATCTGGAATGAATTAACTGGATTTACGGTTGCAGAAAGTATTGGTAATAGCTTTCTTGATTACATTCATCCTTGCGAGTATCAACGCAATTATGAATTATTTCAAATTCTGAAAGCACGACATATAGAAGAAAGCGTATACAAAACTCGCTACAAAACCTCTGAAGGAGATATTTGTATTGTTAAAATTCGGATGCGAACTTTAGTTGATAGACAAGAACAAATGATTGGTACTTCTGGTACGCTCGAACTAATTGATTTTGAAAAACCAGAATACTACGAAAACGAGCAGCATCAAATAGATAGTCAATATGATGCAGAAGTTGTTGAGGTGAATAATCATTACCTCGAAGCACTTATTAATATACAAACTGAAGCGCAGACTTTCGATGGTAGCAATCAATGCTATACAAAAATTCTATCTATTTTAGGAAGGGCTGTCTTAGCTAGCCGAGTTTATATATTTGAAAATTCTCAATCTAAAAACGGGATATTAACTAATTACAAAGCTGAATGGTGCGACACGGGTATTACTCAAACTAATACAGTGATGCCTTCAAAATCAGTAGCAGAAATTTTTCCTAATTGGGCACAGATATTAGCACGAGGTGATATTGCTTCTGGTAAGTTGACAGAAGTTAGCATTGAAGAACAAAAGTTTTTTGAAGCGAGAGGAGTTGTTTCTGTCTTACTTTTACCTATTGTTTTCAAAGGTGAGTTTTTAGGATTTATAGGATTAGAAGACTGTGTAGAAGAGAGAGTTTGGCAACCAACAGAAGTTACATTTTTGCAAGCCGCAGCAGGCGTGATTTCTCTTGCTTATGAAAATTGGTTAACTCAAAAATCGCAATTTCAAACTATTAAACAATATAAAAAATTCAACTCAAAATTAAAAGAGCAACTCAATCAATATACCGTTGAGTTGCAAAAGGAAGATGAAAAATGCCAGCGCATACAAAAAGAACTAGAAGCATCTATTTCTTTGCAAAAAACGACATTAGAAACTATTAATGACGGTATTCTATTAGTAGATAGCATTGGTGATATTACTGGCTACAATCATAAGCTTGTGGAAATGTGGGGTATTCCTCAGTCGCTAATGACATCAGGTAATTATGCACAAGTATTAGAATTTGTAACTAGTCAGTTGAAAAACCCTGAAGAATACTTTATTTCAGTAAATCACCTACAGACTTATCCCGGTGCAGAAATTTATGACTGGATTGAATTTAAAGATGGTAGGACATTTGAGCGCTATTCTCAACCCCAATATATTGGTAGTAAAATTGTAGGTAGAGTTTGGAGTTTTCGGGATATCAGCGAACGTTTTCAAGCAGAAGCAATGATACGCCATCAAGCTTCACACGATCTTTTAACTAATTTACCCAATCGAATGCAGTTTTATGGACGATTGCTAGAGTCTTTAATCAAAGCGTCGCAGAATAATAGTAAATTAGCCGTGTGTTTTTTGGATCTAGATAGATTTAAAACTATCAACGAAACATTAGGTCATAAAATCGGTGATAAATTGTTACAAAGCGTTGCCGAACGTTTAAATAAGTGTTTGTGTTCTAGCGATACAATTGCTCGTTGGGGGGGTGATGAATTCACTTTGCTGTTGTCTGAAATTAATGGTGTGCGGGATGCTGCTCGTATTGCTCAAGAGATTTTAGCTGCTTTAAAACCAGGATTTTTGATAGACAATCATCTTCTACATATCAGTGCCAGCATTGGGATTGCTGTTTATCCCAACCACGGAAAAGATGGAGAAACCTTAATTAAAAACGCCGATGCCGCATTAAATCGCGCAAAATTGCAAGGAAGAAATCACTATAAAGTTTATAACTCGGCGATTAATTCTCAAGCTTCTGAATTACTTAGTTTAGAAAACAGTTTGCATTATGCTGTAGAGCGAAATGAATTGATGCTATCTTACCAACCTCAAATTGATATAACTACGGGAGAAATTTGTAAGTTTGAAGCTTTATTGCGCTGGCAACATCCCAAATATGGATTAATCTCTCCTGGTAAATTTATTCCTATTGCTGAAGAAACTGGATTAATTGTACCTATTAGCGAATGGGTTTTAAGAACTGCTTGCGCTCAAAATAAAATTTGGCAAAATCTCGGTTTACCATCGGTGGGTGTAGCTGTTAACTTATCTGCAAGAGAATTTCAGCAACCACACTTAGTTGATACCGTTCGGCGCGTCTTAGCGGAAACTAAGTTATCACCTCAATACTTAGAGTTAGAAATTACTGAAAGCGCTGCAATGCAAAATGTTGATTTCAGCAAAGAAATTTTAACTAATTTAAATGATATGGGTGTTTCCATATCTATAGATGATTTTGGAACCGGATATTGTTCGTTTAATTATCTTAAACAGTTTCCCATTCACTGTTTGAAAATAGATCGTTCTTTTGTGCAAGATTTAACTAAGGATACCAACGATGCGGCTATTGTTACAGCAATGATTGCTTTAGCACATGGATTAAATCTTTCCGTTGTTGCTGAAGGTGTGGAAACCGAAGAACAACGCAATTTATTAAGAATTTTAGAATGTGAATTGATGCAGGGAAATCTTTTTAGTCCTGCTGTTTGCGCTCAAGAAGCTACAGAATTATTATTAAAATCTAAATCCCGATTGCTTGATACATCTGTTTTGGTCGCTTAAAAGAACAGTCAGGAGTATTGAGTATTGAGTGAGGAGTATTGAGTGAGGAGTGAGGAGTATTGAATATTGAGTATTGAGTATTGAGTTAAGAAAGCAAAGAGAGCAATTTAAAATTAATTTTTCTTCCTCTGCCTCCTCTTCCCCATCTCCCCCGAACCCCCGAACCCCATCTTCACGATGCCCGATTTTATAAAAATTCCACCCTTGCATCAAAACCGCGATCGCGCAAAAGTTGAGATTGTCTTTGTGCTTCCACACGCTGGTTATATTCTCCGGCGTTGACAAAATCTCCTAGTCTGGATTTACCAAGTTGAGCGGAAGGTACGTACTGAAGTACTTGATTGTAAATATCTCGATTTCGCAAAGGTATAACTACTACATAACGTTTTTCGCTGCGATTGCTAAATCCTAGTTTTGTCCAGGTTTGTTCGTCTACAAAGCCAGTTTCGGATAATCCTTGATATCGCTGGAATGCAAGCAAACCTTGTCTGGTAAAAGGACCAAAATAACCTGTGGGATTAGCTTTGAGTAAGCCTAATTCCAGCAAACGCTCTTGCACTTTTGTTACTCTTTCATTGTTATCGCCGGGATAAATCGCTTCAAAAGCCCTATCTCCTCCTTGACTTCTTAATACTGTAGATATTGCTTGAGAAGTACGTGAATCTAAATTTCCAGTCATGGGTAAACCATAACTCTGCTGGAATCGCATCACAGCATCTTGAGTCGATTTATCAAAAAAGCCCGTGGGATTTCCGTAAAAATAATTCAGTGTCTTCAAATTTTGTTGTAACGTTGTGACTTGAGGACCTCTGGCACCAACTGTTATAACACCTGTAGGTAGAGGTGATGGAGAAACTATTTGATTCATCGCCACCCAAGTACGCTTATCTACGTTTCCAGTGGTGGGGAGGCGTTTTTCTTGTTGAAATCTGACTACAGCATCTCTAGTGACTGGACCAAAATAACCTGTAGGATTTCCCCTAAAATAATTTAAATCCTTTAATCTCTGTTGTAGCTGGCTTATCCATTCTCCTCTACAACCGATGCTAATAATCTCTCTGTTGTAATCGCAAAAACGACCGGGAAGATTTGTCTCTTCTTGGCGTGGCGGTGCATTTAACGCCAAACGCATTGCTTCTCTGGTGCGAGGTCCGACAATGCCAATCGGATTTATACCGTTTTGTCGCTGAAAACTTATTACCGCATTTGTGGTCAATTCGCGAAATCTACCCGTAACCGGACCGTTATAAACGCCTAAAGCTTTTAAATCTCGCTGTAATTTTGTTACAGCTGCACCATCACAGCCGCTTTTAAGTCCGCGCCTGCAAGCATTGTCAGAAACACCTCCTCCGCCTTGACCTATATTACTACCACACTTTCTTCGCAATGCAGCTTCGGTTTTAGGTCCAACTTTTCCGATAGCAGATATTCCGCTAGCTTGCTGAAATCTTCTCACGGCAGATTCAGTCATTGAGGCAAAATTGCCGTTTACCGGACCGTTAAAATAACCCAACCTTTTTAAACAACTCTGAAGATTTTTGACTTGAGAGTTATTATCTCCTCTCTCTAAAGCTAAAGCTTCGCTATGGCTGGCTAGCATTGTAAGAGTTGTTACAACAGATATTAGAGGTAGAGCAAGTCTGCTATTATTAAACATTTTTTCACAAATATCGACTAACAACTTGAAATCAACTTTGACGGGAACAACCTCATTATTTGAGTGGGTTTCCTTGACTAAATCTTGGTAATCGGAACCAATTGTTTTTGAGTTGAAGAAATTCCCTGTTAGGGTATTCACCTTACAGAAAGAATTTTTTGCATATATTTACGAGGTACTTTGGCGTTCAAAATTTATCTGGGTAAATGCAATATTTATAACTACGATTACTAACTATATCTTTCTCAGACGCTACGTCTTTATTAACCGCAACTGCAATAAAAATTCATAGTTTAGCTATTTTAGAATCCTAAAATACATATGTAATTAAGCATTGATGTATCTGGCATTTTATGCACCCATATAAAATCTACCAGATATTACTGATAACACAATTATATTACTTATGGGTAATGACACGCATATTGTTTAAGTAATATATGTATGAATTGTACATGAAATTAATCAAGGTTGAAGTAGATAATATTGTCTTAACTTTTAGATAATAGTTATTAAGTCCAAATTAAGTACGAGTAAAAAATCATGAAATAATAATACTACTATTTTCGCTTGTCTAAACTTTAATCGCCAATTTAAACGGCAAAGCATCAAGCTTACAAACTAGATTAGTAACCTGTAAGACAAGCAAAAATTCCAAATTGAAAAGTTTATTCTTCGGCTTTTTTAGTGTTACCTGCTTTTACCCAAGCTTCCTGCCCGCTGCTTTCAATGCGAATTTTCTGCCAAGTTTTATCATTGCTTAATTCCAAAACTATAACTTTTGCATTAAAGCCAATACCACCAAGACGTTCTGCATTAAGTTCTGGTTCCGCTCTTAAAATTAAACCTTGGGGCCAAGTTACTGTAGCGGGGTAAGCACCCGGTGGTAATGGCTTTTCTGCTTCTTTTTCAGGTGTTTTTGTAACAGTAGGCTTTGCTTTGGCAGTAGTTTTTCCCGTTGAATTAGCAGCGATTGTTGCTCCTGGTGTAGGAGTTTTCGCAGCTTGAGCTTTTACTTCTGCTTTGTCATTAGAAAAAACTGGTTTTGGAGGATTGGCAGAAATTCGATTCATAAAATAAATTGCAAGTGCTGCACTACCACCTACCAAAATACCGATCGCTAATAAAACACCAAGTATTAACTTTAGTATGTTAGACAACATAGTAACTACCTCTTACCACTCGTGAGGGCAATAAAGTTCTGAGTGATGAATTATAACTTTTTACCATCGAATCCTCAATCATTATTACATTTGAGGTTGAGTATGGTTGGTTTAAGAAGTACATTGAGAAATGGGCATTGGGGAATGGGCATGGGGCATTGGGTATTGAGTATAATATCTAATTAACAACGAAAGTTATAGAAAACCCGCCTTTTTTAGTAAAGCGGGATAACTTAACATAAATACTGAACACTAAAACTACAATTTATCTGTGCGTATTACTCGCGCATCAAAACCGCGATCGCGCAAAAAGTATTGAGAATATTGTTTTGCGCCTTGAGAATCTGTAAACTCTCCGGCTTGAACAAATTTACCCAATTTTGTATTGCGGATAAAGGCATCGGGTACGAAACGGCGTACTTCATCTAAAGTGTACGGACTAGTCATGGGTACAACTACAACGTAGCGATCGTCACTGATGACAACGTTAGCTTTTTCTAATGCTTTCCAGGTTCGCGAATCTACGATTCCGTTAGAGGGTAATTCGTTAGAAAGCTGGAATTGTTTCACCGCTTCCCAAGTTGTATTTCCAAAGTAACTTGTAGGATTGCCTTTGAAATATTTTAACTCCTGCAACCTGAGTTGTAGTTTGGTGACGCACTCGCCTTTGTCACCTCGTTGAAGAACGGGTTTATCACATTTCTCTGGCTTAGTTTCCCCCACAGGACTAGTGTTGTCAATTTGTTGCCAAGTTTGCGGTCCCACAACGCCATCGGCAAACAGTCCCTTGTTTCGCTGGAATCGTTTTACAGCTTCCGCAGTCTGGTAATCATAATTACCGTTGGGATTGGATTTAAAATAACCCCAATGGCGCAATCTAGTTTGCAAATATGTTACGTAATTACTTTTATCGCCAGTCTGAAGAATCGGACATTTACCGCTACTGCAAGAACCAACGGTGAGAGGTAATACTGAAGAAGGCTTTGATTGTTGAATTGCTTTATCAATTGCTTGTTGAGTATTTGGACCAACAATTCCATCAACAGTTAGTTTCTTAGCTTTTTGGAATCGAACTACAGCATCTCTAGTGGCTGGACCATAATAACCACTCAACTTACCTTCAAAATATTTTAATTGCTGCAAACGCTTTTGTAACGATGTAACTTCCGCACCTCTGGAACCCAGACGAAGAATAGAGTTTTCACCGCCAACAGCATCATTACCTTTAGTTAAACTTTGCTCGATCGCAGCTAAAGTTCTTGAACTAGCAATTCCATCAACAGTTAAACCTTTGTTTTTTTGAAATCCGATTACAGCGTCTTTGGTAACTGGACCAAAATAACCACTAGGATTACCAACAAAGAAATTCAACTGCTTTAAATCAAGCTGAAGTTTTTTAACAGCTTCGCCGCGACTGCCAAGTTGAACCACACCCGATTGATCGGAACATTTAGACTGAAGAATTTTTTGTGTATTGCTGCCTACAACACCATCAGTTGTGAGTCCGTTGTCTTTCTGAAACTTAATTACAGCACTTTTAGTTGTCGAACCGTAGTAACCAGTCACTGAAGCATTAAAGTAATCTAATTCCTTCAAACACTTCTGAATAGTTGTAACTGATGCACCTTTACGTCCATATTTATCTAATGCTAAAGCTTGTCCGACGCTACTCAAACAGAATAAAGTTAGCGCCACAGATAAAAGACGCATAGCAGCGAAACTAGGCAGCTTTTTGCGATTAAGTCCCGCAAAAATATTGAAATCGAATCGGAAAGGAACAATCTCGGTACTTTCGGGTGCTTCATAGCTTGAAGCAGCGTGAATATAGCCAATATTTTCCATAATGCGAGTTAAGAAGGGGGTTGATTAGTTATTTACGAGGCGCGGAATCGAGGCGTACCGAACGTCAAGTAATCATCCCTGATGTATTTATCGATGAATAAAAATACTCTAAATTTGAGCATTTTTTTTATATCATTGCCACGTAAACTTCTGCCTGAAGATACGTTTCGCAGACAAAATATAAATATTCTTCAAGTTAGCTAAGGATTACATAAAGAAACCCAGTTTGAAAATTAGATATTGACCAAAAAAACCAGGCTTCTAGTGCTTTGTCCCATAAAAAATGCCGGGTGAGGGTAAGCAGGGGGAGCGGAGGAAGCAGGGGAGCAGGGGAAGAAAAAGCTTTTTGTTTTCAAACTACACCTATCAAAATTAATGGGACAGACCACTCACTAGTAGTCTTTTTCATTAAATTTGATGGGTTTGTAGTAAGGACTTCAGTCCCTCCGGATTTGGTGCTAAAGCACTTACTACGAACCTTTATTACCCTCAAAACTAATGGGACACATTACTAGAAACAAAGTAAGTATTATTGACGAGAGCAATTGCAATTAATAATTAGAATTTTTACTTATCGCAAAATAGACTTTTTAATCTACGTGATATTACTAATATTATAGCAATATATATTAACTAAATTGTAAAAATTATTACTTGTACTTAAATATATAACCTTAAAAAGGCATTGGTCATTGGTCATATATTAACCTTTGACCTTTGACCTTTGACCTTTAACCTACTCCTACTAAAACTGCTGTTGAATCCTGTCACTCAAGGGATTATGCTTTGATGCCAGACGTGCCCTTCCGGAAGCAGCCCATTGACGCAGTTGCTCGATTTTCTCTTTAGCAGTTCTAGCTAAAGGTATAATTTGACTCGCAGCTTCTAAAATATCGTCTGTAGTAAAGTCGCGGTTTTGGCTAAAGCCGATGTGCATGGCTTCAACTAATGTTTGCTCGATTTCTGCACCGGAAAAATCGGGCGTTTCGTAGGCTAATCTATCAATGTCGTACTCTTTGATATTATGGGGACGCAATCGCGATAAATGCACGTTAAAAATGGCTTTTCTTTCTTCTTGTATAGGTAAACCGACGAAGAATATTTCATCAAATCTACCTTTACGCAACAATTCCGGCGGTAAGTCTTGAATCTCGTTGGCAGTGGCAACTACAAATACAGGTGAGGTTTTCTCCGCCATCCAGGTAATAAATGTACCAAATACTCTGCTAGTAGTTCCCCCGTCGCCTTTGCTACCAAGTCCGGAAAAGGCTTTGTCTATTTCATCTATCCATAAAATACACGGTGAGAGGGCTTCAGATAGCTGTATCATTTGGCGAGTACGAGATTCCGATTCACCTACCAAACCGCCGAATAATCTGCCTACATCCAAGCGTAATAAAGGTAAATGCCAATGATGCGCGATCGCCTTTGCAGTTAATGATTTACCAGTACCTTGAATACCTACCAACAGCAAACCTCTCGGATGGGGTAAACCATATTGTCGAGCTTTTTCGCTGAAACCACCACCTCTTCTTAATAACCAATCTTTGAGATTATCTAATCCACCAATATCGGAAATTTGTTCTGTAGCGGGGATAAAATCGAGGATTTGAGTTTGACGGATAGTTTGACGCTTCTCCTGTAAAACTAACTCCACATCTTCCGCTTGTAATTCTCCACGTGCGGCAATCGCTCTCGATAAAACCCGGCGAATCCTTTCCATACTCAAGCCTTGAGCCGAACGAACTAATTCATTTAAAACTTGATTTGGCAGAGAATTATTAGTAGCGGCTAATAGTCTTTCGATTTCGGTTTGGATTTCTATAGCGCTAGGTAAAGCGAATTCCACCACCGTCAACACTTCGGTTAAATCATCGGGAATGGCAACACGCGGTGAAAGTATGACAATATTTTTTGGTTGCGATTTTAATAAACGGGCTAAATTGCGGAGTTTGCGGGAAATTGCCACGTCATCCAAAAATCGATGAAAATCCCGGAGAATTAATATAGCAGGTGCGGAAGCGTGTAATTTTTCTACAAATTCCAAAGCTTGTAGAGGATTGCGTCTGCCGAAACCCGCATCGTTAGGATTACCTTGATAACCGTCAACAAAATCCCAAGTGTAGACTTGACGGTTGCCTTGTTTGCTGGCTTCTTCCCGAATTACGGCTTCTAAACGCTCTTCTTCCTGAGTGGGAATATAAATTAAAGAGTAGCGAGCGCGTAATAGTAGTTTAAACTCTTCGCGGAATGTCATAGTTGTTTTTTTAGTTGTTTATTTTATTGTTTAGGTTTTTATTGCGTTTGTTAAATAAGAATGATTAACCCTTCTATTCGCGGAGGGCGCTGAGGAAGAGTTTTGAGAGCGGTTTTAAATTTATCAGCTAAAAATCTCGATATATTTTCTTTATTCGTTGGTATGACTTAAATTTATGAGACGTAGCAGTGCTACGTCTCTACATTAGTTATTTTTTAGGAATTGTTATCTAGCCAGGTGGTTAAATCATTTTGGTTGGAAAAATCTAACAGTGCTTCTCCTAAGTCTTCTAATTGAGTCGTAGATAAAGCATTGACACGCTGTTGAATTTCTGAATTCAAGTTACTAATACGACGGTTAAGTAAACGCATGGTGTATTGCAATGCTTCTTGTTTCTTACCTATTTGTTCTCCTATGAGAATAATATCCTGATAAATCACTGATTCTTGCATAATTTCCTCTCGAAATAGTTGATTAATTAAATTTCTGTCAAATCGTAATCCGGCTAAGATTTGGGTGCAGGCTGAGATATTTTTTTGTGCTTCGCTTTCCTCAATCATATCTACCGCATTTGCAACTTGCTGTAATAAGCTTTCAGGTGAATTACTTTTTGCTAATGCTGCAAGCGGTAGAAGGGCAGGATTATTTAATAAAGGTGCGGCATCTTGTTCCCATAAGCGAATCACTCGATATCTGTGACGGGTATTTGTATCTACATATTCTGTCTTGAACACCATTTCCGAATTGCTGGGTTGCAGGAAAATTATTACTTGTTCGATGTCACACCAATATATTTGCTTCAATCTGATGTAGTAATTGAGCATTCGGAAGTCGAGAGGTGGTGTTGATTTTGGTTGGGTTTGAAATTCTATGTGAAGAATTTGGTTGGCATTTTTCAGAAATGTTACCGAATCGGCGCGAATTGGTTCCAGGTTGAGTTCGGTTTTAAGTACTTGCATATCTGAAGTATCGGTGGAGAGCAGCCAGTTTGCGAACTCTGCGGGGTAGGTTTCGGCGAGGTATTTGCAGGTGTTGTCGTAAGCCAAGAGTCAGTTAACAATTATCAATGAACAATTATCAATATTTCATGTTTTGTATTCTTGTAGGGTGAGTGACGGTTACGGTAATTTATCACCTACAGCGAAATGATTTGAAATTACCGTCACGCACCATTTTTTTGAAAGCATCATTACTCGCTTCTCAGTAATTTTTCGTAATCGTAAGTAATGTTACTGAATCATTATGCTAGTAACTTAGCTATTTCTGCTTATATCTAACTATGAACGAACAGCGCCGAGATGCTTACCTCAATTTGATTCAGCAATTGCACAATTGTGTTAGTGGAAAAGAAAGGGAAATATTAGCAGCGAATCGAGATTTAATTGATGCTGAGTTTTTACTGGTGATGGAAGTTGTAGCAAAGATGATGTCGGAGAAAGGTAATCAAAATACTGCGAATTGGTTGAGGAATTTGGGAAATCAATTAGCTGAGTATTTGAATCAATCTTCTTCACCAGCGCAGTTAGAAAATTTAAGTAAGCAAGAGTTTCAAGCTTATTTCCAATTTTTAATGTTAGTACTGCAAACAATATGGAAAAGTGGTGCAGATACTAAGATTGTTTACCCTTTACTTGCTGCCAATACAGATAAGCTCGATGGTATTTTTGCTGAAATGTTACGACTTTGGGCAATAAATACTTTTGAGAAAGCAGAAGCGGATGCAACTAAATCTATTGCAGCAAATATTATTAATTTTAGTAATATTTATTTTGCTATTTTTAATTTTGGTGCTTTGATTCAGGAGTTTCCTTTGGGTGATAAATCTATTAATATGGAAATTGCTATTGCTAGTTGTGAAACCGCCCTGAAAGTATTGACCCAAAAAGTTTTACCAGGAATTTGGGCTACGACTCAATATAATTTAGGCTTAGCTTACAGTAACAGAATTAAAGGTGATAAAGCAAAAAATATTGAGCTAGCCATTCAATCCTACAAACAAGCTTTGCAAGTTGGAACCCAAGAAGCTTTTCCCCAAGATTGGGCGAAGACCCAACACAATTTAGCCATAGCTTACATTGACAGAATCAAAGGCGATAAAGCCGAAAACATTGAACTAGCTATTCAATCCTGCAAACAAGCTTTGCAAGTTAGAACCCAGGAAGCTTTCTCCCAAAAATGGGCACAGACCCAACACAATTTAGCCACAACTTGCATTGACAGAATCAAAGGTGATAAAGCAGAAAATATTGAACTAGCAATTCAATCCTACAAACAAGTTTTGCAGATAATAACTCAGGAAGCTTTCCCCCAAAAATGGGCACAGACACAAAACAATTTAGCCAATGCTTACGGTAACAGAATCAAAGGTGATAAAGCAGAAAATATTGAACTAGCCATTCAATCCTGCAAACAAGCTTTGCAAGTTGGAACCCAAGAAGCTTTCCCCCAAGATTGGGCAACGACGCAAATTAATTTAGGCTTAGCTTACAGTGAGAGAATCAAAGGTGATAAAGCCGAAAATATTGAACTAGCTATTTCTTTCTACAATGCTGCTTTGCAAGTCTACACCCAGGAAGCTTTCCCTCAAAAATGGGCACTGACGCAAAATAATTTAGCCGTAACTTACAGGAGCAGAATCAAAGGTGATAAAGCCGAAAATATTGAACTAGCTATTCAATCCTACAAACAAGCTTTGCAAGTCTACACCCAGGAAGCTTTCCCCCAAAAATGGGCACTGACGCAAAATAATTTAGCCAATGCTTACGGTGACAGAATCAAAGGTGATAAAGCCGAAAATATTGAACTAGCTATTCAATCCTACGAAGTTGCTCTGCAAGTTAGAACTCAGCAAGCTTTACCACAAGAGTGGGCACAGACGCAAAATAATTTAGCCGTAACTTACAGGAGCAGAATCAAAGGTGATAAAGCCGAAAACATTGAAAAAACAATTCAATTCTCCCAAGCTGCTTTGTTAGTTCTAACCCAGGAAGCTTTCCCCAAAGAAAATGCACAAACATTATTAAACTTAGGGATGTCTTATCAAGATGAAGGTCAATTTGATCTTGCTTACAATACCTATGAATCGGCTATTACAACAGTAGAGTTATTGCGCGGTGAAATTATATCCGGTGAGGAAAGCAAGCGCAAGCAAGCGGAGGAATGGAATCGACTTTATGGCAATATGGCAGAAGTTTGTTTGCAGTTACAAGAAGAAACTCTAGCAATAGAATATGCCGAGCGCAGCAAAACCCGTAACTTAGTTGAACTTATCCTCGATCGCGATCGCAAAACTATCTTCCCCCCAAATGTAGTTACTCAACTTGAACAACTCCGAGATGAAATAGCAAAGGGACAGTATCAAATCCAAAACAGCAAAGCCGAAAATCCCAAAGCTTTAGCTCAACATCTTCAGGAATTACGACAACAGAAAAAGAGTATAGAAGATAAATATTTACCTGTTGCCTCTGGTTTCAACTTTGAGATATTCCAAGCAACTTTAGACAAAAATACAGCAGTTATTGAATGGTACATTACCAATACAAGCTTAGAAACTTTTATTATTACCTCTGATAATCTTCAAAGATTGAACTCATCTACATCCACCGATCGTTTAGAAGCTTTAGAAAATTGGAATTTCAATTATTTGAATGCATATTACAGGGAAAAAACCCAGTGGATAAATAATCTCGCTGATTATCTAACTCAACTTGCAGAAATCTTAAATATAGAAGAAATACTCAAACTAATACCACAAAATTGTTCTCATCTAATTCTTATTCCCCATCGCTACCTACACTTATTCCCACTTCACGCACTACCTTTAACTGATGCTGGTTTCCTGTACGATAAATTCTCAGATGGTGTAAGTTATGCTCCCAGTTGTCAATTACTACAACAAATAAATTTACGAAAAAGAGTTGATTTCAAATCACTATTCGCTATTCAAAACCCTACAGAAAATTTAGATTACACCGATTTAGAAGTAGAAACTATTTCATCGCTATTTACTGACAAAAAAGTATTATCTAAAAAACAAGCTACTCAAACAGCTTTATCTCAAGCTTCATTCCAAATTCAACAGACGAATTATCTTCACTTTTCCTGTCATGGTACATTTAACTTAATTTCCCCTCAAAATTCTTGTTTACTCTTAGCTGGTGCAGTTGAAAACGATAAATTACATTTAAGTAAATGCCTAACTTTAGGTAACTTATTTGAACGGGATTTCAACCTTAATCAATGTCGTCTTGTCGTCCTTTCAGCTTGCGAAACTGGCTTGATTGACTTCCAAAATACCAGTGACGAATATATTGGTTTACCTAGCGGTTTCTTATATGCTGGTAGTTCTAGCGTAGTCAGTAGTTTATGGAGGGTAAACGATTTATCAACCTCATTTTTAATGATAAAATTCATTCAAAATCTAAAGGATATAGAAGATATTTCTGTACCAGTTGCTTTAAATCAAGCCCAAATTTGGCTGAGAAATGCCACGAAGGAAGATTTACAGGAATGGGCTAATAATTTACCTTTAGACAGTACAAAGAAAGGAAAAATACGTCGTCAGCTTAGAAATACAACTGTAGAAAAACCATTTAACTCGCCTTTTCATTGGGCTGCATTTACTGCTGTAGGAAAATAGGAGGATAATTAATATGATGTCTGATTATGAAGTCACGGTGAACAATTTTATCCATTTGCTTAAAACTCAGCCTAACTTGTTCTCAAAAGAAGAAAATACTAAATTAATTCAATTGCTTAATTCTCAATCTGATGATATTCAATCTCTCTCGAATACAATTTCAGATTGGTGTGAGAAACATCCGCAAGTAGATGATGCTTTAGCTGAGCTTGAAGGTAATGTCACAGAAAGAGCGCCTGGAAGCACTAAAGCTAATTCTAATATTCCTAAATATGAACAGGATCAAAGAACTTTAATTAATGCTATTCAACAAAGTTCAGTTACTGAATCGGATGATAAGAAGAACGACAAAAGTTGATTTGTAAGCCCGTTAATCCACCTACGGTTGCAAACCGCAGGCTAATAGCAAAAGTCTTATAAATAAGACTGAAAAAATATTAGTCCATTTTAATGGACTTCTGCTATTAGACTTGGAATTGCATTCCAAGGCGGTTTAGGATGATAATAAAATAACAGCAAAAGTCTTATAAATAAGACTGAAAAATTATTAGTCCATTTCAATGGACTTCTGCTATTAGACTTGGAATTGCATTCCAAGGCGGTTATGATTAATAATAAATCATTCTACAATGGATTATTCAACAGCAAAGGTAGCTAATCCCAAACTTACGCTCTACGCTTTTCATCTATACAAAAATCTAGCTAACGATTCCAAACCAGTCAATAATTCAAACCATTTATGGCACAAATGTCAGGAAATTGGTAAAAAATTAGGTATTCCTAAACTAGAAAATTTATCAATACCTAAAGATAAACAAATATTAGATCAAAATAATCTAGACTTTACAGCTATTAAGCATAAAAATAATCTCCATTTAAGCGGAGAAATTAAGCGTTTACAAATTCACGATACTTTTGCTCTCGATCTAACTTTTCGTTATCCACATCCAAAAGTACAACTTACCGATCTAAAAGGATTAAATCAAGACAATTGCTTACTTCCAAGTAATATCAATGCTTCTCTAGGACAAATTTTAGTGTTCTTTGCTCAACCTGTAGGAACAATTAAGGATGAGGAAGCTTTTGCCGAACATTGTGTAAAAGCTTTAATCTCTGAAGCCGAATTCAATAAATTAAAGATTTCATTTCAGAGCAAAGGCAAATTATTAAATAGTCCAATATTTGAATATAATAATGATGCTGTTTCTCCTAAAAATCAGTGTCATATTTTAATTTGGTTGAACTCAAATGGAGAAACTACCAATTTAGAAAATACTGGAGAATATTATCGTCCTTTAATTGATCTTTTAAACTGTCGGAGTAAAATTATTTACGCTCGTTCTGAATCTCGTTGGTGTTATCAGCAAGCTAGGAAAGAATACAGCCTTTTAGAAGATAAAGTAATTCAATTCAATCAAGTCAAAAATAAATCTGTTGATGACAAGCTGAAAGAATTTAATCAATGGCTAAATGAAATACCCGAAATTTCGTTTAATTATGCTAGCCATTTGAGAGATTTAGAATTACAGAGAAATACTATTAAAGCTAATACAATAAATTATCAATTACATCTTGACAAAATAAAAGCAATTTGTATACAAGATGACTTAGAATTTTTATCAAGTTTCCTAGAATTAGCTAAAGATACCTTTATCGAACAAATCAATACAGATTTAGCTTATCTTACACCCGCTCAAAGCCTATTCGAGCAACTAATCGAGTCAATTCGCGGTATCGTCGAAATTGAACAAACAAAACGCGAGCAGCGCAGCCTTGAGGCTGAACGCAATCTCAATAATACGGTACAAATACTCGGCATTGGGCTTGGTGGTGGTGCGATCGTTTCAGGAGTAGTTACGCAACATATTGATAAAATTAACAAACCTTTAGCAGCTATATCTCCAAATAATCCACCACATCCGTTTTACGCTTCTTTATTTATCAGCATTGCAGCAACCTTATTTTTTACTGGTGTAGGTTGGCTGATAGCTAATACTCGAAAATCCTGATTCAAAATTCTTCTTCCGCTTCTTTTTAAATCACTACTTTAAGAAGTAAAGCCCAAACTTGGCTGAGAGATGCCACAAAGGAAGATTTACAGGAATGGGCTAATAATTTACAATTAATGGTATTTTTCAAACAGATAGACGCAAACAGTAAACCTTTTCAATCGCCTTTCTATTGGGCTGAATTTATTGCTGCTGGTAATTAGGAGTTATATTATGAAATTTGCAGAACAAAATTTAGATGCTTTTATGGATTTGCTAAAAACTCAACCTGCTTTATTTTCTCAACAAAATATTGTCAATTTAGAGAGGTTAATTAGCAATACACCTGATGATGTTGAAAAACTATCAACTACTGTTGCTAATTGGTATCAGAATTATCCTAAAATTCTTGACAGTCAATTAGCGCTTTTGAATCATTCTTTAACTGTAAGGGGATCTGGTAGCGCTAATCCTAATATTCCGGAATATCAGCTTGATAAAAAGACTCTGCTAAATGCTATTCAACAAAGTTTAGCTAAAGCTAAGAATAAGAATAAAAATAATCGCCCAAGTTAGGAAAGTAAATGGATTATTCAACAGCCTGCGTTTCTTTTTAAATCCTTACTTTAAGAATGATTTATCTGACTTGTTGCACCATTTTCATTAAGCCTTAAAACCCGCCTTAAAATCAATTTAAAGGAACCAATAACAAAGTACGTTGAAAACGCACTAAAAGCTTTGCCCAGTCTACTTAAGTAGACTTTGTTTTTGAGCCTGGGAATTTATTCCAAGGCGCTTATCGCAATTGGTGCAAGATGTAAGATTTATCAAACTTTTGCTTAAAATTAATTCCTTCTTAAGTTTGATTACAAAAAAAGTCTTACTTACCTCTTTCTATGAACAAAAGCTGCAACTGTTCAACTGATAACCCAGTGACTTTCGATATATCTTCTAAAGCCATACCAGTGCTAAGTAGATCGATCGCGATTTCTTGTAAAACTTCTGCTCTACCTTCTGCTCTACCTTCGGCTCTACCTTCGGCTCTACCTTCGGCTCTACCTTCGGCTCTACCTTTTTCTATTCCTTCTTGCAAAATTTCTTGATAAATTGGCGATTCGCGCATAATATCTGACTTGAAAATTCTTTTGATCGAGTCTTTATTACTAAGTTATTTAAAATCGCCGTGGATGCGGCGATCTTAATTTGAATCCGGGTTTCTAGAATCTCATTTATTAACAGTTACCGATCGCTTTGTTCGCTTTGCAAAACCCGCAACTGTTCCACTGATAACCCAGTTACTCTGGATATATCTTCTAAAGCCATATTAGTGCTAAGTAGATCGATCGCGACTTGTTGTAAAGTTTCGGCTTTACCTTCTGCTTTACCTTCGGCTCTACCTTTTTCTTCTCCTTCTTGCAAGATTTCTTGATAAATGGGTGATTCGCGCATAATATCTGACCTCAAAACTCTTTTAATTAAGTCCTGATTCAATACTAAACCAGCTAAAATTGCTGCGGATGCGGCGACGTTGCTTTGAGTGCGGTTGTCTGATATCTGGTTTATTTCCCTAGCAACCTGGTTTAATACGTTTTCGGGGTTTGGGCTATTGCTCAATACGGCGAATGGTAGTAACCCAGGATTTTGCAGAAAAACTTCGGGAGGTTGTTCCCACAGTCGAATAATTTCAAATTCATGACGGGTACGAGTCAGCGTAAATATGTTTTGATAAACCAATTCGGAATTTGTGCGATTGAGGTAAATCACAACTTGATGCATTTCCTTTTGGGGAAAGCGGCGATAACCCCGGATACGGTAATCTATCGTTCGGAAGGGAATTTCGGGATCTGGTTGGGTTTGGAACTCTATATGCAAAATTTTCTCATCAGACTGTAGCAGTATTAAAGCATCGGCTCGAATCGGTTCGAGTGAAAGTTCTTTTGGACTAAGTTCGGTTAAGGTGATGGGTTCTCCCAACAGCCAATTAGCAAAGTCCCTGGAAAAGTTCTCGGCTAAAAACTTACAGATATTGTCAAACATTCCCCGATTTTACCAGGCAAGGTTTACTTGTTTGTTTAAAGAATTTTGACTAAAAAAGCTACAAATACTTTTTTACTTTTGCTTAATTCAAGAAGTATTTATAAATACTTTAAGTAGGTAAGCTCTTGTAAAATTATGCTGCTGAAATTAAGCTAAAATTTAATCTATACAAAATATGATTCATTGCGATCGCGCTTTTTATTCACCAGAACAAGTCTATTTAGCTAGGTATTTTGGCAGTAACAAGTCAGAACAAAGTGACTTAAATAACTCTTGTTTATTAATTATCAAAGTAATTTAGTACTAACGGCAAAAATGTAGCTTTTTTACTAGAAATCACTATAGATAGCAGAATAAAATAATACATCTACGCATGAGGTAGGTTAGCGTTAATGTATCCAACCCCAGAACAATTTGCAGTTGACGAAACTACTCCACCCGATAAGCTTAGATTTCTTGCTTTTGAAAGTATAGAACTAGCAAGGTTGGTAGCAACAAATCCTAGTGCGGAGCCGGAGTTATTGCGGGAGTTGGCATCGAGTGAAGATAAGGCTACCCGCGAAGCTGTAACGACAAATCCGAATACGCCAACCGATCTACTGCTGAAATTGGCGGGGGATTTTCCTTCATCATTTTTCTCGAATCCAGTTTTATCTTTGTTAATGCTGGAAAATCCGAATTTAGCAACAGATATATCATATTGGTCTTTGTTAAAACTGTTAAAACAAGATGATGCGCCGCAATGGTTTTTGGCTTGTGCTGCAATGCATTCTAATTCTTTGGTATTGGAAGCTGTAGCCAAACACAAACAAGTTTCGCAACAAGTTTTAGAACAGTTAGCAATTAAAAGCAGGTACGATCCAGAATTGGGTTTATGTATTGCACAACGCAAAGATGTATCCCAAAAAGTTTTAGAAAAATTGGCGCAACATGGTGCGGGTTCGGTTCGCTTGCATTTGGCTACATACCCGAAAATTCCTGTCAAAGTTTTGGAAATTTTAGTCGAAAATCCCGAACCAAATTGGAATTTAAGGGTGGCTATTGAAACAAGTGTTGCTAAAAATCCGAATACGCCGCTAAATGTTCTTGAAGCTTTGATAAAAGTTCCATATACCAAAGTCAAAAATGCGATCGCTAAACGTTCCGATTTAACCAAGCATTTGATAATCGAATTGGCAATGGATTATCGGGTGCATACGATGAATTTTCTGCCCCAAAATCCTTATATCCCCAGCAATTGGTTGGAGGAAATGGCAGAACATGATATTGAACGGGTGCGTCAAATGGTGGCAAGGCATCCCAATACGCCAGTACATATACTAGTACAAGCAGCTTCATATTTACAACTGCGTCAGTTTGTCGCCGAAAATCCCAGCACCCCTCCAGAAGTTCTCGAAGAATTGGCAATGGATAGCCGGGGAGATATACAGGCAGCAGTAGCAAGAAATTCCAATACTCCGGGTTACGTATTGGAAATATTGGCTGGTATGCCGTTTCACGACTTATTGTTAGCACGCCATCCAAATACACCAGACTCTACTCTACAAAAAGTGCTATGGCGTTTGGCATTAGATGAACGTTTATCGGTTCGCAAATACGTAGCCCAGCACAGCCAAGCGCCAGTGTCAATTTTGACTCAATGGGCGAAGAATTCACCGGAACTTCGTGCGTGGATTGCCTTAAACGTTAGCACTCCATCCAGCATTTTAGAGCAACTCGCCAAAGATACATCCAAAGATGTCCGTTATGGTGTAGCAAAAAATACTAATACTCCTGCCTGCGTTTTACAAAAACTAGCCGAAGATTGGCGGTTAGAAGTGCGTCAAGCAGTAGCGGGCAATCCTGAAACACCCGGAAATGTTCTGGAGGTATTGATTAAGGATTGGCATTTGCGCTCGTTTATTGCTCAAAACCCCAGCACTCCAGGCACAGCATTAGAGCAACTCACCCAATTCTTCCGATACGACTGGCACATAGTACAGCATCCCAACACCCCACCCAAACTGCGCCAGAGATTATTAGAAGAATTTTCAACCAGCGTTGTGGAAACAGAAAGGTTATTTGTCGCCAGACATTCAGAAACGCCCCTAGAAATTTTAGAACATCTAGCCCAGGATGATGACCCGGTTGTTTCTAAATCCGCAAAGCGATCGCTAAGGAAAAGGCGCGAGTGATGGGATGGGGGGATGGGGGGATGGGGAGATGGGGAGATGGTAAGCCACTGCGCCCTCGCGGGTTCCCCGACTTGTAGCAAGTGGCGCAACCCGTTACTCTAACGAGTCGTGCCGCGCTGAACACGCGTTCACCGCGCTTGTGCGGCGAGGGCGTGCGGCGAGCGGGGGAGATGGGGAGATGGGGAGAAATAATTTTCAATTCCAAACTCCAAACTCCTAACTCCTAAAGGTTACTGAGCTTGTCGAAGTACTCCTAACTCCTAACTCCTAACTCCTAATTCCTCACTCCTCACTCCTAACTATTCCCAATGCCGAAATCTAAAATCTAAAATCTAAAATCTAAAATTCTATGACTCCTAACGAACTTAAAGTATTTTTAGACCAGCTTGTAAGTAATAATATTCAAATCAGTACGATGATTTGGGGACCTCCTGGTATTGGTAAATCTAGTATTGTTGGTCAGTTAGCGCGGGAAAGCAATATTGATTTTGTTGATGTCCGGTTGTCTCAATTGGCACCTACCGATTTACGGGGTTTGCCGGTTGCGGAAAATGGTATTTCTAAATGGTTTCCACCGGAATTTCTACCACGCAAAGGTAAGGGTATATTATTCCTCGATGAGTTAAATATGGCTCCTCCGGCTATGCAGGGAGTTGCACAGCAGTTGATTTTAGACCGCTGTGTAGGCTCCTACGAAGTGCCAGATGGTTGGTTTGTGTGGGCAGCAGGGAACCGCAAAGAAGACCGCGCCGCTGTATTTGATATGCCTTCACCTTTAGCAAATAGATTTTTACATTTAGAAGTACAGCCAGATTTTGAAAGCTTTAAAGCTTATGCTTTGGAAAAAGGCGTACACGAGCAAATAATTGCTTTTCTTTCCTTCCGCACTACTTTATTACATAAAATTGACCCCCAGCAACCAGCTTGGGCTTCTCCTCGCTCTTGGGTTATGGCGAGTGCCTTGCATTGTGCCGGATTAAACATTAATCCCGCTGTCGGAACGGCTGCCGCTACTGAGTTTGCTTCATACATTTCTATGTACGAAAATCTACCCAACTTGATCGCGATTTTGTCAGGAAAAGGCGAAAGCATTCAGTTTCCTAAAGAACCCAGCGTTAGATATGCAACGGTAATTGGATTAACGGTACGCGCCGACAATGCTAACCAAGCACTTAACGCTTTCAACTGGTTAAATCAAGTTGCAACAAATGAATGGGTAAGACTTTTTGCAGTAGACTTATCGCGAGTCATGGAAAGTAAAGGTAAGAAGGGTGTTTTAGCTAATTTATTAAGTAAAGAACCCGAATTCAAGAAATTATTAGAAGATTATCTAGAATCGCAGAAATCTTAAACAGGTTAAAGGTTAAAGGTTAAAGGTCAAAGGTGTAATAAATATTAATTTCTAACTCAATACTCCTAACAACTAACTCAATACTCAATACTCAATACTCCTAACAACTAACAACTAACAACTAACAACTAACTCAATACTCAATACTCCTAACTATTCTAAAATGACTGAAGATATTCAAAAAAGTATTAGCTCGTCTTTGCTACGTTTACAAACTAAATCGCCGTTTTTCGCAACGCTGGCGATGTTTGCTCGTTTTGTTGCTACGGAAAAATTACCAACTGCTGCTACTGATGGTAAGGATATTTTCTATAATGTAGAGTTTTTGTTATCTTTACCTCCTAAACAACTTGATGGGGTGTTGCTACACGAAGTTTTACACGCGGCGCTGCTTCACGTACCCCGTCGTAGCGTGCGCGATGCTCGGTTGTGGAATATTGCGGCTGATATCGTTATTAACGGCATGATTGCTCAACATAATTTTGAATTACCTGAAGGAACTTTAAGAGAAGTTAGTTTAGAAAATTTAAGCGTTGAGGAAGTTTATGAAATTCTGCTTCAAGATGTTGATAATGCACCGGAATTAACTAATCCCGATTTACTCGATAGTCCACCGGGAGATGCTGGTGATCCTCAACAAGAAGGCGATCGAGGAGACACTCAATCGGGTGGAGATAAGGAAAGATTTGGCGATTCTTCAAATTCCCAAAGCGGTGATAGTATGTCTCAAGCTAAAAAAGCCGCAATGGAAGCACACTGGCAAAATGCGATGCAGCAAGCAGCAACTGTGGCTCGTACTACAAATAAAGGTAATCTGGGAGGAGGAATAGAACGAGAGTTAGAAACTTTAAATTCTGCTCAAATTGATTGGCGTTCTTACTTGTGGCGATATTTAGTACAAACCCCTACTGACTTTTCTGGATTCGATCGCCGTTTTATCGGACGCGGGCTGTACCTGGAAAACTTGCAAGGGGAATCGATCCGAGTTTATTTAGCTTTGGATACTAGCGGCTCGATCGATACAAAGTTGCTAGGTTTATTTTTCTCGGAAGTGCAGGGTATTTTGAATTCCTACCCTCATATCCAATGCGAGTTTTATTACGTTGATGCCGAAGTTTACGGTCCCTATGAAATTAACGCCGATTCCATGCCTCCAAAACCCCAAGGTGGTGGCGGTACGTCGTTTGTACCTTTCTTCGATAAAGTTGCTCAAACTTGGGACGGACATACACAAGGAGTATGTGTCTATTTAACAGATGGTTATGGTACTTTCCCAGATATACTTCCGGAATTACCAGTATTATGGGTAGTTACTCCAGGTGGTTTAGCCTTAGAAGGATTTCCATTTGGGGAAGCAGTACGGTTGTTATCTGTTTAAACAAAATAATGTAGAGACGTAGCACTGCTACGTCTCCCAAGGTTGTGGTTGCATAACAAATAAATTTCATATTACGCAACTATATTTAAAATTATCAGCGTTGCTGAATCGAAATATGAAGTTGCTGGAGACGTAGCAGTGCTACGTCTCTACAAAGGTTTCACATTTACTACAGAGTGTAGGTAAATATAATTCATAGCTTAATTCAGTAACGCCAAATTATCTAATAATTCAACAGGTTTACTCACAAATCTTGCTCTATTAACTCTCCAAGTAAACCACTAACAACCATATTTAAATTTAAAGTGTAATCAATATGTCTGAAAGTCTCTTCTAACGGACGTAAAGTCCTTTTCCACCCCAAACCATCAGTAACCCAAATAAATTTATGTCCCTGTCTGGATATAAAGTCAGATAAACTTTTATACTCTCCTGCGGTAGCATTTAATTTAGAACCACCTCCACCATAAAAATTAGCTTTTATCAAGTAGAGATTGCGATCGTTTTTCACCGCAAAATCAAAACGCCGACTCGATTTATCTACTTCAACATCTATATTCCATTCTTTTTTTATTTTGTCGGAAGTTGCTTGTGGCATAAATACAAAATTATTTTCCTGACATATTGTAGTAATTAAATTTTCTACAATAGTCTCCATCGTTGTTCCACCGCGATTTTTTCTACCGTTTGTGTCTAAACCTACTTCGATTCCTAGTACATAATCGGGAATACTTTTAATAGTTTGATTTTTAAATAATTCTAAGACTCCCGTATTTTTGGTAAACTCGACGATATCATCGATCTCTGTAGTTGATATTGTTTTGTTTTGAAAATTAAATGATTTATAGCTAAAAATATTTGTGCGATCGGTTAATATCTGAAAGTTAGAAGTGCGGCAGGCAATTAAAATAGGTATAACACTGACAATTCTCGGTGCTTGTTGTAATAAACTACGAAATTCATTTTCTATATCTTGTTTACCGATTAAGTAATTTAATGTATTCAAATGGATTTCTATCTCTCGAAATTTATTTAAGACTTTTTGCCAATTGACAAAATAATCCCATGCAGTTATAGAATCTATTAATGTATCTTGAAAATATTGAAATACTTCTGATTCGTTAGCACAATTCAAGTACTGTTGAAATAAAAGATTAAATTTCATGGTAGATGCATTTCTATCTAATAATTCATAATTAACAATTCATCAATAGGACTACGCTTTAAAGAATTACTATTTATATAGCGGGAAGCTTTTACTCTTTCTATACGATAACCAGCATAAAGTTTTTCAAAATAATCATCTTCGATATTCTGATTTTTCGGTTCGGAATTACTTAGAAGAAGTAAAGCACCTTTTTTATCCAGTTTTTTAAAGAAATTATTTAATCTTAATTGCTCTGAATCATCAAATGTTCGATCGCAATAAGATGTAAAATTAGATGTATTACTAATAGGTCTATAGGGAGGGTCAAAATATACGAAGGTATTGCGATCGATAAATGTTTCGCACTTACTAAAATCTCCTCGAACAATTTCCGTTCTTTGCAGAATCTTAGCAACTGATTTTAAGTTTTCTGGGTTACATAAAGATGGTTTTTTATATTTACCCACTGGAACATTAAAATCTCCCTTGGAATTAACTCTAAATAACCCGTTAAAACAAGTTTTATTTAAAAAAATCATTTGCGCCGTTCTTTCTAACCAATCTAAATCATATTTAAGTAAATCTATCTGGTTTCTTCCAAAATTAAACTTTGTTCTAATTTGATAAAAGTACTCCGATCTTTGATTTTGATTTAATGATAAATACTTATTTTCAATATTTAATAATAATTCAATTAAATCATCTACATTACATTGAATAGTTTTATATGCTAATATTAAATCGGCATTTACGTCTGAGATAAATAGCTCTTTTATAGAATAATGAGATGCTAACCAAAAAAATATTGCACCACCTCCTATAAACGGTTCTACATATTTTTGTATTGAACCGTTATTCAATCTTTCTGGTAAAAACTGACTTATTTGTTTAATTAATTGAGTTTTCCCTCCAGCCCATTTTAAATAAGGCTTTGGTACTACCGAGCGATCGGACAAATTGGAAACAGTCGAAATCATTTACTATACCTATACAAACATCACAACAATATTGTTTGCGATCGCAGTTGTCAAAACGTCTTTTATTATACACACAACTTTAAATATTTTGATTAAGTTTTGTAACGCTAGCAGATTGAAACAACTAGTATTAATTTGAAACTACAGATTGAAGATTGGAGTCTTTATATATAAAACAACCAATCAAAAAGGTATTATAAGATGGATTATATTGCATACGTTCAGACAAAAGATGTTGATTCGCTAATAGTTCGTAATGCACCATTAGGAGAAAAAATTGAATTTATCGGCAACGGTACTAAAGTTAAAGTACAAGGAGAACCCGTTGCGAAAGCAAATTGGAATTGGGTACAAATTGGTAGCGATCGTTGGGTAGCGTCGGAGTTTTTGAAAGTTATTAAAGGTGCAAGAGTAGTAGCGACTCGTACTGACGAAACTATTGCTGGTGGTTTAAGAGTATACAAAACTATATTAGTTGATAGCAATGGAAAAACTGTGAATGAGGTAAGACTTATTTCCGGTAGAGTCAACTACCAAACACCTTCTAATGTTGCAGAATCTTTAACTCCTCCACCTTTTGGAATTTATACTTTTGATGCGCCAGGATGGGTATATGAAGGTAAAGATTTAAAAACGCAATTTGGCGGAGTTTGGTCGCCAATTACACCTATTTTTAATACAAATCGTTCGGAGATAGGCATTCATTACGATCCATCAGCTTCTAAGGGTAATTATAATGCTGGTACGGTAGGTTGTTTTGCTACGCCAAGTGTTAAAGAAAAAGATATTTTGACAAACTTTATTCGGAATCAAAAACCCAAGCATTTTATCTTTAATGAAGGGTAGTGACTGATATAATTCGTAATTTTTAATATGTAGCATCCACGTCATAAAGATGGTATTTGGCACATTAGCCTCTGGAATAGCAAGCTTTACCATCAGAATTCTATATGATTTGAAAAAATTGTAAGATAGAAACCTGCTTTTTGTAAAAATCGGGTTTCTGGTTTTTGTTGGCATTACTTGCCCAGAAGGCTTATGATTTATGCTATGGGATCGAGTCTTATGAGATAGGCAATAATGCCCATTTTATTGTATTTTGATTGTATTCTTATGAATTTAGTTGGTATGGCTACTGAAAGTAAACTGAATAAAAGAGAAAATTTATGTAATTATTAATTGATGATTTGTTATTTATATCACCTTAAATCGGCATAAATTGACAGTTTATATTGCAACATTTTATATTGATTAATTCCGATAAAATACAAAAATATATTATATTTAACTTGCCCTCATTCTAACTTTTACTCTTTATATTTTATTAATTATTCGCTATGGCTAATCGTTCCCTAGACTCGAATTTATCAAAACTTCGGCAAGAAGCAGCGAGCGAGGAGACTTCGCCACAGCGGTTACAAGAATTAGCTAAAATTAATCTTGAATTAACAAGAATTGTTGCAAAAAATGCCAATGCGGCTCCTGATTTGTTGCGGGATTTGAGTAGTAGCCCCGATAACATTGTTCGCAAAAATGTTGCTGGTAATCCTAACACGGCAACAGCAATTTTGTGGGAATTGGGAACGGAATTTCCCCAGCAGTTGTTAAAAAATCCGGTGTTTTCTTTACTGTTATTAGAAAATCCCAATTTTGTAGCTGATATTCCCCTGGTTACTTTGCAAGGTTTGTTGAAGCTTGATGAAGTGTCACCTCATTTTCTGGAATTGGCGACGAGTCATGATGATGTAGAAGTTTTGTTAACTATCCTCATGAATCCTAAAACCCCGAAAACAGCTTTGCAAAAACTAACTCAGCTACAAAATATAGAAATTGCTGAAGCTGCACGGCTGCACGTTTCTTTAGCTGGAGAAATGCAACAGGGATGGGATGAAGCTGCGCTATTGGCTATGGAAACAACTAATTTACCACGCGATCGCCAATCTGAAATTTTCTTATGGGCGATTGGTGCGATACCAGAATATCTGTTAAAAACGTTGGATGCTGAGGTACGTTTGCATATTGCTGAAAGTTTAAATACAAACGAGCAGATTTTGGCAATGTTGGCGACGGATAGTTACAGTCAGGTGCGGGCAATGGTTGCTCAAAATCCTTATACTCCCAGCGAAGTAGTTGAAGAATTAATGGGAGATGTTAGCGATATAGTACGCGAAGCAGTTGCTCATCATCCCCTTACACCCCTGACTCTACACCAACAGTTTCAAATACAGTTGGAAGCAACCGAAAATCCGGTATCTGAAGAGATTCTCAGACAACTTTCTACAAGTCAATGGATGCGGATTCGTTTGGGCGTTGCAGCTCACTCTAAAGCTCCTAGAGAAATATTGTTGCAATTAGCAAGCGATGAAGATGTGATGGTACGCAAAGCCGTAGCACTTAATCTAAATTCTTCAGCACAAACCTTAGAGCAATTGGCAAAGGATAATGATGCTTGGATTCGTAAAATTGTTGCCATTCATCCCAATAATCCGGCAAAAATTGGTTGCGATCGGCAAAAAAATACAATATACGATTATATAAGTAAAGCCAGCGCTCAAGGCATCCCAATTATGCCAGTATACGCCGTTTACGACCCCAATCTATTAACGGCGATGGCAGAGAGTACTAATTACGATACCCGTCAAAGAGTCGCGCAACACCCCAATACTCCCATTCATGTTTTAGAAAAACTCGCCGATAAAGAAGATAGTTCGATTTTAGAAACTATACTTACCAACCTTTCCCGCAATTCCAAAACCCCCGACAGTACTTTACAATATTTAGCGCAGACTTCCGATTTTAAAATTTGCGCTGCTGTTGCGCGTCATCGCAATACGGAAAGTACGACGCTTGCACAATTAGCAAAACATCATCGTTGGGAAGTACGTACTGTAGTCGCCAAAAATCTCAAAACTCCCTTCGTAACTCTTGTAAAACTGATTCAAGATAAACATCAAACAGTAAGAATTGCAGCGACAAACAACCCATACGCCCCTGCAAGCATTTTAGAGCAGCTTGATGTTCTCAAAAATCCGAATACATCTTTAGAAACCCTGAATACACTTTCTGATAGTAAATGGGTAATTATTCGTCAGGGGGTTGCACGTCATCCCAACATTGATAAAAACCTGCTCAAGCAATTAGCAGAAGATAACATTAGTATGGTGCGTCAGGGCGTAGCTGAAAATCCTGTCACTCCAGCTAGTTTGTTGGAGTTATTAGCAATAGATAAAGATGATGCAGTTGTTGTCGCCGTTGCTTCCCATCCCAATACATCTTTAAATATTCTCGAACAATTAGCTATTTTAGGAAAGCCAGGTAATCAAATTAAGCAAACAGCAATCAAAGCTTTAATGAATCGCTTTCCAGATAGAATTAGTCAAGTTTTAGCAGATTGCATTACCTCTTACACCCCCATATTTACCCGCTTACTTGTTTTCTTACATCCCTCAACACCAAGCAAAATCTTAGCGCAAAATATTCATTCTTCATCTTGGTTAGAAAGATACGCAATTGCTCAAAATCCCAACACTCCCCATAGTATTCGGGCTGCTTTAACTGGCGATGGTAATCGAATTGTGCGTGCGGCAGCGAAGGAATGGATGGGGGGATGAGGGGATGGGGAGAGGGGGAGAGGGGGAGAGGGGGGGGATGGGGGGATGGGGGGAAAATTTAAATTATTAACTCTGGCAATCTTTACTCTTTACTCGCAATCCAAATTTTATTCTAATTCCAATTGATTTTTGTGGTAGAGCATCTTTTGATTTTTTGTAGTGGGAGCATCTTGCTCCCTAAATCGAGGGAGCAAGATGCTCCCACTACCAAGCATCTGTTTTTTTGTAATGACTATAAAACAAACGTATCCGTTATTAAAATTTCAAATTTTTGAAATTTTAACTCCTAACTCCTAAAGGTTACTGAGCTTGTCGAAGTACTCCTAACTCCTCACTCCTAACTCTTTGAATCCAAAATTCAAAATCCAAAATTCAAATATCTAGCCCCATCACCGTTAACTGTGGTGGATATTCTACAGTAAATTGATAATAAATCTCTTGTTTCTCTTGTGGTGCGAGAGTTGAATTCCATTGCAAAGTTCCCATTTCACCGGGTTGAATTTGCGGATTTGTGCGGTTGAGACGTACTTTTATTTGTTCGTTGCGACTTACTGGTAATTGTTCGATAAGTTCTAAATTGGCTTCTGTATCCAGTAAGTTGCTAATCTGCAATCGATATGCATAGGTGATTTTGTTTATATTACCAATAAACTTTTTATCAACTTCACGCTCAACTAAATCGCGTTCGATTTTCAAACCTTCGTCAATTCCCAAGTTTAATTTAAATTCTTCACCCGGTACGGTGTTTTCTAATTCGGAAGTTCCTATAAAGATGTTATCGCGAAAAATGTTGGCTTTACCCGGTAACAAAGTCGCACCGTTAGGATTATTTTTCACTTTGGCTTGTAAATAAGCAAAACTTACCAAACGCGGCATTGTTATATAGCTAAACCTACAGGGATAATCATCTTGGAAAATTGTGGTTTTGTGAGGTGCGCCATCGCTGGGTATATTTCCACCGCCATCTAAGTTAAAGGTGACTACGTTTCCTTCTTGAGATACTTCCGCTGTAATTACATCTGCTTCAATTAAGTTTTCTAAGTCTTCAATTTCGCCGGAGAAATCATCATCTTCAAAATCGATGTTACGACTTCGTGGAGCCATTGGTGCGGCTGCAAACCTTCTTGCTCTTCTAAGTTTAGTTGGTGGTTGCTCCATATCAATATACCAAGGTTGTGGCTTTGGTGGTAAAGTACCGCTACCCGGTTTGGCTGTAGAAAGCGTTAAATTTACATTTGTCCAATCTTCGCCGGTATTTTGAATTATTTGCGCCAAGTATCCCAAATTAACGCTTTTACTTTTGCGATCGACTCGGATATCGTAAAGCGGTTTCCAACTGGCACGATTGACGACATAAGACACCTCTAACTCAAACTCTCCCGCACCCTTCGCTTCAATCCCCACCGTCAAATTAAAACTTTCCTGGGGTGATGGCGATCGCATCTGTTTTAAGGAAGCGTACAGCACCTGCAATTCCTTATCTAATTCCAACTGCTGATTTTTGTAATCTTCGGTAGCGATCGCATATTCTGTAAACTGGCTGCCGAGGAAGTTGAGTAAATCCAAAGTTTCGCTCAAACTAATGCTTTTACGCGCCAAACTAATCGAAAATTGGTCCTCAGTCTTCTCTCGCAAACCTTCGATAAACCGCGACTGTAACGCCAAAGCATCCATTTGAGCAGTAAATTGACGTTTTTGTGCTTCTAACTGCTCTATTTGTTGATTTAACTGCGATACCCGTGCCACTACCGATTCAGTAGTGTAAATGCGTTCCACATTCACACCTAACAAACGCACTGCCACATTACCTTTACCGCTAACCCGCACCGATTCCGTATCAATAGTTACTGGCAGTTGGGAGACAATTAACTCCCGTTCCTGTCCGCTTAATTCGACTACACCACGGCGCGTCACCAATGCTTTATTTGTGTAAACAGCAACTGCGACAACATCTGTTTCTACGACTTTACGCGGAGATGGTACTTCCTGGTTAACCACTGCCAGCTTTTCCTTAATTGCGAACGGGTATGCTGGTTAATTGTTAATCGATAAAAGCCTAGTCGTCAATAAAATTAGTAATTCTTGATTTAAGGATTTTTCGTTATCCCACAAAATGTAGAGACGTAGCAGTGCTACGTCTCCACACGTTGACTGTAAATAAACAAATTATAAAATAAAACTTAATTTTGCTTAATTTGACTTTGTTAAAACTACGCAAAGCCCTGCAATAATACGGGAGGTTGAGGGGATCTAAAAATCTAGGATGCTTAATAACTAGTTGCGGTTGCGTAAGTCCTATTTGTATAAAATTTAATGATTATTTATATGTTAGCAAACACTGTGTTTTCTGTATAAATTTTACATTTTTAAATCAGAATTTTGCGTTCAAACGGCAATCCACTTTAACTTATTGATTCCCTCAACTTTGGTTGGTTTTTATGTGTTTTTTATTTCAGAATAATAGTCTTAAATTCTTGCATAAATAAATATGCCATGCATATACTGTAAACGTTGCTTTAAACAGATGATTTTTCATTTTGAAATAAATTTATTCACACCATATCTCCAGCTTAAAAAAAATAATTCCTTCTAGATGTAAAGCTGTGAAATAAACGTGTTTATAGGAGATGGCATTTTTTATCTTGTGCTACGTGTTTGTTACGAATTAAACGATAAATTATCACCCACGGATGAAGTAATTTTACGGAAATAATGCATTGTTTCACCGTGAACTCAGATAAATCCTCTAATTTCTTTTTGATAACAGAAAGTGAGAGTTTGCGGTGGAATAAGGAAAGATTTTGTATCACTCCTAATGTGATGCTTTGAACTGTGTTTATAGTTATTAATACAGAAAATAACTGATTTATAAACCCTGTTGTACTTTAGTTGTCAATTACCTTCTTAACTAAACTCAACGATAGGACGATATTAAAGATACTTTTCAACTTTTAAAAAGGAGTAGCTATGGCTAACAATAATAATTTAAAGAAAAATTCCAACAGCTTTAACTTCACCCCGGAATTGGTAAAAGATATTAATCCAGGTAGCGATAGTTCCTTTCCATTTGATTTGTCCGTTTTTGATGGTAAATTGTTTTTCGCTGCTTCGAGCAACACAAATGACAGGGAACTATGGGTGAGTGACGGCACCGAGAATGGTACTCAACTGGTCAAAGATATTAACCCAGGCAACGGTTTTGTCTCCCCATCAAATTTGACCGTCTTCAATGAAAAGCTGTTTTTCACTATTTTTAATATCCCTAATGCGAATGAACTATGGGTAACTGATGGTACCGAAAGTGGTACTCAACTGTTCAAAGATATTAATCCAAACAGCCTTAGTTCCGATCCAGGAAATTTTATAATCTTTGATGATAAGCTATTTTTCAAAGCCTTAGAAAACAGTAATGGGATTGAACCGTGGGTAACTGATGGTACCGAGAATGGTACCCAACTGCTTAAAGATATTAATCCGGGCAGTGGTTTTTCCTTTCCACAAAATTTCACCATCTTTGATGAAAAGTTATTTTTTAGTGCCGATGACGGTGTTACTGGGGATGAACTTTGGGTAACTGACGGCACCGAGAATGGTACTCAACTGCTCAAAGATATTATCCCTGGTAGTGATAGTTCCTCTCCAGAAGGTCTTACCGTTCTTAATGACAAACTGTTTTTTGGTGTTAATAATGCTCAACTATGGGTAACTGATGGTACCGAGAATGGTACTCAACTAGTAAAAGATATTAATACAAGCCGCCGTACATCTTTCCCAGGCGATATAACCGTCTTTAATAATAAGCTATTTTTCGTTGCCGATGATGGTATTAGTGGTCCAGAAGTATGGGTAAGTGATGGTACTCCAGATGGTACTCAACTGCTCAAAGATATAACCCCAGGATCTGATGTAGCCAGCCCAGGAAATTTAACCGTCTTCGATGATAAGCTGTTTTTTACTGCCTTTACTGGCGGCGAAAGTACTGAACTATGGGTAACTGATGGTACCGAGAATGGTACTCAACTATTCAAAGATATTAATCCAGGCTTCGGTGGTTCTTCTCCACAAAATTTATCAGTCTTAGATGGAAAGCTGTTTTTCACTGCTGATGACGGCACCAATGGTAGGGAATTATGGGTGAGCGACGGTACTGTAAATGGTACTCAACTCGTAGCTGATATTAATCCTGGTGAAGGTAGTTCTAATCCAGAAGATTTAACGATCTTAGATGGAAAGTTGTTTTTCCGTGCCGATGATGGCACTAATGGGCGCGAGTTGTGGAAGTTGGATTTAGAGAGTCAGCCAGTAGTCAACCAAATCAAAGGTACGAGGAACGACGATAATATCCAAGGTACCTCCAGCAACGATCAAATCTCCGGTAACAACGGTAACGATACTATAAAGGGCGGTCAAGGTAACGATACTATCGAAGGCGGCAGAGGTGGCGATATAATTCGCGGTAATGCAGGTGATGATATTCTTGCAGCAGACAGAATTGACCGTTTTGATGATTTTGACGGTGAAACCAGCGAACTGCGAGGCGATAACGGTAATGATACTATCTATGGCGGTAGTAAAGATGACTTAATTGGTGGTGGAAACGATCGCGATTTGCTGTTCGGTAAGAGCGGTAACGATCTAATTCGCGGTGGTAGCGGCGATGATATTCTTAACGGCGGTTTGGGTAACGACACTTTACGCGGGCAAGATGGTATTGATACGGCAGATTATTCCGACTTAACTTTCAACGGTGTATTTGGAGATATTGCTGGCTTAGATGTAAATCTATCTCAAAACAGCGCAAAACATTCAAGTAACAACAATTCTCTCACCTGGAATGATACTTTAACCACAATTGAGAATGTAACCGGAACCAGCCGTAACGACAGGTTTATTGGTAATGCAGACGATAACCTATTTGATGGAAAAGGTGAAGTTAATAAAGGCGATCGCCAAACCACTTTTACAGATTTAGATGGTGATAATTATCAAGTAATTGCAGATGTAGTTGAATATAGCGGATCTCGATCTGAGTTTACTATTCTGGGTTCTACCGACAATTTTACCGTCAGCGGTTCGGGAATTGGTAACGATACTTTGATTGATATTGAGTTTCTCAAGTTTGATGATGGTTTAGTAGCGGTGAATGATTCTTTGTTTGTTTAAATAATAATTTTTCGTGATTCCGCAAAATGTAGAGACGCGATATATCGCGTCTCTACACGTTGATTTGTAAACTAATAAATTATTATCTCCCCCGAACCCCCGAACCCTATCTCGCTTTCCCATACAAAGCCTTTTCCGAAGCAAATTGCTTTGCAGCTTCTAATAAATATTCAAAATAGGCACGTGCAACAATAGACAACTGTTTTCCATTGGGATAAACCATATACCAATCGCGTTTTATAGGAAAATATTCTACATCTAAAACAGTTAAATCTTCTGCATAGGGCATCAAGGTATGACGAGATAAAACGGAGATTCCCAAACCTCCGGCGATCGCTTGTTTTATCGCTTCATTACTGCCCAATTCCAATTTTACCTTGACTTTAACATCGTTTTCATCAAACAATTTTTGCACCGCCCTTCTTGTTCCCGAACCGGGTTCGCGCATAATAAAAGGTTCATTTGACAGCCTTGATATCGGGATATTCTTTTGGGAGGCTAAAGGATGATTAACTGGCGCTAAAACAACTAAAGGATTTTCTAAAAATGCTTCGCAATTAATATCAAGATGTTCTGGAATTTGACTCATAATATATAAATCATCTTGATTGCTCGTCATTCGTTCCAGAATCCCTTCATGATTGGTTACTTGTAAAGAGATTTCAATTCCCGGATAAAGTTGACAAAATGAGCCTAATAAACGTGGAATAAAATATTTTGCTGTTGTAATTACTGCTAAACGTAATTGTCCTTGTTTTAAACCTTTTAAATCCGCTACTTTCATTTCAAACTGAGCCAAAGTATTAAAAATTTCTTGGCAAGTAGCAGATAATTCTCGCCCTGCTTCCGTAAGATATAAGCGCTTACCGACTTGTTCAAATAAGGGAATTCCCACCGATTTTGTCAGTTGTTTTATCTGCATGGAAATGGTGGGTTGTGTAAGAAACAACTCTTCGGCAGCACGAGTAAAACTACCGTGTCGTGCCGCTGCTTCAAACACTCTCAACTGGTGCAGCGTCGCCTGATTCAATGGTGATTATCCTCTAATAACATTTAATTAAGAAGAATAAAAAAGCATCTCGATAAAAATGCTCTTTCATCGTCATATTTATAAGTATTACCGAATAATCAACCTAAAAGCAGCTTTTACTCATGAAAAAAATCTGACGCTTTACATAGATAATACTCTATGATTGTTATTCAATAATAGGTATTTTCTTTATGCTGCTGAAAAGTTATTATTGAAACTAACGGAAATTGCAAACAGTGCATTCGGGCTAAAAGATAAAAATAATAACTTAATGTCTTATGCCTTATTCCCTATTCCCTATTCCAACTCACCCATTTCTAATCTTTCAACCTCCGGAAAGATTGTGACTTCTTCAATTACTTTTTCAGGTAACTTATTTAATTCTGGCAATTCTAATAATTCGGCTTCTCCAATTTGCTCTTTAATGCTAATTGGTAATCTTACTGGTTGACGTTCTTCAATCCAACAACTTGCTACTGGCAAGGTTTGCTCTAATTCATCCAGCGGACGAGGTATCACCATTACAGCATTTAAATCTCCAATACGTTCTGCTTCGTACATTCCTGCTTCTACCGCTACTGCAACATTTGCTACAGAACCGCGAATAATTGCAGTACACAAAGCCGAACCAATTTTTTCATAAGCCGCTAACTGAACGTCTGCTGATTTAAGCATGGCATCAGAGGCTCCCACCATCGCCGGAAAACCAACTGTTTCAACCAAACCCACTGCTTGATTGCTCAATCTATTAAAGCTTGCACCTTCAGCAATATCACTTAAGCGAGTAGTAATAGGCAATACTAAATTTAAATTGGGATAGGGACGAGGTATTACTAAACTAGAAACAAATTGTCCGAATTGCTTGGCAGTTTGTTCGCCAGATTCTACCGCCAAACGTACATCAGCGACTCCACCTCGAATCACAGCCGTACAATGTCCCCCACCAATTTTTTCATATCCAATTAAGTGAACGCCAGCAGATTTAAGCATCATATCCGCCGTTCCCACAATGGCAGGGAAACTTATAGTAGATACCAATCCTAAAGCGGTATCTTTTATATCGCGATTCTGTGATGAAGATTGATTATATGAGTGCATTTTAATTTTTCCCCAATACTCCAACTAATAAAAAAAATGAAGGATAAAAATAAACATTATGAATTTACACCTTACACTTCATCCTAGCTTCTATAAAAGATGAAGGATGAAGCGTAGAAAATATCAATAAGCCTGCTCGACAAAAGTAAACAAATATTTATTTATCCAATTAATTGGTTATTGGAGGTATGTTTTTACGCAATTTACTACAGAGACTATAACTCTAATTCATATGCCGATTTAATTCATCCTTCTTCAGATTCATCGCTTTGAGTTGTATTCAAAGATTGTCGGTGAGGAAATAAAGTTGTCAGCAGACTTTTAATATTACTTCTTCCATAGATATGATTTCCCGCACCGTTTGAATTAGCATTGGATGGTTTTTCTATTGATTCTTCTGTATTTGTACCTTCTTCTGATACCTCCGAGGATAATGTTTCCTCTGTTGAATCTTTGACGGCAGAATACGAAATCGGAGACGGATTAAAGTAAGGACGAGGTGAGGGGGTGAGTGGAGGAGTGGTATAAATTGAAGCATCGGTAGCATAAGGATTAGAGATTTCTGATTCGGCTTCCTTGGCTGATGCTGACTCTGGTTGAACTACAGGTAACTGAGACTGCTTGAGTTTACCATTCATTTCTTTGGTGGAAGGTTCGCTCAAAGTTCTACTAGTGTCCCCAATAACCGAACCCGCTGGAACTACTTTTCCCGGCTCCACGGAAGCACGAAAGACAGTTGTAGACGAGCCGATACAAGCATTTGCACCAATTTTACCCGCACCAACCATCAGGAAACCGGCTCCTAAATTTGCTCCCGATTCTATTTCTAAAGTTCCTGTATCTACCTGGAGAATTGACCCCATACCAATACAAACTCCAGAACCGATAATTATTTTACTGTTAGGAGCCGCTTGCATTATTACCCCAGGGGCGATAACTGCACTTGCATGAAGAATCACCTCGCCACTGAAAAAAGTCTCGAAATTGTTACATAAACGCAGTGGCGGCACGGACATGATATTTTTTACCTCGTGAGTGGAGGATGGGGGGATGGGGGGATGGGGAGATGGGGGGATGGGGAGATGGGGAGACAAGGGGACAAGGAGACGGGGAGAATTTTTAAATATAAATTTTTAACTCCTAACTCCGGTGGTCCTAACTCTTAACCTTTAACATGCAGACCTATTCCCCATCCCCCATCCCCAATCCCCAATTACGGACGTTGAATGATGGTTTCTACTACGCGACGCTTGAGTTTGGGTTCGACTCCAATTAGGCGGACGTATTCTCCTGAATATTCTCCTAGATAAGATTCTAAGATGCTTACTACTTCTCCTTCGGATTTTGAATCGATTTGTCCGCAGCTTGCCCAAGTACCTGTACGGAAGCGACGTTTGTCTACATGTTCGGCGCTAATTTTATAGCCACCGCGCAAAAGATTGCGAACTTCGTCTATAACTTCGGCGCTTAATCGAGTGTTGGTAAGAGTTGCCGTAGTTCCACTCTCGAAACCGACACCGTACCTCCTTACTTCGGGGGTAAATGTAGCAGCAGAGTCTCGTGGAACATTAGTCGCGGGACGGTATGAACCACCGTTACCGTTAGACGAGCCGTTACTCGAACCTTCTGGACGCTGAATAATGGTTTCCAATACTCGCCGTCTGGCTTTAGGATCGATACCAATCAAACGCACGTATTCGCCTTGATGGCTTTTCATGCATTCTTCTAAAGCTGAAATAGCTTCACTAGCATTCTTTGATTCGATTGGGCTACAGCTTTGCCAAGAACCCGTGCGGAAGCGTCGTTTATCTACGTGTTCCATGCCGATTCTGTAACCACCTGATAGCAAGTTACGAACGTGGTCTATAGTTTCGCTACTTAGTTGAGAACTACCATTGGTGTAGTTACCATTGTTAGTGCTTCTGTAGCTACTATTGCTGTAAGTACTATTGCTATGGCTGCTATGGCTGCTGTGGCTGCTACGACTACTACCATATCCACCATTGCTGGGTTTTGGAGGTGTGGTATAGGTAGATGTTGTAGTTGGTTTTGTCGAACCATCGGGGCGTTGAATGATTGTTTCTAATACCCGTTTTTTCTGTTTGGTGTCGATACCAAATAAGCGCACGTATTCGCCTTGATGTTCGTTCATGCAGCCTTCTAACGCCGATACTGCATCGCCGATATTTCTGGCTTCGATGGGATGACAACTATGCCAAGTACCCGTGCGAAAACGTCTTTGATCTACGTGTTCGGTACCGATTTGATATCCTTGCTCCAACAGATAGCGCACCTGCTCTACTGTTTGATTGTCTAAGCCACTGTTATACACTTCAATACTCCTTTGCTTTAGCGTTAGCGAATCGTTATCTTTGTTTGTATTATAGATGTCTATTTTTTCACGTACTTTTGTAATACATTTAGTATCTTCGGCACAAAGATAACCCGCTCTGAGTGCCTGATTTACTCCTACTACATGATGAGCAAATTCTTTATCTTGTGGATTTACATCTGGCAAGCGATCGGCTTGCTGTTGGCTGATAATAACGGCTCCGGAAGGTACATATTTGCCGGGAGGAATTTCTACATCTTGGACTAAGGCGTGCATCATCACGATACAGCCATCGCCGACTCTGGCATTAAATATCGTCGAACGAAAGCCGATAAAGCAGTTATTACCGATGTAACATGGTCCGTGAATCAGAGCCATGTGGGTAATACAACTGTCTTTACCTATCCATACTGAGTATTCTTTTTTGTTGTCTCCCAGTACCCGACCTTGCTCCAAGCCGTGTATTACAACGCCATCTTGAATATTAGTATTTTCATTGATAAAAAACGGCGTTCCCTCATCCGCTCGTACCGAACTCCCTGGAGCAACAATTACATTAGAACTGATTTCAACATCGCCAATAATATGGGAAAAGGAATGTACGAAAGCAGTTTCATGAATTCGCGGTTCAGCTAAATCATTCGACCACGGGGTTGGGGGAGCCGCCGTCATGCTGCGGACTCTCATAGCGTTGTTTCTCCTCAAATGCGGTTAGTTGTTAGTTGTGAGTTAGGAGTTAGAAGTTATGAGTTATTAGTTGTTTTACTAATTGCTTACAACTATCTACTAACAACTATTCACTAACAACTAACTATTAATATTGTTCTTTTTTGCTGTAGATTTGACGATTTTCAACGTAAACTGTATCAATTATTGCTACTACTGCTGCGTCAATTGGACGCTGTTCGTTGCCATAAACTTGACGCGCAGCGCTGCCACGGCTGACGAGTACCCACTCATCTACACCCGCACCAACAGCATCTGCCGCCACTTCGTATTCCGGCTGAACGCGCCCTTCTTCATCTATTAGCTGTAGCAGCAGCAGTTTGACTCCTCTAAAACTTGGGTCTTTTTGCGTGCTAGATACCGTACCGCGAACTTTAGCAATTTGCATTCCTTTACAATATTACGGTCTGCCGCCATAAGGACGAATTGCGTTGACGTTTTCCCGGAATTGCTCTACATCTTCGGTATATCTAATCGGTAGAACGTATTCGAGGTTTTCGTGGGGACGAGCGATGATGTGAGTAGACAATACTTGTCCGCCGTTAACTCGCTTCACCGACTCAACTCCCGCTCCAACGCTCGCTTGTACTTCAGATACGTCTCCTCTGACAATCACGGTTACGCGCCCAGTACCAATTTTTTCGTATCCCACCAAGGTTACGCGAGCAGCTTTCACCATCGCATCTGCTGCTTCTACAACTGCTGGAAAACCCAGAGTTTCAACCATTCCGACTGCAATCGACATTACTTTTAATCCTCAAATATCTTGCTAAAACCGCGCACTACGGCATTTCAACTTTAAGAAGTTAACCGCTTGAAAAAAACTGTTAAACCATACAGTAAAAACTTAGCGATCGGCAGTTTCGTCTACAAAAGGGGGATAGTCGGGCAAACCATACAGTTCGACCAATAATTCCCAGCGATCGGCAGTAATTTTAACTACTAGACTTTCAATAAATATTCAATTTTTACAGAAATGATTTACTGTAATAATGGCATTTTTCTGATTTTTGCTCTAATTCCCTCTGCATAAATCCAATATTCGCCCAATCCTGATTTATTCAAAACCGTTAAGTTCGGAATTGTTCCACTGCTTCGGTATACCTGATCGGCAGAACGTATTCCAAGTTCTCGTGAGGACGGGCAATAATGTGAGTGGAAACAACTTCACCACCGTTTACTCTTCTTGCTGCTTCGATACCTGCTGCAACTGAAGCTTGTACCTCCGAAACATCTCCCCGAACAATTACAGTTACGCGGGCACTACCGATTTTTTCGTAGCCCACCAAGGTAACGCGAGCGGCTTTCACCATCGCATCCGCTGCTTCTACTACTGCCGGGAACCCCTTGGTTTCAATCATTCCAACTGCTATAGGCATTTACAGACTCCAACAAGTTAATTCGATTCGTACTTTAGAGACGAAGGTTTTTCTGACGGGGATGCTCATGAGAGCTTAAAAAAAAACCTTCTTAAATAAGCATATGAAAGCTTTGCACCCCTTGCAATATAAATTAGTATAATAGTTTGTAATAAAAGCATTTTAAAAAACTTAACATAACTTTGAGGGGCACTTACTCCATTAAAGAAATTTACAATTTCTAGAGTAGCCACTTATGCTTTATAATTTCTTTATTACATTTGCCCAAACTAGGTTCGTAGAGTCGTAAATTAAGTAGGCACGAGGAATGACTTCACCCCCAAAGGGTAAGAACTAAGTCTTTCCTCTAGAATAGTTATTGGTGCAAAACAGACATATATAAGTTTTTCCCAGTGGATAGATAAATTGAAATATTTCAATTAGGAAATGCCAAACAATGAGTCAGGATGATTTATTCAAAAAAATGATTTTTTGGTTTAGTAAGCTTTGGTAAATTATAGCCAAAAAAAGAATAATTTTAGAAAATACAGCTTTGTGAAATAAATGTAGACTGTATCGAGTATTGCTGACGGGGAAATTTATGAAAGGCTATTTGTAGCGGTTAATTTAGATGAATCAGTTTCTATTTTCAACAACTTGGGTTTTGCCTTTGTATGGATTCATCGGTGCGCTGTTAGCTTTGCCTTGGGCAATGGGATTAGTTAAGCGTACCGGACCAAGACCAGCAGCTTATTTAAATTTACTAACAACAGGTTTCGCTTTTTTTCATAGTTTATTAGTATTTATAGAAACTTGGGATAGCGAACCAGAAAGTTATATTCTCAACTGGTTTTCTGCGGCGGGTTTAAATTTATCTTTTGAATTAGATATATCATCAGTAGGTGTTGGTGCAACGGTAATGATAGCCGGACTTAGTTTGCTCGCACAAATTTATGCTCTAGGCTATTTAGAAAAAGATTGGGCGATCGCCAGATTTTTTGCTTTGATGGGTTTTTTTGAAGGGGCATTGAGTGCTTTAGCTATTAGCGATTCTTTGTTACTCACCTACATGGTATTAGAAGTATTAACTCTTTCAACTTATTTATTAGTAGGATTTTGGTATGCTCAACCGTTGGTAGTTACGGCGGCGCGAGATGCATTTCTCACTAAGCGAGTAGGAGATTTATTACTGTTGATGGGTGTGGTAGCCATCGGGACTATGGCAGGTAGTTGGGATTTTTCCGACTTATATGAATGGGCGCAAACGGCACAGTTGAGTCCGTTGACATCAACTTTATTAGGTTTAGCATTAATTGCCGGACCTACTGGTAAATGCGCTCAGTTTCCTCTAAATTTGTGGTTGGATGAAGCGATGGAAGGTCCCAACCCAGCTTCAGTATTACGAAACTCCCTGGTAGTTGGGGGTGGTGCTTACGTACTTTACAAATTGGAGCCAATTTTAGCTTTATCGCCAGTAGCCTTAAATACGTTATTAGTTATCGGTACGGTAACGGCGGTAGGTGGAAGTTTAGTTTCTATAGCCCAGATAGACATCAAGCGAACTTTATCTCATTCAACCAGTGCATACATGGGGTTAGTGTTTGTTGCAGCAGGTATGCAGCAAGGTGGTGTAGCGTTGTTATTACTGTTTACCCACGCGATCGCCAAAGCTTTATTATTTATGAGTGCTGGTTCGGTAATTTATACTACTCATAGCCAAGATATCACCGAAATGGGCGGGTTGTGGTCGCGGATGCCCGCAACAACTACAGCTTTTATTGTCGGTTCGGCAGGTATGGTAACGCTGTTGCCGATGGGAAGCTTTTGGGCAATGCTGTCATGGGCTGATGGTTTTATCGTAACCAGCCCTTGGGTAATTGGAATTCTGATTGCTGTAAATGGTTTGACAGCCTTAAATTTGACACGAGTATTTCGATTAGCCTTCTGGGGAGAACCGCAACAAAAAACCCGTCGAACTCCTGAAGTGCATTGGCCGATGGCATTACCAATGGTATCGCTAACTGTAATTACTTTGTTGGTACCCGTAATGCTTCAGCAATGGTACCTGTTACCTACTTGGAACAGTATCAATTGGTATGTATTAGCAGCATTGGTATCTTCAACCTTACTGGGAGTAATTATTGGTTCCACAATTTATCTGCATAAAGCTTGGTCTAGATCCAGAGTATTAGCGTGGAGATTCATCCAAGACTTATTAGGATACGACTTTTATATAGACCGTCTTTATCGAGTAACGGTAGTCGGTGCTGTAGGGTGGCTATCAAAAATTTCTGCCTGGAGCGATCGCTTTTTAGTAGATGGATTCGTAAATCTAGTAGGTTTTGCCGCAATTTTCAGCGGACAAAGCTTAAAATACAGTATTTCCGGACGTTCCCAAGGTTACTTGCTAACTATCGTCTTTGGAGTCAGTTTAATCGGCTTATTTATTAGTTGGTCATTGGGATTACTTGATAGTTTACCGTTTTAGGAAGGTCAAAGGTTAAAGGTCAAAGGTTAAAGGTTAAGAGTTAGGACCACCGGAGTTAGGAGTTAAGAATTTATATTTAAAAATTCTCCCCATCCCCCCATCTCCTTGTCCCCCCATCCCCCTCTTCCCCCTCTCCCCCTCTCCCCATCCCCCCATCTCCCCATCCCCCCATCCCTCAATTCCCCATGCTCAGTATTTTAATTTTGCTACCGCTCTTAGGTGCAGCTTTGATTGGGTTTTCCCCTGTTGCTATAACGCCAAAAGTTTCTCGCGGAGTCGCTTTAACTGTAGCTGCGATTTGTTTGTTGTGGACTTTAGTTCTTGCTAGTCAATTTAACATGCAGGAAGTTAATCAACAGTTTACGGAATTCATCCCTTGGATAGATGCGTTAGGTTTCAATTATCAGATTGGTATTGATGGTTTATCTTTACCTCTGTTGATATTAAATTCATTGTTAACTTTGATAGCTGTTTATAGCAGTGACAGAGGCATATCGCGCGATCGATTGTATTATTCTCTGTTACTGCTGTTAAACGTAGGGGTTACGGGAGCGTTTTTATCGCAAGATTTGCTGCTATTTTTCCTGTTTTACGAATTGGAATTAATTCCCCTGTATTTGCTGATTGCTATATGGGGTGGTGAACGTCGGGGTTATGCCGCGACGAAGTTTTTGATTTATACTGCTGTTTCCGGAATTCTGGTTTTAGCAAGTTTCCTTGGCTTGGTTTGGCTAAGCGGTGCCTCTAGTTTTGGATTGGATAGCATACAGACAAGCTCCATACCATTAGCCACACAAATCTTGCTGCTAGTAGGGATTTTAATTGGTTTTGGCATCAAAATCCCCTTGGTTCCCTTGCATACCTGGCTACCAGATGCTCACGTCGAAGCTTCCACACCAATTTCCGTATTGCTGGCTGGCGTACTCCTCAAACTCGGAACTTACGGCATACTCCGCTTTGGAATGTACCTCTTACCAGACGCTTGGACATACTTAAGTCCTTGGCTGGCAACTTGGGCAGTAGTTAGCGTGCTTTACGGCGCATCTTGTGCGATCGCGCAAACAGACATGAAAAAAATGGTGGCTTACAGTTCCGTGGCACACATGGGCTACATACTTTTAGGTGCTGCGGCTGCGACACCTTTAAGCATATTAGGTACCGTAATGCAAATGCTTAGTCATGGTTTAATTTCAGCGCTGCTATTTTTACTAGTGGGAATTGTCTATAAAAAAGCAGGCAGCCGCGATTTAAATGTTGTCCAAGGATTGCTAAACCCAGAAAAAGGCTTACCTTTAATTGGAAGCTTGATGGTTTTAGGAGTAATGGCAAGTGCGGGTATACCGGGAATGGTTGGATTTATTTCGGAATTTGTGGTATTTCGTGCCTGTTTTGCAGTTTTTCCGATACAAACCTTATTGTGCATGATTGGAACCGGGTTAACTGCTGTTTACTTATTGATTCTGATGAGTAAAGCCTTTTTCGGACGCTTATCCGAACAAGTAACTAATTTGCCCCAAGTCTACTGGTCGGATAGGATACCAGCGATCGTTTTAGCAGTGTTAATAGTAATTTTTGGCATCCAGCCCAATTGGATCGCACGTTTGACGGAACCAACCACAAACGCAATGATAATTAATATGCAAAATCCGATTGTAAACGTGTCTTTTAATAATTAGTGGTTAGTTGTTAGTTGTTAGTTGTTAGTTATGAATTAGCAATTACCAATTAGCAATTACCAATTAGCAATTACCAATTATCAATATTTTAGGAGAAATCTTTATGGTGGGAACTACTACTAAAAAAAATACACTTATTAAGCATCCTTTAGCAGAATATATCGAAGGTTTATTAAATGGTGATGCATTACTTCTTGATACTCCAGAAAATTTAATTGAAGTAGTCGGGGTTCTTCACAGTTACGGTATTGTGTTGGATGCTTATTCAAATAATCTAATATACTTTGCCGAAAATCAATTTTTAGTATTCTTCCCGTTTTTCAAGTATTTTAACGGCGAAATAAACTTTAAAAAACTATTGCGTCACTGGCAACACGACAGAATTAATTACGAATACGCCGAATACTGCATGAAATCAATGATGTGGCACGGTGGTGGTGGATTAGATAAATACGTTGATTCAAAAGAATTTAAACGTTTAGCGCAAGCAGTTATCAACGCAAAGTTTAAAAATAACCCAATAGTTTTGGGCGTAAACGAACTGTTTCCCGACTTTTTAAGCGAACAGTTACGAGTTTGCTCTTATTACAGCGGTTTGGGACAATTTTGGCGCGTCATGTCTGATGCATTCATGAGTTTATCAGACCTCTACGACAAAGGTGAAATTACATCAATTTCTCAAGTTGTAGATCATATAAAAGCGGGTTTGGTAGCAAACGCGAGTAATCCGATTACCTATAGCGTGAAAATTCGGGATAAAGTTTATGACATAATTCCCCAAAAAGCTGGTTTAACCTTTTTGATGGATACAGCCGTTCCTTATGTAGAAGCAATTTTTTTCCGAGGAACGCCTTTTCACGGTACAGTTTCCTACAACGCTCAAGCGTATCAAATTCCCCCCGATCAAGCAAGATTTCAGTACGGCGCACTGTATGCCGATCCCTTACCAATCGGCGGTGCGGGAATTCCTCCGACATTATTAATGCAGGATATGCGTCACTATTTACCCGAATATTTACACGAAATATATCGCCAAACTCGTCGCGGCGAAGACGACTTGCTAGTGCAAATTTGTAAAAGCTTTCAAAAATCTATGTACTGCGTGACTACATCTACAATTTTAGGATTAATGCCTTATCCCGCAGATACTAGCGAACCTGACGAGCAAGAAGCCAATCAAGTGTACTTGAAAAGCTGGATGGATAGATTAATAAATTCGCAATTGCAAGCAGCAAACGCACAGCCTATAGCTTGTGAAGTTGCTTTACCAAAATGGATGTAGAGAAGGTTAAAGGTTAAAAATAAAAAAGCTTTTGTTTGTAGATATATTTATTTGATGGGCATTTAGCCTGTCATTTTTTTTGATGGTGATTTAAATTCATGACCGAAACAAATACGAATTACGATAGCCCTTGGAAGGAAATTATTGAAGAATATTTTCCGCAGTTTCTCGAATTCTTCTTTTATGAAGCTTATAGCGAAATAGATTGGGAACGTCCCTATGAATTTTTAGATTCCGAATTACAACAGTTAGAACCAGACGCGGAAGTTGGCAAGCGATTAGTAGATAAAGTGGCGAAAGTTTGGCTGCTGAATGGTGAAGAAGCTTGGGTATTAATTCATGTGGAAGTGCAAGGACAATATGACAGAAAATTCCCCGAACGAATGTACATTTATAATTATCGTTTGTTTGACCGACATAAAAAGCGAGTTATAAGTTTAGCAGTTTTAGCAGACAACGATATAAATTGGCGACCTGAAAGTTACAGCTATCAACTAGGCGGATGTCGGGTGAGTTTGGAATTTCCTACAGTAAAATTGTTAGACTATGAAGCACAATGGCAAACCTTAGAAGAAACGGAAAATCCCTTTGGGTTAGTTGTAATGGCGCATTTGAAAACCAAAGCAACCAGCCAAAATCCGGAAAGTCGAATGAGCGTGGAAGTTAAGACTTGTTAGAAGTCTTTTCACAAAGGGATATAGCCGAGAAGAAATTATTCGATTATTCCGGTTTATCGACTGGATAATGTTTCTACCCAAAGAATTAGCAACTAGTTTTAAAGTCGAACTCAGAAATGATGAGGAGGCAAATAGAATGCGTTATGTAACTAGTATTGAAAGATTAGCAAAGGAAGAAGGAGTTGAGCAAGGAATTCTTCAAAATGCACGAGAAAATGTGATTGAAACTTTATCAACTCGATTTGAAGAAGTGCCAACACAAGTTGCTGAAGCTATTAATCAAATAGAAGATGTTGCCTTTTTAAAAAGTTTGCTTAGAAGGGCAATTCTTGTTAATTCAATCGCAGAATTTGAGGAAGATTTAGCCGAAAGCGATTAATAGCAACTACAGAAAATTAGCAACTAGTTTTAAAGTCGAACTCAGAAATGATGAGGAGGCAAATAGAATGCGTTATGTAACAAGTATTGAAAGATTAGCGAAGGAAGAAGGAATTATTCAAACTCTTCGAGAAAATGTGATTGAAAATTTATCGACTCGATTTGAAGAAGTACCAACACAAGTTGCTGAAGCTATTAATCAAATAGAAGATGTTACCGTGTTGAAAAGTTTGCTTAGAAGGTCAATTCTTGTTAGTTCGATCGCAGAATTTGAGGAAGATTTAGCCGAAAGCGATTAATAACAACTACGGAAAAATATAGAATCCTTTGGCTTAGCTCTTAATTGACTAAGCCATTAAATTTGAAAAATGTATTATTCATGTTAAAGGAAATAATTAACAGTGCATCCCAAACGCTACAATAATCTCCGCGACATCGAACAACTCGATCCTGTAACCCATCATTGTCAGATTTATCATGTGATGACGGGTTATGAGTTTCCTTGGGATACGGTGCGATCGTTGGAAGTTGCTTTGATGCGAACTTTCTGCCTTCCTAGTGTTTCTAAATTGCTGGATAAAACTGGTGAATTTAACAAACGTCCACAAAAACGCTATGACGATACATCAATTATTGTTGTGGAGATTAGTAAGTGGGGTTACGATCATAGTCGCGGTAAACAAGCAATTGAACGGATGAATGCGATTCATTCTCGGTTTAAAATTGCTAACGAAGATTTTCTCTACGTGCTTTCAACTTTTATATATGAACCCATTCGCTGGAATGCTCGTTTTGGTTGGCGGCAAATGTGCGAAAATGAAAAGTTAGCATCTTTTTATTTTTGGCGGGAAGTAGGAATTAGGATGCATATTCAAGATATTCCCGAAACCTATGCAGAATTTGAACGTCATAACATCGATTACGAAGAAAAAAATTTCCGTTTTTCAGAAACTAATCGTCGAGTGGGTGAAGCTACGCAAAACTTATTTTTAAGCTGGTTCCCTGGGTGGATGCATTCTGCTTTAAAACCTGTAACATTGGCTTTACTTGATGATGGGATGCTTGATGCTTTTGGATTTGAACATCCTTCTGGGTTCTTGCGAAATGCAGTTGCAAATAGTTTAAAAATAAAGGCTTTAGCATTACGTTTGTTTCCTCCTCGATTGTCTTCGGATTTTTATATTGATTCTCCGATTCGCAGTTATCCAGATGGTTATAAAATCGAAAATGTGGGACAGTTGGTAAAAGAAGAAAGGGCAGAATAAATAACTTTTACTGTCACTAACTCCTAACTCCTAACTCTTAAATCCTAACTCTTAAATCCTAACTCCTAACTAATTCAACCGCCATATCAACAACTGCATTCGCATCGATGGGTTTAGATATGTGTTGTTGGAAACCTGCGGAAATTGCTTGTTGCTGATTCACTTCCCCAGCGTAAGCGGTTACAGCAATAGCTGGAATTGATTTACTTTTCTCGGATGCTCGAATGATTTTTATCAATTCATAACCATCCATTTCGGGCATTCCGATATCGCTAATTAATAAGTCTGGTGTCGATTTGGCAATGCTTTCAAGTGCTTCTGATGCCGATGCTGCTGTTGTAACTGTTGCACCTTCTTGTTCCAATAAAAAGGCGATTAAGTCACAAGAATCTGGTTCGTCATCTACGACTAAGATATTTATACCGTTTAAATTAGATGATGTCCGATCTGTTTCTGGTAATATTTTGGTACTATTTACAACTAAAGTACTTGGTATTTCTACTGTAAAAATGGCACCTTGTCCTTCTCCGGCGCTGTCTGCGGTTACGGTTCCCCCGTGTAGTTCGACGAGTTGACGGACGATCGCCAATCCCAAACCTAAGCCGCCAAATTTACGGGTAGTGGCGCTGTCTTCTTGGCGGAAATGCTCGAAAAGATAGGGGAGAAATTCTTTTTTTATTCCTTTTCCAGTGTCTTTTATCTGGATTTGGGCGCAGTTTTCAACTTGAGTTAATGTAATCCAGATGTGTCCGCCTTTGGGGGTAAATTTAACTGCATTGGATAAGATATTCCATACTACCTGCTGCAATCGCCCTTCATCGCCGTTGACTATTCCGATTGATGATGCTTTTGCGGTATGGATGTGAATGGATTTGGCTTCTGCGGCTAAACGAACTGTTTCTAAAGCGGATTGGATGACGGTTGCGAGATTTACGGGGGCTTCATTTAAGCTGAGTTTACCCCGGAGAATTCGGGAAATATCGAGCAAATCGTCTATTAGTTGCGTTTGTAGTTTGGCGTTGCGTTCGATGGTTTCGAGGGCTATTTCTGTTTTCTTAGCGTTAAGATTACCTTTTTGTAATATTTTTGACCAGCCCAAAATCGGATTTAAAGGAGTGCGTAATTCGTGGGAAAGTACCGCCAAAAATTCATCTTTGATGCGGTTGGCTTGTTCTGCGGCTTCGCGGGCTGCTTGTTCGCGTTGCAGAATTCTTTCTCGTTCTTGCTGCATAGCTACCCGTTCTCGAATATCGCGGGTGACGGTGGCAAATGCTACGATTTCGTTAGTTTGCAAATCCCTAATTGCAAAGGCACTGTAATCAACGGGAATTGCTTCCCCGGTTTGGAAATGACGAAAGTTAATCTCACCACGCCATAATCCTTGGCGTATCATGGTTTCTATAATCACATCCCGCACGTAGGCTTTGTCTTCTGGGAAGAAATAATCAAGAATTTCCGTTTCGAGTGCTGCTTCCAGGTTTTCAAGTCCCATAAGACGGCAACCAGCCGGATTTACGTACACACCTTTACCCTCTGGTGTTGCTATCCCAATAAAATCTGTACTGTTGTCAACCAAAGCAGCGAGTTGCTGTAGTTGGATTTCGGCTTGCTTGCGTTCGGTAACATCACGAGCTATTGAGTAAAGAACCTGCTGTTCGGGGAAAGCAGAAACATTCCATGAAAGCCAGCGGTAGGAACCATCTTTATTGCGGTAGCGGTTTTCAAATCCGATGGTGTTAATTCCTCGTGCCAGTTTTTCGGCTTCTGCTAAAGTTAGGCTTCTATCGTCGGGATGGATAAATTCAAGATAGGGCTTTGTTGTCAGTTCTGTGGGAGTCAAACCTAACGTTCTTTCCCAAGCCGGATTTACCTGAGTGAAGTAACCTTCTAAATTACAAATCGCCAGCATATCTCCAGACAAGTTGAAAAATCTATCTCGTTCTTGGGTAACTTGTTTGAGTTGGGTTAAGTCGAGTACAAAGGTGATAATTTCTTGATTTTCGTTAAAAGGTTCGTTGAGTAAAGCCGCTCCAATTAAAATCGGAATTCGCCGCCCATCTTTATGACGATATTCTTTCTCGTAAGGCGTGCAAACTCCTTTTGCAATTACTTCTTGAATTGCTTTATCATCCAACGGTGCAAATTCTGGCGGAGTCAATTCGTCCCAACGTACTTTATCAGATTGCATTTCTGCCGATGTATAGCCGATGATGTTTAATAAATAGTCGTTGGCGTAATGCAAACCACCAAAGCGATCGCAAATAACAACCCCGAACATATTCGACTCTACCAACCGCCGCAACCGTCGCTCGCTTTGTCGCAGTTGTTCGTCTGCTCGCTTGCGTTCGGTAATATCCATTATCATCCCCACCATTTTTAGGGGATTTCCCAACCGATCGGAAATGCATCTTGCCCGAATCAAAACCCAGTGAATGCTGTTATCATCCCAAATATTGCGGTATTCCACATCGCAATCAGTATCGTTGGCGATCGCCTGCTGTAATGATTCCTGCACCCGAACTTTATCTTCCGGGTGTATTTGCTCAAATAGTATTTCATAAGTGAAATCGGCATCAGGAGATAAACCGAAGTTTGCTTTGCACTGCTCGGAGGTAATAAGTTGATTGCTTCTCAAGTCGAGTTGACAATTACCAAGTTTAGCCGTTTTTAATGCTAACTTAAGCTGTTCTTGACTTTCGCGCAATGCTAACTCTGCTTGTTTTTGTTCGGTGATATCCTCGCTAACACCCGCCAATCGGTAAGGCTGCCCGTTCTCATCGTTGACGACAAAACCGCGATCGCGCACCCAGCGAATCGAACCATCGGGACGAATAATCCGATATTCTTCTTCTTGAGAACCGTTTTTAATACATCGCTCCCAAATGTCTTGCAATTGATGTCTGTCTTCGGGGTGAACCGTTTCCACCCAATTGCTCAAATCAACGTACACTGATTCGCACGAACGTCCCCAAATTTTTTCGTAAGCTGGTGAAATATAAAGATGCTGTTGCGTTTGTAAATCAAACAGCCAAAAGACATTTTCAATCGTCTCCGCCATTTGCCGAAATCGGGCTTCACTTTCCCTAAGTGCTAAAGTTGCTCGCTTGCGTTCGGTAATATCAGCAGTTATAGCTGCGATTCCTTCCGGGGTGGGATAAATTTTAATCTCAAACCAGCCACTCAAACTTGGGTAATAAAACTCCAACTCAATTGGGTTTCGTTCAAGCATGACTTTGCGAGCGCACCGTTCAAATTCGCTACCGATTAAATCTGGAAATAATTCCCAAAGGCTTTTACCCAAAACATCTTCACGGCTCCTGCCAATGATTTCAAGTTCGCGATCGTTAAGGTAGGTAAGCCGCCAGTTATAATCAAAAATCACGAAACCATCGCGAATGCTTGATAAAACATCTTGCATTCTAGTTTCTACCGCTTCTGTTTTTATTCGTGCAGTTTCGCGGATTTCATCTAATTTGCGTTCGCTTTCCCAAGCGCGAGCATTACTAATTGCGGATGCTATTTGTCCGGCAACTAAATCAAAGAAGCCTTGATAATCATCGTTGAAAGGTCTTCTCGGACTAATTCCTGCAATCAAAAATCCCCTGACTTGAACTTGTCCCGGCGCAATTAACGGTATAACCGCAGCAGCGTTTGGTAAGTGCGATCGCGCTCCACCAGATTCCCCATTCGACTGCAATCCCTCTACAATCTGACTCTCACCTGTCGCCATAACATCTCTTAGCGACCACAAATTACAAATTTCATCATCCGAATTAATTTCAATCTCATGCGGGCTAACGGACGAGAGCGCATCTAATCCGGCAATGCCAGCAAGTTGCGCTTTGCTGCGGGTATCATCGAGTAAATACAGCAGCGCAAAAGGTACATCATCGGAATTATGCGCTAAAGTCCGAGCAGAAATTTCACAAGCTTGCTCAACCGTCTTTACCCCAACCGCTTGTGTCGCTAATTCTCGTTGGGTTCGCAGTTGTCTTTCGCCGATAACCTTCGCCGTTGTCTCCGTACAAACAACCAGCGCACCATTGATATTACCATTTTCGTCTCGAACCGGACTATAACCGTAAGTCCAGTAAACTTCTTCTAAACAACCATTGCGGATAATCGGCACTAATTGGTTTTCGTTCCAAGTAGATTCTCCCCGATCCATCACCCCATCAATTTGCTCGCCAACAATATCCCAAATCTCATTCCAAAATTCTCTTCCCCGATGTCCCAACGCTTGGGGGTGCCTATCCGCTCCCAAACTCGGACGGTAGGCATCATTATAAAATTGAATTAACTCCTCTCCCCAAAATAAAAACATCGGATGGCGAGAAGTAAGCAATATACTTAAAGTTATTTTTAGGCTTTGCGACCAAGTTTCAACCGCACCAAGACTAGTTCGTTCCCAATCAAAGTCACGCATCAGCCCCGCCATTTCGCTGTTTCCAACAAAAACGTCTTCCCGAAACCTCGAATTTTGCTTGGATTTCACGATCGCAACCCCGCTTCTGGGAAATACATCTTTACAGCCACACTTTGCTTCTTAAGTGTCAAAATATAATTTTATTTTGGAATTTTTACTTTGAGTTTTTTTTTACCCAAAAGCATTTAAATAGAATTATTAATTAGATTATTAAATAATATAACTTTAAATATATATTACAACAAAGAGTTATTTAGCAGCATCAAAGTTCATCTAATCAATGTTAAGCTAACTACAAAATTTGTATTAAAATCTCCCTTTTTATTCAAATACAATACAACTATTTAATTGTTTTAAATTTTTTATATAATACTTTAACTATCTCCAGACAGATCGATTAACAGCAATTTTAGTACTTTTGATATGTCTTCTTCTATCTAAAGTATGATTTAGGTATTTAGCTATTGACCCCTTTGTAATACAAATGTAGTATATAAAACTTGAAGGTGATAGACGATGGTAAGGCATTCATAGCGCGTGCGTCATGGCAAATATACGAGATATCGTTAATTATTTTCGTCCGTACTGGAAGCTGAGTGTATTTAGTATTGCGGCATCCAGCGTTTATGAGATTTTAGATTTACTAGTACCTTATGCGATTGGGCAGATACTAAACCTGCTTTCGGGACAACCGTTAGATGGATTTTTGAGGAGTGCGATCGCCACAATTTCCAATATTACAAACTATCCAGTAAATAACACTTTATCTTACGGTGTTTTGCTGGGTTTAATATTTATTGTGACAGTAGTAAGAGCGCCAACACAGCCCTGGTTGAGCGGTTGGTTTCACTGGGATATTGCCTTAAAAGCGCGTCGCGATCAAAGTGGAAAAGCAGTAGAAAAGATTCTCACATTACCTTTAGAATTTTATGATGAAAACAACCCCGGAAGGATAGCATCGAGAGTAGCAAAAGGAATTTCTAATCATACTTGGACTTATCCAGAAATCACCGGACAATTGTTTCCCAAATTGTTTAGAGTTTTGGGGATTTTTGTATTTATTTGTTTCGTTGATTGGCGGATTGCGGCTTTATTTTTGCTTTCCTTTGTAGTGATTCTCAGCTTTACTTTAAAGAATCTACAGCAAATAATGGAATACGAAAGTCGCTTAGATAAATATTCGGAAAATACAGAAAGTAGAACATCCGAAATAGTTAGCAATATTAAAACAGTCAAAGCATTTGCCACCGAAGCCAAAGAATTAAAGCGTCAACAAGAACGTTTTGAACGCGAATCAAAGGTAGTGGTATATCGCATCCACAAAGGTTATGTAAAACTAAATACCTGGCAAAAAAGTTTAATTCAGTTTTGCGTATTCATGGTGCTTGGTTTAACTTTAGCTGCAACTATCGACGGTAGAATTAGCTTGGGTCATTTCATCATGACCTTAACTTTATCGAGCATGGCATATGCTGAATTAGAGCCGATCGGCATCCTTGCAGAGATATTTGCTCGTCGTTACAGTTCCATGTTGAGGTTTCACGAATTTCTACAAGAACCATCGGGAGTTGATTCTGAGGGGCTTTTGGAAAGTCGAAAACCGGAGAAATCCTATGATTTTACGGGTAAAGTTGAATTTTCTCATCTAAGTTTCGGTTACGAATCCAGCAGACGGATTTTGCACGATATTAATCTGCTAATCGAACCATATCAAACAGTAGCATTAGTAGGACGTAGCGGTTCGGGTAAATCCACATTAGTAAAACTGCTGTTTCGTTACTTTGAGCCGCATGAAGGGAAAATACTGATTGATGGTGAAGACATCCGCAACTTGAATGTTGGAGAATATCGGAGAAGATTGGCGATCGTTCACCAAGAAGTAGATATTTTCAACGGTACGGTTTTAGATAACTTGACTTACGGAAACGAAAACGCGAGTTTTGCGGAAGTAGAAGAAGCCTGTAGAATCGCCAAACTCGACGAAGTGATTAGTTTATTACCCGAAGGTTACTATACCGTAGTCGGAGAGCGTGGGGTTAGGTTATCTGGTGGACAAAGACAGCGAGTTGGAATAGCCAGAGCCTTGTTAGTAAATCCCGACGTACTCGTATTTGACGAAGCCACATCCAGCTTAGACTACGAATCCGAGCGATCGATCCAATTAGCAATGCGTTCAATTCAAGGAACCCGCACCACCATAGTCATCGCTCACCGACTGAGTACCGTTAGAGAAGCCGATAAGATTGTCGTCTTAGATAACGGCAGAATCGTAGAAATAGGCAGCCACGACGAACTGTTACAAGAACAAGGGATTTATAAGAGATTGCATTCGTTGCAAGAAACTGGAGAGCTTCTCAGTTAACAGTGAGCAGTGAGCAGTTAGCAGTTAGGAATTGGGGATTGGGTATGGGGAACAATGAGAAGTATATGAAGCGATCGGGAGCAAAATAAATAAATAACGAGCAAGATGTATGTCCTTGCGGACACGCTGCGAAGGCAGCACTACAAATAATTTCATAATTCCCCATCTCCCCATCTCCCCATCTCCCCCTCTCCCCCTCTCCCCCTCTCCCCATTCCCCATTACCCATGCTCCATAAGCATTTCAAGAGTTTATCAAAAAAAACTTTGGCATTTCCCAGAGCTTGTGATACTATTAGTAATCGTGAGACGACATGGGTCGGTGTCCGAGTGGTTAATGGAGGCGGACTGTAAATCCGCTGGCTTCGCCTACGCTGGTTCAAATCCAGCTCGGCCCATCTCACTTCTAGATTTTGGATTTTCTTGATAATAGTCCAAAGTCTAGAAACAAAGATTTTTTTTGCCGATGTAGCTCAGTGGTAGAGCACACCCTTGGTAAGGGTGAGGTCACGAGTTCGACTCTCGTCATCGGCTTATTTGATTTTAGATTTTAGATTTTGGATTGCCCTTCGGTTGAAAGCTAGTACAGACGGGCGTTACGAGGGTACCCATATAATAACCGGACTTTTAGACCACAAGAAGACACTTGAGGCTCCGGTATATAAGTCGGGTTTTTAGAAAATTTGTAAGTGTATTACAGATACGTATTCTAAAAACCCGACTTCTGACCATTATGAAAATGGGTACGCTATTTAAGCCGTTTTGTTTGAACAAGCGGAAGCGATTATAGCTGTTTTGGAGGAGCAAAATGGATAGAGAAGAAGCGCAAAATTTAGCGAATGATGCTAAAAACTTGAGTCAGCAAGGATTAGAGTTGATTCAGCAAGGAAAATATCGCGAGGGACATAATTTAATACGTCAAGCTGTGGAAGCTGGTAGAAAATGCCGAAAGTTTTTGGAACAGCCAAAAATAGAAAGAGGTTTGGGAATACTTGAACAAATGCATGAACAAGGTTGAGAATACTAAAGATAATTTTAGCCTCCGGTGATGGGGGTTATTTTTTGCTTTTCCTTGTATGTGTAGTAAACTCTGTGATGCAAATATGCTTTCAGATTTTTTAAAAGGTGTTAAGGCTTGAAGTACGGTAGTTAGATTTGAAGATAGCGATCGCACTTGCCTTCTGTAAAGCCGTGATTTTCTAATGATTAGATAGATTTATAAATTAGTAGTAACGTGAATAAAGTAAACCAATTAGCAACTTTTACCTGTATTATTTTAGCCAAACTTTTTAGTAAAAGCTGTGAGCCTTATTCTTCAAGTTCCCACCGTTAACGATAATTTAAAAGACTTCGAGCGGCTTTTCCAGTTATGGCAAAAAGTTGAAAACGAAGCAACAGAAATAATATTCGATTTTTCTCAATGTTGGTTTTTACGACCAAATGCCGTTGCTTTTTTAGGTGGTTTAATCCGCTTAATTCAAAGTAAAGGCGGAAAAATTACATTTAAATGGGCTACTCTTCATAAGAAAGTAAGAAGAAATCTAGAACAAAATGGTTTCATGTATGTTTTTGGGGACGATAAAGAACCTTGGCAAGGTAACTCCATTCCTTATAGAGAAGATCCATATCAAAACAAAGATAGTTTAGTTGACTACCTAACGGAACAATGGTTAGGTAGAGACTGGATTCATATAGGTCAGATTTTACAAAGTATTATTGTAGGAACAACGCTAGAAATTTATGCTAATGCTTTTGAACACGGGCAAACAGAGATTGGCGTGTTTAGTTGCGGACAGCACTATCCCAATTTAGGCGAACTCAAACTAACGGTAGTTGATTTTGGGGTGGGAATTCCTCATAATGTACGTAACTTCCAAAGAAACCCTAATCTACCAGCAGATAAAGCGCTCAAATGGGCTTTTCAACCAGGTACAACTACTAGAAAGGGCAATGTAACGGGTGGTATTGGTCTTGAGAGTTTAAAAAGGTTTGTTCAGATAAACAAAGGAAAACTTGAAATTTTCAGTCATGATGGATATGTCATAATTGATAAACAACAAGAAACTTATAATAATTTGTCTAGTTTTTTCGGAGGTACGCTGGTTAACATCACACTTTCATGTGATGAGTCTTATTACTTGTTGACCTTTGAGCCAGATGACGAGCCACTATTTTAAGGGAAGATTTAGACGATGAAATACGAAATCCTCACCCTAATAGGCAAAAACTGCATTACACCTGAAGATGGTCAAAAGGTGTATGAATTGGCTCATGCAGAATTGTTAGCAGAGCAACCTATAGAATTAGACTTTGCTGAAGTCAAGATTTTTGCTTCCCCATTCTTTAATTTTGCGATTGGACAACTTTTAAAAGATATTCAACCAGAAAGCCTTAATCGTCTTCTAAAAATTACCAACTTGAATCCAGTTGGTAAGCAAATACTCAGACGAGTTATCGAGAATTCAAAGCTGTATTACTCGGACGAAAATAACCGTAAAGCAGTAGACGAAGCGTTGAGCGAACAAGCTGAGAGTGCTTAATGGTAAGCTATACAGTAAGAGCGAAAGTAGTTGATATTCGTTCTGATACGCCTAAAAAAGAAGATACTTTTCTAGTAGATACCAATGTTTGGTACTGGCTTACTTATACAAAAGCAAGCACTACTGCTTTGTTGCCTAAGATAAATCATTATTCTTCATTTTTTTCCAAAGCACTAAATGCGGAATCTTTTCTTTTATACAATGCTCTTTCTCTTGCAGAGTTAGCACATAACATCGAGAAAACAGAAAGAAGAATATTTTCCTCAACAATAAAACCGAAAGAATACCGTCACGATCATTCAGCAGAAAGAACTACAGTTTTTAACGAATTAGAAGCAGCTTGGAGTCAGGTTACATCAATTGCAGTATGTACGGATATATTAGTTAACGAAGCTACAGCAAATGCCGCTCTCAAAAGATTTGAAACTCAATTGCTTGACGGCTACGACTTGCTTATACTAGAAGCAATGGACAAAGCAGGAGTAAAGCAAATAATTACTGATGACGGTGATTATGTAAACGTTTCAGGGATTACAGTTTTTACAGCTAATAATAGTGCGTAATGCCGAAGGCATCAAGCTTCGCTTATCGCTGCTGCAACAAGTCAAGGAAAGCTATTAGTAAGGTAAAAGTACATTGTTTGTAGTATTTATTTTACAAAATATCTTTGTACAATATGTATTTAATATAAAAACCTAAAAATAGGACAAAACAATGCAATCAGACTACTTTAACTTTCTTGCTCCCAATGACATTCGTCTCAAAGGTTCTCGTATTGGTATAGAAACGATTTTAGATGAATACATTTATCGTCGTCATTTCCCAGAAGCGATCGCCGAAACTTATCCAAGTCTTACCTTAGAACAAGTTTACGCCACTATACTTTATTAACTGCATAATCAAGAGTCAGTTACTCAATATATGGCAGACTGGCTAAAATACTGCCAAAAATCTGTAACACAGCAAGATGAAAATCCACCCGAATATATTTTGAGATTGCGTCAAGTGAAAGCCGCTTAAAGAGGCATGGTTTCATAAGAATTAAGTATTTAATTAAATTCAATTCCTACTTCCAAGCTTTAACTTTCCCATCTTTATGAACTTTTGCGATAAAAGGTGCTGGTGTCTTTTTAAAAAAGCGCTTCATCGAAGGTACTGCTTGAGCAAATATCTCTGCCATTTCGCTACCGGATAAATTACCCGAAACTAAGACGAACATACAAGCACCGGAATTTTGAACAGCCATCATTTCTAAACGTCGATGGGCAATTTTTTTATCCGCAGTTAAAATTATCCAACCCTTAGATGCTACTACAGGCAACCAATCTGTATCGGGCGTTGCTTAGTTAAAATGGTCGTCGTGAATCTCAACTAATTCACCTATATCTATTAAAGCATTAACAACATGAGTTTTTCCCAAAGAACGATCGATAAAAAATACAATTTTAGCTTCTTTACTCATGCAGCCAATGCTAATTCATAACGGATAGCTTCTTCTACTTTCAAGCGATCGCACTTATAATCTAGTGCTAAATCATCAATTGATTCCCCAGCACCATACCTTCCCGCTAAAATACTAGTTGGTACTCCCGTTCCTTCTAAAACAGGTTGTCCAAAGGATACCAACGGATTTATAACAATCAACTTTGGTGTTGCGGTTTCTTTTGTGCGAGTAAAAGGATAAAGTATAGTCGGTAAATCATCTTCATCCCATTCAATTCGTTTTAAATAAATTTGCACAATTTCTGGTATGACTAACTGTCCGCTTTTTGAAGCATTTACCAAATATCCCAACTGTTCAATAAATAAATCTATTCCATCGGTATAAAGCTTTTTATTAGCAAGAGGATGTTGCATTCCCGTGTGGCTTTGAAGATATGAAACTCCTTGTCTAACTTTTTCTAAAGGTAGTTTATGATAGCGCCGAATAGCATTAAGAACGTGTAATTCTATCAAATTAGTGAAAGACAATAATCGTTCATCTGGCTCTGGAATAGTAATAATTGGCTCGAAACGTTTTGAACCGGATTTAGTTCGATATCGAGCGCCAAATACCCAAGAACGCACGGTAGAATATGGTACGCGCAAATGGTGTACCGCTTCTGCTACGCTATAAGTCCCAATGTTGCGGGGATCTTTACCTTGATAAAGGTTGCTCAATAGTCAATCTCCATCTAACCGTTATATTTTTTATTTTAAAGCTTAATTGTTGCTTTAACTCAAAATTCAACATCATCAATCAGTACTTCCAAAGCCGACTCTTGATTATCTGCCGATAAATTATCAAATACTTTATTTAATACATCTGGAGATACATTTTTAACAAACCAATCATCGCTAGGATTTTCTTGAATATCTAAAAAATATTTTAGACGTTCTTCTATAGCTTGCTTATCCGGTTTATCTAATTGTCCAATTCTATTTAACCAGTTTCCCTTGGCATCTTTAAAACAGTTGGCATCAATAGTAAAAATGTGGTGAACTAAAGCAAAAGATTGTTTATTAAATCCATTTCGATTTGTGGGATTAATTGGATAAGCTGTTGGTAAACCTTTATCTCTTTCTCGCATAGCAAAAGTTAAAGGAATTGCGGTAAAAGTATCTATATAATTGACACCATTTTTAAATTTATCGGATGTCCAAATAATATAAGGCTGTTCTCTACGAAACACCATACTGTAATTAATTATTTGCCTGCAAGAAGCTGTTTTACAGGAAATTTTATCGGATTCCTCTAAATTATAAATGTGAATATGACCGAGTTTACAACGAAGAAATACGCGGTAGGGATTTATTAAATATATCCAACCTTGTCTAGGTTTGTTTCCAGCCACTTGATAATCCTAATTCAATTCACCGATTAATTTTTTTCTTTCTAACTGTAAATTAAGTTTAACTTTTTCTTCTGGTTTATTCTCTTTAACCTCAGCCATTGGAGCAGTACTATACACATAATCTGATAACTGCATCATTTTATCTTGCCCAGTACCAGCCCATTCTCTTCTAATATTATTAAGCATCAACTTTAAACTTACAGGTAATTGTAGATCGTCGATATTTCCTGCTTTCACACCAAGTTTAATAAACGTTGTATTAAATTCGGTTTCTATACTAATTTCTTTGCCATTCATTTTATCTAAAGCAGCGTTTATATCTTCATGCCAAGGACCTAAATGATAATAATACCAATCTAATTGAGTAAGTTGTTTTCCCGTCCATTTCACTGCATAAAGGTCAGCTAAATACAAAAACCGGATCAGTTGTATTTTGGTAGCATGACCTTTTGTTGCGTATGCAAAGTATTTTATAAGTTTGTCTAACATCGCTTTTAGCTATGCATTATAAAATTTACCATGATAGTTTAAAAGTCGTAAGTTGACTTAATCGATTAATCAAATAAATAACCCAGCATCAGTATTAAAAAAATTGCCTAAAGCTTTTGCTTGTGCTTTGCTAATTTCTCGCTTACCATTGATAATTTCCGATACTACACCACTAGAACCAATTACATCAATCAAATCAGCTTGTTTCAAACCACGAACTTCCATCAAATGCAGAAGCATCGACAATGGAGTTGTTTCACCCATCGGATATGCATCATTTTCATATTTTTCTATTAATGCAATCAATAATTCATATAAAGCTGATTCTTCCGAAGTTCTATTAGTTCTGTGTGCTAGTTCCTCCGCTATTGCTATTGCTTGTTCATTTTCTGCGTCATTTGTAATTACTTTCGGTTGGTATTTAGCTAACAACTGAGCGTAAGTTTCTCGATTAAAAGTAAGGGTCATTTTTCCACTTGTCTTTATCGTATTCGGCGTGAGTTAAAATATATTTTACAAAAATCGTCTGGTCTGCATATACAATATCTACAATCAGTCGATATGTATTACCTTTGATATTGAAAACAGTCAAATTCCCTACTGATTCAGCAGTGGAATATACTGCTTGCACCTCGATTAAATTAGTCCATTTTGCCTTACTAGCAAATTTATACCAATTATTTAAAGTTTCGTAGGAATCGGGATGAGTACCCCAAAATTCCCGAAGTTTTTTACGACTAATTATATGCATCCTAATTTATTTATCTCCAAACTATGCTCTCAAAATGAGAGCAAGCTGTCAAGTATAAGTTTTAGGAAGGTTTATATCACTAGTCGTAGGTTGGGTTAGACACGAGCAGGCAATTTGAATTGTTACGAGAACTTATATTTTCCTGTAGTAACCTAACATCGTAAATGTGGATAAGCAAGATTATTTTTGATTGTATGTAGAATGTTGGAAAATACCAACAAATTGATATTGGGTTACAACGATGCAGATTATTTTGATGCAAAGATAATTCCGAAATGCGTCTAACCCAACCTACAAACTGTTAACTGCTCACTGCTCACTGCTCACTGTTAACTGTTAAACCGATACATCATCACCTTAGCTTTGGCATCTTCCTCTACAAATACTAAATATTCGCCATTTTTACGTCGAAAAGCACGCACACCATAAGGTATATCAACCCAACCTGTTTCTCCGAAGACTTCCGCACCGGGTTTCAAAATCTTGACTTGTCTTCCCGTTTTCGCATCATAAACATAAACTTCGGCTTTCTTCACGGTGACTGCAAAGACATAATCTCCCGCTATACTCATTGCTGCTGGATTCAATACTTCCGGAGGTGCGCTTTTATCTACGGGAAGCACTATTCGATATTTTGGTTGACGATTTCCTTTGCTCCAGTTGTCGTAACGAGCGATTTCGGAGCCGATTAATTTCGCGTAATCGCTGTTAATTGCGGGATTATCTTCTGTATAACCGGATAAATACATGGTGTCGGTTTCGGGGAAATATTCGATTCTGCGTAAGTCACCAAATATTTTGGGATGGTTGATTTTTTCCATCTTGCTGTAGCTGTAGATGGGGTTGCCGTTTTTATCCAATCCCTGTAACGGAAAATGACGAATCCCGACACCATCTTGAGTACGCAAAGTTTTCCAAATGTCGCCTTTACTATCTACCCACCATCCACCAATATAGGGATAATCTTCACTTTTTTCGTATTCGTTGCTTTCAAATTTACCGTTACCGTTTTTATCGCGCCAAATCCATTCACCGGATTTTGGTTGAAAGGGAGGAAAATCACCTCCGATAGCTTGTTTACCTTCTGGGTGAGTACCGACAAACATCCCTGAAGGTATGGCAATTTCACCATCGGTTTGTTTGTTGAAACGGTAGATTTGCAGCTTTCCACCGTACATATCTGTTAAATATAAAAAGGTTTTACCCTGAATATGACGTACAAATGGCGCATCTGAGGGGATATGCAAGCGAGCATCTTGAGGATATTTGAAAGCGTTTAAAGTGTAGCCTTTGTAAGTTGCTTCCTTACCTGGTGGTTTGCTGTAATCCATTGCGAAGCGTTCGTTTTTGGTATATACATCCAAGCCGTTGGTTGCTGGATTGACATCAGCATTATCCAGAAATTGCAATCCTAATAGCTTCCACTCTAATTTACCCGATGCAGAAAACTTGCGTAAATCTACTCCCGATCGCTCAAAACCATCGTTACTAACATAAATATTACCCCAACTATCGCTACCAACTCCAGAAATACCGTAGAATTTTAAATCTTTAACTTCTCCTGGAATTCCCGCATAAATTCCACCTTTTTCACCAAATGTACCAATTTGTTTTGGTTTATTATTAATATCGTAAACTAAAATTTGCTGGCGAGATCCATTTTCTGCAACTAAAAGTCTACCGCGATTATCAACAGCAACTGCACTCGGTTTATTGAAATTAGAAATAACTCCCGGTAACTGTTTTCCTTGTTTTGAATAACTTACAACTTGATTATCTCGAATTATCCATAAATTACCTGTTTTATCTACAGCAATGTTCCCAGGTTTTGCTAGATTAAAACTACGTAATTCCTGCATCGTATCGGTATTGTAGACGCGCACTTTATTAGCCGCACTATCGCTAACAAATAACTCTGTGCCTACAGTTGCTAGTCCCGTTACTTCCGAATCGGTACTAACAATTAACATACTTTTATCCCACCCCTTCCCATTTGCAAAAGGTGCAGGTTTCCCAGTTAAATCGTAACGTCGTACACAATACCAATCCGTTCCTTTTGGCGGAAATCCATCTTTCTTTTGCTCGATCCCCGATTGCTTCATCGCCACATATATATATTTATTATCTGCTGCGATCGCAACTCCACCGTTTCTTCCCCATCCGTGTAAATCTTCTGCTTTACCAATTACATCCCCATTTCTATAAATCCCAACTTCTCTACCTGCTTCATCCCATTCACTATTCGTATAAATAGTTCCATCGGGAGCCACATACATCCCGCTAATTTGGATTTGTACCCATTTATCGCCACCTCCAAAACTGTTACCAATCCACGAAGTTGTATAGCGAGTTGAAGAAGCAGCAGGGGTCATTTTTCCATCCAAATGAATTGCAACGATAATCGAAACAGCTATAGCAGCACTGAAGATTAACAAAAATTTCTCAGTTTTACGATATTTAATGTTGGTATTACTAAATAAGCTTTGAATATACGAATAAAATCTAAGCAATTGCTTTTTTTGCTTCTGAGAGAATCTGTTCGTTTTTGCCAATAATTTATTCATAAGCTTCTTTATTTGTTGCTTTTTACCTATATATAATGTTATGTCTAATAGTATTTATCAAAAATATCGATAGAAAGGATAGATATTTGTTATATTAAGAATCTAGAATATATGGTTAACTAGTGAGGATAAATAGTCTTTATCAATAAGACAAGTCAGAATTCATTAAATTGATTTCACATCTAATTTGATTTATATCTTATTTTATCTGATTAAAAAAATATGTGTTAAATATATAAAAATGACAATAATTAAACATTTTATTATTCCAAATACCTTATACTTCAGATTAAGCCAAAGCTTTGTAATTCAGCTTTCATCAATAAGAATATAAGCAATTGCAAAGTTTGGATTTGTTTTACACAAAATTCATGAAATTAACACAAAAAATTCAAATAAATATTGATGATTTTCAAAATCAAATAGGAAGATAGATATTATTATCAATACTTATAATTTTACGTGTCAAAAAATACATTTGATTCAGTATTAAAGTGTTTCTTTATACATTGGCTAAGGCTATAGAACGTAAATTCTTAATAGTTTATATTGGTCTGAATCATCTTTAAGCACCATGTAGCATAATTTTCGATTCTCAGAAAAAATAGGTATAAACGAGTTAAAATTAGACGAATCATGTAGTTTCACCTATATCTATAAATACTAAAAATACCAGAAACACAACTTCGAGTACATATTAAATTGAAAATTATAGGAAAATTTTATGAGTTACATGGGAGCAGCAAAAGTGATATGTGATGAAAAAAACTATACATCGGTAAAACCTGCATCCATACTTTGCTTGGGTTTGGGCTGGTTTCCCAAAACTCCTGGTGGCTTGGAAAGGTACGTTTACGAACTTACGTTGAGATTGGCGAAGAATAAAGACCAAGTAGAATTATGTGGGGTAGGTTTACCCGATGATGCTAACCTCCCGATCGCAATGACAAATTTAGCCGCACCAGACACTTCCATATTAAAAAGATTGTGGGCGGTAAGGAATAACTTTAAAAAAACCAGGATAACCAAGCCAGATGCAATAAACTTGCACTTTGCTTTATATAGCCTACCAATATTGGACTTATTACCAGCAGATGTGCCAATAACCTTCAATTTTCACGGTCCTTGGGCATCTGAGTCTTTAGAGGAAGGAGTTGATAGCATTACAGCTTTGCTGAAGAAATCTTTTGTAGAACAAAGAACTTATCGACGCTGCGATCGCTTCATAGTTCTGAGTAAAGCGTTCGGTAATATTCTGCATCAACAGTATCAAGTTCCTTGGGAGAAAATTCACGTAATCCCCGGTGGAGTTGATATTAATAGTTTTAAACCAGACTTATCAATTATTGAAGCACGAAAAAAACTGGGATGGTCGGTAGAACGTCCTACAGTATTTACATCTCGGCGTTTAGTGCATCGCGTCGGACTTGATAAATTATTAATAGCCTTAGCTCAAATTAAACCAAAAATTCCCGATATATACTTGGCGATCGCCGGAAGAGGACCTTTACAAAATAGTTTGCAGCAACAAGTTATAGAATTAGGACTTGAAGACAACGTTAATTTTTTAGGTTTCCTACCCGACGAACTTTTACCAGTTGCGTATCAAGCAGCAGATTTATCAATAATGCCTTCACAATCCTTTGAAGGTTTTGGGTTAGCCATAGTAGAATCTCTCGCTTGCGGTACTCCCGTCATCTGTACCCCCGTTGGTGGAATGCCGGAAATTCTCGAACCATTTTCACCCGATTTAATTACAGAGTCAATTGAAGTCAGCGCGATCGCGAAAAAATTAGAACAGGTATTTTTAGGTGAAATCACCAAACCCTCACGAAAAGAATGTCGCGAATATGCAGTTAATAACTTCGATTGGGACAAAATCGCTCAACAAGTGAGAAAAGTTATCTTAGCATGAAGGTTCGTAGTAAGGGCTTAAGCCCTTCAGATTTAGAGTTAAATCCGGAACGAAGACAGCGCTCACTACGAACCCTGTAAAGTATCTCCCTTCATCTGGGGAATTTTCTTGTAACTATCTAATTTCAACTTAAAAACCTGACGGGGTATTGATGATGAAGTTAAGCGTTATTATACCGTGTTTCAATGCAGCAGATACTATTGCAGTACAGCTAGAAGCATTAGCGCAACAAGAATGGTTAGAGCCGTGGGAAATTATTATTGCCGATAACGGTTCGACAGATGAAACAATAAACATTGTGCAAACCTATCAACAACGTTTGCCCAACTTAAAAATTGTCGATGCATCCAAAAAACGGGGAGCAGCCCACGCTCGTAATGTTGGTGCTAGCGTCGCAGAGTCTGAATCATTAGCTTTTTGCGATGCTGACGATGAAGTCGCTCCCGGTTGGGTAGCAGCAATGGGTAAAGCTTTGTGCGAATATGACTTAGTAGGTGGACGAGACGAACACTACAAACTTAACGAACCTTGGTTAGTTAAAACTTTCGGATGTGAAAACGGTTTTGGAGTTGGTTTCGATCATCCATATTTACCATTAATAAGTGGGAATAACTTTGGTGTTAAACGTCAACTTCATCAAGCCATCGGTGGTTTTGATGAAAATATCGCCATACTTGATGACGTTGATTATGGTTGGAGAATTCAACAGCAGGGAATTAAACCTCATGAAGTAGAAGATGCGTTAATTCATTTCCGGTTTCGCAACAGCATCAAAGATATTTGCAGTCGTGCTTGGAACATGGGTTGTCAAGAACCATTAATGTACAAAAAGCATCGACAAATGGGAATGCCTCAACTTATTTCATGGAAGACTATTATTAAAACAGTAGTAATGTTTCCCTTACGTTTCCTAACTCGAACCCGCGACAAAGGTACTTTAACACAAACCTTAATGGATTTAGCTTGGCGCGGAGGTCAATTACAAGGTTGCTTCAAATATAATTATTTACCTTGGTGAACAATAGTCCTTTAAAACATGAAAATCTTATTTTTAGATCAAAGCGGTAAACCTGGCGGTGCTGAATTATGTTTAATCGATATTGCTAAACCTTATCAAAATGATTGCTTGGTAGGATTATTTGCGGATGGTTCTTTTAAGGATTTATTAGAAAAAAATCATATTCCGGTAACAGTTTTAACTAGTCAAGCTATACAAGTAAAAAAAGAAAGTTCTCTTAGTCAAGGATTGGCAAGTATTACTCAACTTGCACCTTTAATTACTAAAGTCGTAAAAATTGCCCGAAATTACGATTTAATCTACGCAAATACCCAAAAAGCATTAGTTGTAGGTGCGATCGCCAGCTTTTTTAGCAATCGTCCTCTAGTATTTCACCTACACGATATTCTTTCACCAGAACACTTTAGTCAAACTAACCGTCGCATTTCAGTTACTTTAGCAAATCGTGCATCGTTAGTTATTGTTAATTCTCAAGCTAGTAAAAAAGCCTTTATCGAAGCAGGTGGGAAACCCGATAAAGTCGAGATCGTTTACAACGGTTTCGATCCCCAAAATTATGTAACTCAAGAATCTGAAATTAAGCAACTTAGAGAAAAATTAGAACTCGATGATAAATTTATCGTCGGACACTTCAGCCGTCTTGCACCTTGGAAGGGACAGCATATATTAATTGAAGCGATCGCAAAATGTCCGTCAGAAGTTACGGTAATCTTAGTTGGAGATGCTTTATTTGGCGAACAAGATTACGTCAAACAGCTACACCAGCAAATCGATCGATTACAACTCCAAAACCGAGTCAAATTTTTAGGTTTTCGTCACGATATTCCCCTTTTAATGGCAGCTTGCGATCTAGTTGCTCACACTTCCACTGCTCCCGAACCTTTTGGAAGAGTAATTGTAGAAGCCATGCTATCGGGAACACCCGTAGTTGCAGCAGCATCCGGAGGTGCAGTTGAGTTAGTCACAGATGGTATAAACGGTTTTTTAGCGACTCCGGGAAATCCCCAGGAGCTTACCGAAGTTATCAACACCTGCCTATCTGACAAGCAAAAGACTGCCGCCATCGCGTCAACAGCCCGCAACACCGCCAGTCAAAGATTTAATGTAGCAAATATCGATCGGCAAATTGCTCAGTTACTTGGACAGTTACCAGTTACCAGTAACCAGTAACCAGTTAGGAGTAATTAAGGTTAAAGGTTAAAGGTTAAAGGTTAAAGGTCTTTTTATCCCCATCTCCTTGTCCCCCCATCTCCTTGTCTCCCCATCCCCCCATCCCCCCATCCCCTTGTCTCCTCACGCTGCTTCCCGCAACTGAGGCTTTTGCGATGTTTCTGTAAACGAAAACTGTAACTGTTCTGCAACGGGAGCAATTTCATGCTGCAAAACTTCTACATCTATATTTACGCTAATCAAATAATTACCCGCATCAGCATCAACTGCTTCAGCGATTAAGTTGGCAATATCTGGACGTTTGGAACTAAGCACGTCACGCAAAATACATTTATCCCATTCGTGCTTGGCTGTAGGGTTGATACTCAGAATAAAGTGCTTAACCATAGGACAAATTTTATTTATTTTCTCGAAGGCTGCTATATCGGCATTTTCTCTATTATAGTTCATTAGTACTATTTAGCCAATATTTCTTCAGGAGTAGGTAAAAATCGAGCGAGAAAATAGAAGATTTCAGCTAAAACTCTTCTTATGACTTGCTTCTTCGCAAATTATCAAGACTGGCGACTAAAACAAAGCTTGTTGCTAAAGTATGAGACGAGTTTATTCCTACGGTGAGAGCAAAGACAAAACAATAACATCTATTGTGTTTATTAGTGGTCCTTGGGTTGTGGCTCACACAATTAAAAGTGCTTTTGACTAGCGCCATTCCCATTCCTCAGTCCTTGGATTAGCTGATTTCGTCGAAAGTATCGTTTTTATTGTTGAAACCTCAAAGGAAAATTACCATGAAGCTTACCAATTTATCTAAAACTCTCTGTGCTAGCGCTTTTGCTGTTAGTGTAGCTGCTTTACCTTTATCCCTTCCTGCATCTGCTCAGACAGATCAAACAAATCCTGTAGGTGTAGATACTAATAGAACAATCGCCGTTGAAGAAAATGACGGTTTTGATTGGGGATGGTTAGGCTTATTAGGTTTGCTTGGACTAGCAGGATTAGGAGGTCGTAACAAGCGTAATGATACAGTAGCTTATCGCGACCCTAACGATGTTACCGGAACTGGTACTACAGGAACATCCACCAGATATTAAGTTACTAATAATATGCTGAGGGGGAATCAATTGTCTAAAATTGATTCCCCTTTTGAATAGAGCAGAGGAAGCAGAGGAAGCAGAGGAAGCAGAGGGAGCAGAGGAAGTAAAAAGATTTTAATAATTGATAACTCACTGCTAACTGCTCACTGCTAACTGCTAACTGCTAACTGCTCACTGATAACTGTTAATTGTTCATTGAATTGAGCCAAACAGATTGTTGTAATACGGGAATACTTATTCCAGCTTTATCGAAAGCAACTTTGAGACGACGACGGAATTCTCTGGCTACATCCCATTGTTTGAGAGGTTGGGTTTTAATCCAGATGCGAACCACTAAACCGCGATCGCCAAAGTTATCGACTCCTAAAACTTCAGGTGGTTCGATAATTTGATGTTCCCATCGCGTATCTTTATCCATTTCTAAACCAACAGTTTCAATTAGCTTCAAAACTTGGTCAATATCCATTTGATAAGCGATCGGGATCGTCAAATCGGCACGGGACCAACGACTTGAAAGGTTAGCAACTATTTTTATTTCACTATTGGGAATCGTAATTAAACGTCCTTCGGCATCGCGTACCTGCGTTATCCGTAAGTTGAGATTTTCTACCAATCCCCCCACGTCACCGACATTAATTACGTCACCCAAAGCGTACTGATCTTCTACAATAATTAAAAAGCCGTTGATTGCATCTTTAATCAAGCTTTGAGAAGCTAGGGAAAGAGCAACACCGATCAAACTTACACCAGCTAATAAAGGAACGATATCTATTCCTAAAGCCGTCAGCGCTACCAAAACACCGATTGCCAGCCAAACAAGAGTAATTATACTTTTTGATACACCAGAAAAAGTAGAAACTCGTAGTTGCAGTCTTTCGGAAGTTTCTGGAGTTATTAAAGTACTGCTGCGGACGAAAGCAGTTGTAAAGCGGTCAATTAATAGATAGGTGAGGCGAATTGCTACATAAGTTCCCAGTCCTACAATACCCAACCTTAAAGGAATTCGTATAGCTGCGATAATTCCGACTTCAATTGCTCGCGTGTAAGGAAACAAACTCAGTATTAATAAACTTCCGCCAGTCCAGATTACAGCCTGAGTTAGCTGAAAAAAACGTCGTTTGACTTCTAAAATATGCCGATTTTGCTGATGGCTCAGTTGTGTTGTAATCGGTTTAGCCACTCGTACATCTGAAGTAGGCGGCTTTAACATGAAATTCCGTTTGGAACGACGGGATAAGTGCCAAACTCCCCAACTCATTAAAATCATTCCCCCGCCAATAGCTGCGGCTATCTTGGTTTGATTGATAATAAATTCAGGTCGTCGCTCCAGCTTGGCTTGTTTTAAACTGTCGTTGATATCTTGCTTCAAATTCAAAGCCAAAATTTGAGGCTGAACCTGTCGCAACTTTGCATCTTCTTGGGTGACAGTTAAAAGATATTGCCCGTTGACATAAATTACTGGTAATCCATTTTGAGACTGAACCTCAATATTAAGCTTGGCATCATTCGAGCGGAGGTAATTTTTGCTAATTTCAGCCAGCTTTTGATTTATATCTCGCGATCGCTCATTAATACTTGCTCTTGGAGCAGCTATTTGAAACAAACGACGACCATCTAAATAAATCCAACTACTAACTACTTTGTTTTCTAAATCTCTAATATCTAACGAAGGTGTTTGTACTTGAGGTACAAAGGGAATCTGTGCCATGCCGACTTTGGCATCAATCCCCACAATTATTAATAACGAACATAAAGCAATAACAATAAATCGATAGCGCAATGTATATATACCTCCTTTTCTTGTTTGGAGTTAGCTGACACCGATTCTGACAAATAGTTTCTGCAAATGTACCTACCGTTAGGCAAGTTTTAACCCAAATTGGTATAAATTTTTCTCCCCCCTCTTCCCTATCTCCCCCTCTCCCCCTCTCCCCATCTCCCCCTCTCCCCATCTCCCCATCTCCCCCTCTCCCCCTCTCCCCATCTCCCCCTCTCCCACATCTCCCCCTCGGTTGACATTTTCGCTATCAAACGGGATATTGTGCAAAGAACCATATGGCATTTACAGTTTGAGATATAGATCATGCTTATTTGCCAGACTTGTTCTAATCTAGTAGAGTGCGTCTTTTTAGATGCAACATTTTTACCAGAAAGAGGAATTATTTAATGACTGCAACATCTCCCCGATTAAAGCACGAGGTTAAAGACCTTGGCTTAGCTGCTTTGGGAAGACAACGTATCGAGTGGGCTGGACGCGAAATGCCTGTTTTACGACAAATTCGCGATCGCTTTGCTAAGGAAAAGCCTTTCGAGGGAATACGTTTAGTAGCTTGTTCACATATCACAACCGAAACAGCACATTTGGCGATCGCGCTAAAAGCTGGTGGTGCAGATGCACTGTTAATTGCAAGTAATCCCCTATCAACTCAAAATGACGTAGCTGCAAGTCTTGTAGCCGACCATGAAATTCCAGTCTTTGCTATCAAAGGCGAAGATGATGAAACCTATAAACGTCACGTTGAAATTGCTTTAGATCACCGTCCTAATATCATCATTGATGACGGCTCTGATGTAGTTGCAACCTTAGTAAAAGACCGTAAAAATCAACTTTCCGATCTGATCGGTACTACAGAAGAAACCACAACCGGAATTGTTCGCTTGCGTGCAATGTTGAATGATGGCGTGCTAACATTCCCGGCGATGAACGTCAACGACGCTGACACTAAGCATTTCTTCGATAACCGCTACGGTACCGGACAATCAACTCTTGATGGAATAATCCGCGCTACCAACGTTCTATTAGCTGGTAAGTGCATTGTTGTTGCTGGTTACGGTTGGTGCGGTAAAGGTGCTGCACTCCGCGCTAGAGGCATGGGCGGTAACGTCATCGTTACTGAAATTGACCCCATCAGAGCTATTGAAGCAGTAATGGATGGTTTCCGCGTTTTGCCAATGGCAGAAGCAGCATCTCATGGCGATTTGTTCATCACCGTTACTGGTAACAAGCACGTAATTCGCCCCGAACACTTCGACGTAATGAAAGACGGTGCGATGGTTTGTAATTCCGGTCACTTTGACATTGAAATTGACCTCAAATCCTTGGGTGCAAAAGCCTCTGAAGTGAAGGAAGTTCGTAATTTCACCCAAGAGTACAAGTTGCCTAGTGGTAAATCAGTTATTGTCCTTGGTGAAGGACGCTTGATTAACCTATCAGCAGCCGAAGGACACCCCAGCGCTGTAATGGACATGAGTTTTGCAAACCAAGCTTTGGCTTGCGAATACTTAGTGAAGAATAAAGGTAAACTCGAACCTGGTTTGTACTCAATTCCTGAAGATGTGGACAAAGATATTGCTCGCTTGAAGTTAGAAGCAATGGGAATCAAAATTGATACTCTAACTTCAGCACAAATTGAGTACATGAATTCTTGGACTACTGGAACTTAATTTCATTCCAAGTTGAGATAAAATTTTCACTTTGACTTTTTTAATTGGATGGGCTATAATGCCCATCTTTTTTTTTGGCTAAGCAATATTACTTGTATTAAATTGCTGAAAAATAAAATTTGTTTTTCATAAAAAGTTTATTTTAGGTTAAAAATTCCGTAAACACACTACTAATTGTTGTATAGAAAACAGTGAATACATTTATATCTACTTTCTTTAACACAAATGAATATCGAAAGTTGGTACGATAATATACATTTACTTGTTATTTACAGAAGACCTTATGAATCTAAATCTTGTAAAAATCGGCAATTTTTTAGCAACATCATCTAATATCATTGCCAATCGCCATTTAAGCGAGTTCTGGTTTTGCAATATGCCTGAAGTTGAAATTGAACTTGAAGATTTGCAAAAAGCCGTTATTCATTTACAAGATGCTGTAGATGTGATGAAGCCATTAGAAAATGCTGATAAGGTTGAAATACATGATTTCACCACTGTATTTTTATTTTTAGAATCAGCAAAAGATGCATTATTTCGAGCCAGCATTCCGAATGCAGCCTTTTCTATGGATAAAGTTATCAAAAATATTAGAGCAGCCTGTAAAACAAAATCGGAAAAACAGCAGAAAAGGTTGATTGCAGGAGTATTAGATGCTTTAAATCGGGTTTTGGACTCGATAGAAAAATCAATAGCTAATGTTGTAACGCCTATAATTACCCACATGAGTTACGAACAATTATTAACTAGGCTTGCAGCTTATTCATAGTCAAACTGCTACCACATGGAATAGCTTCAAAAAACTTCATCATAGTTTGATAGTTTGGGTGAGGTATTGCTGCCAGTTTGGCATTATTCGTATTGGATTTCTCTTTAAAGTAAATATTAATTGTCTCCTTTTTTCCTCCTCTACCTCTTGAAACAAGGGGCATTCCCGAAACAAAAGGAATAACAAAAGGAGCAAGTAGAAAAGCCAACCAAACCCTAAAAAAACCGGAACTGATTTATTCGCGGGCTATGTATCTTTTCGTTTGGTGAAATACGCGAACTCTAAAATTCAGACCGAAAATTTCTTATCCTGTTAGATTAGAGTAGAAAGTATAACATCTGAAGCGAACCCCACAAATCGTTCCGGAGGCTTAAAATGAAAAAGAGTCGGGAGCAACACCTTTGTATCTCACTTGCTGGCAACTGTTTATTTTTCTCTAAAAAAACAAAAACTACATAGATAACTGTGGGATTTTCGTGTTCGCAAGTTGGAACCAAAATTCAAGAAGTTTATTGTAAATAAATAGTAAAATAAACTTTTCTTTCCAGAAAGTAAGAGTTAATCTCTTACAATTAGAATTTTAAAGTCCCGTTTTTCTTATCCCTTACTTGCTCATATCATAAAGGTAAACTTAATTTTAACTGCCCAGAACTGATGTTTAAAATCCCAAATTCTAAAAACTTGGCTACTCCATTAGATTATAAAGGAGTTTACCCTTGTCCGGTGTGTCGGGTAGGAAAAGTTCAAAATATGCCTTTAATGGAGGCAATGTCTTGTGATTTTTGCCATCAAATTTTTACCGTCAACTTAGAACAACAACAACTGAAAATGCCTTCGCGGGAACCTCCCTTAGTTTGGCGGTGGAAAGGATTTTACTGGACGGAAGCTCATTTAGAAGGAGTTGAATTTGGCTGGGGTTATATATTAGCAACAGTTGCTTTTGTGTTACTTCCTACTAGTTTAATAGGATTAGTTGCTTATAATTTTCCCCCAGATCCAAATGCTCCTTTATCTTGGGTTCCCTATATTTGGACGCTACTAACATTTTTTTCTCATTTAACAATTATTATTTGGCTGTTCATAGAGGTTTACCAAATTCCAATTCAAGCCTATTTTAGAGCTTTAAAACAGCGTTTTGTTAGTTAAGGTATCAAGTATTAATGATAAGGGAAATACTGTATGCGTTGGCGGCTTCCGCAAAATGTGTCTTTAGAATAAAGCTGCCACCGATATGTTATTATCTATAAATAATTTTGCCTTCGCCCGCTATCTTTGAGATGGTGGGTTCGTTTATTTTGAACATTTACAGCATTTATATTCTCTATTCTTTGTTTCCTGTTTCCTGTTTCCTATACGTTAATATCCTAAATAATGTAAACGAATTGACTGCAATATGAAGCCAGATTCACTACTAACAGAAATCATCTTAACCTCATCACATCAGTCTCTAGGCAACATCAAACTTGATTGGACACCACAACCTGGAAATTATATTGACTATCAAGGTAAAACCTACGCAGTTTTGGAGCGTCATCACCGTTATCAGTTAAAGGAAGGACGCTATTGCTTGCACAAAATTGCTATTTACGTACAATCAGCAAAAAGACCAGATGAAAAAACCTTAGTGAACGGACGCTGGGTAATTGGTAACGCTAAGTGTAGCTACAACGCCCTTTCAGAAATTATCCGCTGTGCAGTCAATCCCGAAGGACCTTGCAAAGGCTGCAAGTATTTTGAAAATTAATTTTAAAATTAAAATGCTTTGATGCCTATTCTACACTTCCGGTGGTTCTAACTTTTTTCCTCCGGCGATCGCAATTCTTCCCCCACAGTTAAACGGCTACCGTTAACAAAATCCCATCCCGACTGGGGACGTTTACCAGCTAACTGTACTTCTCGTAATAACAATAAACCATCTCCTGTTTGTACAATTGCTCCTATACCTTTAACAATGCTGACAACTTCTCCAGGTTTACCTGAGGGGCTTGATAATGGTAGCTTATTTTTTATTTCTTGAAGTGTAACTGGAAGTTGATTCCAATACTCCGAATCAAGCGGTGCGGTGGCTGTAATCTTAATCGATCGCTCGCGGAATGTTGCCACACAATTGGGGTAGAAACCTCTAATTTTATTGTGTAATTCTATGGCACTTTTTGACCAATCCAAGTAATAATCTGATTTTTCGATCAAAGGCGCGTAAGTTGCTTTACTTTCATCTTGAGAAATAGGTTTAATTTCCTGACTTTGAAATTTTATAAGTGTTTCTACCAGTAAGTCTGCACCCATTAATGATAATTTTTCGGACAAATCTTGGGCATTATCAAGCAATTTAATCGGTGTAATAGCCTTGAGTAACATTGCGCCGGTATCCATACCCGCATCCATCAACATAGTCGTAATCCCGGTTTCTGATTCTCCATTATGCAAACACCATTGAATCGGGGCTGCACCTCGATATTGCGGTAAAATCGAACCATGCACGTTGATACAAGCTTTCGGCATATCCAGAATCTCTTGTGAGAGAATTTGCCCGTAAGCTACAACAACAAATACGTCTGCATCAATTTCTTTTAATTGACTTAAAGCCGTTTCATCTTTTTTTATTCGAGTCGGCTGCCATACAGGTAAATCCCTTGTCAAAGCAACACTTTTGACCGGGGAAGGTGTGATTTTCTTACCGCGTCCCCGAACTTTATCTGGCTGAGTAACAACAGCAATTACTTCAAAATCTGAGCGATCGAGCAATTTTTCCAGCGTGGGAACGGCAAATTGGGGAGTACCGAAAAATACAACTTTCATAAAACCAACACAGCTAATTTTCAACTTTTAACAATAACATTGCTGTTGGATCGCCGCCGCGATCGTCAATACTGCTTATGTAACAATAATTCAATAGATAGAGTGCAATTGATAAATTTATAGATTATACTGATGTTGGTATAGCGAAAGTCAAAAGTTTAATTTTTTTATACTTTAGTAGGAACCGAGCATTTATAGCTAAGCTTCCTTACTGATTAGCGTTACTTCTACTATTGCTACTGAAACTTATATATTATATGTTTCGTTGCCAAATACTAAGTAGCGCCTGTATTACGGCTTTTAATTTTTTTTTCTACTATTTATTAGATATTTCACATCATAACCGGAATCGGCACCCGAAATGTGAAAGTACAAATACAACAGGTAGAATAATCTAGAATTCTAATGCCGACATCTATATTAAGTGATTTCAGCTAGATTTAGTTGTGTGTAATTCCTATTCCCACTGATAAGTATATATTGGCATCTATTTTTTGAGCCAGTATTTAGTTCAGCTGTAAAGAAGGCGGGTTTTTATAACTACGCTCAAGTTTGCTACTTAATTGATTTTACCCAAACTATGATTTTTTCAACAATTGTTTAGAAAATTGAGTAAAAAAGCATACGCGATTTTGTAAAACTGTGCGAAATTAAAGTAGAGCATCTCGCTAAATCTTTAGTTCCCTGTTATACATAGAAAAGATAGCCTGCCCCATTGCGTTAGGCATTGCTCCTCCCACAGCAACCGCCCTCTAGAGAGTCAACCAAAAAATGCTGAAACATCTTTTAATGTCAGGATGGTTCCGCGTGCAACCATTTCTCAAGTACGTATTAGTCGTAGTACTGATTGCGCCTTTAGTGGGAGCGTCAGCACATTCAAGCTCGGCAAAACAATCACAAGCTACCATTGTTGCCGCCGAAATGCCAGAATTGGATTCGGTGTTAGTAGAGGTTCCTATTGCTAGTGAATACAAATTATTACAACCAGAAACAGTCAAAACTTTGACATCGGATTCAGATGCCGATTCTGAATCGATGAAAATGGCTGCGGTTATTGAGCCAAAAATAATACAGCCTCATGTAGTAGGGTCTTTAACAGTAGAGACTTTAACCGAAGGAAAAGAAGTAACACCTTATGATAATTCTTTCTCCGTAAATTCCGTAGATTCCGTAGATTCCGTAGATGAAGATCCATTTGCTGAAGTTGAACTTGCACCATCTACTAATAGTTCTAATAATAGTTCTAAAATAGTACCGAGAAAACTTCCTCTAAATAGAATTAAGTTGGTTCAGCGTCTGAAAGCTGGGAAAGCTGAATCTTCAACGAAAGATGTTTTAGTTGCTAAATTGGCAGGTACTAAATCACTCAAAGCAAGTAAAGTTATAGCTTTGAGAAGAAATTTAATTCCTCAACCGACCGATGCGCCCGTAGTAGAAGAACCAACTGAATCAGAATTATCCCAGCAAGATCCAATTGGAAGTCCTCATGCGATTCCTTGGAAATGGATAACCGCTACTCAAGAATCTGTAAGTGCTAATACTGGTTCGGGAATACGTTACTACCGTAGCGTACCCGTAATTTCTCCGGATGGTCGTTATTCTATATACAGTCGCGTCAAGTTAGAAGTTAAGCCGCAAATGCACAAGAGCCGTGTTAGCAGCGTGCTATTTGTGGAAGATAGAGAAACCAAACAGCTAAAAGTTGTAGCATCGACTTCTGCTTTAGTAGATCCGTTAATTAAAGCTAAGCAAATGCGGGGCGAAGACATCTCGATCCCTGGAAAAATCGGTGTATTAGTTCCAGTTAGCTGGTCAGAAAATGGCGAGAGTTTCTTAGCACGCAAATTTGAAGGTTTATTCAACACCGCTCACGCTTCAGATCAAGCATTAATTTGGAATCGTCAGAAAAATCGCGCTAATACAGTTGCTCCTTCTCGAAAGAATCACCAGTATGATATTGCTGTTTTATTAGGTTGGAGTAAAAATGCACCTGATAATGTAGTATTTCAAGCTGGCGAAATGGGTGAAGAAACTTGGTCTACAATTACAGTTGCCAATGATGGTAGAACAGTCACAACACCAGTTGTAGATCAGCCTACAACCTTTGATAGAAAAACTACTGATGTTTGGGCTGGACCTCAAGTTGCTTATCAATAATTCATGATTACGATCGTAATATTTAAAATAATCCCGTTCTAGTAGACACTAAAACGGGATTTTTCATTTATGTATTTTATTTTGGGTATGGGGCATGGAGTATTAGACTACTCCCTACTCCCTACTCCCTATTCTCTGTTGAAAGACAAAAGCACATACTTTCTTTATTCAAAAATATTAAATAAAATTACTCAGACTTTTTTTCACCTTCCGACTCCGAAGCAGAGTCTTTGACTCGACGGATAGGTACATTGGCTATTAAAGCTGTTGTACGTTGGTTACTTTCCAAAGAAAATTCCAAACCTTCAGCTTCAACTTCCACGTAGCGGCAAACAATTTCTAAAATTTCTTGCCGCATTTTTTCTATCATTTGAGGGCTTAAGTCCGCCCGATCATGAGCAATAACTAATTGCAGGCGACGTTTAACGTCATTGCGACTATTATCCTTACCGCGAAAAAAAAGTCGTTCTAAAAGTTCAAGAATCATTGCAGCCTTATGAGCGCATACTGGATTTGATTAAATAATTTTTGTCCACAATAACTTTCGGAGGCGAGAAAATAGGTTGTCTTGGGACGAGTCAAAATCAAGAAAATCTACTGTTTCTCCTTCCAATCTACGAGCAATGTTATTGTAAGCTGTGGCGGCTAAAGAAGGATTTTCTGATAAAACCAAAGGTTCGCCACGGTTGGTAGAAACAATTACCCGCTCGTCGTCAGGGATTACCCCAATTAGAGGAACTGCCAGAAGTTCTTGAACATCTTGCACTGACATCATATCATTTAACCGAACCATTGCGGGTTTTATCCGGTTAATTATTAAGTGAATGCGCTTTACTCCTTGTGCTTCTAATAACCCTACTACCCGGTCAGCATCACGCACGGCTGCGATTTCGGGAGTTGTAACAATTAAAGCTTCGTTTGCAGGGGCGATCGCATTTTTAAACCCCATTTCGATTCCAGCGGGGCTATCAACGATAATGTACTGGTATTTTTGCGCTAAAGCATTTACCAGCAACTTCATTTGGTCTGGGGTGACTGCTTCTTTGGTGCGATTTTGTGCCGCAGGTAGCAGTACTAAATTGGGTTGCCGCTTATCTTTGACTAAAGCTTGTTCCAAACGACATTCTCTAGCCAAAACCTCCACCGCTGTGTAAACGATGCGGTTTTCGAGTCCCAACAACAAATCCAAATTTCGCAGACCAAAATCAGCGTCAACTAATGCTACCTGGCGACCGAGTTTGGCTAAAGCCATGCCCAGATTGGCTGTAGTAGTGGTTTTTCCGACCCCTCCCTTACCGGAGGTAATGACAACAATTCGAGTCATGATTACGAACGCGCTCGTGATGGCATTAAAAAATATAGAACATTTATTCAGTTACCAGTTATCAGTTATCAGTTATCAGTTATCAGTTATCAATTAACAGCTTTTAACCACTTTTTATGAATGATTTATTCATAAGGCAATTACGTTCATCCTATTAAAAAATTACAGGCATCGTGGATGTGTCATATTATGTTGACTTTGATTCGATTGATAACTGTTCGCTGTTAACTGTTGACTGTAATCGTATTTATGGCTCTTGACGGGATCTAGCTAATTGAACTCTAGAAAAATCATTAGCCTTGGTAATGCGGATTCCCTGTGTCGTCATATACGCAACTTCAGCATCAAGCTGCGTAGGTGATTTCTCTGGTGCCCTAGCCAAAGCATCGGCAATTCGCAACTGGGTTGGTTCCATTTGTAAAGCCATAATTGTGCATTCGCTGTTACCTTGGGCACCAGCATGAGCTACCCCACGCAGACGACCCCAAATTAGAATATCGCCATCTGCGACTACAATACCACCTGGATTTACATCTCCCAAGATAATTACACTACCTCTGTGACGAATTTCTACACCAGATCGCACCGTTGTTTCCAGATATAGTGCTTCAGAGGGCGGTAATGAAGCCGTTTTGGATTCAAAGTTGAAAGCCTGTTTCGGCTGCAATTGTTCTACAGAATAACCAGCACCCGCAGCCGCGATCGCAGTTTGACGGCGACTGGTACCCACAGATTTGAGTAGCAAGGACATTTCGCTTAAGGTATCGGCAATATCTTGCAGTTGTCTGCTATCAAGTAAGCGATCGTGTGCTACCAAATGTACGTTTATTTTAGAGTTAAAAAACCGTTGCTGCGCTATAAGCCGCAGTTTCATTTGCTGCCAAATTTCAGACCAGGTGTATTCCGATACTTTATCTTCGGATACGGTTGGTAAAGTCAACACTAGTCTATCTTTTTCGCTTCTAATTTCTACCTGTATTTTGTGATTTGCCGCATTTTCTAACAACGGCGTATCAAGGTTTATCTCATCATCAATCTGTTGTTCAATTTCATTTTCCTTGATTGTTGGTTCACCAACCGATCGATCTAAAGTTGGATGATAATTTTCTTCAACGCTAGTACCATCAAAAACAGGCTCAAGATATGGATTAACAGTAGAATTTTCTTCAACGCTAGTACCATCGAAGACAGATTGATATGGATTAACAGTAGAATTATCTTCAGCAGTAGCTGGATCTTCAACTAGCTTTGAGGAAAGATTGACATTATTTGGACTGGAAATAAAAGTAACTTCTGTCACGGTAGATTCCTCATCCGAACTAGTAACTGAGGAATCTGTCTGAGAAACATCATTGTTAGAATTAGAATTTGGGATAGCTGAATCAGAAGTCATGCAACACCAGCCAAAACGCGGACATCAAGCAATTCTCGAATATTTAATAACGGGTATTGTAGTTTTAAAAAATATCCATGATGCGTCTTTTTCTCACAATCTTTCATAAATTAGAAGTATTGGTTATTTAACGCACTAGTTAAGCCAATAAGATTTGGATATTGGATAATTTTTTAATTTCCCGCTCGGTTTGCGAACCTTTGTTTTATTAAAATGAATCAACCTCACTTAATATTTTTACTGAGTCTTTCATAAACAGTTGCTAAACCCGACGCTTCACCTACATTACCTGGAAATAGTACCACTGGTAAATTAGGAAACTGGGGATGATTTTCTGGAGTACGCACCATTGAAACTCCAGCAAGAATTTGACCGAGTAAACGCGCTGTTTTTAAAGCTAAACCAGTACTTAAAACATCGTTTGAAGTAATACCTCCTTTACCGATTAAAAATCCGATATCGTCAGGTAAATTTCGTACAACATCCATTAATAAGCCTGAAACCTTAGCTCCAAATTGCAACCGCGTATCAATATCCTCAAAAGTTAATTCCTGACGACTGGTATAAACTACTGGTGTATTTCCAGCATTATGGCAGAGCCGAACATTTTCGAGTATATCGGTTAGCAGTGTAGCAGATTGATTCTCTTTATCAAGTAACTTTGCTACATCTACTTCGATTCCCACAATACCTTTTGCTTGTAAAAGTACTTCGAGTTGCTGGGTAGTTTTTTTGACGTGAGAACCAACTATTATGGCTCCCGGTTTACCCGTAATTACATATTCAGCCATGTTTTCTGGGGAAACTGGTTGGGGAGGTAGTGCAGCCAAAGCGGTTAAAATGCTGGCAGCAGAACGAAATAGAAAGCGTTTTCCCCGACTCGCTGCCGTCAATACATCTTCAGCAAACTTATTTAAATCGGCTTGGGTTTCCCCATCTACCACCCCACATCGATCGCCACTAAGTTTCATTAATCGTTCCAGACTACCACCGCGAATGTCATCAAGTAAAAATCTTTCTACTTTATCCGCAGCAATACGCCCGTTCGTTTTTTCCTCTACATATTTAGGTAAATAACTGTGATTGTAACTAAATACCGAATCGCGAGCGAATTCAGTTTCATGAACTGCAACGGGGGCACCCTGCATCATTAAGTAATGTACGCTGTCACGAGTGATACGCCCTCCTTCAAAAAACGCCGGAACCAAAAAATGAGCATCAAAAGGTCCTAATTCTTTGGCGATCGCATCAGTTTCAATTGGGTAATGTCCCCGTAAAGTTGAGTCACTACGACTAACAACTAGGAAATCCTCGATCTTTTCGGCATCTAACGCCAATTTCAAGTTATGACAAACCTCTTTCGTCACAGATTCAGCTTTTTCTGGAGTTAACGCCCTGGTATTAGTTAAAACAAAGAAAATCGGTGAATCATCTTGTAACCCCAAGCGCAAAGTATCCACATCCCACTCCATTAAAAGCAAGCAACCGTGGACGGTTTGGGAACCAGTCGGATCGTCATCTAGAACAATAATTTTTGGTCGATCGCTCATATTGTCATATAAAATTATTTGGGCGACTGTAATTTTCTGATTTGAGATTGAACATCAACAGCAATCTGCAACGATTGATTGAGAAGTTGAGCGTATTCGCCAGCTTCCGTACTCACTTGCAAAGCTTGCAGATTGGCTAAATTGTTAACAAATAAATCTTGATTGTTCGCAAGTAACTTTTTATTATCTCTTATTATTCGTTCCGTTTTCAAAGCTCGTACCAAATCTTCTCGAATTAGTTGTAACGCTGCAATAACTCGATCGCGATCGCTAATATTGCTTTGCGTATTTCCCGCTGTATCTAACTGGTCGTTAAGATCGATAGCTTGGATAACTTCGTGATATTCATCAACTTCATCCAAAAGTTTTGTGAGCGATTTCGGACAACTTTTTCGCCGCCAAAACCCCCGTGCTAATACTACCAATATTGGTACTAAAGCTAACAATAATAATCCGATAGAAATTGAGGAACCGATGGTAGGTAGAATAATAAATGCATAAATAAAACCGACAACAATAGGAGTTAACGCTAAAGCTGTAATTACTTCGTTCATGAAAAAACCAAATCGTTTTTCGCGGTTTTTCAGAATTGAAGGGCGAAATACATCTTCTGGATCTACACCAGTTAAGCGTCTTAATTCACCTTTGGTAATTTCTAAACCGATTAAATCTGGCTGCACTTTAAGATATTCTCCTTTTGGTGGGGGTTATTATTTTAAGAATACCTGGCGATTCAATATGCCGCACAAGCGCGGTGAACGCGGCTACACAAACGAAACCCACCGTGGCAGGGGTTTAAAGTCTTAACTATAAGGCTACAAAATACAGGTTTATTTTTTCGGAAATCTACTCATTTGAAAACATCGAAAGTTGAGTCGCTGACTGATTAATTACATAAGTAACTGGTTTTTTAGTTTTTTTAACTTTACCTTGTTCTACAGCTTCATCTAACCAATCTTGCATTTGCAATAATCTCACGTTTAAGGTTTCTGCAAGAGTTTTTGCGTCTAATGGTTGTTGTAAGCGATCGAGAATTAAAGGTAAAACTGCTTGGTAAATTTCTTTTGAGGTGGCTGAAATCTCTTTTGTTTCTTTTGTTTCTACTGATGGTTTAATTGAGGATGCAGTTGATATCAAAAGTTGTTTTAAATCATCCCAAGGTTCTGGTGGAAAAACCTTTGCTCCTTTATCGTGTAACTGTTGATTACCTTCTGATATAGTTGGATGCATCCTAACAAAAACTGCTACATCTAATTTAGAAATTGCCTCCACCGCACCTGCCCAAGTGCCACCTTTACCCGCAGTTGAATCAATTACAAGAGCATAATTTGCAAGAGCATAAATATATTTATTTCGTCCCATTGCATTACCAACATTAAAACCAGCATCGGGATCGTAACTGGAAATTAATGCAAGTCTTCCTTCTTTAATGCTTGAACGATATTCCCTATCTACTGATGCTTTAGTTAAACTATTAGCCAGCACACCTACAGAAGTTCCTCCGGCTTGCAATACCCCCAACATCGCCGTTTTATCTACACCACGCGCTCCACCGGAAATTACCTGTATTCCTTCCATAGCGCTTTTTTCGGCGACTTTTTTTGTATATTCTAGTTTCTCTTCATCAACGTCGCGAGAACCGACGATCGCCAATCCTCCCATTGATAATAGTTTGATATTACCAATTCCATACAGAATTGCTGGTGCTGAATGTTTTAGTGTTTGCTTGAGAGATTTGGGATAATTTTCATCACCTCTTCCTAATATCCACAATCCTTGATTAGTCCATTTTTCTACAGCTAAACTCAACATTGCACCGCGATCGAGTAAAGCCGATATTCTGCTCAATTCAAGTTTTGTTTCGCCAATCTTTTGTAATTGTTTTCCTGCTATTGGTTCGAGTAAATCTGCTGGACGCATTTGATTATTTCGCAACCAATTAGCTAAGGAATTATATTCACTGAGAGTCAAGGGTTGTGGTTCAATTTTGCGATTTTGTCCGAAGTTACTACATAATAATAAAATTGCTTGAGTATCTGGCGATAATACATGATTTAACATGGTTTTTAATGGTTTTACCGTGCTTATTATGCTAAGTTTTTATGGTCAGAAGTCGGGTTTTTAGAATACGTATCTGTAATACACTTACAAATTTTATAAAAACCCGACTTCTCAACTGGAGCGTCGCGTGTCAAAGGTGGTTAGAAGTCATTTAATTATATGGGTACCTAACTTACGCCCGTCTGCCCTAATGTATTCAGTGCTAATGCTACAGGAAAAACTAACTCGCTTTGATTGCGACGTAAAAGCGCGGCAATTACGGTAAAAGTCCAACGGGAATTAACCATATCATCAACTAAAAATACAGAACCATTTATACCCTTCCAACTGTTAATTGCAAAAGCACCATCTAAGTTTTGAGCTTGTTGGTAGCTGTTGCTCATCTCTTTTTGTAATTGAGTTTGACGAATTTTCTGCACGACTGGTACGAAAGGTAAACCTAATTTTTCAGCCAACCTTTTAGCAAAATCTGGTACAAGTTGTTTGCGATTTAAAGAAGGTACGCAAGTTACCCAAGTGGGATATGGTTGAGGTTGCCAACGTTGAATCATTTGATATACAGCTTCTACAAGTGCATCATCAAAATAATTATCTTGATATTTTCCAGACTTTACTAAGTCTCCCCAACCTGCATCACCCCATAAAGATAGAGCTTTTCCCGATTCTGCTTTTAAGTTATCTTTAATTCTTCCAGAAAACCGATAATTTGGAAATGCAAGTGAAGCCCAAGTTTTACGCGGTTCGATAATTTGATCGCTACGACGTAAAAATTGAATTGCTTGATTTATAAGTTCAAAAGAGCAAGTTTCTGGTAGTAAAGCTTTACCTAAACAGGCAGCACATTTACCGCAGTTAGTTGGATTTTGGTCATCTAATTCTGTTGCGAGAAAAGTCATTAAGCATTGCTGAGTTTGCATATATTCTCGCATTCTATCTTGTTCTTGATGGCGGATTTTTGTTAATCTTTCGATTTTATCGGTGTCGATTTGATAATTTATTGGCGTAGTATACCATTTTGAACCTTGTTTGGTTACGGGTGCGGGAGACTCCAGAGATAGTAATTTCAAAACTTTATTAATTTGTCCTCTGGAAAGATTAAGCTGTTGCTCCAACTGAGGAATAGAATAGCCATCTTTAGCTACTTCGAGAACATTTAAAACTTGTTGGGTATGAGCTTCTGGAGGAAAAGCTGTATTTATAAAATAGTTGGTAATTTCATCATCTTCCTCACCGTTTAAAAGAATTCCGTAGGCTTTTTCAACGGCTCTACCCGCTCTACCCACTTGTTGATAATAGTGGACAACAGAACCCGGACGTTGATAATGAATTACAAATCCTAAATCTGGTTTATCAAAACCCATTCCTAAAGCAGTAGTTGCAACTAAAGCTTTAATTTCGTTTTTTAAAAGTTGTTCTTCTAATAGTTCGCGAATATTGCTTTCCAAATCGCTATGATATGAAGCAGCATTTATTCCTTGAGTTACCAACCAATCGGCAACACGCTGAGAATCTCTTACAGTTAAAGTGTAAATAATTCCGCTTCCATGTAAATTAGGCAGTTGTTCTGCTAACCATGCCATTCGGGCTGCGGGTGATGGTATTTTAATATTTTGCAGATGCAAACTTTGTCTAGTTAAAGCACCTCTCGACACTTTTAACTTTGAACCTAATTGAGCAATAATATCATCCACTACCCGATTATTTGCCGTAGCAGTAGTCGCTAAAGCTGGAATATTTTGAGGAAGCGCTTGTAATACTCTGACAATCCGCTTGTAATCGGGACGAAAATCATGTCCCCAATCAGAAATACAGTGGGCTTCATCAACTACAAATAAACCGATTTTTTTAGATAACGGTAACAGTATTTTTTCTCTAAATTCATCATTAGCTAATCTTTCCGGAGAAATCAGCAGAATATCTACTTCATCTGCAAGTAACTGTGTTTTTACAACTTCCCAATCATCTATATTGCTAGAGTTAATCGTAACAGCTTTAACACCTATCCTTGCTGCTGCCGTAATTTGGTTTCGCATCAAAGCTAATAATGGCGAAATCAAAAGCGTACAGCCAGCACCTTTATCTCGTAACAAACGAGTAGCTAAAAAATATACCAGACTTTTGCCCCAACCAGTACGTTGAACCACAAGTAAACGCGATCGCCTTAATAATTCCTCAATAGCTTCCCATTGTCCGCAGCGAAAGTCAGCTTTTGGGTTCTCAAGTGCCTGACGTAGAAGTAATAAAGCTTTATCTTTAATTTGCGTTGTCATAGATGCTTAGTTTAAAATTGTTTTTTCTTTTTTAGCACTTAAAGAAATCAACTAAGCAAAAATATGTAAAAGATAGTATAAATATTTGCGATTGTTGACGGCGATTGAAATCACGGCTACACAAGCGAAACCCACCTGCGTGGGTTAAATAAAGCCGAGATTGATGCTATTGATGTTAATTAATATTTTTAAAAAATAATTTATTAATAATGGTAGTGCAAGCTTCTGCTCGCTGTATGTCTCAAGCGAGCAAGATGCTCGCACTAGTACAGAGTCAACGTAAGTCAAGTACCCATATAATAACCGGACTTAAGAACCACAAGAAGACACGGCTCGGCTCCGGTATAGAAGTCGGGTTTTTATCAAAGAAGGTAAATGTATTACAGATACGTATTCTAAAAACCCGACTTCTGAGCATTAAAATTAGGGGTGCGCTATTTAAGCCGTGTGGCACTACCTAATATTTATTAGATATTTCTTAATTTGGAAATCCTTAAAAACTTACACATACTTAATTATTCCTGATAACTAACACTATTACCCATCATCCCTCTATAACCTCTTCCCTCAGCGCCCTCCGCGTCTAGTAAGGTTTTTTATACCTAACTTCCTCAAACATTTCATAATGTTGCAAAAACTGCACGTCTAAGAATTTGTAACAAATAATAGTAGTAAATCTAAATACTTTTTACTATCTATTAATTATAGAATTCGGGAGATAAATTTATGACAGACGCTAATCAATCAACGCCCATACAAACCCTTACCGCTAGCGAAGGCGTTCTCACCACTAACAGTAATACTATCAATACAGTTAACATTCGTTCGGGACCTTCGCTGAATCGTCGCGTCATTCACCAAGGAAAAGAAGGAGACAAAGTAAAAATTCTCGATCAAACCAAACCTGCTGGCGATACCCATGCTTGGTATAAAGTTAAATTTGGTTCGCAACCTGATGATATTGGCTGGGTGCGCGAAGATGTGATTGATTTGACTTACACAAATCCTTCTTCTGCTTCAACTCAACTGCTTTTTGCTACCAACAGCAGAACAGTAAGAATTTATGCCGAAGAAAAGCAGATTTATATGAACGTTTACGATAACCGCGCCGAAAAGACAGAATTATATGCTGTCGAAGCTGCAAGATTGCCAAAACTTGATGATGAAAGTAAGTTTAAAAGCTACGTTGCCATCAAAGATAATACTGCTTACTACGTCAGGTTTATTCCCTTCGGTGAAGTAGATTTTATTGTTAATAATGCCAACAACGGTAATATTATCCTCAAAGAAAAAGGTTTCCGTGCTAGCGGTAGCGAATATCAGAAACAGTGAACAGTTATCAGTGAACAGTGAACAGTGAGTAGTTAACAGTTATTAATTATTAATCATGCGGTAGCATCATTATTATTACAATTAACCGTTACTTTATGATGCTCAAGACTTTAATTTACCTTTCAGAATTTATTAAAGCATCAAATACCTTGCAATTTTAATGTGTGAGTTGCATAAGTTCTCACTGCTCACTGTTGACTGCTCACTGTTAACTGATTAAGGATATAAACCGCGATCGCCTAATGCTTGCGCTACTCTTCCTACACCTAATACGTAAGCTGCTAATCTAGGAGAAATATTTCGCGTTTGGGATTCTCGCATAACTTTGCGATATGCTTGCACCATCAAGTTTTCCATTTCACCGTTGACTTTTTCTTCATCCCAAAATAAGTAGGAAAGTCCCTGTACCCATTCCAGATAACTAACCACAACTCCGCCAGCGTTACTTAAAATATCTGGTAGTACCGTCACACCCCGCGCTTCTAATGATAAGTTAGCTTCTAGCGTAACCGGGCCATTTGCGGCTTCGGCGATTATATTAGCTTGGATTTGATTAACGTTTTCTTGTGTAATTTGATTTTCTAAGGCTGCGGGAATCAATACGTCGCAAGGTAATGTTAATAACTCTGCATTGCTAATTGGTTTGGCTTGTGAAAATCCCGAAATCTTTCGATTGTTCTCTTTTGCATAAGCTTTCAATTCCGGAATATCTAAACCATTCTCCGCGAAAATACCGCCGGAACCCGTAGAGACGGCAATAATTTTTGCACCAGCTTGATGCAGCAATTCAGCCGCAGCACCACCGACGTTACCAAAACCTTGAATCGCAATTCGCGTACCTGCTAAAGATTTACCTTTATCTGCTAAGGCTTCACGGACAATAATCATTACACCGCGTCCGGTTGCCATTTCTCTTCCTAACGAACCACCTATCGAAAGCGGTTTCCCGGTGACAACTCCCGGCACTGCATGACCGATATTTACCGAATAAGTATCCATCATCCAAGCCATTTCGCGGGCTGATGTACCCATGTCTGGCGCGGGTATATCTACTGACGGCCCGATGTCTTTAATTAACTCGCTAATATAGCGTCGGGAAATACGTTCTAATTCATTGACACTGTAATTTTTAGGGTTTATCGCGATACCACCTTTAGCACCACCGTAGGGAATACCCAACAACGCACATTTCCAAGTCATCAGCATTGCTAACGCCGAAACTTCCCGCAGTGTAACGGCTGGATGGAAACGAATACCGCCTTTGTGAGGCCCTAAAACGTTGCAGTGTTGGACTCGATGTCCTGCTAAAATCTGTATTTCACCACTATCTCGTTTTATGGGAATGGAAACCGTAATTACCTTACGCGGGTTACTGAGTATTTCTGATATACCTTGTTCTAACTTTAATTCTTTCGCCGCCGCGTCTAAATAGCTACAGGCTTGATCGAAAGGGCAAATGTACGCGGGAGAAGGATTTTCTGGCGCAAGTAGGGATGTTTTATCCATATAATGTAAAAATTAAAATATGTTCTGAGAGATGTTTTCGAGTAAATAAACCACATTTTTGACCTCTCTCCAAACCTCTCTTCTGCAAGGAGAGAGGCTTTGATATTCCCCCTTACCTGCTCCGGGAAGGGGGTTAGGGGGTTAGGTTTTCGAGATGTTCTTACCGTAACTTGATTTTTAATAATTTCCGATAATTTTGTAAATTTCGTTACATTTTTTGTTTCACAATAGTTATTTAAGATAACTCCGAACAATCCAAAATCCAAAATCCAAAATCCAATGACAACCACTAATCCCAAAAAACTTCCTTTACCTCCCGGTAACTTTGGTTTACCTGTAATTGGTGAAACCATCAGCTTTATACGGGATTCAGATTTTACAGAAAAACGATATCAAAAATACGGTTCTATCTTTAAAACCCATATTTTTACAAATCCCACCATAGTAATGATTGGTGCGGAAGCTAACCGTTTTGTGTTTACAAATGATAATAAATATTTTTCTGGGCAATGGCCTGCTAGTACTAAGATTTTATTAGGTCCTGGCTCATTATCCATACAAATGGGCAGTATCCATCAAAAGCGACGTAAAATTCTATCACAAGCTTTTCAACCAAGAGCTTTGGCAGAATATACTACTGCAATGGAGGAAATTCTCCGCAGTTATTTTAATAAATGGGAAAAAATGGGTACTTTGACTTGGTACCCAGAAATTAGAAAATATACTTTTGACGTTGCTTGTAAATTACTTGTAGGAACGGATGCAGCTAGCGATAGTAATTTTGTCGAACTTTTTGAAGAGTTGGTGAGAGGTTTGTTTACCATTCCTCTGCGTTTACCCTGGACTAATTTTAGTAAAGCATTACGCAGTCGCAAATTGTTAGTCAAGCAGATTGAAGAAATAGTATTACAGCGTCAACAACAACCCGCTTCTAATAAAGATGCTCTAGGAATATTATTACAAGCCACAGATGATGATGGTAATAAACTTAGTGTAGAAGAAATTAAAGACCAAATATTAACTTTACTATTTGCTGGGCATGAAACATTAACATCGGCGATCGCATCGATGTGTCTCTTACTAGCACAGCATCCCGAAGTTCTGGCAAAGGTACGCGACGAACAGCAGCAATTGGGATTATCTCAACTAACTACAGAAAATCTCAAGCAAATGACTTATTTAGACCAAGTTATTAAAGAAGTCTTGCGTTTAATTCCTCCCGTTGGTGGTGGTTTTCGACAGGTAATCGAACCTTGTGAATTTAACGGTTACTTTATCCCTCAAGGTTGGTCTGTACTATATAATGTGCCTAAAACAAATCAAGATAGCGGTGTATATACTGAGCCATCGAAGTTCGATCCAGAACGTTTTGCACCATCTAGGGCTGAGGATAAATCGAAACCCTTTGCACACGTAACATTTGGCGGCGGTATGCGCGAATGTATCGGTAAGGAGTTCGCTAAGTTAGAAATGAAGCTTTTTGCAGCGCTTTTAGTTCGGGAATATGAATGGGAACTTTTACCACAAGATTTAACTATAATACCAGCGCCTACAGCTTATCCCAAGGATAAGTTAAAAGTTAGATTTAGAAACGTAACATCAGAAACGTAAAATTAAGAGACGTAAAATTTTACGTCTCTACATTCATTTATTTAGTTATTTGTTCAAATGATTTTGCATTGATGATATCAGTTCTTGCGCTCTTGCATAGGATGTTGTTCCCGACTGTACGGTTTTCAATTTATTGATAATTGTCTGTAATTTGGCTTTGTATTGGTTAACTTCAGATGGAGGATAAGCAATAAAGTTTTCGATTTGTGTTTCTGCGCGATCGAGAATTCTTTGCGATTCTTTTTCTGCTTGCAGTCGGGTTTGGATAATTCCTTGATTCTTTTGATATTGCGCTAATAGTTTCTGTGCTTCGAGATAATTGGGATTGGTAACTTCGATATTTTGCAATCGCTTGATTGATTGTAACCATAGTTTTTCAACTTGCTCCCATTTATAAGCTGGATGGGGTGGATTTTGCGATGCTTGTGCTGCTTGCATGGCGAATACTTTCGCTGCTTCAATTAAATTACCTGAAATCCCGCTTTTTCCATCATCAGCAATCATCTTTCCTAAAATGGGTTTATAAACTGCAATTATGGTAAGAGCCTTTTTACCAGCCAAGGTTTCTCTAGGGATTTGCTCTAAAGCGATCGCAGCAGTTTGTATCTTTGCTAAAGCCTTTTCTTTTTCAATAGGATTCTTAGTTTGTTGATATTGTTCTTTAGCTACTTTTAAAGTTTCTTCTGCTTGATTTAGCGATTTAAAAGCATTCTTTTCTTGAAAAACTTTGGCATCCATCCGCGCAACTCGACGACGTGCTGTTTCAAATTCATCAAAAGTAAATTTCCAACTACAACTGAATAAACCGCAATAAGTTTGAGGATAATAACCTAGAAACCAAACGGGTAAATTATCTAGATTACTTTGTGCTTGTTTAACTTTGTCTCCACCTCTCTTAATATCTTCTAAACTGGTAGCTTTATTTACCAATTGGTCGGCTTGTTCTGTAGCATTTATTGCACCGCGATAACTATTATCCATACTGATGTAAGAAGGTAAAAGTAGTAACGGTGCTTTTTGGGCTACAGGTTTGCGAATCATCGGGAATGGTAAATTAACTAACCATATCGCACCAGAAAAACCAATTAAGAATATTGCCACCCATTTCAGATTGCTGAAAATTCCTGGTGGTTGATTAGCTCGTGCGGCTTGTTTTAATGCTTTTTCGCTAAAGTCTGGAAATACATCTACAACTAATAAGAGTAATTCCTCAAAAGTTACCGGAGAGCCTTTTTCTCTGCGGAGTTTTTCAAAACGCTTGGTGACAATTACCCTTTCCGTTCTACCAATATCATCATTAGAACCACAATTAAGCAATTCCAATCGCAAAATTTTATAAGCGGAATCATTAAGACGATACATTATTTTACACCTGTTTTATACCTGATTTTAAAAGTTTTTGAATGCGAACAAATCTACCTGGAAATCAAAAATTTCCAGATTAAGGCTTTTTATTTTGAGCAATTTTGTTGTAATAAAGCTTATATGCTTTTAATTTTGCATCTGCTTTTTTACCTGCTAATGTTTCTGGAGGAATTTGCTCAATAGTTTTAATCGCCGTTTCAATCGAAGCAATAGCTAGCTCTTGCTGTTTCTGAGTTTTTGCTATATTTAATCTTTGTTTAGCAGCGCTATAAACTTGTTCTGATTCAACCAAACTTACGAAAGCATTCTTTTGTACAAATAATTTTGTTTCAACTTTCGTTGTTTGACTGCGGACTTTTTGAAACTCGTTAAAACTGTAATCCCAACTACAGCGAAATCTTGCACAATAAACTTCCGGATAGTATCCTAAAAACCAAACCGGAATGCTACGCAGATGTTGTTCGGCTTCTTGTGTTTTCTGCTCAACTTGCTTAATTTCGGTCAAACTATCAGCAGATTCGAGCAATGTTTCTGCTTTTTGAACGGAATTTTTTGCACCCCAATAGTGAAAATTCATTTTCATATAAGAAGGTACAAGTAATATTGGTGCTGTTCTCGCAACCGACCAGCGAATATTAGGATAGGGTAAATTGAGTATTGTCACTATCCCAGCAGCAGTTGCTAAAGCTATCCCTAAATATTTATATTTACGAAAAATACTTGGTTTTCGATTAACTTTAGCAGCTTCCTTAAGAACCGTTTCATTAAAAATAGGAAATACATCTACAATCGCATTCCGTAACTCGTTCAAAGTTGCACGTTTACCAGATTTTAACTGTAGTTGTTCCAAACGTTTAATTACAATTTGCTGTTTTTGATTTGCTTTTTTATCACCTTTGCTACATATTTCAATCTCAGCACGTAAGATTTCAAATGCTTTGTTATGAAGACGGTACATCTAAACACCCTGTAACTCTTACTCTTACTATTCCCATCTACAAGAGAAAAATCACACGTATGTTTTTTTTGAGGGGGAGATGGGGAGATGGGGAGATGGGGAGAGGGGGAGATGGTAAGCCCAAAACGTGCGGAGGAACACGACCAGAGAAGTGGCGCAACCCGTTACTCTAACGAGTCGTGCCGCGCTGAACACGCGGAGCGTGCGGCGAGCGGGGGAGATGGGGAGACAAGGGGACAAGGCGATCGCTGGTAACTGCTCACTGCTCACTGCTCACTGTTAACTGTTAACTGGTAACTGTTCCCTGTTATATGACTTTGGATAGTTAAAACTGAGTGCCAAATATTGTTAGCATCTATTAGATAGTTAAAAAATTATTATTATTAAAAATGCCTACAGCTTTGATTACTGGTGCTTCCGGTGGTATTGGTGAATGCTTTGCCCGAAAACTTGCCTCATTAAATACAAATCTGATTATTGTTGCACGCTCGGAAGATAAGCTTAATGCTCTTGCTCAACAGTTACAGCAGCAACATAATATTCAAGTTGATGTAATTGTTAAAGATTTAACCGAACCATCGGCGGCGCAGGAAGTGTTCGATGCTACCCAAAGCAAAGGATTGACAGTAGATTTACTAATAAACAACGCTGGCTTTGGAGACTATGGAGAATTTGCTCAAACCGATGGCGATCGCCAAATCCAAATGATCCAGTTAAATAATATTGCGGTAGTAGCTTTAACTCACAAGTATTTACCACAAATGCGCGAAAGGGGTTCGGGAAGCATCATCAACGTATCGTCAATTGCAGCATTCCAACCAATCCCATATCTTTCAGTTTATGCAGCTACTAAAGCTTTTATTCGCAGTTTCAGTGAGGCATTATGGGCAGAAAACCGTCAATATGGGGTAAAGATTTTAGTAGTTTCTCCAGGCCCAACAGAAACTAATTTTTACACTGAAGCTAACTTCCCTCCCGCACTCGCACGCACCGCCAAAAGTATGTCTACCTCCGAAGAAGTAGTTGATCAAGCCTTAAAAGCTTTAGAACAAGGAAACGTTGGTGTAGTAGTTGGCGGTATTGCATCTAAGTTTATCACCACCTTATCTAATATAGTTCCTAGAGAAACTCTGCTGAATGTATTAGAGAAACAGTTTAAGGGTTAGATGAGGTCAAAAGTTAAAGGTCAAAGGTCAAAGTTGTAGGTTGGGTTAGACACGAAAACAATATTTAATAGTAACGAGAATATTTATTCATCGTGTCGTAACCCAACATTAGTTACACAAAATAATCAAGGTTCGTAGTAAGGGCTTCAGCCCTCAAATCAAGGAACCAATGCCCTTACTACAAACCTAAATAATTCACAATGGAACATCATTCAGAAGTTGCTGAGTAGAATTGATCGGTTGTAGGTTGGGTTAGACAAGAAAGCGATATTTAATAGTAACGAGAATATTTATTCATCGTGTCGTAACCCAACACTAGTTACACAAAATAATCAAGGTTCGTAGTAAGGGCATTGGTTCCCTTAATTAGAGGACTGAAGTCCCTACTACGAACCTAAAAAATTCACAATGGAGCATCATTAAGAAGTTGCTGGGTAGAATTAATCAGCAACTCTTGAGATTGACGATACTCTCTAACTGCAATCAAAGAATCAATAATTGGATTTAAACAGCGTTTTGCATCTTCATAACCTTGCTGTTTTAATTTCGTAATTCGCTGACTGCTGAAATCTAACCAACTATCTACTACACCCACAACAGGAATCTCTGATTTATTAATAGCTTTGTCCGGTCTAATTTCAATAATTGTTTGTTCGGGAAAGTCATTACGATTCCACACCGAACCATTTTTTAAATGAATTACAATCACGTTTTTACATCCGCGTTTAGCTAAAGCTGTTAGCGGTACATTATCAACCAAACCACCATCAATATAATTTTTACCGTTAACTTCTCGACTGGGAAATGCAAGAGGAAGAGCAGCACTTGCTAACAGTAAATTATAAATAGTTTCATCATCCATACAGTCTTGTAAACACAGCCAACAAGCACCAGCACCCGTTTTTGCACGAATCAAATTAATTAACAAGTCGTAACCCAAACCGGGAATTTTTAAAGAAGGAAATACCGTCACCCATAATTCAATATTTTTTCGTAAGGTATTAGGATGAACGGCTTGTTTTAATAATTGTTCGATGGGTTCGGGGTCAAAAATTGAGGTTTTATTATTCTTAAATCCTTGTTTGATTAAAAAATCAACTAACCAGTGTCTTAAATTAGGAGTAAAAGCTAGAGTAGCGTAGCTAAGAGTTTGGAGAATTGTAGCTGTATGAGGACGTAATATTTCCGCTTCTCCTAACTGTTCCCAAAATTTATTTAAACGCTCTACGGCATGGGAAAATGGAAAATAAGATGATAAAACCGCACCATTTAAAGCACCGATGCTTGTTCCAGCAATGATTTGTGGTTGCAATCCTAATTCAGCAATATATCGAACAGCACCAGCTTGATAAGCACCTTTAGCACCACCACCAGTTAATACAAGTCCGAATTCAGGTTGATTTAATTTCATTGGATTATTTTTACTTCAAAATCTCGGAAACCTAACCCCCTAACCCCCTTCCCTACGAGGGAATGGGGGAACTGGAGTTAAAGTCCCCCTTTTTAAGGGGGATTTAGGGGGATCTTACGAGATGTGTGTACACCGTAGTAGCCTCGTAGGAGAAAGGTACCTACGAGAAAACGCTTTGCGTTCATGGAGAGAGGTCAAAATGTGGTTTATTTACTTGAAATTATTCTTAAACAATCATTTGCAGTTTCTTCTACCACAGCAGTAATAAACTCTCTTGCGTCGCTGGTACGAGATATAGAATTAATTTGATTCCGACAAAGCGAAACGGCAATTTGTCCGGGTTTATCTGGTTTTGCTGTTTGTGGAATTGCTAATTCCAGAGTTGTACCAATAATAAATAAATGAGGAATATCAAATAAACGTTGCTGGGAGAAAGAACGAATTTCTAATAAACTTGCTGTTAATTCTCTATCATCTTCCGTCATTAAACTAGAAGAATAATCTAATAAATCACCAATTCCAAAAAAGCTGTTAGGTAATTGTTTGTGTGTAGCAATAATTTTATTAACTAACAATTCCCGAAAACGTTGGGTGTCTCCCGTTTCCAATTCGTAAATAATTACAGCACTGCTGAAAACTTCTTTTGCGAGTAAAGCAACTTGTATAGTCCAAGGTAAATTATTATAAGTTTGTCCAGCAGCCCAAGCAGTTATTATTCTATCTAAATCTTCATTTGCAGCAACTCGTATTTCTAATTGACGCAATCGCGTTTCAATGTTATTTATACGGGTGTTGATTTGTTCTACAAGTTGAGTTAATCTCTCTTCTTGTAATTGTAAACACTGTTTTTGATTGCGAATAGCGTTACGTGCTTCTAACAAAGACTTTTGGGTAACTTCCAAAGCGATTTGAGAGATATTGAGAGAATCAGTAAGCTCTAAAACCCAATTGTGTAAAGCTTCTTGACCTGCAATAATGTTTCCATCAAGTAATATTCTGCGTTTACCGTCGCTACCGTCGAGTTTATCGAATAACTTTCCGAAAAAACCGCGATTTTTGCGATAGCGAATCATGTCTTTGTTAACTTGAATTCCGTTGACTAAGTTAATTAAAGCTTTGTCGCTGACGGTGGGAATGCGGTTTTGGAGTTGTGAGAGATGGTTGGTAGAAAGGCTGATTTTATTATTAGCTAATTTCGTTAGAGGAGAAATACTTTTCATTCTTTATCCTCCATTAAGTTATTTGTGCGTTGTAGATACATTTCTGTTTGTCGAAGCTTTTTGGCAGATTCTGAAAATAAAGCATCTAAATTAAAAGTTAATTGAGATTTTTGGTCAACTTCTATTTTTTGATCTTCTTGCGCTTGTTTTAAAGTGTTACAGTAATTATTTAAATAGTTGTCGAGATTATTAAACAATTGATTAATACGCTGTTTGAAATCATCATCTAAGTATTGATAAACATTTTGTTTAATATTTTCAATACTTTCATCAATTAATCTATTAGATTGATCGCTAATTTCTCGTAATGAAACAGTATAGTATTCTTCTTTTGTATCTGGTCGTTTGACTCTTATTTTTTCTTTCTTTGGAACTATCCCTAACCAATGCCAAAAACTTCTTTTTTTAACTACTTTTGTTTTATAACCTTGGTCAACCCATCTACTTTCATGGTTGATTTTAGCTTTGGGTTCATAAAGAGTAAGAGAATTTATTTTCAAATCAGGTAGTGATAGATTAATATTAAAATTTTCATTTAGTCTTGTTTGTGCGCGTTTAATAATTGGCTGAGTCTCGTCTTCTAAAAAATCAGTTAAATTTTGACGAGCAGATTCGATATCTTTTTGAAATTCTCTGCGAACTTTTTCTAAAAAAGGCTCTATGATATTGCGTTTTACAGAAGCAATCGCATCTTCTGAAAAATATTCTGCTTGACGTAAAGTTGGAAATTCAATTACACCTTGACTTTGTGATTGTATTTCAACGTGTCTAAACTTATTAGAAGCCCAATTAAAAAAACTTTGGGCAGCCATACCTCCTTTTTGAATTAAATCAGCACGTTGATATCTCTCTTCGGTAAAATATGCTTCAAGAGATGCTTGAGCCTCTGTTTCTAGTTTTTCAAGAATTTTATCTAATTTATTTTCTAAATCAACTTTGATTTTATCTACTTCTTTTAAACGATGATGACATTCTTCTAAAGATTTCAAATCTTGTTCTAATAAATCAACTTCTTGCTGTAGTTTTTCATCATCTTGATTTATCGCACTATTCCGAAGCTGTACATCATTATTCAACTCACTTAAATAATGATTTGCTATTTGCAGCGTTGACTTCATACACCTTGGTGCAGCTTCTCTCATCAAAGCAGCGATCGCACCATTCAAAAATGGCTCGAAACCTGATTTTTTCCATAATTTATCAGCTTTTTCCTTTAATTTATCAACTGCCGCATCTTCTAATTCTTCTTCCCAATCAATTCCAAATACTTCTTGCGCTAAAGCACGTACCGTATTCATTTGGGCAACTTTCGCTTGTGGAAACTGCTGCAATTCCATCAAAAAATTTGCAGAAGTAAACGCACGTCTCGCAGAAATTTCAAAGACTCGATTTTTATCCCCAACACCAATACCAAATTCAGCAGCAACAAAATCCTCAACTTCTTGTGGATTCATATCACCATCACGACGCTGATCTATTTTATTAACTAAGACATACAGGTTATCTTTTCCCCGTATATCAATAACTCTTTGAACGTCTTCTTTAAGCTTTTCCGCAGCTTTGTTTTTTAATTGAGTAAAATCTAAAACAATTAAAACTATCGAACTTTTAGCAAGTTGTTCAGCTACAACTGGTTGAAGTCTTAAATTTTCTCCCGCTTCATTTGGTCCCGGAGTATCAACTATTACGAGTTTTCCTTGAGTTTTCGATTCTTTATTATCTTCTACAGATCGCCAAAATGGTGTTCTAATTCGAGGAACATCTTCAAGATATTGAATTGGATCTGATTGCGGATCTAAAATACTGCAAAGCCTAACAATATCATTCAAACTTGTTAAAGTATGAGCAATCTTTTTATGCCCTTCAGACTTACGAGATATTAACTCATCAACCGTTAATTCCTGAATTAACTTTGGCATTTTTTGCAGGTGAGGATAGGTTGCAAGTCTTTCTTTGACTCTTTCCGAACCTAGTTGAATAATCTTATTTCGCAAAGAAACTAAAGTCTTTTGAAAAACAGATAAAACTTTAGGACTCAAAGTTAAAACAGGTTGATCTAAATCGGCATCAAAAATAATTTCAGTAGGAAGCGTTGTCATTGCAGAATTGCGACTGGGGAGAATATCTTGTCCTGCAACTGCATTAACAATTGTTGATTTACCAGCTTTCATTGGAGCAACAATAGCCATTCTCAACTCCAAATTTTCAACCTTACTGGTTTCGTTTCTTATTTGTTTTTCAAAGTCAGCATACTTGTTATCAACGTTATCGGAACTTAGTGCAGTACTAGCACGGCTCATTAAATCGCTAATTTCACCTAATAACTCAATAACGTCCTGCTGCAACTCTTGTACGTTGGGAGTAAGTACTTCAGCGAGCATAAAATTTTATCCTATAAATGAAATGTAAATTTAATTAAAGTTAAAGTTATCAATTAATTCACATTCATTTTTGCCGATAAAAATCACAATGCAATCAGTGAAAATACAGTTGTAGGCTGTTTGATTGCGGAGCGTAACGCACCTTGATGGGAATGTTCGCTCTGATATACTCCAAATATCTATGATTGATAAAATATTTTGTTTATGGGTACCTCTCATTTACTCTTTAGTCCTATTTATAGGAATGCCAGCTATTAGCTTGGGGTTTGCAACCTCAAGCGAGTATGAAAGAAAACCCATCAATTAAACCTTATCCAGCAAAGGCTGGTAGTCATCTTTAGCCGTAGGTTGGGTTAGACACGAAAAGCAATATTGAACAACAACGAAAATATTTATTAATCGTGTCGTAACCCAACATTATGGTTTGAGGAGAATATTAACAATTAAAATTAAAGCGATGATGTTGGGCTAAAAGCGCATCTTAACATTTGATAAACCATAATTTACTCGCGCTTTTAACCCAACCTACGAGATTGATAATTGATAATTAATAATTGATAATTGTTCATTGCCTAAACAAATTTCGTCAACTGCATCCGATATCTTTCTTTCTTCGTAACAGCAATTTCCCCAACTTCCAAACGTCCTTTACCGCGAATTGCAATCAAATCTCCGGTTTTTATTTGATGAGAAGATTGCTTAATATCTTTCCAATTAACCCGCACGTCACCAGCATTTATTAAATCAACCATTTTGCTGCGAGACATTCCAAAACCAGCAGAAGCGATCGCATCCAATCTTAAAGATGCTTCCACGGTGGTTAATTCTTTTTTCTTCGGTTCTCTTACTTTTAATTCACTCAAATCTATCCTTTGAGTCTTGACAGGAACCGAACGCACCTGATTCAAATTTGCTTCGAGAAAATCAGCCAATTCCGGAACAACAACTACCTGCGCTCCACGTTCGCCAAGTACAATAATATCGCCAGTTTTCTCGCGTACAATTCCCGTTCCCAACATCGCACCCAAAAAATCGCGATGATTCGCGGTATCAAACAGGAAATTACCAGCAATATTTAAAGCAATAAGTTCAACTTGCGACTCATCCATCATGAGATCGCTACGTGCGATCGCAATTCTTTTTCGTTCAGCTTGCGGATATCCACCCCACGCTAACAACTCCACCTCAGTTAACCGACTAAAAGCTTGTTGAGCTTCAGCCAATTCCGGTGGTGAAAGAAAATCAGTAAAAACAACTTCCCAAGTTTTAATAGCTTGTTCCGCACAATCAATTACACGCGCTACAGTATCTCGATTTTCAACGCTCTTTAAAAGTTCTTCTCTTGGCAACATTTTATAAAGTTAGGAGTTAGGAATTAAGAGTTAGGAATTAGGAATTAGGAGTTAGGAATTAGGAGTTAGGAATTAGGAGTTAGGAATTAGGAGTTCAATTTAATTTTAGTACGAGTTGATAACGAGTTGGGGATTTCCAAATTAATAAATATCCAATTTGGATAAGTAGTGCGAGCATCTTGCTCGCTTGAATACAACCAGCATCTTGCTCGCTTGAATACAACCAGCAGCATCTTGCTCGCTTGAATACAGCCAGCATCTTGCTCGCTTGAATACAGCCAGCATCTTGCTCGCTTGAATACAACCAGCATCTTGCTCGCTTGAATACAACCAGCATCTTGCTCGCTTGAATACAGCCAGCATCTTGCTCGCTTGAATACAACCAGCATCTTGCTCGCTTGAATACAACCAGCATCTTGCTCGCACTACCGTCATTGGATAAAATCCGTTCGAGAAAAATTTAATTGTAGAAAAACAAAGAGCTTCTAGCTAGCACAACTTATTATATAAATTGTATATTTTTATTTATAATTTGATTAATTTCTCCCCCTCTCCCCATCTCCCCATCTCCCCATCTCCCCATCCCCCCCTCTCCCCATCCCCCCCTCTCCCCATCCCCCCCTCTCCCCATCTCCCCATCTCCCCATCCCCCCATCTCCCCCTCTCCCCATCCCCTTGTCTCCCCATCCCTTTACTCAGCTGCATAACCTTGAATATTCTCCGGTTCAAACTGACGTAAAAGCCTGGTTGTTTCGCGTTTGGCACTGTCAACGCCTTCGACTATAACTATATATTTACCAGCATCCAAGCGGTTGCGATAAGGTAAAGCGTCACCACCACCAACAACTAAACCGACACCACCACCGACAAATGTGGCTCCTAAAGCACCACTACCAGCACCTAATAATCCGCCGATAAAGTGATTGCCGATAACTCCAGCCCAAGCAAAAGTATTTAACCCGGTAATTAAACTGAAAGAAAACCCAGCAAAAAATCCAAACGGTACCAGCCAATAAGACATAAACTTCGCTTGTTTTTTAGCTTGTTCTTTAGGATCGATTAAACCAAATTCATCAGCTGATTTATAGCCTCTACCAAGTATGCTACTTTTGATGCCTTTTTTTTCTAAGGCGGTATAAGCTTCTTCTGCTATCATCCTGTCTGGAAATACTGCAACGAGATAGTTCATTAAGGTTAAAGCTTTTATCTAAAATTTATCTGGAAAAGATTCGCTCTAACTAATAGCGTACCAGTACTATCGCCATCAATTCGATTTGTTAATTACTGTTAAAGGGAGATGGGGAGATGGGGAGATGGGGAGATGGGGAGATGGGGAGAGGGGGAGATGGGGAGAGGGGGAGAATTTTAACCTTTAACCTTTAACCTTTGACCTTAATTACTCCTAACTATTCCCAATCCCCCATGCCCCATCCTTTATTCTTCAGTAACTAAATCTAAAGGTTCGCAAAATTCCGGTATACCTTGCTTAAAAACATAAAGTAAAACCGGAGTTACTAATACAGTGGGGAATGTGGGCGTTTTTTGGATTTGTTCCATTAGTTTGTCTACAGAACCTTCTTGCAAATCCGCACGCCATTCTTCCTGACAAATTAGCGATCGCCATTTTTTCGCTAAACTATCCAACCATTCGGAATTAGCAATTTCTGGCTGTTGTCCGGCTTTTATAGCTAATGTCATTGCGGCATCTTCCAAATCTCCGTCGCAATCTTCAATCAAATCTAATGCTTGCAACGCTGGAGGATAACTGGCAAATGTAGAGCGAAATCGGGCAATTTCTTGTGATGTAACTGTAGTCATAAGAATATCGTATTATCAGATAAATCTTACAGCATTTTAACTACAAAAAGTTAGCTATAATACAAATTAGATATAAGCGACGGTACAGGTTTAACAGTTTCTAACCCTAAATAATTAATTTTTTAAAATAATTTTAAATTTGAAAGAAAGCGATCGCACACCATGTTGATTGTTGTAAATAAAACCCTAATAACACCTAAAAAACGTAATTAGTCAAAAGTTTCTAGTTACAAGTTTAAACACTAATGACTAATTACTATTTACTAATAACTAATAGTTAACTTAAGGCAACCCGCGTGCAGTAACGGAGCGTTGCAAATTAGCTAAAGCGCGATTGTAATCCAATATGGCATTAATTCGATTACCTTCGGCTCTAGTAAGAGCATTTTCCGCATCAATTACTTCGAGTTGAGTTCCAACACCCGCTTGAAAGCGCAATCGAGCTAATCTCAAAGATTCTCTAGCTTGATCTAAAGCTGCTTGGGAGGTTTGCACGTTCTCCAGGTTGGATTGCAGTTCTGAATAAGCTTGCTCTACTTGAAAGCGGATTTGATTGCGCTGCTGAGAAAACTGAGTTTCAGCTATATTGATGTCGGCTTTTGCCTGTGCTGCTTGCGCTTTTGATGCACCGCCATCATATAAGTTGAGGTTTGCCTGCAATGCTACGCTGTAACCGTCGGTTAATCCCACCCCATCATTAAAGCTATCAAGTACATTGTAGTTGGCAACAACACTAACTTGGGGACCGAGTTGCGAAAGTGCTAGCCGTCGCTGTTGTTCGTTAATATTGCGCTGTGCTAACTGTTGTTGCAATTCGGGACGGTTTTGATAAGCCAAAACGATACTATTTTCCAGCGTTTGGTTCCACAAACCAGCCAATTTTACCGGATCTGCTGCTGCAACAGTTGCTGACTGAGATAAGTTCAACCGCGTCACTAACTGACGGCGAGAAATTCTCTGTTGCGAAAGAGCGTTAGTTAACTGTTGCTGAGAGTTTGCTAAGTTAACCTGAGCGCGTAAGGAATCAAAGCGGGTACCAACACCAGCTTGTTCTAATGCCTGTGCATCTCGTAAACTTGCTTCGGCGTTGACTACAGCAGCCCTTGAAATCCGAACTTGTTCGTCTGCTTGCTGCAAGTTGTAATAATCGGTGGCTACGTTAAGGCGAATTTCTTCAGATAACCGCTCAACGTCCAATTCTTGCAAGCGCACCTGTTCTTCCGCTTGTTGGATGCGAGCCGATCGCGCTCCGGAAGTGTATAAATCGTAACTGATTTGCGCCCCACCATTGAAGCTGGTAGTAGGCGAATTATCAAACTCCGTTCTTTGTTCGGGTGGTAGGTTTTCCTGTTGTTGTTCTCGAAGTTGGTTACTAAGCCCATTGCTTGCGCTGTTAGAACGACCAACTTGAGCATTCAAACCCACGTTAGGCAATAAAGCAGCTTGTTGAACTTTCAAACCAGATTGCGCCCGATCTAACTGCAATAAAGCTACCTGTAGCTCTTGATTGTTACGTCTTGCTAACTCCAACGCCTGCTCCAAAGTAATCGGTTGAATTTGGTCAACTCTTACTTCCTCTGGTTGGGTGGGATATTGCAGGGGGTTGGCGCTGGGGTCAAGACTGTTAGGAATCGGTACTGGACCCTGCAAAGATGGTCTTGTTGGCTGTACCGGAGCCGGAGAGAGTGCTTGAGCTATTTTAGTATCGGGAATAGAATTAATTCGTCCGCAAACTGAAGCAGCCGAAACTGATAAAACCCACGCCAGTTTTGGATTATGTCCTCTCGTTGAGGTATGCTGCTGTGTGGGACAGCTTTCTACCTCTAATAGCTTTGCGGCTCCAGGTCCTGCTGCAATTTGCTGTAATTTTTGAAATGTTTTATCGTTATTGTTTTCCTTTATTACTGCTGGGGTAATTTTTCCAATTCCAGAGGAATTACCTTTTGAATCCAAAACGTTTTGGGAAGAACGTTTTTTTGGCGCTTGTCTCAAACTATCGGAAGCATCCAAGGTACTAGCTGTATCTTGATTATTTCCCCCATCGCTTCGTTCGATACCCCACTTTTAGGAGCTACTCTCACTTTTGCGCTAGGATTGACTGGTTTTAAATTGCCCGATTCTACTCCTGCTGGAGTAGCTGGGGCTGGATATGTTTTGTCAACCGTATCTTTTCGCGGAATAAAAGTATCAGATAAAACGTCTTCACTACTCGTACTCGTAGTAAAGATACTCGGATAAGTACCCAAATGTGAGTTATCAACAGTCACAGTGTCAGCCCAAGCAGGCTGAGTTGTTAGGACCGCTGCTGTCACACCGGGCAAGAAACTATTTAATATTCGCTGTGCTTTCACCGCATTTCCTCACACTACAACCAAGCGGTAGAACTGTTGTTTTCTCACCACAGACTATATCACCCTTAAAACCCTTACAATGTCAACTCAAGTGTTAGTATCTGGTTTTTGACTGTCCTCAAAACCCCTAACAATGCGGGATAATTCCGCCTTTTCATCGATACTAACGCGGCTCGGCACTCCACTGATAATTCTTTCGTAATCTTGGAATGAATTTTTGATTTGTGGTCCTTCACGAGTAATATTGTATTCGCGAATACCCTTGTCGTGCCAGGAACCGCGCATTTTAAATACGTTGATTGCTCGCGACATTTCTCCACGAATTTCTACATACTGTAACAAGATAATCGTGTCGGTGATGGTAGAAATATGAGAATCGGTAATCGAATTTGAACCCAAGAAATGGGCTGTAGTATTGGTAAAAAAGCCGGTGATTTCTTCTTGTTTGGCGTAACCCGTGACACCAATCACAAATTGTCGGAAGGCATTATTAGAAACTCCTCTGGCTAAAGCGCTAAGGGAATCTATGGCGATGCGAGAGGGTTTAAATTCAGCAATTTCTGACTTAATAATTTGTAGATGATCCTCTAAACCAGTTGATTCGGGATAAGCGCAAATAATTTTGAGCAATCCTTTACGCTCTAGTTCCTCAAAATCAATTCCCCACGAAGTGGCGTTACGTGAAAGTTGAGCGCGTGATTCTTCATAGGCAAATAATATTGAGCGTTCCCCTATATGGCAACCTTCCTGCAAAAATCTGCTGACTAACAGTGTCTTACCCGTACCTGTAGCGCCTGTAGCCAAAATAATTGAGTCTTTGAAAAATCCACCACCGCACATTTTATCGAGGTGTTTGACTCCCGATGATATGCGGACGTTTGAAGAACGCTGAGTCAATTGCATCGCACTCAATGGGAAAATATTTATCCCGCGATCGGTAATTGTAAAAGGATATTCCCCTTTCATATGAGTCGTACCGCGTAATTTGAGAATTTCGATAGTGCGTCTGCGACGTTCTCCTTCTAAAACGTTACGAAAAATGATTGCATTGTCCGATACAAATTCCTCTACTCCAAATGTTGCAACAGCGCCGTATTCTTCTCTTCGTTCGGTTGTCATCAGAGTGGTAACGTTTAAACTTTTCAAACGTGCAACCAAACGAAAAATTTCTCGCCGCACCAATCCGGCAGCTTCATACTGTTGAAATATTGCTGTTACCGAGTCAATAGAAATCCGTTTTGCCTTGTATTTTGTGATTGCGTATTGCAAGCGTTCTATTAGCCCTGACAAGTCAAAATTACCGATTACTTCTTGTCCTTCGGGATCGGGAGAAGCATCCAGAATAAATAATTGACCGTCTTCAATTAACTGCTGTAAATCCCAACCAAATATATGAGCATTTTTGATAATATCGCTAGGAGATTCTTCAAAAGTTACAAATATTCCTGCTTCTTCTAAGTGAGAAATACCATTATAGAGAAACTGTAGAGAAAATAATGTTTTTCCCGTACCAGAGGTACCGCTGACCAAAGTTGTTCTACCTTTAGGCAATCCGCCATGAGTAATATCATCAAAACCCTCTATCAAAGTGTGAATTTTTTCTACACCCTTCCTTGAAGGCTTGCTGCTCTGTAGCGGTTTTTCTTGCTCGCTCATTGCTTATTAATTACAAATAGTAAATTGACTCCGTTTTTTGATAACTAGAGTCCGTTTATTAACTTCTATATAGTTTACTGGACTACTACTCGAACGAGCTATTTTCTTGTTCGCTTATTTGTGCATCTAATAAATTTAACCCGATCAACACTCTTTCTTTATCTGAAAGATCCCCAATTATTTTACGAACGGGTGGCGGTAAAATTTTAGACAAAGTTGGTGTAGCTAAGATTTTGTCGTCTTCTGCTTGCTGCGGATTTTTTTGAACGTCTATAACTTTTAAAGCATAAACTCCTTTAAATTCATGCTCCAAAATTGTTTTGAGCGTTTTGAGCGCCTGTACTGAATTAGGTGTATTGCCTGATACATACAGCTTGAGAACGTAAGTTTGACCATCTTGATGGTTCATAGGTCAGCTTCGGTAGAAAATAACGGCTCTTGAGAGGGACGTAAGTTTTAAACAGTATTTAAACAAGAAATATCTATTTATCTTCTGACAAAGAACAAAAAACATCAAGCCTTAGAAGCATGACGCCGATACAGTTCGCATAAATGAGCTAGCATATCAATTAACGTCAAACGATAATCAAGTAGCAATGAACTGTAATCGCTTCTGCCTTCTATTTTTAGCTGTTGAGAAAATTCATCTACTAACTCCATATGAATTTCAATAATTTGAGGCACGGGAACATTAGCACAAAATATTGAATTAATTAATTTATCTATTTGTTCTTTTATACTTGGATCGTTGGTAAAGTATTTAATCAGAATCTGACGGTACTCGGATTTTATCTTTTTTAAAATCTCTTTTTTTTGATTCGGATTCATTTGCTCATAAAAGAGCATAATTTCAGATTGTGACATCTAACTACATATCTAATATTTTCCCTATAACTATCCTGCTGCGATCTATATGCAGGCTTCCTAGATGCTTATCGATTCAAGGCTGCTTAACATATCTCTAACATTTTATGCTCGTAAAGTACTGACTGCTTTCTATAAAAAAACTGTTATTTACAGACATTTTTTTGTCCCAACTTTTAAAACTAGATTAAACTATATTAAATAAAATATTATAATGTGTAAATAGGATTTATAAAAAATATTTTATTCTCATCTAAATGTCCAGTTTGTTCCTAAAATTTTGGCATATTTGTCAATTGAAACCTATTTTATTTCTATTTATTTAATCCTTAAAATGTAGGAAAAGTGAAAACAATTACTTATATATTGCTCATATATAGTATTAATTGTCTAGGGATAAATTTTAATTTCATCGAAGTTAAAATTTGTAAAGATCGATTGTCACAGTTGCAATGCGAGCGTGAAAGCTTTATGCTTATTTAACAATTACGAACTATTTAGATATATATTTTGTTAGTAAACGGCAGAATTAAGATAGATAAAGGAAGATGAAAAAACCTTAGTAATTTGAATCATTATAATTACTAAAGATTTTTCCGGTAATTTTCAAGTAATAATTGATTTAATGGCTGCTATCGATGCAAAGAGTGCGAACTCTAAAAGGACGCTTGTAAAAGCCTCCCAAATACATCTTTAGTAGCAGAAGGGAGAAACCGCCGCACGAACAGCTCTTGAAAGACAAGTAGGTTCCGGCGAAGTCAAGATTCATTGCTTACATCAAGCAACGATCGGTTCAAAATCGCCCTGTAATGTCGCAGCCCCCTAAAAGGCACGAAACAAGCAGTGAGTTAGTGATGCCGGATGCTTCTATCAGGAAGAATAACTCCAGAAGGCATATGTCAATCAAAGATTACCCACTTTACGAGTTTATTACTAGAGTACCCAGTTGCAACGAAACTACTTCTCTGATGGAAATGCTGTCTCTTTTTGAGCAAGAACACCATTCTCAGCAGTTAATAGTACATGACGAGCAACAAGTTCCTCTAGGATTGCTTAGTTCAACGAACCTGCTAGCGCAAATTATTTATGGAAAACAGGACGAGCTAGGAAACACGCATAAATTTGATTGGGAACAACCAATCTCTTGTTTGGAGGCGGACTATTACCAGCCAATCCAAATCTTAAGTTGTTCTTTAAGTTTAGAGCAATTTGGCGACAAAATGCGCTCTCTTCAATTGCCAGCACAATGTCCAAATTGGGTGCTGGTAGATCGTGATTGTAAATTTTTAGGGCTTTTAGATAGCTCTAAATTATTGCGTACTTTAGCGTTATCCGAATATAAAAATGAAAGTGTAGCCATAACTTCGGGACATCAAAAAACGGAATATCAACAAGTGGGCAACGGAATCTCAGTTGTTTCTTCAGTTATTTCTAATACCAGGAGAACCAACACTCATTTTGATAATGCTGAAGTTATTAGCTATGTGGATGCTAAACGTAAAATTCACAAGCGCAAGCTCAAGAATAAAAAGGATAAGAAGGATAAAAGCCAATTAGAGTACAAATATGCGGCGCAATTACTTGAAGGGCTTCCTTGGGCGCTAATGTTAGAAACAGATACTAAAGAAGTAGTATCGCAAAATCAGCTTTGGTACGAACAGTTTGGAGAATTAAAAGATCCAAAAGGGTTTAAGGAACTTTGGGAAAATACCATTGAAGGGAATTTAATATCACACTCAGATACTATGAATCCCGAATTCAGACAGCAACCGGGAACTTCGCTGTTAAATCGCTGTTTTATAGATAGCGAACCTGGTAGTTGTGTCTGTGTTGTAGAAATGCTTGATGGACAAGAAAGAGTTTGGCGATTTGCTAAAATTCCGTTAGATATAAATACGGCGAACATTCCCGAATTCGGTAATGAAGCAACGTTGAATGGGGAATTAAGTCAGGAAAATGGAAAAGTCTGGCTAGTTTTAGCTACCGATATTACCGAACAGCAGCAATTAACTCAAGAATTAGCGGCAAAAAATGCCGATTTAATCCAGCTTAATCGTTTAAAAGATGAATTTTTAGCTTGTATTAGTCACGAATTAAAAACACCTTTAACAGCAGTATTGGGATTATCCCGCTTGCTATCCGACCAGCAGTTAGGCAAACTTAATGATAGACAAGCCCGGTACGCTCAACTAATTCATCAAAGTGGTCGTCATTTGATGAGCGTGGTTAACGATATTTTAGATTTAACCCGCATGGAAACAGGTCAAATGACGCTGACTCATGGCACGGTGAATATCAGAAACGTTTGTGATCGCGCATTGAAAGAAGCGAAAGCAATTCACGCTCAAACTACCTCTTCCCAAGCAGCGGATTTAGACAAAGACTATCAATTTAGCCTTGATATTGAGGTAGGTTTAGAAGAAATTGTTGCTGACGAATTGCGTTTGCGTCAAATGTTAATACATCTGCTTTCCAACGCCTTTAAGTTTACCTCTTGTGGTGGTGAAATTGGTTTGCAGATAAATTGTTGGGAAGGTTGGATTGCTTTTAACGTTTGGGATACGGGTATTGGGATTGCCGAGAGCCAACAACATTTGATATTTCAAAAGTTTCAGCAATTAGAAAATCCCATGACTCGCCAACATGAAGGTACGGGTTTGGGGTTAGTATTAACCAGAGCTTTAGCTCGACTTCATGGTGGTGATGTAAGTTTCTTATCGCGAGAAGGTTCGGGAAGCCAGTTTACGCTGTTGTTACCGCCATCTCCTCCTCATAAAATGGTTGGGGAAATTGGTTTAAGCGGTACCGAAGGATATTTACAAAAATCCGAGCAACTTACAGAAGATACCGTATGGAACACGTCCCCTTCCCTAAAAGAATTACCATTAGAGAATATTCCCCTTTCTTCAAATAATATTAAATCGTCTAGCAATCAAGATTCTATTCCGAAGCTACAAACCGCGAGCAACATGGTGCTAGTTGTAGAAACAGTAGCTCGATATATAGATGATTTTACGACGCATTTAAGTGCTTTAGGATATCGAGTTGTAATTGCTCGATCGGGGTGCGAAGCCTTAGAAAAAGCCCGGAGACTGCAACCCAAAGCTATTTTTATCAATCCTTTACTACCTTTACTTTCGGGTTGGGATGTATTGACATTGATCAAAGCTGATGCTGCAACTCGCGATATTCCGGCGATCGTCACGGCTAGTGCAGCGGAAAAAGAACAAGCATTTAGCAAACGCGCCGATTATTTCCTGAATTTACCCGTTACTTATCAAGCATTGGCGGGGTTACTCGCAAAGTTATCTGAATCGGAAGCAAAGCCAGATGCACAGAAGATTTACAAAACCGCCGAAACACAAACCCCACTGCGGATATTGAGATTAGTTGAACCCGAAGTAGAATCATTAAGTTATCATCCATCTTTAGGAAAACATCGAGTCATAGAAGTGGATGACTTAGAACAAGCACAACTTTTAGCTCGTGTTTGGAATTTCGATGTAACTTTGTTAGATGTAGAAATGCCTCTTGCTAAGATTTACTTAAAACAGATCGTTCAAAGCAAGACTTTAGCAGCTTTACCTTTAGTAACTCGCAGCGTAGAAACCACACAAGCAGCATCACAAATCGGTCAACTATCAGTATTTCCTTGTTTAACTCAATTAGGCAAAAACAACAGAATTGACAAAGAAAAAGCACCTACTTTATTATCAGTACTGCAAATCGCTGCTGGTGTATGCTGTCCGCCAAATATTTTAGTTGTAGATTTAACCATACTACCGGATTTACCTGAAGCAATAGTTAACTGCAACAGGGATAACACAAAAGTTCGTTCAGTAAAGCCATGCAGCGCCAAAATTCCTTGTCCCTTAAATAACGAACACCAAACTCTTCCAACAGAATGGTTTCAAGCTTTGGTTCAATACCTACAAACAGCAGGTTTCAAAGCAGCCATGTGTAACACTTGGGAAGAACTGTTACAACAATTACGTCACGAAAGTGTAGATTTACTATTAATTTGTTTGGAAGAATCTACCATCGAATTAAAAGTTGAATCGGTAATATCCGCATTAGAACAAATGGCTTTGGATTTACCACCGTTGCTATTACTCGATCGCCGATTAAATTCCAATAAAGTAGAATTAGAACAAATTGAAACGAATGAAATAATTTCCGAAACCATAACAACCCAAGTTTTACCTCGTTCAATTTCGATGGAAAACTTGTTAAATCTGATTAATCAAGCTTTATCAATTAAGAATTAAAAATTATCAGTTGGGTATGGGGCATGGGTATTTATTCCACTGGGTTATTCAGCATTTTTTACGTTAATTTTTCCTTTTAAAAAGTTAGAAAGCTGGCTATATAGTTATTTCAATTAATTTTCTTAGTGCGAGCCGGAAAGTTCGCCATTATCAATCATCTTGCTAGTAGTTGATTGGATTAAATTTGATGGGTTAGTTTTCTCGTAAATGTCGGGAGACGTAGCAGTGCTACGTCTCTACAACCCGTCCGAATTAATGAAAATGTTCGCTCTTTTAGATTGTTAATTAATTTTGACTCGAATTAAACTATAAGCTTGTTTTTCGGATAATTTTTCATATTCAGTTGGTTGCAATCCCATCTCAGGAAACCTTTTGGGTTCTGCTAAAATTAGTACTGAATCCGATTTTGCTTGCAACATTTGAATATAATCTGTTGCTTGCGCGTTGCTCTTAATATAATTAATTTTACGTTGAGTGTAAAAAGCAACGCTGGGTTTTTTAAACCCAACCATGATTATTTCTTCTCCAGGTTTCTCTACCTGTACGGCTAATTGAGATAATTGCTTTAAAGGTAGCTGACGACTAGCATCCGACACGGATATAGCTGGAGTCAAAACTAATACCATGAATGCTGTAAACGCTAATAAATTTATACAGATTAAATGTAAATAACGGCGACGTATTAAGAAAATTGCAATTATTACAGCAGCAGCCAGCCAAATTATGCCACCCAAAACTGGTAAATCAGACCTTTGCAACATCTGTGGAAAATTTGGTGCTGCGGGGTCGTAACCGATTAAACTACTAACACGGAAAAATGTAAATCCTACTGCTGAGGTAACGATCGCGTTTATCCAGCCACTTGCCTGCATCAAAGGTGAAGAGAGTAACACCGGAGGTAATGAGGAATTAGAAACTGTTCTAACCTGGGTTCCCGTATCCATTATCAAATCACTCCATAACAGCGCTATCAAAATACCAGCGGCAGGCATTAACGGTAATACATAGCTGGGAAGCTTGGTAACGGCGATGGTAAAAAAGCTAAAAATACCAACAAACCAACATAAAGCAAATAAACCAAGTTGTTGAGAACGTTGTGTAGATATCCAGGATTTACGCTGCCAAAACTTTAGTCGTAGCATTGCCATAGGTAAGTAAACCGAGTAAGGAGCAAAACCCACCGCTACAACGATAAAGTAGAAAAACCACGGAGCCGAATGTCCGTTGACAACTTCTGTAAAGCGTTCGACGTTATGTAAACCAAAAAAGGAATCAATAAAATTCCAACCATTGCGCCAAGTTACTAATACATACCAAGGAAGTGATACGGCGCAAATAACGAGCATACCTCGAATTAATTTGATTTCTCGCACTACTTGCCAAAAACTTCCTAGATAAACCAAAAATAGCAAAATAATAAAACCAGGTAAGACAATACCTACTGGTCCTTTAGTTAAAATAGCTAAGCCAATTAATACATAAAAAGCAAAATACCACCGTGCTTTTACCGGAGATTCAGGTGGTTGGGCATATCCTTGGAAAAAGCATAATAAAGCCGATGTCATACATCCGTTCAGCAGCATATCTGAAACACCCTGCCGACCCCAAGCAATCATTTCCGGGTTTAAGGCTATTACAGCAGCGCCCAAACCAGCAGTTAACCAGCGCCGAAAAGGACGGTAGACCCCTTCCAAATCGTCCATTTTCGCTTGATAAGAATACAGACTATAAAACGCCAAACTAATCAAACCAAAAGCCGCGATCGCAGAAGGTAAACGCACCGCCCATTCATTCACCCCAAAAATGATGTAAGCTATTGCCTGACACCAGTAAATCAAAGCGGGTTTATCGAAACGAGTTTCCCCATTGAAATAAGGCGTAATCCAATCACCCGTAACATACATTTGCCTCGAAGCTTCTGCAAACAGCGGCTCAGTCTCATCAATTAAGCTAAAATTTCCCAAATGCCAAAAAAAAGCTATCCCCGCTACTATTGTTAACCATAAAATTGATAGCATCACAGCCAGAACCGGACGCTTTTCCATATTCTTCCACCAATGCTTAGAAACACTTTGAGTCATTAGTTTATAATCAGTGGGACACTAGTATTAGTCATCAGTAACAGGTAGTTAGTCAATAGTAAAAGACAACACTACTCCAGATTAAAATGACTGTGACAAATATACTCGGTTCCAAGAGAGGTGGGGAGAGGGGAGATGGGGAGATGGGGAGGTGGGGAGTACTTCGACAAGTCTTACAGTGAGCTACGTCGAACTGCTCAGTAACCTTTGGGGAGATGGGGAGATGGGGAGAGGGGGAGATGGGGAGATGGGGAGAGGGGGAGATGGGGAGATGGGGAGATGGGGAGATGGGGAGATGGGGAGATGGGGAGATGGGGAGATGGGGAGATGGGGAGATGGGGAGATGGGGAGATGGGGAGATGGGGAGATGGGGAGATGGGGAGATGGGGAGATGGGGAGATGGGGAGATGGGGAGATGGGGAGATGGGGAGATGGGGAGATGGGGAGATGGGGAGACAATTCTTAACAACTATCAACTAACAACTAACAACTATCAACTATCAACTATCAACTATCAACTAACAACTATCAACTAACAACTATCAACTAACAACGAAATGCAAAACACTCGCTTAAACTCTCTATTCGATTTAACTGTCAGAAACCTAGCGCTATGGTTTCTCAATCCTTGGCGGAGAATATCGCTGCTGATTATCAGTTTTTTGTTTGGCGTTTTTATGGGAACGGTAGCCGCGACTACAGCAGGACAAAGAGCTGTGTTGGATGTTGTTGTAGCTGCATTTTTAGTTTTCTTAACTGAAGTTAGCAGTCGAATAGTTTACAGACGACCTCCAAGGCTAAAGAGAAAGCTTTGGGTAGAATCACTTAATCTTTTTAAAGTTGGTTTTATTTATAGCTTATTTATAGAAGCGTTTAAACTTGGTTCGTGACTATCCCCAATGCCCATTCACGCGGCTAGCGAAGCGTACCGTAGGTATTGCGTGCGGGCGTACCCCAATGCCCAATCATCGATCGAATTGCACCGTCATTTGAGCAACCTTCATATCTAAAGGTTCCCAATTCGGATTAGTTGAAGATAATACGCGATCGCCTGTTACGACTTGATACTGCTGTTGGTTTTTTTGCAAAGCATTTTCGTCGGCAGAAAGTCTCAAAGAAAGTTTTCCTTGATATTCAGATAATTTAGTAGCTTCTAAATTAATAATAAATCCGCCATAATCCCAACCTAATCCAGTTATTTTAAACTCACCTAATTCTTGGCGCAATTTATCAAAAGAAGTGCCGACACCGATACCTTGTGGAGTCTTCCAAGCAGAACCTAAATCTCCAACGTATAATAATTTTTGCCGAGTCTCTTCTTCCCAAGCAACTGTAAAATCTTTGTTTTCACCCAAGTTTACTTTAGTAACTGGAACTGAGATTGTTCCTTCAGCTTCTAAAACAACGTCATCTTTAAGCTTAGATTCACCAAACATTTTTACTAAATCGGCGCGAGTTGTTTTTGCAGTTACCGCACCAACGCTCTTGCCTGGAATTATTAAAGTATCTTCTAATGTCTCAGTTTTGGATTCAGGTGAAGAAGTATTTTGGGAAATATTATTTTGTACTGAATTACTAGCAGAACAACCTACGATTAAAGTCAAAATAGTAACGGCAGCAATTTTTTTAATTGAAACCATTTTATATACCTCAAATATAATTAGCTCAGGATGACGAATAATATTTTATACTTGTTTTCTCTCCTGTGCCAATATGAGGATAAGTTCCCTGGCATCGTAATTTATCTCTTAACTTGCACATTCTAAAACCCTTATCTAATAATAATTTGAGGCTTAAAACAAAATGTGTTAGTTTTATTTTTTTAGCTTAAATTTCGTTTATTTTATTCAGCCTATCCCAAAAAAATCACTCTTCAGGAAGTATATGTCCATGCTTTCCAAAAAATATAAACTGATAAAATAGCAAGTCCAACGCGAAATGTGACGCTGACAAATTGATCTGATAATTTAGGCAAGAAACGAGTACTTAACTGCGCTCCTAAAAGTCCTCCAAATCCTAAAATTAAACCTGGAATTAATAAAATATTACCTTCAAGAGCGTGTCTGGTAACAGCAGAAATAGAGCTAAGTACAATAACTCCCAAACTAGTTTGTATTGCGACTTTTATAGTTTCACCTAGTAAAAGAATTTGTAACGGTACCATAATTACACCGCCACCGACACCAAATATACCTGCCAACATTCCAGCAGTTCCTCCGGTGACAATTCTATAAATAGTAGAACTAAGTTTTGATTGTTGATTTTGTGCGGTTTCTTCTTGTTGTTTTTTTGATAAATTCTTACGTAAATCAACTAAATAAATAGTAAATAAAAGTAAAATGCCAAAAGCAATTAACTGATTTTTCGGAGGAATAGACTTTGCTAACCCCGCACTAAAATAAGCTGTAACTACCGCCGGAATTCCAAGTAAAATAACCTGTTTAAAATTTATATAACCCATGCGCCAATTCTGGATACTTCCAGAAGTAGCCGTTATTACAATAGCCAGACTGCTAGTAGCAACAGCCTGCAATGGTACGTAACCAAACGCTAATAGTATAGGTACCAAAACAGTACCACCACCGATACCCAACAATCCAGCAAGAATACCTGATATTAATCCACTAATTACTAGAAGCAACCAATTTTCCATGTTTTGTTAGTTAGTTGTTAGTTGTTAGTTGTCATATAATATTTGTTGCAATACCCCCTAAGCCAGTCCTAAATGTTGTTGAAATATAATTCTTAACTCTTAACTCTTAACTCTTAACTCTTAACTCCTAATTCCCAACTTCTAATTCCCAATTCCTTTACCTTCTGGTAAAATCGCTTTTGGTAAAATTCCATGAACGCCTTTTTGGGGTAAGTTGACGACTTGAGTAATGCGAAAACTTACGGCTAAACTACATAATACATAAGCATCTTCTGGTGATAACTTCGTGCAGCTTACCAGAAAATCAATCGTGTTTTTTAACGCTTTTTCTAGAGCCTCATCTAATGTTGGAGCGAAGCCCATCGCGATGATATCAGTGGGAGTTTCGGCGATCGGTGTTGAGATTTGCAAATTCTTATGAAGCTTTAGTTCAATAGTACCGTTCATCGAAGTTTCAATTGCAGTTACATTTACTTCGCCATCTCCTTGTGCGGAATGCCCATCACCAATGGAAAATAAAGCACCGGGAACGAAAACGGGTAAAAATATTTTGGAACCAGTTTGTAATTCGCGGTTGTCGATATTACCGCCATAATTGCCTGGAGGGATGGAATTTCGGGAATTTTCGGGTGTGGCAACGCCGAGAATACCGAAGAAAGGTTTGAGAGGAATTTTAATGCCGCTACCCGTAGGAAATTCTACAACGTTATTTTCTAAATCGAGAGGAAGAAATCTTAACTTGTTTTGATTAAACTGCTGTGGTAAAGCCCCCCAACCTTTACGAATCGCATTAAAACCAATGGGTAGACTTGGTGTAATTTTTTTTAATATAATTTCCAAAACGTCGCCAGGTTGAGCATCTCGCACGTAAATCGGTCCGGTGAGTAAATGCGGTCCTTGGGCAATTTTGCGCTTTGAGTCAAGATTTTGATAAATATCGGATAATGCTGGAGTGAGAAATTCTGGTGGTGCTTTGTCGCAAACATGAAACCCCGTGTAAGTTTCTACATCAACTACATCGCCAGAGTCTACTGTTAAAGCAGGTTCTAATAAATGGGAGAAACCGCCAAGATGCACCGTTTCTTTTGTAGCGTTGAGAATGTGATGAGTCATTAGCCGTGTGCTTGCTCAGTATTATTGCTTAGGATAGCTTGTTTTATGTTTTTAAGCTATGTACGGCTAAAAATGAAGTTTTTTAAGCGTTAATCAAAAATCTCAAACTCTTACCTAGTAGTCCATTTCATTAGTTTTGACGGGTAAAAAGGTTCGTAGTAAGAGTTTTAACTCTCCGGATTTAGGGAACTAATGCCCTTACTACGAACCTGTCAGAATTAATGAAAAGGACTACTAGCATTCGATTGCATTAAATTTAACGGGTTCATTTTCTCCAAAACGTCGGGAGACTATTCTGTGCTACGTCTCTACAATTAGTCAATTTGAAATAAGATTAACGTTAAGGATTATTCATCCAAGCATTCTTGATGACCACCAGCTTTAACAATGAAGTCATCAAAATCGCTGTCAGTTTTATAAACTCTGGGAATTTTAGAGTTAGTATCGTCCCAACGAATTAGGACACCACCATTGGCTAAAGCAGAGAAACCACCTACAAACTTTGCTTGTCTGTTGCCGACAGGATTTTTATTATCTGTAGAATACACCTTACCTGCATTATTTTCTCGAAACTGAGACTTTAAGTAAAAACTGTATCTATTACCAGCCTTAAAGATAAATTGAGCGGTTCCGGGTTGCGGTACTGCATTTCCTAATGTCCCTGGGAAGTCATTAGGGTTGTCTGTTTGTCCGTCAGATGGATTGTTTAAAGCTCGATCGTATTCAGACAAACTATAATCTGAAGGTTTGACTTCTCCAATTAAATCTGTCTCTTCTCCGGTGTTTTCATTTCTAACACCAAATACAGATTGGTAAGCACCGTAAGAACGAACAAATTGAAACTGCACTACAGTATTCGTTGTAAATAAAATACCGCTATTGTCAAAGAATTCCTGCGATTGTAATTGAACTGGCACTGAACTTTGGGCTTGCGCGGGTGATGAAATACCCAAAATTCCTGCTGCAACTGCTCCGACAAAAATCTGTACGCTGGTACGATTAATCTGCATTTTTTTTCTCATAACAACTCTTCACTAATCTGAATTTTTTGGTTTCCCAGGCATCTACCAGGCACGATTGGCTATGTTCGCTTTTGTCACTTCTACTTTTTGATTCACTTCATTTAAAAACGTTTTAGATTCACGCAACAAAATGTTTAATTTTCTACAATTAGAGTTAGCTGAAGTAGATGGTGAGCTTGAACAAGTCTGAGTTGGAGCCTTTTTAACCAATCCAACAGTACGGGGTTTATTTGAACTTTCCCCAAGTAAAAAACCGCGTAATTCGCATGGTTGAGGAGTGCGATCGCATTCACAATTATCGCAAGCAACGTAAGCATCTGTTAATTCGTCAGCTAATTTTTCGCCTTTCTGGATAATCAGAGAATTTAGTCCGCCAGTTTTAATAAAGATGGTTGCTCCATCAAATACATTAGTTCCGGTAATGTTAGACAGATTGCTGCCAGTAATATTAGATAAATTACCAGCATTTTGAGCATTTACAGACTCTGCAAACAGTCCGCTAAAAGCTAATGATGTACCTACAATCAGACTAACTAATTTGTTTCTACGCATAATTTTTACTCTTTCTAAAACTAAAACTAGAACTTAAATCCAAAGCCAGTACCGATGACAAACCTAGCCCGATCGCTGGCTCCACGCCCAGAACCTGCTATATCGCGCAGTGCGGGGGTAATAACTAAAGGAATATTTTTGAAAGGTGCGATCGATGCTCCTACAGCCAAATCTTGACCAGTCCACTCTGCAATCAAGCTGGCTTGAGGATGTACGCGAACGGCAACATTACCAAAAACGTTGAAGTTATCTTTACCGCTAACGATTGAATTCTCAGTGCGGAACTGTCCATTACCTACACCAGCAGTAACTGCAACGCGACTAAAAGGTTTATTGATATCGTCTTGAGTGCGAATAACCTTGGTTACAACTCCGTACAAAGACTTATCAAAGTCATTAACCAGAGTATTACTATAGCGCCCAATGCTTACAACACCATTCATACCAACAGCAGCAGCCCAATCTCCTTTAAATTGTCGATGCACTTTGACGTTAAAACCGCCAATTCCAAAGTCGCTGTTGAAATTATTGCTGACGCTGGCTAAAGTGTACGATAATACAACACCCGCAGATTTTTTCGCATCACCCAAGCCAACACCAAATACCACTGCACCATCACTAGAATTGCCAAATCTAGTACGGGATTGATAATCAGTTGCCACAAAAGCTGTATTGCGATCGGCACCATATCCTAACGGTACATAAATGCTCATACTTGGAGAAGAATAGTACGAGTCAAGCTTGATTTTGTCTAAGTCGCGCAATTGCCTTTGCACTTCTTTCACTTCTGACAAAGATGGCTTAACATTTGCCACAACCAAATTATCTTTAGGTGCCCGATATTCTTCTATTTTTGCTTCATTTTTATTAGAAGTAGATATATCTGAAAAAATAACTACAGCTTCGGTTTCAGGAAGAGATACTTGTTCAACTGATTTTGAAGTAGTAGTTTTGTTAAGTGTAAATGTTGGCTGAGCTTCAACTTGAGTTAAGTCTTGAACCATACTCTCCACTTCGATTGGTTGAGTATGTGCTTTATCTAAATTAAAAACAATCTGCTTTTGGGGCAAATCAGTAGCAGATAACTGGTTATTCTCAAATTTTTTAGCACCTTCAACAGCGATCGCAGAACTTGTAAAAACATTTATAGCGAACAAAACAAAGGTTACTAAGACATTGGTTAATAATCCTAGAACTAAATTATTCATAAAATTGTGTGTTTCCAACTTAGACTATTATCTAAAATATTTATATACTGATAAAAAAATTAGATTGTATTTATACCTTTTTTAAAATAAAAAATATTAAATAATAAATTTTATATTAGCTTTAAACAAACAATAAATAACAAGCATCGGGATTTTTTTTAAAGAAAGATATAAATGTTTTTCGGTTATAAACTGATTTTAAAATATATAAAATAAAGTTGATTTATTTGAGTATTTTTTTCTACTAAATAAAAGAAAAAACAAACAAGCTATATGTTTGCTGTAATACTTGTATGAATCTATCTCACTAATAAGATTCTCTGAATCCAGATATGGATAGTGGCAATATTGAGAAATGCATCAAAATATACTTTTTTACGTTCCCAGCGAACAACTAAACAACGGTATTTACGTTGGAACCAAGCCTTCGCAACGTTCTTGTTGATACCGATTGATAGATATTTTAATCGGTCTACCTCTATTTTTCTTGGTTTTCCAGATCCGTTTTGGTATTTGGGGTCGAATACCCCGCTTACGCAAAGCAGCACGTTGATATTCGAGTCATAACCCTCAAGACCTTTACCCTCTTCCGTGGTCTACCGGGCTTCAATGTTTAAATCGCTTTACAATATCTGTATAGAGGTATTAAGTACTTAGGCAAAATTAATTGTGCATTTGTCCGAAGCGAGTGGAACGTTCACGCGGAGCGTGCGGCTCAGTGAAACGAAGCATTCACCCGTAGGGTGCGGTTCATCGCAAGACCTTGAGAAAGATCCGCTGTCGCATGTCCTATCGGACACGCTGCGCTAACGCAATGACACAAATAATGAAGGCACACCCACTTATCTGTTCTCTCTCACTACCTGTCTTCTGAGGTTTTAGAATTTGCTAAGGGCATACCATTACCCTGTGTTAGTGTATTAATTAAAACTCTCTTACCTTTACCACCATAGGCAACTTCCTCGCAATGACTGTACTTACGTTGTCCCTGCGTAATTTATAATGTAATTATTTATACAATTAAAATAGGGGCGAACAGATGTGCGCCCTAACGAGTAATATGAAATGAGTGCGCTCATATTTTTTTGCAACACAACCATTGATCTAAATACAAAATTACCGAAAATCAACGATCCGAGATTAACTAAGCAACAGTAATATTTAATACCAAGACTGTGGAAGCTATCAATAAAGAAACGATTTCAAGTCAACCCATAAGAATGACCTTGTTAATCACATGAATTACACCATTATCAGCTTCGATATCTGCTGCCAAAACTGTGGCATTTTTTACTTCAAATGTATCAGTACAATTAATACTAATAGGGGAACCTTCCACAGACTTTACAGTTTTCAATTTTGCTAAATCAGCCTGCATTAATTTGCCCAGTACAACATGATATGTGAGAATTCTTGCTAGCCCAGGAGGATTTTGCAACAGAGTTTGAATGGTTCCTGGAGGTAATAAAGCAAAAGCTTCATCATTAGGTGCAAAAACTGTAAAAGGTCCGGGACTTTTTAATGTTTCTACTAAATTAGCAGTTTGTACAGCTTGAACTAGGGTATTAAAAGAATCAGCACTAACAGCAATATCAACTATATCTGCCATGTTTTCACCATTACTCTATTGACATACTCCTCAGCCTAAAGGCGTGAGGATTCTGGGTTCAAACAGCAACAGCAGGCATAGCCCGTCTTACGTCGCCTCGCCCAACAAACAATGCCCTGCCTGTTTCGACTATTATATCAGAAAGCCGTCCTTTAAGGACGGGGCTTTAAACCCATTGTTTTCGGTAAATATTATAAGGGTTATGGAGAAAACGCGGGTTAAAAGTTCTTACCAGTGTAGGTTTTTATGTAAAATTTTTTTTTATAAGAAGACATGGAAATACGGAGATAAGGAAAATAAGTGAGTATGCCTTCATTATTTGTGTCCGAAGCGAGCGACACCAGTGGGGAGCAGTGTCTCCCGTTCGTGGAAAGCGTGCGGCGAGCGGGAGATAGCAATCCCAGATTGCGTTAGCGGAGCGTGTCCGATAGGACATTGAGCCTTTCTCTGAGCCGCACAAGCGCGGTGAACGCGCTCATGCTTCATTTCACTGAGCCGCACGCTCCGCGTGAACGTTCCATTCGCTTAAGACAAATGTACAATTAATTTTGCCGTCTAACTTATCAATACTGTTTTAAACATCCCAAACAGCAGTTTTATAATCTTTTGGTGCATCCATTATAAATGTGCTGCAAAAAGCGATCTTTTTTTCACCGCAATAGTTGAATAGTTTTTAACAGATACTGGTCGAAATAAATTCAATAATAAAAGTTAAACCTTCTTGTTTCTTCAAATTCGTAAATACAAAAGGCTTTCGATCGCGCATTTTTCTAGCATCCCTTTCCATAACCTGTAAATCTGCACCCACATAGGGAGCCAAATCAATTTTATTGATTACTAATAGATCGGATTTAGTAATACCGGGTCCTCCTTTGCGAGGTATTTTATCCCCAGCAGCAACATCAATAACGTAAATTGTTAAATCAACTAATTCTGGACTAAAAGTTGCAGCCAAATTATCGCCACCACTTTCCAAAAATACTAAATCCAGATCGGAAAAAAGCACCTCTAACTGTTCAATTGCAGCTAAATTCATCGAAGCATCTTCCCGGATAGCAGTATGAGGACAACCGCCAGTTTCTACACCTATAATTCTTTCTTTATCCAACGCTTGGGATTTTGATAAAAATTGTGCATCTTCTTGAGTATAAATATCATTTGTTACAACTGCAATTTGATAAGAATCGCGCATAGATTTACACAAAGCTTCCACCAAAGCAGTCTTTCCCGAACCCACAGGACCTGCAACACCTACTCGAAAAGTCATGATTTGTTAGTTGTTAATTGTTAATTCATAATTGATTTTAGCTGCGGAATAACCTTGTATACTGCTGTTCGTGCCCCATACTTGCTAAAGATAAACCCCAACTACAACAGCTTAATTCATCGTCGTGCAAATTGATAATTTCTACTGTTGTCGTACTAATTAATTCTTGCAATTCCAGCAATAATAATTGTCCTGCGGTTTGTCCCAGAGGAATCAACTTTATTCCAGCAGTAATTAAATTACTAACCCAACCGTGCAGATATCCTAGCAAGGCTGCTTCTCGATTAATTTCCCAATTAGCAGCAGCAATACCAAAAGCGATCGCATAATTACAAGGTTTATCCAAGGCTTTAACTACAGGCACTATTTGCGGTTGTAATTCTTTCAATAATCGAATCAAGGAACCCCCCATTTGCTGGGATTGATTGCGTAATTCTTCAGTTTCCCGTGCGGCAGATAGCCAACTATTCCAGTAAGATAAAGCAGCTAAATCTTGGGTTTTCACAGCAAGATAACCTCTCAACATCACTGCGGCTTCCACACGAATCGCGCCATAACGTAATTCTTGAGTTAACCAGTGCTTGAGGCTTTGGGCATCATGAATTATCTTAATTTCAACTAACGTTTCCAATCCTTCTGAATAACTATATGCCCCCACGGGTAAAGCAGGGCTAACAAGCTGTAAAAGACAAAGAAGATTATGGTTAATCAATTTTAGATTTTAGATTTTAGAATTAGGAGTAGGGAGCAGTGAGCAGTGAGCAGTGAGCAGTGAGCAGTGAACAGTGAGCAGTGAACAGTGAGCAGTCTTCAATTTATAACTCTACCCCCTCTCCCCATCCCCCCATCCCCCCATCCCCCCATCCCCCCATCCCTTCAATGGGAATGATATCCATATGCACCTGTTTCTGGTTGAAAAGGTAAATTTTCCTCTGACACTTGTAAACCAAGATTTTCTAACATTTGACGTAACACCGAATCGGGAGATAAACGTAAATAATTTGACGTAATTTCTAACTGTACGTGACGGTTTCCCAAATGATATGCGGCTTTAATTAAATCTAAATGATTTTGGGCAGTTACAGTTAAAACAGGTTCCGGTTTGGCGATGATTTTTATAAAATTATTAGTTTCATCTTGTAAAATATCGCCGTCTTGCAACACAGTACCCCTGGGTAAACGCAAGCACACCATTTGTTTATCGGAAGCTTGAAAACGATACCTCGAACGAGTGCGTTCCTCTGCGGTTAATTCAAGGGTTAAACTAATCGCTGCATCGGGGTTTGGAGTTTTGCGTTGAGTGAAAGTTAACAAATCAATTATCAATGAACTAATATTTATAAGTTTACATTTGTCTCTTTCTCTAAAATTTCCTTATTTGTATATGTATAACTAGCACTGACTTTCTCTTTCTTATCCAAACTTTTATCCCGATTTTTAAACTCGTCTAATAATTTATAGAAACTATCAAGCCCTTCTGTTTCGCTTCCGCAGTAAAGCATTATTATCTTTGCCCAAGAATTAGATGTTGAAACATGATATTTATTTTGAAGCCAGGGCTGAAAATTTTCATGGAAATCATCTTCCCATTCTGTGGGTTCAATATCTAATTCTCCTCTCGCAAATTCATATCCAACAAGAAAATGGAATAAATCACTTACTGAAGCTCTACCAATATACATTCCCGGTCGAGGTTTAATTTTTTGCAACACTTCATATAGTCCACTCATTTTAATTAATCCCTTTTTATGACCTATAAACTATTTTATAACCCTGGTAATTCTATGATAAATTTCTCGCTTGGGCAATAGAAGTCTTTAATCCAATATTCTCTTGTCAATCCTTCTACTGATAGATTATCAAATATTAGTCCGCGAACTTCTACACCATAATGTTTACCGTTGAGCGTGATAGATTCATTTATACCGCGATTTTCCAAGCGCTTGCTTAGAATATAATATTCTTTACGCTTCTTAGTTCTAATAAAAATTACTTTTCCTTTAATATTATTTTCTTCTAACCACAACATTACAGCTTTTGCACATTCATCACATTCATACAGTTTGAAATTTGCTGTTATCTTCCCGACTTCCTGATAAATCTCTTCATCCGATAAAGAACTCACCCATGCACCCCTATACGAAAAATACGCATTCAATCAATTATTAATGCATAATTCGTAAACGATAAAACTGCTCTTTAATCAAATGAAATAATAACCAAATGTTTCTTGATACGTAATGCGATCGAGAGTACGGCAGTTTTGCGGCTTTCATCCTTACCGCAAACTGCCTATTTTATAACTAAATTTCTACCAAAGAACGAACGCTAAGAATCTCATCCTTTGTTAAAGATTTAATATCAGATTTAGGAACAATAACAACAGCGATTGATTCCCCTGTAGCGTTAAATACTTCTAAAACACATCCATCACCACCATTAGGGTGAGGAACAAAATCAATTAATGTTGCAACATCATCTGTTTTTAATTTATTTTCGGGTAAATCGCGTTTTAAAGCTACACGTTGGTATAATTCAAAGTTCATAATTGTGACTTTTACTTAATTAAATGCAAAACAAAAGTTAAGGCTTAAAACTCCTAACTCTTAACTCTTAACTCTTAACTCCTAACTTCTCATCCCCATTATTTTCTACTTCCTACTCGCTGTTTTCATATCATCACCGATGAAAAACTGTGCGATTAAATAAACCAATATTCCCGCAGTCATTCCGGGAAGTACTGCGTAAATTAACTTTGATAATTCGGGGGTTATTGTCCATATCAAAGCGGTTGATATTCCAACTAGCATCATTGCGATCGCAATTGTTCTATTAATTGGTTTTTGCAGTACTCGTACCATAAACAATGGACCTAATGCTGATGCTAAAGCGGACCATGCGAAAGTAACTAAGAAAAATACGCTTTGATCTCCGGTTAAGGCAATTACAAATACTGTTGCTGTAACAGTTAAAGTTCCTAATTTTACTATCTTATAAGAATGGGCAAATTGAGGAAAGATATCTTGGGTAAGGGCTGCGGAGCAAGATAGTATCTGTGAATCTGCGGTAGACATAGTTGCAGAAAATACTCCTGCTAACATTAGTCCTACTAAGGCGGCTGGGAATAATTCTAAAGATAACAAAGGTAAAGCTAATTCAGAGCGATCGCCGTTTAACAATTCAGGTAACAGTACTCTTGCTGTTAAACCCACACCAAGGGAAGCTAATGCTGCGATTAAACTGGCGATCGCTTTGATATCGCGGGCTTTGGCAATGTTTTGTGCATTATCAATTGCCATTGCACGAACCATAATGTGAGGTTGCCCGACTACGCCAAATCCTGCTACTGTCCAACCGAGAAAGAAGGGTATAAAACCTAATGGTAAACCTGCTGGACTTAAGTTGACTAAAGCTGGGTCAATTTCGCCTAATTGGGTCAAAACTCCATTGAATCCGCCGCATTTTACAATTGACACAGCTAAAAGCAATAGCAACGAAAAAATCATAATTATTGACTGTATTGTGTCAGTCCAAATTGAGGCGCGGATACCTCCAGAAAAACAGTAGAGGACAACAATTACGGTTCCAATAATAACACCTACCCTATAATCCCAGTTAAAAATCGCACTGAGTGCTGTACTTCCTGCTGAAAGTTGTGCTGCGGCATAGGTACCAAGAAAAGCGATGGTAATTAAAGCTGAAATAACTGTAATCGCTCGAACACCGTTAGTGTTTTGACCTAAGAAACCCGAAACTGTCTCTGTTTGCGTCTCTTCAGAAATTTCTCTTAACTTTCTAAAAAAAAGCCACCAAGCAATATAGTCTCCTATAGCCCAACCAATGCTTAGCCAAATTGAAGAAATCCCTGTTTTATAAGCGTAACCAACTTGACCTATAAATAAGAAACCACTTTGTCCCGTTGACATTGCTGAAAGTGCTGTGAACCAAGGGTTTACACTTCTCCCCGCTAAAAGGTAATCTGTGGTATTATTTTGCTTCTGAGTTGCCGAATAGATTCCGACTACCGTAAACGAAAGCATAAAAGCAATGAAAGTAATCGCAATCCAAATTTGATCTGACATTATAATATTGGTAGGTAATTGAAATATTTCTTTTTATTTTTTCATGATTCTGGCTTTTGGCAAGAATAAACTATTTTTACAGTTCATATTTTACCTTTAACATTTTGATTAAGTTAGGAACAATGACCGATAACGAAATGTCTGTTATTTTCATACAAATTTAATATTATTTAAACTTGGTGTTCATGTAAATAAATGATTATAGACATTCTAGGAGCAGATTATACAAAATTGATATAGAAAACAAATATAAAATGGTCGAACCAATATTTTTTGCAAAATAGATAATGGATAACTAATTAATAAATTTAAAAACATAGATATATTCATGTTACTTGTATAACATATGCCAAACTAAAATAGATATAATAGATACGTTGTATATTAAAATATAAATCACTTTATATTTCCATCTAGATTACGGCTAAATAAGATAAGTATATATAAAGATATTATTATAAATGCTTCACGACCTGTTAAAAATATTGAAACTAGAGATGCATTGAGAAAATATCGAACGAATAAATTTCCGATATATTTAAGCTTTTAATTTATATTTTTTTTTCACCAGATTTATTTGTGGGGTTAATCCTAAACCAATTGACTTTGTTTTTCTAATTTGATAAAAGTAATTTTCGGAGACTTTTAAAAATGGGCTTGCAACCACCAATACCTAACAACGAACTAGCTAGATTAGCAGCACTTCGCGAATATCAAATACTTGATACTCCCCCAGAAAAAGTATTTAATGATTTTACCTTTTTAGCCGCACAAATCTGTCGTACCCCCGTTGCGCTGATTAGTTTTTTAGATGGCGATCGCCAATGGTTCAAATCGAAAATTGGTGTAGATGTAGAATGTACGAGTAGGGATGTAGCCTTCTGTGCTTATTCGATAATGCAGCAGCAACCGTTAATTGTCCCCAATGCTTTGAAAGACTCCCGGTTTGCCGACAACCCTTTAGTAATTGGAGATCCCAATATTCGCTTTTATGCGGGCGCACCCTTGATTACACCATCCGGATATGCGATCGGAACATTATGTGTAATTGATACGGTACCACGAGATTTTAGTTTAGAACAACAAGAAGCATTAAAAGCATTAAGCAATCAGGTAATAGCGCAATTAGAAATGCGACGTAACGTCATTACCGTATCGCGTACCGTCATGCAGCGACAGCAGAAAGAAGCCGAAGTTCGCCGTCAGCAAGAGTTTATTGAAGTTATTTATCGACGAGGATTAGATAAGATCCAAAAGGGAGATTACGAAGCAGCGATCGCTGATTTTAGCCAGTATTTACAGTTAAAGTCTAATGGAATTAAAGCCTATTATCAAAGAGGATTAGCCTTTCACAAACTGGGAGACTATCAAGGTGCAATTGCAGATTTAAATCAATATTTACACTTTAACCCGTCGGATGCCCAAGCAAGATACAGTCGGGGACTTATCCGTTCGGAATTAGGAGATTACAATGGAGCAACTGCTGATTATACAAAAGCAATAAGCATCAATCCTGACTATATTAATGACTATAGTTCGGAATTAATTCTTCCTCAAAGTAAAAATGATTCTTCACAAATAATGGATTCTATAGAGACTGCATCAATCGATGACTACACAGTTACTGTTGATTCTAATATTGTCAGTTCCGAACTTAGCAATGAATACCATCGAACAATTTCTAAATCTATTGAAGTAGCATCTACTCCCCAAAATGCGGAAGCTTATATTAGTCAGGGTAATGATTATTATAAAAATGAAGATTATAAAAAAGCGTTGGAAAGTTATACTTCAGCTTTGCAATTAAATAGTAACAATATTGAAGCTTATTTAAATCGGGGTAATGCTAATTATAAATTGAAAAATTACGGTGAAGCAATTGAAGATTACACCCAAACTTTGCGACTGAACCCTAAAAATGACAAAGCTTATATAGGATTGGGTAATACTTGTTCTAAACTCAGAAATTACGATAAAGCAATTGAATATTACACTCAGGCTTTATTAGTCAACCCTAAAAATGATAAAGCTTACATCAATCGGGGAAATGCTCGTTCCAAACTTAAAGATTACACCGGCGCGATGGAAGATTATAAACAGGTATGGACGAAGAGGGGATAGGGAGAAGGGGAGAGGGGGAGATGGGGAGATGGGGGAGATGAGGAGATGGGGGGTAGAGGGGGTAGAGGGGGTAGAGTTATAAATTGAAGACTGCTCACTGCTCACTGCTCACTGCTCACTCCTAACTCCTAACTCCTAATTCCCAACTCCTAACCTTTAACCTTTATCACCCTTCATCTCTTCCGTGAACTTCAGCTGGGGGACTTGTTGCTTCAACGGCGGTAAATGATTCTAATATTTTATAAGTGTGAGAAGCTCCTTTTGGTACTACCCAAGAATCACCAGCTTTTAATACAACTTTTTGACCTTCTAAATGTAATTCCGCGCTACCTTTAATTACATAACCTACAGTTTCATATTCTCTTGATGCTGCTTCTTTTGGTTCGTTGGGTTGTTCGTTTTCCCACAAACGCATAGAAACAGTCTTACCGGAAGCTAAATATTTTTGTCCCATTTCCCCTTTTGGAGAATTAGCTGAATCTATTTTTTTTACGCTTGTATCACTCATGTTTTTTCCTTATTTTTACTTATTTACAACAGATAATTATCAATTGGCAATTAAACAAAATTATTATTTAGTTTGTAGTAAGGACTTTAGTCCTTTAAATAAAAATTGATAACTGCTAACTGTTAACTGAATCACGGTTTAAGCACAACTTTGATACAGTTATTTTCCTTTTGCTTGAAAATTTCGTAACCTTTGGGTGCTTGATCCAAAGGTAATTGATGGGTAATTACAAAAGATGGGTCAATATCGCCGTTTTGAATATGCTCTAACAACGGTTTTAAATATTTATGAACGTGGGTTTGTCCAGTTTTTATAGTTAACCCTTTGTTCATTGCCGCACCCATTGGGAATTTATCTATAAACCCACCGTAAACGCCGGGAACTGAAACGTGACCACCTTTACGACAAGCTACAATTACCTCCCGTAATGCCGTTGGACGATCGGATTCCAAACGCACCGCTTGCTTTGCTTTGTCGAATAAACCCATGAAATCGGTACCGTGGGCTTCCATTCCGACTGCATCTATACAAGCGTCGGGACCTCTACCGCCAGTCATTTCTTTAAGCGCTTCGCCTACGTCTACTTCTGTATAGTTGAGAACTTTCGCTTTCCCGTATTCTTCCGCCATTTTCAAACGTTCGGGGATGCGATCTATAGCTATAACTTGCTCTGCACCAAGCATATAAGCGCTTCTGATGGCGAATTGTCCCACCGGACCGCAACCCCAAACGGCGACTATATCACCGGGTTGGATGTTGCAGTTTTCCGCCGCCATGTAACCTGTAGGAAAGATATCGGTTAAAAATAATACCTGCTCGTCCTTTAATCCATCGGGGACTTTAAACAAGCCGACATCGGCAAAAGGTACTCTAGCATATTCCGCTTGTCCGCCAGCGTATCCTCCTAACATATGAGAATAGCCAAATAAACCCGCTGGCGAATGTCCCATCAATTTTTCTGCTATCCAAGCGTTGGGGTTGGAATTATCGCACAAAGACCATAAATCGCGATTGCAAAAAAAGCAGCTACCGCAAGAAATCGTGAAGGGAATCACAACGCGATCGCCAACTTTGATATTCTTAACCGCTCTACCTAGTTCGACAACTTCCCCCATGAATTCGTGTCCGAGGATATCTCCCTTTTCCATCGTAGGAATATATCCATCATAAAGATGCAAATCGGAACCACAAATTGCCGTTGAAGTGATTTTAACAATGGCATCGCGGGGGTTAAGAATTGTGGGATCGGGTACATTTTCTACCCGTACATCATTAGCACCATGCCAGCAAACAGCTTTCATTATTATTATTAGTTGTTAGTTGTTAGTAGTTAGTTGTTAGAAGAATGAGGCAAAACATTTATAGAATCGCATTAATCCGGTTTAGATCGGCTTTTCTTCACCAAACCGGATTAATATCACCCCATAACAACAATCGGTTTTACTCTGAATAATATGGCTTTTGCTTACCAGTTATTGGTTCAAATGTATTTTCAATTTTGTCTTCAGTTGAACGTAGAAAATCTTTGGTACTTTCGGGTAATGGTTCGTCAAGATTAAGCTTTTCCCGGATGTTATCACCAGTCTCTTTGAGATTTTCTTTAAGATTTTCGATTGGATTATTGCTGTCAAGATTAATCCGAGAATCTGCATCTGGTACCCTGTATTCAGATGCTTCTGGTGTCAACGTTGCGGCTTGCGCTGCCATATTTGGATAGCTAAAAGCCGATATAAATAATAAAAAGCTCAATCCGAGCAAAACAACTGCATCAGTTCTCTTCTTGATGATATTTTGAAACCAATAAATCAATCTTTCTATTAACCTTTTCATCACACACCTGTATATTGTTTACTTGAATTTTGACTGTCCGAAAAAAACCTGCAATTACGAACTACCTTTCGATTGTCCTTCTGTAGTTGCAATTTCCCCCGCTTCCATTATCATCTTAAATCGGTTCAAATCATCGCCAATTTGCTGTTTTGGTTCTTCACCAAAAAGTTTGGCGATAGACGCACCAAAGGTGAACGCAGCACCAATTACACCGCCGGGTGGTTCGTAAACGATGACTACTTTAACTTCCGTTCCGCGATCGCCAGGAGCTTTATTGAAGCGAACAAAACCGGAATTTTCAATATCCGCATCTTTTACCGAAGACCAAGAAATCAACTCGTTTTTTTGGTCTTCAATAATATTAGCATCCCATTCCACGCTCGTACCTAAAGGAGCTTTTGCAACCCAATGCGATCGCTTTTCATCAACTACCTTAACCAACTTCAGATGATTCATAAATTGGGGCAAATTTTCAAAGTTATGCCAAAAATTATAAAGTTCATCCTGTGGTTTATTTATAGTTACCGTCTTTTCAACTTTTATGGTTTTGCTCATTTTGTAATATCTTATTCATCTCAAAGTTTGTAGTAAGGAATTTATTCCTATTATTTAAGTTATTTAGGACTGAAGTCCTTACTACGAACCTTGTTATTTTTTTACAATTGATTAAACAGCAGTACCAGTTGTAGGCTTAGCTGGTTTTAATTCACTGCCCATTCTTGCTCTGTAAAGGTCTACCAAACGCTGTTCGTAAGCCATCAAATCTTTTTGAAGGTGAGTGAAAATTTCGGTAGTCACGGGGTCGGTATATGCTGCCATCATGGTGCCGACATCATTTATTGCTGTTTGCAAATCGCCTAAAGCGCAGCGAATTTGATAGATATCATCGCTACCCTTAATAGCATTTTTTACCTTTGCATAACCTTCAGCAATTTTTGTAGTCAAAGATGGTTTTTCACCAAATTCATCCAACCGCGCTTCTAATTTCTTAATGTGAGTTGCTTTACTAGCAATCATGTCTTGGAACAGAGATTTAAGCTCCGTATCGGATGCTTTTTGGGCATAGGTTTCTAAAGCTTTATGAGAATAACGTTCTCCAGCCAAAATGGTATTCAAACCCTTAACAATATCGCTTTTATGAGAGCCACCCCAAGCATCTGCTATTTTCCACCATTCAGCATTTGGATCGTCTCCACTTGGTAAATCGGCTTCTTTACCACCGTAACCCAAACGGCTTAAAATAGCGGTTGTAAAAATAGGTAAATCTCCAGGTTGACGAGAAGTAATTAAGTTATTATCTACCACCAAAGGCTTATCTTCGTAATTAGCACCAGCGTTAATCATGTCTTTACGAATCGCGCTGAAACCAGTAGCGGTTCTACCTTTAAGCAAATCGCCTTCAATTAACAATTGTGGTCCGTGACATACCGCAGCAACTATTTTACCTTGGCTCATTGCTTCTTGTACGAAGCGCACGGTGTTAGGATTGCGGCGCATTTTATCGGGAGCCATTCCTCCAGGAATTATTACCGCATCAAAATCGTCAGCCATTGCTTCGGTAGTAGTTCCATCAGCTTGTTGAGAAACTTTACCTTTTTTACCTTTATAAGCTTGGTTCATACGAGAACCTAAAACAGATACTTCCATTCCTGCTTGTTTTAAAGCTTGATAAGGAACTTGAAATTCTGAATCTTCGACTCCATCTTCAATCAGAATTGCAACTTTATGTTTACGAGAATGACTATTTGTAGATACCATGTTTTTTCTTTTATGTTAGATTTATTTTGATTTATTTGATTTCAAGATTTGACTATTCTTACCGTCAATTAGAGCTATTTTTGCTTTTATTTACGAAGCAGATACTTGATTTTCAGATGCGGTGGGGAAAAGCTCTGCATAATCATCAGAAAAATTATGCTTAAAATCGGCATATTCACCCGGAGATACCGCACTTTGCAGCACTGTAAAAACAGCCCGAACGTGCATAATTGCCTCGGTAGATTCTACACCTTCTTTCTTACTTACACGCTCGATAAATTCTTCTAACTTAAAATGTTGACCGTTTTCACCTTCACGCCCCCGTAGATATTTAGCTATTTCTTCCGGTAATTGTGCGCCTAAATCCTTCGCTTCATCGCCAACAATCCGCTCTTTAATAGTTTCTAACGTAGCGCGAGTTGCTTGTTCTGCTTTTTCACGAGAATCAACTTGAGCAACGCTTTGAACGTGTTTGATAAATTCGTCGTACTTCATGGCTTATATTTCCTATTTGTTTTCAATTTAATTCAACACCTCTATAGGCTTTTTGTTTTAATTATTTACTATTTATTTCAACGATAAAAAGCTGCGTAAAGTTAAAAAAATATATATATAAGATGAATATAGCTCAGTCTATTTTCTGTTTCCTTTTACTAAAAAAAAAGCTATCAATCAACAATCGGGGCTATTGTTTGACAATAACGAGTTTATGTTGACTCATAGCTTCAAACAATTCATGAGGTTGCTTTTGTGTGGATTATTATTTACTACGATATGCATCTGTTAACTATTTCACTTCGTTCGTAGGGGAGATATTAACTTACCCCTTTGGTTATAGTTCTTTCGGAAGAGAAATATTTGAATATAAAGAGCTATGGTGAGAATGCACCACATTAAAAGTATTATGAGCGAACAAAAAAGTAAAAAGGAGCAAAATATCAATAACGAAGCTGAAGTTAGCGATTTACCCCAGGAAATAACTGAATCCTACGGAACTGGAGTTAGTCAACAACCGGGAATGAATATCGGCGGAAGAGAAATAGAACAACAGTTGAACGAGCATAATGCCACAAGCCCGGAATTAACCGGAGGTGATGTTGATGCGTATTGGCAAGGTGCAAACTCTGTGGGTGATGAAGCCGTTGGTGGTACTGTTGCCACACCCGATAAGAATGTCACCGAAGAATTAGAAAAAGCTGTCGGCTTGGAAATGGATGACAAACAACCCCTACAAACAAACGATATTTTAGATAGACGTGATGATAATCGCTGGGAATTAGATCCCAAATCATCGGAAGATTATGAAAATCACCCCAAGTGATATGTAATATATAGAAATTCGTTAATTATTTCTAATTATTTAGAAACCCGGTTTTTTGGAAAAACCGGGTTTTTGATCTAGAAAACAAATAGTTAGTAGTTAGTAGGTTGGGTTAGATAGGAAAAATAAATTGAATCCTGTCGTAACCCAAGATCGGTATTTAGAATCAAGTCAAATATTCTGTCATGTCGATCGCGCAATGTTGGGTTACGACGATGCAGATTAATTTCTAGTTTAAAACTGTTATTGTCGTGCGTCTAACCCAACCTACGAAACTTTATATTTTACTACTTTAGATTATTGACTTTTTGCATACTACTATTTATGATTCACAGTTTAATTTTGAAAATAATATTACGATTAAACCCCAAGACATTTATTACCAAGAGTTTCGGCAAAAATTCAGAACTGCAATCGCGATTCATCTCAAATAATTGCACTTTTTAAAATATTCGTTAGAGTGAGATTATTGATTAATTTTTTCTCCTTTTTGATATCAATACATCTGTCTTCAGTAAGTTTAAATACTTAATACTGCTTTGATAAAGTTGAAATTAATAATAATTTTTTGCAATCGGAGTCAACTATGGAAGCTACACAAACTAACGACCCTAAAATTCGTGAATTAGTCCAAGCATTTCAGAAATTAGGTGTAGACGAACAGCTAGCTTTGTTCTATTTCATCTACAAAGAAATGGGTGATTCTATTACACCTGCTGCACCTGGCGCTAGTACCGTTTCTCCAGCAGTTGCTGACGGTTTATTCAATCAAGTTAAAGAATTATCTCACGAAGAACAACTACAGCTGCAACGCGACTTAATTAACAAAGCTGATACCGTACATACCCGCGAATACGGTTCAATGAGCGATACAACCAAGCTGCTATTTTGGTATCGTTTAGCTCAAGGTATGGATGCTAATACTATTATCCCCATGCCCGGTAACTACGAACTTGCTTCTGAATCTAAACAATTGATGGATAAAATCAAGAAGTTAGACTTTGGTGTACAAATGAGCCTTTTCCGCGATTACGTAGCGCCAATGGGTGCCGATGCTAAACCTGGTGCTGAAATTTAATAGTTTTGTTTTTTTTTGAAGAGTTTTTTGTGATTTCTTTCGGTTTAGGCAGTACGAACTAGAAACCGTGTTTATTTATTCGCATAAAAACGGTTTAAATGCGTAACTGCTAAAATAATCAATCAGATTTGATGTAACTTTTTTATCATCTTAAAATGAGCGCGGAGGAAAATAACTTTTCTCTGCGTTTGTCTTTTTTTTGTATATAATGTTAAATCTTCTTAATTAACAAGAATTAGGACAATAAAAATCTATGAGTTTGATTTTAACTAACGATGACGGTATTGATGCGCCCGGTATCCAAGCACTGCTCAAAGCTGTAGAAAAATCCGCAATTTCATCTCAAGTTATTATCGTAGCTCCTCAAGAACATTTATCCGGTTGCGGACATCAAGTTACTACTGTTCGCCCTATAAGCATACAGCGTCGCTCCGATACCGCATATGCCATAGCAGGTACTCCCGCTGATTGCGTTCGTTTGTCTGTTTCACATATTTGTCCCGAAGTCAAATGGATACTATCGGGAATTAACGCCGGAGGAAATATGGGAGTTGATTCCTACATTTCCGGTACCGTCGCGGCTGTACGAGAAGCAGCAATGCATGGTATTAAAGGAATTGCAATTTCTCAATATAAGAAAAGAGGCTGGGAATATAATTGGGATAACTCGATCGAATGGACGGCTAAAATTCTCGCAAACTTATCAAATCGTCCCTTACCTTCAGGAAGTTTTTGGAACGTTAATTTACCCCATCTGGGCAGCGAAGAAACAGATCCAGAAGTTGTCTTTTGTCGCCCTTGCGCTAAACCTTTACCAGTGAATTATCGTAACGAAGGCGATAAATTTTACTACGTTGGCGAATATGCCAAACGAGAGAGAACCCCCGGTAGCGATGTTGATGCCTGTTTTTCTGGGAAAATAGCGGTAACACAGTTATCAATTAACAATTAACAATTAAGTAGGTTGGCGTTGAAAATTGCAATGCCGGATAAGGGAGTAGGGAGTAGGCAATAGGGAGTAGGAGTAAGGCTTTTAGGCTAAATTACATTTTGTTATATAGTTCGGTTTATTCGTGCCAACTTACTTAACATCACCAGAGATGCGGTTTACCAATTGTGGATTTTCTAATAGTTACGCTCTTATTATTTGTTTGCGTAGCGTTCCTCTATACTTTATTTTGTTTTGAACAATTTTGAACAATATAGATTAATTGTCCGTTGATAATTGATAACTGATAACTGTCCTACTCTTCATCTTCCGCTTCTAAAACTATCATTAAACGGTTTAGAGTTTGCGTCAGTAGAGTAAGTCTTTGCATGGAATTGTCTTGGCTTTCTGCAAGAGTTTGCACTGCGTCGCACAATGCCAATATTTGATACCCTTGCTGCTGTACCTGCTTTCCTTGCTCTTCTACTTGTACGCTTAAATTATCTACTCTGTCAGAAAGACGTTCTATTGTCTCAGTGGTAGCCAGTACAGCTTCGCCTATTTGCTCCACTATCGACTCTAAACGTCCTACTTTTACTTTGTCTGCTCCAGTTGCAACCATTTTTAGCACCTTAAGAAAGAGATAGCACCACTGTGGAACTGAATATCATCCCTAAACCACAATGAAAACATGATGTAGTACTTTTGTAAGTAATACTTAGAAGGGATGCTATTAATCATGTTTCCCAAAAATTGGATGAAATACACATCAAGGGAGTTGACAAAGGAAAATTAACTCCCTTTAATGAGCGGTCAATGTATTCAAAGATTCATCCAAATCCTTTAACCCTTTTGTTTGAGGCATTGTATCACCTCATACTTATAAATAAACTTTTGAGCCCATTAATTTTCTTTTACTGTAGTTTATAAGCCTTACCATACAACCAAATTATTCATCAAATCAATAATTAAAAGTATGAGTTTTACTTGCTACTTATTATCGATTCTATAGGTCAAACCAGCATTAAGGCTTACGCACTCGGTTGGTAGCAAATTCTAACATATTTGCGTTATCCGTCAATGTATCAAATGGCTTTTCATCTATCTAAAGTAATATTTTTTATTCTTTACCTAAAGTTTATATATGATAGCGATCCCCGCGATATCGATGAAGTTTCAGTAAATATACGGTAGCGGATGATTTTTTTGATAAAGCTAAGTCTATATTCAAACTAGAATTACGTAGGAATACGTTTCTCGCTCAAAACTTAGCTTGACGATGTTCCAATTACCCATGACAAGTTTTGTTAAAGGTGCAGATAACACTTGGGCTTCCCAAATTACACCTCATCCCTCAGTCAATTCTAGATTTAAACGCTTTCTAGATATTTTGGGAAGTATAGTAGGTTTATTTATTTTAGCGATCGCGTTTTTACCGATCGCGATCGCGATTAGAATCGACAGCCCCGGCTCCATTTTCTTTATGCAAGAAAGACACGGACTTTACGGACGTACTTTCCGAATTCGTAAATTCCGTTCAATGGTAACGGATGCAGAACAATTAAAATCGAAAGTAAAAAATGAAGCTAACGGACACTTCTTTAAAAGTCAAAATGATTTTCGAGTTACAAAGGTAGGACGTTTTTTAAGAAGCACAAGTTTAGACGAACTACCTCAATTTTGGAACGTTTTCTTGGGTGAAATGAGTTTAGTAGGAACTCGTCCCCCGACTGCTGACGAAGTAAGCCATTACTCCGAGCATCACTGGCAACGTTTGCACGTCAAACCTGGTTTAACAGGCGAATGGCAAGTAAACGGACGTTCTCAAATTAAAGATTTCGAGCAAGTATTCGAGCTAGACTTGCAATACCAAACCAAATGGCATCAATTCTATGACTTATCGTTGATTATTAAAACTATTCATGTAATTTTTGCTCGTATAGGAGCGTTTTAAATCAGTGAGCAGTGAGCAGTTATCAGTTATCAGTTATCAGTTATCAGTTATCAGTATGATGAAATATTTAGTATGAGAGCTAAACCTCTGACTACGAACTTGATTACTCCTCATAATTGATGTAGTCAAATACTAGTCACTGTTCACTGTTCACTGTTCACTGCTCACTGCTCACTGTTAATGCAATAATTCTTCCACCTGATGCTGACTCCATAAAGTTTTGTAAAGTCCGGGTTGTTGTAAAAGTTCTATTTGATTGCCAGTTTGAACGATTTTGCCTTTTTCCATCACCAAAATGCGATCGGCAGCAGCAGCAGCAGATAATTGATGGGTGATGAAAACAATTGTTTTACGTTTGGTGCCGCTAGAAAGATTCTTTAGAATTTGTGTAGCTGTTTGATTATCAACGCTGGAAAGCGAATCATCTAAAATTAGTACCGGAGCATCAACCAACATTGCTCTAGCTAAAGCAGTACGCTGTCTTTGACCGCCAGAAAGCGTAATTCCGCGTTCGCCGACAAGAGTATCGTATTGTTGCGGAAAATTAGTTATTTCCGAGCGAATTTGCGATAATTGTGCGGCTGTTTCCACTTCTTGCTGTTCCGCTAAAGGATCGCCATAACGGATATTATTTTGAATGCTAGTACTAAATAGAAAGCTGTCTTGAGGAACATAGGCTATTACATCTCGCAAGTCTGTCAAAGCGATTTTAGTAATATCTACTCCATCTAAAAATAATTCTCCCTCATCAATATCTAATAAACGCGGTAAACAATTGGCTAAAGTCGATTTACCCGAACCGATCGCGCCTACAATTGCGATTGTTTCTCCTGGGGAAATATTAAAATTAACATTATTTAATGCGGGAGTATCCGCACCAGGATAGGTAAATGTTAAGTTTTTAGCGGTTAATTCTCCTTTAATTGTCTCTCGCGATATTTGAATTGCATCGCTGTCATCTTTTATTTTAGGTTCGACATTGAAAATTGCTTCAACGCGATCGACGCTAACTTCACCGCGCTGATATTGAGTAATCGTAAATCCTAACAAAGCGGTAGGAAATACCAAAGCTTCAACATACAGCAATAACTCAATAAAATTCCCTACATCAAGATCGGAACCGATTCTACCCGCTCCTATCCAGATAATTAGAAACAAGCTGATGTTAGACAATCCCGTAATCAAGGGAAACAAAGTATTTCGAGTTCTTGCCAGTTTTAAATTAGCTTGTAACAGCTTTTCATTTTGTTTACTAAAAGCGCGACGTTCGTTTTCTTCTTGAGCGTAAATTTTTATTAAGGAAATACCGCTAATATCTTCTTGAATCAGGTTACTGGCATCTGATAAATTCTCCTGTAGTAACATTTGCTGATTGCGGAGACGTTCGCTAAATAGCATTACTACAAATAACATGATTGGATATACCGATAATGCTGCGATCGTTAGCTGCACATCAATAGCAAGCATTACAGGTAATGTCAGTGCATAAGCAAAGATAGTATTGGCAAAGCTCAACACTACAAAACCTAGCAACCGTCGGATATTATCAACATCACTCGTAGCGCGACTAATTAAATCTCCAGCTTTATTAGTAGCGAAATAAGAAGGCTCCAGCTTCAGCAAATGTTCAAAAATCTGTTGCTTAAGGTCAAATTCTACCTGTCTTCCCACACCAAATATCCAGATGCGAGAAGCCATCCTGATCAGCCACATTGAAGAACTGAGTAAGAAAATAAGTATTGCGTAGCGTATTACTTGTCCGTAGTCAAAATTCACCGGAAGTGCAATATCAACACTTTCAAGTGCATTAACGCAATTACCAATTAATTTGATCGTGTAAATCTTTAACCCATTGACAACTAGTAAAGAGATAATGCCTAAAGTCGTGTCCCGCCAATGAGGGCGTATATAGGCAACAAGTTTGGCAAACCGTCGTGATTTTGACATTCGAGCAATTAGTTACGAATTATTAATTATCAGTTATCAACGAACAATTATCAATGAACAATTTTCATTTATTTACCTATTTGAGGGAATAGGAGCATAATGATGGTTCAAGAATATTTGTTATTAATAATTGATAACAAACAAAAACTAGGGCACCGCACTTAGCAGACCCTAGTATATTGAGTTACCATTAAATCCTATCGAGGACGTAGGAAAGAGTTGACTTGATTCAAGTAACTTTCCCAAACTTCGGTGGTTAATTCCAAAGTGTCTGCACTCGGTACAAAATCTTCTAATTGTAAACCGCGACGACGAATAGTTTGAGGTCTTTGCAAAAGGTAAGGCGGAATATTTATACTGCTAGATAATGCTATTGTAGTCCGATCAGTATTTACTTGAGGAATAATACTATCGCTAACTACATCTGACATATTTGCTACATTTGTTTCGAGGGCAAATGCGACAAGGGTTGCAGATTTCGGTTGAATCAAAGCTACACCAGGATAAGCTGCTTGAGCAACAGGTGATTGAACCAAGAAATAGGCAACCGCTGGTGTACTTGCTAATAATAAAATCGTCAGTGCCCAGCCGATTAAATATCCTCCCGGTTTGTCTATTGCTCCACCTTTTATTCTCTGAGCGGCAAAAGTCATCAACAAAATTGATGCTCCCAAAGGTTTGAGAGGAAAGGATACTACTCTCCACAAAGAAGCAACAGCAGGTTCGCTGGGATTAACAAAGGACAATAGCAAGATAATCAGAAAAATTACTACAACAAATCGCCCTACGAAGTTTCCCGTGGGGTAGAATTTCTGAAACAGGCTAAATACAATAGTACCTATAAGTAGCCATAGAAGTACTCGGCTTAACAATTCAAACATAAATTTACTCTCAAATGTTTCTGTACGGTCAATCCTATATGGCTCCGGGCAGTTGATTTATTCTACTGTCAAATGGTAGTACCACCATTGTTTGACTTCAAATACCTCACGCCCTACATACCATAACTACCTTCGTAGTGATTTTAGTGCAATTTTTATCAACAATGTTGAGTATTTGTAGTCTGGAAGATAAGTAATCTCGCTGGCATTAAATTAAATTTATGATGTAGTTGTCAAATTCATGCATAAAATCTATGTCTTCCGAACATACTATCTTAGTCACCGGAGGAGCCGGGTATATTGGCTCGCACACCGTATTAGCTTTAAAACAAGCGGGTTATGAAGTTTTAATACTTGATAATTTAGTTTACGGACACCGTGACTTAGTAGAACAAGTCCTCAAAGTCGAACTTATCGAAGGAGATACAAGCGATCGCGATTTATTAGACAATTTATTTAAATCGCGAGATATTGCAGCAGTAATGCATTTTTCTGCTTATGCTTATGTCGGAGAATCAGTTTCTAACCCCGCTAAATATTACCGTAATAATGTAATCGGTACAATAACCCTGTTAGAGGCAATGCTAGCTGCATCCGTTAAGAAATTTGTATTTTCTTCAACTTGTGCAACATACGGAGTACCTGAAGTAGTGCCGATACCGGAAGATCATCCCCAAAATCCGATCAATCCTTACGGTGCTACCAAATTAATGGTAGAGCGCATACTTTCTGATTTTAACGAAGCATATGACTTTAAATCAGTACGTTTTCGATACTTTAATGCAGCAGGTGCAGACCCCGAAGGTAAATTAGGAGAAGACCATAACCCCGAAACCCATTTAATTCCCTTGGTATTACAAACAGCTTTAGGGAAACGCGATTCAATCTCAATTTTCGGTACCGATTACCCCACAGAAGACGGTACTTGCGTTCGCGACTACATCCACGTTAGCGACTTAGCCGATGCTCACGTATTAGGCTTAGAATATTTACTCAAAGGTGGCGACAGCAGCTTTTTCAACTTAGGAAACGGAAGCGGTTTTTCCGTCAAAGAAGTAATAGAAGCCGCAAAACTTGTTACCGGCAAAGATATTAAAGCAATAGAATGCGATCGCCGTCCAGGAGATCCCCCAGCCCTGATAGGTAGCGCCGAAAAAGCCCGCCAAATTCTAGGTTGGCAACCCCAATACACTAACCTCAAAGATATCATGACTCATGCTTGGGAATGGCATCAGAAGCGACACGGAAGTTAGGAGAGGGGGAGAGGGGGAGATGGGGAGAGGGGGAGAGGGGGAGATGGGGAGATGGGGAGAGGGGGAGATGGGGAGATGGGGAGAGGGGGAGATGGGGAGATGGGGAGAGGGGGAGATGGGGAGAGGGGGAGATGGGGAGATGGGGAGATGGGGAGATGGGGAGATGGGGAGATGGGGAGATGGGGAGATGGTGAATCCACTCTCGTGCGGAGGAACACGACCGTTGAGAGAAGTGGTGAACCCGTTACTCTAACGAGTCGTGCCGCGCTGAACACGCGGAGCGTGCGGCGAGCGGGGGAGATGGGGAGATAAGGGGACAAGGGGAAGGAGTTATTACACCTTTGACCTTTAACCTTTGACCTAACTCCTAACTCTTCTGGTTACGGCGAAAATTCCACCTACAATTACCAAAACTCCTAAACCTATAGCCCAAATTGGTAAGGGAAAAGATGGTTGTTCGGTTTGAGTTGTATTGACATTTTGCACTTGTTGTGATGATGTTTCTTGTTGAGTTGTAGCTTTTGAAGTTCCAGCGGCTACGGTAACATCAAAGTTTAATTCAAACGGTTGGAAGTTCGCGCCATCTGCCGGTTTACCAGTAAGCTCTAATTGATAGGCTCCGGGTTTAGGAAATGTAATTTTCGCGGACGGTATGCCTTGATATCGTTCGGCTGATATGGGTTGTAAAGCTGGTTGAATCAGTGGCGCTGCTCCTGTTTTACGAGGTTCGCTGTATACGCTTAATTCACAATTGCACTCTTTGAGAGGAATAACCTTACCTCCCTTGCGAGTTAAAGCAAACCAAGCTTGTGCAGCATCACCAGCGCGAGGATTATCGTTTGGTTCGATATGCAGAGTAGCACCGACATCTTCAGCAGCTTCTGTCTTATGGGCGGAAGCGGAAGGAATTAAGAATGATGAATCTTTCATAATTTGGGAGTTAGTTGTTAGTTGTTAGTTGTTAGTTGTTTGTAAATAAAAATTATCTCCCCCCTCTACCTCCTCTACCCCCTCTACCCCCTCTCCCCTAACGTGGTGAAACATAAAATCTCTGCAAGCGCAATGTTGACCAAAAAAGACGAGTTCTAATTAATAAAATGCCCAGAGTAATAATTCCTAAACCGATGGCGGCGACTTTGTTTGTCCAAGTTGATTGCAGGGAACCGAGGTAATGGGAGCCAATTATTAAGGCGTGAATTGCAGTTAATATCAAAGCTGGAATAGTTAATAAATGAATTTGTCGCCAGCGTTTGCCTAATGCTTTTTGTAAGGAATCAAAGCTGGTTATAGCAGCAGGAGTCATCAACACCAACGCTACTGCACCGCAAGCCATAGCTAACTGAAATTCTGGTGGTAAAAAGAAAAAACTATTTAGCTTCCACGATAATGAATGTTCCATCATGTGGGCAGTGTGTGCCAAAGAAACGACGAAAGCACCAACTCCCAAACCACGACGATAACGCATCGGTGCCGCCCATAAACCGCTGATGGGACGAGCAATAAGCGCGAGCATCAGCAATATTAAACCCGCGTGTCCGGTGTAGTCTACCATTGTATCGCCAGTCCGCAGCAGGGTAATTACGCCGATTGTCAGAGTTACCCAGCCACCCAAACGAAACAACTGCGATCGCTTGTCTTTACTAATCAACGATGCAGACACTCCTACACCCAACATCATCGGTAATGTTCCCAAGCCAAAAGCTAGCATTGTCGCCGCACCCATCCACATATTCCCCGTTTCGGCAGCTTTAATCTGAGCAGCATACAAAAAACCACAAGGCATTAAACCCCAAGTCATCCCCAAAAGCGCGGGTGCGTACCAACTGTTTTGCAATGACAGCTTGGACATTCCCGCATTCAGGCGATCGTGTAAACCACCTCGTAATAACGGGTGTAAAAACGGAATTCTGGGTAAAAAATCTGGATTAATCTGTCTGAGTCCAAACAAAATCAACATTAAACCAGTAATAATCGCTATCCACTGACGTAATTCGCTACCAACCCCTGCTAATTGTCCGCCTTCTACTAATATCGAACCTAGCGCCCCAATCGCAGCACCAACTAAGCTATAACTAACCATTCGTCCCAAATTAAGCAAAAGGTGAAACTTGGATTGTTGCCACCAATTAGTGTTTTCACTTTTGGAAGACAAAGAAAATGCTACAGTTAAAGGTCCGCACATTCCTACACAATGACCAAAACTGCCGAGAAATCCTAACGCTGCAATTAGCAAAAGGTCGAGTACCATTTTAGATTTTAAAAGAGTTTTTATTGAAAATAAATTTATATAAAATATCAAGGTTCGTAGTGAAAACTTTAGTTTTTGATTTGAGGATTAAAATCCTGACTACAAACCCATTAAAACTAATGTTTGTGTTGCTGTTGATTTTTTACTGCTTCTGACACTATGACAATTTCTGTATCTTCAATTAATTTACCCTTGCTAGTCCAATCAGCATGATTGTTAGCATTCAAAGTGACTTTTACCTGATTTTCACCGGGTTCGAGATTTTCGAGATAATACCAAGAACTATACAGTCTGGTAATTTTTTTTCCGTTCACAAAAAGATGAGCGTGCCCCTCTCCGGGTTCTGGTGCTGCGTTAACTTTTTCGGGTGCAAATTCAAAGTTGACAACTTTCGCTTCTACATTCCATCCCTTTTTAGCGTCTTTATGCATTACTAAATCAACAGTTGGTACCGTTCCTTGAGGAACTTCTATTTTTCCATGTGTATGCTCGCCATGTCCGCTCATATCAGCCACAGTCATAGTCGCACCTTTTGCGATCGCAATTACGCAACCTAACGTAGCCGTAGCGACAAAAAAGTGTTGAGCTTTCATAACAAAAATAACAAAAAAAATTACCCATCTAAATCCATCAATTTAGGTGTATTTAACAATCATGTCAAAAGACAGCTTGTCGTATTTGAGGCAGTAGGCAATTAAATTTAAATAAAAATGAAATAAAAACTAAATATTTGTAGAGAGCTTTCCGACTCCTACAAAAGATACTGAATAAGCAAGATAATTGTTAATTGATGTGTTGGATTACTAATGGCGATCGCACAATTAGCGGGATTTCAATCACAAATTCCGTACCTTCTCCAGGTATAGAATTACAGTAAAGTTTACCGCCATGTTTATCTACTATTATTTGGTAGCTAATGGATAAACCCAATCCCGTTCCTTTACCAACTTCTTTAGTTGTGAAAAACGGGTCAAATAATTTTGATTGAATTTTTGTAGTCATGCCGATACCGTTATCAGAAATACTGATTTTTATATGTTTATCGGCAGTTAATTCTGTGGCAATTTTAATATAGTTAGGCTTTAATTTAATTTCTTCAATACGTTTTGAATTACAATCATCTAAAGCATCAATAGCATTAGCTAAAATGTGCAAAAATACTTGATTGAGTTGACCGGGATAGCATTCTATTAAAGGAAGAAAACCGTATTCTTTGATTATTTTAATTTCCGGGTGTGTAGACTTTGCTTTTAAACGGTTATGCAAAAGCATCAATGTGGAGTCAATACCCGAATGAATATCTACTCGTTTAAACTCTGCTTCATCTAAGCGAGAAAAATTACGCAAGCTTAAAACAATGTCTTTAATACGGTTAGTACCTTCTTCCATTGAATGAAGTATTTTTGTTAAATCTTCTTTGATAAAATCAATTTCAATTTTTTTAGTTTTATTTATAATTTCTCGATCTGGATTCGGATAGTACAGTTGATATAGTTCTATTAATTCCAGCAAATCTTTAACATATTCGGAGGCAGGAATGATATTTCCATGAATAAAGTTAACCGGATTATTAATTTCATGAGCAATACCTGCAACCATTTGTCCCAAAGAAGACATTTTTTCAGTTTGGATTAACTGAGTTTGAGTATGCTTTAATTCGCGCAGAGTATTTTTTAAACTTTCAGTTTGCTTCTGAAACTTTTCTTCTATTTGTTTAGCTTCGGTAATATCAATTAAACAACCATACCAAATTATAGAATTATTTGATTGACGTTCTGGTTTTGCTATGGCTTGAATCCATTTTTGCTTACCGTTTGGGGCAATATAACGCCATTCTGATGATAAAATTTGTAAATTTTGAGCAGAAATATTACCTTTATCTATAAAAGTTGCAACATCATCTGGATGAATATTTTCAAATGCTAAATTAGCATCTTGTTGTAAAACTTGCGGCTCTAACCCTAAAATTTCTCGGCATCCAGAAGAAACGTAGGTAAATGATATATTTCCATCTGGTTTAACCCGGTATTCATAAATCATTCCCGGTACGTTATCTGTTAGTTGTTGAAGACGTGCTTGAGTTCGTTGCAATTGTGCCGTTCGCGCTTCAACTTTAACTTCCAATTTTTCATTAATATTTTGGATTTCTGCTTCAATTTGCTTGCGTTGAGTAATATCTTCAATAGTTATTAAAATGCCGATAACACTACCTTTAGCATTTCTTAACGGAATTTTATTCGTATCGAGCCATGCTTGTTTTTCATCGGATTGCTGTTGAGTTTCGATTATGTGTAATTCAGGCTTACCCGATTCCATGACTCGCTTATCGCATTCCCGATAAAAGTTCGATTCTTCAACAGTCCAAGCCATATCATAATCTGTTTTACCAACAATATCTTCTGGGGAATCAAAGCCTGCTATTTTAGCTCCAATAACGTTGCATCCTTTATATATGGAGTTTCTATCTTTCCAAAAAATAAATTGGGGGATGCTATTAATTAGCAATTTAAAGAATTCTTGCGATTCTAATAGTTGCGCTTCCGTTTGATGAGATGCAATCGCACCACCCAAGCTACCAGCGGCGGCTTGTAAAACTGACTTTTCAATATTCGTCCATTCATGCTCGTTGTGACAATTGTCAAATCCAATAAATCCCCATAACTTCCCTTTGATTTCGATGGGCATTACTAATATTGATAAAATATTCTGCCGCTCTAAAGCTTCTCGCTCGGCTTGGGGAAAATCCTTCACCAACCCAGAAATTGGTTTACCTTGAGTAAAATTTTTGTGCCAGCGTGGCAAAAAAGTATTGTAAGAAATGTTTTGTAATTGAGGATTATCAATTTCAGGGATAATACCCGGTGCTACCCATTCCCAACGCTGACTGATTAGCATTTCACTAGTATTAGGATGGGGATGAATTTTAAAAATATAAATTCTGTCAACGATCGCAGCATTTCCCAAAGCTGCTAAAGCTGCATTCATAGATTGTTCGTAATCTTCGATTGTTAGCAAACAATTATTTGCTTTTGCAATACCATTAAGCAAACGTTCGTTTTGTTCTAATCTTAATTTTGTTAAGTAATTAGCTTCAGTTAAATTAGCAATACAATGACGCAGATTAATAAGTTCTGCTTGCATAGCTTCATATGCATTTTTGTCAATAGAAATGAAATTATCTGTCATTATTTTATGGGAACTTCAATACCCTTAAAAACTAATACAACAACGCCCGAAGATATAAAGCCCAAAGTATTCACTCATGCCGTATTAACACAAATATGAAAAACTCAAATTCGCAATCCTGTTATAATATGGTGGCAGGAATATCTGAATTTTAAATTTTCCGAAATATAAGAGTATATGCATGAAATCTAGTTACTTCCGACGTGAGGTACTAAATTCACTACAGTATTTATAGTTCCCAATTCATCACAAAAAACAACATTTAACAGTTAGATGTTGCTATTCTTAACACATATTTAATTTGGTAATAAATGCATATCAAGCATAAAGCCGATACTACTTTATAGTTTGGCTTTAGCTTATATATATATCGATCGTACCAAAATTTAAAGTTTGGCAAAAAAGGCTGAAATAATTACTATATATTGTTTTTTAACAATTTAATTGGCATGAACTTGTACGTAAGTGCCAATTTTATTAAGTTGAAATAGCTAACTATTTAACTATAGTCGCTAAATTAAAATTGTAAAAAAAAGTTAATTCTTATAAGTCAAAAAAAATTTGCACAACCCGATAACTGAATAAACCCCATAACTAGTAATTACAATTGTGTGTACCAGATAATTTTCTAAATTAATAAACGATTTTAGATATGGCTAACAACATTATGTATTTTAGATAACATCACTTCGTCTACCGCAAACGCTTGTGCTTGAATCAGAATTACACGTGTAAGGAGCAAGTAGCAATCTAGCAGATTAAAATTAAGTAGCTATGCTATGTAAAAAGCAAGACTAAATGCAGAAACTGCAACGAGGATAGGAACTACAACGCTAAATTCAAATTTTTTTGTTCTAAATACCTCCATACAGGACATGGGTATTATTATGGGCCAAAAGATAGTTGAGATGATAAACATTGCAAAAGACAAAAATTTATCTTCTGGAGAGGAGCTAGGATGACGCAAAGTAAATCTCAACCAGTTAACGAAAAAATAGCAGGTCATCAATAAGTAACTGGCAACAAGAGCGAATTCAATCTTATTCATCAAGGGTACTCCTTAACTATCTAAAATGACGGCAATACGAACGAATAATAGCAGCAATAAATAGTTATGACTACTTATTTAAATGTGTTCTTAATAACAATTATCTTTTCAACCTCATTCTTCATTTGGATATTTTTATTCATATCTATGTTAGTAGAATTTTCAAAACCGATAAATCCGTGTTAACACTTAATTTTATATTTAAATAGAAACTTATAACTGTAAAAAAGTATTTTAATTAGCTATTAATGAAATTATTTCTATACAAATAAATACAAATTTATTCAATCAATCTATATTAAGATCGGCAGAAATGTTTATCAGCCTATGGTTTGATTCATTCTGCATCAATTATTACTATAAATTTTTAACTTTTAAATATATTATTCTCATGTCACAATTACTACTTATACAAACAATAAAAAATCGTAATTAAAAATGTTAGATTTAAACAAAATATTTTTTTTAATAAAATAGAAATATTTATATCTTTAATCTAAGTTTATTTACGTAAGCTCTTATTATTTACATAATAAATAAAAATTTCAGCTATAGCCACCACTTCAGTTATTTAAAATCTTTATAAGATACCTTATTTAAATTTAATCAAGTAAAAATTTTTACACATACTTACATTCAAACGATTGAGGATAATCTTACAAGCTCGAAAAATGCTGTATAAAATTTAACATTAAGCAGGAATTATGAAAAACTTGAAATTAAAAATTATTAAAAAAAATTATGGTAAACTATAACGTTAAATTATCTCAAAAATAGCTTTGAAAATAATAATGGAGAAGCACTTAAGCCCAACAAAGTATAAAATAGTAAACAGATTTTTTGTGGAAAACACCCCGATTTATCTGTCATACCGATCGCTGCAACGAACTTGCGATCGTGACAGATCGCTAAGACAATATGTTGCGATATTTACTATAATTCTTCACAACATGAATTGTTATTCTTTTTGATGTAATGCTTAATAGCATCTAAGTCAAGAAAATAGTCAGCAACATCAATTAAAGATTCGTTAGTTATTGCTCGCAGGCTAACAAGTTCAACTCTCGCACCTTGATAGGCTACAGCATTTACAGCATAAGTTAATTCTCCATCTCCACTTACCAAAATTGCTGTATCGTAGTAAGGGGCTAAGTTCATCATATCTACAGCAATTTCTACATGCTGATTTGATTTTCTCGAACCATCTGGAAGTTGAACTATTTCTTTAGTAACTACCCGATAGCCGTTTCTACGCATCCATAGTAGAAAACCCTGTTGCTTTTCGTTATGTTTATCTACTCCAGTATAGAAGAAAGCTCTTAATAATCTTGCCTCTCTAGTTAAATAGCAAAGCAATTTGGTATAGTCGATTTCAATACCGAGTTGCAAAGCAGTATGAAACAAATTTGAACCATCAATAAAAATAGCAACTCTACCGCGATTAGAAGATACGGTTAGTGAAGAAGCTGCTTTATTCATTGGTATCTGTGTTTCTTCATCTGTAAGAATAGTTTTCATATTTTGTTGCTTCTCAGGTTGTATTTGGGCGGTAAAATTTGTGATATTCATGAATTTTAAGATTGGTGAAGTTAAAAATTTAAAGCGATTAATACAATTCGTTTTATAAAATTAAATAAGTATTTATTCTATAAAACATATCTTTTGAAAGCTTGAGAGCAAAATAAGGGAGATTAATTGATATTCAAGCCAAATAAATTGTTAATGGGTTGTTTGAACGATAAGAAAGCATCTAAATTTATTGTAACGAAACTTTGATTTAGTTCTGCATAACCTAAATTATTTTGACATTAATTGAAAAATATAACGATCGCAAATTATCAAAAACTTTATAAGTAAAGTAAAATCAGTCACGTTTTTGCAGAAAAAATCTACTTTTTCATATTTTTGCCGGATAATAATTGAATTATTTTGACAATAATTTCTGAGTAATTTATTACAGTTAATACATTTAAACAATAACTAAAAAAAACCGAACGGATAATTCCTTGGCAAGATTTTATCTATGGAATCGTGTTTTAGTAAACTAGTACACAAACAATCAATACTTATCTTAAGAATTATCTTTCTGAATGTATTTTTTTTTTAGTTTAACAGTTTAATCTACGTAATTATATTTATAATATAATTGACTGTATTCGGATAGCAGTTATGTTTAAATTTTAGTTAAATACATTAAGAAGAGCGAAAAAGACATACATTTATTCTAAATGCTTTGTTTTTATTTCGATAGTCCAAATTACTGCTTTAATTATCTAAAACTTCCCAATTATACAAAGGTAAGATGTAATTGGAATGTAAACTATATTGCATAATTATTTATATTTAGATTAATTTACTTTCTCTCGTTAGGGTATGTTTTTTTACTCATATCCCGTACCATTCTGCGATCGCTAAGATACCGAATTTATGCAGAGCTTGTTGAAATGGAGTAGTTTAAATATTTTGTCAGATAAAACACATTTTTAACCTCTTCTTAAATAGTAGAAGAGGTTTGAATATAGTTTATTATTTGTTTTAAAAGAATTACTTAGCAATTGCTTTCATTGATAGGATGCGGAGTTCTTCGCGTACAGTCATTAAAATGTGTCCGAGATGGTTTTGTCCGGTTTTATTTGCACCGCAACCCCAGAAATAATCGTTTGGTGAATTTTCTACCAGCAACTCATCGCCAGTAGAAAGCAGAATTTCTCCGATATCCCGGTGAGCCAAAAACTTTTTGAATACTGCTTCTCGCATAACTTGGGTTTTCACCACCTCCCAATCGGAACGCAGACAGCGTGTAGAACATCTTCCTAAAGCAGCAGCTTCTTCTGGAGTCGAAGCAGCATGAATCACGGGTATAATTTCCTCATCCGGACTTCCTGCAAACTTTTGGGCTTGGTAATAATGCTCTACTGTTGACCAGTAAATATTATTCATTTCAATGGAATGGAGAGAAAAGTTAGAAAAACAACCGTAGGGTTGCCAAACTTTGTAAAAATAAATAGTCATATGAAAACAGCTGTTTTATACACCAACTTCTATGATGCCTGTTGATGTTAGCAGCTTGCTTGTTAAATTAAAATTTATTCTTTTTCTACAACCTCCAGAGAGAAGTTTTTTCTTTGAGTAAAGCTTTACGGTAAAGATTAAACGACTATAGGTTATACATTATGGAATCACCACATACAAACCAACGTACACCGCTAATTTTAGCCGGAATATGTCTGGGTATAGGTTTTGGAGGGTTTTTTGATGGTATTGTGCTGCATCAAATCCTCCAATGGCATCATATGTTAAGTAACGTAAAGCCGCTTACAAATCGCTCCAACATAGATTTAAATGTACTTGCCGATGGTTTCTTTCACGTATTTGATTTCTTTATGACGTTGTTAGGAATTGTCTTATTATGGCAAGCAGCAAAGCGATCGGACGTTACTTGGTCTTCCAAAACCTTTTTTGGTTCAATTTTGATCGGTATTGGTTTATTTGATTTTATTGAAGGAATAATTGACCATCAAATTCTCGCAGTACATCACGTCAAACCAGGACCGAATGAATTTGCTTGGGATATGGGTTTCTTAGCACTTGGCCTACTTCTTGCATTAATTGGCTGGTTGATGCTACAACAACAAAGCGACAAATCAACTGTAAATAATTAAGTAATAAGGTTAAAAGGTGAAGTATAAATGTTTATAATTTATCCTTCATCCTTTCCTTTCCCCTATATATGGCTAAAGGTGAGTTTCAAAAAACGAGTTCAGATTGGCAGGCTTCTCTATTTCAGCAAAAAATAGGAGAAAGCTTTGAATATCAGCAAAAAAGATTTTTTGATTGGATAGAATCCATATTCGCTCCTTTTCAAAATATTTTGCCCGATATATCTCCCAAATGGGCTTTAAACAAGCAATTTTTAGAAGTCTTAAAAATATTATTTTGGTTGGCTCTGGGTTTATTTTTAGCTTGGATAGCCTTACAACTGTGGCGAGAATTTCGACCTTATATTTATACCTGGTGGAATAAAAACAACCAAGGTGCAAAAGACGCAAATGCAGCCGAAACCCAGTTATCAAGCAGTACGGCGCTTAAGCGATCGCAAGAATTATATCGTCAGGGAAATTACCGCGAAGCTTGTCGCCTTATTTACCTATCAACATTACAGTACCTGCATGAAAAAGAAATTCTCCCCCACAAACGCAGTCGTACCGATGGAGAATATCTGCAATTACTAGAATTATCAGCAAATTCCATGCAACCTTACGAAACTCTCATAACCACTCACGAGCAATTATGTTTTGACGATGCGGAAATCGTCTCAGATAATTACGAACAATGTCAACAAGCACATAGTTTGATAGTTGGTAATTCTTAATTAGGGAGAGGGGGGAAGGAAAGATGGGGAGATGGGGAGATGGGGAGATGGGGAGAAACAATTAATTCCTAACTGGTAACTGGTAACTGTTCACTGCTCACTGTTCACTGTTCACTGGTAACTGCTAACTGCTCACTGCTCACTGTTCACTGATAACTGTTCACTGTTCACTGATAACTGCTAACTGCTCACTGTTCACTGTTCACTGCTAACTGCTAATGAAAAGACCAAAACGCCCTATCTTAATAGGATTGATAGTATTAGGAGCAATAATTTTAATTACTTTTATTGCCGCTCCTAATAATAGTAAAATTATTACTGGTTCTACCTATAATCGCGCTCCGGCTGGCTACGGTGCTTGGTATGCTTTTATGCAACAGCAGGATGTGAAAATAGTGCGTTGGCAAAAGCCTTTTGAATATTTTCAAGATGAAAAATCTCCCGTTACACTTTTACAAGTAAATGGAAAGCTACAAAGTTCATTTCTTGATTATCAAAAAGAAGAATGGGTAAAAGCTGGTAATACTTTGATAATTTTAGGCGTTCATCAACCCGTAACACAAGCTGAATTTACATCAAACTTAGAATCTGATGCGGGAAATGTGAAAATTGAAACGCGACGACGACACGAATTAAATAAAAATGAAAATCAAAATCAAAATCAAAACGAAGTAGCTTCTTTAAAAGATAATTTTGGTGCTGTTGTTTGGCAACAAAAAATAGGTAAAGGCAAGGTGATTTACTCTACTACTCCTTTTATCGCCGCAAATGCTTATCAAGATAATTTGAATAACTTTCGTTATTTAGCTAATTTAGTCAAACAAGATAAAAACACAATATATGTAGATGAATATATTCACGGTTACAAAGACGCTAAAGTTAGAGAAGCCGAAGGTAAAGGAAATTTATTTAGTTATCTTGCTCAAACTCCTTTGTTTCCAGCCTTAATCCAGGTAGGATTTCTACTTTTAGTAGTAATTTGGTCGCAAAATCGCCGTTTTGGTAAGCCAACTAGTTTAAAAACAAAAGTTGTAGATAATAGTGAAGAATACATTCAAGCTTTAGCACAAGTTTTAGAAAAAGCTGATTGTAACGACTTTGTAGTTGAGGCGATCGGTAAACAAGAGCAATTACGATTACAAAAAAGTTTATTCTTAGGACAACAATTACTTGATAAGCAAACAGTAATCAATGCTTGGTTGGAGCAAATTAAATCGGATACCACCCAACTTAACGAAGTATTGAGCATACAGGAGCGAAACAATCGCATCAGCGAACGACAACTGTTAAGCTGGTTGGAAAAATGGCAATCTTTACATCAAGAAGTAGAAAAATTAAGAAATAGGAAAGTAGCGGATATTAAACAAAATACTTAAAATTAATAATTGAAATCTGCAATTTGAAATAAAATATCTACTTGCATCCATGTGTCTGCGATTTGCCCAAATTACTATTAGCAACCTATGAGTAAAATCAAACCTGTAATTACTAACCTTGCCGCATCCCTGAATAAAGTAGTTGTGGGACAATCTACCTTAGTAAATCAATTACTTGTAGCATTTCTAGCTGGCGGACATATTATATTGGAAGGAGTACCGGGAACAGGAAAAACGCTGCTGGTGAAAGTAATGGCGCAGTTAATTCAAGCAGAATTTCGCCGCATTCAATTAACGCCAGATGTATTACCAGCAGATATTACGGGTACGAATATTTTTGATTTAAATACTCGCAGTTTCAGCTTAAAAAAAGGACCAATATTTACTCAAGTATTATTAGCAGACGAAATTAACCGCACTCCTCCCAAAACACAAGCGGCTTTATTGGAAGCAATGGAAGAATTACAGGTAACTTTGGATGGCGAAAGTTTACCTTTACCAGAATTATTTTGGGTAATTGCCACGCAAAACCCTTTAGAATTTGAAGGAACTTACCCTTTACCAGAAGCGCAGTTAGACAGATTTTTATTTAAATTAGTAGTCGATTATCCCGATGCAGCATCAGAAAAACAAATGTTGCTCAATCGTCAAGCGGGATTCTCAGCCAGACGCACGGATATTGCCAATATAAAACCCGTAGCGATGGTAGAAGAAATTATTGAATTAAGGGAAGCGGTAAAACAAGTTAAAGTAACCGAAGCGATTATTGATTATATTTTGGCATTGGTAAGAGCATCGCGAGAAAATCCCGATTTAGCATTAGGTGCATCGCCTCGCGCCGCTAATGCGTGGTTTGTCACATCTCAAGCGATGGCTTATTTAGCGGGAAGAGATTTCGTTACCCCCGATGACGTAAAAGCGATCGCACCTCCTTTGTTACGACATCGGTTTATTTTGAAACCGGAAGCAATGTTAGATGGTTTAGAAATGGATGCGGTAATTGCTTCAATACTTAATAAAGTTCCAGTGCCAAGATGAAAAATCAAATAATTGTAGGGTGTGTTACGGCTTGGGTATTTACTAATAAAGGTTATAAATTAAAAATGCCGTTACGCACCATCCGGAATTGATGGATTAAATTCTCGTTGGGAATGAAAATGCGCGGAGACGTTGCAATGCAACGTCTCTACATTATTTATTTTTATGTTTTAAATAATTTTTTGATGAGTTACGATTGTAACGGTTATAAAAATATCAAATAATGATCAATATTTTACCTACCGAAGAGTTTACAATCACAACTCATCTCAGACCCGATAGAGTTGCAGATAAATTATTAAATCATGTAGAACCGTATAAATCGGTTAGATTTATTTTTCCTTTTTCTTCACCACCCGATAAACCTTATGAAGGTAAAGTAGAAAATGGTTCTTTCCAAATGCACAAAATTTATAGAGGCGGTAGAAATCTCATACCTATCATTGAAGGAAAGATAATTCCTCAAGATAGAGGAAGTCTTATAGAAGTCAAGATTAAGCCAGGTGATGCTTCAAATCTAATGATTTTATTACCACTTTTAATCATTGTATCTTCAATTATAGTGTTGCTTGTGATTTTTTTGTTGAGCATTAATAATGGTGCAAGGAGTTTTCCGACATATTATTTTATCTATCCTTTATGGATGGGATTAGGCTGTTTTATTGTCATCATAAATTTTAAGTCGCAGGTAAAAAAAGAGAAAAAGTTTTTGTTAAAAATATTACAATATTAATTAAAATAAATATAAATAAATATTAAACTATGATTCCTTCCAAACGCAGTTACTTTTTATTAATATTAGGGATTATCATCGCCCCAATTCTATCGATTTTTATCGGCATTCCTAGAAGTATTGCTGTTATTTTAATCTTTGATGCAGTAATACTATTATTAATGTTTGTGGATAGTTGGCAAGTACGAAATAATCGCGTTGAAATTACTCGCGAAGTACCCCCAAGACTTTCAATTGGCAGAGATAACCCCGTACAGCTAACGGTAAAATCGCAAAAATCCCCAGCTATTGTCGAAGTTTGCGACTATTACCCCAGCGGATTTGGCGCATCTGCTGCTATCCGCGCTGTCATTCCCAGAAATAGCAGCCAAGAATTAAAATATACAGTCCATCCCACGCAACGAGGAGAATTTGCTTGGGGAGATATCCAGGTACGTCAACTCGGTGCTTGGGGGTTAGCGTGGAATAACTGCAAGATTCCTCAAAGCTTCAAAATCAAAGTTTATCCAGATTTAATGGGATTGCGATCGCTATCTATTCGCTTGACATTAAAATCATCTGGCTCGCTGCGTAAACTTCGTCAAATGGGTATTGGTACCGAATTTGCTGAATTGCGAAACTACCGCACCGGCGATGATTTACGCTTTATTGACTGGAAAGCCACCGCACGTCGGGCTACCGGGTACGGTAATTCACCATTAGTAAGAGTGTTAGAACCCGAACAAGAGCAAACTTTAATGATTTTGCTCGATAGAGGGCGCTTAATGACGGCGAGAGTACAGAATTTGCAGCGATTTGACTGGGGTTTGAATGCGACTTTAGCTTTAGCCTTAGCGGGATTGCATCGAGGAGATAAAGTAGGCGTTGGTGTATTCGATCGCCAAATACATACGTGGATTCCCCCAGAACGCGGTCAACATCGTTTAAATAATTTAATCGATCGATTAACGCCAATTCAACCAGTTTTGATGGAATCGGATTATTTAAGTGCGGTAACGAAAGTTGTACAGCAGCAAACTAGGCGCTGTCTGGTAGTTTTAATCACAGACATAATAGACGTTACCGCTTCCACCGAACTTTTAGGCGCACTTACCAGATTATCACCTCGTTACTTACCATTTTGCGTAACATTGCGCGACCCGAAAGTAGATAATTTAGCACATACCGATTCAATCGAAAAAGGGGTTACAGGTGCTTACAACCGTGCGGTAGCTTTAGATTTATTGTCACAACGACAAGTTGCATTTGCTCAACTCAAACAAAAAGGCGTACTGGTACTCGATGCACCAGCCAATCAAATTACAGATAAGTTAGTCGATCGCTATTTGCAGTTGAAAGCCAGAAATCAAATTTAATAAATTGGGCATGAGGTATTTTTCCAGCGTCAAGGACATTATGAAAACTATTTCTAAAAGTAAACTTAAAAGCAAACTGCTATTTTTGCGTTTTGTAGAGTCAGGAGGAAAGCCAGTGGTAAGAATTTCCAGATATGGCAATTCACAGTCAACAGAAGAGTTATTTGGACAAATGCGCGGCAAAGTAAAATATTTTGAGGATTTAACTACTCCAACCCAGGAATGGGGGGAATTGTGAAGAGAGCGGAAGGAGCAGAGAAAGAAAATAATTTCTTATCAATGCCCCATGCCCAATTCTAATTCACGCTTTTAGCATTTTTCGCCAAACGGCAAAGGCTAAAAGCATAACAATTGTGAAAGTTGTAGCAAAAATTACTATCGGAGTCATTCCTCGGATGCTCATTCCCAACCAGTTGCAAGCTAAAGTTATCGACCACAGGATAAGCGCTGCACGTCGTTGAGATAAACCCCAAGCTAACAAACGATGGTGTAAATGGTCTTTTCCTGGCGTGCTAAGGGGATTTTTACCAGCTGCTAAACGCCGTACAAAAACTTGGGTAGTGTCTAGTACGGGCAGTAGAAGAAATGCCACCGGGGGTAATACAGATAACACTGTAGTTATTTGTAATTCACCTAAAATACTTGTAGCAGCTAATACATAGCCGAAGAAATATGCTCCCGCATCACCCATAATAATTTTTGAGGGATGGAAGTTATGGCGCAGAAAGCCCAGTGCGGAACCACCTAAAGCTGCTAAAACTAAAGTTGCTGCCGCACGGTTGGGAAACTGTGCGGAAACTGCTAACAAGCTCATGGCAGTGATAAAGCTAACTCCTCCCGCCAAACCATCCATACCGTCCATTAAGTTAATCGCATTGGTAATTCCTACTACCCAAACTACTGTCAGTAATGTTGACAGCGTAGAATCTACGGGAGTACCAAAAGTTAAATCAAAACCAATATCGTTAGCAACTAGTAAAAGCGCTGTCAGAATTTGCACCAATAATCGGAAAGAAGCAGGTAAGCCATATTGGTCGTCAATGAAACCTACCAAAACTAATATGGAGCCGCCCAGCAACACGGTTAAAACCTGTGCTAATACATTTTCTAATTCAATCGGTCGTAATAAACTAGCAAGGGTAACAGCGGCAATTACTCCTGCATAAATTGCTAATCCTCCCGCATTCGGTAAAGGTTCTTGGTTCAAACGCCTTGCATTTGGCTGATCTGCCCAACCTACGCGCAAAGCAAATTTACGAATTTTAGGGATTAAACTCCAGGTGACAACCAAAGCTAATAAAAACGTAAACACGACTGCCAACCAGCCGGAACCGCTAGGGTTGGCAATACCGAGAGATTCAAGGGAACTGTATATATTCATCTCCCGATTCCTTCATTTCTGCCAGTATCCTACATGAGCATCAACTGTATATTAATCATTTTTGTTCCAAATATCTGTAATCTGCACAGCTTCGATTGTTAGCACTCTGCCTTCTAGAGTGCTAAATTGTAAAACAGAAAGTGCTTGTGAGTAAAAAAATGGCTAAAATCGTTTCCTTCAATGAAGAGTCACGTCGATCGCTAGAAAGGGGAATTAACTCCCTTGCTGATGCCGTCAAGATTACCTTGGGACCAAAAGGTCGTAATGTTCTATTAGAAAAGAAATTTGGTGCGCCTCAAATTGTAAACGATGGTATCACCGTTGCCAAAGAAATTGAACTATCCGATCCTTTGGAGAATGCTGGCGCAAAATTAATCCAGGAAGTAGCTGAAAAAACCAAAGAAATCGCCGGAGATGGTACCACTACCGCTACCGTTTTGGCACAGGCTATTATCCGCGAGGGTTTGAAAAACGTTGCTGCTGGTTCCAACCCCATCAGTTTGAAGCGCGGTATCGACAAAACGATCGAAGCCCTGGTGAAGGAAATCACCAAGATTGCTAAACCAGTCGAAGGAAGTGCGATCGCTCAAGTTGCAACCGTATCTGCTGGTAATGATGAAGAAGTCGGTAGCATGATTGCTGAAGCGATGGAGAAGGTGACTAAAGACGGTGTAATTACCGTTGAGGAATCTAAATCTCTATCTACCGAGCTAGAAGTTGTCGAAGGGATGCAAATTGACAGGGGATACACTTCCCCCTACTTCATCACCAACAACGACCGGATGACAGTAGAATTTGAAAACGCCCGCATCTTGATTACTGATAAAAAAATCAGCAACATTCAAGATTTGGTGCCAGTATTAGAAAAAGTTGCTCGTAGCGGTCAACCTTTGTTAATTATTGCTGAAGATGTTGAAGGTGAAGCTTTAGCAACTTTGGTAGTAAATAAAGCTAGAGGCGTATTAACAGTTTGCGCCATCAAAGCCCCCGGTTTTGGCGAACGTCGTAAAGCGATGTTAGAAGACATTGCAATTCTTACCGGCGGACAAATGATTTCCGAAGAAATCGGTTTGAGCCTGGATACCGCAACTGAGGATATGTTAGGAACCGCTCGCAAAATCGAGATTGACAAAGAAAACACCGTCATCGTTGCTGCTGGCGATTTGAAAGCTGACGTAGAAAAGCGCATCGCTCAAATTCGCAGACAGCTTGAGGAAACCGATTCCGAATACGACACAGAAAAACTACAAGAGCGTATCGCCAAACTTGCTGGTGGTGTTGCTGTAGTCAAAGTTGGTGCGGCAACCGAAACCGAATTAAAAGACCGGAAATTACGGATTGAGGATGCATTAAACGCAACCAAAGCAGCCGTAGAAGAAGGCATAGTTCCCGGTGGCGGTACTACCTTGATTTACCTGGCGAAAAAAGTAGCAGAAATCAAAAACAGCCTCAACGACGAAGAAAAAATTGGTGCCGATATAGTAGCACGAGCGCTAGAAGCACCATTACGTCAAATCGCTGATAACGCCGGTGTAGAAGGTTCAGTTATCGTATCCAAAGTTCGAGATAGCGAATTCAACATTGGTTACAACGCAGCCACCGGCGAATTTGAAGACTTAATTGCCGCCGGAATCATCGATCCAGCCAAAGTAGTGCGTTCCTCCCTACAAAACGCCGGTTCCATAGCCGGAATGGTAATAACTACCGAAGCTTTGGTAGTAGAAAAACCAGATCCTAAAGGTGGTGCTGGTGCCCCCGACATGGGCGGCATGGGCGGCATGGGCGGCATGGGCGGCATGGGTATGCCTGGAATGGGTGGAATGGGCATGATGTAATTTAGGGGTTAGTGGTTAGTGGTTAGTTGATAGTGGTTAGTGGCTGGGAATCCATCACAGAAGGCTCAGCAGCTATAAGTTGAAGCGAGGCAGAGCCTCTAGATAGGCATTCCCAGCATGGAGACTGGGAACGAGTCTAGTAACTAACAACTAACAACTATCAACTATCAACTATCAACTAACAACCAACAACTAACAACTAAATCGCTAAATTCTCTTTAGCCCATAAGGCGGCTTGGGTTCTATCTCTTAACCCGAGTCGCCCTAAAATTTGGGTAACGTAGTTTTTTACGGTTCCTTCGCTGAGATATAAAGTTTGAGAAATTTCTCGATTATTTTTTCCTTGGGAAATTAAAGTTAATACTTCTAATTCTCTTTCGGTTAACTTTTCCTGAATCTCGCTTTCTTTAACCGGAATGGGAGGGCGCAACTGAGCAAATACTTTCGGGGCAATAGTCGGACCTAGTTGAGAATGACCTTGATGTATGGCGTGAATTGCTGCTGCTAATTGAGGTGCGGGAGTGTTTTTAAGCAGATAACCCAAAGCCCCAGCTTGTAAAGACTGCCAGATATATTCGTCTTCATCGAAAGTCGTTAGTACTAAAATTTTAATCCAAGGGAACTTTTGATGAATCTCGCGGGTTGCGGCTACTCCATCGCATACAGGCATCCGCACATCCATAAGAATTACATCGGGTTGCAATTGTTCGGTAAGAGAAATCGCTTCATTACCATGATTCGCTTGCCCGACAATTTGAATATCTTCCTCTAACGAAAGCAAAGACGCTAATCCCTGGCGAAATAGTGGTTGATCATCTGCTAACAATAGCCGAATCATCATATTATTAAGTTTTGGAGATGCTTTTTTTAAAGTATGGCAATATTAAAATCTTGTTCCCAACGTGTTTAGTTTTGTTACGGAATTGGGCATAAGGGATGGGGAGACAAGAGGAAGAGGGAGTAGGAAAAAATATAATTCTCAATTAAAAATCTAAAACAAACAAAACGCATCCGTTGTTAAAATCTAAACAGGACTTACGCAACCGCAACCATAAATTAATTATTCCAACCGTTTAGATCCCCCCAACCCCCCTTTTAAAGGGGGGCTTTGCGTAAGCCTACTAAAGTTATTTAACTCCTAACTTCTAACTCCTAACTCCTCACTAATTCAATTCGGAATCCAAACCCGAATCCGAGTACCTTCACCCAAAGTACTTTTAATTTGAAGTTCTCCTCCTAAAATTTGCACTCTTTCCTGCATTCCCCGCAATCCAAAACCTGTATGATGGGCGTTAACTTCAAAACCTTGACCATCATCTGTAATTTCTAAAATAATTCCTTCTCTATTTTGATAACCCTTTATATTTACAACTTTTGCAAAGGCGTGTTTTTGAATATTGTTAACTGCTTCTTGAACAATACAATACAGTTGATGGCTGGTTTGAATTGGTAATTGTGGTAATTCTGAATTTAAATTAATTATAAATGATTGATTTCGTCCAACTTGTTCTACTAAAGTGGCTAAAGCTTGATTAAGATTAAAATTTGTTTGACGTATCGATCGCACTGAATTTCTTACTTTTGTTAAACATTCACTAGCTAAATCTTTAGCAATATTTAAAGAATTAACAGCTTGATTCGGATCTTTTTCGTATAACCTTTGAGCAAGTTCTAACTGTATATCTAATGTTGTGAGAGAATGACCTAAAGAATCATGAATTTCACGAGCTATACGACTGCGTTCTAAACTTGCGGCTAAGGTTTCTACCTGTTGGGTTAATGCTTCTGCTTTTTGACGGCTTTTTTGTTCTGCGATCACTACAAAGCTAAATAAAAGCACAAATACGCTGATTGTCAGATAGGCTGCAATGTTATCAATAACTACTCTACGAACGATTAAATTAGGATTATCTAATTCTGCAATTAGTTGAGTTATATTAGCACGACTGAATTCTAATAATCTAGGTATACTAAAAGCTATAAAAAGATTATTTAATACTCCTAATATAATTGTAATTGAAATTACTTCTTTACGCTTTAATAAAAAACAACTTTTAGTAAGTATAAAATATAGAAATAGCTCAAAATAAATACCGAATAAAACAGGAATTATTACTACTAATATTTCTAATAAAATATAAAGTCTTCTCTGCCAAATAGGACGATCGATCGGAAATATAAAGCTTAAAGCTGTTAAAACAATTAACTGAATAAATCTAATATAAGTAGGTATTGGTAAGGAAGAATAATTAGTCTCATCACGATTTAACAAAAAAAGTAAGAAATATACAATTAAAATCAACCATTCTACATAACTTACGGTACGACGGATAGATGAAGCAGTTTGGTTAAAATGCATAATATTAAAATGACTGCAAGTTAAGTATTTTCTATTATAAATATCATCTATTACAAGCTAAATTCGCAACATGACTATAGTAATAAATATGCATGACTATAGTTAATATTCTTATAAAAATTTCTTAGTTAATCTATTATTAGCCGTTTTTCAGATCCGAGTAAATGAAATTTCAAATCTTATTAAGTGGTTTTGCGATCGCAAGTAGTCTTTTCTGCTATATCCCTACTGCTGAAGCGGAACCAGCAGCCATTTTTAAGCCGTTGATTAAAGATATTCGTAATCAATTACCGAAAGGCTTGAGTATGCGTTTACCTGCTTATTTACCAGCTTCACCGATAAAACTTTATCCCTACATTGAGTCAGATAGTTCATCTTTTGTTGTCAATATAACATTTAAACCTAACTGTTCTTCTGGATGTACTGTTGGTGCTATTGCTGCTTTAACACCTGAGAAAGCGAAAAATTTTCCTCCGCAAAAGGTTAAAACTACTTCGATTAACTTAAGTAATGGTATTCGCGGTCAATATTTTACTTATGGTAACGATAAGAATAAAGTCAGATATCTTGCGTGGAATCAAGATGGACAAAAGTTTGCGATCGCTATCTTAGCTGAAGCTACATCTCAAAAAGAACTGATAAATATTGCTCAATCCGCGATCGATGAAGCACCGATTAAAAGCAGTAAGTAAATTTAATAAATCAACTAATGAAAATATCTACTTTCATAATTGGTGTTACAGCTAGCATTCTTAGTTTCACAAATCCAATCGTAGTTCAAGCTCAAACTCCCGCACAACAAAATACAACCAAAGAACAACCAGAAACCCAAGTTTTGGTATCAGAAGTCACGGTTGAAGGTGTAGAAGGATTAGAACAACTAATTTATCAAGTAATTAAAACTCAACCGGGAAAAACGATTACTCGCGCTCAGTTGCAGCAAGATATTAATGCCATATTTAGTACGGGCTATTTTGCAAATGTACGCGCTATTCCTGAAGAAACTTCTGTGGGAGTTCGGATTAAATTTGTTGTCGAAGCAAATCCGGTATTACGTGCTGTCAAGTTGCAAAGCGATCGATTACCCCAAGAAATTATCAATCAAAGTTTTAGCGAACAATACGGTCAAATTCTTAATTTCAAACAGTTCCAGGTAGGAATACAAAAATTAAATAAATGGTATCAAGATAACGGTTATGTTTTAGCCCAGGTAATAGATTCTCCTCAAATTAATCCCGATGGAACTGTAATTTTGCAAGTAGCGGAAGGAGTTATAGAAGATATTCAAGTACAGTTTGTTAATCCAGAGGGAGAAGAAACCAAAGGGAAAACGCAGAAATATATTATTACCCGTGAAATGCAGTTGAAACCGGGAAAGATATTTAAAAAAGAAGTTGCTCAAAAAGATTTACAGCGAGTGTATGGGTTAGGAATTTTTCAGGATATTAATTTAAAACTGAATCCTGCAAAAGACCCTCGTAAGGTAATATTAATCGTAAACGTTACAGAAGGTAGAAACTTTAGTTTATCTCCCGGCGGGGGATATAGTTCCAAAGGTGGACTTTTCGCTGCTAGTAGTGTTAATTTGCGAAATTTGAACGGTAGAAATCAAAGATTGGGAGCAAATATCGAGTTAAGTCAGCGAGATTTAACCTTTGATGCTAATTTCACCGATCCTTGGATAGCAGGCGATTCTTATCGGACATCCTACACCGTCAATGCTTTTAAAAATCGTTCGTTTTCCCAAATATTTGATGGAGGGGAAACAGAAGTAAAACTAGCAAATGGATCTCGCCCCCAAGTTTTTCGGACTGGTGGTAATATTTCTTTCCGCCGCAACCTCAGTAAAAAAGTATTTGATAAATCGGAATGGGTAGCGAGTGCTGGTTTGAAATATCAGCGAGTTGCGATTCGCGATTCCGACGGCGATATTAATGCAAAAGATGCTTTGGGAAATAACCTTAGTTTTAGCGGTGACGGTACGGATGATTTGTTAACTGTGCCTTTAAGGTTAGTAAGGGATAAACGGAATAATTCATTAAGCCCTACGAAAGGTTCTGTTTTAAGTTTGAGTACCGAGCAGTCAATTCCCATCGGTGACGCAAGTATTTTATCTAATAAATTAAGTGGTAGCTACAGCTTTTATATTCCCACTCGCTTAACTCAATTAACTGAAGGTTGTCGTAAATCGAACTTAGGAACTCAGCAATGTCCGCAAGCATTTGCTTTTAATCTTCAAGGGGGAACCGTAATCGGCGATTTACCTGCCTACGAAGCATTTTCTTTAGGTGGTGCCAACTCAGTAAGGGGATTTGGTGAAGGTGAGTTGGGAACCGCTCGCAGTTTTTTACAAGCATCTGCCGAATATCGTTTTCCAGTATTTTCTCTACTTAGCGGCGCATTATTTTTTGATGCTGCCACCGATTTAGGTACGGCAGATAGCGTAACAGGTAATCCCGCTGGCGTGCGCGATAAACCTGGTAGTGGTTTCGGTTATGGTTTGGGAGTGCGCGTCAAATCACCTTTAGGACCAATTCGTTTAGACTACGGTTATAACAATGATGGAGACAGCCGAATTCAGTTTGGGTTTGGGGAAAGGTTTTGAGGGGGTAGAGGGGGGAGAGGGAGACAAGGGGACAAGGGGACAAGGGGACAAGGAAAATATTTTAATGCAAAATCTAAAACCGAGAATACTTTAAATCTTTAACTGTTAACTGTTAACTCCTAACTCTTAACTCTTAACTATCCCCAATTCCCATTCACGCGGAGCGTGCGGGCGTATCCCAATTCAAAATTTCATTTATGCTGGTTTGTTTATACAGAACAAACTGCTTTTTAATTATTAAGCGAACATTATGAGTTAAGATTGGTCGGTGAGATATCTTGCGAAAAATCAACCAATCTCTTGTGGGGTCGGCATTTTATCTATTTATGGTAAAAAATTAGAAAATTTCAGAAAAGATTATTCTTTACGTTTTTTTTATCAGGTCAAAATGTATGTTAGAGAAATTATTTCGTCCGACTCCTAAAGTAGTTGAACCCCACGACGAAGATTTTTATCATCATCCAGGAACAATACCGGGAACTCTTAATATAGATAGAGATGCGGCAGCTACCAAGGTTTTGTTAATTGATTACAATCAAAATAAAGTAATTTCTAAAAAAATTAATATCCCAGAAGATTGCGCGAAGTATCTGGATACTGAATCGGTGTCTTGGGTAGATGTGCAGGGTTTGGGTAATATAAATATTTTGCAACGTATTGGCAAAGTTTTTGAACTGCATCCTCTAGTTTTGGAAGATGTGGTAAATGTTCCAGAACGTCCGAAAATAGAGAATTATGAAGACCAATTGGTGATAATTTCTCGAATGGTGATGCCAACAGAAAATAGTGATGGTTTTCACAGCGAACAGGTAAGTTTTGTATTGGGACAAAATTATTTGCTGACGGTGCAAGAAGAACCCACCCTTGATTGCTTCGATCCGGTACGCTTGAGAATTCGCAACAATAAAGGTATTATCCGCAAACAAGGAGTCTGATTACTTAGCTTACGCTCTTTTGGATGCAATTATCGATGGTTTTTTTCCCGTACTCGAAGATTATGGCGAACGCATTGAAGATTTAGAAGATGAAGTAATAGAAAATCCGACTCGAAAAACACTGCAAAAAATTTATCGAATTAGGCGAGAATTGTTACAATTACGTCGTGCCATATGGCCCCAACGTAGTGCTATTAATGCCTTAATAAGGGATAGTAACGAACTGATTAGTGATGAGGTAAGAATTTATTTAAGAGATTGTTACGATCATGCGGTACAAGTTATGGATATGGTAGAAACTTACCGAGAACTGGCATCGGGGCTGATGGATGTATATCTTTCTGCAATCAGCAACCGAATGAATGAAATCATGAAGTTGCTCACGGTGTTTTCGTGGATTTTCCTACCTTTAACCTTTATTGCTGGGTTATACGGGATGAATTTTGAATATATGCCCGGTTTGAAAACACCTTGGGGCTTCTGGTTATGCGTAGGCTCAATGGTGGCGATCGCAATTGGTTTATTAGTGTTTTTCCGGCGCAGTGGATGGCTCGAAAGTCCTGCCACTCTTAAAGATGTTCGAGGTGAGCGAAAATTCTAGGGGGTTACATTTAGATAAATGCAAGAAACCACGAGTAATAATCCTAGCTTAGTTGTGCTGACGCTTTATATCATCGGCGTTAGCTATGTTTTCAACTTAATGGTTGAATCAATTGACGAAAAAATTAAATTTGCTTATGACAAGAAAACTGTTGACGAACAATTAAAAGAACAAGAACTTGATGATAAAGTTTCTATCGCCTTTAAACTATCGCCTTCTTACGATATTGATGGTTTAAAGGAATTCTTGGTTATCCTTAGCAATAAATCCGATAATCTTGCTATATATGTTGACTGGGACAACTGTTCTTTTGTTGTCAAACATAAAAACGTATCGCGTCGAGTAATTCGTAAATCACCAGATTTGTCTCGCGATTTAGCCGTTCCTCAAAGTCCTAGTCTGGTTGCTCCCTCTCAAAACCTCGTAGAAAGTATTGCCACTGAAGACGTATTTGGGCGAGATCAAGAAACCGGAACATATGATGCAAAAAAAGCTTTAGTTAATATAAGTGGACTTAAAAGTAGTCCGGTGAGAGCGCAAAGAAAGTTATACAAAAATTTTATCAGCAGAAGACAACAAATAGAATGTTCTCTTCAGTTGGCACTGAGGTTTTCAGAACTTCCCGTAGGTTTAATACCAGGTCAAAATGTTCCTCCCATGTCCATTATTACTTGTCCTTTTACAATTAAAAAACTACCTTGGACTTACGCCCTACCTTGGAATCAAAAGAGAAAAAAATAATCTATTACTTTATCTAAACTAGAATATTAGGAGAGAGTAGGCGAGGTGGTTGCAAATTAGTTTTAATAAGCTAATTTGAGGAAAGTCCGGGCTTCCTAAAGACCAAACTTGCTGGGTAATGCCCAGTGCGTGCGAGCGTGAGGATAGTGCCACAGAAAAATACCGCCTTTCTTCAGTGAACAGTTATCAGTGAACAGTGAACAGGTAATACTTGATAGCTGATAACTGATAACTGATAACTGTAAAAGGTAAGGGTGCAAAGGTGAGGTAAGAGCTCACCAGCAGCATCGAGAGGTGCTGGCTCGGTAAACCCCGGTTGGAAGCAAGGTGAGAGGAACTATGGTTGGTCTTTTTCCAGTTCCGTTTTAGAGAGCCGCTTGAGGCGTTTGGTAACAACCGTCCCAGATAGATAACCGCCCTTGAAATTCGGAGAGAAATTTCCGCATTTTTAGAACAGAACCCGGCTTATGTCCGACTCTCTCCCCCTTTTTTTGAAGATGGGGAGATGGGGAGATGGGGAGATGGGGAGACAAGAGGATAATTACATATCAATAACTAATAACTTTCCCCCCAAATAACTCTTAACTCCGTGAGCCATGCCCAATGCCTAATGCCCCATTCCCAATGCCCTATCACCTTTAACCTTTAACCTTTGACCTCAATTAATGTCTGTTATTTATCCGCGTCGTCAACGACAACTTGAAAGTTTGGTCAAAAAGCTGGGTTTATCAGTACAAGCACCTGTGAAGTGGGAGTTGCTGGATCTGGCGCTGACTCATCCGTCTATTTCTGAGTCGGCTAATTACGAACAACTTGAGTTTGTTGGGGATGCCGTGGTACGTCTGGTGGCTGCTCTTGTTTTATGGGAAAATTTTCATCATGCCCCAGTCGGTGATTTTGCTGCAATTCGTTCTGTACTCGTTAGCGATCGCATTCTCGCTCAATTAGCTCGTTCTTACGGTTTGGAACTACATTTGTTAGTTGCTGGCAGCGCTTATGGAGATAGAGCCGGACAAGAATCTAGATTGGCGGATGCTTTTGAAGCGGTTTTAGGTGCGTTTTATCTAAGTACTAATAATTTAGAGTTGATTCGCCCTTGGTTAGATCCCCATTTTAAACAACTTGCGGCAGAAATTAGCTTAGATCCAGCGAAACACAATTATAAAGCTGCTTTACAAGAATGGACTCAAGGACAGTATAAAACTTTACCAGAATACCGCGTTACTCAACTCGCTTCACCTCAACACAATCAAGAACGCTTCATAGCTGAGGTTTGGCTGCACGAAAAAAAATTAGGTGAAGGTAAAGGACGTTCTATTAAAGCTGCCGAGCAAGCTGCCGCGAAAATGGCTTTTCTCGCAATACCTCAGCAATAATACTCAAATAATTAAATATTTACTCAGCTAATAATCGTAATTTTAGTCTCATTACTAACTTCCGGGCTAGTGGTTTACCACATAAGTTATGACGAGTTTGTAGTAAGAGCATTGGTTCCCTAAATCCGGAGGGCTTAAGCCCTTACTACGAACCTTAATGACTACTAAGCAAAATGTTTAAAGTACAAAATCCCAAATTTGTTTAGCTATCATATTGTATAAGTAATTACCAACAACTAATTACTAATAACTAATTACTAATAACTAAATGACTAATTCAATCAAAATTGCTGCGATCGGGGTTGGACGTTGGGGCGTTCATTTACTGCGAAATTTTTTAGCACATCCTCAAGTTGAAGTTGTAGCGGTGGTAGATCCAAATCCAGAGTGCTTGGAGAAGGTGCAACGGCAATATAACTTAGAGGCAAATGTTTTATTAACTACCGAATGGCAAAAGTTACAGCAGCTACCAGAATTAAACGCTGTAGTCATTGCGACTCCTGCTGTGACTCATTACTCCGCGATCGTCGATGCCTTGAATTGGGGATGTCATGTTTTAGCAGAAAAACCTCTAACTCTTAATCCCGACTATTGCCGTCAATTATGCGAGTTGGCAGAAAAACAGCAATTGATTCTCATGGTAGATCATACCTATTTATTTCATCCGGCGGTAGAAAAAGGACAAGCATTATTGCAAGCTGGTGCTGTGGGAGATTTACGCTACGGTTACGCTACACGCACCCATTTGGGACCAGTTCGCCAAGATGTTGATGCACTATGGGATTTAGCCATTCACGATATTGCCATTTTTAATAATTGGCTGGGTGAATTACCTACTATGGCTCAAGCAACAGGAAAGGTGTGGTTACAACAAAAAGCAGTAAATTCTCCCTCTCTCCCCCTCTCCCCATCCCCCCATCTCCCTATCTCTCCCCTGTCAGATTTAGTTCAAGTAACATTAACATATCCTTCGGGTTTTCAAGCATTCATTCATCTATGTTGGCTAAACCCGGATAAACAGCGACGATTGGTAGTTGTAGGTAGTCAGGGTAGCTTAATTTTTGATGAAATGTTACCCGATGCGCCTTTGACATTAATGCAGGGTGAGTTTCAACGTCAGGAAAATCGCTTTATCCCCGTGAATCAACAACGGAAAGTGGTAGAAATTGAAAAAGGCGAACCTTTGCAACGAGTTTGTAACGGTTTTATTGAATGCATCCAGCAAAATACTCCTTCATCAATATCTAATGGTTGGGTAGGTACGCAGCTAGTAGAGATTCTTACCGCTCTTACTCAGTCTTTAGAAGCAGGGGGTGAACCTATTTCTATTAAAAATTAAACATTTTATATAGCAATCCGGTTTGAATTTTGAATAAGCCCAAGGTATTTGTAGGGTGTGTTACGGCTGAAGCCTAACGCACCGGAAACAAGGCAGTATGGTGCCGCGCAGCAAGCAACACACCCTACGTGTGTTTCAAAAATCAAATATGAGTCCTATGTAAGGTTATGGATATTGAAGAATTGTTGGAAAGGTATGCTGCTGGAGAAAGAAACTGTTTTTGTTCGCGGCTGATTTGAGTGGAAATGATATTAGTGGTATCAATTTGCTGATGTTGGGTTACGACGATAAGTTAATTAATTGATGAATAATTAAATCTTGTGGCGCGTCTAACCCAACCTACAACTAAGACTCAAAACAATATTAAACACCAAACGAAACAAGGCACTTTATTCAAAAATGTACGCCATCGTAATCTCGCATAAAATCAAAATGAGCAAGGTTGGGTTACGACGATAAGTTAATTGATTAATAATTAAATCTTGTGATGCGTCTAACCCAACCTACTACTATATCTTTAATTAGGATTGCCTTGAATAGTAGCTTGTGGTACTTTACCATTGCCATTTGCAGAATCAATTTGATTAGAAACCGATTTATTCTCGCTATCTATTAAAGGCAAACTAATTTTAACCGTAGTACCTCGATCGATTCCCGGACTTTCAAGAGTTATCGTACCTCCCATCAATTCGATTAAGTTGCGTGAAATTGCTAGTCCTAACCCAGTACCGTTATACTTGCGGGCACTGTCTCCATCCACCATCATGAAGGGGCGAAATAGTTTTTGCTGTTGTTCGGTATCTATGCCTATACCCGTATCTCTGACGGCAACTGTTACCCAAATACCGTCACTGTGTTGAATTTCTGTGGTTATGGTAATGCTTCCTGTTTCGGTAAATTTTGTGGCGTTACCGATGACGTTGATTAATACTTGCTTGAGTTTGGCTGTATCGGCATTAACTATAATTTGCTCTTTTAAAGCGGGAATATTTAACTGTAAACCTTTCTGCTGAATATTAACCGATTGTAAAGTAACTACGTCGTTTATAACTTGGCGTAGATCGATTGGTTCGATCGCAACTGAAAGCTTACCTGCTTCTATGCTAGAAATATCGAGTAAATCGTTAATAATCCCTAACAAATGAATCGCGGTATCATCCGCACGTTTGAGAAACTCCTTTTCTTCTTCTCTATCGTCGCACAAGTCATCTCGAACCAAACGTATGGAATTGATGATGATGTTTAGGGGGTTTCTCAACTCATGGGAAGTTGTAGCCAACAAATGACTTTTGCTTTGATTGGCGGTTTTCGCATCTTTCCAAGCAATTTCCAACTCTTGTCCCCATGCTTTAAGTCTTTCAACCATTTGCGAGAGTGCGATTGCTAATTGATTGAACTCTCGAATGTGGAAATTATCGGGAACCGCTTTATTTGTATCTCCTGAATGAATATTCAATGCATAATCGCGCAGTTGTTCAGCAGGATGCGCTAAATAACGAGCCACATACAGCGATGCTAATAAAGTCGCACCAATCAACCCAATTGTTAAAACCAATAAAATTAACTTGATTTCCTTCAAACCGTACAAAGCATTATCTAAACTCGTAACAGCTAAGATTACCCATTTTTTCTGCCCACCATCAATTGGACTGTTAATAGCTGTATATCCTGCAAGTAACTCCTTACCCTCTTTTTCAAAAAATAAATTTGAAGAGTCAAAGCGTCCGGATATCGCATTTTTGACAATTTTTTGCAGTTTTTTCCCATCTGTATGTTCTGCAATATTTGTACCTACCCGTTGAAAAATTGGGTGTGCCAAAATTGTTCCGTTTTCTGCAATTACTACCGTAGAACCTGTTAAAAATCCTGGATTATCTTGAATTTTCTCGTGCAATAGTTGCAATCGCATACTTAAGGTATAAAGTAATTTACCTTGAGTATCGTAAACGGGAGAAGACAAGTTAAGCTCTAGTAATGGTTGATTTTCTAAATTATTCGTTGTCGATTCTGTGGGAAAAATAGGTTGAATTTGAACTTTATTTTGAGAAAACGAAAAATCATTCAAATTTGTTAATTTTTTACCACAATTGCCAGCAATAATTTTACCGCTATAGGGATTTGTTAATTGAATACATTTTATTTGTCTGGGCAATTGTTGAGTTAACTGAGTAACAAATTGTTTTACCAACTGAGGTTTACCCGATTGAATAACCGACGTTTGAGAAGCAGTTAATAAGTTGCTTTTGAGCGCATCAATAGTATCTACAAGACTTTCTCCTTTGATAATGGCACTTTCGGTTAAATTTTGACGCGCAATTTCTATTAAACTAGAACGTGCTTTTTTATAGCCGACAAACTCACCTATCAATAAGACTGGTACTGATAGCAGTAATATCCTTGATACTAAAATTCGGCGAAATGATGATTGACGACGATTCACCATTGGCATTCTCTAATAAGCATCTGCAAACCAAAACAGCAAGATAAAGGTTAAATAACCCGCGTTAATATACTTCCATTATTAAGTTGATTATTCCGGTGGAGTCAAGTTATTAAATTGTTGTTAACCGTTGAGGGCGATCGCGAGGTAAATAGATTTTGGTAATAGGTAATAGGTAATTGGTAATTAATATAGGATGAGTGCCTTACAATGTTTGTAGACAATTCTTTATTACACTTTAGCAAGCTTCATAATGGCGATAAGTATTCAACCACACATGATAAAATTGGCAATTTTTATGGTAAGTATTATTTTTTATATCGCAGTAGTTTAGGTACTGCTTTGTAAAAAATCAACTTTATTACACTAATTAGTATCCTCAGATAGAAGGTTTCTATTTATTGTTATTATCAGCTTTATAAATATCAACATCACCGAACTCAACCATTTTTGATGACAAAACAAATTCGTCCTCATACCACAGTGGTTTTGGCAATGAGCGCAGATGGAAAAATAGCAGATGTTACTCGTTCTTCAGCTAGATTTGCATCAATTACGGATAAAGCACACTTAGAAAAACAAATTGCTTATCGGGATGCTGTTTTATTCGGTGCTGGTACTTTACGCGCTTACGGTACGACTTTAACAGTATCGCATCCAGACCTATTAGAGCATCGAAAATCTAATGGTAAGCCACCCCAACCCATTCATATTGTTATATCTGATTCCGGTCAGTTAGAGCCAGATATACGCTTCTTCCAACAGCCAGTTGAACGTTGGTTAGTCTCAACAGCTACAGGAGCGAGGTTTTGGCAAGACAGACGGGAATTTCAACGTATACTCGTATTTGAAACGGCAACAGGAAAAGTCGATCTTCGTGCAGCCCTGCTTTCTTTGACTACCTTGGGTATAGCACGGTTAGGAATTTTAGGTGGGGGAAAATTAGTAGCGAATCTTCTCAAATTAAATTTAATTGACGAAATGTGGCTTACTGTCTGTCCCTTAATTTTGGGTGGTGAAGATGCTCCCACGCCAGTTGAGGGTTCTGGTTTTTTAGCTGAAACTGCTCCAAAGTTGCAACTGCTGGAAGTTCGCACCGAAGATCGAGAAGTATTTCTTCATTATTGTCTGCAACAATTCCCAGATTAGATTACGCTTAATAAAGCTTTTGCTAAGTTTTGTGTCTTCAACGAGCATGGTGGAAAAAATCAAGCCGAGCTATTCTCTTAACTGGATTAACACAGTTGCTGAAGTACCCAAAGATGCTTGGAATGCTTTGGCGATACCGCTTCAGACTCCTTTTTTTGAATGGGATTGGTTAAACAATCTCGAATCTTCTCAAAGCGCTACTGCCCGAAGTGGTTGGTTGCCCAATCACTTGACGCTGTGGCGAGATAGAACGTTAATTGCTGCTGCTCCACTTTATATCAAAGGACATAGCTATGGAGAATTTGTCTTTGACCAACAGTGGGCAGATTTAGCTCATCGTATTGGGGTGGAATATTACCCCAAAATGCTGGGGATGTCGCCGTTTACTCCCGCAGAAGGTTATCGATTTTTGATTGCGCCAGGAGAAGATGAGGATGAAATAATTTCCTTGATACTGCGCGAAATAGATTCCTTTTGCAAAAAGCGGCGTATCAGTGGCTGCAATTTCTTGTATGTAGACCCCGATTTTCATGCAAAATTAGAACGTCAGGGTTTTACAGCTTGGCTGCACCATAACTATGTTTGGCAAAATAACGATTTTACAACTTTTGACGATTATTTAGGTGCATTCAACGCCAATCAGCGTCGCAACATCAAACGCGAACGAAAAGCTGTCACAAAAGCTGGTTTGGAATTAAAACCATTTACTGGCGATGATATTCCCCAGGAATTATTTCCTTTGATGTACGATTTCTACGCCGACACCTGCGACAAATTTGGTTGGTGGGGTAGCAAATATCTTACAAAACGCTTTTTTGAATCGCTATACCAAAACTATCGTCATCGAGTCGTATTTTTTGCAGCTTATAGCGAAAATAATAGCCAACCCGTAGGAATGTCATTTTGCTTATATAAAGGCGATAAAATGTACGGGCGTTACTGGGGTAGTTTTCAAGAAATAGATTGTCTCCACTTTGACGCTTGCTATTATTCACCCATTGAATGGGCAATTAAAAATAATATTCAAGTATTCGATCCCGGTGCAGGTGGAAGGCATAAAAAACGTCGCGGCTTCCCCGCAACTCCCAACTACAGCCTGCACCGCTTTTACGACAATCGTTTGGGACAAATTCTCCGTCGTTATATCACCGAAGTAAACCAACTCGAACAAAAAGAAATTGAAGCAATTAATGAAGAAATTCCCTTTGCACAAAGTAAAACCGAGGAATAATTCGTAATTGGGCATGGTAGAAGGGGTATAGGGGGAGAAAAGAAATAATTTAAAACTCTAACTGTTCCCTATTCCCTGTTCCCTGAAAAAAAAGTAAAAGAAAGAATTAAACTGATTCTAGGTATGTCAAAACCCTTAAAATTGTAGTTTTTTTTAGTGATTATGAATCTACGTGAAAATTTAACAGTAATTGATGATAAACTTTCTCAACGACACATTGATTTAGATCCTGCCGGATATTTTATTATTTACATCGATCGCGAAGAAGGATTAATTTTTGCCAAGCATTTTACCAACATCATCGACGAACGAGGTTTAGCCGTCGATCCAGAAACGGGAAAGGTAATTCCTGCTAAAGGAAAGGTACAGCGAACCCACACAATAGTATATTCTGGCAGAACCGCGAAGGAATTATCTGTAAAAATTTTAGAAGAAACTCAGCCCTGCCCCATAACCATGTTCGATCATGCTGCTTATCTAGGTAGAGAATTCGTCCGCGCCGAGATGGCTTTGGTGAGTGGACAGGAGTATGTTCAGGATTAGGAGATGGGGGAGAGGGGGAGATGGGGTTCGGGGGAGACAAGGGGACAAGGGGACAAGGGGACAAGGAGATGGGGAGAGGGGGAGAATAGAGCAGGGGAGGCTCAGTCGGCTCTTGAGGCAGGGGAAGAAAAGAATAAATTACTTCCTCCGCTCCCTCCGCCTTCTTCATCTCCCAACTCCCAACTATTACCTTTAACCTTTAACCTTTAACCTTTAACCTTTCCTCTTCTATCCTTCCGATGATGGTTGGAAAACCAAATAGATATAGTATGTTGCCATCGGGATGACGGTGGCAGCAATCAATAATCCTACTACCCAAGCGGTAGCATTTGGGCGATCGGTTTCTTCGGCTTTGGTAAAGGTGCCTTCTGTTTGTACATCGTCGATAACTACTGGGGACCTGGATCTGGTTCCCCCGAAAGTACGGTAACTATACGTTCTTGTGCGTCTAATAAGGCTTGATTGTATTTGTTACCGTTTCGCAATGGCACTAAAACAGTTTCTGACGCTACACTTTGGGCGATGTCATCGGACATTACAGATTTGACTTTATCACCCGTAACAATGGCAGTACCGTTGGTTACGGAGTCGATCGCTAATAAAGTTTGATTTGATTGTGCTTCTTTTGTTGGAAACCATTTTTCAAATAGGGCTTTAGTAAAACTCTCAGGAGTTTCCCCATAATCTAAACGACGAATGGTAACTATCCGGACTTCGTTTCCTGTTTTCTTTGCCAATTCATCGAAGGCAGTACTAATTTTACCTTCATTAAAACGGCTGATTAAATCTGCTTCATCTACAACCCATGTGTCTGAAGTCAGGTTTGGAATATTATATACACCCGTAGCGAAAGCGGGTATCATAAACGCGGAAGAAACGAATATCATTATCGCTACTGATAAAATCAGCTTTGCGATATATTTTTGCCAACTCAACAAGTGCTTGAGAAGCTGGTTCATAGCAAAAAACCACTATACTACTTTTCACCAAAAATACTACATAAGTATGGTCAAAGTCTCGTTTTTGTCAGGGTTTTCTATCGAAATACTTTTAAAATCGATTAATACGAGTAAGAGTTATCTGATAAAAATCTTAATAATAGTTATTTATGGTGAACGAGGAGATTACTATTTTTATAAGGGATTGTTGAAAGCAATTCTCATATATTATTGACATTTTTCTATTATTTAAATGAATTATCTGATTACAGTTTATCCAAACCGCATACAGGTTGAAGCAGCTTATACTGCTCTGGAAAAAGAAGGTTTACCCACAGAACAAATTAGTATTTTAGGTGAAGGTTACAAAAGTACAGACGAATACGGATTGATTAACCCCAAGGAGCAAGCCAAGAATAACATACAACGTCTTCGTTACTGGCTCATTCCTTTTGGTTTCGCTGTCGGTTATGCTTTCAATTTATTAACAAATATTAAAATAATTCCCGTAGATGGTATTATTAATCCAATTATTGCAGGCTTGTTAGGAGCGGCTTCTGGGGTATTAGGTGCTGTGGTTGTCGGCGATCGCGTCGGAGTTACGGTTGGTAATAAAGATGCTTTACTTTACCGCAGCCGTTTGGATGCTGGGAAGTATTTGATCGTTTTTCAAGGTACCGAAGAATTAGTTAAAAAAGCAACTAGCATACTTCATTCTTTTCAGCCTGAAAATATTCAAGGTTATGTAGAAATGGGGAATGGGGAGCAAAATGCGGAGTAATCCTATAAATTGAGCTTTATAGAATTAACTAAAAGGTTTGCGGTAAGTGTCTTATCTTTTTATTTAACAGCTTAATTCACTTAATACAAACCCAAAATTTCTGTAAAACTTATACAAATAATCTAAATCTTGATAAAAGATTTTCAATGGTTTGCGGCAAAATGTTATTTAATTCCCTGCTATCTTTAAACTGCATGATTTGAGTTGCACTTAAGTCAAAAGGAAATTCTCCATGCTTATCCGGAGGCTGCATTTGTGCAATTAAAATTTGTGACGATCGCTTGCTTTGAATTGCATAACCGAGTTCAATACAGGTATTCGCACTAGGAACAAGCAAAGGTTTTTCTTTACCGCTATCAACGCTTGCAATTGGTGTCGCATCCGCAATAAATAATAAGCTCCTGCGAATTTTTCGCATCATGCTGCTTCCCAACCGCATCGGCGCATCTTTTGGGCGAATTGACTCGATTAACTTTAACGGAAGTCGCGATCGCAAATTCAATTTATCCAAGCTATCGAGCAACCCTTCACGCAAAGCATCGCTAGATTCGGGATATTCATTTTGATAGCTCAAAAAAATCGTTGGCTCCAATTGCGCTAACAAAGCCTGCTTCGTAAAATAAATCTCATGGCTAATTAAATCGATATTGGCGACACAATAGCCACCACTACCTTCAACATAAAATTCAATCTCGTCCCCTTCCAGATAGCGCCGAAACCAAGTTGAATTTTTTACTACTTCGCTCTCTTCCAAAAAATCTGCTCTCAAAGCCGACTTCAACAGACTTTTTTTACTGATACGAATGTCTGGCTGACGTTTTTCCAACTCTGGAATCGGCTCATACTTCTCGACATACCAAGCTCTCAGAGCAATAATCGACATAATTAGCAGCTATTTGTTTTCTTGTCTCAAATATTCAACTTCGTACAAGCTTACACCGAAGTGTTACCCGAACAACATCGTCCGAATGTCATATAAATATCAACATTCGATTGCATTGCACTAACTTAAATTTTCATGAATTAACTACCTTAAGATAGTTGCAGCAGTTCTAAAATATAAATAATTCCTCACATTTATTCTATCTCCATTTATTTAAGATTTAGTACAATTATACTATAAAAAATCTGGAGACGCATGATTTAGAAAATAATTGATAATTGAGAATGGGTTAATCTTCTGCTGACAAAATTTCCTTTGCTCGTAAGATATCCTGCTGATGTTGTTCGGTGACAGTAGGATATGCCAATTCAAGTTCTTTTAACTTAGAACAGATAATATCAGCTACCACCATGCGAGTAAACCATTTGTGGTCGGCAGGAATAATGTGCCAAGGTGCCCAAGAGGTGCTAGTGTGGCGAAAAGCATCTTCATAAGCATTCATGTAATCGTCCCAGAAAGCACGCTCTCGGACATCACTTGATGAGAGTTTCCAATTTTTTTCTGGTGTTTCTATACGTTTCATAAAGCGTTCTTTCTGTTCAAGTTTTGACACATTCAGAAAAAACTTGAGAACAACAATTCCATTCTCCACCAAATATTTCTCAAAATTATTTATCTGTTCAAAACGTTGCTCCCATATATTATTTTTCTTTATATATTCGGGTAATTGTCGTTTTGCAAGTAACTCCGGATGCACGCGCAGCACCAAAACTTCTTCATAATAAGAACGATTAAAAATACCGATTCTTCCTCTTTCTGGTAAAGATTTTGCACACCGCCATAAATAATCATGATCTAATTCTTCAGAGGAAGGTTGTTTAAAACTAAATACCTGACAACCTTGAGGATTTATACCAGACATCACGTGTTTAATCGTACTATCTTTACCAGCAGCATCCATTGCTTGAAAGATAATTAGCAGCGCGTGAGTATTTTGAGCGTAAAGAATATTTTGGTATTCCGCCAATCGTTCAATATCCTTGTGCAATTTTACCTTTGCACTATCTTTTTGATGATATTCACCCGTAAAATCTGGATCGTAATCTTTTCTAAGAGAAATTTTAGAACCAGGTTGAACAATAAAAGCATCATGATTCATAATCAACTTACCGTAAAAGCATCTAAACTTCTAGATTAATGAGTATTATTCCCTAATTATCAATCAAGTAAAATAAAGCAACAAAACTTTTTATTTAGCAAATAGGGTATTTGAAGAGGGGGGAGAGGGGGAAGAGGGGGAGAGGGGGAAGAGGGGGAAGAGGGGGGAGATGGGGAGACAAGGGGAATTTTAACCTTTAACCTTTAACCTTTAACCTTTAACTTTTAACTTTTAACCTTTATTTACCAGTCATCATCTAAGTTTTGCTTATTAATTGGACGCATTGCTTCTCTACCCAAGAGAAACATTCCGGCAACGCCTAAAGAAACGAACCAAATATACTCACTCCAAAATGTTCCAATTTGTTGAGTTGGAGTCATTTCTGGATGTAGCGTAGTTAAAAAAAGTGCCAAAACAAGTATCATTAACGAACTGAATCCGACAAAGCTTAAACCAATCCGAATCCGAAAAGGACGCAATTCCCAATCGTTAATTTGATTTAGGTCTATTTGTGCTAATTCTTCTAAAGAATCTTCAGCAATATAAGAAGCATCTTCTAGATTTTCACTTAATTTCGGCGGTAAAATTGGTACTAATGCTTCAACAACTGGACGACGCAGCAAAGCTTCGGTATTTCGCAATATTTTAAAAGGCTTGCTCGTAGAAGGCTCCGCAAATTCTAATTCTTCTGTATTTTTTTCAACCGGGATTTCACGCTTAAAATCCATATTTAGCCTCGTTGAAATATCGCCAATTACTTCTATTTCTAACTTATTTTTCTAAAAGTTGTCTGGATAAATGTAATACAGGTTAAAGGTTAAAGGTTAAAGGTCAAAGGTCAAAGGTCAAAGGTCAAAGGTTAAAGGTAATACCATTTTAGATTTTAGATTATGAATTGGTAATAAATATAAATAATGTAGAGACGTTGCACTGCAACGTCTGCCTGCACTGCAACGTCTGCCTGCACTGCAACGTCTGCCTGCACTGCAACGTCTGCCTGCACTGCAACGTCTGCCTGCACTGCAACGTCTGCCTGCACTGCAACGTCTGCCTGCACTGCAACGTCTGCCTGCACTGCAACGTCTGCCTGCACTGCAACGTCTGCCTGCACTGCAACGTCTGCCTGCACTGCAACGTCTGCCTGCACTGTGTACGCCGTCTCCCTATATTTCGATTTGTATCGAGAATTTATAAATAGAAAAGTAGAATTTACTAAAGCCCCCTTAAAGGATGTTTTCCAAATCGTAAATAAAACCACAAACTTTCAGATCCCCCTAAATCCCCCTTAAAAAAGGGGGATTAAAGTCCCCCTTGCTAAGGGGGGATGGGGGATCTAAATCTGCTGTAAATCCTTAAGTCGTGCCATTACATCTTGGGAATGAACGATAGGATTAACTTTGACAAAAGTTTCTCGTAAAATACCGTTTGGATCGATAATAAAACTGTGACGCATGGAAAAAAAGTTCATCCAAGAACCGTAAGCTTTACTTACCGCACCAGTTGTATCGGCTAATAAAGGAAATTTTAATCCTTCAGAATCGCAAAATTCCGCGTGAGAATCAATATCGTCGGCACTGACACCAATAATTTCGGTATTTGCTTCTAAGTATTTTGGCAAATCTTCTTGGAAACGACGCGCTTCTATAGTGCAACCAGAAGTAAAATCCTGGGGATAAAAGTAAAGCACTACCCATTTACCGCGATAGTCGGAAAGGGAAATTTCTCCATCACCAGTATTGGTAGGTAAAGTAAATTTTGGCGCGGGTTGATTGACAGAAGGAAGTGTACCGCCCATTGCATTTGCAGCAGGAGTAAAATTTAGCCCTACAAAGAATACGAAGAAAGTGGCAAATAATATATTTAGAAAATTGCGGCGGTTCATTTTGATGCAGAGTACGAATAACTACTTTAAATAAGTTTACAATCACTCGTACAGAAGCTGCATTTAGATTTGGTAATCAAGGTTCGTAGTAAGGACTTTAGTCCTGTGATATCCAAGGTTCGTAGTAAGGACTTTAGTCCTGTGATATCAGGGCTGAAGCCCTTACTACAAACTTTACTCAGATTCACCCGATTGTTGTAGTTGAGTGTGAGTTTCTACGGATTCTATATATTGACTATCCAAGAGAAATGCACCATTAGCGAAGCGGATGCCCCAGTATCCGCCGGGGCGGCGGTCAAGTACGATACCTTCCTCACCCACATGAATGATATCGGGAGGGCGCAGCATGGGCATGGGTTCGGCAGACTTAATATAAGGTGGTAGCGCTACGACACGGACTTTACTACCAATAGCAAATTCTTCAGACATAGTTGGGAGTTGGGAATTAGGAATTACTTAACAGTTTAATACCGCTTTAGCTTGTCTCCTCATCACCTATCTTAAATCCTCAGTATTTCGGTAATCTAGTACGGGGAAAGTACTAAAAACAATAATATTTTGATTATGCTGTCAAATAGTTTGTATCTTGTATACGGATTGCTTGCTATTATTTTGGTTTTCGGCGCAATAATTGGCTTTTTACGCTTTTTGTTTGCGTCGATTTATGCTGGTGGAAATTCTAAAGATGAGGTGCTTTTAGAATTAATGCAACGAGCGGGTATTCCTAACTGGGTTACTTTACAGCAAAAATCGGGTGTCAGCAGTACCGTGATTTGGCTGTTGCGTGACGGACAAGGAGATTCGGTTAAGTTAAGTGAATTAACGGATGTTGGGAAGGCTATGCAGTTACCTTTGCCGGTTTTTTTACAAAAGATGGGTTTGATTGAGTAATAAGTGAGGGGGGAGATGGGGAGATGGGGAGATGGGGAGATGGGGAGAGGGGGAGATGGGGAGACAAGGGGACAAGGGGACAAGGGGACAAGGGAACAAGGAGTATTAAAAACTCTTAACTCCTAATTCCTAACTGCTCACTGTTAACTGTTCACTGTTTTTGGGGAAAGCTGGTATTAGCGGAATATAAAAAAGCTATGCCAGAACCCCAGGAGCCGCGAGAATATGATGCCGTACTCGGTGGTAAGAATCCACCTTTACCTCATAGTGCAGTTTTGGGTGGTATTGAAGGTGTTAAGCGTCGTCTCGGTAGTAAGGTTGTTGAGGTTAGAGTTGCAGCGCTTCGTGATGCTTTGAATTATGGTGATGCTGGTTTGGATTTGGTTATAGAAGCTTTGGATGATGATTCAACGCTGGTAGAAGATGCAGCAGTTGAGTTGTTACGCACGAGCAAAAAAAATAAAGCTAAATTAGCGCTACTAACAAACTTACTAAAAATCCAACCACAAAATGCTCATGATTACGATAAACGCGGTTTGATGCGGCAACAGTTGGGAGATTTGGAAGGGGCGATCGCTGATTTTTCTGAGGCTTTTTCCAGGCTTGATTATCCCAATTTTCTCTATAATCGGGGATTTTGTCGTCAACAGTTGGGAGATATGCAAGGAGCAATTGCTGATTACAATAGAACAATTTTTTTAAGGAGCAATCAATATCCAGATGTTTATATGGGAAGGGCGCGGACAAATCAATATCCAGATGCTTATATGGGAAGGGCGCGGACAAATACAACTTTAGGTAATTACCAAGAAGCAATTGAAGATTACAATTTTATAATTGAAAGTAATTTTAATAAAAATAAAACCTTAAAAGCACTGGCTTATCACTATCGCGGTGCGATTTACGATATTTTAGAAAACTATCAACAAGCAATTGCCGACGCAAATCAAGCTATCGAACTCAAGTACGATAATTTAGAGCAAACTTATGAAAATCGGGGAATATCTCGATACAAGCTTGGAGATTTTCAAGGTGCGATCGCCGATTTTACTCAGTCGATCGCAATTAATCCTAATTACCATCGTGTTTATCACAGCCAGGGATTTGTGAAAAGCGCAATGGGAAATCATCAAGAAGCGATCGCGGATTTTAAGAAGGCGATCGCAATTAATCCCAATTATCTTGATGCTTATATCTCGCGTGCGGTAAGTCGGGCTAATTCAGGAGATTTTATCGGCGCTATTTCCGATTTTTCACGAACTATTGAATCAAATCCTCAAGATATTGAAATTTATTATTATTACCGAGGGGTTTGCCATTTATCGCGAAAGGATTATCCCAATGCAATTAAAGATTTTACCCAAGCTATAAATATTAATCCTAACTATCTTGATGCTTATTACAATCGCGGTTGCTGCTATTTTGATATTAAAAATTATCCTGCCGCTATAAATGATTTTAGTTTAGCAATTCAAATTAATCCTGAATATATCCAAGCTTATACTGCTAGAGGTAATGCTTATATTGCATTGGGAGAAATTACCAAAGCTGAATTTGATTTTCAAAAAGTTAATCAAGCTAAATAAATAATTCCCTTATACCGGCGGTTGAAACCGCGTCTACACAGGCAAAACCCACCTGCGTGAGTTAATTAAATCAAATAAATAGTCAATTGGGTAAGATTTTGGGAATTTTGAAAAGTATAATTATTTTTGATTAAGAGGATGTTTCAAAAGTCATAAATAAAACTTGCAAACTTTGAGAACTCCCCTAAATCCCTCTTAAAAAGGGGGACTTGGAACCCCCCTTTTTAAGGGGGGAAGGGGGGATTCGAAACAGTACTTTAAAACCTAAACCTCTTCCCTACGGTACCTGCCAAATCCTTTTATGGTAGCTATCGATGTCTGCGTAGGGGTCTACGGGTGGGTGTGAATGGTCGTGATGATGACCGTGGTGATGGTCGTGATGCCCGTGTCCGTGATTATCCGATACTGCGGCTCTGCGGAATTTACACATCTCACAATTCATCTTCACTTCGCCGAGTTGAGTTTCTATTTCTCGCTCTCTGAGTACGGTTAATAATTCTGGCTGCAAACCGATTTCGGGTAAAGCAGTAATAGAAATATCTGGGTATTGCTCTTGCTGTTGGGCTGTGATATCAAAGATTTTTTTCATTAAAGTCCCCATAAACAAGAAGTATGGTAAAACAATAATCCGCTTTGGTTGATATAAACGAGCGCGTTGAAAGCCTTCTTCTAATCGCGGGTGCGTAATGCCGATAAAACAGGTTTCGACGGTGGAATAACCGCTACCTTCCCAAATAATTCGAGCTAATTTGTAGACATCGCCGTTGGCATCAGGATCGCTAGAACCTCTACCAACAAATAAAAGCACGGTATCTTGACGCGAAATTTGTTGGGGATTGTGTTCGGGTTTGTCCAACTCGGCTAAGCGATCGCGCCATAGTTCGATCAGTACGGGTGTAATTCCGAAATGTCTTCCGTAGTGAAATTTTAATTCGGGATATCTAACTCTAGCGCGGTCTAATTCGTTGGTAATATCAAATTTATTGTGCCGTGCGGCAAACAGTAAAATTGGTAACGCGGAAAGTTCTGTATAGCCGTTTTTGATGCATTCGTCTACACCTTCTTGAATTGTAGGCTCGGTTAGTTCCAGAAAACAAGGTAATACCGGACGAGAATTGTCTAAAGCTTGGTAAGCGATCGCAAAATCCAACAAAGCCTGCTTTCCTTGTGCGTCTCTGGTACCATGTCCAATCATCAACAAAGGACGCTTCATCGGTAAAGCAGGTAATTGCAGATTTGGATATTGTAATTTAGTAGAATTTGAACTATCAATAATTTGCATTGTCTTAGTATGCCCCTATCCCGTGCAACGCAGGAAATAAAGTGAGCGAATAACAGATAGGCGTTCTGGCTCAGCCGATTTTGGATTTTGGATTGCGGATTTTGGATTGATAATAATCTAAAATCTAAAATCTAAAATCTAAAATCCCCTTACAGTTGCGGCACAGCCCCGGAATTGCACCGGAGTTTCCCTAATCTATTACGGTTCACGTTTGTTTAGTTATATTAGCCGAATCTGTTGCCATTGCGAAATGCACTGGTAGGGGATATGGAGATGGGGAGACAAGGAGATGGGGGGATGGGGAGACAAGGAGATGGGGAGATGGGGGGAAATTTTAACTTTTAACTCCTGACTGGTAACAAGTTACTGGTAACAAGTTACTGATTACTGGTAAAAATAAAAGTGGACAACATTAATATTGTCCACCTCAAATGCTGCTATCCAAATACAACTATTGACTTATTTCTTTTGCTGTGGTGTTCTTTGTCTGCGTTGAGTAGCATTCCATTCTTGTATTTTCTTCAATTGTTCGGGATTTAAGAGTGCGTATATTTTTTCCTGCGACTGTTGCATAATCTTTCGCAATTGCTTTTCCTGTGCGGTGCTAAATTTAACCTCGCTCAAAACTTGTCGGGGATTCTTACCAGCTTCTAAATCTTTTTTGATTTTTTCAGTTTGTGCTGCTGTCAGAGTTTGCTGCATCTGGATACTGCGATCGGCAAGAATTTTATTGATCTGAGTCATTTGCTCTTGGGTGAGCTTCAATTCTGAGGCACTTGGAGGACGAGCTTGAGAAATCTTTTGTGGTGCATCAGAATTCACTTGGGCGTTTGCAGCTAGGGGAGTGATACTAAAAGCAACAGCGATCGCACCAGCTAAGAGAGATAGTTTTTTAAGCTTCATTAAATGCCTCGTGGATTTATCCTTTTTCATGTAACCATTATAGAAACTCATTGCCCTAAGCCCATGAGTATAATCCCAGGTAAATTGGATTTTTCTATTTTGGTTTTTTCTACCTTAGCAGAATTTTAAAAAGAAAAAGAAAAAGGAAGTGTCGAATCCCTTTTTCTTCAAGGAGCATGAAAAATCTAAGTATTTTAAGAAATTTATTTTTATTTAAATCTAATTAATTAGGTGGAGGTTTGTTGACGGTTGCCGCGACGGTTTTGGCGCATTTGCTTCATTTCTTGCATAGTCGCTTTTTGTTCGTCAGTTAGAATCGCTTCAATTTCTACTTTCTTGGATTCTCTAACTTTCTTCATATCCGCTTTTTGAGCGTCGGTTAGATTTAAAGTACGCCATACTCCGCGTTTCTTTTGTCCGCTGGCTTTAGCTGCTTCTAATTGTTGTAACTGTGCCGGAGTTAAGATTTTCTCCATATCAGCACGAGCGGTTTCTTTGATTTGCTGCATTTTAGTTTTTTGCTCGTCAGTCAAATTTAAGCGGTTAAATTTACCTTCTCCTTTGTTTCCTTTTGCTCTAGCAACTACTACAGAATTGTTGGAACTGGTTTCGACGTTAGCAAATGCAGCACCTGCGGTACCTACAGTCAAAATAGCGGCAAGAATTAAGGATGTACGTTTGAGATTCAACATGGTTGGTTTGTTCCTAGTAAAATAATTTGGTAGTTTAATATGGCGGCAGGTAAGATACCTGCCTTGTTTGAGCTACTTTAAATCTTAGCTAGCGGATTGTTGTTGACGGTTGCCGCGACGGTTTTGGCGCATTTGCTTCATTTCTTGCATAGTCGCTTTTTGTTCGTCAGTTAGAATCGCTTCAATTTCTACTTTCTTGGATTCTCTAACTTTCTTCATATCCGCTTTTTGAGCGTCGGTTAGATTTAAAGTACGCCATACTCCGCGTTTCTTTTGTCCGCTGGCTTTAGCTGCTTCTAATTGTTGTAACTGTGCCGGAGTTAAGATTTTCTCCATATCAGCACGAGCGGTTTCTTTGATTTGCTGCATTTTAGTTTTTTGCTCGTCAGTCAAATTTAACTTATCCTTCCAGCCACCTTGCTTTTTACCTTGAGCAACGATAGTGGATGAAGAAGAACTAATATCAGCTTGGGCAGCAAAAGGAATTGCACTCAAAGTCAAAGCGATCGCACCGGCTAAGAAAGATAGTTTTTTCAATTTCATCTAAGTTTTCCTGGGTTTGTTTTGTTCGATGTCACCATCATAGAATGGCAGCCTCAGTAATCACATGAGTAAAAAGTAACGAGTACGCAGATACAAATATATAGATAAAGTCATATATCAAACCATTACTTTAGTCATGGTAAGGTTCGTAGTAAGTGCTTTAGCACTAAATCCAAGGACTAAAAAGGTTTGTAGTAAGTGCTTGGGCACTAAATCCGAGGACTAAAGTCCTTACTACGAACCTATTAAAATTAATTGGTCGTTCGGTATCCAGGCTCGTATTAGCGATCGTTGCAAATGGTGCAAAATGTGTAGAATAAACTAAAAATATTACCGATAATTGATAATTGAGAACTTATGAACCGTGCTATTGACGTAAAAAATCATCCTTTTAAGTTTTTACTTTATTTAGAGTGGGTTTTACTTGGATTTGCTGCGATCGCTTCAATATTACCTCCTTTTCAGCGATTTCCTACAAGATTTCCAGAATTAACAGTTATTAGTTTAACTATTTTTGGTTTAATGGGTTTAAGATTACCTATTAATAATAATAAAAACAAAATTATCTATACAGCTTTTGAAATTTTCTTAATTTTAATTACTAACTTTTTTGGTGGTAGAACGTCACGACTGTTTCCATTTCTTAATTTAATATTAGTAACTCGCAGTTGCTTAATTTTCCAACTTCCCGGACGCTTAGTTGTTACAGGGCTTTCTTTCTCGTTATTTTTAATCAAATTTATCAGGTGGTTCCCTAATGTATCACCTAGAAGATTACAAAGGATATGGTTTTTTCAATTTAGCTTTGTAATATTATTTATATTAGCTTTGGTTTTTATTTTACTATTAATGAATGCGGTACTTTCCGAACGGCAAAGTCGGGAAAAATTAACTGCTGCGAATGAAAAACTACGTCAATATGCTTTAAAAATCGAAAATCAAGCTACTCTCGAAGAAAGAAACCGTATTGCCAGAGAAATTCACGATTCTTTGGGACATTCTCTAACAGCTTTAAACCTACAATTAGAAACTGCCACTAAATTATTAAATACTAATCCAGAAAAAGCCAGAGATTTTTTAATCCGAGCTAAAGAATTAGGTTCTCAAGCACTAAAAGATGTCCGAGAATCTGTTTCTACAATGCGTTCTAATCCTTTACAAGAGGAATCTTTAGAAAAAGCAATTACCGTGCTTGTCCAAGATTTTAGTCATTCTACAAATATTAAACTCAATTATCAAATCAATTGCTTTTATGGTACACCCCGCGATATAAGTACAGCTATTTATCGAATTATTCAAGAGTCGCTGACAAACATTTCTAAATATGCAAAAGCATCAGTTGTTAACTTAGAATTAACTACAACAGCGACAAATTTACATTTACTGATTCAAGATAACGGCAAAGGTTTTGACGTAACCCAAAATACTACAGGTTTCGGACTTTACAGTATGCGCGATCGCACTTTAGCTTTGGAAGGTAATTTTAATATTGAAAGCCTTCCCGGAAAAGGTACTAAAATTATAGTTGATATTCCTTTATCTAGATTTTCGCTAAATAGTTTTGAAGGGAATACATAGGTTTGACAATACTGTATATAAATATTAAATTATGATTAAAGTATTATTAGTAGACGATCAACATTTAATTCGCCAAGGTTTAAAAACTTTACTAGAATTAGAATCCGATTTAGAAATTGTCGGGGAAGCAGAAAACGGAGAAGAAGCGGTAGCAATGGTTGAAGAATTGCAGCCGAATGTTGTATTAATGGATATCAGAATGCCTAGAATGGATGGTGTTGCTGCAACCCAAGAGATAAAGCAAAAGTTTGCACAAACGAAAATTTTAGTATTAACAACCTTTGATGATGATGAATATATTAAAGCAGCATTGCAAAATGGAGCAATGGGTTATTTACTCAAAGATACACCTTCAGAAGAATTAGCTGTTGCAATTCGCGCCGTACATCGAGGATACACTCAATTGGGACCGGGAATTGTTAAAAAGCTTTTAACCCAATTTCCCGCAACTACAACTCAACCATCTTCCCCACCACCAAATTTAGCCGAGCTAACAAAAAGAGAAAAAGAAGTGTTGCGCTTGATTGCAACTGGTGCAAATAACCGGGAAATTGCCGAAAAACTCTATATTTCTGAAGGTACGGTTAAAAATCACGTTACTAATATTTTAAATCGCTTAGAATTACGCGATCGCACTCAAGCAGCAATTTTTGCAAATTCGTTTATATCTTATTTAAACGATTGAAAGCTATCCTTTTGAACCAAATTCTGGCTTTTATCCCCCCTTCCGCCCAAATTAGCGGGGGATCTCAAAAGTGATTAACTTAGTGAAAATTTGAGATATATTTGGCATCATTTAAGTTGTCATAGTACCAATTCTCGAATATATCACTTAATTTAATATGTTAATCACTAGAGAAAATACAGACTTCTATTTAAAAGACTTACAAACACCATTAGGTAAAGCAATTAATCTCGTAATTGTAATCTTAGTGATGCTGTCTTCAGGAATTTTTGTTGCAGAAACATACCAGATTCCTGAATCTATAAGCTTTATTCTCAATATTATTGATACATTAATTTTAATTATTTTTGCCGCTGAATATTTAATCCGCTTGTGGAGTGCTGAAAATCGAATTCAGTATATTTTTAGTTTCTACTCTATTATTGATTTAATCGCAATACTACCGTTTTTTACGGGAGCGATCGATATTAGGTTTATCCGTCTATTAAGATGGTTCCGAATTTTACGATTAATTAGATATCTCGATCGAAAATTCTTATTCAAAAACGTCACTACCGAAGACGGCGCTATTTTTACACGCATATTATTTACTTTATTTGCAATTATCTTTGTCTACTCCGGCTTAATTTATCAAGTAGAACATCCTGTAAATCCACAAGTTTTTAGTACTTTTGTGGATGCAATGTATTTTTGTATCGTCACAATGACAACTGTAGGTTTTGGTGACGTGACTCCAATTTCAGAAATTGGTCGTCTTTTAACAGTCTTAATGATTTTAACAGGTATCGCGTTGATTCCCTGGCAAGTGGGGGAATTGATTAAGCAAATAGTTAAAACCACAAATGAAGTAGAAATAATTTGCTGTGGATGTGGTTTAGATTTGCATGATAAAAATGCTAAATTTTGTAAAATATGCGGGACAAAATTACCGTAGTAAATATTACTATAATTTCATAAATATTTCCAAATACCTAATATAAAAAGCCGCGATCGCAATATGCGGCATTATTAGTCAAAGCGTTTAATCCCGAACCTTTACGCGAATCGATTCAATTCCAGGATGTCAAAGAAAACGAAGTAGCAACAGCCACTCAAAATCAACTTATCGTCAACTCAAAATTAACAAACTCAACCCCAATCAGCCAGCAACCCGCGCCGAAGTTGCGGTAATGATTTATCAATTATTAATTCAACAGCGAAAAGTAAGGGAGATTAATTCACCTTATATCGTTGGAGGTTGGGAATAGGGGATTGGGACAGGTTAAAGGGGAAAGGTTAAAGGTTAAAGGTTAAAGGTTAAAGGTTAAAATTATTTTTATCTCCTTGTCCCCTTGTCCCCTTGTCCCCTTCTCCCCCCATCTCCCCATCTCCCCCTCTCCCCCTCTCCCCATCTCCCCCTCTCCCCTCTTCTTCTAGTTCACCTGTAAAGTAGAAACAACTTGATCGAATACTTTTTGATAATTATTATCTCCTTTGGCAAAACTAATTAGAATTAGCTTTTTACCATCACTACTAGGTAATACTATATTGTCAAATTCGTATAAACCCTCGGTACGAAAAGACATTGCTTCTCTTCCGGCGACAACTTTTGCATTGTAGCTTTCTGGTATGATATCTCCAAGTTCATCATTATTAGTTACCCATTGAACTAAAGATAAACCTTGAGAATTATTTTCTAAAGAGATACTTATGTTTCCCGCTGAATGCGTATTCTTAGATTTTCCTTCTGCAACTGCTTGATAATCTTTGAGACTCCACAATTCCAAAACCTTTGATGAACTAGAAGCGTCTTGGGGTTCTTTGATTACAAAGCCTTTGGGATATTTGAAATTAACGCCTAATCGCTGACTCCGATAAACATTTGTGTTGCTAGCAGCTGCAATTTTTCTTGCAGGATTTTGAGCTTCAGTTCTCAAAGCTTCAACAATAGGTTTAGCTGGGATGGGTTGAGTCTGAGTTTCTGCTTGAGTTTGCGATTTTGGCACATTTGGTTGAGAAGCAGCTTGAGGAGAAAGCTTTTCGGTTAGAGCTTTAGGAATAGAATTATTCGATTCAGAAGCAGATCGATCGCTAGATCCTTGAGTTTGTTGCGGTACAGAAGCTGGGTTACGAGGATCTGACGAAGTTGCTTGTGGTGTAGCAACTGGATTTACCGATGGTTGATTTACCGTGATTTCTCCTGGTGTTTTTTGCGGTATGCCAGCGATATCTTCGTTATTCTTACGATTAGCAGGCAATATCGTTAAATCTTGAGCATCCTTATTAGAGGATTTTTTCTCAGTTTGCTGACAAGCTGTTAAACTTACGATCGAGCAGAGTATAGCTCCACCTAACAGCCGTTTAACTTGATTATGAGTTAACCTCACACCCCGAGTAGACATAATTTTCACTCCTTCAACGCCGTGCAATCTTATTGTGCTTTACAACACCCACACAATGCATCAGGATAACCGAATCAATTAAGATCGATCAATCATTGTTAGATATGATCTTAGAAAAATTAAAACAAAAAGAATAGTCATAATTTATACTTTTAACTTCCACAATTACAAAATTAATTGCACTTGTGGAAGTATTGCTAAAATTTCAACCGACATCATCATGAGCGTAACGGTTAAAGAGGAAATCTAAAGCATAGTTACGTAGCTTATAGTATTCGGGATCTTCCATAATTCTGACGCGATCGCGAGGACGAGGAAAAGGAATTTCCATGACTTCCCCAATTTTCGCATGAGGTCCGTTGGTCATCATAACTAATTTATCTGCTAAAAACAGCGCTTCATCAATGTCGTGAGTAATCATCAACACCGTACAGCGGTTTTCGTTCCAAATTTTCAGCAATTCTTCTTGTAATTCTTCTTTGGTAATTGCGTCTAACGCTCCGAAGGGTTCATCCAAAATCAACACTTTGGGACGAATTGCCAAAGCACGAGCGATAGAAACCCTTTGTCTCATTCCCCCAGACAATTGCGGCGGTTTTTTGTCCATCGCATCTGCCAATCCTACCATTGCTAAATGGTCGCGGACGATCGCTCTTTTTTCAGGTGTTGGTTTGTTGGGATACACCGCGTCTACAGCCATGTAAATATTTTCAAACGCCGTTCGCCAAGGTAGTAAAGCATAATTCTGGAATACCACCATGCGATCGGGTCCCGGTTTGGTAATTATTTTACCTTCCAAAGTTACTTCTCCGGAAGTAGGTGTATCAAAACCAGAAACCATATTTAATAAAGTTGATTTACCACAACCCGAATGACCAATAACGCAAATAAAATCACCTTGAGCAACATCAAGGTTAACACCATCAAGAACGGTAAACGGTCCTTTTTTAGTTGAGTAAACTTTGCTAACGTCTTTTATTTGTAAATAAGGCTGACGAGATTTAACGCTGATGTTACTTAGAGGTATTCCTAATGTGCTTCTGGGGTTATTCATAAGTTTAAAAAAAGGGAATTGGGAATTGATAATTGATAATTGGGAATAGACATTCTCCGGTTAGGAAAAAGACCTCTCTCCAAACCTCTCTCTCCGCAGTCGCTACAACGCGGGGAACCCGCGCAACGCGCTGCTCTCTGCAAGGAGTTCCGGCTTAATTTTGCCCCTTCCCTCGTAGGGAAGGGGGTTAGGGGGTTAGGTTTTTTGTCTAATTGATAATTGATTTAAGCAGCCATCCGCCGAGCATCGAGAATCACGTCTGCGACTGCAAAATCATGTTTAATTTGTAAGCTATTAAGGTAAGAAATTGGATCGTCAGCATTGAATGGAGTACCGTCGAAAAATTGGATCGGTTTACGAACGTAGCTAATATCCATACCCAATTCCCTCGCAGCAGTACTAAAAGTACCCACACGACAAACCCGTTCGACAATTTCCACCCAATTTCGAGGAAAAGGAGTATGACCCCAACGTGCTAATTGAGTTACAATCCAAATTTGTTCGGTGCGACTGGGACGATTAATTGCAGAATCGGCATAAAATTGGTGATGAGCGTAATCTCCTACCGGATGCTCTAAATCTGAGTTAGTATGATTTGGTTCTATTTGAATGTATTCAACGGGAACGCTTACGTAATCTTTGCTTGCCAAAATTTGACGTATTTCTTCCGTATTTTCTGGCAACGAACAATAATAGCAAGCTTCTAATAAAGCTTTAGTCAAAGCGATAAAACTGTTGGGATAAGCCGCAGCCCAATCTTCTCGCACTCCCAGAACTTTACCCGGATGTCCCAACCATACATCCAAATCTGAAGCAGCAGTAATTCCAACCCCTTCATAAGCAGCGCGAATATTCCAAGGTTCGCCCACACAGAAACCATCTATACTGCCATTTTGTAAATCTGCTACCATCTGTGCCGGAGGTAAAGTCTGGATATGTACGTCTAAATCCGGGTTAATACCGCCAGCAGCCAACCAATAACGTAATAACAAATTATGCATCGAAGAGGGATGCACTACTCCCATAATGTGCTGGCGATCGCGAGTTTTAAGTAAATAGTTGCGGAAATCAGATAAGTCTTGTATCCCATGCTCGTAAAAATCCCGCGATAAAGTAATGGCGTTACCGTTGCGAGTCATGGTTAGGGAAGTAACTACGGGTAAAGGTTTATTCTCGTTTCCTCCCAAAGTCAACCACATGGGCATCCCTGAAGGCATTTGTGCAGCATCTAAATATCCCCCACCGATGCCATCAACAATACCCCGCCAACTGGTTTCTCGTACCAAATTAACTTCATCTAAACCATGCTTGGCAAAAAAGCCTTTTTCTTTGGCTATTACTAAGGGAGCGCAAGCTGTGAGGGGAACAAAACCAATTTCTAAATTAACTTTTTCTAAACCATGATTGGAAACAACGGTATTTTTGCGAGCGCGAATTTTTTTAATCCGTTTCTGCTGGTTGAGGAAGTAAATCATCTCGCTACGCAAACTGTAATAACTGGGATGTTCTACTACTTCCATCCGTTTGCGAGGTCTGGGAATATCTACTTCTAAAATACTACCAATTTTTGATTCCGGACCGTTGGTGAGCATGACAATTCTGTCGGATAGCAACACTGCTTCATCAACATCATGAGTCACCATCACCGCAGTAACTTGATTTTCCTCGCAGATTTTCATCAACTGCTCTTGTAAATTACCCCGCGTTAGTGCATCTAAAGCACCGAATGGTTCATCTAATAGCAATAACTTGGGACGAATTGCCAAAGCACGGGCGATCGCCACCCTTTGTTTTTGTCCCCCGGATAACATTCCAGGCTGTTTGTCTGCATGGGGACGCAACCCCACCATATCTATATGTCTATCTACAATTTTGCGACGTTCGGGTTGTGGTAAGTCTCCCATCACGGAGTTTACCGCTAGAGCAATATTTTCCCGTACCGTTCGCCAAGGTAACAAGGAATAATTTTGGAAAACTACCATGCGATCGGGTCCGGGCTGAGTGATTCTTTTACCTTCTAAACTCACAATACCTTGAGTAGGTAAATCTAAACCCGCAATCATATTTAATAAAGTTGATTTCCCGCATCCAGAGTGACCAATTAAGGATACAAATTCACCTTTTTTTATTTCTAAATCAATACCTTTAAGGGCGATATATTTACCGCCAGCAGTTAAATTAAAAACTTTTTCAACTTGGTCAACAGCAACAAATACACTCATATTTTTACTTCCTATTTATGAATATTTTTAATTGTTTGATTAAAAGACGTAGCAGTGCTACGTCTCTACACATTCCAGCTTGCAATCAATCCAAAATCTAAAATCCAAAATCCAAAATTGAATAGCTACTTTTGCTCTGCTGGTGGCAAAATTCGGTTTTGAATCCAAACCATTATTTTATCTAGCAACAAACCCACAATACCGATATAAACTAGAGCCAGAATGATTTCGCTGACATAGTTATTCTGATAGGCATCCCAGATGAAAAAGCCAATTCCTACAATTCCGGACATAACGATTTCGGCGGCAATAATTGCTAACCAAGCTAAACCAATAGCAATTCTCAATCCCGTGAAAATGTAGGGTAAAGCTGCGGGAATTAAGATATTCAAAAAGTACTCTTTTCGAGAAAGTTGTAGCACTTTGGCAACGTTATTATAGTCTTGGGGAATTTCTTTCACCCCTACCGCAGTGTTAATTAAGATCGGCCAAATTGCGGTGATGAAAATTACGAATAATGCTGCGGGTTCGTTTTGTCGTAATGCAGCCAAGGAAATCGGTACCCAAGCCAAAGGAGGAATAGTCCGCAACAGTTGAAACAGCGGATCTAAAGCTTTAGACATCGTTGGATTGACACCAATCAAAATTCCCAAGCCAATTCCTATAACTGCGGCAAAACTATAGCCAATCATCACCCTTTGTAAGCTTGCTAAAATCTGCCAAAATAAACCTTTGTCAATCCCTCCTTTGTCATAAAAAGGATATAAAATCAGTATCCACGTGTCTTGAATTACTTTTATTGGTCCTGGTAAAGTTGCTCCTGGTATCCAAGAAAAGAGTTGCCAAACAACTAGAAAAATTAATATTGCCAATAAGGGAGGGACAATATCGGGTAACTGTTTTTGAAAGCGGGCAGTTATACTGCGATTAAAAGTAGGACTTATTGGTCTTTTGGTAGTAGTTGTCATTTGATATTCCGATTGATTTAATAATTTGTAAGTAATGAATTTCTAACTCTTAACTCAATAACAGACGTAGCAATGCTACGTCTCTACAACACTAAACGTTGGCTTTCTTAATCTTGAGACTGCGTAAATATGCTTCGGGATTTTCTGGATCGAATTTGACTCCATCAAAGAATTCTTCCACGCCCCGTGATGTATTTGTCGGAATATCGGCAGCCGGAATTCCCGCTTCTTTCGCTGCTTCTTTCCAAATATCTTCGCGGTTGACTTTATCAATTAATGCTCTAGCTTTGGCTGCATTATTAGTAATATAATCTTGAGGCAAGAATCCCCAACGAACGCTCTCTGTAATAAACCACAAATCGTGACTCTTATAAGGATAAGAAACACTGCCTTTCTCATCTTTCCAATACAGTGCAGCCATCGATCTATCGTCAATTTTGCGACCATTTCCCATGTCGTATTTACCCATAAATGGTTCTAAAAGAACATCAACCGGGACATTAAAATACTGTCGCTGTGACAAGATATTTGCCATTTCTTGACGATTATCAAAGTTATCGCACCACTGCTGAGCCTCCATGATTCCTTTCAAAATTGCTTTGGTGGCTTTGGGATTCTTGTCTACCCAATCTGCTCTAATAGCTAAATATTCTTCGGGGTGATTCTTCCAGATGTCTGCGGTTAATGCTGCCATGTAGCCAATTTTGTCTTTAACAATTCGATAGGGCCACGGATCTCCCGTACTAAAAGCATCCATAGTCCCAGTCTTCATGTTGGCAACGGTTTGAGCCGATGGTACTGGTAGCAAATTTATATCATTATCGGGGTCAACACCACCAGCAGCCAGCCAGTAGCGAATCCAAAAATCCTGATTGACGTGGGGGAAAGTATGAGCGGCTTTGAAGCGATCGCCTCCTCCTTTACTAGCCTTAACTTGGCTAACTAATCCTGATGAGAGTTGTAGATCGAGTCCTTTACCTTGCCATTTATCCGCGATCGCAATCCCGTTCCCCTGAGTAATCAACTGACACAGCAGATACATCGGAATTGGTTTATTGCCTTTGGTAATTACTCCTTCGGTAATCAAATGCGCCATAGGCATCTGCCATTGCCCACCATCAATACCACCACCAGCCGCACCAATTTCAACGTTATCTCTTGCAGAACCCCAAGAAGCTTGTTTGGAAAGTTCTACATCATTCATGCCATATTTAGCAAAAAAACCTTTTTCTTTAGCAATTATTAAAGGTGCAGCTTCCACAATCGGCACGTATCCCAACTTAATAGCTGTGGTTTCTGGTGCTTGTTGTGGATTAACATTTGCAACTGGTTGGGCTGTTGTTGGTGCCGCTGCATTACCACCCAAATCTTCTGGTGGATTTCCCAAACAACCTGCCAGTAAAACAGTACCTGCCGATGCACCGGCTGTTAAGATAAATTTACGTCGAGAAATTCGATTAAAATCTGTCACAACTTCATCCTTTTGGTAGTTTTATGTTTTTAGGTATTAAAAATTGAGCCACAGCTATTGCTATAAATCGCAAAAAGCTGTCGCTACATACAAATAAATGCTGCTTTTAAGGAAACTTATACTAAGAAAAGAAACTAGCAATGTAACTTTATGTCAAGCCGTTGTTGAGTCGGTGATTCAGTAAGTTAATTGCTGTTCAAACTAGAATACAGCTATTAATATAAAAAAGATACATCCCGAACCATCAATTATTAAATAAATATTATATTACTTGTATAAGTAAAACTTTATGATTGCCTAAGAGTAGTGGTTATACATAATCAATAGTCGATTGATAGGGATGACTGGGATCGATCCAAATCTATGATAGATTTTTTTCTATGTATACTATTGATTGCAGCCATGATTTTTTATTCAATGTCGTGTAATACAATTCTGCTTTACAGGATTGATTCAAACGACGGGTAGGAGATTTTTGGTTATTAGTAGTTATCATATTTCTCAGAGAATTTGAGATATACCAAGTATTCCCAAAACATGAGAAAGTTAATACTAGGTCAAAGGTTAAAGGTTAAAGGTTAAAGGTTATGAGTTGGGCATAGGGCATTGGGCATAGAGAGTTAAAAATTTTATTTGTTCTACCCCCTCTCCCCACTCTCCCCACTCTCCCCCTCAGTCAACATTCAGAAATTAAGATGAAAAAACTAGTAAAGGGTCTGCGTGAATTTAAAGCTAATTATTACAGTATCCATAGAGAATTATTTGAACAACTTTCTCACGGTCAAAAACCGAGAGTTTTATTTATTACTTGCTCTGACTCCCGTGTAGACCCCAATTTAATTACCCAAGCGGGGGTTGGCGAACTATTTGTAATTCGCAACGCTGGTAATATAATTCCTCCCTTTGGAGCCACAAATGGCGGCGAAGGAGCGACTATTGAATATGCAGTTCAAGCTTTAGGTATTAACCAAATCATTGTTTGCGGACATTCTAATTGCGGGGCAATGAAAGGACTGATGAAGTTAAATAAATTACAGTCAGATATGCCTTTGGTGTTTGATTGGCTTAAGTATGCCGAATCAACTCGACGTTTGGTTTTAGACCATTACAGCGAATACGAAGGGGAAGATTTATTAGAAATTATGATTGCTGAAAATGTGTTGACGCAAATCGATAATTTACGTACTTATCCGGTGATTCACTCTAAGCTTTATCAAAAGCAAGTTAGCATTTACGCTTGGATTTATCAGATTGAAACCGGAGAGATTTTAGCATACGATCCAATCACTCATTCTTATACTTCACCTCAAAGTCAGATAAATGAGTATGAAGTTGATGAAAGGGTTGAACCAGCAACAAACAAAATAGATTATGAAAATTTAGGTTTCCCCATGACGCGCTTATCTAGGGAACAAATGAATCGAATTTATCAAGGTTCTGGTAATTAGTTGTTGGTTTTATTAAATTTAATGGATTAGTTTTTCCCGTTCACCGTAGGTGCGGTTTAAACGTTGGGAGACGTAGCAGTGCTACGTCTCTACAATCCGTCGGAATTAATGAAATGTACTACTAATACTTCACCACATTAAATATTATGGGTAAGACATTGGTAGTGCGAGCATCCTGCTCGCTCGTGGTGGCAAGATCGCGAGACGCATGTCCTACCGGACAGACTCCGTTAACGCACTACGCAAACCCCTCATAACTTATGTGATTAAATACTAATTGTTATTTGTTAGTTGTCAATAATCAAAACTCCCAACTCCGGCGATCCTACCTTTCTTATTGCAGAGCGCTGATTTCTTTTAAATAAACTTGTGTCAGCGGTTCATCTTGTGCAAGGGTATATTCTTCAATTAAACCTTCGCGGGTAATAGTAACGTTGTTTTGTTTGCTGATAATAACGGTAGAGTTATCAAAAATGAAATAAGCTAAAATCATTTCGGTTTCGCTGGGATTATCAAGAATTACTATGTTGCTCTTGTCGTAAAACATTCCATGATTTTCCAAAATTTCGTCGTCGTACTCAACAATCAATAAGTCAAGATTGGGGTTACGTAATACGCTTTGTATGTTCGTATTGCGATCGCGGTTTAACATCTTTTTTGACTGATTGATAAAAACTGCATCCCGGCAAACTGCGCCTACCGTCCATTCTGGATGCTGCAATAAAATATGATTAATCGTTTCGTGCAATTCTTTAAGAGAAATCTTATTAAAGGTGATAATTGGAATTTTGCTATCTTCGCTTTTTGCAAAGAAGGTATTTAAAATTGATGAAGGTACATCTACGCCTTCACCTACAGCAGGATTAAGATGCATCATAATTCCTGGTGCGGCGTTAATTTCTATGATGGCAAATTTATTTTCTTTCCAAGAAACAGTAAGACTTTCTGCCATTACATCAATACCAAGGCAGGTAAGCTGAAAATGTTGAGCAATGTCTTGCGCCAAAATCACATTGTCGGGGTGAATATTACTTGTAGCGTCGATGCTGACTCCACCGGCAGAAAGATTGGCGACTTTACGTAGATATACGGTTTCGCCTTTTTCTGGTATGCTATCTAACGATAAATTTTGTTCGTCTAAATATTGTTCCATCGCCTCATCGCACTGAATTTGACTCATCGGCGATGTTGGTGTATCCAAACGTTCTGGTTTGCGGTTTTCTCGATCGATTAATTCGTCAATATTCAAGTTTCCATCACCCACAACCGATGCTGGGCGACGTTCGATCGCGGCGACAAATCTACCGTTGACGCACAATAAGCGAAAATCTGTACCTGATATGCTTTGTTCAACAATTATGCGGATGGGTTCTGATTCGGGAATCGCTTCGTATGCGCGATCGTAAGCATAACCTAATTCTTTAAAATTTCTGATATCGGCAGTTACTCCAATACCTTTATGACCTGATACGGGTTTGATTGCTACTGGATAACCGATCTTTTCTGCTACACTCAAAGCTTCTTTTTCGGAAGTAACAATATCGCCGTCGGGAACTGGAAAGCCTAAAGTTTTTAAAAATGCTTTGCAATCATCTTTACGGGTACTAAAATCTGAATCTAAATGGCTATCACAATTAAATGTTGTAGCGAAACCGCGAACTTGTTTTTTACCGTAACCGTATTGCGTTAATCCTTCTTCTGATAAATAAAATGTCGGGATATCTTTTTGGTAAGCCGTTCGCAATAGAGCATAATTTGTCGGACCCCGTAAACAGATTTACGAAAGGAATTTTGTAGATTTCTTAGCCGATCTTCAAAGTTAATATCTAGACTTTGAGTAATTGCTTCAAACCAATCCCAAACAAAATAGACTATCAATCTACTCGTGCGATGATGTAGTGCTTGCAAAGCAATTCTTGTATAGTCTTGATAAGATTTGAAGCTGGTGCGATACAGATGCAAATCCATATCTAATTTTGCTACTTCCGAGAGAGTTTTCGCAAATAATTCAGCATGAGATTCATATTCGCGATCGCCTAGTTGTGGATAACGTTTACACACGGCACAAACATAATCCTCAATTGGTAAGGGTCGCGAATCATTAGTCAAACCAAAATCAAAGACTAACGCCCGTGTATCCAAATAAGCTGTTGGTCCGATATAATCCTTCAAATTGAAAATATCAAAGGCATCAGCAACCCTGGCATTGATGCGAACTGTATCGTTATCTAGTTGTTGAACCATTGTAAATTACTCTTGTATGAAACACCCATTATTAGCTTAACGCAAGCATTTGTCCTGACGAAATTAAGTGTTTTTTTTGTTTGGATATTCTTAACTAGATAACCCAAGATACAAATGCAATGCTAAAGCCAGTATATTTTAACTTCTTAGCTAAGTATTGTCAGCTATCTTTAGACATAAAGATAAAGTTATCTATCTATTTACTAAACATATAATTATAATTCCCCAAATATAAATAAATGTAAAAATTAAAAATATAACTATTGATTGATGTCAAAACAAAAAAAATATCACCTTTGAAAGGTACAAATAAATGTTAAAATTACATATAAATAACAAATAGCTTGCTTTGTTAAAATATTTAGGAGAGAGTAAGTATGAATAGCGAGAAAGCTGTTCTCAGAGATCAAATTCGGCAGCTTGCAGATGAAGCTTTTCATCGCAAGCTTATTTCGGGTTTTGGAGATGGTCCCGATAGTAGTGAGTTTCAGATTGTTATTGATGGAAAGCCAAGACATCTACCTTTAGAAGAAGCACGTTCTGTTTTGAATGAGATGTTGCGTACCAATCCAGTTCAATAAACAGTAAATAATCAACAAATAATCAAAAATTATCAATCAACAATTATCGGTATTGCGATCGCGGCTAAGTTGAATCGGGAATTTATTACTTTGTAAAAGTATAGCGTCTAAACACTTGCTATAAAAGCAAAAAAAATTCAAGCATAATATATTAAATTAATGGTTTTAGACGTATAATTACAAAGCTGGATCGATCCATAGTATCCTCTAATAATTATCGCGGACATTTTTACCCGATAATTGATAATTGATAATTGATAATTTATTTAAATCTAATTTAATACTTATATTATTTGATGTCTTGAGTTCTTGGGAGGCAAGATGATGCAGAATAGCACTAACGGACAACTGCTGATTATCGGCGGTGCGGAAGACAAAGAAAGGGAATGCGAGATTTTACGGGAATTTGTGCGCTACGCAGGTGGTACAAAAGCAAGACTTGCGATCGTGACTGCTGCAACAGACTTGCCCATAGAAGTAGGAAACCAATATATTCGCATATTCGAGAATTTAGGTGCGGAAAATTCTTGCATAATTGATACCAGAAGCAGAGAAGATGCAGATTCATCTACTGTATTGGAAGATATCGAGCAAGCTACTGGGATATTTTTTACTGGAGGCGATCAAACTAGAATTGTCGATATCATCAAGGATACTCAATTAGATGCAGCGATTCACCGGCGTTTTTCTGAAGGAGTCATCATCGCAGGTACCAGTGCTGGGGCTGCAATGATGCCGGATATGATGATTTTTGAAGGCGATTCCGAAACAAATCCTCGGATGGAAATTGTAAAAATGTCTCCCGGAATGGGTTTTTTCCCAGGAGTAATTATAGATCAGCATTTTCTACAACGCGGTCGCATAGGACGTTTAATTTCAGCTTTAGCGCAGCAAAAACAAGCAGTTTTGGGATTTGGAATTGACGAAAATACTGCGATTTTAGTTGTTGATAATAAAATTCAAGTGATTGGAGAAGGTGCTGTTACTATCATCGACAAGTCAGATATTACTCACAGCAATATTGACGATATTTTGAAAGACGAAGCGTTAGCAATTTGCGGTGCAAAGTTACATATTTTGCCCAAAGGATACGAGTTTGATTTAGAGACTCGCAAGCCGATTTTGAATCAGTTAGCAGTTAGTAGTTAGCAGTTACCAACTAAAAGTTAGTAGCACTTCAAATCTTGTAGCAGTGTTATAAACCACGTTTCAAGATTATTTGAAAACGACATATTCACGGGTTCACCGCGCTTGTGCGGCATCGCGTGCTATTTATCATGTTTTCACGAAGAGAAACCGGGTTTATGCAGGGCAACTTGCTCGTGGTGCAACAAGTCAGTAGTACCGGAGATGAGCAGATTATGAAATATGGCATCATTTAATTACACTACTACCCAACGTATAAAAACATTCGCAGATTAGTTTGGACACACTTTATCCCCTTCTCATGTCATTAATTGTTCTGCTGCGGTTATGGCGCAAGGGCAATTTTAAGAGCAAAATGGGGGAACTGATGAAAAAGAGAATTTATTTTACAACTATTGCAGCGATCGCGGTATTTGGTGTTGGTTTAGTTATTACAAACAATACAACTAATGGAGCAGCACAAAGTACCGAAAAAGTATTTGCAAGTGCTGAAATTATTGAGGATTTGACAGTTACAAGAGTAGAGGGGAGCTTTATTGCACCAAAAGATATAGAGGATTTAATTGCAAAATCAGATATTATCGTTATTGGAAAACCAACACAATCGATCGCGGAAAGTACACCCTTAATTCAACGTGATTCTGAGGGTTATGTTACTGAAGCAATCTCCCAAACTGAATTTAAAGTACAACTTGCGATCGAAGGTGCGTCACCTTCTGACACGCTATTAATTGGACAACAAGCAGCTATAATTCCAGACAAAAATACTGCTAAAAGTGTTCTCCAGGTATTTGACGATTACCAACCCTTAGTTAAAAATGCGAAATACATTCTTTTTCTTAAGAAAGGTTTGAATGGTAGTCCATTGTATTTTCCTGTAGGGCTTTATTACGGTCAATTTAATATTGATGGCACAGATAGCGCTGAAAATCAAATAGAAAGTCCACATTTCAAATCGATACGAAAGGACGTGATGGAAAGATTTAAGGAAGTTATAGATCGTGCATCAGTTAGTTAGCAATGCAATTTCGCTTTACTTGAAAGCAAGTAAACAGCTTAGTCTTGTTTAGTAACTGCTGTTAATAGTTAATAGTTATACCGTTTCTGTATAAAGATGCGCTTAATTTAGCCTACGTAGGTAGGCTTTGTAATATTAGCCCCAGCCTTCTAGGCTGCGGGTGTTTTAGCGCAGCCTCATACAGAATTGGTATTAGGAGTGATAAAATTTTAGATTTTGAATTTTGGATTGGGAGTTAGGAATTTTCTCCCCATCTCCCCATCTCCCCATCTCCCCATCTCCTTGTCTCCCCATCCCACCGTCTCACCCTAATTAATCTCACAGCCAAATGCCTGTGATAATATGAGAAATTGCTGCGCTTATTAAAGAAAAAAGTCGAGTTATGAGTCTAACACAAGAAAAAAAGCAAGAGTTAATCTCGGAATATCAAGTCCACGAAACCGATACTGGTTCTTCTGAAGTGCAAGTTGCCATGCTCACCGAACGGATTAACCGTTTGAGCAAACATTTGCAAGTTAATAAAAAAGACCATTCTTCCCGTCGGGGACTTTTGAAGATGATTGGTCAACGTAAGCGTCTTTTGTCTTATATTCAAAGAGGAGATCGCGAACGTTATAAAACTTTAATTCGCAGTCTCGGTATTCGTGGGTAAAATAAAGAGCCGCTAATTATGTCTGCCGAATCCGAACGCAACCGCTTACCTTTTGAACCGAATAAAAAACGCCAAAAACCAGCAAAAACAAAGGCTCAAACGCCAATTGTGAAGGAAGATGCTGAAAAGGGGGACTCCAATAAGCCTCCTTTTACTAAACAAGAAATGGCTATTCCCGAAGTTGTTAGCCAGCGAATGATTAGACGAGTAGCTTGGTTATGTGGATTACCAACCGTATTGGGTATTCTGACTTTAGTTGCTAGCTATTTGCTGATAATTTACGCCGATATCAAACTTGCTCCCACCTTGGTACTGCTTGTCAATATGGGGCTGTTCGGTTTGGGAGTTTTAGGAATCACTTATGGGGTTCTTTCCGCTTCTTGGGATGAACAAAGAGCGGGGACTTTGCTTGGTTGGAGCGAATTTACTACCAATTTTGGACGAATGGTAGCAGGTTGGCGCGAGACTCGGCAAAAAAAAGTATAATTTTGGCGATCGGCGAACGCATCGCTAATTAATAAAAATGATTTTGAATGAAGAATGAAGGATGAAGCATGATTTTCGTTCTTCATTCTTTGTTTATTCGGTTATATCATGTTCGTTTAAGAGGATGTTTTCCAAGTCATAAATAAAACCATAGACTTTCAGATCCCCCTAAATCCCCCTTAAAAAAGGGGGACTTTTTAACCCCCCCCTTTATAAGGGGGGAAGGGGGGATAATCCGGGAATTGCGTAAAAACGATACTTGGAAAACATCCTCTAAACGCTTATCATATCTGTGAGGATAGGTAATTGGTAATTTGTAATAAAAAATTATCTGCCGCTTAAATGTCAGTTGCTGGTTTTATCTAACAATTATTAAATTTTTATGTGCGAATTTTGACTTTTTTCTGTTAAACGAGAATTAGCTATTAACGTTAAATTTTAAGTAGTAATAAAACTAAATATCGGGAAATTTACCATGATTGTAGTAATGAAAGTTGGTTCCCCAGAAGCGGAAATTAAACGCATTAGTGAAGAAATGAGTAACTGGGGACTGACACCAGAGAAAATAGTTGGTCAACACAAGGTAGTAATTGGTTTAGTTGGAGAAACAGCGAGTTTAGATCCACTGCAAATTCAAGAAGTAAGTCCTTGGATCGAGCAAGTTTTGCGGGTGGAAAAGCCTTACAAACGGGCTAGCCGTCAGTTTCGCCACGGGGAAGCTTCAGAGATTATAGTTAATACTCCCGATGGTAAAGTTACATTTGGTGAAAATCATCCAATGGTGGTAATCGCCGGTCCTTGTTCGGTAGAAAATGAAGAAATGATTGTAGAAACAGCGCAGCGCGTCAAAGCTGCTGGAGCTAAGTTTCTGCGTGGGGGTGCTTACAAACCCCGTACTTCACCTTATGCTTTCCAGGGACATGGTGAAAGCGCTTTAGAATTATTAGCGAAAGCAAGAGAAGTCAGCGGATTGGGAATTATTACCGAAGTAATGGATGCTGCTGACTTGGACAAAATCGTAGAAGTTGCAGATGTCGTTCAAGTAGGTGCGAGAAATATGCAGAATTTCTCATTACTTAAAAAAGTCGGAGCGCAACCGAAGCCGGTTTTCTTGAAGCGGGGAATGTCAGCAACTATTGAAGAATGGTTAATGGCTGCTGAATACGTGCTTGCTGCGGGAAATTCCAACGTTATCTTATGCGAACGCGGTATTCGTTCCTTCGATCGCCAATATACTCGCAATACCTTAGATTTATCAGTAATACCCGTATTAAGAAAACTGACTCATTTACCGATCGCGATCGACCCCTCACACGGTACGGGTTTATCAGAATGCGTTCCTTCAATGGCAATGGCAGCTATAGCAGCCGGATGCGATTCCTTAATGATAGAAGTTCATCCCAACCCCGCCAAAGCTTTATCCGATGGACCTCAATCCCTTACACCAGAACGTTTTGACCGCTTGATGCAAGAATTAGCAGTCATAGGTAAAGCTGTAGGGCGTTGGGAGCAAGCTGTGGCGATCGCTTGATCGAGATAGGGGGATGGGGGAGAGGGGGTAGAGGGGGTTCGGGGGAGATGGGGTTCGGGGGAGATGGGGAGATGGGGTTCGGGGGAGATGGGGAGACAAGGGGATGGGGAGAGTGGGAGATGGGGAGATGGAGAGAAAAATTATTGCAGCAGGGAGCGAGACGCTCCCACTACATTTCTAACTCCTTACCTTTAACCTTTAACCTTTGACATGCAGACCTTTAACCTTTTTTTACCGTCTTCTACGTCCGCTACCGAAGCCACCGCTACGACTACGGGTTCTGGAGGAACGAGAACGGGTTCCGCTACCGAAACTGCTGTTGGAAGGACGGTTTCTTACTGACCCGGATTTACCGGATTGTCTTAAAGTGCTGCTGCCAAATCCGGAACCTGTGGAGCGACTGTTACCAGTAGTTCTACGGGGAGTAGTGCGGGTACTAGTTCCGAAACCTGAGCTTCCAGGATTTCTTCGGGTATTAGTTCCGAAACTTGAACTTCCAGGATTTCTTCTGAGGTTTCCTGTGGTACGGAAAGTGGTACGGTTTCTTACTGCTGCTGGTGGTTCGTTATAGCGTTGGCGATAATTACCAACTGCGGCATCATAGCTATTACCATATCCACCAAAACCAGTATAATTAGTCCTTCCCGGCTGATATGCGGGTGGTACGTAATACTGGGGTCTAAATAACAAACTACCGATCGCTTGACCGGCAACTTGACCGGCGACTGCACCAGCAAAAGGTGCCCAAAAACCGTTGTTTCGCTGGACTACAACTGTTCGATCTTGTCCGGTTTGGGGGTCGGTTCTGGTTTCGGTAACGTTTTGAGTGTATTCGATTTTAAAGTCTGGTGTTAAATAAAGTGCGGGCTGTCCGTTTTCAACTTTTAAATAGCTAGTTTTACCTTCTTTAATTTGTTCTTCGGTAAGCCGCGCCATTTGCAACTTATCAGTTTTAAAAGTTGGAGAAGGGCTATTTAATAAAAATAACGTGTATTCTCCATCAGCATCGTTGTAACTGGCTTGCTGTACGGGATATTCACCATCGCTGATTCGGGTGTTTGTTGAAGTTCGAGTTACATTTCTAGCTTGCGGATTGCTTGTTGTAGTTCCGCCACCACAAGCAACTGTTGTAAAACACAAACTCAAAGCTAAAAAAACCGCTGTAAATTTACGCAAAATTGTCATCATTTGATATTTTTTCTTCTATCTTTGAGCTTAACAACTTCTTTATTGGCTTGAGAGGTAGGGAGAACCGACTTTTATTGAATAGGGAGTAGGGAGTAGGGAGTAGGGAGTGAAGAGTTAGGACCACCGGAGTGAGGACCACCGGAGTTAGGAGTTAGTTAATTAGTTTTCTCCTTGTCCCCCCATCCCCCCATCTCCCCCGTTCCCCGTTCCCTACTCCCCACTCCTAAATATTACAAAGGAATCAATTCTGTAAAATGCTGTAACAATTGGTCGTTATTGAGTTCGTCACCTAATTGCGCTGGGGAAAAGTGTACCTGAATTGCTCGTAATTTATGTTTGAAATGTAAATTAATTAAAGCTTTAAAAGCTTCTTGAAGCGCAGCAATGTTTGACAAATCTTCTTCTAATTCCGGTACTTCTCCCTCATAAGCAGCTGTAATCATCACTACTACATTGCGCGTTACGGGAACGGAAAAAGAGTCATCGGCATCAGAATAATTTTCCGGTGGTTCGCTTAAATAACGTTGTGCGGAGTCGGTAAACAATTCTTGAAAGTAGTCTCCCGCATCCCCTTCTTCCCAAAATACATCGCCTTCATTAGCGGCTGACATCCAGTATTCGTCGTATTGCAATAGACTTTCGCAGATTTTGACTAATTCTTCTCCCATAACTTCCATATCACCTTCAGCATCACTCGCTTCTCTACCGCTACGGTTGAGTACTCCCAAAATTGGTGCAACTTCCGAACCACTTAGATGTATCATTATCCGACAAACTACATAACGGGTACGACCCATCATTTTATTAAACATTGTTTTTGCTCCTTTATCGGTTTATTTGAATCAATACTATTATGAATGGGGATTGAGCATGGGGCATGGGGCATAGGGCATTGGGTCTTAGAAATTATTTTTGAGATTTATTAAATTAAATTACTATTTATATACAAGGATTCAAAGTATTAAAAAAAACAATTAGATCAACTAATATTAATTTTAAAATAGCTATGAGTACTATAGATAAGTATAAAGAATAAGACTTATCTATAAAGGATGAAAAATTTGAATTATATATCTATGCCTGAAGGTCATTGCTTTATATCCCAATGCCCTATTCCCTATTCCCTATTCCCTATTCTTTAATTAATATAATGAAAACCTTTAAAGAAATCGGCGATCGCATTTATTGATGGCTGTCTGGATTTGGAAAGTTCGCTTAATTCATCTTCATATAAAGCAGCTTCAATTTGAGGATGGTCAATCAATCTTTTACCAAAATGCGGACTATCATAAATCATCAAATTTTTGGCGCTAGTATTTGTTAAAATTGTTCGTGTAGGAGCTTTAAAAAAGTTTAACTTTGCTGCAATTCCGAGAATTTTTGTGGTAACTTTGATATTTTTTACATTCTGCATTGCTTGCTCTAATAAAGAAGTTAATTTTTGCATTTGCCCTAAAGTAATTAACTGCCCAGTTGTATCTTGACTGGCGATCGTTTCTATGGCTGTATATATACTTTTTTGAGTAGCAACAGCATCTCTAAACGGAAGAATTGCCATGTAAGCAATGGTAAATAAACTTTCATCGCTATCTGCACGGAAAGTAAAAACAGTGCGACGGCGACCAATTTCCATGCTAGGAGGTTGTTTTAATTCCCGAAATTTTTGAGTTATTTGGAAATAAGCTCCAGCCAAAGCAAAATTCGCTTCTGGGTCTAAAGGTCTATCTATAATAATACGAATAGTAGGGGGAGTTTCGTTGAAAAAGTCTCCCGAATCTTCAGCATTCAAGCGATGAACAATTGAGCGATCGCCAAGTTGACTCAAATCCACCCATTCACAAATCATGGCTTCAGTTTTCAAGCCAAATCGAGAGGTAGCGTAGAGTTTTGCGCCGGTTAAAGTTGCTCCAGTTAAATCTGCACCAACCCATTCAGCTTCAATTAATTTTGCTTCAGTTAAATCGGCGTGTACGAAACTTGTATTAGTTAAATTAGCATTGCTTAAATCGGCACCAGCCAAATTTGCACCGCTTAATTTTGCGCCGCTCAAATCTGCCCAAGAAAGATTAGCGCCTCTTAAATCAGCCCAGCGAAGATTTGCATCACCCAAATTAGCGCCACTAAGATTAGCGCGAAACAGATTCACCTGACGAAGTTCGGCTTCTCGCAAGTTTGCACCACTCAAGTCGGCACGAGTTAAATCGGTAGAATTTAAAGTCGCTTGTTCTAAATTTGCCGCTACCAAAGACGCACCTGTCAAACAAGCTTGATTCAAATTAGCACCTCGTAAAACAGCGTGTCGTAACGTAGCTTCGCGTAAATCGGCATTGCTCAAATTTGCTTCCGATAAATTAGCACGACTGAAATCAGCACGAATTAATTCACCTCGTATTAAATTCGCTTTAACTAATTGAGCATTGTTTAAATTAGCTCGAATTAAATTCGCAACATTCAAACTAGCTTTATAGAGATTAGCACCTTCAAGGTGAGCGCCACTCAGCCTTGCAACATTAAGCAGGGCATAACTTAAATTAGCCTTAGTAAGATTAGCGCCGCTAAAATTTACAATGCTTAAATTAGCATGGCTAAAATCCACACCACTAAGTTTGACTCCACATAAATTAGCTTCAGAAAGTTGAATATTTCTAAAATCCGTAAATCCCCGAGCGTATTTTTCTAATAATTCCTCTACAGTCATCGATGCTACCTCTGATTTTTTAATAATTGCTAAATTATGCGGAAATTAAGTAATATCTAATTCATAAATGGGAATTGGTGATTGGGCATGGGGCATGGGGCATTGAGTTAAGAATTAAGAGTTAAAAGTTATTAGTTTTAATTTCTCCCCATCTCCCCCTCTCCCCCTCTCCCCCCTCTACCCCATGCCCTTTTATAGAAATTAAATATGATAATCGGTATTGTTGGTCTTGGATTAATCGGTGGTTCTTTAGGTTTAGACTTAAAAAAGCAAGGACATTGCGTTTTAGGAATCAGCCGCCGCGATTCAACTACTCAAAGAGCAATTTCTCTGGGCGCTGTTTCCCAAGCGTCAGTTAATATGAGCTTGCTCTCGGAGGCAGAAGTAGTATTTATTTGTACGCCTCTGGATTTTATTATTCCCACACTTGAGCAATTGATTGCTCATTTACCAAGTTCTTGTGTAATAACTGACGTAGGTTCGGTGAAAACCCCTATTGTGAAAGGGATTTCGCCGGTATGGGAAAATTTTGTTGGCGGGCACCCAATGGCGGGTAGTACCGATTCGGGTATAGAAGCTGCACGTTCAAATTTATTTAACGATAAGCCCTACGTACTTACACCTATAAATACAACTCCGACAGAAGCGATCGCAGTTATTGAAAATCTTATAATTCAGCTAGGGGTGAATATTCATTACTGTTCCCCCGAAGAACACGATAAAGCAGTCAGCTTGATTTCTCATTTACCAGTAATGGCGAGTGCTTCCTTGATTGGGGCTTGCGATCGAGAAACCGATTCTCAAGTGCAGACTCTAGCTCAAAAGTTCGCTAGCTCCGGCTTTCGCGATACATCTCGCGTTGGTGGAGGGAATCCGGAATTGGGGGTGATGATGGCAAAATACAATCGAGAAGCTTTGTTGATGTCGCTGCAAAAGTATCGCGAAAATCTTAATGAATTGGTTGGTTTAATTGAACGAGAAGATTGGGTGAGTTTGGAGCAAGTTTTGCATTCAACTCAAGAAGCACGGGGTAAGTTTGTTAGGGAGTGAGGGGATTTTCCTCAGTCAGCCAGGGATTGAAAATCCCTGTCTCATAACGAAAGTCCTCTAAAGAGGACTGTTAAAAAGTTGCCAACAAAACTAATCTTGGGTTAAAAAGAGATATTGATGAGTACCGCAGATTATTCAATCATCTGTTACGTTTGTACAAGTTGAAAAATCTGTATTTAATACACCTTATAAAGCAGGCAAAACAGCGATGACAACTTTATATAAATCAGTTTTAAATTTCTTTATTCAAGATGATTGGAACTATACGGAAATTGAACGAGGGGAAGCTCTCAGTGTAGAAGTAAAAATGGAAAATAGTAATTGTACTTGTTATGCTATTGTCTATGATGAAGTAAATACTTTTAAATTCTACTCGATGTCTCCTGTAAAAATACCTAAGAAAAAGTTTTTACCAATAGCAGAATTCTTAACTAGAGCAAACTATGGTCTTGTGTTAGGTAATTTTGAAATGGATTTTAGTGATGGAGAAGTACGCTACAAAACTAGTATTTATGTAGCAGATAACGAATTAGATTTTCCAGTGATAAAAAGAATGGTTTATTCAAATTTGTTAACACTAGATAAATACTTACCCGCAATAATGAAAGTTATTTATAGTAATATATCGCCAGAAGAGGCAATCAATGAGATAGAAGAAGAGGAAGAGGAAGAAGAAGCAGCATAAAGGTAATTAATATTACTAATTATTTATACTTTATTTTAAGTAAATTAAACTAATACCTTGTAACAATATTAGCCCTAGCCCCTGCCTTTAAATCAATTCCAAGGCTTATCGATTCAACAGGGTAAATGCACTGAAAACTTTATCCAGTAGTCTTTAGACTACTTTCGCTATAAGATAGGGAATTGCATTCCCCGGTTATGTTGAGAATGGTACAAGATGTTAGTTTTAATAGACTGATTCCCAAACAAAACCAAACACTTCAAGACATCACCCCTCCAAGATTTTCCAACTTAGCAGCAAATGTATCGGCGTGTCGCCACCATTGAGAACCACCCATCCAAGTGCGTGTAGGTAAATGTCTAGAAGGGGAAAAGGGCGGAGATGTAGAAAGGGAGCATTTTACTCCCACTACAAATGATTTAATAATTACTCAGCGATTACCAATTACCAATTACCAATCCCCATCTCCCCCTCTCCCCTCTCCCAATTATTCTTTTTCCGCTTTATAAGTAAAGAAGTTATCCAAAGCTGCTACAGTCTCGAATTTATATGAAGGTATCAGAGAATTTATTTGTAAATCTGTACTATAAACGCTAAACAGCAGATAATCCTGCTTTTTGGTAGAAGCATTAATTACCTGCTTAATTTGGGGGCTGGCTGAATCGATCAACTTTGCACAGTTGAATTTGATCAAATTATCTAAAATATTCGGAGTTTTACTACAACCTTGTTCTTTCAAATACCCGCTCAATCTTTGGGTAGCGTATTCTTCGTATTCGATTCGTGATGGATTTGTACTTGCCATTGCCACGCCTAATGCGACTAATGCGGCAGTTCCAGCATATGCAACAATACTTACAATTTTCATTATCTGCCGATATAATAATTAACTATTTGACTATTAGACTCTAGATTATCTAAGTCCGTTCCAAAAAAATGTTTGATCGATCGTTCTAAATTTGCTATACTAACTAAAGAATAAATTTATGGCGATCGTAGCCAAGTGGTTAAGGCAGAGGTTTGTGGTATCTCCATTCGTGGGTTCGAGTCCCATCGGTCGCCCTTTTTAACAGTTAACAGCGAGTCGTTAACTGTTTTTTGCATAAAAAACGGGCAAGATGCCCGTAGTATCACAAGATTGATTATGTACTTAGACAAAATTAATTGTATATTTGTCATTGCGAGTGGAACGGAGCGAAACGAAGCATTCACCCGTAGGGTGCGGTTCATCACAACACTCTGAGATTGCTTTACTGTCGCTCGCAATGACACAATTATTTTTGTCCACCTACTTATTCCTACTCTTCTTTTTCTTCAACTAGAAAGAAAACTCATGTCAGTGCCAGAAGAAAGGAACTGCTGATTATAAGTATTCATCGCTGATTCTCCCAAATCTTCTGTTAAAGGCATAAACATTTCAGCCATTTTGCCCAACATCGAATCTACTAGAGTATCGGTGGCGTTTTTAACTCCCACACCATAGGTCATTGTTGCATTGAAGTCGTCCATAAATTTGTCAGCACCAGCAGCTGATTTATCGATCGCCACGGACCAGTTACCATTACCAATCACAATACTGTTATCAGTGTATACCCAGTTACCGTTACCAATTACGGTATTATTGTTACCGAAGTTAAAGTTACCGTTACCAATAGTTGAGTTATTATCTCCAAACGACCAGTTACCGTTACCAAGAGTTGAGTTATCGTCACTATCTTCCCAATACCAGTTACCGTTACCAAGAGTGTTGTTATTGTTACTAAAATCTAAATGCCAGTTACCATTACCAACGGTTGAGTTGTTAGTAGCACCATCCCAATTCCAGTTACCGTTACCAATAGTAGCGTTGGTGTCTCCGTAGTCTCGGTTAGCGTTACCGATAACGGCGTTGTCTTTACCATCATCAATGTTGCCGTTACCGAGAGGAATTTCGCCTTCAGGAGTATTAAACACGCTTTCGGTACCGTTGAAGGGTAAAAGTCCATCAAGGGCAGCTTCAATAATATCTAGATTTTCTGCCATCTCGCCATCCGCAAATGGGTTCTCTTCGCTACCAAACGGGCTATCTTCACCCATCAATTGCTCGAAAGAGTTGCCACTATTGCTGAACATATCATTTCGGAACAGCGTCAATAAGTCATCAGATGTTTTTAGCGGCGTTTCGTTACCCATCGCAAACCCTGGATAGGTAGCATCAGAAGCAAATCTTGTCAGAGTATCGTAGACTTTCCTCAAAGTTTCTGAGGGTGATGAAGAAGGCATACCGCCATCTTGGCTACCTTCAGCGCCGCCATTCATGGATGATAAGCGATCGCCAAACATGAAACTCGTGACATCAAAGGATGATTGCTCAGACATACTGTCTTCCTCCGCAACCGAATCCTCTCCACCTGCAAATGGGTTATTTCCGCCACCAGCACCACTTGCAAATGGATTACTTCCGCCGCCAGCACCACCAGCAAATGGGTTATTACTTTCATCAGAAGTTGTGTCATCTTTAGCAGAATCGTCACCACCAGCCACAACTTTTTCAGCTTCAGAAAATTCTACTTCTTCATAAGCTGGGGGCAAAGGATATTTACCTTCACCGAATGGGTTTTTACCATCAGAAAATGGGTTTTCCTTATCTGACTTACTATCAGTTTCATCCAAAGGAAATTTTTCGCGCAGTTTGTCGAATACAGAGTCAACTTTATTGAAGAGATCCGTTTTTGCCTGTGATGTAAATTCCTCGTAAGTGGTGTCATCACCCATTATGGATAGATCGTTACCGATGATTAAACCTTCATCAACGGCATCGGTGCTACTACTAAATTCCCAATTCCAATTGTCACTGGACTCAGACTCATTTTGCTCGCCAACCCAAACATCATTATCTTCAGGTATAGAATCACTACCGTCTAATGCGTTATAGGCAACAACGTCATCAGTTTTATTCATCGAGTTGAGATCGGAATTTTCCATTGATTATTCTCTTAGAAATATAAATTTACTTCGATCAAAAATAAGCCGAATATTTTTGAATAATGTAAAGACGTAGCAGTGCTACGTCTCCATCGCTCAATCTAGAAATACTCCTGCCTTATTTAAACTGCGGAAGTATCTTCAACAGCAAATATTTCGGTTATTTCGCTAAAAGGATTGTCTTCACCAGCAAACGGATTACCTTCACTAAACGGATTACCGCTACCAGCTGTAAAGTCAACGTCCGAAAATGTTTCTATGAAAGCTTCAGCATTAGATGCACTAAGTTTCTCGAAACTAGAAGCTAAATCAGAAAACTCGCTGAGATTGCTAATTGGACTGTCTTCAGACAATTCAATATCGGATTCAGAAAGAGTATTCAAGAAGTTGGTAAACGGTGCCAATTCATCCCCTTCAGAATCTGTATCTGTACTAGCTTCAAGCTCATTGAATAAGTTACTAAAGCTTTCGTACTGAGCCTTGCCAGCTTCAATGTTATCTGAGAAAGATTCTGATAGCTTGTCGAAATCCGCAAATAGATTGTCACTATCTGAATCGGCATCTTTGACATCACCAAAGGAGTTATCGCCACCCATCATAGGGTTATCTTTATCATCCGAATCATCTTTATCGGATTGATCGCCACCCATCATAGGGTTATCTTTATCATCCGAATCATCTTTATCGGATTGATCGCCACCCATCATAGGGTTATCTTTATCATCCGAATCATCTTTATCGGATTGATCGCCACCCATCATAGGGTTGTCTTTATCATCCGAATCATCTTTATCGGATTGATCGCCACCCATCATAGGGTTATCTTTATCATCCGAATCATCTTTGTCGGATTGATCGCCACCCATCATAGGGTTATCTTTATCATCCGAATCATCTTTGTCGGAGTTATCGCCACCGCCAATTGGGTCGTATTCAAATGGGTTGCCGCCGAATGGGTTTCCACCACCTTGTTCGCTAGCACCACCGCCGCTAGGACCACCAGCACCACCACTAGGTGGTTGAGAAAACGGGTTGAGATTTCCTGGTTGCTTACCTTCCTTAAAATCGTCGCTCTTAAAATAATTATCAAGGTTCACTCTTAGCTGCGCGAAGGGTGACATGGCACCGCCTCCACCCATTGGTGATTCGCCACCTTCAGCATCGCCCTTCTCATCTTCAGCATCCGGTTGACCGCCACCGAAGCCGCCTTGACCGCCGCCGAAGCCGCCTTGACCGCCACCGAAGCCGCCTTGACCGCCACCGAAGCCACCTTGACCGCCACCGAAGCCGCCTTGACCGCCACCGAAGCCGCCTTGACCGCCACCGAAGCCGCCTTGACCGCCGCCGAAGCCACCTTGACCGCCACCGAAGCCGCCTTGACCGCCACCGAAGCCGCCTTGACCGCCGCCGAAGCCACCTTGACCGCCGCCGAAGCCACCTTGACCGCCGGAGGGCATACCGCTATCAGCTGGTTTGCCAGTAGCGTTTTGATTAGTATCTTCTGCCATTTTTTAGAAATCCTCTAAATTTAGGAACAAAAATTTGCTCTTTTTAACACGCATCAAGAAAAAATAAATTCAAGTACTTGATGCTTTTTATATACAACTGTCTATCGTCAACCATCACGATAGAGCTATCTAATCTAATTTTGTTCGCGAAAAAAATCTTTGTGCGTCTGCTTATAGTCGTTAAATGGAAATGCGATCGCAATTACCGTAACTTCCTTAAATTATTTCTACAGACAAAACCAATTTAAGCCTTTTTCGTTTAACTTGATATGAGATTTTTTTTGCTTAATTTATCAATTCTTTAGAAATCATATTTACAATATCAACTATTAATTCTAAATAGATGAAAATTTATCTAACTCTATTAGCTTGTATTATTTGATGAGACTAATACATCAGTTATAAGTCGCGATCGAGTCAATAACTATCTACAAAATCTCTATCAGATAAGCATTACAGCCAACTTTGACTACATTCAAATAAATATTACCGATATTATTATTATAATTTTGAGGTGTATTTTCTGTATTACAAAAATATATATACTAACAGCTTATTACTTGTTTTTCTTTTTTTTTATACAGTAAACTTGCCGACATTAGATGTTTGTGGAAATAATATCTTTTTTAATTTTTTGAGACAATTAACTAACCACAGAATGATTGACTTTTGTCTGATTTTATTCTATAACTCTAAAATTATTTTTTTGCTGTTATATTTAATCTTTAGTTAATCTAACTAGAGACAGATTAATTTAATTAGTATCGATATGAAAATCTTAAATTTTATTATCAATATTAGTAACTAAAATAAGGCACAAGCTGATTTCAAATAGCTGTAATGATTCCCAATTCACTTGCTTCCCGCGCAGTAGGTAGTGAGTGTAGCGCATTCTCTGTGCGTTCTTAACAAATATCCTCAACTAGTAGTCTGTGCCATTAGTTTTAAGGAGTAATAAAACTGGAGTAGTAAAGGCTGTACTCCCTTCCATGCAAGGTAACAAATCATCACTACGAATCCATGAAAATTAATGGGACAGACCATTCATTAGTAGTCGATTGCATAATTTTTGATGGGTAATAAAGGTTCGTAGTAAGAGTTTTAACTCTCCGGATTTAGGGAACCGATGCCTAAAAGTTATAGGGGTTTACAGTAGCGCCGTACTCGCCTCATATTAAGCAATCCGGAGGGAAGACAGCCCTTACTACGAACCCCTCATAATTAATGTGGCTCCGTACTAGTAGTCTATTGCATTAAATTTGACGGGTTCGACGTGCCGATTTTAGTACTAAATCCGGAGGCGAGTACAGCACTTACTACGAACCTTTATTACCCATCAGAATTAATAGGACAAAGTACTAGTAGTCAACCACATAAGTTATGAGGGGTAACACATTCGTAGTGCGAGCAAGATGCTCGCACTACGTAAACCCCTTAAAATTAATGTGGCTCCGTACTAGTAGTCCTTTTCATTAGTTTTGATAGGTTTGTAGTAAGGGCATCGGTTCCCTAAATCCGGAGAGTTAAAACTCTTACTACGAACCTTTATTACCCATCAGAATTAATAGGACAAAGTACTAGTATTATTTATGAAAGCCGTCTTTTTCCCTATACTATTTCTTTTAATGTTTAATTAGCATAAAAAAAACGGGCTGTTAAACCCGTAGTGCAAGATTTATATTTTCCATAAATCTAAAACAGTAATTAATATTGCTCTCACTTCTTTCTCTACGCGAAAGCCTCCGACTCACATGAGGGAAACCCCCCAAAGAACACACTTAATGTCGCTATCGGGACAAGCAAAGACGCACTTCGTGAACGCTAACGCTGCGTCTAGAAGGGTTTTTTATTCTATTCTTTCAATTAAGTAGAAAGAAAACTCATTCCACTATCAGACGAAAGAAACTGCTGATTATAAGTATTCATTGCTGATTCATCAAATTCTTCAGTTAATGGTTGGAAAATTTCGCCCATTTTATTCATCACTGAATCAACAAGCATATCGGCACTGCCCTTAAGCCCAATTCCCATTGCTATAGTTTCTAATTCACCTAATAAATCATCACCAATTGTAGCTGATTTATCAATTACAACCGACCAATTACCGTTACCAATGACGATACTATTATCGGTATAAACTCGGTTTCCGTTTCCGATTACTGTATTATTGTTACCGAAATCCCAGTTACCGTTACCAATGGTTGTATTGTTATCTCCAAACAGCCAATTACCATTACCTAAAGTCGTATTGTCACTGCTAGAATCCCAATACCAGTTACCGTTACCGACGGTTTTATTATCAGCAGTAAAGTCTAAGTGCCAGTTACCATTACCAACGGTTGAGTTGTGAACAGTGTCATCCCAATTCCAGTTGCCATTACCAATAGTTGCATTTAAATTACCGTAATTCCAATTGGCATTACCGATAACTGCATTATCACAACCAAAGTCTTGATTTCCGTTACCAATCGGAATCTCCCCTTCAGGTGTACTAAATACATTTTCGGAACCATTGAATGGCAATAAACCATCCAAAGCAACATTTAAAATATCAAATGGAATTTCTTCAGCTAGTGTACCTTCACCAAAAGGATTATATTCACCGCTAGAAAAAGGATTATCATCACCAACTAATCCTTGAAAAGAGTTAGCGGAATTATTGAAGCTGAACATATCATTACGAAACAGCGTCAATAAATCATTTGGTGTTTGTAAAGGTGTATCGTTACCATCACCAAAACTACCTAAATTAAGTTTCGCGTTAAATATTAAAAGACTATTTCTGACAGCTTTTAAAGTTTCGTTGGTTGACTGACTGGGTATGGTGCTATAACTATCATCACCTTCACTAGCGTTTAAGAATGGTAAATCTTCACCAAAAATCATCCCCAACATATCAAAGGATGGTGAAGATCCATTATCATTTTCTGCAATAGGATTTCCACCTTCACCACCACCAGCGAAAGGATTTCCACCTTCACCACCACCAGCGAAAGGATTTCCACCACCTTCTCCACCAGCGAAAGGATTTCCACCTTCACCACCACCAGCGAAAGGATTTCCACCACCTTCTCCACCAGCGAAAGGATTTCCACCACCTTCACCACCAGCGAAAGGATTTCCACCACCTTCACCACCAGCAGCGAAAGGATTTCCACCTTCACCACCAGCAAAAGGAATTTCTGCTTGAATATCTTCCGTTGAATTTGAATCTACAACAGGAATTTCTGCTTGAATATCTTCCGTTGAATTTGAATCTACAACAGGAATTTCTGCTTGAATATCTTCCGTTGAATTTGAATCTACAACAGGAATTTCTGCTTGAATATCTTCCGTAGGATTTGATTCTTCTACAGGAATTTCTGCTTGAATATCTTCTGTAGGATTTGATTCTTCTACAGATTTAATGTCATCGACAATATCTTGTGAAGGTAAAGGTGAATTTCCATAACCTGGTGGTGGAGTAAATTCTCCCTCTCCGAAAGGATTTTCACCATTAGCAAAAGGATTTTCGTCTGTAAACGGATTACCTGTTGATTCTTCAACATCATTCAAAGGTAATCGATCGCGCAACTTATCAAAAAGAGAATTAATCCTTTCGTCAACATCAGCTTTTGCTTGTGAAGTCAACGATTCTTGTGTAGTTTCATCATCAACTATCCATTGTCCATTGCCGATAATAACATTACCAATATTAAGAGCGGATTTAATTCCACCTTCTAATATATTGTCACTAATAGAAAAAGAACTACTAGTACTAATTAATGAACCTGTAAAATCAATACTTTGACCGTTATTTTGATTAATTGAATTTAATTCTGAAGGTTCCATTTATTATCATCCCTGTAAAAATAGATATTACTTTATCTCTATAAAATATAGTAATCCGATATTAGTTATAAGTATTTAAAGTTTTGAAAAATTAGATGTTTTAAAAAATCTATTTTATTCATTTTAATATTCACATGGAATGTAGAGACGTAGCAATGCTACGTCTCCACAATGCTATGAACAAAAAACTAAACTTTCACAAAATCAAAGTAGAAGGATTGATTAAGCGAAGGGGTTTCCACCACCCATTCCGCCGCCACCGAATGATGGCATTCCGCCGCCACCCATGTCGCCGCCACCGAATGGATTTCCACCACCCATTCCGCCGCCACCGAATGATGGCATTCCGCCGCCACCCATGTCGCCGCCACCAAATGGGTTGCCGCCGCCACCCATGTCGCCGCTACCAAATGAGATTCCGCCGCCACCCATGTCGCCGCCACCAAATGGGTTTCCGCCGCCACCCATGTCGCCGCCACCAAATGGGTTTCCGCCGCCACCCATGTCGCCGCCAGCGAATGGATTGGAACCGCCGCCGAAACCACCTTCACCGCCACCGGAGGGCATTCCGCCGCCGAAACCACCTTCACCGCCACCGGAGGGCATTCCACCGCCGAAACCACCTTCGCCGCCACCGGAGGGCATTCCACCGCCGAAACCGCCGCCAGAAAGTTCGGAAGGATTTACGCCTCCAGCGAAAATATCCCAGAAGTTATCGCCAGCAAAAGGATTTCCACCGTAAGCTAATTCACCCATATCCATATCGGAAGGAGGACCACCTTCACCGCCACCAAAGGGGTTTCCACCGCCACCCATGCCACCTTCTCCACCAAGGTTGCCAAATATATCTTCTACTCCTACATTTTCTCCATCTGCGCCCTGTATATCGAGCAAGCGACTAAATGGACCTATATTCGGCTGACTACCACTTTCCATATTATTTCCGTCCATTGTTTCTTCCATTGATGAATTACCTTGATTATTTGTAGAGTTTCCAGTGGGAGCGCCAATATTGCCGAATATATCTTCGGCACTATCTATACCTGGCAAGTCAAATAGGGGAGCGAAAACACTTTCACTAAGATCCATGTCTCCGCCGCCAAATGAACTGCCGGTGTTTGAATTTGTATCTTCTGCCATTACGATTGATTCTCCTATGTCGATTTTTTAAGTTAATTAGGAAAGAAAATATCTAGATCCCCTAATTTTTTTAACTAAGATTTATTGACAACTTCCTAACAATAATGATTGAATATTTTATAGCTTGGTAGATTGGTAAATATTTGAAGCATTGTTTTTGAGTGAAGATGCCAAATGTAAAAAACAATGCTTTATAAATATCTCCTAACTTTTACGTTAAAACCTGTTCATCTAACACCTACATATTAGAGTAATTGATTTATATGTTTAATACTATGAATAATATTTTGATAATTCCTTCGTTTCTTTAGATATTTTATTTGATACAACGGAAGAGCAATAACTATGTAGTTTAAATAGCAGAAAATATAAACTACTATTTTATAGGAAATAAAAAATCAATCTAATTAAATATATTTTGTGTAATTAAATACAGGTTAAAAAACATATAGGCACGTAGTTGAAAATATGGCGACTAAAGCGTTGCTACGTGCCTATTTCGATCGTTTTCTCAGATGGTTTTTACCCGGATTTGATATTTAAACAGCACCAACTAAAGCAGGTTCCCAACGTTCAACAGCTTTACCGATAACTGATAATTTAGCAAATAAACGGTCAAACTGTTCTGGAGTCAGGGATTGAGGAGCATCAGACAAAGCTTTCGCGGGGTTGGGGTGAACCTCAACCATCAACGAATCAGCACCTGCTGCAATAGCCGTTCCGATTAAACTACAGAAGTCGGGTTTTTAAGATAAATCTCCATAACATAAGACAACCTTTACAAAAACCCGACTTCTCACCCATCCCTCCGGTTGGTGAACGATTCTTATTTCAAAAATTCCGCAAGCTGTTCTAATTTTTTCCAAGCTTTACCACTTTTCAAAACGTCTTTGGCGATCGCGACACCTTTAGTACAACGTTCTAAAATATCTTTACCTTCAACAGCTTCGCCAACATCTATTGCTAAAGCTGTATTTAAAGCAACTACATCTAATTGCGCTTGGGTACCTTTTCCTTGTAAAACAGCTTTCAAAATATCGGCATTTTCTTGAACTTCTCCACCTTTTAAAGCGGCAATTGGTGCGGGAGTTAAACCTAATTTTTCTGCCGTCAATTCTAATAAACTTACTTCCCCATTCTCAACGATCGCCACATCATTAACATCACCCAAACCCCCTTCATCTAATCTTTCTCGTCCGTGAATTACGATTCCTCGACGAATCCCCAGTTGCGATAAAGCTTGAGCGATCGTTTGCACTAAAAACGGATCGGATACACCGATAACTTGTCCTGTAGGATGCATCGGATTTACCAAAGGTCCGAGCAAGTTAAAAATAGTCCGGATTTTTAAAGTTTTCCGTAAAGGAGCGACGGGCTTTAAAGCTGGATGCCAACCTGGTGCAAACAAAAATGTTACGCCAATTTCATCAACTGCCGATCGCACTTTTTTGGGGTCGGCTTGAAGATTTATACCTAAAGCTTCCAGTACGTCAGCGGAACCCGTTTTACTAGAAGCCGAACGATTTCCGTGTTTGGCAACCTTTACCCCCGCAGCAGCAGCAACAAAAGCGACGGCAGTGGAAATATTAAAAGTTGAAGCACCATCTCCACCAGTTCCGCAAGTATCTATCAATGGGAACGCAGATTCTCGATCGTCGAATCCTCCCAAAGACTGAGATTGCAAAACTTTAGCCATACCCACCAATTCTTCTGGGGAAACTCCTTTAGCTTGAATTGCAGTCAAAATCGCGCCGGAAAGTACGGGGGGAATCGCATCTGCAAGCCATCCTTCAATTAATTCGGTAGCTTGATTGACGCTGAGGGATTCTTTATTAAGTAGCTGTTGGAGTAAAGTAGACCACCGAGAAGTATCGGGAGCTTGGGAATTGTTAACTGGGGTTTGAGTTAAATTTGCCATTCGATTTTAGATTTTAGACTTTAGATTTTGGATTGCTTTCTTTTAGAAAAAGAGGCTTGAAAAGTATTTATAGATTTTATTTTATTATTACTGGTTCTTACTGGTTCCCAGTCTCTGGCTGGGAACCCCTGTATTTTACTGGTTCCCAGTCTCTGGCTGGGAACCTTTATATGGAAGGCTCTGCCTTCCATTGAATCTGGAGGCGGAGCCTCCCGGAAATGCATTACAAGGTAGAACCTTGTAACGAGAATACCGAGAATAAAATCTTTAGTTCGTAGTAAGGAATACACGTCCTATCTGAGCGATAAATCGCTTACTACGAACCAAGATTATTTACTAAAGATTGATTACTTTAGCTACGGTTTGTACGTCTTTGTCACCTCTACCGGAACAGTTAATCACAATACGGGGGCTGCCATCTAACTGAGGACAAAGTGTTTCTAGATATGCGAAGGCGTGAGCGGTTTCTAATGCTGGAATAATTCCTTCTAATTCCGAAACTTTTCTAAATGCCGCTAATGCTTCTGCATCGGTGACGCTGTAGTATTCGGCGCGATTCATATCTTTGAGAAAACTGTGTTCGGGACCAACTCCGGGATAGTCCAAACCAGCACTAATTGAATGCGCTTCGATAATTTGCCCGTCGTTATCTTGCAGCAAATAACTCATCGCACCGTGCAATACTCCGACTCTTCCTTTTGTCAAAGTTGCGGCGTGTTTTTCGGTAGTTACACCTTCACCTGCTGCTTCAACTCCAATCAAACGCACGGATTCTTCGTTAACAAATTCGTGAAATAATCCCATTGCGTTGGAACCACCACCGACGCAAGCTAGAAGAATATCGGGTAATCCTCCCCATTTTTCTTCACATTGATTGCGAGTTTCCGCACCAATCATGGCGTGATAGTCGCGTACCAACATTGGGTAGGGATGGGGACCGGCAACCGAACCTAAAATGTAATGTGTGGTTTCTACATTTGTTACCCAGTCGCGAATTGCTTCGGAAGTTGCATCCTTGAGAGTTCCGGTTCCTGCTTCTACAGGTTTAACTTCTGCTCCCATCAACCGCATCCGAAATACGTTGAGTGCTTGTCTTTCCATGTCGTGAATGCCCATGAAAATTATGCACTTCAAACCAAAACGAGCGCAAGCGGTAGCGGTTGCAACTCCGTGCTGTCCGGCTCCGGTTTCGGCGATAATCCGCTGTTTGCCCATACGTTTGGCTAATAATACTTGAGCCAAAGCGTTGTTAATTTTATGAGCGCCGGTATGATTTAAATCTTCGCGCTTTAAGTAAATTTGCGCTCCCGAACCGTCAGGTTTAGCGTAATGTTGCGTTAAACGTTCCGCGAAATATAACGGGCTAGGTCTTCCCACATAATCGCGCAGTAAACCATCTAATTCAGCTTTAAAATCTGGATCTTCACGATACTTAGCATAAGCAGTTTCCAACTCACTTAATGCAGGCATTAAAGTTTCGGGAACGTACTTTCCACCGAATTTTCCAAATCTTCCTAAGCTATCGGGACGAGCTGTTGAACTTTTAGAACTAATATCTGGAGTGCTGACCATTTTGATTTGTATTCCTTTTGGTAATTTGATAATTGCGAGAGGGGGAAGAGGGGGAAGAGGGGGGAGATGGGGAGAGGGGGGGACAAGGAGACAAGGAGAAATAATTACTAATTCCTAACTCCGGTGGTCCTAACTCTCTACTCCCTACTCCTAACTTTTACCTATTACCCATTAACTTTTAACTAATTGTTCTTGAGAAATTGCAGCTTTAAGTTCTTTGCAAAATTCTTCTACTGCTTGCAATCCTTCTTTTTGAGTACCGTTTGCTAATCTTTTTACAAATGCGCTACCAACGATTACCGCATCAGCACCCCAATCCTTAGCTTGAATTGCTTGATCTGCACCGGAAATACCGAAACCAACACCAATTGCTTTATCGGTAGTGCCGCGTAAATCTTGCAACAAGTCTTCGACTCTACCTTCTAAACTTGTACGTACTCCGGTAACGCCGGTAACACTGACTAAGTAGATAAAGCCCTGAGATTGTTTGGCGATCGCATTTATCCGATCTTTTGAACTGGTAGGCGCTACGAGCAAAGTTAGTTCAATTCCGAATTCTTGGGCTGACTGGATCAAATTCTCAGCTTCTTCTAAGGGTAAATCGGGAACTACCAATCCTTTTACGCCAACTTCTGCAATTTTCGCTAAAAACTCTTTAATCCCTAAATTTAAAATCGGATTGTAATAAGTAAATAGAATAATCGGTGCTTGCAATTGAGGAGTTAATGTCTTCAACATCTGTAAAACATTATCCAACTTCGTACCTTTTGCCAAAGCACGAGTCGCAGCAGCTTGAATTACCGGACCATCAGCTAAAGGATCGGAATAAGGAACGCCCAATTCAATAAAGCTAGCACCATTTTTATCTAAAATTTTTAGTGCTTTAGCAGTAGTTTCTAAATCCGGATCTCCCGCAGTAATAAACGGAATTAAAGCGCAAGTATTGGATTTTCTTAATTCTTCAAAGCGTTGAGATATTGCAGTCATGTTATTAGTTATTAGTTGTTAGTTGTTAATTTTAATAGGCATTGGGAATTGGGCTACCTCCCACCTCCGGTGAATGGGAATTGGTAATAGCGAATAGAAATTAATTATTCTCCCCATCTCCCAATCTCCCCATCCCCTTGTCCCCCCCATCCTCTTACCCCAGCAACTTCCTTACCGCATCTTCCACGTCAGGTTGCTTGACTAAAGATTCTCCTACCAAAACGGCACGAGCGCCAGCGTTATTTACGAAGGTTAAATCGTCGTTCTTGTATATACCGGATTCGCTGACAATGGTAATGCCAAAGCTTTGTAATTGCGATTTTCTTTTAGAAATCAGTTTTTCGGTGGTTGCTAAATCTACGGTAAAGTTCTTCAAGTTGCGATTATTAATTCCTACTAACCTTACGTCAGCAAGTCTTAACACTCTATCCAACTCCTTATCTGTATGGACTTCCACCAGAGCTGTCATTTTCAAGCTGTTAATTACTCGCAAAAAATCTTTCAACTGTACGTCAGATAGAATCGCTGCAATCAATAGTACCGCATCAGCACCAATGGTTCTAGCTAAATATATTTGATATAAATCAATAATAAATTCTTTGCATAATAACGGTAATTCTACGCTTTTCCTAACATTACGCAGGTTGTCAAAACTACCTTTAAAAAAGTGACTGTCGGTAAGAACTGATAAACAGGCTGCACCTCCTTTTTCATAAGCTTGGGCTATATTTACCGGGTCAAAATCTTCTCGAATAATCCCCTTACTTGGCGATGCTTTTTTTACTTCCGCAATTAAACTAGGATGATGAGAATTTTCTTGCAAAGCCTTTAAAAAGTTTCGTACCTTTGGCGCATCTTTAAGTTGTTCTTGTACTTCAGCTAAAGGAGATTCCAATCGCATTTGAGCAACTTCTTGCCTTTTATGCAAGACTATCTCATCAAGTATGTGCCGGGATTTAGTTAACATATTCATTTTGTTGATAGTTGTCACATTATTCATAATATTCATATTAAGTGCAGCTTTTAAACCCGCACTAGAAATAAAAGATTACAGATTAGCTTTAATTGAGTTTCGGCTAGATGTTTTCTGACGCTGACTTAACAGTAAACCAGTACCAATTATTCCCATACTAAGTATTGTTGCAGTATTTCCTGCTTCTGGCACTTTTTGAGGTACTGTGAAGGAACCAGTAAATACAATCGTACCTGTGGTACTAGGTTCGGTTGCTGCATTTGGGTTGAAAATCGTGTTTTGCGAAACCGTTAGAGTCCCTGTCGCACCTTTAAAATTGCCTTCTCCACCTAGAATCTTTGAAGTTCCAGATACCGATGCCGTTAAGTCTTCCAAGTTACGTGTAGCAGTACCAGTAGTGGTTGCAAATAATTTATCCTCACCGCTACTAAAAAATATCTCAGAAAGAATTGGCAATCCTTCTATACCAAACTCTGTGGCATCTGTAACTATTGATTGCAATCCTGTATCGTCATTTCTTTTTATGTAACTCTCTCTGATATAATTATTCAAACCATAAGGTGCTGTTTTACTTTCACCTGTTAAAGTTGACTTAAACACGTCCCCTTGAATCGGTTCAAAAATGACTTCTATGTCGTAAGTAGCCTCAAAAGGAAAATTTGTTTGAGCATTAACCTTTGTATCATTTAACCCCAAACCTAATAACCCTACTGTTCCAGATATAAGTGATAAACTAAGCAAGCCAAGTTTCATAGGTTTTTGTCCCTTAATAATAAATACTGACTACTTATAAACTTTAAACTCTAAAATAAATGTTGACTACTTATAAACACTGACTACTCATAAACTTTAAAATAAACTTTAAACTAACCTATAACCCTCTACTTACTTCTTCCCTTTACGCCCTCCGCGTCTCTGCGGTTTTTTAATCTTTAATTTTGTTAAAGAATACGGGCATTTACACCCGCATTCTCTCTATTTTTCGCAAATCTTAACTCACGGAAACAACTTCCGATTCGCCGGATTTCGTATATTTGTAAACGACATTTTTAATCATCGCCAAACCTACCTCACCCGCCAAAGTCATGATCGATTCGGGGTGAAACTGTACGGCTGCGATCGCCAGTGTTTTATGTTCGATCGCCATAATTACATCGTCTTCTGACATTGCCGTAACTTTCAATTCTTGGGGAAACTTCTCTGGTAATGCAAACAACGAATGATATCTACCAACTACAAAAGATTCGGGTAGATCCTTAAACATCACCGAATTCGAGTCAGTAATATTAATCCGCGAAGGTTTACCATGTTGGGGATAATCTAAAACTCCCAATTCTCCACCGAAAGCTTCCACAATACCTTGCAATCCCAAACACACTCCAAAAATCGGAATATTGCGACGCACGCAAGCGGCGACGGTTTGCGGTACTTTAAAATCATTTGGTCTTCCAGGACCTGGAGACAATACAACTAAATCGGGTTTTTCTGTATCAAAAAGTGATTCATCAAAACCGTGACGCAGTGTTTTTACTGTTGCTCCACTTTGACGAATGTAGTTCGCTAAAGTATGAACAAAAGAGTCTTCGCAGTCGATTAATAAGATGCGTTTACCCGGCTCCACGTTGGGAATACCAGAACTCAAAGAATTTGGTTTACCTGTCTTAACTTTGGCTTTATCTTTAGCGCGGCGAATAGTTTCAAAAGCTGCGGCGGCTTTAGTTAAGGTTTCTTCTTCTTCGGCTGCGGGAATCGAATCATACAACACCGTTGCACCAACTCGTACTTCTGCGATCGAGTCTTTGAGTCGAATTGTCCGTAAAATCAAGCCGGTATTCAAATTACCGTTGAAGTTTAACCAGCCTACTGCTCCACCATACCAACGTCTGGCACTGCGTTCGTGCTGTTCGAGAAACTCTATGGCTGATTTCTTCGGTGCGCCAGTTACCGTTACTGCCCAAGTATGAGTTAAAAACGCATCTAAAGCATCAAAATCTTGTCGCAGCGTACCTTCTACATGGTCTACAGTATGAATTAAATGACTGTACATTTCGATCTGACGGCGACCAATTACCCGCACCGAACCCGGTTCGCAAATCCGCGATTTATCGTTGCGATCCACGTCGGTACACATGGTTAACTCGGATTCGTCTTTGAATGAATTTAGCAGCTGACGAATTTGCGTAGCATCATCTAAAGCGTCTCTTCCTCTGGCGATCGTGCCGCTAATCGGACAAGTTTCTACCCGTCTGCCATCAACTCGGACAAAAATTTCCGGAGAAGAACCAATAATGTATTCCCCACCCAAGTTAAATATGAAGCCGTAGGGACTGGGATTAATTTCCTGTAAAGTTGTAAATAATTCCGATGGTGCGGTTTCACTAGTTATAGAGAAATTTTGTGAAGGTACAACTTCAAATAAATCGCCACGACGGAAATAATCGAGCGCAACTCCTACTTGTTCGGCATATTCCCCCACTTCATGATCCGATCTCCGTTCGGGAGTAAGCTGTTTACCTCTATAATCTATCGACTCACCAGTACGAGGAAGATTATCAGTAGTGCTACCTTGAATCTCGAATTCATAGCTCAGACGATAGGCGCGTTGTAAATAGTAATCAACAACTACCAACTCATCGGGTAGATATAAAACCAAATCCCTTTGGTCATCCGCACGCTGCAAACGTTGAGAAATTGGTTCAAATTGCAGTACCAAATCGTAACCAAATGCTCCATACAGCCCTAAATGTTCGTCTTCATCGCTGTAAAAAACCTGCAATATATCGCGAATAACTGTAAAAGCCGAAGGTTGCTTACTGCGTTCTTCTTCTGTAAACAATTGTTGCGTTGCTTTGACAGCACCAATGATATTTTGTGTATTGTTAAGCTTAACGGATGATAATTGCGGATGTTTCGATAAGCGCTCCAACAGCATTGGTAAAAGTACTTTGCCGCGATCGTTGAGCGCCGTAATAGTAAAACCTTTATCTCGCGTTGTGACTTCCAAAGGTGGATTTACGAATCCAATCGCCCATCTTTTGTATCTTCCTGGATATTCGTAACTACTCTTAAGTAAACCTCCCCGCTTGGAATCGAGGTGAAACAAAATATCTTCTAAGGCTGTGTTAATCTCGACTTCTGTTACCGTGCGAGATACATTCACACCGCCACTAGTTGTGTAAGCTTGTTTTTCAATCATGGGCTATTTAAGAAGGAATAATTGCGGACTATGCGGTCAAAAATTCAAAATTAATATTTAATTAGAAGCTATAAATGCATTCACGTGGCTAGAATAACAACTATTCGTTAACGCATCTATAATTAATTGCTTTATAGTCTTGAGCAGTGAATTTTTAACTTGAGACTAATTCTAATTACAATTAAATTACAAGATTTCCACTACAGTATATTTGCTAAAATGCAGTTCGGTTGAGATACTGCCTGTAACCACGTAGGTTCTGAATAAAAATTTTAAAAGAATACAAAAGGTAAGAAAATGAGATTTGTAATATTTCACTCTATCGAAGGGTAAATAGATACAAAAGCCTTGAATACAGTTAAATCAAGGGCATACATTAACGGTAAGCATTTAGTAAAAACTTATAAATGCGACTAAATAAGTAATAGTCTAAAACCGTTGACTGCATTTTAATATCTCTTTACACTCTTTAAGCCTACTAGATATTAAGTAAGGCATAAATGAACTTTTTTTCGATAGGTGTGTCTAATTTTTCGCTGTTATGTTTATTTGTTTAAATTATTCCGGATAAGTAATTTTTAGGTATGGACGCTACTATCCACGGTATGAAAATACTTGTATACCTTTAGGTAGAAGATGAGAGAGATGGGGGGATGGGGAGATGGGGAGATGGGGAGATGGGGAGATGGGGGGATGGGGAGATGGGGGAGATGGGGAGAGGGGGAGATGGGGGAAGCATCTTTCTTGCTTGAAGCATATATTCACATCTTGCACCAGTGTCAGAAACCCGGTTTCTTCTCGTAGAAACATGATTATTTCGTTATGAAATCAGTAAGAAACCGGGTTTCTTTGGACTTGTTGAGAATGGTGTAAGAAGTCAGTATAGCGAGCAAGATGCTCGCACTACTTAATCTAAATTGGATATTTGTTCATTTGCAAGTCAGTTATTAAGCCTTAGAGTAAATAATTCAAATCTTCTAACCTTTGACCTTTGACCTTTGACCTATAACCTTTAACCTTTCACCTTTAACCTTTCACCTTTAACCCGATCTGCTTGTAAATGTTGCAATATTAACTGGCAAACGTCGGTTGCTTTGATAGATTCGGAATTAATTAAGTTAGTGTTTTTACTAATTAATAAAGGTCCCATATCTGGGGATGGAGGAATGCAACCGTGTGAACCTTTGACTAAGGAAGCGTCTAAAGGAATCACATCCATTAAGTAGCGAAAACCAAGCTTTTTCTTGAGCAGTTTTAAGCCAACTTTGAGTTTAGGTAGTTTGAGTTGAGGATCGATAAATAATTCTACAGGATCGTAACCTGGTTTGCGATGAATATCTACGGTTCTGGCAAAGTCTGGGGCGCGTTTATCGTCAAGCCAATAATAATAAGTAAACCATGCATCGGGTTTTGCAACTGCTACAAAGGTACCGCTTCGAGAATGATCTAAATGGTAATCTGGTTTACTCGTATCATCTAAGATATAGTCGATTCCTTCTGCTTCTTCTAACAGACTTCTGACTTGAGGAATATAGTCTGCATCGTTGATGTAAACATGAGCAATTTGATGATCCGCAACGGCGAAAGCTTTACTAGCCCCAGCATCGAGGATTTCTCTTCCTTCTTCCTCGCGAATAGCTAATAAGCCTTTTGAACGTAATAATCTATTAATATGAATCGGTTGAGAAACGGGTGTAATCCCATATTCCGATAAGACGATAACAGAAGCTCCGCGCTGTTCGTAAAAATCAATTAAATCGCCGCAAACTGCATCTACTTCTTGTAATTCTTTAGCAATTTTATCTTGGTCTGGACCAAATTTTTGCAAGCAGTAATCAAGATGCGGTAGGTAAATCAAAGTTAAATTCGGACTGCATTTTTCCTCTACCCATTTCGATGAATTTGCTATCCATTGTGTAGATGCGATCGATGCAGTAGGTCCCCAAAAGTTAAATAGAGGAAATTGACCAAACTCTGCTTGTAAGCGATCGCGAAAGTTACTTGGTTGAGTGTAAATATCGGGAAGTTTCCTACCATCAGCAGGATACATCGGTCGAGGAGTTACCGAGTAATTAACTGAGGAGTACATATTGTACCACCAGAACATATTAGCGCAGGTGAAAGATGAATCCAATTCCCGCGCCATCTCCCATACTTTAGGAGATTGAACTAACTTATTCGACTGTTTCCAAAACTTCGTTTCACAATCATCTCGAAAATACCAACCATTGCCGACAATGCCATGATCGTTAGGCATTTTTCCCGTTAAATAAGTTGACTGTACCGAACAAGTAACCGCCGGTAATACGGGTTCCACCGTCGCAACTTTTCCAAATTCAGCCCACCGCGAAAGCCTTGGTGTATGCTTTCCTAATAAACTTGGGGTTAATCCGACTACGTTTATGACAACTGTTTTATTCATGATTAGTGGTTAGTTGTTAATGGTCAGTTGATATTTGATAATAGAAATAAAATACTTACTGATAATTGATAATTAATAATTGATGAAATGCACCATGCGGGTAAAACTTGATAGTGTAAATAAAAATACTAGAAGATTTATTTTACGTAGAAATAAGAGATATTGGTTAGCGATTTAATTTGAAATCAGCTAACCACTATCCACTAACAACTAACTACTATCTACTAACAACTAACTCTTGAGAATTAATTGCTTGTAATTTTGATAAAACCCATTCATACTCGCGCTGGATTGATGCGGCGATATCTACTTTCATCTGAGGAGGTAGCACTTCCCAGGTATAAGTTTCGATTTCTAAATGATGACAAATATCGTTGTTTTGCAACAATTCAAATACGGTAACGATGTCGTCTTGAGTCGATCGCAATAGTTGATAATCGTTGATAAAAAGCGGTACGTGAAAATGAGTTCGCCACTCGCAAGCCGTACTTTCTTCGAGAAAAGGTAAGGCTGTTGCTAAATCTCGATAATGTTGCAGCTTTCCGTCTGGATGACGAGCGATTACTTGATGTAAATATGTAGATTCGGCAAAAGGCTGCAATCTATCTCTGATTAAAAGCCGTTTGCTTCTATCTTGCGGTAATTGAGCTTTTAATGCGGCGCTGATTTGAATTTTACCAATCTGGATGCCTGCCTCTTGAAATCTTTTGAAAACAGAAGCTGGATTTTCATACTCGACAGAAAAATGGCAGGTGTCGTAACATACCCGCACGTGTTCGAGCAAAAGTACCTGGGCTGCTGCTTGGGAAATTCCGAGATTTTCCGCTAAATATTTACCAGCAATGGGCAACAAATATTTTTCAAAGTAGTTGATTACTTCTTGTGCGTTTTCAATTAATCCATCTGGTTCGGGTTCCAAGTTCAAATGCAGCACTTTGTCTGTCGTAGCGCGGATTTGTACCATTTGCGCTACAACTTGGGCTATATGAATAGTAGCGCTGCTGGTTACTTTATCTTCAAGAACTCGATCGCCCTCGAACCACGGTTTATAAGATAGAGGAACTGTAGAAATGCTACCTTCTATTTCGTTGGGTAATAGTTCGGCAAGAATTGTGGTTAACCGCAATGTATAGTCTACACGCTCGCCTTTAGACCAATCTGGCGCGTAAACTTTGTCTTTGACTACCTGTAAATGGAATCCACCGTAAGGAAATCCATTCAGTGTAAAGACGTATAGATCGTGTTCGTTTAGCCACGATTTAAACTCTTGTAAACTATTTCCTTGCAACAATTCTCTAGATGCTGCATCTGCTAAACGCAACCCAATACCAAAAGGTTGCTTCGGCGATAGCTTTTCTTTTAAAGGTGGAATGTATTGCTGTAAATTAGCAAAAACCTGACTCCAATCTTCACCGGGGTGAATGTTAGTGCAGTAAGTGAGGTGTAAGTTTTGGTTTGGAAAAATTTTCATGTTTATAACTGTTTATCAAGTCATAGCGTCGTAGCGAATGCTTATATTTTTGCATTAGATAACAGTGTAATTGCTTGTTGATATGAAGAAGTTTTGACTGCATGAACTTCAATTTCTTCTCCAATTCTTTGCAAAAGGGTTAGAGTTAATTCTCCACCCAAATGTTCTTGAAATTCTTTTAATCCTCTAAACAAACATCTGGGGTGTTCTATTTCTGTACTTTCGGTTAATTCGGGAACGTGTAGCTCAAAGCCTAATGTTTTTAAAGTATTCAGTATTTTTTGCCAATCTGAATGTGGCAGCGTTCCTTCTATATAAGAATAAGTGCTATCCAAAGCGATACCAATTGCTACCGCTTCCCCGTGACGCAAGCGATAATTGGTCAATTGTTCGAGCTTGTGAGCCGCCCAATGTCCGAAATCGAGGGGGCGAGAGGAACCCATTTCAAAAGCATCGCCGCTGGTAGATATATGTTTTAAATGCAACTGAGCGCATCGGTAAATTACCTGCTGCATTGCCTCTAGATCGCGACGTGCTAAGAGTGCAGCATTATTCTCGATAAACTCAAAAAAGTCCGCATCTCTAATCAGCGCTACTTTCACCGCTTCAGCAATACCCGATCGCCAATCTCGTTCGTTAAGGGTGCTGAGGAAATCAAAATCATTTAGAACGGCATAAGGTGGCGCAAAGCTGCCCAAAAAGTTCTTTTTACCAAATGCGTTAATACCGTTTTTAACTCCAACCGCAGAATCATTTTGTGCTAGCACTGTAGTAGGAATACGGATGAGGCGAATTCCTCGATGGGCTGTAGCTGCCGCATATCCGACTAAATCCAGAACCGCACCACCACCGACAGCAATTAAATAAGAGTGACGACAGATACCCGCATTGTCAACTAACTGATGAATTTTTTCGGGCAACCGGGGATCGTTTTTCGCCGCTTCACCACCGGGAACTACCAACGGTGGAGCAGATATTAGGATATCAGAATGGCGATCGCAATATTCCTGCAATTGTTCGAGTAACCCGTGTTGATATTCGAGCAATCCACTATCGACAACAAACACAACCTTTTTCGGTTTAGCTTCACCATCATCAGCAACAACCTGCGCTAAAAGCGGATTATCTAAATTAAAAATACCGTTAGTGAAGTGAACCGAATAATTAAAAGTCACCTCAACACGTTGCTGAATCGGTTGCAGTTTATATTTAGTTTTTCTCTTTAAGTCTAGAATCATGATTAATAATTAATAATTGCGGAATGGGCATTGAGAATAAAAAATAATTCCTAACTTCTAACTCCTAACTGATTAAACGCTTGAATAAAAGCTTCTTTGGACTGAGAACCATTAATTTTAACTTCGTTATTAATAATAAAAAATGGTACGCTATTGATACCCAAACGACGAGCATTCTCCGATTCGGTAACAATTGCATCAAGAGCATTTTTATCGCTTAATTGCTGTGGTAATTCAGCGGAATTCATTCCACATGATTTAGCAATTGCAACTATTACATCAATATTTCCCAGATTCAAACCGGATTCAAAGTAAGCTTTGTAAATTGCTTCAACAACCTGACTTTTAAGATTGGATGGAGCTAATTCAATCAGTCGGTGAGAGAGAGTAGTATTAACAGCCAATCGCACCTTTTCAAAATCTAACTTTACACCAGTAGTTTCACTCATACGACGCGTGTAATCAAACATTTGCTGTAATTGTTGCGGTGACATTCCCTTTCGCTTTTGCATAAACTCACGAAACTCGTAACCTTGACTGGGAACTGAATTGTCTAAAAGAAAAGGATGCCAACGAATCTCTACTTTTTCCCGTTGATATTGTGCGATCGCATCAAAAAGATGCTTTTTGCCAATTCGGCACCAAGGACACACTGTATCATGATATACGTCTATTTGCATAGTTTTTATTTAACCCGTGGACTTAGATATTTAATATAATTCACATCTTGGATAGTTAACAGAAACCCGGAATATGCTCGTCTGACAACGAATTCATTATGTTTATACTCTTGTTAAACCGGGTTTCTAGATATCTATAATGACGCTACCGCTTTAGGCTGCAAAGCCCAGTCAAATTAAGTAGGAAGCAAAACGTTCTCACTACCATCTTTTTTGCCTTTGCTAAAATGTTCTGCTTTATTAAAACTATTATTTTTTAAATAATTATTTACTTCTTCCTTCTTAATTTCTCGCTCATGACTCTTATCTTCTACATCTGATTTATTAAAAAAGTTTTGAGTAGATTCAAACTCTCTTATTAATGCTTCTCTATCTTTTTGCACTACAAGATTTGCCAAACGACTGTAAGTTTCAGCCATAGAAACTATTGCCTGACATCTATCTTCGGTTGCCAACATAATGTCCGCACATAAATGCGAACTTTGAGCAAATAGACGTTTGAGAATATCAAGTTCTTGGCGATAAGTTGGACTAGCCATTGATAAACTACGCTGAACATCGATATTTTCTTGAGCTAAAAACACGCCTAAACTAAAGCGATCGAAATGACGCAACGCTTGTATAACTACCATCATCTTATCGTGTTCTTGAGGCGTAGATTTCACTAACTTGGAGCCTTCAGCTTCAAAGTAATCTAACAACCATTGAAAGCGATCGTCATCTCGTCCCGAACACACCACCACAATCTGTTCCGCAAACGATTTAACTTGCGGTCCGAACATCGGATGTAAACCCATTACAGCACCTTTGTGGTATTCCAACATTGCCTGCACGGGTTCTGTTTTGACACTAGTAATATCGGCGATCGCTGTAGTCGGTTTCAGATATTGACTTGCACGCTTAATTACCTCTACTGTTCGCTCGATCGGAACCGAAATTAATACTAAATCGGCATCACCAAGTAACTTAGCAGCATGCGCCCAGTCTTGGTTTCCAAAAGCACAAACTTGATGACCAATAGCAGAAAGTTCGCGATTGAACCATTGTCCCATCTGTCCGCGTCCGCCGATAATTGTAATTCGTTGAGATTTATCCTTATTTACTTTGTTAGACATAAGTTTAATGAGTAGTTTGTAATTAATGTAGCGGCATTATTAGAGCTGTAAATGACAAATTGCCTCTAATATTCTTTCTTAAATTTTGCATTTTTAAAAACCTACATTCCACCCAGAATTGTAAACCCACATCGAAACATATAGTCATTTATCCGGCACAAACAGATGGTTAGCAGTCAAGTAAAACAGTTCCCTCATGGCTCGTTATCTGTTCTACTCCCAATACGTAAATTAATTGGAATGACTATAAACCTATTTTAATAGATTAATAAATATTTAATATATTTAATTGATATATTATTCGTTAATTGATATATATTTAGTTTTTTAAATTTATATATATAACATTTTATAGAAAAATTAGAAGCCTAACCCACAATTGTAAAAACATACGTCGTAGGTACTTATTAAGCTTGCTATCTATTTATTTCTCAAGCGAGCATGGTAGATACAGCCACGTTGAAGGGCACTATGATAAATAACAATCAACTCCTGACTCCCAACTTTTTATCTATTGCTGGTAATATACCAGGTACTTTCCGAGAAACAGCTTGAGAAAACACAGCTTCATAAGCCGTCAATGCTTGTTCAAAAGAATAACGTTCAACAGCAAACTTTCTCGCCTTTTCACCTAGCTTTGCCGTCAAAACAGGATTGCTATATAAACTCATAATTGCAGCACCTAAATCTTGAGGTGATTCTGGTGCGACAACTACACCGCCACCACTTTGTCTAATTGCACGTGCTGCGGTACCGGAAGCGGGAACGGAAGCAATAATTGGACTTCCGGAAGCTAATAATAACGGTATTTTGGAAGGCATATTAAATGAAATCACGTTACGCTTTTGCACTACCAAACCCACATCAGCAGCCGCTAGCATTTCTGGTAATTGCTCTCGCGGTTGCAAGGGTAGTAATAAAACATTATCCGCACCACAAGCCAGACAATGTTTTTGCAACCTTTTTAAAGCCTTGGATTCCCCAGCAATTACAAAAGCGATTTCAGGAATATGACTTAACGATGCCGCTGTTTCGATTACCGTTTCTAAACCCTGAGTTAAAGCAATATTTCCCGAATAAAGCGCCACAAACTTGTTCTCTAATTTGTGAATAGCTTTCCAATTTTTCGCTTTATTTGGCAAAGGGCGAATAAAATTGACATCTACCCAATTAGGAATACAGGCAATCTTATTAATCGGAACTTTCTTATTAACTAAATTCTTAACAAACCCATCAGCAATTACGCTAATTGTATGAGCTTTTTTATAAGCAAATTTCTCTAAAACTTCCAAAGCGCGAATCATGAATTTATTTTTTAATAATCCAGTTTTTATCGCAGCTTCTGGTAAGATATCTTGTAGGTTTAATACTACCGGACAATTATAGAACCAACCTAAAAATGTCGCAGGTAGTGAAACGAATAAAGGCGGAACAGTTAACAGAATAACATCAGGTCGCCAACCATTCAGAGCTTGCGGCAAACTTGTAAATACGAAGCTTAATTCTAATAGCAACCGATCGATTAAATTAGGCTTAGATTTAATTCTTAAATAACAACGCTGAATAGTTACGCCATTTTTCTCTTCCGTAACATACCACTTACCCCGGTACTCTTCGTAAATCTCGCGCTGGGGATAATTCGGCATACCAGTAATCACTCGTACCTGATGCCCTTTTTTAACTAACCCCTCAGCAAGTTCAGTCATCAAAGGTGCAATTCCGATAGGTTCGGGATAATAATTATAAGAATAAATTAGGATTTGCATTTACATCGATTTTCTATAAGTTAATTCTTTGGGAATAGGATATTGGATATTAAAAGTTTTTAATTCCTAGCTATTCTTCCCTCATCACCCCGAACAAATCAAAAGTATTCTAAGTTACAGCAAACAATCGTGCTAGCACCATAGATACAGGTAACAAACTTAACACCAATAAACTATAGGGTAAACCAGCAAAGCTACAACTAAGCGTTGCATCTAATACTATAAGGGATAAAATTCCCGAACGTACTGCTATACGTATATTGTCGGCACTTGGTTGACGCACGGCTTGGATAAAAGGCACTAATACGCGCCCGCTCAGTAAAACTACGAATGGCAATACTGCAAAAAAGTATGATTTATTTAACCATCCCAGCCCTAACATTCCCGTAATAACTGCGCCCATTAGTACTAAAGCTACAATACCCGTACTGCGTTTACCACCGTGTACTTCACCTTGGCTAATAGCTGTAATTGCTGCAATATAAGTAATCGGAATTAAAGCTAAATACCAGCTTTCCCTCAGCATTGGCGATAAAATGCTTACACCCAAAAGCAGATTACCACCGCGACAAATACCCATATTTAAAGGACCCAAAAACGGATGATGTTTTCCGTAAGCGTCATAAAGTAAAGCCGCAGCAGCCACACCACAAGCAATGCTAAAACTTAACCAAGAAACTTGAGCCGCTGCAAGTACACCAGTAATTAGAAGTACGCATCCTAAAAAAGTTGCTCCCCATAGAGAAACTCTACCGCTAGGTATAGGTCTTTCAGGTCTTTCCTTAGCATCTAATTCCGCATCAAAAACATCATTAAATACAACACCGCCACCGTATAAACCCGTAGTCGCCAAAAGCAGCCATATAACGGGTGTCGGATTATCCAAAACTGCAAAACCCGAAGCCGCAACACCTGCCAGCACATCCGCCCAAGCGGTGATAATATTTGCAGGTCGCGTTAACTGTAGATACGCCCAGAAGCGGTTGGTGTTTAAAGTTGCTACGTTCATGTTTATAGATGGGGTAGATAGGGAAGATAGGGAAGAGGGGGGAGACGGGGGAGAGGGGGAAGAGGGGGGAGAGGGGAGAGAAAATAATTCCTAACTCATAACTCCTCACTCCTCACTCCTAACTGGTAACTGCTCACTGCTCACTGATTTACTCAATTAGTGCGTATTCGGATTCAGATTTTTCAACAACTGGTTTTTGTCCGCGCAGTACGGAATTACCGCTAAATAATTCCCGCTGGTCGATTGGTGATGGATTTAACCAGTCAGATTCTTGTATTTGACCGCTTTGGCTGTATGCTGCGAGGGCATTTTCGTAACAGGTGGCTCGCACGTGCGCTTCCCGAATCCCTCTCTCTACCATTAATTGAGCGGTTTTCGGTACTGCTAAAGGATCGCTTACTCCCCAGTCGGCGCTGCTGTCTACGATGATGCGATCGCAACCGTATTGACGCACAACTTCCACCATGCGAGCGTTACCCATTTTGGTGTTGGGATAAATTGTAAACGCTGCCCAGAAACCTCTATCTAATACATCTTTTACGGTTTCTTCATTGTTATGATCCATCACCACCTTCGATGGTTCCAAACCATGTTCGATACATACTTCCATGCTGCGAATGGTACCCGCTTTTTTGTCGCGGTGCGGTGTATGAATCATCACCAGCATATCTAGTTCTTTTGCTAATTCCAGTTGCAAGCGAAAGTATTTGTCTTCCGCCGGTGTCATATCGTCGTAACCAATCTCACCGATCGCAACTACACCTTCTTTACAAGCGTACAAAGGTAATAATTCCATTACCTGTTCTGCCAAGGGTTCGTTATTAGCTTCCTTCGAGTTCAAACCAATAGTGCAGTAATGTTTAATGCCAAACTGCGACGCTCGAAAGCGTTCCCAGCCCACCAAACTACTGAAATAATCTTGAAAAGAACCAATATTAGTCCGTGGTTGTCCCATCCAGAAAGAAGGTTCAATCACCGCAACAATACCCGCATCACGCATTTTCTCGTAATCATCGGTAGTGCGCGAACTCATGTGAATATGTGGATCGATATACATAATAATAATTTTGGATTTTAGATTTTAGATTTTAGATTTTGGGGATTGAGAATAGGGGATTGGTAATTGGAAATTGGGAATTGGGGACTGGTAATTGGGAATTGATAATTGATAATTGATAATTGGTAAGAGTTAGGAATTAATAATTCTCCTTGTCCCCTTGTCTCCCCATCTCCCCATCTCCCCATCTCCCCATCTCCCCCTCTCCCCACTCTTCCCCCTCTCCCCATCTCACTTAACGTTCTTCCAAGTCAGTCTTCCTGCTTGAATATCACTTTGTAATTCTGGGTATCGAGCTAGAATATCTTCGGCTTGGGGTAGGGGACAATCTGCACAAGCTAAAGCTGCTGCGGTTCTTTCGAGTAACTTTTGCTGTCCTTTACCGTTTGAATCGCTTTGAGTATGAGATTCGATTAAAACTCGCTCTAAATCGGCTAACATTTCGCTGTTGGCAAATTTTCCAACGCATCGCCATAGTTCGGGTGATACATTACGTCCGGCTGCCCATCTTTCGTGAGCGTAATCAACCAGCATCCTCGCTAATTCTGGGTTTGCTCGTTCGTCGATTCCTTGAATTAAATATAAAGGACTACCGACAAACAAGGCTTTTAAAACCATCTGATTCCAAGCTAGATTGTCTAAATACTCTGCTGGATAGGGATTGTTTAAAGCAACGGCATTGAAAACTGCTGTCATATTGCTGCGGATACCTTCAGCAGCGCGATCGCAAAGTTTTTCTGGATAAGGAAGCAGTGGTAATGCTTGATATAGTGCTACTAATTCCCTAACATCGGCAGATGCAAATACTTGGCTTAATATTCGTAAATATTTATCTGCATCATTTGATGGTAAACTCAATACCAGTAATGTTCGAGCCGATTGATCTATAGTCCAATTAGCTGGATACCAGTTATTGCAAACATTCGAGGCTGATTCTAATTCTTCTACCGTAGGCTGTATATCGTTTTTATCTGTATAACGAGGTACCGCACTAAAGGCAGTAAAAAATAGAAAAGGTGCCGCACCTTCACTAATCTGCTGTCGCTTTTTATCTAACCAATTGAGAGCTTCAGTATTGACTTGTCGCGATACCCAGCGGTAAAGTAAATCTTCAGCAGTAATATTTTGCGTTTCTATATAAGTTGTAATCATTTTTTTATATAGTACTTAAATTCTTTCTCCTCGTTCTCCTCGTTCCTTGACTCTGGCAAGGAATGCAATTTTTGAGGCTCTGCCTCAAAAATCACTAAAATCTAAATTTATTCATCTAAGTTTATTCAAATCTATGAAGGCAGAGCCTTTTACTTAAGCCTTCCCAGCCTGAGACTGGGAATGAGAATATTTTGCGCTCGCTGACTTTTAGCCGATATTATTAAGATTGCGATCGCTCTCAATACTTAAAGCTTTTAGTTACTCTTTACAGTGAAATACGTAAGTCTAATTAGTTAAAACTTCGTAATGCTTTTAACAACATTGTATCGTTGTCAAAAAACTCTTTTATGAAGATTGCAAAAATATTTGCTATTTAATTAAAAGATAATATTTTTGCAATTTTTCTGATATTTATGGGGATATAGGAAGTCCAGCCTTTCATATTTTCGTTGTCAATTTTAGACTGAGAACGAAAATATGATGCTAAATTAATTAGCAGATTGTTGCTTATCTTTTTTAAACTTGGTCATAGCAGCGCCAAGTACAAACACGCTTAAACCTAGTAAAGTAGTAGGTTCGGGTACTTTCTTCGCACCATCATGACCTTCTACATTTAATACCTGTACGCGACCTTGGAAAAAGTCTCCTACATAAAGTTTGCCATCGTTGAGTGTTGTACCTGCCGTCCAGTTAAATCTTCCAGGTGTTAAGTCTAAAGGATCGCCAAAAGGAGGTTCGCCAAGTTGAGGAGGAGGAACAGGATTGCCTTCCTCGTCCAAAGCAGGTTCGCCGTATGCTGTTAAGAAGTTACCTTCGCGATCGAATACCTGTACGCGGCTGTTGATCGAGTCAGCCACATAAATATTTTCTTTATCATCCACTTCAACACCAATAGGCTGAAGAAACTGCCCATCTCCGGTACCTTGTTCCCCAAAGACTAAAAGAGGTTCTCCTTCGGGAGTAAGTACTTGAACGCGGTTATTAAACTGATCGGTAACAAAGAAGTTGCCGCTGGTTGGAGATATTCTTACACCTGCGGGGCCTTGGAATTGCCCTGGCTCGGTACCAGCACTACCAATACTGTCAAGTAACTCGCCATCCTCAGTAAATTTAAGAATGCGATCGTTACTGAAATCTCCTACGTATACATTGTTAGCTTCATCGAATGTGATTCCAGAAGGTCCGAAGAAGGCTCTACCTTCAACAAGACCGCCAAATAAGCCTTCGCCAAAGGTATTAACAAAGTTACCTTTTGAATCATAAACATTGACACGGTTGTTAAAAACATCACCTACATAAAGGTTTCCGTTTTTAGGGCTAAATTCTAAAGCTGAAGGTTCGTCAAATTCTCCAGGTCCAGTTCCACCGCTACCAACTGCGCCAATATATTCACCACCAGGATTATATATCTCAACTTTATTACCAAGGTCTGGATTAAAAGAGCCATCTGGATTAAGACCGCGACCGTTAGATACATAAACGTTTCCAGTATCGTCCTGTACGGTTATACCTTGGGGAACGAAAAGCTCTCCTAGACCGAATCCCGGCGAACCAATTTGGCTATCGTATGTCAGGTTTACTGCTTTAGCTTCGGTGGTAGCTGCCAAAACCATGAATCCCACACTTACAACAGTTAATGATACATTTTTAATTAATTTCATTAATTAAGACCTATAGTGTGGCGTTCCCAATGTAGAGACGTAGCACTGCTACGTCTCATGCCATCAAATTAAGCAGATTGCTTATTTTTCTTCAACTTAGTCGCAGCAGCACCAAGCGCAAATACACCTAAACCTAATAAAGTTGTAGGTTCGGGTACTTTCTTGGCAGCGTCATGACGGTCAACATTCAACACCTGTACGCGCCCGGTGAAGAAATCACCTACATAAACTTTGCCATCGTTGTAGCTCAAGCCACCACTCCAGTTAAATTTACCTGGCTCTAAATCGGCAGGGTTAGTCGCAATAGGTGGCTCTCCAGGTCCGGGAGGTCCGGGATTTTCTACAGGTTCGCCAAATACACTCAAGAAATTACCTTCTTTGTCAAATACCTGAACGCGGCTGTTTTGAGAATCTGCTACGTAGATATTATCGAATTCATCTACATCAATACCGATTGGCTCGTTAAATTGACCTAATTCCGTACCTTCAGTACCAAAGGCATAAAGGAAGTTTTCTTCGGAATCAAGTACCTGAATCCGGTTATTAAACTGGTCATTTATGTAAATATTGCCAGTATTTTGAGATATAGCTAAACCAGCAGGTCCATCAAACTGTCCGGGTTCGTTACCCAAGCCGCCATAGGTTTTAACTAATTCGCCATCTCTACCGTAAACCTTTACTACGTCAGCGCTAAAATCTGTTACGTGTAAGTTTCCCTGCTGGTCGAAATCTATACCGCCAGGACCGAAGAACAAATCGCCAGGTCCTTGACCGCTAAACGAACCGAAGGAAGTTACGAATTCCCCAGTCTCAGGGTTATATACGTCGATTTCGCTGTTAAAAACGTCAGCTACGTATAAGTTGCCGCTGATGGGATCGAATTTCAAATCTCCTGGTTCGTCTATACCCTCTCCTTTTTGCCCGGTAAGACCGAATCCAACAGCCTTGAGATATTCACCATCGGGGCTGAATACACTTACACTGTTACCAACTACAGGTACAAAGCTACCATCTTCTGGGTTAACACCGCGACCGTTACTTACATAGATATTGCCGTCAGCATTGCTTTTTGCAACACCTTGGGGAACGAAAAGCTGCCCCGGACCAAATCCCGGCTCGCCAATTTGGGTATCGAATGTCAGGTTTATTGCTTTAGCTTCGGCAGTCGCTGCCAAAACCATAAATCCCGCACTCGCAACCGCTAATGATACATTTTTGACAATTTGCATGGTTGAAAATCCTGAGATGAATAGTTATACTTTTGATTAGGTATTGTGTCCGGGTCTTGACCTGGAACTGTTACAGTAAGTTGCTGCTCATTTCCTAAAACAGCAACTTGCTGTTTTTTTTACTTAGTAAGTTCTAAGTATTTATAACTGCTAACTGTTAACTGTTAACTGTTAACTGTTAACTGTTAAAGAACTTCAACCTTGTCCAAAATTTCTTCTAGCTTCTCTTCCTGACGCTTGCGCTTGCCGTATTTGGAAGCCGCACCAGCCGCAGCGACACCTAATAAACCAATTATGGAAGCAGGTTCGGGAACTTTTGTGGGTTTGTTACCACCTTTACCTAAGTCAATCTTGACTAATTGACCTTGTTCTGCTAAGCGAGCGCGGTTTGCGGTATACAAAGCACCATCGCGATAAGTTAAACCGGAAGCAGCTTCTAATCCGTTACCATTCCAGATTGTTTCGCGTGTTCCGTCAGCAGAAACTTTGATAATCGAACTGCTGATATCGCCGATTACTTCACCACCTTGAAGAATGTTTTTCCACTCCGAGGTGTTCATGTGTTGCAATACGTACAAGTTGTCATCTTCGTCGTATGCGACACCAGTTAACTGAGTAAAGCCGTCACCACCCTTGGTATATTTCTCGTTTATATTCAAATCATCGTCAACTGAATATAAACGCGCTCTACCTTCTGGATAGGGGAAGTAGGAGTATTCAGCTACTGTGAAATCACCGTCGGGAGATTGAACAATTCCTGTAGGTACTGATTGGAAAGTGATCGGAAAATCTTGACTTGTTTCTTCTCCTTCTAATCCTGGAGGTGGACCGCTTGGTGCTTCTCCACCTTGACCGTTGATTGCTGGTAATCCAGGAGCATCTGATGGTTGTTCGCCGTCGGGAATTTCACCTGGGGGTTCAAAGCTAGGAAACTCAAGTTCGCTTTGGTCAACTGGTAGTATGGGGAACGCTGCTACTTTCTCAATACCGCCAGTGTCTAATGCTGTCTTCCAAATGACGTTGGCACCACCATCAACTACGTAAGCAGTATTATCCTTAATCGTCATCGCGTAAGGATTAGTAATGAGGTCAGTACCATCGGGGTTGAAGTCTACTTCGTACTGAGCAAAATCAGCAACTTCTCTTCCTAACGCACCATTTACTAAATCAACTTCAAATAATTTTCCGAGGTTAGGAGTCTGTAAAATATCACCACTGGTAGCAGGGTTGCCTGCATAACCCATCAACAGATAACCATTTCCTTTGCCATCAAATTTGAAGTCCGCAGGACCTGCTGCTTGTTCTCCAAAAGGTGTTAAAGCTAGAGATCCAAGGTCTGGAATTACTGTTTGCTTGCTTCCGTCGGTACCGATTTTAAGTAAAGAACCTGTACTACCCGCACACAAAGGAATAAATTGCGAACTTGGTGATGGAACGCATCTTCCATCTTCTCCATCGCCACCTTTACCGCTGGTTGTCAGGTAAATACTGCCGTCGGCTCCAAAGTCGAAGTTACGAGGGTTATCAAGTCCGTCAGCTAATACTGACAGCGAGATTGCTTGTGCTGCTGTTGCTCCGAAAACGGAACTAACGGTTACACCAAAAAGTGCTAGAGCAATTGACTTAAATTTCATATGTTTGTGAAATTGATTAGTAGTTTATGGAATAAATGCGGTTCTTTAAAGAACAGCCCCAATTGTTGGGATATGAATATCAAGCATATCGATCGGACTGAAACTTATTGTCCGGTATACCACATTAGAGGGCTATCTAATATTACATTTAATTTGTAGACAAGCCATAACGCGCTATTAAATATGACCGGAAATATTTTTTGGATTCTCAACCCGAATTACCTGTCCGCTTCCCGGACGACCACCTTGGTTGAGGATATAAAAAGCACCATCAGACCCGATTGTGAGGGCGGAAGGCGATTCTAATCCATCACCCTCAATGAGAGTTTTACGTTCGCCGTTAGGATCGATTTGAATCAATGCTCCATCTGGTTTTCCTTTCCATCCTGACTGATTCATATGTTGCAAAACATACAAACTACCCTCGGCATCAAAAGCCATATCTATTAATTGTGTAAATCCATCAGCGAAAACTTTAACTTCGCCGCTTACATCAATTCGATAGATTTTTGCGCCGCCTTCTGGGAAGGGAAAACCAGTGAATTCGCAAACGTAATAAGCTCCATCCAGACCTTTGACTACATCTGTAGGTACCGATTGAATCGACACCTGCGATGGCGCTTGAGGATAATCACCAGGGGCTGGTACGTGTCCTCGGTCAAAATTCTGCGATTTAGCGCCGGGAAATATTGGATTAGTTAATATCTGATTGGGAATCTCAACAATTTTCTCTAAATTGCTGCCGTCAGTATTTATGCTGATGATGCTGTTCGTTCCCGCATCAACTATTACCAGTTTATTGTTATCTACGTAGAAAGACAAGGGATTGCTAGCAATTTCACAATCCCTTGACAAAATCTTGTTAGTAACTTCATAATTAGAGATATCCGCTATACTTGACCAAGTACTTGTACTCAAATCGCAAGTAACTACTTTTCCCAAGTCAGTATCGCCGAGGGCAGAACGCAAAGCTGGATTAGCTGCATACCCCAACAGAACATAAGCCTTTCCATTTGCATCAAACTTGATATCGTGAGGACCCGCAGCACCCGTACCGTCTGCAAACGCCACCGAGGGTAATCCTGTCAAAACACGTTTAACAGTGCCATTTTCAATTTTGCTAATGGCACCGCTATTACCGTAATTTAAATTTCCTTGACCGCTAGGAGAAGGAACTGAGGCTCCATCTCCACCAATCCCTGCTTCTGCAACATATAGACTACCATCAGGAGCAAATGTCAGTCCTTTGGGATTGTCTAAATTTTCGGCAAGTATTTTAAAAGATTTATTTGTAATTAGTTGTACTGTCATTGATGAACGATAAATTACTTAACTTTACTCAAAAAAATAGTAAAAAAAGCACCCCGATTTTCTCTCAAAATAAATCTAATTTATTGAATTTAATATTAGATTTATAATTTGAGATTTTTTAGGAAATCAAAAACAAATGCATCCGTTGTTAAAATCCAAAATTCTATTGCGGAATATAGCTCATTCCTCTATTAAAGCTTTCCATATTACCAGCTTTACTTTCCAGCATCCGCTTGATGTTCATGCTTTCAGCGCCCAAATCTTCAATTTGCAGCTTACCATGAACTTGAGATTTATCTGACTTCCAGAAACTGATTCTATGCATGATAAAACCTCGTGCTTCAGGATCTGCAAATGCATAAGAAGCTGGTATTAACAGCATGGGAGTGCGCTGATAATATTCGTGTTCTGGATAGTAAAACTCTTGTTCGAGTAAATAAAATTTGCTCAAACTGTGTAACTGCACGCTCGCTTTGACTTTCTGGTTATATTCATCTCTAAACTCACCCTCAGAGGCAGAAATCTCACCATCCGGTTTAAGCAAATGCGCCCATTCGTCCATATTCCGCAAATCTTGTAGAAATTCGATACCCATTTCAATTGGAGCATCAACGTAGATAGTGTCAGTATCTACAAAATGCTTTCCTTTTGCTGCGGAAGTAAAACCTTCTTTGCGCTCTAGATTTGCTTTAAGCGATCGACACTCAGAAGTATGAACTGTATGAATGCCTTGCATAATCATTCCAGTTTGCCGTTTTGGATCGACAAAACTTAACCAGTGGAAATAGACTCCTTTTTCGTCAGTTCCCGGTTCTATATAATCGGTAGGGAAAAGCAATACTGGGTAAACTTGGTAATATTTTTGATATTCCAATCCACAATGCCATTCGATGCCGTAAAATTTAGGATTTTCTAGCTTTTTGACGTGATAGTAAAGGTCTTCATGATACCCAGAAGCTGTTCCCCTATAGGTATCCTCATCAATTTTTTCTTTCATTCGGCTAAATAGCGTCCATTCATCCAAATTCTTTAAACTACAAAGATAGTCAAAAGCTGTTTTTGGTGAAGTTGCTATATAAGCTGATGTCGCAAACGTATTTTTTTCCATTGTCACCCTTTTACAGTTATCAGTTATCAGTTATCAGTTATCAGTTATCAGTTATCACCCGGAGGGTGTGGATCGTAAATTATTTAATGTTTACCGTTACTTGATGTAGAAGTTGCCAAAACTTTTTTGAGATTTTTAGCATTAGCAATTCTTTCTTCTGCTAGCTGCTTTGAAGCTGCATCTGTGGTAATTTGCTGGTTTTCGGCTCGGTCGAAAATCTCATGCAAGGTATTATAGATATTTCTTACTTGCTTAAAGGCTTTTTCTTCGTTATAACCAATCATTTCGTTATAAACGTTGATTAATCCTCCAGCATTAATTACATAATCGGGAGCATACAAAATGCCTTTTTCTACAAGCATCATTCCGTCTGCTTTTTCTTCACCAAGCTGGTTGTTTGCAGCACCGGCGATCGCGCTGGCTTTAATTTGAGGAATTGTCTCGCTATTCAGAATTCCACCTAAAGCACAAGGAGAAAATACATCTACATCTAGTCCGTAGATTTCTGAAGGTTCTACCACCGTCGCACCAAAGAGATGCTTGATTTCCTCGGTTCTCACTTGATTAATATCGGTAACATACAGCTTTGCACCGTTTTCATGTAAATGACGGCAAAGGTTTGTACCAACATTCCCCAATCCCTGAACTGCGACTCTGAGTCCTTTTAAGTCGGAGGTTTTTAAGCGAAATTCCACAGCCGCTTTTAAACCTAAAAATACTCCCCATCCAGTTACAGGTGCAGGTCCACCGGACTTTTCTTCTACACCTACAACATGATCGGTTTCTCGACTAATTTTTCTCACATCTTCCGGGGTCATATTCACATCTTGACCCGTAATAAAACGTCCGTTCAAGCTGTTGACAAAACGCCCGTAAGCATATAAAAGTTCGTCAGTTTTATCTTTGGGATTACCAATAATTACAGCTTTACCTCCACCAACGGGAATGTTGGCACAAGCAGCTTTATAAGTCATACCTCGACTTAAACGCAAAGCATCTTTTAAAGCAGCTTCTTCATTGACATAAGGCAACATTCGTGTTGCTCCCATCGCGGGACCTAAACTTGTATCGTGAATCGCAATTATCGCTTTGATATCTGGGTCTTTACCATTACAAAACAATACTTGCTCGTGACCCATTTCTGTAACATTTTCAAATAGATTCAAACTACCTACTCCTCTTAAATTAAATTAATGCGATAAAGGTTTATTTAGTTGTTGGTTGTTAGTTGTTAAAACCCCTGTGGAAAGACGTAGCAGTGCTACGTCTCTACAAGAACGAATTAGATATTCGGAAATGATGCTTGTACTTTTGGTTTTTGTTCGGAAGTTGCTTTAACTCCTTGAGAAGCCAAACCTTTATTACGTCCTTTGGAAGGAGCAGCCTTATCTGGATCGATAAGTACATCAATTACTATCGGACCTGTTGCGGCGATCGCTTTTTCTAATGCTGCTGTAATTTCAGATTCTTGAGTAACTCGAATTCCGTCGGCTCCCATTCCCCTTGCAATCATTTGAAAATCTGTCTGAGGGATGATTGCATCTGCACCAGTCATACCTAACATTTTCATGCCTTGATGGCACATATTGTAACGAGAGTCGTTGAGGACTATCCAAATTGCCGGAATCTGATATTTTACTGCCGTGCTAATTTCGTTATTCATCAACATGGCTCCGTCTCCCACAATGGCGACAGATTTACCGTTTCTGGCGTGGGCTGCACCCACAACACCAGTCACGGCGTGTCCCATTGCACCAACTCCGGTGCTGACTCGATAGCGATTAGCAGAACTGAATCGCAATAGATTTGTTGACCAAGTAAAGGAGTTACCGCACTCAGCCATCACAACCGCATCGCTTCCGTCAACAATTACCTTTTGAATCGCTTCCATTAAAACTTCTGGTCTAATGGGTGATTCTTGTCCGGGTTCTACCGTAGAACGTTCGGGCTTGGGTAAAGATGAAGGTTGAGCCGCTTTGACTCCATTAACTGCTTCGATGTCCGTTTCCAGATGACGCAACAGTTGTTTTACAAAGGTTTTGATATCTGACTGAATTCCGATAGTTTCTGCATGAGGATAAGCTACTCCCGGTACGTTGGGATCTATATCAACATGAATGAAACCTTTTGATGGAACCATGTCAGTATTCCAAAACGATGTTGGTTCGCTCAAACGACTTCCCAATACCAAAGTGCGGATGGGAGCCTGTTCTTGCATATATGTCATCGCAGAACCGTGACCACCTAAACCAGTTACACCAATAAATTGAGGATGGTTTTCGGGAAAAATTCCTTTACCGCGAGGCGAACACATTACCGCCGCTCCAGTTTTTTCAGCAAACTGACGGATTTCATCAGCTGCATTGCGGGCACCAAATCCCAACCAAATAGCAAATGTACCTTCGGCAAGTAACTTAGCTGCATTCGCAACTACTTCGTCACTCGACGATACCAAGGAACAGCTAACACCTTTTTTTGGTATTTGAGTATCGCTCATGCTCATATTTTGTACGGCGGTAGGTATACTCAAATGAGCTACATACCCTCCTGGCTGAGAAAGTCCCAGCGCAAGTTTACGAAATATTTGCGGTAATTGGGCGGCGGATTCCACTGTGCTAGCATAATTAAACACCGTACCCGTGGTGAAAATACCACTACTGGGTAAAGTGTCGGTACTGGTTTCCTGAATCGCCCACCGTCCCCGTTGCGGTGCGGAGGTGCAAGCTGACAGCAAAATCACTTTTGCACCTTCGCCACGTGCAGCGAATAACCCGGTTAAAGCATTCGTTATACCCGGTCCTGCTGTGGTAAATACCACAGTAGGATTACCGCTAGCAAAATAACCTTCGGTAGCGGCGAATGCTGCTCCAGCTTCATGGCGGAAGTTCAGCACTTCTACACTACTGTTAGATAAAGCGCCCCACAGTGATGCCATTGCACCTCCTGAAACGCCGTAGGCGGATTTTATCCCCAAACTTTCAAACATCTGCGCTACTGCATCGGCAACTGTAATATTTTCGTTGTCGTCAGTGCTTTCGATTTTTTCTGCTTCTATTTCATAGCTTTCATTAAGAACTTCTTTCTGCTGTAGGTTTACAGGAGAAGCTCTTTTAGTAAAATTTTGAACCATTATTTAATATACGCTCCCTGAACGAGGGTTGGGTGATTAAGATTAACGACTTCTCGGATACGCTTCCATTTGCAGCCGAAACAAGGGGTTGTGCTTCCTTACTATTTCCTTATAACTTCACACCCAGCCTTACAAACACCGGGAATGGAAAATTACCACTTTTACTCTTTGCTGTCTAGAAAAATTTTGACTGGAGAAGCAAAACAACCAAGACTCTGTGTTTATAGAAACAAGCCTACATAAAACTTATAGGTTAAAACAATGAAAAATCTTTTGATTGCCTTGTCAATTCTTTTGCTTTTGTTTATATTGCAGATTAATATTACTAATGTATTTGTAGTAAATAGAACTTAAAACAATATTTAACTACTGATAAAAATACATCTCAAAGTCTTATATGATACTTAACAAAGCTCTGTTTAGCAGAATATATTGCCGTGTATGCAATAATTAACACCTGTGCTTATTATGTGTATATACTGAAGAGAATTTTAGATCGGGCAACTCTCGATAATACCTAAAATTAGAAAAATAAGAGTTGCAATCAAAAAAAATTAACAAATATTAAACTATATCTAAAGATAGATGCAGATATATTCTTAATGATATTTTTGTTCTACAAGTATTTCTTGTGACAGATGTTATGCAAGTAGGATTTATTGTTAAATTTTTGAAAGAATAATGAGAGAATAAATTAAAGAAAATCAATTAATTCGGTGATAATTTACTCTCACCAAGTCATAATATTTCCCCGTGTTTGTTTCTAATTCAGCAAAATCAATGATATATATATATAGTTTGAACTTATTTTATACACAGTAAAAGATTGAAAAAATATGCTTATATCTAACTAGTTTTTCAGCATATAAATGCACTAGCAGAATTTTTATTTTAAGCTAGAGAAAGCGGTAAACTATAATAAACGATTGATAAACATCTAGTTTAATGCTTGTCTAAATGTTTTTTTTTCGATTCAATTACATTCCAATTATCTTGAGATCGTTTTAGCTAACTATGGTTCAGAATGGATTGACACTAGTCTCAAAAATTTTATTAATTAATGGGAAAAATAATAATGCGCGGAAAAAGCGATCGATTATACTCCGAAAAAAAATGTGTCAAATTTGTGAAGTTAATATAAAATATTTTGTAAACTTATATTAATTTTTTAAGTTTTTTGTTAATTTATTTTAAGTAAAGGAATATAGCAGGCTTATCGCGAAGTAACTTTTCTGTCGGAAACCATCAGCAGTAATGCTCTAGGAATGTCAGAAACTTATTAGGTGATAACTCGGAATTTGTTAAAAACCGAGCTTGCAGCTAGCTATTAAACCTTTCAATCGTAAAACCAGCACAGCGGAGCATACAAGTTTTAACAGCATTATGATTATTGAACCCAACTCTAAATACAGATTAGAACTGCAAGAAGAGTTGAAAGTAGCTCAAGCACTGATAAATCATGCTGATTATGCTGCTTTTTGCCTAGATGAGAATGCTCAGTTTCTATACGTTAACAATGCAACTTGTTCGCTTTTTGGGTATTCCCGACAAGAAATACTTTCAATAAACTTGCGATCGGTAGATATTTACTGGGAACAGCACAAATGGCTGCAACAATGGAAATTACTCGATCAACAAGGTTCGATAAGTTTTGAAACTTGCTATCGCAACTCCAAGGGTGAGGTGTTTCCCGTTGAAGTCACTCTTATTGTGGAAGAATTAGATGGTAGGCAAGTTTGTTGTGCTTATGCTTGCCTTTCAAACAAGAAATTGCCAAAGCCGAAAGCGCGTGGAAGAGCGCTAGAATCACCAGAGCATCTCGAAAATCTCGAACAAGAATTCTCTGAATATCAAAAGACAGATGACGAGTTGAGAAATTCTCTTTCTTTATTAAGCTCTACCTTAGAGTCTACTGCTAATGGTATACTTGCAATCAACTTTAAAGGAGAAATACTTTACTACAATCAAAAGTTTATCGATATGTGGCATCTCCCTGCCTCTGTCAGGATATCAAAGAACTCTAATGAAGCTAAAGCTTTTTTTGAAAGTCAGGTTAAGGATGTAGAAATCTTTCGTTCGCATATTTGGCAATTACCTACACAGTCTGATTCGGAGACTTATAATCTTTTAGAATTGAAAGATGGAAGGATATTTGCACACCATAGTGAGCCTTATAGACTTAATGGCAATATTATTGGTATAGTGTGGAGTATCTGGGATATAACAGAATCAAGGCGAACGGAGGAAGCGCTTAAACTGAATGAAGCGAGATTTCGCACTTTGGCACAAAATACCGAAGCAGGCATTATTCTACTTCATAAAAGTCATGTTTGTTATGTCAATCGAGCAGCAGAGGCGTTAACTGGCTATTCGTTAAAAGAATTAACTCGCAACAACTTCGATTTTGACAAAATAGTTCTAGCAAAGCAGTGCAGACAGGTACGCAAGCAGGATGGAGCCAGCTGCGAGTATCAAGAAATGCAAATTTTGACAAAACAAGGTAACGAGCGCTGGTTAGCTTGTACGGTTGTACAACTCGATGGATTGCTTGATTTTGCGGGGAAAGAAGTAGAGATGATTACGGCAATTGATATTACCGATTATAAAAAAGCCGAATCGGAACTTCTTCAAGCATTAGAACAAGCAAGAAAATTGAGCGAACTTAGACAGCGTTTTGTTTCGATGCTTTGTCACCAATTCCGTACTCCCCTTAACATTGTTTCTTTCTCATCTGATTTACTTAGACGTAATATTCATCAATGGAGTGAGGAGAAAAATCGCTCTTATCTGGATTTGATTCAAGATGCTGTAGAACAAATTAGCGAATTGCTGGATGAGATTTTGTTGTTTGGTAAGGCTGAAGCTGATAAATTAAAGTGCGAGCCAAGACAACTTGATTTGAAGCAATTTTGTAGGGACATCATAGCACAGATGTACCTTGCAGGAGGCAAGCAAAAAGCAATTAATTTTATGAGTGAAGGTGAATGTTCCACCGTTAGTGTCGATCCTAAATTGTTACAACACATCTTAACTAACTTGATTTCTAATGCTGTTAAATACTCCGTGGGCAGCAACTCCGTGACTTTAGAACTTATATGTGGAGAAGATGATGTAATTTTTAAAGTTAAAGATAAAGGAATTGGAATTCCAGCAGTAGATCAACAGCAGATATTTGAGCCTTTTTATCGAGGCAGCAATATTGACAGCATACCCGGTACCGGGTTGGGTTTATCAATTGTAAAAACTCTTGCAGATTTACATGGATGTGAAATTAGCTTGTCAAGTAAAGTTGGTATCGGAACTACCATTATTCTTAGACTGCCATCTAATCAGACTTAATTTCAGTCATGTTGTCAATCTTAGATTTCTATCTAATCAGACTCAAATTCCAGTAGTATTGGTATAAGCAAGAATTTTTAAAAATCAAATTTAAAAATCGAATTTCAATTGTTAGTTTATAGCTAAATATATTAATCCCCTTTTACTCGGCATTGAATTTCAACCCTTAACCTTTATAGTAATTAATCATGATGGACGCAATCTCAAAAAAAATTCTGGTTATAGAAGACGATGCTCGTACCCGTAATATGTATTTAGACAGTCTCAATAGTGAAGGATTTGAGACGATAAGTGCGTCGAATGGCACTGCGGGAATTCAACAAGCTCTTTCTCATTTACCCGACTTGGTAATTTGTGATGTATTAATGCCCGATATGGATGGGTACAGTGTTTTAAAGCAATTACGTCAAAATTCCCTTACGGCAGTTATTCCTTTTATTTTTCTTACTGGTAGAGGTAGTAAAGAAGATTTTCGTAAAGGTATGGAGTCTGGTGCCGACGACTATCTAGTTAAACCTGCCACAGCCGAACAGTTGTTAAAAGCGATCGCCACTCGATTAGAGAAAAAGCAGGCTTTCCTTCGTTATTGTCGTAATAACTTCAATGGTATTTCTATACCGGGACTAAATGATGTATCAAAAGAAGAGAAGTCTATTTTTCCAATTGTTCCTCAGTTGAAAGAAGTGTTTGATTTTATTGAAGCTAACTATGACAAGGGAATCACCTTGAGCGATGTAGCTGAAGCTGTCGGTTATTCCGCTGCTTATTTAACTAATCGAGTCGCAAAAATCACTGGAGAAACGGTAAACAGTTGGATTGTTAAGCGTCGTATGGCAGCCGCGCGTTATCTACTTAAGAATAGCAGCCAAAATATCGAAGAAATCGCGACAAATGTTGGCTATCAAAATGCCTGTCATTTTTCCCGACAATTTCGCCAACATCACGATATCCCTCCTCAAAGCTGGAGGAAAAAAAATCAACTCATCGAACGTTATCCAGTCGAAGTATAGTGATGTAATCTTGTACCATTCTTAACAAGACGAAAGAAACCCGGTTTCTGTGAATTATTCCGGGTTTTGGTAGTGCCCCCTTTGAAGTAAAGTTGACGCAATAATAATATAGGCAATTAATCAAACGGTATTATATTGCTTGTAGCGTGGAAGGCAGCACTATAATAGTTGGGAATTTGCTACCGCGCTATATAAATATATGCCGTTTCAGTTTAAAGATATATCGCAGATTTTAACGCCGGTGCAATAGTTCTCAACACTCGATCTATAAGAAGGTGGAAGATGATTTTATTTAAAAACGGGATGTTTTGCAACGCTATAGCGCGTGTTCTGTTTTTTATATGGTAAAAGGACGGTAAATAGCGCACGAATAAAGCTTTTAAACAAAAAAATCTTAATCAAGTAGCGATCGCCACTATCATTACTTATCGATGCAAGGTAATGGAAAACTAGTATTCGATTGCATAATTTTTTATCGGTAATAAAGGTTCTACGTGCCCGCTGTACTCGCTCCGGATTTAGGGAACCAATGCCCTTACTACAAACCTGTCAAAATTAATCGGACAGACTACTAGTTAAACATTTTTACAAAAAACATTCGGGTAAAAAAACGCATCGGTGCTTGCAAATATTTACGTGCGATCGTCAGCTACTTAATCAAAACTTTATAAAAAAAGCACAGGATTAAAGTAAATTTGGTTATTTTGTTTTCAAAAATGATATATGTTATACGTAAATATAGAAAATATTGATTAAAATTTAGATTGTGAAAACATAAAAAACATAACTTAGAAGGTAACTTCATAATCAAGAAGACTAAAGTAGCATTCTTTAAAGATTTTTTTTCGATAAATTATTATAGGAGTAATACTTTAAATATTGAAGATACTGTTTAGCTTAAGCGCAATTAACTATTTGATGCATAAGCTTCTTGAGTACTAAACTAGCTTCTCTAAATATAGATGAATATAGATAAAAATCAATTTAACTAAATCCGTTACATTTACTTTATATAAATAAGCGGAATAAATTGTTTTTTTTGCAGGCTTAGATATATTGTTTGGTTTATATAGATTAGTGGAGGATAACTATAAAAATCAAGCAAAAAAGTTGAATTTAATACTACTTTATCTATAAAAAATATTGATGAATAATTAAATAAAATAAAGTATTTTTTTATTTATTCGGAGAATAATCTATAAAGATGAATTAGCATATAAAAGAATCATCTCATCTTGCCAATAAAAGCACGAATTAGCGATAAAATCTTCAGAGTCATCAAACTAACAAATACAACCATGAAAAAGTCTAATTCAAAATTTCAACGCCTGCAAGAAGTTTTAGTTACTGGTTTATTCGCAGAGCTATCTGCTATTGCTTTGGGTCCAAAGTTAAGAAAACTAGTATATAAAGGTATATTAGGTCAAATAGGTGAATCAGTTTATATACAAAACGGCGTTGAATTATTAGGTGCCTGTAGAATAGAACTCGGCAATAAAGTACATCTTTTCAAAGGAGTTCGTTTAGATGCTTTGGGAGATGAAAATAACAAAATTGTTTTAGAAGAAGGAGTTGCCATTGAACGCAATGTTGATATTGGAGCTTTAGATAATACTCAAATTTATATCGATAAAGGTACATTTATTGGTGTTGGCGTTTGTATTGCAGGACCGGGAAATGTCAAAATTGGTAAACGCTGTTTGATTGCCGCCCATAGTGGAATATTTGCCAATAACCATAGCTATGCAGATCCATTAAAATATATTGCCGACCAAGAAGTTACATCTCAAGGAATTACTATCGAAGATGGCTGCTGGTTGGGACACGGTGTTACCGTAACAGATGGAGTAACTATTGGTAAAGGTAGCGTTATTGGTGCGGGTGCAGTAGTCACCAAAGATATTCCTCCTTATTCAATAGCCGTTGGGATGCCAGCACGAGTTATTAAAACTCGTCTTCCCGAAGAATCTATAAATCCTACAGATTTAGTTACGTTGTCAACTAATTCCAGATAAGACTTGGAAGTTAGGAGCATCAATATTGTTAGTCAAGCGATATTAAACATTCTTTAAACTTAAAAAATCAGGGGAATACAAGTATGAATAGTAGAAAACCTGTATCAAAATGGAAGCGGTTACAAGAAACAGTTTTAACAGTTTTGTTAGCTAACATTCCCACCAAAGCGATCGGTTCAAGATTGCGAACTTTCTTTTATCGCGGTATCTTTGCAAGTTTGGGAGAAGAAGTCTACTTACAGGATAGCGTTGAATTTATTAATCCGAGTTGTATAGAAATTGGAAAAAAAGCGCAAGTATTGCGAGGCGCGAATATAAACGCCATAGGACATCCCAACAATAAAATTTCTATTGGCGATGGAGTGCAAATTCAACAAGGAGTTGATATTAGAGCATTAAACGATACTCATATAAAAATTGAAGAAGACACATTTATCGGTCCTTATGTTTGTATTGCCGGACCTGGAAACATCAAAATAGGTAAAGGTTGTTTAATTGCGGCGCATTCGGGATTATTTGCTAACAACCATAATTTTGCAGATCCGGTTGAGTATATTACCAAGCAAGGCATTACTCGCAAAGGAATTGTAATTGGAGATGACTGTTGGCTCGGACACAACGTAACGGTAACAGATGGAGTCACCATCGGTAAAGGTTGCGTGATTGGAGCGGGTTCAGTTGTAACAAAAGATATTCCTCCTTATTCCATAGCCGTCGGTAGTCCAGCAAAAGTTGTTAAAAGCCGAATTAAAAATAAAGAATTAGTCAACATTAAATAGGTAGGGAGTAGGGAGATGGGGAGATGGGGAGATGAGGAGATGAACTATATTACCTTTGACCTTTAACCTGTTCCCAATCCCCCATGCCCATTTAACGCGAAACATATTTATTTAAATCAGCGTCGAACAACAACAGTGCCGCCTGCGACAGCGCATATCCGAGCCTGGAGAATGGTTTAAATACATCTATCGTTTATGTCCTCCAAAAATGGGGCTATTTTGGGTAATATAAAGAAGTTATCTTTTCTGCAATAGCAGATACTAAAAATAACTTTTTTGCTTAGCCCTGTGGAGAAATTGCTATGTTGACTTTAAAAATCGCTGTTTATATTGTTGTCGGGTTGTTTTTAGCTACATTTATCTTTGGATTTTTGTCTAATGACCCAGCTCGTAACCCCGGACGTAATGATTTTGAGTAATTATAGTTACTTTCGTTACTTTCGTTCATAATCGCTGCTGAAGAAAGCAGAAGATTTTATTAACGCCAAGGACACGTCGAAAGAATTATAAATATTTATTTAATTAACTATTTTCTTTCGATAAGTGTCCTTTTTTGGGCGGAATCTGCTCGCAGGCAAAGTAGAAGGCTAAAGTTGGAAGTTTATTTTCTAAATTAATGCTTCCTCTATTAACTGTTCTGTCTTCATGCCTTAAAGACTGTTTGTTGGCTTATATATTGCGTTATGCTTCATCCAGTTCTGCCGCCCGAACTACCAAATGTTGTCGATTCCATTACCGTAGCAGATGTAAGTACGGATAATTTGAGTGCATCAAAAACTAGTACTTTTAGTTTATCCACAGAATCTCCTACACCCGAAGTTTTTGAGCAGGAAGAATTTTCCCCGCCAAAATCTATTTTGAACAAAACCCAGAAGCGATCGCATAGCGAACCGGAAACTATTCTCCCACCTGAATTTTCATCCGCTAATGTCGCTAAAAATGCTGATGCTTTGGGAGAAAAGCTGAGTATAGGTTATCCGTTAGAACGGCGATCGTCCGAACGCTTAAACCATTTTGAGGCAAAGACTGTTGCTCAAATGGTAAGCAAGGGTAAGAATTTATCTCAAAAATCTTCTCAAAAATCGCAGAAGCTTAAGAATCGAAAAATAGCTTCCGAGCAAACGCAAAAACCTACGAAAATAGAATTTTATTCTCAAGATCCAAATGCAAAAACGCCAGCGACAATAGAATTTAAATCGCGTTCTGGGCAACAAGCTCAACAAACTATACCCGTACCGCCACCAAGTAACACAAACACGCAACCAACCCAACCGCCACAACCAACTCAACCGCCACAACCAACCCAACCGCCAACCGAGACAAGAAGAGTTATAGAAATACTTGCAGATAGGCAAATTTACGACGAAAATCGTCGGGTTGTCACCGCACAAGGTAATGTGGTAGTAAGATTTGATGGGTCTGTAGTCGATGCCGATACTTTACAAGTAAATATAGATAACTTAGTTGCTGTCGGTGAAGGAAACGTTGCAGTCACCCGTGGCGAACAAGTTTTAAGAGGAAACCGATTTACATATAACTTTATTCAAGACACTGGGGATTTAGAAGGCGGCAGCGGCGAAATTAATGTAGCCCAAACCTCACAAGATTTGTCTTTTGACTCGCCTTCGGTAGCAGTAGGCGGCGTACCTCGTCGTCCTCCCAGCGATAGAATTAGAAGAAGTCAACCTCTAACGAATATTGGTAGCCCTGGAGGAATTGGCGTTCGTTTCGGTGGTAGAGGCGCTCGTAACATACCATCGGCGAAACAAGGAGGTGAAGTTAACCGCTTGCGGTTTGAAGCCGGACGAGTAGATTTTTATCCTCAAGGATGGGAAGCAAAAGATGTCCGCATTACCAATGACCCCTTTTCTCCTCCAGAATTAGAGGTACGTGCAGACTCAGTTACTTTAACTCGAATTTCACCTTTACGAGATAAATTAAGGTTAAAAAAACCACGTTTAGTATTTGACCAAGGTTTAACTTTAGGTATACCGGGCTACACGAGGACAATTGACCGCACCGAACGCGATGCAACTCCCGCGCCGGTTTCCATCGGCTTTGATGGCGACGATCGCGGCGGTTTATACGTAGAGCGTTCCTTTGTAGCTGCAAATACAGAACAACTTAGTTGGAAAGTAACACCTCAGTTTTTTGCTCAACAAGCAGTACAAAATAATAACGGAAACATCCCAGCACTATTCGGTTTAAAATCGAGTTTAAATGCAACCTTAACTCCGCGATCGCAAATTGAAGCCGGTGCAACTTTAACAAGTCTCGACTTAACCAAGTTACAAGACGAAGCGCGTGCGAGCGTGCGATACAATTATTTACTAGGGAATCCGCTCAACCCTTATAGAGCAACATTAGAATACAGCTACCGCGATCGTCTCTACAACGGTAGTCTTGGTTTCCAAACGGTACAGAGCAGCTTCGGCGGAGTTGTGACTTCACCAAATATACCTTTAGGTAAAACTGGTTTAAACCTGAGATATCAAGCAGGCGCTCAACAAATTAGCGCCAACACCGATCGCATTGACCTACTAGATGTAAATCGAACCAACGATCGAGCTTCTTTAGGTCGTTTGCAAGCCAGCGCGACTATTGGAGGTGCTATCAACCTTTGGCAGGGTAAACCCCTTCCGCCAACCAAGGAAGGAGGATTAAAATATACATCAAATCCAGTAGTCCCCTACGTACAAACATTTGGTTCTGTTACCGGAACCGGCAGCTATTACAGCAACGGCGATAGCCAAAACACGCTTATAGGTTCAATTGGATTGCAAGGACAATTCGGTCACTTTTCCAAGAAATTTTTAGATTATACCGGCTTCAATATTAGCTATTCACAAGGTACAAACGATGGATTATCGCCCTTCCTATTCGATCGCTACGCCGATAGACAAGTATTAAGCGCCGGTATCACCCAACAACTTTACGGTCCATTCCGCCTTGCATTTCAAACAACCATCAACTTAGATACCAGCGAACGTACCAGCACTGACTATATCTTAGAATACAGTCGTCGTACTTACGGCATCAGCCTGCGTTACAACCCCGTACTAGAGCTAGGTGGTATCAGCTTCCGCATCAGCGACTTTAACTGGAGTGGTGGAACCGATCCATTTTCCGGTGGTGCAGGAGGAGTTAAACCAGTTGTGGGTGGTGTGGAGCAGCGGTAGTTAGGAGTGAGGAGTTAGCAGTGAGCAGTGAGCAGTGAGCAGTGAGCAGTTAATTATTTAGCCCCTTGTCCCCTTTCTCCCCATCTCCCCATCCCCTCATCTCCCCATCTCCCCATCTCCCCATCCCCTCATCTCCCCATCCCCTCATCTCCCCATCCCCTCATCTCCCCATCTCCTTAATTACTTTCGCCACAATTGCTGTAAAGCATTGGCAAAATTCACAATCGCTTCTTCGATTTTCAACATTGTGTTGTCAATCCATGCCAACATTCGCTCTAGTGGATGCTTTTGATAACCAACTAGTTCGGCTTTAGTTTCTATCCATTCTGGTTTGGCTTCAATTTCGGTTGATTCGCGGGTTTGAGCAATTTTCTTGCTTCCACTTTCCAATTCTGAACCAGGATTAATTGTAATTTTTTGCGAGATTCCAGAAGTAGTGCGAGCATCTTGCTCGCTAGGTTTAATATAACTATCCCTCTCGCTAGGTTTAATATAACTATCCCTCTCGCTAGGTTTAATATAACTATCCCGCTCGCTAGATTTAATATAACCATCTTGCTCGCTAGGTTTAATATAGCTATCCCTCTCGCTAGGTTTAATATAACTATCCCTCTCGCTAGGTTTAATATAGCTATTCCGCTCGCTAGGTTTAATATAACCATCCCGCTCGCTAGGTTTAATACCATCTTGCTGGTTTTTCAAAGCACCTTTTCGTGACTGCTGTAAACCAGCTTTTTCTTTAAGTCGTAAGGTACGCCAGTTTGGAATTTTGAGTCCAAATATTTGGGAAGAATTATCTTCTGTAGAACGGTTTAATTGCTTTTTACTGGTTTCTAATTTATTTAATGCTTGATTTGGGGGATTTAATTGTGGGAATCCATTACCAAATAGATCGGCATTACTTAACCAATTTTCCGATTGTTGGCTTTGCAGTTGAGGAGATTTAGGTTTAGTCGAAGAAAGATGACGTTTTGGTGGAGTTTGCTGATTTTTTTTACTTCTGGATTCGCCGTAAAAGTAATTAAGCGCTGCCCAAATCAAACCTTTAATTTTTGATTGCGTTTCTAAATTACTATCAGCTACTATATCTTCCCCGCTGACAGTTGCTTGGCGATCGCCGTATAAAAAGATATCTAATTTAGTTTTTACGACTTTAATAACTTCGCCACCGCGTTGCTTGACTATAATCTGAACGCGGGATACAGGTGTGAAAGCGTTTGTTTCCAAATTAGCGATCGCAGTATCTAAAGATGCCACCGTCGGATTAATTTGTAAATAGTTGTCTTCGCTCTTTACTACTGCATTTTCTGAAGGTAGCGCCTTTGTTCGATCGCCATTACCCAAAGAACGTTTTTCAAAAAAACCCTCAATAGACAATAATTTTTCTTGCTTAACTTGAGACAATCGCCACGATCGCCAATAATTAGCAATTTCAGTAATTATCTGGTTTTCTAAAGCTTGCTGTTGCATTGGAGTTAAAACGTCAAGAATTTCGTTTTCGCTCGTCACAAGCACTAAATTTTGACTATTTATTTGTGACGCAACTCCCTGAATTTGAATTTTTTGCTTGCTTAATTGAACATCTTGCAGGCTTGGTTGATTTGGATACTCGGTTTGAGGAATGGGAGAAATAGATAATTGTGAATCATGTAGAGACAGAATATCTTGGGTTTCTACATTTTCCAGTACCCGCGCGATCGCACTGTCAGCAGAAGGTGCTGATGGTTGCAACTGTAACTTCGATTCTTCTGTAGCTCCGGGAAGTTGGGTTCCGGCTGAGTCAGCAGCTTTTTGTAACAGTAAATATATTGATTGAGAAAGTGCTTCTATTGACCAACTTGTAGCAACTTGCAATTGTCGCAACGAGCGTCCGAATCCTTCACCGAAGCGCCGAGATTGTTTGTGAAAGAAGTTAAATAGTCTGCTTTGATAACGTCCTTTGGAAGCGGAAGACATGGTTAGAGGTTAAAGGTTAAAGGTTAAAGGTTAAAGGTAATAATTCTGTTTTTTATCTATATTTATTTTATTGTTTCACTTTACTGTGAAAAGATATTCAAAAATTGTTACATAAGAAAATCAAAAAATAATTTATCGGTATCTTTTTTTTCAAGTTCTTTTACTATTAAGCGTATAGAACTTTTCACATGATTTTAGCCCAAAGATGACCAATCCTATACCTGAATCTAATACAAATCTTAATTCACAAACTAATTCGCAAACTATTTTACAAACCGTTGAAAAACTACGTGCTTTTTCTGAAATGGATGTTCGCGAACATTGGCGCTGTTTTTCGGGTGATATTTTGGTGAGTGAGGTTTTCGCGTCGGATTTTTCTGGTTGGGATGCTACGGAGTTAAACGCGAAAGGACATATTGCTTGGCAAAAGGGCAAAAATGTGCTTTGGTTGGCACAAAAATTAATCGTTCCTTCAGATTTACAAGGTTATCCAGTTACAGGTTTGTGTTTGCGATTGGCTTTGGTTTGGTGGGCAGATTCCGCTCAAGTCTATATTAATGGTTCAATGGTAGCTGAGGGAGATTTATTTGATTTTTCGCAACGAGTCTTATTAACTCCACGGGTAATTCCGGGAGAAGAATTTATTATTGCTTTGCGTTTGGTAAGCCCCGGACATGATAATGGTGCAATAGTAAGTTCAAAGTGCATTTATGAAGCTGTGGGGAATAGGAATAATATTTATCCCGGTTTTGTCGCGTCGGAGTTGGCGATCGCACACCGTTATTGTGAAGCTTTTGCACCGGATAAGTTGGATTTAGTTGCTGGGTTGGTTAAGGAAGTTGCTGAGGTAATAAACCTTCTAGGCGCAGAGGGCGCTGAGGAAGATAAGAAAGAGTTTGATAAATCCCTTATTTCTCTTTGCGAAAAGCTGACTCAATCCAAAATCCAAAATCTGAAATCCAAAATCTCTCTTGTTGGTCATGCACATTTGGATATGGCTTGGTTGTGGCGGGTGAGCGAAACTTGGGAAGCTGCGAAGAATACTTTTGCGTCGGTTTTAAAGCTGCAAGAAGATTTTCCAGAATTGATTTTTTGTCATTCTACGCCAGCGCTTTATGCTTGGGTGGAAGAAAATTGTCCCGATTTATTTACACAAATAAAAAAAGCTGTAAAAAACAACCTTTGGGAAGTTATCGGTGCTTTTTGGGTGGAACCGGAATTAAATATAATTTCTGGTGAGTCGATTGTTCGTCAATTATTATACGGTCAGCGCTACGTAAAAGAAAAGTTTGGCGAATTCTCTACGGTGGCATGGCTTCCGGATAGCTTCGGTTTCTGCTGGACTTTACCTCAATTTATGAAAGATGCAGGAGTGGAATATTTTGTTACTCAAAAGTTGATTTGGAACGACACTACTAAATTTCCTCACGGTGCTTTTTGGTGGCGATCGCCAGATGGTAGCGAAATATTTAGCTTGATGTCAGCACCAATCGGCGAAGGTATTGACCCGGTAAAAATGGTAGAATACGCGATCGCATGGGAAAAACAAACGGGTTTACAAAATTACCTCTGGCTTCCCGGAGTCGGCGATCACGGCGGCGGACCCACTCGTGATATGCTCGAAATCGCCCGACGCTGGGAGAATTCATCTGTCTGTCCCGATTTTGAATTCACCACCGTTGAGAAGTATTTGCACTCAATTAAGGATGAGGGGACAAGGAGATGGGGAGACAAGGGGATGGGGGGACAAGGAGATGGAGAGATGGGGTTCGGGGGAGATGGGGAGACAATCCAAAATCCAAAATCCAAAATCCAAAATTGGAATGACGAACTATATTTAGAATTCCATCGCGGCTGCTATACTAGTCATGGCGACCAAAAGCTTTACAATCGTCTTGCTGAAAATTTGCTTTATGAAGCGGAATTATTTGCAAGTTTAGCAACTATTGTCTGTGGTGTAGATTATCCGAAAGCTGAAATTGAAGCGGCTTGGAAAAAACTTTTATTTAACCAGTTTCACGATATTTTACCTGGTTCCTCGATTCCGGAAGTCTATGAAGATGCAAAACCGGAATGGGAACAGATGCAAAGTAGTGCTAACAATATTTTACGGCAGTCTCTACAAACTTTAACCGATCGAATCAATTTACCGCGATCGCCACAACCGAATAGTTTACCTGTAGTTGTTTTCAATTCTCTTAATTGGCAGCGTTCGGAAGTTGTATCTGTTTCTTTACCTTCTACTACACAACAATGGCAAATTCAAGATAGTTCGGGCAATCAAATTACCTCTCAACTCGATGCCGATTCACAATTATTATTTTTAGCAAATGATATTCCTGCGGTGGGTTATCGCTTGTTTTGGCTTTCCCCCAGTCAAGATGCTCCACAGAATCAATCCAAAACTATAGCGCTACAGTATATTTTAGAAAACGAATATTTACGGGTAGAAGTTGACGAAAAAACTGGCGATTTAAGCAGCGTTTTCGATAAGTTAAATAATCGCGAAATACTTTGTGCTAGTGGAAATCAACTGCAAGCTTTTACTGATATTGGTCAGTATTGGGATGCATGGAACATCGACCCCAATTACGCCGAGAATATTTTACCACCATTTCAACTAAAATCTATTGAATGGCTTGAAGTTGGATCGCTGCAAAATCGCTTGCGAGTAGTGCGTCAGTTGGGGCGATCGGAGTTTATTCAAGATTATGTTTTGCAAGCTAGTTCGCAAATTTTGAAAATTACCACCAAAGTTAACTGGTTAGAACGTCACGTTTTAGTAAAAGCCGCTTTCCCATTAAACTTAGAAGCAGACTTTGCAACTTATGAAATTCCCTGCGGTGCAATTCAACGCACCACCAAACCTCAAACCGCAGCAGAAAAAGCTAAATGGGAAGTTCCCGCATTGCGCTGGGCTGATTTGACGCAAGAAATGGGACAAGGCGATATTGCTAATTCTTACGGTGTAAGTTTATTAAATGATTGCAAATACGGTTACGATGCTCAACCAAATCAATTACGTTTAAGCTTGTTGAGGAGTCCAGAATGGCCCAATCCCGAAGCTGACAAAGGCAATCATCAATTTAGTTATGGCTTGTATCCTCATGCGGGAAGTTGGGAGAAAGCGCAGACAGTAAAGCGTGGATATGAATTCAACCAACCTCTAATTGTGTGCCATCCTCAAAATCCCGATGCAGCAATAAAATCACCAACTCAAGCAGTGAAAGACAAAGCCAGTTTTATAGATATATCTGCTCAAAACTTAATTTTAATGGCATTTAAACAAGCCGAAGACAATCCCCAGCAATGGATTCTGCGTTGTTACGAATGTCATGGAGAAACAGCAGAATTTCAACTCACCAGCGACATCGGCTTAAACGTAACAGAATCTGTAGATTTATTAGAACGTCCCCTACCGACATCAGAATTTTCATCAACAAATGCGATCGCGCCGTGGAAAATCGCAAACTTTACAGTAACCAGTTAGGAGTTAGGAGTTAGGAGTACTTCGACAAGTCTTACAGTGAGCTACGTCGAACTGCTCAGTAACCTTATTGAGTTAGGAGTACTTCGACAAGTCTTACAGTGAGCTACGTCGAACTGCTCAGTAACCTTATTGAGTTAGGAGTACTTCGACAAGTCTTACAGTGAGCTACGTCGAACTGCTCAGTAACCTTATTGAGTTAGGAGTACTTCGACAAGTCTTACAGTGAGCTACGTCGAACTGCTCAGTAACCTTATTGAGTTAAGAATTAGGAGTTGATTTTCTTCCCCTTGTCTCCCCATCTCCCCCTCTTCCCCCTCTTCCCCCTCTCCCCCTCTCCCCCCTCTCCCCCTCTCTTACCTAATCTTCATGGTCTTCAAAAGGGTCGCCAAGTTCTTTACTTGGAGGACCAAAGGAAGTGTAAACGGACATTACTGTGACTGTAATTAAGACGGCAGCTACAGAAATGCTAAGAACTATTGCGGGTTCCATAACGGGTATATTTTATGAGTACTATTCTTATACAATATTACAGAAGATTAAAAAATGTTTTGTTAATTAACCTGGAATTGGATTATGGCTCAAAGAACACGTTTGGGAGATGTTCTCAGACCCTTAAATGCTGAGTATGGTAAAGTGGCTCCCGGTTGGGGTACTACCCCATTGATGGCTGTTTTCATGGCTTTATTTTTTGTGTTTTTGTTGATTATTCTGCAACTTTATAACAAATCAATCATGATTGAGGGTATTAATGTGGATTGGCGAAGCTTGGGAATGTAAGCCCAGGTATTTTCACAAATATTCCGATATTTTATCTGAAATTAAAGTTAAACCCGGATTTGCCGGGTTTTTTTGGGTTTGAAGAAATGGAGGGAGTAGGGTGAGGGGGAAGAGGGGGGAGATGGGGAGATGGGGAGATGGGGAGAGATTATTTTCTCATAACTCATAACTCATAACTCATAATTCCTAAAGGTTACTGAGCAGTTCGACGTAGCTCACTGTAAGACTTGTCGAAGTACTCATAACTCATAATTCCTAACTCAATAAGGTTACTGAGCAGTTCGACGTAGCTCACTGTAAGACTTGTCGAAGTACTCCTAACTCATAATTCCTAAAGGTTACTGAGCAGTTCGACGTAGCTCACTGTAAGACTTGTCGAAGTACTCATAACTCATAATTCCTAACTCAATAAGGTTACTGAGCAGTTCGACGTAGCTCACTGTAAGACTTGTCGAAGTACTCCCTACTCCCTACTCCCTACTCCCTACTCCCTATCTTTCTTAAAAGTATTTTCTTGAGCGATAAATCGCTAAACTACAGATGTGGGTTAAGGGTTTTTGAGTTTATAGGAGAAAGCTGATGAATATATTCGGTATCGGTTTACCGGAAATGGCTGTAATTATGGCTGTGGCGCTGTTGGTTTTTGGTCCGAAAAAGCTACCGGAAATTGGGCGTAGTATGGGAAAAGCAATTCGCGGTTTTCAAGATGCTTCCCAAGAGTTTCAAGATGAATTTAAAAAAGAAGCATCACAGTTGGAGGAAGCTGTCAAGACTACAGCCGAACTCGAACCCAAATTAGAAGGCGCGATGGAAAAGAAAGAAGAAGTATAAAGGTTCGTAGTAAGTAGCTTTAGCTTTTAATAAATAGGACTAAAGTCCTTACTACAAACCCGATCGTAGTTAATTAGTTATTTTTTATTCCTTATGCAAGCTGCTAGTAAAAAAGTTTTATTGATTCCCCAGCTAATTGTTGGTTTGGGAAATCCAGAACCTAAGTACGATCGAACGCGCCACAATATCGGTTTTGCTGCGATAGATGCTTTATCCAGTTCTTGGCAAGTATCTCTAAGCGAAAATCGTAAGTTTAAAGGTGAGTACGCTGAAACAACTGCACCCGGTGGAAAAAAAGTATACTTGCTTAAGCCTTTAACTTACATGAATCTTTCGGGACAATCAATAGGTGCGGTGGCTTCTTGGTACAAGTTAAAGCCAGAATCTGTGCTGGTTATTTATGATGATATGGATTTACCCGTGGGGAGAGTTCGCTTGCGTACCGAAGGTTCTCCTGGCGGACATAATGGTATGAAAAGTACTGTTTCTCATCTTAGCTCTAAAAATTTTCCTCGTTTGCGGATTGGGATTGGTAGACCAAAAAATCCAGCAACTACCGAAAATGGTACTGTAAGTCATGTTTTAGGTAAGTTTTCTCCCGAAGAAAATCAGGTGATGTCTTCCGTTCTTGATTACGTTGTTGAATGTGTCGAATTATGCCTTAAAAAAGGTGTTGAGAAGGCAATGAATGATTGTAATCGCAAGAATTTGAACGTACCTAAGTCTAAAGAAGAGAAGGGGGAGAAGGGGAAAGGGGACAAGGTGATGGGGGGAGAGGGGGAGAGGGGGTAGAGGGGGTAGAGGGGGTAGAAAAAATTTCTTACTCTTAACTCTTAACTCTTCATTTCTAACTTTTAACTTCTTATATAAACAAACAACCACCGCAGAATTAGCGATGGTTGTTTTCAAAATTAATTAGCTGATGGGCAGTTAATTTTGAAAACCTGCCTTATTCAACTCTATTTGGGGAAAATCATTAGTACTTTACATTTACAAAAGTCCTTTTTCCACGTCTTATTGTTTAGATATATTGTGAGTGTACGCCGAAAACAGCGATCGCGTATATTCAGTAGCGATATTCAAACGTTTGCAACCGTAAAAATTCTTATTCCTACTTACTTGAAACGTCGATTTCGTCTTGCTGCTATTGCTTTACGCTTTCGTTTCTCCTGTGGGGTTTCAAATTGCCGACGGCATCTAACATCAGCCAAAATCCCAGCTTTGGAAACTTGACGCTTAAACCGACGTAATGCAGAATCTATTCCTTCGTTTTCGCCTAAAAGCACTTGAGTCATTGTAATCTCTAATTGTCAACAGCTATACTTTTTTTGGTTTAATGTGCTGGTTAGTCGGGATGAAAAAACTCCACAACTTACCATAAATCAAACAAGACTTGGAGCCTTGAATATACAAATATTTTACCTTTGAATCGGGTTTTCTATGTATCTTGGATCTCATAATCCGAATTTTTTAATGAAAGGGCGAGTTGATAAAGCTGACGGCGCGGTAAAGAAGTTGATGCAGCTAGCTGACGACTCGCTTGTGAGGGGGATATTCCTTGATTCATGATTGTTTCTAACTCGTGGGTGAGTTCTTCTTGTGTAAACAGCCGCTGAGTGGGTGAATTACCCGCCACTACTAAAGTATATTCACCTATGGGAACCTTTTGTTCGTAGTAGCTACAAGCACCCGCAACGGTTCCCCGCCAAAACTCTTCATACATTTTAGTTAACTCTCGCGCTAAGACAATTTGTCTGTCTTCGCCAAATATTTCTTTTATATCTTGTAAAGTCGATCGCAAACGATGGGGGGATTCGTAGAAAATCAAAGTACGCTCCTCTGACTTTAATTGTTCTAAATGCGATCGCCGTTGTTTTGCTTTAGCGCTCAAGAATCCTTCAAACACGAATTTCTCGGTAGAAATCCCCGAAGCACTCAAAGCGGTAATTGCTGCAACGGCTCCAGGAATAGGAACCACATTAATTCCAGCTTCCGCGCAAGCCTTCACCAACTCATAACCGGGATCGGAAATTCCCGGCATTCCAGCGTCAGTTACAAGCGCGATCGCAATTCCTTCGTGCAACTGCTTTAATAATTCTGGGATGCGACTGTGGCGATTATGTTCGTGATAACTTATTTGCGGCGTATTAATTTGAAAATGCTTCAAAAGTTTTCCCGTATGGCGCGTATCTTCAGCAGCAATAAAATCCACCGATTGCAAAATTCGCACGCCTCGGAAAGTCATATCTTCCAAGTTTCCAATCGGCGTGCCAACAATGTAAAGTACACCTGTCTTATCGGTTTGCATTTATCAATTATCAATGAACAATTATCAATTATCAATTATCAATTAGGAGTGGAGAGAGCGGGAAGATTTTTAATCTAAAATTATTGACGTATAACTCATAACCTTTAACCTATTTAATATTATGACAAATCAAAAATCTTTCAATGGTTTATTTGTGGGTTTAGTAACGCTAGATTTGATTTATCTTGCCCAATCTCCTCCGAAAAATAATCAGAAACTAGTTGCACAAGACTATACTGTTGCGGCAGGTGGTCCGGTAACAAATGCTGCTGTGGCTTTTAGCTATTTGGGTAATAACGCTAAGATATTAGGTGCAGTTGGTTGTCACCCAATGACGCAATTAATAAAGAGCGATTTAGCGAATTATCAAATAGAAATAATCGACTTTAACCCTACCACAGAAAACCCGCCGCCAGTATCTTCAATTATTGTTAGCAGTACGGGAGAACGTGCTGTTATCTCTATAAATGCCGTCAAAAACCAAGCTAATATCGACGCTATTTCAGCAGATATTTTGCAAGACATAGATATTGTACTAGTTGATGGACATCAAATGAAATTGGGATGTGCGATCGCATCACTTGCCAAAGCGGAAAATATACCAGTAGTTATCGACGGTGGCAGTTGGAAACCTGGATTTGAAAAGCTTTTACCTTTCGCTGATTATGCCATTTGTTCGGCTAATTTTTATCCCCCCAATCATACCACCGAAGAAGTTTTTACTTATCTCAATCAAATTGGTATTCCTCATATCGCCATAACTCACGGAGAAAAACCCATCCAATATTTATCTCAAAATTTATCTCAAAATCAAATTAATATTCTAGAAGTTCCAAAAATTCAAGCTGCTGATACACTAGGGGCTGGAGATATTTTTCACGGTGCTTTTTGTAACTATGTGTTGCAAGAAGAATTTACCACCGCTCTGGAAAAATCAGCGAAAATTGCAGCTTTATCCTGTCAATCTTTTGGCACTCGCCGTTGGATGGAAGAAGTTAAAAGTTAGGAGTTATGAGTGAGGAGTTAGGAGTTAAGTAGGTGGATAAAAATATTTATGTCATTGCGAGCGACAGCGAAGCAATCTCAAAGTGTTGCGGTTGCGTCGTTTCACTCCGTTCCACTCGCAATGACAAATATACAATTAATTTCGTCTAAGTACTTATTTAATTTTGGATTTTAGATTTCCCAATTCACCATTACCAATTACCAATTCCCAATTCCCAATATGAAAGATTTACAATCTATTCTAGAATTAATTCGTCCTATAGGTTGGGGTGCATCCGATCTTTTGCGCTCTTACTATCAAGGCAATAAACAAGATGATTTAAATATAGAATATAAAGATGATAAAGGTAAAGATCCAGTAACGGCAGCAGATTTAGCTGTTAGTAATTATATTTTGCAGAAGTTGCGATCGGAATTAGGTGAAGAAGATTTTGGCTATATCAGCGAAGAAACTTATCAGAAGCAAGATGGTAAAAATAATTCTGAATGGGTATGGATTATTGACCCTTTAGATGGTACAAAAGATTTTATTAATAAAACTGGTGAATACGCTATTCATATCGCTTTAGTTAGAAATAAGCGTCCAGAATTAGCATTAGTGGCAATTCCCGAAGCTGAAAAATTATATTATGCTATCCTTGGTGGCGGTACATTTGTCGAAACTCGTAATGGCGATCGCAAATCCGTGCGCGTTTCCGAGTGCGAAAATTCCCCAGATTTAACTTTAGTTGTAAGTCGCAATCACCGCAATCAAAAATTAAACTATCTTTTAGAAAAATTACCTTTCAAAAATCAGAAATCAGTTGGCAGCGTCGGCGGTAAAATTGTTGCAATTATCGAACAGCAAGCAGATATTTATATTTCCCTTTCCGGTAAATCCGCACCAAAAGATTGGGATATCGCCGCACCAGAATTAATATTAACTGAAGCAGGCGGAAAATACACTCACTTCGACGGAACACCATTACAATACAACACCGGAGATATCAGTCAATGGGGTGGTTTATTAGCTAGTAATGGTAAATGTCACGAAATGCTTTGTAAACAAGCTGAAATGATTTTAAAAGAATTTGATTAATTGGGGATTGGGCATGAATGAGATGGGGAGAGGGGGAAGAGGGGGAAGAGGGGGAAGAGGGGGTAGAAAATCAACTCCTAACTCCTAACTACTAACTCCTAACTACTAACTCCTAACTACTAACTCCTAACTCCTAACTCCTAACTCCTAACTCCTAACTGCTAACTGATTACCTCAATTGCACTTTTCAAAACTTCAGCATGAAATTCCCAAGATAAGTTATCAACGGATAAACTTGGGATTCCTCTAATTCCGTCTATTGCTAAACCTTTATTTATAAGTGTTTCTAAAATATGAAATTCTGTTTCTGGATTTAACTTTTTGATAATTGCGGCTTTCCAATCGGGACGAAGTAAACAAAGTGCTAGTAATATAGCAGTAGCACCCCAATTAGATACGCCGCAAACTATTAAATAATCGCACTTAATTTTACAAGCGATTTCTTCTCCATGACGAATGCTAGACGTAACAATTTCTCTTGGAATATTCCCCATTCCTAATTCATTTCCACCATCACCAATGCCCACGGAAATGATTTTTTTTGACTCGAATAACAAATGCAAAGGTGCCGTGTAAGCCGTTACATCTTGTCCTCTCATATTACGGACAATACCATGTTTATTTGGTCCGGCTCTTTCAATGGAAATTATATGAGATATTGGCGATGCCAGAGATTTCCAAAATTCTAAAAGCGATGTGACTGAATGTTGGCGATCGCTAACCGTTACAGCGACTATATCTATAGGTATATCGTGATATCCTGCTGCAATCACTGCTGTTTTTACGGTTTGAAAACACAAGGAATCAGTTACAATTCTTACTAGTATCCCAACTTCAAACAAACTAGCCGCTAATAACGCACATCCTATTGGACCATCGGTTTCGGGACATGGAGGATTGCCGTTAGGCATGAAAAACCCTGTAATAATCGCCACATTTGGACAAGGATGTTCCGCAATTGAACGAGATGCCCCTAATAACCCTCCCTTGGCTACTTTTGCTAAAGAATCAATCCCTCTACCCACATCTCGCGAACAAATACTTTCTAAGCGGGCTATTTTATCTAAATCGCGTTCGGATTGCGGTTTTTTTGTCATGAGCGGGGAAGCAGATACACAAATAATTTTACGGATTCGCTCAAAAATTTTTACCAGGAGAAATAATCTTCTTTAATGTCTGTAACGAACATATATCCCGGCGCATGAGTAATCGCGATTTCTGGTTTTGCTTGAATAATTGCGATTTGAGTTGTCACCCCGCAAGCCCAGAATACAGGAATTTCCCCTTCAGCAATTGTTACAGCTTCACCGAAATCGGGAGCTTCAAGATTTTTAATTCCAATTGCTTCGGGAGAGCCAAAGTGTATCGGCGTACCGTGGGCTTTAGAAAAACGACTGGTAATTTGTACCGCACGAATTATATCTGATGCAGCTAATGGACGCATCGACACTACTAAAGGTGAAGAAAATGCTCCTGCCTCCCTACAAGTGATATTCGTTTTGTACATCGGCACATTTTTACCTTCTTCAATGTGTCTAACGGGAATACCTGCATCCATCAGCGCTGATTCAAAAGAAAACGAACAGCCAACCAAGAAACCGACAAAATCATCGCGCCAAATATTTGATATCTCAGCTACTTCTTCTTTTAATTCTCCATTACGAAATATATTGTAGCGAGGTAAATCCGTTCTCAAATCCGCACCAGGAGCAACTATTTGCGGCTCGGCATTTCCAACTTCGGTTACATCCAGTATCGGACAGGGTTTGGGGTTGCGAGTACAAAAAACTAAAAAGTCAAATGCCATACTTTTTGGCAAAATAACTAAATTTGCTTGTAGAAATCCACAGGCAATTCCGGGGGTTGGAAATTGAAATGTTCCTTGGCGACATTGAAACCGAACTTCATTGGGAGATAAGTCCATAATTCATCAACTTTTTTAGTTTTAGCGATCGGGGCTGAATGGTAAATGGTAGTTAAATTTTTAAATACCAACTTTACCCTACAGTTAATCTATTGCTGATTTCGGTATTATTTGTTTGTGTATTTTGAATCAATATAGTTTGATGTCAAATATATTTAGAATTTATGCTCTATTAGCGTCATTTCGTCATTAATTACAATAACAAAGTTTTATTTATTTTGTATTTTGCGTAACTTTTTGTCTAAATTAATTCATCAAGTTACCTACAGGTTGATGACGATCGCAAATTGTAACGCGAATACAGCATAAATATCAGCATTGATGTTTGCTTTTATCTTTTAGGAAATTATCGGCAGTGTCGAGAAATAAACGAATTTCTTTATAGTTTGGTTCTGGTAATCCAAGGCGCTGACTTGGAATCATAACATTAATACCCCTCATTAAACCCTATCTCTAGAATTTGCATTACGGCTTTGGTGCGCGTAACTCTAACTTCACCTATGTTGCATAATATTAGCGATCGCATATGTTCTTTGAGGGGTTAATTATTCCGAGAGCGAATTACCAAGCAGCGATGGTTTTAGAGCAGCAGTTGAATATAGATCGAACTCAATTAGCCAAATACAACAAAAAAGAAATTATCTATCAAGAATTTGAAACCAATCGCCACCAGAAACATTTAAAATTAGGGAATCTTTTTGTTTAAAGTCATGGTTTAAAAAGCTTTATATCAATCGGCTTTGTATATTTTACATTCTTGGTTTTACTCATGCACCAATTAACTGAAGCAGAAAAATTCGTCCTATTAGCTATTGGCTCTGGAGTTTTGGGTGGATTAATTAAAGAAGTTATTAGGGATTTTATTAGTAAAATTAAAAATCAACCAGCAAGAAATACTGCTCATAAAGTAAAGTCTTATATTGCTGCTGGTTTCTTTTATGGCATTGGAATGGGGGTATTTCTTTTTGCTGCTTTAATGTTTGATACAAATATACCAATACAAGAGAATAATAAAGTAGTACTTCTTTATATAATTATTGGACAACCTCTAATAAATCTTGTCACACAACGATTAGAATCTCTCGTCAACAGCCAAGATAGTTAGTATTGTAAATTTTTTCCAGCAATATTGCAGTGAATATTAGACAGTAGCTTGGGTTAGACACGATTTGCTTTCTTTTACTTGAAACGAAAATCTATTCCTTTGTGTCGTAACCGCTTTTTTTTATTTGGAGAAGAGGGGCTAAAGCCCTTACTACGAACCTTATATTTTTAGTCTTGCGTTGATGCAGCGATTTCAAAATTGTAGAGACGTAATATATTACGTCTCTTATTACGTCTGTTTACATGATTCCAACGATAACAAATATCAATCTTGCGATTCACGATACCCATAGAAGTTAACGCTGTAATCTGTTATCTTAACTCCCGTTTTCTCTTCTACATAACGAAGAACTTCTTCAGGTAATTCTAGATGAACATCTAGTATTTGATTCGTATCCAAACAGTTAACGTGACTGTGAGAATCGCTGATATTTCCGTACAAACGCCCATCGCAGCGCTCGATACATTCAATAATGCTCCCAGATGATAGCGCTTCTAAATTCTGGTAAACCGATGTATGTCCAATTTCCTTGCCATCCTTATTCAGGCGATCGTAAATTTCACGAGCCGAAAGATGTTCGTTTGCTTTCCATAACAGTTCTAAAATGAAACGACGCTGACGACTAACCCGCATACCCAAGGTTTGACATCTTTCTAGTGCGTCTTCTAAGGAACGAATTGGTTTTGTAGATAATGTTTGTTTTTGCATATTCGTATACTTAATTATCAATGTTTATTTTTTATTCCATAGATGCAAAAATTAAAGTAGTCCTATACATTATCCTTAATTCGTGTTTTCCTGTTTTACTATAAGGACTTCTCTAATAGGAGAAACTTCCGATCGCTTGTGAAAGTCTATGTCACTAATTAATCTAAAGCTAATTTAAAATAAACTCATTACCACTTTAGCTTAAAATCATTGCAAACGTCTACTCGAAGATAGATTCGGTATAATTGGCGTTAAGCGAAGCTCTACCGGAGGTAATCGCTTATTTTAAAATAACTATAGTCGATCGATTCAGTATTTATAATTAATTCCCATCCCGCAATCGTACTTAATGTAAGTTTTTAGACATATTTAATTTTATCCGCGATCGCGCCTATTTTTTGCATTCAGAAAAAAACAACGATCGTCTGTATTAGCATTCAAGACAAAAATAACTGTGGTTTCTACTGAGATTTAAGGCTCGGTATTTTTTTTTCCGTATATCTACTTATTCTCATATAGCTTGGTGTATTTACATAATGTCAGTAAGGGAACTAAGAAAATCATAATAGCGAGCTATATTTAGCGCTATTTTTTGAAGAAATAAGCACATCTACTTAGCGGTATTTGCTTATCAATAAGTAAATAACCGTAGCGCCAATTTACTATTTAACAGGGTGATAAAAATGCAAAGTAATAGTAATACCACTCCGAACATGAATAATGCTGGTTTTAATACTTCCAGTGGAAGAATGCCTTCTTTAGATATGAATTCGCCATCTGCACCTCGCCAAATGCCCAGCAGCGACATGGATGCTTCTTCATCTTTCGGACATATGCAGAAAGTTTTAGTAGAACTGCGCGTACCTAGCGATCGCGGCATATTGGATGCATCTCGGACGGCTGCACAAATCAGTGTAGGTAGTTTCAGATTTGACAGCAGCTACGAACCGATAAAAGTAAAACCTAGTAGCCAGCAAGTATCTAGCTTGCAAGCTAACAACGAAGAAACGGTTATGGTACGCGGGGTAGTAGAAGAAAGCGATATTCAGGAATTAGAATCGCAATCCAACGTAGTAAAAGTTTATAAAGACACTCCCATTGCACCCTTCGATATTGCATTATTAGACAAAAACAAAGATTTAGTCGCACCGATGGATGGGGCACAAGATTGTCCTATCGGTACCTGTGATTGCGAGCCAACCACAGCTAAGGGAACCGTAGCCGATGTAGCCAAGTATTTCGGTGCCGACCAAATTTGGTCTGCTGGATTTAAAGGAGAAGGTATTGTTGTTGGCGTTGTCGATGGTGGTATAACTGCCGAAGGGCGCGATTGTGGTCCTTCAGAAACTATTCGTCGCGTCAAAAATGTGATTGGTGGACCTGCATCCGACTGGGGAACTACCGCCAAGGAATGGGGCGAACACGGTAATATGTCCGCTACCGATGTATTGGGAATGGCACCCGCAGCTAAACTCTACGACTGCCGGATTTCCGGTGGCGATGCGATTTCCAACGCATTAAAAGTATTCGATTGGGCAATAAAGCAGTATCAAACCGACGGTACGCCCCAAATTCTTACCAACAGTTGGGGAATTTATCAAGAAAGCTGGGACGAGTTTTATGCAAACAATCCGGAACATCCTTTCACCCGTAAAGTTGTAGAAGCGATCGAGCTAGGTATTTTAGTCTTGTTTGCGGCGGGTAACTGTGGAGGAAGTTGCCCTTCTCAAAGATGCGGCACGGATTTTGGTTCCGGTAAAAGCATTTGGGGTGCAAACGGACATCCTTTAGTAATGACTGTTGGTGCGGTTAATAAAGAAGAACAGTTTATTGGTTATAGTAGCCAAGGACCGGCATCTTTAGACCCCAACAAACCAGATTTTTGCTCGGTGAGTCATTTTAAAGGCTACTTTGCCAGCGATAACGGCACATCTGCGGCTTGTCCGATCGCTGCTGGTGTAGTGGCGTTGCTCAAACAAGCTAAATCAGATTTAAATCAACTTGAAGCCAAAGAACTCCTCAAAAATACCGCGAAAAACATTGGCGAACCCGGTTTCGATCATCATTCCGGCGCTGGAATTATTCAAGCAAAAGCCGCCTTCGATCAACTTTTACCACAACAGCCCAAATGGCATGAATGGGAAAGTTGGGGAGGTAACAGCTTTTATGCACCTGCGGTTGTCTCTTCAGGAGAAAATCATCTTGATGCCTTTATCGTTGGTGGCGACAGCGCTGTTTATCGTAAATCTTGGCATGAAGATAAAAATCCCGGCGAGTGGGAAAAGTTAGATGGGTTTAGTTTGGGAACTCCTGCGGTACTAGCGCGTGAAGAACAAATAGATTTATTTATTATTTCACAACAACGTACATTGCAGCGTAAATGTTGGGACGGTAAATCTTGGGGTGAATGGCAAGATTTGGGCGGTTTATGCAAGCACGGTGTAGCTGCTACTAGTTGGGGTAGTAACCGACTTGATGTATTTAGCGTCGCAGCCGACAACGCCGTTTGGCACAAATTCTGGAACGGTGAATGTTGGAGTGAATGGCTTTCTTTAGGTGGTATCAGCTTGGGTACCCCAGCAGCAGTTTCTACCAAAGAAAACTCCATCGACATTTTTATTAAAGGTTGCGATCGCGCTATATATCGCAAATCTTGGAACGGTACTTGGAGCAGCGATTGGGAAAGCTTGGGTGGTTCATGGGCATACTCCCCCGCAGTTACCTCCAGAGATGGCGATCGTCTTGATGTATTTGCAGTCGGTACTGATAACGCTGTATACCGCAAAGCATGCGTTCAATCCAACTGGGGCGAATGGGAAAACCTTGGTGGAGCAGCACTATCCGCTCCCGCCGCCGCATCCTGGGGACAAAACCGCATCGATATATTTGCGGTTGGTGGCGATAATGCTTTGTATCATAAGTGGTTGAGTTAGATTGAGGGCGAATGTCTCGTTCCCAGCCTCCGGGCTGGGAATGCATCAACAGAGGTGCCTCTTGTCAAGTACCCCTTATGCTGAGCCTTCTAGGGTTCGTAGCTAGAATCTAGGAACCACTTATGAACCAGTTATTAACCAGTTATTAAATTATCGATACTAATAGAATTACGGGGAGACGTTGCAGTGTGTACGCCGTCTCTACATTATTTATCGGTATTAATATAAAATTATCCGCTTTTAAATCTAAAATCTAAAATCTAAAATCCTAATTGGTGATAGTGTAAATTCTCAAAGCTCAATCTAAAGCAATGACTTTCACTATCACAATTCCGAAGTTATCTATCAACAGTTTGGATTTATCGCCTGCGACAAAGGCAATTGATAAATTCTTGGCGGAGGATAATATCGCATCGAGGGAACAGCAGTTAAGTTTGGATGTTCAATACGAATTGGAATCGGGAGATCCACGGGAACTTTCAGAAATTCCAGAAGTACGGTTGTGGTATATCCGCTTGGATGCAAAATATCCGTGGCTACCATTTTTACTGGATTGGCAATCGGGTGAATTTGTCCGTTATGCTGCGATGTTAGTTCCGCATCAGTTTAGTACTAAAGAAGGTATTCAGTACAATCCCGAAGCTTTAGAAATTTTTCTGATGCAAAAAACCTTTATTTTAAAAGATTGGCTAGAAAAACAAAACATCCCCAGTCAATCCCGAATCAAGTCAATGGCGAAATTACTGGGTTATGACTTGGATGATGAGCTATTCCAAATGCTCTAATGCTTGAATTTTACTTCAACTTGTAACGCACCTGATTTTTTTCTTCGTTTGTGAAAATTAAGAAACCCGGTTTTTTGGAAAAATCGGGTTTCTATGTATGTCTAATTCTTATAACTCATATTTTTATTGTTAAATTAAACTTACTGACTGCGAGATATAAGACTTAATGCGGTGTTAAAAGCATACTCAACAGCTTTTGATTTTGTCGGTAAAGCTGCTTGCCAAATACGATAGTCGTTATATTCAACAATCGTTTTAGCCATATCATCAATATTGATTTTATTTAAAATATCGTATTGGGCTGATTCAAAATCTTCTAGCTTCTTGCCCATGTGAATAATTTCTTCACCAGCTTGAATAAATTCATCTAAAATTGTTTGCGCGTACTGTTTTCCGGCACCTTCTGCAAAAACAGATGTAGATTTAAATGCTTTATATTCCTCAAACAGAATATCCGCTATCTTGCATCCGATTAATTTATTCCAACTATTAGGAAGATATATATCTAAACAATCACTATCACTATATCTATATTGTAAGTATTCATAAATATCTATAGCCGATTTCTCTAGTTTCTTTCCGGCAAATAGTTCTTTTAAACATTGAATGCTTGTATTGAAATCGGAGTCTGTAAATACATTTTCTCCTCCTTCAGGACATTCATACACCATATAAGTCCAAATACCTGCACTTGCTTTATCGGTACTTACAGCTTGATAAAAAGTAATGGTTCCATCATCTTCGCTCTCGTAATATGCGTTTTCCGTATCGGTAAATTGCCATAAAGGTATATTGCGAGAAGAAAGCACGATTTTTTTATAAATACCTGTGAGATGATGAGGCTGAGTCTCTACCTGGATATAACGTTTTTTAGAGATAACTAAGCTATGTAACCGAATCGCCATTATTTTTTCCTTATATTTAGATAGTCATTTACAAAGGTGATTTCACCTACTTAACAGTTAGATAGAAGTTCATGCAAAAGAATTTACCGCTTTTATCTTCGTTCGTACATCTTTCACAAGGAATAGTGTTTGTATCAAACATCTTTAAAACAAATAATGTTTGTATCAATTGCTCACTAATCATCTGAGAATGTAAATTCATTTACCATTAATTGCTAATAACAAATTTTTGAAATCAACATAAAACAGATGTTGACTCAAAAAAGTTACAAAACTTCAAACTAACTGTTAATTTGAAAAGCTTTTTGCCATAAGCTCGATCGATTTAAATACGACAACGAATGTATTAATAGTTGAGACATAAATAGAATTTAGTTTTCTCTACTATTACCAACTTCGATCGTCTAGTTATCGCGATAGTAACAACGTACTGACGTTAGTGTTGATGGTTTGAGGTTGATACTCCTAGCTACAGCATTTTATTTACTTCTGATTTATCATTCCCCAAAATGAATTGAAACTAACATTCTGACTAAAGAAAAACCAAATTATTTTTTTAAAGCCGATAAACTTTGGTATCAACCAGCTTACAGGCAACAAGTAAAATGATTTCTTCAAATAAAATGTAATGTTAGCTATGTGACATATTGCTATTAAATGTATTTTGTTTCACAATTAGAAGTAAGATCGACTCAGGTTTTTTCTTCAAAAATAAAAAATTATCAATATGCGATCGAATATTAGACTAAGTTTTATAGCTTAATAGATACTTCTATGTTCCTGTTGAGGGGTTTAACCCCTTAAATGGCTGTGATGCTTTATTGACAGGACTTTTTGTCGATTTTTCAAAATTGGTATATGATACATTTTTTTCTCTAAGCTGCTCAATTGAGGGTTATAAAACTGTTTGCAAAAAGCCTAATTACTCGAAGTAATAAAATTTTTCAAAAAAATATCAAATTTGTATTTCAAAATACAATGAAACTCAATGCAGGTATTTATTAAAACATGATTTTATAGTTATTAAATATAAAGTATTGTATCAATCTTGATGAGATATTAACCTTCAGACAATAAAAATTTAATTATACTTACTGTAGAATAATGCTATTTAAAATGCCAGTTTCAAAAGACTCTATTCACAAATAAATAGTTTTATGGATTTGTATTAAAAATCTGTATTGCAAATCACATTATTTAAAATAATTGCTGTTTATGAAATAAAAGCTAAACAAAGTAAAAAAAATGACACCGGGCTTTTTTTTGATACCCGGTGCTGCAAAAGTTATATGCAATTTTATCTTGACTTTTCCTGAATCAGAAAATTTAGATTTAGCCTTGCCAAATTTTTTCTAAAACAGTTGCTGGTGGAACATCCGCTATTTCGCCGGTATCCGATTTAATGGCAACAAACTTATCACTTTGAGGCAATAATTTAGTTGGTTCGTTTAAGCCGAATAAAGCAATTGTGTAAGTTTGTAAAAAGACAGCAAGTTGCATCGGCGTACTATCGGTACACAACATTAAATTAGCCCCGGCAATTATCGCTGCAAGTTTACCAATATTATCGGGAAAAGTTTCCTTAATATCTGGTACAGCTTGTTTACGCAGTAAACCTTGATTACCCGATTGAGAGATAACAATAACGGGCATATCTGGTTGCTTTTCTTTAAATTCATGAATGACGGATAGCCATTTGTTTGCAGGATAGGAAGTATCGGCATCAACTGAGGCAGCGTCAATCAGAATGTAACCCGTATCTTTGACTCCCAGACGTAATTGCTCCGAAGTTGCCCAGTCAATATCAGGTTTTGGTACTTTAAGTGCTAAATCGGGAGAAGTAGAATTAATGCCTAACCCTTGAAGCAAATCGTGGTACATATAAGCGGCGTACTGTTGCGTTTTAAGGGGTGCCACACGATTGAAAAACAAAGAATTGTTTCCTTTAAAACCAACCCGCGTGGTTATACCAGTCAACCACAGCATCAAACCAGTCAACCAGTCTTGTGACGGCGTAATCGCAATATCATATTCGCGATCTCTGATCGTGCCGATTAAGTTACCCCAATCTGCCATACTATTGCGATCTTGAAAATCAAAGGCTAGCACTTCGTCAACGGACTTACTTACCCGGTAAGCAGCTTTTGAAGAAGGTTCGCACACTACATCAATACGAGATTTATACTTCCGCTTGAGATCGTCTAGAGTCGGAAAGAATAGAATTTGCTCGCCTATTCCACCAGGGACAAGGGCTACTATTCGCATATTGTTTATTTACGATAACTGGCTACTTATTTTAGGGGAAGATGAGAGGACAATTCGCAATTCGCAATTAAAGAGGTGGGGATTGGGGATTGTTAAAGGTTAGGACCACCGGAGTTAGGACCACCGGAGTTAGGAGTTAGGAATTTTATTTCTCCCCCTTGTCCCCTTGTCCCCTTGTCTCCTTGTCTCCTTGTCTCCTTGTCCCCTTGTCTCCCCATCCCCTCATCCCCCCATCCCCCCATCCCCCCATCCCCCCATCCCCCCATCCCCCCATCCCCCCATCCCCCAGAGGTGCGATAAAGAAAATACTATTAATTTAAATTGAGGAATTATCAAAGTGTATTTATTAATTCCCGCAGCGGGAAGTGGCAGAAGAATGGGGAGCGATCGCAATAAACTCCTGTTAAATTTGCTGGGACAATCAATTATCAGCTGGACTATCCAAGCAGCTACTTTCTCGAATCATATTAGCTGGATTGGAATCATTTCTCAACCGGATGACTGGGAAGATTTTGAGCAAATTTTAGGTCGGTTGAAGTTAGATAAACCCATAGAATTAATTAAAGGTGGCTCTACTCGTCAAGAATCGGTTTACAATGGCTTGAGGGCATTGCCAGCTTCTGCCTCGCAAGTATTGATTCACGATGGCGCAAGATGTCTTGCCACGCCAAATTTATTTGACTCTTGTGCCGAAAGTCTTAGCTTAACTAACGGTTTGATTGCCGCAGTACCAGTTAAGGACACGATTAAAGTTGTAAACGAAAATAACATAATTCAATCGACACCCGACCGACGGCAATTATGGGCGGCACAAACCCCTCAAGGTTTTGATGTCAAATTATTAAAGCAATGTCACGCCGAAGCTATTAGTAAAGCTTGGGAAGTCACAGATGATGCTGCTTTATTTGAAAAATGCGGATTAGAAGTATTAATAGTTCCAGGAGAAGAAACTAATCTCAAAATTACCACTCCACAGGATTTAGCGATCGCTGAATTTATTTTGAAGAGCAGGGAGTAGGGAGTAGGGAGTAGGGAGTAGGGGAGAGGGGGGAGATGGGGAGATGGGGAGATGGGGGAGAGGGGGAGATGGGGGAGAGGGGGAGATGGGGATAAGGAGACAAAAAGAATTTTAACCTTTGACCTTTAACCTTTAACCTTTATAAATTGACATTTAGTGAAAAATTTGGTATCATCCGTGCCAACTTGCTTGGAGTGTGTTTACTTGAGTTGTGCATTGTCCATTGCGATTAATCGAATGTGGATTTAGAAACGATGATTGTAGCGGCATCAAAGATTGAAGCGATTTTGTATTTGAAGGGAAAGCCCCTTTCTATTGGGGAGATAGCTGATTATGCGAAGTGCGATCGCGCCACGGCGGAGGAAGGGATAATTGAATTAGTTGATGAATACGCTCGTCGAGATAGCGCTTTGGAAGTTGTAGAAACACCTTCGGGCTATAGTTTGCAATTGCGATCGGATTTTCATGAATTGGTACAAACGCTGATTCCTGTGGAGTTGGGTGTCGGAGCGTTACGAACTTTGGCTGCGATCGCTCTTAATAGTCCGATGCTGCAAAGCGATTTAATCAATTTACGCGGTTCGGGGGCGTATCAACACGTTCCGGAATTGGTGGAGCTTGGTTTTGTCCGCAAACGACGTAGCGCTGATTCTCGTTCTTTTTCGCTGCAAGTTACCCCAAAATTTCATCAATATTTTCAAATAGACCAATTACCTCAACCTTTTTCTAATATTAACAAGCAACAACAACTCGAATTAGAATTACAATCAACAACCCCAGCGCCAGCGGAAAGCGCGTAAAACGGTAAAATTTGTTTTCAAGTAAATGTAGTCGCCGATTTTCTTGAATTGGCTTGTGGAAAATAGCTCTGACATCTGCTAACACTGGGTTTTATTCTTCTACACACCCCCAAAGGAAAGATGCAATTACCTCAAATTTCCACTAAGGTCAAGGTGCCTCATACTCAACCTATGGTTTAGAGTAGAATTAGCAACTCAGCGAATAAATTGCCAATGGTGTTCGATCCAGACTTTTTGAACGACAACTTCGAGCAACACCCGAATCAAAATATTTTTGACAACATTGAGGAAAATCCCAATCAGTTGCTTAAATATCTTGAGCATCAACCTCCGGAGGTTTTAGCACGGGTAGCCCAGTCTGTCAGCCCCGAAATAAAACAAATCATTTCGCAAAATGTCCAAGGGCTTGTAGGAATGTTACCCCCCGCAAATTTTAACGTGCAGGTGACAACAGACAGGGATAATCTTGCTGGACTCTTAGCTTCAGCAATGATGACGGGGTATTTCCTGCGCCAAATGGAACAGAGAATGAATTTGGATAATTTAACTAACAAATAATGCTTACGAGTTATGGGTTAAGAGCGTTAATTGATTGACGGCTTCGGGGTTATTACCATAAATTGCGATCGCCCAAATCCGGCAACTGTTAACAAACTCTTAACTCTTAACTGTTTCTATTTATAGGGATAAATCCCTGACTGTACTTTAAATGATTGAAGTTTGCCTTCTCGTTTAACTTGAATTTGCAGAATATCTCCCACTTTTGAGGATTCAACAAATTTTTGTACTTGTGCGGAAGATTTTACAGGTTGTCCGTTAAGTTTTTCAATAATGTCCCCAGGGCGCAATCCAGCTTCTTCTGCGGGGGAATCCGAAGTAACTCTTCTAACTAGAATTCCAGTTTCCTGTTTTAATGAGAGCGATGTTTCTTGATCGAGCTGCTTTTTCTTACTAGGAGTCAAATCCACCATTTCGATACCCAGGAATGGATGTTGTACTTTTCCTTTAGTAAATAATTCGTCGGCAATACGGGCGGCAGTTTCAATCGGAATCGCAAATCCTAACCCTTGTGCGTCGGCGCGAATCGCTGTATTAACCCCAATCACTTCACCTCGTGAATTTAATAAAGGTCCCCCAGAATTACCGGGGTTGATCGCAGCGTCTGTTTGAATAAAGCTAACTCGCTTATCTGGAACTCCTACTTGAGCGCTTGTGCGATCGGTAGCGCTGATAATTCCAATCGTGACAGTATTATCCAAACCCAAGGGATTACCAATGGCGATCGCCCATTGCCCCGGAATCAAGTTTCGAGAACTTCCTAATTTAACGTTAGGTAGTTTGGTTGATGGAATCTTGACAACGGCTACATCGGTGATTTTATCAACGCCAACCACTTTACCTTCAAAAGTACGACCATCTTTGAGCGTTACCTGTACGGTATCTGTATCTGCAACTACATGGGCATTGGTGAGTAATTTCCCATCGTCGCTTAAGATAAAACCCGAACCCGTACCGCGCTCGATTCTTTCTTGAGGAAAAGGTTGCTCATCCTCTCCAAAAAATCGACGTAGGAGAGGATTTTTCAACGCTTTTGAGATTGGATTTGCTACTTTACGGGTAGCATTAATACGGACTACCGCAGACCCCGTTTTTTGTACTGCCGTAGCAATAAAATTCATGTCACCACCTTCGTTTTCACCAACGGATCTTCCCACTGGACGGTTGATAACACTTTCTGGAGGTAAAGCTACTGTAACATTTTTGAAATTATTAAAAGAACGACTTTGCGGCAGGAGATAGCGACTTCCGAATAAACCTGCACCACCGCCAATCGCCACTAAAGAGAGGGAAACAACTATTTGTTTTACAGATAACTTCATAACCATAACGTTCAAAGACAGCAATGCAGATGCTAATTTTTAGATTTAGTCAAGTAGACCAATTGACATTTGAGACAAACGAGTAAAAATATTCACCTTTAAATACTAAAATCAATAGAAGTCATAGTTCAAATTTCTTGGTGAAATATAGACATGATGACTTCTGACCTCATTAGTTATCAGTTGCGCGTTGCTAGTAATTAATTGAAAAAAGAACAGATGAATAGATATCCTTTTTATTTTATGTAAACTTTGTTAAACAAAGTGTTTGCTAGCAAGCATTAGCTGTTAACTAATTAATGTGCCGATAGTAAATCTTTAAAATAATCTATAAATAAACTTATCATTTTTTTATATACATGAGCTTCCGTTATTGTTCAGTCTTGTTTTGTAGTTTAGTTGGTATAGTTGGATTAATATCCACATCGACTAACTTAGCCTTGGCACAGTCGAAGGAAAAAAATTGTCCAACACCAGCCTTGGAACGTTTTGTGCGTCATCAAGTAGCACCAGAAGAAACTTTAGAAGTCATAGCACAAAGCTATAGTATTACTCCTGCAACCATTATCCGCATGAATCCTACAATACGTAACGGTAAAGTTACTGTAGGTAAAAATTTAATTATTCCTCCCTATGATGGGATTGTAGTAAAAGTGCCGAGCGGACAGAATTGGCGACAAGTAGCAGCAAAACATAAAATTCGTGCCGACGCGCTTTTTGAGGTTAATGGTTGTCAAGAAAATCCGAGAGTGGTTTTTGTTCCGCAATTGAAGAAATCATCAAATTCGACTCAAACAGCATCAACCATCGATACTATTTCTAATTCTAGTAAATTAACTGGATATCCTCTACCAGAAAATACTGCTGTTACGTTCCCCTATGGATGGCAAATAAATCCAAACAACGGTGATGTTTTTTTCCATAGCGGTATAGACTTGTCAGCACAACCGGGAACCCCCGTACAAGCAATTAGTGAAGGAGTAGTGGTATTTGCCCAAGAACAAGGTTCTTACGGCAACTTAGTCATAATAAATCACAGCAGCGGAATGCAAAGCCGCTATGCCCACCTCAAGGATATCAAAGTTAACGTCGGCGAGGAAGTAAATAAAGGTGATTTAGTCGGAAGCGTCGGAACCACCGGAACACCAACTTTGAAAAAACCCCACCTTCATTTTGAAATACGTTCCAGTTCATCTCTTGGTTGGGTAGCGAAAGATCCCAATGAGTATTTGAAGTAATTGGGGATGGGTTCGGGGGTTCGGGGGTTCGGGGGTTCGGGGGTTCGGGGGTTCGGGGGTTCGGGGGAGAGGGGGAGAGGGGGAGATGGGGGGATGGGGTTCGGGGGAGATGGGGTTCGGGGGAGATGGGGAGATGGGGAGATGGGGGGATGGGGTTTGGGGGAGATGGGGGGATGGGGTTCGGGGGAGAGAAAATTCAACCTTAACCCTCAAACTGGAAGTCTGGGGAACCATCCAAACGAAGCCCACCTGCGTAGGCTAATAGGTAATATCAGATTCAAAATTCAAAATTCTACAACTCCTCATTCCTAACTCCTAACTGCTCACTGCTCACTGCTCACTGCTCACTGCTCACTGCTCACTGTCTTCATTCCCGATAAAGCAAATCTCTTAAATGCTGCATCTGCCTGTTCTGTGTAATCGATGACTCCGGGTATTACCACGGGTGAGGTGCAGTCTTCGAGGAGATGAATTTTTTGGGCAAGGTTAATATCTATTTTCTTAATATCTGTTAATAAATCGTCGATCGTCCAAGCTACGCAGTGACTTTTTGCTTGTCCGGCAATGATGATTTTATCAAATTCTAGAAGCTGTTTGATTAAATGAGTATTTTTTTCTGCGATCGCACGATTATCAAAACTTTGTAAAACTTCCGGGCTTAGTACGGAATAATTTTCAGTTAAAGGATTGTTGCCTTTGATTTCAAATTGTGCTTGAGAGTTGCGAGCGATCGAGTGAAAAAATATCGCTTCTTCCACGGCAGAAACCAAAGCATGACCGATTCCACCTAACATGGAATGATATGACCAAACGGTGAGGGGATATTTACCGTTGTCGGTGAGTTTTTTGACGTAATGATAAGCGTATTTTTCTAAAAATTCGTAGTCATATCCCAAGCTGAAACTAACTGCTGGGTTAACCTGCCAATTACCTTTATTAATATCATCGGGAACAATATTAGTAGCCGAAGGAATCGGATGTTCCCCTGCGGAATTTACCCAGAATACTGGATGAAAAATTTGCATTGCCGTGTGAGTATCCATCGTAGGTACGATCGTGGTAATTTCACCTAAATTGCGATAAATAAATTCACACAAACGGATATTATCTGCGATCGCGCCTTTTCCCGACTTGCCACCAACGAATAATTCAAATTCGGGAATACAAAAAGTGTTTTGAACATCAATTAATAAAAGACAAACCCGGTTTTTATCTTCAGATGCTGGTTTGATATCGTGTTGTTTTGCCCATGCTTGAGCATCGATGGAGCGTTGTTGGTAAGGTACCCGCCATATTTCGCCGACTTTTGCGGGGTTGAAGTGTGGGGGGATGGGGAGTTGGGGGTTCATTTTTATATTTAAGTTTAATTTTGCTTGATTATTGTTAAATATGTAGGCGTTTTTATACTATATGTATTGCTAGACGGGTTAAATTGTATAAAATCCATTCCTTGGTCAAAAATAATTTGGTATTTTTGACCATCTGTTCTTTCAATTTCTAGCAGTCGTGCATGGTCGAAATAATCTCTACAACTTAAAGGTTGAACTTCAACCTTTAAAATAATTCCTTTATTAGTAAATTGATTGAGACAATTTTCTAATTCATATTTACGTAAATGAGCAGGCGTATTATCTTTTTCAAGTACTTTGATTTTTACATATGATGTTGATTTAAGCCAATTGCCGGTCAAAATATTAGCAAGTATACTTGCTCCTTTACCAAATAAATAGCGGTCACGATAAAATATAGTTTTAACTACACCTTCATTTAAAATTTTTTCAATTCCTAATTCTTTTCGCAGTAGTGTAATATTCAAATCTTGTCCATCAGGTTCTAAAGCTATTAAATAAGCATTTAGACTATTTAACTTTGACGATTCTTTTTCTAGAACTTCTATTCTTTTGATATTACTATTTTCTTTTTCTTTTAAGCTTTGAATTAATAAGTTAAGTCTATTTACTTTACTTTTAGCTTCTGACTCTCTATGTTGATATTTCAAAAGTTCTTCTTTTAAAACTCTTAATTGTTCTAATTTATTTTCTTGATTGCTTGATTGACTATTTAAATCATTATTTAATTTAGAAATTCGTTGTATGAGTATTTGATTATGATTGTGTAATTCATCAATCATTCGTTGTTGGTCTGGTAATTGAAGGGAAACTTCTTCCTGTTTATTCTGATTACGCTTTAGCTCTTGCTTGAACTGATACAATAACTTTTTATATTGTTTATCTGTATGTTCTAATTTATTCTGGTGTAATTGCTCTTGAATTTTTCGTTTGTAAATCAAAAATTCGATAATAATCCATGAAGCAAACCCTCCTACTAAAAAAAGAGCCATTGTTAAAGAATAATCTTTATGCGCTCCACTTGTACTCAAAGGTTTTTTAACCCAACGTTGATAGTCTTCTAAGAAACTCGGGGAAATACCTCGTATGTAATATACTCTTCCTATAATCCTTCCGGCGTTTTCCTTGCCAGTATCAGTTCGCTCTTCAGTACGAGGACTATCATATTTTGATTCAGTTAATAGAGGAGGTGGATTTCTTAATAAGTCATACGGATGCAGCAATAAATCTTCGGGCTTAAGTTGTGTCTTCCAGCTTCTATATGATTTAGTTGAATATAAAATTTTTTGATTAAGACAATTTTTTTCTTCTATTCTACAATCAGTTACAACTAATCCAAAAAAACCATAATTACTATTTAAAGTTTGTTGTAATTCATCAAGGTCTTTTTTTTGCAATGCATAAGATAGTTTAGTAGGTAATGTGTGAGATAAAATATTGAAATCAACGGTTTGAGTTCGATATATAGTTCCATTCCAGTAATATTGATAGTCCGTCCAATTTGATAAAGTCGCTACGAAGCAAGCAACGGAGCTTGTCATCATAAATCTGATAACACTACCAATACGGTTTTGCACCACTGTCTTTAAATTGAGATTATTACGCATTAATATTCCCGAATACACCCTTTGTATAGATTTTGGCAGGATATAAATTTTATTTTCAAGGGAAAATTTGCGTATTCACGTATTATAGTTTGACAGCGATTAAGTAAGTTTACTAATATATATACAGCTTAATATGAACGTCTTTTTACTTAATTTTTTGGTTTGTAGGTTGGGTAGAAGGAAGTGAAACCTAAGAATTTATGATAAAGCTATGTTGGGTTTCGTTGCTCAACCCAACCTACGAAGACTTTCGATATTCTTTAAATTACCTGCTTTAAGCATAATTACTAAATGCTCAATCCGCTCGTATTCATCAAGCTCTATACGTTCTTGTTCGTTTATATCACCTGCTTTACTACGTTCTAAAAGAAGGCGCAAACGAGTTTGCATTTCAGGTGTGGGACGAGAATTAGCGATTTCTTCTGGTGTGGGTAAGGTTGCCAGAAAATCTAATATGTAGCGATAAGTATGAGCAGCTAACGGTGGTTGCTGAAGGCTCAAAGTAAGTAATTCTAGAAGGCGATCTTTGATATTTAGATTTATTGTTGGATTATGCTTTCCTCCAACCAACCTAAAATTATTGTTTATTTTTTATCTTGTAGTGCGAGCGTCTCGCTCGCTATATAGTCTCGCTCGCTAGATATCCTACTGGTAAATACAATAACTTTTTCAAAGCATTTGCTGTATAGTTTATATCTACGTAACTATTTAATTAACTGTATTAAAGCTGTTTTATCCAAATTATTAGTTTTTTTCCAAGAAATTTAACATCAAATCACGCTTAATTATGGCAATCTGAAAAACAGAATGTTTGAAAATTTGATATCTTCGCTACAGAATTTTACTTAAACAGGTTATGCAAACCCTGCCAACACCAACAACTACAAACACCGCATCTACGACTCCCGCTTTTGAAACCACTATTAAGCGGCGCAAAACCCGCCCTGTAAGGGTCGGAGATGTTACCATCGGGTCGGGGTACCCCGTGGTGGTGCAGTCGATGATTAATGAGGATACTTTGGATATCGCCGGTTCCGTGGCTGGTATTCGTCGCTTGCATGAAATCGGCTGCGAAATTGTCCGCGTTACCGTACCGAGTATGGCTCATGCTAAAGCTTTATCTGAAATTAAACAAAAGTTAAAGCAAACTTATCGGGATGTGCCAATTGTTGCCGACGTACATCACAACGGTATGAAAATTGCTTTGGAAGTTGCCAAGCATATCGAAAAGGTACGGATTAATCCGGGGTTATACGTTTTTGAAAAGCCAGATGTGAATCGAACTGAATATACTAAAGCTGAATTCGATGAAATTGGCGAAAAAATAGCCGAAACCATGAAGCCTTTGATCGTTTCTCTACGCGATCGAGGGAAAGCCATGCGAATCGGTGTAAATCACGGTTCCCTCGCCGAACGAATGCTGTTTACTTACGGCGATACTCCGGAAGGAATGGTGGAATCGGCGCTGGAATTTATTCGTATTTGCGAATCTTTAGATTTTCATAATATCGTAATTTCACTGAAGGCTTCGCGAGTGCCGGTAATGTTGGCTGCATATCGGTTGATGGCGCAACGGATGGATGCTGAAGGTATGAATTATCCTTTGCATTTGGGCGTTACGGAAGCTGGAGATGGGGAATACGGACGAATTAAGTCTACGGCGGGAATTGCTACTTTGTTAGCCGACGGAATTGGCGATACAATTCGGGTTTCTTTGACCGAAGCACCGGAAAAAGAAATTCCAGTTTGTTATAGTATTTTGCAGGCTTTGGGATTGCGGAAGACAATGGTAGAATACGTCGCTTGTCCTTCCTGCGGTCGCACTTTGTTTAATTTAGAGGAAGTGCTGCACCTGGTGCGCGAAGCAACCAGTCACCTCACGGGATTGGATATTGCTGTTATGGGCTGCATCGTCAACGGACCTGGAGAAATGGCTGATGCTGATTACGGTTATGTCGGCAAGACTCCCGGCTTAATCTCACTTTACAGGGGTAGAGAGGAAATTAAAAAAGTTCCTGAAGATAAAGGCGTGGAGGAATTGATAAACTTAATTAAAGCCGACGGACGTTGGGTCGAACCCGATCGCAAAAAAGGTTCGTAAAACAAAATTCTTGCTAGTTTTGCAATACACCGCAAAGCTAGCCGGATTATCGGATAAATTTACCGAAATAACAAATTATGCTCGGTCTGTACAGCGATATGCTGTGTTAGATTGAGCATACTGACTATGTAAATTCAGTCTGGCACAACTGTAATATGGTGATTACTAGAAGTGGACTTGTTTTAGGTGCTACAGCCCTGACGCTTTCTACGATTGCTGTCGCGGGTTTTGGCATCCATTCACAAGGACAAGCCTTATTTAAAGAAGGTCCTAAAGAGATAGTAGACGAAGTTTGGCAAATTATTCATCGCCAATATGTAGATGGCACATTCAATCAGGTAGATTGGCAAGCTGTTCGCAAAGAGTACTTGAATAATAAGACTTACACGAACAAGGAGCAAGCCTACAAATCCATCCGGGAAATGCTTAAAAAGCTGGACGATCCCTATACCCGGTTTATGGACCCCAAAGAGTTCCAGAATATGCAGGTGGATACTTCTGGGGAACTGACTGGTGTTGGTATCACAATTGGTCTTGATGATGAAACTAAAAAGTTGACCGTCATTGCCCCGTTGGAAGATACCCCAGCATTTAAAGCTGGTATCTTGGCAAAAGATGTTATTACCAAAATTGATGGTAAAAGCACCGAGGGGATGGATACTAACCAAGCGGTAACTTTAATTCGAGGTGAACCTGGAAGTAAAGTTAACTTAACTATTTCTCGTAATGGGAAAGAAAAAGACTATTTAATTACGCGAGCAAAAATCGAAATTCATCCGGTCGATTACTCTCTAAAACAAACTCCTGCGGGTAAAACTGGTTATATTCGTCTCAAGCAGTTTAGCGCTAATGCTTCTAAAGAAATGCGCGATGCTATTAGAGATTTGGAGAAGAAGAACGTCGATGGATATGTTCTCGATTTACGTAATAATCCAGGCGGTTTGTTATTCTCCAGTATCGAAATTGCTCGGATGTGGCTCAAGGATGGTACGATTGTTTCCACAATTGACCGCAAAGGAGTCGTAGAAAAAGAAGCAGCAACCGGGCGATCGCTCACGGACAAACCATTAGTCGTTTTGGTAGATAAAGGGAGTGCTAGTGCCAGTGAAATCCTTTCCGGTGCGTTGCAGGATAATAAGCGTGCTGTTTTAGTCGGCAGTAAGACTTTTGGTAAGGGCTTAGTGCAGTCAGTACGTCCCCTTAATGACGGTTCCGGAGTTGCAGTAACCATTGCTAAATATCATACCCCCAGCGGTGCAGATATTAATAAATCCGGGATTAAGCCAGATATCAAGGTGGAGTTGAGCGACGAACAGCGACAAAATTTGTGGCTCAAACAACGCGATAAACTTGCTACCTTACAAGATCCACAATTTGCCAAAGCTGTGGAAGAATTGAAAAAAGAAATTGCTGCAAAGGGCAATACTAGAGCGCAGACAAATTAGTTAGGAGTTGTAGAGACGCGATATATCGCGTCTATACAGGAATTAGAATTTGTTAAGCGGCATTTTTATTATTTATCTAATTTTTAATTTCTAACTTTTAACTTCTATTTAAACGGGCTGACATTTTCCCGCCCTAATTAACCCTATGCGGCGGGTAATGGCATCTTCAATCGAATTAAAAGGTCCCCACTTTTCTATAATCTCCCTATCGTCTTCAGCTGGTTGGCTGGAGACGATTTCGCAATTTCCGATTAAACTTTTGATAATATACCACTCTTGTGAAGATTCCATAAATTAAATTAGCTAAAAATTATTTAAGTTGACTTCAAAATTTTAATCTAATCGCTTAACGAGAGGGAGGCTTTTGCATTTGTAAGTTTTGCAGTTTGGGAGCGGAATAAATTGTTTGTATGGACAAGAAACTAAAAATTATTAAAGCTAGTCCAGAAACTACTCCTATTACCAAACCAATGTACAAAGCTGATTTGTGAGGAAAATTGGAAATTATCGTATCGGTAACTGAAGCTCGATCTACATTATTTTGCGGTAATGTTGTTGATGGTATTGGATCGCTGGGGCTGGAGTCAAATCCGTCTAATGATGTTAATCTTTCTGGTGCAACTGGGTGAGTTTCTCTCTGGGAAAGAGCAGTTGAAGAATTTAATTTGATGTTTGTGCCCTTTAAAGCTGCATTCGACCGAATTCGCGGATATAAATCGGTCAACTGTATCAGTGCTGCAAGTGCTTCTTTTGCCGATTTATATCGGTTTTGAGAATGGTAGCATACCATTTTATTGATTATTGCAGCTAGTTTGGTATTAACTTTAACTAAGTGTTGCCAAGTAATTTCACCAGTCTTCGAGTCTTTTGGTAATTGTACGGGATGAACTCCAGTAAGTGCTTGAATGCCGATCGCACCAAGGGCATAGATATCACTATTAGGAACTGGTCTACCTTGATGCTGTTCGTAAGGCATATAGCCCGGTGTACCAATTGCAATAGTTGTACTATCGGCATGACGTTGATTGCCAAACACTTCATGGAAAATTGGCTTCACAGCACCAAAATCAATCAGCACTAATCGATTGTCTTTTTCACGTCTCATAATATTGCTCGGCTTGATATCGCGATGAATTAGCCCTTGAGCGTGAACGCACATCAAAATACACAAAACTTCTTGCAGTAATTCAATTACTTTAGTTTGGGACCAGCGCTTACCGGGCTTTAATTCCGTGTTCAGAGAATGACCTTTGATAAACTCTTGTACTAAATAAAACTCTCGATCGCATTCAAAATGATTTAAAAGATGGGGAACGTATTCATAGTTGTCTAATTTTACCAATGCTTCAACTTCGCGGATAAATAACCGTCTCCGGGTTTTCACTGGCAGCGCAATTCTATCGCTAGGTAGAAAATGTTTAACAACACAAGTGGGATAATTAGCAACAGTAATGTCACGGGCAATATAAGTTTGACAAAACAACCCTTGATTTAAAATCTGAATTACCTGATAGCGATCGCATATAAATTTGCCTATCATAATTGTTTTTTATGATACTTTTTAAAAATAGATACAGTGTTATTGCTTAAACTGTATCTACCTGTTATTAATATTTTAGAAAGCTTTCCGTAAAATAACCGAAAGTCATATCTAAACTTTTTAAAATAGAAAATTTCAATTTACGATTTTTGATTAAAAATGAACAATACTACTAAGAAACTTATTCCCCTCAGCAGAGATTCCATACAATTAATTAAAGGTTTGATTGTCGGTAAAGTGCTGACAATCGTGGTTATCGGCGGGTTGTGGCTTTTGGTAAGGCAGTATTTAGAAGCGCCTAACCGTAGCGTCGAAGTCGATCGCTCAACTTCAACTGCTTCACAGACTGAGGCTTCAACCTTTAAAACGGTAAGCAATGTTCCCATCGGCTCGTTTAAATATGGTGGAAGCACCGCTTGGGCACCGATTCGACAACTGGTGCATTCTTTAATCCAGAGCGATCGCCCCGAATTAAAATTACGATATGCAACCCAAGCAAGTAATCCGAGTTCGGCAACGGGTATTGAGATGTTGTTGGATGGAAAAATTGACTTTGCTCAATTGTCGCGTCCCCTAACAAAATCGGAATACGAAGCAGCCGCACAAAAAGGTTTTACGCTCAAACAGCGTCAGGTTGCTACCGACGGAGTAGCGGTAGCAGTCAACCCAGGGCTATCCGTTTCTGGTTTAACTGTCGAACAGTTACAGCAAATTTATTTAGGTAAAATGACTAATTGGAAGCAATTAGGCGGTTCCGATTTACCGATAACGCCTTTTTCCGATAATTCAGAAGATGTCAAATTAAGATTATTTACCGAAGAAGAATTAGGTAAGCAAAATTTAGGCTCTAACGTGCAGTATGTCAATACTCCTACCGAAGCATTGCGCCAAGTCAGACAAAATAAAGGCGGCGTGTATTTAGGTTCGGCGCGAGCTATAGTGCCTCAATGTACCGTAAAACCGTTAGCTTTGGGTATCAGTCAAGACAACTTGGTTAACCCTTTTAGAGGACAATTAGTACCGTCGAACCAGTGTCCGCAAACGCGCAATTATGTAAATACCAACGCGATCGCAAACGGTAGTTATCCACTAAAGAGCAAATTGTTTGTAGTTACCAAGCACAATAACGGTAAGGAAGAGCAAGTTGGGGATGCTTATACAAAATTGTTGCTGACTTCCGAAGGACAAAAGGCGATCGCTGAAGCTGGTTTTGTTCCGATTCGTTAGATAATTGCTTTAAGGTTTAGGGCTTTGTAGATGTGGATTCGTTTAATAAAATAGGAACTCCACCTTTACCCGAATCAACAAAAATAATTTTCTGAGAATCTGCGATACCTTTGGCTTCTTGACGCTGTTTTTCTTGTTCGGCTTTAAGTTTTTCGTAACAAAGCTTTTTAAAATACGAAGCCAAGGGGTAATAATTCTTGAGTAAGTTGTTCGTTTATTTGGCGAGCAACTTCTTGGCGTTTGGTAGAGTAAATAGCGTTTGCGGGATATTGCCCATAATATTATTAAGAAATAATTGAGGTAATACTATATAGATACCTACTGCTATTTATGTCTTTATGAATTTGAGTTTAGGGTTTAATCCGACTTTAAAAAAGAATTATAACGGTATTAAATAGTTGGGAATAGGGAACTCTTAACAGGGAATAAAGAAAAAAGACGGATTAATCTCGTCTGCGAAGACAGCGCAACGAAAAAATCATGTTTCCGATAATGGCTGATTATGAATTCAAGAAAACCGGGAATGTCCCCAAACTTGATTTCTACTGCAATCGATTACAAACCCGTTCTAATTTTTTTAGTCATAAGAACCACCTTTGCGGTATACCTATGTTAGCGCTGTCTTATCCGGTGCTTGAAATGTCTTTAAAATTTATTTAACAAAAGGTTAAAAAAAGACTATATTATCTAAAATCAAACTTTAACAAATAAGTCTCGTTGCAGCAGTAGGAGTGTCAAATAAAACCGTAATTTGGGAGAAAATCCATGAAACAACTACTTTATAAATATCGACTGACTGCGTTTTTGAGTGCAATCTTGTTAAGTGCCTCGATTGCTCCTGTAAAAGCCAATGAAGCTTATGGGTTTGAATTTGACCCCGTTCCGCAAAAACTAGCCCAGTACGCTCGCGACAGTGCCACAACTTATTTAAATCAGGGTTTGCAGTTGATTCAGGAGGGAAGAGTAGAAGACGCAATTAACGCTTTTAACCAAGCTATTCAGTTAGAGCCATCTTTAGCACCAGCTTATTACAATTTAGGATTGGCGCTGCGACAGGTGGGACAGTTACAGCAGAGTGCGAATGCTTTTTATCAAGCTACCCAAGTCGATCCTAAGTTTGCGTTAGCTTATGCAAATTTAGGCGGTGCTTTGTTGGAAGGAAAAAATCTCAACCAAGCTGAAGATTATTTACAGCGAGCTTTACAACTAGATTCAAAATTAGGAGTTGCTCACTACAATCTTGGTTTATTACATCAGCAAAAAGAAGATTGTAAGCAAGCAGTTAAATCATTTAGTAAAGCGAGTAGATATAGCAACAAAGCACCAGAACCTGCTTATCAAATCGGCTTATGTTATATGCAAGAACGCAAATTAAATAAAGCCAAAAATGCTTTTAATCAAGCAGTGAAAATTAATCCAAGATATCCCGAAGCACATTACAATCTTGGTTCGGTTTTATATAGCCAAGGTAAACACGAACAAGCTTTAGAAGCATTTAGAAAAGCCGCAGCTGCTAACCCCGATTATCCTAGTGCTTACTACGGTGCTGGATTGGCATTTATGCAACTTAAACAATATCCAGATGCTATGCGTGTATTACAATACGCTAGGGATTTATTCATAGCACAAAATAATTCTCAGTGGGCTAATAATGCCGAGCAACTCATGCAACAAGCACAGAATTTTTCCGGCTCAATTCCTCGATAAAAAGTTACTCATATTGCTGTTAACATCGTCTAACTCACGTCACAATATAAACAATTGCTCGAACAATGGCTGGTGTGGTCTGTAGTTCACTTGGTAATTCATGTTTATGTTCGTGAAAAAACGTCCCAAAAGCCAATTTCTATTGTGGAATCGTTGGTTAGATCGGCACAGAATAGTCAGCAACATGGAGACTTTTTGTGACTTAGTTGTCATTTCTCTATGTTTTTGTTTGTTCGCCGTGATGGTAGTGCAGTTATGGGGAATATTTAAAGCTATTTTGCTTTCTGTTGATTATCAACAGGTAACTGCAAAAATGCTATTTATTTTAATTTTGGTCGAGTTATTTCGACTATTAGTGGTGTATCTACAAGAGCATAGCATTGCAGTTGGTGTCGCCGTAGAAGTAACGATTGTATCTTTGCTACGAGAAGTAATCGTTCACGGTGCGATGGAAATTTCTTGGATTAAAGTAGCGTCTATTTGTGGTTTATTAATAATTTTGGGTGTATTACTACTCGTGTGCGCTAAAACTCCGCATATGGATTGTATTAGCGCTAATACTAAATATTGTCCTTTTATTTATCCTGATGACGATCGAGAGTCTTCCGGAGGTTGTAATTCAGGAAGAACATCGAATCACGATCGCGAGAAGAGGCAGGTTAAGACTTAGCCAAATTCACTATTTTAATTCGATCTAAACCCGTCATTGGCGGGTTTTTTTAATTGGTAATGGGTTCTGGTTCCCAGGGGTTGGGCGATCGCGAAGGTTTTTGAGGCTCTGCTTTCTATTGATTGAATCAAAGCTATTGCTATAATTTTGACAACGCGAATTTATATAATCCCGGTTTTTTATCAATATAAATACGGATTTTATGTTTTTAGAGTAAAAAAACTATCTAGTAAAAAATTTGTGATTTAAGCTATATGAATAAAAAACTCATTACTAAAATTGCTGCTGGTTTCGTATTTGCTTATACCCTTTCTTATGTCGGGATTCGATTAACAACTAATGCCATTGTTCATGGTTCCGGAACTTCTAGCTGTACTTATATTTATCATTCTGTAGTTCCGGGAGACTCTGGTATGATTGGTTTGTTGATTAATGGACAATTGGCACTACTCTTTACTCCTTTACGTTGGCTGGAAGTGCAATATTGGTATGTAGTTCAACCAGTTGGCTCGCCACTTTCAGAAGAAGATAGAAAACGGAATAAGTTTGCATCTTGTAGCGATCGAAGCTAGTAGCAATACAGTAAAAACGGTGCGTTAGGCGCGAAATACATACTTTGTCACAATCTTTAATTAGCGATCGCACCATAACACACCCTACATTTCTCTTACCTCTAACCTTTACCAATTACTTATTCCAATTTACCCAAATTAATTGATTCATTTTTCAATAATTTTACCAAAATCTTATCAACGCGATTGCCATCCATATTCATGACTTCAAAGCGCATTCCTTTCCATTCAAAGTTATCTGTAGCGACGGGAATACGACCTAAGTAAGTCATTACCAAACCGCCTAATGTTTGATAACTGTCGCGGGAGTGGGATTCTAATTCTTCTTCCATATCGAAAAGTTCAAAAAACTCATCCATAGTTAACATCCCATCAAGTAACCACAATCCATCGTCTCTTTGTATCGCTTGGGGTTCTTCTTCTTCTTCGTCGTTAGGAACATCACCGACAATTTCAATTAATATGTCATTCAAAGTTACCAATCCTTGAATTACTCCATATTCATCTACCACTAACGCTACATGATTAACGGTTTGCTTGAATAACTCTAAAACTTTTAGACCACGGGTGCTTTCCGGTACAAATATTGGCTCTCGCAATCCTTGCGTTAAATCCATCATTTCTCCGGTAAAACTGCGAGCTAATAAGTTTGTTACTGGAATAATTCCTAATATATTATCCAATCCTTCCTGACACACTGGATAACGCGAATAACCATTCTCAATTATTTTCTCGCGATTTTGAGCCGCGCTATCTTCCAAATCCAACCAAACAATTTCCGGGCGCGGTGTCATGAACGAACTCACTGGGCGATCGCCTAAACGAAAAACCCGCTCAACCATGTCCTGTTCTACTTCTTCAAAGGTTCCTTCTTCGGTTCCTTGTTCGATTAATATTTTAATTTCTTCTTCTGTAATTTGTGGTTCGGTATTCGGTTTTATTCCTAACAATCGCACTATTGTGTCTGTAATAAAACTTAAAAGCGATACAATTGGGTAAGTAAATTTCACTAAAGCTTTCATCGGTAACGCGACGATGGAAGCAATTGACTCTGGATGATTTAAAGCCACACGCTTGGGTACGAGTTCGCCTAAAATTATTGCTATAAAAGTAATTATTATAACTGCGAGTCCGCGAGCTGCCTGAACTTTATATAAAGGAATAAAATCTAAAATAGGATATATTCTTTGGGCAATGATTCTTTCTCCATAGGCACCAGCAATAATGGTGACTAAAGTTATTCCCACTTGCACCGTACCAAGGAATCGGCTAGGAGAAGAAGCTAAATCAAAGGCGGCTTTAGCTCTGGTGTTTCCCCGATTGGCGAGGTTTTGCAAGCGGATTTTACGAGCGGAGACGATCGCTAACTCGGACATGACAAACACGGCGTTAGCGAAAATCAGTAGAAAAACAATTAATAATTCGAGATTGGGAGACATTCTAAAAATTGCCGTTCGATATGCGGCTAACTGTGAATCGTTTTAATTTGTAAGTATCTAGCACCAAGGCGTAAAAAAGAAAAGACTCTAAATACATAAAATTTGGTTTGACAAAAAAAATATTGCATTCGTTACAGAACATGAGCGAAGTATAGTCGCCCAAAGTGTTAGTCGTAATTTTACTAGGGAAAAATGATTTTAAAGCAAAATTTTGGTTGAGGCTTCTAAAATAGTTAAATAGGCATTCATCAACCACGACTGCTTGCCTGTATTTTAGAAAAGGGCTTTCTTTAGCCAAAAATTTCTCAATGTATCAAGGTAAAAGGTCTGTGCATATTTACGACTATCCCTAAATCGGGGTTTAATCTTGCTTATCATTTGATTCTTTACGTTCACCTTTGATGGTGTAGCTAATTTTAAATTACGAATTACGAATTACGAATTGTAAACGTTATGGCTTTTTCTTCCATAGTGCGTGCTTTGGGACGTTCTTCCCTCACCACCGAACTACTTTCTAAATTAAAGACGCTTTCCACATTACAATTAAATGGGATTCCACGTTTACCCAAGGGCTTGGTAGCTTCGGCGTTGGCAAATAGTTCCGAGCGAAACTTATTTGTGGTCTGTGCCACTTTGGAAGAAGCGGGACGCTGGACTACACAGTTGGAAACGATGGGATGGAAGACTATACATTTTTATCCCACAACTGATGCATCTCCCTACGAACCTTTTGACCCAGAAACCGAGATGACTTGGGGACAAATGCAGGTTTTAGCCGATTTAATTAAATTATCTCCTGCTAATAATCCCTCTTCATCAGTGGCTGTAATCGCAACCCATGCAGCTTTACAACCCCATTTACCACCCCTTGAGGCTTTTAAACCTTTTTGTTTGAATATCGCTAAAGGTATGGAATTTAATTTGGGTACCTTCGCCCAAAAAATGGCTACTTTGGGATACGAAAGGGTTCCTTTGGTAGAAATGGAAGGTACTTGGAGTCGGCGCGGCGATATTGTGGATGTGTTTCCCGTATCTTCAGAATTACCTGTACGTTTGGATTGGTTTGGCGACGAAATCGAGCAAATCCGCGAATTCAATCCCTCCACGCAGCGTTCTGCTTTAGATAAAATTGACCAAATAGTTCTTACTCCTACTAGTTTTGCTCCTATCTTAATGTCAGAGACGCAATTTACAGCGTCTGTAGAAAATTATCTTTCACCAGAAGAAAAAGAACAGTTAGAAACGGGACAGTTATTAGAAGGTAGCCGCAGGTTTTTAGGATTAGCTTACGAAAAGCCCGCTTCTTTATTAGATTATTTACCCGAAAATACTTTAGTTGCCATTGATGAAGTTGAGCAATGTTACGCTCACAGTTTGTTGTGGGTGGAGAATGCTGAGGAGCAGTGGGAGGGGGGACAAGGGGATGGGGAGATGGGGGGATTGGGAGAGGGGGAAGAGGGGGTAGAGGGGGTAGATGGGGAGAGTTTTTCTTTTGCTCCCGGAGCTTCCGGAGCTTCCTTTGCTGACTCCGCTCTTCCTAAGATTCACCGTTTTTGGGAAGATTGTTTGGCGGATTTAGAGAAATTTGAAAGTTTGTATTTATCGGAGTTGGCTGAGGAAGGTGATGATGCTGTTAATTTGGCGGCTCGTGCGATTCCGGTGACTCCCCATGCTTTTGCGAAGTTGGCACAGACGCTTAGAGAAGAGCGCGATCGCAATTTTAATATCTGGTTAATTTCGGCTCAACCTTCGCGATCGGTTTCTTTATTACAGGAACATGATTGTCCGGCTCAGTTTATTCCCAATCCCCGCGATTATCAAGCTATCGATCGCTCGTTGGTTAGTCACGTACCCGTAGCTTTGAAATATTCCGGGCTGGCTGAGTTGGAAGGCTTTATTTTACCGACTTACAGAATTGTTGTTGTCACCGATAAGGAGTTTTACGGTCAGCATACTTTAGCAACTCCCGGTTACGTCCGCAAGCGTCGCAAAGCTAGTTCTAAAAAGGTCGATCCCAATAAGTTACGTCCGGGTGATTATGTAATTCACAGAAATCACGGTTTAGGTCAATTTCTGAAGTTGGAAAGTTTGACGCTCAATGATGAAACTCGCGATTATTTAGTTGTTAAGTATGCAGATGGGTTGTTACGAGTAGCAGCAGATCAAGTTGGTGCTTTATCTCGTTTTCGCACAACTACCAACTCGTCACCGCAATTAAATAAGATGACGGGTAAGGCTTGGGAAAATACTAAAAATAAAGTCCGCAAAACCGTTAAGAGATTGGCGGTTGATTTATTAAGACTGTATTCTCAACGTACTCAACAAACTGGTTTTACTTATCCCCAGGATTCCCCTTGGCAGGAAGAGATGGAAGATTCTTTTCCCTATCAACCGACAATCGACCAGTTGAAAGCTACTCAAGATGTCAAACGGGATATGGAAAGCGATCGCCCGATGGATCGTTTGGTTTGCGGTGATGTGGGTTTTGGTAAAACGGAGGTGGCAATAAGAGCAATTTTCAAAGCTGTAACTTCTGGGAAGCAAGTTGCTTTACTCGCACCAACTACCATTCTTACTCAACAGCACTACCACACTTTAAAAGAACGATTTGCTCCTTACCCGATAAATGTGGGTTTACTTAATCGTTTCCGTAGCGCTGAAGAAAAGCGGAATATACAGAAAAGATTGCTGACGGGGGAATTGGATATAGTTGTCGGTACCCATCAACTTTTAGGTAAAACCGTTCAATATAGAGATTTAGGATTATTAGTGGTAGATGAAGAACAAAGATTTGGGGTAAATCAAAAAGAAAAAATTAAATCTTTGAAAACTGAAGTTGATGTACTTACCCTGAGCGCTACACCTATTCCCCGCACCTTGTATATGTCGCTGTCGGGAATTCGAGAAATGAGTTTGATTACTACACCACCACCATCGAGAAGACCAATTAAAACTCATCTTTCACCGATGAATCCCGAAGCTATGCGTACCGCCATACGTCAGGAATTAGACAGAGGTGGACAGGTATTTTACGTAGTTCCACGGGTGGATGGAATTGAAGATAAATCCGCCTTTATCCGAGAGATGATACCGAATGCAAAGATTGCGATCGCTCACGGTCAGATGGAAGCCAGCGAGTTAGAATCGATCATGCTTTCTTTCAGTAGTGGGGAAGCAGATATTTTAATTTGTACGACCATAATTGAATCCGGTTTGGATATTCCCAGAGTTAATACGATATTAGTAGAAGACGCACATAAATTCGGATTAGCTCAACTTTATCAATTAAGAGGAAGAGTTGGACGTGCGGGAATTCAAGCTCATGCATGGTTATTTTATCCCAGACAAAGGTCATTATCGGAAGCAGCCAGGAAAAGGTTGCGAGCAATTCAGGAATTTACACAACTGGGTTCCGGTTATCAGTTAGCAATGCGAGATATGGAAATTCGCGGAGTCGGTAACTTATTGGGAGCAGAGCAATCCGGACAAATGAACGTCATCGGCTTCGACTTGTATATGGAAATGTTAGAAGAAGCAATTCGGGAAATTCGGGGACAAGAAATTCCTACCGTTGCCGACACTCAAATCGATCTGAATTTGACAGCATTTATTCCAGCAGATTACATTACCGACTTAGATCAGAAGATGAGCGCTTATCGTGCGGTAGCGGTAGCCAACTCCAAAGTAGAATTAGCAATGATTGCAGCCGAATGGAACGATAGATACGGTAACGTACCCGCGTCGGCAAGTCAGTTGTTGCGAGTCATGGAATTGAAGCAATTAGCGAAAAGTTTGGGATTTAGTCGGATAAAACCAGATGGCAAACAACATATTATTTTAGAAACTCCAATGGAAGAACCCGGTTGGAAATTATTAGCAGAGAAACTACCGCAAAATATGATGAGTAGATTTGTTTATTCACCAGGGAAAGTCACCGTCAGGGGATTAGGAGTAATGAAAGCAGAGGTACAGTTGCAAACCTTGATAGATGCATTTACCAGAATGCAGGATGCCGTACCCGAAGTTGCGATGGTTTAGGTTCGTAGTTGGCGCTTTAGCGCTTCTTTTATTCGTAGAGTCGTCACATAGCTAGAAATGTTGAAATACCTGGCGATTGAAATCACGGCTACACAGGCAAAACCCACCTGCGTGGGTTATTTGTAGCACCATTTAATCTGTGTTATTAAGCGGGATTTACCGATTACAAAGTCAATATCTTGTTGTTATCAATTATGTATTCACTGTTTATTTTTATTTCCACAAAACAAGTAATAACACATAGATATTAACAATGAAAAAATTAATCGAAATTCTTTTTATAGCAGTAACTTTAACAGCTTGTAGGCAATATAAAAAACAAGTAAAAAGTTTTACTCAATGGTGTGAAAAAAAAATCAACTTTACCTGAAGAGACAAGACTTACTGTTGAAATGTTGTTGAAAAAATCGGGTACTCAAGATTGTGAAAAGGCTAATCAAATATTAAGTAAATTAACAAAGCTTTATCTTCCCTCAAGTAAAATCAACGATTTAAAACCAATTGCTAATTTAACTAATTTGTCCACACTAGTTCTTAATAGGAATAAAATCAGCGACGTAAAACCACTTTCCAATTTAACTAATTTAAATCGGCTTTATCTTGAAAGGAATAAAATCAGCGATTTAAAACCACTTGCTAATTTAACCAATTTGAATCAGCTTTACCTGAAAAAGAATAAAATCAGTGACGTAAATTCCCTTAAAAACTTAACAGAGTTAGGTTTCCTTTCTCTTGATTACGATGAAATAAACGATTTAAAACCACTTTCTAACTTGAAATTGGTGGATCTTTCAAATAAACAAGTCAAGTTTTTCACTTGTAACTTATTCGCTCCTGCTACTTGCGGATTTTAGTTACTGCGACATTAAGCATCTCTCAAACAGTTAGTAAAGGTGCGGTACGTCAAAGGCGATCGCACGCACGCACGCACTCCTCCCTTTTATCCCCACATCAAATCTTTATTACTCTTAGCGTTTATAGGTTACGAAATTAATATCGTGTGTTATGAAGTATGTATTAGATTGCTTTAAAAGCATTATTGGCTACATACAAATACTTAAAGAATCAAATGAAAAAAATATTTATCTCTCTTTTCAGCATAATTACTCTAAGTCATGCAACAGCTGTTGCGGCTCCTTTAAGACAACCCGTTAAAACTTTTACAGAATACTGTCAGCAGAAATCAACGTTACCAGAAGCAACGAAACATACTGTTGAAGTCTTGTTAAGAAAAGCCGGTACTCAAGATTGTCAGCAAGCGAATCGGAAACTTAGCAGTTTGACTGAGCTTTCTCTTTCGGGGAACCAAATAAGCGACTTAAAGCCACTTTCTGGTTTAACTAATTTGACTGAGCTTTCTCTTTGGCGGAACCAAATAAGCGACTTAAAGCCACTTTCTGGTTTAACTAATTTGACTGAGCTTTATCTTTGGCGGAACCAAATAAGCGACTTAAAGCCACTTTCTGGTTTAACTAATTTGACTACCTTAGATATTTGGGAGAACCAAATAAGCGACTTAAAGCCACTTTCTGGTTTAACTAATTTGACTTTCCTTAGACTTATAGAAAATCAAATAAGCGACGTAAAACCTCTTTCTAGTTTAACTAATTTGACTGAGCTTTATCTTAATGAAAATAAAATAAGTGATGTAAAACCGCTTTCTAGTTTAACTAATTTGACTGAGCTTGATCTTAATGGAAATAAAATAAGTGATGTAAAACCGCTTTCTAGTTTAACTAATTTGACTTTCCTTAGACTTATAGAAAATCAAATAAGCGACGTAAAACCGCTTTCTAGTTTAACTAATTTAAATTATCTTAGTCTTTCAAGGAATCAAATAAGCGACGTGAAACCACTTTCTAGTTTGACTAATTTGACTACCTTAGATATTTGGGAGAACCAAATAAGCGATGTGAAACCACTTTCTAGGTTAACTAATTTAAATTCTCTTGGTCTTTCAGAGAATAATATAAGCGATGTGAAACCACTTTCTAGGTTAAGTAATTTAAATTCTCTTAGTCTTTCAAGGAATCAAATAAGCGATATAAAACCACTTTCTGGTTTAACTGATTTAAATCATCTTGGTCTTTCAGGGAATCAAATAAGCGACGTGAAACCACTTTCTAGTTTAACTAATTTAAATTCTCTTGGTCTTTCAGAGAATAATATAAGCGATATAAAACCACTTTCTGGTTTAACTTATTTAACTCGGATTTTTCTTGCGAAAAATAAAATCAGCGATGTAAAACCGCTTTCTAGTTTAACTTATTTAACTATTCTTTTTCTTGGAGAGAATAAAATAAGTGATGTAAAACCGCTTTCTAGTTTAATTAATGTGATGTACATCGATGTTGAGGCGAATAAAATAAGCGATATAAAACCGCTTTCTGGTTTAACTAATTTGACTGACCTTAAACTTGCAGGAAATTCAATCGAGGATAAAACCTGTCCTTTTGAGAAAAAGTCCATATGTAAATTCTAGTTACATTCTAAAGTCAATCGTTTCACCGCAAGATCGGTATTAAAATTGCGGTGAAAAGGATTAATTTCAACTTAATAAACAAGCTAAGAACCAAATAAGCGACATAAAGCCGCTCTCAAATTTAACTATTACATACCCATAATGAGAAAACAATCAATAGCAATCCTTTTTGCGGCACTAGCTTTAACAGCATTCATACTAAAAAAACCATATTTAGCTTATAAACAGAAAGCAGAAATAGCCAATAAAATGACAGAATGGTGCGAGAAAAAATCTACATTAGCTCAAGAAACAAGGATTACGGTAGAAGCTTTATTAGCAAGAGCGGGGACAAATGATTGTGAAAAAGCTGGTGAAAGACTTAGCAATTTAGAAAAAATTTACCTATCACAAAGTAATATCAGCGATTTAGTACCAGTTGCTGATTTAACTAATTTGAAGGGACTTGACCTTGAAGATAATAACATCAGCGATTTAACACAACTTTCTAATTTAACTAATTTAACCTGGCTTAGTCTCGGACAAAATAAAATCAGCGATGCAAAACCACTTTTAAAATTAGTGAATTTGACTGAACTTGAGCTTGATAGCAATCAAATTGACGATGTAGTGTTACTTAGTTCTTTTAAACAATTAGAGTCTTTGAGTTTAGCGTCTAATAATATCAGCGACATTCAACCGCTAGCTAATTTAACTAATTTAAAGGAACTTCGGCTTGATAATAACAATATTACCGACATCAAAACGCTTTCTAGTTTAACTAACCTGACAGAGCTTACGCTTTGGGGAAATCAAATCGCTGACATAAAACCGCTGAAAAAGTTAACTAATTTGACTGAACTTGAAATTCCCGCTCAAAGTTTTACCTGGTGGTGCGAGCAAAAAGCAACCTTACCTAAAGAAACAAAGCATACAGTTGAGGTTTTATTAAAAGAAGCAGGTAGCGAAGATTGCCAAAAGGCTAATCAAAAACTGAGTAGTTTGACTACAATTAGTCTTTTAGACAAAGGAATTAGTGATTTACAACCCTTATCAAAGTTAACTAAATTGACTAAAATTGAGCTTTTAAGCAACAATATTAGCGACTTAAAAGCGCTCTCTTCCTTAACTAATTTGACTCATCTTGATCTTAGTTACAATCCAATTAGCGATTTAAAATCGCTTTCAAACTTAACTAATTTAACTATTCTATCACTTAGACAAAATAAAATTGAGGACATTAAACCACTCTCTTCCTTAACTAATTTGACTCGGCTTTCGATTACTGATAATCCAATCAAAGATTTACAACCGCTTTCAAAGTTAACTTATTTGAATGAGCTTTATCTTACCGATAATAAAATCAAGGACATCAAAGCGCTTTCAACCTTAACCAATTTGAACACGCTTTACATTAGTAGAAATAAAATCAAGGATATAAAACCGCTTTCAACCTTAACTAATTTAGATTCGCTTGACCTTAATAGTAATCCGATCGGCGACTTAAAACCGCTCTCGACCTTAACTAGTTTAACTTGGCTTGACTTTAGTAAAAACCAGATTAGCGACTTAAAACCGCTTTCAACGCTAACTAATTTGACTTGGCTTAGGCTTGACCAAAATCAAATCGGCGACTTAAAACCGCTTTCAAAGTTAACTAATTTGAATAAGCTTTACCTGAATAAAAACCGAATTAATGACCTAAAACCACTCTCAACGTTAACTAATCTAAAAGCACTTGAACTTGATGAAACCCGAATTAGTGACTTGAAACCGCTTTTAACATTAACTAAACTGACTAGGCTTTATGCTGGTCAAAATCAAATAAGTGACTTAAAACCGCTTTCAACCTTAACTAATTTATCTAAGCTTGCTCTTCATCAAAATCAAATAAGTGACTTAAAACCGCTTTCAACCTTAACTAATTTGACCCAGCTTTACCTTGGAGCCAATCAAATTAACGATGTAGAACCGCTTTCTAATTTGACTAAGTTGACTTTGCTTAATATTGGTTCAAACCAAATTAGCGACGTAAAACCACTCTCTGATTTAACTAATTTGACCCAGCTTGACCTTAGTAAAAACAATATTAGTGACCAGCAACCGCTTTCAAACTTGACTAAGTTAAAAGATATAGGTCTTAATCTTTTGGAAAATCCACTCACTAATAAAACCTGCCCAGTAAAACCGAAGTCTGCGTGCTTTCTTTTAAATTGATGATAACAAGGAAATTTAAAATGAAATTAATTGCATTATTTTTCACAGCACTAACTTTAACAAGCTGTACTTTAGGAATTTCTCAGCAGAATCAATCTTATAAAACATTTACCGAATGGTGCGAAAATAAATCAACTTTATCTTGGGGAGCTAAACATACAGTCGATGTTTTATTAAAAGAAGTGGGTACTAAGGATTGTCAGGAAGCAAATCGAAGACTAAGTAATTTAGAAGACCTTTCATTAGGTAGAAAAAGAATTAGTAATCTACAGCCACTTTCAACTTTAACTAATCTAAATTCTCTTATACTCAATGATAATAATATTAACGATATCAAACCGCTTTCCAAGTTAACAAATTTAGATTGGCTTAGCCTTGGTAATAATCAAATCAAAGATATAAAACCGCTGGCAAAATTGACTAAATTGAGAAATCTTCATCTTCAAAGAAATAAAATTGTTAATATCAAACCTCTGGAAAATTTAGATAAACTTGAATCTGTCTTTCTTGGAAACAATCAAATTACTGATACTCAGCCTCCTGTAAAGTTAACTAGTCCTAATTTAAGATTTCTCTCACTTCATAGAAATAAAATTAGCAATTTGAGCTTTGTGTCCGAATTAAAGAATTTAAGTTCCCTTCATCTTGATTCAAATCAAATCAGCGACCTCAAACCGCTGCAAAACCTAACTAATTTGACTAATCTTGACCTCAAGGATAATAAAATTTTTAATTTAAGACCGCTTTCTGATTTATCTAATTTAACCGAACTTAAACTTAGTCAAAATGAAATCAGTAACCTCAAACCGCTTTCTGATTTAACTAATTTGACCTTTCTTGAGCTTAATAAAAATCAAATCAGCAATATAAAATCACTTTCTAATTTAACTAACTTGGATTATCTTGTTCTTTCGGAAAATCCAATCGAAGATAATACTTGTCCGGTACAGTCAGCTTCTGTATGTGCTTTTTCGGACGGAAATTAAAATTGCGATACCGGGGCGTGAGTCAGCGACATCAAACCGCTTTCTGATTTAACTAATTTGCTCAAACCTTTTTCTTCACTACCTGGACTAAAACTCTATGGAAATCCTATTAAGAACAAAATCTGTCCCGTAAAACCAGATGATATATGCAGTTTTAGTGAGTGAATAAATAGAATAGCTGCTGCGCGTCCATATCTTATTTGGTTGATTTCGCTTTCTGTTGCGATCGCCTTTGTTGAATTTAGTCTAACGACTCAGGGAGTGAACGCTTAATCCACTTCTTCCCTTATATCCAGCATCGAATCTGCAATCAATCCAAGTTTATAACTCAAAAATTCAGTAATCTATTTTTAGGCGCTGTATAATATAGTAAAACTCTAGGCTTAGGATAGTAAATACACTTAAGAAATGAATATAACTAAAACCTCTATATGTACTGCACTGTCATTGTTAGCAGTATTGCAAACTACGAAAGCTATTGCAACACCTTTCAGACAGCCTGTAAAAAGTTTTACTGAGTGGTGTAAAGAAAAGTCCACATTACCACTTGAAACAAAGATTACAATTGCAGTCTTGTTAGAAAAAGCGGGTACTCAAGATTGTCAGCAAGCAAATCGAAAGCTTAGCGAATTGACCGAGCTTAGCCTGAGAAGAAAGGGAATAAGCGATCTAAAGCCGCTTGCTAATTTGACCAATTTAACCAACCTAGACCTTAAAAGAAATCTAATAAGTGACCTAAAACCGCTTGCTAATTTGACTAATTTAACCAACCTAACACTTGGAGAGAATCGAATCAGCGACGTGAAACCGCTTGCTAATTTGACTAATTTAACTCACCTACATCTTTATACAAATCAAATAAGTGATGTAAAACCGCTTGCTAATTTAACTAATTTAACTTACTTAGACCTTGCAGTAAATCAAACAACTGATTTAAAACCGCTTGCTAATTTAATTAATTTAACTCACCTAAACCTTGAAAACAATAAAATAAACAACTTAAAACCGCTTGCGAATTTAACTAATTTAACTAACCTACAACTTTATTCAAATCAAATAAGTGACTTAAAACCGCTTGCGAATTTAACTAATTTAACTAACTTAGACCTTTATACAAATCAAATAATTGACGTGAATCCGCTTGCTAATTTAATTAATTTAACAAACCTAAACCTTACAGACAATCAAATAAGCGACTTAAAACCAATTGCTAATTTAACTAATTTAACTGAGCTAAATCTTGAAAAAAATCAAATAAGTAACTTACAACCGCTTTCTCGTTTAAATAGTTTAACTAAACTTAACCTTTGGCAAAATCAAATAAGTAACTTACAACCGCTTTCTCGTTTAAATAATTTAACTCAACTCCGGCTTTTGCAAAACCAAATAAGTGACCTGAAACCGCTCTCAAAATTAACTAATTTAGCTAGTCTAAACCTTGGAGAGAATCAAATAAATGACGTTAAACCGCTTGCTAATTTAATTAATTTGAAGGGGCTTTTACTCAATAAAAATAGAATAAGGAATCTAAAACCGCTTTCTAGTTTAACTAAGTTGCAGTTGCTTTATATTGCTGAAAATAGAATAAGGAATCTAAAACCGCTTTCTAGTTTAACTAAGTTGCAGTCGCTTTATATTGCTGAAAATAGAATCAGAAACCTCAAACCGCTTTCTAATTTAACTAATTTGAACTACCTAAACCTTGAAAAAAATAAAATCAGAAACCTAGAGCCACTTTCTGATTTAACTGCTTTGACTCACCTTGAGCTTAATGAGAATAAGATCGGCAATATTAAGTCGCTTACTAAGTTAAATAATTTATCAAATTTGAAACTAGTTGATAATCCGATTGAAGACAAAACTTGTCCTATAAAGGCAAAGTCTGTATGCGAATTTTAGCTATTGTTTAAGCTAGATTTTAATCCTGTCACCGTAACGTCGAAGATGCGGTGAGATTATTTTTTTGGCAATAAACCCTTGGCTATATCCCACCACCGAATCTGCAATCCAATTAAATTTATGATGCGAAATTTCAGTAATTTTCGTCATTTCAATGTATTAAATATTTGCTATAAATAAACTAAATAATCTTTTTTCTTAAAATATGAACATAATAAAAGCCTCTTTTTGTACTGTATTATCCTTCAGTGCATTATTACAAACTACAAAAGCGATCGCAACTCCTTTAAGACAACCCGTTAAAAGTTTTACCGAATGGTGTCAGCAAAAATCAACGTTACCAGAATCAACGAAATATACTGTTGAAGTCTTGTTAGAAAAAGCTGATACTCAAGACTGTCAGCAAGCAAATCGGAAACTTAGCAGTTTGACTCGGCTTTATCTTTGGGATAACGATAAGCAAATAAGCGACGTAAAACCGCTCTCAAGTTTAACTAATTTGACTTACCTTTCTGTTTGGGGGAACCAAATAAGCGACGTAAAACCGCTCTCAAGTTTAACTAATTTGACTTACCTTAATCTTGCAAGAAATCAAATAAGTGACGTAAAACCGCTCTCAAGTTTAACTAATTTGACTTACCTTAATCTTTGGAAGAACCAAATAAGCCACGTAAAAGCGCTTTCAAGTTTAACTAATTTGACTCGCCTTGATATTGCATCAAATCAAATAAATGACGTAAAACCGCTCTCAAGTTTAACTAATTTGACTTGGCTTTCTCTTTTGAATAACCAAATAAATGACGTAAAACCGCTCTCAAGTTTAACTAATTTGACTCGCCTTAACCTTTTCGCAAATCCCATAAAAAATAAAACTTGTCCAATAAAAAAAGATGATGTATGTAAATTTTAACCATTAGCTGGCGGAGAAAACGAGAAATACATCAAAATCAAAATTTAATTTTATTCATTTCCTAGCTAGAATTTAACTTCAAGCTAGGATATTTTATTACCCGTCTCACCATCGCTCATACCAAACATCCCCTAATCTATAATAGTTTTGGCTTCACAAACGCAATTATTTTTCCCATGCTTAATTCCCCAAACCTCAAACATTCCACCACCAAATTCCGCCGCTATTTCTTTGAATTTCTCGGCAGCGAGCGCTATTCCCGCCCTTATCGTCGCGGAGTTGGCAAAATAATCGAAAAATATTTATCCCAAAATGGCTTTTTTATCGAAGTTGGAGCAAATAACGGTTTCTCCGAAAGCAATACTTATTATCTAGAAAGATTTAGAAACTGGAAAGGAGTTTTAATCGAACCAATTCCCCATCTTTATCAAGAATGCGTCAAAGAAAGACCAAATTCACAAGTTTTTAACTGTGCTTTAGTCTCTCCCGATTACCCAGAGCCGGAAATTGAAATGATGTACGGTCATTTAATGTCCCTCGTTAAAGGTGCTTTCGATGATGATGATATTGAAGCCGAACGTGTGGCGATCGCCGGAAGGAAGTTGGGATTTACTCCTTACAAAATTAAGGTTCCAGCTAGAACTTTAACTTCTATCTTAGATGAAGCCAATACACCTAAAATCGATTTTTTCTCCCTCGATGTCGAAGGTTTTGAATTAAATGCTTTGCAAGGGTTGGATTTTGATAAGTATCTACCCGAATATATGTTAATCGAATGTTTAAACGAAGAATCTTTTCAAGAAATTGAATCTTATATTGGCGATCGCTACAATCTATTTGAAAAAGCCTCCCAAGTCGATTATCTTTTTAAGAGTAGGGAGTAGGGAGTAGGGAGTAGGGAACAGTGAAAATTAAACAAAACCTCAATTGGAAAATCCGTCTGCTCGATCAAATTCTCCGTCTCGACAAACCACTAAATAAAATGAATGAGGAGGAATTGAAACTCGTAAACGAAACTCCTATTTCTCCAATTATACAAAGAATTTTTGCTGGTAAAAAATTTAAACTACCCAAAGTTGAACAAAAAGTAATTACCGGCAGACACGGGGAAATTCCAATTCAACTTTATTATCCTTCATTAAATCCCAATCTTCCCGTAATTCTGTTTATCCACGGTGGTGGTTGGATTTATGGAAATTTTCCAACTTACGATTTTATGTGTCGTCGTATTGCTAGCAAAAGTAATTCTTTAGTCATTGCCATTAATTACAGATTAGCTCCCCAATATAAATATCCCATAGCTTTAGAAGACTGCTACGACGCATTAACTTGGATCGGCGAAAACGCAATTAACTTAAATGCAAATCCCCAAAATTTAATAGTTATGGGAGACAGTGCAGGGGGAAATTTAGCCGCATCTTTATGTTTGATGCTCAGAGATCGAAAACAAGATTTAATTTACAAACAAATTCTTATTTATCCCGTCCTTGATGCAACTCTTTCTCAACCATCGATGCAATACTCCGATGCTCCCGTTCTCACAAAAGAATCAATGCAATTTTATGTTAAATGCTATTCTCGCAGCGATCGCGATATCCTTGAACCTTATTTTTCACCATTATTAACTCCAGATTTATCCAATCTTCCCCCGGCTTTAATTATTGCCGCAGAATACGATGTTCTCCATGATGAAAATTTAATCTACGCTCAACGTCTTCAAACTGCAAATAATCAAGTTAAATTTATAGATTATCCCGGAATGGTACATGGCTTTCTCAGCTTTCCTCCTTTCTGCTCAAAAGCTAATAATGCATTCACACAAATCGCGTCTTATATTAATTCCTAGTCAAAAAATCGTAGCGCTATAGTTATTTTATACTTCCAATTTGGTTTTTTATTATTTCACTTATTTTATCGCATTTTTAACAATTTTATTCTCGATTTCTTTGCAAATTTATTTGATAAAAGTGATTAGCTAAAATAATTTTATAAATCAAATTGTCTAAAAAAAAAATTGGCAGGTTGATGCGGTTGAGTTGTCTAATTAACTCAATTTATTCTTACAAAAAACATATTCAATTTTATAAATCAATTTTTAACAATTCAAGCAACAGCAACAATTTCTTTTTCTTTCATATCGGCGTAAATATAAGGCATCATTTTTGCATCGGGTTCGATTTCAACCCAAACTTGAGCGCCACAACCGAGGGGATTGTTAGGACGATAAATTATCCGACAAGTACCAGTTATTTCAAATTCGTGGCAATAATCAATTTGACTTCCCTGTTGAACTCTGAGTACGGGTTCATTTTCTTTCTTCTTTTTGTTGCTCTTAATTTTGTGACTATTAACGCAAATGTTAGTAAATGCCTTGGAAACTCGCTTTCTCCAAGTACCTTTAGGACCTCTATTACCTTCTTCAATTTTGGGCATTCCGCTAAATAAAGGAATCTGCCAAAATCTACCTTCTTTTTTAGCTCCGATAACTCTGCCTTCCTGTAACAAACACCGCACTCTTTGATCGCAAATTTTTAACAAACGTGCTGCTTCTTTTGTTCCAACCATGATAATTAACACCCATTAAACTATATCGCTATAGTTTTTATATCATCTGGAAAAAGAAAAATCAAGTAGTTTGAGAAAAAAAGTTTGGCAATGAAATTCCAAGCTAAAAAAGATACAGAAGGTTAAATCCGTAAAAAGATAGTTGTAACTTGGTAGATAAAGAAAGTAAGACTATTGATAAAAAATTATGATTTCCAACCAGCAAACAAATGCGAATAATTTAAAACCGAGATTTGAAGGCTTTTTTATGGAAATGGTGATGCCTGACTTGGAGGATAGGTGTCAGGAGGTTGTAGCGCAGGTGCTTGGTAAAGATTGGAAAGTTCAAGCAATTGGGGATAATTTGACCGAATTTGAAATTTTGCTTGAAGATGATGCGGTATCGGTTAAACTTGCTTGGGATAAGACTTATGAACTGCGATCGCAACCGGGTGTAGTTGATGTGGAGCCGTTATTTACAGTTCCGGTAAGGGAAGTTAGGAAGCCAGAAGAACAGGTAGTAAAAACCAAGAGTTCTGAAAGTAAATCTCTTTTCGACCTAATTTTTCAGTTTCTAGACAAGTTGTTAGATTTATTTACTGGTTCGGGTGTTGAAACTGGACTTTCTACCGATGATGTAAATTGGGTTTTGAAGGAATTAAAAGTTTTTCAAGCGTGGGAGAAGTATTTTCCCGACTCGAATAAACCACCGGGACATGGAATAATTATTGCTCATCCGGATACTGGATATACGACACATCCAGAAATTGCGGATAATTTGCTGCTTTCGGAAGGTTACGATTTTGTTGGTTTGGATGAAGATGAAACAGATCCTTTAGAAAAGTCAGATGCGGAATTAGTAAATAATCCCGGTCACGGTACCTTAGCAGCAAGCGTGATGGTAAGTCCGCCTTTAGCGCAGGGTAATTATGATAATGGTAAGTACGTTACGGGTGTAGCTCCCGGTGCGAAGTTGGTGCCATTGCGAGTATCTTATTCGGTGGTACTTTTGAGCAATCGTAATTTAGCGAAAGCGATTGAATATGCGGCTGATAAAGGTTTTCATATAGTTTCAATATCCTTGGGAGCGGCTTTTTATAATAAGCGGTTGCGGAGTGCCATCCTTTACGCGCAAAAACGGGGTGTAATTATCATTGCGGCATCGGGTACCTGGGTTCCTTTTGTGATATTCCCGGCAGCTTACGATGAAGTAATTGCAGTTTGCGGCAGTACGGTTGAACGCAAGATTTGGTGGGGTGCATCAAAGGGGAGAAAAGTTGATGTTAGCGCACCGGGGAAAGGAGTTTGGTATGCCAGAACTGTGAAGGAAAACGGCGAATTAAAATATAAAATTAAACAAGGTTCGGGTACTTCGTTATCTACACCATTAGTTGCGGGTGTTGCAGCCTTATGGTTGTCTTATCACGGTAGAGATAATTTAGTTCGTCGTTATGGTGCGGAGAAAATTCCGTTTATATTTAATCAGTTGCTGCGGGAAACTTGTGATGTTCCTCCCAATTGGAAGCCGACAAGATATGGTGCAGGGATTGTAAATGCTGCAAAGTTGTTAGATGCACCGCTACCGGATAACGTAAATCGTTCGGTGATTCCTCCAGCTTTTGCATTGCAGCAACATACTCTGGTGGAAAGTGGGGAATTGGATACTTTTGCTCATATGTTTGAATCGGAAGAAATGAGCGTTAATTATTTGAATTCCCAGCTTGCACAGTTGTTAAAAACCAATGAAACGGAATTACCAAAGAAGTTAAAAGAAGTTGGAGGGGAGTTATCCTTTTGCTTTGCAGCTAATGGGGAATTGTACGATAAATTTGCAGCTTCTTTGAATCAAGAGAAAGGCGATCGGCAACAACCATTAAGTAGGGAATTTCAGAGTTTAGCAGTTCAACCATCCGATTCTGGGAAGGAAATGCGCGATATGTTGTTAAATCTTGGTGTTTCGGACAACTTGAATCGGAAATTAGGGAATTAGGAAGAGATGGGGAGTACTTCGACAAGTCTTACAGTGAGCTACGTCGAACTGCTCAGTAACCTTTGGGGTTCGGGGGAGTACTTCGACAAGTCTTACAGTGAGCTACGTCGAACTGCTCAGTAACCTTTGGGGTTCGGGGGAATTATAAGTACTTAAGCAAAATTAATTGTATATTGTCCGAAGCGAGGAACGAAGCAATCCCAATAACTTGAAGCTTTCCGAATGTAAAATTAATTTTGCACGACTACTTGTGCGATCGCGTTTAATATCAGTAATTATCTTTTAAAGCTCTACTATGATTCGTTCTGCGAATTCCGATGACAAGACGGCTTTGATGGCTTTAGCTGAAGCGATCGCTTTATTTGAAGCGAACGAACTCGACGAAATGAGCGGTATGCTGTCTGAATATTTTGATGGCAATCTTGGCAACGAACATTTTTGGATTGCTGATGATGATAACGGAATACAAGCGGCTGCTTACTATGCACCAGAGATGTTGGCTGGTGGAACTTGGAATCTTTACTTTATTGGAGTGCAGCCAAATTGTCAGGGAAAAGGACGCGGTACTTTATTGCTGCGTTACGTCGAACAACATTTAAAAGAACGCGGCGAGCGTTTGCTATTGGTGGAAACGTCGGGTTTGGATAGTTTCGAGCAGACGCGGACTTTTTACCGCAAAAATGGGTATGAGCAGGAAGCAAGAATTCGCGATTATTATAAAGCGGGTGAAGATAAGATTATTTTCCGCAAAGCTTTGTGAATGGGAGATGGGGAGAAAACACCATTCAACCCCATAGTGCAGACATCGCAGCTAATGTAGAGACTATTATTTTACGTCTCTTTTATTTTGGGTTGTAACAAGAATTATTGAATAAATAGTTATTAATAGAGAGCAAGATACGAACGCTACAAAAAATATTTTTCAGAATAATATAAACGCGCTCAATTGTTTAACCCTTCCAGTTGCGATAACCGACTTTTGACCATTTCAACTCAATTAAAGTATCCTTAATGTAGAAACTTGTGATTTTTTCACAAATTACTGCATTATCTTTATTTTATAAGCCATGCTCATTGAATTTAGTGTCGGCAACTACAGATCGTTTAAAGAGCCAGTCACTTTTAGTATGGTGGCAGCTAACCTTGTCGCAAAAGATAAAGAATTAGATGAAAACAACGTTTTTGCAGTAGACAATGAGTTGAAGCTGCTTAAAAGTGCTGCAATATATGGAGCAAATGCCAGCGGTAAAAGCAACCTTGCCAAAGCTTTAGAGTTCATGAAGTCGTTTATGGTTAATTCATCCAGAGAAACCCAAAGTACCGATGCAATAAATGTAGAACCTTTTCGGCTCAGTACGGATACAGAAGATAAACCATCTTATTTTGAGTTGGTGTTTTTGATGGATGGAAAAAGATATAGATACGGTTTTGAAGCAAATCAAAAACAAATTATCTCGGAGTGGTTATATTATGTCCCCAAAGTTAGGGAAACCAAATTATTCGAGCGTGAAATGAATAATTTTAAAATATCTAAAAGTTATGAAGCAAGCGGTATTCAAAAAAGAACAAGAGATAATGCATTATTTTTATCTGTTTCCGCTCAATTTAATGTTGGAATTGCAGAAAAAATTTTAGATTTTGTAAATCATGAACTAAATATTATTTCACCATCACAGCAAGATATATGTTTAATTTATACTATTGATTGCTTAATTAATGATGACAACAAGAATGACATTCTTAAATTGATAAAAAAATTAGATTTGGGAATTGATAATATTCAAGTTGAACCAAGAGATTTTACAAATGATACATTACCCAATAATTTGCCAGACAATATGAAGCAAATTACTCTCAATCTTAAAAGAGCTAATACTGCTTCAATTGATACTATGCATCAAAAATTTGATAAAAATAACAATTATCATTCAATAGAGAAATTTAATTTTAAAAATCATGAATCTGAAGGAACGCAAAAAGTTTTTGCTTTATCTGGATTGCTAATACAGACTCTTAAGGAAGGGGATGTTCTTATTATTGATGAGTTAGATGCAAGACTTCATCCTTTGATAACGACTGCAATTGTTGAGTTATTTAATTCTAAAGAAGCAAATCCAAACAACGCTCAATTAATATTCATGACTGACGATACTAACTTACTTAGCAATAAACTGTTTCGTCGCGACCAAATCTGGTTTACCGAAAAAAATAGATATGGAGCAACCGATTTATATTCCTTAGCAGAATACAAAATACGCAACGACGCATCATTTGAAAGCGATTATATCAAAGGTAGATATGGTGCAATTCCATATATTGGAGATTTGACTCATTTAGTTGATTCTGATGTCTAAAAAGAATAGAAGCTTTCGTGGATATTCATCCAGAAAAATTGATACTAGAGAAGTCAGACAGAGATTTTTGATAGTATGTGAAGGAGAAAAAACTGAACCCAACTATTTTAGAAGTTTTCGCGTTCCGAAGAATGTTGTTGAAATAGATGTACAAGGTTTGGGTGAAAATCCCAGTAAACTTGTTAAGAGCGCAAAAAGGCTGAATGAAAAAGAAGATTACGACCAAGTTTGGTGTGTTTTTGACCGGGATGCTTGGAATAAAGAAGATTTTAATAACGCGATTAAAAATGCTGGTGATTTTGGATTTAAAGTAGCTTATTCTAATGAAGCTTTTGAATTATGGTACGTTTTGCACTTTGAATTTCTTAATACTGGTATTCCTCGAAGCGATTATATCAAGAAATTAAAATCATTACTCGGTCATAAATATCAGAAGAATAGCGAAACAATTTACGAAGAATTATTTAATAAACAACCTACCGCAATTAAAAACGCCACAACTCTGTTAAAACAATATTCTCCTCAAAATCCAGTCGAAAATAATCCCTCCACAACGGTTCATTTATTAGTGCAAGAACTGAATAGATTCATCTAATGATAGCCAGCCATTTCAATCTTCCAATATCAGGACTTACACAGCGACAACGGAAAATATAGTGTTCTAAATGTTGCGATCCCCCCAACCCCCCTTATTTAAGGGGGGCTTTACGTAAACCCTAAATATCTCTCCTTACTTCTTCCCTCTGCGAACGAGAGCGCCTAGTAAGGTTTTTTCTTTTAATTTTTTCTTTCAACAAGAACAGAATAGTTCAGCCCACGCAGATGGCGAGAGCTATCCGAAAATATTGCAGAAAACAGAATTTACCACCTTTAAGACTATCTGATATTGTTTACTAAGAAATATTCACGGTATATAAAAATTTAATGCGTAAATTCAAACTTTTACTTTTATCCTTACCCATCTTCCTTGCCATATCTTCCTGCGTTGCCGAACCGACGGCGGAGAATAGCAACAGTCGTTTAAATGCAGTAAAAAATCGCAAAAATTTAATTTGTGGAGTTAGCGGACAATTACCCGGCTTCAGCTTCGTTGACAGTAGCGGTAATTACAGCGGACTTGATGTAGATGTATGTCGCGCTGTTTCAGCTGCTTTATTTGACGATCCAAATGCAGTGGAATTCCGTCAACTCAACGCCAAAGAACGATTTACCGCATTACAAACCGGGGAAGTAGACATTCTCAGCCGCAACACCACCTGGACGATGAGCCGCGATACTTCTGTCGGTTTAAACTTCGCACCTGTAGTATTTTACGACGGTCAAGGCATGATGGTACGAAAAAATAGTAATATCAAATCCTTGTCCGACCTCAAAGGCAAAGCAATCTGCACCCAAACCGGAACCACCAACGAACAAAATTTAGCCGATCAAATGCGAAAGCGGGGAATTACCTACAAATCCGTAGTTTTTGAAGACGTAAATACAACTTATTCAACCTATCAACAAGGACGCTGCGACGCAATTACATCCGATAAATCCCAATTAATTTCCCGACGCACCACCTTACCGAAACCAGAAGACCACATAATTTTAGAAGAAGCCTTATCGCAAGAACCCCTTACACCAGCAGTAGCAGACGGAGATGCAAAATGGGGAGATACCGTGAGATGGGTAGTAAATACAGTTATCAAAGCTGAAGAATTAGGTATTAATTCGCAAAATGTAGAACAGTTGAAAACTACTACTAAAGACCCAGAAACCAGGAGATTACTAGGAGTTGAAGGAGATTTAGGTCAAGGAATTGGTTTAACACCGGACTTCGGTGAAAGAATAATTAAGCACGTTGGAAACTACGGCGAAATCTACGATCGCAATCTCGGTCCCAAAACAAAACTTAATTTACCCCGCGACAATCGCAATCAACCTTGGACAAAAGGTGGGTTGTTGTATTCTCCACCATTCCGATAACAGTTAGCAGTGAGCAGTGAGCAGTTAACAGCGAGCAGTGAATAATTATTTATACATGATGAAAATGAATATAAAAAAATAAAAGTCTTATTGGTAACTTTTATGCTAGATTCCTTGTAAAAAAGTTTCTATAAGGCTGACAATCTAAGAGAAATTACGTTTGGCAAACAAAATTGTTTATAACTACATAACAAAAATGGCTGCAACTAAAATGCGTAACAACTTAACTGCTCACTGCTCACTGCTCACTGTTCACTGATTTATGTCTTTTTTGCGAGATACCCGTTTTTGGAAGATAGCAACGCAGGTTATTGCTGTAATATTAGCGATAACTATTGTAAGTATTTTATTTGTTAACGTTAGTCGTAATTTACAACAGTTAGGAATTCAATTTGGATTCGATTTTCTGCAACAGGAAGCGTCTTTTGATATCGGTGAAACTCCCATCGCTTATAAACCTACCGACGATTACAGTCGGGCTTTATGGGTGGGTTTACTAAATACCATTAAAGTTGCTGTAGCGGGAATTATTCTTACTACTATTGTTGGAATTACTGCGGGAATCGCTAGACTTTCCGATAACTGGTTGGTGCGAAACATAGCTTTAATTTATGTAGAGATATTTCGCAATACACCATTACTTTTACAATTACTATTTTGGTATTCTGCTGTTTTCCTAAGTTTCCCGAATGTAAATAATAAAATCTCGTTGGGAGGATTAATTTATTTAAGTCAAGGTGGTTTAGAATTTTTAGGATTTAAATTTTCTTCAGAATTTGCAGCTTTATTAATTGGTTTAGTCTTTTATACAGGCTCCTTCATCGCCGAAATAGTTCGCGGTGGAATTCAATCGGTATCAAAAGGGCAATGGGAAGCAGCGCGATCGCTAGGTTTAAAACCTGGTTTAATCATGCGTTTGGTGATATTTCCTCAAGCCTTGCGGGTGATTATTCCATCTTTGACAAGTCAGTATTTAAACTTAGCTAAAAATTCCAGTTTGGCGATCGCGATCGGTTATCCCGACATTTATTTCGTTGCTTCCACCACCTTTAACCAAACCGGGAAAGCAGTAGAAGTAATGTTATTAATCATGCTTACCTATTTAACTTTTAGTTTAACTATTTCCTTAGTGATGAACTTGTTTAATAGAAGCGTGCAGATAAAAGAGAGGTAGGAAAGAGAGAGGGGGAAGAGGGGGAAGAGGGGGTAGAAATAAAAAATAATTACTAACTCCTAACTCCTAACTCCTAACTGTTCACTGTTCACTGTTCACTGCTCATTGTTCACTGTTAACTGTTAACTGATTATGATTTGGCTTCGTAAAAATTTATTTAGCACCTGGTACAATAGTTTATTTACAATAATTTGCTTAACAATTATCTTTTTCTTTGGGTGGAATCTAATTAACTGGATATTTACTCAAGCACAATGGCAGGTTATTGAAGCTAATTTACGTATATTCATAGTTGGGAGATATCCACAATCTTTATATTGGCGAGTTTGGATTTCAGCTTTAATTGCTTCTATACTGACTTTTTTAAGTTTGGGTGTATTCTCAACAAAAGAAAATATACCAAAAATAACGTTAATAATTACAGCTTTCTTATACGGTGTTTTATTAATAGTCTTACCAATTGATTTAAACTCTCGTTTATTATTACTGGGTATCGGATTTTCAGGATTTATTAGTTTTTGGGTGGGAAAAAAGTTCGCTAAATTAATATCACCATATTTAGCTTTCGCGTGGTTGCTATCTTTCCCGATAATTCTCTGGTTAATTGGCGGTGGATTGGGCTTGCGATCGGTATTTAGCTCTGACTGGAATGGTTTGCTTTTGACTTTGTTAATGGCAGCAATAAGTATTTTACTATCATTTCCCATCGGAATTTTACTCGCTTTAGGACGTACCAGCGATTTACCTGTAGTAAAGTGGTTTTCTATCCTTTATATTGAAATTATCCGAGGATTACCGTTAATTGGAATTTTGTTTTTAGCTCAAGTAATGCTGCCGTTATTTTTACCAATTCGTTTAGATAGAGTATTGCGCGGTGTCGCTGGATTAATAATATTTAGTGCTGCTTATATGGCAGAAAATGTTAGAGGAGGATTGCAATCGGTACCCAGGGGACAAGTTGAAGCAGCTAAAGTATTAGGATTAAATCCAGCTTTAGTATTATTGTTAATCGTATTACCGCAAGCCTTACGTGCAGTTATTCCCGCAATAGTCGGTCAATTCATCGGACTTTTCAAAGATACTTCTTTACTATCTTTAGTCGGATTACTAGAATTAACTGGAATGGCACGTTCCATATCAGCCCAACCGCAATTTTTAGGTCGTTATGCAGAAGTTTATTTATTTATCGGCTTAATTTACTGGGTATTTTGTTATTCAATGTCTCTTGCATCGAGGAAATTGGAAGTTAGTGGTTAGAAGTTACTTTCTATTCCAACAGAAGATTACCGATTATAAAAACCGCAGAGACACAGAGAGCGCTGAGAAAAGAAGTTTCATAGAGATAAGAGTTGATAATTAATAATTCTCTCCCCTTCTCCCCATCTCCCCAAAGGTTACTGAGCAGTTCGACGTAGCTCACTGTAAGACTTGTCGAAGTACTCCCCATCTCCCTCCTCTACCCCCTCTCTCCCAAATTAAAATGTCAAATCAACCGATAATAATCGCCGAAGAAGTTCATAAATGGTATGGTAAATTCCACGTTCTCCAAGGTGTGAGTTTAACTGTAAATCGTGGGGAAGTTGTTGTATTAATGGGACCATCTGGTTCGGGTAAATCAACTTTTATCCGCACTTTTAATGCTTTGGAAGAATACCAAAAGGGAAAAATAGAAATTGATGGCGTTACTCTCAGCCACGATTTAAAAAATATTGAAACCATTCGTCGTGAAGTGGGAATGGTGTTTCAACAATTTAATTTATTTCCTCACCTAAGCGTAATTAAAAACATCACCTTAGCTCCAACTTGGGTACGAAAATTCTCTAAACCCAAAGCCGAAGAATTGGCAATGCAATTATTAGAAAGAGTTGGAATTTTAGAACAAGCGCAGAAATATCCCGGACAATTATCTGGTGGACAACAACAACGAGTGGCGATCGCCAGAGCTTTAGCAATGCAGCCTAAAATAATGTTGTTCGACGAACCCACTTCAGCTTTAGATCCGGAAATGGTACGAGAAGTACTCGACGTGATGCGAAATCTAGCTCGTGAAGGGATGACAATGGTAGTAGTTACCCATGAAGTGGGATTTGCTCGCGAAGTTGCCGATCGCGTAGTTTTAATGGATGGGGGAACTCTCGTAGAAGCAGCTACACCCGATAACTTCTTTTCACATCCACAAGAAGAACGAACTCGTAAATTTTTATCGCAAATACTTTAGAAAAACAGCTAAAAACATCGGCTTATTACATCTTATGATTAGAACATGGGTACCATCTACTAATTAATTCATGAGCAAGGAAGAATTAGAAAGAGCCGATAATGATTCACCCTGGAAAGAGATTAAAGACAGCATATTTTCCCCAAGCGATGCAGTTTTTCTTCCCCCAAACAGCAGCGTTGATAGACTGGAAACGTCCCCACGAGTTTCTCGACAAGGAATTTCAACAAATTGCTCGTGGAGCCGAACAGGGTAGGAGATATGCGGATAAATTAGTTAAAGTTTGGCATATCAATGGAAAAGAGATTTGGTTGTTAATTCATGTAGAAATTCAAGGCAAACCGGAAGATATCTTTTCCCAAAGGATGTTTACCTATAACCTACGAATTTTTGACAAATTCTCCAAACCAGCGATTAGCCTAGCAATATTGTGCGACACCGACGCAAATTGGCGACCAAATCAATACAGCTATGATTTTCCCGATTGTAGCCTGCACTTTAGATTTGGAAGCGTGAAACTTCTCGATTATCAAAACCGTTGGACAGAATTAGAAGCCAGCGATAACCCATTTGCAACGGTGGTAATGGCACATTTAAAAACACAGCAAACCACTAAAAAATTAGGAGAGCGAAAAATTTGGAAATTCAGCTTAATTCGGCGATTGTACGAACAGGGAATGCAAGAAAAGGATATTCGTAACCTTTACCGATTTATCGATTGGGTTATGATTTTACCAAAAGCATTGGAAGCGGAGTTTTGGCAAGAATTTAAAGAATTTGAACAGGAGCGAACTATGAGTTACATTACCACTGGGGAGCGCATTGGTTACGAGCGGGGGAAAGAAGAAGGAAAAGAAGAAGGTAAGCAACAAGGTAAGCAACAAGGTGAGCAAAATCTTGTTATACGACAACTACAAAGACGTGTAGGAGAATTACCGCAAGAGGTAATTGAAGAAATTCAAGCTCTTTCCCTAGAGCGATTAGAAGCACTTGGTGAAGCTTTATTAGATTTTACAACGATGGATGATTTGCTTAACTGGCTGCGTTAAAACTGTTTAAAATAAAACCGGGTTTATTATCTAAAATTCATTAATTAAATCCGGTTTATTATTTTATAAAAAAGTGATAGTTGCAATCCAACCGAAAAGCAACTATCATCACATTTACCTTACCTAGAAGCAACCCGATTAACTAATGAATTAAGGAGTGACTGTTTCGGTGTGAATCCAAAATTACATATTTCCACCGATAATGTCATCGGTTTCGAGCAGCCTTTATCAAAACAAAATACTCAAAAATACGGTTGTCGAATAAATAAATTATCTCAAACTCTTGTTAAAGGTTCGTAGTAAGGGCTTAAGCCCTATCCTCTGAGGATTAAAATCCTTACTACGAACCTTAATAAAACTAATTTCCCCAGTAGTAAGGGCTTAAGCCCTATCCTCTGAGGATTAAAATCCTTACTACGAACCTTAATAAAACTAATTTCCCCAGTAGTAAGGGCTTAAGCCCTATCCTCTGAGGATTAAAATCCTTACTACGAACCTTAATAAAAATAATTACCCAAAAACATATTTCTGATATTGCCGTATCAGGTACTAATTGTTAACCTCTACATTAGTTACTCAAACGGGATAAAAAAGCACTCAGAATATGTACTCACCAAAATCATCACGAAACCGGAGGCTGATACACAGAAGAAGATTCAAATTCAGAATACTTGTAATTATACTTACTCTTTGTTTTCTAACTTCCTTACTTTTAGCCAATCAACTAAGTAATTACGCAATCCATTCCCAACAAAGCTTTAATCAACCGCAGTACTATCCTTTAACGCAAACCGTCGATCCAAAGTTTTATCAACCGATCGCTAACTGGGTAGGAAGATTAATTTTACCCAAACGGCAAGAAATCAAACTTAATTCCAATTCCGACTGGGTATGGTTTGAAGTTCAACAAGCACCTCCAGAAACAGAACTTATTGGAAAAATAGTCCGCTTGGAATGGAAACAACCGCAGCTAAAATCCTACGTCAAAGCAGTTACAAGAGACGTTAACTTCACACCCGCAACTTTAGCAAGTCAGAAACAAGGAAACATTCATCCCCAAAGATTAAATAATAATTCCCAAGTTACACCATTGCGATCGCTCGCAGGTGCAAGACCAAATGATGATGTAATTGTTACTTTGGATGATGCTGAAGTTATACAAACTAACGATGTGCAAATTTTACAAATCAAAGAAGAACCCGTTTTAGCTACCGGACGCTTTTACGGTTTAGTAGATATCGAATCAAATAACAAAGAATTATTCCAAGTTCGCCACTATAACCCAGATAGCGGTAATTTTATTAACGGCGAACAAGAAACGATTTACATTCCCCAACAAGTTGTAGATACTCGAAACATTCCTCCATCAACAACGAATAAATTAGCAGAATCGACGGTAACTAAAGGATGGTATATTTACGGAGCTAAAAATAAAAAAGGTATATTTACCGCCCAAGCATTAGCGCCGCGCTCTTTATTCCAACTGCAACCCGACGCAATAATTTTAAACCCGGAAACCGCACAAAATTATCTAAAAAAGTATTGGGAGATTACCCCTGAAGATAAAGGTAAACTAACAAGAACTTTAATCGATCCCACCTCAACTGAATCTGAATATCCAACTACCAAATGGCGAGAAGGAGACAAAGCTATAGTATTAAACCTTTTTGGCGGCATTGGTGGCGAAAAAGCCGAATCTTTGGGTGTACCAAAAACCATTACCGGACACTTTGCATTTGGTATAGCTGAAATAGTCCGCAGCCCTTTCACGAAAGAATTAGAATTTAAGATCAAATATCATCAAATTTACGCTCATAACAGTGATGGGATCGTTTCCGGAACGCATACTTGGGCTGACTACATGGGTAACTTGCAGCGGGGATGGCTTGCAACTCGTCCAGTTGTGGATATTCTAGTAAAATTCGATCCGGTTATCCAAGATTATAATTTTGATGACATCACCATCTCGCCATTAAACGAATTTGAACGTCAACTACAAATAATGATGGCAAGGTATCGGGTAGGAGATGGAACTGGAAATGCCACCGTCACACCAGCAACTTCCTGCATTCAAGACTCTTCTCAAGCACTTTACGCTGCGATCGCAATTACAAGAAGGCAAATAAAATCAAATCCAAAAATTCAAAGTTGGTTGCAACAACATCCCAATCATCCGCAAACCTTACGCTTTCAACAACTCAACAGCTTAAGTTCGGCATTAGAAAAACAACTGCTACCATTAGGAATAGTACGTGCCGACTGGGAAAGCAGTGTAGATATTTTAGCGGGAATCGGTGATACCAAAGAACCTTTTAGAGATTCCAGCATTTGGGCTGCATTAACAAGTTGGCGAACAATGATGCCCAGACAAGCACAGGATGAACTCGCAACTTTATTCTGGAAACAAAAAGCAAAATTATGGTTTCTCCAAACTTATCAAGTCGGAGGATGGAACCCAGAAATTACACCTTTGGCACCTACCCCCTTACTCGGTGAAATAAAACTTCCTTTTACCAACGTGCCGATAATTTCAATTCTGCTCAACCGCATCCTAGCTTCTCTGACAATTCCAACTTGGCATGATTGGTTAATTGCAACTCTGGCAATTTTAACTTTTACAACCATAACGCTACCGTTAGGCTTCTCTACCGGATTTTTGCGCTTTCAAATTTGGCAGGCTAAACCCATAGAATATTTTCTGTTAGCACTACGCTGTTTAATTACACCCGCGATTACAGAAGAATTATTTTTCCGAGTTTTATTTCTTCCCCATCCCACGGAAGCAGCCAACTGGCAAAAATGGAGTATATGGGCAGCATTAAGTTTACTCATATTCATTCTTTACCACCCACTCAACGCCAAAACCCTTTATAAAGATGGATATCCCACCTTTTTTGATCCTATTTTTCTCATTTTGGCAACCCTCTTAGGAATCACCTGCACCATAACCTACGCGATCGCAGGTTCAGCATGGATAATTATCTTCATACATTGGGTAGTAGTAGTACTTTGGCTGGCTTTCTTCGGAGGAATCGATAAATTAAAGCATAAACGAGAGATGCAAAAAGAATTAAATACTACAAATTCCTAACAACTTTTGCCCATCCTGGGACGTAATTGTAAATATAAACCGTCAATCAAAAGACAATATATCTTCATAGATACTTTAAATATATAGATAATTATTAAAAAATTATTAACAACATTAAAATTTGTAAAATGCATGACATTTAGCAAAATAGGTAATAGACTAAAATCGTAGTAGAAAACAGAATTATTAAAGTGTAATCTAGCTTTAGTCTGAGTAAAAAACAGAATTATTTGGGGGAAATTCCATCTTAAGGTAGTACAGGCTAAGAAAGCATTTAATGTACGTTAAGATTAGGAAGTATATTTAGAACTTTACGTAATTTATTTATTTGTAAATCGGGAACTTTATCAAGTCTTTGTATTTCTGTAGTAACTAGAACAGTTTTTGACTGTATGGTGAAGTTAAATAAGCAATAGCGAAAGCAATATTAAGTAGAAAACTTCTTAATGCTTTTGTAAAATTACAGTCGGATTCATAGGAACAATCTGAGGGGAAACTAGCAATAGTTATGTTAGAAGCAATTAATAATTTTACAGACTTAAACAGTCAAGCGAAAAGTCAAAACCAATCAATGAAGCCAAAATTTGACTTTTTACAGCCTTTACGTAAATGGCTAGATTCTCTAGAAATTCACAATCGGAAATTTGCACATTTTATTGCAAAACTTATTCCAGCCGATTGTCCATTTGAACGAGATATCGTACTACTTGGACGTAAACTGGTTCATATACCACCTTTATGCAAAATAAATCCGCTTTACGAGCAATTCGTTAGTTTGCGTTTTAAGGCTTTATGTTATTTAGTAGATCAATGCGGTGAGGACATTCAGTCTTACTGTTAAAAGCTACTTTGAATAACAGTCTAGATATTGGTAAGAGAAATTGAGCGTCAGCCTTTTTAACAACTTCTTAATTGATTAGATGTTCTTAAATAGGAGATTTTGCAAAAAACAGCATCGAAATTTCCTTTGGGTTATGACGCTCAAGCAATTTGAGATAATAGTTAGTGGTTAGTGGTTAGTGGTTAGTGGTTAGTAGCTAGAAATTGAGATTGTAAAAAATACTCTTCATATATTTGCAGCTTTCTACATTAGCTGTATTTACTTTCTAAAAGATTTATCAAACATATTTGCGAATATAAATATTTAAAAGATCGGATTATATCGGCTTATAAATAATATAAAAAGTCTGATAAAGAGTTAGGGATCAAAGTAATTATATAATTAAACTCCGAGCAGTTAGAATTATTCAGGATTTACACAGCGACACTGGAAAATATAATGTTCCAAATATTGCGATCGCCCCAACCCCCCGATTAATTGTGGGGTTTTGCATAAGTCCTAATTTACTTCCTTCCCACTCTAAAATTACTATGTCTCTCTAACTCTTTCCTCTGTCTTGAAAAGTTGTACTCTTCGAGAAAGCCTCCGGCTCACATGGGGGATACCCTCAAGACCACACTTTCCTCTGCGCCCTCTGCGTCTCTGCGGTTTTTTAATCGGTAATTAAGGGTTCCCAACTTCTAGCTGGGAACCAGTTTTTATATGAGAATTTTGTATTCACAACCCCTTAAACCGCAGTCTCATTCAAAATAGATAGTATTCACATCACACACAACATCAAAAAATGTTACTGCATCTAAGCACCTGGCAAGAAGTTGAAATTTACTTAAAGCAATCTCAGGGTATTATTTTTCCTATAGGCTCCACCGAACAACATGGTCCAACGGGATTAATTGGTACCGATGCAATATGTGCGGAATCTTTAGCTCGTGGTGTTGGCGAATCAACCCAAGCAATAGTTGCACCAACAATCAATATAGGAATGGCACTGCATCACACGGCATTTCCTGGCACGATTAGCTTGCGCCCCAGTACGATGATTCAAGTTGTCAAAGAATATGTAACCTGTTTGGCGAAAGCTGGTTTTACCAAGTTTTACTTTATCAATGGACACGGCGGTAACATGGCAACTCTCAAAGCTGCTTTTTCCGAAACATATTTTGATTTAGCAAGTTTGCAGATCCCCAATTCTGACAAAGTAAAATGCAAAGTTGGCAACTGGTTTATGTGCAGTACCGTATACAAATTAGCTAAAGAATTATACGGAGACGAAGAAGGCTCTCACGCTACCCCTTCCGAAGTTGCCTTGACGCAATATGTATATCCAGAATCAATTAAACAAGCCGAGCTATCGCAAGAAGTAGGAAAAGGACACAGAATTTATGGTGCTGCTGACTTCCGCAAAAATTATCCCGACGGCAGAATGGGTTCAAATCCAGCATTAGCAACACCCGAACACGGCAAGCAATTTTACGATGCAGCAGTCAAAGAGTTGAGTAACGATTATCTCAAATTTTTGAATGAATGACTTGGGGATGGGGAAAAGGTTAAAGGTTAAAGGTTAAAGGTCAAAGGTGTAATAACTTCTTCCCCCTCTACCCCCTCTACCCCCTCTACCCCCTCTACCTCATCCCCCCATCCCCCTCCTCATCTACCGTCGCGCAATATCTCCCTCACGTGCTGCACGCTGTACCGCACCTGCAACTACGCTCGATACTCGTTCGTCGAAGACTGAGGGGATGATGTTTTCTTTGCTTAAATCTGACGGTTTGATTAAAGAGGCGATCGCGCTGGCTGCTTCAAGGTACATTGCTGTAGTAATGGTGGCTGCGCGACAATCTAAGGCACCGCGAAATACTCCGGGAAAGGCTAGTACGTTATTAATTTGATTTGGGTAGTCGCTGCGCCCGGTAGCGATTACGGCAACGTCATCTCTAACTAACTCCGGTTGAACTTCTGGCACTGGATTCGCCATTGCAAATACGATTGCATCCTTTGCCATTGTTTTTACCATTTCCGGTGTTAAGACTCCTGGAGCGCTGACACCGATAAATACATCCGCACCTTTTACCGCATCGGCTAACTTTCCCTGTGTTTTTACGGCGAATTCCCGCTTTTCTTGATTTAAGTCATTCCGGTTTGAAGAGACAATACCTTTGGAGTCACACATCCAAATTTGTTTTGCATGGGCAACGCGCAGTAACTTGGCGATCGCAACTCCAGCAGCTCCGGCACCGTTGATAACAATGCGGATTTCTTCTATCGGCTTTTGTACCAATTTCAAAGCGTTGAATAATGCGGCTAAAGTGACGATCGCCGTACCGTGTTGATCGTCGTGAAACACCGGAATATCTAATTCTTCCCTCAATCTGGCTTCAATTTCAAAGCAACGAGGTGCGGCAATATCTTCTAAATTCACACCCCCAAATACCGGAGCAATATTTTTCACTACACTGACAATTTCATCTGTATCTTGAGTTGCAAGGCAGATGGGGAAAGCATCGATACCCGCGAACTCTTTGAATAACATTGCTTTCCCTTCCATAACTGGTAAAGCAGCTTCAGGTCCCAAATTACCCAAACCTAAAATAGCACTACCATCAGTAACAATAGCAACAGTATTTTGCTTAATCGTTAAGTTGTAAACTTCCTCTGGATTTTGGGCGATCGCGCTGCAAATGCGTCCCACACCGGGAGTGTAAGCCATTGCCAAATCGGATATACTCTTGAGTTGAATTCTGCTGGCAATACTAATTTTACCGCCGCGATGTAAATCGAAAGTACGGTCATAGACATCTATAACCTTAATAACCGGCAACGATTTAACCGCTTGGATAATATTGTCAGCGTGTTCCGTACTTGCAGCATCAACGGTGATATCGCGAATCGAAACTTGTCTGCTCTGCTCAATTAAATCAATTCGACCGAGATTACCGCCAGTCGATGCGATCGCGTTAGTAACACTAGCGAACATCCCGATACGATTGGGAATTTCCAAACGTAGCGTCAAACTAAAACTAGAATTAGGTGTAAGGTCTGCCATTGTTAAGTAGGTAGATGACGAAATATAAGCTTATTAAATTAAGGTTAAAGGTTAAAGGTTAAAGGTCAAAGGTTAGGAGTTAGGATTTGGGAGCTATAAATTTCAATCAGGGGGCGAGACGCGAATACTACTACTTTTTAGGAATGACCACAACTGGTACATTTTTCTTGTAGGGTGTGTGACGCGATGAAAGAATTTGAACGTAGCAATAAGTTTTGTAGCGTCACGCACCATCAACCATTTGTGACAATATTGTAAGTCCTGCTTATTTGGAATATAATCCTCACAATCAAATTAAAACGTAGCTATCTTCCCAACCTTGCTCGCCATCCTCTAAATTGTAAAACTCTTGTGGGATAGGCATGGCTTGCCCCGTTTAACTATCTGAGGACTTACGCAACCAGAACTAAAAAACTGGTGTTCCACGAATTTCAATCCCCCCAACCCCCCTTATAAAAGGGGGGCTTTGCGTAAGTCCAACTATCTGTCACAAATATAAAAAATAGATAGCATTCATTTACCTGTATGTGAATTTACGTATAAAAATTAAAACAATAGTTACTTTCGTTAAATAAAAACTTGATATATTTTAATTAAATGTATTTAACTTAATAGCTAACTCTTCATCCGTATGATGAGGAAGATGATGGGATTGAGTTGTTGTAATCGGTATCTCAATGCAAAATTCGGTTCCTTGTCCAACTTTAGATATGCACTTGATACGCCCGTTATGCTTGTCTTGAATAATTTGATAGCTTATTGATAAACCTAAACCCGTACCATCACCAACTGGTTTAGTTGTAAAGAAAGGATTAAAGATTTTCTGGATGACATCTTCTGGTATTCCAGTTCCATTGTCTTTAATACAAATGCTTACCCAATCTGGTTCGAGTAGTTGTGTCGTAACTGTAATTTTCATCGGGTTAAGACTTTGTTCTTCGGGAGATTGCTTTTTATAATTTTCGCGCAATGCATCAATAGCATTACCAATTAGGTTCATAAACACTTGGTTTAATTGACCTGGATAGCATTCTATTTTCGGCAATTCCGCATAGTTTTTTACTAATTCAATTCCAGGGTTTTCTCCGCTAGCTTTGATGCGATTTTGTAAAATAACGATGGTACTATCAATACCTTCATGAATATCAGCAAACTTCATTTCTGCTTCATCGAGCCTAGAGAAATTACGTAATGTTCGGACAATTTCACGAATGCGATCGGCTCCCATTTCCATTGAAGATAACAACCTGGGTAAATCTTCTAACATATAGTTCAGGTCGATCTCTTCGATAAATTTTTCAATTTCGGGATCGGTATTTTTACTATGTTTTTTATAGAGATTAACTAAAGCAGTAAGATCCTCGAAGTAGTTGCTTGCGTGAGAAAGATTACCGTAGATGAAATTAACCGGATTATTAATTTCGTGAGCAACTCCAGCTACAAGTTCACCAAGACTCGACATTTTTTCAGTTTGAACCAGTTGCGCTTGAGTTTGCTGTAATTCTTGCAAAGCTTGGCTGAGTTTCTTGGCTTGAGTTTCAGCAACAACTGCTGCATTTCGAGTTTGCGAGTATAATTCGGCTTGATCTATCGCGATCGCCAATTGGTTAGCGACTAACTGTAACAACTCGGCTTCATCATTATCCCAAAGTCGAGGTTTATTGCATTCACAGACAATAACACCAATTTGACCCGAACGAGTCCGTCAAAAAGCGATTAATAAAGAAGAAATTCCTAAATATGTGAGTAATCCTTGGCTTTTACTATCAAGTTGATTATCTGTAGCGACATCATCTATACGTAACAATTTTAAATCTTTTAAATGTTGCTCTAAAGTTTGCATTTGCCAAATAGTTTCATCTTGGCTAACATTATTTGAATATTCCGATTCGCAAGCTTCATGACAAAGTTCAAAATGAGGAGGGTTATCCTCACTCATAGAACACCAAAGAAATTTACACTGAGTAATACCAAACAAATCTCGGATTTCTTCAACTGCTGTTTCTAGAACCTTTTCTAATTCCAAAGAATTGCGAATTTCGCTAGCTAAATAGTTGAGTAATTCTCGACGTTCGGCTGTTTTTTCTAAGCGACGTTGGTTTAACTGAATTCTAACAGCCATTTTGTCAAAAGCAGATGAAAGCTGAGCTAATTCATCCGAACCGTTTAATTTACTTCTGACCTTTAAATTTCCTTGAGCCAAACTGTTAGTAGCCTTGAGTAATTTTACGGCTCGATTAGTAAGAGTTTTTTCAAAAAATATCCATACTAGAAGACAAGAAAGAGCAACAACACCAGAAGCTTCAAGCGATCGCTGCAATGCATCAGCATTAGTGCGTTGTTTTAACAGAGAAATATCATATTCAAGTACAAGAACTCCTACTTTTGTCGGACGAACTTCACCAGGTAGAGAACCTAAGACTACAGGATACATTGCCTGTATGCTATTTTTATTTTTAGATAATATTACTTCCCCAGACATCCTTGCTCGAACTTTGTTTAGTTGCGTCATGTATTTAGCAGCTTTAGTACGATCGACTTGCTGATTTCGCAATTCATAGCGGGTTGCCAAAAGAATATTATTGTTTTGATCACCAAGAATTGCTAACTTAATTGTAGGGTCGCCACCTAATTTGCTAATAACTAATTCAGCCCCTTCAATATCTCCCTTACGGAAAAGATACTCCAGCGTTCCAGAAGTTTGATCCCCAGAAAAACGTGCTTGATCGATCGCCTGTTTTTCTTTTCGTGCCGACGAAAGCGATACATCTCTTTGAAACGAAAATACACTTAATACGGTGCCAAATATTAATAAAATTACCGGAATAGAGAACCGTAAAGGTAAAGGAATAGGGAACTTTTTCATGATGCTACCTGATATGAATATTTCCAAGTTGAGCAAAAAAAATCTAGCCGGAAGTAATATTTTTTATAGATAAAGATTATTCTTTTGCCGCTTGTATATTTACTTTTTTAACAATACTTGCTTCAAACAAAGATGTTGGGTCAATTCTTTTTTGTAATAATTTATTATCAACCATAAATTGAGCTACTTTTTTAACTTTTTCGTTTGACGAAGTATTATTTTTTGCAAGTATATTTTGATTCTCTTCTAGGTCGGGAATCTGAATACCTTCTAAGGATTTAAGAAATTGTTGTGGCGTTACCCCTTCGCGGGGAGCAATTCGTCTTGCAGCATCTTGAGGGTTTTCTCTTAAGTAATTTAGAGCAGAAAAATAGCCATCCAGTAAATCCTGAACGGCAGAAGTTTGTTTATTTAAAAGTTCATCTCTAACTACAAGAACATCCAGTATTTCACCTGGAATATTGCTGCTGTCAAACAATAAGTTCGCACCTTTTGCTAATAACTTAGAACCAGTAGGTTCAGAAGTTACAACTGCATCAACTTTTCTTCTTTTAAAAGCCTGTTCGTGTTCTGATAATCCTAAAGATACAATTTGAACATCTTTAGGCATTAAATTCACTTTCTCCAATGCTCGTGTCAAAATAAAGCCTCCTAAAGCCCCAGATTCGACACCAACCCGCTTACCTTTAATAGCCTGTAAAGTTTTGATTTCAGGTTTTGCTAGAATTGCATCTGCACCGTTAGAACTATCTAAGATAAGAACGACTCGCACATCTGGCTCAGTTTCTGCAACTAACAAAGCTTCATAAAGAGTTAGCGCTGCTGCTTGCAGATTTTGATTGCGAAAAGCCCGGATTACTTCTGAATTTGAAGGATAGTCAACTAAACGTATTGGCGTATCTTTGTAATGTCCTAAATCGCGAGCTAAGAAAAGACTTTCATAACCCGGCCAGACAATAAAACCTACTCGTAAAGGATCTGGAGGATTTTGAATACATCCAACTAGAGTTGATACAAGTAGCGTTCCAAAAAAAAGACTAATTATTGAGTTTTTAACAATATGCTGCCATATTCTTGGAATAATTTTTTGATCTTTATACTTACAAATGTTCATAATGGTTAGATGCACTCTGTAACTCTTATTTATACAAACAATGTATAAATATTTCAGTCATATCAATAAAAATTTAAACCTGCAAGTTTTTGTTATTGGTTAAGTGTTAATCCCACTACTCCTAACACTATAAACATGATGCATAGCATTTTTGGAATACTACCAGGTTCATCAAAATATAAAACACCTATTACTGATATAGCAGTGATGCAGCATCCAGTCCAAACAGGATAGGCAATGCTTAAAGGAAGCTTATTCGCAGCAATAGTCATGCAAACAAAAGACAGTACAAAATATAGCATTAACAATAATGAAGGTTTTAATTTAGTAAAACCGTAGGAATCTTTAATCCATAAAGTTGCTAATACTTCAAAATATACTGCCAATCCCAGATAGATGTATTTCATATAATGTCAGAATTATCGCTAAACAACTTTGGCGATGCTTCCCTGACAACTTTATAACCTAATTTAAATAGGTTTAATAAATCTGGTGATGCTTCCTAATATTATTGAGAATTTTCTATACGTAAACTATATTAAAGCTGCTTACTATCAACAATAAAATCACGACTAAAAACTATATATTTGATAACATATACGTTAACGCAAATTAATTTTGATTAGCGTTTAGTTGTTATTTGGATACTTGATAAGTAAACAGCTTATTGAAAGCAGTATTTAGTTAATTATTGTTACTAAATAAGCACAAAGGTTAAATGAACCAATATAGTTTTAATTCATTACAGCTAAGCTATCTAATGTATTAACACATTCTTTCTGCAATTCTTTAAAGAAAGCCTGTTGTACATTAACAAAATTTTCAAAACCTGCAAATGCCCATTTGTAAGCTTCTCCTTCCGAGCGATCGCAATATTTAATTGCTAAGTCTAAAGCTTCTAAGGCTGCCAGATAGTGACCTTCTTCTACGCTCTTTTTGTTGTAACTGCTGTGAACCCCAATCCAATACCAAGCACTAGCTTTTTTGCCATCAAAGTCAACTTTTCCATTAATATCTTTCAGATACTGACCAAAATTTGGGTCTACTTTTTCCCCACGAACAAGTTTATCGATAATGCTATATTCATGATCTGCAAGTATTTCAGAAGCTGCATGAAAGCCCATAGCTTTGATCAATGCTTCTAAGTTACCGATTTCCCCCTGATAAACTTCTGAATGTTCTGCTAATATCTGACTGAACCAATCAGGTATTTTGCTCAACTCATTTCTTTCTTGCAAACTTAAACCCGCGTAATTACCAACGGCTTTCATAGTGGCCTGTGCAAGTGTTCGGTGGGAAAAGCCTTGATGATGGTCGTCGGAAAACTCTTCAATACTTGCCTCTAAAACTTTGGCTGCAACTTCAAGTCCTCTATCAGCTTCATCATAGATTTCACAGTCGGATTCTCTGAAAATATCACGCGATAAGCCAATGGAACTCGCAAGTCTTGTTACTAATGAACTTGCTACACCATTAAAGTGAGCATAGCGTTGTATAAATAGATAAAATGCTTTAGGATTCTCCATCGCGGTTCTACAAGATTTTTCAATCGTTTCATCGAGTAAGTCAAAATTAAAACGGTTGTTAAATTCTTGCTTTGTAAATAGACAAACTTCTAAAGATGGAAGTGATAAATTTGGAGCAACAGAAATAGACATAATTTAAAAGTGCTAATTATTATGTTCAATTATTCAACTTAATTTATTGAATGAACACGACAGAAATACCCAAATAAAATATGAAGTTCGATTATATTTATCCGAGGAAAGTATAAAGATTTTGACTCACATGAAAAAGCTGTATACCGAAGCTATTGTAAATGTCAATTTAAATTACTTGTAGTAAGTGTTAATAAAAAGATAGTTATTATACTGAAGTTTTCTTATAAAAAATCAAATAAATTATACATCTGTAGTGACTTCTATAAGTCTTACTTAATTAGATATAAGTTCTTAAATCTAGCTAAATTAAACTTATGCCTCTAAATCATTCCGAGATACGCGCTCATTTTCCATCTCTTTCCGTTGTAGATAACAAGCAACCTCGAATCTATTTGGATAATCCTGGCGGTACGCAAGTATCGAACCAAGTTATCGATCGCATGACACAATATTTAATCAACTCTAATGCCAATGATGGAGGTAAGTTTCGCACTTCGGTTGATTCGGATGCTTTATTAGCGGAAGCACATCAAGCTATGGCTGCTCTTTTAAATGCGCCGTCTGCTGCTGAGATTATCTTCGGCAATAATATGACTAGCCTTACTTTCAGTATTTCTCGTTCCCTAGCGCATTTGTTTGAACCCGGTGATGAAATCTTATTAACTCGCATGGATCATGATGCCAATATTTCACCTTGGCTACAGATAGCATCCGAAGGTAAGTTAAATATAAAGTGGCTTGATTTTAGCCCCGAAACCTATCGCTACGAGATGGAAACTTTACCCGAACTTTTGAGCGATCGCACTAAACTTGTAGCTGTCAATTATGCTAGCAATGCTTTAGGTACGATTAATGATGTAAAAACTATTACAGCGCAAGCTCACTCTGTAGGAGCGCTGGTATATGTAGATGCAGTACATTATTTACCCCACGGTTGCACCGACGTACAAGACATAGGTTGCGATTTTTTAGTTTGTTCCCCCTATAAATTTTGCGGCCCTCATCAAGGTGTATTGTGGGGAAAAGCTGAATTACTCGAACAACTCCAAGGTTATAACGTGCGCCCAGCCATGAAGTACCTACCAACAAAATTTGAAACTGGTACTCAGAATCATGAAGGGCAAGTAGGAAGTTTGGGAGCGGTGGAACATTTGCTGTGGATTGGTAAAACAATGGCTCAAGAGTACCACGAGCAATATGCACAATATAACGAGTCAACAAAATATATATACTCAGCCATGAGTGCTATAAAAGATTATGAAGAACAACTTAGTTTAGGTTTGGTAAGTGGTTTGCAAGCAATTAAAGGAGTAAAAGTACGCGGAATTACTCAAGCAGAACAAATGCGCGATCGCGTACCAACTGTTTGCTTTACTCATGAAAGTTATGATTCCGAAGAAATAGCAGCATTATTAGCAGAGAAAAACATTTTTGTGTGGAGTGGAGATTTTTACGCTCTCGAAATTGTCAAAAGATTAGGTTTAGATAATGGTAGTGGTTTAGTTCGTGTAGGTGCAGCCCATTACAATACAATTGAAGAGATAAATATATTTTTAGAAGCTTTAGCAAACCTATAATATTTCAATCGGAAATCTGCTGGTAAGTTAACAGGAGCATGGATGATTTCAATCAGAAAACTAAATCCTGAAGATATCCAGCAGTTTTTTTTATGGCGAGATGCAGATATTTACGTTCACAATATTCTGCGTCGCGAGGTGATGGAGCATGAAGAAGGAAAGCGCGTTATCTTCATAGCCTTGATTGATTCAGCTATTGTAGGAACAGTACAATTTGTCCCCAAACATTGTGATGATGAATTGGCTGATGGAAGCTCCACCGCTTATTTGCAGTCGCTTTTAGTTGATATAAATTATAGAAGACAAGGAATAGGTTCTCAATTAATTAAAGCAGTGGAATTTGAAGCGATCGCGTGCAATTTTCAGCGTTTAACTATTATGGTTGAATCAGATAATTTTGCAGCATTGAATCTTTACCAAAAAATGGGTTTTTCTTTTTTTAAAAATTCAACCAATATGTGGCGAGGTAAGGAATATTGTGTCAGTTGTCTGGAGAAAAATGTAGAAATGTAGAGATTTTCGTTTGCATCTAGGATGAACGTAAAATAATAAAGCGATAAATCGCTTACTACGAACCAATAATTACACAGCAAAAAACACCCCCCGACTGTTCGGAGGGTGTTTTTTATATGTTGTAGAGACGCGATATATCGCGTCTCTACATTATTGATTATTTAATTTTTAACCATTGATTGCGGGAGCGCTGACTGCAACAGGTGCAGATTCTAGAGCAGCTAAATCAAGTGGGAAGTTGTGAGCGTTGCGCTCGTGCATTACTTCCATACCCAAGTTAGCGCGGTTCAATACATCAGCCCAAGTGTTGATTACTCTTCCACTTGAATCAATTACAGACTGGTTGAAGTTGAAACCGTTCAAGTTGAACGCCATTGTGCTGATTCCCAAAGCGGTAAACCAGATTCCTACAACGGGCCATGCTGCTAAGAAGAAGTGCAAGCTACGGCTGTTATTGAAAGAAGCATATTGGAAAATCAAACGACCAAAGTAACCGTGTGCAGCTACGATGTTGTAGGTTTCTTCTTCTTGACCGAATTTGTAACCGTAGTTCTGTGATTCGGTTTCGGTTGTTTCACGTACCAAGCTCGAAGTTACCAATGAACCGTGCATAGCACTGAACAAGGAACCACCAAATACTGCTGCAACACCTAACTGGTGGAAGGGGTGCATCAAAATGTTGTGTTCAGCTTGGAACACGAACATGAAGTTAAAGGTACCGGAGATACCTAAAGGCATACCGTCAGAGAAAGAACCTTGTCCAATAGGGTAGATCAAGAATACTGCGGTTGCTGCTGCTACAGGAGCGGAGAAAGCAACACAGATCCAAGGACGCATACCTAAGCGGTAGGAAAGTTCCCACTCACGACCTAAGTAGCAAAATACTCCAATTAAGAAGTGGAATACTACCAACTGGTAAGGACCGCCGTTGTACAACCACTCATCTAAGGAAGCAGCTTCCCAGATTGGGTAGAAGTGCAAACCAATAGCGTTAGAAGAAGGTACAACAGCACCGGAGATGATGTTGTTTCCGTAAATCAACGAACCTGCAACAGGCTCGCGGATACCATCGATGTCAACAGGCGGAGCTGCAACAAAAGCGATGATGAAACAAGTGGTAGCAGCCAATAGGGTAGGAATCATCAACATTCCAAACCAACCGATGTATAAACGATTGTTTGTGCTGGTGATCCATCCGCAGAACTGTTCCCACGCAGAAGCGCTCTCGCGTCTTTGTAATGTGGTTGTCATGGTTCGGATAATTGCGTTTTTATTTGTCTTATAATTGAGCGCGATTTCTCTTGCTCGTTGTTACTACTATACATCAGTTCATTCACTTAGGATCATTTACTCAGATTATTATTAATTATTGTAAAGATAATTAAAAGTTATATGGATATTGGGCATGGGAATAAAAAGTTATGAAGGTTTTTAAACTTTGGCGGGTGGTGCCTTCAGAGAGGCTGATGAGAGGCAGAGCCTCTACAAATGCATTCCCAGCTAAAAGCAGGGAACGAGGGGAACGAGGGCAAAGTTTAAAATTTAAAAATCAAAATATATATAAGGTAATCTTCCTTCGGGAGCTAAAACCCAAACCGCCCAGAGACATAGGGGGATAAATAAGAGTTTTAGGTGCCAGTTAAGCTGTAGTTTGAGGCGATTATTAAAGGCGTAACTAATACCCATAACAGATGCGATCGCAATTAATAAAGCAGCTAGTTGATATTGACTAATATTAAGAGCTTCCACGTAGACTTTTTGAGCAAACTGTGCATCGGCAGAACGACCAAATAGGTTGGTAATTACTAACCAAGAATCTTGTAAATTAGGTAGGCGGAACCATATCCATGAAGTGAAAACCATTAACTGAGTCAGCAACCAAGCTAAAGTTACCCCGGCGGGATTTTGCCAGAAATTTTCCAGAGGCTCAAAGCGATCGCTAATAACATCAGTTAGACGATGCACGACTAATGCCAAACCGTGAAAGGCTCCCCAAACAATCCACCCTAACGCCGCACCGTGCCAAATTCCGGCGAGAAGCATGATAATCATTAAGTTCAAGCAGGTGCGAGCTAAACCTTTACGGGAACCTCCCAGAGGAAAGTAAAGGTAATTACGCAGCCAATCTCCTAAAGTTATGTGCCAGCGCCGCCAAAACTCAGCAATGCTGGTGCTGAAATAGGGATGATTAAAGTTTTCCGGCAATACTAAACCGAAAAGCAAAGCACTACCGCGAGCAATATCTACATAACCGCTAAAGTCTAAATATAGTTGTAAGCCGTAAGCAAATGTTGCTAACCATAAATCGACGCTACCCGCTCGTTGCAAGCTACTAAAACATAAATCGACAAAAATTCCCAAATTATCTGCTAAGAGAGCTTTTTTCACCGCACCTCTAGCAATTAACCATAACCCTTCAGCGATCGTATCGGGAGTAGGAAACTTTAGACTATTAAATTGAGTTGCCAAACTGTGGTAGCGAGTAATCGGACCGGAAATCAGTTTAGTAAAAAAGGATTTGTAACTAGCAAATTTGATAAACTGTTCCGCAGCAGGAGCGCCACGATAAACATCGATTAAATAAGCAATACACTCAAAAGTAAAAAATGAAATTCCTAGAGGTGCAATTACTTTAAAAGTGTTTACACCTCCAGGGTTAATACTGCTGGAGTTAAAGAAATTGAACAAAGGCGATAAATACTTAAATCCAAACAGCAGCAAAATATTTAAAATAATTCCCAGCCACAAAACCTGCAAACGGCGACGATTCCAATCAGCTTGAGCAAATTGCCAATCTTCATTAGAAATTCGCCAATCAAGACTATGCTTTCCAGGGGAAGTATTTTGTCCCAGGGCTAACCCCAAACGAAAATTAATAAAAACCAGCGTCAACAGCAACGGTAGATAATAAAATTGGTTAGACGCATAAAAAATTAAGCTGGCAATAAATAAAGTCCATAGACGCAACCTTTGCTCTTCTACAGACCAATAAATTCCCAACACGCTGAGTAAAAATAATCCGTATGCAAACGAAATGAAATTCATTGGTCAATTATCAATTATCAATTACAGCCGATTTCATTTGAGTGAGGTACAGGAGTAGGGAGTAGGGAGTAGGGAGTAGGGAGTAGGGAGTAGGGAGTAGGGGAATGTACCTCAATAAGACAGGCAAACTGCTGTATCAATTATCAGTTGAGCATTGGGAATAAAAAGTTAGGAGTTAGGAGTTCAAGAGTTAAGAATTTTCTACCCCCTCTCCCCATCTCCCCATCTCCCCATCTCCCCCTCTCCCCATCTCCCCCTCTCCCCATCTCCCCCTCTCCCCATCTCCCCCTCTCCCCATCTCCCTCTCTCCCCATCACTTCCCACTCCAGGGAATCATCGGATCTTTGGCAAGCATTTTAGATACTTCGTATGCACCGTAACGGTTGAGGTGACTGGGATCGGAAAAGTAGTCGTTGGCTTTTAACCATGTTTGACTTAAGTCTCGGTAAATGAAGTTGGAACGGGTTGCTAAACTCAGCATATATTGTTCAAATTCTTGTTCGTATTTTGTACGTGTTGGATCTAAATACTCTGCTGTCAGAGGCAAATTTACGAACACTACATTTATATTCCGGGATTCTGTGTAGTTGAGTAATGCTTCTAAGGCTGCGTTTTGCTCGCCGACTAATTCAAAGTTTTGATAGTCTCGATCGTAAATACCTCCAACTTTTGGGTGTTTTTTGTAATAAGTATTGGGATCGAAGCGCATGGATAAAGGTAAAAACCCATCAAAATCGACTGCGTAATTAGAAACATCTTCTGAATCTGTTAAGTCGTTTGCAGAATCTGCTTTTTTTAAAGCGCCGATTATGGGTAAAGATTTATATATTTTGACAAGCTGACTTTTTAATTCGTCGCGTTTGTCGTAGGAACTTGAAACGGTGGCGAATCCTTCATTTAATGTGTCGTTAATAATTTCATAGCCATTACTTTTTTGTTTAGTAATTTCTACTTCTTTGGCAGTTTTTGGCGAATTGTCTTGGGAATCTTGTCTTGCTAATGATGCTTTTAACGCATACTGATAACCACGGGATGCAGCGATCGCATCAAAGGTGTTATCTTCTCTACCGCTATTAAAGGCACGAGAACCATCTGCCCAAATAATTGTACGCGGTAATTCTGCTGGTTGAAGTACGCGACGAATGATAAAGTCTACAACTTGGGCTGTTGCGCCGTTAATACCGAAGTTAAATACATCAACATCCCGATAGCCTTCGGTTGCTAAACCTTTAGAAAGTGCGGCTGGATCTATACCTCGTAAAGCACGGGAAGAACCGATAATTAAAACATCGGGTGGCGTACCGTTTTTTGCCAAACGTTGCTTGTATAACGCCAACTGTTCGTCTAACTGGCGAGAATTAAAACTGGGAAGTTGCGATCGCGCTGCTAGGAGTATGGCAGTTGCTGTTGCTTTACCTCTTGCTGCTTGATTTTGCTGGGTGAAGCCAGAGCCATTAAATGTTGAGTTGGGGTTGGATTTTTCTTCGGTGGTGTTGGCGAGAAATGCGGTTGTTGTTTCTTCTGTAGCGACTGGTGGCGATTGAGTCACTGTTGTTGCAGGTGCGCCGTAACTCAAGATTTGACCTAATACCCAATCAGTTTGTAGAGTCAGCAATAATCCTAAACTTCCCCAAATTAAGGCAATGCGACGGATTCGGTTGTCTGAGTTTGACTCGGATGGCTGCTTTTCAACAAATAACTGGGTTTTCAAGAACCAATTTTTAATGGTTCCACCCCAATCCCGCGCTACAGAGGCAACAAAAGTGTGAACTTCTTCGGCGGTTAAATCCGGACGCAATACGGGTTCGTTCTCGTTGGGTAACAGTTCCTGTACGTAGGCAGAAGTAGCAGCAAATTCTGGAGTTGCTTCTGGTACTACCCGTTGCCGTTGCTGGAAATCGGTTCCAAACTGCCAAAATGGTTTTTTGTTACCGGCACGTCTTCCGTAAATCCGCGCTCCTGCAAGCCCTGGCACTTGCAAATGTTTAACAAAATTAATCACTTTGGCAGCTATTCGTTTGCGTGCGGGGCATACTGGAGCATCGCACATGATGTGTAATAAATCTTGCTTTTGCGCCAAAATTACGCGAATACCGCCAGTTTTCAAACGCCTGTCTAAGTTGGGATTGAGCAAGCGCTGGAGTAAAAAGGTAATTGCTTCAATATCGCCAACCTTGGCTAATTCCATTGGTGATGTTGCCAAAGCCGGATGTTCTTTAGCTGGCAAAGACTGCCAATCAATCCAGGAGGGTTGACTATCCGTTGCGGTTTGTTGTCCGTAAATTGCTGCGGATAATAACCCTTGAGGGGCGATCGCTTCTATAAGAGGAATAATTTTATCCAAACATAATGTTTTGTCAGGAATTACTTGTTCTTCGGAGGATTTAGAGGCTGGCGTACAAAATATATGTAGCGTTGAATCTTGTAGAGAAGCCTGTACCTCTACCGATGAATTGGCAAATTTAATATTTAAAAGCCTGACAATTGCTTGGACATCTCCCCATCGCGCCCATTCTTTGAGCATTACCTCTGGGGGTGTCAAATCAATCAGCAGCAGCCAATCGGGTTGGGTTTCGCCGACAACTTGTGTCGAAATAACTGCATCTTTGTAGTTCAAGAGGTTAAGATTTCTTAACTTAGTTGCTACAGGTTCCGCAATTAAGGACGGGTCTGGCGTATAATTCGACTGACAAAAAACCCACAAACGATTTTTGCGATCGGCAATCTTAGCAGCTTTTTGATTTTTAACTTTGACTTGAACTGCGACACCTAAAGTACTCAGCGTTTCGCTAAGATAGCGAGCGATCGCGATGGGATCTCCCTGACGGGCTAAACTTTCATTAGATAAAATTAGCGCTCCACCAGAAGACGTATCCGCCCTTAAAAGTCCGAGTTTTACTTCCTCTAAGTGCTTGTCAAGTTGATTTAAGTAAACCTTATGGCACCATTCGGGACGTTTTTCGGTTTTTTTCTTTCCGTAAACGAAAACTTGGTATATTGAAGGTTGTTCGCTTTTTGTTAAAGCATCTAAATTAGTTTGCTGTAATGCTTTAAGCAAATCAGATAAAGTGTTCCAACGGGGAGGACTTTCATGTGATTCGCAAAGAATATGCAGGTCGTTTCCTCGCAACCGGACTTTTACCCCTAAAGAGTTTATTCCTGTTGCTTGGCTTACCCACTGTGCTAATGATTGTTGGGTTTCTAAAAAGGCTGTTTTCATCGGCAGTTGACGAAAAGGAATTGAGCGGATGCGGTGGATGTTGGCGACAACTAGTAAACTAGAATCATCGGATCGTTGAGCTTTAAAACTTTTTTGTCGCACTGAAGGCGATTTTGGGAGCAAGTTTTTAGCTTTTATTCGTTAACTAACTGATTTAATTAGCCCATATTATCTTTGTAAAGATACTTATAGTTTTCCGTTTATAAAGTTTTGTGTTTTATTTAATGTATCTTACTGCATCGTAAAAAATATCTATGTCATCTGAATCTGTTAATTCTAAATCATCTAAAGCCGAATTAAATTTGGGTTTATTCTCAATTCCCCAGTCTACGATCTTGCAAGCGGGTACCGTTTCTGTCTTAACATTAGTGTTGGCAGAAAAAGCCATTCGCGAAGCACTCATAACCGTAGGACAAGCCAGCGAAGAATTATTTCGAGGCGAACGTCTACCGTTACTTGATTTTCCCACTTCAAATTCTGAAAACAAAGACTAAAACCCAGTATAAGAAGTGTTAACCCATCTTGGGATAAATTTCAGGTAATGTGGGTGCAGAACCACGAAAAAATAATAAATAGTAATCTGCTCTCTTACCTATTAGGATATGAGTACCGTTTTATACCCTCATGCTCAGGCTGTAAATATCTACCCCGCATCAGATTTGTTTTTGCGCCATCGTTTACAAATCGTCGAGGAAGTGTGGGAATTGGTTCTCCGCGAAGAATGCGGACAACAGATGGTAGATCTCCTCAAACAGTTACGCGATTTATGTTCTCCGGAAGGACAAGCAACCGATAACCAAGTTGCCCCGGTATCTAGCTTAATTGAACAATTGAGCATCAATGAAGCAATTAGGGCGGCTCGTGGATTTGCTTTGTATTTCCAGTTGATCAACATCGTAGAACAGGATTACGAACAACAGCAGCAATTGACTCGCTACGAAGAAAATGAGGAAGTTGGAGACAAAGAAACTTTACCTAAAATTATTTATTCGAGCAATCAACAAGTAGAAGACGTTCACCTCAACAACGGGGTTAATGCAGATTTATTAGCAAAAAGCTGGCAAGCCAAAGCCAATTCAAAAGATAAAGGTACATTTGCCGAATTATTTCCCAAGTTATTTAAACTAAACGTACCACCGGCTCAAATTCAACGCTTGATTGCACAATTGGACGTGCGATTAGTGTTTACAGCTCACCCAACTGAGATTGTCCGTCCCACCATCCGAGACAAACAGCGGCGAGTAGTAAATTTACTGCAAAAACTAGATACATCCGAAAAGCGTGGCAATATTAGTGCGGTCGGATATTCTTGGGAAACAACCCAAATTCGCAATCAATTACTCGAAGAGATTCGTTTATGGTGGCGTACCGACGAACTGCATCAGTTTAAACCCAGCGTACTTGATGAAGTAGATTATGCGCTGCACTACTTCAAAGAAGTACTGTTTGATGCTACTCCCCAACTCTACGAGCGTCTCAAGCACGCTTTAAATACGACCTTTTCCAGACTAGAGCCACCTTCTAAAAGCTTTTGTCAATTTGGTTCTTGGGTAGGTGCCGATCGCGACGGAAATCCATCGGTAACGCCGGAAATAACTTGGCAGACGGCTTGCTATCAACGCCATATGGTGTTAGAAAAATACATCGAATCCGCTAAAAGTTTAATTGAATTATTAAGCGTATCGCTGCACTGGAGCGATGTGCTACCGGACTTATTAGAATCGCTGGAAATCGAACAGTCCCAGATGAGCGAAGTTTACGATGCATTAGCTTTACGCTATCGTCAAGAACCTTATCGGTTGAAACTTGCTTATGTAGTCAAGCGATTGGAAAATACGCGCGATCGCAATTTAGCTTTGCAGAAACGCGAGATTATCAAAGACGACGAAGCACCATTTTATGGTGACAAAGATGAATTTTTAACCGATTTGAGATTAATTCAACGTAACTTGTCAGAAACGGGTTTAAAGTGTCAGCAATTAGAAAATCTTCTCACTCAAGTTGAAATTTTTGGCTTTAATTTGACCCAATTAGATATTCGGCAAGAATCAACTCGCCATAGCGATGCGATCGGCGAAATATTAGAATATTTAGGGATATTAGAGACAAAATACGACGACCTAACAGAAGATGAGAAGATTGCTTGGTTAGTAGTCGAACTGCAAACCAGAAGACCTTTAATCCCCGCGCAATTACCGTTTGGAGATAAAACCAACGAAATTGTTTCAACGATGCGCTTAGTGCGATCGCTGCAACAAGAATTTGATTGCAACATCTGTCAAACTTATATTATCAGTATGTGTTGCTCCGTCAGCGACGTACTAGAAGTATTGCTATTAGCTAAAGAAGCAGGACTTTACGACCCCGGAACCGCTGTAGGTACGATCCGAGTAGTCCCCTTATTTGAAACAGTCGAAGATTTACAGCGATCGAGACAAGTGATGAAAGACTTGTTTTCCCTTCCTTTGTATCGCGCCTTGCTTGCGGGAGGTTATGCAGCTTATGAGGAGGAGATAAAGGGACAAGGGGACGAGACAAGGGGACAAGATTCTACCTTAAATCCCAACTTACAGGAAATAATGTTGGGATATTCCGACAGTAATAAAGATTCCGGTTTTCTGAGCAGTAATTGGGAGATTCACAAAGCCCAGAAATCATTGCAGCAAATCGCCGAAGAATACGGCTTAAGCGTGCGAATATTCCACGGACGAGGTGGTTCCGTAGGACGCGGTGGAGGTCCAGCTTACGAGGCGATTTTGGCTCAACCGGGTAAAAGTATCAACGGACGGATCAAAATTACCGAACAAGGAGAAGTTCTAGCTTCCAAATACTCCCTACCAGATTTAGCGCTCTACAATCTCGAAACCATCACCACCGCCGTAATTCAAGCCAGTTTATTACGCGCCGGGTTTGACGACATCGAACCCTGGAACGAAATCATGGAAGAATTAGCAGCGCGATCGCGTACCCACTATCGAGATTTAATCTACGAGCAGCCAGATTTTATCGACTTTTTCAATCAAGTTACTCCCATCGAAGAAATTAGTCAGTTACAAATCAGTTCTCGCCCCGCTCGTCGCCCATCGGGGAAAAAAGGTTTAAGCAGCTTGCGGGCAATTCCTTGGGTATTTAGCTGGACGCAAACCCGATTTTTGCTGCCTGCATGGTATGGAGTCGGTACCGCTTTGCAAGAATTTATCAACGAAGCCCCCGACGACCACATACAGCTACTACAATGCTTTTACAGAAAGTGGCCATTTTTCAAAATGGTGATTTCCAAGGTAGAAATGACCTTGGCAAAAGTCGATTTACAAATGGCGCGACACTATGTAGAGGAACTATCCAAACCTGAAGATAAGCACCGCTTTTACCAGGTATTTAATCAAATTTCCAGCGAATATTACCTGACAAAAAACTTAGTCTTAGGAATCACTGGCAACGAAAGACTGTTGGATGGAGATCCAGTTTTACAGCGTTCGGTACAGTTGAGAAATGGTACTATTGTACCTCTAGGATTTATCCAGGTATCCTTACTCAAACGTTTACGCAACAGTAAAACCAACGCTTCCTCTGGCGTAATTCATTCACGTTACAGCAAAGGAGAATTACTCCGAGGTGCGTTGTTAACCATTAACGGAATTGCCGCTGGGATGAGAAATACTGGTTAATTGGGCATAGGGGATTATCTCTTAAGATCCCTCCTTTTTATGTCCAAGTGAAAACCACTATAGATGCGGACACTACCGGAATTAATTGGAACTACTAGTACATTTAATTAGTTTTGATAGGTTCGTAGTAAGGGCTTTAGCGCCTCCGGATTGGGCTAAAGCCCTTACTACAAACCTATCAGAATTAATCAAACGCACTACTAGTACTCTTTTTTATCAATTTTGAAGGGTAAAAAGGTTCGTAGTAAGGACTTGGGTCCCTCCGGATTTGGTGCTAAAGCCCTTACTACAAACCTATCAGAATTAATCAAACGCACTACTAGTAGTCGATCGCATTAAATATGACTGGTTCTACCTGCCGATTTTAGTTCCAAATCCTCAGAGTTAAAACTCTTACTACGAACCTTTGTTTTGATGGGTTCGTTTTTCCCATTCACCGTAGGAGACTATTCTGTGCTACGTCTCTACAACCCATTAAAAACTCCGACTTCTAAAATTAGGTTAGAAATCGGAGAATTATGAATTATTCTTTTGTATTCGGTATTTTAATAGCTAAGGTGCTAAGAGCAGGTTTGATGTTTTTAGCTACTAATTACCAGAAAAATTGGATTTACCGGCTTCAAGATTCACGCCAAATCAATCTAATCCCAATCTGGAATATTTAAATCTTCGCCACCAACACCGATTCCTGTATGGAATATTTCAGCATCAGCGATATTAATATCTTCCATCGATGCCTCGTACACGTTGGAGTCGTAAATCTTAGCGTTAGCTAAATTGGCATCATTCATATTAGCTTGCTTGAAATTGACGTTTGTCAAAAACGCCGAACTTAGCTTAGCGCCTTCTAAATTTGCACGAGTCAAGTCAGCACCTTCAAGATTCGCGTGTTCGAGGTTTGCTCCTTGAAGATTCGCTCCTCTCAAATCGGCACCAATTAAATGCGAGCCGCGTAGATTTGCTCCTGACAAGTCACAAGCCACGCATTCCCCAGTCTTAAGCAGCTTTTGTACGTGCTGCGGATTTTCAGCTTTTACCAAGCTAGCGAAAAAGAGGGGAGCCACTATAGTTAAAGCAGCCAAAAATCTCTTAATCATAATAATTATCCCTTTCCAATCTAATATCTTCCGTTCATTGCCTCACTTCTCTATTATCTCATTAAATCGCTGGAGTATAAGGATTAACGACAAAGCTTCACAGTGAGAATCATTATCATCTTCCGTCACAAGCAGACAAATAATTGATTTAACTTAATACTCTCAAGGTTTTCAGCGATTCCTGAATCGGGACAATTCTGGATTTGTTGATGTTAAGTTTTGTTAAGATGCTTGTTTAATTTGTATCATTTAATTTTTATTTACTAGAAGATTTACATAAGAAAAATTTCAAAGTTAAAGATATACGGGGAATATAGGAACAAAATTCCAATCAACTGAGTAATATATATGTCTTAGTTTGACCTGTATTTTTAAAATTCCCCATACCGGCATTATCAAGAAACTGGGATAATTAGATTAAATCAAGTAGCCAGAAATTCTCGCATATACTGATTTACTAACTGTGGCTGTTCTTGCTGTACCCAGTGGCTGCAATTGGGAATATATTTAATTTGGAAGTCTTTGACGTAGGCTTCGGTACCGTAAGTTAATTCTTTTCCTAATGCGGTATCTTCTTCACCCCAAATCATCAAAGTTGGAACTTCAAGAATGCTCCAGTTTTGATTGAACATTTGCGGGCTAAAAATATTCCGGTAGTAGTTTATCATCGCCGTTAATGCTCCGCGTTTAGCGCCAGCGTCTTTATAAGCATCAATATCTTCTTTACTGAAAGCACTTTTATTAATTGCCATACCTTTAAAAGCATTTTCAATAAATTGATAGTCTTTAGCTTGAAGAAATAATTCCGGAATTACGGGTAGTTGGAAAAGGAACATATACCAGCTACGCAATAATTGTTGAGGAGTTCGTAAACCTTGAGACAATTTAGCGGGATGGGGGCAATTCATAATAATTAATTTTTCTACCATTTCCGGGTGAGTGTAAGCAAAATTCCAAGCAATTGCTCCTCCCCAATCGTGCGCTACCAGCACGCATTTTTCGTATCCCAATCCGCGAATCATACCTTCTACATCTCGGATTAATTCCTTAATTACATAAGCCGACTGCTCGCGAGGTTTTTCGCTATCGTTGTAACCGCGTAAATCTGGCGCAACTACTTTAAAATCTGAGGCAAATTCTGGAATTTGATATCGCCACGAGTACCAAAACTCCGGAAACCCGTGCAGCATTAACATTAAAGGACCACTTCCTTGAGTTACGTAGTGGAGGTTTACCCCATTAGTGGTGATGCGATCGTGTTGCCAAGTTTCCATAATATTTAAGAGAGACTATTTGCTTATATTACTGGGAGATGGGGAGACAAGGGGACAAGGAGATGGGGGGAGGGGGAGATGGGGAGTTAGGAGTTGGGAGTTGGGAGTTGGGAGTTATTAATATTGTTCACTGCTCACTGTTAATTGCTTGCTACTTATTCATAACCTCTAAATTCTTGACTTTAAATTCAAACTTTTTTAACTCTTAACTCTTAACTTCTCACTCCTAACTATAAAATCTCTATATATTAGATTGTTCTAGAGATAGATGTGTATAGTTGTTTTTCGTGGGTAGATAAATAATAACTATTATTTATTAAAACTATGACGCAACAAATATCACACCAACCTGCTGCGTGGATTGAGCGATTGGCAAGGTTTGGTTATGCTTCAAAAGGAGCGGTATACTTTCTTGTTGGATTGCTGGCTGTACAGGCGGCTTTTGGTAGGGGAGGGAAAAAAACAGATACGGAAGGAGCTTTGAAAACTTTAGTACAGCAGCCTTTTGGTCAAGTTTTACTAGGTTTGGTTGCGATCGGTTTAATGGGTTATGTGCTATGGCGTTTTGTTGAAGCAATTAACGATCCGGAAAATAAAGGCACCGATCTTAAAGGGATAGCAACAAGACTTAGTTATTTAGCGAATGGTTTGGCTTATGCTGGTTTGGCTTGGACTGCGGTACAAATTATTATGGGAAGTGCAACTAGTGATGGGGGCGATAGTAAAAAAGATTGGACTGCTCGCTTGCTAAATCAACCTTTCGGACAATGGTTGGTAGGGACTATTGGTGTGGGTGTAATTGCTTTCGGATTTTATTATTTATATAAAGCTTTTACCGCTAAATTCCAGAGAAAATTGGATTTATCGGAATTAAGTAATGTTGAGCGTAAATGGGTTATAGCCATTTGTAGGTTTGGTTTGGCTGCAAGAAGTATTGTATTCTTTTTAATTGGTTGGTTTGTTATTGAAGCGGCATATATGGCTCAAGCAAGTCAAGTTGGTGGACTCGATCAAGCATTGGAAGCTTTATCAGATCAGCCTTACGGACCTTGGTTGCTGACGGTTGTGGCTTTGGGTTTGATGGCTTATGGCGTATATATGATCGTTCAAGCCCGGTACCGTCGCCTTAACCCAAATATGTAATGCGGGCATTTGCTTTGATTTATGTTAGCGACAGCTTGGTGCAGCCATAATGATTAGTTGAGATTACGAATAGGGAACAGAAAACGGGGAATATAAAGCGTAACTCAACGAAAATTTAAACTAAGAATTATTCCTATATCAATTCCTATATTATCTAAAATGTCAGTTACTGAAATACGCGGCGTATGGCTAACTACTACAGCTAGTGAAGTATTTGATTCTCGCGAAAATATTGTCGAAGCAATGGATTTTATTGCTGAAACGGGATTTAATGTAGTGTTTCCGGTGGTGTGGAATAAAGCTGCAACGCAATTTCCCTCTGGGGTAATGCAGAAAAATTTCGGTGTGGAAATCAATCCGCAATATCGGGGAAGGGATGTTTTAGCGGAAGTAATTACTGAAGCGCATCGGGTGGGATTAAAAGTAATTCCTTGGTTTGAATATGGTTTTGCTAGTTCTTATAATTCTAATGGAGGAATGTTACTGGCGAAAAAACCACAGTGGGCTGCACGAGACTGTAAAGGTAATTTGCTGAATAAAAATGGTTTTGAATGGCTGAATGCTCTCGATCGCGAAGTTCAAGATTTTTTATTAAGTTTAATACTCGAAGTTGTTAATAACTATGATGTAGACGGCATCCAAGGGGACGATCGCTTGCCCGCACTACCATGTGAAGGTGGTTATGACGAAGGCACTATACAACGATATCAGCTTCAATTCGGTAAAAAACCACCGCAAAATGTTAAGGATAGTCAATGGTTGCAGTGGCGTGCTGATATTTTGACCGATTTTTTAGCGCGTTTATATAAAGAAGTCAAAGCTGTAAATAATAATTTATTGGTATCAATGGCTCCGAATATTCACGATTGGGCATTGAAAGAATATTTACAAGATTCGCAGACATGGTTAGAAAAAGGCTTAGTAGATATTATTCACCCCCAGATTTATCGACGCGATTTTAATAGTTATAAATCTATTGTTGATAAGTTAGTAAAAGAGCAGTTTACGGATAAGACGCTACACAAAGTTGCACCGGGGGTGTTAATGAAATTGGGTTCTTATAATATAAATGCTGATTATTTAGTGAAGGTACTTGAATACAATCGTGCTTGCGGTATTCGTGGGGAGGTATTTTTCTTTTACGAAGGTTTACGAGATAATAATAATGCTGCTGCGGAGGTGTTGCGGAAAGGTTATTATGCGAAATCGGCTGCTTTTCCTTCTTTGCAAGATTTGAATCGAGGCAATGGCAGTAGGAAGGAAGTAGTAAAAAAGCGAGGTTTTCAGGTGTTTAAAAATTGGTTTTGATGAATAAATGATTTAAAAAACCTTACTAGACACAGAGAACACTGAGAAAGAAATTACAGAGGAAATTCTCATAAAAGCGAACTAAATGAAGATTATTTATGCAATTAGAATATAAATCGCAGATTGAAGAAAATATCAAAATTCTCAAACATGATTTACCGACTTTGTTTGAGAAAGATATTTCTTATGATATTTATACAGATGATATTTTATTTAAAGATCCGGTAAATAAGTTTAAATGGAAATTTAACTATAGAATTATCTTTTGGACTTTAAGATTCCACGCTGGGTTGTTTTTTACAGATATTCACTTCGATCTGCACGATCTATATCAATCAAATGAAAATACAATTTTTGCGAAGTGGACTGTGCGCGGTACTTTACGAGTTCCTTGGCGAGCAAAGATTTTTTTCAACGGTCATTCAAATTATACATTAAATGAAGATGGTTTAATAAACAATCATATTGATACTTGGGATCGGAAACCTAGCGAAATTTTAGGTCAGTTTTTCCGTAAGGGAGAATCTTGATTTCTATTAGCTTGCACGACTTTAGATTTACTAAAAAGAAACCACCACAACTCTAACCCAATTAAACCAATACCACCTACAGTCACGGCAGCTTTTAACCCTAAAGGTTGTTCGATTCGTTGAAATTGGACGTTTTCTTGTTGGGAAGGCATTTCTACAGGTTTTTGAGCCAAAGCTGTTCCTGCCGATAGAAAAAACCCCACCGCAGCAAGATTTGCTAAAATATTTTTTTTATTCAACATTATTTATTAACTCCAAAAAATCAATTATTTATCTAATTTTCCCTTTCTGCTTCCCCTGATTTCCTAATGCAAAAAAAATATTTTTTATCCTTACTGCTTCAATCCAAAATTACGCAACCGCAAAGCATTGGTAACAACCGAAACCGAACTAAAAGCCATCGCACCACCAGCAATAATTGGGTTTAATAACCAGCCAAATATGGGAAACAAAATTCCCGCAGCGATGGGAATACCTAAAACGTTGTAGAAAAAAGCAAAGAACAAATTCTGACGAATATTGTTGATAGTAGCCCTCGAAAGTTTGATTGCCGTGACAATCGATCGCAAATCGCCAGAAATTAAAGTGATGTCACTCGCTGCGATCGCTACATCTGTTCCGGTACCAATTGCCATCCCTACATCGGCTTGCGCTAATGCTGGGGCATCGTTTATACCATCTCCTACCATAGCCACAATCTTGTTTTGAGTTTTATTTTTACCCTTTCTTCTTATGCCTTCAGCCTGCAAAGACTTGACAACTGCGGCTTTTTGGTCTGGTCTAACTTCTGCAAATACTCGGTCAATACCAACTTCGTTAGCGATCGCTTCTGCTGTCGGACGGTTATCTCCGGTTAACATTACTACTTCTAAACCTAACTTACGCATGATTCTTACCGCTTCAATAGAAGTGGATTTAAGCGTATCGGCAATTGCCATCAAACCTTCAACTTCCCCATCCACCGCAATCCAAATTACAGTTTGTCCGAGGGATTCCCAAGTGTCTTTTTGTTCTTGGAATAAGTTGGTATTAATTCCAATTTCCGAAAGCCAGCGTTTAGTCCCAATTTGCACAAATCTATCGGAAACATATCCCTCAACGCCGCTTCCGGCAACAGCTTCAAAATCGCGAGCGTTTGTTAACCCGACATTCTGAGACTCAGCATATCTAACTACTGCTTCCGCCAGAGGATGTTCGGAATTACGCTCTAATGCAGCCGCGAACTTAATAAGTTTCAACTCGTTTTGATTAGCAGTACCGCGCACCGTGACAAAATTAGTTACAGTAGGTTTCCCTTCCGTCAAAGTCCCAGTTTTATCCAAGACAATAGTCTGGATTTTATGAGCGAGTTCTAAACTTTCCGCACCTTTAATCAAAATACCATTTTCAGCACCTTTACCCGTACCAACCATTACCGATGTCGGAGTTGCTAAACCCAAAGCACAGGGACAAGCGATAATCAAAACACCGACGGTAGTAATTAAAGCGAGGCTGATATTACCCATGAAATCAAACCAGATAACAAAAGTAAAGATGGCGATCGCAATTACCACCGGCACAAACCACCCCGTCACTCGATCTGCTAATCTTTGAATCGGAGCTTTACTTCCTTGGGCTTGTCTTACCAATTGCACAATCTGCGATAAAACGGTATCTTTTCCTACCCTCGTTGCCTTAAACTTAAAGCTACCAGTCTTATTAATCGTCGCGCCGATAACCTCATCACCGGGCTGCTTTTTCACGGCTACACTTTCCCCCGTCACCATCGCTTCGTCGATAGTAGATGTACCTTCTATAACTTCTCCATCTACGGGAATTTTCTCCCCAGGGCGCACTAAAATTATGTCATCAAGCTCAACAGATTGAATCGGAACATCTACTTCTTTACCGTTGCGAATCACCCGCGCATCTCTAGCCTGTAAACCAATTAGCTTGCGAATTGCATCGCTAGTTTGTCCTTTAGCGCGATTCTCAAACAGCTTTCCTAACAGAATTAAAGTAATGACAACGGCAGCAGTTTCGTAATATACCTCCGGCATCAAACCTTGATTGATAAAGAAGTCAGGAAACATCGTTGCAAACAGCGAATAGAAAAACGCTGCCGAAGTACCCAGGGCTATCAGGGTATCCATTGTGGCTCTGTGACGCTTCAAAGCTTTCCAAGCTCCGGTATAAAACCCATAACCACACCAAAACTGCACGGGTACGGTTAGTGCTAACTGCAACCACGGGTTGTGCAACCATGCAGGAATAAAGGGTAATTCCAACCCTGTCATCATTGGTAATGAGCCAATAATTAGTAAAGCACTAATTACACCTCCGACAATCAGCTTGCGAATCAAATTGCGGGATTCGGCTTTTCTGGCTGCTTTGTCTTCATCATCTTCCCCCGTAATCATTTCTTGTTGCAGGGGAGTTGCACTGTATCCAGCAGCATCAACCGCATCTTGAATCTGCTTGATAGTAGCTTGCTTGGGATTATATTTTACAGTAGCTTGTTCGGCACCAAAATTAACATTACATTCGCTAACTCCGGGAACAGAATTAATCGTTTCTTCGATGCTGTTTGCACAGGAGGCACAACTCATGCCTCTTAGTTTAAGGGTAGTAGTATCCATAATTAGTAAAGCCGAATCGCTTTTTGTGCATTTTATTGCAAGTAATTTACTTATGCAGATAATATGCTAAACCCTCTAGTAGGCTAGAGAGTCAAGGGATAAACTGGAAAAATATTTTTTTGAGATTAAAAGTAGATTTTATAGTCTTAAGTAACGTTTATGTAAGTGTTTCAGTGGCAGCAACGGTATAATTTAAATAGTTACATTTATTTTTTTTTGGTGTAATTCTAAATTAGATTATTTATAATCAGGACTTACGTAAACGTTACTTTTAAAGGGGGGTTGGGGGGATCTTCCATGTCTGGAACACTACTATATTTTACGTGATTGCTGCGTAAGTCCTAATAATAAAAACTACGAACAGCAACTACATCTTTTTGTATAACTGAAATAAGTTTATATCTTGAGGTTTACTACTCAGAGGATGTTTTCTAAGTATGTGTTCTTACCTAATTACTGCTTCGATCCCCCTTCCCCCCTTACAAAGGGGGTTAAAGTCCCCCAATTCCGAAAGAGGATTTAGAGGGTTCTCAAAAGTTTAAAGTTATAAAAATAGCTTGACAAACATCCTCTTGTGATATGTATTTTGGCTTCTTATTTAGTTTGAATTAATTAGAAAAAATCTCGTCAGTCACCCATTCAGTTACAGCTTTAAAATTATGAACCGGAGTCGGTAAAGTTGTTAAATACCTGCTCTGACGAATCAAGTGAGCGGGTTCTCCCGTAATAATGGCGCTGTTAAATAAATTCGCTCCTGCTTCACCTATGCCAAATTTCATCAGCGTTCCGCGTATACTAACATTACTATCAATGGGGGAATTTCCCATAGATAAAGCTTTGAGATTATTCGCGATTGTTGCTCCTTGCTGATAAGCTACTTGAGCTAAGGGTGGTTGGGAATTCTGCATTGGTGTTGCACAATCTCCCCCCGCAAAGACATAAGGAAACTCAGGTATTTGCAAAGTTGGTAGAACCTGCAATCGACCTTTTTTATCCCGTTTTTCTGATGGTATTGGTAGAGATTCAATTAATGGATGGGTAGTTGTTCCTGTTGTCCAAATAATAGTCGCAGCTTCGAGGGATTCCTGTTGTTCGTTGCGTTTAAATTCTACACGCCCTTTTTCCACTTTAGTTACAGAAGCATTCATCTGTAACTCAACGGGAATACTACGATTTTGTAATGCTTTTTCTGCTGCTTCCTTCAAACCTTCATTGGTATCACCTGAAAGAATTTGAGAACCGCGATTGATTAAAACAATACGAACTTCCTCTTTTACACCACCCATTTCCGCATACCAGTTAGGAACAACATCAGCCAAAGTTGCAGCTAATTCTACTCCGCTGGGTCCCGCACCTACAATTGTTACCGTTAAAAGATGGCGGCGCTTTTGAGCATCCGTTGTTTGAATTGCTTGCTGTAAGCAGTTTATTAAATGTTTTTGCAGGGCGATCGCATCTTCGTAATCGCGGAAAGCAAAGGTATTATCTTTAGCTCCTTCAATGCCGAAATAAGCTGTAGGATTACCTAAAGCTAAAACTAAATTATCGTAACTATATTCTTGAGTAGAGTTGATTTTAACTTTTTGAGAATGCAAATCAATTTCTTGTACTGCTGCTGAGACAAACTTCACGCCACTATCTTTGAGTAAATCCGTGTAGCGGGGACAAACTTGTGATTCATCCAATTCCTGACTGAGTAAATCGTAGAGTAAAGGTTTAAAAGTAAAGCGTTTATTTCGATCGATGAGAATAATTGGTCGATCGTAATTTTGTTGTCGCAAGTGCAGCGCGGTAAATAATCCTAAAAATCCACCACCAAGAATGATTGTATAGTTATTTGAGCTATTCATTAGGTAAAACTGAAGTACGAACTATATCAACTGATATTTTGGTCTAATTTAGTTCAAAATAACTCTGTCTAATGGTACTTATTACAACTACGGTCACGTAAAGTAGAAATTAATTTAATATTTTTGGAATCAAAGATTAATGAGAATATCCGGATTCTTCAGATGTTTTTCCCATATCTTACATCAATAAACGTAGACCGCTCAAAATTACCAAAACCGTAGATCCTTCATGCCCGATCACCCCCAAAGGCATATTAATATTACCTGTAAAGTTAGCTATTAGTAATAAAAAAATAAATGAAAGCGCAAAAGTAATGTTTTGTTTGATAATACGATTAGTGCGACGACCAAGCCTAATTGCCGTATGTAATTTTTCTAGGCGATCGCTCATCAAAATCACATCGGCAGTTTCTAAGGCGACATCATTCCCGGCACCACCCATAGCTATACCTACTGTAGCCATAGCTAATGCTGGCGCGTCATTAATTCCATCTCCCACCATTGCCACATTTTTATATTTTTGCTGTAGCTGACGAATAACTGTTAGTTTATCTTCTGGCAGAAGTTCGGCATAAACTATTTCTATCCCCAGGGATTTAGCAACACTATTTGCAGTAACTTGATTGTCTCCGGTAAGTAAAACTATTTGTTCGATACCCAGTTTTTTCAATTCCTTAATTGAAGCTGCTGCTGACGATCGAATAGTGTCAGCAACGGCTATCAAGCCTATAACAACAGCATCTTCAACCACCCAGACAACAGTTTTACCTTGTTTTTCCAGGCGATTATTTATCTGAATAAATTCGGGGTTTAAATTGGGGATTTCTTGACGAATAAAAGCAGTTTTTCCTACCTTAACTGTTTTTCCTGCGACTTCACCAACAATTCCCATACCCGTTTTTGCTTGTACTTGACTAGCATTTTGCAGTGAGAGGTTTTTCTGTAAAGCAGCTTGGGTAATTGCTTCACCGATAGGATGTTCCGAACGCGATTCTAAGGCAGCAGCTACCTGCAAAACCCGATCGCCAGATTGCCCTACTACTGGAACAATCTCTGCCACCTCTAGTTTTCCCGTAGTTAAAGTACCAGTTTTATCAAAAGCGATCGCCTTTACTTTCCCGATTTTCTCTATCTGCGATCCATTCTTAAATAAAATTCCTGCCCTAGCACCACGAGCAATTCCTGATAATAGAGTCGGCATAATTGCAGCCATTAACGCGCAGGGAGAAGCTACAACTAAAAATATTAATGCTCTATAAATTGTCGTTTCCCAGTCCCAACCCAATAAAAATGGCGGTAAAATTGCTAACAATAATCCCACCAACACGATAATTCGTGCATAGCTGCGCTCGAATCCTTCGATAAACTGCTGGGATGGAGGTGCTTCAGTTTGTGCTTTTTCTACTAACCGAATTACTCGTTGAATGAGATTGTTTTCTGGAGGTTCAATCTACTTCTATTTCCAAAGCTCCATTGCCGTTGAGCGTACCAGCAAAGACTTCATCTCCGACCTTTTTATCTACAGGAATAGACTCTCCAGTAATTGATGATTGGTTAACACTCGTCCAACCTATCTTAATAAGACCATCAACAGGAATCAGTTCTCCTGGCTTTACTAATACTAAATCTCCTACTTGCAATTTAGCCGTTTCAATAATTCGTTCTTGTTCTTCCTGGATGACTATAGCCGTATTGGGTGCAGTTGCCATCAGAGAACGAATATTTCGCTCCGTGCGCTGCATGGCTATGCTTTCTAAAGCACCACTGACAGCAAAAATCAGAATCAGCATTCCTCCATCGACAATCAAATAATAATCACCTTGCCATAAACCTAAGATAGCTGCTCCTAAAGCAGCCACAATCATTAATAGGTCTACATCTAACTCTTTTTCTACAAATAAAGTCGTCAATCCTTCTTTAGTGCTTTCATAACCGCCAATAACGTAAGCCGCTGGAAAAATTAATAAAGCAATACTAATCCAACCCAGATTAAGACATAACCAACCCAAGAAAATAAGAATTGCACAGGCAGCAGCGGCAGAAGCGTCTGAATACTGTTCCAGAAGTCGCTTGAGAGAGAAGTTCGATCTAATTCTTTGAGCCATTAACGCACGAAAATAGCAAGTACGAGACTAACGTTAACATTAACATTTACATTGACATTAAAGTCAACAAAATAGATCGCAACTTGCCCGCTCTACAGTAACGATGCTTTAAATGTCTACTTATAACTCGATCGAAAAGCTTATGTATAAAGTAGAAAGCGGAAATAACACCATTACGTTGGCTTAATACTTCTATACGAAAAACTAATTCCAAGCAAATCTAATGTAAAGGTACGCTGGCAATAAGAGGACAAACTTCTTCCTGTTTTAAGTTAGATTTGGGGTTCTTTGACCAAATATCACGATAATGTTCTAATTCGCTTTTAAACAAAGTCATTTGCTTAATTTGAATTGCCAGTTCCTCGATTTTGTTTTCTAATAAACTTTGTACGAAATTACAAGGAATTTCACCGCGATCGCGAACATCGAGAATTTGTTTGATTTCTTCTAAGGTAAATCCTAGAGCCTGAGCTTTCTTGATAAATTCTACCTGCTCGGAGGCATTCTCAGCATAATACCGATAGCCATTGTCTCCTCGGTGTAAGGGTTGCAAAAGTCCTATATCGCTGTAATAACGTAAAGTTCCGACTTTTGCTTTTGTTTGCTTGGCTAATTCTCCAATTTTGAGATAGGCTACTTCGCTCATAATTACCTCTTGGTTTATTTATAAGAGTTAATCAATGATAAACTCTCTAGTTAACTATAGAGTCAACTATTGTAAGTAAATATTTCAGTTACAGGTTCTTTATTTCAGATAGCAATAATTACTGATAAAATTCGCAAACTTTTATGGCTTTTGGAATGGCAAGGGGAAAAATGTGGTCGCATCAATGTAGAAATTATTTATCCGTTATAAAATCCTTTTAGTTAGAGTAGTGCTTGGTATTACAGGTATTACCATGTATTTTAAATAAGCCGACGTAATAGTAAATAATACGACATTTTAAATAATAAAGTTATTTTATTGTATCTAGAAGACTTTTATTAAATCTACATTTATTAATATCAAATCAAGACTTGCGACTGATGACTTATTGAAGATTCATGGGGTTTAATTAAGCCAGCTCCTTGACAAAAATCGCCACGCTATTTTTTGGAAGCCTATATGGAAAACCTGTCCCTAATATTTGTGCTACTTACAACGCCCGAAGGCGCAGGCGAACATCTAATTAAACCACTAGCTCATCATCAGTTACTGTTGTTGCTGCTGGAACTATCGCTGCTGCTGCTGGTGGCGCGGGGACTCGGTGAGGTGATGCGCCGAATTAACTTACCACCAGTTGTCGGGGAATTACTTGCTGGTGTGCTGCTCGGTCCTTCTTTATTTGGATTGTTGTTTCCAAACTTACACGCACATATTTTTCCCCAAAGCCAACAACAGTCAGATTTGTTATCGGTGATTTCTTGGTTGGGGGTACTGTGTTTGCTGATTGTCACCGGGCTGGAAACTGACCTAAAGCTGATTATCCGCAAGGGTAAAACGGCTTTGCTGATTTCCCTCGGTGGAATTGTTATCCCTTTTCTGACCGGATTCGGACTCGGCTGGTTTTTACCAGAAACTTTTTTAGCCGATCCCTCAAAGCGACTGGTTTTCAGCTTATTTATTGCCACGGCAATGAGTATTTCGGCGGTGCCGGTGATTGCCAAAGTGCTGATGGACTTAAATTTGATTCGCCGCGATATCGGTCAAGTTACCTTGGCAGCCGGGATGACCGACGATACCATTGGCTGGATTTTACTCTCCGTAGTTTCCGGGTTGGCTAGCAGTGGTAAATTTGACTTTGGTACGGTGTTTCGCTCTGTAACTGCCGCTATCTTATTTTTAGCGATCGCCTTCACCATCGGACGGACAATTGTAGACCAAATATTGCGTTGGGTAGATGACAAAGTTGGCGGAGTTACGGCGAGTTTATCGGTACTGTTGGTTCTATCTTTTTCAGCCGCAGCTTTTACTCAATACCTGGGGTTGGAAGCCGCTTTAGGCGCTTTTGTAGTGGGAATTCTCGCCGGACAATCGCGCCGTTTCAGCAGTGAAGCCGGACACACCCTCGAAATTTTCACCGCCGGTTTTCTCGCGCCGATTTTCTTTGCTTCGGCGGGTTTAAAAGTTAATTTGCTGGCTCTTTTAGTTCCCCAAACTTTGCTATTTGGTCTGCTTGTTCTTGCAGTAGCTTGTGTAGGAAAATTTACAGGAGCCTATCTGGGTTCTCGCGTCGGCGGATTGAGCCATTGGGAAGGAATGGCGATGGGTTCGGGGATGAATGCACGCGGAGCAATGGAAATTGTGGTAGCCACGATCGGTTTATCTTTGGGTGTCCTCAATCCCCAAATGTATTCAATTATCTTGATGGTTGCAATTATTACTTCGCTGATGGCTCCCCCTCTGTTACGCTGGTCTTTGTCGAAGGTGACTATCGGTGAAGAAGAGCGATCGCGCTTGGAACTCGAAGAACTTGCCAGTCGCAGTTTTATCAAGCAGATACGGCGCGTTTTAATACCCAGTCGCGGTGGTACAAACATCCAACTCGCGGCGCAGCTAGTAGGCTACATGGCGCACCAAAACCATTTAGACGTAACACTTTTGTACGCTGACGATCGGTCTGTAGGTAAAGCAAGACAAACTGTTACCGATCTTAAAGATACCGCCGCTCAAGCTGCTTTTGCTGATGTCGTCGAAGAGATGCAGCTACCCGATCGCTCCACAATCCAGAGAAAAATTGAGTCGGGACACAATAAAGTAGAAGCGATTATTAATGAAGCCAGTAAAGGATATAACTTGATCGTGCTGGGAGCATCCGAACAAACAGGTTCCAAAGATGCACTTTTTAATTTATTAACCGATCGGATAATTCAAGAAGCGCCTTGTGCAACAATGGTGGTCAAGTCGCATTTAAAAGAACCCCAGGGAGAAACTTCTACAATCCCTCAACAACCGTTGAAAAATATTCTCGTCCCCACCGTAGGAACAGAATACAGTAAAAATGCCGTAGAGGTAGCAAGTACGATCGCTGCTCAAACGGGGGCTTTAGTCACAATTGTCAACGTAATTAACTTGCCGCCGATAGAGTATATCCTTTACGAAAGGCGAACGCTAAATCCGATGAAAACTATTGCCCGCGACTTACTCGAACAACAAGCCGTAATTAGTCGCAGTTTGGGCGCACAGGTCAAAACCTGCATTCTCAAAGGCACCAGTCCAGAAATGGAAATCCTCAATTTTGCTGCCAATGAAGGCTTTGACTTAATTATTCTTGGTAGCAATATCCGCATGGTAACAGGGCGGGTTTTCTTCGGTCATCGAGTTGACGCAATTTTGAATAAAGCACACTGTCCGGTAGCTGTGATTACAGCTATTAATAGTTAAAATAGTAACAATCAAGTAACAATCATGCGAACTACTTCACACTTTTGCAACGAGGGATGTAGGTGTCTCACCCCCTAATTTAGATCCTAAATAATCATCATTCAAAACAACTAAGTCTATAGTTACTTGCACTCCACGCTAGTTGTGGTAACTTGAAAGAAGTAGATAAAAATTAATCGCAGAAATATAGAGTTTCCTTGAAGGTTGGTGTTATAAATCATCTGCCTTCAACGGTTCGGAAAACTTCTACATACTTGGAATGTAGGAGAGAATTTTAGCACCAAATAATACCATTTTAAATTTTTGACAATTTAACTGGTTTTATTTAAAAGTCCACCTGTCATAAAATTTAATCAAAAAGGTATAAATTTAAATTTCAAAAATCCGTTAGCAACATATATGTATTGCTAATGATTGAAAAACAACCCTGCGTGCTAAAAACTTCAATCAGCGCCTCATAAAGGTGCAGGCATATTTATTTGGGTAGCATTCACATATCAGGAAGTATCTATGAACCATCTACTTTATGAAAAATCAGTATCCTATAAAGGATATCTCATCATACCATTTGTTTTCGCAAAAGCAGATAATCACGAAATTTATTCGTATAAATTGATATCGGGAATTGGAGCCAAAAGCCAGTATCATAAAGCCGAAAATCCCGCAAAAATCTACGGCAGTAGCGTTGAGAATATCATAAATATTGCCAAAGAACACATAGACCACCATTCAGATTTAGTTAGCGGTGATGATATGTTTAAACATCGCTACGTGTTCCGCAACAACTTAATTATCGTTTCCCAAGAAGCTGGTAAATATTATTACGACCATTACTTACCAGATTCATTAAACAACATCGCCGCACCAAAATTATTTAAATCAGAATACGAATGTTGGTGTTGGGTAAAGCAGGGAATTGATTCCTTAAATGTCGGACACAAAGTTAGGTGAAAATAGGGAGTAGGGATTAGGGATTAGGGAGTTAGTTGTTAGTTGTTAGTTGTTAGTTGTTAGTTGTTAGGAGTTAAGGGTTTTCTCCCCCATCTCCCCATCTCCCCCATCTCCCCCTCTCCCCATCTCCCCCATCTCCCCCTCTCCCCATCTCCCCATCTCCCCCTCTCCCCATCTCCCCATCTCCCCCTCGATTAGGGTAGCCAGAAATCGGGAACAATGGATTTAGTAATTCCGCGCACGGTATTATTAATATTTCTGGCGATTTGTATGTGCGCTTCGTCTGCTTCTACGGGTAAAATATTGGCGATCGCACCTTTTTCTAAATAAGAAACTACTAAATTTGCAGCTTCTAAACCTGTAACGAAAGCCTTTTCTTGGACCAAGATCCGTGACGAGACTTAATCCAATCGCCGCTCATAAATACGTTATTAAAAGTTGTCTTTGCTGGCAACATATATCGATAGCTACCGGGTGAAAAGTGCGTTACAGCTTGCGTTAAACGAATGACGCTGCTATCGATGACTTTTGCACGGGCGAATTCCGGTACGCAGCTAGTTAAATACTTTTGTACGATGGGAATAATTTCTTCATCGCTCAAAGGAATAAATTGATTGGCGTGGTAAAAATCAACTTCTACAACTGTTCCCGGCTCGTCTTTATATTCATCGTGAATCGCGTTTAAATCAAAAAATGTCCACCCGGTAGTTTCATCAAAGCCAAAACAAGCGTTAGAAGGAAGAGGAATATTGATTTTGCGATCGAACCATAAACGAGTTGCTAACACGTCAATTGCACCTAAATTTGTTAAATTGCGAAATTCTTCACGATTTTGTAAGCTTTCGCTGTTAGAAACAATCTTTTTCATGCCGCCGATCCCAACACTAAAAACTACGGCATCGGCATCAAAAACTTCATCGCCGCAAACTACACTTTTTACTCGATCGCCATCAGTAATTAAATCGGTAACTCGCTTATTTGCAAGTATTTTCCCTCCAGCTTTTTCAATTTTTTCTACCCAAGGACGGAAGATTTTTTCGCCAACGGTACCACGACACCAAACCACATCAAAATCCGGTTGATGCGCCAAGATAAAATAGTAAAGCATTCCCAAAGTTGCCGCAGCCGAACATTGTTCTCCCGGTGCAAATAAACCCACCAACAACATCGGTTCAAAAGATTCGCGGTAAAGTCTTGCAGAAACCCCAAACTGTTTGAACAATTCCCGCGCCGTCACACTATCGTAGCGTCGCCAAGCAGCATCGGAATTATCAAAATCTACTAAAGCGTAGAGTAAAGGTAAAGCGCTGAGTCTATCAACTAACGGCAACCTTTTAAACTGAGTGTAAATAAAAGTTCCTAAAGGCGTGGGAAGTCTGGGTAAATCTTGAAAAATTGGTGATTCAACTTCCAAACCTGCGGGAGAATATTGAGATGAACGAGTCCAAGTTGTGAAAGGATTAATGTTTAGCTCATTTATCAACGCAAAAATATTTCTATAAGGATACCAAAACCCGTGAATCCCCGCTTCAACAGATTTACCTTTTTCAGTTTTCCAACCTGCAACCAAACCCCCAGGATAGGAACCAGCTTCCAAAAGCGTTACATCATAACCTTGTTTTGCTAAATGGTGAGTTGCACCCAAACCAGCCCAACCCGCGCCTACTACTACTACTTTTTTCATATTTAATTATCAAGGATCGCTCGTCAATTATCATATAAAAAGGTTAAAGGTTAAAGGTCTGCATATCAAAGGTATTAAATCACCTCGCAAAAAATGGAACTAACAGATTTTTATTAAAAATATCAAATCCTTACTAGGCAAGGGTTTTAAAATGTGTTATTTAGGAGTGAAGACATTACCTCTTGCCAGGTGTAATTTATTGCAAGATACTGCTTATTAGATTTATATAAAAGCTTCAATATTTTATAGTTGTTTTGAAACCCCGATTATAATAATTATGATGCGGTATTTTTGGTTTGCTAACCTTTACCAAATATGACTTCTAGCTTTATGTTAAATGCTGATAATTAGCCATATATAATGATAAAATTAGCAATATTATTAGAAAGATTCAAAGAAAAGCAAAAAATCTTAGTCACAAGTATAATTATAATAGCTGCGATCGCTATCTTTCTATTTTTATTACCAAAGCTATATCAAGTTGACTGGATTGGCTTTGGAACGGTTTCAGATGTTTTAATCAGTGACGAAGAAGCAATAAATTTTAAAACTGGAAATATCGTCACGCTTCATAAGGAAACCGAACATATAAAAGCGGCAAAAAAGCTTTGGGATTGGCTAGAGTTGCTAGGAATTCCGGTTTTATTAGTTATTTTAGGTACTCAATTCCAAATTAACGAAAAGAAGCTAGCAGAAGAAAAAGCTAAAACTGAAAAAGAAAGAGCCGAGAAGCAAGCCAAAGCTGAGAAACAAAGAATTGACGAACAAGTTAAAGCGGAAAAAGAAAGAGTTGACGAACAAGTTAAAGCTGAAAAACAAAAAACATCTAATATTTTAAACGAAGAAGCTTTGCAGGCTTATATCGATCGGATGTCAGAATTATTGCTTGATAAAAACTTAAAATCTTTATCTCCTAAAGATCCTTTACGAGAAGCAGCATTAGATGTTGCACGTGCTAGAACTTTGTCAGTATTGCGAAGATTAGATATAGACGGAGAAAGAAAAGGAAGCATTATTCGGTTTTTAATTGATGCGGAATTTATAAATGAATTGCAGTTAGATTTGAGTTATGCCAAGCTCATTGGTGCTGACTTGAGTGGAGCTAACTTGAGCGGGGCTAATTTTTATGGAGCTAACTTCCACGGAGTCAAGTTAAATGGAGCCAAGCTGAGTGGTGCAAAACTGAGTGGAGCTAACTTCTACGGTGCAAAGCTGAGTGGAGCTAACTTCTACGGTGCAGATTTGAGTGGTGCAAAGTTGAGTGGAGCCAAGCTGAGTGGGGCTAACTTTTACGGTGCCGATTTGAGTCGTGCCTATCTTAGTGGTGCCAACTTGAATGGAGCTAACTTCTACAGCGCTAATCTCAGTAGTGCTAATCTTAGTAGTGCTAATTTGTGTTTCGCTAACCTTAGTGGTGCTAACCTGTGTTTTGCCAACCTCTTGGGTGCATACCTTAGTAGTGCCAAACTGATTGGAGCAAACTTGAGTGGAGCAAATTTTTTCAGTGCTAATCTTAGCGACGCAAAGCTTAGTGGTGCCAACTTTAGTAATACTAAACTTAATAATGCCGATCTGTGCGGTGCCAACTTAGTAGAAGCTAAAAACTTAACTATAGAACAAATCAAACAAGCTAAAAACTGGGAAAAAGCGATATATACTCCTGAGTTTTGCGATCGCCTTTTTTTAGCAGAAAATATAACTAATGAATAGGGAGTAGGGAATTAAGAGGATGTTTAATAAGTATCGTTTTTAACCCAATTATCGGATTATCCCCCCTTCCCCCCTTAAAAAAGGGGGGTTAAAGTCCCCCTTGCCAAGGGGGATTTAGGGGGATCTAGAAGTTTGCGAGTTTTATTTATGACTTTTAAAACATCCTCTAAGGCAGCTATTTTAAATTAATTTAATATCCCCTGCTTCCCAATTCCCAATTCCTCATCAAACATCTAATTCAATTTGATATCCCAATCTTTTAACAAGAGAAATCTTATAAACATCACCTTGATTCATCTCTCCTGGTTCTTTCATTTGGGTTAAAGCAGTAACTACTTCGTCTGAATTTGCAGTTAGGATTACCACAGGTTTATCGCAAGCTATAGGGAAATCATGCCAAGTACCAAGATATAATAAAAGCCCATGCCCAGCAGGAAAACGTAGTGCTTTTACTTGCGATAAATCGGGTAAATCTTGGTTATTTTGATGAGTTGGTGGTGACAGTACCATAATAAAAGGTGATTGTCCTAAACCGATAAACATTTGCGTCATGTACATATGACGTTCCAACCAAGTTATTGTTGGATATCCCGGCATTATTTTCGCGGTTCTAAAAGTTGCATCACCACGATAGGTAAAGTCTATATTTTCACCTTCTAATACTCTTCCTTGATAAAAAGGTATTCCCAATCCCGGTTTACTGACATCATCGCCTAATAGATATCCGTAAGGTTTAATATTTTCTGCGTCGGCATCAATTACCGGAATTGTTAAAGTTTTAGTTTGAGAAGTAGTCATAGTGATTTTGGATTTTAGATTGAAAATTACATGGTTTTTTTACAGCGAGGGAGCAAGATGCGGACAATACGAATCAATTACCAATGTTATCTCGTTTACGATTGTATCCAAATGATAACAAACCGCAGAGAGCGCAAAGAAAGAGAAACAAAAAGAGAAATAATAACTGGTAACTGGTAACTGGTAACTGCTCACTGCTCACTGCTCACTGATTCATATATCTCTTCCCCGGTGGTTATCCAGGTATAGGGTTGATTTTTAATATTCATTAAACATTCTTTCAAGTATTTTAAACGCAAAGGCTGTCCGACTATAAAAGGATGTAAACCAATTGCCATCACACGCGATCGCGATTCTCCCTCTTGCCATAATTGATAAAATTGATCTTCGATAGCTTTAGCGAATTCTGCACCGGAAAAACGGTTGCTCAAACACAAAGTAATATCGTTAGCTTCTATAGTATAAGGTATAGCTAATAAACGACCATTTTGAAGCGGATACCAATAAGGGCGATCGTCATTTACCCAATCGGCAGTATAAGCAATTCCGGCTGAATGTAATAATTCAAATGTTGATTCTGTAATCGAAAATCCTGGTGTTAACCAACCTTTTGGGGTTTTACCCGTAGCTTGCTTGAGTAAAGTTAAAGTTTTATTTATTGTATCTGTTTCTGCTTCTCTATCCATGCCACTATGACCAGTGGAATTATTAATACCATGTGCCATTATTTCCCAATTATGTTGCTGCATGACTTCCATAATTTCTGGGTACAGCGTGCAAATCTCGCCGTTTACTGCTGCTGTGACAGGAATTTCTAATTCGGCAAATAATTCAAATAAACGCCAAATACCAACTCTATTTCCATAATCTCGCCAGCCGTAGTTGGCAATCTCTGGATAACTATTTAAATGAGGTTGAATTGCTGTTCCTATTTTACCAAAGGTGAAATGTTCGACGTTCATTACTATCCATACGGCAACTCTAGCATCATTAGGTAATTTAAAATTTGGACGTTGGGAAATTGGTTGAAAAGATGGAGGAAGCATAAATCAGTTATTAGTTAACGGTGAGCAGTTAGGAGTTAAAACAAAATAAAATTATATAAAAGTATTTGATGATACTCAAGTTAATTATTGTTATATTTTCAACTTATAGTGAAATGAAGGAATAAAATGCAGGGCAATTCTACTTAATTAAATATGGTGAAAAGACTTTGTAATTGCAAAGCCTTTTTACTTTATGTAGCGGTTTTCAGTTAGATGCAATACAGATGAATCTCACCCCGTTCTACGGACACCCTTCTCCTTATTAAGGAGAGGGGAAGAAGGTGAGGTTTCGAGTGTATTAAACTCACTATATAATTTATAACTCTCAAAATGCAATTGCCAGAGCATTACAGCGACGAGGATTGAATGAAGAATATGAAATTAAAGTCGAAATTATTGGTAAATATTATTTGGCGAAGAAAGAAAAAAATTGAGAGACAAGGAGACAAGGATAAAAAGGGGAAATTAATGAGTGGCAGTGTTCGCATTTTGCTTTCTAGTTTGATTACCAATTACTGTCAATTTATCACTCCATTAGTATGGGTACCCACATTCTCCTTCACATAAATATCTCGAATTGGGAATGGAATTGAAATACCTTCAAGGTTGTAACGTTTGTGCAGTTTTTTGATAAATAAATGTTTGCCAATCCGTTGTTCAAAATATTCACCGACTCGCATATAAAGCGTAAAATCTATACTAAAATCATTAAAAGTATGGAATCTTATGTAAGGTTCGTTTTCTATTAAATCTGGGGCAATTTCTAGCATCACTTCTTTAGCAACTTCTACCGTCACTCTTTCAACCTGTTCCAAATCGCTATCGTAACTAACACCTACATTCATCGTTAATGTAAGTTGCTTTGCGGGTAAATAATAGTTAGTAAAATTCGCAGCAGCCAATTTTGAATTAGGAACAATAATCGTATTTTTAGAAAGTTCTTCTATTGTGATATTTCGCCAAGTGATATCAGTAATATAACCTTCCTCTTTGCTGTCTAATTTTATGTAGTCTCCCGTTTTAACTTGTTTAGAAAGAACTAGATAAAAACCAGAAAATAAGTTAGCTAAAGTATCTTGAAGAGCTAAACCAACAGCTAAACCAGTAATACCTAAAGTTGTAATAATCGGTGTAATTTCAATTCCTATCGTTTGGAATATTATTAACGCTCCTAAAACCAAGACAACAGTTTTGACAATATTAGAAATAAGCGATACAGAAACACCTTCGGTTCGCTGCATAAATAAATTGACAAAACCAGCTGCAAGACGAGCTAAAACTAATGTTACGGTAAACAGGAAAATCGCAATGACAATTTTTTGCAGGGCGGTATTAACATCATCTTTAAGCGAATAACTTAAAATAGCCCCAAAGAAACCAGCAAGCACAAACCAAGTAAAAGGGATACGCCGCAAAGAGCCAAAGATAATGTCGCTACCCGGTATACGCTTTCGATCGGCAACATTCTTTAATCTACTAAAGACAATTTTTTCCGCGATTATTCCAGCTATTAAGCCAACTAGTACAAATAGAAGAGGTTTTATAAGTGGTTCAATCCATTCAATCATCATGATAATCTTGGATTCTATATTTTGGAATAGATTATCACGATGTAATCAGGTCAAATATTTAGTTTCTTAACTATTAATTTGGGCATTGGGCATCGGGCATTAGATAAAAATTCAACTTCCTATCTTTTAACTTCTAATTCTTAAATACCGATCTAAAATTTTCTAACTCTTAACTCCTAACTCCTAACTCCTAACTCCTAACTTTTCATCTATGTCTTTACCAATCATCTACCATCCAGACTACGTTACTCCATTACCCGACGCGCATCGTTTCCCAATGGCGAAATTTCGCTTACTTTACGAATTACTTTTATCCGATGGAGTCGCAGATTTACAGCAATTCCATACCCCCCAACGCCCAAATCAAAAAACTATCGAATTAGTTCATACACCGGATTTTGTAGAAGGTTATTTAAAAGGAACCCTCGACGCTAAAGCACAAAGACGAATCGGTTTACCTTGGAGTCCGCAATTAGTAAATCGTACTTGTACGGCGGTAGGTGGTACAATTTTGGCGGCGAAACTGGCTTTAAGTAAAGGTTTGGCTTGCAATACTGCTGGAGGTACCCACCATGCTTTCCCCAGTTACGGCTCCGGTTTTTGTATATTTAATGATTTTGCGATCGCAGCTCGCCTCATCCAAAAACTCAACCTGGCACAAAAAATTCTCATCGTCGATTTAGACGTGCATCAAGGTGACGGTACCGCTTTTATATTTCAAAACGACGACAGCGTTTTCACTTTCTCGATGCATTGCGAAGTCAACTTTCCCGGTAAAAAACAAAAAAGCGATTTAGATGTACCTCTTCCCGAAGGCATGGAAGATGATGCATATTTGCAAACCTTAGCAAAATACTTACCGGATTTACTCGTAGACTTAAAACCAGATTTAGTATTATATGATGCCGGTGTTGACCCGCACATCGGCGACAAATTGGGCAAACTTGCTTTAACAGATACGGGAATTTATCGACGAGAAATGCAGGTTTTGAGTACTTGCGTAGGGGCTGGTTATCCTGTAGCTTGCGTTATCGGTGGCGGTTATGCGGATGATATGAAATCTTTAGTGTGGCGGCATTCTTTATTACATCGGGCGGCGAGTGAGGTTTATCGGCAGTTTGGATTGTAATTTCATCAAAAATTACCAGTTAATAATGTAGAGACGCGATATATCGCGTCTCTAAATTTGATAGTACAAAAAACAGGTTTGTAGTAAGGACTTTAGTCCTGATTGGGCTAAAGCCCTTACTACGAACTTAATAAAACTGCCGCATCACATAATCAATCGTCGCCCAAAAGGGAGCATAACTTTCTGTTTCGTCTCTCTGTAAATAACCTTCAGCTAGCTTCTCGATCTCCTTCTCTGACAAGCCTTGAGTCGCTTGCATCACACCATCAACTACTTTGCGACGCATTTTTTTCAACTTATTAATATCTAGCGCCAGCATTCTAATTGTAGTTTCTGCTGCTTGCTGATGTTCGGGATCTTCTGTCGGTAAAATCTCCCCCGCACCTGTGTATCTAAAGTAGCTGCTGCAATTGGGATCTAATGGCGAAATCATCAATTCTTCGTCAAACCAACCGCCTTTTTTATGTCCGCAATGTACGGGTTTGGTTGGTCTTTGTTCGTCTTCTCCTTGACAGGAAGAGATTAAATTACTGTAAGTAAATGTTAAATCTGTATACTTACTTTTTGGTCGATAGTGTTCGATATGACATCTTTTTCTACTAATATGAATACCGCAGTAACAACAGATGTAACCTTGTTCGTAAAGTATCGATTGGTAGACATCGTTTTTTACATTCCGATTGAAGGATTTCCATTTGGTTGTCTTACCAACTTTCTTATTATAAGCAGTTAAGCTTTTTGGCTCGGAACCTTTTTGAATATGTTTCATTTGTTGAGAATTTCCTTACGTCGAATTAATACATCCGCTCGCACAAATTCCGGCTCGTCGTCGCCAATTTTTTCTACTAATTCTTGACGTAATTCCTTAGCAGCCTCTAAATTTCCGTCGTCTATAAATCTGAATAGTTGTTGCAAACTATCTTTGATTTTTTGAGGTCTTTCGGGTACTTCCATTAAGTCTTCTAAGATGCTATTACTGTCTCTTCCATAGGAACCTTCGGGACTCATTACAAAAAGTCCTTCGTCACTTCTTTCTAAAATAAACACCCCTTCCGGATGAACGTGACTAATTACTTGTGGTGAGTGAGTGGTGATAATAAACTGACAATTAGGAAACGTTTTTTTCAAGGCTGGAATAATATCTCTTTGCCATCTAGGATGTAAGTGCAATTCAATTTCATCGATTAAAACTATGCCTTCACCTAACAACGGATCGTCAAGCCCAGGATTTGCGATCGCCAATCTTCTGGCTAAGTCTCCTACCATTGCCAGCAAGCATTTTTCTCCATCGGATAGCTGATTAACATTTAGTTCTCTATCCTGTTTTTTTACGGTCATTCTTAATGGCGATCGACGTATTCTTAGATTAGATAAACCTGTAATTAAAGAATAAATAGCCTGTCTGACTGCTTCTAATTGATGGTTAACAAAATTAGAATCATCAAGTCTTTGTTCGTTTTCCAAATCTTCCAATTTTCTAAACCATTGGAAGAAGCTATTAAAATTTATTTGTACGCTGTCTAAGGATTCCTCGTAAGCACTTACGCGATCGTTAGAATTCTTTTTTCTACCTCTCAAAGGAATCTCAAGTACGGCACGATTTACGCCATAATGAACGATAACAGGTAAATTAAACTCAGAATCATTCTTTAAACTTTCGTGGGTTTCTTCAATGAAGTTGCGTAACTCGCTTAGATCGCTACCAGCGGTTTTACTCCGCTTTTTTCTTTGCTTAGAAAGACACCAAGTTACCTCACATGACGCAGTTGAAACTGTAATTTCATTACTAGTCTCTTCACTTCCAGTAGAAATATCCGCTTCCTGAAACAATCTTCCTGAAGTTGTGGGATATTGAACTGGTTTTGTATAACGAGATAAAAGAATGGCAATACATTCGAGAATACTGGATTTACCGACTCCGTTAATACCAATAATTACATTCGGTTCCTTTTCCTGGAATTCCAGCTTCATATCGCCGATTCCACGAAAAGAATTCATCTCAATACGCTTAATTTTCATACTTGGAGTTAAGCTAAAATACTTAGAAATATGTACTATAAATAAATACGTAGTTATTAATAACGATAACTTGATTTTCTTTTTACCTGCACCAAAAATCGTGTTCTATGAAACCGATATCAGATTAAATAAATTAGTTAAATAATTATGGATAAAAGCAGAGTAATTCTTGTAGTCTAGAAAACAAAAAAGCTCAAATAAACGAATTGTATATTTAAGTAAAAAATTAGCTAGATAAAACTTGAGAAAATGAAATCAAGTGATAAATTAAAGCTGCGATTAACAATCCATAACCGAATTTATACTTGATTTAATTCAGATAAGCTGTATCTTATAATTCCATGCCACAAAAAAATCCAAATATACAACCATCTACACCTACCCAACCGCCTTTATCTCAAGAAAAACTGCCATTTTGGAAAGCATCATTAGTTAAAGCTTTACGAGGAACTATTGGGGTATTAGAAACTACCGCAGTCAAATTAGAAACAGAACCTTTACCCGGTAGCGAAGAAAAACCGGGATTTTTACAAAAGCTTCAGCAGCTTTGGATTGGTATATTAGGAAAACTTCGGCTTATTTTACCAGCAAAGTTTTCCGCAAAGTTATCAGATACAGCTTTGACGGGAATTATCGGTGGATTAGCCGTAATGATATTTCTGATAACTTCAAACCTATTCGGTAGCAAACCTCCACAAGTGGCAACCGTGACTCCAGACACGGAGATTCCACCCGTAATATCCACTACCGATATAAATGCAATCGCAACAAAAGAAACCCCAGCAATCGTAGAAACCCAAGAAAACCCGAAACAAGAAGAAACTATTACCGAGCAAGAAATTCCTCCACAAAAAGAAATAACTTCCTTACCATCCGAACAAGAAATTACATCTAAGCAGCAAGAAGAAACAACTTCCTTACCATCCGAACAAGAAATTACATCTAAGCAGCAAGAAGAAACAACTTCCTTACCATCCGAACAAGAAATCGTATCTAAACAAGAAGAAATAACTTTACCATCCGAAGAAGAAATCGTATCTAAACAAGAAGAAATTCCACCACAATTAGAAACTCCTCCTCCAGCCATAGCACTAACACCAGAAGAAACCTTAATTGCAGCAATTCAAAATCAACTTGGTAATATTGGCGATCGCACTTTTCCAGGAATAGTAGAATCAATTCAAGCCAACTTTTTAGGCAGTAATTTGACGATAAAAATCAGTAGCGATTGGTACAGCTTAGAAAAAAAACAACAAAATGAACTCGCCGCCAAAATCCAGCAACGTTCCCAAGAACTAGATTTCACCCACCTAGAAATTACCGATTTGCAAGGTAAACTAATAGCCCGAAATCCCGTAGTAGGAACTGAAATGATCATTTTTAAAAGGTAATTGGGCATTAGGAAAGTTAGGAGTTAGGAGTTAGGAGTTAGGAGTACTTCGACAAGTCTTACAGTGAGCTACGTCGAACTGCTCAGTAACCTTATTGAGTTAGGAGTTAAAAGTTAAAAGTTAGGAATTAAGAGTTAAGAGTTAGGAGTTAAGAGTTAAGAGTTAGGAGTTAGGAGTAGCGATCGCATCTTGCTCGCTGTTTAACTACCCCATCACCCCATCTACCCCCTCTACCCCCTCTTCCCCCTCTTCCCCCTCTCTCCCCATTCCCCCATCTCCCCATCTCCCCATCTCCCCCTCTACCCATCTCTCCCCCTCTCCCCCATCTCCCCCCTCTCCCCATCTCCCTAACTTGCTTGTTAAAATAAAGATTGTCCCTTTGAACTGGTAATTATGCTAAGGCGTTCTAAATTCGAGACAACTCAATCTCAAATCATGCACCGTGCAGAAGATTTAATCAGTGCGGCTTCCAACCGTTACCGGATTACAGTTCAAGTGGCAAATCGCGCTAAACGTCGGCGTTACGAAGATTTTGACAATACCGAAGATGTATTGATGAAGCCTGTATTACGCTCAATCATTGAAATGTCCGACGAATTAACCCAGCCAGAAATCATCGGTGAAATGTAATACAGTTAGCGATCGCAAACATTGGGTTTAAGTGTCTTACTTAAAAAAGTTAAAAGCTTTTGCAAGCTGTAATACGTGATTTGTCATAACCCCCTATATATTAAGAAGTAGGGGGAATTTTTTTTGCTTTTAATCTCCCCATCCCCCCATCCCCCCATCCCCTTGTCCCCCCATCCCCCATGCGCGTACTCAAAAAAGGAAACGGTTGGCGTATCGGCTTTAATCCAGCAGCACGGGATTTTAAAGGCTTACTGGGTACAGATGATTGGGCTGTAGAACTTACGGAAGCTGAGTTTAATGATTTTTGTCGGCTGTTGATGCAGCTTGCAGACACCATGCAACAAATGGCAAACGAGTTGATGGATGAAGAAAAAATTGCCTGCGAAGCTGAAAGTAATTTGCTGTGGATGGAAGTAGAAGGCTATCCCCATGCCTACAGTTTGCGTTTTATCCTTAATAATGGACGTTGCGTAGAAGGTAAATGGGATTGTGCCGCCGTTTCCGAATTAATCCAAGCCGCAGCCATGCTCAAGGTATTTTGAATTAATTTGAATTAAATAGTTGTGACGCTGCAATTTTGTGTTAATATACTAAAGTTAAAACCCCAGGATTTAAGATTTTCGCAAAAGAAAACTCAAAATCCATTTTTTAAAGTTAGATAAAGTCCGATTTACGGGGCGTAGCGCAGCTTGGTAGCGTGCCACTTTGGGGTAGTGGAGGTCGTGGGTTCAAATCCCGCCGCTCCGATTTGATTGAAAGACCATATATATCAATGGTTTTATGGAATTTCTATAACTGGTGTGTACTTTACTAAGATCGCTCCAATAAGTTGTAGTTGCATAGAAACCTTGATATTAGAGCCTAATATTACATAATTTTTGATGGGTTCGTTTTTTCGGTAAATGTCGGGAGACGTAGCACACAATAGTCTCTACAATCAATCAAAATTAATCACATGAACTAGTAGTAGTCCTTTTCATTAGTTTTGGCGGGTAATAAAGGTTCGTAGTAAGGGCTTTAGCCCTCTTCTCCGGAGGCGAGTACAGCGCTTACTACAAACCTGTCAAATTTAATGCAAAAGACCACTACTAGTCTGTCCCATTAGTTTTAAAGGGTTCGTAGTAAGGGCTTTAGCCCCAAATCCGGAGGCGCTAAAGCCCTTACTACGAACCTGTCAAATTTAATGCAAAAGACCACTACCTTGCATACATTAAATAAAAAATCAAGTATTAAACAACCGCTACAAAATCTCAAAAAGTAATGTTTATTTAATAATTTTTTAACTATTATCTATCTCTTTAGTTATAAACTATTCCTGCTTTTTTATGAATTGTTTGCTATTTACTGTTTATTCAGAACTGTTTGCTGTTTACTAATTACTGACTGTTAAACGCTAATTGAAAATCATCAATATTGTGACTAAGTTAAATGTTCACTGCAAACAGGAGCTAATAAATTGAGTAAATTAAAAGTTGCTATAAACGGATTCGGCAGAATTGGTAGATTGGTATTCCGTGCTGGTATTGATAATCCTAATATTGAGTTTGTTGGTATCAACGATTTAGTACCGCCAGAAAACCTTGCTTATTTACTAAAATACGACTCTACCCACGGTAAATTCAATGGAGTTGTTGAATCCAAGGAAGACGGTATCGTTGTTAACGGACAGTTTATTCCTTGCGTTTCCATCAAAAACCCAGCAGAACTACCTTGGGGTGAATTGGGTGCTGATTATGTAGTCGAATCTACCGGACTTTTCACTACTTATGAGAGTGCATCAAATCACTTAAAAGCTGGAGCAAAAAGAGTAATAATTTCTGCTCCTACCAAAGATCCAGAACAGGTAAAAACTTTATTGGTTGGTGTAAATCACAACTTATTTGACCCCGATAAAGACACCGTAGTTTCCAACGCTAGCTGTACCACCAACTGCTTAGCACCGATCGCCAAAGTCATTAACGACAATTTTGGTTTAGCTGAAGGATTGATGACCACCATCCACGCTATGACAGCAACTCAACCCACCGTAGATGGTCCCTCCAAGAAAGACTTACGAGCAGGTAGAGGTGCGGCTCAAAACATCATTCCCGCCTCCACTGGTGCAGCGAAAGCCGTAGCCTTAGTATTACCAGAACTCAAAGGAAAACTTACAGGGATGGCATTGCGAGTTCCTACCCCCGACGTTTCCGTAGTTGATTTAACTTTCAAAACCGAAAAATCTACCAGCTACGAAGAAATCTGCAACGCCATGAAAACCGCCGCCGCAGGGGAAATGATCGGTATTTTGGGTTACACAGATGAACCAGTAGTTTCCACAGACTTTCAGGGTAATTTCCATTCCAGCATTTTCGATGCAGGTGCAGGAATTGAATTAAATTCCAACTTCTTTAAAGTAATCTCATGGTACGACAACGAATGGGGTTACTCCTGTCGCGTAGTTGACTTGATGCTATTCATGGCGGAAAAAGAAGAGATTTTGCAAAATACAGAAATGGCGGTAGTTTAAAAAGGTTAAAGGTCAAAGGTTAAGAGTTAGGAGTTGGGAGTGAAGAGTTAAGAGTTAGAAATTAAGAATTTTCTACCCCATCTTCCCCCTCTCCCCCCTCTTCCCCATCTCCCTCTAAATCTCATGCGTAAAACCAAAATTATCTGCACGGTAGGACCTGCTACATCTACACCGGAGACTCTAAAAGCTTTGGTTGATGCGGGAATGAATGTAGCAAGATTAAATTTTTCCCACGGGGATTATCAATTTCACGGTAAAACTATTGAAATTCTCAGAAGTATACCGACTCCTCCAGAAAAACCCCTGGCTTTGATGCAGGATTTATGCGGACCAAAAATCCGTTTGGGTATGCTTCCAGATGAAGGTTTGATGGTGAATGAGGGGGAAGAAGTTACTTTTGTCGAGCAAGAACAAGGTAATAATATTGATGAATTGCCTTTACCCCAACCACTTTTATTTGCAATGGTAAGGGTTGGCGAACCGATCGCCATAAATGATGGTCGCATCAAGTTGACTGTTATCGATCGAGATGCGGATAAAATTCGCGCAAAAGTCAAAATTGGCGGAATGCTTTCTTCTCGTAAAGGTGTAAATTTACCTCAAACTCATCTCCCGGTTAGTTCGATTACTGAAAAAGATTTATTAGATTTACGTTTCGGTATTCAAAATAATGTCGATTTAGTCGCAGTTTCCTTCGTGCGTTCCCCCCAGGATTTGGAACCAGCACGGCGAGCGATCGCAGCCGCTGATAAAAAAATTCGCATTATTGCCAAAATCGAAAGACGCGAAGCTGTAGAAAACTTCGATGATATTTTAAAAGTCGTTGACGGGATTATGGTAGCCCGTGGCGATTTGGGTGTAGAAGTACCCTTAGAACAAGTTCCGCTGATTCAAAAAGATATTATTCGTCGCTGCAACCAAGCTGGTAAACCCGTAATTACCGCTACCCAGATGCTGGAATCAATGATATATGCTTCCGATCCCACAAGAGCAGAAGTAACAGATGTTGCTAACTCTATCCTTGATGGTACGGATGCGATTATGCTTTCCGGAGAAACAGCAGTGGGAAAATATCCGATCGCCGCAGTAGAGATGATGGACAAAATTGCTGTAGAAACAGAAAAATCGCTACCCGACGGCACCCAGCAAACTTTCGGTTATCAACCCGGTAGTCTGAGCGTTACCGAATCAGTTGCAGAAGCAGTATGTCGCATGGCTTACGAAGTCGGAGCAAAGGCAATATTATGTCACACATCATCGGGAGGTACGGCAAAACTAGTTTCTAAATATCGTCCTACAACTAGGATTATTGCTCTGACATCCGAAGAAATTTCCTACCGTCAGCTAGCCCTTTCCTGGGGAGTCGAACCCTTAATTATCTCTCCAGCTTCTGAAACAGAAGAAATGTTGATCGAACTTATTAACACCGTTGTCGAAATGGGAGTTGCTGAAGTTGGCGATAAAGTTGTAATCACATCCGGTATACCCGTAGGTAAACCGGGAACCACAAGTTTAATCAAAGTGCATACTATTGGTGAAGCGATTTCGGCGTAATGAGGTAGAGGGGGAAGAGGGGGTAGAAGGGGGAGAGGGGGTAGTTAGGAATTAAGAATTATGAATTAAAAAGTTATAACTATCTACCCTTAACCTTTGACCTTTAACCTTTGACCTTTGACCTGTTGTAAATCATGACCAAACTTATTTTAATTCGTCACGGACAAAGTACTTGGAATGCTGCGAATCGTTTTAGTGGTTGGGTTGATGTTCCTTTAAATAAAAGGGGACGTGTGGAAGCAACTTTGGCGGCTCATAAGTTAAAAAATTATCAAGTTGATGTTTGTTTTACCAGCTTGTTAGTTCGCGCTATTGAAACAGCAGTTATCTGTTTAACTGAAAATGAAGAAATTTGTAACGGTAAAACTCCGGTGATAAAACATGACTTAGATGAATTTCAGTGGCACGGTTGGGATAAATATGAAGGAGAAGCTTCTGAAGAATTGCCCATATTTACCAACATGGCGCTGGATGAAAGGTTCTACGGCGACTTACAAGGTTTAAATAAAGCCGAAACAGCCGAAAAATTAGGTAAAGAACTAGTGCATCAATGGCGGCGATCGTTTTCAATGCGTCCACCAGGGGGTGAGAGTTTGTCAGATACCATGAATAGAACCGTACCATTTTTTAAAGAGCGTATTTTAACTCATCTCAAAAATGGCGATCGCACTTTAGTAGCCGCTCACGGTAATTCTTTGCGTTCAATTATCATGGAATTGGATAAGCTAGAACCAGAAGAAGTCCCCCATCTAGAATTAGCAACCGGACAACCGATAGTTTACGATGTAGATGAATCGGGTAACGTCTCGAATAAATTAATATTAAAGTAGTTAAAGGTTAAAGGTTAAAGGTTAAAGGTCAAAGGTTAAAGGTCAAAGGTTAAAGGTTAAAGGTCAAAGGTTAAAGGTCTGTATGTTAATAGTCGCGATCGATAAAATCATAACTCTCCTTGTCTCCCCATCTCCCCATCCCCCCATCTCCTTGTCTCCCCATCCCCTTGTCTCCCCCCTCTCCCCCTCTCCTCCCAATTCCAGCAAAACGGTATAAATTCTTAATAACAATTTAATCAAAGTGCATATAATCCGACAGTCAATATTAGGAATTCCTAAATAGAATAGGATTTGTTGCATAAGAAGGAATCTTTAATCGGTAATTAGGAATAGTTAATCAAACAAATGTATTAATTACCGATTAGTAAATTTTGCAAGTAATAGCAGTATTAAACGAAAAGCGTCAATCCTCGACACATCAATTTAATGGAGTAGGTTATGTCCAAAAATTTATTAGAACAATTGCGATCGATGACTGTTGTGGTAGCCGATACGGGCGATATCCAACAAATTGAGAAGTACAAGCCCCAAGATGCTACTACTAATCCTTCTTTGATTACTACAGTGGCTCAAATGCCGGAATATCAAAAAGTCGTTGACGATACTTTAGCTCAAGCGCAGAAGGATGCTGGTGCGAATGCAAGCTCAACTGATATCACCAGACTGGCTTTTGAACGCTTGGCTGTGGCTTTTGGTTTGACAATTCTCAAAATCATCCCCGGTAGAGTTTCCACAGAAGTAGATGCCCGTCTTTCTTACGACACCGAAGCTACACTTGACGTTGCACGGGGAATTATTAAGCTGTACGAAGCTGCTGGAGTTTCTCGCGATCGCGTTTTAATCAAAATTGCTTCTACCTGGCAAGGTATCAAGGCTGCGGAAATTCTTGAGAAAGAAGGCATTCACTGTAATCTGACATTATTGTTCGGTATCCATCAAGCAATTGCTTGTGCGGAAGCTGGTGTTACCTTAATTTCTCCTTTTGTAGGACGCATTCTCGACTGGTACAAGAAAGATACCGGCAAAGATAGCTATCCTGCTCCAGAAGATCCAGGTGTTTTGTCCGTTACCGAGATTTACAACTACTACAAAAAGTTTGGCTACAAAACCGAAGTTATGGGAGCTAGCTTCCGTAATTTAGGCGAAATAACCGAACTCGCTGGTTGTGACTTGTTAACCATTGCTCCTAAGTTCTTAGCTGAATTGCAAAACAGTACGGATGAATTACCCCGTAAACTTGATGCAAATAAAGCTGCGAAAATGGATATTAAGAAAATCTCGATGGACAAAGCTACCTTCGAGAAAATGCACGCAGAAGATAAAATGGCTTCTGACAAGTTAGATGAAGGAATCAAAGGTTTTTCCAAAGCATTGGAAGACCTCGAAAAGTTGTTAACCGAAAGATTAGCTAACCTTAATGAGGAAGCTAAGGCTGCTTAAAACTAGTAACATTTAATTGAATGTAGAGACGTTGCATTGCAACGTCTCTATTTTTATATAGCTTAAAAAATCGACAGATAAGGATGTCCACCCCACAAGATATGAAGAGAATTTTTCAAAAATACAGCATATTTCATCAAAGTAAGGTAGATTCGGACGGGCAGGGATGCCCATCCCACAAGAGTTTTGTAATTGATGACTGTACCTCATTCATCTGCAAACTGCTGTATTAGGACATTATTAAAAAGCTTCAAATTGACTACTAAATATATATAAGCCATAATTGCGATCGAATTTATTAAATTTATCAAATTATTATGAGTATTTGGGAATTTATTGGTGACACTACCAATGCTAGTAGAGGTTTTGTTAAAGAACTCTACGAGGAGTTAGAATATTCTATCCGCGAAGAATTAAAACATTCTCATAGAGAACAATCGCATTTAAAAAATGAAATTAATAAACTCAAAGCTGAAAACGACAAGCTTAAATTAGTTGTGACGAAGATTTTAACAAAGTCTGTAGAAAAAGGTGTTTTTGCTCAAGAAGAAATAGAATCCTTATGTAAGGATATTGGTGCTGAAAATTGTTAAATAGATAATTAAGATCGTGGAGAAGTATTACCAAAAGATATACTTGAGCAACTTCAGCGAGCAAGAAAATCTCAACCATCTGAACGGTCAAAAATCAAGTATTCCCGTATACAAAAAAATATGCCAAAAGTAACATTTTATATCACAAAAAACATTACTTTTGACAGCACATTAAAAGTACAAAATGTTACACTTTATATATGTAACAAGTAACCTAATCGTCTACGAGTCTCGCTCTGCCAAAGCAAGGCTCTTTTTTTATTTAGCAAATTTAATAGAACCTTCTCGATCGATCAATTACCAATCGTAAGTTCTGAAGATAAATACTTAATTACTTTAATCTTTTTCCTCTATTAAAGTCAATAAATCTTCAGGGATATTTTGATTTTGTGTTTTATAATACTTTTTGCGTAGAAATTTGATGTATCTAATCATTTCTATCAGAAAGCAGGTTTCTTCGCGTTCATGAATAACCTGACGATCGCTAAAAAAGAACTTGCGGTTTCCGATAAATTCATTTTTTATGATATTAAAAATTGCTTTACCTGCGATCGATAATAATTATTGAAGAAAATAAATTAATTTTCAACAATCGATTGTCCCGACGATCGATAAACTAGAAAATTATAGCTGAGATATAAAGGTGAAAAAGTTAAAAAAATGAAAATACTTGTACTAAATGCAGGTTCAAGCAGTCAAAAAAGTTGTTTGTACGAGATGACGGGTGATATGCCTTCTTCACCACCCGCACCCATATGGGAAGGAAAAGTAGATTGGAGCCATCATCAAGGTGTAGCGGAAATTAAGGTGGAAACAGCCACGGGGGAAAAATTAACCGAAGAAATCGCTACAGATTCCCAATCGCAAGTAATGGCTCGTTTGCTTAATACGATGACGGAAGGTTCTACTAAAGTCATTAATCAACTTTCGGAAATTGATCTAGTAGGACATCGAGTCGTACATGGCGGGAAAAATTACAGACAAAGCGTCGTAATTACTCAAGAGGTAAAAGATGCGATCGCCAATCTTGCAAGTCTTGCTCCAGCACATAATCCCGTTAATTTAGCAGGAATTGAAGCGGTAGAAAATATTTTAGGAGATGTTAAGCAAGTTGCAGTTTTTGATACCGCGTTTCATCGCAACATACCCGATGCTGCGGCGATTTATCCCGGTCCCTATGAGTGGCTAGAACAAGATATTATTCGTTATGGGTTTCACGGTATCAGCCATCAATACTGTGCCCAACGTGCTGCCGATCTTCTCGGCAAAGATTTGCAGTCTTTACGTTTGATTAATTGTCATTTAGGAAACGGTTGTTCTTTAGCGGCAATTAAAAACGGTTGCAGTGTAGACACAACTATGGGGTTCACCCCTCTTGACGGATTAATGATGGGTACTCGTTCCGGTAGCATCGATCCTGGAATTTTAATTTACCTATTAAGACAAGGTAATTATACCGTCGAACAGTTAGATAATGTTTTAAATAATGCTTCAGGTTTAAGCGGTATATCTGGAATATCAAGCGATATGCGGCAAATAAAAGCAGCAATTTCTCAAGGTAGCGATCGCGCCCAATTAGCCTTTGATATCTACGTGCATCGTCTGCGTTCCTCTATTGGAGCCATGCTAAGTAGTTTGCAAGGGTTAGATGCTTTAATATTTACCGCTGGCGTTGGCGAAAACACCCCCGAAATTCGTCAAGCTGCTTGCGAAGCCTTTGAATTTATAGGAATAAAAATTGATTCTAGTAAAAATACTAATAAACCCGTGGATGAAGATATTGCTCAAACCGATTCAACTGTAAGGGTATTAGTTATACATACTCAAGAAGATTGGCAAATAGCTCGTGAATGCTACAAATTGGCATAAAAGGCATGGGGTAATAAGAGTTAGGAGTTAAGGGCTGTACAAAAGATTTCGATATGCAAACATACAATTATTGATATTTCCATTCATCCTATTTATTTATAACTCCTAATTCCTCACTCTCATCTCCTAATGCCCTATTCCCAAAAACAAATGCCCGCCACTATTAATAGGGCGAGCATTGTTGAATCAAACATACTACATTGAGCTTTTGATTAGGATGCCGTTTTAGCATCTACACTATCTAAATCCCAGGTGTAATAACCCAGTTTATTCGGAACTCTAGCAAATCTACCGATGCGATAACCTCGGGAAAGTTCGCCTAGCACCATGCTCCTAATCTTCATGTCTCTAATTTCTTCATCATCAAGCGCTCCATAAATCTGTTCGATGATTTCACTCACAGAATAGATTTTTCCCACATTTTCTTCCAAAAATAAGGAAATCGCATCAATGAGAAACTGACCTTCGTACTGGGGCAGCATTGGTATTTTTTTTGTCTTCTGAGGTACCAATGGCTTCCTGGTTTTAGGTTTTGATTTTTTAGATTTAGTTCTGCTACCAGGTGGTACCACTAAACTCAAATCTAAGGTGTAGCAACCAGGTTCGTCGGGAACCGATTCCCAGTACATTTGTTCTTTGCCGTGGGTAAGCGAAGAATGGACTCTACCTTTGACGACTTTAAATGCAGTTGACTCTAAGTCTCCATAAAGCGATCGCACTACGAAGTCGATATGACATACTTTGCCTTTATTGCTTTCTAAAAGCTGTTTTATGGCTTCTATTCGGGAAATATGCCGAAATTCGGGCAACATTGCGATGTCGGAGCCGCTTTTCGGATTATATTTTTCCTTGGCTGATGTCGTTTCTTTGAGGGTAGAAGATTCGTCTTCATCAACATCGTCTTCTAAAGTATCCTCTTCGACTAAGACGTTTTCGTTCGGCTCGTCATTCGATTCGAGTTCAGATTCGACTTCATCAAATTCAACTAGATTGGTATTTTCATTACTACTACCATTAAGTTGAGATTTAACCGCTTCTCTAGATAGATCCGAAGATGCTTGCGCGATCGCTGTCACATCAAGTATGTCTAGATCGGGTAAGGCTTTACTACTAATTGAAGCGTGAGAATTAGATAGCAACGCTTCAACGTGAGCAAGTTGAACTCTGGCGGTAGTGACTCTTAGCTCGTACTCTTGTACTAACCGACCATAATACTCTCTTAAACCTAATAGTGATTCAAGTAAAGCTTGTGGCGGTGTTTCTATATTTTGCTGCGACTCTGGTTTCATAGCGTCCTGATTCAACTAACTTCAGCCTCTCCTTTATATTTCATTGCTCTTGGTTTTGCTTTAGAGGATCTAGAGTTTGTTTTCCTAAAAGACGGTTGAGGCGGACGACATTTTTCGCAATAAAGCGGGCGAGGTCCGAAAGTTTCCCGATCTGTAGGCTTGTTGCACTCTTTACATACAAATGAAAATACTCTTGTATGAATTTCGCGCTTGTGCGCTCTAACTGTGTATTCCCGAACGTTAATTGTCTTACTTGCCATGATTACAAATTTTGAAATCTTGTCCTAATATAGTCATTCCAACAACAGGATGTGCTTACATCGCCTCTTACTATTTTCGTACAGCGCCACATACCTTGATGTTTCTATTCGCCGTTTTGGTTATCCGGGAAAGATAGTAGTGGATGCACTTGTCTATTTTCTACAAAACTACATATGACTAAAGTAGCCATAATAGCTTTTTAGAGATTTGTACCGGAGAAGCGAGGTAATAGTAGCTCGCAAGTAACAATGTAAGAGACTAATTGGGAACGGTAGAGCGAAAAAGCAATGATTCAATTTACTCTGTAGTTCCCATATTTAGTCAGACAAAACAGAAAACTACAATAAGCCAAGAATCCCAAACTGTTACTTTTACAAACTATGAGGGAACTATGAGGTAGTAATACAATACCTTTTAGTTATCCCCGCAATGTTCGCCCTATCTCGTCAAGCCATTACCTCGTCAAGTGTAGCCTGTTTATGCTTATTCGCAGTTAGTTTGTTACAATTCCCGCGAATGCAAAAATTGCTCTCGGATAAACCGACTACTTCCGTAGAAGCCTTGGAAAGAGAAATTAAAGCCGAAGAAGTCCGTCTGAAATTCCTCAAAAAAATTCCTACATTTGGCTATGATAACTTAATTGCAAATTGGATTTATCTTAATTTTCTGCAATATTTTGGAGATGATCAAATTCGTGACTTATCCGGTTATGGTTTAAGCCCGCAATTTTTCGAGGTAATTCTAGAGCGCGATCCTCGGTTTGTAAATGCTTATCTAGCACTTTCTACAAGTGGTTCTATGTATGCTGGTATGCCCGAAAAGTCTGTAAAGATTATGGATAAAGGGTTAAAGTCCCTTAGCCCTTGGGTTCCTAAAGATTCTTACTATATATGGCGTTACAAAGCAGTTGATGAGTTACTATTTCTAGGAGATACTTCTGCTGCAAGGAAATCTTTTACAAATGCTTCTCAATGGGCAAGCGTTCATTCAGATCCAGAAAGTCAGCAAGTCGCAACTATTTCCGCACAAACCGCAGAATTCCTTACTAAAAATCGTTCCAGCAAATACGCTCAAATTTCTGCTTGGGGCATGGTATTAAGTCATGGAGCCGACAAAAAAACTTATCAAAAAGCCATCCGGGAAATTGAAGCTTTAGGTGGAAAAGTTATTTCTACCCCCCAAGGTAATAAAATTAAATTTCCTCAGAAAGACTAAATTTAGTTAGGAGTGGTTAAAGGTTAAAGGTCTGCATGTCAATTAAGGTAAGAAATAATTTTTTACTTTTAACTCTTAATTCCGGCGATCTTAACTTTCTCCTCCTCCTGCTTCTTAACTGATAACTGGTAACTGATAATAATAATATTATTTTTGCGTAATAAAGAAAAAATATTTTGCTTAGTAGGAAACAAAAACTTGTCAAAATGTTAAGTTTTGTAAAAATGAGGGATTAAATACTAGAAAGAATATTTCTAGATAGTTAAACTACAAAAACAGCATATGTACTGCTATTAATAAAAAGTCAGTGCCCGCAAGTAGCCTAAATGATTCCAGTACAAGTAACATTAAAAAACTTTCTTAGTTATCAAGACGCAAGTTTAGATTTTAGCGGATTGCATACGGCGTGCATTTGTGGTGCGAATGGCGCTGGCAAATCTTCGCTTTTGGAAGCTATCACTTGGGTAGTTTGGGGTGAAAGTAGAACTGCTTCAGAGGATGATGTAATTCATACTGGAGCCAAAGATGTTCGCGTTGATTTTACTTTTGCAGCTAACGGACAAATTTATAGGGTAATTCGTACTCGTCGTCGGGGTTCTAGTAGTAGTTTGGAGTTTCAAATCGAAACGCCACAAGGGTTTAAGTCTCTGACGGCTAAGGGTTTAAGAGCGACTCAAGATGTCATACTGAGTCATATTAAGCTCGATTATGATACTTTTATAAATTCTGCTTACTTACGTCAAGGTCGTGCTGATGAGTTTATGCTCAAACGTCCGAGCGAGCGTAAGGAAATTTTAGCTGAATTATTAAAGCTAAATCAATATGATGAGTTAGAAGACAAAGCCAAAGATTTAGCGCGTCATTTAAAAGCACAAGGAGAGGAGTTAGAGCGCACTTTGGGTTCGATGAAAACTCAAATGCAACAACAAGAAACTATTGCTCAACAAAAAACTGAGTTAGAAACCGAACTCAACGAACTGCAAAAATTACAGGGTTTTGATAATATTCAGTTACAAAGTTTGCAGGTTGTCGAACATCAGCGCAAAGGTTGGGAAGAGCAACTGCATTTTGTTCGGCAACAATATAATAATCTCACGGCTGATAGCAAGCGTTTGGAAAGCGAACAATCTTCTTTGACAAATCAGCTTGAGTCTTTGGAAAGATTATTAACTCAACAAACAGAAATTAAAAAAGGATACGCCCATTACCAAACTCTGCAATCTCAAGAAGAAGAGATGGGTGTCTTGTTTGCAGAATATCAAAAGATTTCTCAATTGCGGCAACTACGTCTTTCTGAGTTGAGCAAGCATATTCAAGGAGTTGAGCGACAGTTGCAACAACATCAAGCGCAGTTGGAGGCGTTAGAGCAACAAGAGCAAGATATTCAGCAGACTCTTAACAATGCGGGTGATGTGGAAGCAGCGCTGCAAAAATTAAAAGCAGCACGTCAGCATCTGAGTAATTTAGATAATTTGCAAATGCAGGTTTCTCCAATATTGCAGCAGCGCCAGCAATTGCAAACAGAATTGCATCGCCAAGAAGCGGGTATAAAAGCACGACTCGAACAGTTAGAGACGACTCAAAGACAATTGCAAAGTCAATCGAGGCGACAACCGCAACTTCAACAAGCGGTTATGGAAGTAGAAACGAAGATTGAAAAGTTAGATAAAGATAAGATTTATCTGCAACGAGTACAGGAAAAAGGACAGGAAAGACGGCATTTTATGGAGCGCTTGCAGGCTCAACAGCGCGAATATCAAAGGTTATTAGGGGAATTAGAGCAAAAATTGCAAATGTTACAAAACCCTGATGCTGTTTGTCCTTTGTGCGAACGTCCTTTAGACGAGCATCATTGGAATCGAGTAGTAGATAAAACCAAGGATGAATTTAAGGATACGCAGGGACAATTATGGGTGTTCCGCGACCAAATGGCGGTATCAGAGCGAGAAATTCAAGTTCTCAGGCAGGAATATCGGACAGTAAACAGTAAATTGTCGCTTTATGAAGCATTACGGGAGCAAAAGGGAGAATTAAGCGCACAAATACAGGCAACGAGCGAAGTTGGCTTACAGATACAGCAAATTGCCGACGAAAAAGAGAGATTAGAAAGAACTCTGCATCTAGGTAATTACGCGCCTCAAAAACAAAGCGAATTGCAGGAGTTAGAAAATTATTTACTTAGTCTTGATTACAACGAACAAAACCACGCTCTAGCTCGTAGCGAAGTTGAAAAATGGCGTTGGGCAGAAATTAAACAAGCACAAATTAAAGATGCCCGCAAGCGACAAGCGCATTTAGCAGCCAGAAAACCCGAAATTCAAGGATTAATTAGTCAATTAGAAAATCAAATTAAACTAGAACAAACTGATTCCGAAATTGCCAGAGAAATCAAAGATTTAGAAAATAAAATTACCGAGATGGGTTACGACAGCCAACGTCATAACCAAATCCGCATAGATGCTAGACAAGCTCAGTCTTGGCATTTGCGCCATCAACAACTAGTTAGCGCACAACTCCAGCATCCCGAAATGAAAAGGCGATCGCAGTCTTTGCAAGAAGCTTTAGCAGCCAGGTTGAGCGAAAAACAACAGTTAGCCGCTCAAATTGACAGCATTGTGGCGCAATTGGAACAATGCAATAATCCCAGCGCTCAAATTCAAGCTTTAGAGCAGCAATTAGCAAACCGTCGCCGCCAACTTGACGATAAACTCGGTCATTTAGGGCGCTTGCAGCAGCAGTTTCAGTATTTAGAAAACCTGAAAGTTCAATATACCCAGCAGCAGCAGCAATTAAAGCAAGTTCGTTCAAAGCAGCGAGTTTATCAGGAATTAGCGCAGGCTTTTGGTAAAAATGGCATCCAAGCATTGATGATTGAAAATGTCTTACCCCAGCTAGAAGCCCAGACAAATCAACTACTTTCCCGATTGAGTGCCAATCAATTACACGTGCAATTTGTAACTCAAAGAGCGGGTAAAACAAGTAAAGCTAAGAAGAAAGATGCCAAATTAATAGACACCTTAGATATTGTAATTGCCGATGCAAGAGGTACGAGAGCCTATGAAACTTACTCTGGTGGGGAAGCTTTTAGAATCAACTTTGCAATTCGTTTAGCATTAGCCAAACTATTAGCGCAGCGAGCCGGAGCCGCCTTACAATTACTGATAATTGATGAAGGATTTGGTACTCAAGATAGTGAAGGGTGCGACAGATTAATTGCAGCAATCAACGCAATTGCTTCTGACTTTGCCTGCATCCTCACCGTAACTCATATGCCCCATTTAAAAGAAGCCTTTGCAGCCAGGATTGAAGTAAATAAAACTCAGGATGGATCTCAAATTAGGATGATGATTTAATGTTGGGAGAGGGGGTAGAGGGGGTAGAGGGGGTAGAGGGGGAGATGGGGAGATGGGGAGATGGGGAGATGGGGAGATGGGGAGATGGGGAGATGGGGAGATGGGGAGATGGGGAGATGGGGAGATGGGGAGATGGGGAGATGGGGAGATGGGGAGACAAGGAGAGAAGGAGACAAAAACAATTTTAACCTTTAACCTTTGACCTTTGACCTTAATTACTCCTCACTCCTAACAACTAACAACTAACAACTAACAACTAACTCCTAACTCTTAAGTTTAAATTCATCAAATTTAATTACTTCAGAATCGGGTTTACTGGTATCAAAACGATAACTACTTACACTACCTTGTTCTGTATCGAAGATGGTGAATACGGTAATTTCATTGCTGGATATATAAGGTAAGGGTTTACCATTTTCGTCTACAAGCGGCTCTATTGTTGGTACTACTGGCTCTAAACCGTAGGGGTCGCCAATTTCTGTATAATTATTATTATCGGTATTTGGTAAGTTTTGCCGCTTTCTATCTCCATATGCCGCACCGTAGGAATTACCGACATTTGATGTTTCTAAAAAGTGCATTCCACTGGGACTAACAAAGCGATTCCATAAATGAGAATGTCCGTAAAATACTAATTGTACGCCTGCTTTTTCTAATAATGGTATTAAGTCACGAATGATGTAATCTTGTTCTTTGGGATACTCATAACGCACTGATGTAATATTACCGTTGTTATCTCGTTCGATTATCTGTACTGGGTTGGTGTAAGCAGGTACGATGTTATCTCCTAAAGTGTGGGGAGGATGATGAAACATGACGATTTTATATTTGGCTTGCTGAAATTCGCTGCTATTGAGTTCGTTAACAAGCCAATTATATTGAGTGCTATCTTTAGAAATAGATTCGTAAATATGCTGTCCGTATCCCCAGTTTTCTGGATTATTTAATTGAGGTGGTTCGGCATATTTCCCTTTATGGCAATCTTCGGTGGTAAAATACCGCCACATATTAGTTACATATAAAACTACTAAACGCACATCACCGAAACTTACTGCATAATAACCTTTTCCATTTTCGTCTGGTAAACTAAATATTTTTTCATAAGTATCGGTATTGAAGGAATTATCTTTTAAGGATTCTTCCCCGTACAAGTTAGAAGCAACATCGCGGGGAATCGTATCGTTAAATTCTTCATTCAAACTTTTTCCCGTATTAAAACGCCCCATAACTTCATGATTTCCAATACAGGGAAATATGGGAGCATTTTGAATAATTTCTCCTCCGGTGTAAGTGGTTTGTACGCGATCGTATTCCATTACATAGTTAGCACTTCCCTGCAAACAAGGGAAAAAAGCATTGCCACGATTATCATCAAACCATTCACTAGCGCGGTCTGGTATATTAACTAAATCACCAGCGAAAAATACCGCATCAATTCGCTCAAAGGTTTCTTTAACTTTTTGTAAATTTGCTGCTACCATCGGCTTGATTTGATGGTCGGAAGTTAATAAAATTTTAAGTGGTTTACCGGGTAATGGTGCGGGTTCAAGAGTATAAGTTTTACTACTAATTAATTCATCGTTTTCTGTAATAGTTGTGACTCGATAAGGAATTTGCTTACCCGGAATTAGATCGGTTAAATGAGCTTCGTGTCGCCAGATTTCGCGTGAAACGGGTTTTTGATGTCCATCTGCGGTTTGCATTCCAAATGAATTTTCGTCTTCTCTTAAATGATTCAGTCTAATACTTGTAGTAGAGACATCAAGAAAATTATTACCGTATGCTACCGCGTGTCGATCGCCCATAAATTCGGTAAACCAGACAACTCGTATAGAAGTTTGAGTCGGGAATTGTAAAAATGGTTCGGTTAACAATTTTGGTTTATCCATAATGCGATCGCTAGGTAAAATACACTTTTATATAAAAGTTTACCCGTTTACCCACAAATTGGTTTGTAGAGACGCGATATATCACGTTTTATCGATCCCCCCTAACCCCCCTTAAAAAGCAGGGCTGATTCATTCGATAAAGAAGGTAAATTGTCAATACGATCGCAATCGTCATTCGTCGGGTTTTTATAAAAATGTCAGGTTGTTACAGATACTCTTAGATAAAAAACCCGACTTCTCAACCGGATTTACAAACTTTTGAGGGAATGAATCAGCCCTGCCCTTAAAAAGGGGGGAATTGGAATCAAAGTCACCCTTTAAAAAGGTGATTTATGGGGATCTAGAAGGTTTTGCTACCGACAACAAGACTAAAAAAACATCCTCTAACAAATGTTAACTACTAACTGTATTCTTGCATTCACCCGCTTGCTCAAATTCGCTAATATTTGACAAAGTTGTTTGAGCGATGTTTTGCAGCGCATTTTTAGTAAAGAAAGCTTGATGTGCGGTGATGACTACGTTGGGAAATGTTAGCAAATGTTGAAAAACATCATCTTGAATTACTTCTAATGATAAGTCTTCAAAGAATAAATCCCGTTCTTGTTCGTATACGTCTAAACCTACATAGCCTAGTTTCTTGGATTTTAAAGCGTCTATGACTGCTTCTGTATCGACAAGCCCGCCGCGACTGGTGTTGATCAACATCGCTCCGGATTTAAATTGCTCTAAAGTTGTGGCGTTAATTAAGTGGTGAGATTCGGGAGTTAACGGACAGTGTAGCGAAACGATGTCCGATGCGGCAAGTAATTCTGAGAATTCTACATATTTCACGCCCATTTCCAAACAATCGGGGTTTTGATAAATATCGTATGCGAGTAAATTGCAGCCAAATCCCTTCATGATTTGAGCAAAACACATCCCGATTTTACCCGTACCAACTATACCGACGGTGGAACCATGTAAGTCAAATCCTAATAAACCTTTGAGGGAAAAATTAGATTCGCGAACTCGATTATAAGCGCGATGGTACTTACGATTTAAAGTTAAAATTAATCCTGCCGCGTGTTCGGCGACTGCATAAGGAGAATAAGCCGGAACTCTGACTACGGTAATTCCTAATTCGGTAGCGGCTTTGATATCTACATTGTTGAAACCCGCCGAACGTAAAGCGATCAGCTTCGTTCCTTGTTTAGCGATCGCACTTAAAGTTTCGGGATTTAACTGGTCGTTAATAAAAGCGCAAATTGCCGGAAATCCTGCTGCCAATGCCGTAGTATCGCGGTTTAACCTTGGCTCAAAAAATACAAACTCGTGAGCGCCATCGGTATTTGCTTCGGAAAGAAAGTGGCGATCGTAGTTTTTTGTACTGAATACTGCTACTTTCATTACATTCACAGGTTAAAGGTCTGCATGTCAAAGGTCAAAGGTCAATTAGTAATGGTAAGGTTATCAGGACTCAAAAAGAAAAATTTGAATTTTCACCTTTAACCTCTAACCTTTGACCTTTGACCTATTAATTACGACATCTTCAATCCGGCTTTATCGGTTGAATAGTCGTCGAGTTTTACTTTGCAAGGTTGTATATCCCAGATTTCTTGACAATATTCCCAAATTGCCCTATCTGAGGAAAATTTACCCATGCGTGCGGAGTTGATAATTGACATCCGAGTCCAGTTTTCTGTATCTCGATAGGCTTCGGAAACTTTATCTTGGGTGTCGATGTAGGATTGATAGTCAGCGAATAGCATAAACCTATCTTGGTTAAACAGCGAATCTAACAGCGGTTTAAACAAGTTGCGATCGCCATCGGAAAACTGTCCGCAGGCTATCAAGTCAATAACCTCTTTTAGCTGGGGATTGGATTCGTAATAGCTTCTGGGGTTATATCCTTTCGCTTTCAATTCGTAAACTTCTGGGGTGGTTAAACCGCATAAAAAGAAGTTTTCCTCGCCGACTTCTTCGCGAATTTCAACGTTAGCACCGTCAAGAGTACCAATTGTTAAAGCACCGTTGAGGGCAAATTTCATGTTACCCGTTCCCGAAGCTTCTTTACCAGCAGTGGAAATTTGTTCGGAAAGTTCCGCACCCGCGTAGATAAATTGGCTTGAAGATACGTTGTAGTTTGGTATGAATGCTACTTTTAAACGTCCGGCTACGTCTGTATCGCTGTTTACTACACTACCAACGGCGTTGATTAATTTGATAATTAATTTGGCGATGAAGTAACCGGGGGCTGCTTTACCTGCGAAAATAAATGTCCGGGGTAAGATATCAGCTTGCGGATTTTTCTTGATTCGGTTGTAGAGGGTGATAATGTGGAAAGCGTTGAGTAACTGACGTTTGTATTCGTGCAGTCGCTTTACCTGTACGTCAAATAAGGAATTGGGATCTACTGTAATTCCGTTGGATTTTTGAATCAGTTTTGCTAATTCTTCTTTGTTGGCTTGTTTGATTTCGCGCCAAGTTTGTTTGAACTCTTTATCGTCTACAAATTTTTCTAACTTTTTGAGTTCATCCAAATTCGTAATCCAATCGGTGCCGATTTTGTCGGTAATTAGGCGAGAAAGTCGGGGATTACCCATCAACAGCCAGCGACGGGGGGTTACACCATTTGTCTTGTTGATAAACTTTTCTGGGAATAATTCGTAGAAGTCGTGGAGAACATATTTTTTAAGTAGCTCGGTATGAAGTGCCGCTACACCGTTGATTTTATGGCTACCGACACAAGCTAAGTTTGCCATGCGGATTTTCCTTTCATCGCCTTCTTCAATCAAAGATAGCCGCGAAATCTTTTCTAAATCTCCGGGAAAACGTTTTCTAACTTCAGCCAAAAAGCGGAAGTTGATTTCGTAGATGATTTCTAAATGTCTGGGTAATAATCTACCAAAAAGTGCCACGGGCCAGCGTTCTAAAGCTTCTGGCAACAGGGTATGATTGGTATAAGCAAAGGTATTTTGAGTGATATCCCAAGCTTTATCCCAAGACATTTCATGTTCGTCAATCAGCAACCGCATCAATTCGGCGATACCAACTGAAGGATGGGTATCGTTAAGCTGAATTGCAGCTTTTTGACCCAAATTATCTAAAGTTTTAAAAATTTGTTGATGGCGACGAAGAATATCTTGCAAGGAACAACAAACAAAGAAATATTGTTGCTGCAAGCGCAATTCTTTACCCTGCATTGTATCGTCGTTAGGGTAGAGAACTTTGGAAATATTTTCCGAGAACATTTGACTACCTACCGCGCCGATGTAATCACCAGCATTAAAAGCCTGTAAGTCAAATTCATCACTTGCTTCAGCTTTCCACAACCGGAGAATATTTACCGTATCCACACCGTAACCCGGTACCGGAGTATCGTAGGGGACTCCAGATACTTTTTGTTGCGGTACCCAACGCGATTGGAAGCGTCCGGTGCGATCGTTATATACTTCGGTATGACCGCCAAATTTAACTTCTACGCGATATTCAGGAAGAGGAAGTTCCCAAGCATTGCCAAAAAGCAACCATTTATCGGGGTTTTCAACTTGCCAACCGTTACGAATAACTTGCTCGAAAATCCCGAATTCATAACGAATTCCATAACCAACAGCGGGGATTTCCAAAGTTGCCAAAGAATCTAGATAACAAGCTGCAAGTCTTCCCAAGCCACCGTTACCCAATCCCGGTTCGCTTTCTTGCTCTAATAAATCATCTAGCTCTAACCCGGATTCTTTAAGAACAGTTTTAATTTTCTCGTAAAGACCAAGATTAATTAAACAATTACCCGTATAGCGTCCCATCAAGAACTCAGCAGACAGGTAGTAAACCGTTTTTACCTGCTTCTCCATGTGAGTTTCCGCTGTTTTGATGCGTCGTTGCAGAATGCGATCGCGAACGCTATAGGCAACAGCCATATAATAATCGTGCAAAGTAGCGAAATACTCGCCCTTTCCTTGAACGTAATAAAGACTATCAGCAATGGCACGTTTGAGAGTTTCCTCACTCATACCAGTGCGATCGTCTTCGACTCTAACTTTAGTGGTGCTAGGAACCGAAATATCTTCCGACGCTAGCTTACTATTTTGTTGCTCGGATGAACTGCTACTTATCATAGTGATGTTAGTAAGATATCAAATCTACACTTATTTCTAACCTATAGTTTTATAACATCCCCTCCCTTACACTTGCTTATTTAATAATTGGAAATTGGGAATAGAGAGTTAGGACCACCGGAGTTAGGAGTTAGGACCACCGGAGTTAGGAGTTAGGACCACCGGAGTTAAGAGTTAAGAGTTAGGAGTTAGGAATTGGGAGTTAGGAATTGGGAGTTAGGACCACCGGAATTGGGAGTTAGGACCACCGGAGTTAGGACCACCGGAGTGAGGAGTTAATAATTGCTAATTGTCCCCTTGTCCCCTTGTCCCCTTGTCCCCTTGTCCCCTTGTCCCCTTGTCCCCTTGTCCCCTTGTCCCCTTGTCCCCTTGTCCCCCTATCTCCCCATCTCCCCCTCTCCCCATCTCCCCATCACCCCTCTACCGCTTCCACTTCCAATCGCGAATTTCGGGCATATCTTCGCCATGCTCGCGGACATATTGCTTGTGTTCGATCAGCTTGTTGTGCAGCATTTGCTTGACGTGAGCCGCTCTATATCTTAGATGGGGAACTCTGTCAATGGCATCATCTGCTAAATTAAAGCGGTCTAATTCGTTCAGAACCACCATATCAAAAGGTGTGGTTGTGGTTCCTTCTTCTTTGTAACCCCGGACGTGGAGGTTATTGTGATTTGTGCGACGATATGCTAAACGGTGAATCAACCAAGGATAACCGTGGAAGGCAAAAATCACTGGTTTATCTGTGGTGAAAATGCTGTCAAAGTCTTTGTCGCTCAAACCGTGGGGATGTTCGGTGTCTGGCTGTAGCGTCATTAAGTCTACTACGTTTACTACTCTGATTTTTAATTCTGGAAAGTTATCCCGCAATATCTCTACTGCTGCTAAGGTTTCCAACGTGGGAACGTCGCCACAGCAAGCCATGACTACATCTGGTTCGCTTCCTTGGTCGTTAGAAGCCCAACCCCAAATACCGATCCCTGTGGTGCAGTGTTTAACTGCTTCATCCATATTCAGATACTGTAAGGAGGGTTGTTTACCCGCTACAATCACGTTAACGTAATTGCGACTTCTTAAACAATGGTCTGTCACCGATAGCAGACAATTAGCATCGGGTGGTAAATATACTCTCACAACTTCGGCTTTTTTATTAACAACGTGGTCGATAAAGCCGGGATCTTGATGGCTAAAGCCGTTGTGATCTTGCCGCCATACGTGAGATGTTAGTAAATACGTTAGTGAAGCAACTGGTCTGCGCCAAGGAATTTCGCGGGTAGTTTTCAACCATTTGGCGTGCTGGTTGAACATTGAATCGATGATATGGATGAAGGCTTCATAACAGGAAAATAATCCATGACGACCTGTAAGTAGGTATCCTTCCAACCATCCTTGACAAGTATTTTCGCTGAGGATTTCCATAACGCGACCGTCTGCTGCTAAGTGGTCGTCGTATTCCAAGGTTTCTGCAACCCAAGTTCTATCTGTAACATCTAACACGTCAGCGAGTCGGTTACTTGCGGTTTCGTCTGGCCCAAATAAACGGAAGTTGCGGCTATCTAAATTAAATTTCATCACATCCCGCAATAATTTACCCATAGTGCGGGTTGCTTCGGCAATAGTTTTTCCCGGTTCGTTAACTTCTACGGCATAGTTACGAAAATCGGGCATTTTCAAGTCTCGCAGCAAAACACCGCCGTTAGCGTGGGGATTATCACCCATACGCCGATTTCCTGTAGGTGCGAGTTCGGCTAATTCGGCGATTAATTTACCGTTTTGATCAAATAATTCTTCTGGCTGGTAACTCTTCATCCAGTCTTCCAGCATTTTTACGTGTGCTGGTTCCGCAGCCATATTTGATAGCGGTACCTGGTGCGATCGCCAATAATCTTCGGTCTTTTTCCCATCAACTTCTTTAGGTCCAGTCCAACCTTTGGGACTTCTAAGAACAATCATCGGCCATTGCGGACGCACTTTGAAACCATTTGCCCGCGCATCTTCCTGAATTTCGCGGATTTCATGCAAAACTGTATCCATCGTTGCAGCCATCAATTGATGCATGGCTTCTGGATCGGAACCCTCAACAAAATAAGGTTTATAACCGTAACCCTCAAACAGCTTTTGTAATTCCTCATGACTCACTCTTGCCAAAAGTGTAGGGTTGGCAATTTTATAGCCGTTGAGGTGCAAAATCGGCAGTACCGCACCGTCGCGTACTGGATTCAAAAACTTATTAGAATGCCAACTTGCCGCCAGCGAACCCGTTTCCGCTTCACCATCACCGACAACGCAAGCCACAATCAAATCGGGATTATCAAAAGCCGCACCAAAAGCGTGGGAAAGAGAATAACCGAGTTCTCCACCTTCATGGATGCTTCCTGGAGTTTCCGGCGCTACGTGACTGGGAATTCCACCGGGAAAAGAAAACTGTTTGAACAGCTTTTGCATCCCTTGAGCATCTTGAGAAATATTCGGATAATATTCGCTATAAGTTCCTTCAAGATAAGTATTAGCCACCAAACCTGGGCCACCATGTCCGGGACCGGCAATATAAATCATACTTAAATCATCTCGCTTAATTACCCGGTTGAGATGAACGTAAATAAAATTTAAACCTGGAGTAGTTCCCCAATGTCCTAAAAGTCTGGGTTTAACGTGTTCTAACTTCAGCGGTTCCTTAAGTAGAGGATTATTTAATAAATATATTTGTCCAACCGAAAGATAATTTGCTGCACTCCAATAAGCGTTAATCTTCCGTAATTCATCATCCTGCAATGGCTTATGTAGACGGCTTGCTAAAGTCATAGTCAACTCCTTAACGTCATTTTTTGTCGCATTTTAACAATTATATAAACGTAAATATTCTAATTTCTTTTATATCTAAATGAATATTTTTCGTATTATCGCTTTAATTTCCGATCGCGCTATAGCACAACACAAGAGTTAGTTATTTAAAACAATTTAGAATTACGTCTGATTTTATAGAATAAAGGCGATTAAAAGCTATTAAATCGTTAAAACCTGAAATAAATATCGGGCTTAACAATCTTTTTGGGAGTTTATCATAATATCTTTTTGATTATTCAAATTTAACCGCAATTTAACCAAAGCTTTGATTTAAAAACCAGGATTCACTTATTAAAAAAAATCAATATTTTCATTTATTTTAATAAAAACTACTTCTTTAGATAGAAGATAATATTTTTTAAAAACTTAGTTACGTCAAGTTAATAAAACTATTTAAATAGATAAGATAAAAAAATTAGATATATAGCAATCTTGTAGTGACAACTTAAGATATTAAGAAACCAGATTTTTTCACAAAACCGGGTTTCTGAATTCCGAGCAAATCGATAGAATTAATTAATCTCCAACAAACCAATCGGCGGCGTAATTTCAATCCGACTAGCTTCTAAATCAACCACCGGAACAATTTCTTTCACAAAAGGAATTAAAACAGTCTTGGGATTTTGGATTTTAGATTTTGGATTTTGGATTGTTTCCTTGTCTCCTTCCTCCAAGCGCACCTCTAATAAATCATTGCCAGCATTAATCAAATCAACTACGGTACCAATTAACTCACCATCATCCTGCATAAAAACAGGTAAACCCACCAAATCCATCAAATGATATTCATCTTCACCCAAAGATGGGCGATCGCTCTGGGGTACAAGTAACTTACAACCGCGTAATTCTTCAGCGCGATCGCGATAATTAACCCCAGCCAACTGAATCACATAGAGATTTTTACCCGACAAAAAACGACCTTTAACCAACTCTACCTCTTCCGGTTCCGTCGCATTCGGATGCAACAGCCAACGCTTACCCGGCACCTCAAAACGTTCGGGAAAATCCGTTTGTGGATAAACCCGCATTTCACCCTTCATTCCTTGAGGCGAAACAATCTTACCAATTTCCAACCAATCATCCATTATCAGTTACCAGTTATCAGTTATCAGTTAGCAGGGAGTAGGGGATTAAATTCGGTAGTGCGAGCATCTTGCTCGCTGGCTGTTTCAAGATCGCATCTTGCTCGCTAGTAGTCCATTTCATTAGTTTTGACAGGTTCTACGTGCCGGCATCGGTTCCCTAAATCCGGAGCGCTTTAGCGCTTACTACGAACCTTTATTACCCTTCAAAACTAATGCGACACAGTACTAGGTGTTTGAAGATCGGATCTTAATCGCTAGCTGTTTGAAGATCGGATCTTAATCGCTGGCTGTTTCAAGCGAGCAAGATGCTCGCACTACTATGATTAGATAAATTATTTTTTGGAAGTCCTTTATAAATAACTCCTAACTCCTAACTCCTAACTCCTAACTCCTAACTCCCCATCCCCCCATCTCCCCATCCCCCCATCTCCCCATCCCCCCATCCCCCCATCCCCCCATCCCCCCATCTCCCCATCTCCCCATCCCCCCATCTCCCCATCCCCCCATCTCCCCATCCCCCCATCTCCCCATCTCCCCATCCCCCCATCTCCCCATCCCCCCATCCCCCCCATCTCCCCATCCCCCCATCATCTCATGCACTCACGGCAGCACTGCGATAAACCTCTTGGGCTACTTTGGCGAAACGCTGCATTCCGGTTTTGATTTCTTCGTCGCTACCCGTGAGGCTGACGCGGAAACATTCATGTTTGTGTTGCCATTCTTCGCGCAAGCCGGGGAAGAAGGAGTTTCCAGGGACGACTATTACGCCTACTTTTTTGAGTTTTTGGTAAAAATCGTTGTCGCTGATGGGTAAATCTTTGAGCCATATCCAAGCAAAAATTGCTCCTTCACCGCGATGTAGAAACCAAGGTAAATTATCGGGCATTGCTGCTTCTAAAGTACTTTCTAAAACGGCGAATTTATTTTTATAAAAAGGACGAATTACGGTTTCGCTGATTCGTGCTAACTCCCCCGAATCGATCGCACGAGCGGCTATGGCTTGCCCGTATCGCGATGAATGCAAGCTGGCGTTTGCTTGAAAACACTCCAATGCTTCAATTAATTTTTCATCCCCGATCGCAATCCCAACTCTTTCTCCGGGTAATCCTGCTTTTGATAAACTCATGCAGTGCAGAATGTTTTCACCAAATGCTGGTGTCATTTCGGTATAATTTAAAGCTGGAAAAGGTGGAGCGTATGCCGAATCAATTAAGACTGGTACATTAGATTTTGCGGCAAGTGTGGCGATTTTCTTAACTTCTTCGTCGGTAACAACATTACCTGTAGGATTACAGGGACGAGAGAATAAAACGCAACCAGTCTTTTCTGTAATCGATAACTGGCTGAAGTCGGGACGATATTTAAATCTATGGGCAGATTTGTCAATATCTAAAGTCGGTTTGTAAGCAAATAACGCTTCGGGAACCAAACTAACGCCACCGTAACCTGTATAATCGGGACTTAAAGGAAAAACAATTTGTTTTAGTTCATCGTTGGTGTTATAACCGCCAAAGACATTCGCAGCGTAGAAATAAAGCGTTTGACTGCCGGGAGTAATTAAAATATTGCGTTCGGTAAGATTTAAACCGTAGCGTTTGTTAAAGTCTTTCGCAACAGCTTCGATTAACGGCGTATAACCCTTAGAGTAGCCATAACGGCAAACAACTTCACCATATTCCTGACTCGCTAAAAGTTCCGCAGTACAATCGCGCCATAGTTGTTCGACTTCAGGCAAAATTAACGGATTACCCGCACTCAAATTCATCAACTCCTGCCCATTACCTGCGCGTAAAGTTTCATTGATATCCTTCATAATCGCTCTTACGCCAGTAAGTTTAGACATTTGAGCGCCGAATTTAGTTAGGGCAGGTTTCATAAGCAATCAACAACAAATATAGATATTTTAACTATAATATTCGATGGGGATTGGGGATTGGGGAATAGGTTAAAGGTCTGCATGTTAAAGGTGAGGAGTTAGGATCGCCGGAGTTAAAAATTAATATTTCTCCTTGTCTCCCCATCTCCCCATCTCCCCATCTCCCCATCTCCCCATCTCCCCATCTCCTTGTCTCCCCATCTCCCCATCCCTCCACCGCTATACACTCAAGAAAGAAGATTGAACGAAACAAGAGGGTGAACAGTGAAAGTTAAAGCAGCAGTGGCTTATGAAGCGGGTAAGCCGTTAAGTATTGAAACGGTTAATTTAGAGGGACCAAAAGCTGGTGAAGTATTAATAGAAATTAAAGCTAGCGGCATCTGTCATACCGATGCTTACACGGTTTCTGGGAAAGATCCAGAAGGTTTATTCCCGGCTATTTTGGGACATGAGGGTGCTGGAGTTGTTGTGGATGTAGGAAAAGATGTCACCAGCGTTAAAAAAGGTGATCGCGTTATTCCTCTTTACACTCCCGAATGTCGTCAGTGTGAATATTGTTTGAGCTTAAAAACTAACCTTTGTCAAGCAATTCGCAGCACTCAAGGTAAAGGCTTGATGCCCGACGGTACCAGTCGTTTTTCCATTGGCGATAAAAAGCTTTATCACTACATGGGTACGTCAACTTTTGCTAACTATACGGTGCTGCCGGAAATTGCGATCGCAAAAATTCGCGAAGATGCGCCTTTTGAAAAGGTTTGTTACATCGGTTGCGGCGTTACTACGGGTATAGGTGCGGTTATTTACACCGCAAAAGTAGAACCCGGTTCAAAAGTTATAGTTTTCGGTTTGGGTGGTATCGGCTTAAATGTGATTCAAGGCGCGAAAATGGTAGGTGCCGATACGATTATCGGTGTAGATATTAATCCCCAAAAACGTGAATTAGCAGAAAAATTCGGCATGACACACTTTGTTAATCCTAAAGAAGTAGAAGGAGATTTAGTTCCTTACTTAGTAGATTTAACCAAAGGTGGAGCCGACTATACATTTGAATGCATTGGTAACGTAAAAGTGATGCGTCAAGCATTAGAATGCTGTCATAAAGGTTGGGGACAAAGTATTATAATTGGCGTTGCAGGTGCCGGAGAAGAAATAAGCACCCGTCCATTTCAACTTGTTACCGGAAGAGTTTGGAAAGGTTCGGCATTTGGTGGAGCCAGGGGACGTACCGACGTACCAAAAATCGTTGATTGGTACATGGAAGGAAAGATAAACATCGATGATTTAATTACTCATGTAATGCCAATAGAAAAGATTAACGAAGGATTTGAATTAATGCATAAAGGAGAATCAATTCGTAGCGTAGTTACATTTGATTGATAATGTTGTAGAGACGTAGCACTGCTACGTCTCCAATATCTAGGTTATCAAACGAGTTCCTTGAATATTGCCTATAGTGGTGAACAATATAGCGATCGATAGCGAGCAAGATGCTCGCACTACAAATCATTTTGAAAAATTGGATGTTTCCAACATAGACTACAAACATTCTATAAAACTGAGTTTTATTTATGATGTCAAATTTTTTCTTTGATTTTATGCCTTTAAATAACCCTACGTTGATGGGTGTGTATATAGTTCTTTTTACTGTTATAAGTAGTGCAATTATTAATTTATCTACAGCTATGATTAATAATCGGTTTCAAGAACAAAGGGAGAAAATTAGCCAAATTCAAGACATTTATGCTGGTTGTATTAAAAACCTTACAACAGTATCAACTCTTTCGGGTGCTACTGAAGATAATTTAGATAATATAGAACAATCTTTAATTGAAGCAAAAAAATATTTGAGTCTTTTGCTAATACGTACTAAAAAAAGGAGTTATATATCTAGCATTGAGAAAGAAGCATATTTATTTGCAACAGGAAACTATGAAAAGCTTTTAGAGATAGCCAGTCAAAATGAATTTAAATCTTCAAAATATAATTATCTATTAAATGAACCTCAAAAACAAGTTTTAAGTGCAGCAGATATAATGCTTCAGATAATGATTAAAAATGCAAAGGATAAGAGATTGTTATTATAATTTTATCTCGTTATTTCCTTCCTAATCTCATATAAAAAATATATTCCATAATGCTCTCCTTATCTAACAATCAATTCACCAACCCGCTTCAACACAGTCAAAACTTGCTGAAATTCATCATCCTTCTCAATCGACAACGCATAAGAACGAGCATATTTTATTTCTTCCCGCACCAATTTAACAAAAACAAATTCCCTACCATTCACAAGTAAACCAAAAGTAGGTTTTTCTTGATCGCGAGAATTCGACATATAAGCTAATGCTTGAGGTAGCGCGATCGTTACATCAAATTTAGTACTCTTAGACTCAATAACAAGTATCCAAAAGTTTTTTTGCACCACCAAAACATCAATATTACCTTTCAGCTTAACTCCCTCTTCTTCCGCTACAATTTCTACAGAAGTTTCAGTTTCAATTTCAAAAGGTGGTTGATAGAAACCAGCCAGATCCAGTAAAGGAGACAGCACCACCATTTTTACTGCTTCCTCTGATATTAAACGTCTTCTAGTTAAATTAAAGTAATTACTTTGAACTCGTTTTAAAGATTGCTTTTCTATATCTGTTAGCGAAGGTAAATTATCAGTCCATTCAGTGAAAAAATCTTTATCTGTAGATTGTAAACCAAACTTTTCTTCTAACTCGTAAATACTTATATCTTTAGCTTGAATTATTTGCACCATAGTTATAATAAGTTTAGTTATATTTCAAAAGCCTTAATTAAATGTTATCTCAATTCCCCGAACTAGAAACAGAAAATTTACTATTAAGACAAGTAAACCAATCTGACGCAAAAGCTATTTTTCAGCATTTCTCGGACAAAGAAGTTTTGAAATATCACGATTTAGAAGCCTTAACAAATATCGAACAAGCAAAAGAATTAATTAACAGCTTTTACGAAAGGTTTCATAATCAACAAATGATTCGCTGGGGAATTGCGAAAAAAGAAGACAATATTATAATTGGTACTTGCGGTTATAATTGGTTACAGAAAAGCTTTCAGGCAGAAATTGGATACGAACTTTCTCAAGCTTATTGGCGAAAGGGAATTATGACAGAAGCATTAACTGCTGCGATCAAATTTGGATTTGAAAAGATGGAATTAAACCGAATTGCAGCAACTGCAATGTTGGAAAATACTGCTTCTATGAAACTTTTAGAAAAATTAGGCTTTGCTCCTGAAGGTATTTTAAGAGAATATGGCTTTTGGAAAGGTGAATTTCACGATTTAAAGATGTTCGCTTTATTGAAGAAAGAAGCATCACAATATATAGAAAAAAAATAACTGTAGTGCGAGCATCTTGCTCGCTATTTATCTTAAAACATCTTGCTCGCTATTCTTAAAACATCTTGGCGTGTGCCATCAAAGATATCTTGCTCGCTATTTATCTTAAAACTGACAACTTTCTTTAAAATTACAACGTTATTTTAAAATTGCATAATTATCATAATCTTGTAATTGGTGCGTGACGCTATAAACATGGTAGATTCCTTACAAAGTTTGTCGAAGCGTCACACACCCTACAATTAATATTCTTGTGGGATGGACATCCTTGCCCATCTTTCCCATAAAGTTAAGATTTGTTAAATATCTCCAGGTTTTATAATTCATACAGAAGAATGTGTGCTTTAACATTCATAACTAACTAACTTGTATAAACTATGAACTGGTGGCAAAGACTTAAGAAAAATCCTTTAGCACGATTTGGGGCAATTTTACTGATAATTTTCTATATAACGGTAATTTTCGCGGATTTTGTTGCACCTTACGATCCATATTATTCCCAACCAAATGGTTCCTTACTGCCACCAACTCGCGTATATTTAAATACTAAAGAAGGAAAGTTTATCGGTCCTCATATTTATCCGACGACTCAAGGTGATACGGAATTAGAAACAGGCGATCGCGAAATTATTGTTGATTACAGTAAACCTTCTCCTCTACGTTTATTTGTCCAAGGTTCCGAATATAATCTGTTTAAATTAAGTTTGCCGCTACCGCCAAAGTGGAATGAAGTAACGATATTTCCCGGTATTCCTTTAAATTTCCATTTATTCGGTGCTGCTGGTGAAGCAAGATACAATCTTTTAGGTACCGACGATCAAGCACGCGATGAATTCACCCGTTTGGTTTATGGTGGTCGTATCAGTTTATTTATCGGAATTTTGGGTGTTGCGATTTCTTTCCCATTAGGTATGTTAGTTGGCGGAATTTCCGGTTATTTCAGTGGATGGACTGACTCAATCATCATGCGTGTGGTGGAAGTACTGATGACTTTCCCCAGTATCTATCTTTTGGTCACATTAGGCGCAGTCTTACCACCGGGATTAAGCAGTACTCAGCGCTTCTTACTGATTGTTTTAATTACTTCCTTGATTGGCTGGGCTGGTTTAGCGCGGGTTATTCGCGGACAAGTGCTGTCAATTAAAGAACGAGAATTTGTCCAAGCAGCAAGAGCGATGGGTGCTAAACCTTTATATATCATTACCCGCCACGTTTTACCTCAAACTGCAAGCTATCTTGTGATCTCCGCAACCCTTTCTATACCTAGCTTCATCGGTGCGGAAGCGATCCTAAGTTTGATCGGTTTGGGGATTCAGCAACCAGATCCTTCTTGGGGTAATATGCTATCGTTAGCAACCAACGCTTCTATTTTGGTACTGCAACCGTGGTTAATTTGGCCCCCCGCAGTAGTAATTATTTTGACAGTATTGGCGTTTAATTTGCTTGGTGATGGATTAAGAGATGCATTAGATCCAAAAAGTTTAGGAAGATAAGTAATCGGTAATTGGTAATTGGTATAAATATTTTTGTAGAGACGTAGCATTGCTACGTCTTATTGATTCTAGGTTGAAAACAGAATTTGCCAAAAACTTTATGGAATTATCGATACGAATCAAAATTACGGAAGTGAAAGGAATAAATTCCGGCTCTACGAACCATAATTCCAATATTTAAACTGCAAATCTCTATTGTTAATTGCGATCGCAGCAGCACAACTAGAAAAAGGTTGTATTTCTAACAAACTCCATTCACCAAGAATATTGGGAATATTTAACTGTGCAGGTTGTTCGGGAGTTAAAGAAATTTCGACTTTGTGTAAATCTTTTAATCCCGTTCCCGTTGCTTTCAAATAAGCTTCTTTACATGTCCAGTAACGAAAGAATAGCTGTTGCTGTTGCTCTTGAGCAGCCGATTCGATCGCAGCGAATTCACTGGGAGCAAAAAACCTTTGAGCCAGGGAAACCACATCGGTAGTTGAGTTGATGCATTCTAGATCGACACCGATAGAATTATTTAAACTCACCGCATACAACGCAAAATCTTGGGAGTGAGACAAATTAAAGCATATATTATTGTTACAGCTTTCATCTAAAAACGGTTTACCGCGAGGTTCGTAACCAAACTTGATTTTAGACGGTTCGATATTTAAATAGCGACCTAATATATTTCTGAGAATACCCCGTGCGGCAATAAAACGCTGCCGATGTTGCTCAAAATGAAATCTTCTTGCTCTAATTAACTCATCTTCTGAAAGAGTTTGCGTAAAGAATTCCAACGATGGTTTTACATTGTCGAGATTTTCTCGCCAAACATGAACTTCGTTAGGTAATAATTTAAGATCGGTAATATCAGTCGGCGCTTTTAACCACATTTTACAGTGAACAGTTATCAGTTATCAGTTATCAGTTATCAGTTAAGAAAAGTTATCAAATCCTTTGTAGTGGGAGCATCTTGCTCCCTATCTCCCCCGAACCCCATCTCCTAACTCCCCCCCATCCCCCTCACTCTATCCACTCCAAAAACCGATTCCACGCCCACCACGGGTCTTTGTCTCCGTATTCTTGCTGACACTGTTTGCTGCTTAAATAACCGACGTGACCGCCGTTGGGAGTTAACATTAAGTCTATGGCTGGATTTAGGGCGCAGGCTGTTTGTAATTCTGGGGTGATGGCTGGTGCAAAAAATGGGTCGTCTGCGGCGTAAATTATTAAGGTTGGTTTGGTAAGCTTTGGTAGAAGAGGTAGGGCGTTGCTTGCTTGATAGTAAGCTTCTACTGAGGGGAAACCTAATTTTTCTATGACTAATTCGTTGTCAAATCCCCATATACTGTTTGCTCTTTCGATCGCGGCTGGATCTAAACTTCCTGGATGATTATTGTGAATTTTCCATGCCAATTTTTTCAATGCTTTGGCAATTCTTTGTTCTAAAAGTCTACCTGCTGGATAACTAGTTATATATTTAAGGGAACGGTTGGAATCTAAGCTCGGACAAATAACCGCACCTCCACCAATATCGCTTTCTTTGATTCCTATTTCCTCAGCTTGAGTTAATTCTACAGCTGCTTTAATTGCCCACAATGCTAACTGCCCTCCCAATGAAAATCCTGTAAACCAAAATTTCGGGGGACATCCCATTGATAATGCTGCGGCGGCGATGCGAACGAAATCTTCTCCTTCGTACAAACCATCGCTGGTTAAGGTGGGGGATAATTCTGCTGTTTTACCGTGGGCACGCCAATCGAATAGTACTACCGCGTAACCTTGAGCGTAAGCTTTGCGCCCTAAAATTTTCAGAAACCATTCTTCTTCTAAATCGCCAATAATGCCGTAAGTACCTATAATGGTGCCGCGAGGATTTTCCGGAATTGCGACTAAACCGAACAAAGGTACTCCTTGTGCGCCAGTAAAAACTTGTTCCTGATAACTAGGCTCTGGTAGGTTGAGAATAGTTTCCCAATTCTTTTTTCCCCACAACGCTGCACGCACGGTCATTGACACGCCGTTTCGTAAAAACCAAGGTGGATTGTAGGTTGGGTTGGACATTGTATAAGATATTCTGTCTAATTTGTAGTTTATTTAAGAATATTTTTATTTTAAGCTTTATGTTATATTTCAAATTTTTTTTATAATCGTTAAAGCAATCTTTGTATTTTCCAAAGATTTTTAACTTTTCTTAATACACAGTAACAATAATTTAATAATGCCGAGAATTCTTGTCATAGATGACGATCCAGCAATTTCCGAGTTGGTAGCCGTTAATTTAGAAATGGCTGGTTATGATGTTAGCCAAGCTGAAGATGGTATCAAAGGGCAAGCTTTAGCGCTCCAGCTACAGCCGGACTTAATTATGTTGGATTTGATGTTGCCCAGGGTTGATGGGTTTACTGTATGTCAGCGCTTGCGGAGAGATGACCGTACTTCTGATATTCCAGTATTAATGTTAACCGCTTTAAGTCAAACTCAGGATAAAGTCGAAGGTTTTAATGCTGGTGCGGATGATTATTTAACAAAACCTTTTGAAGTAGAAGAAATGTTGGCGCGGGTGCGGGCGTTACTCCGACGTACCGATCGCATACCCCAAGCAGCAAAACACAGCGAAATTCTTAATTATGCCTCGCTAACTTTAGTTCCTGAAAGATTTGAAGCAATATGGTTTACTCAAACTGTAAAGTTAACTCACTTGGAGTTTGAACTACTTCATTGTTTGCTGCAACGACACGGACAAACTGTTTCTCCCAGCGAAATACTTCGAGAAGTTTGGGGTTACGATCCCGATGATGATATTGAAACCATTCGCGTACATATCCGCCATTTAAGAACCAAATTAGAACCAGACCCACGCCATCCCCGCTATATCAAAACGGTATATGGTGCTGGATATTGTTTGGAATTACCTAGTAATCCTCCATCAACTGAAGAATTATCACCTACAGAAATTGGAACCAGCTGAGGTAACATAGTTTTTCAAAAATTTTAAATAAATTTATTAAAAATCCCATGTCAATCCCCTTTGGTGAAATTGGGAAATTTTCACTATGGAATTTTAGATTTTAAATTTTAACAACGGATGCTTTTAACAACGGATGCGTTTTTTTTGTTTTGGATTTTAGATTAATTATTTTGGATTTTAGATTAATTATTTGAGATTTTAGATTTTAAGCTGTCACGCATTTAATTTGTAATTTTCAAGATCGCTTTCCGGCTTGCACTACAAGACTTTCATAAAATTTATTTTTCTAGCGAGCAAGATGCATGTCCTTCGGACAGACTTCGTTAACGCACTACAAGACTTTCATAAAATTTATTTTTCTAGCGAGTAAGATGCATGTCCTTCGGACAGACTTCGTTAACGCACTACAAGACTTTCATAAAATTTATTTTTCTAGCGAGCAAGATGCATGTCCTTCGGACAGACTTCGTTAACGCACTACAAGACTTTCATAAAATTTAAATATACAAATTAAAAGGGTTTTAGCTTAAAAGTAGTCATAATAATTCTGTATGAGGCTCATATTAGGTAGTGCGAGCATCTTGCTCGCTTGAAATATATACCTGAGATATTCGCTTGAAATATATACCTGAGATATTCGCTTGAGATATATACCTGAGATATTCGCTTGAAATATATACCTAAGATATTCGCTTGAGATATATACCTGAGATATTCGCTTGAAATATATACCTAAGATATTCGCTTGAGATATTCGCTTGAGATATATACCTGAGATATTCACTTGAAATATAAGTAGGTTGGCTCGAATAAACACAACTATGTAACGAAATGTAAAATACCCAAAACCCTTGCGATTGCTTCACTTCGCTCCGCTCGTTCGCAATGACATAGTTATAAATTTTCCCACCTACCTACTTACGATCGCTTGAGATATTAGCTTGAAATATACGATCGCTTGAGATATACGATCGCTTGAAATATTCGCTTGAGATATTGGCTTGAATTAGCTTGAAATATTCGCTTGAAATATTCGCTTGAAATATATACCTAAGATATTCGCTTGAGATATTCGCTTGAAATATATAGCGAGCTATGAAGGCTCGCACTACCCCCGAAAGATAAATTATTTTTTGAATTATAATTCAAAATTCTCCCCCTCTCCCCCCTCTACCCCCTCTTCCCCCTCTTCCCCCTCTCTCCCATCCCTACTCCCTACCTATTGGAAAAAATTCCAACCGATATCTATATAGAGCTACAGGTTTATTAACTGCTTTAAAGTAATCTGGATCTTGAGATGAAAGATATACGGCAGTAACTTGATTCGCTTCAATCGTTGGATTTGATGCAACTGATGTAAATAATGGTCTATATGCCGTAGTTGATTCTACTGAATTGAGATAGGGATGCGAACCACCTTTAAATAGCTGTTGAAATACTTCTGTTGTAATAAATCTACCGTCTGCGGTGGTTTCTGTAGCGCGAGTTTTGATGATGGTAACTAATTGGCGATCTCCTCGCAAAAATGTAATCTGACGGTTGGGAGAATCGGGATCTACTTTTACTGCTTTAACTACATCATCGCCTAAAATAGCTCGTGCTAAATTCAAACCGTTATATGCGCGATCGGCAATGATCTTTTTTTCTTCTGAATCAATAATAACTGGCACTTCTTGCCCCTTTAGCGGGGAGAGGGATGTGCGATAGTACGGAGTGAATTTCGTTGGAACTGTGTTTGCCGATACAGCAAGAAGTGTTTGTTGATTTACAAATTTTACTTTAAAACTAACTGGTTGATTAAGATACTGACGGTTACTTTCAAATCCCGGTGTGACAATATCTGGGGCTAAAGGCGCAACTAAATCTAATAAAATACTTTTTACTAACCATTCACCCTTTATCCATTCAGGATAAATTAAGTCTCCTACAGCAGGTTGTACGGAAGTTAATTTCTCCCATTGTGGAAATTTTTTTAATCTTTGATTTAATTGTCCAGCCCTAACGTTACCGTCACCGCTACAGAAAAATATGAAAAAAATCAAGCAAAAAGTCGTTAGCAGCTTCATAGTAAGCGTTTCAAAAATATGTTACGAAGTGTGAATTATTATTTGATTGATGACTCATTCAATCAAACAATTTGTTGCAATTTATTCATCAAAGTTTACTTTATCATCAAGAATCTCAATATAAACATGGCTTTATGTAGAGGTAATGAAACAAACAATAGTAATTACAAAAGTGGGATGAATTTTTTATCGAAAATAGCACACATTAATAGGCATTCAGGTAATATTACCGAAAGAGAATAAGTATTTATTGCAGTAATCATATATATATAATTTGAAATAAGTCAACTAAAACACATTCACTACTGACTTATATTGAGACTAACTATGTGGCTTCATCTAAGTAAAAACGCGTAAAAAGCGTAATTACTGAAATTGTATGCAATTATCTTTGCAACTATTGAGGCTGCAAAGCTAGTACTATACTTTTGAAGCGATAGTTAAGCGCAATAAACATTAAGTCATTAGTTGTAAAAAATACTTTTAGATGAAATGTAATTGGGGTGCCTGCCTAGTAAAAAAATATCAATTATTGAAAATAATTAAACGATTATGAGTCTTAGCAGTTCTTTTACAGATTTTTCCTTGGCTGAATTATTTCAACTTATCGATCAAGGACGTAAATCTGGTTGTTTAAATGTATGTACTTTGCCAGATATTAATGCTCCTCAATCTAAAGCAAAATACTTTTATATTTGGTTTAGAAGCGGGCGTATTGTCGCCGCCGCAAATCGCTTAAATGGTAAAGGTTTAGTTTCTAAAATTGCTCAAAGAAATTGGGCAGAACCGCAGATTTTAGAAAATATTTACAAGAATGCAACTAAAACTACACCTCTTGGTTTGCAATTAAAAACTCAAGATATATTAAGTGCCGAACAACTAAACTTATTGTTTGCCAGTCAACTACAGCAAGTTAGACAATTATTTGAAATTCAAAAAGGTGTATTTAAATTAGATTCCAAAGCCCAACCTCCAATGGCTGAAATGACAGGATTAAGCTTGAGGGCTACGGAAGTAACTTTAATGGCTTTAAGAGTATTGAAAAATTGGAAAGTACTTGAAAGTGCGCTTCCCAGTGTAGAATCCGGTATCCGAAATATTACCCAAAATCAACCGCAAATTCGCTTGAATGCTTTTGAATGGCAGATGTGGGAATTTGCTTCGGGTGATGTTTCTATAAATAATATTGCCGCTCAACTTAATCAACCAACCATCAAGATTCAGCAAGCAGCTTTCCGATTAATGCTTGTAGGTTTGATAGAAGAAGTACCATCAATAACATCTAATTCTCATTCATACCATTATGATATGGATTTAACTTGGGTAAATAAATACGGTTCGCGAGCAGCTAAAAAACATCAAGAATCGCAAACACCCAAAGTTAGTGATTCGTTGCTGTCCAATCTTGTTGGGTATTTAAGGAGCAAAGCTTAATGACATCAGAAATTCTTCGTATTGTAGTTACAGGAGGTGTAGGGGCAGGAAAAACCACATTTATTCAGACAATCAGTGAAATTGATGTTGTTGATACCGATAAAAGAGCAACCGATGAGTTAGCCGAATTAAAGGAAAAAACCACAGTCGCTTTAGACTTTGGAAAATTAACGATCGCATCCAATCAATCATTACATTTATACGGAACTCCCGGACAAAGCCGATTCGATTTTATGTGGGACATTTTGATTGAAAAAGCCCACGCTTACATTCTTTTAATAGATGCACATCGTCCAAATCAATTCCGTCAAGCCCGCAAAATGCTTAACTACATGAACAATCAAGCATTTATTCCGGCGATGATAGGAATAACTCATACAGATTTCGCCGATGCTTGGGAAATAGAAGATATAGCCTTAGCTTTAGGATTTCAAGACGAAACTGATTCACCCCCCTTAATGGCTGTCAACCCCAACCAGCGCGAATCTGTACATCAAGCATTAATTGCGATCGTCGAACAATTAGCATCCAGTTATTAAGGAGAGGGGGAGATGGGGGGATGGGGGGATGGGGGGATGGGGAGAGGGGGAAGAAATTATTCGCTTTAACATGCAGACCTTTAACACATGCCCAATATCTTACTTGTAAAACATAAGGTATAAATAATTTTTTCTTATCCTTAAATTAACCTTTTTCGTTTTAAAATTTACCAAGTCTTGAGGTATAGCGTTTATTGGTGACAAAAAATGTGATTTAAACCTCAAGATAGCGCTCAGGAGTCAGTAACTAATGCCTCTGGGTAAAATTCTCAAGCTTCTAAAAGGAGTATTTCAAAATCTTCCTGCGGAGTCAGTATCTTCGGAGTTGTCAGAAACGGAAAGTTCTCTGTTAGCTGCAAGTGATGAAAATACTGATTTATCGTCAGAAAATGTTAGCGAAATTACATTACCGCAGTCAACTGCGGAAATTACTCAAACACCTTTACCAACAATTTTGGAGGAAAAAAAAATGATTAACGTTTCCATGCTGCAAGACGAATTGCAAAATTTTGTCAGCGCTGCTTCTGATGTCCAAGGCGCTGCTTTAGTTAGTCCTGATGGTTTGGCTTTGGCTTCGGTTCTACCCGGAGGAATGGATGAAGAACGTACTGCTGCAATGTCTGCATCCATGCTTTCTTTAGGAGAACGTATTGGTCGGGAATTAGCTCGTGGAAGCATCGATAGGATTGTTGTCGAAGGCGAAAAAGGCTATGGCGTGTTGGTTGGTTGTGGTAGCGATGCTGTTTTATTGGTTTTAGCTGGTGCTGGCGTTAAGCAAGGTTTATTGTTTTTAGAAGTCAAGCGAGTTGTAGCTAAAATCGCGCCGTTGATGGCTTGAGTGCTAAGGCAATATAGTCCTTATAGTCCTTATATGGATGTTTGGATTGACGATTTTAAATCTTAATTCCAGTCCAATTCTGACACATGGCTTTGATTCTCAAACAAAAATAATTCAACTAAAAGAAATTTAAATTTATGTTACGTTCAACATTAGGAAATTTCAGCAGCATTGTTTGTTTCAAAGCTGCAATTGTAGGAATGGAAGATGCTTTGGGAGAGAAAGCAACTGCGATCGCACTAATAGCAGCAGGTCGTCAGCGTGGTAAAAGTCTTGCTAAAGAATTGGGTTTGGAAGGATTAGCGTCTTTAGAGGATGTAGCGACAAAATTAAGCTTTGCTTTAGGGGAAGAAGGCACAAAATTATGTATTGTAGAAAGTATTTCCGAGGAAGGAGGTGTAATTAAAGTTTATACTTCAGAAACTTTGTGTTCTGCTGGTGAGGAAGAAGGTTCGCCTCGCAAATGTACTTATACGATGGGTGCTGTTTGGGGTGCTTTAGAGCAAACTTTAGGCAAACGCTTCCAAGGAAAACACACCGAATCCGTGCTTCGCGGCGGTAAAAATGATGTGTTTGAGTTTGTCGAATTTAAATAAGTTAATACTGCGATCGGCAAACCCGGTTTCCATAAACGTATTTAAACTAGTATTCCTTTTCATTAGTTTTGACGGGCAATAAGGTTCGTAGTAAGGGCTGTACTCCCTTGCATGGGAGGTAACGAATCCTCAGAGCCGGAGAGTTAAAACTCTTACTACGAACCTTTCTACCCGTCGGAATTAGTGAAAAGGATCGCTAGTCATCTAGGCAGAAACCGGACTTCTTTGTATTTTCGATCGCCAATTGTAGCAAATCGACTTGACTTGTTTGGAGGATTAAGTAATAAAAAGACTTGATATAGCTGATACTTTCCACTAATTTTTTGATTAATAATAGGAGTTTCTTGGAATGACTATAGATCCACAAGCCTTTATGTCTACTTTGGAAAAGCGCGTTTGTTTAACAGCAGAAGATAAAGCGCTACTTCAAGCTGAAGTAGATTGGGGAAAAGAAATTGCTCCAGAAATGGCAGAGCATTTCTATGCTTATTTGGGGCGCGATGAAGAAATGAATTCGATTTTAACTGCTACAGAAGGACGCATTCATCGGTTGCGAGAAACATTTATTGAATGGTTCCACGAGATGTTTTCAGGTATGGATGATTGGGGTAAAGACTATGCCGATCGCCGTTGGAAAATAGGTTTAGTTCACGTTCGTATCGGTATCGGACCTCAGCACGTTGTGCCTGCGATGGCAACCGTAATTAGAGAAGCGGGTCAGCGTGCGAAAAAAGACAGCAAAAGCGAAGAAATTAAAGATGCCTTGGGGCGTATTTGCATGATTGACTTAGCTTTTATCGAACAGGCTTATGTAGAAGTATCTTCAGAAGCTGTTTTAAGAGAAACTGGTTGGAGTGAAGGTTTATTCAGGCGTTTAATTGCTACTGGCGCTAATGCTATGTAATCGGAATTGTTTCATCTAGGGGTAATTGCATTGAGCCATTTAATATGTTCCAAACCTTTGTGAATACTCCTAAAGAAATAATTATTGAAATAATTAATTTTTGAAATTATTTTCCGGTTTCTTTAAAATCCTTTGTTTCCCTGACTTTTGCGTCTTTTTGAAGTCAGGGATTTATCATTCTGTATTAAAGTTTACTATATAACTGTATAGCCCAATACTTTTATTTCAAATTTAGTTAATTATACTGAACGCATAAAACTGGTAAAATCGGTGTTTCTACTAAAGCGATTATAAAGCTTTAATAATAAGATTTGTCACCGCATGATTTGTAAAGATTATGGAGGTAGTATTTCTCACTGTTGTTAAATAAAGCGTCCGGTTGTTTGTGAATTTTTTTTTGATAATTTACATAGTCGATTTAGGTCTGCTTATACTTGTGTGCAGGGAATTTTTAGCGTATGGCAAGCTCTTTTTCATTTTTAAAAACACCTGTAATTGATGGTGCTGACACTCAAGTAGAGAATACAATCAATGAAACAATAAATGAAGCGGTAGATGATATTAAAATAGATAAACCAACGGCTTTGAGTGTCTATCTGTTAGAGCGAAGAATAGACTGTATGTCTGTATCTTCGATTGTGGAAGCGATTCTAAAATCTTGTATAGAAGATAGGAAAATAACTGTGGCGAATTATAATATCCATAGTTTCAATCTATCTATGCAACTGCCTTGGTATTACGAATTTCTACAAAGTGCAGAAATCGCTAATTGTGATAGTGTGGGAATATTAAAAGCAATCGGCTATATGGGATTAGATTTACCCCTAGATTACCGAACTTCCTATACGCTTTTGATGCCTCAAATATTACAAACTTGCGATCGAAAAAACTTTTCAGTGTTTTTATTGGGTGGAAAGCCCGAAAATTTGCAAGTAGCTCTTGATAACTTGAAGCTCAAATATCCCGGAGTTCGCTTTGGAGGGTATCATGGATATTTTGATAAAAAAGATCCGCAAGCAAATCAAGCTGCCGTAGAGCAAATCAATCAGTTTAAGCCTAATATTTTGGTTGTAGGTATGGGAATGCCGATTCAAGAACATTGGGTACAACAGCATCGCCATAGTTTGCAGGTGAATGCGATCATGCTTGGTGGAGCAATTATCGATCGCATGGCTGGAATCGTTCCAGATTGTCCGCATATTTTATCCAATATTGGTTTTGAATGGTTTTACCGCTTTTGCCGCGAGCCGAAACGTTTAGCAGCTCGTTATTTGTTAGGAAATCCGGCTTTTGCACTGCATATCGCTTTGGCAATGTTTAATAAAACTTCTTTGCGGGTGGAATTAACACCTAAGTTTGAAAATTTTGATTTAAGTTAGTTTTGACGCTGCATATTTTGACATTTTTGAGAGGAATTGTACCTCCATTGGCGCTGGAGTTTTTTTTGTTTGTTGTAAGCTATCGGTTTGATTATTCCATATATAGATGCAAATAAAAGTAGATATAATCAATCCACAATATCTTATAAGGCATAGTCAACACAATTCGCAATTACCGATTATTACTCTACCGATAAATAAAAGGCTCGTATGCTGGTGGATCGATAACGCTAATTGCTAATTGTATATACTGCTAATTATTCAGTCTGAGGTTTTGCGTAAGAAGTTGATTTTTGGTTTTCTAAATCTCAATAATTTTCTGAATAATTATGGTGGTTGCAATCGAATCGCCATAATTATCAGCTTGGGATATTTATTTTTCTACGATTGGTAAAAATCATGAAAATCTGTTATTTAATCCAAACTCATACAAACCCCGAACAAATTTATCGCTTAGTTGAAACTATTAAAAAATCGGCTACTGACAATCAGATTATTATCAGTCATGATTTCAGTAACTGTAATCTGGATGAGGTTGGATTACAAAGTCTTGGCGTTAAGGTATTGAAAAGTAATGGCGGAAAGCGCGGAGATTTTTTTGTCATTAAATCCTACTTAAATGCTATCAAATGGTTGATTGATAATCGGGTTGAATACGACTGGTTGATTTATTTATCGGGTCAAGACTACCCAATTAAGCCAATAGAAGAAATTGAGCATTTCTTATCAAAAACTAATTATGATGGATTTATGGAATACTTTGATGTTTTTTCTCCAGAAAGTCATTGGAGTATGCAAGAAGGTAAAAGTCGTTACTTATTTAAATATAATAATATTAATTTACTGCAAATATTTCCAAATTGGGCGAAGCAGTTACTTGTGCCAATAAAAATCATTAATCGCTTACAGCCTTTTGTGAGAATTAATTTGGCTTATGAAATGTTTGGCATCAGAAGAAAATCATTATTCAACATCAACCTTGTTTGTTATGGTGGTTCTTCTTTTACGACATTATCTCAGAAATGCGTAGATTATTTGCATAGTTTTTGCGAAAATCATCCGGAAGTTATCGAATATTACAAGAAAGTATGTAATTCAGATGAATCTTTCATCCAAACAATCTTACTCAACAGTAAAAAATTTGATTTGTACAACGGCAATCAACGCTACTTTGATTTTTCTAAAACTAAGAATGGGCGACCCAAAGTGTTAACCATTAATGATTATGACGCAATTATGCAAAGTAACGCTCATTTTGCCAGAAAATTTGACATATCTAAAGACAGTAAAATTTTGGATACTTTAGATCGAGAAGTTACCAAAATTGCAGCTAATAGATAATTATTTGATTTGAATTTCTGCAAAAGTAGATTGGGAGAATAATGAGCAAGATACCAGCAGTTAGCGTTATAGTTCCTGCTTATAACGTCGCTAAATATATTGAAGAAACTCTGATTTCTTTAGAACAACAAACATTTACAGACTTTGAAGCATTAATAGTTGATGATGGTTCTATAGATGATACTGCGACTGTAGTAAAACAATTTTGTCAGCGAGATTCTCGATTTAAATTGTTGCAGAAAGCAAACGGGGGTTTATCTTCAGCACGCAACTACGGTATTCATCAGGCGCGGGGTGAATATCTGGCTTTACTCGATGGCGATGATGTCTATCACAAAGATAAATTAGCAACCCATGTAGCTCGGTTGTATCGCGAACCTGATATTGGGGTAGTTTACAGCGCTTCGCGGACAATTCGCGATGATGGAAAACCGACGTTTATCAGCTTGAGTGGTAAACCAGTGCATTCAAATTTGGAAGTGGCTTTACTGTGTAAAAACTTTGTCGGGCATGGTTCTAATGCAGTTTTTCGTCGCTGTTTAATTGATGAAGTCGGCGAATTTGATGAAAGCTTACGCAGTTGGGAAGACGTTGATTTGTGGTTGCGAATCGCTGCAACCCAGAAATGGGGGTTTTACCGAGAAAAGCGGATTTTATCTTACTATCGCGTGCGCCCTTCCGGATTGTCTTTCAATATCGTGCAAATGCGGAATAGTGGAGAGCTAGTTATTGAAGCTGCAATAGTGCGATCGCCATTAATCAAGCCGATGTTGTCAACCGTTTACGCCTATATGTACCGCTATCTGTCGCGGTTGTGCCTCCAGGCTGGCGATATGCAAACAGCGCGGGATTTCATCGATCAAGCTTTGATGTGCGATCGGTCGATTTTTTATCGGGATATGCGTTCTTTATTGACTCTGATATCGGTGCGTTTGTCACCATTAGCGAAACTAGCCATCGGCAATTCCCTTGGTTTTGCAAAAACAGTACAAGGTAAAAACTGATAGTGAAAGCAACTGCACTGTTAAAAAATGGCTTGTGGATTTCTTATGCCACATTTATCACCCGTATCTTTGCTTTTGGAAGCAGCTTGGTATTAGCAAGATTGTTACTACCATCCGACTTCGGTATTATTGGTATTGCCTATGTTTTTTGGTCTTTTTTCTCGTTATTCATCCAGGATACTGCGGGTGCTTTCATCATCTATAAGGGCATAGAACACCCAAAATATGTCAACACTGCTTACACTATTAGCTTATTAGTGGGAATAGCTTTAGCGGTGGGAGTGGCAGCGAGTGCCCCGTTAGTGGCTATGTTCTTTAAAGAGCCAACATTAACGGGGATATTATTTGTTTTTGCATTTAATCTGATTCTCTCTTCTGCTAGCTACGTTTATTCCAGCGTCATGACGAGACAGATGAAGTACCGAGCGATCGCCAATATCACTCTAGTTAACTCAATTACGCGATTACTTTGCACTACAGGCGCTGCATTATTAGGGTTTAGCTACTGGTCTTTTGTAATCGGCGATACTGCTTCTTGGATAGTTAATTGCGTTTTAAATAGGTATTATTCCAAGTATGATTTTCGCCTGCAAATCGATCCAGAAGTTAGATCGGAAGTTCAATCTTTCTACTTTGGGACTATTACTTCTAGCTTCGGTTTGTATACCAATTTCAACATCGATAATTTTGCTGTAGGAAAACTGTTAGGCAGTACCAGCCTTGGTTACTACAATCTTGCCTATCAACTAACAAATGCATTTTCAAGCATTGTAGGTGCTATATTTAACCAATTGGGAATGCCAGTTTTTGCTCAATTAGCACATGATAAACAAGAAAATACTCTCCTCAAAGTAGTAGAACAAACTACGATTTTAACCGCTGCTATTTGTACTTTAATTTTCCTAGTAGTAGACTCGCAAGTTGTCACTTTCGTTTTTGGGGCAAAGTGGATACCGATTATTAACGTTATACCTGGTTTACTAATTTTTTCCTACTTTCGGATTATTAATTCTTCACTATTCTCGATGTTGGTTGCTAAAGGTCGTCCCGATATTAACGCTAAAGTAAACTTACGAATAGCTCCGATTGCGGTAGTTGGTTTTATTCTTGGTGCCAATCTAGGTGGAATTGTGGGGGTTAGTTTAGCTGTTGCCCTGGTATTAGGAATTGGCTGGACTATTTACTGGTGGTGGGTTGCTTGTCAAAGCTTAGGTTGGTCGTTTAAAAAATTTATTGCTCCGTGTTTTGTGCCAATTTTGTTAATTATTCCAGGAGTTTTGGTTTCATTCAGTTTACCTTTATTATTTAGACCGTTTACATTTATTTTGACATATTTAATCTGTATACGTATATTCTTAGCTCCATATTTTTTCCTCTATCAATCAACAGCAAAGCAAATAGCAAAGCGTTTAATTACAGTACGCATTAAGGATTAGATCCCCTTTTAGGAAACGCGATCCGAAAACAGCAACTTTAATTAGAACGCCTAAATATTAAAAAATCTCAGGTATGCATAAAATAGGAAATAAAGATGAATAATACACCACTTATATCTGTAATTATTCCGGCATATAATGCGGCAAAAACCATTAGAGAGACAATTGCATCGGTTTTAAATCAAACTTTTAGTAATTTAGAATTATTAGTAGTCAATGATGGTTCTCAAGACTCAACTTTAGACATCGTTTCTAGTATCAAAGACTCTAGATTGCAAGTATTATCCTATGAAAATGCGGGTGTTTCCATTAGTCGCAACCGGGGAATTGAAAAAGCTTGTGGAGAATTTATTTCCTTTTTAGACGCTGACGATCTGTGGACTCCAGATAAACTGGAAGCGCAATTAAAAGCTTTACAAACAAATCCTCAAGCCGCAGTTGCTTATAGTTGGGTTGATTACATAGATGAAAATGGTAAGTTTTTTCGTCATGGTAATTATGTAACGATTAATGGTAACGCATACGAAAAAATATTAGTCCAAAGTGTTTTGGAAAATGGTTCTAATCCTTTAATTCGCAGAGAAGCATTAACTGAGGTTGGCGGTTTTAACCCGTCATTAACACCTGCTGAAGATTGGGATATGTGGTTGCGCTTAGCAAAACGCTATGATTTTGTTACGATACCATATCCTCAGATTTTATATCGGATGTCTTCTCATTCGGCATCTACTAATATTGTCAAAATGGAAAAAGGCAGTTTAAAATTTATCGAACACGCTTTTGATAATGCTCCAGCATCCGTTCAACACCTCAAGAAAAATGCTCTTTCAACGCTTTATCATTATCTCACCTTTAAATCATTGGAATCTCCTTCAAGTCGCAAAAACGGCATAATTGCGATGCGGTGTTTTGGGAATGCGATTAAACACGATTTATCGACCATTTGGAAATGGGAACCGATGTCTAAAGCGTTATTCAAAATTTTTACAGTATTGCTTCTACCTCCCGAACAATACAAAAAGTTGAAAACTATAGTTAAAAAACTTTTGATTAAAGAACCTGTAAATCAACTGCAATAAGGTTAAAAATTGATGTTTAATTTTGGTTTTGTTGTCGAACAAGCATTGGGACATATTACCCACTACCAAAACTTAAAGTATTGGGTAGATAAAGATACTAGTATTGAACCGAATTGGATGCCTATAGGGGAAGATAAGGATATATGGGAGAAACTGCCAGTTATTCGTAATAATTGGTCGTTGCAAGTGAGTTTGCGTGCCCGCAGACAAATAAAAGCGGCTATGCAATTGCAAACTCCAGACGCATTATTTTTGCACACCCAGACACTAGCTTTGTTTGCCATTCCTTTGATGCATCGCATACCAACGATAATTTCCGCTGATGCAACACCCATCAACCTCGATAGCATTGCTACTGGGTACAGTCATAAGGTAGGGGGTAACTATTTAGCAGAGCGTAGTAAATTTTACTGGAATAAAAGTACCTATGATGCAGCCGCAGCAATTATAGCGTGGTCTGAGTGGACTAAAGATTCTTTAATTTTTGACTATGGCATACCTGCCGAGAAAGTTACAGTAATTCCACCGGGGGTAGATTTAGAGCAGTGGCATTTTAGACCGGGCAAAACAATGCATCGCACTCCGCCAAATCCCTTACGTTTATTATTTGTCGGAGGAGATTTTGCGAGAAAAGGTGGTTATACTCTGCTATTCGCTTTTCGTAATGGTTTACAAGATTGCACGTTAGATATCGTTACCAAAGATATTAGTTTAAAGCAGGAATTAAACGGAATCGACAACATCCGCGTACATTGCAATTTAACTCCTAACAGCCAACCTTTAAAACAACTTTACACACAAGCAGATATTTTTGTCTTTCCAACAGAGGCAGATTGCTTACCCACTGCGATTTCAGAAGCAATGGCAGCAGGATTACCAGTTATTACAACAGATGTTGGTGCCTTGCGCGAACAAGTAGAACATCAAGTGAATGGTTTAATTGTACCGCCTTCAGATGTCGCGGCTTTGAAGAATGCAATAGAAACTCTTAAAAACGATCCAGCAAAAATAACCGCGATGGCTGCTGCTAGTCGTCGGATAGCCGAAAAGCGTTTTGATGCCAGATGTAATTATGGTGCAATTCTTAGTTTGATGAAAAGTATATCTCAAAAATCGCCGCAACATATTAACGTCAAAAGTCTTCACCATGTCTAATTCACCCGATATTGCGATCTTTCTACGTTGCCTTTACGGTGGTGGTGCAGAACGAATATTGCTTAATTTAGCTCGCGGTTTTCTAGAGCAAGGGCTAAAAGTTGATATGGTATTGGCAAAATCGGTAGGCTCTTTATTAGAACAATTACCGTCAGAAATTCGACTTGTAGATTTAAACGCGCAGTCAAAGTTGAGTATTCTGCCAAAATTAATTAAGTATTTGCAGCAAGAAAACCCGGCAACAATGCTCGCAGCTTTACACTATCCTTGCGAAATAGCTCTCCTGGCAAAACGCATGAGTGGGGTATCAACGCGAATAGTAGTATCAGAACACAATCATCTTTCTTTAGAAGCAAAACGTATTCCCCAACTTTCAGCACGTTTAACACCATTAGCAGCGAGACTTCTTTACCCTTGGGCTGATGGTATTGTCAGCGTTTCTCAAGGAGTAGCAGCAGATTTAGCTAAGGTGACTCATTTACCCAAAGAACGTATTAATTTAATTTACAATCCAGTTATCACTCCGGAAGTGTTTATTAAAGCAAAAGAATCAGTTAACCATCCGTGGTTTCAACCGGGAGAACCGCCAATTATCTTAGCAGTAGGAAGATTGCATCCACAGAAAGATTATCCAACATTGCTCCGTGCATTTACACAAGTCAGACAGGTGCGTCCGTGTCGGTTAGTAATTTTAGGAGAAGGACCCGAAAAAGAAAATTTAAATAATTTAATTTGTGAATTAGGCTTACAGGCAGATGTTACCATGTTGGGTTTCGTCGATAATCCATATACGTATATGCGATCGGCAGCAGTCTTCGTTCTATCTTCCGCTTGGGAGGGTTTTGGTAACGTGATTGCAGAAGCCTTAGCTGTGGGAACTCCAGTGGTATCAACAAATTGCGAAAGCGGTCCGGCAGAGATTTTGAAGAATGGTAAATATGGCGAATTAACCCCAGTTGGCGATGTCAAAGCGATGGCTGAAGCTATTTTAAGCGTACTTTCGGGCAACACCAAGCAAGTAGATTCGGAATGGTTAAATCAATTTAAATTAGAAACTTGTACGGAAAAGTATTTACAAGTATTAGCAGTGAACAGTAACCAGTAACCATTTATTATTACCTATTTCCTATTACCTATTAAGAATGTTGGCATTTAATTCTATTAATAATCGCAAACAATCTGATGATAAACCTGAAGCTAAATCATTTGGCGAGCAGGTAGTTTATTGGACAATTATGCTGACACCGCTTTGGTGGGTGTTGGGTTTACAAACTATTGTCTATCCAGTTGTTAGCGCGTTTTTACTAGTGGCTGGTTTTAAATTAGATCGGCTAATTAAAGCCTCATTACCAATTTGTATTTGGGCATGGTTGGGAATGACTTTTGCTGCATTTTGGACAAATATTTTTGGTTTAGAATCAATTGGCTTTGAAATATTAAAATCAGCAGCGACATTTTTTACAATATTTAAAGGCTATTTTATGATATTCGCCTGTATGACTTTACCTTTTTGGCATCGCATTCGGGTACAAACTATTGTACGGGCTGTATCCTGGATGACAGCTAGCTATTTAGTACTTTTAACAATTCAACTATTAATACTTTTTGCGATCGGTCCGCAAGATCATTTTTTACCGCCTTTAGCTCGTTTAATTCCAGGTGAAAAAACCAGTTTGATGGTTAAGTTCGCGGAGATTCAACCGTTTTTCGGCATTCCTTTACCAAGAACAGACCTTTACACAGCCGATCCACCGATTTTAGGAGTTTGCAGTCTTTTATGTTTCTTTATCTGCTTGAGCGAAACTAACCAACGCTTGCGAAAATTTGCTTTAGCTGGCAGTTTGGCTGGTTTAGTAATTTCTCAAAGTCGCCTTGCTTGGGTATGTTTTCCGTTAGTTTGGGTGATTATCTATTGTTTTCGTAGCGGGTTAGCTCGACAAGCTTATTTATGGGTAGTATCTCTTACTTCTTTCTTTGCGGCTGTATTAAGTTTAAGCATAAAAGATTTCCTCGCTTTACCTCTAGCAACTTTCAACAACGCTCGTGCTGATTCATCGAAAGACAGAGAATTTATCGTTAATGCAACTATCGAAGCATGGAAAGAGTCACCGTGGCTGGGGTGGGGAATTATGGACAAAACCGCAAGTTGGGGAAATGGAGTTTTCGTACTACCTTTGGGAACGTTTTCTTCCTATGCCCAAGTGCTTTACGTACACGGTATTTTCGGTTTTATTTTCTTTATAACCGCCCTTGTTTCAACCTTGTGCAGCTTTTGGCAACCCGCTATTAAAGGAAACCTCATTTGTCAGCGTGCATTTGGCAGTTTAGTCGCTTTATATTTATTAATTCATGCTACTAATTTAACCTGGATGGCGATTTATTTTTGGTTTTTCTTTGTTTGGTTGGGAGCAATTCTTTCTCAATTACAACAGCAGCAGCCAAATGTTACCGAATGGGAGCAACTGTCAAAGGTTAAAGGTTAAAATTCTTTTTATCTCCTTGTCTCCCCATCTCCCCATCACCTTGTCTCCCTACTCCCTACTCCCTATTCCCTACTCCTTCAAACAATAATTTTCACAAAACAATCAAAATTTAGGATTAATACTATGAATAAAATAACAGCAATAACTATTAGACATTGGAAACCCGTAATACTTTGGAACCTATTAGTTTTAGGTGTAATTAGTTATATTACGGTAACTACACCCCGCGTTTGGAATGCAACAGCACAGTTGACGATTCCGGCAACAAATGGCAATTTGGATGCTAGTTTAGGTATTTTGGGTTCTTTCAAAAAAGATAATTCTAGTATTTCTGCAATTAGTGACAGCCAATTACAAATGCAGAAAAGTCTTTTAACTAGCGATACTTTGATAGAAAAAGTACTCAGCATAGATCCTTTAAAAAGTGAGTTTAATTTGTCTGGTTACAAGTCGCTATTTGAAGTTTCTGTTGATGAAAATTCGCGTATCCTGACGATAGATGTTAAAGGTTCCGATCCAGAGTTAGCGAAATTACGAACAAACAATTTGCTCCAATTATTTCAACAGCGGCTCAAAGAACTCCGGCAACAAAACCGTTTATCAAAAAGGCAATTTAGTGCGGAAGAATTAAAAGAAGCTAAAAATAATTTGTTTTCAGCACAAGAAAATTTAGCTAAGTTTAAACAATCTAGCCAATTAGTTGATGCCGAAGAACAAACTAAAGCAGTTGTTACTACTATTGATGGCTTAACCAAAGCTCATTTAGAAGCCTTATCCCAAGCAGAATACAATCAAAATCGGGTAAATACTCTATCAAATCTGTTGAGTATGTCATCTAATCAAGCGGTTCGTTCTTTAAGCTTGGGCGAAAATAGAGACTATCAATTCATGAGAGGAAAGCTAGCAGAAATAAAAGCTAACTTAACGGCTTTACGTGCTAAATATACCGAAAATCATCCCCAAGTCCAAGAACTCGTACAGCAAGAGCAAGTAATATTAAATCGGATGCAGAATCAAGTTCAACGAACTGCTGGTGGAATGTCTATCGACACTACCGTAAGCGGTGAAGGACAAGGACGCGCAGGTTTAATTGAACAATTAATTTTGGCACAAACTGAAGCCTCCGGTCAACTAAGCCGCGCTCAACTGATACAAAGTCAAATAAATCAACTCAAAGCTAATTTAAATTCCATTCCCGCGCAACAAAAAAAATTATCAGAACTACAGCGTAATGTTGATGTTGCTGAAGGCGTTTACAAAGGTTTAGTTGCTCAAGTACAGCAAACTAATATCGATGTTTTTGATGTTTATCCCAATGTGGAAACATTAGATGCAACTAGAGTTAATAACAAAGCGATCGCTCCCAAAAAATCGTTAATGATTTTAAATGCTTTGTTGGCAGGAATAGTTGGCAGCATTGCTCTAATATTACTTTTAGAAAGACGCAACCCATTATTAAGTCCGCAAGACTTAAAAGATATGAAATTCCCGATAGTTGTTTCTATCCCTCATTTCAAAGATGGGGCATTAATCTGGGAATTAGATGATGAAAAACAGTTAAAATTTCAACGTCTTGCTTCAGCAGTTAGCTTGCAACATTTAAATAACCATCATCTATTAATTACCAGCGCAATGGAAGGTGAAGGTAAAACAACCGTGACTTTAGGGTTAGCAAAAGCATTAGTAGATTTAGGTTTTCGGGTACTGGTAGTTGACGGAGATTTTATCCGAGCCGAACTTTCTCAAAACTTGGGTTACTCTCAAGAATTAAACGGTGCAAATGCGGTTATTCCCATAGAACCAAATTTAGATTTATTGCCTACAAAACCACAAAACGGCAAAATTGTCCAAATGGTATCCCAGGGACATTTTCAACAAGCTTTAGCAGATGCGGAATCTCATGCTAAATACGATTATGTTTTAGTTGATACCGCTCCAGTCAGCGTTACAAGTGCCACACCATTAATGACGGCTCAAATTCCCAATGTTTTATTTGTTGTTAAACAAGGTATGAGTTTTAGTAACTCAGTTCGCGACAGCTTAGAGCAGTTAATGGAACATCAAGCTCAAGTATTGGGTTTAGTCGTAAATGGTGTAGAAACTTCTGCCAAGCCTTACAAGCAACGTTTGAACAATGAACAATTATCAATGAACAGTTAACAATTGGGGATTGGGCACGGGGCATAGGATCTGCATGTTAAAGGTCAAAATATCCTTCTAAAGCAGCAAACGCCAACCCGCGTATCGGTAACATTAAAGGTGCTATAAACATTGCCCCGATAATTACGGCAGCACTATTACTCAACAAACCAAAAGTGGCGTTAGCGCAGGAAGCAAAAAATAAAATTAGATACTTAGAATTAATAGATGATTCTAACTGTAAATTATCTTGTAATTCCTTTAACTCAAAGGCGTGAACTTTGTTGTTAACCAAAACGGACAGATGATGATTAATTTTTTGTGCATATTTTTTGGCTAACAACCGCCTAAAATAAATTGTTGCAACCACATTACATTTGCGGAGATTCTCGTAATTTACGAAATTTCAAGCCAAACATAAACATCGGGGTGCAACAAATGTTAAATAATTTCTACAATTTGTGTTATGGCAATTGAAGCTGCGGTTGGTGAAACCGTTGGTATCTCTAAGCGTGGCGACGTTACCGCAAATTTTTAGCTGGTTTCGTCAGATACCTTACACTTTATTATTAGTAATCCCCGGTTTGGGTTTAGCGTTCATTGATGTGCGGTTAGTAAATTTTTCCCCTGCATTAATCCTGGCGATTTTCCTGCCTGCTTTTAACTTTATATATTGAAGGAACGTTAAGTTTTGGGAAGTAATTATAGTAAGTAATTCTAATTATTGTAAGCTAACCATGTCACATCGACCGTGGTAAATTATACACTATTAGTCAAGCATCATCACAAGCAGGCAAAAGCAATAGACATCTCCGGTTAGGAAAAAGAACTAAATAAAAATCTCTTTCCGAAAAAGACTTTGACTTTAGATTAAATCAAGTATAATTACTATTTAATTATTTCTGAGCTTTTAGAAAAGTAGCAATGTTGAAAAATTATCTATTAGAAAGGATAAAACATGACTTTACAAATTGATTATTCAAATTATTTTTTATCTGTATGTAAATCTTTAGTTAAGTTATTGATAATTCCTCATAAATTCAAATTGCAATTATCACAAGTTAATTTGAAGTTAAAATTGCTAAAATTGGCGGTGACTCCAAGATATACACCAACATCTATCAATCTATTTGGTGGTATATTCAAATTGGTTGATTCTGCTTCATTTTTGTGGACGTATTATGAAATTTTTGATTCAGAAATTTATAATTTCAATTCAGAAAGTAGTAATCCTTTAATTATCGATTGTGGAGCTAATATTGGTTTGAGTATTTTATATTTAAAAAAAATATATCCTGAGAGCCGTATAATAGCATTTGAACCAGATTTAAATATTTTCAAAACTTTAGAAGAAAATATCAAAAATTATAATATTTCTAATGTAGAATTAATTAGAAAAGCCGTTTGGAAGTCGGAAGAATTACTCGAATTCACATCGGAAGGTTCAGATGCAGGAAGATTATCTGATAACCAGGAATCAAACTTAAAAAAATATCAAGTTCCAACAGTTATTCTACGCAATTATTTAAAACAACCTGTAGACTTTCTAAAAATAGATATTGAAGGTGCTGAGACTGAAGTTTTAAAAGACTGTCAAGAAGAACTTGTAAATGTTAAAAAGATATTTGTTGAGTATCATTCATTTGCCGATAAACCTCAATCATTAAATATTTTAATTGATATTTTAAGCAAGGCAGGTTTTAGAATTTATGTTCAAACATTATGTCAATCTCCGCAACCTTTGCATACTATTGAAGTGTTAAATGGTATGGATATGCAGTTAAACATTTTTGGTTTACGTGAATCCTAACTTAAAAAATAGTCATTTTGTTGATAAAAATTAATTGTAGCCTCAAGGAACGAGTTAACCCATTTGTTTCGATTTTATCTAACTTCACTCATCGTGAAAAGTCCAATTACCCAAACTGGCGATCGCCCGCAACGCACTCCGCGTTGAATGCCCAGAAAGCAAAAATTAAAATCAGATACTTAGAATTAATAGATGATTCTAGCTATAAAATCTCTTGTAATTCCTTTAACTCAAACGGGTGGACTTTGTTGCTAACCAAAACAGATAGCAGATGATTAATTTTTTTATGCATATTTTTTGCCTAACAACCGCCTAAAATAAATTGTTGCAACCACATTAGTTTTGCGGTGATTCTCGTAATTTAAGAGATTCAAAGCTAAACATAAACATCGGGGTGCAACAAATGTTAAAAAAAATCTACAATTAAGGCTATGGCAATTGAAGCTGCGGTGGGTGAAACCGCCGGTATCGAACAAAATCTCAAACAATTTCTCTTAGTACTGTCCGTATCTCTAAGTGTGGCGACGTTACCGCAAATTTTTAGCTGGTTTCGTCAAATACCTTACACTTTATTGTTAGTAATCGCCGGTTTGGGTTTAGCGTTCATTGATGTACGGTTAGTAAATCTTTCCCCCGCATTAATCCTGACGATTTTCCTGCCTCCTTTACTATTTGAAGCGGCATGGAATTTAAAGTGGTCGAATTTAAAACGAGATTTCTTTCCTATTACTCTTTACGCTGTTGTCGGAGTGCTAATTTCGATTGTTGGCGTAGCACTCGGTTTAAATCAAGTTGCCGGATTGCCTTTAAGCACGGCTTTACTTATTGGTGCAAGTCTTTCTGCTACCGATCCGGTTTCGGTAACTGCTTTGTTTCGCGAATTGGGGGTTGACAAACGCCTCACCACTTTAATGGAAGGGGAAAGTTTGTTCAACGACGGGATGGCAGTTGTTGCTTTTGGTTTCTTGGTTGCACTGCCTTTGGGAACTGCGAAACTGGGAGTACAAGATGTTGTCTTAGAGTTAATTAGCGTTATCGGTATCGGTCTTGCAGTTGGTGGTTTAATTGGTTTTGGAATTTCCTATCTAACTCAAAGATTCGATTTACCCTTAGTAGAACAATCTTTAACGTTAGTTTCAGCTTACGGTACATACATTATTGCCGAAGAATTTGGCGGTTCTGGTGTAATTGGTGTTGTTACCTGTGGTTTAATTTTAGGTAATTTTGGTTCCCGAATCGGCATGAATCCGCGTACCAGGGTAATTGTCAGCGAGTTTTGGGAATTTGTGGCTTTCTTCGTCAATTCAATCGTTTTCTTATTAATTGGCGATCAAATAAGATTTTCCAACCTTGCAGACAACCTGGGAATTATCGGCATCACAATTGCGGGGATGGTGATATCGAGATTAGTTTCCGTCTACGCTTTAGGTTTCTTCAGCAATCGTGTAGTTAATTCCGGTATTAGTTTAGCCGAGCAAACAATTCTTTGGTGGGGAGGTTTGCGGGGTTCGGTTTCTATTGCTCTAGCATTAAGCGTACCGACTATTTTAGGAAACGAAAGAGAAGACATTATTTCTACGGTCTTTGGGGTAGTTTTATTTACTTTATTAGTACAAGGATTAACTACAAAACCTTTACTAAAACGACTGAATCTTCTTGGCGATCAACCTTTACGTCAGGAATATATGCAGTTCGTAGCGCGTGAAAATGCTCTACAACGAGTTCTCAAATACTTAGATGAAGTAGACGACGAGCGTCCCGGACTTGATTTAGAATTTTGTCGCTACCAGGAAGCATTAATAAAAGGAGAACTGAGTAATATCTCAGAAAAAATCAATAAATTACAGATTGAGCATCCCAGCTTAAGAGCATTTGCCAGCGAACAATTGCGGAATGAACTATTAGCAGTAGAAGCCGATACCTATGCCGAATTTGTGCGTAATGGTCGATTAAATCAAGAACTTGCGCCTTTATTGCAAGACGTTTTGGAAGAAGATTAGTTAATTTGTGAACTAGTGAACTGGTTCCCAGTAAGACGGCTGGGAACCCCTATGTGAGAGGCTCTGCCTCGTGTAAAATCTGGAGGCAGAGCCTCAATAAATGCATTACAAGGTAGAACCTTGTAACGAGATAACGAGAAAAGCTCTTTTAGTTATCTGCAAATCGAGCTATTGTAGATTGCGTATCACTACACAAACCCCAGCATTTACCACTTCTCACAATGCCAGAATTCATCGGACAACTGCCCAAACGCGAACCTGCTTGGAATGCAATCTCTTCAGTGCAAAGCTTCCAACGCTACAACCAAGAAATACATTTCGATTGCGGTAATAATTCCCGTCTGACTCTAACCATTCTTGCAAATAACTTAATTCGAGTCCGTTTTTCACCCTCTGGGGAGTTGACACCGAGACGGAGTTGGGCTGTAAATTTACCGGATGCAGAATGGAATAATGTCAATTTCGATATTCAAGAAACTGATGAACAAATTACCATCGAAACTGAGAAAATCAAGGTTTGCGTGCAGCGCGATCGTTGTAAGGTAATGTGTTTCGATAAAGCTGGGAATCCTTTCGCTCATGATATAGATTTAGGGATTGGTTATCGTAAAGGTGAAATTTCTAGTTGGAAAGAAATAACCGCAGAAGAAAGATTTTACGGTTTTGGCGAGCGATCGGGATTATTAAATCAACGGGGTAAGTGTTTAACTAATTGGACGACGGATTGTTTGGATTACACGATGCTGACGGATGAGATGTACCAAGCAATTCCGTTTTTTATGTCTTTGCGTCCAAATGTTGGTTATGGTTTGTTCTTTAATACAACTTTTTGGAGTCAGTTTGATATCGGTGCGACGCAATTAAATACTCTACAATTAAAAACTCAAGACAGCGAACTCGATTACTATATTATTTACGGTCCCGAACCTGCAACAATTCTCGAAACCTATACCCAGCTTACCGGAAGAATGCCGTTACCACCGCGTTGGGCTTTGGGTTATCATCAATGCCGTTGGAGTTACGACTCGGAAACCGAAGTTAGGGAATTAGTCAAACAGTTGCGCGATCGCCGTATTCCCTGCGATGTGATTCACTTAGATATCGATTATATGCAGGGTTTTCGGGTATTTACTTGGAACAAACAGCGGTTTCCCAATCCCAAAAAGTTAATAGAAGAGTTATCGCAACAAGGAATCAAAGTTGTTAATATTATCGATCCTGGAGTAAAATTCGACCCAGAGGCAGATTACCAAGTCTGCGATCGAGGTTTAGAGAAAGATTATTTCATCCGTAGGGCAGATGGCAAGGTATTCCACGGTTATGTATGGCCCGACAGAGCGGTTTTTCCGGATTTTATGCGTGCGGATGTACGTGAATGGTGGGGTAATTTACAGCACAATCTTACGGATGTGGGTGTGGCTGGTATTTGGAATGATATGAACGAGCCAGCCTTGAACGATCGCCCTTTCGGAGATTTGGAAGGTGTTAAAATTACCTTTCCGATGGATGCACCTTCCGGTGATGGGGAAGATAAAACTACTTGGAAGGAAACCCATAATTTATACGGGATGAATATGGCGCGTGCTTCCTATGAAGGGTTGCAGAAATTGCGCTCCGATAAACGTTCTTTTGTATTAACTCGTTCCGGTTTTGCGGGAGTGCAGCGTTATTCTGCGGTTTGGACTGGTGACAATCATTCAAAGTGGGAATACCTGGAAATGTCCTTACCGATGCTGTGTAATTTGGGATTATCCGGTGTCGCTTTTGTGGGTGCAGATATCGGTGGATTTGCGGGAGATGCATCGCCAGAATTATTCGCTCGCTGGATGCAGGTAGGAATGTTGTATCCCTTAATGCGTGCCCATTCGATGATTTATACCAAGCGTCACGAACCTTGGGAATTTGGTCAAGAAGTAGAAGATATTTGTCGCAAATATATTGAGTTACGCTACCAATTATTACCTTACTTCTATACTTTATTTTGGCAAGCAGCAACAAAAGGCGAACCAATTTTACGTCCTTTACTTTATCATTATCCTAACGATGTTAAAACCTACGAATTATACGATCAAGTATTAATAGGTGATTCAATAATGGCAGCACCAATCTATCGTCCGGGGGTAGAAAATCGCCTGGTATATTTACCCGAAGGTACCTGGTATGACTGGTGGAGTAGAAAATTATTACAAGGTTCGCAACACATCCTCGTTGATGCACCTTTAGAAAAAATGCCTTTATTTATTCGTGCTGGTGCAATTATTCCTTTGGTTTCAGTAATGCAATATGCAGAAGAATTACCAGTAAATGAAATGCGGTTATTAGTTGCACCAGGTAAAGGAGAATTTACGCTATATGAAGACGACGGCAATACATTTGGATATCAAGATGGGATGAATTCTACTACACAATATAAAGTGGATTTAGAAGGAGATAAGGTAGAAGTTGAAGTTGGAGAAAGAAAAGGAAAATGGACTCCTATTGAGCGTAAAATCATTGTTGAAGTGATAGGTAAAGGTGAACAAGAATTTACAGATGATGGAAAATCAAAGCGGCTTTTTTTCAAAAATAATGTAGAGACGTAGCAGTGCTACGTCTCTTTTCGTAGGTTGGGTTAGACACGTTAGCGTTACTCTAACGAGTCAGCAAGCTGAACACGCGGAGCGTGCGGCGAGCGCGTGTCCGGAGGACATAAATCAATTGAATTTGTAACGATAATTTTTATTCTCGTGTCATAACCGCAACATCAGAATTATGGATGAATAATAAAATACTAATAAGACAATGTTCGGTTACGGCACAAATATAAATTATTATTAAAAACATACCTTTTCATGTGCCTAACCCAACCTACATAATAAATTAAAATAAAGTATCTAACTTGAAATATTCGCGCAGGGTTAATACCTATGGTACTCACACCAGAAACCCCAACCAATATCATCTACCCGGATAGTGACGGACAACCAATGGCTGATAACACCAAGCAATTCCAATGGATAGTCACTATTAAGGAAAATCTGGAAATATTGTTTGCGTCGCAACCCGATCTTTTCGTAGCTGGTGATTTGCTGTGGTATCCTGTATCGGGGGAATTAACCCGTCAAGCTCCAGATATTTTGGTTGTTTTTGGTAGACCTAAAGGAGATAGAGGTTCCTACAAACAATGGGAAGAGGAAAATATCCCCGTACAAGTAGTTTTTGAAATCCTTTCTCCTGCTAATACTCTCAAAGAAATGGCAAAAAAATTAAAATTTTACGAACGCTATGGAGTTGAGGAATATTACATTTACGATCCGGACAAAATCGATTTGAATGGCTGGTTAAAAATTAAAGAAGCAAAGGAAAATAGGTTAGAAGTGATTGAAGAGATGGACGGTTGGGTGAGTCCTCTTTTAGGTATAAAGTTTCAATTAACACCTCAAACCTTAGAAATTTATCGTCCTGATGGAGAAAAATTTATGACTTCCGTTGAACTTGCACAACAACGAGAACAAGAGCGTCAGCGTGCGGATACTGCACTTTCGCAATTAGAAGTAGAAAAACAACGCTATCAGGATTTATTGAAAAAGTTACAGGAAAAAGGTATCGATCCGGAGCAGTTATAAAGTCATATTTATTCCTAAGAGGATGTTTTCCAAGTATCTGTTGTAACCTCATTACTGCTTTGATCCCCCCTTCCCCCCAAGTCAGCGGGGGGTTTAAATCCCCCAAATTAGTAGCTAGTAGGTTGGGTTAGACACGTTTACCAAATTAAGCTTGTAACAAAAATCTATTTCCCAAGTGTCGTAACCCAACATCATAATTGTGGATGAATAGTAAAATATTAATAAGACAATGTTGGGTTACGGCACAAATATAAATTATTCATAAAAATATACTTTTTTGTGTGCCTAACCCAACCTACAAACTCAAATAAACTTAGTAGTTTACAATAAAAAACAGGAGGTAATTGTTCAATGTCTGTAGAGAATTATCGTCAAATTGTCCAACAATTAATATTAGAAAAAGCGCAGCGTAAATCATACCCAGAAGAAATCGAGAAGCAAGCTGTTTTAGATACCGAACGCGATCGTTACCTTTTACTACATACGGGCTGGCGCGATAATCGTCGGACTCACGGATGTAGTCTTCACATTGATATAAAAGACGGTAAAATTTGGATTCAGCATGATGGAAGCGAAGCCGGAATTGCTACTCAACTATTAGAATTAGGCGTACCCAAAGAGAATATTGTCTTAGCATTTCATTCTCCTTATATGCGGGAATTTACTGAATTTGCCACACATTAATCGTGTTTTGTGACTAAAGCTAATAAATAAAGCACCCTACAAATTGATAATTGATAATTGATAATTGACTTAATTCCCTTTCCCCGTCACTAATGGATCGGTACTAGCTTCCAAAACTCTGATGCGATTGTTCAATTGTTCTACAGTTTGCAAGTTAGAACGCTCTAAAGAATAACCAAGCCAAACTACAGTACCACCAAAGACGACGATTAAACTAACTAAAATACTTGCCAGCATATTTACTTGCGATCGCAAAGATTTTACTTCACGATTCTGGCTTTCCAATTGTACGAAAGAATTTGGTTCAACATATGAAGTTTGGTATAGATGTTTAGATTCGGGTTCTAATCCTACTTCTATTTCTGCTGCTTGTTTAACTGTAGTTGCAGGTTCAAAAGCTACCTGGGTGCGAAGCCAATCAACAATTAATTTAGGACAATTGCTTTTATACCATTTCCATGCAATAACTTTGAATGCTGGTTTGGATACCCTAGAAATTAATTTTAAGCTGCCGTTAAGGGTACGAGAACGAAATCTTTGGTCGATCAGATTTGCTGCACCAACATCATACAGATTATCTACAATCAGTTTAATCGAAGCTTCTTCTCTCTCCGTTAAATTTTCCAGCAAAAGAAGAACGTCATGCATTCTTTGTTCTTCTATTTTTTTGCGTAATGGGACTTGTGGTAAGTCATCCGATACTTGTATCTTAGTATGCATGGTGTTTTAGCTGCTAGCAAATAGCCTTATAGCTGTAATACAAAAATTTTTTCACAAACAAACGCGAGCAATCAAGTTCAATTTTAATAAATTGAGATATTTATCTTACAGGTTTAAATATATTAATAAGTTTTCACCGAACTTTTATTTTATTCCTTTTACAATTAATTCTAAAGGGGAAAGTCACAAAAATTAAGTAAAAATAACTCTTTTAATTTATATCTACCAACTACACATTAGCAGTGCTTAAAAATTGATTTTATTTCTAAGATAATTCTAAAGCCGATAAGCCAATAAAGGTTAATACCTGTAGGATGATTTTTATACTGTCTCCAGAAATAGTTTGATAACTTATATCGTCTTTTTAGATTTGCGTCTAATAACCTAAATAATGTAGAGACGTTGCACTGCAACGTCTCTACATTATTTTAAGTTGTATCGATTAGACGAAATCAAATAAAATATTTGAGAATAAAATCTCTTCTTCACCACCAGCATTTTTGTAACTTAAGAAGCTAACTCCGGTGGTGCTAACTCCTAACTCCGGTGGTGCTAACTCCTAACTATTCCCTACTTATTCACCAACAAAGCAAAGGGGAAATCTTGGAGAATATCGCGTACCCAAAGTGCATCTTCCCCTTCTACTTGCTTTCCGGTAAAGACATCTTGCCACACAGAAGTTGAATCAGTAGGGGGAACAATGCGAGTTTCCTGCCAAACTTGTTCGCCGAAAGGATATTCACCCATCTCTACTAAAGAAGTAAAGAAGCGGGGTGCAATTACGATTACTTTTTGATCTCCTAATTCTCTACTGAATCCGACTATATGAGTTTTTAAGCTTCCGACTATTGTTAGTTTTTCGTAGGTACCGCGTTGAAATAAGTCTAAGTATTCTCGACGTGCTTGCAAGGTTTTGTAAATCAAGAAAAGTTTGATTTTTCCGTCTTCGGGATTTTCAAGCAACTGGGCAATATAATCAACTAAATCCGCTTCGCTTTGAGATTTTATTTCTTCAAGATACTTTTCTCGCATCGAGAAGTCTACCGGACGGCGGTTGTCTGGATCTACTAAACTAAAATCCCAAAGTTCGGTTCCTTGATAAATATCGGGAAGCCCCGGTGAGGTAAGTTTTATTAATGCTTGAGAAAGAGAACTTAAGATCCCGTAATGCTGAATTTTTTCTTCAAAAGGACGGAAAGCTTTTAAAAATTGATTGTCTTCACTATCCTTTAAAACTCTTTCGGCAAAGTTAGTAAAGCCGTCTTCGTAATCGCTATCATTTTTCAACCATGCGGTATGAACTTTTGCTTCTCGAATTGCTTTAATAATATACTCTTTGATTCGTTCTACAAAAGCGGGATACTCTTCTTTACTAAAGGGAAAAGCACCGATCAGGGTTTGATAGAACAAATATTCATCGTTAGAAGTTGGTATATCTCGTCCGCCGACGCTATCTTTATGAGATGCGTTAATTTCGCGCCATTGTTTCAAATTTTGTTCCCATTCTTCGGGAATCTCCGATAAAACGTTAATTCTAGTTCTGACATCTTCCCCGCGTTTGGTATCGTGGGTAGATGTGGTATTCATTGTATGCGGCCAATTCGCAATCTGCTTGGAATTGTAAGCGTGAAAGTCTTCTAAAGATACGCCAAAAGCACCGGGATGCGAGCCAACTTCATTGAGGGAAACCAATCTGTTGTACACATACAGTACGGTATCTTCCACACCTTTCGCCATTAAAGGTCCGGTAAACTGCTGCAATCTCATTAAGAAACGCAACCATTCTTCTCTATCTTCCTCTGTAAGATGACCGTCGTACTCTAAGAGTAGAAATTTTTCAATAAAGTTGAGTTCGTTGAGAAAGTTGGGAATATTCTTTTTAGCTTGAGTCATTACCCGCTCAATATATTCCCTGTCGGCGGAACTTGCTCCCCCATTATTAATGTATGTGCGATAAACCGGAAATACTGCCAAAATTTCAACCAAAGCCGCTTTTAAGCCGTACATTGTAAAATCGCTAGCATGACGGTTGCCACCAGATATTTTTTTGAAAAGATGAGCTAAATTCTCAATATCTCCGGCTAAATGTTTCTCGATAATTAATCTTTTATTCTTGTCTATCAACTCTTCGCAAGAAGCAGCTTTACCGATAAAACTATAGTAGATATTATCAAATTGCTCTTCGTTTGATTGCTCGCAGAAAATACCATTGAGCTGGTTGAGAAAATCGTATCCTGTAGTTCCTTGAATGGGCCAAGTTATCGGTAATTCTTCTTCTGGTTCGAGGATTTTTTCGACAATTAGGTAAACTTCCGGTGCTTTTTCTCGGAGTCTATTTAGATATTGCGCCGGATCGTATAAACCATCTATATGATCGATTCTCAATCCATCAAATTTACCTTCTTCAACTAATTCTAAAATCAGTGAATGAATAGTTTCAAAGACATTTTCATCTTCAACACGAAGCGATATTAGATCGTTAACTGTAAAAAAACGTCTGTAATTGAGTTCTTCATTCCCAACTTTCCAATAAGCAAGACGATAAAATTGCTCTGCTAATAAGTTTTCTAATAAATCAAAGCTTTCCGGTTCCCCTGTTTCTCCATTAAAAGTAGCAACATTTTCTTCAATATATTCTTTTACCTCCGGAGAATCATTCCACAGTTCCCATAACATTCTTTTAACAAAACTGATTTGGTCTTGTCTTTCTCTTCCCTCTTCACCAGATGGGGTATACTTCAATGTATAAAGAACACCCAAAAGTTTAACGAAAGCAGCATTATCTCTACCAAGTTTTTCCTGCAACCGTCCCAAATTGTATGTCAAAACTTGACTGTAAGATTCAATACGGATAGGAAATTTCAGAGAATAATAGTTAATAGTTAAACCATTTTTTTCGTACTGAATTTGTAATTCACCACTTTCGAGACAATCACCGCAAAATTTCCCCAAAAATGGCGCTAACACTTTACCATTATTTTTCGGGTAATGGTGGTTCCAGTCAATATCAAAAAAGTCTCTATACTTAGAATCTGGACCATTTTCCAAAACATCAATCAACATCTCATTTTGGCTATCAAAAGCCATATGATTGGGTACAATATCTTGAACCCAGTTGATGTTTAATTCTTGAAGCTGTTCTACTAATTTATGGAATTGTTCTGCACCTCCCAATTCTGGGTCAATTTCACGAGGATTAACCGCATCATAACCGTGAGTACTACCTTTCCTAGAAGTCAGAATTGGAGAAGCATATAAATGAGAAACACCTAGCTGTTCTAAATAAGAAGCAATTTTTTGTGCTGCTGTAAAACCAAAGTTAGGAGTAAACTGAATCCGATATGTTGCTAAAGGTATTTGCATCATGACGATTTGAAATGTTAGTTGTTAGTTGTTAGTTGTTAGGAGTTAGGAGTTAGGAGTTAGGAGTTTTTCTATGCTTTCTCCCCATCTCCCCATCTCCCCCGCACCCCATCTCCCCATCTCCCCCGCTCGCCGCACGCTCCGCGTGAACGGGTTGCGCCACTTCTCTCAACGGTCGTGTTCCTCCGCACGTTTTGGGCTTACCATCTCCCCATCTCCCCCGAACCCCATCTCCCCATCTCCTTGTCCAGCGCTCACTGGTCACTTGGTCACACTGGTCACTGGTAACTGGTAATTGGTCACTGATTACCGTAAACCACAACGCTGTAGGGATTAATATTCATCGTTGGGTCACTTTCTCCGTCCAGTTTCTCTGGTAACTGGGAACCCGTTCCTCCCCAAGTTTCTTCGCTCGAATCAAGTATTTTTTTCCAAGCGCCACTAGGTATATTTTCTGCAATTTTAACAGTTTCCGAGCCAAAGTTAAGCCAGCAAAGAATTTCACTGTCTTCATGCTGTCTTTTGATGTATAAAACTTTTTCTGGTTCGAGTACCGTCGCTTCTAATTTATTCCTATCTAAGTTCCTCAATGCGGGAATGTCTCTTCGCATTTGCAGTAATTTTTGGTGGAACAACCACAGCTTTTGATGCTCTCCGGTTTTATGCTTGTCCCAATCTAATCGCGATTTTTCAAGGGTTTCTTCTGCTTGCGGATCTGGTGCTTCTTCTCCACCAATTTCGTGGAATGCCGCAAATTCTTCTTTTCTACCTTTTCTGACTGCTTCGATTAAATCGCGATCGCCATGATTGACAAAGTACAAAAATGGTGCTGTTTCCCCGTATTCTTCTCCCATAAATAGCATGGGAATATATGGTGCAAGTAATAGCGCTGCTGCTGTCAGTTTCAAAGCTTCAAAGGATATCAATGTCGAAAGTCTATCCCCCAACATTCGATTCCCTACCTGGTCGTGGTTTTGGGCACATACCACAAACTGACTCGAAGCACAATCGCTGGGATCTTCACCATGATATCTATGGCGGAAATTAGAGTAATCCCAAGTATAAACAAATCCTTTACGATAAATTTTCGCTAACTGCTCTAAATCACCAAAATCCTCGTAATACCCGTTGTTTTCACCCGTTACTACCGTATGTAAAATATGGTGAAAATCGTCACTCCACTGGGCATCAATACCGTATCCACCCACTTCTTTTGAGCGAATAATACGCGGATCGTTGAGGTCGCTTTCGGCAATTAAATAATATTGACGACCCTTTTTCTGCTCTAACTGAGTTACAGCTTCAGCCATTTCTGCCAAAATATGCTTTGCACCAAAGTCGTAAATAGCATGAACCGCATCCAAGCGCAATCCATCTAAATGGTAATTTTCCAACCAATACAAAACGTTTTGGACAAAGTAATTCCGCACCCCATCGCTATAAGCATCATCAAAATTAATAGCGCTACCCCAAGGAGTTTTATATTTCTCGGTAAAGTATGTTCCGAAACCCCACAAATAATTTCCTTCGGGTCCGAGGTGGTTGTAAACTACATCTAAAACTACCGCAATACCGATTTTGTGGCAGGCATCAACCAGTTTTTTCAAACCATCAACACCACCATAGGTATTTTGTACCGCGTATGGGAAAACACCATCGTAACCCCAGTTGCGACTGCCGGGAAACTGAGCCACGGGCATGATTTCAATGGTATTTACGCCTAATTCTCGCAACTCCGATAACCGAGGAATTATCGATTCAAAAGTCCCTTCTTCGGTAAAAGTTCCTACGTGCAACTCGTAGATAACCATTTCTTCTAAAGGAACACCCCCCCAGCCGTCATCATTCCACTTAAAGCTGGCGTGGTCAACTATTTCCGAAGCACCGTGAACCCCTTGCGGTAAAGAATTTGCAGCAGGATCGGGTCTATCCGTTTCACCATCAAGCTGATAATAATACAGAGTACCGGGTTTTATATCTGCGATCGAACCCTGCCAATAACCCCGTTCATCTTTTTCCAGAGGGACTACTTTATCTTCGGGATCGACTAAATGAACCGCAACCTCTCCGAATAAAGGTGCCCAGAGAGTAAAGGTGCAAGTATTGTTTGAATATTCAGAACCGATATGCATGGCTGATTGGTAGATGGGTAATTGGTAATTGGTAATGGGGGATGGGGGATGGGGAGATGGGGGGAAAAGGGGACAAGGGGATGGGGAGATGGGGGGATGGGGAGATGGGGGGAAAAGGGGACAAGGGGATGGGGAGATGGGGGGATGGGGAGAAAATTATTAATTATCAACTTCAAATTCCTAACTCCTCATTCCGGTGGTCATAACTCCTCATTCCGGTGGTCCTAACTCCTAACTCCGGTGGTTTTAACTATCCTCAATCCCCCATGCCCTTTTTATTCATCATCATATTCTTGGTTAACTCTACCAAGCCTCTGAAGGATGATTATAGAACGCGCTTCTACGTTGATTGGCTTATCTTCGATGTAGCGTTTACCGCGCTGTACAAATCTAGGTTTGGTGGTGTCGAGAATAGTTACCCACTCCCATTCTTGCAATTCTGGAGGAATGGTAAATTCCAACATTTCGTAATGAGCGTTGAATGAGATTAAGAAACTTTCATCAATGATGCGTTCGCCTCTAGGTCCTGGTGAACCTATTCCTTCGCCGTTGAGGAAGATTCCAATCGCTTTGGCATAACCGCTATTCCATTGTTCTTCCGTCATTTTACCGCCATCGGGGTTAAACCAAGAAATATCGGTAACACCCGTACCGCGAATTGCTCTACCTTGGAACCACTTACGCCTTCTAAATACTGGGTGTCGGCGACGAAAGTCGATTAATTGACGGGTAAAGTCGAGTAAATTCTCGTTTTCTTCTTGTAAATCCCAATCTAACCAGGAAAGCTCGTTATCTTGACAGTAAGGATTGTTGTTTCCTCCTTGGCTTCTTCCCATTTCGTCACCCATGACTAACATGGGTACGCCTTGGGAAAGGAATAAGGTAACTAGAAAGTTGCGTCGCTGTTTTTTCCGCACTCTCTCAATGGCTAAATCTTCAGTTTCTCCTTCTGCACCGCAATTCCAGGAACGATTGTGACTTTCTCCATCGCGGCTCTCTTCACCGTTGGCTTCGTTGTGTTTCTCGTTGTAACTTACTAAGTCATTTAACGTAAAACCATCATGAGCGGTAATAAAGTTAACACTTGCGCTGGGGCTGCGTCCGTTCAGCTCGTAAAGATCGGAACTACCCGTAAAACGATAGGCAAATTCTGCTAGGCTACTGTCTTCTCCTCGCCAGAAGTCTCGTACTGTATCCCGATATTTTCCATTCCATTCCGACCATAATAAGGGAAATTCACCTACCTGGTAGCCTCCTTCACCAACATCCCAAGGTTCGGCGATCAATTTCACGTCTGCTAAAACCGGGTCTTGGTGGATAATATCGAAGAATGCTGCTAATTTATCGACTGCGTATAATTCTCTAGCTAAAGCTGATGCTAAGTCAAAACGGAAACCATCTATGTGACATTCCAACACCCAGTACCGCAAACTATCCATAATTAGCTTGAGTATTTGGGGATGGCGCACGTTGAGGGAATTACCGCAACCAGTAAAGTCCATGTAGTAGCGTAAATCGCCGTCTACCAAACGGTAGTAACAAGCATTATCAATACCGCGCAAAGATATAGTCGGACCCATGTGGTTTCCTTCACCCGTATGGTTGTAAACCACGTCAAGGATGACTTCTATCCCAGCTTGATGCAGCCGCTTGACCATGTGCTTAAACTCTTTAAGCTGCTGTCCCAAACTACCGCTAGCGCTATAACCAGAATAAGGAGCTAGATAACAGATTGAATCGTAGCCCCAATAGTTTTTCATCTTCTTACTAACTAAATGTCCGGGCTGCGATAAAAAATGATGAATGGGCATCAATTCCACTGCCGTAATACCCAGAGATTGGAGATGAGAAATAGCCGCAGGGTGGGCGAGTCCGGCATAAGTTCCCCGTAGTTTTGCGGGGATTTCTTCATGTAGCTTAGTTAACCCTTTAACATGGGTTTCGTAAATTATCGTTTCGTGCCAAGGCGTTTGTAGAAGTTGATCTCCTTCCCAGTCAAAGCTTTTATCTACAACCACCGATTTGGGAATTAAATGTGCATCATTCAATTCTGAAAATCCCAAATCATCTTTGGGATCGTCCCAACGATATCCAAAAATTTCCTCACCAAAACCGATATCTCCATCGACCGCACAAGCATAGGGATCGATTAATAATTTATTTGGGTTGAACCGATGTCCTTCATGAGGAGCAAACGGACCGTGAACTCTAAACCCATAGCGCTGACCGGGACCAATAGAAGGAACGTAACCGTGCCAAGTAAAGTTACTAACTTCTCGTAAACTTAATCGAGTTTCTCGTCCTTCCTTATCAAATAAACACAACTCTACCGCCGTCGCGTTTTCTGAGAATAAAGCAAAATTAGTACCCTTGCCATCCCAGTTCGCGCCTAAAGGATAAGGTTTACCGGGCCATAGTGAGAGGTACATACCATCGAACTCCTAATAAAAACGAATAATTCTGCAATGCACTCAAGTATTAATAAGATACTAAATCTTCTCCAATCATTTTAAAGCTTGATTGAATAACTGATTAGGTTTTACCCCCATAGAAATAGAACAAATATACCTCTATGGGGGGAAGAGAGAGATGGGGGGATGGGGAGATGGTAAGCCCAAAACGTGCGGAGGAACACGACCGTTGAGAGAAGTGGCGCAACCCGTTACTCTAACGAGTCGTGCCGCGAGTAAGGCTTGCGTCGCCTGAAAGGCGATACACGCGGAGCGTGCGGCGAGCGGGGAGAGGGGGTAGATGGGGGAGACAAGGGGACAAGGGGAAATCCTAACTCCTAACTTTTAATGCCCAATGCCCAATGCCCAATGCCCTATTCCCAACTCTCAATTCCGGTGGTCCCAACTCCGGTGGTCCCTACTCCCTACTCCCTATTCCCAACTCCTCACCTTTAACCTTTAATATGCAGACCTACTCCCCTTGCCCTATGCCGTTTCCAAAAGTTCTAAAATACGATGCATCGGTACTTCCACCCAGTTAGGACGGTTTTTGAGTTCGTGTTCTAGTTCGACGATCGCTTTTTCTAGTATGAATCCATCTAAAAGTAGTTCTAGTTCTGATGGTTCCGAAGGTAGGAAGGGTGCGCCTTTAGCTGTACTTAAGTAGGATTTCAAAAAGGCGACACTCGACCAAGTGTAGAAAAATTGCGTCCATTGCTCCATCAATGGCAAGTCATCTGGAACAATAATTCCACTTTCTTTTTCATTCCGTAAAGCTATACGGCTTGAATAGTAGAAGGATTCTATCATTCCGGCGACATCGCGCAGGGGCGATCGCTTCATGCGTCGTTCGCTTAACGGACGGGTTTGATCGCCTTCAAAGTCAATGATGATAAAGTCTTTACCCGTATACAGCACTTCGTTGAGACATAAATTACCGTGGGTGCGAGTTCGCATGGCGGTGATTTTTTGGTTGAGTATTGATTTGAGTCGAGCTAATATCATTTCTCGATTGTTCAATACCACTTGTGCTACGGGTTGAAGTTCGCTCGGTAACTGTATCAAGTGCTTTTTCAACAGCAGCAATACTTGTCCTGCTTGATTCCGCATATATTGGTAAATCGAGCGCTGGTAAAAGGAAGTAAATTGCTCTGGGGCAAAATTGGGGTCATCTGCGTCGGATGCTAATGCTAAGTGCATTTCGGCTGTACGCTCGCCTAATAGTTGAGCATTCCGCAAATAGGTGCCAATCATTTCCTGCGCTAAGTCCGGAATTTCGGTTTCTAATGCTGCTGACAACAACGAAGATGGTAAATCGATATCGGCAACAGCGTCTATTTGCGTTACCTGCACTTGTTCAAAAAAGTCTCGCAGGCTATCAAGACTATATTCCCAACCATCTCTGATATCGGGAATAAATTTTTGCAAAATTCCCAACGTCATTGTCTCAAAGCCTTTACGGCTGTAGTTTAAGCTACCAGCAACGGGAGCAAAGTTTTCTACACCGGGTAGTCCTTTTGTTGCCGAAGCGTGAGTGAGAAACTGACCTACTTCTAAATCGGGGTTGATGCCTTCTCCTACTACCTTACGAAATAGTTTGCACATCAGGCGATCGCCATACACTACGCAGGTATTCTTATGTTCTCCACGTAACATATGCGCTTCTAAATGTACTTTGAGTGCGTGGCTGGAAGCAGCACCTGCTAGCTCGGTAAAATCTTTGCTGGCTTCTGCAATTAGTTCGCCTGCCATGCCTTTGTAAGTCTTTTTGTTGGCAATGGCTTCGAGAGGGAAGTTGAGAAATTCTTTGTCTGCGAGGGCATCAAACAATAGCCCAACTTCTTTCTTGCTGCGTATTTCGATATTAGCTACAACTTCCTCGCGGTAGGAACCAAAGCGTTCGTTGTTGATACCCTCGACTTCGTAAGCTAAGTGTAATACGTAGATTTCGGGATTGCCTTCAGTGTAGTCTAACTGTACTAAAACAACTGCCGCTTCTAAGGAACGGAAGGAAACGGGTATTGCCTCGATAATATGACCGGACTGGATTACCCGGCTTTTACCGTCAAACCAATTACAGGCACACATATAATCTGGCAAAATTCCTTCCAATGCTGCCTTTGTTTCAGTTTTGGTAAAAATATTCTGCCAATTGTCGCTAACGACTAAAGTTGGTATTTGATTTTGAGGTCTTACCGGACAGGTAATATTTGTTTGTACTTGCAGGGTAAACCAGTAAAACGCATGGGGCGCTAAACTCATGAAATAAGGCGTATCGTCAATTGCTGGAAATGTGGTGCGTCCGAAGATTTCCACCGGAATCATGGCGTTAAATGCTGACAAGTCTAACTCTACTGTCTGCACGAAACGGGACAAATTAGTTACAACCAGAATATGTTCGCCGTTGTAGGTACGAGTAAACGCCAAAACCTTGCGATTTTCTGGATAAAGTAATTCAAAAGTACCCCTACCAAAAGCTTGGAAGCGTCCGCGAGTTGCAATCAAGCGTTTCGTCCACCACCATAGGGAGTTGCGGTTTTCTCGTTGGGCTTCAACGTTAACCGCCTCAAAATGATATTCTGGGTCAATAATTACCGGAGCGTAAAGCTTGTGGGGATTGCAACGACTAAAACCACCATTGCGATCGGCGCTCCACTGCATCGGAGTCCGCACCCCGTTGCGATCGCCTAAATAAATATTGTCCCCCATGCCGATTTCATCGCCGTAATACAGTACTGGGGTTCCAGGCAGCGACATTAATAAAGCATTCATTACTTCCGTGCGCCGTCGATTATTCCCCATCAACGGTGCTAAACGGCGACGAATACCCAAATTCAACCTTGCTTGCTGGTCTTGTGCGTAGACGCGATACATATAATCGCGGTCTTCATCGCTAACCATTTCCAAAGTCAACTCATCGTGATTCCGCAAAAATAATGCCCATTGACAGTTATCGGGAATCGGCGGTGTTTGCTGCAAAATATCGATAATCGGGAAACTATCTTCCATTTGCAGCCCCATGAATAAACGCGGCATCAAGGGGAAATGGAAATTCATGTGACATTCATCCCCATCGCCGTAATACTCTACAGCATCTTCGGGCCACTGGTTTGCTTCAGCCAGCAACATCCGATTGGGATACTTCTCGTCCATGTGTTGGCGTAATTTCTTCAAAAAGGCGTGAGTTTCCGGTAGGTTTTCGCAACTGCTGCCTTCACGCTCGTATAGATACGGTACGGCATCCAATCGCATCGCATCTACACCCAAATCCAACCAAAAATCCACCACATCAAACAGCGCTTGCTGCATTTGAGGACTTTCAAAATTCAAGTCCGGCTGGTGAGAATAAAAACGGTGCCAATAGTAAGATTTTGCAACGGGGTCCCAAGTCCAGTTAGAAGTTTCAAAATCCTTAAAGATGATTCGTGCTTCTTCATACTTTTCTAGAGTATCGCTCCAAACATAAAAATCTCGTTCCGGACTACCTACGGGTGCCTTACGCGCCCGTTGGAACCACGGATGCTGGTCGGAAGTATGGTTAACAATTAACTCAATGATTACCCGGATGCCTCTTTGATGGGCAGCACTCAAGCAAGCCTTGAAATCGTCCAGATTTCCGTAAATTGGATTAACGGTAGTATAATCCGCGATATCGTAGCCATCGTCTCGCAAGGGAGAAGGGAAAAAAGGCAAGACCCAAATTGCCGTTACTCCCAAGTCTTGGAGATAATCTAACTTTTCAGTCAACCCCCGAAAATCGCCGATCCCATCGCCATCGCTATCAGCAAAAGCACGTACTGGCACTTCATAAATGACTGCATCTTTAAACCAAAGCGGGTCATCTTTCAATAATGGATTTTGCATATTTTTTACTGGCTTATTTCCCATAAGATATCTTACTAATATAAGAAGCTAACTTTGAGTTAATTCTTAAATAGTTTTTGATTGTTTCAAATTATCGGGGTCAAATTATGAGTTTTGAAAGAGCAAGTGGAGTTCTACTGCATCCTACCAGTTTGCCAAGTAAGTTTGGCATTGGGGATTTAGGAGAATCGGCTTATAAGTTCGTTGATTTTCTCGCTGCTAGCGGTCAAAAGTTGTGGCAAATTCTACCTTTAGGACCCACGGGTTACGAACATTCTCCTTATACAATGAATTTTAGCGCCTTCGCAGGAAATCCTTTAATGATTTCTTTAGAGCAGTTGCAGTCCGAGGGTTTGCTAACTTCAGAAGAATTAAATCCAACTGAAAAGGTCGCAGATAATCCGCAAAGAGTTGATTTTGATGCGGTAACTTCTCGTAAAACAAAAATCCTTCGACAAGCTTATCAACGTTTCCAAGAATCTTTATCAAAAAAAGCCAATCCTGAATTTGAACAGTTTTGTAAAGAACAAGCAACTTGGTTGGATGATTACGTGCTATTCATGGCACTACTAGAAGCTAACGATTATAAGGCTTGGAACTTTTGGGATAATGCTGTAGCTCGTCGCGAAAAAGATGCGCTCAAAGCTGAAGCAGAAAAATTAATTGATGCGGTATCATACCACAAATTCTTACAATTTAAATTCTTCCAGCAGTGGAAAAAAATCCGCGACTACGCCAACAATAAGAATATTAAAATAGTTGGTGATATTTCAATTTATGTTTGTCATAATAGTGCCGATGTCTGGGCAAACCCAGAAATATTTCAGCTAAACTCCGAAACCCTTGAATCCGCCTACATTGCTGGAGTACCACCAGATTACTTTAGTGCCACCGGACAACTTTGGGGCAATCCCGTCTACGACTGGGACAAATTAGAAGAAACCAACTTTGCTTGGTGGATAGAACGTTTTCGGGCAACATTACAATATGTAGACATCGTTCGTATCGACCACTTCCGGGGATTTGAAGCGTATTGGCGAGTACCCGCAGGAGAAGAAACCGCCATCAACGGCGAATGGGTAAAAGGACCTGATGCCAAATTCTTTGAAACTCTGGCTTCCACTTTAGGTAGTTTACCCGTCATGGCGGAAGACTTAGGAATTATTACCCCCGAAGTAGAAGAATTACGAGACAGGTTTGATTTCCCCGGAATGCGTATTTTGCAATTTGCTTTCGGTGGCGATGACGATAACGCTTACTTACCCCATAACTACATTCAAAACTGCGTCGTATATCCCGGTACTCACGATAACGACACAACCATTGGATGGTGGAACAGTACGGGAGAACAAGAAAAGCAGCACGTAGCTAGATACTTGGAATATTCCTCACCCGAAGAAATCAAAGAAATCAACTGGGAATTTATTCGCATGGCGCTATCTTCAATGGGAGACTTAGCCATTCTTTCAGTGCAAGATTTACTAGACTTAGACAGCAGCGGTAGAATGAACGATCCCAGTGTTAACGCTGGAAACTGGCGCTGGCGCTACGAAAGTTCCGACCAACTCACCCCCGAATTGAGTCAGCGGTTGTTGGAAATGACCCAGCATCATAAGCGATAAGGAAAGGTTAAAGGTAGAGGGGGATGGGGTTGGGGAGATGGGGAGATAGGGGGATGGGGAGATAGGGGGATGGGGAGATGGGGAGATGGGGAGATGGGGAGATGGGGAAGAGTGGGTAGAGGGGAAAGAGGGGGAGATGGGGAAGAGTGGGGTAGATAGCGAGCGAGACGCTCGCACTACAAAGATGCAGAGAAATGTTAATTTGCAACTTCTAACTCCTAACTCCTAACTCCTAACTATTCCCAATGCCCAATGCCCAATGCCCCATGCCCCATTCCTAATTCCCATTTCCCAATGCCCAATACCCAGTGCCTACTCCTAACCTATAACCTTTAACCTTTGACCTTTAACCTATAACCTATCTTCTCTCTATTCCCCATCGTCGTTCAATCTAAAACTATTGACTGATGACAGTTGAATAAAATTAAGTCGGAAGCAGGAAGAAAAGATATAAGCATTTTTTTTACACTGATGTTCAGATGTAAATAAATTAGTAATAACTTCTATGACACTATTCAAACTTGCAGATTTCGACCCCAACTATAAAGAAGTTTTTGGTGGTGAAGATATAAAGGAAATGTCTCTTTATACTCAAGGAGGAGACAAAATTGGTTCCGTTGATGATGCTTTGGTAGATAAAGACGGTCGTTTTCGCTATTTGGTTATTAGTACTGGAGCAATGTTTTTCGGTAAGAAAATCTTGTTACCAATCGGTCTTTCACGCCTCGACTATAGCCAAAAGCGCGTTTATGTAGATGGACTAAGTAAAGAGCAAGTAGAAAACTTGCCTGAATACGACGATAGCATGACCGTTGATTACCATTATGAAGAGAAAGTACGCGGTGCTTATCGTGCCCCAGAAGCTAAAAATGTAGCTCATCAGCCAGATACTTATAACTACCAGAAAGATTCTTCTTTATACGATTTAAACGATCGCGACCATTCTAATATTAAACTTTATGAAGAGCGTTTAGTTGCTAGCAAGTCCCGCATTAAAACTGGTGAAGTAAGTGTTGGTAAACACGTTGAAACCGAAACTGCTAGGGTTTCAGTACCAGTTGATAAAGAGCGAGTTGTAATCGAACGAGTTACACCTACCGGAGAAGCAACTGTAGTCGATCCAGATACAGTTAACTTTGCTGAAGGTGAAGTTGCACGAGTTGAACTTTACGAAGAACAGCCTGACATTCACAAAGAAGCATACGTGCGTGAAGAAGTACGAGTTAAGAAAGTTGTCGAACACGACACTGTTGAAGCAAGTGAAACTATTCGTAGAGAAGAGTTAGATGTCGATACCCAAGGCGATTTACGAGTGAATGAATCAGATACAGCTAGAAAAGACCGCATTTAATAATTCATTAATAATGATTAATATTGCAATACAGCATTTTTAAGTCATTTGTAAATTTCACAAACCCGGTTTTTTTTACCGAGTTACTTGATATTTATATTCTTGACTCCAAAGGTAGATATTAACTTCTATCTTTGGAGTATTTTTTTTGTGCAAAAACTAATTATGGTAGTGCCCTTGTGCGACGATCGCGCGATCGCTGCATTTGCAAAAATAAGCACGAATTACAAGATATGAATATTCAGAATTACGAGTCCAGCTTTATAAAGAATTTTATTCAAATAATAAGTTTATTAAAGGCGTTAATTGCGATAATCCATATATCAATTACTGCTAAAACTCGTTTTTCATAAAAATACAAAACAATTTACTACTTCTGATTATGCGTAAAAAAATTAAGTCAGTCGTGGGGAAGATGAATCTCAAAAGATTTTTTTTTAATGTTGTTAGTAACGAAGAAAAAATTAGGAGATAAGAATTATATGGCTCTTTACAAAATTGCAGATTACGATCCTGACTATCGCGATGTTTTCCAGGGGCAAGACATCAAAGATATGAGTGTTTACGCTGAAGGAAGTGACGATAAAGTTGGTTCCGTTAGCGATATTTTAGTAGATAACGAAGGTCGTTTTCGTTATTTGGTAGTTGACTTAGGTTTCTGGATTTTTGGTAAGAAAGTATTAATGCCAGTTGGTCGCACCCGCATTGATTACAATGCAAGCCGCATTTATGCTGTCGGTATGACTAGAGAGCAAGCTGAAAACTTGCCTGAATTCAACGAAAACCAAACCTTAGATTACGATTACGAAGAAAGTGTACGTGGTGTATATCGCACTACTCCTGTAGAAAGATCCGCAGCTCTGGAAGATTCTGCACCTCTCGATGCACCAGCATATAGTGGAGCAACTCGTGCCCAAACTGGGACCACCAATCCAGTAAATCCTGCCCCGACTTATAACCGCGATACTTATAAGTATGAGGAAGAACCTCATCTGTACAACGTTAACGATACAGACCATCAAAATATTAAACTCTATGAAGAGCGTTTAGTTGCTAACAAACAGCGTCGCAAAGCTGGTGAAGTAGCAATTGGTAAGCACGTTGAAACCGAAACTGCGCGAGTTTCTGTACCTGTTGACAAAGAGCGTGTAGTTGTTGAACGAGTAACTCCAGATAATGCAGGTAGAGCAGTTGCTCCCGGTGAAGCAGCTTTCAAAGAAGGTGAAGTCGCTCACGTAGATGTTTACGAAGAGAATGCTAATGTTAAAAAAGAAGCATTCGTTCGTGAAGAAGTTAGAGTTAAGAAAGAAGTAGAACACGATACTGTTGAGACCCAAGAAACGATTCGCCGTGAAGAATTAGATATTGATTCTGGCAATCTACCTACCGACAGGCGCTAATTTCTGATGATCGATCTGTTAATTAGTTGTTAGTTATTAGTTCTTAGCTAGTAACTGATAGCTAATTTTTATTTTGCGTGACTTTAACTAATGTATATATTTAATTATATTGTTTTAAATTATTTTATTATATATAAATGGTACATTAAATGCATAGCTATTAATAAATTATGTAAATATGAATAATCAAATAACTGATAATAATACCTCTAACGGAAAAACTGAAAAAGTAATCAGTTTAATCGATAAGCTAAAAAGTAAAGTCAAAAATTTTGATGTTGTCGATCGACAAGGTAAATTAATCGGCAAAGTTCGAGATTTGATGGTTAATAGCAACCGTCAACTTAATTTTGCGATCCAAAAATTATCTCAAAACAATGAGACTAATCCTCTATTGCTATTGAATGCCAAATTAGTCCATAAGATCGAGCCGAAGATTCAACGTGTTTTTACCCATATTGATGAATCGCAATTAAACCAGTTACCTAAATATACAGAAAGGGAAAATAAAGTAAGTAATATGACAGACAATTTAAATTTTGACCAACCTATTGACTATAAAGCACATTCAGCTACTACAGAAAATCCTGAAGTCGATCGTATAGCGCGATCGGAAGGTATAGAAGTAGAAGAAATTGAAGAAGATATCATTCGTTTGTTAGGGGAAAGGTTAGTTGTCGAACGTAGCAAACGTAAAATTGGCGAAGTTATTATTCGCAAAGAAATAGAAACTCGGATGATACAAATCCCCGTCCGACGTGAGAAACTTATTATTGAAGAACCCGGACTTGAACCCAAGCGGCTTGCAGAAATCGACTTAGGTGAAGAAGAAATTTCAGATGATGAGTTAAGTAAGGCAGCAGTCGGTAGTGACTTTGAAGGTGGTTTAAGTGTCAGCGGTGAATTCGACTCACCTAAAATTGCTTCTTTAATTCTTAATGCCATCCAATTAGAGCAGAATCACGGATGCAAAAAGGTGCGAGTTTCTATCCTCGTAGAAAATGAAGAAAAGCAGCAGAAATATAAAGAATGGTTCAATCGTACTTCTAAAGCATAAAAAAAGTAAATATATCCGAATAGTTATTTAGAGACTTGCAATAGCAAGTCTTTTTTATATATATTTTTTTTTATCGATCCCCGCTATATTCCATGATTTATTACTATTTGAAACGGTATCTGATGTAACTAAAATCTCTGCATTTTTTGGGGATCGCAGATATTTCACAAGCACTCTTAAATAAAACTTATTTAATAAAAGATTATTCATATATACTTTGTGTAAAGGAGTATTAAGAAATACTTATTAAAGATTGTTGCAATAGGTTGATTTAATTGTTAGAGTGTGATGCATGACGACGATGATATAAATTCGTGTCTGGGGAATATGCACACCAGCTATATCTGCAACTAAGTATTGAAAAAAAACATTGGTTAGGGAACCCAAAGAGAGAGAAATCTAACCAAATGCAAGTATCTTGATAGTTCGAGAAAAATTAACGATAAACAGCTTATGTCTATTGCTGTAAAAACATTTCACTTTTTGTCGATATCTATGTAAATCCGGACGGAAATATATCGGCGCTTAGCAATATTGCACAAATACTTAAAGCATGGAGGATAAAAGTATGAATATTCAAGGTAAAACTGCCTTAATTACTGGGGCTTCCCGTGGTATTGGACGTGCGATCGCCTTAGAATTAGCGACTCATAAAGTAAAACGGTTGATATTGGTTGCACGCTCCCGCGATAAATTAGCCGAAGTTGCAAAGCTTGTTGAAACGATGGGAATAGAAGCGGTAATCATGCCGTTGGATTTGACAAAACCAGTGTTTGTAAACGTTGCGGTAGCACAACTTTGGCAAAGTTATGGTCCGATCGATATGTTGGTTAATTGCGCTGGTGTGGCTCATCAAAACTCGTTTTTACAAACTAAGTTACCTCAAATACAAGAAGAATTATCTTTGAATTTACTGGGAACTTACACCATGACTCACATGATGGCGCGACGGATGGTAAAGCAAAAACAAGGAACAATTGTTAACGTATCGAGTTTAATGGGGAAAGTTGCAGCACCGACAATGGCGACTTATTCGGCGACTAAGTTTGCAATCTTGGGATTTACCGAAGCCTTACGTCGGGAGTTAGAGCCACATCACATCAAAGTAATTTCCCTATTACCAACATTGACAGACACCGAGATGGTGCGAGACTTGCAACTATATCGCGGAGTGATCCCGATGTCACCCGAAAAAGTAGCGCAAGCATTCGTCAAAGGATTGAAAAAAGACTCATCAGAAATCTTAGTTGGTTGGCAAAGTCATTTAGCGATTTTATGTCAGCGACTCGCACCGTGGTTGTTAGAGGTGGTATTAAAACTCGCATCACCTCAAACCAAAGCACCGAAGATACAGCAGTATTATCAGAGGTTGGTTCGTAGTTGGTAGTTATCAAAATAATGTAGAGACGTTGCACTGCAACGTCTCCATATACTGCAACGTCTCCATATACTGCAACGTCTCCATATATTGAGGGGAAAAATTAGTAAAGCTTATCCTCAATAGAGCCTCAAAACCTGGTGGTTACTCTAACAATAATTTTTCTCTTTATTCGACAACGCGTTTACGTATAAAAAGGGTAATAATTCCCCCGACTAAAAGAGCAACTCCCCACCAAAGAGAATCACCAGGAAGACCTTTGAGCAAAAGTGTAGTCATCCCAGAACTTAGCAGCGACCATCCTATTGTTGTTTGATAGCCCATTTAATTAATTTTCCTGCGTTACTTACTCTTCCAAAAATAGTTCTTTGTTTCATAAAAATAATCCACTAAAAGTATTAGAATAAGACTAGTCTGGAGTAGTATTTTCTATACTTTCTACTAAATATTGTAAATTATGTTGCATTCTCTATTTAATGCGGCGTGCGTCCAAAACATCGCTTTCTAATACAGCGTTTATGTTACCTTACGCAATACAAAAATTTTCTTCCCTAGTTTTTCCCGATTACTTTCTAACTTGAAGTTAGCAATAACTAAGAGAACAAAATGAACATACAAACGTTAGAGGAAAACAAAGCCGAAGCCTTTGCCAAAAGAATGCTTGGAATTTTAAATGATGGTGCAATTTCCATTATGATTTCCATCGGACATCGGACTAAACTTTTCGATACTTTAGCTACATTATCACCATCGACAAGCCAACAAATAGCAGATGCAGCTAATTTAAACGAACGCTATGTAAGAGAATGGTTGGGAGCAATGGTAACTGGTAGAATTATCGAATATTATCCCAATCGTAATACTTACTCTCTACCTCAAGAATATGCAGTATTTTTAACAAGAGCAGCAAGCCCCGACAATATAGCGGCTTTTGCTCAATATATTTCACTTTTAGGAACCGTTGAAGATAAGATTATTGAATGCTTTTATAACGGTGGGGGAGTTCCCTATTCCGATTACAAACGCTTTCATCAAGTAATGGCAGAAGATAGCGGACAAACTGTAGTTGCAGCTTTAGAAGATTTTATTTTACCGCTAATTCCTGGTTTAGAAACAGCACTGCAAAACGGTATAGATGTACTTGATGTAGGTTGCGGTAGCGGGCGGGCGTTAAATTCCTTAGCTCAAGCATTTCCCCAAAGTCGGTTTACTGGTTACGATTTTTCCGAAGAGGCTATTACTACAGCTAATAATCAAGCTAAAAAACTTGGTTTAACCAACATCCAATTTCAAATCAAAGATGCTGCAACCATAAACGAAGTTGCTCAATACGATTTGATTACAACATTCGATGCCATCCACGATCAAGCCAAACCAGACATAGTATTAAGCACAATATTTAATGCATTGCGCCCTAACGGTATCTACTTAATGCAAGATATTCGGGCATCGAGTCATGTTGATGGCAATTTAGAACATCCCGCAGCACCATTACTTTATACAATATCCTGTATGCACTGCATGAGTGTTTCCTTAGCAGCAAATGGAATGGGACTCGGTGCCATGTGGGGAGAAGAAAAGGCGTTGGAAATGTTAGAAGCGGCAGGTTTTACCAGCGTAGAAATCAAACGGCTCGAACATGATTTTCAAAACAATTATTACATTGTCAAAAAATAATTTGCAATTACCAATTAGTAATCAATTATTATGTGTAAACTTTGTGCTTTAAGTATGCGTTTTCAGCAACAAAATAAAAAGAATTCTCAACTTTCAGATACGAATAAATTATCTGAATTCGTTAAACGCAAAATTGAGAATAAAACATAATAGTATTTGTAAGTAACCCAACATTGCATAGTCGTTATGCTGAAAAATTATATTTAGCAAAAATTGATTGATAACCGATCGTTAATTACCGTAAATAAAACCGAAAATATCCAAACAAATAAACCACATTCACCGATATCATTAAACCTCTAACCCAATAAGAACGAAATGCTGGAAATAAATAAATCGTTGAAGCTAAAACTAGGGAGATTTCCACAAAAGCCACTATTGCCCCATAATGGTTAACATCCCAATAAGAAAAAGGGCTAATAAAACGGTAATTGCTAAAAGGAAAAAAGTGACGGTGAGCGTCATCGTTGTGAACTGGTAAATCCAACAAAGAATGCATCACCATACTAATAAACCCAATTTCAACAACCTTCCATTTTGCAAAATGACAAATTAAAACCCCTATCAAAGCTAGGGGTATCGAGTGAAATATGCTCACAATATTTTGCCAAAAAGGTTGAAAATATATTTCACCCCAAATTTGACTGCTCGGATAACGGTAAACAAATTTCATTAAAAAGTAAAATATAAAAATTGGTATATCTGGTAAAACCGCACCAATAAAAATTGCCAAACTAGCTTTAGCTCTGAGTTTTTCACTGAAAGCAACTAAATTGAGAATCGCGTGAGATGGAGTATTCATTATTTAATTTGGGAATGGGGCATCAGGAATAAATAGTTAAGGGTGAGGAGTTAGGAGTTAGGAGTGAAGAAAGCAGAGCAAGCGGAGGAAGCAATTTAAAATTAGTTTTTTCTTTCCCTGCCTTAAGAGCCTACTCTGCTCTTTTCTTCTCCCCATCTCCCCATCTCCCCCTCTCCCCTTTCTCCTTTCTCTTTCCTGTCTCCCTCAATATAGCCTTTAACGCTAAAGCGCTACTACGAACCTTTTTTCTAATAGATTATGGGTTCAATAAAAGTTGGTTTGTTGAAAGAAAGTTACCAAAAATATCTAATTAGTACAATAAATTAGCTATTACCCATAACCCAACAAGTGATGAAAAAGCACCCAGCCAAAGCATCCAAGGTTGCATAGATATTTATCTCCTTAAATTTGTATATATTAGTTATCTAAATATATTTTAAAAGGTTCACTTATCTAATTAGCTCTATCTTTAGGTCAGAACAAGCGTACCAATTGATATATAGCTATAGATATATTTTTATTAAAATTCCCAGCATAGCTTGTAGGGTGTGTTATGGCGCGATATTTAATTCAGATTGTAACAAAATATATGTTTTTCGTACCTAACGCACCGTTGTATTTTTAGTACGCGATCGCAGCATAGTTTTAGAAACGATCGCAAAGGCATATAAGATAAACTTCTTGCATCGTGTGGTTAATGGTGGTGGAACCCTCGATAGCGAATATGCAATTGGTCGCGATCGCATGGATTTATGTTTAAGATATGGAAGCGTTGTTTTAGGAATAGAATTAAAAGTATGGCGTGATAAAAAACGCGATCCCCAAGCCGAAGGAATCGAGCAATTAGAATCCTATTTGGCACGCTTGGGATTAAATGAAGGTTGGTTATTTGTGTTCGATCGACGTAAAAATGCAGCACCAATTGAAGAACGTTTATCAACGGAAATTGTTACTACAGAAAATCAGCGTTTTGTTACTGTTGTAAGGGCTTAAAGGTAAAAGGGTTTTGTCCAATTCCCAACAGATAAGCATCGACTACACAGACAAACTTAGAGTTTTAATTGGCTTGCAAATTTGCAAAGGGTAATGTTGGGAAGATTACAATATATTTGCCTAATCAAGTAAATACATAAAATCTTTAAGTTGCTCCTACACAATGGTTTATAACTTTTATAGCAAGTCTAAGGAACTTATAATACATAATTATTATCAGTCTATTTAGTTACTTTAAACTTTCCGTTATATTACTTATGCCTAAGAAGCCTGTTGTCATTGGAGAATTATTATTTAGTACAAAGAAAGAAGCAACCTCGTATTTTACTAAAATTTTGAACAAATATCCTTTGGCTACTGCTATACATGGAAAAGAGTTTGATGATGTAATAGCACTTCTTTTATGTCATCCGCGAGCAAGTGAGAAAATAGGTTCGGGAATCAAATCTATAAAAGTTGACCAAGGTTTCAACCGTTCAAATAGATGTTTTCATGTAGTGCGAGTAGATGATTCTGTGGAAGATTTTAGTATTGCCAAGTGTATTGATGGAGATCATTCTCCATTTTACAAATTTTGTATTGCTTGTCGAAAGTCTGTAGAAACAGAGTTGAGAGCGAGAAAAGAAAAGTACTTTAAAGAGGAAGGTGACAAAGAAAGTAAGGTAGTTTGTCCTATTACTAAAGAGAAGATTACGTTTGAGGAGTCTCATCTCGATCACCGAGAGCCATTCACATTTTCAGTGATTGTCCACTTCTTCATTCAAGCAAATGGCATCGATCTAAATAGCGTTGAGTACGTTACAGAGTGCAAATATGGCAATGAATTAAAAAATCATGAAATAGCTGACAAGTTTCGGGATTGGCATCGTGAAAATGCAATACTGAGAATCGTCAAAGGTAAGGCAAATTTAGCAAAATCATACTTAGGGCGTGTTTCAATTACAAAAGCAGATTTGACGCTAAATTAAGTTAGCAGTTAGTAGGTTGGGTTAGACACGACAACCAATTTGACTTTTAACTATAATCTTTTTTATTGTGTCGCAACCCAACATTTTATTTGTTTGTTGATTTGGGTTACGGCGCTATATAAATTTCAGTACTGAGAATTATTATTACAAATGCGCCGTGAAGCCAACCTACTGTCTGATAATTAATAATTGATAATTAATTTACACCCGCACCTCACTACGAGTGATAATTGAACATTGATAATTAATAACTGAATGCCTACTCTAACAACCCTACCTGCTTTACCAGAAACTATTGACGGTTTACCAAATATTTCTGGTAGTGAAAAACAGGTTCTAGAAGTCGTAAACCAAAATTCACCCGTTTTCCTACCTACAACGAATCTCCGCTTGCAAGATATCACTGCTACTTTCGCTGTAGCGCTACACATGCACCAACCGACAATTCCCGCTGGTGCAAATGGCGAATATATCAGTCATCTGCAATATATGTTTGAACACCAAGGTGAAGGTGACAATCATAATGCGGGACCTTTTGCTAATTGTTATAGCCGCATGGGTGATATTATTCCCGAATTAGTAAATCAAGGTTGCAATCCTCGCGTGATGTTGGATTACTCCGGGAATCTTCTATGGGGATTTCAACAGATGGGGCGCACAGATATCTTAGATAATCTCAAACGCATCACCTGCGATTCTACATATCAACCTTATGTGGAGTGGTTGGGTACGATGTGGGGTCATGCTGTGGTTCCTTCTACGCCGATACCGGATATAAAATTACACATCCAGGCATGGCAGCATTATTTTGCTGCAATTTTCGGTTGGGATGCACTAGCGCGAGTCAAAGGTTTTTCACCTCCGGAAATGCACCTCCCTAACCATCCCGATACTTTATATGAATATGTCAAAGCTTTGAAAGAATGCGGTTATCGTTGGTTAATGGTGCAAGAGCATTCAGTACAAACACTTAACGGTGAAGAATTAAAGAATAAACATACACCACATAAACTTGTAGCGCGAAATTCTCAAGGTGAAACCGTAAGTATTACCGCTTTGATTAAAACTCAGGGTTCGGATACTAAATTAGTTGCTCAAATGCAGCCTTATTATGAAGCGAAATCTTTAAGCTCGCAAGGTAATGAGGGTTTTCCACCGATAGTTACTCAAATCGGTGACGGTGAAAACGGTGGTGTAATGATGAACGAATTTCCCCCCGGATACAAGCAAGCTTGGCACGATATGAAGCAAAACGGTGGAGGAACTTCTTGTGTTGTCGGAGTTAACGGAACGGAATATTTAGAATTGATTGAAAATGCTGGTGCTAATCCTGAAGATTATCCCGCTTGTCAACCAGTCGGACAACATTTAATTTGGGAACGAGTATCGGATTCCCAGAGTGTGGAACAAGTTATCGAGCAATTAAAACAAGAAAATTCCAACTTTCATATGGATGGTGCTTCTTGGACAAATAGTATCAGTTGGGTTAAAGGATATGAAAATGTATTAAATCCGATGAATCAACTTAGTAGTTTGTTTCACCAGAAATTTGATTCATTATTGCAAGCGGATGAATCTCTTACCCAACAAACCGAATACCGCAAGGCTTTATTACATAATTTCCTGTTGCAAACAAGTTGTTTTCGCTATTGGGGACAAGGTACCTGGACTGATTATGCAAGAGAAATTTACCAACGTGGGGAAAAAACAGTGAGCAGTAACCAGTGAGCAGTAACCAGTAACCAGTAACCAGTTAACTAGTAGGTTGGGTTAGGCGCGTGAAGGAAATAGGTTTCAGCGAAAAATTAATCGCGATCGCCGTAACCCAACATTTAATCGTCGGTACTATACTATTGCAGCACGTGTCGGGGTAGTGCGAGCATCTTGCTCGCTAGCTGTCACTAAGGAGCGAGACGCGAACACTACAAATATCTTACCCCTCAAATCTTATGTGGTGAAGTAATAGTTCAAACTATCAAAATTCCGATATAAATAAAAAGTAGTAAACTAAAGTTTGAAGTTTGAAGTATTTTAGTAGTTAAATATGACTACAGGCTATATTGTATTAGCGATTCTAATGACGGGGGGTACAATCTCCGCTTTAGGCGATAAGCCGGAGGCTTGACGCTCCGCGTATCGCGTTAAAAGAAAAATCCGCAAGCAACGTCTCTCATTGTTTAATCTCCGTCCCAAACATACGATATCACTGGTAGGAATGCTCACGGGGATGTCAATTTCGGCATCAACCCTTTTAATTCTGTTTACTGCGGATCGAGATGTGCGACAAGCAGTATTTCAACCAGAAATTCACAGAGAAATTCAAAGCAAATCGGAATTAACAACAGTAAATCAGCTTCAAGTAGAAATTAAACAAATTAGTGAAAGTTAGTAATTATCAGTAATTAAAAATGGGGAGTTACGGCATTGTAAGTATTTTTAATGCTAAATCCCCAATTACCCAATAATTAAACCAAAGGTAAAAGAATTTCAAATTTAGTGCCTTTATCTGGTTGAGAATCAAAATTTAATCTACCACCATGTCTTGCTGTAATAATACGATAACTTACAGCTAAACTAGTTTCCTTATCAGCCCTTTTATTTACAGAAAAAGACTCTTTTATTTGCTGTTGAAATTCCTCAGACATTCCCGGTCCATTATCTGCAATAGTAATTGATACCCAGCGAGAATCGGGTGTGCCTGGTATGTCTGATTCTTGGGAAATAACTTCTGTAACTACTTCGATAGTGGGTTTTTTATCAGAGTTGCTTTTCGCTTCTATCTCAAACTGGTATCGAACTGCTTCATCAAGTAAAATATCTACTGCCCTACTTAATATATTCATAAAAACTTGATTTAACTGTCCGGCAAAACAATATACAGGAGGCAAATAACCGAATTTTTTAACAATCTTAATCTCACCTTTCAATCGGCTGCCAATTAACAATATAGTGCTATCTAAATTAGCGTGTAAATCTACAGGTTTTGGATAAATTGCATCAATATGACAGAAGTTTTGCAATCCAGTAACTAGTTTTTTTAATCTTTCTGCACCAGTCCGAATACTTGCAAGTGCTTGTGATAAATCTGATTCTAAATAATCGAATTCAATATCTTGCTTCAAATACAACACATCATTTGGAGTATTTATTGTATTGTTCTCGTAAATTTCGATCAATTTAAGTAAGTCTTTACTGTAATTAGAAACGTGAGTTACATTACCCCAAATAAAGTTTACAGGATCTAAAATTTCGTGCGCTACCCCATCAACCAAACGTCCTAAACTAGCCATTTTATCATTTTGAATAATTTGCGCTTGGCTGCGCTCGTACCTTACCTGAGCTTCGATTCCACGAATTTGCCAAGAAGCAATATTTAACTCTTGCATATCCAACAACCTGTACTTATCGGATGCAGTTTTCACTAATACGGGTTCCGATAAAAATTCTGGCGATCGCCTTAAGGAAAATTGCATTGCACATAAAATCGATGTAGTCTCCGCTAGCTCTAAAATCGGCGTGCGAGCATAGCTGTACAATTTACTCAGCGGTTGATAAAAAAATACATCTCGTCCGAAAGGACGAATCAAAAATTCCAATAATTGCCTTCTCGAAAGCATCCCAGCATATTTACCCTCGTCTAACAAAATCGCTCCCGGTAGCAAGGGATATTTTTCAAAAACTTCGGCTACTTCTTTACCAGTAAATTTCATCTCCACTGAAAACTCGTAAAGCGGCAACTCCAAAAGCTTCGATTCCAAACCGAGGTCGCCATTGCTACCCTCAATTAATAATGGCGATGAAATTTGCGAACTAAATTCCTGTGACACTGCAAACCCTGTTCCTAAAATATAGATACTAAACAAGCGGCTCTAGCTAATTAATTAGCATTCTCATCCGTTTTAACATCTCTTCTCAACGAACAATAAAAATAAATCCCATTATACGTATCTTTTCGGTATGAACGCATAGCATCTCAACCTCTAAGATATGATCGTTGATAACTGATAATTAATAATTGATTATGCTATCTAGTCCTCAATCTTTAAATAGCGCTATATCTCCAGGAAGTCTGCGTCGAGTGCATCACATTGCTCTTAACGTCCAAGATATGCAGGCTTCTCGGCATTTTTATGGAAATATCTTGGGTTTGCACGAACTGACAGGTGATGAAGTACCCACAACTTTAGTTGATTTAGTTAAAGCGGGAAAAGTCGCCAACTTTACGACCCCCGATGGTACCATATTAGATTTATTTTGGGAACCGGAATTATCACCACCAGATCCAAATCCCGAACTTGGTTTTACACGCGCCAATCATCTGGCATTTGATATTGCTCCTGAATTATTTGATAATGCAGTCGTTGTACTCAGACAGCATCAAATAAAAATTGCTCAAGAACCCGTTACCCGTCCCACCGGAAGAGGAGTATACTTTTACGATCCAGATGGGTTTATTGTTGAGATTCGCTGCAATCCGGAGTAAGTGATGGGGAGAGGGGGAGAGGGCGAGATGGGGAGTACTTCGACAAGTCTTACAGTGAGCTACGTCGAACTGCTCAGTAACCTTTGGGGGGATGGGGAGACAAGGGGACAAGAAGAAAGACTAATCAATTCTTAACTCCTAACTCCGGTGGTCCTAACTATTCTTTATCAACTAACCACTAACCACTAACAACTATCAATTAACAACTAACTCTTAAAAGAATGTCCCAAATATATCAAACTGTAGAAGAAGCGTTTAAAAGACCGATGGTTTCCTACGATCCATCAAGACAATCACTGAAAGCTTGGGTGATGTTTTGTTTGCGAGATAAAGGTTTCAAGGTAGTTTACGCTCAAAATGCAGACTTTGCAATTGAAAGAAAAGGCGAAAAATTTTATTTCAAAGTTTCAGATACAGCCGAAAATTTAGACAAAGAATTTAACTGGGTTGTTTGGGATAGTAACGCGAAAACTGCGATCGCTATTCCTGCTGAGTGATGGGGGAGATGGGGGGGATGGGGAGATGGGGAGATGGGGGGATGGGGAGACAAGGAGACAAGGAGACAAGGAGAAATAATTCCTAACTCCTCACTACTCACTCCTCATTCCTAACTATTCCCAATTACCAATTCCACAACTAACAACTAACAACTAACAACTAACAACTAACAACTAACCACTAACTCCTTTTTCAAATATCATCAAATGCTGCTGGGGAAGCAGTTCTTTAGTTTCTTTCCAAGTTAATCCTACGGCTTTCATTTCTTTTTTGACTTGTTTTTGAGTCATTTTATGCAAGCGTTTGATGGCAAGAAAAGGATTTTCACCGCGATATTCTACCAGTACTGCTTTACCTCCTGGCTTCAATGACTTTACTACTCCTTCCATCACTTCCTTGGGATATTCAAACTCGTGATAAGCATCCACCATTAATGCTAGATCGACGCTTTCGGGTGGTAAATTCGGGTTAGTAACTGTTGCTAAAACAGGCTCTACGTTATTAATTTTGGTTCGTTTTTTGTAAAAATTGATAATATCCAACATTTCCGGCTGAATATCAACAGCAAACACCTTTCCATCCGATACTTTAGGAGCGATGCGAAAACTCATGTAGCCAGTACCAGCACCGATATCCGCCACAACATCGGTATCTTTTAAATCAAGAGCTAAGATTATTTTACTAGGTTGTTCTTGAGATTCACGGGTAGGTCTTTCCAACCACATTGCACCCTTATGTCCCATAACTTGAGAAATTTCTCTACCCATGTAAACTTTACCAATACCATCCGAACTAGCGGATTTATGTTGGTAAACGTCAGTAGATGTATTAGCGATCGCCGTATTAACAGGATAAAACAGCAACCCCACCAACATCACTAAAATAATCCCAGCAGAACGTAAAAAATTCAAAAAATCTAGTCTATTATTATGGTTCATTTTATTAAAAAGAGGAATTGGGAATTGGGAGATGGGGAGAGGGGGAGATGGGGAGAGGGGGAGATGGGGAGACAAGGAGAAATAATTCCTAACTCCTAACTCCTAACTGCTCACTGTTCACTGCTCACTGCTAACTGATTACAAACGGTTCAATCTCAGGATAATTCCATTGCTGCCCAACTCGTTCGGCTACAAATGGTTTGACAACAAACTTAACAGGATTACCCGCTTTTACATCAATTCGTATCCCGGAATAAGGAGAGCGTTCTAATGAGTCGTAACCTTTGCGACCTACAAAAAGTAAAGAATCAGCAACTTTACGGTTAGGGCTACCGGCAATATAATCAAAATTTTCCATCAATTCTGAACCCATATCCCTCTGACGACGGGGATAATGACCGCTGCCTCCGCTAACGATACAGTTAATGTGCGAGTCTGCATGTCCGGTGTCGGTGGTGCAAAGATGCTCTAAGCAGTGGGCGTGCCCGTTTAAAATTAAATCTACAATTGGACGTTTATCTCTTAAATTACCGATGGTTTGAGCAACTTCATCAAATACCCACCGCAGACGACGACGAATAGCTAAGGTTTGTGCTTGATGCCACTTGCTTGCTTCAGTAACGTAGGGAGGATGATGAAAATAAACGATGCGAGCGCGAACTTCCGAACTATTCCACGATTCAATTAACCTTTGCTTGAACCATTCAAGTTGTTCAAAATCAACTTGGGGAGAATGCGATACGAGTTGTTTTTCTATATCAATTTTGACTTCGTTGATTTGATTTAATATTGCTTCGAGCGTATCGCTTTTTGCGGCATCTTTAGGATTATCCAAGTTTAAGCGATCGTATTCTTCTAAAATCTGCTGTTCTTCAACATCTATCTCATCGCGACGCTGAATTAAAGCTTTTCTGCGAATATCTCCTTGTGGTGTTTCCGGTATCGGCGAAGGTTCGTTAATAGTATTTGAATCAAGTGCAAAAAAGTCAATACCGCCGTAACGAAACGTATAATAACGGTTTGGTAAACGGGTGAAATGTCCCGGCTCGTAACGCAAACAGCGCCCATTGTCGGTTTTTGCGGTGTAATGTTCGTCTAAATGAGACTCTAATTGTTGAGAATTAAATCGCGTTAAATAATCTAAAAATGCCTTTGCATAAGCATCACCTTGTTCGGAACCATGCCAGCCAATTTCAAAATCTTTGTAGCGTAATAAACGGCGTAACTGTAACGTGGGACCTGTTAGAACTCGATACAGCAAAGGTACATCGTAATAATCGTGATTCCCCAAAGTCGTCAGAATCGGAGTATCAAACACCATATTGTCATAAGCAATATTTTGGGGATTTTCTCCACCCCGTAAAAACTCGCGATAAGGTTCGATAAAATTTGATGGGTAATATTCGCGAGAACCCACAGTATAAATTACATCACCAGTGTGCAAAACAAAATTGCACTCATGGCGGTGCTGAAGCATTAACTTAGCAACTTCTCGCTGGGGATGATATCCATCTTGGCAGGTTGTACCAGTATCACCGATAACCATAAAAGAGAATTCTTCACTATCCTCCTTACCGTCATCGAGAACCATACTAGTTTGATCGATTCCCCGCTGCATAATGCTTTCATGCTGCCATCGTACCCGTTGCTTCATTTTCTCGATTTTTACGGGAATCGCTGGTTCCAATATCAAATCCATCGCTTATTACTCCGGGTAAAGCACGCATCAGTATTGTAACCAATTGTTACGCTTTGTGAACAGTGAACAGTGAACAGTGAACAGTGAACAGTTACCAGTTATTAGTTATGAGTAAGGAGTTAAGAATATTTCTCCTCTTCCCCCTCTCCCCATCTCCCCCTCTCCCCATCTCCCCCTCTCCCCATCTCCCCCTCTCCCCATCTCCCCCTCTCCCCATCTCCCCCTCTCCCCATCTCCCCCTCTCCCCATCTCCCCATCTCCCCATCTCCCCATCTCCCCCTCTCCCCCTCTCCCCCTCTCCCCATCACCGATACCCCTGCGCTTGCAAGGAAAACAGCGTCGCATATCTCCCGTTTGCTTGCAATAACTCTTCGTGGGTTCCAGTTTCCAAAACTTCACCTTGTTCGATGACGACGATTTTGTCAGCCATTCGCACTGTCGAAAAACGGTGAGATATTAAAACCACCATTTTATCTTTGGTTAAGTTGCGAAAACGGTCGAAAATTTCGTATTCTGCTTGAGCGTCTATTGCCGAAGTCGGCTCATCTAATACCAGAATATCGGCGCTATTTCGCATAAAAGCACGAGAAAGGGCTATTTTCTGCCATTGTCCGCCGGAAAGCTCTTGTCCTGACTTAAACCAGCGTCCTAATTGTGTTGTAAAACCATCTGGTAATCGTTCGATAAAAGGTTGTGCCATTCCTTTTTCCGCAGCGATTTCCCATGCTTTTTCATCTTCTAATTTTTCCACATCGCCAACGCCGATATTTTCACCGACGGTAAACTGATAGCGAACGAAATTTTGAAAAATTACCCCTATTCGCCGCCGCAATGCATCTAAATCCCACTCTTCTAAGTTCAATCCATCTAATAAAATTCTTCCCGATTCTGGAGTGTAAAGTCGGGTAAGCAATTTAATTAAAGTTGTCTTTCCCGAACCGTTTTCACCGACAATTGCTAGTTTTTCACCCGGTTTCAAGTGCAGCGAAATATTTTTTAAAGCTGGTTTTGTACTTCCGGGATAGGTAAAAGAAACGTTTTCAAAACGAATTCCATCTTGTGGATTTGTACCTTTTGTAGCCCTACCATATCTTATTGGTACTTCTTCTTCCAAAAATTCGTAAAGATTGGAGAGATACAGGTTATCTTCATACATTCCACCAATGGAAGTTAGCGCACTTGCAAAAGTGGTTTGTCCCTGACGAAATACGGTAAGATACATCGTCATATCTCCTAAAGAAATCCTACCCGCAAACGTTTCTACCACAATCCACCCATAAGCAAGGTAGAAAGTTGCAGTACTCAATAAACCTAATAAATAACTCCAAAAACCGCGCTTGATTGTTAAATCCCTATCTTCACCGTAAAGTTGATCGAATAGGCTGCGATATCTTCCTAATAACATTTCGCCAAGTTGATAAAGCTTCACCTCCTTGGCAAAATCTTCCCTAGCAACCAGCGTCTCTAAATATCGCTGCTGACGGGTTTCCGGGGCACGCCAGCGAAATAACCGAAAAGCTTGTCCGGCGAAGCGTGTCTCCGCAATAAAAGCAGGCACGGCAGCTAAAATTAATACTAATACAGCCCACGCAGAAAAGCTTATCAACAAAGCGCCGTAAGTAATTAGAGATAAAGCACTTTGCACCAAACCGAAAGTACGGTTAACTAAAGAAAGCGGACGGCTAGAAGCTTCCTGCCGTGCATTGGTCATTTTATCGTAGAATTCCGAATCCTCAAATTGACTCAATTCCAACGTCAGCGCTTTTTCGATAATCAGTACATTTACTCTTTGTCCAAGTAATACTCTTAACAGCGACTGAGCAATACTAAGTCCGCGCTGACTACCTGCGAGTAAAGCCACAGCAATTGCTTCAAATCCCACGTACATTAAAGGAAGAGAAGTGTTGAGATTATCTTGTAAAGTTGAATTTCGGGTTGCGACAACAGCATCGACAATTAACTTACCAATATAGGCAACAGCAGCCGGTAAAAGCCCAGCAACTAAAGTTAAAATTGCCAGAATAATAGTAAGAGTGTGGCTAGTAGTCCAAACTAAATTTACAGCTCGTCCGCTGTAGCGAAACACAGCGAAAGATTGGCGTAGATTGTTACGTATTTTGCTTATCCTCATTAATCTGAATATAGCGTAAAATTAATGGCGATCGCTCGAAAAGGTAAAGGAAGATTTATTAACCTTACTAGACGCGGAGGGCGCTGAGGAAGAGAAGAGAGAGGTTTATTAAGCTTTTTATTTGGATAAATTAATTTTTGACGGGTTACAAGTAAGGGAATACTTAATACACCAAGCAGCATTACAATAATACTCAAAAACCAAATAAATACACGGCTTGGGCGATAATCTGCTCGTTCAATTTGCCGAAATACTCGATTGTAACGCCAAGCTGCTAAAGCAATAACTATAATACCAACAATTACCAAACTTAAACCTAAATTTTCTGAATTGAATATAGGATTATTTTCTACTGTTTGTGGAGCAGTTGTAGTTTGTAATTGACGTAAAAATAAACTAAATCTAGCAATAGCTAAACCGAAGCCTATTAAAGAAATTGATGTTCGCAACCAAGCTAAAAAAGTGCGTTCGTTCGCTAAATGTTCTCTAAGGCGACTGTCTCTATTTTGGTTCGCCATTATTAAGTATAAATTACTGAATATTTTCTAATTAATTTTACATTGATAAAGACATAAAAGTTCGTAGCAAAGGCTTAAGCCCTTAGAAAACTAAAGTTTTACTACGAACCTTAATTAAAAAAGTGAGTTAAATAGATTTAAGTTATCGGTGACTGTAAAATGAAGTTATTAAGCTTGAATCGGGAGAGTTTTAAACATGAGCGATCGACTTCACATAAGAGTACCTCGTGGTAAAAGAATTTTTGAAGTACTCGAAGAACACGGGAAGTATAAGCGTCCTCAGCTTAGTGAGGAAGAGAAAGCCAGAGCAAAAGCGGAAAAAGAAGAATTTTCTCGGCGCTGTAGACAGATTTTTGAGCGACTAAGCCCCGATTTAATTAAAAATCATTATAACTGGTACATTCATATTGAGCCAAAAAGCGGAGAATACTTTATTGATTCAGACGAAGAAGTTAGCTTTCAGAAAGCGAAAGATAAACACCCGAATGCTGTACTGATGGCAATGCGTCTGAACGAAACCGGGGCTGTTGGTAGAATATGATTCATGGCTATTTTGACGAACGAGGAAAACTGTATTTTGACTTAGATTTGGTAGCTGTTGATGGTTCATTTCTTACAGCGAATGCGTTGTTAGATACCGGATTTACCGATTGGCTGGCAATGGATATTCAAGATTTGGAAAGTTTGGATTGGTCATTTATTAAAAAAGAAACAAGACAAACAGCACGAGGGTTAGCTGAATTTTCCCTTTATCAAGGTACTGTAATATTTGATAATCAAGAATTGACCATTCCTGTATTAGGTGGTGAAGATATTAGCGAAATATTAATCGGTTTACCTTGGTTAGAAAACAGACGTTTGGTAGTAGATAGAAAAGCAAACCTGTTAACAATGAACAACGCTCCAACTAACCACTAACAACTAACAACTAATTCGTGATGTTTATTCGTAAAAATTTATCTTTACCCGATATTCAACTTTCTTACTTGGAATGGAATCAAGGAAAAGAACCTTTATTATTACTCCACGGTTTAGCTGACAATGCCCTTGTTTGGTCAAGTTTAGGCGATCGCTTAGCAGCAGATTATCATATAATTGCCCCAGATATGCGCGGTCATGGTGAAAGCAGCAAACCAGATTCCGACTATACGTTTACAAGTGCGATCGCTGATTTAGAAGCTTTGATGGATAGTTTAGGATGGAAAAACGCTCATGTTATCGGACATTCTTGGAGCGGTAAATTAGCCTGCATTTGGGCAACCAAGAATCCGCAACGTTTGAAAAGCATGGTATTAATAGATCCGATTTTTATCTGGAAAATGCCCGATTTTTTCAAGTTAACTTTTCCAATTTTATACCGTGTTTTACCGTTTCTTAAGGGAATGGGACCTTTTGATAGTTACGAATCAGCAGAAACACAAGCACAGAAGTTAAATCAATATCAAGATTGGACACCTTTACAACAACAAGTTTTTCAAGCCAGTATCGAAGAAAAAGGCGATCGCACTTGGGGAAGTAAATTCACTATAGCTGCACGAGACGGTATTTTTGATGAAGTGATGCGCGTACCCGGTTTGACAGAGCCGGTGAATATTCCGACTCTCTTCGTACAGCCAGAAAAAGGAGTTAATCGTCAAAATTGGCAATTAAAACCTTACAAAACCTATTTAAAAAACTTGCAGATATCCCAATTACCCGGAAATCATTGGTGTTTCATGACGCAACCGGAAGCATTTAATCAGAAAATTGCAGATTTTTTAAAGAGTTAGGAATGAGGAGTTAGCAGTGAATAATTATGAATGTTCACCGTAGGTGCGGCTCAATGTCGGGAGACGTAAAATAATAGTCTCTACAACTCGTCGGAATAGCATAATAAATAACAAAGATATTTTGCTTACTGTTCACTGTTCACTGTTTACTGATAACTGATTACGCTCCCATACCGGAATACTTTTTCAAACCTTGTCTCCACATAATTCTATTGATTCCTAAAAATAGAATAAACCAGCCTGTTGTTGCTAAAAATCCTCTGGGGATATCGGCTGGTAAGCCTACTAAAATACTAACGGGAAAGTTAATTAAGTAAGGGAATGGTGTTAGTAATACTATCTGTCTAACCTGTTCGGGGAATACTTCTAATGGTGCGATCGTTCCTGATAAAAATAGATAGAATAAAAACCAAAAATCGTGTAAAGCATATGCTCTTTCCGTCCAAAATGCGAACATAGCAAAGGTGTATTGAATAATGAAGCGCAGAGCAAAAGCCATTGCTGAAGCTAGAAAAAATAATATTATTTGAGTGAAGCTTGGTACCCAAAAAGCTTGGGGATAAAGTACAAAAAAGAGAATTATCAAAAATATTGCGAAGGGTGTGCGAGCAACTCTTTCAGAAAGGTGAGACGATACGTGATACCATACTGGGTCTAAAGGTTGCAACAAACGGGGTGAAAGTTTTCCTTCTACAACTTCTTTTTCAAATTCCCAGATTACCCAAACAACTGTTAACTGTCGAACTAAAAATACTGCCAGAAAATAACGAGCAAATTGCGTTGCAGATAAACCGAATTGTCCACCTTGTGCTGCTTCCGTCCAAACTCCCATCATGATGATAGGTAGCGAACCCGTCAACACCCATAAAATTAATTCGGCGCGATATTCCACCATGTAGGCGTAGTATACCGTGAGTAGAGTAACGGCTTTTCTGATAATGCTTTTCATAATTTTGTTAGTTGTTAGTTATTAGTTACTCCCCCCAACCCTATTCCCTGTTCCCTATCTAAAGTACGGAATCGCAAAATTATTTTACTACAAATGGATAATCAAAAAAAACCCGGTTTCCTTGAGAAACCAGGTTTATAGAAAAATTTGCTAAATTTCAATCATTAAGAACCTTGAATTTACTGCCATACAGGATAAATAGATGAATCAAATATCTCATACTTTATCGCTAGCTCGTAAAGGGTATCAACTGTTTTATCGATCTGCGCTTTTGTATGAGAAGCACTTAAGATAAATCGAATTCTTCCTTCGTGTGGTTTAACTGCTGGATAAATAATACATACCGAAAATATTCCCCGTTCAAAAAGTTCTTTGTTAAAAGAGAATAGCTTATTTTTATCTGAAATAAATACGGGAATAATTGGACTTTGGCTCGCGCCTAAATCGAAACCAAGATGAGTTAATTTGTCTCTCATATATCTATTATTTTCGTGAAGAGACTCAACTAATTGAGGATTATTTTCAATCTCTTCTAAACAACCTAAAACTGCTGCGGCATCTCCAGGAGGTAAACAAGCTTGAAATGTATATGTATTGGCACGCCATTGAAGTAAAGGTATATACTTTGCTTTTGCGGCAACAAACCCACCAATAGAAGCTGTAGCTTTTGATAAAGTTGCCACAATAAAATCAACTTGTTCTGTAATGCCTAATTCATTACAGTAACCCGCTCCATTTTTTCCATAAAAACCAAAAGTATGAGCTTCATCGACATAAAGCAAAAATTTGTGCTTTTGCTTTAATTCAACGATTTCTTTTAAAGGTGCTAAATCACCGCTCATTGAATAAGCAGATTCAACAACAACAAAAAGATTTTCGTATTTCTTACTATATTTTTCTAACTTTTTATCTAAGTCTTGTAAATCATTATGCTTAAAAGATATCCACTTTTTCCCAGATAACTTTACTCCATCAATCAAAGAAGCATGACTTTCTCTATCAAATATAATTAAATCGTTTTTTCTTGGTAAAGCTGACAAGCAACCCATATTTGCCGTATAACCTGTGGGAAAAAGCAGTACGCTTTCTTTACCCACTAAGTTTTTCAATTTCTGCTCGACTTGCTTGTGTAGCTTAGACATTCCCCCTGAAAGCGCAGAGGTGCCGCTACCCGTTCCGTATTCCTGTACCGCTTTGCAAACTTTGTCAATTACATTTTGATTTCTATTCAATCCTAAATAGTGATTTATGCACCACAAAATACATTCTTGTGCAGGTGTATTAGCATCTGAAATAACATTAGTTTGAACATCGCTTCCAGATTGCGTATATCTACCATGAGAATACAAGCCAAGTCCAATTTGACGATTTTGATGATCGTATAAATGTTCGGCTATTGTTTCTATATCAGTAATTCCTTCATTTTCCAACTGTCTCATATAACCGACAAGTGGAGTGGAAATTTCGTTTGTCATAAAATCGATAGATAGTTAATTAGTTTATAAATTCCGATTAATTTAAATTTAATCCCTTTTCATAAATTCAATACAGATAGAAAATACGGAATTATGTTTATTTTTTTGTTGAAGCAAAATATTTAAATTTTTCTATAGTTTAGTATATAAATATACATTAAATGGGCGCTTCATTTTAGAATATATCTTTTGAAAGCATTGATATGAAAAGGTTTTATGAATAAAACCAGTACGCTGAAACTCAAGTTGTCAATGATTAGTGTTATATTTAACTTTATCTTTGCAACATATACTTCATGTAATTTATCAATATTCTCTCAGTGTTACAAATAGCGTTGATTGGGGAATACTAAAAACAAAGCTAGAAGACAGTATTGGGTGAATTGATATGGCATCTCCAACAGTTAAACTTCCAGGGTATAAGATTGAAGAAGAAATCTACACAAGTGCCAGAACGCTTGTATTTCAAGGACAAAGAGAATCAGATCGAGCATCGGTAATCATCAAAGTGATGCGAGATGATTTTCCTAGCTTCAACGAGCTTGTGCTGTTCCGAAATCAGTATATTGTCACTAAGAATCTTAACTTAAATGGTATTGTCAAGCCATTTTCCTTAGAAACTTACCATAACGGTTATGCCTTAATTATGGAGGATTTTGGGGGAATTTCTCTTCAGCAATATTTAACTGTGGGAGAAGCATTGAAAATAATTTCTCTAAATGATTTTCTCAGTATTGCTACTCAAATTGCTGGCATTCTCGATTCACTTCATCGCGATCGTCTGATTCACAAAGATATCAAACCTGCCAATATCTTGATTCAACCCGACACGAAGCAAGTAAAACTTATAGATTTCAGTATTGCTTCTTTGCTTCCGAGAGAAACTCAACAGTTGAAAAATCCTAATATTTTGGAAGGAACTTTAGCCTATATTTCCCCCGAACAAACTGGACGAATGAACCGAGGTATAGACTATCGCACGGATTTTTATAGTTTAGGTATTACTTATTATGAACTATTAACGGGGAAGCTACCATTTTCAGGAGAAGATCCAATTGAGTTAGTACATTCTCATATTGCCAAAAAAGCAGAAAATATCAAAGTTCTTAATCCTGAGATTCCCTCGGTATTATCCGATCTTGTTGCCAAATTAATGGCAAAGAATCCAGAAGAACGCTATCAAACTGCTTTAGGATTAAAATACGATTTAGAAATATGCGCTCAAGCTTGGAAGGAAACAGGAAATATTCCACCTTTTGAATTAGGAACAAAAGATATTTCCGACCGTTTTATTATTCCCGAAAAACTGTACGGTAGAGAAGCAGAAGTGGCAACTTTGCTAGCAGCATTTGATAGAGTTGCTGGAGTTGCAGATAATATTGATAATCAATCAAAAATTAATTCAAAATCCTCCACGGAAATCGTGCTTGTCACTGGATTTTCAGGTATTGGAAAAACTGCTGTTGTTAATGAAATCCATAAACCAATTGTTGAAAAACGCGGTTATTTTATTAAAGGTAAATACGATCAATTTAACCGTCATATACCTTTTTCTGCTTTCTTAGCAGCTTTCCGAGATTTGATGAGACAACTTTTAGGGGAAAGTAGCAGTCAACTTCAAGTTTGGAAACTTCAAATTTTGAATGCTTTGGGAGAAAACGGTCAAATAATTATAGATGTAATTCCAGAGTTAGAACAAATTATAGGCAAACAACCACTACCAATTGAATTATCTGGAAATGAAGCACAAAATCGATTTAATTTATTACTGCAAAAGTTTATCCAAGTTTTCAGCAGTCACAAACACCCCTTAGTGATTTTTTTGGATGATTTACAATGGGCTGATTCTGCATCACTTAACTTAATCGAATTAATGATGAGTGAAGCTGATACAGAAAATTTATTGCTCGTGGGTGCATATCGGGATAATGAAGTATCTCGAAGCCATCCCTTAATTAAGACTTTGGAAATTATTCGCTCAAACAAAGCAACTATCAACACAATTCCTCTATCCCCCTTAGAAAAAACTCACTTAAATAATATAGTTGTTGACACTCTCCAATGTTCCGAAGCCCTGGCATTTCCTTTAACAGATTTAATTTATCAAAAAACCCAGGGAAATCCTTTTTTTAGCAATCAATTTATCAAGTCACTATATGAAGATGGTTTTATTACTTTTAATCATAATAGTGATTCTTCGCATGGTTGGGTGTGCGATATTGCTGCATTGCGAGAATTGGCATTAACTGATGATGTTGTAGAATTTATCGCGCTTCAACTGCATAAATTACCCCTGCAAACCCAAAAAGTTCTTCAGCTTGCTGCTTGTATTGGTAATCAATTCGATTTAAATAGTTTATCGATAATCTCGCAGAAATCTCAGGTAGAAACTGCTGCCGATTTATGGAAAGCTTTACAATTCGGATTAATTTTACCTACTACCGAAGTCTACAAGTTTTATCAATCTGAAGAAATTAATAATAATCAAGAATTTACTTTGGGTAGCGAAAAATTATCAGTGCAATACAAATTTTTGCACGATCGCGTACAGCAAGCAGCATATTCTTTAATTCCAGATGAAGATAAAAAATCGACGCATCTAACAATTGGAAGGTTACTTTTAAAAAACACGTCGGAGGCTGAGAAAGAAGATAAAATATTTGATATTGTAAATCATTTAAATTATGGAATTGAGTTAATTACTCATCCTTTAGAAAGAGAAACATTAGCGCAACTGAATTTATTAGCTGGTAAAAAAGCAAAAACATCAACTGCTTATACTGCGGCTAGTCAATTTTTATCAATAGGGATGTCTTTACTAAATGAAAATAGCTGGGAGCAACATTACTATTTATCATTTAATTTATATAGGGAAAGAGCAGAAGCAGAATATTTAAATGGAAACTTTGATGTTTCACAAAAAATTATTAATAAGGCAATATCTCAAGTCAAGACAAATGTAGAAAAGGCAGAATTATACATTCTATTAGTTGTACAATATACTTTAGATGGAAAATACTTTGATAGTATCCAAATTGGTAGAGAAGCTTTAAAATTATTAGAAATAAACTTACCTGTTAGTAATTTTGATACTGAATTACAAGCAGATTTAAAACAAGTTAGCGATTTATTAGATGTTAGAGAAATTTCTTCGCTCTTATGCCTACCTCAGATGCAAGATGCTGCAAAAATCATTGCTTGTAAAATATTAATGAATCTCGATCCCCCTACTTATATAGGTCAGGTAGAACTTTATCCGATAGTATCTTTAAAATTAGTTGCTCTTTCTTTGAAGTACGGAAACATCTCAGAATCTGCAAAAGGTTATTCTAATTACGGTGTTATTCTGGGTTCAATTTTACAAAACTATCAATCTGGTTATGAATTTGGTTTACTAGGAGTTAATGTCAGCAATCAATTTAATAATCCTTCTTTGAAATGCAAAACATATTTTATTTTTTCAAGTTTTATCAATCATTGGTTCAAGCATATAAAATTAACCAACAAACTATTTGATCAAGCTTACCAATTTGGGTTAGATGCCGGAGAATTGCAATTTATTGGATATACTTTGTTTGGTAAGGCATTAAATCTATTTAATCAAGGTATTAATCTGATAGATATAAGTTCGGAATTGCCCGTTTTATTAGAATTTAGTTATAAAACTCAAAATCAGGCTACGATTGATACCCTTACCGCTTATGATTTGATTTTACATAACTTACGCGGTATGACAGCAAATATATCTGAATTTTCCACATCGGAAATTTTTGATAAAGAATATTTACAAAGATGTCAGAAGAATCAATCTTGGATTGCTATTTGCTGCTATCAAATTATGAAATCTCAAGTTTTATTTATATATGGAGATTATCAAGAATCCTTAAATTGTCTTTTATCTGCAAAAGAGTTTTTACCTTATGTAATGGGATTTGTAATTACAGCGGTACATAATTTATATTATTCGCTAAATTTAATTCAAATTTATGCTACCGAAACCAGACAAGAAAAAAACCAGTATTTGCAACAACTGCAAGAAAATCAAAAACAAATGAAAATTTGGGCAGATAATTGTCCGGAAAACTTCTTACATAAATACCTGTTAGTTGAAGCAGAATTTTATCGAGTTAACGATGAAAAACTATCAGCGATAGAATTATACGATCGAGCCATTGCATTAGCCAAAGAAAACGGATACGTCCACGAAGAAGCGCTTGCTAACGAACTCGCAGCTAAGTTTTACCTCGAATGGGGCAAAGAACAAATAGCCCAAGTTTACATCACTAATGCTTACTATGCTTACGCACGCTGGGGAGCAAAAGCAAAAATAAATAACTTAGAAGAAACACTACCTCGATTACTCACTTCAGTACTAGCTACTAAAACAACTACTATCCAAGCAAAAGAAACCATTTTTCTAACTTCTGCTAGCACATCCACTGTTGCAGGTTCAACTGTATTAGATTTATCTACTGCGATTAAAGCTTCCCGAATCATAAGTAGTGAAATTCAACTTGATAAATTAGTCAATGTACTAATGCAAGTAGTTTTAGAAAATGCAGGTGCCCAAAAAGGTGCGTTGATTTTAAATAAGAACGATACATTATTTATTGAGGCGATCGCAACGGTAGATGAGAAAAAATATACTCAACCAACGCTTCAGTTATCTCTTCTTGAAGAAAGCACGGAGGTTCCAATTTCCATAATTAATTATGTGAAAAACTCTCAAGAATGTTTAGTCATTTATGATGCGACAAAAGATATAAACACTATGGGAGATTCCTACATACTCAAGGAAAAACCTTTAAGTTTGTTGTGCTTTCCCATTCTTCATCAAAGCGAACTAATTGGTTTAATGTATTTAGAACATCGTTTGATATCAGGAGCATTTACAAGCGATCGCATTGAACTTTTAAATCTATTGTGTTCTCAAGCTGGAATTTCGTTGCAAAACGCCCAACTTTATCATCAAGCGCAAAGCTATGCCAAACAATTAGAATCTTCGCTGCATGAATTGAAAAATATGCAGTTACAACTTGTGCAAAGCGAAAAAATGTCCGCATTGGGTAGCTTAGTTGCAGGTATCGCCCATGAAATTAATAACCCCATCAGTTTTATCGGTGGTAATATCAAAATTGCCAATGAATTTGTCAAAGATTTATTTGGGCTGATTAATTTATACCAAAATAACTATCCCAATCCAGTTAAAGAAATTACTAAAGAAATTGAAGCCATAGAGTTAGAATATTTGTATGAAGACTTACCTAAAGTAATTTCTTCAATGCAGCAGGGAGTCGATCGACTTTACGATTTAAGCATTAGCTTGCGTACTTTTTCTCGTGCAGATACTCAAAAGAAAGTTGAGTGTAATATCCACGATTGTATTAACAGTACTTTGATTATTCTCAAACACCGACTTAAAGCTTCAAATACTCGTCCGGAAATAGAAGTTGTCATAGATTATGCCGATTTACCCTTAATAAAATGTTTCCCAGGACAACTTTCGCAAGTATTTATGAATATAATTTCTAATGCAGTTGATGCGTTAGAAGAATCGAATTCCGGACTTAGTTTTGAAGAAATTCAAGCGAATCCCAACCGCATTACAATTGCAACTTCTTTAGCGAAGAATAAGCAAGTTTTAATTACCATTAAAGATAACGGTTCGGGGATGACAGAAGAAGTAAAGAAATCTATTTTTGAATATCTCTATACAACTAAACCCGTAGGTAAAGGAACGGGTTTAGGATTATCTATCGTTCATCAAATTATCTTTGACAAACACAACGGCAGCATCGAAGTTAATTCTGCACCAGGGGAAGGAGCGGAATTTGTTATTAGTTTACCATTGTAAATGCTGCTGAATGGGGAATAGGGAATAGTTTTTTTTTCATACTCTCTAATCCCCTAAATAGGTAATCGCCTTCATCGGGAACGTAATAATTACCACTTCTGAATTCTTCATAATAAATTAAGTAAATCTTCTGAAGATAAAAATAATATCTCAGAGCAACATATACTAATGCCTTAAATAAATCGGGTGCATCGGGAAAATCAAATACAGGGTTTACAGCTTCTATCATCGCATCAATGCAAGAACATTTATTAAATACCTGTATTAAATATGAATTCAACAAATAATATGAATCACTCGGATAATCCGGTGAAGCAAAAAGAGCATATGGATTTGGTGAATCTATCACAAAATTTGAACAATCCTGTAGTTGCAATTAACAGCGGTTCCTGGTTTAATCCTAATACTTGGCAAAATGGTAAAGTTCCCGGAAGTAGTGATGATGTAGTTATTTCCGAAGGGGTAAGGGTAACTTACGATGATATCAGCGACACCCGTTTAAATGTAATGCGGGTGGATGGGAAACTAGAGTTTGCATCAAATCAAAATACAAAGCTAATTTTAGATAGTTTATTTGTTTCTAAGCAAGCTGAGCTATCTATTGGTACTGAAGATAATCCGATTCAAGCTGATAAAACCGCACAAATTATTTTTACTAGCGACACACCAATAGATACAAATTGGGATAAAAAACAATTAAGTCGGGGTTTAGTAAGTCACGGTAAAGTTGATATTTTTGGTGCTGATAAAACCGATTTTTTGACTCTTAAAAATGACGTTTTTGCTGGTACAAATCAATTGGTATTAGAAAGCGTACCTCAAGGATGGCGAGTTGGCGATACAATTGTTGTTGGTGGAACTAAATACGATTACGACGGTTCGGATGATGATAATTCTCGCTTCCAAGATGAAGTTTTAACTATTACCGAAATTAACGGCAATACAGTTAAATTTACTAATAATAATATTACTTCGGGTGATAACACCGTACTCCGTTTCGACCACAAAAGACCAGATATTGCCGAAAAAGATCGGTTAAATCTATACGTTGCAAATACCAGCCGTAACGTCAGCTTTGAAACCGAAAATGCCGATACTGTAGCCCTTTCACAACGCGCTCATGTCATGTTCATGCACAATACAGATGTGCGCGTATACAATGCCGGGTTTTACGGTTTGGGGCGTACAGATAAGTCTATACCAGTAGATGATATCGGACAAAATGTAGATGGCAGCCCCGGTAACGGTACCAATGTTCGTAGCAGATATGCGCTACACTTTCACCGTGCTGGCTCTGAAGATATCAACGGTATGGCTGCGATCGCTAAAGGTAATGCAATTGTTGATTCTCCCGGCTGGGGAATTGTTCATCATGATAGTCATGCGATTATTGAAGACAACGTTGTTTTCGATGTTATTGGCTCTGGTATTATTACTGAATCTGGTAACGAAATTGGTGCTTGGCGAAACAATATAACAATTAAAACTGTAGGTTTTTCCGGCGATCGAAATGCCTTAGATCCAGATTCTCCCAGAGTACTCAACTTTGATTTTGGCTTTGATGGCGAGGGTTACTGGGTACAAGGTGCGAGCGCGATCGCCATCGAAAACAACGTTGCAATTAGTGCTGCGGGTGGCGGTATTAACATATACGGCGGTAATGACGGCGGAGAATCGGTTAGAGATAAAAAGTTTATTGATGTCAAAAATTTACCTGACTATTTAAAAGACATTGCCAAAGGTACCGATGATGAAACAAAAGTAGATGTTGGTGCGGTACCATTTCAGCTATCCGGTTTTGAAAGTTATAATTCGCGAGATGGTATTTTTTCTTGGGGAAAAGTACGCAACGATGACGGACAATTAGATAGTAATTTTGATTCTGAAGGTTTAAAAAGACCGGCTCATGAGTATATTTCAACTTTAAAAGATTTCAAGCTGTGGAATATTTATGAAAAGGGAATTGTATTATTTTATAATAACAACTTTGAGTTTAAAGATGGATTAATTGTTGGTGATAGCGTAGCAAATGACCGTCACGGACTTGGTATATTTACAAATCATGCTTCAAAAGAAGAAACTTTTGATAATTTAACAATAAAGAGATTTGCAGAAGGTTTAACAGTACCATTTGACGCTGGTAAAGACTTTATTGCTTCCGGATTTAAAAATAGTAGTTTTTCAGAAATCGATAATCTATTTGTTGCAACAGAACCTCCAAAACCCAGAGATAATTTTTTAGGAGAAATAGAAGATTTCCCCAGCTATTTCGAGATTTATAATACCGAATTTGCATCAGTAGCTGGTAATTTAGCACCAACACCAATTTTTCAAACACAAGAAATTGGAGGTTATGCAGTACAGCTTGATGCGAGTGCTTCCTTCGATCGAGATACCGATGCAAAATTTAAGAATCAACCCAGTAAAGGTATAGTTGCTTATGGTTGGGATTTAAACAATGACGGCAATATTGATAAATTTGGTCGTAAGATAAATCATTACTTTGATAAAGCTGGTTTGCGCGATATTAATTTAACAGTTTGGGATAATCGCGGTGCAACTAACACCATTACTCAAGCAATTAATATTCAACAAACAGCTTACAAAAATCCTTTAATTAACGGTGATTTTAGTTCTAATCAGTTAGGAGAAGATTACAAAGCTAACAGTACTGCTGCAAATCAAGGCTGGTTTGCAACTCCTGGAGCAAAACATAATTCCGGTGCAATTACAATGTCTGGAGAATTTGCTGCGGGCTTATCGCAGATTATTTACGACAAACAAATTACCAGAGGATTGCAAACGCTTAGTTTCAACCTGAAAAATACCGAAGGTGGTTCCGAATCATTCCAGAAAAATAAAATTGTAGTAACTTTCTATGGTGTAAATGGAGAGTTTGACAACGATTTATATTTTGGTAAAGGACCTAATCAAGTTGGTGTTTTACCGATGAATAGCATCAAATTATTAGAAGAAGACTTGGGAGATTCCGATTACGAGGAAATTATAAGAGATATAGATTTGGGAACTGGTTACGATTACTTAATGTTTCAAATTAATACCTCACAAGCAAACGATTCAGGTGATTTTATTGCTATAGATGATGTTGCAATAGTCGGTGAAGGTTTACCAATAGTTATTCCTGAAGAAATAATCTTACCAGAACTTATACAAGATCCATCAATTGATATTCCAGTTATTGATATTGCTGATAACCCGGACAATTTAGGAACAACTCAGACACAAATAGTAGCTCAAAATACTCAAAACAAGGGAATATTTACTCTACCTGAAAATAAAAACCTCAAATTTAGCTTCGATCGCGTCGCAACTAAAAACGTCAGCGAAATTGGTTTATTTATAGTTGACGACGAAAACGGTAATATTAACGGTATCGCTCCAGATTCCCCCGATTATTTACAAGCAGCTTTAGTGCGATCGCAAGTAATCTTCTCAACAATTTCCAACCCTCCCAACGGATTTAACCGCAAAGATATTCAACGTATTCTCGAACTCGATTCTCAAAGACAATTCGGTTTCTACATCATACCCAACGGTAGCAGCGACACGGTAATTGCAGAAAACTTACCCGTATTATTTTCCAACACTTCACAGATACAGGTAAATAACTTTGATCGAGACGGATTTAGCTTAAAATTATCAGAGCAAATATCATTAAACGTAAAATTCGCCGACGATATCCCCCCAGTTGGAACAAAATTACAATCACAAAAAGAACTTATCGATCTACGAGATGAAGTAGGTTCAATATCAGTCAACATTGAAGTATACCGAGAAGCAGAATACGATAATGTAATCGGATTTTATCAGGTAGCTGACGTAGACGGTGGAATTGATATCACAGGAGACGGTATTGCAGATATCAATGTTGGGGAACAGGGATATAAAGAAGCAGCTTTAAATAACCGGATTACAACTATCGATTTACTTAAAACCGAGAATCAGCAAACAGCATCCTACGACGGAATTTTAGAAGGTGGAAGTCTTATATCCTCCTTCATAATTGTCGATGCAACCTTAGAAGAAGCCCTCAACGGCAACGTAGATGTTTACTTCTCACAATTAGGGGCACCTGGTGGTATGGATAGCGTAAGGATGTTGGGTGATAACATCTTTGGTTTTGAAGATTCGGGGAATGCTGGGGATTTTGATTATAACGACATGATTGTGAAGATGGATTTTGCTGTTTGAGGAAATTGCCCGTAACCCTCACTCTAGAAGAGTGGGGCAAGTTTAACGGTGTCAGAATGGCACCATTCAGTTAAAATAAAACAACATCATATTCTTTATATATATGCCTAACAGCCAAGAAAATACAGTACTAGTAACGGCTATAATTCCTACGAGCATTCAAGAAACTCTACAAAAAGCAGCAGAATTATCAGGTGCTACTTTGAATCAGTTTATGGTACAAGCAGCATTGAAAGAAGCAAAAAAAATCATAGAAGATGAAGGATTGATAGTTTTATCGGAAGTAGATGCTGTGATGGTATTTAATCTGATTGAAAATCTCCCTGCACCTAATAGGAATTTAAAAACAGCAAGAAAGAAACACGAGGAATTATTTAGTGAGAATAGTTGAGTTATTAAACTTGAGTAATTCCTTATTTACCTCCAATCAACCCTCCTTCACCATCCACACCAAAAAACCAACAATTGGCTCAATTGGAGGCAGCGAATAATCCATCAAATCTATAGTTACAATTTGCCCTTCTAACTTAAAAAATCGCCATTGTGTTCCTTACTTACACAACCGTAAATAGTATTAATTAATTTTCCTCTAGCTTCATTAAATCGTTGTGCGGCTACCATTTCTGAAATACATTGTCCAATTCCAGATTTTAAGTCTGATTTTTTTGCTTCTACAATTACAATTGCAGGTGCTTCTACAGTTAATTGTTCGGGGGAACGACTAATTAAAAAATCACAAACTCCGTTTAACCCAACGCTAGCGTCAATGTTTAATTCTTCCCCAGAAAAAACGCTAATTTCTTGATTCAAAATTCGTCGCACTTCTAAAAGTATCGGATTTATAATAACTTCAGAACGCGCTTTTTCTGTATCTACTGCTATAGCCCAAGGTAAATCTTCTAAAATTCCCTGCAATCTTGGACTGGGAGCAATAATTTCAACTGAATCTGGCAAAAACCTAACTCCTTCAACAGTTTTTAGACCAAAATCTTGTTTAACTTTGTCAATGGTAAATTGGCTGTAAAGCATAATTAAAATCTAATTTCGGTTGATTATAAGTGTTCGATCGCTCACTTACATTATCAAAACTAAACGGCGATTACCATTATTCCAAAAAGATAATTAAATTTTAATTTACAAATTTGGAAACAAAAATCCTGGGAGACGTAAAATTTTACGTCTCTACATTATTTAATATTTGCCCAAATCTTTGGTTAAATCCTTGAATTCCCTGCAAACCACCACTGTGAATTACCACAATCGTACTACCATCTTTAAACTTACCTTTTTCAATTTCATTCCATACCCCATAAAATAATTTACCTGTATAAATAGGGTCAATTTGTAACCGAAATTTTTCGTAAAAAGTGTTGATAAAATCGATTAATTCCTGATTCCATTTTGTATAACCACCGAAGTGATAATCTGTCACTAACTGCCAATTTTCATATTTTTTACCCACCCATTCCCATATCAAATTATTAATTTCATCTTTAATAAAATCGCCCTTCAACGCTGGGAAAACCTTTAAATAAGACATTCCAGCCAAACCAGTAACTAACCCCGCAGCGGTTCCACCCGTACCGCTACTTACACAAAAATAATCCGGTACGCGATCAAGTTGTTCTCTTACTTCTGCAACTATCTCTGCACAACCTTTAACCGCTAAAGCATTACTTCCACCTTCGGGTATTACATAACACTTCCCCAATTCATCCTGTAAACGTGCGGCTATTTCCGCTTTTTCTTCTCGATATGCTCGTCTTTCTACAAATACCAACCGCATTCCCTGCTGTTGTGCTAAATGCAAAGTTGGATTTAACGGCTTTACTAATTCCCCTCGAATAATACCAATCGTCTCAAAACCAAACATTTTACCCGCTGCGGCTGTTGCTGCAATATGATTGGAATAAGCTCCACCGAAAGTAAGTAAGCGTTTTTGTTGCTGCTCTCTTGCTGCTTGTAGATTATATTTTAATTTACGCCACTTATTACCAGAAACTTGTGGGTGAATCAAATCATCGCGTTTAACAAATAGACGTATTCCGCGTTTTGTTAAGAATTCATTTTCAATAAGTTGCAGTGGGCTTAGTTGATTGAGCATGAATTAATAGACATTGAAAAAAAATATCTTAGTGTTAATTAAAATAGTGTTATTTAATCAAAAAAAGCGAGCAAGATGCTAATCAAAAAAAGCGAGCAAGATGCTCGCACTACTTCTAACTCCTAACTCCGGTGATCCTACCTTTTCAAAAACTTCTGTCGCAAACGACTGACAAAAAGATTCACTTCCGGCAACTTCATCGTTGAAGCAATAATTCCAAATATTGCCAACCCTACAAAACCAGATATTGATAATTGCAAAAGCTCAATTAAGAAGTTTTCCGAACTAAACAACTGTTCTAAACCCAAAGAAGTTGCATAACCTGCGGCACCCGCTACAAGGCTACCCGCAGTTAATCCTAATATTGGTAAACCCCATTCTACAAGAGGTAAACCGTTTAATTTACGGTTGAGTAGGAATAACAACATTAATATTGAACTGCAATTTACTCCTACTGTTGCTAATACCAAACCCGGTGCGCCGAAATCAAAAACTTTGATAAATAGAAAGTCGAATAAAGCATTAAGAAAAATGTTGATCATACTGATGCGGAATGGTGTATCCCCATCGCCTAAAGCGTAAAATACCCGCACCAAAACATCGCGCCCTAAATAAACAAACATCCCGATGCCGTTAATAACTAATAAAGAAGCAACTAAGGCTGAATCTTCTGCATTAAAAGCACCGCGTTGATAGACTATCTTGACAATTGGGTTTGCTAAAGCCACCATCAAAGCTCCCAAGGGCAGCATTGTAAAAGCACTAAGTAACAATCCCTGACGGATGCGTAATTTTAAATCTCCCCAATCTTGTGGATCTGCAAGTCGAGCAAACATTGGTAGTAAAGGAACTAAAATTACGCCGGAAATAATTCCTAAAGGGGTTTGTACTAACAATCCAGCATTGGCTAAAGCGGGTGCAACCTCAGTACTAATAAATGAAGCGAAAAATAAATCGGTGTAAAGGTTAATTGAAAGCATCCCAGAAGAAAAGGTTGCAGGTCCCATAATCTTCAGGATTTCTTTTACTCCCGGTTGATTAAAGTCGAATCGCAGCCGAATTCTCCCCATTCCCGCTTTTGCTTGAGCTGCTAGCTGCACAAACCACTGCAAAAACGCTCCGACTAAAGTTCCCCCCGCTAAGACAGTTCCCCCCAACATCGCGTATTCTGGGGTACTAATTTTGTCACCGACTTGTAGATAAAGAATACCCACAGCAACGACAACCGCAGTACTAGAAAACAAAGGACTAATTGAAGGAAGCCAAAATACATTCGCAGCATTCAGCACGCCAAAACCAATACCAATTAAACCCGCTAAAACCGCCATTGGAGCCATAACTCGCAACTGACGAATAGCAATTTCTCGAACTAACTCCTTACCCGGCTCCAGCAAACCCGGTGCAAAAACATCAATAAATAAAGGTGCAGCAATTACCAAAACAATCGAGACAATAATTAGTATTCCACCAATCAGCGTCATAATAGTTTCTACCAACGGTGCGGCTTCTTCCCGATCGCGTTTAGCTAAAACACTAACTACAGCACTGTAAAAAGGACCATTGATACCGCCCAGTAATATCAGTAAAAACCCTGGAATCGTATAAGCGTATTGAAAACCCGCAAAAGCAGGACCCAAACCATAAGCGGCAGACATAACCAGCTGCCGCACCAAACCAAAAACCTTGCTGATTAAAGTAGCAGCAGCAACAATGCCAGCAATTCCAGCAAAAGAACGAGACGGTTTATCCTGTTGTTTCGTCACAAATAATACCCGACAACACTCCACGGAAGATATCTGAAAGTATTTAACCTGAAATTGAGTTAATTGTCAGGGAAAATGTGACAAAAAAGGTTAAAGGTTAAAGGTTAAAGGTTAGGAGTTAGGACCACCGGAGTTAGGAATTATTTTCTACCCCCTCTACCCCCTCTCCCCCTTTCTCCTTGTCCCCCCATCTCCCCATCCCTTCTTCATCGGCATCCAAGACTATACCGCGTCTCAACCCCAGTTTCCGGATTTACTCCCGAAGCGCGATCGCACATTAATTTCACTTGATAGCGATCGACTATGGCATCTGTAAAATCGGCACCAGTAATATCCGCGTCAAAAAAGCGACTGCGGCTCATTATTGCTTGTGTGAAGTTGACGTTTCTCAGGTTGGCGTTATCCATTGTCACCTGGTCTACCAAGGCTCCTGTAAGGTTTGCGCCTTCTAAGTTGGCTTTGAGTAAATTGCCTTTGGTAAACATCGCGTTTGTTAAATCGGCACCTTGGAAATTAGCTCCCCGCATTTCAGCTGCAATAAAATTGACTCCGATCAACTCTTTATTAGAGAAATCGCGGTTTTCTAAATTTGTACTACTGTAATTAATCGTGTCTATTTGAGCAAAAGCTGGATGAGCATCAAGCAGTACCCACAACCACGCTAAACACAAAACGAAAACTAAACCCAAAAAGCGAAAAAGAATTTTTTTCATAATCTTAAAATTTTGATAGTGGATAGTGGATAGTGGTTAGTGGTTAGTAGAACAACCAACAACTAACAACTAACAACTAACAACTACTTCCAATCTTTCCCAATACGAATTGTTAGGTCAGATTCTATATCGCCAGTGGCAGATACATCAATATGATTGATGCTTAAAATTTTCTGTAATTCGGATGCTGCTTGGTTATTCCCTTTTTGTACGATTATTTCAGATTTTGCTCGTTCGTCTAACCAGTTAGGTATTGCGTAAACTTTTGTAAAGCCTTGTTTTTTGAGAATTTCGATCGCTTTTTGAGTTTGTTCTGGGCGATCGCCGGTACTTTGAATAGCAATTCTTAAACTGGTAAGTGACTTGTTGCTTTGCTTGAGGCTAGCTAAGTTTACTCCGGCATAATCGGAAAGTAAGTTGGCTTGTCCGGTCAAATTCAACCAGTAGCTATCGGGATCTGCACTCAAACGGCTGAAAATTCCCGGTAGCATAGTCATTTGAAAATCGTCTTGCTCCACTTTTAAAGTGAAGTTGACTAACGCCATCATTTCTTCCAGCTTCAAGTTGGTGTCAAAGTACTTTCGCATTACGCGAGTTAACTGCGGTAAGCGAGGTAATACTTTAGGACTCCAAAGACGTTCGCGCAAGGCTAACAACATTGTTTGCTGTCGCTGGACTCTTTCTAAATCTCCGGAAGCTTCTTCACGGTAACGGACGAATTGTTCTGCTTGTTCGCCATTTAAAGTTTGCCAACCAGCAACCAGATCGATCGATAAGTTTTGAGCGGAATCTTTGTACTGCATAGGCTTGGGTACAAATACTTCTACTCCTCCCAACTGATCTACTAATTGCTGCATTCCAGCGGTTGAAATACGAATGTAGCGATGAATCGGCGCATTACTCAAACTACGACTTACCACCCGCGCAGCTAAAACCGGGCCACCAGAAGCGTTTGCTTGGGATACTTTATTTAATCCCTCTTCAGGAATTGAGATCATCGTACCCTTGGGAATCGAAAGTACCCGCACGGTTTTATCTTGGGGATTAACTCTTACCAACAGCATGGTATCGCTAGTACCAGCAAAACTTTCCGGCGAACCTTCAACCGTACCGGGTACGGGTTCGATTCCCAAAACCAAAATATTCATTGGTTTTTTGAGTTGGTATTGAGAAATATTACTCCACAAAGCCCCAGGTAATGGTTGATCCTCAGCATCTATTGGGGACCATCCCAACTCATCTTCAGTTTTATCTGCTCCACTCCATAACGGAGTCCAAAGCGCCAAACTTGATACCAGTAAACCCGATAAAGTGATCCCCATGACAACTGTCAGAATCCAAAACAGCCATCTGGGCATCGCCAAACCCAGGCGATAATAAAGCTGACTGGGAATAGAACCCGTTTTTTTACTTGACTTTTGTTCAACCGGAACTAAGTGATTATCTTCTTGAGCTTGATTTAGTAACTCTTGCTCCCGTTCGTAAGTTTCCCGATCGTTCCAACTTTCTATTTGTTTAACCACAACTAACTCCCCACTAACCAATCCCTAACGTAATCTTAATTCAAGCTAAAAATATTGCCACTTTAAAAGCCCACTGTACACTTGAAGTGTCGTAAATTAGGTAGGTAAGACAACATGACTAGTCGATTGTTCCCAGTAATTCTTGCAGGTGGTAAAGGCGAACGTTTTTGGCCCCTTTCTCGACGAACCCGACCCAAACAATTTTTAAATCTTGATGGCACTTCTCGAAGCTTAATGCAAGCCACTGCCGATAGGTTGTTGCCGCTGACTGATGGTTGGGATTCCTTATGGGTAATAACTTCTAGTCTCATAGCAGAAGGTGTGAAAGAACAATTACCAGAATTGCCTGAAAACAACTTGCTTGTAGAACCACAAGGAAGAGATACGGCAGCAGCAGTTGCCTGGGCTAGTTTAGAAATTAAAAAGCGTTACGGTGAAGACGCGATCGTTGGTTTTTTCCCTGCCGATCACTGGATTGCCGACCAAGAAGCTTTTGCAAGTACATTAAATGCAGCAGCAGAGTTAGCGGCACAAAATCCGGCGATCGTAACTTTGGGGATCAAACCAACATTTCCATCAACAGGCTACGGCTACATAGAGCAAGGTGAAAAATTTGGTAGCTTTAACAACTTGCCAGCCTATCACGTTAACCGCTTTACTGAAAAGCCCGACCGCGACACGGCGGAAACTTTTTTACAAACGGGACGCTTTAGCTGGAATAGCGGAATGTTTATTTTTAGAGCAGGCGTTGTGATTAAAGAGCTATATACTCATGCTCCGGAAATCATCGAACCCATCGATAAAAACGGTCCCGAAATTTATCCCCAACTGCCCAAACTAAGCGTAGACTATGCCTTAATGGAAAAAACCAATTTGGCATACGTCTTACCAGTAGAATTTGGCTGGGACGATTTAGGAGATTGGAACGCCATTGAAAGACTGCTCAAAAAAGAAAAAGAACCAAACGTCGAATTAGCTACTCATGTAGGATTAGACACCAAAGGAGCCATTCTTTATGCCAGCGATGAAGATGATGTAATTGTTACTATCGGGCTTGAAGATGTAGTTGTCGTTCGCGACAAAAATGTCACCCTGATTGTTAAAAAAGAACGCACCCAAGAAATCAAGCAGGTACTCAAAACTCTACAATCCGATTCCCGCTTTACCGAATTACTTTAAAGTCGCTATTCACTATAGAGTAACTATGTCTTAAGGATTATCGAGACGGCGATTGGGTAAAAGGAAATACAAAAAATCCACCGTACCCAATCGCCCAAAATCCATAACCTAATACCTAAAGTCAAAATATAGAAACAAAACTTCAAACTCTTGACAGAAGCATAAAAGCTAATTTTTCTACTAGTATAACTATTCGGTCAACAGTTAGCAGTTACCAGTGACCAGTTAAGAGAGAGGGGGTAGAAGGGGTAGAGGGGGTAGAGGGGGTAGAAAATATTTAACTCCTAACTTTTAACTCCTAACTCCTAACTATTCCCAATGCCCAATGCCCAATGCCCAATGCCCAATGCCCAATGCCCAATTCCCAATGCCCAATGCCCAATACACTAATTCTTATTAAAAAATGTTTCTAACTCAAACCGTTCCTCGTCAAAGAGAAATTATTGAAGTTTTATTCCGCAATGGCTGGGATTATATGCGGCGGTTGATTACTCTTGGTAAAGCCGATGAACCCCAGTTACCTCCTCCTGCGGTGTTGAAGAATATTTTGGTGGATTTGGGTCCTGTTTATGTAAAACTGGGTCAATTACTTTCTACTCGTCCGGATTTGTTGAGTGCGTCTTATATTGACGAACTTTCAACGCTACAAGATGATGTACCCCCGGTTGCTTGGGCTGATGTAGAAATACTTATTCGCAAGCAGTTAAAAGGACCTTTAGAAGAAAGCTTTGCCACGATTAATCCCGTACCTGTAGCTGCGGGTTCGATCGCTCAAACACATAAAGCGATTTTAAAAACTGGTCAAGAAGTTGCAATGAAGGTGCAGCGTCCTGGTATTGATCTGATTGTTGACCAAGATATTGCTTTAATTCAAGGAATAGCCGAATTAGTCGCTCGGACTGATTTTGGACAAGCTAACGAAATTAAGTCGATCGCCGATGAATTTTGTACCGCGCTAAAAGCAGAATTAGATTTTACGCGAGAAGCTGGCTTTACCGATCAGCTACGACGCAATTTATCTGAAGGTACCTGGTTCGATCCTAATGATATAGTAGTTGCCAAAATCTACTGGGAATTAACCTCGGCAAAATTAATGGTGATGGAATGGCTTGATGGTGCGCCCATTTTATCGGCAACTATACCCAATGAAAATAATAAAGATACCGATGGGGTAACAGAGCGTCAAAGAGTTACCAGCTTGTTATTTGCTGTTTTTTGTCAGCAATTATATGTAGACGGTTTCTTTCATGCAGATCCCCATCCCGGCAACATATTTTATCTCAATGACGGTCGCGTTGCCTTGTTAGACTGCGGTATGGTAGGAAGACTCGACCCCCGCACCCAACAAATATTGATCGAAATGCTGCTGGCGATCGTGGATTTAGATGCTCCCCGATGCGCTCAGTTAACTTTGCAGCTATCGGGTTCATCCAAGCCAGTGGATATGTCGCGTCTGGAAGGTGATTTTGACCGGATGCTGCGAAAATACTTCAATCTCAGCTTAGCTCAGCTTAATTTTTCTGAGATAGTTTATGAAGTTTTTCAAGTTGCTCGCAACAACAACATCCGCTTACCCAGCAACATGGGATTGTACGCTAAAACCATCGCCAATTTAGAAGGATTAGCTAGAGGATTCAACCCAGAAATAAATTTCATCGAAGAAATCAAACCTTTTTTAACAGACTTATTCCGCAAACAATTAGTAGGGGATTCACCCGTTCGTTCTCTTTTAAGAACCGCACTAGATTTAAAAAGTCTTTCCCTACAATTCCCCCGTCAAATTGAATACTTGTTAGAGAAGGTAACAACAGAAACCTTGCAGTGGAACTTAAATATTAAAGGTTTAGACGGTTTGCGCCGCACCACAGACGATGCAGCCAATCGACTATCTTTTAGTGTATTGGTAGGTTCGCTGATCATGGGTGCAGCAATTATTTCCACCAACGCTCAAACCGCCCAGTTATCTTTAATTAGTAACGTTTTGTTTGCTGCTGCGAGTTTATTAGGATTGTGGTTAATCTTTAGTATTTTGCGCTCTGGAAGATTGCGGTAATGTGAGGAGATGGGGGGATGGGGAGATGAGGGGATGAGGGGACAAGGAGACAAGGAGAGAGGTAAGAGGGGGTAGAGGGGGTAGAGTGGAGAGCGAGATTTTTTCTAGGGAGCGAGATTTTTCTCAGATGCGAGATTTTTCTCAGATGCGAGATTTTTTCTAGGGAGCGAGATTTTTCTCAGATGCGAGATTTTTCTCAGATGCGAGATTTTTTCTAGGGAGCGAGATTTTTCTCAGATGCGAGATTTTTTCTAGGGAGCGAGACGCTCCCACTACATTCTTAACTCCGGTGGTCCTAACTCCGGTGGTCCTAACTCCTAACCTTTGACCTTTAACCTTTAACCTTTAACCTTTAACCTTAATATTATGCATCGCCGTATTATTTAATATATATCTATGTCTATCATCATTGCTCAGGATTTGAGCAAAGTTTATCCAGTCGCTATTAAGGAACCGGGTATTAAAGGTACAGTCTCTCATTTTTTTCGCCGCAAGTACCGGGAAATTAAAGCTGTTAATAATGTTTCTTTTGAAATTGCGCCGGGTGAGGTGGTTGGTTTTTTGGGAGCAAACGGTGCGGGGAAAACTACTACTCTCAAAATGCTGACTGGGTTAATCCATCCGAGTAGCGGTAATGTCAGGGTTGCTAATAATATTCCCTTTCAACGTAAAGAAGCTTTTTTACAGCAAATTACTTTGGTAATGGGACAAAAACAGCAGTTGTTATGGGATTTACCGGCTCTGGATTCTTTAAAAATTAACGCTGCTGTCTATAGTATTCCCGATAAGGAATTTCGCCATCGAGTGGGAGAGTTAACGGAAATGCTTTCACTTGAAGATAAGCTGACTCAACCTGTGCGAAAAATGTCTTTAGGGGAACGCATGAAGGCTGAGTTATTGGCGGCGCTTTTGCATCGTCCGCAGGTATTATTTTTGGATGAACCGACTTTAGGATTGGATGTCAACGCTCAAGTTAATGTCCGGGATTTTTTGCGCGAATACAATCAGCGCTATCAAGCTACGGTTTTGTTAACCAGTCATTACATGGCGGATATTACAGCTTTGTGCAAGCGAGTGCTGTTGATTCATCAAGGACAATTGATGTATGACGGTAGTTTAGATGGGCTTTTGGAAAGGTTTGCGCCTTATCGAGTGGTTAATTTGGAATTAGCGAAACCCGTAGATACAGCTACATTAGAAACATATGGTGAAATTAAGGTTCACGACGGCAGAATGGTTGGTTTTATGATTCCTCAAGAAAAACTTACCAGCACGGTATCGCGTATTTTAACCGATTTAGAAGTAGTCAATCTTACAGTTACCGAGCCACCTGTAGAAGAAGTGATTGGGAAAGTTTTTCAAGCGGGAGGGGTGGATAGTGGACAGTGAACAGTGAACAGTTATCAATTATCAATTATCAATTATCAATTATCAATTAAATGTTTTGCTAAAAATTACTTGATTACATTAGAGATTCGCATTTCCTTTGACAAATTTACGAAATGCTCTTTTAAATTTTGGGGTTGAAATTAGCAATCTCATGCTTCTGAGTCATTCAAGGACTGACGCAATTCTGCAATAATACTTTTGGCTGATTGAGGTTGATAGTTACCAGCACGGAAATCAGCTAAAGTTTTTTGTGCATCTTCTGCGATTTCTGCTCGACGGCTTTCATGTTGGCGATTTTGCAGAATTTTTATCAGCATTTCCTGCTGCTCGTAGGACAATTGCAAAGCGCTTTCTAGCACTTGATTAAGAGTATTCATAAAATTTTAGTATCAACTTTAAGTTTATAAAAGCATATATAGTTTAATCAATTTTAACCCCCGTACAAATCCTATGAGACATTTTTCTAGAAATACGAATTAGAACATTAGAGCAAGATTAATTAAAAGTTCTTTTTTCTTCCCCTTCTTCCCCCTCTTCCCCCTCTCAAAAGCATTACTAATTTTCTAACGGAACAGGAGTAACTAAAATCCCCTAATCCCTCACCTCAGATAATTCTTTTTATTTCTCGAAGTAGATTTATCTTTAACTCTGGCAAGCTAAATTAACAAATATTATTATTTAATCTCATCTTAGTAATATGCAGTTAAAGCTGAAAAATAAACTTGTAAAACAGGAGGTAAAAGCCGCACTTGCTGCTGAGCCCTATGAATCTGCGGAGATTGTTGGTTTACTTTATGTAAGCGATGCGACTCCGGGTATCAAGCGTCAGCGTAAGGGTAAAGGATTTTGCTACTACGATGCGGAAGGGAATAAAATTTGTTGTGAAGATGAATTAAATAGAATTAAAGCTCTGGTTATACCTCCTGCTTGGGATGAAGTTTGGATTTGTAGCGATGAGAGAGGACATTTGCAGGCTACCGGAAGAGATGAAAAGGGACGCAAACAGTACCGCTATCACGCACATTGGCGGAAAATCCGTTCTCAAACTAAGTTTAATCGCACAATTGCTTTTGGTTTGGCTTTACCCAAAATTCGGGAACAGGTACAAAAAGATTTAAGAAAACACGATTTACCTAAAGAAAAGGTAATAGCCGCGATCGCCAAGCTTTTGGAAACTACTAAAATTCGCGTGGGTAATCAACAGTATGCCCAAAAGAATAAGTCTTTCGGCTTAACGACAATGAAACAGCGTCATGTTGATATTTCCGGTTCGCGGTTGCGCTTCAAGTTTCGTGGTAAAAGTGGTGTAGACCATGATATCGAACTATGTAATCGGCGTTTGGCAAAGATAGTTAAGCGAATTCAAGAATTACCCGGACAAGAATTATTTCAATTTATAGATGATGATAAGAAACGTCATTCAATTGATTCTGGCGATGTTAATGATTATCTCAAAGAAATTACCAATTTAGATTTGACCGCGAAAGATTTTCGTACTTGGTTTGGAACCGTATTAGCAGCAGAAGAGTTATATGAATTTGGTAAATTTGAATCGGAAAAACAAGCCAATAAAAATATTGTTCAAGCAATTAAAAATGTAGCGCAAGAATTGGGAAATCGTCCTGCAACCTGCCGTAAATATTACGTTCATCCGGGAATTTTAGCAGCGTACAAAGACGGTTCGTTATTCTCAGAAATTGAAAAACTTTATCGAGTCGATAAAGATAAATTGAAGTTACGTCCGGTAGAGCAAGCGGTACTAAACATTTTAGAAAAGCATTTATTGCAAGAAGTTGAAGAAAACGAATAACTTTGCTTTTATTTGTGTTGGATTGTGATTTATTATATAGCAGTAATTTATGATTTTTCTCCTTCGTACTATAGATTTATTTTTTAATAGGAAGGTTTAAAGTAACGAAGAGTGAGATGAGATCGGCAAACAGCTATAAAACTGATAACTGTTCACTGTTCACTGTTCACTGTTCACTGTTCACTGTTAACTGCTCACTGATTCTTGGTAACTGAAAAATGGACGACTTAAATCTTGACGTACAAACAGATTTACTCAAAGCAATTCAAGGACACGCAGACGGCGTATCATTTGAAGGCAAAGGTTTAAAATTCAAAGATATTCGCCTTTCTGAAATTCAGTTAAAAACTGATGATATTGATATCAATCCCCTCAAAGTTTTATTCGGTGAAGTCGAATTAGATCACCCAGTAAATATAAAAACTCGAATTGTAATAGAAGAAGCCGATATCAATGAAGCTTTAAAATTAGATTTAGTTCGCAATATATTGTATGAGTTTTTGACATTCCATACTGAAGAAAAGATTGCGAGTATGTATCCAGAAAAACTTCAGCTTCGATTACCAGGAAATAGTAAAATTGAAATCGAAGGTGAAATCGTTTTAGATTCAGGTAGAGAAAAGAAACCTTTGGGCTTAAAAGCTGATGTGCGCTTGGAATCTTTAGAAAAGCCAATTATACTTGATGGCTTTAAATGCAACACTCCAGATGGAATTGATTTAGAAGTAATGAATGCTTTGATAAGTAAAATAAATCAAGTCCGGAAATCGCCTTATTTTAAGTTGAAAGATGTAGCATTACGCATCAATCGTCTAGAAGTGCAACAAGGTAGTATAATATTACTCGCGCAAATTAATCTTCAACAAATACCTGACAATATACCCTTAAAGTCATAAATTTTATTCAATACTTGTATAACTTCGGTATGATGTAACTTTTTGCGGGAATCATTAATATAAGTTAATCAATATATTCCATATCTAGAACTATTAATCATGCAACAATATGATGTTGTAATTATCGGTGCCGGACATAACGGATTAGTTTGTGCTGCTTACTTATTGAAAGCTGGCTATACCGTAGCAATATTGGAAAAACGTTCGATACCCGGTGGTGCGGCCACTACAGAGGAACTTTTACCAAAAGAAGCACCGGGATTTATGTTTAATTTGTGTGCGATCGACCACGAATTTATTCACCTCGGACCTGTTGTTGAAGAATTAGAATTAGAAAAATACGGATTGGAATATTTATACTGCGATCCAGTTGTATTTTGTCCCCATCCAGACGGAAAGTACTTCTTAGGGCATAAGTCTTTAGATAAAACCTGTGCTGAAATCGCTCGTTACTCTCAACGCGATGCGGTAAAGTATAAGGAATTTACAGAATATTGGCAGCGGGCTTTGGGGGCAATGATTCCCATGTTCAACGCACCACCGAAGTCAATTTTAGATATTGCTGGTAATTACGATATTACGAAGATAAAAGATTTATTTTCAGTAATCGGTTCGGTAGATAAAACCCTGGACTTTATCCGTAATATGTTAACCAGCGGCGAGGATATTCTTAACGAATGGTTTGATTCGGAATTCCTCAAAGCACCTTTAGCCAGACTTAGCGCTGAATTGGGTGCGCCACCTTCGCAAAAAACCTTGGCGATCGGGGCGATAATGATGGCAATGCGTCACAATCCAGGCATGGCAATACTTCGCGGTGGAACTGGTGCATTAATTAAAGCTTTAGTGAATTTAGTTACAAGTAAAGGTGGGGTTATCTTAACCGAACAACACGTAGAAAAAATATTGATTGATAACGGTAAAGCTGTAGGCGTTCGCGTTGCAGGTGGTAAAGAATATCGCGCTAAAGAAGCGGTAATTTCTAACATTGACGCGAAACGAGTATTCATGCAAATGGTAGATAAAAGCGATTCAGATGCAGCCGATCCAGACTTACATGAAAGGTTAAAACGTCGCATCGTCAATAATAACGAAACCATCCTTAAAATTGACTTAGCATTAAACGAACCGCTACATTTTGAACACCACGAACACAAAGACGAATATTTAGTTGGTTCAATATTAATTGCCGATTCAGTTCATCATGTAGAACAAGCGCATAGCTTGTGTACTTTGGGTCAAATTCCCGATGCCGATCCTTCAATGTACGTCGTAATGCCCAGCTTCCGCGACCCTAGTTTAGCACCTCCAGGAAAGCATACTTTGTGGATTGAATTTTTTGCTCCCTATCAAATAAAAGATGCCGAAGGTACTGGTTTAAATGGTACCGGATGGACTGAGGAATTGAAAAATAAAGTAGCAGATAGAGTTATAGATAAACTCGCTGATTACTCGCCAAATGTGAAAAATGCAACTATCGCTCGTGCCGTAGAAAGTCCTGCCGAATTAGGTGAAAGATTGGGTGCTTATAAGGGGAATTACTATCATATTGATATGACATTAGACCAGATGATTTTCTTCCGTCCCCTACCCGAAATTGCTAACTATAAAACCCCAATTGAAGACCTGTATTTAACAGGTGCGGGAACTCATCCAGGTGGTTCAATTTCCGGAATGCCGGGACGTAATTGTGCTAGGGTATTTTTGCAGCATAAGCAACCCATGCAGCAGAGTTTGAAGGATGCGAAAGAAGCGATTACTAATACCTTTGAGTCGATGTTTAAGAGCAAGTAATCTTGTAAAAAGCCCGCACTACAATTACAAAGGCTACCGTTAAAGTGGGCTAAATAGTAGGTACTAGGTAGGGTGTGTTATGGCTTCAGCCTAACGCACCAAATACAATTTAATTAATTTTAATTAAGTCCAGTAGGTTGGGTTAGACACGAAAATTAATTTGAACTCATAAAGAGAATTTTTATTAATCGTGTCGTAACCCAACATCAAGATTGTGGGGGAAAATATTATTAAAATTGAAAATTTAGATATTGTAAAGTCTTGAAAGTAAAATGTTGGGTTACGGTGCTTTGGATAAATTTTTCAGTAAAAAGCTATTCTTAAAATTGCGCTTAATCCAAACTACTAGCTGCATTACTTATAAAAATTTTCTTCAAAAAATTCAATTAGTTTATGAATGATTATACAAATTAGACCGATTATAAAAACAATTAAAGTGGCAAAACCACTCATCACACCCCATACATGAATAGTATTATATAAGCTTTGCGAATAATCATTAATATTAAACCTATGATTATCGCTATATAATATCCAAAAAAATGCGAAAATAATCTGAATAATAAGACTACTAAAAGCAATACTACAGAATATATAAATCAGACCAAGAAACCACTTTCTTAAATAAGCCTTTCTTGCTGTTATCAACCATATAATACCTACTAGAATACCAGTTAAAACACTGATAAACGTACAGATTCCAAGAATAAGATATTCCATAATTTATCACAGCATACTAGAAAATAATAAATAACCCTGTAATTATTGTTGCTAAAAGACGATGGAGGGTTAGTGGTTGGTATCCACCTATAGATTAATTCTGTAAATCTCTACCTTTTTATTCATACAATGTCATCCCGGCTACAGATGACACAGTATATACAAAACTGATTCAATAGATGCAGCGTAGCTAATGCACAAACATGACACAACGAGTTTTAATATTAGGGGGAAGAGGACGCATAGGTAGTAGTGTTGCCCAAGATATCGCCAAGCATACGCAGGCAGAAATCACTGTTACCGGACGCACGGCTGTTAAAAGGGGACATGATACGTCTTTACAATACCTTGCTTTGGATTTAGCGGAAACTGAAAAACTACGTGAAGCTATTTCTAATACCGATATTGTTGTTCATTGTGCGGGTCCTTTTCACTACCGAGATACTACAGTTTTACAAATCTGCATTGAACAAGGTGTTAACTATGTAGATGTTAGCGACCATCGTTCTTATACTAGTAAAGTATTAACCCTTCACGATCAAGCTACTAAAAAAGGTATAACGGCGGTAATTAATACGGGTATTTTTCCCGGTATTTCTAATAGTATGGTGCGTCAATGTGTCGAACAATTTGACGAAGCAGAAAAAATTCATTTAAGTTATGTTGTGGCGGGTTCCGGTGGTGCTGGGGTAACTGTAATGCGAACTACGTTTTTAGGCTTGCAAAACCCTTTTGAAGCATTGATAAACGGTAAATGGGAAATAGTTAAACCCTACACCGATAGAGAAACAATTACTTTCGCACAACCCTACGAACAAAACGGAGTTTACTGGTTTGATATGCCAGAAACATTTACTTTACCAAAAGCTTTTCCTACAGTTAAAAGCGTAATTACTAAGTTTGGTTCGGTTCCCGATTTATACAACCGTTTAACTTGGATAGCGGCGAATATATTTCCTAAATCATGGATACAAAATCGCGGTGGTGTAGAATTTTTAGCTCAAGTTAGTCATTTTATGACCGATGTTAGCGATCGCTTAAGTGGAATTGGTGTAGCAATTCGCTCGGAAGTTACGGGAATAAAAGATGGCCAAACAAAAACTTATTGTTCTACTTTAGCGCATGAAAACACCGCAGTAGCTTCCGGCTACGGTACGGGTAGTATCGTTCAATTGTTAACAGAAGGTAAATTAAACAAACCGGGAGTTTACACGGTAGAGGAAGCATTATCAACCGATTTGTTTGAAGAAATGATGCTCCTGAGAGGAATCAAGATCGATCAACAATGGATATAAAAATCATTCGTAAGTTTATTGAATTATGCATCTTTTGATAGAAGGAACTTTTTCAAAAAGAAACGTAGGATACTTTGTTAGTTAGAGATTTTATTAAGACTTTAAAACTTGTTTCTAACTAAATACGATAAAACTAACATTCAAAATCGGAGGGACTTATATGCAAAGTGTTGTATCATCTTTTAAACAAATATTACGCCGCAGTATTGTTTTAAGCTTAATGCTTTTAATACTTGTATCGACATTGTTTGTTGCACAACAACCAAGTTATGCTTATCCTGCTTCAGAAACTACAAAACTAACTCCACAAGAAAAAATTGACCGGGCTTATACTTTCAGTGAAGGTGTGGGACGTAGAGAAGAAGTAAAGCAAGAATCTTATCAAGAAGCTATAGAGGAATCTGAAAATCCTGAAAAAGCTTATGAAGAAAATACTAAGGCTTATAGAAAAGAAATGCAACCAGCCATAGTTGAAAAAGCCGAAGAATTGGTTGAAACTGTAACAGGAAAATAATACTTAGTTTAAGAAGGCAACTAATAATAACCTATAGGTAATGGATACTGGCATACAACCATCATTCATTACCTATTATAATTTTTGCTCATAAGTATTATAATTAAGATAAGCAGAACCGAATGTATACCTAAAAGTCTGTTAAATCTTAAAAAAATATGTAATCTTATTATTAAGTTTAAAAAAAATAATTCTTTATGGGGGATATTAAGCAAAAAACGTCTGCTTATTGCTTTTGCTTTACTGTTGTTCTAAATACAATAACCAGTTACATTAAAAATAGAGCTAGTGCTATATAGCGTTTATATATGCTTGTACTTGCCTCATTCATGCCATTAACTATATGAGTGTCTTATGGTTTTTTTAGGTTCTAATCTACAGAGGCATACAAACTGTATTTCTAAGTTATTTTTGACAAATTTTGGCGATTATTGCAAAAAGCATATATCTTTGTTTTCCGAAAATTCAGTTGTTTTAATCGTTGATAATGATGCTGATAACCTGCTATTAACAGAACAAATAGTAAAATTATTAGGCTACTGTGCAATTACTGCTCGAAACGGTGAAAGTGCTTTAGAAATGATAGAGAAATACCAGCCAGCGCTGGTATTGCTAGAAGTAATGTTACCCGAAATCGACGGTATTAATGTTGCTAGGTATTTACGGAAAAACAATAATTTTGTTCCTGTTATTGCTCTGACTAGTTTACCTAGCGATTTATTTAGAGACGAAGCTTTAATGGCAGGTTGTAATGGATATATTGAAAAACCTTTTCAAATAGAATATTTAGAAACTGCAATCAAGCAGCTTCTTTTTATACCTTCTACTTCATTCATTAATCCGGTAAAGCATTAGTTTTTGTCTTACTTGCAATATGTTTGTTATACCAATTCATTAATGGAGTGGCGCTGACTCCATGTAAAAGTACTGAAACAACAACAGTACTATAAGTTATCCAAGCAATTTGTTCGGCTAATTCTCCTTTTAAACCGCTACCAAGAGCGTAGGCAAGATAGTATAAAGAACCGACTCCGCGAATACCAAACCAGCCGAACAACCAACGTTTTTGGGGATAAACTTTTTGATTTTCCGGATTTTTTATACTACGTTTACCGATGGTGCTAATAAAGACTCCTAAAGGTCTAATTAAGAAGAACAATAACAATATTACTAAAATTGATTGAGGCGCAAAATTTACCATTGGTTGATAGAGTAATATTGTTCCTAACAGTAAAATTGTTCCTATTTCAAGAAGCTTTTCAATCTGTTCGATAAATTCTAATTGCGCTAATGGTTTTTCTGGGTCATAATGACTTTTTTGCATGGTTAAACCAGTTACAAATACAGCTAAAAAGCCATAGCCGTTGACAACTTCCGTTAAAGAATAGCTGAGAAAAATTGCACTAAGGGCAATAAAATCTTCCATCAAATTGTCAACCGGATGACGTTCTTTAATTTTTTTATCAAGCCAGACAATAGCTTTGGCAACCAGAAACCCCATAATAATTCCAGAGCCAATTGCCCAAATTAAATCAACTCCTACCCAATCTTTAATCCAGTTATCCCAATTATCATCTTTGATTGCAAAAAGACCGAAATAAACGAAGGGGAAAGCTAACGCATCATTCAATCCGCCTTCACTAGTTAAACCAAAACGCAACTCATCATTATCATTTGTATCTTTTAATTGAATTGCAGAAGCTAATACGGGGTCAGTTGGTGCTAAAATTGCTCCTAATAAAATTGCTCCACCCCAATCCATTCCTAGAAAAAATTTGCCCACAGCAGCAATCGCAAAAATGGAAATTGGCATCAAAATTCCGATTAACCGCAAGGTAATATCCCAAGCTTTTAATTTTAAAGGACGAGCAATTTTTAAACCGCAACCAAATACAGAAATAATAACTACTAATTCGGTTAATCGTTTGAGCAATTCAGCATTAAATATACCTTCCCGACGCAATTCAACTAAACCAAAGCCGTAAGGTCCGATTGCAATACCAGCTATTAGATAGATGATGGCATAGGAAAAAGGCGATCGCGCAATTACACCCGAACCCAAAGTTACAAATAGTAAGAGTAAACCAATAACAAGTAGATTCAGAATATAAATATCATCAAGAACAAGTAGATTCATAAAATAAATATTATTCATAGACTTTTTTACTCCTCCTATAACGACATAATTCTGTTAGTTTAAGAGCAAAGCTAATAATTCTGTATCACCCGCAGGTAGATTTAATCAAACAGTTTTCTGTACCAGTTGAGTAAATAAAATGCAACCAAAAGCAGTTAAAAATCGTTAGTCTATTAATATAAGCATTATTTTTAGTCGCGATAATGATACAGGTAAAAGGACCAAAAACTCCTAGATTTGCTCAATTAATTGAGTGGGTTTTCAATCCCTTGCAATTAATGGAAAAATCGGCGAAAACCTATGGAGAAGCTTTTAAATTATTTTTGGTTGGCAAAAATCCGATGGTGTTTGTCAGCCATCCCCAAGCCATCAAGGAAATTTTCAACGCTAACCCCGATAAGTTTGATGTCGGTAGGGGAAACGAATTAGTTGCATCTTTATTAGGAGAGCAATCTTTAATTTTACTCGATGGCGCACCACACCAACGCCAGCGAAAATTATTAACGCCGCCATTTCATGGAGATAGAATGAAATCCTATGGCGAGTTAATTTGTGAAATTACCGAAAAAGTTATTAGTAATTGGAAAATTGGCGAACCTTTCGATGTTCGTTACTTCCATGCAAGAAATTTCCCTCAGCGTTATTTTACAAGCAGTATTCGGACTTAGTGAAGGGGAACGTTACGACGAAATGAAACAGCTAATCGCTTCAATATTAGATATATCCGGTTCCCCATTAAAGGCGATGCTGATATTTGTACCTTTGTTACAAAAAGATTTAGGTGCTTGGAGTCCCTGGGGTAGCTTTTTACGCCAGCAAAAACGGCTTGATGAATTATTATACGCCGAAATTGAGGAACGCAGAGATAACTCAGATGAATCTCGCGAAGATATTTTATCATTAATGATGGCTGCAAGAGACGAACAAGGGCAGCCCATGACAGATCAAGAAATGCGCGATGAGTTAATGACTTTATTAGTCGCAGGGCACGAAACCACAGCCTCATCGTTAACTTGGGCGTTTTACTGGATTCATCATCTTCCCGAAGTAAAGGAAAAACTATTAGCGGAATTAGATACAGTTGAGAACGAAGATTTAAGTGCGATCGCCAAATTACCATACTTAAACGGAGTTTGTGCCGAAACATTACGTATATATCCTATAGCTTTAATTGCTTTCCCACGAATTAATAAAGCACCAATTAAGATAATGGACTACGAATATCCCGCAGAAACATGGTTAATGCCATGCATTTATTTAACACATCATCGCGAGGATTTGTATCCAGAACCGAAACAGTTTAAACCAGAAAGATTTATTGACAAACAGTATTCAGCTTATGAATATTTACCCTTTGGTGGTGGTAATCGTCGCTGTATCGGTATGGCATTTGCCTTGTTTGAAATGAAACTGGTATTAACAACAGTTTTGAAAAACCTGGATTTGAGTATAGTTAATAACCATGAAGTTAAACCAACCCGTCGTGGCGGTACCTTAGCGCCTTCTGGGGGTAAATGGTTGGTGGTGAAAGGGAAAAGGGATGTGAAGGTGAAGATGGGGGTTTGAGTGATGCAGAGAATAGCCTTCACCCTCGAAGGGTGGGGCTACAGGAACGAAGCCTGCCGATCCCTAAGTAGAGGACAAAAAGAAATTAAAACAAGCCGAAGACGTTGTACAAAAACAGGAATAAAGATAAACTTTTATTCTAATTCTTTATCGAAGCACTAAAATAACTAAAAAAAATACTTTTATTATGAAGCTAATTTCTACTCAATTAGACTTATTTCAATCTGCCGAAAGTATAAAATCTAAACTACCTACTAACACTCTAAGTCATCAGCATCGAGTTCAACGGTGGGCTAATTTTATAGCTGGCTATTCAATTGAATTTGTAGAAAATTGTCTTCAGAACATAGACCCATATCAAGGTTTAATTGTAGATCCATTTTTAGGGTGTGGATCTACGTTAGTCGCTGCGAAGAATTTAGGATTTAGAGGAGTTGGCTATGATAGACATCCCGTATTTCTGAATTTAGCTAAATCAAAAATTGAAAACTATACCGCAGAAGATATAAAGACAGTCAAAGAAAATATTATATCAGTTAACCCATCATTAATTTGGTCGCCTGATGCAGAGAAATTCCTAAAGAAACTATTTGAGAATGACGATTTGCTTTATATTTCCCGTGCTTCATATTCCTTAAATAAATATACAGATAAAAGAACAAAGCCTCTTGCAATTGCATATTTATTAAAGGTATGTGAGGCTGCATGTGGTTCTCAAACTGACGGAATTTATAAAGCCCCAACTTCACGAAAAACTAGAATACCTTTCCATGAAGCTGTAAATAAAATTGAGCAACTTTTCTTAGATGATATTCAATCTGAATGGTACAGTACACATTGGATTAATCAACCAAAACAGATTTGTGTTAATGAGTCATCAACTAGGATGGATTATTTAAAAAATGACAGCGTTATTAGCTGTATTACATCTCCTCCATATCTAAATAACTTTGATTATGCTGAAATGACTCGGATGCATTTGTATATTCTTGGTTGGGCAAGTTCATGGCGTGATATTTCTATTCTGGTAAGAAATGATTTGATTACTAATACCACTACGGCACTTAAAGGGAAAAAGCAACAAGAATTTCAGAATTGCTATAGAAATTCAATATGTAATAGTTTATTACCAGAGCTTGATTCTATAGTTGCTGATTTACAAGAAGAAAAGAAAACAAGACCAGGAAAGAAGGAGTACAACTTTCTTGTTTATCCTTATTATATGCAAATTACTAAAGTATTACTAGAATTATATAGAGTACTTAAGAAAAATGGCACCATAGATTGGGTAGTAGCGGATGCAGCTTTATATGGTATTCATATAAAAACGCACTTACATACAGCAGAAATAATGCGTTCAATAGGATTCAAAAATATCAAAGTTGACTATATGAGAAAGCGCGGACATCGATGGATATTAAATAAAAGAGATGGAGCGAAGGAAGGTCTAGGAGAATATCATATTTCTGCTCGAAAATAAAATAAAATTACAAATATGACAACTATATATCAGCAGGCTAAAAATATAATGGATTTAGAGATTGTTCGTTATCTTTCTCTAATCGATGCAACTAACGGACTTACTCAGATACATCCCGAACATTTGTCTGATTATGAAACAGCCATTCTTTTTGCTGCTGGGATTGCATCTCAAATACCTCCAAAAGATAGTAACTATGCAGATTTTTTGATATCTGAATATAATAGAAAACCGGCACTAGCATTTGATATAGAAAATGCTGTATGTGCTGGTGTTTATTTACAAGCGCGTTCATTTGTGAAAGAATTGTTTGATGAAGCTTATAATCTAACAAAAGGCTTCTCAGAATTTGAATCTAAAACAATAAAAAATCATCCTTATTTACTTCCAGTATTTCAAAATTCGCTAGGTTTAAGCAAAGCTCAATTGAAACGAAAAGTTGGAAATGTATCAGATATATCTATTTCTAAACCTGGTTCAGAAAAGCTTTCTGAATTACTTAATTCCCAATACAGTACAGTAAATGTTCAACAATTAAATATTCTTCAACGTATGGAAATTACTCTGGAGGGAATTGTTAGAGACCTTGTTGGAAGGGTGCTTTTTGAAGAAGTAGTTGCTCATGCTCTTGACCAGTACGAAGTGCGGTATCTACGTGAAGGAGAATATACTTCTCTTTCTGGTGTAGTATATGATTTCCGCTCCGACTTTGTTTTACCTAATCCAGAAACTCCAATCGCTTTTATTGAAGTAAGAAAATCATCTAGTCGTCACGCTTCTCTTTATGCTAAAGACAAAATGTTTTCTGCGATTAATTGGAAAGGTAGACATAAAAATTTGATTGGAGTAATTGTTGTAGAAGGTGAGTGGACTCAAGCTACATTAAGAACAATGTCTTGTGTCTTTGATTATGTTTTTCCTTTATCAAAAGTAACAGAACTTGCAAAAATACTAAGACAAGTTCAGGACGGTGATAAGTCTTTCCTCAAGTGGATTATAGAATTTAGCATTATGCCATCACCAGATTTCAGCGAATAGGAACTAATGATATTATTTTTATTTTACGCTTATGACTCAACATTTTAGAGTAGACGGATGCAATATTTATTCCACTGCTTCATTAGTGAAACGAGTGTGGTAAAATACAGCCCGCAAAAGTAGAGTTTGTTCACATTTCTACCAAAGCAAGACTAATATGAATAACTTTATCTACTTCTTCCAAAATTTTAGATTCCAAGTTTCCTAAACGTTTAATCAATCTTTGCTTGTCATTCACCCCTTTTCGGGTAACTTACTGTTTGTTTTCTTGCCACGTTTCTTCTTCCAAATCATACCATTCTTCAGCTAACTCTAAATCGCGTTCTGCGTTTTAGATAGCTCCTTGTTTTAATTGTTGTCTAAGATTATTTAAGGCTTTTTGCTTGATGTAATATTGCACGGCTTCATTGATAAAACTACTGCGATCGCCTTTTTCAGCAACTGTATCAATTAGCCGAATCGTATCTTCGGGTAAGGTAATGTTTAATCTACGATGCATAATTAACGTGCTTCGACAATAATTTCTATTGTACGCACTAATAGTGTGTATGATTTACATATATATTTGTTTTAATTGCAAAATCCCAAAAAAACTAGCCCACGAAGGTGGGCTTTGCCTGTGTAGCCGCGATTTCAATCGCCAGGTTTTACGCCAGATATTAACTATCCTCCCAACTTCACCCCCCTAATCGCCAAATCCAACAATTCCATCGGATGCATCACTTTCATTTCTTTACCCTGCTTCTCCAAATGCTTGCTAATCTGCAAACTACATCCAGGATTCGGGGAAGCAATCAATTCCGCACCCGTATTTACCAAATTCCTAGCTTTTTGTTCTCCCAATTCTTCCGCAATTTCCGGTTGCAGCATATTGTAAACCCCTGCGCTACCGCAACACAAAGCCGCATCCAAAGGTTCGCGTAATATGATGTTCGGAATCTGCTTTAATAATTGACGGGGTTGGACGCTGATTTTTTGTCCGTGCAATAAATGACACGCATCTTGATAAACCATTGTCAGCGGTTCTTCTGTCAAAGGTGATAATTTGGCGGTTAAACCTACTTTTGCTAAAAATTCTTGGGAATCTTTAACTTTATTAGCAAATTCTTTTGCTTTATCCTTATATTCCGGGTCATTCTCTAAAATATGACCGTATTCTTTCAAAGTATGACCGCAACCCGCTGCATTAATAATTACATAGTCTACATCCATATCTGCAAAACTATCAATCATCTGTCTTGCCAAAGCTTGCGCTTGTGCGGCTTGCCCTTGATGTTCGGGAAGTGCGGCACAGCAGCCTTGGGATTTGGGAATTACCACCTCACAACCATTCGCAGTTAACACTCGCACGGTGGCTTCATTCACGGATGAGAAGAATAATCGCTGCACGCATCCTAATATTACTCCCACGCGGTAACGTTTTTTAACCTGCGCTGGAATTACGGTAGGGTAATTATCTTGAAAAGATTTCCCAGTAACTTCAGGAAGAATAGATTCCATTGCTGCCAAACGGGGAGATATCTTTTCAAGTAAACCAGTAGCGCGAATTAATTTTGGTAAACCTAACTTTTGATAGATAAGTAATGGCACTAATAGAAAGCGCAATCTTTGGGGATAAGGAAACAGCGAAAAAATTAATTGTCGAAATAATTTATCTGGTAAACTGCGGGGATAATTACGAGCAACTTGGTAACGAGTGGCGTTAATTAACTTGTCATATTCCACCCCAGAAGGGCAAGCAGTTACACAAGCCAAACAGCCCAGACAAGTATCAAAATGTTCGGTAGTCGCCTTATTTAAAGGAATTTCCCCTTCATTAATAGCATCCATCAAATAGATTCTTCCTCGTGGGGAATCCATTTCTGTTCCTAATACCCTGTAACTCGGACAAGTAGAAAGACAGAACCCACAATGCACGCAGCTATCAATTAACTTTGGTTCCGGCGGATGATTTTCATCAAAGCCTTGGATATTTTTTAAAGAAGCAATATTTTCTTTATTTTCTGAAAGCATGATAGTTAATAGGTTAAAGGTTAAAGGTTAAAGGTTAAAGGTTAAACGTTAGGAATTAGGAATTAGGAGTTAAGAGTTAGGAGTTAAGACTTTTTTCTACCCCCTCTACCCTCTCTACCCCCTCTTCCCCCTCTTTTCAAATTCCTCCCACAAATCTTTCTGGGCTTAAAATATTCTCGGCATCAAATTGTTTTTTAATTCCGCGCATTAATTCCAATCCATTACCGCTGTAGCCCCAAACATCTAATTTTTCTTTAATTTCTACTGGTGCTGATAATATGGTTAGAAAACCGCTGTTTTGTTCGCACAATTTCCGCATTTCTAACACCTTTGTTTCGTCTTCAAATCGTAATATTCCTAAGCCGCTAGATATGTTAATCAAACCTAATTCGGCTCGATTTAAAACTTCTACCGCAGCATTTGGTAATACTCCTATTTTGCAAGTAATTTCCGAACCCGATCCAGGTAAATGTATTTGTTCTGGCAATATATGCCATAAGTGAGATTCTTCTGTGTCGGAATACACCGCACCAGTTAATCCTAATTTTTCTCCTACTTGCAAAACTTGGTTTAACTGTTCTTTGACGCTTTCGGGGATACTCTCGAAGCGCACAATTAACCCCAATCCTTTACCCAATTCCATGCTTGATACTAATTGAGCAGAAAGTAAATCGGCTTGGGTGGGTGTTAAAGCGGAACCACGAATTGTATCTGCGGCTTGGGATATAGCTTCTTTATTACCCGTCAATATTGCGGTTCCCGAAGCTGATTGCATGGGATATAAACGAAATGTCGCTTCTGTAATAATACTTAAAGTCCCGTAGGAGCCGGTAAATAATTTCATCAAGTCGTAACCGGCGACATTCTTGACTACTCTGCCCCCAGCGCGAGCAATTTGACCGTCAGCACGAACGAAGGTGACACCCAGCAACTGGTCGCGGACGCTACCGTAACGCTGTCGCAAGGAACCCGTATCACCTGTAGCTATGATGCCACCAATGGTTGCTGAATCGGGTGCTGTTGGGTTGAGGGCAAGAATTTGATTGTGTTTGGCTAAAGTTGCTTGAATATCGGCGAATTTTACTCCTGCTTCTACGGTAATAGTTAAGTCACCTACAGCATGGTTAATAATTTTATTGAGATGCTGCGTGCTAACAACGATATCGACATGTTTTGCTAAACCACCCCATTTGAGTTTACTACCGTTACCCATCGGTAAAACGCGCCACTTGTTGCGGTTAGCTGCGGTAATCACTTCAGCAAGCTGTTGTTGTGTTTGGGGATAGACGACGCAACCGGGGAGATTTCCCGGTGCGATCGCCATTTTTACCTGTTTGTCGTCCGAATCATCAGTAAAATTTTCTTCTCCAACGATAGATGCAAGACTAGAATGGTAGACGTTCAGCGTACCCTGTTCGCTAGACATCGGTTTCATAAGTGTATTTTTTTATTGCTTAATACTAATCTACTGTTTTATACAGCTAAATAACGGTTAATGTTTTTTTGCTACTGGCAATAGGTAGTTAAAAAAGTAACTTCCATCACATTACCTCTCCTTCATCTAAATGATTTAATACTCATACTAAGTTAGTAAATAATAAGTATTAATCACGATGCTATAGTTTATATTTTAACTTAAGCTAGCTACTGAAGATAGTATATTTTCATTTTCTTTATCGGGGTAGCAATGTTAATCATCTTCCATAAAAACATCTTTAAATTTACCGCCAAACGACATTTTAGGAAACGTAGCTATATCGATTTTAATTGTACTACGTATCTAGAACTTCCAAATCTTAAATTAAAATCGTTAGTTTTTGTATAGTAATTTATTTTACTTAAATAAATTACAAGGCAGATTTTTATGCAAGTATTGAGTAAACTACTTTCTGTCTAAAAAGTCAATATAATTAATTTAATATTAGTGTTTTTACTTATTTGCGAATAAAGTCTTGTTCTATATAGTTTTTACATAAAATAATAGATTAGTGAGATAAAAACGATCGCAGTAAGACTTAATATATAAAAAATGATTTGCTACAGCACTAATGTAGCTTTAATAAACTGTTGTTATGTTTTTAGTCACTGATGCTATTAAAGAAAATCATCTGGCGGTTTCTCCTGAAACTCGTTTGATAGAAATTATTAACTTAACAGAAAAATTAAAAGAACAAAAAACACTACCTCAAGAATTATTTGTTATAGAAAAATCGCAATTATTAGGTATATTCACGCTTTCCGAGCTAATTCATTTAATTACTTCTGGAAGAAACTTAGAACAAGTTAAAGTTTCAGAAGTAATGAAACCTGCAATTACTTTAGAACTCGATCGCAATTATCAAACGGCGTTATCTCTGATGCGCGAACATGATATTAAATCTTTGCCAATTATCAATAAAATGGGAGAATTAATAGAAGTAGTTACTCCAGAGATTGTTGCTGTAAAGTTGCAAACAGAACTTTCAAGCACCAAAAAACAGCTACAATCAGAAATACAGAAATATAATTCGTTAAAAAAAGAGTTTGATGATTTAAAAAATACTAATAAATTATTACAACGCAAAATGTGCGATAGTCTTGCAACCGAAGCACAACTTTTACAGACAACCAGCGAATTACAGGAGTTATTCCAAGCTTTTCCCGATATTTATTTTCGTTTGAAAAGCGACGGTACTATCCTTAGCTGCCATGCTAATAAATTTTCCGATTTATATTTACCACCTGACAAGTTTTTAGGTAAGCAATTAGAAGAAGTTGTACCACCCTCAATTGCTTGTCAATTTCGGGAAGCTATTTCTCAAGTATTAGAAACTAATTCGTTAATTGCAATCGAATATTCTTTATCAGTACCATCAGGAGACAAAAGTTTTGAAGCACGACTGCAAAGTACAATCGGACATAATATTATCGTTATCATCCGCGACATAACCGAACGAAAACAAGCCGAAATAGAGTTACAAACCGCTAAAAATGAGCTAGAAGTACGAGTTGAAGAACGTACTCGCGAATTAAAAAATACAAACTCGCGTCTGCGACAAGAAATTATTGAACGTCAGCGATTTGAAGAAGAACTTCGTTTTCGAGTCGATTTTGAAAAGCTAATCACTAATATATCCACTGATTTTATTAATCTTGATGCCGATCGAATAGACAATGGTATCAATCAAGCGTTAGAAACTATTAGTAAATTTGCTGATATTGACCGTAGCTATGTATTTTTATTAACCGAGGATTCGGAGAAGATTAATAATACTCATGAATGGTGCGATCGCGTTCCATCGCGTATTGATGATTTACAAGATATCCATGTCGAAGATTTGACTTTATTTATAGAAAAGCTTCAACGTGGTGAAATTTTGCAATTACAGGATATACAGGATTCACTTTTAGAAGAAACAGTTGCACAAGTTTTTAAAATTCAAGATATTAAATCTCTGATTATTTTACCAATTGCTTGTAGCGGCAATTCGCTCGGTTTCTTAGGTTTTGAATCTTTTCACAAAACTACATGGACGGAAAACAGCATTTTCTTACTTAAAATAGTAGCAGAAATGTTAGGAAATGTCTTAGGACGTAAGCGAGTAGAACAAGTTTTGAGGATAAGCGAAGAAAGATACGCACGAGCTATTAATGCGGGAAAAGTGGGGGTTTGGGAGTGGAATATTCAAACGAATGAAGTTTATATTGATTCTAACTTGAAAGCGATGCTTGGCTATAAAGATGAAGAAATAGCCAATCAATTTAGTAACTGGTTGCGATTTGTACATTCCGATGATGTCGGTTTAGTAAAAGCTGAAATCAATGCTTATTTAGAAGAGTTAATTCCTAAATACGAAATAGAACATCGAATGCTACACAAAAACGGGGGTGCTTATTCATTTTTAACTCGCGGTACTGTAGTTCGGGATGAAGAAGGAATACCCGCTTTTATGGCTGGTTCAAGTACAGATATTACGGTTCGCAAACAGGTAGAAAATAAGTTAAAATCTTCTTTAAAAGAGAAAGAAGTACTACTTAAAGAAATTCATCACCGCGTCAAAAACAATTTACAAATTATTTCAAGTTTGCTGCGTTTGCAGTCTGGATACATTAAAGATAAACAAGCTTTAGAAATTTTTCAAGATAGTCAAAATCGCGTCCGAGCAATGGCGTTGATTCATGAAAATTTGTATCAAACCAACGACTTAGCTAAAATAGAATTTTCTGAATATATTCGGAAGTTAAAGAATAATTTAATTCGTTGTTATAACAGTAAAAATATTAATATAAATGCCAATATAGAAAAAGTATATTTAAAACTTGATACGGCTATTCCTTGTGCTTTAATTATCAACGAACTTGTTTCTAATTCAATGAAACACGCTTTTATAAATAATAACGAAGGAGAGATATACGTGGAGTTTATAACTTTGCAAAAAGGTAAATACTCATTATCCGTCAGCGATAACGGTGTAGGAGTACGAGAAAATATTGATTCATTAAAAAAACAATCCCTTGGTTTAGAATTAGTTTGGAATTTAGTCGAGCAATTAGAAGGAACTATTATATATAATTCTAAACTCGGTGCTTCATTTAGAATTACATTCATCGACAACAATCAAGGGGAATAAAAATGAAAGAAAAAATCTTGGTTGTGGAAGACGAAAGAATCATTGCTTTCGATATTAAACATTGTTTAGAAAATTCCGGGTATATTGTCCCCGCAGTTATCGCTTATGGAGAAAAAGCAATTACCAAAGTAGAAGAATTACAGCCAGATTTGGTTTTAATGGATATGATGCTTAAAGGCGATATGAACGGAATTCAAGCCGCCGAAGCAATTATAAATAGCTTTAATATCCCGGTAATTTTTCTCACCGCTTATTCCGACGAAAGCACTCTCAAAAAAGCCAAAGCAACTCAACCTTTTGGTTATGTACTCAAACCTTTTGAAGAAAGCCAACTAATTACTACCATTGAAATAGCTTTAGACAAACATCAAAAAGAAATTCTGATGCGGGATGCATTGCAAAAAGAGAAAGAAATGAGAGAACTAAAATCTCGCTTCGTTTCAATGATAAGTCACGAATTTCGCAATCCATTAAGCACAATTTTGAATTCTACAGAATTGCTCGCAAATCACAATCGGCAACTAACCGATAATAAAAAAGAGGAATACTTAGACTATATACAAAATTCTGTAAAACATCTCAATCAATTGTTGAATGATGTTTTATCAATTGGTAAAACAGAAGTTAATCAAAATCAGTTTAATCCTGCACCTTTAGATTTAAAAACATTTTGCGAAAATTTAGTAGCAGAAATCAAACTCACAGCAACTGAAAAACATCAAATTATTTTAAAAATTCAAGGATGCTGCATTCAAAACGAAGATAGCGTACCTACAGTTAAACTACCTTGCTTGGATGAAAAACTACTCCGACACATCCTGATCAATTTGTTATCGAATGCAATTAAATATTCTCCTCAAGGTGGCGAAATACGCTTTGATTTATTTTGCTTACAGGGAGAAGCTATTTTCCGCATTCAAGATGAAGGTATTGGTATTCCGCAAATAGAACAAGAAAACTTATTTACTTCTTTCGAGAGAGGTAGTAATGTCGGTACAATACCCGGACATGGTTTAGGACTATCAATTGTAAAACAATATGTAGAATTGCATCAAGGAGAAATCAACTTGATTAGCAAAGAAGGAGTTGGAACAACTTTTATTGTTTCTATACCCTTGAAGTGAGAGGGGATGGGGAGAGGGGGAGATGGGGAGATGGGGAGATGGGGAGAGGGGGAGAGGGGGAGACAAGGGGACAAGGAGACAAGGAGATAAAAAGAATTTTAACATGCAGACCTTTAACATGCAGACCTTTGACATTAATTACTTCTAACTCCTCACTCCGGTGGTCCGTGAGCTATTCCAATGCCCCATGCCCATCAATCATGAAACATTAATAGCTTTCTTCTCATTGAGTGATAGATAATCATCTGCTTTGCTATTAACTTCAACAGATGCTGGTAAGTCTTTTTCTGTAATTAATCTTGCGCCACGACTGCGGTTGAAATAGTTCCAAATCCATTGAATCATCACTATTAGTTTGTTATCAAATTCAACTAAATAATAAATGTGAATTAATGACCAAAATAGCCAAGCTATGAAACCTGTAAGTTTCATAAAGCCTAAATCAACAACGGCAGAATGCTGTCCAATTACTGCTAAACTACCTTTATCAACGTAATTAAATGGGGTTATTGTATTGCCTTCTAACTGCTGTTTTATAGATTTTGCTACATAGTGCGCTTCTTGCATTGCTACAGGTGCAACGCCGGGTAATGGTTTGCCTGTTTGATGAGCGAAATGTGCTAAATCACCAATTACATATATATTCGGATATCCCTTCAAACTTAAATCTGGTTCAACAATAACTCTTCCGGCTCGATCGCATTCTGCACCAGTTTTGTCTGCTATTACTTTACCCAAAGCTGAAGCTTTTACACCTGCTGCCCATAATACAGTTTTAGCTCCGAATTTCTTGATTTCGTCACCTTGCTTAATAGTAACTATATCGCCTTCAATACCCGTTACCAAAGTTTTTGTGACTACATTAACACCCAAATCTTCTAAAGATTTTTGAGCTTTCGCTGATAATTCTGGTGCAAATGGTGGTAAAACTCTATCCATACCTTCCAAAAGCAACACCTGCGTTTCGTGAGTGTCGATGTTACGAAAATCTTCCTTGAGAATACCGTAAGCCAACTCGGCGATCGCACCAGCTAATTCTACCCCAGTTGGACCACCGCCAACCACGACAAAGGTCAACAAAGTCCGACGTTTTTCTTCGTCTGCCTCTTGCTCTGCTGCTTCAAACGCCGTAAATATACGACGACGCATTTCAAGGGCATCTTCTACTGTTTTTAAGCCCGGTGCGAATTCTTCCCACTCATCCTTACCAAAATACGAATGCTTAGCACCAGTAGCAATAATTAAACTGTCATAAGGAATTTTTTCACCCCCCATCACAACATTTTGCTCTTGTGGATCGATATCTTTAACCTCTCCCAACAGCACCCTCGTATTTTTGCTCTTTTTAAGTACCGAGCGCAATGGTGAGGATATATCAGCCGGTGATAAAGTACCAGTCGCTACTTGATATAGAAGTGGTTGAAACAAATGAAAATTTCTTTTATCAATTAAAGTAACATTTATATCTTTTTGACTCAGTGCTTTTGCGGTATACAGTCCCCCAAAACCTCCACCAACAATAACCACGTGATGAGGCGGTTTAGTTCCAGCTTTACTTTCCATAAAATTTATTTACTCCCGTTGACGTTCCTGTCACTATTCTTAACAAATTTTTACCATTTTTCACAGAGGGTTTTGTTTGTCATTTATATCTAATTTTTAGTAAAAGTATTAAAGATTACATAGCTTAAGTAATTAATGGTACGGTTAAAGGTTTTTTTGAATCAAAATTTTAAGTGTGAAGTAGGCGCTAGCAATGAAATTGAGTGTTAAATTATCTGAATTGAAGAATTAACTGCAATTAAATAATAAGTAAAAGTACTGCTTGTGGTAGATATACTAATTACAATAAAAATATTTTGAAGTTGGATTGTTTATGCTTTCTTAAAGTCATTTTTAGATATAGCAGATTTTAATTAACCCAAAGCTGGTATATTCTTTGTAATTAATAAACTTAACGCGATATAAAATATTTAGTCGTATTCAAGAGAAATAGGACTTACGTTAGCGTTCACGCGGAGCGTGCGGCTCAGCGTGACGCGGTAGCGTCATTATTGTCACAATCTATGGGTGGTGCGTGACGCTACAAATATTGTAACCACGTACAAAATTTATTAAAGCGTCACACAACGGCAATAAAGCGGGAGGAGTATCCACACCGCTTTTTGCCTCCCCTACAACGAAAATTGTGCCAGTTGCGTAAGTTGTAATAAATAAAAAATGGATAAAGACTTAATTATTTTTATTCTTAGCGTTTCCTTACCGAAAATAATGGGTTTAAAGCCTCGTTCTTTTAGGACGACTTTTAATATTTTATTATTCCGTGATAAAATAAGATTGTCCTATTGTTGAAATACCGTCGCACCGAGGTGAAAATTCTAGATGAAACAAGCTAGCACTTTTGAGGGAGAAATAATTGGATAGTAGGGTAGCGAAAACCTCGTAAAACATAGCGCAGTAAACGATTAAAGTCGTTGAATGATTTAAGCCAACATATCGTTGTAGAACTATTTGAGGTAACTCAGATAGCGAGCTGGCATACGCAAATCTCCCTTGCAATAGGGAAACGCTTGGAGAGCTATCCATAAGTGGGCAACTAGATAGCAATTGATATTCTAGTAAGCTCGGATAGAACATAATCGTGTAAGACGTACCTCCGGCTTCGGTCGAAAGCGCAGTGATTAGCTCAAGAATCCCCGCTCGTTCACGACGGGGAGTGTCAAAGAAATGGGTACTAAATTACCTTGGAAAAAATAGGAGTTTAACTGCTAAATCTTATTCCCTGAACCGCGAATTATAACACGTTCGCCTTCAACATTTATACTTTCAAGTTTAATTGGTAGCTTTTTTAGTTCTTGGGAAAGAAATTGGTTGAAACTTTCTTGAGAAATGCCTAGATTTTGGGAAACTTCAGCAATCGGAAAGCTAAAATTACCTAAAGAAATCCGAGTTGTATCGTCAAAGGTAAATTTGCGATCGCGAATGCTGGGTTTTCCTTCAATTCCAATATATAGACGTTTTTCTTTACCCGGTAAACGTTGTATCAACTGGATAATTTTTGTTTCTTTCCATGCAGACAATTCTTGTGGAGAGATAGCTGAAGCTTCAACAACAGCACCTACAGAGATTTTACCGTTTTTAATTTGAGTATTTGTACTTTTAATTGCTGAGGAAAATTTCCTATTATCATCTTTTTTACCAATAGAAGAAATAATTAATGAATTGACTTCATCCGCATCAAGTTGTACTTCTCCTGTCGTTTTTGCTGTCAAATTATCTGAAACTTTACGCAATACCTCTTCAGGTTGTGGCGATTTGGTTTTGTTAACAGAAATTACCTTTTCTTCTTTATAGGTTTGAGTATACCAAGAAGGTAATTGCATCGCTTGTTGCCACATAAAAAACCCAGCAATACCGATACCACCTAAAATTAAGCTAAATGTCAGCAGAAGTCGCTTATACATAATATGAAGAAACGATAAAAGATAAAATATATTTACAATGCCCAACACCCCTTATTATACAGATACAATAAAAAACCCCAGTCAGGGGACTGGGGTTAAGACATTAACTAGATTAATTGATTTACTCATTATCCCGAACATCATCTTCTACCGATTGCAAAGAACTTTCAAATGCCATACGCTGTTCAACATTACGTAACAAATAACCATTAAACATCGCTGAAGCTAAAAGTTTCCCTAAATTTTCGCGATTGGTAGCGATCGTGACGTTGAAATCTTCTGAAGGCAAACCCCCCAACATACTAACGATAGTACGTTCAATTGCTTCCAACACTTCTGGAGAACCAGGTCGAGAAAGTTGAGTCATCGTTTCAGGACTCAAGGATTTAATGTAATGTAAAAACGAATTACCATTTGTTGTTTGATTATCAAAAAAATCTGGATTGCGTTCGTCTATATTATTCATGAGAATTTGTGTGTGAGATTATTTATACTTACATTAATAAATGTAACAGGTTTGAAATTGTAGTGCAGTAGTTAAACCGTACTGAAAATGGGGGTTTCTTCTACTTTAGGGAAAATCATCGGGAATTTGGGAGACAAGGGGATGGGGAGACAAGGTGATGGGGGGATGGGGGGATGGGGAGACAAGGGGATGGGGAGATGGGGGGATGGGGAGATGGGGGTAGTGCGAGCATCTTGCTCGCTTGATACATATCTTGATACATATAGCTCGCTTGATACATATCTTGATACATATAGCTCGCTTGATGCTCGCACTACAAGATTAGGTAAATGATTTTTTGGAAGTCTTTAATTATTCCGACGATTCTCACTCATTTCTAACTTCCCGTGCCCTATGCCCTATGCCCTATGCCCTATGCCCTATGCCCTTCGTCTCAAATATTTCCAAAAGTTTATCGACATTTTCTTTGCGGCTGTTGTAACCCATTAGTCCGATACGCCATACTTTGCCGCCTAATTCACCAAGCCCGCCACCAATTTCAAGGTTGTGTTCTAATAGTAGTTCTCGCGCAACGGCTTTACCATCAATGCCTTCGGGAATCCGAACTGTGGTAAGTGTTGGTAATCTGTACTGTTTTTCAACGTGTAAAGTCATTCCTAAATCTTCTAAACCTTGCCACAGATATTCTGCATTTTTCTGATGCCTTTGCCAACTATTTTCTACTCCTTCTTCGGCAATTAAACGTAGGGATTCCCGTAAAGCATAATATAAATTTATCGGGGCTGTATGATGATATGTGCGTTCTTTACCCCAATATTTGCTTAACAGGTTCATATCCAAGTACCAGTTTGCCACCTTTGTTTGACGCTTTTGCAACTTTTCCATTGCGCGATCGCTCATTGTAAATGGTGACGCGCCGGGAGGACAACCCAAGCCTTTCTGACTACAGCTATAAGCTAAATCAACTCCCCATTCATCTAAATACAAAGGTACTCCACCCATACTTGTTACCGAATCCACCAGCAGCAAACTACCATGCTCGCGACATAATTCGCTGACTCCTTCCAAGGGTTGACGTGCCCCAGTGGAAGTTTCTGCATGAACCAACGCTACTATAGTTGGACGATGAGTTGCGATCGCACTTTGCAATTCATCTAAGGAAAATACCTGTCCCCAAGGTTTGGTAATGGTTCGCACATCTGCACCGTAACGTCCAGCCATATCAACCAAACGGAGTCCAAAGTATCCAACGACACCAACTAATACCACATCCCCCGGTTCTACAGCATTGGCGATCGTGGCTTCCATTGCAGCGCTTCCCGTCCCGCTAACGGCTATTGTGAGTTGGTTTTCCGTTTGCCATACATAGCGTAACAGTGATTGAATCTCATCCATCAGCGTTAAGAAAGCCGGATCGAGATGACCCACGGGAGGAGTATTCATCGCTTTAAGTATGTCGGGATGAATATTTGATGGACCAGGACCGAGAAGCAAGCGATTAGGTATATTTAAGGGTGATAGTTGTAATTTATTAGCGTTTTTTGTAGACAGTGTTTGCGTCATGATGGTAGATACTACTGATTTGAGAAATGCTCGATTATAGCTATATATTAAACTTAATTGCCCGCACTCTAGAAGAGTGGGGAACCAACATTACAAAGCCCACCGTAAGATGGGCTAAAGGCTTTAACAATTAGAACACTAATAAAAAAGATGTTGGGTTACGACGCGACATTAATTTCTAATTAAAACCATGATTCCGGAGTGCGTCTAACCCAACCTACAAAATAATTAAATTAGTGAAAATCTATCTAGCCCACGTTCACCGTTCACGAAGTGCGGCTCAGGTGTGGCTCAGGTGGGCTTTGTAATTGTAGTTCCCCACCATAAAGAGGGTGAGGGCTTTGGTGAAGGCTTTATTTAAAATCTATTACGAACCAACACCCGTCAATTTCTTCTGCGATTCGGCAACAATTTGATAGAGTTTCAATTCAAATTTTTCCATACAAGCTGACCAGTCAAATTCTAAAATCGAAGGACGAGCATTTGCAGCCATTTGCTCTTTTAATTGAGGATTTTCCAGAATTTGAATGATTTTATTAGCAAAATCTTCTGGATTATTCGGTTCTGCTAAAAAGCCGTTACTACCTGGTGTAACTTGTTCTGCTGTGGAGGGTGCAACTGCTGCAACTACGGGAGTACCGGAAGCTAAAGCTTCGTTGTTTGTGGTGCAGAAGTTTTCGGTGATCGAAGGGTTAACAAATATATCCGCACGAGCAAACCATCCTAAAAGTTCTTCTTTGTGAGATTCACCCCAAACTGTTACACCGGAACCAAATTTTTGGGCGCGTTTCTTGATTTCTTCTTCTATGGGACCGCTACCAATAATTACTAAATGAACGTCTTTTATTTTCTGGGCAACTATCGGATATATATCTAGTAATTGATTGACATTCTTTTCGGCAGTAATGCGTCCTACAAATAATAAAGTTGGTCTTTTGTCGTTAGGAATGGGATTAAAGATAATATTTTCGGGATTGAATTTTTTACAGTCAACTCCTTGATAGGGAAAGTATTCGCTATTCTGACATTTCATAGCTTGATATTTAGCAAGTTGTTCTTTTGAGGAAAATAAACTCAGGTTATAAGACTCGCTAAATTGTTTAATTAAGCTAGGAACAATTGGACTAATTAGGTTAAATAGTTTGTTTCCTAAATAATATTGAATATAGGCGACAATATCGGTATGAAATAGAGATATTGTGGGAGTGCCAGTCTTTTTCGCGTATTCAACTGCAACAGGACGACCATAACCTTGGATAAAAAGCGAGTATAGTCCCCTCATTTGCGCTGCTTCTTCTACTAATACAACATCGGGATTAAAGCTTTCTAATAATTTAGTATCGCTCCAATGCCGATGGCTTAATGGTTGAGGAAGAGAGTTATAAAATATTAATGGCTTTGTGGGAAATGCATAGTTCGTAAAGTTTGGATATTTCTGTAGTTCATCCAAACCAGCCATCGGACGTTTACCAACATTAGGAGGATAGCGATTGTTAATTTGAGGATGAATTAAAAATACTTCATGCCCTTGCTGCAAAAACCAGCGTACCCGCTGATGTACTGCAACAGAAACACCCGTCAAAAATGGAGCATATAATCCAGTGGCGATCGCAAGACGAAGAGGTTGTTTTAACATTAGGTTAATTGAAGAAAATTGTATGGATATTTAATTAACTATTGGCGTATTTTAGATTTTAGATTTTGAGGATTACGGTGCAGCGAGTTAGTGCCGTCTTTAGCAAATCCTACTATAAAATCTAAAATCCAAAACTTAGTCCTCTTTCTAAAGAGAAATTTGATTTTCAACTGATTGAGTATCTGATTGATAGGGATGATATTCGGTTAGCACAATATTAAATGGACTTTTGATCCGGTAGACTATATTACGCCAAGAAACTTTAGATAGCGACATTGATGAGATCAAAGCCAATCCATAAAACCAATGAGTTAAAGGAATTCCAACGAACGATTTTATTAACAATAGAGGTGAGATTTTTGGCATCATTTTCTGATAGCTAATTGCTTTTCTCACTGTTATTTCTACAACAACTGTTAACAAAAGTAATCCGAATATATAGATACTATAGCAACCAAATAAAACTACTGAAGTACCCCCTTCGCTAAACAACAAATTCAGCACAATTAACACTAATATAATATTTGGTAGCAATATGGAAAAAATCGCATTCACAACTACTAACCACCATTCAGGATGATACAGTCTAGAAGCAAGTAGTTGACGTTTCATCCAATTCATTAATCCTGGTAAAGTGCATTCTTCTCGATTCAATATTAATAAAGAAGGCACAAATTTAATTTTTAAACCGTATTCTGCTAGAACACTTTGAACCATCGTATCTTCGTTAAAAGCTTTTGCCCATTTATCAAGTATTTGGGTTTCGTGAATAACTTGCGTTTTAATTGCTAAAGTGCCACCCCAACAAATACCGTATAAATACATCTGTATAACTGCCGATACATTCCAGATGTACCTCACCAAAGTACCCCAATATTTGCCTTCAGATACATACCAACGATTCCCTGTTGTCGCCCCGACTTTAGGATGAATTAAAGGTGTAACTAACTCCCGCAACCAAGCAGGATGAACTACTGCATCTGCATCCACCAAAGCAATGACTTTATAGGAACTATCTAGCTCTGAGACAGCTTGTATCAACGAACTGCATTTGAGAGTACAAGAGGTACTGGCTATTTTTAAAGGACTAATTTGAACGTTCGTAGCACCACATTCAGTAACAGTATTGTGCGCTACAAGCCATGCAGGATCTTCCTGACTATCAACTACAACTTTTAAATCGTACTGGGGATAGTCTTGTTGCAATAAGGCTTTCAAACAATTTGGTAAAAAAGGATCTGCCCCTCGCAGGCATAAAATAACTGCCGTTTTCGGGAGTTGGTTATCGGAGACTGAGTTACCCTTATTTGAGCGCAGGTAAAACACAAAAATAAGCGTTAAAACCATCTGAATAACCAACCAAACTAGCAAAATTTGCAGCAGAGCGATCGCCCAAAATTTCATTTCTAGAAACCTTCACATCATAAAAAAAACAAAGTCAATCAATTTTGGATTTTGGATTTGCGTTCGCGGCTAGCGTACCGTAGCGTATCCGCATAGGACATATTTAGATTGTTCCCATCAGGGAAACCCGTACAAAGGTAGATTGACGATTTTTGATTTATTCTATAGTTGAAACGTTCTTGGTTGAAACCGTTGATAATTTAATCCAAAATCTATGTCAAAATCTAAACTTTTTTCAGTCATTTTGTCGCGATCGTTCTTGCGATCGCCTATGCAGATTTACTTTTGATTTATCGAACGCAATTTTGTTAAAATCAAAATTCTGCAATAAGTTATTATCTATCGTATAGGCTGGAGGTAAAAACTTATAAAATTTGAATGATTTTACCTCCAAGGAATCTTTTGGAAAAGAGATATGGGATTTATCCAGCTTAAAAATTGAATTTTTGTTCGCGTTGTCAAAAGACTGACTTTCAAATTGACGATGAACGATAATAATTTTGTTGCTTTGCTGTGGTATTCGTCGTATCCAACGATGTATCGTCACAGAAAGCCCCGTGAATAATGGAACATACAGCCCCATAAAAATCGCCATACCTAAAGCTTGTTTGTCCATAATTTAGGGATCGAGAGAATATTTCATATCAATCTCAATAGTTTGATTTTGTGTTAATGGAAAACTTGCTTGCGAGAACTTGGGAGTTCCAGTTTGTATTGACACGGTAGGATTATTTGAAATACCAAATCCTTCTTCAGGGATACCGAAAAAATCTCTATCGAGTTTGCGATCGCCATCGCGATCGTCAACTACCGCAACCGCATAAGTTCCCTTTTTTAATCCTGTAAATTCTTGTTTGAGGGAATTTCCTGTTATTTTTGTGCATTGACTTTTAGCTTCACTGCTATTACTCAAAGGAAATCCGCGTTCGTTATCATAAATTCTCAGGCAAATCTGACCTCGATCGCTTTTAATACCCTTTATAGCCACAGTTAATGTTGCAGAATCTTCTACAGCATTTGCTTTAACAACAAATCCGATAGTTGCTATAGAAAATAACAAGCCACAAAATAGAGATGTTTTCATAATATTAGTTGTTAGTAGATAGTTGTTAGTAGATAGTTGTTAGGAGTATTGAGTTAGGAATATTGAGTATTGAGTATTGAGTTAGGAATTATCTCCCCCCTCTACCCCCTCTACCCCCTCTCCCTATTCCCCATTCTCTATTTATCTTTATTTTTCAGCCATTCCTGAATGCGAACCATTCCTTCATCTAAAGAAATAGCTGGTTGATAATTTAATTTTCGGCGTGCTTTCTCAATAGAAAAAGCATAAGGACGGCTCATAAAATCTGCTGCTTCTGGAAGAATATCTGGTTGTTTGCGAAGAAGTTTTTGTCCTTGACAGCGCAAATTCAAAAATATTTTAATTTCGTCTTTTGGCATAGATGAAGGAGCGGGATGACCTGCTATTTCTGCTAAACGAGTAAAATATTCTTGCGGAGAAGTTTCTTTCCCGTCGGTAATATTAAAAACTTCACCGTTTTGATCTTTTTCTATCGCCAGAAAAATGGCATCAATCAAATTATCTACATATACATGATTAATAACCTTTCCTTCTTTGGTATAAGCAAATAATTTTTGCTGCATTAATGATAGAGGTCGAACCGTCCAAGGAATAGAACCTGGTCCGTAAACATCTCCAGCACGGATGATTATAATACCAAAATCTTGTGAATGATTCAGTTGCTGTAGAGCTTTTTCTGCTTCTATTTTTGTTTGACAATAAGGATTCTTTTCTTTTACAAGTTGTTCGTTCTCACTCACACCGTTAGGATATTCAAAACCATAAACTAAAGCAGTGGAAAGATGAACAAAAGTTTTGATGCCAGCATTGCGAGCAGCTTTACCAATATTGACGGTTCCATCAATATTTACCTGACTAAATTCTTTAATGCTTCCTCCTTCTTTTGCAACTTCTTCAGTATGCAAAACTATATCCGCTTGCTCACAAGCTTTCTGAGCAATAGATGGATCGGTTACACTACCGATAAAAACTTCAGCCCCTATTTGTTGAGCTTTTTTAGCTAAGTCGGCATCTTTTTCCAATCCACGGACTTTTAAGCCTTTAGCTATAGCTATTTCGGCTGTACGTAAACCAATAAATCCACCAATTCCAGTGATAAGTAAAGTTTTATCTGTAAGATTCATGTTTTCTCGCTTATATAAGGTTAAAGGTTAAAGGTCAAAGGTCTGCATGTTAAATAAAAACTCCTAAGTGGGGTAACACTAATAAATTTAACTATGTAACTAAAAGTAATTTGCTCAAAACGAATCGGATGAACTGCACATAAAGATGAAGTCTTGCACTGGTAACGGCGAGATTCATTTTTATGCGTCGTCGTACCTTTATTCCCTACGAGGTAACACTCAGCTTTTGTGTTAAAGGCAAGTATGTTTTTGTTTAAATATACCCACATACCTACTTAACTCCTAAATCCTAACTCCTAACTCTAAAAGATATCTGCCGGGTCTGCGGAACGGAGTTGATTTATAGTTAATGCACCGGATATCATGCACATTAAAGCTGTTGCGATTAAAACTGCTAGTGCATTGTTGAAGCTCATATTTATGGGTAGTTTTGTTGCTTTCATTGCAAAGTCATATAGATAATTAGAGACAATCCAACCAGGGATATAACCTAAGATTGCTAAAATGAAAGCTTGTTTAAAAACTACTCTTAATAAATAATTATTGGCATAACCTATAGCTTTTAAAGTTGCGTATGCTACTAATTGACTGGCAATATTGCTAAATAAGATTTGATAAACAATAACTATTCCAACAACAGAACCCATTGTTAACATTAGTTTTAAAATAAAACCGATTGGCGTTCTAGTAGCCCAATATTCTTTTTCAAAGTTAACAAATTCTTCCTGAGTAAATAATTGGACATCATCGGGTAGCGAGGATCGTAATTCTTGCAAAACTTGTTCGGAAGTTGCTCCCGGACTAAGATCGATCGCTCCGATATCTATTTTGTCTGGAGGTCTACCATTTTGAAATATTCGTACAAAAGTTGTATCGCTAACAATTAAGTTACCATCTACCCCAAAAGAAGGACCTAAGCTAAATAATCCACCTACTCTAACTCTATATCCTGTTAATGAATCGAAGGGAAATATTTCTATTGTTGTTTCAACTCCCCGTCTAAACCGCGTGGCAACATCCCCAAATTCCGGTCGAGAATTTTCATCAAATAATACCACATCAGATAATTTGAGTTTGTCTATATTTTTTTCTATTCCTGGTAAATTGATAATAGGCTTCCCCGGTTCAAAGCCCATAACGTATATTGAATATTTTTCACCCGTGTCAGGATTTTTTAATTTAGCAAATCCTAAATAAATTGGAGTAACTGATTCAACACCTTTAAATCCTAAAGCTTGGTATAAACTTGTCCGAGAAAAGCTTTGGGTAGCAGTTAAAGCTTTATATTGAGAACTAACTAAAAACAAGTCTCCTTGAAGACTTTGATGTACTTGAGTAGCACTACTATATAGAGCATCTTGAAATCCAAGTTGCATAAACATTAGTATCACAATAAAAGCGATACCGGCTACAGCTACTAAAGAACGAAATTTGTTTCGGATTAGCTGTAACCATGCTATAGGGGTTTTTGAAGCCATGATTGTGAAGTATTAAAATTAGGATGAATCAAGTATAAATGAAGTCTGAAGGATGAAATAAATCGGTAGTTTATATAGGTACTATTATGTAAATTCTGTTGCTGATTTCATTCCCAATTACCTATTACCAAATACTTATTTATAAAATCATCCTTCTACTTTCATTTTTGTCTAAATTTGAATGGCGACATCTACCTGTAAGTTGGTTAAACCCGCGATCAATTTGTTATCCTCTAGTTCGTCAATACGGATTTTTACCTCAACTATTCTTCGATCGGTATCTGCTCCTGGATTAATATTGAGAATTTTTTGTCTGTCAACTAATAACCCAATCTCGGTAACGGTTCCTTCTATTTTCCGAGGTAATGCTGTACTCGTAATCAAGGCTTTTTGACCTAGACGCACTTTCTTAATATCTGTCTGATAAACTTCTGCAACTACATACATTTGATTAATTTTACCTATCTCCATGATTCCTTCGGAGGAAACCACTTCTCCTGGTTTGCTGTTAATTTTTAACACCGTGCCGGTAATAGGAGATTTAAGAATGGTTGATTCTTGTTCTGCTTTCGCTTGCTCTACGCCAGAGGTTGCACTTTTAACTTCAGCTTGTGCAACTTGAACGTCTTGAGGACGAACTTCTTTTTGGCTGTCTAGTTTAGCTTTGGCTTCTCTGATTTGGTCTTGTATGGTGTTAACACTGGTGTTGAGGGTTGCTTGGGCTTCGTTAAGCTGCTGCTGTAAAGTCTTTACTTGCAAACCTTTGCTGTCTGCTACTTGATCGGAAACCGCACCCTGTTGATATAACTTTTGGTAGCGATCGAATTCGGTCTGTGCATTATCTAGCTCTGCTTGCAAGCGTGCAACAGTAGCATTCCCTGTAGCAATTTCTCCTTGTAGTTGCGATTCTAGTCTGGAAACGATTGCTTGTTGAGCGTCAATATCTCCGGTTTTAGCTCCAGCTTGTACTTGAGCTAACTTAGCTTGAGCAACTTTAACTTTATCTGAAGCTTGTTGTACGTTGACTGTAGCGCGAGTGTAACCTTCGAGCAATGCTACTATCTGTCCGGCTTTTACTCTACTTCCTTGGTTTACAAATAATTTTTCTACCCGCAATCCGTTAGCCGAATTGGGGGCTGATAGCTGAATTACCCTACCTTCGGGTTCAATACTTCCTAAAGCAGTAATTGCAACTCTCGCAGGAGTTGTATTAGTGGGAGTAGGCGATCGCGAAGAAAGATTGGGACGAAATCGTAAAAAGCTGTAGAAACCAATCAGCGCTGTAGCTAAAGCAATGGAAGTTGCTAAAACTAATCGCCACCGAGTGCTAGGTTTTTCAATAAACTCCCTTTCCTTATCTACTGACATATTTTGATTCCAATTATGAAGAGCCAAGTTTTGTATAACAGCGATATTAATAAATTACTCAATTTACTGATTTACTATTCTAAAAACCGTTTTTATATAAAGACGGTTTTTACGCAAAGACAGTAGATAGTAATGTGTTGAAAAAATTTCTAGTTTTTAAGTAGCTATCGCATATTACTGCGTACATAAATAATTAAAAATGGTGATGAGACATTAAGTAAGATTAAGGTAAGAAATGAACCTTTAATCAATAAATTGTAATATTTGACTATTACCAATATCGAAATTTAAAAATTAATGGTTTACCAGCGAAATATTTCCTAATTTTTATTCTATATTATTAATAAGGTATTGTTCCAGTAAATAGCAGTAACGCTCTTCACAAAAACTAAACTTTATTTGAAGTAGTCAGAAAAATGAAGCGCTTAGAGGATAGCTCGAAAAAACTTGTCTTCAAGTATGGCAAACAGGTCTGATATTGTCAATCTACTTTTAGGAATAGTTAATCCGAATCAATTTTACTACTTTAAATGACGCTGCACGAAATGATTTAATAGGGTTCTTACCGCCTCGTACATCCTATTATTTAGCCATAAAACAATACCTTATAATATTTGTTACAAACTTTTTGTGGCAATAAATACAAACATAAATGTAATTGTTTTAGTTTGCTTTTATCGGGAGCAAACTTCTGTAAGCTCGCGTCTGGAATCTCGAATCCAAATATTTAGTTTTGACGACTTTAATTTATAAAGATTGTTTTTAGCTATGATATTTTTGCTATCAAGTAGATTGATTTAAGGCAATATAGGAGGCATAAATTTATAACTCTTAAAAAGATTTACATTAAATATGTGAATATTAAGTTGATATCAAGTTATTACCAGTATTGTGAGATAAAATTATTTTATGACATTTTCAAGGCATACAAATATCAATCAAATATCAGTCGGTATATTGTTCTGAAAGCATTTTATTATGTCTGAAATATCTCAAGTATCGATAAACAAAATTAGATACGGTAACAATCGCCGTCCAATTAATGATGAAAAAGTCGAACAGTTACAAAAATCTATTCAGTTGAATGGTTTGCTCAACCCGATCACAATAGATCCCAATTTCAACTTGATTGCTGGATTGCACCGTTTGACTGCCTGCAAGTTGCTGGGTTTTAAAGAAATTGAATGCAATATAGTAGTTTATGATTCAGACGAGCAGGCTAGATTAGCTGAAATCGATGAAAATTTGATTCGTAACGAACTAGAACCCCTTGAAAGAGGAAAGCTAGTCTTAGAAAGAGAAAAAATTCTGATTAAATTAGGGATGAGGGCGAAAGCTGGTGATAATCAATACACTCTTAAAAATGAGAATGGTAGTGAAATAAATTCACCACCTATCAAAACCACCCAACAGTTAGCAAAACAAGCCGGTTATAGCGAACGCAGCTGGCAACATGACAAGCAAATAGCTAGAGATATTGCCCCAAAAATTCAAAAAATCATTCAGAAAACCCCTATAGCCGAGAAAAAAACCACCTTACTTTCGATTGCTAGGGCTGGTAGAAAAGAGCGGATTCTAGCAGAAAAAGCCCTACAAGGTTATGAATTAGCCTTATCTAAAGGCGATCGCGAAGAAGCCGAAAAACAAGCCAAACTCGCAGCAATTTCACGCGCCAAACAAGAAGAATCGCAGCTACAAGCATTTCACAGCGCAATGGCGGAGCTGACTGCTAAGTTAGATAAGAAGGAACAACAAACAGTGAAACAGCCCTTAATTCTTAATTCGCTACACTTTAACCAAAACTCGCTGCCAAAAATTGGCGATAAATGGACTTTGGGCAACCGCCATCTTGTATATTATGGCGACACTGCCCAAAAAGAGTTTATTAAACTGTTACCCTCAAACGCGGCTTTAGCAATCGCAACTTTTTCGGATGTATGGAATCACGACTATTTAATAGATGAAGCTGCTGTTGTGGCGGTATTGCGATCGCAAGACAATATTTATCAGTTTTGCAGCACAACGCGGATGAATTTTCAGTATGAATTGCTATTGGGCAAAATATATGTGGGAATTTTTTCGCGACGATCGATATCCAAACCAGAGATACCAGTAAATTTGGACAGCGTGGAGGGGATAATCCAGTATTTGATCGATATGTTTACAACTCAAAACAATTATGCGATCGCACCGTTCATGGGTAACGGCGAAATTTTAATGGCTTGCGAAAAAATGCGCCGGGTGTGTTTTATCGGTGACGAAAATATCGATTCAATTCGTAACGGCATATCGCGTTGGGAAAGGTGGACGCAAAAACAACCCGAAAAAATAGCCCGTTCTAATTATTTATATTTTTGAGAATCACAAGTAGCTAACGCACTCCGCGCAAGGTGGGTTCACCGCCCGTGCGGATTTAAAGATACTTGATAATCCTCGATCGCATTTTAGATTTATCTAACTGCTCAAAGCGAACTATCTAATTATTTCGCATAGTTCCAATCGTCTATTTATTTAATAGTTAAAAGTATTTTAATTATCTATTTCTCATTTCAAACAATTAGTAAAACTTAAATCATGCAATAGTAACTATCTTTGTTAATGTAATTTGATATAGTTAATGTTGATATATCAACCTGATTTTTAACCATTAATTATTGCTGATGCTTAAATTATTATCATGTTCTCTTGAAAAAACCCCCTTTTATAATAGAAATATTAGACTGTATATATAAAACTCATAAATCCTTCATAATAAAGAAGAACTTATATATTTTAAGCTTTTTCTCAAATTACCCTTAGAGATATGAAGTTATTGATGATACTCTGAGTACAATATTTTTTATCGTTGAAGCATTTAAAAACATCCAGATTTATTTGCAAATTCCTCAAACCCGCCTAATCCGCTTTCTTTAAGCTGTGCTAACGTTGGTATTAATTCTAATTATTTCAAGTATTTAGACATTTAATAATTAGTTCATTCGTAACGGATAACTAAATAAAAACAGTCTAATTACTATGCTTGTAATAAAAGAAAATGGTTTGTTAGTTAATTTGATAAATTTTTCATCGAATTGGTGTGCGGCAGTAAAGGATTTATCAAATGTTTTTCAATATTTTAAATGGTGTGGTTTTGTAACTAACTTGTCAAACATTATTGTTTACAGTTCATAAAATTATCTTCCAAGGCATTTTAATTAGCTATGGCATTTATTAAAATACAGAACGTTGTCATTAATACGGATTACATAGCCGCAGTAAGGTTTAATAATCAGACCGGCTCCGATAAAAAGAGCGTTTCTGTTTTAGTAACTACTCCCAAACCTGCCCTTTTTGAATGGGAAACCGTGTCTTCACATCGTCAAAACGAATGGATGGAATTCACGGGTGTTGCTGCAAAGGCATTAGAAGATTATTTTTCCAGCTTCAATAATGTAACTGACCTTTTGCCTCAGTGTCATGAAACAAGTTTAATTTAGACTTTTTCTTCTACCGTAAGATAGACGCGCAATGAGGACAAAATATTGGAAAGTATAAGTAGAGGAAATTATCTAAAAAATTTAAAAAAATAAATTAAACGGGGCTGCATTTCTCCTGAAATTATTGTTTGGGAAAAAGTATTTATAATTTACTTATCCAAATTAGTCATCCAATTTACTCATCCAATTTATTTATGAATTGGGTAGCTATACTATCTGCTCTAATAACGGTATAGCTGAATTTTGTAGTCGCTACAAGTTTTATTTTAGCTATCGCAAGCAACCATACTAAAGTTATTTCATGTCCTATGTCGGTTCAACCATTCGATAAGGCATTGGCGCAATTGGAAGAACAAATCAACAATTGCGAAAAGGCTGTGAAGAGATTTATTAAAGTCAAACAAAAAATGCCCTCACAAGAATCTATTTCAATGAACAAAGTTAACACGCAATTGCAACATACTCCTATAGCCATCATTGGTATGGCATCAATTTTTCCCGAAGCTCGGAATTTACAGGAATATTGGCAAAATATTGTTAATAAAATAGATTGTATTACGGATATTCCCGAAACTCATTGGAATCTAGATGATTATTACGACGCTAATCCTAGAACTGCTGCCGACAAAACTTATTGCAACAAGGGTGGATTTATTCCCCAGGTTGATTTTAACCCGATGGAATTCGGTATTCCCCCTAACATCTTGGAAGTTACAGATGTTTCGCAACTATTAAGTTTGGTGGTTGCGAAGGAAGCAATGGAGGATGCTGGATACGATGAAAAACGCGAATTCAGCCGCGACAATATTGGAGTTGTCTTGGGTTCGGCAGCTTTGAAATTAGGGGTACCGTTGAGTGCGAGGTTGCAGTATCCTGTTTGGAGAAAAGCTTTAAAAAGCAGCGGTTTATCCGATGAAGATACAGAAAAAATTATTGAAAAAATCCAAAGTGCTTACGTTAAGTGGGATGAGAATGCATTCCCCGGAATGTTATCGAATGTAGTTTCCGGGCGCATCGCCAACCGCTTTAACTTTGGCGGGCTTAACTGTACGGTGGATGCGGCTTGTGCTAGTTCTTTGGCTGCTTTGAAAGTAGCAATTGGCGAGCTGGTAGAGCATCGCAGCGATATGATGCTTACCGGAGGCGTGGATACAGATAATTCGATTACAGCATATATCAGTTTTAGTAAAACACCAGCGGTTTCTCCCGGCGACAAAGTTAAACCTTTTGATGCAAAATCCGACGGGATGATGTTGGGTGAAGGTTTGGGAATGATGGTTCTCAAGCGTTTGTCGGATGCCGAACGAGACGGCGATAAAATCTATGCAGTTATCAAGGGAGTTGGTACTTCTAGCGACGGCAGATTTAAGAGTATTTACGCACCTCGCAAAGAAGGACAAGTATCAGCTTTGCGACGAGCTTATGAAGATGCAGGATTCGATCCTAGTACCGTAGATTTAGTAGAAGCCCACGGTACCGGGACTATGGCAGGCGATCCTACCGAGTTTGCATCTTTGCGAGAATATTTTAGCGAAGATAATTCTAAGAAACAGCATATTGCTTTGGGTAGCGTTAAATCGCAAATTGGACATACCAAAGCTGCGGCTGGTGCGGCTAGCTTGATTAAAACCGTCTTGGCGCTGCATCACAAAATATTACCGCCTACCATCAACGTCACCCAGCCCAACCCCAAACTCAATATTAAAAATTCTCCCTTTTATTTGAATGCAGAAACTCGCCCTTGGATACGCGCCCAAGGACAATCACCCAGACGTGCGGGTGTAAGCTCTTTCGGCTTCGGTGGAACCAATTATCATATAGTCTTGGAAGAATACAACAGCGATCGCGATAGTGCGTATCGCTTGCACAAAGCACCCGATCAAGTGCTGTTGTTTGCAGAAAATCAAGCTGAGTTATTACAGCATAGTCTTACTACTTTAGAAAAGTTGCAATCGGCAACTGGAAACAAACATTATTCCGAACTGGTAGAAGCGAGCAAATTTAAAGAAATTCCCCAATCTTACGCCAGAATCGGGTTTGTTGCATCCTCAATATCAGAGGCTTGTAAGAGACTGCAAGTAAGCATCGACTTGCTGCAAAACAAACCATCAGCAACCGAATGGGAACATCCCACCGGAATTCATTACCGTGCAGAAGGTTTGGATTTAGCCGGGAAAGTAGTTGCATTGTTCTCCGGACAAGGTTCGCAATATTTAAATATGGGCAAAGAAGTATTGATGAACTTCCCCCCATTGCGCCAAATGTACGGCTACATGGATAGTTTGTTACTCAAAGATAACTTGCAGCCGCTCTCGGAAATCGTCTTTCCCCATCCAGTATTTGAAGAAGAAGAGAAAAACGCGCAAATTGCTGCATTACAGCGCACCGAATACGCTCAACCAGCCATTGGAATGTTGAGTGCGGGATATTATAAAGTGTTGCAACAAGCTGGATTTAAACCTGATTTTGTTGCCGGACATAGTTTCGGAGAACTAACAGCGCTGTGGGCGAGTGAAGCTTTAAGTGATGCAGATTATTGCGCCTTAGTCAAAGCTAGAGGTCAAGCAATGGCTGCACCCGAAGATCCCAACCACGATACCGGCGCGATGTTAGCGGTAAAAGAAGACTTAGGTAAAATCGAAGTATTCCTTAAAGATTATCCAAAAGTCCAGATTGCGAACTTGAACTCACCGCGTCAAGTCGTATTAGCCGGACCCACGCCAGAAATTCATCGATTACAAAAGATTCTCCACGACTCCGGATGTGCCGCCGTAGTGCTACCAGTTGCCGCCGCCTTCCACACACCGCTGATTGCCTTTGCTCAAAAATCATTCGCGATCGCAACCAAAAGTATAGAATTCAAATCCCCCAAAATTCCCGTTTACACCAACGTTACAGCAAAACAGTATGAGAGAGAACCCCGCGACTTACAAAAAACCCTCGAATCACAACTATCCAACTCTGTATTATTTAAACAGGAAATAGAAAACATCTATGCAGACGGTGGTTACTGCTTCGTAGAATTCGGACCCAGAAAAATTCTCACCAACTTAGTCAAAGATATATTAGGCGATCGCCCTCATATGGCAGTTGCTTTAAATTCAAGTCCCAGAAAAGACAGCGACTACTGTTTGAGAGAAGCCGTCATCCAGTTACGGGTTGCCGGGATAACTTTGAAAAACCTCGACCCCTATCAAGTACCGTCGGTAGTTAAACCTACGGAAGCTAAAAAAGGGTTGAATATCAAACTAAACGGCAGTAACTACATATCCGAGAAAACCAAACAGCGATGGGAAAAAGCGTTAAGCGAAAAGCATCAAGTCGAAATAGAAGCGAACAAACCCGTAGTTGCCTCTTTATCTACAGCAACCATTACGCAAACCCCTGAAAGTACTTTCGCTAACAGCAACGGTAACGGCGGCATCGGGCAAGCGGGGCAAAGAGACAAGGAGACAAAGAGACAAGAAGACAAGATAGAATCCACCTCCATCCCCGCGAGCAACAACGGAAACGGACGTAACAAAGTAGTAGCAATAAAAGAGGAGACAAGGAAACAAGGAGACATAGGATCTACCCCCTCCACCCCCTCCACCCCCTCTTCCCCCTCCCCCTCTCCCTCCCCCGCACCGCAGTCAATCTCTAAATTAAATATGCATATGGAAACTAAACCAAACGAACTTATAAACTACGAACAAGTTTTAGAAAGCTTGGAATACGTTTTAACTCAATTTGGACAAAATCAAAGCGAGAATTTGCAAGTTCACGCACAATATCTTAATCATCAAGTGGAATATGTTAAAACATTTTTCCAACTGATGCAGCAACAAAATTCCTTGTTTGGTAAAACTGAATCTACCGAAGCACTCAAGCCAAAAGTTGTTGAAAGCTTAGAGCGCGGTATGATTAAGTTCCACAGCCATCAAGGTGATACCCTGCGCGTTCACGAACAGTATTTACAAAATCAAGTAGAATATACCAAGAACTTCTTCCAACTTTTACAGCAAGAATACGAACAGATAGTTGAAAACGAAGGTGATATTGAACTCAAAACAAGCTTGACAATACCCGTCACTGAAAATCAAAATAATGCTGCTTCAATAATTGAGAAAAAAGAAGCACCACCTACTAATACACAACCAATCGAGACAAATACTGTTACCGAAGTTAGTTCTGTTAAGACAGCTACAACAATTGAAACCGAACCAGAATTGAAGTCAGAAGCTGCAATTGAAAATGGTAATGGTTTTCAAAAAGATTCTATCCCTACTACCAATGTAGACTTATCCGATTTAGCTACAAACCTCTTAGCCATTACCAGTGAAAAGACGGGTTATCCTGTAGAAATGCTGGAGATGGATATGGATATGGAGGCTGATTTAGGCATCGATTCCATCAAACGAGTTGAAATTATGGGTGCATTGCAAGAAATGTATCCCGACCTACCTAAATCTGATAACGTAGAAGAATTAAGCGAACTGCGTACTATCGGTCAAATAGTAGAGTATCTGCAATCTATGTGTTCTAGTTCTTCTAGTTCTTCTGGTAGCACCCCGGTTGAAATCGAAACGGTAGAAATTGAAACAGAAATTCCAGAAGTTGAGCCTCCGGTAGTTGATATTCCTACTGCGGAAGTAGAAACTCCAGAAGTAGAAACAGTAGAAAGTTCAGCAGTTGATACCAGCAACCTCGGTCAAAGTATGTTAGAAATAACCAGCGAAAAGACGGGTTATCCTGTCGAAATGCTGGAAATGGACATGGATATGGAAGCCGATTTGGGTATTGACTCTATTAAACGGGTAGAAATCATGGGTGCATTACAAGAAGCATACCCGGATTTACCCAAACCCGATAACTTAGAAGAAATAAGCGAACTACGGACAATCGGACAAATAGTTGATTATCTCCAGACATTATCTGGGGGTGAAAAAAAAAAGTTACAGTCTGACACCAGCCAGCCATTAAATCAAATCGGGGGGGTTGTAAGACACAGGGCTAAATTGCAACCCCTTCCCGAACCAGATTTTTTAGAATTTGCACTAGCATCGGGACACATCGCTTTAATTACCGATGATGGTTCCCCCACCACTTCCGAACTAGCCGAGTCTTTAACTAAAAGCGGTTTGTCCGTCTGCGTTTTAAGCTTTCCTCAATCAATAATTGGCGAACGTTCGGTACTATCGAGCAATATCAAAAACATAATTTTAGAAGATTTAAGCGAGGAGCATCTGCAACAACAGTTAACGGCAATTGCAGCTAATTGCGGTCCCATAGGCGCTTTCATCCATATTCATCCAATATTTAACAGCACGGCGCAATCGGTAAACTATTTCCCAGAAGAAAAAGCGATCGTCAAACAAGTTTTCTTCATCGCCAAACATCTTAAAAAATCTCTTAATACAGCAGCAGAAAACGGACGTAGCTGCTTTTGTACGGTAACTCGACTTGATGGCGCTTTCGGGCTAGAACAAAAAATTAACTTTGGCGCTATTGCTGGTGGATTATGCGGACTAACTAAAACCCTTAATTGGGAATGGGCACAAGTCTTTTGTAGAGCAATTGACATCCACCCCGAAATCGGTGCTGGCAGTTGTGTCAACCACATCCAAGCCGAATTACACGATCCCAATCATCTAATTACCGAAGTTGGCTACGGAAATCAAGGAAGGATAACAATTACGGTTGAGTAATTAAGGTTAAAGGTTAAAGGTTAAAGGTTAAAGGTTAAAGGTTTAAATTCTCCTTGTCCCCTTGTCTCCTTGTCTCCTTGTCTCCTTGTCTCCCTATCTCCCTATCTCCCTATCTCCCTATCTCCCTATCTCCTTGTCCCCTTGTCTCCCTATCCCCTTGTCTCCCTATCTCCTATTCCCCGTTCCCTAAAAGGGGCTAGAGGCTTCGCAATTGCGAAGCCTCTAGGGGGGGAAGTGGGGAGTTGGGGAGTAAAGGAGTCCTCGCGGGTTAAAAAGCTAAAACTTATAACTTTCTCGAACCCCTTGGAACTCCGTCTTCAAAGTTAGGAGTTTTGAATTACATACTAATATACCATGTCTGAACATCAAAAAAATAATTATGTCGGTCGCGTTGTCGATTGGAGTAAACAAGCACCTATTCGAGCCGCAAAAATCACATTTGAGAATGATAGTGATGATAGCTCAGTAGTTTGTTACAGCGATCTAGAAGGAATTTACCGATTTTCTGCCAACCCCAATAACAACGGAGTTATTCAAGGAAAAATAACGGTAGAAGCGAACGGTTATCAAACTTATCAATCCAACATTAATTCACCAGGAGATAAACCCGATCTTGGCGATATTACCCTTGTTGGAGGTACTAGTACAACTCATACGACGACGAATGTAAAAGAAACATCCGCATCAAGTACGGATAGCACTAACACGGATAGCACTAACACGGATAGTGGAAATAATACGAATAGCACTACCAAGAATAATACGAATAATACAAATAATTCTGACAGCGACCAATTAATTCCAGTGTTAATAGCTTTGATGGTAGTTTTTTTCACGTTCACCACATTTGCTATTGTATCTGCCATAAAAAAAGAGCGTTTTGATAATAATAGACCCAATAATTACATCAACTTCCATCAATTACCAATTAATCAGGTCAAAGGTTAAAAGTTAAGTTTTTTAGCTGTTAAAGCAAGGATTAAAATCCTTACTACAAACATAGATCGGTTATCATTATTACTTATAAAAACTCATGAAAACAGCAACTTCAATTCATCCCGAATCAGTTTTTCTTGTTAGCGGTGGTGCTAAAGGTATTACTGCAAAATGCGTTGTTGAATTAGCACAACAGTATCCGTGTAAGTTTATTTTACTAGGTCGTTCGGAACTTTTAGAATCTGAACCTTTGTTTGCAATAGATTGCTTTGATGAAGCAGTTTTAAAAAAACGCATTATGGAAGATTTGCTTTCCCAAGGAGAAAAACCTACTCCCATGCAGGTTAAAAAGATTTATAATCAAATTATTTCCGACCGGGAAATTAAACAAACTTTGCAAACAATTAAAAAAGTAGGTAGTGAAGCACAATATATTAGCGCTGATGTCATAAATCAAAATGATTTACAGCAAAAAATAGCTGCTGTTACAGAAAGTATGGGTAAAGTAACTGGTATTATTCATGGTGCGGGTAATTTAGCTGATAAGCTAATTGAAAAAAAGACGGAAGCGGATTTTGAAAAAGTTTACAGCGCCAAAATTCAAGGTTTAGAAAATTTACTTGGTTGCGTTAATCTTTCTGAATTAGAACATTTAGTTTTATATTCTTCTGTTGCTGGTTTTTACGGTAATGTCGGTCAATCAGATTACGCTTTATCTAACGAAATTCTCAACAAATCGGCTCATTTGCTCAAACAACAGTATCCTCAATGTCATGTAGTGGCTATCAATTGGGGTGGTTGGGATAGCGGTATGGTAACGCCGGAATTGAAGAAAGAATTTGCACGTCGGGGTATTGAAATTATTCCGGTAGAAGCGGGAGCAAAAATGTTAGTCAACGAACTTCATGACTCTTTCCGCGATTCTACACAAGTTGTTATAGGTAGTCCGATTTCTCCACCCCCAGCACCCTTAAATTCTCAGTTGAGAAGTCATCGCATTCATCGACGATTAACAGAAGCAGCCAATCCTTTTATACAAGATCATATAGTCGGTGGGAAGCCGGTTTTACCTGCTACCTGTGGAACCGCATGGATAATTAATGCTTGCGAACAGCTTTATCCAGGATATAGGTTTTATTACTACAATAATTTTAAAGTATTGAAGGGAATACCTTTTGATGAAAAACTAGCAGATGAATATATCTTAGATTTAGAAGAAATCGCTAAAAATGAACAGCAAGAAATAATTTTTAAAGCAAAAATATGGAGTAGAAATAGCAACGGAAAAATTAATTTTCATTTCAGTATTGATGACATTCATTTGTTACCGAAATATAGCTCAAGCCCAACTTACAAACAATTGAATATGACCGAAGATAATGTCATAACTATCACGGGTAATGACTTTTATCAAGAAAATTCATCAATATTTCCTTTATTCCACGGAGAATCTTTCAAAGGACTTACAAAAGTATTAAATATTAGTCCAGAAAAGATTACTACTGAATGCGTTTGGCAAGAAATCGATCGCAAACAACAAGGGCAGTTTCCCATTCAATGGGTAAATCCTTTCTCCGTTGATTTGAGTACTCATCCTTTATGGATTTGGTTGCAGCATTATCATCAAGAAATTTGTTTACCCGCAGAAATTAAAAAACACGAACAATTTGCAGCAACTCCCAGCGATCGACCTTTTTACGTTTCTTGCGAAGTTACAAATAAAACCAATAGCAGTGTTAGTGCGGATTTCACAATCCACGACAACCAAGGTAAAATTTATTCCCGTTTATTAGGTGGTAAAGGAATTATTATTCCAACTAAGTCTTTGAAAAAGTAGGAATTGGGAATAAGTAGGAGTTAGGAGTTAGGAGTTAGGAGTTATGAGTTATGAGTTATGAGTTTTCTATCTCCCCCATCCCCCCATCTCCCCATCTCCCCATCTCCCCATCCCCCCATCCCCCCCTCTCCCCCCTCCCTGTATTAATTAATAATTGTTCATTGATAATTGATAACTAAATAAAAGTATGGAAAAAATAGCAATCATTGGGTTTTCATGCCTATTCCCCGACGCTAAAAATGCGGAAGAATTTTGGCATAACTTAATTGAACAAAAAGATTCTAGTTCATCCCTAAGTATCGATGAAATTGGTATTGAACCAACTATATTTTACGATCCGGTAAAAGGTAAACCAGATAAAGTTTACTCGTTACAAGGGGGATTTGTTCGTAATTTTAAATTTGATGCATCGGGATACAATCTTCCTGCTTCATTGCTACAAAACCTAGATGATACCTTTAAGTGGTCGCTTTATGCTGCGAAGCAAGCATTACAAAATAGTGGTTATTTGGAAAACGAATCTGTTCTTGCCAAATGTGGAGTACTGTTGGGCAGTCTCTCGTTACCGACGAAATCATCAAACCAATTGTTTGAGCCGATTTATCAACAGGTGTTAGAACCTGCAATTAGAGAACTTTTGCAGGAAGAGAACTTTGATTTAGCTGCTTTACCTAACAGTGAGGAAACTTCATTTTATAATGCAATGATCTCCGGTTTACCTGCCGCGATCGTTTCTCAAGCTCTATCTCTGTCTCACATCCATTTTTGCTTAGATGCTGCTTGTTCCTCACCTTTGTATGCTACTCGGTTAGCGTCTCATTACCTGTGGACGCATAAAGCTGACTTGATGTTAGCAGGTGGTATAAGTTGTGCAGATCCGATGTTTATCCGGATGTTATTTTCCGGTATCCAAGGCTATCCCGAAAACAATGATATCAGCCGCCCCTTAGATAAATCCTCACGGGGATTAGTCACCTCAGAAGGCGTGGGAATGCTGGTTCTCAAACGCTATAGCGATGCAGTTAGAGATGGCGATCGCATTTATGGCTGCATTGTAGGTAACGGACTTTCCAATGATGGCAGGGGTAAACACTTACTCAGCCCCAACCCCAAAGGACAAGTTTTAGCTTTTGAAAAGGCTTACACCGAAGCACAACTCGATCCAAAAACTATCGACTATCTGGAGTGTCATGCTACCGGAACTTTGTTAGGAGACAGTACCGAATTTAATTCTGTTGAAACCTTCTTTGGTAGATATGGAGCAACTCCCCTATCGGGTTCGGTAAAATCTAATATCGGACATTTGCTTACTGGTGCCGCTAGCGCCAGCCTGGTTAAAGTACTCTTAAGTATGAATAAGGGTATTATCCCGACAACTATTAATATTACAGACCCCATCGGTTCGGAAGATAACGTAATATCACCCAGTCGGATTGTCACAAGTCCTACAAATTGGCAATCAAAAAGCGCATCTATAAAACGTGCTGCCGTTAGTGCTTTTGGCTTGGGTGGAACCAACGCCCATACAATTTTAGAACAAAATAACAATACCCAAACCCAAGAATCGAGTCAGCCCCTCAAACCAGTCAAAATGGCGATCGTGGGAATGGACAGCTTCTTCGGGGGTTGCGATGGCTTAGATGCTTTTGAAAGGAGTATTTATCAAGGAAAACAACATTTTATTCCTCTACCCGAACAAAGATGGCATGGTGTAGAAAAGCAAACAGAATTACTTGAAAAACATAATTTAACCGACGGAAAAGCACCAGCGGGAGCTTATATTAGCGAATTTGAAATTGATACCGTATCTAGTAAAATCCCCCCCAACGAACTAGGAAAACTCAACAAACAACAACTGTTGATGCTCAAAGTAGCCGAACGTGCTTTGCAAGATGCGGGTATCAAAGAAGGAGATAACGTAGCAGTTTTAATTGCTACAGAAGCTGAGTTTTCCGTTCATCAAGTCCAACAAAGATGGAATCTATCTTGGGAAATTAAAGAAGGATTAAGTACTGGTGCAATATCCCTATCATCTGATAAAGTTAATAAGTTAGAAACCATAGTTAAAGACGGAATTCATCATCCCGTTGACAGCAGCGAGTTTATCAGCTACATCACCAATATTATGGCGAGTCGTATTTCCTCGCTGTGGGACTTTACTGCTCCTGTATTTACCATTTCCGCTGGCGAAAACTCCACATTTAAAGTTTTAGAAGTAGCGCAACATTTATTATCCACTGGGGAAGCAGATGCCGTATTAGTGGGTGCCGTGGATTTAGCAGGCGGCATGGAAAATGTTTTATTAAGAAGCAAATCGGCAACAGTTAATACAGGTGTAAATACTCTCAGCTATGACCATAAAGCCAACGGCTGGACGGTTGGCGAAGGTGCGGGAGCAGTAGTTTTAAAGCGACATGAAGTAGCCAAACAGGAAAATGAGTGCATTTACGCGGTTATCGATGCAGTTAGTTTGACGCAAAAAAATGCTACCAAAAATGATTTGCAAAATCGTTTGGGTGCTACCGATGCTAATACAGTTGGTTCCGTCTGTCAGCAAGCTTTTGATGCGGCAGGAATCAAACCTTCAGAAGTGTCTTATCTGGAAGTTTTTGGTAGCGGTATTTCCCAAGAAGATCGAGCAGAAATTAATGGTTTACTTCGGGCTTATCCAAGCGGTGCAAACGAATTAACCTGTGCTATAGGCAGCGTTAAAGCTAATATTGGTCACACCTATGTTGCTTCGGGAATTGCGAGTTTAATTAAAACAGCTTTGTGTCTCTACTATAGATATATTCCCGCAACACCAAATTGGACTGGTGTGAAAGATATTAATGAGTGGGCTAACAGTCCTTTCTATGTTGTTCCAGAATCAAAACTTTGGTTTCTTAACCCCGAAACTAATAAAAGAACGGCAGCCATCAATAGTATGGGTATAGATGGGACTTACGCTCATTTAATAATATCGGAAGAACCAAGTCAACAAGACCGCAGCAGCAGATTTTTGCAGCAAATGCCTTTTCATTTATTTCCAATTATCGGAAATAATCGCGAAGATTTATTACAGCAAGTTGATAATTTGCAAAATGTAGTAAATGAGGGAACTTCTCTTCCCGTAGCTGCTAAAATGACTTTTGCCGATTACCAAAAACGCAGTCAAGATTCGTACACATTAGCAATTTTGGCTCGCAATCAAAAAGAATTAGCCAAAGAGATAAAAGCAGCAATCAAAGGTGTAAATAACGCATTTGAGAACGGTGAAGAATGGCAGACTCCACTAGGTAGTTATTTTACAGCCAACCCGCTGGGTAAAAAAGGAGAAGTTGCATTTATCTACCCTGCTGCGGTCAATTCCTACCTGGGTATTGGTCGAAATCTCTTCCGTCTATTTCCCAAAGTTCACGACGACATCATCCTGCAAAATTTAGATAGTCGCGTGAATCATGTCGAGAAGTTAGTTTATCCCAGAAGCTTGAATAAACTATCAAGCAGACAGTTAGAGGGATTGGAAAAGCAACTGCTAGATGATTCCGCAGCGATGTTTGAAAACGAGATAGTCGTTGCCAGACTGCTTTCTAAAGTACTTCAAGATAACTTCCAAGTAAAACCAAAATTCGCTTTCGGTTACAGCTTGGGTGAGGTTAGTATGATGTCTGCGATCGGGGTATGGGATAAATTTGGTCAGATGAGCAACGCTTTAAACTCATCTACCTTATTCGGAGACAGATTATCAGGTGCGAAAAACTGTGTACGCGAATTTTGGAAACTACCATCCGTAGAGCGATCGCCGGACAATAATTTCTGGTGCAATTACGTTCTGATCGCTACACCATCTCAAGTTAGGGAAAGTATCGCCGGGGAAAACCGCGTTTACTTAACTCAAATCAATACGCCAGAAGAAGTAGTAATTGCAGGTGAACCTTTCTCTTGTGAAAGAGTAATTGAGAGGTTGGGTTGTAATGCATTCCGGGCACCATTCGATCATGTAATTCACTGCGAAGCGATGGCTTCGGAGCATCAAGAAATTGCCGATGTCAACACTTTACCAGTCCAAGAAAATCGGCAAAATCTAATACTTTATTCCGCTGCAAAATATGCACCAATAAAGTTAGAAAGTAAAGCCATTGCTGAAGGTATCGCTACGGGACTCTGTAAAGAACTTGATTTTCCTAAACTTGTTAATCGAGTTTATGACGACGGCGCAAAAATATTTATTGAAACAGGTGCTCAAAGCGTTTGTTCTCGATGGATTGATAAAAATTTAAGCGATAAAGAACACATGACAATTTCTCTCAATCGTAGAGGTTTAGACGACCATAGCAGCATTGTTAAAGCATTAGCAAAACTTGCCAGCCATCAAGTTTCCTTGGATTTATCGCCGCTATATTTGACCGTGAAAGAAACTAGTAAAAAAACAAAACTGAGCCAGAAGAAAGTTATACTGGGCGGTCATAATATTACCGAAAGTATCTTAACAGCGGACAACAAAAAGCTGTTTCAAAATCAACCAGAAGTAGTGGAGAAAATTACCCCAACTCCCCAACCTGAAAAACCAGAAGTAGCGGCGAAAATAACTGAGAAAATCTCCTCAACACCTCAAGCGGATAAACCAAACATCCCCGCAGCATCACCCAAAAAGCTAGAAGCAAGTCCTGCGATTGCCGTACCTGTAGAAAACAAAACAAAGTTACTAACTACTCCGGCGAATACAACTCAAAAACTTGCATCTTCCCAATTATCACCATCTACGACCACAAAACAACTAGCTTCAACACTAAGCGTGTCTTATCAAACTCAATATCAAAAATTCACCTCCAACAGCTTAATGGTTCATAAAACCCACGCCACATTCTTAAATTCGCGGCAAGAATTTAGCCAACAACTCAGCGAGATAATTCAACTGCAAATTGCTTGCGCCGAACATTTGTTTCACAATTAACAATTATCAATGAACAATTATCTATTATCAATTGTTCATTGATGAGCTACATCCTCGGTGTGAAAGCTGTTAACTGAAAACTGCTCACTATTAATTAATTGGGAACCGTTTTGAACGTGCAAACTTTAGATAACGTGCTAAACAAAGAAAATAACGGACTGACATTTCATGGGTCTACTTCGATTAAAAATCGAGTTTGGAAAGGTTCAATAAGCTGTATTTCCTTTGACCCTGAAGGTATCAAAGAACAATTACTGGAAATAGATAAACCTTGCTACATTGTTAAAGTAGGAGATAGAATCGGGGTAACAAACTACGGTTATTGTCCTCTCGATAACAGTCAACCAGCGGAAATAGAATTATTAATTGCAGCACCACCTACTTTTACCAAAAACTTCGGTGACTCAAATTTTATCTACGACCATAATCTAAAATATGCTTATACAACAGGTGCAATGGCTGGGGGTATAGCCTCCGAAGAAATGGTAATTGCACTGGGAAAAGAGAATATTTTGAGTTCTTTTGGTGCAGGTGGTTTGAGTTTAACTCGTTTAGAAGAAGCCATTAAAATTATTCAAGCATCTTTACCTCACGGACCTTATGCTTTCAATTTAATTCATAGTCCCGGCGATCCCGAAATTGAAAGAGGTGCTGTAGATTTATATCTTAAATATGGGGTAGAAACTGTAGAAGCTTCGGCATTTTTAGACTTAACTCCTAATATTGTCTACTATCGTGCGGCTGGTTTAACTTTAAATTCAGCTAACAAAATTCAAATTAATAATAAGGTAATTGCCAAAATTTCTCGCCGAGAAGTTGCGAGTAAATTTATGCAGCCAGCACCCTTAAAAATGCTTAAGGAATTGGTTGAGAAAGGATTAATTACCGAATTACAAGCAACTCTTGCAGCCCAAGTTCCGATCGCGGATAATATTACTGTAGAAGCGGATTCTGGAGGTCATACAGATAATCGTCCTTTGGTTTGCGTACTACCTTCTATAATTGCTTTAAAAGACGAAATACAGTCAAAATATTCTTACGAAAAACCGATCGGAGTTGGAGTCGCGGGAGGAATTTCTACTCCTCAATCGGCTTTAGCAGCTTTTATGATGGGTGCTGCATATATAGTTACTGGTTCAATCAATCAATCTTGTCTAGAAGCGGGAACTTCTATTCATACTAAAAAACTGTTAGCACAAGCTGACATGGCTGATGTGATGATGGCACCAGCAGCGGATATGTTTGAAATGGGGGTAAAATTACAGGTTCTCAAACGTGGAACTATGTTTCCCCTTAAAGCACAAAAACTATACGAAATCTACCGAAATTATAATTCCCTTGACGAACTTCCGCTAGTAGAAAAAGAAAAGCTAGAAAAACAAGTTTTTCGCAAAAGTATCGAAGAAATTTGGCAAGAAACTGTTGCTTATCAATCCCAAAGCAATCCTAATAAACTTACCAAAGCAGCCAACAATCCTAAATACAAAATGGCGCTGATTTTCCGCTGGTATTTAGGATTATCTTCAAGATGGTCTAATTCCGGCGAAAAAGGTAGAGAAGTCGATTATCAAGTATGGTGCGGTCCGGCGATGGGTAGTTTTAACGATTGGGTGCGCGGTTCTTATTTATCAGAACCAAAGAATCGTCGGGTAGTTGATGTTGCTAACCAATTGATGACAGGAACATCTTATTTATACCGCATTCAAAGTTTAAAAATGCAAGGGTTGCAACTTGCTAATTTCTATTCTCAGTATCGCCCCGTTCGTTCCAATTCGGAATTTTAAATTTTAAGGTTCGTAGTAAGGGCTTCAGCCCTTTGAGGACTAAAGTCCTGACTACAAACCTTACTAATAACTAACCCTTTGAGGACTAAAGTCCTGACTACAAACCTTGGTGATTTCAAGTAATAACTAACCTTTTGAGGACTAAAGTCCTGACTACAAACCTTGGTGATTTCAAAACAAACTAAATAATCGTAAACCTTAAATATAATGAATACAAAACAATCTATGAACGCTACAGAAATTCAAGCATGGTTGTTATCTAACCTGGCTGAATTACTCAACATGGAAGCTGAAGAAATCGATGTAACTCAACCTTTAGATAGCTACGGTTTAGATTCGACTCAAGCAATGGTAATTGTTACCAAAGCACAGAAAATGCTGGGTTTTGAATTGTCCCCGATGTTGCTTTGGCACTATCCTACAATTGAAGCACTTTCGGGACGTTTAGCGGAAGAAGCAGAAGAATCTCAACAAGATACCAAATCACTTATCGATACCAAAAGTACTCCTAATTTGGCAGCCGAAGCCGTTTTAGATGAAAGTATCCGTCCCGCATCAACCTCTTTTACATTTAATCCCAATCCTCAAAATATCTTTTTAACCGGCGGTAGCGGCTTTTTAGGAGCATTTCTAATCTACGAACTTTTAAAGCAAACCGATGCAGATATTTACTGCTTGGTACGTGCGGCAGATGCAACATCGGGTAAAGAAAAACTGAAAAAAAATTTAGAAGCCTATGAAATTTGGGATGAAAACTTTAGTCCTCGAATTATCCCTATAGTTGGGGATTTATCACAGCCGCAATTAGGTATAAGCACTGAAGGCTTTGAAATGTTGGCAACTAATATAGATGTCATCTATCACAGTGCTGCAATGCTTAACTACGTATTTCCCTACTCAGCACTAAAAACAGCCAACGTTTTAGGAACCCAAGAAATCATCCGTTTAGCTTGTCAAATTAAGGTTAAACCCCTACATTATGTCTCCAGCGTCGCGGTATTTGAATCACCTGAATATGCTGGAAAAGTAGTTAAAGAAAATGATAGTTTTGACAGTTGGGAAGGTATTTTTCTCGGTTATTCTCAGACCAAATGGGTAGCAGAAAAACTAGTTAAAATAGCAGGTGAAAGAGGACTTCCGATCGCCATCTACAGACCACCTTTAATTTCCGGACACAGCGAAACCGGCATTGGCAACCTCGATGACTTTGTAAATTTAATGACCAAAGGCTGTCTTCAAATGGGAGCTTTCCCAGATGTCGATTATATGTTAGATATGTCACCCGTTGACTACGTAAGCAAGGCGATCGCATATCTATCCAAACAAGAAGAATCCCTTGGTAACGCCTTCCATCTCCAACATCCAGAACCCGCACCCTTAAGCACGCTAGTTGAGTGGTTGACTTCCTTCGGTTTCCCCATCGAAATGATTCCTTACGAAGAATGGCAAGACAAGTTAATTAACGATGTCACATCAGAGGAAAATCCCTTATATACCCTGCGTCCATTCTTACTCGAACGTTGGTCGGAAAAACAACTTACAATACCCGATTTATACTTAACATCAAATCGACCAGTTATTAGTTGTGATGCAACTTTAAATGCTCTTGCGGGAAGTGGTGTATCCTGTGCGCCAATCAACGGAGAATTATTTACTATTTACTCAGCATACTTAATTCAAAATGGTTTTCTCAACCTAGAATCGGTTCTTAGTAGTTAATAGTTAGTTAATAGCTTGTAGGGTGTGTTATGGCGCGATCGCTAATTTTAGTTGTGACAAAATATCTTTGTTTCGCGCCTAACGCACCGTTTAATAATAAAATCGGCATTGTTGATTTGATTATTAAAATTAATTTGTTAGATATCTAAAACCTTTGTAGCTTGTAGGGTGTGTTATGGCGCGATCGCTAATTTGAATTGTCACAAAATATATATTCGCGCCTAACGCACCGTTTAATAATAAAATCTATTTACCCAAATTCCGCATTACACGATCGTAAGCTTGATTCCAAACATAATTAAAATTATCCGAAGTATCAAAATACGGAATTGCCACTTGCTGACACTTTAATTGATGCTCTTGGCTGATTTTAGCAAAATGTTTAATATGTAAAATTAACGATTCGTCATCGTGTTGATTTGTCCAACATTCAGAATGCTTTGCTCCATATTCTCGTAATTCTTGAAGCTTTTTGTCAATATTTACTTGGGGATATCCTAAAAACAAAAATATATAGTTGGGACTATTTAATTTACTTTTTACAATAATTGGATCGACATGACAAGATTCAAATATTCTTGTGTAGTTAAATTCTTTACCCATATTTCTAATCAACTTTATTAATACTTTCGGAAATTTATCTTTTACTGAATCTGGAAAATTATTGTATAAAATATTCATCAAATGGTCGGCATGAAACACTGTCGCTTTTGTATTTTGAAATACTTTATTTGCTAACCTTGATTTACCAGCCCTGCAAACGCCGCCGACTACGACTGTTTTCATAATTTCCTATACCTTCTAAAGCTAATTACCTAAAATTTTTCCCACTCTCGACGGAAGACAAAGTTACTTTGAGCGCACAAACTGAAAGGATACTTTAATATATTAGTCAAAATGGAACTAATAAAAAAGAACAAAGAACTTCTACGTGTTATCCTCGCCGTAGCTTTAATAGTTGTAGGAATTACACACTTCGCAATTCCCCAACCTTTTGTAAAAATTATGCCGTCACAACTTCCCTATCCTTTGGGTTTAGTTTATTTAAGTGGCTTTTATGAAATATTAGGCGGTATCGGTTTACTAGTTCCGCCTTTAAGTCAACCTACTGCGTGGGGAATAATTGCGTTATTTATCGCGGTTTATCCAGCTAACATCAATATGGCGATTAATCATATAGAAATTGAAAGCATACCATACTCAGGTTCGCCTTTATTCCAAGCGATTAGACTTCCATTGCAAGGAGTTTTAATTGCTTGGGCTTATTGGTATACAAAACCCGCCGATAAAGAGAAACAAGCTTCTATTATTCCTAAATCCATGATTCCCAAAGAATTAGAATTGTAAGATAAGAGGGAGTAGGGAGTAGGGAATTGGGAATTGAGAATAGAAAAAAGTTAAATAGGAATTCTATATATGACTACTACTTCAACAGTAAAACAATTATCAGCGCAAACTATAACTTCAGAAAACTTTCAAGATTACGGACAGGTTATTTTTCCGGAGCTAGATGGTAAATCATTTGATGCAGAAGATGCTCAATTAGTACTTGATAACGGCATCCCTCGATTTTACATTATGCAATTGCAGCGTCGCGGGCGTAAGTTTCATAATATTACCCGTCATGCAAAATGTACTCAATGCTTGGGTTCTTTAGCTGGGAAAGATTGGTTCATGGCGGTTTGTCCCCCTAATAATAAGATAGATGAACCGACGTTACAAGATATTGCAGCCTTTAGGATTCCCGGAAATTGTTTTATTAAATTAAATGTCGGAACTTGGCATGCGGGACCTTATTTTGAACATGAAGTAGTAGATTTTTACAACTTAGAATTAAGCAATACGAATGAAGTTGACCATTTCACTCATAGTTTTTTGAAGAGTGATAATTTAGAGTTTGAGATTGTTTAGGGAATTAAAAGGTAAAATATTTACTCTTAGTTGGAGCTTTAGCAACATCTAAAGGAAGTCTAAGTAACTTTTTACGGCGAGTTTCTATATTCTCGTGATTCTCATACAGATAGTTTTCCAAGTCTTCCATACTTACTTCTACATTCTTTCCGCCTTTCAAATAAACAGATTTGCATTCTGCTGTCTCCAATACTATGCTTCTTTCTTTATTTTAGAGGTTTTGAGAAAAGTTGCTTCCATTTAACGAAGAACTCTTCTCAAAAACTCTAACTTATTGAGAAACAGGCTTTAAAGCTTTATTCACAAGCTTTCCGCATTTTGGAAATTAAAACATAATTAAAATGATTTGGGCACTTAATTCACATCAAACGTAAATTATTTACTCCGAGTCGAATCTTCAACAACCTCTACTATAGGAAGTCTACGCAATTTCTTACGGCGATTTCCTATTCTTTCGTGATTTTCATAAAGATAGTTTTCTAAATCTTCCATACTTACCTGTACGGTTTCTTCATTTTTTAAATAAACGGTAGGCATTTTATTCTCCCCAGCTATAAGTGATTCTGCTACAAAGTATCCTTTGTTACGCAGCATTGATGTCCTAGTGACACAGACTAGGAATAAATACATATTAAACTTTTTTATAATTAATTTAACAATTAAACGCTAATATCATATGAAAGCTCAACATTAGCTCTGTTAACGTTGTTTCATTTGTCCAACTTGCATCAAAAGGCATTAATTTTAATGACAATTTGGAATTCTAATAGTTTTAATTACGCTACGGTAAGACGAATTTTGAATCTATCGCTAACTTCAGTAATCATAATCGCGATCGCACTACTTATTTTCTTCTCTAACATATCTGTTTCAAACGCCCAAGCGAACACCACAAAGCCGATAGAAGTAGTTTTATTTGTAGATGGTTTAAATTTACTTCGTCCCGAAGCTTTATTAGACAAAAGTTTAAAAACTGGTGGAAAAACCGGCTTAACAATCGATAACAAACCCTCCGGTGAAATGTCGGTAAAATCTGTCAAGCAGTTACCCATCACTATCAACGTAACTCAACCTGATGGTTCGGTAAAAGAATTACTAGATCCCAGCGTTAAATATAAAACAGATTTACTTATAACTTTGACTGGTAAAGCACAAATGCAAAACGCCGGTGCGGTTGTAAATGAAAGCTTAGTTAAAATCGGTAGCCCTGCCTCTATCGAAGGCTTTGATTATGATATTAATGCTACGATTGTCGATTTAAGAACGGAAGAGTAGGGGATGGGGAGATGGGGAGATGGGGAGATGGGGGAGAGGGGGAAGAGGGGGAAGAGGGGGAAGAGGAGGGGGATGGGGAGACAAGGGGATAGGGAGACAATGAAATATTTTTAACTCATAACTTATAACTCCTAACTCCGGTGGTCCTAACTCCGGTGATCCTAACTCTTAATTCCTAATTCTTTCCCAACTCTTTCGGGTGTCATTGGTAATTGTCGCAATCTTGCACCAGTAGCATGAGCGATCGCATTTGCAATTGCTGGTGCGGTACAGTTAGTTGTAATTTCCCCTACACCTTTAGCACCAAATGGTCCGTAAGGATCGGTTTTTTCTACTAAAAATACTTCCATTGGTGGCATATCTGCCGCTGTGGGGATGCGATATTCTCGCAATTTGGGATTAATTATTCTTCCTGATTCAAATAACAATTCTTCGGTTAATGCATAACCAATTCCCATTGCAATTCCCCCGGTTGCTTGCCCTTCGCAAATTTTGGGATTAATTGCTTTACCCAGATCGATCGCTTGTACGCATCTTAAAACATCTACTTTTCCCGTTTCTATATCAACTTCTACTTCCACACCTTGAACTGCAAAAGTTAAAGTTGCTTCATCTGCTGTATAGGTTTCTTCTACTTCGATTATCGAGAGCGATCCAATTTTACCCGCTTGAATCTGCTTTAATTTCTCCGCCGCTAACTTAACAGCTTGTCCGGAAATATACATGGTTGCAGAAGCATAAGAACCCGCATCAAAAGGTGTTAATTGTGTATCTCCGGAAATAATTTTTATGTCTGCAACCGTTACCCCTAATACTTCTGCGGCGATTTGTCGTAAAGTGGTATCGGAACCCGTACCCACGTCAACCGAACCCGTTCTTAACTCGTACCCATCAGCTAAACGCGATAATTTTACGCTAGCAGTGTGGATTTTACATAAACCGCTTCCCTGCATAGAAACTGCAAAACCAACACCGCGACGACGATTATCTTCTATTAATGGCGGCGTATTCGGTATATAATTTAATGCTTCGATAACTTTAACAAAACACTCTTCCACTGCATAACTACCAATTAAATTAAAATGCTCGCCACTGTTTCCTAAGCTAACTATATCTCCCGGACGAATTAAATTTTTCTGCCTTATTTCTATAACATCAATACCTAATTTATTCGCAATTTCATCAATTTGAGATTCCATTGCAAAAGTGCCTTGAGTTGCACCGTAACCGCGAAATGCACCTCCAGGCATGGTATTAGTATAAACGGCATAGGCTGTAAATCTTTTGTTATCGCAACGGTATAAACCCAAAGGAATATAACCAGATAAAAATACTACCGTCTTACCATGATTGCCGTAAGCACCAGTATTTGCAATGATTTCTAAATCTTGAGCAATAATCGTACCATCTGCTTTAACTCCAGTTTTTAACTTAATTGTCATTGCATGACGGCTATTTGTAGCGGTAAATTCTTCATTTCTTGTCATCTCCCACTGCACGGGTTTACCAGTACGCAAAGTCGCTAATGCACACAAATCTTCTGTTAATATTTCTTGCTTATTGCCAAAACCGCCGCCGAGTTGTGGTTTATAAACGCGAATTTTCTCTTTAGGTAAATCAAAAAGTTGCGATAATAATCTTTGAGTGTGAAACGGTACTTGGGTACTGCTGCGAACAACTAAGATACCATCATCTAAATAAGTTACTGTCACATGAGGTTCTAAATGGACGTGTTGTACTGCTGGCAAAGTATAAGTATTTTCTACTATTAAATCCGCTTCAGCAAAACATGAATCAACATCTCCCGATTCCAGAAATATCTCACCAGCAATATTACGATCGCGATCGGGTATTTGCTGAGATTCGGCTTCATCGTGAATCATAACGCTACCATTCATCGCTTCCACTGGATTGGTAACGTGGGGTAAAATTTCGTAATCAACCTCAATTAATTCGCAAGCAAGTTGTGCAATATCAACCGACTCAGCCACCACAGCAGCAACTCGATCGCCGATAAAACGTACTTTATTATCTAACAAATAATGGTCTAAAGGATCGGGTACGGGTTCCGCGTGTCCGGCAGTGGTGTAAGGTATTCTTGGCACATCTTCGTAAGTAAAGATATCTACCACCCCCCGCAGTGCTTTCGCCTTGTCAACGCTAATCTTACGGATTCTGGCATGGGCAACCGGCGATCGCAATATTTTCAAATGTAATATTCCGGATTGCAAAATATCCGCAGTGTAGTATGCTTTACCTGTAACGATTGACGTTCCATCTTGTTTAGGAACGTTTTGTCCGACGGAGTGTGGTGTGATTGCGGGCGTGGCAAGGATGTCACGTCCATTTGATTTTTGATAAAGCAAAATACTTTCAATTATTGCTTGGTATCCAGTGCAGCGGCAAAGGTTTCCTTTCATATAAGTACGTAATTCTGACGGCGACGCTTGGGGAAATTTTGCAGCACTCATAATCATTCCCGGAGTGCAAAACCCGCATTGAAATCCCTGGGCTTGTAAAAACGCTTGCTGTATCGGTGCAAGTTCGTTATTTGACGATAATCCTTCAATAGTAGTTACAGATTGTTCGTTAATTCGCATCGCCGGGTAAATACAGCTATGCACTGGCGTATCATTAACCCAAACAGTACAAGCGCCACAATCACCAGTTTCGCAAACCCGATGTACGCCAAAGTAATTAAGTTGACGAAGCAAGGAAAGAAGGCTGCTTCCAGGATGACAGGTTGCGGTATGAGTTTGATTATTAACTTTAAATACAGGTTGCATATATTAGAAGGGAGTTGGGAGTAGGAAGTAGGGAATCTAAAATTCAAAATTATTTAAACAGCGTTTAATTAAAACCTGGGTAATTTCGCGACGATAAACAGCACTAGCCCGATTATCTTCAATAAAATCCATATCCAAAGCAGCTATGTAATTCAAATTCGTCTCTAAATCAGCTTCAAATTCTAACAAAACTGGTGCAGCAACACTCGCAGCGATCGCTAACCGCAACTTATTCGCATTATTATAAGCACCCACAACAATAGCTAAAGCAGAATCGCTCGCCGCAATTCCAAAGCGTTGATAATTAACAAGCCATTTCATGTTTTCTACAGGAATCAAAACTCGCCGCAATAATTCCCCAGACTGCAAAACCGTTTGACGGGAACCGATTTGAAAATTTTTCGCTGCAACGATTCGCGATTCTCCGGCTCTATTGCAAATCTCATAACTTGCATCCAAAGCCACCATAATAGGTGCAAGAGTACCTACCGATAATGCAAGGCAAATATTTCCCCCTACCGTTGCCACATTAACAACTTTTAAGGAAGCAGAAAGAGCAGATATCGCGCCCTTAAAGCCTTCCACAGCCTTGTATTCAGATAACCAAGGATGCTCTAATAACTTAATTAAAGGACAAGTTGCACCGATCGCTAATAATTCCCCTGGATAAAAATTAAAAGAATTTACAACCTCAATTTCATCCCATCCCAAAGACTGTATATCTACCAACGTTTTTATCTGAGGCTGTGGTTCGGAAAATAACCAAGTACCTCCAGCCAACCAACTCCAACCTTCACCCCAATCGGTAACATTATTAATATCTGTAGCAATTAAATAATTATCTATATTATGCAAATCCATTCTGTTTACTTAATAATAAATGTATTTTTATTTACCAAAACTAACCAGATGACTGGAAATTAGAGAAGCTATATTTAGTATATTAAGAAACAAGGATTTTGAACTATTCTCTTGCTGAGCGATCAATTTTTGGTAACTTCAAAACGGCACTAAATCTTGCTCCTCATCCGCTAACCTATAGTTAGTTGCTTTCTCTATGCACGATGTACCAAACAGATCCACCCCGTCCTCCCAAAGAAGTACTGCCTACAATGTACGATCTTCCTAGCGAAAACTTGGAGGAACCTGGTTTGCCTGACGAATTTCACGATTTTCAACCGCAACTGCTGCGAGAAACTTTTCAACCACCGAACTACTCAACTGATGAAGTATTCGTCGGCAGCGACTTAAACTTATATTACGACCCGCACCATACTTTATGGTATAAGCGTCCAGATTGGTTTGCCGTTTTAGGAGCTTCTCGTTTTTACGAACAACAAGAGTTGCGTTTAAGTTATGTTGTTTGGCAAGAAGGAATAGATCCAACAGTTGTAGTAGAATTACTTTCTCCGGGTACAGAAAAAGAAGATTTAGGACAAACTCTACGAGAAGTTAACCAGCCACCAACTAAATGGGAAGTTTACGAAAGAATTTTAAGAATTCCTTACTATATAATATTCGATCGCTATACCGATAATTTACAAGTATTTCAAAACATTGCAGGTCGTTACCAAGAACTAACTTTAACTGAATCTCCCGTTTGGTTATCTTCTGTAGAATTAGGTATTGGGTTATGGCAAGGTACTTATCAAGGTATCGAGCGGCTGTGGTTGCGCTGGTATGATGCCCAAGGAAACTTGATTCCTACCCCCTCCGGAAAAGTTGAACAACAGCTTGAACGAGTTGAACAACAGCGCGAGTCAACACAACAACAACTCGAACAAGAACGCGCAAAAACCGAACGTTTAGCCGCAAGATTGCGAGAATTAGGAGTTAATCCCGAGGAATTGTAGACACAAAGCAGCGATCAATAATTACCCATAAGCCATTCAGATCGATTCCAGTTGCAGCAGAGTGTTGGGCTTCCCCGACAGTAGGGCAAATGGCGTGCTGAGGGCACAGAGGAAATGCCAACGGAAAAGATATCAAGCTATCATCGATCATAAATTGTTTGGAATAAGCGATTAGAAATGCTTTCCTACTGTAATAAGAAATAAATAATTAAAAAGGTATAAATTATGAAAACTGACCGTGAGAGAGAAGAATTAATTAAAGACATCACTGTAATGCTTTACCAAGCTTACGACAGTACTTTAGACGAAATTTATACCTTATTAAAAACAATTGATGACCAAGAAGACGAAGAAGATTTAAAAGCGATTCAAGAAGCTAGAGAAGATATACGTATTAATGGTACCGTTACCTGGGAAGAAATAAAAAATGAAATGAAAAAGGATGTTGCCTAAAGTTGCGAAAAAACAATTCAATAAATTACCTTCAGATGTCCAAGAACGCATCGAAACTAAGATTAATAATTTGGCAATAGAACCTCGTCCTAATGGGGTGAAAAAAATACAAGGTGAAGAGAATTCCTATCGTATTCGAGTCGGAGATTATCGAGTAGTATACGATATTCTTGACGATATTTTATTAGTAACTGTAATTAGGGTCAAACATCGAAGTCAGGTTTATCGAAATAACAGTTAACAAACAATATTCCCAATGCCCAATCCCTAATGCCCTAACTCATCTCTTGCAACACCTCTCGAATCACTTCCGATGGCACTTCCGAGGTAATAATCACCGCACCAATTTGAGTTGGTAATATAAACCGGACTTTACCTGCTTTGACTTTTTTATCTAATTGCAACGACTCAATTATCTCTGCAATATCTAACCCTGCTGGTAATACGGTAGGTAAACCTGCTTTTTCAATCAAAGCGTTTTGTCTTTTTACTTCTTCTGCTTGCCACATTCCAAGTTTTACGGCAATTTCTCCGGCTGCTACCATACCGATCGCCACTGCTTCACCATGATTAACTACGCTGTAACCCGTCAAGCTTTCCACGGCATGAGCAATGGTGTGTCCGTAGTTGAGAATAGCTCGCAATCCCCCTTCTTTCTCATCTTTACTGACTACATCAGCCTTGGCTTGACAAGAGCGCGTTAATATGTAGTCAATTAAAGATTTTTCTCCACCAGAGTAGGGAGCCATCAAATATTCAATGCGATCGAGACTTTCGCAGCGTTCCATCTCTGCAAATAAATCGGCATCCCAAATTACGCCATATTTAATCACTTCTGCCATTCCGGCGCGTAATTCCCTTTGTGAAAGAGTTTTCAGCACTTCTGGATCGATTAACACCAAGCGTGGTTGATGAAAAGCGCCAATCAAATTTTTACCTTGAGGATGGTTAACACCAGTTTTGCCACCCACCGAAGCATCCACCATAGCCAAAAGCGAAGTCGGCACCTGTACAAACTTGATACCCCGCAGCCAAGTAGCCGCAGCAAAACCCGTCATATCGCCAATTACGCCGCCACCCAAAGCCACCATAGTAGATGAACGTTCTACGCGATTATCCAGAGCCGCATCGTATATTTTTTGTATAGAATTTAAATTTTTATACTGTTCGCCATCGGGCAAAATGCAGTTACATACATCAAAACCAGCAGCTTCAAGCGATTTTAACGCCCTTTCCCCATAATGTTCAAAAACCGTCGAGTTAGAAACCAACAGCACCTTCTTACCCAACTGCAAATTATTCATATAATCGCCGAGCTTATCCAAACTTCCCAGCGCGATCGCAATTTCATAAGACGACAGTGGAAGATTTACTTTAATCGCAGAAGACATTCTTTAAACCCCATAACAAGTCCCCGTGCTGTATTGTATCGCAATTTCGGAGATGGGGAGATGGGGAGATGGGGAGATGGGGAGAGGGGGGAGAGGGGGGAGAAATTTGAACAACTAACAGCTAACAACTAACAACTAACAACTAACTAATGCTTCAATATAAAGAATAAAGAAAGATTGAACGATTGTGGAGAAAAGTAAATGCTAGGTATAGTTTCGTATATTGGTTCCTTAGTTCTATTTATCGGCATCGCTGCTGGTTTACTCTTCGGCTTGCGTGCCGCCAAGATCATTTAATAATTTGGGCATGGGGGAGGGATAGGTTAAAGGTTAAAGGTGAGGAGTTAGGAGTTAAGAGTTAGAAATTATCTACACCCTCTACACCCTCTACACCCTCTCCCCCCTCTCCCCCTCTACCCCCTCTCCCCCCTCTACCCCCTCTTCCCCCTCCCTTAACTAGTAACCGACAACTCTTTCCGATTCGCTGGCGATCGCGCTTCCAAGCCTAGTAAATTTAACATTTCTTTATCGGCATCGTATCCGGGGCAAGGTGTGGTAACGGTTAACATTTTTCCGTCGTCGCTGGAAAATATGGAGTTTGCACCTGCCATGAAGCACATTGCTTGCTCTATTTGTGAAAGTCTTGACCTACCAGCGCTCAAACGAACGTCGGAATTTGGCATTACAATACGGGCTGTGGCTATCATCCGAATTACTTCGGTGACGGGCACATCCGGCTGATTTTCTAATGGCGTACCTTCGACTTGCGAAAGGATATTGATGGGTACGGATTCTGGATGGGGTTGCAGATTGGATAAAGTACGTAACATTGAAACTCGATCGCCAACGGTTTCGCCTAAACCAAGGATACCGCCGGAACATACGGTTACGTTTGTTTGACGAACATTTTCGATGGTATTGAGGCGATCGCTATAAGTTCGAGTAGTGATGATGGTGCTGTAATAGTCTTGTGAAGTATCGAGATTATGGTTATAAGCGTAAAGCCCCGCATCTTCTAAACGCTTTGCTTGTGAAGAGTTGAGCATTCCTAAAGTGCAGCATACTTCTAAATCTAATGCTGTCACTTCTTTTACCATATCTAATACTTGCTCGAATTGAGAATTATCCCTGACTTCGCGCCAAGCAGCACCCATACAAACCCGACTAACACCGCTTTCTTTAGCTTGTTTGGCGATATCAATTACTGTTTGTTTATCTAAGAGAGATTCCGGTTTAACTTCTGTTTTATAACGAGAAGATTGAGCGCAGTAACTGCAATCTTCTGGACAAGCGCCAGTCTTAATTGATACCAGTTTACAAACCTGTATCTTTCTCGAATCGTGGTACTGACGATGTATGGTAGCAGCTTGATAAATTAACTCAAGCAAAGGCGTATCATATATTGAGCGTATTTCTGCTTCTTGCCAATCGTAGCGTATTCCCACAGAGCAAATAATCCTTTTTTACAATTATCAATGGTCAAAGGTCTGCATGTCAAAGGTCAAAGGTTAAAGTTCTCCTTGTCCCCCTCTTCCCCCTCTTCCCCCTCTTCCCCCTCTTCCCCATCTCCTTGTCTTTCATAATCCAGCCTACTTTTTTTTTGAGAATCCTCTGGTAAATTATTTAGGGTAAACAATTGCCTAGATAGAAATCGTCAACTAGGCTACATTTTATCAAATTTATGAATACGCAATCTCAGAAAATTATCAAATTAAATGAAAATTATAATACAACTAAATCTAGTAAATTAGGTGGTTACTTTTTTCGCAGGGTGGAAAATTTAAAATCAACTATTAATTCGGTTGAAGTTGCCAAAAATGCTTATAACTCTGCAATTTTATTAGTAACAGGTTGTATTATCTTTTTGGTGCTTGTAATTGGTATTTTCTATCAAGGATTTGAGAAACCAGCATATGAATTAACCGCAGGGCAAGGGAATGTTGCAATTGTTGCTGATGTTCATCGTCAAGCGGTGCTGTCAGATTATCTCAAAACGATGACGGTAACAATTGTTAAAGAAAATCCTCAATCAATTAGAAAAAAAACGGCTGCTTTTCGAGCGATGACTCAGGCTACTTTAGAGGAACTTGACCCCATACGCAAGCGTTTTGTCATTATGTTTTTACAAGATGCAAAATTACTTAAAATATCAGCACAAAAACACATATCGTTGTTAATAGGTGTAAACTTAGCCGGAGTTAACTTACAGGGAATGAATTTCCGGTTTAACGATTTACAAGGTGTTAATTTTGAAAATTCAGATTTACGCGGTGCCGATTTACGCTCTTCAAAATTGAATAACGCTAAACTGTCTAATTCTTGTTACAACAATTACACATTATTTGATAAACATTTCGATCCAGTTGCAGCAGGCATGAGAGAAGTGGGACAATCTCAAATGTGTTCCTAATTAATATTACTGGCTCTAAATATAAAATATGCAACCGCAACTGCCGCGTATTGTTACTAAACGCTTATTATTACGATTGGCTACTCAGGAAGATGTACCACTAATTATCAATTATTACAGTGATAATAGAGCTTATCTTACTCCTTTCTATCCTGCATGGTCGGAAAACTTTTTTACTCAAGCATATTGGCATAGTGAAGTAGAAAAAGCTGTGCAAGAATTTATCCAAGGACATTCGCTAAGACTGCTGATTTTTTCTCAAACCGAGTCTACAATAATTGGAATAATTAATTTCCGCAATTTTATTCGAGGTGTCGCACAATTTTGTACCGTAGGTTACAGTTTAGCAGAAAAAGAACAAGGTAAGGGTTATATGAGTGAAGCCTTACAAGCGAGTGTTGATTATGTATTTGAAGAGTTAAAAATGCACCGTATTATGGCAAATTATATGCCTCACAATCAAAGTAGCGGTAATTTGCTCAAGAGGTTAGGATTTGTGGTGGAAGGTTATGCTAGAGACTATTTATTAATTAGCGATCGATGGCAAGACCATATTTTAACAAGTTTGACAAATCCTCAATGGAAAGCTTAAATAAACGAACGACTATTAGCAAATCCAGAATCTAAAAACTAAAATATTTTAAGGGGTTTTTCTCAATGTTTAGTAAAACAACACAGCGTTTTTCCGTATTATTGACTGCCACAGTTTTGAGCGTATTTTTAAATGGAATTTCTGCCAAAAAAGCCGAAGCAGTACCTAAATTTATTTTAGTTCCGCTGACAATACAAGCAACAGGATATGCAATCCCGCGTATTTATAAAAGACTGACTCCACAACAGCAAAAAAAAGTAGATGCTATTCAAGATGAAGCATTTAGACAAATTACTAACGTCTTAACTAGAGCGCAGCGCAGTGAAATTGTGCAATCCTTAAAAACGCGCCAAGGAAGAAGAAAACTAATTCAATCGATGAAATTAACACCAGAACAAAAAGCTCGCATTCAATCAATAGTTAAAACATCTCGCCAAAAAATGAACGCGATCGCTGGTAATTAATTCATTTACTAATTTATATTATCAATCATTAATAATGTAGAGACGTTGCACTGCAACGTCTTTTTATGTATATTGAAAACGAATCAACCTTCAACCTTCAACCTTCAACCTTCAACCTTCAACCTTCAACCTTTAACCTTTAACCTTCAAAACCAAATCACTAATAACAGGTGCATGATCGGAATTAGCATTGTTTCCAATATGAACCCCAGCTACTTTAAAATAATTATTTACAAAGCAATGATCGATAGGAATATTTAGAAAATTCTCCATTATAAATATCAACCATTTTGGGTAGTGTAAATATGATGTATCTCGTATCCAACTTGGTAAAATACCATAACCCAAACGAGTATTATGCAACTTAGTTCTACTGACAAACATTTTATAATAAGGCGACCAAGGAGTTAAATTAAAGTCTCCAGCTACAATTAACGGAACTTTTGTATTTGTAATGCGATCGCTTAAGGCAGCTAGCTGCATATTACGATTATCGAAAGTAGATGGTTTGATGGGTACAAAAGCATGAGTTCCAATAAATTCAACAGGTTGATTGTTTATTAATAAAGTTGCCATCAAGTTAAAATAATTTGTGTTTAAGTCATCTCCTCGCGCATCTTGAATAGGGAAGCGACTTAATATAGCTAATCCACCAGGACTTTTAAAACTATAAGGTAAAATATCTTTCAATCCGGCATTTAACTTATTAACCGTATTTTGTTCAATTTCAACAAATAAAGCTATATCGGGACGCTCAAACTTTACTACATCTATAATTTCTCGATCGCGCTTATTTTGAGTATTAATATTAAACTGTAAAAATCTAATTGATTCAGCAGTATTTTGCGTAAGTTGTTGATGCGGTAAATACCAGGGGATGACTTCTATTGAATTCAATCCTACCAACAGTAAAGCGCAAAAAATAAGCAGTCTTTTTTTGAGATAACCATAAGAATATAGTATAGATAAAAATACGGTAAAAATTAGCGATAGGATAAAATATTGAACTCGAAAATGAGTTAATAATTCTATCGGATATTTCCACGCAATATAGCTTCCTAATGATACAACTCCTAAACTAAACAAACTTACAAATGCTAAAATAGGAATTATCTTTTTAAACATATTTTTCTTCGATAAGATAGCGATTATATTGATATCAAATCGATTCAGTTAAATCTAGAACAATAGCTACTCTTTACAGAAATAAAGTATTTTAAAGGTTAAAGGTTAATAACTGATAACTCCCCATCCCCCCATCTCCCCATCTCCCCATCCCCCCATCCCCCCATCCCCCCATCCCCCCATCTCCCCCACTCTCCCCTCTCAGATGTACTATTAAGGGAATGGCAAACTAACCCGCACTGGTAATGACTCTGGCTGAAACTAGCAATCCCCTACTCAATCTCAATTACGAACCAGCATTTGAATCTCTTGGCGATGATTACTTTGATGAAGTAATGGCGGAGGAATTCTCGCTTCATAAACTCCGGTGGCGTAATGATGCGCTGCTTCCGTTGCTGGGATTGAACCCTGAAAAGGTAACTGACGAAGATTTTATTCAAGCTTTTGGTAAATTTGAGCAGCGCAAACCGCTTTTGGCAATGCGCTACCACGGCTATCAGTTTGGCGAATATAACCCCAGGTTGGGTGATGGAAGAGGTTTTCTTTACGGACAAGTACGCGGTTGCGATCGCGAACTTTATGATTTTGGTACGAAGGGTTCGGGTAGAACACCTTATTCCCGTGGTGGCGATGGAATGCTTACTCTCAAAGGTGGAATGCGCGAAGTCTTAGCGGCGGAAATGCTGCATCGTATGGGTGTACGCACCTCTCGCTGTCTGAGTTTGATTGAAACGGGAATGCAGTTGTGGCGCGGTGATGAACCTTCCCCGACTCGTTCCTGTGTAATGGTAAGGATGAATCGTTCCCATATTCGTTTTGGTACTTTTGAACGTTTAAATTATTTAAAGCGTCCAGATTTAATTAAAACGCTTTTGGACCATGTAATAGAAGTTTACTACCCGCATCTAATTAAGGAGCAAGAAAAATATGCTTTATTTTATGCGGAATTAGTTGAAAGAGTTGCTAAATTAGCAGCGCAATGGATGGCGGCTGGTTTCTGTCATGCGGTTTTAAATACCGACAATATGTCGATTACTGGGGAAAGTTTTGATTACGGTCCCTATGCATTTATTCCTACTTACGATCCGCATTTTACCGCAGCATATTTTGATTATTATAGTCGCTATGCTTACATCCATCAGCCGGATGTTTGTATGTGGAATTTGGAAATGTTGCAAGAACCATTAAAGGCTGTAATTGATAAATCTGATATGGATGCTGGATTGATAACATTCGGTAAACATTTTCTGGGCAACTACCGCTTATTAATGTTGAAAAAATTGGGAATTGAGCAAGAGTTACCAAAATCAGATGTGGACGAACTATTAAAAGCCACAATTGATTTTCTCAAGCATTATCCCGTTAGCTACCATCATTTTTATGCCGACATCGCCGCAACTTTCGATCGAAAATGGCAAGACGATGCAAATTATATTTTAAAAGGTTCCGAGATCCAGAAATCTTTAGGTACATCGGAATTATTCGTCAACTGGGCGGAAATTTATCACAGAGTCTTGAATACTATGGCAACATCGGAAATGGATAATATTGCCCAAACTTTAAACAAATATAACCCCCAAACAGTAATTTTAAGACCTGTCATAGAATCGGTTTGGGAATCAATTGCTCAAGAAGATAATTGGCAACCTTTTAATGATTTAATCAAACAGATTCGGGAATAGTTTGTAGGGTGTGTTGTCGCTCCGCGCAACGCACCGCTATATTTCGTATAAAACCTAAATAGAATGGTGCGTTAGCCGCGAAATTAAATCATTCTAAAACAAGCCGAATTATATAAAGCGCCATAACACACCCTACAGTCTAATTGGTAATTGATAATTGATAATTGTTCCAATGCGATCGCGATTAATTTCAATTACTAAATCAACTGATGGAGATTTTATTAATGGTTTGATAAATAATTCTGGATGCAGTGCTTTCCAAAAGTAATTTACAAATTCTTCGATTTGTAAGTCTGTCATTCCAGGTTTACCGCTGGCTTTCATCTGATTTTCGGCTTGTTTGCGCCATAAACAAGAAAGACGGTAATCTGTGGGATATAACATAATTAAACTATCCAATCGCTGCCACAAAGGTAGGTAATCTTGAAGTTTATCGTTGATATCCCTAGCAAATTCTTTGTCTGCTGCCGTAATAATTGGTGGGGGTGGATTAATAAATGCTGCCGAATTAATTGGTTTAACGCCGACAAACCAACCTTCAAATAATACGATATCAATATTGGATACTGTTTCGGGTGAAGTGCGATCGCCATTTCCAGAATGCAGCGATTTATCGAAGCGAGGAACTGTTATAATAGTTTTTCGCTCTTTAATATTATCTAAAAGATTTAAACCCAAATCAACATCATGGGTTCCCGGTGGTCCCCGCCAAATTAAACGTGGGTCATTTTGTTGTAAAATTAAACGTGCTTGATAAGTTTTGTACAAGTCATCTAAAGACAAACTCAAAACATGGTATTCTAAGTGTGACAAAATTAATTCGATAACCTTACAAGCTGTAGTTTTACCAGTTCCTTGTCCACCTAAAAATCCCTGTATAAAAGGACGCTGAACTTCTTGATACTGGGATGCAATTTGTATTGCCAAAGGTAGCCACAAATCCCACAATGTTGGTAACATCACATTGGGTTGCATTTGTAAACTAGTTTGACATAATTCTTCAAAAGCAGGATAAATAGATTTTAGTAAATTCCAGCGTTTATGTATAGTTTCTGCGACATTTTCAGGTGTAATACCAAAAGCTTTTGCTCGTAATTTATCTTTAACCGCTGCTGATATTAAACTTTGATGTGGAGCTATATCATTTATAAATTCAGTAAGCATTTTAATAGATTAAAAGATTTTACTAAACTTTACAACATTTGTGAGTACCACGGAAATTTGTATTTCGCAAATTAATGTAGAGACGTAGCACTGCTACGTCTCCTTCATTTTGAAGACACAACGAATCAATTTGATTAAATCATTTATGGAAGTAGACAAACGTTACAACCATAGATGTGAAAGACATCTATTATGTTGTTTTTCCCGGAGGTTTTATGATTTAAAAAACCGCAGAGAGCGCAGAGAGCGCGGAGAGCGCGGAGGAAAGAGGGTAGAAGAGGAGTAATTGTTAAATAAGTTAAAAATTAATTTTTACAATCGCATCATTAAAGTCTTTATCGCCAGCATTCACCGTATCCTCAAAGCCAAAGGTGTTGTCAGCAAGCAAGCGAATATGATCTGTTTTATCGCTGTTTGCACCTAAAAAGGCAAAGTAAACTTCGGCATTATTATTAATAGCTTCATCGAAGGTACCATCTGCAATTATGAAAGGAGCTAAAATACTTCCAGCTTCTAAAATTCCATCTACTGTTGTGGTGGTTTGATTCTCTGTTGCTAGTAAATCCAAGCCGGTAATTCGGTTTGTTAAAGCTGCATCTTTATATCCGGCATCGTTGGGATTAATATCGGCGATTCCATCACCATTAGTATCGATGCCGCCGTTAATATCGCTGATTTTGTAGAAACCAATTAGGTTATCGAAAGCAGCTTCTCGATATACTTCAACGTTAACTGCTGCGTCATCTGTGATATCGCGTAAATCGATAAGTTCTTTTTTGGTTTGTAATTTAGTTGCTTTAGCAGAATTATCTTGAGTTAATGCTGCATTCAATTGGATATCGTTAAAATCATCTCCACCCGCTGAATCTTCCCATTCTAAAGTAAATCCTTCTGAATTTAAGTTATCTACCCGTAAATTTTCAGAGGTGGAAAAGAAGATAGGTAAGTTGGTATTTCCGGTTGATTCTATTTCCGCAAGCGCGGCATCTGTGGTACCGTTGGATACCATGAAAAATTGCAAACGGGCATTACTATCAACTTCAACTATCCGCTGAATGTTTTCAACTGCGAATCCATTGGGGTTTTCAGAAAGAGCGGAAAAGATTATTTGCGATTGGTTTAAAGCTGCTTTGAGAAAACCGTCGCTACCCGGCGCTAACCCATCAATATTACCGTTTTCGTCAACTACAAATACACCAATTTCATTGACATTACTGGCATTAATATTAGCTAAAGTAAACTTGATATTGGTTTTTTCCCCTGCATCTAAAACAAAGATGCCGTTTTGACTTTGATTAACGTCAAACTTAGCTGGAGCTACATCAATTAAATTAACAGTAATATTCGCGGAATCGCTTAAACCACCTGCATCTGTTGCTGTTACCTGGAGATTAAAGCTGGGTGTAGTTTCAAAATCGATATCATCTTTATCGTTAACTGCGATTTCTCCGGTATTGGAATCGATCGCAAAAGCTAGCTTACCATCTTTATCTGGATCGAGATTTCCAGAAACCAAGGCAAAATTTAAAACCTCATCTGGATCGTTTGCTGCGATAATACCAATTACGGTGTTTTCTAGGCTATTTTCTTTGATAGAGAAAACTGCATCGTTGATCGCAGGTGCTTGATTAGCGTTTTCTACTTTCAAAGTAAACGTATTGCTAACGGATGCACCAGCAGTGTCAGTTGCAGTCACTTTAATATTGATTTCACCAAGATTATCGTTTGTAGGAGTGCCGGTGAAAGTACCATTTGCGAAATTTAACCAAGTTGGTAACTGGGAATCATCCTCTAAAGTTGCAGAGTAAGTTAAGGTATCTCCGATATCTGAATCTGTAAAAGTATCTGCTGGTAAAGTGAAATCGAATGCTGTATCTTGAGGAGTAGTAACACTGGCGATCGCATTTTTTACAATCGGAGCATCGTTAACTGCATCTACCGTGATATTGAATGATGTAGAAGTATCGCTGGCGTTACCCGCAGCATCTTTAGCAACAGCAGTAAATTCATAACTGTTATCAACAAGAATGGTATTCGTATAATCAAAATTCCAGTTTCCAGAATTATCAGTAGTAGTTGTGCCGATATTACCATCTTGGAAAACTTCGATATTGCTGTTTGCTTCAGCGCTACCGCTAATAATTAAAGTGTTATCGCTGGTAATTCCATCTCCAATAGCACCCGTATCTTCTGTGAAAGAAATTATAGAAGGTGTATTTGGATTTTTGTTATCAATGCTGAATAAATCATCCTTAGTGAAAGCAGCTTGAATATTACCAACTTTATCTTGAGCGTTTTCTACTTTGACATCGATAGCAGCTACTTCTTCGTTTGCATCGGTAACGGTATAGGTTGCAATATAGGTTTTACTATCAACACCCCAACTTCCACTACCAAAAGTAATTGTATTTTGAAGATTTTCGATTGTGATACTCGGATTTACTCCAGTATCCATATCTTCCGAATATTCCACAGTTAAGGTAAAGCTGGTGCTGGAATCGGAAATTGTGGAAGTTGAAGCGGTAATGTTACTAACTGTTGGTAAAGTTAAATCAGCTTCTCTAGTTATTTGAGTTGCAGCGATATTATCATTACCAGCAATATCTTGAGCAACTGCTGAATTAATATCTATTGTTACCATACCAGTACTGGTAGGTGTAATATCAAAAGTGTAATTGCTAAAGTTGTCAACGAGGTTGCTAGCTGTAGCGTTAGTTAGAGTAATATCGTCGATATTGAAGCCATTTACTAACTCTGAAAATTCAGCAGTGACATTAAATTTAGAATTAACAGTTGCTGCTGCTGTGGAAGTTAATGTAACTGTTGGCGCGATCGTATCAATTATAATATTTTTATTCGCACCAAGGGAACCTATTTCACTGGGATTTGGTAAAGTTAAATCGACATTACTACCATTATTATCTTTAATACTACCGCTGTTAAGTTGTAAAGCTGAGTTAGAAATATAGTCTAAATCAAGGCTTTCATCTCCCTGCTCTACGGTATAACTAAAGTTGAGGATATCGCTACCGCTACCGCTAGTGTAAGTTGCAATTCTAACGTTTGTACCCGTTTCTTCGTTTGTACCCGTTTCTAAAGTTAATTGCAGCGCACCACCAAGACTATCAAGATTAACATTCACCTCTTTTGCAAATTCAACCGTAATATCTACAGTATCCCCGGTTTTATAAGTACCATCGGCAGTAGTAGCGCTAACTTCTACAACAGATACAATTTCATAAGCACCAATATCAACTGTAGTATCAATAATTCTCTCGAATCCTACACCTCTTTGCTCGAAGGGTATTTCAGTAGTATTACTATCTCCATCTATATCAAAAGTATCTTGAGCAATATTACTATTACTTCCTGCATTAATTGCTGGGCTACCGCTTAACAATGCGTGAGTTTGAGTTAATCCGCCGTTATTTTGTAGATTACCGAGTTTGGCATCAATAGGATTAGCAGAAGTACCAACAATATCACCGTTGTTTCCATTAGTGAAACTGCTTCCGTCACCGTTACCAATTAAATTATTTCCATTGCTGGTAGTGATTCCTTGAATAGGATTTACACTAAATTGATTTCTGATGTCATCATTATTAGTATTTCCTGCAATAATACTGTTGCTAACTGTTAAATCACCAACGTTAGCAACACCACTTGCTAATTCAGTGCCTGCGGTATTTTTTGTAATAGTGCTATTTTTAATTGTTGCTGTAGCACGTACTATTGTAAAAGTTTGATTAATATCAACTGTATTAACCAATCCTCCACCGCTTGCTTGTGCATTATTACCACTTAAAGTACTATTAATTAAATTCAGATTTCCATCATTACGAATACCACCACCGTTTAAAGCTGTATTACCGCTAAAGGTGCTATTTATAATATTTACTGTTGTCAGCAGTAGTATTAAGTAATCCCCCACCACCACTGGTTTGACTGGTGCCAATAGAAGTATTACCAGCTACGGTACTATTAATAATCGTTAAATTACCGTCATTGCGAATACCACCACCATCGTCAGCAGCTTGGTTATTTTTAACTACAATATTTTCTAAAGTTAAATTACCACGATTCTAAATACCACCACCGTCATCGTTGGAATTACCATCTTGAATTGTAAAACCATCAATGTTGACATCAATTTGATTACTATTATTATCAACTTTGAAAACGCGAGATATATTATTACCACTGATAGTTAAATTATCTGCTCCTAAACCTTGAATAGTTACAGCATTTGTGATATTCAAGGTACCGCTAGTTAAGGCAATAGTTTGTCCATTTAAACTAGCGTCAAAGGTAATAGTATCTGCTTCCGAAGTAGCATTAGCATCCTCAATTGCTTTTCGTAATGAACCATCACCAGAATCGTTGCTGTTATTAACTATTAAGTTTGCCAGTATACCGGTATAACTTAACTGTTGTAGAAAATGCTAAAGATTTATTATTGCTGTTACCTTCAGTTACTTCTAATTCCCAATTCCCACCTTTTTCCACATTCCCAACTACCGTTGTCGAAGCTGCAATATTTGCTTTTGTTAACCGATGCAGCTTTTCGATAAACTCTTCCCCAGCGTCACCTGCTGCGACGTTGCAACCGTAGAGGAAGAGATGGGGGGATGGGGAGATGGGGGGATGGGGAGATGGGGGGATGGGGAGATGGGGAGATGAGGGGATGTGGAGATTAAACCAGCTTTTTAACTGGCGATCGCACTTATCTAAATTGCTTAAATTAAGTTCAGAGTTACCCAAATACAAGCAACCGGGGGAGCCGTGGGAAACAATATGAATTGTAGCGAACTGTTTTTTTGTTAATACTTCGGTAATTTGTTCAATTCCATCTCGCTTGGAGTCGAGTACAACTATTTCAATTCCCGGTTTTACACCATTTACTAAACTTTGATAATCAGAAACTCCTGCATCAATGAAAGCTATTTCTTGCTTAGGGAATAAGGATATTTGATTTTGGTTGTTTGTAGATAATTTCATTTTGGTTCAGTGATATTACTTATTTGGGTAAATAGATGGTAGAAAAATATTGGTGTTTATTCTCATGGGTTCTACTTGCCGACTTTAGTCCTAAATTCAAGAGCTAAAGCTCTTACTACCAAGGCAAAAAATAATCACTGGCTTCATAAGCAGCAATCAATCTTTCTCTATTTTTCTTCTGATAGATGCGAATAATATGAAGACGAATAGGAATCAAGTATAAAAAGTGTGTAAAAGCACAATAAACAATTTATACTTTTACCTAGAAAACAACCACTGTGTTTTTACTCAATTGATTTTATATCGTTCTAATCCAGCCCGTGCAGAGGGGGTTTGTAGATATAGCCCCAGACTTCGAGTCTGCGGGCGATTGAGCGTATTGATCCAAATCGTTTATCCGGCGGTTTCAACCGCTGCTACACAAGCAAAACCCACCTGTGTGGGTTAATAATAAATAATATTCTTCTAAACCTTTTGTCCTGGTTCTAACTGTAAATTAATAGAAGTTGCCAGCATAAATATTTTTTTCCTTAGCTAACACCATTTTGCAGTAACGCCGTAAGGTTGTGAATGTAACGAATTAATTTCGTAAACAGCACCCGATTATTTACCATAATAAGAAAGACTTTACTAAACTTCACAACCGTGACTACCACACCACAAGCAACAACCACTTTTGAAAAACTCTTTTGGATTTGGAAGGGTTACAAAATTCAGTACACCGTCATGGGTACGGGAAAACCTTTAGTATTAATTCACGGTTTCGGTGCATCTATCGGACATTGGCGGAAAAATATTCCGGTATTAGCCGACGCTGGCTATCAAGTGTTTGCACTGGATTTATTAGGATTTGGTGGTTCCGATAAAGCACCCATCGAGTACAGCGTTGATTTATGGGTAGAGTTGCTCAAAGATTTTTGGCAGGAACACATCAAGCAACCTGCCGTATTTATCGGTAACTCTGTAGGTGCGTTGATAAGTTTGACTATTGCAGCAGAGCATCCCGAAATTACCAGTGGCGCTGTTTTAATCAACGCTGCGGGAGGCTTGAGCCATCGCTCGGACGAATTAAACCCACCGCTACGCTTTGTGATGGGCAGTTTTAATAAATTAGTTGGTCATCCGATAACGGGTAAATTTGTATTTAATAATATCCGCAGAAAATCGCAAATCAAACGCACCCTCTACCAAGTGTATCGCGATCGCAATGCCGTCACCGATGAATTAGTAGATATGCTTTACGAACCATCCTGTGACGAAGGCGCACAGCAAGTATTTGCATCAATTTTGACAGCCCCTCCCGGTGATTCCCCAGAGGAATTATTACCCAAAGTCGAGCGTCCATTATTAGTAATTTGGGGGGCAGACGATCCTTGGACACCGATCGCAGGAGCAAAAGTATACGAACAAGCCAAAGAAAACGGTAAAGACATCAAAATCGTGCCAATTCCCGGAGCGGGGCACTGTCCACATGATGAAGTTCCCGATTTGGTGAATCCGCAGATTATTGATTGGGTGAAGTAGAAGAGAGGGGGTAGAGGGGGTAGAGGGGGTAGAGGGGGGAGATGGGGGGATGGGGAGAGGGGGGACAAGGGAACAAGGAGACAAGGGGACAAGGGGAAGATCATTTACCCGCTATTACCAATCACTAATGCCCTATGCCCTATGCCCAATGCCCAATGCCCCATCCCCAATCCCCAATCCCCAATTCCTAACTTTCAAAAGTATTACAAGCATCAATCCTACCAGTTTGAATACCTGTTTTAAACCATTTAACGCGCTGTGCGGAACTTCCGTGAGTGAATGATTCGGGGACGACATATCCTTTTGAGCGCTTTTGCAGTCTATCGTCACCGATGCTCGCGGCTGCATTCATGGCTTCTTCAACGTCTCCTTGTTCGATAATTTGTCTTTGTCTTTGTGCGTGATGTGCCCAAATTCCGGCAAAACAGTCTGCTTGTAATTCTAATCTTACGGAAAGTTGGTTCGCTTGAACTTGACCAACTCGATTTTGTACTCTTCTAACTTCGTCGGAAATTCCCATCAAATTCTGCACGTGATGTCCGACTTCGTGAGCAATTACATATGCTTGAGCAAAATCTCCAGGTGCCCCAAGCTTGTTTTTTAAATCTCGGAAAAAGCTTAAATCTAAATATACTTTTTGGTCGGGAGGACAGTAAAAGGGACCTACCGCAGAACTCGTATAACCGCAAGCTGATTGTACTGCATTCTCAAAAAGAACTAATTTCGGTTCCCGATAGTTTCTTCCCATTTGTCGAAATAAAGGGTTCCAGGTATCTTCAGTATCGGCAAGCACTACTGAAACGAATTGTCCCATTTCATCTTTAGGTTGAGAAGTTGTTTGAGTCGGAGTTGAATAGCCATTATCTTGAGGAGCTATTTGGTCGATAACTGCTGGATCTACACCTAAAAGTACCGCAATCAAGGTAAGAACCAAACCGCCAATACCACCACCAACAACCCCTGGAGAAACTCCTCTACCGCCGCGTCTGTCTTCAACATTGTCACTTTTTCGACCAAATTCCCAACGCATAATAATAATTAGTAATTAGTAATTCCTAGTTCGTAATTATTATAGATAGGGTTGATTGCCTGTTCTTTGTTAATTACGAATTTTCCGTTTGTCAGCAGTATGAGCGATTAAAACTAATTGTGTAAACTAACTTTAGTCTTGATTATTACTCTTGGTTCTTATAGCTAAAGAGAGAGGTGTGAAAATACATGATAATAATTTAAAAGAACGAAAGTTCGTAGTAAGGGCATTGGTTCCCTAAATCCGAGGGCTGAAGCCCTTACTACAAACCTTATATTCTCAAAATTATGGCAGCGGAAAGTACGAACATAAAATCTTTGAAAACAGAGCTAATGCAACAGGTAGAAGCGTTACCATTGCAGCAAGCTATATTTCCCCAATCAGAACCAGATATAGATAAAATTGTGGAACAGTTGGAGGAAATCAACCCAATTCCCCAACCTTTGAGTTCTAATAATCAAACTTTAATATTTGGTAACTGGCAGTTAATATATGCTTCTAATGGAACGGTAGTTACCCGTCAAGTTGCCACTATTCCAGATTGGACGGGATTTAAAATCAAGCAGGTATATCAAACTTTGAGTGCAGGTGATAGTGGAATTGCAACTTCTAACTGCGCCAAAATCGAATTACCTTTGCTGGGTGAATGGAAAATCCAGGCTAATGGTATTTGGAAGTGCGATCGCGATCAAACAACTGCTTTAGTCAGCTTTGATGAATTCGCGTTTCAAGCAACAAAACCCTTTAATTTACCATTTCATTTACCCGAATTGAAAATTCCAGTTTTGGAAGCTTTCCGCAATGAAGCTGTATGGATAACTAGTTACTTGGATGAAGAAATTCGAGTCGGAAGGGGGAAGACGGGGAATTTGTTTTTGTTTATTAGAGAATGAACCTTAGAACCTTATAGAATCTAAAGATTGCAAAATTATAGCAGACCGTTCCATAGAACCTATCTCAATGAATGAGTTACACGCTATTTTATCTCCACTGCCGCAGCGTTGTATGAGCGCACTCTTGATATTACTAAGCTTTGCACACCCATCGGCATACTTGTAAACATAACACCTATTTATAGCAATACCGGCTACAGTAAGAGCTTTTGTATACACAAGTTTCTGTACTTGTACGGCTTTTTGTGCTTGTACTTGAGTAGTCACAACAACGCTAGCGCTAGCAAATAATCCTGTGAGTAATAAAGACCAGTGGCGCATTAAGTAAATTACGTTACACTTAACTATATATAGATTACAATCTATACCATGTGTTTTTGCAACGAAGTTTTCAGAAATTAACTTTTTATCGTGGTGTTACTCAATCAGTTAGCAAGAACGATACAAATATGCCGTAAGTAATAACCTGCAAATCCGGGTTAATAGAGTTACATTTTTTGCTAATAGAAGAATAGGTTTAATGCAAATAAATAGGACTTACGATATTGTTACAGCAGAAAAATGGTGCGTGAGGCTACAAGTCTTATTACTACGTTCAAATTTATTCATAGCGTCACACACCCTACAAGAAAATTGTGCCAGTTGTGTAAGTCCTAGTAAATACATAGTTAATTAAAGCAGGACTTTTAGAAAAAGTATGGTGTTCCAGACAATAAGATCCCCCCAACCCCCCTTTTTTAAGGGGGGCTTTATGTAACTCCTATAAAGTTCAAATGTTGAAAACTCCTAACTTCTCATCTTCAATCCAAAATTATTAACCACTAACCACTAACAACTAACAACTAACTCTTAAAATTTAAGTACGATTGTTCTACCATAACTACAGTAACGATAGTATTATTAAGGATTGTCCCTTGCCGCCATCCCACATTGCTGATATGTCAGAAACAAAGTTAGCTGCATCCTTAAACGGGCAACTTCCTAACTCGAATAATAAAAATACAATCCGCATTCGCGGTGCTAGGCAGCATAATTTAAAAAATGTCGATCTAGAAATTCCTTCGCGCCAATTGATTGTTTTTACTGGCGTTTCTGGTTCTGGTAAGTCTTCTTTGGCGTTTGATACTATTTTTGCTGAAGGGCAGCGCCGTTATGTTGAGTCCCTTAGTTCCTATGCGCGGCAATTTTTGGGACAAATGGATAAGCCGGATGTGGAAGCGATTGAAGGTTTAAGTCCGGCAATTTCTATCGATCAAAAGTCTACTTCTCATAACCCGCGTTCGACTGTGGGAACGGTAACGGAAATTTACGATTATCTACGTCTGTTGTTTGGTAGGGCTGGCGAACCCCATTGTCCCCAGTGCGATCGCTCTATCGCTCCCCAAACGATCGATGAAATGGTAGATAAAATCATGGAGCTACCCGATCGCACTAAGTTTCAAATTCTTGCGCCGGTGGTTCGCGGTAAGAAGGGTACTCACGTTAAGTTATTATCTAGTCTTGCTTCTCAAGGTTTTGTCCGGGTTCGCATTGATGGCGAGGTGCGAGAACTTTCGGACTCTATCGAATTAGATAAAAAATATACTCATACTGTAGAAGTCGTTATCGACCGTTTAATTAAAAAAGACGGGATTGAAGAGCGTTTGGTAGATTCTTTATCTACGTGTTTAAAACAGTCTAATGGAATAGCTGTGATTCTCTATACTCCCTTGGAAGAGGAGGGGGATAAGAAAGAGGAGAGTAAAGATCGAGAATTAGTATTTTCGGAAAACTTCGCTTGTCCCGAACATGGCGCGGTAATGGAAGAATTATCGCCGCGTTTATTTTCTTTTAATTCACCTTATGGTGCTTGTTCTAATTGTCACGGAATCGGCACATTAAAAAGATTTTCTCCCGATTTAGTTGTACCAGATCCTCAAGTCCCAATTTATGCTGCGATCGCGCCTTGGTCGGAAAAGGATAATTCCTATTATTTGGAGCTACTTTACTCTCTAGGACAGGATTACGGCTTTGAGTTACAAACGCAGTGGCAGAATTTAACCCCGGAGCAGCAGCAGATAGTTTTACAGGGAGAAGAGAAAACTCCGGAATCGGAACGCACTAAGAAATTTAAAGGCGTGTTACCGATTTTACAGCGGCAGTACGAGGGTGGTTCGGAGTTAATTAAGCACAAATTAGAACAGTATATAATCGATCAACCTTGTCCGGTATGCGACGGTAAAAAGTTGAAGCCGGAAGCTTTAGCGGTAAGGTTGGGACAGTACAAAATTCTGGATTTAACCGGAGTTTCAATTTTAGATGCTCAGCAAAGAATCAATAATTTACAGTTAAGTAAGCGGCAAATGCAAATTGCAGACTTGGTATTGCGCGAAATCAAAGCGCGGTTGCAGTTTCTTTTGGATGTGGGTTTAAATTATTTAACTTTAAATCGGACTGCAATGACGCTTTCGGGTGGAGAAGCCCAGCGGATTCGGTTAGCAACTCAAATCGGTTCGGGGTTGACTGGGGTATTATACGTACTGGATGAACCAAGTATCGGTTTGCACCAGCGTGACAACGCTAAATTGCTGCAAACTTTATTTAGATTGCGGGATTTGGGCAATACATTGATTGTAGTAGAACACGATGAAGAAACAATTCGCGCTGCCAACCACGTTGTTGATATCGGTCCTGGTGCGGGTATTCACGGAGGTCATATTGTAGCAGAAGGCGATTTACAGGCGTTGTTAGATGCGGAGGATTCCTTAACTGGTGCTTACTTATCGGGAAGACGAGTAATTGCAACTCCCGCCCAAAGAAGAGAAGGAAACGGCATCAATTTAGTAATTCAAAACGCCCGTCGTAACAATCTGCGGAATATAGATGTAGAAATTCCTTTAGGTAAATTAGTTTCGGTAACGGGTGTTTCGGGTTCGGGTAAATCAACTTTAATCAACGAATTGCTTTATCCAGCACTGCAACACCACCTGAGTAAAAAAGTGCCCATGCCCAAAGACATCGACGGCATGAAGGGATTAAAAGCAGTTGATAAAGCAATTGTAATCGATCAGTCACCCATCGGTAGAACTCCTCGTTCTAACCCCGCAACTTATACGGGCATATTTGACGCAATTCGCACGGTATTTTCCGAAACCATCGAAGCCAAAGCGCGGGGTTACAAACCGGGACAATTTTCTTTTAACGTCAAGGGCGGACGTTGTGAAGCCTGTGCTGGACAAGGTGTCAACGTAATCGAGATGAATTTTCTGCCAGATGTCTACGTACAGTGCGAAGTCTGCAAAGGTGCCAGATATAACCGCGAAACATTGCAGGTAAAATACAAAGATAAATCAATTTCCGATGTTCTTAACATGACAACGGAGGAAGCTTTGGAATTTTTCACCAATATTCCCAAAGCAGTAAATAAACTGCAAACTTTAGTAGATGTCGGTTTGGGATACGTACAGCTTGGGCAACCTGCTACAACCTTATCGGGTGGTGAAGCGCAGCGGGTGAAATTAGCCACAGAATTATCTCGTCGCGCTACCGGGAAGACACTTTACTTAATCGATGAACCCACTACCGGATTATCATTTTACGACGTACATAAATTATTAGATGTACTGCAAAGATTGGTAGATAAAGGTAATTCGATTTTAGTTATCGAACATAATTTAGATGTTATTCGCTGTGCCGATTGGGTAATAGATTTAGGTCCCGAAGGAGGAGATAAAGGCGGGGAAGTTATTGCTGTGGGAACTCCAGAAGATGTTGCAAAGAATGAAAAATCCTATACGGGGAGGTATTTGAAGCAGGTATTAAAGCAGTATCCGGCTGTAGCTGCGAAAAAGTAAAATAACTATTTTATGTTTAAAGGTGATGCTGAGGAAACTGGAGAATAAGAAATAGTTGCAGACTTTTAACAATTTGTAAATGCGCGGTTGTACTCTTCGTATTAAGGAGTGCGATCGCCATCTTCTAATTCCGCTTTTACCAAACAATACTGATTCCAGACGAGGTAATTTTATTATCTTTACTAATTAAGAATATAAATTAACAATTCATCTTTATCGCATTTATTAAAAACTTCGTTTGCAGCAGTACTTAGACGCGAACTATCCTCTAAATACCAAATTAAAGCATGGGTATCAGCAACTGCATCCGACATCAAACATCCTCACGCGGAAAGTTACTCCACATTTATTTTCTAACTTGATTAATATCTGATTCAGTAACATTAGCACCTTGCCAAATACCTCTCAAAGATTGTCGCGGTTTGGGTTGAATATTCGTTAATTCCTTTTCAATTTGAGGGGCAATTTGTTCAATTAAGCGAACTTTATCAAAAGCGCGAAAGTTGCTTTACTAATTCTAAAGTTGCATAAGAAAGTGACTATTTTTTCCATTTATTTTACCTTAGCCCTTTTTAAAAAGTCTATCACACCTATTTTTTAATGGGGTAGTTTAGAATAACTTAATTATATAATTATTGATTATCAATTATCGCCAAAGTTTAACACAAGCTGTTTCGGTTCTAATTGAGGTGTTGATTTGTTTTCAATATATTTAATAATCGCATTAGCAACATACTCACCTAATTTAACTGGTACAGCATTACCAATCATTTGTTCCAAATCAGTTTTTGTTTGATTCTGGGTATCGAAATCAAAATCTTTAGGAAATGTTTGTATATAGCTTCTTTCAATTGTTGTTAGAGGTCGAATTTCCTTTATTAAAGAAGTTGCATCTGCTTTATGTAACTGATATGTTTTTGGTATTGGTCTATTCACACCCCTAATAGTTGGACTTGGTTCATCAATACTAAAAATGCCTCTTCTAGCATAAGTTCTAGGATGTCTATAATAATACTCTATTCCTAATGTATCTCCTAAATAATCTCTAACAGACATAGGTTTTTCAGAAAAACTTTGATTAATGTATGTTAATAATTCATTATCCTCGCCATTTAATTTACCTATACAGATGTACCTCTTTCTATTTTGAGGAACACCACAAAGACTTGCTTTAATTATTGTTTCAGTTAAACCATAGTTACTTGCTTTAAATATATCTATTACCTGACATCTTTTTTCGCTTTTCTTATATCTTTCAACATTTTCCATTACAAACCATTGAGGCTTAATAAAGGCAATTATTTTTGCGAAAATAATGCTTAAATCGCCTCTACCCAAATTTTCATTTCTTTTTCCTGCACTAGAGAAATCTTGACAGGGTGGTCCCCCAATCACTATATCGCAATCAAATTTTTCAAAGACTGTATAATTATCATTCAAACCGCTTAAATCGCAATTGTATATCGGATGATGAAAATTTTTTTTATAAACTTCAATTGCAGGTTGCCAATTATCAAAAGCACCAATTATTTTAAATCCAGCATTCCCGAATCCAAGTGATAAACCTCCACATCCTGCAAAAATATCAATTGCTTTTAAATTTAAGAATTTTTTATTCATATAAGATTGCATAAAAGTATTTTATTAGATATCCTTCAAAGATTCATCAAAAATTTCTGGATTGCTTAGAACAATAGCATCAAAACGCCTCTCAGGACTTAAATAATTTTGTCCTCCACCAAGAATAATATTTCTTATCTCTTCTTTCTGGATTCGTGGTGTTCTTAATTCTGGGGATGCCATGTAAGCATAAGTATTTACGTTACGATCGCGTAAATGCTATATCTATTAATAAAGGCAGGTAAGAATGTATATTGGATTACTTAATTTTGATTTACTTCTTGTTGTAGATTGAGTCCCGATGCTGAAAGTAGTAGAATGTAATTATATAAGTAATTAATTCTTCACAGAATCAACTCTACTTGAAATAAACAACAAATAGTGTAATGCGATTCTCCAACCTCAAAAATATTTTATTAGCAATTATTTTTGTAAGTGTATTTTATCTAGCGATGGTATTTGCTCTACAAAATATAGGTTTAGACAACGCTCAACTATTTATCAAACAAACTGGAGTTTGGGCACCTATAGTATTTATAGCTTTATGTGCGGTAAGCTTAATTTTTGCACCTTTGAGCGGAAGTTCGTTGTTTATAGTTGGTGGAACGTTATTTGGCAAACAGAATGCTTTTTTATTAAGTTATATAGCTAGTATTATCGGATGCAGCGCTAATTTTTGGATATCGCGGAAATTTGGCAGAAAAATAGCTCAAAGATTTATAGGGAAAACTAATTTAGATGATTTAGATAAATTTATTAACAGATTAAAAAGTCGTCGCAGCATTTTGTATATGATAATCACAATGCCACTTTCCCAAGATATAGTTAGCTATGCTATCGGTTTAACAAAAATAAAATATACTTACTTTTTAATTGCTTTAATATTAAGCAGCACCATAGTTGTTTCTGGATATGTATATATTGGTTCGAGTTTGCTAGAATTGTTTATTCAACCTAAATAGGCGATCGCCAGCAGCATCGACTTAAATAAAAATTGGGTTGGGGTTGTGCCAGCGTAAAGGTTGACGACGCATCCTATTTACTCTCACCTGCTATAATATTGTCGTTTTTCAATTTAATTTCAACTTGATTTAAACCTAAATTCAATGTACGTCTTCATAAGGTGGTGATAACCTTATAGTAAAGCAGAAAGGCACTGAGTTGGATTAAATCATGGATCCAGAATACCCATTTTTAGAAGTTCAAAGACCAGATGGTTCGGAAGATATTATAAAACTTAAAGATATTATCGATCGGCAAAATTGTAAACATTTTGTCACAATCGGGCGCTCTAAAGAAAATGATATTGTATTACCCGATCCATATAAAAAAGTATCTCGAAGACATTGTATATTAGAGCATAATATCGGTCATTGGTGGGTTGTAGATGAAGGTAGTGCCAATGGTACTTTTGTACAGCGTAACGAGAAAGATTTTCTTGATGTTCGTAGTGATGGAAGGTTAGCTTTAGCTGATGGGGATGAAATTCTGATATTAGGTAAGTTTATCGAACCGGATGACTATATTTTTTGGCATTTGAAATTTCGAGATCCAAACCAAACTCAGGAAGTAAAAACGTTTCAACATGTAGAGGCTTTGGAATATAGTTTGAGTCAAGAAAAGCTATTTCGTAAAACGTCTCGAAACCGAGAAGAAATTAAATTAACTCCACAAGAAAGAAGATTAATTCATCACATGGCTGAATGCAACTATCAAAATCAGCATCAGCCAGTAATGTGTAGCTATGAAGAATTATTGCAGGCAATTTGGTTAGAAAAGTTTGGTCATACTAATGCCGAAGTTAATCGCTTGATTTGGAGTATTCGCAATAAGATAGAAGCGGACTCTGGCGAACCGAAGTTTCTCCAAACAGTCAAAGGTAGTGGTTATATACTTAACGTTAATATTAAGAAATATGAGGACATTGGTTGACGGTATTACCACGTTACAGAGGGTTTATTTTGTCACATTATGTAAATAAATTTTATAAAAATGGAAACTTTTGCGTAAAAACCAGGATATAGCTATGAATAATATATAGGATGCGAACGCGAATTATCGTAAAGCAGACAACAAAGGCATGAACAATTACAAAAACGATCTAATGAAATGGAATGGTTTTCCGTTTTGGCGATTTTCCAGACGTAACCAGGATAATATGGAAGGCAGAATACTCCGGGAAAAGTACAGAATTAAGCATAAAATGGGTGGAATTGGCGGTTTTGGGGAAACTTTTATCGCTGAAGGTTTAAATTCTCCAGATGATAAATATTATGTAGTCAAAAAACTCAAGCCAACCATAACAAATCCGCGAATTTGGGAACAGTTTGCTAAAGAAGCATCAGTTTTGAAAGAATTGGGACAATTTCATCCGTTGATTCCCGAAGTTTATGATTATTTTGAACAATATAAAGAATTTTACCTCGTACAAGAGCATATTGATGGACACGATTTAACCCAGGAAATTCGTTCCGGAAAATGTTGGAATGAAGCTCAAACCAAGGAATTTTTAGCAACCATTTTAGAAATACTCAGCTTTGTCCATAACCGAGGAAAACTTCATATGGATATTAAACCGGCGAACATCATGCGGAGAAAAAGCGATCGCCAACTGATGTTAATAGACTTTGGCTCGGTGAAGCAAATCAGTACCCAGGTAATAGAAAACGGAGAAATCCGCATCAATCCGACTACACTCGTCTTTTGTACTCCCGGTTATGCAGCACCCGAACAGTTAAACTGCAAACCACATTTTTTTAGTAGTGACATTTATGCAGTTGGAATCACCGCAATTGAAGCTTTAACTGGCATATCTGCAAGAGAATTATCTAAAGAAAGTGGGAGAATAATCTGGCGCGATCGGGTTGGCGATCGTGTTAGTGATGGTTTCGCGGCTTTTTTGAGCAAAATGGTATCTTATAACTGGGAGCAGCGTTACAAGGATGCCAAGATTGCATTGCAAGAGTTACGAAGTCTAGATAACGGTGATGAACCAACTGACTCTTCACAACCACCGATATCTATCCCAGACACAATTCCACCTTTAGAATTTCCTAATGGTCCGGTTCGTTTAAATTCACCATTTTACATAGAACGTTGCAATAGTAATATGTATGGGCGCAGTACAGCTTTACGGCGCATCAAAGCTCCGAGAAAGTGGGGGAAAACCTCTGCAACTATTCGCACGATCGAGCATGAACGACAGCAAGGATTTCATATTGTCTGCTTAAACTTTCAAGAATTTGATACAGATACAGATGCATTACAAAACTTAGGCATTTTCTTACAAAAGTTCTGCGAAAGTATTATTCAAGAGTTGAATGAGAAAGGATTAATTATAGAAAATAATGTCGCCGAGTATTGGCAAAATTCTTCAGATCCAAATAATAAAACTAAATGTAGAAGATATATTCAGAAATATGTACTAAATGTAATTAATAAACCTTTAGTAATTTTATTAGATGAAGTCGATAGATTATTTGGTAATTCTCAAATAGATGCCGAATTCTTCGCACTTTTGCGAGTGTTTTACGAAAGAAGTGCATCCGAAGAAACTTGGCAAAAACTGAAAATTATCATTGTACATTCTCAAGACTATACGGAAACAAGTAAAAATAAATCGCCTTTTAACGTTGGAGAATCTATCGAGCTACCCGAATTCGATGAATCGCAGATAAAAAAATTATTACAACTACATGGTTTGAATTGGAAACCCGAACAAATCAAACAGCTAATGGAATTAATTGGAGGTCATCCGTATATGGTGCGTATGGCTTTGTACAAGATTGCCAATCAAGAAATAACATTTTCTGAGTTTTTAGAGTTAGCACCAACAGAAGCTAGTTTCTTTGCTCCCGATTTACTTTACCACTGGAGGAATTTAGAAAAATATAATGTTCAAAATGAGTATAGAAAGGTATTAGCTACGAAAGAAGCAGTACAAATAGATGCTCAAAAAGCGAACATCTTAGAAAGTATGGGATTAATCAAACGTGACAAAAAAAATCCCAACAAAGTCAAATGTTTTTGTCAGTTATATCGCCTCTATTTTAGCCAGTATTTAGGATTAGACAAATGAATATACAAAACAATTTTCAGTATGAAGTCGGGGGAGCTTTAAGTAAGGATTCTCCTACATATGTAAGTCGTGAAGCAGATAGCGAACTTTACAGTTTTCTCAGAGCCGCAGAGTATTGTTATGTGTTTAACGCCCGTCAAATGGGAAAGTCGAGTTTGGGTAAAAAGACAATGCAGCGCTTAAAAGCTGAAGGCTTTATCTGCTGCTGGATTGATATGTCTGAAATCACCGAGAAAGATATTACCCGTAAAGACTGGTACGAACAGATTATACTTAGTATTGCGGAAGCATTAGAATTAGAATCAAACTTATTTAAAGACTGGTTTTCTAATTACGATTCAAACAGACCTGCTAGTAAATTTAGAGATTTTTTTGGTGAAGTTTTACTAAAAAATATTCAGAAAAACATTATTATATTTGTAGACGAAATTGATAATATCATCGAGTTGAATTTTGATGCAGCCGATGAGTTTTTTAAGCAAATAACAGCTATTTATAACAGACGCGCCGACAATCCCGAATACCAACGTATTTCCTTTGCATTTTTTGGCGGTGCAACTCCATATGAATTGATTCAAAAACCAATTGGAATTGGTAGGGCAATTGAATTAAGGGGTTTTGAATTAGACGAAGCTTTAAATTTAGGTACGGGCTTGAATGTCAAAACGTCGAACTCTCACGCCGTGTTAGAAGAAGTATTAAAATGGACTGGGGGACAACCTTTTTTAACGCAAAAGATTTGTCGTCTTCTATGTGGAGGAGACTTAATAACTAATGGTTCAGAATCACAAACAGTAAGCAATTTAATTCAAACTATAATTGAGTATTGGGATAGCGATAAACAAGATTCTCCCGTACATTTTAGAACTATTTACCGCAGAATATTAGATAGCAAAAATAGTAATAAGCTGCGCCATCTTTGTCATCAACTTTTTAAAAATGGTAAAATTCCCATTGATAAAACACCCGAACAGCTTGAATTTCGCTATACGGGATTAGTAGTACGACGGGGAAATTATTTAGAGTTTTTTAATCCAATTTACCAGCGCATATTTAACGAAAATGTCATACCGGAACCCGATGGCGCACCATCTATATTTATAGAGCGTCAGGAACAACAAGCAAGTTTTAAACAAATCTTACATTCTTTATTAAATTCTCGATCGCAAGATAATTGTCCGCAAATTTTCTTAATCTACGGACATCAAGGAATGGGCAAATCTGCTTTTATTAACCGCTTGCGCCAAATTGTTGCAGAACAACCTTTCAAAGATAAAATTAACAACTTACTTCTAGATTGGGCTTACGAATACGAACGCTATCCCGAACTAAAAGTGGGACATAACAATATTGAATCCAAAGATGTTTTAGAAGTAATCTATCAAAAGTTTGTCTTTGAAGGTTGGGGAAATCACTTTGAGAATTACCGTCAAACCAAGGAATTGTGTCAGAATGCCAACCAAAAAATTGCTTTATCGTTAAAAAATTATCCTGCCTCCGCAGAATTTATTGATAATTTACGTCCTTTGGGAGTAGAAGGAATTGTCGATTTGTTGAACGAAGATGAATTCAATTTAGATGAAGAAGAGCAAAAAGAATGGAAACAGACAAAAGAATTTATCGAACTGCAACTTTCACCGCAAGAGTTAAAAGTTTTTCAACAGCAAGAAAAACATCTTGCCGTTGCTTTGGGAATTGGAATTGCCAATATAGCTTCAGAAACACCATTAGTAATAATTTTTGATACTTATGAACTCGTAGATTCAGTCAAATGCGATTATATTCTGCGTTATGCAATCAACCAAAGTAGCAATAAAGTAGCATGGGCGATCGCCTCTCAAAGAAACCTTGCAGATAGCGGCAAGAGGAATGATGCAGCCAAATTAGCTTTACAAAATTTGGAGCATCAAGATCCCGATGTAGTTGTAGCAACGATTAAAGCATTAGCACATTTTGATGATGGAATTACAGTTACCGAATTAATCAACTTTGCTTTGCTGCCTACAAACGATCGTTACGTGCGTGAAACAGCAGCCCGCGAATTAGGGAAAATAGTTGAGAAGAAAACAGATTTGTCGCAAATATCGACAGCAATTGAAGCTTTGGTTACTGCGATGCGAAACGATTACATTAGCAATGTGCGCGAGAGTGCAGCCAAAGCACTACAGAAAATCTACGCGGCGATCGAATTAAGAGAAAATCAACATGACGAAATTATCAAAGTAATTGAACGCAATCTGATACTTGCAGGTAAATTAAATCGAGAAGATTCCGCAGAAATAAACGATACACCTTTTGAAATACTCATAGAAGATTTATCCAGTCAGGATTTGGATACAAGAGTAAACAGCGCCCAAAAGTTGAGTAAATACCAACAAGCCGCAGAATATCTCGTGAAAATACTTGCTAACTCACGCGAAGATCCCGATATCCGCGCTACAGCAGCACAGTCATTAGGAGAAATCGGCATAACTAACTCCCATGCAGTTGAAGTACTAATCAAAGCCGTAGATTACGAACAACAACCAGATTCTTACGTGCGAAAACAAGCGGCGATTACCTTGGGTAAACTCAAAGCCACAGCAGCTATAGATGCATTGAACAAAGTCTGTCGTCAAGATAAATTTAGCAGCGTTCGCAATCCGGCTCAAGCATCTTTGGAATCGATCGCTTCGTCAGCAGATTCAGAAAACGCCAGACAAAAGGCGGCAATTTATCTAGAGCAACTGAATCCACAACCATCTCAACCGAAAATTATCGAGTTAATTGAACAGTTAAATAGTCAAGACAGAATAAAGAGAGAATCTGCTGTTATTGCATCGGGTAACATCAACGTTAATAAGCAAGAATTAGATGAATTTAGAATTATAGAAAGGTTAATAGATATGTGGCGAAATGACCCAATTACCGAGGTAAGAAATGCTGTTGAAGATGCATTATGTGAAATATATAAACGTACACAAGATCCAACTGCATACAAAGCTTTGAAACGATATCCCGATTATACCAACGATCGAGTTAGAGAAAAATACGAGTTGCTATTTAAGCAATATCCTTTATCGATTAATAGTTGATTGATTTCACTTACTTCACTTACTTCACTTAAAAATGAACTACGTTTACAACACGGAATGAAAAGATATCTTTTCCATCAGGTTCTAAATTTCAATCAATACAATTGGAGAACAAAATGAATTTTATCGTTAATGCAAGAGAAGGTAATTCTTATACTACACCACAAGGAAAAGTGGTAACTATATCGGAAACTTTGACTAATATTTCCGATCCTCAAACCCAAGTGGCGGCATTAAGTTATCTTGGCGTTCAATTTGTAGATAATCACCTGATAATTAACTTTCTCGAAACAGGTAATCCCTATGCTGAAGTTGAAGGCGATCGAACAAAATTAGGTGAGAAAATAACCGATATCGCAATCGTAGAATTAGCTTTGAGGCAACAACCACCTCAACCCTTAGAAATAAAAGCATACTTGTTGCCATTTATAGAAGATGGAGTCAACTTTGCTGGTAACATCAACTTTAAAACCCCTGGGGGAGAAAAGCGAAAAATCCCCATGACTGGTAGGGGAACAGCTGCTTTGGAAGGAAGAGCTAATGATGCTCATGCGGGATTTTGTACGGGTGGTGCTTGCGCCTCATTTCAATCCAGAAGCGCTTTAGTTTTAGCGATCGCTGCTGCTGCTGGTGCCAGCAACGAACAAATTGACATTATAGGAGAAAAATTTGCACAGCTTAACAATAAATTTCATGGAAGAGGAGACATTCTTTCTTACTGCATAGAATCCGCTAAAACTCCCCAAGAAAAAATGCCCAGTTACAAAGAGTTTATGACTGCTCTTTATCCAAATAATCGTCCCGTATTACTTGAAAGTATGATTAATACAGGAAAACCAAATCATGCTTATTTTGAAAAAGTCTTAACTAAAATGAGCGATGAGGAACTAGCCCAAGACAAAGAAGCCGAACAAATCAAGCTCTAGATTTTTACTAATATAAAACCTCATCCACCTACTGTACCTTCTCTTTAGTCAGAGGGTTGGGGTGAGGTAAATCTAGTTATAAATAATACAAAATAAATAATACAAAAGATTATGAATAACCCAAATAATTTCTTTTCATTTTCTCGTAATTTAGAAAGTCAACCCAACGCCGTTCAAGGTGTTTCAGTTGCAGAACCGGATTATTTTAATAGTTTACAAGATGCCTTCAAATGTTATTATGGCAGCCTGCTATTACTCGGCGAACCGGGAATCGGTAAAAGTTTTTTATTAAAAGAATTTCAACAACAGTTGAAGCAGCAATATGATGATTCTTTAATCATATTTTTACAAATTTGGACTTGGAGTAATAAACAACTATCAATTCTTGATTGGGTAGCTGATCATACATCATATTCCCCAGAATTATTAAAGCAAAAAATTCAAGAGCAACAAGTTATATTTGTATTTGATGGACTAGACGAGCTTGCTTATAATGTTCCTAAATTACCAGAAGATCCTAATTCAGATAAACTTGATTACCGTTTAGAGTTTTTGCAAAAGCTATCTGAGTTTAACCAAGAATTTGAACAGATCAAAATACTTATTAGCTGTCGCAGTCAGGATTATCTCGATATAACAAGCAATAATAATATAAAAATCATACTCAACGGAGCAGTAAAACTTAAAGCTTTACAAAACCAAGATATTCAAGACTATATAAATCAAGCTTTCGAGTACGATCGTCAAATCAGTAAGCAACTTTGGAATCTGTTGAGGAGAAATAGGGGATTGCGGAAAATGGTTAGCAATCCGCTATTATTAAGTATTTTTGTAGAAACTTGCAAAAGCACTCAAGATATTGATAAAGTTGCAGCGATCGGTAATATTGGTGAATTGTTTAATAGCTTTTTAGACAAGAGTTACGAGCTTTTGCAAAAACGGTATTGGGATCGTGGAGAAAATTTACCATTATCTTTAGATGAACTGAAGAACTTATTAGGACACGTTGCTGTAGCAATGATGGGGGATTTGTACCCCGATGACAATGAAATTTATGTGAATATTTTTGAGCTTGTTATTCAAAGACATTATCAAGCTGACGATCGAGAAAAGATAGAGGGACTAATTACCCTATCTCAACAGTTAAACTTAATAGTTTCTGCCAATCAAAATCCAGTTACCTATAGTTTTAGACATTTAATCCTGCGAGATTATTTGGTATTAAATTTTCTCCAGAAAGAGATCGATCGTCTGACAACGGGAACTAAAATCGAAGCAGCACGAGCTTTAGGTAAGATAAATAACCCCAAAGCAAGTGAATTACTAATTGCTTTATTGGAAGACAAAACTAAGGATGCTAATGTTTGCTATGAAGCTGTTAATTCCATAGCAGAGTTAGATGACGGTGTTGATTTTCGTGGTTATATTCAAGACTTTCCCGAACATATTATCAGTTCGCACCTGAGTGAATTTAGCTCGGAGAATATTAAAGAATATTTTAATAAGTTTGCCGAATACAGACCAATTACAGATGTCGATGCTAGGAAGTTTAAAGAACTAACATTTGGCAATCCTTTAGCAGTCAAAATGTTAGCAAATATGTGGCGCGATGGAGTTGCTAAAGACACAATATTTAATCATCCGGAAGCGCCAATTCTTACAAAAGGAAAAAAACGCTTAGTAGCACAACTCTTTCTCAATCAATGTTTAAACGAACAAGATAAACAGGCAGTTTATGCATTAGCAGTGATGCGCCGTCCCGAAAAAGAATTATTAAGAAGAGCGCTAAAAGCTGAAAATAATCCGGAATTACATTCCAGATTACAACAACTCCATCTTCGCTATTCATTTGTTTTACCAGATGAATTTAAGTTGGATGAGCAGTATAAAGTATTTATTCAAGAGTATTTATTAGAACCAGAACAGCGTTTAACTCCTGAAGTATTAGAACTTAATAGACAAGCGAGAAACTATTTCCAACAACGTTTGGATAACTTAATTCAAGATAAAAGTATAAAGCAGCAATTAGAAACACCAGAAGTTACCGAAACCATCGGCAATTTAGTTCATCATTGGCAGTGGCGCGATGAAAACCAATATGATGAAAATTTCGTTTGGAACGATACTAAACTCACAGAATATCTGATAGCAGGATGGCAATATAATATAAACTGGGCGCGTAATCTTCTGCAAGATGCTACTGTTTTTACATCTACAAGAAAGTATAAGCAACGCTGGCAACTTTTCAAGCGCGGTTTGGCTTCAGAAGCTAGTATTGATGATAAGTCTTGTTTGTTGAAATACTTAGAAACAGAAGTTAACGCTCAAGAAATTTCGCCGGAAGCGATCGCGATTGTTTTGCTTAAAAGCGGTGAGTTACTCTTGAGACAGCAGAGAGATAAAGAAGCTAATTATAAGTTAAACGAAGCACTTTTCCAAGCAGAAAGTATCAACGCTCAAGATTTACTTCCACAGATACAAGATTTACTTCCAAAATTAGAACCAGAACCCCAACCGGATATTATTTCTAGTCACTCAGATTATATAACTTCAATTAATTTGAGTTCGGATGGAACAAAAGCTTTATCTGGCAGCTTTGACAAAACGCTTAAAGTGTGGTCCGTTTCGACTCAAAATAGTTTACTTAATTGTCTGCTTACTTTTGATGGGCATACAGGAGTTATTTATTCAGTTTATCTCAGCCAAGATGGTAAATTAGCTGTTTCTGGAAGCGCTGACAAAACTGTAAAACTCTGGGATATTCAAGCCGCGAAGTGTATTCAAACATTTGAGGGACATACCGATATAGTAAGTTCGGTTATTTTAAGTCACGATAATCGCTTCATTATATCCGGTAGCTTCGATCGCACTTTAAAAATATGGGATGTTGAAACGGGAAAATGTCTCTCTACTTTAAACGAACATCAAGATGCAGTGCGGACGGTTGCTTTGAGTGCTGACGGCAGTTTAGCGCTATCCGGTAGCTTCGATCGCAGTTTGAAATTATGGGATATTAGTACGGGTAAATGCCTGCATACTTTCACAGAACATACTGCCCAAATACGTTCGGTTTGTTTTAGCTCCGATGGTAAATTTGCTTTATCTGGTGCTTTTGATAGAACTTTAAAATATTGGGATATTAATACTCGTAAATTTTTGCGTGAATTTAAAGAAGATGCTGACGTATATTGTGTTTCTCTCTCCCACGATAACCGTTTTGCTGTATCGGGTAACGGCAATGCAATTCTGAAAGTTTGGGATATTAATACGGGTGAATGTTTAAAAGTATTTGCAGAACATACAGATGTTGTTTCTTCTGTAGCTTTAACTCAAGATAATAACTATGCTGTATCCGCAAGTGGCGATAAAACAATTAAACTTTGGAAATTAGATTTACCAGATATTACAGAAGTTAGTTATATAGAGCCAGATGAAAGTCCGAATCAACCGACAAAAAATCCTTGGAAGTTAGTAGCGTTAATCCTATTAATTATTTTATCCTTGGGTTTTGTATCTTTGATATTTTTTCTTCATAATAATGGAAACTATGGAGAAGGCAAAATTTCAAATCCTCCCGAAATAGAAAAAATTTGCGAACAAGGAAAGGAAATTTACGAAGATGGCATCATAAAATACCAAACCAGAAAGAATAATATTGGAAGTATTGATTCAGAAGCAAGGGAGATACTGAAACAAACTCTTGATGAGTTAACGAAAAACGATGATAAGTTAGAGAAAAATTATAAAAATAACCAGCAACGAGATTGTTTAGTAGAATATTTAAGTTTTATAAGGTATAAATATGCTATTGAAGTATTAGCTTCTAGCGGTCAAAAACAAGAAGCTATTGAATTACTCAATCAAGTTCCTGACAGCTATAGCCAAATTAAAGCAGTGCAACAAATACTAGAAAAATGGAATTCTCCAATCTAATTAATTGCACCATAATTAACTCTCAAAACCCTACCTGCATTCAAAATTGCCAGCAGCGCTACACCCACATCTGCAAATACGGCTAACCACAAGGTTGCAATACCAAAGATACCCAACAGAATAAATAAGCCCTTAACTGCCATTGCTAAAATAATATTCTGCCAGACAATTTTGTGAGTCTTTTTACCAACTTCGATCGCTTCAGCAACTTTAGAAGGAGCATCCGTCATTAGCACTACATCGGCTGTCTCAATTGCTGCATCCGTTCCCAAGGCTCCCATTGCCATACCGACATCAGCCCTCGCAATTACGGGTGCATCGTTAATTCCGTCGCCGACAAATACAACTTTCTTGTTTTTACCAGATTGACGCAGGTACTTTTCGATCGCCTCCACTTTATCTTCGGGCAATAACTCTGCAAGGAAAGAATCTATTTTCAACTGCTGGGCAATATTTTGAGCAACGGCTTGATTATCTCCGGTGAGCATGACAATTTGCTTAACACCAGCGCTTTTCAACTTCCGCATCGCTTCAACTGCATCATCTTTGAGTTCATCGGCAATGATAATTCTTCCGGCGTAAACCCCATCTACTGCTAAATGAACTACCGTTCCCTCAACACATACATCATGTTCGATATTCTCTCGATTTAGCAAACGATCGTTACCTGCAATAATAATTTGATTCCCAACTCTGGCTTGAATACCATGCCCGGGAATTTCCCGATAATCTTTCACGTCTGTTGTATCAACTTCACCGTATGCTGATAAAATTGATTTTGCAACTGGATGGTTAGATTGTGATTCAACTTTTGCTGCCAGCGTTAATAATTCTGCTTCACTAAAGCCGTTTTTCGCAACTATTTTAGTAACGTTAAAAACCCCTTTAGTCAAAGTTCCAGTTTTATCAAATATAACGGTTTCTACATTTGTCAGGGTATCGAGAAACGTCGAGCCTTTTACTAAAATACCTCTTTTCGCCGCACCACCAACACCACCGAAATAGCCCAAGGGAATGCTAATTACCAATCCGCAAGGGCAAGAAATTACTAATAAAACTAAGGCGCGATAAACCCATTGTGCCGATGTTGCACCCGGTATAAATAATGGCGGTAATATTGCCACAGCTAAAGATAGGAAGACGACAACAGGGGTGTAATATCTAGCAAAGCGGGTGATAAATTTTTCAGTTGCAGCTTTTTTACTGCTTGCGTTTTCTACTAAATGAAGAATTTTAGAAATTGAAGATTCTGCAAATAACTTGCTGACTCGAACCGTCAAAACTCCCGATTTATTGATCGTTCCCGCCAAAACAGTTTCTCCAACTTTAACCGTTCGCGGTACGGATTCTCCCGTCAATGCAGAAGTATCTATTTGAGAAGCGCCTTGGGTAATTTCACCATCTAAAGGAATTTTCTCACCCGGTTTAACGATAATTACATCCCCAACTTGGACGCTTTCGGGCGAAACCTGTTTAACCTTACCATTTACTTTCAGATTAGCTGAGTCTGGACGTACTTCTAACAACGATTTTATCGAAGAGCGAGAGCGACTTACTGAAAAGCCCTGAAATAATTCCCCAACTTGGAAAAACAGCATCACCGCAACGGCTTCGGGAATTTGGTGAATGGCGATCGCTCCCAACGTAGCGATCGTCATCAGGAAGTTTTCATCAAATATTTTCCCCCGTAAAATATTACGTCCGGCTGTAGTCAAAACGCTCCAACCACTTACCAGATAAGCCGGAATGAAAACTAAATACTCACCGATAGAAAAAGGGGTATTGTGTAAAGGTTGATAAAAAATTAAACCTACAACAAACAAAACCATCGACACCGCAACAGGTATAATTTCTTGCTTCAGACTGAATTCACCATGACTATGCCCCGAATGTTCGCTATCTGAAGCACAACAACCAGAATGTGATGCCATTATTTAATACCTCAATATGATATATGAATCTTTCTACAACTGAACAACTATTCATATATTATCTAAAATTGGGTTATCTACACAAGATTTAACGATTAATTTTAAATATCTGGTTCATCGGTGTGGTTTGCCATTTCACGGTAGATGTTGGTAACATGGCTATCTTTCAAGCTGTAATAGACATTGCGTCCTTCACGACGATATTTGACCAAACGCATAGTACGCAGAATTCGGAGTTGATGGGAAACTGCTGATTCACTCATTTTGACAGATGCAGCTAAATCGCAAACGCACAATTCCTGTTTCGTTAAAGCAGAGAGGAGACGCAAGCGGTGTGGATCTGCGAGAGTTCCAAATAGATCCGCCATCTGTTGCGCTTTCTCTACGGATATAATTTCTGGCTGCACCTCGCGAACATTACTTAGATGAACTTCACTAGAGTCGCAGCTAGGTGAATCAAGATATGATAGTTTGGCTTTAGTTGGTTTGCTCATAGGATTTATATCTACAACGAATAAAGCTTATTTCTTTTCGTTGTATTTGTGTGGGCTTTGAGAAGAAATAATGATATTGATTATCATTGTAGCTAAGTTTGAACAAACGTTCATCTATTTGAATTCAAAATAATAAATCCCTTACCACCATAGCTGTATGATAACGATTATCATTCTAAATAAATGTGATGTTTAGATTATCTCTGAATGCGATCGGTTTGCAACAGCGATGCAGCGATCGCATCTAGTCGATCGGCAATTCCCAATTGTTCAAAATCCGATCCAAAGACTATCATAGGCAGGTTTTCTAGAATGGCAAATACTATCCGCTGAAGGTAAGACTGCCATTAACTTAGCCGTTCGCTTGAAACGTTTAATTTTAATTTGGAAGCTAAGTTACGTCTCTACATCTTGTCGCTGACGAAATATTCCTCAGAAGGTTTATTCCTGTAATCAACATAATAATTAATCCCAAACCTACGAATAAAACATAAATTGGTTTAAAGAAATTTCCTAGATAACTTCCTTGATGAATTCTCAGAAAAATTGCTGCATTCTGCGGGGACATTCCAAACCAGCTTTTTCCTAATCGATAAATTACACCCGTTACCGCACTTGCACTCAAAGGTAAAAATACAATGGGTGCGAATATACGGTGAACTTTACGGAGATTAAGTTTTCCTCTTAGTGAAGAACGATTATTACCAGATATTCCAGTCATGCTTAAACCAGTAACAATCATCCCTAATAGTCCTAACCCAACTAAAAGCACGTAAACTGGTACGAGTGGAGTTCCAAGATATTCTCCTTGATGAATCACCATGAAGATATTTCCTACCTTGTTTGACATTCCAAACCAGCTTTTTCCCAGTCGGTAAATTATTCCCGTCAAAGCACTAATTAACAAAGGTAGGAAGATAATTAAAGCAGTTTTACGGTGGAGTTTGCGGAAGAATCCAGATGCAGCCATGATTACTCCAAATTGAATAAATTTTCAGCAAAGAAAACATTGATTTCTTCTTCAACCAGTCCATATAGCTTTAGTCTAAAAATACCCTCTTAATCATTAAGTTTTACAAATCCAGATAATTAGTTTTGGACCATCCAATTTAAGTTTATTTGAGAAACGGATTTTGCAATACCTCCCCATTCTTCTAGGTTGAATTCTCCCCAAATATCCGATGTTGTATGCGAAAACAAAAAGGCAAAATACAAACATCGTTACTATTCTTTGTTTTTATGTCCACCAAAGCGTTACAAGCTTTATCAAACAATATTGCCGAAATCGTTGCTTCTTCAGGTAAAGCGATTGTTTCAGTCAATGCTAACAGACGCTTTACCCCCAGCGGTATTCACTGGCGTAATGGTATCATTGTGACTTCTGATGAATCTCTCAAACGTTACGAAGACATTACCGTGACTCTCGCAAATGGTGCTAAAGAGCCAGTTTCGCTTATAGGACGCGACCCTACTACCGATGTCGCAGTTTTCAAACTAGAAAAAGCCGATATTCCCGTTGCAACCATAGGAGATGCTGCGATCGAAGTTGGTAATTTGGTTTTAGCATTAGCAAGGAGTAGCGATGGTGATATCCGCGCTGCAATGGGTGTGTTGAGCGTTGTTGGCGATCGGTGGCAAAGTATGAGTGGTGGAAACATCGATCGCCTCATCCGTCCGGATATCATGCTTTACCCAGGATTTAACGGTGGTGCTTTAGTAGATACGGACGGAAATATTGTCGGAATGAACACATCCGGAAGACGGGGTACCGCTTTAACTATTCCTGCTTCTACAATTGATAGAGTTGTCGAACAATTAGTTAGCAAAGGAAGAATTCCACGGGGTTATTTAGGTTTGGGAATGCAGCCAGTCAAATTACCGGAGAGCTTAAAAAAATCCCTGAATTTAAATAAGAGTGGTGGTGTAATTGTTGTTAACGTTGAAGCTTCGAGTGCTGCCGAGGATGCAGGAATCTTATTAGGAGATATATTAATCGGTTTTGATGATAAAGATTTAGCTGATACTAATGATATCCTGTCATTGCTTAACGATAGTTCCCGTGTAGGTAAAAGCGTAAAAATGCAACTCGTGCGCGGTGGTAAGTTAAATGAATTGGATCTAACTGTAGGCGAACGAACTATTTAGAGTTGTATATTTCGCAATGGCTTTAGTTGTAACACATCACTATTCAATGGTGCGTTACAACTATATCTTTTTTTCTTAAATAAATTGCGGGACTAACGCACCCTGTTAAAATTCAGAATTTAAAATTTAATGTCGGACATAATTCGAGTCATGGTAGTTGCAGCTTCCCCAGTCATGAGAATAGGGTTGTCAGCAATGCTAGACGATAACCCAAAATTGATTGTGACAACTGCGTCTCTATTTGATTCCCTTACCGAAGAGGAAATGCAGCTACCACCTGACGTGCTGTTACTCGATTGGAGCGATCGCGAATCCTTAACGTTAATTGAACAGTCAAATGCGGCAACTATTATTTTGATCTCGGAACTCGAAGATATCAACTTAGGAACGGTTTTAGCTGCCCGAGTCAAAGGAGTGTTACCGCAAACCGTTGAAGAATCGGAAATTATTGCAGCCATTGTTGCGGTAGCTGCGGGGTTGGTGGTGCTGCATCCAGGAGTTATTGATAATTTGCCCCCGATTAAAGCGAATTCCTACCAACAAACCGATATTAATTTAATCCAAACATTAACACCACGAGAAATTGAAGTTTTACAAATGTTGACGGATGGATTGAGTAATAAAGTAATAGCGCAGCAGATGCATATTTCCGAGCATACCGTTAAATTTCATATTTCATCTATTTTTCAAAAACTTGATGTTTCGACACGTACCGAAGCTGTAACGGTAGGGATAAGGTTGGGTTTAATTATGTTGTAAATTGCGGTGATTGTGGAATCTGTTTATTTAATGGCACGGGCTTCACAAATCTCTACACAACCACGCACTAGGTGAGAAATGTAATGATAAACTCGGGAGTTTACTAGAGAGTCAAGCTGATAATAGTAAAAACTGTTTATCTAGCTTCTTGCATTTGAACAACCGCAGCAGGTTCAATTTCTCTAACCTTTGCAGACTCAACTTCTCCGGTAGCAGCAGAGTAAATTAACATTCCTCCCATAATTGCCATAATCGCATTTTCGGTAAAGCTAACAACTCCTAAAGGTGCTTTGGAATTACCCCCAACACAAGCACAGTTGAGCGCTAGTTTATCAATATATACCGCTTTAAATACAGAAATACCGCCGCTAAGACCAATAAATAAAGAAGTTATTCCCGTTAATAATGGTGCAATTCCCGAAAGAAAACCCAAACCGATCGCTAACTCTGCGAAAGGATATACTTTGGCATAGGGTTTAATTCTTTTAGTTATCAAATCATACTTCTCGAAACTCTCAGCAAAAGATTCGATATCCATCAGCTTTAAAGTAGCTAGCAAGGAGAGGGAGAAACCCATAAAGCCGGTTAACCCCATAGTTGTTGCTAAAGTCATCAATCCTGCGCTGGAAAATATGGCAATAACCGGAGTGTAGGAATATTCTGCACCTTCTGCTTCAACATCTAGCTTTTGTGCTAAATCGGTATAGCCGCCAATTCTTTCGTCACCAGAGAAAATCTGTGGTGTAGTTTCAACGTGATGTTTGGCTTTGAATTCATCTACTTCTTCACGAGATGTAAGCTTGTTATCTTCAAAGTCAATTCCTTTTTCATTGAGTAAATTGACTGTTTTTAATCCCCAAGGACATTCATGCTCTGGGGTAGACATCCGATATACTCTTACTTTTTCTAAGGTTGTGCTATTCATATTCTTAATTCGAGCAACTATACATCAAAGGTAAACTCTCAAGTTAACTGTAGAGTCAAGTCGATTTTGGATTTTAACAACGGATGTTTTTGTTTTGGATTTTAGATTACCGTGCTTGTAAACTTCATCCATCAACTATTACCTATTACCGTTAATATTTTTACGATATTGCTCAACATTGAACTATTCCATCTAACAAAAGACATAATATTATTTCTAACTATTGATGTAACTCGATTTCATCTTGATTTCATACTTGTATGTTATTGGAATTTTGATTTGCAGAATGAAACAAAAATTCACTCCCAATATTTTTTATGCAAGCGGTAGAATAAAATAAAAAAGAATCCAGATTAAAAGCATTTTAATATTGTAAAGAAGAGATATCACTTTAGTTTTCATCTTGATTTCATAAATTTATGTCAATCTGAATTTATGGTGAAATTCGGTTAAAGTCCAAGAATTAATTTGTTATGAGAGTGCTATTAGTAGAAGACGAACCGGATTTAGGTGCAGCGATTAAGCGAGTTTTAACTCAACAAAAGTATTTAGTTGATTGGGTTATGGATGGTAATGAAGCATGGGAATATTTAGAACATCGATGGACGGAATATAACATCGGTATTTTTGACTGGCTGCTTCCAGGTATGTCAGGATTGGAACTATGTAAAAAATTGCGTAAAAATCAAAATGCTATGCCCGTTTTAATGTTAACAGCTAAAGATAGTATGGAAGATAAGGTGGCTGGTTTGGATGCTGGTGCAGATGATTACTTAGTTAAACCTTTTGGGATGGAGGAATTATTAGCAAGGTTACGGGCTTTGCAAAGAAGGGTACCTCAATTTCAACCCCAAAAATTAACTATGGGCAATCTAACTTTAGATTACGGTAACAATACTATTATTAATCAAAATGCTTCGGAAGATAAACCTCAAATGTCTTTGACTAACAAAGAATTTCAGCTACTAGAATATTTTATGAAGCATCCAAACCAAATTCTTACTACCGAACAAATTCGCAATCAGCTTTGGGAAGCAAGTGCAGAATCGAGTAGCAATGTAGTAGCCGCGCAGGTGCGTTTATTACGACGTAAATTAGCTTCGAGTGGCTGTGGAAATCCAGTCGAAACTTTGCATGGTATGGGCTATCGCTTTAATTTTAAGAATTAATTATAAGCATGAATCAAAATAAACTATTCCAACGCACCCGGATTCGTTTGGCGCTTTGGTATGCTATCGTTATGGGTTTAATTTTAACTGTATGCGGCTTTGGTTTATACACGGCAGTATCTCATGCCCATTCGGAAGCTTTGGATAGAGAATTAGAATTTGTCGCTACAACTTTACATAATAATTTAGAACTAAAGCTTAAACAGCCGGGAAAATTATCACCAATTGTAAAAGAGGTTTTACCAAATCTTTGTGTAGTTGAAACTGGTTGTATATCGCAACAATCAACTTCTCAACGCCATATTTTAAACGCAATTCATCAAGGTTATTACGTGCGTTTGTTTGGTAATTCGGGAGATTTAATTGCTACTTCTGGTTCGTTACCTCAAACTGAATCTTTAGATTTAAATAAGAAAGTATGGCAAACAATTGAAGATGATACTGGTAACTTTTACCATCAAATGTCACTGCCATTACACACTATAGATAATCGCGATTGGGGATATTTACAAGTAGGAAGAAATATTGCCGATGTTAACAGCTATATGGATGCGGTTAAATTAAGTTTGGTAGTTGGATTACCAATTTCAATGATCGTGGTTGCTGTTGCTAGCTGGTGGTTGGCAGGGTTGGCAATGCGACCAATTTATCAATCTTACAGGCAAATTCAACAATTTACAGCCGATGCCGCACACGAATTAAGAACACCCTTAGCCGCAACTCAAGCAACAATAGATTCTGCTTTATTAATGCCAGATTTAGATATTAAAGAAGCATGGGACATTCTCGGAACTATCAAACGTCAAAATCAGCGGCTTACAAGTTTAATTGTAGATTTACTAATGCTTTCTCGCTTCGATAGACAATCTATTTCGGTGCAACGAGAATTGTGTTCTTTGAATGATATTATTGCCGACTTAGTAGAAGAATTTGCAGCTATGGCAATTTCTGCTAAAGTAATACTAAAATCTGAAATTCGCGTGAATAAAGATGTAAATATTGTTGGTAATTCCGAGCAGCTTTATCGTTTATTTTCTAATTTAATTGTGAATGCAATTCAGTATACTTTACCTGGTGGGGAAGTCACAGTTATTTTAGAAAGTTATGATTCGGATGTTGAAATTCGAGTACGAGATACGGGTATTGGTATTCCCAAGAATGAATTATCTCATGTCTTTGACCGCTTTTATCGAGTAAATAGCGATCGCTCTCGTCATACTGGTGGTTCGGGTTTGGGTTTAGCGATCGCAAAAGCTATTGTATTGTCGCATCACGGTAGTTTGGAAGTAGAAAGTGAAGTCGGAAAAGGTAGCACTTTCATTGTTACATTACCTAAGCTAGAATCATCTCGTAAGCAAATAAGAAAAAATGCTTGCCAAAAAATATTGTAGAAGTAACCAATCGCAGTTCAAGTCCCCCTTAAAAAGGGGGATTTAGGGGGATCTCACGAGATATGTGTACCCCGTAGCATAGGGAATGGGGGTTAGATTGACAATTACAAAGACTTTTGAATCCCACCCGTCACCCTAAAATCTGGAGAATCATTACTTAACCCAATTCCAGCACCAATAGACCAAACTGTAAGCGGTGTAGCTTGTTGACGAATACCTAATTCCAAAATATAGGCATCAACATTATCAACTTTATCTTGTTCGTAAACAAAGTCCGTCACTAATATAGTCTCCGAACCCAAACGACGACTATAACCAGCAACTGCTTTAACAACATTTCTTCTTTCATCATCTTTCTTTGCATCGTTAAAGGTATAGCCAACATTCAGATGCAGTCTATCTAAATTAGCTCCGGCACCCAAAGTTTTAGTCATAATTAACTTTACTTTAGGATCGACACCAGCACTATCTTCACAATAAGGAGCATCCGCACCAACAGAGACTGCAAAAGCAGGAGTTTTCAAAGTTTCGGCATTGAAGTTGTACAAAAATTCTACTCCCACATCACCGATACCGTCATCTTCTGCGGAACCAAATTGAAAAGGAACCGAAATTGTAGCTTGAGTATTCGGAGCAATACCATATTCTAAACGCGGTTCGACGACAAAACTATCTTTGCCATTAATGCGATCGTACTTGGTGACTCCTTGTAATTCTATCCCTTTGTAAGGTATGGGATAAGCATCTTCAACTTCTGTTGGTAGCCCTTCTTCCAAGTTTAAATGGTCGGCAGCTTGAGCAGTTTTAGGTAAAGAAATAATCGCAGTTAATCCTAACAATAATCCAGCTAAGAGTTTACCTGTAGATTTCAATTTCTGTGTCTTCATGAATGTGGATTTTAGATTTTGGATTTTAGATTGCGTTCATAGAACAATCATTTTTTAATTGATTTTCGTAGTGGGAGCATCTTGCTCCCTAATAGCCAAACTAACTTCCTAGAAATCAACCTTCATTACTTTTGGGTTTGTGCCAAAATATCTTGTGCCGAAGGTTCGGAATCCATAGATATAGATTCGATATCGGGTAAATTACCGTATTTTTCCTGCCAACCTTTGAGCATCGCTTCTACCATCATCGGATTAATTTTTCCTGGCTGCATTGCTTCCGGTGACATCTTCATGTTTGGCATCAAAACTTTGATTGCATCCATCCAGGAGCCGGGAATTTCCCCTGATTGAATGCCGGGAGTCAGCTTCATTTTTAATTGCGCCATCATCTTTTGATGCATTTCTTGGCTCATTCCACCATTCATTTCACCTTGCATTTGGGATGACATGGGAGAATTCATATCATGATTCATATTGTCTTGCATCCCCGAATTCATCCCACCTTTCATCGAGGCGTGCATCATCGGCATCATCTCTTGCATCATTTCCATCATCATCCGCGTCATTGAGCCATCAGCACTTTTTGACCACTCGTCATAAGCTAGAGGATTAAAATTGGGTTTGGGTGTGGTGAATTTGCGGGCTAATTTCTCATCTCCCTGTTGATAGCCCAAAGCTTTGAGAACGCGATAAAGTTCGGCTCGCTTTTGCTCAATTGTCCAACCATCGTATGCAAAGATATCGTAGGTGATACCGTGGAGCATATGCAGATTATCGAAAACATTGGCAGTTTCCGGAGACAAACGGCTATAGCGCGGCGCACCTTCACGAGTTAGCAGCATTCTCATTGGTGGATTAGGAATCACCTCCCGCTGAAATACGTCTTCCATTTGGTTGAGCATTTTGTCTTGCTCTGAGTCATTTCCACCAATCATCATTGACTCATAAACCGCCGGATGCCACCAGTGAGCCGCATAAAAGAAGTTATTGTTTTTAGGATAATAGTTGCGGGTGAGAGTAAAATATGGTTTCATCATCACCCCAGCACGGCGCATGGTGACATCTAGCGGTGCGGGAGAAAGAGCAACGTCTTTGTATGTGGATTTATAATACTCATAAATCTTTTCTAATTCCTTTTCTTTCTGACTCCAGGGAATATCCTTGTCTGCCAAAATATCCTCTGTCATCTCGTGTAATAAATGAACCGAATCAATAGTGCGGAATAGTTGCCAAGTCGCCCTTGCTGTATAAGGCGCGTATAACTCCATCGTTGGTTCGATGCGGGGTGGTTTGTTGTAGTGCGATAAAACTTGTTTGTATAACTTGTCATCTTCTAAAGCATGACGTTCAAAGGGAGTCAAAAGCAATACATCATGCAGCTTGCTGTGAGCAAAGTGCAATGCACCTGCAACTCGGTAGCTACGGCGGTGACGATTATAGAAAGACAGTCGGTAAGGAGTACGCGGATGTGCTACAGAATTTCGCTGTTCTGCTTGTACAATAAATGGCGTAGCGGAAATTATAGCCGTTGCGGTTGCTAGTGCGATCGTTAATTTTTTAATTAATTTATTTCTCATATTTAACTAGTTTCTATACAAACAGGCGTTGAGTCTTATTACTGCTAATTACTAGTGTGGCAACTACTTATGAAATTGGTATGAAATTATCGATTCGTCATATTCTTTTGTCTTACAGATAGACTATTTCATCTTAATTTCATAAGTATCCATCATACTCAGTACTATAAGCCTGAAGAATGCACGTACTTTTATCAAAAATATGAAATTGCAATCTCGTCAAATTATCTTCGGCTCGATACTATTAGGAATAGCATCAATACAAATTTCGCCTTTAAAAGCACATCAGAAAAAGTTTCACGTACCGAAAAAAGCTAGCGAACCAAAAATAGAAACAGAAGTAATCCCGGAAACAAAAATCAATTCAGAATCATCAAATTCATCTCCTACATCTGAGATGAAAAAGCCGGAAATATCAGCAACTTCTTCTCCTACGCCAGAAGAAAAAAATATTGGGCAAAAAACGCTTAATTCTGTGAATGCATCTGAAGTAAATAATATAAAACTTGTTCCAAAACCAGGAGAAATAATTTTTTCACTACTGATAGCGGGAACTCTCTTACTCTATTATATTAAGCGAAAAATATATAAATGAAATATTTAGATATAGATTTTTGTTTATAGTTGTCTCTTACAATCTGACTCGATTATTTTTATATCCATATATATTTATTAAAGTAAAGCTGCTAACTATGGCATTAAATAAGGCTCGCATCCGTCAACTGCATTCCTGGTTTGCCCCAATTATGTTGTTGCCCGTAATAATAACTTTGATTACGGGTTCTTTGTTTCAAATAGCAGTAATTACTGGGAAAAGTAAGGAATTTATCTGGCTTCTAGAATGGCACAGAGGTAAATTTGGTCGTATCAATCTAGAAATGATTTATCCATTCTTAAATGCTTTTGGTTTACTCATGCTTGCCGTTACAGGAATTACGATGTGGCTTCAAACACGCCCGCGTAAAAATAAATCAAAGATATCTAAATAAGAAAGTTAGTTGATTTTATCTCGAAGGTGTGACTGGAACTTCCTTAATTATATAAAACGTTAAAAGCCCTGTAAAAGTAGTTACTTAGCTGGTCGATCATTTGTAAATCTGTAAATTGATTAAAATTTTGAGTTTCGAGGTCTTCGAGTTCTCTAATATTGAAAAGTCCTTTAGTGAAAATTTGTCCAGATTTTAATTGAATCGTTTCCTCTACCTTTGCTTAAAATAGCTTGTTCGCTCGTGCGATTATAGTTAGTCTTCTTTCTCATTACGATAATTAATTTTGACTCCGTTTTCGATTTAACCATCCCGTTACCAAAGCCAAGCCAAACATACCTAATAAAGCCAAGACAAGCATCCATTTTCCTTGAGAAAATACACCTGCACCCAAAGCAACAATAGGAGGTGTGGAAACCACTATTCCTAAAATCAAAGCTGGGATAAATTTATGCCAAGGCATTTGTGTAAGTCCGACAGCATAGGAGACAAAATCAAATAACCCAGTCATCAAAAACCCAGCTACTAAAAATATATTATCTTCTAAATGCTTCGAGGCAAGATTATTGACTCTACCTATAAATCGTTCACCAACAAACCTTTGGACAATCTTACGACCATAACGTTTAGCAATGTAAAAATTAAGACAACAGGCAGCAAAATCGGCGATAAAAATCACAATAATTCCTTTCCAAAAGCCAAACAAAGTACCTGCTAAAACTGAATAAGCAGTACTGGGAATTGCCGGAATCACAACGCTTACCGTTCGTAGCAATAATAAAGCAATAGGTGCCCAAATTCCTAATTTATCCACATTGGCACGAATTTGCTCAATTCCGACTTGATTGACAAAAGTTATGGCTGTAACAAGAGCAATTCCCACGCAAAATAATCCCAAAATATTAACCCATTTTTTGCCTCGGGGTGAGGATTTTGGTTTGTTTTGAGTGGTTTCGGTTTCAGTTTCGGTATCGGGTGGATAATAAAGTTCGTTTTTGAGAATCCAACCAGTTTCTTGTTGCAGATAAGCATGGGTACTTATGCCAAGCTTTTTAGCTGAAGCTGCAACGGCTTTATAATCAAGCCCTAACAAGTCACAAAGTTCTGAGGCTCGGATTCCATTTCCTTCCTGCATGGGATTGAAGATAGAGTTTGCATTAACATTAACTACTATCATAGTTAATAATTGTTGCCCACAGACTAATCACATAGATAGACGAAATGCTCAAATCGGACAAGCTGAGGAACGTTTGCACAGAAAACAATTAAGTTAACTAACTAGAGTGCTGAGAATTTCTTGCCAATGGTTAAATATCAGCAAATGACCTTCATCGGGATAAAAACGAGCTTCACAGTTAGGGATAGTGTTTGCAAGATAGCGTCCTGCATTTGGAGGAACATTTTCATCTTTCTCGCCATGCCAAAGGTATACTTTTGATGAAATATTCTTTAGTTGAAAGCCCCAAGATTGACCAAGAATTTTCATATCTAGCGTAAACCCACGAGCTCCTTGACGAAAGTCTTGGGGTAAATCTTCTAGAAACATTTCTCGCACAGCAGGTTGAAATAAAACCTCTTTGTCAGGTATAGGAAAATAATTTATCATCCCATAATCAAATAACTTTTGCGGGTTTTTGCGTGCTGTGCGTACAACAATTAGACTTGAAAAAGGATTTAGAAGAAAGGGAGCATATTGCGCTACTCCAAATAGAATTCTGTTTGTCAAGTTCATCCCTTTAGTAATTTGGGAATCGAGAGGAGATATACTGCTGATAACGCCAGCTTGTGTTATCCGTTCGGGGATTTCGGATGTACAAGCAAGAGCATATGCTCCACCTCCAGAAACACCTGTAACTGCAAATTGTTCTATCTTTAAAGCATCAGCAAGTTGAACAACGTCTTGAGTCCAATTCACTAGCGTGTTATCCGGCACAAAGTCTGACAAACCATATCCCGGACGGTCAATGGTAATGATGCGAACTCCTAACAAAGTCGCAATAGATTCGTCAGGATGGCGAGTCAATCTTGACCCTGGTGTACCGTGAAAAAAGAACACGGGTTTTCCATTACACTCGCCGTATTCGGCATATCCCATCTGGCGACCATCTTTCAATTTGAGTGTTTGATTTGATTTATTTGATTTAGAAATATAATTCATGGGTATTTATTTCAAGGACAGTAATCCTGACAATTCTTTGCTTCTTTCGTCATCACTTTTTCTGACTGTACCGCACACTTAAGATAGGAATTATAGTTAAAGTAGCGGCATTTTGAACAAGGATTACTATTAATGCGGATGTTAGAAAAAGTGATGACGATGCCTTGCGAATATCGCACCATTTGATTAAAGCTACGATTAAAGCTAGAAAGAATAAAAAACCCATACCAGCGATCGCATCGCTATAACTGGGGTTTTTATGATTTTGCGGTGGATCAACTAAAGAATGTGGTGAAACAGTCTCGCTTAATCTCAGTTGATTAAAATTATCATAGGCATTCATCCTAGTTCCCCTTAACAAAAATAATTAATTAAATCCTTGAAAATTACGCTGGTTTTTCTACTGGTAAATTTTCACTCTTCCAAACAATCCACTAACCAGGTATATTAATAACGTTCCCAAAACCGTGTTTTTGTAAAATACTCGCAGCGATTGCAGCCCGATAACCGCTACCACAGTAAGTAGCAACTGTCTGATTTTTATCCAAAACCACTAAATACTACGTACTATCACTACTCAATCTATTTCATAAGTGATTTCATGATTCTTATTTCCTCTTTCTGCGTCTGGACAATCTCCGTGCATAGCTTCTGAATACGTGTGTCTGTCAGGGATGCTTGCTGGCATACCAAAATAGCAGCAGCGTGATGTGGAATCATTGAGCGCAAAAACTGTTGATTTCCTACTCCTGCTTGGGTTCGTACAAGAGTCCAGAACAATAATATCGATGCTGTTCCACCGATAAGAAGTGCAATGTTTAATTTCTTATTCTTGTACATGGAACCCATTGCTAGCAGCAGCCAGGAGCAGCATCGTCGATACCATCAGTCCTGACATATACACTTGGTTGAGGCTGATAAAGAAATTACCAAACTCGTTAACCCGCGAAAGCATCAGAACTAACATTACAACATAAGAAATTATCAGTGCAGTTAGTAAGCTGATATAAGAATTGTTTTTAGACTTGGATTCCATTTTAGATTTCTCCTTGTTAGTTTAAATCAGTTATCAGTTAGGAGTGAGGAGCAAACATCTACTATGTATTTCTTTGTTTACTGGTAACTGGTAACTGAAAAGCCTTACGGTTAAAAGTAAATTGAATCTATGCAGCTGCTACAGCGGTAATTTTTTTGTATTCTTCTACACTGTCCCGACAAGCTTTTGCACACTTTTTACAGTGTTCTGCATCATGCTTTTCACATTCAGTGGCACAGGCTTCACAAATTTCTGCACAAGCACGCGCTAAGTGAGGAATGTAACACGAACCACGTACCATATATGTTGCCGCAGTGCGACAGATTTCTGCACAATCTAGACAGCTACGAGCGCATTGCACCATCTCTGACATACCCATGCAGGCTTCGGCACAGTGTTCGCATTCCACTACACAACGCATTGCAACATCAAAGCTAGACTGATATTCTTCGTGAACTAAAAGCATAATTTTATTTCCTGTTTCAACATGGACGCTTACCTATTGATAGGTAATTATTCCTTTGCTTCGCGTCTATCATTAGAGTTAAATAAAATTTCTGTCAAAAGAAATACTCTTATTTCACGCTGATTTCATATTTGTATGCATTCACGTTTTTATAGGTAATACAGCGAGTTTATTATTATCAAATTCTTGTTTATATCCAAATAAATTAATATTTAAAACATTATAAGATATTTTTTAGAGATAAATAAATATTCACAAAATCTAAATTTACAACTTTTGTTATGCCTCCAACTTCTAATAAAAAAAAGAGATGTTTTGTGGTTCATTTGCTGTGGTTTTTGGGGGTTAGAGTTTTTATTCATCATTTGTTGATGGTGTTGACGCATTTGTTCGGGAGTCATCTTTTTGTGTCAACGTAACTTTAAAAGCTACAAATAAGTTGACACACAAATACGTAATTTCATCTTGATTCCATTTTTAGAGGTAATACTTATAAATGAACAAGCAATAATTCACTATATATTTCCCCAACTCAAGATTGACTTTTTAGTTAGCTTGCGAGTTTAGGGCTGAAATTACTATGAGGTTTTATTAATGTTTAAATCTAATTCTAAATTGTTGCTTTCTTTAATCGCGGGTGTTGCTGTTGCAGGAGTAGCAGGGACATTCTGGTTTGGGGGAGTGGGAAACAATACCCAAACAGTTGCTAACGATTCTCAAGCAATTGCGATGAACAGCATATGGGATAAAGAAACTGAACCTTCTTATTCCGGAGTCAAAGAAGTTACCGTTTATCGCAGTCCGAACTGTGGCTGTTGTGGTGAATGGGTGAAACATATGGAGAAGGACGGTTTTAAAATTACAGACATTAAAACCGACGATATGGAAGCAATCAAGCAGAAATACAACGTACCTAAAAACTTAGCATCTTGTCATACCTCAGTTCTACTAGCCAGTTATGGTAAACAAGTACATCCTAGTACTAAACATATTGAGATTTTTATTTTGCTTAGACTTGGAGAAGTTCCTGGAAAAGATTCAATTTTATGGACGATTAATAACTTGAATAGCAATTTTTCGGTTATGGATGTTAATTCTCAAAAACTGGTACAAAACTTTATGGAAGGAAAACAGACAATATTTCCTCTGCGACGCATAACTATCGGTTGATTATCTAAAATAAACTGCATAACCACAACGCCGCTCAGAGTTAAGAATTAATGACGGTTAAGGAAACTGCTCTGAGCCTTCTTTGTAGAAATGCTTGGTTAAATTTGCTTGGTCATTTAATATGCGCTCATATACTAGTAACCATTCTCCGGCCTAAAGGCACGGAGCTTTATCCCCCTCCCCGTGCTACCCACAATAGAAAAGTGTACTTACATGGTTTGCGGAATTTCAGGCGCGGTTACGGTTCTAGAGGGTGTACTCACCCCCGCACCCCAAGACTCGTTTTTCGTTACTACTCGCAAGACAACTCGGTTACTAGCAAGCCTTGAGAAAGAGTCAATTCTCTGCGTTAAGCAATTTCACCGTGTTTTTATTCTACCACAATTTAATGTTAATCCGTCTTATAAAGACGGGGTTTCAAACCAGCATGAGTTTCGATGATTATAAAAAGATGACTAATCCATCAATATATTGGACGTTAGTAAGAATTAATGCTGCGGGAAATCGCCAAGTTCAGTCGATTCCTACAGCAGAGACATTTTTTAACCAAGTATTTGCTAAGTTAATCGATGTCAGCAATACGAATAATAAGGATATTCAATTGCAACTGTTAAATTTATATGGGGATGCATCTGATGATAAGAGCGTGAATGCTCAACGCTGTCTGCTGTGCTTTATTTCTTGGGAAATCGAAAAGGTTTGCTTGAATTTAGAAAAACAGTTTGGTACTGTTGGGGGTTTTACCAGTCGGGATTTACTTCCCTATGTACTTGATGATGATGGCAGGTTGCAGCCGAAAAGCTCTTATCAATGCTATTCTTTAGTAATTTTGCAAAGTTTTGATATCAATCAAAGTAGTTTATCATCGTGGACAAATAGGAAGGTAAAACAGCATCCGGCTTTAAGTAAATTTCTGCTGGAATGTGGAATTTATCTTTTGAGTGATTGGGCAATTCTTAACGATACTCAGCCAAAGCAGTTGGAACGTATTTTAAGTCAATTTCATTCGTTAACTGTGACGGAAATTCAACACAATAAATGGTTGTTGTCAAGTTATCATACAGTTTATCGCGCCCAAAGGTTAGAGCAACATCGAGCTAGAAATAAAAGTAAATGTCAACCACCAACTACACAACAATTACAGCAAATAGGGGATAAATTAAATAGTCTTAGTCGCGGCAAATCGAGCTTTTCTACAGATAATTTAATGGCACAATTGCAACAGTTAGCTAAATATCTGCGGGAATATCGAATTCATGTTAGAGGTGGTTCTTTAGCTAGAGAATCCATAGATATTTCTAGTAATCACATTCCTGTTTCAAACAAGAATAATAACGAGGAAGAAAATCAAACCAGCGAATTTTTAAAATTATATCGTCCCCAGTTTATAGAATGTTTGGATAATGCTTTGGCTACCGTTACGCAAACAAGAGTAAATAAAATGCAGCGTAAAGATGTTGTCAAAGCGTCAAAATTTATCAAAGCATTAAAATTATTTCACTGTCAGGGGTTATCGATGACAGAAATAGCTAAACGAATAGAGATGAAAGCCCAGTTTCAAGTAACTCGTTTACTCAAATTGAAAGAGTTTCGCGCTGATGTCACCCACGAACTTTTGCTAATGTTAAAAACTCGGGTTTTGGAATTAGCACAGAATTATTCTTCTCTGGAAAAGTTACAAGTTTTAGAATCACAAATTACTATTGCGCTGACGGAACAAGTTACTAATTTGATGACTGAAGCAGAAATAGAAGCTGCTAGTTCGAGAAGTGATTTAAGTATGAGTAGATTTTCTTCGAGATTATGTAAGTATTTAGATTCAGGGAACAGCGATCGACAAAAATATTAAAGATAAACAAAAAATATTAATTAATTCAGCAAATATCAATAATAGCAAAATGACTAACTTATCAACAGAAATATTACCAATGACTCTAGAATTTGAACAGTTACCACCAGAAGCAATTACCCTATCGCAATCGCAAATCGATCGAGCGGTAGAATTAAGCAATCAAATTAAAGATGAATCGAAACAATGGCAAACTTATTTAAATGCTTTAAGTTTATCTGCTTTTGAAATTTGGTTGGAATCAAGAGGTAGTTCTTTTGATATAAATCGTGATGAATGTACTGTTTTAGAACCAGGTTTAGCAAATTTAATTCCCGTAGTCGCTAATTTAAAGGTTGGTGAATATAAAGTTTGTCTAATTACCACCGGGAGTTTCATCGACGAACAAGTTGATCTATCTAAAATAGTTGTAGATTTACCGGAATATATTCCTCATTTTTACGTTTTAGTCGAAGTTATAGAGTCAGAAGAAAAAGCTGTTATTAAAGGATTTTTATCTTACAAAGAATTATCATCAAGACAGCAAAACGTGAATTTAGAACCGGATTATGATTGGACATACTCCATACCATTAACTTGGTTTTGTAACGAACCAGATAGATTATTATTATATTTAAAATGTTTGGAACCAGCAGCAATTGCTTTACCCGCAATACCCGCAAACCGAGTTGAAAATTTAGAATTAGTTAAAGAAGAACTTATACAAATATTACCACAATTACGAACAAAAGAGATAAAGGAAGTCTTGACATGGAATAGCGCAATCGCCATTTTTACAACTTCAGAATTAATCGATTGGATATACAACTTACAAACCCAAGAAGAAACATTATCCACAACATCTATACAAGAACATTTATCAGATATATTCAAATTAATTACCCAACCAGCAATTAATGTCGGACGTTGGTTGTGGGATGAATTAGATACATTAGCGGAAGAAACTTGGAATTTATTACCGAATATTGCACCACAGCCAGTAATGCGAAGTCCTGTAGAAGAATTTACAGTAATTAGCTCGCAACTGCAACAACAAGGCTTAGAAATACCCGTTCAAGCGCGGGTTGGTTATCAGGATTTATCTTTAGCTGGTGTTCCCTTGAGGTTATATGCAGTCACTTGGCATCTGCTATCAGAATCCGACCCCAATTCATGGACATTGTTGTTAATATTAGGTACTCCAGCTTTAGAAAGTTTACCAACAAATTTAAAATTAAGAGTAAGCGATCAAACTTGTGTTTTAGTGGAACAAGAAGTGAATCCAGAATTGGGGAATAGTTATTTATTTACTAGGGTTGTTGGGAATTTTGATGAAAAGTTTTTGGTGAGTGTAAGTTTGGGGGATGGTGTTGAGGTGAGTTTGCCTTTTGCGTTTGATATGAGTCGTTAACCTCACCCCTAACCCTCTCCTTGTCAAGGAGAAGGGGAATAATAATTGTAGGGTGTGTATGTTATCGTTTTGCCGTAACGCACCATCAACAATCTAATTAATAATAAATAATTTTCATATCTCAACATTGCCCGCTGCAAATATCTGATTAGCGGTTAAATTTAATTCTGGGAAAGTAGGAGAAACAATATTTTCGTTATCTTGGAACTGATTAACCTGATATTCGTTATCAATTAACTGATAAATTGAGATAGTCGGCTGTTTGGGATTGCCTATAAATTTGCGTCCACCTAATCCTAAATAATCCACAATCCAATATTCGGGAATACCAATTTCCTCGTATTCACCAAGTTTTCTGTAGTAATCGTCGCGCCAATTAGTACTGACAACTTCTATAACCAAAGGAATTGATGCTCCAAATTCAACCGTAGAATATTTCTTCCAAAGAGGCTCCGAAGATAAATTAGGACGATTTAAAAGCAACACGTCGGGAGAGTAAGAAGATTCACTGCTACGACATCTAACTAAAGCTTGCTTGGGAATAAAATAGGGAAGTTTTAACCGTTTGATTTCCACAGATATTTCCAACGCTGCAAAACCAATAACCTCTTCATGTCCTCCTATCGGTTGCGACATCTCAACAATTGCTCCATTATGCAATTCGTAACGTGTGTCTTCCGGCTTCCACTCTAAGAATTCTTCAACTGTTACTAGTTTTTCTGCGATTTGTGTCATAAGATTTTCTATTATTAATAATTGTAGGGGAGTTCTTAAGTTTATTTTGGCAAAATTTTAGATAATTAGATAATACCTGGCGGTTGAACCGCACGCCATTTGCTACGTACTGCGGAGACTGGGAGCAACGCAATGGCTTGTCTACACAGGCAAAGTCTGAGGTTGCGGACTTTAAATATTTTCTAACTAATTGTAAGGTGTGTTAGGCAATCTAATCATTGGAGCCGTAACTACTAGAGGTAGAACCTCTATATTGGCATTACAAGCGAGGTTTCTTGTGATGAGAATTAAGACAACTTATTATCCTCTTTCACCAACTTCAAAAATATTTGCGTCAAATCGGCTTCTGCTTTTTCAACAACTTTTAATTCTAAAGGTTTAATTAGATCGAAGACTTGATAAATCAATTCTGGTTGACTTAGATAAATAATTCTTCTTCGTTCAACTTCTACACCAATTTTGTCTAACTTTGCAATTCTACCTTCATCCAATACAGATTCCATTTCAATTTTATAAGCTTTACCAGAAAACTTACGAATCAATTCATCGGTTGGTAACTCCGTAATAATTTCACCCCTTTGAATAATCGCAATGCGATCGGCAAGTTGTTCGGCAATATCGAGTTGATGAGTTGTTAACAGAATCGCGCAACCAGATGCAGCAATTTCTCGGATTAATATTTTTACATCTTCCGTTGCTTCCACATCAAGCCCTAAAGTGGGTTCATCTAATAATAAAACTTGCGGTTGATGAACTAATGCCACAGCAAAAGCTAATTTCTGCTGCATTCCTCGCGAAAGTTGCTGTACTGCGGTACGGCGTTTTTGCTGCAAACCAAATTTTTCTAAAAGGGCGATTCCCGATTTCCGCGCTTGAGAGTGAGTAAGTCCTTTTAATACTCCAAAATATTCCAAATTCTCTTGAGGAGTCAATCGCCAGTAAACGTTTCGATTTCCTTCTAAAACAGCACCAAGATTCTCTAATGCATTAGGATTTTGGTGAGGATTTATTCCCGATATTTTTGTCCAACCTGCATCCGGTTTAATTAATCCCGCCATCATTTTAATACTTGTGGTTTTACCCGCACCGTTAGGACCTAAAAAAGCTACTACTTCCCCAAATCCAATATTTAAAGAAACGTTTTTTACTGCTGCTACTATTTGTTTTTTTAAACGGTAAGTTTTTTTCAGATTACAAGCTTCCAGAGCAATCATATTGGTAATTTATTGATAAAAAAATCATAGCCCCCCTTCATAAGAGGATGTTTTCCAAGTATCGTTATCGTTAAGGATTATCCACTTCCCCCATTAAAAAATTGGGCTATAGCCCCCCTTCATAAGGGGGTTGGGGGGATCTAATTGTGTTAAATACAGTTTTTTTTAATTACTCCTGCCTAATTTTTATAGATAAAAAGGGCTTAAGCCCTTACTACGAACTTGATTTAATTAACAACTTTTGACGAATATCAATTAATTCGGTTTCAACTCCATTCCATTTTTCAACTTGTTCGTACACAAACTTTGCTACAGGTTCGCTCATTCTACCTTGACGAGTGGTACCAAGGATAACCGGGATAAAAATATTACTCATGTTTACCTGTTTTTATTCGCAAACATTAAAAAAATATACTTAAATCAATTAAATAGAAATATTTGTTGATTTATTTTCATGTTTGCATATCCGTTTTACTGCCATCATTAACATAGCTACTTGCTTGATGATTTTTTTAGTCAGGATAAAAATTTACGTATTTACAGGCATTAAGATAGATGCAAGTCAATTTTTTTACTTTCAACGCGCTTTTATAGCCAATGTGTTTTATATTTTGATTTTTAAGATTGACAATATAATTTGATAAACTTACTACCCGTAAATTCTAAGAAGGTTAATACAGATATGAGTTCTTATCTAGCAGCTGCGATCCAAATGACAAGCGTGCCCGATTTACAAAAGAATTTGGCACAGGCTGAGGAATTAATTGATGTAGCCGTGCGTCGAGGTGCCCAACTCGTGGGTTTACCGGAAAATTTTTCGTTCATGGGAGAAGAAAAAGACAAGCTTGCACAAGCCGAAGCTATTGGTAAAGAAACTCAAATATTTCTCAAAAAAATGGCGCTGCGTTACCAAGTTAATCTGATTGGTGGTGGTTTCCCCGTTCCTTCTGGTGAAATTGATAAAGTTTATAATACCGCTTCGCTGATAGATTCCAACGGTGAGGAATTATTGTGCTATCACAAAGTACATTTATTCGATGTGAATGTCCCCGACGGGAATACTTATCGAGAATCCAGCACCGTAATGGCAGGTTCGGAACTACCTCCAGTCTACTCCTCGAAAACACTGGGAAATATCGGACTTTCAGTTTGCTATGACGTTCGCTTCCCCGAAGTTTATAGACATCTATCAAAAGAGGGTGCCGATGTAATGTTTGTCCCCGCAGCTTTTACCGCCTTTACTGGTAAAGATCACTGGCAAGTATTATTACAAGCCCGTGCCATTGAAAACACTTGCTATATTATTGCTCCAGCCCAGACAGGCGTACATTATAACCGTCGTCAAACCCACGGACATGCTATGATTATTGACCCCTGGGGAATAATTTTAGCCGATGCTGGCGACCAACCGGGAGTGGCGATCGCCGAAATTAATACCGCCAGAATCGAGCAAGTCCGCCGTCAAATGCCAAGTCTGCTACATCGAGTATTTTAACTAATTATAAAAGTCAAGCAACCGTTTTAAATAATTCGTAAAAATTAAAAAACCTGGTATCTCAAAGATATCGGGTTTTTGTTTTTTTAATTACATTAATTAAAATATTATTTCCCAATTCCCTAATCCCTACTCCCTACTCCCTAATAAATTGTATCAACAAATCAATATTTAAAGCTACGTTTGTTTGTTCTTAACTTGAGAATTTTACTGTATTAACGCCACAGTTTTAGATCGGGGTCATCGCGGAAACAAGTCCGAATTCTTCTCATAAAAAGAAGTATGAGGTTAATACCTAAAAATTCCATCCTCGGTGACAAATTTATAATCTGCCTCGATAAATCTTACAACCTAAAAAACTTACTATGTATAAGCTATTAACGAATTGTTTCTACAGCCCCTAATGCCCTTAAAGAAGCTTTTTCAGGATATGTTAAACCCGTAACGTTAGTAATTTCCATACCTTCATAAAAGCGATCGGGATTGAGTTTCTCTCGTTGCTTGCGAGTTTTGAGATCCCAAAGTTGAATATTTTCATCTTCTCCACCACTGGCAAGCAATTTACCATCAGGGCTAAAGGCTACAGAGCGAACTGGCTTTGTATGTCCACCTTCAAATGTATGTAATAATCTACCTGTTTCTACTTGCCATAGCTTGACGGTACACTCACCGCTGCCGCTAGCAAGCATTTTGCCATCGGCACTAAACGCTACTGAATAAACTTGCTGAGTGTGTTTATCTAAAGTATGCAAACACTTGCCATTAGTCATATTCCACAATTTAATGGTCTTATCTTGGTTGCCAGTTGCGATTTGACCATTAGGACTAAATGCTACAGACAAAACTAAATTTTTGCGATCGTGTAAAGTTTGTATACATTCTCCTGTATCCACATCCCACAATTTCACCTTACACTCATCACTACCGCTAACGATAGTTTTACCATCAGGGCTAAAGGCGATCGGGCACACCCAATCGGAATGTCCGATAAATATTCGGATACAATCACCCGTTTCAATATCCCAAAGACGAATAGTGCGGTCTTCACTACTACTAGCGAGGGTTTTACCATCAGGGCTAAAAACTACACTCCATACCCAATTATCATGCCCTTTGAAGGTTCTAATCTCTTTAACATCACTAATATCTTGGATATCCCAAAGTTTGATTTGACGATCCGCGCTACCACTAGCTAAGGTGCGACCATCCCGACTATAAGCTACCGATCGAATTCTACCTTGATGCGATCGCAACTGATAACATTTAAAGTTTTGTAACTCCCACAAGCGAATCGTCCAGTCATCTCGACCGCTAGCAAGTACTTTACTATCAGGACTAAATGCTAGAGAATAAACATCACGGGTATAACCTTTTAAAATATTCCAGCAAATTCCTTTTTCTAAGTCCCAAATCCTTGCCGTTTGGTCATCGCTACTACTGATCAGCGCACGTCCGGATGGATGAAAGGCAATATCCCATACTTGGCTTGTATGCCCGGATAATGTTCGCTTAAGTTGACCGCTACTAGTATCCCATAATTTAATTGTTCGATCTTCACTAGAACTGGCGATCGTCTTACCATCAGCACTGAAGCGAACTTTGTATACCTTTCTCTCGTGACCAAACAAGGTATTTTTACAAGTACCTGTTGCTAAATCCCAAAGTTTAATAGTTTTATCTATACCGCAACTAACTAATAGTTCGCCATTGGGATGAAAATCTATTGCATAAACATCGCGATCGTGTCCGCTAAAAGTTTGCGAACAAACAAACGTGTCAATATTCCACAATTTGATATTACCGTCAGCACTACCAGTGGCAATAATATCTGTATTATGAGGATGAAAACTTACAGACCAAACTGAGCCAGTATGACCTGTTAAACTTTTTTCACAATTGCCAGTGTCAACATCCCAAATTTTAACGCTTTGGTCTTCACTAGCACTAGCTAACAGCTTACCATCAGCATTAAACGCCACCGAATAAACTTTATTCGTATGTTCGTTGAGGGTACGAATACATTCACCACTGTCAATATTCCATAATTGAATTTTATAATCGTCACTACCACTAGCGAGAGTTGTGTTACTGGGATTAAATGCAAATGTCTTCACTGAAGCGGTATGTCCTTTCAAAATTCTCAGTAGTTTTATATCATCTGTTTGCCATAGTCGCACCTCTCCATCGATCACGCCTGTAGCAAAATATCTACCATCATGGCTAAAACTTACAGATAAAAGACTAGACATCGTATCGCTAAATACTGAATCTGTTAAATCGCTATTTGTAAATTGGGTATTTTGCAATCTCACATCTTTAAAATAAGCCTGCCGAATTATTAAATTAGAAAAATCCAGTCCGCTTAGATTAATTTGTGACTTATTAATTTGAATATGACGTAATAAATTAATAATATTACCCGCCGCGTATCCTTTTCTAGGTAATGGTTGCTGTTGTAGCTGCTGTAATATGTTTTTTAAACGGGATTCTAATTCCTTCTCGTTACCAAAAACGGCAACCAGTTGTTTCTTCAATGGTTCCAAAATTGAACGCTCTTGGCTCTCGCGGAAATAATCTAACGATCGCGCTTTGATTAAGGGATATTGATTAATAATTTTGAAATCTTTACCATAAATTATTTCTTCGGCAGCTTGAGCAATCAACTGTTCGGTGATATATTGTGTGACCACAGATTGCAGGCTGAATCTTCCCGCGCCTACACCAGGGACTTTTTCAATTAGCGATCGCCGCAATAAAGATTCTACTGCTTCTAGAATCTTTATATTATCTGGTACGATTAAAACTTTCTTTATCTGGGCTAAAGAAACAATATCGCGATTGATTGCAAAGCAATACATCAGTTGTTTCTCTAACTCAGATAAACGGTTAAATTGTTCTTCTAAAAGTGTGCGAATATCTCCAAAAACAGCCGTCTCTTTGTCAATCTGATTCAGGAATTCAGCCACATCATTATTAAATAAATCATATAAAGTGGTTGCAACCATTTTCAATGCTAAAGGATTACCGGAATAAAGCTTTACTAATTCCGATAACTGTTCTTTTGAACAGATAGAATCTGTAAATCCCTTATCTTTAAGAATGGCATTTGCATCCTCTAAATTCAATCCCGTAAGTTGCAATACCTTAACAGGAAGATTTTTCCCTTCCTGCATTGCTACTTGTAAAGGTTTTTCCCGACTAGTTAGTAATAAACAACTTTGATGTGATGTTTCGGCTACTCGTTCAAATAAATCGCCATAATTTTCATAGCCATCTTGATATTTTCCTACTAATTCACGATCTTTTCCTTTACTACTACTAAACAAAGACTCAACATTATCTAAAATTATCAAGCAGCGATGTTTCCGCAATACATCAATTAAATATAAAATTTTCTTATTGAGATTATCATCCTCCCAGTCCAAATCAATCCGATTTTCATTGGGTAGAAACTGCAAAATCTCAGTCAAAATATCATTTAACTGCGGAGAGTTGCGAAGACTGCGCCAAATTATGAACTTAAAACGATCGCGCGATCGTACCTCTTTAACTATTCTGGCAGCAAGGATGGTTTTACCAATACCCCCCAATCCCAACACCGCAACCAAACGACAGCGCTGCTCCACAATCCACCGGGTTAATTCCGATATTTCCTCTTCTCTACCTCGAAAACCTTCAACATCTACTGCTTCCCCCCAATCCTCAATGATTTTTGGTTTCTTAGCTTCGCCTTCTTGATACTTTTGAGATAAAGATTGTTTAAGATCGTAAATTTTTTTATTGCTACTGCCTTCAATTTTAAATTTTTTGTAACTTTCCCCTAACCTTTTTCGCACTGCTGCTGGAGTTATTTCTAATTTCTTAGCAATGTCTGCCCCAGAAAATCCCTGTAATGCTAACTGCAAAGCAATAAGCTCTGCTTTAGTTACACCTTGTTGAGTTGCTACCTTTTCAATAAAAATATCTGGTAGTTGAGATTCATTTAAAGTACTATCCATGTCACATTCGCTCCATGTCACATATAGATATGTGATATTACTTATTTTTTTTCCTAAACCAAACCTCTTGAATAAGACATTGTATTGACTTATCAATCGCTACACAATAGCCTTGATAATCTTATCAGGCATTCCTGACAATGTATTCTCCAATCAAATTCAGAATTTAAATCATAACTTTTTTCTCACCTTTTTTCTCACAAATTATTAGTAAGCAAATATACTTATTAAAATTAGGTAATGCAAAAATCAATCAATTTCACTCTGACTAGAAATGAGTTACCGTTTCAACACATAACAAACACCGCCAGTATATACGTATCAAATAGTATTGATACATTTAGCTTATACTTTCACCAACTTACTATTTTATTGCATTTACAGTATCCCAATTTTCCTGTCATCAAAATTTAATAAAACTTAAAGTATAAAAAATAACTTTAGTTAACAAAAAAGTCTCTGAATTTGCGAGAAAATCAGAAATATATCGATAAATACTTTGCGTTCCAAGAACTAAAAAAGAATACTTAAAAATCAAAGTCTTCAAACTTATACGTTATAATTCAGTTAGATGCGTGTGAGAGTGACGTGAGAAATGCGTTACCAAGCAATAATGAGTTTGTTTACTTGTCAGTACCATGTATGGAACTGATGTTTAATATAACGGAGAAAAGCAGATGACTATCCCTCGATTCCAGGAATTTTTGCAAACCCCCGATGCAGTAAAGACACATTTGTGTTTTGATAACACACCTTTGGAGTTAAAATCTCAATTTAATCAGAAGCTTAAACAATCGACGTTTATATTACCTCCAGTTTTTTCTCACATGGACTTCCTATTGATTCAAATACTGTCTGAGACTGGGTATGGTAAGTTTAATGTCACCATTGAAAAGAAGAATCACGAATTTTTAGTGCATATAAACAGTCACCTCAGTCAACGGTACTTTTTGAGTAAAAAGGAATCAGAGACTATGGATGAAGCATACCAGCAAATAATCAAAACTTGGAAAAACTGGTGGTTATCCGAGCTTCGCTAATAGGTGGTAATTATTCCATCCCAAACTAGACGAGAATTTTTGCGATCGGTTCATATCCATGAATCATATTTAATATCTGCAAAAAATAACATACGGGGCTTTCGATGAACAAGAAGTTTACGAGCCGGTAAGTGAGAAATCACTACCGGCTTTTTGATTAAAAACCACTGGGATATCTATAACCCAACGAACTTTAGGAGTATTAATCATGATCCGTAACAAATACAGTCGATTGTTTAAATGGACTTTCAGATTTATCAAGTACTTTTTTTTAGTACTAATTGGTTTTTCTATAGCTTTTGTTCTAGCTGCGGGGGTAGGTATTTTGGGTATGGCAACTCAACTATTTCCGTTAATTTTTGCCGGAATTGGGCGTATAGGGATAATTTTGCTGTGTTTCATCGCTATAACAATGATTATTGAATCTTTGCGATAGTTTGTTGAAAGCAATTGCAGAATCAAATATTTTAGAGGACGTTTTAAAAGGCTTTTATTATGTGACTTCATAATCAACACGGCTCCCGCATATGTGTATATGGTAAAACCTTGATTTCTCGCTCTAAAGCTGAATCCTTACGGTTTTAACTATATCGGACTGCACTTTTAAAACATCCTCTTAATCAATCGAAATACAAGGTAGAATTCCATCTTCTTTTAATCAGCAACGCGATCGAAAGTATCTTCTCACGTCGTCGGTCGTGCATCCTACTTTACTATTGTTTAGAGATAGTAGAACTAGATTTTTTTGAATTTTTTCTCATAAATTGGTCAATAAAAAGCCTGGTATTACTCCAGGCTCTGTTTTTAATTAATTCAATTCCATCATAACTATGAAACGCAACACAAGTAAGTCTTCTGAAAAAATCAGTTACATTTTTGTTCGCTTATCTACATGGACGGGATATATTATTGCTTTGCTAGCAGTTTTTTTAGTTGCAATTAACAAAAATCCAGAAGGGATTAACCTCATACCTGTAGCAAATTTATTTTTTGAAGCCGCAAAAATTACTATGGAGTTGGAAGAAGGTGTGAAAGAATCGAATAAACGTTTAAAGCAGAAATAGACTGACGCGGATTTGATTCAGCCGTGGTGTGTCTGCAAGTTTTCCTAAAATCCAAATATAAAAGCAGAAATGCCGGGAGTTACCGATGCATTTGTGGGTGCGGCTTGGCTGGTTGAAAATGGCAAACCAAAACCCGCGAATTACTTTGATTTTCTTCAAGGTGCCGATGGGGTGCGCTTCCGAGCTTTTTGGGGAATCAATAAAGCGGCAGTTCCCGTTATCGGTATTTCAAACAAAAAACTTGATTCCGCAAATCTTGCTCAAGTCTTGAGTGAAGTTGGAATACAAGATGCTGTAATGCTCGATTCGAGTGCGAGTAAGTCTTTAGTTTACAAAGGAAAATCTTTGGTGGGTTATACACCCCGCCCGGTACCTGATGCGATCGCGCTGATTGACAGCAAATCTGCTTGTAAGTAAGTTTTTTAGTTTTGGTAATTATTGTAATTATTCTCAGGCAGGCTTAATAGTCTGTCTTTTTTATTGTGATTTTTCTATAGCTAATTGTATTTAATTAGCTATTTGAAAGCATTTTGTTTACTTCCGAGCGCCACGAGCATTAAATTTAGAATATGCTCGAAAAGGTATGACTGCATGGGTGCTGATAAAGAAATTAAACGTGAGGCTGTATTTCAACCAGAATTTTTGGAAGATGAAGTCACATTAGAAGAAGCAACCAAAAATTTAGATAGCCTTTGCCATCAAATTGCTGAAGCAGATAAAGTAATTTTTATTAACAGACCCGATGGTAAGAATGTGGTATTAATTTCTCAATCGGAGCTTGAAAGCTTATTAGAAACTTTGTATCTACTTCGTTCGCCAACAAATTATGCTCGCTTATTAACTGCTCTACAACGTGCAAAAGCAAAAGTTATCGAACCTCAAGATATAAATGCATTATATGAAAAATTTGGGCTAAGTGAAGATAATACTGATAATGACATTGCAGCTGCAAGCTAATGATAAACCAAAAATCTTTTTAGTCCTCCAAAAGAGGACTTTCGCTCCACCGATTTGGGTTTGCAACCCTTCTTCGAGTTAACGATTTGATTTATCTAACAACTCAACTTTGCAGTCATGATGGTGCGTTACGCTAACGCGATAACACACCCTACTATTAATTATGAATTGGGCTACAACTATCAACTAACCACTAATACAACAAAAAACCGGGGAACAATACTTACCCGGTTCGGTCATTTTTTACAGAATCCTCAGTAACGTAGGGACACGCTTATATGGTGTCCCTATTCACTTATTGATTTTTATTAAAACTATACTTTCGCAGTGGACTTGGTTTTAGCAGAAAGTTCGCCACTAGCATACTTAGCAGCAAACTCATCTAAAGGAATTTGCTTGATCTTGCTAGCATGACCAGCAGTACCAAAGGCTTCATAGCGATCCAAACAAACCTGCTTCATGTACTTGATGGAAGGCTTGAGGAAGTGACGGGGGTCAAAGTTAGATGGATCTTTCGCAGCAGCTTCGCGGAAAGCAGCTGTGATTGCCAAACGGTTGTCGGTGTCAATATTCACCTTACGTACACCACTCTTGATACCTTTCTGAATTTCTTCAACAGGTACACCGTAGGTTTCAGGAATCTTACCACCGTACTTATTGATCATATCCAACCACTCTTGAGGAACGGAAGAAGAACCGTGCATTACAAGGTGGGTGTTAGGTAAACGTTTGTGGATTTCCTCAATTCGGCTGATTGCCAAAACTTCACCAGTAGGCTTACGAGTAAACTTGTAAGCACCGTGGCTGGTTCCGATCGCAACTGCTAGGGCATCAACTTGAGTTCTTTCTACAAATTCAACAGCCTCGTCGGGATCTGTTAAAAGTTGTTCTTTGCTGAGTTTTCCTTCAGCACCGTGTCCATCTTCAGCTTCACCCATTCCAGTTTCCAAAGAACCCAAACAACCAAGTTCTCCTTCCACAGAAGCACCAACTGAGTGAGCTACTTTCACAACTTCAGCAGTAACATTGACGTTGTACTCAAAGCTAGCTGGAGTTTTCGCATCAGCTTCGAGGGAACCATCCATCATCACGCTGGTAAAACCGTTGCGAATTGCAGAGTAGCAAGTTGCAGGGCTGTTACCGTGATCCTGGTGCATAGCAATGGGAATATTTGGATGGGTTTCCACTGCTGCCAAAATCAGGTGACGCAAAAAGTTTTCTCCGGCATACTTACGCGCACCGCGAGAAGCCTGTAAAATCACGGGGCTATCAGCTTCAACAGCAGCTTCCATGATTGCTAGGATTTGCTCCATGTTATTGACATTATAAGCCGGGATGCCGTAACCGTTCTCAGCAGCATGATCCAGCAACAGACGCATTGGTACGAGCGCCATATATATTCCTCCTAATTTGGTTATTAGCTAATCCGTTTAAGACAAGCGTAATCTTTACGTTAATCTTAATATTATTTTCAACTTATAGGAAATTATAACTATTTATGCGTACCTATGTTTAAAAAGTTTCTATATATCAGGTCAAAGGTCAAAGGTCAAAGGTCAAAGGTCAAAGGTCAAAGGTCAAAGGTCAAAGGTCAAAGGTCAAAGGTCAAAGGTCAAAGGTCAAAGGTCAAAGGTCAAAGGTCAAAGGTCAAAGGTCAAAGGTCAAAGGTCAAAGGTCAAAGGTCAAAGGTCAAAGGTCAAAGGTCAAAGGTCAAAGGTCAAAGGTCAAAGGTCAATTCCTAACTACCATCTCCTTGTCCCCTTGTCTCCCCATCTCCCAATCTCCCCATTTCCCCATCTCCCCCGAACCCCATCCCTCAATGATTAAATCAAGGAATAAAGAAAAGTTATTCTTCTTAAATGGGTAGCCTGGGATTCGAACCCAGAACAAATCGGTTAAAAGCCGAGTACTCTACCATTGAGTTAGCCACCCAATCGCGTTTTTGCGCGACTGACTTATGAATAATAGCATAGAACCCTATTGTTTTGTAAAGGGGTTTTAGGAAAAAGTTGCTGTGAGACGAATCATTGCTGATTTAGTAGCTCCAGGTTCTAATACAGTTAAGTGTTGTTTGGTGTTCATTGCATTACGTGGTCCGCTCCAAGGTTCTAAGCAATAAAAGTCTTTTCCTTTCACCGTCCAAAACACCAAGGTAGAAAATAGATCGTCGTATTCCAAGGTCATTTTTAAATTACGACCTTTATCTATGACGCTGGCAGATTTTCCACTTAGCTTGTTAAATGCAACGTCAATTTCATCCTGACTAAAATCAAAGTTACCGTTAAATGAGTGAACTTCCTGGCTATCTTTCTTTTGAAACTCATGAGAAGGAATGTCAAACTCTAGCTGACTTTTATCGTGAGTTAAGAAGTAGGGATGAAAACCCACTGAAAAAGGCATCGCTTCGGAAGATTTATTCGTAAATTCTTGGAGTATTGTTAGTGTATTGCCATGCAGCTGATAGGTGAAATTCACTTCAAATTCAAAAGGATAACCTTTATAGGTTTCTTCATTGCTGTTGAGAGCAAGTTTAAGAGAAACATTATCTACAGTAACTTCTTCTCTTACAGACCAAGGTAAATTACGAGCAAAGCCATGTTGTTTGAGCTTAAAATCTTTACCGTTTAAAGTGTAAGTATCTTCAGGTAAATTTCCGCAAATTGGAAACAAAATCGGATTTCCACCTCTAATGCTCATTTCCGGATTCTCGAATCGTTCTTCATCCAGATAAAAAACGTCTTTACCGTCAATGCGCCACTTTGAAGCGATGCCGCCACGTTTTGGTAACACCTCTAACTCAGACTTAGCTTTTTCGTCACTCAAGATGTAAGTTTCGTACTGTCTTTGTTCGACATTTATAGAAAACATAATTCAAACGAGTTAGTTGTTAGTTGTTAGTTGTTAGTTGTTAGGACCACCGGAGTTAGGACCACCGGAGTTAGGACCACCGGAGTTAGGACCACCGGAGTTAAGAGTTAAAAATAATTACTCCCCCCTCTTCCCCCTCCACCCCCTCTTCCCCATTACCCTATCACCCTACCTTTGACATGCAGACCTTTAACCTTTAACCGGCGTTACTCGTCTTCAGCAAAAATAAACCGATATAACTCGCTCGGATCTGGTTCGGGACTGCTTTCGGCGAATTCTACGGCTTCGTCAACGGTTGCTTGAATTTTGCGCTCTATATCTTTGAGTTCTTCTTGAGAAGCTAAAGAAAGCTCGACTAGATAAGTTGCTAATTTCTTGATGGGATCGCGAGAAAACCAAAATTCTTTTTCTTCTTTACTACGCATTTCGTCTGGATCTGCTAAGGAGTGACCCCGAAAACGGTAGGTAAGTGCTTCAATTAATGTTGGACCTTCTCCTGCACGAGCGCGTAATACTGCTTCTTGGGCAGCGGAACGAACTGCGAGTACGTCCATGCCATCAACTTCTACTCCAGCAATACCGAACGCGCTAGCTTTCTTGTAAATTTCTGGTACGGAAGTTGCGCGATCGTGAGACATTCCAATTGCCCACTTATTATTCTCTACCACAAAAATAATTGGCAGTTTCCATAATGCTGCCATATTTAATGTTTCATAAAATTGACCGTTATTGCAGGCTCCATCACCGAAAAAGGCTGCTGTAACTTGGTCTGCGGTTTCATCTCCCATGACTTCACGACGGTACTTAGTTTGAAAAGCAGCCCCTGCCGCTACAGGAATACCTTCAGCAACAAATGCATAACCACCCAACAAACCATGTTCTTTGGAAAACATATGCATTGAACCACCGCGTCCTTTGCTGCAACCAGTCGCTTTACCAAATAACTCCGCCATTACTTCTTTTGCAGGAACTCCGGCACTCAAAGCATGAACGTGGTCGCGGTAGGTGCTGCAAACAAAGTCTTCACCCGGTCGCATTGCTTTAATTACACCGCTAGCTACTGCTTCTTGACCGTTGTAGAGGTGAACAAAACCAAACATTTTGCCTCTGTAGTACATTTCGGCGCACTTGTCTTCAAACAGTCGCCCTAAAACCATGTCTTCGTATACTCGCAGACCTTCTTCCTTGGTTATTTGTGCGGTAGTCGCATTGAAATCGGGTAAAGTGCGTTCTTGAATCATTATTTTTTGTAAAAACTCCGTGGTAACACTTAAACAGATAATTTTAGGAAATTGGCTCTTTGTTTCTATAGACGCAGCCTTAAGCTGTTAGTTTAGAAAATTATAAGTAATTAAACTGCTATACGTTTATAGATTACCGTTTCAGGATATCAATATTCTGCATTTTCATTGACAAATTAAAAAAAAAGCCAGCAAATATCCCGAATATCTCTGTAGATATTTGTACTTAAAGCACAATTGTGATAGTATCTTTTTCTCATTCGGGGAAAAAAATTAGCAAGTTGATACTTTTATTTCTTAATTATCGGCAAAAATCTTTATCAAATGAAGCTATTGTCCTTTTCGTACACAAGTATTCTTGTACTGCAACGTTTATTTAACGTTTATTTATAGCGTGTATTTAACAATGTAGTTGCAATCTTGGTAATATCTAAATTATCGGGGCGTTAAAAATAGCTGTTAAATATCAGCACATTTAACTATTGGGGGGGTTCAATGGCGCTTTAATTTACACTTCTTAACGAGTACTTGACTCTATCTTAAGGGAGGTATAAGTAAAGTTGTTGCGATACACACTTGTAGTGTGATGGCTAAGGGTTATTATTATGGCACGGTTTTACAAACCCAAGAATTTATTAAGAAAAGTTTATTAATGAAAGCTGAGCGGGGAAGTAGGCTGTGCAAATTCCGCTAGATTATTACCGGATTTTAGGAATACCGATGGCGGCAAGTGACGAGCAGTTAGCGACTGCATACAGCGATCGCATTGTCGGATTGCCGCGACGTGAATATTCAATGCAGGCAATTGCATCTCGAAAAAAACTTATAGAAGAAGCATACGTGGTTTTATCAGATCCCAAAGAACGCAAGGAATACGACCGAGTTTATCTGACACACGCCTATACTCCTGAATCCGGGCGCGATAGTAGGGTGGCGGTTGGAGAACGGGTATTAGGTACTCAGACAGAAATTAAATCTACCACTTTAGGTATTGACATTTCTGCTTCTGAATTGATCGGCGCTTTAATGCTTTTGCAAGAGTTGGGAGAATACGAACAGGTTTTAAAATTGGGTCGTCCATACCTAGTTAATCAAAATGGGAAAGCGATCGGTAATTTAGGCGAGCCACCAAGCCAAGCACAACTCAGCCCAGAACAAACCGCTCAACGTCCGGATGTGGTTCTCACCGTCGCCCTTGCCTGCTTAGAACTAGGTCGCGAACAATGGCAGCAAGCTCACTACGAAAATGCGGCTGTCTCCTTAGAAACTGGTTTAGAACTGCTATGCAAAGAAGGATTATTTCAAAGCGTTCAAGCTGAAATAGAAGCGGATCTCAATAGACTGCGACCTTATCGTATTTTAGAATTGCTGGCATTGCCAATAGAAAAAACTGCCGAACGACAACAAGGTTTGGGGTTATTAGAGGAAGCACTAGATCGACGCGGTGGTATTGATGGCACTGGCTTTGACCAATCTGGTTTAAATGTAGATGATTTTCTGCGTTTTATTCAGCAACTGCGCCACTATTTAACAGTCGCCGAACAACACAAGCTGTTTGAGGAAGAAAGCAAGCGTCCCTCTGCTGTCGCCACCTACTTGGCTGTATATGCTTTGATAGCACGGGGATTTACTCAACGTCAACCTGCTTTAATCCGTCAAGCAAAACAAATGTTGATTCAGTTGGGTAAACGCCAAGACGTACACTTAGAGCAATCTTTGTGTGCCTTACTTTTAGGACAAACTCAAGAAGCAACTCGTGCTTTAGAATTAAGTCAGGAGTACGAAGCTTTAGCTTTCATCAGAGAAAATTCGATTGATTCTCCCGATTTGCTTCCCGGACTATGTTTGTACGCAGAAACTTGGTTGCAAAATGAAGTATTCCCTCATTTTCGGGATTTGAAAGAACAGCAAGCTTCTTTGAAAGAATACTTTGCCGATGGTCAAGTGCAAGCTTATTTGGAAGCTTTACCAAAAGATACTCAAGTAAATCAAGCAAATCGCCAGTCTGCTCCTCAAAGTAATCAAAATACTCAAAATAATCAAAATTCTAATGTCGTTTACCGAGAATTTAATAACCGCAGGCAAACACCACCGGGGTATCAACAAACAAATAATGATGCCCCTAGCAGACCGACTCCCGTAACACCTATTAACGAAACACCAGTATCTGCGGGACCGCTTCCCACGAATGAACGCTTCAGAGGTAACAGCCACCCTCAAAATGGTTCTGCAAAAGCGATCGAAGCGCCAGCTTCGCGGGCGATCGCCACGGGTAAACCGGATCGACCAAACAGTCGCAGAAGACGCAAGCAAAGCGATATTCCTAATTCTGGACGTGCTGTTGAACCTACAACTCGTCCCAGAGTAGCTAGAAAACGACACGCACCAAGCAGTTCGGCAAAAAGAACCCGTCTTCTAGGGTTAATTGTTGGATCTTTATCGGGTTTGTTAGTTTTATGGTTATTAGTAGGTGCTGCTGTAGGACTCTTACAAAATATATTTTCTCCAGCATCAATGCAAGGGGAACAGTTGAATATAAAGATAAATGAACTACCAATAGAAATACCACCACCAAATAGTCAACCCATAGTAGATAACGGTACCTTAACTAAAGAAACCGCGCAAGAAATAGTTAGAGATTGGCTATCTATTAAAGGAAGTGCTTTGGGGAAAGATCATAATATTCAAAGTTTAGACAATATTTTAACAGGTACCGCTCTTAATAGTTGGCGAATAATTGCTCAAGAAGTTAAAGCAAAAAACCGCTATCGAACCTTTGAGCATAACATTAAGATTGAATCCGTCGATACAGTTCCCAATAACGATAATCAAGCTGCTATTGAAGCAACTGTAACTGAAGAAGCGAACTTCTACGAAAACAGTCAATTAAATCAACAAAGGTCTTATAACGACACAATACGAGTTAGATATATGCTGGTTAAAATTAGTGGAAAATGGCGCATTAAAGAAATGTCAGTTGTGAATACAAATTAATTGATTTATAACAATTAAATAACTATAAATATTGGCACTGACTTTATTACTTATTTAACCAGCGCCCTAAAGCAATAAGCTTTTTCTTTAATCAGTTACCGCTATCTAAGTTAATAATATTAAATAGCATCATTATTTAATCTCAGTATTTGCATAAAAAACACAACTCGAATCAACTAGTCTCAAGAGTGAAGAAAGTTAATTCTGGCGGACAGAACAAACGTATCGGTACAATACTCATACCAATACCAACATTAATATAAAGATTATTGCCCGGTTTGCCGTAACCTTTTACCCAACCATCAGCAAAAACTTTATCCTCTTGAGTAAATTTTAACCACGACCATTGAGGAGAATTGGGTATGCGTACCTGTCCCCCATGAGTATGTCCTGCTAGTGCCAGTGGCGCTGAGTTAGCAGGGAACTGCTCAAATGTATCTGGATTGTGCATCAGGGCAATTCTAGGGCTGCTGTCTGGTACATCCTTTAAAGCTTGCTGCACGTTATCTCGATTTGCCCAACGCGAATCCACGCCGACTAAGTACAAAGGCTCATTACTACCGGATAGCTGCATTTTTACGGCTTCATTGTCTAATACTTTAATCCCTGCTGTCTCTAAGGCTGTCTCTACACGATTTGCCAACTCAGTATTGGGTGATGCCGTCTTGCTACTCATACCGTAGTCATGATTTCCTAACACTGCATAAGTAGGAATACCAGCTTCAACGATGGGACGGACTAAATTGACGGCTGTCTCAATTTTTGGTTCGGGATTGGGGGTAGCGTGATAGATAAAGTCGCCAGCGATTAAGACAGCAGCAGGTTTGGCTTCAATTAACTTATCAACGTTATTACGAACAGTGTCGGGATTGCCACCCCACATTCCAATTTGAAAATCGGCAATTACACCAATTTTCTTTCCCTGCCAAGTCTTCGGGAGATTAGGAATTTTAGCAGTTTCATTTTCTATGTCGAAAATATGTGGCTCGATGAAGCTCCAGATTGCAAGTAAAGCAACTACTCCTCCCAATCCCATCGCAATATATTTTAATTTGTTAGACATATCAGTTGCAATTTTAGAAATTAGATTTTTTTATTCGCGTATTCTCAATCATCTAACTAAAGTTCTTTTCTGACTTCTACCCGTAGTTGGCTTTATTTAAGAAAAATCAATCAGAATGCTTTAAATTTAAAGCAACGATCGACCATAAAAGGGATAGTATTTTTGCTTTTATATGTATACGTTAAATAACGAGAAGCGAGAGCGGCATGGCTGTACTACCTGCTACTATTTTAAAAAACGACTTTTGATTCTATTTTTAATAAAAGACTAACTGAACGCAATTTTCCTAAAATATTTAAACTTTTCAAGCGTAAAACTCGTCCGTTCAAATCATGTTTTAATTAGCAATGAATACAGAACGCTAGGGTGGCGATCGCCATCTCCCATTGAACGCACCTTATAACCCAAATCGACACGCGCACTTCCGATTATTAAAGTATGAAATTATACTTTTAAAACATCCTCTTGAAGTGCATTGTATTTCCTCAAAATTACTTCCAATAAATTATTAGTTGTCGCAAATTTTTTGTTTAAGATGTTTTTTTATCTGCCTTTAGTTGGATAAAAATATATATAACTATATTCTTTTCAAAGTTATTAGCCTTTATTCTGATTTGGCTCAATTCTTTAAATCTATCTTTGGAGTGAATTTTATTTAATTTAAAACATACTATTGTGATAAATATTAAAAGCAAGTAGAGATAATAACAGGACTTACGCAGCGATAACGGAAAATATAGTCTTCTAGATGTTGTTCACCGCGAGCGGTGCGGCTCGATCCCCCCAACCCCCCTTATTTAAGGGGGGCTTTGCGTAAGTCCTAAATAAATTAAAAAAAATTAGTTGGAGAAGGTATTTTGAATATCTCAGCAAAATCGGCAGATAAAAAAGAATTTCAAAAAAGTAATTGGATTACAAAATTAGTGGCAATTCTCACGCTAATCAATTTTGCTTTAGTTTTATTTGACTACACCTATATACCCTGGCGGGATTTCTATCTGCAATTTCCTCCTTTGACACAAATTTACGATCCAGTTAAAGGCATCGAACCCCACCCTGAAACGGAAATTTATCTAGCAAAATTTGATACTTTAAAAGATTTGGTTTCGGCGAATCAATTAGATATACCTTCCTTAGAAGAAGATTTATTAGAACTAAGAATCATCAGCGATCGCCTGATTGAAGACAATCCGTTTGCAGCGATCGGCAAAAGCAGCACTTTTGAAAAAATTAAACATGAATTGGGCGATCGCGTAAATCAAAACTCTGCCCGCGATACTTTTGCTACCTTTTGGAGTCCTACTTATCTTTCTGAAGCAGGTTGGCAAGAAGAAATTAATTTTTTTGACCGAGAAATTAAACCGCCGATCGCAACCAATTACTATCGAGATTTAAACAGGTTCGGTAAGTTCGTCCAGTATTTCTGGTTAATCGAACTACCTTTTATACTCGTATTTGCTCTAGATATTTTGATTCGTACTTACTACAATAGCCGTCGTATTCCCCATTTAAGTTGGTGGGAAGCAATATTACGGCGTTGGTACGACTTTTTTCTCATACTTCCTACAGCGCGATGGTTGCGAGTCGTTCCCGTAACAGTTCGTCTGTATCAAGCTAATTTATTAAATTTAAAACCTTTACGCAAGCAGTTTAACTATAGTTTTATCATTGGTTTTATCGAGGAAATTGCCGAACTTCTAGGGATTCAAGTTATCGATCGCTTGCAAAAGTCGATCGAAAAAGGTGAGGTATCTCATTGGCTGTTTCATCCCGAACATCGTTCTTATATTCAAGTTAATCATCGCAATGAGATAAAAGCGATCGCCACTCGTTTAGTAAACATCAGTGTCAATGAAGTTCTTCCCCAAGTTAAACCAGATTTGGAAACCTTATTGCATCATGCAATTATAAGTACTTTTGAACGCTTTCCCGTCTACCGAAGATTTCAAAAGATCCCTGGTTTTAATCAATTACCCGCTCAACTTACCGAACAATTAGCAACATATTTTTCTCAAACGGCTTACAACAGTATAGTTAACGGCGTAGAAGATCCGATTGCAGAACAACTATCCGATCGTTTGCTAACAAATTTTCGTGATGCTTTAGAACTAGAATTACAAAAAAAGAATAACCTCAAAGATATTGAATCTTGGATAGTAGACTTGTTAGAAGAAATTAAAATCAATTACGTTGAAAGAATTGCCGACAATGATTTTAATCAAACTATTGATGAAGCCGATCGCTTACGCAAAAATGTTGTTAAATCTTAGACCTGAGATCAAAAGAAGAAATAAAAGATAATTTAACGTTGGGTTAATGAAACAACTCTCGGCACATTTTGGAAGCTGTTGGGATATGTGCTTGCTCTTAACAAGAGAAGCATTTGAGCAAATTAACACGGGAGCCTCTAATATCTAGACTTATCTACATTTTAAGTCCTCTGATTACTCCCAACGTGTTCTAAAATTACCTACCTCTCTTTATTTCTTCCCTCTGTGTTCTTCGCGTCTAGTAAGGTTTTTTAATCAGTTATCTTTGGACGGAATAGAAGTTTAGAAATTCAAGTTGCGATAGTTCTTTGGGACTGAACACTTCGGTTTATCCCACTTCCAACTTCTGCATCTAACTGCTCGTCTTCTAAAACCAACCCTAATTCATCACGAATATCGCTAATCTGACGCGCCCAATTCTCTTCAAACCGATATACCAGCAAACATTCAGCTTGTTTGCCCAGTGCTTTACCTCTGCGATTGTTGGCAAGTGTTTTCTTAATTTGAGTCGGTCTAATTATCAAAAAAATCAACAATACTAGCGGGTAAACTATATTCAGCATTTTGGTATAGTTTTGTCCGACAGTGAAGGCAAACACGCCCATTTCACCGGGATAGCTCGTATCAAATCCTAGCAAAATATGAAATATGTCGTGGGTAACAATGTATCGCAGTGCGAAGGGATTGCGATCGGCTTCTTCTCGTAAATCTTCGCTGATTTCTAACGGTTGAATTCCACATTTATGCATATGGTGGGCATATTCATAACCTAAAGTTCCTTCGGGTAGCTGACTAAGTTGTTCTAAATCAATTTTGGGGTAGTAGCCTACGAAGTCTTGTAGTTTGGCTTCAACTTTAGGATTTAAACCTATTCCGTACAACTCAGATTCAATTAATCCGATATCTCCTGCGTTCCCTTCTATGAAATAGTTTTTGAGTGCTTTGATAACACGTTTGATTGTAGCCATTGTAATTACCTCTTATATAGTGTGTAAATAAAAATTGAATTCAAGCAGCAACGGTTCCTGAAGACTGAGTGGCAAATTCGTCTAACTGCTCCTCTTCTAAAACCAGCCCTAACTCAGAACGAATATCAGCGATCGCCCGCGCCCAATTATCTTCAAATCTATATGTCAGAAGACACTTCGCCTTTTTACCAAGAGCTTTTCCTTTACGAATATTGCCACGCATCTGCTTGGCTTGATTGATGAAGATAAGCGGATACACAGATGTAATTAAAGGCTCGAATGCATTCATCATCTTGCTGTAATTTTGAGCAATGGTGAATGCAAACACCCCCATTTCACCTGCATAACTGGTGTCAAATCCTAGCAAGACATGAAATATGTCGTGAGTAACTGTATACCGCAATGCAAAAAGATGACTGTCGGCTTCTTCTCTTAAATCCTGGCTGATTTCTAAAGGTTGAATCCCACATTTATGCATATGCTGGGCATATTCGTAACCTAAAGTTCCTTGTGGTAGCTGACTAAGTTTTTCAAGATTGATTGAAGGATAATAACCCGCGAAATCTTCCAGTTGAGCTAGAACTTTACTGTTTGCACCTAACCCAAAAATTTCAAATTTGAGAAAGGCAATGTCTCCTACTTCCCCTTTGGTGAAATAGTCTTTGATTGCTGTAAAGAAACGTTTGATGGTAGCCATAATGGCGAAACTCCTATGAATATTAGTAATAAAGCGGCGTTAAGTGTTTAAGCTTGAAATTGCAGGCGATCGTTTTTTTGGTATTAAAATTGCCTTGAACGGAAGTTACTTTTTTGTGACCAATTAGTCATGTGACCTTATAGTCATACTATAAAGACAAAATGTCCAATATGTCAAGCTATCTGATAGTATTGCTTGGGATGTAACTATTTACGTAGTCTTGGCTTCGCTTGTCTCTATCTTTGGAGATAAGAGTAAATAAGGAACTTTGTTTAAAAATTAGCTTGAATTAGCAGGGTTTATAAAAATAGCCCCAGGGTTAGATTCTGGGGCGTTTTTGTTGAGGAGTTAGGATTATTTTTGTATTTGTTCATATTTTGCACCATTTTCAAAACCGCTAGGGAATGCAATTCCCCAGCTAATAGCAGAAGTCCTCTGAAGAGGACTGTGTAAGATTTTCAGTCTACTTGAGTAGACTTGGGCTATTAGCCTCGGAATTGATTCCGAGGTGATTGTGAGGCATATATGATGCAATTAAATTGATAATCACAGTAATTTACCTTCTTAAAGCGGATATTTTGATTGGTTTGCCAGGATAACTGATTGTTGGGTTACAGCATATTATTATTTCGTTATGATTGAAAATTTTTTCCAGTCGTAACCAACCTGACTTTTCACAGTACTTACTATATTTTTAAATTAATCTATTTTTATGACTTCTAATGTCAAAATTCCTTTGGGTTTATTCACCACCAGTTGCATGATATCCAACCACAGCGAACCCATCAAAGTGTCGGGAATTTCCTCACCAACATGAATTGGAATCGTAAACTCGCGATCGTCAACAATTACTTTCCCCTCATATAAGTCAAAGTAATCTACCCCTTGAGCAGTCTGCATCTCAATTTTGGGTATGATAATTAACCACTCAAGAGCTTCCAAGTCTTGATAGTTAATTGCCAGCCATCCCGTTGTAAATCCTGTATCAAGTATTGCTTCTACTTCAAATTGCTCGCCGTTCGCTGCAACCATTTGGACAGAAAAAAATAACTCCCCATTGTTACCAAACTGCCCTGCAATCATATCTTGCCACAGGCTCCAGTGGAGTTAAGCCGAAAAATAGTAATGTCCGCATCTGTTCGGGGATACTGGTTGCGAACTTGCTGTAACAAACTTTCTAATTTCTGGTCAAGAAGGTAGTTTTCGCTGTCCGCATCAATGGCGATCAACCAATTGTAATGATTTTCGATTAATTGGGGACGAATGCGTTCAAAAATTGCTCGGCAACGGTTGCCAATTTCTGAGCGTTGATGCTTGCGACGACTGATGTCTTCGGGTTTTAACTCGGAATGCGGCAATATCCGACTTCTACGTTGCTGGGATAGGTTAGCCATATTGAATATGTACCTGAATAATATACATATTTCAATTATTGCTTGCAATGCCCATAACTGGTAAGTAAGTCGGTACATACAAATAAACCGAATCACGTAACAGGATGTAAACAATCATCAAACCTCTGGGATTGCTTCGTTTCACTCCGTTCCACTCGCAATGACATACCTTGATTTTTTAACGCTGACTTACTTAATCGTGTCTGTAATGTTTAACATCCCAACAACATCTATCTATTGGTAGACATTCAAGCAGCCTCAGCTTCACTCACCTCTGTCTTCGGCGTTAACAGTAAATACAAACAAGGCACCACAACCAATGCAATCAACGTTGCAGCAAGTAAACCGAAGATAATTGCATTACATAGAGGCATCCAAGTTGGATCGCTCAAGGCTAGGGGAATTAAACCAATGATTGTAGTGACACTTGTTGTTAATACTGGACGCAAGCGATCGCCTGCTCCTTTGGCGGCGGCTAATCTAACTTTCATCCCTTCTTGTTGATAGCTGTTCATGGTATCAACCATCACAATGGCATCGTTAACTACAATTCCTACTAAAGCGATAATACCGATAAACACGGAGAAAGAAAAAGGAATTCCTACTAGGTAAAATCCGCCGAAAGTACCAATTAAGGCGAAGGGAATCGCAAGTAAGATAATAAACGGCTGTCGGAAGGAACCGAGTTGCAGTACTAAGACGGCAAACACCAAGAAAACAGCTATACCAAGCGCTTGTCCTGCGGAACCAAAAGTTTCTGCTTGATCTGCTGTCTCACCCCCAAAGCTGTAACTGTAGCCAGCTGGCCAGGTCTTTTTCATTTCTTCTAATTTCGGTTCTAAATCTGCGAGAATCTCCCCTACAGTACGGTTGTCATTTTTCGATAACACCGTTGCGGTGCGTCGTGCATTTCTCCGAGCAATTGAAAGAGGAGCTTGTGCCTGCACGGCTTCAACAACGGCACTTGCAGAGATTAATTCTTCACTGGAATTATCGCTAAAAAAGCGGACTGCTAATAATTCATCCCTACGAGTGGGTCCGCCAACTCTACCATTACGAGAAGGCCAAGCCGTACTCAAACGGATTTCCAAGTCTTCTCGATTGCCACCAACGGCGAAATTACCAACGTCGATCGCTCTGGTATAATACTGTGCCTGGGTGGTGAGTTGTTCTTCAGTTAAACCGTAAAAACTCAGTTCCTCGCGCTTGGGTATTAAGCGTAAATCTGACTGCAAAGTCCCCAGGCTATCCCGGACATCGGTAGCGCCGCGAATTTGCTGTAGCTCGCTTTGCACTTGCTGAGAAATTTCGCGCAGTTGTGTTAAATCGGTACCAGTAATTTCAATTTGAATCGGGTCGCCGCTTTGTCCGGATTGTTGGGCATTTAATACCATTGTTGCCCCTGGATATTTACTGACGACAGTTTTTAATTCATTACGCAAACCGTCTAAGTATTTATAGGAAATTTGCTCTCGTTGTTCTTGGGGAACCAAAACTCCAGAGAAGCCGAGTAAATAACTACCTGTATTTGGTTGCAGTTCGCCGGATGATACCAAGCTACTGCGTTGACCGACGTATTTAATTACGCTTTCAACGTCATCTTTTTGACGTAAAATCTCTCCCACATCGTCGGCAACTTCTTGGGTAACGTTAAGGGTTGTGGTGGGAGGTAAATCCACGTTAACGCTGAAATTGCGCTGGTCGGATTGGGGGAAAAATTCTACAGGAATTTGGGTAAAAGCGAGTAGGGCGCAGACAAACAAAGCGACGGTTCCCAGCACCCAAGCACGAGCTGTCGCTTTATTTCTGACGGTATGGTTGAGACTCCAGCGCACCCAACGTTCGGATGCATGTTCGCTAAGTTTATCAACGCGAGATTTTTTTTCTCCACCTTTGACATTCGCTAATAAGTAACGAGATAGGGGAATGTCTATGAAAATTGCGATCGCAAAACTCAGCACCAAACAAATAATTGCGGCGATCGGCAGTAATTCGATAAATTTACCTAAAGTACCGCTAATTGCCATCAACGGTGTCAAGGCTAAAATTGTGGTCAACTGTCCGGAAAAAGCCGGAGGTGCATAAGTTTTCACCGTATGGAGTGCGGCTTTCTCAAAACTCATATGCTTGACAAAAATCGCTTCGTGCATTCCCTCCATCATCAAGATGAACACATCCACCAAAATTCCCAAAGCCAACACCATGCCGATTAGCACCATGTTGTTGAGAGTTTGACCCATTAGCCACAGAACCGCTAATGCTCCTAAAAACGTCAGCGGAATCGAAAGTCCGGCTATCAAAGCCTCGCGCCAGGAAAGAGCAATAAATAAGATCACAAATACCGCCAGCATTGCCTGCAACGCATTTACGAACAAATTGCCCAACTGCTCCCAAATAATCTCCGACTCATCGGAAATGACGCGGTATTCCATCCCATAAGGCCAAACATTAGGATTGAGCTTAATCTCGTCAATTTTGGCGCGGACTTTATCGATCACTTCAATCGAATCTTGTCCCGGCACTTTTTTAACGCTAATGCTGACAACTGGCTGAAATTCTTGCTCCTTAACGCTGATAAAGGCACGGGTGCTTTCTTGTTCGAGTTCGCGAGTCACGGAAGCAACTTCATTTAAGCGGACAACTCGTCCAGATAAACGAGCGATCGGCAATTCCTGCAACTCTTCAATCTTGCGAAACCTGCCGTAAAATCGTACTTGAGTACCAATGACATCGCTTTCGATCTCGTTGAGGGGAACATCCCGGTTAGCAGCGCGAATTTGATTGGCTACCGTAGTTGGTGAAATCCCCAATGTAGCCAAACGAAAGGGATTCATTTGCACGCTGATTACTTCTTCCCTAGCACCAGCAATATTTACTTCACTTACCCCGGCTACCTCTTCCAAACGATCTTCTATTTGCTGAGTAGCTTGAGAAATTACCGTTGGGTCAATGTTACCGTACAGTGCCAGGGTAAGAATCGGAGCATCGCTAACAGAAGCCTGGGTAACTGTAGGTTCATCCGCATCTCTGGGTAGTCGTGATTCTGCTTGAGAAACCGCTTCCCGTAATTCTTGAATTGCTTTATCGCTGTTAGCACTACTGTTAAACTCGACGTTGATTACCGAGAAACCCGTATAAGAAGCACTTTGAATTTGGCTGATATTTTCAACTGAGGTAATTTCTTTCTCGATTTCGTTGGTGATTTGCTGTTCAATGGTTTGTGGATCGGCACCACCCCAAGAAGTAGTAATACTCCCAACAGCAATATCAATATCTGGTTGGGATTGTTTTGTCATCGAAAAATAACCCAATATCCCGCCAATAACTAATAGTAGGGTTAAAAGTATCGCGAAAATCGTGTTTAAGAAAAAGAAACGTTCAAAGAATGAGGGTTTACTCACATTAGGAGTTTCTTTTTGGTTTTCTGGTGAAGATTCTAATCTACTCATTGCAATTTAGAGAGGGGGAAGAGGGGGAAGAATTTTATTGATAACTGATAACTGTTCACTGTTCACTGTTCACTGTTCACTGATAACTGTCACAGGTGCGCCGTTTACAAGACGATTTTGTCCTTGAGTAATAACGGATTCTCCGGCTTTGATTCCGCTGATAATTTGCTGTTGGGTAATGCCTTTTATTCCTAGTTCTACTTTTCGCTGTTCGACTATCCCTTTCTCGTTAACTACGAAAACATTGGGGGTTTGGTCGCGGTAAACTACTGTATTAATAGGAACGACGACGGCGTTTGGTTCTTCTTCTACCGCAATCCATGTCAAGACTCGTTCGCCATGTCGGATATTTTTGGTGGTTGCCGGATTTAAACGAATTTTGGCTTCAATTGCTCGTCCTCCGGGGCTGATGGCGGGGTTAACCGCAAAGACTTCACCTTCAGCACGAGCGTTGGCGATTAAGGTTTCGTTGTCAGTACTTACACTGACTGAAGATTTTGTGTTTGTCTCTGAGGCAACATATACTGTTTGATCTGGTTCAACTTTCTCGCCGTTGGAGCCTGCTAAATCTACAGTCACTTCATAACGGGTAGGATCGATTACTACCATTGGTATTCTTTCTAAAATTCCCTGGTAATCGCCGCCAATCTGAGAACTTACTGCTTGAGGTGAGAAATTATCTCCTTCTCTGTAGTTGAGATAAGCAACAATACCGTCGAAGGGAGCAATAATGCTGGCTCCTTCTAAAGCCACTTTTGCTTGAATTAACCGGGCTTCGGCTGTGACAATACCGCTTTGTGTGGCATCAAGTTGTTCTTGAGCGGCTCTAACTCCGGCTTGTGCTGACTCTACTTGTGATTCGGCTGTCTGTACTTGCGATCGCGCTGACTCTACCTGAGATTGGGCTGAGTTTACTTGAGATTTGGCAGATAAAACATCAGCCTCGGTATCGCGGAAGGCATTTTGTCTGGTGTCGAATTCCTGACGAGGAACGGCTCCTTGATTAACCAGCGAGCGATAGCGTTCGAGATTGGTAGCCGCTAGATTGCGAGCCGTTTGGGCTTTTTGGACTTGCGCTTGCGCTTGCGATACTGCCGATCGCGTTTGGGAAACTTGCGATCGCGCTTGGGATACTTGCGAACGTGCTTGTGATACTTGCGAACGCGATTGAGCGACATTTGCAGCGGATGCAGCTTTTTGCTTGCGTGCTTCGGCGATCGCAGCTTCGGCTTGTCGAACATCTGCTACAAGTTTGCGATCGTCTACCCGTGCGAGTAGCTCTCCTTTTTTAACTCTATCTCCTTCTCGCAATCTTCTGCCGTTACGACGAGCCAAAAAAGTTACGTCTCCTGCGACATCAAAGCTTAGATGTTTATATTTTGCTGCTGTAACTCTACCTTCACTGGAAACCCAAGCGCGGATTGGTTCTTGTTGCGCTTTTATGGTTCGCACGGAAAGCGGTGCAGCTTTAGCTACGGGGGTTTCTTCTGGAGCGCTTTCCCAAGGGCGAACTACTGCGACACCACCACCTAATACACCTAATAAAGCTACTAACCACCAATACTTTTTAAAAGTTGCTTTAATTTTATTGTCTTTTTTATCGGGTTTTTCAACTTTCTCTCGATCTAATTGTTCTGGAGAATCTTGATATTCTTGAGGTGTTAACTCCTGCATCTCGCTTGAAGATTCATCGGAATGCACGTTACCTAAGTCGTCGTCGAATGATGGTGAATAATTGCTCACTTTTTTGTCTCTTTGTTGAGGATTTACGCGAAAAATACTGATAAAAAAAGCAATAAATATTACTATTTTTTTAGTTTTATATGATAAAAATAAGGATGCTAAATTGAGCCTGCCTTGCAAGCTTTGTTCTTGTAGCTTTTAACTGATAATGTTTCGGTAGCAGATTAACTATTTAAAAAACTGTCGGAATACACAGAGAAAATAAAGCGATAAGTACCTAAGCAAAATTAATTGTATATTGTCATTGCGAGGAACGAAGCAATCCCAGCGTTTTGAAGATTTTAGAATATTAAATTAATTTTGCACGACTACTTATAGGTAATTTAAAAGAAGCACAAATAATTAACCGAACCTAACAGCATTAATTATTTCAGCGCGCTCGATCGCTATAAGACATCCTACGATTATTCATCTTTAAATCTTGATTCGGTGCATCAAAATTACTGCTCATCCCTTGTTCTATAACTCTCACCAAATCATCAAAAACTTTATCTACTACTTGCATATCTATTTTCAAAGGTTCTTCCGAAGTCAACTCTTCAGGCTCGATATTCATCTGACCTAAAATAAAGTTTCCTAACTCATTACCCAACAAAGTGCTAACCACAAAAGCGGCTAAATCTGGTGAAATATCGGCACTAATATCTCCTCTATCTATCCCTTGACTAATTAACTGTTTTATGTAGTCTGTAGAAATTTCTTGAGTACGCTTGATTGCTTCGTCACGAAACGGTAAATTCCCATATACAGCCCCGTTGATAATCCGGCTAATTTTGGGATGCGCTAAATCAAACTGAGCGCTTGCTCCGAGCAACCAGCGCAAATAACGAAAAAACCCTTTTTGTAATTCTGGTGGATCTGTACTGCGTAAAAAAGTAATCCTTTCTTGACTCGCTAACTCAACAAGATGCAAATAAAGGTCTTTCTTATCCTGAAAATATTGATAGAAGCTACCTTTGGCTATTTTCGCATTCGCAACAATTCGAGAAATCGAAGCGCTGTTATAGTCATAAGTTGCAAATTCCGCGATCGCAATTTCCGTAAGCGCTTTTCGTTTATTTTCTGGTAGATTGAAAAAGGTTTGATTCGGCATAGCTAGAAATTCGATTATTTAAAATATAGTGACTTGTAAGTCATGTGACTTTATAGTCACTATATTAGCAAACACCTCATGCTGTCAACCCCATCTGAAGATAGAGAACTTGTTAAAATAGGTTTGTAGTAGGGAATGAGCGTGCTTGAGAGAGCTAAAGCTTTTACTACGAACCTTTGCGTGCTTGAGAGCTAAAGCTCTTACTACGAACCTTTGCGTGCTTGAGAGAGCTAAAGCTCTTACTACGAACTTTTGCCTCGGAGAGCTAAAGCTCTTACTACGAACTTTTGTTAATTTAACGTGCGTTCGTAGATTACACTACCTTGAGCATCGTAAACAATCAAAGGTACGTCGGCGTTGTCGCTGATTGCTTCTAAGGCTTGCTGTAAAGTTTGTAGGTGATTGTTGACACCTGCAATAATATCTGTATCTCTTTGAGCGCTGGCTTCAGCCAAATTATCTTGCAAGTTTTGCTCGTAATCGGGAGTTATCCGCACGGTGATTCCTTGACTACCCATGATATAAGTACAAACGCGAATCTCACCGGAACAGGTTTTATCTAAATCGGAACGGGTTTTCTGTATTCGGATGGCGACTTGTAATTTTTCTTGGGCTTGTTGAAGAGAAGCCGATACAGGTACAACTAATTGTTGAGCTTGAACATTATACAGGCTGTTACTAGCAACCCGTTGGGCGGAGTTTAAAGCGGTTTGCCACTGTGCTACTGCTGAGTACCATTGGTTTTGTCGTTCGTAACCCTCGGCAAGGTTAACTGCGTTGACGGCTTGTTTATAAGTCTTGGCTGCCGTCAATTCTTTGGTAATGCGGTTTTTTGCTGCTAATAATCGGGGCTTATACTCGAATATCAGTTTTTGTGCATCGGAATGTGCCGAACTTTTGAAAGGAATGGGAGTTAATGCATTTACGGCTACTTGCCAAGTCGATTCAACTTTCTGCCAGTCTTGCAAAGTTTTAGCAGTTGTCTCTCGCTTTTCGGCAACGATCGCTACGGCTTTGGCTGAAGTGATTTTTTTCGCCCATTTATCTTCTTTCGCTAACTGAGTATTGATTGCTAGTAAATTACTGCGATAGCTGGCAAGTTTTTTTTGCGCTAATTGATAAAGTTCGTCGTCGGGATTAATTGCTTCTAAGGGTGCGATCGCTTGTCGCCATAACCTGCGTCTATCTTGTAGCTCTTCTAAATTAGTGGGAGCCGCCAGACTTTTTTCCGTTGCGATCGTTGCTGCTTGATAAGCTGTAAATACCTGTTGAATTTTTGCTGATTTCTCAGTCAAACTAAGCGAAAGTCGTTGTGATTCTTGAGAATAAGGGGATAAATTGGGGATTTGCCCCAGATTTGCGTTTGCTGAATCAATTTGACGCTGCAAACGAGCTAAATCTTGTTTGGAGTTGATTTCTTTAGTTAGTTCTTCATAAGAGCTATTTAAATTTTGTGCGGTTTTTAGTTGATTGCATTTAGTTATCAAACAAGGGCGAGTTGCAACATAAGCACCGCCTAAAGTTGCACTAATTATTACCCCAACTACCGCAAGTAAAATCAGTTTGATATTGAAACCCGAATTTGATTCTGAATGCTGGGGTGAATCGGGTACGGCAAGCGAGCTTAATGACTCATCCTCCTCATCGATTGGTAAATAAGTCAAAGCTGAGGAATCGGGGTTTTCACCACCGTCACCACCGTATTGCTCCAGAGTAAAGGAACGTTTGGCGTAAGGAAGCTTGACTCCATCTACTCGTAAGAAAACGTCTGCTTTTTCTTGTTGGTAATCGCCAGAATTATTTTGCAGTGCTTCTTCAAAAACTGTAAAAATATTTTCGGTATCGACTGCCACACCTTGGGGGTGCTGAGTTAAAATCATTAGCTGATGATTTTTTACAGCACACTTGACTCTGAAGAATTCTCCAGATGGAACGTCTGCACGTAGATGTTCCTGCAAATTGTTTGCTAACAGTTGTAAATTATCCTGCTGAGTCGCTACTGTCATAAAGCCCCGTTCCGTTCCGTTTAGTTTCTGAAATTATTTGTACAAGTGGGTAAGACCAACTTTTTATTAACTAGTCGCGATATCAAATCCGAACGTTCATTTTTTAACACAATAAATCAGTTTTTACAAAAAGCTTAAAAATTAACCAAACTTAGATTTGGAAGTCATCTGGTGTGTTAGCTCTATTGATTTTAGCTATAGGGTAAATACTTAATTATCTGTCTTAAGAAGAAAAATTGCCGACATAAAATAATTTGATAGATATGATAATTTTTTTCGTGAAAGTGGGAATAATAAGAATATTTATTTTTTCAATTTTGCGATAAATTGTTTCAAAAGTTAATAAATAGCTCTAAAGATAGATAGATTTGATTGCCGATAATTTCTTACATTATTTTTACGATCTAATACCCAAAAGCTTAGTATGTAAGAAGTGTAGCTATTTATCAATTAAATTGCGTGTAATTGAAAATGTAAGCATTTTTACTGATATGATGCGTTACTTACTATAAAGTAATAAGGTGTGAGAGCAGTTTTTAAATTTACCCAAACTACGCTATTAGATAGAATTAGGAACGGAAAATAACTGGTTTTTAACAGCTTGTTTTTAACGGCTTAAAATAAAAGACTGATTATTCGGGTGCAGTGTTTATGCATAACAGCACCTACCTTCACCCTTCACAAGTTGCAACAAAAGGTGTGTGTCAATGGAATTATTGGAATATCAAGTAAAAGAATGGTTTGAGAAAATAGGTATTCCTGTATTACCTTCTCAAACAATTGACCATCCTACCGATATTAAGCGTTTAAAAATCAACTTCCCAATAGTTTTAAAATCTCAGATTTACGGAGGGGCACGTGCTGCTTCTGGTGGAGTCAGATTTGTAGAAACTACAATCGATGCGATCGCCGCCGCGCAAAACATATTTAATCAGGCGATTGGTGGCGAATTACCGGAAGTTTTATTAGCGGAAGCAAAATACAACATCGAACGAGAGTTATACCTGGCGATCGTTTTAGATACAGCGGTATGTCGTCCCATATTGTTGGGTTGTAATGAAGCGGATATCGATTGGGAAGAAGCTGGGGAGAAAATGCAGCACGTTGTGGTAGAGGAGCAATTTTCTCCTTATTATGCTCGCAGACTGGCTTTAAAAATGGGTTTGCAAGGTGCTTTGATGCAGTCAATAAGTAACGTTATCGAAAAGATGTACCGATTGTTTGTAGAGAAAGACTTGGATTTAGTGGAAATTAATCCCTTGGGCGTAAATTCTTCGGGACAAGTCATGGCTCTCAATGGTAACGTCAGCATCAACGAAAGAGCTATCCGTCGTCATCAAGACATTACTTTAATGGCTCGAAAATTGATTAGCCGCAACCTTTCGGAAAAGAAAAATGGCAGCTTTGGCAATTGGTATGGGGCTGAAAGCGGTAAAATAGGCATTTTAGGAAACGGCGCAGGTTCGGTTATGGCAACTTCAGATTTAGTTGTAAATAATGGTGGCAAACCTGGAATATGTCTAAATTTACGACACGCATTTCTAACCGACACTACACCAACAACTTTTAATACCCGTTTGGAAAAAGCTTTGCAAATTTTGGCTGCTGATAAAAGTATTCAAGTAATACTGATTAACTTTTTAGGTGGTATTCCTCAAGTCGCGGAAGTCGTGGAAGCAATTGCAAATTTTATTCAAGAGCAACCACAACAATTTAATTCCCCAGGATTTGTTTCAAATGGTACTAAAAATCGTAAAGGCTTTTCTCTTCCTAAATTGGTTATTCGTTTAGCTGGTGCCGATCTGGATACAGCCAAAAAGTACTTATTAGATTTAACCAAGGTAGGTGAAAGTCCTATATTACTAGTAGAAAGTTTAGATGAGGCGGTAGCGACTGCTGTTAAGCTCACAAAAACCAATGCTAAAAAGTAACAATAAAATTACTAAAATAAGAGTATTCTATTTTTAGAAGACGCGCCGGTATATATCAAATCTCTCGATCCTATATGCCTTCCGTCATTCTTACTTAAGCTTGTTTGGGGGTAAGGTTTTTGTAATAATAAGTAAATATTTATTTATAAATGTAGCAACGCGCCATCATAGCTTTTTTCAAGCTTTATAACTTGAATGGCGACTATTATATCAGTAGGTAATTAATGTCTAATAGTTAATAATTTTATAGTCAAATAATTAGGCACAGAGGTGTAATATATCAATTCACAGCAACCAAAATCTACGTTTTGATTTAATTCAATATTCTTGTGTAGCTTTAGTTGAATATAAAAAAATCATCGCCTCATAACCTTATCTTAACCTAAAACCTTCTTTGTTTGAAATGTCATATTCGCGCATTACAGCTAATAAGGTGACACCATGCATATTGTTTATGAGTGAGTCAAACGGCTAAATTATCCTTCAATTATTATGCTTTTTTATGAATTTAACGCCAGAGAGTAAAGTAATCATCCAAGGCTTCAGCGAGTTTATCTCAGCAACTCATATATCTCAAATGAAGGCATACGGTACAAATCTTGTCGCAGGGGTTAATCCTGGATGCAGTGGAAGTAAACTGTACGATCTGCCGGTGTTTGATTTGGTAGAAGAAGTCATAGATAAATATGGGATAATCGACACCACAATTATCTGCGTACATCCTTACCAAGTTTTAGATGCAGCATTAGAAGCAATGGGTTCTGGTATTAGTCAAATTATTATCATCTCTCCTGGAGTACCTCCATTAGACATGGTGAATTTATTTCGCCGCGCCGAAGCAGAAGAAACCATAATTGTCGGACCAAATAGCCCTGGGATTATTGTGCCAGGAAAGATTTTGTTAGGCACTCACCCCAGCGAATTTTATACTCCCGGAGAAGTGGGAATAGTTAGTCGCAGCACTACCTTAACTTATGAAATTGCTTGGGAATTAACAGAAGCCGGTTTAGGGCAGTCAATTAGTGTAAGCATTGGTAGCGACGGGGTTGTGGGATCTTCCTTTATCCAATGGCTGCAAATTTTGGATGAAGACGACAACACTCAAGTCATAGTTTTAGTAGGGCAACCGGGCGGGGGGCGTGAAGAAGCCGCAGCAAATTATATATCGGAAATGATTGATAAACCAGTCATTGCTTACATCGCCGGAGTACACGCACCACCAGCAATACATTGGCGACAAACAGGAACATTAGCAGCAGTTATAGGACGCGATCCAGATTTTGGCACTGCAAAAAGTAAATTAGAAGCCTTTGAAAAAGCAAACATACCCGTAGCGCAACGCCCTTCTGAGATTGCGAAATTAGTTAGGAAGGCGCTGAAGTAACCATATTTGTTCGTAGTAAGTTCGTAGTAAGGGCATTGGTTCCCTTCCATGCAAGATAACAAACGATCGGATGAAAGAGTTAAAACTCTTACTACGAACCTTTTTCTATAAAAAATTAGGAGTGAAAATTAAATCTTCACTCCTAAATCGGTAAGTTATCTCGGTTTTATTTCCAAGCCTTAAACCTCAAACTTTTGATTGAGAAAACAACGCTTTAGTTGCCGATTCTCCTGCCGATTTAACTTGCTTGATTAAATACCAGTTTAATAAACCTAGAATGGCTATTTGGCAAAGAAAAGCAATAAAAACTGTAGCGACTGTAGAATTGTCAACACTGTACCAGAAACCAATTGTGAATCGCCACAAAATATTTCGCGGCTGAACGTAGAGAATCTCTAAAATTATTACTGGTAAAATTATTACTGCACTCGTTGTTCCCATTGCCCATAAAGCGCGTTTGGAGTTTTTCAAGATCAACATGATTTGAGCAATGGTCGCGTAGATCGTGTTTAAACTGATAAAAAGTAATAAGAAACTCAAAATCAATAAAATATTTTGGCGAACATATGAGCTTTCAGTACTTGCTTTCAAAAATAGTACGAGAAAAGCACTTGCAGCAATTAATAGATCGATCGCGATCGCTAAAATAGCTGGACTTTTTTCACCAAATATTAAAAAGGAATTCCAGCAGTGACAAGAGAACGCAATAAATCGGCTGAGTCTTGTTGTTCTCCGGTAAAATTGATTTTGACGCTATTTTGATTTCCTATTTGATTTCCTAATACTTCCCACTCTTTGACTAAAGGATTATTTTTCAATTCGCTGTGGAGCGCTTCTTGTTTTCCTAAAGTCGAAATAATTATTTGCTGGGTAGCACAACTTTGATAAAGTTCTTGCAGCGAAGTACTTTCGACTAAAAAGCCAAGTTCCATAATTCCCACGGAGGTGCATAGCTCGGCTAAATCGCTCAAAACATGGGAAGAAATCAAGATTGTCATTCCCGCTTCTTGCAATACTTTGATGATTTCTCGAAACTGCATCCTAGCGATGGGATCGAGTCCGGAAACTGGTTCATCGAGCAGCAGTATAATCGGTTCGTGAATAATGGTTCGAGCCAAACACAAACGCTGTTTCATCCCCCTTGATAAGGTAGAAATTAAACTATTACGCTTATTTTCTAATTGGATTAGCTCTAAAACTTCGTGTAACCTTTTGGTACGTTTAGGTTCTCGTAGAAGATATAACCTGGCAAAATAATCCAGGTAATCCCAAACCGTTAACTCTTTGTAGAGAGGATAATCATCCGGTAAATAGCCTAAACGACGCTTCAAAGTTGGGTTGGTTTTATCCCGACGCAGGCGATCGCCATTTAAATAAATTTCCCCCGAAGTTGGTTCTTCTGCTGCTGCTAACATCCGAATTAGCGATGTTTTCCCCGCACCATTAGGTCCTATAAGTCCGTAAACTTCTCCTTCACCGATTTCTAAATCAACGTTATTTACAGCTATATATTTATCAAACTGTTTGTATAGTCCACTGGTACGAATGGCTAATTCTTTTACCATTATTTTTTTAGTGGGGCTGACGTTTTTGACTAACTTAGCTTTGCTCTACAGCGTTTACCTGAGTAATTTCGGATATTAATACGTATTTGTAATAAAACTTTTTATCAAGTAAATATACTTAAGCGAGAGTTCATTTGAGTGAGGTACAGGACATAATAAGCGAGGAGGGAGTAGGGAGTAGGGAGTAGGGAGTATAGGAATGTACTTCATTTATTCTCAATTCTCAATTCCCAATTCCCAATTGCCCTTAACTAAAATAAAAAGGGACAATAACCCTCTACCTCTAAGTACCCTTGCCCGGTATGATATAAAATCTGCCCAAGTTAAAAAAATCATTTAGAACCACTATGACCCAGAACTACCGCATTACCCTACTTCCTGGCGATGGCATTGGACCCGAAATCATGGCTGTAGCGGTAGATGTCCTTAAAGTCGTAGGAAAAAAGTTTGATATCCAGTTTGAATTTCAAGAAGCCTTAATTGGCGGTGCTGCGATCGATGCGACAAACGAACCTTTACCGGAAGCTACATTAAAAACCTGTAGAGATAGCGATGCAGTTTTACTAGCTGCGATCGGCGGTTATAAATGGGATGAATTATCATCAAACAAGCGTCCCGAAGCCGGTTTACTAGGATTGCGGGCTGGTTTAGAATTATTTGCGAATTTACGTCCGGCGAAAATTATACCTCAATTAATTGACGCTTCAACTTTGAAAAAAGAAGTTGTGGAAGGCGTTGATATTATGGTAGTGCGCGAACTAACTGGGGGAATTTATTTTGGTAAACCCAAAGGAGTTTTTGAGACGGAAACCGGGGAAAAGCGGGGAATAAATACAATGGCTTATACTGAAGCAGAAATCGAACGCATTGGTAAAGTCGCTTTTGAAACAGCCCGCAAACGTGGAGGTAAACTCTGTTCTGTAGATAAAGCCAATGTTTTAGAAGTGTCTCAACTGTGGCGCACCAAAATTACCAAACTTGCTGAAGAATACCCGGATGTAGAACTATCTCATCTTTATGTAGATAATGCCGCCATGCAGCTATTACGCGCTCCCAAGCAGTTTGATACTATCGTTACCGGCAACTTATTCGGCGATATTCTTTCCGATGCCGCAGCCATGCTTACCGGCAGTATTGGTATGTTACCATCTGCTAGTCTAGGAGCAAATGCACCTGGAGTATTTGAACCAGTCCACGGTTCAGCCCCCGATATCGCCGGACTTGATAAAGCCAATCCTTTAGCACAGATTTTGAGTGCAGCGATGATGCTACGCTACGGTTTAAACCAAAGTGATGCAGCAGACTACATAGAAAGATCGGTGTTTCAAGTTTTACAAAATGATTTCCGCACTGGAGATATAATGTCCGCAGGAATGAATCAAGTGGGTTGTCAAGCTATGGGCAAAGCGCTGATTCAAACTTTAGAAAAATAATTAGACAAATAATTACTTTTTTAATTTCCGTCGGAATAATTTAGTCTTCCTATTGGATTTCAGATACAGTTAATTGCAAACCTAGTCACAAAACAGAAGTAATACGTGTACGGATTACGACAAGGACAGGAAAACTTTACGAACCCCGTGACGCAATCTCCTTTGATTGACTCTTCTCTCATCAGGTCTGCGGGTCAAATATACTACACATACTGCGAAGTGCATCCAGAAATTGTTGGACAAGCTTCAGGAGTAGCAATTAATCGTAGCAATCATCGAGGAAAAGTAATTTTTACACAGCAACCAGTTCTTTTACCCCAAGAGTGTTTCGTTCCTTTGAATCAAATCGAATCTCATATGTATTAGGAGTTAGTTGTTAGTTGTTAGTTGTTAGGAGTTAGTTGTTAGGAGCTAGGAGTTAGAAATTCTACCCCCTCTACCCCCTCTACCCCCTCTTCCCCCTCTTCCTTGTTTCAATACAATCCGGGTAATTACTAATTACGTATTACGAATTAAGAATTACTTTGGACGAATGATTTTGGAATAACTTGATGGATGAGTGGATTATCGTACCGGCGAGTTTAATCGTTTTCGCCTTGGGTGCATCTATTGGCAGCTTTATTAATGTTGTAGTTTATCGGCTACCTGCGGGTTTGTCGATTCTTTATCCTCCTTCCCGGTGTCCCCAATGCTTGAACCGGCTAAAAGCTTACGATAACGTTCCGGTGTTGGGTTGGCTGTGGTTGAAGGGGCGATGTCGTTACTGCAAAAATAAAATATCTCCTCGTTACCCGATTGTCGAAGCAGCAACGGGGTTAACGTTTGTACTGGTTTTCCTAATATTCAAATTTTCATCGCTGACGATAGGTTATTGGTTGTTTTGCAGTTGGTTGTTAGCACTATCCATAATTGATATAGACACAATGACACTACCCGGAGAACTAACAAAATCGGGTTTAGTGCTGGGTATTTTGTTTCAAATGATATTAGGATTCACCTCAGAATCTTGGTTGGGATTGGTAAATCAAACGATGTTAGCGATCGCATCAGCTGTATTAGGATTATGGTTGTTTGATGCAATTGCGCGTATTGGTACGATCGTTTTTCGTAAAGATGCAATGGGCGCAGGAGATGCAAAACTAGCAGCAATGATGGGAGCTTGGCTGGGTTGGAAGTTTTTACTTTTAGCCAGCTTTATTGCTTGTATTGCAGGAGTTGCCGTAGAAAGTATCGTCATTTTGGTACAAAAAAACTTAAAAAGAAATCAACCTTTTCCTTTTGGTCCATATTTAGCATTAGGCTCGGCGATCGCGCTCTTTTGCGGCGAAGCTATTTTATCGAGTTATTTGCGATTCTTTTTTGAAACTAGTAGTGCGTTTCATTAATTCTGATAGGTTTGTAGTAAGGGCTTTAGCACCAAATCCGGAGAGTTAAAACTCTTACTACGAACCTTTTTACCCTTCAAAACTTTTGAAATGGACTACTAGTATTGCACCACATTAAATATGAGGAGTAATAAAGGTTCGTAGTAAGCGCTGTACTTGCTCCGGATTTAGGGAACCGATGCCCTTACTACGAACCTGTCAAAATCAATGAAATGCAAGTTGATAAGGGAGAGAGGGGGAGACAAGGGGACAAGGGGAGAAGGAAAATAGGAACTTTGTTAATTAGCAACGTGTCTTTTGGACGTATTATCAAGTTACGTGAAGTATTGCATTGTCCGTTATGGACTGCATTGCTGATGAAGGAGTTTTATAAATATATAATCTAAGACTTGAATTAGTTTACATATTTTCGTTAAGCTGACAAGCGAAATGCTTTAATATTGTCTCCATTGCTTACAAAAATTAAGGAATAAATATAAATGTCTTTTGTAATTTGTTATAAATATTTACAATTTACAAAAAAGACAAAAGATAAAATTCCCGTATTCTTGACTAAATTTGACATACAATCCACTTGCATAAGATACAAATGGCAAACAACGACGAAACACGCGGTTTTAAATCTTTATTTGATTGGTTTGCGAATCGACGTAAAACAGGTTCTATTAGTATTGAACGACAAGAACGTGAAATCGCTGATGGACTATGGCACAAATGCACTAAATGTGGTGTATTGACTTATGCCAAAGACTTGAAAGCGAATCTGATGGTTTGCATAGAATGCGGACATCACAATCGAGTAAATAGCGATGAACGTATCCGTCAGCTTATTGATGGTAATACGTGGACGGCAATGGACGAACATTTGCTTCCCACAGATCCTTTACAGTTTCGCGATCGCAAATCCTACAGTGACAGATTGCGGGATATGCAGGAAAAAACTGGTTTAACAGATGCTGTTAGAACGGGTTTGGGAGAAATCAATGGTTTACCCGTTGCTTTGGGCGTAATGGACTTTCGCTTCATTGGCGCTAGCATGGGTTCTGTTGTCGGGGAAAAGCTGACGCGGTTGATCGAACAAGCTACACAGCGCCGCTATCCTGTTGTAATTATCTGTACTTCCGGTGGAGCAAGAATGCAGGAAGGATTGCTCTCGTTAATGCAGATGGCGAAAGTATCGGCAGCCTTAGAACTTCATCGCCAACAAAAACTTTTATATATTCCCGTTTTAACTAATCCTACAACTGGTGGGGTAACTGCAAGTTTTGCCATGTTGGGCGATATCATTTTGGCAGAGCCAAAAGCAACTATTGGTTTTGCAGGTAGACGAGTGATCGAACAAACCCTGCGAGAAAAATTACCAGAAGATTTTCAAAGTGCGGAAGATTTACTCAAACACGGTTTTGTAGATGAAATCATACCCCGTACTCAATTAAAGAAAACTTTGACACAGCTAATTACTTTACATCAACCACCCGCAATGACAGCTAATAATTTACTTGTGTGGGAGACAACAAGATTTAGCCACAGCGTAGTCAATGAACAATGAACAATTATCAGTGATTTAAAAACAATGGAGACGTAAAATTTTACGTCTCTACATTTGTGTTGATTGATAATTGTTAACTGATAACTGTTGATTTACGAAAACCCTGAAACATCTTGGTTAAAAATTGTCTTCGCGCTTCTTGTACGAACAAAAGTGGAACTAAAGCTATTAATCGGAAGCCTACAGACATCATAAATAAACCCGGTAAGCCTCCTAAAAAATTATTTTGCGCTAAAAAACCGCCGATTGTTGTTCCAATGGCACCGCTACCACCAGCCACAGCAGCAGCAGTTGCAAAATAAACTGACTGCATTCTTACTGGTGCGATACCTATTTGGATGTTGTTGCTACATAATTCGATTGCTGCGTTTGTACCTCCAATCAGCATATGCAGTAAAGGCAACCACAACCAAATACTCAGGGAGTTTACGCCGATTCCCACCCACAAAAGTGGAACTATTGAAACCAAAATTCCTACCAAAAATAAGATGGTACGATTGCCTGCTTTGTCTGCTAATTTACCCCATAAAATCAGCGTTAACATCCCAGCACCGGCTTGAAAGCTGCCGTAAACAGTCACCCAACTGACATCTAAGTTTAAGGTGTCGAGCATATAAAGATTAAAAAAAGGCGTACTCAGGTTGAAGGCAAACATCCACAATCCAAAGTAAGCCAAAAATATTAAAAAGTTGGAGTCTTTCCAAACGCTTGGAGACTGACTAAAAGTTTGATTTATTTGATTTATTTGATTTGTTTGATTTGAAATCTCTAAAACTTTGTTTGTACTAAAATTTTTTACTTCCACACAGTTTTGAGACTGAGGATTAATATCTGCTTTGAAAAACTGACAGGCAAGACTTGCTGCACCAGCAACCAACCCTAGCAGCAAAACCAGTCCGTAACCTTGTACGTGTCCGCCGGGATAAAAACTTACAGTCAAACCAGCTAAGGGTACGCAAAGCAGTTGGGTAAAACTAGAAACGCTATTTCTGACACCGAAATACCTTCCCCGCAACTGTCGAGGAACCAGTATTGCCATCCAACTCAACCAAGATGCACTTCCTAAAGCTCTTAATATGTGACTGGCTAAAATAATCAGCAGCGTCAAAACAACAAGCCGATGATTGTTCAAATTTCCCCAACCCCAACTCGCTGCACTAATGGCGATCGCTAAAATTAACCATAGAAATCTAGCAGCACCCTGAGTCCAAAGAGAATACCTGTGGCGGCTTTCGGTTCGTTCGGAAAGATAAGCACCTAAAGGCTGTAACAGATTTACCATCATGGGAATAGAAGAAAGCATCCCAATCTGTACCGGAGTTGCACCTAATTCAATTAGAAAATTACTCAGCAGAATTCCAGTAGTAGTAATATCAAATACTGACGCAAACACCCCATCAGCAGTAGAAGCTTTCAAACTCTTACGAATGGCATCTTTAGAAATTCTCTTCGGTTGGGATTCAAGATTATCTTCGTTTTGAAATACTGACGGTAAAACAGTACTTCTCGTATTTTCCGGAACTTCAACAAATTCTGCCTTCACCTGAACAGATTGCATTAGCCACCCTTGAGGATAGTTGTTTTTAAATGAGTTGTGTTTTAGCTGTTATTTGAATGTTTTTGTCAGTAATGACAGCCTTCTGCTAATTTTACATTACATATATTAATAAAGATATATATAAATACAAATTAAAATAGCGTTGTTAATGATTTGTTAAATAATATAAAGCTGTTCATCAACAAAAATCCTCACAAAGTAATGGTTTTAGTTGATATGTTTTCTCTCCAAAGTTATAAATCTTAAATAAATCTCAAGTATGTTTACAAAGAATTGTAAAGCTGGTATCTTAAGCGGCTTGTCGAATGTGCGAGGATCGCATAAGAATCAAATTAGCTTTGATGATGAAAAGAAAACTATTCAACTTTTTAGGAATTTTAGTAGCATTCGTGTTGTTAATAGTTGGTTTAGATAACCTATTCTTATCAGGTGCTTCTAAGCCATCAGATATAGTTACCGTAAAATTCAGCGGTTGGGCTGCTAGTGCGGTTGAACAAAAGTTATTAAAACAGTTATTGTCAGATTTTGAAGTAGAACATCCAGGTATAAAAGTCAAATATGAGGTGATAAACGACCAATATATGGATGTAATTAAGACTCGTTTAATTGGGGAAGCCGCACCAGATGTATTTTATTTAGATGCTTTGGAAGCTCCTTTTTTAATGAGTCAAAATGTTCTCGAACCTTTAAATAGCTATATAAAACCTGAATTTGATTTAGGTGATTTTGAAGAAAGCTTATTAAATAGCTTTAAATACGAAAACCAGATTTACGGACTACCGAAAGATTACTCAACTCTGGCTCTATTTTATAATAAACAAGCCTTTAATAAAAAAGATTTAACCGATCCGCCAGCAACTTGGAAAGAATTACGTACATACTCGCAAAAATTAACAGAAGATAGTAATAAAGATGGCAAGATAGATAAATATGGTTTTGGGGAAATTTTAGAATTAGCCAGACAGGCTTATAAAATAAAGGCTTTTGACGGGCAAATTGTTAACCAAGATGGTTATGCAGCTTTTGCTTCCCCTGAAGCTTTGAAAGGATTGCAATTAGCAGTAAATCAATATCAAAAAGAACGAACTTCCGCGCAAAAAACAGATGTAGGGACAAATTCTGGTAGCGAAATGTTTGCTCAAGGTAAAGTGGCAATGGTAATTGAAGGTAACTGGGCAATTCCTTATTTAAAAGAGACTTTTCCCAACTTAGAATTTGGTACGGCAGAAGTGCCAACGATAAATAATAAGAAAGGCACAATGGTATTTACGGTTGCTTACGTAATGAATAAAAAAGCAAAACACAAAGCCGAAGCTTGGGAATTAATTTCTTACCTAACAGGCAAACAAGGTATGGAAAAATGGACTCAAAGTGGTTTGGCTTTACCAAGTAGAAAATCGGTAGCCCAGATGAGCGATCGCACGCTATGGCGCAATCGGCATTTGTAGCGGGGGTTGATTACGCTACACCTTGGCAAATTGGTAAATACCCCGCAGCGATCGTAAATAACTTTGAAAATCAATTTACCAGCGCCATTTTAGGACAGCAACCGTTAAAACAAGCGATGAAAAAGGCGCAGATAGAAGCGAATAAGCAAATTAAAATGATGGAATATTAATCTTCTAATGGTTGCTTAAATGATACTAATTAGATATACATTACAAGTAGCATTTTTTCAAACCCTATATAGTTAGATATTCAATGTTCTAAAATTTACACTATTAATTGTAGAAAACCTTCCTTAAGAATGAATGAAATTGGCTCATAAAGCGAATATATTGGCTTATACCAATTAAAAATTATGTTTCTCAGATAGAAGTTCAAATATGAAAAGTAGATTTAGTCTGCATATGTCCGATGCAGCTAAAAAGTTTTGTCTTGTTTTATTTATTATGTTATCTGGTGCGGGATGCAGCATACAGCAAACTCAAGGAGTAAGTTTAGATAAAGCAGATATTAAAACTGTTGGCTGGATAGAGAATGGCAAGATTCTCGGCATCGATAAAGATATCAAATTAAAGCTTGATACGGGAGCTAAAACAACTTCAATTAATGCCGAAATTTTAGAAAAGCCAGATGAAAAATCGGAATCCGGCGGCACAATTAAGTTTAGATATACGAACAAAGAAGGAATCAATAAAGTTTTTGAACGCCCTGTAGAAAGATGGGTTCGGATTAAAGATGGTGAAGGCGGCTATTTCCGCCGCCCAGTAGTAAGAATGAAATTTTGTGTTGCAGGTAGGTGGATTGAAGAAGAAGCCAACCTTAGCGATCGCGATGGTTTCAACTATTCAGTTTTAGTTGGACGCAATATGTTAGAAAAAGGCAAATTAGCTGTAAACTCTGCTGAAAGTTTTACCGCGAAGCCAAATTGTCAAGCAGAGGAGAAACAAAGTGAATCGTAATTTTCATGCTATATTATTAGCCTTATTTTTAGCAGCTATTAGTTTAGCGATTTTTGTTAATAAGTTGACTACTACAGATATTCCGCTATTACCAAATCAAGCTTCTAAAAATTGGTATGTCGAAACTAAATTATCGGTAAATTCTGAAGGAAGAATATTAGATTCAGAAAATGCATTACCAAGGGAAATAGAATTACAGCTTCCCCAATCTTCTCCCGGTTACAAGATTATCAGTGAAGAATTTATTAATGATGGATATACTCGTCAGGTAGAGACGGTAAAATCATCAAATCGCGTAGCTACATTTACTAATCAAAATGCAAAAGGAAGCGAAGTAATATTTTATCGAGCAATTATTGATAAAACTGATTTAGCGAAAAGCGATTCAAATGGTAACGGAGTTTCGCTTTCTGGAGAAAAGATTGTTGAAAAGCAGCTTAGCAACTTTGGTACAGACAATGCCCAAATCAAAGATAATTTAAAAGAAAATTTTCCAACTGCGGAAATTGAATCTATTTTAAAAGAAGCAAGACAGCGATCGGGTGACAATACTTTAGATTTCGCCAAACAAGTTTATCAATTAGCACTCAATCCCGATGAAATTCGAGTTCGCGCTATTACTAGAACTTTAGGGATTAAAAACTCAACTTCAGAATTAGCTGCATTTTTGTTAAAACAAGCCAAAATTCCAGCGCGGGTTGCTAACGGTATTTTGTTCAACAATCAAGAAGTGTATTCAACAGATTTTATTCAATGGTTAGAGGTAGAAACCGATAAAGGTTGGCTGGCTTACGACACTATCGATCGCAATTTTGGAAGGCAAGACAGATATCTAACTTGGTGGTACGGTAGCGATAGTGCTTTGAGTGCTAAAGGTTCGGGAGATGTTAATTTAGAAGTAGTGGTTAGACCAAATACCGACAAAGGAATCAATCAAGCACTTTGGGAAAAACAAAAAGCTGCAAATCCATTGCTCGAATATTCTTTATTAAATTTACCTTTAGCAACACAGCGAGTATTTAGGGTATTAGTGTTAGTTCCGATTGGTGCATTAATTATTTCCGTTTTACATCAAATGGTAGGATTGCAAACTTTTGGAACATTTACACCAATATTAATTGCCCTTGCATTTAGAGAAACTGGACTTATAGTTGGCATACCGCTATTTATTTTAGTTGTAATTATTGGGCTGGCAATTCGTGCCTATTTAGATAAATTACAACTGTTAATTGTACCAAGACTCGCCGCAATTTTGACCGCAACAGTTTTAACAATTGGGGTATTAGCAATAATCTTACAAAGGTTCGGTATAAATTTAGGATTATCGATTTCCTTATTCCCGATTGTCATCCTCGCAATGCTAATCGAACGAGCCGCTTTAAGTTGGGAAGAATCAGGAGCAAAAGAAACAATAATTGCCGGATTAGGTACCGTTTTTGTGGCAGTTATCGGTTACTTATGCGTAATTAATCCCTACGTCCAACATTTAGCATTTACCTTCCCAGAACTATTGTTGTTGGTATTAGGAATCAATATTTTAGTAGGGCGTTATAACGGCTACAAGCTGACAGAATATTTCCGATTTAAATCAATGGAAAGACAGTTGAGTCAATCTTAGAACAGGGAGATGGGGAGATGGGGAGATGAGGGAGATGGGGAGATGGGGAGATGGGGAGATGGGGAGATGGGGAGATGGGGAGATGGGGAGATGGGGAGATGAGGGAGATGGGGAGATGGGGAGATGGGGAGATGGGGAGATGGGGAGATGGGGAGATGGGGAGATGGGGAGATGGGGAGATGGGGAGATGGGGAGATGGGGAGATGGGGGAGATGGGGAGATGGGGAGATGGGGAGATGGGGAGATGAGGGAGATGGGGAGATGGGGTTCGATAGCGCGCGAGACGCTCGCACTACAAAGATGCGGAGAAATGTTAATTTACAACTTCTAACTCATAACTCCGGTGGTCCTAAGCTGATGTGCAGCTAAATTATATAACGTGAAAATATTGTAGTGCGAGCGTCTCGCTCGCTAGTTTTATACAAATTAAATCCGTAACAGCTTAACTCCTAACTCATAACTCCTAACTCCTAACTCCTAATTCCTAACTCATAACTCATAACTCATAACTCATAACTCCTAACTCAATAAGTTAATTCAAAATCTAAAACTTGTGCTGAGCAGTTCGACGTAGCTCACTGTAAGACTTGCCGAAGTATCTAAAATCTAAAATATAAGAATGTTTCCATTTTCATTAATGCGTGAAGGGGTTCTCGGAATCAACGCCCGCAATGTAGATTATCTTTTTCCTAGCAATCCGCGTAAACTTTATAAGTTGGCTGACAATAAGTTAGAAACAAAGAGAATTGCAAAAGAACTTGGCGTACCGATTCCAGAAACCTACGGTGTGATTTCGTTTCAAAATGAAGTCGGAAAGCTCTCAGAGATTATCGATGGACATGATTCTTTTATAGTTAAACCCGCTAAAGGTAGTGGTGGAGACGGAATTGAAGCGATTGTTGAAGTTACCGACGAGGGTTTTAAAAAGCCTAGCGGTAAGGTTCTTTCCGAATCAGATTTGCAATATCACATTCATAAAATTCTGGGTGGAATGTTCTCCCTGGGAGGATTAAGCGATAAAACAATTATTGAATATGCGGTGCAGTTCGATCCGGTTTTTGATGAAATTGCCTATCAAGGTGTCCCCGACGTGCGGGTAATTGTTTATCGAGGTGTTCCCGTAATGGGAATGTTGCGTTTACCAACTAAGGCTTCTGATGGTAAAGCAAATTTACATAGAGGCGGTTTAGGCTTAGGTATCGACCTAAGTACCGGGAAAACACTGACAGCAATTCAAAATAATCGTTACATCGAAAAACATCCCGATACTGATGCAACATTGCGCGATCGCCAAATTCCTCATTGGGATACTATCTTGGATATGGCGGCAAAATTATGCGAAAAAACCGAGTTTGGCTATCTCGGTATTGACGTAGTTTTAGATGAAGAAAAAGGTCCGTTGTTACTAGAAATCAATGCTCGCCCCGGACTTTCAATTCAAATTGCCAATCAAGAAGGGCTGATTCCGCGATTGGAAATAATTGACTCAAGTGTAAAGAAACTTTCGGGTATTGAAGAGAAGATTGCTTTTGCAAAAGATAAATTTGCGGTAAATAACTAGATAAAATTATTTCAACCAGCAGACTACGAATTTATACGGACGATATATAAATTCTTTAAATGGGTAAGATAGCATATAGTATTATCTCTGGTTTCCGATGTTATCCGATATTGATTTGATTCGAGAGTTTGTTAAGCTTTCTATTCAGAAAAAGGAAGTTTTATTATCAAACTCAACATTACAGGGTGAAACAGTTTATAAAATCAATCAACTGACAGCAAAAAAAGAAGGGGTAATTGCCACTACTAAACTAGAACGTACATTAAATCCATTTTTAATTAAATACGATTCTACTTACTGGCAATTAATCAGTCAGGTATTAGCTGAATACAACTTTCTTCTGATGGGAGATATAGATAATCGTGGCTTTTATCAATATGAATACTGTCAGATTCCCCAAGGTTATCAAATGCATTGTGATAAAGCGGCTATTTTATGGCGAACTTGGTGGAAATATCGTCAGCGTATTCGGGGTAAAGTTATTCAATTAGAACTTCTGATCCGCATCAGAAATACATGGTATCCCATTAGAGGTTTGTCAGTTAGCGATGGACTTACCTATATCGAAACATTAGGAAGTGAGATTGCACTTGGTTTAGAAGATACGGTGATTTGGTTAAGTAAAGCAAGGGATAATAAGCAAGAGGCTAATTCTTAATAGGGAATATTTTAAAGATAATTTTGGGAATACTAATGTTGGACAAAGCTATTAAACACAAAACCTATGGGTAGCATAAATATCCAAGCAAAAGAACTTCTCCTTTACAAAGTATTTTTTAGTAAGATTATATTTTAATTTTAAATGAAGAAGCCTAGAAAAACAGTTTACAAAATAACCCGCCTTACTGCGGGTTTTGCCTGTGTAGCAGCGACTTCAGTCGCCAGGTAAATAATTAGAAAACAACTTCCCAACTTCTACTAAATCAACATTTCCACCGCTAATAATTACGCCAATTCTCGCATCCGGATTTTTCACCACACCTTCTAACAAAGCTGCTGCGGCTAAAACTCCCGTGGGTTCGACAACTATTTTCAACCTTTCCCAAATAAAGAACATGGTGCGAATTATTTCTTCCTCCGATACTGTTACCCTTCGGGTTCGGCAGTCGCTCATGGGGGAAACCCCCAAGACCGCGCTGCCTCACCATATCATCTACATATTCCAACACCAGGGGAAAAGTTATCTTACCCAAACTTGCTGTTCTCGCACCATCAGCAATGGTATCTGGATTCTTGACAAATTGCAGAGTTCGTGAGTAAAACGAGCGAGTCGCATCATCTGCCCGTGCGGGTTCAACTCCGATAACGCGACAATTTGGTAAAAGTGATTTGATGGCGATCGCGCAACCAGAAATTAAACCCCCACCACCACAGCAAACTAATAGTAAATCTAATTCACCAACTTCTTGAATTAGTTCTAAAGCAGTTGTTCCTTGTCCCGCAATTATGTGAGGATGGTCGAAAGGAGGAACAATAGTTAAACCTTTTTCATGGGCTAATTTTTGCGCTAATTCTTCTCTAGAAATTTGTTTTGGGTTATACAAAATCACTTCTGCACCATAACCGCGAGTCGCCGTTTGCTTGACTGCGGGGGCATTTTCTGGCATCACAATTGTGGTGGGAATATCGAGTATTTTTCCTGCTAGTGCGATTCCTTGAGCGTGATTTCCCGATGAAAAAGTCACCACGCCTTTGTATTTTTGTTCCTTCGATAGTTGTGAGAGTGCGTTATATGCACCGCGAAATTTAAAAGAACCCGTGCGCTGAAAGTTTTCGCACTTGAAAAACACGTTACTATTTGTAATTTGATTTACTTTTGTCGAAGTTAAAACCGGAGTGCGATCGGCAATTCCATCAAGACGTTTGGCTGCTGCTTGGATATCAGCGATATTGACTAGATTATCTTGAGAAGCCATAAAAATTTATTACTTAGGATTTACGTAACTGGCATATTTTTCCTGTAGGGTGTGTGACGCATTGAAGTAATTTGAACGTAGTTATAAGACTTGTAGCGTCACGCACCAACGAGCAACTGTGACAATATCGTAAGTCCTATTAGTATCTAAAAACAGTATTGATTTTCCGATCGACTAAAGTTCCATGTTTGAGGAAGTTCGCGATCGCAAACAGAACAAATAAATAGATTATCTTTAACAATGTTTATTTGACTGCAAGTACAACAGCGTCGAAAAATAAATTCGATGCTAAATAAAGAGGGGTGCGGAATCTTGATTAAATCGAGTGCTTCGACAACGTGCTGCCAAGAATCTGGCTTCGGACAAAAACCTGTTGATTGATTAGTAATTTCAGCTACTTCCAATCCATTTTTACTTCTTTGAAAAAAGACTTCTCCTGCCGATCGCACCGATTTACCGCCAGCACAAGCAATATGTTCGGAATGTCTGTCGGCAATTCTCAAATAACCTTCGCAATCTATTACAAAAGTAGCTGCAATCAATCCCCAAGCGTCTGGCTGTTGTTTGGTTTCTCGAATCCAATTATCAATATCACTAATTGATAAAATTTTACGTGCCGGTGGTAAATGTGCTGTCTTCTGTCGAATTTCATCGGCACCGACGTATTTATACACTTTTCAAAGCTTTTCTATAAATCTTGAAATACTAAGATAAAGACGGTGCGTTGCGCTTTGCGACAACACACCCTACGATTTCTTATTCCCTACTTCCTACTCCCTACTCCCTACTCCCTTCATTAACTTTTTCTCTTTCCACAGCTTCAATTAAAGAACGCACCTGCATAGTACCTTCGGAAGGCTCAAACTTCAAAGGGAATTTACCTTTAGCCATCATTTTTAAACCGAGAGGCGCAATACTTAATAAACCTTTAATATCTTTAAAGTAATTACCCACAACCTGTAAACCAAATTGCCTCTCATCAATCCAACCACCTTCTTTTACCAACTCAATCAATACTTTACGATGGCGAATCGAACGACTATCTCCTGCTTGTTTCGTTTCCAAAAGAGACTGCTTAATTTTACTAATTTGGTCTAAAGGTGCTACATCCATCGGACAAACACTATTGCAGTAATAGCAACGAGTACAGCCCCAAACTCCTTTAGTACCCTCGTTGTATTGTTCCAAACGATTTTCAGTTTCCGAGTCGCGCTTATCTTCTACCATTCTATAGGCTTTAGCAAGCGCGTGGGGACCGACAAAATCTGGATTTACCTCCAATGCATTGCACTCGGAGTAACAAGCACCACACATAATACAATTGCCAGTTTCCTCCAATTGCTCTCTTTCTTCTGGTGTTTGTAAAAACTCTCGTTCGGGTACTTTTCTTGCAGCAGTGCTGACATAAGGAGAAACAGTTTCTAAGCTGTTCCAGAAACCGCTCATATCAACAATCAAATCTTTTAGTACAGGCATATTACCCAATGGCGCGATCGTGATTTCAGGAATAGAATTCGCGCTATTTTGTGAGGATAGTTGTTGTCCAAATCGAGCAATTTCGCTGCCAACATTTTCTTTACAAGCCAAAGCCGAACGCCCATTAATTCGCATAGCACAACTACCACAAATTGTATTGCGGCAATTTTTGCGAAATGCTAAAGTCCCATCTTGCTCCCATTTAATCCGATTAAGACAATCAAGGATTGTATTACCCTCTTGTACATCCAAAAGATAAGTTTGTACCGTAGGAGATATTTTTTGGGTTTGTCGAATTACTTTAAAATTAACTTGCATTTTACCCTGTGTCCCAAATTTAAGTTTCCACCCTTGCTCGTTCAAGGAAATAATTTTTAATATAGTAGTTTACGAATTAGTAGGAGCTATTCTCTTACTGCCCCAATTTTAAGCTGATTTGAGTGACTAAATCATAAAAGATAATTTTGATTACGGTCTAAATGATAAATGTTTTAATTCCGTTGCAGAACAAACTTAAAGCTTAAAAACTATTGCCCAACTGCCTTTAGCCCAGTTAAGCATAGAAAAAAAAGCGATCGGACACAGTATTAATATAAGTTTACTCTGTGCCTAACGAATGACGGTCTGTTTTGCTCTTGGGCAGTTAAAACAAGGTCTTACCAACAAATCTTCGATCGCATTTTTGAAAATTTATCAAAATATACCAATCTGTTATAACTGCTTTATTATTCAACAACCACATTAATAATCTCTGACTATAACGACAAAAATCTTCATTCTTCTTATACTGTAATCAATAATGCTCGCTTATTATAGAAGACTTGAACCAATTGATTAACATATCCGATAAATTAATTGCTTGTCAGAATTGTACATAAGACTCGCGTTACCGCAAATGAATATTCGGTGAAAGTGGGATATGTAACAATCAAACTGAAAACGGCTTCTCAAAGTTAGATGAATTTTTATAAAATAAAGAGAGGCAACACCTACCCCGTTGAGTTCAGAACATTAGATAAAAGCATAACAGCAAAAATAATTAAAACTTAAACAATAATTTTGCTATTATTAGTCCATGTTAGTATTTAATATAAAATTATGAGGAAACAAAATCATCATAAATTGCCGTACAAGTGCGGTAACTATGGCTTTGTTTCTTCGTAATCTAGGGGCATAAAAATTTTTGTCTCTACTGGCAGTATAAGAGGGTGTATGCTTGTAATCTCTTAGTCAATACAATGTTGTCTGAAGCCATAGAGTAATGAATACGGAAAACGTTACAACTCTTATGGACAAAAAGACTTTGACTGAAAGTAAAATGTTTGCTGCCCCGATTGAGTCTGCTACTTATTTCTAGTAGGCTCGTGCAGTTTGTAAAAGCAAATTACAGTTAATTAGCTTTGTTTAAAGCGCCATTGAGAACAATTTTTCATTTGCGAATAGTAAACATAGGCTATCTTCTGTAAAAAATCACCCGAACTAATTCCGCTTACTAACAAAATTTATGAGTAAAATGTTGTGGAATACCACGAACATTAGCTCTCGGAATTAGACAAGCAGAAATCCAGGCTCAGTTAAAGTCTAAAAAAGCTTGATGTACTAATGTCAAAAGATCGCCTTTAGATCGGGCATAAAACCGCATTATTTATCGCGAAAGCACAGTTTAAGGAAAATTTGAGTGTAATGAGTGAAACAGCAACAGCGCCATTGACAGGGAAAACACTGCTTGCAAAAGTAAAGGAATTATCGACTTTACCGAGGCGAGAAAGAGCAAAGCAGTGCGGTTATTACACTACTACTAAAAATGGTCAGGTAAGAGTTAACCTAACAGATTTTTACGATGCTTTGTTATCGGCTAGGGGAATTCCCTTAAGTCCGGAAACACCAAAAGATGGTCGTGGACGCGAACCGACTTACAGAGTTAGCGTTCATCAAAACGGTCAAATTGTTATTGGTGCTACATATACCAAAGCAATGGGTTTAAAATCGGGCGATGAGTTTGAAATTAAGTTGGGATACAAACATATTCACCTAATTCAAGTCGATAGTGATAGAAGTCAAACCGACGAAGATTTAGAAGACGAAGAATTAGAAGAAGAAAAGTAAATTTTTCTGATGTTAGGGATAAGTTTGAAGATAATATTTTAGAGCTTATCCCTACACTCATAGTAAAATAGTTGTTTTGGCAAATTTTTCAATTAATTTTGAACAAATAAAATATGCCCAAACGATTATATTACTCTGGAAAAAATTAGCTATACGATCGAGTGAAAATAAATAAAGCAACTTGATTGCGAGTTGTAAAGGTGGAAACAGAGAAGTATTTATGTAATTAATGCTTCTCTTTTCTATAACTGCATATTTTGGGTTAATTTTTTTCTGTAAATAAAGAATATTATTTTCGTTTATTTTGAAAGCTTTATTTGAACCGTTGATTAACAACTTAATGGGACAGTGGAAGGATGCGCCTCCTTTAATGGTGGTAGTGGCTTTTTTTATCGCTTGGATAGTATGTTGGCTACCGATCGCATTAATTTTGACAAAAGTGCTGCACTATGCAAAGCAAGAGCAACCAGAGCAAAAAATTCCCCTAGTAGTTTCTCTTTATCTATTAGCTCCTTTAATCCTACTGGTAACTAATTGGCTTACCCATGAATCTTTTTCAAGTTACGGTTGGATCTTCGATTTCTCAATTTTAAATTCACTCCTTTTGGGTTTTAGCTTCGGAGTGGTAAGTCTAGCTTTTGTATTCGGTTGTCAGCTTTATTTCGGTTTATGTAAGGTAAAAATATCGAATTTGAAATCGGTACCATCCACATTATTTTTTGTAATGGCGATCGCCTTATTAGTGGGTGGCGTTGAAGAACTAGTGTTTCGAGGCTTTCTTTTCACTCAACTCGAACAAAGTTATTCAATTTGGGCAGCAGCAATAATTTCCAGTGTGATTTTTGCATTGTTACATCTGGTTTGGGAACAACGCGAAACAACTCCCCAACTACCAGGATTATGGTTAATGGGAATGGTTTTAGTATTAGCAAGATTTGCCGATAACGGTAGCCTGGGTTTAGCTTGGGGACTGCACGCAGGTTGGGTATGGTCGATAGCAGCTATTGATACCCTTGGATTAATTGATTACACCGAAAAAACATCTGAGTGGATAACGGGTAAAAATAACAAACCGTTAGCAGGCGTTGCGGGAATATTTTGTATGGGATTAACCGCAGTAGCTTTGTATGCGATCGGTTTTAATCTTGCTTAGTTAGTAGTAAGGGCTTTAGCCCTCTCGATCGAGAACTAAAATCCTTACTACAAAATCGAGAACTAAAGTTCTTACTACGAACCGAATTAGGACTAAAGTTCTTACTACGAGCCGAATCAGAACTAAAGTTCTTACTACGAGCTAATTATCCAAAAGGAACCAAACGTTTGAGAGCGCGACCTACAACGTCACCGTAACGTAATTGTCCGCATAGAATTTGACCCATAATTTGGCTACCAGTAGGACGTTTTACACCTGCTTTATAGCCAACACCTGGGAAGCGATAAAATGCACCTGCTAACTTTTGCGCCCAAGCCATATCAGCGCCCCATTCTTCAGCAATGACTTCAGTGTATTCTTCTAGCGCATTGGCATCGCCACCAAGGGCTTTATTAATAGCTTCGGCTGCTTTCATACCGCTAAAAATAGAAGGGCGAATCCCTTCTGCTGTCATCGGATCGACTACACAAGCTGCTTCTCCAGCTAATACTGCATTTTGCGTGTGAAGTGTCTTTTGACCGTTCCATACACATACGGGATGACTGTACTCCTTACAAGCAGCGACATCCACACCAAACATTGAACTGCAATCCTGAAAAATCTTTGTGAAATTACCAGGTTCTCCTCCAAGGAAGGTTGTAGCACCGATAGACAAACCATCTGCTTTGGGGAAGCTCCAGATGTACCCATTTTTAATTGTGCCAAATTCAAACTGAATTTTAGATTTATCTTGTCCTGGTGCAGCAGGTGCTTCCAAAGCAGCAGCTAAACGACGTTTGGGTTCTTTAAAACCAAGCCATTTTGCCATTGGTCCGGCTGCGCCATCAGCTGCAATTAGGTAGCGTGCGGAAAATGTACCATTTGCTGTATTTACGGACCAGCGATCGCTTTTAAACTCAATTGATTTTACTTCAGTACTATCTTTGAGTTCCGCACCTTTTTTCTGAGCTTGCTGAACTAGAAAATGGTCAAAAACATCTCGCTGTACCATCCATACTGGTTCGATGGTTTGTATTTTGGTTTCTATTGGATCTCCCTTTTTCCAAGTAAACTTGATGGTGTCTACCTTCATGGAAATTGCGGGACTAAAATCGAAGTCAAACCATTCGGCGATCGCAGGTGATACTCCACCGCCACAAGGTTTATACCTTGGTAAAGATTCCCTTTCTAAAACAAGTACCGAACGTCCTTGTTTTGCTAAATGATATGCAGCTGTTCCACCAGCAGGACCTGCGCCGACGATGATGCAATCGTACATATAGTTAAGCTTTTGCTCCTTGATAGAGGGTGTATGTGGAAGGTCAAATCATAAATTGCGATCGATTTGATGACCTAAATCATCCGCCATTTTAATCGCACTTACTTGTATTTATCTAAATATTTATTCTTAACTCCCTAGATTCATCAGTAAATATAACTATATTTAATTTTTACTTTTAATTTTTGCTTTTCTATACTGATATGAATAAACATAATTTAAATCTGCTTATATGTAATTTAATTTACAGTTTGAGTTAAATGATTTGTATAACCCGTTAATAAATTACAATTATTTCTTCGATCGATTAAAAATTTTTCGTTAAGTATGTCCGATATTTTATTAAGTTTGAGTAAATCTGTTTTAACTCTGCTATACCTGTTTGTCACGGATCGGTACTATTTTTTACAGAAAATAACTCAGTATTACGGAGCTTGAGAGTAGAATTAATGTAGAGGCTCGTCAAATAATCAAAATAAAAAGCCCAGAGCTAGAAGTTAATTAATAAAACATCCATAACTTCCAACTCTGCGCTCTACCAATTCACGACTTAAACAGTTGTGATTTCTTTTTCTTTTTCTGCGAATAAATCGTCTATTTTAGTGGTGTACTTATTTGTCAATTTTTGCACTTCGTCTTGCAAATCTCGCGATTCATCTTCAGAAATTTCAGCGCTTTTTTCCTGTTTGCGAATCGAATCCAAGGCATCTCGGCGAATATTGCGGATAGCAACGCGCCCTTCCTCGGCATACTTAGAAGCGAGCTTGACAAATTCTTTACGACGTTCTTCAGTTAAAGGCGGAATATTCAACCTAATAACAGAACCGTCATTATTAGGAGTTAAACCCACATCGGACAAAGAAATGGCTTTTTCGATTGAACCCAAGCTACTTTGGTCGTAGGGTTGGATTGTCATGGTGGTAGCATCCGGCGTACTGATGTTCGCCAAAGACTTCAAACCTGTAGGCACGCCATAATATTCAACCATTATTTTATCTAACAGACTCGCATTAGCGCGACCAGTGCGAATCGTATTGAAAGAACGTTGAGTAGACTCAACACTCTTTTGCATTGTACTTTCTGCTTCAGCTAATTTCACAAGAACCTCCCACAACGGTGCCAATAGATTCTCCCATGACTGCGCGGTGGATATTACCCCGCACATTCAAGTCAAAGACAAGAATTGGGATATCGTTTTCTTTACATAAGGCTATCGCAGTACTATCCATTACTCGCAAATCCTTATTTAAAACGTGTGCGTATGTTAGCGATTTGTAACGCTTAGCTTCGGGATTTTCATTTGGATCGGAATCGTAAACTCCGTCTACTTTCGTAGCTTTAAAAATCACTTCCGCATCGATTTCAGCTGCTCTTAATGCAGCAGTAGTATCCGTAGTAAAAAAGGGATTACCCGAACCCGCACCAAAAATAACCACCAGTCCTAATTCTAGATGACGGATGGCTTTACGACGTATATAGGGTTCGGCTACTTCTTGCATTGCGATCGCGGTTTGTAGGCGCGTCTGTACGCCTATTCGTTCGAGGGATTCTTGCAACGTCATGGCGTTCATGACTGTAGCAATCATTCCAATGTAGTCAGCAGTAGCTCTATCCATACCTGCCGAGGCTGCTTTCATGCCGCGAAATATATTTCCGCCTCCTACTACTATGGCAAGCTGAACGCCAGTGGCTACAACCTCTTTTACTTCTGAAGCTATAGAATTAACCACTTCGGGATCGATCCCGTAGCCCATACTGCCCATTAAGGCTTCACCGCTCAGTTTAAGTAAAACCCGTTGGTAACCTGTTCCCATGAAGTTAAGCTTTATCCAAAATTTGTATGCCTCCAATTTAAGATATCAGTCTCCTACACTATCTGTCTCTAATTTCGCCATACCAAACTACTACCCTTAGCTTCTGTCTCGGTGACGCGGATTTTTTCTCCTTTTAATAAAGAGGTGACTGCATTCTTCAGATAAGCTTTTTCTGTTGAAGCAGGCGAATGAGCATTGCCATCAATTTGACCTTTGTAGCGTACAATACCATCTTTATCTATTAAAAATGCCATTGGTGTTTTGGTGGCACCAAAGCTACGAGTCACATCTTGTGTTGAATCCCATAAGTAAGGGAAATTTAATTGGTGATGTCTTGCAAAAGCTTTCATATTTTCAAGGCTTTCGTTAGCGTCGTTTTGGGCAATGTTGCCATTGACTCCAATCAGCGTGAAGCCACTACCAAATTCTGTTTGTAATTTTTTTAATTTATCTATATACAACCCTACATAGGGGCAGCGGTTGCACATAGAAATTACGCCAACTGCACTCCATTTATCTAAATAACGTCTTAGATGGTGTACTTGGCTATCAATTCCTGGCAGTTCAAAATCAGGTGCGTATTTTCCTATGGGGGTATCCATTGTTTCTAGTACACTCATATTCTCGGTTGCTGGAAGGAACTGGAAACAGCAAAACACATTTTTTGTGTGGGCGTACCGCGTCCCATTTCAAGCCACCCTCTGTATAGATGCTTAACTGATATCCGATATTTAATAATTTTATAGTTTGCAGTCAATTGTCGTAAATTGTAAAACTACTGAATCCACAGAGAATATTGTCTTGGATGTGGATTTAATAATTTCGATATTTTTTAGATTTTCTTTTCTATTAATCGCGATCGGGCAAATTTTTTATTCCAAGCATTTTAAAACCGCGATTATTCACATAAGCAGTATGCCCCAGCAGTTTTGGAACCGTGTTTCTCTATTTTCTACATCAATTTTTTGCTTCATAAGTTGTCGTAATAAAATATTTATTTCAAATTTATCCCGATCGATTATCTTGAATTTGCTTGAATTTATTTAAATTAATCTCAGTAATAATACCGTAGTTGATTTCTAAGTAAGTTACTTCACATATGGATCGTTCAGCTATTGTTAAATTTTGTGTAGTAATAGAATCTTTACAGATTTTAGATGATAGGGACGGGCTATAAGCTTAGACACGTTGCTCGAAAAAACTCCTTGAAGGTAAAAATACTAGCTTTCTAAGAATCAGAATAATGAGTAAACTTGTTGTATCTATAAGCAAAAAATAGTAATAAGACTTGTTTTTGGAAACAAAATTTGGAATTCCTGGGACAATACTCTCTTTGCGTTTATTAATATATATAAAATTGAAATTCTATGAGTACAACTACAACCACCCCAGTATTTAGCTCAACAAAAACCTGGATGTGGCAGGGTTTTCCTATTTGCTATCAAACTCAAGGAACTACTGGCTCTGCCGTTGTTTTGATACATGGCTTTGGTGCTTCTTGGGGACATTGGCGAAAAAATATCCCCGTGCTGGCAGAAAATTGTCGGGTTTACGCGATCGACTTAATTGGGTTTGGGGGTTCAGCTAAACCCAAACCGGGTGAAGAAATTGCTTACACATTTGAAACTTGGGGACAGCAGATTGCTGATTTTTGCCGGGAAGTGGTGGGTGAATCTGCTTTTTTAGTAGGAAATTCTATTGGCTGTATAGTAGCAATGCAAGCGGCAGTAGATAATCCAGAGATTGCCTTGGGTGTGGCGTTGCTCAACTGTTCTCTAAGACTTTTGCACGAACGCAAGCAAGCGGAGTTACCGTATTATCGACGTATGGGAGCGCCTTTACTACAACGTATACTATCTATCGAATCAGTTGGTGAATTCTTTTTTAATCGAATTGCCAAACCCAAAACCGTGCGTTCGATTTTGCTGCAAGCTTATCCGCTGGGTGAAGCTGTGACAGATGAATTAGTAGATATTTTAATGGCACCAGCGAGCGATCCAGGTGCGGCGGCTGTATTCTTAGCGTTTACAGCTTATTCGAGCGGTCCGCTAGCAGAAGACTTGTTACCCGTGCTACCGTGTCCGGCTATAATTTTATGGGGAACCGCCGACCCTTGGGAACCTGTAGAATTAGGTAGAAAGCTGGCTGAATATCCGCAAGTAACTAAATTTATACCTTTGGAAGGAATAGGACATTGCCCTCAAGATGAAGCCCCAGAATTGGTAAATCCTATTTTACAAGATTGGATTTTGGAGCTTTCTTCACAATTGGATTAAATGCCTGCGGATAGCGGTTCGTAGTTGCGCTGTCTTCGCCCAAGCGTAACTACAAACATATTTTGATTTATAAGTAATTAAACAAATTTCATAGGAACAAAAACACGTAAATTACCTTTCTAATATTTTAGAGAGGTAATTATTCGGCATTTTAATTAAGTGAAAAAATAACTGTAATGACCTGGAAGCTTTGGTTTTACTAGAGAATTAACAATAATCAATTAGTACTCACAATATTATTATGTAGTAGTAACTAGAACAATTATTATCGCAGAGATAAAAGTTCTATCGCGGGTTAATTCGCACTCGATAACTATAACAATGGAATATCATCATCAGATTCAGGAGCAGACAGTTTTTCTAACCAATCTTCACCCACCTGAATGCTAATATCGGAATCAAGGCTACCAGTACTTTCTACCCGCACTTCCCCAAATCCTAAAACGCTGCGGACTGATTCGGCACTGTTTTCGTCTCCTTGTTGAGCAACAACACGAGTTGATTTTAAAGGTTGACTCCAACTTTTGGCAACAAAAATGTTCGTATAACCGGCTTTTCGCAAGTTTCTAATTAAGCGTCGGAAACTAGCGTTATCATCGCCGGTATGATTTTGAATCGCAACTCGTAAAGATGCTGGTTCAATAGGTTGTATTTCATTCTCAGTTTCTATGCCAAAGTGCTGAGCCATCATAGAGCTTATACGCCTTGGATTTGGTATCCAGTAGCTAGCATTGTACTCTTTGGGAGTACTAAAGCGTCCGGGTAACATTAACATTTGCATATTAGAGCGATTGGTTCGTACTCCAAAACCTACCAGCGCTAATAATTCTTCAACTGTCAAATTAGTATCGATATGTTCTTTGACTACGTTGAGAATTTTAGGTAATTGTGCTAATGTCGCTGGGTTGAGTGCCTGATCCATTAACGCTCGCATCACCAGTTGCTGGCGTTGAATGCGACCAATATCTCCTCTACCATCATTGCGAAAACGTAAAAGCTGTAGTGCTTTATCGCCATCCAGATGCTGTTTACCCGCTTTTAAATTTATGTATAAATGCTGAGAATCATCTTGATACTTCAAGTCTTCGGGAACGTTTACCGTTACTCCTCCCAAAGCATCGATCAGCTTACCTACTCCTAAAACGTTAATCCTCATATAGCGGTCAATTGCGACTCCTCCTAAAAGGTTACTTACCGTTTTAGCGCTTAAAGCCGGACCGCCATTGACGTTGGAAGCATTAATTTTTTTTATACCATACCCTTCGATTCTGGTACGAGTATCTCTAGGAACAGAAAGCATGGTCAACTTTTTATTCTGAGGGTCGAACTTTATCAAAAGCATGACATCAGCAAGACCATCAAAAGAATTAACTTGAGGTAGGTATCCCAAATCTCTAACTTGAGATGGAGCATTTTGTGTATCGGGGGGGAGTACGCTCATTCCCATGACTAAAACATTTACGGGGCGAGTTAATTCTGAAAAGCGCAGTCCACCTCCAGTAATACTGCCGCTCTTAAACTCAGCCGCTTCATCCGCGCTCAGGTTGGCTTGCATCAAAGGCGCACTGCTTAAAGAAACCGCCAAAAGCGCTCCTGCGGTAGCCGATATCATCGCAATACCACTCATACCTACCCAGAACCACAACCACCTTCCGGATTTGGGGTTATTCCCTTTTTTGTCATTTGAATTAAGAGGGGACGCAGATTGACTATCTTGCGCCGAAGTTCTTTGAATGGTCACTGACTTCCTCACACTTATTGATAAAAATTGAAATTTATGCTTTACATTTGTGCTGACGAATCAACCCATAGTAGCTAACTCTTAATTATCAGTGGTAACTACACAACTTTCGTGTCAACCACAACACTTATAGCAGTATTTCTCCTACTTTTTAAGTTAATCCGGAGATGTTCAATAGAAGTATGGCAGCTTTATACTAAATTTGACTGTAAAACTATTGACAATCGCAGTCAAAAAAAATACTCTTGTCATCGGATTAAATCTGCTTGATTACAAGTATTTTTACCTTGATTAAGATAAATATTTACTTACTACTTTTTCAGCAAACTGGCTAAATCCCGGTAAACGTTGAGACTTGCCTTTGAACGTGCGAATAATTAACCAAGCACTTACTACAAAATAGCCACTTGTTACAAAGCTGTTAAGAATTTGCAAGCGTAGTGCGAAAAATTCTGAAGTTGAAGCTCCAGTTCCCAACAATATGTATCCTAAGATCCAAGTTAGTGCTAATGTAATTGACAAACGAGAAGTTCTTAATTGTTCCCGGCTTCCTTCACGGCGATAAAGCGTCCATAAGGATGGGAAAAACCCAATTACCGGAATTAAATATATAAGCATTCCCATAAGAGAAATATCTTGCTTTTTTATTTTGCTTGAATTGGAGCTTGAATTTTGTTTAGATTCAAAATGCTTCATTAGTTTGAGTAAAATCCTGAACTAGGGGGATGAGCTATTGGTCTATAGTCGGAGATAATAAGTTTATAATCGAACATTTTATTCGTTGACCAATGCCAATTGGCTTTTTTTTATGCATACACTTAAGCTGCTTAACTGGTGGCAAAGATTATCACCAATAGCGCGAATCGGCGCGATCGCCGTTTTTGCCCCGCTTTTAGTGCTTAATGGTTGGGCGTTTTCAGTAATTTTTGATTACTTCCACTCGCTGATAGTCATTTTAGCCGGAGCTTCGGTGTTAGCGTTTCTGCTCAACTATCCCGTAAGCTGGATGGAGCGTCAAGGTCTAAACCGCGAACCGATTGCAATTTTAGTATTTTTACTGAGTCTATCTATCTTATTGGCATTGGGTGTGACGCTTGTTCCCTTAGCGTTTACTCAAGCCCAACAGTTAGTAGCTCGTTTACCGGAGTTGATTGATTCGGGACGCAATCAGTTGATGATGTTGAATCAGAAAGCCGATAGTTTCGGTTTACCAATCAATCTCGATGCTTTACTAGTACAGATTAATGACCGTGTTAAAGGACAATTGCAAGCTATAGCCGGACAAGTATTGAATTTAGCGGTAGTCACGGTAACAAGTTTGCTCGATATTGTCTTGACTATGGTTCTAACATTTTATCTGTTGCAGCATGGAGGGGATCTTTGGCAAAGTTTGATCGGTTGGCTTCCTACCAGATTTCGCGAACCTTTTTCGGAAACAGTACGCCTTAGCTTTCAAAATTTCTTTATCACCCAGCTGATTTTATCGGTTTGTATGGCATCAGCGTTGATTCCGACGTTTTTATGGCTAAAAGTACCTTTTGGTTTGCTGTTTGGCTTGACTATCGGAATTATGGCGCTAATTCCCTTTGGCGGCTCTGTAGGTATTGCCCTTACGACATCCTTGGTAGCACTGCAAGATTTCTGGATTGGGATGAGGGCATTAATGGCTGCGGTAATCGTACAGCAAATACTCGAAAATATCATTGCTCCGAGAATTTTAGGTAGCTTTACAGGTTTAAATCCCGTCTGGATTTTAATTTCGGTGTTAACGGGGGCTAGAGTGGGTGGACTTTTAGGTGTAATTGTAGCGGTACCTAGCGCTGTTGTCATTAAAACAGCTTTAAGCGCTGTACGTCCTTCTATTTCTAATAACGAGCAAAACGATCGCGATGGTATCGTTTCCGAACAAAGTGGAGATTCTCACCATAAAAAAATTGAAGACACCAATTCCGAACTTAGTGTCCCTCCTGTAGATGTAGCTGCACCAAAAACATCTCCTCCTACTGCTTAATCAAAGTATGAATCTATCTTTATTCTTCAGGAAACTGGTTCTACTATTGAACCCATAAATAAAATACTTTGGGTTTGATTATCTCGAATCGCGCAGAAAAAGGGACGGTTCACAATCATCTGAAACGGTTGTTGGGAAGGTATTTTTGCTGACGTTACTTCTATTCCAACTGAAGTTGTTGCAGCAGCCTCGGTTCCTTCTTCATTTACTTCGACAAAAGTTTTATGTTTAACTTCGCTAATTTTAAGGTTATTTCCCATTTCTGAGAAATTGGCGTTATCGCTGAATGCTTCTTCCATTCCTAAAGCTGAAAGTGAATTATTAAGTGTAGCTTCATAATCCATTTTGAAGCGTGGTAAACGCATAAAACCGTCTCGAAGCGCAAACTGTGACATCCATTTTTCCCAGTTAGCTGCATTCAAGTTTTCGTGAAAAGATTTCAAATTAGAGTTTTCTTTGGGTAAAAATACATAAAAGCTAACTCTACCGTTTTCACCATAAGGTAAACTCACGGCTTGAAATTGTTCGGTTTCGTAATATTTGTACTCACCCGATTGCGACATCATTGGATGTTGTTTTTCCTCACCCGACGCAAGATAAAAAGGTAATTGAGCGGTTTTTTCTGGCTCAAATTCTTTTGTCCAACTACCTTTAAAATAAATTGCGTTCAGTAGAAAAAGTACTCGATTTGGGTCTATTTTTTCGACAATCTTGTCTATTTTACCTTGTGTATTTTCTTTAACCCAATTATTAATTATGCTAGCTGTGCCTGTATCTGCAAAATCTAAAGAGGTCACTTTTGCTTGATAAAAATCTTGGTTATTTTGAATAAAATCTGGTTTCAAGCTAGCATTTTTGTCTGCCCACAGCGAGTTAGCAATATTTAATGTTACTTGAGAATCGGGGTTTTCTAAACTTGCTTTTAATTTAGCGTAAGAAGAATTAATTTGTTGAAGATTCATTCCCTGCAATTCTAATGTTTTAGCCATTGCCGATTGAGTGTTACCACTAGCCCCGTTGTAAGTCATAGCTAAAGCAAGAGCTATACTCGAAGGTGAAAAAAAGATATTTTTGTTATTATCTTGAATCAATAATTTTGAAAATAAATTGAAGCCGAATTTAGTGTTGGCAGATACAAATTTTGGATCCATTGATGCAGCTTTGTCTGAAACTGGTAACTCCGATTGCGGTACTTGTGATTCAGCTAAGGCGCTATTATTACCATTACTCAATTGAGAACAACCTATTACACCCATAAGCATAACCCCAGCAGCAGCTAGAACATAACGTCTTCCTAAACTAACTGCGTAACGTCTTTGTAAAAAGTTTTGCCGAGCATTGTTTAATTTTTGTTTCATCTCACCACCATATAGCAATCATGCTTTACTTCAACTATGACATTTAGTATTAGAGAATAGTTGGATGGTTACAGTTTCGGCAACAGAATATTGCTGCCAATTATTATTTATTTAATTGAAAATAAAATATTAAGATTTTGGTTATTTAGATTACAAATATAATAAACATATCATATACTATCCTAAAGATAGAGGCAATTGAAACCACGCAAATATTTAAAATATTTTAATTAGACCAACTTTATTTGACCTGACGTAATGAGCGATCGAAATCATAGTCTAAGTAACAATATTTCGTTTCAAGAAGTTTTAAGACTTGTTGAGAATTTAGTGCTGACTAAAACGGGCAAGCATCTGTCTAATATAGAATTATTAGTTTTACGAGGTTCTTGGAAAGGTCAAAAATATAACCAAATTGCGGCTGAAGGTGGTTATACCAATGAATATCTAAAAAATGATGTTGGACCAAAACTCTGGAAACGTTTGTCGATCGCTTTAGCAAATAAAATTAATAAAAATAATTTTAAAGCAATTCTCGAACAATACTTTTATCAACAAGAAAAAGGTGAATTAATCGCTAAACAGTTATCAAGTGAATATTGCTTGATTAATAACCTGAATCCACACGCACCACAACCTACATATCACAATCTTCCCTCACGAGATTATACAAGATTAGTGGGTCGTGAAGCAGAAGCAAAAAGAATACTGGAATTAATTTCTCCGGAATGGGCAACGCCTTGTCTAAGTATTGAAGGAATTGGAGGTGCTGGAAAAACAACTTTAGCTTTGGATATTGCTTACCGTTGTTTGAAAGCTAGTAACGATGTTTACCTGGGAAGGACGTTATCCGATATTCCTACTTTTGAATTAATAGTATTTACTTCTGCAAAATCTCAATTATTTACGCCTAAAGGTATTTTACCTCGCTTAAGACGAGAAAGAACTTTAATCGATATTTTTACAAGTATTATACGGACAATAAGCTTTTATAATTCTCCTCCCGCAAATTTTGCTGATACTTACGAGCAAATTTATAAATGCTTAGCAAATATGCGGACTTTATTAATTATTGATAATTTAGATACTTTAGAAGATCGGCAGCAAATACTAAGTTTTTTATACGAACTTCCCCCCACCGTCAAAGCAATAATCACTAGTAGAGAAAAAACTCCATTCACTTCAGTTAATCTGTCATCTTTGACTAAAACAGAAGCTTTATTATTAATTCAACAAAAAGCAGCCGAAAAACAAGTAGACTTGAATTTAAAACAATACGTTCAAATATCTCAAACTACAGGAAGAATCCCTGCTGCAATCATCTATGCTATTAGTCAGTTAGCCGCAGGTTATAGCCTCGATCGTATAATAAGCGGATTAATGCCTATTCAAGGAGATTTTTGTCGATTTTACTTCGAGAGTTCCGTGCAGCCATTAAAAGGGCAAGTAGCCCATCAATTGTTAATGGCTTTGTCGCTTTTTGCTAAACACTCATTACCTGAAGCGATACGCACTGTTGCTGGAGTAGATAATGATTTAAGTACGGCAGATGGTTTCGCCTTATTACAACAACTTTCCTTGATGAATTGTCAAGGAGGGCGTTATTCAATGCTACCTTTAACTCGTGAATACGCGCTTTGGGAAATGTCTTGCAATCCTGAATTTGAAGTTAATGCTCGTAATAATTGGGTAAACTGGTATCTTAACTTTTCTCAACAGCATGGAGGTAAAGATTGGCGAGAATGGCAAGATTATCAACAGCTAGAACAAGAATGGGATAACTTAACAGAGGCGATCGAATGGTGTATTTCAAATAACCGTTACCACGATGTCTGCAAACTTTGGCAAAACGTGAAATGCTATACATATTCACTCGCCTATCGCCAAAATCGTTTAAGTTATTGGGATGCACCGCTGTTATGGTTAGAATGGCTGAGTGAATCGGCATTTTCCCGTCACGAGTTAGCAAGCGCTGCCGAAATAATTAGCGATCGCGCTTGGAAGTTGACTTTGATGGGAGAAGAGCATTTAGCTACAGCGAAGGATTTGTTTCGCCAAGCTTGGGAATTGCATCAGTATCTAACGTTAGATATGCAGGTAGATTTAGCGATTCATATTGGTGTATGGCATATTCAAAAGCAGCAATTCGCACAAGCAACATATTGGCTGAATCAAGCTCGTGACTTATTAGATTCAGATAATTCTCAAATAGATTCCTATGTTACGACTCGTTTATCTCTACAGGTTCTTTATTATCAAGGCGAGATTTATTATAAAACCGAGAATTATCGAGAAAGTCAAATTTTATTTAAACAAATATTTCAACAAGCTCAATTAATTGGTTGGCAGCGTGCTAGTTTTCTTGCAAAAGACTTTTTAGCAGATATTGCAATTAAGCAAGGGAAATTAAATCAAGCGCAAAATTATTTGACAGAACTTTTACAAGTAGCAGAAGAGAACCAAGATAAATGTAGTAGAGCATATACAAAGCGTTCTTTAGCTCGTTTGGAAACAAAATTAGGTAACTTTAATATAGCCAAACGCTGGATAAATGAAGCTATGACAGATTTTGACACTTTAGGTATGAAGACAGAACTATCGGAAACTCAAGCATTACTGCAAGTTATTCAGTCTTGATTATGTGAAATTAAATAAGATAATATAAAATAAAAATTAGCGCAATTATTGTATTACTAACAGTTAACTTTGAATGAATTGCAAGTCCTTTAGCCTATTAATTTGATTTACAAAATTTAATAAATTATAATAAATTATAATAAAGTTTAAAATTATATTATAATAACTACCTTTTACTTAACTTTTCCCTGCTGACAAAAACGAAATTATGCTTAAAAATATGAAGGTGTCATCTGCTTTTTACCTATAAAGCAGTTAGCTTTATTCAAGGTATACACAGTTAGAACACACTGATAGAGGTTTTTGGCGTTAGGGTGGCATCTTTTTTCACACTTATTAAAAAAAAATCAAGTTTTCACAGGAGTAAAAATGTGTTGTGAATATCTACTTTTGATTAAGATATTGCTGCAATCATTTCTGCCCTGACATTAGCAGCACCAACAAATTTTCTGAAAGATAACTACCAAAAAATGAGCAATAATAGGCTTCGTAGGTTATTTGTAATAGATCCCGCGATTAAAGATTTTCATTTATTAGCAAAGCTTGGATCGGAAGGTATAATGCCCCAAGCAGAGGTTGTTGTATTAGAACCTGATAAAAAAGAGATCGAGCAAATTACTCGTGTCGTGCAAAAATACGTTGAACTTTCGGATATTCATATCATTTCCCAAGGTTCACCAGGTTGTTTATATTTAGGAAATAGTAGATTATCCGTTTATAACTTCAACTACTATGCTTCTCAATTGAAAAATTGGACAGTTAACAATATTTTCTTATACGGTTGTAATATAGGTGCTGATGAAATTGGCAAAAAATTTATCTTACGTTTATACAAAGCAACTGGCGCAAACATTTCTACTTTGGTTAGCACACAAAGAATGCATACAAAAGTAGGAATTGGTATTTGGACTAAAAGTCAATATACGTTAATCAAACCACAGTTAGCAGCACAAACAGCATAGTGGTTCACCACATAAGTTATGTCGGTGGAGTAAAGCTTGGCATTTTAACCCCACCATTATCATTGAGCCAATTGTGCTAATTGAGTAGATATTCAATTTCGATCGCACTAAAAATATCACCGATATCTATACCCGGTCGAATCAGTTGTGTTATCTTACCAATAGGTTGACAGTCAGCCGCCATGCTTGGTTTAGAGATTTCCATAGTTGTGCCAAAGTGTTCTTGAAAAAGTACTTCGGTTTGTTCAAAAGCTGTTTTTAAATTATCTCTATCTATTTTACCCCGCTTGCCAAAATAAGGAAAATGATGAATAAATCTACCAAATAGTATTTCGCAATCTTGGGCGTATTTGATCGTATCAAGAATGTGATAATGCCATACTCGGTCAATTTCTTGATTTGGGACGATTTGACTGTTAGGATAAAGGTAAATTAACAGTAAAAACATCAAATAGCGGGAAATAGCTTGTTTTGTCTGTTGAATATTCCATTTCTCTTCATTAGAATGTATCAATCTATAGGCGATCGATCCTAAGTCGAGCTGTGTTAATTTACTGATGAACCTTTGAACATCAGTAGGTATAGATTTAGCGAATAACATTGCTTCGGCTCCGAATAAAAAAATTGAGTGAAAGAGGAGCAAATTTGATTCCACAAACCAAACTCCGTTGAGATTAATTCTCTATCCGGTTTTTTTTTGATACAAAGTGTTTTTTTATACGTTCTTCATATGAATGCAAAGTTTTTGTGAAGAAGTTGGAAGCAGTTGTAAAAAGTTAGAAAGCCTTGAAAGTAAGTCGGTATTAAAAATCGTAATTATGACTGGGGAGTAGGGAGTAGGGTTGGGGGCAGTAGTGGCAAGGTTTTGAAGCAAATTTACCCAACCGTTACCGCCGTTGAGTTTGTTTGTGCCGACTTACTTAAAATTTTGTTTAATCTTCACCTAAATAAAAGCTTGTTTTCTCAAAAATTACCGATTTTTAATTTAAAATTATCTATTTTTTTGAAATGTAAATTTAGTTTAAAAACGAACATAAAAAAAAGGGTATGGGAAATACCCTTAATTCAAAATATATAATTATTTAGAAGCAGTCCACCAAGCTAAAGCATAAGGTTGAGTTGGTTCGTTGATGCTATTTTTAAACTTGACGCTGATTTTATAATTACCATCTTCGGGTACTTTACAAAAAATATGTTCTACGCTATCAACTCGGCTAACAGAAGCACAACTACTGCGATTATTTTTATCTTTTGCGTCTGCTTTTACTAAATGCAAATCGAGATTATTTAAACCGCGATCGCGAAAAATTTCCCCTTTATCATATCTACCATTTTTGTTAGTATCGCCGAGTTCTACTAACCTATCCCAAGCTAAAGTAATAGCCACAAAACTTCCCTTTTGTAAAGGTTTTGTTAAAGCGTAATCCGCAGATGTTCCGGCGAAAATTGCCCGATAATCCCAACCAATAGCCGGTACTGCTTGTGATGGAGTCCATTGTCCGGCGCTAAACTGTTGGTAAGCACGAAAAGCATTTAAATGTCCGGTTCCCATTTGAGTATGTAAGGGAATTGCTGTGTCTCTGAAAGCATCAGAATCCAACCAATCTTTATTTTGTTTATCAATTAAAGTGCGAGTCATTCCCAACTTCAAGCCATTGCGATCGTCTTGAATCTTGTCCGTTGAATTGAGTAAAACAGCTTTCATAACTTCATGACGGCGAGAATCAATACTCCAAGCTTTTTGTTGAGCGGGTAATTTTTGAGCAAGTCTTAACATCCGATCGCCAAATTCTTGCAGCAAAGCGATCGTACCCGTAACGTGAGGCGCGGCAAAACTCGTTCCCGTCACCTTTTTAGTTCGTCCATCGGGATTGAGCAACTCAATGCGATTTCCAGGTGCAACAATGCTAATAGTACGACGCGGACCTAAATTAAGTTCCTTCCCTGCTAAACGTGCAGTCATTGACTGATTAATAGCCACCAAATTTGAGACATCAAGTTTTCTAAAAATCTCTCCTCGGCGAGAGGAAAAAGCAATATTCATTCCATTAAAATTATCTGTAGGAATGGGAATACCGCCCTTACCTTGATTACCCGCGATCGCATACAAAACATTATGAACGCGACTTGACCAATCAACGCATAATGTCAGCAAAGCTTTACCATCCAAAACCGGATCTGGTCTGGGATCGCGACTTAAAGGTTCGCCAAAGCTAAAATTAATAGCCCGAACATCATTACCGTTTTGTAAAGCAATATGTTGTGCCGATAAACATTCCTCCGGTTGCCCCATACCCTTGGTAGAGCCGACGGCAGAAGAATACAAACGCGCTCCCGGAGCAACACCCCGAAACCCCTTATCATTACTAACCATCACGCCAGCGACATTATAGGCATGAGGATCGACACCTTTATTAGATAAGGCAGGTTTATTGCGCTGGAAAACACCCGCCAAAGATATAGAACGATTTTTGGAAACAGATTTATCCACGCCAAATTGACCCGGACGACCAATTTCCACTTGACCAAGAGCAATTTTTCTACCAGATAAATTATATGGTGGTTTATGTAGCCTTAAAGCATCAATACCTCCACTACCAACAGAACTAGTCAAAGCCAATACCGGCAAGCTCAAACAAGAAGCACTTAATCCCCAAATCACCCAGGTTAGTTTTTTCATAAAGTAGTTGTTAGGAGTTAGTTGTTAGAAGTTAGGAGTAAATCAGGTTAAAGGTTAAAGGTTAAAGGTTAAAGGTTAAAGGTTAAAATTCCTCTTGTCCCCTTGTCCCCCCATCTGCCCATCCCCCCATCCCCTTGTCCCAATATTTTATTTTCATTATTTCATGAGAAAAATCTCAATATTTTGTTACAATGCATACAGAAGAGGAAGCTTTAAGACCCACTAGCCATGCCCAATAAACAATCTAAGAAACCCGTTGTTATCGCTCCATCTATCCTATCAGCGGATTTTAGCCGTCTCGGTGAAGAAGTTCGCGCTGTAGACGAAGCCGGAGCCGATTGGATTCACGTTGATGTAATGGATGGTCGTTTTGTACCTAATATAACGATTGGTCCTCTGATAGTGGAGGCGCTTCGTCCGGTTACTCAAAAGCCTCTGGATGTCCACTTGATGATTGTGGAACCCGAAAAGTATGTAGAGGATTTTGCTAAAGCAGGTGCAGACCACATTTACGTTCATTGCGAGCATAATGCTTCTCCTCACTTACATCGCACTTTAGGACAAATTAAGGAACTGGGAAAAAAAGCAGGAGTTGTACTAAATCCCGGCACTTCTTTGGATATGATTGAGTACTGTCTGGATTTGTGCGATTTAGTGCTGATCATGAGCGTTAACCCCGGTTTTGGCGGTCAAAGCTTTATCCCTGGAGTTGTACCCAAAATCCGCAAGCTGCGTCAAATGTGTGACGATCGCGGACTCGATCCTTGGATTGAAGTTGATGGCGGACTTAAGGTAAATAATACTTGGCAGGTTTTGGAAGCTGGTGCAAATGCAATTGTTGCAGGTTCGGCAGTCTTCAAAGCTAAAAATTACAAAGAAGCGATCGAGGGTATTCGCAACAGCCAGCGCCCCGCACAAGATTTACCAAAGGCTTCTTAACATAAGTTAATAAGTAAATCAAATATTCCCATCACCTGATACCCCCTCCCCTTTATTGCGCGGAGGGAATTTTTTTATCACCCCAAAACAATGTAGAGACGTAGCACTGCTACGTCTCCACCAATATCTGTATTACAAAATCTGTATTACAAAATCTAATCCAAGAAACCCATCAAAGAGAAACTATCATCAACTTCATTTGATGCTACCGGACGATTACCCATAACAGAATACATTTCTGAAACCACTAAATGACTTTTAGCAATAGGACGAATTCCAGATAAGTTCATTGTCTCGCTAAATTCTATTTTGTTCGCCCCAATAGGACGAATTCCCATGATATTTACGGTATGAACTACTTCTAAATCGCTACTGCTGATGGGACGTTCACCCGAAACCGTCATTGTGCGTGCAATATCTAAGTCGCTACTGGTAATAGGACGTTGCCCTGGAACAGCAAGGGTTCCGGTTATTTCTTCTTGAGCAGAATCAACATTCGCGGCGGTGTCTTTATTATCTGTACTCACGCTTTTCCCTTTGATATTTTCAAGTTTTGTACTGGTTCCCGCTCCAGTTTTGGCTCGTGTTTGCCGAGTACTGGCTCTTCTACCATTACTGCTGACGGTCATAATCTTATACCTCTAATAGATAAATGAATGTAAATAAAAAATTTACTTTTATTCATTAAGTGTAACTTTAAAAAACCTTCTATAGGTATAAGTATCTTTAAAAATGAGACATAAGTCAAAATCATTAAGTATTATGAAGATAAATGTATATAAATTCTACTTTTTAGATTGCGATTTTAAGCTCAGAAGGCAGCACTATTCGCTACCATTAAATAGGTTAAAATTTTGCAAGCTGTAATGAAAAATTTTCTGGTAAAAGCCCCTTTTGAACCCACAGGCGACCAGCCCAAAGCTATTGAGCAGCTTGTGGAAAGTATTGAAGCGGGAAATCGCTATCAAACGCTTTTGGGTGCAACTGGTACGGGTAAAACTTTCACAATTGCAAGAACAATTGAGAAAATAGGTAAACCGACTCTTGTTTTGGCGCATAATAAAACCCTTGCCGCACAGCTTTGTAATGAGTTGCGGGAGTTTTTCCCAGAGAATGCGGTGGAATACTTTGTTAGTTACTACGATTATTATCAGCCAGAAGCTTATATTCCCGTTACCGATACTTACATCGAAAAAACGGCTCAAATTAATGACGAAATTGATATGTTGCGACATTCCGCAACCAGGTCTTTATTTGAACGTAAAGATGTCATAGTTGTGGCTTCTATCAGCTGTATTTATGGTTTGGGAATGCCTTCAGAGTACCTAAATGCAGCAATTTCGTTTCAAGTCGGCATGGAAGTTAACCAGCGGGAAATACTTAGGGATTTAGTATCGATTCAGTATAAACGGAACGATATAGAAATGGGTCGGGGACGGTTTCGGGTGCGCGGTGATGTCTTGGAAGTTGGACCTGCATACGAAGATAGAATTATTCGCATTGAATTTTTTGGTGATGAAATAGACGCTATTCGTTACATCGATCCGGTTACGGGTGAAATTTTACAAAGTTTGGCAGCAGTGAATATTTACCCGGCGCGTCACTTTGTTACACCCAAAGAAAGATTAGAAGTTGCTTGTGCGGATATTGAAGCAGAATTAAAAGCACGTAAAGCAGAATTAGAAGAAGCTGGTAAATTATTAGAAGCCCAACGTATAGATCAGCGCTGTCGCTACGATTTGGAAATGTTGCGCGAAGTTGGTTATTGTAACGGCGTAGAAAACTATTCGCGTCATTTAGCGGGGAGAAAAGCGGGAGAAAACCCGGAATGTTTGATTGATTATTTTCCCAAAGATTGGCTGTTGGTAATTGATGAATCTCACGTTACCATTCCTCAAATTCGCGGGATGTATAACGGCGATCGAGCCAGAAAAATGGTTTTAATCGAACATGGTTTTCGTCTTCCTAGCGCTGCCGATAATCGTCCTTTAAAAGCAGAAGAATTTTGGGAAAAAGTCGATCGGTGTATCTTTGTTTCTGCAACTCCTGGCACTTGGGAATTAGAAATTTCTGAAGATAATATTGCCGAGCAAATTATTAGACCGACTGGAGTAATCGATCCAGAAGTGATTGTACGTCCGACTGAAGGTCAAATTGATGATTTATTAGGCGAAATTAAAGACCGAGTAGACCTTGACGAGCGGGTGTTAATTACGACGTTAACCAAGCGCATGGCTGAGGATTTAACGGAGTATTTAGAAGATAGCGGTATTCGCGTTAGATATCTGCATTCTGAAATTAATTCGATTCAAAGAATTGAAATTATCCAAGATTTGCGCGATGGTGTGTTTGATGTATTGGTTGGCGTGAACTTGCTGCGGGAAGGTTTGGATTTACCGGAAGTTTCCTTAGTGGCGATTTTAGATGCTGATAAAGAAGGATTCTTGCGTGCCGAACGTTCTTTGATTCAAACTATTGGTAGAGCTGCACGTCATGTAAAAGGACAAGCTATTTTATACGGCGATAAATTGACCGATAGCATGATTAAAGCGATCGACGAAACCGAACGTCGTCGCGGTATTCAAACAGCACACAATAAAATGCATAATATTACCCCGCAGTCGATCGTGAAGAAGAAATCTAGCAATGCGATTTTATCTTTCTTAGAAGTATCGCGGCGGTTGAATGCACAAGATTTGCAAGTGGTAGACGAACACGTTAATGAAATACCGTTAGAAAATATTCCGCAATTAGTTAATAAATTAGAAACGCAGATGAAAGAAGCTGCGAAAAATCTCCAATTTGAAGAAGCGGCGAAGTTTAGAGATCGGATTAAACAATTAAGAGATAAGTTGGTGGGAAGGAGTTAAGAGTTAGGAGTTAGGAGTTAGGAGTTAGGAGTTTTGAATTGGAATTATACAGTAAACATTAATTTGTAAAGGCTATGAATTCAATCGCGTTAAATATTCCTAAACTAGATGCTGAAGGGTTTAAACAATTATGTTTAGCAAATGAAAATTTGCAGCTTGAACGCGCATCTACTGGGGAAGTTATTATAATGCCTTTGAGATACCCTTTTACGAGTAGTCAAAACTCAGCAATCATAGCTCAATTAGCAATTTGGATTGAAAAAACTGGGTTAGGAATTGGGCTTGATTCTTCTACAGGCTTTACCTTAGCAAATGGTGCTGTGTATTCCCCCGATGCTTCTTGGGTAAGTAATGAACAATGGAATGGATTAACGCAACAGCAGCGAGAAGAAGAGTTTTCGCCACTCGCACCCGATTTTGTTGTAGAGTTACGTTCGAGTAGTGACTCTCTCAAAAAGCTGCAAAAGAAAATGGCAGAATATATTGAGAATGGGGTTCGTTTGGGTTGGTTAATCGATCCGAAAAATAAGATAGTAGAAATTTATCGGCAAGGGAAAGTAGAAATTTTAGAATCTCCTGCAACTGTATCTGGTGAAGATGTTTTACCGGGATTTGAGTTGAATTTGAATAAGATTTGGTAATTAAAGTAATATGGATAAATCCGGTTTTTCGATAAACCAGCTTTTTTGCGATCGCGAATTATTTTATAAATGCCATATTAATTAAAAAACTGCTGAATATTACAATTAAAGCCGGGTAAAATTGGCGAAGTAATTTCATCGTTTTCCATCAGCGTTGCTACTAACACTAACTGAGCATTTTCACGACGATAAACTTCTATTTGTCGCAACCGCCAATCTACAATCCAATATTCTTTAATTCCTTTAATTGAATAAAGTTTTAATTTGGCTTCTCTATCGCGTCTTTCATTTGTATTTCCCGCAGAAAGAACTTCAACAATTAATTCCGGCGCACCCGTCAAATGTCCTTCTTCATCAACTAATTGCTCTAGTCTTTCGTTACTAATCCAGACTACATCGGGAATAACATTGTCAGCATCGGAAAATATAATGCCGGGAGTAAATAATGCTTTACCTAAACCTGATTTTCTAGACCAAACTTGTAATTCAATATAGATATTACCACCAGAATCCTGATGACCTATATGTGGAGCGCGGCTCACAAATAATTCCCCTTCAATTATTTCGTAACGTTTCCATTCATCCGCTGCTAAAACTTCTAAATCGGCAATTGTCCAACGGATTTGATTTGGTGCTTGAGTCATAATATCACTTTAGATTAAAGGTTAAAGGTCAAAGGTTAAAATTAATATTTGTTAATTCATAACTCATAACTCTTGATTTCTAACTCCTAATTTTCTCCCACTCTTCTCTACTAATCCCATAAATCATAGCTTTGTTTCCTGAAATTTGTGTTTCTCCTTCTAACTTTTCTCCTAATTTCTCTGCAACTCTCCTCGATGCTGTATTCTCTGGATGAATCAAACTAATTAGGTGAGATTGCTGTAATTTTGTAAATGCAAAATCCATCGAAGCAACTCCCGCTTCCGTTGCAAAACCACGTCCCCAAAAAGCCCGTCGCAAACTCCAACCAACTTCTAAACCAATCCAACCTTCGGGTTTCCAACAGCCGATTCTACCGATCGCTTCACCACTTTGCCGATCTTCAACTGCCCACAAACCATAGCCTCGCAAGTACCAATGACCTATTATTGCTGCCATACTGCGCCAAGATTCCGCGCGAGATAAGACTTTACCCGTACCGATGTAGCGCATAACTTCTGCATCAGCGCACATTTCGGCATAAGCGTCTAAATCCGATTCACAAAATCCGCGTAAAATTAAACGTTCGGTTTTAAGAATGGGAATCATCATCAAAAATTGCTCCGTCTAAGTTAGCGCTTTTCAAATCTGTATGAGATAGTTTGGCACCTCTTAAATCGGCTTCACTCAAATCGGCGTTATCCAAACAAGCATAATTCAAGTTTGCACCTCTAAGATTTGCACGGAATAGGTTTGCATTTTGTAAGTTTGCTCTCAATAATATCGATTGGCTCAAGTTACAATCGCTTAAGTTTGCTTCGGTAAAATCTGCTGCTGTTAAATTAGCTTGACTCAAGTTTGTTTGGCTCAAATTAGCCAAGTTTAATTTAGCGTAGCTGAAGTCAATGTCGGTTAAATCAAGCAAAATAAGTTCCGCACATCTTAAATTAGCGTTATGAAAATACCGATCGCCAATAGCATAACGTTGTAAAAGCTTATCGGTTGTTAATCTATCTAAAATCGCTTGAGATGCGCCTGGTAAACACCATTTTGCTTGGATTAGATTTGCCGCCGTATTAATAGCAACTTCATCAATTTTCTCTACTACAACACCATTACAATCATCGCGTTCAGCTTTGCTGCCTCTATCGCCACCTAACATAAAGGCAATATCAGAAGCCGCATCAGGTGAGTCAAACAATAAAATCTTTGGTTCTTGCTTGATTTCTAAACCGATTAATCTATATAGTAAGTTTTTCATTGTTAATTATCTGGTAATTACGAATTTTCTCATACATAACAAATTTTAGTTGGAACAATTCGGATATTTCCATCGGTTTGCTTGATATAAGAATAAATGTTCTTGCTTATCCTACGATGTTCCAACTTATAGATGTATTCTGGGCTTATACTCTAATTGCTATTTTAATTCTTGTCGGACGTTTTATCAGACAACGTATCGGCATATTGAAATCTTTGTTTATTCCAAGTTCGGTTGTAGCGGGTGCGATCGCTTTATTATTGGGACCGAGTGCTTTAGGAGCGGTGATTAAAGCTACCGTTGGTGCAGATTCTCCTTTGGTTAACGGCATTTTTCCCGAAGCAATTTTAACGGTATGGTCAAAATCCCCTGGAGTATTTATAAACATTGTCTTTGCAACTTTATTTCTCGGACAGTTAATTCCCGGTTGGGGGACTATTTGGCGGCAAGCTTCACCACAAGCGGCTTTCGGTCAAGTATTGGGATGGGGACAATACGTTATTGGTTTGATACTGGGGATTACCGTATTAACCCCTATTTTTAAATTACCTCCTATTGCAGCTTCGTTAATTGAAGTCGCTTTTGAAGGGGGACACGGTACGTCGGCAGGGATGGCTGATACTTTCACCGAGTTGGGGTTTCCTGAAGCTGCCGATTTATCATTGACTTTAGCAACGGTAGGATTGGTTTCGGGGATTATCATCGGTACGTGGTTGATAGATTGGGGAAGACGCACCGGAAGAATTCAACAAAGCCCAACTGATATTAGTTTGGGTAACGAAGATAGTATCCATACTCACACAGAAGAACATCCATCCATCACAGTTGCTAGAGATAGATTATTTAAGGATTTACTAATCGATCCGATATCGCTTAACTTTGGTTTTGTCGGATTGGCTGTTGCGATCGGTTGGTTAATTTTACAGGCTTTAGGGTTTATAGAATCAATTACCTGGGGAAGTGGAGACGGATTAAAGTTGATTGCTTTTGTACCGTTGTTCCCAATGGCACTGATTGGCGGGATTTTGGTACAGTTGCTTTTAGTGCGGACAAATCGTAGCTATATGGTGAGTCGTCCTTTGATGGAACGTATCGGTGGATTGGCTTTGGATGTAACGATTGTCACCGCGCTGGCTAGTATTTCTTTAACAGCTTTGGGTGCAAATATAGTTCCTTTATTGATTTTGGCGATCGCAGGTATTCTGTGGAATGTTTGCGTGTATGTATTTTTAGCACCGCGTTTGATTCCTTTTTTCCCGAATGAAAGGGGTTTGGGAGATTTAGGACAATCGATGGGAGTTACCGCTACTGGTATTTTATTGTTAAGGATGGTAGATCCAGATAATCGTACAGGGGCTTTTGAATGTTTTGCTTATAAACAGTTATTATTTGAACCGATTTTAGGAGGTGGTTTATTTACTGCTGCCGCACCTACTTTGATTGTCAAATATGGTTCGATTCCGATGTTGTTATTTACATCTGTAATTTTAGCTTTTTGGTTGATATTTGGGTTTTGGAATTGCAAGCAGTTGAGGAAGAGTGGAAAGTGAAAATTAAGTTTTTAGTAAGTGATTCAGTACTTAAAGAGCGATAAATCGCTTACTACAAACCTTTATATTTGTTCTCTTACCCATTTACGGAAAGCTTTGAGGGTTGCATTTCTTCCTTTAGTTTTACTTTGTTGTAAATATTGTGGGATTACCTTAATTAAAGATAATTGAGGAAAATTATAACTTTGTGTTGATTCTACATAAAAGCCATTTTGTAATAGATTTATTTTCAGTTTACCTTGTTCAAATCGCCATAGTTCGGGAACTTTCAACGCTTGATAAATACTCGGATGTGTGCGGGAAGTGACATCGATTTCCAAAGCTAAATCGGGGGGAGGATCTATTGTTAAATCTAACCGATTTTTGCCACGAACTTTGCTTTCGTTTTGAATGTAAAAACACTGGTCTGGTTCTATACCTTGAGCCATTGCTTGGTTTTTGAAAGTTGTCGAACCAAGACTAATAAATTCAATATCAAGTTCTTCTAATAGGGCTTTAACTAAGTCACCGATAATCTCTTTACCATATTCATGTTCGGGTAGTGGTGCCATAATCTCTAACATTCCGTTATCGTAAGCAATTCGTGCTGCGCGGTGTTCTCCTAACTCTTCAAGAATTGTTTCAAATTCCTGCCAAGTTACGTTTTGTAATAACACTCTTTGTCCTGGTGGAACGTGGATACGGTTTAATTCTAATAACATTTTTTATAGTTTATGAAAGTTGTTTTACTATAATTTTAGTTGGTTATAAGTGAAATCACATTATTTATTTAAAAGATTTAAATAGGAATGCGATCGGCTCGATTTCGTTTTCATCCACTTGCATTTGCAAACCCCAAGCGGTGGGGCGTAAGTCTATTAAAATAGATGAAAAATACAATTGATACAGTAATTAATGTTTATTAATCCAAAATTATGTTTACTAACGATGCTCCTACGTCTTACAGCAAATTCAATTTATCAAAGGTTAAAGATATATTTAATTTAACGACTTATGAAAAGGTTGATTTATTTATTGATTCACCAGTTTTAGAACCGAGTTCATTTCTCAAAGAAACATTAGCCTACAATCTCCCTTTGGCATTAGCTAGCAATAGTGAAAAAGCCCGTTCAGAAATGATTATATCTCCAATTTTAATTGAGCTTAGGAAGCAATTACAGGACAAGATAAATATTTTTTCGGGTATTGAATTTAATGTTGAATCAGAAAAAGGTTTAACTGGAGTGTGTGGTTTTCTTATCAGCGATTCTCCAGAGCAATTGTTTGTTAGTGCCCCAGTTGTAACTTTAGTAGAAGCAAAAAAAGAAAATATTAATGCTGTTTTAGGACAATGTGTCGCGGAAATGATAGCGGCAAAAATTTTTAACGATCGCTCTAAAAATGAAATTCCGGCAATTTATGGTACCGTAACTACCGGAACTAACTGGAGATTTTTAAAGTTAGAAGGAAGTATTATTAATATTGATTTATCTGAATATTATTTAAGAGATGTAGATAAAATTTTAGGTCTTTTAGCAATGGGTATTGTTTCTAAAAGATAAATTATTTAGAATTACAAGTTGACAAAATGCCTAATACGAATTAAAACTATCAAAATCGCATAATATTTATAACTGTTTGCTGTGAATGACAAACCATACTCGACAAAACAAACCCAATTTAATAGATAAATCTCTGGCTTTTATTGAAACAGTAGGAAATAAACTACCAGATCCGATAACGCTATTTTTTATACTCAGCGTCGGTGTAGTTTTGGTGAGCGCGATCGCATCTTCTCTAAATGTATCGGTAGTCAATCCCAGCGACGATAAAACCATTGCTGCGGTGTCTCTACTTACCCCCGAAGGTATACGCAAAATATTTACGGAAGCAGTTAATAATTTTACCGGATTTAAACCGCTCGGTACCGTACTTGTGGCGATGTTGGGTGTGGGTGTCGCTGAATCTACAGGTTTGCTTTCGGCATTGTTAAGACGAATAGTATTGATTGCACCGGGAAGGTTTATTTGTCCGGTTGTGGTGTTTGCGGGTGTGATGGGTAATATCGCCGCAGATGCCGGTTACGTGGTGCTTGTACCGTTGGGTGCGGTGATTTTTCTGGCTTTTCGTCGCCATCCTCTCGCAGGTATTGCGGCGGCTTTTGCAGGGGTTTCTGGCGGGTTTAGCGCTAATTTGATCGTAAATCCTCTCGATCCTTTACTTGCGGGATTATCTCAAAGTGCGGCGCAGTTAATTAAACCAAACTATCAGGTGAATGCAACTGCTAATTACTATTTCATGGTAGTTTCAACTTTTTTAATTACCTTAATTGGCTGGTTTGTTACCGAAAGAATTATCGAACCGCGTTTGGGAATTTACAATCAACAAAATGAAGATATACCGATGCAAACGCTGACACCATCGGAAAGAAAAGGTTTGCGTTGGGCGGGGTTTTCTTTCTTATTATTGACAGCTTTTATAGCAGCTTTGGTTTTGCCACCACAAGGTATTTTACGCAATCCAGAAACGTTTACAATTATCCCTTCACCTTTTATTGACAGCATAGTTATAATTATTGCCTTAGCATTTCTAATTCCGGGAATTGTTTACGGTAAAATTTCTGGAAGTATTGCCAATGATAAAGATGTTGCTAATGCTTTAGGTAGTTCGATGGCAGCGATGGGTTATTACATTGCTTTGGCTTTTATTGCAGCACAATTTATTGCTTATTTTAGCTGGAGTAATTTAGGTTTAATTTTGGCGGTGAATGGTGCCAATTTTCTCAGAGCAACGGGATTTACTGGCGTACCGCTAATGTTAATGTTTATCTTAGTCAGTATGCTAATTAACTTATTCGTCGGTTCCGCTTCGGCAAAATGGGCGATAATGGCACCGATATTTATCCCGATGTTTATGTTAGTTGGATATTCTCCGGAGTTGACACAAGCTGCTTATCGAATTGGCGATTCTTCTACTAATATAATTACGCCATTGATGCCTTATTTTCCTGTAGTGGTGGCATTTGGTCAAAAGTACGATAAAAGTTTGAAAATAGGAACTTTGATTTCTTTAATGTTGCCTTATTCGGTGGCATTTTTGATCGGATGGGGGATTTTATTTGTAATTTGGTTTGTCTTGGGGTTGCCTTTGGGACCGGGAGTCAGTTAACAGTGAACAGTGAACAGTTATCAGAATTTTGTAGCTAAATTAATAGCCCTCACTCTAGAAGAGTGGGGCTAGAAGTACAAAGCCCACCTGCGTCGGCTAAATTTTAAGTTTTACTCCCTTACCGCTCTAAAATTACCTATCTCTTTTAATCTCTTTCCTCTGCGCTCTCTGCGTCTAGTAAGGTTTTTCACTCGATAATCTTCTGCCGGGAAAGGAGTAAGGATTTATTGATGACGTTTTGCCGTTTCTAGCCATTTTTTACCCATTTCAATGGGAATACCCAAGGGCTGACAGACAATTTCAATTAACTCATTTCCTCCAGCTATTAGTATTTTTTGAACGCGAAAATTTGTCTTTATTTCTTCCCTGAATTTATTTACAAATACTTGCTTTTCATAATCAGATTTAGTTGGGTAAGTTGCTTGTAATGGTGCAAGTAATGCTTGAATTTCCTTGGCTGATTCTGTAATATTTTTCTGCTCTTCGCCGGAAAATTTCGTTTTTTGACTAGCTATTTCATCAGTTTTAACTGTGTCTGAGGTATTCGCTTTTTGACTAGCTATTTCATCGGCTTTAGCTGTGTCTGGGATATTGGTTTTTTGACTAGCTATTTCATCAACTTTAGCTGTGTCTGGAGTATTGATTTTTAGAGTGGCTGTTTCATCAAGTTTAACTGCGTCTGGAGTATTGGTTTTTTGACTAGCTATTTCATCAACTTTAGCTGTGTCTGGGGTATTGGTTTTTTGACTAGCTGTTTCATCGGCTTTAACTCTGTCTGGTAAACTACCAACCCTGATCCGGCTTAAATCAAATTTAGGAACTTCTGACATAATAAAAATTAGATAGTAACAATTAATGCTACCATACCAACTTTTTATTATGACAACCGTTCAAACACTGATTCACCGTAAGTAATGTATCTACTTTTGATTTGTTGCGTTTACATAATAATATTTTTATTTTGACTTATTTCAAGCAATTATTTTTTTGCAGTAATCGTTTAGTTTTTTAAATAATTGCCCTTACTCTGGCTATGGTGGGGAACTACCAAAACAAAGCCCGCCTATGCGCTAACGCGGGCTAAATTTTGGGTTTTTAAGGGTTATCGATCGGGTTTTGCTGTTTCTAACCACTTTTTACCGACTTCAATAGGAATACCCAAGGGTGGACAAAGTAACTTAATTAATTCAATTCCACCAGCCATTAATATTTCTTTAATGCGAGAGTTTGTTTTAACTTCTTCATTAAATTTATTTACAAATACTTGCTTTTCGTAGTCAGAATTAGTTGGGTAACTTGTTTTTAATTGAGTTAATAAATCTTGGATTTCCTTTGCTGATTCAGCGAGGGTTTTTTGCTCCCCGGAGATATTAATTTTTTGATGAGCAACTTGATTCCCTTGAACTGTATCCGCCACATTACCAATATTTGCCCTACTTAAATCGAATTTAGGAGTTTCTGACATAAATATAAATTAGATAGTAACAATCAATGCGATCGCATCAAAATTTTATTAATTATCAGAATCAGAAAACAAAGCTTCTAAATCCCGATAACCATTAACCACGTGAACTACATCAATTCCATCTTTTCGAGGATAATAAAGTATCAGATAGTCTTTGACTGTAAAACCTCGTAAATTAGGTGCAAGTTTTTCATAACTTTTGCCCATATTTGGAAAATCAGCAATTAATTTACATTTCTGACGAATCTCGTCAAACAATTTACTAGCGGCTTTAGCATTACTACGAGCAACATATTCACAAACTCCATCTAAATCTTTGATTGCTTCATCTGAAAATGAATAATTGCTCACTCTTTAGTTTCCTCAGCGATAGCACGAATTTTTGATTGCAACCGCTCAAATACTGCTTCACCATCGGTAACATATCCATCTTTAATTTGTTGGGTGCCTAATGCTATTTTTCTTTTTACTTCTTCTAATCGATGAATTCGTTCTTCTAGCAATTTAACAGCTTCATTCATTAATTCATCTACACTATTAAATTGACCGTTAGAAATTTGCGATTCAATAAACTGCTCGTATTCGGGCTTGAAGTTAATGTTCATAAACACTTACTAGTAATAACGTTCTATTTTCTATTCTATAGAAATTTGCAGTAATTACCCAAAGCAGTCCTTAAATTGTTATCTTGCTGTAAATGGCAAACTATGTTTATTGTGGTGGGTTTGATTGTTGATTTCCTTGAACATTATGAGCTACATTACCAATATTTGCTCCACGCATATCGTAAGTGATTTGAGGTGGTTGTAAGTTGTTATTGTCTTCTATTGGTGGGGAACGGAATATTTCATGGTTATAAAAATTGCAACGATTTTGAATGAGTTTTAGTGCTTCGGCAACTCTCCAAAAAACACTATTTTCAGGTTCTTTTAAAAAAATATCATGTAATGCTGAAATAGCTTTTCCGTACCCTAATATTCTTAATGCTTCAGCTGCGCTCTCTCTAATATAGGATTCTTCATCTTTTAGTGCTTTTATTAAAATAGGTATTACAGATTCACTACCAATTTTGCATAATCCATTTATTGCTACATTACGAACACCAAAATTTTCATCGTTTAAAGCTTTATCGAATGTTTGTATTGCTTTATCGCTGCCGATTTCTTCTAAAGCTTGTATGATAGCTGTACGAACTACGAAATTCATTGGATGTTGTGTAAATTCCGCATCATATGCTTGACATAATTCATCTACCATTAAGTCACTACCGATATCGCCTAACATTTTAGCAGCATTAAATCGAGTCATAAAATCTTGACTTTTTAAATCATCTTTGAATTTCTCTATATTCCTAAAATATTCTTCTCCATTTACACTTATTTTCTTTTTGATTTCATAAAAAGGGTTATACTCTTGTACTAAACATCCATCTTCCAAATAAATATTTGCCTGTCCGTATGCGCCAATTTCTATCATATTGTCTTCATGTCTTCGTCTTTCATTTTTTATCTCTTCTGGCTGCTTATTCAAAAGAAAGTTCTTCTTTATTTGAGCAACTTTCAATTCACTAATAAGACTTTTTGTCTTCTCTTGAAACTCTTTTCTTACCTCTCCCGCTAACCTAGCATCCAACATCAAATCTACTTCCAACGCTAACTTTACCACTTGCAAAGCTTGAGTTTCATCTTCAACTAACCCCAACATCAACGCTAAAGGTTCAGTCCATTTCAACAAGTTTAAATAATCGTGCTTTAACTTCTCATCGCTCAAATTGAGTAACAACCGCAGTAAATATTCCGCCGCATAATATTCTTGAAATAACTGATGATGAAATTCAATTACAACTTGTTCGGATTCTGATGTTTTACTTTCTAATAAACAATGTTTCAACAATCCGTCTAACCATTCTTTTTTTCCAGAAAAATCTACCCTACCTTTAAGAAAATTCTCTAAAATCGCTTCCGTTTGACTGCGAGAAATTGACAATCGAAAATCTGTATAATTTGCTTGAGGATTTTTCGGTTGCATCATCTCAAATGCGAGATATTGCAATAATTCCCCTTTCCAACGTCGCAACCCTTCTGGAATGGGAACAGTTTCTTTATCTTCTTTGAAACCATTAACTTTTCTATCAAACTGACGAAATAACTGTCCTCTATTTTTGGGGATTTTTCCATCTAATTGAAATACATCGCACAGCATCTTCAATATCAAAGGAGTTTCCCCCAATTCCCGCAATCTATTTCCCAACTGTTGCAACATTTCCTCACCGTCTTGAGGGAAATACGTTATGACAAACTTCCGCATCTGGTTTTCTGTCAACGGTTGCATTTGCAGTTGTTTATCAATCCCTAAATTTCCCCCCACATCTAAATCACGTGTGGTAAAAATCATCGGTGTTTCGGGGTATTTTTTACGAAATTGCTTTATTTTAGTCTGTGCTTCATCTGATGGTAATTCGTTGAATCCATCTATCAACAGCAATAATTTTGCGTTACGCAACAATTTTTTTATTTCACTAACATCAATGGACTCTTCCCCACTTTCCAAAAAATCGCAAATGAAATATTCTACAGAAGTACAAATATCCTCATCCCAGTTACGAAGTTCTACCAAAACCGGAATTATTCGCTTCTTCCCTTGGATTATTGCTTGTGCATCTTCCCACAGCAACCGTTGTAAAGCTGTAGATTTACCCGATCCAGGTTTCCCTATCAATAATACGTGCTTGTCAGCATATTTACGAATACCTTCCAACACGGGTAAAAGCTCTATTTCTTCCTGTTGCTTTTCTCGTTTTTGCTTTTGCACTTCTTGCACCATCAAACCAAAGTCAAAATATTCCCCATCTGTCAACGTGTAAAATTTCCACCAGCATTTATATTTGTCGCTGATGGATTGCAGATAAGTTTGAAACTCCGGATGGTTAACTGTTGCCACGCACGGGTATGATATTTAACGGTATAAGTTAGATGTTACCGTAAACTATAAATAGATGAACGATAAAAAATTCAACGCAACCGAATACGTAGAGCAAACAGCGTTATTACTAGATTTTAATTTACCCGACGAATACCGCGATGGAGTTGTCGCAAATTTTGAGAGAATTCAAGTTATAGCGAAACTTGTCAATGAGTTTCCTTTACCTGAAGATATTGAAGCAGCACCAATATTTGAACCGTAAATTAAACCCCAATATTAAACAATGAATTTAGACTCAGCCGATGCCGGATCGATCGCAACCGCAGTAAAGCAAAAACAAATCAAAGCGGTGGATGTTGTCAAAGCTGCTTTAGATAGAATTGCAGCCAGAGATAATCAACTCAACTGTTTTACAAACATAACTGCGGAAACTGCTTTGAAAGATGCAGCGCTCATTGATGCAGAAATTGCCAAAGGTAATAATCCCGGTTTGTTGGCTGGTGTACCTTTCGCGGTCAAAAATCTTTACGATATCGCTGGTTTAACTACTCTTGCTGGTTCAAAAATTAATGCAGAAAATCCTCCAGCTACTCAAGATGCAACTGCTGTAACTAAGCTAAAAAATGCCGGTGCAATTCTTGTGGGAGCGTTGAATATGGATGAGTACGCTTACGGTTTTGTTACCGAGAATTCCCATTACGGCGCTACTCACAATCCCCACGACTTGAACCGTGTAGCTGGTGGTTCATCTGGAGGTTCGGCTGCTTCCGTGGCTGCTGGTTTGGTTCCCTTAACTTTGGGTTCGGATACTAACGGTTCGATTCGGGTACCTGCGGCTTTATGCGGTGTTTTTGGTTTGAAGCCCACTTATGGAAGGCTGTCGCGGGCTGGTGTAGTGCTATTTTCCAGCAGTTTTGACCATGTTGGACCATTTGCACGTTCGGTTAGAGATATTGCAACCGCTTTCGATGTTTTGCAGGGAGAAAATGTAGAGACGTTAAATTTAACGTCTCATTTAACGTCTGTGCAAAATATTGATGGTTTGAAAATTGCGATCGCCGATGATTATTTCACCGAAAAAGCCGCACCCGAAGCGTTAGCAGCGGTACAAAAAGTTGCCGATGCGTTGAATATTACCGAACACGTTTCCATCCCAGAAGCCGATCGCGCTCGTGCTGCTGCATACATAATTACTGCTTCTGAAGGTGCAAATTTACATTTAGATAAATTAAGATCGCGTCCCCAAGATTTCGATTTCGCTACAAGAGATAGATTTATTGCTGGAGCATTTATTCCTAGTAGTTGGTATATTCAAGCCCAAAGATTTAGAAATTGGTATAAGGAAAAAGTTCGAGAAATATTTAAAAATGTAGATGTAATTATTGCTCCAACTACACCAATTTCAGCACCAGAAATTGGACAAGAAACGATGATTTTAGACGGGGAAGAAATATTAGTTCGTCCCCATTTAGGATTATTTACTCAACCGCTATCATTTATTGGTTTACCTGTTTTATCGGTTCCAATTCAACGTGCGAATGGTTTACCTTTGGGAGTACAATTAATCGCCGCACCTTATAACGAAATGGCGATTTTACAAGTTGCTGCGGTGTTGGAAAAAGCAGGTGTTATATCGGCAGAAGTTGTTTGATAAAAACCTTACTAGACACAGAGAGCGCGGAGTAAGAGAAAGAAGAGATATTACTTCGCATCCTATATAGAGTGAAGGCAATTAAGTTTGCAACAATAAAAAAGCCATTAACCAAAACATCAGTTAATAGCTATAAATACTAAAAATTAATAATAATTTTACTTACAAACCATGTTGTTGATGTACCCAAATCCAGAATTGGAATCCACCGGAAACCATAATATCAGTCCAATCATCGAATAATTCTTGATGCACGCCAGGTTTTAGATGCAAGTGTTGTTCGAGTATTACTATAGCAAGAGTTTCGTCAGCAGTAATTCTGATATCAAGAAAGGCTTTGGGAAAACGCTTCTCTTTATTCCAGTCATTACATAAAGACATTACACGTTCCCATTCTTCTTTGGAAATGCGCTTATTAGAAATGAGTCTAACAGAATAAACACCTTCTTGAGGACCTTCTGCACAAAAAATTAGAATGATTTCACATCCTATTTCTTCTTGGTAGGGAAGCTGCACCACAAAATCGCCGTCATCGTCAGTCGTAAATCGCAATCCTTTGTTACTTAGATAGCTTTCTATTACGCTACGGTCGAAGTTTTTAACTGTAGCCATATTAGAGTTGGTTAATTGTGGTTATACCTTATTATATAATTTTAAAAATACTTGTTAAGCATAGAAAATACGTGGATTCACTTAACTTTTTGATTTAGAACGAAAATACTGTATTTCTCAAAACTTTTGAAGTTTAAAAGCTACAAAATACTGTTTTATTGATTCATATTTACTTCTATAGATAATTACTTATTATACATTTATCTATAGACTAATCTAAACAAACTTTTGTCTAAATTGTTATCTTAAAAACAATATTATTAAACGGCAATTTGATTAATACTATTATTTATACATCTGAAAAACTTGCTGGATAAATCACCTTACCATTATATCTACGTTGATAATTTGCTAGAGTTTTTACCATAAAAGCATCTTCAGGTACGGAAAATGTCGATTCTATACCAAAATCAATTGAAGTTTTAAATCCAAAACGAGAATAAAACTGAGGATGCCCTAATACAATAACTAAAGTTTCTCCTAATACATTTGCTTGAATCAAACCAGCATTTACCAAGGCGCTACCGATTCCTTGCTTTTGAAAATCTGGATGAACTGAAGCGGGAGCTAAACCTAAAACCTGAAATGTTTCTTCGCCGACTAATTTAATATAGCTAAACATTATATGAGCGACTACAGAATTGTTTATTTCTGCTACTAATGTCAGTTCCGATATATAGTATGGAGAATTACGAATTCTTTCAACAAGCAATGCTTCTTCATCTCGACCAAAAGCTAATTTATTAACAAGTGCGATCGCGTTTGTATCAGATGGTGTTTCAGGACGAATATTCATTACACAACAATTATCAATGAACAATTATCAATTGCTATAAGGCACGAATGCATATAAATTATCTTTGTCATACCTTATAGACTTACGATCTTCCTAGCCAAAAAATCTCAATCTGCAATAATGATATGCGCGATCGCGATCCGCTAGCGACGTTTACTCGTGCTTCTGTTGCTTTGAATCAATTTAACTTAGCTTATCTGCATATTTTAGAAGCCCTTCCGGGACATATGTTAAGTGGCTGTGCAAAATTATTTGTGTCATTGCGAGCGACAGCGAAGCAATCGCAACACTTTGAGATTGCTTCGTTTCACTGCATTCCACTCGCAATGACAAATGCACAGTTAATTTTGCCTAAGTACTTAGCAGCAGAAGCAGAGCCGCGAGTTAGTCCTCATCGGTGTATTCATGGTAACGAGTAGGGAACAGGGAACAGTAGATTTAAAACCTCTAACATGCAGACCTTTGACCTTCGACCTTTAACCTATAAAGTAAAAAGTAGTCCACTTTACTTTTAGATAAAAATCATCAATGATATTTTCAGGAACAAAACCGGATAACTTGGGTGTAAACAACGGTAAATTAGCAGATTGTCCCAACTCCCCAAACTGCGTTTCTTCTCAAAGTCCAAGTTCGGATGAGACTCACTTTATCCAACCGCTGAAGTACAGTTCCACATCAGAAAAAGCTTTAACCGATCTTAAAGCTGTTATTGAATCGGAAGCTAGAACCAAGATAATTAAGGAATCGTCGGATTATTTGTATGCAGAATTCAAGAGTGCTTTGATGGGGTTTGTGGATGACGTGGAATTTTATCTAGACAGCACCAATACTATCCACGTGCGATCGGCTTCTCGGTTGGGACAAAGCGATTTAGGTGTTAACCGCAAACGGGTAGAAACAATTAGAACTAAGTTTAACCAGATGCAAGGTAGTTGAAAATATCTGTTTAAAACCAAAGACGCGATATAGCGATATATCGATATAAACATAAACCCGATATATGGATATAGACGCGATATATCGCGTCTCTACATTATTATTCAGATAAACCAATAAATCTTCCATGCCATAAATTGCCGTTTTCCGTTATCCCCAAACATCTAACCGTAATTTTGACGCTTCCGGGTTTCTCTGTATGACGACGGATGATTTTACCCATATCTTTGAGGGAAAATCCAGTCCCCACAGAACCACGCGGTATTAATTTATCTTCAATTTCTTGAGCGACGATCGCAGCACTAAAGGGTCTTCCGGTACCTTTTACTAAAGTTAAATCCGTAATTACTAAGTCTAATTCCAAACAATATTTTGTCCGTAACATTGCCTGATTATGATTATCTTTCCCACCGATATAAATACAGTTTTTGAGTACCCAAATTTCCCCTTCTCTTGCTGACGATGCTTGTTTTGATGCTAATTCTGCTTTTTCTTCTTGACTTCTAGCTGTAGGTATTATTTCAAAAAAATCTGTTCTCAAATGCTTACCAATTTCTTCTCCAACGGTAATTCTTTCTGCTTCTGTTGCGATCGTTAAATCTTTTTGAGAAAACCACAAAGCTTTGAAAATCGCGTATATCGGTGTGGGCGGAGTTATTGTTCCAAGATTACCATTAATAGTAGCAGCTTGGGCGGCGGTACGATGTTCGCTTCCCGTCACCGAAGGGTAGTACAATTCGCCATCTAAAATAAATGTCCCCAACTCGATCGCAGCTTGCACTAAAGCTTGGTTTATTTCTTCGCAAGGTTGGCGTTTCATTTTTTGCGATCGCGATTGATAGTAAACTTTATCCGGTGTTGCAATTACAATTAACCTGCTACCATCGCGTTTCGGCTGTCCCCAGTACTCGGCTGAATTAATATAGTAAGAGCGTTCCATCGGAGCATCAACAGCCTGCATCGTTTGAACGCATCCCGGTTGCAAATGCGATGGTAATTCAAATATATTATCTAGTTTCATGTTTTTTATAGTACTCCAGTACTGTTTTAGCCTTATCTAAAAAATTATTTTTAATAAACAATGGTAACTATTGTTGTCACGATCAATATTCTGATCTCATTGATACTGCTTTACTGCACTTGGCAAGTGTATGAATTAAGACGACGACTAGCTAGACTGACCAGGTTTTTCACAAACTGCGATCGCAATTCTTATGCACTGTTGTATCGAAGACCAGAAGCGATTTATCTCGGTATGCAGAATTTAAATAATCTCCGTCAGAGCAATCAAAGCTTACAAGTAAAATTACGACAATTAAAGCAAATTTTGGCACTAGTAGTTTTCGGTAGACAAATACTCTGGAATCGTCCAGGATTTAATTTAACCTCTAAATATTTAAAAAGAAAACCTTGAAAGGTCTGCATGTTTTTGGTCTGCATGTTTTTAGTCAAAGGTGTAATAACTTTTAACTCCTAACTCAATACTCCTAACTCAATACTCCTAACTCCCCATCCCCCCATCCCCCCATCTCCCCATCCCCCCATCCCCTTTTCCTAGAATGCAACCTTTGCCAGAGATACCTTGTCAATAATAAAGAAAATAGTAAAATTTTGGTGAGTATTGCAAGCCGTTCAAACCCACTTAAAATAGGTGTAAGGAGAGTTGATAAAATGTCTAATAAAAGTAGTGGAAATTTTATTGGTGGTTTGATGCTAGGAGCAACTATTGGTGCCTTCACCGGGTTGCTTATGGCTCCGCGCACGGGACGCGAAACACGTAAATTGTTGAAAAAGTCTGCTTCTGCTTTACCAGATTTAGCAGAGGATTTATCAACAAGCGCTCAAATTCAAGCAGATCGTCTTTCTGAGAATGCAATCCGATCTTGGGATGACACTTTGGAGCGACTGCGAGAAGCCGTTTTGGCGGGGATAGATGCTTCCGCACGAGAACATCAAGTATTAAATCGGGAAAAAACAAAAGCTCAAGATAACTCCAATTCTCTACCCCAGCATATAAATAATTAGTTTTTAGATTTTAGATTCTGGTTTCAAAGCCAGATTTGAAATATGGAACCGTCTAAATCATCATTCACCGTTGATTCGGACGTACTAAAATTCCCATCGGTGCGGTTAATTATTTTATCGTAAATCCGTTACTAGAAAGTTTGGTGTAACTGAAATCTTACCCAAAACTTTCTGCAAAATGCTGTTAGCGATTGACAATATTAATGTGAGTGAACCTCTGTTTTGGCTGGGATTATCTATTTTATTAGTCGCTGTAAGTTTAACTGCTTTGTTGGTAGCCGCAATTCCGGCTCTACTGGAGGTAGCTTCTGCTGCTCGCAGTGCAGAAAAGTTGTTTGATACTCTTTCGCGAGAGTTGCCGCCTACTTTAGAAGCTATTCGCTTAACTGGCTTGGAAATTACCGATTTAACTGATGATGTGAGCGAAGGTGTCAAAAGTGCTTCTGGAGTAGCTCAACAAGTAGATCAAAGTTTTAATAGTGCCAAAAAACAAGCCCAAAACGTGCAGTCTGGTACGCGCAGTATTTTTGTTGGTGTCAAAGCCGCATGGACAACTTTGACTAGTTCTAAACCTTCCAGACGCAGCATCGAACGCCAATCATCTCGAAGACAGTGAGTTAGCACTTAAGAGTTAGGAGATGAAGAAAGCGGAGGGAGCGGAGGGAGCGGAGGGAGAAAATAAATAATTAGTTTTCTTGTAAAAAAAATAATTGCTTCCCCTGCCCCCTCTGCCTCCTCTGCCCCCTCTGCTCTCCTTGTTCCCCCTCTCCCCCCTCTCCCTATCTCCTCTTCTCTCCATCTCCCATTTTTGCAATTGCATTGAAATTAGTACATCAAAAATGGGAACCATATTAATAAGAATTTAAATTTTTCTTAAATATAATGATGGATAAATTGCAGGAGCATCAACCAATTGCGGTTCAATCCGGTTTATTACACCGTATTGCAAATCGTATTCGCCAATCTTTGGAATTAAAAGAAATTTTAAATACGATGGTGGCGGAAGTCCGGGATTACTTGGGGACCGATCGTGTAAAAGTTTATCAGTTCAATCCTGACAGTAGTGGAGTAGTAATTGCTGAATCGATTAATAATTATCGGCTACCTTCTTTACTAGGACTGCATTTTCCCGCTGATGATATTCCTCCTTACGCTCGCGAGTTGTTTTTGCGATCGCGTCAGCGTTCGGTAGTAGATGTAACTAATTCTCAAATAGGGATTAGCCCTTTAAACCATCCAGAAACTGGGGAAAGTCAACCAGATGATATTCGCTATCGTCCTTTAGACCCTTGTCATGCAGAATATTTAACTGCGATGGGTATCAAATCTTCCGTAGTTGTACCGATTGTCTTGGAAGAAATTTCTACTGGGAAAAAACAGCCACTGTCCGCGACATCCGCTCTTTGGGGATTGCTAGCTTGTCATCATAGCGAGTCGCGCAACGTTACCGAAGAGGAATTACAGTTTATTCAAGCTGTTGTAGATCAAGTTGGAGTTGCGATCGCCCAGTCAATTTTGCTCAACCAAGTGCGATCGCAAGCTAAACAGGAAGCGAATATCAACCGCGTTACGGAGCTACTTTACACAAGCCCTACAGTTAGATCGCAAGAAGCCCTTGAAGAAGCCGTTGCAACTTTTAATGGTTCTGGTGGTAGGCTTTATTTGCTCCCAGATGAACAGCAATCAAGGGAATTATATACCTGTGGAGAACAACCGGATTTCTTAGATGCAGAAAAAAATCGAGTTGTTGAAGAAAATTACTTATGGAAGAATTTCCTGCACTCGGTAATTGAATCTGGTTCCGATAGTACTGGTTATAAACCTTGGTCGGTGCAGTGGATGCGTTCGGTATATAATTTAGGCGATCGCAACGAAGTTGATAATCATCCCCATCTGTGGGCAATTGATGACATTTACCGCGAACCTTTGTTTCGTACCTTAGCACCGTTTTTTGGATCTACTTCTGTTCGCGGAATTTTAATTATTCCTCTACATTATGGCGATCGCGTTGTTGGTTGCTTAACAATATTTCGGAATGAGGTAGATACGGAGATTTTGTGGGGGGGATGGCACAATCCCGATACTCGTCAACTGATGGCGCGACAGTCTTTTGAGGTGTGGAAGCAGGAGAAAACGGGACAGGCTCAAGCTTGGGTGGAAGAAGAAATGAAGTATGCTCAAGCACTCAGCGAAAGGTTTTCTACGGCAATTAAACAGTACAGGTTGTATCAGCAAGTACAGGCTTTAAACGCCAACTTGGAACAGCAGGTAGAAGAGCGCACCGAACAACTTCAGCAAAAAACCCAACAGTTACAGCTTTCAAATCTGGAATTAGAAAACTTTATTTCCCGACAAAAAGCACTTGCAAGTATTGTGGCTAAAATCCGCGAGTCTCTTGATATTGAGGGAATTTTCCAAATTACTACAAAAGAACTGACTCAAGTTTTGGATGTCGATCGCGTTTCGGTTTATCGGTTTAATTCGGATTGGGGTGGTGAATTTGTTGCTGATTTTGAATGTGTTACTCCCCGATGGCTCGATGTTGGTAATTTAGGTGTCAATGTAGTTTGGAACGACACTTACCTGCAAGAAACTCAAGGTGGTAAATATCGTGAAGGTGAAGTTTTTGCGATCGATGATGTGTACCAACAAGGTTTTTCTCAGTGTCACCTCGATATGTACGAGCAGTTTCACATCAAAGCTTTTATTACAGTACCCATTTTTGTCGAGCAAAATCTTTGGGGTATTTTGGGAGTATATCAACATCAAGCAGCTCGTGATTGGGAAAATTCCGAAGTTGAGTTTGTTAGTCAAATTGCAGCACAGTTAGGAGTTGCCATGCAGCACGCTTCTTTACTCGCTCATAACCATGAAAAAACCGAGCAACTATCTAAAACCCTGATTAATTTGCAAGAAACTCAAACTCAGCTGATCCAAACAGAAAAAATGTCTAGTTTGGGACAGTTGGTAGCAGGAATTGCTCACGAAATCAATAACCCAGTTAATTTTATTCACGCTAATTTAGCTCACCTTAAGGAATACACAAATAATATTTTGCAAATAATAAGCAGCTATCAAGAATGCTATCCCGAACCTCCTATAGAAATGAAAACATTGCTGGAGGAAGCTGACGTTGAATACATTGCGGAAGATTTACCAAAGCTTTGTTCTTCTTTATCTATCGGAACTAAACGCATTCAGTCGATTGTTTTATCATTACGCAGCTTTTCGCGTTTAGATGAAGCAGAAATGAAACCCGTGAATATTCACGATGGTATTGAAGGTACGCTATTAATTTTGCAGCATCGACTTAAAACTGATAGTTCCAAAGTAAACATTAATATTGTCAAAGAATATGGCGAATTACCTTTAGTTCAATGCTATGCTGGGCAACTCAATCAAGTTTTTATGAATTTACTAGCGAATGCTATTGATGAAGTTCAATCAATAAAACCTTCTTCTGAGGAAGATAATATCAAAACTATTAAAATTACAACTGAGTGTATAGATGAAAAAGTGAAAATTTCTATTAAAGATGATGGAAATGGAATTCCACCGGAAATTTTAGATAAACTATTTGACCCCTTTTTTACTACTAAACCAGTTGGCAAAGGTACGGGATTAGGGCTATCAATTAGCTATAAGATTATCGAAAAACATGGCGGTAAATTGTATTGCAATTCTAAACCTGGTGAAGGTGCTGAATTTGTAATTGAATTACCATTTAAATCGGCGCTGTGTACTTAAATAGGAGTAGGGAGTAGGATATTCCTCTGTTTTTATTGCCGTTGTGTTAGCACGTAATGCACCATCCGAATGGTAAAGCGAATTTGCTTTCACTAAGAATTAGACAGAATTAATTGTATAGTCATTGCGAGTTCAACGGAGTGAAACGACGCAACCGCAACACTTTGAGATTGCTTCGCTCTCGCTCGCAATGACATAAATATTTTTGTCCACCTACCTAGATTAGTTGATTCAAGTTTCGATAAATTTCAACGCTACCCCATTCATGCAGTAGCGTTTGCCAGTAGGTTTGGGACCATCGTTAAATACATGACCTAAATGTCCGCCGCAGCGATGACAATGAACTTCAACACGGCGGATAAAAAATGATTTATCTATCGATGTATCGATTGCTCCACTTATGGGAGCATAAAAAGAAGGCCAACCCGTACCGCTGTTAAATTTAGTTTGAGACTTAAAAAGTGGTAAGTCACACCCAGCGCATAGGTAAGTACCGTTCGCATATTGTTTATCAAGCGAACTGGTATGAGCGCCTTCAGTTCCATGTTTACGCAACACGTAAAACTGGGAAGGTGTTAAAATTTTGCGCCACTGTTCTTCTGTTTTGGTAATTTCAAACTTATTAGAGGCAGTTGCTGCAACTTTTGACTTACCTGCTATACCTGTTAAATATGGCGATAACCATGCTAAACCCAGCATTGCTGTTCCAGTTTTTAAAAAATATCGTTTTTTCATAATTTAATTGTCGTCTGAGTTAACCTTCACTACAAGCATAACGATTAGTAATCATAATTATTCGGAAATCACTTAAGATATGTCAAGATAAAATTTAGTTGATATTAAGTAAAATATATAATGTCTGACTTTCAAGATTTTATCAAGTTTCTTTATGAAGAATATCGCCATCTTAATTCAGGTTCCTTAGCCAGCTATATTCCAGAACTAACTAAAGCCGATCCAAACTGGTTTGCAATCTCTGTTGTGACTAAAGAAGGGGAAATTTTTGAAATTGGAGATAGCCAAGAAAATTTTACTATTCAATCTATATCTAAAGTTTTTGTTTACGGCATGGCTTTAGAAGATTGCGTTAGCGAAGCCATGCCGTAGGCTTATCGCCAAACGTTGTTGGAAAAAATTGGTGTAGAACCCACTGGAGATCCGTTCAATTCAGTAATTCGCTTGGATGAAAACTCTAAACGTCCGGATAACCCGATGGTTAATGCTGGAGCGAAGAGCCGCAGCTTCGCTGAACGCTACTGCTGGTTTAATCAAAGGTGCAAATGCTACCGAAAAGCTGAATCGAATGCTAGATATGTTCCGCCGCTATATCGGTCACAATGTATTTATCGATGCTCCTGTATTTATGTCCGAACGAGCTACCGGACATCGCAATCGAGCCTTAGCCAATTTACTGCTTAATTTTGACATCATTGAAAACAATATTGAAGAAATTCTTGACCTTTATTTTCAACAGTGTTCTTTGGTTGTTAACTGCCACGATTTAGCGGTGATGGCTGCAACTTTAGCAAATCGAGGTATTAATCCCATAACAAAAAAACAAGCAATAAAACCTTGTTATATCAGAGATATTTTAAGCGTAATGTACACTTGTGGTATGTATAACTATGCTGGTGAATGGGCTTATCGAGTCGGCATTCCGGCAAAAAGCGGTGTTTCGGGAGGAATAATTGGTGTAATTCCCGATCGCGCTGGTATTGCTGTCTTTTCCCCTTTAATCGATCCTAGAGGTAATAGCGTTAGAGGAATTAAAGTTTTTGAAGCTTTATCCGATCGATTCAATCTTCATTTATTTGATTCTCCATTGCCAGAATGTTCGTTTCTAGATATTTCTAAAAATCCAGGAGAATTAATATCTAAGCCATAAAAGCTTCCTGAGTTCTAAGTAAGAGTAATATGGTCAGTTATTGATGGTGCCTTCTAATTTTCCCTTGCAACTACCTTCTGAATATTTCTTTATATTTGTGCGTCCGGAATAGATCGATTCAAAAGTGATGTTATATATCAGAACAAATAAAAGATGATATAAACTATGAACGCTATCTATACTCTGCTTAAACAAGGATCGATTGGTGCAGAAGTGACTAAGCTGCAAGAAGGTTTGAAGAAACTTAATTTTTATTCAGGTAGTGTTGACGGTATTTTTGGAGCCAAAACTAAGCTTGCTGTCATCAATTTTCAATCAACACAAGGATTAGTTACTGATGGAATTGTAGGCGAAAAAACTTGGTCTAAATTAAACGCAGCACTGCAACAAAACAACCCGCGTTTGAATTTTAAGGTAATTAACGTACAAGAATTTATTGCTTATAAAGGGATTAAAGCTACTAATCCAAAAGCTGTAGCTGCACAATTGTTTAGTAGCTTAGAAGAGGAAGAAGGAAGAAATTATGAAGATATTTCAATTACATATCTTCGAGGAGAAACAGCTGTAATTGTACAGACTTTAATCGGTTTAGCTGATGATTCATTAGGAGCAATACGATACCGCATTGAATTGAAACTTAACCAAAATAAATGGGAAATTGTTTGGGTGGGTCAACAATACAAGTGTCAACGAGGTCGAGGACATCAAGACTGGTCTGATGTTATTTGCTCGTAAAGTAAATGGGTAAACGTTATCTTGTCATTGCGTTACTCTAACGAGTCAGCAAGCTGAACACGTTCACCGTCAGGTGCGGCTTAGTGTTCCCAATACGGGAATGGAACGAAGCAATCGCAATATATATTTAATTTTGCGCGAGTACTTAGATGATTGTTATAACGTTTTCCAAATTTTAATAGTCTTATCAAAGCTACTACTAAGAATTGTACCGTCAGAACCAAAAGCAACTGACCAAACTCTTTTGGAATGTCCTCTAAGGGTACTAATTCGTTGTCCGGTATTTGTATCCCATAACTTGATAGTTTTATCCCAACTACCGCTAGCAAGGGTTTTACCATCCGGACTAAATGCAACTGACCAAATTTTATCCGAATGTCCGCTTAAAATACGTAGGTTATCTCCAGTACGAGCATTCCATAACTTGATGGTTTTATCCCAACTAGCGCTGGCAAGGGTTTTACCATCTGGGCTGAATGCTAAGGAACTAACTGCGTCTAAATGACCTCTTAAAGTTTTAATTTTGTTTCCTGTGGCTAAATCCCACAAATTAATCGTGCCTTCAAAATGATTTCCCGTTGCGAAGGTTTTACCATCTGGACTCACTGCAACGACATTTACTACGTCACAATCTCCTCGAATGCTGCGGATTTTGCTTCCCGTACCTGCATTCCACAAACTAACAGTTTGATCCCAACTACTACTAACAATAAAGTTCCCATCCGGGCTAAAAGCGATTGATTGAACAGAGGCTGAATGTCCCTTCATTACCCGGATTTGCTCGCCGGTTGCAATATCCCACAACCGAATAACTCGATCGCCACCAGCCGAAGCCAGTGTTTTCCCATCTGGACTAAAAGCCACAGCGTTAACTGAGTCCGAATGCCCTTTGAGAGTGCGGATTAGCTGTCTCGTTTCTAAATCCCATAATTTAATCGTTTTATCGCCGCTGACGGAAGCAATAATACGTTTCCCCTCTATTTGATGGGGACTAATAGCGATCGCCCAAACCGAATCGGAATGTCCGGTTAATGTAAATTTTAAAGAAGTATTTTTCCAAGAAGTTGATGTCTGGTTCGTGCGAGAAGATATACTACTCACCGCAGGAGAAGTTTGCCAACCCCAAATTTTAGCAAAAGCTAAAACCATTACTGCCGAACTAGTTAAAATTTTAAACGTATAATTAATCATTTTTACAGAAGCAATAATTCCCGTGGAGTCTAATTATCAACTCAGTACAAACCAATAGTAAAAACACTTATTCTTTCTTTAATAGAAATATATTCATCTATCAATTCAATAATATCTCGGATAAATTTCAAAGTTTAAGACATATTGTTTACAACTATTTTATGTTAACTTGATTTTATAAAATTATTTTTTTGGCGACTAAAAGGTAGATATTTGCCAAATTTTTATAGTTCTATCAGAGGCGCAACTAACTAAAATATTTCCATCTTTGTTGAAAGCCAGAGATTCGACTTTAGCAGAATGTCCCCTCAAGGTAGTTAAAAGTTCCCCGGTATGTAAATTCCATAATTTAATTGTTGTATCGCTACTACCGGAAGCAAGAATATTTTTTTGCGGACTTGCAGCAATAGATGTTACCAGTTGAGAATGTCCTTGCCAAGTACGAATTTTTTCTCCTGTAGTTGGATTCCACAACCCTATAGCGTTATTGTAACTACCAATAACCGATTCTGTACTTGTTCCTTTGGCTTTTTTTATAAAGGCAACAGAATTAACTGGACTCGAATTATTTGATAGAGTGCGTACAAGTTTTTGATTCACCGTATCCCAAATTTCGATGGTACCGTCAAAGCTACCACTCGCAAGCATCTTACCTTCGGTATCAAAGGCAAGCGAACTAATTTTGTGACTATCAAAGTTAACTATTTCTTCACCTGTAGCCAGATTCCATAGTTTAATGCTGTTGTCATTGCCTCCCGAAGCAAGTATCTTACCATCAGGACTAAAAGCTAAAGCATGAATTCCCGAAGTATGCCCTAATAGCGTGCGAATTCCTTGCCCTGTAGCTAGATTCCATATTTTGATAGTTCTATCGTCGCTACCGCTAGCAAACTTTGTTCCATCCGGATCGATCGCAACGACATTAACTTTTGAATTATGGTCGTTAAAAACAGATATTTCTTGCTTTGTAACCAAACTCCACATTTTTACGCCAAAAATACTGTTTGTGATTATCGTTTTGCTATCTGGAGCGATCGCAAGGGATGAAGCTGAATCGTAATTTAAGTAGAGGGTTTGGGAAACAGCTAATTTTGATTGATTCTTTAAGGGTTGATTTGAATTCTCGGTTTTAGCAGCTGGCTGAATGCTTGGTTGAGTAATTCTATTCGGGTTGCTAATTTGTGCTTCGCGAGTTTTCCAATACCAAAGTTCTCCAGCAAAAAACACGGTTATTGCTGCACCCGCGAACAATAAATTTTTTAACTTACTATATCTATGTATTGAAAATATTTCGGTTGCTGGTACAACTTGTTCGGAACTCTCTATTAAAGGTGGTGAAAAGAAAGGATATTTTGGCGCTGCTTGCAAATCTGCAATTACTTCCGCAGCTGATTGGTAGCGCAGTTCAATCTCTTTTTTTAACAATTTATCAAGAATATTGGCAAATTCATCGCTAATTGGATAATTCAAATATTTTTCCCAACTACTTAACCAGCCATAACCATGTTCCATCCATAATTTAAAAGGCGAAATACCAGTAATTAAATGAAAGCAGGTAGCCCCGACGCTATATAAATCGCTCGCAGGAGAAGCTTGCCCATCTCTAATTTGTTCTATTGGTGAATAGCCGTGAGAACCTATAGAAGTTCCTGTTTTCAATTTGAGTTGTGGCTTCAATTGTTTAGAAGAGCCAAAATCTATTAATACTAAATCGGACATCAACTCTTGAGGTGAATTGCGACGGATAATATTTTGCGGTTTAATATCTCGGTGAACTACTCCACGCTCGTGAATAAACTGGAGAACGGGTAGTAAATTTAACAGTAATTCCCTGATTTCTTTTTCGCTATAACAACGCAGCCAAATATCTCCTTCGCGTCGCATTTCTAACTCTTCGAGCAAATTTTGTCCGTCAATAAATTGCTGTACCAAATACAAGTAATTGTCTTGTTCAAAATAAGCTAAAAGTTTGGGTATCTGAGGATGCTCTCCCAACTCTTGTAGTCTTTGCGCTTCTTTCTCAAACAATTCTATTGCTTTCTTTAGCGCCCAGTTTCCTTCATTTCTAGGAGCTAATTGCTTGATTGCACATGGTTCGTTGAGTTTATCAGAATCTTGAGCTAAATAAGTTTTACCAAATCCACCTTCGTATGAAAGCACCCGGATAACTCGAAACCGATTTCGTAATAATAGGAGTATTGGGCACCTACAGTTAACACAAATCTTGTTTAAATCGTCATTGAGGGGATTTGGGCAATCCGGATTTAGGCAGTAGATAGTCATTTTGTTAGGCGGCTGCGTGATAAACTATGCTAACAAAAGCCCCTAATTTTTCTTCAGTAAGGAAAAATTATTTTATCATTATACAGAATCTGCATTAAAAAATGTCTAAATAAGCGAAATTAAACTATATTTCTAACTATCTAGAGCTTTCACGGAGATTTCTGTATTAATAAAAACTTTTTCCTCAATTAATTTTTTCGATCGAATATCAATAATTTACTTAAATTATTTAGAGATATTTGCTACATTGAATTTGATTTATGCTCGCGACGGATAAGCCTGATAATTTTGTCGTGACTTTCTTGCTTTTAATTTAGCTTTCCATTCGCGAATAGCAATAGCAGTTCGCGTTGAGGGAGGTACGTAACTATGGTAGTTTTCTTCAAAACTATGAATATTAGGTTTTTGTTTAACTCCTAAAGGTTGGCTAGTTAAGCAGTTGGTTAAGTGAGGTAAATGGGATTCAATACCAAGAGCAAACATAACCTCATCAGCAGACCTAAAACGCTCTTTTACACTAATTTTGAGCATTTTATCCAAAATTTTGGTCAAGTGTTCGCTAACTGTTAACTGTTTTTGCCAGCAGATTTCACCCGTGTTGGTGTCGTAATCAAATTCTAAAGGTGCTTTTCCACTTAGTAAGTAAAGACAAGTTATACCTACTGCATAAAGATCGCTACCGTAAACTGGACGTAAAGAAAACTGTTCTGGAGGAGCAAATCCCATAGTTCCAACGAAATTGGTAGTAGCAGTTTTATCCGAATTAACTAAAGCCAACTCTTCTTTAACTGCACCAAAATCAATTAATACCAAACGTCCGTCATCATCGCACCGGAGTAAATTATGCGGTTTTATATCGCGGTGAATTACATGGTTTTTGTGAATATACTTTAATACCGGAAGTATCTCGCGTAAAAACTTTTTGACCGCAGTTTCACTCAAAGGACCGCTGCGTCTAACTTCCCTAGTTAAAGTACAACCACGAACATATTCTTGAACCAGAAAAAATTCTTCTCCCATTTCAAAGTAATCTAAAAGCATCGGAATTTGAGAATGATTTCCCAATTGACCTAAAGTTTTAGCTTCTTTTTCAAAACGTTCCTTAGCCCTTTCCCAACTTTTAGGACTACTTACTTTAGGACAAAGCTGTTTAATAACGCATAAAGGATGTCCCGGTAAAGTCACATTTCGAGCTAAAAAAGTAACTCCAAAACCTCCTCTACCTAAAATACGTAAAATTGCGTAGCGATCGCGAAATAAAGTTTTAGAACCACATAATTGTCCTAATTTAGTATTTGTCAACAAGTCTGAATGAAAATTCGATATTTTTTGAGAAAAGCGATTCATTATAGTCAACTGTATTATTTACATTGCGACTCCGCGATTTTTTCAATGTAACTACGATCGGTATTTGTCGCCAGTAAAATTACCGTATCTTTGCACAAACCTAATTTTTCCCTAACTTTTCCTTGAACACTCCGGATGGAAAATGGGGGGAAGAGGGAGATGGGGGGAAGAGGGAGATGGGGGGATGGGGAGATGGGGGGACAAGGGGAGAGGGGGAAAATTTAACTTTATTAACTCCTAATTCCTAAAGGTTACTGAGCAGTTCGACGTAGCTCACTGTAAGACTTGTCGAAGTACTCCTAACTCCTAACTCCTAATTCCTAAAGGTTACTGAGCAGTTCGACGTAGCTCACTGTAAGACTTGTCGAAGTACTCCTAACTATTCCCTACTCCCTACTCCCTACTCCCTACTCCCTACTCCCTACTCACTGTTCAATAGCTATCAAACCATTTTCTGGTATGCGATCGCGAAACTGCCCTTTCTCAGACAGTACTAAAACAAGTCTTATGGGAGATTCTGGCGGTTGCTGTAAGTCTGCCCACGGTACGGCTACTTCTAAGGAAGTGTTGAAAGCTAATTGTGCGTGGGTTTCGCGGGGATGCCATTGGGAATGTTCGCCAGCTTGCTGAAATTGAATTGTGTGGTTTAACAAATCAATTTCTAAATGATGATGAAATAAATAATTAACTGGTGGTACATCTGGTGCATTATCTATGGGTAAGTGAGTGTTATGCATGATTTTGTTTGGATAAAACCACAGCAGGTTTAATTGGGATGGTAAATCTTTTCCTGGCTGTACTCCGGTTTTAAAATCTATACGTAAGTAGAAATTCGACTGGTCTAATCCATACCACAATCGTTGAATGGCGCTGCTGCTGTGCATTGTGCCTCGCGCACCGCCTACTTCTAAACGTCCGGCTTTTTCCCAACCTTGTTCGTCACCGCTACCGTTTATTTCTGGGTGAATAAATCCGGAAGTTCGATGATCTGTTCGTGCTTCGTGGATTTCTAAAGGTTGATTTAAATAGGTGGGTATGGGTTCGTTTAATGCTCGGTAAATTCCCCGGAGATGCAAACGAAATAGCTGGTCAAAAATCGCATCTTGATTTGATGAGTGTCCTTCGCCGAACCACCAAAACCAGTCGGAACCTTCTGCGGCGTACAAAGCTTCCCAAGCTGCGGGGTTGTTTTCTTCTGTTGCTTCTGGATGATTGGCTAATGTGAGTCTTGCATGAGTTAAGTAGTCCCAAGCTCTATTTTTTACCGGGTCGCCGATCCAAGTGGTAAAACTACCGTCTACCCAGGAACCGCTGTGCAGTTGTTCTGCCTCGATCGTGGCTGTAGCGGGAAACTGTTGTAAGAATTCTGATACTGTGACTAATTTTAACTGCGATTCGTTACTAAATTTTTCATACAAAGCTTCTAAGAAAGGTTTTCCATCTTGTTCGTAAAATTCCCAACAGTTTTCACCATCCAAAGCGATAGTAACTAACCAAGGCTCCTCGTCACTTTGCTGCATTTGAGCGATTTTCTGCAAACGCCCGATTAAATCGGACGCTGCGTCTTGAGGCGGCATTCTGCTGTAGGTAAAACCAATCAAATCGGATAATGCATGATCGCGGAAAACAATTGATACATCACCCGCCGCAGTTTGTAAGCGATAAGGGCGGTAAAGTAACTCCGGTTGCACAATATTCCCTGCTTCATCGCGGTGGAAAAACTGTTGTAAAGTCCATCCTAGCACCGCTTCATCCGAGCATATCCACTGAAAACCCTGTTCGACGATATACGGTAAAATCTCCGGACTTACCGATTGTTCCGAGGGCCATAATCCACGCGGATCTCGTTTAAATCTATCTTTATATAACTCCCAACCCTTACGTAAGTGACGGGGAATATCTTCAGCCCATGCAAAACGTCGCGGCAAAGCCATATTTGGCACTGCCACCCTACCCGCATCAGTATCCGCAAGTAAAGGTAAAATCGGGTGAGTATAAGGTGTCGTCATTACCTCCAACTGCCCGCTGTCCTGCATCTGGCGGTGTTGCGGTATAATCCGAGCCAAAATTTCTCGCTGTTTCGAGTAGATACGCTGGCGATCGCTCAAACTAAAATTGCGTCCCTGCTTTAACCAAACCGCAATATCGCGATCGTCCCAAAATAACGGGTCAATCCACGCCAAATTATGCCAAGCTAATAAATCGCTATAGTTTTGCAAATCCCAATTCCCCAAACACCAAGCTTCTCCCTTCTCCTGACGATCTTGGTAAAGTTCCCTGTAACGGGGATGGGGTTGAATTAAAGTATCGTAATTAGCGTCAAAAAAATGTTCGAGAATAAATTCTAGCTGTCCGCTCGTTAGTTGTTCTGTAGGGGTTAAACTAACTTCTAAATAAGGGTCAAAAGCAGTACCGGCAATATAATCTTCAAGCTGCAATATTAATGACGGCACCAAATTAACAGTTTGATGCAGTTTCGGATACCTCTCCAACATCAACACCAAATCCAAATAATCCTTAGTACCGTGCAACCGCACCCAAGGCAAGCGATATCTTCCAGTACCTAATGAAGATGAACCACCTTCAGGAGACTTATACAGTGGTTGATGTTGATGCCAAATAAAAGCAACGTGCAGAGGATGAGACATAAGCTGAGGAGTTAAAAGTTAGGAATTGTAGAGACGTAGCAATGCTACGTCTGTACAGGAATTAGCATAAAAATCCTAATTCCCAACTTTAACTTTTACACCACTTGTTCCACTTCTGCAATTTCGGGAATCATTTCTCTCAAACGGCGTTCAATACCCATTCTCAGAGTCATAGCAGAACTAGGACAGGAACCACAGGCACCTTGCAAACGTAACTTCACAACAGGACCATCAAGTTCTACAAGTTCCACATTGCCACCATCAGACATTAAGTATGGGCGCAACTCATCAAGAACCGTTTCCACATTTTCGTTTGTTAATTCCATAATCCTTGACCTTTGTTAAGTGACAAATTTCGTTTTCAAAGTTTGTTAATTCCATACTAGACCAATTGTGGTGAAGTGATGGGGGGATGGGGGGATGGGGGGATGGGGGGGATTGGGTTCGGGGGTTCGGGGGAGATGGTAAGCCCAAAACGTGCGGAGGAACACGACCGTTGAGAGAAGTGGCGCAACCCGTTACTCTAACGAGTCGTGCCGCGCTGAACACGCGGAGCGTGCGGCGAGCGGGGGGGACAAGGGGACAAGGAGATAAAAATAATTTTAACCTTTAACATGCAGACCTTTAACATGCAGACCTGCCGTTTCCAGCAAGTTTATGTTGGAGTAGTTAAACTCGGTTGTGGTATCTTCACCATCTTGAAAATCTTTTACCACTTGCTTGGTCATTAAATAGTAGTTACCTACTTTTTCATAGGTATCAACAAAATTGAGAGTACTTTGAATTTCGTTGGTTTTTAGGTCACGAAAAACAGCGTCGTAGCGATTTGGAATATAACCTTCACCCGTATCTAAATTCTCGTGGTTATCAATAACAAATGCCGTATTTCCTTTTATCCGAGTTACTTGACAAATTTGCTTGTCTCTGATTTTGTAAGTAGAATCTAAGGTCCCCTTAACAATAATGACTGCTGCTTGTGTATCGTCTGTTGAACTTTTGATAAATTCATGCTCCTTATGTTCCTCATCAAAAGGAGCGGGTTTGCAGTGGGTAACAACATTCCGCAGTTGAATGTAAATGCCTTCTTGTACCTGAATGTCTGTTACTCCGCTGACTTCTACACTCAAGTCACCACGAATAAATATTTTACCCGTGTAAGTTTCTTGTCCCTGTACTAGCTGCACGTTAGCGCTGTAACCGGGAAAGTCCTCGTCCCAAGTGTAACGACTCTCAAAAGCGTCTCTAAATAATTCTTGTGCTGTTTTTGAAGTTTTCATGCGATCGCTAGAACTTCATTTTTCTCAGTTTAGCGAATCACGAATTAAAAATTCATCAGTTTCGCGTAATTCCCGATCGTCGGATCGAGTTGCAAGTTTTGCGATCGAAATTCTGTTGCTATATCTTCGTTTGTCGTAATAACTCCTTCCCCTTTTCCCCCTCTCCCCCTCTCCCCCGCTCGCCGCACGCTCCGCGTGAACGGGTTGCGCCACTTGCTACAAGTCGGGGAACCCGCGAGGGCGCAGTGGCTTACCATCTCCCACTCTCCCCATCTCCCCTTGTCATTCGTCACTTTCTCCACTAGAAACCAGAACGGGTTGCTGGTAAAGGGGTACTGTAAAGGTGACTGTAGAACCAAGCCCTTCTCCTAAGCTGTAAAAATGTACTTCGCCACCCATTGCTTCTACTAACTTTTGAGATATGGTTAATCCCAAGCCGGTACCGCCGTATTGACGGGTACGGGAACCATCGACTTGAGAAAATAATTGAAATAATTTGTCTTGCTGATCTAAAGAAACGCCGATTCCCGTGTCTACTACCCGCACTTTTACCATACCGGGAAATTCTTGTTCTTTAAATATTACTTTTTTACGGACTACATCGGCAGTAATATTTATATGTCCTTCGTGGGTAAATTTTATGGCGTTACCTACTAGATTGATCATTACTTGTTTGAGACGGAGGTAATCGCTATAAACGAGTATTTCATCATTTGTTTCAGGTAGCTGCATCCCAAAGCTAAGATTTTTTTGTTCCGCTTGCAGCCGCATTCCGTTTTCTACATCGCTAAATAACTCATCCAGCTTTACGGGACTAAGTTCTAACTCCATTTTGCCCGCTTCTATTTTGGCAAAGTCGAGGATGTCATTGATCACATCTAGTAGATGTAGGGATGATTTATGAGCTTCTCCGAGGAAAAGCGATTGTTCTTCTTCATCATCTGCCATTCCATCTATAATCAGCTTTAAAAAGCCAATCATGCCATTTAACGGCGTGCGAATTTCGTGAGATACGTTGGCAAGAAACTCACTTTTGAGACGGCTTGCGTCTTCTGCTTGCTGACGCGCTAATTCTAATTCTTTATATAAAGTAGCGTGGGCGATCGCCGTACCAATTTGATCTGCTGCTTCTTTGGTTAATTCAAGTTCTTTGGCTGATAGGTACGGGCATTCCGCATCTAAACTCAAAGCAATTAAACTATTGGGTTGTTCTTGGTGAGAAGTTGCAACTATTAAAAGTTTATCGGCTTGAAATACGGAACTTTCTGTTTGCTCTACTATAACTGGCTTGAGAGTATTCAAAGCTTGAGTAAACCCAACTTCGGAATCTATATCTATTTCCGTTCCTAACATTGAATTAACATTAGGTTTGTGCGATTCAGCAATTACACGTACTTTTGAATGTCCGTGATAAGGAAATATAATACAGCGACTGGGTTGTAATGTTGTGCCTAAACTATCAACTGTTTGCTGCCAAATAATATTTAAATCTAAGGTTCGCCGGATATTTCTAGTAATGTTGTCGATCAGTTTATGGTACTGCTGGGAACGTATATTATCTTCTAGGCTTGCGGAATTGGATGTAAGTTTGTTTTGACTTTTGCTCGCAGCAATTTGTAACAATCTTCCCATCACCAACACTGACGTTGCAGCATCTCCTAAAACTGGCATTATTGGAGCGATCAGCAACTCCAATTCCACACTTCCTTGAGAATAATTAAACCAACACTGGCACTTTTCTGGAACCAAAGTTGTTAATACTCGCTCCAACCGTTCCAAATAGCAAGTTTTATCAACCGGAATAAAGCTTTCCGGGTTCGCGTTACCGTCAATAATATGTTCTGGTGTTAATCCCAAACGTTCGCTTTGCTGCCAACAAAACTTCAGGTAACGTCCCGTTCCATCTTGAACGTACACCAATTCGGCTCCCAGACAAGCTAAGGCATTGGTGTTATTTGAAACATATTCTTTTTGGTCGGACATTAAATGGGGTTGTTCGGAATTCGCAGCAATACTCATGACTGGAGTTAAATAGAAAAAGTGTGCCCAAAGAAGTTGTGCTAATAGCTGCTTAAAGTTTGGCATAAATTTTTACAGCTTTAGCAGACTTGCTTGGGATTTTTATTGTATTACTCGAATCAGTCGTTCCACTCACCCCTCGGTGGAACTTTAATCCGATGGGGGGTGCGCGTTAGTTCATCGTCTCTAGGAACATCTCCTCGCAGCCACTGACGCAGCGCCACTTCAATCACTTTGGAAGGATCGTTACTCAAGTGATTAATTTTTTCTAGTAACTCAGAATCCAAACGGATCGCAACTTCTACCTTATCGGATAAAATTTTTTCCGCATCGGTAGGTCTTTCTTTCATATTCATAGCTAATATTCTCTGCGCGTTATTTTTTCCCAGCCTGTAAAAAGCAGCTTTACTTACAGTTGAATAAGAATATTTGATTACTCAACCCAATATTGCTTGCTGCCGTACCATCGTTCATGTTCATTTTACGCTCCCACCATAACAATACCAGTACCGATTTAATTAGATTGGGGGATTGGGAGATGGGGAGATGGGGAGATGGGGCAGAGGAGGCAGAGGAGGCAGAGGAGGCAGAGGAAGAAAAAAGAATTTGAAATTGCTTCCTCGGCTCCCTCGGCTCCCTCCGCTTCCTCCGCTCACTTTCATGCCCAATCCCCTATGCCCACAACATTGAGCAGCGTATTTGTTCGATACGCATTACAATACGTTAAGTAAAAGGCTTTTTTTTCATAAAGATTGCAAAATACAGCTTTATAAAGTATATGACTGACGTTCCCGCTTCTCGCATTCGTAATTTTTGCATTATCGCTCACATTGACCACGGTAAATCAACTTTGGCTGACCGGCTTCTGCAAGCTACTGGTACGGTGGAAAATCGGCAGATGAAGGAGCAGTTTCTCGATAATATGGATTTGGAACGGGAGCGTGGCATTACTATTAAGCTGCAAGCTGCCCGGATGAATTATAAGAGTCCAGATGGTCAGGAATATGTACTAAATCTTATTGATACTCCCGGTCACGTTGATTTCTCTTATGAGGTGTCCCGCAGCTTGGTAGCTTGCGAAGGGGCGCTATTAGTAGTAGATGCTTCTCAAGGTGTGGAAGCTCAGACGTTAGCGAATGTTTATTTAGCGATCGAGAACAATTTAGAAATTATCCCGGTTTTAAATAAGATTGATTTACCGGGTGCCGAACCCGAACGGGTAATTGGCGAAATTGAAGAAATTATTGGTTTGGATTGCAGCGGTGCGATTCTTGCTTCTGCGAAGGAAGGAATTGGTATTCCGGAAATTTTGTCAGCGATTGTTGAACGAGTACCGCAGCCCCAGAATACCATTGATGAGCCTTTGCGAGCGTTAATTTTTGATAGTTATTATGATAGCTACCGGGGTGTTGTTGTTTACTTCCGGGTGATGGATGGATCGCTCAAAACTGGCGATAAAGTCTATCTGATGGCTTCTGGTAAGGAATATGAAATCGATGAATTAGGTGTTCTTTCTCCCACTCAAAAGCCGGTGGATCAACTCCATGCTGGGGAAGTTGGCTATTTCTCGGCGGCAATTAAAGCCGTGGAAGATGCGCGGGTTGGAGATACGATGACTTTAAGTAAAGATAAAGCAGCCAAACCTTTACCCGGTTATGCAGAAGCTAAGCCAATGGTATTTTGCGGGATGTTCCCCATTGATTCCGATCAGTTCAAGGATTTACGGGAAGCTTTAGATAAACTTAAGCTTAACGATGCAGCTTTACAATTTGAACCGGAAACTTCTAGCGCGATGGGTTTTGGTTTCCGTTGCGGGTTTTTGGGTTTGCTGCACATGGAAATTGTCCAGGAACGTTTGGAACGCGAGTATAATCTCGATTTAATTATTACCGCTCCTTCGGTTGTTTACCGCGTAACTACTAATAAGGGCGAAGAAATTTACATTGATAATCCCGCTACTCTGCCTTCTCCCAACGAACGCGAAAAAATAGAAGAACCTTACGTTAAGGTAGAAATGATTACACCGGAAGCCTACGTGGGAACTTTGATGGAGTTGTCACAAGGTAGGCGGGGTGTATTTAAAGACATGAAATATCTGGCTCAAGGGCGGACGACATTAACCTACGAGTTACCTTTAGCAGAAGTTGTCACCGACTTTTTCGATCAAATGAAATCGCGATCGCGCGGTTATGCGAGCATGGAATATCAGCTAATTGGCTATCGTGAAAATCATCTGGTAAAACTGGATTTAATGATTAACGGCGATCCAGTTGATTCCTTAGCAATGATTGTCCACCGAGATAAAGCTTATAACGTTGGACGAGGGATGGCTGAGAAATTGAAGGAATTAATTCCCCGCCATCAGTTTAAAGTGCCTATTCAAGCCGCGATCGGTAGTAAAATAATTGCCTCAGAACATATTCCAGCATTGCGGAAGGATGTATTAGCCAAATGTTACGGCGGTGATATTAGTCGTAAGAAGAAACTTTTGCAGAAGCAAGCCAAAGGTAAAAAGCGGATGAAATCTGTAGGTACCGTTGATGTTCCCCAAGAAGCATTTATGGCAGTGTTGAAATTGGATCAAAATGCCTAATATCTATTAACCCTCGTTTACCCGCGAAATATTTTGTAGAGACGCGATATATCGCGTCTCTACATTTGCCGGAATAACAGAAAATTGCTAACAGGTAAATTTACATATAGGGAAATCGCCCGTACTCGAAAATAGTGCGGGCGATTTTGTTAAGAAGTTAGGATTATCTTTATAATACCTAAAAATCTGCTTTTAGTTAAATGTTAGTGGAGATTTTGTGATGCGATGGAGATGTAGCACTGCGGAATCTACATTGAAGTTTTGGGTTGACAAAATAATTAAGTCGGATCGATCGCTGAATGAGATGGGTAAATTTTGCAGCCCTAAGTTGGATCTTGGGTTTTGCTGCGAAGATATTCCAAGCGGAAGATATAGCGATTCTAGGAAAAAATCAATTTAGGAATAATCTATAGTTATAAATACTCTTGTTAAAAGAATAATCAAATTAAGATATCATGACTTTATTTGCAGTTTCATAACTAAATATCTCATGCAGTCATGTATTATTTAAAGTAGATATTTAGTAATAATATTTATTTTTATTTACATCTAATACGTAATTAAAAATGATTCGTTAGTAAATTATTTAGAGTTCTAAATTAGATCGCACCATAAATAATTTAGATAATTTTACGGTTTACCATCTTGGCTTAAATAGTTGCACAAATTGAGTTTAAACTGATTATTGCTTAAAACAAACATTAATTTAACAGTCATTCGCAATGATAATCATGGTATAAAATGCCTTTTAACTCCAATGTTTATATATTTTTTAAACTATTTGTTTTATACGGATTAGCTGTAATTGATGTTACATTAACTTCCTATTTATGACTATTTAACTACATTAATAAAATATCGCTTTGGACATAGTTCTTGATTTCACATATCTATCTTTAGTACGTTTAAGTAATTATTTGTAACCGTAGAATAAAAGTATATAAATAGTTAATTCAACTAAGATTAAAGCTTTATGATTCAGGAAATAATTGATATGGCTACTAATGGGCATCAGGATAAACAGAGTGACAACAATACGATGGACAAACATCAAGCTGATAGCGATTCAGATTCAAACGCAAATAATGAGTCTCAATCGGGTGATGATTCTTCGCAGAAAAAAGGGATGAATTCGGTATTAGGTAGGGCACTTATAGGTGGACTTGTCGGTGCTACAGTCACTACATTAGCTGGTGCTTTGGCTAGTAAAAGAACATCTCAAGGTGTAAAACATTCTTTAAAAGGGATAAAAGGCGCTGCAAAGACTGTAGGTGAAGGGCTTAGTCAGTCAGGTAAAGGGTTAGGAGACGGAGCCAAGAGTGTCGCTGAGGGCATTGGTTATGTTGCGATCGGCGGTACTGTGGATGCCGCTAAAGGTATCACTCAGGGCGTTCAGAAAACTGCAAAAGGTGCATTGCAAGCAGCACAAAATACAACGACTAATGTCAATCAAGCCGTTCAAGGTGCAACCGAAAAGGTTAAGGATACTGCAAGCAATATCGCTGATGGTGTCGAGCAAGCCGCAACGAATACATCAGATAAAGTTAAAGATACGGCGAGCAATGTTGCTGATGGTGTTGAGCAAGTTGCAGCAAATACAAGCGAAGGCAATAATCAAGACTCATCATCCTGAGAGAAAGAGTAATTTGCCGTTAATTGAACCGAATTGGAACCTAAGAAACAAACCCGTTTTTGTTAGAAATTATTTGATTACTCCCAACAGGCTTTATGATTACCGCCGTTGAGTGAGGGGGAAGAGGGGGAAGAGGGGGAAGAGGGGTGAGAAATTTTATCGGTAATCTTGTTGAGCGAGACAGGGGTAGGAGCAATATTACACCCCGAAGATTGAAATAAGCGATCGCCCGAAGGAATAGTAGTAAAAATGTAATGATTTAATTAACCTTTGCTCCGGGTTAATCAAATCAATACTTGCTTATAGCTACCATTTTTGGCATAAAGGACTTGCATCATGGTAAATGGAAACCAACAGAATTCAGAACAAGCGAATAATTATCAAGCACTTAGCGATGGAAGTGGTTTATCTAAAATAGCGATTGGGGCAGTTATTGGTGCGGCATTAGGTGCGTGCGCCGGGGCTTTGAGTAATAAAGGTACGGCTCAAAAGGTTAACCAAACTGTACAAACTGTAGGGGATACTGTAAAAAGGGGAAATCAAAGTGTTACCCAAACTGTAGAAAATGTCAGCGATTCTGTCAGGACAATTGCTGAGGGCGTTAACGATACTGTAAAAGATGTAGGGGATAGCGTTAGGAATACTGCATTAGGCATTAACAACTCTGTAACTAGTGCTGTGGATGCGGTGGCGACTACAGCCGTGGGAGTTAACGACACCGTAACCAATACAGTAGATGTGGTTAATGGTACAGTTCAAGGTATTAATGACAATGTTCAAGAAAAAGTAAATACAGTTACAAGTGCAGAGTTAGATATCCAGCCAGATGAAAATCAAGATTCCAACATAGCTAAGACAGTTATTAATCAAAAGACTTATATGTTAGTTCCAATGGAAGATATGCCAGAGGAAAATCAGGAGTAAAGTCAAGGGTGGGTGTTCCCCATCCTACCGTAAGAAAGTATTACTATGAGCGAAAATAAGCAGCCTTGCGATACATGCGAGCATAATCCCGAATATAATCCCCAGCCAAATACCGATCGACCGATCGCAATATTAACAGATTCCGGTATCGGTGGTGGTTTAGCTGGAGCCGCAATTGGCGGATTACTGGGACATCGCGTTGGAGGAGTTTTTGGTGCTATGGTGGGTGCAACTGCTGGCGGTTTGGTTGGTAACGGTACGGCAGTACGTATTAACCGCGTTGTAGAAAGTATCGAAAATTCAGCTAATACTGTATCTAAAACTGTTAACGATAATGTTAACGGTGTAGGCACAGCATTAAAAGATACGATTGAAGAAGTTAAGCCTTTCGTAGGTACGGCAAATACTGTAGCTCAAGGAGTTAATTATGGCATTAGCAATGTCAATAGTGTAGTAGATACACTTAGAGATACAGCCACTGAGGTAAAACCTTCTTTCGTAGGTACGGCATACACTGTAGCCCAAGGAATTAGCTCTAGCGTTAACAGTATTAATAGTGTAGTAAATACGCTAAAAGATACAGTTGATGAGGTAAAGCCTTCTGTAGTTGATGCAGTAGATACGGTAGTTAATACAGTAAAAGATACGATTGAGCAGATAAAGCCACCTGCAAACAGCGATGAGGAAATTATAGAAGATTCAGATCCCGTTGCACCAGCTTTGACAAATCAAGCGGATTCCGAATTTGAAAATATTCAATCAGTTAATACAGTAAAAGATACTATTGAGCAGATAAATCCACCTGTAAACAGCGATGAGGAGATTAAAGAAGATACAGATATTTGGGCAAACTTGTGGGAAGACAATAGCGAGCTAGATGATGTAGTTATACCAGCTTTGACAAATCAAGCGGATTCCGAATTTGAAAATATTCAATCAGTTGATACAGTAAAAGATAATATTGAAGAAATAAAGCCATCTACAAACAGCGATCGCGATTCGATGGCAGATGCAGAAAATAGCCAGCTACATCAAGAATCTCTAGTTATAGAGACACCTTTAACAACCCCAGAGCATCCAGTAAATATTCAATCAACAGTTAATACAGTAAAAGATAATATTCAAGAAATAAAGCAACCTAACAGCGATCGCGATATCGAAGATACAGATATTTGGGTAAACTTGTGGGAAGAGAATAGCCACCTAGATGAATCTGCAATTATACCACTGACAACCCCAGCGCATCCAGAAAATATTCAATCAACCACGGAAGAAATTGAAACCACTCAACAAGAAACAGTGGTTATACCAGATTTGACAACCCCAGCGCATCCAGAAAATATTCAATCAACCACGGAAGAAATTGAAACCAATCCACGATCGCAAAAAATTCAATTCCTTAAAGGAATCTCACCAATCGTTGGAGCAGTTATAGGAGCAGTCGCTTTCGTTTCTTTAGGTTCAATTTCCGGATTTAGTCCAATACCAAATTCAAGATTAACATCAACGCGATCGCGTACAGCAATACCAGCATCCGAGCCAAGTGCATCAACGCCAGCTGATGGTTGGATTTTTATGGGTAATATTAACAAAACTTCAACCCCAGCTTTTGGAAAACCTTTAGTTGAAGGTTCCCAGTCTACAGATTCATCTGTTGTTCCATCGGTAGGAGCATTAGTTACTGTTAGTTTTAAACCAGGTGTAACTTTAAGGGATAATGTACCACAAAAACCTAATTTCTCTTACAAAGAACAAAAAGCTTTAGATGTTGTTAAGCCAACAGAGAAACTAAAGATTCTGCAAGTAGAATTTATCGCACCTCAAGTTACTAAATCTGTCACATCCGTTTGGGCAAAAGTCGATCGATGTGGTAAAGATTGTAATTAAGAATTGATATTATACAGCATAAAAAATACTCTGCGTTCCTCCGCGTTATCCTTGGCGCTACTCTGCGTTAAAAAAAATATATCCAATCGCAAGATTTACAGCCAGTAGGTTGAATAGACAGCAAAGCCAATTTGAAATTGTTAATAGAATGTTTTGAGGGGTAACAAAGGTTCGTAGTAAGCGCTGTACTCGCTCCGGATTTAGGGAACCGATGCCTTTGAGCCACATTAATTTTAAGGGGTACACCACTGCGCGATCGCCTCATAACGCACCCTATAATAAAATTATAATTTCCATCTTGCGGAGTAAGCAAGAATACAACAGTTGAGCTATAATGTATTTTCTACTTTTTATGTAAATATTCCAGATTACAAACTGTCCTAAAATACCAAGATTTTTACGACCAAAAAGTATTAAGTGTTATTCCTATAGGAAAAAAAGAAAATAGTAAACGCTTAACCTTGTATAAAATTTTCAAAGGCGTATCATAATACCGAAACCTTTACTTATTATAAGTAGGAATTTTGGTCGAATCATATCGCGATCTACCTTTATTAAATCATTTATGACACCGCCAACTAATACTCCATCAGATTCACATAATTCGCAAAAGCAACCACGAAAGCGTGTTTGGCTGCGTAATGCAGCTAAGATTTTTGGTGTTTCTCTTCTAGGATTGGGTGTTGTTGGCTATCTAGGCTTGGATTATTGGATTCGTCGCAAGTTACCTGGTTTATTAGATGAGCAGCTAACTGAATTTATCAATCGCCCTGTAAAGGTTGGTAGCGTAAAGTATTGGAATTTGACTGGGATAAGATTGGAAGACTCTTCGATTCCGGCTACCCAAAATGACCCAAATTATGTTAAAGCTAAAGCTGTAGATATCGGAATTAATCCGATTCCGCTGCTGTTTACTCAAACCCTTCCTTTGAGAATAACTTTAATTGAACCGGATCTTTATATTGAGCAAGATAAGCAGGGAGAATGGTTAAGGCTTAATTTAGATACGAGTGATGAGGAACTTCCTTTTGATATTAACGCTAAAATTCAGCTACAAAAAGCGAAAGTTGCGGTACTTCCTCAAGCTTTAAATGAGCCTTTTGCTGTCGAGCCAATTAACGGTTTTCTGAATTATAATCCCGATCGAGCTTGGCAATTAGAGTATGGTGTTAATGCGCCGGTTGTTAAGGGAAAGGTAGATATTGATGGTATTACTCAGTTAAATACTTACAAGAGTAAGATTAATGCTAGGATCGATCGCCTTTCTTTACCGGATTTGACTAATTATGTCAGAGATAATATTCCGGTAACGATTCCTAGCGGTGAGTTAAATGCCGATTTAAAAATTGATTTACCAAGTTTATCTGAGTTACCTTTTGTGAAGGGTACTGCTAATTTACAGCGTTTGCAGGTAAAATCTCCACAGTTAAAAGTACCTGTCAATGCTACTGCTAATTTACGTTTCGATGGGCAAAAGGTAAGTTTTGAGGAAACTGCTGCGAGTTATGGTAGTTTAATTGCTGCGGTTTCTGGGGTTGCCGATTTAGATAAAGGTTTTGATTTAAAGGTTAATACCAATTCTTTCGGTATTGCAAACCTGTTAAAAACAACTTCTTTAAAATCTCCTGTAAATATAGATGGTAATTTACAAGCACAGTTACTACTTAAGGGAGATGCGGAAAATCCGATTTTACTAGGAAATGTTTTTAGTCAACGAGGGATAGTTGTTGATAAAACTGCATTTAGTAAGGTAAATACTGTTTTTGGCGGTAATTATCAGCAGCTGATTTTAAAAGAATTTCGCGCTACTCCGGCAACTGGTGGTGATATTATCGCTAAGGGTGAGGTTTCATTCCCGAAGTCTTTACCGGAAGTTAAGGATTTTAGTAAATCGAAAATAGCCTTAAATTTTGAAGCAATAGTTGCGAATCCAGAAGCAATTGTTGCGAATTACGGCGTTACCAATGACATGGTAAGATTTGGAAGATTATTGGCATCTGGTGAAGTTGGAGGAACGATCGCAAATCCAAATGGTGTTTTAGATTGGGAGTTACCCAAAGCTGATGCCGATATAGTTGGAAGAGTTTCTGGTGGTGGTAAGGTTAGATTGGTTGGCGATCGCGTTACTGCAAATAATATAATTCGTACTGTGGAAGGCTCTCTTGATGTTGATGCGATCGCAAATTTAGCTACAAATAATTGGAATGCTGCCGTTAATGCCAATAGTTTAGCTTTAAATCCGTTTTTAGCGAAAGTTGAGAATGTCGGGGAAAGGATAAAACAAACTAGAATATTTTTACAGCGTGGTAATGTACGGTTAGCCGGAAGTTTAAATGATTTCGATTTTGCGAAAATTCGAGGTGATGTCGATTTAAATTTAAATGTCAATCAAGGGAATGTTGCCGTCAACGGGAATTTAAATCGAGGCATTTTGACGGCGAATGCTGATGCTAGGGGAATTGGTTTAAATAAAATTGTGCCGGAGTTACCAATAGCTGTGACGGTGGCGAATAGTAAAGTTAATGTTTCGGGTAGGGTAAAAGAGTTAATTAATTATCAATCGATTGATAGTTTAGATAGTTTCCGCGCTTCTGTTAACGGAAATTTGATTTTACCGGAAGTTAAGGGAAGAGGTAGAGTTAATTTCAACGGTAATGGCAATTTTGCAACGAAAAATTGGAATTTGGTAGCGAATGCGAATTCTTTCCCCGTCACATCTTTATTATCGGCAGAGCAGAAAAAGCAATTTAGATTAAATCAATTAAAGCAGCCAGTTACTTTACGACGCGGTAATGTCAGATTAGCTGGAAATTTAGATATTATCAATGATTTTGATTTATCTAAGGTTAACGGTAATGCCGATTTAAATTTAGCCGTTAATAATGGTACGGTGAGAGTTGACGGTAATTTAAACTCTGGTATATTACAAGCGAATGTCAACGCTAATAGTGTTCCCGCAAATCCGTTTTTACCGGAATTACCAATACCCGTTACGGTTGCGAATACTAGAGTCAATCTTTCTGGTAGGGTAAATCAACTTCTAGAATTTGAATCGATTGAGAAATTAGAAAAATTAAATAGTTTCCGAGCTACCGCGAATGGAAGATTAATAGTACCTGGTAGTAGAGGTGATATCAATTTTAATGCCAATGGTAATTTAGCAACGAATAATTTACAGGCTGTTGTAAATGCAAATCGAATTTCGTTAAATCAAGTTTTACCAGATACACCTTTACCCGTCACGGTAAATAATAGTCAGGTAAACGTAACTGGTAAGATAAATCAACTGCTCGCAAACAACTTTAATAATCTCAACGCCGATGTTAAAGCAAATTTGGGAGTCGCCAAAGGTACTGTAAATGCGATCGCCAATCTCAACAATGGTAAAATCGCTAGCAATATCAACGCGAATAACGTCAACACTCCTTTATTGTGTCGCAGCTTTAATATATCTTGTCCGGATCTTTCCCAACTATCGGCTAAATTAAACTTGACGGGAGAAGTTAAACCTTTATTAGCAGGGAATCCGATTTTAATTCAAGCTAACCAAGCTTATGTTACCACCCTGCAACAAGAATTAAACGCCAAAGGACAAATTGTTATTGTACCTGGTAACGATGGAATATCTTCTTGGAATGTTGCTACAGATTTAAACGTGGATGTAAATTCCAACTTAGCAAAACTTCCTTTACAATCTATAGCGCGAGAGTTAGATGAAGAAGGCATACCAAAAGTTAAAGGTAGAGCAGACTTTTCCGGCAGACTTATTGGTAGAAACTTGATTTCAGCACCTTTTGCTCCCGGTAACGTCAGATTAGCAGGAAATTTAAACTTAAGAAATCTTGCTTTAGATAAAATTGCATTTCAACCTTTATTACAAGGTCCAATTGACGTAAACTTAGGAAACAGCATCGAAATAGATTTACAAGGTAAAAGCGATCGCATCGCCGCAAATTTACAACCTTGTACCAGAGAAGATTGCTTATCCCCTTATCTTCCCAGCTTCTTCGACTTAAAACAAGGAGTAAATACCCAAAATCCCATACTTCTTAGCGGTGTAAGAAAAGGTGATGTTTTAGATATCAACTTGAAAAATGCTTCCCTATCATTATTAAACCTTGTTCCCGTCGTAGAAGAAACCATCGGTACTACTGTAGATGGTAAAGCAACTGGAAACCTTGACGTTAACCTCTTCAATTTAGCAACCGCTGGAAATATTAACGTCGAGAATCCTGCCATCGGTGCTGTCAAAGCCAAAGAATTCGCTGCTGACTTCTCTTATGATGGTGATGTTGCTCGTATCGATGCTGCAACTTTGCAAATCGGTAAAACTGAATATGCTTTGCAAGGTAACTATAATTTAAAATCCCAAGATATTAACGGTAGATTGGTAGCGAATGCTGGCAGAGTACAAGATATTTTCGCTGCTGTAAACGTATTTAACTTAGAAGATTTGCAGGGTGGAGTTAATAGTATACTAAATCCCGAATACGGTGATGCTGCTAATGTACCAACTCAACCCGTCGGAAAACCCGAAGCTCCCATACTCGCACAACTACGCTTATTTGCAGAAGTTGTTAAACGAATTCAACAACAAGCTGTTTTAGCTCAAGAAGATAATACCATTCAATTTGATATCCAAGGCAAATATGATGCCGAAGTTGCCGTTGCTGGAAAGCTGACAAATCCCCAAGTTAATTTTCTCGTACAAGGTAACAATTGGGAATGGCGACCTCAATCCGAATATGTGACATATAATCCTCGTGAAGGTGTTGTTGTCAAACAAAATCAAGCTATAGATATTAATCAAGTAGTAGCCAGAGGAAGTTACGAAAATGGCATAATTCAATTACAGCCAACACAAGTAAATGTGGAAGGTGGTTTAATTGCTCTTAATGGAAAATTAGAATTAGCTCGATTGCAATCTTCGGGAGTTGTGCAAATTCAAAATCTTCCCGTAGAGTTAGCCAAAAGGTTTGTCGATTTACCCGTTGATGTCGGTGGTAAATTTAATTTACAAGCAAATTTGGGAGGAAATGCATTCAAACCCGATATTCCCCAAGGTGCATTTTCCTTAGTTAACGGTACCATCAACCAACAACCGTTAGGAGAATTAGCCGGGAATTTCAACTATATTGATTCCATCGGCAGACTTATCACCACTCCCAATTCCATTGTTAAAGTTGACGCAACGGTTGCTTATCCCCTCCAGCCAAATCGAACTAATACCGTTGCCGTACAAGCGAAAATCGATAACCAAGCTTTACAACTTTTAGGTGCTTTCACGCAAAATCAAGTCGAATGGGTAAATGGAAATGGCGAAATTGCGATCGCGATTAACGGTGAATTAGATCCCAACGCCGATACAATTCGAGGAGCATTGAATGAATTGGTGGCTCAAACTGCAATCAATATTCAAAATGCCACAATCAAAACCAAGCAGTTAGAAAGCGATATTAAATTAACTGCTGTCGGTAACGCTAATTTGCAACGAGAGATTATTCAAGTAGAGGGAATATCCGGTAGTTTAGCTGAAAGTCCATTTAATATTACGGGTAATTTACCTATATTTCAACCCCAAAGCAATCAACCTTTAACTGTAATTTTGGGTTCTAGAAATGTAGATTCTGAAGATATAATTTTTGAAGATATAGAACCTGAAAAAATCAAATTAAAAGGTTTATATAACGGACAAATTGCTTCTTATATACAGGTTTCCCGTACAGCATTAAATCCTGTAATTAGTGGAGATATTCTTTTAAAACAAGGGAAAGTTGATATCCCGAAACGAGAAGAAGAAGCGGAAAATGCCGAAGAATTACAAGCGAAATTGAAAAACGCAGCTAATGAAGAAGTTGCACAATCCAAACAATTAAACCAACCGCAACAGCCAAATAATTTACCCATCAACCCCACATTTAACAACTTTAAAGTAACTTTAGGTAGAGGATTTAGATTTACTCGAAATGTACCGCGAGTTAACTTCCGCATGGCAGGAGACTTTACAATTAATGGTGGTTTGAATAATCTACGAGGAGATGGAGAAATTGAGCTTAGAAGAGGTAGTGTAGCCCTACTAGAAAACTCATTCTTTATTACACGCGATCGCAAACAAGTAGTGACGTTTTTACCGAGTCGTAGTTTACTAAATCCCCAACTTGATGTAGAATTACAAACTACAGTAGTTGACGCTCCAAATTTCGATCGCTTACAAGCTGTAAACTCCGAAATCCGGGATGATGTAGTTGCAGCAGCTAACCCAGAACAAATTGATGTTAGAATTCTAGTTGAAGGTGAAGCACAAGAACTACTTGCATCTTTAGGTAATAATACATCTAATGGGGATGCTTGCATAACATATCAAAGAAATATCCGATCGACTCAATTAGGAAATCCAACTACCGATTCTGCAAACAAATTAAGAGCTGTTGTTAACTGCATCAACGCCAATAGTAAAGTAGCTATCCAAACAAGAGACATACTTGATAACCCCGCAGTTGCATTAACAAGTACCCCCAGTCGTAGCAACAGCGAAATTTTATCATTATTAGGTAATCGTACCTTCGCATCATTGCAAAAACTCGAACAACAACTTACCAGCGGAAACGAAACCGAATTGCTCGAATCTTTAGTGCTAGATTATTTAGTTGCACCTTTAGAAACCGAAATTACTCAAGAATTCTTATATCAAGCTCAAAAACCCGTAAACTCTTTGGGTAAATCAATTGGGTTAACAAGACTGCAAGTATTTCCTTCCTTAAATGGTTTGAAAGACATTAACGAAAATTCTTCAGCCAGATTTGTTTACGATTACGAAGCAGGTGAATTTCGAGTACAGTATGAAGCGAGGTTTTAGAAAGTTACGCGGAGTTAGGAGTTAATCTCGTTCCTTGACTCTGGCAAGGAATGCAGTTCAAGAGGCTCTGCCTCGTTTGCTCGGTATAGAGATTTCCTTTATCAGATTACCACAGGGAGCATGGTAATACGAGTAGAATTGCTTTTTTGGCGAAGAATTTGTTTAACTGTAATAGGGGATTTTTCTTTATTAGACGTTTGAACTTACGAACAAATCCAGAACTCCAAACTAAATTTTTCACCCATCCAACTCCGACATCAAATCGGCTACAGAACCGCGTTTTACCTTACCTTGTTCATAATCCGATTTAGCTTGTGCAACTTCCTTTATTATTTCATTGCGTCGCTGTTGGCTCAAGCGTTTGCTTACGATATCAACGAGTATTTCTTGTTCTTCTGGTTGAAGCGCTTCAACAACTTCTAATGCTTGCTGGAATGTTGAAATTTTCTCTGTCATGACTTTAATGTAATTGCGATAACCTTCATTATAGTTACTAGTAAAAGTACTTTGCTGATAAAATCAAAGTAGCTTATCTGTAGAAAGCCGTGACTAAAAAGAAGCCTTTAATTGTTGACGCTGCTAGCGACGAATCAATTGCAAAAATTAGTCCGAGCGTGCCAATTTCTCATCGAAAATCATCTTGGCATGGAATCAAAGTTAATTATTACCAACATCTTACTGCTTTTGAAACCCCGGAGCATTGTTTTTCACAGCACTTCATTACAATTCACCTGAATCGCTCTCCAGTTGTCAAAGAGCAAGTGCTTAATAGTCGTCTGCGATGCGATCGCTTTCAAGATGGCGATATTTGCTTAACACCTGCGAATGTGCCGGTATCAGTCAGTTTACAGGATTCAAGCGAGTTGATATGCCTGTATCTCGATCCTAAAATCATAAGTAAAATTACAGATAATAGTTGCGATTTAAATAACTTTGAACTTATACCGCAATTCAAATTAAACGATCCGTTAATTTATCAAATTGGCATGGCTTTAAAAGTAAATCTTGAGTCTAAAGGAATCTGCGATCGCCTTTATACAGAGTCAATGGCAATGGCAATTTCTGCTCATTTGTTACAGTTTTACTCGACGCAGAAGCCGAAAGTTAAAAATTATTCTGAGGGATTACCGCAAGCTCGATTGAAACAGGTGACTGAATATATTAACGAGCATTCAGCAGAGAATCCGAGTTTAATGGCAATGGCTCAAATAGTGCAAATAAGTCCCTATTATTTTAGCCGTTTGTTCAAAAAATCTACAGGATTAACTCCCCACCAATATTTGCTCAAATGCCGCACCGATAGTGCAAAACGGTTGCTCAAGACTTCAGATTTATCCATAGCAGCCATTGCCGCTCAAGTCGGTTTTGCAGATCAAAGTCATCTTGCTCGCCATTTCAAACGGCTTGTTGGGGTTTCGCCCAGTCAGTTTCGTTAATTCCCTAAATAGCAAGAACGTACCGATAAAAAGCAAGATCGTACAATTCAATAAGGCTTTATTTATAATACTATGCCTATGGGTTTAAAAATCCGGACTTAATATCAAAATATGAACATCAATCTTTTCTCACCAGTTGAAATGGGTTCCAACAACCTCTCCAATCGCATCGTGATGGCACCCATGACTCGATTACGAGCGATCGACAGCATTCCTCAACCCTTGATGGCAACTTATTACGCTCAACGAGCATCCTCCGGTTTAATCGTCACTGAATGTACGATGGTTTCGCCAATGAGTAATGGATACATGAACTGTCCGGGTATTTACTCATCAGAACAAATCGAAGGTTGGCAGAAAATAACAGATGCGGTACATCATGCAGGGGGAAAGATTTTTCTTCAGTTGTGGCACTGTGGAAGAGTTTCACATTCATCTTTGTTAAACGGAAAGCAGCCTGTTGCGCCGAGTGCGATCGCGCCTGTAGGTGAATTGCATACGCCATCAGGAAAAGTAGCAATAGAAACACCTCGCGCTTTAGAAAAAGATGAAATTACTGAAATCGTCGAGCAATTTCGCTCTGGTGCTGAAAATGCTAAAACTGCTAGATTTGATGGTGTGGAACTGCATGGTGCGTTTGGTTATTTGATCGATCAATTTTTGCAAGATGGTTCCAATCAAAGAACTGACGAGTATGGTGGTTCAGTTGAAAATCGGGCGCGATTTCTGCTGGAGGTTGTAGAAGCTGTTTCTGGGGTTTGGGGAGCAGAGCGAGTAGGCATCAAACTCTCACCGAGTAATACTTTCTATGGTATGGTTGACTCGAATCCTCAAGCGACTTTTGGTTACATCCTTGAAGCACTCAATCCAAAGGGTTTAGCTTACGTGCATTTAATGGAACCGAATCAAATCGATTTGCAGAATCGAGATGTACTTAATCCAGTTACCCCTTTGTTTCGCCCTATCTACCAAGGAACGCTGATTACCAATGGAAATTATACCCAGGAAACAGCAAATACTGCTCTAAATAATAGTAATGCAGACCTCGTTTCTTTCGGAAAGTTGTTTATTGCAAATCCAGATTTACCAAAACGCTTCAAGCTAAAAGCATCATTGAATGAACCCGATCCGAGAACGTTTTACGGCAGCACTGAAGAGGGATATACGGATTATCCTTTCCTGGAACAAGTTGCAAGTTAAACCTGCTAGAAATTGGCAAGAGTTTTATTAGAAGCCTTTAACAAATTTTATGAGTTCTCAAAATTCAAATTCACTGCCGATCAAAATTACTCTCTTGCTAGCCAGCACGCTGACGGTGATGTCAGGAGCTACCATCGCACCTTCTCTACCCGCGATGCAAACGCACTTTGCAGAGGTTGCAAATGCCGAATTTTGGGTAAGGCTGATACTAACAGTACCTGCTTTATTTATTGTTATAGGTTCGCCGATCGCTGGGCAATTAGTCGATAAAATTGGACGCAAGCCCCTGTTGTTGGGTTCGGCAATTCTATATGGCTTCGCTGGTGGTTCGGGTTTTGTGCTGAATTCGGTTTTTACTATTCTTATCGGCAGGGCGTTTCTAGGATTAGCAGTAGCGGGGGTGATGGTAAGCGCTACGACGCTGATTGCAGATTATTACCAAGGAGACGCACGAGCAAATTTTATGGGTTTGCAAGCTGCATTTATGGGCTTTGGCGGCGTTGTGTTTTTATCAGTAGGTGGATTTATTGCCGATCTTAACTGGCGATTCCCCTTTTTAATTTACCTCGGATCGTGGCTATTGATACCTGGAATTTTGTTTACTTTGTACGAGCCATTGCGCCCTAAAGCTGACATTGCAGACGTAAATACAACCGTACCTACAGCAAAACTTCCCGTAAAACTGCTGGTGCTAATATACACTTCAGTAATGCTACAGCAAATTGTCTTTTACCTAATTCCGGTACATTTGCCCTTTTATCTAAAGCAGCTTTCAAACGCAGGGGCTTCTCAGGCTGGGTTAGCAATCGCCTTCTCTACCCTTTTCAGTGCCTTTGCTTCGATGAACTATGGTAGGTTTAAAAAGCGCTTTAGTTTTATTAAAATTCTTTCCATAGCTTTTGGTTTAATCGGACTTGGCTACGTCGGTATTGGATTAGTTAGCAGCTACTGGCTGATACTATTGGTGCTAATTCCGACTGGAATCGGATTGGGTTTAATGATGCCCAACCTAAATGTCTGGACGGCAAATGAAGTACCAGACGCTTTACGTGGAAGGGCTTTAGGAGGTTTAACCACGTTTATGTTTTTAGGACAGTTTCTTTCTCCCATCCTTTCTCAACCAGTTAAACAAAACTTCGGTATGACAGCAACTTACGGATTAGTAGGAGTTTCTTTAGTAGTACTTGCTGCACTCGTATGGATATATAAAAAGCAAATTTGTCATGCAGTGGAAAGTAATGTTGGAAGTGCGATCGCGCCAAAGAATTTATAGGAGTTAGGAATTAGGAGTGAGGAGTGAGGAGTGAGGAGTTGAAATTTCTACCCCCTCTCCCCCCTCTACCCCCTCTACCCCCTCTCCCCATCACCCCATCCCCTCTCTCTATCCTCCTATCTTAAAGACAATCAGACTGCTTGCTTCTTACGCTTGAGGGTAGATACACCAATAGTACCTACAGCTAATAAACCTAACATAGAAGCGGGTTCGGGAACCGATTGCGCGATGGATGTCGAGGATATTTTCAGAGATACACCCTCGATATTATCGTCGTAAAACTTGTCATTGATAAAGAAGTTCACCGTGGTGTCGGATGCGAGAGTAAAAGAAGTATCTACAGCGTTTTGCAGTGCTTGTGATACAGTCGCATAATTCTTACCGCTAGTAAATAGATTGCTAACACCGTCGAAAGATATACCGTAACGATTCCTCCAGCCTCTGCGACAGTTTTCTCCGTTACTATTACATCTCTCAACTTTTCCTTCCCAAGCATTCCAACCACTATAAGCACCACCCTCATCCATTCCGATGTAATCAACCGAATAAGTTCCTGCTGATAACATCAACGAAATTGGATTGCTAGTAGTATTCTGTTTTGAATCGATATCGATTATCTGACTGAAAATAGCCGCTTGTGCAACGGGTTGCATTGCACCAAAACCTACAGCAATACCAGTAGCAAGTATCGCTAACTTGTTAAATACTTTCATCGATTTATTCCTTGCAGAAAATGTATAAAAAATGTCCTTATTTTTCAGTGATAATTGAGATTTATCAGATACGCAAGGAATAATTTGATACTTCGTTAAAGCTTTAACTCAAGGTTTTTTCTGTACTGAGAGAAATTATTAAAGCTGTTGAAAATCAATATTATGTATTGTAAAAAGATAATTTGAAGATTTAAAACTGTAATTATACGTATATTATCAAATAATTTCATTAAAATTTCTTAAACAATAGCTATATATTCGTAGGAATACTGAATCAATATACTGGTATCTCGTGCGTACAAAAAGGATCGTGACTTTTATTAAGTAAAAACACGGCTAAAAAAGTAAAAAGCCTTGGACAAACACATTATCCAAAGCTCACAAACAGCATTAAGTGGTAATTAATTTTTTTGATTTAAGTAACCATCTAACGTTCACTATTTAATTAATAGCGATCGCGCAGTTACTTCGATGTATAATTGCATTTGGAAATAGTATGAGCAACCATTATCGGACGTTCGCCATCTAAGACCGCTCTGATGGAGGGTTGCGCCTCCCCTCGATGGCGACGAAGCAGAGGAAACGATAAAAACTCCACAACGTCCAAGGTTATTAAATATTTAACACTGTCCGAATACCTGCCGATCGTTCTTCTTCGGTATTCGATAACGGGTCACTGCGGCATAACCCCCGTCCAGCGCTGTTGCTCTTTTCCTTACATTTATAGAATATCAATAATTAATTTAGAATTTGTCGCTCTAAGGTTCAGTTGTCAGTAATACTTTTGGTAGAATCACCTAAGTAGTACAATTATTCCCAATAGCGGTTATGGGATTTTGAGAAAATAGCGATCGCAATTCCCCAAAAAGCTTGAATCAAAAGCCTACTCTACAATGCAGACAATTCGACCTTATAATACTTCGGATATAGAGCAAGTTGTGAAGCTGTGGTGGAACACTTGGATAATAACGTTTCCTGAAATTAAACATCCGCAGTCATATTCATCATGGAAAGCACGTTTTCAAAATGATTTAACGCTAAACGGGAATATTTGGGTTGCTGTTGAAAGCTCTATTGCAGGATTAATCAGTGAGCAGTGAGCAGTGAGCAGTTATCAACTAATAGTCTGCTCTCCTCAGATATCGTCCGAAATATCAGATGAATCTTTAAGTTGTATTTACGGATGCTTCATCTTAGTAAAATAAATTATATTGCATTCTAAGTGTTGTCACGCAATAATCTAATTATAATCTTTAGTTAATTCGATTAAAAAAATCGGTTACTGCTTAAATTTGTGCAAATATCGCAAGCTTACGTAAGTAACATAGCTTTTTCTAACTTGAATCAATAGCGTAAGATTCTTTTCGCGTGCAAATCATTCCAATTAATGGCAAATCATAATCAGGTAGCATGAATAAATACTCACGATTACTCAAGAAATTTTTAGTAGTTGCAACACCAATCTTAGCTAGTTTCGTGTCTATTTCACCTAGTAGAGCTGCTACCTTTGCTTATTCTCAGGGAAAAGTATTATTTTCAGAATTCAGTCAAAGCGCATCAAACGTTGTAACTGATTTAGATACTTTAACCATCACAGAAGGGAGCATGGTACAGGCAATGGCTGAAGCAGAAGCTATGTTTTTAATTGAGCCAGCAGTAGCATCCAATCCATCTTTAAGTGCAGCTTTAGCTGAAAGTCAAGATTATTTAGGAATTGCAGAAAGTGAAACTTCAGTTATCGGTAATTTCGATATAGAGGCAAATACAAAATTTTCTTTGGACTTTATCAGCAATTTAGAGCTTGCTACATCAATAGACAATCCTCCAAAAGAGAGTGCAAGAGCTAGTGGTGACATATCTTATGCACTTGTCGATACGCAAAATAATGATGTTTTAGATTTCTTCAATCTTGTAGGAAATATCGTTACAGAAGGAGATGACGATTTTGTTGCTTTACAAAAAAGCGATAATGTGATTTTAAGTGAAGCATTTGGCGCACCTGGTTTTGGCGGCTTACAAGAATTTCTGGCGGTATCTATTCAAGGCTCTTTGGAAAGATATTTTGCTGATGAAACAACTGTAGCCTTGGTAGAAGTAAAGCGAAATCGAGCAGAAGTGAAAGCAGTACCAGAAGCATCAAGTACTTTAGCTTTATTGTTAGCTAGTGGAGTTGTTGGTATAATCTCCAGACGACGCGCACAAACGTAAAGTACAACTACAAATGGGTGTATCTATGTTGCTTCACTAAGCAAGCAAATCGTCATAGCTTAAAGTTAAACTTGCATTCGCAAAATTGAATTGTTCAAAATTCATAACGCTCATGCTAATTCCATCGCGCTCAAAATTAACTTCGTTATTATTAGTAGCGCCTAAACTGATGTTAAAGTCGTCTATGGTATAAGAGTCAAAGCTGAGAATATCAAAATCGCTACCGCCATTGACTATAGCGTCACCGAAGCCTGCAACAAAGTCTCTTCCCTCACCCATGTTTATATTCACGCCACCACCAAAGCTGGAGGCTTCTACACGATCGCGTCCCCTACCCATGTCAATCGTACCACCGAAAATACCGTAAGAATCGAGTCCGGTAGCATAAGCTTCTATGTTATCGGCTCCTTTACCTGTCTCAATTATGCCGCTCGTGTTTTCAATAGCGATCGCCTTATCGGTAGCGTAAGCAATTGCTGTAATAGTATCGCGCCCTTTACCTGTTTGAATACTACCTCTAGTATTATCAATGGCGATCGCTTTGTTTCGAGCTGTAGCAATAGCTTCGGCAACAGCTTCAGCTAAAGCTAGGTTATGGTGAGTGCCACTACTGTAACTATCGGTGAAAGTTTTTGCATAAGTCGCAGAATCAGAAAAGGCAATAGCATTAATATTATCTGCACCTGATTCAGTATCAATTCTGCCTCCAACATTCTTAATACCTGTGGCAGTAATAGTTGCATTAGCCAAACTTTGAGCGATTGCTCCCGCGAAAACTGTGATTTCATCAACAGGAGCTTCAGCTATATATTCGACGATGGCTGTGGCATCTGCTGTAGCAACTGCTGCAACAGAACCAATAACTTCACCATAAATACTGTCATTACCCGTACCAGTAATCAGCTCGCCAGAATTATTAATGCCATTGGCAATAACATTGATATCAATGTTGGCAAAAGTTTTGGCGATCGCATTAGTATCTAAGTCTTCGGTGTAAGCAATAACTTGAGATAATGTTTGGGCAACGACAGCAATTTTTGCTATTGCAGTGCCGTTTACTATATCGTGTCCTCTGTTTGTACTAATACTTTCTTGATTATCAATTCCATTGACATTAACATCAGCTTCAACACTAAGATTCTCAGATGCAATATCATTTAAGTTTTCGGCTGCAACATCTATCAAAACTCCGAAAACCAAATCACTATTTACATAGTCATTACCGATGATTTCATCGGCATCTTCCAATGTCTTAATATCTGAATCTACAGGATTAAAAATTCCATTATCTGAATTAACTCGATCGGGTTTCTCAGTGAATTTGAATTCACTTAAGTTACAAGGCGGCATGAAATCTTCCTTTTAATTTTGATTCAGTATTTTTTTACTAAGAATGCACCCACCATTTTATTATATCAATCGGAAAAAAATCGCTGAAAGTTGCAAACAACTTTCGGCGATTTTTACAATAACCTTTTAGAAGAAATATTTATTAAGAGATCAAATCTTTTTTATCGACATGAATTAACTTGATAAATTTTCTTCTATAAACAGGTTATAGCAATTAGACGAAAATTATACAGAGTAAGCAGATTTTGATCCAGATGCAGCATTACTTCCGTTTACGTCAGCAAAACTAAAGGTAAGAGTTTCGGACAAAGTGTTTGCACCTGCACCTTCTGCTATAGCTTCAGCATCAGCCGCATTGTCCTTTATGTTTGCTTCAGATTGAAAGTACTTATCGACATAAATTTCGACATACTCATTGATGTCTATATATTTAAAGAAGTCAAAGCCACGACCACCTTTACCACCTTTATCATGTCCACCTACAATCTCTGTTCCTTCAACTGTTTCGATGTGGTTTAAATCTAAGATATTCATGAGATTCTCCTGGGAATTTGTTTGTCTTTTTCTGGGAATTTGTGTAAGCTTTCTTTTCTGCTGCTTACATTTACAACTATATATTTATCATTATTAAAAGTCAACCTTTTTAGTATAAAAAAATGTAAATAAAAAACTGTTATTAGTCTATTGAGATATTTAGAAATCTTGTTCATTTATCAACTTAATTTAATATTATAAACGGCAAAAGTTCGGACATAAATATAGTTTTTACACCCGGCAAGAATAAGAATAAATTGTATTTTAATCAACAAATATCATAAACAAACCCTATTGTTTAATTATTTATTTGCAATTATTGTTAGAGCCTCAATAACGAAAAAATAATTATTACCGAATGCTTATGCCTCCTTACGCCTGTTTCAATAAATCTGGTGATGATTGATTTTCAACATTGCCATCGAATGAAGTTATAATCTGCATTTGATAGATTTGTTGTTTTAACCAACCATTGAATAAATCTGTAATTATCTGCTCTTGTAACTGCTCGTTCAATTCAGGTTGAATAATTTCTTCAGCCCAAATCAGATAAACACCTTTAGGAGTCACAATTGGTTTGACAACTTCCGGCGGAGTAGCAGCAAAAACACTACTGGCAATTTCTGGACGAAAATCTTTGCGCCGTCGAACTCCTTGATATCCACCAGCACGACGCAATTGTGGATTTGAGATATACTCGCGAGCAATTTCTTGAAAAGTTAATTCATTTTCTTCGAGAGCGTAAAACAGTTCCAAAGCCAAGTCATAATCATCGAAAACGACTTCATAGGTGACGGCTTTCACAAAATCGAGTTGATTTTGATAAAAGAAAGCTTCGACGCGATCGCTAAATAAGTGATGCGCCACCTTTTTAGAAAGCACCGTGTTATAGACTAATTCTTCAAACTCATCCACAGAAAGATGATGTGATTTCAACCAAGCGAAAGTGTCTGCTGCTTTGACAAGTTTTTTCGCGAATCTCAACCTGTCTCCTTCCTGCTGTAATTCTTCCTCCTCAACGGTAATACCTGCTTTTTCAGCAGTTTCGGCGATAATTTTTCGAGTCGCTATCCCCTCGATCGCACCAGGAATTTGACAAGACATTTTCAAATGATGGATTACCTCTGTAGGTGATATAGATAAAACGTTTGACATTGTTAGTTATTGGTAATTGGTAAAAAGGTTAAAGGTTAAAGGTTAAAGGTTAAAGGTTAAAGGTGTAATAACTCCTTACCCCCTCTCCCCCTCTCCCCATCCCCCCATCTCCCCATCTCCCCATCTCCCCCTCTCCCCCTCTCCCCATCTCCCCCTCTCCCCCTCTCCCCCTCCCCCCATCTCCCCATCTCCCCATCTCCCCCTCTCCCCATCTCCCCCTCTCCCCCTCTCCCCATCCCCCCATCTCCCCATTCACAACTCCAATCCTCCTTTTTGCATTTTCTTAAATGGATCTAAAAGAAAATCGATCGCACGACGCTGACGAACAATTACTTCAGCCTGTGCTGTCTGCCCTGGGGTTAAGGGAATGCGGCGAGATCCATTTTCGATATACGGCTTATCAAGCGCGATTCTTAATTCATAAGTTTCAGCCCCACCTTGGTTTGTTGATTCAACTTTTGAGTCTGGAGAAATCCAGCTAACTTTCCCCGGTACAATTCCATATTCTTGGAAAGGATAAGCATCAAACTTGACTTTTACCGGCATTCCCGTTTTTACGAAACCAGTTTCCTTGACTGGCATTGTAGCTTTGAGAATGAAACCGCTGTCTTTGGGGGCAATTCTGGCGATTCTTTGTCCGGGTTGTAACACTTCTCCGGGCTTAGTTACGGGTAACTCAAAAACTATGCCATCAATTGGCGATCGCACTATTCGCTGTTTAATCTGAATGTTTAGGGAAGTTATCTCGCTTCGAGTTTGAGCAATTTGTGATTTGTTTGAATTTATCTGTCTTTGCAAGTCTTTAATTTGCTCGCTTGTCTTTAACAGAGCCAGTTTTCCAGCACTTACCGCGCTTTGATAACTGCTATTTTGTTCGGCTAGTTGCAGTTTGGCTTGTTCAATATCAGATTCCAACTGATTCATTATTGTCTGATAGCGATTTGTTTCTTCAGCTAAACGCAATTGAGCTTGCTTGATGTCGGATTCAGTTTTCTGGTAAACTCGTTTGCTTTCTTGCTGTTCTTTTCTAAGATTGTCAATTTGGGAAGCAGAGACTGCACCATCTTTCAAAAGTTTGCTAAAACGTTCGACTTGGTTTTTGTCTATATCTAAACGAGCCTGCGCCGATTTGCGTTCGTTAAGAGTTGTTTCAATCTGTTGCTTGGCTTGATTGACTAATGATTGTTTCTCTAACTTTTGTAAATTATAAGTACTTTGTTTAGCATTCAGATTCTGAATCGCTTGATTAACCTGGGCTTGTTTTTCTTCAGCTTGAGACAGGTTTTGTTGCTCTTGAGTGCTAGCTGTCAACTCTACTTGCTTCTTGAGCAGTTCTAATTGCGATACCTGATTTTCTAATCCCGCAAGCTTTTCTTTTGTCCTTTCTAGCTCAGGCTTAACTGTATCGTTATCTAGTTCTAAAAGAATTTGTCCGGCTCTTACTTTGTCTCCTTCTTTTACCTTCACAGCAGTTACACTACCGCCAGTAATGCTGTCTAATTTGCGAATCGATCCTAACGGTTCTATCCGTCCGATCGCGCTACCAGTTTCATCAACAGTAGATACCATCGACCAAGGTATTGCAACAGCGATAAATCCGACGAAAACATAGAGCAAAGAACGACTCCAAACTTTTGGTAAAGCATCGAGTAATTCCTCCGTGCCGTAGTGCAGTTTTTCGGAATCATCTACAACTTCTGCCTCGGATTGTTGCTCCGTAAATTCCTCATAGGGAGGCGGAGTATAAAATTGATATTCATCCCTCGCCAGAGATGATGAATTGTGATGTGTGTACGGCATAATCAGTTACCAATTATCAATTATCAGTTAAGAGTTAGGAATTTTAGATTTTAGATTTTAGATTTTGGATTATAAATTCTCCCCATCTCCCCATCTCCCCCTCTACCCCCTCTCCCCAAATCCATCTACCCCACATTTGCTAATTGCTGCTGGTTCAAATAGTAGTAATGTCCTTTTTGGGCGATTAATTCGTCGTGAGTACCGCTTTCAATCAATATGCCTTTGTCTAAAACTAAGATTAAATCGGCATTACGTACTGTAGAAAGACGGTGAGCAATAATTAAACTAGTACGCCCTTTAAGAATTGTTTTTAAATTGTTTTGAATTATGCGTTCGGTTTCAGCATCCAAACTACTGGTTGCTTCGTCAAATATTAGCAATTGAGGATTACCCAACAAAGCACGGGCAATTACTAAGCGTTGGCGCTGTCCTCCAGATAACATTCCCCCAGCTTCACCGATTTCGTTTTCGTAACCCATCGGTAATTGCTGGATAAATTCATCGGCTCCAGCCAAACGCGCTGCTTCTGTAATTTGTTCTAAAGCAGCTTCAGGATGAGCAACACTAATGTTTTCGCGGATAGTGCCGCCAAATAAGAAAGTATTTTGATCTACTACACCTACTTGACGACGCAAAGATTTTAAGGAAATTTTAGATACATCTTGACCATCAATCAAGACTTTTCCATCCGTCGGAGGATATAAACCCAACATCAGTTTTGACAGGGTAGTTTTTCCAGAGCCGCTACGCCCAACTACTGCGATCGTTTGCTCTGGTAGAATTTCAAAGCTGAGATTTTCTAAAACGTTAATTTCGCTTTCTGGATGATAGCGGAATGTAACATTATCAAAGCGAATATGTCCGCGAAGTTTAGATATATGTCTGCGGGGGGATGCGAGTAAATTTTCTTCCGGTTCGGCTTCTAAGACATCGTTAATGCGTTCGGTAGAAATTATAATTTCCTGGAATTGATTCCATACTCCCGAAAGTCGCTTGAAAGGACTGATAACATTGCCTTTCAACATATTGAAAGCAATTAACTGTCCGATGGTGAGTTGGTTATCAATTACCAAATAAGCGCCAAACCACAACAATGCCGTACTGCTGATGGTATCGATGCTGCCGCTAATAATTTGCAAGCGAGTACCAATTATCTGCGCTCGAAAGCTTTTTTTAATGACATTATTTAACAATTCCTCCCATTTCCAACGCACTGTATGTTCGATCGCCATACTCCGCACCGAACGAATACCCGTCAGCGATTGAATTAAATAGCTATTTTGTTCGGCACTAGCGTTAAAAATCTCTCTCGACATTTTGCGGAGAATGCTGGTACTCGCAAATGCCAAAATAAAAAATGGCGGCACTATCAAAAGTACTAACAGTGTTAGCTGCCAGTTGTACCAAAACATCACGGCTAAATAAACAACTATCGTAATTAAATCGAGAATTATCGAAAGTGTTTCGCCAGTCAGAAAACTCTGAATCTTGCTATTTTCTTGAATCCGGGAAGTTATATCGCCGACGTAACGCGACTCAAAGTAAGACAGAGGCAAGCTAAAAGTATGTTTGAGAAACCCTACGAGCATCGCAACGCTAATCCGGTTGGCAGTGTGAAATAATAAATATTGCCGCACCGCACTAACCGCGATACTGAAGAAACCAAAGATTAATAACCCCAAACCGATGGCATTTAGAGTAGATATACTACCTTGGACAATTACTTTGTCTAATAACATCTGCGTAAATAGCGGCGTTATCAAACCAAATACTTGCAGTAATATCGAAGCCATGAATACTTCAAACAGTATCTTAGAATGGGGTTTAATTAATTCATAAAACCTCCAAACGCTTCCTGTCTCTTCTTTCGTTTCTTTTAGACCAAGTGTCGGTTGTAACAGCAATGCATAACCAGTCCACTTTTCTTTAAACTCACCATGAGGAATTTTACGCTGTCCGATCGCAGGATCGCAAACTATGACGTGTTTTCGATCGATCTCGTAGACAACGATGTAATGGTTGCCTTCCCAGTGAACGATTGCCGGTAAAGACTGTTCCCCCAACTTATCAAAGCTAGCTTTCACGGGTTTGCTGGCGAAGCCGATACTTTCAGCAGCAGCAGCCAAACTCCGTAAAGATGCGCCGTTGCGGCTAACATTGGCGATATCCCGCACCCGATTCACAGCTAACCGTTTACCCCAATGTCTGGCAATCATTACCAAACAAGCGCAGCCGCAATCGGAAGCGCTTTGTTGAGCATAAAAAGGATATTGCTTGCTGAAGTTTTCCCATACCTGCTTCGCCCTAACTTTGGGGCTGGGGAAGTAAGGTTTTGTTTTTTGCTTTTGGGTTGAAGGGGAAGGGAATGGAATAATTTTGCGATCGCTCGAATGCCGCTCGGTTTGAGGGAATATCTTATTAATCTGTTTCCTAGAGCGAACTTCACGGGGAGAGATTTGCTCTGATGGGTTAATCCACCTTACCAACTCATTCCACTCTTCAAGAGCTACTTGTAAATTAGAACTCTTGAGACTATAGACAATAGTTGGTTGAGTTACTTCCCATTTCCCATTGGTATCTGTATAGATATTCCCTGGAGTCATCCGATTTGCATCATTTTTTAATTCCCCTTGTCGCAACAGCAGTAATTGATTATCTTCAAATACCTCAAGAGTGCTTTCCCCAGGCACAAAACGGTACCGCTCAAATAAACAGACAGCTTTGAATATTTCTTCTGTAGAGCAACTGCGCGAGATTTGAGAATTCTGACGACACAGCAGCAAGACATCCCAAAATTCCGCACGTCTGTAAAGGCTCACGCGAATTTGAGGATGCTTTTCCATTAACTCATATAACGCTTCACCGCTGATAAAACAAAGTTTTAAGGAAGTTGAAGCCCTTGCAGCCAAATTAATAAAATTATCTTCGCCGAATAAACTCTGCTCGCCAAAGGATGCACCGCTTTCAACAGTTGCGATTAAATTATCCAAACCATCCAAAAGTCTAGCTTTACCCGCAAGCACAATATAAATACCAGGTTTTGCTTCAGGCGATCGCCAAAATAGTTTTGCGGCTTTTGGTTCGATTATTTCTACATCCTTCAAGCAGCCTTGTATCTCTGGCTCTGTAAGGCTTGCATCCAAAGTCGCGATGATTTCGAGGCACAGCTTTTGGGATAATACATTTTGCATTATTCCTATACCTCTGCTGCTTTAATTGTGAGTCTGTAAGAATTTAAATGACTGATGGAGATACTAAGCGATTTATTTGCTTGCAGCTCCAAATTGCTACTAAACGAAGCCAACATTTTCTTTAGTCGCCGAATATACTCACTCCTTAGCATTTTGAATCTACCAGTTAAAGGTTGATACCATTCATAAAATAGAGTAGCACGCGCTAAAACATTCCAATAAAGCGATTTTTGCTGAAAAAATGCTAATTTTAGACGGATTTGACCATGAAACCTATTCATACCCGCCAGCAACATCATTTCAAATTGCCAAAAACGTCTTAACAACGAAGCGGCTGGTAAGATTTTTCTCGGTTTTTTTACCTTAAAAATACTTAGTATTAAGCATTGCGCGGAATTATATCCCGCAAAAAGTTGTACGAAACCAAATTGATGTGACATAATTTTATAGGTTGCCGTTAATGGTGACGCATTGCTGTAGGTTAAAGCCCCGCCAAGGTTCTACAGCTTTGATTAATTAGCCTTACTAGCTAGTTTGTCTGCAATGTGCAACTAACCTTGGGAGCTTTTCCCCTAGCCGTACAAAAGTCTAGGGGAATTATCCTTGGGTTGTTACTATGGAGTATCATAAACTTTTTTCCTCAAATAAATCTCCTTGTTATAAGTAATAAATTGGCAGATGAAAGAATTTTTCGTAATGCATAGAAATTGCTGCATTAATGCTTCGGCTGACTATCTTTATTATTAAACTTTATCCTCAGAACTTTTTCTCTTATAATTTAACCAAAAAAAAAGCTTGTAATTATTAAAAGCTGTTAAGTTAACTTTTAATAAGAAGGCTCTTAACCCTTATCTTCCAGTTTTTCTTCAGATTAAATTTAGCAATCTTAACCATTTCAACCTCCCCTACATTATTATGGATACTATTTTTTTCGTTTATGCACTATTTGATAATTTGCTCAAATTCTCTTCTATACCAATCTGTAAACAAAGTCTGATATCTATATTTCACAGACTAAGTTAATTTTCAGAGTTGCGAATAAAACTTAACTTTGGTTAAGAAATAGTTATCAAATATCCAAAAAGCCACTACGAAGAACTAGTAAATAGCTCGATCGTAGTTAACTACAATCGTAGACATTCAATTAATACAAAATCAGCTATAGATTGCCATCAAGCTACTTCAGGCATTTACATCCATTGTTTCTGACTATCAGGAAAGACAGCAGGTTTGCAAATAAATGTGAAATTACATTCACATTTTACTTTACTTCTACTGAATTTCAAATACGATTAGTCAAAGTTAAAACGCTACAAATGTAAGCAATTTATTTTTTCTGGATGCTATACATTTTATACCGCAAAGCAATGTTTTTATTAGATGACGATAAAATTTACAAATATTTACGGTTTGAAGCCATAAATATGCGCCATCTATAGATTAAGGAAAATGAGTCTTTACTAAAGCCTGTCAATAGAGATTATATGTTTCATGACCTACTATCATTAGCGAACTGCGTAAAAAACAGTTTTTTCACTTAATAGTAGTTTTTCGCACCTTTTATGAAACCAAGATACTTTTAATAAATTATCAAACCTCATGTCAAGAGTTTATCATCAAAAATAGCAGTCATCATAAAGAAAACACAGTATCTTCACAAAAACTTTAAAATACAGCCATTTTTTACCGAAAACTAAGCGGCTGGCTTCGCTAATTAATTACTTGAATTATAAAAACAATAGACAATAAATTAGATAAATACTTATAACTAATTTCCAAAATCGATAGACTAAAATAATGTTTATTTTATTCTGGTCAGATAAAAATGAGATCAATTTCTATATTATTGACATCTGTCAAAAGTAAGAATATCCGAAATTCAAATCATATCGTAACTTACATCTGCCATAAGTAGTAAGTTAGCGAAAGTTATCAAAAATCCTTTTAGCTAGTTTTGTATGTATTTATATAAATATACGAAAAGTAAGTTTTGTCCTATTGATTAATATCTATACTTGTCATCACAAAATACTTCATATATATATACAATCGCTTATGAGATTTTTGAGGCTGCATTATATACTTTTTTCCCATCAAAATGCAGATGTATAAAATGTATTGCATATATACATTAAATAAAACTGTAGTCTAAATTTCAAAGTGTATTTATGCAACGTTTACCTAATTCTAGTTTTTCTAAATTAGTATTATTGCTTAAGCGGTTGTATTTTAATAATCCCAACTGCGATCGCTAATTTACTAACCCCGCTAAGCTGTCGCCAGCCTGTTTGATTTCTGTTTTTAATACATCAGAGTCTTTTTTTCACGATTAAGTCATCGTGAGTTCCCCTTTCTATTAATATTCCTTTATCTAAAACTAGGATTAAATCAGCATTGCGTACTGTAGAAAGACGATGGGCAATAATCAGGCTAGTACGTCCTTTCAAAATAGTCTTAAGATTATTCTGAATAATCCTTTCCGATTCAGCATCTAAACTGCTAGTAGCTTCATCAAAAATCAATAACCTGGGATTACCTACTAAAGCACGAGCGTAAGCGAGCAATTAAGCTGTTTTAGCCTTCTTCCGCCTAATAGTAAATTTACTTATGTCTTGTCGAGATTTTGTGAGCGAAGAAAAATTTTTACAGTAAGTTTATCATCATGAGGATTAGACTTTACTAAGTCTCGCCTTGGCTGGATTTTAGAAGTTATGTGAACGAAAAAATTAACTTTGAAGATAATGCCAAATAAATACAGTGCTTAATTAATTTTTGTTAAAAATATATATTAATAAAAAGTAACAAGACTTAAATAACTGCTCGCCATCGAAATAGGTTTGACTTACTTCATGTTGTGCTAAGCTCAAAATTGTAATACATATAATCCACTTCAGTATCTAACCATTGTTGAAACATATTATAAAGAATTTCTTCGTATCGCTTGGGTGTTAGTTCTGCGGGTATATAATCTTCAACTATAAACAAATGATACCCATATTCGGTTTTTATCGGACCAACTAGTTGTTTTAGTGGCGCACTAAATACAAGATTTGCAATTTCTGGTAAGATAGCCCATCGGTAAACTGTTCCTTCGTATCCACATTTATATCTACGTTTCTCATCAATATCATGAACGCGAGCTGCTTGGTAAAAGCTGATTTCACATTCTTCAATCTGATAGTACAATTCTTGAGCTAACTTTTCATACTTTACAACAAATTGATATAGCACAACTTGCTCAAACTCCAAGCGATTTTGGAGAAAAAACTGTTCTGCTTCCTTTGCAAATAATGAAACGGCTAACTTTTTTCTCAGCAAACGGCTGCGAATTCCCATTTCCCAATCTAAGGGAGCTAGCATTTGTTGCTCAAGCCATCTAACTGTATCGCTAGCTTTTTCCAAACGCTTTTCTCTTCGTTGACGGTTTGCTTCAATCTCAATTTCTTCTGTTGTAACGTTTATACCTTTTTCTTGAGCCGCTTTTTCAATTAGCCTTTGATATAAAATATGGATACATATTTCTTTTAATTTGATTTCGCTTTTGAGATAGTTAACAATTTCTTCCGGTTCCATAACTAATTTTGAAGGGTTATTCATAAGTAATTGTTATAAGAATAAATGACGACACATAGTTTTGAGTTTTATAATAAATATAAGATTTTATATAGATGCTTTAAGTAATAACCCCATATAATTAAGCAATATAGAAGACTTGCGTTCAAAGTTAAGTAAAATCACTTTGTCACATAAATTTTGTTATTAGTGCCAATATCTGAATTTTACTAAATGCTCGAACTCAAAGTAAACATACTGCCTTATAATCGCGGCTCATCCTGTATCAGATGCTTCATTTTATCAAGTTTCCTGAATAAATTAGTTAATAGCTGTTATAAAAATAGCTTCTCTCAAGTTTGTATCTCAAATTAAAAGAATAACAATTGTAGAAAATACTGAAATATATATATAAATATAATTTGATTAATGTTAAAGTTCGTGTGGTGCAGCCATAATTACTACTTTAGATAGGGAACACCGGAATTTGGAACAGGGAATAGAAAATAAATATACTGAGTTTTTAAGCGTTTCGGGGATATTACGCTCTCCTTAGTTCAATTCCTATGTAGAAATCCGGTTTAATTGTTAAAGAAAATTAGGTATTGGCAGGAGATGCAAAAAAACCTATAGATATTTCTCTTGCTTGATAACCGTTATTTTAACGTGCAGCGCTGTCGCGAATATACCCGGCGTAGCGCCTAAGTCGATAATACCGAAAAAAACTGGAAGCTAATTATTCTTAGCTTCCAGTAATTGAGAGTATAAATTATCAGTATATTTCAGGAGAAATAATCCACCAAAAGTAGGATTGCTATAATCACCGTTCACCCTCATAACTAAGGCTCAGGTGTAATTTATCACTTAAATTAAGGATATAGACATAAATCTTTTGATTGATAAAAATGTTTCAATTGTTACGTATTCATTTTCCGCCAAGCTAATAAGTTTTAAAACTTTTTCGCTTTAGTTTAAGGAAGTTTTGTAATAGCTTTCATGCTTTGCCGGGGGAGGTAAAAGCATAATTAAATTAGATTGGGGAAATTCGCCGCTCTAAATTCGCTTCGGCTTCCTTGAAAAAAGAACCACCATAGTAACTCTAAACCATAGATATCAGCCAATAAGTTATGTGCCCCGATATTTGATTGCCTGCTCAATCAAATTAATTTGTTTTAGTTTAAAAATTAATCATTGTTTTTACCTCACTTTTTAGACTTATTTTTAACCACTTTTATTGTTGCTATTTATAATTTAGTGTATAAAAAAGGATATTATTTGCCAAAATGGCATATTTATTTCAAAGTAATTATGAATCAATATCTACAAAAAACTAGTTATTTACAAAATATATATATATTAAAATTACTTTCAAATATCTATCTTTAGATGGTAGTAACAAATCGTTCGTGTATAGTAAAAACTCTATTTTTTTTGTCGTTCCATTCTCATCAATTTAGACCAGAATATTTTCCCAAACTACAATACTGCGGCTGTTAAAGAACAAATATTTTTTTCTCATAGTCTGTCTCATTAGCGATCGCGAATGTTCAGCGAGTGAGGGACATAAAGGGATCGTCAGTTAGATCGAACCTGGCGGATCGACACCTATCAACTGATTCCCCGTCCCCTAGTAGTTGATTGCATTAATTCTGATAGGTTTGTAGTAAGGGCATCGGTTCCCCAAATCCGGAGCGAAGAGTGCGCTTACTACGAACCTTTTTTACCTATCAAAACTAATGGGACAAAGCACTAGCTACGAGTTATTTATAAATCAAAACGTAGCCCTATATGTTTGTTGCATAAGTCCTAACTATAATTAAACTCTTATTTTATTAAAATCTTGATATTTATTGTTTGAATTTGAAAAGAAGAGTGCTATAATATAGAACCCTACAAAAAAAACAATTCAAGCTCTAAAGATTTTATGAAGTAAAACCGATCGCTTCTACTCGTATCTAATAGTAAAACCTGTCATACAGATAATTATGACAGGTTATAGATAACGGTTAGGAATGCTGAAAAAATATTCTCAGCATACAGATTAAGTTTTTAATTAAACTCACAAAAGTTAAAAGAAAAGTCTCGCTTTTCTTCGGGCTTGAAATCGGACTTCATTGATTGATACTCGCGAACTTGAGTTTCAAGCCATCTGTCAAGATTCGCGCCGCCACGAATTTCTGTTTTCTGTTTGCCAACTACTTCCAGATAAGCTAAGTCTTTAATTTTATTTAAACAACTTGGCGACATATTGCTATCTTTTCTTTTGTTAGGAGTTTGCTTGGCTATCTTGATATTTTCATTCTGTTGCGGTTTTGATTTTTTAGGAGAATGTTCTTTAATCAATCTGTTGTAAGTGCGGTAGGGAATGTAATGTAGAGGATTGTAACCAGCAAAACGAAGCATCAAAACACAAGCCCAAGAATACTTCCCCGCTAGAATTGCCTCAACTACTTGATCGAATTGTTCGGTATGTATTGTCTTATCTAAATTGCCACTAATGCCTATTGCGTCTTGATTCATGGTGTTGGTTGTCTTGAATTAACTAAAAGCCTCTAGACGGTTATTTGCGAAGAAAGATAATTATGCCTCAGTTTCATTGTTGTTAAAGGAGCATCCGAACAAAAATTTGGTGACTTATAATGAATGCATCAACTGTATTATTTGCGATTAATAAGACAGTTTGCTTGTTATTAGTCATGTAATTAATTGCTTTTTGCCCTCCAATAGCAATTTGACTTGATAAGCCCCAGCTAATTTCCGCTTGATTCGCGTATCGTAGATAGAAACGACTTTCCTACACATGAACTCACAATAGCGATCGCCAATTCGTGCAAGTTTGATTTGAACCTTATCCTCATTGTTGAAAATATTTACTTGCCGGGATGGCAAATTGGTTAGTAAAACAGCAGGTTTATTGTAGAAAGCTTTTTTATCCCTGGTTTTCACTTGTTTTTGTAAAACAACTTCAGGCAATATCAATTTACAAGCTTCTACAACCCATAACCATATTTTCTTTTTTTTGATTCTCCCTATTGCGAAAATCATCATCAAAATGATGCAAGCCTTTAAGACTAAATAAGAAAGTGCCTTTAACTGACACCTTGCACTATTCTCGATCGGACTCAAGAAACCCGGTTTATTTTCGTAAAAACTTGATTTTATGGTTGTACGATCGCTTTGAAATCGGTAATAGGATAGAGGTGCAAGAGCTAAATTCAGTGGTTTGCACAATAAAAAAGGCAATAATACACGTAAAAAACCCGTGTTTTCAACTGCTGCCCTAAATAGTCGTAAGGTACTACTACCTAATTTTTTATTTGGCGTATTTAGAAAAGCCTCTATTAGTGAGGCGAAACTCACTCTCCAGATTGTTTTCTGGGGAGCTAAATGTTCGTCGGGATGCAAACTATGCTGGTTCATCCCTAAAATGCCTGACGAGCATAAAATTTTGACTGCATTTAACCTGATGATCCTTTCCATTAATTGAACCTTTGACCAAAAACCCGACTTTCCGATGATAAGTAAGGGATGGTTGCGACTACCAAAATATACAAATTTCAGTAACTGTAAGTTGGTAAGTTTACTACCATGCTTAATAAATTTACCTATGGTCATTTCATATGACTGGTAATAAAAAATCTGCGAAAACAAACTTGGTAGAAGCAATTTCGCCTTTGAAAATTTCCTAAACTCCTAATTAGATTAACTTTACCCTGATAATATTTTGTATAAATAGAAACTATTTTACTTTAGGAGTATTTATGTGAAATTTCTTATTTTTAGTATAGCAAACAAAAATTCTTCATCTTTAATCGTTGATAACAACATTAGTACTTATACTATTTTTTGACTCAAATGTCATCTGTCATCTTAATTAGTTTCATTCACTAAATCTACTTAATATTATTATACGAATACTTAAGTATTGTGCAACTTTAATTTTTGTCCCTTAACTATTAATTAATGAGGGGTTTGACCCCCTATTGAATTATCGCGTTTACGGTGTAAATATTCATAGCTTTCAAGTTATTTTACATTCACGATTATATGCAGATAATTAAAAATCAGCGAATATACACAGCATGGTAAATGCAAAAATATAATTATTTCATTGAATTATTGATTGTGGAACCTATGGGTTAACTATATGAAGTATTATTAAGCTACAATGCTTGTATATCAGGAGTTTCTGCCGATGACGATATTACAAAATTGTTTAAAATTTTGATGAAGTTTATTCTAATTACTCGCAATTTAGCCCAGCAAACAGTTGCGACTAATACCGTTTTTTGGTATTATCTACAAACTTAATTATAAAGTTTTCATATACCATCATAAAAAGCAGTTGCTTAAAGTGCGATCGCAGTATAAAGTTGCTTTTTTTATTAGGATTTTTTTGCGTAGTTTTCCAAATAAATAAAAGTTTTTTACATCAAATATGAATAATTTTATTTGCGAAAGATTTGCATTTATTTGAGGATTATAATCATTTAGATTATTGAGATTACATATTCAATTGCTGTTGTACTAAGCTGGGATAAACTCTACTTTTTCTCATTAAAGCTTCATGAGTGCCTTGGTCAGTTAAAACACCTCGGTCAAAAACTAGAATGGCATCAGCATTTTGAATGCTATTAAGACTCGGAGTAACGATAAAAATAGTACGAGTAGATGCAGTATTAACAGAAGCACAATTAAAGCGAGCTAAATTTTGCTGAAACCGATCGTCGCTAGCTTCATCCAAAATTAAAATACGGGGATTTTTAACCAAAGCCCGAGCAATAGCTATTTTTCGCTGCTGTACTTTCGTAAGCTTTATTCCTCCTTCTCCTATGATGGTGCTGTAGCCAAAAGGTAATGCCTGGATGAAAGCGTGCGCTCCCGCCAATTTAGCGGCAGTTTCAACCCCACAGAGGTTAAATTCTCGATCGTACAAAGTGATATTTTCTAAAATAGTTCCCGAAAACAGGAAAAATTCTTGCGGTACTACACCTAATTGATTGCGTAAAGAATAAGGAGACACTTGAGTGGTATCATATCCATCAATCAGAATACGTCCGCTATTCGGATGGTACAAACCAGCAAGTAGCTTAACTAAAGTGCTTTTACCAGAACCGCTTTTTCCTACAATAGCGATCGTTTGTCCTGGTTTGACGTGAAAGGAAATATTTTGCAGAATATTCTCAGAAGGCGAATCATCATAGCTAAAACTCACATTCTCAAAATTTATCTCACCGCGAATGGATGGTAGTTCAGTTAAGGGTTTTTGCGATTCTACAGATGGAGTAGCTAAAGCATCGTCGATTTTTTCAACAGAAATCAGAACCTCAAGAAATTCATCCCACAGCTTTACCAATGCCAACATTGGGTTTATAGTATTGCCGACAAGCATATTAAAAGCGACAAACTCACCTATAGAGATTTGAGAATTTATCGCCATCTGGGTGCCGTACCACAACACCACGGTATTACCCAGGTGATGAATCGAATTACTTGCCAACTGCAAACTATTAGTTAACTTTTGACCTTTTTGGCGCGTCTCGATCGCCTGCTCAAAAAGTTCTTCCCAACGCGACTGCAACGAACTTTGGGCAGCATTCGTTTTGATTGTGGCAACGCCAGTTATCATTTCAACCATTGCTTTGTTTTGAGCAGCAGAGTCAAAAGAATATTTTCGGCTCAATGTTTTCAAGCCCAGACTTGCACCCGCACTCAAACCCATCATTAGTAAAATGAAACCCAGCACCACCAAAGTGAGTTGCCAACTGTAATAAGCCATCAACCCAAAGTAAATAACCGTCATCAACCCATCCAAAATGGTACTTATAGCTTGACGAGTAAAAAAGCGGTGAATTTTAGGGTTTTCTTGAATTTGGCAGAGAATGTCTCCCACTCTGCGAGATGCAAAAAAAGATAATGGTAATTTCAGGGTATGACTGATGAAATCGCCGATTAAAGTGACATCCAGGCGGTTGGATAAATAGTCTAGAAGATGCTGACGCACTGCCGTTAAAGCAATACGCCCAAACCCGAATACCAGAAAACCAACAGCGAAAATATTTATAGAATCAAAATTTTTGACAGTTATAACCGCATCTATTACAGTTTGGGCAAGTACGGCTGGAACTATTCCCAAAAGCGATAATAATAAAGAAATAACCGCAATTTTGCCTAATAACAGCCGATAACTAGCAAAGAAATCATAAAACCGACTAAAAGAAACAGTTTTGCTCTCCTTCCTATAGAAAAGCTCTGTTGGAGATAAAAGTAAAGCATATCCTGTAAAATTCGCTGCAAATTCCGAACGAGAAAGCGATCGCTTACCTATAGCTGGATCTGAAATAAATACACGTTTATCGTTGAATCGCCACACGACTATATAGTGATTACCCTGATAATGAGCTATCCAAGGTAACGATTGAGACTCTAATTCACATAATGCTCCTCGTACTGCTAAAGCTTGGAATCCTAAGCTTCGAGCAGCATCGGCTAAATCGTTAAACTCCGCACCTATAGAGTCAATGTGTGCGATAGAACGCAGAGTATTCAAACTAAAACGCTTACCCCAGTATCGACTAATCATCGCTAAACTTGCCGCACCGCAATCTGATGAATTTTGCTGTTGAATAAAAGGGTAAATCCGAAACCACCGTCGAGGTAGATGTTGATTCTCAAATTGTGCATACTCGGTGCGATTATCTTCCTCTAATACTTCCTGCTGTTCCGACTCAATATAATCTTGCTCCTCTTCATTCACATCTTGCGCCCTTACTTCTTTCCCACTTCTCAACTCCGGTACAATCTCGGCAACTAAATCAAAATGTTCTTTCGGTAGATAAAATAACGACAAATCTGTTAGAGATATCAAATCTGGTTGAATCGGATTCGGATATCCCCAACTTTCTCCCACTTTCGGTGGGTGATTTTTCAAACTGCTAATTTCGCCACTGACAAGCCAAAAACGCCCCTCCGATAAAGACGCTATCAAAGGTGAACCTGCTTTCACTTGCGTGCCCAGAAAATAAGCAAGAATATTTTTGAGAGTGGAAGTATTTTGCGATCGCAATTCTGTACTTGTCTTGAAGAAAATCAACTTTTGACGCGATTTACTAATTTCTGAGAAATAATCGGACAAAGCAGGATAACGCTGCAACCAAAGATGAAGATGCTGTAAAGAAATTTGTGCTAATATTCCACTACTAGATGCAACCGCTCGATATTCTTGATATCCCTCGCAGAATGCATCATCCCCTGCAAAAATTTGATTGGGATGAAGCAATTGAATCGACACTTCCTTTTTCAAGAATGCATCAAACGCTAGCAAGCGGACTTTACCTTGGCAAATCAAGTAAACAACACCACCGCTAACTGCTGAATGCTCGGTGCAATTGTACTGAGTAAGTTCATCGCCTAATTCAAACTCACTCACCATCCAAGCTTGGTTAAACTCAGATGGAAAGTTAGTATCCCCAACAACCTGCTTCCAAAGCTGGTAAATAGCTGAACGAGCAGTCAGGGACGGTATATTACTTGTATCATCGTCCGCTTCCTGAACTCCCAAAATTGGGTACGAGTCCATTGTTTAATCTCTGAGTAAGGTAATTTTATTAACTCTAGTTAAAACTTGTAGCGGTAGTTTAAAAGAAGCCTTAAACGCTTTCAATTAATGGTTTTATTAAATTAACAACCACTTAATTAGCTCTTTGCACCCGTATTAATAACTACTAGCTATTCCTTCATTTTTGTTTTATCAACTTTAAGTAGCTTTTCGTACAGCGATTCAAAATAAAACATTTTGTTAGCCAAACCCAATTTTATACTCTATCATGAGCATCAATTACTATCAAATACATTCTTATTTAATTTGTGCCCCTACCGCCCATAAACATCTTATACTTTATCGAAGTTTTACTTCCACTTTAATTGCGTTCATTTTTTTAAATAAAGTAATTATGTATTTTTAGGTACAAACACTAATTAGTAAATAATTTACAATCAGATACTTTTAGCATCAAAACTCTTCATCAAAACACCTTAATGATTAGTTTTTTAAAAAAATCTGGATTAAAATCGGATTTTTCGCGATCGAATTTGTTCGTTGCGAACATATAAGCTCAGTTATTAGCTGTGATTATCACTAAAGCTAATATCATTTGCTTTTTAAAAATCAAGAATTTATTTTTTTTAGAGTCAGAAAAAGGATAGAGGATAGAGGTGAAAGGTCAAAGGTTAAACAATTCAATACTCCCCATCCCCCCCCCGCTCGCCGCACGCTCCGCGTGTTCAGCGCGGCACGACTCGTTAGAGTAACGGGTTGCGCCACTTCTCTCAACGGTCGTGTTCCTCCGCACGTTTTGGGCTTACCATCTCCCCATCCCCCCATCCCCCCATCCCCCCATCCCCCCATCCCCTTGTCCCCTTGTCCCAAATACTTAATCGAGCATCAAATAAATTCCCCAAATAGCCATAGCTCGTAGATAAACGCAGGCGCGGAATGTTCCTACGGCGGTAATTGCTTCGGGGGTACGGAACTGCAACCCATTGTCATAAATTTGATTTACTACAGCTTCTGTTAATTTAAATGCTTCTGACTTCATTCCCATCTGCACTAAAAAAGCGGCAATTCCAAAGTTGATCCCCGTCCAAACTTCTAAGGGATGAGTTGCCGTAGGATTTTCGGGGGAACCATCAGCACGTAAACCGTTGGCAGCACCAAGTTTACCGTCGTTGAATTTGAGAAAGCAAGCATCGTAAACGGTATTTAAAGCTGAAAGAGTACATTCGCTGGGTACAATATCTGGTAGCTGCAATAAGCGAGCGTAAAATTGCCCGCATAATTGATCCGCCATCACGACATCGGAACCGCTTTCACTATCAAGACGATAAAATTTACCATTCCAAAGCTTTTCTTGATAAACGGGACGAGATTTTTCTAACCAAGCTTCGTAAATGGATTTTTGCGACGCTAAATTATCGATTTGTACTTCCCTACTTAATAAAACTTCACCGATCGCGATCGCTGCTTCTAATGCTGCCAACCATAACCCACCACAGTAAGCACTTACACCCAGCAACCGCCAATCATCAAAAGTTTGGTCGGGCGCACCGGAATTTTCTGGAATACCATCTCCATCTTTATCAAAAGCTTTGAGATAATCTAAAGTTTCAACAATCGCATTCCAACAATCTGCCAGAAAATCAGTATCAGTGCTACCTGTGAAGATAAAATCTCGATATACCTGCAACACAAAATCACAACCCAAATCTTTCCACTGGTTGCAATCTTGATAGCTGGTGTAATTTGTCTTTTCCCAAACGTGTTCGTTGGGTGCGCCTAAATCGTGAGGCGTTGCACCGGCGGCTTTACGAACAGCTAAAGGACTTTCTGAGTTTATAGTGTAGTAGTAGCCAATGACACGAGTATTTTCATCGCGATCGGGAATTGCTCTAGCAAAAGCGCGAATTACAGCTTTCTCTAGTTCGGGAAACAGCATTAGTAAGCCGAAAGAACCATAAAGCCGCACATCCAAACTTTCATACCAGCGATAGTCCAAGCATTCAAGTACGGCAAATTGACCTACCGGATCGCGAAGTGATGCCGCACTCCATAAAGTACCGCCAGCAGTCAGATCGTAAAGTTCGTTAAACAAAGCCATTTTGAACCAGTCGGGCAAATCTTGGCGTTGAATAATTGGTTGTTGCCAAGCTTGAATTTGAGAAAGCCAATTTTGATATTCGGACAGAGCAGTGGTAGCAATATTCCAAGCATTCTTTCCGTTTACGCCAAAGAAATCAGTATATCTGCGGTTATATGTAATTCCAGATGCAAATTCTGTTACAGGAAAATCCCATGCTACAATAAAGGGAATTTCTAGGGCTTCTCCGGGTTGAAGAGTGAAACGCACGGCGATCGCAGCGGCTATCTGTTCGTTTTGACTTGCCGGATTTTCATTACTAATATTATTCAAAGAACCATTTTGAGCAAAGCTTTGCCAAACATCTTCACCAGTACCGCTTGGATTCCATCGATTGTGGTAAAATATTTCAAATTTTGGATTTTTCGCAGTCGCAATACACCAAGTGCCTTCTCCCTCATCTGGTTCGGCAATACCAACTTTATCTAATACACAACCAATGTATTCGGAATTTTCAATTAATCGGTTAAAATTATCTTTACTTTTATTTAAGTTGGGTTGATAATCATAAACCGGACTACCATCATCTCGCATTTCCACTTCAGGAGACTTTACGGTATTAGTAAACCACCCCACCATATTCTGCCAAGTCAGCATGATACTTAGAGTAATTGGCACATCTGTGGGATTATTGGCATTCCAAACAAACATCGCCACCGGATAGCTAGATTCTCGGTAATTATCAGCCCAAATTGGTGAGAATTGCTCGCAAGTTAACTGCGCTTGAAATACATTTTCATATACAAACCAACTGCGGGGATATAAAGCATGGTAAGTTCCGGTAGAATCAGCCGCGGATTTAGATTGAGGATAAAAATTCCACGCAGTCATACCATCACTATTTGCTTCGGTAAATAATGCATAAGCAACATTTTTATTATTGCTACTTTTGCTACTTTCAAAAACGCTAAACTGACAGCCGGGGATATTTCCGAAAGTATGTTCCCCACCATCAATATGCCACAGGTTAAAGTCTCCCCGTGAAGAACGACCGATACAGCCAGCACCAAAGCCACCGAGCGGCATTCCCTGCCAGGGACCATCATCAATATTACTAGCTTTACGAACGGTATAAGGCTTTTCCCAACCCAAACCGATCGCACGACTCCAAGCGCAAGTAGGAATGGCTTTATAGGACGAATTTTTCATAATGTAATTTTTGCAGCATTCAGTCACGACAATGAAGTATGCCGTGATGTGTAATTTTTCTCAAGCCCCAGTTCGTACTAATGGGGATGGGGAGATGGGGGGATGGGGGGATGGGGGGATGGGGGGATGGGGAGATGGTAAGCCCAAAACGTGCGCGGTGAGAGCAGTCGCGTGCGGGGGTTCCCCCCGTTGAGCGAACTGCCGAACCCGAAGGGGTTCCCCGCGTTGAGAGAAGTGGCGCAACCCGTTACTCTAACGAGTCGTGCCGCGCTGAACACGCGGAGCGTGCGGCGAGCGGGGGTTCGGGGGAGACAAGGGGAATTTGAACTATTAACTCCGGTGGTTCTAACTCCTAACTCCTAACTCGGGCGATCCTAATTCTCAATCCAAAATCCAAAATCGGAAAAAGTGCGTTCCAACCTTGAAATGCGTTAAAATTAAATACCATATACCCAAACCGAACCAATCCATGCCATATATCTGGTGATTCGACTCCTTGAATATAGTCCGGATGATAAACGGTATATATTCTTGGTAATGGAATATAAATTAAAAATAGTTTGGTAATTTAAATGTAGAGGCTTAACATTATATTGTGTCTGTACTAATAGTAGTTAGTAAACTTGAAAATAAGCAAAAATTATACTTAGTCCATACAACGTTTTAAGAAGGGAGGGGAATAGAAGTGGATATACACGGGCAGCCCCCACCACTGGCGGTCAGTTAAAGTAAGAGCTATTCTAGGGAAGTACTTATAAATTGCGTCCCGCAAGAATTTATAAAATCTCTACTTTACCAAAGTCAGTCCACGTCTAGGTAGGACAAAGACTAGGAATTGCCGTCTTCAATTATTTTTTATCCCACCATTTACTGTGGGAGTATTAAAAAAATACAGGTTAAGCTAGAGGAGAGAGCGATCGCATACTTTGCCTACCCTAGTCTGGGCAAGGTGCAATACTCCCATTCCTCAAATCCCCGAATTGTCTCTAGGAAAGCATTGTCCTTACTCCATGCTGCGAATTATTAATCAGCAGGCAGACGTTATAGCAGAATTGCAACGTATCTGCGATCGCACTAATGACGAACAGGTGCTTCACAAAGAAGCAACGGTGCGAGAAGTACTACAAGCGGTGAAGCGCCAAGGTGATAAAGCAGTATTACATTACACTGCCGAATTTGACGATCAAATCCTTAAGCCTGAAGATTTACGAGTAACTGAATCGGAATTCGATGCAGCTTACAAAAATATATCGAAGGATTTGTTAGAAGCGATTAAGCTGGCTTGCTCGAACATAGAAGCATTTCATCGACAGCGAGTTCCTAAAAGCTGGGTAAACTTTGGTGACGATGAAGTGGTGTTGGGCAAAAGATATACTCCTGTAGATACTGCGGGATTATACGTACCAGGTGGTCGGGCTTCATACCCAAGTACCGTATTGATGAACGCCATTCCAGCCAGAGTGGCAGGAGTCCCGCGTCGGGTTATGGTGACACCACCAGGAAGTGAAAAAGGAATAAGTCCAGCAGTATTAGTGGCAGCACGAGAAGCCGGAATCGAAGAAATTTATCGTGTAGGAGGGGCGCAAGCGATCGCCGCTTTAGCCTACGGAACTCAAACCATTCCCAAAGTTAACGTTATTACAGGTCCTGGAAACATTTACGTTACCTTGGCGAAAAAGTTAGTTTACGGAACCGTTGGTATTGATTCATTAGCAGGTCCTAGCGAAGTGCTAATTATTGCCGATGAAACGGCAAATCCCTTACACCTGGCTGCGGACTTATTAGCGCAGGCAGAACACGATCCAATGGCGGCAGCAATATTGCTAACTACCGACGCTGGTTTGGCGAAGGATGTACAAGTCGCATTAGAAAGACAATTAGTAAACCACCCCAGGCGGTTAAATACAGAAAAAGCTATAGCTCATTACGGTTTAGTAGTAATAGTAGAGTCTTTGGAAGTTGCCGCCCAATTCTCTAACGAGTTTGCCCCAGAACATTTAGAATTGGAGGTATCGGACCCTTGGAAATTATTACCTTTGATACGTCATGCTGGGGCAATATTTTTAGGTCATTCTACACCAGAAGCCGTAGGAGACTACTTAGCCGGTCCAAATCATACTTTACCTACTTCAGGTGCAGCTAGATATGCATCAGCATTAGGAGTAGAAACTTTCTTAAAACACTCTAGTATTATTCAGTACTCACCAACTGCATTAGATAAAGTCGCCGGTGCGATAGATATATTAGCTACCGCAGAAGGCTTAACATCCCATGCTGATTCGGTAAGGCGAAGAGTGCAAAAAAAAGAGTAAATTTTAAAGGGAGTCAAGAGTTAGGAGTTAGAAACTACATACTCCTCATTCCCTCTTGCTCTCTTTCAAATTTTTAGTTATTTATGCGAATAAATGCTCGCTTATAGTTATTAAAAATAATATTCCTCCCCACTAATAATATTTTGAGACTTACCTATTTAGATAAGAAGCAAATGGGAAGGAAAAATTAGCTATTAAATTAGCTATTAAATCAAATTAAGTTTTTAAATAATACTGCATCGACTATATTCACTTTTCGCTATTATTAATCGTTATTATTTATTTCTTCATTGACTTCCCTATCTCGCAAAGCTGTTTCAAAGTCCATCCTTTGCTCTGCATTACGTAAAAAATAACCGCTAATCATTGCTGAGGCTAAAAGCTTACCCAAACTTTCGCGGTTAGTAGTAATATCCACATTGAAGTGTTCTGAAGGCAAATTTCCTAAAAGTCCGATAATATTACGTTCTATCATTCCAAGTACTTCAGGAGAAGATGGTTTGGATAACTGGGTAATTGTCTCAGGACTTAAAGAACTAACATATTGCCACAATGAATTAGAAGTTTGAGATTCGCCATTAAAAAAACCCGAAACTCGATTGGATGGATTACTCACGTTTTTCCTCCTTATATTTATAACCATCACAGTATAATAAATAACGATTCACGGTATATCCTGTGTGGTGCTTTAAACCTACAATACTTAACTTATTATTTTTCTGCGTACATCTAGTGTAACAAATATATGCTTGATTGTAAGTTGGTGTAACCGTACCACGAGCATGGTATTTTCTCACCTCAATAAAAAATTGGGAGGAACCTAGTACCTCCCTTTTATGAACTCAGGATAAAGAGGACAACTATTCTGGCTCTAATTAATATTATTAGCTAGCCAAATATTCATCCATATCACCTTTGGACTTGCGGAGTTTGTTTAAAGCTTCTCGCTCAATTTGCCTTACTCGTTCGCGGCTAATATTAAGCTGTTCGCCTATTTTCACAAGCGTCATAGCTTTTCCATCATTTAAACCAAAGCGCAAGGTAATAACTTGTCGCTGCTGGGGAGTAAGTTCGGCTATTAAACAATCTAATTCGTTAGATAATGAAGATTGCATGACAAAATCTTCTGGAGAAGCGTTTGGATCTTCTAACATTTCGCCAAGTTCGGTATCGTAATTATCTCCCAAACGCAAATCCAAGGATAAAGGAACACGCGCCCTTTCCAGATACTCGCGTACCTGCTTGGGAGTCAATTCCAATTCTTCCGCCAATTCAGCAACTGTTGCAGCACGTCCTAGCTTTTGAGATAGTTGACGCTGTGCTTTCTTAATTTTATTTAGTTTTTCGGTAATGTGAATCGGTAGACGAATTGTACGACCTTTTTCGGCGATCGCCCGAGTAATTGCTTGACGAATCCACCAATAAGCATAAGTAGAAAATCTATAACCTTTACTGGGGTCGAACTTTTCTACACCCCGTTGCATTCCGATACTACCTTCCTGAATCAGATCAAGTAAATCGACATTACGTTTAATATATTTTTTCGCAACCGAAACTACAAGCCGCAAATTGGCTTCTACCATTTTGCGTTTAGCAATTTCACCTTGCTCTATTGTATCTTCTAATTCTTCAGGTTTTAATTCCGCACGCTCAGCCCATTCATCTAACGTCGGTTGACGTTTCAATTCGGTAACAAGAGACTCCTTCACCGATTGTAAGGCTGTTGCACGATGTACCTGCTTGCCGAAAAGTATCTCTTCCTCGTGAGTTAAAAGTGGTACGCGACCAATTTCACGCAGATAAGTCCGCACGAGGTCTTTAGGTGTCTGGGCGGTCTTCATAGCGCTAGGCATAGATGGTAGTAAGTATGAATTTTGGCAGTAAGTTTACAATTAGATAAATGCATAGACCGGGTATACCTCAAAAAATTAGAGAACCCAGATTCTACAGAGTGCAATTCCAACACCCTAGAAACTTGGCATAAGAATAATTTTAAATTGATTATTAATTGCTAATATTTGCAGGTTCTTGCCCTACTTCACAAGTGCCTACAGTTAGATAAAAGGTAACTTATTAAACATTTCTTCCATTTTTTATATTATAAATAATTGTAACCTTTATGAAAACTTTTTAGCCAGTATTAAATCTTTTCTTCATTGTCGCCTGAATTACTGGCAAATGAACTTAAAATTTTCCTAAAGAATGTCTAAAGCTCTTTAATTTAAGAACTTTTTTTGTTAATTTTGTTTACAAAATTAAATTTGTAAATGATAATGATTAATTTTTTATTACCCGAAGATCGCAAAGTCGTATAAAAAGGTCTGCATATTAAAGGTTAAAGGTTAAAGGTTAAAGGTATTGAGTGAGGAATTAGGAGTATTGAGTTAGGAGGGATATTGCGGAGGAAGCGGAGGAAGCGGAGGAAGCGGAGGAAGCGGAGGAAGAAAATAAATAATTAGTTTTCTTGTAAAAAAATTAATTGCTTCCCCTGCCTCAAGAGCCTCAAGAGCCTCAAGAACTCTCTTCTCCCCATCCCCTTGTCCCCTTAAGAGTCTCTCCCCCTCTTCCCCCTCTCCCCCCTCTCATCCCTTTCTTCTTTCTACTTAACTAAACTGTAATCTTGAATAAGTTTCACATCCAAATCAGTTTTTTGTAAGGAACGAATGGCGGCGAGGGTTGCTTTTGCTCCTGCAAGTGTAGTTAGCATGGGTATTTTGTAAGATAAAGCCGTGCGTCGAATTAGCCTACCATCGCTTTGAGCTTCTTGCCCGGAAGGGGTGTTGATAATCAATTGAATTTGACGATTTTTGATCGCATCAAGAACGTGGGGACGACCTTCATGAAGTTTGAGTACTCGATCTACATTTAATCCATTTTCTTTAAGTACTCGCTGGGTACCGCTGGTTGCCATTACCGAAAATCCTAATTCGATAAATTCTTTAACTACCGGAACCGCAGCAGCTTTATCGCGATCGTTCATTGATACAAATACCGTGCCGCTCAAGGGTAAATGTTCTCCCGCACCCATTTCGGCTTTTGCATAGGCTCTACCGAAGTCGCTATCTATACCCATTACTTCGCCGGTCGATCGCATTTCTGGTCCTAAGATGGTATCGGTACCTGGGAATTTATTAAATGGTAATACTGCTTCTTTAACGGCAATATGGGACGGTATAACTTCTTCGGTAAAGCCAAGTTCTTCTAAAGTTTTACCTGACATAATTAAAGATGCTATTTTTGCAAGCGGTACGCCTGTTGCTTTGGAAACAAAGGGTACTGTACGAGAAGCGCGAGGATTTGCTTCTAAAATGTAAACTTGAGGAGAATAGGTTTGAGCGCCTGCAACAGCAAATTGGACGTTCATTAATCCTACAACTTTTAAAGCTTGTGCCAGCTTGATAGTAGAATTACGAATTTGTTCGAGAATCGCTTGCGGTAAAGAAATTGCAGGTAGCGTACAAGCTGAGTCTCCTGAATGAATTCCCGCTTGCTCAATGTGTTCCATGATGCCACCAATCACGACTTTACCCGTGCTGTCGGCGATCGCATCTACATCCACTTCCGTAGCGTTTTCCAAAAACTTATCTACTAATATCGGATGTTCTGGTTCTACCTGTACCGCAAAAGTCATGTAGCGTTCGAGTTCTGCATCTGAGTAGACGATTTCCATTGCCCTTCCACCTAATACGTAGCTAGGACGCACTACTACGGGATAACCGATACGTTTGGCGACTATAATTGCATCTTCGTAGGTTCTAGCAATACCGTTAAGGGGCTGGGTTATATCTAATTCCTGAAGAATTTTTTCAAATTTTTCTCTATCTTCAGCAGCATCGATGGAATCGGGAGAAGTTCCCCAAATTTTGGTGGGTGAATCTGGGGATTCTGCTTCTCGATTTCGTAAATATTCTTGCAAAGGTAAGGCTAACTTTAAAGGCGTTTGTCCCCCAAACTGAATGATTATCCCTACCGGATTTTCCGCTTCAATAATATTAAGAACATCTTCCTTAGTTAACGGTTCAAAATAAAGGCGATCGCTGGTGTCGTAATCGGTGGAAACAGTTTCCGGATTCGAGTTAACCATAATTGTCTCATACCCTGCATCTTTGAGAGCGTAAGCAGCGTGACAGCAACAATAGTCAAATTCTATTCCTTGTCCGATACGGTTGGGACCTCCACCCAAAATCATCACCTTGGGTTTATCGCTCTTTATTATTTCGTCTTCTTCCTCATAAGTAGAGTAATGGTAAGGAGTGAATGCTTCAAATTCCGCCGCACAGGTATCGACAGTTTTATAAACGGGGATAACTTCTAGTTGTTTGCGTTTTTCTCGAACTGCATCTTCGGTGGTTTTGGTTGCAAAAGCAATTTGCTTGTCGCTAAAACCATGTCGTTTTACTTCATACAATTGCTCTTTTGTCAACTGTTCTAGGGGAGTTCGCTTGATAAATTTTTCCACCTCTAGCAATTGCTGCATCTTATCTAAGAACCAGTGGTCAATTCCAGTCAGTTCGTAGATTTCCTCGATGCTGATTTTATGTTGCATCGCGTGACGCACGGCGAAAATACGCTCCGGATTCGGCGTTCGCAATTGGGCGCGGATTTGTTCGCCAGAGGGTAATTTTTCGTGGCGATCGCAACCCCAACCAGCGCGTCCAGTTTCTAGGGAACGCAAAGCTTTTTGGAATGATTCGTTAAAAGTACGACCGATCGCCATTGCTTCCCCTACCGACTTCATTTGAGTTGTCAGCACCGAGGAGGAACCGGGAAATTTTTCAAAAGCGAAGCGGGGAATTTTGGTAACTACATAATCAATGGTTGGTTCAAAGGATGCAGGTGTTTCTTTTGTAATATCATTTTTAATTTCGTCTAAGGTGTAACCTACAGCTAACTTTGCAGCTATTTTAGCGATCGGAAAACCCGTAGCTTTACTAGCTAAAGCCGAACTGCGAGAAACGCGGGGGTTCATTTCAATTACAACTACTTCCCCGGTAAGCGGATTGACAGCAAATTGAATATTAGAACCGCCAGTTTCAACACCAATTTCGCGGATAATTTTAATCGCTATATCCCGCAAGCGTTGGTATTCTTTGTCAGTAAGTGTTTGTGCGGGAGCAACAGTAATAGAATCTCCCGTATGAATACCCATCGGGTCAATATTTTCAATCGAGCAGATAATCACCACATTATCCGCCAAATCCCGCATTACTTCTAATTCGTATTCCTTCCAACCCAACAAAGATTGGTCAATCAGAATTTGCGATACGGGGGAAGCATCAATACCCGCTTGCGCCATTTGTTCAAATTCTTCTTGATTATAGGCAATACCGCCACCCGTACCGCCCATAGTAAAACCAGGACGAATAATCAACGGATAGCTGCCAATACCTTTAGCTATGACTTTAGCTTCTTCCAAAGTTGAAGCCGTACCGCTAGGACAGATTGCCACACCAATTCGCGTCATTGCATCGCTAAACAGTCGTCTGTCTTCAGCTTTTTCAATAGCTTCTAACTTAGCCCCAATCAACTCAACGCCATACTTATCCAAAACACCATTTTTCGCCAAAGCTACAGCTATGTTAAGAGCAGTTTGTCCTCCCATAGTTGGTAATAAAGCATCGGGACGTTCCTTTTCAATAACTTTTTCTACCATTTCTGGCGTTAGCGGCTCAATATAAGTACGGTCAGCCGTATCTGGATCGGTCATAATTGTAGCTGGGTTAGAATTTACCAGTACAACTTCGTAACCTTCTTCCTGTAAAGATTTACAAGCTTGGGTACCGGAATAATCAAACTCGCAGGCTTGTCCAATAACGATCGGACCAGAACCTAATAATAAAATTTTTTGAAGGTCTTGACGACGGGGCATAGTTGTTGCCTTTAAATATGAGAATATGAATCCCGATCATTTTAAGTTCTTTACTGACCACTTATGCTGTTTATTATCAAGTTTTGTTGGTTCCATGACCAAATTTTACAACTATATACGGTCAAAGCCGCGTAAATGAAGGGTCTGACTCTGCACCTCGTAAAGGCTTATCCTAATGTAAAATTTGAAACAAGGGCATAAGTAACCAGTTACTAAATAATCTGGTTTAGTTAGAAAAAATTATTTGTATTATCTATTTGTATTATCAAGGCGCTTTTAACCCAACATCAAAATTTTGGTTTTGATTAGATTAAGCATCTGCAAAATATTCGCTTTTAAAACTTGAGAAATAATCTCAATTGCTCGGAATTACTTTAAAAAAAGTTCCATGACTATTAAAAAAAATTAACATTAATTTAAATCAATTAAGTAGAAACAAACGATAATTCGTCTCAAAAAGTATTTTTACAAAAGTATTTATAAGAAAATATTAGGGCAATCATCATAAAATAATTGGACACCTAATTAAAAATGGCAGAGAGATAACGATGTACTCTCTGCCATAAATTAAAATTTTAAGTTATATGCGAAATTTTCTAGAGTAAGAACGTAGATAAGCTTGTTCTAATTCTATATAAGAAATGTTAGTTATGAGCAGACTGAACAAATCCTAAAGTTAAGCTGTCCTTAGCTAGGAAGTGAGATAAGTGATAAGCACGCTCCTCAGTTTTTATAAGCATTTGCTCGTACAAAAGTCTTGTAGCTCTATCGCCCAAACTCTCAGCCTGAGTAGCTTGGCGACGAATTACCCCAATCATAGCTTGTTCGGCTTTCAAGTCGTTTTCTATCATTTGACGACAAGAATAGATCCCATCAGATTCTTGTTCAAAGCAGCATAATTCCGCTAATTTGCTGAAAGAAGCAACGGGTACACCGCCAAGTCCATTCAAGCGCTCTCCAATTTCATGGATATGACCTTGTACTTCTTGATAGCAATCGTTAAAAAAGTCATGCAGCGAATAAAATTCCGAACCTTCTACAACGAAATGATGCTTTTGGTACTGTATATATAACGCTTGAAAACTCGCCAATGTAACGTTAAAACCTTCACAAACTGGTTCTGTAACGCTCTTGTCTAGTAAGACTGGATTGTCATAAACCTGACCAAAATTTTGTAATAAAGTTTGTGTGTCAGCCATTGTTTTCCTCGCTTATTATCGTCGATTAGCAGCTTGATTTGCTAACTGCTTAGCTTTTATATATTAGCACTATAAAAACCAAATTACGTCTGTAAAATATGACAGATTTTTGAGCTTTATGTTTAATATTTATTCAATTTTTGCTAATTAGAAATTTCTATTTCTGACCTTATTGACATCTTTTTTCTCAATTACGCGACCATTTTATCCTTCATCAGTAATTTATCTGCCTGCATCAAATACCCAAGAGCTAACAAAATTAACTAATTAGACATCTTTCTGGGCGCATCCTAATTAATAAACCGCGTAACTAAATTTAATAGAAATACTTATAAATAAAATTTGCGAAAAACTTACTCTAAGATAGCTGGTATTTTTGTTCAATCCAGCCAAATTGGCAGATTTCTTAGTGGGAGGGGGAGAGGCGGAGATGGGGGAGATAGGGAGAGGGGGAGATGGTAAGCCACTGCGCCCTCGCGGGTTCCCCGACTTGTAGCAAGTGGCGCAACCCGTTCACGCGTTCACCGCGCTTGTGCGGCGAGGGCGTGCGGCGAGCGGGGAGATGGGGAGACAAGGGGACAAGGGGACAAGGGGACAAGGGGAAATTTAAACTACTAACTACTAACTACTAACTACTAACTACTAACTACTAACTACTAACTCCCTACTCCCTACTCCTAACTGCTAACTGCTAACTGCTAACTGATTATGAGGAGTTTTTATTTTTTTTCAAAAGTTACTGAGAAAAGTTTGCATTTAACATATAATTGTCAAGGAAGCTGAATCGCAAACTTAAAGCAGTATTGTAACTGCGAGTTTATTGCACTTTGAGGGTATTAGTCTTGAAATCGTTTGATTCGCAGTCACAGACAAAACACGTTGTTGAGGTGAGTTGGGCAGATCGTTGGCAAGTCTATCAACGGTTGGAGGAATTGCATATTCCTTGTTGGTGTGGTACTAATCAACCTTTAACTGTTGAAATTGCTAACACCGCCGCTGCGATCCAATTGTGGAGCGTTATGCGGCAATTAAATGCCTCCCGTCAAGACCTAATCTGTACTCTTAAGGAGTGCTTGAATTATCGTCCGAAGCACATCTAATTCTAATGGTGCTTAGTTGTGCTTAGTTCTAATTAGAGGGTCATCTGGGTGTAAATCCTTGCGCCATTGCAGAAGAGTATTAGTTATTAAATTGGATTAGGAATAATGGGAAAATCTCAACGTAAAGAAACGTCAGAATTTTGTCTTGAAGGACGATTTTTAGATTTTGTAATCAAAGATGGCTATAAACTCAAAGGTTTGATGTTGGGGACTTCGGAAGGCGATCGCTACATTAAATTAGCGAAGCATTTGAGAGATGCTTTTGATTTACGTCTACCCCCCGGTACTTGGTTGCAGGTTGTGGGTGAAAAAAATTATGACACAAAAACTGGTGAAGTTAAATTAAAAGCCGAGCGAGTTATGGCTGCTCGTGCTGAAGTGGAAACAAAAGAAGTACAGACTATACCTACACAGAAACCGAAAGAGAAATCGGCAGTGGAGGCTAAAAAGAATACTATATTAGTATGTCAAAAATCTAGCTGTATGAAGCGCGGTGGTAAAAAGCTATGTCAAGCAATAGCAGCTTCTGTGAGCGAACGTGGAATAGAAGACCAAGTTACAATCAAAGGTACGGGCTGCATGAAAAAATGTAAAGCTGGTCCTAATTTGATAATGCCAGACAAGACTCGTTACAGCAAAATTCAAGCAGAACAAGTATCTACAGTGATGGAGAAGCATTTTGGTCCTAAAGAGCAAGTAGAAATTCCTATTTCAGAAATAGTTAACGTAAATAAGAAGTAAACTACCTTACATTTAATGCGAGAATTTACCAAAAGGCTTGCAGTTAATGTTTGTGCTATCTCCCTAATATTTGATAAGTATTTTCAACTATGAAAGCCCGGTTTGCAAAGCAAGCTGGGTTTTTGTGGTTTTGATATGTTTATTTGTAGCAACGCCGAAAAAAGAGATAATATTTTTTTTGCTATAAATTTCTAACTATGACATCACGCTCCCCCAGTTTGATATCTCCCAATTCCATACAGGCACGGGCATCAAGTTCGACTTTAAAATTAGGAATTATGGCGAGTGGTAATGGTAGTAATTTTGAAGCAATTGCCCAAGCGATTCAAAACGGACAATTAAACGCTCAAATTAAAGTTTTAATTTACAACAATCCGGATGCTTATGCCGCAGTACGTGCAGACAACTGGAAAATCAAAAGCGTACTCATCAATCATCGCGACTACAAGCACCGAGAAGAGCTAGATAGACAAATTGTACAAACTTTGCTCCAACATGGCGTTGAATGGGTAATTATGGCTGGCTGGATGCGATTGGTGACTCAAGTATTAATCGATGCATTTCCTCAAAAAATTATTAATATTCATCCCAGCTTGTTACCGAGCTTTAAAGGAGTACGTGCAGTAGAACAAGCTTTAGCTACCGGAGTCAAAATAACGGGCTGCACGGTACATCTAGTGTCCTTGGAAATGGATAGCGGTACAATTTTGATGCAAGCTGCCGTACCAGTACTACCTGATGATAACCCCGATACACTCCACGCCAGAATTCAAGTTGAAGAACATCGGATAATAACCGCAGCAATTGCTTTAGCAGCAGAGGGATGAAGGGGGATGGGGGGATGGGGGGATGGGGGGAGGGGGAGAGGGGGTAGAGGGGGGAGAGGGGGTAGAAATTTAAATTAGTAATTAGTAACTGGTAACTGGTAACTGTTAACTGTTAACTGGTAACTGCTAACTCCTAACTCCTAACTCCTAACTCCTAACTCCTAAATTCCAATTACGAATTTATCCTATTTCTCCTATAGGGGGTACAATAAATGCCGATTGTCTTCCCAAAGAAAGTTCTATGATTTCTAGTAACGACTTTCGTACTGGTGTATCGATTGTATTAGATGGTTCGGTATGGCGAGTGGTGGAATTCCTCCACGTTAAGCCGGGTAAAGGTTCTGCTTTTGTACGCACAAAACTTAAAAGCGTTACTACTGGTAATACAGTAGAAAAAACGTTCCGGGCTGGGGAAACGGTACCTCAAGCCACTTTAGAAAAAAGTACTATGCAGCATACCTATAAAGAAGGTGAGGATTTCGTCTTTATGGATATGGAAACTTATGAAGAAAACCGTTTAAGTTCCGACCAAATTGGTAGTGGTGTTAAATATCTTTCTGAAGGTATGGAGGTGAGTGTTGTTCGTTGGAATGACCAAGTGCTGGAGGTAGAATTACCTAACTCTGTGGTACTGGAAATTGTAGAAACTGACCCCGGTGTAAAAGGTGATACTGCCACAGGTGGTACTAAACCTGCAAAGCTGGAAAGTGGAGCTTCTGTTATGGTTCCTTTGTTTATTTCTCAAGGCGAGCGTATTCGTATTGATACCCGTGACGATAAATATTTAGGTAGAGAATAACTGCGACTTGATTTTTTTTAAAGGAAAGCGCTAATTGTCATCTTACTGCGGGGGGATATTTATCCCTACCGTTTTCAAACCTAATATATCGATTGTTTATCTATAAACTGATTCTATGAGGATATTTAAACTGTGTCATTAGATTTTAATGAAATCCGTCAGCTTTTAGCGACTATTGCACAAACGGACATTAATGAAGTAAATCTTAAAAGCGAAAATTTTGAACTAACGGTACGTAAGGGTATTAGTTCTGCTCACCAAATGCCTTCAGAAGTAGTTGCAGCACCATCCGCGCCGAAAAATATTCCTAGTTCAGATACCCCAACACCAGAAAATGTTAATCGGGGGGCGATCGAGAGTGCGAATGGAGGAGGACAAGCTATTTCTACAGCAAAAGATTCTAAACTCGTAGAAGTTTATTCGCCAATGGTAGGAACCTTTTATCGCGCTCCTGCACCGGGAGAATCGGCGTTTGTAGAGGTTGGCGATCGCATTCGTAAAAGCGATACGGTATGTATTATTGAAGCGATGAAATTAATGAACGAGATCGAGGCAGAATTATCGGGTCAAGTAATGGAAATTTTAGTGGAAAATGGTGCTTCTGTAGAATATGGTCAAGCTTTGATGCGAATTAACCCCGATTAAGTATTAATCTATATAACGAATGTGTCATTGTAAAAAAAGTTAGTCCCATTCGTGGCGGGTCAATTCTGATGAAACAAATGTTGCCTGTACCTTTAGAAGTGGTGCAACAAGTAGCTGAATATTTCAGTCTGTTGAGTGAACCGATGCGTCTCCGGTTGTTGCATCTACTTCGAGATGAAGAAAAGTGCGTGCAAGAATTGGTAGAGGCAACCCATACTTCACAGGCTAATGTATCAAAACACCTTAAGGTAATGTGGCAAGCGGGAATTCTCAGTCGCCGCAGTGAGGGTACTTGTGCCTACTACCGAGTTGAAGATCATATGATTTTTGAACTGTGCAACCAAGTTTGCGAACGTCTCGCTGCTAGGTTGGAACAACAAGCCCGGAGTTTTCGGGTTTTAAACGGGAGGTAATTAAATATTAAAGTTAAGATTTTGGATTAACCCCACGGTTCGATCCGCGAGGTTAATCTAAAATACTTTTACTGCTCGATCAAAGCTCGAAGTTTTTCATGTAATTCTCGCGAGTTAATGGCTGTTGCAGTTCTAAGCCTTCACCACCGAGGACTTCAACTGGTTCGCCGTTCAATTCGAGGTAGACTTTAGCATTGGGATTCAAAGCTGTAGCCGTATATACTACTTGTCCTACACGCCCAATCATCGAAGCACTACCGCCACCAAATTGAAAATCTTCGGACAAATTAACTCGAACTTCGTCTCCTTCGGCTTTTACACCTAATAGTTTAGTTCCTTCAGGTATTGTAGAAGAGTCGGCTGCTTCTGTTGGTCCTGATAATAAACGTTCAAAAGTTGCGGTTAGAAACTCCGAAGGCTTATTAATATCTGCTTGGACTTGAATGCTTTGAGGCACTAAGTTAAAACTAGTACCGTTTTCTTGAAGCCAATAGACTGTAGCAGTTTTTTCGTCAGCAACTGGCGGCGTTTCTACTGGATTTGGTGCTGGAGAAGGAACTACCCGTGAGGTATTATCTGGATTGGGGGTATCCTTGGGATTATTCATTGCGAAATAACCCGTAACACCAGCAACTGCGACAGCCGCAGTCGCGATCGCTGCTGCTACACCGGAAGATATACGATTATTTTTTCGTTGTTCTGTCATCTGACACCTTTTATTATTAGCTGAGTGGTACCCGTACCTGTGTGAGGGGCTTGGTAGACGACGCTGGTGGGGAAAGGGGATTTTCCTTTGTGTGTATAACGGTTTTATTTGTACAAAAGCCGCAATTTGTAATTTAGACGGTCTTATAATTAATTTTAGAATTCGTATCAGAAGTCCGTCACGTACCTTTGTAACGTAAATTCAGCATGAAGATTAAGGTTTTTTACTATTCCTTCAACGAATTGTGACGCAACTTGTTCCTCATTTACAGTTACCAGGGTTTCAATTAACTCAATTTGTCTACCTTTATTAACAAAGGTTTTTCCTAGTTTTCCGAACGTAATTTAACTTGAAATTAGCAACGATTGTCATCTAAAATCTAAAATTGCGGATTTTCTTACTTATAAATCATAGAATTGCGATCGAACATATCAATCATGTAGAGACGTAGCACTGCTACGTCTCTTTATTCTAATTTGTATTGAAAATTCGGTGAAATGATATTACAATTCCATCTTCTGTTTCAATATAGATACAACTTCATCAATGGCAATTTCGTAAGAGTCGCTACTTTTACGCTCTACAACTTCAACTTTACCGTTGGTTATTGCCCTTCCAGTCACAATCCGATAAGGAATACCAATCAAATCGGCATCTTTAAATTTAGCACCCGCACGTTCGCTTCTATCGTCTATCAGGGTTTCAATCCCGGCTTGATTTAATTCCGTGTAAAGTTTTTCCGCTACTTCTACTTGAAGATCGTCTTTTATGTTCGGAATCGTCACAATTGCATGATAAGGGGCAATTGCTAGAGGCCAAATTATTCCATCTTTGTCGTAGGATTGTTCTACAGCAGCTTGAGCCATGCGCGAAACTCCTATACCATAACAACCCATCTCTAAAGGTTTATCTTTACCTTGTTCGGTAGTATAAGTTGCTCCCATCGCTTTAGAATATTTGCTGCCCAATTGAAAGATATGTCCGACTTCGATACCGCGAGCCGATTTTAGGGTTTGTTCTGGATTGTGTTGAGCGCGATCGCCAACGATTGCAGTACGTATATCTACTGCTAACGGTAACTCAAATTGTTCTCCCCAATTAGCACCGACTACGTGATAACCCGATTCGTTGGCACCCGTGACAAAGTTCTTTAAATCGACTGCGGTTTTATCTACGAAGCGGACAAATTTGGGATGAATTCCTTTAGCAGTTTTAATATATTCATCGCTAATATCCGGCGCAATATAACCCAAAGGTAAAGATTTAGCCGCCCATTTTTCTTGTGCTTCCGGGCTGGGTACCTCTAAACCAATAATCGAATTTGCATCATAAGTAGAAGCTAATTTAGTTAATTCGTTATATAACTTAACTTCATTCACATCTCGATCGCCGCGAATATTTACTAAAACTAATACAGTAGTACCGTTATCGTAAACAACTTGATAAAGAACATTTTTGACAATTTGGGTGGGAGAACAGTTGAGCATTTTGCAAAGCTTGTCAATTGTCTCGGTTTTAGGAGTTTCGACTTTTTCGTAAGTTGTAAAGTTAGAAGTTTCTGCATCGGGGGGTAAAGAAACCGCCTTTTCCACGTTAGCAGCATATTTCCCGTCATCGGTGTAGAGGACTTCATCTTCCCCAGCTTCTGCTAAAACCATGAATTCCGTCGAACCAGAGCCACCAATTGCACCGGAATCTGCTTCTACAGGACGAAATTCCAGCCCACAACGGCGTAGCATATTACTGTAGGCTTGGTACATATCTTGGTAAGTTTGTTTTAGGCTTTCTTCCGAGCTGTGGAAAGAATAACCGTCTTTCATGATAAATTCTCTGCCGCGCATTAAACCGAAGCGGGGACGAATTTCATCGCGGAATTTAGTTTGAATTTGATACAAGTGCTGCGGTAACTGACGGTAAGAGCGAATAGTATCTCTGGCAATAGTGGTAATTACTTCCTCATGAGTGGGACCAAGTGCTAAATTTTGCTCGCGGCGATCGGTAAGGGAAAACATGATACCCTCAGCTTTCGTATAAGTATCCCAGCGTCCCGATTCTTTCCATAAATCAGCAGGTTGTAGTTGAGGTAAAAGACATTCTTGTGCCCCAGTCGCGTTCATTTCCTCGCGGACAATCTGAGAAACCTTTTGCAAAACCCGCCACATCAACGGCAGATAAGCATATACACCGCTACCGATGCGACGAATAAAACCAGCGCGGACTAATAATTTATGACTGGGAATTTCAGCATCGGCTGGATCGTCTCGAAGCGTAACAAATAACATTTTTGACAGTCGCATCGTAATTCCTCTTTGCGGATTTGATAATTTTTATTTCATACACTCAGGAAATATACTCAGGAAGTGGCTTTACTGTAAACCCAAGTGCGATCGCGGTTTCACATACAAACTGGACAAGTTAAAGGTTAAAGGTCAAACTTAAAAGATTTCGTATATAACTTAAACGGGCAGGATGCTTATTTTACAAGAGTTTTAGATTATAAATATTTTTGTTTTTAATAAAATTACCGTCTCACCTGTTAATAGCTGTGACAAACTTAAACAACCAGATAAATAATTGACTGGTAACTGTTCAGTGTTAACTGCTCACTGTTCACTGTTCACTGTTCACTGTTTTAGGAGAAAATAATTTTGTCTCTCAGTATTAATCAAGCACAGGCACCTCTCGAATTTATTCCTCCAGCGTTAAACCCTTCTGTTTTACGAATTACCCAGCTATTATTACCAGCATGGATACATTCGCAAACCATCCTTAGTCAAATTGAAGCAGAAAACGTCAAAACTTTAGTAAATTTAATCAACGAATTTCAGCAAAAAAAGATTCGTTTCTTGATAGCATTCCGCCATCCTCAAGTAGAAGATCCTTTTTCATTAGGTTATTTGTTTTCTCATATCGTACCGAAAGTAGCTCGACAAGAAGGAATTAAATTAAATTATCCAGTTCATGCCCATTTTATTTACGATAGAGGTATTCCTCTTTGGGCTGGTTCCCATATTGGCTGGTTTTTATCGCGCATGGGTGGAACCTCAATACAGCGGGGCAAGGCAGATTGGGCGGGGTTAAGATCGGCTCGTAATTTGTTTGCAGAAGCAGATTTTCCTATTGCTGCTGCACCTGAAGGAGGTACAAATGGACTTTCCGAAATAATTAGTCCAATGGAGCCGGGAATAGCACAGCTAGGCTTTTGGTGTGCGGAAGATTTACAAAAAGCCGGACGCAGCGAACGGGTTTTAATTTTACCAGTTGGAATTAAATATAGTTATACGAATCCGCCGTGGGAGTCGATAGAAAAATTATTAAGCGAATTAGAAGAAGCCAGCGGTTTATCTGTAGATGAAAGCGGTTTTGATACAGCTTTACCACAAGAAATGCTTTATCCCAGGTTAATTAATTTGGCAACACATTTGTTATCTGTGATGGAAGATTTCTACAAGCGTTTTTACCATTATTCACCAGAATTAAAGATACCAGAAGTTGAAACCAGCGACGGGAATGAAGCGATCGCCGCACGTTTGCGATCGTTATTAGATAGTGCGCTAAAAGTTTCCGAAGATTATTTTGATGTGCCGGCAAAAGGGAACTTTAGCGATCGCTGTCGTCGGGTAGAACAAGCAGGTTGGAACTATATTTTTCGAGAAGATTTTAAGGATATCAAAGCATTAAGTACCATCGAAAAGAGATTAGCGGATCGAGTTGCAGAAGAAGCCAATTTAAGAATTTGGCATATGCGTTTGGTAGAAAGCTTTGTCGCGGTGACGGGTAAATATGTTCGGGAAAAACCGACAGCAGAAAGGTTTGCTGAAACAACTTTGCTTTTATGGGATATGGTAGCTCGAATAAAAGGTAGCAATCCGTTTAAGCGTCCGAAATTGGCTAAGCAAAAAGCGAACATTACTATCGGTGAACCGTTATCGATTTCTGAAAGGTTTGATGATTATAAAGCGAATCGTAAAAATGCCAGAATTGCGGTTGCTGATTTTACTAGCGATCTGCAAAAAGCGATGGAAGAGTTGATATGAGAAAGGGTTTGGAGGTTTTTAAACGCAAAGGGGCGCGGAGTTTAGCGCAAAGGTACGCCGAGTAAAGAATTTACTCAGGAAATACTTTTGATAAATCTAATATTATTTCTGGGAAACAAGGTAGATTAACTGTTTCGTTAGGAAGATAAATAACTTTGCGACGATAGCCAAATTTATTTTGTAAATCTTGGTAAGGTTCGTTATAAGTTTCTAAGCAGTTTTCAATTGAATTAAATATCCAATAATCAGAAATACCCGCTTGAGCATAAAGCGGTAATTTTACTTCTCGATCGTATTTTAAAGAAGAATCAGCGATTTCGATTAAAAGCAATACATCTTGCGGAGTGGGATGAGAATTTACATAATCATCATCTTTATTTATGAGAATTGCTATATCGGGTTCGGGTTCGCTATTAGGCAGTATGATAATTGGATCTTGGCTTTGTAAAGTACCAAGATTAGCAATCAGTTTTGATAATTCTCTTATCAATCTCCTGCAAAAAGTTGAATGAAGCGTTCCTTTAGCTGCCATAGGAATGATTTCTCCCCTAATTAGCTCAACCCGGTCATCTTCATGAAAAAATCCGAGTTCTGCTAAACGGTTGTATTCATCTATAGTCATAGCGTTTAGGCATGAAGTTATATTTAAATTTTAGTTATTTATACGGCTACGTGCAAGATAAGACTGTTGATAGAATACAAGTCATAACAAACAAAAAGCTTTCTTTTTTAACTTTGGCATTTAACATAATACCAACTGCAATACCGAAAAATGTTTCCGTTTCAGGAACTTTTTTCCAAGTTAATGTAACTTAAAACAAAATGATACTTTTCAAAATCCTAAAATAATCCCAACATTTATGATTAAAACAACCTGCCTGATAAATAATTTTAATTACGCCGATTTCATTATAGAAGCAGTAGAAAGTGCGCTTGGGCAAACAGTCCAGTTTGATGAAGTGATTATAGTTGATGATGCATCAACCGATAATTCTGTTGAAAAGCTCCAAGAAAGATATGCTCAAAATCCTCAAGTAAAATTAGTTATTAAAGAGAAAAATGAAGGTCAATTGTCTAGTTTTAATTTAGGTTACTTAGCTTCAAGTGGTGAAATCATCTGTTTTCTCGATTCTGACGATAAATACCAACCAAATTATCTTGAAAGTATTCTAAAAATTTATAACCTATATCCTGAATGCGATTTTTTATTTTGTGGCTATGAAAAGTTTAAATTGGATTCATCGTCATCAAATACAATATCCCAGCACCAAGAGCAAATTGATATATGCCAATATGTCAGAAATAGAGGTTGCTCTGCTATTTTAACTCTTCATACACAACGCTTTATCGGCTCTCCTACTTCCACTCTTTCAATGCGGCGTAAAATTGCCGACAAAATACTACCTTTCCCTTACTTAGAAGATTGGCGAATTCGAGCCGATGATTGTTTGGTTTACGGAGCTTCTTTAGTCGGAGCAGTAAAATTTACATTATCTTTAAAATTAGTTCAATACAGAATTCATACAAGAAATAACCATGCAAACAAAACTAAAGAAGATTCAAAAGAACGCAAAGAAATATTAGTTAATTATCAGAGAAGACTGGCTTTAAATCGTCTCTTTAACTCATTTGCCCAAAAAATGAACTATCTTGATAAGAGTGAGCTTACATCCTTTATTCCCTTTGAATTTAAAACCATACCTCAACCTGATTCAAAAGACTTTAGAAAATACTTTAATTTACTCTGGAATTCTAATCTCAAAATATCTATAAAAATTAAAAGCTCATTAATTATGATCAAGTATATGTTATCAACTCGTAAGCTTTCTCACTAAAAAATAGATGTCTCTGGAATGTAAATTAGATAGTCCAAAATTTGGAAAGCTTTTATATCACGATAAGAGGATGAGTAATCGATCGCTCAAGCATCAATTAAAAAGAACTTAGAGAAATAAGAAACTTTTGAGTCTTTTTATTTTTCAATACTAACGAGTTTTAACGAAGATAAAAAGTAAACTATGATGTCCCAGATGTTGTGTTGCGACATCTGGGACAAGTTAATTATTTAAACAAACAAAGGATAACGAAGCGCTAATGTATCAGTTTCAAGGGAATATTTCTTAAAAAACTCATTCACTATAGGCTCAATTTCTGGTTTAACAGCTGCAACAAAGCGCTGCACCATAGATGCAATTGAACAAACTACTATTAAATGAACTAATTCCTCAGATTGAAACTGTTTAATTGCAGCTTCTACAAATTGATATGGTGTTGTCAGTGGAGTTTGTGCCGATACCCAAGCAAATTGAAGTGCTGCTCGTTCTTTTTCATCGAATAATTTACTCGTATCTCCTCGATTTGTCGCAGCTAAATAACATTGACGAACCCTTTCAACTGCATTATCTTTATCAGTAGCAGTATGATAAGCAAAATATCCTTCAACTGCTGCTAAATAATCGTGATTCTTTGCGATCGCGCTCACCCTAGCCATGAGATGCTTAAGTTCTGCTGGGATTAAACTATGATGGCGATCGCTCATTAATTCCACATAAATATAAGCGTGGTGCTTCTGTAACGATTGCGTCCATTTCTCAATCCAAGCTGGGAACAATCCTAATTCTTTCTCAAGATAGATGTCTAAATTATCAATTCCTGAATTATATTTTGCAAGCATATCTTGAATTGATAAATTGCCTTCCGGTATTTCGTAATCAAGATTAGATGGATTGGAATTTCCGGTGCTATGTCTTCCCCCTTCGATACCTACTTTTTCGCTGGCTTGACGTGCCCAATCTCCTTCTATTTCTAATCCCGTCAAGTCGTTAAAAACGTTGAGAAATCCAAAGGAAGCGGTAACGAGTAATGTCGCTTGAATCGAAGCATCGGCATTTACTTCTCCCGAAACTTCTGTTGCTAAACTGCGGATATTTTCCATAAAATTATCTTCAACTTGATTTAGCGTTGCATCACCTGCAAGCTGTGCGATCGCCATTTCAAATTGATTAAATGGATTGTTCTCTAATGCTTCTCCCTGGCTAGCTTTTTTAAATTTTCCTACCATATCTAGAGATTTTTCGCCCATTGTCGCGACACTATGAACTTGACAATATGAACAACCATGTGCATTGGAAGTAGAATAACCAACCGCACTAATATTCTTCATCCCCAGCGCTTGTTTTGCATACCCAACTGCGGAGAAGTTTTGACAGTAAACGAAAAGTTTGTAAGCTTCAATCCAGTTGTGTAGATAAGCGAATGTATTGGCCAAAATCCGAAGAATTCTTTGTAAAAGTGCAATATTGGTAAAATTTCTTCGTCTCGATCGCGGCTACCATCGCTTTGAGGAATATAATCACGTAGAGCAATGTCTTTTGCACCTTCATGTAATTCTGCATCTGAAAGTTTATCGAGGGATAATTCACCTGTATTTATCTCTAATAATTTTGTAAGTCTTCCCGATTTTTCCAGCTTTTCTAAGTCTTCAGCGCCGTTGATGTGGTAACTGCCGATAAAAATTTGCGGTACGGTTGCTGCTCCACTTAAGTAAATCGATGCATCTGCATACCGCTGATTGGCTTTAACATCATACTCTTGGTAGTTAATTCCAGCCCTTTTTAAAACGGCTTTTGCTAAGGCGCAGTAGTTGCAGTTAGGCTTGCTGAATAAAGTTATTTGAGATGTCATTTGTTTGTTTCCTTTAAATCTGGCGATCGTTTTTTTTGTAATTAAAGAAAGAGAAAGAGAAAGAGTAAAAATAATTAAAGTTAATTTTATTTACCCTTTCTCCTACTTCTGCAAGAAGTTTGTAAAGTGTGTGTTAGTGGTTATTAAATCAAACGGTTGACTTAATTCGCAGTAATTGGCGGACTGCGAGCCGCTAAATCTATGACAAATTTCATAACAGATTTTTGCGCTTATTCTAAATACTGAAAAAATTATTTAGATAAATCTTGAACTATGTTGAATCTGAAAGGTTCGGAATTGAAAGTGTTTAAATAAGCCTGATTCAAATACATCTCGCTTTCAGACTTATTAAGAAGATATCGGTTAAAGAAAGCAAGGCTAAGAGAATTTATTTGCGATCGCGCGATCGTTGGATCTGCTCCAATCAAACTTTCGGGTACTGGTAAACCTTCTCCATCATCTGTCATTTCTAAGGTTGAAAAGTGAGTCCCATTTTCCATCACAACCAGATACTTGTCTTTAACTTCTAATTTTTGAAAGGGTTGAATTTGTTCTGGTAAAGCTGGAACAAAGTAATCATCTGTACCAGCAACAAATAATACAGGTGCTTGTAACTTATTTAACCCTGTTTCCCCGAATATATGACTGGTTAACGGGTTGATAGCGATGACAGCCTTGATGCGATCGTCTTTTACAGTCAATGATTTCTCCACAGGGACTTCCAAAAGTCGGCATTGAAGTAACATTGATAAGTTGAGTATTGGACGCTCTTCTACAGTCGTCGAACAAACATTTTCAAGCTTATCTTGGCTTAATTGTGCCCCCGCAGATGCTAAGACTGTATAACCACCAAGAGACTGACCTAATACGCCAACTGCCTGTAAATTCAGAGATTTTAATTCAGGTTCCGATTTAGCGCGACGTTCTAATTCATCTAATACTGCTGTAATATCTTTGGGAAGTAACAGCAAAGTATTTGGATCTGGTGGGTTTTCTAACCCGTTAAAAATCTGCGAAAATTTATTAGTGTTAGTCTCAAAATGTTCTGGAACCACAACAGCATATCCGTGAGAAGCCAAATGTTGTGCTAGATAGGCGAAAGTTTGACGATTTGAAGCTACTCCATGAGAAATAACTACGGTAGGAACCTGTTGTGATGAATTTGATTGCTGCTTTGGTAAATATAAATCAGCAATTGAGGCTTGCGATCGACCGGGATTTTGGAAAGGAATGGTTTTAAAATTCCAGGTATAATTACCTTTGTTCCGAGGGTCTAAATTAGAAGAAAGTACTGATTTTTGTAGAGCTTTTGACTCAGCAAGTTGACGAATATTTGCTACTACTTGAGTTTGTTTTTGAAAGATTTCTTGATTTTCTTTGGCAAGCTTCAAAGTTAGCGGTAGATTAATTTGAATAGTTTTTAAGGGAAATTGACGAATTACATTCATCACCGTCAGCCCTTGTTTATCCGCAGCAGCTAAAGTAAGAGCAGCACGAAGCCCAATAGAGCCGTTGAGGGAATTTTCTGTTTGTACAATTTGACCTAATCGCTTAAGCAATTCAGAACCAGCAGAGCTATAGCTAATTCGGGATATACCGACAACATCAATTTCAAAGCGCGTATTCAACAAAGTCTGAAGCGATAACAATTCTTCATCGTTTAAATAGTTGTCTAAAATGCTGGAATTTTCTTTGAGTTTTCCAGTTTTTGCAACCTCTTCAAGTTCCTTTAGTTCAATTGTAGAACCAATTGGACCACAAAAAAATTGAATGCGTTCGGCACTATACACGGGTTGTATTGTCAGCATACTAGAGCATAATCCGAAGAAAGCAGCAACTAGCGTTCGCGTTTTTAGATTACGGAAATAGCGGTAGTAAGGAATCATTTTTGTTGTTCTTAATGTTTTTATCCTTTGAGTTTCTTTAATCCAAAAATTAGAGATGAAGTTTTGAATCAAAGAACTTTATTCACCGTTACCAAGATGCGCCGCTTTAATTGGATTTAGTATTGATAGAAATTAATGCTTTTAAACGCTTATAGCTATCGGTGAAAGCGACTTTGCATTCTTCCATTGCTTTAGCTGCTTCTCAAAAGTTTTTACATCAAGAGTATCCATATCAAACGCAACATAAGCATCTGGACGTACTAAGATAATTCGACCTGTTTTTGCACCAAGCTTTGTTTCAAAATCGCCGCGATAATCTACTAAAGTGTCTGCTTGAAAATCATGCAACTGCGGTAAACCGTTATTTAAAATTACGTGCGCTTTCAACATCTCATCACTACATATTAGCTCGTAGTGGCTTTTGTGCTGATGCACAAAAGTCAATTCCAGGGGATGTGTAACCGCGTTGGATTAGTTGTTCTACCCAGGATATCTAAAAATTCTAAGGTGCGGGCGTGTACTACCAAGGCTTTACTGCGCGTAGATGGCTGGTTTCGTTGTTCGATAATCCGCACTTTGACATTACGTCGTGCCAGTTCGATAGCAACAGTTAAACCTGTCGGACTAGCACCAACAATTAAAACATCTGTTTTTTGTGACATGAGGAATCTCCTTTTTAATATTCAAAACTCTGTTACTCGTTAACCCTTTTCATTATTGAAAATTAGTCTTGGTAAGAGCGGTGCTAAAAACGCTGTCGCAATAACCATTAAAAACGCCTTATTCAAACGTTTGTTTTATAAATGTGAGCAAAAAATGAGATATGGGGGAACCATCGGAAACTAGAGCAATATGTAATGTTGAGGTAAATCTGTATGTCCTCAGAGGACTTAAGGTAATGAAATTAAGGTTTTTCGGTAAATTGGAACTGCGTAAAACTCAAGGAAAAATCAAATCATTTGGCTGCAAACAAAATTATTAGATAGTCATATTAACTTGCTCGCCTATGGATATTCAAACATACGTTTTAATTTTTTACAAGCGTTATTAGTTAAAAAACACATTTATTTCTGATATTTCTGATAGTTTCCATCGAAAAGTTTTTGTCTACGATTAACTGACATTCTGCACCACTCTCAACAAGTCTAAAGAAACCGGGAATAAAGACAAAGGTGTATTCCGGCGAATACTTTAATCAGTAATTTTACTAACTAAAGAAGGCGAAATAATCTTCCAATTCATCCGGGGAAGTATTTCGAGATATAAAGCCGATGTAATTATCCGGTCTGAGCAACAAGCTAAAAGACTCATTCACTCCAAAAACTTCTGCTACACGCGGATTGAGTGGCAGCGCGTGATAATCAACCAAACGATCGTAGTCTTGTGCAATTTTTTCTCTGACCATTTGCTCGTTGTTTGGTTGATTCGAGAAAGTAAGCATATGGAATTTCGGTTGGTGCAATCGATCGTAAATACTTTTGCCGTCAATCAAAAAGTAGGGCATCCTATCACCGGCTTTTACCTTGAAGTTTTTATCCCCTGAACGATCGCTTATAGGACTATCTGGGTAACTGATGCGGATTTGAGAAACCAGTAAGAAAAGCTTTTTGCCAACGATACCAAGTCTAAGAAAGTATTTCGCCAACACGGGGAAAATAGTCGTTCGCAGAAAACTGAAGAACCAATTCGAGCCAACTAAGACCGTAAAGGCTCTATCGGTTGATTCCAAAAGCTTTTGGGCATTTGCGAGCCGTTCTGCGTTGTAACTTTCTAACAGTTTTTCACTCGAATAGCCTTTAAGGACAAACGCTATTTTCCAGGCAAGGTTGTAAGCGTCTTGAATTCCAGTGTTCATCCCTTGTCCGCCTGCTGGAGAATGGATGTGCGCTGAGTCTCCGGCGAGAAAACATCGTCCTTCGGAAAATTTGTTAACGCAGCGCGAGTGTACTTTATAAACTGCAAACCAGTTGACGTTTGATATATCTAGCGACAGTTTGGTATCATCTTTAATGTGCTGTTCGATCTCTTCATACAAAATCTCGCCTTCGTCTTTGTCTAAACCTTCAGGAAAAGTGCCGATGATGCGGTACCGCTTTTCGCCTTTCATAGGAAAAAAGAGAACAGTTGAAGCTGGCGCTAGACATCCGTAACCAGCTTCATCACCAAACGACCAATCAATTTGCACATCGGCTACATAAAATAGACGCTCTAAAGTACTGCCCTCAAAAGAAAATCCCAGATCGTGCCTGATTGGGCTTTTCGCTCCGTCGCAGCCAACTAGATAGTTAGCTTTAATAATTTGAGAGTCACCGTTGGCAGTTTTAATATGCACCGTAACACCCGCTTCATTTTGCGAAAAATGTTCGAGTTCGGTTTTCCAGAGAACCTCCTTTTGATGATTTTGGAGATACTCGTAAAGAAGCTGCTCGTTTTTACTTTGCTCTAGGATAAGCAGATACGGATAAGGACTCAAGCCTTGTCCCATGTTAGAGAGATCGACTTCGCCACATATTTTACCACTCTCAATAATGCCAATTTTGGAAGCAATCTGACCGCATTCAACGGCTTTGTGTCCTAAGTCAAGTTGCTCGTAGATTTCGAGCGTGCGGGCTTGAACGCCGACAGCTTTGGAATAAGCAGTCACGCCTTCTTTTTTTTCGATAATTATAAAGTCAATGCCGTATCTAATTAGCTGGCAAGCTAATGATAATCCAGTTGGGCCTGCTCCGATAATAATTACGTCAGTTTTCATAATTTCTTCCCCAGAAGCTTAAGAATAAACTAAATAGTTTAATCTCATATCTCTAAACTAAACAGTATAGTTACTTTTGTCAAGCTGTTTATTTTAATGGAATAGGAATATTTAATAATTGATTAAGCTTATACGACCATGATTTCGTCTGGATGTGGCTTACACCTGTTTTTGTTTATGCTATGAGCAGACTTTATTGTTCCTATTCTCTGCCCATATCAAAAACAAAAAATGACTTTTGTCTTGTAATACATGGTTAATATGCAAACATAAGATAACTACTAGCGGGACTTTTTTCTATTCCCGATATTAAATATGCAACCTAGAAAAAAAACTCTCAAAAAAGTAAATAACGATAATAATCTAGATAATTCGCAGCCAGTAGAAAAAGTTGAAGCGATTCTGCAAGGTGCGATGCAAGAATTTTTGAAACACGGCTTTGCTGCAACCACGATGGACAAAGTGACGGCAGCCGCAGGAGTTTCAAAAACCACTGTTTACAGCTATTTTCAGGATAAAGAAAAATTATTTGTTGCTTTAATTGAGCGTTTAATTACAACTTATGGGGGTGTTTTAAATAAACCAAACCCAGAAATGCTTCAAGGGAAACCAGCGGAAGTTTTAACAAATTTTGCTAATAATCTATTAAATCAATTTAGTAAAAATATTAGCGATGCACCAGAATTTTTAGATTTAATCCGCTTGATGATTGCTGAATCTGGAAGATTTCCCATGTTAGCGCAATACATGGTTCGCTGCATAGATAAAAATGTTGTTCAAACGGTGACTCAATATGTAAGTTCTCATCCCGAATTACAAATTCCCGATCCAGAAGCAACAACACGGGTATTCTTAGGTGCTTTGGTTCATTACACGATGATTGAGTATATGCTTCAGGCTGGGGAAATTATGCCAATGGAGCGGGAAAGATTGGTTGATTGTTTGGTGAATTTGATTATTCCAAATCTTGACAATGGGGATAAATATGCCGGAATTAGAGAAAAAACCCCACGACGCAAGCGTTTTAGCTCCGGTAAATTCGAGCAAGATTATCAAGAGCCGAAGCAAGTGCGATCGCTACGACTCACCGATACAGCTTGGGAAAATTTAGATGCGATCGCTCAAAAAAATAATTTGACTCGCAGCGAGTTTATTGAGCTTTTAGCTAGGGGGAAGAAGTTTGAGTAATTATCATGCTTGGGAATAAAGCTTTTGTAACTTAACTTTATCTATATTTGCTTTCGGTGTGTAAGCAGTAAGCCGCAGGTTAGCTGCTGGATAAACTTGAAAAGTAACAGAATCTAACACCAATTTTCCCACAATAGGATGATTTAATTCTTGTACTTCATGAGGGCGAGCAACATCATGGCTTTTCCACCATTTGCGAAACTGGGGACTAATTTGAAGTGCTACAGCTAATTCCGTCCAACTTTGCTCGTTAGTATTTTGAGCGTAATCGGCTCGAAAGTGAACCAGTAAGCAATGGGCAAATTCTTCCCAGTTGATAAAAAGCTCCTTCATTGCTGAGTTCGTAAATGTCAACCACATTAAATTGCGTTCTGATAATGGAAATACGCTAAAATCTCCAAAAACCTTTACAGCAGCTTGATTCCATGCCACTAAATTCCAACACAAATCCACAAGATAAGCAGGGTTAGGTTCCATACTTTCTAACACCTGTCGGATTGATTCCGTAACTTGCTTTTCAGCTAAAGGTGAAGGAGGTGGAGAAGCTCCGGCTAAAAAAAATAAATGCTCTTGCTCGTGACGATTTAATTGAAGTGCTTGAGTAATTCGTAAAAGAGTTTCGGGAGATACTTTAACCAATCTTGCTTGTTCTAACCATGTGTACCAAGTAACGCTGATTTCAGCTAGCTCGGCTACTTCTTCTCGTCGCAAACCAGTAACTCGACGGCGCAATCCTGGTGGTAAACCAACTTGAGCGGGTGAAAGTTTAGCTCTGCGGGTACGAAGAAAATCAGCTAGCTCTTTTAGTCGCTCTTGCTCGTTCATTGCATTAAACTATTAGTCGCTATACCAGTATAAGTAAACTCTGGTACTAAGATTGGCTTTTTGTCAAACTAACTAATAAGTAGGTAAGCATAATTAAATATGTCATTGCGAGGAGGTACGACGAAGCAATCCCAGTCACTGCGGTTGCTTCGTTCCATTCCCGTATAGGGAACACTAAGCCCTTCGGGCATACTTCGTGAACGTGAATGCAATGACTGAGCGTGTGATATTTTTTTGTCCTAACCTACTTAGTAAAAAATTAGGTTTACGAGTATTAGTCATGAAGATTTTTCTAACTGGTGCGACTGGATATATCGGTGGTTCTGTTGCAGTCAAATTAATCGATGCAGGTCATCAAGTTTTGGGACTTACACGCTCAAAAGAAAAAGCAACACATCTGGAAAAGATGGGCATCGAACCTGTTATTGGTAGCCTTACAGATAGTAAACTTCTAATTGAAACAACAGAAAAATCTGATGCTGTAATTAATGCTGCTGATTCCGATAATCCTTGGGTAGTAACAACAATTTTGCCACTGCTAGCTGGTACTAATAAACTGTTTATTCAAACCAGCGGTTCTAGTCTTGTCGGAGATAAAGCAACTGGCAACAAGAGCGAATTAGTCTTTAACGAAGATACGCCGTTTGAGCCAGAAATAGAAAAAGTAGCACGTATTGCTATTGATAAAAGAGTTTTAAGTGCTGCTCAACAAAACGTACATTCTGTAGTATTATGTCACAGCTTAATTTACGGTCAAGGTCATGGAATTCATGCAGAAAGTATTCAAATTCCTGGATTAATTAAATTAGCTCAAAAAACTGGTAAAGCTAGTTATATTGGCAAAGGTGAAAATATTTGGTCGCACGTTCATATTGATGATGTCGCGGAGCTATATTTGCTAGCAATAGAAAATGCTCCTGCTGGTTCGTTTTTCTATGTAGAAAACGGTGAAGCATCAATGAAAACAGTTGTGGAAGCGATTAGCCGAATGTTAGGTATGGAAGGACAAACTGGCAGCATAACAATTGATGAAGCGATTCAAGAATGGAGTTGCGAAGCCGCTCACTTTGCATTTGGTTCCAATAGCCGAGTCACAGCAACTAAAGCTCGCAAGCTGTTGGGATGGAATCCGACAGGGCGTGGATTATTGGAAGAAATTGAACAGGGTTACTATCGTTTAGAGCAGGCAGTTTAGTTTACTGAAAATTACCACTGGAAATTAAGAAACCGCCGGAGGAAGCAAAAGCTGCTTCCGCTTCCTCGTATTCTTCCTCCGCCCTTCACCAATAAATAAGCAGCAGGGGTAAAATAAAGCGCTAGTAGCGGAGAACCACCAGTATCAATTATTGTCTAACGGTAAAAAGTTTCTCAGTCAAGGATTAGCGATGTAAAGACTGCCATTACACTGATTTAATTACTTAATATTTAAGTTCATACCTTCAAGTTTCATCTTCTTCTTCTTCCAAATGAAAAGCACTAATATAATCTCGTACCACTCGTTCAAAGAATAGAGGAGCGGGTAATCTTGTCCACTCATTAAAATGACCATATCCGTAGCGAAGAGATTCGACAAAACCAGCAATATTATCTGGGTTGTCTTGTTCTTGACGTAATGTAACTACAATTTCCAAAGGATTTGGTGTAGCCCATTGTCCAGTATATGGTTTTTGTTGGTCTATAAATTTCATTTTAAGACCTGCTTGATTTTCAACTCTTTCGTAAGTTTTTTCACCATCTTCATTTATTTTCTCAATCGTAGAAAATCTATCTTGCTCTACTTGACGATAACAACTTACACCTCTTTGATTTTGGTGTAAAGTATTTTTGCCAACAGAAATATAATTCATACAGCCAGTTTCATTCTCTAAATTCAACTTATATAAACATTTTGAATCAGATGGAACTGATAATTTTATTCGTTCATTTTCATTTGCTTCTAATTCTTCTTTAGTTCTAGTATCTTCGGGAAATGTTTTGGCTAAAATTTTAACTTTATCTTCAATCATTCCCGGTGCTAAATCTTGTCTTACACGAACAATTATTGCTCCTTTCCAATTATCTTGCATATATTGTTTATTATTAATATCTATATTTGAAAGATTCATTTTGCGGTCGCTTAACCAATCCCAAAGCTTTACACAATTTGAAGAATCAATCATTACGAAAGGGTTTTTACTATCATTCACTGAATCAGAAATTATTTGATCGACAAATTCTTGAAAGCGTTGTTTTCGCTCTGTTTCTGTCTTTCCTAGAGAAATAGGAGAAATAGCTGCTACATCAAACAGTGCTTCGGTAAAAGGTTCCCAATCGGTTATAGTGAATTGTTTAGTTTCTGGGTCTTCATAACAAAAGCACATTTCACTAAGTCCAGTTTCAACATTAGTTCTAATAGCTTTTGGTAGAAAAGTTCCATCAAGTTTACCTTGAAATCGACCAGCATTTTTACGAACAATGGTGATATCAATTATTTCTTTGGGTCTGTCTTCGGATTTAATTTCACTAAACCATTTATCGACTTTTTCTTTCACGTTATCTATACGACCAGAATGTGCCCAAAGCAATTCTTTAATTGATGATTGAGCAGGAAATATAAAATCCGAAATATTGATATCACCTGTTTGCTGCCAAGTTTGAGGAGGAACAATAAACTGTACGCAGCTACGACCAATTGATGCTAATGCTTGACGAGTTGCTGGTTTATTTACTAGGTCGTCATGAACTGGTTTTTTGCTATTGTTAGGGTTTGGATAAAATTCACTTGCCAAGATTAAACTGAATTTTGGACGTTTGATTTTTGCTATTTGTCTAGCTATAGGTGTCCAAGCTTTTATTCGTTTTTGGAATCTTTCTTTATTTTTTAAATTACTTCCAGGTAAAGTATTTTTTCCTCCATGAGTATTATCTGGAAGTCGCTGTAGCTGTATTTCTAATGTATCTCCCCATAATATCTGAATAATTGTTTGTAAAAGCTTTACTACATTACTATTGCTATTTTCATGGAAGATAATTAATAATGGCTTTTCATTTGGATATAATCGGTTAGTTGCTTCTTTATTCAGTTGAATTAGTTTTTCAAGTTCTTGAGATTGATCTGGATTTTGTTTGTTAAATCTAAATAGCTGAATTCCCTTTTCGCTCAATGTAAAACTAAAATGCTTGCTCAACAAATCATTAATTTGTTTATCTGTATTTTCTTTTAGATATTTGGGTGTAAAATGACAAAAATTATTATTTTCTAAACATTCTAAAACAGCATTGAGCAAAGTAGGCTTATTTATTTGTTTAGAAGCAGCATCAATATTCTTTTTCTCCTCAGTTGAATGGGTTATATTAACCTTAGAAAAATCTTTAAAGGGTACTATCCCTTTAGTTGCAAAAATCTTACCTATCGCTTTAATAGCTTCTAACTTATCTTTTTCGGGAACACCTGCATCAATACCATGTTTTTTCTGTTGAAGACCATTACGATAAGTTAATAAGACTTGACAATCATCAGTTGAAGCTTCTCCTTTGAGAATCTGGTCAGCATTAGATATATTTAACGGTAAATTTAATTCACGCTGTAAAACCGAAAAAGCATCATCTGGTTGCCATTCATATTCACTGGTGTCTTTATTTTTACGACGGTTGAGTTTAAAATGAAAAACGCGATCGCCATGATTTTTGGAGAAAACTACACCACTGATAGATTTATTGTCAAAGGCTTTTTCTTTGATGTCATTTAACCAACGTCTTTTAGAAACATCTATCTTTATTAATGGTTGAGATAATGAGGGGAAAGTAACAAGTTCTAACTTGATAACTAAACTAAATAATCCTTTATTATCTATAGAAATTCGATTAGTGATTAATTCAACAGGATTTGTTTGTCCGCTAGAAATAATCCGTTTAATTCCTCCTAATCCTTGAAAAATTTCGTGTCCTGCAATTAATCTAGTTAAGTAATTTGCTAATGCAGGAAATGAATAGTCATCTGGTTTTGCAGTTCCGCTATTTTCATGTTGCGACCAAGGAAGTATTTTAGATTGAAATGGATTTACAGATAAAAGTTTATCTTCTTCTTGTAAATCTCTGAGCGGTTCTATTAAATCTTCTGAAACACCTTCTTTATTTGCAAAACTAACAAAGTTCTTTTGTAACCAATCATTGAGAATAGGTTTTAAATCTTTGGTAATTTTATCTTTATTTCCACCTTCAATACAGGCAAACTTTTGCTGTTTTTGCTGATTTATTGCATATTTACTAAGACCCATATCGGGTTGTACTGTACATACCTTAGATAATTTAAATTCTAAATAACTTCTTAAAGAAGCATAAGGTATATTTTTTATGTTGTTTAAATCTTTATTAATTAAATTAAATTGAGCTAATGCTTCTTTACTCCAACAAATTGTAAAACCATTCACTTCAACAGGTGGTAGATTATCAGGAATTTTAAAGGCTTGCGTGATTGTTTCTAAAGTTTTAGCATTACCCAATTGAGCATAGAGAATTTTATTATCTTGATTTACGTTCATCTCGGAATTATTTTGATTATTCTTAGTCATGGTGAAATTCCCCTAATAATGTTGTTAATTTGTTATTTCTGTAGAGATATTTATTGCAGTTATTGTCTACATATCGTATAAATCATCATAATCTTCAAAACCGTCTTCTTCGTATACTGAATCTTCTGACTTAAACAAATTAGTTGGGTAATTTAATTTATCAATTCGTCTTAAAGGTTCGAGAAAAGCATCATAAAGTTCTCCGTAGATTTCTCGAATCAAAGAATCGGGATGTGTCATACATTCTTCGAGAATTACTCGCATTTGAACTAGCATACTATCACGAGGAGAGTCTGTTTTATCTTTTGCCGATTGTGGTGCCCAAGCTGCATCAATAAAGTACACTTTTACAGGACAACCATTTCGCATTCCTCGTCCAATTGTTTGTAAAATAGCTACCATCTGATTGGCTGTGAACGGTGTAAATAGCTCTTCACCTAATCGACTAGCCATTAATGGTTCTTGTAACAATCGTCTAGCTTCACGGTAAATATCTGACCTAGCACTATTCCAAGCTTGATAAATGTCTGTTAATCCTTGTTCTGGGGAAAATACATGACTATCAAATCTTTGAGTTGCACGACCGGCTAAACTAGATAAAAGTTGTGTGTCGTCGGTAGTAGGGTGAGGACGAGTCAGGAAATAAATTGAACCAATTGCAGCATCTCTTTCTCGTTCACCTTTGGTAAAAACGATATTAACTCCACGACCAATTGCTAGCATTGGAAAGATTATTAAGTCACAAGTGTCGTCATCTCCTAAAGATTCGCATTGAGAAGTAGTAACATAATTTTCAGGTTTTTCTCCTTCTTTGAGGTAACGTACAACAGCTTTGGTACGTTTACCAATTTCTGGATAATAACGGTTTAAAAATTGTTTAATTTCTCTTACTTGTGGATAGCTATTAACTACAAAAGCAGCTTTGCGGTGAATACCGTATTCTACGTTAAAATTCCTAATTGATTTATTAACTTCTGAATTTTCACCATTTTCAACTAATTGTCTAACCATTTCTAATAGATTGCGTTCTCTTAATTGTCCTGCTCCGCTATAGCGTAATGGTTCGTTATTTCTTTCTTTGTCGCAGAAATATTGAAAATAATATTGACTTACATTTGATGAATTAGATTTATCTTCTTTCCCCTTTGGTTTTAAAAGATAGTTAGGATAAACATCAACATGATAAGCGGGACTTGCTTCTAAATAAGAAGTTGCAGAAGTCATTAATATTGCTGGTGATTTTTCTCTATTGTCTGCTTCTAATAAGCGGTTAAATCGATGCATTAACATTCGAGGGGTACCGATGAAAGTGACATATGAAATTTCAACGTTACTAGAGTTATTGCGATTTGTTTGAGCATTTTTTAAGTTATATTTAACTCCAGAAAGTAAACCGATAAGATTTTCGGGAGTAAAACGTCGTAATTGTGCTGAAAGAGGAGGGTTTAATATTGGTTCTTTAATTAAACCTTCTGCCACCATTGTTCTTGTTTCAGAAACCGTGCGTTGATAACCCAGAATAACGAAGGTAATAGCTATTAATAAAGGAATTACTTCATTTGTTAAATGTGGTGATTCTTCATCAGCAAAACAAATTTTAATAAATAGTGATACTATTCCTTCAACAATTTCGTCTCGCTTTTTAATTAAATTTTCTGCTAAATAACGACGTAGAAGGCTTGTTAGTTTTTCCCAATCATCTGTCAGCTTCTTTTTACTAATCCCCAAGGTACGAGAACATAAATCCTGCTTGAAATTTTTTAAAGCTGTTTCTGCACCAGTTCGGTCATAAAATGCATTGTAAGCAGCAGATGTCCAATATTCGGTCAAAGCATGATTTTTTGTAAAACCTTTTCTTATTTCTTCCGTGTCAGCAATGTCTCTTTGAGAATAAGATTTATTGTCGTCAAATCCTTCTAAAATTTCACCAATTATCCGCGATACTGTTAATAAACAACCTTCAAACCGTTTTTTTATTCGAGGATTAATATTCTGTAACAAGCTGACGAGACTCGTATTATGATTACCAAACTCAGCCATGTTACGGCTATAAAGTTCGATGGTACGGTCTGCTAATCGATAGTTTTCTCTTCTTGATAAAGGATTATGGACTTGCTCTAAAATAGTTCTGTGAATAGAGTCATCTGCACCAGAAAGATTTAATTTTGCGACTCCGTAAGCATCTAGATTCGACTGAACCATATCTGCTTCATCAAAGATAACTAAGTCGAAATTTCTCGCAATCAATTCAAAGTAGCGAATTTCTTCATCAATCGCTTGGTAAGGTACTGTCGTATCCATAGATATGATATGTCCGACCCAGACATCACCATCAATCAAGTCTCGTGGTGCTTTATTCCGTCCGCACATTGTCCATAAGGGACACAGATATTCTTTGGTTTTACCATCAAAGGAATTCTGTAAAATACTGCTACATGGAGCATTACCAAAACCCCATAAAGAAGTTTCTGTAGTGGAAAAAGCAGGAAGCAAGCAATTACAAGCAAAATTATCTGCACCATCAAGGGTATAAGCAAAACCTCCTTGTCCTCCAGAAGCAGCGATGGTTTCTGCAATCCGGTCAGCATGAGTACGTCTGGTGGTAGGATTTTGACCGACTAACATTCCGACCTTGATTCCATGAAATTTTAAATCAGCCATGTACTGTCTGGAAACTTCAATAGAAGGAAACACCAGCATAATTTTGTAGCCATTTCTTCCCAACCAAACCGCAATTAGCATCAACATTGTGGTTTTTCCCGCACCAGGTAAACCGATTAAATGCTTGATTCCAAATAATTCAATAGTTAATGTTTCTTCTCGCAAACCTTGGTTTACTTCGGGTACTAGCACCTCAAAATGTTCAAACCGTTGAGTCCAATTTCCAGGTCGTCTTTCAGGATGTTGCTTATCCCTTCTATCCATTTCTTCAGCTATTTGACGCAATTCCTCAAGCGGAATAGAAATACTACCCCGTGGTTGTCTATTTAGATCGTGAGTTTTGCGAGTTGCTAAGGATAAATTAATGGGAGGAATTGGTAAACGAGTTATAGAGCTTCTGTCTCCTAAAGTAACAGCCATATCTTGTCGAGGATTAGCGACTTTTCTACCGTGGAATTTATAATCCATCGGTTCTGCTAAAATCTCTCGCGCTAGAGTAATATTAGGATCATCTAAAAAGTCGGTTCTTTGAAACTGTAACGTTTGACCGTCGATTTCATAAACTCCTTTAATTCCTTTACTCTTTAGCTGATAATAATGGTCGTTATAAAGTGCTACTGCGTATTCTAAAGAACTTTTAGTTACGTAAGCCAAAGACATCTGACGTGAATTAAAAATTGCTTGTCGTGCGGATTCTAATATTGATGCATTTAAAACGCTCGTCATTCCCGACATAATCGCGGGAGCATATTCTAGAGACTTAACTCCGATAAATTCTTCCATAAGAACGCATAACCAGCAAATACGGTCGTGTCCCAACCAAAAATTAGGTTTAATTCGCATAGCTCCCCTCTTGGATATTTTCTATAACTGAAGACACCGACATTATTTTTAAGCTCTTAGCATCACTTGTTTTATTCAGCAATGAATTAACAGTAGAAATATATCCCGGACAGTCTTCAATTAGTTCGTCGGTAATAGCAAGAATTTTTTCACCGTAATGAATTAATCCACCAATACCACGATTGAGTTTTAACGCTAGCAATACAGGACTCCGATAAGATTTAGCATCTATTCCGATAGCGGAATCGTTAATTGAAACATCACATAGGTCTGATTTTGGGTACAGTTGAGCATCCAAACCATAGGTTTTTGCTTCGTCAAAAATTGCTAACTCATCAATAGCAGGAGCAGTCCAATAAGCTAATATTTGTGGTTTGGCTACTAATAACCGTTCCTCTTGCGGGTTTAACCGTTCCCCTACCTGTGGTGGATATTTACTATTACACTGATGAATTGGACAATAATAGCCTTTGGGATAACTTAGTCTATCTGCATTCGGTCGTATCAAAGTCCCGCAATGAGTGCAGCGTAAAGCATATCCATTAATTAACCATGCTTCTGGAACGTAATGGAAAAACTCTCTTACTGTTTCCTGCAAAGGTGTAAGATTTTTATTTACCAAATAATCTAAAAGTTCTCTTTCACTAATTAAAGATTTTCTTCCTATGATTTCTCTCAATGCAGTATAAGCATAATGCTGTTTTCTCTTTCCTAACCTTTCCGTAGCTTTCCTCAAATCACTATACAGACGATGTTCCACAACATTATCTTCACCAAAGCTACCAGAACTATTTGCAATTTCAGCACAATCCGGTGTTGGTACCCTCAAATCAAAATCAATTAATTTGACATTACCAAAATCAAATTCCGACCCCCGAAAAATTTCCAAATTCCATTTTTCATCTTCAAAACTATATCGAGAACGTTCCAATACATCATGAATGCAAGCAGCATCATCGCATTTTCCTTCTTCTAAATACAAACGACCAAGCTTACACATAGCCGAATGCAATTCTGGAGGTAATCTTTCATCCTGTCTGACAATCTCTCTACCCGTAAGCACGGTATTGTATTGACGCAATATTCCCTGAGCAAGCAAAATTACAGCATCTTTAGCCAAATTCTGATTGTTCTTATCTTTTCGCTTCAATAAGGCACTATTACTGAAATTACCTTCACCATCTTTCTCAACTAAAATCTGCTCTTCCAATTGCTTCTCATTCCAAGAAGATAAAACTTCTACAATCGCTACTAACGTCCAACCCTTTTTTAACAAAACCAAAGTAGCTAATCCTTCTAATATCTGACGAAAACCGAACTTTTCCCCCTTTGGCTGCGATAATATTTTTCGCGATCGCCATAAACGAACTGTTCTTACAGTAGGAGGTTCGACAGATAAACCCAATTGTTTAATCTGAGACTTTAACCCTTCCGCAAGAGCTTCTGCTTTACCTTGCCAATCTCGAACATTATCAAAAACCATTTTTTTACATCATTCGATGTAAACACTGTATGGTGTAAATGCAAAAAATGCAAATTTGACACAACGGTTATTAGTGATTGTTACAATACTTAGTAAAATCTACATTTGTGATAATTCTGGTGGTGACAGAGCAACCGAAACCCAGTTCAGAGGAACGATTTCGGTTGCTATGAGGATTAAATTACTATCGGTTGTTGCAGTTTATATTAGTTACATTATCAGCAATCATAAATTTTATAATTACTTCAGTAGCGAGCACATTGATTTATTTACATCCATACAACCTAAAGCTTTGCTTTGTCGAAAAAATCAAGAAACCGCCGGAGGAAGCAAAAGCTGCCGTCTTTTTTTACCAGGATTCTTCCTCCGCTTTTTCACCAACAAATAAGCAGCAGGAGTAAAATAAAGCGCCAGTAATGGAGAACCACCAATCCCCCCCGCGATCGCAATTGCTAGAGGTTGCCAGAAACTACCTCCGTCGGTAATTAGCGGGATAAAACCCACCATTGTCGTAATAGTTGTAGTTAATACGTGACGTGTTGCTTTGACTACAACTTCTCGCACCGCTTTAACATCTCCCTGACGCGCTTCTTCGTTTTCGTTAAAGGCTGACAAAATAATAATCGCACCGTTAATAGCAATACCAATTAAACCCATTGTGCCGACAATCGCCATAAATCCCATTACCGAACCAAAAGCCCATAAAGCAAATAAAGCTAAACCAACCGAACCAACTCCAACAGCAAAGACGATTCCAGCAAGTCGAAATGAACCCAACGATAGCACTAGGGTAATTACCATAATCAAACCCAGCAATCCCACAGTTGACATTAGATTCCCCGTAGCTTCGCCGCTTTCAGCTTGTTCGCCGCCAAATTCATATCTATATCCAGGGGGAAGTTCAAACTTCTGTGTTTCAAGACGTTTTTGTAATTCTTCCAGAACTGTTGACGGTAAAACTCCAGCAGAAATAAAAGCTTGAACGGTGTTAACTCTTTGTTCGTCGCGTCTGGAGATTTTTGCTAATTGAGGAACCAGCTTAAAATTACCTAAAGCTGATAAAGGACGCAAGTTTTGTTCGGAATTAGCACCTTGCTGATTTGGTTGCAAATTAAGGGAAGCAATTTGAGATAAGTCTCCTCGGTTTGAATTAGCAATCCTTACTCTTACAGGTAAATTTTCTGTAGCTTCGAGAATCGAACCGCCAACGGAACCTTCTAAATAACTTTGTAACTGTTGGGCGATCGCTGTATTATCAAGTCCGACTAACCGCGCTTGTTCTTCGTCTACAGTTAATCCCAATTTGGGTAAAGTTTCCGTCAAATCATCCCGTACATGAGTCACATCGGGTATCTGCGTTAAGATTTCCCGAACTATCGCGCCTAATATTCGCAGTTGTTGAATATCCAATCCATAAATTCGCATTTCTACAGGAGCTTCAAATGGTGGCCCTTGCTCTAATTGTTTTACCAAAACCCGCGCTTGAGGAAAATATTCATCTAACTCGTCTTGTAAAGTCCGAATTAATTGCGTAACCCCTTTATCTGTATTTAGCTGTACCATTGCTTGAGCATAGTAAGCAGCATTTTGTATCCCACCAGTAAAGTTGTAGTAAAACTTAGGGGCGCTTTCACCAACAAACCAGTGAACTTCCTCAACCTCGGAATGTTCGCGAATTAATTTACGAGCTAATAATACATCCTCGCGACTTTGAGCAATGGAAGTTTGAGCGGGGAATTCTACTTCAATCTGAAACTGATCGCGATCGAGGGAAGGGAAAAACTGCGTTGGCAGAGAACTGACATTCATAAAACCCATCACGGGTAATATCATTGTTAAGACAACAGCAATTAAAGGTTTCGCCGTAGCCCAGTCTAAAGTCTTGCGATAAATCCGACCTAAAAAAGGTGAAGAAAAACCAGCATTCCACCAAGCATCGGGATTTTTCAGTTTTGATAAAAGTTTTGATAATTTTGATGTTAAAAAATTACAAGATTCGCGTTTCGGACGAGAATTATGATTGGTGGTTATAGTTTTTCCGAGAAAACGCCCAGAAAGTGCTGCAATTACGGTTAAAGATATTACCAAAGAAGAAACTAGGGACATAATTACCCCCCAAGCGATAGAACCAACGAATTCCCCCGCTCCTCCCGGCAACAAACCAATCGGTAAGAAGGTAAGTATTGTAGTCAAACTTGATGTCAGCAGAGGAACTGTTAAATAATTAACCGTTTTCACAACAGCATCTTTTGGCTTTAAACCTGCTTCCAGTTCAACCTGAATTTCGTCTACCACTACAATTGCGTTGTCAATCAACAATCCCAAAGCGATAATTAACCCCGAAACTGACATCTGATGAATGGGAATATTGAAAAGTTGTAATTCCCCAAATACCGCAAATACCGTTAAAGGTAATGCAGCACCGACAATAATAGAAGAGCGCCAACCCATCCCAAAAAAAGTTACAGCAACCACAAGGAAAGCACTAAACAATAAATTAGATATCAGATTATCTAAACGTGTTTCTACGTAACTACTTTGGTCAAAAATAACTTCTAACTTAATGAGCTTGGGAAGCGGCGTGCGATAATCTTCTAATCGTTCGCGAATTTGTGTAGCCCATAGATCGATCCGATTCCCAGACTCCATCAGCACCCCTAAAGCCACCGCAGGTTTGCCACCAATCAAAGCTAAATCTGTTACGGGTTCTCTGATACCTCTAGTAACTCGTGCAATATCTCCCAAACGAGTAAACTGTCCGCTTGCAGTCGAGGAAATCGGAATTTTACGAATTCGTTCAGTTGAATCAAGTTCGCCTTCCACCTCAATGGCTAAAGTATTATTAGGGCTGCGAAGTTGTCCAGCACTTGTTTTAGCATCACTTTGCAAGATTTGTTGCGATAATTGTTGAACATTTAAGCCCACCGCAGCTAAATCCGATGGATTGATTTCAACAGTGATTTCCTCCGAAGGAAAGCCAAAAGTATCTACTTTCTCAGTTCCCCCTACCCCTCGAAGTTGAACATCAAGTTCTTCAGCAAAACGGCGTAAAACTGCATAATTAGGTTCGTCTTTTCCTTGCCAAACCAAAGATGCGATCGCAGCATAAGCTCGCGTCTCTGCTTCATTTAAATCTGGTTCCAATACTCCAGGTGGAAATTGCGGAGTTGCATCTGCTAACTTATCTCGTACCCGCGTCCAAATAGGTTGAGCATTACTTACAGTCTGTTTTAATTCAATCGAAATTGCAGACAAACCAACGCGAGAATCGGATGTAATAGTATCAATTTCCTTAATCTCAGACATTTCCGATTCGATAACTTCTGTTACTAATGCTTCTACACGTTCGGCACTAGCTCCCGGAAACACCGTCGTAATTACAGCAGTTCGCGCTGTTTGTGTTGGATCTTCCTGACGCGGTAAAGATTGAAAAGCTGAAAATCCCCAAAATATTATCAATACAAAAGTTAGGATTAGCAAACGGATATTACGAAAAAAAGGAAGAACCATAACGATTTTGGATTTTAGATTTTGGATTTTGGATTTAAGAGTTAGGAATTATGAGTTAAGAATTGGGCATTGGGCTACCTCCCACCTCCGGTGAATGGGCATTGGTAATTGGTATACGCCCGCACGCAATACCGTGACGTTCGCTCCGCTAGCCGCGTGAATGGTAATTGGGCATTGGGCATAGCTCACGGAGTTATAAGTTGAGAGTGTTAGCGGAGCGTGTCCGTCAGGACATGGAATTAGGACTTTTCTACCCCCTCTACCCCCTCTACCCCATCTCCCCATCTCACTCCCCAATCGGACGCACCATCTGACCGGGAACTAAGCGATGAACTCCGTTGGCAACAATCCTGTCTCCTTCTCGCAAGGTACCGCGTACTAAAACTCTGTCGCTTTCTTGATGTAATATTTCTACACTACGCTGTTCAAGCACAAAAGCATCTCTAGAAGTACCAGCATTTTCTGAAGCAGGTTTTGTCAAAACATAACTTGTCCAAAGTCCGCGCAATCCTTGAGTTAAAGCTTTATTGGGCAACCAAAATCCTTCTGTAGGAATTGTATCCGTAAGTTTCAATCTAACTGTTTGACCGGGATTTATTTGAGATATTAAGGATGATTCTAGTTTCAATACAACTACTTGAGTGCGAGTACTAGGATTAACTACTGGCAAAATTGAAGCTACTCTTGCCGAGTAAGTTTGGTTATTAATTTCTACCTTTTGAGGGCTACCAACTTCAAGTTTATTTACGACGGTTGCAGGCATTCCGATTCTGGCTTCTGGACTGGTATTTTCGACCAAACGCACCACAGCTTGACCTGTATTAACTACCGTTCCTTCATCGATTTGACGAGCGGAAACAATACCCGCAAATGGTGCTTTTATCGTACTTTTGGCGATTGTAATTTCTAAGTCTGATATACTCGCTTCTAACTGTTTTACAGCAGCTCGCTGTGCGGCTATTTGTTCTGTACGGGTTCCGGCTAAAAGTTCGTTTAAATTACTTTGTGCTTGTCTCAAACGAGCATTTAAAGAATTTTCGCCAAAAGAAATCTCATCAAGCTGTTCTCGCGAAATAGCACCTTCACCATAGAGATACTTTCGTCTTTTAAGTTTAGTTCTTTGTAACTCCAATTGCTGTTTGATATCGTCAACTGCTGCACGAGCCGCTGCAATATCTTGGCTACGAGGACCTGCTATAGACTCATCTAATCTAGCTTGTGCTTGGGCTTTTTGAGCTTCCAACTGCAATTTTTGCATCTGCAAATTACTCACATCAAGCTTTGCGATCGTCTGTCGGGATTTAACTCTGTCTCCTTCAAAGACAAATACCTCAACCAACTTCCCACCGCGCTCAAATCCCAACTCGCTAGTCCGAATTGCAGCAATTTCACCAGTGTAAATCCGCAACACCTGATAGGATTCGACAGGTTTTGCTCGGAAAGTTATAACTGGTAAAGGTTTCGCTACAGTAACTTTCTTTGTTCAGATCCTCTGTTTTAGTTGAATTATTAACAAAGACTACTCCCACTGCTAGCATCAACCCAAGCACACCTAACATTCTATAGCGAAGTAACTTAGAATAATCTCGATGCTGATTTTCTAACTCTTGGGAATATTCCCCATCCGAGAGTTTTTCATTACCTGATATCTGGGAGGGCGGAGTAAAATCTGGGTTCATAGCATTTGCCTCCAGTGGGGAGCTTATATCTTTAAAAAAGTTTTCTTACATCTATGATTCAAACACACGTTTGAATTTTAGTCAATCATACGTTTGATATAGTCAATAGTTAGGCTCAATGCATCTGGGCTTGTTTTATTGATTTCGTTTATAGCTATAATTGGATTTAGTACAATTCATTTAGACTTTTCTAACCAAAATACTACAGCATTTACAATCAAAGAATATAAAGGATAATTATTCAAGCGTTTGATTTACATGAAAAATACTGTAACAAATATCGATACAAAAGAACAAATACTTAACGTAGCTGAAAGACAATTTGCTGAAAAAGGTTTTGCTGGAACAACTTTGCGGGGCGTTATCCGAGAAGCGGAAGTTAATATTGCAGCCGTTCACTACCACTTTGGCTCGAAAGAAGAATTATTTATTGCTGTCGTGCGAAGAGTTGCCCAGCAAATTGTGCAAGCTCAATTACAGCAGTTAGCGAAATATGAAAATCTAACAGAACTGCCTTCCCTAGAAAATATTCTGGAAGCATTTATTGCTCCTCCATTGAGAGTTATACCACAAATGGGAGAAGCAGGAATGATTCGCGCTCAATTTCTCGGTCGCTGTCGTGCGGAACCATTACCCATACAGCAACGAGCAGAAAAAGAATTTGATGAAAGTCAACAACGCTTTTTAGATATTCTTCAGCGAGCGCTTCCCAATCAAACGCGCACAGAACTACAGTGGAAATTAGATTTAGCGATCGCCATATTAATTCGTACTTTAAACCAAGTTGGTCAAACGGGGCAGTTGATAACGGGAAGTTCTACCGAAGAAGTTGAAATTGCGATCGCGCGTTTAGTAAAGTTTGTTGCTCAAGGGATGAAAAATTTTGATTGAAGGGAAGGTTTAATTTTTAAATTTAGTTTAGCCACTTATCAATAAAAAACCTGAGTATAATGCTTCTCAAAATTATGCTCAAATACAGCATTAACGATCGCATTAACTATTTTTTCACCACCAGCGCTTGAAGGTTCAATTGGATTTGCATAATCTGCGGCTTCGTTGCAGGTTAATCTTAAATCGATCAACGGAATACCATTTTGAAAAGCTTGTCGAATAATTACATCGTTGAAAATTGCTAAAGCAGCAACCGCAATTCTTTGATAAGTTGACTCTGGATAATTCGGATTATAAATGGTGCAAATACTTGTAGGAATACCAAGGCTGATAATTTTTTGCAACAATTTCTGATACTGGTTTTCAAAGTCCTCTCTCATGTTAGCCAGCTTGATAAATACTTCAGCAGAAGAGGCAACTTTCTCATTTAAAATACTGACACAGCTGAGCGCATTATTTCCTCCTACACTCAGAACTAAATGAGTAGCATCTTTTGGTAATTTTTCCAGTTGAGTGTAAACATCATCAACATTATTCCCATCGATCGCGTTTAAGCTAGCATTCCAATTATCGGGAAGCTTCATCTGCAACTGCGCGATCGCCGAGGGATTTTTCCCAACGTAAGCAGCATTATCAAAAATCGAATCACCGAGTAAAACTATGTGGGGCATTTTTAATATGGGTAATAGGTAATGGGTAACAAGCACAGAGGGGGTAGATAACCATTAACTCATATCTACGAACTATTACCAATGCCCAATGCCCAATACCCAATTACCAATTCCCAATTACCAAATTTCCCTTCAAATGGAAAGAGTAAGATAGAATTGTTAAGGGATGTTTACAGAATTTCCATTTTTATCCGAATTCTGTTATTACAGCCTTCACAAGTTTAAACTATAAAATCCGCAGTTCATCGGACGTACTTATGACGCTCCCAATCCGTAACGTCGCTATTATCGCTCACGTAGACCACGGCAAAACAACCCTCGTTGATTCCCTACTTAAACAATCTGGCATTTTCCGTGAAGGGGAAGACGTTCCGGATTGCGTTATGGATTCAAACGATTTGGAAAGAGAACGAGGTATCACGATTCTTTCCAAAAACACCGCCGTTCGCTACAAAGAAACTTTAATCAATATTGTTGATACTCCCGGACACGCTGACTTCGGTGGCGAAGTTGAACGGGTATTAGGTATGGTGGACGGTTGCGTCCTGATCGTGGATGCAAATGAAGGTCCCATGCCCCAAACGCGCTTTGTGTTGAAGAAAGCTTTGGAAAAAGGATTGCGTCCGATTGTTGTAGTCAACAAAATCGACCGTCCCCGAGCAGATCCCCACATCGCAGTTGATAAAGTATTGGATTTGTTCTTGGAATTAGGGGCAGATGACGATCAGTGTGATTTCCCTTATTTGTTCGCTTCTGGTTTAGCGGGTTTCGCTAAAAACCAACTGGAAGATGAATCTACTGATATGAAGCCTTTATTTGAGGGCATTTTACGTCACGTTCCACCTCCAGTAGGCGACCCAGAAAAGCCTTTACAATTACAAGTTACAACCCTGGATTATTCTGATTATCTGGGACGAATTGTCATAGGTAGAATCCATAACGGTACCATCAACGCCGGACAGCAAGCGGCTTTGGTCAAAGAAGATGGCAAAATTGTCAAATCCAAAATTAGTAAGTTACTTGGTTTTGAAGGCTTAGCGCGGGTGGAATTACAACAATCATCTGCGGGTAATCTTGTTGCAGTTGCTGGTTTTGCTGATGCCAATATTGGAGAAACCATCACCTGTCCCAACGAACCCCAAGCCTTGCCACTTATTAAAGTGGACGAACCGACTTTACAAATGACCTTCTCGGTGAATGATTCGCCATTCTGCGGTCAGGAAGGGGATTTTGTAACTTCTCGACAAATAAGAGATCGTTTGATGCGCGAGTTGCAAACAAACGTAGCTTTGCGGGTTGAAGAAACCGATTCACCCGATAGATTTAGCGTTTGCGGACGTGGTGAACTTCACTTGGGTATTTTAATTGAAACCATGCGCCGCGAAGGTTATGAGTTTCAGGTATCCCAGCCACAGGTAATTTACCGCGAAGTCAACGGACAACCTTGCGAACCTTACGAACTATTAGCTCTAGACATTTCCGAAGAAGCCGTTGGTGGCTGTATCGAACGACTCGGACAGCGCAAAGGTGAAATGCAAGATATGCAAGTGGGTGGTAACGGGCGATCGCAATTAGAGTTCATCATTCCTGCCCGTGGTTTGATTGGTTTCCGTGGTGAATTCATGCGTATCACTCGTGGTGACGGCATCATGAACCACAGTTTCCTCGATTACCGTCCAATTCTTGGCGATATTTCCGCTCGTCGTAACGGTGTATTGATATCTTTTGATGAAGGTGTTGCTACCTTCTACGCTTTGAAAAATGCGGAAGATAGAGGTTCTTACTTCATTACTCCGGGTACCAAAGTTTATAAAGGCATGATTATTGGAGAAAATAATCGTCCTCAAGACTTGGAATTAAACGTTTGTAAAACCAAGCAGCTGACAAACCACCGTGCTGCGAGTGGTGATGAATTAGTTCAATTACAAGCACCAGTAGATATGAGTTTGGAAAGAGCTTTGGAATATATTGGTCCCGACGAATTGGTAGAAATTACGCCAGAATCAATTCGCTTACGGAAGATGTCGAAGAAATTTGCGAAGCGGTAATTTAGTTGAGAGTTAGGAGTGAGGAGTTAAGAGTTTAATTCCTTGCCTTAATATATCTTGTGGAACGGGCATCCCGCCCGTTTTTTAATGGGATTAAAAGAGTTTTAACTTCTATAACGTTAAGCAACATTTTCCGCAATGTGGCTGCTATACTTAAGCGTGATTCCTTTAGCGATTAATAACGGTACAGCTATTAGCAATACCCGTTAGGCGGCATTTGGATCGCCGCTATGCTATAAGTATTATGGTTTCGTCACATCGAGGCTATTCGCGCTTGTATATAAGTTCGGACAATAATTGAAATTGTGCGATGTGATATGAGACAATGGTTATTTGTGTTATTATTTGCTGGCTTAAATTGTTTGTTTAATTATGGCTAAAAGTAAAGGTGTCCGTATAATAGTGACACTTGAATGTACTGAGTGTCGTAGCAACGCTAACAAGCGTTCCCCTGGAGTTTCTCGTTATACGAGTACCAAGAATCGTCGGAATACAACTAATCGTTTAGAACTCAAAAAGTTCTGCACGCACTGCAACACGCATACCGTTCACAAGGAAATTAAGTAAAAATGGCTTATTATCGTCGTCGTCTGTCTCCGATTAAACCAGGAGAACCTATAGATTATAAAGACGTTGATTTGTTGCGTAAATTTGTTACCGAACGCGGTAAAATACTTCCACGTCGGATTACTGGTTTAACTTCTCAGCAACAGCGAGATTTAACTGCATCAATCAAACGCGCTAGAATTTTGGCTTTATTACCTTTTGTCAATGCCGAAGCCTAAATCAAGGTTTTTTGAGGACACTGCGTTGCTCTTACAGAGTTGAAGCAAGTGTCCCGATTTTTGTATTAAAGATGGTTTGATTTTGGGATTTTATATATTTATACTTAATAATCCAAAATCTGAAAAATGAAAATTTGAATCAATTACAAGGCTTGTGGAAAAGGGGACGCTGGTAGAATTTAGGAATCAAGGCGAGATCCGTTTGGGTGTGGTAGAGCGTCCAGATGGGAAAAGCCGTTGGATAATGGTAGATGAACGAGGAGGCTCCACCAGTCTCGCACCGAGACAAGTTACCTACAAAGTCGGAGAAAGCTACAAGCCATCAGATATACCGGATTTTCTGCAACAGGTAAATTCGTATTTAGATCCTTCGAGTTTAGAAGTGGCTTGGGAATTGCTAGTGGAGGATGGCACCTCTGTTAGTTCCGAAGAAATGGCGAATTTACTGTTTTCAGAAACAGAACCACCTCAAGTTTATGCAGCTCATTGCTTGTTATCGGAAGATAAAATTTATTTCAAGCAAAAAGGCGAACTTTACGAACCGCGAAGCGCTACAGCTGTTGCAGAACGAAAGCATCAGTTAGAAGTAGAAGCCCTCAAAGCAAAAGGGCAGCAAGAATTTTTAACAAGGGTACAGCAGGCGCTTGATGGTGAAGCTGTAGAATGGCAAAAGCACGATCGCCACAGGTTGGAAGCATTGGAAAAATATGCAGCGTTACTCGCAGATGTAACGCGGGGTGGAGTAAAGTACGATTCCTTGGCTCAGGCTTATCCTCCACCCGCACAAGTTTTAGAAACGATGACGATGCTCGAACGCACTGCAACACCTCAAGGAGCGTTTCAATTACTCGTCGATTTGGGTTGGTGGAGTCCAAATGAAAACCTGTTTCTACGTCGTTCCTCAATTCCGGTTCAATTTCCTACTAAGGTACTAGATGTGGCGCATCAACGCTTGAACGCTCCTCCCCCAGATCCCGACCAAAATCGTTTGGATTTAACTCATCTAAAAGTTTATACGGTTGATGATGAAACGACTACCGAAATTGATGATGGTTTAAGTTGGGAAATGCTTCCCGATAATCGCGAAAGGGTATGGGTGCATATTGCAGATCCAACGCGATGGCTTGTACCTGAAGACGAATTGGACTTGGATGCCAGAAAGCGCGGCAGTACAGTTTATTTGCCCACGGGAATGATCCCCATGTTCCCAGAAATATTGGCAACCGGACCAATGAGTTTGATCCAGGGAGAAATCTGTTGCGCCTTGAGTTTCGGAATTATTTTAGATGATACTGGTGGAGTAGAAGACTACAGCATTCATGCAAGTTTAATCAAGCCGACTTATCGCCTCACTTATGAAGATGTGAACGATATTTTGGAATCGGGAGTACGAGAAGAACCCGAAATTGCAGCCCTTGGAAAATGGGCGCTCAAGCGCAAGTCTTGGCGTTACCAGCAAGGAGCCATCAGCATCAATATGCCCGAAGCTACGATCAAGGTTAAAGACGATGAAGTTAACATCGATTTGTTAGATGATTCTCCTTCGCGAAAACTAGTAGCCGAAATGATGATTCTTGCTGGTGAAGTCGCGGCTCGTTACGGTAAAACTCATAACATACCTTTGCCTTTTCGCGGTCAGCCGCAACCAGAATTACCACCAGAAGAAGAACTGCTGCTATTACCCGCCGGTTTTGTCCGTGCTTGTGCCATGCGTCGCTGTATGCCAAGGAGCGAAATGAGCATTAATCCTTTGCGTCATGCGGGTTTGGGGTTAGAGACTTATACACAAGCAACTTCTCCGATTCGTCGTTACAGTGACTTACTTACCCACTTTCAAATCAAAGCTCATCTCAGAGGCGACGTTCTACCCTTCTCCGCAGAACAACTGAAAGAAGTGATGATGAATGTTACCAGTATTACTCAAGAAGTCGTAATGGTAGAACGGCAAACTAATAGATATTGGGCATTAGAATACCTGCGCCGTCATTTGGATAAAGCTTGGGATACAACAGTTTTAATGTGGTTGAGGGAAGACAGTAACTTAGCACTAATTTTGATAGAAGATTTAGGTTTACAGTTACCTATGTTCTTTAAACGTGCCGTAGATTTGGGTGAAGAAATTTTAGTCAAAGTCATTCATGCAGATCCACAAAAAGATATAATTCAGTTTCAAGAGATAGTTTATCAAGAAGCTTAATTAATTATTGGGCATTGGGCATTAGATAATAATTACGTAGGGTGCGTGACGGCTACGATAAATTATTGTTAATAATGAAAATATTGAATATTGTCGTCACGCACTGTAATCAATTCGTCGGTACTTAAATAATTGATAATTGTTAATTGTTAATTGTCTTATAAAATGTAGGGTGTGTGACGGCTACGATAAATCATGATTACCAAATTCTACTTACGAAGTAGCTATCAAATATAACGTCTGCACTAATAATTGAAACTTTCTCTGTCATTGCTTGTGCAATAAGTAATCTATCGTATGGATCGCGATGGTGCAGTGGCAATGTAGTATAAATAGCTAAATTTGCCATTTTAATCGGCAAAATTTCAATATCATTAAGCGCAACTTGTTCGGGGATAAAATTCTCGTAGTTATTTGGGAGCGTAAGTTTACCAATATTAACTTTAATCGCTATCTCCCATAAGCTAACAATGCTTACCCATACGTCATTATCTGATTCCAACAAGCTCGGTTCTTTAGTACTCAACTGTGGGCTATCATGAATAAACCACAAAAATGTGTGAGTATCAATAAGAAATCTCATTCCATGTACTCACGAAGTTCTTCTAAAGGTGCATCAAAATCATCAGACATCCAAATCAGTCCTTTGGCACTCCCCAATCGCCGTCGTTTTTTTGGTTGATTTATACGAACTATTTTTAAAATCGGCTCATTGTTCTGAGTAATCACAACTTCGTCACCATCAAGCACTGTTTGAAACAAAATTTCAGGAGAATTTGTAGCTTGAGATATATCGAAAGTAATGCATATCAACTCAATATTAAATAAATTAATGTACTACTATATCACAATATAGGCGTTGCCTATCGAAGGTATAAAAATTATCTGATTTGATTTCAAAATCTTTGTAGAGATTATCGTTCTCAACCTGCGCTCAAGCTACCTTCGGAAGGCTACACGAACGTTAGTACAGTAATCAGTAAATACATCAGCGAAACTGAGAAAAACTTGAGTCAAGTTTTCGATGCAGCGGAGATGGGCAGTGTAATTTTGCTACTTGGCAAGCGTTCCGAAATTAAAATTGATAACTGGTAATTGATAATTGATAATTGATAAATGAAAACTATTTTTCACATAACTCCACGTCAAGATTGGGAACAAGCGCAAGCAAAAGGAATTTACCGGGCTGACTCCTTAGAAACTGAAGGTTTTATCCATTGTTCCACAGCAGCACAAGTTGTAAAAGTCGCAAATTTATTTTTTAAAAATCAAACCGATTTACTGCTGCTTTTTATCGATTCCGATCGCGTTAAATCAGAAATCCGTTACGATCTTGTTGCGGAAAATGAGACATTCCCTCACATCTATGGTGCTTTGAATAATGATGCGGTATTCAAGGCGATCGCGTTTGAGAAGAGTGAAAATGGGTCATTTGAACTACCCAAAGAACTTCAGTTAGAATAATTAGATTTATTCAATATACCCAACATATGTAAAATTCTCTCCCTACTGTTCATATTTCCCACAATTCGTTTGGTTGGTTTGGGTAAAACTTTAACTAAAGTAGGAGTTGCACTAACTTGATGAATTTCTGCTTGTTCGGGATGAGTTAATACATCAATCACTTTCAGAGTGTAAGGGCTTCCCAGATATTTTTCTAGCAATTCATGCAGGCTTTGAAGGATATTTTCGGTATTGGGAGTATGCCCCGCAACGAACAAACGAAGAATATAAGGTTGTGTTTGAGGTTGCATTTTTCTTGCAGTTAATAGCGGTTGAGAATCAATAGATGGCTGTTCGGATGCTTCCAAACGTACAATTAAATCGTGATTTTCCCATAACTGCTCAAAGGTTGAACGATAGGTTGCTAATACTATGCTATCGGATAAACCATCGTGCAAAGGAGTTTTTTGCCAAACTAAATCTCCCGTATTAAAGATAGCATTTAACAAAGCCTGGTAACGTATGACTGCTGGATAAGCTTCTGCAAAAATTCTTATTTCCCCAGAGCGTGGATCTCGCCAGTGATCGATAGTCGCTGTATATGCTGGTACCAAAAAATGAGGTGGTTCTGGTAAATCTAAAATTTGTTGTAAAGCGCTGCATAAATTTGAATGCCATCGACCTTTTTTGCTGGAGTCGATGCAGTAAATCAAATCTCCCCCTGGTGTAAATAACGCGATACCTTTGAATAACTTCGGTAAAAGTAATTTATTGGAATTCAATGGCTTATACGATTTTGGATTTTAGATTTGGGATTTCTTTAATTTTATGTAGAGACGTAAAATTTTACGTCTCTAAATTTAATGCTTCTTGATAGAGGTTTAGATATTAGATTACCAATACCCTAAAAATCCTATTACCTAAACTTACACCCTACCTCGAAGCATCTGCGCCATCTCGTTAGGAGTTGGTGACATTTCTAATGCAGTTTCTTCTGTAATTTGACCTTCTTGGTAAAGGTTGAATAGTGACTGATTCATGGTAATCATGCCGTCAAAACTGGCTTGCTTCATCAATTCAGTCATTTCATCGTATTTTGAATCTTTAATCCAGTCTTTGACAGCTTCGGTGTTAATTAGAATATCGTGGAAAGCTGCACGTTTACCATCTGTCGTGCGACACAAACCTTGAGAAATAACTGCGACTAAAGACTCAGAGATTGCGACTCGCATTGGATCTTGTTCTTCACCGGGGAAAAGGTTAAGAATACGTTCGATGGTTTTTACAGCACTGTTGGTGTGTAGGGTTCCCATTACCAAGTGACCTGTTTGAGCGGCTTTGAGGGCGGTATTAACCGTTTCTCTATCCCGCATTTCTCCCACCAGAATTAAATCTGGATCTTCCCGCAAAGCTGCTTTCAAAGCGTTGTCAAATTTGCGGGTATGCATTCCGACTTCCCGCTGTTTAACGAGGGATTTTTGGCTTCGATGAACGAATTCAACCGGATCTTCGATGGTAATAATATGTTTCGCCATTTCCCGATTGATATAGTCAATCATCGCCGCCATTGTAGTCGATTTACCCGAACCAGTCGGACCTGTAACTAGAATTAAACCTTTGTGATAGTGACAGATATCTCTAAAAATCGCAGGTAACTTTAACTGCTCCATTGTCAGTATCTTCATTGGAATCAATCGCAGTACCATCCCGTAACCTTTGAGAGAATCAAAAATATTGATCCGCACTCTCGCAAAATCGAACTGGGTTGCTCCATCAAAATCTAAGGTTTCTTGAAAGCGCTTAATTTCCTCTTCTGTTAGCGTTTCGCGCAACCAACTCATGAAAGTTTCTCTATCCGTTTGTGGATAATTGGTTGTTTCTATTTCTCCTCGGTTGCGGAAGCGGGGTATTTCACCGACTCCCAAGTGAATATCAGAAAATCCTTTTTCGTGAGCTTCCTTAATTAACTGCTCAAAAGTTGGCTGCAAGCTGTTTTTCCCAGGTGTACTCTGAGCCGGTGGTGGTGTTCCCGGACGATGAGCAGCAGGATTTATCGTACCACGGCTACCGTTTGGCATTTCTATAGTTTGGGCGGACTGGCGCTGAGTGCTGAGTGTAGACGCTGGTGGCGGTGGCGGCATCGGAGGCGCACTACGTTGTGCGGCAGAATTGGAGGGCGGACGCTGTTGTGATTGTGTCATATATCCTCGACGATACTAAAATCAGTTTTGTTTTAATTAGGGATTTGAATTAGCCAAAAGTCTTTTTAAGAAAGGGTTTCATACTTTTACGCGGTTCAAGGCGATCGCCACCACGCTCGGTATCTGTAAAAATCGAAATATTCTGCCGAAATAAACATTTGCAGCAGTTTTCACAATGTCCGGAATCAGTTCTTGAAGAAACCACTTACTTGTATTACTTTTTCATTTGACTAATTTACTGCGATCGGCGATATAAACAATTTTTCCCTGACATTACAATATTTAACACGCTTTTCACCTCTAAGAAGTACAGTGTAAAAACGTATATTTAGGATATAAAATAATACTTACCATATATTAAATAAAAAATTTATTTAAACTGTAGCGATCGAAATTGCGGAAAATTACGGATAAATTACTTTTTGCAAATTCTGCACCGTCTTTGTAGAAATTAATCTTTAGAAAAAATGGTCAAACAGTTTATTAAAATAGTGAAACGTGGAAAGCACGGATTTTTATTCCGAAAAGCTTACTAATAACTGACAATTGATAACTGACCGATAATATGTCTCAGCATCCCCATTTAGAAAATGCCCTCAAACATCACTTCGGTTATGACAAGTTTCGTTCGCCGCAGCGGGAAATCATTGTTGAGGCATTAGAAAATCGTGATTTATTGGTTATTATGCCGACGGGTGGGGGTAAATCGCTGTGTTTCCAACTGCCTGCATTGATGAAATCAGGATTAACAATAGTAGTATCGCCGTTGATTGCGTTGATGCAAGATCAGGTAGATGGATTGCGAAAAAACGGAATTCCAGCAACTTTTCTTAATAGCAGTGTCAGCCCTCATAAAGCGAGAATGCGCGAACAAGCAATTATGAGCGGTAAAGTTAAGTTACTTTATGTTGCACCAGAACGTTTACTCAGCGAAAGATTTTTACCTTTACTCGATTTAGTGCATCAACAAATTGGTATTTCTGCTTTTGCGATCGATGAAGCCCATTGTGTTTCTGAGTGGGGACACGATTTTCGTCCGGAATATCGTCAAATGATATCGCTGCGCCAGCGTTACCCCAATGTACCAATCTGGGGACTTACCGCTACCGCTACAGAAAGAGTCCGCGCCGATATTATTAAACAATTAGGATTAAATCAACCCAGCGTTCATATAGCTTCTTTTAATCGTCAAAATCTTTATTACGAAGTTCGTCCGAAAAAAAAGAATACTTATGTCGAACTTTTGCAACTGATTCGGGAAACGGAAGGTTCGGCAATTATCTACTGTTTAACGCGCAAAAAGGTTGAAGAATTAGCTTTTAAATTACAGCACGATAATATTTCTGCCTTACCTTATCATGCTGGTTTGAGCGATATCGAACGTACCGAAAATCAAACCAAGTTTATTCGAGATGATGCCAGAGTAATGGTAGCAACTATTGCTTTTGGCATGGGGATTAACAAGCCCGACGTGCGTCTTGTAATCCACTTTGATATTTCACGGAATTTAGAAAGTTATTATCAAGAGTCGGGTAGAGCGGGTAGAGATAGCGAATCGTCAAAGTGTTTGCTGTTTTTGAGTTACAGCGATGTCAAAACTATTGAATGGCTGATCGATCAAAAAACTGACGAGCAAGAGCAAATGATTGCCAAGCAGCAACTGCGTCAGATGATCGATTATGCAGAAGGTACAGATTGCCGTCGCACGATTCAATTAAGTTATTTTGGAGAAAGATTTCCTGGCAATTGCGGTAATTGCGATAACTGTTGCAATCCCAAACCAGTGGAAGATTGGACGATTGAAGCCATGAAATTTTTGTCTTGCGTGGCACGTTGCAAGCAAAGGTTTGGCATGAAACATATTATAGATGTGTTGCGAGGAAGCAAAACTCAGAAAATCCTCGGCAAAGGACACGATAAGCTTTCTACCTACGGTATTGGAAAAGATAGAACCCTTGACGAATGGCGAATGTTAGGACGTTCTTTACTGCATCAAGGTTTACTCGAACAAACTACCGATGGTTATGCAGTATTAAAACTCAATTCCTTGAGTATGGAAGTGATGAAAAAACAGCTTCCGGTTTCTATTGTTGTTTCCCCCCAGGAAAAAGTCACTGGGAAAGAGCGAAGCGAGAAAGCAGAACAAGCAGATGTACTATTTCAAAAATTGCGCGAGCTTCGCAAACAGCTTGCGGATGCTCAATCTGTTCCACCTTACGTGATTTTCGGTGATTCAACTTTGAGATTAATGACGCAGATGCAACCGAAAACCAAAGATGAATTCAGCAAGCTTGCAGGAGTTGGTACTCATAAACTTACCCAATATGGCGATAAATTTATTGCGGTAATTAAAGCTTATTTACAAGATAATAGTTCGGTTTCATCACAATCTACTTCTTCAGATGGGGATATTTCATATACTGAATTACAAACTTTTGAATTGCACAAACAAGGATTGAGTATCAAAGAAATAGCGAAACAGCGCAACCTTCGTTCTACTACGATCGCTCGCCATCTTTCCGATTTAATTGAGAAAAATCAACCTGTAGATTTAAATTTAATCGTTCCTGTTGACAAGCAGAAAAAAATTCTTCAAGTCATTGATGCATTGGGAGATACTGCTTTAACGCCAATTAAAGAGTATTTAGGTGATAGTTACAGCTTTGAAGAAATTCGTTTGGTAAAGAACAAGTGGAAGAAGGAAATTAATAAGTCTGGGAAGAAATAGTTGGGAATTGGGCATTGGGAATTGGGCATTGGTAATTGGTAATTATTTTTAGATCCCCCAACCCCCGTATTGTTGGGCAGGGCTTACGAAAGTCCTGTTGATTTTGCATAAGTGTTTATAAAGCTGCTCGAAGCAACGTAGGTAATATTTATGCTGAGCAAGAATACTCATTTATCAATTAATCATGACATAACTGGTATTCTGGATGCCTTTATAAAGCTATTTGAGTCCCATATATCAAGATATCATGACATAAAGATCCCCGAATAGCTGATAAATTCGTAATAAGGAGAAAAAAGCCTTCTTTACCCCCTTGATCCCAACCAAGGAAATGAAGTTAATATAAGTAGCAAGTAAATCTTCGCTCTTAATTAATGCTTATATCTGACATAAGAAAAACTTTTATAACGAAGTAAAAGTTGTGAGAGCAGAAGATTTGAAAGAGAAAGGTTAAAGATCGTAATCTTCTACCCACAGAAGTATTTAACTTTGAACCCTACATTTATCTGGTAATTTTCCAGATTGAAGCAAGATAGATTCTTGCATCTAAAATAAGATATCAATTAACAAGTTGATATAAAAAGATTTGGGGTAGATGTAATTAGACCGACCTCTCCTTAATCAAAATAAATTTCTTATTTAAACTTTAGGAGGTCTTTACTCATGGCAAAAGAACGCCCACCATTAGAAGAAATGACATTAAGGCAACTGCGTAAAGTTGCCAGTGAATACAGCGTATCTCGCTATAGTCGAATGCGTAAATCTCAGTTACTCGCAGCAGTTCAAGAAGCACAGGGTAAGAAGTTATCCAGACAGGCAGAACGTTCATTGGAGGCACAGGAGACAGTGGAAGCAGCAAAATTCGAGTTAGGACAAGAAGACAGAACTGGTGGTACTCTTGCTTCGGTTGATGAGGGACTTGCCGATTTACCGTCTGGTTATGGTGAAAGTCGTGTTGTATTAATGCCTCGCGATCCACAATGGGCTTATGCTTATTGGGATATTTCTAACGAGCATAAAGAAGATTTACGCAAGCAAGGCGGACAACAACTTGCGCTGAGAATTTATGATGTTACCGACATTAACTTAGATAACCAAAGCGCTCACAATCTTCAAGAGTATCCTTGTGATGAAATGGCGCGGGAATGGTACCTGCCGATTCCAGTTAGCGATCGCGATTATGTAATCGACATCGGTTATCGTTGTGCTGATGGTCGTTGGTTGACGTTGGCTCGCAGTGCTAGAGTACACGTTCCCCCCGTATATCCTTCTGACTGGATTGAAGATGTCTTCATTACCGTTGACTTTGAAGAAGATTTACGCGGTGAGACTAAGTACGAATTAGTACCACCTGCGAAGAAAGCACCTGCAACCGCCCAGAATGGTTACGCCAACGGTAATGCTAATGCCAACGGTAACGCGATTTACGACCAAATATTTGGCATGGCTGAATCCGCAGAAGCAATGCGTGTCGCCGGTTCCATGTTTGGTTCGCAGCAGCACGTTCCCGGTTCAATGGCTCCAGAACAGGCTATCAGTTCCTACATTTTCCCATCTGGTGTAGGTATGTGGTCGCTTCCTACAGCATCGGGTGTAAATATGTCTGGTGTAGGTATGGGTGCATCCGTAGCTCCGGTACGTCCCCGCAAATTCTGGTTAATTGCTGACGCTGAGTTAATTGTTTACGGTGCAACCGAACCAGATGCTACCGTTACAATTGGCGATCGCGAAATCAAACTCAATCCCGATGGAACATTCCGCTTCCAAATGTCCTTCCAAGATGGTTTGATTGATTATCCAATTAAAGCAGTTGCAGTTGACGGCGAGCAAACCCGCTCGATTCAGATGAAGTTCAATCGCGAAACTCCATCACGCAATACCAATACTAAGGATGAAGCTGTTTTAGAATGGTTTTCTTAATGCGAGATCGAGAATAGATTTTTGTAACTCGAATTGATAATTAACTCCCTGCATTATTTATGTGGGGAGTTTTTTTATGTAAGAAATTGCAGCTTGCATTGAATATACATATTTATCCTGGATAAGCATTATTGTTTGCGTTATTGTTAGTGTTACCTTAAAAGTCGCCGATATATTATTCTGCTTCAACTTTGGTAGAATTCAAAATCGTTAAAGCAAGTAAATTAAACTAAGTTAAACATTATTAGTTAACTGTATAGATATGTTCAACAAGAATTTTATCAGCTTAATATTAATAGCTGCCGGTGTATTCTTCTTCCGTTCTTATAACCAAAGTAATAATAATTCGCCAGAATTAACTCAAAAGCCATCAATAGTTATACAAGAAGATATATCATCAGATATAACAGAAAAGAATATACCTAAATTAGTAAAAGAATCTGCAAGTAATTGTCCCGGCAAAGACAGAATCAGTATAGAATTTTTGAAAACAAATAATTTAGGTGAGAAATCTGATAGAGGAATTAATCATGTAATTATTTTTAATCCGAAATCAAAAGAGTTAGATTTCAAAGTAAATGTCGGATTAGCTCACAATATTTACGCGAAAAACGATAGCGGTATACGTAAAGAATACGTTCCCAAACTATTTGGTGAAATCATCAGCGATGATAACGCCTTATTGAATGGGAAAAAACCGATCGCGGCAATTAATGCGGATTATATAGATATTGATGATAAACCCCAGGGTTTAAATATTTCACGAGGAATCGAATATTCTGGAGATTTTAGAAATAAACGTTCTTCTTTTGGGGTATCTGGAGGAAAACCCGCTCAACGTCGGGCAACTATTGGAAAAGGTAGAAGAAATAGCGATATTCTTAATTACAACATAGTCGGAGGTAACGGTAGATTTTATCGTAACGGCGAATTCAAAGATATTTGTGCAGCTTTGGGAGAATTTGCTTGTAAAAGAGCTATTAATCGTTCGATGGCTGCTATTACCGATAAAGGTTATGCGATTTTATTAGTAAATGATTCTAGAGCAAATTCCGATATTGAAATAACCGAAGTTAATCGAGAACTTTTACCGGATATGTTTGATGATGTTTTAGAAGGAATAGCTCGGAATAACTGTTTGGGTAAAATTCAAGAAGGAATATTGTTTGATGGGGGAGAATCTCCGGGATTATTTTACGATAATAAAACCTATGTAGAAAATTTTGGCGCGATTGGTTCGGTATTTTTAATTTATAAAAAATAGGGAATTGGGAAAGAAGGTAGAGGGGGTAGAGGGGGTAGAGGGGGTAGAATTTTTTTTAATTATTAACTCCCTTACCGCTCTAAAATTACCTATCTCTTTTAATCTCTTTCCTCTGCGCTCTCTGCGTCTCTGCGGTTTTTTAATCGGTAATCTTCTGCCGGGAAAGGAGTAACTTCTAACTCCTAACTTCTAACTCTTAACTCTTAACTTCTAACTTCTAACTCTTAACTTCTAACTCCTAACTCTTAACTCTTAATTCCTAACTCCTAACTATCAAGGCATAAGTCTTTGGGAAGATAAAGCATGATACCCCTAAGCGGTAGCATGAGTTTATAGCTCGAATATTAAAAATGACACATAACGAAATTGCCGATACGCTCGCGGATTTATTTGGTACATCTGCGGTAAATGTCCTTGCACCTGGTTCTTGGCAAGTTGAAACACCGAAATTTAGACTATTAATACTGCTAAGTGAAGACCAAAGTTGGTTGCGAATTATGTTACCGATTATGCCAGCACAGCAAGCACAATCGTTTTTGCAACAGTTTCTTGAAGCTAATTTTGATGATACTCAACAAGTACGCTACGCATTGCATCAAGATGTGTTGTGGGGAATATTTCAGCACAGTAGCGCCAGCTTGGTTGTAGAAGATTTTCGCGATGCGATCGCCAGATTAATTGCTCTCTATGAAGTGGGTGTGAATGATGCTTTTAATCGCTTAACTGAAAGCAAGATTAAGGAAATTGTGCAAGCTTCCAAACAGCAAGGGAAATCAATAGAGGCGACTATGCAAAATCTTGAGCGTTTTTATGCTGAAGGTTTGATGGGTGAAATGGATCAAAGTCCTGAATCGCGAGAACGAGTTTTAACCGCTTGGCGAGGGCAATTAGAAAGACTGTGGAATGAATAGTGAGGAGTGAGCAGTGAACAGTGAGCAGTGAACAGTGAGCAGTTAGCACTTACCAATTGGAGCATCCGAATTGTTGAAAATCCGCAGGTAGTGCGTTCACGCAGTGTGCGCGAAGCGCAAGCATCTTGCTGGCTGGCGCATTAGAGCATTCCAATTGTTGAAAACGCACTAAAAAATTAAAAATTTGAGATGCTCCCCTTACCAATTTTTCTATTTTTTATGGTCATTAACAACTAACAACTAAGTAGTTCGGCGTAGCCAAATCGTAATGCCGGATAAGGGAGTAGGCAGTAGGCACTAAGAGCAAGGTTTCCAAGACAATTTACCCAACCGTTACATAGTTTAATTTTTTTGTGCCGACTTACTTAACAACTAACAACTAACCACTATCAACTCTATTTATGAATACTTTAGAAATTTTAAAAGAGGATTACAAACATTTTCCTGCAAATCAAACTTATAGCATTTACGCGGAAGATGTTTATTTCAAAGATCCTATGAATGAGTTTAATGGGGTTAAACGCTATAAGTTGATGATTAAGTTTATTGAAACTTTCTTCATTAAACCGCAGATGGATGTGCATGATATCCACAGGGAAGGGGATACGATTAAAACCGAATGGACTCTTAATTGGAATACACCTCTACCTTGGAAACCGCACATTTCTATCCCTGGATGGAGTACCTTAAGAGTTAATTCTGATGGATTGATCGTTTCTCACGTGGATTACTGGAAATGTTCGCGATTGGATGTACTCAAACAGCATTTCTTCCCCTTAAAGAAGTCATAATGTATATATGTATGTAAATTAATGTAAAAGCTTCTCAGGAAAAAAGATTATTCATGCGCGTAATTTTAATGACAGGTAAAGGCGGCGTGGGGAAAACTTCGGTTGCTGCCGCTACTGGACTGCGTTGTGCTGAGTTAGGTTATCGCACGCTGGTTTTAAGCACAGATCCAGCCCATTCTTTAGCCGATAGTTTTGATTTGGAACTCGGACACGAAGCGCAACAAGTTCGTCCAAATTTATGGGGTGCGGAGTTGGATGCGCTGTTAGAACTTGAGGGAAATTGGGGTGCTGTAAAGCGCTATATTACTCAAGTTTTGCAGGCTAGAGGAATGGAGGGAATCCAAGCTGAAGAATTGGCAATTTTACCGGGGATGGATGAGATTTTCGGCTTGGTAAGAATGAAACGTCATTATGATGAAGGCGAATATGATGTTTTAATTATTGACTCTGCACCTACGGGTACGGCTTTACGGTTGTTGAGTTTACCGGAAGTTGGCGGTTGGTATATGCGGCGTTTTTATAAGCCTTTTCAAAATATTTCGGTAGCGTTGCGTCCTTTGGTGGAGCCGATTTTTAGACCGATCGCTGGTTTTTCGCTACCGGATAGAGAGGTAATGGATGCACCTTTCGAGTTTTATCAGCAAATCGAAGCGTTAGAAAAAGTATTAACCGATAATACTCAAACTTCGGTGCGTCTGGTTGCAAACCCCGAAAAGATGGTAATTAAAGAATCTCTTCGCGCCCATGCTTATTTAAGTTTGTACAATGTCGCCACAGATTTAGTGATCGCAAATCGGATTATTCCGCAAGAAGTGCAAGACCCATTTTTCAAAAGATGGAAAGAAAATCAAGAACAATATCGTCAACAACTTCATGATAATTTTCATCCTTTACCCGTTAAAGAAGTTCCCCTTTATTCAGAAGAAATGTGTGGTTTAGAGGCTTTAGAACGACTCAAAGAAACGCTTTACAAAGACGAAGATCCGACTCAAGTTTATTACAAGGAAAATACAATTAGAATTGTTCAAGATCAAAATCAATACAGCTTAGAATTATATTTACCTGGCATTCCTAAAGACCAAGTGAATCTAAGTAAAAGTGGCGATGAATTGAATATTACCATCGGCAACCATCGCCGCAATCTAGTATTACCGCAAGCTTTAGCAGCACTCCAACCATCTGGGGCAAAGATGGAGAATGATTATTTGAAAATTCGTTTTTCCGAAGTTGTAAAGGCGTGAATTGAGGTCAAAGGTTAAAGGTTAAAGGTTAAAGGTGGGGATTGGGCATGGTAAATAGTTAGGAGTTAGGAGTTAGGAGTTAAGAGTTAGGAGATGATATTGCGGAGGAAGCTCCGGGAGCGGAGGGAGCGGAGGAAGCAATTTCATTTTTCTTCGTCTTTTCTCCCCCAGCCTCCTCTGCTCTCTTCTTCCCCATCTCCCCATCTCCCCATCTCCCTATCTCCCCATCTCCCCATCTCCCCATCTCCCCAAAGGTTACTGAGCTTGTCGAAGTACTCCCCATCTCCCCATCTCCCCATCTCCCCATCCCTAATAACTAACTTCTCAACTGCACTGGCATTGCTAAATAAGTCATTTTAATTCCTCCGATGGGAGAAAAGATAACGGGGGCTAAGTTGTTGTTTAACTGCATTTGAATTTCTGCTGACGGTAATGCTTTTAAACCTTCCATTAAATATTTAATATTAAAAGCAATATCAATATCTTCTCCTAATATCTGTGCTGGCATGGATTCCATTCCGCTACCAATTTCTTGAGTTTCTACTGACAAGGTGATTTCTTGAGATTCGCTATCAATGCTAACCTTGGCAATATTGTTTTTTTGGTCGGCTAATACGCCAATTCTTTCTAATGCGCCGATCAATTGTTTTCTATCTAAAGTTAATTCTCTTTCAAAGCTATTAGGTATAAGTTGACGGTAAGCTGGATATTGCCCTTCTAAAGTTCTGCTGGTTAAGCGTTGATTTTGCCACTGAAAAACGACTTGCCCCCAATCGAAATACATTGCTACAGGTTCGTCTTCTTTTGAACTATGAGCCAGCATTCTTTCCAATTCTCGTAATGCTTTGCTTGGTAGCGTTACCTGTAGAGAATCTGGTTGCTCGTCATCATCATTTAGATTTTCATTGGTAGTTTCTACTACTGCTAAACGATGCCCGTCAGTAGCTGCAAATTCCAAACTATCTTTTTTAACCGTTAAATGCACTCCCGTAAGCACTTGTTTGCTTTCATCTGCACTTGTCGCAAACAAACAACCCCCTAAGCCTTCGATTAATGCACTAACAGGAAGATGAACTGCGCGATCGTTTTCGGTTACGGGTAGTTCGGGAAATTCCTCCGCACCCATTGCGCGTACCTGATAGCGTCCGCTTTTTGGCTTGAGGGTAACGGTTAAACCTTCTCCCACGGATTGATTTTCTTTATCTGGCGATCCGTCATCAAGGGTAATCTCTCCTTCTGGCAAACGAGAAACTATATCATTAAGTAGCTTGGCTGGAAGAGTAATTGTTCCTCCTTCTAAAACCTCGGCAGTGAATGTAGTACGAATTCCCAAACTTAAATCGAAAGCTGTTAAACTTACTTGACTGTTCGCAGCATCTGCTTGTAATAGCACGTTGGCAAGTATGGGATGAGTCGGGCGTGAAGGAACAGCGCGAGAAGTCAGTGAGAGGTGAGTGTTTAAATCGCTTTGGTTACAAACTAGTTTCATGATGTGTTTTAGTAATGCTGCATATCGCATAAATATAATTAAGCATAAGATAGGCTGGCATTGATTCCTACTTAATCTGGTTGGGCTATGTGAAAATTTATCTGTAAATTTATCTGTTGAGAAAAGCTTCCTTCAGGGAAAAGTAGAAGAAAAAAGATTTTTTAATTTTATAAAAGTCGAATTGATTTCTCGATCGCCCAATATTCGGACTGCTACTTTTTCGTAAAGCAATTATAAAATGTTGGATTTTCTTTAGCAGCATATATTGATGGATGTTATTGATTGAAAATCGCAGTGCTAAGTCTGAAATCCTACCTTTGTAGTTAGATAAACATTATTGCAATATTCACGGGTATATTTCTACAAGTTGTGGAAAACTCACCACAGTCTTTGTAAAACGCACTTGTGCAAACAGCAAATTGTGGAAAACCCTGTGGAAAAAAACCTACCTTTTCCACAGACTATTTATACTTTTATCGAGTTTTCCACAGGTTTGCTGAAAGTTTTCCACAAAGATATTTAGTCTTAATTGTTTTTTATACTTTGTTTAACTGTTTAATAAAGAAGTGGCATTGGTTCTTTATCCAAGATAGTTGAAAATGTGGAAAATTAAAAAGCAATTTTTATTTTTTAATTTTCACTTAGAACCATTTACGTTGATGCGATCGCCAAGTTGACGCAGAGTTTGCACTAGATTATCGTCGGTTTTTCTAAGTTGGGTAATTTTTTCACAACTGTACATAACCGTTGTGTGATCCTTACCACCAAATTCTTCACCGATTCTAGGTAAGCTTAAATCTGTATATTGCCGCATTAAATACATTCCAATTTGTCGCGCCCAGCTAATTTCTCTTCGCCGCGAATTGCTTTTGAGGTCTTCGATAGAAATATTGAAGGTATCGGCGACTATACTTAAAATTGCTACTGGAGTTGCATCTACCTTCTCGATTTGCTGTCCTAAAGCCGAATGGATATTTTCCACAGTCATCGGTAAACCCCAAATGGAAACATAGGCGGTTGCTCGAATTAATGCCCCTTCCAATTCTCGAATATTATTCGTGTAGTTGGAAGCAATGTATTCTATGACATCTCTGGGTAAGCGGAGATTTTCGTACTCGGCTTTTTTTTGTAAAATAGCCATTCTGGTTTCTAAATCTGGTGCTTGGATATCGGCGATTAATCCCATAGAAAAGCGGGAAGATAATCTTTCTTGGAGGCGGGGTATTTGATTAGGAGGACGATCGGATGCGATCGCTACTTGTTTTCCTGCTTCATATAAGGTATTAAAGGTATGAAAAAACTCTTCTTGAGTAGATTCTTTGCCTTCAATAAACTGGATATCGTCTACTAAAAGTACATCGGCGGCTCTGTAGTGTTCTTGAAGGCTTTGTCTGCTGTCATTACGAATGGCGCTAATTACGTCATTGGTAAACTGTTCGGTAGAAACGTAAAATATTTTTGAGTTAGGGAAAATTTCTAAACGATAATTACCGATCGCCTGCATCAGATGGGTTTTTCCCAATCCGACACCACCATATAAAAATAATGGATTAAATTCTTTACCGGGAGATTCCGCAACTGCTAAAGACGCAGCATGAGCCAAACGATTGTTTGCACCAACTACAAAACGAGAAAATACATATTTTAAATTTAATATTGATGTTTTTTGTGCCTTTTTGCCGATATTCGGAATATCTCTAGATAATGGTAATTCAGTCGTTGCTTCAGTTTCGTTGATTTGGGAAACACAATCGCCGCTCGTAACCGTAAAATAAATATCTACCTGATGACCAAGAATATCCTCTACTACCGACGCAATAGTTTTTATGTAATACTTTTGTAACCAATTGCGAGCAAAGGGATTAGGAGTACGAATTACCAAAGAGTTATTTTCTAATTTTTCGGCGATCGCGGTTTTAATCCAAGTTTCAAAGGTGGGGCGCGATAGTTCTAACTGCAAGCGCTCCAATACTTGACACCATAAATTCTCTATCTTGTCAGACATTTCAACCACCGATTGTTAGGTAATCGTTACAAAAAAAGAAAATATATATAAAATAAGTAGCCTTGCCAAAACATGGCATTGGGTCAATCTACACCGAAATAATGGTTTGAATTTGTAATTATTCTTATATTCATCCAATCATACGGAGAAAAAAAATCACATGAACAAAAATGAGTATGAATCACAATTGAGTAAAATTTATACCGAAAACCATATAAAAAGTCTTTGGGCAAAAAATTTTATTTTAACTTTTATTGTGGCGATTAGTACAGCTTTAATTAGCGGTTGCTCTAACCTCGGTAATATTGTAAGTAGCAAAACCCCAGAGCAAACGGCGCAGGCTAGAGATAAAACATCGAATGCTCCTAAAATTGCCCCCCCTCCCATCTTTAAAGACTCAAGAGATCCTAACTTCGTGGTTTCGGTAGTACAGGAAGTCGGTCCGGCAGTTGTACGGATCGATACCTCTAGAACGGTAACTTCCCGCGTTCCAGATGAATTTAACGACCCGTTTTTTCAGAGATTTTTTGGGGATGGAGCACCAAGACAGCGCCGAGAAAGACAGCAAAGAGGTAACGGTTCTGGATTTATTATCAACTCTAACGGTGAAATTTTAACGAATGCTCACGTCATAGACGGTGCAGATCGAGTAACCGTTGAATTGAAAGACGGTCGCAAATTTAACGGGCAAGTATTAGGTGAAGACCCGGTAACAGATGTTGCCATAGTTAAAATTGATGCAGATAATTTACCGACTGCTTCCTTGGGAGACTCCGACGCACTACAGCCAGGAGAAGCGGTAATTGCCATCGGTAATCCTTTAGGTTTAAACTACACGGTAACTTCCGGAATTATCAGCGCTACGGGTCGTTCTAGCAGCGATATTGGTGCTGCTGATAAGCGAGTTGATTATATTCAAACAGATGCTGCAATTAACCCCGGCAACTCTGGCGGACCTTTATTAAGTGCGTCGGGGGAGGTAATAGGGATGAATACCGCGATTATTCGAGGCGCTCAAGGTTTAGGATTTGCTATTCCCGTAAATACAATTAAAAGAATTTCTCAAGAATTAATTGCTAAAGGAAGAGTAGATCATCCGTATTTGGGAATTCAGATGGTGACACTGACAAAGGATGTCAAAGAAAAACTGAACAGCGAACTAGGAAATCCCAGTATTTCCGCAGATAAAGGCGTTTTATTAATACGAATTATGCGCGGATCTCCAGCATCTCAAGGTGGATTAAAAGCAGGAGATGTTATTACCAGCATTAATAAGCAGCGCGTCAATAATAATGAAGATGTACAAAAATTAGTAGAAAATAGTAAAATCGGTCAGCCCTTAGATATAGAAGTAGAACGCAACGGTAGAAAAATAAAATTAGCAGTTAGACCTGCACCGTTACCACCAGCTAGAGCGAATTAGGAGATGGGGGGATGGGGAGAGGGGGAGATGGGGAGATGGGGAGAGGGGGAGATGGGGAGATGGGGAGATGGGGGGATGGGGGGATGGGGAGTTAGGAGTACTTCGACAAGCTCAGTAACCTTTAGGAGTTATGAGTTAGGAGTTATGAGTTATTAAATTTTAACCTTTGACCTTTGACCTTTGACCTTTAACCTTTAACCTTTAACCTTATTTATTTATGTCTGAAAAACTTGCGATCGCTCAATTAGGTAATCCGATTCTGCGGCGAAAAGCGCTGTTTGTTGAAGATATTCATTGCGAAACAATTCAAAAGCTGATTGATGATTTGCTGATAACAGTTGCGGATGCTAACGGTGTTGGTATTGCAGCGCCACAAGTTGCTGTGGGTTATCGTGTTTTTATTGTTGCTTCTCGTCCGAATCTTAGATATCCTCATGCTCCGTTGATGGAACCTACAGCAATGATTAATCCTCGAATTGTTGCTTATTCTGAAGAAATCGTCAAAGATTGGGAAGGTTGTTTGAGTATTCCGGGAATTAGAGGATTAGTTCCGAGATATAAGACTATTGAAGTTGAATATACCGATCGCTACGGTAAGTTGCAAAATCAAGAATTAACGGATTTCGTTGCTCGCATTTTTCAACATGAATACGACCATTTTGAAGGGTTGGTATTTTTAGATCGAGTTGAAAGCAGTTTCGATCTTGTTACCGAGCAAGAATATCATAATTTGACCGTTAACGAACTTTGATTAATCTCGATAAGTGCTTAGGCAAAATTAATTGTATATTGTCATTGCGAGGAACGAAGCAATCTCAATAACTTGAGGCTTTTAGAATGTTAAATTAATTTTGCACGACTACTTAGCCGCATATAAACCCGACTTCTCCCATGAAAAGCCGGGTTTATCGAGTATCGCAACAATCCCTGTAGGTAGCACGATTAACTATTCTTCAGGATTCCGATATCTCTTGTAGACTTCCATTGCAGCCAAGTAACATTCCTCAGCTTTTTGCAAGTTTTCATTTTTATCCCCACGAATCCGCCCTTTATAAGCATTACCCAAATTATATTGAGTCATTGCCCATTGTTGGGGAACCAAATCCAGTTGATATACCTCTAAGGCTGCATTGTAAGACAGGATAGCGATTTCCATATTTTCAGACTTGTCGCCAGCAATGCGATCGCAATATACGTTACCCAAGTTATATTGAATCGTCGCCCATTGATACGGAAATACCGAACGTTGATACAAATCAAGTGCGGCGAAATAGTGTTGAATTGCTATTTCCAGATTTTCTGCTTTATCCCCATTTTCCTTTGCTTTATAAGCCGTACCCAAATTATTTTGAGTCATAGCCCAATCTTCGGGAAAAGTATCGCGCTGGTAGATTTCTAATGCACGCTCGTAACACTTGATACCTTCATCCAAATTATCTGCTTCGTCTCCAGTCATGCGTTCAACAAGGGCGTTACCAAGATTATTCTGGGTTCCAGCCCATTCTTCAGGGTAATTACCTCGATCGAAGTAATCTAACGCTATCTGATAACCAATAATTGCAATTTCTAAGTTCTCGGCTTTATTACCTAATGAGAACTGCTGAATTAATACACTAAAATTTACAATATCTATTAGAATGCTATACGCTATTGACGGCTGTACTTTTTCTATAGTCTCGTTTACCCAGTCTTTGAGAACTTGAGCAAAATACGTATTTAGTTTATCTAAATTCGCAGCCAATAACGGATAAACAACCTTTGCATTACCCTTAGTATTGGAAATAGTCCGCAATACTTCAGCTAGAAAATCCAGATAATTTTGGGAAGGAATAGAGGCAGGTAAAGACTTTTTGATTCCTTTAGCCAAAGGCTGAGCAATACTTTGCAAAAATTCAGAAGCTTTTTGTTCGCCAATTTCTGCCATTATTCCTGCCACTTGCGCTAAAGTCAAAACGAATTGCGTATCAATTAAATCTTGATTTTTCCGCAATACTTCAGCTTCGGCTCCACTAGGGCAACTCATTAACGTTTCAACCAATTCCAAATAAGCAGATGGGCGATCGTCTTCGGAATTGAACGTTTTTGTTGCTTGTGCTAACATACCCTTGAGTTCTTGAGCCAAATTATTTAAAAATTCAGCCGTTCCAGTTGAACCTTGTTCTTCAGCTTTGATGGCAATTTGTTCCATCACCATAATTAAATCTTCATCAACCAATTGTGTATTGGCTTTTAAGACTACAAATTCCTCTCCACTAGGACACTTCAACAATTCCTTAATTAGAGCAATATACTCTCGCAGACGGCGTTCATCCATGAGGGTGTATCTCCGTAAATTTAAGTTAATTTTTACACTCCAGCCCCAGTAACGTAATCGATATAAATACCTTACTTAAGTGCCTTGATACATTTGTTGCTACTTTTAGTAGATGACACAATTGCTAGGGTATGGAGCATTGGGCATAGGAAGAAATTAATTTTTAACCACCAACAACTAACAACTAAAATAAAGATAGAATTTGTTGAGATTTGTATATTAAAGAGTTAATGCAATGGCTGCTGCCGTTTTAGTTGAAAATTTAAAGAAGTCCTACGGCACAACCGAAGCCGTTAAGAATATTTCCTTTAAAGTTGAACGAGGGGAAATATTTGGTTTACTCGGTCCGAATGGCGCTGGTAAAACTACTACTCTGCGTGCTTTGTGTACTTTAACAACGCCGGATGCGGGCAAAATCGAAGTATCTGGGATTTCGGCAATAGATAATCCCAAAGATGTCAGAAAACGTCTTGGCTATGTGGCTCAAGAGGTTGCTTTAGATAAGGTACTGACTGGAAGAGAATTATTGCAACTCCAAGCAGCGCTTTATCATATACCCGCAAAAGTATCAAAACAGCGGATTGAAAATGTTTTAGATTTACTCGGTTTACAAGAATACGCTAATAAAAAGACGGGAACTTATTCTGGTGGTTTACGCAAACGCTTGGATTTAGCTGCTGGATTGCTGCACTCACCCGATGTATTAGTATTAGATGAACCAACTGCGGGACTTGATATCGAAAGCCGTTTTGTAGTCTGGGAATTTCTGCGGAAGTTGCGAGAAGCAGGAACAACAGTATTAATTACCAGCCATTATTTAGAAGAAATCGATGCTTTAGGCGATCGAGTCGCAATCATCGATCGCGGTGAGGTAATTGCGACAGGAACACCATCACAATTAAAAGATAAAGTAGGGGGAGATAGAGTTACTCTCCGCATTCGGGAATTTACCTCAGATGACGAAGCTCAAACAGCTAAAGATTTACTCACTTCTCTACCTTTTGTAAAAGAAGCAATCATTAACGGCGCTCAAGGTAACTCATTAAATTTAGTCGTTAGCCAGCAAAATGATGCTTTGATTACTATACAGCAAGCTTTAAATAATGCCGGTTTACCCACTTTCGGTATTGCCCAATCTCGTCCTAGTTTAGATGATGTTTACCTCGCAGCAACAGGACGTACTTTAATGGATGCCGAATTTGCCGCAGTAGGAACTCGCGATATGAAAGCCGAAAAGAAACAAAGTATGAAATAGAAATATAGAGAATTGGGAATTGGTAGAGGGGGAAGAGGGGGAAGATGGGGGATGGGGGGATGGGGAGACAAGGGGATAAGGAGACAAGGGGAAATTAATTCCTAATTCCTAACTCCTCACTCTTAACTCCTAACTTTCAATACCCTTTAACTTTTAACCTTTAACCTTAATTACTCCCTACTCCCTACTCTCTACTCCCCACTCCCTACTCCTAACTCCTAACTTTTAATTCAAAATCCGTTGTTAAAATCCAAAATCTAAAATCTAAAATCCAAAATTATCATGAGCAGTACAATTTCACCTCCTAAATCGGATATTAACTTGCAGCAGGTAGCATCGCCACAACTATATAGTGATGCTAATCAAAGTGCTTTTAGCGAGTTAACACAAGAAACTTTGGCGTTGACTCGTCGTCTATTTATTCAATTAAAGCGTCGCCCTTCAACCTTGGTTGCTGGAATTATTCAACCTGTAATGTGGTTGGTGTTATTTGGCGCACTTTTCCAAAATGCACCCAAAGGAATTTTCGGAAATACAACAAATTACGGTCAATTTTTAGCTGCTGGCATCATAGTTTTTACAGCTTTCAGTGGAGCGCTAAATGCTGGTTTGCCTGTAATGTTCGATCGAGAATTTGGCTTTTTGAATCGATTATTAGTTGCTCCTTTAACGTCGCGCTTTTCGATTGTTTTTGCTTCAGCAATTTTTATTATTAGTCAAAGTTTGCTGCAAGCAGCAGTGATTGTAGCGGCTGCGGCGTTTTTAGGTGCGGGTATTCCCAATGCAGCAGGTTTGGGTTTCATCGCTTTAATCGTGTTTTTAGTAGCTTTGGGTGTAACGGCTCTTTCGTTAGGTTTAGCCTTTGCTTTACCGGGACATATCGAGTTAATAGCGGTAATTTTTGTGACTAACCTACCGTTATTATTCGCCAGTACCGCTTTAGCTCCCTTATCGTTTATGCCTCAATGGTTGCAGGTTGTAGCAACAATCAATCCTCTCAGCTATGCGATCGAGTCAATCCGTTATTTATACCAGCATGACAGTTGGGGATTAAATAGTGTAGTAATGCACGCTTTCTGGGGTGATGTAACTTTTGGCGGTGCAATACTAGTATTGTTAGGCTTTGCGGTTGTAGCATTATTAAGCATTCAACCCCGCCTACGACGTACTCTTGCGTAAGATAGAAACATTAATTAGAGTCATTAAAGGGGAAAAGAGAAATGAAAATATCGTCACAGTTTAACAAACTAGTTGCTGCAACCGTTACCGGGCTTGGGATTGCTTGTTTAATGGCACCATCAGCCTTTGCTCAAACTAGCCCAGCTTCGGTACCATCGAGTTACCAAACTGATACCTTGAATACAAAGCAAGGTGATTCAGGCTCTTTTAACGGTACTCAAAATGGCAATTTTGACCCAATGTCTTTGATTCATCAGGCAAATTTTGGTACTTTAGATTGGCAAAATTTTTCTTCTCAGAATAATCAGCAAATCAATTCTGAAGTAGGCTCTTTTCGTGAGAGACAGCAAAAATTACTTCAGCAACGTCTTCCTCAGCAGCAAAGAAATCAAGACTTTGCATTTCCAGTTTATAAACCAGCGCAATCACCTGGGAATTAAAATTAGAACTATGTAGAGACGCGTTCACGAAGTGAGCCGAAGGCATTATTATATCGCGTCTAATTTTTCATTATTGTAGAGACGCGATACTATGAACGTCTCTACATTTTTTATTGCTAATCTAGTTACAAACCCAAAGATTTTAGTACATCTTCAGCATGAGTACTGGTGTTAACACTAGAATCAACATTGGTTATTTTGCCTTCACCATCGATTACGTAGGTAACGCGCTTTGCATAACCGCCACCATCAACATCATAAGCTTTGATTAACTCTTTGTTGCTATCGGCAAGCAAAGGAAAATTCAAATTATATTTTTGAGTGAAAGCTTGGTGAGAAACTTCATCATCTGCACTCACACCTAAAATCACGATATCCTTGCTTTGATATTGTGACTGAGCATCGCGGAAGCTACAAGCTTGTTTGGTACAGCCGGGAGTATCGTCTTTGGGGTAGAAATATAAAACTACTGTCTTACCTTTAAAATCTGATAAAGAAACAGTATTACCCTTGGTATCTTTGGTTGTGAAACTAGGTGCTTGGGTTCCAGTTGGTAGAGGCATAAGTTTAGTTTGATTTATTTGTATTGCACTGAGTATTTTATCCTAAATACTCGCCATACTTGCAACATTTATAAATTATTGATGAGTCTTAACTATTAGTAATGCCTCAAAGAAGTACCGTATCGATCGCAAACGACAAAATATAAAAAAAATCTATGCTGATGATAAAACCTACGCTATCTTTACGAAGAAGGTAAGCCCCATCTATTAAAAAAATATAAATATATATATCGAAAGTTTACCTAAATTATACGGAGATGTAATTTAAATAACTTACTTTTGATTTTTCAATAAGTAACATGAAAAATCAATTTATTTATATAATAATGCTATCAAAAAAGATACAGTCTTATACGATAATCTTTTTCGCTTTTATTTGCATAATATATTTCATCCTATTTCTCTATTTAGATAAACTTCAATTTAATCCTATATGGGATGAACCAAATTTTTGGCAAACAAGTTTAATTTTTAGTCGTAGTTTAATGCCTCCTAAAACTTGGTTACAAGATTACCAAGAATTAAATACACCGCTGCCATTTATCATTTTTGGATTTTTAGAATATTTATTTAAAGGTGGAATTTTCACTGGACGACTTTTTAATTTTTGTCTTTCGTTCTCGATCGCCTGCATTATTGGACTACCTATAAATAAGAAAAGAAAAGACGCATTTTTGGCTTTATGCGGTTTAATCTCATTCCCTTACTATCTATGGCTCAGCGGACATCTTTATACGGATATTATTGCCAGCTTTTTTGTATTGATAGGATTTGTGTTTTATATCCGTTGTCAATATATTTTTAGCGGGATTAGCTTTATATTAGCAATTGCATCGCGCCAATATATGTTGGTATTCCCTTTAGCGATCGCAGCTTATGAAATTTTCAGCTATTCGATCGCAATCAGATACCAAAATCGCCGATATAAACCTCAACCGATTCGCATTCTTACACCACTGATTGCTTCATTCTCTATTTTCGGTTGGTTTTTGCTTTTTAAAGGAATAGCTCCTAAAGCTGCAATGGTACAACGCCCCATACCAGATGTTCAAGTGAATTGGTTATCACTTGAGCCAAATAGCAGCCTGTATTTTTTAGCTTGTGTTGGTTTATATTTTGTAATTCCAGAACTAATTTTATTTCGTCCTAAGTTTACCTGGCAAAATCTGTTGACGCGCAAGAATATATTTTTAGCTTCTATTTTATTGTTACTGTTTATTCTTTTCCCACCTTTAAAAGCTCACGGAATTTTAATTAAGGTAGTAAGATTGTTACCAAGCGATTTTATGGTGTTGTCTCTATTTTATTTTTTAGGATTACTAACTTGTCTAAGATTTTCTAGCCGTCTCAATCTTGCTTTTTGGATTCTATTCGTCAACAGCGTCTTAATGATGAAAGCATATCCTTGGGATAAATATCTACTTCCGCTGTTAATTATCTTCTGGTATCTAAAATCAATGGGGATGTTAAATAGATTTACTGATAACGCCAAAATTACTTAAATTTAGATTCATTTTTGCGATCGTCTAATTTTTCTCAAATTTATTTCCTTACTCGGTCAATAATCTTATGGCTTCAAGCTGTAGTCAAGCTGTAGGATTATGTATTTAATATACTACGCTATATTGGACTCGGGATAATTCACATCATGAGCTATCCCGAACTATCTATTATCAAATATCAAAAATTTAATCAAATTTGCTTTTTTGTCGCATTTTACGTAAAGACGCTGATGTATACAATCTATATAGTTAGTTATAAATAAAACAAAATAATATACTATACTATTATTCTTCAATTATACGTAATTATTGTTACTTTTATTTAGGTGTCTGCAAAAATAGACTCATATCAAAGCGTAACTTTCATAAATTTAAATGAAAATAAATAATATTTTTAGGCATGAAGTCAAAAAAAACATACCCGTTTAATATATTCTTTTTAATATCTATAGCTATTGTTTACTTCATATTATTTATAGTTTTAAAGAAACTTCAATATCCTCCAGTAGCAGACGAGGGACACTACTGGGAAACAAGTTTACGATTTAGCTATAGTTTAATTCCTAATTTAGAATTACTTCGAGATTACGGCGAACTGAATACGCCGCTACCATTTATGATATTCGGAGGCTTAGAATATCTGTTTAAAGGAGGAATATTTGCGGGAAGATTTTTTAATTTAATTATTTCTTTTTTGATGAGTTGTCTTATTGTTTTACCAAGAGGTAGATTGACAAAAAAATCAATTTTAAGTGTATGTGGTTTATTATTGTTCCCTTACTATTTAATATTAAGCGGTCGTTTATATACTGATATTATTGCTACATTTTTTGTTTTGCTAGGATTTTGGTTCTATACTCGCTCTCAACATATAGTCAGTAGTTTTGCTTTTATCTTGGCAATTGCATCGCGTCAATTTATGTTAGCTTTCCCTTTAGCTATTACTGTAGTTGAATTAATTAATTATGTAGTAACTAAATTCAGAATTTATCGATTAACAAAAGATGATAATTTACAGTTAGAAAAAAATGATTTAACTAAGACTCGGATCGATCCTATTCGCTGGCTAATGCCATTAATTGCCTCGTTAACAATAGTCGGATGGCTATTATTTTTTGAAGGTATAGCTCCTGAAACTGGAATGGCGGCGCGTACAGTACCAAAAGTGCAACAAAACTTATGGTCGATAGATTTGAGCGGCAGTTGGTTTTTTCTTAGCTGTGTAGGTTTCTACTTTGTCATTCCGGAGTTAGTTTTATTTCGTCCGAAAATTTTGTGGCGTAAGATATTAACTCGTAAAAACTTATTTATAGCCGTAACTTTACTGTTAATTATTCTGATTTTTCCGCTTTCACAAGGTCACGGAATATTTGTCAGATTGCTGCAATTTTTACCGAATGAATTGTTTAGGCTAGCTCTACTTTATGTTTTAGCTTTGCTTGCTTGCTTGAGATTTTCTCGGATTAATCTTGCTTTCTGGATTCTATTAATCCACTGTGGCTTGATGATGAAGGCATACCCTTGGGATAAATACGTGCTTCCATTATTGGTAATATTTTGGTTTTTAAAATCAAGAAATATTTTAGATAGAAGAAGCTTGAGGAAATTGCAGTTATAAATTATAGAAGATTTATTGAAATTGCTTGGCTTATAGTACTTCTAAAATACACATAATATTTCTTCAGCTTAAGATGGTATTTATACGTAATCAAATTATGCTCATCCGTAACTATTAATTATCAAAATTGCACACAAGTTATACATTTAATTGATGAGAAGTACTAAATACAAACAGTTTTGATTGAAGTTAGTCTCGCTAAAAATGTAACCTGTGTTACATCATGACAATTGTTGAAATAGATGCCTAGAAGATAATTGTAGATTTTCGTGGTTCTTAATATATTTATCTATGTCTATATCTCTCATGTTTATCAAAACTTTATATTTGTAAAGCTAAGAATAATTTTTATTGAATGTGTTTTGAATTGCACCCGATTGCTTTTTAATAAGTAATCACGGTAATAAAAAGTTTACTTAGCAAAACCGTATTTTTCTTAATGTTCAAAAGCTAACTTAAATGTTGAATTTTATAGAGCAACAAGTAATTCATCAAACTATTTTGAAGTGCAACGAATTAGACATAAATTGAACTTGCTGTAGAGTTATAAGGAATTAATTAACAATGCATACTCCCGATCGAGTAAGTATTTCAATAATCATCCCGGTACACAATGGAGGAGATAGTTTTCGTCAATGCTTGGCTAATGTTGCAGAATCAACGATCGCACCATATGAAGTAATTGTTGTCTCCGATGCAGATACGGATGGTTCTTGGTTGGTAGCGCAGGAATTCGGCGCAAAAGTAATCAGAATGCCTGTTAATGGAGGTCCGGCGAAAGCGCGTAATTTAGGTGCAAGTGTCGCCACTAGTGACATTCTCTATTTCGTAGATGCTGATGTGGTTATTTCTACTGATGCGATCGCTCAAGTCAAGAAAGCTTTTGAGAATGAATCGGATTTAGCTGCTTTAATTGGTTCTTACGATGACTCTCCGGGAGCCAGTAACTTTTTATCGCAGTATAAAAATTTATTCCACCATTACAACCATCAGATAGCGAGCGAAGAAGCCTTCACGTTTTGGGGTGCTTGTGGAGCAATCCGTCGAGAAATATTTATCTCTTTAGGTGGTTTCGATGAGAGTTATCGACGACCGAGTATAGAAGATATCGAATTGGGCTATCGGATTCGACGATCTGGTTATAAAATTAAGCTCTTCAAGGATTTGCACGTAAAGCATTTGAAACATTGGGGTGTCGTTTCTTTGCTAAAAGCCGAAATATTCTACCGTGCTTTGCCTTGGACGGAGTTGATTTTGCGCCAACGTCAATTAAATAATGACTTGAATTTAGGGGTATCTAGTCGCTTAAGTGTAGTTTTAGCTTATGCAATTTTAGGCACTTTACTTGCAGCTTGGTGGTGGACTGGATTTTTAGCTGTGGCTGCGGTACTGAGTTTAATAATGCTGCGGCTAAATTTCGCCGTTTACCGTTTCTTTTATGCCAAACGCGGTTTAGGTTTTGCGTTGCGCGTCATTCCTTGGCATTGGTTTTATTACATCTATGGCGGTTTCGCTTTTGCTGTGGGCACAACCAACTATTTATGGCGTGAGTGGTTCTTACCAAAATTAGATATGTCCACTGCTTGAGATTTATCGTACATAAAACAATACACCCATATTTGAAATCATGAAAAATAATCGAGTTATCGTAATCGGAGCGGGACCAGCAGGGCTTACCGCAGCCTATCATCTAGTCAAGCATGGCATTAAGCCTATAGTCTTGGAACAATCAGACAAAGTAGGTGGAATCTCTCGGACAGAAAAGTATAAAGGCTATCACTTCGATATCGGCGGTCATCGCTTTTTTACTAAAGTTCAAGAAGTGCAAGACCTTTGGTATGAGGTTCTTGAAGATGATTTCATCAAGACTCCGCGTATGTCGCGTATCTACTATCAAGGCAAATTTTTTCAGTATCCTTTGAGTGCTTTTGATACTCTTCAGAAGTTGGGAATTTTTGAAAGTTTTATGATTATGTGGTCCTACCTGCAAGCAAAGCGTCAACCGCTTCCCGTGGAAGATAATTTAGAACAGTGGGTAATAAATCGATTCGGGGAAAGACTTTATAAAACATTTTTTAAAACTTATACCGAGAAAGTGTGGGGTATTCCCTGCGATCGGATTCAAGCTGAATGGGCAGCCCAGCGCATCAAAGGTCTGTCAGTAAAAACTGCGGTATTGAATGCCTTGATTGGTAAAAATGACACAAAAACTTTAATAAAAGAATTCGATTACCCCAGATTAGGACCGGGGATGATGTGGGAACGCTTTGCCGAGAAGATAGAAGCGGCTGGTGGTGAAGTGCATATGAATACGAAAGTACTGGGTTTGGAGCGCGAAAACCAGCGCATAACTAAAGTTATTGCCGAGCGGGATAATAATCTAATTCAATTTGAGGCGGATAATTTTATCTCTAGTATGCCTCTGAATAAGTTGGTTCAGAAAATGGACCCAGCACTACCGACGGAAGTAGTACAAGCTGCAAATGGTCTGAAATATCGCGATTTTCTGATCGTGTCGTTGATTGTAGATGCACCAGACTTATTCCCAGATAACTGGATTTATATTCACTCTCCAGACGTAAAAGTAGGGCGGATTCAGAACTTCAAGAATTGGAGCGCCGAAATGGTTCCCGACTCTAGTAAGACTTGCTTAGGTATGGAATATTTTAGTAATATTGGCGACTCTTTGTGGTCAATGTCAGACGCAGAATTAATTGAGTTAGCAAAACAAGAATTAGCAACTTTAGGATTAGCTAATGGTGCGACTGTAGAAGACGGAGTTGTAATTCGCCAACCAAAAGCCTATCCAGTTTACGATCGCGATTATCGCCAGCATTTAGATGTGATTCAAAATTACGTACAAGGTTTTGAAAATCTGCAAACTACTGGTCGTAATGGAATGCATCGTTATAATAACCAAGACCACTCGATGCTTACAGCATTATTAGCAGCCAAAAATCTATTAGGAGAGAAACACGATTTGTGGAACGTCAACGTCGAGCGTTCCTATCATGAAAACTTTACAAAAGAAGAATGGCAAAAAATCTCTTCATCTGAAGATGATAACGATGTAACTGCTCTAGCTTCAAAATAGTAAATAACAGTGGCTTGGTGTGAATAAACGTAAGCTTTATTTACATCAACGTGCTTAGAACACCTTTAGTTTTATAAATTCAACTAGCTTATGAGCGAACCTCAAGTAACAATTATTGTTTCACCTCGCGAACGCTTTAGCTACACTCGCGAGTCGTTAGAAAGTATTTACGAAAATACTCAGATTCCATTTAAATTAGTATATGTAGACGGTAATTCTCCGAAGAAGATACGCGAATATTTGCAAAATCAAGCCCAGGAAAAAGGTTTTAAGCTGATTCGCACCGATTATTACTTAACTCCCAACCGCGCTAGAAACATTGGTTTGGCTGGAGTTGATACTAAATATGTCGTCTTTGTAGATAACGATATTATTCCTGCTTCCGGATGGCTGCAAGCTTTGATAGACTGTTCCGAAGAGACGGAAGCTACGGTGGTTGGACCGTTAATGTTTCAATATTTGCCATTACATGAAGAAATCCACTTTGCAGGTGGAGAATCGCGGGTAGTCGTTGATGCCAAAGGTAGACGGCGATTGCGTGAGAAAATGTACAAACAAGGCAAGAAAATTTCCGATCCGCGAGTAAAATTACAGCGCACAGAAACCGAACTATGCGAGTTCCACTGTATGTTAGTTCGCATGGATACCTTCAAACAGTTGGGCGGCAGGTTCGACGAACAGATGTTGAATTCAAAAGAACATCTCGACTTTTGTATGAACGTTATCAAAAATGGAGGTAGCGTTTATTTTGAACCTGCAAGTCTTGTTACCTACGTTCCGACATCACCTTTAAAATTTAGCGACATACCCTACTATATGTTGCGTTGGAGCGATGCTTGGGAAATGCAAAGCTTGTCAACGTTGCGTAAAAAATGGAATCTAGCTGAAGACGGATATTTTAAGCATAAATATAAAGCCTTGGGTTGGAGACGTAGAGAGACAATCCTCAAGCCGATAATTCGCTTTTTAACTTTGGGTATCCAGAATCAGTTTGTGGAAAAAGTCTTGATGTACGGCTTATTGGCACCTGTAGAAAAGTTACTAAACCAGTATCTTACGGGTGTTTATGCTAAAAAACATCTTCAGCCTCAAACAACTGCGAATATAACTCCACAACAAACATTATCTGAAGTCTGAAGGGATATGCGCGATCGTGAAGATTCTTCTGCTCAACGATGTAGGTACCGCTACTGGCGGTGCCGAGACTCAAATGCTTTCTCTGCGCGATAACTTACGCTCGTTATCTCATGATGTGCGGTTGTTTTCAAGCGAAGCTAAACCAGTAGCTGATAGCCCTTTGCTTTCTGAATATAGTTGCTTTGGTACAAATTCACTGTTTCAAGTGGTTTCGCAAACTGCGAATGTTTCAGCTTATGTTAATTTGCGCCGCGCCTTGGATGAGTTTCAACCGGATGTAGTTCACGTGCGGATGTTTATGTGGCAACTTTCACCATTGATTCTGCCACTACTTAAAAATGTGCCGTGTTTATATCAAACAGCAGTATATAAAGCAATTTGTCCTAGAGGAACTAAATTACTTCCCGATGGTAGCCCTTGCAAATATAAGGCAGGTAAAGCTTGCTTGCGTCATGGTTGTCTGACACCTCAATCTTGGGCGGTGTTTATGGTGCAGCGACAGATGTGGTTGCAGTGGCGACACTCTTTTAATACTGTAGTGGCGTTAAGTCATGCAATGAAAGCCAATTTAGAAGCAGAAGGTATTACACCAGTAAAAGTAGTTCACAATGGTGTACCTGAACGCGAATTACGTCCACCTCTTAACGAACCACCCACAGTTGCTTTTGCTGGAAGATTGGTTCTAGAAAAGGGAATTGACGTTTTAATAGAGGCATTTGCACGGGTAAAGGTACAATTACCAGAAGCTCAATTAATTATTGCAGGTCAAGGAGTTGAAGCACAGAATTTAAAAAGTTTAGCTGAAAAATTAGAAGTAGATAAGAGCGTTAAATGGTTGGGACACATACCCCGTCCAGAATTAGAGCAACACTTCGATGCGGCTTGGGTACAGGTAGTACCTTCACTATGGGCGGAACCTTTTGGCAACGTCACCACCGAAGCGATGATGCGGGGTACGGCGGTAATTGCCAGTGCTACGGGCGCACAACCAGAAATTGTTCGCGATCGCCAAACGGGTTTTTTAGTGCCGCCGGGAGATGTTGCAGCCCTTGCTGATGCTTTATTAAAGTTACTTAGTAACCGCAAATTAGCAGAAGAAATGGGACAAGCAGGGCGAAAAAGAGCAATTGAAGAGTTTAGCGAAGAAAGGCGCACGCAAGGTTTTTTAGATATCTATCAAGAGATTTGTTCTTAGTTTTAAAGAAAAAATAAAAAATAAAAAATAAAAAATAAAACATAAAATAAATGACAATTTTACAAGCAGGTGTGCCAAAAAGCGGTAACTATTGGCTATATACTATTCTTAAAAATATCGCGAAAAAAGCAGGTTTAGAACATAAAAGCTTCGTGCAAACTCATCCGATTCATAAAGTTGCTCAAACTTGGGATTTAAGCTTTGCCGGACAGTCTGACATGGATTTTCTCAATATTAGGGAAAAGCATTGTGAATTTCGCATTAGTGCTGTCTTTGAAGAACAAATTGCAGATATTGAAGATTACATTCATAAATCCAGTCTTGTTTGGACTCATTCTCCGATAAATCCCTACGCTTTGGAAGTTCTACCCAAATTTAATAAACTTATTTATATCATTCGCGATCCGCGAGATGTAGCGATTTCTTATTCTAAATATTGCTTTACCGCTCATAAATTAAAAAATCATCCCCCCCATTACGAAACAAATCCAGAATGTTATTTAAAAAATCGTCTCGATCCGATGCTGAGAAACTGGGTTAAGCACGTTGGCGGCTATTTGAAATACAAAGATCGACTAAATATTTATCCAGTATTTTACGAACGATTTCTACATTCTTTTGATTCAGAATTAATCGGCTTAGTAAAATATTTGGATATTGAATTAGACCAAAAAAGTTTAAATCAAATCAAGTTAGATGTCAGCTTTGACAGCATGAAAAAACAAAGCCCCAAACATTTACGCAAAGGAAAATCCGCTCAATGGCGACAAGTATTCACATCTGCTCAAAAAGCAAAAGCAGAGCAAATCGCAGGTGAAATGATGGCGTTACTAAATTATCCGGTATCGTCAGTTGAAGAAAGCTTACCTTGCGTACCTTTAAATTTAAGTCAAAGTCAACTTGAAACTGCCATTGCCCCAGCAGATATAAACTTTAGCGATCGCGTCAAACAAATATACAACTTTATAGCTAGTGAAAGAACATTGAATGCTAAAGCTAACTTGCTCAAATCGTCTGCTAAAAAGGTAAAGCAATTAATAAAAGCATAAAATATCCGCTGCGGAGGGATTTTAATCTTGAAATTTAATCGTCATTTAAACACCGATACCCTCCGTTCCGATCTCAAACGGCGATCGCTTTTGTCTGGTTTAATTAGCTTTGCGGCTCAACCGATCAAACTTGGTGTAGGGATTGGTTCCACAGCAATACTAGCTAGAATTTTAACACCAGCCGACTTTGGTTTGGTGGCGATGGTAATGCCTTTGCTCTCCTTTGCCGACAGTTTGAGTAATTTCGGTTTAGAAACAGCTACCGTACAAAGGGAAGAAATCGATAACGAACAACTGAGCGCGAATTTCTGGCTGTCGCTGAAAGTTAACGCCGTGGTTGTAGGGTTAATGCTGATCCTGGCTCCGATTCTGGCTCGGTTTTATGGGCAAAACGAGTTAATCGGAATTGCCATAGCAATGACATTCGGTTTTAGTTTGGTTTGTTTAACATTCGTGCATAAGTCACTGTTAAAGCGACAGATGCGTTTTGGCGTACTGACAATAATTGAAGTTGTTTCGCTGGTTGTGGCGGCTGCTTGTGCGATCGGTGCCGCATCGCAGGGTTGGGGCTATTGGGCGTTGGTATTGCAACTCGTCGTCATGCAGTTGATACAAAGCATTGCCTATTTAATTATCTGTCCTTGGCGACCGGAAAAATATACTAAAACCGAGAAAAACGATGCCAATTTACAGGCAATGTTTTCTTATGGAGCGCACCTGACGGGTTTTCGATTTCTGATGCGTATTGGTATGCAATTAGACCGCATATTGGTTGGCTACTTAAGTGGAGCTACAGCGCTCGGACTTTACCAAATTGCTTATAAGTGGGCTTATTTTTCCTTTGAACAAGCTTACTTTCCCTTATTTGACGTAGCGGTGTCCAGCTTCAGCCGCACGCTACACGACACAAATCTATACCGTAGCTACTGCCGTAAAGGATTGATGCTACTGTTTGCATTATGTATGCCAGCGCTAGCATTTTCGTTTGTTGAAGCCCGAAACGTGCTGCTATTGTTACTAGGTAATCAATGGTTGGAAGCGGTTCCATTATTTAGAGTGTTGAGTATATCGGTATTTGTCGGTAGTATGTACCGAGTTACCAAATGGCTTTATGTATCGGCAGGACAAACTCAGCAGCAGTTTCGCTGGGCGCTGATCCATACACCGATTGTAATTACTGCCGTCGCGATCGGTTCGCAATGGGGCGCTATTGGTGTTGCAGCAGGTTACACTATTGCGATTTGTTTACTGACTTATCCATCAGTAGCTTTTTGTTTGAAAACATCGCCATTGACTGGAAAAGATTTTTTCGCCGCTGTCAGTTGTCCGGCTTTTTCCTCAATTATTGCAGCAATTTTCCTATATTTGTGTAAACAAACATTGCCTAATTTTGATAACTTAATTATTAGTTTATCGATTAACTTTACTATTTATTGTCTTACCTATATTTTATTATGGTTAGTGCTTCCTGAAGGCAGAAAAGCTATAGCAGAAAACTTACAAAGCGTCAAACAACTGCGTAAAAAATCTGATTAATTTTGGAAAAAAACATGAGCAACCCGGATAAATCAAAATTCATTTCAATTATTATTCCAACTTATAATCGTCCCAAGCAATTGGCAACTTGTTTGGAATCCTTAACCAAGTTAGACTATCCCCGCGATAGTTTTGAAGTAATAGTAGTAGACGACGGCAGCAAAACGGAACTCGAACCTGTAGTAAGTCCGTTTAGCAGCAAACTTGATATTAGCTTACTTAGGCAAACGAATAATGGAGCAGCCAGCGCCCGCAACACCGGCGCAAAGCAAGCCAAAGGTGCGTTTCTTGCCTTCACAGATGATGACTGTATGCCCGCTGCTGATTGGCTTAAAAGCCTTGCCGCTCGTTTTGATAGTGCGCCAGATTGCTTAATTGGGGGGCGAACGATTAACATACTCTCAGATAATCTTTTTTCGAGTGCTTCCCAAGAGCTAATTGATTATGTTTATAAGTATTACAACGCCAATCCCCACAAGGCTCGCTTTTTTGCTTCCAACAATATAGCTTTGCCTACAGAGACATTTCTTGCGATCGGTGGATTTGATGTCACTTATCCGCGCATGGCATCTGAAGATCGCGAACTTTGCGATCGCTGGTTACAACTCGGCTATCCGATGCTTTACGCTCCAGAAGTTCAAATTAATCACGCTCATCATTTAACTTTAAAATCGTTCTGGCAACAGCACTTTTTTTATGGGCGCGGCGCTTTCTGCTTTCATACAATACGCGCTCAACGTGCTGCCGAACCAATTAAAGTTGAGCCTTTATCATTTTACATTAATTTATTTACCTATCCCATGTCGAGTTTCAAGCGCCCTACAGGACTATTAATTTCAGCATTACTATTTGTGTCACAATTAGCAGCGACATTTGGCTTTTTCTCCGAAAGATTGGCTCAAAAAAATATAACTGTTGCTAACTAGATGTATAAGATTGCTATCTATACAAAAGCAAAGAACCTATCGAACCAGCAGTTAATTAAATATATTGTAATAGTTTTGAAATAAACATCGGGGATAAATAAGCGATGGTAACTACTCAGAAAAGCTTTGATAAAAATACCAGCTTTTTATCAAAATATATTAGCTATGCTAATTGCCTTATATTAATATTCTTCCTTTTAAGCTTTGTTGGCATTCTTAACCATGAAATGTGGCGCGATGAAACTCAAGCATGGTTAATTGCCAGAGATTCTTCAACGTTAACTGATTTACATCAAAATTTAAAAAACGAAGGACATCCAGGGCTGTGGCATTTATGTTTATTTATAATTACTAAATTTACTCATAACCCTTTCGCAATGCAGTTTTTTCACATTCTGATTTCTACTGCTATTGTCTATATTTTTGTCAAACTATCGCCTTTTAATATTGTACAAAAAACCCTTTTCACTTTTGGCTATTTTCCTTTATTTGAATATAATTTGATTAGTAGAAACTATAATTTAGGTTTATTACTAGTTTTTATATTCTGCTATCTATTTACTCGTAAAAACAGAAATTATATAAGTTTATTTTTTACCTTAGCACTTCTGGCAAATACAAATCTTTATTGCTTGATAATTTGTCTGTGCTTAAGCGCTACTCTAATTATTGATACGATTATAAAACATAAAACAAGTCAATACAAATTAAATCGCAGACAAGTAAAGAATTTAAAAATAGGCTTAGTAATCTTATTTCTAGGTGTGGGTTTATCAGTTTTTCAATTAATACCAATCGCCATTCAAGATACTGCTAAAGATATACAGGAAAATATAGGAGAAGAAACAACACTATCCAAATTTGATTTTATATTAATTCTGTTGAAGCGTTTGGGATATAGTTTGAGAGGAATTTGGTACAGCTACATTCCAATACCGAATTTTTTTGAATATCACTTTTGGAGTACAAATATCACATCTATTTCTTTTATACTGAAATTCTTCGCCTCATGTATGTCTTTGTTTTTCTTGTTTTTCACAGCTTTTCTATTTATTGATAAACCAATAGTTCTATTTCTGTATTTATCTAGTAATTTCGGAATATTCTTATTTGGTTGGATAAAATTTCAAGGAACTTTAAGACATCATGGTAATTTGTTTATCATTTTCTTAGCTTGTATATGGATTAGCAAATTTTTTGATAAATCTGACGATATTCCTCAACGGTTACGGAAGATTGCTCATTTTTGTAAACAATATCAGCAAAAAATTATTACCGTTATTCTACTTATTCAGATGTTTGCAGGGTTATATGCTTACAGTATGGATTTGGTTTATCCATTTTCTCAAAGTCAAGCAGCAGCAAAGTTTATTCAAAAACAAGGTTTGAGTGAAGACTTTATTCTTGGTACAAAAGATAGGATAATATCACCAATTTCTGCTTATATAGATAAAAAAATATTTTATATAGAATATAATAAGTTAGGCAGTTTCTTTAATCATCCTCAAAAGCAAAATTTAACAAGTCCAGAACTATTAAATAACTTAAATACTATTATCAAAGATAATACTAAAAGGAACGTTTTAATATTAAGCTATCCATTAAATATAAACAGTGCTAACTTCAATTTTACTAAACTCGAAGAATTTACAAACAGTATTACTGGTGAAGAAAGATATTATATATATCTTGTAGAAAGAAATAACTAACTTAAACCTTTAAAATTGCAATTATAGAAAAAAACTGTAGCTGTACAAAGCTGCACAGCTAATTATACTTCCGGTATATATTTTATTATTACCGAAAATACGATAAATTGAGGATTTTTGTTTTTTGTTTAGATTCAAACAATATTTCTATTAATATAGATAAAAACAATATCAATATATCCGAAATGCCTGCTGTTAATTCACAAACCCCGAAAAGCTTTACCTATTCTCATTCCACCCAAAAACGAGCATCGATCGCGCTAAGATGTTCTCCTTTTAATTTAAATTTATTTGAACAGATGCTCTGGGAACGTGTAGCAATGAGTGAAATTGCTGGTAGCGATGGTGTTAAAAATAACTATACCAAAAGTTCTTTATCTGAATTGGCAGCAGATAACGCTTTAGTATGGTTGATTGAAGTCGGCTTGCTACGGCGCGAAGTTGATGGACAAGGAATTACAGATAGTTTCCGGCTAACTCCTTTAGGTCGTCAACTGGTAAAAAGCTTTGAAAACAATGTTTGGGCTGCTCCAACATTTGGCGATCGCCTAAAAAATGCATTAACACGTATATTTAGATTACCCTTTTAAATTAATTAGGTGAAGAAAAGTTAGGAGTGAGGTAAAGAGGGGAACAATAAATAGGTAAGCTTCTACTCCCTTTATGAAGTGCTTATAAATGGGAACATAAACCGCTCGCTAATTAGGGATTAGACGATTGAGGCTGGTGCTATTAATTACCCGGTCGGCGATCGGCATTTACCCCAAAGCCATCCTTTTACTCAATAAGTCCGATAAAGAAAAAATAATACTTAATTATGAAAGCAATTATGGTAGTGGGAACAACATCCCACGCAGGGAAATCACTTTTATGCGCCGCAATTTGTCGTATTTTATCACGACGCGGTTGGCGAGTGGCTCCCTTTAAAGGTCAGAATATGGCTAATAATGCTTATGTCACAGCTAATGGCGGAGAAATTGGTTATGCACAAGCGGTACAAGCTTGGGCTGCGGGGATAGTTCCTTTGATAGAAATGAACCCGGTTTTACTCAAACCCCAAGGAGATATGACTTCTCAAGTGATTATCAAGGGTAAGGCTGTTGGGAAGGTAAGCGCCACAGATTACTACGAGCAATATTTTGACATCGGATGGCGAGCTATTGAAGAATCCTTACATAATTTGGGAACGGAATTTGATTTATTAGTTTGTGAAGGTGCTGGTAGCCCCGCCGAAATTAATCTCAAACACCGCGATTTAACTAATATGCGAGTTGCCAAGCATCTAAATGCGATGACTTTATTAGTCGTTGACATCGAGCGTGGTGGAGCTTTTGCTCACGTTGTCGGCACTTTGGAACTATTGGAACCAGACGAACGCGCTTTAATTAAAGGGATTGTAATTAATAAGTTCCGGGGACAGCGATCGATTTTGGAACCGGGAATTAAATGGTTAGAAGAACGTACTGGTATTCCTGTAGTAGGAGTTATCCCTTACTTAGAACAAGTATTTCCTGCTGAAGACTCACTCGATTTACTCGACAGAAAACCCCGCAAGTTTAATGGCGAACTAAATATTTCTGTAATTAAGTTACCAAGAATCGCCAACTTTACAGATTTTGACCCCCTCGAATCAGAACCTACCGTTGGGGTAAAATACTTGAGTCCGAAGCATGATTTGGGACATCCAGATGCAGTAATTCTCCCAGGTACAAAAACTACAATACCCGACTTATTGCTATTGCAAAGAACGGGAATGGCTGAGCAAATTCAAAATTATGCAGCAGCAGGCGGTACGGTATTAGGAATCTGTGGCGGTTTCCAAATTTTAGGTCAAATGATAGCCGATCCAGAAGGGATAGAAGGGCAAGCTGGTAGATTCGGAGGTTTGGGATTATTACCTGTTAAAAGCGTAATTACAGGACAAAAAATTGCCCGACAACGCCAAGTTACCTCTAATTTTCCTCAAGCTGGCTTACCAGTTCATGGCTTTGAAATCCACCAAGGACGATCGCGCATTGAAACTCAAGGTCCTTCTGCTCAAGGTTTCGAGGCTTTATTTGACGATGTGAATTTAGGTTTAGTTGATAAGTGTCAGTCGGTTTGGGGTACTTATCTTCACGGTATGTTTGATAACGGACCTTGGCGACGGGCTTGGTTAAATCGCTTACGTCAACAACGTGGTTTAAAATCTCTACCTACTGGTGTTCCAAACTACCGCGAACAAAGAGAAAAACTGTTAGATTCTTTAGCTGTAAATGTAGAACGCTATTTAGACTTAAGCGTTTTATTGTCGTAGTTAGTCGTTAGTTGTTAGCTGTTAGTTGTTAAATTAGTCAGTATATGATGGTAGCACCCAAGTACCTTATTCTCCCCCATCACCGCGATCGATAATTAACTCCTAACTCCTAACTCCTAACTCCTAACTCCTAACTCCTAAAGGTTACTGAGCTTGTCGAAGTACTCCTAACTCCTAACTAATAAAACATGAGCGTTCAAGTTAACTTTTTACCGGATAATGTTACAGTTGATGCCGAAATTGGAGAATCTCTACTCGATGTCGCCGATCGCGCAGGTGTATTGATTCCTACAGGTTGTTTAATGGGCTCTTGTCACGCTTGCACGGTAGAGGTAAAAGGGGGAGATGTTATCCGCGCTTGCATCAGTTCCGTACCAGCAGGACGAGAAGAATTGACCATTAGTATATTCACCGATCCTACTTGGTGATCGCCTTTTAACTATTTTTGGGAATTAACATACGTGTGAGCGTATTCCTTAAACCTTTCCAAATTTTGTTGCAGGGTTGATTCTACAACTCGTCCTAAAAATAAATTATCCATAAGTTTGCCAATAATACCGGGTATTGCATAACCAACGGTAAGTTTAACAACGCTACTATTTTGACGGTCGTAAAATCTTACCGCTCCTCTATTCGGTAAACCATCAACCGATTCCCATTGGATTATCTGATGGTGAACCAACTTTACAATTCGCGATCGCCAACTAAATTTAAATCCACCAGTGTCTAATTTCCACAGGGATAATTCTGGATTGTCTTCGAGAACTTTAACCGAATCAATCCATTTCATCCAGCGAGGCATCTGCTCTAAATCAGACCACATACCCCATATTACGTCCATAGGAGCGTCTACCTCTACTTGTACGGTATGCTCCAACCAGTTAGCCATATAGTTTTTTAAAAAGCTATTTTTTTACAGTTTCCAAAACAACCTTTGCAGCACGCCTTCCCGAAATTGTTGCACCTTCCATACTATCGATATAATCTTGCTGAGTGTAACTACCCGCAAGGAAGAAATTTTCTATCGGAGTTTTCTGGTGCGGACGATAAACATCCATTCCCGGTGCTTCCCGGTACAACGACTGAGCAAGCTTAACGACACTATACCAGGTCATGTTTAATTCTCGCGAGGAAGGAAATAGCTCATGCACCTGGCTCAGGACGTGTTTGGCTATTTCTTCGTTATTTTTCTTAATAAAAGGGTCCCCTGGCGTGAGTACCAGTTGCATTAAAGAGCCACTACCTTCGCGATAATAATCAGCAGGACTAGTTAAAGCCAAATCGGCAAAGCAAGAAAAGTCCGCATCGGGAGTATAAAGTAAATTATCTATACCCGCAGCTTGCTGTAACTGCTTGCGTTTCTGAGCATCGTGCATTTCTGTTACCCAGCCATCAAAGCGTAACTGCACTGTGGCGACTGGTACGGCATCCAACTTATAAATGTTGTCAAACTCCGACCATTTACGCCAATCCGGAGGTAACAAGCGAGTAATTCCAGGTACGTCACAAGCTGCGATGTAAGCATCGGCAGTTATGTGTTCTTGTGTATCGCCATTTGCAACTACCAGTCCATCTACCTGGGTTTTACCTTCAATTTCGCTAAACTTAATTTCTCGGACTTGGCGACGAGTATAAATTTTAGTTCCTCTAGCTTGCAAATAATTACTGATTGGCTGGTGCAGGTACTCTTGGGGAGAACCTTCGAGCATCCGCAGTTGTGAAGCTTCTGTCCTGGCTGCAAATAACTGGAATATTGTCAACATACAGCGGGCGGACATATTTTCACAATCGATAAAGCCCAAAGCGTAAGCGATGGGGTTCCACATTTTTTCGATGCTTCCGTTGTTACCTCCGTGACTGCGGAACCATTCTGCGAAGCTAATTTTATCTAACTCGCGGATGCTTCTCATTGCACCATCGAAGTCAACCAAACCGCGTACAACAGGACTTGTCGCCAGTGCAAGAGAATTTTGCACTTTATCCTGTAACGACAACTGAGAAGTCGTGAAAAAAGCTTTCAATCCATTGAAGGGGGCACCAGTCAGGAAGCGAAAATCTAAAGCACCAGTACGCCCCCCTCGATTTATAAAATTATGGGTGTGTTCTTTTGGACGTAAGTTTTCAAATGCACCGACCTTTTTCATCAAATCAAACAGTTGATAGTAGCACCCAAAAAAGACGTGCAATCCCATTTCCAGGTGATTACCATCGCTATCAACCCAACTACCGACTTTCCCACCAATAAATGGACGAGACTCGAAAATCTGGATTTCACAACCGGCATCGGCTAAATCCACAGCACACGATAAACCAGCTAGTCCCGCACCTACGATTGCAACTCGCATTCCGTTTTTTTTTGATTCAGTATCTTTAAAGATTGTAACTGAGTTGGTGTCGGAATTCGCCGTATCTAATGAAATGTAGCTACAAATCAATTTTTCACCCTGTGTTTTGATAAATTTTTAGCTTTTATGTCCTCTTAAAAGTTTTCTGGTTTTATCTATAAAATTACCCCGCAACATCTTTGTTTTCTTCGGAGACGGATAATCCTCGAATTAATTCTCGAATTACATCTGTTGCAGGTCTACCAGTTCGCTGGCAATATTTTTCCAGTTTGTCTGCTTCTTGTGCTGCAAGATTTACTGTTATACGTTTTACAGCCCATTTCTTATTGGTCATTTTGTGATGTTATCTGCTGTATATTGACATCATTTGATCGATCGTAAATTAATAATGAGAGCGATAATCCTATCAGAGTTGCCAAAAGTAAACAAGGATTCGTATTAATACAAAAAGTAAAGTTTATCCTTGTATTATTCATCAAAGCAACGATATATCGATATCATCATTTATTGCGGGAGCTTGGTAACGGTCATTGAAGGTACATTGGCTGCTTAAGAGAGCAAAACTTCTATATATAATCCGATAGAAGTAAATTTTATAAATTTAGTTGATAGACTTGCTGTTAAGCAAATAACGGTTTAGAAGTTTTTCTCCCTTGATAAGCATTTAATTCTCCGTCAAAATTACTTTCGCCGAATACTTCGGGAGAAAACATATGCCAAAGTACTTGAAAATACGGCATTAAAGTATTAGCTTGTTCTGTATTGAGGCGATCGCTAATTTCCTGTCCTAATAGATGTAGCATTTGGCGAATGATTTCCCAATGTACTTTTAAGGTTGGATAAAGCATTACGCATAAAGGAAATAATTCCTGTTGGATAGCAGAAATATTTCCTTCTAAAGCACATACCCATAAATAAACTTGAAACATTTCCACGTCGCGGATACTGGAAATAATCACTTTTTTGTTATTCAAGCAACCGGAATAAGAACGATAACCCGGATATAGCTGAATCACTTTTTGAGTAATACGAGTAGCAATATGAGTGCTATTTGGCAATAAATGCCGTACAGCCATCAAAGCTACAGAATCGCAATCAAGATTAGCTGCTGCGGTATAAGCGCGTTGCAGTGGCATATATAAATGGTCGTCGATCGCTTTAAAATAACCACTAAGCAAGCTTTGCTCTAAAGGTGAGAGTAACTGTAAGAGCATTTGGCTAGTGTAGTGAAACTGCATACTTACAAAGCCAATTACTCTAGGATCTTGTTGCGTGTATTTTTGTCGTAAGGCTCCAAGGGAAGCACTAATAGCTTTTACTAACTGATTTGGAGCGGTATATAATGAGGGAACTTTAGAAGAAGATCGCAATTCTTTTGATAACTGCTGCGGCGGGGGTTGCTCGATGTAAACATCTAAAGCTTTTTCATAGATTTTGAAAGAATCTCCAGTAATTTCCCACGGATCGATCGTAGATGGTTTTATCCGATGTCGTTTCACCTCTTTAAATAGCAAATTTTCCGTTTTGTTCCAAGCTTGCAGACTAACATTTCGCATTGCGCCTCTAAGCTTTTGCGTTGTTTTTTCTCGTCCGACTTGGGATAATAGTTCATTTAAGTTCTGAGTGTCGATCGGTTCATCGTCGGGGAAATCATCAAGGTTATGCAAATATTTTTTTGCCCATTGCATTCCTAAAGATTCAATAGTGCCATTAAAATTTGGCTTTTTATATGAGTTGTAATTATTCTCTAGGTGTTCGTACATATAAATAAAAGTTTATAAACATATTTTCTATAAAACTATCAATCTACTGATTTCTCGATTGTATATCTATTTGTTTTAAATAAATTTTCACTTTACTTAATCTTTATTGAAATTTAAAAAAAAAGTTTTTTTTTTCTCTTTATAAAGTAATTACATTAATCGTGTAAAGTCTTTATTTGAAATATACAAATCAAACAGATAGCTTTGCCTTAAAAAAAACCGATCTTATCCAACTTTAACTAAATGTATTTTTTGATATGCGATCTATTTAAATAAATCTATGATTATACGGAAAAAGATTCAACTATATTTTTATGCATCTTTTACTTATTTCATCTGTAAATGCAATTTTTAGCTGAATATTTATGTATTTTAAAATAGTTAAAAAGGTTAAAATTGCTTTGTTTTTAATTTATGCAGGTAAGATTTCCAAAAAATATTAATTTATCACAGTTATTGGTTGAATGCAAACAGCTATAATATCGTTTCACCTTAAGCTGATGCATTTAGACAAGCATTATAAGCAATGTTGGAGAGTAAACTTCTGGAAGTCATGCTTTGCAGATCGATAATCAACCAAGAATATGTGCGAACCATCAATTATAAAATCATATTTTGAAGTAAATATGCCCGGTATGTTTATTTAGTCATAGTCAGAATATTATAATATTTCAACTTACACGTACTTTTTTTAATTTTTAAAATCTATTTCAAGGTTGTTATAGATACTAATTGCAATTGGTACAAATCGCATTAAATTCATTAAATATCTATTTTAAATTGCGGTTTTTAATTAATTATCTAATTATTTATCTGATGTTATATAAAAATAACCGAGCAACAAAAAAGACTGTTACTCTTATTACTGACGCTCAACCGTAGACAAATATTCCGTTTTATAATTGAGGCATTAATTGAAGAGTGCCAACACCTAACTCCTTGGGTGATACATAACGCGCTTCAAATAAAGCCATCATATCTCTTAGCTGGGGATTTCCACGAGAAGCCCCCGTCAATCCCTTGGCAATAATCAGACCGCAATATCCCTTAGTATGTTTACAGCGTTGATTCCATTTTTGTCTCGCTTCTACATGAGTTGGGTCATCATCTTCAAATTCACCAAAAAGGAACAATTCTTGATTTTGGGTTTGCAACAAACCCAGGTCGTAATGAGTACCATCAAAAGGATCTGCACCGGGATTAAAACAAATTGCTTGGAGTCCGCCGTATTTTTCTATACATTCAATTACCGTTTTTGCCTTGGGACGGGAGGTTTGAACTAATATTACTGGTAAGCCTTCACCTGCTTGTGCTATTTCACCAACTTTGTGATATTTAGAAGTATCTTCTAAGTATTCCAACATATCCCACGAAAGAACGCCTAAGCTAAGGAAAGAGTCGTCGGGTATTAAATCATCTCTTAACGATTTTAAAGCTGGTGAACTCAGCATTATTTCCTCATCATCTTCTTCGGAGAAACTTGACATTTGTTCTAATTCCGAAGCTAATTCCGTTTGAGTGGCGACGGTAACTGATAATGATTTAGTTGTTGATTCTGAGGAGGACGGTAAAGATATACGATAACGATGGCTACATGAGGGAAACAAGCCATTACTTAAATTGCCACGTTGGTCGCGAATAAAGCGATATAAAGCGGAATAAGCAACTAATGCAACTTTAGCTTCTTCTTCGTATAAAATAGACCGCACTCCTTCTAAAGGATGAATATTACCAAAAGTTGGATTGATTTCCGATAAGGGGAAATCTGCTAAATCGGTAAACATATCTTCTTCATCAGTAACCGAAGCGCGTTCAAAGGTGAGAAATAAACAATCTTGTTTGAGAAAAGCTTCTTCTAAATATTCTTGTGAAGAGTCTTCTTTTAAAACAGTGGCACGAAAATATTTCAGAGATTCTTCCGAACGATAAAGTAAAACTCCATACTCCATACCTAGCATTCCCATTACTGAAGCATATAGAGTCCCAATGTCCCACTTATTAATTTCTATCGATAAAATCTGCTGTTCTTCTAAAAATTCCCAAGGCGCTAATTTCCAAATAGCAAAAGCTTTATCTTGTAATAACTTTGCATATTCTGGAGGTAAATCCGGAATTTGATTCTCAATAACCTCTGAAAAACCACGAAACAGTTCATTAATTAACGGTAATTCGGGTACGCGATCGATAACAATATCTATATCTTGCAGTACACCCCGTAAATAAAACTGAATTTCCCGATCTTGAACTACAATTTTCTGAGGACGCGCTGGCAAGGCTGGACTGTGGGGACTTTCTATCGCTCGCATCAAAGTACGAACAACCGCTTCCGGACCTGCTTGGGGATTTACAACGTCCATTCCTCGCACAATTCCTTCTTGAGCATCAACCCAAAGAATGCATTCGTTTTGTTCTGATGAATCTTCCCCAGTGGCTTGTGATGATACAAATGGACGGCGATCGCCTTCCCATACAGAAGGAATTTGGGGTAATTTCTTCAAACGACGGATGGTAGAGCGACTAAAACTTGTCATAAAGTAGATTTATTTCTTTTAGCATTCTGTGCAAATTTTATTTTTAGGAAAAGGACGACTTTTTTCCTGTATTAAAAAGCGGCGAGTATCCCGAAACACCAAACTTCGATTTGAGGTTTTTTTTTATAAGTATGCCGAGTTTTTTAATTTTAGAATAAAAACCCATAGGAATGCTCTAATAAGGATGTGTACCAAGTCATGAATTGGGGAAAGAGTGGAATTTAATAAATTGAGCGTTGTTTAAAACATCTTTAAATCAAAATTAAACTGCAAACAGCTTCATCAATATCGCTAAAATGAATATAAGGGAAACAAATAGCGATGTGAATCAAGATGGGGCTATTGTTGTTTTGGGGTTCCTGCTTAGATTCACAGTCAGATTTGAGTGATGCCCTTCAGCATATTATTTTATTGGAGTTGAAAATGACACAAGTAATTGAATCTCAACGAGGAATTCTACTAAGCGAAGCCGCACTGCGACAAGTTAAGTTATTGCAGGAGAAACAAGGAAATGACCTTTGCTTGCGGGTAGGAGTACGTCAAGGTGGTTGTTCTGGAATGTCTTACATGATGGATTTTGAAGACTCCAGTAAAATTGGCGACCACGATGAAACCTTTGATTACGATGGCTTTAAGATTGTTTGCGACCGTAAAAGTTTATTATATCTCTATGGCTTGATGCTTGATTATAGCGATTCCTTGATTGGTGGAGGTTTTCAGTTTACCAATCCCAACGCTAACACTACTTGTGGTTGTGGTAAATCATTTGGTGTTTAACATAAATAGAAGTTTTTTGTTTTTTTCGTAAATACTCCCAACAGGCTCGTTTATTACTGATGTAATTTCTTCTCCCCTACTCCTTCGATTCGGCGATCGGAACGAGTGGAGGAGTTGTTATTTAATAATAAGAACTTTCATCTCACACCAAATCGGGAAGGAAAGTGTGGGATGCAAGTCTTGGCTATGTTTATAGTAAAATGCGCTATGTAGGTGTAATTCAAATAAAATGCAGCCTACATTAAGAAATAGAATATTTTTTGTAAACCCAAAGTTCTTAAGACGTAGGGCTTAAAAGCTCAGTCAATGTCAACCTCCGAAGAGTTACACAGATGCCTACACTGACTTATCACCGTGTAGGTACGTCATTAACAAAGGACTTTTGCTTATCGGGAGTTAGGATAGTTTTACTATGACTCAAACAGTTGAAACCCTGTTTGATACAGGTTTAGAAGGTTACAAAGCTGGAACCGACCCAGTTGAGTTGATTCCCATTTTTAAAGAAGTTTGCGATCGCGCACCTCAAAACTGTGCTGCGTGGACTTGTTTATCGTGGCTCTATATGCTCGATAGTAAACCAAAGCTGGCTTTAAAAGCTGCTCAAAAGGCTGTAAAGTTAAATCCTCAAGATCCCCAAGCAAGGGTTAATCTGGCTACAGCTATGTTGGAAACAGGTCAAAAAGGTTTACGGGATCACGTTGAGGTTGCTTCGCAGTTGATGATGGTTAACGAGGAATGGCACGACGAAATCAAAAGTAGTATTGAAGATGGTTTAACCAGAAAACCAGATTGGAAAAGTTTGGCGAAAATTAAAAGCTGGCTATTCGATTAATCGATTTAAAAGATTTGCTTTTATCTGTGGTATACAATCCACAGATTTTTCCCGATTCCTCCCCCATTCAAAATATGAAAGATAAATTGAAAAATTTGCTTAATACAGTTTTAGTCGCTGATGTTTTTCTAGTTTTAATCAGCTTTGGCTGGTTCGTTGTCGCAGTAATTGGTCGTAGTGCCCAAATTCCTCTCGGTTTGGATTTATGGTACAAGTTATGGGAACCTTTGTTTACTCCGGCAATTGGTATCTTAATGGCTGGTGCGCTCCTCAGCGGCATTATCAGTTGGATTTCTCGTAAGTTAGAAGTCCGTGAATAAATTATTTGAGAATTTCTGCTAAAGCTGGTTTTAAGTTCGGATATTCGTATGTAAAACCGCTTGACAAAGTACGTTGGGGTAAAACTTTCTGACCTTCTAGCACTACTACCGCGCCATCACCTAACATCGCTTCGATCGCAATACCTGGGACTGGTAGCCAAGAGGGACGATTCATCACTTCGCCCATAGTTGAAGATAATTCTGCCATGCGAACGGGATGAGGGGCGGTGGCATTATATACACCTGACATTGACGATGTAGTTAAAGCCTGTAAAATTAAATTCACAATATCGTCTACGTGAATCCACGAAAACCACTGCTCGCCACTACCAATTGGACCACCTGCAAATAGCTTGAATGGGGTAATCATTTTACCAAGCGCACCACCCATTCCCAAAACAATACCAAATCGCAAAATTACTAATCGCACGCCGCTATCTGTAACTTTCTGGGCTTCTGCTTCCCAAGTTTGACAAACTTGAGCCAGAAAATCGCTACCATTCGAGCTATTTTCATTAAAGGTGGTGGTTTCGCTGGTACCGTAGTAACCAACGGCAGAGGCATTTACTAATACTTTTGGTTTTGTCGTACTAAGAGCGATCGCTTCAACAATCTTTTGCGTAGTTAGCTTACGGCTATTTAAAATTTCCTGTTTGCGTTCGGTTGTCCAACGCCCTTCACTAATAGGTGTGCCTGCAAGATTAACTACACCTTCACAATTAGCTATTTCATTTTGCCAAGAACCCGAAGCTGTCGGGGTATAACCAGCGATTTCGACATTAGGATAAGCACTTGTCGGGAAAAACGAACGAGCGCGTTCGGCATTACGAGTTAACACCAGTACTTTTATACCTTGCTTTTGCAGGCGTTCTACCAAACGACTGCCAACAAATCCCGTTGCTCCAGTAATTGCGACTTTCATTATTTTTTCCTGCACCAAACCATTATTTTACAGTTTTTAAGAGCCTGTAAGCTAAATATTTCAGCAAAAATCATCGTATGACAAAAATAAGAAATTTTGTTCTTATAAATTCTACTTCCCTTACTCCGACTAGAATATCGGTAATGCGATCGGGGAAATCACTGTTTTATTCGTTAATCATGATCTAATTACTTGGCTTTAAGAGGGTTAGGTATTATAGGATGGACGGAGTGTTATAAGGCGTGGGGCTATTATGGCTCGCTATACAACTTCATATATTGTTTCTCTTCCCATAGATCATTTGCAACCGCTACTTTTAGAACTTCTACAACAATGTAATTTAGATGTACAGTACTATACATCTGATTATATTTTGGCTAGGGAAATTCCTGGTAGCGTTCCTTTCTCAAAATTTGTCACCATAGAGGTACTTATTGATAAAAGTACAGCTACGGAAACAGAAACCAAGATGAATTTAGTGTTTAAAAACGAGGAATTACCACTCCAACTTGATAATCATTGCCGACAAGTTTTTGAACTTATTAAGCAAGTTATTGAAGATTGCCGTCACTGGCATTTAACTGAAACTCTTGCTGGATAGTTCGTCTAAATTATGCTTAAGGCGTTTGTTGCGGTTGGGAAAAAAGCTAATTTACCGCAACAAATTGTCATTACAATCGAAATCCAAGAGGTGCAAAATGACTTTTTAAAATTGCGGTGTCAGCCTTCTATAATTCAAAATTTAAGACAGTTGCTACGATTGCAATCTTATCGCAGCAATGTCCTAAAAATACTGGCATTGAGTCGGGGAATAATTTTCAATCCTCAGTATCATCTTCAGTCATACTGGGATTTATTAACGTGATGTCATATTCACTAGCATCCGTTTGCCCAGTTTGAGTTGAATCCCTTTGAAGTAGATAATAAATCGCACGTACCTGCGGACCGAATACGACCTCATCTTCATTTTTTAGGTCGTGAGCTGGTATTTTACTGCGTCCGTTAATCATCAAACCATTAGAACTAGGTTTGCCTTTAACATCGCCATCTACAATGCGGTAATAGAATCGCTTGTCATTTTTACCACTTCTTGGTAATTGTACTAATGTCGCATGACGACGGGAGACAAACTGCGACACTAAATGAATATCGCAGTCGCGATCTCTACCGATAGAATAAAGGGATTTGTCTAAAGTAAATTCTTTACGTCCCTGGTCGTCTTCTATAATCAAAATATGAGCTTCATTTTCATTCGATTGTACTGCCATAGACTTATCGTTGCTACAATCGGTTGAACTGTAAGCGATCGTCATTGGTTTGGTATCGTTTATTGCCATTATCAAACCTAAACTCAGTGGTCAAAAGCTGCAATCTATCTTCAACATTGACTATTATTGCAAGAGTAGAACGCGAATGTTTTACTCTCTTTAGATTGACGCAGCTTGAAGTTACGTTTCAAAAATATGTGAGAAACGTAACACCATACTACCGACCTAGTTTAACCTGAGATGAGCAAAACGAATATTTTTGCTAAAGAATAATACCTCTAAAGGAGGATTTTAGGAATTACTAGCAAACCTTCTTAACAGAAGGGAATTAGTTACTACGCTAACGGAACTAAAAGCCATTAAAGCAGCAGCGCCTCCGGGATTCAGAATGAAACCGAGGCTCGGTAATAATACACCAGCAGCCAAAGGAATTCCTACTACATTATATGCGAATGCCCAGAATAAATTTTGACGGATTTTGTTGAAGGTAGCGCGACTCAGAGTTAAAGCTTCTACAACGTCTGTTAATTTATCTCGCATCAGGACAATTTCAGCGGCTTCCATTGCTACATCGGTTCCCGAATGCAGAGAAATACCGACATCGGCGCTCGATAAAGCTGGTGCATCGTTGATCCCATCACCTACCATTGCTACAAGAGATTGGGGATGAGAATTTTGTAGCGATTGGATGACTGCTGCTTTTTTCGCGGGAGGGATACCAGAGTAGACATCATTCGTATCTAATCCTAATTGTTCGGCTGTAGCCAAAGCGGCTTCTTCGGTATCGCCGCTGAGTAACATAACTCGCAATCCTTTTGAACGAAGTTGTTCTACTGTTGAAAAGGCATCTTCTCTGAGAGTATCTTGAACGGCAATTAATCCAGCTATTTCATCCCCAGTCGCGACACCAACTACTGTTTTTCCAGCTTTTGCTAAGGTTTGAATTTGTTTTTGAATGGTTTGATTGATGTCAATACCGTTCAATTTTAGCCATTCACAGCTACCTAACAAAACTGTGGTATCTTTTACTATGGCAGATACGCCAAATCCCGCTTCGGTATGAAAATCGGTCGCTGCGGGTATAGATAATTTTTGTTCTCTTGCTGATTTGAGAATTGCTTTAGCTAAGGGATGTTGGCTACCGCTTTCTACAGATGAAGCTAGCTCAATCAAGGAATTCGCCGTACTTTTATCTGATATGGGAATGCAATCTGTGACGGTGGGATTACCAGTAGTTAAGGTACCAGTTTTATCAAATACTATTGTATGTAATTTGTGTACCTTTTCTAAAACATCGCCGCCTTTAATTAACAAACCTCGTTCCGCGCCGATACCAGTTCCAACTATAATTGCTGTGGGTGTAGCAAGTCCCAAAGCACAGGGACAAGCAACCACCATTACAGCGATCGCTAATTTTAAACTAATTAATATTGGGGAGTAATGGATTGAGGTTTGCGAATGTGCCTCTTTAAGGACTGCTGAGGCAGCGATATCGTGCCAAATATGAGTGCCGATAAAGTACCAAAATACAAATGTTAGTAAAGCGGTAGTTAATACGCCGTAGGTAAAGTAACCGGCGACAGTATCGGCTAATCTCTGAACTGGTGCTTTACGAATTTGTGCTGTTTCTACTAAACCGACGATTTGCGCTAAGGTTGTGTCGTCTCCGGTGCGAGTTGCGCTCATAACGATCGTTCCCGACTGGTTAATAGTTCCCGCACTTACACACGATCCTACTTGTTTGGGAACTGGTGCCGATTCTCCGGTAAGCATCGACTCATCAAGGGCTGTTTTCCCTTCCACTACTTCACCATCAACGGGAATCTTGTCTCCTGGAAGTACTTGTAACCATTCACCAATACGCACTTGTTCGGCAGGGATTTCTAGAATTTCCCTAGTTTGCTCGGCGTTATGGCGATCGGATTTAGCTATTAATCGGGCAATACTAGGTCTTAATGATAGTAATTCTCGGAATGCAGCAGAAGCGCGATTTCTAGCTCGTTTCTCTAAGGTACGTCCTAACAGGATAAAACCTAATATCATCACGGGTTCGTCGAAGAAACATTCCCAACCCAACCCAGGAAATATTAACGCGACTACGCTAGCAATATATGCACTTAAGGTTCCTAGAGCAACTAAAGTGTTCATGTTGGGTGCATTTCGCCGCAAACCCAACCAGCCATCTACCAAAATGGGGCGACCTGGTATTAATATTGCTACTGTTGCCAATCCAAAGTGAAACCAGATATTGTGCAACACCGGAATTTGAGAGCCGCTAATATTGCTCAAATGTCCGATCGCCGAAAACACCAGCAGCAATACAGAAACGATCAACTGCCTTCTCGCTTCTTGCATTTCTTGGCGCTTTTTTTCTTCAGCTTCTTTTAAAGCTTGGGCGCTATCTGTTTCTCCGGGTGGTTTGCGGGGCTTACTCGGAAATCCTGCCGCTGTCAACTTTTCGGCTAATGCATCAGCGATCGTCAGTTCTTCCGAGTCTACCACTGCTACCCCAGTAGCTAAATTCACACAGGCATTGTAGACTCCTGGAAATTGAGTTAATTGCTTTTCTACCGTACTTACGCAGCCAGCACATTGCATACCCTCGACATCAAAGGTAATTTTGTTTTTGGTTGCCGGTGTACTGTCGGCTTTGCTTTCTTTCGGTGCCAGTTGCATATAAAATGTTCGGATTCGCTATAAAAATAAAAATGCCGTCTTTTGGGACATAACATTATGCTTGCCCCTACTTCGAGGGTAAGCGAAATCCGGACTTATGACCGAGTGTCTCAAGTATTAACTTTTGTAAAAGCTTGTGAAAACCGGATATTTAGATTATTACTCAACTAAATTCCTTATCGCGATGCCAACGCAGATAAGTGAAATAGATAACAGCACCCAATTGGAATGGAATTAAAGCAGCTTGGCTTTTTAAAAAGGGATTTATTGACAAACTAGACATTGCCAAGAAATAACCCATGCCCAAGCAGGTAAGCATTATTAATGTGATTTTACGTTTGAACATCAGCCCACACAGGATAGAAATTATTTTGTTGTTCTATGAATATGTATTGAATAGATAATCTTGAAAATCCTAAATTCTAACTAGAGAATTTGGATATCGAAAATATCTATTTGCACAAATTATTAATTTGTCATATAAACTTGTTGGATGGATAAAAATCCTAGCCCTATGCTTCGATCTATATATAGTTCATAGCCATTCAACAGCTAGGACTAAATGTATAAGTTAGCTTGCAATTCAAAGAAAAATATAACTAAAGTTAATATTGCAATTACGACAAATACGCACCCAAAATATTTAAAAAAAATAAAAGCCTTATAAGAACTTTTAGATTTTTCTAGAACCAGCCTTGCTTATTCATGAAATAGGTACCAACGAAATCTTCATGGGATTTATTTAAGTAAATCATTCCTTCAATCAAACCTACAAGCTGCATGATTAAAAAAGATAAACCGTAGGTGAAATAACCGCCTATTACAGAAATAATTATGGTAATTAAGCCTTCTGGAGCGTACCCCAAAACAAACTTATGAATACCTAATCCTCCGAAAATGATCCCGCAGTAACCAGCTAGTAATTGCTTAGTAGCGTGAGAGGGGGTGAGTTTTGCCATATTGCTGCTCCGTAAGAATAAAAATATAAAATTGATGCCTTATTTTTTGTTAGCAGAATATTCAGTAATGTATTACTGCTAACTGGTAAAATTACTGTCTAGAATTCAAGAATCCTTTACAGCAAGCAAGCCCGAACTATGTTCTAGCTTTGCCTAGATTCGTATTGCTACTTCTATTCTTCTGTATATATTTTTTTCTGCAATTTTTGTATCGCTGTATTCTGCCTCATGACAGATACCCACTAAAAGACAATTATTTGCAATAACTGCCATTTATCAGCGATGCCATATTCAGTTATACAAGTCCTTCTTCAGAAATTCCGGACTTTTTCAGTGCGCTACAACCATTTAGTTACGCTCTTATCCTGCTTTTATAAGCAATCGGGAGCGCAACTCAATTTATTATGCTTTCTGACTCTGAAATACTATCGATCGTAGAATATACCCTAATTCATTTTCAATTTTAAAACAATTGAAAATAGCGAGCATCTCCACAAAGGCTGAAAGTAGTTAATAAAAACTATACGTTTACTTAAATAGCCAGTTATATATCTAACATAATTTTTAAGATTAACATTGTGTTGAGCATTTATGCTTTCAACCGTAGATTTGTCTACACCCACTATAGTGATAACTAATTGAAAAATTGTTACACATAATTAATGCAGATATTTTTTATTCTGACAACGGTATCTCTAGGTGTCAATTGGTACTACTACCTAAGATGAATAGGCTCAGTAAAGTACCGCTATTCCAAAGACTGTGGAGGAGCATGGGAGCAAGAAGATTTCGCGATCGCGAATAAACCACGCCAAGCACGATCCCCAATGCTGTAAGCGGTAAAATTTCGGAGAAGCTCAGGTGAGCGACGGCAAACAATAAACTAGAAATAAGTATCGATCCCCAGACTGGTAAGTAGCGAGTTAGGGAAGGAAGCAAGAATCCGCGAAACAAAAATTCTTCAAATAATGGTGCAGCAATGGCGGCTGTAGAGAAAAATATCAATAATGCCAGGTTATCTCGACTTTCTAAAACTATTTGTAGTAAGGGATTACTACCACCTTGACCTTGCCACAGTTGTTGATTAACTATGGAAACTAGTATGACTATAGGTATCGCCGCACAATAGCCGCCGATTCCCCATAGCAACCAGCCATCGCGCAAGCGAAAGCGAAACCAATTTTCGGGTAGGGGGAAAAATTGTTTGATAGAAAAGTACAATACCAATAGCGAACCTGACGCTACGAGTATGTAGCTAATTAAAACGTATAGTGCTTGGATTCGCAGATTAGGGGCTGGACGAGGTATAGGAAGAAGTTGTAAAGCTAATGGTACGAGTAATTGTCCCATCAAGAAAAAGCCGACAACAAAAACCTGTAAAATTATTTGTGCATCCCAAGGAGTTGTCCAACCTACTTCAGCATTTCGAGCTATTAACGCTGCTTTTCTTTTGATTACCCACTGCCCAAACAGAAAAAGAAGCAATCCTAATCCGATGAAGCCTCCTAATGCAGGAAGGGTAGCGATCGCAGTTAATTTTATTAAAGCTTTTTCTGCTGCTTGTCGCTCTATAACCTTAAGATTATTTAAAGATTTTGCATCCTGCTGAAGTTGGTATGTTTTTTCTAAAGCACTATAGCGAAACCAACCTTTAAGATTATCGTTAATTAATAATGGAGCATCTTCTAAAACGCGGGGAGATTTATCCCATAAGGCAATTAATACCCGACTTGTTTCGCCAAACTGGGGATTGATGCTTTGATTTTTTTGTAATTGCTGCCAAGTTGCGATCGCGCTATCGGTGTTACCTTGACGTGCTTGGAGAATTCCAATCTGTAAATCTAACTCAGCAAGTGATTTTTGCAGTTGATTGGAAGTTTGCTGTAATTGTTTTTGTTGTACTGATTTACTTAAATTAGTTACAGGAGTAGCGGATGATTCAGGTTTTGGTGTGTCACGTAATTGCGCTAATTGAGTTTGAGCTTTTTCTAAATTAGTAACAGATGATGTACGTGCTTCTTGATATTGCTCAAGTGCGCCATCAAGGGGTTTTGCGCCGAGTATTGCTTTCTTTGCGCTTTGTAAATTTTCGTCATCTCCTTGAGAGGGTTGCCATTCAGTGGCGAGCAATACAATATTAGTTTGGTACAATTCCAACTGACTTTGGATTTGAGGTTCCTTCAAACTCCCGATTAAAGAGGAACCAGAAAATAAAATTGCTACTATCGTCAGTACAAATAAAATTATCCGCTTAAGTGTCATCTATCCATCTCAATTAACAAGCTTCCTGTGGGAATTATCGCAATAAAACGCCACAACGAACATCTTTCCTAAGAAATGCATAGGATGATTTAATTTTTCGATGGGGATGAGGGGATGGGGGGATGGAGAGATGGGGAGATGGGGAGATGGGGAGTACTTCGACAAGTCTTACAGTGAGCTACGTCGAACTGCTCAGTAACCTTTGGGGAGATGGGGGGAAATAAATTATTAACTAACGTTTTGCATCTCTCTTTATTTCTTTGCTCTGCGCTCTCTGCGTCTCGGCGGTTTTTTTATCAGTAATCTTGTGCCGGGAAGAAAGTCATTATCCTATCTGTTTTACCCAACTCCGAAATGACTTTAACAAAGCTATTTCTCCCATAGTTTTACTTTGTTCGATAAATCTACTAATATCTTTCACCGATACTAAAGGAAAAGCAATACTAAATTCACATTCAACATATTCGTCTTCAAGCAACTGATAAAGTTTCAAATTTTTACCGTCATATCTCCACAATTCATTGACACCTAAAGCAGCATAAATATCTAACTTATCAACCGAACTGCTGGTAATATCAATTTCAATTGCTAAATCGGGTGCTGGTGAATTTGTTAAATCGAGTGTTTCTCTTCCCCTAACGGCTAATTCATTTTGAATATAGTAACAGTTATCTGGTTCTATTCCTTTTCTAACAATTTTTCTTTTTAAAGTTGTGGAACCAGCGCTTTTAATTTCTATATTCAGTTCTTCAGCCAGAATAAATATAAAACGGTCAAAATTTATCTTCGGATTTTCGTGTTCAAAAAGCGGAGTCATAATTTCTAAAGTAGTACCGTCATAAGCAAATCGAGAACCTCTATCTTCACCAGTTTCTCTGAGTAAAGTTTCAAATGTTTCCCAACTAATGTTGTGCAGTACTGTTCGCTGTTCTGCGGGAGCATAAGTTACAATCATTTTTTTTTATTTCAATAGGTTATTTTTCAGAAAGAATATGACACAAGATTCAGAATATTTTATTTATATTATTAATATAATATTCGTTAAGGTCAATCTCTACAATATTTTCATTAAGTTTTAAAACTTCCAATTAGTTCCAGTAGTAACGGTTCCATAAATAATTGGAATGTTATTTCCCTCTTCCTCGTTAAAGATTTTAGCGGCAAGCATTTCTGCAACACATTTACCTAAACCTGCATTAATATTTTCCTTTTTCGCTTCTACAATAGTAATTACAGGAGCATTTAAAATTAATAATTCTGGAGAAAGACTAAGAATAAAGTCGCAATTTCCATTTAAACCTTGACTGGAATCCACTGTAAAATCAATACCTGAAAATAAACTTACTTGATTTTTTAAGTATTTTCTCACTGCAATTAAAATCGGCGAAAGAATCATTTCGGAACGAGATTTTTCTGTATTGCTGGCTAGTGCTAATGGAAGATTTTCTTCTAAAGTTTGTGAAAGTAATGTTGGTGTTTCTATTTCAGGTATCGAAGCAAAGATATCGATCGTGTCAGAAATCGTCAGATTAAAGGCTTTTCTGACTTTAGATAAAGTAAAGTCGCTGTATGACACGCTAATTGCTCCTGCAATATATTTTAAATTATGCAGGGCAACGCACTACGCAAACCCCGTCAAAACTCATGTGGTTAAACATCAAAAGAACTTACCTAAAATGCGATCGCATACATTTTTAGATAAGTCCTATCTAATATAAAAATTTTTTGCAAGTAATTGTTAAGAGCAGAAGTTCTCTACCATCAATTTAACCCATCATACTGCTAAAGAAATCCAAAGTCTCTTGCAAAGCTTTGATAAAAATATCGATTTCTTCACGGGTATTATAAAAGGATAAACTTACTCTTGCAGTACCGGGAGCATCTAAAATACGATGTAATGGTTGCGTGCAATGATGTCCGGAACGAATTGCTACACCTTCATTATCTAATAAAGTGGATAAGTCGTTGGGATGAACTTCTCCAGTGGTAAATGAAGCTAATGCAGCCCTTCCATAACCTTTTGCATCGGGTTTGGGACCGTAAATTCTTAGTTCTGGTATTTTACCTAATTGCTCAAATAAATAACCAGTCAATTCTGATTCGTAAGCATAGATTTTGTCCATGCCAATATTGTTAAGATAATCCACTGCCGCACCCAAAGCAATCGCTTCCCCAATTGCGGGGGTACCTGCTTCAAATTTGTGGGGTAATTCTGCGTAGGTGGAATGGTCTAAATATACGTCAGCAATCATTTCTCCACCACCCATAAATGGCGGCATTGCGGAAAGGGTTTCTAACTTTCCATACAAGAAACCAATGCCCGTAGGAGCGCACATTTTATGCCCGGAAGCTACCAACCAATCGCAGCCAATTTGCTGCACGTCAACTGACATATGAGGTACGCTTTGGCAGGCATCAATTAATACTTTAGCTTTTTTTGCATGAGCTAATTTACAAATTTCTGATACCGGATTTATACAGCCCAAAGTATTAGAAACATGAACTATTGACACTAACTTAGTTTTATCGGAAAGCAGCTTTTTAAATTGTTCTAAATCAAAAGTTTCTTCCAGTGTCAATTCAACATATTTCAATACCGCACCAGTCTTTTGAGCGACTAATTGCCACGGTATAATGTTGCTGTGGTGTTCCATCACCGAAAGAATTATTTCATCTCCCGGTTTTAAATTGTTCATTCCCCAACTGTAAGCAACTAAGTTTATTGCTTCAGTAGCGCCACGGGTAAAAACGATTTCTTCACGAGATTTAGCATTAAGAAATTTAGCAATTTTATCTCTTGCTGCTTCGTATGCGTCGGTAGCTTTTGCGCTCAGGTGATGTGCGCCGCGATGTACGTTAGCATTGTATCCTTCGTAATAGTTACGAATACTATCGAGTACGAATACAGGTTTTTGAGATGTTGCAGCGTTGTCTAAATAAACTAAAGGTTTACCGTTAACTTCTTGGTGTAATATCGGGAAGTCTTGGCGAACTTTATCGGCAAGGGTTTTTTCCTGGGTGAAAGTCATACTATTTTGGATTTTGGATTTTGGATTTTGGATTTAGATTAATAGTTTTGGATTAAAGATTGAATTTTAGTTGCAAAATAAATATTACTTTTATCATGCTCAAAAATTAATGATTTAATTAAACCACAGAGGCGCAGAGGATAGAGAGACACAAAAAGTAAATAATTTAACGAGCATAATCAAGCTGTTTACTATGGTTTTTGCTTACTCAATCTAAAATCCAAAATCTAAAATCTAAAATTGCTTGACTGTTTGAGTTAAATTTTGACGCAGGGAAGGAATGGGTATTTTATTAATTATTTCCGCTGCGAAGGCGTTAATTAATAAGTGACGGGCGTTATTTTCATCGATTCCCCGACTTTGTAAGTAGAAAATTTCATCATCTTCTAACTGACTTACCGTAGCACCGTGAGCGCATTTGACGTTATCGGCAGTAATTTCTAATTGCGGTTTGGTATCTATTCTCGCTTGGGGAGATAGCATCAAGTTACGATTTAACTGCGATGCGTCTGTTAACTGCGCGGGTTTGGGAACAAAGATTTTACCGTTGAATACCCCATGCGCTTTATCCGCTACGATATTTTTCTGTAATTGCTTGCTGCTACTGTGAGGATGATTGAGAGCAAGGGCGCTGTGAGTATCTGCTAATTGATTGCCGGAAACCATTGTCAAACCATTAAGCGTTGTTTCGGTTTGCTCGCCAGTTTGTAAAATTTCTAAATTGTGTCGCGACAGTTTTCCGCCAAAAGCGATCGCGTTACAGGTGTAGCGACTGTTACGCGCTTGGGTAACTGCTGTTTTCCCAATATGAAAAGCCTCTATACTATCGCGTTCAACTCTAGTATGATTAACGCTTGCGTTCTCATCAACCCAGATTTCTGTAACGGCGTTATTTAAATAAATTTCTTTATCTTTCCCTACGTTTCCATTAATAAATTCTTCTACAAACGTCACTTCAGAACCACTTTTGGCTACTACCAAACAACGCGGTTGAGAAATTGTTTTATCCCCAGCAGTAATAAATACTAAATGTATCGGTGTTTCTACTACCACGTTACGAGACAGCCAAATCACCGCCACATCAGAGATTCCGGCTGTATTTAGAGCCGTAAATACTTCTCTAGCTCCTTCAGCCTGTGCTAAATATTCCTTAACGAGTTCGCCGTCTAAATTAGGTAAACCAGATAAACTGCTAACTACAACTCCATCTGGTAAATTAGCGATCGCGGATAATTCTGATGCAAATACGCCGTTGACAAATACCAAGCGAGTCTCGCTAATTGCTGTAAAACAAGGGGAATCTGGAGATACAGTTTTCGTCTTTAGATTAAAATCAAGTTGACGTAATTCCGATAAATCGGTAAACCGCCATTCTTCATCTTTCTTAGTTGGCAATGTCGAATGACGCACCCAATTCGCAGCTTCATCTTTTAATTGTTGCAGCCATCCTTTACTTTCAACGACGCTAACTTTATCTACCAATCCACTTAAATAAGCATCTTTATTTAACAGCGCATCTGATAAACTCGTTTCTGGAGTTACTTCTGTATTCATTACACACCCACCTCAACGCCAGCTTCTTCTAAAATCCAGTCGTAACCGCGAGCTTCCAACTCTAACGCTAACTCTTTACCGCCAGATTTAATAATTTGTCCTTTTGCCATCACGTGAACGTAATCCGGCACAATATAGTTAAGCAATCGTTGATAATGGGTAATCATGATTGTGGCGTTTTCCGGGCTGGTTAACTCATTTACCCCATTTGCCACGATTTTCAAAGCGTCGATATCCAAACCAGAATCGGTTTCATCCAAAATTGCCAAATCTGGTTCCAGAAGCGCCATCTGCAAAATTTCATTGCGCTTTTTCTCGCCACCGGAAAACCCTTCATTTAAACTGCGATTGAGAAAAGCGGAGTCCATTTTTACAACTTCCAGCTTTTCCTCCACCACATCATCGAAATCAAAAGTGTCAATTTCTTCTAAACCCTGCGCTTTGCGTCGAGAATTGTAAGCGACTCGTAAAAAATCTAAATTGCTAACACCAGGTATTTCCAAAGGATACTGAAACGCCAAAAATACACCATTTCTAGCTCTTTCTTCCGGTTCCATTTCCAGCAGATTTTGTTCGCGAAAAACCACTTCACCACCAGTTACTTCATAACTAGGATGTCCCGCTAAAACCTTAGAAAACGTACTTTTACCAGAACCATTTGGTCCCATAATCGCATGAATTTCACCAGCACGCACCTCCAGATTTATACCTTTAAGAATCTGGTTTCCATCAATATTAGCCGTCAAATCTTTGACTGACAGCACAACTTTGCTATTTTCGTTAATCATATGCCCGATTTTAGATTTTAGATTTTAGATTTTGGATTTAAAAGAGTTAGGAGTTAGGAGTTAGGAGTTAGGAGTTATGAGTTATGAGTTATGAGTTATTTGTCCCCATCTCCCCATCTCCCCATCTCCCCATCTCCCTCCTAACCGACACTTCCTTCCAACTTCAAACTCAACAATTTATCAGCTTCCACGGCAAACTCCATTGGTAGCTGATTAAATACATCCTTACAAAAGCCGCTAATCATCATTGCGATCGCGTCTTCTGTGGAAATGCCGCGCTGAGAAAAGTAAAATAGTTGATCTTCCCCAATCTTGGAAGTAGAAGCTTCATGTTCTATTTTTCCAGTATTGTTCTGTACTTGAATATAAGGGAAAGTGTTGGCGTGGGCGTTATCTCCAATCAACATTGAGTCGCATTGAGAATAATTTCTCGCTCCGTCAGCCTTGGGATTGACTTTCACCAAACCCCGATAGCTGTTACTAGATTTACCCGCAGAAATTCCTTTAGAAATAATTGTAGAACGAGTATTTTTACCAACGTGAACCATTTTGCTTCCGGTATCGGCTTGCTGCATATTGTTAGTCAGCGCTACGGAATAAAATTCACCGACGGAATTATCCCCGACTAATACGCAGCTAGGATACTTCCAGGTAATCGCGGAACCAGTTTCTACCTGTGTCCAAGAAATTTTAGAATTTTTACCTTTACATAAACCGCGTTTAGTTACAAAATTGTAAATTCCGCCTTTACCATTTGCATCTCCGGCGTACCAGTTTTGGACGGTAGAGTATTTAATTTCGGCATTATCCAACGTTACAAGTTCCACCACTGCCGCGTGAAGCTGGTTGCTGTCGTACATTGGCGCGGTACAGCCTTCAAGATAGGAAACGTAACTATCTTCTTCGGCAACAATTAAAGTCCGCTCAAACTGTCCGGTATCCCCATTATTGATCCGGAAATAAGTAGACAATTCCATCGGACATTTTACGCCTTTAGGAATAAACACAAAAGAACCATCGCTGAAAACGGCAGCATTCAAAGCCGCGAAGTAGTTATCGGCAATGGGAACCACGCTTCCGAGATATTTCTGGATTAATTCCGGATGTTCCTGCAAAGCTTCAGAAATCGAACAGAAAATAACACCGTCTTCCGCTAGCTTTTCTTTAAAAGTAGTTGCTACAGATACGCTATCGAAAATCGCATCAACAGCAACATTCGCCAAACGCTTCTGTTCCGATAAAGGAATACCCAACTTTTCAAAGGTTTCCAATAAAGTTGGATCTACTTCATCTAAACTTTTTTTCTTCGCGCTTTGCTTAGGTGCTGAATAATAAATAATATTTTGGTAGTCGATCGCGGGATAACCCACACTAGCCCAATCGGGTTCCGTCATCTTCAACCACTGACGGTAAGCTTTGAGACGAAACTCCAGCATAAATTCCGGTTCATTTTTCTTCGCACTGATGATGCGAACTACATCTTCACTTAAACCGCGAGGTATACTATCTGTCTCAATGTCCGTAATGAAGCCATATTTGTAAGGCTGGTTGACTAAAGTTTTTACGTTGGCACTCATTGCTTATATTCTCTTGCGTTCTCTTCTTAGTACTCTCTTTAAGGATGGGAGACGGGCTGTTAAACCGACATTCCCATATTGCGTGACTGTAAACGCGACTGTTACAATAATTATGTAGACTAAAGCAACAACAAAGTTGTTTTAATCTATCTTCATTTTACGCTAGATTAACAACATTGATGTTGTCAAAGTGAAATTTTCTTTAATATTCTTAGGACGACGATGGAAACTAGCCAGCAGTCCTCAACCAAACAAGATATCTTGAATTATCTGCTCAAAGAGTATAAGGCTACAGCTTTGCAGCTTTCTACAGCTTTGAATGTAAGTCCTCAAGCGATTCGTCGCCATTTAAAAGATTTGGAGGGTGAAGAGTTAATAATTTATACCTCCGAACAAATGGGGATGGGAAGACCTCAACACGTTTATCAATTGAGTGATAAAGGCAAAGAGCGCCTGCGCCGAGAAGTTGGGGACAGTTACGGAAAATTTGCCGTTTCCTTACTAGACACTTTAGCAGAAACAGTAGGACCAGACCAAGTAAGTTCGATTTTACAAAAACAATGGGAGCGTAAAGCCGAAGAATACCGGCGAATTTTGGGTAAAGGTTCCCTCGATCGAAGAGTAGCGGCTTTGGTGGAGCTGAGAAAATCTGAAGGTTTTATGGCTGAATACCATCCTGTAGAAACGCAAGATTCACAAGCAGAAGAGAAATTTATTTTTTTAGAGCATAATTGTGCAATTTCCAATGTTGTCGAGTCATTCCCCAGCGTTTGCGGGCATGAATTGGAAATGTTTATTGCCGTTTTACCCGACTGTACCGTAGAGCGTACCCATTGGATTATCGATGGGGAACACCGCTGTGGTTATTTAGTAAAAGCGAAGAATCAGTTATCAGTGAACAGTGAACAGTGAACAGTTACCAGTTACCAGTTACCAGTTACCAGTTACCAGTTAAGAGTTAGTAGTTAAGAATTTAAATTTTCTACTTATCTTTCAATGCCCAATCCCCATTCACCGGAGGTGGGAGGTAGCCCAATCCCCATTATTAATCTAAATTATGGAACCACAACCAACTACACAGTTTTTAACTTTAGAAGAATCAGGGAAAGTTGATGGTGCTTTACTTTCTTCTCCAGAGAAATTTTTAGCACGATTGACAATTTCTTCATTAAGGGTATTACAGCAGATAGCGAAAGAAAATAATGTTGCTGTAGAAGAATTAACCACAAAGCAAATTATTGATTGGTTTGAGAAAGATGGAAAAATTAGACGAGAAAAAGGAGTCGAAGCCGCATTTTTGAAGTGGTGATTTATCGCACTATTAACGAGAGAGTTCTTGTATCAAGGCTTAATTAATTGTTTTAAAGGTTTCAATGTCAAAGCTATAGGGTTATTTGCCGGTTCAAAGATGTTATTGATAAATTTGGCATCTTTGGCTAAACCCCATTTTTCTTGAAAATGTTTTATGCTTTTACGTTTCCAAACGTAATTCCAACGCAAGTAATAGTAGGGAATATCTGATAGGCTTAATTCTTTTACCCCAATATAATTAACAATACTTTTGGGTTCTAAGTAAATGCTTCCCCCGACTGCAAATACTGATAAAGAAAAGTCAATTTCTTCGATAAAAGCTAAATTTTCATCCAAATTACCTATCTGCTGGAGAATAGATGTACGCGCTAAAACACAATTGAAATCTATTATTTGTGTTGGCTCCCGCGTTAGCAAATGTTTAACGCGATCGTAATCATTTTTGAGAAATAAGCGGTTTTCAAATAAATCTAAACTACCATCTTTGTATTCAAACTCTAAGCTACCTCCAGCAAAGTGAATGTGCTGTTCCGATTCTTGCAAACAAACTGGACTAACTACCGAAGCATTGGTTTCTTGAGCGCACTGCATGAGATTGTTTAACCAATTCGGAGTTACTAAAACATCATTGTTGATAAAAACAACATATTCAGTATCTATGTGCTTTAAAGCAATGTTACGTGCTTGATTGGGAGATACATATTTTTCTGTAGATATTAAGCGAAATCCCTTTTCTTTGGATTCCATTTCTAAATATTGCTTAATTCTTCTAGGTGAATTTCCGTCTACATAAATTAGTTTAAAAGGAATATTTGTGTGCTGATAAATACTTTCAAGTGATTCTTGAGTATAGCTGAACAGTTGGTGAGGCACTACTATAACTGTAACTTGCGGATATGACATAAAATTCTCGATCGACGAATATCAAATATTTTATTTATTTATTCAACGATATCCTTTATTCGTAGAAAAAGTATAAATTTAAGATGCTTACTTACATAAAAAAACGTAAGTTTAAGTTAAAATTATTTTAATGAATAAGTAATGACTAAGTAAAGATACTTTAGACATCTCCGGAAAACCATTATATAGTTTTAAATTTACACAAAGACCTAACCCCCCTGCCCCCCTTCCGAGCATCGGGAAGTGGGGTAATAAGCCTCTCTCCCTGTGGGGGAGAGGTTTGTATACAGTTCTTTTTTTCTTTCCGAAGATGTCTTTTATAAATGGTGTTTCTCAGAAATTGCACCATAGTAATTTCTAGTTCGTTGAAACACATTTTATCTAAAATTCACCTTGTAATATTTCTATATCCGTATCTTTGTACAAACAAAAAAGCACCCGGTACCGAGTGCTTTTCTATTTATTAAAAAACAAGTTTTATATACAGATTTTTAAGCGTTATTATGACGAACGCGGGGAGTACGTGCGCCGACTGCTGCTCCAATCATTGATGCGATTAAACCGAGCAAAGAACCGAATACAAACCACCATAAACCTTTGGAAGTTGCAGCGGCAATATCAGCAGCTTGCTGTGCGGTAATGTTAGGTACATTGGCAGGAATATTAGCACCTTGTATTTGTACCTGATTGAGTACTTCTCCAGCATTGTAAGCTGCAACGCCGAAAGCTCCAGATACACCACTTGCGAGCAACCAAGAACTAACAGCCAAAGTTGTAGCCCAAAGAATTGCACCGTTTAACAAAGCCGTACTGCGATTCATCGGACCGCACGCACGTGTTGTAATCCAACCCGCAACAAACAAGGAAAGTAGTAAAGCAATTGTTGACCAAATACCTACATTACCTGCAATGTTGGGTGCAATCGCGTTAGGTGCGCCAGAGTCGGAAACAAAGGTAGCTCCGATCGCACCAAATAAAGCGCTCAAAATTAGCTGAGTAGACAAACCAACCAGCAAACCGGAAATAATCGGACCCCAACGCACGCGATCGTGGTAATCTACTACTCTACTTGCTACAGCAGGTTCCGTAATTACTTCGTCACCAACTCTATTTACATATGACATTATTTAATTTCTCCTTACTTTTTTCACTAAAAACTTTTTTTAGCAATACTACTGCTGATAATTACTAATTAAATGACAAATTTGAATATTTCATATCTATCCAACGGAATAGTTAGTAACTCTATCCCCAGCGATATTTTATTAATTTTCTTTACTAATTAAAGTTAACTTTTATTAAAAGTTTAATTTGATATAGTTAAAATATTTTTTTGATAAAGATACGATGAAAAAAATAGGAATGTTTACTTGACCATATTGCTTAATCTCTATCTATAAAACGCTTTAAGCGAAAGTGCTTGCGACAAATTACCATTTTAAAAAGGTTATTAGCTGTTTAGCAAATGCTTTAAATGTAGTAGATAACAACATACTGGAGACATGATAATTAAGTCAAGATAGTTAATAAAAATTGCGTCTCCAGGATGCTGGGAATTGATTAAGCTTTTTGGAAATAATTATTCATAGTAATGCAGCTTGTATTGATGTTATTCACGAGTTCTTACAGCAGTACCAACAGCAGTAATTAGTAACAAAACACCAGATTGGTCAACATTAATGGTGCCGGTATCAATTTCAATGCCGATAACAGCATTTGCTCCCAAACGCTGTGCCCGTTTTTCTAATTCCGCCAGTGCTTTTTGCTGCCCTTCTTCAAATAAGCGTTCGTAACTAGCCGTGCGCCCACCGATAATATCTCTCAAACCAGCGAAAAAATCTCTGATAAAATTGCTGCCATAAACAACTTCTGCCGTCACAACGCCCAAATATGACTCAACAATGGCTCCCTGAATCACATCGGTAGTAGTTATAATCATGGGTTTACCTCAAAAAGACTTTTCTAATTTCTAAGATCGATTGTTAATGATTTTGCAATAAAATAAATCCTCCTCCCGCATTTTGCGTTTTCATATTTTTAGATAAATAGTAGTCTGTCGCGCAGCATCAAGAAGATGTATATTAGTAATTTTCTCAAAAATCAAAGGCTTATTTCCAACGATGCATATTAACGTAGCTCTACTAAATAATAGTCAATCGCTTTGACAATTGTATTTATACTGATTTTTTGTTAACTGCAATACTTTAAAACTAAGGAAGAATATGTAAAAATATATTCTTGTTAAGTAACTAGCTATGGAAGCCTTAGATCGTTTAAGACAGACATTTATTGTTCACAATAGCAAAAAAACATCTCATAACCGAATAATTACCTAAAATAAACGAATTTATATTAAGTTAACGATAAATTAATCGTAAAGTTAAAAAAAAGTAAGCCGTAAGAGTTTTCAAAATAGAATATTTTTGTTTTAATGGACAAGCATAATTTTAAGTTGTGATGAAGTTGCGAAAACTTTCGGGTATTTAACTGTGTACAATCGAACATATTCTCTCATCGGTGTTCTCTCGATCGCAAGTATTGTTGCTGCAATGCCAATTGAAGCTCAGGCTCAAGTTAAAGTAGCGCAGGCTAAAAGCACTCAGGAGGTTAAAAATCTCCTGGATGAAGGAAGCAGGCTCGTAAAATCTGGTGACTTTAATGCCGCAATCAAAGTTTATCAAGAAGCTTCGAGCTTAGAACCCAAAAACGGCAGCATTTATTCTGGTATCGGATACTTGTATGCTCAACAGCGTAATTATCCTGCTGCATTAGCTGCTTACCGTCGTGCTGTAGCCCTGAATCCGGATAATGGTGATTATCAATATGCTTTAGGCTACGTTAGCGGCAGTATGGGCGATAATAAAACTGCTAAGGAAGCTTACCGCAAATCAATCCAGGTCGATCGTACAAATGTTAATTCCTATATCGGATTAGCTTTAATCTTGTTGCGTTTGGGGGAATACGAGAACGCTAAGTGGGCATACGAAAAAGTTGTAGAATTAGATCCCAAGAATCCTCAAGCTTACGAGTTAAGAGGTAGAATCTTGATGAAAAAAGGTCAGTCGAAAGAAGCGGCAGGAGCTTTAAAGAAAGCACTGAATTTATACGAAAGCCAGAAAAAATGGGATAGTGTTGCTCGAATCGATGCAATGTTGCGAGACATCGAAAGCTAAACTTCTGAGGATTCTTAGTTACACGTGAAGAGTTGTTGATGCTTGAAGTTAATGGCAGCATCTCCACTTCTAAATTTGCCTTCAATAATTTCTAGCATTGCTATCTACCTTCATCCTATTATTTTGGTTTCCCTCGTGTCGTTTATCAGTATAAAATTGAAGTGAGTGGGGCTTTCGTCCACTTGCTTCATTCTCCATTATTATGATGATATTTTATTCATATTACACGGTAACAAAACAGTAAAAAAATATAAGTTTTATCGCTAATTTTTATTCGTAAATATATTTCTTTAATACTTGGCGTAGCGTTTTTACCAAATCGCCAAATATTTTTGATAATTTCGATAATTAATAAAACTGCTTACCTCCGCTTCAAATCAAAAGCCTACCTAAAGACTCAATAATTCAATTTTTGGCAAAAATTAACTATTTCTCAAGTCCAGCTTAAATTTTTATTAACTTTGATTACAATAAAAGTCACTGCATTAAATTTTAGTGCAGCTAAATCAAGTTTGTATTACACCAATGCTGAGGTTGAGATGCTAATAATGCTAAAAACGTTTGGTCGTTGGAGTAAGCTGAAGTTAGGCGAAATATGGAACAGTAATAGCGGTGATTGGCACTGGTTATCGGAAAAGCCCATGCCGATCGCGGGTATTAACCGCAAGTTGTGGAGGGGGGCTGTACCTTCATTAAGTTTCTACACTCTGCTTGCTATGTCAGCGGTAATCTCTACTTTGGGATTGTTAGCAAATAGTGCGGCGACAATTATCGGCGCGATGATTATTGCTCCTTTGATGGGACCAATAATTGCTATTGCTTACACTGTTGTATCGGGAAATCAGCGTTTATTAAAGCGTTCGGGTTTTACGCTATTTAAAGGTGTATTGCTGACAATTGTTATTTCGATTGTGATTACTAAATTAGTTGGTATCAGAACTTTCGGCTCGGAAATTATGGGACGCACTAGTCCTACACTGTTGGATTTAGGAGTAGCATTAGCAGCAGGTGGGGCTGGTGGTTTTGCTTTAACTCGCCGCAGCATTGCCAATGCTTTACCGGGGGTGGCAATCTCTGTAGCTTTAGTTCCACCTTTGAGCGTGGTGGGAATTGGTATAGGCATGGGTTCAAACTCGAATCGCAGCTGGTTCCGGACTTTTGTTTCTCGCCAACTTAGCTGGTATTATCTTTAGTGGTTCCCTGGTATTTTTAGCTCACAATTACGGTTCTTTTCAAAAGGCTCGTCATGGTTTGGTAATATCAATTGCAGCTTTGGCTATGCTTGCTTTACCTTTGGGTTTATCTTTAGATACATTTTTAGTCAAAGAACAAACGCGCCGTCAAATTGAGTATTTGGTTTTTCGTCAAACTAATACTTTTTCACGTTCGGATATTAGAGCAATTCAAGTACAGCAACAGGGAGAAAAGCTGATAGTTGATATGGAAATTGCGGTTCCTTTTAATTCCCTTTCACAACAACAAGTGCAGTTGGTTCAACAAATTTTACAAGATAAGTTGAAAAAACCACTGACTTTAAATATTAAGGTAATTCCTACTCAAGAATATACAGCTAGTTGAAATATGCAACGAATCGCGATCGCACCTTCTCAATTTCAAAACGAACAGATAATACTCACTTCACAACAACAGCATTATCTATATCGGGTGTTGCGGTTGCAAAAGGGCGATAAATTCATTGCGATGGATGGGATGGGTAAATGGTGGTTATCTCAGTTAAGTAATACCAACGCACAAATATTACACGAGTTAATTATACAAACCGAGCTACCAATCGATGTAACCTTGATGGTGGCTTTACCTAAAGGCAACGGCTTTGATGATATTGTCCGTTGTTGTACTGAATTGGGTGTTAACTGTATTGCTCCAGTTATTAGCGATCGCACTTTATTAAAACCCAGTTCCCAAAAGCTCGAACGTTGGAGGAGAATCGCCACAGAAGCCGCAGAGCAATCGGAAAGAACCAAGGTACCTCAAATTTTAGAACCAGTTGATTTTAATAAAAGCATTTTATCATTTACAAAACAAGCAAAATATATTTGTGTTGCTCGCGGTGATTCCCCTCATTTACTTGAATGTTTGCGTTTGTCAGCAGAAACAGATAGTAGCGAAGATAAAAATGTAATTATTGCAACAGGTGCAGAAGGCGGATGGACTCAAAAAGAAGTTGAAACCGCGCTACAAAACGGCTTCAAACCAGTTTCATTAGGTAGTCGCATCCTCCGCGCAGTCACAGCACCCATTGTCGCAATGTCCCTAATTTCCGCAGTAAGTGAAGTATAAATGAAATGTAATGGGGAATTGGGAATGGGTAATGGGTAATAGGGAAAAATAATTCCTAACTCCTGACTCCTAACTCATAACTCATAGCTTATTTAATAAATCCAAAATCTAAAATTTAAAATCCAAAATAGTTATGATTGAACAAGTTGCATCTGCATTTGAAAAAAAAGACTATCGCACTGCGGCAAATTTATTAAAACAACTATTAAAAGATTATCCCGACGATGCTTCCGTACAGCTTTATTTAGGAAAATTACATGAAGTATCGGGAAAGCTTGAGTTAGCCGAAAAAGTTTATCGTCAGCTACTGCGCGATAACAATAATCATAAAATAATCACTCAAGCACGTCTCGGTTTGCAGCGATTGTCAGATATTGAAAAAAAACAGCGAAAAGATGCGATCGCAAAAGCCAAATCAAACCCCGAAAATCAAGAAGCTGCCATATTAATTTTAGAACCGATCGCTAACGATTTAAAAAAAGAAGCAGCGCAAAAATTAGCAACTATTGTCGGGGTAGATGCTTATAGCGCCAGGTTATCATTACCCAGTCGCGGTTGGCGGCTATATCGTAGCGGCGCTTTAGGAGAATTAAAATTTTATGGCGAACAGTTATATAATGCCGGTATTCCCTGTTTTTGGACGACTTTAGCCGCAGTTAACAAAATTGAAGTTTTTCAAGTTCATTATTTCAAAGATTTTGCAACTAAAGTCACCGCTATATGCGAAAATCAAGATAAGCAACTTGGTACCCTCGTATTTGAATGGTCGGAAGTAACCGCGCAAGTTCAAGGATTATTACCAATTTTTGAAGAAGTTGTAGACTTAAACGCACGAGGTAAATTACAGCGCAAAACCCAAACTCAAGATTATTTTCATTTCTGCGATTTACATTTACCCGGTAGAAACTGTATTTTACGGCTTTACGACAACGGTTATAAGTTTCACAAGGGTGTCGCAATATCCCCTCAAACCAGTCAAAACACTATTAGAATTAACTGGAATAATTTATTAGCTTTTCTCAAAACTAAATTACCACAAGTCAAAACTTGCTCTGATTTTACCCCCTTTGCTGAAACAATGCTCGATCAAACCGATGTCTTAAATCATCTTAAATCCCACATCCAACTATTTCGCAGAGAAAAAAGTAGTTGGGATACCGCTTTTCAACTATATAGCAGTTTGATTTTTATTCGTGAGTAGAAAGTAGGGTGTGTTATGCTGCGACAGTCAAATTAAACAACAACAAATATCTGTGTTTCGCGGCTAACGCACCATTTTTTATATTTTTTCAACGCAAAGTAACGCAAAGGTAAGCGCAAAGGAATAAAGAGAGATTGTTACGAGCGAGCATGTTGCTCGTTAGCGCTCCCCAGCGAGCATCTTGCTCGCACTACGCAAACCTCGCAAAACTTATGCGGTGGAATACTAGATTAAATTTTCTATATTTCGATATTCCCGGACAATCGAAATCAAGATTATCGAATTTAGAATCTCATAGTAACGGTGAAATACAGCTTTGATTTTATTTCCGTTACATAAAACTTACCCAAAAATACTTATAACTAGACAAAACTAGACATATAGCATTTTGGTGTTTACTTCCTGCTTCAAACTGGGGTAGTCGGCTACTTCCCATCCACAGGCTGAAACTGTCTAACTGACAGCCATAGATAAATTGATTGCAGCATTTAAATCACGGTCTATTGTAAAATTACATTTCTCACAAGAAAAAACTCTTTCACTTAACGTGAGTATTTCTTTTTTATGACCACAATTAGAACAAGTTTTAGATGATGGATACCATCTATCGACTACAATCAATTTAGAACCGTATAATTTAGATTTATATTCAAGTTGTCTTCTAGCTTCATAAAATCCCACATCAGCTATAGCACCAGCTAGCTTATGATTTTTCATCATCCCTGATACGTTTAAATCTTCTATCACTATCGTTCCGTGGTTCTTAGTTAGTAGTGAAGTTAATTTATGAATCGTATCTCTTCTGATATTAGCAATTTTTTTATGAAGCCTAGCTATTTTTAATTGAGTCTTCTTCCAGTTATTAGAACCAATTATTTTATTGCGATTTAACCACTGCAATCGTGATAATTTAGTCTTATTTTGACGATATGACTTGGCACCTTCTATAACTTCACCTGTCGATAAAGTCGCCAGAGATTTGACACCTAAATCAACCCCTACAACAGTTGTATTCTGATTTTCTTGAACTTGGGTATCAATTTTAAAACTGATAAACCACCTATCAGCTTGTCGGGATATCGTTACAGATTTTATTTTATTTAGAGATGGTAATCTTTCATAAGTTTTTAATTTGCCTATTCTTGGAACTTGAATAGTAAACCTGTCTATAGTCCTACAAGTTCCTTCTAGAGTAAATGAATCATTCTTACCTTTCTTTTTAAATTTTGGTTGACCACTAATTTTTTTAAAGCATCGTTTCCAAGCAGTAGATAAATTCCTTAAAGAGTATTGCGGTGCAGACTTAGAACACTCATAGTACCAAGGATTCTCTGGTTTGACTAAAGCGACTAAGTACTTATGTAAATCAATCGCACTTGGAAATTTTATTTTAGAATCGGGATTAATTTTATTGTTTTCTAATATTGCGCGGGTTAATGCTAATCCCCAATTCCAAGCATGTCTAGAAACTCCACAATGTTTGAGCAAAACAGTTCTTTGATTATTATTTAATTTTAATTCTGTTTTAAATCCGAGCAACATTGTATAAAATTTACGTTTTCAAGTTTTATAAATATAGACCATCTATCTTTTAGATTATTAGGTATAAACATATCATCCTTATTACTATCATTAATAGTATAAATGTTAAAGTTATTAATTCTTAAAACTCAATTGGTATAAAAGGCAACCATTAGTATAGTAAACAACCTTTAACCATCGCTTTACTGTAAATACGTGTTAGACGCTTAACACGATATCTGGACAATATGCGTAAATATGTCTGTTTATGGGTAGAAATTAGATAACAGTTACTACCCCTACCTTTATATATATAAACCCGTTGAAAACAACTTTGAATTACCAACTACTAATCCAAATCATCAATTCTGATAGGTTTGTAGTAAGTGCTGTACTTGCTCCGGATTTAGGGCTAAAGCCCTTACTACGAACCTTTTACCGTTGAAAACTAATGAAAAAGACTACTAGATTAAATTATCTGTAATTCGATATTCCCGGACAATCGAAATCTATATTATGTAATTTATAATTTGATATTATCAGCAACTAACCACTAACAACTAATGGATGTAATTATAATCGGTAGCGGAATCGGGGGTTTAAGCTGTGGGGGATTGTTAGCGAGATATGGCTTCAAGGTGACGGTTTGCGAAAGTCATTCTATTCCCGGTGGTGCGGCACATTCTTTTAGTTATAACGGTTATAAATTTGATTCTGGGCCATCACTTTATTCTGGTTTATCTTATAGCCCTTCAAATAATCCTTTACGACAGGTGTTAGATGCAGTTGGCGAAGATTGCGAATGGGCTAATTACGAAACTTGGGGTTGCTTTCTTCCTGAAGGAGATTTTAACACGGCGGTGGGTGCGGAACAATTTTGTGAAGTACTTTTAAAATATCGTGGGGAAAAGGCTGTTAAAGAATGGCGGGAGTTGCAGCGAGTTATGGCTCCTTATGCGGATGCTGCGATCGCGATTCCTTCTGCTGCTTTACGTTTCGATTTGGGTGCTGTGAAAACTGTGGGTAAGTTTGCACCTAGTTTAATCAAACATTTTTTCAACGTTTCTAAGTTAACCGGACCATTTAGTTCGATTATGGATGGTGTAGTAACAGATCCATTTATCCGTAACTGGTTAAATATGCTGTGTTTTCTGCTTTCGGGATTACCCGCAGATGGTACGAGTGCTGCTGAAGTCGCGTTTATGTTCGCTGACTGGTATCGTCCGGGTGTAAAGTTGGATTATCCGGTGGGTGGTGCTGGTGCTTTGGTTGATGCTTTGGTGCGGGGGTTGGAAAAACATGGTGGAAAGCTGCTTTTAAGAAGTCATGTTGAAGAAATTATCGTTGAAAATAAACGTGCTGTCGGCGTAAAGTTGCGAGGTGGTAAGGAAATTAGAGCGGATACCGTAATTTCCAATGCTTCTGTATGGGATACTTTGAAATTAATTCCAACGAATTCGCTACCGCAACAGTTTTTTGAGAAACGGCGATCGACACCTGAATGCGAAAGTTTTATGCATCTCCATTTAGGAATTGATGCTGCTAACATTCGTGCGGATTTGCAGTGTCACTATATATATGTCAAAGATTGGCATCTGGGAATTACCGCTCCTCAAAATTTAGTATTGATATCAATTCCTTCGGTAATAGATTCTTCCCTAGCACCACCGGGAAAGCATTCGATTCACGTTTACACTCCCGGCAGCGAGCCTTACGATTTGTGGCAGGGAATGGATCGAAACAGCGAAGAGTATTTACAGCAAAAGCAAACCCGCGCCGAAATCATGTGGGAGGCTTTGGAAAAAGTGATTCCAGATATTCGTTCTCGTTGTGAAGTCACTTTAATTGGTACTCCCTTAACTCACGAACGTTATTTAAGAAGGAATCGCGGTTCTTACGGTCCGGCAATTCGTGCGGGTTCCGGTTTATTTCCCGGTCCCAAAACTCCGATTGTAGGTTTGATGTGTTGCGGTGATTCGACATTCCCCGGCATTGGTTTACCAGCTGTCGCAGCTTCGGGAATAATTGCTGCAAATACTCTTGCACCTGTAAGCAAGCATTTGGAATTAATTAACGAAATTATTTGAATAGATGGGAGAGGGGGGAGAGGGGAAAGAAAATTATTAATCAACTACTGTTTAAAAGCCTAGTATTAATTATATTTTTATACTTGATTTAAGCATTTTCAGTGTATTTATCGATAAAATGCTCGGGTTTTATTTATAGCTAAAGTTGTAATTAATACTTTTAAAAGGTTCGTAGTAAAGACTTTAGTCCCTCCGGATTCTCTGACATGAAGTTTGTTTTTTGTGGAACTTTGGAAGACGTAAAATAATAGTCTCTACAATCCGTTGGAATTAATATCAAAATTATTTTCTACCCACTCTTCCCTCTCTACTAACTTACTAATAGGTAAATACAATTTTTATTTCAGATAAAATGATTATTGTCAATACCCGTATTTTTTGAAGCTATTTTCAGTATTTTTAATCACAGCAAAATTAATATTGCTTCATGTAAACATTGAGGCGATCGCTCTATTTTTTTGTTGTTGTAGTACGTCGATCAAGTAAATATCAAGTTAATTGCTGTACTTTGTAAATTAAAAGAATCCGATTTGGGTTAAAAAATTAAAATTAGTTTTACTGCTTCCCTAAGCATACAAACCCCATATTACATCAAAACGGCTTGTAATCTCGTGGGCTAATTGAGAATTCTATCAATAAAAATTTTTATGTAAACAACAGTAACGGGATTGTAACGGAATATGAATACAAAAGATTAATCAATGGTTGGTGAATAAACGATTCCTATTTATGATTCATCAAAAAAATGTAGAGACGTGATATATCACGTCTCCATTAATTTAGAAACCAAAAATTACCGATTAAAAATAATCTGGCTGCCAATTTTGGCGGTGGATAGCGTAGTAAACCACGTCTGTTTTGTAGAAACGAGCGTCTTTTTCGTACTTTAAGCCAGCTTTCTCCATAACTCGCACAGATGCGATATGTTTGGGAGATGCGATCGCCACAATTTTGTGGAGTTTGGTAAACTCGAAACCGTAGTTAATCGCGGATTTTGTGGCTTCGGTAGCAATACCTCGATTCCAGTAATTTTGGTCGAGACGATAGAGAACTTCGATGTCGGGGCTATTAGGTAAACAATTAAGTCCGCAATGACCGATTAATTTTCTACTAACTTTATCAACGACAGCCCAGACACCGAAGCCGTATTTTTCCCAATGTTCGATAAAGTATTTTAAAATTTCCCCAGTAACTTGTTTTTCTTTACCTTTGGGTATTGGTCCTCTGGGTGAATACTTCATAACTTCTGGATTGCTCAAAATTACAGTTAATCTATCCAAATCATCCAGCGTATAAGGTCTGAGTCGCAGTCGCGCAGTTTCAATTTCTGCCATGATGAGTCTCAAATTATCCTTCGATCCAGTTATTAGTTTCACGTAAATTAAATCTTGTCCGGTTTTTTGGGAAGAGGGATGTGAGGGATGGGGGGGATGGGGAGATGGGGAGATGGGGAGATGGGGAGATAGGGAGATGGGGAGATAGGGAGATGGGGAGATGGGGAGATGGGGAGATGGGGAGATGGGGAGATGGGGAGATGGGGAGATGGGGAGATGGGGAGATGGGGAGAAATTAACTCCTAACTGCTCACTCCTAACTGCTCACTGCTCACTCCTAACTGCTCACTGCTCACTGCTCACTGCTCACTGCTCACTGCTCACTGCTCACTGCTCACTCCTCACTGCTCACTGCTCACTGCTCACTGCTCACTGCTCACTGCTCACTCCTAACTCCAATAAGTTAAAGGTTCTTGACGATCGCGATATCCGATAAACATGGACATGGAAACTCTTGGTCCATTTTGGGAAGCACGTACTGCATGCACTCTTGTGGAGTCAAATAAAATAAGTTCTCCGATTTGGGGTCTAATTACAGAATCAGCTGGTGGTAAAATTCGGCAATCGATGATTCCTTCGTATTGGTATTGTTTGTCATGAATTTCTGGTTGTTTGAGAGTAGATGGTTTGACGTTCCAAATTTCTAACTCTCCGCCAAATTTAGGGGTACGCAGGTAGATATTGGCGCTTAATTGAGTTACCAAGTTGGAGAAAGGATAGGTGGGAAAAATGGCAGTTTCCAATACGTCTCTTGCAAGAATGTCTTGATGGGGTGGAAGTTCAAAATCATCTTCAAATACTCTACCAATTCCCGCTAACATGGTGCGATGGTGAACGGTTTCGATGCAGGCACCAGCTAACCAAATATCTCCTAAATCTAATCTTAATTTATCGATGGGTGAGAGATAAGGAGAACAGGTGTAACGTATATTTTTGTTACAGGCTGGAGCTTGTTGGTAATAGCGTTCGAGCATTTCTAAATTACCGTTGGTTTCAAAGAAGGTAATTCCAGTTCTTTGCACTCCCACATCTGGTGCCCGATGATATCTTTCTAAGGTATCTTGTTCGATTAATTGTTCGCTGATTTTTTCTGCTTGCTCGTGATGATAGTAGCTGGGAATTCGTAAAGCAAGCAGTTTACCGTTTAATAAATCCAGTAAATCTGTAATTACCAAATTTTGAGAAATTTTTACTAAGGTCTGTTGTTGCTGTTGAGTCGATTGCATACAATTGTTCCTTTGTTTGTAATTTCAATTTGTGGATTATCAGTACTCGATCGGCTTAAGCAGAGGGAAGCCTCTCTAAGGTTGACTTAGATAGGGATGAAATTTGGAAAGTTCCTCACTTTGTTAAATGCCTTGTAGATATACAAGGTGAGTTAGAACTATTACGCACAAGTTTCAAAATTTATCCCGCTTTAATTGTGCTAACCCTTTCTCAGTAAAGATTTCTACGTCAAAAAAGATTTGGTAGACGCAGTAATATAACGTAGATTTGGTGAAATATTTATTCTGAGTAAGACAAGAAAAGCCTGATAACTGAAGCGAATTAAGACTTTAGACTAGTTTTACTTTCATTGTCATTTCGTTGTCGTTGCTGTTTGATGTCAAATCCCCGAAACTGAATTTAAAGATGCTCTTATCCCCGTTACCGATTTCGACAATGCTATTTGTATCAGTAGCACCGAAGGATAATAATGCTTGAGCGTCACCATTTTCAAAGTCTTGAATATTCCCGTCTTGAATTAAATAAGGAGCCAGAAGACTGTTATCGGGTAAATCAACTTGAAATTTCTCTCTTTTGGAATTATCTTTAACTCTAAAATCTGCAACGCTATTAGCAATCGCCGTTTTGAGATAATCCTCTCCATCACTTGGTGTCAGGGTTTCACCAGTCACTTCATCTACAATTGTCCCTTGCTTATCTTTGATGGCATAGAAACCAACGGTGTTATCAAATGCTGATTTTTTGGTAACTGTAATTTTGGCTTTGCCATCGTCACCTTGTAAATCTAACAATCCATCAGGAAGAAGACTCTCTTTATTTAAGGGATTATCTTCGGAAACTTTCAAGAAAACGTTTTCCTGAAGCTCATCAATTTCGGTATTCAACTTGATGATGTCAGAATAAGTTGTCTCCTTAATCTCCTTTATTTCCTTTTTGGTAAAGAAACCACCATCTTTAATTGTTCTTTCAAACCAAAATCAATCGGCATCCCTCAACCTTTCAAATTGCTCTCCAACTATAGCTTTAGTTGTTTCCCCGGCTCCGGAGGGTGCAACAGAATTTTCTGCAAATAACCCGATTAACAAATCGACATCTTCTACAGTGCCGTACAACTCTTCTAAAGTATCGGCTAATTGCTTATCGTTGGTTAACTCGTTAAAACTTGTTACCCTTTCCAAACCAAAATCGGCTCTTACTTGGTTGTAATCGGCTAAACCCCGTTCCCTTCCCCTTTGAATATTGGCTGAATACAAATCAAATCCAACACCTGCTGGAGGAAACAAAGCATTTCGTAAATCGAAGACTACATTAGTATCGACTTCTTCATCCAAAGTTACCGTGCTACCCCGCAAAATTCCATCGACATCTTTACCCTCGGTAATATTCGGCGCTCCGAATGTGGTTAATAGCGGTAAAGTTGTTGCATTACCTTCACTATCGATCGTCTCTATTTTATTACCCGTTTGAGAGTGACCGAAACGGAAACCAGCAGCGTTAAATTCATCGGATATTTGAGGAGTTTCTTTGCTGTCGTAACCCTTATATTTACTAATCTCTCCTATCTGCTGCGGCAGCCATTCATAGGTTACTACCTGCTGAAATTGAGCGATATTAATCTGACGCGCTCTTTCAAATATCTGTTTATCCTCCCATTTAGGATGAAATGCAGATAAATCTTCGGCAATACGATTGTGATTCCTCACCCACAACGTATGTTGTGCGACTAAAGCATCTTGCTCGCTAACTCTTTCATCTCCAGCTAAGAATCCCACACCCTGAAAAAATCCCCCTCTCATTACCTGTTGCGTATCTGCTGGAAGTAAATCATCACTGGTTGATTGTGTCTCTTCAGAAAAAACTTTCAGCCTACCTCCATTAAAACTACGAAGAGATTTGGCTAATTCCTTATCGGAGCCGTAAACAGAAGATAAATCCAGCCAGTGGGTTAAATCGTTAGGTACTTTTCCAGGTTTAGATTTACCATCTTCAACAACTCCAGTCCCCGATTTAAAAGCATTTCTAGGAAACTCGAATTCCAATCCACCATCAAACTGTCTGTTAATTGTCGCAGTCGGAGGAATATCTGGAGTAAAATTAGCGTCATTTAGAGGAATATCGATATTAAAACTATCCTCACTCAACCTTGCCAAGTTAAGATCGTGGTTAATTAACTGCCCGAAAGCCCAATTTATCCCAGTTAAACCTTTGGAGCTAGGATCGGTTTCACCCCTATCTAATTTAGACGTTGCATTACTGATAACCCTTGCACTAGGTCGGTCTAAAGGATCGAGCAGAACAAAAGGAGCATCAGGATTATTACTTAAACCATCCTTATTTCTAACAACCTCCAAACCCGACTTCTTCAAACGTGTTTCTTCCGCTTGACTAAAAATCGGAATCGGTTGACGACTTACAGCCTCACCATCAACACCAATTAAAGGGTTTCCCTCAGCATCATTCGCAACCCCAGCAGGGCTAGCAACTCCATCCTCATACTCCACAGTACCAAGACGAATAAAAGGTGTACCCGTCGCTCCCAACCTCGGCTTCTCTAAATTATTTCCAGAGCCATTAATTTTGCGAATCGAATCTAGCCATTTGCCTTTATAGGGATTTCTGTCAATGATTGACATCTCGCTACCTTTTGTAACTTTATATACAAATTCTAAAAAATATTTTTCCCAATTGGTGTATCTGAAAATACTTGAATTTCAAAATATAATGAATATGAGGAGTATATAAATCGCTTATTGTTGCCGCGATCGATGAAGTTTTAGTAAAGACTAGTAGCCATAAAAGCTGTAATGACAACGGTTTCAAGTAATTGTAAAATATAAACTTTCGGTAAATGTATTTCCCACAGGGATTAAATCGTATTAGTAAAATAAACCATAAATTCAACAGTAGCTACCTTACCGGGTTGATTGCCGTTTAAGAGTCAATTGCAGATATAGTCAAGGGTGACAAAGAATCGCATCCGATAATAAGTGCAAACATCAACAAAAAAAAGACTGATATTTTGCGATCGATAATTAATATAATGCAGTTATTATGAGCATCTCCAAACCTGTAAAAAAATCTTATCAGCAAAACCGTCTGCCTAAAAACGATTGGCGGTTATTTTTGCGTTTAGTTCCCTATGCCCGTCGTTATAAAAAAGTTTTGGGAATTTCAATGTTACTGCTGGTACCCGTAGCAGTAGCAAATGCCATACAGCCGTTAATAATCGGACAAGTTATTTCTTTAATTCGTAGAGAAGACAGTACCTACGGGTTTCTACTAAATAATCCGGTACAAGGATTATATACTCTGCAAGCGGTTTTATTGATCGCGGTATTGATTCGCCTCTTGCTTAACGGTTATCAAGGATTTTTAGTCCAAAAAGTAGGGCAACAAATTACTGCCGATATTCGTAAAGATTTATTTCATCACGTCACTTCCTTAGCAGTGCGCTTTTTCGATAAAACGCCCGTAGGGAAATTAATTACTAGATTGACATCAGACGTAGAAATATTAGGAGACGTATTTTCTACCGGCGCGATCGGTATATTATCGGATATATTTTCCACCCTGGTAATTATCGGCTTCATGTTTTACACTCAGTGGCAACTAGCTTTGTTGCTGGTGCTAATGCTTTTCCCCGTATCGGCATTAATTACCTACTTCCAGCACCAGTTTCGTAAAGCAAATTATAAAGCAAGAGAAGAACTTTCTATACTTAATTCCCAATTACAGGAAAATATTACAGGTATTAATGTAGTACAGTTATTTCGCCGCGAAAAATTTAACGCTCAATTATTTGAGAAAACCAACAAACGTTACGTTAAACAAGTTGATATAACCATCTTTCACGACTCCGCAGTTTCAGCAACCCTAGAATGGATTGCTTTAGTCGCGATCGCCGCTGTATTGTGGATTGGTGGCTGGTTAATTTTGCGAGAACAATTAACAGTAGGGTTGTTAACAAGTTTTGTACTGTACGCTCAACGATTATTCGATCCCTTACGGCAATTTGCAGAAAAATTTACGATCATTCAAGCAGGTTTTACCGCGATCGAAAGAGTTAACGATATTTTAGATGAACCCATAGAAATACGCGATAAAGTTAATCCTAGATACTCGCTCTCGAATAGCTTTGAATTTGGATATATCGACAAAATTGTAGAAGACTTAGAAACCGTTGACGATCGCCAAATCGATCGATCCAAACTAGGAGAAATCCGTTTTGAGCAAGTTTGGTTTGCTTATAAAGATGATGATTACGTCATCAAGAATTTGGATTTTACCATCAATCCCGGAGAAAAAATCGCTTTAGTTGGTCCCACTGGTGCGGGAAAAAGTACTATTATTCGTTTATTATGCCGTCTTTACGAACCCAGCAAAGGACGTATATTAGTAGATGGTATCGACATTCGAGAAATACCCCAAGCCGAATTAAGGCGATATATGGCGGTAATTTTACAAGAAGGATTTGTATTTGCTGGTGATGTCAAAAGCAACATCTCATTAGGCGATAACTACACCTTTGAAGAAATCCAACAAGCAGCGCGATCGACAAATGTTGAAGATTTTATCGAAAAATTACCCCAAGGTTATAATAGCCAACTTAGAGAAAGAGGAACAAATATATCTAGCGGTGAAAAACAACTTTTAGCCTTTGCACGCGCTGCTATACGTAACCCTCAAATTTTAGTATTAGACGAAGCAACCGCCAGCTTAGATGTTTCCACAGAAGCTTTAATTCAACAAGCTTTAAATCAGCTTTTAGCTCAACGTACAGCAATTATTATCGCCCACCGTTTATCAACCATTCGCAACGTCAATCGGATTTTCGTACTCAAACGCGGCGAATTAATCGAACAAGGTAGTCATGAAGAATTATTACAGCAAGGTGGATTATACGCTACACTACACAATTTACAAATGTTGAATCAATAATCAATTATCAATTATCAATTATCAATAAACGCAAAAAACCCGACTTCTTCAAGAAGCCGGATTTAATTAAAAGCTTTACCGCAGCGTACAAGCTATTTTAAGCAAATTGCGGATGCACTATTTACTGGAATTATTTCCGGTAGGAGGCTTAACTTGACGCGCCATATCTAAAAATGAATTCATATTAGCACCAGGACGACGGCGCATATTATTATTTTTAGGTATCAGATATTTAGGCGCAAAAAGAGTTTCCTTGTTATCTTCCGATTTATCTGTCGTTACAGCTTTCTTTGCAGCTTTCTCCTGTGCCTTTTTCTTCTCTTTAGGTACAGCGATCGCTTCTACACCTTTCGCTGTTTGTACCATCTCTACATCAACTTCTTTGACTTTATCGGATGCAACTTCTTTGACTTGATTGCCTTCATCCTTTACCTTAACTGTATTTTCTGACTTAGCCTTAGTATCTTCTTTAGCTTTTACTGCTGTTTTTGCTTTATTCTCTGCTGGTTTTTTACCATTATTTGAAGCTTCAACTGGCTTAGAATCAGCCTTTGGCATTGGCTCATCAGGCTCTTCTTTTAATTGCAAAAAGAAGCCACCGTCTTTTTTCTTTCCACCAAGAAGTCCAGAAATAAATTTCATAATTGCCTCAGATTAATTATTTGATAAAACTAAACGCGCTTATTTCTTTTGTCTTTTATACCCGAATTTTGACCCAATTAATTAATAAATACGTATTTTTGTAAAGATTTGTCAAAAATACTTGCTTATCTTATTCCATCTACTTTCTCAAAATTTTAGAAAAGACAATTGTCGAAGTATCAATTAAATTTAACTTTACTAACTACAAGCGCTCTATGACTTATATTCCAAGCGATCGCAGCATTAAAATACTTCATCTCAATTATTAGATTTTCTTGTAACCTAGAGCAAGATTGTCAAAGATGATTTAACAAAAGTTTACAGTGAACAGTGAACAGTGAACAGTGAGCAGTGAACAGTGAACAGTGAACAATTATTTTGATGCGTCCCCTAACTTCTTAATTACTGCTTCTATTCCGGTGAAAGATTACCTATTGCGTAGGGTTGGGTTGTACCTTCAGCATACCTAGCGTTGTTCACGCAGTATAACAAAGCGCTACGTTCTTCAAACTAGGCTACATTTCGGTAATTTTAGAATGGCAAGGAGTAACTGTCCACTGCTCACTGCTCACTGTTCACTGTTCACTGTTCACTGCTCACTGCTCACTGGTAACTGGTAACTGCTCACTGATTTCGTTACATTTTATAAATTAAAGTAAATATGTGTTAAATGAATCAGGTAAATCAGCAGCGCAATCCCGTATTGTTGGTACATGGGATTTGGGATACGGGTAAAGTATTTCGGAGAATGATTCCTTACCTTAACGAAGGTGGTTGGAAGGTTTACGATTTGGATTTGGTTCCCAATCATGGTGTCAAGGGTTTAGATGATTTAGCGCAACAGGTAGCGAATAAAGTTGAAGCTACCTTTGGATTGGAACAACCTTTTGATTTGCTTGGTTTTAGTATGGGGGGAATTGTGAGTCGTTATTACGTGCAGCGATTGGGTGGAATCAAGCGCGTGAAGAGATTTATTACCCTTAGCGCACCAAATCACGGTACTACGATCGCTTACTTTAATCAAGGGTTGGGTTGCGTGCAAATGCGTCCTTCGAGTGGTTTGCTCAAAGATTTAAATAGCGATGTAGCAATGTTGTCGCAAATCAATTTTACCTCGATTTGGACACCTTTTGACGCGATGATTGTCCCCGCAGATAGTTCTAAAATGCCGGTAGGAGAAAACGTTGTGGTACCAGTTTTAACTCATGCTTGGATGCTAACCGATAGCAAAAGTTTGAATGCGATCGCCACTGCATTGTCAGCACCAATTAAGTGCGATCGCCAACCTGTGTAAATTCAGCATTACCAAAAATTGCTTCTGAATAACGGTAATATTTATATTCCATCAAGTTGTAAAATGGGTCTTCTAGAAAAAAAGTGCGATGTTCTAAGGGGGAATCTACAAAGCGGTTTTTGGCTGATTCCCTAAACGGTAAATTCCGTTGTTGCGCTCTTGAGAGTAAATCTTCCCAATCAGCTTCTTGAGTAAAAACCAATCCGAAATGTCTGGGATAAATACCTCGTTGGGGTGTCAGCAATTCCTTGGTAACGTGGGCTACTAATTGATGTCCGTAAAGATTGAGAATCAAAGCATTACGATTTTCTCTACCGGGGGTGCATCCCAAACCATCAACGTAATACGCTTTTGTTTGAGCAATATCAATTACCGGGAATGCCATGTGGAAGATGACTTTGGACATTGGGAAGGGGACAAGGAGACAAGGAGACAAGGAGACAAGGGGACAAGGAGAAGAAAATTAATCACTTCTAACCTTTAACCTTTAAGAAATATATACCTCTATTATATAAAAATGGTATAACAACCACTTACTAACTGCTCATTAATAACCGTATTATTTTGATGTGGACTTACGCAAAGCCCCCCTTAAAAAGGGGGGTTGGGGGGATCTCAGTGACTAGAATGATTATTTTCTCGTTGCGGTTGCGTAAGCCCTATTGATAATTGATAATTGATAATTGATTATGTTTGGAAACCATTTAATTGTCGGTGTTTCTGGTACTGCGTTAACTGATGAAGATAAAAGAATACTTAGTAAATTAAAACCCGTGGGGGTTTGTTTTTTTGCAAAGAATTTTCATCAAGGCGAATCTTATGAGGTCTGGTTGCAAAGTTATCGAAAATTAAATCAAGAAATACGAGAATATACCGAACGCGAATCGATGTTTGTCTCCATCGATCATGAAGGAGGAAGAGTAATTCGTCCACCTTTACCAATTACGCGATTTCCCTATAGTTATATGTGTCGCAAACGATCGCGATCGGTGGCTTCAGCTATGGCAGTAGAACTAAAATCCTTGGGTATCAACGTTTCTTGGGCACCTGTCGCGGATATATTTTCTAACCCCAATAATCCGATAATTGGACCCCGCGCTTTCGATACAAACCCAGATACAGCCGCTGAATATGCTCGTGAATACTTCCTTGGACTCAAAGAATCGGGAATCATCGCTTGTGCTAAACATTTCCCCGGACACGGAGACACAAACACCGATTCTCACTTAGCGTTGCCGATACTCGATTTAACTAAAGAAGCAATAGAAAAACGAGAATTGATACCTTTTAAAACATTAATTGCTGAAAAAATACCTTTAATTATGACAGCACATATTCTCTTTCCGGAAATTGGAGGAGATATCGCAACTTTTTCTAAAGCAATTTTGAACGGAATACTTAGAAAAGAACTTGGTTTTGAAGGAGTTGTGGTTTCTGATGATTTAGATATGAAAGCCGTTGCGGATATGTATAGTAAAAGCGGTACGGTAGCACATACATTGAATGCAGGTTGCGATTTATTTTTAATGTGCGGTAATTTGCCTTCATCATCAACCGAAAGAATTGATTTTATTGCCGAGGATTTTGAGAAGTCGTTGGAAAATGGAAGCCTTGATGAATCGGTGGTAGAAGCAGCAAATGGAAGAATTGAAAAGCTGTTGAGAGAAACACCGCAATATTCAGTTGAGATGCTGGATAAAAAGATATTATTACAGCACGCAGAATTGGCGATCGCTTGTAGTTTTGAAGAGTGAGAAAATATACTTATTTATAGATACCTGGCGGTTGAAACCGCAGCTACACAGGCAAAACCCACCGTGGCAGGGGTTTAAGAAAAGAGTGATTTTTAAAGTTTGTAGTTGCGCTTCAGCGCTAAATCCGGATTTAATATTAAAGTGCAACTACGAGCCTTTTTAGGGTGCATCCCAGTTTTTATTTTTTAATAATAGAATAACTGTCATTGCGTTCACGAAGTGTTCCCTCTTAGGGAAGGAGGAACGACGTTAGCGCAGCGTCTCCCGGAGGGAGATAGCAATCGCAAAATTTCTAAATAAAAACGAGTCCATGCGATTGCTTCGCTCCGCTCGCAATGACGCTCAAAAAAGTAGGATACTCCCCCTTTTTATTTAATTTATGAATTGTGTTCTAAACACCTTATTTTAAGTTATTCACAGTTAATAGGGTTGGTGTTTTTTCAATTTTAAGTCAAGGTTGAAAGTAAAATACTTCAATCTAAAATCCAAAATCTAAAATCCAAAATCGAATCACCTTGTTCTCAACAATTGTACGAAGGTATCGCTAACAGTATGATCTTTAGTATCGGCTGCATAATTTATCAATTTTTCCCGTAAATCTTTAGCTTCATTCAAACGTAGTAAAGTTGCGAGAAGAAAATAAACTCCGCGAAAACGCGGGTCGCCAATGTTATCAATTAATCTCGATTCTGCATCGTTACTATCGCCGAGGAATGTTTGCACGATAAAGTAATCCATAATTTTATCGTGACGAAAATACCATTCCTTACAGCCTTCATCGTCGCAATCTTCCCACTGACGGCTAACAACCATTTTGTATTTCTCGTCTTCCATACAGAGTAATTCGTTGTAAAAATCATCATCTGGTAACGCGCTTTCATCGTTAAGGCGCATTTGATAAACGGCTTCGGAAAACTGTTTGAGGGGAAAATCCTGTTGCCAAAATCGCTGGTATTCTTCCGCCATCAAGTTGTATTGCTGTTGTTGTAAGTGAAATACATTGGGATGTTCCCCTTGGGAAAGCATGAGAGCAACTAGCGTCAAATCCATCGGGTTGGAAAGTATTCGTTTGACTGCGGTTAATTCTTCTGGTGTTTGTGGAGTATTCAAGCTTTCATCAAGATAGCGATCGCAATTTTTTTGGTAATCGCTACCTTTGATTTTGGCATCATGGGGAAGATGTGGTTCGCGAGAATATAGAAACTGTTGGATTTGCGATTTTTCTAAAGGTTGTAAATAATAAGTTTTAGCAGTAGAAGGTGGTTCCCATTCCAAGGGTTGGGTAGTCATGATGATATTACCCCGGAAATAACTTTCCACAAATTGTCTAATTTGAGCGCGAGTATCGGCTGTAACTTCGTTTAATCCATCAATACAAATATCTATAGCGCCACTGTAGATAAGATTTTTGAGAAATTGAGCGTCTTGAGCTTGTCCGTGAAGTTTGATTTGGATGGCTTCAATTACACCTTTTTCGCATTTACGAGCGGGTAAATATACGATAATTCGTTTTGAAGTTTTTACCAGGTAGCGGAGAAACATCGATTTACCCAAACCGGAATCTCCTTCTAATACTATTTGCCCTTGGATATTAGGAATTACTTGGGAAATTGCGGTAATTTTTGATGGAGATGGAGACGCGATGTTTTGCGTTTGTGTAATACCAGATTCGGGAAAATATATTCTTTCGTCAAAGTTGTTTAAACCAGCATCAGCGAGTAAAGAAGGTTGGAAAGGTTGAAATAGTTTGTGGCGGAGGAAAGGAATCCAAGCAAGGAGAAAGCCAACATAACCCATACCGAAAATACGTCTTACCCAAGGATTCCAGAAAAAGATGGCTTGGATTTGGGGGGATTTGGGATAAGCGAAGATGAGTATTAGCCAGAAAGCAGCGTGGATTAAGATGATATTTCTGAAAGTGAAAAACCATTGCCAACCTTTGAGGTTAGTGATTACTGATTTTATTTTCTCAGCACGGGTAGATTTGATTGCATTAAGGTTATTGTAGTGTTTTTGTAGCAGCTTAATATCTGAAGCTTGCCAAGAAACTTCTTTGTTAGCTATAACTTCTGTAATTTGTCTTGCTAAATCTGTTTGTAATTCGGTTAAATTTTCATTTTGAGTTGCTTTCCAAGCTTTGAGAAATAAATTTAGTGTATTTACCCCTTGTGAATGTGTAAGCTTTTGTGGAGTTGTTTGGGGTTTACCAATCCATTTGAGTAGGGTTTTTACATCTTCGGTTCCACCACTGAGGAAATAGGTTAAGAAACGCCAATTTTTAAATTCTGATTGACCTGCATAATAAAGGTTATCAAGAACAATAACAACTTCTTCTAAGTTTAGTTGTTGTAGATTTATCAAAGCTCTTGCTGCACTATTACGAAGATGTAAATCGGCTGATTTATCTTTGATGATATTGAGGATATCCTGAAAATAGGGTTTGACTACATCACCCATATCCCCCAAAGCTTCTGCTGTATTAGAACGAATCCATGATTCAACAGATTTATCTTTAAGAATATCAGTGATATCTTTAAGGTAGGGTTTGGCTGCACTTCCCATATTTCCTAAAGTTCCTGCTAAACCAGCACGAACCCCTGAATCAAAGGATTCATCTTTTATTAAGTCGAATATTTCTTTGAGGTAGGGTTTAGCAGCATCCCCCATATTAGTCAAACTTTGTGCAGCACCAAAACGAACATGCGAGTCAACTGATTCATCTTTGATTAAGTCCAATATTTCGTCGGATATTTCTTTGAGGTAGGGTTTACCTGCATCTCCCATACTACCCAAACCTTGTGCTGCCATATAACGAACATTTGAGTTAACTGATTTATCTTTGATAAAGTTAGCAATATCTTTGATATAAGGTTTAGCAGCATCTCCCATATTACTCAATGTAAATGCAGCAGCACTACGAGTATCTGAATTGACAGATTCATCTTTGAGAATATCGACTATATCTTTAACGTAGGGTTTAGCAATATCACCCATATTCCTCAAAGTTAATACTGCGGACATACGAATTTTTAAGTCAACCGATTTATCTTCAATTAAGTCGAGGATGCCTTGAAGATAGGATTTATTAGCATCCCCCATATTATTTCTTAAAGCATATAAAAATAATAAGTTGCTACGAATATTTGCTTCAACAGATTTATCTTTGACAAAATCGAGTATGTCTTTTATGTAGGGTTTAGCTATATCCCCCATATTTCCCAAAGCGAATGCTGCACTACCACGAACTTCTGAGTCAAGGGATTTATCTTTGAGAATATCGACGATTTCTTCAACGTAAGGTTTAGCAGCATCTCCCAAATTTCCTAAAGCTCTTGCTGCACTATTACGAACTTGTAAGTCAACGGATTGATTTTTAAAAAGTTTAGCAACCTTTTCAGCGACATCATCTGGTTTCTTAAGCAAGGGCTTCAAATCTTTAGCTTCATATTCAGCTAATTGACTCAAAGCATTTTCCTTCACTTTGTCATAATCATCATCCAAAGCAGCCAAAATTCCATTAATCTGCCACTGTTGCGGCTTCGGTTTAGTTACGTTTTGAGCATTTACCCCAGGAAACGAGAGAAAAAATACAAGTAGAAACGTAATAGGAAAAAGTATAAAAGGTTGTTTAAAGAAGCCCTGATATTTAACCATAACTGCGAAATAATACAAAATAATTGGATTATCTGAGGTGTAGTTTTTTATTGCAATACAACAGTAAATTTAACTACAACGTTAGATGGATACAATTACTTAGGTATTATTCCGGATGGTTTAAATATTTTGTTTAGGAAGAATATCTCTCTCTATTTCTTCCTCTGCGTACTCCGCGCTCTAGAAGGGTTTTTTATCGATAATTTTCTCTAATAAACGAATTATTTAGCTTCTTTCGTGTAGAAACAGCCAAGGAGTAATTTAAAATAAAATAGTTATAAAATATGAATTTCAGGTGATATGAATGCTCCCTGCGGATATAGCAGTATACGGAAAAGATAAAAATTTACAACTTTTAGTTGAAGTCAAAAGTAGACTTAATTTTATAAACTTTGAATTCATATTCAGACTAATAAAAAAATATTATTAGTCCTATTTATAGGACTTTTGCTATTAGACTGGGACTTGCAGTCCCAGGCGGTTCAAAACGAGAACAGATAACTATTAATCATTGTGACGAGAATCAGATGGTGCAAGATATGAAAAGGAAAGAAGTAATTATAAATATTTTGTTTTATCCATAAATTAATGGTGCGTAACGGCATTTTTAAATTTATAATTTCTATCGATAAATATTAAAGCCGTTACACACCCTACAAATAAAAAGCCTTCTAGAGCGCAGAGAAAAGAGTTAATGAGAGATTTTTCGTTTTATTCATAAGTTAATAGTGCGTAACGGCATTTTTAAATTTATAATTTCTATCGATAAATATTAAAGCCGTTACACAACGGCAATAAAGCGGGAAGAAAATCTACACTGCTTTTTGCCTCCCCTACAAATAAAAAAAACCCTTCTAGGCACAAAGAGCGCAGAGGAAAGAGTTAATGAGAGATTTTTCGTTTTTTCGGTAAGTTAATGGTGCGTAACGGCATTTTTAAATTTACAGTTTCTATCGATAAATATTCAAGCCGTTACACACCCTACAATATAATTCCTAACTCCTAACACCATCCGTTGCCTAACTCTTTTAAACGTTCATTTGCTGCTTTTGATAAAGGGAATAATACAATCCTTTCTGCTGCAACAATTCTTCATGGGTGCCTCTTTCGGCAATAATTCCTTTTTCCATTACCAAAATCATGTCGGCGCGTTTTAATGGTGCAAAACGATGGGCGATTAAAAATACCGTTTTATCTTCGGTGGTACTTTGTAAGTTTTGCAATACCTGCTGTTCGGTTTCGCTATCTAAGGCGCTGGTTGCTTCATCCAAGATTAATATCGGTGCTTGTAAAAGGAATAATCTTGCTAAGGCAACGCGCTGTCTTTGCCCCCCGGATAAAGCTGTACCTCTTTCGCCGACGTTGTTTTCGTAGCCTTGGGGTAGCTCGCTGATGAAGTCGTGGGCAACTGCCATTCTTGCGGCTTGTACTACTTGCTCGGCGGTGATTTCGGGGTTTCCTAATGTGATATTTTCTAGGATGCTGCCGTTAAACAAGAAGTCTTCTTGTAAAACTACGCCTATTTGCTGTCGTAAGGAAGCTAAATCGACGCTTTTAAGCTCGAAACCATCAATTAAAATGCGTCCGGATTCGATTTGGTAAAGCCTTTGCAGCAATTTTGAAAGCGTACTTTTACCGGAACCGCTGCGTCCTACTATACCGACAAATTGACCGGGTTCTACGTGAAAGGAAATCCCTTTGAGAACTGGTTCGGTATTCGCTTTGTAGCGGAAGAATACTTGATCGAATGTAACTTCTCCTTCGAGGGCTGGCAGTACCAATCCGGTTCCTGGCTCTGCTTCGGGGGAAACATTGAGAATGTCGCCGATTCTATCTACCGATAACAGTACTTGCTGTAAATTTTGCCACAGTTGAACTAATCTTAATAGAGGTCCGGTAACTCTTCCCGAAAGCATTTGAAAAGCTACCAATTGCCCTACCGTAAAGTCACCTCCAATAACTAATTTGGCTCCAAACCAGAGAATCAACAGGCTGGATAATTTGGTGAGAAAGTCGCCAATGTTACTACTAATATTGGAAGTTGTGGAAGCTTTAAAGCCAGTACGAATAAAGCGAGCAAATAAACCTTCCCATCTATCCCTGGTTGCAGGTTCGGCAGCGTGTGCTTTCACCGAATGAATTCCGGTAATTGTTTCTACCAGGAATGATTGACTGTCAGCGCTGCGGTTAAAAGTTTCGTTCAGCCATCTGCGGAGAATTGGGGTTGCTGTCAGGGTTAATATGGCAAACAAAGGTAGTACTGCCAACGCTACGAAGGTAAGAGTACTGCTGTAGTAAAACATTAGTACCAGATATACTACAGCAAAAATACTATCAAGAACTACAGTTAATGCCGTACCCGTAAGAAACTGACGAATTTGTTCTAATTCTTGTACCCGTGCCACCGTATCGCCTACCCGTCGCGACTCAAAATAAGATAAAGGTAAGCGCATTAAGTGACGAAATAGCTGCGCCGATAAACTTAAATCCAAGCGTCGCGCCGTATGGGTGAAAATAAATAAACGCAGAATCCCCAGCACCGACTCGAATATCGCCACTGACAAAAGTGCGATCGCCATGACATCGAGAGTGGCTAAACTCTCTTGCACCATGACTTTATCGATCACGACTTGGGTAATTAACGGTGTGGTTAATCCCAGCAATTGTAAGGTAAAAGATGCTAGCAGTACTTCTGAAAGTAAACCTTTGTACTGCCAAACCGCCGGTAAAAACCAACTTAAATTAAACTTTTCTTGCTTCTGTGTTTGTTCTACTTGCCATAAATAGCCATTCCAAAACTTTCCTAATTCTTCGCGGGATACGGTTTCGCAAGTAAAATCGGGGTTTTGCGGGTTAGCAACAATCAAGTTATTGCCTTTACGCGCATAAGCTACAACCCAATTAGCCTGCTCCGAGTTACCCCATAATAATAAAGCTGGAAAAGAAAGTTTTTGCAAATCATCCCAACTTACCTGCAACCTCCGCAGCACCAAACCCAGCTTCTCAGCAGCTTCGACAACTTGTTTGGCACGTTGCGATCGCACCTGACGCTGCATCCACTCCAACTTCACCGAAATTTCCAAATACTGCGCCACCATCGTCAAGCAAGCAGCAGCACTGTTCGCGCTAGATACGAATGGATAACCGGATGCGATGGGAGCAGGGGGGGAGTGGGAAGAGGGGGAAGAGGGGGAGAGGGGGAGGAGGGGGGAGAGGGGGGAGATGGGGAGATGGGGGGATGGGGGGAAGAGAATTTTACTATATTGCTTCCTCCGCTTCCTCCGCTTCCTCCGCTTCCTCCGTCTTCCCCATTCCAAAACTCTTCAATCTGCGGGGTTGATAATTCTGCCCATAAATCTGTACTGGTACGCAGCACTAAAACTTCTTTACTAGCTGCTACAGCTTTACATTCTGTGGGATAATTATTTAAGTTACCAAACCACTGTCCTGCTTCTAAGGTTGCTATTGGCTTACCAATGCCTTCTTCACGCAGTCGGACTTTACCAGAAACGATGAGAAATTGATAACCAACTGCTTCTTGGTACCAAATTTTCTCTCCTAAACGAAAATCAAGAATATCCGATTGGTTTTGCAGTCGGGTTTGCTGTTCGTCAGTGAGCCAACATAGAGGTGGTTGGTTCCAAGCTGGGGAAGCTAACACTGTTGCTTGATATCGATTATTTGAAACCTTTATTTTACTTGTAGTTTGACTGTCAGCTTTTGAATCTTCTCTGCTAGCCATTTCTCGAACAGTTCATTTTGTAGTGCTTGCTTAAGTTGAGTATCTTCTAATGATGCTGGTAGAAGTTGTTCTACACGAAACAATCCATAACGTTCCTCTAATTGAATTGGTCCTAAAATATTTCCAGAATTAGCTATATCTACAGCAGCTCGCAATTTATCGGGCATTGTTCCCCGGCTGACTGGTCCCATCATGCCGTTAACAATTTTGTCGTCGGAAAGGGAATATTCCCTAGCAAGCTGCTCAAAACTAGTTCCTTCTTCAATTTGGGTATGCAACTCCTCAGCTAACTCTCGATTATCAACAATAATCCGAGAAAGTACCACCCTATCTAAAAAAATCTTTCTTTCAATAAAATATTCTGCTAATTTTGGCTCTGCTACCAAACTTTTAAGTTTCTCTAATTTAAACCCAAAAGCAACTGTAGAGTGAAATGTAGCGTAATCGGTACCGCTATTATTTAACCAATCCTGAAACTTTTTGGGGTCGCTAAGTTCATTTTTGATCCGAAAATCAATAATTGCTTGTTCGGTTAAAGCCGGAGAAAGTTCGATTTCGACTCTAGCTTTAATTTCTTGCTCAATTACATCCTGACGCAGAATATCCCTAATAAACTGACCTAATTTTCCACTAATTTGTAAGTATTGTACTGCCTGTTGTATTGAGAGCGATCGGTCGTCAACGGTCAAAAACGATGAAGATTCCATAAAGTGCTTAGTTAGAAATTACCTTAAAAAATATACAGCGATCGCATCGAAATCAACTGCATTCAACTGACACGGGCGGAAAGATAATGCTACTTTAATGCCAAGTTGTATTGCAGTAATACCGCAACAAATCGCGAACTACGTTGCGTATAAATACTTACAAAAAACCGATTGAGCAACTTGTGTTTGGGAAAAGATTGTATTCTAAATACTTGCCTGTATCCAAGCAAATAGCATCGCAGCAGCAGCTCCTATCAAGGTGTTGAGAACATTAACTAATTCATTAGTTAACCACTGCCATCGGGATTGCAGAGTCGCTCCAATCACGCTTTCTAAATTAGTAGCAATAAATGCCGCTAACACACACCACATAATACCCCAGACATCAATCAAACCAAGGCTCCAACCAAGAATTGCCAGCACCACCGAAGCGAAGATTCCAGCCAAAGTTCCTTCGAGGCTAACAGCACCTTCAGTTCCTCTGGGCACTGGCTGCAAAGTCGTAATTAGAAAAGTCCGCTTACCGTAGGCTTTACCAACTTCGCTCGCACAGGTATCGGAAAGCTTGGTGCAAAAGCTCGCCACATAGCCTAAAAGCAGCAAAGAACTTAGAAAAACATCGCTTCCTTGCCAATTAATAATTCCTATCCCCAAAGCGCACAAAGCCGCCGTAAAAGCCGAACCCCAAACGTTTTCCGGACCCCTGGCACCGGAACGCTTTTCGGCAATTCCTTGGGCTTCTTTTTCTGCCATGCCAATGCGTGTCACAGCCGAACCAACTATAAAATAAACACAAACTACCGCATATCCCCTTAAGCCAAGAGTTCCCCAAATCAAAACACCCAGCAACCAAGCATTAAGTATTCCATTCTGTGTAAGTAGTTTTTTAGGTGCTAGCCAAACTAGAGCTAAAAGTAAGGCGTTTAATCCTATTGCTACCAGCCAGGGGTTAGAAAAATTGTATTGCAAAGTTTCGCTGTAAATGTAGTTAAATATGGGCGTATATATATATTTTGACGGTGTTGGCGCGTAGTGGTAATATATCATTTGTAAGTACCTATGTATTATTGATGAAATGCATCTGGTGGAAAAGCACGTAATTAACAGATATCATTGCTATTTTAAAGAAATAGATAATTTGTGCTTTTTAGCAAAAAATCTTTATAATGCTGCCAACTACTTAATCAGACAAAGCTTTATTTTTGAGAAAAAGTATCTATAAAGACATTAGTTATTTTTTACCAATGTTTGTGTGACATCACAAGTATTACAACTAACCGTCCATACGCCAACATACACCAGCAGAGAACAAAAAAACTTGGTCGGTTGAGTGTAATAGGCAAAGTTATTAATATGTCAAGGATAAAATTTACATCTGTGCAAATAATATTTTTGGTAATTGACGGGTTAAGTAGTCGAGCCTGCATTATTTATATATTTAAAAAGGAAGTTATATAACTCCCTACTCTTACCTAAATAAAATATTTAATTAATGGAGACACAAGAACTTGTTTGTTTCCGAACCCAAGAAAGTGTAATTATCGCTTCTAAACGAATTTTCAAACAATATGTTTTTCTATTTTAGAAGATTATTAGCTCCATTTATTTCAAAAAAATTCACTTTAAATCGTACAGCAAATAACTGCATCTGTGAAAAAAAATATCGGTTATAATGATTGTTTTAGTGCTAAGTTTTCTTCCGAGGTAGCATAAAAATGTGACCTAAGTAGTTTTTCATAATTATTTATAGGATTGCTCGCGCCCCGTTTTTGTTAGCGTAGCGTGCGCCTTAAAGACGAGCGTATTCGGTTCCCCGTTCCCTAGCCCCCAGGAGTTATATGCCGATGCCCGAGCGATCGCCGGACAGAAATCGAAACGGATTCCTATACAAATTTGCATAGGAAGTTATATAAGTCCCTACTCCCTACTTCTTGACTTTACAAAAATAAATATTTCCTGGATTTGCTTCATGTATATTTCAGATTTCATATTTTATTAGTACTTAAATATAGATAATAGATAGTTATAAATCCCAAAAAACACTAAACAATCAAATTACAGTATAATTTTTCTTATCAGAAGAAAAATTAGATAATTTTCTACAGATAAACAATTTTAAAATGCAATATGTTTATGAAGGCTAAGTAAACTTATCGTGATGTTAATGTTAAAGTTAAGATAGAGTCTCTTTTTTTACATTAAAAAGAGGTTAATTATAGATATTCAACAAATAAATACCGTTTCTTGAAATTTCAAATATATGTCAGAAAGCGATTCAGGACTATTTATAGATTCAGCAAAAAGTCTACGTGTTAATACTAGTACTCAAATAATTAGCGATACAGTTAGCAGTTTTGAACCGAATGATTTATACAGTTTCAATATTAAGGGGCGTAGCAGTTTTAACGTAAGTCTGGACGGTTTAAGCGCCGATGCAGACGTACAGATAATTCAAGATAAAAATGGGAATGGAAAATTCGATAAAGGCGAGAGAATTGCCTATTCTAATAATGGGGGCACCTCGGACGAATCCATCAGCGTTGATTTAGCCAAAGGTAGTTACTATATAGAAGTTTACCCTTACGGCAACATAGAAACCGACTATCGTTTAAGTATTCGGGCAGTACCGTTTGATAGTGCGGGAAATACTCTTAATAATGCTCGCCAAATTGGGGTAGATTCTCAGACAAAAAGTATTAGCGATTGGGTAGGTAAATCAGATTCTGACGACTATTACAAATTTAAACTTGGTAATACCAGTGACTTAAACGTAGTAGTTGATGGTTTGAGTGCTGATGCTGATTTACGGTTGCTCTCAGGTAAGGGAAATATTCTTGCTAGCTCCGTTAATATCGGTACTTTAAATGAAGCGATCGCACAAACTTTAGAAGCTGGAACTTACTACCTAAAGGTTAATTCTTACAACAACAGCGAGACTTTCTACAATCTTAAGTTATCAGCATCTCCATCAACACAAACAAAACCTGATGCGGGAGGTACGCAGCCAATTCCTACATCTGCTGTTAGTAACGCAACAGTAGTAGCAGCGATCGCATCTCCGGTTCCTACTTCTGCTCCTATTCCGCAAGCTGCTAATAGTACGCGCACCCAAGCCGGAACTTTGAGGGCTGATACTTTTAGCTTCCAATCCGGTTACAGTCGGACAATTTTTTCGGGTAACGGTAACGTTGACTATGGTAGTGGAGCGCGGGATTTACTCGATTTATCCGAATTCGCTTTTAGTTCAGCTACCTTAAACTATGCTGATAGTCCTAACGGTGGTATAGCTTACAACCTGGGGAATGGTAATCGAATCTTTGATGCTATAACCCTTAGTAATGGCAGCGAAATTTTGTTTGAAGGAATTGAAACGATAAAATTTACCGATGAAACCATCAACTTATCAGTAACTCCCAACGATCCTTTATTTAACCAGCAGTGGAATCTACACGCAATGGGCGTTCATAATGCATGGCGCTTCACTACAGGTTCGGATAATGTAGCGATCGGTATCCAAGATACGGGTTTGGGAACCGATAGTAGTGGAAACATTCATCCAGATTTACCTACAACTGATTTTATTGGTGAAAACTATCTTGATGAGTGGGGTAATTTTTCCCACGGAACTTTAGTAGAAGGAACTATTGCTGCTATAAGTAATAATGAAACAGGGGGGGCTGGTATCAACTGGAATTCTGATTTGATACTCGTTGATGTTGTAGGTGAAGATGCTCTTGACTACAACTTAGCTACGGCAACACAAGCAATGATAGACAAAACCAACGCTCAAGGTAAACGTTTGGTAGTTAATCTCAGCTTGGCTGGTGGTTACTCAGCAGAATTTGAGCAATTAGTTGCAGATAACCAGGATAAAGCTTTATTTGTAATAGCTTCTGGGAATGGTGATGCTAGTAGTATTGACAGCCCCGCAGATTTAGCGAAAAAGTATGGAAATGTAGTGGCTGTCGGTTCTTCTTGGGGAACTAAAGATTATTACGATAATCCCCAAACACCGGGCAACCGAATTTCCTATGACAATTGGTGGGGTTCTAATTACGGTAGCGGTTTAACTGTGACTGCTCCATCTGAGTTTGTTGCTACCAGTGCCACTCGTAATGCTGACAACACGTTTGATTTCGGCTACAACAACAACTTCAATGGAACTTCGGCTTCCACAGCAAACGTTTCTGGGGTTGCTTCATTGATATGGAGCGTTAATTCCAATCTAAGTGCGTCACAGATAAAGGCAATTATTTCGGAAACGGCTTACGATTTGGGTGCAGCAGGCTATGACACAGTTTACGGTAGCGGATTTATTAACGCCGATGCAGCCGTGCGAAGGGCTTTAGCTATTGCACGAGATTTTGCTTAATTATCTTATCATCTAAAAAATTAGCTATAAAGCAGATCGTTTTCATCGTTGCACTACCGCAACAGTTATCTTAAAGATAAACGTGTAGCATCTATCTATATTTCTTTTTGACTGGTGGTCTGCCCCATAATTTTTGATGGGTAGAAAGGTTCGTAGTAAGAGTTTTAACTCTCCGGCTCTGAGGATTTGTTACCTCGCATGGAAGGGAACCGATGCCGACACGTAGAACTTTTATTGCTCCTCAAAACGGCTGGGGACACAATACTAATAGTCTTTTCATTAATTCTGATAGGTTTGTAGTAAGGGCTTAGGTTCCCCAAATCCGGAGGCGCTTAAGCGCTTACTACCAACTTATATTGCTCCTCAAAACGGCTGGGGACACAATACTAATAAGGTTCGTAGTAAGAGTTTTAACTCTCCGGCTCTGAGGATTTGTTACCTCGCATGGAAGGGAACCGATGCCGACACGTAGAACTTTTATTGCTCCTCAAAACGGCTGGGGACACAATACTAATAGTCTTTTCATTAATTCTGATAGGTTTGTAGTAAGGGCTTAGGTTCCCCAAATCCGGAGGCGCTTAAGCGCTTACTACGAACTTTTATTGCTCCTCAAAACGGCTGGGGACACAATACTAATAGTCTTTTCATTAATTCTGATAAGTTTGTAGTAAGGGCTTAGGTTCCCCAAATCCGGAGGCGCTTAAGCGCTTACTACCAACCTTTTTACCGATCGCAATTAATAGTTAATATTTGGTATTGGTATTTGAAATTCAGTATATTTTCAATTGCCAAATACCACTTTTTTTTATAATCATCTCTTCAAATTTGGTAAGTGGAATTCAACTCCGAGTAATGTAAAGCGAAGCCCAAAAAAAGCTTGGTATTCTCATATTTTTATTCATCTCTTCTTTATATAAAGCCATCATAGTAGTTACCCAACTATTTATGCGCGATGCGAATCAACAAATACGGTAAAAAATCTGATTATTTCCGGATTGAGTTGATTTTTCCTTGAATATAAGAAATTTTTTTATCTAACATTTATTGCTTGATTAATTATCTAAAAGTTAAGGCTATAGGTATTGTATTTGTCTTTGCTTACCTAAGTAATAGAAGCTTACTGCTAAATAATAGTAATTCAAAATAAACAATTTGTTGATTGCAATAGTATTATTTGTTACCAACATAATATTCGTAATTTTGTGCAAACCCTTGTGGATAAAGACTTTTAACTATATATATAGTTTGTTAAAAAATATTAAGCTACTTTGAAATAACTTTATTAAATATCGCATGAATACTGAATTTATTGATATTTTCTCTATAGATTGTAACTTTTATACTAAAAATTTATTTAATTTATTTTTGATTAATACGTAATTTTTCCCTAGCTGTTTTGGGAATGTAAATAGCACTATAGAAGTTCCTAATTTAAAAATAAGGAATTTACAAACCAATATAAAATCTTTAACTTGCATTCTGTGCAAGGTGCTAATTACGAACTTTATAAAAAAAAGCAGCTATATATTATGTCAATAGATAATGCTGAGAACCTTTTCGGTTCCTCAACATCTTTAGATATTACCCAAACGTGGCAAACTATCCAAGATACGTTGAATTTGAATAATACTGACGATTACTACACTTTCACTATTAGCAGTCGCAGTAATTTTAGTCTTGCTTTAAATGATTTATCAGCTAACGTGGATGTTTTATTACTAGATGATAGCGGTTCAGAAATTGCAGCTTCATCTGCCGATGGTATCAAAAATGAAAATATTAATAAGACTTTAGGTATAGGTACATACCATATTCAGGTGCATCAAGTGGATGATGCTATTACCTCTTACAACTTGAAAGTTAAAAACAACTATATACCTCAATTTCAATTCGATACAGAGGTAATTGATAGTGGTATTAAGCTTGCAGATACCAAAATTTTTGATGATGATGGCGTAGGTGACATAAAAAAAGTTGATTTTTGGCTCAAGAAGCAGGGAGGGTATTGGAAAAAATTTGGTACGGTATCTGAATTTAGCAACAATACTGACGGCTCAATTGGTTTCGACTACGAAATCAGCAATCTTGAAGAAGGTAAATACTATATATGGGGTAGAGCGACAGATAATTTTGACGCTACAAGTAATGGTTGGGGACAAGCTATTGATGTACTTCAAATTGTTAATCCCGAACTTGAGAATGTAGCACCTTCAAACTTAGACTTTACCATCGAGAGTAAGAATGGAGGAATTGAGCTAAGTAATGCAAAAGTATTTGATGCAAATGGTGTAGATAACTTAGCAAGAGTTGATTTTCAGCTTAAAGCAGAGGATGGCGAATGGATTGATATTGAAGACGCTCTCAACTTTAGTGAAAACCAGGATGGCTCAATTGGGTTTGATTACGGCATCAATAATTTAGCAGCAGGCAATTATGAACTCAGAGCAACAGCTTACGATAAAGCTGGTGCTACGAGTGAAACTTTAAAAAGTTATTTCCGAGTTAACAACATTAAACCAACAGATTTACGGTTTGAAGTCGAAGTTATTGAACGTGGTTTTCGTCTCACAAATAGCAAAGTATTTGATGCTAACGGCATAAAGGATCTCAGCAGAGTAGATTTTTGGTTGAAAAAAGAAGGTGGTAATTGGGAAAATATAGAAGATGCGGTTGAATTCCACTACAACGAAGATGGTTCGATCGGCTTTGATTACAGCATTGATTCCCTGGAAAAAGGTAATTATATTTTATGGGCTAGAACCCGCGACAATGCAAATAGTTATAGTAATAGTTGGCAGGAGTCCTTTTCAATCGGTAATGCAGCTCCCAGTCAACTCGACTTTAGTTTCAAGCAAATAAGTGGAGGAATCGAACTCACAAATACGAGAATATTTGATGCAGATGGTGTAAAGGATCTAGAAAAAGTTGATTTTCAGATTAAAAAAGAGGGTGGCGAATGGATTGAGATTGAAGACGCTCTCAACTTCAGTGAAAACCAGGATGGTTCCATTGGGTTTGATTACAGCATCAACGGTTTAGAACAAGGGGATTATCAACTCAAAGCAATAGCTTCCGATAAAGCTGGTGAAAGCAGCGAAGCTTTAACAACTTACTTCCAAGTTAAAAATGCTCCACCAACAGATTTCCTATTTGAAATTGAAACTATTGATGATAGCGTGCGCGTTGTAGATGGCAGAGTATTTGATGCCAACGGTATAGGCAATTTAATTAGAGTTGATTTTTGGTTGCAAAAAGACGATAGAAGTTGGCAAGATATCGCTGATGCTGTGGAATTCCGCAGTAATCAAGATGGTACATTCAGCTTTGATTACAGTCTGGATGGAATAGCAGCGGGTGATTACGTATTATGGGCTAGAAGCCGCGATAAAGCAGATAGTTACAGTAATGTCTGGCAAAAAGCTTTCCAAATTGTAGATAGATCGCAACCCCAGCAAGATTGGTTCGATCGCAACCTTCAAGATGAAAGCATACGTAACTTAAGCCGATCGCTATTTTCAGATAATAATTTAGATCGTAACGATGCGATCGCGATTCTCCGCGATGCAAAAGATAACGGTACTGTTGATGCAACTGAAATTACAGACTTACGTACTTTGGTTGACAATGCTCTGGATTTAGGAATGCCAGATTACGTAAGAGTCTTATCAAGCAAGGTTGTTTACGGTGACACTGCGAATAAATCGGATAACTTAGAAGCTACAAACAGCAATGTTCAATTAGATAAGTTAATAAATAAGTGGTTTTTAGGAAGCGATCGCCCCGAAACTTCTCACACCTATAAATATACGCAAGGTTCTCTATTCCAAAATGGAATCAGTCACGATGACATCCGACAAGGCTTTATCAACAACTGCTTCTTCTTAGCTGGTTTAGCTGCAACTGCCGTACAGTCACCGGAGATTATCGAAAATATGTTCGTAGATAACGCAGATGGTACATTTACCGTCCGTTTCTACAATCGAGGAGTTGCCGATTACGTAACGGTAGACAGATATTTACCAACCAATAATATAGGTAATTTCGTGTATGCAAACTCAGGCGATAATCATGGAAATGCTAACAATGAATTGTGGGTAGCACTCGCAGAAAAAGCTTACGCTCAACTGAATGAATCTGGATGGATTAATCAAGATAATACCAATTCATACAACGGTATTGGTAATGCTGGATATTTGAGTGATGCATTCGCACATATTACTGGTGAAAAAGCTGCTTTAGGTCGAATACTCAACTTTGAGAGGGTAATTAATACTTTTAATTCTGGTGAAGTTGTAGGATTTGGTTCAAAATCTAGTGGAATCCAATCAAATATTGTTGCTGCTCACGCTTACGCTTTGGTAGATTACAATGCTTCGACTCAGAAATTCACTTTATTAAATCCTTGGAGTACGGACAATAATGCTTTAAAATCTCGAACTTTAGAATTAAGCTGGGATGAAATTACTAATAATTTTAGTTATTGGGATTCTACGATTGGCTAATGTGATTTCTACTTAATAAGTAGGGAGTAGGGAGTAGGAAATAGGATACCCATTCTGCAAAGCCGATAAAAAGTTTTGTGGAACGGGTATCTGATTTTTTATAAGTATTTTTAATTGTTATATAAATATTACCAGCAATTATCTATTAAGTAAGTCGGCACAAATAAAACCAACTATGTGAGGGTTGGGTAAATTGGCATCAAAGCCTTGCCCCTACTGCCTACTGCCTATTCCCTTGTTCTGATTAAGATTTGGCTACGCCGATTTACTTAACAGGAACAAATTGATAAAAACAAAAAGCTTAAACTATACTTTTTTATAATTAATTGGAGTTTATATTAAATACTCTCTCATTAACAACTGTTGATTCATCTCAACAAACACTTACAAATAAATAGTGATTGTTAAAAAAATTGCATTTTACAATTTGATTTCATAGTAATTATATTTAATCAGAATATTTTCGCAGCTAAAAGCCTGAATTATTTTTCAGACTTTTTATTATTAGTGCTGTCATAAAAATAAAAAATTATCTATTTGAGGTATAAGTTTATGCAAGCAAATTTTAGCGATCGCAATTTTTCAGAAAGTCAAAATATCACTCCTATCGCCTTGATAGATGAGTTAAATTACGATCTCAAACAAAATAATCTCAGTCTTTTAAATCGTAGTAGTTACTCTCTTACAGATGATTTAACTGTTAATACCGCCCAAGAATCTGTAATACCTACTTTGGATAACTCCAATGTCACGATTGTAGATAGCAAAATCCAATTAACTTCCCATAGTGCAAATAACGATACAAATGTTTATGCTTCAGATAATGAACAATATAGTTCTAGAAATGGCTATGGTTTAGCAAATGCAGCAGAAGCGGTAGCAAAAGTTATTGGAGAAGACACTTTTGAGGATGTTCCCGATAAAGGAGGGAAGGAATGGGGGGCTGATGCTGTAAATGCACCAGAAGCATGGGCAAAAGGATATACGGGTGAAGGCGTGGTAGTTGCGGTGTTGGATACTGGTGTTGACTACAATCATGAGGATTTGAAAAACAATATTTGGACGAATAGCGGCGAAATTGCGAATAACGGTAGAGATGATGATGGCAATGGTTATGTAGATGATTTCTATGGCTGGAACTTTGACGGTGATAATAACAACACCATAGACGTAGACGGACACGGTACCCACGTTTCCGGTACGATCGCCGGAGAAAATAATGGTTTTGGGGTAACTGGTATTGCTTACGATGCTCAAATAATGCCGGTGAAAGTTTTAGATGATTTTGGCTCTGGCTTTAACACTGCGGTTGCCGATGGTATTTACTACGCTGTAGATAATGGAGCGGATGTAATTAACCTTTCATTAGGCGGTTCTTTTCCTAGCCCAGCCGTAGAAGAAGCAGTAAAATACGCCAGCGATCGAGGAATTACCGTGGTGATGGCAGCGGGAAATAGTGGCGGCGAGATGCCTCTTTATCCAGCTAGCTATGCAGATCGATATGGAATTGCTGTGGGAGCTATAGATGAGGATAAAAATTTGGCTAATTTTTCCAACCGTGCGGGTTCCGATCCTTTGACATACGTTACCGCTCCAGGAGTCGATATTTACTCTACACTTCCAGATAATAAGTATGAATCTTATAGCGGTACATCTATGGCAACTCCACATATTGCAGGGGTGGTAGCTCTAATGTTAAGTGCCAATCCTAACTTTGATAGTAAGCTGATACGACAGACTCTTGAGGAGACATCGAGCAATAATACTCAAGATACGCCTTTAATACCGGATTTTGGCGATTATTTTCCCGGTTTAAGTTTAAGTAAAGGTTTTGAGTCTAATTTCGATCGTGAATATATCACACCAACTAGTACAAGCTTTGATTTCAATACTATTGACAAGTCTGCAAATGTATTTTTTGAGTCGCAATTTATTAGCGATCGGCATATAAGAAATCGGGATAACCCTATGTTCAATATTGATATTGACATTGAAAGTATGCTTGAAGGTGATTTACTTGGATGATAGAGATTTAGTTAAAGGGAATAAGGAACAAAGGAATTTAGACCTTAACCCCTTTCTTTTGACGCTGGAAACTTAAAAGTTATTCCGATTAAATCAACCTCTTTTAAAAAAAACATTAATAAAAATAGCTGTATTTTTTTACTTTTTAAGACAATAGGTAGTGTCAAACTAAAGCTTGTATAAATCTGACATATTGAAGCAATTTCAACAAGTCCAAATATTCCCGGTTTCTTGCTGAATGAACAACGAGATATTCATGTTTCTACGAAAATATTCCGGGTTTCTGGCACTGGTGTAAGATGTCAGATAAATTTTAAAAAGTTATATTATTATTTTGATAAGCTACAGTTGATTGCAAGCATTAATACTGAGTTTTATTTTGAGCTATATGCTATATAGAGCGTACCGAATGAGCAACAGCACAAAGGAATAAATTAAACTCATACTAGTAGGGTATTAAGTTAAACAAGCATTTGCTATAAGAATCGGCTACGCTAAATAATTACTACTAAAAAACTTTTCCCCAAAACGCCGCACATGAATCTACGCTTAGTTGAGGTTTATCTACCAGAAGAAAAAGGTAAACTATTTGAGGAGTTAGTCGCCGAATATTCTTATGCAGGAATTTGGCAAAAAAAATTAGAAAATAATCAACTAGAGTTTAAAATATTGCTTTCTTCTGGGGAAGTAGAACCGCTAGTTGATTGTTTAGTTAAGCAGTTTACTCAGGTAGAAGACTTTCGTTTGTTGCTGCTACCAGTAGAAGCTTCTTTACCTCGACTTGAATCGTCTGAGAATTCAACTGGTTTACCAGAGGCACCAAGTCGGATTAACCGCGAAGAAATTTACACTAATGTAGCGTCAAGCGTTCATTTCTCATGGACGCAGATTTCTTTATTATTGCTATCTTCTAGTATTGCTGGTGTTGGTTTGGTACGGGGTAGTGAAGTGGTGATAATTGGTGCAATGGTAATCGCACCATTACTGAAACCAAATATGGCATTAGCGGTAGCCATTACCTTGGGAGATTCATCTTTAGCCTTAAAAACTGTAAAAGTTGGAATAATCGGAATTTTGGTACCGATCGCTTTTTCGATTTTAATCGGTTTGGTGTCTCCTATCAGTCCAGACTTACCAGAAATAGCTATCCGAACCAAACTAACTTTACCTGATATTGTTGTTGCTCTTGCTTCGGGTGCTGCTGCGGCTATTTCCTTGACTGCTGGTGAAATTAGTTCGATCGTGGGAGTAATGGTGTCAGTTGCTTTACTACCACCTTTAGTCACCTGGGGAATGCTGATGGGTTCCGGTGAATGGGAACCCGCATTAGGTGCAATGCTGCTAGTTACAGCCAATATTGCCAGCTTAAACCTAGCGGCGATCGCGACTCTTGTACTTCAAGATGTACGCCCAAATGGTTGGCTAAAAAACATCCAAGCAAAAAAGCTGACTCAAATAGCAAGTGGTGCTTGGATAGTGCTTCTAGCAGGGTTGATAGGTGTAATTTTTTTCAAGTTTAGAGGAGCTTGACAGTTCACTGCTCACTGTTAACTGTTAACTGACAACTATCTGACAGAAAATGCTTCGTTAAACCGTCGCGTAACTGGTTCAACCAAGAATGTTAAAACTGACTTTTTACGAGTCACAATTTCGGCATTTGCAACCATTCCGGGTGTAAATCCTACTTTTTCACCACGCACGACTACGGTGTTTTTATTTAACTTGATTGTGGTAGGGAATACCAATCCTAATTTCTCATCTACTACCGCATTAGGGCTGACACGCACTACCTCGCCGCTAATGGCACCAAATTCCTGGAAAGGAAAAGTTGCTAATTTAACTTTTGCTTTCATTCCCTTACTAATAAAACCAATATCGCGGTTGATGACTTTAACTTCTAATAATAATTCTTCTCCTTGAGGTACGATTGAAAGCAACTGTTCTCCTGATTGTACGGGACCTTTTGTTGCTTTGACATCGTAAACTACTCCCGAAACGGGAGCTTTAATAGTTTCTAATTGTTGTTGTTTTTGAGCTTGCTCTAATTGACCTGTAATATTTGTCAATTCTTCTTTACGCTTGTTGATTTGAGTCAAAATTTCACTTTGACGCTCCGAAGCTAGGCGCTGCGCTTGACTGCTGGCTGCTTCAAATACTGCTTGTGCTTGGCTAATTTCTTGTTGTTGCGCGGCTAAATCTTTCTCTAAAGATGTAACTTTGTCTTGAGATTCAGTTATTTTATTTTGAGCGTTGACTATTTGATCCGCAGCCCTAGTTATTTCAGCATTAGCGCGATTGACTCTATCTTGTGCGTCTAAATAATCGAGTCGCGGTACTGCACCTTGATTGGTTAATCCGCGTAAACTTTTCTCCCTTTTTTTCGCTAAAGCCACACTACTGTCAACTTGATCGCTAAGTTTTTGAGCATTTTTCTCATTTGTCCTAGCATTTTTTAAACTAGTTCTGGCATTAACAAGGTTTTCTTGCAAACGAGTTAAACGTACTTTTGCTTGTTCTACACTCGCTTTTTGACGATTCGCTTCCGCTTCCGCAGCAGCTTGGCGTGCTTGATAATCTTGCAAACGAGACGCTAAAAGTTCATCTTGCAATTTACTACCTGCTTTTTTACCACCAATACGTTCGGCATCCAAGCGGCGCAAATCTTCCCGAATCAAATTAGCACTTTTCGCCAAACGAGCAACATCTGCTTGCTGCAAATCCGGATCGCGTTGAATTAATACTTCGCCTTTGTTAACTGTATCGCCTTCCTTGACATTCACCGCCACAATTGAGCCATTACCCAAAGATGTTACAGGTCTTACCTGTGTCGAAGCAATGATTTTTCCCGGCGCAGTTGCCACTTCATCTATTTTCGAGAAATGCGCCCAACTAATTGAACCAAACACGATCGCGGTAATAGTTCCCGCTAACAACCTAGTATAAAGCGGCGGTAAATCTTGTACGGCTTTACCCAACTCATAAGATAATTGTTCGTCAGGCTTAGCAAACTCTTGTTTTGTTCTACGTGCTTGAGATGCATTAGCAGCTAAAGAATACTTCATAATAAATAATTTTAGATTTTGAGAAAAAAGTCAAAGGTAATAAGTAAGAGATAAGAGGGGGAGAGGGGGTAGAGGGGGTAGAGGGGGTAGAAATAAAAATTCCTAACTCTTAACAATTAGCAACTAACAACTATCAACTAACAACTAACCACTATCAACTAACATCTTAAAAAACTATAAGGGCGTTCTAATTTAAAACCAAAAATATCTTCTAAGGTTTTGACTTCTTCTGTTGTACAGAACAATCCATTTTCTAGCAAAGTACGGAAAATACCATTATCTTTTCGGATTGGGGATTGGAGATTGGAGATTGGGGATTGGGAATTGGGGATTGGGGATTGGGGATTGGGAATTGGGGATTGGGGATTGGGGATTGGGAATTGGGAATTGGGGATTGGGAATTGGGATTGGGGATGGGGGATTGGGGATGGGGGATTGGGGATTGGGGATTGGGAATTGGGGATTAGGAAACTACTAGCGAGCAAGATGCTCGCACTACAAATAGAAAAATAACTCTTAACTCCTTTCCTTACTCCTAAGCTGATGTGCAGCTAAATTGATTAGCATAGAAACGCCCCTATTAGTGTAGTGCTGCCTTCGTAGCGTGTCCGCCAGGACATGCATCTTGCTCGCTTGCGATATACAAATTAAATAAGCGACAGCTTAACTTATTCTCCCCATCCCCTTGTCCCCCTATCCCCCCATCTCCCCATCTCCCCATCCCCCCATCCCCCCATCCCCTCATCCCCTCATCTCTTAAAACTCCACAATTACCGGGGTATGATCGCTGGGTTGAGTTAATTTTCTGGGTTCGATGTCTATGGTGCAGCTTTTTGCACGTTCGTATAAGTCGGGTGTGAGATAATGATGATCGATGCGCCAGCCACGGTTACGATTAAATGAAGCGGCTCGATAATCCCACCAACTGTAATGTCCGGTTTCTTGCGTGAATTTACGAAATGCATCGGTGAATCCTAAGCTTAAGATATATCGTAGAGCTTGCCGTTCCGCAACGGAAGACATGATATGATTTTTTGGTTTGGTATTTTCATGAATGTCTTTATCTTCTAAAGCAATATTGAAGTCTCCGCACATACATATATCGGGTGTGGATTGCTGCTGCTTTTGCAAATAATCTCTTAGTATTTTCAACCACTGCAATTTATATTCATACTTTTCGCTACCTATTGAAGAACCGTTAGGTACGTAAAGATTTATGATTCTAATGCCATCAATTACACCCGAAATTATTCGCTTTTGATCGTCCCATTTTGAATCTACATCTGACAAAATTGATGTGAAACCAACTGAAACATTTTCTAAAGGTTGACGACTGACTATGGCAACACCGTTGTATGATTTTTGCCCGGAAGTATAGAGATGATAGCCTAATTCTTTAAAAGGTTCTTGGGGAAAAAGTTCATCTACAACTTTAGTTTCTTGCAAACAAAGTACATCAACACCGCTTTCTTTTAACCAATTAATAGCGTGTTCCAAACGAGTTCTAATTGAGTTGACATTCCAAGTAGCGATTTTCATATTTAACAGTGAACAGTTAGCAGTGAACAGTTATCAGTTATGAATTTAAAACTATTTAAAAATATCTCCAATGCCCAATGCCCAATGCCCAATTACCTATTATTTAAGATAAATCAATAAGTTCAATCCGGGAATGGTGCGTGAAAGCGTCCACAATACTAATGTGATGTAAAGTATGCCCAAACTCCACTGGTACCAGGCTAAAGTACTGATGATTCCGGGGAGGTGTTCGTCTCGCAAGCGAACGTCGTTAAAGCCTAATTTTAAAAGGTTGTTCAAACTAAAGTCATAATAATTTAACCAGTTCCAGCGACGATTCCACAATAAAGGTAAATAACGTTCGCGAAATAATTCATACCTTGGTATTACGGGTAAACGTCCAATTAATAACCGCAACTGTCTTAAAGTACCGTCTTCTGTAAAGTATGATATCTCCATTAAATCGTGGTAGCGTCCTTGTTGGTAAAGTCGAAATAATAGAAAACTAGGTATTGGTACGATAATAACCGTCATGCACGCTAAAGTTAACAACGGTTGTGGGGTATTGCGAAAGATGGCGATCGCACCAAATAGCGTACTTAGAGCAAAACTTCCTAACATCCAGGTGGTTTCGTAAGCTGTAGGAACGATTTGGGTGGGATGCAAACGGCGGAATCGATCGACTAACCAAAATAGTACGCTAAAAAACGCGATCGCAATTATTCCGACTCCGAAAACCAAGTAAAAATTCGTACCATATCCCGATAGCAATAGTAGTAAACTTAACACCAACCATTTCCATGTTTGCAGCAACCATTTAGCTGGGGTAAGAGTTTCACCAACTACGAAGTGCGAAGCAAGTTGTGTAAATGTTTCTTCGTCGATGTCGGCTAATGTCAGTAATTCGCTTTTAACTTGAAAGGGTTCGGTTTGACGACGTTTGATAATTGCTTCTGCTTGAGTTGTGGAAAAACCCAAATTTATTAACCGTTTTTGATGAGCATCATTGATATTTGGATCGAGCAAACGGCGAGTTAAATTTTTTAAATATAGGCGCTGTTTGCTATACTCCAATTCGTTAGCGTCGGCGATTTGCTGCAACTGGCGAAAATTTTGGATTAAATTACGCAATACGTTTTGATTTCCCGATAATCGAGGTACCCGCAACATCGCGCCAATTTCACCGGGATTACCCAAAATTTTGGCTTTATCGGAATTAAAAATTAAACTTGGTACGTTGAGATAAGCAGCTTTAGCAAAAACAGCATCGCTAAAATCAGCTTGAGTGAGAATACTGGCACCGCGCATATTTACAGGTAAATTAAACTGTGCCTCTCGGAAGATGACAGATTGAGCGAAACTAGTTTCCTTGAAAAATAGAAACTCTTGAAAATTAGCTTTAGTAAACTGAATTTGTTCGAGAAAACGCGCTTGAGAAAAATTTGTAGTACCTTCCCACCGAGCGCGGCTGAAATTAGCTATATCCTGAAAAGTAGCATTAGAAAAATTAGCGGTATCTTCAAAAGTTGTATTTTTAAACTCGGCATTTTTCTTAAATTGAGCTTCCTTAAAATTGGCTTCATCAAAGAAAACGCTTCCCCCAAAATCAACTTGACGGCGAAAACTCGCATTTGCAAAACTAACGCGACGGCTAAATCTTGATTGCGTTAAATTAGCAGCGTCGTTAAAAATAGCTCCTTCTGCTTCCACGGGTTGGAGAAAAAACGTATTGTTAAATTCTAGTTTTCCCTTAAAACGAGTTTGCTTAAAAATTAACGAACCGCGAAACACCGAAATTTGCGCCGATGTTGTCGAATCTTTTCCTAATAGCGATCGACAATCCTTAGAATTGGGAACAGAATAAGCCAAAGATTGTAAGCAAACCTCGCGCAAACGTTCGAGTTGACTTTGTTCGGTTTCCGTAAAAATCGGTGCGATCGCTTGAGCATACAAAGGAGTTCTTAAACCCAAATCGCTACCAATAAAATCGCCTTCAATTATTGAATCGCTTAAATCTAATCCTACAGGCTTTGTACCATTTTTTTGTAATTCATTCTGCAACAACTTATAAAAATTATCGCGAAACTCTTTATTTTCAGGTTGTAAATTAATTTCAATTTCTCGTAAATCTACCGTAAGGCTACCTTCATTTACGATAGGATTACTTACTCTTGACTGTAGTAATTCTAAAGTTAAAACAGTCCGTTGCGGTTGAAGCTCCGCAGCCCAAACGGGTTGAATAGATAATAATAAAAATACTGTAAAGATGGAAAGGATTTTGGTAATTGGGCATTGAGCATTGGGCATTGGGAAGAGTTGTAGGGTGTGTTATGGCGCGATAGGTAATTCGGATTATGACAAAATATATCTGTTTCGCGCCTAACGCACCATTAAATATTCCCATAAATTGCCATATTACCCACCTTCCCAAATCAAAAGCTGTCTTGAAGCTGCAACAAAGCAATTTACAGTAGAATAAATGTACATTCTTTTGTACGCCTTATATGCCTAAGTATTTAACTATTACAGAAGCTAGACAACAGTTATTAAATTTGCCCGATGAATTGAAAGACGATGCAGTGATTATTACTAAGCATGGTAAGCCTGTAATGGCTGCACTTAGCTTTGAAAAATTTGAATCTATGATGGAAACCTTGGCTATTCTTTCCGATAAAACATTTAGCAAGCAGTTACAGGAAAGTATTCAGCAAGCTGAAAGAGAAGAAACTATTTCTTGGGAAGAAGCAAAAGCTAAACTTGGACTTGAATAAATCTAGTAAGTATATTTCGCACTTCCCGATACTACTTTGGTAAATGTACACTTTGATGTACAGTTTTAGAGTCAGAGTGCTTGAATGTTAGGGAAGTTTAAGTAAATTGGACTCAGATATAAATCAGCCAGAAATTACGGAGTATGAAATTCAGCTTACACCGCTAGCATTACAGATGTTAGGTAAGATTAAAGACAAGCGTCATCAAAAGGCTTTGAGTCAACGTATTAATAAGTTAAAAATAGATCCACTGATGTTGCATCTGAACCTGTTCCAGAACCTATCACCCTTTTAGGAACTGGTGCTGCTCTAGGTTTCGGTATTTTGAAGAAGAAGAAGAAAGGTGCAAAGTCGGCTTAGGTTAATGCAGCTTGTTTCCGTGAGATAATTTTTCTGTGATGCATTGGTGCATCTACCATTTGATTGATTGTAATATTCGCTTCAAGATGATTGCCGATAAAAAACCTCACAGAGGCAGAGAAGGAGTCTTTCCGCAAATATAAAACTGCTTCACAAATTGACGGAAACTCTTCATTATGAAGAACACTCAAGACTTATACTACTCGAAATAAGCTAAATTTCCCCAAAAACAGATAGAACCAGGCTAATACCGGGGTAAATCTATTTTTTTATCCTTAATAAGCACTTGTGATATGAGTCTAATTACATAAATACTTTTGTACTTTAACCTGGTGTTTTATCGGATTGGGAAAGGATAAAAGAACTTATCTACAATTAAAAACACTTTTATCTAACTATATATACGCTAATACAGTGTATGAAATTTATCTATTAAAATAAGCGATCGCACAAAATAATTGCGTAAATATATCTTAAAAAAATTATTTTTTAACACCCAGTAAAGATTCCGGAATATGTCTTGCTCCTAGTGATGAGCAGCGATTAGCTTTGGATTGTCGAAGAAACACACAATACATTCTTAATAAAGAGAAGGGAATTACAAGTCATGAAAAATGCAATATTTAAAGGTTTGTTGAGTATTGGAGTTTTAGCTGCTGGTTTATCTTCTGGAAGCGCTCAAGCTGGATTAATTGGTAATACAGTTAATGGTCAGTTAGGTATCACTGGTAGTTCTCCCATCTTAAATCAGAATGCTGTAGTTACCGATCCGGGAGTTGAATTTAATTTTACCAATGGTGACGGTGGCTTATCTCTTGATGTTAACGATGATTCTTTTGATCTCATTTACAATCTTGGTTCCTTTCCTGGTGTAGGAGTCCCACAACTTGGACTTTGTCCGATCTCGATTTTGGTAATCTGGGATTTATTACAGACGTGACTCTAGCCTCTGGGAATTCAAGTCTAATTAATAATCTTTCTTTTACGGAAGACTCGGTTCAGGTTGACTTTGCTAATATTACTCGGGCGGATGGTCAAGTTAATACTTTTTCATTTGATATTGCAAATTCAAACAGTACTCAATCTGTTCCAGAACCTACGACTATTTTAGGAACTGCTGCAGTTTTAGGCTTTGCCGTTTTGAAGAAGAAGAAAGCTGCTAAATTGGCTACTATTGAGGCAGAGTAAAACCGTTTCACCAATGAATTAAGCGTGAAACCTAATTTATAAAGGTTTTCGGTTGAGTGCAATACTTTGCAGAAAATCTTGTAGTACGGGATAAATAAGATTATAATAATAAGCCCCTCATCCAGCATCGGATGAGGGGCATAATTATTCATCAGCAAACAACTTTAAATAAACATGGTGCGTTACGGCATTAACTAAAATATCTGTTTCCCCACAGCCATTACACGCCGTAACACACCCTACAAAATACTACGAACTAATTAACAATCACCAACTTCCCAATCATCGAATCGGCGTTAACATCAATTACAGCTTAAAATTGAGTACTTTTAATAAGGTCCGAGAAATCTTTCACCGTTGAAATGAATCATGTGTTCGGGTTGATCTGCCACCCAAACTTCTGTTTCCCAAGCAATTTCAGCAAGATATTTAATCATTCCTTTACGGCTTGGGAAAGCAGTTACGAAAACTAATCCTTTAGTACTAGACTTAAAAAGCTGCTTCAATTCGTTGTGACGTTTTAAGTTAACTGGACCGTGACTTGTTACAGCTTCTATTAATACAAGCCAATCTTGCTGCTCGTAGTAAACTACAACATCTGGCATTTTACCGTGAGGATTTAAATCAATTCCTATTTCTAAAAATTTCTGAGTTTCGTTAACTATAAACTTATCCCCAGCATCACCTACATAAAAAACCGAACCTCCAGGTGTAAATCTAGGACAGAAGCTTTCTAAAATATCTTTGATTAAAATGTTTTGTCCACCTGATGATAGCTCAATGGCTTGACCATCTGGTAAGCTTACAGGAATCATTGGTATGTTGCGATTCCTATCTTGTAATAAATTAGCGATCGAAACAGCATAATTTTGACGCATCTCTTCCCACTGTTGTGATCCATAAGATTTAAGCAGTGAAAGCACCTGTTGATGAAGTTGATAACACCATTTTGGGCTGTTGATTGGTCTGTCTGGTTGATCTGGATTCTCAATAACTATTCCCATTTGCACAAACTGGTGCATCGTCTGTCGTCGAACTGTTTCGCGTGTATTTGGTGCATATTGTTTACCATAATATTCACGAAACCAATCCATCATTTCTGTGATTCCACGCCTTGGTGCTGTCGCTTGATTCCAAGGTGTTTGAGGACGAATGTCTGCCAATGCTAGCAAGCAAAGTGCAGAACGTTCATTTTGTTGCTTTTTTGGAGCAGAAATATCTTTGAGAATTGCAAGCGCTTCATATATTTTTTTACCAGCTTCTACTGCATTTATTGCTTCGCTCATAATCGATAAAGTTTTATGTACAGCATTATCAAGTTGCTTATCATCAAATTTAGAATCACTAACCTGTTTTCCTAACTTGATTAAATCATCTTTGCAGGGGTACTTAATTCTACGCAAATCTGTTGCATTAACTTGTGTATGTCCGCTAAACTGCCGAAAATATTTATCAAATAAAGTTGAATTAAGAAATGCTGCTAAACCTTGTGCAAGTTCGGGATTTATTCCTTCACCTTTGGCATGGTAGTAATTAAGATGATTCTCTATACCTAATAATGGTGCATCAAAAGGAGAACATACAGCAGCAACAACACGACGCTTTTCTTCCTTAGCAGAAAAACGCTTTGTCAAAACGTAGCAACCTTTGGGCACTAACCATTTTTCTGTGTCATTATTTCGTTTAATTGCAATCGCTTTTCGAGGATTATTAGGTGGGAATAAAACTTTTCCTGTCTTCATTACTTCTGGATAAAGTAACGGAACACTTTGCTCATCCAAGCAATTACTCAAAGCTGATTTAAGTCGAAAATCAACAACTCGACCAGTTGAAACCTCTAAACCTATTTCATCCAAAGTTGATGAAAATCTTCGCATTTGTATTCTCAAAGAATCTTCAAGAGAGTTTGTAATAATATAAATAAAACTCTCAGAATCATTGTGTTCTACTACTCCAGAATAAGGGACATTTCTGAATTCGGCAAAATTATTTAAATTATTTTCAAAATTATTAGTTATTTGAACATAATTAGGCTTAGTTTCTGTTTTATTAGCATGAAAAATAATATTTTCTTGTAAAACTTTATCTTCTACAAAAACTGTGGATCGGCTATCAAAAATATGAATTTTATCTAATCCCATTTCTTCCAATAAAGCTTTGCGAAAAGGACGAAAATATACCCCATTACAAAAGCTTCTAGGTGTAATTGCTACTATCTCCCCCTTTTCAACAAGCTGCTTCCAAGTAAGCCAAACAAATGCGCTATAGAGATTTACAGTATCAATTCCATTTGCTAAAAGTATTTTCTTTTCAACAGAATTACGATTAATTTTTTTGTATGGTGGATTCAAAATCGCATGGGTAAAGCTGCTATCAGTAGTAAAAAGCGGTAAATTTTGATCGGAACAACTATTAATAAAGCTTGACTCGTATATTTTATATTCTGCTTTAATTCCTTTATTTTCTAAAGCTTCACAACATTCTATAAGACATTGTTTTAAAGGTAATATAAAATGTGCTTCAATTTCATAAGCTGTTATATGACAACTGTTAACTTGACTCGGATTTGTTAAAAGTCTTTCTACAAAAGCAGCAGTCAATGCTCCAATTCCGGCTCCAGGATCTAAAAGACTGACATCACCAGACAAATTACTAAATTGTTTTGCCATAAAACGAGCAATTGGTGCAGGAGTTAAGAATTGTCCTAATTGACTCTGCTGCTCTAGATTCAATTTTGAAGATATATGAATTCTAGTAACGTCAATAAAATCTGTAAGAAACGTTGTCATACAGTTAATTTAGTGTCAAATATGAAGTTATACCACGAATTTACTACCAATTATTCTATAATTTCCAAATTACTTCGCTTTCATTAAAATGGTGCGTTACGGCATTAACTAACATATCTGTTCCCCCACAACAATTTCCTCGCCGTAACACACCCTACAAAATACTCATCATTAATCAATTACCAATTACCAATTACCCAATACTGATCGCCAATTTCCCCACCATCGAACCCGCTTCCAAAAACTGATGAGCTTTCGCAACTTCTTCCAACCCAAAAGTCCGATTAACGCAAATTTTCAACTTTCCTTCATCCATCCACTTGGCACATTCTGCTAATATCTCTCCATGATGGGCTTGTGCTTCTACCATTCCTTGTAACATCGGCGTTAACATCAATTCCAAACCGATTCTCAAATTCCTCTGTCTGGCTATTTTCCAATTGGTTGCGTCGCTTGGTTGTAAAATCGTGACGATATCGCCGTAAATTCGTATCGCTGGAAATGTTTTCTCAAATGTCTCGCCACCAACGGTATCGAATGCTAAATCTACACCTTCTCCGTTAGTCCAATCTAAAACGGCTTTTGCAAAATCATTTTGCTGGTAATTAATCGCATAATCAGCCCCCAGATTCTTGACAAAATCCGCTTTTTCTTGAGAACTTACCGTAGTGCAAACATCAGCACCCTTAAATTTAGCTAGTTGAATTGCTACGTGTCCGACACCACCCGCACCAGCATGAATTAATACTTTTTCACCGGGTTCTAAACGTCCGCGTTCGTATAAAGCTTCCCATGCTGTTATTAATACCAAAGGTGCAGCAGCAGCTTCTATAAAGGAGACTGATTTGGGTTTCGCAGCTACGAAGCGCTCTTCCACAGTTGTGAACTCTGCGTAATTACCTTGGCGATCGCCTATTCCACCATTGCAAAAATATACTTCGTCTCCTATCCGAAACCGCTTAACTTGAGTTCCTACAGATTCTACAATACCCGCACCATCGCATCCTAAAATTGCAGGCATTTTATCGGGATAGAAAGTACCGCGTTTCCGAAGTTTTGTATCTATGGGGTTAACTCCAGCAGCTTTTAAACGTACCAAAAGTTCCGTATTGGCAGGAGGAAGCGGGTTTGCGATTTCCTGTAACTGCAAAACTTCTGGGCTTCCGGGTGCTGTCATCAACACTGCTTTCATATTTCTTCCCCTCGATGCACGCTTCACACAATTACTTTATCGCAAAGAAGGATCGAATTTATTTTCTAGGGATTATTCCTAAAAAATCACCAATACAAAGTCAAAAAACTAACTTTTGAATCTTACTTCCTGAAGGTTGATGTGTTTTCTATTTCAAAAGATATATATCTACGGATATACGCAAGCATCTTACAGCTATTGTTATGTCCTCGTTAACTTAATAACAACTAACATTTAATATTTCTATAAAGAAAAGATAATTATTTGTTGTCACTATTGAATTAACTTGAGCTAAGTAAAAATTCCTAACTTACGGGTTGTGTCGATTGAAGCCTGAAATTATCCGTTCTAGTGCTGATTATAGCTTATTAGGCTTTTATCTTATTAGTTAATTTAGCACTTTTTACAGATGATTTTTGTACAAAAGGCTACAGTTTATCCACATTGCCTTCGTAACTTTACCTTTTTAAGAAGTAAGCAGATCGGCGAATCGAGAAATTAGTAGCTGAAAGTTTGCTGCAATTTTGGAATGAATATTTAGACTTAGCTCATATTACTCAAACTTAAAAAAATACCAGGGAAGAATTAATATCATGGCTACAGCTACCAATGAAATGAATGCGAATGCAACCGATAACAAGGTTGAAAACGAAGACAAAATGGTCACTGATGACAATGGTGCATCTAATAATGCATCGAATGAAGTAGATGACTTTGAAGGAACCGGACTAGAAATTACCTCAGATATCGATTTAAATAGCGAAACTTACAGCAACTTTGAAGGAGATGGTATTGCAGTTATTGAAGATGCTGTAAATGTTGCCCTCGAAGAAGTTGAATCTACCAAAAACGGTGATGATGGCTTTGAGATTCGCGGTAATGTTAGCGAAGCTTCAGTAACAGCAAACGAATCTTCTTTCAACCTCAACGGTGATGATGGTATAGATGTTTTTGGTGAAAACAATACTGTAGATTTATTTCGAGTTGAATCAAGCTTTAATCAAGCAGGAGGCTTGGGTGTTGATGGCATAAACAACACATTTAACATTAACACCAGCGAATTTGAAGGCAATAACGACGGCTTAGTTATTCCTCGCACGGGTGTAGGCAACAGTTTCGATATCGAAAACTCCGCATTTTTTGATAACAAAGATGATGGGATTGATATCTTTGGTAATGAGAACACTTTTACTTTAGATAGAGCCTCTTCAACTGGTAATAAAGAGGATGGTGTTGAGATTGATGGTAGCAATAACACAATTACTGGCAGCAACGGCAACTTTTCTGATAATGGGGGAGACGGCTTCGGTGATGATATTACTGCTACTGGCAACGAAATCACTCTAACTGCAACCACATTCCGCGATAACGGCGATGATGGTTTCGATATTGAAGGTTCTGAAAACGTTATCACTTTAAACAATGTATCCTCTGATGGTAACGGTGAAGAGGGTTTCGAGATTGATGGACGTAACAACACAGTTACCATTCAGGATAGAAGCGTTTTCGGTGGAAACAAAGAAGATGGTTTCGATATCGACTTCAGAGGTACGGGTAACACTATAGAAGTAATTGAGAGTGCATTTCGCAACAACGGCGATGATGGATTTGATATCTTTGGGCGTAACAACACTGTTACCTGGGATGATGTCCAATCTTTCGATAACAAAGAGCAGGGTTTTGAAGTTGATGGTGATGCCAATACTATCACTATCAAGGATAGCTTCTTAATAGATAACGGTTCTAGTGGCTTCTCATTTGATTACACCGGAGAGAATAATAATTTAACTATCAATGATTCTGAAATCTTCCGCAATGCAGAAGATGGAATTGAAATCCTTTCTGACAACAACACTGTAGGGTTATTCGGTGTGGATATAATCAATAACGGTGAATGGGGATTAGATATTGCTGGTGATGAAAACTCTATCACTATTGGTAGTAGTACTTTCGAGGGTAATGAAAGCGGAGCCATCGTAATCGGTGGTGATAACAATATCCTTGAAATACTCAGCGGTACAAACTTAACTGCTGAAAATATTGTTGATAATGGCAGCAATAATACTATTACCTTTGCTTAATTACTGCCGATCGCTTTAATAAATAGCAAAAAGTAATAACCTAGAAATATGGAGAAGGCTGCATTGTTTAAATCAAGATGCTTTCTCCATTTTTTGCTGCATATTAAATTGAAGAGTTGATTCGCAAATTTTTTATTCTCTACAGAAATCTAAACTAGCTTAAATTAAAAGCGATGAATGTATGACAACCTGTCTTTTGTAATTCTTTTTTAAGAATGATATTTTATCAAAATAAAATAATTAAATAAAAACTATTCGCAAATAGGTAATCTCTTTACCGTCGAATTAAAATGATATTGGAATCCTCAGTAATTCGTCCGAAATTGCTATGGCTATATACAGACAGATACTATTATTTTTTACGATATATTAAATAAATCCGGAATTTTATACGTATTTATATCCAAAGTAAGCTAAGAATATTTACAGGCAAGTTGATGCAGTTATCAAAACTGTTTGCATCATAAACTTGTCTAAACAATAATCGTATAATCTTAAATTCTAGATAGCGAAACATGAAAATAAATCAATCGAGTGATGTTTATTATTTCTGGCAAGATGCTGAAACTAACACCTGGGGAGTTACAGTAGCTGATAGCGAGTCAGATGACTTTTCTGTTATTAAAGAATTAACTTTTCCCGAACTTTCTGCAATTACTGCACTAGAAAATGAGGGTGGAAATGGTGAAGGTGCTGCTTGGGGAGATGCCATTGTTAGTAATGATGGAAAACGGATTTTTGTTAATGCCAGAAATGCCGACAAAGTAGTTGTAATTGATACAGAAAGCTATGAAGTTGAAACTATCTTAGATGTTGGCGATCGCCCGGTTCATAGTTTTGTATATGGTGATGAACTTTGGGTTCATGTGGATGGTGATGGCGGGTTTAACGTTATCAATCAAGACACTTTAGAAGTATCGGAATTTATCGCTACCAATACTGTAGGTACTGGTCACGGTAAGTTACTTGTTTCGGAGGAATTAGGGGAAAATACTTACGTTACCAACACCCGAGAACCTGCTGTATTTCCGATTAATGTAGAGACAAGGGAAGTCAGTCCACCTATCGAAATTGCTGGTGGCAATCCCGATATCGGTACCCATGATAAAGGTTACGATCCTGCTACTGGATTAGCATTTTTTCAGCTTACTGGTAATAATGGATTTTCTTTTATCGATGCCCAGACTAATGAAGTTGTTTACGACAAAGTACCCATGTTGGGGAGAATTACCCACACTCCAAATGATGAATATATTCTGATTCTGAATGCTGCTGCTGAGGAAAACGATATCGGTATTTGGAATACCACCCTCGATACTCATACTCAGCCAGAGTTTGATGCAGAAGTAACTATTGGTGGTGGGGTTAGCTATAGTGGAACTGAATTTTATCAAGATGGTAGTGATTGGGAAGCCTGGATAGCTCAAACGGAAGGTGATAATGTTGCGGTTTTGGATTTAAGTACGAATGATGTTGAATATATTCCTGTAGGGGATTTAACAGTACCTGAAGGAGCAAGACATTTTTCTCGAATCGGCGAAATTGACGAGGATTTTTTCTTTACCTATTCGGATGAAGGTGCAAAGAGAATAGATTTAGATACTTATGAAGTGTCTGATGGATTCACGCTTCCGGGGCAAGTATCTAGAATGGCTGTGGTGGATACATATGAACCATTATTAGCTGCTTTTAACTTTGATTGGATGGGACAAATTGCTGGGTTCAATGTGAATGGTGAATTCAGTTATGATTCCAATCAATCTTATGAAGATGGAATTGTACGAGAGGAAGATTTAAACTCTTTTGATATTTCTTTCTTCGACCCTAATGGTAATCTATTAAAAGCTTACGAAGATAACCATCTTACATTCCCAGAATTTAATTTCGCTTTCGATACTAATACTAAAGAAATCTTGCAAGATGGGGCATATTTTGAACCTGATGGTATTAACGTAGGTGAAAAAACCGCGATAGGAGATAATGAATTTACTGGCTTAAATTTGTGGTCGCGTCCACTATTAAATCCTTTTGGAGAAGTTCCACCACCACACCTTCATGTTGATGATTGGAGCGACGAATTTGATCTTCCCCTCGGATTTGGTTCTCATGAAGATGTGGCATTTTTCACGCTCACAACTGAGGAACTTTTAGAAACTGGTAGGGTGGGAGAAACTTATGTTGATAAAATACAGGATAGTTTGGATGAAGTAGGACAAAGAATTAAAGTCACACCCGTTGAACCCGATGATTCGTCATATTTATCTTTTGAACCTTTATTTGGAACTATTAACGGTGAAACTATCGAAATAGAAAGTAGCAACCGTCTGGTTTTTGCTGGCGATTCTGACGATTTAATTGATGCTTCTATTAGCAGTAAAGGCGGTAATCGTATTTACGCTGGTAGCGGTGACGATACTTTGATATTGGGCAAAAAAGATAGACTTATCGGTGGTGAAGGTGACGACAAATTCTTTACCGTTTCCGGTGGTGAAAATACGATCGCTGGTGGTGCGGGTGCAGATCAATTTTGGATTGCTGTTGCTGAGATTCCCGATGCAGCAAATATAATTTCTGACTTTACCAGTGGTGAAGATGTGCTGGGTATAGCTGGTTTAGGTATTAGCTTTGAGGATTTGACTATTACTCAACAACAAGGAAATGCTTTGATTGCAGCTAGCGGTTCGGATTTAGCAGTTTTAAAAGGAATTGAAGCAGATAGTTTGAGTGCGGATAACTTTGCTTTTGCTTAAACACTTCTAAATATTTCATAAACAATTAACAAACCCGGTTTTTCCAAAAAACAGGGTTTATCGTAATATCTAACTATAATTATTTTGGTTCTTCAGCACTTGGTATGCTAATTAAATAGTCGTAAAAAGGCAGAAGGCAGTAGGCAGTAGGGAAAAAAGGAAGATATTAGTAATAAATGAAGTAAACAACAATCAAAACCTTTGCATAGTAAGTGTTACAGCTATTTTCACCCATAATTTAGCATACTATGTAATGAAGAGCCATTATTTTTCTCTACTCCCTACTCCCTACTCCCTACCCCCTACTCCCTATCCCCTACTCTTACAAATGACCAACCCTACTTCTTACACTATAAAAGCTGGAGATACCCTAAGCGCGATCGCACAACTTCATTTAGGTAGCGCTAACCGTTGGCAAGAGATAACTAAAGATACGGGAGAATGCTTTACTGAAAACGAAGCGCGTCGTTTACAAATCGGGCAAGTTGTTTATTTACCGTTAGAAAATACTACTAATACTAATATTCAAGCTGATTGTAATAATAAAAAAATTAGTAATAATGGTTTAAAATTTATTGCCGAGCATGAAGGAATGATTCTAAATCTTTATAACGATCCTGCCAATCATGCCACAATTGGTGTAGGACATTTAGTACATTACGGTCCAATTAATGGCAGCGAACCGGAAGAATTTAAACGTGGAATTACTAAAGATAGGGCAATGGAAATTTTACAATCTGATGTAATTATAGCAGAAAATACAGTTAATAAATTAGTAAAAGTACCGCTGAATCAAAATCAATTTGATGCCCTTGTGAGTTTTGTATTTAATATTGGAGAAACACAATTTTCATCTTCTACACTGTTAGCTAAATTGAATAACAAAGATTACAATTGCGTGCCAAGCGAATTAAATCGTTGGGTTCATGGTGACGGGGAAAAATTACCCGGTTTAATTAACCGTCGTCGGGATGAAGGGAATTTATTTAAGAAATAACAGTCTGATTAATTGCTTTACAACCGTCTAAGTACTTAGGTAAAATTAATTGTGCATTTGTCATTGCGAGTGGAACGAAGTGAAACGACGCAATCTCAAAGTGTTGCGATTGCTCCGCTGTCGCTCGCAATGACACAAATAATTTTGCACACCCACTTACTATATATATAAGCTAATATTTATAACCGTATGGAAACTAAACAAATTCTGGAACTACTACCTCAGTTAAGCACGGATGATAAGCTGAAAATTGTCGAATTAGCACTACAATTAGTTAATCAAGAACAACAGTCTTTGACTTCAGATGAGCAAAAACGACTTTTAGCTGCTGCTGCAAAAACAGCGATAGATGATTATACAGAAGGTAGCGAACTTCTCGTCTTTTCTGAAATTGAAGGAGAATTTTATGATTAATAAGAAAAGCTGAACTTTCAGACTCATCCATGCTTCTTGTTTCTCAAGCATTAGCGACTGTTTTGAGCCTTTGAATTTACTATTACCAATTAATTAATAATGTCTAACTTTTATCAAAATAACCCGCTACTTGGAACTTGGAAACTAATTTCCATAACGGCTATATTTCCCGACGGAAATGTTGATAAAGAAGCATTTGGAGCTAATCCCATTGGCTATATCACCTATACCATCGAAGGTAAAATGATGGTGATTTTCTCAAAAGGCGATCGCACATTATTAAGCGGTAATTCAGCTTCACCTCTTACTGCTGCTATACATCAGGTACCAATTGAAGAGCGATCGCAAGCGCTTTCTACTTTTAATTCATACGCTGGAAGTTATACCTTTGATGGTAATAAAGTTATTCATCATGTCGAAATCGCATCAATTCCCAATCGTGTAGGTAAGAATTTAACTAGAAATTTTAAATTAGATGGCAATCGAGTTACTTTAACAACCCCACCAAGTAAAAGCGATGATGCACAAAAATTTGAATTGGTGTGGGAACGGGTAGAATAGTCAGAGGTCAAAGGTTAAAGGTTGAAGATTATTTCTTTAATAGAATAAAAAAACCGCAAAACACGAAGTTTCACGGCTTTTAAGTGTAATGTGAGGAGCTTAACTTTAACACCATTATAACCAGCAAGTTGCTGCACAAACCCTTGCGTATCGATTTTTGTAACAATATTTTGAATTAGACAAACATCGATTTTGACTATTTATATTTCTTCCTAAAGGATGAGCTAAAAATACTCTGCGCTCCCGTGCATATAAAAAAAGAAAACCGTGGGATATTTCAGGGAGGTCCACGGTTTTAAATAATATGGTGTAAGGAGATTTGCTTATTTAATCTTAATTCTATAATTAGCAAGCTCTAATAGTTCGCTGGTAACAATTTTGGTAACGGGATAATTTTGCTTTCTTATTTATGCAATTGTCAGCAAATACTATACTTACAATAAAGCACCACCACAACTCGATCCGCTACCAGCAGTGCAACCATAACAGTAGTTAGCAGTTTGCACTTCACCAATCAAGTTTAAATTACCCGCTTCGAGCAACTTGGCTACTGTAATATTTTCTCCATTACGAGTTTTCGCAGGTAAATTCATCATCTGGTTGAAGTCGCAATCGTAAACGTTACCGAGATAATCAATTGAGAGTTCATCGCGACACATCAAATTTTCCACGGTAACGGCGTTGAAATTCGATTCCAGAAAGTGTAAGTAAGGCTTGTATAGTTTCGTTCTTTCTAAATGAAACTTAGTTCTACCAACAGGTAAATTAGTTATGGCAAATAAGTTGTCGAATACAATACCGAAGTTATCCTGCAAAAACTTTTTGTAATCCTGTTCTAACTTAACTTGGTTGGGAGTTAAAGCAAAATTTTCGTTTGTAGGTAATTGTGGGTTGTAAACCAAATCCAAAATTAAATCTGATTCCTTGGCATAACCCAATTGATTTAACCATTGCAGCGCTTTCACCGAAGCATCAAAAACACCATCACCGCGCATTTTATCAACATTATCGGCAAGGTAACAAGGTAAAGAAGCAACAACTCTAACTTTGTGTTGAGCAAAGTATTCTGGAATATCGCCAAATCCATCCTCAAAATAAATAGTTAAATTCGAGCGAACAATTACCTGTTTATCATTCTTTCTTGCAGCTTCTACAAGTTGCTTAAAACCATAATTCATTTCCGGTGCGCCACCAGTTAAGTCTACAATTTTAATCTCAGGAAATCTGTTAATTACTTCAATTAACTGCTCGCAAATTTCTTGAGAAAGTTCTTCAGTTCTTTTTGGTCCCGCATCCACATGACAGTGACTGCAAGCAAGATTACAACGCTTACCTAAATTGATTTGTAAAACGTTGATTTGATTTTTTGTTAAGGTCGAATTGAGTTTACGTTTGAAAGGTGTTACTGTAGTTTGAATCATAAATAATTGGTAATTGGGGATTGGGGATTGGTATACCCCCGCACGCTCCGCGTGAATGGGGATTGGTAATTGGACGTTTTTCGTTTAGGAAAAAAAAATCGTCAATAAAAAATAGCAAGGGAGCAAGATGCTCCCACTACAAATGATTTATTAATTCCTAACTGGTAACTGGTAACTGCTCACTGTTCACTGATATTAACAGCATCCGCCGCCGTCGTAGTACCAGGTTGAATCGGTGACAATGACTTTTTCTGGTAAGGCAGCAGCTAAGTTTCTAGCAGTTTTATCGCATACGGCTGCTGGAATTCCTCGCTGTAAAATATGACCGTTGTTATCATCAAAGTATGGTTCAGATCCAGCATATATTGCTGTTTTTCCGGTGAAAATACAAGCGCCATCTTCTGGAATTGCTACTTTAAATGCTACTGAATCAAGACTTTCTAAAAGTAGATTTTCTTCTAAGTTATAAGTAATAGCTTCCAACAGACGATAAGGACGACGAGCGCGAATTTCAACTTGTCCAAAACCAACATTTATAATGCGTTGAACATACTCGTCATAAGTTAACGCACCAGATAAACACATGGCTCGCAAACGCTCATCTTTTTTTAAATGTTCGGGTATTGAACTAGTAGCAATTGGATCGCTCATTTGTAAACGTCCGCCCGGTTTTAATACACGATATGCTTCTTTTAAAGCACGAGTTAAATCTTCGGGTTCAAAAATATTAAAAAGACAGTTTTGGGCAACAATATCAACCGAACTATCGGGAACTGGTATATTAAAAGCATCGCCTTCGCGAATTTCTACGAAGCTAGTATCAAACCAAGGATTATCTTTAGCTGCAACTTCTAAATTCTCCTTCGCAGCTTTACGCATATCTGCAACTGGATCTACTGCAATTACCGCACCAGCACGACGGGAGAAGTAAGCGAATTGTAAAGCTTCCAAACCACCACCAACGCCTACATATAATACAGTTGGATCGTTATTGAGTTCGTTAGCGTGAACCGTGGTACCGCAACCGTAATTCATTTCCTGCATTTTCAAAGGAATATGCAAACCCGGTAACTGCATTGGCGTACTTTGCACGCAACAAAGTCCAACTTCGGGGGTTTGCGCTACTTCGCTGTAAAATTGGGCTGCCGTTTCTAGGTAGGTCATTCGATTTTGGATTTACGATTTTGGATTTTAGATTGTTCTTAAAAGAAGCTAAATAAATAGTAATATTAATAACTCTAAGTTGTGCGAACGTTAGATGAAAATCGATTTAGTTGAAAAAAGCGGTAGCAGGTAAAACACCCGCCCCACTGTTGATTCTACAAGGCTGACAAAAATCTAGGAACAGATTCTTTATATATTTATTTAAATATGTTTTCCCCTGTGCTAGATGAGTTTTTGCTGAGAGCAAGCTTAGATAAGATTAATTTTTATTCATCATTCTTGAGAGGTAAAATACATTACGCTTGCAGTTTTAAATAAACTCATCGCAAAACATAACCAACACCCCGTACCGTTTGAATCAGCCGCTTTTCGTTATTCGCTTCCAACTTCAACCGCAGGTAACGCACGTAAACTTCGATAATGTTGGAATCCCCCATGAAATCGTAACCCCAGACTTCTTCGAGAATGCGATCGCGTGTTATGACTTGTCGGGGATGTCCCAGTAAATATTCGAGTAAATCAAACTCTTTTGCTGTCAATTCGATCGCTCGCGAATCTCGGTTAACTTCCCTAGTGCTGCGGTTTAATTTTAAATCCTCAAACTGCAAAATATCTGCGTCACTTTCTTCGGATGTTCTGCGAATGCGTGCCCGTACTCTCGCCAATAGCTCTTCAACACTGAACGGTTTTACTACATAGTCATCCGCACCTGCATCCAAACCAGCAACGCGATCGCTAACTTCGTCTTTTGCGGTTAACAAAATTATCGGTACTTTATCGCCGGTGCTTCGCAAGCGTCGGCAAATTTCTAAACCAGTCATACCCGGTAGCATCCAGTCTAAAAGGATTAAATCGGGTTGAGATTCCCGCGCCATCGTTAATCCGCTTAATCCATCATTAGCAACGCTGACTTGATAACCTTCAAAACCCAACTCTAATTCTACAAATTTAGCCAGTTTTACTTCATCTTCTACCAGTAAAATGTGCGCTGTCATAATTAATTATTCTAAATATTTTAAATGGTTTTCTAATTTTATTTTATGTATATATTGTGACCTTTTTCAATAATTGATGTTACAGCAGGTTCGTTTTAATTTTAACAAAAGTGTTGTATATTATTTGTATTTATTGCATAAAAACTTGATTCCAAGCATCTTACTACCAACTTTTACAAAAAACGTATAATTTTTTAATAAAAAATCTATGCTATTACAATCTCAGCAGAAACAGCGAACTTTAGAAGTTTTATCATCTCTTAGTTACCGCGATGGAGAACTAGATAAATTTTTACAAGAAATTGCGATCGGTGTTAGTAAGTTAATTACCATTGATTGGTCTGTTGTTACTCTTTGTAAAAACGGTTTTGATAAGATTCTTGCTAGCAGTATAGAACTGGATGATTATGAAACTACTTATTCATTGCACGGTGTTGTTACCGGAACGGTAGTAGAAACAGGAAAAAGCCTTACAGTTGATGATACCAAAACCTGTAGGTCACATGGTGCATTACCATCCGGATATCGTTCTTATTTAGGAGTTCCATTACGTACTTCTCAAGGACAAGTTATCGGTACAATTTGCTCGTTTCACCAGCAACCCCGCAAATATAATACTGAAGAAATTGCAATTGTTGAATTATTTGCCGAACGTGCAGCAACTGCGATCGATAATTATCAACTTTATCAGCAACAATGTCAATTTAACGAAATATTAGAAGCTGAAGTTGCCAAAAGAACGGAAGAATTGAAAGCCGCACAAGCCTCACTTGTAGAAAAAGTACGTTTGGCGGCGATTGGAGAATTTGCTTCCGGTATTATTCACGAAATTCGTAACCCGTTTACTACGATGAAAATGGGTTTAAATTATTTTAAAAAAGTTGATCGATCGGAAGCTTCTCAAATGCGGGTATCTTTAGCATTAGACGAAGCAGATAGATTAGAAAGATTGTTAAAAGAAATTTTACTATATGCAAAACCTCAAAAATTAGATTTGCAACCAATAAATATAGATCGGTTGATAGGAGAAATGTTGGAATCGCTGCGAATGATACCTTTCTCAATTCAACGTCAGATAGAATATTATCCCCCATCAACTCAGTTAAAAGTAATGGGAGATAAAGATAAACTCAAACAAATTATAATTAATCTTGTGCGTAACGCTTGTGAAGCTGTAAGCGTAGGAGAAACTGTCAAAATTAAGCTTGAACTTGAAAATTATCAGGAACAAAAAGAGCAGGTATCGATTAACATTTGCAACGGTGGCGAACCCATCCCTCCAGAGATTTTGCCGAAATTAACTCAGCCTTTTTACTCAACAAAATCTTCAGGAACTGGATTAGGATTGGCAATAGTTAAACGCATAGTAGAATCTCATGATGGTGAATTGTTAATCAAATCTTCTATAGAAGAAGGAACAATAATAAGCGTAAAATTACCAACTTGCTCTTAGCAATAAGCAGTAATATCTTCACCACACTCATCAGCAAGATAGCACATAGCTTTAAAGCGTAAAGTCACAACTTGCTCGTAAAGAGGATTTAACTTACACATTGGAGGAATGTGAAATAACTTGCGACCAAAAACTACTATATCGCGTTCAAAAGGACATTGTGCGGGAATAGATTTGCAGAGAAAATGAGCTAATTTGGGATTACGAACTTCTTGAGAATCCAGCCATTGACGAACTGGAGAAAGAAAGCCGTTTTGGGATTTGAATTGAGTAAAGCTTGTCATGATTTTTTACCAGATTATTTAATAGTACAAAATGAACTTTAAATCTTGTTCTATATATAAATAGGTTCAGATTTAATAACTTATGCATTTCTTTGAGGAACACCTTTAACTACATACAGCTACTTGAGGGTTCCGGATACTTTGAAGAACGAAAACTACTTAATTCATACAGTCTCCCTTGTTAATGAATAAATAGTTATTTAGGTATTTATGAATTTATATTTCAAATTTATATGAATTGTAATGTCGTTTCAATTCAAGGCGATACATATCAATCATCTATAAACGTTGCACTACAACCTCTGGCTATACTTCGATTTGTATCGATTCGGTTAAATAGGATAAGAGTTTTAGGTGTTGAAAAACCCAATTTTTTCAAAAAGCCGGGTTTGATAATTCTAAATTTAGGATTTAAGACTGATATATAAGAACCACAAAAGCTTCAATAAGATAAGATAGCAGCGTATACACAAGGCTATTTTTCAAACATAGCTCAACAACAACCAGCAACGAAGCGATACTTAAAGATGCCCAAGTGGAAACTTGTAACAGAATTTACCTTTGATAGCGCCCATTACATCAAAGATTATAATGGTCCTTGCGGTAGGATGCACGGGCATACTTATACAGTGCGGATAGAAGCAATTAGCAACAAACTCCACTCCTCAGAATATTGTCCTCATCCGGTAATGGTTGCCGATTTTAGAAGCTTGCGCTGGGCTAAAAAAGATGTCACCAAAGGAGGATTGGATCATTGCGTTTTAAACGAAGTCATGCCTCCCGAATATGAAACCACAGCGGAGATGATTGCTAAATATATATACGATGAGACGAAGAAGAAATTACCAGAAGGCGTAAAAATCAAAGTTGCGGTATCGGAAACGGCGAATTCTTGGGCTGAGTATGAGGATGATTGAATTTAGCGTTATCTAGATAGAAGCCGATAAAAGCAATATGAAAGGTAAAACCATTAGAATTTTTTTGGTTGAAGGAACACCAAATAGTATCTTAACAGCAGAAATTATCAACTGGACGGGTAAAGTAATTGTTGCACCGCGATCGCAACTTCCCGAATTAGCTACACGTACTGAAGCCAAACGTACAGGTGTTTATATTTTAGCTGGTGACAATCCACAAAATCCTATCAAAGAACGTATATATATTGGTGAAAGCGACAACGTTTTTAAAAGATTAACGGAACATAACAAAGACGATAACAAGGATTTTTGGATTCGGACAGCATTAATTATTAGTAAAGACGAGAACTTAACAAAGTCTCATATCCGTTATCTTGAAAGTAGGTTAATTCAGTTAGCACAGCAAGCAAAAAGAGGTACCCTTGATAATAGCACGGGTCCAGGAACTCCCCGTTTACCTGAATCTGATACTGCTGATATGGAATTTTTCTTATCGCAAGTTCAAATGCTATTACCAGTACTAGGATTTTCCTTTGTTCTCCCTGTACCAAAACCAATTTCCGTAAGTGAATCTATAGATGAAGATAATAATATTAAGCCTCAAATTTCACCCATCTTTTACATGAAAGCATCTGGAGCAGAAGCAAAAGCTCAGGAAATAAATGGTGAGTTTATTGTGTTAAAAGGCTCAAATGCGCGAAAAGAAAATGCAGAATCTTTACATCAAAGAAATCGCGACTTACGCCAACAACTGATTGAGGAATGTAAATTAACTAATAATCAAGACGAGATATATTTAATTTTTCAAGAAGATGTTTCTTTTAAAAGTCCTAGTGCAGCCGCTGCTACTATTGCTGGAGCCAGTTACAACGGACGTACAGCATGGAAAGTTATAGAGACTAATAAAACTTATAAAGAATGGCAGGAAACTGAGATTGAGGAAGCTGAGGAAAATACGAGTGCTTCAGAAAACCAACTTAAACTTTTTCAGGAAGATAATAAAGATGTGTCTACTCCGTACTACGTTGAAAATAACATAGAGAAAATAGATAGAACAAATAACTAATGCCACCTTTTCATCTCATCTCCCCTGTAACAGCTAAAAATAACAATTTAACCGAAGTTTATCAAAGCGATCGCGGTATTTTCTTGAAGTTTTCTTGAGAATTACATTGAGCAGCTATTCTCAAAGCGAAATTTCCACCGTCTCTAATTTCATTAACATCAGCACCTGTTTCAATTAAAAATTTTACAACATCAAGATTTTCACTGCTAACAGCACACATTAATGGTGTCCAGTATTCAGGGTCTTTTAAAGGAATATTGACTATTGCACCTACATCAATTAGTAATTTTACCATTTCTAAATTTCCTTTAGAGGCTGCGATTGCTAAAGGTGTTTCATTGTCGTAAAGTATTCTATCTTCATCATTTACTTCTGCACCTAATTCAATTAACAAACGCACTATTTCTAAGTTATTTTCTTTTACAGCTTCACTTAAAATTATTGTTCCGCTTGCTTCTTTTACACGACTTCTATCGCTAGCAATTGTTTTATGTATTTTTTCTATATTGCCTGCTTTTATGGCTTTTATTAATTTATCCATATTTCACAGTTATAATTCCTAAAAAGGTAGATATTATTTATCAATAACTTGAGGCAGAGCCTCCAAACCTTATTTCCCAGGCTGAGCCTGGGAACTAGATAAAACAACAAAAATATAAAAAAAAATAAAATTATTAGTCCATTTTAATGGACTTTTGCTATTAGACTGGGACTTGCAGTCCCAGGCGCTTCAGATAACAATTTATTCCCCTTCCTATTAAAATAAAATGACTATCTATCTATTATTAACTAAATCCAAAGACCCTTGCAAATCTTTAACTCGCTGTTCGGTAACATCAGCCAAGCAGCCAAGTTCGAGAACTGGTTCCAAAGTACCTCCCTCAGCAAAACTAGATTCAAACTTACAGCTTTTATCTCTAAATTGAATCCAAGCAACTTGAGCATTAACTAATTTTTTCTGCTGACTTGTGCCTAATTTTGGCTTCAACTGTCGATAAACTTGATTCAATTTCTTATCTGCTACTTCATAACTTCTACCAGCACAAACTCTCATTTCTACAGTTGTTTGAGCATTGTTACAGTTAACATTTTGAGCTACTTGATAAGAATTACCACGAGCTAAATTTGGTGCAGCGACAATACCCAAGATTGGTAGAGAAATAAAAGCAATTTTTTGTAAGCTAGAACGTAATTTCATCAGTAAATATCGTTGTTTGTATCTTGCATTTATGACATCAATCTTGACCTCCGCGATTCCGGATTGCGAACGGTAAATTGCTGGAAATTGTATAAAGCTTACCTAAAGTACACTTTAACTGACATCCTGCACCCCATCGAGAAACCGGGAACGAAGGCAAGTTGCTCATGGTGCAAGATATGAACTTTAACGAAGAGGAATATTTATTGTGGTAATAACTACAACACGTAGATAAAAGTTTTAGCTATTCCATCGAAAAAATTACAGGTTCTCCCACTTCGGGAACGACATCAACTTCTATTTGGAAAGTAGCCTTAAAATCAGTACCGAAAACATCGAACTCCCAACCACCATTCTTAAATTCCATCGGTATTCCACGATCGCGATCGGCAAACCTTTCATCCTTGATATGCGTCTTTCTCATCCGAAACATCTAACTGACCAAAACCCCTAATTAAAATTATTGGCTGAGATTGCCGCGTTGGTTTAGACATAATCGCTCAAAATTTTTTTTATTGAAATTTAAGTAGTTTACCTATTGACTTTTATACCTGACTTTTATAATACTGCGTGTTTACTTTCAAACAATATGTCGTATCGCATTAATAATTATTTACTTTAATGACCATATAAGCTGAAATAATAGTTAAGCTGAAAATTGTTGATTTTCTAAAACTGAGATTTCACCGTAGGAAAACCGTACCAATAAGGCAAACCTTAGTATTTATTATTTATCTTGATAAGGTTAAGCTTTATAAAAGTAGCTTTTTATTGCGCTGCCAATAATAAACTCTGAGTATCTGTTAACTTTTTATTGCGCTGTTTGAGAAATCCCTAATGTTAGAGCGAATTTTTGATTACCTTCAATATAATTTCAGCATTGAAGCATCTATAGTCTTACTTATTCTAATTTTCCTAGAAGCCGTGCTATCGGCGGATAATGCCATTGCCCTCGCTGCGATCGCCCAAGGACTTGACGACGAAAAACTCGAACGTCAGGCGCTTAATCTTGGTTTAGTCGTTGCATACGTGTTGCGAATAACTTTGCTTCTGACTGCCACTTGGGTACAAAAATATTGGCAATTCGAGTTAATCGGCGCAGCTTATCTACTCTGGCTGGTATTTCAACACTTCACCTCCGAAGAAGACGAAGAAGATGCCGATCGCGAACCCCGTTTTAAATCGCTGTTGCAAGCAATACCCGTAATTGCTTTTACAGATTTAGCCTTTTCCTTAGATAGCGTAACTACTGCGATCGCGGTTTCTGATAACAAATGGTTAGTAATCATAGGAACCACAATCGGCATCATTACCTTAAGATTCATGGCGGGTTTATTTATTCGTTGGTTGGATGAATTTGTTTACCTCGAAGATGCAGGTTATATAACCGTCGCATTTGTCGGCATACGCTTGTTGTTGAGAGTAGTCAACCAAGCATTAGTTCCTCCTCAGTGGATAATAATTACCGCGATCGCCATCATCCTAGCCTGGGGATTTTCCAAGCGTACAGTTCCAAAAGTTGTAGAAGAAACCGAAAAAACAGAAGTTAGGAGTTAGTAGTGAGGAGTGAGGAGTTAGGAGTTAGGAATTAGGAGTTAGGAATTAGGAGTTAGGGATTAGAAACTAGTTATTCTTCCCCTTGTCTCCCCATCCCCCCATCCCCTTGTCTCCCCATCTCCCTTCCCCCTCTCCCTAAATAATCAATTCCCTGTTAAATTAGCTGGAAAATTTCTCATTCAACCAAGGCATAATTTGTGGCTGCCAACTTACTAATTCATCATTGCTAAACCATAGGGAAATTTCTCGTTGTGCGGTTTCTATAGCATCGGAACCGTGGATGATATTTCTACCAATGTCAACTCCGAAATCACCACGGATAGTTCCGGGTTCTGCTGTTAGGGGGTTAGTTGCGCCAATCATCTTTCTAGCAGCAGCAACAACGCCATCACCTTCCCAAACCATAGCCACAACAGGACCTGAAGTAATAAATTCGACTAAGCTAGCGAAAAATGGTCTTTCTTTGTGAACGTCGTAATGGGATTCAGCTAATTCCCGACTGACTTTCATGAATTTCAAACCAACTAAAGTAAAGCCCTTGGTTTCATAGCGGCGAATTACTTCACCAACCAATCCGCGCTGTACTCCATCAGGCTTGATTGCTAAAAATGTACGTTCCATTACGATCTCCTATAAATTAATGAATCTATCACTTGTTATTTGTCCGTCGCGATTCGCTTTTTGTCAATAACTAATTTCATGGGATTGAGAATTGAACCGCTCTTAATAGTTATTAATTAGTAAAAATTATCTATGCCCCATGCCCTATGCCCTCATATAAAAAATATATACCCTGCGTATATTCCCCCTGCAACAGGAATGCGCTAGATTATAAACTCGTGGTTGAAGTACGAAGGTGACTAATAAATGGGTGTTGAGTCAGGTGCTACCTCAGCTGAAACAGGGAAATTCTCATTGAATGGCAAAAAAGGTAAAGTAGGTAAAAATCAAAAAGCTCAGAAACTTCTGCCACCGAGTAAAATTCTAGATTCGCACCGAAGTCATTGGACTATCGAAGAGAGTGAAGCGCTATACCGGATTGAAGGCTGGGGACAACCTTATTTTTCTATAAACGCAGCAGGTCATGTTACGGTTTCTCCAAAGGGCGAACGCGGTGGTTCTTTGGATTTGTATGAATTGGTTAAAGCGCTTAAACTGCGTAATTTGGGTTTACCTTTACTGATTCGCTTTTCGGATATTTTAGAAGACAGAATCGAGCGCCTGAATGCTTGTTTCGCCAAAGCTATAGCTCGCTACAATTACGCTGGTACGTATCAAGGGGTATTTCCTGTCAAATGCAACCAGCAGCGTCATTTGATTGAAGATTTAGTTCGGTTTGGCAAACCCCATCAATTTGGCTTGGAAGCAGGTTCTAAACCAGAATTAATGATTGCTTTGGCTATGCTGGATACACCAGGAGCTTTGTTAATTTGTAACGGCTATAAAGACAGTGAATATATTGAGACGGCAATGTTAGCTCAAAGACTTGGGCAAACTCCAATTTTGGTTTTAGAACAAATTGAAGAAGTTGATTTAGTCATTGAGGTTAGTCGTCAATTAGAAATTAAACCAATCTTGGGAATCCGCGCCAAACTTAGCACCCAAGGAATGGGGCGCTGGGGAACTTCTAGCGGCGATCGCGCTAAGTTCGGTTTGAATATTCCTGAAATCATTCGCGCTGTTGACAAGTTACGGAATGCCGATTTGTTGGATTGTTTACAGCTTTTGCACTTCCATGTCGGCTCGCAAATTTCAGCAATTAATGTAATTAAAGATGCTATCCAGGAAGCTAGCCGTATTTACGTAGAGTTGGTTTGCCTGGGAGCAAATATGAAATATCTTGATGTTGGTGGCGGCTTGGGCGTAGATTACGACGGTTCTCAAACCAACTTCTACGCTTCTAAAAACTACAATATGCAAAACTATGCTAACGATATTGTGGCAGAGTTAAAAGATGCCTGTAAAGAACAAGATATTCCCGTACCAACACTTATAAGCGAAAGCGGACGAGCGGTTGCTTCCCATCAGTCGGTATTGATTTTTGATGTACTCAGTACCAGCGAAGTACCTAACGAACCACCCGAACCCGTTCAGGAAGGCGAATCTCACATTATTTCTTATTTGTGGGAAACTTATCAATCTATCAATGAAGAGAATTATCAAGAGTTTTATCACGACTCAGTTCAATTCAAAGAAGAAGCCATCAGTCGTTTCAATTTGGGAATTTTATCTTTAAGAGAACGAGCCAAAGCAGAGCAATTATATTGGGCTTGTTGTTATAAAATTCTTAACATCACTAAGCAGCAAGAATACGTACCTGACGACATGGAAGACTTAGAACTAATTATGTCTTCTATCTATTACGTGAATCTTTCGGTGTTTCAATCAGCACCCGACTGCTGGGCGATCGATCAGTTATTTCCGATTATGCCCATACACCGCTTAGATGAAGAACCGACGCGGCGCGGTATTTTAGCCGATCTTACCTGCGATAGTGACGGTAAAATCGATCGGTTTATCGACCTACGAGACGTTAAATCCGTTTTAGAACTTCATTCTTTCAATCGCGGAGAACCTTACTATTTAGGTATGTTCCTCAATGGAGCCTACCAAGAAATCATGGGTAACTTACATAACCTCTTCGGCGACACTAATACCGTTCACATCCAACTTACACCCAAGGGATATCAAATTAAGCATGTCGTCAAAGGCGATACCATGAGTGAGGTGGTAGGTTACGTGCAGTACGATGCCGAAGACATGGTAGAAAGAATCCGTCAGCGTTGCGAACAAGCTTTAGAACAAAACCAGATCACGATCGCGCAGTCTCAACGGCTGTTGCAAACCTACGAACAAAGTTTGAGTCGGTATACTTATTTAAGTTCGTGAATTGATAGTTGATAGTTGTGTAATTCAAAGTTTGTAGTAAGGGTTTTAACCCTCCGATTGAGAACTAAAGTTCTTACTACAAACTAAAAAATAAAGCAAGAAAATCTACACTGCATTTTGCCTCCCCTACAAATAATTATCCATGCCCCATGCCCTATGCCCAATACCAATTACAAACCATTCCCAATTAAAATAAATGGTGCCCAATAGTAGGGATGTTCGAGTTTCTTATCAGTAATATTTGGTTTTTCGTTGTTATTGCCTTCAACAAAAAGACCACCACGTTTTCCACCAACAGCCGAATAATCATCAGTAATCAAAGCTATTTGTGCTTGTCGTAAGGCTTCAGCTTTGGTAATTTTTCCCTGTTTCAAAGCATTATAAAAACCATTCATCAATACTTGTGTTCCGTCGTCAGATACTTTCCATAAAGAAGCAATAGTCGCTCTGACTCCACGACTTTGAAATTGATATCCTAAACCTAATATTTCTTCACCATTACCGAATTTACCACCGATTCCGGTTTGGCAGGCACTTAATACAACTAAATCAACGTTATTTAACGTCCAATTACCAATTTCTTTGAGGTTCGCTATTTCTCCGTTACCGAAAAGAATAAATGATTTTGAAGCGTCTCCCGGTACAAAAGCAGCATGAGTAGCAAGGTGAACGATATTATATTCGTTCATTTTTACAGTGGTATCTTCTTTATTAAATTCTTTATCAATTAACTTGGTAGTTTTTGGAAGTAATTTTGTCAGATTTTCGACTTCTTTACCAGCATAGGGCAATCCTTGGAAGCGATAATTGTCTCCTATAACTTGAATATTATAGTTACCTTCAACAAATGCACCAGCTAAAACTCGTGGTTGTGGTTGAGGTTTCGCGGTAAAATCGGTGAGAGATTTAGCAGTGATATTATTAATATTTAAACGTTGGACTAACCATTGTTCTCCGTCGTGGAGTGCGGATAAAAGTATGTAGCGGAGTTGTGCGTCGGGAGCATAAATAATAGTTTTGGCTTGAGATTGTTTTAAGTCGTTTTCTAAAGGTTTAATTAGCCAGTTATAAAGTTTTTTCGCCGGTGTTTTGGCATCACTGCCGGGATTTTGTAAAGCTTGACGGAATTCTGTAATTACCTGATTGAGTTCGCTACGTTTTACATTGACGGTGCGACGAAGAGGAGGGGAATCTGGAGTAGTAATTATTAATTCCAAACGGTCTTCTAATATTAAAGGATATAGCATCACCGCATTTAAACGGCGTAAATCATCACGTAATGAATCCAAATCAGATAAATCAACCGCCATTTTTTGCGCTTGACGACTGAGTTTATCTAACTGTGCAACAACGTCTTCTCGTTCGCTAAATTCGTTAAATTGTTGGTTGAGATTTGCTTGTAATTTGACGAGTTCAGCAATGCGTTGTTTTTGTGATTGTGTGCGGGTGTTTTCTGGTATTTTGCGTAGTTTCGTGAGTTCTTGTCCGAGCGCGATCGCACTTGTTTGTAGTTGGTTGTATTTCTTGAGAATAACTAGTTTTTGATTGCTTCCGCGCACCTGAGTTAAATAATCGTTTAATTCTTGGATTTTTAATAAATCTAATACTTGTTGCGCTTCGAGTATTCTGTCTTGTTCGATTAGTAAGTTGGCAAGATTGCGATAGGTGTCAGCAACAGTTTTTGTGTAGGATTCTTGTTGTTGTTTGGGGAGCGATCGTAGTTGTTTGCGGATTTGTTCGCGGATGTTGACAGATTGTTTGTAGAATACTATTGCTAGTTTCGGTTGTTTTTGGGTTTCTAGGAGATAAGCAATATTGTTTAGAGAGTACCTTCCATCGGCTTATTACCAACTTGTTTGTCAATAGCTAAAGCTTGTTGGTAGTAATCTAATGCTTTGGTATATTCTCCCAAGTTTTGGTAAACTGAACCAATATTGCTGAGAGTAGTAGCTTCCCCCGATTTATCGCCAACTTGTTTATCAATAGCTAAAGCTTGTTGTAAATAATCTAATGCTTTGGGGTATTCTCCCAAATAGAAGTAAACATTCCCAATATTGCTGAGAATAGTAGCTTCCCCTGTTTTATAGCCAACTTGTTTTATAATAGCTAAAGCTTGTTGGTAGTAATCCAATGCTTGGGGGTATTCTCCCAATTTTTGGTAAACTAAACCAATATTGTTAAGAGTAGTACCTTCTGCTGCTTTATCGCCAATTTGTTTTCTAATAGCTAAAGATTGTTGTTGATAATCCAACGCTTTGGGGTATTCTCCCAAATTGCGGTAAACTACGCCAATATTGCTAAGAGTAGTACCTTCTGCTGCTTTATCGCCAATTTGTTTTCTAATAGCTAAAGATTGTTGTTGATAATCCAACGCTTTGGGGTATTCTCCCAAATTGCGGTAAACTACGCCAATATTGCTAAGAGTAGTACCTTCTGCTGCTTTATCGCCAATTTGTCTGTCAATAACTAAAGCTTGCTCAAAATTATTTAATGCTTCTCGATATTCACCTCTATCCAACTGCTGCAAACCTAATTTATTCAACCGTAACGCTTCATCTCTACGCTGTTTCTTCCCTTCTACCTGCGCTATCTTCACTTCTTCACTAACAACGGATTTGGCAACGGATGGGTTGTTGGTAACGGATGAGTTATTTGTAACTACAGCTTCTACGGGTGAGGAAACTAAAAACACGGTTGCAGCAAGCAATTTGAGACTGTAGCGCATGATTCAATTCTCTAGTTGATTTTACTAACAATTTTTTATATATCTGAGTAAGTAGAGGGTATGCAATATTTTTTGCAGTACACCAGATAATTTATCAGTATTTTTATGGTTTGAAGTAAGAAATGTTTGTTGTTGTTGCGGTTTGTGGTGATATGATGTCCGCTACAATCGTTATTGCGTAAGGTGTGAATAGATTTTTGAGTCCTATAAATAGGACTTTCGCTATTAGACTGGGGTTTGCAACCCTAGTCGGGTTTATAGTATTCTTCGTTGCTTCCTAAATTATCAGCCCATTCGCGTACAACACTATGTGGAACCCCAGAACCTTTACGACGGTATTCTTCGAGGACTAATTTACTTTGCTCGATCGTTTCGGCTTCGGTAAGAGGTTGAAAATTTAGTGCTGAGTCTACCTCACCGTATTCAAAGGATTCTTTTACAGCTTGAGTGGGTTGATTTATAAGTAATTGCTCAAAATCTTCTAAATTCTCAGATGAACTCGTTAACCATGTTTTAAGGATAGTTTTGACTTCTTCTGGTGGCAATGGTTCAAGATGCTCTAATATTTGCTGCTTAATATTGCTTGCTGTCATAATTTTTAAATTTTGTAGTAGCTTTATGTATATAAATCAATAGTAAAGCATCATGTAGAGGCTGCTGTCGGAAAACTTTCAGGTCGTAAATGGAAAAAGGTCGGTTTTTGAAGGTCGCAATTGATGATTGGTTGCGCTCTCAAGGTAGTCGTTCTACTTTACTTCAACAAGCGGGTGCTTTTGCTGATGATGCTTCGCTCAGAGAATTGAGAGAAAGTATCTATCAAGATAGGGGACGTTCGGAAGTTGAAGAGTAATAAATTACTATAGCGCGTTATTTTTATCATAAATAGTGATTGGTGCGTGACGCTCGTAAAAACATTTATTACCACGTTCAAATTTGTTCGTAGCGTCACACACCCTACAAGAAAATTGTCCCTATTACCAATTACCAATTACCAAAAATAAAACCCGGCTTCCCCAAAAACAAGAAACCGGGTTTTCCGCAGATTTTATAATTGTAATTCCCGCTCAATTACCTTTAGTCTCTAATAATTCAGCGATCGCTTGACGCTCTGCGGGGTTATGAGCAGGTGGTGTTTGACGAGCATCGGTAATCAACCAATCTAAAGAAGCTGCTTGAACGTCAATTGATGCTCCAGTTTTATCTACGCAGTAACGACCAAAGACTAGTTTATCAACTAACCATACTCCCGGTCCAAGACGAGAATATTCAAAGATGACGCTGTTTTCTACGGTAGCACCACTACAAACGCAGCAAGAAGGACCAATGTAAACTGGACCAACAATTTTAGCTCCATCTTCTATTTTGGTCATTGCACCAATGTAAACTGGACCAGTAATATCTACTTTGTCCCAATTTACGGAAACATTTAAACCAGTGTAAATTCCTTCTCGTACTTGATTGCCGGGAATTTGTACATTTTTGATTTGCCCTGAAAGTACGCCGCGAATTGCTCGCCAATAATCGGGTACTTTACCGATATCTACCCATTCAAAATCCATTGCTTTGGCGTAGAATGGCGCATTCATTTCTACAAGCTTGGGGAATAAGTCGCCACCGATGTCATATTCGACATCACTTGGAATGTGTTCAAATATCTCTGGTTCAAAAATATAAATACCCGTGCTGATATTTGTACTTTTAGCTTCTTCTACAGTAGGTTTTTCTTGGAATTCCTCAATCCGACCATCATCATCTGTAACAACAATACCGTAGCTAGAAACTTCTTCTCTCGGTACGTTTTTAGTGATAATGGTGGCAATAGAACCCTTTTCTCTATGCCATTTCACGGCTGCTGTTAAATCCAGGTCAATTAAAGCATCACCGCATAATACAATAAAAGTATCGTCGAAAAATGTATTAAAATCCTGAATTTTTCTCATTCCACCAGCAGAACCGATGGCTTTTCCGACTAATTTACCGTTATCGTCAATACTACCTTCAAAAGAGTAACCAATTTCTACACCAAACCTTTGACCGTCGCGAAAATAGCTTTCGATTTCCTCAGCTAAATGACTAACATTGACCATAATTTGATCGAAGCCATGCTGACGCAAAAGCTCAAGTAAAAATTCCATCACTGGCTTTTGCAGGATGGGAATCATCGGTTTAGGAGTTGTGTAGGTAATTGGACGAACGCGAGTACCTTTACCCGCAGCTAGAATCATTGCTTTCATAAAGATTTATTCCTCAACCACAAGCCAGTTTACGTTGATTAAGCGATACTTCATCATCTGTTTAATTTTGTATGAAGTCATCCCCAAAAGCACGGATAATGCATTAAGGCATGATTTATATAACTACCGATTGGCAGATTAAATGATATAGAATTGCCAATATTTAAATTTACTCACATTTCGCTTTTGAGGGAGACGGAACTTAAGCAGAAAGCATCTTTGTTTTCCGCGATCGAGAAAAGATAGTTCTAATAAAATTAACTTGCTGCTTGAGACATGGGGTTATTAGTGGATTCTGCAAGCAAGCGGATTTTTACTTCCTGATAAAATTCCTCTTGATACAACTCTACCTTTGATTGAGCCGAAAGCAGTAGCAGCGCCCAGAATACACTCACTGTATGAGCATTTTCACCCTCGCAATGGCTTTTGGCTAAATCGGATACAGACTTAGTTTGCGACCACCATTCTACTAACTGTTCTAAATTCATCCAGCTTTGCCCCAAATGCAGTTCCTCCGCTTTGGTTTGCAAAACTTGTTCCAACTCTCCAGCTACTTCCGTAAGATTTTCTTGATGTGCTAATTCTAATGCTGCCTTTAGAGTTCTAACACTAGGTTCGCGTTTTTTCGCCAGAGGCTTACTGGTTCTTTCCACCAGTTGCAGCTGATTCGCCATTACCTGCAACTGATCGATTAACTCTTGCAAGCTGACGCGACGCGCAGGTGGAGGCATTGCAGAACGCCGTCGCCGCAACTGTTTCTCCAAAGGCAGTCTAGCCACACGCTCATTTAAGCCATCTTCACCATCAAGCAGTTCATCTTCTGCATAAGCATCTATTTCATCTTCTGCCGATTGCAGTTCCATCAAAGTATTGGCTTTAAATAAAACCAACATGGAAGCCGACAAAAATGCTTGTCCCGATTGAGATAAATCCGTCTCATACCCCTTCCTCCTTTTCTCAGGTGCCATGAGTTCTATATAACGATCTATCACCTCAACTACCTGCACATCCCAAGGGTCAATTTCCCCTCGTTCGGCTTGATAAATAAGTTGGGTAATTGTTTCTAAAAGCTGAGTGGCATCCATCGACAAATACTAAAATTTTGCGAAAGGGCAGAATTGGACATTGGGAATAGTTAGGAGTTGGGAGTTAGGAGTACTTCGACAAGCTCAGTAACCTTTAGGAGTTAGGAATTAGGAGTTAGGAATTAGGAGTTAGGAATTAGGAGTTAGGAGTTAGGAATTAGGAGTTAGGAGTTATAGAATTTTAGATTTTAGATTAGGTATTACGAGTTAATTTCCCCATCCCCCCATCCCCCCCGCTCGCCGCACGCTCCGCGTGTTCAGCGCGGCACGACTCGTTAGAGTAACGGGTTGCGCCACTTCTCTCAACGGTCGTGTTCCTCCGCACGTTTTGGGCTTACCATCTCCCCATCCCCCCATCTCCCCATCCCCCCGCTCGCCGCACGCTCCGCGTGTTCAGCGCGGCACGACTCGTTAGAGTAACGGGTTGCGCCACTTCTCTCAACGGTCGTGTTCCTCCGCACGTTTTGGGCTTACCATCTCCCCATCCCCCCATCTCCCCATCCCCCCAAAGGTTACTGAGCAGTTCGACGTAGCTCACTGTAAGACTTGTCGAAGTACTCCCCCGAACCCCATCTCCCCATCTCCCCATCAAGCGTTTTGCACTTCTTGCGTGAATGAATCATTAGCTTGTAGTAGTAATGGTTTTAAGGATTGAATTTCCGCTTGGTACTCTTCAATCTTGCATTCTAATTCTTCAATACGAGCATTTTTTTGACGAACCTTTGGACTTGACCATAATAATCTTTCTAAGTGAGTCCAAACGCTAAATAACCAAGCCAAAAGTACACCATTACCTAATGCTATAAGCAACTCAACTGAAATTGGTGCTTGTACTTCCATACCTGGAATTAGATGAATTGTTCCTAATTCCGTATTTTCGATGCTGAATAAAGCGAAAGCTAAACAAAAAATAAAAATTATCGCAAAATTTACTTGTCTCATTGGATATCCAGTTAAGTAATCAATTGTGCCTATTTTTACTCAATATTTGCGATCGTTACCCGCCACGAATGGAAAGTATTAGCTGTGCAACTTTGATAAAAAAGCATTTTTAGCAATACAGTTGTTACACATTTACAAGCAATAGAGTATAAGAATAAAATTCACCACGCCATTTGCTTCACTTGGGGAAACCTCAAGAGTGCAATGGCTCAAGAAAGTATATCACGATATTTTTATACCTTCCCATACTAAAAAAATAACATTTTAATTACGAACTTTAGACTGGATTAAGGTTAAAAAAACTACATCAATGTTAACTACATAACTTTTCTGCATTAGCATTCTTGTACCATGTATACTTCCTATTTGGTCAAACATATCCCTCTTTAGACTACTTATAATCAATTCCGATAACCAGTATTAAATACTACTAATTTTCAGATAACGAACTTCCAAATTAAAAAATATCGAATTTAAAATCAAGATTGGTATACAGTACTTCTTATAAATTATTTTTTGGAAGTCCCCTAACCTAAAACTTTTGCAGTTCTGTTGGGAGACAAGGGGATAGGGAAATTAGGACTACCAGAGCAATAAATTCAAATCTATTAACTGGTAACTGGTAACTGGTAACTGGTAACTGTTCACTGTTCACTGTTCACTGTTATAGAATTTTCTTTTTTGAGTGCGTCAAAGGTGCCTTTGATAGTACCAGCGATGGGAATCGCGACTAAAGTTCCTAATAATCCTGCAATCTCGAAGCCCATTAAAATAACAACAAAAATCCAGATGGGATTTAGTCCGGTGAAGTTTCCTAATAATTTTGGTGCTAACAGATTATCTTTAACTTGCTGCATCAAAATTGATAAGAATGCTACTTGAGTTGCTAACCACCAATCTTGTAGTAGCAGCAGTATGGTGACTAATCCAATACCTAAAGTCGCTCCAAGAAAGGGGATAAGTTGGGATATGCCGATGACTACAGCGAATAAAAAAGCAAACGGGATTCTAATAACTAAAAAAATTGGTGTCAGACTTGCCACCATGAACAGTGCCAGTAAAAATTGGCTGAGAAAAAAGTAGTGGAAATTCAGCAGTAATGATTTATTCAAAGGAACTCGGATTTTTTCAGGCAAGAGATTTAGCAACCCATACCAGACGCGATCGCCATATAAAAGCATATAAAAGGCTAGCACTACAACTAAAACGGTATTGACTAACGTAGATACCAAAGTTCCCGCAAGCCCCACAGCACCAAGTGGTAATTCCTTGAGCAAGTTTTCAATACTGGCATTAGTTTGATTGGCTAATATCTTTAAGTTAATTAGCGGTAAGCGTCGTCTTTGAGCTATTGCTTCTAATTGATCTAGTTGGCTTTGAAAGCTGTTTAACCAATCGGGAATTTTATCGGTAAGCTGGATGGTTTGATTTATAACAAGCGGTACGAGAGTAATACCAATAATAATCACAAGGGTTAAAGTCAGCAGCAAGACTAGAGCTACCGCCCATTCACGCGAAATACGAGCGCGTTCTAAAAATTTAACCGGATAGTTGAGCAAAAAAGCGAGGATTGCTGCAATACTTAAAATGGTGAGTGGATGCCGAAAGTAATGAAAAAGTAAACTCAGCAGCCCAACGTTAAGGGCTATAATCGGGGCGCTCAAACCATATACTAATAAGTTTTTTAGGGAAGCCCAACGGCGCATCCGCATAAATTTTCTTTATTTCTATTATTTATATAATTTCTCAATCAAACAATTGTAATGGATAAAACTATAGCTGACCTTCGTCAAGATTATACTTTGCAGGGCTTAAGCGAAACCAAAGTTAATTCTAATCCTTTTGTACAATTTAAGGAATGGTTTGACCAAGCGTTGAGTGCTGATATTTTAGAACCAAATGCCATGACGGTGGCAACTACTACACCAGAGGGTAAACCATCAGCGAGAATGGTGCTGTTGAAAGATTTTGACGATCGCGGTTTTGTCTTTTATACCAACTACAACAGTCAAAAAGCACAAGAATTAGCGGAAAATCCCCAGGCTGCTTTGGTGTTTTGGTGGGCAGAATTGCAACGTCAAATTAGGATTAGCGGGCACGTGGAAAAAGTTGCCGATACCGAATCAGATAACTATTTTTACAGTCGTCCTTTTAACAGTCGTTTGGGTGCTTGGGCATCAAATCAAAGTGAAGTAATCGAAAATCGAGAAGTGCTTGAAAAACACTTAGAAGAATTAAAAGAAAAATATCAAGATCGAGAAGTACCCCGCCCTTCTCATTGGGGTGGAATTCGAGTTATACCAGCAGAAATTGAATTTTGGCAAGGGCGATCGAGCCGTCTTCACGACCGTTTGATTTATACAAGAAATTATGATAGTTGGAAGATTGAGCGTTTGTCTCCTTAGAAAAGTTCGTAGTAAGGACTTTAGTCCTTGGGTTTAGGAGTAAAGCATTAATTCGGTGGTTGAAACCGCTGCGACACAAGCGAAACCTATTTGTGTGGCTTAGTAATTTGCTTTCATCATCGCCTTGGAATCAATTGATGCGGCTAATACACAAAGTCTACTTAAGTAGACTGAAAATCTTTCGGAATCGTCAAAAGAGCCACTTTCGCTATTAGCCTCTTAATTGTATTCCCTGAAGAATATTAAGAATGGTGCAAGCGATAGAAATAAATATATCAAAGCTTTAAATTCCAGATATTTGTAGCAATAGAAACAATTGTTATACTTATCGCTTAATAGGCTTTTACTTTTAAAAAATTTTATTACATGAGTGAAGATACGATAGGCACGATTTTATTAGCAATTAATTTAATCGCTTTTGGTTATTTTTATATAGGTGGTTTTATAAAAATATCTGGAGAAAATTCAACTAAGCTCAACGTCACCTTTCGACCAAAGTTGAGTTTTTTTCTAGCAATGTTTACAATTAATTTTTTCTTTTTATTCTTATTAGGTGCTTTTAGTTTCGACCCAATTCACAAAATTACTTGCGAGCATCCTATACAAAATACTTTAAATACCAGCTTTGATTCTAATACAAAACAAAATTATATTCCAACAAACTGTAAAATCACGGGTATTGATTGGTTTAAGCATGAAAAGAATCCAAAGCTAATTTCAAACCTAGTTGAAGCAAAAGTAGAACAGAGAATTAAAATTGACGAGTACAAAAGAGAAAGTGTAAGCTATCGAATATTTTTACTAACTCAGAGTGAAAATATTCCTTTCGCAAGCTACGAATATCTAGATTATAGAATAGATGACATAAGATTATTAGCATTATCGATTAATAATTTTTTAGTTAATCGCAAAGAAAAAGAATTAATACGTATTATAAACGATAGATTTTTGGGCTATATAGTTTTTGGAATCAGTATATTCTTTGGATTAATAATTCTATTACTGACATTTACAGGCTTATTTATTAACTTTACCTTTGATAAAGAAACAAATATTGTAACTGTAAGTAGCTACAGATGCTTCGGAATCTTTGGAAAAAAAGTTTATCAATATTCTTTTGATGAAATTATAGATATTAAATATAACCGTATAGAATTAGATGAATCCGGATATGGCTATCAAGTATTTCTAGTAGTACCAGACGGTGAAATCAAATTGAATCCTATCGGAATGATTTCAGGATATATAGATGGTTATTATGTTGTAATGACTATAAAGAAATTTTTGGGACGACGGTAATAAAAATCAATAATAAATCATAACCCGCGCACCATCCGGGTTTTCCCTGTGTAGCCGTGGTTTCAACCGCCAGGTAATTAATTCCCCACCCAAAATTAATTCCCTACCTAAAACCCACCCCCAAAACAAAGGACACGACAAACGCCGCGCCCTTAAAAATATCTGAGATCATAATTATTACTTACTTTCTTCCTCATCATCCCAAGGAGGAATTTCACCTGTTGCTCTCGGTGAAAGATCGAATTTTTCTAACTCAGAAGGTATTTCTGCGGTAATTGTTGGAGGTTTAGATTTATCATCCTGTTGGGAATCATCGTCATCATCCCACGGTGGTATTCCTCCCACAATTTTCGGACGAGTAGAAATTTCGGTTGTAATTACCGTTATACGAGGCTTGCTTTCTGAAGTAATTTCATCGCAGCTTTGGTTTTCTACTTTAATATCGGGTTCGCAAGGTTTATTTTCTTCTCCTTGAGGTTTGTTACTTAAAGTTTTAATTTTGATTGGGAATTTTTTGGTTTTTTTCTTCGACATTGCGATTCGTTCCTATATTTAATTAAATTAAGAATTAGAACAAAAATTAAATTAAAAATTAAATCCAGTTCACTTCTTTAAGGATTTCTCCTGAATACTTTGCAAATCTTTCCCCCATGATTTCAGGTAATTCAGGAACCTCATTTAATTTCTTCATCAGTACAAATTGCAAATCAGTAAACCTTTCACGAATAGCTTGGAAATCTGGATCTCTACTAGCCCATTCCCAAAGATTGCGATCGCGATCTCGGAGTAAAGCGTAAACTAAGTAGCGGCGAGCTTTTTGCTTTGTTTGTTCGTCGTAATTATTTTGTGCGGTAAAGATTGCATACCAGGAAGCCAAGTTATATAAAAATCGAGAACTTATATCGGATTCTGCATTCCATTGTTTCTCTAATAGCTGTATTTCTGTTTGCGCTTCTTTGACTTTAGTTTCATCTTTTGTTAGTAATTGCGCCATTGCTTTACCAACTTTAATTCTTCGTCTCACACTCTCATCTTCACATCTGGCGAGTGCTTTTTCGTATTGCAAAATCGCTTGTCGCTGAAGATTAACTCTTCTATTTTCCTGAAATTCTCTTCCTTGAGTGCTGTAAGTATCGCCTAAGTTTTCATAAGGTTGATACCAGTTAGGATCGAATTCTATCGCTGCTTGCAAATCTTCAATTGCTAATTGGTAAAAAAAGCTGCCATGAGTTGGAGCGCTGGCATAATTAATTACACCGAAAAAATTATGTATTTGTGATTGATAGCGTTTACACCAATTACCTAAATAATACCAAGGTACGTGAGCTAACATTTCCTTTCTCGAAAGTTCCAGCGCTAACCATCGAGTCGCAGGTTTTAATAACAACCGAAAACGATCTTTTAGTTCCGGATATGTTTCAACCATCGGTAACTCAAATTCTTCATCAGTTGTTGTTTGAGCCGTTTTAGCTACTGTTTTAATCACCGTATCAGTTACTGTTTCCGTAGCTGTTTCTTCCCAAATAGTATAAAGCTTAGAAGCAACACGACCTTCAATATCGGTAATTTCAAAGGTTATTCCCAACTTACGAAATTCACCTTGGCTTTGTAAAATGCTAGTAACTTTCGTACCATAAGGCGGAAATACAATTTTGAGCAGACTTACGAAAGGGTCGATTTGATCCGGGGTAAATTCATTTAACGAAGCTACCAAGTTAGAAAGTCTTTCATCCGGAGTTGCTTGCGGTAGCGGTAACTTATCAGGAAGACGATAATTTCGCAGCCCACTACTATTAATATGTTGTTTGAGACGCTGGTGAACCCCCTTCATATCGCGCACCAGTCTTTCACGTCCTAACTGACTCAAACCTGGTAAAACAAAATCCATTCCTTCCGCACCAGAAGCATTAGTAAAATTATCGATAAGTAGCTGAGATGTGCGAAGAGTAATCAGTAAGATAATTCTGTGGATAACAATAAGACTAAGTAAAATTATCAGCACTTTTGCCAGAAAGAAAACTATCCTGTTAAAGCTTTTATCAACCATATCCAGGTTGTCCAACACCTCCTCAACGGGAGTGCCTGGGTTTTCTTTTTCTGATTCCAATGGTGCAGCAAGAATTATTGGTGTCTCAGTTCGCGTTGAATCAGATGTTGGTAATTGAGAACATCCCGAACCTAAGTTAATCGCTACAAAGGTGAATACTAATACAAGCCTTTTTTTCACAGCCGCTCATTCTAATGGTTTTGATAGCAGATACTACCCGCGTATCATAAATTACGTATTATTAACACTTATTTTTATAATTGGCAACAATTTTCAGTCAGTAGGTATCAGTAATTAGTAGTCAAGCAAAGGTTCGTAGTAAGCGCTTCAGCGCCTCCGGATTTGGGGCTGAAGCCCTTACTACAAACCTATCAAAATTAATGAAAAGGAAAACTGTTTACTGATTGCTGGTAACTGGAAACTGAATTCTAGGATCTGGCATAAAGCTGTATCTTAGGTAAATTCCGAGTAAAGTAAACAGCACAATTAGTAAAGTACCAATACCAACTGGACTGGGAAGCCAGAAAACAGCTTCAATATGATTTAGCTGTCCGGGTTTGATTTTCCATGAAAGTTGCTTATTGTTATCAAGCGGTTCGATCGCATCTTCGGTTTCTTGAATGCTGGATGCACCCCACGGAGTTTTCAAACTGAATTCTAAATCGATAATTGAATCAGCGTTAGTTAAAACGTTACCTTTACTGGAAATTAAAGCTAAAGAACGTAAGTCTAAATCATAAATTAACCGATTACGTACTAACAGTAAAAAATTGTTCTGTTTTAAACGCAAGTTCGATTCTATTTTTGGAAGTTCTGTTTCTGATTTTGCTTTTGCAGAGCCGGATTTTGGCTGATTTTTGGAATTAAAAAATTTGTTGTATTTTCTTTGTAATTCCCGACCATTACTGAAGGGAATTGTCACAATTACTTCTTCTGAAGAAATTCGTTTTGCTTTTCCTTCTAATTCTTTAGCCCGTCTTTCGATGCTGTCTAACCATTCGTAAACGGAATCGCCGCTAAAACTTGTAAGTTTTTCTCCTAATTTAATATGCTGTACGAAGTTTCCGTTATTGGCACTGTTTAAATTTACTCCTAAGTCATAGTCTACGCAACCAGAAAGCAACAACGATGCTAGTAACAAAAGGCATACAAGCCGTATTCTTTTAAAAAAGCTTTTGGCTAATCGCGTTGTTATCGGTTTCGTATAATGATGGCTAAATCGTGACATAATTGCAAAATTAGATATACTTTCAGATTTTGTAATTGTTAGTGGCACTATGGTGACTATTTGTTTAAAAACTTAACCAAATTAAGCTAGCCAAAGTCATAGCAATTATTATTAACGCCAGCCAGATAAAGCGATTATCTTGAGTATTTACCTGACTTAGGTCAATAATTTCCATTTCTTCTGTTTCTAATGGCGCTAGAGATTTTTTAGGAGTCGCAGCCAAACGAATTTTACTTTCATTATCAGATAAAGTTCCTAAATCTGGTATTTCAGTCATCCATTCTTTGGGACGTTCCAATTTAGGTGCTTTGAGAATATATTGCAATCGCTTGGCTTCTTTGCTGGTATCGGGATAAGGATGGTTTTTGAGTTGTTCGCAAACAGCGATCGCTTCAGTATTGCGCCCAGCGGCTTCGTAAGCTGTTGCTAACCAAATTTGCACCTCACCCCCAAGGCTCGTATTACGCGCCAACAAAGCACAAGCTTTTTCCAATTCCTCAACTGCTTGGCTGTATTTCCCATTTTCAAAAGCAGCTTTTCCATTACGGTAACGCTGCGCGGCTGTTTCTATTTCTGAACTCACTTTTCAAATATAAATAACCACTAATTTTTATTTTGCCGTTTAAAGCCACATTTTGAGAATATTTTGTGAAGGTAGGTATTTTCTTGGAGAAAAACTATAAAATTTAAATTAGTTAGATTTACCTAACCCTCAATGGCTAGTTAGGACAAGTATTATGTTTAAGCACGCTTTAGCGCAACCGTATTTTTTGAGTTTGGGAATTGCTGCTGTTTTAGTAGGTGCTGTTACCGCGCCAGCCTCTGCTCAATCGGTAATAATTATCAATGGCAATACTCCTTATTACGGAGGAAATCAAAATCCAACTGTAGGAAACTTTATATATGGTAGTCCCATTCCTACACCAGTACCCGTAAATCCCGCAACGGGACATACACCTACACCTCGTTATTTTTCCCAGCCTTATCCAAGCAGAAAATATAACTCTATTTTAGTAAATCCGGTTTTAGTTAATCCCAGAATTTACAAAGATTCCCGAAACCGGAGATATTATCGGAATTCCCGACAACGATATTATCGTCAACCAGCTTCGCGGATTATAATTAATTCTCCTTGGTAAAGTTGGAAGAGTTAGTAGTTAGTAGGTTGGGTTAGGCAGACAATCAATATCGCGTATAAATGCAAAGGATTAAATTCTGCCGTAACCCAACATAATATTTACCAACAGGACTTCACATATTTAGATAGCAACAAAAAATATTATTATCTCCCTAAAATACTGATGTTGGGTTACGACACGATTAATATAAATTTTCCTTGAAAGTTGAAATTCCTAAACCTGTCTAACCCAACCTACAACTAGCAACACTTCAGGCAAATTGAGAACCAAGAATCATTGTGCCGATACCACCATCGGTAAATATTTCTAGTAAAAGAGCGTGGGGAATGCGACCATCAATAATATGTGCGGCTCGTACTCCCTGAGCAAGGGAACGCACGCAACAGGTGACTTTGGGTATCATACCTCCGGCAACTATACCCTTTGAAATCAATTCGCGAGCTTCTTTAATGTCTACTTTTGCAATTAAGGTAGAAGGATCTTGATAATTTTCTAAGATACCTCGCGTATCGGTAAGCAAAATCAACTTTTCTGCACCTAATGCAGCAGCTAGTTCACCAGCTACGGTATCGGCATTAATATTATAAGCTTGTCCCGTATCGTCGGCAGCGACGCTAGATACTACAGGAATATAGCCATTTTCTACCAAAGTTCCTAAAATTTCGGTATTTACAGAGCTAACTTCTCCCACAAAGCCCATATCATTTTGACCTTGCTGACGAGCTTTAATTAAGTTACCATCCTTACCGCATAAACCCACCGCTTTTCCACCAGCTTGATTTATTTTGGCAACTATTTCTTTATTAACTCTACCAACCAACACCATTTCTACCACATCCATCGTCGGAGCATCGGTAACTCGCAAACCATCTTTAAACTGCGGTTCAATCCCGATTTTACCAAGCCAAGTATTGATTTCCGGTCCGCCGCCATGTACTAAAATTGGTCGCAAGCCTACACAGGATAAAAAAACAACATCGCGGATAACTTTATCTTTAAGATTGCTATCCTTCATTGCTGCACCACCGTATTTTACTACCACGGTTCTACCTGCAAATTGTTGTATGTAAGGTAGCGCTTCACTTAAAACTTTTACCCTACTAGCTGCATCCTGGTGAATATATTCAGTATCGTTAACCATCATAAGCAACGTTTCATTGTTAAATCCGAATCATGATAGTTTAGAAGAGTTTGGTGTTGCGATACAATAGCTGCTGATATTTTCAGTAAAGATTTGTAGGTTGGATTTTGATCTGGTTCCCAGGTTCAACCTGGGAACTAAGTTTTGGAGGCTCTGCCTCCAGCTATTTATAAAGGTGCAAGGTATTAGAACCCAACATCACTATTATTTTTGCCTTTCTCTTAAATATAAAAAAAATACAGACGATACAATGTTGAGTTACGGCGATCGCGATTGATTATTTGTCAAAAAAATTGATGCACCCTAAAGCCAACCTATATTTTCCCTACTCCCTACTCCCTACTCCCTACTCCCTATTCCCGGATTTTTTAAAACGCTGGGAATCTGTGCAATTACTCGATTAGCAAGTTCTTCGGGGGTTTCTCCTTCTTGAAGAGTTATTCTTAAATCGGCTAAAGCATAAAGTGATTCTCTTTCTTGCAAAATATTACGTATTTTTAATAACGGATCGCTATCTTGTAATAATGGTCTTGTAGTATCTTCTTTTAAACGGTTATATAACAACTCCGGCGTTGCATCCAACCAGACAATCAACCCGTGATGCAGGTAACTCCAGTTCTCACGCTTTAAAATAATACCTCCCCCAGTTGCGACAGTTAACTTTGTATAAGCGCTAACTTGGGAGAGAACTTGACTTTCTAATCGGCGAAATTCAGTTTCTCCTTCAGTAGCAAATATTTGATTGATACTTCGCTTGGCAGATGCAACAATAACTTCATCGGTATCTACAAACCCATATCCAAGTTCGCTGGCTAGCAAGCGCCCTACCGTAGTTTTACCAGCGCCCATCATGCCAATTAAATAGAGATTAATTCCTTGTAATAAGTTGTTCACGACAAAGAAAGATGATTTTTCCTAATTCACTCTACTTTAAATTTCGGCATTTAAGCGACTTACTTTCAGATGGTTTTTCAGTTGCTTCTCAAAAATTGTATGGGCAAATAACAACGAACTTGCTTCATCTTGACTGAATTTTAAATTTTCTTCAATCAGCTTTTCAATCAAATACTCCCTTAACACCGGGGTTTGGGAAAAACTAGATGCTTGTCTTTCAATCAAACAGCGCCTTTGTAATAACTCTACGGCTTCAAGTATTAATCGCTGCGATACCCTTAACATCAATTTTTTTTGCAATTTCTGTAAATCAAAATCACTATTAAGAGCTAGCAAGTACATAATCTGCTTTTCTAAAACAGATAAACGGTTAAATTGTTCATCTAAACAAGAGCGAATATCTCCAAAGACTACCGTTTCCTGTTGAAGAAACTCGTCTATCTTCCCAGCAAACAACTCGTGAATTGTGGTAGCAACTAATTTTATAAATAAAGGATTTCCTGCATATCGCTGCATTATTTGTTTCGATTCTTCTTCTTTGACGGCAGCGAATCCTTTTGATTTAAGTATTTCTTGACTCTGTAGCTCATTTAACCCCGTTAATTTCAAGGAGCGAGTGGGTAGAGTTTCTCCTTCGAGAGCAGCAATTTCTTGTGGTTTCTCTCGACTAGTTAACAGTAAACAACTTTGATGATGAGACTCTCCCAATCGTTGAATAAATTCCCCAAAGCCTTCATAACCGGGTAAATATTGAATTTGCGGTAAATCTATATTTGAATTACCAATTATATTGCCGTTACTCGCTAGTACCCCTGAATAATTGTCCGTATTGTAACTTGAATCACTGTATAAAACTGAATCAAGATGGTCAAAGATAATTAAACAACGAGTCGATCGCAAACAATTTACTAGTTCAGAAATGCTGCTAGAAACGCTTTTCGTATTAGTAACGGTTTGTGGGGATAAAATTTCTAAAATTTGATTAAAAATTACCTTGGGAGATGGAGCAAAGCGTAAGGAACGCCAGATAATATAATCAAAGTCATCTTTAACAAGTTCTGCTAACTTTACCGAAAAAGCAGTTTTACCAATTCCACCCATGCCTAAAAGCACTACCAAACGTACTTGCTCTTGCAAAAGCCATTTTTTAACTTGAGTTAATTCGCTCAATCTTCCATAAAATATGCTTGCATCTATAGCTTCTCCCCAATCTTGCATGGGAGTAGATTTCATGTTCGGTAGTTCGGTTGTTTTTTTTCTAGTAGAGGTTGCGGATTGAATTTGTAGCCAAGCTTTTTTATACCCAGCTTTTTCTAGCAATTGAGTTACGCGACTCCAATTTTTTACCTTAACAGAGTCGGAAACTAGTTTGCTTAACATTTCTTCTATATACTTATATAGTCCATTAGAAAGATAAACTCTAACAGTGCTGCTACTACGGGTTTTATAAACTTTACTTGCTATTTCCGCCGGACTAAAACCGCATAGCAAACCCCGGAGAAACTTTTTTTCTACAGGTGTTAAAGCTTTTCCTTTTGCAGATGCTAAATCAATGTATAACTTTTCTAAGTCCCAATTGTTTTTCGCTTCAATAAATTCCTCTTCTAACTTCCGATGACTACTTGTATTCATTGTTTTTACTGATTTATTTAAACTGGAATACGGCTTATTTTAACTCCAGTTCTAGGTATTTTTCTTTAAAGCCAGAATAAATAAAAATGAATTTATAACGAATTTAATAACAGTCGTTAGGTGACTTTTTGGTATTAACTTCGGTATGTTTGAACTTAACGGAAACTTAATAAAAGTTTTTTGAAACTTTATGCAATTAATATAAGTCAATAAAACAAGGTTTAGGAAGGCAGGTTCAAGAGCAGTAGTTTTTACTCAGAGGTAATACTTGCGCTTTTGTCAAGCATTCTGGCTTACTTTTTAGATAACCTTGCTAGATGCCTCGAAAAGTTAAGTTAATTTCACAGCTAGTAAATTTTAACGGTGTTTAAAATGAGTTCGATTTTCTATTATCTCAAGAAAACGGTTTTATTTATTCCCATATCCGTAAAATTTTTAACCGCTGCATATTTTATCTAAAAAGGCTCAAATAAATAAATATAGTAGGGCGGAGGCTTTAACATGACTAGAATTCGTGATGTAGTTCAACAAGCTATAGCAACTGGTTATTTGAGTGTAGAAGCAGAAAATCAACTGCGCCGATTGTTGACAACTCAGTATGAATGGGAAGATTTTAACGCTTTCGTGGTTCTTCAAGAAGCAGCCATGAATGGTAGAGTTAAACAAGAATCCCGCGAACGCTGTGAGATTAAGTAGAATAATACTCGCAAATTTTGACAGACTTATTTATTATCGCGATGAAGGTTTATCATCACCATCAAAATCCTCGTCGAAAAAGCCCCAATCATCATCATCATTTTCTTTAATCTCTGAGTTATCCGAGGTATTTGAAGTTGTTGATGGATTGCTTGGCGGTACAATCACGCGATAATCGGCATCATATACTGATTCTGTTTTTCCTACACCAGAATTTTTTAGTTCGGTTTTATCGTAGGAATAAGAAGAATCAGCGGATTTATAATCATTTTCTGGTTCCCGAAAATCTTCGTAGTCTCTGTCATCTTGAATTTTTGTATATTGACGAGAATCAGCCGCAGTATATTCTCTTTCTTCCAACCTTCGATCGAATTCCCAATCATCACTAGCGTTTTTATCTAAATCCCAATCATCATCTTCAGTATTTTCATATTCCAAAGGTATCTGTACCTTATTTACTGGTGGTGGTGTTGTTTTTCTTTCTGTAAATACGTTTTCTCTTGGAGTTCTTTTGTCAACGCGAGGGGAATCAGAAGGCGAATATGATGTACGCTCCGGCTTAACATAACGGCTTGATAGTTGAAGCAAGCCGCTAATTAATAAAGAAGTGAAAACACCAGCAGCAGTAGCAAACAGCATCCATATTGCTAAAGCAACTGGTTGACTCCGTAAGCCCAAGAAGACTAACGGTATAGCAGGAAACCAATTTTGCGCTAATAATAGCGTAAGTCCTCCTAATACTGCTACTAAGAGAATCAAGCGAATTACAGTCATAGCAATTAAAAGAAGTATGAAAAATTAGTATTACTTTAAATTAAAACTTGAAAAATAAAAGCTTTGATTTATCGTTATTTCCCATAGAGGCAGAATCCCAATTAACTTTATACTTTCTATATAACCAATTTTATTATCTATTCACGACCAGACCAGCGTTTAATAGGGACACAATCAATATCAAATTGATCTAAACTACGAGCCACAACAAAATCAACCAAATCCTCCACCGTTTGGGGATTGTGATACCAAGCAGGAATTGCGGGAACTATTCTGGCTCCAGCTTCTGCTAAACTAACTAAATTACGCAGGTGAATCAAACTAAAAGGTGTTTCGCGGGGTACGACAATCAGCTTTCGCCCTTCTTTAAGTTGAACGTCGGCAGCCCTTTCTAATAAATCGGAACTCAAGCCGTTAGCTAACTTGGCTACAGTACTCATACTGCACGGCATAATAATCATTCCCAAAGTACGAAACGAACCGCTAGCAATGTTTGCTCCGACATCACCCCAAGGATGACAGCGCAGTAACCCGGCTACTTCCACTCCGGCTTGCTGTCGCCAAAATTTCTCTTGCGCCTTTGGCTCTGATGGCATGGGAGTACTTTGCTCCGATTGCCAAACCATAAAGCTGGATCTAGATGCTACTAATTCGATCGCATATTCTGCTTCTAATAAAAACTTGAGGGCGCGAACGGCGTAAATCAAACCTGATGCGCCTGAGACACCTAATATTAATGGCTTAGCGTTATTGGACACTTGTTTGTATAAGTTGTAAATAAGGGAGTAGGGAGTAAGGAGTAGGTAATTCCCAATTCCTAACTCCTATGCTCCTAACTCTTAAGAAGCGATTTAAAGACTACAAATTATTCATCTTCATAGTCTTCTAAATCTTCTGACTCGTAATGATGCGGTACATAGTAGCTAGTAGAATCCGAGTCGCGATCGTTGGATGAACCATCGCTACCTACAGTTACTAAATCAATTTGCTGGCGGTAATAATCTACACTCTTAACCTGTACTGATACGCGATCGCCCAGTCGATAAGATGCGCGATTTTTACGACCAAACAACGCTTGCTGTCGAGCGCGATACTCGTACCAATCATCTTTGAGAGAACTAACGTGTACCAGCCCTTCTACACGCAAAGGTATGTTGCTAATATCTTCGTCTGGGGTTGGTACCTCAATTTCTACGAAAAATCCGTATGATTGAACACCAGTAATTACACCACTGAAGACTTCGCCAATCCGCTGCTTCATTAAAGCGGCTCTTTTAAGCCCTTCTAAATCTGCTTCAGCTTCTTGAACTTCCTTTTCGCGATCGTTGATTTGGGTAATTACCCTTGTCAAATCGGTTTGTAGTTCTTGCTGTAACTCAGGAGGTAAGACGTTCCAGTTAATTTCACCGTGAGAATTACTCGAACGTAAATTTACCCGTTCTTTCACCCTGGTATTGCGGCGATCGCGTCCGTTTTCGATTAAGGCATAATATACCCTTTGCATCAGTAAATCGGGATAGCGTCGCAAGGGAGAGGTGCAATGAACGTAACCGTCTGGCAAAGCTAAACCGAAATGTCCTCCTTGATTAGTAGTGTAAGTAGGAGGTTTAAGAGTATCTTGCAACAAATAAGTCAGAACTTGTTCGGAAGCAGATTCTGCAAACACTTTAGTTAAATGTTGATAATCTAAAGGTTGAATCTCAATATCATCCGGTAGCGCTAGTTCAACACCTAAATTAATTGCTAATTTGAGCATTTCCTGAACGTCGTCTGGATCGGGTGCGCCTTGAACCCGCCATATGGCAGGAATAGCCAAAGCATTCAAATGAATTGCCATTAATTGATTTGTTAACAGTACTAATTCCGTTAACAAAGAACTAACTGGCGAATCGGTTTGGGTAACGCACCCGCTTGCACCTTCATCGTAGAAGGGGTTTTGTAGAACCGGCAGATTCAACTGCAAACTACCTCTAGCTAAACGTTGCTCTTTGAGAACTATTGCTAAAGCTTGCAACTGTTGCAGCATTTCTACTACGTCAGGAGATTCTTTTGTTTCACCCGCAAGCACTCCCAAAGCTTGTTTTTGGTTTAAATCTGTATCAACATTAACTAGGCTGGGTTGAATTTGCCAGTCCAAAACAACCCCGGTTTCCCCATCTAAAGTAATCAGAAAAGAAATCGCCAAACGATCGCTTCCGGTAACTAAGGAACTTCTCGCCGCTACAGCATCCGGTAGCATTGGCAATACGAGTTTTCCTAAATAAACGCTTCTTCCCCGCTTCAAAGCTTCGCGATCCAAAGCTTCATCTGGCAATACGTAATGGGAAACATCGGCGATATGGAAACCTAGCAACCAATTTCCTTCTTCAGTTTCCTCCAACGAGATTGCATTTTCTCTAACTTTTGACGAATCCGGGTTAGCCCCGATGCAAATAGTAAACTTGGATGTTAAGTCAAGTCTATTTTTACGGTCAGCTTTGAGTATCCTTTTGGGCAATTTAGCGGCTGCATCTTCGACATTATCCGAGAAAACACGGGAAAGGTCGTGTTTGCAGGTAACTAAATCGATATCGGCAGCAGCTTCCGCATCGCTACCGAGGATTTGTACTACTTTACCCAAAGGTGGATATTGAGCCAGCGGATATCGCAGTACCTGTACGTGAGCCAGATGATCGATTGCATCATCTAAAGTGACATCATTCTCTCGTAATTTGAGTTCAAAAAGCAGTCGATCGTCTAAAGGTACGGCGCGGAAACCTCCCTCAATCTGCTTAATTCGCGCTAACAAAGTATGATTAGAACGTTCTAAAACCAGCTTGACTTCACCTTCGGGAGAACGCCTGCGACTACCTTCTTTAAGAACTCTTACCAAAACGCGATCGCCATTCCAAGCATTGCTTAAATGGCTTTCCCGGATATAAATATCTTCAGCAGCTTCTATATCTTGAATCGCAAAGCAAAAGCCTTTAGAAGAACATCGGAGTTTAGCTTCGATTAAGGAATCTTCCGAGATACGACGGTACTTACCCCGTTCTTTTGCCAAAATTCCGATTTTTTCTAAAACATCTAAGGCAATTTCCAGTTTTTGTATACTGTCATCATCTTCACAACCAAGTTTTTTTTCCAGAAGTTTACGAGCTACCAATTTATCATCAGTAAAATTGGCAAGGAGTGTAGCGATTGAAAATTCCATGCACTGAACCGACATAGAGGTCAAAACATCGTTTTTTTAATTGGTTCAACAAATTGCGTATATCCTTACCACATGCAAAGAAGTCCTGTCAGAAACGAATTACCCGCCCCTGTGGTAGGAATTACACAATTATTGAGAGAGTTTGTTGGCAAAAAGATCCAACATTATTACCAATCCGAAGCACGCCTGAAATAATTATTACTCCGCCCCTCATCAGTTACGAGCAGCGGAGTTATTAATCGGCTACCTTTGAAACAATCAACTTACTAATTTTCCGTTTATCGGTCTGCGGTAAACTAGTTCACATTCAATTGTTCAAACGAACTGGTATAACGCCCCAAACTCTAACAATATACTCGGAAAAACTGCTGACGAACCGAATTGCCCCTTATGTAGAATCGGTAACAATTAGGTCAGCAGCAAAACCGCGCAGTCAGGTGGAACCATTACTTCATTATTGTAGATAAGGAGCGCATTTCCAGAAAATATTTCTGGATAGCAATTTGGGTATTTAGTATAGCATCGATAGCAATACTACTAATAATTACTTATTATTCAGCCCAAAAATAACTTTACATATCTATCCTTTTTCTACAATCGGAACACTTAAGCAACTTCGGTCTTAAGGCTTTTATTTTAACAGGGGCAGTAATACAATCCGATTTTTTCAGAAAAATTCTCTTTACTATTAGAAAGGAATACAAGCCACTATAGAAAGTCTTAAAGAACAAGCTACACTAACAGGAGTTGCGGATAGAACGCATTTCATTTATGGCAAGCCTTTGTTATAAATGCTTCCATACTTAGATGCCGAATCCAGATTTGATGCCGAATCCAGGTTAAATCCAGTAAAAAACAAATGCCTACAGATGCCATAGCGATCGCAGAACCACAGCCGTCTGCTAGTTTACTACACAGATCCAACTCCGGATATCGATAAACATTCAAAAAAAACGCCCCGACGATAGCCTTGGTATGTTACGGTAGGCAGGCGGTGCAGCCCCGAACTATTTTTCTGTAACGAAAAATAATATCAAACAGGCTTCATCGGCACCATCGGTAAACACCATAACACATTAAAAGCTTGTAACAAGGTTTTTGATACTTCATTGGCGATCGATAGAAAAGGAAAAATTGCCCTAAACCAAAATCTTTGATAGTTAATTTAAGTAACATTCAAGTAACAAACTTTAAATAATAAATATTTTTGGTTTTCTGGTTGTGGTTTATATAAATTAAATTTGTAACAGCAACCATCTATCCACCATTAGCAGACTTAAATTGGTAAGAGTATTATGTTGGCTCAATTCCAGAGGTTGTATCCTACAGGTAGCCTAATCTCAGAATTAGTACAAATCTATCACGGTAAATATATTGTCCGCTCCAGCGTACAAATAGAAGGCGTAACCCGCGCTACCGGAATGTCAGCAGCTGAAACTATTGAAGAAGCAGAAGATAGATCCAGAACTCGGGCATTAATGGTTTTAGCAATGCAGGGCGAATCGAACGTAGAAGCAGCAACAATAGAGCAAAAACAAGTAGAGCAAATTGCAACTTCTTCACAACCGAATTTACAGGTATTGTCAAATCGTTCTTTAACAACCGCAGTTACTGGAAACGAGTATGGGAATACCACCGCTAATCCGACTGAAGTAACGCAAACTCCCGTATCAAACACCCCAGCAGCATCTTCTCAAGTAACGCAAACTCCCGTATCAAACACCCCAGCAGTATCTTCTCAAGTAACGCAAACGGAAGAATCGCCTACCCCAGAAGTTTTTTCTGAAGATGACAACGATTTTTACAGTCAAGACTTCGATACACCATTACCGATTCCCACGTATGACGAGCCAGAGTTTGAGGCACCGATAGAAGATAATCAACCCGACGACGACGAAGAGAATCAAACCGAACCAAGTGCAAGTAACGTTACTCCAATTAACAAAAGTACAGCTCAAACCACTAAGAAAACAGCAAAAACAAGCACAACAAAAAGAAAGAAAAAGACCGAACCCGTGGATTTATCAGACGTGATTGCTAAAACCGACGTTGAACTTGAGCGCCTCGGTTGGACTCCACAGCAAGGAAGAGAATATTTGATTAACACTTACGGTAAAAGAGGACGTACTTTACTTACCGAAGAAGAATTACTCGATTTTCTTAATTATCTAGAATCTATACCTACGCAAATGAACCTTTCCCAAACAGATCCACTAGCGGGATTTTAGATCGGGAATTGGGCATACCCCATGCCCAATGCAAAAAAAATACCCCAAGAATAAATCTAGGGGTAAAATAATTATTTTTACTTTCCTACTTTAATAAGCGTCCTGCAATTCATAAAAGTCAGGCGAAATGTAATCTTTACGCAAGGGATAGCCCACCCAATCTTCTGGCATTAAAATTCGCTTCAAATTGGGATGTCCTTCGTAGTTAATACCGAACATATCGTAGGACTCGCGCTCTTGCCAGTCTGCTGTTTTCCAAATCCAGTACACTGAGGGTACTGTAGGGTTTTCGCGAGGCAAGAATACTTTTACACGTACTTCTTCGGGTCTGTCGGCGTTATCACTGATTTTTCCCAAGTGGTACATACTGACTAACTGCTCTCCCGGACCTAAATCTATGCCGCATTGACACTGAAGATAATTAAATCCGTAGGCATATAAAGCAGTACAAATAGGTAGAAGAAAATCCGACTCTACCTTAATTATTTCTACTCCGCTATGGTCTGCTGCTAAAGACTCGTGAGCAAAGTCGTTTTCACTTAACCATTTGGAAACATTACCCGCTTCTACGGGGGATTCCTCTAGCTTTTCTGGTTTTGATTCTTCAGCCACGTTCTACCTCCTCTTGCTTTTTAGCAGTCAGTAAAGCTGGCGGTATTGGCATACCAATGCTTTCGGCTAATTCTTTCGGTGGATTGTCGCGGGTTTCCGAGCGTAAATATTGTCCTGTGAGGATTTCTTCCACAGGCTTCATGCTGTGAGTCGTGCTGTAATAGCGGTGAGTTTGCTTGATCAAATCTCGCTCTTGCATCGAATCATCAGCAATCTTTTTCCGCAACTTAATAATCGCGTCAATAATCGCTTCCGGACGTGGAGGACAACCAGGTAAATAAACATCTACGGGAATCAGTTTATCAACTCCTCGAACTGCTGTAGGAGAATCGACGCTGAACATACCGCCGGTAATCGTGCAAGCACCCATAGCAATAACATACTTGGGGTCTGGCATTTGTTCGTAAAGACGCACCAACTGGGGTGCCATTTTCATCGTGATAGTACCGGCTGTGATGATTAAATCGGCTTGACGAGGACTAGAACGAGGAATTAAACCAAAACGGTCAAAATCGAATCGAGAACCAATTAAAGCCGCAAATTCGATAAAGCAGCAAGCAGTACCGAACAACAAGGGCCACAAGCTAGAAAGCCGCGCCCAGTTGTAGAGGTCATCAACGGTAGTTAAAATGACATTTTCCGATAATTCTTGAGTAACGCTAGGGCGCTGTACCGGATTAACTATACGTTCTTGTGTATTATCTAAGACCATTCCAAAGCTCCTTTACGCCATGCGTACACTAGGGCAACTACGAGAATTCCTATAAAAACAAGCGCTTCAATAAACGCGAGCAAACCCAGACGATGGAAGGCAACAGCCCAAGGATATAAGAACACGGTCTCAACATCAAAGACCACGAACACCAGCGCAAACATATAGTAGCGAATATTGAACTGAATCCAGGCTCCACCAATTGGTTCCATGCCGGATTCGTAAGTGGTGCGTCGTTCGGGATTGCGACTGCTCGGTCGCAAAAGTTTGGAAGCAGATAAAGCTAGTGCAGGCACCAAGCTGCACACTATTAAGAAGCCTAGAAGGTATTCGTAACCGAAGAGGACAAACACAATAAATACAAATCCGTTATTAACGTAGAAACTTCGTAATTTTCTTTTACATTCTTACATTATATCGATTTGACGGTTCTAGAACCTGTCAAACAAACCCGGAGATTTCGATTTGATTAGTTTTTGCTTTTCAAAGAAATATCTCATAATTATGTCATAATTTTTAACGTATATTTAAGCTTTGCCTGGTGTGGCATCATGAGCGAACAACTTGTTGAAAACACCGAATTAGACTGTTACGAATGTCGTGCCTGCGGTTACGTCTACGAACCGGAAAAGGGAGATGACAGTCATAACATACCTTCGGGTACTGCTTTTGCGGATTTACCCTTAACTTGGCGCTGTCCCGTTTGTACGGCTACAAAGAAAGCTTTTGAAAACGTTGGTCCAGTCGGTACTGCTTCCGGCTTTTCGGAAAATCTCGGTTATGGATTAGGTGTTAATAAACTGACACCCGGTCAAAAAAATATCTTGATTTTTGGAGCCTTGGCTCTTGGTTTCTTGTTTTTTATAAGTCTATATGGCTTAAAATAAGGAGCCACCTTTGTAACGGTGGGCACATCACCCACCTAGAGCCACAATTCGCTTTCAATACACAAATTAAGAAAACTAATCGAATTAATCAAAAGTTCACGCGACGAGAGAAATTTAACCAAATATGAAAATAGGAAGACAAATATTAGCCTTACTGGCGATCGCCCTGATTTGTTTCGGTTGCAGTAGCGTTCCTTCGATGAGTTACAACCCTTGGGAAGTGATTTCTTTACCGACTGATGCCAAGCTATTCGATATAGCTTTTAGCGATGACGACCCCAAGCATGGTTTTATCGTTGGTAGTAAAGCTACCCTTTTAGAAACTAAAGATGGTGGTGAAACATGGAATCCTATAGCTTTGCAGCTAGGTGAGGGAAATTACCGTTTTAATGCAATTGATTTTGCCGGAAATGAAGGGTGGATAGCTGCGGAACCTTCGGTGTTATTACACACCAAAGATGAAGGTAAAACTTGGTCGAGCCTTCCCTTAAGCGAAAAGTTACCCGGTAATCCCGTAAGTATCGTAGCTTTGGATAAGGATAGCGCCGAAATGGCTACTGACGTGGGAGCAATATATAAAACCACTGACGGGGGCAAAAATTGGAAAGCGCAAGTCGCAGAATCTGTAGGCGTTGTACGTAATATTGAACGTTCCGAAGATGGTAAATATATCGCGGTTTCTGGTAAAGGAAACTTTTATTCCACTTGGGAACCCGGACAAAATGCTTGGGTTCAGCACAACCGTAATAGTTCTCGCAAAGTCGAAAACATGGGTTTTGCCCAAGATGGACAGATGTGGATGCTAGCGCGAGGCGGACAGATACAATTTAGCGAACCTGACAAATTGGAAGAATGGCAAGATGCTCAGTATCCAGAAGTATCTACTAGTTGGGGATTGCTCGATTTAGCCTACCGTACCCCATCCGAACTTTGGGTTAGTGGCGGTAGCGCCAACTTACTCCACAGCACCGACGGAGGAGAAACCTGGGAAAAAGATCGCGATGTAGAAGATACCGCAACAAATCTTTACAAAATCGTATTTTTATCTGCTGATAAAGGATTTATCATCGGAGATCGCGGTTTTTTACTGAAATATCAGGCTGATATTGCATCGTCTACAGACTCCTCTGAAGCTTAAAATAAATTTAGGCACCAATTCAGCCTAAACGAGGCGTAAACTTGTATCCTCAATTATGAGAAAATGTTGCAAGTTGTAACTCTTCCTTAACTTTGTAGGATAATAAACACATTAGTCAAGATTTGATAGGTACTTAGTCAAATGAGTGGAACTACCGGAGAACGTCCGTTTTCAGACATTATTACTAGCGTTCGCTACTGGGTGATTCACAGTATCACCATTCCAGCATTATTTATTGCAGGTTGGTTGTTTGTCAGCACCGGATTAGCATACGATGCATTTGGTACTCCTCGCCCAGATACCTATTACACCCAAGAAAGGCAGGAAGTGCCACTTGTAAACAATCGTTTTGAAGCAAAAAATCAAGTTGACGAATTTATTGGAAAGTAGTTTTAAATTATGACAAGCTCAGATAACATCAACCAACCAGTACAATATCCAATTTTTACCGTTAGATGGCTGGCGGTTCATACTTTAGCAGTACCAACCGTGTTCTTTTTGGGCGCGATCGCGGCGATGCAATTTATTCAACGTTAGGAGTTTTTGATGGAAAGAAATACTAATAGCAATAATCAGCCGGTAGAGTTAAACAGGACATCCCTTTTTCTAGGACTACTATTAGTTTTTGTTCTAGGGATTCTGTTTTCCAGTTACTTCTTTAACTAAGTTTACCGATCTGAGATTAATTTATTAATTAATCATTTTCAATTGACCGAAACCCAATGTTGTGATTATGGAGGCAAGTTAATATCATGTCTGGAGGCGGAAGAATTCCCCTGTGGGTTGTTGCTACAGTCGCAGGATTAGGTGTAATTACTGTCGTAGGTATTTTCTTTTATGGTGCCTACGCTGGACTAGGTTCTTCGATTTAAGAAAAATTTGAACCTTTTAGATAAAGTCCGATTTTTCTAATATTTGATTAGAAATTTGTATTTAAAAACCGCCCGTCTTTTGGAGATGGGCGGTTTTTATAATTAGCGACGCAAATTTGATGAAATAAAAGCGGCAGGATGCCCGTACCACGATTTTTGATTCTAATGGGATAGGTTCCTGCCTGCTTATTTACAGCTTGTATTTAACCGATATCATCGCGTTCGATGTACAAAAAGAAAAATGCCATTGTTACGGCTGGAAAAATAAGACCAGTCAAAGGCACGAGGACGGATGGCAGAAAAGAAGCAGGCATAATGAACTCCTATTAAATCGCATTACAATTCAAAACGAGCTTACTGCAAATTGCACCGTCATAAGCCAAAATTGTACATATTTTTAACACAAATATTTTTGGGAAAGCTTCACATCCCTAAAATTGCATCAAATTGAATATTGGGTAAATCCGGAGGTATGACAGTACGTTGGATAGTAAATTTATGACTTTCCTGTTGGGTTACTGTATTTATCGCGATCGCTTCCAAGCGAATCTCTATGCAGCCGAAAGGAATATTTAGTTTAGTTATGACTTCCAATTCATTATTATTGTTAGGCGTTAAATTAGTTAGTAAGTGGGGACCATCAAGCAAAATCCTTGTCTGACAATCTTCCAACCATAATTTTATGGCAAGATGAGAATTTCCTTCTGGTAGACGTACTCGGAGGTTAAGAGATTTACCCGCTAGGAGTTCGCCTCGCGGTATATACAGCACAGGAGTTGGCAACTGTTCTATCTTTTGAGTACTTATAGTAAGCGCCGTACAAGATGAATCTATAGCTTTTTCTATAGGTTGATTTGATTCGGAATTTTCCGCTGTTAATATATCATCTGTAAAAATATCTGTATCATCTACTACAATTTCCTGAGCTAATTGAGTTGATGGTGTTGTAATTTGATTGATGTCCCATGCAGAAGAAGTGGAAATAGATAAATAAGGAGATGGTGTTGTTTGTATATTTACTGAGTTCGTAACATTTGTAGATACTTGCCCTTTCTCTTGATTCAACAATTGCTTATCATCAGTTTCAGCTTTTGTTTTATCAGCTTGTTGAGAAATTTCTTGATGATTCGCCTCAATATCGTAATCTTCGTACTCTACATCAATAGGTTCGGGTAAAGAATATCCTTGAGAAAGCATCCACTGCCTAATTAAAGGAGATGTATTAGATGTTCCGGGATTTTTCTCTACAATAAATTCAGAGCTACGGGGGGTAACTGGTTCTCCAAGCTCTTCATAAGTATCGTTATGATGTTCAACGACTAATTCAGCTTGAGAGGTATTGTCAGCAGCCGAAGAAGGGTCTAGATTTTGATTATCGGCAACGCTAGTGTATGTTGCCTCAACTTCATAATCGGATTCAGCTTCTATGTCAGAACTTGGTAAAGGTTTTAACTTTCGTAAGTAGGGAAAACTAGTACCCCCGATCGCACAACCAGAAACTATGTACCCGTTATTAATATATTCATTAATTTTCTCTTGATAACCAGGTACATTTGGTAATTTAAGCGAATGGCTTGTAACCTTTCTACGAAACTTTCGAGGTTCTATACGCGGTGGTAAAGATTTTTTATTTGATGCTATTCCCGGTACGGATTTTTCTGGTTTTACAGTTTTTACTAAATTGAAAAGCTCTAAATCTAGAGAGACAGCAGGTTCTATGATTTCGGGCGTATTTTCTAATAATAATTCTTTTTCATATTTAGGATTAGCAACGGTAATAGCCACTAATTCTTTAATATCTGCTGTAATTATAAAAGATTGGCTGGCTAATAATTCTACAACACCGTTACTTGAAAGTGCCCCGTAGAGTTTAACCTCTCCCAGAATTAACTTAGAAGCACACTTTTGGGGAATATCAATTGAAGAGGCGATCGCAAATGGTAGCGATTTATTGGGGTTGGGTTGGCAAACTGATTGTAATAACTCAGAATTCTGGGGCGATCGCAATTCTATTCGTACTTCGGCTTGAGAAATTTGTTTAACGTTTGTTGTTTCTTTAAGTTCAACTAATCCATTAAGAGTGATGCTTTCTCCCCAATTTGCGACATGGTTAACTCGATCTAGAATTAGCTCTAATGGTAGTGGTGGCGTAGTTGAGGTATCTTCAATCGTTTCATCGGCAAGTAAAAGCTCGCGAGACGGTAAAGCTAACTCTATTAAGTTTTGTAAAATCTGTTCTGCTGTTTCTCCTTTAACTCTTACCGGGCTAGCAGTTTGCTCGATTATTGCTAAATTTTCGTTTTTCGTTAGTTTTTCGCTAACGGTTAGATTGCTTGTATCTAATGATTTTTCTTGGGGTTTTGGGGTATCTTGACTAACGTTTTGGTTTTGCTTAGTTGATGATTTTTGTGGTGTTTTTGGAACGGATGAAGCACTAACAGCCTGATGTTGAGACGATTTAGGCTTTTGTGCTGGTTTTACAACCGATGCTGTTTTAGCTGAATTTTGTCGTTTTTCACTTGTATCGTTAACAATTTTATTCTGAGTAGATTGAGGAGCAGTCTTCGTAACAGCTTTTTGCTTATCCGAAGCAGCTTTAAGCGACTCTCGTAGTTTTTGAGCGGGTTTTTCGCTAACAACTTTATCAAAATAAGCTTTGGGGGCAGAACTGGAAGCAGTTGAAATCGGTTTACTACTATTAGTGCTGCGACTTTTGCTCGAAATAGGTTCTACAGAAATTGAAGATATTAATCCAGCATCATTTGTTGTCAATTCCTGAAGGGGCGAAGGCGAATAACGGCTAGATTGAATTTTAATTTTTGACTTAGTTTGCTTGAGTTGTATCCCCTCGCCATTTTTATGCTGCTTATCTAAATTCCGAGCAGAATTTACACCAGAGGGTATAACCTGCAAATTAACAGTATATTGCCAAGATGCACCAAGAAGGTCTGACATCAAATCGCCAGAACATTGTAATTCCCAAATTCCCGACTTGAGATAGGTAAAGGGAATTATAGCCGTTAAGCCTTCTGAATTTGTGCGCCGTCTTCGTTTTTGAATCCTTTTCGTAGGTGGAACCTCATTCGTAGAAGAGTGAGTTACCCGTACCTCCACATCAGTATTAGTACGCTTACAACGAGCAACTACTCGATACCGACCTTCTATAATTTCTATTCCTGGCTTGGACAAAGGATGCCAAGTACGTTCGCCTTCTTTCTGTATCAGAAATTGCCACTGTTCCATTGTGAGTGATGCCTAAGACCGATCGCAGCCGTAGTATTATTTGCATTACCTTGCTTGCAAGTTTACCGTACTAAACCTGTAGTCGATCGCATAATTAATTGTTTTAATTAAAACACAATATTATGCTAGCTCTAAGTGTAATTTGATTAACATTATAATTACCGTTCACCGCAAGCAGTGCGGTTCGGGTACGGTAGAAAGTATTTTTTCATTCAAATTTCTACTAGGAAGCTTTTTAGCAGTTTACTACAACAACCTATAAACTGGTTTGTTGCGATCGGGCTGCCATGTGATCTTTCGTGAGATGCTGTGAATACGGTTAAATTCAACTTGAAGATGCGTGTTTCGTTGTCAAGACCAAGATTTTATTTTTAATCGCCATCAGTGCTGATTTTTTGAAACAAGCTTAAAAAAGCAATAATTTCTAAATCAATTAAACCCCTCTTCTAAAAAAGAAGAGAGGTTAAAAAGAGGTTAAAAATTTGATATTGCTAATCGGGAAAAGCTATATATTATCAAACCCCATAGCGATGTTGATAATAACCCAGAATTTGTCTTACCCATTGTCTGGTTTGCGAATTAGAGTTTGGCGCATAATCAATCCATAAACCACCGACTTGGCTTAAATTGTAATCAAACTCTTGAGAATTTTGGGGAATCAATCCCACTTCTATTCCTTCCACACAACGTAAATGAGCGGCAATCTCGCCGTAGACTGCCAGAGGTAAACCGGCGAATACAATCTTTTCCCTTGTCTTCATATTTTAAGAAGCCCCGAATGCAGATTTTGGTAAAGATGGTAATGTCGAAACGGGATTGTCCGTAGAAGCCGTAGCTGGTTGAGTTGCTCCCATAGAAGATTCTCCTACCATTCTGGCTACTTCAATACCATATTGTTCCAGAATAACAATTGGTTCGGAACCTTCATTCATTTCAATTCTTTTAACGAGCAGTCCGCTTGCTAATCTTTGTCCCGCTTGAACATACCTACTAGTAGGCTCGGTAGGCACTTTGATGATAGCTTGGGGTTTATTTCCAACTTGAACTACTCCCGAAACTAAAACAGCTTGAGCTAACTTGGGTTCCGGTGGTGGTGGCAATACAGATGCGAGGTCTGGTTGCGGTATTACCCCTGGCATTATTTTAGGCACAACTGGCACAACTGGCGCAACTGGGGTCGTCGCGGTACTACCACCGTTAGAACTAGCTTTGTTCGGCGTTTTCGATGTTGCTCTTGTAGAAGTAGAAGTAGAACCAGACCTAGAACCAGATCTACTCGAACTAGAATTTCTACTTGCAGTAATATTTCTTCGCCGGTTTCCTCCAGTAGTCGCCGAAATAACAGCACTTCGTCTAGGTCGTTGTCTTGATGCAGTTGTTCTGTTAGATGTCGGTAAAGGAGGCAACCTGGGAACGGCTCTTCGGCTATTACCGACGCTATTACCGACGCTATTACCGACGCTATTAGTACCGTTATTACTTGCAGAATTTTCTGCTTTTCTAGTACTGAATTTTACAGGAGGGATAATGCCCTCAAACGGATCGGCACGTCCTTTCGAGACTATTCCTACTCGTTCTGTGGGATTTGTTGGTTGAATTAAAGTCGAAGGTGCTTGAGCAATAGTAGGACTTTGCTTAGCTGGCACCACCGGGTCTTTAAAGGGTTCGGTCGTCTTGCCTTGGTTATTTTTTGCCGTTTCGGTAGGGATTGGAGCCACAGTAGTTGGTTCCTCTTCACCAGAACATCCGGCGATCGCCAAAGCTAAAACAGATGCAATAGATGCAATTGTGATTTTTAAATGTCTACCCATTAGCCATTCTCAAGAGAAGACAGGAAAAGTTCTCGTTCGGTGAAATCAATTTGACTAAAAGTTGTATCAAAAGTGAAATCTCATACAGTTATAACCTAATTTTTTTTTAGTCAAGGGTTGTTTGATACGATACTCATATTTTTTATAGAAAAATTTTAAACGGTATGGGTTTTTAGTCCTCTGCTGCAACCATCAGGTGCTTGAGGGAATTAAGCCCTTTTTTGACTCTACGAGAAACTGTTACTACGCTAATACCAAGCCGTTGAGCTACTTGTTTTTGCGTTAGATCGTGCAAAAACACAAATTCCAAGACTTCACGGGTACGATTTTCTAACTGAAGTAATGCTTGTTGTAACCGTAATTGGTCTTCTTGTGCTAGTTGAAAGCTACGGTAATTATGGTCGGGAACCAGTTCTGCTAAACTAGCCGAACCTTCGTCTCCGTCGTATACAGGCACGTCTAAGCTTAAAGGAGCGCGGTTTACCCAAGCTAGTTTAATTTCTTGCCATTCTTCAAGAGAAATAGATAATGCTGCGGCTACTTCAGAATCGGTAGGTTGACGATTATATTTTTCCCGTAATGACCGAGAAACTCCGATGCTGTGCTGTTGTAGCGCCAACCAACGCCTGGGAATTCTCACAGTCACACCTTTATCTCGCAGGTAATGCTGAATTTCACCGCGAATATAAGGAATCGCAAAAGTACTAAAGGCATGACCTTTGGAAATATCAAATCTTTCGATAGCCCGAATTAGCCCCAAACAGCCTACTTGAAGTAAGTCATCGTAACTTTCGTGGCATTGATTTATCCAGTAGTAAGCCTCTTTTCTCACAAGTCCAAAATTAAGTTTTACCAGTTGATTGCGAACCGAAGCTGACTGAGATTGCTGATATTCTCGCAATAACTGCCAAATTTCGTGCTTCAATTCTTTCGTAAGTAAGGTAGTAGGCATAGCACCTTGATGATTGATAAAACAACTAGTTAATCCAGAACGTCTATTTCTGGTAATGCACTTATCCAAGTATTTATACGTAAAATGCAGACAATATATTCCTCCGTTATCAAGTATCAATAACGGACGATTATCAGATTACGATTGGGACGGCTGATTGGTGGACGCGGCAATTAGGGCGGCATATCTATGAATTAGTGCAACCTGACACGATAGCCAATTCATGAAGGCATATCAGAGAAGGTTTAACTCTGAATAACCGAAAAGCTCTCATGATGCAAACAGTGCATTTTGGTGCAAAAAATTCAATCTGCGGGGCGTGAGTATTAAGGTATGAGAAAAGCGGTTTTTTTAGCTTTGTTTATGTTGTAGCTAAAAGTGCTACTTATAAAAAAATATACAAAATAACATCAAAATGGAACCGAATTATTACGTAATTTAGTTTCTCGAACTAAAAGTTCAATTGTCGGTAAATGGCTATTCTATCAAGTAGTTTAGTAAATATACTTTTTCAGAGAAAATACTTACTATAAAAAGTTTTCTTAAATTAAAAAATAATATAGATATAAAATTTATAAAAAACTCTGGCAGAAGAATAAAATTAAAAATAATATTAAAATAATAACATTTCGTCGAGGGAATCGGGAATAGAGAAGGCTTATAAGTACTTAGGCAAAATTAATTGTGCATTTGTCCGAAGCGAGTGGAACGTTCACGCGGAGCGTGCGGCGAGGGCGAAACGAAGCATTCACCCGTAGGGTGCGGTTCATCGCAAGACCTTGAGAAAGATCCGCTGTCGCATGTCCTATTGGACACGCTGCGCTAACGCAATGACACAAATAATGAAGGCACACCCACTTATAATCGAGTGGTAATTAGATAAATAATGCGGGCTTGACTACTTATTCAATTTTTTTTAAGAAAATTTTCTTTATCAATCTATAAAAAAAAGGGCTTTTAGCCCTTTAAATTAATTAAATCAATTAGTATTCACCGTTAGCCGTTCGCATCAAGTGAGTTTAACTGATACAGCAGATGTTGCAAAAAACTATGATACTGGTTCAACACGAGCATAAAATAAGCCGCGAACTTTCACTTCCAAAGGTTCGCCAGCACCTAAGTCAGTATCTGAAGGCTGATCGCTAATAAAAGTACCAGCAATTTCACCACTTTCGCTATCAACTTTGGCAACATTCAAAGAAATATGACCCGATAGAGTTTCAACACTCTTAACATTGGCACGTCTTAGTTCTTCACTATCTGCTTGGGAAGGTAGCGCAATTGCATTATCATAACCACTGGCAACACCACGACCTTTAGGATCTAAGAAAGTTGCACCACGATAAGAAGGAACTTTAAAATCTCCTTCAAAATCGGTTGAGGTATTAATGCTGGTTAAATTGGGTTGTGTTTGAGCCAGCAAATTTTTCACGGTAAATAAGAAAGGAACCTGCTCGCCACCAGGAAGCTGTACGGTGATGGCTTGGAAATCCAAACCGTCTTTTTCCTTGAAAGTCAGGCTACCATCTTCGTTAACTACCAAATCACCTTGAATTTGGTCGAGCGATGAAGTTTTACGAGTCAACATTTTCGCACCAACAAATTCAGGTTCTTGTCTCTTGTTAAGGGGTTCTTCTTTAACAAAGAAACTCGTTGGCTCCATGCAAAGGTCTTTGATTGTATAAGATCCGTTTGCATCAACGGTGATAGAACCACGGCTTGTCTCTGAGAGTAAAGGACATTTATTCGCTAAGCCAGTACCTACAATCTGTTCGTAGGTAAGTAAATCTCTACTATTACCACTAGCCATATCTGAACCTTGGCTACAAGCTGTTAATAAGCCCAACATTACAGCCATTAATCCAGCTATTAAAGCGCGATACCTCATGATTAACCTCAATGTCAAAAATTAATATTTTCAGTTGTTAAACGAAAAAAAGATCGCGTAATTAAACGTTCTCAATTTTCAAGCTCTTAGTTTTGACTCTAACTTATATGCATTGCCATTTAATAGTTTCTCCTTCATATTGGCTCACAATATCCACTATATTTCAAGATAAGCAAGCGTTAAAAGCTTAAATGAAAAAATTCTTTTTGACGCTTACTTTTATTAGCGAACATTTTCATGAAAAACTATTAGCGATCGCCATGCAGCGATTACTTTTAAGACAATACAAAATTCACTAACTTTTATATAGCATCCCGACCACCATCTTGTCTTTGTTGCTTTAATCCATGCACCAGGAAATATATCGGGCGGTTTACGATCTGGCGCGTTAGCTAGTACAGACGACCAGCCAACCCAAACTAGATTTTATAGTTATGTATTACAGTTCATTTTTTATAGTTCTCCCTTAAAAGCGATCGGCATGAAATTTTGTATTGAGTTAAGTCACATACAAGATTATATCCTTATATATGCTTATTAAAGTTTTATATTACCTTAGTTTTCAACTTGAAAATAAATAGCTTTTAAATATAGGGGTAAAATAAGAGAATAGCACGATCCCGCCTCAATTCTTCATCTGTATGTAACTGTCGTTTATATTTTCTTAACATTCCCAAAAGCTCGGTAAGCAGGGAACTGTATTGATTAAGTTTTCAGATAGTACTTGACAAAAGAACAGTTATACAATCAAATATATTTGAATTTTTACTAAATGATACGAACAAAATGTTTCAAAATATTAAGAGAATTGCAAGTAGAATGTAACTTTACTTTAAATAACAGCTTTGCTGTAGAACTTCTCTTATCATAAGCAAGCACTGCGAGCTAGGTATTTTTAAGATACCGATTTTTTCACGATTTAACGCTCCCATTGCTATAGTTATGCAAAGTTATGCTTTGTCTTCGGTCAATATAATTAAACGAATAATACTATTTATGAGCAACGGTAAAAGTCTTGATTCGGATAAGTTATCTTACAAATTGCAAGAAATTGCAGATTCAACACATGAATATTCTGCCCTTTGTCAAGGAGATACTGTCGCGGTTTTAGCATTGCTTAGGCAGTTAGAAAAATTGCACCGAGAAATCCGAGACGGTATATTTCAAAAAACTTTACCTGATAATCGTCAAGCACTATATTCGCTATTAAAAGATATAGAAGCGGAAGGAGGATGGCCATATATCCAACGTATGAAGCTTCTAGATTTGATGGTGAATTTGGAACCCTCGGAGTAAAGAAGATGCCGCTCTCGAATTGAATTCAAACTTGATTTAACTTGATGACTGCTGCTAACTAATACCCTGACAAAGTTTGCGATCGCCAGAATCGACATTGCGGTTGTACTGGAGGTAATCGCCTACCCAGTGACAACCGCGTACTAGCAAGTTATTTAGGTCTAAGTTCCATAAAACTATTGTGTTATCGTCGCCCGCAGATGCTAAGGTTTGACCATCCGGGCTAAAGCTAACGTCTAAAACTGGGGCTTGATGTTCGCTGAGGGATTTGATTAATTTACCTTCACTGCTCCAAAGTTTGACGGTGCTATCCCAACTAGCAGCAGCAAGAACTTCTCCGTTGGGACTGAACGTAACAGCACTAACGCTATCGCCATAACCTTTTAATAAAGTTTTTAGCAGAGTGCCATCCCAACGCCATAGCCTGACGGTATTATCCCAACTAGCAGAAGCCAGCAAGTTATTGCTAGGACTAAAGCTGACACCTAATACCCAGCCAGAATGAGGTAAAAATGTTTTTAATAAGATACCATCTCGCTGCCACAATTTTACAGTTTGGTCGTCAGAGCCAGAAGCTAAAACTTGAGAATCGGTACTAAAGCGAACGCTATTTACGCTTCCTTGATGTCCTTTTAGAGTTTTGAGCAGTTTACCTTGGGGATTCCACAGCTTTACCGTCTTATCTTTACTGGCAGATGCAAGGAACTTTCCGTCAGGACTAAAACTAATACTCGTCACGCTGTCGTTATGTCCCTGAAGAGTTTTGAGTAATTTACCATCTCGCCGCCAAAGCTTTATGCTTTTGTCGTAGCTTGCTGAAGCTAAGATTTCGCCGTTTGGGTGAAAACTAACGCTGGTGACTCTATCGGAATGTCCCAACAAAGTCTTGTAAAGATGAGTTTGGGATCGAACACCGCTAGGTTGGCGCTGCCACAGCTTTACCGTGTTATCGCGACTGCTAGAAGCTAAAATGTTCCCATCGGGACTCCAAGCAACACTTAAAACCCGGTCTGAATGTCCTTCCAAGACGGGTAATGTAGGAGGATTTAAACTCCAAAGTTTGACGCTTTTATCATAACTTGCCGATGCTAATAATTTATTATCGGGGCTGAATGAAACACTAGCTACAGCATCGCTATGACCTTTAAAAGTTTTAATTAACTTACCATTACTAACATCTACGAGGTTAATAATGTTGTCATCTCCGCACGAAGCCAGCTTTTCGCCTGTAGAATCAAAATTTAGACTCCAAATCGTACCGTTATGCTGCTGTGAATTCCGATAAGGACGGTATGTGAAACTGTTTTCACCGTCTTGCTGTTCGCGTCGCCAAAGTTTAACAATACCGCTTCTACCAGCAGAAGCTAACGTTTTACCGTCTGGACTAAAATTAGCAACAGTTACCCCTTCGCGATCGCCTTGTAAAGTAGTTAATAAACTGCCATCTAGTTTCCATATTTTTACGGTACCATCATCACTGCCTGAAGCAATAAACCGTCCGTCGGGGCTGAAAGTCACCCAATTAATCCAAGCTTGGTGTCCCCGGAGAATTTTTAATAATTTACCGTTGCTGTTCCAGATTTTAACAGTTCGATCTTTACTGCCAGTAGCTAACAATTTACCATCAGGACTAAAACTAACCTTGTCCACCCAATCTCCATGAACGAGAGTTGTAACGGGTTGCCAATCAAATTCTCCCGTTGCGGGATTTTTGCGCCAAATTTTGACAGTTTTATCTCGACTTGCAGAAGCAAGCAGACTACCATCGGGACTAAAAGTCAAACTGGTAATGCTCTCGCGGTGACTTTGCAAAGTTTGTAATAAACTACCATCAGTACGCCATATTTTCACGCTTCGATCGCGACTTCCCGATGCTAATAATTTACCGTCAGGGCTGAAACTGACATCCCAAACAATATCGCCATGTCCTTCCAAACGGTTGACTTCAGTTACTCCATAAACCGCTTGCTGTAAGGCGGTAACAACTCGCATCTGTGTATCCGGTTGAATTCCATGTCCGCGTTTAAGCTTTCTCCAAGCACGCAAACTTTCAACTAAAGCATCAAATTCTTTGTTGGAGGCAAATAAAGCTTCGGAAGCGGCAGTCAAGGCACTAATTTTCAGGTTATTTTCGCTACGTTCGGCGCGTAAACTTTGACTAATTGCAGCTTTCTTTTGCAGGTCAGCTTGCCACCACAACCCGCCGATGGTAGAGGACATAACCGCTAACGCAAAGCCTGCTAAACGGGCTTCTCGCAAGCGTCGTTGAAGTATAGAATTTAGCTTTTCTTGCGATAGTTTTTGCGCGACTTCTGCTTGGCTTTTTTCAAAGCGGACTTTTTCTAGTTCGGCGATGATTCCATAGTCGTTACGAATGCGAATGGGTTTGACTAAATAATCGTGAACCAACTGATAACGCTCGCCAGACTCTTGGAGTACTCGCAACACCAAACCGCTGCCGACAAGAATTTCTAAAATTAATTCTACGGTAGTGAGATTGTAAGAATGCATGAAGCCCTCCGTCTCCGAAATCGTCTCGCTCGTTTCTAGATGACTTTCTTGACGAGACTGCCTGCCAAATATAGAAACTTCTTCATGTCGCTTAAAGATTTGAGAGAAACTAAAATCTAAATTTTGATTCACTTTCATGAAAAAATTGTCCGATCGAGTTTCCCGTTCTTCCTCATATGTGTCTTCTTCTCTAAAAACAACGGTAACTAATTCAGCCTTAGTTTTAAGAGGTCGCGTACCTTTTTCATCTGTTAATTCAAACAGTAATTTCCAGCTTAATTGTTCGTTTTCTTGACCGCAATCGTAAATAACTTTTTCTAACCAGTGCTGGACTAATTTCTCCGAACCACCACTGTGCTGATATTCTCTAAGTGTGGTAATATTTTCTGCTTCTAATTGAGCGCCGACAATTTGCAGTTCTATCGGATGTACTTGTCGAGTTTCTCCAGCTAAATCCTCAACCAATTTATTAATTAATTCATCGCTTAATTGGTAATGAGAACGTTCTGTAAGACTATGGATAATACTATTCGCATCAATGGGAGTAAAATTACCTAAGTAATAACGGATGTTTTTATCGAGAATATTTTTATTAATTACTCCTAAATCGTCAGATTCTCCACTATGGATCTGGCTTATCCGCTCAAATTCTAAAAGATAATGCAGATAATCTTCGCGTAAAGAAAGAACAACTTTAACAAACGGAATATTCAAACATTTATTGAAAAAGCTGTAAAATTCTATTCTTTGTTTTGTGTCCTGTTTGACAAAGAAAAATTCTTCTAACTGGTCAAAAATTAAAATTACAGTGTAATTATGATCTGCTAACAACCGTAGTTTTTCGACTATAATCTCAACTGTAATTTCTATTGCTAAAGATATGGAAGTACGAGCGATCGCCTGATTTAAACTCCGTCCTAAAGCTGTTATCCAATCGGTATAAACAGATAAAACAATTGGTAAAGCAATACGTCCGCCGATCGTATTTTGTTTTAATGCTGGAACTAAACCCGCTTTGATAATTGAGCTTTTACCGACTCCCGATGGTCCGTGAACTACTGTCAGTTTACAGTCAGCGCGAGTCATTTTTTCTAGGAGGCAATGGACATCTTGCTGTCTTCCTGAAGCTGCGATTTCCTGAGCAACCTGATCGGGGATTGATGAAATTTGTTGCGGCTGTAAGATTGGATTGATTCTATAACGCTGCGGTTGCAGTTGACTCGCACCGATAAAAGCCCGAAAGCCGTATTGATGCTCAATCTGAATTTTTTCCCGTTTGAGTTTAAAAGCTTCTAAGTAATCGTGGCGTTCGCAAAAATAAAGCGAGCGTAATTCTTCAACAATTTCTAGGTACAAAGAAGGTTCGTATTGGGCTTCGCAAACTACTTTTGCCCATTCCAAAGTATTAACGGCTTCATCCCATTCACCCAAATTTCGTAAAGTGCGTCCAAGTAATAGCAGATACCAACTTTCTTGTTGGCGAGAGACTTCTGGCACTTCTTCGGCAATGGAAAGGGCTATATTTGCTAATTCATGGGCTTGCAGCCAATCAGACTTGGAAGCAGCTACAACACAGAGAAATCCATAATCTTGGGCAACCAGTATTTTGTTACCAGATGATTGATGTAACTGCAAAGAATGGGACGCGAGTTGTGATAAATCATCCCACTGTTGCAAACGTTGCAGCATTTCACAGGCGGGAAAAATGAATTTGGCACTTAAGTCTTTTTGCCCTGTTGTTTCAAAGATATCTAAGCATTGCCTAAACCAATTTAAAGCATTTTGCCAGAAGCTGATATTGGCAGCAGGTTGTAAATCTGCTAAGCGTCGGTAACACAGCCCCAGGTGGAACATGACTACTGCTTGGCGAGTTAGGGAGAGGATGGGGAGAGGGGATGGGGTTCGGGGGGGATGGGGAGAGTTCGTTTTGATTTCTTGTTCCCATAGCTCTAAACTGCGCTGGTAATGCAATAGCGCTTCGTCGATGTTGTCGTTGACGTAGTTATCGCGTCCAAGTACAAATTCTAGACTTGCTTCTAGTATTGGTTCTAATTTGATGTCGTAAAGACGAAATAAATCGTTACGCGCTGATTCAATCTCTCGACGCTGCTGGGATTTTGGATCTAAAAGTAAAGCCGCATTTGATAAAAACTTTTGTGCCCCTGCATCTATAACTTTGTCAAATAAAGATTGTGTTTTTTGCTGGATAAGACGAACTAAATCCGGAGCAGCCATTTCAAATTTAATTGTGGTTGCTGCCCAGCTTTTAAAATCGGGGGCAAATCGCGACAACGATGTTCCGACTTCATCTTTGAGCCACAATACTATCGGAAAAGTAAAGGTATCGGCATAGATATCTCGTGCTTGGTTTATACCGCTCAGTAAATCTTCTAAGTTGGTAACTGACTCCAGCCCAAATACCATTACGGCAGTTGGGAAAGAATCTGTTTTCACGGCAGGTATATCTAAAAATAATTCTGAAACTATAGTGCTGTGTAAAGCTGCGGTTGAGGGAGATAAATATACCTCTCGCAAATTTACGTCTCTGGTTTGCGAGCGAATATTGTCCAATACCTGCTTGCACAATTCCGTGTAATTGCACCGCACTAGAATCAGAGAAAATTGACCGTTGGAAAGCGCAATTGCCCGAATCAGTCTTTGCAGGGAATGCTGATTAGAAATGGCGATGTCCGTAAGAGTTGTATTACTCATAGCTACTTGCTTCTTTTTTGACGTTGTGTCAATTCGATTTTGGATTTTGCGGAAAGTTGGGTGGGTTTAGGTTTCAGCAAACTTTCCTGCATCGGATTTTGGATAAATAATTCATGCTTCAACTAACGATCGAACCGGAAAAGGCAAATTATTCATAGGCAGTAGGCAGTGGGCAGCTTTGCTGTAGTGACTCACCCTTATTCATAGTGAGATTGAAAAATTGACGTTTTATACTTCGCTGCAAGCAGGCTCTGTATAATTATTTATTTTTACTCAGCTTCAAACTCATAACTAAAGTTTAAATTGATACTTTTTACCCACTGCCGACTGCCTTTTTTTGTAAACGATCGCGATCGTGTTTTTATGAAAAGAAATCGGGTTTATTTCTACTTGCGCTTTTTGCTCTTACGATCGCCAAATAGAGCGAGCGTGTTAGGAGCAATGCTTTTTGTGTCAGCTAGAAAAAGTTGCCGGAATCTTGTAGTCAGATTGCTCCCAAGCCAGAACTCTTTCAGTTTCTGCTAATGCCGGACTAATACCAAACCAACGCCCTTTCACATCTCGGTATTCAAATACAAACATACTCCGCAGCAATCTTTGATATTCAGACTCGCCTCTAACAGTCTGCTGATTGACAACTTCATAAAGTAATTGCCATTCTTCATCGTCAATGGCTAAAAGTAAATCATCGCGATAATCTTTGATTACTGCTTCCAAACAAGAACGCTCGAAGGGGGGATCTTGTCGCTGCAAACAACTGTAAAGTAAACCTAATAAATTCCGAATATGACCGCCACTTACCCGACACAAACGGTCTAAAGTTTCGGAACTATCGAATATTTCGTGAATCAATTTTAACCTGACATCAAAAGAAGCTTCGGGAAATGCCCTTGCTAAAACCAACTGACGCAACAGAGCCATTCCCGCTTCGCTGTCACCACCATCTCTTTGGCGCACCAATACCATCGGCAATACTTTGGGCGCAATACCACCCCCCAACCGATTTTTCAGCGTTTCGTACTCGCCTCCAAAAATTAACGCTAAAGGAATCGTATAAACCACATGACACATCAGGCGACGTAACTGTTCGCCTCTGTCAATAAACAAATATTCAGGTTGCGATCGCCCTGATGGCATCGGGCGCATATCAACTCTATCTAAGTTGTCAATAATTACAACTATTCCTTTTTGTCCCCTCTGCTGTAGCTGTTTGGTAGCTTTATCTAGTACCTCTTCGTTAATCGCCTGCAAAATACTGTTGGTACGCGGTTCTAGATATTGCCTGAGTTGAGAACGCATTTGGGGACTATCTTTGGCTTTGGCGCTAATTTTGGCAATACCTAAAGAAAACTCCGCTTCTGCGGAAATGTCTATAGGAGTTTGTAAAAAATCCCCAATTTCTTTGAATAAATTAGCAAAGTAACCGGGCTTTAGCTTAATGTTTATGGCTTCCAAACTGGCGCTAACTTGACGGGCTACACTCAGCAAAATATCGCTGACATCTATATCCGCCATATCCAAATCTTGGCTGGACTCAAAATAAACTACGTGGAATCCCGATTGTTCTAATTCTGCTTTGAGGCGCTGTAGCTCAGTTGATTTACCGCAGCCAATATGACCTGTAAATAGTTGGCAGGTTGGTTCATCCGGAGAAATACGCACAATTGTTCGTTGCAATTCTTCTACTATCTTGCAACCCCGGACTTTAGAAAAATCTATGTAGTATTTTCGGTCGGAATCATCGCCTATAACCAGCGTTCTGCTAGGATTACAAGCTTTAAAAAACCTTAACAAATTTAGTGGAGTTTTCATGTAGATGCACTTTATATAAATTTCCATTATCAACGTCAACGAGCAGCACAAAACGCGCACGTTTCCTCGCTTTCCAAATGACTACGAGGTCTGGTTGATAAGTTTTTCCCCTGATGTTTTAAGCGCGTATTATTACTGTTATAGCGCTATTGGTATTTTGACAAAACACGTGGTTTCAACTATAACTCTTTTGTAACAAATAGCCACAGTCCCTTTTGGTATCAAAAGCTACTTTACACAAACCTTAACTTGCACTTAAGTATTAATTGTAGCCAATCATGCATAACTTTCTTTTTTTTATTTGTCAAGTTGCTTTGAATATATCTACTATTTTTTGCCAAAAAAGAATATGTTAGTCTTCGATGCAGTAATGCTTGAGGCGTGTATAATATGGGATTTAATTATCTAGGATTAGTTGAGTACGGTGTCGCTCAGTTGTTTCTGTGCAAATTGCTCCAAAGTAGGAGAGTCTTTCAACCCGAAGGAAAAATTTTAGTAACGTATATCACAAAGAATCCAATCCGCGATATTATAACTGCTGCTATTGACGTTAAAAAGTAAAATACCTGTAATTTTAAATCGACTTTCTGGGATTTTGTAGCGCTTTGACTTGAAAATAAATGTCACTCTAAAGTACAAAGGCTACATTAGAGCAAAAATACGAGCCTAAATCGATGTAGGCACGGGTTACAATTTTTCGGCAGGGGCAACTTTTAAAATTAATTTGTGGTGTATCGGGCATCAAGGAATATCTAAGTTCGTCTTGCCGACTTTAAAACTCTGACTTCAACTAATTTATTCATCTTCATACAATAACTTGAACAAAAATGCATTTCTGAGGTTTAAATGCCCGATATTTTATCAGTTTCCTCTACAGATTTGGAACAGCGCCGCGAAAAATTACGCCGCTATAGAAAGATAAAAATTATTAGTACAATTTGGCGTAGCCTCGCAGTGACGGGGCTTGCTGGTGGTTTACTGTGGTTTTTGATTCAACCAATATGGGTGTTAAAAAGTAAGCTTGACATCACTGTTTCCGGAAATGAGTTAATAACAGATGAAGCGATACAGTCAAAAATGCAATTATCATATCCTAAATCTTTGTGGCGCGTTGAACCCAGCCGCTTAAGTGCATCTTTAGAGCAGCAACCAGGTATAACCCAAGCAACTGTAACCCGTCGCTTGTTTCCACCAGGGTTAACAGTCAAAGTATCCGAAATATTGCCTGTAGCGATTACGATAAGCCCAGGGGCGTCAGATGCTAACTCTACAAATCAAACAGTAACCGGATTAGTCGATATAAATGGTGTTTGGGTGATGAAGGAAAACTACAAATCAATTCCCCAGAGTAAGTTACCTAGTCTTAAACTGATAGGTGAGGTGCCACAGTGTATTCCCGAATGGAAACAGTTTTATCAAGCAGTAAGCCAAAGTTCGGTAAAAGTGATTGAAATTGATTGTCAAAACCCTAATAATATAATTTTAAAAACAGAATTGGGTTTGGTACATATTGGCAGCCCAACTTCTAAATTAACGGAAAAAATTAAATTATTAGCAAAAATCCGCCGCTTACCAGCACAAGTAAATATGAGTCAAATCGAATTTATAAATTTAACAGACCCAGAAACTATTTTAGTACAGATGAACCACAAAACATTGCGAATTGACTCTCAAAATCCATAAGATTAGATTGAGTTAACTCCAATGTATAAAACACTCCTGGTTTATAAATTAGTTTTATGCTGATAAATATATATTAATGATTGTTGTTTTTCAGGTAATGTATACCACAATTAAGATTCTTCCTTCGATTTGAATTTCAAAAAAGAATCAAAAACCTACCGTTAGGGAGTATAAACCTCCTGCATGTTGTAGGAAGCTTAAGTGCAAGGGTACAAGATGTAAGACAATAAGCACGGTTGACGTTTCGGGGGAAGGGTAAGCACAATCCGTCTATCATTCGATCGGTAGGAGTAACTGTATTATTCTAAGACGCGCATAGGGGCATCTTGAGAAGTTATACGAGTAGTAACTGGAGTTAGAAGTTAAAAATTTATTTTACATAAAGATAATTTCTGTCCTTATAACTCGCAATATCTATTGACGAAAGGATTTTAACATCATCATTCAAGACTTGTATCAGTGTTTTAGTTGTTTATTTGTTTTCAATGTTTCTAAAAATAACCAGTATTTATGGCGACACCAAAACAAAAACAAACACTATTAGTTGTAAAATTGATGACCAATATCCATTAAACACAAGAAGGAGGTCTAAGTAGGCATAAATGAAGGTATAACAAGTAAAAATTGCCAAAAATTGCTAAGCCAGTTGAACTTATACAGTTCTTTCTTTAAGTAAATATTAAGTATACAACTCTTGAATCAGTTGTCTGTCGTGGAATTTTAACGACTGCCAATTAAAGTAATTTTCACGCTGTCATTCCTGCATTGGTTTGGAAAGCATGAGATACGAAAACAACATTGCCCCTCGTGAATAATAGAAGCAGTGTTTATCTAGAGTTAACGCGAGCGGGTAAATAACACCCCCAAAAGTCGTTTATCTGAATGTATGTAAATCCAATGACACTTGATAATAACCAAGGGCTTACCTATAAAAACTCGCAGTCTCCAGGACAGCAAGGAATCTCGCTAGCAGGAATTAGTACCAATAACCCTTTTGGTCATTCTGGGCTAAGTTTGGGGCAAAATGGCGATAATAACCATTCTCCTCAAGAAAATCCTGTTGGGGATATTATTCCCGGCAGAGTCGCCAATATAAAAGTAATTGGTGTCGGTGGTGGTGGTGGAAATGCCGTCAACCGCATGATTGCTTCAGATTTGAGTGGAGTCGAATTTTGGTCAATTAACACCGATGCTCAAGCTTTAACGATGGCTGCGGCTCCTTGTCGCTTGCAAATCGGACAAAAGCTAACGCGGGGTTTGGGTGCGGGTGGTAATCCTGCGATCGGTCAAAAAGCTGCTGAGGAATCGCGAGATGAAATTGCCACGGCTTTAGAAGGAGCCGATTTAGTATTTATCACCGCTGGTATGGGAGGCGGTACAGGTACGGGTGCAGCGTCGGTAGTGGCTGAAGTTGCCAAAGAAATGGGAGCCTTGACGGTTGGTGTAGTTACCCGTCCGTTCGTGTTTGAAGGTCGCCGTCGTACCAGCCAAGCAGAGCAAGGTGTTGAAGCTTTGAAGAGTCGGGTAGATACCTTAATTATCATTCCCAACAATAAACTTTTAGAAGTGATCCCAGAGCAAACACCCGTACAAGAAGCTTTCCGTTATGCCGATGATGTATTGCGTCAAGGTGTACAAGGTATCTCAGATATCATCACTATTCCCGGCTTGGTAAATGTTGACTTTGCCGACGTGCGAGCCGTGATGGCAGATGCTGGTTCTGCTTTGATGGGAATCGGTATTGGTTCTGGCAAATCGCGTTCTCGCGAAGCGGCGATCGCGGCAATTTCTTCGCCGTTGCTGGAATGTTCTATCGAAGGTGCTAGAGGTGTTGTATTTAACATCACTGGTGGTAGCGACCTGACTTTACATGAAGTCAACGCTGCTGCGGAAGCAATTTATGAAGTGGTAGATCCCAATGCCAATATTATTTTCGGGGCGGTGATTGATGACAGACTCGAAGGAGAAGTCAGAATTACCGTGATTGCTACCGGGTTTACAGGTGAAATCCAAGAAAGGCAACAGCAAACTGCTACCCCAAATAATCGAGTAGCTCCACCCCCAACAGCACAGCAACGGCGAGCAGCGCCACAGCCATCATCGACAAATACTAATTCTCCAACACCAACCGAACCCAAACAAAAACCGGGATTGGAGATTCCTCCGTTTCTCCAAAAACGCCGTAATCCAAATAACTAAGTAACGGATTAACCCAATAAATGTTTGTGATTTGTTCGCTATTATTAGGCATCGGAAAACGGGGGCGCAGAGTCTTTATGAAATTCATCGCCTCCCAAAGTTAAACAAACACGATTCCTTTAATTCCGAAAAAATTTCCGATCGCAGTAGTAATCGCTACAGTAAAGTTAGCGATATATTCTGTAATGCCTAAATTTTTGTTTGTGGAGTTACCCGAACAATTAGTGTTTGATTTGACGGCTGATTCTACGCTCATTAATTGACGTTTTTTACAAAAGCTTATTTGAAATAGGGTGTGATACCTATTTCCCACGTAAATATGGCTTTAATTATTACGTCATGTTTTGAGTTGCCCTTCTACCCATTGAATAACCTTTTGACCCAAGTTTGTATCGCTAAACCGATCGATTTCGCGGATACCTGTAGGGCTTGTAACGTTGACTTCAGTAAGATAGCCGCCAATAACATCAATACCTACAAAGATTAAGCCGTCTTCTTGTAGAGTTTTAGCTAGTTGAGTACAAATTTCCCGTTCTCTGGAAGTAATTTCAGTTTGAGCAACCGTACCCCCGGCTGCCATATTATTGCGAAATTCTCCAGGTGCGGAAAGACGGTTGAGCGCCCCCACTGGTTCGCCATCAAGCAAAATAATCCGTTTATCACCGAGTTTTGCTTCCGGTAAAAAGGTTTGTAGCATAATTGGTACTCGCCCCTGTAGAGTACTTAGTTCTACTATGGAATTAAAATTGCGATCGCTCTTGTCTAGAAATAAAATTCCTTCCCCTGCTTTGTTTCCGAGTGGTTTAAGAATCGCAGCACCTTTGTCTTCCACAAACTTCCGAATCAGGTGTTTATCAGCGGTGACAATGGTTTCTGGAATGGCTTGGGTAAATTGGAGAGCATACATTTTTTCGTTTGCATCTCGAATACCTTTGGGGCTGTTAACAACTAAAGTTTTGCTTGGGTTGATATAGTCCAGAATATAAGTAGCGTAAAGATAAGAAACATTTACAGGTGGATCTGTCCGCATAAACACGGCATCCATCTCATTCAAACAAATATTAGTTTTGTCGCTTAACTTGTACCAGGGATTTGCAGCTTTGTAGCCAGTTTCGAGCAACTCAACGGGGATGATTTCAACTTGTTGGAGATGCGCCCAAGCTGTACTATCTACAACACTCAACTCCCAGGCTTGAGTTATCCATACTTCATGCCCCAAAATACAAGCTGCTTCCATCATGGCAACGCTAGTGTCATGAGCGGGATCTAAATTCTGGATGGGATCAATAATAAAAGCCAGTTTCACGCGATTGCCTCGATTTACCCTTCAAATTATTCAATGATTCATCTCAAATTATCCCCCTTTATGTAATACCGTTTCACATTATTTAAGGGAGTAGGGAGTAGGGAATAGGTAAAAGGTATTTTCACGATCGACTTTACTTACGCAAAATCTAAAATTAGAAAACCCACCTTGATTCACAGGTGGGAGCGAATGTCAAGCAATCTCTAACTACTAGCCATTTCTTTTAATGTTCAAGCTAATAGTTCGTCCAATTTGCCTTGAGACTCTAGAGCATAAATATCATCGCAACCACCAATATGAGTATTATTGATGAAAATTTGTGGTACGGAACGCCGTCCATCTCCTCTATGAGCCATCTTTTCCCGTGCTTCTTCATCTCCATCAACGCTGTATTCGGTAAAGTCAATCCCTTTCTTCTTCAATAGACTTTTAGCACGTATACAAAACGGGCAAGTACTCCAAGTGTAAATTTCTATATTGACAGCCATAACTTCCTCATGTTGACTTAGCAATTCTCAATTTTAGAACGTTATATCTGGCTAAGGATGGTTAAAAAGTAATGAAAGATACTTTTGATACAAATCTAATTTAACTCGTTTTTATTATTTGTCTAAAAAAATACATTATATTATTTTGCTTCCAGTGATAAATAAGACTTAAATTGTTCTTCATTTATAGAGTAAGTGCGAATGAGCCTACTATCAGGAGCAACAGTAGACTCATCTGAAAGCACTATAAAACAGTGATTGTGTTGGCTTAAATCCAGGTGCGTAACGATTTCATAATATTTCAGTTTAAATACGGTATACATCAGTATTGACACTGATATCTTTATGGCTTGCCATAAAAAAGCTCAGTATTTTACGCAGTTAGGAGGGATAGGAATAAGTGGTTTAATTAAACATAAACAGAACTTACGCAACTGGCATATTGTCATTGCGACCAGAACGAAGTGTAGGGAAGCAATCCCAGCATCTGAGGAGATTACTTCGCTTTGTTCGTAATGACGCAATTTCGTTATTTTTGCGTAAGTCCTAATAAAATTACTCCTGAAGAATTTTTCTCCAGGAGCGATAAGTTAACTTTAATTAGATTTTACGAAAGAAAACTCAAGTGCTTATCCAGAAGCGGTAGCGTATTGAATTAACTGCCCCAAACGCTCTCTTAAGGTTTCTAAACCAAGGCGCTGATTAGCGGAAATAAATACCGCCATTGGATATTCTTCCCTAGCCAAAGCTAAGGTTTCGCTGTTGGCTTGGTCAATTTTGTTGAAAACTACTAGCGCCGGACCCGGTGTTATGGGCATTTGCGCTAAAATATCCCTGACCGAACGAATATGACTCAGCCAAGCAGGATGAGATAAATCGACCAAATGCACTAAGCCATCTGCTTCTGTCACTTCTTCCAAAGTGGCGCGGAAGGCATCCATTAACGATCCGGGTAATTCGTGTATAAACCCAACTGTATCTGTAACGAGTATTTCTTGAGTTACTTCGGTTACAGCATGGGGAACTACCAAGCGGCGCGTTGTCGGGTCAAGGGTTGCAAACAACTGGTCTGCCGTGTAAACCTCGGCGTTGGTTAAAGCGTTAAGTAAAGTAGATTTACCGGCATTGGTGTAACCTACGATTGCGATTGTAGGTACTTCTTCATGTTGTCGCCGCTGTCTTAACCGTTCTCGATGCGCTTGTAGTTGGTTTACTTCTTTTTGCAAGCGAGTAATGCGCCGGGAAATAGCACGACGTTCGGTTTCTAGCTTGGTTTCACCAGGACCTCTCGTACCTATACCACCCCCAAGTCGGGACATTGCCTGACCTCTACCAGTTAGTCGCGGTAACATATACTCTAACTGCGCCAATTCTACTTGCAGCTTACCAGCACCCGAACGAGCGCGTTGAGCAAAGATATCTAAAATAACTTCAGTGCGATCGACAACCCGAACCCCTATTTGAAGTTCTAGATTTCGGACTTGCGCTGGCGATAAATCGCGGTCAAAAACGACAAGATTTGCTCCCAAAGTTTGAACGCTTAAAGCAATTTCCTGCACCTTGCCTTCACCCACCACCGTTTGGGGATGAATTCGCGATCGCTTTTGTCGCATAGTAAGCAATACCTCTCCCCCAGCGGTATCCACCAACCGCCCCAACTCTACCAAAGTATCGTGAAATTCTTGAGTCGTCGTCTTTTGAGTTACAAGCCCAACAATCACAACGCGATCGCGATCGCCCGATACTTCTTTACCAGTAAATTCCCGTTGGAATTCTTCTTCAAGCCCTTCAACCAGATCGAGAAAGTCTTTTTTGCTCAATACATCCAGACTCATCGGTGGCGAAATACTCCAGCTAGGAGCAGAATAATCGCTGGTATCCAATTGTGCAGTAGGGCTAGTAATTAGGGCGCGAGCATCAAGGGGTGCTAAGTGTGCCAAATAAGCTTCCTTAACATACCCAGTAGCACCACCGCCCCGACGTTTAAATCCTGTTCCTGTAATATTAAGTACAATTAAAGCATCTAATCTTTGCAGTGCCATAGCAGTCAAAGCCGCTTCAGATGGCGGTTCTGCCTTTAACTGAGTAGCAATACAACGAATACCGCTAAGTCGTTCCGCACCGTAACGCGGAAGTTCCATCGGCGGAATTTGGGTCTGACGCGGAGTGCCTACCCCAACCCGAATCACTTGTCCGCGACGGTTGAGATAGGCACACACTGGCTGATTAATTTCAGTACTAATTGCCGCGAGTCGTTCAGCGAATTCCGGAGTTGTTAAACTATCACCCGGTAGGCGCTGGTGATACAGCCGCTGCAATTGCTTTAGCTGACTGTGTTTCAGACCCTGGAGTTTACCATATATAGTTTCTATAGGCATCTATGACTAGTTTACTAGTCCCCCATATACATCTATGTCTATTTTACAACAGGGTTTTTAACCTAAACTCTTTCTTTTAGTAGATGCAGGAGACAGTGAACAGTGACCAGTGAACAGTCACCAGTGAACAGTGAACAGTGAACAGTGAACAGTCACCAGTCACCAGTCACCAGTCACCAGTTAGGAGTTAATAATTTTGGATTGGGAGTTGGAAGTTAAAAGTGAGAAGTTAAGAGTGAGGAGTTATAAATTTTCTACCCCCTCTCCCCCATCTCCCCATCTCCCCATCCCCCCATTCCCTTGGGCTATACTTGCCAAAGTAAAAAAAACCCGTGTTTCCCGGTAATGAAGATTCTGCTTATAAATGATGATGAGCAATTCACAAAAGAACTTAAAGCGAACTTAACCGAACATCGATACGTTGTGGATGTTGCGGTAGATGGACAAGAAGGTTGGGATTTTGTTGAAGCACAGGAATACGATTTGATTGTGCTGGATGTAATGTTGCCAAAGCTGGATGGGATTACTTTTTGCAGTCGCTTGCGTGCCAAAGGTTTGCAGGTTTTGGTGATGTTTTTAACTGCAAGAAATACTAGTGAAGATAAAATTAAAGGCTTGGATGCTGGTGCTGATGACTATGTAGTTGAGCCAGTACCTTTACCGGAATTAACAGCTAGAATCCGAGCGTTGCTGCGACGCAAGTCTACAACTGCATCGACCATTTTGGAATGGGGAAACCTTTGTTTGGAACCTAGATCCAAAGAGGTAAAACACGCTGGTGTTCCTTTAAATCTGACGAAGAAAGAATATTCTTTGTTAGAACTATTCATGCGAGATACACAGAAAATACACAGCCAGAATAGTATTTTAAATCAGCTATGGTCTTTTGAAGATGAGCCGCCGACGAGAGATACTATAAGGACGTTAGTAAAAAGATTGCGACAGAAATTAAAGGCTGCGAAAGCTCCCGATTTGATTGAAACGGTTTTTGGATTGGGGTATCGTCTTAATCCCCTGTTTGAAAAAGCATCGACAACAGAGAGTAATTCTATGTTGAGTAAGAAGCTTGTATCTGCTATATCTCAAACTACCAGCAATAATTCTCATACTGTAAAGACTTCAAATCAAGCAGTGCTTCCAAGTAAGCATTCAATTGAATCTGATGAATCGCCAACTCGGTTGTTGATTGTAGATGAAGATAAAGAATTTATCGATCCTTTAGTAGAAGTTGCAACCGTACAAGGATTGCAAACTGCGATCGCACCGAATGCAAAACTCGCAACAGATGCACTACAAAGAATTCGCCCAGATATTGTGTTGCTAAATATATCTGTTGATAAGAGAGAAGATGAATTTGCTTTTCTGGATCGAATGTCAAAACAAACACCTCCGATTCCGGTACTAGTATTTACCGATCAAGAATTATCAACGGATAGAGTTGCACTGGCTCGTCGTAAAAGTCAAGGCTTTTTTCACAAACCCATTTCCCCAAACCGCGTACTCGAAGCTATTAACCAAACCTTAAAACCTGCGAAAACCGAAGCTAAGGTAATGTTAGTTGATGACGATCGCATGAGTTTACGCTTGGTGCGAACGTTGTTAGAACCTTGGGGAATACAAGTTACTACCTTAAGCGATTCGCTGAAATTTTGGGATGAGCTTGAATCTGTAAAGCCAGATTTACTTATATTAGATGTGCAAATGCCAAATATTGATGGTATTGAACTGTGTCAACTATTACGTAATGATTCCCGTTGGGCTTGGCTACCAATCGTGTTTCTTACCGGAGTGCGAGATACTGAGACTATTCAACAGGTGTTTTCAGCTGGGGCTGATGATTTTATTAATAAACCTGTTATTGCTCCAGAATTAATTACCCGTATTTTCAACCGTTTGGAACGTACTCGTTTGCTACGACAAGCAGAAATTAATTCTCTGACTGGCTTACCAAATCGCCAGCGCTCGACTCAAGATTTAGAAAAACTATTACATTTAGCAAGTCAGTATCAACAGAGCTTTTGTTTAGCAGTAATAAAAATAGATGATTTAGAAAAAATTAATCGTAATTACGGACATCCATTTGGCGATAAAATGTTGCGTCGTTTAGCTTCTTTGTTACGAAAAGAATTACGAACTGAAGATATTGTATCTTCTTGGAATGGCGGAGAATTTTTAATTGGAATGTACGGTATCAGTCGTGGTTATGGAGTTGAATGGTTGGCAGAAGTATTAGAAATATTGCGATCGATTGAATTTGAAGTTGAGAAAGAAGTGGTTAGCATTACTTTCAGCGCCGGAGTTACCCAATATCCAGAAGATGGAAAGGATATACAAACACTTTATCAAACCGCCGCTTCCACAATGGAACGAGCAAAAGAATATGGCGGAAATTGCGTTTTAGCTTCAGATTGTCAGTCGCTTCAATCTCGTCAATCGCCTTTTCACAAAGATGTAATTTTACTACATCAAGATTCAGCTTTTGCAAATTCTATTATGGAAGCGTTATTAACTAGAAGTTATCACGTTCATTGGTTAAAAGATGGAAAAACGGCTAATAAAGTTTTGGGAGGAAAAAGCCTTTCCTTGCGTAGTGAAATTATTTTACTTGAAGAAAATTTACCCGGTTTAAACGGGTTAGAAATACTTAAGCATTTCAAACGAGATAAAGTTATCCAAAGCTCTAAAGTTGTCTGGTTATCCACGACTACAACTGAAATAGAAAAAGCCCTATGCCTGGGATGTTTCGACTATATTAATGTTCCTTGCAATATTCCAGCTTTTATGTATCGTCTGCGGCATCTTTTGGAAGGATGAGACAATTTTGGATTAGATGGATGTAGGGTGTGTTGTCGCTCCGCGCAACGCACCATAATGACTGCCAAATTCATACTGCAAGCTGCGGTTGCGATGTGTTATTTGCGTTATTAAGTGATGTTTGCTGTTGTAAATCGGGCGTTTGCTTTTCTAAATGTAAATATTTATCAATCGTATCTAAAACTTTTTCAACGACTATTGGTTTACTCATAAAGTCGGTAGAGCCAGCTACTTTAGATCGCAATCTATCAAAAAGACCATCGCTACCAGTTATTATAATTACCGGAATATCGGCAAGTTTAGCAACCCGTCTGATTTGGGCGCAAACTTCGTATCCGTTGACAACTGGCATCATTAAATCTAAGAAAATTAAATCTGGTTTATTCTCGATTAAAATTGGTAATGCTTGAATAGCATCTTGAATTTGAACAAATTTCATGTTCTTTGCAGTGACAATACTTCCTATAATTTGGCATACTTGAAGGCTATCATCAATACAAGCGATAACTGGTCTTCTTGATTCTTTCGTAGGTAAAGGTTTGATATTATTTTTAACTTCTGCTGCTGATAAAGGTAAGTCGGGTACTTCCGATAGTTGAATAAATCCCCTGAGAATGAAGGGTAATAAATCGGAGGATATTTTAAGTGTATTAAACTTCAGTTCGACGGCTAAATCTTGTAAAGTATATTTGCCGTTAATAAAGTTGACAAAGTTTGTGTAGATATTAGGAGTTACAAGCTGTTGAACTTGTTTTGGTTGCAATAATTCTGGTGATAAATGAGGAGTAAAACTTGCTAATCCAGCAGATGACCATCCACGCCATTCTTCTTCCATACGCTTGAGGAAAAACTCTGTATTCATAAAGGTGAGCGATACATCTAAGACGGCTTTAGGATTGCGAATACAAGATACATCTTCAAAATTTACCTGCTGTGCAATATCAAATAACACTTCTGATATCGTATTTTTCGCAACAGCTTCAGCCTGAGTTCTATCTATTTTTTCTTTTTTATATAAACTAGTTAATAATTGATAATCCCACAGTTTATTTGCTAATTCTATTGACTCTATCTGTATCTCGTCAATTTTTATCTGCGGACAATATTGAGTAATTTTTCTGCGCCAGCGTCGAAACGGATGAATTCCCCCGGTTGCCCAAATAATTCGCCCAAACCGAAAGTACAAACTCCATTTATATTTAGATGACTTTATATCTAGCTTGCCACTGTATTGAGCTTTTGTGCAAGCAATGAATTCTTCAATCAAGTCTTTATATGCTATCAATTCTGTGTACACCATGATAACTTTGTTCTTTTATAAGTAGGGTAGATGTTAGATGCTAGATGGTAGATGGTAAAAGAAAAATTTTTTTAAATGTAAGTTTTTTGCAAGTTAAATAATCAAAGGAAATTAATCATAAATATTTGCAGATAATTCTAGTTCTTTATATTCATAATACTAACGAAAAAATGTGACAATGCCGTGACATAGCTTGCATTGTTAAATTGAGGTAAAAGGCGGTTAAAAAAAATATTGCCGTTCCCTGATAGAAAGTTCATATAACTGGGAATAATAAGTTTGTGAGACAGCTAGGTTTAGTTGCTTGAAGCTTCCTATACTCGAAGTTACAGCCCGAAACAAAGCTCTACAAAAAACTTTAAATATCAGTACATCTATCAATGAGGAATATACCTAATGACTCAAATGCTTAGAGAAGAAGTAAGAGAAAGGCTCGGTAATGTTGACCAAATCCGGGATATTATTTTCGGGGCGCAGATAAGAGAATATGAAACCAGATTTGGTAAATTAGAATCAGATATTTCACTTTTACAGCTAGAAATGCGCTCCCATGTCGAGCAACTTAGAGTTAGCTTTGCAGCAGAATTAAAAGCAGGATTTGAAAACTTAGAGAAAAAGCTGAAATTATTCAACCTCAACCACGAGGAAGAAGCAGCCGATGCACGCCAGCAGGTAGATAGATTGAATAGAAAATTCTCAAGTTGCGTACAATCGCTAGATGAGGAATTAGATATTCAAACCAAATCAATAAGAGAAGAAGTTTCTCAAACAAAAGTCCAGCTAGAAGAAGAAGTTTTGGCTTTGCGGGATTTAGTTTTAGAAGAAATTGAACGGCATTTTTCTAACTTGAGACAAACCAAAGTTTCTAAAGACGATATGGCTGAGACATTATTTGCTTTAGGGATGCGTCTCAAAGAAAAAGAATTCATTCCCGTATTGCGTGAAGCAGCAGATGAAGAGAGCGAGAATAATCCGGTTAAATTGCTCAGAAATGGAGAGAAACTTTCAGAATTCTTATCTCATAACGGATTGTCTGAAGTGAATTCCTGATGGGGGGATGGAGATAGAGGGGGAAGAGGGGGGATGGGGAGACAAGGGGATGGGGAGACAAGGGGATGGGGGGATGGGGGGAAAATAACTAATTTCCTACTCCTAATTCTTAACTCCTAACTCCTAACTCCTAACTCCTAATTCCTAACTGCTAACTGCTAACTGCTAACTGTTAACTGCTAACTGACTCAATGTCTGAATCTGCTGAGTTAAATCGGGAAAAAGCCGCACAGCTTGATAATTTTGTGAATCTGCTTGTTGATTTATCAATTATTGAACCATCGGATGGCTATGATTGCGACGAAATCAATGAATATCAAAGTCCTTTGAATTCGTCACGAGTGCGTAATCCTTATGATATTTCTGTTGGTGAAATTGCTAATGATAAGGAAAGTACGAAAGAAGCTAAATTTCCTCAAATCGAGAATCAATCTACTACTATTTATTTAGAAGCTAAATTGGATTCTCCTCAAACACTGTTACCAAACTACCGGGAGCTAGTGGGGGAAATTGCGGTAGAAACTTCACCGCTAGAACATAAATCTGAAAACTCAGAAGAACAAATTGCTGCTTTTCAAAATTTACAAGATATTTTAGTTGGAGATGAATTAGCGGAAATTCAACAGTATTTAAAGAAGATAAACCATCAACTTTACGATTCTGATGAATTGATCGAGCTACTTTTACCGCAAATTACCGAACTTTTAAGGCGCAAAATTTCTGAATCAAAAGAAGAATTTGTAGAAGCGATCGCGCCAATTATAGATAGTGCTATCCATAGCAGAGTTGAGCAAGATAAAGACAGTATGGGTGAGGCTTTAGCAGCTGCGCTTCCTGTGGCAATTCGCGAGCAAATAAACGTAGATTCGGAAGTGTTTGCAGAAGCGATCGCGCCAGCTATGGGAGAAGCAATTACAAAACAAATTGAACTTGAAAAAGATAAAATTGTGGATGCACTGTACCCGGTAATTGGTAATACAATTGCCAAGTACATGGGAGAAACTATTCAAGCAATTAACGAACAAGTTGAAAATACTCTGAGTTTTGAAGGAATAAAACGCAAGATTAAAGCCAAATTACAGGGGGTTTCTGAAGCCGAGTTAATTGTTAAAGAGTCGATAACTTTTACACCTCAAGCTATCTTTTTGATTCACAAAGCATCGGGTTTAGTTATTTGCGATATTCAACATAAGGATTCCGAGCATCTTGAGTCAGATATGATCGCGGGAATGCTAACGGCAATTCGCAGCTTTGCCAATGATTGTATGATTCAGTCGGGGAATTCCGAACTTGATGAGATTGATTACGGTAATTTTAAGATAATTTTAGAAGTTGCAGGATACTGTTATCTCGCAATTATTGTTAAGGGAAAGCCGCCCAAAGAATTTATCTTGAAGATGCGGGAAATTCTCAGCCAAATAATCAAAGCTTACGGTAAATCAATTGAAGAATTTGATGGAGATTTGGAAACAGTTCCTACTGAAATAAATACGCTTTTGGAAAATTTAATAGATTTTAAGCATCATAAAGAAGAGAAAAATCAATCTTCTCCGCTCTTAATATTAAGCTTAGGAATTCTAGCTATAATTTTTATTCCTTGGGGTATTTGGCAATATCGCAGCAATCAAATTCATGCCATTGAAAATAAAGCAGCTTTGGCTTTGGCTTCTGCGCCGGAATTATCAGTTTATCGTCTCGATGTCAAAGCAGATGGGGATAAACTCAAACTAATGGGAAGAGTTCCCAATCAATATTTGAAAACCAAAGCAAAACAAATTGCGGCTGCAACAGTTACTAATTTGAAAATTGATAATCGAATTATTTCAGTTGAAGTACCAGCATCACCAGTATTAGCTGCTTCTGAAGTTAAACGAATCACCGCAGTTTTAAATCAGATCGATGATAATGATATTTCCGCTGATTACAGCGATGGTAAAGTTACCGTTATTGGTAGTATCAGCCGAATTGAAGATGCTAAAACAATTACTCAAGCATTTGAACAAATTCCTGGTGTAAAAACGGTATCAAGTGCAGTACAGATAAAACCTCTTTCTATCTCAATTCGGTTTTATTTTGAACGGCAATCGTCAAATTTAGTTGCATTAGATTTAGAAAATAAAGTTAAGTTGGTAAAAAGATTTATGGATCGGTATCCGATGAAGAATATAAAAATTATTGGTTATAGCTATTCAAAAAACGAAACTTTTGCAACTGAAAAACTAGCACTTCAACGAGCAAAATCTGTACAGCAAGCATTGATTAAGCAAGGAATTTCTCCATCTCGCTTACAAGTTGTTGGTAAAACGGATTTACCACCGGGAATTGATGAAAGCCAACCTTCATGGCTGATGCGCTGCGTTATTTTAGAACCAATTCTTGAAGATAAAACTTAGAATCAATTATTATTTGTCTGGTGCAGTTTATTCTATTTCATCTACCTAAAGTATAATTATTAATTATGTCCACAATCTCTAAAAAAATATGTCTTATCGGTGATTTCGGCGTTGGTAAAACTAGCTTGATTCGCAGATTTGTTGATAAACAGTTTAGTGACAAATATTTGTCTACCGTTGGCGTGAAAATTTCTCGGAAAGCTGTCGAATTAACTGATTTAGAGCCACAAAAACAACTGACGCTACAGTTATTGATTTGGGATATAGAAGGGAGTACTAAATTCAAAGGAATTTCTGCAAGTTACTTTCAAGGAGCAAAAGGAGCAATTCTAGTTGGTGACGTGACGCGCCCAGAATCTCTAGAGAGTATTGCCGAACATCTTCAAGCTTTCCTTAAAGTTAATCCTACAGGTAAAGCTGCGATCGCTTTGAATAAATCAGACTTAATTGATGCAGAATATTTAGAAAAATATCGGCAAATTTATAGCTTCAACGATAATAGTGGTTTTGTTTCGACATATGCAACTTCAGCAAAAACGGGAACAAACGTTGACAACATTTTTCAATCTTTATCACATTCAATGATTTAATAACATGAATCTATTTACAAACATATTATCTTTACGTCGGATTGAATATGTAATTATCAACGAAGATTGGAAGATTATAGAATTATCTCCAAAAGTAAACCTTCTGGCTGAAAACTCGAATGAGGTAGAGATAGGAAAAGATATTCGGATTGGGTTTCCCGAATTAATTGGAATTGAAGTTATTGCTAGCGATATTAGAGCGGGAAAACAAGAAAAGTTTGAACTTAGAGGAGTAATTCGCTCTCAAAAAGTTTTACATCCAATTTACATTGAGATTTGTATTGCTAATAATGTCAAAAACGATCGAACCAGTGATGAGCTATTGATAATTGTTGAAGATGTAACCGAACAGATGGTTTTAGAACAATCTTTAGTTCAAGGTGCGAACGAAGCCAATCTTTTACTGCGTACTCTGAGTGCTTCTAAACAATATATCGACCAAATTGTTACTTCAATGGCTGATGCTTTATTAGTCACAACGCTATCAGGAAAAATCAAAACCATAAATCGGACAGCACAAATTTTATTGGAATATGATGAAGCAGAAATTTCTGGATCGTCAATTTCTACAGTCTTGCGAGAAGTTGATAATTGGAAAGAAGAAATAGAACAAAGAGGAAACGTTCAAACACCTTTATTTGGTCCTGTAACTCCTTTAGTTAAAGAAGTAGAAACTGTTTGTGAAACAAAGAGTGGAAAAACAATTCCGGTTGCTTTTTCTTGTTCAAAAGTTCAGACAGAAATCGATCATTTTCAAGGTTATGTTTATATATTGCGAGACATGACAGCCCGCAAACAGGCTGAGCTAGCAAAACAAGAGTTTTTAGCGATGATTAGTCATGAAATACGTACTCCAGTTGCGGCGGTAATTGGCATGGCTGATATACTGTTAAATACTGAATTGTCGAATCAACAAGAAGAATTTGTTGAAACTATTTGTAATAGCGGTAAAGCTTTACTCGAAATTGTTAACGATATCCTTGATTTCTCCAAAATTGAATCTGGAAAATTAGAATTTGAAGAAGAACCTTTTCATTTAAATAGCTGTATTGAAGAATCTTTTTCCTTATTAGCACCGAAAGCTATGGAAAAAGAATTAGAACTTACTTTCCATGCAAATCCCGAAGTTCCTAAAGTTATTGTCGGGGATATAAGCCGACTGCGACAGATTTTAATTAATTTACTAAATAACGCCATTAAATTTACCGACACTGGAAGTGTGGAACTTTCAGTAACAAGTCGGGAGCGTCAAACTATTGGAAATGAAAAAAATAATTGCGAAATTGAGTTTGCACTCAAAGATACCGGAGTTGGAATACCAAGCAACCGCATTAATCGTTTATTTAAAGCCTTTAGTCAAGTAAATTCTTCAATAACTAGAAAGTATGGCGGTACGGGTTTAGGGTTAGCAATTTGTAAACAATTGACTGAATTAATGGGCGGTAAAATTTGGGTAGAAACCGAAGAAGATCGCGGTAGTATATTCTACTTTACAATTACCACTCGCGCGATCGCAACACAACTTAGTGGAGAATGGGAAAGCGAAACAAATGTATCCAATCTTGCATACGCCCGCAAACCAGAAGTCGCAGCGATCGATAGTGCGATCGCCGAAAAACATCCTTTGAAAATACTTTTAGTAGAAGACTACGCAACCAATCAAAAAATGATAACTTTGATGTTGCAGCGAATGGGTTATCAAGCAAATATTGCCAACAATGGATTAGAAGCACTTACAGCATTACGTCGTCAGTCTTATGATGTGGTATTGATGGATATGCAAATGCCTCAAATGGATGGGATGACAGCAACCCACTATATTTGTCAGGAATGGGAACCCTCAGTGCGCCCCCGAATTATTGCACTAACCGCAAGTGCGATGTTAAAGGATAAAGAAGATTATTTGGCATCTGGTATTGATGATTTTCTTCCTAAACCTTTTCGCATTGAAGAATTGATGCAGGTACTTACGAAGTGTGAGTTGAATAGAAAAGAAATTGTTGCAAAATCTCAGAACAAAAATGATTATATAATTGACAATACGGCATTGCAAGAAATCTATCGTATAGCTGATTTTAATTGTGGAGTAAATGCCAGAGAATTTTTAATAGAAACTATTGATGAATATTTGGAAGAAGCTCCCAGGTTTCTACAAGATATTCAAGTTGCTTTAGATCGAGATGATTTTAAAACTGCTCTGCGATTGGTACATACACTTTCTTCAAGTAGTGCAACATTAGGTGCAAATAATTTAGCTGGTTTATGTGCGGAGTTGGAGATGATATTAACAAACGAAATGCAAGAGGGCATAAAAGAGCAAATTGATAAAATTGAAGCTGAATATGAAAATGTGAAAAGTGCTTTGGTGCAACAGCGAGAGAAGTATTAGAAAGTACCACATCGCCCTCACCCTCGAAGGGTGGGGCTACAATTACAAAGCCCGCCTGCGTGGGCTAAGTTAAGTGTTGAGTATAAGTTTTTGGAAGCGATCGTCATTACGAATGGTATCAAAATCACTATCCGTTTTTGCCATTTCTCGATATTTTTCAGGATTTAGATTGATGGCAATTTGTAGATTTTCAATTGCTTGCTCGATGTTATTTTGTAGAGCGTAATAGCAAGCTTTGTTATACCAAGCTTGGTAATAATCGGGTTTAATTTCAATGGCTTTTTCTAATGATGCGATCGCCTCTTCTAATCTTCCCAACTCACCCAGCGCATTACCCCGGTTGTACCAAGCTTCGTGATAATCGGGTTTAATTTCAATGGCTTTGTCGTAAGATGCGATCGCCTCTTCTAATCTTCCCAAATCACCCAGCGCATTACCCCGGTTGTACCAAGCATCGTGATCGTCGGGTTTAATTTCAACAGCTTTATCGTAAGATGCGATCGCCTCTTCTAATCTTCCCAACTCACCTAGCGCATAACCCCGGATGCTCCAAGCATCGTGTTTATCGGGTTTAATTTCAATGGCTTTTTCGTAAGATGCGATCGCCTCTTCTAATCTTCCCAACTCACCCAGCGCTATACCCCGGTTGTACCAAGCTTGGTGATAATCGGGTTTAATTTCAACAGCTTGATCGTAGGATGCGATCGCCTCTTCTAATCTTCCCAACTGACGCAACGCTATACCCAGGCTGTTCCAAGCTTGGTGATAATCGGGTTTAATTTCAATGGCTTTATCAAATGCTTTTAAAGCTGCTTCATACTCTTCCGCAGCACTCAGTAATATTCCCTGCTCTCTTAATAATTCAGCTTTCTTATCAAGAGTCTGGTGCTTTTCTTCCAGTAATTCTTCAATTTCTAGAATTTTTTCAATTTTCTGTTGTGGAGTTAAGCTTAAATATTTTTCATAATCCCCTTCCTTAAGCAAACGAGATGATTCTTGCTCTAATAATTCCGGTTTTGTGGGAAACTCAAAAATACTCGAGCGCCAATCAAAGAAATCTGGAGCGCGATGAATAAAATATTTTAAAGAAAAGGAACGAAGGAGAAAAACAAAGCAAATATTAAAGGTATCTCGAAATCTTTCTCGATGTAAATTTAAGTGGTTAAGGATTTTTGGAACCCCTTTCCAACTGTAAGCAAATCGTCCGCTTTTTTCGCCAAACTTAGTTTGTTCGTATTCGTATAGTGAATGTTCTAAACCTTGAATAAATAAAATATTTATCTGTTCTCGGTTTGGTAAGTTTTTGACAATCTCATATAAATTATCGATAGGTTCGTCAAACCGTAAAACTTCAATTGTCTTTTTCGGTAAATCTTCTTTAACTTTAGTAATTAACTCTTCACCTTCAACTGGAGTACATTGCACAAATAATAAACGAAAACCTTGCGATCGTTCCAAAGTGCGAACAAATGCGCTTATTTCTTCCTCCGGCTCAGCGGGTAAATCTTCGTCCCAATTAATTTCTGATGTCATATAGCAATCCGAATTTAAATGTGAGAAAACACGTAGACGCAATATTCAAATGGAAAGTAAAATTTTATTCATACCTGGCGACTATAAGTCGCGGCTACAGAGGCAAAACCCGCCTGCGCGGGTTGTTTAATTAAGTCCACGCACCATCTGGACTTAGCTTGTGTAGTAGCGGTTTCAACCGCCAGTTTGTTTCTAAATTTATTACAAATCATTTAGGATTGCTATATCATAATCGTTTAAATAACTGTCAATGCGAATTTCACGATACAACCGCAAAGTGTCATTGCGAGGAACGAAGCAATCCCAGTCACTGCGGTTGCTTCGTCGTTCCTCCTCGCAATGACATATAGCGAATTAAATACAATCTTGTGGGATGGAGAGCAGCGCGTTGCGGAGGTTCCCTCCGTTGTAGCGACTGCGGGGCATCCCTGCCCGTCCGAATTTCACTAACTTATTTTGTATTGCATTCAACTGAAAACCGCTATATACGTTAATTAATTCCGATATCATGACTGATTTTTCGCCACTAATTCTTTAAATTCTTGTATTCCTTGAATCAAAGGATGAACGTCACACCAACGCTCAATTTCACCTTCTGCATCTAAGTGACGATATTCCAAAAGACAGCGATTAAATAATAAACTGCGATACTTTTTATCGTTAACTACTCGCTTGGAACGAAATACTTCTGCGAGTAAACCCCATTGACTATGTTCAACGGTTTGACGGTAAGTATTTCGTGCTTCGGTAATGGCTCGTCTGACTGCTTTTTGAGAAATTGGTAATTGTGCTGTACGAGCGATCGCATCTTGTGTTAACAATAGTAAATTTCGCACGTGTCCCCCGCTCATCAAACACAGTCGATCGAATGTTTCGGGACTGTCAAATATTTCTGTATCTATAGATATATAAGTCGTATGTGGATTGACTCTTTTAATAATAATTTCTTTTATTTTATCTAACCCCGGTTGGCAAACTTTTCCATCGGGAGTCCGCACCATAACCATTGGTAAAACTTGAGTATCGCTATAAATATCTCTGAGATCGGTTCCCCGTTGCGAATATACTAATGATATGGGTACGGTGTAGATCAGATGACAATCTAAAGCTTTGAGTTGTTCGCTACGGTCAAGAAATATTTCTTCATGATTAGTCTTTTGATTATCATCACTAATAATTGGTGCAATTCTATCTAAGTTATCAACAATTACCGCTAATTCCGTACAACCGTTGGGAAGTTGCTTTTTTGCTTCTTTAAGAAACTCGTTTAAAACATCAATTAAACTAACCGTATAAGGGTCTACTTTTTTGCGAATTTTATGACGTAAAGTTGGTTCGGCTCTCAAATTCGCTGTTAGTTTCGCAAACTGAGATATTTGTCCTTCCACACTCATTCCATCAAAAGACATTTCCGTTTGCGCTAAATATTTGATATCTTCCCAACGGTCTTTTAACCAGTTTAATAATAGATTAGGATTGGCGCTGTTTTTAAGTTCTTCTAAAATGTGTCGAGTACAAGCAAGCAAAATGTCGGTATATTCAGCATCTTCCGATTGAATATCTTCCTCATCAGCAGCGAAATAAACCACATAAAATTTTTGTTCTTCCAAAGCTTGCTTTAATTTCAGCAATTCCGTAGATTTACCAGCACCGCGATGACCCGAATATAGCTGACAAGTCTTTGTATCGGAAAGTGAAATTCTACGTCCCAAATCCTCCAAAATATCCCCATCACCGCGAACTTCCCGACAATCTACATAAGTTGGATCGCCAGCAGGTAAAGGACGAAAAGGGTCAAAAGCGTTGTATAGATTTTTGAGTAATTGCTTTTCTTGTAGAGAATTTATAACCATATTTCCCACTTTTACGTTATTTTCTTAAAGTATAAGAAAAATTACGCTTTCCGAAATTTGTTTTTTTTGGCAACGTTTTCTGATATTATTTTTATATAAAGTGTTTTTTTTATAATGGGAATCTATACCCAAATAAAAATTTTGCCGCCATCCGATTATAATAAAGTCTTTTTTATCTCTATAACAATAATTATCTCACATTAAGGGGATTTTTTTTCAATCAATAAATTAACAATTTTTTTTCAAAGATTTGCAATTGTGTTTTCTTGCTTTTAGAGCGGTGGGATTCTGGTTTTATATAAATTAAAATTATCGATCGTTGTGCTGAGTGGTTGGCTTTCTTAGCGATCGCTTTCTCCCAACATTATTTTTGGAAATTTTCAAGTCCACAAAGTTGTTGCAATTCTTACAAACATGACTGATATAATATCGAGTTTTTCTCAATAAAAATACTGTTTTCCTATTTTTAGAGTAGATTAAAATACCATTAACACTTAAAATGAAGCAACAAATTTAAGCAAGAGATTTTATAAAACTTTAGGTAACGTGCCATCTTTTCACCTGCGCTTCCAAATCCCCAGACAACCATCCATCGAACTGCGGATAAACGGGTAATCTCGGTACTAATTCCCAACCTCCGGGCTGCAATATTTCTCGCAATTCTTTTTCTTGAATATGCGGATAATCTGGATTAACTTCATCTTTGGGACTAATTCCTCCCAAATCTCTCGCACCTGCTTCTATACAAGCGAGCAACCATTGTTCATCTTTTACTAAGTTTGGCGGAATTTGAATGGTAATATCTGCGGGTAAAATAGCCCTGGCTTTTGCTATTACTTGTGGTAGTTGATGCGGATTAAAAGGTGGAAAATCAAAACTTTGCTGAGTACCCGGACTGTGTGGTTGTAAAATAACTTCTTGAATATGTTGATAGCTTTGATGCAGTTGAGCGATCGCTTCTAATGTATCCCAGCAATCTTGTTCTGTTTCTCCAATTCCTAATAGCAATCCCGTTGTAAAAGGTATTTTTAATTCACCAGCCCACTGTAATTGCTGCAATCTTAATTGTGGTAATTTACTTGGTGCGTGTTTATGAACTGTTTGTAATAAAGCTGGTGTTAACTGTTCTAACATTAACCCCATTGAAACGTTGACTTCTTTAAGCTTTTGCATTTCTTCAAGTCTCAATGGTCCCGCATTTGTGTGGGGCAAAAAACCCATTGACAATGCTAATTTACATAGATCGTAAATCAAATTAAACCATTCTTCTCGTCGTGGTGAATTAGGATGAACTTCTCCACTTAATATCAATATTTCACAAACATTTTGCTCTTGAAGTCTTTTGAAAATATCTTTTGTTGCTGATAAAGATAACCAAGTATCATTTCCAGGTTCTGTACGGAAGTTGCAGTAAGTACACCTGTTAAAACATTCGTAGGTAGGAACGATCGTGTAAGCAGGGCTATAGGTTATACGGGATGTAGACATGGAATAAAAGTGGATGGGGAGATGGGGAGATGGGGGGATGGGGAGATGGGGGGATGGGGAGATGGGGGAGATGGGGGAGATGGGGAGATGGGGAGATGGGGGAGATGGGGAGATGGGGGTAGTTAAATAGCGAGCTTTCCGGCGATCGCTACTCCTAATTCCTAACTCCTAATTCCTAATTCCTAATTCCCAACTCCTAATTCCTAATTCCTAATTCCCAACTCCTAATTCCTAATTCCTAACTCCTAACTATTAACTCTTCCCTATATCAAAAAGGTACCTGCTTGGGTACTTTGCATTAAAAGTAATTTTTTTAAAATAGATACATAACTAACCTTCTATTTTAGATTTTATATGAAATTGTGCCTCTTTTGGATTGGAAAAATCTAAAATCCAAACGCATCCGTTGTTAAAATCTAAAATCTAAACTTAATTTGAGCGTAAGCGAATTTTAGGAACACTGCTATTAAAAGGCATGATCGCGCAGTTTTTATTTGTTTATAGGAGAAATTTAATCATGGAAAATGGAAATCTTGGCTTTATTTTAAAGATGGCTCAAACGATAAATCCTCAGATATATCCAGAGCGAGAATTAAATATTAATTTGGAAGAATTACGTCAGCTTCCTGAAGGTACATTAGGCAGAGAAGTAGCCTATTTTTTGGATGAAAATGGCTTTGAACCGCTAAACACTGGAGACTGGATACAGCGAACTCATGATGTTTGGCACGTTGTTACCGGACTTTCTCCTTCTAAAAACGATGAATTTATATTGCAAGCTTTTACTCGTTCTCAAGTTTTTCGCCCATCTAGCGCCATACTTGTATTAGCTGGTTTACTAATGCACAAATGTAATTTACCAGAAATTATTTATGTGATTAAAAATGGCAAAATGGCGAATAAGTTAGTTGATTGGGATATTGAATCCGACTGGGCTACTCCTTTAGATGAAGTCAGAAAAAAATTAGCTGTTATACCGTTAAAAAGAGTTGGTACTTATGAGTGATGAGTTATGAGTTATTATCTGATACATTGCAAGCATTGATTAAAAAACATATTTGCAAGTGGACGTATAAGACGAAAATTATTGATATAACTCATAATTCATCATCCCTAATTCTAAGCGATCGCTGTTCATTGTTCATTGATAACTACCTCCTGTTGCTTGGCGTAAATATTCTTTAGATGTTTTTTGACTGTATTGATAGTAATATAAAGTTCCTCTGCAATCTCTTGGTAAGAATAATTAGCTCGACGCAACAACCAAACTTCGGATTCTCGTTCGGTTAAACCGTATTTTTTAGCTTCTGAAATTGCCATGATTTGATTAGTTTGTTGGCGATCTTCTAAGGTAACTAATAAGTAATCATCATTGCTTTCATTTGCCTGCAACCATCTAGCGCGAACCCGTATTGTGACTTTTGTATATGTCTCAATTTCTGACTCAATAGATATGTTTTGATTGGGGAATAGTTGACGGCTTTCGATTAAAGATTGACAAACGCGCCGAATTTCTTTGGGAACTCTATCTTCATTAATCCCTTCGCTTAATTGTTGACAAATATTACGTGCGCGATCGTTAGCATGAACTAATTCTCCTTGTCTCGTCAGGATGAAAATCCCGTCAACAAAGCTTTCAATTACAGCTTGCATCAAATAAAGTTTGGATGCAGGCTGTTTTTTTTCAGCTTTTGTTTTTTTGGTGTAAAATATACTTCCTGGGGTAGATGCAATTTTTTGGTACTGCTCTAATAGTGAAAGACTCATAATTTATCTCCTTAAAAATAGTCAAAAATAAACTTCAATCAAGCTAATAGCAGCATTGTTATGGTTGGGGTTCTGCATTGGCAATGATTGAGCCGCAACCTTAGAAAAAACATTGAACTCAGTGAAGGTACAGTGATATTTGGAGAATTTGCCTGAAGTGGGGTGAAGTTTTTCTTAAGTTAAGTAATACAGCACCGTCAAGGGATTGATAATGGCTGTATTGCATTAAATGAGAATAATTCACACAGGAGTTCCGCCGTGAAGGATTTGGTTTGTATCGATCGATGGTTTTGTGTCGAACATCAGCGCAGGTATGTTTCTCTTTTGAAAGGAAAAGTAGGTTTGACGCGCCGTCGATCTGAATGTTTTGTGAAGTTATGGGCGTATTTACTGTTAAAGCAGCAGCAACAGTTGGGAAATATTCTGAAAGAACCTTTAACGGAACTTGATTTACCTGAAGGTTTTGTTGCTTGTACTCACCGAGAAGCTAACGAACTGTTTTACGCCGAAGAAGACAGGGGAAGCGAACGTGCTGCGGGAATGATGATTGATAAGTTAGTGGCTTTGGGACTGATTGAAAAGGAATTCGATGGCAACAATATATGTATTCGTATTTGCTCTTCATTGCCAGATATTGATGAATCTAACCAAGTTGTACAACCAGTAGAACTTGTCACCGATAGCTTTAACCCCCGCACTGACGCTATACCATCTGCGACTTTTTTAGCCCGTAACTACGATTGGATGAATAAAAAAAATACGGCGGCACCTCAGAAAATAGCTAGAAAATTGCGTACCTGGGCTAAACATTATTCAAAAGGAATGAGGGTTTTGCGTCGCTGCGATACTCAAGATCCTGTTGGTGTTTGCATTCTTTATCCTGTAGCTTCCGAATCCGAGGAGAATTTTTTTCTACCTCCGAGTAAAAGTCTGCATCTGAGTACTGCCAGCCAAACCGATCCCTTTAATATGCCAAAACCGGGAGATGAGGATTGTACTTCTGTTTTTATCCGCAGTTTTCTAATAGATCCAACCTATCAGCAGCACCATACTCTATGTCAATTATTAAAGGATGCCCAACAAACTTTAATTAAAATGCAAGCGGATTTTCCCAATCTTTGCGATTTATATAGCTTGACGATCCATCCATATGCTCAAAATCTAGGATTAGCATTGGGTTTTCAGAAAACTAATCAAGATCCACAAATATCTATTTATTGGATGTACATGGCGTTGGACAACTATCTCGCACTCGATATTGAACAAGCTATATCAAATCTTAAGCTCGATTAATGCAGCTACTCTCTAATATATGAATTTAATTTATGAAAATTTCTTTTTTTTGCGGATTAGCTGTATTTATTGTCGCGCAGGCTTTTCAGGCAATGCTTTTACCGATTTTTGCAGCATTCAATACACTTTTTTTCTGAAAAGGCTTTACAAACCGAAATATTTAGTTTAGTATAAGTACATAGGTTGAAAAGCCTACTTAATAAATCATTCATTTGATAGCAATTATCTGAACCATGACAACCACATTACAAAGACGCGAGAGCGCATCTGCTTGGGAGCAGTTTTGTGGGTGGATCACCAGCACAAACAATCGTTTATACATCGGTTGGTTTGGAATGTTGATGATTCCTACCCTTCTAGCTGCTACCACCTGTTTCATCATCGCTTTTGTTGCAGCTCCGCCTGTTGACATCGATGGTATCCGCGAGCCTGTTGCAGGTTCGTTGATCTACGGAAACAACATCATTTCCGGTGCTGTTGTACCTTCTTCTAACGCTATTGGTTTGCACTTCTACCCAATCTGGGAAGCTGCTTCCTTAGATGAGTGGTTGTACAACGGTGGTCCTTACCAGTTGGTAGTATTCCACTTCTTAATTGGAGTATTTTGTTACTTAGGTCGCGAGTGGGAACTTTCCTACCGCTTGGGTATGCGTCCTTGGATCTGTGTTGCATTTTCTGCTCCAGTAGCAGCAGCAACCGCAGTATTCTTGATCTACCCCATTGGACAAGGTTCTTTCTCTGACGGTATGCCTTTGGGTATCTCCGGTACCTTCAACTTCATGTTCGTGTTCCAAGCTGAACACAACATCTTGATGCACCCCTTCCACCAGTTAGGTGTTGCAGCAGTATTTGGCGGTTCCTTGTTCAGTGCAATGCACGGTTCTTTGGTAACAAGTAGCTTAGTACGTGAAACAACCGAAACCGAATCACAGAACTACGGTTACAAGTTCGGTCAAGAAGAAGAAACTTACAACATCGTAGCTGCACACGGTTACTTTGGTCGTTTGATTTTCCAATATGCGAGCTTCAACAACAGCCGTAGCTTGCACTTCTTCTTAGCAGCATGGCCCGTTGTAGGAATCTGGTTTACCGCTTTGGGAATCAGCACAATGGCATTCAACTTGAACGGTTTCAACTTCAACCAGTCTGTAATCGACTCCAGTGGTCGTGTAATTAACACCTGGGCTGATGTATTGAACCGCGCTAACTTGGGTATGGAAGTAATGCACGAGCGCAACGCTCACAACTTCCCACTTGATTTAGCTGCACTTGAATCTGCACCTGTTGCAGTCAGCGCTCCCGCAATCAACGGTTAAAAATTAAATAATTGGAGACGTAATGTATTACGTCTCTACAATAAATAAAAAGCGCCTTCCTATTATGGGAGGGCGCTTTTTTGCTGTGGGGATATGATTGGACGGGCTTCCAGCCCATCCCACAAGAGTTTTGAAGGTTTTAGCGATTAAAGTGAGAATCAAAAAAATTCTGATAGTGCAGTTACAACATAAAATTTACAACAGAAAACGAACCATTATCGATTATTTGTATTTTAAGGATATTACTTATGAGTGAATTAGCGACTCAAATACCTACAAGCACCGTGATATCAATGTTAAATGCAATCAACGATGAAAAATACCCTGAGTTTAAGAAGCTAGAGTTAGAATTGGTAGAAAATTACGGTGTTGAAACGTGGGAAGATGTTTTCAACTTTCGGGTAATGCCAGCGTTGAGTAAAATTTCTAAACAATGGCTGTTAATTCAAAAGTGCAGTAAAGGTTATACAGTTAGGGAAGTGGTATGAGGTAGTTATTTAAAGCAAAATCTTTTAAGCTAGTGTTAAAAGAAAGAATAAAACTTATTCCTCATATTCCTGAAACTTTTCAATAACCAACTGAATTTCCTCTGCTGCGACATCAGTTTGGTCAAGCTTGGAATAAATTAATAATAAAATGACACTTGTTGGTGATTCTAATTGGTAGATGAGACGATAACCACCGCTTTTACCTTTTTGTATATCACTATTGCGGACTCGTACTTTAAAAACAGTATAACCAGTTCCAGGTATTTGGTTGCCTAAACAATCTCCAGTTTGTAATTGTTCAATAATTGGTTGAATATCAGACTAAATATGACGACATTTTTTGGATAAAGTACGTAGCCGCTGCTTAAATTCATCTGTAAAATTAACTTCAACTGAAGGTGGTTCACTCTGCATCAATGTCATCCCACAGTTCTGAAACAGGTTTAGTTTTTCCTTCAGAAGCTTGTTGCAGCGAGATTTGAAGTCTTTCTAAAACTAATTCTTTTGGTTCATCATCTTCATCTATATCTGCTTCTGGAAATAAAACAATTACTTTGACACGGCTTGATGTATTAACCGTAAGTGGTTCGTCTAAAAACAATTGACCGTTTCGATCGACAGTTCCCATTATTTCTTGTGCTTTCATAATTTATTATTGTAATACCTATGTTTCTTGATTCTAATTCTAAAACTGGCGGTTGAAACCGCGTCTACACAAGCAAAGTCCGCCTGCGCGGACTAAATATACAGCATCGATCATCTAAAAAATCTGCATAAATATCAAAGTCATATCCCTAGTAATAGTCAAAGTAAAAATATATTCTTGTTATATGTGTCTTTGAAAACATAACAAGACATTACCTAAAGTACATAGTCTGGAAATCTCTGCAACATCATCATGGGTAACACTTTCGGTCATTTATTTCGCGTTACTACTTTCGGCGAATCCCACGGTGGTGGTGTGGGAGTCATAATTGATGGTTGTCCGCCACAACTGGAAATTTCCGCTGAAGAAATTCAAGTAGAATTAGATAGACGGCGACCTGGACAAAGTAAAATTACTACACCTCGTAAAGAAGCCGATCGCTGTGAAATTCTTTCGGGGGTGTTTCAGGGACAAACTTTGGGTACGCCAATTTCAATTTTGGTCAAAAATAAAGATACTCGTCCCCAAGATTACAGCGAGATGGTGCAAATGTACCGCCCTTCCCACGCTGACGCTACTTATGATGCAAAATACGGCATTCGTAACTATCAAGGTGGTGGTAGATCCTCGGCACGAGAGACAATTGGTAGAGTTGCAGCAGGTGCGATCGCCAAAAAAATTCTTCACAAAGTCGCTGGTGTGGAAATCATCGGTTACGTCAAGCGCATCAAGGATTTGGAAGGCGAAGTTGATGCAGAAAAAGTTACTTTAGAACAAGTTGAAAGCAATATCGTCCGCTGCCCCGATGCTGAATGTGCGGAACGGATGATTGAATTAATTGAGCAAGTTGGTAGAGATGGTAATTCTATCGGTGGGGTAGTGGAATGCGTAGCGCGGAAAGTTCCCAAAGGATTGGGTGAGCCGGTTTTTGATAAATTGGAAGCCGATATTGCTAAAGGTGTAATGTCTCTTCCTGCAAGTAAAGGCTTTGAAATTGGTTCTGGTTTCGCAGGTACTTTGCTTACCGGAATCGAGCATAACGATGAATTTTATACCGATGATGAAGGTAATATTCGCACCGTCACAAATCGTTCCGGCGGTATTCAAGGTGGAATATCTAATGGTGAAAATATTATAATTCGCGTAGCATTCAAGCCCACGGCAACTATTAGGAAAGAACAGAATACAGTTACTAAAACGGGTGATGCTGGAGTTTTAGCGGCAAAAGGGAGACACGATCCTTGCGTATTACCACGGGCAGTTCCGATGGTAGAAGCGATGGTTGCTTTAGTGTTGTGCGACCATTTATTGAGATTTCAGGGGCAGTGTAAAGTTTTATAAATAATACTGGTTCGTAGTAAGGACTTTAGTCCTCTTCTTAAACGAAGATATTACTTAAGAGAGCGATAAATCGCTTACTACGAACAAAGAATTTCTTCCTTAATTTCTTCAGGTGTTTTTCCTTTAGTATAAATTACCTGTTTCGCTAACTTTTGATTTGAAGGATGAGTCATGACAAAACGGTTTATTTCTACACCATTAATTGTAAGCTGACTTCGCTTTTTCAAAATCTCAACGGACTCATCCAAATCTGACGAAGGTAACAGTAACACTACATTTTCATAAGGAGAAAGTAATTCACGAGCGCGAGCAAAATCGGCATCATCTTCATATACAGAATGTCCCGCTCCAAAATCAATTATGCAATTATTGTATTCTGACAAAAGACGTTCAATTCCATAAAGTTCAAATCGCTTCCAATAGCGGTATCCTGCAAACCGTTCTTGCTCGCGTATTTTTCTTTGTGTATCGGCTTCCCAGCCAATTTCTTTGTAATATTTCCACTTAATTTCATCCATAGAAGCTTGGGGAAGATTTAGCTTTTGCGATAAGAGTTTGCCAATTGTGCTTTTACCCGTACCCATCGGACCAATTAAAATAATATCAGAATCCCTGGGATTAATTTTGTTGAGAACATCATCGCAAATTTGCTCTGGTGTTTTATCTTTTGTGTAAACAACATACTTTGCTAAATCGTGATTGCAATGATGTTTAACAAAATGTTCGTTTATTTCCATTCCGTTAACAATTGCGCGATTACTTTCTTCAAATACTCTTAATGATTCTTCTGTATCGGGAGAATACAAAAGCAAAATAACATGAGTTAATGGTTGTAGAATTTTCTTAATCTTTTCTAATTGAGAATCATCATATACAGATTGTTCGGCAGTAAATTCGATTACAGATTCTCGATATTCGGACAAAGCTCGCTCAATCGCATAAGCATTAAAGGGCATCATGTAGCGATAAAAACCATCAGCACCGTTTTCTTCCCAAGCTTGTTCTTGCTGTGTTCGATTAAAACCTATTTCCAGATAATATTTCTCGCTAATATCTTCTAAGAAAACAAAAGGTAAATTTAGTTGCTCTGCTAATAACTTTCCTACAGAGATTTTATATGTATTTGATGAACCTATAAGTACAATTGGTAAATTCATTACTTAAATACCTTTTAATCGGACACAAAAATTTTTGATAATAAATTGAATATTGTACCAAAGTAGCATTATGGATAATAACTCACCCAAACTCAAAAATCTCAGCCCCTTAATTCCTGCTGGTAAAGATGTCGAAAAATCCATCGAATTCTACGAAAAGTTGGATTTTACAACAACTCATACAGAAGGTAAACCCCTAAAAATGGCGATTGTTGAACGGGATGAAATACAAATTTTTCTAGTTCAAAATGAAGACAAACATCTTGCTAAGGGGACATCTCTTCGGATTCGGGTTGAGGGGTTAGAACAGCTTTATGAAGAATTTTTAGCCAAGGGGGAAGATATAATTCATCCGAATGGGGAATTAGAAACCAAACCTTGGGGTTGCAAAGAGTTTGTAATTTTGGATAAAGCAGGTGTTTGTATTACTTTCTATGACTTTGTGGGGTAAAACTCAGCACAATATTATTTAATTACTCTGCTTCCCCAATCAGCGTAAAAGCCGCCCAATCCTTTGGTGCGGGATGCTGCTTCATGGTAGTCAACATCGCTTGACGTAATGCAGTAGCTTTATCGGGATTATTGCTGAGATTTTGGTAAAACTCAGTCATTAATGATGCAGTTGGCGCATCCGGAACCGACCACAGAGACACCAATACACTCGGAACACCCGCACTGATAAAAGAACGGGATAAACCAACCACACCATCACCTGTAATCTTTCCCCTGCCTGTATCGCAGGCACTTAATACCACCAAATCCGCATTTAATTTTAAATCAAAAATTTCCCCAGCAGTGAGTAAACCATCATCTTGACCAGATGGAGTTAAAGCGATACCGCTATTTAAACCTTGAATATCATCAAATATCCCGTGAGTAGCTAGATGAATAATTCGCGCTTGCGGTAATCGTTTTACCACTGCGCTTTCCGTAGCTTGACTACCGATGAGGGGTTTGGTTTTGAGCAAAGAAGCAATAGCTTTTGCTTCGGTTTCCGCACCGGGTAAAGGTGGTAATTGCTGCGGTGGTTCGCCAATTTTGGGGGGTACTTTCGGCATTTGAGGATTACCGACAATTAAATTTTCTGTCCCTGTATTGTTGCGCTGTTGTCGGGTTAAATTCAACACCTGAATCGACGGGGAAGTGAGAATCGTATGCTTTTCAATCAGGTATTTACCGTTTTCATCTCGTAAAGCTGGGAAGGGAACAAGCAATAAAGAACTTTGCGGAATAAAAATAACCCTAGCGCTAGAGTTTTTCGGTAAAACATCAGCAATGGGTTTAATTAATAGTTGGTGTAACCGCTTTAAATTATTTTGTGCTTTACCTGCATCGGGATTGTAAGATACATCAATACCGCGCCCTCTAGCACCAATTGATTCGCGACTGGTAATTACAAGTTCGGCTAAATTAGTATTTTCTTTTTGCCACAGGGGTTTTAAGTCGGCTTTGCGAAACGTGACTTCACCCGTGGGTTTAACTACCCAAATATATAGTTCTGATTCTTTAGCTTGTTGTTTACCTGCGATTTTGAAATCATCGTAAATTATTGAATATTGGACTAAAGTTGCATTTTGAGCATTAGCAATTTGCTTAATCTTTTCAACTGTTGGCGCTTGTGGCTTTTCTTGGAGATTTAAACGAGATGCAAGTAATTCAACAAACGCTCTAGCCCTTCCTCTTTCGGCAATTTCTAAAGCAGTATCGGTTTTGTTTTGGGCAATGAGGGCTTTTTGTAAAGTACGGTAAGTAGTTAATTGTGTATCAAAGAATGTTACTTTGTTAGCATCATTTAATCCACCCCGTAGAGATTCTAAAACTTGAATCCCTTCAAACAGCGTTGATTCTGCTGCGGATAATTTACCGGATTTTTGACATACTCCTCAACCTGAAGGTACGAGGATTCTGGAATCAATCAGCAATCTTCTTAGTCGAAACCTTGACTGACATCACCTAGCCCAAGAGAAGATGTCCCTTCTCTTAAAATATTTACCGCTGCTCCAATATCTCTATGTTGTTCCTGATGACATTGAGAACATCGCCACCATCTATCTTCTATTTTTAAATCTTTGTGGATGTAACCACAATAATTACAAGTTTTAGAACTAGGATACCATCTGCTTACAAAGCCTACAAACTTTCCTTTTTTAGAAGCTACACAATTTAGTATTTCTAAAAATGTTTTCATAGCTAAATCTGAAACTTTATGACCCCAAAGGCGTTTCATTCCTTCTAAATTTAAATCTTCAAAGAATAAATGGTCATATGTATTGCATAGCTGATGGGCTAGTTTCCAAAATAAATCATGCCGTTTATTAACTATTCTTTGGTGTAGTTTAGCTAAACTAAACAAGGCTTTCTTCCAATTATTAGAACCATTCTTTTTAAAAGATAACTTCTTGCTTAATTTTTGTATTAGCTTAGAAGCTTTACGCATTAATAGCGGTGCATGATATTCTTTCCCCATTGAATCAGTTAAAAAAGTTTTTAAACCAAAATCGAAACCCGCGCTTTTACCCGTCGCAATCAAGACTGTTTCTGGTTTAAAATCAGTTACTACATAAATGTACATATCTCCTGTTGGAGAACGCTTAACTGTAAGGGTTTTAATCTTCCCTTCAATGTCTCTTGATTTGTGAAACTTATATTTGTACTTACCTATTTTAATTTGATTAGAGTCTAATATTTTGTAGCCAGCTTGCTTAAGAGTGAAAGACTTATACTTTTTAGATTTACAGAATGAAGGAGGACGTACACCACGTTTATGATATTTAAAAAATAGTTGATAAGCTTTATCTACTCTGTCACAAATATCTTGTACTGCTTGACTACCTACTAATTGCCAATATTCAATCCTATTTCTAAGTTTTGCTATATGCTTCATCAATCTAAACTTATTCAAATGTTTCTTAAACATCGAATAATATCTTTTATGAATTGCAATGAGCGTGATTATAGATAGAAGCTGAAGCATTAATACTTCGTTTTAGATATCTATTCCTTCTATTCTGATATAACTTAAATTTGTATGTTTTCACAACTTCGACCCAGTTGACTAATTCCTCTAATATACAATTTATGCTTTTGTAGAAATATAAAGTTTTTCTGTATATTTAATAATATTGTCGTCCTAAAAGGACGGGGCTTTAAACCCACTATTTTCGGTAAAAAGCAAGTCCTAGATTGTTTAAAGCCGTACCTTCACCTTGACGGTATTAGATTTCTCTGGCGATCGCTAAAAATTGCTGATGATAAATAATTGCTTTGGCGTAGTTTCCTAAATTTCGGTAAGCAATACCAAGATTACCCAAGGCTCTACCCTCAGATGAGCGGTTTTTGGTTTCTCTAGCAATTGCTAAAACTTGGCTATAATAATCAATTGCTTTTGGATAATTTCCTAAATTTCGGTAAGCAATACCAATATTAACTAATGCAATGCCCTCACTATTGTGGTTTTTGATTTCTCTGGCGATCGCTACAGTTTGCTCAAAGTAATAAATTGCTTGGTCATAATCTGCAAGATTTAGGTAAACAAAACCGAGATAACCTATCGCTACACTCTCGCCATCGCGATCTTTAATTTCTTTTGCAATCGCTAACCCTTGCTCTAAATAATCAATTGCTTTGACGTAGTTTCCCAATCCCGAATAAGCATTACCAAGATTAATCAGCCCCTTCCACTCAGATGAGCGATCTTTAATTTTCCTGGCGATCGCTAAATGTTGCTCTTGGTAATCAATTGCTTTGCTATAGTTTCGCAGATTAAGGTGAGCAAGACTAATATTATTCAGCGCCCAACCGCTCTGTTAAACTTACCCAAAACTACCAATATCTAGACATAGCTGAACATAGTTAGTTTTAGAGTTAACTTCCTGTTTCGTCATGGCTTCAATCTGACGATTGAAGGGTTTGTCCACTCCACAAGCAATCCCGGTAGAGCTTACCGTTTGATCCGAACGAATCGGAATATAAATTCCTTCAAACCATCGTTCTATATTTTTACTAGCGTTCAAGTCTCTATCTTCGGTATGACCACATTCAGGACACACATAAACACGCTCTTTCAATGGCATCTTATGACGATGTTTACTACAATTAGAACATATTTGAGAACTGGGAAACATTCTCTCAACTAATACTAATTGACTGGAAAATTTCTCAGTTTTATATTCTAATTGACGTTTAAACTCATACATCCCACAGTCAGCAATTGCACCTGCCAATCTATGATTTTTAAGAAATGCCTTAATTGATAAATCTTCTATCTTAATAATACTGTGGTTTTTAGCAAGATAAGTAGTTAATTTATGAATAGCATCTTTGCGAATATTGGCTATCCTAGCGTGCAATTTCGCAAGTCTAGAAACTGCTTTTTTACGATTATTAGAACCATTATTTTTCTTGCTTAAACGACGTTGTAGGTGTTTTAAACGCTTACTCATACGACGATAAGCTTTGGGATTGTTAAAAACTTTACCGTTTGAACAAACAGCTAATTCTTTAATTCCGATATCAACACCAACAGACAGTCTATCTGCTTCAATACTCGGTTTTTCAACTTCATATTTAATTGCGATAAACCATTTATCAGCAGTGCGAGAAATCACACAATTATGTGTTGCTTTAACTGGTAATGTTTCTGTTAATCTTACCCAACTAATTGATGGTAATTTAACACGTTTACCATCAATTTTAATCATTGGTTTAGCCTTAGAACCAGATTCAAGGTAAAAACTATCGTGCTTTCCTTTTTTCTTGAATCTTGGCTGTTGAGCTAACTTTTTAAAAAATCTATCCCAAGCTGTACGCAAATCTTTTATTGCTTGTTGTGGAACGTTTTTATTAGTTTGATAGTACCAAGGATTGACCGTCTTTACTTCGGCTACTAACTTTTTATGTAAGTCGATAGAACTTGGTAATTTGAGCGACTTATCAGTTTTGCTCGGGCGTAATATATCTTTAAAGATGGCATTTGCCCAGTTATAAGCTTTCAGGTGCTACACCAGATGCTTTTTTGAAAGCTGTAATCTGCTTGTTGTTTGGAATTAACTCAACTTTGATACTTAAAAGCATTTAACGCCGCATCAAGTGTCATAACGTCATATATCGATTAGTTTACTGATAAAAACGTACTCTTACAATCCTATGTAAACAAAAATTTACCGTAACTATCGCGCCAGTTAAATTATATTTCTGGACAATATGACTACATATGTCCACTTATGGGTATAAATTAGATAACAGTTACTAGCCCTCACGTTGTCGGGCTTTAATTTCTCGGTAAATAACTAGCGCTCGTTGAGAAGATTGTATTGCAGCCTCATATTCACCAGTGTTAAGTTGCTTAAGCCCTTGTTGCAATAGCCTATCCGCTTGGACTTCTCGCTCATCAACCGTTTGCGCTAATACCCGTGATGCTGTAAATGCTACTGGTAAGTTAGGAACCGCAGAGCCGGAAAGGCTAACCACAAGGGTAAATAAAGCAATTAAGCGAAGTTTTTGTAAATACATAGCAGTTAATCATACATAGTTGCTTTCACGCTCATATATATCTCTCAGTTTCTGGCAGTTATGCAAGTTAACGATTAGCGATTATGTCACTTCAATCCGGAATTGGTGCGTTACGGCAAATTCACACTTACTCGAACTATCAAATCTTTCGGTAGCCGTAACACACCCTACAAAATATTTATTTTATAGACTAATTAAACCCACGGAGGTGCGTTTTGCCTGTGTAGACGCGGTTTCAACCGCCGGAGAAAACGATTAAACGCAATTTTTTTTTGCCACACTCAATACATTTATCCACTAACATGAAGAAATATAAAGCACATTATCCTCAAAACAACCAATGCTAATTGTAGGATTGCTCGCTGCGACTTTAACCACCACTGCTTTTTTACCGCAAATGATAAAAGTATGGCAAACAAAGTCAGCTAATGATGTTTCTTACGCCATGTTAATTACATTTATCGTTGGTGTTTTTTTATGGTTGATATACGGAATTCTACGTCAGGATATCGCCGTTATTTTGGCTAATGCCTTAACTTTAATTTTTAACCTGACAATTCTATGGCTTAAAATTAAATATGAAAAAACACCTGTTAATAAACGCCTGTGACATCCGATTTATTTGCTAAAGAACGCCTTTTATTTACTCCCGCTACTCCTAACACCGACGCTATTCCGACTATCTTTGCTTTTCCCAACGAATATACCGTAGGAATTACTAGCTTGGGTTATCAGGTAGTATGGGCTACTTTGGCTACACGTGCGGATTTACAGGTGAGTCGCTTGTTTACCGATATCAGCGAAATTCTTCCCCGAAACCCGGAAATTTTGGGTTTTTCCATGTCGTGGGAGTTAGATTATGTCAATATTATGAATTTGTTGGAATCTTTGGATATTCCGATTAACTCAGGCGATCGCCAAGATAATCATCCCATAGTTTTTGGTGGTGGTCCGGTTTTAACGGCGAATCCGGAACCCTATGCTGATTTTTTCGATGTGGTTTTGTTGGGAGATGGCGAAAATCTGTTAAATGATTTTATTAATGCTTACAAAGAAGTTAGAAATGCAGATAGAGAAACCATATTAAAAGCGCTGGCACGAGTACCGGGAATTTACGTTCCTAGTTTGTATGAAGTTGAATATTTGAGTTTAGATGGTGCGATAAAATCCATCAAACCAATTTCGTCGGATATTCCCGCTGAAGTACACAAGCAAACTTATCGCGAAAACACTTTATCTGCATCAACGGTAGTAACTGAAAAAGCAGCTTGGGAAAATATTTTTATGGTGGAGGTGGTGAGAAGCTGTCCGGAAATGTGCCGTTTTTGTTTGGCAAGCTATCTTACTTTACCTTTTAGAACTGCCAGTTTAAATGATTCGTTAATTCCCGCGATCGAAAGAGGTTTACAAGTTACCAATCGTTTGGGATTGTTAGGTGCTTCGGTAACTCAGCATCCCGAATTCGAGACTTTATTAGAATATATAAACCAGCCAAAATACGAAGATGTACGTTTAAGTATCGCTTCGGTAAGAACCAATACGGTAACGGAAGAATTAGCCAGAACTTTGGCTCAAAGAGGAACCAAATCCTTGACAATTGCCGTGGAAAGTGGTTCGGAAAAAGTTAGAAAAATTATTAATAAAAAGCTCGAACAGGAAGATATAATCAAAGCCGCAGAAAATGCCAAAAAAGGCGGATTGAAAGGTTTAAAACTTTATGGAATGGTAGGAATTCCGGGAGAAACCGCAGAGGATTTAGATGCAACTGTAACGATGATGCAGAATGTTAAAAAAGCCGCTCCAGGATTGCGTTTAACGTTAGGATGCAGTACTTTTGTACCTAAAGCCCATACACCTTTTCAATGGTTTGGAGTGAATAAAGAAGCAGAAAAAAGATTGAAATTATTGCAGAAAAAGTTAAAGCCGCAAGGAATAGATTTTCGTCCGGAAAGCTACAATTGGTCGATAATTCAAACACTGCTATCGAGGGGAGATAGAAGATTATCTCGACTTTTGCAACTTACGCGCAACTTTGGCGATTCTTTAGGTAGTTACAAACGTGCTTTCAAAGAATTAAAAGGGCAAATTCCCCCGTTAGACTTTTACGTTTACCAAAACTGGTCAACCGAGCAAATATTACCTTGGAATCACTTGCAAGGGCCGCTTCCACAGTCTACACTGCAAAAGCATCTGAATGAAGCAGTCAACAGTTATCAGTTACCAGTTACCAGTTAAAGCATTTTAATGTAGTGCGAGCATCTTGCTCGCTAGAAGACGCAAGCAAGATGTATATTCAAAATCTCAAGTTTAACAATGCAAAATACTGCCCAATATTATTGCGCTTCTTGTGGTGAACCAAATTTAACTTTTATTGATATCAGTCAAGGTTTTCAACAATCTTATGTAGAAGACTGTCAAGTATGCTGTCGTCCTAACATTTTATATATCCGAATTGATGAAGAAACGCTCGATATCGAAATTGATACAGATTATGACGAATAAATAAGCGATCGCACAATAATGCAATGGTACGTACAGAATCCAAAACTTTAACTTTAGAAGAGTTTCTGGCATTACCAGAAATGAAGCCTGCAAGCGAATACATTGATGGGCAAATTATACAAAAACCTATGCCACAAGGTAAACACAGTAAATTACAGGGTGAATTGGTAACTACTGTTAATTCCATAACTAAACCAAAACGAGTTGCATTAGCTTTTCCCGAATTAAGATGCACTTTTGGCGATCGCTCGATTATACCTGATGTCGCAGTTTTTACTTGGCAACGCATACCTTTAGATGAAAATGGCGATATTGCTAATGTATTTCAAGCTCCTCCCGATTGGACTATTGAAATTCTTTCTCCGGATCAAAGCCAAACCAAAGTAACTGGAAATATTTTACACTGCCTAAAACATGGAACTAAATTGGGTTGGTTAATCGATCCTGACGAACGTTCTATATTAGTATTTCCACCAGGGCAGCAACCTGAACTATTACAGGAAATGAATGATATATTACCCGTTCCCGATTTTATAAGATTACGGTTAACGGTTGGCGATATTTTTAACTGGTTGAGACTTAGTTAAACCATTCATCGATCAAAAAAATACTATAGCAATACTCCACAAATTTTTGTTGAGGTAGCCTGCGCTTGCCCTTAAAACACGAGAATGTTTTCTGTTGGCTATTAAAAATTCCCTTTGACAACGAAGAATTTAATAAATCAAACCGGATTTCTATAAAATTACTAAGTATATAAATTATATTCCTAGTCCATTTTAATAAAATGGCACTTAGAGTAATTGTAGTCCTAGTAAATCAGAATTAAGTCAAAACATCTGTATTTTAACTGTACTATCTTCTATCACAATAATTATATTAAACTTATTCTTTCAGTAAAGAAAATATGAAAAAACGTGCAAGATAGTTGTATTAAATTATTTCGCATACGATAATACTTATAGTTTTTCATCAGCAATAACACCGAATCAAGCCAAACGCAACGATGTTATGGCGAAGATTTTATTGCTTAATTTTTTATTATGAATTAAATATGATTTTTTTTAAAAGTGAATTAGCTCACCGAAAAGCTTTGCAATTAGCTGTGGTGGGTAGCATTTTGTTGTTTAATATCAAATCATCAGTAGCTAATAAACCAGTAGATAAAAAAACTGATACCGAGCGATCGAGTCAAACGTCTATTCAGCTTGCTCAAAATAAGGTTTGTCCCGCAGCAAACTTATTACCTGTACGTTCATTTAATACAGCAAAATATTACGTTTATATTTGTAGGGGAGATAATAAAAATACTTTAGGATATTACGTCCGTATTCCGAAAAATTTAGATAGTAAAATAACAGTACCGATCGCCAAAAAAGCTAGCGAAACTTATATTGCTATTAATGGTGAAGTCGCGTACATAATAACCCCATATGAAATGGTCATAACTAAACGCGGTCGAATTATTTTGGGAGAAAGAGTGATAACTGCCGTAAAAGCAAATGGTCAATCTATAGCAAAAGGTTGTCCTGAAGGAAACAATACTTTTGCTCAAGCAGAAACCAAAAGCTTTTTTATTTATATCTGTGGTAGCGAGAATCCCAGTAGTTATGTAAGTGTTACCAGAAAAAGTAATATAGTAATTAATCTTCCACTACAAAAATGGAATCAAAACAGCTTAAAAGCTAATCGATACGTAGCCAAAAACGGTAGTATCAGTTTTGTTCTTACTGACAAAGTATTAAGAGTTTCTCGCGATGGTAAAAATATAGTTAAAGAAAAAGTGCTGCAATGGGAGTGAGGAGGAGATGGGGAGAGGGGAAGAGGGGGAGATGGGGGAGATGGTAAGCCCAAAACGTGCGGAGGAACACGACCGTTGAGAGAAGTGGCGAACCCGTTACTCTAACGAGTCGTGCCGCGCTGAACACGCGGAGCGTGCGGCGAGCGGGGGAGATGGGGGAGATGGGGAGACAAGGGGAAAAGGAGACAAAGAGAAATTTAAGCTCCAAACTCCTGACTCCTCCCTACTCCCTACTCCCTACTCCCCACTCCCTACTCCCCACTCTTCACTGCTCACTGCTCACTGTTCACTGCTCACTGATTACTGCTCACTGCTCACTGATTTAATCCAATCTAAAATCGCTTGGTTTACTCGTTCTGGACATTCGTCATGGGGGCAATGTCCGATGTTTTCTAAGGCAAGTAATTGTAAGTTTTCGTTATGGCGAGTAAATTCAGAAGCAAGCTTGAAGGGAATAATTTTATCTTTCTCTCCCCAAATCAAAAGCACGGGTATTTTTAAGTTTGATAATAATTCTTTGACATTTGGACTGTAATCTGGATTGTTTTGGGCTTTGACAAGAGCAGTTAAGGCACGAGCCGAACCTCTGTCTTGGGTTGGTGTTGCTAGTATTTCTATCAGTTCGTCGGTAACGGTTTCGGGATTTGCATAAGCGAAGGTTGCGCCGCGACGCAGTATATTAGGTCGGCGTATCAAGTAAAAAACTGGTTTGATTAATAAGGGATTTGCAACAAAATTTTTGATTGTTGCGACTAAAGGATATAAAAATGCCGGAATAGCCTCTTTTTCTATATTTGGGTCTGGTAAACTCATCATTACCAAACCTTTGACCATTTCAGGATATTTTGCAGCTGCGGCTAAGGAAATCAACGAACCGATGGAATTACCTATTAATATTACTGGTTTACGAATAAAAGCTTTCCAAAAGTCGTACATTTGCTCTACCCATAAATCCACGCTGTAATTAGCTGCTGCTTTCTCTGAAGCACCGAAACCCAACATATCTAGAGCATAAACCGTATGGCGATCGCCTAATATTTCCAAATTATGTCGCCAATGTCCGATGCTTGCACCAAACCCGTGGAGCAACATTAAAGGAAAAGATTTTACAGAATTATTTTCGTTTTGATTTTTGGGTCGAATATATGTATACCGAGTTTGCCAACCGCGCCAAACCCAATCGCGTTGATTTCCGACTTTTTGCTGCCAATGTGCGCTGCTAGTCATCAATAATTCTCTACAACAGCAATAAAATTTATTATAGAAGTTTTCAATTCGATCGTGTTCTACTAGTTTTTCTATTTATCGGAATCGATCGCCTGTTTCCCCAGTAAAACGTCCTATATATTTTAAATTTTACAGAAATTATGTCTCCCTATACCGAAGAATCAGTAATTCAGACTTTTTTATATTTAGATAGTTAATTAAACTATGCTTTAAGATATATGTATTTTAAATTTCATGGTGTTATCATGTAAATATACGTAATGCATATAGCGTTAATGTTTTGACACAGAAAAACTAAAATAATTAATGTTTGTTGCGATTGTGTAACTAACGTTGACCGATCGAGTCTAAACCCCCTCTAAAGTGAGTAGAATAACAGTAGGTACCAACATTTTTATTTTCATGGATTAGCTATCCTAGAAATAGACGTATTGTTCGTTCAAAGTCCTACTCGTTTTCTGAGTCTGAGATATCTCATTCCATACCCAAAACCAAATTCTTAACAATAACTTCCCCAAAAATCATATATGCCTGTGATAGAGAAAAGAAGAAGTCGCGACCTGCCTCAAATCAACGAAAGAATTCGCTTCCCGAAAATTCGGGTAATTGATACTGATGGTGCCCAATTGGGAATCATGACTCCCCAAGATGCACTCACTAGAGCGGATGAGAAAGATTTAGATTTAGTGCTGGTTAGCGATAAAGCCGATCCGCCGGTTTGTCGGATTATGGATTATGGGAAATTCAAGTTTGAACAAGAGAAGAAAGCCCGAGAAGCTCGTAAAAAGCAGCACACGGCTGATGTCAAAGAAGTCAAGATGCGCTACAAGATAGAAGAACATGATTACAACGTGCGCGTCAACCAAGCTAAGCGCTTTCTCAAAGATGGTGATAAAGTGAAAGCCACGGTTATGTTCCGGGGTAGAGAAATTCAACACACCGATCTAGCAGAAATTTTGCTGAAGCGGATGGCGACAGATTTAGAAGCTGAAGCCGAGGTGCAGCAATATCCGAAGAAGGAAGGAAGAAACATGATGATGCTGCTTTCTCCTAAGAAATAATTGTAATAATAGTTTAAATCGTCAAGAAGCAATACCAATGGTTATTATCTACTGGTATTGCTTCTTTTTGGCGTTCTATATCACGGTGTCTTGCCGGGGCAGTGAATAATCGCGTCTATTTCAAAATTTTTGTCAGTCAACTAGATTCTTAAAGCAGAAGTAATTTTAAATTAATCGAAAAAAAGCGATAGTCTTGGGTGCTGAGTGGGAAAACTAATACTCAGTTGCTCGGGACTTTCTTTATTTAAGCAGAATTAGTTTTTTAGTCGCCAGTGATTTATAAAATTTGTAGAAGCCCGATGGAGCAACTGAAAATTGAAAGTTCATGTTTAGTAGGGGTAATTACACCAGATTAAACGGCATGGAATTAAAGAATCAATGTTAGCTGACTATAAATACATTCTAAAACGAGTACTCAAGTGGGTAAATCTCCGAGAGGAAGAAGGTTCTCGAACATTACTGATGTTTGCTTTTTACGCGACAACCTCAGTCGGATTGCGATGGGTAGAAGATAGCAGCATTGCTTTATTTCTAGATAGATACGGCGCTAACACTCTACCATTGCTTTATGTTGCCAGTGCAGTAGTTGGGATTGGGTTAGTTTTTCTTTACTCTTGGCTGCAAAAGATTTTTTCTCAGCGATGGGTAATTATAGCTGCGGTACCCTGCATGGTGATACCTTTAATTTTACTGCCTATAGGTTTGCAAATTACGTTACCTACAAGTTGGCAAATTTCGCGCTTGGCATTATTTAGCGTGTTTTTATTGCGATTATGGGTTGATGCGCTTTACGTAATCAATCAACTCAACACTTCTATTGCAGCAAACCAATTATTTAATATTCAGGAGATTAAGCGCACTTATCCTTTGGTAAGTAGTGGTATTTTAGTCGCCGATGTAATTGCTGGCTTTAGTCTACCCACTTTAGTGCGATTTCTAAAGTTAGATAAAATAATTTTAATTGGGGCTTTAGTTATTGTTTTAGGTACGACAATTCTATTGCATTTGAGTAAAAAATATCCCCATGCTTTTACCGATTCGCAACAAAAAATTAAGAAATCGCAAATCCCGCACGCTCGTTCTCTTTCGGTTCCTTTAAAACGTTATGCTTGGCGATTATTTGCCTTCGGGCTTTTGATACAAGCAATAGGATTATTAATAGATTTTCAGTACTTATCTCAGATAGAATCGACTTTCCAAGGTAAAGATATTACCAGTTTTTTAGGCGTATTTGGCGGAATTTTAGGGCTGTTTGAACTCGCAACACAGTGGTTTGTCTCCAGCCGTGCAATCAAACGTTTGGGAGTGTTTTTTACTGCTGCAATTTTACCTGCTGGTGTAAGTGGTTTATTAGCAGTACTGGCTATACTGTCTTCCTTATCAATGACTTCAGCCTTATTTGGCTTTAAAATACCTGGTTTATTAATGCTATGGGGTTTAACGCTGATTAAGTTTTTCGATGAACTTGTGCGTTATACCTTCGTAGCTAATGCTGCCACCTTACTGTTTCAACCAATACCCGAAAGCGTTAGAAGTCGCATACAAACATTATCGGGAGGGTTTGCAGAAGCTGCTGCTGCTGGTTTTACAGGATTTATGATTTTGCTAACTCAGTGGCTTTTAACTCATTTTATACCCGTTGATTGGCAAAACTTAGTTCTGCTTCTGGAAACAGCAATTGTCGCCATTATCTGCGTAGGAGTAATTTGGGTATTGCGATCGCAGTATGTCGATCTGTTAGTCATGAGTGCAGACGGGGGGCACTTAAGCATGACAAATGTTGATATCCCTTTCTTCAAACGTGCTGTAATTAAGGCTTTACGAGAAAAAGGAAACGAGGCTGATAAACATTCTTGTATAGAGCTTTTATTACAAATCGATCCCCTTGGGGCTGCTTCGGTTTTAGCACCAGAATTACCAATGCTTACTCCTACTTTGCAACATCGAAGTTTGTCAGTAATGCTATCCTACGATGTCAATCCCGCTTATTTACCTCAAGTACGCAGTTTATTAGAAAACCCTCAAACTATTACTAATCCAAATATATTTGCTTTAGCATTGCGTTACGTTTACATCGCAGAAGCTTCTCCAAATTTAAATCAATTGGAAGAATATCTAAATCCAGCACAAAATTCCGCGATCAGAAGCACTGCCGCTACCTTATTATTAACTCAAGGGTCAACAAAACAAAAAGTAGCAGCAACCAAAACTCTAGAGTGGATGCTGACTAATAAAGAAGAACAAATACGAGTTGATGGCGTTAAATCTCTTGCAGAAGCATCTTATTTACAATCCCTGCGGATTCATATTCCCTCATTATTAAATGATGAATCATTAAGGGTACGCAGTGCAGTTTTAGAAATGATTACTGCAAACCATTTAGAAGAATATTATTCAGAATTAGTAGTAGGACTTTATCATAAATCCACCCGGCAAGTAGCAATGAACTGTTTAGTCAAACTGGGAAATGAAGTCTTAGCAATGCTATCAAATTTAGCAATAGACAACTACGAACCGGAAATAGCACGAGTATATGCCTTGCGAACAATAGGTCAAATTGATACTTTAGAAGCAATTGATACTTTGTGGCAACATTTAGAGATATCTAAAGGTAAAATCAAATCTCATGTACTCCGTACTTTACTTAAAAGACATCAGCAACAGGGAATTTTGTCTTTAGTAGATAGTTCCTATAAAACCAGAATTCAAGAATTAATTGAAGAAGAATTAAAATTATTAGGTCAGATATACGCTGCTTCTATAGACTTTAAAGCTCAAGGTGAAATATATGCTGCTTATATAGAGTTTAAAACTGGAGAAACTTTACAAAATTTTCACTCGAAAAAAAAGGTTGTAGCTTTGTGTAAGCTAGTTCAAAAATCTTTCAGAGAGCTAGAAATTGATATTAAAGAACGTTTACTATTGCTTTTAAAATTAGTTTATCCCTTTGACAAAATTAGCGCTGCTGCATCTAACCTTAATTCCGAATCAGGAGTAACTGTAGCAAGAGGTTTAGAGATATTAGAGCATACTATAGATTTACCTTGTAAAAATATATTACTTAATATTTATGATAGAAGACCACCCGCCGAAAAATTGCAAAAACTTGTAGAAGCGGGTTTATCGACATACGAACAAATGACAGTAAACGAACGAACTAGAAAATTATTAGAATTAGAAAGTTCACTTTCAGATTGGTGTTGGGCTTGCTGCATTCATTTTGCTCAAGTTGCTCGTATTAAACTTAAATCCATACAAATTGATGGAAGTTTGCGTCATCCTTGTGGTTTCGTTAGAGAAGCAATTGTTGCATATTTGATTGTTGCATCTCCTCGCTTATTTATAAAAGTTATACCTCAGTTAAGAAATGATTCACATCCTCTTGTGATTGCTCAATTAAAAGAATTTATGGAAAAGTATAAAGTTGATGGATAGTGGATAGTTGTTAGTGGTTAGTGGTTAGTGGATAGTGGTTAGTGGTTAGTAGATAGTGGATAGTGTTTACTTGTTAAATATAAAAAAAGTAATATGGAAAAGTCTAATTTTGAAAATTTAAGAGTTTTTCAATTGTCTGAAAAATTAGCCGACCAAATTTGGGATATTGTTTTATCTTGGAATCATTTAGCAACAGATACAGTCGGCAAACAAATCATTCGTTCTGCGGATAGTATTGGTGCGAATATTGCAGAAGGTAGCGATCGCTATAATTTTCAAGATAATCTACGATTTGTTAAAATCGCTAGAGCTTCTTTGCATGAAACAAGATATTGGCTAAGAAGGGCATATGTTCGTAAATTATTAACAAGCCAACAGGTTAATACAATTAAGCCTATTGTTGATGAACTGTCACCAAAATTAAACGCTTATTTCAAATATTTAGAGAAAGCAGCAAAACAAGAAAAAGCTAAAAAAACAACTAGCAAATAACCACCAACAACTATCCACTAACAACTAACAACTAACCCCTATCAACTATCCACTAACAACTATCTACTAACAACTAACTCTAAAATTATGTTAACCAGCGTCGATCGTTTATTATTTGTACGCCAAGTTCCGATATTTAAAGAATTACGGGATGATTTTATTGTTCGATTGGCTTCTACGATGAACGAACTTTGGTTCCCACCAAAATGCAGTATTTTTCGGCAGGGAGAAGAAGGACAATCACTGTATATTGTTGTTTCAGGAAAAGTCAAAATACATTTAAATAATCGAACACTTGAAGTTAAGTCACAAGGAAAATACTTTGGTGAAATGGCGGTGTTTGATACTCAACCGCGTTCGGCTTCTGCTACTACAATAGATGCTTGTGAATGTTTGGAATTAACTCAAGAACAACTTGATGATGCTATTGAAGAAACTCCTGAAATTGCCGTGAATATCATTCGCGAACTATCACGTTTAATTCGTAAGTTAAATAACGATAACAATGTGAATACGATGGGGTGAAGAAAATGTCTGCTTTAACTGAAGCTCTAGAATTTATCTTCAATTGGATGATGCGAAATATGCCCAATCATCCTGCTGTGATGAAAAAAGGTTTGAGCCGTGACGCAATTGAAGCAAAAGTCCGCGAACTTCCGTTTTATTTATCTGAAGAAATCTATGAACTTTATGAATGGAGGAATGGAGGAATAAACCCTTTCATTCCTCATCCCGATGCTTGGGATTTAGCTACTTTCTTTTCATTAGAAGAAGCTATTAGCCAATCTAAAGAGTGGAAAGGTTCTTTTGATTTATTTCCTCTTTTTAGTGTGGAAGATGGCGGGTATTTCATTGTTGGAACGAAATATAAATGTGAAATTGCTCCGATTTATTGCAATGACATTCCCGAAGATGTAGTTAAACACAAACAGCCACTTTATCCAAGTTTGACAATTATGATGCAAGAATTAGCTGAAGAGTTAGATAATAGAGTTATATCTATAGGTTCGTAGTAGGGACTTTAGTCCTTTCTTGTCGCGCAATAAGAAGGGAACCAATGCCCTTACTACGAACAAAATGCGCTATTAAAAATTCGACATTTGTCCAAAAATATTTGCGGAATTTCTTTACTATTTCGTAGTATGGACTTTAGTCCTTTCTTGTCGCGCAATAAGAAGGGAACCAATGCCCTTACTACGAACAAAATGCGCTATTAAAAATTCGACATTTGTCCAAAAATATTTGCGGAATTTCTTTACTATTTCGTAGTATGGACTTTAGTCCTTTCTTGTCGCGCAATAAGAAGGGAACCAATGCCCTTACTACGAACAAAATGCGCTATTAAAAATTCGACATTTGTCCAAAAATATTTGCGGAATTTGTTTACTATTTCCCCAGTGCATATGAATATAAGAAGCGTGAAGATTTGACGGTGAAACCCAGCCTTCTTTCCCCGTAAATTCGTCGCAATCAAATCTATATGTTTGAAATAAAGGTTTATTAGAATCGGATGTTAAACGCGATCGATGAAATTCATGCCCGTAAATTGTTTTTCCTGCATCTATTAATAAACTATCTTGTAAAGCGATCGCACGACGATAACCCAAGGTTAAACGCTTATCCATTACTGCTGTTGTTGGTAAAATTCCTACCATTTCCCAGGATTTACCCGTCATATCCACAATTTGCTCTGCACAATACATCAACCCACCACATTCGGCGATTGTGGGCATTCCCGATAAAATTGCTGCTTTTACAGCGTCGCGTGCGCTAATATTTCTAGATAATTGTTCGGCGAAAACTTCTGGAAAACCACCCCCAAAATACATTCCTCCGATATTTTCGGGTAATTTAGTATCCTTTAAAGGACTCCAAAAAACTAATTCTGCACCAAAAGTTTGTAATAAATCAAGATTGTCTTGGTAGTAGAAATTGAAAGCTTTGTCGTATGCGACGGCGATTTTAATTGGGGAAGAGTGAGAGGGGGAAGAGGGGGTAGAAATTTCTAATGTGTCCCTTTGTCTCCTTGTCTCCTTGTCTCCTTGTCTCCTCATCCGCTTGTCTCTTAATAAAAGCGGTAATAATTTTTCCCAGTCGAAGCAATTTTCGCCGAGATTTACTAGTTTATCGATTAATTGATTTAATTCGGGAAGCTCTGCTGTTGGTACTAAACCTAAATGGCGATCGCTAATTGTAATATTATCTTGTCGCTTCAGTACACCAAGTATGGGAATTTGTAAAGGTTCTAGGGAATTTTTGAGGAGAGATAAATGGCGATCGCTACCGACGCGGTTTAATATTACTCCGGCAATTTGAATTTCTTTGTCAAAGGAACAGTAACCATGAACGATTGCAGCAACTGAACCAGATAACCGACTGCAATCAACAACTAATAATACGGGTAAATTTAATAACTTAGCAATATGAGCCGTGCTGGCAAAATTAACTGCTCCTTTTAAAGCTTTTTCTTGATTTTCCGCAACACCATCAAATAATCCCATTACTCCTTCAATTAAAGTATATTCACTGGAATTAGAGTATTTCTCAAAACACTCTTTTACATAATTTTCAGAAGTTAAAACTGGGTCTAAATTACGACAAGCACGACCTGTAACGTACTTGTGAAACATTGGATCGATGTAATCTGGTCCCACTTTAAAAGACTGTAAAAGCAAACCACGCCGGGATAAACACGACAACAATGTGAGCGTAACCGTAGTTTTGCCCACCCCGCTGCGTTCTCCTGCAATAATCAAAGCCATGAATTGAAAGTTAAAAGTTAGGAGTTAGGACCACCGGAGTTAAGAGTTAGGAGTTAAGAGTTAAGAGTTAGGAGTGATGAATTATGAATTATGAATTATACAGGTATTTTTGCCTATTATTCGTTAATAATTGTTTTTAAGAAATATGGGCAATGGGGATGTTCCGATAAAAAAAGGCGATCGATCGCTTCCATTCTTGTTACATATCAAAATAAAGAAAGACGTTGCACTGCAACGTCTCTACATAATAATTCCTAATTCCTAATTGCTAACTCTTTTTCGCTAATTTAATCAATTGGGTTGTAAGTCCTAAACTTTCTTCAAAAAGCGCTTCTTTACCCCAACGCTGTACTTGTTGAGAAAGTAAAATTTCGGCTTTTTGCTCGGAAAGTGAAGTGATTTGTTGAAATACGCCTGCTGCTTGGGCACCACCGTGGGTTTCCATTCGCATACAGCCGCCGGTTTCGGAACAAATTAAGGTACCGCAGTTTGCGTCGGGATTGGTAGAACTTAAGCGTATGGCAATTAAATCGCCGGGAATATCGCCAACATCGGCTACTGGAACTCCTGCTATTTCGGTTTCTATTTCCCTTTGATCCGAAGCCATGAACTTAAAGCGTCTAATATTGTAGTCGCCAAGTTCTTGTTCGTAGGAAACCGCACGCCAATTCAAACGACTTGCTAACCAACCCAAAAATAATAATGCTTGGGTAGGATTGCCTTTTTCATAGTCGATATTTACTTTATCAACTTCTGTTAAAGCTCTACGTCGGGCTGGTGCGTCGTAAGCTTCTGCTGTCAATTCTTGCCATCCTCCTACACGCCGCCAGTTTAAATCTGCTAGGGGAATGCCTTTCTCTATCAACGCTTGCAGACTGAGTAAGTCGTTTTCTGGTTCGTTAAAGTTGCAAGAATCAACAATAACGTTATCGCATACGGCTGAAAGTCTTTTGAATAATGCGTTGTCGGGATCTGGTGTTGCTTTCCACCAAATAAACTTGGGTAAACCACCAATTAATAATTCTGGAATCATACCACCAATACGTTCTAAAGCTGTGGCAGTTCCGGTTAGAGTAATGTATTCGCAACAAACCAGCGAAGATGATGATTGTTTTTGAATCGGACAATAAGCTGAAACTTGTGCTTTAACGCCTTCATCTTCACCAACGGTGGGTATCAAACTAATGATGCGGCAGGGGTTACGCAAAGCGATTTCGTCAGCAATTCTGGCGCTGGCTGCATCTGGACTGAATTCAGCAGCAGTAGCACCGTTATTATCTGAGGTGCTACCACCGCCATGAAGTTTTGCAAGTTCTTCCCGCAGTCGCGCTAAAACTTGCTGACTCGTTTTACCAGTTCGTTCCAAACCGAGAGCTTTCTGGGCATCTCGCAGTGCGGATACGGTTTGCGGTCCAAGGATACCATCAATCGGACCGTTGTAATATCCTAAAGCAGCCAGCAAATACTGAGTTTGTTCTGGTTCGTAAACCACCAAAGTAAATGTAGTGGCTCGCGTAGCCGCAGGAAGCGCTCCATCTTCACCGCCAATACCGTAACTTTGCCAAATTTTATTTAGTTCGGCTTCAATTTCGTTGAGCGAAATATCTTTAGGAGCCTGGAGTGAAAAAATAGTGGGTGCGTGTGTTGTCATAACAATTTTGGATTTTGGATTTTGGATTTTGGATTAAAGTTTTAGATTTTGGATTTGCGGATGAGAATTTAGAACTTACGTAGTACTGTGAATTGAAAATGCCTCATACCCTACAAGGGTTCTAATACTTACCTTCTTCTGAAGATTTTAGAATCATCAACGCTCTACAAGCTATTTGCAGCAATCAATTCACCATCTTGGGTAAATCTGGATTCTCAATCCAAAATCCAAAATCTAAAATCTAAAATTCTATAGTCTGCGCCAACGGCGACCGTCTCTGTTAATCAATTGTTCTGCTTCTACGGGTTCCCAGGTACCTGCTTCGTATCGGGGAACTGTTGCTGGGTCTGCTGGTGCATCCCATGCGCTTAATATTGGTGTCACTACTTGCCAAGCAGCTTCTACTTCGTCTCCTCTGGTAAACAAAGTTTGGTCGCCCATCATACAGTCAAGAAATAGGCGATCGTATGCATCGGATTTCGCTTGCAGACCAAATGAACCGTAAGTAAAGTCCATGTCAACGGCACGAGTGCGGAAATCTCCTCCGGGCACTTTCACGTCAAAACGCAGGGAAATTCCTTCGTTTGGCTGAATCCGCATTGTCAAAACATTGGCACTTTTCTGTTGTGCGGCGGATGTAAACATCTGTGAAGGAACTTCGCGGAAGTGGATGGAAATCTCACTGACTTTTTTGGGCATCCGCTTCCCAGTACGCAGGTAAAAGGGAACTCCTTTCCAACGCCAGTTATCAACTACAAATTTTGTCGCTACAAAAGTAGGCGTTGTCGATTTTTCGTCTACTCCTGGTTCTTCGTGATACCCAGGTACGTGTTCGCCTTTCATCCAGCCTGCGCTGTATTGACCGCGTACTGCTGAATACGCCAAATCTTGTACGTCAGCTAATCTAGTAGCTTTTAAAACTTTTACTTTTTCAGTACGGATACTGTCGGCATCCATTGCGTTAGGAGCTTCCATTGCAGTCAAGCAGTAAAGCTGCATCAAGTGATTTTGCAACATATCCCGCAACGCACCGGAGCTTTCGTAATAACCAGCCCGGTCTTCAACTCCTACAGTTTCTGCTACTGTTATCTGTACGTGGTCTACAAAATGACGATTCCACAATGGTTCAAAAATAGCATTTGCGAAGCGGAATACTAATAAGTTTTGAACCGTTTCTTTACCTAAATAGTGGTCAATCCGATAAACCTGTTCTTCTTTACAATATTTCTGTACGATTTGATTAAGATTTTTCGCAGATGCTAAATCTCGACCAAAAGGTTTTTCAATTACCAAACGATGTTTGTCGGCATCTTCAAGCATTCCCATAGAACCTAATTGCTTGATAGCTTCGGGGAAAAACTTGGGAGCAACAGAAAGGTAGAATAAACGATTACCTCTTGTATTCCGCTTCTCATCTAATTCACTGAGAAGCTCGTTGAGCTTTTGGTAGCTTTCTGGGTCGTCGATATTACCAGGACAGTAAAAAAGACCGTTGGAAAAATCTTTCCATAACTCTTCGGGACCCACACCATCGTGGGCTTCTTCCATACCCTTACGCATCTGCTCGCGGAAATATTCGTGGCTCCATTCCCGTCGCGCTACGCCAACAATAGTAGTTTCTGGTGGAATCCGTCTTTCTTGTCGCAATTTGTACAGTGCTGGTACTAGTTTGCGCCAAGTTAAATCACCGGAAGCACCAAAAATAACAATTATTTGGGGTTCAGCCATTCCTTGCTGTTGCAAGCCAACCCGCAGTGGATTTTCTAGCACACTAACCATAATGAGTGATTTTGGATTTTAGATTTACATTTGCGGGGCATGGGACATGGGGCATGGGATTTTGGATTTTGGATTGGGAGTATTGAGTATTGAGTATTGAGTATTGAGTTGGGAATTAGGAGTATTGAGTTATTTATCTCCTTGTCCCCTTTTCCCCTTGTCCGCCCATCCCCCCATCTCCCTATCTCCAATGCCCAATTCCCGATGCCCAATTCCCTATTACCCATTAATTATTAAACAGGTGATAAGTGCTTAACTTTGTCTTCTAAGGAACTTATTAAGGATTGGAAGGGTTTGATGAACTTATCAATTCCTTCGGTAAGTAGTTCGTCCATGACTTCATCAAGGTTGATGTTAATATCAGGATCTTTAAGATTTTCGATCAGTTTGTATGCTTCTTCTACGTCGGTTTCGACTCTTGAATCTACGTCGCAATGGTCGGCACAGGCTTCGATGGTGACTGGTGGTAGGGTGTTAACGGTATCCTTACCAATTAACTCATCAACGTACATGACATCGCTGTAGCTGGGGTCTTTAGTGCTGGTACTTGCCCATAACAAACGCTGTACGTTGGCATTTTTATCAGCTAATGCTTGCCAGCGTTTGTCGTTGATAATTTTTTTATACTCTTGATATGCAATCTTGGCGTTAGCGATCGCTACTTTTCCTTTGACGGATTTTAGTTTGGCTTCTAAGTTGATGTCGTCAACGCCAGCCGCTAATTTTTCGTCTATTTTTCCATCAATTTTGGCATCAATCCGGCTGAGGAAGAAACTAGCTACGGAGGAAATCTTACTAATGTCTTTACCTTCTGCAACTCGTTTTTCCAAACCGCGAATGTAAGCCCAAGCAGTGTTTACATAACTATCCACAGAGAACAACAAAGTAATATTGACATTCATCCCTTCAGATATTACTTGCTCTACTGCTGGTAAACCCGATAGAGTACCAGGAATCTTAATCATTAAGTTTTCCCGTCCAACTTCTTTAAAGTAGCGTCTAGCTTCTTCAATTGTTTTTTGGGTATCGTCGGCAATAGTTGGAGGTACTTCAATGCTTACATAACCATCCAATCCATCAGTCGCTTCGTATACCGGCTTCAATATATCGCAGGCGTTACGAATATCGGAAAAAGCTAAAGATTCGTAGATTTCCTGGGTTGATAATCCTTTGTTAATCCCGGCTTCTATATCTTTATCGTAAATAGCGTTCCCAACGATCGCTTTCTCAAAAATGCTTGGATTCGAGGTAATTCCCTTGATACCTTGATTTTCCACCATATTTTTCAGTTCACCCGATTGGATAATATCGCGGCTTAAATTATCCATCCAAATACTTTGACCGTATTTGTTAATTTCTAATAATTGATTTGTGGTGATGCCCATATGGTTATATTCCACTCCGAAATTTATTTTTGTGTCTTCTTCTATTAATGCTCGCCTTTATTGTCGATTGATTCTCACTAAAGGAATAAATCAGTGAGCAGTTAGCAGTTAACAGTTAGCAGTTAGCAGTTAACAGTTAGCAGTTAACTGCTAACTGTTATCACTAGGAGGATAAAGACATATTTATTTGAGTTTTCCAGTTGTCAAGTGAAAAGCGTCGTAATCGCTGTAAAAACATACCATAAGCCATATCAACTACTCATTGCTCACTGTTCACTGTTCACTGGTTACTGCTCACTGCTCACTGCTCACTGTTTACTTAATGACCATTTTGAATAAAAGATTCCACCTTTGCTACATCCTCTTTACTACCAATAATTAGAGGCGTGCGCTGGTGCAGCTTTTCGGCAACTACATCCATAATCCTTGTGTCACCAGTAGTTGCGCGACCACCTGCTTGTTCTATCACGTAAGCTAAAGGAGCAGATTCGTAGAGCAGTCGTAATTTTCCTTCCGGTTTTTGCACAGTACCGGGGTAGAGAAACACGCCACCTTGAACCAAAATTCGGTGAATGTCGCTCACCATTGCTCCACTGTAACGAGCCGTATAGCCTTCCGTTCGGTGAACGTAGCGAATGTATTCCCTAACTGATTCCGACCACTGCCAAAAATTACCTTCGTTAACGCTATAAACTGAACCGCGATCGGGAATCTTAATGTTTTCTTCCGAAAGTATAAATTCACCTAAGCTGGGGTCGAGAGTAAAGGAATGAACTCCTTTTCCCATAGTGTAGACCAGCATGGTACTCGGACCGTAAAGGATATATCCGGCTCCAATTTGTTTGGTACCTGGAGCAAATAAATCCCTGGCTTGCCCGTCTTTATCTTCTCCTTCCTGCTGCCGAATCGCGAAAATCGAACCCAAACTCAAGTTTGTGTCTGTATTCGATGAACCATCAATTGGGTCGTACAGCAAAGTATATCTACCTATGGGGCAGTTTTCCGGAATATAGTACGGTTCATCCATTTCTTCAGAAGCTAAGCGACATACTAAACCGCTTTGCTTGAAAACCGAGATAAACACATCATTGGCGTAGACATCCATCTTTTTGACGGATTCTCCCTGCACGTTAACTTCTCCGGTAAACCCCAGAACGCCTTCCATTAAACCAGCGCGGCTGAGACGACGAGCAACCAATTTACCCGCAAGGGCAATGCGATTCATCAGCGCACTTAAATCTTGTGCTTGCGCCGAAAAGCCTTGGAATTGCTGCAAGACGTGACGCGATAAAGTCGTACAATCTCTATCTAGACTTTTATCTGGGATGTGTTGAATTCCTTTGTCTTGATGTTCTGCCGCTTTTGTCATGATAATTTTCTCACTAAGTAGGCAATTCATTTAGCAACAAGCCGTATCCTTACAACTTGCGATCGCTGCCTCTATCTTAGAAAGGTATTTTAGGAACGCAAATCCGATTTGAGATAATTTAAATAAACCTTAGTATCTTGAATGGCGTTAACAAGCATTTTCCTGGGTATTGATATGCAGAAAATGCCAACTGTTACGTGATGTTGCAGCAATAATAAATACTTTTTTAATTTATATGCAATTCATGTTTATATTTGATGTCTCTTTCTAAGTCCATAAAATAATAAAAATGATTGCTCGATCGACTTTAAGCAACCCGAACGACAAATTTTATCTCAAGTTCAACTTTTCGTAAAAACTGTTACAGTTTACAGGCTTAAAATCTATCTACGAAAACATTTTTTAATCTAAGCTTGTAAGTTTTTATTCTTTTTATTTTTGACTGTTTAATATATTTATATATTTTTAATATAGTAAAACCCGACTTATGCTGATATCGTACATAGTCGGTATCTTGTCGGGGTTGTTTATATGAAGTTTTTCCGCGATTTAGAAATTATTCGGCGCAAGCGATCGCTGTTTATATAATGCTCGATCGACAAAAAACACGCCGCTTCTAAACTCAACTCAGATTTATCAAATAATACAGCAAGCAACTAATTTACACTTTAAAATTATTTTAGAGCGGGTACTCGATATAATTCCCGTTACAGGATTTTATCTGACGGGGAAATGAGTAATTAAAGTTTAATTGACTCCTGCATCAAATAAAAAATTATAAAGAGAGTTTTTCCGCTTTAATATTAGATTAAGATAATTTATTGTTCTTGGAAATCTGGCTTTCTCACAAAGTTAGCACGCGGACGATTATCTTCTTTTGGCTTAGCTTTGTTAACCCGGATTTGACGACCCATCCATTCTGCTCCATCTAGCTCAGAAATGGCATTATCTTCCTGGGCTTCATCACTGAGATCGACAAAGGCGAAACCACGCATTCTACCTGATTCGCGATCGGTTGGTAACATAACTCTTGTCACCTCACCGTAATCGGTAAATACTGCTCTCAAGTCTGCTTCTGTAGCGCGATAGGAAAGATTTCCAACGTAAATAGTCATATGCTTAACGTTTCAAGGGACTAATAGCGAATCGCTCAGTCCAAATAAAAGTCAGACAATTAGCTTTGAATAATTAAAGAAAAGTCTGATTTTATCAACGGTAAATTATCTAGTCGATCGCAACTTTAATAGCAGAATTAACTAAAAATAAACCATACTTAGGACTGAACTTACGAATACGTTTTTATAGTACCCGATCGCTCCAATTTTCAAGGTGTGATATATTACAAAGTTTTAGAAGTTGAAATCAGTGTAACTTATATATACGGACGATAAGAGAGTAAGAATTTCTTCTTTTTATATGGTGTATTAAAAATAATTACTAGTAATACTAGAAGAAAAAAATTAGATTCAGTAGTGCGTAATTTGCAGTAAAGGTAATATCAGCGGCGTTTTCAACTTATTAGGGAGCAAGATGCTACCACTAACTATACAGGGATTAACTATGTTTACTTGTTTTATAATTTATACTTTAAAGAATTATAATATCAAAATTTAGATGCTTATCAAATGTATGATTTTGCTTGATATCAGTACTGACTACGATGTCGAAATAAAAAGTCTGCCGATTTTCAGCAGACCTTGTTTAATTTAACTTTCTATTAACCAAACCTTTCTGTGCAAGTATTTGTATCAATCAATAGAAATGCTTTGAGGTCCATTATTCTTGCCATTGTGCATTCCATTGGTAGAAGTTGGAAAAGTAGTTGTAGTTTGTTGTGCTAACCAGGTTTTTACAGGATCGTCAGCAAGGCTAAGTCTTAGTACACCAGAGACAAACCCGCCCATAAATGAAGCTGGATGCTGGGTAAATTCTTTAAATAACGGGAATAGTTCTTCAATGAACATTTTTTAATCTCCAAAGGGTTAAAAAGGATGAAGTATCAAGGCACTCAGGATCGAGAAAAATAACGGATGCGATCGCAGCAAGTACTTCGTAATTCATAATTAATACTTCATCCTTTAATCTTACACGGGTTTTTCTTCCGGCATCATGCACTTATCGGAATCGCATCCCGATGGTCCTGCTTCCATTAATTCACCAAAATCATAACGTTTCAATGCACTATGAAAATCATCGGTATCGCGGCGATTTTCCACTTGTTGCATCAATTCTTCGTATTGCTGTTTGTCGATCGGTTCAAATGGTAAGCGGGGGAAAGTTTGATGGTCGTCAAATCTGGCTAAAAGTGCGGCACTGATATAGCCTTCATCGTTTTTAATTGCTTGATATATCCGATTCCCCAACTCTTCTACTTCGTTTTCTCGGACTTCAATAGTGGCTGAAGTATTGTGAGTAACGTAGAATTGCTGCACCTGCATATAGAAATCCATTTGCGCTAAAGCATTGAATTTATCGATCGCAACTTCATCGGCACCCGGTACATCTGCCCAAGGTACGGCAACGGGAATTTCAACCAACCATTCCGTACAGCGAGAATCGAACGGATCGTTTAACAAGTTGCCGTTTTCGTCTTTATCGGTTTGAGAAGGAACCACCGCATAACCGTAGTCAATACAAGCCAAAGCTACCGGGTCATTTTTGCGGAAAGTTATCCGACGAATAAACCTTTGGGCTTTGGGTGGGTGCCATCCGGGAGAAGCACCCGTAAGTAAAGATTTAGTGCCGCTGGGTTGTACCGTAGTACAGCGATTCGGACGTTTTATGTTGTGGCGATCGCAGTATTCCCAAACTACCCGATGTACGATATCTTTCCACCTACTTAGATATTCTTGTTCGCGGCGTTTAAAGGCTAAACCTTCGTCTGTGGCAGGTCTTCCTTCCGTCCACCAGTGCAACCAATCAACCCCAAAAGCACGGACGAAGAAATCAAATAAGCCAGTAAAAGATACACCAACAATCGGATCTAACTCGCGACTATATTGATAGCGGGGTTCCAAGAATTTATGATTTAACAATGCAGCTACAGATAAAGCACCTGCTGTGAAAGCTTGTTCTTGTTCTTTATAATTTTCGGGGTCGATTTGATTTAAGTGAATTTCACTAAGATTACAGTGAAAATTAGAACCAATGATTTCCAATTTTGTTACCCTAGAGGCTTTTTATCCCCTAGTTCTAATGCTTCATTGTTCGCATTAGTTCCGCGTACATTTTCATCCTTATGAATGCCCCACACTCTTGGAGATTTATATTCTTTGCATTTACAAAGTTTCACTCTCTACGCTGTACGGTGTCAAAAGCTTTTTAATTCTTTTGATTACCTCGGTATTAGCATCTCAGCTTTCACCGATTTTGCGGGGTTTTTAACGTGAGGCAAAAGTATCAATTACCACACGGATTAAGCCCTACACGAGCTAAACGATGCTCAATTTCATTTTGATCGAGATAAGAATATTTTTCCTTTAACCAATCAGCGCCCTTGCCTTGTTGGTAAGCCTGTAAAAAATCAGTTTTCAATTCCTGTGTTGTTAGCAAATCAAGGTTTGCTCTGGCAACAGCTTCACCAGCCCATTGAATCGCACCTTCACCGCTGTAATATTGCTTGCGAACTGCATTAACACATTCTTCTAAAGTAGGTTTTTGGTGAAATACACGGGTGTGGTTCGACATTCTTAGCGCATCTCGTTCGGGATCTATACGCCAATTTCCATCTTCACCTTGCTGCCATAAATTTGCTTTTGCATCTGCAAATGCAGTGTCTTCGCTGACACCTTGACGCATCCCGGCGCTGTTATGAGTTAAATAACCATCGCAGTAGAAACAGTGAGCTTCTTCAACTTCTATATCATAGGTTTGTACGTGGTCGTAACTACCCAAACCCTTTACGGTAACGGGAATATCCAGCGAGACATCAGATTCAGCGATATAGCGCTCGTAATTTGCATCAACGCTACGACTTCCAGCAAACCCCATTTCTCGCATTTCGCTGTAGGTATAAGCTTCACGCATCACCGCACCGGGAACCGTAAAACCATACATTTTGAGTCCTTGCTTCAGTTCCCCTTTTAAACTGTGGGGAGCAATCAAAGCATTGTAACGCTCTTTAAATGCGGGAATTTTCAAATTATATTTAGCTTGCCATTTTTGATTTTGCGGTTGAGTTACCGAGATTCTACCGGCAATACCTAAACTAGATAAAACTGCTGCTACCTGACGGATAAATCCGCGATAAACAGTTGTTACCAAATGTGGAGGACGATTATTTACCGCACCGTCGCTATCCATCAAACCTGCTAAGTAAGCTGCTCGAACATCTACCGAACCTTGCAAGATAAAATCGGGCACTTGTAAGGAAGTATTTGGTTGCTTGATATAACGATGAAAATATTCAGCAAAACGAATTGACGAGCAAATTGATTTTGCCGTATTTTCATTTTTAACTACACCGTGAGTAGCCTTTAATTTAAATGAAGCTAAAGCAATATCTAACTTACGTTGAATGCGAGCAGTAAGCTCGGTATCTGAAGCATTCATCGCCCATTCTACACGACCGTAAGGTTTGTGATGCTTGTTGCGACCGAGAGCTACATAACCATCACCGTGGGTAAACCCGACTAACCAAGCTATCTCCGATGTTAATTGTGGAATAAATAACGGTTTAGCGGTATGACTTTGGACTGGTCTTGATTCCGTAAAATCAACAGGTAAATTAGTTACCGTTCCTGGTAAAACCTGCTTGTTGTGTAAAAGGCGATCGCCGGATACTAAATTAGCTATAGATTTCCATTCAACAGCACCTTGAGGGTCAGCAAGAACTGCTTGTCTGTGGTTTAAAGTTGCTCTGGGTAAAGTAGCATTTGTTTCTACTTCATAAACATCTTGAAAACCTTGGTCAAATTTATCAACTACTTTACGGAATCCTAAAGGGGTTTGTACCAAATCCCCAACTTTAACATCGCGAATTGGTACTAAACCTTTAGATGTATGAACCAAAGCATCTTCTGGTAAACATCTGCGAATGTTCCCGGCAACCACACAGACAGCCGCTTCATCAATCAACAAACAGCATTCAACCGAAGTTAATTTTCTGCCAACAGCTTTATTAAGAATCGCAGCACAGCGATGATAAAGTTCTGGCAACTTCACCGGATTCGCCATACCACCAAAGCCTTGCAACGGTTCGCCAGCTTTGCGAATATCACTGATATCAACAGTTACTTCAACTTCTTGACTAAAACGTTCGTCGGTAGATAATTCTAAAAGACTTTTATAGGACTCTACCCAACCTTGACGGCTATCTCCCACATAAATAGTGGCACTATTGCCCTCAATCTTAGTTTCAGTAAATTCACGGCGCTCGTTAGCTATAGTTTTACCAATATCACCTTGTACCGTCACCTTCAAACGATTGCGGATATTAGGTAACTGATTAATATATTTGGGTTCTAAAATTGCTCCCGTACCGCAGCCCATCATCGCCAAATCCATCATTAACCCGAAGGCTTTCCAGTCAATGACGTTTGTAGAAGTACAGTTATAAGCACCCGAAAAATTCTTCGGTTGAGTCAGCCAATTTGTGCCGCCCACCCATAACCATCTGCCACTAGGTAAAGCCTTCAAATTGCGCTGCATCGCTTCTAAAAGTAAAGCTTCATCTTGAGTTAGCTTACCCAACTCAACCAAACCTTTTAGAGTGCGATCGCAAACCTCCCTCCAGGATTCTCTCGTACTTTCGGATTGTTGACGACGGCTGTAAGTCCTGAAAAATACAGGATTTGCAGCAGGGGCTGTTTGTGGAAAGTCTGCACCAACGTGTTTCCGTTCAAGCTCTCGAACCATATTTTTATCGTGTCTTTTTTTCTCTCAGATTAAGACTATACGTCAAGTAGCATTACAATAAAAGACTGCATAATTTTGAAAATTTTTCCACAAAAATCAGCGAGCTGTTAAGAGTGAGGAATTAAGAGTTAGGAGTTAAGAATTAGGAGTTATCAGCTATTTTTGATTTCTAAACGGTTAATAAAAGTCAATATATTAAGAATTTAATTTTTAGTTGTTATCATCAATCGCAATCCAAAATCTAAAATCTAAAATCCAAAATTGTAAGATGTCTATTGCTCCTTGGCGATCGCACCTAGCAAACGCTCTCAAAAAGAATCGCAGTGAACCGCATTCGCGCTACTTTCAACTAGCAACTGTCCGCAGTGATGGAACTCCTGCCAATCGTACCGTGGTTTTTCGCGGTTTTATAGAAGATACTAATAATTTAAAAATTATTACCGATATTCGCAGCGAAAAAATTACAGAAATTCATCATAATTCATGGGCAGAAATTTGCTGGTACTTCACCAATAGCCGCGAACAATTCCGCATTGCTGGAAACATCATAATAATTGATGGCGATCGTAAAGAATCGGAATTATTAAAAGTCAGGGAATTAACATGGCAAGAGCTTTCAGACAATGCGCGTATCCAATTTGGCTGGGCGCATCCGGGAGAACCCACTAACCCTGAAGCATTTTCACCACCGCAGCCAGATCAAGTTAAGCCTTTAGATCACTTTTGTTTGCTGTTATTTGAACCTGTAAAAGTCGATTATTTACGATTGAGGGGACTGCAAAATCGGAATATTTATGTAAGGGATGAAACAGGGGTTTGGGATGTGAGTGAAGTTAATCCATGATGAACATTTGATTTAATCACCCTCACTATCGGAACAAAACCCACAGTAAGGTGGGCTATTTTGTTATTTACCAGTCAGGTTGTAGAGACGTAGCACTGCTACTTCTCCATATTTCGCGGTTGGGATGCAATATTTTGGTACAGGAAAGGTTAATTGATTACCATTAATATATTCTCAAAACCGCCGGGGAATCTAATTCCCCGTCTAATAGCAAAAGTCATCTAAAGATGACTGGCAAGACTTTTAGTCTACTTTAGTAGACTTCGTATATTAGCCTTGGAATTGATTCCGAGGCGGTTGTGAATCCTATTTTAGAATGATGCAAGATGTTAAATTTAACTAACTATGCCAAGCCTTGTAAAAATCTTGATAACTCATCTTTCCCGCACAATCCCACATAAATTGATAAACTTCATCGTAACGATATGAACTATTTTTATAAAACTTTTTGTTCAGATATGCTTTTAAAGCTGTAATAATTTTTGGAAAGCAAGCATATTTATTGATTGAATTAACATTTTGCATTATGTACCAAAATAAATCTTGATCAAATTCATCATCTTGATCGGGCTTAAAGTCATCGAATAAATAGTTTTTATCCTTTTCGATTGCATTTAATAAGCTTTTAAATTCTAGACTAATTGATTCATTAATTAAAAATCTTGCTGTTTTATCTTCTTTCGCTATTTTATCCAAGTATATTTCAGGCAATAAACGCTCGTATTGAAATAGAGTACTTAATTTTTTTAAGGAATCTAATTCAATCAGAGTATTTATTGCCTTTTGATAATGGCTTTCAAATTGTAATAAAATAGCCGCAACGTTTTCACATTGATTACGCTGCATAAATTCTACAAGAATCGAAATCGCTAGTTCATTATCTGGCTCTAATCGCAAAATAGCTTCAGCCAAATCAACATCAAATATTTTGCCTTTTTGTGACTGTAAAATTTTTACGAAAGCAGCTATACTTTCTTGGTAGATTACTAAATCTATATTTGGATCGAGAAGCATCTTGCTAATAGCATAAATTGCTAAGGGTGAAGCTTTAAAACCAGCTATTTCTAATGAAGAACCATCGTTTATATTTGAGCTTTTTTCGATAAAGGAAATTAAGCTGACAATGACTTCCTTATCGCCTGGATATAGTTGTACTAAAGATATGATTATTCGAGCATAAAAGTATAGCTCATTGTCACTAAGAATTCCCAAATATTCTAATCCAAATATAAAATTATTTTCATAACTCTCTAAAATCTCTATTAAAGTCTTCTTAACTCCAGCTTGATTTTTGTCAAATTTTCCCAAACTAGCAGCAATTTCAGCACGAACACAATTATCCTCACAAGTTTTCAATCTTTCCGATAAAACTTCAATCGCTGCTTGATTTCGAGAGTCTATTTCTTGTAGGAATTCAACAGCTTTAATCAAAAGATACATTTCCTGAGTACTTTCAAGAATATTTTCCAAAGCATTCTTCGCTACTTCATTACCCGCATCTATCAACAGCAAAGCTTTTGCAGCATCAAGACAAATTCTGTCACCTCGATTTACCTGCAAAAATTTCTCTAGCGCTAGGATTGCGATTTGATTTCCACAGCCAATTTTCCCCAAAGTCTTAATTGTTTGACAACAAAGGTTTTTATCCTCCGTCGTTTCCATCAATTTAATAACGGTGGTTATCGCTGTTTGATTCCCAGCACCAATTTTTGCAATACTCTGACAAATACTTGAGCGTTTATAATTATCCGTTGTCACATCCAGCAGTAAAATCAAAGCAGCGATCGCCATCTCATTCCCTGCATCCAATTCCCCCAACTTCACCGCAGCAGATTCCAAGGTTAGCCGACTCGGAGTATTACGCAGCAACAATTCAAAAGCCTTGATAACTCTTGTTTTATCCGTGACTTCCAAAGTATTTCTTGCAGCTTCTACCAACGGTTGAGGAAAAAGTTGCCAGCCAAAATATAGATAGCTCCAATCAAGTAACTGTTTAACAATTTGATCGCCACTACTACATTCAGGAAAATAATTTAAAGCTTCTGCGGCTAAGAAATAAGCACGATATCGATAAAAACCACCGCAATCGTCATCAAAATTAACAAGCACCCGAATAAAGTCTTCTTTCTGCTGTTTAGGAATATCATCTCGACTAAACCAATACAGAATTTCAGCTTTATAATCGGGCGCAAAAATGCGGTAATTAAATTGTTCGGGATTATTTAGTTCGTGGCTAAAGAAATATTTCCAATCATTCATTTCCCCCTACCCATCTTCATGTGGGACGTAAAGGACATATTTGTAAGATATCACAGTTGGAAGAGAGAGGGGGGAGATGGGGAGATGGGGGGATGGGGAGATGGGGGGATGGGGAGATGGTAAGCCCAAAACGTGCGGAGGAGACCGTTGAGAGAAGTGGCGCAACCCGTTACTCTAACGAGTCGTGCCGCGCTGAACACGCGGAGCGTGCGGCGAGCGGGGGAAACAAGGAGAAATAATTAATTTCTGACTGGTTACTAGTAGTAGTCAACCACATAAGTTATGAGGGGTAACACATTCGTAGTGCGTTCGCGTAGCGTGTCCTCTTAGGACAGCATCTTGCTTGCTCGTATCAACTAGCGAGCAAAATGCTCGCACTACGTAAACCCCTTAAAATTAATGTGGCGGAGTACTAGTTACTGGTTACTGGTTACTGGTTACTGGTTACTGGTTACTGCTAACTGCTAACTGTCAAATCCCGGAGCCATCTAAAAATTCGTCGATCGCTTTATCTTGCAAACGACATTGGGTATGATGTTCTCTCAAATGTGCTTCACTTAAAACGCGATCGACAACATGATTTTCTCTAAAAGCTACATTTGCAACAGTCTCTGAAACGCTTTGCTGCTTTTCTTGTAGATGCTCAATTTGTTCTTCTAACTGCTCGATTCTATCTACTAATGCGCGTATTGCTTGAGCTTCTGCATCTGGCAAACGTCCGTGTTCTAAGGGGTCAACTTTTACACCCGAACGATAGACAATTCTACCAGGAACGCCTACTACGGTGCAATCTGAAGGCACATCTCGCAATACAACCGAACCCGCGCCGATACGCACGTTGTCACCGATTTGAAGATTTCCCAGCACTTTCGCACCCGCACCAACAACTACGCATTCTCCTAAAGTTGGGTGACGTTTACCAGTTTCTTTTCCTGTACCACCCAAAGTAACACCTTGGTAAATCAGCGCATTATCTCCAATAATTGCCGTTTCACCAATAACTACGCCCATACCATGATCGATAAATACACCCTTACCAATGGTGGCTCCTGGGTGAATTTCAATTCCAGTAAAAAAGCGTGCCAAATGGGAAGTTAGCCGAGGAAGAAAAGGTATGCCGACGTTATACATCCAGCGAGCTATTCTATGCATTAGCAACGCTTGCAAACCGGGGTAGCAGAATAATACTTCTAACCAGTTACGAGCCGCCGGATCGCGTTCAAATATAATACGAAAGTCAGAAATAAATGTTGATAACACGAGTTCGCACCCTCGGAAAGCATTTACAATAGCAAAATTTCATTTTACCGTTCTATGGGGACTTTTGGGATAAGGGAGATGGGGAGATGGGGAGATGGGGAGTACTTCGACAAGTCTTACAGTGAGCTACGTCGAACTGCTCAGTAACCTTTGGGGAGATGGGGAGATGGGGAGATGGGGGGACAAGGGGAAAAATAAATTCTTTATTCATTCCTAACTCCGCTGGTCCTAACTCAATATTCCTAATTCCTAATTCCTAATTCCCAAGAAGATTATACTTCATTTGTCCGGAAATTTGGAACTATTCATTCAAAGAAAGTTTGTAATTGCGTCTTACGCCTGCTTTAAAACTGCCTACCCAGACTTTATAGGTACCTGCTTTCCAGTCGTTGTCATTGATGCTAGCGTCTTTACTTTTACCAGTATCATCACCACAGCGGACTGTTTTATTATCTGGTCCAACTATTAATAAAGTAGTATCATAGCCATCACTATCAACTTTTATATTTAATTTTGGAAAGTCTTTTTCTAAAACTAAAATATGGTCTGGTTTGGTATCTGCAAAACCAATGCACAAATTTCTTTGCCGATCGCGTTTACTGACGGAGGATAAAGAATAAGAACCACCCGTGTAACCTGTTACTGTTTTTTTTACAGATTCGGAACTTGGCGATAAACTAATTTTTCCAAAAAAAGATGTATTTGCTGTTACTGGATTAGGAGTAATAGCAGTAAACGTGCTTAAAATTAAGCCTAAACTTAATAGGAATTGGGAGCGATACAATTTCATACATACACTTCCCGAAATATTTTAATGAGTTATTTTATATACACGCTAACTAAAACAAATTTCGTAAATCAAAAGTTTGTGACAGCTTGGTATCTGTACACTATTAGACCAAATTGTAAATAATAATTCAAAGGTCTAAAGTATGAATTTGTTTTTTAGAACTTCTAACTTTTGATATAAAGCTGAAATTTGCAGCTTAGGATTAGTTTAATGTTAATAATAATACAAAAGCTTAAAGCTAGATTAAAATTATCTTAAAAATTATAAATTTTGTAGATAGTTGGGCATTGGGCATTGGATATAGGGAGAAATAAACTCTTAACTCTTAACTCCTAACTCTTAACTCCTAACTCCCAACTCCCAACTCCTAACTCCTAACTCCTAACTCCTCACTTTATTTAATTTCTACTCATTTAATAGAAATATTACACCTGCTTTAAGTAGATCGCTATTGCTGTCATAACTGCTAATGGTAAACGATCGCAGTTTGTCGAAAAAAGGTTTGCCAATAATTTCTACAAGCTTGATTATAGGTAATTGTCTTTCTATAAAATCTTGGCTTTTTTCCCAATCTATATATACATAACCTTGATTGGGTTGGGGAATGGCTGCAATACTATTGTTAAAATTACGATTATCGTTGAAGAAGTTTTCTTTATTGTTAATAGCCTCATCCATTGTTTCGATAGAATTCGTAAAAATTTCGTAATTATCTTTACTTGTGTGCGCTCCTAATACTTTTGCTTGAATGCTAAAATCGGATGCTTTGCTACCTGTAGTTGTTAATTGTGTCCAAGTAGAAATTTTTTGTTCGTTTAAAGTAATTGGACTAACTGTAAGTCCGTTTCGAGAGGCAATTTCGTCCAAATGCGAAATATTTGATGGTGTTGCTGAAGATTTCTCGGCGACAAAAACCCATTCAGAAGTTTTATCTTCGGTGTTGGGTAGCAATGCGATCGCGTATTCTCCTTTTACCCAATTGAAAATATCTTGTTTGAAGTTTATATCCCAACGTTTTTGCAGATTCGCTAAAGGTTTTGTAATTTGAGAAGCTATGTCTTCTCCCGATTCACCAGATATTGCTGTTGTTGTTTGTTGCCAGAGTAAAGCTAAATTGCTGTTATCTAAATTGCTCAAATCTTTTCCCGAAATTACCAAACCGGAATCGGCGGGAATATAGGAAAGTGCTTTTACTTTTTCAGATAATTGTTCTGTTACTGGTATCGGGTAACTTGAAAATAAATTAGTTTCTGCGAGCAAACCTGGGGATTTAGGACTTAAAGAAATCACTTGAGTATCATAACGTAGCGGTGACGATAAATTTAAACCTTGCCATTTTGCAACAGCAGGAAGATTGAGAAACGTTACAGCTTGAGTTTTGCTATCTAATTGCTCGATCGCTTGCTGATACTTGTCCAAGCTAGTCAAATTTAAGCCCGGTGCTTGAACGTTGTTTACTGCTTCTCGTAAGATTTTGGCATCGTTGGCAAACAAGACAAAATCGCCTACAACCGTTGCAGCCAAAGGTTTTTTAATTTCTTCCGTTTGCGGAATATCGGAAATTAGTTTCACACCATTATATTGTTCCACAACCAAGGAAGTTCCAGCCAAAACCCGCTTAGAAAACAGAAGCTCAATAAACTCGCGGCTGGCGATCGCATCTGTTGTACCAAGTACCATCAGATAACCGGGTTGCTTGCCGTTTACAGCATCGCGATCGATATCGTCAGTGGCTACGGCTAAAGTAATTTGATTACCCAACCAAGGTTGAACATCTTTTTTGTAATCAAGTCCGGTATTTTCCAATAAACTTGTTTTCAGCTTGGATAGCTTCACTCCACCATCCAAAGCCTCGAAGCGATTTGGATCTACAAGCATTGATACCATAACTGGTGCTTGTTTGGAAACGAATACAGCAGCATCAGTTTGTTTACCAGTGTCGCTGACTAAATTCAGAGGATTTCGATTATAGTACCCATCCCCACAACCAGCGATACCAGTTAGCAGCAGCACCATAATACTTGCTGCTACGAAACGAAATAATAATTTTTTACCGATAAATTTTTTCACATAAACCCCGTTGCGGCGTTTTTGACTTCAATAAACATTAAACCGTGTTGCGGAAAAAATAGAAGCGGTTTCGATCTAAATAAGCAAAATTAGCGAATCGATTAAGATGCATGGGCAACATTCCTTGATTAAAAAATCCGCTAAATTGTAAGAAGGGTGATTTATACCGTATTTATGTCAAAGTGTCAAGTTGTAGTAAATTTATCTTGATTATTCCCAAAGCCTTTAAGTAGTGCTGATGCTAAGTAGGGAATTTTCTGTCAACATAATAAATATATAGATTTTTTTTAGAAATGCCTGATGACGGGGAACAATCTTGATGAATCAAATCACTGTAGAAGAACTTGGAAAACGTCTGTCTGAAGACAAATCTTCTATTCAACTTGTAGACGTGCGGGAACCACAGGAAGTTAAAACTGCAAGCATTGAGGGTTTTGTAAATCTACCTTTGAGTGAATTTGCTGAGTGGGCAAACGATATTCAAACTCGTTTAGACGCTGATACGGAAACTTTAGTTCTGTGCCATCACGGTGTTCGTTCCGCTCAAATGTGTCAATGGCTAACATCTCAAGGTTTTACGAACGTAAAAAACATTACAGGAGGCATTGATGCATATTCAATGTTAGTTGACCATTCAGTTCCTCAGTATTAAAGCTTAAAGGTTAAAGGTTAAAGGTTAATACCTAATATGGGAATATTATTTAGTAACTAACAAATGATTCGTAGCTATACATACCCCATTCCAAAAATAAAACTGAGAAAATACTGAAAGGTTGAGTTTTGTAATGTATTTAAATAACAGATGCGTCGGTAATAAATAGTACTCTTACTCAGGACAAAGCTACCTGTAAGTGTAAAGGTATTGCAATACACAACAACGGAAAACTTCCAGTTTGCTTAATCATTATTAAATATCGAATAGTAGCATTTTTAAAATTTAGTTTTTTTTAAACCCGATCGAAACTGTGTTTCAAAAGCCATTTCCTATGCAAGTTCAGTTAACGAATCGACAACAACATATACTTTGGGCAACGGTACGTCACTATATAGCCACAGCAGAGCCTGTGGGTTCTAAAGCCTTGGGGAAAGAGTTCGATTTAGGTGTAAGTTCAGCAACGATTCGCAACGTTATGGGAGTCTTGGAAAAATCTGGACTACTTTATCAACCCCATACCTCAGCAGGAAGAATACCATCAGATTCCGGCTATCGAATTTATGTAGATCGGTTAATCACCCACAATGAAAGTTTGGAAAGAGAGGTAGAAGCAGCATTACAAGGAAGCTTAAAGTGGGAAGATTGGAGTTTGGAAGCACTATTGCAAGGAGCTACACAAATCTTAGCAACCTTGAGTGGTTGTGTGAGTTTAATTACAATGCCGCAACAGAATTCATCAGTATTGCGACATTTGCAATTAGTGCAAATTGAGACAGGACAGATTATGTTGATTGTGGTAACTGATGGTTATGAAACTCATTCAACATTGATGGACTTACCCTCTCCCTCGGAAGGAAACAAACCTGAGACAGAAGTAGTAGACAGGGAATTGCAGATTGTTTCTAACTTTTTGAACAGTCAATTGCGCGGTAAAAGTTTAATGGAATTAGCCGCACTTGACTGGAGTCAATTAGATCGAGAATTTCAGCGCTATGGTGAATATTTGAAAACATCTCTTGCAGAATTGAATCGTCGCACCTTTTCCCCAACAACTACACAAATTATGGTGCGTGGCGTGTCAGAAGTTTTGCGCCAGCCAGAATTTTCGCAAATACAGCAAGTACAAACCATAATTCACTTACTTGAAGAAGAACAAGAACAATTATGGCGGTTGATATTTGACGAAACAGAATTAGAACAACTAGAGAAGCCACAAGTCACAGTCCGCATTGGTTCGGAAAACACCCTAGAACCCATCCGTAGTTGCACCTTAATTTCATCCATGTATCATCGAGGTTCGATACCAGTAGGAAGCGTAGGAGTTTTAGGACCCACAAGGCTTAATTACGAAAATGCGATCGCGCTTGTTTCCGCCGCCGCCGAATATCTCTCCGACGCAATGAGTAGTTAAAGGTTAAAGGTTAAAGGTTAAAGGTTATAAAATTAAACAACTCCTAACTTTTTCCCCTTGTCCCCTTGTCTCCCCATCTCCCCATCTCCCCCCTCTCCCCCATCTCCCCCCTCTTCCCCCTCTCCCCCATCCTCCCATCAGTTAGCTATTATCAACTTGGTAATATAAATACGGTTGATAATGAGAAAAATTATATTTTGGTCTATTTGGGTTGGATTTTCTGTATATGCTTTTGTTTTTGCTCCTCCAAATCAACCCGATACTTTTGAGTTAATTAAAAATCTTTCAACTGGACAATGGGAAGGAATTAATCCTTTGATTATTTCGCTATTCAACTTGATGGGGGTATTTCCTTTAATCTACAGTTGTATGGTGTTTATTGATGGTAAAGGGCAAAAAATACCGGCTTGGTTGTTTGCAAGTTTTTCTTTCGGTGTAGGTGCTTTTGCTTTATTACCTTATTTAGCTTTGCGGGAACCAAATCCCAATTTTGTCGGTAAAAAGAATGCTTTTCTTAAATTACTAGACTCTCGTATAACTGGTATTGCATTAAGTATCGGAGCAATAATTTTAGTATCTTACGGCTTGCAAGGAGAATGGAGCGATTTTGTCAAACAATGGCAAAGCGATCGCTTTATCCATGTTATGAGTTTAGATTTTTGTTTGCTTTGTCTGCTTTTTCCCGCACTTTTAGGTGATGATATGGCAAAGCGAGGAATGAAAAATCCTATTTTATATTGGTTGGTAACGCTGATACCTTTATTTGGTCCTTTAGCTTATTTATCAGTGCGGAAACCTTTACCAGATAATACTCAAGAAGAAATAATTACTAACCAAACAGCAGCGGTAAATTAAATTGTTATCGCAATAAATAATTGTTTTTCTACAATAATGTTGGGTTACGACACGATTAATAAATATTTTTTGTACCTACTTAAATTTAGTTTTCGTGTCTAACCCAACCTACTAGCTAGCTAAAATTAGTTTACTCAATTAACCTACAGAAACTTGATTTGTATCGACATTAGTCGCACCATTCACTCCTTGCGCCACAGAAACCATTTTGTTTAAAATATCTTGGCTGGGAACGCTACCTTTTAAAACTACTGTGGAGCTAGTTTGAGCAACCCAAAGCCCTTCAATATCATCTAATTGGTCATCTTGATCGAAAGCCAATGCAACTCGTTTTGCTAAACCGCTTTGGTCGTATTCACCATTCAATCCCACACGTTCGGGGGCAATTGATTGAGCAGTATTAGAAGCTTGTTGTGTTGGTTGTGCTTGCTGCGTAGATTGCTGTGCTTGGGGTGTAGGATTTACCTTTGCATCTTTAGGTTTGTCCATTCCGAAAAGTCTTTTTAACCAGCCCATATTATTTCTCCTTAATTTTCAAATTTACTTCATTACCTGTGAATATATCGGCTAGATAAATAAGTTACATCTGTCATGAAAAGGAGATATAGTGCTTAGTATTAAGACTTTAGATGTAAGTAGACAAATTTTCCTATTTCTTAAGATTAGTAAAACTAACATTTTTTAATTTCTTACTATTATTTTTACTATTAAAATAATCCAGGACTTACGGTCTTCTGAGCGTGACGCGGTAGCGTCATTATTGTCACAAATGGTTGATGGTGCGTGACGCTACAAGTCTTATAACTACGTTCAAATTAATGAGGCGGCGTCACACAACGGCAATAACGCGGGAAGAAAATCTACACCGCTTTTTGCCTCCCCTACAAGAAAATTATGCCAGTTACCTAAGTCCTAAATCTATAAAATTTCCCCCCATCCCCCCATCTCCCCATCTCCCCTTGTCCCCTTGTCCCCCTCTCCCCATCCCCCCATCCTCCCATCACTCCAGCGCTACAGCATCGTGAAAGCGATTATAGTCAACACTACGTCTACCATCCCGCGTTTTAGATAAAATATCCGCAAACCGATGATTCCAGAGAATTTCTGTAGGAATATATGAGTGATGAGCGTGGATATTTTCAGAAACGGTTTGGTCGATTCCAGTTAAAGTTATTAAAATTTCCATCTCTTTTTCCAGCATTTCCTCTAAAGTTACGCCGTAAAGAGGGCTGCTTTCATTAACGGGATGCATAACCGTCCAAGTTAAAGCGAAAAGTGATGAGCGATCGCGAAATAATGGTAACTTATAAAACCTACGCATCGCTTGTCCTTCTTGAGTAATTTCGTTAATTACTAAATTGACATTAACGATCGCTTCCAAAATCCAGCTTTGACGTTCGTTAGCAACTCGAAACATCAAAGTTGGTACGCCATTATGAGCAGTAACCACTGCTATACGACTAAACATAACTCGCGCTTTAGGAAGAGAAAAGCGAGCAAATACTAATCCACTTCCCATTGATACTCCTAAAAGTCCCAACAAAGCTTCGATCGCAACTAAAATATTGGCAAAAAGCGTTTTCGGATACATCGCACCATAGCCGATGGTAGCCATAGTTTGAACGCTAAAAAAAAATGCATCAGAGAAACTTCCGGAGCGCATTTTTTCTACACCATCACCTGCTGCGAGATAGAGAAAAGCAAACAAAACATTAGTAATTATATAACCCGCACCTACCACCGCAAATAACTTTATCCAAGAAAGAGTTAGTAATGCATGATATAAATCGCCCCAATCAAACTTAGATACCCCTTTACGAGCTACATTGAACCTTCCATCAGGGTTAACTAAACGGCGCACTGAATTTTTTTTTCGGTGAGTTTCATTCATTGACTGTTATATAAAACATAGATACAAATTATGCTCCCCTACATTATCTAATGCAGAGGAACATAATTTAAAGATGGAAAGCAGGGAGAGAGAGATGGGGGGATGGGGAGAGGGGGTTCGGGGGTTCGGGGGAGATGGTAAGCCACTGCGCCCTCGCGGGTTCCCCGACTTGTAGCAAGTGGCGCAACCCGTTCACCCGCAAGGGTGCGGCTCAGGGGGAGATGGGGTTCGGGGGACAAATTTATTATTAATAACTTTTAACTTCTAACTTCTAACTCCTAACTCCTAACTCCTAACTCCTAACTCCTAACTCTCTTCCTTCACAATCATTTCTGCCAATTCTTGGGTATGCGTTCCTTCTTCTTCAATCATATTGCTAATAAACTTTTCTATATCGCTGTTGCTACCTTTGAGCGCATCTAGCAGATTTTTATAAAGACCTAAAGCCTGCTTTTCATGTGCTAAACTTGCACGTAATATATCTTTTACAGAATAGTTTTCTAGCTCTGCGATCGGTGCAATACGCGCTTGAGGATTTCCATCAATACTTACTAAAACTTCTCCTACTTTTTGAGAATGAAATAGTGATTCTTCGGCTTGCTCTTTAAGAAAATGAACAATTTCGTTTCTATTACTACCGTTTACTATCAAAGAGTAAGTTGTGTAGCGAACAACTCCTGCTAATTCAAACTCTAAAATTTGTTGCAGGAAATTAATGGCTTTATCTCGGTTAAATTGGATCATTTCAGTTATTACAAGTCTTAGTTTTTCGGTAAGATATCTAGACAAACGCAAGCAGCCAAAAATTGCAACAGTTCTAAATCAAGAACATCTGCACAAAATTCTCTAACTTTGAACGGCTTTGTTACTTCAAAAAATAATTTCTAGTACTATATAGAAATATAGAATTAGAATTTGCTAATATTTTGTACTGCAACGGCTAACAGTATCTATCAAATAAGTAATGCCATCAATAGGAATCTTTGCCGTCATCTAAATTGAATTAAGTCATCAACTTATTCTGATTCTGATTTATTGATTGACTTTTTATAAGTATACTTGTTTCAAAATATAAAGAAAGTAATATTTTTACTAGTTAAGTCGGATATAAATTTCTTAAAATTCTCTCAATAAAAGGTTAAGAAAAAGTATTACTATTCTTAATTATATCGCCACCATTTGAATTATATAATGTAGAGACGTAGCACTGCTACGTCTTCGCACCGTTACGTCTTCGCACCGTTACGTCTTCGCACCGTTACGTCTTCGCACCGTTACGTCTTCGCACCGTTACGTCTTCGCACCGTTACGTCTTCGCACCGTTACGTCTTCGCACCGTTACGTCTTCGCACCGTTACGTCTTCGCACTGCTACGTCTTCGCACTGCTACTCTCAAGTTGTGGTTTTTCAAATTTATAATTCTTTCTCTAAATAATTAAAACCTATTTTCAACTAACTGGAATTTTCTTTTTATTCTGAGGAGAAGTACCTGTAATACTGCGTAAATACAAACCTCCAACAGATAATAAAAACGATACGTAGGCAACAGCTTGAACTAAATACAAATGTTCCCTGTAGCCAAATAACACTTTAAGAATTACTCCGGGAAACTTTTTATCGGGCAATACATTTGATGCGTTCCACACCATCGGACCTAATATACAAGAGTGAATTTTAGCAAAACTTTGATTATAAAAACAAAGATCCCAAGCACTATCTGTAAGGGCTAAAGCAGCAAAAGCCTGGTCAAATTTGCGTAGCCCCCCAACGACTAATCCCGCAACAATCAACACCAGAAAAATACCCATTACCTGGAAAAACTGACGAATATTGATTTTTACTCCCCATTTAAATATCAGCGCACCAATTAACATTGCAGTTGCGATTCCAGCCACTGCGCCAATAGTAGGAACTAAACCTTCTTGAAAATTAGCAGCGAGAAATAAAACAGTTTCAAAACCCTCGCGCACGACAGCAATTAAAACTAAAGTAAAAACCCCCCAACCTGCTTTAGAATCTGTCAAGGCATCCCGCACCGCTCCTTCAACTTCAGCTTTCATAAACTTAGCTTGCTTTGTCATCCACAGAAGCATCCAGCTAAGCATTACTATAGCTATAACGCTGAATACTGCTTCCATCAAGGGTTTAACTATAGGAGCATATTGAGGATTGATTACCCCTGCTGCTTGAATTATCGAAGCAAATAATAATCCAATCAGCCCACTTACTACAATCCCAACACCTACACCAGCATATACCCAAGGATTAAGTCGGGATTGTTTCGCTTTCCCAAGCATTGCCAATACTATTCCAACGACAAGAGCCGCTTCAACTCCCTCTCGGAGAGTTACTAAAAAGGTAGGTAGGGCTGCACTAAAGTCCATTTTTTCAATTATCAATTATCAATTATCAGTTAGGAGTTAGGAGTTAGGAGTTAGGAGTTTATTTCTGCCCTACTCCCTACTCCCTACTCCCCTTCAGTTAGCTAAAATCGCGTAACATTTTTTTCAATTCGAGATTGTGCATCTCTTCTTGTCCAATCATATTACGAGCAAATTCTTCTAAATAAATGCTAGCATCTTCAACTGTATGTAAAAGCTGTTTATACAGATCCAAAGCCTTTTGTTCGTGTGACAAGCTTTCTTCTAAGATATCCTTAACTTTATGCTTGTAGGTTTCTTCCATCGGAGCAATTTTTAGGCTGGGATGCCCACCATCTATTCCTGTAACAATTTCTCCTACTTGTTGAGCATGAAGTAGTGATTCGGTGGCTTGCGCTTTGAAAAAATCCACAATTGGAATGCGATAGGGACCAGTCACCATCAAGGAATAATGCGTGTAGCGCACTACTCCTGCTAGTTCAAATTCCATGATGGCATTTAAGAGGTCAATTGTCTTTTTGTTGTCGAGTTCTTGCATCAGTCTATATGTGAAGAGTTTTATTCGTAGCGATTTATTGAGTTAATTGTTAGGAAAAAAACAGTGAAAATTAAAAGTTAAAAGTATTAATTGTAACTTCTGCTTTTTTACTAAAATCCTTCTGTTTTCATTCCTAACTTTTACTCAACTTTAACTGATTTTAAACTCTTCTCAACTTTGTACTTGCTCAATGCGATCTGTTTTAACTATTCTCTTTGTTTGATGGCGCTTCAAGTTTTTATGACTTTCTGAGCATTTTCCTCGATCGCATCTACTAATTTAGCTACTTCTTCTGGTGTTTTTGCAGGTGCGGATGGAGGAATGACGGCAGGCCAAGCTTTTGCTAATTCGCTCATGCTGCTTGTAATAGCTTTGTCTTCTTCTGAATGCGCTGTCTTCATTTGCTCGGAAATTCCTGCATACAAATCTTGAGCGTAAAGTACGAAGCCACGAGAATCTTGATATTCAATATCTTCGACGATTTTACCATTAGCGATCGCCGCTTCATATTCTTCCTTGGCTGTATCTAACACGCGATCGACTACAGCCAGCACAAATTCGGGTTGATTGCGTTCGTTTTCACTTATTGCTGCGATCGCTCCATCCACTGCTTCCATTGATGATGCAAAGCTAGTTGCGACTTTGGCATCTTTGGGCTTGCTTTTTACCAAATCGTGCAAATTCTCTAAAGTGCTTTTAAATTCCTTGACGTTCTTTTCTTTAAGTTGACTTTCTACATCGCTATAAATTTCCTCAACCGGATGCCCGATATGAGGTTCAGCCTGTTTCGGCTCGTTTTTATCTAACAATTCTTTCGCAACCAAAAGATGTCCTTTCATTAATGACATTTTGGTCATATATCCCACATCTTTTGCTTCACCACTTTGATTAGCTTGGGTTTGAGCTACTGGAGCAGTTATCGGTGTGTTTTCTGCCGTGGGAGTATTGTCACCAAGGCAAGAACTCAGGGTAACTACGGCAAAAGCCGCAGCAGCCAAACATATGTAGCGAAGTGGTTTCATTCAAGGCTCCTATAAGTATTTTCACTTATGTCAATTGTTTCTATTTGACAGGTTGACGTTTTTTAACATTTGGTCATTATGCATCTAATGCAAGTTATTATCAACAATTTGATATATTTAATTGAAAAAAATTAATAAATAACCAATATTTTTAGGATCGATCGCTTCTCTCGATGACTTCAAAATTACCCATGCAGCCATGCTCTGCGGTTATGTCTTGATGGGGATGGAACATATATTTACCTGGATATTTGTATGAAAATTCCAAAATATGTCTTTCCGCAGTTCCCATCGTAATCACATCGGTTTCGTAACTGGGCTTTAAAGTCATTCCAGTGGGATAAACCTTAAAGAAATTGGCATGGATGTGAAAAGTCACCGCTTCATCAAACTCAATCATATTCAGTACATACAGCCGCACCAACTGATTTTGATAGATTCGGATGGGATGGTCTAAATAATATTCAGGTATGCCGTTGAAAGCATAAAATTCGTTCTTGCGATCGCCATTAGTGTCATACCCAGCCATTATCAACACCATTTCATCTGCCAGGGGACGAGGTGATGGTGGATCTACGATAAACATCCCGTACAAACCTTTAGCAATATGACGGGTGACTGGTTCTATATGACAGTGGTAAAGGTGAACTCCATAAGGTTCTGCGGTAAATTCGTAAATCGTTTCCTTGCCATTCGTTACCGGGCGAACCCCATCTGATGAAGCCGGATGGGTACCGTGAAAATGCATTGAGTGCGAATGTCCCCCTCGATTGTGGAAGATAATCCGAACGCGATCGCCAACCTTAGCCCTCAACGTTGGTCCGGGTACTTGCCCGTTATAAGTCCAAACATTGAAAGAAACGGCGCTATTTAAATCTATCGTCTCATTTGTCGCAGTTATGCGAAATTCTCGGACTTTACGACCGTTTTCCTCTTTAATTGTGCCGTAGTCAAAATCTCTCAATACCCTCATCGGGTTCGGTCGATCGGAAGGTATATCGGTATCGATTGGCGGTATTTTGCGCGATTTGCTTTGAGAATTAACTGAAAGCCAAAGTAATCCTGCACTCGATGCACCAGCCCCTACCAATCCCAGCTTCAGAAATTGACGACGGCTCCAAATTTGATCTTTGTTCGGAACAAAGCGATTGGACATACTATTGCTATTGCTAAAACTCTTTAGTTGATAACTATTTTCAATTATTATTCGAGACTGAGTATAGATTAATTAGGATCTATTGTCAATTAATAGCAGATACTTCTTGAAGATGTACTCCCGTCTCACTCCTGGCGATTACCTATAAAATTTCTCCCCCCTCTTCCCCCTCTCCCCCCTCTTCCCCCTCTCCCCCTCTTCCCCCTCTTCCCCCTCTTCCCCCTCTCCCCCCTCTCCCCCCTCTTCCCCCTCTCCCCCCTCTTCCCCCTCACTCAACGCCAGTAATCATAGAGCCGGGAAGGGAGTAGTTTTATTTGTAATCCCTAAGCATTTGTAGAGAGTCTTTTTGTTTTTAGAAGTAAAAAATATAAATAGAAAGCAGCCGTGAATTTAATCATTATCTAAATAGTATAAATAAAAATCATAAATCTAAAAATACATCATCAATTACTTGTATTAATAATGTATGCGATCTTACATATTTAGCAATCCTTTTATTTTAGAAAATTCAGCTATAGAACATATTTTACAAGGGTCAAAAATATAAATACTTATCAGATAATTTTACAAAATAAAATTAATTTACAATTTGCAAACAAAGTATATTTTCAGATATTAAATTGATATAAAAACATACGATATTGCTACGTAAAATGCCCCCGTAGGGGATTGTATTGGACACAAAAATTATGTTTTATTTTAATAATCTACGTAAGTTTTTTACGTTTTTTTAGTAATAAATAAAACTTCTCTCCACTATGCATATTCCTGATGGGTTTGTTTCCGTACCTGTAGCTGCGGCTACTACCATAGCGAGTGTGGCTGGGCTGGGTATAGCTTTAGGTCGTTCAAAAGATGCCTTTGGTGTTCGTCGCGCTCCGGTTTTAGGCTTAACCACCGCTTTTATTTTTGCGGCACAAATGATTAATTTTCCTGTAGCAGGGGGAACTAGCGGTCATTTATTAGGTGGAGCTTTAGCGGCAATAGTGCTAGGTAGCCCTTGGGCGGGTGCCTTATGTATTGCCACCGTATTAATTATTCAGGCAGTACTGTTTGCCGATGGTGGAATTACTGCCTTGGGCGCAAATATTTTTAATATGTCATTCATTGGAGTTTGGGTAGGTTGGCTTTTAACTCAAACTTTGCATCGAGTGTTTGGAGGTTCAAAAAGCCGATTACCTTTAGCTGGTGGCATTGCGGCGGCTGTAAGTGTAGTAGCTGCGGCGATTTTTGCAGCGATTGAATTAGCAATTTCGGGTACTGCAAATTTAGCGGTAGTTTTACCGGCAATGGCAGGAGTACATATTTTGATTGGTGTCGGTGAAGGTTTAATTACCGGAGGTGTGCTGACTTATTTAATCAAGGCAAGACCGGATTTGTTACCGGGGAATGATGAAGAGCAGATTCGCGGTTGGGTTGTTCCGGTGGTAAGCATTTTTCTGATTGCTGGATTGCTATCTTTGTTTGCTTCGGCTTGGCCAGATGGTTTGGAAAAAGTAGCTGAAGACAGTGGCTTTATTGACTTAGCGGAACAAGTAAGGATTTCGGTACCAACACCTTTTGCAGACTATACATTAAATCAAAACGAGGGTATCGGTACAAGTATTGCTGGAATTATTGGAAGTATAGTTTGCTTCGGCGTTGCGTGGGGTATTGCACAAGTAGTTAAACCAAAGAATGCTTAAACTTCCTCTGACTTTACGATTGCAGCTGTCTTTAATAATTGTCATTGGAGCAGCTTTTCTGAAATTAAATGCTTGGTATTGGCTGGCTGCTTATGGAATAATTGCGGTTTGTTGGGCTGTATCATTGCGCGTACCAGTTCGCAAACTAACAGGTTTATTAGGTTTAGAACTGATATTTTTATCATTTTTAGCCTTACCTTTAGGTTGGGAACGAGCTAGTTTTTTGTTAGTTCGTTCTTTGGTGTGTTTGTTAACAATGAATAGCTTTTTGTTAACTTTACCGCCTCACAGTTTCGGTATTGCTCTCAAAGGTTTACCTCTGCCGATGGCTTTCAAAGAAACTTTACTTTTAGCCGGACAATATTTAGAAATTTTGCTCGGAGAGGTAACTCAAATGCAGCGTAGTGCAAAACTTCGCGGTTTGAACGGTACAACTGGATGGGTTCGTTACGCCAACGCTTCGATGATTGGGGCTTTGTATCTCCGCAGTCTCGATCGCGCCGAACGAGTTTACGCTGCAATGATCGCTCGCGGTTACAACGGAATGCTACCCATTGATTCGCCACTGAGAATGAAAGAGCGTTTTGCTTTGATAGCGATGAGTATTTTAGCTTTAACTTTGACTGTCGCTTCTTATCTGTTACCTCTTAAATAGCTAATTTATTGCTCAAAAATTGATTTGTTTCAGACGTTGTATTTGCCGTCAATGGCTGAGTTAGCAACGTCTTTTATATGTCAAAACAATGCCCAATTCCCCATTCCCCATTTTTTCCTATATCTAAAAACTCACAATTAACCATGCAAAATCCAGCAGTTATAGTTCAAAATATTGCCTATGCTTATTCTAATCGAGAGCAAGTCTTGCACGATATTTCTTTTACATTAAATGCCGGAGAAAGAGTTGCATTAATGGGTCCAACTGGTTCTGGTAAAAGCACTTTGTTAGAAAATTTGATTGGTTTAAAACAACCATCAAAAGGCAAAATTATCATTAACGATATTCCATTAGAACCGAAAACCTTACCAGAAGTACGGCGCTATATTGGGTTTGCTTTTCAAGATCCTAACGACCAATTATTTATGCCCACAATATTAGAAGATGTTGCTTTTGGTCCTCTTAATTACGGCGTACCAATAGCAGAAGCAAAAGATTCAGCGCGAAAATTATTAATGGACTTTGGCTTAGAAGCTTACGCCCAACGTTCCGCACACGAACTTTCTGGGGGACAAAGAAGACTTGCAGCTTTAGCAGCAATTTTAGCTTTAAACCCTGATATATTGATTTTGGATGAACCAACTAATGGGCTTGACCCCTCATGGCGGCGTAATTTAGCCCAAGTACTGTTAAATTTACAAGTAAAGGTAATATTAGTTGCTTCCCACGACCTACATTGGTTAGGTAAAGTTACCGATCGCGCTTTGGTTCTTTCGGGAGGTAGAATACACGTAGATAGCGATATTCACCCACTTTTAGAAAATAGCGAGACTTTAGAAAATTTGGGTTTACCAGTAGGTTGGTGATAATCTTTAACAGTCTACTCACACAGCAAAAAACCATTGGAGAAAATATTGGATGAATAGATTTGACAATATTGAAATTGACCTTAAGACTGTCGATCTAAGTTCTCTTGATACAGATGAGGATTTTCGTAAAGAAGCGCAGCGACTACTACCACAAGCATTAGTGCAAGTAGGAGAAGCAATGGCTGAGAAAACCTGGGAAGAATTACAAAAAGATATGCAAAAATCCGGAATGAAAGCTGGTGCTTCTCAAAGTGCTAAACGTAAATTTGTTCAAGAAACAAAAAGAACCTATCAACGGAATGCTAGTAGTAGAGATAAGCGAGAACTTGAAGATTATATTGTAGAGAAACTTCATCAATATAAATAATTAAATGTTTAAAAATATTTAACTTTTAATCAGTTAATAGAACTATGGAGGCATCATTTTGAGATGCCCCTACTAATATAGTTTTGGTTAAATATTCTCTATTTAAATTTTATAATTAGTGAATTTAAGTTTTGAATTAATTCAGAATGGAGCAATTCATTTTTCGTAGCGTAGATACCATACCAGATCCGGTAACGAAGACGGGAGCTATAGGAGCAATGGAATCCATCTGGACTTACACGACTTAGATGGAAATTTAATCGATATAGCAAATTACTGGAACAGTTAACAAAATTAGTGAATCATCGGATACGATGATTTCGGTACTGCTCAAAGTAGACTATTAATGTTTAATTGGAATAAATATAACGTAATTGCTTGCGTAAACTTGAGCTTGGCTTTGCTGATTACTGGTTGTAACGAAAGCAAGGTAGCTCAGTGTCAGCGACTTATTAAAGCTGTTAATCAAGGAACTTCTCTGATTGAAAAAAACAAAGGCTCCCAAGTAACATTAAGCTTGGGACTAGCCAAGGATTTGGAAGATGTTACCAAAAAAATAAAAGGTCAAAACTTCAAAGATCCAAAACTCGAAGATTTCAAAACCCAATCTGTCAAACACTTTGAAACTTTCAGTAAAAATATAAAATCCGCAGCCGTTGCCCTTGGTTCAGCTAAAACAGCCAAAGTCTCCTCAGATGGTAGAGAACAAGTCCGAAAAGCTAAAAAAGATATAGAAACGCACCTCAAGCTAGTTTCAGATACTGCTAAAGAATCTGATACTTTAGCAAAGGAAATGAATCAGTATTGCAGTCAAACCGAAGAATAAAAAATTGGGCATAGAGTATGGGGCATGGGGGATTGTGAATAACCAATTCTCGGATTATCCCTCCTTCCCTCCTTATAAAGGGGGGTTAGGGGGATCTGAAAGTCTGTGGTTTTATTTATGACTTGGAAAACATCCTCTAACTCTTAACTCTTAACTTCTAACTCCTAATTCTTAACTCCTAACTCCTAACTCCTAACTCCTAACTTCTAACTCCTAACTTTTCTTCCGGGTACAAGATATAAGTTAACGAACAAAACCTGTGTTAACTATCACTAATGCTAATTAGTTTCTGGAATACAATAAATGAAAGATGAATTACATATTATAGCTAGTAGCAAAGATTACTCTTTCATCAGAGAGTAAAGCAGATTACAAATTATTTGTTCTACTAAGTTTTTCTCAGAATTACATCAGGATGTGCTTGTCATTAATTATTTATTGGTAGTCGGTAATTTTTAAGAATCATCACCCGTGTCTTATAAGGAAACAGCATGAAAACAGAAGTAATTGAATTAATAGCCAGAGTTATCCAAGTCTTACAAATAAATATACGTTGGATGACTTGGAATCTTTTTCTAGCTTTTATACCTTTAGTTCTGAGTATTTGGCTGTTTCGTCGTCCAAAACGCAGTCGTTCTTGGGTTTGGTGGTTGGGATTTGCAGTTTTCTACGCTTTTCTGCCAAATGCACCTTATTTGCTAACTGATGTAATCCATTTAATAGACGATATTCGGACAATTCAGTCGGTGTGGATAATTACCTTGGTACTAATTCCCGTTTATCTGGTAGTGATTTTAGCTGGATTTGAAGCTTATGTAATCTCTTTAATTAACATGGGCTATTACCTGCACCGAATTGGTAAAAGCCAATGGATTTTGGGTATGGAATTGATTACTCACGCTTTATCTGCCATTGGTGTTTACTGGGGAAGATTCTTACGTTTTAACAGTTGGGATTTTGTCACTCAACCGGATGCCGTAATTACTCAAGGTATAGAAGAAATTTTGGGCAAGCAGCCATTAGTAATTATAGGTATTAGCTTTGTTGTACTTACTGCACTGCACTGGTTGATGAAACGAATAACTTTGGGCTTTACCAGACAAGGATACAACGATATAACAAACTCCTCCTCAGCCTCTTTTACACCAAAAACCTTCGATGAATAAACTTTTTTCACACTTTAGATAGATATATTACCTCCCCCAGGAAAGAGTAAAAATTACCATTATTGCAGTGAAATAAGTTTATATTGAACGGTTGCGCTCATAGCGTTTTGATATAGCAAAAATTTATTCAGATCGTTGCTTGTAATATTCGCGGTCTGAATTTGAATTATTTCACATTGATAAGAGGAAGTTTGGATGAAATTATCCAGAGAGGAAATAAAAACTTTAGTAGAACAGCCAAAAGATAATAGCGTTTCTATTTATATGCCCGTAGTTGCAGCGGGTGCTGAAGTTAGACAAAACCCAATTCGATTTAAGAATTTAATTAAAGAAGCTCATACTCGTTTAATTGAAGCGGGTGTTGATGAAACCCAAGTAACACAGTTATTAGAAAAAGCTGACGAACTCGATCGACAAGATTTTTGGCGAGAAATTGGAGAGCAAGGATTAGCTATTTTTATCTCTAAGAATGTATTCAATTACTATATTGTGCCTTTAGAGTTTGAAGAATTAGTAGTAGTTTCAGATGGCTTTCACGTTAAACCGTTGCTGCAAATCTTAAATAACAACGGACGTTTTTACGTTTTGGGTTTAAGTCAAAATAAAGTAAGAATGTTGGTAGGTACTCGTTACCGCTGCCAAGAAATTGATTTAACAGCTTTGGAAAATGTTCCTACAAGTTTGGATGAAGCGCTGCAATATGATGACTCAGAAAAGCAGTTACAAATGCACAGCACCGGAAGAGGCGGTTCGCAAAATGCCCAAACAGGGATTTTTCACGGGCAAGGTGTAGGTACCGATGATGCCGAACACAAAACTAATATTATGCGATTTTTCAAAGCTTTAGCAAAAGGCTTGGAAAAGAATATTTTGCATCATGACGAACAAGTGCCTTTAATATTAGCAGGGGTAGATTTTTTAATTCCCATGTACAAAGAGGCAAGTAGCTATCAGTATGTAATGGAAGATGCTGTTACGGGTAATCCAGAAACTCTCAGTCCCCAAGAATTGCATTCACAAGCTTTACCTATTGTCGAAAGTTATTGGAATAATTCGCACAAAAAAGTTGTAGATTTGTACAATGAACTATTAGGAAATAATAGCGGCAATGCTTCTAATAGTCTTGAAGAAATAGTTCCTGCGGCATATTATCAAAAAATAGACACGCTATTAGTTGCTAAAGGCGAACATAAATGGGGCTTGTTCGATAAAGGTTCGCAAAAAGTACATATGCATCAACAAGAAGAAACCGGCGACGAAGATTTATTAGATTTAGCCGCAGCCCATACGTTAATTAATGGCGGTTCGGTATACGTAGTTGAACCAGAAAAGATACCTTCTAATAAGACTGTGGCAGCGATTTTTAGATATTAAAGACAGTGAGCAGTGAGCAGTTATCAAGTTCACCTTTGTTGTTTATGTGTTCGTAGTGGCGCTGTACTAGCTTCTTATCTGAAGCGCAACTACGAACCTTTTTTGAACTATTTATCCACATTCTAGAGAAATCAATGCTTGGCTTGTTTTGTCTAACTGTTCACTGTTCACTGTTCACTGTTCACTGCTCGCAGATTACCGCAAATGATGACGCGCTGCTTCTAAAAGTAAACCTTGTTCGGCACGGTAAATTGCCTGATATGTCCGCTGTAGTGCTTCTGGTTCAACGGATATAGAAGTAATTCCCCATTCCACCAGTTTTTTGATGATTTCGGGATACAATGCTGGTGCTTGTCCGCATATAGAACAAGGAATACCCGCTTGTTTCGCCATTTCAATTAGTCGGGATATGGCAGCCATTACTACCGGATGTCGTTCGTCAAAGCTTTTTGCTAAGATTGCTCGATCCCTATCCACTCCTAATAATAGTTGGGTTAGGTCATTAGTACCGATAGAAATTCCCTGCACTCCTGCTTTTACATATTCTGGCAGCAAAAATAGTACGCTTGGCACTTCTGCCATAATCCATAGTTCAAAATCTTTGATGTCGGTTAATCCTGCTTGTTCAACTTTTTGACGACAAAAAGCAAATTCTTCGACGGTGCGAACGAAGGGTAATATTAAACGAATATTATGATAGCCTGCTTGCTGTACTTTTTTAAGTGCTGTGAGTTCCATCTCAAACACTTCCGAATTCACCATGTAGCTAAAAGTACCGCGCTGACCTAATGCTGTTTGCGATTCGGCGGCTTCTAATCCATCATGCTTAAAGCTTGGTAATTCGTGGGTTCGCCAATCTAAGGAACGATAATAAACTGGTTTTGGAGAAAAATTACGCACGAATTCTAGTATTCTTTTTGTCCATAAATCCAGTAATTGTTCGTGCCTTCCATCTCTAATCCATGTATAAGGATTTTCCCGATTAAGTATGCTTAATACCATCAATTCCGATCGCAATAATCCCACACCATCCACCGGCATCGAAAGCGCTTTATCGATCGCCGCAGGCTGACTCAAATTCACCAGCAGTTGCGTGGTAGTCATGGGTAGATTTGCGGTTGCATGAGAAGCGGTAGGAGGAACCCATGTTGCACTCGCAGTTAATGCTGTGGAGAAATTAGAATCCATAGCATCCGGCTCGCCTTGATAATTTTCTTCTACGATCGCATTATCAATATGCTCTTCACCTGTATTAGAAGCAAGACGATGTACTTCCCCATTATCACCATCAATTAATAGGCGATCGCCATTTTGAAAAAGTTTTGTAGCGTTATCAACGCCGACTACTGCCGGAATCCCTAATTCTCTGGCAATAATTGCAGCATGACTGGTTAAACTTCCTTGTTCTGTAATAATACCGCCTACTTGTTGCAGCACTGGCAACCAATCAGGAGTCAAAGAGGATGCTACTAAAATTGTCCCTAATGGTAGTTGTTCTATTATCTGTTGATTCTTAATTACAATCGCATTTGCCGATACTTTTCCTGTTGCTGCACCGATTCCTTTAATAGATGAATTATTAGAGAAAGTATGATTCGTTTTAACTGTTGTCAGGTAAAGCTTAATTGAATCTGTTTCTTGGATAAAAGCCCAATTTACCAAGCAGTCTTTACCTTGAGAAAGCTGATGCCCTAACTCTGTTATTTGTTGCAAATACTGTGGCGATAATACGTGTTGTTGCTGTTGTGCTGACTCTAAAAGATATTTTTGCAAACAAGTTTTTTCTAAAGTAAGTACTGATGTTTGCCCATGTTGCCCAGAAGCTCGATCGATTGCTGCGTCACAACCATAAGCCAAAATTTTATTACCCAAATGCTGTTCTAATAGTGTGCCAGTTTTTGGTTCTATATAATAAACATCTGGCTGTATTTCACCCCAATCAATTGCTACTCCCAATCCCCAAGTTGCTTCAATTTCCCATCTAGAGGAATTAACGTTCAATAAACCGCTCGCAACAACATTGTTAACTGGTTGCACCAAAACGGCTAAATTTATCTCACGTAAGTCAATTCCTATTTTCTGCCAATAAAGCAAACTTCTTGCACTAAATAATTGACTCCAAATTCGTTTTAAAGAAGTGGCTATTTCTTTCTCTTCGTTATAGCAAAATACGGATTCATACAGCCCGGAAATATTTCCCATTTTATGCTTCAATGATGGGACTGCAATACTTGGACGAAAAATCAAGTATGGACTTTCCCATGCAATTAGAGCTTGGTAGATTTTATCTTGGAAGCTATCGGGTAAACTTGAACTGATAATTTCTTGACGCAAGTGTATGGCTACTTGCTGTAACACTCGCCAATTATCAACATCCAGATGCAAGGCAGAATCAGCTAATTCTGCAACTAGCGTTTGAGCAACACTTTCGTTTTCGAGATATTCATCTAAAATTTCTGCTGTAATTACAAATCCAGGCATAACTGGATATCCCTGTTGCATCATCATGCCCAAGTTAAAGGCTTTATCGCCAACAAGAGTACGGTGTGATGGTTTTATCTCATTTAGCCAGTAGAGTTTATCCACTCAAATAATTCTTATTCCTAAGACGGGCTACTTTTATCGTTTGAAAACCTAGTTTTTGATTAGTAGTAGTGGTGCTTTTGTGGTTTGGTCCTCCTAGTAATTGCTAATACTATATAATCCGATATTATTACTATTAACTTTCATTTAACTCAGACAAGATTTTAATTGAATAATTTAAGACTTGCAAATTAAATCTATACAGAAAGTTTCTAAAAATTATATAAATTATTTTTTATTCCGCATCTATCTATAGAAGTATTGTACAGCTAGATTATATTTTAAATTCTTGTATCAACAATAAACTAGTCTTCGCGGATATGATATTTCTAAAATCCGAGATCAATATTTAACTTAGAACTGGAAAACCAATGTGCTGCTAATTTTCCAGGTGTATTTTTTATTTAAATATAAGCTTATGGGTTTTACAATTATATCACGGCAGATGAAGGGCGATCGGTCTTCTCATCTTAACCTTTACCAATTGTTTCTATACAAAATCTTGATGAGTCGGTTAATTTTATTCAAGTACTTACACAATTTTTTTCTAACTAAGTATATAACTATCGATCGCAGATCGCATTCTTTCTATATTTACTATTTAGTTATATAGCAGTTCTTTATTCTCTGCTTTCTATTCCTTATTGAAACAAAATGTTTATTGCACAAGTACTTATAAAATTAAAATACAGTAGCTTCAGTTGATAATTTTCCTCCATTAACAGTAAGAATTTGCGAGGAATTTAACCATTGAGAATCGAAAGAACCCAAATGAGTAGTAGTAATCAAGGTTTGAAATCTATCTTGAATCGCATCAAGTAATTGATTTTGACGAGAAGGATCTAATTCAGCCAAAACATCATCTAGCAAAAGTAGCGGTGGTTCCCCAACAACTTCTTCAATTAGCTGTAATTCTGCTAACTTCAACGCCAAAACCAAAGTTCGTTGCTGACCTTGCGAACCATACTGACGTGCAGGAGTATAATTAATTGTTAATTCTATTTCGTCTCGATGGGGACCTACGAGAGTAGTACCTTGATGAATTTCAGCAACAGTTCGCTGTTTAATCTTCTCTAAAAAAGCTTGCTGAACTTGTTCGGGATGATTTTCTGATAAAGGTACATTCGGCGCATATTCTATCTGGAGATGCTCGGTAGAACCGCTGATATTAGAGTGCCATAATTTTGCGATCGGAGCGAGTCGCTGTATCGCACGTTCCCGTCGTCGAATTACCCTCGTCCCAGTAGTAACTAACTGAGTATCCCATAGAGCTAATTGGGATTGTAAAGATTTTTCCTGTAAATTCTCTAAGTTGCTTTTCAAAAAAGCATTACGCTGTCGTAACACCTTTTGATATTGCTGTAAAATGTGAGCGTATACAGGTTCAAGTTGAATTAATAAAGTATCCAGCCATCTGCGGCGACCTTCAGGACCACCCCGCACTAAATCTAAATCCAGAGATGAAAACTCTACCGCATTTAAAACGCCAAGAAAATCCATCTGACGGCGGAGATTTTCGCTATTAAGATTAACAGTGCGGCGACCGTTACGACGTAAAGTTAAAATAAGTTGGCTTACTCCAGCTTCTCGCTTTAAGCTAGCACCAACCTGGGCTAAAGATTCCTCATCCCTGACTAAATCCTTATCGCGGGAAGTACGATGACTTTTTAATGTTGCAAGTAGCTCCACAGCTTCAAGTAAATTAGATTTTCCCTGAGCATTATTACCGACCAAAATCGTCTTTGGAGCATTAAACTCGACGAAAATATCTTTATAATTGCGAAAATTTCGGAGACTCAGGGTTTTGAGGAACATGAGAGAGTTAGTGGTTAGTTGTTAGTTGTTAGTGGTTAGTGGTTAGTGGTTAGTTGTTAGTTGTTAGTGGTTAGTGGTTAGTTGTTAGTGGTTGAGAATTATGAGTTAAGAGTTGTTATATAACTTTAATAGATTTTAGAATATTTAGCAGGTAAGTTTTAAGGCTTTCATAATGCGTCAGAATTTTTAATCTTTAAGCTTATTCACAATTAGCTTTATAGCATTACGCTCCGCTACAACAAACCCTCGATCGACAAATCCTATCAACTATCAACTATCAACTAACCACTATCAACTATCAACTATCAACTGTTAAACGTTTTTCTTCCCAATTGCTTTAAAGAAAAGTTTTTCCAACTCAACCCAAACAAACATTAAAGCACTAAAGCCCAAACAGATTCCTAATTCAGGCAAACTGATAAAGTGCGTACCGAAGAAAGCTCGTAGGGGTGGAACGTATACTAACATTAACTGCAAAATGGTAGTTAAAACAACAGCCGCGAGTAAGTAGGGATTTGAAAAAGGATTTATTTGTATAGTTAGTTGGTTGTTGGAACGAATTGCGATCGCGTGTCCCATTTGAGCAATACATAAGGTAGTAAATACCATTGTTTTCCAACGTTCGGGATCGAGTCCGTTTGCACTTCCGGCTCCTCCATGAGTATGGTAGTAAGCCCAGTTCATCAAAATAATCGTAATAATTGCAAATATTATACCGATGCGAATCATATACCAACCTAAACCCCTAGCAAAAATACTTTCTTTGGGGCTAAAAGGTGGACGCTTCATGACATCGGGTTCGGGAGGTTCTACTGCTAATGCTAAAGCTGGTAAACCGTCAGTTACTAAATTCATCCACAAAATTTGTAGCGGTGTTAAGGGGACACCTCCCATCGGTAATAAAATCGGTGCGGCGGCAATGGTAATAACTTCACCGATGTTACTACCAAGAATATATTTGATAAAGCGGCGAATATTTGTATATACCACCCTACCTTCTTTAGTGGCAGCAACGATGGTGGCGAAGTTGTCATCTAATAACACCATATCGCTGGCTTCTTTACTAACATCAGTACCAGTAATTCCCATCGCAATCCCGATATCGGCTTGCTTGAGGGCTGGTGCATCGTTAACACCGTCGCCAGTCATAGCAACAAATTTATCGCGACGCTGCAAAGCTTGGACGATGCGTAATTTATGTTCTGGGGAAACTCTAGCGTAGATGCTGACATTATCAACATTTTGCTCTAACTCAGCATCGCTCATCCGCTGCAATTCTTGACCTATCAATACTCTATCGTCAGAATTTGCAATACCTAAATCTGTGGCGATCGCTTTTGCTGTTAATTGATGATCTCCGGTAATCATCACCGGACGAATTCCCGCTTCCCGACATTCTTTTACAGATGCTCTTACTTCCGGACGTGGAGCGTCGAGCATTCCTACCAATCCCAACCATACCAGTTGTTGTTCGTATTTTTCTTCCGAATTTTCTGGTGGTTTTTCCGCTAAAGGTTTGTAAGCGAAACCTAGAACCCGCAAACCTTCACCAGCCATACGCTCGTTTGCTGCTAAAACTTTCTCTCGTTGTTGTTGAGTCAGTTCAACCGCACTATTTCCCGCAAAAATCTGGGTACAGCGTTGCAAAATTAATTCTGGCGAACCTTTGGTAAACATCAAATAATTTTCATTATTTCTGAGGAGATTGCTAATTGCAGGATCGACATCGCCAAAAGTTGAAACACCAGTATCGATCTGTTCCACCTGACAAATTACGCTCATCCGCTTGCGTTCGGAAGAAAAAGGAAATTCACCAACGCGGGGTAATTTACTATTCCACTGGTCTTGTTCGATTCCCGCTTTTCCTGCTAATGTTACCAAAGCGCCTTCTGTAGGATCGCCGAGAATTATCCAATCACCTTTTTCCTGTTGCAAAACCGCATCATTACAAACAGCACAAGGAACTAATAAAGGTGGAATTTCCGGATAATCTTCTACATCAATACGAGTACCATCAACCTCAAAATCACCTTGAGGAACGTAACCATTCCCCGTCACTCGTAATAAATGCTGGCTGGTATAAACCGATTGCACCACCATTTTATTCTGAGTCAATGTACCAGTTTTATCAGAACAAATAGTTGTAACAGAACCCAAAGTTTCCACCGCCGGTAACTTACGAATCAAAGCATTGTGACGTACCATTCGCTGAGTTCCCAAAGCCAAAGTCACCGTAATTACAGCCGGTAAACCTTCTGGAACCACCGCCACAGCCATACTTAGAGAAACTTTCACCAACTCTAGTAAATTCCCGCCACGCAGCAAACCGATAATAATTACCAGCGCCACTAAAGCCAAAGAACCCCAAACCAACACGTTACCGAGTTGAGTCATGCGCTGCTGTAACGGAGTATCTTCTGTTTCCACCGCTTGCAACATCTCAGCAATTTTACCCAACTCAGTTTTCATCCCGGTACGAGTTACCAAAACCTTGGCACGCCCTTGAACAACCTCAGTACCTTGGAAAACCAAATTAATTCTGTCACCCAAACTTGTTTCTTCAGGTAAATCAATTTCTACCCGTTTATTAACAGCTTCCGCTTCTCCCGTTAGAGCCGATTCTCGTATTTGTAAATTAGATTGTTCAATTAAACGTCCGTCAGCTGCCACCTGTACCCCGGCTTCCAGCAGCATGATATCTCCCGGTACCAAATTCTTCCCTTCCACATCGAGTAACCTACCGTTGCGAATCACCCGCACGCTAGGAGAAGAAAGTTTTTTCAATGCAGCCAAAGCTTTTTCAGCGCGGCTTTCTTGGAGATAGCCCAGAATACCGTTAAGCACAACGATCGCCAAAATTGCGATCGTATCTTTAAAAGGAACTTCACCCGGTTCTAAATTACCCGATTGTAGAGCCAGTAAATCCAAAACACCCGAAATAATTGCCACAGCAATCAGCATCAATAACATAATGTTCTTGAACTGATCCACCAGAATTTCCCAATTACCTCGTCCGCTGGATTCAACTAAAACATTCGTACCATATTTTTGCAGTCGAGAATCTACTTCTTGGGATGTTAAGCCAGTGTCTGCATTACCAGAAAGCAGTTCTATTGCTTCATCGACTTCTAAGCTATGCCAAACGGCTTCTTGTTCGGGCAGAGAATGGGCAGACATCTTGTAGGTTAAAGGAAGTGGTTACAAGAAACAATCATAGCTAAAGCGTTGATGAGATAACCATTCAATTTGACAGTTAGCAGTGAACAGTGAACAGTGAACAGTTAGCAGTTAGCAGTTAGTTTCAATCGGCGTTGTAGCGATCGCATCTTGCTCGCTATATCTCTCAAGCTCCATCAGCGTTGTAGCGATCGCATCTTGCTCGCTATAACGTAATCTTCTACCAGAACGGATTAACTGCTCACTGTTAACTGCTAACTGCTCACTGATTACCATCCCTCAGACTGAAGACTTAAAACTAATTTTTGTGCCAGATGTTAAGTAGATGACAATTGCAGCAAACTTAAATTATGGCACCTCAAACAGAAGACTTTACCATCGGAGTAGAAGAAGAATATCAAATTATTGACCCCGAAACGCGCTCCCTTGCTTCGCGGGTACAGCAAATTTTGCCTTTTGCGAAGAAAACAATCGGTGAAAAGGTGCATCCTGAAGTTCAGCTTTCACAAATTGAAATAGATACTCCTGTTTGTCAAACTCTTACTGATGTGCGTAGGGAATTGGTGCGATTGCGGAAGGGAGTAATTGATGCTGCTGCCAAAGATGGCGATCGAATAGCTTCTTCGGGAACCCATCCGTTTTCATCATGGAAGGAACAAGATGTCACGCCCAAACAACGTTATCAAAATTTGATAGAAGAATATCAACAGTTAGGAAAAGAACAAGTTATTTTTGGCTGTCACGTTCATGTGGGAATTCGCGATCGCAATTTAGCCGTTCAAGTAATGAATCGAGCGCGAGTTTGGCTGGCTCCGATGTTGGCGCTAACTGCTTCTTCTCCTTTTTGGATGGGTACGGATACGGGATACGCTAGCTATCGTACCGAAGTTTGGGGTAGATGGCCCATATCGGGACCGCCGTTAATTTTTGAGTCGGAAGCTGAGTATAAAAAAGTTGTAGAATCTTTAGTCAAAAGTAAAAGTGTACAAGAAGAAACCAAGATTTACTGGGATGCGCGGCTTTGTGTCAAGTATCCTACGGTGGAGTTTCGCATGGCTGATGTTTGTATGACCGTGGATGAAGCGGTAATGTTAGCTGGATTAACCCGTGCTTTAGCTCATACTTGTCATGAAAAAGCAAAAAACGATGAATCCTACCCAAAAGCCCGTCACGAACTGATCCGCGCCGCTCACTGGCGGGCTGCACGCTACGGTTTAGATGCAGATTTGTTAGATGTAGAGGAACAAAACGCCATACCCGCAAAAGAACTTATTGAAAAATTTCTAACCTTTGTGCGTCCATCATTGGAAGAATACAGCGACTGGGATGAAGTGTCTGCGATCGTCAAAGAAATAATCAACAAGGGAACGGCTGCATCACGTCAGCGCGAAATTTACAACCGTGCGGGCAAATTAGAAGATGTAGTTGATTATATAGTTGAGGAAACACAGAAGGGAATTGGTAATTGAGCATTGGTAATTGGGCTACCTCCCACCTCCGGTGAATGGGCATTGGGCATTGAGCATTGGTAATTGGTATACGCCCGCACGCTCCGCGTGAATGGTAATTGGGCATTGGGAATGGGTAATTGGGCATTGGGCATTGGGCATAAAAATTTTTCTACCCCCTCTACCCCCTCTACCCCCTCTACCCCCTCTCTCCCCCTCTCCCCATCTCCCCATCTCCCCATCTCCTCATCTCCCCATCTCCCCCATCCCCCCATCTCCCCCTTGTCAAATAATAAATATCGCAATTAATGCGGGTGCGTACAAAACTTTGGAACGAATAAGCTTTAATATGACCACTGTAATTCCTTCTTCGACAGTTAGCCAGATGCAAATAGGGCAAAGGACTATTCGACCGTTTGCTGTTGCCGCTTTATACGGCATCGCATTTATTAAAGATACATTAATTGCTATTGACCCAAGACTTGGGCATCTGCTGCAAATCGATCCAACTAACGACAATACAAAAATTATTAATTCCCATCAAACGCGGGAATTTTTGGATGTCACGGGTTTGGCAATGTGGTCCGATACCTTGTGGGTAACGAGAGGCAATAGCGTTTATTTCTGCAAGCTAAATTCGTTAGCGCTAGAGCATTTTGCAACTTTACCTTATCCCGCCAACGGTATTGCTGTTTGGGATTCCACCGTTTACGTCAGTTGCGAAAAACTCGGTAAAATTATTATTTTTAACCGCAATACGCGCGCGGAAATTGCGAGATTTTATGCTCCTGGTGTGGGAATAGAAAACTTAGCACTCACCGAAGAAAACCTTCTAGTTTGCGATACCGTAGAACAATCAGTTTACTTCCTCGATCGCGCCACGGGGGAAATTCAATTTAGCGTATTAACTCCTTTTGATTCTCCTACGGGTATAGCAGTACATACCGATTCTTTAACTAACAATCAAACCCTTTATATTGCTTACTCATCCGAAGAACCTTACATTCGAGACAACCCCAACGCCGAACCAAACCACGAACTAACCTATCGCGATCGCGCTTTTATTCATCCCCTGCATTACCATTACGATCGGGAAAAACGCATTGCGCTTTCTAACGGTTATTTAGTGGAAATGTCCTATGTAGAGCAAATTGACCCTTTAGAAGAAGTATATTTACAAAATTTAGAATGGCGCATCGCTTTACCTTCGGAAACCGAACGTCAAAAAGTAAAGCATATTGAAGCAATTGGTTTACCTTTTATTGAAGAAATAATCGACGGACAAAGGGTAGCCGTATTTAAATTTGATACCTCGCTCCTGGAGAACGTCACCTATTAGGTTGGAAAGCTATTTTAGAAGTACGCTCTATAAAATATCGTCTTACCCCGCGAGACGTAGAAAACGCTTCTTTATTACCGAAAGAATTTACAAATCGTTATTTAGTAGATGATGACGACTTAGCAATGCATACCGCTACTGTCCGCAATGCAGCGATTGAAGCAGTAGGCAGCGAAACCAACATATTGCGAAAAATGTACAATATTCGCAACTATGTTTACGATCAACTATCTTACGGCATCAAACCCCATATTGATACGCCGGATATCGTTTTAGAACGCGGCATTGGTTCTTGTGGAGAATACGTAGGAGTATTGCTAGGGCTGTGTCGTTTAAACGGTATCGCTTGCCGTACCGTAGGACGTTATAAATGCCCTCCCTATGCAGAAAAAAAAGGTGTACCCTTACAGCCAGACTACAATCATGTGTGGCTAGAATTTTACATCCCCGGCTTCGGTTGGCTACCAATGGAATCTAATCCCGACGACGTTGGACGTGATGGACCTCATCCCACCCGTTTTTTCATGGGCTTAAGCTGGTTTCATATCGAAATTGGTAAAGGTATTTCCTTTGAAACCCTTTATTCTGAAGGTAAACGCATCGAAAAAGAAAATGTTTCTATTGGTGAATTAGCAATAAATCACATTCGGTTCATCATCCTCGAAGAATTACCGCCATTTTCAGCTTAAATCACAGAATTTTAAGGGTATCTGGGGATATGGGGAATACAGTTTTCCAACTCCCCATTCCCTTATCCCCTTGATTACATAAATCAACTTTATAAAGATATTTGGAAATTTTTTTTGGTTGTATAAAAATAAGTTGAAACTTTTTGATAATTCAGTATTATTGCTCACGTTGATTTAGCTATTTAAGGGAAATAATGCGAAGAGAGAATATTTTTTACAAGTGTTTAATTAGAGTTTTCGGGTGTAGTGTAAAAACTTAACATCAATGATAAGTCTTAGATGTTATGTAAAAATAAAAAAAAAGTGGTAATTATAATTTATATATATACAATTACCTTGAATATTCTTAAATAATCAGCGCATATTATTTTTAAATATCAAAACGCTTGCTGATATTGCTGAATGTATAAAAAACGGTAATAAAAACGTGATCTCTGTAAACCCTAATCTCTACAAATACGATTCTTCCCAACAACAGATATATAAACATCTGTTTGATTTGGTGCAGTTAGAATCTGCTAACAAGACAATTGAACGCTTTCGAGTTTTATTTATCGATGGTACAAATTATCCTCAGAAAGAAATCTTGTCGGCATTAGACGAAATTACAGCATCAAACAAAGCTGAAAAAGAATTTCATTTATTTCTAAACCGCTGCTGTCATATTTTAATTAATCGTTGGTATATGCAACCTCAAACGCATCATGCCATATATCAATTAATTACTATCTTTAATAAACCTCCTTCAAAAAAAAGAACAATTACTTCGCGGAATAAATCAATTAGACGCTTGCACGAATTACTAAAAGGTTTTGTTAAAAGCGAACAATATTCAACATTACAGCGTCTTGCCCAAGTTATAAATCGAACCACCCATTCTGAATCTAAAAATGGCGATCGCTCTTTAATTACTTTAATTCCCCGCTATTCTTATTTACACCAACATTGCTTGCTCAATGAAGACGCGACTATTGAACAACAGTGGATTGTCAAGCAAATTCAGGCGCAGGTGCAAAAAAAATTTGAAATTGATTTATCTCAATATGTCACCTATCAAGTAAGAGTTGCTCAGGTAGCTGCCAACAATAGCTCCTTATCAGGAACAAATCGGATTATACACCCCGTAAATAATCCGACATTGTTAAGCGACGATCGGGTAAATCAGGCTTTGAAAAGCTTCATGGGAAAAGTTGAAGGTGAAAATAGCTATAAAGATTTAGCAAATAATTTTTTACATTACAGCAGTCAAGCGACTTGTTTCCGTGCTTTTAAAGATGATTTATACGAATATCTCATATCTGGAATTGATTGGGAATATGGAAAACATCAATTTCACCAGCGATTGTATACTCAACTGCAAAATACTTTACCGCGAGCAGATTTTGAGAAAGTTAGCGATTTTTTGATAGTGAGAACTTGCACTCAACTACTTAACTTTTTGGTAGTTGAAAGTTCATCATCACCCCAGCATTTTACCTTTATTGATTTAATTACCAATCAAGGCTCAATTCGTCTAATTGGGCTATTATTAAAAATTGTTTTGATTTGTCGTAAAGTAAAGCCTTATCTAACCAAGCGCTTTGCAATTTTGTTCAATCATTATGAATCAAAAAATCATCGCAATATTAATTGGTTTGTAGAAACACTAGAAGAATTGAATATTGCCTTAAGCATTCATTTCGGCAACATTGACTTATCTTATTTTAAATAAGTTGGTAATTGGAACTAGTAGGTTGGGTTAGGCACGAAAAGCAAATTTCACTTGTAACAATAATCTATAAATATCGTGTCGTAACCCAACATCATTGGGATAAACAATATTATATAAAGTTGAAATATAGAAGATTTTAGAATATCTACAATTTATGTTGGGTTAGGTTGCAATACTAACTTTGAACTGGAAACTATTTTCTTCATGCGCTGCGAAGCCAACCTACGAACTATTACCTATTACTTATTCCTCATCTTCCGCAACCGAAAAATCACAAATAGATTGAAACGGACAAAAACGACAGTGATAACCGGGATTGGGAGGAAATATCTTACTAAAGCTTTTGTTATTCTGACGATATTTTTGCAAATCTTTTTGATGCTTTTCGGCAATATAACCGAGATGAAATTCAATCAATCTCAATTCGCTATTACTAACAGTAATTACGTGAGATTTTTTACCCATTTCTAAATTATAAAATGAAGCGATCGCTTGATATTTTGGGTAAAGATATCGTGCCGCAAGCAAATAAACTAGTGCCTGTCGGCGGTCAAAAGGAGATTTCCCAGTTTTAAAATCTATAATATGTAAAGTACTATCGGATTCGTTTAAAACACAGTCCATTGCTGCATACAAACGAAAACGATAGTGTTCGTGTTCTATAAAAATTGGTTTTGGAAAACCTTCATCACCACGAGTTAATAACATGATGCGTTTGTTTAAAAGTAAAGGCGCATCTTGATATTTTTGTAATATCTGTCGCACTCGCTGCTGAATTTCGTCAGCTAAGTTTCCTAATTTTAAAAGCCTTGCAACTTTTTCTACTCCATCATCAGACTTGAGTAGATTTCGATTGTGATGAAACTCATAAACACCTTTTTGTGCCAATAAGCCGATACGCTGTGATGGAGTAACTTTTGTCTTTAGTAAAGCTTTGACTTTCGCTTCATTTTGACGTGCTTTAATAAATCCCCTTTTCATTTGACAGTGCCACCGTTGTTGCCCTGAAGCGGGGGCAATCAAGGACCAAAGATGATAGCTGGCGAAAAGTCTTACAGGGCTTGACATTGCTATACAGTCGAGATAAAAAGCAAGGGGGTAGTATTAGCTACAGATAAACAATGGATGTTTCCGTGTGGTTTTGTGATTAAATACTGAATATTCCAAACTCAACGAGATTAATTTTTCTTACACCTCGATCGATTTAAGTAAAATTCGCAGCATTTACTTAAAGGTAAAGCACGGTAAATTATATTCTAATTGAAACTATGAGTCGGAATGCAAAAAAAAAATTGTATCTTAGAATACTAAATATTAATCGAATTAGTTATTATGCGGTTAAGATAATCATTTGTAAATTTATCATTCTACAACAGTTTGCATCTTCAATTGTTAATTTTGCTGTAATATATATAAAAATTAAAGCACCCTTGTCCTAAATTTATTTTTAGGATTTAGATAATATTTTTATAATAAATATGAAGACAATTGTAAACCTGCTTGTATCAATAATTGTAGCTTTGTGGATAATCGCGATCGCTATTATCTCGGTGCAAAATGCCACCCCAGTATCGTTAAGATTTCTTACGTTTGAAACAATTCAAATTCCAGTCGGGTTAATGCTAGCTTTTTGTGTTGCAGTAGGGATGATTGTTACGAGTCTACTGCAACCTTTACGGGGTATATCCAATCGACGAAGCACTTCTAGGCGATATGAAGATGATGCCGAATTTTTCGTAGATGAAGATTTTTAAAGTTTTGTAAATTAAGGTTTGTAGTAAGGCTTTAACCCTAAATTCGAGCGATAAATCGCTGACTACGAACCTAACTCCTATTTTGCTTCCATCCAATTATCACCCGCACTTGCTTCTACCAACAAAGGAACACTTAACTTGAGTGCATTTTCCATCACCGACTTAATTTTGATTTGTAACTCTTCCCACTCTTGAGGAGGCACTTCAAAAATTAATTCATCGTGAACTTGTAACAACAATCTTGCTTGATAATCCCTCAATTCTTCCTGCATCTTTATCGTGGCAATTTTAATAATGTCGGCACTAGAACCTTGAATTGGTGCATTAGCAGCAGCACGCAATAAACCCGCATCGTAAGCACCTATATTCTTCAATTTACTTAAGTCAATTTCTTCTGGGGGAACATTTTTGAGGTTCTGTAAATTTCTACTGGTAAAATCAACATAACGTCTACGTCCTAAAATTGTTTCTACATAACCGTATCGAATGGCTTGTTTTTTCAAACCTTCCAAGAATTCAAAAACTTTTGGATAGCGAGAGTAAAACCTTTTAATAAATTCATTGGCAAGATTTTTATCTATACCAGTTGAACGAGAAAATCTCAACGAACCCATTCCGTAAATTACACCAAAATTAATAGTTTTCGCTATCCGTCTTTCATCTGATGTAATATCATCTTTTTCATATACCAACCGCGCCGTCACGGTATGTATATCTTGATTATTATTATAAGCTTCGACTAAAACGGGTTCTTGACTCAGATGAGCCAAAATTCTTAATTCAATTTGCGAGTAATCAGCCGCTGCTATTAACCAACCTGTTTCCGGGATAAAAGCTTGACGAATTTTACGGCTAAAAGCTGTACGAATCGGAATATTTTGTAAGTTTGGATTGGAAGAAGATAACCTTCCAGTTGATGTTGCCGTTTGATTAAAATCTGTATGTACGCGCTTCGTATCTTCCCGTACTAAAGCAGGAAGTGCATCTACATAAGTAGACTTTAATTTAGATAAAGTGCGATGTTCAAGAATAGCCTCAATAATTCCAGTTTCATCGTCTTCTTGCAGCTTTTCTAAAGTTGCTGCATCTGTAGAATATCCGGTTTTAATTTTACGAGAATGCTTTTTATTTAAACCCAAATTATCAAATAATATTTGACTCAACTGCTTGGGAGAACCTAGATTAAATTTTTCTCCAGCTATTTCCTGTACTTGCTGTTCTAACTTAGCTAAATCAATTTCTAACTGCTGCGAAAGTTCTTTTAAATAATCCGTATCAACGCGAATTCCTTGATATTCCATATCCGCCAAAACTGCTTCTAGAGGCTGTTCTACTTCTAATAAAAGCTTTGATAAAATAGGTATTTTATCTAATTCTTGCCGCAGTTTTGCGACTAATTGAAATGTGCTATAAGCATCCATCCCACAGTAATCTGCTACTTCAGCAATGCTAATATCGGCAATAGTTTGACCTTTAGGAACCAATTCAAGATAACTTTTAGCCATCAAACCCAAGTATTTTTGAGAAAGTTCGCTTAAACTATGGCTGCTGTCGGGATTGAGAACGTAACTTGCTAACATGGAGTCAAATATTACTCCTGCGATTTTAATTCCCTGACATCGTAAAACCAAGCGGTCAAATTTAGTATTTTGAAAAGCTTTCGGATAATCTGCACTTTCTAAAATTGGACGTAGCGCTTCCAAAGCAACATTTTTATCGAGATTCTGACCGTTTTTATGTCCCACCGGAATATAGGCAACTTCTTTTTCTTCAGTTCCCCAGCAACAGCCAATTCCGACTAATTGTGCATCTCGCGGTTCTAAATCGGTTGTTTCAGTATCCCAAGCAACAGGCGTTTCCGTTGTAAATTTTTGGAGTATTTTAACTAATTCTTTGAGTTTTGCTTCCGTATCGATGATGCGCGGTTTAATTGGAGAAGTTTTTTGCTTTTGGGATTCTTCTGTTTGTTTAGCAGTCCAAAACCACAAATCATCATCTTCAATTTCTACAGCTTCGGTTTGTGTTGTTTCTTCAACATTACCGCCAAACTTTTGTTGAAGCTGATTAATTTTTTTTAAAAAAGAACTAAATTCTAACTTTTCTAAAATCGGTTTGAGTTCGCTATCCTCAAAACCTTTTAATTTACACTCTTCTAAATCAACTTCTAACGGAACATCTTCAACTATCTTCGCTAAAAACTTCGATTTTTCTGCGTCTTCCTTACCTGCTTCAAGTTTCTTGTAAGTCGCGCCTTTTATTTCCTCTAAAGACTGATAAACTTTGTCCAGAGTACCGTAAGTATCGAGCAACTGTACCGCTGTTTTCTCTCCAATTCCCTTCACGCCGGGAATATTATCTGATTTATCGCCGCAAAGCGCTTTAAAATCAACAACTTGGGTTGGTAAAACTCCTAACTTTTCTTTAACTTCTTCCGAATGAAATTCTTTAGGTCCCGTACTCGATCGCTGTAGAGCTTCTTTATTCAAATACAAAACGCTAATTTGCTTGTTTTCGTCAACTAACTGAAATAAATCTCGATCGCCTGTGAGGATTTTAACTTGATATCCTGCCTTAGATGCCTTTTGCGCTAAAGTTCCTAAAACATCATCTGCTTCAAAACCCGCAGCAGTTAATATTGGTAAATTTAATCCCGTAAGTAACTCGTGGAGATTTTCCAAATCGGGAATAAAATCTTCCGGAGTTCCCGGACGATCGGCTTTATAGGTATCATCAGCTTGATGGCGGAAAGTTGGTAAACCCAAATCAAAAGCAACCGCGATCGCTTCAGGTTGCTGCTTTTCCATCACTTCCAGCAACGACTTAATAAAGCCAAAACACACGCTAGTGGGTATACCAGTTTTGGTACGAAGTCCACCATCTCGTCCTTTGGCGAAAGCGAAGTAAGAACGAAATGCAAGGGAATGTCCGTCAACTAAGACGAATGTGGGATTTTTAGGAGAAGTTATATCGGAAGTCATTCAATTTTAGATTTTTGGATTGAAGCTATGCGATCGGAGCGTGTACTAAGGACATCTACTTATTTTAATCAGTTGCTTCGGTTTTGGAACATTTGTTTTAGTCGAGAAGTTAAATTTTGCGATCGCGATCGTGCTTAGGTAGGCATCAGCTTGTAGAATTGCCTGCTTGTGTATGAGTTGCGATCGTTTTAGCTTTTGAGAAATCTGGTTTTTTGATTGTCAGTCTGTGCATAAGTTCGACTTAAATTAATAAAGTGTCTTTATAAATATCAATATAATCTTTATCCAAATTCTTTTTTGCAGTCATGAGTTAACATTGCGGCTTCAACTGTATTATCGGATTGATTCTTTTTAACTTTATAAATAACAGAAAAATAGACCATTTTTGCATCGCTAAACTTTAAACTTTAATCCGGATGTTTGCGGATGTGTTCTAAAGGGCTGATAGAGCAGAATTAAACAAGAAGCGCAATAAAAAACAAATTGCTTGTTGTAATAAGATTTAAAAATCAGGGGATACAATGAAATTTAATCAATTAATTACTTCTATTGGTTTAACAGTAAGTACAATTTTATTTGTTTCTAATTCTGCTCAAACTGTAATTTTTACAACTAACGTCAGCCAAAAAACTGATAGCACAAAAGATATTTTATTACAATCTATTGAGCAAAATGGTAAGACAATCGATCGATTTTCCTTTGTTCAATAAGCTGTAATTAACAAAAATACCGAAAGAACCAAAAATAAAAATAGCGGCGCTGCAAGTTATAGATAAAGGCGATAATGCTAGCGCTCCTACAATTACCAGTGAAGATCCAGATTTCAGCCAAATTGGGCAACAGCAACTTAAACAATATATAAGAAGGCATACCCACACTTAATCTATTACTATACAAAGGTTTATTCTTTTAGGTAACAATTTTCACAATAGTTGGGTAAATTGTGAGTTCTAATTCTTTCTCGAAAGTCTTGGTATTTTTCGGAGTTCCAGATTTTTGCAAAATCCTCTTCAAAAACATTACCCATTTTGACGGTATCTGAATCCGCTAGTATACAGCAAGGAACAACATCACCATCGGAAGAAATATAAGTACTCTTCCAAGCCCAAGGACATTTTTTTTGTTTTGAATAAAAATCACCATGATTGATATCAAAATCTATTTGATTTTCCCTAGCTACTTCCTTAGCTTCTGCTAGAGTACTAGTTAATTGTTTAGAATTTAAGCTAGCTTTGATGGAGTTGTTGTATTCTTTCATTTCCTTTTTACCCCAGTCACTTAGAAAAGGTTGCAAAGTAATACAATCTACTCCCAAATCACTAGCTAATTTTACTATTTGTGATAATTCATGAATATTTTTATTCGTAACTACAGTGTAAACCGAGAGCATCGGTTGTTTTTTACCATTACGAATACGATTCAAATTTTGAATGTTTTTCCGAATTTCCTCAAATTTACCTCCAATTCGGATACTTTCAAAAGTTTCTACTGTTGCTCCATCAATACTGAAAGTAATACTAGTATTATTTAATTGGGCAAGCTGCTCGGCTATTTTTTGATTACAAAGGCTTGCATTTGAAATGAAATTCATTGATAAACCGTGTTTTTCTCCTAATTTAAGCATGGAAATCAACTGCTTATTAAGTAGAGGTTCACCCATTCCCTGAAGTTTAACTGTTTCAAGATATGGAAATTGATCTAAAATGCGGCTAAAAGAATTTTTATCTAAATGAATTCTTTCCTTAGACCAGTAGGTGACTTGACAATGTTGGCACTTAAAATTGCAATTGTTATTTGGTTCTACATCAATATTTAAGGGATAAAAAGGTATTTTTTTCCACTTGAAAATATATGACAATTTTAATCCAATATAATTCCAAAGTCGCAAAGGATTTTTGATTCTCTGTATCCAAACATTTGATTTACCCTGTGTAATAAATGTCATTGAATATCACCCCATTTAAAAATAATTTTTCTGAAAACCATTAACGTCATTTTTTAGTCGAAGTAGTGTTCCATGAAGAGCTATGGTTGTTTTTCTATTAAAGTTGTCTTCAGTCTCAATTAAAATTCGTTTTAATATTTTCTCTAAAAAGAATTTACCATTAAATGGGAAGCTAGCGCACCGACGGCAGCACTGGCTGATCGCAATCTATGATGATTATGATTTTAATACTTGGTGATTTTATTTCTTGGAAGTCCCTTATTTGCGCTGCACCTGTTAACCTCTAACTGGGAGTATTTAAATTAACTGGAATCTAATAGCATGGGGAATACAGTCGCCCAAGACATTAAACTACTAGTCTTAGATATTGATGGCACCATCGCAGGAGAATCAAATCAAATCAGCGATCGCGTAATAGAAGCGGTTAATGCAGCCCAAGCAAAAGGAATTCAAGTTGCGATCGCCACTGGTAGAATGTATTGTTCGGCTTTGCGCTACCACAAACAAATCGGCTCAACTCTACCGTTGATAGCCTATCAGGGGGCTTGGATTCAAGATCCGGTTTCCCAAAAAGTTCATCAGCATTTATCCGTTCCCAAGCAAGTTGCATTAAAGCTGTTGGATTATTTTGAACAACCCCAACTACGTCAACTTTTATCCGTCCACTTCTATATAAATGACCAACTTTACGTCCGAGAATTAACCAAAGAATCCCAAATCTACGGACAACGTTCTGGTATTACACCAATTCCTGTAGGGGACTTACGCTCAAGTTTAAGCAATGAACCGACAAAAATTCTCGCTTTATGCGAAGATACCGAAGTTATCGATAATTTACTTGGTGATTTGCGCCTTCAATATACTCCAGCAGAACTATACCTGACTAAATCAGTTGCTACCTTTTTTGAAGCGACTAATCCTTTAGTAAACAAAGGAGCTGCGGTACGCTACATAGCTGAAGAATTATTAGGATTGCAAAAAACTAACGTCATGACTGTTGGCGATAACTTTAACGATGTTGAAATGCTCGAATACGCTGGTATTGGTGTAGCAATGGGTAACGCACCAACCCAAGTTCAATCTATCGCTCGCTGGGTAGCTCCAAATGTAGAGCAAGATGGAGTAGCCGCAGCAATTGAAAAATTCTTATTAAATAGCGGGTGTTAAGTTAACTCTTAGCACTTGCAATTCGGGGCATCCTTGCCCGTCCAACTTTATTCTAAAAAACTTGCTGTAAAAACTTTGAGAAGCGAACAAATGCTACGAAATCAGAAAGGGCACCGACGACTGGCCGTGTTTCGTCTCGGTGCCCTTAATGGTTCGCTCCTCACACACTTGATAATATATCCAAGGCTATAGGATTAGTCAATAGGTGTTACAAAAGTTTTTATATTTATCATTAAATGGTCGGCTCTAACTCATAATTCCGAGCAAGCGGGTATACCCAATTTTTCTTCTAGCAGAAACTTTAATACCAATCGAGTTGTCATAATCAATCCGACTCTAGCCATAATAACTTCTGGTGGAGTCGTTGAGGTGCCGCAAATGCGACAAGCAGACCAAAAATTTTCAAAAGCTTTTAGTAAACTAAGCGCTGCTCCTTCCCATTTGAGCGGACGAGTAATGGCTGGCTCTAACTCATCTACAACTTTTACTAAATTGTTAATTAAACGGCGTTCGGCTTGATGATTCAAATAAAGTTGTTCGCTAGCGTTAAGCCAAGGTATGGATTCAGAAGCAATTTTATTAGTGTTAAGTAATTTTTCTTGTTGCGCCAGTCGTAACAACGAGCAGCAACGTGCGTGAATATATTGAATAGAAAATACAGCATCAGCTTTTAAAGCTAAAGAATTCATTTCAATCCTCTCCTCCCTTCGACGATCGATAAAATGTTGTAACCAACTAGCTAAAACTAAGTCACTCACTTCTATATAAATCAAACCAGTGGGTAACACAAAAATCTGCAAATCTGTGCCGTAATTTACAGATAAACAAGAAGCTATTGAGGTTGCTATCGAAAAAGGATGTGAATTATGAGATTTTGAGAGGTGCAACGCAATCCCAGATATATAAGAAATTTTAATATCGTTTTTGCCTTTTGATAGAGGAATCTCTTTTTTTTCTATATATTTGTTTTGACTTGAGTGAGCATAAATACTTATTGATTCAGTCAAACAACCGTATATTAGCTGGTTTATTGCTGTGTATTTGCATACTAGTAGCTTTTGATGCACAGAATATACTGATGACAACACTGTAAACCCAGAAACATTGATTTTCTGTCATCTGTCTTAAGACGTATCTTTATATTCGGTCAAAGAATATTAGAATTGCATAAAATTTAGTGAATTCTGGGTAAACTTTACTACAAACATTGTACAGTAAGAAGTATAACAAAAGAGTAGAAGCTCAACTTTCTACCTTTTGAATAGCTGGCATTTAGGTTTTAAGCCTAAGAAAGCCTTTCACAAAGACACTCCTTGCACCTTTTTATGTCGTCTTTGTCTTCAGCCGAACGCTCTTTGTTACCTATGCAATCTCAATCCTCTTTTTCTGAGGCATCACGTCCATTCTTAACTTGGCAACGAATTCTTGATTGGGCACAAGAACACTATCGCTGCCGCACCTTTAGCAAAGATGAGCGAATTCCAGCTAGACCTGGATTGCTGTATTTGGTGCAAAGGGGTGCGATCCGCATGGTAGGGACCGCCCAAGTGAGTGCTACTGCTTCTCAGTTAACGTCTCGCCGAATTAACAGAACTCCAGAAGAAGCATTTTTGGGTTTTGTTGGTGCGGGACAGCCATTTGAAATTGTTGCTCAATCACCTTTTACGTTGCAGTCATATGCCCATGTGGACCAGACAGCAGTGTTGTGGATGTACTGGCACGATCTAGATAATTGGCCTCATTTTCGTCGCGAAGTTATGGATGCCTTTAGGTATCAACATCAGCGTAAACTGCTGTGGTTGAGTGCCTTGGGACAACGACGCACTATTGACCGACTTTTAGGATTCCTCACTTTATTAATTGAGGAATATGGAGAACCGGCAATGAGCGAAAATGACCCCGAAGTAATTCATGGCTATTGTCTGCCCTTTCCCCTCACTCATGCACAAATTGGCAGTGCAATTGGTTCGACTCGCGTAACCGTAACTCGCCTAATGGGTAAATTACGTCAGCGCGGTCTAATCCTTACTCAAGGGGATAATTTAATCTGCTTGCCAGCAGAGTCAATTAGTAAAGCCAGCTGACGCGCAGGAGCAGTGTTTGTCAGCGAATTCTTACAAAACCAGCTTTTGTAATTAATTCCTGTCCCTGCTGAGTGCGTAAAAAGTTGGCATAAGCAACACCTGCTTGTTGTTCGGTTTGCCCATTTTGTTTGACCACCACAAACAGATTGCGCGTAATCGGGTAATTGCCAGATTGGAAAGCCTCAATGTTCAATTTGTTCCGTAACTGAGGACATTCAGAAGGGAGGACGAATGGTTCTTGGTAAGGAGCGACATATTTCCCTTGCGTTCGCCCCAACGGCAAAGGTTTGATTGAACATTGAGGAACGACTTCCGGGGCAGAAGCATAGTAAATGCCGCCAGGACTTGATTGTACTTTTCGTAGCGCTTGGGTGGTGGTGGAAACAAATTCCACCGTTGATGCCATAGGTTGACCACCCAAGACATCTTGAACGAATAGTTCTGCCGTACCGCCATCACTTATGCGGCGAGAATAAGCGAGGATTGGTATGTTGGCACCGCCCAACTGATTCCAATTAGTTATCTTGCCAGTATAAATTGACCGTAACTGGTCGATGGTTAGTCCTGGAACATTTATATTAGGGTTGACAGCTATTGCTAGCCCATCGATCGCTACGGGAATTTGTTCGAGAGTAAACCCGCGTTGCTTCGCACGGGTTAATTCTGCGTCTTTTATTGGTCTGGAAGATTGAGCAAACGCTAACTGACCATCAATTAGCATTTGAATACCAGGACTCGAACCAACGGTATCGCTGAATGGCTGTACGTAACGCAGGCGAAAATCTTTTCGTACTGCTTGAATTTCTTTGTCAATTGATTTTCTTATGGGTGCCCAAGAGGTGCTTCCTCCATAGTTGAATAATCCTGCGGGCACGTTTTCTACAGAAGAAAAATTTGTACCGCTTTCTAGTGAGGAATTCGGAGGTGTTGCAGGTGGATTTGATGTACTTGAACTGGAGTTGCTCAGTTGAGTTTTGAAAAAATTGTTTTTATTAAATAACCACCATCCACCGGCTATAAGTCCGATAGTGATTAATAAAGATAAAACCAGAATTGGTGTTTCGTTTTTGTGTGACATAAGAAATAATTGCTTTTAAATATTATTTTTTTACTTTTTTATTCTTTTAATAATGAATAGCTAATAGCCAATTTTGAGCAGCTTTCGACTATTAGCTCTTATATATTAGATATTAATTAATTCTGACAAATCCTGCCTGAGAAATTAGATTTTGACCTTCGTCTGTAAGTAGCAACTTAGCATAAGCAACACCTGCTAGTTCGTCAATTTGACCGTTTTTCTTGACAACCACAAACAAGCGTCTGGTCATAGGATATTTATCGCTTTTAAAAGCATCTATATTTAGTTGATTACGCTTTTGCGGACAATCAGTTGGTTGAACGTAAGGCTGTTTATAAGGCGTAACTAATTGCGAAGGTGTTCGCCCTATTGGTAAAGGTTTAATAACACATTGTCCAACCACTTCAGGTGCAGAAGCATAATAAATACCACCGGGATTTTGAGCTACTTTTCTCAAACCCTCAGTTGTAGTATCAATTGTTTGAACATTTTTACCGAAATCTTCTTTTTCTAAAACATTATCAACAAAAAATTCAACAGTACCTCCTTCACTAATTTTGGAATAAGGTACGATCGCCAGATTTTCTCCGCCAACTTGTTGCCAATTCGTTATTTTGCCAGTGTAAATATCTTTGATTTGAGCTAAGGTAAGCCCTGGAATATTTAAGTTATTGTTAACAGCGATCGCAATACCATCGATCGCAACTGGAATTTCTTCAAGTTTAAAACCTCGCTGTTGTGCCTGTTGATATTCTTTATCTTTCACGGGTCTTGAAGATTGTGAAAAAGCTAGCTGATTGTTCAACAGCATCTCGATGCCAGTACCAGAACCTGGGGCACCTGTAATTGGATTGGTATAGCGGAGTTTAAATTTAGGTAAAGCAGTTTCGATCGCAGAATCAGCTTCTTTGCGAATAGGTGCCCATGTACTACTACCCCCATAGCTAAACAATCCAGAAGGAATTTTTTGTACGGAGGTAAAAGTTTCATTGGCAGATTGCAGATTTTGTTGAGATTGATTACTGCTGATAGAACCTAATTTAATATCGTAGCTTCTAGCCAACCACCAATAAACTGCGCCCACTAAACCGAGTGTAATTAGTAAAGCTAGAACTAAAACCGCCGTCTCGTTTTTTTGTGACATAAATGTAGCGATCGACTTTCAATTGAGGAATTTTAACTCCAGATGATTTTTATGGAGCTAAATATTAGAATGCGTCTTTTTATAAATGCCCCTGAGAATCAACTACGATGAATAATTAGCAGAAGTTACAATTATCGCCTTCTGTATCAAAACCTCAAAAACTACAGAATTATTCAGCTTTTTTTTACTTTAAGAAAGTTTCTTTTTAAGCAATTGTACTATATGGTAACAAATACTCTTGTTACAATTACAATGTCTTAATTAACAGCAATATATCGCGATCGTTTATCGCCATTCAAGTGCATATGCAACTAATTATTATATCTATCAATTATTTGTTAACCATTTATTAATCAAAACTTAATACTAAATTGAAACTTAATTACTCTTGAAATTTATTTAAAGAAGCAAAGATAATATTTTATAGATCAGACGAAATAGTGATGTGAAAGCAACAGTAATTAAACCTGCGGCTATTGATAAAATAATGATTTGTTGAATCCCAAGTCCACCTTGTAACAACGGAATAAAAAAGATAATTGATAATGCGATCGCGGGAATAATTACTAAATCCCACTTTTCAATCCATCGCTTGGTTTGAGCAAAAATTAATATTCCTATAATTACAGCACAAGCAATAAAAGTAAGAGGAGGTGATTTAAGTAGACTCAACAATGCTATGGAAATTAAAGCCCCTACAAATCCACTAAAAGCAGAGCCAGCTAATAATTCCAGTGGAGAAAAACTGGGTACTTGCGTACTAAGAGATGTTGATGGTGAAGGAAGCGGTGAAGGTGGTGGTTGTGATATTATTTGTGGCTGATTGTAATTGAGTGAAGTATCGGGTATCGGTTGCGCGGATGAATCAAGAGCTTCTAAAACTTCTTCCGCCGACCCAAAACGCTGATTTGGCGCACTGCGGAGCATTCTATCTAAAATTTCAGCAAGGTGAGAACTAACACTTACTTTGTCTCGCCATTGCAACTGATTAGTGTAGGCATCAAATAGTTGAGTTACGACATGCTGTCCTGTTAACAATAAAATAACAGTTACAGCTAAAGCGTATAAGTCCGTAGAAGCAAATACCTTACCTCCAGACATTTGTTCTGGTGGTGCAAATCCTAAAGAATATATTCCGGTAGAAGAATTAAGTGCCCCAGTCGGGCTGTTTGTTACTTGTTTGACAGCGCCAAAATCTAGTAAGAAAAGTCTACCGTTACGATGGCGCATTATATTAGAAGGTTTGATATCTCGGTGGATAATGCCTTTATCGTGAACGAATTGCAGTACCGGGAGAATTGAACGCAGCAGGAACAACACTTCTGCTTCAGAGAATTCGCCTTTACGAACTAATTCCTCTTCTAAGTTTTCTCCATCAATATATTCCTGTACCAGATAAAAAAATTGGTTTTCTGCCTTTGATTGCAAGCGTGGAACTATAACCGGGAAAAAAGCAAATAAGTCCGGAATTTGGTCGTGTTGCGAGCCAATCTCTTCTAAAACTACTGCTTCCCTTTCAAATAAATCTTGCGCTAGCTGTAGTTGAGTGGGACTCAAATCTCCTGCTGGCAGAAACTGCTTTACCACGCATTGACGCATTCCTGGGGTATAGCGATCGCGCGATAAAAATGCTGCTCCGAAACCTCCTCTTCCAAGCAGCTTTATTGGTAAATAACGTCCGGCTAAAATTAAAGGCATCCCACAAGCGGTACAGTACTTTTGCTGTGCGGTTCTCAGGGTTGCGTTATTATCTAAATCTACGAAATTATTCTGGGGACGGGGACATTGAGGACGAGTACAGTAAATTTCCATTGTTTGTCATAAGTCAAGAGCAATTTGTCTACAACGAACGGTGAAGTCCGGCTTTAAGTAATCCCACAGAAATATTTACACATGATTTTCTCGACAAAACAAGGGTTAATAGTCGAGCAGGCGTGTAATCATTTTTGTCCGACTAATAAAGGCGGAAACTGTTCTCCGTTGTTACATAACAAAAGACTTTTGACGTAACTTTAGCTGTCCTTAAAGTTGGATGCCTGTACTTCTAAAGCATTTACTGGAATTGCGTGTGATGATTTTAACATATCTATATGCCATCCAGGTGCGGCAAACTGAGGCAGGATTTCTCGACTGAAGGCTTCTGCGGCTTTGGACTTGTACCGATTGGGATTAAAAATCAACCACAGCGTCCGCTTAACGACTACGCTATCAATCGGAGTAAAGTGAAGCATTCCCATTTGTAACTCTTTGGCGATCGCGCTAGTTGAAACAAAAGCAGCACCCAAAGAAGACTGTACGGCATTTTTAATTGCTTCGATGGAATTAAGTTCCATTTCAATTCTTAAACGGCGCGTGTCGATGTCATGGCGTGATAGCACTTGATCTATGACTTTACGGATAGTCGATTGCGAATCCAAAGCAATAAATTGCAGTTTGTATAGGTCTTCTTTTTGGATGGTTTCCAGTTTGGCAAATGGATGAGATGCGGGTAAGATTAATGCCAACTCATCTTCTGCGTAAGGAATTTTTTCTAATGAATCCGTTAATTCTGCGGGAATTTCACCGCCGATAATTGCCAAATCGACTTGTCCGTTGACTACACTCCAGGCGGTGCGGCGAGTGGAATGAACGTGTAACTGTACCGCCACATCTGGATATTTCTGTCGGAACATCCCAATCATTCGAGGCAAAAGGTAAGTCCCCGTAGTTTGAGAAGCACCGACAATTAAAGTACCGCCTTGAAGATTTTGTAAATCCTCAATAGCGCGACAAGTTTCTTGACATAGACTGAGGATTTTTTCCCCATAGCTCAAAAGCAAGTGTCCCGCTTCAGTCAACTGTGCCCGACGACCTCCACGGTCAAATAAAGGCACATCTAGCTGTCTTTCTAAATTTTGCACTTGCAAACTCACCGCAGGTTGAGAGACATAGAGGCTGTCAGCAGCACGCTTGAAACTCCCTTCTGCGGCAATCGCTTTGAGTATTCGTAACTGATCTAAAGTAAAAGGAAGGTCAGACATAAGGTTCAACCCACAAAATTGAAAGGAGCAGTTTTGGCAACATTCGGGCTTTCATCGTTTTTTTTACTAGGCATAGAATAGAACACAATGCGTATTAAACTTGGAGGCATTACCCGAAAAGACAGTAGCACAACATATTGACCAAAATCCTCCTATTGTAACTTTGTGGTATTGGTTGTACTGAATTTAATTTTCTGTATTCTGACTTTATCTATGTATACTATTGTGCCTATGCCAAGTTGGTTTACCTCCACTCATTTTGTCATGCTGGGGCTATTGTTGGCTTTTGCGATCGTTCATAGTGGAGGAGCAGCCCTGCGGGAAAAAGCAGAAAAACTCATCGGAGCAAGGCTTTACCGAATTTTATTTGCACTTAATAGCTTGATCTTAGCTGTAATATTAATTATTTACTTTTTTAACCATCGCTATGATGGCTTGCAGCTTTGGCAGGTACAAAATGTGCCCGGAATACAGACACTGGTCTGGGTATTATCGGCAATTTCTTTTATATTTTTATATCCTTCTACATTTAATCTACTGGAAGTTGCTGCTATCTCCAAGCCAGAACTTCATATGCACGAAACTGGAATTATTCGCATCACCCGTCATCCCCAAATGGTAGGACAAATAATTTGGTGCGTCGCTCATACTTTATGGATAGGCACTACTTTTACATTATTAACCTCTGTAGGTTTAGTAATCCACCATTTATTTGCTGTATGGCATGGCGATCGCCGTTTGCATTCGCGTTATGGCGAAGCTTTTGAAAAAATGAAGCAACGTACCAGCGTTATTCCTTTTGCCGCAATTTTCGACGGTCGTCAATCTATCAAAGGTAAGGAATTTTTACGTCCTGCTTATCTTGGAGTGGCGATATTTGTGCTTCTAATTTGGTGGTCGCACCCCGTTTTAATGAGTTTAACTAGTAAGGTTCATTGGTAGACCTCATTGCTCAAATGCTTACACGGCTGAGCATTGAGGTACAATGCAGGATTGTTTTTTTAAGACTTATTAGTTGCGACCAATTCAATGTAGGATAAATTGAAACAACTAGGGAATGCGGGGTGTTTTTTCGGCAAAGTGGAGATTAAATAGTAATAGTTGCCCTATGCTCGATGGGCTAGGGGGTCGAATTCACCCTTTCTGATGGCCGCAGGTTATATTGAATGACCGCAGCTTTCATCAAAAGTCGAAAATTAAAGTTTAAGCCAAGTTTTTGTCATAATTACATAACAAAAATGCTATGTAAGCAAATTATTAAGCCAAGGGAGTCTCCAAATACATCAAGTGGCGCACCTGGAGGTTAAAAAAAAGTAGACGTTGCGTAAAGATAGATGATATTCATGAAGGGTACATCTTTGAAAAGAGCCTAGAAATATCTACTGGTAGGAAACGGCTTCTGGGTAAGTATAGCGAATGATATGAAAACCTTTAATTTCGAGAGGCATCATGGTGTTGTCGGTTAGTGAACGGACATTTACAAAAGAAGTTTTAGAATCTCAAGTTCCGGTTTTGGTCAATTTTGAAGCACCTTGGTGTGGCTTGTGCCGCATCATAAAACCTTTATTATTGCAATTTAAATCTCAATGTGGCGAAGAAATTAAGTTAGTTGGTGTGAATGCCGATGATAATTTTAAACTGTCTACCACCTATCGGTTAAAGACACTTCCAACTTTGCTGTTAATTGAAAATGGGATTGTTCTTGTTCGTTTAGAAGGTTTTCGTGGCAGAGAAGATTTATTTGCGGCTTTGTCCCAGATGAAAGAAAACTACACGAATTTACCCCAAACTTACGGTAGTAGAGAAACAGCAGATTTAGGTTGCCGCCCTATTAGGCTTGGTGCATAAATCTGAAAACTGACAAATTCTGGTTCTTCCGTACAAGCTCATGCGTCATTAGCAAAAAGGATCGTATAAGAGGGGGGAATCTTAGTTGTAGAGCCAAATAATCCGCGATATGTAAGGATGGAAAAGCTTTTGCCCGATCTGTTGCGTATCTTGATGTTGAAGAACCGAAATTTTTCTTTTCCGCAAGTAAATTAAACGGGCGATCGCCCATTTTGTTTTTTGGGACAAAACTATTTTTGTCTGCCTTGCGGGCAAACTAAGCCGCACCTGACGGTGAACGGTAACAGAAGTCAAAACGGATTCCTATAGTTACCATAAAATAATTGTAATAATGGCTTTAGAAAAGGCAAAAATCTTCTAAAGTATTGCGGCATTAATCGCGATATTCTTGTAGGTTATGGTGCTATTAAAGAAAATTTTAAGTTTTGTTTTGTACTTTTTATACAAGTACATTGCAACACCTTGCTTCGGGGGAAATTATTGGCGAAAATTAGCAATAAAAATCAAACTATTTTTAATTACCTCACCCAAATACTATCGGGTGGGGTATTTTATCTTAAATTCTGTGTGTCACAATTATTAACAGTTCCGACCAGGACAATTGCGGCGCGGATGGATAATTGACTTGGACGGAGGCTTTCCTCTGTCGCAAGAAACATTTTGTAGTTCGTAGCAATGTTCTAATAAAAGTGAAAAATTCTAAAAGTAGGCATGACTAGATGGAAGTAATCTATCAATATGCTTGGCTGATTCCAGTTTTACCGCTTTTAGGAGCGATGCTGGTCGGCTTAGGCTTAATTTCGTTTAATCAGGTGACTAATCGCCTACGACAGCTAAACGCCGTATTAATTATCTCTTTAATGGCAGCAGCAATGGGGCTGTCGTTTAGTTTGTTGTGGAGTCAAATTCAAGGACACCCAACCTATACGCGCACCTTAGAATGGGCGGCAGCAGGTAGCTTTCATTTGAATATGGGCTATACAGTAGACCATCTGACAGCGGTAATGCTGGCGATCGTCACCAGTGTAGCTGTGTTGGTGATGGTGTACACCGATGGCTACATGGCTCATGACCCAGGCTACGTCAGGTTTTACGCCTATTTGAGTTTATTTGGCTCTTCAATGCTAGGTTTGGTAGTTAGTCCAAACCTGGTACAAATTTATATATTTTGGGAATTAGTGGGAATGTGTTCCTACTTGCTGGTTGGCTTCTGGTACGATCGCAAGTCAGCAGCAGATGCAGCCCAAAAAGCGTTTGTGACCAACCGCGTTGGTGACTTTGGTTTGTTGTTGGGCATCTTAGGACTCTTTTGGGCAACGGGAAGCTTTGAGTTCGAGATTATGGGCGATCGCTTAGCGGAATTGGTGCAAACTGGTTCTCTTAGCAACGTCTTAGCAATTCTGTTCGCGATTCTAGTTTTCTTAGGTCCGGTAGCGAAGTCAGCCCAGTTTCCGCTGCACGTTTGGTTGCCGGATGCAATGGAAGGTCCTACTCCCATTTCCGCCTTGATTCACGCGGCAACAATGGTAGCAGCGGGCGTTTTCTTAATTGCCCGGATGTACCCGGTATTTGAACACGTTCCAGTGGCATTGAACGTAATTGCTTATGTTGGAGCATTTACGGCGTTTATGGGGGCAACAATTGCTTTAACCCAAAACGACATTAAGAAAGGTTTGGCTTACTCGACCATTTCCCAACTTGGTTATATGGTGATGGCGATGGGAGTAGGCGCTTATACTGCCGGTTTCTTCCATTTAATGACCCACGCTTACTTTAAAGCGATGCTGTTCCTTGGTTCCGGTTCGGTAATTCACGGAATGGAAGGAGTTGTCGGTCACGATCCAGTTGTGGCGCAGGATATGCGAGCAATGGGCGGATTGCGGAAGTATATGCCATTCACGGCAACTACCTTTTTTATTGGTTGTTTGGCAATTTCGGGTATTCCACCCTTCGCCGGTTTTTGGTCAAAAGATGAAATTCTTGGTTCTGCCTTTGCCGTTAACCCATTTTTATGGTTTGTCGGTTGGCTAACTGCCGGAATTACCGCTTTCTATATGTTTAGAATGTATTTCATGACATTTGAAGGCAAATTCAAGGGCAAAGATGAGAATATTTTGCAGCAGTTGAAAAAATCGGCTGCGACAATTTTCATGGAGTCAGAAGCTACTCCTAATTTTGGTCCTGGGGCAATGAAGCAGGGAGAATTGGAATCTACTACCCACGACGACCATTCCCACGATAGTCACGGACACAGCGATACACCCCATGAATCTCCGTGGACGATGACCTTACCGTTGGTGGTTTTGGCAATTCCTTCGATGCTGATTGGTTTGGTAGGAACTCCTTATGCAAACTATTTTGAGGAGTTTATCTATCCACCCAGCGAAACATTGGCTGAAGTGATGGAAAAAACAGCGGAATTTGACCCCACAGAGTTTTATACAATGGCGGGGCTATCGGTAGCGATCGCGGTTGTGGGAATTATCTTGGCTGTGTTGATGTATCGATTGCATAAAATCGATCCAGCAGCGATCGCAGCTAAATACCCAGCACTTTACAAGTTATCTCTCAACAAGTGGTACTTTGACGATATTTACCATCGCGTATTTGTTCTCGGCTTGCGTCGGTTAGCCAGACAAGTATTGGAAGTTGACTTCCGCGTTGTCGATGGTGCTGTTAACCTTACTGGACTTTTCGCTATTGTCAGCGGTGAAGGTCTAAAGTACCTCGAAAACGGACGCGCACAATTCTATGCCTTGATTATCTTTGGGGCTGTTTTGGGCTTGGTGATTGTCTTTGGTGTTACCTGATGTAGAAATGTCATGTGTTACGTTTCTACAGGTCAGGTAAAGAATTAGATTGATGAAAATGAAGGCAGATTAACTAGTTTACCTGCCTTCATCTTTTTGACTTTTTGCTAACGTAAGTTCGATGGAAATAATCCAATCGTCAGAAGTCGGGTTTTTAGATGTGAGTATCTGTATCACGCTTACCAATTTTATAAAAACCCGACTTCTAAGTGTATGAGTGGTTGAAAGGTCGTTTTAATCCGTCGAACTCACGTTTTGTTAAATCAAGCAAAACATTAACGCCAAATCAGGAAAAACCTGCTACTTAATAGCTAGTAGTTGATAGCCAATATTTATAATTCCTTCCTAACTAATTCGATGAATACAGCTAATTTTCCGTGGCTAACAACGATTATTTTGTTGCCCATCGCAGCATCGCTGTTAGTTCCTATCATTCCGGATAAAGAAGGTAAAACGGTGCGCTGGTTTGCCCTAATAGTAGGGTTGATTGATTTTGCGCTGATTGTTACCGCTTTTTACACTCAGTACGACTTCTCAAATCCCGATTTGCAATTAGTAGAGAGTTATGCTTGGGTTCCCCAATTGGGTTTGAATTGGTCGGTAGGGGCAGATGGTTTATCAATGCCCTTAATTATTTTGACCGGATTCATTACCACACTAGCGGCTTTAGCAGCTTGGCCAGTTACCTTTAAACCCAAGCTATTCTACTTTTTGATACTAGCAATGTACGGTGCACAAATTGCCGTATTTGCAGTTCAAGATATGCTGTTATTTTTCCTAGTGTGGGAACTCGAATTGATTCCGGTTTACCTCCTATTGTCAATTTGGGGAGGTAAAAAGCGGCATTATGCAGCCACTAAGTTTATCTTGTATACCGCTGGTGCTTCGTTATTTATCTTGGTTGCATCCCTAACGATGGCATTTTACGGCGATAACATTACCTTTGATATGGCAACCTTAGCCGCCAAAGATTTTCCCTTCAAGATGGAACTTCTGCTGTATGCAGCTTTCTTCATCGCTTACGCCGTCAAATTACCGATTATTCCTTTGCATACCTGGCTACCAGATGCCCACGGTGAAGCTACAGCCCCCGTGCATATGTTGCTGGCTGGTATTTTGTTGAAAATGGGCGGTTATGCGTTGATTCGGATGAATGCCCAAATGCTTCCCGATGCCCACGCTTATTTTGCGCCAGCGTTAATAATTTTGGGGGTTGTGAATATCATTTACGCCGCCTTAACGTCCTTTGCACAACGTAACCTGAAGCGGAAAATTGCTTACTCTTCAATTTCTCACATGGGCTTTGTGCTGATTGGTATTGCTTGCTTCACCGATTTAGGTTTGAGTGGAGCGGTACTGCAAATGGTTTCTCACGGGTTAATTGGGGCAAGTTTGTTCTTCTTAGTTGGTGCAACCTACGATAGAACCCACACCTTGATGCTCGATGAAATGGGTGGTGTTGGTCAAAAAATGAGTAAAATCTTTGCCATGTTTACCACCTGCTCGATGGCTTCTTTGGCATTGCCAGGAATGAGTGGTTTTGTGGCTGAGTTAATGATATTCGTTGGTTTTGCCACCAGCGATGCTTATAGCAACACCTTTAAAATTATTGTGGTGTTCTTAATGGCAGTTGGTGTAATATTGACACCGATTTATTTACTGTCAATGTTACGGGAGATTTTCTACGGTGAAGAAAACAAAGAGTTGACTTCCCATCAAAATCTTATAGATGCCGAACCCCGCGAAATATTCATTGTTGCTTGTTTGTTGATTCCAATTATCGGAATTGGTTTGTATCCGAAGATTTTGACTCAAATTTACGATGCGACAACAGTTCAATTAACTGCTAGATTGCGCGATTCGGTACCGAGTTTGGCTCAGCAGAAAGTGCCTGCGGTGTCGATGAGTGCGCCGGAGATTGGTGATTAGTTTTTAGTTTGAAGTAATTTTTTGATGAAAGGGATGGGTTTTGAAACCTGTCCTTTTTTTTGTGGGTTGTGGGGATAATTCGGACGGGCAGGGATGCCCATCCCACAAGAATGTATTTGAATTAAGTAAAATTCCCATACGATAGATATTTCTTGTAAAGTGTGTAACGTTAATGAACTTGAACCTCTACATATTTCGATACTGAGAAAGGCAATTTCAGAAATAATGAAAACTTCTGTTTTGGGTTAATATCAAAGAAGCCGTCACAAAGTGCCACTCTTTAATAACAATAAAAGTAATGATGTGTTATTTTCTGTCAAATCAGGGAAAACTAATAAAAACTGATTTGAAAATTAGCCATCATGCCTTATTTTGAAGATTTCAACGAAACACAAGTACGCCAAACGTATGCTGAATTATCTCAGCTTGATCTAGAAGCTATCAAGAATCGTAGAAAAACTCTAACAGAGTGGGGCTTTAAGATACGCAATACTCATTCTTTTTATTCTCGAAATCTTAATACTAGTACAAAAGAATTATTTTATTATGTTTCAAGCTTTTTAAACTATTGGAATAAAGTCTTTGAGGGTATAGGTAGTGAAATACAGCCAATTAATTTTGATGAATTGAGGCGAGTCAGCAACTGTGCCATAAAACTTAAGAATCTAGAAGCGATTCATAAACTAATGGCTTTTGCAACTATTGAAGAAATTCAACAAATAGCTTTTGGAATTGTTAATTCTAAAGGAGAATATTGGGAATATACGTACTACTTCATGAGATGTCCGGTCTCTGATGGTGTCAGATATTATGCTAGTTCCCTTAATGGAAGATATGTCTTATTTGCTCATACCTTTTTAGCCGCAGGTGATTATCTTGGTTTTGATCACCATATGAAAATAGTAGAATACTATGAAAATAAATTAGTGGAAAATTTTTCAACATGTACTGAGGAAATGCTATAGAAGCTCTGTATCCTCGCAGGAAAGAAAGACTTAAATTTCACTCAACACTCAAATGCCAAATTTATTTGCTAACATCTAACAAGACTGCTATTATCTGCGGTTACAATAAAAAATTTATGATGATTTTTATACAAACATGAGTAATCAACAGCTTGAGGAAAAGCAACAACATGAATTTGATTTATGTTTAGCTAAAAGCTTGGGAATATCAATGGATGACTTATACTCCTTAGACTATAAGGTTTCACAAAATACAAGTGATGATGGATGCTTGTATGGTTATATAGTTGAATTTGATGAAGATTCACCTAAAGAGATACTTGACAAAATTAGTGGTTTAGAAAATAACAATACTGTATATCTAGAGGCTAATGCATTTGATTAAAGTATTCAGATAATTTAATCAAAGAAATAACTCCTAGCAGTTTTATTCGCTGCTAGGTATTTCTTTTCAGGATGAATATTACTTAAGAATCTTAATTTAAATCCTGCTGAATCTCTTCAACAAATGGTTTCAGCTTATACAGAATACCTCACCATTGCAGAACAAGAAAAGACTAAACGCCGCGATATTGAAGCTTGGGAAAAAGAAGCGATTGCTAGAATCAATGCTCAACGCGATTTAGTAATAACATACCTCGATCGCTCTTTTGATGAACGAGCCGAAAATTTTCGCGCTTTATTTGGTGTCGTTGATGATGCTCTTTTATCAGGTGATAATCAACAACTTGCTCTGGCTTTAAATTCAATTACAGAAATAGCTAAATCTAGTCCTTTTAAAGACTTGGCTAATTTAAATAACGTTCGCGCTGCGCTCAACGATCCAAACCACGTATGGGAATTTTGATTTTATAAATATCATTGGTGCGTGACGCTATAAGCCTTTTGATTAGGTATTAAATTCGTCGAAGCGTCACACACCCTACAAAAAATATCTACAAAAGCCCGTGCAGACGGTGAGTCTAGTTGGGGGTGTCGGTTTCCGTCCCCCAAACTAGCGAACCCGGAGGGGCTTCGTTTTTGTAGCCCCAGGTTTCTAACCTGCGGGCAATTTTTATGTCCTTGCGATCGCTAACTAAAATATCTATAGAACGTCAAGAAGCGGAAAATAGAGCGCAAATGCTGGCAGAAAGGTTAAAAGCTTTGGGTGTAGATCCAGATAGTTTGGGTTAAAAGTAAAACGATCCAATATTGTAAAATACACTGATTAAAGCGTAACATTGTGTACTAGTAAATTTATAGAGTAAATTATTTGCTTTATTCTGTAAGAGTTTGTTGTTGGCAATTTCTATGAATTTACTGAAGAATAAGTTTCAAGTCGGCATTGTAGTTCTAAGCATTATCGGAAATTTAGCATTTTTACCTAGCGCTGAGGGTAGTGCAAATAGTAATCTTGGAGTCACAGTTAAAGGACTTAAAAATCAAAAAGGACAAGTTTGTTTTAGTCTTTTTTCTAGCAGTCGCGGTTTTCCCAGCAATGATAAACGTGCTGTAAAAGCACAATGCGTCAAGCTTGGAGATAGCAATGTAAAATTGAATATTCCTTCTTTAAAAGCCGGAACTTATGCGATCGCCATGTTTCACGATAGCAATGGCGATGGCAAACTTAATACCAGCGCTTTCGGTATTCCTAAAGAAGGTTTCGGATTTTCTCGAAATCCTCGAATTCTTACTGGTCCCCCTAAGTTTGGCGATTCCGCTGTTTTTGTAGTTGGTTCGAGTACTAATATTCAAATTGATATGAATTACTTTTTTGGTGGTTAATACGGCTTTTTTTGTTGTGGATATGACAGGCTGTTTTATTAATTAAACGGTATTGTTCGCAGCATTGTATTTTACATAAACTGTGGGAGGGAGGAGACGTAGCAGTGCTACGTCTCTACATTATTTATGGGTTATTTAAACAGATATAAATACATTAGTACTATAATGTTTTTAGGTGAAGATAGCTTAGCCATTAAATTCGCTTTGAATGATGATTTGGCTGTTGTTGGGGGAAGTATATGTATAGAGCCGTTGATGGCGGATTGTAAAAATCATTAATTAGTAAAAGCATTTACGGAAATATGGATATTAAATTGGGCTTTGGATCGATTCCGAGATTGCAGTATATCTTTGTGAGTAGAGAAAATGATTCCTGCTGGTATACGCTTTCTGAAGAAAATAAACAGATTCCCATTTACGATAAAGCTTTGACTGGGATAATAACTGGAATCGAAGTTAATAAAAAAGTTGAAACTTCGTTTGGAGAAACTGAAAAAACCGATTTACATATTCTCGCAGATAAGCCTTATGTTGTGCGATCGGGTAGCGATTCTTACTTTTCCAAAAGTTTGTTACTATCTTTGGATAATCTGAGTTCTGAAGAATTACAGCATCCATTGACGATCGCGGTTGAACCTGGAGATAAAAAAGTTGTCTTTTGTAAGGTTTACAATCCAATGACTTTCAGAAGTATAGGTGTTAGTTGGGATGGATATAAAGAAATTAACTGGCAAGTTTTAGGAGAAAGTTTAGCTTTAAAAGTTAGTCGGAAAACACAACAAGATGCTGAATTAACAACCGCACAATTGGGCGAAGATTTGATTGCTTTGTCCGATAAATATTTAAGACAATTAAATTGGACGACGGAACAGGGAAGAGAGTATTTGCAGCAAAGATATCATAAACGCTCGCGGACACTATTAACTGATGCAGAGCTTTTGGATTTCATTGAATATTTGAAGTTGCAACCGCAGCGGATTTAATTATATTTTATTTGATATGACATTGTTTGAGACGTAGCAGTGCTACGTCTCTACATTTTTAAGGTACCCGACAGAATTTTCGGTCATTATCGTCTTTGGGATTTTGCCAAGAGTAAGCGAAATGGCTGACTCCTTTAAGAGATGACTTGTATTGACTCAAATCTTGCATCTGTTTTTCTAAGGATGGACGATTGCTCACGGATTTCCCCCAAGCACCAGCTAAGGCTGGAATTACCTGGGTTCCCGGTTTAGCGGTGTTTAATACTCGCCCTACTTGAGAAACAATACACCGGGTATTACCGCATTTTCCGTAAGCCATTGGATGCCATTCTAATGAGTTAGGAAATCTATCCCAAGGCTGTAAGCGAGAATCGTAACCTCTTCCTACTGTTTTATTGCCACCGGGGAAAAATACTACTCCTGCGGGAATTCCTTGCTGCTGTGCTGGGTAAGCTGCGAGTGCTAAAAAATCGACAATACCCTGCATGGCATGAGCAACGGAAAGTTGCCATAATTCTGATTGCAGTTGAGGTTGTCTTTGTTCGGGGGAACTGATCGCCTTTTGCTGTATGGGTGGGGTGCGCCCTTGCCATAAAGGTTCCCCTTCTTGAGGATACTGTTTGTCAAGTTGAGCTATATCTGATGATGTGACGTATCCTTTGCTCAAGAATAGCCGAATCATTTGCAATCCTTTGTTATTCAGCGCTCGTTGAAATAAAGCTTGTTGAGTAGATTTGCTGTACAACCATAAATCTGTAACTCTGCTGGCGATCGAATCTTTACCTGCTTGACGAGGATAGCGCACGTAGTCAAATAGTACCCCATCCGGACGACGGCGCATTACCTCCGTCATCATTTGATAAAAGTCGCGCTTTGCCTGTAAATTATAAGGATCGACAAATACTTGAGAACCGTTATCTACTACATATAAGCTAGTTTGACCTTTGCCATTGCGGGCGATCGCCTCTTCTTTATCTTTACGTTTGGCATAGGTATAGCCGAAATTAGTGGTAAACATCCAGGAATAGGTTTTTAATCCCCGTTCGCGCCCTTTTTGAATAGATTGCGCCAATAAATCGGTATTTTCTTCACCTTTAGTCCGAATTACAGAGGGCCATGTTGTAGAATTCGAGTTGACTGGTAACAGTACTCGCCCATCATAAAACGTTTCTACATAAACTTGGTTGTAGCCTTTGTTGACAATATTATCCATAATCCTGTCAAGTGCCCCCGTCTTAACGTCGCAAGGATACAAGCGCAACCAGATTGCTTGAACTTGGGGCCACGTGCGTCTGCGACAGTCTTGTACTGCAAGCGAGTGCTGTCTCACTATTTGCTGGTAACGGTTTGCTGCCTCGCGATCGCCTTTTTGTGCCGATACGCGCAAATTTTCTTTTTGTTCGACGGCATCAGATGATATATGGCAATACTTGGTTACTTGTGCGTTTGCTGGTTGATTAAGGTTAGGAACAAGCAGACTAGTACCAAAAATTACTGCTAACAGATGTCGTAAAAATAACTTTGGTTTTGCAACATTCAAGGCACGCTTAGACATATTCACTAATAAAATTAAAAAAAGTAACCAATCCCAATACGCTTCTATTAGGTAACGTGTATTTTATTACATAATTTAGCAATAAGAGCTTTGAAGGCTATATTTTACAGACTTCTTATCACCTATTTCTGTTGCCGCATATGATTATTCGATTTTTACCAAAATGTCAACGGCGACAACTTTTAGCAATTATATGTTTGTTTTATTGCTTGTAAACAAATCCGTAGCATCCACAAGTAGCTATGATACTTTGATTTTTTGGCAATTAAACCAGCTTGATTATTTTTTAGCCAATTAATATTTACTTTTAAACGGAACAGTATTAGAACTGATAATTTATAAAATATTTTGTCAACGATAGAATTTTTTGGATGCTTCCTTTCTACCGTGCTTTACTGCAATTATTTATCTAACTTAGGCACAATTTGATTGTGAGAATTTTTATAGCAAATAAAGATTAATTGATAATAAATCAGAAATAATAAAAAATTAACAATTTGTTACGGTTAGTAGTTGTTTTTTAGACTTTTAACTACTAACCGCGTAATAGATGGATAGAGCAACTAAGCACCACGCCTGAGCGCTGCTTCTACTTGCTTGAATTCTTTTTCCAAACGATTTTTCAGCTTTTCAGGTACGGGACGATTTGGATAGGAACTATAGTGTCCTGCTAGGGAGTTAAGAGCAGTTCGCATAGTCGTAAAAGAACCTAAAGCAGCTACAGAGCTATTGCGTTGATAGCGAGCTGCAAACTCATTAATCTTTTTACGCGCTTCTGCTTGAACTGCTGCTTTATCTGCTGCATCATCAGGTGAATCCAAAGCCGATCTCAACACGCTAACTATATTTAGGGTGTCTTGCTGATAATCCCCAGTTAATTGATCCCGATTACCGGAACATCCAGTCAAACCAATGACTACAACCAAAACTAGGGCAAGTAAATGTGACCAATAGCGCTTCATATCTTTTTGTGAATAAATACTCAAATCAACGTCTATCCTATCCTGTATTTGTATCGTGGGGATCGTTTCTTGAAGAAGCATGAAGAAGGGAATTGGGAATTGGGCATAGAAGAGAGCGGAGGAAGCCGAGGGAGCCGAGGAAGAAAATAAGAAAATTAATTACTTCCTCTCCCCATCTCCCCCGAACCCCATCTCCCCCGAACCCCATCCCCCATCCCCTTCAAACCTTCTCATAAAGCGTATTTCTTTGCTGATATGGTCTTCCTAGATTCGCGATCGTAGCTTGGAGAGTTTCTACTTCCATGCAGGTACCGCCGATCGCACCTGCCATTGTGGTAATATGCTCCTCCATCAAGGTACCGCCAATATCGTTGCAACCGCAGGTTAAAGCCTTGGCTGCTCCTTCAATTCCCAGTTTTACCCAACTAGGTTGATGGTTCGGTATCCAATTTCCTAAATAAATGCGGGCTACAGCAGTAATCAAAAGTGATGAATCTAACTCCGGCTGGTCGCGTCCAACACGACGGCGTAAGGGTTTTGGCGCTTCTTGACCGACAAATGGTAATAAAATAAACTCGGTTATCCGAGCAGAATAAGCTTTGTTAACGGCAGTTTTTTGCAGCGATCGCAATTTTTCAAAATGTCCGATTTGCTGTTCTGGGGTTTCGATATGTCCCGACAACATGGTGCTGGTGGTGGGTAAACCTAATTGATGGGCGGTACCGACAATTTCTAACCAAGTTGCAGCGTTGGTTTTTTCGGGACAAAGAATACGCCTGACTTCATCATCTAAGACTTCTGCTGCTGTTCCGGGCATGGAACCCACGCCAGATGATTGTAAGGCGGCTATGACTTGTGCATAACTTAGTCCGTCAAGTTTGGCGATGAATTGCACTTCCTGGGGAGAAAAAGCATGAAGATGGAGGTGGGGAAATTCTTGTTTGATAGTTTCTACCAACTTCAGATAGTAAGTTAAAGATTTACCATCTATTTTTGCTTCGGGGTTTAATCCGCCTTGCATACAGATTTCCGTGGCACCCCGCTTGACTGCATCCGTAGTTTTTTCTAAAATTTGCCCCCAATCCAACCAGAAAGCATCCGTATCGCCATCATCTCTTCGGAATGCACAGAAACTACAGTGTTGCTCGCATATGTTAGTAAAATTAATATTTCGGTTGATTATATAGGTGACAGTATCCCCCGCTTGTTCTCGTCGTAGTTTATCGGCTGCTGTATAAATAGCGGCGATCGCGCTCGGTTCGGTTTGTTTTAATAATGTAATTCCTTCTTCGTTCGTTAAATCATCACCTTGGCAGGCACGCTCAAGAATTGCATCAACTGGATTTTTCGTAAGATTTTTCATAGAAGTTTATCTAAAAAGACTATTCTTCAAAAACTAAGGCACATCTTCTATTTTTACAGGTCATTTAATGTAATACAAATGACAAAACTAAATTAATTAAAATAACTATTAGGGAAAGGACTTAATAATTTTTTACCTTTGACTTTTAACCTTTGACCTTTAACCTTTTAAAAATACCTATTCTCAAAAAGCTAATTTCGAGCATAATTACTAGAAGCACTTAGTCTAAAATATTCTTTTCTTCATGAGTATCATCCAACCGAAGAAGCTTTTATCGGTGCCAAGCGGTTCTTTACGGATTCCCGGATTGCCACCGATCGCTGTTGGGAATCAAAGCATTTTGTTTTCATTGATTATTCCTACTTACCTTGAAGCCGGTAATATCAATAAAATCGTTAGAACATTAAGTAGCTTGCTCGATGAAAGCATACCCGGAGATTACGAACTAATTATCGTTGATGATAATAGCCCGGATGGTACTTGGGAAGTTGCCTTGTCTATGATGTCAGAATTTCCGCAGTTGCGAGTGATGCGGCGCGAAAAAGAACGGGGACTTTCTTCGGCAGTAATTCGTGGATGGCAAAATGCTAGAGGACGAATATTAGCTGTAATTGATGGAGATTTGCAGCATCCACCCCACATACTGTTGCAACTGATAAGTGCTATTGAAAAAGGAACAGACTTAGCGGTTGCTAGTCGTCATGTTGAAGGTGGCGGGGTAAGTAGCTGGAGTTTTATTCGGCGTTTGTTATCCCGTGGCGCTCAGATGCTGGGGTTACTAATTTTACCACGAGTTACGGGTAGAGTTTCCGATCCGATGAGCGGTTATTTTATGGTGCGTCGTAGCTGCGTAGAAGATATAACTTTTAATCCCATTGGCTATAAAATTCTGTTAGAAGTTTTAGGAAGAGGAAGAATAAACCAAATCGCTGAAGTGGGTTATGTATTTTGCGAACGTCAAGATGGAGAAAGCAAAGTGAGTTGGAAGCATTATGTTGACTATATTCGTCACTTACTTAGGTTGCGTTTTTCCTCGGATGTAGAATTGAGCCAGCGTTGGGGTTTTCCCATCGGCAAATTCATTCGCTTCGGTTTGGTGGGTTTAAGTGGAGTATTCGTAGATATGACAATACTTTATTTACTTAGCGATCCGAATACTTTAGCTTTGCCTTTAACTCGCAGTAAAATTATTGCAGGAGAAATAGCTATTTGTAATAATTTCTTGTGGAATGACGCTTGGACTTTTGCCGAAGTAGCGATGCAGCAAAAAGGATGGCGACAGCGGTTGAAGCGATTCTTGAAATTTAATATTATTTGTTTGGCAGGATTGGTAATCAATGTGTTGGTGTTGAATTTAGTATTTAATTTTGTAATTTCCAATCGTTACATCGCTAATTTAATTGCCATTGCTGTGGCTACCGTATGGAATTTTTGGGTAAATCTTAAGCTAAGTTGGCGGGTAACGCAGGTAAAGTAAATAAATAGGGAATAGGGAATAGGAAATTGGGAATTGGGAGTAGAAAATACAACAATGATTTCTTTAAAAAAAAAAGAATTTTCATTCAGGTAATGCTTTTACTGATATGGATATCAGTTGGTACCGTTTTACGCTTCACCAATTTGACTAGTAAACCTCTTTGGATTGATGAATTTGCGACAATAATTTTTAGCTTGGGCAATAGTTTTCAAACAGTACCGTTAAATCAAGTTATAAGTATTGATGTTTTATTGCAGCCCCTACAAATTAGTCCAAATTTTGGTGTCAAAGATGTAGTGCAAAGAATACTCACCGAAGATATTCATCCGCCGCTTTATTTTGTCTTGTCCCATTGGTGGATATTATGGTCAAAACAAGATTTAATATTTGCAGCACGTAGTATTAGTGCGATATTTGGTATTGCTTCGATTCCATCAGTTTATGGGTTAGCATGGCTGAGTTTTCGTTCTTCTTTAATAGCTCAGCTAGCTGCTGCATTTATGGCGGTGTCTCCCTACGGCATTTTTTTATCTCAAGAAGCCCGTCATTACACTTTAGGAACTCTATGGGTAATTGCTTCGCTGTGTTGTTTGGTTGTTGCAGTGCGCCGCATTCAACAGCAACAGCCTTTACCAATTGTTTTTGCCGTCTTTTGGTTTATTGTTAACGCATTGGGAATCTCAACTCATTACTTTTTCAGTCTTATTCTTTGTGGTGAAGCCATAGTTTTGATGAAATATTGGCTTAACCCCAAATCTAAAATTACAAACTTAAAATTGTGGTGGACTATTTACGCCGCAGTTATCGGTACAATCGGTACTGGTTTATTTTGGTTAAATTTATTTTTATATAATCGTAATACCGGAAAATTAACCCAGTGGATAAAAAATAGCGATCGCAGTTTTTTAGATTTCTTCAACCCAATATTTCAAGCAATAGCAGGCTGGATTACAATGATTTCTTTGCTGCCAGTTGAATCATCGCAGCTTGCAGTGGTAATTGCTTCTGGATTTGCAATGTTAATTTATTTTATCTGGGCAATACCAATTTTATTTCGTAATTTTAAAATTCAGTATTCATCACCTCAAAATCATCTGATGACTCAGACATTTACTGGTGTTCTGTTGTCGGTAATTGCCTTATTTTTTATTATTACTTATTTCTTTGGCATTGATATTACTAGAGGCGCTCGCTACAACTTTGTTTATTTTCCTGTTGTAATACTACTTGTGGGAGTAATTCTTGCTGCTTGCTGGCATCAAAATACCTTTACTAGTCCAGCTTTTTCTCAATTGAAAACTAATGGTAAAACTGCTGTAACTCTAATGTGGGTGATGGGATTATTGAGTGGAATTACAGTTATATCTAATCTTGGTTATCAAAAATACTATCAACCAGACTTACTAATTCCCATTATCGAAAATATATCTAAAACTAAACCCGTTTTAATTGCTACAACTCATCGCAGCTTGTCGCAAACTGGAGAAATCATGGGTATAGCCGCACAAATAAAAATTAGCAATTCGCCCATCGATGCTCGATTTTTACTTATCCCTGAAGATCAAAAATCCGACAGTGCCACAAAAAAATTAATTGAAGAAATAAAAATATTACCACCTCCTTTCGACTTGTGGTTAACAAACTTCCATACATTTCAAAACAGTTCCTTAACCGCCTTACCATCCTGTACTGCTGATACTCAAGCTTTACCGGGAGTCGATGGATATGATTACAAAATTTATCATTGCAAATAAAACTAGTAGCTAGTACCCCACGGCTTAGATAGCGAAGCTATTAAAATGGTCAGAAGTCGGGTTTTTAGAATACGTATCTATAATACACTTACCTTCTTTGATCAAAACCCGACTTCTCAACCGTCTTCTGTGGTTTAGAAGTCGGGTTTTTAGAATAGGGATCTGTAATATATTTATAAATTTGATAAAAACCCGACTTCTCAATCGGAGCCTCGCGTCTCTACAAACCTGCCATCGTGCGTAAATTTGAACGGCGAATTAATTCGACAAAATTTAAAGTAGAACGTTTTTCAATTTTGGCAGCGGTTTCGATTGCTTTTAACAGATGCTCTGCTGCTTCGGCTTGTGAATAACCGCGTCGCTCTACTAAATTAATAGCCGCCATATCCGCAGCAATTTCCGATTCTTGAGAATGGTTATTGCGCCAAATACGAAGAATAGCGATCGCGCTTAATCCACCAGCTGCAACAACGCCTACCGCATCACCTTGAGCCGATTCGATCGAGCCACCGAAAAGTCCAGCTAGCACGACACCTTGATATATATCAGGCTTAAACCACCGTACCTCACTCAACCAGCTAACGGTACGCAACAGCAGTAAGTCTCGTTGTTGTTTGCTAAGATTACGCCACAAATCAAAGTTAATATATATCAATCTTTCTCGATGCCAAGGTAAGGGAAACGATGCATCAATTACTTTTAACTGTTCTGGCTTATTCAGAATTTTTGCCGTATTTCTAGCGGAAGCAGGCATTAATTCTAATAAACGACGAATTTCTACCTTTGGCTCCATGATTTAAACTTGGGAATTGGGCATCGGGCATGAGGAATTGGGGATTGGGCATTGGGAATAGGAGTCAAATCGGTATTGTGTATTTACAGGTATTAGGTACTCAGATGAAAGTATTTATATTATTTAGAGAGTCTTGTTAAAATCTTATGTACCTGCGGAAGGAGTGATGAATACAAAACTTAGGTACTAATAACCTATTTATAGTCATTGAAAATTTATATTGCAATCTCAAACCATTACAAATTCATCAAAAGTATGTAATTCCTTACTTACTAATTTTTCTTAGCTCTTATAAAAATAGGTAATGGAAAATAGTAAAGTAAAGCTATGGGCTGAACCATGCCCAATGCCCCATCCCCCATGCCCAATCCCCACTAACTATTAATTTTTATGGATGCTTTTGCTCCTGTACCTCCTCAATGGACAAACGAAGCGACTCATGCTTTAGAATTTTGCTGTCCTAAATGCGGTTCAACTAGTCGTGAAGCCGAAAAAGTTTGGATAAATAGACGCTCTCCTGTTGTGACAGAAATGTATCGCCGTAAATGGCAAGAATTTTACTACTGTAACTGCTCTCATGTATGGTGGGCTTGGAGTAACGATCGACCACCTGCTGAGAATTCCGAGAGAATGCCGGATTAGTCGCAATTTGAAATTAATAAATAATAAATAAAGATATTAAAAAACCTGCTCCGGGCAGGCTTTGATAAATATGGGAGACGTAATGTCCACCCGTCTCTACATAATTAACAGATTTAGAACTTGAAGGTTGTACGTAGCGTACCTACATAAACGGTGTCGTTATCGTTGTTATGTTCGGGGTTGAAGATTACCAACAAGCCAGGAGTAACAGAAATTCTGTCGTTGAGCTTCATCTTGTAAAGACCTTCTAAGTGGTAAGAAGTATCTTCGTCTCTAGTAGCACCTGTAACATTGCTGATCTTAGTTACTTTGGGAGGTTGACCGAAGATTAAACCCAAGGTATTACCTTTAGCACCGAAATCCTTCATACCAAGTGTAGCAGCCCAGTACTCAACTTCTGAATCTCCAGTACCATTAGTTTCATCAGCATCAATAAAACCGTACCAACCAGCAAGAGTTGTCTTTTTATTGAGTTGTAAAGCAGCTTGTACGCCGTAATGGTTGGAGGTAGTTGCAGCATCGTCAAAAGGTCTTCTGGTATCGTTAGCACCCGTGCTACCAGTGATGTTGGCACTGCCATTATCAAAACGACGCACGTAGGTTGCACCTATGTTCAAAGCTTTTATAGGCTGGACTTCTACCTGACCTAAGAAAGCATTGCTGCCATTGAAAATACCAGTCTCGGTATCAGCTGGATTACCAGAGGTATAAGATCCGCTCAATTTGATCGGAGACTTTTTACCACCTAACACCGCTGTTACACCAGCGTCACCGCTCGCAGAGCGATAGATGGGGCTGAAACGACCGTAACGAGAGATAGCACCACTGCCACTGCTTTTAAACAAGGGGTTGAATACGTTGACGTTTTCGTAGATATCAGCTTCATTAACGTCAATCTTAGCCATAACACCCTTTGCAGGCTTGAAGCTGTAGTACAATTCGGTAAGATCGAAATTGTTACCGTTGTCACCATCAAAGCTTAAACGAGACATTCTGGTGCCTGTTGGACCAGTAAATTCCGGAGTGTTGCGAGCTTGCAAACGTACTCTCAACTTGTCTTTACCAGTGAAGCTGGTATCAAAGTTCAAACGAGCGCGGTTGGTTAGGATTACGTTGTCATCTACGTCATCTGTGCTATCAGCTTTATTGTCGCCAAAAGCACCGGAAACTGCAAATACAACTTCACCACTTAACTTAGCGGTAGTAGAGAACTGGTTAGCTTCCAATTCAGCAGTGCGGGACTCCAAACCATCTACACGACCGCGTAGAGTAGCCAATTCAGCACCGTACTCTTCTTGCAAGCGCTTCAAGGTTTGCAAATCACCCGAACCAACTTGCTCGGTTGCGATCGCAATTAATTCGTTCATGCGATCCAAACAAGCGTTCAAACCAGCCGCGAATTCGTAACGGGTTAAAGCGCGGTTTCCACGGAAAGTTCCGTTAGGATAACCAGCAATACAGCCGTAGCGCTCTACCAAAGATTGCAATGCTTGGAATGCCCAATCAGTGGGCTGTACGTCGGAAAACTGAGAAACGGATGTTACTTGACCGATATTGCTATTTTCAGATAGTTCGGCAACAGAAGTGTTTTTTTCGGTTGCTTCACCAGCGGATGCGCCGTTAGCAGCGAAAAATGTTGCAGCAAGAACTACTGGACTTAATTTGAAAACGTTCCACAAAAGCTTTATCATTTTTTCTCTCACTCACACCTACCGTTTTAACCACCGTCAAATTATTCGTTTTATCACCGAATATTTACTGGTAGCTGTTGTATTAGATTAAAAGCCAATACTGGTAGTTAAAACAAGTAAACCAATACACCTTTTCCATATTTATTCTTTTTTTATCTATTTATGATACGAAAATGGTGGTTTTTAGGTATATTAGCGTTCGCGAGCTATTTAAAGTTTTATAGCAGACTTATTATGATATTTTGGTATTTTTAATTACCATGTATATTTTATAAAGGTAAATTAGATTAAAAATTGAATTAGTTGGGTTAAGCAGAGGCAACACACTTTGGTCTGTCCTATTAATGAAGGCGGGGTAATCAAGGTTCGTAGTAAGGACTTTAGTCCTAAATCCGGAGGGCTAAAGCCCTTACTACAAACCTATCAAAATTAATGGGAATAACCATGCTTTGGTCTGTCCCATTAATTTTGATGGGTATATTTTCAGTCCTATTTATAAGACTTTTGCTATTAGATGGGGGTTTACAACCTCCGTCGGACTACCCCCTCTACCCCCTCCCTAATACAACCTATGAAAACTAATGAAAAGAACTACTAGAAACTAAAAGTAGTACGCAAAGTACCTACATAAATAGTATCGTTGTTATCGTTGTGTTCTGGATTGAAGATAACTAATAACCCCGGTGTTAGCGAAACATTATCGTTTAATTGCAGCCTGTACAAAGCTTCCAAATGATATGAAGTATCTAAATCTTCGCGATCGTTGACATCGTTATCAGTAATTTTTGGCGGTTGACCGAAAATAATACCTAAAAGACTATTTTTTGTGCCAAAGTCCCTTATACCCAAATTTGCAGCCCAGTAGAATATATCTGCATCTGCACCATCATTTGGTCCGGTTAAAGCTTTAGCAGTAGTATAACCAGCCCAACCGCCAACGCTTAATTTAGAACTGGGTCGGAAGTTCGCTTGTACGCTGTAGTTATTAGCTGTAGTCGCTACACCACCGAATGGCTCGTCAACAAATCTGCTACCCGTACTTCTAAATAAATTGACTCGATTCGTTCCACCAGTATTGCGATAAGTACGGGCGTAGCTTGCACCAACGTTAAAAGATTTAGAAGGCTCGAAGTCTACCTGACCGAAAACGCTATTAGCACCGTTAAAAACTCCGTCTGGGTCGTTTGGATCGCTAGATCTGCGGGCTAAATAAGCACCCGTAAATTTAATTTTCCCTTGAGGATTAGCAGTTACGGTTAAACCAGCACCACCTGCACCTTGACGATAAATGGGGCTAAAACGTCCGTAGCGGGATATTGAACCCGTTCCGCTGTCCTCAAAATTGGGGTTGAAGGTGTTAACGTTTCTAAATATTTCGGCGTTAGTAGCGTCAACTTTTACTCGCAATGCTTTACCCAAGTTGAAAGCATAACTGAGTTTATCCAGACCAACATCGTTATTAGCTTCACCGAAAACATTATCAAATGAAAGACGAGTCATGTCGGTACCCGTGATACCGCTATTATCAAATTGACGATTGTATCTGGTGATATTGCCAGCATTCAAACGAATTTGCAACTCGTCTGTACCAGTAAAGCTACTGTTTAAATATAGGCGGATGCGATCGCTAAAAGTGGTATTACTCTCAAGGTCGCGATTATTATTTGGGTTTGTATCATTATCTGCTCTTCGATCGCCAAAAGCATTAGAAAAGTTAAATATCGCTCGCCCTTGGAGTTTGGTAGTAGTAGAAAATTGATTGGCTTCTAATTTAGCGGTACTTGCTTCGAGTGCATCAACCCGACCGCGCAAAGTTGCCAATTCTGGACCAAATTCTGACTGCAATCTTTGTAAAACGATTAAATCGTCTCTGGATATTATATTTGTTGTTGCTGTGGCAATCAGCTCGTTGACTCTGTTCAGGCAAGCATTTAATCCAGCTGCGAATTCATAACGAGTCATGGCGCGATTACCGCGATAAGTCCCGTTGGGATAACCAGCGATACAACCATACCTTTCTACTAAAGATTGCAACGCTTGAAACGCCCAATCTGTAGGCTGTACGTCAGAAAATTGAGACACTGACGTTACCTGACTCATAGGTGCTTCTTCTAAGAGTTCCGTAACCGTTGTTAACTGTTGTTCTGCTAAAGCAGGATTTACAGCAACAAATGAAGCTACTGTCAGCACCGGGCTAATTTGGAGAAAATTCTTAAACAGTTTTTCCATACGATCTAATAATTGTTGCCTGCAATACTAACATCGAAACATTCAATCACAAGTAAGATCGGCAATTTACGTGTTTTGCTTATAAAAATGTTAAATAAATACTGGATCGGGATGATGCTTTCCGGTAATTATACTCAAGACATAGAAAAGAAAAGTCTCTATTACCGTAGGCTTAATTTATTACTTGGCTGCTCGAAGACTACAGACGCTTTGACTTAGAGATTTTTTTTAACTTCCAAATAACTTGTTAACTTGTAACTTGTTCCCAGGTTCCACCTGGGAATACAGTTTAGGAGGCTCTGCCTCCGCTGCGTATATCTAACGAGCCAGAGACTCTTGAAATGCGTTCCCAGCCGGAGTCTGGGAACGAGTTAAATAGATTTAATATGCTAACAAAAAAGCCTGCAAAAGCAGGCTCCATCTAACTTATAAGCATTTTATTAAATTGCTAAAACCATCTTAGAATTTGAAAGTAGTACGCAGCGTACCGACATAAATGGTCTCGTTACCGTCATTGTGTTCTGGATTGAAGATAACTAATATGCCAGGAGTGATGGCAATATTATCATTGATGGGTAATTTGTAAAGTCCCTCTAGGTGATAAGAAGTATCATCGTCTTCTCTAGCGTTAATATCGTTGTCGGTTACTTTGGGTGGTTGACCAAAGATCACACCAAGAGTACTACCTTTAGCACCGATGTCTCTGAAAGCCAACGCGGCTGCCCAGTAGAACATTTCCGCATCAGAACCTTCAACTCCAGCTCCTCCGGATTTGGCTGTTGCTTCTGAATAACCAGCCCAACCTGAAAGAGCTATCTTAGAAGTGGGGCTTATTAATGCTTGTACGCCGTAGTTATTGCTGGTAGTTGCAACAGGACCAAAGGGCTGATTCGCAAAAGCGCTACCTGTAGAACTAAATAAATTAACGCCGCCTTCTTGATTTTGGTATCTACGAGCATAAGTCAAACCAACACCAAAGGCTTTACTTGGTTTGAAAGAAACTTGACCGACGGCTGTAAAATTACCATCAAAAACTCCCGTACCCGATCCTGGGTTGCTGTTTTCATCAGTTAAGTAAGCTACAGATGCGCTGATCGGAGATTTGGGAGCGAAGGTTAAAGTTAAACCAGCACCACCACCTTGACGGTAAATCGGGCTGAAACGTCCGTAACGCGATATTGCACCACTACCGCTGCTTTCAAAAGCGGGGTTAAAGACATCTATGTTATCGTTCAATTCAGCATCAACGGCATCAACTTTTACTCGTAGGGCATCGCTGAGTGGAAATTCGTACCATAATTCGCCAATTTCAAAGTCGTTATCGTCTTCTCCGTCAAAGCCCAGACGGGTCATATTAGTACCTGTTCGACCTCTGTTATATTGGGTAACGTTTCTAGCTTGCAGGCGGACTCTTAATTTATCTTTTCCGGTAAAACTAGAATCAAAATTCAGACGTACCCGGTCGGTAAAGGTAGTGTTATCTGCATCACTTTCTAAGTCTGTACCACCAATAGCCTCGCCAAAAGCATCAGAAAAAGCAAATATTACTTCACCATTTAATTTAGTAGTGGTAGAAAACTGATTTGCTTCTATTTCAGCAGTACGAGCTTCTAATGCATCTACCCTACCGCGTAAGGTTGCTAGCTCTGCACTAAATTCTTCTTGCAAACGTCGTAAAGTTGCTAAATCTTCTCTACTAACAATATTTGCTGTCGCGGTTGCAATTAATTCGTTAACTCTATCCAAACAAGCATTCAAACCTGCGGCAAATTCATAACGAGTTAAAGCTCGATTCCCGCGATATGTACCGTTCGGATAACCCGCAATACAACCGTAACGCTCTACCAATGATTGCAGTGCTTGAAATGCCCAATCTGTTGGCTGAACGTCCGAAAACTGCGATACTGATGTTACCTGAGCCATCGAACCTGTCTCTTCAGATAACTCGGCAACAGGTGTTACTTGCTCGTTAACTTCCTCTGCTAGTACACTGTTAGCAGTAAAAACTGTAGCTGCTAAAATCGCTGGACTTAGTTTCAGAGTATTCCAAATAGATTTTCTCATCTTCTCGCTCACACCGATACAATTATTCTTGTTAATAAAGTCATAAGTTCACCCTTAAATTCAAATCTAGTTAGATTTAAGTCTAATATTAAGATTAATTTAAGGGATTTTACTTATGGACAAACAAGCTAATTCTACCAGAAAACTGTTAAGTGGTTAACAGTGTTAACCACCTAACATTATTATTATTTTCTACCGTCTTGATTAGGTAAACGTAGAATGATGCGACGTTTGTGACGTACTATATTCTGTTCGTCTTCAAACTGTTGCAACAAGCGAGTTACAGTAACACGTGTTGTATTTAACACTTCTGCCATCTCTTGATGAGTAACGTTAAGGTCGATAAGTCTACCTTGTTCTACTTCACGACCAAACTTTTCACCCAACCATACCAAAAATTGCCACAAACGTAGCGAAATTGGCTTACGATGTACTATACTTAATAACTCCTCTGACTGTTGAATGTGAGAAACCAAGGCTTCAACGTCTTGATGCCACATTTGAGGTGGTAAAACGCTGACTTCAACACTGGTCAGACATTCGATTTGGTAAGGCTTAACGCAAGAAAGTGGGTAGCCAACCAAATCTCCCGGACCCCAGTAACCTAAAGTGATAAATGCCCCATCTTCACTCCAGGTTAATGTCCGAACTGCTCCCCGCTCAATCCGCCATAGTACGTCGTTACGTGGCGGAATGACTTCACGACGGGTAAATAGTCTTTGTGGCAGCGAAGTGCCAGTACTATTATTCGTATTTTGATTTTGCGAAAAACTATTGTTTGCAGGGCGATTTGTCGAATACATTATGGAAAGTTCCTAGTTGGGTTTGTTGTTTGTGTTTGCTTAATTTAAAAGCGGTCAAAGGTATCCAGTAGATTTGCCATCACCCTGTAAAACATGGTCAAATCTAATTGCGATCTAACTCGTTAACTTAGCAGTTTTTATTTTGCTCTATCTTCTGTTAGATAGAATTTTCTTTGGCTCAGCCAAAAGGTAGATGAAGTGTCTCAAGGTACTCTGCTAATTTATAGATAATTATGTGATGAAGATTTGATTCATCCTAAGTATCTGCCCTGAGAAAAACATTGCTGGCGCGATAAGTGCGGTCGGACTACAAATATTTAGCAGTAATAATACAATAATAGCAAAGTATAATTTGCGACAGCGCAATTAGCACAACATTTACCATTATTACCTAAATTTGCTACTTTGTGTTTATGAGAACGTTACTTTGTGTTTATGGTAACGTTAAATTACATTTATGCTTAGTTGCGAAATCCTCTCAAAAAAAACAAATCTGCGGTATCCAGAATAACATTAGAAGCTATTCTAGAACAGTTGAGAATAGTTTGCAACTAATCGGAAGTTTTGGTAACGTAAATCACCGCAGGCTTAGGAGGAGCATCGGTGGTTTTCGAGGGCCAGTTAGAACCAATGGGGACTTTACGAGTTTGCGTAAATTCTTCTCCCGTGGTGCTGTAAACTAGATAATCTCGACTTTCCGAGGCGTTTTTAAAGCGAGTACCGTTGGCTTCTCCAGGATGCTGAATGGCAAGAAACATGGTTTGCTCGTCGGGTGTAAAACAAGGTCCAGTTGTTTCGCACTCCATCGGTCCGATACCGAATAACATGGCTTTACCTGCATTTTCACCGGAAGTGGGAATATACCAAATAGTATTATTACCAAATAATCCGGATATATTTGCAGTTTTACCTTCGTCGTCGGTACGATTTTTGACGGCGTTATTTAGTTTGGATGTTGAAACATCCGTTACCATCCATACATTTCCACCTTTATCTAGCAGCAGGTTGTCGGGGTTTGCAAAACCCATTCCACCGCTTGAAGGTTCGCCACCAGTAGCAAGCATTTCCCATTTAAAAGTCTTAGCATCTGGGTTATTGCGGTCTTCTATAAGACGCATTACCCATCCATACTCGTAGCCTACTTCACCGCTCGGACCTTTGAAAATTCTGCTATCCGGACCGCCGTCATCACCGGGAGAACCAGAGGTAAAGCTAATATACAAATCTCCATTCGGTGCAATTTCGGTATCCTCCGGACGAGCCGTACAAGTTGCACCTGCGGCATTAGCGGCGTAATGCGCGTCAATCAATATTGCACCCTGCTTTTCTTCGGCGTTACCTACATATAAATCGCCGATTTTTTGGAATTCCTGCTTATATTTGGCAACTTCTTCATCTTTTGATGCTGCTAAATAATTGCCTTGAATCGGTGTTGGAACTTCAAACAGCGATCGCTTTTCCCCTGGCGATCGCGAGCCTAATGGTAGATGAATTAGGTTTCCGGCGATATTGCTTGGAAGCTCTGGATCTATAGCAGTATCTGCATTTAAAGGTATCCAGCTACCCGTACCGTTGGAGTCGAATTTGGCTACGTAGAGCATTCCCACAGAAAGAAGCTGAGAATTCGCTTTGTCTTTGGGGTCGGAAACTTTATCATTACTAACAAATTTATAAACGTGTCCGCCTCTTCGATCGCACCCTGAATAAAATGCTAGAGGTTTTCCTGCTTCGACACGAACGCCTACTGCTTCATGGTGGTAGCGTCCCAACCAAGTATGTTTTGTGCCGTAATCGTCGGGGTTAGCCGGATCTACTTCTACTATCCAACCGTATTTATTCCCAGCGAGTCCAAAAACGTTACCTTGACCGTACAAGTCTCCTTTACCTAATAAAAAAGGAACTTTTTCTGGCTCGAAAGATGTTCCATCAGCATACACTGGTTCGGGTACTTGAGCCTGAAAGTTTTCTTCCGCACTTAGAACCGTTCCCCAAGGTGTGGTTCCACCAGCGCAATTTGCAAAAGAACCAATTATGCGATCGCCAAGTTTGTCGGTGTAACCAAGTCCTTGCTGTTTGCGAAATATCGCTACACTAGGACCAGTGGATTTAAGGTAACGTCCGTCTTCTAAACCGGAAATCCCAGTAATGCGCCTATCTACATTACCGTTAGTACGTTCCCATTTTCCATCCGCATTTTTGCGAATTGAGATAATGCCTAATCCCTGATCTAATAATGCTTCGGAACTAATTTCCCGTATTTTAGCTTTCAACGGGTCATCTTCCTTGAAAGCATAAGCATTTACCTCACCTTTCCCTTGAGAATCGCTGTTTATCTGGGTTATCACCTCATCAAAAGGTAATGATTTCCCTAACACCTGCTCGTAAGTTTGCATCCAAGGGATAGCGCTAATGTATTCAAAGTTAATTGAGAGATATCCTTCGTTTTCCCCAGATGGTACAAAAGATAAATAATCATTGTTGTAACCAAATCGGGAATCGCCGACTTTATCGCCCCAAGCAGCAATAACTTGGTATTCAAAACCATTTGGTAATACCAAATCATCAACTACTTCATAGTTGCGGTAAGCTTCTTGCTGTTGTTCTGGGGTAAACCCAGCATTTTGTAATGGAATGGGACTTTTTACGGGTTTGAATACGGATAACGCCTTGTTTTGTGGCGTATTCGGCTGCACTGTTGGTTTTGTATCGCACCCTGACAGCGAACTTAGTGCTACCGCACCCGCACTTCCTCCCATTAACAGCAAAAAATCACGACGTTTGATACTCATCTGTTTTTTATTACACCAGCATTTTCGGTTAGATAGAAAACAATTTTATATTGCCTTTGTTACTTTAAGGCTGAAAGTTTAAGAATAGGTAAGCATTTTATAAAAAGTAAGTTAGTTTACAAAGTCTTCTTAGTGCCTTTTTTTCTTTCTTACTCGCAAAAATCTCAGTAATTTACCTCTGTATCTTGCTGAGAAAGTTGTGTCTATTTAAACAGATGATTATTCAAAGTGTCAAATATTTTTCATCTTTTATTTGTTTTATTTAGAGACAAATAATCTAGGTATAATAAGCTTTTCAGAAAATATAATCTAATTGTATTTTCTGATTCTTTTGTTGTTATTAAACTAGTATTTATATTTACATTAAAAGCAAAACTATGTATCATATATTACTTAATTGTTTTAATTAATAAGTCAAGATGTAATTCCTAATGTTTTATTTTTAACTATCATTTTTGCGTGTATTTGAGTTTCAATTCAACAGCATCAATTGTTCTTCGAGTGCTGTATTCAAGTTAAAGGGAAGCGATCGTTACCCAATCGAGGCAGTAGGGGGAGAAAAACTATGTCGGGAGTAAAGGCTCGCTACGATTTTGATTATGGACAAGAAAATAGTCATACTAAATCCATCTAAATGCTTATATTTGAAAGTGGTTATGGAAATAGTACTCGTATATAAGAAGTCAACGGAGTGCGTTAACGGAGACTGTCCGGTAGGACATACGTCTCGCTCGCTGGTATCAATTAGCGAGCTAGAAGCTTGCACTACGCAAACTCCTCAAAACTTATGTGGTGGACCAATAGTAAGTAGTGCGTTTCATTAGTTTTGACGGGTAAAAAGGTTCGTAGTAAGGACTTCAGTCCCTCCGGATTTGGGGCTCAAGCCCTTACTACAAACCTATCAGAATTAATGAAAAAGACCAATAGTATTCCGCCACGTTAATTTTGATGGGTAATAAGGTTCGTAGTAAGCGCTGTCTTCGCCTCATATTAACGAATTCGGAGGGGCTAAAGCCCTTACTACAAACCTATCAGAATTAATGAAAAAGACCAATAGTGCTCTGTGCCATTAATTTTGACAGGTTCTACGTGTCGGCATCGGTTCCCTAAATCCGAGCGAAGACGGCGCTTACTACGAACCTTGATTACCCTCAAAACTAATGGGACATATGCCTTAGCACCAAACATCAAAAAATCTCTTCCTCCCCATCCCCGCTTGCAAAAAGGGATTTCTAGGAAAAAGAGATTTTTAAGTATAATTCCTCCCTATATCCAAGATTTGGGAGAAAAATTATTTATAGCAGCAATTGATAATTAGAATTTTTCCGTCTACTGCTGACGATAAACCAGTTTTTAATTATAAAGAAAAAATTAAGAACGCTGCCCTGTAACTATATATGCCACTCTCTTACCAATGTTGGTTGCGTGATCTGCCATCCGTTCTAAACAACGAATTGCTAATGCTAACAGTACAATCGGTTCTACTGAGCCTTGGACATCTCGCTGATTTGTTAAAATATCGTAAACTCTTTCATAAGCTTCATCTACAGCATCATCGAGTGATTTGATGCTGTTTGCACCAATTTCATCCAAATCAGCTAACGCTCCCAAGCTAGTTGCTAACATTGCTTGAGCGTGGCGAGACATTACCGCCACTTCTGGTATGCAGGAATGAGGCTCGTAGGGAAAGAGTTTTACAGCTATTTCGCTTAAATCTTCAGCATAATCGCCAATGCGTTCTAAATCGCGCACTAGCTGCATAAAAGCACTTAAACAACGCAAATCTTGCTCTGTCGGAGAATGCACCGTCATAATCGCCGTGCATTCGGATTCGATTTCCTTATAATATCGGTCTATTTTCTGTTCCAATAAGGGCAATTGTTCCACAACTGATAAGTCAGGTGCAAACAATGCTTGGTGCGAGAGGCGAAAAGATTGTTCTACCAAAGCACCCATACGCAAAATATCCCTTTCTAACCGCCTGATGTCGCGTGCTAGTTGAGGTCTTGCAAAATTAGGACGAGTTAGGATAGCTTTCACGCTTGTAGTCTCAAACATGAAGTGATTTTCTTAAATATAATCTTGAGTTACGGACTTTGCCATCACCCGAGGGAGGTGAATTTGTAGCCAAGCACCACCTGTTTGTGGATGATTCATAGCTTTGATAGTTCCCCCGTGAGCGGTTAAAATTTCATTAACGATAGCCAATCCTAAGCCGCTTCCATCCAAAGTTGAATCTCCCTCTCCTTTTATAGAGCGGGAACGTGCTTTATCTCCTCGGTAAAATCTCTGAAATATGTGGGGTAAATCTTCTTGAGCAAAACCTACGCCGGAGTCTATAATATTGATTTCGAGTAATGGGCTATCAGGCTCGTTTCTATTTTTATTACTATCTAAATTTAGATTAACATTAGCTTCCACCCGGATGACTCCGCAAGGAGGACTGTATTTAATACTGTTATGAAGTAAGTTGAAAAAAACTTGATAAAGTCGGGATTTATCGGCATTAATCCATGCATTATCAACGCCAGTAAGAGCAAGTTGAACTTTTTGGCGCTGCGCGATTAGTTCCAAACTTTCCCAAACTGAGTTTATTAAATCTTTTATTTCCAAAGGCTGACAATTTAACTGAGTCGCGGGGTTTGTTTCAAGTCGAGTTAAGTCAAGCCAACTTTGTACTAGCTCAATCAGTCGGTCAACTTCCTTTAGAAGCCGGTTAATCCAGCGATTAAAAGGTGGATCTATACGGTCTTGTAAAGTTTCCACAACCAAACGAATCGAAGTTAATGGCGTTCTGAGTTCGTGGGCTAAGTCTGAAAAAGCGCGATCGCGGGCTTGGCTCATTTCCAATAGCTGCTGACGATTTTCCAGAAATACTCCTACTTGACCCTGGGGTAAAGGCAAGCCGGTAGCCCGCAAAACCACAGATTTCTGTTGTAACATTGCTTCAGCATTCTCACAAGAGGGGTGAAACACCCACTCCCTCTGTTGAGAAGAATGGCGATCGCGAGTTTTTTCGATTAAACGATCGAGTTCGTAAGAACGCACTACCTCTAGCAACAAGCGTACTTGTCCGGGTTGCCATTTTTGCAATGACAAGATTTGACGGGCGCTTTTGTTGCACCAAAGTAATTGATTTTCTTCGTCAACTTGTAAATACCCTAGAGGGGCGAGTTCTAACACATTTTGTAATGAAAGCAGTTCTTGCTCTAAGCATTGCTGCTGTTCTCTCAATCTGGCAAACTTATACCGCCATCCAACAAGAACAGACTTTCTATTTGAATAGTCTAAACGTCCGAAATAGCGGTGGAACTGTATCGAATACCAGATCCACAAACAGATGCTTAACCCTAAACCGATAAAAATTCCCAGTAACAGCATCACAAATCGTTAGTTGTTTTGGGACAAAGGATAATGATAACGAACAATTATCCAAAGCGATACCCGAAACCCCGAACCGTAACAATATATTCCGGGCGGGAAGGCTCTTGCTCTAACTTTTCTCGCAACCAGCGGATGTGAACGTCCACAGTTTTGCTATCTCCAACAAAATCTGGTCCCCAAACTTGGTCGAGCAACTGCTCTCGCGACCATACGCGGCGAGTGTAACTCATAAATAGTTCCAGTAAACGGAATTCTTTAGGCGATAAGTTTACTTCCTCGTCACGAACTAATACGCGGCATTCTTGAGGATATAAAGTAATTTCTTTATAATTTAGCACCAGTGGTTCAGTAGTTGTACTGAGGCGCTGGCGGCGCAATAAAGCTCGACAACGTGCTACCAATTCCCTCATACTAAAGGGTTTAGTCAGGTAGTCATCCGCTCCCACTTCTAATCCTAAAACGCGATCGGTTTCGCTACCTTTGGCACTCAGCATTAAAATTGGTACTGGGTTTCCTTGATGACGCATTAAGCGACAGATATCTAACCCATTAATTTGAGGCAACATTAAATCTAAAATAACTAAATCGAAATTAGCCTCATTGTTTGCTTCAACATTTTGAAGTTGTTCTATGGCTAAACGTCCGTTAATTGCAGTTTCTACCTCATAGCCTTCTTCTTCCAATGCCAAAACCAGCATTTCCCTGATTAATTCTTCATCCTCTACTATCAGAACACGATTTTTTTGTCCGATGTCAGCCGCGCGAGCATACTTCGTGGATTCGTTTGTATACATTGACTTGCAAAAATACGAGGATTTTCCTTGTAACTGTTGAGTGGTACGTTCTGAGTAAATTTACTTCGTTCGGAGCGCAATTATTTGTTTAATAAAAAATGTAACATATGTAACAGCGGCAACTTTATTATAAAACACTACCGTAAAAAGCAGTTAAAAACTAGCGACTGCTTTACTTTTTTTTGTAGTTTCACAACATATTCGGATTAGTTCTTGACAAAAGTAATTTTACTCAACTACTATATTAATAGTACATATGTACTCAAGTCCAGATTTCAAAATACTTTCGGACAAGACAATCTCCAGCCGTTGTATTTAGAGCAGCCTTCTTGACGTAAGTGGCGGAACTATTTCGGAATTTCCACCGCGCTAAGGATTATGTCTAAAAGGCTACACTAATAAACAGCAAGGAGTATGTCTTTGTGATGTCCGTCTTTAAGGAAATCATTAAACATACTTAAAAGGAGTCAAAGGGTGAATACAGTTGCAGCAAAGGATAGCAAGCAACAATTGATGCAAGCATTCGAGCAAATTATTGCAGAAAAGCAAAAGCTAGATTCAAAAATTGCTACCAAGCAGGAGGAAGCCGAAAAGGAGAAAGACAAGGAAATTTTAGCCGCAGCTTCGGCATATACCGTTGATGGGATTGTCAAAGGTTTAGCCGATTTACAGTTAGAGTTTGGTAACATCGTTAACGAGCTTTCTGAAAAGCTGGCTAATCAAAACTCCAAGTTAGACGAGTTAAACCGGGCAATAGAAGTTGAAACTCGGTATTTGCAGGAATTACAGAAAATAAGGGTTGTTGCAGATACTCTGGATGTTTTAACTCAAGAGCATCAAGAGAATTTAATCAAAATAGAAGCAGATATTACTAAGAAAAGAGAAGCATTAGAAAAAGAGAAGCAGCAAATACTCAAAGAGTGGGAAAAAGAACAGGCTAAATTTGCTTTATCTGAAGAAGAATACAACGAATTATTAACTAAGAATCGCGAAAAAGAAGCAGAAGAGTATCAATATAAGTTAGAAGATTCGCGAAAAATCAACCAAGATAGCTACCAAGAAACAAAGCGTCAATTGGAAAGGGAACTGATTCAAGCTACTCGCGAGAAGGAAAAAGACTGGGTAGAAAGAGAGAGAATTAATCAACAGCGTCAACGTTTATTAGAAGAATATCAACAAAAAGTAGCAACTTTCCCGGCTGAGTTAGATACAGCAATTAAAAAATATAGAGAAGACGCAATTAAAGATACTTCTGGGAAAGCCAAAGTTGAAGCCGATTTATTCGAGAAAGAATGGGAAGGTAGCAAGCAAAGCTACGATTTAAAAATTCAATCTTTAGAGCAGACTATTGAAAGACAAAACGCGCAGATTGAAAGTATTTCCAATCAATTACAAGAAACCTTGAAGCAAGCGCAAGATTTAGCGATGAAAGCTTTTGGAAATTCTGCTAAGTAGAAAGTAGATAATTCGGGAATAAAGATTCAAACTACACATTTTCTTGGAGTATTATTATGCCTGCGAATAAAATTAATCAAAGAAACACCAAAAATGAAATTTTAGAAGCTTACGATGAGTTGACGAAAGAAAGGTTAGAACTAAAATCGCAAGTAGATAAACTTGTAAAAGCTAGCAATTCTGTCAAAGCGGATAATTTTAAAACAACTGACAAAACACCTGTAACTCAATATTCTAAAGTGCAGCAGAAAATGAATTTTACTATTGAAAGTTTAGCAAAAATTCAATTAGGCTTTGGTAGCGCTGCAAATGAACTATCAGAACAGCTGACTACAAAAGCATCAAGATTAGCAGAAATTAAAGAAATTGTAGAAGAACAATTAGAGCAACTACAGCAACTGCACGATTTAGAAGTTACTGACGATACTTTAGATAATTTGATTCAAAGCTACGAAGAAAATAACTCGGCTTATCAAGAAGAATTTGACCAAGTTTCCGAAACATTAAATCAAGAAATACAAGAATTAAAAGAAGCTTGGCAAAAAGAACAAGAGGAATATCAGCGCAACATTAAAGAAAGAAATGAAAATCTAAATAAAAATCGTCAGCGAGATACTTCGACATATAAGTATGATTTAGAACGAGAACGTAATATAGAAGTAGACGAATACGAACAGCAGCAGAAAGAATTGTATAGAGATTTAGATGAATTTCAGCAAGAAACTGAAAAACAGTGGAACGAAAGAGAAAAAACAATTTCGGAACAAGAAAAAATCTTTGACGAGTTAAAAGTTAGAGTAGAAGCTTTTCCTCAGCAAAAAGAAGCAGCTATTAGAAAAGCGATAGAAGAAGGTAAAGGTATTGCTCATTATCAAGCTAAAATCAAAGCCAATTTACTTGGTAAAGAAGTAGAAGGACAAAAAGCTTATTACGAACAAAGAATACAGTCTTTAGAACAAACAATTACCAATCAAGAAACAAGGGTTCAAAGCCTTTCTAAACAGCTTGATTCAGCCTTGAAGCAAGTACAGGATTTAGCTGTTAAAGCTATTGAGGGTTCTGCAAACGTTAATTCATATCAAGCGATAAAAGAAATTGCTTTGGAACAAGCTAAAAGTCCGATGAAAAATAAATAAATTGGGAATTGGGAGAAGAGAAACCCGGTATCTTGAAGATACCGGGTTTCTGGTTTATTCGAGGTAATTAAATAGGAAGAGAGGTAATTCAACGGGAAGAGACGTAATATATTACGTCTCTTCATTAGTATTAATATGTTTATATAATTAATTAGGCTTGATTATTGTTATTAGTTTTTTTTGCTTGTTTCCAATCACTTACATACTGTAAAAAACCGATTTCTCTTCTTTTTGGTGGTCTACCGTAGTCAGCGGGAACTTTTTTTCTTTTTCTTGCCCAAGTCATAATTTTTATCCTTTTGGTTTGTTTGGTTTTCGTTGTCTCTATATTTGACTACATTGGCTTTTATTTGATTCCAGAAAACTTAATTTTTTTATTTTAATTACACTTTATAAAGATAAAAACAGAGACGCATTTACAGCCTCTCTGAATAGGAAACCCAATATCTGAAAATTATGAATATTAATATTCAAAGTTTTTAAAAACCGATGCCGGGATATATATTTATTTATAATTAAATCCGAGCTTTGATAAAAACGCGCTGCGTAGAAGTAATTCCCTACGACTTTGAATACAGTAGTAATAATGATGAATCCGGAAAATTGATGAATTAATTTTTTATTTGCATATTCCGAACCTCTCTAGATGCGGAGATAGCTTTGTAGGGAAGGGGTTGGGTGTTAGGTTTTCGAGAGTTGGAGTTCACAGTACAATATTTTTCAAACATCCTACAAATATTAAAAAACCCGCTTTTCTATAAAAAACGGGTTGCTGAAAATTACTAAATAAAGAACTATATAGTTATTAAGCGAAAGTAGAAAAGCCATGAGGTGGTATATCTTGAATGCGCCCATCACCTACCGCTCGTACTGCTTCACGAAGAGAAATATCCTGAGTATACAAAGCACGTCCAACGATCGCACCAGTTACACCTTGCGGTTCCAATGCTAATAAACTTAATAAATCTGTTACCGAACTGACTCCACCAGAAGCAATAATGGGAATATCAATAACAGCAGCCAGTTCCCGTAAAGCGTCTAAATTAGGTCCTTCAAGAGTACCATCGCGGTGAATATCGGTGTAAATTATCTCTGCTGCTCCAAATTCTTGCATTTGTACCGCGAGTTGCGTTGCTAAAACGGATGAAGTTTCTAACCATCCGCGAGTTGCAACTTTACCGTTACGAGCATCAATACCAACGATGATTTTTTGAGGAAATTCTTCAGCAAGTTGTTGGACTAATTGGGGTTGTTCAACAGCAACCGTTCCCAAAATTGCCCACTCCACACCAATATTAAATAGTTGTTGTACGCTTTCCCTGCTACGCAATCCGCCACCAACTTCTACAGGTACCGAAACTGCATTCACAATAGTTTCAATTGCGGACAAATTGACAACTTCACCGGCTTTTGCCCCATCTAAATCGACAACGTGTAACCTCGTCGCACCTTGTTCAACCCATTTTTTGGCAATATCAGCAGGGTTTTCGCTGAATACTTCGGATTTTTCATAATCACCTTGATAAAGTCGCACGCAACGACCTTCTAATAAATCTATCGCTGGAATTACTTGCATTTTAGAAGTTAGTTGTTAGTTGTTAGTTGTTAGGGAATTGGGCATGGGAGAGGGGGTAGAGGGGGTAGAGGGGGTAGATTAAATAATTTAAAACTTATAACTTATAACTCCTAACTCTTAACTCTTAACTCTTAACTCCTAACTCTTAACCTTTAACCTTTGACCTATTAATTATTGCTTGACGAAAGCCTATTACAACTAAAATATTTGACAGTGTTAAAAATACTTCTGCGCTTCCATGTAACCAATCGACGTTTGCTAAGGATTTACCGTAATGCACTTGGGAATAAATACCTGCTGGAATGGTGACGGCGACAAAAATAAGGAGTGCGTAAAATCCATAGAGGGCTAATTTTGGGGTTTCAGGGGTACGAGTGATATACCACAAGAAACCTAAGTAGGGAAATAATGATAAGGCGAATAGGGTTTCTTTGGAAATCATTTTCAATAGTTAGGAGTTAGGAGTGAGCAGTGAGCAGTGAGCAGTGAGCAGTGAGCAGTTAGCAGTTAGCAGTGGGGAATTATAGAGTTTTGAATTATTTAATCTACCCCCTCTACCCCCTCTACCCCCTCTCCCCCCTCTTCCCCATGCCCTTTTTTATAATTATTCTGATTTTACAGCTTTTGCGGACGCGGGATTATCTGTATCGCTATTTTTTGTGGAACGATATATCCACCAAGCTGCTGCGAATAGGGTAAAGTTACCAATTACTGTCATGCTGGCTTGCAGTGTTACGAGCCATTCGAGTGATTCGGAATTCTCGAAAAAGTGCCAGGTACAAGCACACATGGCGCTGACTAATGCTGGTAACATACCGAAAGACAAAGCCCCCCAAGCAGGATTACCTATGACTTCGCCGTATTTCCAGATTAACCATATCGCGGCAATCCATTCTATAACGCTGGAAATGTGAATTATCCAAGTGGGAATTGAAAGTGCGTGCATATCAGTTATCAGTGAACAGTGAACAGTGAACAGTGAGCAGTTAGCAGTTATCAGTTACCAGTTATGATTTCATAGTTTTTGACTGATAATTCATAACTTTTTTCTTCCCGCTCTTCCCGCTCTTCCCCCTCTTCCCCCTCTTCATATTTATGAAAGTTGTCGCGGAAGTATCTTGTGGTGTGTCGCAATTCGTGCAAAATACAGTCAGGGTGGAGATAAATATTTTTGTTTCTCAATCTAAAATCTAAAATTTAAAATCCAAAATAATTATGCGTGCTTTATTATCTGGGTATTATGGTCAAGGAAATGGTGGCGATGAGGCTTTGTTGGCGACGCTTTTACAAATGCTTCCATCGTCGGTAACTCCTGTGGTTCTTTCTGGCAATCCGGAGGAAACTCAACGGCGTTACAATGTGGAAGCTTGCGAGCGTAAGGCTTTTAACAAGGTAATGCAGGCTTTAAGTTCTTGCGATGCTTTTATTTGGGGTGGTGGTAGTTTGATTCAAGATGCGACTAGCGCTATTAGCCCATTTTACTATACTGGCTTGATGGCGATCGCACAAAAAAGAGAGATGAAAACTGTTGCTTGGGCGCAGGGTATTGGTCCTTTGAAACGTAATGCTACTAAGTGGTTGGCGCGTCAGAATTTCGCTGGCTGTACTAAAATAAGCGTTCGCGATGGCGTTTCTGCTGCTTTACTAAATGAATGGGAAATTCCTCACATTCTCGCACCAGATCCAGTTTGGGCGCTGGAATCTCAATCTATACCCGGTATTTGGGATACTCCTGCACCCAGAGTTGCGGTAACTTTACGCGCTCATCCCGAACTTACACCAGCGCGACTGGCTAATTTAACTAAGGCTTTAGTCGATTTTCAAAAAGCCACGCAATCTTTTATTTTACTAATACCGTTTCAAAAAAGTAAAGATTTGAGTATAGCTCAAGCAATTCAACCAGCGCTCGAAGATGTCAGTAAAATTATTACTGTAGAAGAACCTACTATATTAAAAGGCATTTATCGCGGTGTGGAAATGGCGATCGGAATGCGCTTGCACAGTTTGATCATGGCAGCAAGTGAAGGGTGTCGTTGTTTTGCGTTGAGTTACGATCCTAAAATTAATCGGTTGATGGAAGAATTAGAAATGCCGGGATGGGATATCGGTGAATTGCCCGATGATGCCAATGCGATCGGTACGGCTTGGATCGAGCATTTTGCCAATGGGCAAGCGCTTTCGGAGGATAGAATTAAATTTCTCACGGATAGAGCTTTGATACATCGGGAAGTTTTGCAGCAAGCGTTGACGTGAATTTTTCATAATCGTTTTAATTTAGACGGGCAGGGATGCCCATCCCACAAGAATGTATGTACCACAGTGTAGAGACGCGATATATCGCGTCTCTACATTTTGCGGAATAAGGCGAAATTGTTGTTTCTGAAAAATTTGATTTTCAACGCAAAGGTACGCGGAGGTTTGCGCGGAGGTTCGCTGAGGGGATATTTTATCTATGTGTTAAGAATAAACAGCGGTATTTTTATTGACTGTTAGCTGTTTGTTGGTGGTGCGTTGATATGTCGGAATTAAATCAAAATAAATCGATTAATTACAGTAGTTTTTCTGAGTTTTGTTTTCATAAGGAAGAGTTAGCACCGGAGACGAAACATACTATTGAGGTGTTGTTAAGAGTTGCTCGTACTAATGATTATTTGGAAGCGGAAAGGGTACTTTTGAATAAGAGAGAATTGGATTTAGAGTATTGTGAGATTAGTGATTTAACTCCATTGGCAACCTTACAAAATTTAATTTGCTTATATCTATCAGAAAATGAAATTTCCGATTTAAATCCTTTGCAAGGACTTACTAAACTTACAGATTTACAACTTAGTGTTAATAAAATTAGCGATATTAGTCCACTTCAAAGATTAACTAATTTGAAATAATTAAGTCTTTATGAAAATCAGATTAGCGATATTAGTCCGCTGAATAAACTGAATAAATTAACTTTTTTAGTTTTAGATAATAATTATAGAAACGATATAAGTCCATTGAAAAACTTAAATAAACTAGTAAATCTAGGATTATCTGCAAATAATATAAGTGATTTTACTCCGCTATATGATTTGGAAAAATTATCTGATTTAGATATCAGCTATAATCAAATCACTGACTTGAAAGTATTACAACCTTTAAAATATATTAATAAACTTTGCATCTCAGGTAATCCAATATCTGGATTAATTCAACCAACTCACTTAATTGAAAAATATAAAAAACTTCTATCCATACCTTTAAATCGTCAAAAGACTATAGAAGTAATTCATTTCACCTATTCTCTTATTGGTCTAAATCCACCTAAAGTAATTTTTGCAAGCAATTATAAATCTTGGTATTCAGAGATTATAAATTTGCTGAAATCAAATAATATTCCAAATCAAAGCTTAAAATCTTTTATTTTGCAAAAAGAAAGACAAGTAATAAAAATCCAAAAACTTATATTTAACGATCAATTATATTATTTGCATCATTTAAATAAGAAAATACTAAATAAATCAATAGAAGAACTTACTAAATATCAATTAAATAAATCAATAATGTTTATAGAGGTAAATTTAGCACTATATCTGGTAGCAAGAAGTTTAGCTTTTAATGTACTGAATAATTCTAGCTTAAAACCAAGTATAGAAGCGTATATTACTGTAGAAAATATTATTACCCCAGAACAAATACTCCGCCAAATCTACCTCATCGAAGTCTACCAATCGCTTCTAAAAATCCCCCTCGATGAAAAAACCCAACAATGGTACGACTGCTTAAACCAACTTTTTGAACATTGCGGATGGTTTATTCCTTTTGAAGACGTTTGCATTGTGTGCGTTAAGCGAAGCTCTACCGAAGGTAATCGCCCATCAAAATTTTCCCTAGATTCAGAAACTCGTCTCCACGCTGAAGGGGAAGCTGCAATTCAGTTTGCTGACGGATACGGTTTATATTACTATCACGGGGTTGCTTTACCCGAAAAATACGGTAAGGTGCATCCCGATCGATGGCAAGCTAGATGGTTGTTAGAAGAAAAAAATACTGAATTACGTCGGATTTTAATTCAAGCTATTGGTTACAACCGTATTTGTGAGGAATTACAAGCGATTCAACTTGATTCTTTTCGCGAATATATGTTAATCAAAATTGATGCGGTGAGTAATGTTGAACCGATAGTTTTACTGAAGATGATTTGTCCCAGCACCGGATATACTCATGTTTTAAGGGTTCCTCCCAATATGGAATCCGCAAGAGAAGCGATAACTTGGATAAATTGGGATATAGATCCAGAAGAGTTCGCTGTGGAAAGTTAGAGGTATTTACAGATTTTTGACTTCTCTCCTACAAGAAGAAAGGCTTTGAAAAACTTATTTTCCTGTTCCCATTCCCTGGTAGGGAAGGGGTTAGGGGTTAGGTTTCCGAGATTGATTATTCATTAAAAAATGCACTTTAGCTCAAATTTCTCATGATTAAGCCAAAAATCAAACGCAAAATGCCAAAGTGCATCCAATGTCGCTTTTATCAAGGCGATATTATTGTCTGCAAAATGTATCCTCGCGGCCCGGAAAATAATTCATGTCCTTACTATGCACCCGATCCGGATGTTTATTTAGATGAAGGGGAATGGGGAACAGGGAATAGGGAAAAAAGACAATATTAGCAGCTTAATAACCAAAATTTAAATATCTACAGTTTATGAAAATACAGAAACCCGGTTTTTCCAAAAAACCGGGTTTTTATTTGCTGCGTGATGGCAAAATCTAATTATCTAACTATGCTTGATAATTTATAGTAGCCGCCGCACACCCTACAATTATGCAGCAACGGCAGCCTCTTCTTCGTAGGGCATAAAGGTTTTCTTGGTAGCGTTACAGATGGGACAGTGCCAATCTTCGGGAATGTCCTCGAATGCTGTTCCCGGTGCGATTCCTGAATCTGGATCGCCGATCGCGGGATCGTATATCATCGAACATTGACGGCAAATCCATTTTTGTGTCGCTCGATCGCCACTTGCTTTCTTTTCTGCGGCTGTTTTACCGTCTAAGGCTTCTAATGCTTCCGTATACTGACGTGCATGATGCTGTTCTACGCTAGTTAATAAACCAAAAGTGTGCGTAGCTTTACGGAACATATCAGCGTGTTCGCGAGATTCTTCTTCCTGGGTTTTAAACTCCTCTTCAGCTTTCCCATCTCTATCCGCACGCGCTTCTTTCGCAAAACCTGGATACATGGTTTCGTATTCGTAGGTTTCACCTTCCACCGCTAATTCCAAACAGCGAGATGCGATCGCCTTTTTTTGTTCTTCAGTTAAATCAGCATCATCCACCATCAACTCTGGATGCATTAACCGAAAGTGAGCGAAAGCGTGTTCTGTTTCTTGATTCGCTGTATCCTTAAAAAGCTTGGAAAGTTCTTTCATTCCTAACTTCTTAGTAACTTCGGCGAAAAACAAATATTTCCGATTCGCCATCGATTCCCCACCAAAAGCCGCTTCCAAGTTGTTAGCGGTGTTGGAATTTGATAAATCCATACTATGCAGCCTCTCTTTAATAGTACGCAGACAGGATTACTGTTTTAGCAGTCCAATAAATGCGTAGTCGTTATGAATTTGATTATAGCTTAAATGAAGTCATTATGACTATGATTTTTTTGTGGAGAGGGGGATGGGGAGATGGGGAGATGGGGAGATAGGGAGAGGGGGAAGTAATCAGCGAGCGAGACGCTCGCACTCCTAACTCTTAACTGTTCACTGCTCACTGTTCACTGGTAACTGGTAACTGGTAACTGGTAACTGATTAACTGGAATCTGTGTTTCCGCTGTTGTAGTTAATTTGAAAACTAATTTATAACCGTCGTTATATCTGAAGACTGGGAATAACCCATATGAGAAATGAAAAACAAAGTGATTTTTCTCAAGCAATTATCCAAAAAGGCTATGAAGTTGAGCGACAGTTGGCGAAAAAAGCGGGAAGACGGACTTTGTTGGCGCGGGATGTAAATCAAGAATTGGTTGTTATCAAGCTGCTGGCTTTTAGTAATGATTTATCTTGGGAAGATTTAAAGTTATTTGAACGGGAAGCCCAGACTCTACAAACTTTACAACATCCGGCAATTCCTCGCTATGTTGATTACTTTGAATTAGATACGAATGGTGGTAAAACTTATGCTCTCGTACAAAGCTATATCGAAGGTGAATCTTTAGAAGAGCATCTGGAAGCAAAAGGAAAGTTTACCGAATCAGAAATAAAAAATATTGCTCAATTTTTGTTGGAAATACTGATATATTTACATCGTCGTCAACCGCCTTTAATTCATCGCGATATCAAACCCAGCAATATTATTTTGGCGGAACATCCTTATTTAGTAGATTTTGGTTCGGTTCAGACTTTAGCAAATAAGGGCGGTAAAACCGTTACTGTGGTTGGAACTTACGGTTATATGCCACCCGAACAATTTGGTGGTGCGGCAACTGCTGCTTCTGATTTGTATAGTTTGGGAGCAACTTTGATAACTTTGGCTACAGGTATTCAGCCAGCGGATTTACCTCAAGAAGATATGCGGATTGCATTTGAGGAAGTTGCTAATTTGACACCGGGTTTTGCTGAGTGGTTGGGGTGGTTGATTGAACCGAGTTTGGATAGACGTGTGCGATCGGCTGAAGTTGCATTACAAGCTTTGCAAACCGGGGAAATTGTTAAGACGGAATCCGAAGCGGTAATTCAGTATAAGCCAATTGGTAGTTTGGAATTATTTATAAATATTATGTGGCGCAGCATTTTTGTTGGGGGTGGAGTTACAGTTCTTGCTGCTGGTATCTACGGTACGGCAGTATTTCCTATAGGTGGTACTTACTTAGGAATAATATATGGTCTTTGCATCGGTATTCCTTTTAGTTTAGTCAATGCATTGTTAGTTGGAATTATTACCCGCTTGTTTTTTTATCCTTTAAAAAATCCTTCTTTACATCGTCGCAGAACTGCTTTAGTTAGTATATTTATTTATACAGCTTTTGCAGTAGTTTTGCTCGGTGGAATTTCTTCCAATTCAGAGGACTATTTGCAGCAAGGGATTTTCTTTACACTTACTCCTTTTGTTATATCTGGATTAAGTATGAGTTTAGCCACGAAATCTTTTGCTCGTTGGTATGAACAGCAATCTAGGTTTCCAGGGCATAAATTCTGACCACTGATGCATTGTTTAATAATTTGTATTGAAGAGAAATAATATTAGTATTTTAGTTAAATATGATAAACCAAATATTAAATGAGCGCTATCAAATTAAACAAGAATTAGGTAGACAAACAGGAAGAAGAACTTTTTTAGCCGAAGATTTACAAACACAGCAAAAAGTTGTAGTTAAATTACTGTTGTTGGGAGAAGATTTTGATTGGCAAGATTTAAAATTATTTGAGCGGGAAGCAGAAACTTTAAAAACTTTAAATCATCCAAATATTCCGCGTTATCTAGATTATTTTGAATTAAACGATCGTGAGAATAACGGTTTTGTATTGGTACAAACTTATGTAGAAGGAAAAACTTTAGAACAACATCTTAAATCGGGAAGAACTTTTAGCGAAACTGAAGTTAAAGAATTAGCTATATCATTATTAGAAATTCTGACTTATTTACATCAACACGAACCAAGCGTAATTCACCGCGATATCAAACCCAGCAATATTTTACTAACAAATCGTTCTGGGAATAGTGCAGGAAAGATTTATTTAGTAGATTTTGGTTCGGTAAAAACTGTTGCTGCAACTAATGGTGGAACAATCACTGTAGTTGGAACTTATGGTTATATGCCACCAGAACAATTTGGTGGAAGATGCGTTGCTGCTTCTGATTTATATAGTTTGGGTGCGACTTTGATTTTTCTAGTTACGGGTTTGCATCCGACAGAATTGCCTCAAAAAGATTTACAAATTCAATTTCGTCAAACAGCTAATTTTAGTGAAGAGTTTGCTGATTGGTTGGAATGGATGATAGAACCAAGTTTAAGTCAAAGATTTAAATCTACCCAAGAAGCTATAAAAGCTTTAGAAAATCCTGTACCAAGGCAAAAAACAATTTCTCTATCAAAACAAAAATTACAGAAGCCACCAGATAGTGAAATTGAACTCCATAAATATATTGATGGTTTAGAAATAGTCATTCCTCCTCAAGGATTTAGGCTTCCTCAAATTGCTTTAATTTCTTTAGTTTCACCTTTTGCAATTGGTTTTGATTTATTCACTTCTAGTCAAATTTTTAGTCAAGAAATAAGTGATTCAGCTTATTTAATGAAACAGATAGTACAAGCCTTTGGAATTGGGTTTCTTTCATTAATCATTCTTTGGGCCTTTTTTAAACGTACCCGACTAAACATAAGTAAAATTAGCGTTTCATATATTTATGAACTTATTGGAATTAAATGGAAATTTCGCCAGCAAAAATTAATAAAAAGTAAATATAAATTAGGACTTATACACCCCAATGCAGAAGAACTTTGCCGTAAATATGCTCATTTGAGTTTAGAAGAATTGGAATGGTTATCAGAAGAAATCAGCAATTATTTAGATATGCAAATTGATAGAGTTTAGGGGATTGGGGATTGGTAATTGGAGAGAGGAGGTAGATCGTTATTAAGTAGTAACTCCTAAGTTAATACCTTTAACCTTTAACCTCTCAAGTCTTTTGATTATCTGACTTAAATCTTCCTTCTAAAAAATCGCGCTTTTGTAAATGCTTGGTATCTCTTCCGCTAACTCTTTTACGCCACATCCGAAAGCTGGATTCTTTCATATAACGGCGCATGACGGCGATAACTTCTTGTTCGCTCAAACCAAATTGAGTTTCAATTGCTTCAAATGGGGTTCTATCTTCCCACGCCATTTCAATTACGCGATCGATAGTTTCAGTACTTAATTCTGGTAATTTACTCATAATAAAAGGTCAAAGTTTATTTAATAACTCATAACTCATAACTCATAACTCATAACTAATAACTCATAACTCTTTTCCATGCCCAATTACATACTAACAATGCCGGACCATTGAACTTTTCCTTTTTTAGCGCGACGGTGGGAAAAGAAGTTTTCGGGGTTTTGGTAGGTACAGTAAGGTGCTAGAGAAATTTGTTCGGGGCTGATTCCAAGTTGTTCCAGTTGTAAGGCGCTTACCTGTCGCACGTCGATGCGGAGTTTTCCGGGTTCTGAGTCGGGAAGTAAGGGAGAATTATCTAATTCTTGTAAACCGTAGATAATGGCTTTTTCGTCTTCGTGAGGTATCAAACTTGACCCCAGTTGAACTGCAACGTCTTCGGATACTTGGTAAACTTCTCCTGCGATCGCCGGTCCCATTGCAATTCTTAAGTCTTGAAGTTTGCTTCCTTGAGATTGCATCCGAGAGATGACTTGAGGAACAATTTTTTTTGCCGTACCGCGCCATCCTGCATGAACTGCTGCCACTTGTCCTGTCTTGATATCGCCAATTAATGCGGGGGTACAGTCCGCACTTGCCGTCCACACGGCTTGTAATGGCTGTTCGCTAATTAAACCGTCTGCTTTGGCAAAAGTTTTTTCACCAACTTGTTCTACTTCATCTCCACCTAGACTTAGTTTGTATTCGATTTCTTGTGGGGTGAGAACCTTATTGCCATGTACTTGTTTGAGACGATAATATGAAGCTTCTTGGTGAAGTATCTCGGTCATATCTTTGAGGGTATGACACCAGAACTGTTGGGTGAAGAAGCCGTGGGGAAATTGTTCGAGCAAACTACAACTCAAATAAGGCAATTCCTGCCAACTGCGCCAGTGCCAAGTATGCATATTAGTTTACCTTTTTAGTTCTTGTATTAATAAAAATCAATTTCGTCAATTCATGCTAGCTTGAATAAGCAATTTTCGGTTAGCAGCTGTGGTATTAAATAAGCAAAAGCTGGAAGCATCTCTTTCGATAGAAGGTAAAAATGCTAACTTACCTTTTCGCTTGCATATTTTTGAAAGTGTCGCTTCAACAAACAAAACTTTGTGGGAATTACTTGTTCGAGAACCTGGGTCGGGATGTGTAGTAATTGCGACCGAACAAACTGCCGGACGAGGACAATGGGGTCGTCAGTGGTTATCTGGGCGGGGTGGATTGTATCTTTCTTTAGCTATTGCTCCCAAATTAGATATAAGTTCAGGCTATCAATTAACTTTAGCAACAGCATGGGGGATTGCCGAACAACTAAGAAAGTATGGTGTTGATGCTGAAATCAAGTGGCTTAACGATTTAGTTTTAGAAGGTCGTAAGTTAGGCGGAATTCTGACCGAAACTAAAGTCCGCGCTGGTAAAATTACTCAAGCAGTAATTGGAGTTGGGATTAACTGGAAAAACCCGGTTCCCCCTACTGGAATTAATTTATACGACTGGAGCGATCGAGGAAATGCCACCAAAATTTCTTGTTTGGAAGAATTAGCTGCTGTAGTTTTGCTGGGAATAGATTCCGGTATACAGTGTTTGGAGAGAGAAGGAGTCAATATATTATTGTCTCGCTATATCAAATTACTTTCTAATATGGGCGACAAAATTTATGTCAATGATGATTTTTCAGGAACTGTAGTTGGCGTTACTTCTACAGGAAATCTTCATCTTCGTAAGTCAGCAGATCCGGATACCGTATCTGTAACACCCGCATCTATTTACCTCCAGCCCGGTACAATCAGTTTAGGGTACCGTAAATTTTCGGAATAAATTGCCATTTCTTGTCCAAAATTTTAAACTGAGACAAGATTTTTGGTTCAATTATCTACCACCGTCATAATTACACCATCTTATTAATTATTAGAACACAATGACGCAGCGCAAAAATGCCCATAACCATTCGCAATCAGCATGGCAGCGCTCGCTACCAGCGCAAAGCCTCTGTTGGCTTGGCAGCTTCAGCTTACTGAGCAGTGGCTTTGTAGTTGCCCAAACAACTTCCGGAATAGACAATATTGTTCCTACTGCGAAATCCTCACAGGCAAGGAATAGTAAAAAGGTCACGCAAAATAAACCTATTGTTATTAGTGTCACTCCTAAGCCGGAGTCACCTAAACCCGAAGTTGATTTTTCTGAACGTCGAGGCAAACTTAGACAAAGATTATCTGTTAAAAAATCTTCGGCGGATAGTGCTAAAAAGCCCGCACCAAGAGTAAAAGTTACGACGACTAATAAAAAATCTTCGGCTACTTTAAGAACAAGATTAAAGCGTTCTCGCACCAATTCTGTAGTCGTTAAGCTCAAAAAGAAAGCGCCGACTACCAGCCCAAGAGTAGTAATTAAAAAGAAACCTACTCTAACAAAACCTACTGCCTCAAAAGTTCGTGTTTCTTCACCCAAGAAGACTCAGACAATTCTTCCTAAAATTAATACCGTTAGGAAACCCCAAAAGGATTACAACAACGCTTTAATTGACCCCACAAATTACGGTAAAAAGTATCAAGCGCCCAATTCTGTAGTGATTACAGGGCGTAAAAGCGGTTGTCAATCAGTTGCAAGCGGACAAGGAATTTCCGGTAATTGCGGTGTTTCTGCAAGTCGAACTCAAGTTAGTTCTAAAAAAACTCCCACTGAGAAAACAACACCTAACTGGTTAAAAGCAAGCCAAAACGCCACCATAGCGTCTGGTACACCTTCAAGAAGTGTTGTTCCGAAGATTAAAAAAACAACAAAAACAGCACCATCTCCGACTAAAGTTAGTTCGAGCGAAGTCACTAAAACTGTATTACCTAAAAAATCAGTTAATACTTATCGCCCTAGCAAAACCATACAGCAGGTTGCTTCTGTTACGCCGAATGTAGTCAAGAAAGTTGTTAAATCTGTCGCTCCAGTTGCTTCTAGAAGCTCTATAAACCGAGTTGCTCCTCGTAGCTCCAAAGCGTACAGTTCCAATCGCTTTATTCCACAACCAAGCAGTTTTACCCCCCAGACTACAGTTAGTCAAGAACCAATTGCGCCTACTGCTGGAATGCTAGCAGCGCCAATGATGGCTAACAACACCGCACCTCGTCCTAGTGCTGTAGCTTACAATATCCCCCTGGCATCGGCACTACCAAAAGTTGCTTACAGTGGTGGCGCTTATAGTTCCAACTATAATCCCGACGGATTGGTATTTCCTCTTTCCGTACCGTCTGCAATCAGTTCTGTATTCGGTTGGAGACAACATCCACTAACTGGTAATCGCCGTTTTCATTCGGGTATAGATTTAGCTGCGGCGAGTGGAACCCCGGTTTTGGCAACTTATTCAGGACAAGTGGAAATTGCCGATTGGGTAGGCGGTTATGGTTTAACCGTTGTATTAAATCACAATAGCGCTCAACAATCACTCTACGGGCATATGTCCGAATTGTTTGTTCGTCCCGGTCAGTGGGTAGAGCGAGGAAGCGTTATCGGTCGCGTAGGCAGCACTGGTAATTCCACAGGACCTCACCTGCACTTTGAAACACGTCAGCTAACTCCCGACGGTTGGGTAGCAACAAATCCAAGCGCACAATTACAGTACGCGCTCAACCAGTTTCTTCAATCCTTACAAACAGCGCAAGTTGTTGAAGAACCTGGTAGCTAAGGAGATGGGGGGATGGGGAGATGGGGAGATGGGGAGATGGGGAGACAAGGGGACAAGGAGATGCGGTAGATGGGGTAGATGCGGTAGATGCGGTAGATGCGGTAGATGGGGTAGATGGGGTAGTTAAACAGCGAGCAAGATGCTCGCACTACTCCGGTGGTTCTAACTCCTAACTCCTAACTCCTAATTCCTAATTCCTAACTCCTAGCTCCTAACTCCTAACTCCTAACTCCTAACTCCTAACTCTTAACTCCTAACTCCTAACTCCTAACTCCTAACTCCTAACTCTTAACTCCTAACTCCTAACTCCCTACTCCCTTTTTATAAATACCCATGTTCGGTTAAGAATGTGGGTGTAATTTCATTTTGGGTAGAACCGGATGAAGCTGGATTGTTTTCCTTACCAAAATAAATAAGTTTCTCTACGTATTTACCGAGAATATCACCTTCTAAATTTACTAAACTACCTGGAATTAAATCGCGAAGATTTGTTTCGGCATAAGTTACGGGAATCACAGCTACTTTAAACTGGGAAATCTCTGGGTTGTAATCAGCTATAGTGAGGCTGATACCATTGATAGCAATGCTACCTTTGGGTACTATATAGCGGTCAATCGTATGGGATGCGGTAAACGTCATTTCCCAAGAAGTCGCTGTTTGTTCTACACAAATCAACTCACCTATACCGTCAACGTGTCCCATGACAAAATGACCGCCTATTTTACTGCCAACTCTCAAAGAAGTTTCTAAATTGACGTAGCGCCCTTTAGTTACTAATTCTCTTAAAGTTGTGCGGCGCAATGTTTCTGGGGAAGCTGTAGCAATAAAACCGTCGATTGTGACATCTTCTACTGTTAAGCAAACCCCATCTACTGCAACGCTATCACCGTAAGCTAAGTCTTGCACGATCGCCGATCGGGAAGAATCCGGGCAAGTAATTTGCCAAGAATCTCCTCCTAGAGGTTTCATCGTTCCTAATGCTTGAATTATTCCTGTAAACACGGCTTTTTTGTGCGACTAATTCTATATATTGCTTATTATCAACTTAAATTAATTAGTAATTCTGCCATAATTTATCAATGCACGGTATAATTTTAAACTTTTAAATGTATAGAGCAATAAACACATTTACATTAAAGACGGGGCATAAGGCGTGTAAATAGATTATTGTAGAACCAATAAGGTTAGACTAACGAAATGGTATTCACAACCATTTGGGAGTTTAATAGAAGCAATTATAAACAATATAGACTTATGTTTGAGGTTTTTACAACTTGCTCAGGCAAGAGTATTATTTGTTACCAAATTTATCGAAGCGCTCAAAGGAATGTAGAGGCATAGCCGATGATTGAAATGAAAGTTGCTGGCATCGCGTTGGATGCAATTACTCGCAGTCCGATAGTACTTTTAAAAGATGCAACAGACCGCCGCGCTTTGCCAATTTACATTGGTCAAGAACAGGCGAGAGCAATTATGGCAGCACAGGAGAATCAAAAAGCTCCCAGACCGTTAACCCACGACTTAATTGTGAATATTTTTGAGGGGTGGGACATGGTTTTAGAGAAAGTGATTATCCACTCCCTGCAAAAAGACACCTTCTATGCATCTTTAATTCTAAAGCAAGGTGAGACGCAAAAGGAAGTTGATGCTCGTCCTAGCGATGCGATCGCCGTTGCGTTGCGTACAAATGCACCAATCTGGGTAATGGAAGAAGTGGTTGCGGATGCTTCAATTCCAGTAGATAGAGATGCGGATGAAGCCGAGCGAGAAGCCTTCCGAGAATTCGTTTCTAATCTCCGTCCAGAAGATTTAATCAAGCGTTTTGGTGATAGTGCTAGTAATAGTTAGGCATAGTTATGAGTTATGAGTTATGAGTTAAGAGTTAAATTATTAGCTAGAGCGCGAAGAGTAAACAAACTCTGTATATGAGTCTTAAGTTAAGAGGTAAAATACTTATTCCACATACAGTCTTTCCAACTCAAGACTTTTAACTCCTAACTCCTAACTTTAGAAAAGATGCAATACCGACGCTTCGGGAGAACAAATCTACATTTATCGGTGTTTTCCTTGGGAACAATGCGCTCCACCGCTTCACCTGCAAATGCAAGACGAGTTATCAGTGAAGCAGTAGCGCAAGGGATTAATCATATAGAAACTGCTAGTGGTTATGGTAAAAGTGAGGAGTATTTAGGTGAAGTGCTGTATTCTGGGTTGTCTGTACCCCGCGATCGGCTTCATATCACTAGTAAAATCCCACCCACAGTTGATGCCGATACCATGCGTCGGTGCATCGACAAATCTTTGGAAAAATTGCAGCTCGATTATCTTGATTGTTTGGCTATTCATGGCTTAAATACATGGGAGCATCTGGAGTGGGTGCGGGCTGAAAATGGCTGTATGCAGGCGGTACGAGAAGCCGTGGGGAATGGTAGAGTCCGCCATGTCGGGTTTTCCACCCACGCACCATTAGAAATAATTTTAGCGGCGATAAATACAGATTTATTTGAATTTGTCAATCTGCATTATTACTATTTTTTTCAGCGCAACCAGAAAGCGGTTGAGTTAGCAGCAGAAAAAGATATGGGCGTTTTTATCATTTCCCCCGCCGATAAAGGAGGAAGATTATATACGCCATCCGATAAATTAAAAGAATTATCTTATCCGTTTTCTCCCCTAGAATTAAATTATCGTTTTTTACTTAGCGATCGCCGTATTACAACATTAAGTGTAGGTGCTGCAACCCCCGAAGAATTGATTGAACCGTTAAAAGTTGGCGATCGCGATGGGGAACTAAATAAAGATGAAATTACGGTTTTTCAAAGATTAGAAAAATACAAAAATAAAGTTTTAAATACTGAAAAATGCAGTCAGTGTTACGAATGCTTACCTTGTCCCGAAAACATCAATATTCCCGAAGTATTGCGACTGCGGAATTTAGCAGTGGCATACGATATGACAGATTACGGTAAGTATCGCTACGGTATGTTTGAAAATGCCGGACATTGGTTTGGGGGAATGAAAGGTAGTCGGTGTACTGAATGTGGGGAATGTTTACCCAAGTGTCCGGAAAAGTTAGATATTCCAGCTTTGTTGAAAGATACTCATCAAAGGTTGAAAGGGAAAGAAGGTAGGAGATTGTGGGAGTGATGTTTTCGATTTACTCCCGAAGTATTCAAGCCATTCCTTAAATCTGTAACAAGCCGCATAAGTAGATGAAGATCATGGTTGTTATCATTCGTTTGAGAAAGTTGATTGTTAATAGGGTTTTTGATTTTTGGGTTGTCATTGAAGATGGAATCACTAAATTGATAGCAAACAGTAATTATGTAAACTTTATTTGTGTGATTTGAGTCACTGTCATATCTGTTTTAAATCACAACAACTACCAAAATATTTTTTTATCAAAATTTATAAGGATTAAGCTATTTACTCTACGTAAGTATATATAAATCTAAACATCTGAAGCAGATTAAATTAATAATTTTTGAAGGGAACTCTTCAACTATATTTGTAATCTAGTTAGTAGAATCGTTAATCAAACTTTGTACTAATAATTGATAGCAGCAAGCTTTATTAATAGCAACTACAGCTAACTTATGCTGTAGAAATATTTTGTGATTTTTAAGTAAATATCAAGTTCGCGTCTATCTAAGTAAATGATAGACATATTTTGGAGTACAAAAATGAGTAGTAATGCGCCTCTTTTGATTGAAGACACGAACTTATCTTACGCTTGGGGTGATGTATTTTTACATTTCTTCAACAAACGTTGCACAGAAATTTCACCGTTAGTTATTACATTAACTGGGTTTAACAATGGTCTTCCAAATGAAGATAAAACTATTGTCAAAGCCTTGGATGAATGTCTTAAGGAACAGAATGAATTAGAAGTAGATAAAGTTGCCCAAACAATCTTTCCTACTTCTTACTGGCAACTGTCAAAGGATAATCGAGAAGAATTTTTCAACAACTACATTAACAACATCGATAACATAAAAGCTGCGGTTAAACCAAAGCACTCTTGTGAGTACTTTGAAAGACTTATTGCTTTCGGTTCAGGTCCTCACAATGGTAATCAACTCGAACATATTATTTATGAGTATAATTCTGTATACAATTCTGATACTAGTAAGCGCTCTGGAGTAAGAAGAAGTATGTTTCAAGCATCTATCTTTGACCCAGAGCGAGACCATAATGGCAGCAGTATATACCTTCCCTTTCCTTGTTTAGGACATATCAGCTTTGTGCCAAATAAGAAAGATGGAACTTTAGTTCTTAATGCTTTTTACGCAACTCAAAAGATATTAGAAAAAGCATATGGTAATTATTTAGGTCTTTGTAGGTTGGGTCATTTTATGGCTGGTGAAATGGGACTGACATTTGAGCGAATGAACTGTTTTATAGGTGTTGCGAAGTTGGACACTGTTGCTAAAAAAGACCTTAAAACTTTAGAAGCAAAAATTCGTCAAATTGTACCGTCAAAAACTAATTCATAAGGTGAAGTATTTTGTCCGTTTCAAAAAATCATCTTGCAGATAAAAACAATTGCGATTAATTACTATGACAGTTAAGCTTATGAGCATTCATCTTATATAGAGTAGATACTCTTAAGCTTGCAATATGGCAATTAAACCTCAGAAACCTGTAAAACAAAAAGACGGACAAAATCTACAGCTTAGTTTAGAACTTGGTTTTGGGGAAAAGCCAAATAAGGCTACACCTACAATAATTTCATCACGTCTACCAGCAAAGCCTACGGTTGTATTTGATACTTACTGGCGTTTCGCTGCCGAACGACAAAAGATATTTTTCAACAAGTTAGAAAATACACCGATGTCTTGGACTGATGACTCTATCCTTTCAGTTTACAAGTTTACCAATGCTTATCGAGCGAGCGATCGCACTAGCCAATATTTGATTCGTCACGTTATCTATGGCTCAGACTTACCAAAGTCTAATAAAGAGGTTTTCTTTAGAATTATCCTCTTCAAGATTTTTAACAAAATTGAAACTTGGCAGCTTCTAGAAGAAAAGTTTGGTCGCATCATTTATGCAGACTATTCCTTTGAACGCTATGACAAAGTTCTTACGGAAGCTATGGAGTCAGGTAAAAGAATATATTCAGCAGCATACATTATGCCTTCAGGTGGTAAAACTCTCGGACATACTACAAAGCACCGCAATCACCTGAAGCTAATTGAAAAAATGATGGCTGATGAACTGCCAAAACAACTTGCAGATGCAGCTTCAATGCAGCGAGGTTTCGAGTTACTGCTAGCTTATCCAACTATTGGAAATTTTTTGGCATACCAGTTTATTACGGATATTAATTATAGCGAGATTACCAACTTTAAGGAAATGGAATTTGTAGTTCCCGGTCCTGGTGCGCTAGATGGTATCCGCAAATGTTTTTCCGATTTAGGTGGTTTGAAAGAAACAGAAATTATTAAGTATATGGCTGATAACCAAGAGTTTGAATTCAAGCGATTAGGACTCGAATTTAAATCTCTTTGGGGTCGTCCTCTGCAACTAATTGACTGCCAAAATCTATTTTGTGAGGTCGATAAATACGCACGAATTAAACATCCGGAAATTTCTGGAATTTCTGGTCGAACTCGTATCAAACAGAAATACTCAGCCAACGGACAACCTTTCGATTATTGGTATCCACCAAAGTGGGAAATTAACCAAGCTATTCAAAAATTTAAAGCGATTAAAGAAACAACATATAAAAGGAATGAATGATGGACTTTCGTAATTATCAACAACAAGCCCTGCAAACCGACCAAGTTCCCAGTGGAACTCAAAATGATAAAATCGTACCTTTACTTGGTTTAGCAGGTGAAGCTGCTTCCCTGCTAACTGAGTACAAAAAACACCTCCGAGATGGAGACTCGTACAAATTATTTAATAAAAGTATTGCTGATGAATTAGGAGATTTGCTTTGGTATGTAGCCAATGTAGCAAGCAAGTTTGACCTTGATTTGGATGAAATTGCTGAAGGTAATTTGAAAAAGTGTCACGAGCGTTGGGGTTGGAAAGGTTTATTACGCGCAGGTACTCAAACCAAAGGTTGCTTCTTCGACAAAAACTTTCCCGAAAATGAGCGTTTACCACGTCAGTTTGAAATAGAGATTATCGAAGTCAGCGAAAAAAATTCTGTGAAGTTGGAAGCACTTATCGATGGACAGAAAGTTGAATTTGGTTCGGAGCTAACTGATAACTCTTACAAAGGTGATGGGTATCGCTATCATGATGTTTTCCATCTTTCCTACCTAGCAGTTTTAGGTTGGTCTCCAGTAATTCGTCAGCTTCTTAAACGCAAACGAAGGAGCGATTCCCTAATTGACGAGGTTGAAGACGGTGGTCGCGCTGGTGTGATTGAGGAAGGTATCTCAGCACTTGTATTCAGCTATGCAGAAAATCACGACTTCTTAGAAGGTGTTTCAGCAATAGATTACGAACTGCTAAAAACTATAAAAAATATGACCATTAACTTAGAAGTTTCTCAATGTTCGCTGGGTGAGTGGGAAAAAGCAATCCTGATAGGCTTTGAAGTCTGGCGACAAGTAAATAAAAATAAGGGAGGAAAGGTAGTAGTTAATATTAATACTCAATCTATGACTTATCAAGTTAAATCAAAGTTTTGCTGAGATTTTATACTTATTTTAAATTATTTCCCCTTTTGCAAAGCATCGGAGAATTGAAAATAAAGATATGATGCTGGTGGTTGAAACTGTATGTGGTTTCAATCACTAATTTAGTTTTAATTTTCTCAATCTAAGCAACTCCATATCCCGTATAAGGACACTTTAATGGTAGCTGTAAACCAATTACAATATCTTCTTTATCAACTCCCATCTCTTCAAGTTCTTGTGCTAAATCTAGATCAGTCATATTTTGCTGAATCCAGATTTTGCCATCTTTAATATCAAAATGCATCATGCTACGATCAACGCGCTTTAAATCATTCCAACCTACATACATTAATTGATAATGGTCGTGTATTGTATCAAAAATCAATTCTTTTTCTACATCTTCTTGCTTTGGTTTTGAGCTACCGTGTTTAGTTAAAATAGTTTGAATTGATTGGCGAAAATGGTCTAAGTTTGCCATTGTAAAATTACCTCCATTGCTGGTTTGTACGCAATATGTTTATTAGTTAAAGCTGTGAATTATTGCTTTGGCTTTTACATCCGCTAGGGGTTGCAAACCCCTAGCTAATAGCAGAAGTCCTATAAATAGGACTACAAAGAAACTTTTATTAGTCCATTTTAATGGACTTGAGCTAATTGGTTCCTCGGATTTGCAATCCCAGGTGGGTTAGAATACAAAACTAAAATTATTTTCGGTTTGAAATTATTAGTTTGGTATTCACATCCGTTTGGGGTTGGGAATTATTAGTTTGGTATTCACATCCGCTTGGGGTTGCAAACCCCAAGCGGTGGAGCGAAAGTCCTATAAATAGGACTATAAATTTATTTGTATCTGTCAATATATCTGTCAATAGCGAAGACAAGATTTATATTCCAGAAGTTAAAATCAATAAAAACCCTGTCTGAAATCAAAAATTTCTCAGTCATCTTTAGATGACTTATGCTATTAGCCTGGGGTTTGCAACCCCAGGTGAGTATGAATACAAGCCAAAAATTAAATTTATTTATCTATTTTTAAACCTGATTTAGGAGCATCATCTTCAGATTTATCTTTTTCCAAAGATGCGATCGCCGTACCTTGTGAATGATGCTGTTTTTGATTTTTTACATAAGCTACAGCTTCATTTAATTGTTTGCTTCCTAAAGAAAAAATACCATATCCGCCTTGCCAGCTAAACTTTTCAGCATCTGGTGGCGATTCAAAATTAAATTGATGTGCGCTGCTTCCTTTAATTTTTTTGACGAAATCAGAAATAGCAAGATTTGGTGGAATTGATGCGACAAGATGAATATGATTTTCTGTTCCACCAATGGCATGGATGATGCAACCAAGGGAATCTGCTTTGCCAATTATATATTTATAAAAGCTGGCTTCTCTTTGAAGGGTAATCAAATTTTGTCGTCCTTTCGTTGCCCAAACTAAATGATAATAAAGTCGCCAAAATGCCATAACGCTATTTTTATTCTTTGTATGAATATTTTGGTTATAGCTACATATAGTTGGGATTGTAAATAATAAGTTGAGTTTTTATATTTAATTTGGGGTTGTGAATTATCGCTTGGGTATTTACACCACTTGGGGTTTGAAATTATCAGTTGAACATTATAACCGCTTGTGCTTTGAAATTATCGGTTAGGCTTTCACATCCGCTAGGGGTTGCAAACCCCTAGCTAATAGCAAAAGTCCTATGAATAGGACTGCAATTTGATTCGTTTTGTACCGTAAAGATTCATAGCGACATAAGGGGTTTGATTGAAAATACAGCTTGAAATATCAACCTTCCCCAGTCATCTTCAGATGACTTGCGCTATTAGCCTGGGGTTTGCAACCCCAGGCGGATTATATAAAGCTATTAGCTCTTAACTACAACCCCAGGCGATTAGGACATAAAGCGATTATCCCCCTTTATGGGGGATTCCCTTAAGCGCTAAAGTATTTAGCTACGGGATGATAGGTAATAATCGCCGTTGTACTTTGTTCGGGATAAATCTGCTCGCTTTCGTCCATAAACAAGTTAATTCTGTCAGTTTTCAACAAGTCCAATTGCTTGTACTGATCTTGAATACTTGGGCAAGCGGGGTATCCAAAGCTATACCGCGAACCGCGATATCTTTGGGCTAACATATCCCGAATGTTATCTGGATCTTCTGCTGCAAAGCCTAACTCGCGGCGGATTCGGGCGTGCGTCCACTCAGCTAAAGCTTCTGCAATTTGTACGGCTATTCCGTGAAAATACAGATAATCTGTGTATTCGTTATTAGAAAATAGCTTTTGTGCAAATTCCGTAGCAATTTCACCTACCGTCACTGCTTGCATGGGGAAAACATCAATGATTCCCGTTTCTTTGGGTGCAAAAAAATCTGCTATACACAGACGACGCATTGATTTTTGACGGGGGAACTCAAATTCTGTAACTTTTTGGGAATGGTTTTCGGAGTCGTAGATATGCAGTGTATTTCCTTCGGATTGACAAGGAAAATAACCGTAAATTACTTGGGGATGTAACAAGTTTTCTTCTATTACCCGTTTTTTCCAGGTTTCTAGAATTGGATACACTTTCTCTGCTAAGAAAGCCTGATATTCTTCTTTTGACTGGTCTTTTGGTTTTCTAAATTGCCATTGTCCGGCGATTAAGGCTTGTAAATCCAAGTACCAAAATAGTTCTTCAAGAGAAATATCATCACCTTGTAGTAACTTGCTTCCCCAGAATGGTGGGGTAGGACGTTCGGTGTCTATCTCAACAGCTTCGGAACGTTTGGTATCGATGACTTTTGGTTCTTCGGGTGCTTTTTCTACAGCTTTTTCTTCTGCTGCTTTATGTCCGTTTCCATTTTGAGATGCTTCTGCTTCTGCAAATTCACCTAAGAAACCTTTGAAATCATCCCAATCATTACCAGTTTTAGCTGGCATTAATTTTTCCATGAAATTCAAGTCGGAAAATGCATCTTTACCGTAGATAACTTTACCTTGATAGGTGTTTTGGCAATCGTCATAAACGAATTTGGGGGTTAAAGCTGCACCACCCAAAATTACCGGAACGGTGATTCCTTTTTCGTTGAATGTTTGTAAGTTATCTTTCATAAACGCCGTTGATTTCACCAATAAACCGCTCATGGCGATACAGTCGGGTTTATGCTCTTCGTAGGCTTGGATAATGTTTTCTACTGGTTGCTTGATGCCCAGATTTATCACCCGATAGCCGTTGTTGGATAAGATAATATCTACAAGGTTTTTACCAATGTCGTGAACGTCGCCTTTTACGGTAGCAATAACAAAGGTTCCTTTAGCATTATCTACTCCTTCAGATTTTTCCATGTGCGGTTCTAAAAACGCAACTGCCGCTTTCATGGTTTCTGCTGACTGCAATACGAAAGGTAGCTGCATTTGTCCGGAACCAAACAATTCACCTACTACTTTCATTCCATCTAATAAGTAGATGTTGACAATATCCAATGGCGGATATTTCTGCATTGCTTCTTTTAAAGCATCTTCTAAACCAATTCTTTCGCCATCGATAACGTGTTGTTTTAACCGTTCTTCTATTGGTAAACTAACGTCAACGCCTTTATCACGCTTGGCGCTGACACCTTCAAACATCGTTGTTAGTTCGCCCAAGGGGTCGTAAACGCAGATATCACCGTCAAATCCCCGGTTGTCGTAAATTAAGTCAAGGCAGATTTTTTGGTGTTCTTGTTCAATTTTAGAAAGCGGTAAAATCTTGCTGGCGCTAACGATCGCTGCATCCATTCCAGCTTCCGTTGCTTCGTGCAAAAACATCGAGTTTAAAACTATCCGCGCTGCGGGATTTAAACCGAAGGAAACGTTGGAAACACCCAATACGACATGACATCCCGGTAATTCTTGACGAATTCTACTAATGGATTCGACAGTCGCTTTACCGTTGGCTCTATCTTCTTCAATTCCGGTGGAAATCGGTAGCGCTAGAGTGTCAAAAAATATTTCATGAGCGGGAATACCGTATTCTAAAGCTTGACGGTAAGCACGTTGAGCAATTTCAAACTTTTTATCTGCCGTTCGCGCCATCCCATCTTCATCGATGGTACCAATTACGACACCAGCGCCGTAAGTTTTCGCCAATTCCAACACTTTCAAAAAGCGCTCTTCGCCGTCTTCATAGTTGGTGGAATTTAATAAACACTTACCGCCAGCCACCTTAAGACCTGCCTCCATTTTTTCCCATTCTGTGGAGTCAAGTACCAAAGGCAAGGTAATATTATTCACCAAACGCGAAACCAACTCGTGCATATCACGCACGCCGTCACGCCCTACATAGTCAACGTTTACGTCGAGTACGTGTGCGCCTTCTTTAACTTGCGATCGCCCTAACGAAACCAATCCATCCCAGTCTTCATCATTGAGCATGGTGCGGCATTTCTTGGAACCGCTAGCGTTGAGACGTTCGCCGATAATTAAGAACGAATTATCTTGATCGTAGGGTTGAGTACCGTAAATCGAAGCCGCCGCTGGTTCAGTTTGCGGATTCCTGACTTTCGGTGTCAAAGATGCAGCAATTTCTGCTAAAGCTTGAATATGTGCTGGACGTGTCCCACAGCAACCCCCGATCGCTTGGACACCTAAGTCTTCGATGAAATGCATCAAATGCATCTTTAATTCCATCGGCGTAAGCTTATAATGCGCTTGTCCGCCAACGTTTTCGGGTAATCCCGCATTCGGTACGCAGGAAATAATGAATGGTGAATGCTCCGACAGGTATTTAATGTGCGGCTTCATCAAATCGGGACCAGTAGCGCAATTTAAACCCAAAATATCAATTTTGTAAGGTTCCAAAATTGTCACTACGGCGCTGATTTCCGTACCCACGAGCATTGTACCCATAGATTCCATCGTCACGGAAACCATTAACGCTCGTCTTTCTCCTTTCTTGGCGAAAACTTCTTCAATGGCATTCAGTGCGGCTTTTATTTGCAACACATCCTGACAGGTTTCGACGATAAATAAATCGACTCCACCATCCCATAATGCTTCTGCTTGCTCTACATAAGCATTTTTCAAAGTGTCGAAGTCAATATGTCCCAAAGTTGGTAATTTTGTACCAGGTCCCATCGAACCACCAACAAATCGGGGTTTTTCGGGTGTAGAAAATTCCGCTGCAACTTTTTTCGCTAATTCCGCCGCAGTTTTATTTAAGTAATAAGCTTGGTCTGCTAAATCATACTCGGCAAGTACAATTGACGTACCCCCAAAGGTATCCGTTTCAATCACATCCGCACCAGCAGCCAAGAAATCACGGTGAACCGTCGCTACAGCTTCCGGTTTGGTGTGTACGAGATATTCGTTACAACCTTCGTATTCGGCACCACCAAAGTCTTCAGCGGTGAGTTCCTGTACCTGTAAATTGGTTCCCATCGCACCGTCAAACACTACAACAGGGCGTTTGGGACTTTTGAGATGTTCTAAAAATTGATTAGCCATAAAATTCCAGAAAAATTTAGGTTAGCCTTAATTTATTATTTTCTCGGATTTCTAAACTTTAAGACCAATTAAATTACATATAGATTACATTTATGATCGTACAAGATTGCGTTGAGCAAGATGAAGGCTTTATCCGTTCGAGTACCGAGGAAGTTAAAGGTAATTTGCTCGAAGCCTTAAAAACAGTGGCTTTAGCAGGAAGACGCATTGTCTTGCAACAAGCTGGGGAAGAGATTGCAGCAATAATACCGATCCAAGAATTTCATCGTCTCGAATCTTTTGAACACGAACTCGTACCTCCGATTTGGGAACCTCACGAGGAAGAATATTACGAACACGATGGAGGAATACATTGTATCTTTCTTGATGAGATGGAAGCGGAGTTTGATGAGATTATTACTGAGGTGACGGTATACAATGAACTGTTTGGGCTGCTACCACCTCAATATTTAGCGGGGAAAGAATTTGATGTTTTCATACCCGTGGCGATTGTGATGAATATCAATAAGTTTTGGGTACCGGAATATTTGATTGGTGAAAAGGATAGGTTGAAGGCTTGTCTGTGAGGAAAAGGATTAGGTTTTTGCAATAATCTCGGAATTATAAAACCGCAGAGGGCGCAGAGGGCGCTGAGGAAAGAAGTTAAAAGAGAGAAATATTCTTTTTTGAGATTAGATACTGAGATTTAATTTAACTTGGTCAAATTGGTTTGGGTAATTTGATCTGCTGGGAATAAGGTTTCAATTCGCAATTCTTGTAACATGATGTCTTGGGGTGTACCGAGAGTTGCGATCGCTGAAAAAAAGTTAAAATTTAGTCCGTCTTTAAAAAAGTTTACGGTTAATAATGGCATTTGCCAGGTGTGTGAATTAGAAAGTTTCCACAACTGCGGAACATCTGGATATGTCATGAATTCTTGATAAAGTTGTCTCGGTTGGGCGCTGTTTTCATTTGCGATCGCTTCTCGATAAACTCTTTTAATTAAATGACTGGCGGTTTCTTCCCAATTTGTGACAAACGGCTTTAAACCTTGGGGATGAAACATCAATCGCATCAAGTTGATTTTTTGATCGATGTAAAAACGGTTGTGTAAGTTTTCTGAATTAATTAACCAGTTCATTAACTGTTGCGAAACTGGATTGCTTTGAATTAAATTCCAATATCTATCCATCACCAAAACGGGTAAATGTGTTTGAGAAAGCAAAATGAAATCCAAGGCTTTGCGGATGGGTTCAAATTCTGGTGAAGATAAATCGCGCTCAGAATAAATCGGCGCAAACCCCGCAGCACTCAGCATGACATTTTGTTCCCGTAGAGGAATATCTAAAACGGTAGCAAGCTGCAATATCATTTCTTGACTGGGATTTGCTCTACCGGATTCGAGAAAACTAATGTGTCTTTGAGAAACATCGCTGGCTAAAGCTAAATCAAGTTGGCTGAAATTTTGTAGTTTTCTGTGGTGTTTGAGCAGATTTCCGAAGGTTGTTTGTTGGTTTGACGTGGATTGCATTGCAAAATTTTGTCGATCGATATAACTAATGTAGAGACGGCGTGCACAGTGCAACGTCTCCCCGAATTTTGATTTATAATGACGCTTCCGCGTCACGCTTCGCTAACGATAATTTGCTGTGATGGGAGACATTTCGTTTTCCCGCAGATTGTTTGAGACGTAGCGGAGACGTAGCGGAGACGTAGCACTGCTACGTCTCTACATTTGTTTGATTACCTGTGAGGTAATTGTTTCTCTGGGATACAGCAATCATAATCAAAACAACAACGATCGTGGAATTTGAATCGGAGAATAAAAGTCATGTCCAATACAACTTATCAAAATCAAGTTTCTGCCGAAAGTAAATTATTTTCAGCGAAATCACTTTATCTACTGCTGGTAATTGTTGGAACTATTGCACCTTGGAGTTTAATTATAAAATTTTTTATTCAAAATGGTTTTTCGATTATTTCATTAATTTACAAGGAATTCGATAATTACGCTGCGGCTGCATTTGGAACAGATTTGCTGATTTGCATATTAGTTTTCTTGTGCTTTGCGTTTTTTGAATTAAAGCGACTAGGTTTATCTCGTAGTAGATTAATTATTTATATTGCTGCAACTTTTGGAATTGGTTTAAGTTGTAGTTTACCGTTGTTTTTATATGTTCGCGAAGGAGTTTTAGAGGAAAAGTAGTAAACAAATCGTAAGGGAGGCAAATTTGCGTGTGGATTATCCTCCCCAAATATTGCCGTTGTGTTATCACGGAGCAAAACGCACAAGGAATTCCGAAAAATAATTTATTATTTATTCAAGGTAGTGCGAGCATCTTGCTCGCTAGTATTCCTTTTCATTAATTCTGACAGGTTCGTAGTAAGGGCTTTAGCCCCTCCGGATTCCGTAATATGAGGCGAGTACAGCGCTTACTACGAACCTTATTTTTTTAATTTGGAAGTCTCTTAATTAATTTTTATGCGTTACAGAATTTTTAATTACCAAGCATAGACATTATTATCTAAAACCTATTTTGAATTAATTTAATTTGTAATGAAAAATATAATTTTTAATTTGGGTTTTGCAACACTTCTTACCCACGAACTTGATGCGATCGCGCAATCGGAATGGAAACTTTTATTTATACTGCGAAGCCTACCAGAAGAAACCGCTCCTTCAGCTTTTGTGATTATTCATGTACCATTAATTGCAGCACTTTTATGGTTAACAAATAATGAATCTCAGCTTATAAAAAATTGGTCGCGGATTGCACTTGCGGCATTTCTTGTAATTCATTCCGGACTTCATAAGTTATTGGAAAATAGTCCGAACTCTAGTTTTAATTCGTTGCTTTCTTTGGGACTTATTTATGGTGGTGGCTTGCTTGGATTACTTTATTTGATTTGGGTTTTTATGTCTTGGCGAAGTATGTCAAATAATCTTGTTGAAGCGGATTAATAAAAGATAGCGATAAATCGCTTACTACGAACCAAAAATGTAGCGCATTACAATTAATAAATGGTACGTTACGGCATTTTCATCTTTGTAATTTCGAGCATTACATATTTATGCCGTAACACACCCTACAATTACTTCCCAAAACTATAAATCTTCTGAGTTTCTAATTTATCGCTAAGCGCAGAAGGTAGCTGACTTAATTCAAAAGCTTGTCTATCTAATTTTACCTGTAGCTTACTTAAAGGATCTACTCCAGGAGAAATCAGAAATTCTAGCTTTTTAACGTAAGGTAATTCGGCAACTTTATCGAGAATATTAATTACAGCTTTTACGTAAGGATGATCTTTTTGCTGATACCAATCAACAGATGCAACGTTGGCTTGATCTAAACCTAAGTGTACTGTTAAAGATGGTTCGGTAAACAAAGCCAATCCTAAAGGGCGGGTTTCTTCTTGTAATAATAAATCGTGGGTTTTTGCTAAATGCCGTATTTTTTCTAAACGCTCGTAACGTTGTGCGATCGCTAAAGGTTCGTCTTGCCAGTGCAGCGCTACTGTTACTAAATAAGTCTGCAACAGCATATGACCTAGCTTTTTGGCTTTCGTCGCTAGGTAATGAGTATTGTAATCGTTGGCTTCGATTAATAAAGGTAGTCTGTCAACTACTTCCAAACCATAACCTTTTAGTCCAGCAATTTTACGGGGATTGTTGGTAATTAAACGTATATTATGCACGTTTAAATCCATCAACATTTGCGCTCCCATGCCGTAGTCGCGTAAATCGGCAGGAAATCCCAAGCGTTCGTTAGCTTCTACAGTATCCAGCCCCATGTCTTGCAAGGAATAGGCTTTTAATTTATTAACTAAACCAATACCGCGTCCTTCTTGACGTAGGTATACAACAACACCTTCGCCTGCATTTTCAATCATTTTCAAGGCTGCTTGTAACTGCATTCGACAATCGCAGCGCAAGGAACCCAAAGCATCTCCCGTCAGACATTCGGAATGCACTCGCACCATTACAGCTTTGTTGCCAAATTTCTCCGGATCGCCTTTGACAATGGCAACGTGTTCTGTATCATCGAGAGTGTGACGGTAAGCGTAGATTTTGAAATTTCCGAACTGCGTTGGTAAATCGGCAACAGTTTCGCGTTTAATTATCCGGTCATAACGCAAACGGTAACTAATTAAATCCGCGATACTGATAATTTTCATCTTATGACGCTTGGCATACTCAAATAATTCGGGTAGCCGTGCCATCGAACCGTCGGGGTTTTGAATTTCGCAAATTACCCCAGCAGGATATAAACCAGCTAATCGAGATAGATCGACAGCAGCTTCTGTATGTCCGGCTCGTTTAAGTACGCCTCCATTTTTGGCACGAATTGGAAAAATATGACCGGGGCGGCGTAAATCTTCCGGCTGGGTATGGGGGTTGAGCGCTACTTGAATGGTGCGAGCGCGATCTTCGGCGGAAATTCCTGTAGTAACGCCTAGTTCTGGACCAGCGTCAATGCTGACAGTGAAAGCAGTTTGATTGGTATCGGTGATATTTTTCACCATCAAAGGTAAATCTAATTCATCGAGGCGATCGCCAGTCATTGCCAGACAAATTAAACCTCGTGCTTCTACCGCCATCAGGTTGATTGTATCTGGTGTGGCAAACTGGGCTGCACAAATCAAATCGCCTTCGTTTTCTCGATTTTCATCATCTACCACCACCACACAGCGACCAGCTTTCAAGTCAGCCAATGCGGTATCAATCGAATCAAATTTAAATCGGAAGGTTGAATCGGTAGTAACTGGGGTGGATTCCCCACCTTGCGGAGAGTGCGTTTGGATATTATGCTGCGACACAGAGAATTTCTCGAAGAGCGAACGTTAATTTTTTTTAATAAATCTTATCTTACATTGTAGCTCTTTTGTGAAGGACCGAAGCATAGTAGCAATGATTCGATAACATAGCAGAAGTGTCTGCAACGCGAACAATGTTATTAACACTTAATTACAGAACATTTTAAGCCTTGATGGCTCCCCAAGCTTAGTTGCTAAGCGCGGAGTTATTGCATTAAAAAAATCATTGGATAGGAATTTTAAAACATGGGCAATTTTAGGCGCGTACCCGTGGGGATTATTGGCGCGTCAGGCTATGGCGGAGTTCAGCTAGTGCGACTGCTATTAAATCACCCAGAACTGGAGCTGGTTTATTTAGGCGGTGAAAGTAGTGCTGGAAAATCTTTTAGCGATATTTATCCCCACTTAGCCCACATCGTAAATCTTAAAGTTGAACCAGTAGAACCCGAAGCAATTGCACGCCGTTGCGAAGTCGTTTTTTTATCGCTACCAAACGGACTAGCCTGTGAAATTGCACCAAAATTGCTCGAATATGGATGTAAAGTCCTGGATTTGTCCGCAGATTATCGATTTAGCAACTTGAAAACTTATAGTAATTGGTATGGCAAACAGCGTAAAGACATAGAAACCGCCGCCACAGCCATTTACGGACTACCAGAGCTTTATCGCGATCGCATTTCTGACGCTCAACTTGTAGGCTGCCCCGGTTCTTATCCCACAGCCAGTTTGCTAGCACTTTCACCTCTGCTCAAACAAGGATTAATCGTACCAGAAACCGCCATTATCGACGGTAAAGGCGGTACTTCCACCGGAGGAAGACAAGCCCAAACCCATCTACTGCTATCGGAAGCAGACAACACCGTGGGGGCGTATCAAGTTGCCCATCACCGTCATACTCCAGAAATGGAAGAGATTTGCAGCGATTTAGCAGGGCATGAAGTTACCGTACAATTTACGCCACACCTCATACCAATGGTGCGCGGAATTTTATCAACAGTATACGCAACATTGCGCGACCCCGGATTAGTGCGAGATGACTTAATTACTATATATAAAGCCTTTTATCGAAACTCCTGCTGGGTAAAAATCTGCGAACCAGGAATTTATCCCCAAACCAAATGGACTCACGGAAGTAATCTATGTTATTTGGGTATAGAAGTTGACTCCAGAACCCGTAGGGTAATTGTGATGTCAGCGATCGATAATTTGATTAAAGGGCAAGCAGGGCAAGCAATTCAGTGTTTGAACATCATGATGGGCTGGGATGAAACGCTGGGATTGCCAAGTTTGGGTTTTTATCCTTGATTAATTGGGCATTATTCAATTTTGGATTTTAGTTCGTAGGTTGGGTTAGACACGAAAATAAATTGAATTTATAACGCGAATTTAGATTATCGTGTCGTAACCCAACATCAAGATTTCTGAATTAACAAAAGTGAAGCTCATAATTTACCTGGCGCTTTGTTACCACGGCTACACAAGCAAAACCCGCAGTAAGGCGGGTTAAAGTTTGTAGGTTGGGTTAGACACGAAAACAAATTGGATTTATAACGCGAATTTATACCATCGTGTCGTAACCCAACATCAAAATTCATGAATTAATAAAAGTTTTTTACAGCACGGTACAGCACATTATATTAGTAGAATGTACAGCGCTAGATGTAAGATGAATCAGTAGATAATAAAAATAATTAAAATGGGTATGGAGAGTGTAACCACCTATGTTCCACCGGAAATAAAGAGGAACTTAGAAAAGTGGGCTAAGGAGGAAGATAGATCGATCAGCTATTTAGTAGCGAGATTAATTACTAAAACGGTAAACGAAAGATACCCGCAAGAATCTTCCTCACCAGAAAAAGGTAAGGGAGCAGCATGACATCTTCAAGCCAAAATGATTACTATACAAATGCACAAGCTAAAAGTTGTGTAAGACTGGCACAAAATATTACTTGTTTCTATCAGTTACCGATACACGTAATCAGGTTGGATGAGCGCACAAACAATATTTTTATTCTTGCGGGTGAAGATTTAGGAATAAGCGTACTCAAAGACGGGAATTGGAGATTTGAAGATGAATGATTTTCAGAACATGAGTATTAAGCAGTTAAAAACGTATTTAAAGACTAATCAAGGAGATACGGAAGCTTTTCACGTATTAATGGACAAGTTGAATGCAAAACCAAATCAGAAATTATACAGCGCTGACGAGATTGACAAATTAGGGGAATTAATAAAAGGTAAGGGTAAAAAATAAAAATTGGTAGGTTGGGTTAGACACGAAAATAAATTGGATTTGTAACGTGTATCTAGTTGGTAGGTTGGGTGAAGCTCATACTTTACCTGGCGCTTTGTTACCACGGCTACACAAGCAAAACCCGCAGTAAGGCGGGTTAAAGATTAATTAGTTTGTAAGTTGGGTTAGATACGAAAAAAAATTGAATTTACAACGCGAATTTATCTTATCGTGTCGTAACCCAACATCTATAGGACTTACGCAACTAGCACATTTTTCTTGTAGGGTGTGTGACGCATTTATCTCGTTTGAACGTAGCAATAAGATTTGTAACGTCACGCACAATCAACCATTTGTGACAATATCGTAAGTCCCGATCTATAGGAATCCGGTTTGAATATTGAAAAAAATTAGGTATTTGTAGGGTGTGTTACGACTTCAGTCTAACGCACCGAAAGCCTTATTTAATGGTGCGTTGCACGCAGCAAGCAACACACCCTACGTATGTTTAAAAAATAAATTAGGATTCCTATATCTCGATTGTAAACAAAATATTTTTTGTATTTAATAGTTAGTAAAATTCATAAATTCTAATTTTATATTTCCAACTTCTCATATAATTCCATCAATCAGGAGTTAATAAAGATGACAACATCTACTAACAAAATGGGAATTGTTATCACAAAAATAACCGTAACGAATTTAGTCGATGAAATATTAGCGGAAAGAGGTTTTATTCCCAGCGAAGAAGTTCGCTCAATTACTTTAGATAATGTTTTAGTAGATACTGGTGCAACTCGTCTTTGTTTACCAGGAAATATTATTACTCAATTAGGTTTACCGCTTGAAAGTGAAATTGATGTTAAAACAGCGGCAGGTATTTGTAAAACACATCTTTTTAAGCGAGTGAGTATAACAGTAGAAGGAAGAAAAGGAGAATTCACCTGCACGGAATTACCGGGAGGAGAAGATGCACTTTTGGGTGTAATTCCGATGGAAGAATTAGGATTGCAACCAGATATTATTAATCAACGATTGATTTTGCTTCCTCAGACGGGGAAAGATACTTATCATACGATTTTATAATTTTTTATAGATTAAATAGTTATGACTGCTGAGGAATTATTGGAAAGGTATGAGAAAGGGGAGAGAGATTTTAGTGGGGTTGATTTGAGTGGAGTTAATTTGGAAGAGGTTTGTCTTGATGGAATCAATCTCGAAGAGGCTAATCTTAGTAGAAGCCTCTTCTTCCATTGCACCTTTCGGGAAGCTATTTTCAGAAATGCCAACCTGGAAGGAGCCGATCTCATGCTGACTACTTTGGATGAAACCGATTTCCGAGGCGCTAATCTCAGGTATTGTAATACTAGGGAAACTACCATGATTCGTGCCAACTTCCAAGGTGCTAGGGAAGAAGGAACTGCTCTCGGTGGTTACATGTACAATACCATTTTGCCTGATGGTCGTGTTGTCTCCGACCCGATCCCGAAAGAGATAGATGGATCGCTGAAGGGAATGACTTCTGAATATGCCATTAACAGTTCGTAGTTTGTAGGTTGGGTTAGACACGAAAACAAAATTGGATTCGTAACGCGAAATTATACTATCATGTCGTAACCCAACATCAAGATTGTGGATAAAATATTTTAATTTAACTCTTAATTTTTAATACCTTAATTCCCGATTCCTAATTTCCCCGCATTAATGTTGGGTTACGGCGAATCAGCTAATTCTCTCCTTGAAAATCGTAATTTGTCTTTCGCCTAACCCAACCTACAAAATACAAATAAATATAATAGTTACTTAGTTGAAATAATTAGTCCATTTCAATGAACTTTTGCTATTAGCTGGGGGTTTGCAACCTCCAGTGGATGTGAGCGCAATTGGATAATTCAGAATAATTCAAATTAATGTTGGGTTACGGCGAATCAGATAAATATTTCGTTGAAAATTATAATTTGTCGTGCGCGGTGAAGCCAACCTACAAAATACAAACAAATAATTTGCCCTTCCCCGTGAAGCCAACCTACAAATTAGAAGAAGAAAGCGATAAATCGCTTACTACGAACCAAGAAACCCGGCTTTTGAACAAAAAACCGGGCTTGTAAAACTTTTAACTCCTAACTCCTAATTCCTAACTTTCTACTTTGGTCCCATTCCTACGGTACCTGCATAAATCGCAGCGTCTCCTAATTCATCTTCTATTCTCAATAAGCGATTGTACTTAGCTACCCGTTCGCTACGACACAAGGAACCTGTTTTAATTTGTCCGGCTCTGGTTGCTACGGCTAAGTCGGCAATTGTGGTGTCTTCGGTTTCGCCGGAACGATGGCTGATTACGGAGCGGAAGCCGTTACGAGTTGCTAAGTCGATGGTTTGTAAGGTTTCAGTTAAGGAACCAATTTGATTGAGTTTGATCAAAATTGAGTTAGCCGATTTTTGCTCGATGCCTTTTTGCAAGCGTTCGGCGTTGGTAACAAATAAGTCATCACCAACCAACTGGACTTTAGAACCCAATTTTTCGGTCATTAACTGCCAACTCTCCCAGTCTTCTTCGTGCAAACCATCTTCAATTGAAATGATGGGATATTCATCTACAAGTTGTGCCATGTAATCAATGAATTCTGCGGCAGAATGCGGTTTACCGTCGTAAACGTATTGTCCATCTTTGTAAAATTCACTAGCTGCGACATCCAAAGCTAAAGCTACTTCTTCTCCTGGCTTGTAACCAGCTTTTTCAATGGCAGCAACTAATAATTTTAAAGCTACTTCGTTAGATTCCAAATTCGGAGCAAAACCGCCTTCGTCACCAACTCCAGTTAATACTCCTTTCTCATCCAAAACTTGACTTAAGGTAGCGAACACTTCCGCACCCCAACGCAATGCTTCGCGGAAAGAAGGTGCGCCGATGGGGACAATCATGAATTCTTGAAAATCAACGTTATTTGCAGCGTGTGCGCCGCCGTTAATTACGTTCATCAACGGTACGGGCAATAAATTCGCTAAAGGACCGCCCAAATAACGGTATAGGGGAAGCCCCAAAGTTTCAGCACTTGCCTTTGCAGCAGCCAAGGAGATGCCTAAAATCGCATTTGCACCCAAATTGGACTTATTTTTAGAACCATCGAGGGCAATCATGGTTTTGTCGAGCTGTTCTTGGTTAAGAGCATCCATATCTAACAGCTTGGGTGCCAAGGTTTCATTAACGTTTTCTACCGCTTTGAGAACACCTTTACCGCCATAACGGCTTTTATCACCATCGCGCAACTCGTGGGCTTCAAAAGTACCTGTAGAAGCGCCACTGGGAACCTGCGCCAATCCCACCACGCCGTTTACTAAATGTACTTCAGCTTCAATAGTAGGTCTACCGCGTGAATCAAGAATTTCGCGAGCCACAATTGCTTCGATAGAAGTATCCATCATTTGTGTCAGTTCCTTTGTATGAATGAGTTATAACTACTTTGTTGAAATCGGGAGTCATAACTCCCACAGTTAGAATAGAGGTTTACGCCACTATAGAATAGATGTTTACGCGACTATATAAGCGGAGATTAAAAAATTTTTCCACTGGTAGGGGAATAACAAGTGAGGAGTCAAGAATTATTTGATGCAATAATTGTTCCGTATATTCTCTTGTATTTTGATATTCTGTAATTGGTTTGTAGTAAGGACTTTAGTCCTTTGAAGAAAGCGATAAATCGCTTACTACGAGCCTTTATTTATTTGTCAAAACTAATAGGGGCATTCAATTTGATACTTAAGCTTTCGTTGTTAAGCAAGAAACATTAATTTTTGAAAAAAAGTCGATAATTATACTTAATTGTGTAAGTGTGATGGAGTTGAGCGTGAAGCAGTTTCTCAAGCAAGTAATTCGTTCTCCAAAGCTGTTAACAGCAGGTTTGCTAAGTTGTGGAATTTTTACCCAGCTTTGTATTCCCTCAGAAGCAGCTTTTACAGGAAAGGGGGACAAGGAGACAAGGGGACAAGGAGACAAGGAGAATATTAATTTAATTGCTTCCCCCTCTACCCCCTCTCAAATCCTGGCTCAACAAACTTCGGTAGATCAACTTTCAGATGTCAAGCCAACAGATTGGGCTTATCAAGCTTTAAAATCTTTGATTGAAAAATATGGCGTAATCACGGGTTTACCGGATGGAACTTTTAAAGGCGATCGCGCTGTTACTCGTTATGAATTCGCTGCTGGTTTAGCTGCGACTTTGGATAATGTGGCAAATTCTATTGTTACTTCTAGCAACGATAGGTATATTCAACAAGATCGGATTACTTTACGACGGTTACAACAAGAATTCGGTAAAGATTTGCGGGATTTACGAACGCGCTTAAATGATATAGAATCTCGTTCTTCTGAGATAAGCGCAAATCAGTTTTCGACTACTACTAAGTTAAAAGGACAGCAAATTGTTGGTTTAACGGATGGTAGAAGAGCGAATTTAAGTGCGGTTTCTCGAACTCGATTGACTTTTAAAACTAGTTTTAGTCAAAAAGATTTGCTAGTAACTCAATTGGAATCTGGTAACAACGGTGGTGATGCTGTTGGTTTAGCGCAAAAGGAAGATTCTAATTTACTGGGAAGCAATGGTATTTTTGCCAATGCTGGCGGACTTGATTTCACCGATGTCGAAGATGATGTTAGACTCAGGCGTTTGTATTATACTTTACGTCCTTCGTCGGATTTGGCGGTAACTGTAGGAACGAAAATGTCACCGCGAGATTTTATCGACGGTAATCGCTATGCAAATAATGAAGCCGCTGATTTTAGTTCGGGAATTTTTCTAAATAATCCTTTGATTGTCCAAAATCGAATCGATCGCAATGGTGGTGCTGGTGCTGCTGTTGCCTGGAAACCTAAAAATAGTAAACTGGCTTTTCGTTCGCTTTATATTGCCGGGGATGCCAATCGAAGCTCAGATGATAACGGCTTATTTGGCGATCCGCATCAAGCCAGTGCTGAGTTAGAATATACTTTTAGCGACAAATTAACTTTAAGACTGCAATATACAAACGCCGAAATTGACGACACTAATATCAATGCTTACGGAGTAAATGCCCAATACAGCCTTAACCGCAATACAGGAATTTTTGGTCGTTTGGGCATCGGTAATTATCAAGGATTTAATGCGGCTATAGATCGAGACTTAGATTTAAACCCCGTTAGTTGGACGCTTGGTGTTGGTTTGCGTAACATTGGCATTCCCGGTACTATTGCAGGTGTCGCAATTGGTCAACCTTTTGTTAGCGATGGCTTGGGAAATGCAACTCAAACTAATTTTGAGACTTTTTATAATCTGCGATTAAGCGATAATATCAGCGTTACTCCCGCCATTTCTTTAGTAGTTAATCCCGACAACGACAGCAATCAAGATACTATTTGGCAAACTTCGTTTAGATCGGTGTTTTCGTTTTAAATTAAGAATGGGTAATTGGGGATGGGTAATTGGGGATGGGGATGAGTGAAAGTCAGGAGTAAGGAGTTAGAAATTGGAATTTAGAAATTAAGAGTGCCTGTATAATTTTAAATTTTATATATTATGAAGTCTTTTACTATTGGTTTATATCTGCTTGTAAATGTATTCCTAGATATGCACTAATTGATAATTCGTTACTTATAACTTTTAATTTTGCCAATCCCCCATCACCAATTCCCAATTCCCAATTTGAAAATCTAAAATCTAAAATCTAAAATCTAAAATCTAAAATCTAAAATCTAAAATTCTTAATATGCAGCCTACAGATCCAGATAAATTTACTGATAAAGCCTGGGAAGCAATTGTTAAATCTCAGGATATTGTCCGTGCTTACCAACAACAGCAGTTAGATGTGGAACATTTGATGCTGGCTCTTTTGGAACAAGATAATGGGCTGGCTCATAAGGTTCTAAGCCGCGCTGGGGTGGAAATTGAGCGTTTGCAGCAACAGCTTGAAGATTTTACTCGCCGTCAGCCGAAGGTGGGCAGAAGCGACCAATTATACCTGGGCAAGGGTCTTGACCGAATGCTTGATGGTGCTGAAGATGCCAAGGAAAGGATGAATGATGCCTACATTAGTGTGGAGCATCTTCTGCTGGCTTTTGCTGAAGAGGAACGTGTTGGTAGAAAAATATTTAGAAGTTTAAATGCTAGTACTGACGATCTAGAAACTGCGATTAAAAATGTCCGGGGTAGTCAAAAGGTAACTGACCAAAATCCCGAATCTCGTTATGAAGCTTTAGACAAGTTTGGTAGAGATTTAACCGAACAAGCAAAAGCCGGTAAACTCGATCCGGTAATTGGACGAGATGAAGAAATCCGTCGCGTGATTCAGGTGTTGTCTCGTCGCAGTAAAAATAATCCCGTTTTGATTGGCGAACCTGGAGTTGGAAAAACTGCGATCGCCGAAGCGTTGGCTCAAAGAATTATTAATGGTGATGTTCCCGAATCGCTGAAGAATCGGCAAATCTTCGGTTTGGATATGGGTAGTTTGATTGCTGGAGCAAAGTATCGCGGTGAGTTTGAAGATAGATTAAAAGCTGTTCTCCGCGAAGTTACTGAGTCTGCCGGTCAAATAGTTTTATTTATTGATGAGTTACATACGGTAGTCGGTGCCGGATCGGGACAGCAAGGTTCGATGGATGCCGGTAATTTACTCAAGCCGATGTTAGCGCGGGGTGAATTGCGCTGTATTGGTGCTACAACCTTGGATGAATATAGGAAATATATCGAAAAAGATCCGGCTTTAGAACGGCGTTTTCAACAAGTTTTAGTTACTCAACCTACTGTAGAAAACACGATTTCTATTTTGCGGGGACTCAAGGAACGTTATGAAGTCCACCACAACGTTAAAATTTCCGATTCTGCCTTGGTAGCAGCCGCTACACTGTCAGCGCGTTACATTGCCGATCGCTTTTTACCAGATAAAGCGATCGATTTGGTAGATGAAGCCGCAGCGCAGTTGAAAATGGAAATTACTTCCAAACCTGCGGAATTAGAAAATATCGAGCGTCGTTTGATGCAGCTAGAAATGGAAAAGCTGTCTTTAGCTGGAGAAGAAAAAACCACGTTACAGACGCAGCAGCGGTTAGAGCGAATCGAGCAAGAAATCGAAGATTTGACCGGAAAGCAGGAAGATTTCAACGCTCAATGGCAGGGTGAAAAGCAGGTATTAGAAGATATCAGCGCTTTGAAGCAAGAAGAAGAAAAATTACGAGTTCAAATTGAACAAGCAGAACGTGCTTACGATCTTAATACCGCAGCACAATTAAAATATGGGAAATTAGAAAGAGTACAGCGCGATCGCGAAATTAAGGAAGCGAAGTTATTAGAAGTTCAAAGTAAAGGCTCTAGTTTGTTAAGAGAGCAAGTTACTGAAGACGATATTGCCGAAATTGTGGCGAAATGGACGGGAATTCCCATAAATAGCCTGTTAGAGTCGGAAAGGCAAAAATTATTGCAGTTAGAAGAACATCTTCATAAGCGAGTTATCGGACAAGATGAAGCAGTATCGGCAGTATCGGCTGCTATTCGTCGCGCTCGTGCGGGAATGAAAGATCCTCAACGCCCCATCGGTTCGTTTTTATTCATGGGACCTACGGGTGTTGGTAAAACAGAATTGGCGCGGGCTTTAGCAAAATTCATGTTTGATTCCGAAGACGCTATGGTGCGTTTGGATATGTCGGAATACATGGAAAAGCACTCTGTATCCCGCTTAGTGGGAGCGCCTCCGGGTTACGTTGGTTTTGAAGAAGGCGGTCAACTTTCCGAAGCCGTGCGCCGTCGCCCTTATTCTGTGATACTGCTTGACGAAGTTGAAAAAGCTCATCCAGATGTATTTAATATTTTGTTGCAAGTTTTAGATGACGGTAGAATTACTGATTCTCAAGGAAGACTTGTAGACTTTCGTAACAGCGTCATTGTGATGACAAGTAACATTGGTAGCGAGCATATATTAGATATATCCGGCGATGATTCGCAATATGAAAAAATGCGGAATCAAGTCATGGAAGCATTGCGAAAACACTTCCGCCCCGAATTTGTTAACCGCATCGACGATTTAATTATTTTCCATGCTTTAGGTAGAAAACAAATGGGAGATATTGCTCGCATTCAGTTAAAACGGGTAGAAAATCTATTAGCAGATCAAAAAATCGCCGTTGAAATTACCCCCGCAGCTTGCGATCGCTTAATAGAAATTGGTTACGATCCAACCTACGGCGCTCGCCCAATCAAACGAGCAATTCAGCGAGAAATCGAAAACCCCCTTGCCACCAAGATTTTAGAAAACACCTTTATTCCCGGTGACACCATCATCATCGATCGAGGTAAAACCGCGTTAACATTCAAGAAAAAAGCCGTCGTCAAAGTATCGCCAGTTAATACCGTGCAATTGGTGGAATCGGCAGAAGGGTGATGGTTAAGAAGTGGTTAAAATAAACCCGAATCCGCCACGGATTGAAAATCCCTGTCTCATAGCAAAAGTCCTCTTAAAGAGGACTACAAAAGTTATAGAGCAGGTTTTTAACCTGACGGAGTTTCATTAACAAGAATCCTCTGTTATTGTATTCGTGCGAAAAGCGTCAATAGCTTATACATAGTCCTATTTATAGGACTTTCGCTATTAGCCAGGGGTTTGCAACCCCTGGCGGTTTTGTTTATATGTCTAAAGCAGGTAAAAGATCCTGTTGCCTATTTTCCTAGCTATATTCATCAAACCTGTGAGTTTTTATCTCTAACTGGGAATAATAATCTCGGTAAGCTTTAAAAACCAGTTTTGAAAATGACTATAGCCGTAAACTTAACCGTTGCTATTCCCACTTACAACGGAGAAAATCGTTTACCCCAGGTATTGGATAAATTAAAAGAACAGGTAAATACCAAACATATAAATTGGGAAATTATTATTGTTGATAATAACAGTACGGATGGTACCGCACAACTTGTTAAACAATATCAAGAAAATTGGCTAAAAGACGTACCTTTAAAATACTGCTTTGAACCAGAACAAGGTATATCTTTTGCCAGACAAAAGGCTATGAATGAGGCAACAGGGGAATTAGTCGGATTTATTGATGATGATAATCCACCGTTTGAAAATTGGGTAAGTTCGGCTTATAAATTTGCTCAAGAACATCCGAAAGCTGGTGCTTTTAGTAGTAGAATTCACGGTATTTTTGAAACTAATCCGCCAGAAGAACTTAAAGATATTACTTTTTATCTAGCTTTAGTCGATCGCGGTTCGGAACCTTTATTGTACGAACCTCGTAAAAAAGGACTTCCCCCTGGTGCGGGATTAGTGGTACGTCGGGATGTTTGGAAAAAATACGTTCCAGCGAAGTTGTTATTAATAGGTAGAACCAAAAAACGTTGGATGCCTACTGGTCAAGATGCGGAAGCATTATTGTATATTCATAGAGCAGGGTGGGAAATTTGGTATAACCCTGAAATGGAAATTGAGCATATAATTCCATCGTCGCGATTAGAAGAAAAGTATCTGATTGGTTTAATGCGAATCATCGGTTTAGGACGCTTTCATTTACGAATGTTGATGTTTGATTGGTGGCAAAGACCTTTTGTTTTTTGTGCTTATCTAATTAACGATTTTAGAAAAACGGTAATGCATTTTATTCGTTACAGAAAGAAGTTAAATCAAGATATTATTGCTACCTGTGAAATGCAGCGATTGGTAGCAACTTTAATCAGTCCTTTTTATTTATGGCGAATGCAAATTGTTAACTTTATGAAATTATACTGAGGCTGTTTTTGTAAATACAAGATTAGCATATCAATTATTATCCTCTTTTTAATTGATATGTTAAACAATCTTATATCTGTAATTATACCAGCATATAATGTCGAAAAAACAATTAAAGAAACGATTGAATCTGTTTTAAATCAAACTTTTACCAATTTTGAATTAATTATTATAAATCCTAGCTCTACGGATGAAACTCTTGCGATTATTTCTCAAAGAAAAGAATCCGAGAATCAAGGTTTTTTCTTATCCCCATGCAAATGTAGGAGTTAATCGCAATCGTGGCATAAAGCATTCTACTGGAAATTATATAACTTTTTTAGATGCAGATGATTTATGGACAACTGATAAATTAGCAGCACAATATAAAGCTTTAGAATCAAAACCTCAAGCTGGAGTTGCCTATAGTTGGACAAATTGTATAGATGAAAATGGCAAGTTTCTCCGCAAAACTTCTCACGTTAATTGGAATGGAGACATTTATTCTAAATTATTATTAGATGACTTTATTGGTAATGGTTCTAACGTCATGTTTCGTAAAGAACTTTTGATTGAGGTTGGTGGTTTTGATGAATCATTAAGCAACGCTCACGATACCGATATGTGGTTAAAATTATCAGCTAGAACTGATTTTATTTGCATACCGAAAGCACAAATTTTATATCGAATTCTTCCTCATTCGATGTCATCTAATGTATTAGGACTAGAAAAATCAAATTTAGAAATTATTCAACGTGCTTTTGCTCGCGAAAAAGCAAAAGAATATCAACATCTAAAGCCTAAAGCAATCGGAAATCTTTATAAATATCTTTGTTACAAAGCTCTGAAAGCACCACCAGGAACACAGCAAAGTAAAGTTGCAGTCAGATTTTTGTTTACTGCAATCAAAACAGATATAGGTCTTTTATCCAAACCGATAATATTCAAAGCAATTTTAAAATTAATAGCAATGATAATTTTACCTTCTAACTGGGCAAATGCGCTTTTTAAAAAACTGCCTCGTTTATCAAATACTAGTACTTTCTTAGGGTATGAGAAAACAACTTGATGTAAATCAGTTAAGTAGGGTGTGTTATGGCGCGACAAGTAAAATTGGATAGTAACAAATATATAGATTTCGCGCCTAACGCACCGTTTTTTATTTCAATTTTGTGGTGCGTTACGTTGAGGCGATCGCACTACACTACCTGATGCCCATCCTGGAGTAATTGGATTATTGATTATTTGGTAGTTGCGCTTTAACGATCGCATTATTATTTATAAAAAGAAAAAAGGAATTTAATAAAATGTCTATTTCCGTAATAATTCCCGTATTCAACGGAGAAAAAACAATTAGAGAAACAATAAATTCAATATTAAATCAAACCTTTCAAGATATAGAAGTAATTATAGTTAATGATGGTTCTACAGATGCAACTTTAGAAATTGTCAAAAGCATATCCGATTCCCGCATCAAAATATTTTCCTATCCAAACGCCGGTTTATCAGCAAGTCGCAATCGAGGAATTTCTCTAGCTAATAAAAAATATATTTCGTTTATTGATGCCGATGATTTATGGACACCTGATAAACTCGAATCGCAATGGCAAGCTTTACAATCGAATCCGCAAGCTGCTGTAGCCTATAGCTGGACTGATTATATTGACGAATCAAGTAAATTTATTAAGTCAGGTAGAAGGGTAAAAGTTAACAGTGATGCTTTTAGTAAACTTTTGGTAGCGAACTTTTTAGAAAATGGCTCTAACCCTTTGATTGAAAAGACAGCTTTAGATAAAGTTGGTGGTTTTGATGAATCGCTTTTCGCAGCAGAAGATAAAGATATGTGGTTGCGTCTTGCGGCTAACTACGATTTTGTCTGTGTTGAGAAACCGCAAATTTTATATCGAACATCAACTAACTCAATGTCTACCAATCTTAAAAGACAAGAAGCTGCATCTTTACAAGTAATTGAACGTGGTTTTAGCTATCCCAAAGCCGAGAAATTACAGCATTTGAAAAAGCAAAGTATTTCACTTGTTTATCAATATCTGACTTTTAAAGCCATTGAAGCGCCACCAGAAAAACGTCAAACCTTAACTGCTGCCTATTTTTTGTGGAATTGGATTAAAAATAATCCTGCGGTGGTGAAAAATAAACGAATAATCATAATTGCTGTTTTGAAAATTTTCTTTCCTCAAATGTTTCAGCGAGTTACTCAGTCGAAAGGTTTGTAGTAAGGGCTTTAGCCCTAGTGGTCGATTGCATTAAATATGATGGGTAAAAAGGTTCGTAGTAAGCGCTTTAGCGCCTCCGGATTTGGGGAACCGATGCCCTTACTACGAACCTGGGGGACTAAAGTCACTACTACGAACTGGGGGGCTGAAGCCCTTACTACGAACCTGGGAGACTAAAGTCACTACTACGAACTGGGGGGCTGAAGCCCTTACTACGAACCTGGGAGACTAAAGTCACTACTACGAACTGGGGGGCTGAAGCCCTTACTACGAACCTGGGGGACTAAAGTTATTACTACGAACTGGGAGACTAAAGTCACTACTACGAACTGGGGGGCTGAAGCCCTTACTACGAACCTGGGGGACTAAAGTCACTACTACGAACTGGGGGGCTGAAGCCCTTACTACGAACCTGGGGGGCTGAAGCCCTTACTACGAACTTGGGAGACTAAAGTCATTATTACGAACCAACGGTAGGGAAATCCGAATCGCTTTTATAGGGCAAACAATCCAGTAATTTTAGTGCAGTTTATCTACTGAGGCATTAAAATCCAAATTGATAATCACCCTGCTTTGCTTTCCGGTAAAGTGGGGTGTTGGGGTTTTATTACCCTAATAATCATTAAAATATTTGTATTTGCTGCGATTAAATTATGTTAGAACAAGGTACTATCAGTATCCATACTGAGAATATTTTCCCGATTATCAAGAAATCTCTTTACTCAGATCATCAAATCTTTTTACGGGAATTGGTATCAAATGCCGTTGATGCGATCCAAAAGCTGCAAATGGTGGCTCGCTCTGGGGATTTTTCAGGAGAAATCGGTGAATCGGAAATTGTACTTGCTGTAGATAAGGATAAAAAAACTCTTTCTATTACCGATAATGGCATCGGTATGACGGCAGAAGAAATCAAGAAGTATATCAACCAGGTTGCTTTCTCTAGTGCTGAAGAATTTGTTCAGAAGTATCAAGGTGAAGCCGATCGCCCAATTATCGGTCATTTTGGACTCGGTTTTTACTCTTCTTTCATGGTGGCTAAACAGGTTGAAATCGATACTTTATCTTACAAGGAAGGTGCAGAGCCAGTTCACTGGAATTGTGATGGTTCCCCAAATTTCACTTTAGAAGAATCATCCCGCACTACTCGCGGTACTACTATTACTCTTCACCTGATGGAAGAGGAAGAAGAGTTTGTTGAAGAAGCACGAATCAATAATCTTGTCAAGACCTACTGCGATTTTATGCCCGTACCCATCAAGCTTGATGGTGAGGTATTAAACCGACAAAAAGCACCGTGGCGCGAATCTGCCAGTAATTTGACTAAAGAAGATTACCTGGAATTCTACCGCTACCTGTATCCTTTTGAAGAAGAACCGCTACTTTGGGTACATTTGAATACCGATTATCCCTTCATTGTTAACGGTATTCTTTATTTTCCCAAATTAAAGCCCGATGTTGACGTGAGCAGAGGACAAATCAAACTATTCTGCAATCAAGTATTTGTTAGCGACAACTGCGAAGAAATTATTCCTCAATTCTTGTTGCCCATGCGGGGCGTAATTGATAGTAGCGACATTCCGCTCAACGTATCCCGGAGTGCATTGCAAGGCGATCGCACCGTAAAAAGAATCGGCGATTACGTTGCCAAGAAAGTGGGCGATCGGCTCAAACAACTGTACCGCGACGACCGCGAGCAGTACATTTATGCTTGGAAGGATTTAGCAACTTTCGTTAAATTTGGGGTGATGAATGATGAGAAGTTCCAAAAGCAAGTAGAAGATATCGTAGTTTTTCGTACTACTAAACAAACGGACAAGCAAGCAGCCGTAGAAGCAGACACCCCCGCAGTGGAAGTACAGTCTCAAGAAGGCGACGTTTGGCAAGATGTTACTCCAGGTGGAGAAGCAGAACAAAATCCCGATGCTGCAACTAAAAAATTGCCTTACGTAACCCTCAAAGAGTATTTAGAACGCAACAAACAAAACCACGAAAACCGCGTCTTTTACTGTACCGATGAAGCATCACAAGCCGCTTACGTAGAATTACATAAAAATCAAGGTTTAGAAGTCTTATATTTAGACTCCTTCATCGACACCCACTTTATCAACTTCCTCGAACGCGAATACAACGAAGTCAAATTCACCCGCGTAGACTCCGACTTGGATAACACCCTGCTAGACAAAGATAAATCCGAGGAAATAGTAGATCCAACAACCAACAAAACCAAAGCCGACACGATCAAAGAAATATTTGAGAAAGCCCTCAACAAACCCAAACTCAACATTCGTACAGAATCCTTAAAATCCGACAACCCCCAAGGAACACCACCAGCAATGGTGCTTTTACCAGAAATACTGCGTCGCTTGCGAGAAATGAACGCCATGATGCAGCAGCAAACAGTAGAATTTCCCGAAGAACACGTATTATTAGTTAATACCAGCCATCCACTGATCCAGAACCTAGCAAATCTCAACCAAGGTACTATCATTCAAGATGGCGGACAATCGCCCACGAGTGAGTTGGTAAATTCAATTTGCCAACACGTTTATGACTTAGCCCTAATGTCCCAAAAAGGCTTCGACGCAGACGGAATGAAATCCTTCGTACAACGTTCCAACGAAGTACTTACAAAGCTGACAGAACAAGCGGCGAAGTGATATAAGGTCAAAGGTTAAAGGTTAAAGGTTAAAGGTAGGGAGTAGGAATTGGGCATGGGGAATAGGTGGGAGTTAGGAGTTAGGAGTTGAGAGTTAGGAGTTTTAATTCTCTCCTTGTCCCCTTGTCCCCTTGTCTCCCCATCTCCCCATCCCCCCATCCCCCCATCCCCCCATCTCCCCATCCCCCCTCTCTCATATAAAATAGAAAATTACGTTAAAAAATAGGAGATTCTTCAATATGTCTCGTGTATGTCAATTGACTGGTAAGAAAGCTAATAACGCTTTTGCGGTTTCTCACTCTCACCGTCGTACCAAGAAACTTCAACAGGCTAACCTGCAAAGCAAGCGGGTTTGGTGGGCTGAAGGTAATCGCTGGGTGAGACTAAAGCTTTCTACTAAGGCAATCAAAACTTTGGAAAAGAAGGGTTTGGATGCAATGGCTAAAGAAGCTGGAATTAATCTCAATCGTATGTAAGTTGGAATTGCGGGTAATTAAACAAATATTGCCTTTACAACTCATCAAGTTTTTAAGCCCACATATGTCATGTATGTGGGCTTTGTTTTTGGAGGTTTAGCCGCAACTAATACATTAATTTTGCTGGGTAAAGAGGTTCGTAGTAAGTGCTTTAGCGCTCCGGATTTAGTACTAAAATCGGCACGTCGGACTCATCTATAAAGGGGTGTAGGCGACTTTGCGAAAAATTATGCGTTATATCCCTTGGGCAGATGTTGCATTGGGCAGACGTTGCATTGGGGAGACGTTGCATTGGGCAGACGTTGCATTGGGGAGACGTTGCATTGGGGAGACGTTGCATTGGGCAGACGTTGCATTGGGCAGACGTTGCACTGCAACGTCTCTACATACATTTTTGGTGAAGAAATTTAATGTCTTTATAATAAAATCCGCAATATTTTTTAAGACGGCTGATAACTTTACCGTTGCAAGTGGGTACTATAACTTTAGTCTGCTAATCACAACTTCATAAAGTTGTCTTGAGCTAATACTAAATTAAGTAAAAAATCCGCAAAAATCCCATGTAGCTATGGCTTTATTTTTCTCCGTCGGCTATAAATTAAATAATTCCGATAATTTTATTTTTGACCGGAAAAACATAAAAAATTTACCAAATTAAAATAGCACTTTTGTTTGATTTGTGAAACTTTATGATGCCAAACGCTGCCAACTAAAACAAGTTTTAGGTTGGCTATGTTTATATTTCATTTCTCTTTCATAAAAACTTTGCAGTAGCGATTTTGTTACTGTATTCGGGATTGAAACATCCGCGTGCCTGAGAAACTATAGGCATTATTTTCAAAAACTTTAAAAATATTTAATTTCAAAAATCGCATTAAAACTCTTGATAGGAAAGTAGCTATGTCAAAAAATCGTAAGTTAGTCAGGGCAGTTCAAAACTTTTACCAACGGTTTCAACCTAATCCATCTACTGTAAAAGAACAAAGTTTATGGCTTTTACGAAGTTTCATAGTTACTAAGAAGCGACCGGAATGGGTTAATGCTGGTTTTGTTTTACCAACGGTGGCGATGGTTTCGTTGGTAGTTGTGTTGCTGACTGTAGCAATTTTATTTAGGTCGTTTGAGCGTTCTAAGAATGTAAGTAATGTCAGAGTTAACCAGGTAGTTCTGAATGCTGCATTACCTGCTATCGATCGGGCTAAGGCGAAGATTGATAAGTTACTTCAAGACCCGACTCTACCGCGTTCAACTCCATCAGATGGTTCTCTTTATACTGCTATTACTAAAGATAAAAAGCTTGCTGATTATACATTTGGTGATGAAACTCCTTTAGCTGTTAAGTATGACATTAATGGGAACGAAACTATAGACACTGATGAGACACAATTAGAGAGAAAGGAAATTAAGAATACTGCTTGGAGATTTCCTGTAGATACTGATAATAACGGTAAATACGATAGCTTTACACTTTATACAATTAACTTTCGTAGCCCCAGTCGAGGTGCTGACGGTAAATTTGACCGCGCTCGCAGTCCTTTAGATGCTAGAACACCTCCTATGGATGATGGCTCATTGAGCGGAGCCTGTGCGGGAGCAAAAGGTAGTAGTTCAAGTTTGATTGGTGATTCTGGCTGGTATAAGTCAGGAGGTAACTTAAAGAAGAGCTTTTTTGTTTATGTTGCTACCGTACCGATTACTGATGATAGTTTTGTTGATGGTGATAAATACGAAACATTTAAAGGTAATCAAGGCTTTTCCGCTGTAGAATACCAGCAAGATCAAGAGCGGATTCCAATTGTTAACAATGCGGTTGTTTACGAAGATGATTTAGAAATTACGCCTGGTGCAGGATTAAAGCTTAACGGAAGAATTTTTACCAATAGTAATTTACTGACGGCAACAATTTATGATGATATTCGCTTATATCAAGTAAGCAGTCCAAAATCTTGTTTTTATGAAGCAGAATTTAGCAAAATTATAGTTGGCGGTAATCTTGGTTACGGTCGTATTTTTGGTTCAAATAGAAGAAACCCCGTTCGAGTAGACTTGTTTGATAAAGACAATGCAAACGGAGCAAAGGCAAGTATTGAGGGTGATACTAGGTCTGCTAGCAATAGCTCTGCCGAAATAGCCTACAATGCTCAAGCTTATGCACAAAGAATTGATTTACAAGTACAAGAAGCACTTAAGTTATCTACTGAACTTGATGATTACAGCAAAGATCCACAGGAAGTACAGCAAAGTATTAAAGCTAAAGTCGAAGATGAGAACAATACCAAAAAAGTTGAAGATATACGTCGGGAAGAACTAGAAGCTTACTTTAAAAAGCGTACACGTAAAGTTCCTTTTGCAGATCCCGCTCAAACAGTTACAAGCGTCACTCTTCAAAATGATGGTACCGATCCAGATAAAGGTGTTAAGGGATTAAGAGGACCCGATCAATGGATTTATCCTTTTAGCCTTACTAGCAATAGTACAAATTATACAGGACTAAGCCTTTTTCTTGATAGACTACCTGCTACAGCGCCAAACAAACTGACAGAGTTTTATAAGGGAAAAGAAAAATTAATTGGCGATCGCATTTTAGTTGGTAATAATTTACCTGCTCGGTGGTATAGCCCAAATGAAAACGATTTTGTAGGAAATAAAGCGAATCAAAAAGTTTTGCCTCAACAAGAATGGAGTGATTTTTTTCAGGATGACGACGAAAACAAATATCGTTACCGCAATACTAGAATCGAACAGTTAGTTAGCCTTGAAAACGCTACCAAACGAAATGACTTTTTTGAGCAAGAAGCCACAAAGCAGCCAAAAAGTCCCCTGGATAATGTTGGCGGTATGCGTGTAGTCACGGGAGCGGGTATTTATGTTGACGGTAGTACAGACTATCCCCGAGGTACGAATATATTGGCTCGTGAAGCTCCTGAATGGGATACAAACTTTGTAGATACAACGAATTCAGATACAAACCGAGTTTGGCTTAACAGTCTCAATTTTAATAACGATACTACAAAACCACCGATAAAAGTTTGGTCGGATTCTATGCCGATGGGCGATCCAGCTGCACTAACATCGAGAGGCGACTTATTAATGAGGGCAACTGCTGTTTATCACTATAAAGATAATCACGGCAAAGATCAGACACCCATCGCTTGCGTTAGCAGCTATTATGACCCGACAAATGCAACTACTGCTCAAAATAATTCTACTGTAAGAAGTTCGTGGGAAAATCCAGATGCCGCTCCAGGGGTCAACAACGGTAAATCTAATAATGGTATTGTTTATCCTTCCTACAGTGGAGCCAGATCGAGTGCCATAAGTACGTATCGGACACAACTAGAAAATCAGGCAAGATTAGTATATCCTAACGGGCGTTTTGTTAATGAACCTTTAAGAAACGCTATGCAACAGCATAGTGCTAGCAAACCTCTTTCAATGGCTGATAATTCTGCAATTGATACGGCAGTTTGTGCCATTGAAATTCTTGCAGGTACATTGACACCTAGCGCCAGTAAAATACCTCACGGAACTATCTACGAAACTTCATTCCTAGATGCCAGACAAGTCAAATCAATTGAAGACACACCGAATACAGCCGACCCAAGTATAAATGCAGATTACAACGCTAGCTTAGAACAGCGTCAACCATTGGAAGTGCGCGTTACGGTTCTAGATATGAACCAACTGCGTCAGACAACGATTGGTACTGCTTCACCGACACAGGAATATTTACTACCAAACAGCGGCATTATTTATGCTACCCGCGATGACGCTCTTCTCGATTTGAGCGTCCAACCCGGTACAGGTCAGAATAACATTGCATCTCAAAAGAAAAATATTGATCAAAGAAAGTTAATCAGTCCAACTGACTACAAAGTTGACCCTACTCGTCGTGCAAACGGCATCATGCTGATTAATGGAGCGCGACTAGACCGAGAAGAGAATTATAGAGACGCAGAAAAAGGCTTAATTTTAGCAACTAATGTTCCTGCATATGTAAAGGGTAATTTTAACCTTCATGCCGAAGGAGGTAATGCGGGTAATCTAGTCGAAGAGTTTGAAGATCAGTTAAGAGATGATGACGGAAATATAGATTGGGGTAAGTTTTATACACGCGCTGCAACACGCGATAAGAATTTTGCTTGTCGTAAAGAAGATCCAAGGCTTCCCGACTGTACTCAAGGAGATAGCTGGCGACCTGCTTCAGTTTTAGCAGATGCTGTCACCATACTTTCTGATAATTTCCGCTTTGGTTTTCGTAATGAAGGAGACTTTGATTTAAGAAATAATGCAGGTAATGCTGTCATTCCTCAGTTTGACTTTAATGGTGATGGAACCGTAGACAGCAACGATACAGGTAACGAAACTCTGCTTCGGATTGACCTTAATGGTGATGGGGATACGACCGATCCTCAAGAAATTTTGCTTGCTGACCTTAATGGTGATGGAGATGCAAATGACACTACTGTATCTGGAGAAAACCCAGTTAGAATTGCCGCGATTCGCAGAGTATTAGGATTTTTTGAGAATAACTTCCTTAGTAGTGCCGATTGGTTTGATGCGACTAGTAATATAGACGCTCCTAAAAACGATTTCGATCCTAATACAACTGGTAATCAGTCAGGAAGTTCCTATGTAAACAACTTTGTCACCCCAATTCAACGGCGAGTGTTGTTTGGCGAATATGTAATGGAAGTTTGCCGTACAGTACCTGTAGAACGATGTCGTCCGCAAGATTGGGTTGTTTTAATTGATGAAGATGGTAATCCTGCAACACCATCAACTACACCTACAGTAACAAGAACTAGTCAACTACAGGTTGCAACAAGTGCAACCACTGGGACACAGGCAAATTTACTTGTATCTGGTACAACGGCTCAACTTGCCAACGCGCAGAACCGACGTTTTGCCCGCAGAATAGCTTTTTTACGTGATAGGAATAACAGATTAGTACTCGATCGAAATGGTTATCCAGTACCTTTGGGAGTAAATTCAAATGGCAGGGTCACTTATTACCCATACAATGATATAACTATTCCATTTCAAGGCAACGTATTTGACCCTAGCGTTACAACGACACAAAATTTCCTTGCTTTCAGTCGCACTAATGCAGCCCGACGACCTCGAAGAGTTAACAGAGCGCTATGGTTCAGAACTGCCGACGACACTAATTTCAACAACGGTCTAACCAGAGGAACTAATTACGGCAACGAACGCCCACTGTATTTTTCAAACCAATTAATACGAAATACTGGTTTCGCTGCTCCTGCTGGTAATTACCGAGAGGGTACCACCGAGCAACCGCTGTTAGTACCAGTGCTACAAATCCATATGCCACATGACGAGTGGACTGCTAATAACGGGGACCCTGGTACAGATCGAGATAACCTACCTGGCACTACAAAAAGAGGTTTTGCCAGAGAAAGAAACTGGTTGGTAAGAGCGACTAACACAACAACAAATCTAGCCATAGTTGGTGGTGATACTCCCTCAGCCGGAAACGAGACAAACGGTGGTTTAGAAAACTTTGTACGTTACTTAGAAGATTGGGCAATAAATAATACCAATGATCCCCCCAAGTTTAATCACAACTTAAGTGGTTCACTTATCCAATACAAACGTAGTACTTATGCTAGTACACCTTGGCAAATTTTACGACAAAATAGGGGCGCAAGCATTTTCGGCTCTGATTATCCACAACTGTATCAAACTAACACTAGTAGTGGAACAACGCCATTTTATACACCACCTTCACGTCAATGGGGTTTTGATGTAGGTTTGCTATCTCAGCTACCTGACTTGTTTGCCCAAACCTTCACCTTACCGCCTACAAGTGAGCCTGATGAGTTTTTTAGAGAGGTAAATCGAGATGATAAATGGGTAAAAGCTTTACTTTGTGCCAAAACTGCAAATGTAGGTACGGATAAGATTGAAATCACTGATAACAATGCAGTTCCCGATAGACAGCGCCCAGCTCAATTCTGTCAAGAAAAAGCAGGCGGTTAATAAATATTTCAATCTTTGATTTATTAGCTTAATTTCATGGGGAAGAAATGAGATAAAAAGAAAATTATTTTCTTCCCTACTTCTTATTTCTTCTCAGTCAAATAGACAAAACGCAAATCATGCTTAAACATCAACTCCAGCAACTTTCTGCTAAAAAGAATCAAGCCGGTTTCACAATCATCGAATCTTTAGTAGCAGTTATCGTACTTGGCATTTTAATGACTGCGATCGCTCCGACAATTGTTCTTTCAACTGCAACAAGAGTTCAATCAAGACGTGTAGAGCTAGCGACTTTAGCAGCCGGAGCTTATATTGATGGCGTAGTTTCTGGAAACATTCCCGCTCCGCCTATTTCAAAAGTTGACGAGGACGACGATAATCAAAAAACCAACGATATGGTAGCAGCTCCTGGAACAAGCTTAAGGTGCAATGACCTTGACAATCTTAGAGAAGAGAAAGGTTATTGTACTTTACCTGAAGATAATTCATATAGAGTTTACTGTGTTGATGGTAGTGGTGATGGGAAATGTACCCAAAATGAATCAAAAGACATGATTGTGCAAGCATTTGGTTTTAACCCACAATCAACAAACGCTACAGAAGGTTATAAATTAGGCGTTCGAGTCTATAGAGCAGATGCTTTTAGTGATAATAAGGCTTTACAAAAGAATGTCGATGGAGAAAAAGCAACACAATCAACTTTTACTGGTGGGCTGGGTAAACGCAAAGCACCTTTAGTACAAATAACAACTGATGTAGTTGTTCCGGGACAAACGACATTTAAAAACTGGTGTTCTCGTTTGACAGATGAGAATAACTCAAATTCAAATAAAAAGTGCATTAATTAGCAATCAAAAAATAGTAAAGAATCGCACGCAACATGATAAATAAACCTTATTTTTTTCTTAAATATCATCTTCGTAAAAAGCCTTCTCATATTACTAGCAAGAATAGCGGATTTACCCTTATCGAACTTTTGGTAGCAATGATTCTTGCAGTCTTGGTGATTACACCTTTACTAGGCTTTATGGTTAATATTTTAAATACTGACCGCAAAGAACAAGCCAAAGTCAACTCAGAACAAGAAATTCAGACAGCCCTCGATTACATTGCTCAAGATTTGAAGCAAGCTATATACATATATGACGCAAAAGGTATAAAAGCTATACAAGATCAACTTCCCTACGCTAGCGATGCAGATAAAGTACCCGTATTAGTATTTTGGAAACGTGAATTTAAAAAAGGGGCTATTAGCGGTTCTTTTACAGGTACAAATGATGGTTTTGTTTATTCTTTAGCAGCCTACTATCTGATTCAAAGTAACTCTACTAATAATGCCAATAAAATTTGGTCTAATCAATTTCGTATTGCCAAATTTGAATTAAATGGTGGAATTAAAGACCCAGATGAACCTTTTCTTTTAGATAGTCAAGGAAGATTCGTAGAGGATGCAAATGATAAGCCAATACCTAAATATATTACAGACCCTGACCCAGGTTTTGCTTTATTTGAAATTGATAATCCAGCAATCACAGGTACAGTTGAAAATAAAATGAATAGCTGGGAAAAAGGTAGTGAAGATTACCAACTTAATAATACTGCGGTTCTAGTTGATTACATTGATGCTAGCCCAAAAAATGCTTCGGCATACCCGGAATTAGAACCTATTGACTGCACTATTGTATTTGACTTAGACAGGATACCAGATGCAGAAACAGCTTTAAAAGCGAGTAAAACAGCAGCACAGAGGGTTCCATCTTTTTCCGGAACTCATAGCTATTCTACTAATGGTGATTTAAACAATGGTAGCTTTTATGCTTGCGTAGATGTAGACAGAATATCAGCGAAGGTATTTATTAGAGGAAACTCTTATGCTCGGATAAATAATGGAGATACAAATTACAATCAAAATCGTAAATCTTATTTCCCAACAGCTAGCTCTCAAGTAAAAGCCAGAGGAATTCTTGGTGCATTTAAAGAGTAAAAATTAATAAATCCAAGACTTTAAAATTAACAGATAAAAATGCTTGCTGATTTATAGAAGTATTTTACTAAAAACTATTTAAACAACTAATGAAAAGTACGTTATTCTCAAACCTGCTACAGCAAACTTGCTTGCAAAAAACGTCTGCAAAGCATAAATCAAATCAACCGCGTTATCGAAATAATCTTAATAGTTCAAATTCTGGTTTTACATTACTTGAAGTCTTGGTAACGATAGTTATCGTCGGTATTCTTTCAGCAATAGCCGCACCGAGTTGGCTATCTTTTGTTGCTAGACAACGACTAAACAAAGCTAACGATACTGTTTTAGCAGCATTAAGAGAAGCACAAGCAAAAGCAAAAAATACTAAATTTTCTTACAGTGTTAGTTTCACAACCAAAGATGATGAGCCTAAAGTATTCATTCATCGTCATGATATAGAACCCCGCGACGAAGACTGGTACAGCTTAGGAAGAGATTCAGGAGTTAATACACAAAAATTCTTACTCGGTACAAATTTAGCAGGTAAAAACACTAAAATTGATGATAATCAAGCTGTACCCTATGGTAATGATTTTGATGAAGACAATCCACAAACTATTACCTTCAATTATCAAGGTATTTTGGAATCAACAGGTGGGAATCCTTCCGATACAGGTTTAAAAGTTGTACTAGCTATACCTAAGCCCGATACCCCTACACAAGCAAGTGACATAAAACGCTGCGTAATTATAGAAACCCTTATCGGTGGAATACGAACAGCAAAAGACGAAGATTGCGATTAATAAACATAACTAAATCCACACAACAGACAAAATATCAAAAATTCAATAATAATACTGAAGCAATAACTGCACCTGAACGAAGAAAATTAATACATCGGGTGCAGTTTTTTATTTCTATTTTCATCTGAATTGTAAATAAATAAAATTCACTTTCATCTACCTTAAAAACATAAAATTAACATAATTTGAATAAGCGCTATGACAGAGTATATTAACTTTACCGTAGCTATCCCCACATATAACGGTGCAAGTCGATTATCTGAAATCTTAGAAAGATTAAGAAATCAACTGCATACCGAAAATATTTCTTGGGAAATTATTGTTGTCGATAACAACAGCAGCGATCGCACGGCAGATATTGTAAAAAGCTATCAAAAAGACTGGCAGCATTCTTTTCCTTTAAGATACTGCTTTGAATTAAAACAAGGTTTAGCATACGCCCGCGAGAAAGCAGTAGCCGAAGCAAAAGGTGAATTTATCGGTTTCCTCGATGACGATAACTATCCAGTATCAAACTGGATTGCCAAAGCTTACGAATTCGCTCAAAAATATCCCCAAGCCGGTGCGATCGCCAGTCAAATTCATCCTAACTGGGAAACTGAACCACCAGAAAACTTTCAACGCATTGCCCCATTTCTGGCAATTGTAGAAAGAGGTAATACACCCTTACTTTACAAACCAACAAATAAACTATTACCTCCTGGAGCAGGATTAGTTATTCGCAAACAAGCTTGGTTAGAAAGCGTACCCAAAAATTTAGTTTTAACCGGCAGAATTGTTGGTAATATGCTCACCGGCGAAGACATCGAAATGCTGTCTTACATTCAACAATCGAACTGGGAAATTTGGTACAACCCAGAAATGGAAATTTACCATCAAATCCCCCATTGGCGCTTGCAAAAAGAATATTTATTCCCTTTCTTCAGAGGAATTGGATTAAGCCGTTACGTTACCAGAACTGTTGATATCAAGCCGTATTTCAAGCCAGCAGCAATATTTGCTTACATGGCGAACGACTTACGAAAGATTTTATTTCATATAATTAAACACGGTAAAAAAGTCCAAACAGACTTAGTTGCAGCCTGTGAAATGCAACTTTTTATAAATAGCTTAATTAGTCCTTTTTATCTGTGGAGAAATGGCTATTTTAAGAAGAAAATTCAAGGATAAAATATTAGGTTCGTAGTAAGGACTTTAGTCCTTAGAAGATGTTTTAAAAGCCACAAATAAGATCGGTTTCGAGAACCCCCTAAATTTCCCGCTAATTTGGGGGACTTTAACCCCCCTTTTTAAGGGGGGAAGGGGGGATCGAAGCAGTAATAAGGTTACAACAGATACTTCTCAATTCTCTTGTATAAGCTAAGACATTGCTTAAGAAAGCGATAAATCGCTTACTACGAACAATCATATAAAACCTGCCTCCGCAGGTTTCGCTTGTGTAGCCGCGACTTAAGTCGCCAGGTATTTTTATCTCAGTTATCAGGTTATCCGTATCTACCAGTGTGGTGCATTTATCAAATAATCAAATGTTTAATAAACACTGGAATAAAAATTCTAGCAGTGGCTTTACTCTGCTCGAAATGTTGGTAGTTATTGCAGCAATTGGTATGTTAGCTGCTTTTTCTGCCCCTTCTTGGGTAGCTTTTGTCAATACTCGTCGCCTCAATAGTGCTTCTGACAAAGTTCACCTAGCTTTACTTCGCGCAAAACGGCAAGCCCAAAGAACTAAAACCACTTGGCAATTTAGTCTTCGCGAGCAAGAAGATATTGTGGAGTGGGCGGTTCATCCTGAGACGGTAAACCCAAATAATGCCAACTGGAATAGTTTGGATTCTAACGTAGTTTTAGATGAAGAAACTACCTTATTTCAACCGGCATCAAGTGAATTCAGACGTATTAAGTTTGATTACAGAGGTACTGTCAAAAAACCACCCCTGGGAAGAATCACTTTATCAAGCAAACACGGCGGTAAAGCTAAACGTTGCGTATATATTTCCACAATTTTAGGAGCAATACGAACCGCAAAAGAGCGCGATCGACCTAAAGACGGTGATTATTGCTATTAAGATTTAAGGCGTTGCTGAATTGAAATATGAATTTATTTTTTTAATGGTGAGAAGTCGGGTTTTTAGAATAGGTATCTGTAATACACTTACAAATTTTATAAAAACCCGACTTCTTAATTTATCCTCCTCTTTCCCCTCTCCCCCCTCACAATCATAAAGCCGGGAAGGGAGTAAGTTTTTTAGGTTGCCCGCATTGTTGATAATGGTGCGTTACGCTGTCGCTAACACACCCTACAAAAAAAGAAAAAATACATTCCGTGTCTTTCTCACCCGAATTAGCCAAACAACACCTAATTATTTTCACCCGCTACCCCCAACCGGGTAAAACTAAAACGCGATTGATACCTGCTTTGGGAGTCGAAGGTGCTGCGAATCTCCAGCGCCAAATGACGGAATATACTTTATCTAAAGTAAAAAAATTGTGCAAATCGATTGCAATATCCTTTGAAGTTCGGTTTGCAGACGGCAATTTACAACTAATGCAGAGCTGGTTGGGAACAGAATTAAATTACCAACTTCAAGGAGAAGGAGATTTAGGAAAGCGGATGGAAAACTCTTTTTTAAATGCCTTTAATAAAGGTGCCCAAAAAGTGGTTATCATCGGCATTGATTGCCCTGGTGTCGATACTGAAGTTTTAGTAGAAGCCTTTGAAAAAATCTCAGATTGCGATTTATTACTTGGTCCTGCTGTTGATGGCGGCTATTATCTAATTGGGTTAAAGCGTGTCATCGGAGAATTATTTATTAACATAGATTGGGGAACCGCCAAAGTATTACAACAAACTGTGGATATTGCCGAGCAGCTTGATTTATCGGTTGGTTACTTGCGATCGCTAGCTGATGTTGACCGACCGGAGGATTTACCAATTTGGCAGAACAGTTACCAGTTACCAGTTACCAGCGAACAGTTATCAGATATTTAAAAAGCCATAAAGCTTACTTAGCACCTTTCTCCAAACCACTGTCTTCTGCAAGGAGAGAGGTTGTTAATCTCCCCATTCCCTTATAGGCAAAGGGGCTGGGGGGTTCGGTTCCCAATAGTTTAAGGTTAAATGCAATACTGCTAACTGCTAACCGCTAACTGGTCACTGCTCACTGGTCACTGCTCACTGTCTAATACGCGGATTTGCCGAAGACAGGTAAAACAAGCTTTGCTACTGTGGTGTAATCTCGAACATAGGTGTTAGAATTTCCACCTGTATTAAACCTACTTTATTTATCGACAGTAGCTGGAGTATTGGCGACAATATTCAAGTAACTTTATGTAGGACACTCACTTAAATTGAATGCGAGACTAAACTATGGTTAATCGTTTGGCTACTGTAAATACTTCCCGTACCTTGAAAGTGGTAGGGATAATCTTAATTTTGTCTTTTTTAGTTGATGTTTTAATCCTTTCAATGCCCTTCCAACCAACTAATAGTGGATGGCAGATTCGGCTAGCAACGGCGTTTGTTGACCGAGGAATTGTGCCGATGGTGGGTTTGGGTATGCTATTCGCGGGACATTGGGTTGATAGTTTTGATGATTCGAGTCCTTCGGGTATCGACTTAAGATTACCGGCATTAATTTTGTCATGTATCTTAGGTTTGATTTTCTTGCTAATTTTTCCGATGCACATCAATAACGTTGGCAAAGCTAGCGCCCGCGAAGTTGAACAAATCACTCAAACTGCTGACAGAGCGAAAAGTCAAGTTGAAAGTCAGCTATCGCAGGTACAAGCAAGATTAAGTACTGAGCAAGCAAAAGCTCAAATAGAAAAACAAAGAGAACAAGTCAAGAATCAGTTTTCCGAACTGCTCAAAGACGATACAAGATACAAGCAAGCCTTAGAAAATCCCGATATTCCGCAACAGCAGAAAGATTTACTCAAGAGATTTAAAGCCGATCCTAAAGCACTCGATCAATTCATCCAAGAGCAAAGCGATCCAACGCAACTAGCAAAACAGCGCTTAACTCAAATTGCTCAAGACAGAGATGCTGCTGAAAAACGGGCTAAAGATACCGCTTGGAAGTCAGGATTGCGAGTTGGTATAAGCAGCTTACTACTTTCCATCGGCTACATCATTATCGGTTGGACTGGGTTAAGAAGCTCAGGCGCAACTTCTGGTGGTGGGAAGCGGAAAGCAACTGCACGTTGAGGAGAGATGGAGGGATAGGGAGATGGGGAGATGGGGAGATGGGGAGATGGGGAGATGAGGGGATGAGGGGATAGGGAGAAATATAACTCCTAACTCTTTTAATCCAAAATCTAAAATCTAAAATCTAAAATCTCTTAACTCCTCACTCCTAACTCTTTTAATCTAAAATCTAAAATCTAAAATCTAAAATCTCCTAATTCCTAACTTTTAATACATGATTACTATTTATATATTGACTTATAACGAAGAGTTGGATATTGCTGCTTGTATTGAGTCGGCGATGGTGTCGGATGACATTATTGTGGTGGATTCGATCAGTAGCGATCGCACTGTGGAAATCGCGAATAAGTATCCGGTTCGAGTTGTGGAACACGCTTTTGAAAGTCACGGCAAGCAACGTACCTGGATGTTAGAAAATATATCCCCGAAGTATGACTGGGTGTATATTCTTGAAGCGGATGAGCGGATGACACCGGAATTGTTTGCTGAATGTGTGGAAGCAACGAAAAACCCGGACTACATCGGTTATTACGCAGCCGAGCGGGTAATGTTTATGAATACTTGGATTCGTCACAGTACTCAATATCCTCGTTACCAGTTACGGCTTTTTCGTCATGGAAAGGTATGGTTTACAGATTACGGTCATACCGAAAGAGAAGTCTGTGAAGGGGATACCAGCCTTTTAAAAGAAACTTATCCCCATTACACTTCTGGTAAAGGCTTGAGCCGGTGGATTGAAAAGCATAACCGTTATTCCACTGATGAAGCCAGAGAAACCTTGCATCAATTAGAAAAAGGCAACGTCAACTGGCGCGACTTAATCTTCGGTAAAACAGAAATAGAACGCCGTCGCGCCCTCAAAGATTTATCATTACGGCTACCGGGTAGACCATTGGTACGCTTTTTTTATATGTACTTCCTCCTTGGTGGCTGTTTGGACGGACGAGCCGGATTTGCTTGGTGTACTCTACAAGCCTTCTACGAATACTTAATCATCCTCAAAGCCTGGGAAATGAAGCATATCCCCACACCCAGCGTTGAAGCAGTTACCAGTAATCAGTTACCAGTTACCAGGTAGGTGATGGGGTGATGGGGAGATGGGGTGATGGGGAGATGGGGTGATGGGGAGATGGGGGGACAAGGGGACAAGGGGAAGTTAGGAGTTAGTACCACTAGAGTTAAGAATTTATACATTACCTTTGACCTTTAACCTTTGACCTGCTCCCATGCCCCAAATTAAAATGTTACATTTAATATAAATTAATATATTCAACCAACTTTTTTATAATAGTCTACAGTTTTGGTGGGGGAGTTTGTAGGGAGATAAAAGGCTTTACCGACGTTGGATGAAGTATTTTGTGAGTTGCGGTAATATTAGTAAGATTCTTAAGTTGTTGTAACAATCCTTTACAAGACTTAAATAAATTAAAGGTATAGGACTATTTAGCTGCTTATTCTGGCTTTTCTATATGTCTTATGCGCGTCTGCTACAAAAATATTGGTTTAGCCTGACGGGGTGCGTTTTTCAAGGCTGCGTTGTTTCTGATGCAGTCTAAATAATGGGTATTACACCTGCCGATCGATAATTTTGATGGTGTGTTGTCAAAAAAAGCTGTTTTTCCTTTAATTCTTATTTATATAACTAAAGGCAATAGCAATAAATTTATGGTGTAGAGACGCAATATAATTATCGAGTTGATGATTAATTGCCGATATTCTTGTATTTATCATGCAGGGAGAATCAAAACAGCAGAAATTTGGTGCCGCTTGATAAAGCAAATATTCAGAGCAATTAAAACAAGCAAGCTGGTGTCAACAACTCAGGGCTAAAGCCACCGAGCTTCAGGCATAAGCCGGTTGCTCATAGTTGACCAGACTAAGGATTAAATTCCTACGTTTAGAGTAAGTGAAGACCGTTCATACCTTGGAATGCGTAGCTAGTTCCAAGCCCTATAACTGAAAAATTAAACAGGTGTAACGCAAGTTTTGCCAGTGTTTTTCAGATATGCCGACTCTAAACACTGTCGAAGCTAACATCACCATTGAGCGGACTAATCATCCATCAACTACGGAAGCCCACGGTGGTTAAAACCACTCGTGTCGCTTCCCTCTCAGCTTTTGAAAGACTGAGTTTCCCGCTTTCCGCATATTTCTTATGAATATCAATAACAGAAATTCCACTAGCCGTATGGAGAATAAGGGCTTGGGTTACGAACGCTGGAAGCAAGACCTAAAAAATGACTTGATTGCTGGTTTGCTAGTCATAATTCCTTTAGCAACCACTATTTGGTTAACGGTTACTATTGCTACTTGGGTAATTGATTTTCTGACTCAGATACCCAAGCAGTTAAATCCTTTTGAGGGGTTACACCCTTTATTAATTAATATATTGAACTTTGTAGTGGGGTTTACCGTACCGCTACTGATTATTCTTTTGATTGGATTAATGGCTCGCAATATTGCGGGTAAATGGTTGCTTGATTTTGGAGAGCGCTTATTACAGGCAATTCCTTTAGCGGGACAGATTTATAAAACCCTCAAGCAGCTTTTAGAAACGCTATTAAAAGATACTAACAATAAATTTCGCCGCGTAATTCTGGTAGAGTACCCAAGACCGGGAATGTGGGCGATCGGTTTTGTAACTGGTGCTGTCAGCAGTGAGATTCAAGCCCAAATGCCGAACCCGATGTTAAGCGTTTTTATTCCCACAACTCCCAATCCGACTACGGGATGGTATGCCGTGGTTCCCGAAAATGATGTGGTGAATCTATCAATGTCGATAGAAGAAGCGTTCAAAATATTAATATCTGGCGGAATTGTTTCTCAAGCAGCCCCTCTACCTGCTTTAGAAATTCCTAAAGAACGTAAAATAGACGCATCGCGAGAAAAAAAGCGCCAAGTAATACCTGTTGAGGAAGGTTAAATATTCATGCCTGCTTCGCGATCGCCCAACGGCATGGTATTTTGTGGAGCAGCCCCAATAAAAAGGGGTAATTATTACAAATTAGGTTGACCTATAACAGTGCGGCTACGAAACGAATTAAATTAATACTGCTATGCAAGACCGTAAACCCCAACAAATAGCCCGCGAACTGGCACTATTAAGCCTTTCTCAGTTACCTGTAAATCCCAAAAAGTTAACAGAAGATCAACTTCCCAAACTTGTGCTTGCAGCAGTACGTACTCTTAGAGCGGAGGTGCAAGATAGTTTAGAAAATGCTAAAAGCGAACTACAGCGCAGTAACGATCGCCTTTTAAGCAGCCAAACTCGCGCGGCTGACTTAAATATTGCTAGAACAATGCTCAAAGAGGCAATTGAACATACTGAAGTCGCCATGAATCAGTTGGCTGCTACAATCGATTTTCCAGAATTGATTCAATTAGCAAATCAAGATAAAGAAGTCCGGCAATATTCTATCCAACTGGTTAAAACTATCACGGCAGAACATAAAGTAATAGATGAAAAAATATCTGCCGCTTTAGTCGATTGGCAAGTAACGCGCCTAGCCATAATTGACCGAGATATTCTTCGCATCGCTGTAGGAGAAATGGAATTTTTTGATATTCCTTCTAAGATAGCAATCAACGAGGCGGTCGAATTAGCCAAACGTTACAGTGGAGACGATGGACATCGATTTATCAATGGTGTTTTACGTAAAGTTTCAGAACAACAGCAGGTAACTGGTTAAAGGTTAAAGGTTAAAGGTTAAAGGTTAAGTAGCTCTAAACTCCTAACTCCTAACTCCTAACTTCCCCTTGTCCCCCCATCACCCCATCTCCCCCTCTCCCCCATCTCCCCCCTCTGCTTAATAATTAATAATTAATAAATCAAAGTTATTTTATAACCGACGTTATTAGCTGCAATGGTTTTTAATTGGTTCCGCCGTCAAAACAAGAATTCCGATCCTTCTTCCGAACAGAATCGGGAGGAAGAGATTGAAGATGTTGTAAGTACAGAATCAACTCAAGAAACGCTAAAGGAATCTCCACCTGCTGAGGCGACAGATTTATTAGCTTTTGCGAAAGCCGCTTACAAAAATATTCAGGATAAGCAACAAACAACTGAATCAGTTGAAGAGGTTTCAGAATCTTCTCAAGAAGTAACTCAAACGGTTTCCGAAGAAGTCACGGAATCTCCTCAAGAAGTAACTCAAACGGTTTCCGCCGAAGTCACGGAATCCCCTCAAGAAATAACTCAAACGGTTTCTGCAGAAGTCACGGAATCCCCTCAAGAAATAACTGAAGTTACCGAATCTGAAGTTGTAGAAGCAACTGAAACAGAGGTAACAACGGAAGATGTAATATCGGAGCCAACAGCGCCTGCTAATTTATCTTTCTTGGAAAGAGCAAGGGCAGAGCGAGAAGCTAAGCAGGAAAGACTTATTGCTAATGCAATAGAAGTACCGGATACGGTGGTGGAACGGTCAACATCAGTATCGGCTGACACTAGTGAAGCTCTTGAGGAAATACCCGACTTAGCATTTGATGACGGATTTTTATGGTCAACGGAAGTCCTCGCAGCGCAAGGTAGACGTGCGGAAGATGTTTCGATTGAAGAAATTACTTGGCTAAAAAAATTACGCCAAGGTTTAGATAAAACTCGTCGTAGTTTAGTTAACCAGCTTAAAGCAATTGTCGGTAAGGGACCGCTAAATGCGAATGCGGTAGAAGAAATCGAAGCTTTGTTACTGCAAGCTGATGTGGGTGTGGAAGCTACAGATTACATTATTAATGCTTTGCAGGAAAAATTGCGTCAAGAAGCTTTACCACCTGAAGAAGGTATTGCTTACCTGAAAAAAATTCTGCGGGATATGTTGGATAAACCCCTGCAAGAATCTTATTCAATTTCATTTACTCCAGAAAAAGACAGTTTCAATATTTGGTTGATTACTGGGGTAAATGGGGCTGGTAAAACTACTACCATCGGTAAAATCGCTCATTTGGCCTCGAAATCTGGGTATAAATGCTTGATTGGCGCAGCAGATACTTTCCGCGCCGCAGCCGTACAGCAGGTAAAGGTTTGGGGTGAACGAAGCGGCGTTGAAGTAATTGCAAATCCTGGGAAAAATACCGATCCAGCAGCAGTTGTGTTTGATGCGATCGCTGCCGCAGAATCGCGAGAAACCGAGTTATTACTAGTAGATACCGCAGGTAGATTGCAAAATAAGAAGAACTTAATGGAAGAATTAAGTAAAATCCGGCGAATTATTGCTAAAAAAGCTCCTAATGCCAAGGTAGAATCACTGTTGGTTCTAGACGCTACCTTGGGTCAAAATGGATTGCGACAAGCAGAAGTTTTTTCTCAAGCTGCGGAACTTAGTGGCGTAGTTTTAACTAAGCTTGATGGAACTGCTAAAGGAGGGGTTGCTCTGGCGGTAGTACAACAGCTAGGTTTACCTATTCGCTTTATTGGCGCTGGTGAAGGTATCGAAGATTTACGTCCTTTTTCTAGCTACGAATTTGTGGAAGCGCTGCTCAGCGGTTAAGCAGATCGACATTACAGAAATGTTAATCGGCTATACAGAGCAATAATACGAAAGTAGGGACTTACGCAGGAGAAAAATCCGCAGGGCGTAAGTCTCCATTTGGTAAGCATATTTTTTATATGTTCTAGCTTCGGATTAAGTACACTTTTACAATTGGGAATTTCCAAATAATATGTTATCTTCCGCTCATAAGTAACGGAAAATATCTAACAGGGCAAACATATAAACAAATTTTGTCCTCTTAAAGTCATGCTTGTTAGCTATAACCAGGAACATATAAAATTCCGTAAATACAATAAAAAAAACGTGATGATTAAAAAAAATATCTTGACTAAGTTTTAAGTTAAAAGTCTTAGGGTATACTTTCCCTAGATTTGATACGCAAATTTTACATAATTTGTCATACTCTTAATAAGATCGTAATTGATTGATCTTTCTAAGAGTAAAATGAATGCGAGTCTCTCACCCATAGAGGCTCTTACCCCGTATGGTGTTTAGCTAGAGTAGTCAGAAACAAACTATAAAAGCGGTTAAAAGTTGACAAGTATATTTTTTATGTCTGAAGGTATATGATTTGATCGTAAAGTTATGAAAAGATTAAAAACTTGTGATGGGATAGGAATATTTCTAACGTGCGTAAAATTGGTGTTTGACTCCAAACTCTTGCTCATAAGAAATCTATATAAATTAGCAAAACAAATCACACAACAAAATAGTTATAAAATTTACTCTAATTATCTTTCTACTCTTGCTAAACTTGTAAACCTTATCTCAATATGGTTTAGCAATCTTGAACCCTTGTTTGATTTAAAAATCATCTGAATTCAGTCAAATTATAAAGAGCAAAATAATAAAATCACCTGTGTCTCAACTGCCTTCCCAACCAGCTAATAGTAATAGCAGTGCCCCAACAGATGTCACTCCAGTGGTGGCGCTCAAAGAACTTGTGGCACGGCTGCATCGGGAGCAGAACAAAATCCAAGACTTACTTTCGTCTTTAGGATTTGCTCTGAGAAGTTTCAATAACTTAAACCAGTTTTTGGAACTAATACCGCTGATGGCAACTAGGGTAACAGATGCCGATGGTAGCGTTTTGTTTCTCTACAAACCTAACGGTCAAATTCGGTTAGAACAGCTACACTGGCAAGATAGCCGCCAGCGTAAAAATATACGTAAGGCTTTAGAAGCAGCTAGCAGTCAAATTTCTCTGCCAACAAGTGCAACACCGCTAGCAACCACTACTGGTATGTTAGATGCTCAGATGCATCGTTGTTTGGGACCGGATATGCAAGCTTTTGGCACTACAATTCTGGTTAAAAACAAGGAACGTGGATGGCTGTACGTTTTAAGTAGAGACTGCGAATATACTTGGACGGAAACTAGGCAAAAGCTAGTACGTTTGGTAGCCGATCAAACCGCAGTCGCGATTGAAAATGATGAGTTAGGTGTAGAATTACGTAAAAAAGAACGCCTAGATCAAGAATTAGAAATTGGTGCAGAAATCCAACGGCGACTTTTGCCCCGTCAATGCCCGAATATTCCAGGTGTTGCTTTAGCCGCTCGCTGTAAACCAGCAAATCAGGTAGGTGGAGACTATTACGATTTTATTCCTACAAACCATAACTTATTAATTAAAGGCGAAGGCGACGATGCGATCGCCAATCGCTGGGCGATGGTAATTGGGGATGTGATGGGTAAAGGCGTACCCGCTGGTTTAATCATGACAATGATGCGAGGAATGTTACGGGGTGAAGTGTTACACCTTAATTCCCCCGCCCGAATTCTGCAAAACCTGAATCGAGTTATGTATGCAGATTTGGACAATTCCAGCCGTTTTATCACCTTATTTTATTCGGAATACGACCCGCAAAAACGGCTTTTATCCTACAGTAATGCCGCGCACAATCCTCCTTTATGGTGGCACGCTGCAACAAAAAGCGTTAGTCGATTGGACACCAATGGAATGCTTATTGGTTTAGAAGCCCACAGTCAGTATGAGAATGGTCATGCATACTTAGAGGCAGGGGATACAATTATTTATTACACCGATGGATTAACTGATGCAGCTTCTCCTTCCGGCGAACGTTTTGATGAAGAAAATTTAATTATTGCTTTTAGCAACGCCTGCAAGTATTCCAACCAACCGCAAGAGATTCTTGATTGTCTATTTAATCAAATTCAGCAATTCATTGGTGCAGATAGACAAAATAACGATGATATGACGTTAGTTGTTTTGCAAGCACGATGAATTACTAAATAGTTGTTAGATGGTAGGTTGGGTTAGACAGGAAAATTAATTTGATTTGTAACTAGAAACTAAGTTAATCAATTGGAGTAACCCAACATTGCGACTAGTATTCGATTACATAATTTTTGATGGGTTGGTTTTCTCGTAAATGTCGGGAGACGTAGCAGTGCTACGTCTCTACAAACCGTCGCAATTAATGAAATGCGATACTAACAACTAGAACACAACTGTTTTACCTTCTTTTTCTGCGTCTTTCTTTGTATAAGCAACACCGTCAATTTTGATACCTTGCTTATCAAGCAGGGTAATTGTACCGCCTTTACCTTCTAAAGAAATACTGTTCTTAACTAAAGGCACTTGCAATACTTCCCCTGGGTTGATTGCTCCATCTAAATGATGCTTGCGTTTATCGCGATCGGTAAGTGCCCATCCACTTAAATCCACTTTGTCTGCTGAAGTATTAATTAAGGTCACTGTTTCGGTATTACGGTTGCTACCGTAAGGATTGACTAAAGCAGCTAAAATGCGAATTTCGGCAGTACTTGCAGCAAGTAGCGAGTCTAATCTGTCACCATTTTTATCGTCGGTGTGGAAAGATTGCGATTGGAAAGTTAAGAAAACACCAACCCATTGTTCGCGGTTTGGATAGTGAATTAACAATCCGCCATCTTGCCAAACTCCGTTATCTTTTTGGAATTTACCTACACTACCTTGATTCATGTGGATGTCATGAATACCGTTACCGGGAAGAAAATCAAAATACTTGTCTTTAGTATCGCTTTCTGGTCCCCACTTTTCCCCAAAAGCATAGATAACAGCTTCTTCACTAGTTTGCGATCGCCCAACATATAGCTCAATTAACTCATTTAAATCGTTGTCGGGACCTGGAACATCGTGAGGTAAAGGTTTCATTTGAGTTGTATCAAACAAATTACCTCGAACGTAGTCTAAAGCAAGTCCACCGGGTTTTCGATCTAAATGATTAAACCCGTAATCCAATTTAAGCAAATCTTGAGTAATTGGATGGTCAAAATTATCGTCTACAAAATAAAGTAATTCCGAAGGACTCAGCTTTGATTTTACATTAACAGCGATGCGATGCTTTTCTGAGGAAGTATTGATAAGTACTTGGTAATGAGGATTATTACCGGAACCTAGTTTTCTATCAATAGCTTTACCTTTAAGAACACCGTAATTTTTTAAAGGCATAGATGTCTCCTGATGACCTGTTATGAGCTTTTATGCCCAAAACCTTCATTTGGTAATTGGGCAGTTGAGATGCGGAAATCACAGTTATAGCATCATTATTTTGATACATCCACTTTTGCAAAGATTTGTTTGCGATCGCTCGAAGTTAGGTAAAAATCCGGTTACTTTAATAATCGCTTCTTTGGAGCGTGACTATTTTTATCGACTTAACTCCAACAAACTTGGATACCCGTAAGAATTTGTAGCTTGTAAAGGAAAACTATCATAACTGCTAAATACTAAATTAGCCGTTGCTTGAAGATTTTCTTTTAGCTTACTATCTTCCCCAAAAGCTTCTAAAGCAATACTCCACCAAGTATTACCATTAATTACTATATTGGTAAGTTCTAAACTACAGCCGTTATTGATATCTATATCTGTCGAAACAGCTTTTGGCAATCTAGAGACGACAGTATAAAGTTGCGAGTAACGAACTTTTTCGACTTTTATCCATACAGGATTATCGCTAATTTGTTGAAGAGAAAAGCTTTCTTCACTAGAATCCAAACATCGCCACTTTTTCCATTTTTCAATATTACCTTCTACTACAGAACCGAATTGCTTTTTATTAGAGTCGGGATAACGCCATTTGATTTCTAATACCCCTTGACGCAATTTAATCCCTAAATAATCGCATTTTGGTGTGTAAAGATACACATCTTCTCGTTTTTCTGGTAACTTTGTCTGTGACACAAGACAATTGTGCTTAAACCAATATTCAATATTTTCGGGAATATTACCCGAGTAAAACCAGCGAACTTCATAAGTTGTCAGCATACGTGGGACAATGAAACGAGAAATTACCCTTACCGAGAGCATTATTTCCAGCCTAGAGGAACCAGAACAAATGTGGAAACGAATTTCAGTTACTTTATTTTTAGTGTTTAGTTTGTGCCTGACAAATATTGGTGCAGCAGCCGCCGCCGCACTTAATAGCTACGTTGACTCAACCGATGGCTATCAATTCTTATATCCTACTGGCTGGGTAGAAGTACAAATAGGCAACGGTCCCGATGTTGTTTTTCACGATATTATCGAAACAACAGAGAACGTTTCCGTAGTCATCAGTCCGGTTCCATCAGGTAAAACTTTAACAGAATTAGGTACCCCGACAGAAGTAGGATATAAGTTGGGAAAAAATGCTCTCGCTCCTGAAGGTTCTAATCGTACAGCAGAATTAGTCAATGCCGAAAAAAAAGAAGGCTCAGATGGTAAAACCTATTATTTATTAGAGTTTTTGGTAAAATTTCCCAACAGACGCGATCGCCACAATCTTGCTAGCGTTGCCGTCAGTCGTGGTAAGCTATTCACCTTCAATGCTTCAGTACCTCAAAGACGTTGGAATCGCATGAAACGAATGATTCAAGATTCTGTAGGTTCTTTCCGCGTCGATTAATCAGTTAGCAGTTAGCAGTTAGCAGTTAGCAGTTAGCAGTTAGCAGTTAGCAGTTAAGAGTTAAGAGTTAAGAATTTTAATTTCCCCTTGTCCCCTTGTCTCCCCATCCCCCCATCCCCTCTACCCCCATCTCCCCCATCCCCCCATCCCCCATCCTTCTCTAAAAATATGGGCACTCCAACCTTTGTTTTAGCTTCTGCTTCAACTGCGCGTCGCCGTTTGCTGCAAAATGTTGGAATTCAACCTTTTGTTTGTCCCAGCGATTTTGATGAGTCGCAGATTCAACTTGATAATCCAGCGGAATTGGTGGAAAGTTTGGCTTTACGAAAGGCTGAAACTGTCGCACCACATTTTCAATCGGCTTTAGTTATGGGTTGCGATTCGGTTTTAGCTATTAATGGCGAAATTCACGGTAAACCCGCTAATCCTGAAGTTGCTCGTCAGCGCTGGTTGATGATGCGAGGTAATTACGGCAAACTTTTTACTGGTCATGTTTTTGTTGATAATACGCAAAATCGTAATTTAGTCAAGCACGAGGTTACGAAAGTTTATTTTGCCACCGTTAGCGAACAAGAAATAGATGCTTATGTTGCTACCGAGGAACCTCTTAAATGTGCTGGTGCTTTTGCATTGGAAGGTAAAGGTTCTGTGTTTGTAAAGAAAATCGAAGGTTGTTACAGTAATGTAGTTGGTTTGAGTTTACCGTTGTTGCGGTTAATGTTATTGGAAATGGGGTATTCTATTACTGATTTTTGGAGATGAGACGAATTAAGGGCGCGTGGTGACAACAATTTTCCCTACTTGTTGGTTAGATGACCTATAGCGATGGGCATCTGCGACTTGCTCAAGTGGGAATGTCTCGGCAATTACGGGTTTAAGCGAACCATCTTTAAGCTTGTTAATGATAAATGCTTTGGCTCGCTCAACAGCTTCGGGCTGCACTGGCAAATCCAAAATTGGTAGCCCAGTGAAATCAAAGACTTTATAAGGATAAATCCGCGCTCCCTTAATTAACAGCGGAAACAGCGGCAAGGTGATGGGGGACAAATCCAGCGCTCCATAGAGAACAATTGCTCCAGTCGGGGAAATTATCTGAGCAAACGCATCCAGCATTCCCCCAGCAATTGGGTCATAGATAACTTCAACACCTTTAGCATCAGTGATATCGCGGACAGATTCGACTAAATCCTCTTCTTGAGTGACGATTACGCGATCGGCACCCAAATCAATAAGCTGTTGTTTCTTTGCGGATGTACGTGTGGTAGCAATTACCGTAGCTCCTACAGCTTTTGCCAGACCGATCGCTGCTACGCCCGTGCTGCTGCTAGCGGCGGTAATAAAAATGCGATCGCCTGCTTTGAGTCGTCCGTGTTCAAACAGCGCAAAGTAGCCTGTCATGTACTGTACGCCTGTAGTTGCAGCTTCTTCTGAAGAAAGGCGATCGGGATATTGCAGTACGGCATGAGCGGGGACAATTGCCCACTCACCATACACTCCATAGTCTCCTTGATTGAAGGCAGGATAAGTTGAAACGCGATCGCTAAAAGCAATATTTGTTACTCCTTCACCTACTGCATCGATAATTCCTGCTGCATCATAACCAATCCGAGATGGTAACGAAGGAGGATGAATGTATTGGTTTTCGCGAAAATAAACTTCGGCTCGGTTTAAAGCAAAAGCTTGTACTTTTATACGAACTTCACCAAAACCGGGTTCTTGTACGGAAACGTCTTCGAGTTGCAGAACGCTGGCATCACCAGGTTTATGAAAACGAACGATTTTAGCCATGAGATTAAGTCCTTAATCTATCGTAATGTAGTTTGTGTTAACTAACTCTGTCTTAGAGCGCAAACTTGCTAGGTTCTTCCCCGCGAATGATGGGTTCTGGTAAAAAGTTTTGAGGATAATGCATTCCTCGTTCGCGAATTAAATACATAGTTAAATCCATCGTGTGATCTGCAACCCAAAAGCGCGTCACTTTTCCATCAGTAATCCAGAGAATGAAGTATTCAATTGATGTACCAGAACGACTAGTAGGTTCGAGGTGAAAAAATTGCTTGTCATGCTTCCAATTCAAATTGACAGCAATGGTGGCACGATTAACGCCATATATTTCATCTACAAGATCGAGTCGGGGTTGAAATCCAGAGTGGAATTGGGCTGCCCATCCTTTGAGGGCTTCTAAACCAGTCATAGGCATAGTACCAACGCTGCTACGTACCTCTACATCATTCGTAACAACTTCATCCCAAAGGTCTAAATTACGTTCGTTAAAGCCTTTATAGATTTGACGGGCAATGCGTTCGGATTGGGAAATAGCATCGAAGGTTTGCTGCGGATTCATGGTTTAATTCTCCTTGAAAAATCTTTTTTTATTTCTAAATACAGAATAATTTCAAAGTAAATTAAGATAAATAGTTTATAAGTTGATTCATTATTTACTTTTTTTCACTAATAGCTGATGAAGAGTTTAAGCAATATCACAACATTTATCCGAGTTGCTCAAACTCGAAGCTTTGCCGAAGCTGCTAACCAATTAGGTCTTTCTCCACCTGCAACCAGTAAAGCAGTAGCCAAATTAGAAGAAGAATTGGGAGTTAAATTACTGCATCGAACTACAAGAAGCGTTAGTTTAACTGCTGAAGGAGAAAGATTTTACGAAGTTGCTCAAAAATTTCTTGAGGAAATGGAAGCTGTTGCTCAAGAGTTAAAAGATAGCTCTTGTGAACCACAAGGAAGATTGAAAATTAGTGTGCCTGCTGCTTTCGGTCGAATGTGGGGGACAAAAATTATTTCCAAGTTTCTTCGAGTTTATCCCCAAATATCAGTAGAACTTTCCCTTGATGATAAAGATGTAGATTTAGCTGCTGAAGGTGTTGATGTGGCAATTCGCGTAGGGGCTTTAGCTGATAGTGCGAATTTGATGGCAAGAAGATTATTTGTCGATCCTTTAATTACCTGTGCAACTCCTGAATATCTTGATTTGTATGGAAAACCAAAACATCCGTCGGAGTTAGAAAAACACAACTGCTTAAACTTCCGCAATCGAAACACAGGTCGTTTAATGCCTTGGTTTTTTACTATTAACGAACAGGTTGAACGCAGAATTTTTGAAGGCAGATTAATTATTGACGATGGGGAAGCAGTAGGACAAACTGCGATATTGGGAATAGGGATTAGTCAGATGCCCGGATTTATGGCAATTAATGCTCTGCAACAAGGGATTTTAGAAGAGATTTTAGTTGATTATAGACCGCAGGAAGTACCTTTTACCGCACTTTATCTAGATAGACGATTGGTTTCACCACGCATTCAAGCTTTTATTGATTTTATGGTTGAACGAGGAGGTGTTTGGGACAAATACATTAGTAAGCATGGATAATATATTTGATTAAACGCTTTTTTTAATTCACTCAAATCTTGACAGTACAAGTATTTCATAGAATAAAATAACCATAATTTTTTTTAGGGGGCTATGCGTAAGTCCTAAAAAAAGATAATTTGGGAATTTAGGAAAAATCATTTTTTATAATTAATGCTCCCTATTATTTCTACAATTCCTTTGCGTCAAATGGCTTCTGGTGATATTTTATCGCTACAAGTTTACAAATTTATTGGCGCAAGTGCTGGCAAAAAAGTTTACATTCAATCAAACCTTCATGGTGCAGAAATTGTGGGGAATGCTGTTATTCATCAGTTGATTGAGTTCTTATGGACGTTAGATAATACGGATTTAATTGGAGAAATTTGGCTGCTTCCGGTTTGCAATCCAATAGGAACTAATCAACGCTCTCATCATTTCTCTTCTGGAAGATATTGTGCTTATGAAGCAAAAGATTGGAACCGTATTTTTTGGGATTATTCCAAGGATATATCTAAAAATGGTAAAAACGGTGAAAATCAATTATTAGCATTCGCAAAATCTCAGCTTGATTTGGATTCAGAAGAGATTAGGAAGAATTTTATTGATATAATCAAGCAGCAATTTGTCAAGCTTTCAGATAAAATTAATTCTGATAGTGGGGCACCATATACCGAAAAGTTTAGCTACAAATTACAATCTTTGAGTTTAGATGCAGATTACTCGATCGATATTCATAGTTCGACAAATCAAGGCTTAAACTATCTTTATTACTTCGGCGATCGCGAAGAAAGTGCTAAATATTTTCTGCTCGATTTTGGTATTTTACTTGATGAATATGACGGAGATGCTTTTGACGAAGCTTTTATTAAACCTTGGTTAGCGCTTGAAGAGTGTTTTGTGCAGCTAGGTAAAACGGTAAAATTCGACGTGGAAGCTTGGACGCTCGAACTTGGAAGAGGAATGGAAATGATTCCCGATTCAGTTACAAAAGGTGTTCGAGGCATAAAAAACTATTTAAAACAGAAGGGTGTTTTATCGAAGGATTTTAAATTGGACGATCTTCCACAACGAAATCATCAGATGAATTTTAAAACTAAAAGTAAAGTTACAAAATACTACGCACCAGTTGGTGGAATGATTAATTCAAGAATTATACTTGGAGCGGAAGTAAAAGCAGGTGAACAACTTTATCAAATTCTTAGTTTTAATAAACAAGGGAAGTTACCTACAACAGTAGATATTTTTGCCGATCGAGATGGATTTGTGTATGATGTCTCTGTTAATCAATCGGTAAATGAAGGTGAGTTTGTATTGGGAATTATTTAATATAGGGAATAGGGCATGGGGTATTGGGCATTGGGCTGGCAATTATAGCCGCTTTGGCGGCCAGCCTTCAGACGACCAAGGTCTAGATTCGCCATACTTCCGCATATTCCGTTCATGTTTATAGTCAAAATATGCTGAGACAATACTTACGTATTTGCCTTTATGAAACTTCCACTTCGGAAGGTCATCCAAAGCTTCAATAAATATATCTCCTGTCATTGACAAATCATAGCCGTGAAAGTATAGCGTGAGCGCAACATCATAAACACGAAACATCAAACGTCCAATTTTTCGTAACTCTTCGGCAGTCTCAAATCCAAGTGAACGTCCCTTCTCAACCATGTCTAACCGCTCCTCAATCTGCCTGCGAGAAACGTGAACATAAGCACAACAATCTCGGTAAATATCGTATAGTTCATCAACAAACTGCTTTGCATCATCTGGATGAAGTGCAGCTAGCTTTAACTCTTCTCTCACATCAATTGAAGAATTAACATTTGTCTGTAGGAAAGCTAGACGTTCTGTTAACTTTGCAAGAGCCTCTATACCTTCCGTGTGTTGATCAACATAAAGATATTTAACTGAACTTTCAATGATATATCGCAGTTCTCTCTTAACTGGATTGATCATCGCTTGTTGTACTAAATGCCATGCAGCCAAGACAGATTGAGCCAAATCATCTGTAGAACGAATAGTTAACGAATTTTGAGAATAATCACCTGCCCGACTACTATACATTAAGCAAAGGCGGAGCAAAATGATAATATCGCTAGTTATCCTTTCGATAAACTTTAGCTCGCTTTGATAAGCAGGTGATGCGACTAACTCTTGTTGAGTCTTGACCTTAGCAGCGTGTTCTGCCTTTTTCTGCTCAAAATACTCTTGGAGTGGATCCGATTCAGACATTCCTAAAATCTCAATTAAGTTCACTTGATAGTAGATCAAGCGAAGGGTAACTAGCAGAGCTGCCTAAGTATTTATTATACGCAAGCTTCCCGTATAATCTTTTTCCATATCCAAATATATCGAGCATTATAAGTATTTCCTTTCTGAATATACGGAAAACTAAATATTTAGCAATTGGGGTTGTTTTTAACCGTGATGGTGAAGCTGTCCGCAATCTCCTCGATTTAAAAAAAATCCCATTCCCCAAAATAATCTAAACTCAAAGTGTCCGCTAACTGCAAATATCCTCATGTCTCGCTGGTTTAATATTGCTGGTCCTTGTAAAGCAGAAAAACACTATATGCTACCACCCACAAGTCGGCTACCTGACTTGTCTATGTTAATAGAGCAAGAAAGTTATTTTGTCGTTCACGCACCTCGTCAAACAGGTAAAACAACGGCAATGCTAGCCCTAGCCCAACAGCTAACCGAAAGTGAACGTTACGGGGCGGTGATGGTATCGGTAGAAGTGGGAAGCGCCTTTAATAATGACCCAGGTGCGGCAGAATTGGCAATTTTGGGAACTTGCCGCGATACAACTGAGGATTATTTACCTTCAGAACTACAGCCTCCAGATTGGGTTTATAATGCTCCCGGACAGAGAATTAAGGAAAATTTAAGAGCTTGGTCGCGAGCAATCAATCGTCCGTTAGTGTTATTTATCGATGAAATAGATTCTTTACAAGATGAAACCTTAATTTCGGTGTTGCGACAATTACGAGATGGTTATCGCAGTCGTCCGAAAAACTTTCCTTCATCTGTGGGTTTAATTGGTTTACGAGATGTGCGGGATTATAAGGTTGCATCCGGTGGAAGCGAGAGATTAAACACAGCAAGTCCTTTTAATATTAAAGTCAGTTCTATTACTTTAAGAAATTTTAATGCTGAGGAAGTAGCAGAATTATACCAACAACATACTGAAGATACAGGACAACTTTTTACACCCGAAGCAGCCGCAATAGCATTTGATTTAACGATCGGACAACCTTGGTTAGTAAATGCATTAGCCAAAGAAGTTGTAGAAAAAATGGTTAAGAATAGAAGTGTTGCTATTACCAAAGAGCATATTTTACAAGCCAAGGAAATACTAATTTCTCGCCGAGATACCCATCTTGATAGTTTAGCCGAACGCTTACGGGAACCAAGAATAAAAGCGATTATCCAACCAATGTTGGCAGGTTTGGAATTAGGGGATATACCAAACGACGATATTCAATTCGTGATTGATTTGGGTTTGTGTAAAATGCATCCCCAAGGTGGACTAACTATTGCCAATCCAATTTATCGTGAGGTTTTGCCCAGAGTCTTAACGGTGACACCAATGGCTTCACTACCAATGATTGCACCAACTTGGTTAACTCAGTCAGGGGAATTAAATAAAGACGCTTTGCTCGAAGCTTTTATCAGGTTTTGGCGACAGCACGGAGAACCATTGTTAGGTAGCACTGGATACCATGAAATCGCACCCCATTTAGTATTAATGGCTTTCTTGCATCGCGTTGTTAATGGTGGCGGAACTTTAGAACGCGAATATGCAATCGGTAGTGACAGAATGGATTTATGTTTGAGATATGGAAGCGTTACGTTAGGAATAGAATTAAAAGTATGGCGTGAAAAAAAACGCGACCCCCAAACTGAAGGGATTGAGCAATTAGAATCATATTTAGCACGCTTGGGATTATTGAGCGGTTGGTTACTTGTGTTCGATCGGCGTAAAAATGCATTACTAATTGAAGAACGTTTATCAACGCAGGTTGTTGTGACCCAAAATCAACGTTCTATTACCGTTATCCGTGCGTAGATCAAACGGATACACTTATCGCAGATAGTTTAAAATTTGTAAGAAAAGTTTAAAGAAATGGTAATGGAGGATTTATGGGATTGGCGCTAGAAATTCTGCAAAAATGGTTCAGCACAGCAGATGCAAATTTATTGGCTGAAGATATTCACTGGAGCGTTTCACCAGGGTATCCGGTTTCTCAACAAACCTATTCTTCTCGACAAGCCGTATTTGAAAACTTCTTCCCTGAGCTAACTGCACATTTTTCCACTTGGTTAGCCAAGCCAGAACAATTTATCGAGGCGGGCGATCGGGTGATCGTCAAAGGTCGCTACGTTGGACAAGTCAAACACTCTAATACCCCTATTGAAGTTGAGTTTATCCACATCTGGACAGTCCACGGTGGAGTCATTACGGCAGTCACTTCTGTTGCTGATACCGCTCAGTTTACGCATCATCTCAACCGAGAAAAAATTATCTGAGATTGCCAATACCACAACGGTTAGATTATCCCCTTCAGAACGTTTGTCAACGCAAATTGTCACTACTAATAATAAACGTTCTATTACCGTTATCCGTGCGTAAATAAAGTTAAAAGATCGATCGATTAAGCTAAGATTAAAAGCAGGATGATTAATTATTGAAACTACTGCGAAGAAGTTTACAACCAATTAATTCTCCTTCTATTACCTACTGAGCGACCGCAATTAGCAACATTTATACTTAATAATCTTGCCAAATAGAACTTATTTTCTATTCTCGGTAAATGCAAACTAAAAAATCAAATATTTGATAATAGTTCATTGATAATTGATAATTTTTTAAAGTGAATAGTACTCAAAATAACAACTTATCTATTCCTGGAGAAGCATTAATTCCCCAGGCTCCTCCCGGTTTTAAATCGGGTTTTATCGGTATTATCGGTCGTCCGAATGTCGGTAAATCTACTTTGATGAATCAATTGGTTGGTCAAAAAATAGCGATTACCTCACCAGTAGCTCAAACTACGCGGAATCGATTGCGCGGTATTTTAACTACACCAGAAGCACAGTTGATTTTTGTTGATACGCCCGGAATTCACAAACCCCACCATCAATTGGGGGAAGTTTTGGTGAGGAATGCTAAAATCGCGATCGAATCTGTGGACGTGCTGCTATTTGTAGTTGACGGCAGTACGGATTGCGGTGGTGGAGATAAATATATTGCTTCATTACTCGAACGCACCACTACGCCGATAATTTTAGGTATCAACAAAATTGATAATCAGCCAGAAGATTCTCAGTTGATAGACGAGAGTTACCTTCAGATGGCGCAGCCTGGGGAATGGCAAACGGTAAAATTTTCTGCTAAAACCAGCGATGGGCTGCCCGAAGTACAAAAATTATTAATAGAACATTTAGAATCTGGTCCTTATTATTATCCACCCGACTTAGTTACCGATCAACCGGAACGCTTTATTATGGGTGAACTAATTCGAGAACAGATTTTACTACTAACTCGCGAAGAAGTTCCCCATTCAGTAGCCATCAGCATCGATTTAGTAGAAGAAACACCGAAACTTACCCGCGTACTTGCCACAATCAACGTCGAACGCGATTCCCAAAAAGGTATCCTAATTGGGAAAGGTGGAGCAATGCTCAAATCTATTGGCAGCGCCGCCAGAGAACAAATTCAAAAATTAATTGCAGGTAAAGTTTACTTAGAATTATTTGTCAAAGTACAAGCAAAATGGCGACATTCCCGCATCCGGTTAGCGGAATTGGGATACAGGGTAGAAGAGTGATGGGGATGGGGCATGGTAAAAAGGTTAAAGGTCAAAGGTCAAAGGTTAAAGGTTAAAATTACCCTTGTCCCCCCATCTCCCCATCTCCCCATCTCCCCATCTCCTTAATGCACCACAGTGGGTGTTTCTTCCACCACGGGGCTGCGTAAGTCTTCTACTAAGGCTTGAATTTCTGGTGGTGGTGGTGGTGTTAAACGGGAAACTATTAAGGTAACTACTAAGTTAATAACCATACCTAATGTTCCGATACCTTCAGCGGAAACACCGAAGAACCATGTCGGCATTCCGGCAAATTTTACGCCGATTATATAAGCGGTGGTGAAGATTAAACCAGTTAACATTCCGGCGATCGCACCTTCTCTATTAGTGCGTTTGTCGAATATTCCCAAGAATATCGCGGGGAAGAAGCTGGCTGCTGCTAATCCAAAGGCGAATGCTACTACTTGCGCTACAAATCCGGGTGGGTTTACGCCAAAGTATCCGGCGACTACTACCGCAAAACCTACCATGATTCTACCGACGAATACCCGCCTACTTTCCGATGCGTGGGGGTTGATCATTCGGTAGTAAACGTCGTGGGCGATGGAGCTTGAAATTACCAGCAGTAATCCCGATGCTGTAGATAAAGCTGCTGCTAATCCTCCTGCTGCCACTAAAGCGATTACCCAAGGTGCAAGTTTGGCGACTTCTGGGGTGGAAAGTACGATAATATCTCGATCGATTACGATTTCGTTGGTTGCTTCATCTGGAGTTAACTGCAACTTTCCATCGCCGTTTTTATCATCAAAAATCAATAATTTGGTGCTTTCCCATTTGTTTACCCAATCTAGCTGCTCTACTTGGGCAATGGTTTTACCCTGCAATGAATCAATTAAGTTGTAGCGAGCAAACATCGAAAGAGCGGGGGCGGTGGTATAAAGTATGGCAATTAGCAACAATGCCCAACCCGCAGAATAACGGGCGGCGCGGACGTTAGGAACCGTGTAAAATCTCACGATTACATGAGGTAAACCAGCGGTACCGACCATCAAGGCGATGGTGATAAATAGCACGTCCAACATTGATTTGTTGACGAATGGCTTGGTATATTCCTCAAAACCCAAATCAACCTGAACTGCATTCAACTTATCGGCAATATCGCTGAAGGTGAATGCAAATTGCGGAATCGGATTTCCTGTCAGATAATATGCGATCGCGATCGCAGGGATGAGATAGGCAACGATCAACACGCAATACTGGGCTACTTGCGTCCAGGTAATGCCTTTCATACCTCCCAACACCGCGAAAAAGCCGACAATTACCATACCGATAATTACACCAGTATTGACATCGACTTGTAAAAAGCGGCTGAAAACGATACCCACACCGCGCATTTGTCCGGCGACGTAAGTTAGCGAAATAAAGATAGCGGCGACTACAGCAACCAATCGAGCGAATTGGGAATAATAGCGATCGCCAACAAAGTCAGGTACGGTATACTTCCCAAATTTTCTTAAGTAGGGGGCTAGAAGTAACGCCAGCAGTACGTAACCGCCAGTCCACCCGATCAAGTAAATTGAACCGTCGTAACCCAAAAAAGAAATTAACCCCGCCATCGAAATAAACGAAGCTGCCGACATCCAGTCAGCGGCAGTAGCAGCACCGTTAGCGAGTGCGGGTACACCTTGTCCGGCGACGAAAAAGCCTTTACTATCTTTAACGCGAGACTGCCAACCGATATAAATGTAAATTAAAAACGAAGCGCCAACAAATAAAATTGTCCAAATTTCTACCGACATTTTTCCCTACCTCTTAATATTATGTTTGCGGTCTAATTTATCCATCTGCACCGCGTAAATAAAAATCAACGCTACAAATATCAGGATTGAACCCTGCTGCGCCATCCAAAAGCCGAAGGGTACGCCGAAAAAACGGATTGTATTTAGAGGTTCAACCAGCAGAATACTAAATACTAGGGAGACTATTGCCCAAACTATTAAAAGGTTGCGAATTAAAGCTACATTTTTCCGCCAGTAAGCGCGTTGGTTTTCGTTATTCATTATTTTTCATCATTAAGGCATGAGAAATAATAACAGCAAAGTGGGTTTATATAAAAAGTGCGTGACGATACCAACAGTATTTTTAACTATTGTTAAAGGTTTCGCAAAGCTTTCTACTATTCTCTTAATGGTTCCAATTACAGAGAACTTATGCACCTGCATCGCAGAAATCAGTAAAGTATAAAGCGGAAAACCTCACCGTTCCGCCTCTTTTTGCTTTTACTAAGGAGAGGGGTGCTTTTATGCAAGGTGAGGTTTATTTATATTTATTACCAAGTAATAACTCAAAATTAACGGCAATAAGCTTTATTCGCGATCGCTTAAAACCAAACATCCAGACGAACAAAAAATTATGGATAACCGATAACTGTAAAAAATCAACTATCTATTACCCATTACCTACCATTAGATTAACAAATAGAATAAATTAATTTAATGAGATAATTTAGAAGATATCCGCAAATTTCACGTGATTTTCATCTATACATCCATATTTCTCCATAATCTATCGTAACTTCATCTTCATGGTTTGTTATTTTAACCATTAAACTGTAGCTAATATAACTTGCTTAAAAAATAATAATGTTTTTACCCATTATTAATTTAATTAGGTTATTCTGGAATGACCTTAAATCAAGCAGTCTCAAAGAATGCATAAGGAGGATCGTACTATCGAAAGATGTAAGTCACGTTGATTCGATGGTTTTTATATCTAAAGCCAGATGAAAACTTGCTCCCAAACGAAAGATAATCACAAAACAGATAAACAAGTTTGTCTTGCAAAAAAGAGGCAAAAAATATATATGACTCTATTTCTATAAGCTTTTATTAGTTAAATAGGTGAATCTTAGTGACGATTAGATAGCACCATCTCAACAAAAATATTAAAAACAAGAGGTTTAAGAATCAAAATGCTAACAATACAAAAAGTTTGTTGTCCCAACTGCGGTACTAAATGTGAAAGACATCATATTTGTGAAAGCCAAATATGTCGCACTAGCTGTGCAAGTTGCGATTATTTAATGATTAACTGTACCCGCACCGGGAAAGTGATTGAAGCTTATGCTCCCGGAATTTACGCCACCGCACGTAAATAGAAAAAGGGCATGGGGAATTGGGCATGGTAAAAAGGTCAAAGGTCTGCATGTTAAAGGTGTAATAACTCCTTCCCCCTCTCTCCCCATCTCCCCATCTCCCCATCCCCCCATCTCCCCCGAACCCCCTCTCTCCCCATCTCCCCATCTCCCCATCCCCCCATCTCCCCCGAACCCCCGAACCCCATCTTAATTCTTACTCGCTCGCAACTGTCCGCAGGCTGCGTCTGCTTCTAAACCACGGGAGTAGCGGACGCTGTGAGCGATATGGTGTTTTTCTAAAGCCTGTACGAAAGCTTGAATGCGATCGTAAGTTGGACGTTGGTAATCTACTTCTGCGATCGGATTGTAGGGTATTAAATTTACATGACTTTGAAATCCGCGTAGTTGCCTTGATAGTTGATGTGCGTGTTCTGGAAGATCGTTTACACCAGCAAGAAGTACATATTCAAAAGATACACGCCGTCCGGTCATTTCTACATAGTCGCGACATTCAGCAAGTAACTCATCAATCTGGTATTTATGAGCGCTGGGAATAAGTTGTTCTCGCAACTGTTGATTTGGTGCGTGAAGACTAACTGCAAGTGTTATTTGTAAGCGATGTTTTGCCAGGTGACGAATGCGTCCGGGAATACCTACGGTAGATAAAGTTAAGTTACGCTGTCCGATTCCCACATCTTTATTAAGGCATTGAATAGCGCTCAAAGTATTATCTACATTTAATAACGGTTCGCCCATACCCATCAATACGATATGACTAACTCGTTGTCCAAATTCTTCTTGAACGGTTAAAACTTGGTCAACAATTTCGCTACGAGTCAGATTTCGCTTGAAACCACCTTTACCAGTAGCGCAGAAATCGCAAGCCATCGGACAACCAACTTGAGTAGAAACGCAAACCGTCAAACGTTCTAAATCTTCGGAATTATCTGCTTGCCTATTCTTTTTTCCCCATTTTTTAAAAGTTGGCATCCCAACGGTTTCTATAATTTCTCCATCTGCCAATTCCAAAAGATATTTTACCGTACCGTCAGGAGCAGTAGAGCGATCGCGTAAAGTAGAACGTCCTACAGGAATTTCTGCAACAGATTCACGCCATTGTTTGGAAAACACAGTAATATCAGTCAAAGAACGAACGCCCTTTTGATATATCCACTGATGCAGTTGTTTTCCTCTATAAGCTGGCTGTTCTTGCTGCTGTACCCAATCAGTTAATTCTTCCAAAGATGCTCCTAATAAAGGAGGAATAGAGATTTTTGCGTACTGAGGAACGGGAGGTTTAGCAGAAGAAACTACAGATTTAACAGACATGGTGGAACCGCGATTATTAAGAAGGCATGAATCTTTATGGTAGATTATAGTTCGTTTTTATTGCCGGGGAAATATAGATACTGGTTCGTAGTAAGAACTTTACTTCAATCTTTAAGCGATAAATCACTTACTACAAACTAGATATAGTGAAACTGCGATTATTAAGAAGACAGTGAATCTTTATCGTAGATTACTTAACGTTTTTATTGCCGGGAAAGTATAGATAATAGTTCGTAGTCAGAACAATAGTTCTTTGTTAAGCGATAAATCGCTTACTACAAACTAGGAAGAGACGTAGCACTGCTACGTCTCTACATTAGGATGTGAATTAACCAAATGTACTGCCGTTCCAACCCCACATTGCACCTTTCGCATCCGCAAATTCGATATAAATGCGGTTTGTGGGAATACCAAGGGCTTGATTAATTTCTTGGCAAAAGTCCTGACTCATGGATTTTGTTTGTTCGGGTTTCATAGTACCAACGCTTTTGATTTCTATGTAACAAACCGGGTCAGTACTACCACCAAAAGTCATGGGAACTTCTGCCTCAAAAGCCGTCATCACGTAGGATTCGGGTTTCCCGGTATGCTTCGCTAACTTAGACGACAACGTTTTCAGCATTCCCTCAACTTCAGCTTTTTCAGGAGTAGATATAGAACTTTGGACTTTGATTAAAGGCATGATTATCAATGAACAGTGAACAGTGAACAGTGAACAGTTACCAGTTATCAATAACTTCCTAACTCATAACTCATCACTCCTAACTCAATACTCCTAATTCAATACTCCTAACAGACTATTCTGTGCTACGTCTTTACAACATTTACCCGCCGTAATTCCAGCTTGTTGTTTCGAGTAGTAGTTGTTTGCCTTCGCGGTGAATTCCAGCAGCGATGACTTCGCCGACGTAAACGGTATGATCGCCTTTATCTACATTACCGACAACTTTACATTCGATATATCCCAAGGAATCAGTGATAATTGGACATCCGGTTTCTTTGCCAAGCTGAAATTCGACATCTTCAAATTTATTCCCAACGCGGCGCATGGGTTTAAAGAATTTTTCTGCTAAATCTTTTTGTCCATCTTCCAAGAAACTGATCGCGAATACCCCACTTTTTTCAATCATCTGATGGGATATAGAATCACCTTTGACGCAATTCACAACCAAAGGCGGCTTAAACGAAGCCTGCATCAACCAGCTAGCAGTAAAACCGTTAACTTCTTCGCCATCCTTAACCCCACAGATATATAAACCGTGAGGAATCTTCCGCAACATCGTTTTTTTAGCTTGTTCGTCTAACATGAGTTTATTTACTTATTATTTCTCTATTCAGTTTATCGAAGAGTGGGCAGTAGGGAGTAGGGAGTAGGGAGTAGGAAGTAGAGAGTAGGAAGTTAGGAGTATTGAGTTAGGAGTATTGAGTTAAAAGTTATTTCTAAATTGTCTCCCCATCTCCCCATCTCCCCAAAGGTTACTGAGCAGTTCGACGTAGCTCACTGTAAGACTTGTCGAAGTACTCCCCATCTCCCCATCTCCCCATCTCCCCATCTCCCCAAAGGTTACTGAGCAGTTCGACGTAGCTCACTGTAAGACTTGTCGAAGTACTCCCCATCTCCCCATCTCCCCATCTCCCCCTTACTTCGGACGGAACAAGTGCGAATGCTCTGGGTGATACAATCGCGATCGCGCTGAAGATCCACCAAGGGCGGGGCTGATTATATAAAGTGTGGTGCGAATTAGTTTTTCTTTGTGGGTATGTTCTGCTATTTCGCTCAGAGGAACTACGAAAATTTTTTCATCGTGCCAGCCGACGCGAAAGCAGATTGCGACAGGGGTTTCGGGGGGATAATGTTCTAATAGTTTTGCTTGGGAATCTTCAACGTGACGGGCGCTCAAATACAGGCAAAGACTGGCTTGATGTGCTGCTAATGATGCTAATTCTTCTGTGGGGGGTACTTGCGTGCGTCCGCTGATACGGGTAAGTATAATAGTTTGCACTAAACCCGGTACCGTAAGTTCTACATTTAATTTAGCGGCGGCGGCTTGAAAAGCGCTGATACCGGGAATTACTTCAAATGGAACCTCGGCTCTTTCAAGTAGCTGTATTTGTTCGTGGATGGCGCTGTAAAGACTTGGATCTCCCGAATGCAAACGCACAACTGATTTGCGATCGCGCACGATATCCACCATCATTGGCACAATTTCTTCCAGCGTTTTAGAAGCCGTGCGAATGATTTGGGCATCTTCCCGACAAAATTCTAATATTTCTGGGGGGACTAAAGAGTCGGCAAATAAAATTACATCGGCTCTTTCAAGTAGCTTTTGCGCTCTAATCGTTAATAGATCGGGATCGCCCGGACCTGCACCCACAATATAAACTGCCGGTTTTAACTTAAGAACAGAATTTTCTTCACACAAAGTATTAGTATTTTCACGCATAAAAACAACAGTCAACGCTTCCTCTTGAAAAACTTTTTAGGAAATATCACGGTATCTTTCCGGATTCAACCCCTATATATAGAAATATTGATTGGTAGATGCACCCTGGTTAAGCCCTAGAGAAAACTCTGGGGCATTTTTTATTTTTGGTAATTGGGCATTGGGCATAGTTGAGAGTTAGGAGTATTGAGTTAGGAGTATTGAGTTAGGAGTATTGAGTGAGTAGCAAGTAGCAAGTAGCGAGTTAAGAACTAATTTCTCCTTGTCTCCCCCGAACCCCATCTCCCCCGAACCCCATCACCCCATCACCCCATCCCCCCATCACCCCTACCCCCTCTCCCTCAGTTTCTCTTCACTTCGGGTAGAAACGACATCTGGTAAGGGGCGTTTTCTAAAGTAAAGCCACCATAAACCAGTTAATCCTATAGCTATTTCTACTAAACTTACTATTTGAGCGATTCTCAACGGACCTAACATTAAGCTATCTAAACGCAACCCTTCAATCCAAAAGCGTCCTAAGCTGTAACACACTAGATAAACCAAGAATATCGTACCTGTTTTTAAGGAAAGTTTTCCCTGCAAGGCTCGAAAGAATAATGTCATCAGTAAGGCGAATACCATGACATTCCATAAGGATTCGTAAAGGAATGTCGGATGGAAGAAACTTTCATCTATGTATTGCGGCGGGCGGGGGTAAATTTTTGAGCCATTAGCAAGCGTAATTTCACTGGGGATATAAAGTTTCCAAGGTAAATTCGTCGGCTTTCCGAAGGCTTCTGAGTTGAAGAAATTTCCCCAGCGTCCAATTGCCTGCCCTAAAATCAGCGAAGGAGCAACTAAGTCTGCTAACTGCCAAAATGAGACTTTTTTGACTTTAGCAAAGATTAAAGCAGCTATCAGCCCGCCGATAATTGCTCCATGAATAGCAATACCACCCTTCCAAATAGCGAAAATATCCCACGGGCGTTGAGCGTATTCTCGCCATTGAAATAAAACGTAATATAACCGTGCCGCTGGAATTGCGCCAATTACCAGCCAAATAGATAAATCGCTTAATAAATCGGGATTGACGTTACGACGCTTAGCCAAATATTGAGAAAGGGTAACGCCAATCAATACAGCCGAGGCAATCAACAAGCCATACCAGCGGATAGTTATCGGACCTAATTTTACTAAAATTGGACCCGGAGAAGTGAACACAAACGCCAAAGGCAAGTAGGAAATATCCAGTGCCATACGAAATACCTACAATAATGCTGCACTCATACTGTGACATACTCCCATATTTCTGCAAGCAGGATGGGGAGAGGGGGGAGTATGGGGAGATGGGGGATGGGGGGATGGGGGAGATGGGGAGACAAGGAGAAATTAGTTCTTAACTCGCTACTTGCTACTCACTACTCACTACTTACTACTCCGAACTCAATACTCCTAACTCAATACTCCTAACTCTTAACTGCCAATTGTTAGCTAGTTACTATTTGTTGAGAATTGTAGTCTGGTATTATGAGAATTTAAAATCTTAGTGGTATAAAAATAGTACAATATTGACGCGATATTTCTGGGATTTTGTCAGCAGGTTAATCGCAAAATTAAGCCCGATCGCTAAAAATGTTGGGATTAGGTTTGCTGATACCAAGGGTGCAATGTAGAAGTTAAATTAGACACACAACCTTTGGCTGATTGTTATGCAAAAGCGTTTAACACAAAAACAAGTTTCTCAAATTGTTGCAGAAGTTGAGCGTTTGTCTCAACGACAACAATCGGAAATTGAGCTGGAAGAGTTAGAGCAGATTTTACAGGAGTTGAATTTACCTGAAGATTTGCTGGATGAAGCTGTAATGCAGGTTTATCGCAAGCAAGCTTTGGATAAGCAGAAAAAACGCAATCGTTGGATAATTGGGGGCGTGGTGGCGGTGGCGTTAAGTGCAGTTGCAGCTACGTTTTTTGTGCAACAACAGCAGCAACAAGAACTTGCACGTATTAATGTTTATGATAGCCGAGTTGGTTTCAGGCGTAATGATTCTGTAAGTGTAGAAGAAATCGATCGTCAAAAGACTCCGGAAATATTTTACAATGTTACTCTTCAAGATGCTCCGGTAGGAAAACAGATAGAATTAGGGTGTAATTGGGTCGATCCTAGCCGTCAAATTGCCTATCAAAACAGTTGGAAAACTAAAAGGATCGCAAAAGAAGTTTGGAATACTCATTGTAAGTATAAATTTAACGATAATGTTCCTGTTGGTAATTGGCTTGTACAAATGACTTTGGATGATGAAGTTATTACTAGTAACAAGTTTGTTGTTAAATAAAATTGGGGATTGGGCATAGGCGATCGAGCAAATATTTTTAGTTTGAAGTAAGGGCTTTAGCCCTCTAAAATATTAATCGTTGATAATTGGTAAATGATAATTAGTTAATTAAGAATTGAAAGAGATTTTAGGTTATTGGGGTTGCGGTAATTTATCTGAATCAGAAATTTTGAGTCAGGTGTTTAGTCAAGCATCTGTTAATAAAGGGTTGCAGCAAATAAGCTATCAAAATAACGATTGTGTTGGCACTATAGTCAGATGGAATTTTACAAATAATCCTTCTACAGACGGCGAAGGTATTGTTAATAAAAAAGATTTTTGTCAGGTTTCGCTTTCTGCTGCTGGAATTCCAGAGTTAGCAGATGCCGCAATTAAGTTTGAAAATAAGCGTTTAATTTTAAGTCGAGATTGTTTTGGGCGCGTACCTTTATATTGGTTTCGGCAACAACAGATAATTTGGTTTGCTTCGCGTTTGCAGTTGTTATTACCTGTTTTAGATTCTCTACAAGTTAGTATTTCAGGTTTTTACGGCTATAACTGTTTTTCTTACGTACCTACTCCTTTAACTCCTGTGGAAAATATTTCTACAGTACCCGCAGGATGTGAAATCGTTTGGGAAATCGATGGAGATATTAAAATTCAAAATTCATATCAATGGCAAGAAGCTGAAAATTTAATTCGAGATGAAAAAACGGCGATATTGCAATTACAAGGTTTATTAAAAGATGCAATTCAGCGTCAACTTAGTAATTTAACTGATTCGGAAGTAGGAGTATTTCTTTCTGGGGGATTAGATTCTTCAATTGTTGCAGCTTTGTTGGTGCAAGCTGGGGTAAAAGTCAAAGCCTACGCTTTGGATTTCGGCGAATATGGAATTTCCGAATTACCTTTTGCTGAAGCTGTCGCCGCACATTTACAGATTCCTTTAGTAAAAGTTGACGCAACACCAAACCGTATTAAGTCAGCAATTACGGCTACCGTCAAAGCCTTAGATTTACCTTTTGGTGATGGTGTAACGGTACCTATATATTTACTGTGCGAAGCTGCATCAAAAGAAACTTCAGTAATTTTTAACGGTGAAGGGGGAGATCAGTTATTTGCTGGATGGACTAATAAACCTTTGATTGCTGCTGGTATTTATAATTCTGAAGATTTTAATAGACAGTATTTAAAGACTTTTCATCGAATTTACGGTTATGAAGCGGAATGTTTTCAACCAGAATTAATTAGTCAAATAAAAAACATTAATCCAGAAAATTGGATTGGAGAAGCATTAAAACCAGAATTTACCAATAATATTTTAGCGAGATTGCGGCGTGCTAGCTTGATGCTTAAAGGCGCACAAAATATTCATCCAAGGGCTACGAATTTAGGAAAAGCGTTTGATTTGAAAGTGCGTTAAGCGAAGCTCACCGAAGGTATCGCCATTTTGCGATTTAGCATTAGCCGAATGGAGTTTTGCACTTTCAGGAGAACTTTGTTTGCAGGGTAATACTGAAAAATACATCCTCAAACGTGCGGTTGAATCGTGGCTACCATCGGAAATTGTTTGGCGAGAAAAACGCGGTATGGGAGTACCTTTAAATAGTTGGTGCTTGGGTGAGTTGTGGAGTGAAGTTAGTAAAAGATTAAATACAGGTATTTTGAAATTTGAAAGGCGTTATCAAAAAGATATTATTCGGAAAGTTTTAGCGGGTGAAATCGGCGGGCAAATTCGTCAGCGTCGCATCGGTGAAGTTTTATGGTTGCTATTGATGTGGGAGATGTGGCGAGTTTAAGTTTTGGGGAAGAAAGCAGAGGGGAGATGTTTTGATTATCGGTTATTGGGGTTGAGGGTTTTGCAGAAGTTTGGGAAATAATGGGAGGTTTGTAGGTAATTCTTGTAGGGTGTGTTACTGCACGAAATTTTTTGATAAATCAAGAATATGTAGTTGAAGCCGTAACGCACCATCCGAGATTAGGAAATTCTAAAATATTGCACCTCATAAGCGAAGTTATTCCTTATTTTTAACACTGCTAATTAAGCAATGTGAAATAATTAGTTAATATTATATCCACCAAGGTAATTAATATGAACGCTCACAAAATCGAAACAGTTCTAAACGAAGATGGAACTTTAACATTACGAGGATTACCTTTTCATGCTGGGGATGCCGTAGAGGTAATCATTCTTAAAACATCTATAAAAAAACAACGATCGGCATCGGAATCTCAAGTAAAAAACAATGCTTATCCCTTAGAAGGTAAAGTAATACATTATGATAACCCAACTAATTAAATTGAAAAATAGTTTAAGTTAAGATGAGCTTTAATTTTCATTTTAAATAGTTCTTAAACTAACCAAACCTAAAACCTTCCGACTCTAGTCGAGTAATGTTTACATCTTCTAAAATCGCTACCAAGGCTGAACCATTTGGAACGTCAAAAGCCAAGCCACTACCGCTTACAGAAATAGGATCTAAACCGAAGCTTAAATCAACACTAGGATCTTCTATATATAAAATAGCGGTTCCGTCGAAGCCATAATTTACAGTGTCATAATCGAACCTAGTTCCTGGCAATCTGATGACATCTCCTTCGGATGGATTGAAATCTGTAATTTGTGCATACTTCTGTCCCCTCTCAAAAGCTTTGTCTGGATTTCTAGTAGATGGAGCTATTAAGAAAGCGTCTTTCCCTGCTCCTCCAGTTAAAACTTCAGGATCGTTGAAAGATGGTGATATATCTCCTCCTGTTTGTTCGGAAAGTCTATCTTGCAACTTTGCAATTAAACTCTTCCGTTCTCCTAAGCCATATATAATATCATCCCCATCGCCACCTTCTAATAAGTTAGAGCCTTTTCCACCGCGAAGAATATCATCACCTGAATTTCCATAGATAAAATCTCGATCGTCACCACCTTTGATTATGTCATCGCCATTACCACCAAATAATGTGTCTACTCCTGCACCGCCAAAAATATTATCTACTGCGTCACCACCTTCTATGATGTCATCACCATCGTAGCCAGCTAGAATATCGTTGCCTCCTCCACCTTTTAAATTGTCATTTTCAGAAGTACCTTGCAAAAGGTTACGTTGATTAGTGCCTACTTTTGTTGCCATTTTACAAATCCAATAATTCAAGCTAATTTAGGCAACATTCTAAAATTTTATTTAATAATCCGTGAATCAATCTTTAGATATAAAAGAGTTATTTTTAAACTTAGTACTAAAGTACCTAATTCGTCGTAAAAAAAACCTTGTATTGAAGCAGGGATAAGGATTTAATTATATTTGACCACAAATTTATTAGAAAAGGTATTCATAATACGTGCAGATTTTATACCTGTAATAAGTATAGATTTTCATTTTTTATATAGAAAAATTAAATTGTTTATGAGAATTGAAGGGTATTTAATTATGTTGATAATTTTCTAGGTCTTTGGACTAATTAAATACATCTATTTTTGATAGAAGATAAGCAGCAATTTATACTTGTTTTCAACTAAAGATTAAAACTCTTGTGGTGCGGGCATCCCGGAGCGCCTTCAAACATTATGGTGCGTTACGGCTATTTAACTTCTAACCTATAACCATATCCCTTCACACCTAACGCACCCTACAAATTAATTAATACAAGTAAATTATACCGTATTAGGATAAAATTCCCTCGTGAATAACTGATTTTATTCCGAGGTAAAAATTAAATGCCTTATGCCCAATGCCCCATTCCCGATCGCATAGCAACAGAAATCCTTTCAATTTACGATTCCCCTTTATACGTTTATCAAGGCGATATCTTAAGTCAAACAATCGATCGCATTACTAAATCAATTCCCTATCCTCACACAAAATTCTACTTTGCTAGCGTTACCAAAGGCAATATTTCGTTGCTGCAAATCTTCAAAAATTGCGGTTGGGGAATTCATGCAAATACACCAGGTGATGTTTTTTTAGCGTTAAAAGCTGGCTTTTCTCCTGAAAATATTGTTTACAGCGGTAGCAATCTGAGTAACGAGGAAATGGCAAGTTTATTAAATTGGGGAATTACAACTTTTAATTTAGATAGCGTTGCTCAATTGCGGGTATTTTGCGATGTTTATCAATCTCGAAATAATCAAAATATTTGTAGTGCGTTAACGTTCACGCGGAGCGTGCGGCTCAGTGTGTCCGCCAGGACATGCATCTTGCTCGCTAGAGAAGACAATCTCCCTAAAGAAGACAATCTCGTAAAAGAAGATAATCTCCCTAAAAAAGACAATCAAAATAATAATATTTGTAGTGCGTTAACGTTCACGCGGAGCGTGCGGCTCAGTGTGTCCGCCAGGACATACATCTTGCTCGCTAGAGAAGACAATCTCCCTAAAGAAGACAATCTCGTAAAAGAAGATAATCTCCCTAAAAAAGACAATCAAAATAATAATATTTGTAGTGCGTTAACGCACTACAAACAAAAAAATCAAAACCGCCAGGAAAAAATAAAATTAGGATTGCGTTTAAATTTAGCGGAAATCACCGGCGAGAGTCGCATAGGTGTACGCCCAAATGAGTTTTTATAAGCTGTAGAAGTTGCAAGCAAAGTAAATTTTAAAATTAGCGGTTTACATTTTTATAGAGGTACGGGAACTAATGCGACTAAGGCTTTTACACAAGTAATTCATCAAGTTATAGAAGCCGCAAAATTATTACCGGATTGGCAATATTTAGATTTTGGTGGCGGTTTTGGATATCCCTATCATCATGATGGAGTTGCTTTTGATTGGGAAAGTTTTGGTAACGAAATTACCGCTATTTTATTAAATCTAGATCGAAAAATTGATTTAATTATCGAACCAGGAAGGGCTGCGATCGCAAGTTGTTTCTATAAAATGGCAGCAAGATAAACAAATTATCGGCGTTAATACCACTGTTGCTAATTTATCGGTGCTATCGGTACATGGAGGCTATCGCGAAATTGTTAGTTGGAAATCGGGAAATTTATATCAAACAGATGTGTGTGGCAATACTACTTATTCTCGCGATTATCTAGGAAGAAACTGTCAGCTTCCGAAGTTAGAAATAGGAGATGTCATCGCTATTTTAGATGTCGGTGCTTACGGCTATGCCATGTCTTCTCATTTTTTAGATCGCCCCCGCCCTGCTGAGGTTTTATTAGACGATCGTGACTGTAATTTTTACTGCTGGTATTTCATTGGTTGTAGGATTAACCATGATACTGATTAATACTTATTTACAAACTAAATCTTCAGAAAATAAACTTTCAATTCGTAAAGGTAACGCCAAGTTTCTTCAAATTAGCGGTATTGTAATCTTGATAGTAGGAATTTTAGTTTCACTTCCAGCTAATTCATTTCCTTTATTTATAACCAGCGTTATTTCAGGAATGCTGTCAATTTATTTTGGAACTTTACAAAAAAGACATTTAATAGATGCGCCTGAAACTGTCGCAATTAATCAAGATTTATTTCAAAATTGGGTAAATCGCTGGCAGCAAATTAACGGTGCGATCGCAAATCTATTACCTTTACCGCGTCAACAAATTACACCAGCTAACATCAATCCCGATATCACTGCATACAGTTTCGATCGAGTAGTTGTTTGCGATCGCGCTGAAATTGCACAATTATTAATAGCTAATAATTTCCACTTTGAAAATAACTGTGCCGTCTTGAGTATTACAGGATATCCAGAAAATATTTTTAGCACTGTTATGGAAATGTTAAGATGTAATCCCGATTTAAAAGTCTATGCTTTACATGATGCTTCTCCACGCGGTTTAAATTTAATAAATCATCTCCGCACCAGCCCTAATTGGTTTTTAAATACCGATGCTACTATTTACGATTTAGGATTGTTACCGCGTCAGTTTATCAAAAAGTCACAAGCATTTATCCAAGCTTCGGAACAATCTGCGACAGATGCAAGAAATCTATCAATCGATGTCAAACGAGATTTAACCGAAGCAGAAATTGCATGGTTAGAGTCAGGTAAATTTATAGAATTAGAATCTTACACACCGAAAAAATTACTAAGAGTTGTAACTCAAGGTATTACTAAAAGTCGTCAACCGGATATTCTTCAACCGGATAATGGTGGCACTACTTTTATTGGTGGTTATGACGATTATGATAACGACAGCGATCGCAGTAGTAGTATTACAATGTTTACCGTTGATACTTTCGGATAATCAATTCCCTATTCCCTCGTTACAAGGCTCTGCCTTGTAATGCATTTCACGGAGGCTCTGCCTCCAGTAAAATCAAGAGGCAGAGCCTCTAAGATATGCGTTTCCAGGCAGAGCCTAGAAACGAGTTACTAAGATAAAATAATCAAACCCGCGCAGGCGGGTTTTGCTTGTGTAGCCGTGTTCACCGCTAGGTGCGGCACATTCAATCGCCAGGTATTTCTAATAATCCCCCCATCCCCCCATCTCCCCCTCTTCCCATCCCCCCCTCTCCCCCTCTCCCCATCTCCCCCTCTCCTCACCTCTTCTGCACCTGCAACCAAATTTCCAAACTCACCAACAACCACAATTTCACCCCATATCGCCGCCAAGCATCACCGCGATAATTCGACATTGTTAGCGGTAGCTTATCCCACATATCATCAGGGGTAATTTATAGGATATGATGCTGAGTTTTGCAGTGTTGCGCCACTAAGCCCGAAAACTCCAATTCATTCGGACAATTCTCGCCAAAATGAATCGAGTAGGTATGTACGGGATAGTTATGATTTGCAGCCAGCGCAGTTATACAGCTTGAATCCAAACCTCCAGATAGATAAATCCCCACGGGTTCATCCACGGGTAAATATTCCCGCACAACTTCATCTAAAAGCTGCCGTAACTGCTTTCCGTGCCAAATTAAGCTTTCTTCTGCATTCTGAATATTTTCTCGTGCTTCCCAAAACAGTTTTTTGTTAATATTTATTTTTTCTCCAGATGATTCCATTTGTAAAACCATCCCTACAGATAATTCATCCACGTTTTCCCCGCACCGTTTGCTCTCCAGGTACGTGCATCACAGCAAAGATAATCTCGCAAAGCGACTAAATTTAACTGTTGGGAATGAAAGGGTAAAAGCGTCGCTAAACGAGGCGCAATAACGCAAATTTTCCCGGAATTATTGTAATAAAGAGTACGGCTTCCAACGCCATCTCGGACTAAATATAGCTGCTTTTCTTGGTTATCCCAAACACATATCGAGAACATTCCTTCTAACAATTTGAGACATTCTTAACCTTTAATTTCCCAAAGATGCGCTACTATTTCAATATCCGTATATTTTTTATTTAAATGTAATAATTGCCGCAAATGAGAGTGGTTGCTTAGCCAGATATCTCCAATTACAATAAAACGACTATTATGACTTTTTACAGCTTGGGTTTTGACTACAAAAAACTCTTTACAGCAGTAAGTAACATCATAATTGCTGGCATCTATCTGTCCCAAAACTACATACCAATCCGGTACAACGTTGATATCGGGGATTTGTCTTTTATTCCATAAAGTGGTTAATTTCACCAAGATTTAAAACTATTGATTCAGAATTGAAAATCAAAATACCGATGAGTTGCCCTTGATAAATAGATAAGTTTAATCCAAAATCCAAACCAAACGCATCCGTTGTTAAAATCCAAAATTGGTTGACATTGGCTATAGATGGAAATAGTATATTTTGATGCGAATTCAGGGATAATAGATAAATATATTACATTTTAAATTTTACAATTTAATTGGTAATTTTAAATACATTGTTTTGCAGAAAAATACTTCAATATAATTACTGAACCTTGAAATAACTAAGTGTGATGATTGCGATTTATCCAGGAAGTTTTGACCCTGTTACTAAGGGGCATCTTGATATTATTGAACGTGCCAGTCGGCTATTTTCACAAGTGATTGTTGCCGTATTGCGTAATCCCAACAAAACTCCATTGTTCAGCGTGCAACAACGTTTAGAACAAATACGTCAATCTACCACACATTTAGATAATGTAGAAATAGATGCCTTTGAAGGTTTAACAGTCGAATACGCCCGAATGCACAAAGCGCAAGTTTTATTAAGGGGTTTACGGGCGATTTCAGACTTTGAAGTTGAACTGCAAATGGCACACACCAATAAAACTCTTTCCACCGAAATAGAAACTGTTTTTTTTGCAACGTCGAATGAGTATAGTTTTTTAAGTAGTAGTGTGGTAAAAGAGATTGCAAGGTTTGGTGGTTCTATTAATCATCTCGTTCCCCCTCACGTTGCTTTGGACACATACAAATGCTTCACCCACAACCAAACGGTATCGAACCCAATCAAAACGGACAAAACGGAAGTCATCCCCCCTCTCAACCGTTTCCCCAACAGTCGGGAAGCGTAGATATTCAGCAGGAACTCAACCGTTTAGAAGAAATAATTCTCACCAGTTTTCGCATCCCTTTGACGCGAAAGACTTTGGTAGATGAAGAAAAGTTACTCGAACAGCTTGATTTTATCCGCTTATCTCTACCCGAAGCTTTCCAAGAAGCGATCGTAACCATTCAGCAAAAAGAAGAAATTCTTCTAGAAGCCGAAGCTTACGGACAGCAAATGGTAGAAGCAGCACAAGCCAAAAGGGCGCAAGTGTTGAACGAAAGCGATATCATCAGGCAAGCCGAGCAACAAACCGAACAATTGCGCCGACAAGTGCAGCAAGAATGCGAGCAGATGATGCAAGAAACTGTTGATGAAATCGAGCGCAAACGGCGTGTTTGTCAGCAAGAAATTGAAGAAATGCGCCGTTTAGCGATGGAAGAAGCCGAACAAATCGCGAGCGGTGCAGATCAATATGCCGATAATGTTTTAGAACATATGGAGCATGAACTTAACGAATCGTTAAAGATTATTCGCAACGGTAGACAGCAGCTTTATGCCGAACCCCAGCCACCGCAAAGAGGTTATCCTGTTAAAGTCAAAAAGAAGTAGAGGTCTTTTCTCCAAATATAATATTCATAAATGTTTTATGTAGCGCAAATTAATATTGGCACGAATATTGCTTCTTCGCTGGGTGTACTTAAAATAATCTTCTGCTTATTTTATTTGATATTTGGAATAATTCAATTAATACGAACTCGGAATAGACTTAGTAGCTCGGCTAAAATATTTTATAGTATTCAATTAGTTGTTATACCGGCTTTTTTACTATTATCGGGTTCAATTTTAATATTTCAAGGCTGGCGATTAGATCCAATTTTACAGTTTCAACAACTTATATTATCTGCTTTAATTTTTTACTTGAGCTTAAAAGATATTGTAGTTAATAGGGTTGAGAGAAATAGATAATTTTATATCTTGCATTGCTAATATTTAGGAATCTTGGCTCTGGGCTTCCAAGTATTCAAAATTAGGATAATCAAAAATCGAAGCCTCAATAGAATTAATATCATCCGCAGCCAAATTATCTTTAAGTTTACCTGCAAAACCTGCCATCATAATATTATATTGACGAATAGTTGATGTTAGTCCTTGTAGATCGCGTTTATCCCAGTAACCACCTTCATCACTAACATCACTAACAATTCCTAATTCATTTGCAGCATCAAGCATTTTTACAATCATTAGATGACACTTGAGGAAATTTTCTAATCCTCCATATTCGGGATTGCTAGCATATTGCGTTTTACAAAAACCCGTCCAATACCAATCATTAACTTCTTTAACTTCCGAATGAGTTGCTAAACCAAAAATAGGAGTTTCCGAACCATCTCCCGGAAGCGAATCAAAACCAATAATATAAGTTGGATTTTTCCAAGAAAAAGCATTTAAAGCAATTTCTACTGGTTTTAAAGCTCTAATTTTAATAAAAGCATAAGGATCGTTGATATCGTCTTTATCAAAATGACAATCATTCTCTGAAATTTCTACTAAATCATCAACACTTTTAAAAGGAAGTTTCAAAGCTAACTTGTGTAGAGCAATAACTTTTTCCCTTGCTTGCTCAACAGTTGCATCATTTAAACTAAACGTATAGTGAATCGTTAATCCCATTAGACTTAAACCTCAATTTTTCTTGAAGTCTTGACGGATAATTCCGCTTTAATTCTTCAATATACTTTTTAGCCTACAAAGGTGGGCTTTGTAAATGTAGCGATACCCTTCGAGGGTATTGCTAACTCGTGATATTTTTCTAAAGCGTATAAGTAAAGTCTTCAACTAACATACCGGGAACCGTACTACCGCCAAGCTGACGATTTTCATAAGTTCCGACTTCGGGAATGAATTCATGTCGATCGGTAAAATCTATTAATTTATCTCCCCAGAAACTGTATAAACTATCATCAAAACGCAAATCTTCTATCGGTGCGACAATTTCGCCGTCAGCAACCCAGAAGCAAGCATAACGAGTCATTCCCGTGATTCTGCCAGAAGGGCGATCGCTCCAATTGAGGTAATGCAAATTTGATACATATAGTCCAGTGCCTAAGCTCGATAAAATATCCTTGGATGCTAAATTTCCCATACTCACTTCTGGCGCACGTAAAGTTTCGGAACTATTAGCACCATTTGTATTTTTGCAGTATTCTTTAGCGGTACGAGAGTTAACTAAGGTATTTAAGAAAACACCTTTTTCGATTAAATTTAACTTTAAAGGAGCAATTTCGCCCCAATCGTTGAAACGAGGAACTAAACCAGTTTCAAAATTTTCTCGCAAATTGAATTTTGGAGAAAGCGTTTTTTCTTGACTCTCTAGCATTGCTAAAGCGCTGTTACCTTGTTGGATATCGGCTTCGCTTAAACCTCCCCAAGAAAGCATTGTTAACAATTCTGCAACCGCAGCAGGTGCAAAATAAGTTTTGTAATGTCCTGGCGGCAATTCTTTTGAAGGATGAGAAAGTAATTTTAATTGCTGTTTGGCTTGAGAAATTTTATCTATATAAACTTGATTATTCCAACTATTTCCCGCAAAAAAACCTTTAACAGCTTGTCCGGATTCGGTAAATATTGAGTAGTCTAACGTAAAAGTATCGGTACTAAACCAATGTTTTTTACCACCCGAATCAGCATAACCTTGACTTACAACACCACCTGCATAAAATCCCGTAAAATCTAATTCTGTAACTGCTTCTAAGACAGTTTTAGCAACTTCCTCATCAGCCAACAAATTACCCGAATAGATTTCACGACTAGCCTCATCTCCCGAAGGTAAAACTTGATGTGGGTCTATAGGTAATAATAGTATTTCTTCCCGTAATTCCTGCAAATAACCATAGGTTCGCTGCCAATCAACTTCCCAATTGCCTAAAATGGGAAAAACGCGAAAAATACTACGTTGACTTGAAATTAAAGTCAGTTCAATCCAACCATCTGCCACAACACCAGTTTGTCGCACCAACGCATGATTAAACCGAGTAAATTGACTGCGCTCCCTATTTAGTTTAAAAGTAAATTCTTCATCTGGTTTCTTCTTATCTAAAAGACACTCAAACAATCGGTTAAAGGTGGCTTCTAAAGCAGATATATCTTCTTTCTTCATAAAAGTAATACAGTCAAATGGATTTTAGATTTTGGATTTTGTATTTTGTATTAAGCATGGGGAATGGGGCATAGGTTAAAGGTCTGCATGTTAAAGGTCTGCATGTTAAAATTCCCCTTGTCTCCCCATCTCCCCATCCCCTTGTCTCCCCTTCTCTCCCTAACTCCCTCCTCCGAAAACTTCGACATTTGTAAACAAACAAACCGGAGAACCATGTCCTACAGAAATTGCTTGATTTGGCTCTCCCTTACCGCAGTAAGCAGTACCGTACATTTTCCAAGTGGATTCGTTTCCTACTTTGATTAAACTCTGCCAAAATTCTGGGGTAGTAGCTCGATAGTTGGGGTTGCGGAGGGTTTTTGTGAGCTTACCATTTTCAATCAATTTACCGTATTCGCAACCAAATTGAAATTTATATCGACGGTCATCTATTGACCAAGAACGGTTAGATTCCATGTAAACGCCATGTTCTATACTGCCGATGATTTCTTCAAAGCTGGCTGAACCTGGTTCTAAATTCAAGTTTGCCATGCGATCGATTGGCGGTCTATTCCAAGAACAAGCGCGGGCGCAAGCAACCCCGTCAATACCGCTTCTAGCTTGACTTTCCAGACTTCCCAAACCCCGCTGCAACACACCTTCTTTAATTACGTATTCCTTTGTTGCGATCGCACCTGTATCATCAAAACCGTAGCTAGCAAATTCACCTTTGACAGTAGGGTCAAAAGTAATATTCATTACAGGAGAACCGTACCCCAAACTGCCGAAATCATCCGTTTTTACAAAACTACCACCGGCATAGTTCCGCTCATCGCCTAAAATCCGGTCAATTTCTAAAGGATGTCCGACACTTTCATGAATTTGTAACATCATTTGATCTGATGCTAATACCAAATTAGTGCGTGTATTTGGGCATTCTTGTGCCGTCAACAGTTCCACGGCTTGCTCGCCAATTTGTCGCACGCGGAACCATAAATCCTTTTCCTTAAAGTCCAAAACTCCTTGATAGCAATGCGCCGACCAACCATTATTAGTCCGCTGCTGGACAATCGATCCATCTTGTGCGGTAGCTCCGAAATGAGTGCTAAATAACAATAATTTTTGATAAATTTCTGAGCCGTTACTGCTAATAAACCAAGTATTCTTTTCAGTAGTCGTAACGCTAGCAGTAGTCTGAACAATTTTGTCATCAACTTTTAACGTTTTGCAGATACGCATCAGCAAATCATTAACTTCACTTAGACTCAAACTATCCTGAGTATAAACCGATGGCGAAATATATTCACCTATAACTTTCGGGCGTTCGCGCATCTTTTGAAATGGATGTATCCACCATTCACTAGCAGCAAGTGCCTGCTTATACGCAGTTTCCGCAGTTGCTTGCAAAGAATCAAGTTCTAGAGAATTAGTAGCCCCATAGCCCAGACAGCCATTAACCAAGACTTCTACCATTGCTCCCATAGTGGAAGACTTGCCATTGCTTTGAGGTAAACCATCCCGGACAAAACGAGTTGACGAAGTTTCTTCAACCGCTCTGATACCAATCCAGTCAGCAGAAACATCTATATTCTTGATTGCTTTTTTTAATTCAGACCACATACTGCAAAAATTAGTTGTGAGGTAGGGGAGATTATATTATTTACTACAAAACGTCAACTTTTACAGCAATGATTTGTTAAGTTTTTTCTTTTTTTATAAAAAATGGGAGAGGGGAGAGGGGGAGATGGGGAGAGGGGGAGATGGGGAGAGGGGGAGATGGGGAGAGGGGGAGATGGGGAGAGGGGGAGATGGGGAGAGGGGGAGATGGGGAGAGGGGGAGATGGGGAGATGGGGAGATGGGGAGAGGGGGAGATGGGGAGAGGGGGAGATGGGGAGATGGGGAGATGGGGAGATGGGGGGAATTTTAACCTTTAACCTTTAACCTTAATTACTGTTTGCTGCTCACTGCTAACTGATTGCCAAACTTCTTTTGGGCTGATAATTTTGGTTGAAGATACAAGTTTTCTAAAAGTACTGTAATACCTGCTACCCAAGGGGGGATAATCACAGCCCCGATAATTCCTAAAACTTGGGTTCCGCCCAATACAGCTAAAAGTTGATAAAACGGGTGAACTCGCACCGAAGAACCAACTAATAAAGGATCTAATACATAAGATTCAACATTTTGAATAATTACGAATAATAATAATACCCATAAAAAAGTTAATCCTCCTTGGGGGATGGCAACAATCAAAGCCGGAATCGCTCCCAAAACTGGACCAACGAACGGTATAAAATTAGTAAACGCTGCGATCGTACCTAACGCTAAGGCAAATTCCGAAAGTCCTAGAACTCGTAAAGCAAGGGTAATCGCAACACCTAAAATCAGCGAAACCAAAACCCTTCCTTGAACGTATCCACCCATCCGCCGAGAAATTGGTAAAACTTGTGCTTTGAGACGTTCATCCCACGGTTCTGGAAACAAGTTTACCAAACCCTCAATCAAACTTTTGCTTCCAGCAGCCATATAGCCAGAAATTACTACAGCCAAAATTAAATTTACCGCAGCGCCGAGAATACCAAAAGTTACCCCAAAAGAACGTACAACTAACTTTTGACTCGAACTAAACAACCCATTAGTAAGCGCTTGGAGATCGAAGAATTGTTCTATAACTTCTAGCTGTGTAATTCCGACTCGCGTTGCTAAATCTTCGACAGTTATAGTCAAATTATCCAAATAAACCGGAAATCTGCGGGCTAATCGCTGGATTTGTTCGGAAACAGAAGGACCAATTAATAAACCAATTACAATCAATCCCCCAATCAAACCTAGATAAAACAAAATAACACCCAACCATCGCGGAAAACGCCATCTTTCGAGCGCATCAACAAAAGGCGTAATAGTCGCCGCCAATACCGTAGCAATCATCAAAGTTAACAATAAACTCCGTAATTGCCACAGTAAAATAACCAGAAAAAATCCAGCAATAATTAGTAGAACATCGTACAGATTCAAAGATTTACGCTTTTCAAACATGGTGATGGGGAGAGGGGGGATGGGGAAATGGGGAGAAGGGGTGATGGGGGGATGGGGGGATGGGGAGATGGGGAGACAAGGAGAAGAGAGCGGAGGAGGAGGCGGAGGAGGCAAGGGAATAATTAATAACTGCTCACTGCTCACTGCTCACTGCTCACTGCTCACTGCTCACTGCTCACTGCTCACTGCTCACTGCTCACTAATTCCTGTGCCATTTCGTGCCTTCTTTACTATCAATTAAGGCAATACCTTGAGATTGCAATTCGTCGCGGATGCGATCGGATTCGGCGAAGTTTTTAGTTTTCCTGGCTTCTTTTCTTTGTTGAATCAGCGCTTCAATTTGTTCGTCGCTTAAACCGTCATCCGTTGTCGCCGCTTCCGATTCTATTTGAGCTTCTAATCCAAGTACATCAGCTAATGTAACTAATGTTTGCCACATTTTTTGTAATTCTTCAGGTGCGGTTTCTGTTTTACCTTGATGAACCAAGATATTGCCTTCTTTACCAAGCTCTTTCGCTAGTTCAAACAATACACTTAAACCGCTAGAAAAATTAAAGTCATTATTTACAGCTTCTCGAAAACGCTCAATATAAGAATTTTCTTCCGCTTGTCCTCTTATTTCCTTGCCCCAGTCTAATTGTTCGCCATATTTATTCCCAAAAACCAACCCTTCTTTGAGAGTATTCCAACCGTTTGTAGCAGCAGTAATGGCTTCGTCGGTAAAGTCAATGGGTTTGCGGTACTGTGCCGTAAGTACAAACAAACGCACAGCCATTGGGTTAACGCCGCGATCGAGTAGTTGGCGAATAGTAATAAAGTTGCCCAGTGATTTGGACATTTTTTCACCGTCAACTTTCACCATGCCGTTGTGCAGCCAAAAATTAGCTAAAGGTTTACCCGTGACGGCTTCGGATTGAGCAATTTCGTTTTCGTGGTGGGGGAATATTAAATCGGCACCACCTGCATGAATATCGATGGTTTCGCCAAGACGCTCTCTAACCATTGCAGAGCATTCAATGTGCCATCCCGGACGACCTTTTCCCCAAGGTGAATCCCAAGCGGGTTCTTCGGGCTTTGCTGCTTTCCACAAAGCAAAGTCAAACTGATATCTTTTTTTCTGATATTCCGCGTCTTCTAGATTTACCCTTTCGCTAGCACCAGCTTGCATATCTGACAATTTACGTCCGGAAAGCTTGCCGTATCCATCAAATTTCTGTACGGCATAGTAAACATCCCCGCTCGACGGATAAGCATAATCTTTGTTTTCCAACTCGTGAATTAATCGCTTAATTCCATCCATCGTTTGAGTAGCGCGGGGATATTCGTCGGCTTCTTTGACGTTCAAACGCGCCATATCGTCAAAATACGCTTTGATATATTTTTCGGCTACAGCTTCCATCGATGAGTTTTCTTGTCGCGATCGCTTCAAAATTTTATCGTCAACATCGGTAAAATTCTGCACGTAACGGACTTGATAACCGCTAAATTGTAAATAGCGCCTTACCACATCCCAAACAATGCAAGCTCTAGCATGACCCAAATGGCAGTAATCATAAACCGTCACCCCGCAGTAATACATCTTAACTTTCTGCGGTTCTACTGTTGTAAAGGCTTCTTGGCGACGGGTGAGACTGTTGTAAACTGTTAGGGTCATGACTAATTAATTCTTAAATATAAAATACGCAATAATTAGGTTAAAGCAGTTGGGGTGACATTAACGCATCCCCATTCTAGAGTTTCACGTTACAACCTGCGTTACATTATTATTTTTAATTCTTTTCGATTTCATTAACTCTTCTCACCATGCAATCATCAGTTTCAGAATCTCAGACAATGGAAGCACCAAAAAAAGGATTACCAGTCACAATTATTACTGGATTCCTCGGTAGTGGTAAGACAACTTTACTCAATCATATCTTGACCAATCAGCAAGGTTTGAAAACTGCTGTTTTGGTAAATGAATTTGGCGAAATTGGCATCGATAACGAGTTGGTTGTCGCCACCGACGAGAATATGGTGGAGTTAAACAACGGCTGTATCTGCTGTACCATCAATAGCGATTTGGTGGATGCGGTTTACAAAGTGATGGAACGCCAGGAAAATATTGATTATCTGGTTGTAGAAACAACGGGTTTAGCAGATCCCTTACCCGTCGCATTGACCTTTTTAGGAACCGAATTACGAGATTTAACTCGCTTGGATTCCATTGTTACTTTAGTAGACGCAGCTAATTACAGCTTAGATTTATTCAACTCCGAAGCTGCTTTTAGTCAAATTGCCTACGGTGATGTAATTGTTCTCAACAAAGCCGATTTAGTTGATGAAGCCGATTTAGATACTTTAGAAGTAAAAATTCGGGACATCAAAGAAGGAGCAAGAATTCTTCGTACCACAAAATCGCAAGTACCTTTACCTTTAATTCTTAGCGTCGGTTTGTTCGAGACAGATAAGTATTTTGACTCTGCGGAAGAACACAACCACGACCATCACGAACACGAACATCACGAACACGATCATCACGAACACGACCATCACGACCATTCAGAATGCACTCACGAAGACCACGACCACCACGACCATCATGACCACGACCATCATTCCCACCACTTAGAAAATGATGGTTTTACATCAGTATCATTCCAGACTGACAAACCTTTATCTATCCGTAAATTTCAGTATTTTCTAGATAACCAGCTTCCCGACAACATTTTCCGTGGCAAGGGAATTCTCTGGTTTGACGAAAGTCCCAAAAGACACATATTCCACCTTTGCGGTAAACGCTTTACCCTTGATGATGACGAGTGGAAAGGCGAAAAGCAAAAGAAAAATCAGTTAGTGCTAATTGGTCAAAATTTGGACGAAGAAGGTTTATTAAAGCAGATACAAAATTGCGTGTGTATTCCTTCTGCTAGTAAAGGTAAAGGATTTGGCAAGTAATTGAGAATAAATAAAGGTTCGTAGTAAGGACTTTAGTCCTCCAAAGTTCGTAGTAAGGACTTTAGTCCTCCAAAGTTCGTAGTAAAGACTTTAGTCCTCCAAAGAAAGGGCTGAAGCCCTTACTACGAACCTTTGTTGATAATTGTTGTATTCATGCGCGTAATTATCCAGCGAGTAAAATCATCTCAAGTTGCCGTTAATGGTGAAATTATCGGCAGTATTGGCATTGGACTTAATTTACTGGTGGCGATCGCCGATAGTGACACGGAAGCAGAATTAGAATGGATGGCGCGTAAATGTTTGGATTTACGGTTGTTTCCCTCGACTGAAAATAAACCTTGGCAAAAATCTATATTAGAAATCGGTGGTGAGTTATTAGTTGTGAGCCAGTTTACTCTTTACGGAGATTGTCGTAAAGGTCGCCGTCCCTCGTTTGACGGTTCTGCATCTCCGAAAATTGCCGAAAATCTATATAATTGCTTTGTAGAAAAGTTGCGTGCTAGTGGTTTGCGAGTAGAAACGGGTAAATTTGGTGCAATGATGCAAGTCTCGATTGAAAACGATGGACCCGTCACTTTGATACTCGAACGTGAGGCAGACTAAGAATTTACACGTAAATATTTACATCGAATCAGCACGGGTAAATCAAGTTCGATCCCGATTAATAATAATTAAAACTCTTTAAATTCTTACCTTGCAAAGGATTACGAGCATCATTTGAATTAAATATTACACCTTGGTTCTAAATGATGAGAGAATAATAGTTTAATCATCTGAAGATTTTAAATTACAAGCATCATGGCAAAAATACAGTTCTCCAGAGGTGTCAACGAAGAAGTCGTTCCGGAAGTGCGTTTAACACGTTCCCGTAGTGGAGATAGCGGTACAGCAACGTTTATTTTTAAAGATCCGAAAGCTCTAGCCGAAGGAAGCACGGATGAAATTACTGGAATGTACATGGTTGACGAAGAAGGAGAAATCGTCACCCGCGAAGTTAAAGGTAAATTTATCAACGGTAAACCTTCAGGTTTAGAAGCAATTTATTTAATGAAATCTGCTGACGAATGGGAGCGTTTTATGCGATTTATGGATCGCTATGCTAAAGAGAACGAACTGGGATTAGATAAGAGCTAAAAGTAACTAAGGTTAAAGGTTAAAGGTTAAAGGTTAAAGGTTAAAGGTTAAAGGTTAAAGGTTAAGAGTTAGGACTACCGGAGTTAAGAATTTCTCCTTGTTCCCTTGTCTCCCCCTCTCCCCATCCCCCATCCCCTATGCCCTATTACCAATTCCCAAACCATATACATTAAAAAACAATCCTCACATATAGTAAGGATTGTTTTAATTAAAGTTTATTCAGTTATCTTAAAAAAACTTACATTTGAGCGATCGCTAAAGCAACAGTTGCTAGTATTGCGGCGATAACGTAGAATACTGCAACTACTTGTAGTTCAGACCAACCTGTAAGTTCTAAATGATGATGTAAAGGTGCCATTTTGAACAAGCGTTTTCCTTTACCATCGGGTCCTTTTGTCGCTTTATAGTAACTTACCTGTGCCATTACTGAAAGCGTTTCTACAAAGAAGATACCGCTAATTATAAACAGCGCTACTAAAGTATTAGACAACAATCCAACTGCTGCTAAACCTCCTCCTAACGCTAGGGAACCTGTATCTCCCATGAAAACGCGAGCGGGGTTGCGGTTGTGGGCTAAAAATCCAACACAAGCACCGCTAAAAGATGCACAGAAAACCATTAATCCGGTTGAAGCTGGTGCAACAACTACAGCTAATGTTAATAGTGCGATCGCCGCAGTACCAGCAGCTAATCCATCAACACCGTCAGTTAAGTTTGTGGCATTACTTTCTGCCACCATTACAAAACAAGATAAAGGTAAAAATAACAACCACCCTAAAGGCAAAGAAAAGCCCAAGGGAAAAGAAATACTCGTAATACTATCCGGTTGACTAATAAATAACCACGCGCAAAAAGCCACCGCGAAACCAACTTGTAAAGCCAGCTTCATTTTAGGTGAAATACCTTTATTCGACTTACGGCGAAGAATTTGCCAATCGTCAATCCAGCCAACAAACCCGTAGCTTAATGTCAAAGCCGACACAGCAAGAGTTTCTGTAGCGAAATTAGATAATACCACCGCAACTACTAAAGCTACGGGAACAAAGAATATGCCTCCCATTGTCGGGGTACCGGCTTTCTTTAAATGGGCTTGGGGACCATCCTCGCGAATGACTTGCCCAGCCTTAAGCGCACAGAGCCAAGGAACAGTCCAAAAGCCCAATCCGCCAGCAATCAAAGCCGATAATAAAAATGGTAGGGTTAAAGAAGTTCCTTGCCAGGGAGAGCGAGATGCTGCTCCATCTAAAACTACTGCTGTTGCACCTAGTCCTATAACTAACAAAGAAACCAAACGGATACCATTGAGGTTCAAACCTTGGTTTGGAAATAATTTTGCGTCCACGGAAATTTCCCTTCACTCCACACTATTGAAATCACACACAGCACTAATTCGTGCTTATTCCCGTCATTGACGAGCTATTCCGCATCGAAACTGGCATCGTCATCATCATCGTCATCTTCTTCGTCTTCATAATCCGTAATACCTTCTTCAATACCCATTAAGGAATTGATATCCGGTTTCTCTTCCGCTTGTTTTTCTACTGGATCGCGAGATATTAAACGTCCATTTTCTTGCAGCCAGTCTAATAAGGAAGATTCTTGTTTTAATGGAATTACAGACGCTCTCCGGCTACGGGGAACTTCATACAAAGGAGAATTCAACATACAAACGATGATACCCGATTTTGTTAATCTAGCTTGACATTAAGAGTCTATCACTTGATACAGAATATTTTAGTTATTCATTCAACTCTTTTGTTGATAAATCCGACAAAAAACTTCTTCTTTAAGATAGCTCCATAGTAATAGCCACATATTTCTTAGATATTGTAGGGTGCAATACATATGCACTCGTTTAATTAACGTTTTAATTATCAATCAATTTGAGGTTATGGTACGGATGAGAAAAACTGCATTATTAGAAGTAATCGCGGGTAAAAATCTTGGTATTAGTGCGAGCGATACAGATAAACAAGCTATTTTATCAGCGATCGCCAATCTAGAAGATTTTAACCCTACACCGCGCCCGCTTGAAGCCACCGATTTATTAGATGGTAATTGGCGGTTACTATACACCACCAGTTCCGAACTATTAAATCTTAACCGCATACCACTAGCAAATCTAAGTCAAATTTACCAGTGTATTCGCGTAAAAACAAAAAGCGTTTATAACATTGCCCAAATAAATGGCTTACCGTTTCTTGAAGGTATAGTCAGCGTCGCGGCAAAATTTGAACCAGTTTCCCCGCTTCGAGTTCAAGTTAAATTTGAACGCGCAATTATCGGTTTGCAACGTTTAATAAATTACAAATATCCAGGAAGTTTCATCGAAGAAATTGAATCTGGCAAGAAATTTATTGCAATTGATTTTCCGATAAAAAGTAACGAACAACAGGGATGGTTAGACATTACTTACTTAGATAACGACTTGCGTATTGGCAGAGGAAACCAGGGAAGTGTCTTTGTATTGACCAAATCATCAAATATTTCTTCATAACCAATCGCGAACAAAAGGTACTCCATTAAAGGTACTTTGTCAAGAGGGTGAGACACCCCACTTAGGGAATGGGGTATGGAGATGGGGCATGGAGAATAGTTAGGACCACCGGACCACCGGAGTTATGGAATTTTAGATTTTAACAACGGATGCGTTTAGTTTGTTTTGGATTTTGGATTGGGAGTTAGGAGTATTGACGGAGGAAATGGGGGAAGCAATTTGAAAATTAATTCAATATCCCCCGTCTCCTGGGCTGTCTTCTTCCGATGCCTAATGCCCAATTACCAATTGCCAACAGGACTTACGCAGCGACAACAGAAAATATAGTGTTCCAGACCCCGCCGATCCCCCCAACCCCCCTTATTTAAGGGGGGCTTTGCGTAAGTTCTATACCAATTCCCAATGCCCAATTCCTAATTACCAATCCCCAATGCCCAATCCCCAATTCCCAATCTAGATAAATAACTTAACAAACCCTATATGGTAGTCCTTGAAGTTGTAAAGTGAAATCAATCAGCTTTGCAAAAAAGGCAATAAATAATAAAGAGGTAAAAACTTATGGTTCAACGTGGTTCTAAAGTGCGGGTTCTGCGCCCTGAATCTTATTGGTATCAAGATGTAGGTACCGTGGCTACTGTTGATAAAAGCGGCATTATATATCCGGTAATTGTCCGCTTTGATAAAGTTAACTACGCTGGTATCAACACCAATAACTTTGCAGAAGATGAGGTGATTGAGATTGAAGCACCTAAAGCTAAGGCTAAAAAATCTACGCCTACAGCTTCCGGTGGTAAACAAACTCCTGTAGATCCAAAACAACGCGCAACCGGACAAGGTACCAAACCTACTGGTAAAACAGGCGCTCAAGCAGAGTCCGCAGAAGCTAACGTTCAGAAAGAAGGTTCTCCAGATCAAGGAACCGAATCACGTTAAGTTGTGCCAGAATTACCAGAAGTTGAAACAGTCCGACGGGGTTTAAATCAATTAACCCTGAAGCAAAAAATTACGGGGGGAGATGTGTTGCTCGATCGCACTATCGCCTACCCGTTTTCTGCTGAAGATTTTTTGAACGGCATCAAGGATAGAGTTATAGTAGCTTGGCACCGTCGCGGTAAGTATCTGATTGCAGAATTGAGTTTGTTAGAAGAGGATGAGGATAAGGGGACAAGGGGACAAGGAGAGAAGATAGAAAATTCGCTCCCCCCATCTCCCCATCCCCCTATCTCCCCATCCCCTCATCCGCTCTCCCCCTCCTCCCTGGGCGTTCATTTAAGAATGACAGGTCAACTACTATGGCTGCCTCAAAATGAACCTTTGCACAAGCACGCACGGGTAAGATTATTCTTTGGTGAGGAATGGGAATTGCGCTTCGTGGATCAGCGTACCTTTGGTCAAATGTGGTGGGTTCCTCCCAAGGTAGAAACACAAAGTATTATTACTGGTTTAGCAAAACTTGCAGCAGATCCTTTTTCAACAGAGTTTACTGTAAAGTATCTTGCAGATAAACTTAAAAATCGTCGCCGCCCTATCAAGACTGCGCTACTGGATCAATCTGTGGTGGCGGGGCTGGGTAATATTTATGCTGATGAAGCTTTGTTTATGAGTGGGATACTACCAGAAACGCTATGTCTAAATTTGCAAATAGAACAGATAGAGCGTCTCCACCAGAGTATTATCAAAGTCTTGGAAACCAGCATTGAAGCTGGAGGTACCACCTTCAGTAATTTCCTCAATGTAAAAGGCGTAAATGGAAACTACGCTCATGTGGCTTGGGTTTATAACCGTACCGGAGAACCTTGTCGAACTTGCAGCCATCCAATTGAGCGGATTAAATTAGCCGGAAGATCCAGTCATTTTTGTCCACAGTGTCAGAAGTAGAGGATGGGGTTCGGGGGAGATGGGGTTCGGGGGAGTACTTCGACAAGTCTTACAGTGAGCTACGTCGAACTGCTCAGTAACCTTTGGGGAGATGGGGAGGCAGAGGAAGATAGAAAGAATTTTAACCTTAAACCTTAAACCTTAATTATTCCTATGCCCAATTCCCAATTCTTTATTCGAGGTACAATTCTGAGTAAAAATAATCGGATTTATTAGAGAGGAAAATTTATGGCTGTCAAAAAAGGAACGATGGTTCGTGCTATCCGCGAACAACTGGAAAATAGCTTGGAAGCACAAGCAAGCGATCCTCGTCTTCCTTCTTATCTATTTGAAACCCAAGGCGAAATTTTAGACGTTAAAGGCGATTATGCTTTGGTAAAGTTTGGGAAAGTTCCTACGCCAAATATTTGGTTGCGTATGGATCAGCTCGAAGAGTCGAAATAACTTCAGTCAACTGAGCATCTGTAAGAATTAAGAAACCCGGCTTTTCCAAAAAACCGGGTTTTTTTAAATACTACAATTTTTACAACTTATATTTAGATTGCTATATTTTGCTAGCTACAGAAGCTTCTAGGTATACCCTCTGAGGGTTTCAATACTTAATAAAAGGCGACACTTAATTATGAAGTTTCGCCTTTTTTTGTAGAGAAAAATACTGTTTTCAAAAAAATCAAGATAAAGTTTCTTAGAAAATACCCTGATGTTTTTTATCATACCCTGAAATCACTTAGTACTAGATTACTCTAGATAGAGAAGTAACATTATTAACCCTCAATGGCACTAAGAAAAAGTCGTTTGCAGAGTAAGAAAACTCAGTCTAAAAGTTCTGCTTCCAAAGCTAAAGCTCAAAATAGTACTGTGAAAGCAAAAGTAAAAAATAGCATGAAAAAAGCCCAGCCTGAAATAGCTGTAGAAACCTTCATTTCAAGTAATACTCCAGAAATTGAAGTGAAGAATACAAATAAAAAAGCAGTTAGCAAAACAAATGCTAGCACCACCATAGGAAAAGTTAAAGCTACAAAAAAGAAAGTATCTAGCAGAACCAAAGTTGCTAGCACCAAGGTAGAAAATAAAAATTCCACCAAGAAAGTGGAAAAACCTGCTAGCACTACTAAGACGGTTAGTAAAATCAAATCTGCTAGCACTACTAAGAAGGGAAAAGCACAAAAACCTGCATCTACTACCATCGATTCTGAAACGAACGTTAATAAAGAAGCTAGCAAAGCTAAAACTAAAACGAACGCTAAAAAAGCGGTTAGCAAAGTTAAAGCCACCACCAAGAAAGCTACAAAGAAAACTCAAGATGAAACTCGTTTGCTTTTAGCTTTGTGGGATTTGGGAGGAACCAAAGCTCAAGTTAAGACTACAGAAGTCACTGGTAGCGTACAACGCAAAAACGAGAAAGCAGGAGATTATACTTCTATTCTCAAAAAGTTAGAGAAAGCTGGCGCTATTAGCAGCACTCGCAAAAGTAAAGTTGATAGCGTAAAGCTAACTGATAAAGGTTTGCAGATGCTCTCAGAAGGACTTAAAACCCTTGATTTTCAATTCTATGGAAAGCAAGTTGGAAGTATAGTTGCAAGTAAATTCGTTGGTGGGTTGCTCAAATGGATACGAGAAATGGATGGTGCAACAATTTCTGCCACAGTAGAAACCGAGCAATCCGAAATTGCATCCTAATTTTAGATGATATTAATGTCGTCAGGGTGTGACTTATCAACTGTGGTAAGAAATTAGTTGAAAGCGAACGCTGTACGTTTCGAGAAAAGCGACGAATATAGGTAATGTAAGTGTGACGAAAAAGCATACTGTTGAAATAACTATGGCTAGAGTAATTAACAGTTTTGTTTTTGAATATTTAACGACTCGGTGCGTTTTTGGCTAGCGATCGCTGCGAAAATTAGTAGTTTGTGCCATTGGTATTAAGTGCATCCAAATAAAGCTCTATTTAGGGTGATTCGGTTATTATCTACCATGCTCCGCATAAACAATTAGTACAGCCTATTGCAGAGTTTATTGCTTGGTAGAAATTCTGCAATTTTGGCATATAAATTATGAAACTGATTTTGATTTCGGGTAATTTTTCGCTTGCTTGCTATTTAATTTAGGTTATTTATTATTTCCAGTGTTTGAAATATTTAATGAAAAGTAAAAAATAACATTTATTATTGCCAAATTTGTATTTTGCTACTCAAATATGCATCAATATATTTACTTATGATTTAGTATTCAATGTATTAAATATATTTAAGTATATTGTTTAATGAAAGAATACTTTTAAACATGATTTGAGTGTAATATATAACACAGATAATTTAGGCAGGTATAAAAATAATGGTTGACCCAAATAAAATTCGCGTTTTGCTAGCTTTGTGGGCATTAGGAGGAGCAAAACAGGAAGTTAAAAGAGGTGAACTTACCAAACGAATTGTATCTAAACGTAAGAAAGTCGCAGATTATAAGGAAATTTTTGACGAATTGGAGAAAGAGAACGCGATCGCAACTTCCAAAAAAGGTTTTTCTTTGGTATCTCCAAAGGGTTTGGAATTGCTGGGTGAAGGTTTGAAAAGTTCTGATTTTAATTTTGAAGGAACAATTGTTGGAACTTGGGCTGCGAATGCTTTGTTGAGGTGGATTGGAGAAGTTGACGGTAACGCTAATTCTGTAACTGTATCGCAGAATCAACCAGCAACAAATGGGAAATCATCAAACGAAGCGATCGCATCTTATAAGGAATTTGAGAAAACTACGCTGGAGGTTTACGAGAATTTGAATCGTGATTATAACTTAGGTAACTTGGTACCAATTTACAGGATTAGGAAAGAAATTGGCATGAAAGTTAGCCGAGAGAATTTTAATGAATGGATGTTGGAAATGCAGGAAAAAGACATTTTTCAGCTAATGGCAGGGGAGATGCCAGATATAACTCCTGATAAACGTCAAGACTCAATAACTATTCCCGGAGCCGGATTGCGCTATTACGCAAAGCAGTTGAGTTAGTCAGATTGCGTCCAACCTACTTGTAATTTCTCATAACATACACAATCACGATGACAAATACCCCTATTTCTCCCATAGAAGCTCTTAACGCTGCAATCCAAAGCCAAAACCCATTTACTAATGCTGGAATTGCCAAAGAACAGGATGTCTGGGGAAAAAAAATTCCTGACGTACCTACCCTTAATGCCCATGCTTCTGATGCAATATTCCAGGCAATAGAACTGGTGCGAAGCAGTGAATCTAGTCAAGACAAAGTGACTTCAATTGCTATAACTGCTTCCTACGGAGTTGGGAAAACCCATCTCCTCAGTCGTGTTCGCCATCGCTTGGAAACTGAAGGCGGTGCTTTATTTATCTATGCCGGAGTCAATAATTATACAGATTTAAATTTAGTTAAGTATCAATTTCAGCAAACCTTGGCAGATAGTCTTAGTAAAACTGGTAGTCAAGGAGTCATGCAGTGGCAGGAAGTAGCTGCGGCTATAGCAAACCAAGGTTTTAAAGCCATGAAGCCTGATACTCGAAATCTTTCTCCACAAGAGCTAATCGAGAGATTTGACAAAGTATCTAAAAGTTGGTCAGCTAAAAACAAAAGTTTGATCGACACCCTTACTAATAAAGTTCTCAAGACAAAACCAAATATAGATTATTATATTGTCCGAGCAATTTTATTGACACTTTCAGAAACTCAGGCATCTTTCGCTATCAAATGGCTATCTGGAGAAGAACTAGCTGAATCCAATGCTAATGTTTTAGGATTACCATTGCCTGACAAAACAAATCAAAATAAAGAAGCTGAAGCTCTAAAAAAAGTTCAGCAGATATTGAATTTGGTCAGTTTTTACAACCCCGTCGTAATTTGTTTTGACGAAATAGATGTTAAAAATAATTCTACTGATGATGGATTACTAACAGAACAGGTGATTGCTGATTTAGTCAAGCGTCTGCATGATATTCTCGAACAATCTGAACTCAGTAGAGGAGTTGTTATCATAACAGTTATGCTACCCGATACATGGACGCACAAGGTAGATTTAATGGCTGGTGGTACTCCAGATAGAATTTCAAAATATACGGGAAGAAAACCAATTGATTTGAAACAGATTGATGGCAATTCAATGATTGAATTAGCTAGCGTTTGGTTAACAGAATTTTATGATTCCAAGAATTTAGTACCACCTTATCCTGTCTACCCATTTAAAGAAAGCGAAATAAGAGATTTTGGCAAAGGTAGACCAACTGTTAGGGAAGCTTTGAAATGGTGTGCAGAAAAGTTTAAAATTGATGAGGAGGCGCTTCCATCCGATCCGCTTGAGCGCTTCAACTTTGCATTAAAAAAAGAAAGCGAATCAGAAATTGAAAATTACTTAGAAGAGAATGAACTGATTGCTGATACTCTACGCTTTGGGTTTGAGACATTAAAAGGTGAAACATTAGAAGGGGAAACATCTACAGGTGAGAAATTAAATGAAGTTACGATCGAAGATGTTACTGAAATTGAACCAAAATCAAAAAATAAGGGTTGGATAAATTTTAAGGTCATCGGTAAAGAAAAAAATACTGTTTTTAAAATTGGTGTTGCTATCCTCCAACATTCAAATGGGCAATCAGTAGGGGCAGGGATGCAGAAACTAATTGAATATAAAACTTTCGATATAACTAGGGGCTGCTTAGTTCGTTCTAAAGAAAAAAAGATTCTCAAGAATTGGCATTCCTATAGATATCTCAAAAAGCTTGTCGAAGAACTTGGTGGAGAACAAGTGGATTTAAAGGCAGAAGAAATCAAACCACTTATTGATATTTATTGTGTTTATCAGAAGCGGGATAGTTATCAGTTAAGTGATGAGCAAATACGTGATTTATCTAAGCCGCTAATCCTTAAAAATAATTTACTCAGAGAAATCTTAAGCGATCCTTCTGGCGAAATTGACGAGCAGAGTGTCGAAGATGATATTGAGCTTATAGAAGATTTTCTAAATCCATCAAATATAGAGGATACAGAGGAAGAAGACGATTTAGATGAATTGTTTAATTAAACATGAATAAATCATTTTTAATTTACAACGCCCTATGTCTTCCTGCTCCAGATATTGAAGCTTTAATACAAGGACGAATTGTTGCAGCAATGCCTCGGAAATGGATTAGTAATCCGGGGCAAGCGTTTGCTCTATATCCAGCAAATATCTCAATTCAATCACTACCTTTTAAGCGTCATTATCGTTCAAGCTTTCTACCCGTTGCTCAACAGGTAAGGGGGAACTTCACTTCTGAAAAAATTCTGATTAAAGCTTGGGCAAAATGCGAACTAAGCCGAATGCCGACTGATTCTAAATCATTAGAGAGTTTGTCACTGCTAAGCATTTGGACAAAAGAATTATTAGAACAAATCCTAAAACAACGTCCTTACACTCCTTTAGCTTACCTACAAGTTTATCTGCTACCTGAGCCAATTGAGATGCCCGTTTATACTCAACCGCGTCATTTTGTGCATTTGCCCCAGCAATTGAAAGTTTCCGACGCAAACCCAGTCTTAACCGATCGCACTTTCACCACTCGCAAGCGTCAGTTAGAAAAACTCGAACCACCACAGCATCCAGAGTTAGAAGAATTATTAAATGTGTTATCACCTTTAGCTATCAATAATCCCAGAGCAAAACAATTACAAGAACATATTTATCTATTTTTAGGTTGGAGCGATCGACAAAAAGTAAGCTATGTTGATTCAGACTTAGCTTGGATTAATAAAATTGCTGAAGTGGGAAATTCCAGCGATGGTAATGAATTTGAAAGATTAGTACGTAAAAGTTTTATCAAATTAGGATTTACCTGTTCTAATACTAATTCTAAAGCCAATTTAGATCCAGAAAAAGTAGGAGGGGCTGGAGGAATTGATTTTTATTGCGAATATCCTTATCCTGTTGTCGGAGAATGTAAAGCTACCAAAAGTGAAAAGGTTCCTAGTAGTACACCAGGACAATTAATTCAACTTGGTAAAAATCATCTTCAAGAACATTTTGACTCTTGCATCAAAATCATTTTGGCTGGTGGCGAACTTACAAAAGATGCTCTATTGACTACTCAAAATAATCAAATGAACGTAATTACTCCAGAAACTCTAGAGAAACTTGTTGAATTGCAATCTAATTATCAAGGTTGCGTCAACTTAATAGAATTAAAGCAATATTTACAGCAGGAACCCTTTGGTTTAGCAGACGATAAAGTTAATAGCTATATCAGCAAAATCGAACAAGATATAAAATTGCGATCGCACTTAATTAAAATAGTCAAAAATCATAAAGAAAACACCGGAGATAAAAACATCGAAGTTGCAACTCTTTATGGAGCTTATGGGTATTCAAATCCGCCTCAACCCTTAAGTCGTCAAGAAATGCACGAAATCTTAATCGAACTATCTTCTCCCCTAACAGGCTACCTCGGAAGAATCAAAGGTGCTGATTGGAAAAGCGATAAATTCTATTTTCTCCGCGATTTGCCGACTTAATTAATAAACAAACTGCTAAATATACTTAAATATCAAAAAAATTTAATAAATTCTATAGAAATATTTCAGTAATTTTCCAAAAGCTAAAATAAGTTCATCAAAACTATACTGTTACTGATGCTGGGGAAAGGTAAGTATAAGTACAGTAAAATATTTTGATTCAAACTCAGCTTGGATTAAGAAAATTTCTGAACCGATTTTGAGAGCCTTCATTTTAGCTGGTGGGCTTAACTGTTGATGCTCTGTTAATTACACTAAATAATCAAATGAACGTAATTACCCCAGAAACTCTAGAAAAACTTGTTGAATTACAATCTAATTATCAAGGTTGCGTAGATTTATTAGAATTAAAGCAATGTTTGCAACAAGAACCCTTTGGTTTAGCTGACGATAAAGTTAATAGTTATATCAGTAAAATAGAGGACGATCTAAAATTGCGATCGCACTTGGTTGAGTTAGTAAAATATTATCTGCAAGATTCCAAGCTGGATTCTACAGGTGTAGAGGCTTTACATGGTGCTTATTTTGGTTCTCAACCACCGCAACCTTTACAAACAAAGGAAATGTACGAAATTTTAATTGAACTTTCTTCTTCTTTAACGGGTTACTTGGGAAGAATCGAAGGTGCTGATTGGAAAAGCGATAAATTCTACTTTCTCCGCAATTTACGGAGTTAATTAATATTCTTTCTTGATAATTGTTAAAAAGTTGGTAGGTTGGGTTAGACACGAAAACCAAATTAAACTTATAACGAAAATCTAAATATCGTGTCGTAACCCAACATCCGGATTGTGGGAATATTCAGATATTACATTCATATTGATTTAGTTGGTAGGTTGGGTTAGACACGAAAACCAAATTAAACTTATAACGAAAATCTAAATATCGTGTCGTAACCCAACATCCGGATTGTGGGAATATTAAGATATCACATTCATATTAATTTAGAAGATGTTAGATTACGGCGCAATATTAATTCCTAATTAAAAACCATTATTTTATAGTGCGCCTAACCCAACTTACCAACTAATTTCAAGTTTACTTTTTATTTAGATTACTTGCCAAAGTTAATTTATTAATTAATTCATCTTTAAGTTCCTGAAAATAATTTGCAGCATCTTCCAAACCGGAAGCTTTAGCATAACGAATCAAAGGTTCTATTAACCAAGATTCTGTAGGACTCATTTGAGGTTGCAAAGTTCCATTCCGCAAATTCATATCTACCCATTGCAGACTCGAAGGAATATGATTTGCGTGTTCCACAGCGCTTTTCATAGCTCGCTCGAAAATGACTTCTACATCTTCTTCTAAACCGTAAACTTTGACCATTTGTCCTACCCGAAATACGCGATCGACTAATTCACGAATCCGAGATTGATAAGCAGAATCGAGAATTTCCCCAACTGTTAAAAGTTGAAAATGCCCTTCAGAATCAATCGCCAATAACTGTCCGAGTAAATTAACCGTCAGATTTACCAGCGCTTTGTCAAATTCCAAGCGAGTCGCCGAACTATTTGCAGCCTCTTCAAACAAAGCTCCTCTTTCTGTCAAAATAGTAGCGCAACGCGATCTTGTGGCAGCATTTCCACCAGCAATCTGAGTTCGCCCTTTAGGTCCCGGACGATAAATTGTTTTAGCTCCACTGCCGATCCGCAATCCGGTTTGAATGGTGACACCGCGCAGCAATCGGCAGACAATTTGGGGTATTATATCGGGCCATAAGTCAGGTAAACGGGCAAACAGCGTTGCTTCTTCGATTTTTTCAATAAATATTTGTCGAAATCGTTGAAAATAAATGCCGTTTGAAGCAAGAATAAACAACGGTAAAGATTCATTTGGTGAAGATATCTGCCCTTGCTCGTACACAAGAACTAGCAATTCTACAATGGTTGTAATCGTATCCAAAAGTTGGTCGGGATTTGGACAGATAAGCACTACTTCTGGTACAAAACCAGACTGAGCGCTTTTAATTAAATCCGGTTTGAGAATCTCTTCTGTAGATAAAGACTTGATTCCTTCTGGCGTGTCAATATTGATTTTGCCATCCTTGCGTAAAGCTTTGGCACTCTTAGAACCTCGTCTTTCTAACAAGTAGACACCATCTAATTGCTTTAATTTTCCGCTTAAATGATAAAAAAACCCAACTCCGAGCGCTCCAGCTGGCAAAATGCCAATATTGCCTTTATTTAAGCAAGCCACAAGTAATTTCTCCTTACAATTCTGTGAGGATTTGACAAGCTTTTTTCAAATCGGAAACTTTCAATATTAAACGCATTTTGTCATCAGGGCGAACGGTGCTACCGTAAGTATATTCAATATTAATTTGGGCGCTGCCTAAAGCCTGAGTTAGTCGAGCTAATTGTCCCGGACTATCAGTCAGTTCAATCGCTAAGACTTCTGCTTCAATTACGTACAATCCTTCTTTTACCAAAAGACTTTTGCAGATAGCGGGTTCGCTACTTATCAAACGAATCACGCCTTGTTCAATATTGTCAACAAGACTAATTGCCATGATATTGATATCTTGTTGAGAAATAATGCTGGTAACAGTAGCTAAACGACCTGGGTAATTTTCCAGCGCTACTGTCAATTGACGTTGAGTTGTAAAATTCATAATTAAATTTTTTTTTGCAAAAATAGCTAATTTAAACCCGACCAATTTGGCTATAACGTGATAATTTTATCTCAAAAATCTATATTTATTATCTATAGCGATTCTATATCAGTTGTAAATACTTGAAATGCTCAGATGTGGGATTTTCTGCGATCGCTACCCCATAAATTATTTAATTATATATTTATTATTGTACCAACAGACAAATTGATAGTTAGTAGGTTGGGTTAGATACGTTTACCAAATTGAACTTGTAACGAGAATCTATTTATTGTGTCGTAACCCAACATCGGTATTGCGGGTATAAGGTATTGCTTTCATAGCGATAATTCAATGTTGGGTTACAGCGCTGTAGTTAATTCATAATTAAAACCCATTATTGTTCTATTGTTCGTGCGCCGTGAAGCTAACCTACCTTTTAATTATTAATGGACTTAGTTAATAAACCCGCAGTAAGGCGGGTTTTGCTTGTGTAGCAGCGGTAACAAAGCGCCGGATATGGGTTTTATAAATCAACTAAAAACTAACCTTTAAAAGATATTTGCTTTATCGCTTCTAATTCATTCCACGCGGTTTCTGCTGCTTCTAAATCATAGGGAAAAGGTCTTCCACGGGTAACGTAATCGAGCTTTTGCGGTTCTCTATGACGTAATACGGCGTTTACTACTACGCAGGGTTCTGAGGTGAAATTAATTACTCCATGCAGCACTCCTGGTGGAATTGTCACCACTGCTGGGTATTTTTCGCTTAATGGAATGTACTGATATTGCTTATTAATTAAAGTAACTAAAACAAATCGACCTTTGACTACTAATAATTGGTCGGTTTGCGATTTATGTACGAATAAATCTTCTACTGTATTGGGTGGAATCTGTACCAGCATGGTTTCATTACTGGCTTGAGGAGTGAAGAATTTAGTCATCCCTCCTTTAATTGACTCCAAATAACGGATTTCAATTCCCCTGGCTTTACTCATATAAAAATTGTGCTAAAAAAGCATCCTAAAAATTGAATAGTACATTCAATCTAAGATGCTCTTAAATAAAAAAATGTTGCAAATGCAACAAAAGCTACCAAAATATGGTATCTAAGTATAAATTATTAGCCAATAGAGAATTTTAAACTGTTCGGTTGTCCAAAATCACCATCTATTACCACACCGCGTCCGTTGGCATGAAGATGACGCAATATGATGTAAGTTGACTCTATTTGCTCGGATGCACCTGCTTTTTCGGCTATTTCTCCTAGAGAAAGGGGATTTTTTGCTGCTTGTAGAACCGATACTACTTGCTGTTGCAATTCCAAAATAGCTACTGCTGCTTTTTTACCTGCTTCTACACCGGGTTGGTTGTAAGCGTTGACATTCACCAAGTTGGCGTAGAAACCTACAGCACGTTCGTATAAAGCAATTAACGCGCCTACGGTTCGGGGGTTAACTTGGGGAATGGTAACTGTAATTGAATCGCGTTCGTTTTCGTAAAGTGCTTTTCTAGTACCTTGAAGAAAACCGGAAAGATAATCACCTGATGTAATTCCCGGTTCAATTTCTAAAGAGGAACCTTTTCTATCTTCTAAAACTTCGATAAAGGTAAGGAAGAAGTTCGCTACCCCATCGCGCAACTGTTGAACGTATGCGTGTTGGTCGGTTGAGCCTTTATTACCGTAAACTGCGATACCTTGGTGGACGGTGTTACCGTCTAAATCTTTTTCCTTACCCAAGGATTCCATTACCAGCTGTTGCAAATAGCGGCTGAATAAAAGCAGGCTGTCTTTATAAGGAAGAACAACCATATCTTTTTCACCGCGTCCGTTGCCAGCGTAGTACCATGACATTGCTAACAGTGCGGCTGGATTATTTTCGAGATCCCAGACGCGAGTTGCGTCATCCATCTCTTTGGCACCATCTAGCATTTGACGAACGTCAATGCCTTGTAATGCTGCCGGAACAAGCCCTACAGCCGACATTTCCGAAGTCCGACCTCCCACCCAATCGTACATGGGAAAATGTGCCAGCCAGCCTTCCGATTCGCCAATCTTGCTCAGCTTACTACCGGGCATGGTAATGGCGATCGCATACTGTGCAAAGTCCAAGTTTTGCCCAGCATAAGCTTTCTTGACTTCCATCATGCCGTTACGCGGTTCGGGTGTTCCTCCAGATTTGGAAATCACCAATACCAAGGTACTCGAAAGACGGTTCCTCACAGCCGTTAATACGCGATCGATTCCTGCTGGATCGCTGTTATCAATAAAGTGAATCGCCACAGGAGGATAATCTGTAGCTAAAGCTTGAGCTACAAATTGAGGACCGAGTGCGGAGCCACCAATCCCAATTGAGATTATATCGGTGAAGCGAGGAGCTTTGGGAGGATGAATCGCACCCGTGTGGATTTTCTCGGCAAATACTTCTATTTTCTCAATATTGTTAACAATTTCTTGCGTTACTTCCGGCGTAGGAGCCAAATCGGGATTTCGCAGCCAATAATGTCCAACCATCCGCTGTTCATCCGGATTTGCGATCGCGCCTTTTTCCAATTCCGCCATATCCGCGAAAGCCTTATCAAATGAAGGCTGTAACGACTTAACGAAGTCATCATCAAAGCCCATCCGGCTAACGTCTAGGTAAAAACCCAGTCCTTCATGGAAATATAGCCATTTCTGGTATCGTTGCCAAAGTGCCGTAGCATCCATAAGGGAAATCTCAAGTCACGTTATTTTCACAAACAAGTTTAAGCTAAGGTTCGAGAAATACCTTGTCAACTTATACAGTTTTAACTGTTGACATAACTGCTCTCCTTAAACATCTGGCATAGGTATGACTCGCAGAAATTTCACAATTTCGCCTTTAACTTCAATCCCAACCAAATAATTATCCAAGGTAAAGCGATGAAATATGCCCTCTATATCAATTTGACGCAATTGGGGTAACGAATGCAAGTTCTCTGAAAATCCAAACTCAAAAAAGACAAAATTCAATACCCGTTTTTTAGCAGCCAAATCTAAATTATCTAAATCTTCTAAAAATGACCGTGCGTATCTAATTTCTAGCTTCACCCGCTTATTTTGATAAAAAAATGAATTAGGAGTTAGGAGTTAAGAGTTAGGAGTTAAGAATTAGGAGTTAAGAATTAGGAATTCTACCCCCTCTACCCCCTCTCCCCCTCTCCCCCTCTCCCCCTCTCCCCATCTCCCCCTGAGCCGCACGCTCCGCGTGAACGGGTTGCGCCACTTGCTACAAGTCGGGGAACCCGCGAGGGCGCAGTGGCTTACCATCTCCCCATCTCCCCATCTCCCCATCTCCCCATCTCCCCATCTCCCCCTCTCCCCCTCTCCCATCCCTTCAAAGTGAGTCCAAATACCGCAGTGCTTCATCATGAGTTAAGAAATCCCACGGTTTCTGGGAATCCTTGACCTCTTGTATAGCTTTTTGTATCTGAAAATCACAACGTAAAGTGTAGACTGTATCCCAGGTTTTTTCTAGTTCATCTTCATTCAATTGCTCGATTAATTGATGAATTTTGTTTCGCAGATTTTCCACGATCTTTTTCCTAGCATGACATTTTGTTAAGAAATATTAAAGATTAAATATTAAAATCAAACATCAAAAAACACCCAAATTTTTATTGCTTTTCTTACTAATGAGGTAATAGTTAACAGTTATACCGTCCCTCTACATAGATACGGGTAATATGTTGATGAATTTATTACTTGGAATTTTACCGGGAAATTAATGGCAACGGCTATAAAGCTTATGTTTAATTAACACCCGTCGGATATCGGCTTTGATGTTACTAGGACGGAGCCACATTGAGAAAGCGGGGTAATGTATTCGTAGTGCGTTAACGGAGTCTGTCCGATAGGACATGCGTCCCGCTCGCTGGTTGCTTTTAGCTCGCTCGTGGTAGCTAGCGAGCAAGATGCTCGCACTACCGGACACCTCTCAAAACTTATGTGGCGGAGTCCTAGTACTTAAGCGCTTTACAAATAGGCTGTTATATGTTTAAATTCCAAACCTTAAAAAATCTTGCTGCCATTTTTTACAATTTCGATTTGCTAAATGCATAAGTTGATGAGAACTGAACATATAGAGAAGATAGGAAGTTACTTTTTAACTTCAACTGACTTTCAGCAAAAAGGTGTGAGGCTATGTGTAAGTCTCGATCGCATAACTTGTATGAAACATATTCCTTCAGGTAGTATTCCTGAATAAACAATTACTGTAATCAAAAAAATAAATGGAGAATTTAATTAAATGCGAAAGCCGTTTTTAAAGCATCGTTGGTTATTAACTTTATTATTATGTTTGATTCCGACAGTGGCTTTAGCCCAGGATGAAGCAGCTGGAGAACCTTTCATCAAATCTCTTGATGCTGCTTTTGCTGGATTTGTAAAGGGAATATTTGATGTTCTATTTTTCAGCGTTGGTGGTTTTCCCCTGATCGTTTTATGGCTGATTTTTGGAGCGCTTTTCTTTACCATCCGTTTAAGGTTCGTCAATGTCCGCTTGTTTGGACACGCAATTGATATTGTTCGCGGAAAACACGACGATCCGAATGCACCAGGGGAAGTTTCTCACTTTCAGGCTTTAGCTACTGCTTTGTCGGCAACCGTGGGACTCGGTAACATTGCAGGAGTTGCGATCGCGATCGGTGTTGGTGGTCCGGGTGCAAGTTTATGGATGACTTTAGGTGGCTTGCTGGGTATGTCTAGTAAGATGGTTGAATGTACTTTAGGTCAGAAATATCGCATCATTAAGCCCGATGGCAAGGTTGCGGGCGGACCGATGTACTATCTTTCCAGAGGATTTGCAGAAATTGGTTTAAAACCATTAGGTAATGTTTTAGCGATTCTATTTTCTATTTGCACCATCTTCGCTGCTTTTGGTGCTGCAAATATGATTCAAGTCAATCAATCTTACGGTGCAGTTAAGGAAGTTTTTCCGATATATCCTTGGGTTTATGGTTTAGTTCTGGCTATTTTGGTGGGTTTGGTAATTATTGGTGGTATCCACCGGATCGGTCAAGTTGCGGGGACTATAGTACCAGTTATGTGCGTGCTTTACGTAGTTGCTGCATTGTGGATTCTGTTAGTTAACTTTACTCAGATTCCCGGTGCTGTTGCCACCATTTTCCAACAAGCCTTCACTCCCCAAGCTGTGGAAGGAGGAGTTATCGGTGTAATTGTCCAGGGTTTTAGACGCTCCACTTTTTCCAATGAAGCCGGAGTTGGTTCGGCTGCGATCGCTCACTCTGCTGCAAGAACCGATCGACCGATCAAAGAAGGTTTGGTGGGGCTTTTGGAACCATTCATCGATACAGTTGTTATCTGTAATATGACTGCTTTAGTAGTTGTAATTACTGGCGTTTATAACAATCCTCAATATGCAAATCTAGTAGAAACTAATCAAGGTGCAGCTTTAACTTCCGTTGCTTTTGGTTCGGTAATATCTTGGTTCCCCATATTACTGGCAATTTCCGTATTTTTATTTGCATTCTCTACAATGATTTCTTGGAGCTACTACGCAGAAAAAGCTTGGGAATATCTCTTCAGCGAACGTAGTTTGATTGTATACAGAATATTATTCATTGGTGCTACATTCATTGGTGCGATCGCCAAGCCTCAATCGGTACTCGATTTCGGTGACGCGACGTTTTTTGCAATGGCTTTGTTTAATCTATTTGGAATGTATTTCCTTACCAATAAAGTGGTACAAGATTTGAACGATTACGAACTGTATCTCAAAGAATCAAAACTGTAAAACAGCCTGTTTAAATTATATACAAAGAAAAATACGTTGTAGAGACTTCGCAATTGTAAAGTCTATTTTTTTAACTACTTAGAGGATGCGCGCTCATGCTACTAATATAACTCGAAACTTTTCAGATCCCCCTAAATCCCCCTTTTTTAAGGGGGACTTAAACCCCCCTTTTATAAGGGGGGAAGGGGGGATAATCCGAGAATTGCGTTAAAAAAAAGATATTTTTCAAACATCCTCTTATTGCTATTTAAAATAAACAACAGACGCTAATCCCTACTCCTAACGCCTCCCATTATTAACAAAACTTAATTCCTCAATTTGAGCATCTTTATCTGATATTGCTTTTCTCATTTCTAATAACTGCTTCTCTAACTTCTTTTTTTTACTTGCAGATTTGCTAGATCCGATCGCTACGACACTTCCTATACCAAGCGCTATATTCAATGCTGCTCCCATTCCAGGAGACAAAAAATCTCTAACTTCACCATCAACAAACTCTCGATTATCTACTCGAATCTCTATTCGTTCGGAACCATATTCAGTTAAAAGCATAGCGAAGCTAGCAAAAATCATACCTGAAATTGCAATGGTTGGTAGCACCACTTTTTTAAACATCATCTTTACCTTCGTGTCTCTTGAATTTCTAACAAAGCGATTCGATTTTGGATTATCGAATTGCAACTTTATCTTTGCTATTCAACTCAGGGCGAAAAGTCCCAATCGCCGATCGCTTTGGAAGCCGATTAATAACAACTTAATAATTTAATGAATATATTTTTATTTAATTTTGATAAAATCTTCACTTCTATTCATATTGGTTTAATGAAATCATCTTTCCTTAACCATAGAAATGCCGGTTCTTCACGGGCACTTGATATTACTACCGCAAAAATACTTATATAAGTCTTATCTAAACTTTACAAAAGTTACTATAGTGTTTTTATTTGAGCTTAAGATTTGATAAAAATCTAATTATTATCAAACGATTAAATATCTTTCCCATCCCACATTTCCTATAGTCATTGAGAGAATGGGAGTCAGTAGTTTATGTACTTTATCCCTTGTCTCTTAACTATTTTTTCAATTTCAAATCTTTACACCTTGCAATTCGCTGCATTTGTAAGATTTAACATCGCCAATACACCCCATTTTGCTCCTGCATCAAGCGACTATCTACTAATTCCTTTCGTAGAGTCTCAAAGTCTGGATAGTAACGTTTAAGAACCTCATCCACTTTATCCTGCGGATATTCTGCTCCTATTTCAAACTTGTCGATTACCCATTTGAGAATCGTCAAGCGCTTTTTACTGTTACCGGGAATTTCTCTGAGATATTTCACGGATGTACAATCTTGAATATTTCCTTCAATGTAAGTGCTTAATACCTTAACTTTCCAGGTTTCAAGATTTACACCATCAGCTAAAGAAGCTACTTTTTCCGGTAACAACACTTCCTTACTCATAGTTTGCAAAACATCTTTATCTAATTGATAAAAATGAGTATTGCCTTCAGGTCGCATTCGTACCAATTCAAGTTGCTTGAGTTTGGTTAAATGATGTGAGATTGTCGGTTCTTTTAGTTCTAATAACACAGCCAGTTCTTCTACACTGCACTCCTGAGTCGCTAGAATACCAATTATTTTTAGTCTACTTTCATCTGCCAACGCTTTAAAAAAACGCAACAGATTTTGCAATTTCTCATTTTTCATTTTGTGCTATTTCTTTCGTTAGACACCCATCTAATTAGAGCCAAATAAAATAAAACTCCTGCTTTTTAATGCAGCAAAAACAAGGTTTAAAGCTTGCTTATAATACAAGTTATTTTGTAATATTTTTGTAAAAAAAAATTATATTCTTTTGCTTTTTTTTACATTTGGCTGAATTTGACGATAATAAGCACTGTATGAACAAGCATTAATAGAACGCTGATTATGGTCAAGTAGGTTACTTCAATGAAGGCAAGTACGAGATTTACTTCGAATCGAGTAAGCATAATCTCTATAATAATCATCAAATTAGAAGTTTACCTTGATTGAAGCTTACTTTTTAAAATGCCGACGATGAATTCTTTTAGTACGTTTCGATCGGCAGGTCTAACAAGTACCTCATTTATTAGAAACTAAGAATATCCCGATTAAAAATTTAAAACTTGACTATTAGTTGCAATAGCTAATAATTATCAGTTCCGACTATACGATCGACTTTTGATTGCAACATTGAAATAGATACAACCTTCTTAACAATTGTGGCATTCCTACTCTCGTTTGCGATATCCCCCCACAAGGGTATTAAAGCCATTCTATCTATGCCTCTAGGAGGATATTGATAAGAATTTGAACCTACGTAAATTAAACTATAAATCGAGTTTGAATGCTTACAACTATGCTTATTTAAAGGATTATAGATTGGAGACATATTTCTTAACAATCCTAAAAACCTAACAAGGGAGGGTAACTTCGGGTTTGACATGTTAAATATTGTTGACAATTTTGCTCTTGTTTTTGTTGCTGAGTAGCGATCGCATTTTGCTTTCTGGCGACAATGCCGCGATCGCCGAAATGATTGGCAACAAGTCACAAAGAAGTTATATAAATTTACAATAAATGCAAGCAGGCACTCTCGCTTGGATCGCGGCAGACGGGAGAATATGAAGCTGATTATGGTACGGGTAGTATTGGTGGTACTGCTTCTTGGGGGGGAGTAAATGCAGGAGTTGTGATATTAGTTGTGTCGAAAATTTCCTCTAAAGCATTTTCTAAAGTATCTCTCATCACAATTTCGTTATCGTAAGCAACAATCACTCTAACTAAAGTCGGTAAACTGTTTTCTTCAGCTTCCAGATATATAGGTTCGACATAAAGAAGCGATTCTTCGATAGGTATAACTAATAAATTTCCTTGAACTACTCTAGAACCTTCGCGATTCCATAAGGTAATTTGTTCGGAAATCTCCGGCTTTTGGTTAATCAAAGCTTCTATTTGTTGAATACCGTAAACCAATTCCTGCTTGGGGAATTCGTAAAGCACTAATTTACCGTATTGTGAACCATCCGAACGAGCAGCCAGCCAAGCAATTAAGTTTCTTCGTTGGGTAGGAGTAAAAGGAAGTATTAAAATAAATTCTTCACTTTCAGCGGTAGGCAGTTTTGTAATTAAGTAGTAAGGCTGTACCTGTTGCTGTTCGGTACCGTAAATTTCTGTAGGAATCTGCCACAAATCTTCTCGATTGTAGAACACCTGGGGGTCGGTCATGTGATAAGCCAGCAAGCGTTCCGACTGAATGCTGAAATAGTCTGATGGGTAGCGGATGTGACTGCGAAGAGTTACGGGTAATTCCGATAGAGGTTTGAACATTGATGGGAAAATTACCTCTAAAGTATTAATAATTGGGTCTGAAGGATCCGCAACGTAAAAGCTCACATCACCGTTATAAGCATCGGCAACAATTTTTACGGAGTTGCGGATGTAATTAAATTTATTTTTACCGGGGTCAGAATACGGATAGCGATCGCTGGTTGTATAAGCATCAATTATCCAATACAAATATGTTGGTTTACCATCAATAGTTGTTCCTTTCCCATCGGCTGCAACTAAATAAGGATCGCTATCAAAACGTAAAAAAGGAGCTATAGTTTTTATTCTTTGTTTTATATTGCGGCGGAAAATTAATTTAGTTTCTGGGGTAAAATTGCGGGTTAGCAACATCTGCCAATCTTTGAGATATTCAGCAAACATTAATCTTCGCCAAGATGTGCCAATAGGAATTCCACCACCTCCGTCGTAAACGTTAAATTCGTTCTCGTTGCCGCTGGGATAGTCAAACTCTTGAGTTCGGGTTCCCGTCATCACATAAGTATTGGCAAGTTCCCCAAAATAAATTCGCGGATTTGCAACGGGAATACTAGCGCTAATTTCTGCATTCGATATTGATAGAGAAGCTTGATTACCCGAATTTTCAACGCCAATATCTTTTATGTAGTAATAAGGTAATCCACCGGGCGCGACTTGATTCACCGGACTCAGGGTAAACCCGTAGCCATGAGTATAAACTAAATGTTTGTTGACCCAAGTTTTTGCCGCATCGGGAACGTCATTGTAATCAAGTTCTCTGGCGGCGATAATAGTTTGCTGCTTAAAAGAAGCTTGAGAGCCAAGACTGCGTTTGAGAGTATAGCGGTCAATATCTGCATCTGGAAACTTATAATAAGGTCGAATTTGCTGTAGCTGACGGTTGCTTTGTAAAAGCGGGCGCGTATCCCACAAACGAATGTTTGCTATAGTTAGGTCATTTTCTCGTAAGTCAGATCCCGTCAGATTATTTTGAGGATTAAAAGTACTCGCATCAATACTGTCTAAATTAAATGCTTCGCGGGTAAGTTTGATTGTACGTTCGATATAAGGCTTTTCGCGGGTAATTTCGTTGGGCAGTACAACTAACTTTTGTACTACTGTAGGCAGAAAACTAACGGCAAAAGTTGCTACTACAAAAAACAATCCCGATACGTAAACCAATTGTCGCGGGAAAGGGGCGCGTTTTATAGTTCCTTTTGTTCTTTTAGATAAAGCTAATGTTCGCACTACCAAATAAGCTGCAATAGCGATCGCTAAAATAGTCAAGCTGGTATAAATAGGCAGCAAAACTTTGACATCTGTATAGCTCGCACCGTAGTTTACTCCCAACTTGGAATACAAAAGTTGATACCGTAACAGCCAATAACGTAAAGCTATAGCTAACATACTCAAGCAACCCAAGGCATTGAGATGAAGCCGTTGCTGTACGGTAAAACCGGGAAATCTACCTTCACTCAAGCTGTTAGCGGAGCGTAAATAAATCAATGCTACCGCAGCTATACCAAATGCAAATAGTCCCAACAACCAAAATTGCAGTAGTTCCCAAATTGGTAACGAAAATACGTAAAAGCTAATATCTCGATTAAATAAAGGTTCCTTGATGTTATAGCTGGTGGCGCTGAAGTATTCTAAAACATTTATCCACCGTGCCGATATCAAGAAAGCTAAAAGCAAGCTCACAAATACTGAAAGCGCTATCAGCCAAAATTCGTAACGAATAAAAATAGCAGCAGTCAAAGCCAGGAGTACGGCTAATTGCAAAATCGTAATTACAAACTGCCGTAACTGCAATACATTTAAGATAAACTGCAACCAAAATGGAAATTGCAGTAATTCACCGGGTAATTTAACTTGGGGATACCAAACATTTAAAGTTTTTTGACTATAAAAAATTACTATCGCCGCCACTAAAACGGTTAAACCTAAAATCGTCGGTAAAAGCCAACGTAGTTTAAAGCCATAAAGGTAAGCAGGAGTTTCAGGTGTTTTTAGAAAAACAGGAGAAGGGAAAAAAGTTTTTTTCTCTGTTTTACTTATTTCTTTCCCGTATCCTGCTTTCGGGTGTTGAAACTTTCTCGCTATAGTCAAATTGCCTAATAAAAAACACAGGCTTGCAAAAAAGGCGATCGCCCACAATCCCAACTGCGTTACCAAGCGCAATATAAATTCCGACAAATATCCAACTTTCTCAAACCAAAGAACTTCCGCCCCTAAGTGAGAGACTAAATCAAAAATTAGCCAAAAGCCCAACAGCACGAAAATTATCCGATATCTTATTTGATAAATTCGACTAACTATTTGCATTTCTAAAGGTTAATTTGTTATTAATCACGATAAATTTTATTTGTAGCTCTTTTCAGTTGAGATTTTTCGCTTCTAACAGTTAAAAATAGATAATCTAAGTTAATTTCAACCAGCAATTAAATATCTTCTGGAAATTTTACACCATTTCGATCGGTTTAATTACTGAAGTTAAGCCAGATAAGAGTTGCGATCTAAAATTTGTGTGGTTAGTAATTTGATGAGGGGTAGGAGAAACGATTCGCATCAAATCGTCCAGTTTTTCTTGCCCGGATTATTTCTATTTTGACTTTTTATTAATAACTGGGAAACCAAGTATATAAAAATTAATAACTATATATAGCGAGCAAAATTATATAGCGAGCAAGATGCATGTCCTGGCGGACACGCTGCGCTAACGCACTACCAGATAGATATTTTTCACAAATTGGGATGCTCTCCCTCAATATATCGTTTGATAATCAATAGTGATTCGATATTATATATAGTTAAAACGCAAGATATAGATAAATAAACCTCTACATAATAATTTTTCTCACTAAAATCAGTTAGCAGATTAAAAATGGAATAACTTATATCCGATCTATTTTCAGTAAGCTTTTAGCGATCGCTAAAATAAACGCGATCGCTTGCATTATACTGGCGAAACACCGTTGAATAAAAAAAATAGCCTAAAAAATAGTATCATATAAGGTTTTGAGCCGATATGAATTATGGAAAAATTTTAACTAGACCAACATATGATGTAGTTTAAACTTATTGTTGCGATCGTAAATACAAGCTACAATTATTTGCAATTAGCTTCCGACTAAAGAAGCGTCATTTCTCGACCGATCAATTCATGTTGAATAACCGTCGAGATTTGTAGGTGCAGCCCAGGAACAAGCAACTTAAGAAATTGATTCAGTGAGGAGTGTGAAAATGCGTTCAAAAACAATTGCTTTATTTCTTGCATTAGGTATGGCAGCTAGCGTTACCGCTTGTGCTAGCAATGAACCTGCTGAAGTAGAAGGCACCGAAGGTACCGAACTAAACCCTGGAGTTGAACAAACTACCCCAGTAGAAACACCTGAAACAGAAGGTGGTGAAGGTGGAGAAAACTAAGCCTCTATTACATCTACTTTTTTTATAGATTGACTTACAAAGGGCAAGAGAAAGGTGGGAAAACCGCCTCTATCTTGTCCAATTTTGATGGGAGAGGGGGAGAGGGGGAGATGGTAAGCCACTGCGCCCTCGCGGGTTCCCCGACTTGTAGCAAGTGGCGCAACCCGTTCACGCGTTCACCGCGCTTGTGCGGCGAGGGCGTGCGGCGAGCGGGGGAGATGGGGAGATGGGGGGATGGGGGGATTTTCTTGGAGGGGGTGGAGGGGGTAGAGGGGGTAGAGGGGGTAGATAATTTAGAAATAACTCCTAACTCTTAACTCCTAACTCTCAACTCCTAACTCCTAACTCCTAACTCCTAACTCCTAACTCCTAACTCCTAACTCCTACTCCCTACTCCCTGCTCCCTGCTCCCTACTCCCTACTCCCTGCTCTAAAATCTAAAATTTAAAATTTAAAATCAGAAGATGATTTTTACTATAGAAAATGTTCTGACTGCTGAAGAATTAGATTTAATTACTGCCAAGCTTAAAGATGCGGAATTTATTGACGGTAAGCTAACGGCGGGATGGTTTGCAAAAACAGTTAAAAATAATGCTCAATTATCTGGGAATGCTGAGACTGCTAATGAGTTGAGAACTATTATAGTCAAAGCACTCACACGTAACAAGCTATTTCAAGCAGCAGTCAAACCCAAAATTATCCGTCCGATAATGTTCAATTGTTACGAAACTGGTATGTATTACGGTTATCATACCGATAACGCGATCGCGGGTTCGGAAAAACCAATACGCTCCGATGTGTCATTTACCTTATTTCTGAATTCTCCCTCAAGTTACAAAGGAGGAGAATTAGTTATAGATACAAGTTTGGGCGAACAAGCTTTCAAATTAGAAGCAGGTTGTGCGATCGTATATCCTTCAACAACCCTGCATCGAGTAGAAACGGTAGAGACAGGTAAACGTCTGGCAGCAGTTAGTTGGGTACAAAGCTTCGTGCGCGAACCATCAGAACGCGAAATATTATTTGACTTAGATACAGCAAAACAAGTTATCTTTCAAAAAGACGGTAAAACACCAGAATTTGATTTAATTAGCAAAACCCACGCTAACTTGCTGCGGAAATGGGCGGAAGTTTAAGAGAGGAAAGAGGGGACAAGGGGAAGAGGGGGAAGATGGGGGGATGGGGGGGATGGGGAGATAAAAAACTCATAACTCATAACTCCTAACTCCTAACTATTCCCAATTCCCATTCACCGTAGGTGGGAAGTAGCCCAATGCCCAATTCAACTAAATTGTTCTTCTGCATCTAGATTGAATAGTTTTTGTAGAGTTTGCATACAGTGTCGTCTGGCTTCGACATCTTGCTGCGCTCTTAACTGTACCATTGGGTCGTGTAATATTTTATTGACGATTCCCCGCGTTAGGGCTTCGATAACTTCTTGATGTTTTTCGCCAAATTCCGAACCCAATCTTGATAAAGCTTTTTCTAGTTCTTGTTCGCGGATGGTTTCAATTTTATTTCGTAAGCAACTAATTGTAGTCACTGTTTCGAGACTGCGCCACCACATATCGAAAGCTTCTGCTTCTTGTTCTAAAATCCCTTCAGCTTCCAGCGCCATTTGACGACGACTTTCTTGGTTTTGCGCTACTACTGCTTTCAAATCGTCTACATTAAACGCCTCTACATTATCTAGTTCGTTCACGTCTGAATGAACGTTGCGCGGTACGGAAATATCAAACAACATCAAAGGGCGAGTGGGTTCTAAGATTAATTCTAATTTGCTGCGGTCTAATATTGGCTCTGTTGCCGAAGTACTTGTAAAGACTAAATCGCTCTCGATAATTACTGACATCATTTCTGTCAGAGGTTGAGTCTGGATGTTACAACCATTGAACTGACTTGCTAATTCTTCCGCTCTTCCTACAGAACGATTTAAAATACAAATTTCTACTGCGCCTTTAGATATTAGATGCTGTACTAACAACCGCGACATTTTTCCAGCACCAACGATCGCAACTCTGACTGCTGCTAAATTTTGTACTTTTATCTGCGCTAATTCCACGGCAGCGGAACTGATAGAAACCGCGCCAGTTCCAATACTAGTTTCGCTACGCACGCGCTTCCCGGCGGTAATTGCCTGTTTAAATAATTTATTTAAAACTGTTTTGATACCTTTGTATTGCTGACCAATTTTATGAGTAGTCTTTACCTGAGCCAGAATTTGTCCTTCTCCAAGTACCAAGCTATCTAATCCACTACCCACTCGCATCAAATGCATTACCGCATCTTGATGAAGCAACATAAACAGGTGAGGTCTTAAAGACATTACAGGTAATTTACTATGTTCGGAGAGAAACTGAGTTACTTCTCGGATACCTTGTTCGCTTTCTTGAGTAACGATATAAATTTCCAAGCGGTTGCAAGTGCTAAGAATTGTCACCTCTTCAATACTGGGATAGCTTAACAGGTGAGCGATCGCGCCTTCAGTCTGTGGTTCGGGAATACTCAGTTTTTCTCGAACTTCTACTGGGGCTGTTTTGTGGCTTAACCCTACTACTGCTATATGCATTACTTTAAATGGTAATTACTAATTATTTATTGATAATTGATATTCATGAAATAGGAATTGGGCATGGGAAGAGTTATGAGTTATGAGTTATGAGTTGTGAGTTATGTAAATTAAAAATGCCTCTTATCCAATAAAGGTTTTGAGACTTATCCTAAACGTGATTTTGGGATTATCAACGCAATTAAGATAATTTGTACACTTTGTTCACATAGTTATTAAGTTACCGTCTTCAAAACTCCTAACTCCTAACTCCTAACTCCTAACTCTTAGACGTAGCAGTGCTACGTCTCTACATTTCCTAAACAAATTTAGGTAAGACTTATGCTTTGTGGCTTATCGAACATATGGATGGTATCGACAAACCGAGCAGTTTTGGACTGGCTGGAAATTACTAAGCTTTGAGTTCTAGCTCCTTTGTGGAAGAAACGAACTCCTTCCATTAAGGTTCCCGGAGTAATACCGCAGGCTGCAAAAAGTACATTCTCACCGTTGGCTAGTTCTTCGGCAGTGTAAATTTTATCTGGGTCATTAATACCCATTTCTTTAAGTCTTTTAAGGTTGCCTTCTTTGCTTTCGCCAATCAAACCTGTTTGAACTACTTCTGGATCGTAGATCAATTGTCCTTGGAAGTGCCCGCCCAAGCAACGCATTGCAGCAGCAGAAATTACACCTTCGGGTGCAGCACCGATACCCATGAGCGCATGAATGTTGGTTCCGGTAAAACCGCAGGAAATAGCGGCAGAAACGTCACCATCGCTAATTAAGCGTACTCTAGCACCAGCTTGACGAATTTCCGTAATTAATTCTTTGTGACGGGGACGATCCATCACTACTACAACCAATTCCTCAACGGTACGATTCAAGCACTCAGCTAAAATTGTCAGGTTTTCGGTGGCAGATTTATCAATATCTACTTTGCCCTTTGCTTGTGGTGGTGCTGCTAACTTTCTCATATAAAAGTCAGGTGCAGCAAATAAACCGCCTTTTTCGGAAATTGCCAATACAGCCATCGAACCATTTTGACCGTATGCTACTAGGTTAGTACCTTCGCAAGGGTCAACCGCGATGTCAATTTCAACTAATTCATCGGGGTTACAGAAAGTTTTGGCATCTTCACGAGTACAAATTCCCACTTCTTCACCGATGTAAAGCATGGGAGCATCATCGCGTTCGCCTTCTCCAATCACAATGCGCCCGCGCATATAGATTTTATTCATTCTTTCCCGCATAGCTTCCACAGCTACTTGGTCGGCGGTATTCTTCTCGCCCTTACCCATCCAGCGAGCGCTAGCGATCGCCGCTTGCTCAACTACTTCAATAATCTCTAACCCAAGAGTGTTTTCCACAAATGCCCTCTCAATTGCTTATTAAATGCGGTATTGACGAATTGCGATATCAGTTATTAAGTCTACCAAAGGGGGGATACCAGTGGAAATCCGTCTTGCCTTTGGTTTGTGTTAAGTTTTGCATCCGAGCGGATTTTTCAGGTGTGAGATTTGCTGTAGGGAATATATTTACGACGGTCGGAAGACATATACTTTTAGATAGATTTTTTACAGCTAATATTTCTAAATAATTAAATTTGCTGAATTTAATTTTCCTGAAGTTAATATTTAATTTCGTTCTAAAAAGTTTAATTGTCCTAATTGTGGACACAAAATCGATCGGGATGCAAACGGTAGTATCAATAATCTACATAAAAACAATCTTTGGCAATTAGCCAGAGATAAGGTTAATTGCACCTGCGGACAGAGTATTACTAGGTTCTGCCTGTAATTACCGGGTTAAAGACTATCTGCTAGCCTAAAAGAAAGTTACATAAAATCCCTCAAATAATAAGATGTTTGATTTTCTCAACCCGCTTTTAGGTCGCCATCCCGAACAAATCAAAGCAAGCGTGGAACTTTATACTTGGCAGACTTGCCCTTATTGCATCCGTGCGAAAATGCTTTTGTGGTGGAAAGGGGTTAAATTCACCGAATATAAAATTGATGGAGACGCAACAGCTAGAAATGCAATGGCGGAGCGTGCGAACGGACGGCGTACAGTACCGCAAATTTTTATTAATAGTCAACACGTTGGCGGTTGCGACGATTTGTATCAATTAGATACTCAAGGTCAACTTGATTCTCTTTTAAATCAACCAGCAACAGCTTAGAAAATTCAGCTTTTTGCAAAATATGATTAAAAACCCGATTTCTACAATAAATCGGGTTATTTTTTGAATAAAGTTATATTAATTTCGTTGTAAAACCTGAAACCTTTGTAGAGACGCAAGGGTATCGCGTCTCTACACCATTTGTTTGTCTAACAACTAACAACTAACAACTAACTTGTTAAAAATATGTTAAGCAGCCATTCTGAATATCTTATACATAGAAAATGGATGGAGCAGGCATTAAAGCTGTCTGAATCGGCGGGGGAAGCAGGTGAGGTTCCTGTTGGCGCTGTTATTATTGATTCATCCCAAAATACGATTGCAGAAGCTGAAAATAGGAAACAACGCGACAATGACCCCACCGCCCATGCGGAAATTCTCGCTATCCGGGAAGCAACGCGCTCTTTACAAAGTTGGCGGCTGCATGAATGTAGTCTCTACGTTACTCTGGAACCTTGCCCGATGTGTGCTGGTGCCATTGTGCAAGCCCGTGTTGGTCTACTAATCTATGGAGTAGATGACCCGAAAACTGGGGCTATTCGGACTGTTGCTAATATTCCTGATAGTACGGCTTCCAATCACCGTTTGGGTGTAATTGGAGGCATCTTAGAATCTGACTGTCGCCAACAGTTACAAGATTGGTTTGCTAATCGGCGACATAGCATAACTTAAAGGACAGAGGTAAAACTGTCCAGTGAGTGCTACAAAAGTTGAGGCAGAAAATCTACGGTGTTACTAATCAAGAATCTTTACATTTTGATTCACTCAATATTCAGCAGTCACCGTAATGATGGAATTAAATTCGATATTTGATACTGGCAGACAAAAAACACCTAATAGTCAAGTAAGCACTAAGTTGGCTGATACTACTTCGCAAATTTCTCCTTGGTTAAGTTCTCTAAGTTACCTACTGGCAGGAAATGTACTTTTACCTTTGTACTTTAGCCAAATCACAATTACGGGACAGGAAAATTTACCGTCTAGCGGACCTGTAATTTTAGCCCCTACCCATAAGGCGCGTTGGGATTCGTTGCTTTTGCCTTATGCAACTGGACGTTGCGTTACTGGGCGAGATTTGCGTTTTATGGTCACAAGTACTGAATGTCAGGGTTTTCAAGGTTGGTTTGTTCGACGTTTGGGAGGATTCCCTGTAGATTCAAAACGTCCTTCGATTAAAACTCTTCGTCATACTGTTGAATTGCTCCAAAGTGGTGAAATGTTAGTTATTTATCCAGAAGGCGGCATTTTTCGCGATCGCGATATTCACCAACTAAAGCCTGGAATTGCGCGTTTGGCTTTGAGCGCGGAATCATCTCACCCCGGTTTGGGAGTGAAAATTGTACCTATTTGTTTCAATTACAGTCATCCTTATCCAAGTTGGGGTACGGATGTTTCCATCAGCATTGCTTCACCAATCAAAGTATCTGACTACGATCGAGGCTGTGTAAAGCAAGATGCTAAAACACTTACAGATGATTTATCTCACGCACTTCAACAACTAAACTATCAATATGATGATTTCGCTGATAGTGGTTTTGCACAAATATCTAATTCTTAAGAGTTAGTTGTTAGTTGATAATGGATCTAAATTCCGAAAGCAAGTTCCCAATTCTTTAATTTGCCTACATCTTCTGGAGCCGTATCAATAATCCATAATTGCCAGCGCCCTTTGGCTGACTGATTGAGTAAATTTTTCAAAACTGGATGGGTTTGCACGCAATAGGTGGTTTGTAATTCGTTACGACGACCTAAAGTACGACTTTGCAATAACACCCGTTGATTGTTGGGGGCAATTAAGTAAATTTCAATATCGCCCAGAAATTCATGTTGGATGTTGACGGTAACTTGAATATCGCGAACGGAGTTGGATTCAGATATAATAATTCCGCTTTTTATCCCTTCTTTGTAATTATCGGGAATAGATAATACTGCATTATTACGTCCTCTTATATTGCTAGTTGCAACTGCGGCATTAACTTGAAGCTTTTGCGCTGCTATAAGCGCTCTATACGCATTTACTTTTCCGAAACCAAACCATTTTGAATGACCGTTATCATCGTAAGTTCCATAACGCAAACCTAATTGTGCGTCGGGTTCTAAATCAACTATTTTATCGGCGGTTTCTTCAAGTATGCGTTTTACTTGTTGAACATTTATGTCAGGGTTCGCTGACAAAACCAGCGCTGCAACTCCAGCAACTACGGGAGTGGCGCTAGAAGTGCCGCCAAAATAATGAGTAAAATCGCCGATCGCGTAACCTGCGGCTCCTAATCGATCGGTTGTGAATATTGCCTTTCCTGGAAGTGAAGCTGCGATCGCGGGTTGAGTATAGATAAAACCCGTTTGTTCAAACCACATTCCTGGTTGAGCATTATTGCTGGGGGCGCAGACGGAAATATTAGTACCCCAATTACTGTAGGCGGCTTTTTTGTTCAAACTAGTGGATGCAGCAACAGTCATGACATCCGGATGCACCGCAAAACCATTGAGCCATCGCGTCTTACCCGTAACAATATTTTTCACCCAACCGCGTTCGTGTACGGTACCGTTAATCGGACGGTTAGCGTTTCCGGCAGCAAATAAAATCACGCAACCCTTACCGTTACGTCCTTTGGTGGCAGCGCGAGTAATAGCAGCACGCTGACGCAAGGAAAGAGGGAAATACACCGCCGATGCTCCCCAGCTGCAAGAAATTACACTAGCTCCTTTTTCAATCGCCCAATCAAAAATAGCTTCAATAGATTCATCATCTAAAAATCCACTAGTACGAATAGGCATAAACGCACAACCCGGAGCAATTCCGGCAATTCCCGTACCATTTTCTTCGGCGATCGCGATTCCAGCACAAGCAGTACCGTGACTGGGATGTTTTTGCGTAGGTATTGGTAAAAAATCTTTATCTTTTAAATCTAACGGAGCGACTATTTTTCCACTACCCATAAAATCGGGATGATTGAGATCGTAATATTCATCAACCACCGCTACGATAACCGAACGAACTCCCCGCGTGATGTCCCAAGCTTTTTCGATTGAAATATGAGATCCATGTACCAATTGATTCCCACCATTATGGTCTAGATACCATTGTTGAAAATAAAGAGGATCGCGAGGTTTGTAGTGGGGTTCTTGATGGATAATAATATTAGGTTCGCTAGCTAAAACTTCGGGTAATCTTTGTAACCTATTAGCAATTTTGATCGGATTTTGTGTAGCTTGTTCGCCAACAAAAAATACAAAAGTATTAGGAAGACCATCAACAGCTTTATAAAGAACCAAACCAAACTTTGCTGCGATCGCATTAATTCTGGCAGAATCGACGATCGCAGCAAATTCAATAGTAATTTGGTCGCCTAAATAAACAGATGTCACCGGATTACCTTTTATTTGGTAAACATGACTGGCAAAAGCAACATTTGTCGAACTCCGCGCTTGAGACATCGCCATCTCTAACTTACTGGGCGCAACCTTAAACAATTCCAAACGAGAAGTAGGAATAGTACCGCGCCAACTACCTAAAAAATTCTGAGCTAATTCTTTGGTAGTAATATCAGCATTGCTGCGAACGGTAAAACGGTCTGAAACCTTTTCTAATGCTAATTCTTCACCACCACGTTGTATAATCATTCCTAAACTGCTATTTGGCATTCCAGACGAAGAATTGAGGGGTGAATTTGCGCTCGTATTCATAACAGCTATATTTCGTGACGTAATAGTTGTGGGAACTCAATTGAGAAGATTTTCAGTCTAAATCAGAGATACGAGTGTATGTGGCTTTGCTTTGTTTCATAGCAAAACAGAGTTAAGATACCCGAAGTTTATGTCCCTGTTCTGTTTAATTGTCCCAAGTATTTATCCCCATGAAATTTGCCGCAACCGTTCCCCATATTTCCCTTAGTTTGCTATCGGTAATAACAAGTTTTAGCTTGCTATCACCCGCTGATGCTCAGGTTAAACTACCTAGCGGTAGCACGCAAGTACAGCCCATAGATCCAAACGATCCAAATAATCTTCAGCCAACCGGACAAACAACAAGTGTTTTGAGCGAGGAAGGTGGAAAGCGTTTGATGTCAGAGGCTGGTAATGCAGTTTCTTCCCAAAACTACGCTTTAGCTGCGGATAAACTCAAGGAAGCACGTTTAGTTTTCAATCAGCTATCAAATTTCTACCAGCAATTAAATTCTAGTTTTGCCGGAATTGACAACCGGATAGCCGATTCGCAGCGCAAAAAAGCTTTATCTACTGCTCAAATGCGGGATGAAGCCACATATCAGCTAGCATTAGTACATAGAGCGCAAAACAAGCCAGAATTAGCCGTACCTTTATTGGTGCAAATTATCAAAAGTCAAAATCCCACCAGAGACTTAGGCAAAAAAGCTTATCAACAATTATTTGAATTAGGCTTTGTTGATTCTCCTCCTAGTGGCGGTAACGCTTCCTCTCGCAAATAATTTTTTTATACCAACTATAAAATTCTTAAATACACCACCGCTAAACTTTTGGCGGTGGCTTTTGAGTTTCTAATGGTAGGATGAAATTACCTGTAATTCTTCAAGCAAACTAAATTCATTGGTAACTGCTAACTGCTAACTGATAACTGGTCACTGATAAGCGATCGCTGCTGTCTAAAATTTGTACATAATATATAAAGTGTAGACAATCAATTAATTTTAGGGATTTTAGATGATAAGTCCGCAGCAAGTAAAGGAAATGATCGTGGCGGAAATGCCAGATGCTCAAGTTGAAGTACAAGATTTAACTGGCGGTGGCGACCATTATCAAGTAAGTGTGGTTTCATCGCAGTTTGCAGGCAAGGGATTAGTAAAGCAACATCAGTTAGTGTACGGTGCGTTGAAACAAGCTATGTCTACCGAAGCTATTCACGCCTTAGCACTCAAAACATACACTCCCGAAGCTTGGCAAGCAACAGTCGCTTCATAATTTAAGCTATAAGTATAAGTTATGAGTTACAAATGCCCAGTTGAGGTAATGACTCTTAGCTTAATAGTTGAAATGCTAGTCTTCGTAATCAAAACACCATAAAAAGGTAAACATCATGACACCCGAAGTTAAAGAAAGAATTGATAATTTAGTACAGCAAAACAAAATCATGGTTTTCATGAAGGGAAGCAAATTAATGCCAATGTGCGGCTTCTCTAACAATGTTGTTCAAATTATTAACACCTTGGCAGTTCCCTACGAGACTTGTGACATCCTCGAAGATGCAGAAATACGTCAAGGCATCAAAGAATATTCCAACTGGCCTACAATTCCCCAAGTGTACGTGAATGGTGAATTTGTTGGTGGAAGTGATATTTTGATTGAACTTTACCAAAAAGGTGAATTACAGCAAATGGTTGAAGTCGCAATGGCTTCTTGATTAAGTTGAATTTTATCTGATAGCTGTCGAAATTCTTCCATCTAGTTCCCAGGCTCGGTTCCTGGGAATTAGCTTTTAGAGGCTCTGCCTGCGATTATTGCAATTGGTGCAAGATGTGAATTCTAATTGGTTCATAGTACTCCGCCACATTAATTTTGATGGGTAATAAAGGTTCGTAGTAAGAGTTTTAACTCTTATTCTGACGATTAAAATCCTCGCATGGAAGGGAGTACAGCCCTTACTACAAACCTGAATACTAGTTGCTCCGCCTCTGGTTAACTTTGGGGGGCGGAGACTTTTACAATTGCGTTACAAGCGAGAGGTAGATTAAAAAACCGAAAAAAACCCTCACCGATTTGGCATAACCAATAAAACGAGTGAGGGGAAAATTTACTTGAATTGCTACAAAACATCTACAAAAAATCAGACCATTGCTACAGTTGATATTCGCAAATAGTATGCTATAATCATCTGCGTTGAGCAGTGATTGCTATTAACTGACTGTGCGAGTAAGTTAATAGTAATCTGGTTCTGGTTGTGGTTGAACAACTGCAAAATTAGATGCATCGAATAAGAAGCGAGCAGCTTCCTCTTCTAAGCGATGAATGAAGTAAGGTTCAAGTTCGTTACCGTTTCGTAGTGCGGCTAAATAGCCGTCAAGGTACATCCGCATATCATCTGTACGATAACCGCGATTCCAGAGTTCGACGAAGGCATCGGTTAGTTTTTGATAGTAGCGGATTGTTCGTGCGTCTTGAAGCATAGGATAAGTAAAAAGTGTCAGAAGGTTGGAATGAGAATTGTAAATGATTCAAGCCTAAATGTGAAGTATTACTTCAGCATTACTGTAAGTACTACAATTTAATAAAATTTGCTTGTGAAAAATTTGTTATTGCTACAGCCTCTACATAGATCCTATTACTTTATACGCTAAATGTGATGAGTAAATAAGCGATTGTTATATATTTTCGTCATTATTTATTAATTCTATAAATGGACGCTGAGATTAAATCAAAAGGGATATGTGCCTTGTTTACATCTAGACAGCGGCTGGGGATCGTGGTAAACAAGTAGCTTGTTGGTTTTAGTTTTGAATGGAATTTACACTAATTACAAAACAAAGCTAACAATAAATGTGTTTAACAAGTATAACAAAAAATAGAAAAATGTTACCAACTATATTGTAGGTGGGGTAATAGGCAAATAAACCGTTTAACTAAAAAAACGAATAAATGTCAAGCAAATGCGAATTGAAGTAACAACGGTTACAAAACCAAAGCTATAGGCTTTGTTACCTTGAAAGTCATGCTCGAATGAGGGGTTTTGCCACCGTGGGTTCGGTTTGTATAGAAATTATTGAGGGGAATCCCCATTTAAGGTCGCTGCTAGGTTGGCACTTGCAACAACTGGACTATAGAGTATTTCAGGCAGCTAGCATTTATCAAGCAAGGGAAGCCTTCTTGACTCATCAACCAACATTAGTTGTTCTTGATGCTGACTTGCCTGATGGCGATGGAATCGAATTTTGCCGTTGGTTACATCGCCAGCAACAGCCTTTGCTTTTAATGCTCTCTGCGCGAAATAGTGAAGCTGATATAGTTACGGGTTTGAAGGCAGGTGCTGACGATTATTTGAGTAAACCTTTTGGGATGCAAGAGTTTTTAGCGCGGGTGGAATCACTTGTTCGTCGCAAGCGTACTCCTATAGCGCCAGCTTATCTAGATTACGGTGCTTTACAAATCGACTTAATACAGCGCCGCGTCCGATTTAAAGGTGAATTTATTGATTTAACACCCCAAGAATTTAGTTTGCTTTATGTTTTAGCCCAAGCTGCTGGAATACCTCTTTCTCGCTCGGAATTACTGCGTCGCGCTTGGCCCGATGCAATAGATAATCCGCGCACGATTGATACACATGTATTATCACTGCGGAAAAAAGTTGAATTAGATCCACGCCAACCAAGTCTAATTCAAACCATTCGCAACGTAGGATACCGATTTAATGTCGAAATCCTAAATACAAATGTTTCTCAAAATGCTCCCTCAGCAGTAAAAATAGCCAAGCATCAGCATCAACCTCAAAATCAATTTACACAACATTCTACGATTGCTTCCGGGCGATGAGGGGATGGGGGGATAGGGTGATGGGGAGACGGGGAGATGGTAAGCCACTCTCGTGCGGAGGAACACGACCGTTGAGAGAAGTGGCGCAACCCGTTACTCTAACGAGTCGTGCCGCGAGTAAGGCTTGCGTCGCCTGAAAGGCGATACACGCGGAGCCTGCGGCTCAGGGGGAGACAAGGGAGAGAATTATTAACTCAATACTCAATACTCAATACTCTTAACTATTCTCAATGCCCATTCAACTAAAATTCAAAATCATCGTCGGTTTCTGCTTGTTGCAAGTTTTCTTGCAGATCGTTCCAGTTGATTTGAGAAGCTGGTTGATTTGTTGTTAAACGCCCTTGTTGCAAGTAGAAAAGCCGGGTGCAAAACATTTGGGCTATATCTAACTGGTGATTTACCATCAAAATTGTAGTTTGATCTTTTTGGTATAGCCGATCTAAAACTTCTATAACGAGGTTCGCTTTAGCTAAATCTAAGTTGGAGGTTGGTTCGTCTAATAATAAAATTTTTGGCTGGATAATTAAACCCCTCGCCAGGTTTACCAGTTTTCGCTCTCCGGTAGAAAGTTGCGTTTCTGTTCTTCCTAACCAGTCGTCTGGAATATGTAGCTGTTCGATCCAGTAGCTTAAGCGTTGCTGAATTTGAGGCTTGGGTAGATTTCGCAATATTAGCGGATAAACTAAAGCCTCTCTTACACTCATCCCTAATAGCTTTGGCTCTTGTGCTACTAGTATTACAGATTGACGTAATTCTCTGGGGGCAATTTGCCGATATTCCCGATTTTCAAAATAAATTTTACCATTTGTCGGTTCGCATAATCGATTTAAAAGGCGTAATAAGTAAGATTTACCCGCGCCAGTTGGTCCTACAATGGCAATGCGATCGCCTTCATAAACCTCGAAGGAAATATCCTGCAATATAGAGTATTCGGGTAATTTCTGCTTGGTTTGAGCGGTCAGTTTTTCTGTATAGCTGACTTGCTCTAATCGTAGTTGGTAGTGGTGCTTTGTCTCCAAATTCAAACCTGTTAATTAATATGCAGTTGAGTTACTTTAAAATACTATTTTGAACCAAAATGTAACTCGCTATTTTAATCGTGAACGATTCAACTATATCTTGTCTGCCCCAGATGATGGATATCTGGAAAGAAACTCTTAATTGGAAACCATCTCCTCAACTACAAGCACAGTTTCAACGTCTCTATGAGTTAATTCTCGAAGGAAACTCTCAGCTAAATTTAACCCGGATTACAAACCCTGAAGAATTTTGGGAAAAACATTTATGGGATTCTTTGCGGGGAATTAAATTTTTGATTTCAGCGAAGAGAGAGGGGGAAGACGGGGTAGAGGGGGAAGAGAGGGAAGAGGGGGAAGATAATAAAAAAATTAGAATTATTGATTTAGGTACGGGTGCGGGTTTTCCGGGTATTCCGGTAGCTATGAGCGTTTCCAAGTGTACTGTAAATCTGGTTGATTCTACTAGAAAAAAAATTAATTTTATAGATAATATTGTACCCAAACTTAATTTAAATAACCTTAAAGCAACTACTTGCAGGGCGGAAGAAATTGGTAGAGATAGCAAACATAGAGAAACATACGATATAGCCTTGATTCGTGCTGTAGCTTCAGCTTCGGCTTGTGCGGAATATACTTTACCATTGTTAAAACAAGGAGGATTAGCCGTAGTTTACCGGGGTAGCTGGACTCAAGAAGAAGCTATCAACATGGAAAACGCCGTCCAACAATTGGGTGGAGTCATAGAATCAATCCAACAATTTAATACACCCTTGAGTAACAGCGATCGCCATTGTTTGTATTTGCGAAAAGTAGCAAGTACATCAGCGAAGTTTCCTCGTGCGGTAGGCGTACCAAATCAACGTCCCCTTTAAAAGGAGTTAGGAGTTGTAGAGACGTAGCATGCGGAAATCTGTACGGGAGTTAAGAATTAAAATTCTCAAATATATCTCCTATCCCGGATTTAATTGATAATTGATAATTGATAACTGATGAATATTGATTTATATAAATTTTGGGAATTACCAATTGCTTTTTTATTGGTTGCATTTCTTTGTTTGTTAATTTGGAAAAAATCTGCAATATATGGCATTATCGATATTTTTAACCTTCTTTGGGAGGGTAAAGAATGGTCGTCAGGATTGAAAACACCAGAAGATTTTTTAGAATATATTTTGATGCATCAAGAAGATGTTTCTCTTGTTGCTTATGAAGTTGGTAATTACGATAAAGGAGTTTTTTTAAATGCGGATAGAAAACGCCCCCTAGCTTCAACTATAAAAATTTTGATATTAATAGAATATGCTCATCAGGTAGATCGAGGAATACTTTCACCTGAAGATTTAGTTAATTTAGCAGATATTGATATTTATTATTTACCTAATACTGATGGCAACGCTCATCCAAATGCTTTAAAAGAATTTCAAACTAAAGGATATATCACTGCCGATCAAAAAATAAAATTGCAGCACGTTGCTACTGCAATGATTCGTTACAGCGATAATGCGGCAAGTGATTACTTGATACAGCGATTGGGACGAGATAATCTTAATAATTTACCTGAAATATTACAAATAGAAAATCAAGATGTACCGTTACCTTTTATCGGTCAGTTTTTAAGTTGGGGAAATACCGATCGCGGTAAAAATACTATCGAAAGGTTGCAAAGATATCAAGAAATGCAACCGGCTGATTATGCTGATGAAGTTTATCAATTAACAATAAAATGGCGTGATAACCAAGAGTTCAGAAGAAATACAATTAAGCAAATAAAATCAACTAAATGGTTGAGTTTTAAAGAACAACAAGCAATGGCTCAAGCTTTAAATTGTGGTGGAACTGCGTCTTGTTATGCCTTGTTAATGGAGAAAATATATAATAGTGCAATACTATCTCAATCAACCGTCCAAATTGTACGCAAATATTTAGAATGGACGATGGAGTTGGCAGGTAATCAACAAGAAATAGAAGTTTTTGGAACTAAAGGTGGGAGTTTACCGGGTATCGTAACTGAAGCTAGCTATTTAAAACCCAAAAAAGCAAAAAATGCCCGAGTCTTTGCTTTACTAATCGAAAATATTCCTGGTGCTGTATGGTTAGAAATTATGCAAAACTATATTCAACAAGATTTTGAATATCAGCTTTTAGGTGATGAAAGGTTTTTTAATTTAGTTCGTCAGAGATTATCTACTACAAGTAAATCAATCAAAGTCTAAAATAAGGTATAAATACTTGAGATCAATCTAAGTTTCTAGTACTTTATCCTTTCGTATTTACAATTAAAAAAAATTAAAATTCATACAAAGACATTAAAATTTACAATTTTGTTGAATTGAATAATTTGTTGAGTAACAAAAATGTACCATCCCCTAGAATTGCCCGAAAACCTACATTTATAGAGTAAATTCAAGTTTTACAGTTTAGCTTTTTTCAATAAACCCGGTTTTTGAGCTTAGTGCAACATATAAGTCAAGAAAATGATTTGCTCCAACTATATTATTTATATATAAAATAAAAATCTGGGAAGTGCGTATATTAAATGACGAGTTTTTCCGAAATATTCTTGAGATAATTAAAGAAAAAGACTATAAAGTTTTTACGAACAAAGCATAGCTGGGAAGGAATCTTAAAAAGCCATGAGTGAAGCAAGTGAAGTCAAGACAACTGATACAACTAATAAAGGTTCGGGGTTTTCTAAGTTTAAGAAAATTCTGATTGGTACTGTAATTGCTACAATTGCGGGTGCGGCTCTATACGGTGCTGGTTGGTGGCAAGCACGTTCTCAATTTTCTTCTAGCGATGAGGTAATTAAGCAAGAGTTACAACAAGCAAAGGAACAGTTAACTACACAGAGAAACCGCACTTATTTGATGGAAGCTCGCGGCGATTTGTATGATACTACAGTTAACTTAGACCAGCGTAATTTTGGTATAGCGAATACTCGCTTACAGGAAGCAGCCGCAGCTTTAGGCAAAGTTGAAGATGCAAACGGTAATTTGAATATTAATAAAATACAAGAATTACAAAAGGCTGTTGCTAAAAATAATATCAATAATGCGGTTAATTTAGAACAGCAGCGCAATAATGTTTTAAGCTACATCAACCTTTTGAATAAATTGATTCCTGCGGAAGAAAACTTAACTATTCCCGCATCTGAATCATCAGCTCAATAGTAATAAAAGTTCAGATTGGGTGATACAGATCGATTGTGTAGAGACGTTGCATTGCAACGTCTTTGTTTCTTTTGGTTTATATAGAAAGTTTTATAAATTGATATTAAATTTTTAAAAATAGAATAATAACAATCTCAAAACTGAAGAAAAAGTAAATGGAAAAGCAATCATTAGAATACTATTTGAGCCTTCAATATCCTGTAACAGTTTATCCAGATACAGATGGTGGATATGTTGCTGAAATTAAAGACTTACCAGGATGTCTCACTCAAGGTGAAACCCTTGAAGAGACAATAACAAATATTAATGAAGCGCGAGAATTATGGCTGGAAACCGTCTATGAAAATGGAGACAAAATACCTTTACCCAGTACGGATAAAATTTCTCCCCCTCTTCCCCCTCTTCCCCCTCACTCAACTAGCTAATCAGAAAGCCGAGAAGAAAGTAATTCACCCTCTCACTCGTCGTCTAATTTCATAACCACCAAGTAACGCCATTGCTACTATCAAAGGTAGTAAATAGTAAACCGCTCGAAATGCTAACAGCGAACCCAAAGCCGCAGCGGAATTAACTGATGTTGGTAGCAGCAATAAAGTAACTGTTTCAAACACACCTAAACCACCAGGAACATGACTAATAATGCTGACAATCATCGCTAATAGGTAAATACCAAAAAAACCCGGATAGGATAAAGGGGTATTAGTTGGAAGTAAAACATAAAGTACTCCAGCAGCAAATGCCCAATCAAGAAAAGAAACTGTTATTTGTGTTAGAGATGAAGTTAAACTTGGGATGGCAAAACTTTTTCCTTTGATGATTAACGGCTTTTTTCTAACAGCGCAAAGTATCAGATATGTAATTACAATTAGTAATAAAATAAACCCGATAGGATGAACCGAAACGAAAGGTAATTTTAATAAACTGGGTAAAGTTAAAGGTTCTATTAAAAAAGTTATTCCACCAACAGCAAATAATCCCAACCAAAAACACAGATTTTCAAAGGCAATAATTAAAGCAATTATTCGTGCTGGTACTCCCCAGTGAGAATAGAATCGATAGCGAATTGCACCACCAGATAAAGTTGCAAAACCTACTATATTACTGATAGCATGGCTGAGAAAGCCTACGAATAGAATTTTACCAGTACTTATGGGGTATTTAGAGTAACGAAAAGCGATAATATCGTAACTTGCAAAGGCAAGATAGCCTAAAGCAGTGAAAGCAATTGCCAAGCTTAACCTGAACCACGAAATTGCTTTTAAACTTCGCATTACTTCTGTTAATTGGTAATGCCGTATTTCTTGATTCAACGCCCACAAGCATACAATTAGAATTCCCAAACCGAAAAAGGGAAGCAGACGGTTAATTAGCTTTTCATTCATCTTATATATAGTAATTATTTGCAAATATCAGCCAATCTTAATTATTATCCAATCGTTGCTGCAACAATTCTTCCAACTTTGCCAAATGCTGCTTTTGTTATTTGAGCATTTGCATAACTTCCACTATTTGCTGTTCGCGCAATTGATTAAGTTTATCGTGTACTAACTCAATTTCTAATTCTGCTTTTTTATTAACTTCGTAGTCATATTTTGCATCTTGACGATCGATTGTAGCCTGACGATTTTGGCTCATCATAATGATCGGAGCCGCATAAGCTGCCTGAAAAGATAACATCAAATTGAGTAAAATAAATGGGTATGGGTCCCAATGTTGAGAAAAAGCTACGACATTTAAAAGAACCCAAAAGAATAAAATAACACTTTGAATAATAATAAAGCGCCAAGAACCCATTGTTGCAGCAACCGCATCTGCAACGCGATCGCCTAATTTGCTCCTCTGGTTTGGCGGGTTTTGGGCTGGTTTGCGTTCCCTAAGTTTTACTAGTAACTTATATTCTTCCGGACTAACACGAGCGCGTAAGTTCCTATTACTTTTCATATTGGATTTTACATATTTATTATAGGTCGATCGAATTATTAGCACTAATGTTGTTTTGAATTTTTAAATTTATATACTGTTATAGACTTATAAATCCAATATTCATGCATTTATTAGTTAAAAATATTACTTATCTATTCTCTACGTGTCTTGAATTTGAAGAGTGAAGAAAACGGTATTTCCATAACTTGAGCATGGTGATAGAAAGCATTAGCCACAAATAACCAACTCCATAACCAGCAATCACATCTGTTGGCCAATGTACCCCTAAATATAGCCGACTCAAACCAATAGCACCGATTAATATAGCAGCAAAAATATAAATTATTTTAGAATATTTAGGATAATGAGACGATAGTAAATAAGCTATAAAACCATATATTACCATCGAACCTAATGCATGACCGCTAGGATAACTAAAGCTCGTTTCATTAATTAATTGCTCCCAAAGTTGCGGACGCGATTTATTAAAGGCTAATTTTAAACCATAACTAAGCACAGTACCTCCAAGGGCATGAATTCCGAATATTTTGGCTTCTTGTCGATACCTCTTCCACCAAAGTATTCCAAAGCTACTAATGGTAATAGCGACCATAATCGTAGGATTACCTAGTTTTGTGATATTGAGCATGATACTATCCCATGTGGGATTAGCAAATTGATGTATCCATAGCAAAATAGTTTTATCAAAAGCAAAGGCTTCGTTTTCCCAAACTTCTTCTGAAAGCTCAGATAGAATATGGATAATTATTAAACAAGTGGCTAAACCAATAATTCCAGTAGTCGTAATTAAAGAAGCTATACGAGGATGTACGCGAGTAAACCAGAAGTTTATTAGTTTGCGTAGCGAATCTTGCACGTTCATATATTTATTTTTCCCAATTAATATAAAGTCCTGTAAAATAAATTTGATTTAAGCTGTTAATTGTATCTATTACGTTGCATTTACTCAAAGGATTGGACTATGAAGAAAGTTTATTAGCAGTAGTATTATTAGTTCAATTAATTTTAATGCGCGGTTTATTTACCGCACAATCTGACCGTCCTTCGATTGCTCAAGGAATTAGAGTTTTGATAATAGCTCTGTTATTTACTTTAACTTACGGTACGGTTGGCTTTTTTCTACTAAATAAACAATATAGTGTAAATTTCAATTTGCTAGAAGCATTGCAACAAACTCTGGCAATGTTTTTCACTTTTGATAATGCAGGTTTGCAGCCAACTACTAGATTTGGACGCTTCTTTTCTAATTCGATATATTTCGTCGGCGCTACTACTTTAATTTATGCTTTATTCATGCTTCTGCATCCGGTACTGTTAAGAACTACTTTTGAAACAGAAAGACAATATGTGAAAGAAGTTGTCGAGCAGTATGGTAAATCTTCTTTGGCAAGGTTTACTCTATTTAATGATAAAGCTTATTATTTGAGTCCTACTGGTAAAAGTGTGATTGCTTACGTTCCTAAAGGACGTGGTGCAGTGGCTTTGGGCGACCCCATTGGGGCTAAAGAAGACCGTAAGGATGCCATAAAAGGTTTTCAGGAATTTTGCGCTCAAAATGATTGGTATCCGAGCTTTTATCAAACTTTACCAGATGACCTGGATCTGTATAAATCTTTAGGTTTTAAAGTTGTTCAAATCGGAGAAGAAGCGATTGTCGATCTAAAAGCTTTTACCGTTGAAGGTAAAGCCGGAAAGAATTTAAGAACGGCTATAAATCGCTTTGCTAAGTTAAATTATCAAGTCAAATTTTATCAGCCACCGATTGATAATGAGTTATTACAAAAACTAAAAGTTATCAGCGATCAATGGTTGAAAATGATGCAGGGTTCCGAAAAAAGATTTTCGGTTGGTTGGTTTGATGAGGATTACCTGCGCGATTGTGAAATTGCCGTGGTGGAAACGAATGATGGTGAAATTAGCGCTTTTGCTAATATTATCCCCGAATATCAATTAAATGAAATTACCATTGATTTAATGCGACGTAAAACAGAAGTTGAAAATGGAACAATGGATTTCTTGTTTATTTCGATGTTTAAATATTTCAAAGATAAAGGATATGAAGGCTTTAATCTCGGTTTGTCAGCCCTTTCTGGAGTGGGTGAAAATCAAGAATCACCCAAGTTACAAAAGGGTTTACATTATCTCTACGAACATTTGAATCGATTTTACAACTTTCAAGGGCTGCACGGATTCAAAGAAAAGTTTAAACCTCGTTGGGAACCCCGTTATTTAGTTTACCCAAGTCTAAATAGTTTACCCGATGTAATCATTGCTTTAGTCAGGGCTGATTCTGGGGATAGACTTTTGGATTACTTTAAATCTGGAACTTAATTATTAAAAGCTTTGATATAGGAATCCGGCTTAAATATTGAAACCATTCGTTATCAAAGGGAACAGGGAACAGGGAATAGGGAACAGAAATTGTATTGAAACTATAAGTAATTTAAGCATCATTCAAAAGTCAATTTTTTATAAACTGATTTCTTTCCATAATCGAGCTTCTGCAAAACGACTAAGATGTTTAACGTTAGTTGTCGCTATTACAACATTACGACTGGGAAATTCTTCTTTAAGCATCTGCCAATGACCGCAGATTATAATGTCAATATCAAGTGTTTTATTGTCTGCTGTCGGTACTCCTTGAATACGGGCTTTTGCCCACAGCGAAGCGGCTCTTGTTAATAATAAGGGTGAAATAGGTAAAAAGTCTATTAATTCTCTCAATTCATCGAAGTTTTTAATGCTATTTAAATGAGGCTTTTTATTACTTTCTAAGATTAGATTTCTCCTAACTTCATAGTCGCATAAATCAGAAGAGCAAATATAAACACCCTGAGAAAATAACCTATATAGCCATTGTTCGCAATCACTGGCTTCGCCTAATTTATTTGGATTGGCAAGAATTCCTAATACTCCAGAATCGATAAAAACTATCATGTCTGTGAATATAATTTATGTCCTGGAAGTCTATCTCTATCAATAGAATGTTTAAATGAATCAAACAATTCTGCTCGTTCTTTTGATTCTTCTTCAGGCATATTCTGATGCCGCTTTATACGTTGAGTCAAAAGAGATATCGCTTTTTGATTTTTCTGTAACTGCTCTTCTTTGTTCCAGTCGGAATATATATTATTAGCTTGCTTTGCTTTCTCTAATTGCAAAATTCGTTTCAGTGCGCTAGCATCCGATGCTTCTAAAATAATAGGCTTTGTATAACCCGACATTAAGAGATGATAACTAATTTTATTCTCATCATCGTTAGGAATCAAAGCAATAAAATTAGCTATATTCAAAATTTTTCCGCTAGGAAGTTCTACAGAATTGTTCATATAGAGAAAGCTTATTTTAGTAATTTCCTTACTATTTTACCAAAAAGGCGATAAAGGAATTACCAAGCAGGTTACATCAAATAGTATTAGCTAAGTTGAAAACTGGCGCAATTTATCTTGAATAAGTAAGGTTTCTTAAAGCCCCAAATCCTCATCCAAACCGAGCATAATATTCAGATTCTGCACCGCCGCACCGGAAGCACCTTTCCCTAAATTATCCAATCGCGCTACTAATAAAGCTTCTTTCGTTTCATCATTCGCAAATACAAAAACTTGCACTAAGTTGGTATTATTCGCTGCTTGAACATCAAGAAACTTACCCTTGCGTAAGGAACCATCATCGTTTAAAGGCGCGACGGAAACGTATTTTTCGTTTTGATAATATTCTTCGAGCGTTTTATGAATCAATTCACCACTAAGTTTATTTTTAAGTTGATTTTGCAGCGAGTGTAAAGGTAAAGGAATCTGCACCAACATTCCTTTTTCAAAATTACCTACAGCGGGAACAAATAATGGTGGAGACTGCAAACCCGAATGCTCGTGCATTTCTTTGACGTGTTTATGTGCGAAAGTTAAACCGTAGATTCCGTAAGCATAACTGTTTGCTTGTTCCTCAGAAGCGCTTTGATATTCTTCCATCAGTTTTCTTCCTCCTCCCGAATACCCAGAAATGGCGTTGATAGTTGCAGGAAAATCTTTGGGGATAATACCTGCTGCTACTAAAGGACGCATGCAGGCTAAAAACCCGGTTGGGTAGCATCCGGGGTTACTGACTCGTGTAGCGTTTCTAATTTCTTGCCGACGTTTTTGTTCTAATTCGGGAAAGCCGTACACCCAGCCACTGGCAACGCGATGAGCGGAACTTGCATCTAATATTTTGACGCTGGGGTTGGTGACAAAACTGACGGCTTCGCGGGCTGCATCATCGGGTAAACAAAGAATGGCAACGTCTGCTGAGTTGATGAAGTGCGATCGCGCTTGAGCATCTTTGCGTTTTTCTGGAGGTATGCTGACAATTTCAATATCATCGCGCTCGTTTAAACGCGAGTGAATTTGCAATCCTGTGGTACCTTCTGCGCCATCAATAAAAACTGTAGGTTTGCCCATAATTCCATACCTTTCCTGAAAAACTCGGAGATGCTTTTATATTTTCTCATCAATGTTGTGTAATTTCCACCATTGTTTATTCGTACAATTGGTTAAATTAATAATTAATTCAATGTGTATATTGTTTCATCTATTTAATTTCTTTCAGATATAAATGCCCATAAACATAGGTTTTATATGCGATTGATATAGCTAGTCGATAAAGCGTTTTATTGAGACTAAATTATTAATATTGCGATCGCTATAATCTACGGAGATCGTTGTTATTTATGAATACTTTTTTATACGGACTATTTTGAGATAATTTCATTATTTAAATTCTTTATTCAAAATTAAATCATATATTATTTATTATAATTTAAGCGAATTACTAAAGCATTTATATAGAAAATACAAGTACTCAAGGGCTGAATTCACTATAAAGAATTTAAAAAATACAACTATTGTAATTTAGAAAAATGATTTACTGTTTCAAATGATTTTAATTTTTGAAATGCCCCTACATTAACAGCTTGAAGTTATTGTAATATTGTTTGATTTTGTGAAATCAGGAAAAACAATAGATATCTAATATTCGATTTGTTTATATTCATAAAATTGCGGTAATTCATAACTTAGTATGTGAATGGTTACGTCATAACCCTAAGTAGAACTCTAAAGGAAATAAAAAAATGGATGATGAAAATACTATTTCAGTTCTAGAAACCGATACTGTGAATGATTCGGATGTTGATGCAACCGACACTACGAATGATTCGGATGTCAATCCAACCGAGCAAACCGACACTACGAATGATTCGGATGTTGATGCAACCGATGCAACCGATGCAACCGATACTGTGAATGGTTCGGATGTCGATCCAACCGAGCAAACCGACACTACGAATGATTCGGATGTTGATGCAACCGATGCAACCGATGCAACCGATACAACCGATACAACCGATACTGTGAATGGTTCGGATGTCAATCCAACCGAGCAAACCGACACTACGAATGATTCGGATGTTGATGGAACTGATGCAACCGATGCAACTGATGCAACCGATACAACCGATACTGTGAATGATTCGGATGTCAATCCAACCGAGCAAACCGACACTACGAATGATTCGGATGTTGATGGAACTGATGCAACCGATGCAACTGATGCAACTGATGCAACTGATGCAACTGATGCAACTGATACTGTGAATGATTCGGATGTTGATGGAACTGATGCAACTGATGCAACTGATGCAACTGATGCAACTGATGCAACTGATGCAACTGATACTGTGAATGATTCGGATGTTGATGGAACTGATGCAACTGATGCAACTGATGCAACCGATGCAACCGATGGAACTGATGCAACTGATGCAACCGATGCAACCGATGCAACTGATGCAACTGATGCAACCGATGCAACCGATGGAACTGATGCAACTGATGCAACCGATGCAACTGATGCAACGGGTACTACGAATGGTTCGGATGTCGATGGAACTGGTACAATACCCGATTTAACTAATATACCTGCTCCCGCAGAAGATATATCTGAGGTAAGACAAGCTGAGTCAGAGTTTTCCCTACAGGAATCTTTGATCGTAGACAGCTTTATTGACAACGGTAGCTTTGAGGGTAGTTTCTTTGAACCAGAGCCGGGTACCGATACAGGCACTTTCCGGAATTGGCGAACCATTGGCGATACCAGCATTGAGACAAGAGAAATTGGCATCGCCCCTACCGATGGAGAATCCCAGGCTTTAATTACCAATGGTTTTAGTGATTCAGGTGGTTCGGTTGAAGAATCAGATTTGTCAGAATTTTTGGATTTAACACCTGGTTCTCTCGATGCTCTGCTTGAAGGGAATGCAACAGAAGGATCGGGAATCAAACAAACATTTATCGCACTAGCTGGCGATATTTTAGAGTTTGACTATACCCTTCTTACCAATGAAGCTACGCCATCGGCAACTTTCAACGATTCAGCTTTCTTCACTCTTGGTAATTCTGTTGACAATCCTTCTGAAGATCCCATTACCAACCCTGTTGGCAACTTTGCTTTAGAACTAAGCGATACATTCGATCCAACTTTCTCTAGCGATAATCCTGTAGAAGGTTATTTAGAAGCTACAGACACTCAAACAATTAGAATTGCAATTTCTGAAGCTGGAAGATATGAGTTAGGCTTCGGAATTGTAGATTTAACTGATACTATTGCCGATTCTGGCATATTGATTGACGATGTAAAGCTGATCCCAATCGGTGTTGGTCCTTTCGGTTCGCAAAGTGTTGATGGTTCTGTCCAAACTGAAAATGGTACTATTAATCCGTCGGTAAATTTCACTTTTGGAAATAATGGTTTTGAACCTGCGATCGCTTCTCCAGAGTCCCTTTAATAATTAAATCCGCGAACATTTGTTTGTAGTCTCCATGTAGAGCAATAAACTCAAACCCGGTTTCGGCGCTCCTAACCCTCGAAACCGGGTTTTTTTTGCGCGATCGCTGAATTAGTTAAGAATATTTGTGTAACAATTAATGGAATAATAGGTTTATTTGTAACATTAATTTAATAGACCGATTTTTCCTGTCATAATTCAAAATGAAATCCGCGAATCGCAGGCTGTTTCTTGTTATTGGTTTAGTTGTACTTCTAGTTTTTGGCTACGGAGGCTATCAAGTTGGGCGCTATTTTTTGAGCGGACGTACAGCAAGTAATTCGGCAAATACGGAAGCTAAAAAAGACGACAAAGTTAAAATGAGTTTGGGTAATTTTCAGGAACTTGAAGGTACGCCTTATTTGATGGCACCTGTTAGTTCTCAAGAAAATAATCGTGAAAATTCTTACAATAAAAAAGCTTCGCGTATTCGTAACTATTTATTTGTCAACACTAACGATAAATCTGCACGGCGATTGGTTTCTACAAATGACTTTTTGTTTTTAAATGCCCAAGAAGTAGTTCTGCAAAGGCGTGAAGATAAAATTGTTAGCGGAATGTGGTATGAAGTGGTTAAAGCTGATAGCAATAAAGATCGACGTTTAGACGATCGAGATAAGAAAGCGATCGCCATTTCTGATATTTCCGGAAGCGATTATACGGAAATAATTGATGAAGTCGATCGGGTATTAGGTTCGTATCAGAAGAATTCAACGACTTTGTTTGTATTTTACGAATTTGACGGTAGAGAGTATGTAGGTGAAATTAGTATTCCTAGACGTGTATTAGTTGAAAAACAAGTATTACCTTCAATTAGGTGAATCATTAATTCCGACGGGTTGTAGAGACGTAGCACTGCTACGTCTTCCTAAAGTTACGGGAAAAAGTTCACTTACGTCAAATTACTGCACCATTTCGTTCGTTGGGTGAAAGTAATTGTAAATTTCTTGTGCGAGACGCGGACCAATTCCAGAGACTTCGGCGATTTGAGCGGGTGTTGCTAACCGAATGTAATCGATCGAACGAAAATGAGCTAATAATTGTTGTTGGCGATTGTGTCCCAAGCCGGGAATTTCATCCAAACGCGATCGCCGTAATTTTGCGGTGCGTTGTTGGCGATGGAAGGTAACGGCGAAACGGTGGGCTTCGTCGCGCAAGCGTCGCAGTAGTTGGACTCCGGGTTGTTCGGATTCTGTTTTCAGCGGTATGGATTCTCCGGGTACAAATATTTCTTCCCGTCGTTTGGCAAGACTGACAACTCGCACGTCTTCTAATAAGTTCATTTCTTGTAAAACTGCGACGACGGAAGATAGTTGTCCTTTTCCACCGTCTATCATTACTAAGTCGGGAAAATCGGGATTACCTATTCTTTGCAATTGCGGATCTTCTATATATTTACGAAAACGTCTGCCGATAACTTCTGCTAAGGAAGCGAAGTCGTCTGAATGACCGATTTTAATCTCAGGATTTCTAATTTTATAGTGGCGATAGTGCTGCTTTGCTGGTAAACCTTCGATAAATACCACTTGCGAAGCTACCGCATTTGAACCCTGAATATGAGAAATATCGTAACCTTCGATGCGATGCGGTAAATCGGGTAAATCTATTATGGCTGCTAAATCTTGTAGCGCTTCTTGGTTGCGATCGCCAAGTTTTTGCATTCTTTGCAGTTCGTAGTTGGCGTTTCGTTCTACCATTTCAATTAATTCTGCTTTGAGTTGGCGCTGGGGATTAAAAATGGTGACTTTTTTTCCTTTACGCTGGCTCAACGCTTCCGCCAAAATTTCTGCATCCGGTAAATCGTGCTGCACCAAAATCTCTGTAGGGATTTCTACTGAGTCGGCGGTTTGATAGTGTTCTTCTAATACTCGTTGTAAAATAGCTCCAGCTTCGGCTTGTGCGTCGGCTAAAAATGCTAATCTTCCAACTAATTGTCCGGCACGAATCTGAAATAATTGAATGCAGGCGTATTTGTCATCTGCGGCTAGAGCTATGGCATCTCTAGAAATCGTATCATCAGGTAAAGATACTTTTTGGTCGGCATTTAAGGTTTTTAACCCGGCGATTTGATCTCTTACCCGCGCCGCAGTTTCAAAGTTTAATTCTTCGGATGCTTGATGCATCTGTTGGTTAAGTGTATCAATTAATTCAGAAGTCCGACCTTGGAAAACCATCGCTACTTTTTGGACGATTTTACGGTATTCTTCGGGTGTAACTAATTGCTGACAAACACCCGGACATCTTCCTAAATCGTAGTTTAAACAAGGTCTGTCCTTAAATAAAGGTTGCGGTCGTTGTCGTAGGGGGAATATTCGTTTACACAAATGCAATATTCCCCGTAATAAGCGAGAATCGGTATAGGGACCGTAATATTTGTCTTTTTCTTTACCAAGTCTGCGTTTGCGCGTGATAAAAATTCGCGGATATGTTTCAGACCAAGTTATACAAACGTAAGGATACTTTTTATCATCTTTGAGCAGCACGTTAAAATACGGTTGATGCTGCTTAATCAAGTTTGCTTCTAACGCTAAAGCTTCCGTCTCGGTATCGGTGACAATAAATTCAATATCCGTCACCTGTCTTACCATCGTAGCGATGCGTTCGGTAAGTTTTTGCGACTCCCGGAAATAAGAACGAACCCGCGATCGCAATTTTCGCGATTTACCGATGTATACAATGCGATCGGTTGCATCCCGCATCAAATAAACCCCCGGCTCCGGGGGAATCTCTTTCAAACGGTTTTCCAAACGTTCTGGATTTTTTAGCAGCGATATTTCGGCAGATTTTGTCACAAATCTAAGAAGAAAAATTTAATAAATCGACCCACCTTTACTATTTTAAGTAAAATCACCCTTGTTGTGCGTTGATTTCTTTTTTTATAGCAATTAGATACAAATGCCTTTGCGATCGTTCCTTCTTAATTAACTATAAAATCTTTAAGAACCAAATTCGATTTTTTTGAATTCAAGATTAACTTGAATAACTACACTCGATCTCAAGCGAGACTATAACTCTTTTAACCCCAAGCTTCGTAGTTCCTCAATATTTTAGCGCCTTATCATAATCAATTTGTTATAATCGCTCAACTTAAATAAGCAGGATTCCGGATTATTGTAAAAGCCTTGATAATTAAGAGAATCAACGGATATATAGACTGTAGATAAATGATTATCATTGGTATAAATCGGACTTAATACTCGTGACAAATTCGTGTATAGGTTGAGATTATTTTTTAATGTTCCTGCGTCATTTTCGATTAACTTAGAAAATATTTGAGGAGAATAAATATGAATTCGCAAGACTTTGAATCACAGTATCGTGAAGCAATGAATGAAACACTTAACGAACTGCAATCAGCAATTCTACTGTTAGCACAAGCTCAACGAAAAATCTCTATTATTGGCTCTTCCGTACAAAATCTGAGTCAAAGCGTAGAAGAATATTTAATTAACCAAAAGTCCGAATAAAAATTCTACTTCATATTTGGCGGCAAAATAACTCTTTTTCAATAGCTTGGGTAAGCTCGGTGAGAATTACAGGTTTAACAAAATAGCGACGAGCGCCTAAACCAATCGCTCGATCGCAATCCGATTTAAAAGCTAATCCCGAAACTACGATTACAGGAATTTTATTTTGCATTTGCTGCATTCTTTCCAAGAGCGAGAAACCGTCAATATCTGGTAATTTTAAATCTAAGACAATTAAATCTGGTTGAAAAACCTCTATTGTAGAAAAAAACTTTGAGCCGTCGGGTAAGCCTTTAACTTCGTATCCACAAAAATTTAAACAATCGCTCAGTAGCATCCGATTAGTATCGTTATCTTCAACTAGTAAAACTTTTTTCACCTGATGTGACTTGAATTGCTGTTTTACACTTATTAGCTGCACTGTCATTTTCACCTATTATCTTAAGTCGTAAGTCAATTATTCTTAGTCAGACTTATCAAAGATACAAATTTGAAAAAAGTAAGCTAGCTGAGATTATCCATCAATAAAATTTAGTGTTACTATTATTAATGCTTATAAATACTATCTTAAAATACAAATTTAAGGCAAAGTTAAACTATTCTTTAACCTTCCTTAAGTTTTAATGATAAATTTAACCTTTTCTTTAGACAAACTCAGTCAGGCATTGAAAATTACCGTAGTGCCGTTTTGGTAGCTTGTCCGTTAGAATATGCATCTTGCTAGAAGTACCGATCGCCTGTATAATCTCAAACTATCCCTGAGCAAATATACTTTAAACTAACAACTTGTACCATTTTCAACAAGCCAAAAGAAACCGGGATATTTTCGTAAAAGTTTTTCTAGATTAGTTGTTCGCGCATATTCCCGATTTATCATTTAGGTACAAGATATGACTAAAACACAGTTTAGATATATTTAGATATATACAGTTATTGGTTAAAGCTTTCATAGATTGTATCTGAAGTGCGATCGAAAATTTAACTAGTTTTCAATCATATTTTGATAATAGTGGCTAACTTATGCTAATGATTTCTGGATATTTTTTGCTGCCTTACGCTTTGCAGCAAACAAGCCGAGTGCAATTAATCCTAACAGCGCTGAAGGTTCTGGAACCTTTTTTTTCTGAGAAGCTTTTGATTGCCAAACATTAGTATAAGTCTCTAAAGCTAATTGCTGTTTGCTTTGTGATGGAGTAAATTCAACATCATATATAATATATTCAACTCCATCGGGCGAAGTTATGACTTTAACGGCTTCAGCAGTTTCAATTGATTTTAGAATGCCTTTAGCTTTTTTTAACAAGGGATTATTTAATATCTTTGGATTATTGTTTTCGCTGAATTCACCGTACAAATCAAAATTGGGGAAGGATATGCAATTCGCTTCATTGCATTTCGGTGTCTTTACCAAAATATCTTTACTATCGGATGATGCTTGATTTTGTGGATTTTGGTTTAAATCATCATTACTGTTAATATTTGTAGTCAAACTTGCTTGTGCCGGGGCTGTAGCGCTGGCGCTAATTATCGTACCAAATAAAGCGTAATTACTAATTTTTTTTATAGTTATTGTCATGGACGCAATTGTTCTTTAAAAACTAAAAAAACATTTTTTGAGTGCAATTAAATTACTGTATATACCCAAAATGTCAAAAAAAAAGATGCACAAAATAAGTAATGCCAGGTTAATTTTAACCCGGTACTACTGTAAATGCCGATACAAATTAGTTAATTTTGTATCAATCTTAAATAAAGATTTAATGAACCGACCGTAAAAACTGGGATATTTTATCTACAGCAGTTTCTAATATAGGTGGTTCGCGAACCAAAGCAAAGCGCACGTAGCCTTCTCCCGATTTACCAAAACCAGCACCAGGGGAAACTGCAACTCCCGTATTTTCAACTAACTGCGTGCAAAATCGAATAGAATCTTTACTCCAAGGTTCCGGTAACTTTGCCCAAACATACATTGTGGCTTTAGGCACGGGTACTTCCCATCCGATACGGTGTAAAGCATCAACAAAAGCATCGCGGCGTTTTCGGAAGCTATCTACATTTGTCTTCACCTCCAATTGCGATCCACTTAAAGCGGCGATCGCACCATTCAAAATTCCCCGATACTGATTAAAATCAACTACTGCTTTGACTCGACGTAACGCTCCAATCAACTCGCGATTACCGATCGCAAAGCCGACGCGAAAACCACCCATATTGTAGGATTTAGACAAAGTAAAAAACTCAATGGAGATACTTTTTTCTAAATCGGCTTGCAAAATTGAAGGAGCTTCGTCTTCTGTAAAAACCAAATCTACATAGGGAAAATCGTGAACCAGAACAATATCGTGCTGCCGACAAAAAGAAACAGCTTTTTTAAAGAAAGATAGCGGTGCGGTAGCAGCAGTAGGATTGTGGGGATAACTCAATACCATCATTCGCGACTGTGCTAATACCGACGGGGGAATTTCCTCAAACACGGGTAAAAAATCGTTTTCCGATCGCAAAGGCATAGGATAAATTTGACCAGAAGCTAAGTAAATTCCCCCGGCGTGAGAAGGATAGCCAGGATCGAGTAGTAAAGCAAAATCCCCTGGATTTAAAATCGCTAAAGGTAAATGTGCCGTCCCCTCTTGAGAACCAATTAGGGGTAGCACTTCGGTTTGGGGGTCTACCGAGATTTTAAATCGCTGCTCGTACCACTCTGCTGCTGCTCTCCTAAACCCTTGAGTTCCATGAAACAATAAGTAACCATGAGTACTCGTATCTGACAAAGAATTAGCGATCGCTTCAATCACATGACTCGATGCCGGTAAATCGGAAGATCCCAAAGACAAATCAATTAACTGGCGATCGTTAGCCAAAGCTTTAGCCTTAGCAATATCCATATCTGCAAACACATTAGATTGCAGGGGTTGTAAACGAGAGGCAAATTGCATTTTTAAGGTTAGTTGTTGCGTTGGTTAGTTATGATTAATTTTCTAAACTACCATTTACTAACCACTATCTACCAACTACTATCTACTAACCACTTAAATGGTTATCTAATAAATTCATCAATTTATCTTTATTAACAACTCCCTCACTGGAAGCTAATACTTTATCTCCTTGAACAAGTCGCAAAGCAGGTACGCCTTCCACCTGATATTGCTTAACAGTAAGTGGATTAGGATCGACTTCCATTTTGACAACCTTAAGCTTGTCACTGTACTTCTGGGCAGCGGCGCTAATCGCTGGGGACATCAACTTACAAGGTCCGCACCAAGAAGCCCAAAAGTAAACTAATACTGGCTTTTCGGCTTGCAATACTTCCTTCTCAAAATCAGCATCATTGATATTGTTTACACCCTCGCTCATTTTAATCTCCACGTAATAGCATCTTTTTATCGTTACACAAATTAAATGTATCCCAATTTGTTGTCTTGAAACTAGTAGCTGTAGGAAGAGGATGGGGGGATGGGGGGATGGGGAGATGGGGAGATGGGGAGATGGGGGGATGGGGAGACAAGGGGACAAGGGGAATTGTAACCTTTGACCTTTGACCTGTTCCCATCCCCATTAAATCGAAAAATCCCACAACCAATACGATCGTGGGATAATTTCAAATAAATGATTTTAAGTATAACCAATTACATCTGGTCTAATTCTTTGCGTAGGGACTCTAATTCAGAATCCACGGGTTCGCTTTTTTTCTGCTGCGCTTGGCTGGAGTCGGTTTGCTGTGGTAGCTGAGGTTGGCTTGTTGGTTCGCTTCCGGGTAGAGTCATTTGTGCTTTTAAGGCAGCTAATTCATCATCTACTCCGCTACCTGCTTCTAACTGTGCAAATTGACTTTCTAAGTCGGCTCCAGCTAATTCACCTGCCGATTGAGCGCGTGCTTCTTGAATCATGACTTTTTCTTCCATGCGCTCGAATGCAGCCATTGCACTGCTGCTATTCATACCGCTAACCATTCCTTCAAGCTGCTCTTGGGCTTTGGCTGCGGTAATCCTGGCTTTGAGCATTTCTTTCTTGGTTTTCGCTTCAGAAATTTTGCTCTCTAACTGGATTAAGCTACGCTTGAGATTATCAACTTGAACGGTTTGCTGGTCTAAACTTGTTTTAAGAGTATTTGCAGACTCACCAAAAGATTTTTTACGTTCTAAGGCTTGACGAGCTAAATTTTCATCGCCTTTTTGCAGCGCTAACATGGCATTACGCTGCCATTTATTATTTTCATTATTTGCATCGTTATATTGCTTCTCAGTACGTTTTTGAGCAGCAATAGCTTGAGCAACACCTTGACGCAAGCGAACTAAGTCTTCTTGCATCTCGATAATGGCTTGTTCGAGTATTTTTTCTGGATCTTCGGCTTTACTCACCAAGTCGTTGAGGTTAGCGCCTACTACTCGTTTTACGCGGTCAAATAATCCCATAATTTTTTCCTCTTGAGATTTACGCTCTTGTGATAAAAAGTTAGTTTTACTACTTCTATATTTACCTATTTCAATCTAAACTTAATCTTCTCAAATAGTCTTGCTCATAACCCCTAATTCTTAGAAGAAATGTTACAGTTTCGACCTATAGAATTAAATCGGACTATTCAGGAAGCTGTTGGTTTTTTTGCGTACTACCCGGAAATTGTGCTTTCATTGCCGAAAGTTCGGCATCTACATCATCACCTTCTGCCAAGCTCGCAAATTGATTTTCTAATTCGTCTGTACCAGATACGGCGATCGCTTCTTGTTTCGCTTCTAATTCTAAAAGTTTGTCTTCCATTTTCTCAAAAGCCGAAAGCGAGCTGGTATTGCCAGTTTCACCAAGCATTTCTTGAATTCGCACAGAAGCTTCAGCAGAACGAGCGCGAGCAATAAACATATCTTTCTTGGTTTTAGCCTCAGAGATTTTGAACTCTAAAGACTGCATATCTGTTTTAAGTTTAGCTACTAAAGTTTTTTGTTGCCCAATTTGTTCTAAAAGCGCAGTTGCACTTTGTTGGTAGGCTTTACGTTTGGTAAGGGCTTCTCGCGCTAAAGCCTCATTACCTTGTTGCAAAGCCATTTGAGCGCGACGATACCATTCCGAAGCTGTAGATTCAGCTTGAGCCGCTTGTCGTTCGGTGCGTTTTTGAGTGGCGATCGCTTGTGCTACTCCTTGTCGCATCCGCACCAAATTTTCCTGCATCTCATAAACGGTTTGTTCGAGAATTTTCTCTGGATCTTCTCGTGCAGCCGTCCAACTATTCACATTTGAACGAAATAAGCGCCCGATACGCTCCATCAGCCCCATAAGTTAAGCCTCCATTTTTTCAGTTAGCAGTTAGCAGTTAGCAGTTACCAGCGAATCTGCTGTAATTACGGCGTATGGTATTTTGTTAGCGCCCATCAACCAATCTCTTCCACGTTTTAAGTGAGGGAATTAAACCGCTTGAACGCGCTAATAACTGTTAACTGTTCACTGTTTAATTGTCTGGTTCTTCTACTCTTGCCGTAATTCCATTTTCTTTGAGAAGTTCTAAATGTTTTCTTAATCTGTCTTTGGATTTGAAAGCACCTAAATAAACATATTTACCTTCGGGTGATAAATATGCATCTGGAATTACTTTTTTTACCTCGGTTAAGGTGTCACCTGTATTATCTACGATGACATTATAAAATCCACCATTCGATGGTTCTAATTCGTCCAGGTTTTGAGGAGTAGATGCTGCTTGAGTGGGAACAGGGGTAGCATTCGTCGCTGGGGCTGTTGGCGGTACTTCTACTGCGGTTGCAGGTACTGCTGGGGCTGGATTTGTAGCTTGAGCAGGTGGTTTTGCTGCGATCGTCGGCTTGGTTTTGGGTGTTGCCCCTGCGACATCATCAATATTTTTTATAACAGGAAGCGCATCAGTTGCAAGATTGGGATTTTTAGTTATGGGCGTTAATTTTTGTTCGCCTGACTTTACATCACTTACATTCTCAGTATTTTTACTTGTGGCAACTTCTCGATCGCGCTTAAATAATCCGGCGAAAGTCAATGAAGGTAGGTTATCCAAGTTAAAGATTATATAGCCAAAAGTAATGCTTGAAACTAAAAGCAACAGCATTGAGCCAATACTTAAAGGCGATAGCAGACTGTCATTGTTATTTTTTGGCTTCTTAGTAGTTTGGGGTTGTTCTTCTTGTAAGCTTCGCAGTAAAGCTTCAGAAGATTCTAAATAGTCGTCTGGCTGCTTAGTAGTGTCATTTTTAGGTGCGGATATATTTTCTTGTGTATCTTGGGTATTTCGATTTATGTCCGCTTTAACAATACTGCTTTGATTTGATGGCGGCGGATTTTGAGCTTTACTTCTCACCTTCGTCGTTTCAGGAAATGGTACTGCTTGCTCCCCTGGAGAAGAAATTTCGATCGCGGGTTCAGAATTCGTCGTTTCAGGAAATGGTACTGCTTGCTCCCCTGGAGAAGAAATCGCGATCGTGGGTTCAGAATTTGTCTCTTGGTTGAAAGCCACTCCTGGGGCAGTAGGTATGGGAGGAGGCGGGGGCGGCGTTTTAATTGGACTTTGCGTCGTATTTATATTTGCTTGCTGTTGTCTTATATAAGCCGCAGCTTGTTCACCTGTTATTTGCTGCGAATAACTTTTCGTCTTCGCAACAGTTACAGCGCTTTGGGCTTGTGGTTTGCCAGCTATCAAACTACCAAGACTCTTTTGAATTGGTGTTCTATGTGAAATTCGCGTTCGACGATATCGCGCCAACTCTTCATCAAGCTGTACTTCTAAACTTGCTAGCGCCGAGCTTATTGCCGGTTTTAGATTTGATGATTTAGATGTTTGATTACCAGAATAATATAGGGGGTTTTCGCTCATTGCCCATTTGCCTCCGTACCAACTGCCAGATTATCCACCGTGTAAAACAGATACCCTTGTGCTAATCCTAGCGAAAATTATCATAGAAATATGATTTTACCTGGATGTAATTCTTCCAATCACCTTTATTCAAGATGTCTTTTGAATCAATTCCAGAGATTTTAGACCAACTGCAAATTGAAGCTTTATACCAACAACAGCCTTTACAACGCCTACTTGATTGTTGGCAAGAAGTTGTGGGAAAAGTCATTGCCACTCATACCCAGCCAATATCGATTGAACGGGACGTTTTGTGGGTAGCAACCTCTGGCGCTGCTTGGGCACAAAACCTAACTTTTGAGCGCCAAACTCTGCTAAAAAAGTTAAATAAAATATTACCAACTCCTTTAGTAGATATACGCTTTTCTACCGCTCGTTGGCAGCGTACCAAAAAAAAACCATTTCGGCAACAAAATATTTCCTCTTCGGAGCATCCGAGTTACTTAGGAAACTTCGATCGACAGGCTAATCTTCACTCATTACCCAAAAATCCTGATGCCGCTTTTGCTAATTGGGCTAAAACAATAAAAACGCGATTTTCAGATTTACCCCTTTGTCCTAGCTGTCAATCTCCCACTCCGGAGGGAGAGTTGGAACGTTGGGGGGTTTGTTCGATTTGTGCTGCTAGGTCTTTTTAAGTTGGGCATTGCAAATAAAGCATTGTTTATTGATAGTTATTCATTGATAATTGTCGCCTCACACTCAATTAATTAGTCTAGCGGACTACTCCTTAAAGCTGAATGTATCTATGCTCCTATGTGTAAAGCAGGCTAATTAATCGCGATCCCTAATTGGTTTACGCATAAAAGTCTAGATACTTTTTAATAAGTTTGTTTCTTTTTCGTTACATTAAAATTTAAAAATATAACACAAACATAAAAAGATTATAAAGTTAATTTTCCATTGGGATCGTGAAAACTCAGCTAGAACAACGGCTTGATGGCTTTATTCAGTATTTGTATCTAGGAGCAGAATAGAAGATGTAGATCGGTCAATATAAGGCATTCAAAATGAAAAGCATCCAAATCTTCACTTCAACTTGCCGAAATTGTCGTCACTTCTCGCCAGAAGGTAGGCGCGGAGGTGCTTGTCAGCAACTAGGAGCGCCAGTACGTGGAAGTTGGAAAGCCTGTTCTTTAGCAGCCTCTCCCTTTGCTCCCTCATGGGAAACCTTGGAAGATGCTTGGAGTTTACCCGATGCAACTCCGTTATTAGCTGAGAGTTCTGAATTACTAATCAATAGTGCAGAGTCTAATATTGAACAAGTATCCACTCCCGTTAAAGCCGAAGCTTTACTAACTTAAATTGTTAAGTGAGGAGCAATTCCCAAGTGATTGTCCAAACTCAAACGGTTAAATTTCAAGTTAAAAAATGCAGAGTAATAATGTGAAGAAAATTTAACCGTTCTATATTAGTGATGAATCGGTCTAATCTATATAAATCTAGTGAGTGAATTAAATTTCATATCCTATAAAGTATATTTATAAAATTTAAGTTGTTAGTGTTTTTATCGCCCTTGCACCTAACAAAAATTGCACCCGTGCTTCTTCAGGTGCAATTTTTCTGTTTATTTTTGAATTTTCGCTTTATAAACTTTCTACAATTCAAAATCCAAAATTCAAAATTTAGCTAAGGTAGCCAAGGATATTGACGGAAATCTGGCTTACGCTTTTCTAAAAATGCCTGCTTCCCTTCTGCTCCTTCTTCTGTCATGTAATAAAGTAAAGTGGCGTTTCCAGCAAGTTCTTGTAAACCAGCTTGCCCGTCACAGTCAGCATTAAACGCAGCTTTTAAACAGCGAATTGCGATCGGGCTTTTTTCTAAAATTTCTTGCGCCCATTGAATTCCTTCAGCTTCTAGTTCTTCTATAGGTACCACCGTATTTACTAACCCCATTTCTAAAGCTTGTTGGGCACTGTATTGACGACACAAAAACCAGATTTCGCGAGCTTTTTTTTGTCCGACAATGCGTGCTAAATAACTCGCACCAAAACCACCGTCGAAACTGCCAACTTTTGGTCCGGTTTGTCCGAATACAGCATTATCTGCGGCAATTGTCAAGTCGCAAATTAAATGTAAAACGTGTCCGCCACCGATCGCATAACCTGCAACCAAAGCAATTATCACTTTGGGCATCGAACGAATCAATCGCTGTAAATCTAATACATTTAAACGGGGAACCCCATCATCATCTATATACCCTGCTTTCCCCCGCACGCTTTGATCGCCACCCGAACAGAACGCATATTTACCATCAGTATGGGGACCGGCACCAGTAAATAAAACTACGCCAATACTAGAATCTTCGCGGGCATCGCAAAAAGCTTGATAAAGTTCAAAAACGGTTTTAGGGCGGAAAGCATTGCGTTTGTGGGGACGGTTGATGGTGATTTTCGCAATGCCATCGGCTTTATGGTAAAAAATATCTTCGTAGGTTTTGGCGGTTTGCCAGTTGATTTGCATTCTCTGCTAATGGGTAATTTGGTAACGGGTAATGAATTAACCCTAGCTTGAGAATTTTATCGTAGTGTGGGGACTTAAGGCTAATTTTTAATTGCTGCGATCGCCAACTACATATAGGAATAGCCTGGATTTAAAGCATAAATATGTAATTTAAACTGAAGTTCCCCCTAAGCAAAAAACAACTAGCTGCTTACCAAAGGCAATTTTAAGATTTTTTGAATTGCTCGCACTTTGTACATATGCTCGGAGAGATTTGCTATTTACGAAATTAGATTAACTCTTCACTTCAACTTTAAGAAGGTAAGGAGCGACAAAGCCCTTGTAATCTTTCCTCCTACTTTCTGGTAAATCTTTCCAACCAGTAATTCTTCCCCGACACATTTTCGTGCCACACATACACAAGGGTGGAAAATAATTAACAGAATAATTTCTCATCGCATAATCAAAACTCAATTCTTCTCCCACACTGATGTTTTTCATTGCGACAAAATCATGAGCGCCTGTTTCATTGACTCTGATGCCACAATTAGGATCGCAAGAGTGGTTCACTTTAGATATAAATCCAGCATGGAGAACAAATTTATTTTGGGCTACTTGTGAAGCGTGAGAATTATTTTCATCCAAGTTCTTTTCAATTCTTCCAACCATAACTGTCTCATCAGGCTTAAATGCTTGGGTGGCAAACATTCCTTCTCCTTTGCCATCAACATATCTTAATTCAAAACCATCTTTCATTTTGTTCTACCCTACTTTTACAAGTATTAAATTAAACTATTCTCGAATTAGAATGTCATCAGGTTATCTTAAGCTTATTGATGCAAAATTCATTATTAGTTGTTAATTCTTAGTTATTTGTATTACAACTTAACTTGCCATCTTCCCCTGAAACTTTTCTTGATTCGTAGTGGGGCTTTAGCACTTCTTGATTAACTATTTTTTACATATTCTTGTTTTTCTTGTTCCCAGTCTCTGGCTGGGAATACATCTAGGCAAGGCTCTGCCTTCTTTGTATATCGGAGGCAGAGCCTCCCGTAAGCCATTCCCAGGCTCTGCCTGGGAACGAGAATAATAAAATAAAGATGGTGCGTTACGGCATTATCAAGTTAATAACCTCTATATTGACTGATTTTAGCCGTAACACACCCTACAAATTCTCTTTTCGCCATTTCGCTGACTTTTTACGATTGGTGGGTATTTCTAAAACCCGAATTCCTGTAATCGGCAATGGATTCAATTTATTACTCAACTCTTCCCAAGAAGTAATTAACTCGTGTTTCACGCCGTAAGTTTGACAAAGTTGAGCAAAGTCTATATCTTGTGGGGTTGCAAATAACTCTTCAAAAGGCGGATCGAATTCTGATATGGGCAGCATTTCAAAGATTCCACCGCCGTTGTTGTTGATTAATACTATTGTTAGATGTCCGATAAACTTGTTTCTAATTAAAAAGCCGTTGGTATCGTGCAGTAATGCCAAGTCACCCGTTAGCATGACGCTGCTTTGTTGACGATGGGCGATTCCTAAAGCAGTTGATAAAGTTCCATCAATACCGTTTGCACCACGGTTGAAAAATGGTTGAATGCCTAAATTATTCGGTTTCCAGAAAAATTCTACATCCCGCACCGCCATACTATTGGCGATAAACAAAGGCGTTTGCGGTGGTAAAACTTGAGAAAGTAACCAAGCTGCTTTACCTTCAAATAACTCTGTCTTTTCTGCCAAAGCTGTATCGATCTTTTCTCTCACCTGCGTTTCCGCATCCAACCACATATCAAGATAAGAATTTATTTTTTCCTCATCCCCTTGTCTCCCCCTCTCCCCATCTCCCCCTCTCCCCATCCCCTTGTCTCCCCATCGAATATCTTCCACATTCATCCGTAAATGAACTACCCTTCCATGCAAAGCATCAAGATTTTGATTTGAGGGTTCAATTATCCACCGTAGAGGATTATTATTACTTAACCATTTGCGTAATACTTTGCTGGTGGGCATTTCGCCGATTTGAATTACTATTTCTGGGGTTAATTCTGTGGCAAAATCTGGATTTCTTAAAATTGAATCGTAAGTGGAAATAATGTTCTTATTGAGTGAAGCATGATTTCTAACTGGTGATAATCCCTCTGCTAAAACTGGAAATCTTAACTTTTGGGCAAGTTGCGCGATCGCACTACAATATTTTTGCGATCGTTGTGGCTGAGCAACACCAGCAATGATAATTCCCTTTTTGGTTTTGAGCCATTCTTGAGGAATAGGTATTTGGCAAGTTATCGAATGTTGATATTTATCCCTAACTGCGGCAAAAAATTCTTCTGAGTTAAAGTTTGATTTTAATGATTCTAAAAATGCTGCATTTACATCCGAATCATCTTTAATTGGTGGAAGAGGGTCGCGAAACGGTATATTTAAATGTACTGCCCCAGAAACGGGATAAAGCGTTTGTTCGTAAGCGTATATCGTCGTTTGGCGCAAATAAGCTAACATTTCCATTGTTGGATGGGGAATTGCTAGCTCTGCTTGCCAGTTAGGATAATTGCCAAAAAGCTTCAATTGGTCTATCGTTTGTCCGGAATGACAATTACGCAATTCCTGCGGTCGATCGGCAGTTAATAATAGTAGAGGTATGCGACTATAATTAGCTTCCACAACTGCGGAATAAAAATTTGCTCCTGCGGTACCAGAAGTGCAGACGACAGCAACAGGTAATCCCGTAGCTTTCGCTCTACCCAAAGCAAAGAAAGCGGCAGAGCGTTCATCAAGAATCGGAATCACTTCTATATCCGGACATTGAGCAAAAGCAACCGATATAGGAGTCGAACGAGAACCCGGACAAATCGCAGCACAATTTAAACCCAGTCGTTGCAACGTTTCAGTAAAAATAGAAGCCCAAAGTTCGTTAATATTCCTAAATCCAATCGGCATGGGAAAGTAAGGTTAAAGGTTAAAGGTTAAAGGTCAAAGGTTAAAGGTTAAAGGTCAAAGGTCAAAGGTCAAAGGTTAAAGGTTAAAATTCCCCTTGTCTCCTTGTCCCCTTGTCTCCCCATCTCCTTGTCCCCCCATCCCCCCATCCCCCCATCCCCCCATCTCCTTGTCCCCCCATCCCCCTATCCCTTTAATCTCATGGACTGTATCTACTTAACGGGAATTCGCGCTTACGGTTACACTGGCTATCTACCAGAAGAACAGGTATTAGGACAATGGTTTGAGGTGGATGTGAAGTTATGGCTGGATTTAAGTACACCCGCTCAAAGCGATGCGATTGAAGATACTATCGATTACCGCAGCGTTATTAGTTTAGTGCAAAATTTGGTGAAAAACTCGAAGTTTGCTTTAGTTGAACGTCTTGCTGGCTGTATTGCAGATTCTATTTTGCTTTCTAACGATTTAGTAAAGCAAGTAGAAGTTAATTTGAGTAAACCTGCTGCACCAATTCCAGATTTTGGCGGCAAAATTACGATTAATCTAATTAGAAATAAGTCTAAAAATTAAAATTTATTAATGCATTGAAGACCATCAGGACTAACTTACTAAAATGCAGTTGATGTGAAACCTTATGTTGTAACAGCAGCAGGTTCAAGGTCATGGTTTTATCGATTCCGCAAACAAACTTAACTTTTCTCTCTTACCTGAATTAGTTGAAAAAGTCATCTACCGATTTAGTTATTGATCAATATATGCCTTTCTGCATATTTTCAGATGGAGTTAATTTTGTCTATTATTGCAAGAGAGGAAAAATCTTATATCATGTGAATTAACAATATTTAAAACTATATTTTTTTATAGTTTAGATATTGGTATAAACTTTTTTTGGAAATCTTCATATAAATAAAATATTCAAAAAAAATAAAAAAAACATTCATAATAGCTGATTTGAAAGCGATTAATTGGTATACCACAAGACAATATGCCGTTTTTCTCTCTAAAGGAAGAGTATTACAAAGTTTATGTCTTGTGACTCGAATGTATGATGCAAATCTATTTAATATCAGTACATCATGCTGTTGTTTGATAGCTGCTTAGCTGTTAGTTAGGTTGAATCGCCAGCCATCAAAAGCTTTCACGGTTGTTTGCTGCTTTTAAGCAAGCCTTGATTGCCCATTGTGTATCATTATCTTAATAGTGATATTTTTTTGATTTTTTTAAGTAAAAACCGCAACTATTCGTATTTCTAATAAAGATAATAATAGTTAACCATTTTTTTAGAAACCTTTTATACAAAGTATTTTGGAAAAAATTAATATTTGGCTATAATAATTTGATATTCATGAAATATAACTCAAACCCAGTAATAACAGTAGCTAAGAATAATGACCATAAATTCAATAGACACGATTGTGAAATAGGAACAATGTGACTTTCGAGATTTATTATTATGGAATTATTGAGATTTTAATTAGGTTAACACGAATAATTTGACCTGAATCTTAACTAGTAGGTAGAGCTAACATGAACAGCCCGAAAATCTTAGTTGACAAACATGAAGAAGACTGGAGTTTTAATTTTTTCTCATAGTTTACCTTCATTTTTGGTACACCTTTAGGGAAATGACTAATTCAATTAAAGAGGCGATCGCAAGAGTTGTAAAAACATTCAAAACATACAATTGATTGATATTTGCTTGACAGCAGACAGACGTAAATAGCAGATATTAGTCAGAATCATTATTCGATTTTGGTATTACATTCTACAGATAATTCGGAAAAGACGAAAATCATTAATACACCGTTGCCTACCTTTTCAACCCATTTATCAAAAGAGACTTTCATATGGCTATCGAAATGGCTATCTACAAGCAAGAAGTACGCAAAGGATTGCAACAGCAAAAGCAAGAATTAGGTGCGATAATTAACAGCATGGGATGTGGAGTGATTATTACAGATGAAAATACCTGTATAGAAACTATTAATCCAGTAGCAGAAGCACTAACTGGTTGGCGGAGGTGTGAAGCGATTGGTAAAAACTTATTAGAAGTTTTCCAATTAAAAGATACGGATACGGAAGAAGAAATGGATAATTTAGCCGCACAAGCGATAAAAACGGGTAAGGTTTTGAATTTACCAGAAAACTGTAAATTAGTTGCAAAAGATGGAAGAGAAATATCAATTGGAGATACTGTTGCACCCGTGCGCGGTGAAGATGGAAAAATATTGGGTGCAGTGTTAGTCTTTCAAGATATTAGTCAACGCAAGAAGACAGAAGCGGAATTGATACGCAATGCTTTTTATGATTCAATAACCGGATTGCCCAATCGAGTTTTATTTATTGATAGACTTACCCAGGCTTTTGAACATAGCAAACGCAGAAAGAATTATCGTTTTAGCGTTTTGTTCTTAGATTTAGATGGTTTTAAGGGAATCAACGATAAATTTGGACATGGAATGGGCGATAAATTGTTAGTAGATATAAGCCAACTTTTGAAATCTAGTTTGCGTGGTGGCGATACTGTAGCTAGATTTGGCGGCGATGAATTTGCCATTCTTTTGGAAGATATTAAAGAAGTTACCGATGCTACTAACGTTGCCCTACGCATTCAAGAGAAGTTAGAAACGCCGTTTGATATTAAAGAGCGCAAGATATTAATTACAGCTAGTATCGGTATCGCTTTAAGTTGTAGGAGTCATGAAGAACCAGCAAATCTCTTAGATGATGCAGACAGCGCAATGTACCAAGCTAAAGAACAAGGAAAAGCTCGGTATATAGTATTTAACAGTAAATTGCGATCGGTTTAAAGGTTAAAGGTTAGAGGTAATTAATTAAAAAATCTTTTAGCCTTATGCCTATTTTTACTTTTATTTTTTATTTATGTAGTTGGCGATCGTTATTTATTACTGATAGCTGTAATAAATAACTTTAATTGAAGCTATATAATACGGGAAATTACCTATATCTATTGCCCGCTACTTTTTATAATAAATCTTTTCACAGTGGTTAATTTAAAGAAAAATAGCCACTGTGAACTGCGTTTATGGCAAAAGTCCTCTTCTACAACACTATCTCACATCAATGCGCTGCTTTTTATATTCAGAACGTGCATAAGCTTAAACTGGATGCAACTAGTACAGACGGGCGTTACGAGGGTACCCATATAATAACCGGACATAAGGACCACAAGAAGACAGGCGACGCTACGGTTGAGAAGTCGGGTTTTTAGAATACGTATCTGTAATACACTTACAAATTTGATAAAAACCCGACTTATGACCATTAAACAATAGATGAATTCAGTGTTTTAAGATGCAAACCGTTAAGCATTATCTTGTTTTTAATCGCACGCAGAGCGTATTTGCTTAAAAGAGCGGCTATAATAGCCATACTCAAAATTGAAAATAAAGTTGAAAAAATTTAATAAATCCAAAGAAATATTAAGCAAAGCCAGACATAGCAAAATAATCGATCGCATAAAATGTGATGTCGATAGCAGTGTTATTTGACTAACAATTAATGTTGAATTTACAAGTGATAAACAAATTCAGAAATATATTGCAGAAACTTAAATTTCGAGCAGTTGCGATATTTCTTACTGTTGTGTTTGGGATAGTGATTATATCAATAAAACCAGCCCAAACGCAGCAGCCAGTGGTGTTAAATCTGCTGATGACAGCGCCCGATGCCGAACCTTGGAAGCAGGGAATAATCAAAGATTTTGAAGCGACAAATCCCGGTATTCAGATTAATATTGTTGAAGGACCAAATGCGACAAATTTACTAGAAGATTTGTATACTTCTGCCTTTATTTTAGGCGATTCTCCTTATGACTTAGTAAATATGGATGTCATTTGGACACCTAAATTTGCTGCTGCTGGTTGGTTGTTGGATTTGACAGATAAAATATCTCAACAGGAATTAACAGCATTTTCAGCAAAAGATGTAGAAGGGCGGCGTTACAAAGGTAAACTATACGCTATCCCCATGCGGAGCGATGTGGGAATGCTTTATTACCGAGAAGATTTACTCAAAGAAGCCGGATTTAATCCTCCAGAAAGCTTCGATGATTTAATCAAAATATCCCAAACTTTACAAGATAAAACAAAAGTTCCCTGGGGTTATGTTTGGCAGGGTAAGCAATACGAAGGATTGGCAGCAATGTTTGTGGAAATCCTCGAAGGTTTTGGCGGTTATTGGGTTAATCCTGAAACTTTAGAAGTGGGATTAGATTGACCAGAAACATTAGAAGCAATTGAATTTCTCAAAAATACGATTCAACCAACCGAAATTTCTCCTCCTGGAGTGACTACATATCAAGAAGAAGAAACCAGGCGAATTTTTCAAAATGGAAATTCAGTTTTCTTAAGAAATTGGCCCTACGTTTGGCCCCTTGCAAACAAAGAATCTTCACCCGTTGACGGTAAAATTGCCATCAAACCAATGGTGCATAACAAAAATGGAAGTAGTGGCGCTTGTTTGGGAGGTTGGGCTTTAGGAATATCTAAATCTAGCAAACATCCCGAAGAAGCTCTTATAGCAATTAAATATTTTACTTCAGAAGAAGCACAGCGAAAATTTGTTTTAGAAGCCGGATTTGTACCGAGTCGGCGATCGCTATTTCTCGATCCACAAATTGTTGCTAAATATCCCCATTATCCCCAATTATTAAAAGTCGTAGATAAAGCGGTATTGCGTCCACCCATCGCCCAATACGCTCAAACATCCGATATTTTACAACGCTATCTTTCCGCAGCATTGACTTCGCGAATGACTCCCGAAGCAGCAATGAAGAATGCAGCATCCGAGACTCGTCAAGTTTTGGGGAGGTAGGGGAGAGGGGGATGGGGAGATGGGGAGATGGGGAGATGGGGGGATGGGGACAAGGAGAGATGGGGACAAGGAGAAATATCAATTCCTAACTCTTAACTCCTCAAGGTTACTGAGCAGTTCGACGTAGCTCACTGTAAGACTTGTCGAAGTACTCCTAACTCCTAACTCCTCACTCTTAACTTATTCCTAGCAACTAACAACTAACAACTAACGACTAACTATTAAGTATGGAAACAATTCGGAGTAGAGAACAGAAAACAGCGTGGATTTTGTTAATACCGGCAATACTTTTGCTGTTGTTGGTTTTTGGCTATCCTATTGCTCGTGCTTTTTGGTTGAGTTTGTTTACGGAAAATTTGGGAACGCAATTACAGCCGGTTTTTTCGGGTTTGGATAATTACGGAAGAATGGTGGGTGATGGTCGTTTTTGGCAAAGTTTTCTGGTAACAACTATCTTTACTAGCGCATCGGTAATTTCTGAATTGCTATTAGGTTTAATAATAGCTTTGGTATTGAATCAGCAATTTTTTGGACGTGGTTTGGTACGAACTACCGCAATTTTACCTTGGGCTTTACCTACTGCTTTAATTGGTTTGGCTTGGGCTTGGATTTTTAACGATCAATTTGGAGTAGCGAACGATATTTTACGACGATTGGGTATTATTGAAACTGGTATTAATTGGTTGGGAGATCCGACTTTAGCAATGCTTTCAGTTATCGTTGCTGATGTGTGGAAAACAACGCCTTTTATCAGTATTTTGCTGTTAGCTGGTTTGCAGTCAATACCCGCCGATCTATATGAAGCACACTCTATTGATGGAGCGTCACCTTGGCAAAGTTTTCGACAAATAACCCTGCCGCTTTTGATACCACAAATTCTGATAGCCGTATTATTTCGCTTTGCCCAAGCATTCGGAATCTTCGATTTAATTGCAGTAATGACGGGTGGTGGTCCTGGAGGTGCGACGGAAGTTGTATCGCTTTATATTTACTCTACCATCATGCGCTATTTAGATTTTGGTTATGGTGCGGCGTTGGTTGTAGTAACTTTTATGTTGTTAATTTTGGCTGTGGTTATTGCAAATTTACTACTTCGTATATCTCGCAGTACTTAATGGGGACTACCGGAGTTAAGAGTTAAGAGTTATAGCAATCCTAAATCAGTTGTAAAAAAATTATGCTTATTTATAAGAATCCGATTTGAATTTTGAATAAATTAGGTATTTGTAGTATTTGTAGGGTGCATTATGGCTTCAGCCTAACGCACCAAGAATAAGACAGGATGATGCGTTGCGCTCTACGTATTTTCAATAATCAAATAGTAGCCCTATATATCTATAAAGTAAGTAATCATTTAAAACTGCTATAGAAGTTATAAATTTAAATTGATAACTGGTTACTGCTAACTGCTCACTGCTAACTGCTCACTGTTCACTGATTAAAGGTTGATATGAAAAAAAACTTGGTTAAAACAATACTGCTGTGGATGGCAATTATTTTTGTAGTTGTATTCAGTTTGGCTCCGGCTTTATGGCAATTATTAACTTCATTTAAGGTGAATGAAGATATTTCACAAATTCGCACTATTTATTTTCCGACTCGCATTACTTTGAGTCATTACACTGAATTATTTACTCGTCGTCCGTTCTGGCGGTACATCTTAAATAGTGCTTTTGTTTCGATTCTTTCTACAGCTTTTGCTTTAGGAATAGGTGCGCCTGCTGCTTATGCTTTGGCGCGTTTGCGTCCGAAGGGTCAAAATATTATTCTTGCTGGTATTTTGGTTGTGACTTTATTTCCAGGGATTTTATTATTCTTAGGGTTGTTAGAAATTGTTCAGTTTCTGCGTTTGGGTAACAATTATTTAGCGCTGATAATTCCTTATACTGCAATAAATTTACCGCTGACTATTTTGGTTTTACGCAGCTTTTTTGAGCAATTACCTAAAGATTTGGAAGATTCTGCGAGGGTTGACGGTTATAATACCTGGCAAATGCTAACTCAAATAATTTTACCGATGACTCTTCCAGCTTTGGTGACAACGGGAATTCTCACCTTTATTTTTGCATGGAATGAATTTATTTTCGCCTTAACATTTATTACCCGCGAAGATATGAAAACAATTCCCGTTGCAGCAGCCCAATTAAGCGGTGCATCAACTTTTGAAATTCCTTACGGTCCGATCGCTGCTGCCACAGTTTTAGGAACATTACCTTTAGTTTTACTAGTATTGTTCTTCCAACGCAAAATTGTCCAAGGGCTTACCGCAGGAGCAGTTAAGGGGTGAGTCAATTTTGGATTTTAGATTTTAGATTTTGGATTACATATTAGAGATAATCAATAAAAACTACCAATGATTTCTTTATTAGATATTGAATAATCCAAAATCATGATGTAATCTCCTTAAACTCACCAAAAAAGGCTAAAAAAAATAGTAATCCGAAACTCACAATCTAAAATCTAAAATCTAAAATCTAAAATCCAAAATCTAAAATTGAAAGATGGCTAAATTAGAACTTAAAAATTTAAACAAAACCTTTTCTCCGAAAGTTATTCCCGTTAAGGATATTAGTTTATCTGTTGAGAATAGCGAATTCCTGACATTACTTGGTCCTAGCGGTTGCGGTAAGTCTACAACTCTGAGGATGATTGCAGGTTTGGAAGAGGTGACGCGAGGAAAAGTATTCTTGGGAAGCGAGGATATCACTTACAAACGCGCTGGCGATCGCAATATGGCGATGGTGTTCCAAAGTTATGCATTATACCCGCACATGACGGTACGGGAAAATCTGGCTTCGGGATTAAAGTTAAAAAAAGTACCTAGCGGAGAAATTCAAACAAGGGTTACGGAAGTGGCAGCACTTTTAGGTTTGGAAGACTTGTTTGGACGCAAACCGGGACAGCTTTCTGGGGGACAAAGACAGCGGGTTGCTGTAGGTAGGGCTTTGGTGCGTAAGGCTGAAGCGTATTTATTGGATGAGCCTTTGAGCAACCTTGATGCATTATTGCGTGAAAGAGTCCGCGCCGATATCAAGCAGATATTTGCAGCCCAAAAAGCCCCGGTAGTCTATGTTACCCACGACCAAACTGAAGCGATGACGCTTTCTTCTCAAGTTGCAGTATTAAATAACGGTTACGTGCAGCAACTTGCACCGCCAGCAGATATTTACAACCATCCCGCTAATTTATTTGTCGCTGGTTTTGTAGGTAGCCCTCAGATGAATTTGCTTACTCTACTTTGTAAAGGCAACAGCGCTGCGATCGGCGATTTTTCTGTTAATATACCTAAAATTTCCACTTTACCCCCGCAAATTATTTTAGGCATTCGTCCCGAACACGTTCGCGTTGCACTACCGGAAGATACGCAAACCGTGAAAGGGCGAGTATATTTAGTAGAAAATTTGGGTATGTACAAATTAGTTAGCGTGCGTATTCCCAGTTCTCAAACAGAACCGCTGACTATACGTGCTTTACTACCTCCCGACCAAAATTGGGATAACGAAGAAATTACCCTGGCTCTACCGTCTGAGAACATCCACTGGTTTGATGTTGAATCGGGGGATGCGTTGCAGTGAGCAGTTATCAGTGAGCAGTTATCAGTTAAAGGTAGACAAGGGGACAAGGAGATGGGGGGATGGGGGGACAAGGGGATGGGGGGATGGGGGAGACAAGGGGAAATTAACTCCTAACTCATCACTCTTTTAATCCAAAATCTAAAACTTGTGCTGAGCAGTTCGACGTAGCTCACTGTAAGACTTGCCGAAGTATCCAAAATCTAAAATCGCAAAAACCTGTCCACCTTCGCTTTGACTTCGGGTAGATTCATATAAACGTCTGCGGCTTCAAGTAAGTTATTAATGTTTTCTTCGCTTGCGTCGTCTAAATCATCGCTTAAAGGTTTACCAGTCAAATACTTATCAAGATTAAATTGCAAACGTAAAAGGCGATCGTGAACTATTTGCTTGCTAATATATTCGTAAATATCGGAAGAAGCATCAAATAATACGCCTACAATTGGACGCGCCCATTCTATTAAACCCCAACCTTGCACTTTTTGAAAAGGAATGATTCGGGTTCTATCTCCAGTACCGATGGAAAGCACTGCGATTTCTTGATTGGAATAACCGAAGCGTAATGCTTCTGCAATACCGCAACTAGAAGGGTTGTTTGCAGCAACTCCGCCATCAATTGCCGAGTATATAGTTTTAATTGAATAAGTAGATGTTTTATCGGGAATTCTATCCCAAGCAGGGTTTACGGTTGCTTTTCTAATTGAACCAATATAATTTTTAATAATGCGAGTTTGTCCGCTACCTCTACCGTCAGTAATTCTGATTTCGGCATTTTCATAAACACCATCAACGGTAGATTCATTCTCGCTAAAAATAATAGTATTTATACTTGCGTCTTTGACGTTGCCAATAACTCTTTTATCTAATTTATGTGCCGGAAAATAAGTAGGTGCTGATGCTGAAGAAACACATACTTCCCACAATGGAACGTTACCATATGCTTTATCAGGTCGCCAGCTTTTAAAAATAATGGGATTGCGTTCGATCGTGTCATAAGATACTATTAATAACCGTGGCGAAGTACCAATATCAAACAATCTTGTTTCTCCAAAAACACCCTGCAAAACTTGTATTAAACCTTTGTCAGAGAATTTAGGAGCAGATATACCGTATTTTAAGATTACAGGAATTCGCTTTATAGAAAAAAGACTTTCATAGGGAAAGATAATTGAGCTTTTATTTTGGAAAAATTCAACAATCTCTTTACTGCTGCGTCCCGTTGCGATCGCTGCTGCTACAATAGAGCCTGTAGAAGTTCCGACGATTAAGTCAAAGTACTCATTTAACGGTTGATTAATTTGCTTTTCAATTTTCGCTAACATTTTCGCCGCAACAATTCCCCTAACCCCTCCACCATCCAGACTTAATATCCGAAAAGGCATTTTCATAATTCTCCCTGTATGATAACTTGTATCTTGCGGCTAATTTAGATACATATATTTGCCGATTTATATTATTAATAATATTGTTAATTCCTGCAATAATAGAATATACAAAATATGAAAGTAATTATTATAAATATTGAATCGTATTTTTCACTGATTAATTTTAGATATTTTGATTTTGCCATTTACTTCTATTAAATAGGTAATATCTTAAATTTAAACTGTAGTGTAGATATGTTACTCATATCAATTAACATCGTAAATTTTTGATAAAATCAGTTGTTTATTAAAAAATAATTAGCTAATTTTACAGCTAGTTTAAATAAAAATACTTACACCAGGACTAATTAATAGTGACAAAGCTTAAAGCATTATTTATAGCATCTGCTAGTACAGCATTGATTGTTTCAGTCACGGTACAAACAGCTAAAGCAGCCAACTTCAACCCCGCACCTATTTATCAAGATTTCGGAAGTTACAGTACAACTATCTCTGGAAATAACGATTTAGCTGATATATATTTTCCTAAACCTAGAGATTTAACAACTGCTAAAAATTCCTTTCCCGTAGCTTTGTTATTGCAAGGTGCCAATGTAGATAAATCAAGTTATTCTGAATATGCCAGCATAGTTGCTCGCTATGGTTTTGTCGTAGTTGTGCCTAATAGAGAGCGAGCGATTCCAGAACGTAATAGCACCGGACTTTTTGCTGAAACTTCGCAGGTAGATGATGTCCTAACACAGATAAAACTAGAAAATTCTAATCCAACTTCACCTATAAAAGACATTGTTGATACAGATAAATTAGCATTATTGGGTCATTCTTTCGGCGGTGCTGTGGGATTATCTTTTATAGCAGATATATGCATTCCTCCTTTTTGTCAAACTCCATTTAAGCAACGGGATGAATTAGTTGCAGGTGCATTTTTTGGTGCGGGTTTATCACGCAGTAGAAACAATCCTGAGTTTATACCCATTAACAATTCCGGAGTTCCTATTGCTTTGTTGAAAGGAAGCATTGATGGTATTACTCCACCTTTCGTAACTGATGCAACCTACGATAATATTCAAAATCCTCCCAAAGCTTTAATTAGCATTTCAGGTGCAAATCACTACGGTATCACTAATACTAATAATCCCGATCGTCCATTTCCAGATCCTAACGTTCCAACAATACCTCAAGATGTGGCTGTAGAAACTATTGCACGTTGGAGTGGGTTATTTTTACGCGCTAGCGTACTTGATGATAAGGAAGCTTTTAATTATGTATATTCTACTGGTGATGCACTTGATAAAAATGTAACAGTTACCAGCCAAGTAAAATCAGTTCCCGAAGCGTCTTCTATATGGGGTTTAGCATTATTTGGTATTGGGTTTTTAGGATGGAAACGAAAAATGTAGAGACGTAGCACTGCTACGTCTCCATAATTATCAAAGATAACAAATAACCGATCGTCAAAAAAATGTTGGTCTATTGTATATCTAAAAAATAGGTAGGAACGTTACATGAAAAAAGACTTTGCACTGCTACGTCTCCATAATTATCAAAGATAACAAATAACCGATCGTCAAAAAAATGTTGGTCTATTGTATATCTAAAAAATCGGTGGCAACGCTACATAAAAAAAGACGTAGCACTAAGGAGTCTCCATAAATGTGAAAGATAACAAATAACCGATCGTCAAAAAAATGTTGGTCTATTGTATATCTAAAAAATCGGTGGCAACGCTACATGAAAAAAGACGTAGCACTAAGGAGTCTCCATAAATGTGAAAGATAACAAATAACCGATCGTCAAAAAAATGTTGGTCTATTGTATATCTAAAAAATCGGTGGCAACGCTACATGAAAAAAGACGTAGCAGTGCTACGTCTCTACATTATTATTAAACTAAATTATTTACCTTGAATATTCATATCCATTGTTAACTTAGAAGTCATGGGAGTTTCTTCTAAAGTATTAACGTTTTTACCAATATATACACTATCGGCAAGCAAGGTTAATTGAGAACTTACCGGCATAACTTTATCAAGCTGTATCGTAGCTTTTCCTTTGGCGTTACCTTTAAATGTTTGTAGAGTCAAAATACCGTCTAAAGGCAATCCAGGATAGTCAATTACTTGAGGTGATTTTTCTTGTTGCTGCAAATTAACATTCAAATTAGCGACATTATCTTTGACATTTACTAATTCATAAGTAGTAGTTTGTTTGAGACTAATACCGTTAATGTCTGCTTCAGAATTAACTCGCCATTTAGCACCCGTTCCTACAGCTACTTCGGGAACTGGTGAAGATAATTGCTGTAATGAATTAGATAATTGTTCGACTAGAAACTTGATATTTACATCTACTGTTTCTGGAATTACGTAATTAAGTTTTTTAGTTCTTCCTTGATTATCTATGACAGCAGAACCCTTAAAGTTCTCTAATTGCCCTATTTGCTTGCTAATTACCCGGATTAATTCTGGGCGGGTTTGAGCATCGCCTTTAATATTTACATTAGAATAAGCAATATCATAATAAATATCTCCATTTGGTTCTACTTTCGTGACAGTAGAATCTAAAGTAATAATATAAGATGGTAACTTTGCCCTTGGCATTTTAAATTCACCAATAGACATTAAAGTGTCTTTACTTAAAGTCACATTTATAGTTTGTTTGGCACCAACTTTTGGTGTAAAACGCAATTTCTCTTTATTACCAGTACCCGTACTAATAACTTCTAATTGAGGAACTTTTGCAATCTTAGTTTTAGTAACTTGCTTTTGTGTTTGAATAACTACAGAAGCAGGTTGAGCGTTAACACTTTTTATTTGCTCTAATCCCCATCCGGCAAATACTAGAAAAATCGAACTAGCTAAAAATAGTTTTTTCATGAGTTAAATAGATGATAACAACTTAAAGTATTAAGTATACAGGTGAAAATTGAATAGTTCCGAATTAACTATTGTAAGTTTATCTACGGCAGAAGATCGGAGAACTGGAAAGATGATAAACTGAACAATTCACAACAGTGAAATCTCGTTTAATTGACAATACAATAGATTTTAAAGTTCCCATCTGTCGGAATCCGGTTTGTTTTTAGAGGGGGAAGAGGGGACAAGGGGATGGGGAGATGGGGAGATGGGGTTCGGGGGAGATGGGGAGATAATATTTATTTATTATTAACTCTTAACTCCTAACTCAATAAGGTTACTGAGCTTGTCGAAGTACTCCTAACTCAATAAGGTTACTGAGCTTGTCGAAGTACTCCTAACTCCTAACTCTTACAATCCAAAATCCAAATTCTAAAATCCAAAATCCTTATGAGTATTATCGTCTTCGGTAGCATTAATATAGACTTGGTAGCAACAGCACCTCGTTTACCGATCGCTGGCGAAACGTTGTCAGGATACGATTTTTTCAAAGCGCCCGGTGGTAAAGGTGCTAATCAAGCAGTCGCACTGACAAAATTAGGCATTTCTACGGAAATCGTCGGACGTGTCGGTAAACAAAGCTTTAGTGAAGAACTTATCGACTATCTACAAACTGCTGGTGTAAAAACAGATAACGTATTTGTTGACGAAACAGTGAGTTCTGGTGTTGCAATTATTACTGTAGATGATGCCGGGGAAAATCAAATTGTGGTCATTCCCGGTGCTAACGGGCGCGTTGGTGCAGAAGATGTTGAAAGACTGTCGCGTTTATTACCCCGAAAGCAAGCTCTGTTATTACAATTAGAAATTCCCATATCAGCCGCGATCGCAGCTGCAAATGAAGCACAAAAAGCAGGTGTAAAAGTCATTCTCGACCCCGCACCAGCACAAAAAGAGTTACCAAAAGAACTTTACCCATTAGTAGATATTCTGACACCAAATGAAATCGAAGCAACGCAACTCGTAGGTTTTCCAGTAAATGACGAAGATTCAGCAAAGAAAGCAGCCGAAGTTTTATTACACAAAGGCGTGAAATGCGCGATCGTCAAACTCGGCGCAAAAGGCGTTTATTGTGGCACTGAAACAGAAAGCTTTTTTACACCAGCATTTTCAGTAAAAACAGTTGACACCACAGCCGCAGGAGACGCTTTCAACGGCGGTTTAGCAGCAGCACTTTCCGAAGGACTTTCCTTACATGAAGCCGTAGTTTGGGGTAGTGCAGCAGGTGCATTAGCAGCAACCAAATCCGGCGCACAACCTTCGCTACCAGATAGGGATGCGTTCGATCGATTTTTACAAGAAAATGTTAGTGGTTAGTTGCTGGGGATTGGTATTGGTAATAGGTAATTGGTAATTGAAAACAACTAGTACGGAGCCACATTAATTTTAAGGGGGTGAGATAACTCTTCGTAGGGTTCAAAACCCAACCTACAAACTAAATTTAGAGGGCTAAAGCCCTTACTACGAACCTTTTTACCCAGCAAAATAAATGAAATGGATCGCTAGGCTCTGCCTCAAGTATATTAAGATTATGAGCCTCTTGAAATGTATTCCTAGACAGGGCTTGGGAACAAGAATCTGTTGTTAAAATCTAAAATCGAATGACCGAACATATTTACGATTTAATTCTACGTCGGGGTAGATTAGTTTCATTTAATACGCAAAGCGAACCTGTTGATACTGGTATTAAAGATGGGCGAATTACTGCTATTTCGCCTAATTTAACCGAATCTGCTCGTCAGGAAATCGATTTATCAGAAAAGTTAATTTCACCGCCTTTTGTTGAATCGCACATTCATTTAGATTCGGTTTTAACTGCGGGTGAACCCCGTTGGAATCAGAGTGGGACTTTGTTTGAAGGAATTCAAATTTGGGGCGATCGCAAACGTGAAATCACCATCGAAGATGTGAAAAACCGCGCTTTAACGATGTTGAAGCAGCAAGCAGCGCAGGGTATATTATTTGTCAGAACTCACGCAGATGTCAGCGAGCCGCAGTTAATTGCGCTACAGGCTTTATTGGAATTGCGCGATGAAGTTAAGGATTGGATGACGGTGCAGGTAGTTGCATTTCCCCAAGACGGGATTTACTCGGATTCGCAAAATGAAATTTTATTAGAAAAAGCTTTGGAAATGGGTGCGGATGCGGTGGGAGGAATCCCCCATTATGAATTGACGCGGGATTTGGGTGTGCGATCGGTACAAAAAATATTTGAATTAGCTGAGAAATATAATCGTTTAATTGATATCCATTGTGACGAAATTGATGACGAGCAGTCGCGATTTTTAGAAGTCGTTGCAGAGTCAGCTATTCGGACAAAAATCGGTAGTCGGGTTACGGCAAGTCATACCACTGCTTTTGGTTCTTATAATAATGCCTATGCGTATAAATTAATGGGTTTTCTGCAACGCGCTCAAATTAATTTTATCGCCAATCCTTTGATTAATATTACCTTGCAAGGACGTGCGGATACTTACCCGAAGCGTAGAGGAGTCACCCGCGTTAAAGAATTATGGCAAAACGGCTTAAACGTTAGTTTCGGTCATGATTGCGTCCAAGATCCTTGGTATAGCTTGGGTACGGGAAGTATGTTAGATGTGGCTCATATGGGAGTACATATTTGTCACATGACAGGGCGTGAAGAAGTTGATGCTTGTTATCAAATGGTTACAAGTAATGCAGCTAAAACATTACATTTAGAAGATAAATACGGTATAGAAGTTGGAAAACCTGCCAATGCGATCGTGCTTAACGAAGACAATTTTTACAACGCTATCCGCACTCGCAATAAACCTTGTTACGTTATATCCCAAGGAAAAATCATCGCTTCCACTACACCAGCAGCAACTAATTTTTCAATAACTGGGAACGGTAATCAAGGCTCGTAGTAAGGGCTTTAGCCCTTGGATAAGAGGACTAAAGTCCTTACTACAAACCTATAAAAATAATTTTTTAATCGCAGTATATTTATATTAAGTTATGATTATGACTGGAAAATATTTAATCTAAGTATTTTCTATGACATTCACAGAGTTTGAGCAGATTTTAGGAGCAACAAAAAGAGATGACGATGAAATTATTTAAATTGACAGCATTAGCCGTCTTATTGATTCCAGTAAGTATATTAGCTGCGTCTTGTAACGAGAATGCATCTTCAGCTAACAAAGTCGATTCACAAGCTTCAAATAATTGTATTACTGAAAAAGATGTCATCAATGCTCAGGAAACTTGGGCTAATGCGATTGTTGCTATTGGTAAGGAATACAAGAATAAAGGAAACTACAAAGAATTAGCAGCAAATACTGTTGATACATTATACGGTTATGACGAAGGTACGGTTTTATTTAAGCCAACAAAAGCTTCAGAAGGACAGTTTCGTTTAACAGAAGAAGATGCCATATCTTATTTTGTTAAAGGTAAAATTGCTGAAGATAACGGATTTGCTCTCCAACCTTGGAGTAAAGTCAGATTTGAAAACGCGGGAGTCAGCGTTGCTTGTAACGATGCCGTGACTATGGGAAACTACTATTTTACTGATGCTAATACTGGAAAAGAAACCAAAGTTGAATATACTTTTGGTTATCGCAAAAACAACGATGGAAAGCTACTTATAGATTTGCACCATTCCTCTTTACCATTTAATCCCACCTAATAATAGGTTCGTAGTAAGAACTTTAGTCCTCTTCTTCGACAACTAAAGTTTTTACTATAAGCTAATCAGGATTAATTAAACCTATACCCCACCAAATAATAGGTTCGTAGTAAGGACTTTAGTCCTCTTCTTCCACAAATAAACTTCTTACTAATACGGTTAGTAGCTTGGGTTAGACACGATTTGCAATTAGAGTAACCCAACATCTTCATTATTGACAATGCAATGTTGGGTTAGGTTGCAAATATAAATTATTTGTCAAAAACTAAATTTTTAGTGCGTCTAACCTAAACTACTCCCCACTCCCTTCTAAAAAAGAAACATGAGCCGAAACAACTTTCCAACCTTCTGGAAAACGCTGCCACATTTGGCTTTGTCTACCCCGACGCTCTGCATTATTTATTAATCGGCGAAATTCTAAGGTAACTGCTGCACTATTTTCACCAAAAGTTACCACTTTCAAGTTTAATATTTCTCGCTCTAATTTAAAACCCGGACGAGAATTGCGAAAAGCCCGAATATCTTCCGCACCATACAGATTTTCATTTAATCCAAACCGAACAACATCCGCAGAATCCCAGAAAAAATTATCCAGCACGACGGTATCATTACTACATAAAGCCGTTTCATACCTCATATATAATTCCGTCAATTCAGCAACTATAGCTGTTTCATTAATGACATTGCTCATATTTACGTGAATAATTTCTAATTCAAAAATTCCTCAAGTTTATTCTTTTTATTTAGCTCGTCCAGATTTTTTTTCAATTAAAAGAAATAGAAACAGAAATTATTACCAACGGTATGAGTCAAGGCAAAAAAAGAGTTTCTGGAGGACGAAAAATTTCTGTAATGGATAAACTTGAGAAAGAAGCTTTTTATAACTATATTTTGCAGCAGTGGCAGAGGTAATGTAATTTTAGATTGGAAAAGTTAAGAATGAGGAGTTAGGAATTATATGATTTTAGTTTTTAATAGTGGATGCATTTGTTTTTGATTATTATCTATTCCCCTGTCTCCTTCTCCTCATCGCCCTAACTTTCTTTTCTATTCCCAATACATATAAACTGATTAATTACTAGGTTGAAACAAGAATTTCGCTGAAAATGATGATATCTTGCGTTCCGGCATTAGCGTTAAGTCCAAGGGTAAAATTAGAAGATGAACCACCATCAAAAAGTAATGTAACGCCATCGATACCACCACCTATTGCAGCATCATATAAACCTTGAACATCGTTTTCACCGAGTCTGCTTCCACTTACTAAATCGTTAAATTCATCGGAAACTATACTCTTATCTGATGCACCACCACCGAGGAAAAAGCTATCTTTGTTGTTGTCATAACGGTTAAACTCAAAGATACCGATTTGGGATTTTCTATTCTTAATATCAATAAATCCTCCAGCAATACCAGTAATGGTATCTTCAATCAGTTCACCAGTAAATTTTATGCAATCGGTAGTAGAAGCATTACCGTTTATAGCAAGAGTAAAACTATCAAGCGAAATACTTTCTAATCTAACGCCACCGACACCATCGTCAATAACTTCACTCAATAAAGGCTCAATTTGACTTGATTTGATTTCTTTACCTACCAAATTCGCAAACTCTTCACCAACAAACTTTATGCGATCGCTTTTACCACCACCAATGAACATTTTATCTATATCATCAGTGTCGAAAAGAGCGCGTTGAGACTTTGCGTCCTTAATATTGATGATTCTATCTTTAAACTCAGACATAGTTGATTACCTTGTAACATTTCAGACAACGTAAAATTTATTTTAGCAAATTTATAACCTAATTTTTATTTTTTTGTCAAATAAATAACAAAAAGGTTTAGTTTTATAGTAACTTATATTACATTTTTAGTTTTAAGTAGGACTCACGTAAAGCCCCCAAGAATACGGGGGTTGGGGGGATCTAATCTAGGATGCTTAACAACTCGTTGCGGTTGCGTAAGTTTTATTAAAGTTAATTTCTATCGCAAAAGAAATAAAAAATTAGGGAATAGGTAACTTAAAATTCCCCATGCCCCATGCCCAATTTACTTAATCAAATTTAAACCCAAAAATAAAGCCGACACCGTACCCGCAACACAAATTTCACCTTTAACTATTTTTTCCAAAACCGCATCTACAGGAATTAAAATAACTTCAATTTCTTCAGTAATATCTAACTTTATTTTTCCCGTTTTCTTGACATTTTCAGCTATAAATAAATGTAATTGATTCGTATCTTTACTCGGTTTATCGTAAAGCGTTGCCATCTTCTTAACTTTTGAAGCAACATAACCAGTTTCCTCTTCCAGTTCCCTGACTGCTGCCACTTCACCGCTTTCTTGTTCCGGATTAAAACCACCTGCGGGAAGTTCCATAAAGAAATTACCGATCGCGTGTCTGTACTGCCTGACAAAAACAATTTCTCGATCGCAAGTAATTGGTAAAATTATCGCCACATCTGGTCTAAGATGAACGAAATAATCATCAATTACTTTTCCGCTGGGTAGTTCTATTTCATCTTGCCTAACTTTACACCAAGGATGATTTAACACCATATTTGATTGTAAAATCTTCCACTTTTTTAAATTAGACATAAGATTAAGGTTAAAGGGTAAAGGTATGATTAACTAAATATTTTTTTGAGCAATCACTAAAAGTAAATATTAATAAAGTATTTTATTCTCCGCGATTGGCGCTAAAACTCGGCGTACCTTAGCGTTAAAAAAATATTATTTACAATCGAAACCCGTTCATAATAAACTGAATAAATAGGGTTTAATCAATTCCCAATCATGCAAATACAGTTAGAAACATTTACCGTAAACAAACGCTTTCCTTTAACAATTAGTCGCGGTACCACTGCCAAAACAACGAATGTATGGGTAAAGGTATCGTCAGATGGTATCGAAGGTTGGGGAGAAGCATCACCTTTTAATGTTGGTAATTATCCGCAATCTACCGATATTATTCAAGAATCTATATTACAAATTGCCCCCAGTTTACTAAAATTTCATCCGGCGCAACGTCAGCAAGTAGAACAATTGTTAATAAAAGCACAAATTCCTTCTGCTGCCAAGGCGGCTTTAGACATCGCCCTGCACGATTGGATAGGTAAATATGCGGGGTTGCCTCTGTGGCAAATGTGGGGACTCGATCGAAATGCTATAAACCCGGTTTCGGTGACTATCGGCATTAATTCTCCCTCGGGAGCAAGAGCTAGGGTAAGGGATTGGCTGCAATTCATGGATGTCAAAATGTTAAAAGTGAAGTTGGGCAGCCCTGATGGTATTGAAGCAGATAAAAAAATGCTGTCGGCAGTAAGGGAAGAAGCGCCAGCACCCGATTTATATGTGGATGCAAATGGCGGTTGGAGTTTAAAAGATGCCCAGCATATGTCTTTTATACTCGCCGATATGGGTGTAAAGTATCTAGAGCAGCCTTTACGACGGGGAGAAGAACAAAGTTCGATCGAGCTAAAAAAATCATCCCCCTTACCTATTTTTGTTGATGAAAGCTGCTTTACTAGTGCTGATATTCCCGATCTAAAAGAATGCGCCGATGGTGTTAATATCAAGTTGATGAAATCTGGGGGGTTAACCGAAGCCATGCGGATGATACACGTAGCCCGTGCTTGTAACTTACAGGTAATGTTTGGCTGCTATTCCGACAGCGCGATCGCCAATACCGCTCTGGCACATCTGGCACCATTAGCCGATTATTTAGATTTAGATAGTCACCTGAATTTAATTGACGATCCCTTTACGGGTGCATCAATTGAGGAAGGTAAAATTTTACCAAATAACCTACCAGGATTGGGAGTACAACTAAGTGCGTCTGCCGCTTAATCAAAAAATTGCCGTTCTATTGCATGAGGGAATTCGCGGAACTCATGGTAAAACAGGGTTATCATTATTACGCTACAGCGATGCGCCAATAGTTGTTGCTATCGATCGCGATTGTCCGGGACAGTCTTTACCGCAGTTAACGGGTATAAAACGCGACGTGCCAATTGTTGCTTCTGTAAAAGATGCGATCGCGTTTAAACCACAGGTTTTAGTAATTGGTATTGCTCCGAAGGGCGGTAGTTTACCGGATGATTATTGGCGTGAAATAAAAGATGCCTTGGTGGGGGGAATGTCAATTATGAATGGTTTGCATACTCCCTTGGGTAATAGTCCAGAATTAAAGACTTTATTGAAGCCGGGACAATTAATTTGGGATGTGCGTAAAGAGCCTTCGAATATCGGTGTTTGTACCTTGGCGGCGAGAAATCTTCACTGTAGACGGGTGTTGACTGTGGGAACGGATATGGCAGTTGGGAAAATGTCCGCAAGTTTAGAGTTAAATCGTTCCTCGCGGTTGCGGGGTATGCGTACCAAATTCCTCGCTACGGGACAAACGGGTTTAATGTTGGAAGGTGATGGCGTAGCTTTGGATGCCGTGCGAGTCGATTTCGCTGCGGGTGCGGTGGAACAGGTGGTAATGCGTTACGGCAAAAACTACGATATTTTACACGTTGAAGGGCAGGGTTCTTTACTCCATCCCAGTTCCACGGCGACGTTACCTTTGATACGCGGTTCTCAACCTACGCAGATGATTTTGGTACATCGTCTCGGACAAAAAGAGGTAATTGAAGGAGTACCAATTCCGCCTTTAGCTGAAGTAGTTAAATTATATGAAATCGTTGCCAGCGGTGCGGGTGCTTTTGCATCGGTACCTGTAGCTGGCATTGCTTTGAATACTCGTAATTTTGATGAAGTCACGGCAAAAAATGCGATCGCGCAAATAGAAGCGGAAACTGGTTTACCCTGTACGGATGTAATTAGATTCGGTGGGGATAAGTTATTGGATGCGGTAATGAGAAGTTAAGTTGCTATTACTCAAACGCAACATTCACAATCTATCTTATGGCAGATTTTACAGCGCAAAAGATGAAAACGCTATATCATTAAAGCTAAATATTTTAGGATCTAATCCTATCTATATTAATTAGATTCGCTTGAAATAAGAGAACAAAGGCATAAGAATTCTTCTACTATTTTTCAAACACATTCAACTTAACGGGCGGTAATTAAGTTATATAAAATTATCGCTAGTTAATACGGTACTTTTAAATTACTCTGTGTAACTAATATTTCTCTAAGTATAAGTAATTTAAATGAAAAAATGTCTAAAACGTAAACTTTGTAAACCGTAAATATAATTTTTTATACATTATCAATACTGCAAAATATCTAAGAAAATAAGCAAGAAATGTATTAAGATGCAAGTAACTGGTTATACGATTGATATTTGACGGTTATTCTTCAGTGCAGGGACAAGCCCTTTCCCCCTTCTGAGATAAAACACGATAGAATAAATTCAAAAAATCAACATAGGATTGCAGTTTAGAAATTGAAGAGTTCCCTAACGACAGTATCTTCTTACGAGTAAGTTTATAATTGTTCGGCAAGAGTTACGATATTAGTCATTATGCGAACTGAAATTAAAAATGTCTTTTGTCAATATTAAGGGCATTGTCAATTGCTAACAGGTTAAGCTGATGCTCACAGACACGATTCTCCGTAATCGCTACAAAATTCTTAAAGAACTGGGACGCGGTGGATTTAGTGTCACCTATCTTTCGGTAGATATGGATTTGCCGGGAAATCCTAAATGTGTAGTCAAACAACTCAAAACTCGGCATTCCAATAACACAATTTTGCAGATTGCGAAAAAGTTGTTCGATCGCGAAGCACAAGTACTCTACCGTTTGGGTAAGGGACACAAACAAATTCCTGAAATGTTCGCGCATTTTGAAGAAAATGATGAATTTTATTTAGTTCAAGAATTTGTTGATGGGCACGATTTAACAAAAGAAATCAAGCCGCGTCATCGATTAAGCGAAGAAAAGGTAATTAAGCTTTTAGAAGAAATATTAGAAGTATTAAGTTTTGTTCACGAAAACAATGTAATTCACCGCGATATCAAATTGCGGAATATTATGCGCCGTCGTGAAGACGGTAAAATCGTGCTGATTGATTTTGGTGCGGTTAAAGAAATCAAGGGTTTGGCGAAAAACCAACAAGGCGATGTCAATTCGACTTTGATTATCGGTACTCCCGGTTATATGCCAGACGAACAAGCTAATGGTAAACCAAGATTATGTAGCGATGTTTATGCGGTAGGGATGCTTGGTATTCAAGCCTTAACTGGAAAATCTCCTCGTGAATTACCATTCGATCCCAACACTGGTGAATTGATTTGGCGCGATTCGGCGAATGTCAGCGATTTATTAGCCGAAGTTTTAACGGGTATGGTGCGCCATCATTTTAGTCAGCGGTATCAAACAGCAGCAGCCGCATTAATTGCTCTGAGATCCCCGATATTCATACTACCAAACACTTCCGTAGTTAACGATGCGCCACCCGTCACTTTACCATCAACTATTCGGAAAACCCGCCCTGCCGTAGTTCAATCTTTAGGATTGGCTGGTTTAATGGGTATTGGCTTTGGTTTGGGAGTTTTCGGATTGAACTTTTTACAATCTAGATCGAATCCCAGTCAAACCGTGACTACAGAGGCTCCAACTAGTACACAAAAGATAAATCCTTCTACAACGCCTAAAGCTAATATCAAATTAGATCCACAAGTATTTTCACCTTCTATGCCTCAAAAAGAAGGTACAACTAAACCCGTTTTCTCACCGTTTTTTATTCCATTTTTTAACGATAAGTATCGGGATAAGGATAAGGATAAGGATAATAAAATTAAATCTACTCCGAAACCTTCTCAATCAAAAGTTAAGAAGAAAGTTCCATCTGTACCAGTAGAATCTATTCCTAAACCTTCACAGCAAGAGATTAAACCCACTCCTAAAACTCCTATAGTTAAGGAAGAAAATCCGAACCAGCTTTTAACACCCGAATCAAAAGAAGATACGACTCCCACATTACCTCCAAAACCCGAATCAAAAGAAGATACGACTCCCACATTACCTCCAAAACCCGAATCAAAAGTTAAACAAGAAGAAGATACGACTCCCACATCTTTACCTGCAACATCCGAATCACCAGATAAAGAAAAAGAAGATACGACACCCACATCTTTACCTCCAACACCTGAAGTTGAGGATAAAGAAAACGACGAAGACAACCAAAATCCTCAAACTTCTTTACCAGAATCAGGAGATAAGCAAGAAAAACCCCAACCTCAAACTCCTTCTTCACCTAACACACCTGCGATCGAAGATGAGTTTGTATCGCCCAAACCAACTCCTTCACCCGTACAAACGAAGGGTAGCAGCGTCGTAGTTCCCATAACCTCAGAAACCCCAGTAGAAAACAGCAGCTATTATTTAACCGTACCTACTTCCCCTTCTCCAACAATAGAAGCTGAAATTCAACCAATACCACAACCAACTTCAACACCAGAAGCCCAAATTCAACCAATACCACAACCAACTTCAACACCAGAAGCCCAAATTCAACCAATACCACAACCAACTTCAACACCAGAAGCCCAAATTCAACCAATACCACAACCAACTTCAACACCAGAAGCTAAAGTTGAACCAACTCCTCAAGCTTCCGCGTCTCCAACACCCGATGAAATTGAAATAACTCCCCAAGCTCCGGCAGCTCCCATACCCGAAGCCCAAATCGAATTGACTCCCCAAGCTTCCGTGTCTCCATCTGAAACTGAGGTGCAACCAACACCAACTCCTTCACCTACCGAAACACCTGGCTTATCTTTGGAACGTTTTGCTATGTAAAGTAGGAAATAATATTTATCAATCAAAGATTTGAATGAGTTAATCCTTATAAAACCATTCAAATTATTGATTTTAAAGGTATAAATTAAGGGTATAAATGCGCGCACCTTTTCCACCATATAGATATTATCATGAATTCCAGTATTTTTGCCTAAAAATATTTTTAAATTCAACTACTGATAAAGCACGCTTAAAGACACCAAGATAACTTTGCGTGAAATTGCTATCATTCTTAGACTAGATATAGAAATTTCCTCGCATAAAAAGTTTGCTATGAAACGTCAATGGAAGTCATTGATACTCGCCGCTCAATGGGTGTTATTCTCGCTAGGCACCTCTGTTTTTATTATCCTGACTCAATCTCCTGCAATTACGGCAGCGGAAAAACCTGCTGTAATAATCAAAACTCCTCAAAAAGAGACTGCGGAAACGGATAAGAAACCAGAATCAGAAAAACCGGAATTAGAAAAACCGGAATCAGAAAAAGCAGAATCAGATAAGCCAACTCCCGAAGAAATTGCCCGTCAGAAAAAACTGATCGAAGCAGACAAGCTTTATCAAACAGGAAAGATAGCCGCAGCGCAAAAAATATATCGGCAAGCCAAAGAGCCTTTTGCAAATGCATCCGATATCCAACCAGTAAAAGAAGCAATAGTAAACCCCGCACAATTATCTCCCGGAGGTAAAGTTTATTGGAGAGAAGGGCAAGCGGGAATCATCAGCGATTTACAAACTAAAACTTTAGTACCGTTAAAACTTTTAGTAGAAAACTATCCAGAATTTATTCCAGGCAATATAAAATACGCTCAAGCACTGAAAAAATACGGTGAATCAGAAAAAGCTTTAGAAATATTAGAAAGAGCAACATCGCTTTATCCCAACCAAGCAGAATTAGTAAAAGTAAGAGTAGATGCCCTTTCAGACGAGAAAAAATGGATGCAAGCCTCACTCGCGGCGCGTCAATTTGCCTTACTCAACCCCGAAAATCCTCAAGCGTCCGAATTTACTCAAATTGCAGACGAGAAACTGAAAAAATACACCTCTTATATCCGTAGAGAAACTAGAGGAAACGCGATCGCCAACATCATCACGGGTGTTGTGGGTTATGCTGCCACAGGAAGTCTTCTCGGTCCATTTTCCGCCCTCGACTCTACCATGATGCTGTTAAAAGGTGAAAAAGGCGTAGGTCGTTCGGTAGCCAAACAAGCCAAAAAAGGGATGGAATTAATCGAAGACAAAGAAGTAAACGCATATATTAACGATATCGGACAAAAACTCGCTAAAATCGCCGGACGCAGTGAATTTGAATACGAATTCTTCGTCATACCCCAAGAAAGCCTCAACGCCTTCGCCTTACCCGGTGGAAAAGTTTTTCTTAACGCAGGTGCGATCGCCAAAACAAATTCGGAAGCAGAAATAGCCGGATTAATTGGACACGAATTATCTCACGCAGTACTTTCCCACGGATTTCAACTAGTAACTCAAGCCAACTTAATATCCAACGTTACTCAGTATGTTCCTTTAGGTGGAACCGTCGGTAGAATACTCACCTTCGACTACAGCCGCGACATGGAGCGTCAAGCAGATAGACTGGGGACAAGATTAATCGTAGCCAGTGGTTACGCTGCTGACGGCTTGCGTAACTTAATGGTGACAATGAAAAAAGAACAAAAAAACGCTCCTCCAGTATGGTTATCAACCCACCCCGGAGGCGGTGAAAGAGTGAGTTACCTAGAAGAATTAATTACCACAAACGGTTACAATCGTTACGCTTACGAAGGAGTCGCGCCGCATCAAAAAATTAAAGATAAAGTCAAACAAATAATGAAAGAAAGAGAAGAGAAAGAAGACGAGGATAAAAAAGACGACGAAGACAAGAAGCCAGAGGAAGAATCAAATGTAGAGACGTAGCAGTGCTACGTCTCCCCACATCCGATTGCTACGTCTCCCCACATCCGATGGAATAACGAAAAATCCGGCGTTTAACGCTATTTGACGCAATTGTATTGTCTATACGGCAGCAAAATAAGGAAAGACGTAGCAGTGCTACGTCTCTACACAATTTATCTGTTTATTCACCAGAAAAAAATATCCTGCCAAAATCAAGAAACTCCCGAATCATTTACCAAAAATCTTCGTCACTACAAACAAGTAACTCCCAAAAATTTTCACTGGAGGATGATTCATGTCATCTGGATCTTTAAAGCTTGTATTTCTAAGCGGTTTGGCATTAACCGTACTATTCGGAAATAGCCCTGCAATGGCACAATACGACTCCTCAGACGATGCCGTTGTAGTACCCACAACCGGAAGCGGTAGTACCACAACCCCAACTGGTACTTCAACCACAACCAGAACCCGCACATCAACCCCAACGGGCACATCAACCACAACCTCCACAAGTAGCTCCTCACAAAGCGTTGACACCGCAACTCGGTTTAGCTGCCAAATGGACAATGGTAGCTATAGCGTGATGTATTCTCCTCAAAGTCAACCAAACCAATTATTTGCTTGGGCTACTCCTCAAGCTTTGGGTGGTGGTTGGGATGCACAAAGACGTTGCGCTACGATCGCTCAGCGTTTAGAAACCTATCGCCCACAAGGTTTGTTAGAACTTCGCACCTCAAGCTTAAATGGATATGACGTATTATGCGTAACTACCGAAGCTAACCCCGCTTGTCAATTAGTACTAACAGTTCCTCCCGGTAGAGACGCTTTCCAAGTACGTAACGACGTTTTCCAAAACTTAATTTCAGCAGACAGCGGACAGCAAACCATCGGCGTTAACACTTACAGGGGTGGTGGGTTAGAAGACGCAGTTAATTTAGGTAGAACCTTACTTGGTAATGGTAAGAAGGTAGTATCTAGAGATGCCATTCAGCTAAAACCATTCCTAGATAAGAAAGATGGTGGCAGCGCCAAACTACTCAGAAACGTCAAAAAAACTACTCCCCAGTCTAAACCAACTCAATCAGGTACCCGGTTGAATCCCGATTTATTCCGTTAATTCAATTTTGGATCGGGGTTTGGGTGTTGATTCAGAAGTCGGGTTTCTATGACAATTGTGCCAGGCGACACATATTTATGTGAAGAAACCCGACTTCTTTGATTGGTAAGTTTATTCGAGAATTAAGTGTTTGATTATTTGTGTATCCTTATCTTGAAAAGATTCAACAAATTGTTGATATGTGTGTGAGGAAGAAAAATATTTTAGGACTTTATCAGCTTTAATTAGGTTCTTGTCTTGTAAATTAAGATATTCTAAATAACTTGAAAATTCCCATTCTTGAGGGTACATAACCAAATTAGCTTTAACTGGGTTGAAATGAATGTAGCGAGATAAGTGTAATAAATACTCATCGGTATCTATCTGTTTTGCTTGAAAGCGACCTTGAAATAGTGAACCTACCCGTTGAAAGTGCTTATTAATCGACTTTGTATAGGCTACGGAGAAGCTATGCATCGCTTGCGAAAGATTTTCTTGATTTAGATGTATCAAAAGATGATAATGATTTGGCATTAAGCAAAAAGCAATTATATCAATATTCTTATTTAGCAGATGTTGTTTAATTAGGGATATAAAGAATGAATAGTTTCTATATTCAAAAAAAATCTTTTGATAGTTATTGCCTCGATTGTAGAGATGATAGTAATTCCCTGGTATAAATTGAATTTTTCTATTTGGCATTTTAAATGATGTTTATAATAATCACTTTTATCTCTTCGATAGCGATCGTATGTCAACGCTTGGTTGAGAAGTCGGGTTTCTATGACAATTATGCTAGATAACATATATTTATAGAAAGAAACCCGACTTCTAAAGTTTTTAGATGAGAAGTCGGGTTTCTATGACAATTATGCTAGGTAACATATATTTATAGAAAGAAACCCGACTTCTAAAGATTTTAATTCTTCGTATTTGAGAATTTGCCTATAGATGAGAGTCGGGTTTCTATATTTTCTACTAATATAATTCTTAGGATTGAAACGGGTATCGGAAAGTTTCCAATGCTCAATGCCCAATTCCCCATCCCCAATTCCCAAGTATAAAATGTTTAGCAGACCTCAACCGATACAACCAGAACCCGGACAAGAATCAGTATGGGATTATCCCCGTCCCGCTGTTCTGCAAGATACCGATAAACACATTCAAATTATTTTTAACGGCGAAACCATTGCAGACACCAAACGAGCCAAGCGCGTTATAGAAACCAGTCATCCTCCCAGTTACTATATCCCTCCCGAAGATATCAAAATGGAATATTTAATTAAAACACCGCATTCGAGTGTTTGCGAGTGGAAAGGGATTGCCAATTATTACACCATCAAAGTCGGCGATAAAGAAGCACAGAATGTAGCTTGGTTTTATACCAATCCCACAGAAGCATTTGTAGATATCAAAGATTATGTAACTTTTTACGCTCATCCAATGGATGCTTGTTACATAGATGGTGAAAAAGTCGAACCTCAACCGGGAAACTTTTACGGTGGTTGGATAACTAAAGATATCGTTGGACCATTTAAAGGTATTCCCGGTAGTTGGGGATGGTGAAGAGAATTAGGAGTTAGGAGTTAGGAATTGTAAGACTTAACATCATCAAAAATCAAATTGTAGTGCGAGCATCTTGCGATCTTGAATTATCAGTTATCAATCAGAAATTGTAAGACTTAACATCATCAAAAATTAAATCGTAGTGCGAGCATCTTGCTCGCTCGAATTATCAGCTATCAGTTATCAGTTATCAATCAGAAATTGTAAGACTTAACATCATCAAAAATTAAATCGTAGTGCGAGCATCTTGCTCGCTCGAATTATCAGTTATCGGTTATCAGTTATCAGTCAGGAATTGTAAGACTTAACATCATCAAAAATCAAATTGTAGTGCGAGCATCTTGCGATCTGGAATTATCAGTTATCAATCAGAAATTGTAAGACTTAACATCATCAAAAATCAAATCGTAGTGCGAGCATCTTGCGATCTGGAATTATCAGTTATCAGTTATCAGTTATCAATCAGAACTTGTAGGACTTAACATCATCAAAAATTAAATCGTAGTGCGAGCATCTTGCGATCTGGAATTATCAGTTATCGGTTATCAGTTATCAGTTATCAATCAGAAATTGTAGGACTTAACATCATCAAAAATCAAATCGTAGTGCGAGCATCTTGCGATCTGGAATTATCAGTTATCAGTGATCAGTTATCAATTCAGGGTTAAAAATTAAAAATTAAAAATTAAAGGTTAAGGTTTTCCTAGCGAGCAAGATGCTCGCACTAACTCTTAACTCCTAACTCCTAACTCCCAACTCCTCACTCCTAACTCCTAACTTATTCTACCCAATTCCCTACTTCTCAAATATCAAATAAGTCCCTTCTAAGCCTTCTATAATTGTGCGAGTATTGGCTGTCATCATCTTTTGATAAGTGTCTGCATCGCTTCCGGGTACACCAAGATTTTCAGCAAAAAGCTGTCTTTCGGATATATTTATCCGTGCTTTTTCTGCTACAGATTTGATTAATTGAGGACTAATTGTAGGCTGGGCAAAAATTGTGGGTACTTGAGTTTTTTCTAATGTTTTAGCTAATAGTTTAACTTTCGTATCTGATGTTTGTTCTGTAGAACCAATAAATCTCAAGGTGGCTGGCAATTTCAAGCCATAAGCACGAACGTAATAAGCCATTGCATTATTAGTTGTGACTAAGGTACGCTTTCTTTCAGGAATGCTGTCAATTCTGGTTTTTATCCAACTATCTAACTGTAAAAGTTCATTTTTGATTTTTTTAGTATTACTCTGATAAATTTCGGCATTTTCGGGTATTGTTTTGGCTAAATTAATACCGATCGCATCTACCATTTTGGCAGCGTTTTTAGCGTTGTGCCATACGTAAGGATCGGCAACTTTCCGACCGTTTCTAGTTATCATTAATGGTGTGGGTACGGCAATTTTCGCTACGGGAATTTTAGGTGCAGAATTTTTACTTGCAAAAATAAATTTTTCTAAACCAGGTTCTAAATTGTAACCGTTAAAAATAATTAATTTTGCTTGATTTATCGCTTGCTGGTCTGCTGGTGTTGGCTGATAAAGTTTAGGATTGATTGATGGTGAAGTTAAGCAAGTAAGATTAATTGTTTTCGCCGCAATTTGTTTTGTTAAGTCGCATAAAACACTTGTAGTTGCAACTACTTGCGGTAAATCTTTTTGAACTGTAGTGGTAGTTACAGTTGTTGTGTACGAGGAAGTGTTACTTGAATTATTGGAATTGTTACAGCCATAAAATGATACGGTAAAAACAATAAAGATAATACGCAATGCTTTGCTCAAAAGTAGTTTTTCTAACATGAATTTATAATTAGTATTTGTTTTATTTTGCTGCATACCACTTGTTTATCCGATTCGGAATGATTATCATTGTCACTGAAACAAATATTTCTTCAGCATTAAGATATCGCAATGTCTATGAATACATCTAATGCATCTTCTAATCAAGAACTTGTCATAGCTTTGATGGGTAAAGGTGGAACTGGTAAGACTTTTACTTCGCTCGGTTTAATCCAAAGTTTGAGAAAGTTGGATAAAGCTACGATCGTAGCGGATGCAGATTCTAATAGATCGCTTTCGCGCTATCTTACCGCTCATTATTTGGGATACGGGGAAGAGGAATTAAAGCAAATAAAGTCGATCGCTCAAGCGGAGCAGGATTTTTACGAGTTTCAGGAACTGAATTCCGAGCAAAGCTACCGCGAATTTTACGGTACTCCATTCGATCGAGTTAAGAAGTTTTCGGTTGAACCACCGGACTCTTTTACCCAAAAGTACACAAAATCCCTTGATGAAAAACTGGCGCTGATATCGGTGGGAACCAGTGCGATGAGGATGGAAGAACTTTATTCAACTCGTTGTTCTCACGCGACTTTAAATCCGTTAAAAGCTTGGTTGGCTTTGTCTACTAACGGGATTATAGTTCTCGACTGCGGTGGTGGTGAGGATTCCGGTAGATTTGGTTTGCCCATTGGTGCGAATGTGGTGGTTGTGGTTGTAGAAGCGACTCCCGATGCGATCGCAATTTCTGAAGATATCCGCGCGATCGATGAAGAGTTGGGAATTCCGGTAGTTTACGTTTTGAATAAGTGTCTCAATCAGTTTCCAGAAGTCGAAGCTTTTGAAGCAGAACATCAAGATCGGATTTTGGGTAAAATTCCATTTATTCCTGCGATTTACGGTAAAAATCCTCTAGAAGTATTTAGCGAAATTGAAAGTATATTTACGCCAATGGTTGAGAATATTCTCGCTCAGAAATTGAGTTCTCCCCAACAAAGATGGGAAAGAGTACTCAGATGGCAAGAACGCTTACAGCAGCAACGAGAAACGAACAAAAGTCAACCCTTTAGTTTTATTTCTTAATATCTAAAGGGAGTAGGGAGTAGGGAGTAGGGAGTAGGAGGGATGAGAAAAATAATTTCTAACCTATTTTCACAAATTGCCAAATTTCGGACTCCACCAACCTTTTGCAGTATTAAAATAAACCGCTTCTTTATGCTTGCTATTTTGCCGTGACTTGGAATCACTACATCTCAACATAGTTTTCTTTTGTCCGTCTTTTGTATAACCGTATTCTTCCAAAGGTTTCTTACATACGGGGCATGGATACTTGGTGATTTTTGCTGGAGGTTTTTGAGCGGGTGTAGTTTTTTCTGATGTAGAATTTGGCGAATTTGGCGATCGCCATTTTTTCTCGTAATCGCTCCAGAATAAAACCACGTTTTCGCAACCGCTGACGCATTTGAGAAAATATTTCTTTTTAACTTTGCTGCTCTTAATTTTTGCTAAATGATTGTTGCATTCGGGACAGCGAGTTCTGGATTTATCATATTTCCCTTCTGCTGCGGTTTTATTCTTCCCATTCGACGCAGGTACGGGTACAGTTTTCGCTTTTACTAAAGCTGGTGCAAAGTAATCTTGATTCCAGCTTGTCAGATATTTCTCCCAAGGTTCTTTTCCCGAAGCAATGCTATCGAGGGCATCCTCCATTTGGGCAGTAAATTCTGTTTTCAATAAATCTGGTAAAGCTTTCTGTAAAAAGTCATCTACCTCTAGTCCTAAAGTTGTCGGCTGTAAAATCGCTTTTGTTAATTCTACATAACCGCGTTTTTTCAAAGTTGCGATCGTGGGAGAATAAGTACTCGGACGACCAATTCCTTTACGTTCCATTAACTGAACTAACTTTGGTTCGCTGTATCTTGGTGGTGGTTGAGTCTGTTTTCGATCGTGTCCGGCATTTTCTAAAGTTAGTATTTGCCCTTGCACTAAATTGGGTAAAAGTGTATCTTTACTCAAATTTGCCCAGTATTTAGCATAGCCGAGAAACTCTACTATTTGTCCTCTGGCTTGCCAAAGTATCTCGCCGGATTTAATGATTACCAGAGTTTTACGAAGTTGTGCGGGACGACATTGGGAAGCAACCGCTCTTTTCCATATCAATACATACAAATTAAATTCGTCTGGTAAAAGTTCAACTCGCAACTCCACCGAAGGACGAAACACGTTAGTAGGGCGAATTGCTTCGTGAGCTTCCTGAGCAGTTTTGTTACTGCGATATGTTGCTGTTTTATTCGGTAAATTCTGCGGATCGTTTTGCTTCAACCATTTACGCACGTCAGCGCAGAATTCCGGACTCAACATTACTGAATCCGTCCGCATATAAGTAATTAAACCAGCTTCATACAGCTTTTGCGCCACCTGCATGGTTTTTTCCGGTGCAAATTTTAACCTCGAACCAGCAGCTTGTTGCAGCGTAGAAGTAATAAAAGGTGGAGGTGGTTGACGACTGCTGATTTTTCCTTCGTACTGAACAATTTGATGGGGATGGTTTCGCGCTTCACTCACCAAACGTTCGGCTTCAGCTTCGGAAAGCACGCGAGTAGATTCGTTGGTTTCTGACTTCTTAACTACCGTGTCATCATTCTCTTGATTATCTTGCCGTGCTGTATCAGGAGCAGAATTCACCATTCCTTTGTAAAAAGCGCGGAATCCTTCAACATAATCTACCCAAACACTCCAATAATCCTGGGGTACAAAAGCGAGAATCTCTCTCTCGCGCTGACATATTAAATGTAGAGTTGCACTTTGAACCCTTCCGACACTCTTTGCACCATTATTCAAAGCCCAAACTAACGGACTTCCCTTGTAACCAACTAATTTATCCAAACAATCTCGGCACAATCCAGCACCAACCAAATTAGCATCAAGCTTTCTGGGTTTGGCTACAGCAGCCCGCACCGCAGACTCCGTAATCTCCGTATAAACAACCCGTTTCGGTTCCTTTAACCCCAAAGCTTCCTTGAGATGCCAAGCGATCGTTTCGCCTTCTCTATCGGGGTCTGTAGCTAAAATTACTTCGTTTACCTGGTTAACCGCAGCTTTTAACTTACTAATAGTCTCATAAGCTTGCTGACTGCGCGGAATGTAGCGACACCGCACCTTATTGCCATCCATAGTAAAGCCCAGAGAATCCTCACCTTCATTGCTGAGTTCTCGAATATGACCGCAACTAGCGCGAACAATCCATTCACTTCCCAGAATTTTACTCAGCTTTTTAACTTTACCGGGAGATTCGACTATCAATAAGCGTTTGGGCATAACACCAATACTTTGAGATGCAAGAAAAAGACTTATAAGTTTTAATATGATAGTTATAGTTATAGTACAGTTGTTTTGAATATTGTTATTTCTATTAAAAAAATTAACAACTAAGAAGGGAGTAGGAAATAGGGAGATGAAGTAATGAGGGATTTTTCGCCATGTGGAAAATAACAAGGGAGCTGTTCGGCGATCGCTACAAATAGTTTTACAGCTAATTCCTAATTCCTAACTCCTAACTCCTAACTCCTAACTCCTAACTACTAACTCCTAACTCCCTACTCCCTACTCCCTACTCCCCTTAAAATAAAATCGGATTTCTATAGTATTATTGTATTCCCATTTATTAAAAAAAAATGAAATTTATTAGAATCAGATCGTATTTTGATAAGAAATGTTAAGTAAACTAGATTAAAGCCTTCTATCTAAAGTATTAATTATTTAGTTCATGTTAGCTCGTATGCCTTTCGATAGATGATAAAAACAAGCTAACTAGATAAATCAAAAATAAATAACAATACACAATTACGAAATATTAACTGTAAAGTTTATTAAACAAATGCTCATTTTCATAGCCAACTTATATATACTTGGTTTCTATGGAAGTTAAATATGTTGATCCCCTGGGGATTTAATAAATAATCGCGCTGATTTCAAACTATATATTGTACTCTTGGAGAAAAAATAATGGCTTTATCACAATCGACTGATATGGGAAAAACCTACTCAATATTAATGATAAAAAGCTTTTTAATCTGGACTTTTACACTGGCAGTATGCTTGTTGGTTGTCGGTTTTCCTTTAGTGGTTTTAATGGCTACGGTTGGATGTTTGCTATCTCTTGTTCTGCAATCTGTAATGCCTGCTAGCGCAGTTTTGGTTGTAGCAGGTAGCTTGATTATGTTTAACGTTATGGCAGTAGTAGTAGCTGCTGGCGTGTTAACACTTCGAGGCGTTCATCCTACAGAAGTTAAATGGTTAAGCTGGTTGCATGGAGAAGAGGAACAATTAAAGGCAAGTGTTTATGCTGCTTGTCCTTTGACTTGTGAAGTAGAAAGTCTTTAATTTGCGATCTTAGTTTATAGCCATCACAGCTAAATTCGACAATTAATGCAACTGCCCGGTTTAACCGGGTTTTTTCATATCTATAAGATCGGGGATTAGGGAGTAGGGAGTAGGGAGTAGGGAGGAGTGAGGAGTGAGGAGTTAGGAGTTAGGAGTGAGGAGTTAGGAGTTAGGAGTTAGGAGTGAGAAGTTATATAATTTTGGATTTTAACAAAGGATGCGTTTAACAACCTATGCGTTTGGTTTGGTTTGTTTTGGGTTTTGGATTAAAAACCTTTTAATAATAATTTAGTTAAGAGTTAAAAATTCTTTCTACCCCCTCTACCCCCTCTTCCCCATCTCCCCCTCTCTCCCCATCCCCCCATCTCTTTAAATAAAATGTATGGTTTTGTGACAATAGACTATTGACGAATCACCCCTATGGTAATGACTATTGACTATTAACTAGTGATTTATGACTAATTATGAAGCGAGTTTGTATTATCTTAGGTACTCGTCCCGAAGCGATTAAGCTGGCTCCGGTGATTCAAACCTTTCAAGCTTGTGAAGGCTTGGAGACTCAGGTGATTTTAACCGGACAGCATCGGGAGATGGTTGAACAGGTGATGGGATTGTTCAATTTAAAAGCCGATCGCGATTTGGAGATTATGCAGCCAAAACAATCTCTGAGCGATATTACCTGCCGTAGCTTGCGTGGGTTGCAGGAGTTATTTGAGGAGAGCGAACCCAGTTTAGTTTTAGTACAGGGAGATACAACAACAGCTTTTGCAGCAGCTTTAGCAGCTTTTTATAAAAAAATTCCTATCGGTCATGTAGAAGCTGGGTTAAGAACTGATAACATATTTAATCCTTATCCAGAAGAAGCCAACCGACGCTTAATTTCTCAAATTGCACAGCTACATTTTGCACCTACACCTTTGGCTACAGAAAATTTGCAGCGCTCTGGGGTGTTGGGGTTCGTCCACATGACGGGAAACACCGTAATTGATGCGTTGCTAAATGTGGCGAAAAGCGAACCTCCCTGTAACGTACCGGGTTTGGAATGGGATAATCATCGAGTTATTTTAGCTACAGTTCACCGCAGAGAGAATTGGGGGGAACCGCTGCAAAGCATTGCTCAAAGCTTCTTACAAGTATTAGATAAATTTCCCGATACTGCTTTATTGCTACCATTACACCGGAATCCTACGGTAAGAGAACCATTGCAGGCAATGTTAGGGAATCATCCCCGAATCTTTTTAACAGAACCCCTAGACTACGCCCAACTAGTCGGGGCAATAATGCGATCGCACTTATTACTCACAGACTCAGGAGGGTTGCAAGAAGAAGCCCCCAGTTTAGGAAAACCAGTATTAGTACTTAGAGAAACAACCGAAAGACCAGAAGCAGTAAACGCAGGTACGGCAAAGCTTGTAGGAACCGATACCCAGACAATTGTAGCTAGTGCAGTACAACTATTAAGCAATCCGGCAGCTTACGAAACAATGGCAAACGCAATCAATCCCTTCGGAGATGGGCGTGCTTCCGAGAGGATTTTAGAAATTGTGCGGGGTTTCTTAGAAGTTAGAAGCTAGAAGAAACTTGTTCGTAGTAAGGAATGCGCGTCCTTGGAGCGCTAAAGCGCTTACTACCCCTTCGGAGATGGGCATGCTTCCGAGAGGATTTTAGAAATTGTGCGGGGTTTTTTAGAAGTTAGAAGCTAGAAGAAACTTGTTCGTAGTAAGGAATGCGCGTCCTTGGAGCGCTAAAGCGCTTACTACGAACTTTGATAATTGTTCATTGTTCAGTGTCTTCTTCCAACGGTAATTCGATAACAAATTCCGCACCATTTCCGGGAAAGGAAAGACAATATAAGTTACCACCATGAGTTTCGGTAACTATTTGATGGCTAATTGAAAGTCCTAAACCCGTTCCTTTTCCTTCCGGTTTGGTGGTGAAGAATGCATTAAATAGTTTGCTTATGACTTCTTCTGGCATTCCAGGACCGTTATCTGCAATACGAATAGTAACTTTTTCTGCGTCTGCTGAAGTACGGATGGTAATAACGTTAGGATTTTTCTCAATCTCTGCGTAAGTTTTGCCTTCGTTGGATTCGTCTAAAGCATCAATTGCATTTGCTAATAAGTTCATGAATGCTTGGTTAAGTTGACCGGAATAACACTTGAGTGGGGGTAACTCTTCATACTTTTTGATGATTTCAACTGTAGGGCGTTGTGAATTTGCTTTCAAGCGATGTTGCAAAATCATCAAAGTTGTTTCGATGCCTTCGTGAACGTTAACCGGCTTTTTATCAGCGCTATCAGTACGGGAGAAATTCCGCAAAGACTGCATGATATCGCGAATCCGCTCGGTTCCTAATTCCATAGAAGCGATCATTTTAGGTAAATCTTCTAGGAGATAATTTAAGTCGATTTCTTCTTGGAAAGTTTCAATTTCTTCTGGTGGGGAGGGTACGTTAGCTTGGTAAAGATTTAACAGTTGCAGTAAATCTTCGATATATTGATTGGCGATAGATAAATTACCCGCAATGAAACCAACGGGATTATTAACTTCGTGAGCAACACCCGCTACTAATTGTCCCAAAGAAGAGATTTTTTCTGTTTGTACTAATTGCGCTTGAGTTTGCTGGAGTGTTTCTAGAGATTCTTGCAACTTTTGTGACTTATCTTGTTCGCGGGAATAAAGACGAGCATTTTCGATCGCGATCGCAGCTTGTGAGGTGAGTAGTTTAAGAATTTCCAAGCGCGAGTTTGTAAATGCACCAGTGACTTGATTGTTTTCCAGGTAAATAATCCCGGTAAATTTACCTTGGTAGAAAATAGGAGCGCATAAAATCGATTTAGGTTGTTCGCGGAGTATGTAAGAATCTTCTTTATAAATTGCTTCTTGGGTTGCGTCGTTGAGTACCAAAGGTTGCTGAGTTCTGGCAACGTAGTTAATTAGGCTTAAGGGAATATGTTGGCTTTCTTCTACCGGGGTTGATTGCAATACAACTAAATCGTTATGCTGGTCGTTGTCTATAGCTTCAATAAACAAGCGATCGTCCTTGAGCAAAATTAAACAACCCTTTTGAGCCGCAGCATTTTCTAGAATAATAGACAGCAGCTTATCAAGGAGATTATCTAAAACGATTTCGCTGGTAATAGCCTCACTTACCTTCATTACCGTAGTTAAATCTAGAATGCTATTGCTATTAGTTGATGAGTTTAAAGCTCTCGAAGAACTGCTGACAATAGTTCCGGTAATGTCTTGTTGTAGCGTAATGGTTTCGCTGCGAATAATTAAATTAGGATAACGTTCCTCTAAATTTTTTACCTTAGCTAAAGCACCCCAACGAATGTAGCCATAGTAAGCGTCAGTCATATAGGTTTTAGCAATTTTATCCTTACCTAATACCAGATAAAACTGCGCTGCGAGTTCGTTACCCAATGCTTCCTCTTGGGTGTATTCATTTTCCTTAGCTCCTGCGATCGCGCGATCGTATAGATTCATCGCTTTGACATTTTGGCCAAAAATTCGCGCTTTTTCGGCTTCAACTAAATCGTACTTATGTTGGAAATTGCAGGCTGCATGATGCGCCCATTTTTTCATTTTCTTTTGATTCGCGGCGACTTTTTTGAGGTATTGCTTTTGTTCTGTAGATGTTACGTTTTTGTAGTTAGCAAGGAGTGCAAGGGAGTAGTAGAAGTTGTTGACGCAGTATAGATAGAAGCCTGGATTGCTTTCTTGATATTGTTCAGTTAGGCGGGCGTTTTCGATTGCTTGTGTATAGTTATTGAAGTAATAATTAAGAATATTTTTAGTAAAGTAAAAAGTACTTAGCCAAGAAGAATTATTACCTAAGCCAGCTATCATGTCAGCTTCATCAAAAGTTTCGCTCTTCCAAATGTTGTTTGTTTCCGAGGAGGTTTGAAAATTTAAAATTAATTGTCTTATTGAACTGATAGAATATGCTACTGATTCCAACTTAGTATGATGCATGAGTGTAGCATAATTATCTATTTTTTGATCAATTAATTCTAGATTTACTGTGCTACAGAATAAATGATAACTCAAGCTCCAAGCACTATAACCTGAATATTCTATATCACCTGTTTCTAAACCATTTTGCATCCCATGTTGCATAGGTACTATGGTATCTTTTACGATTTCCTTATAATGTCGAATCATTGCGTTAAAGACGAAAATAACTTTAGTTTTTAATGAAATAGCGTCTATCTTATTAAGCAATGAAAGACCTAATCTTCCGAATCGATAACCTGCTTCAACTTCTCCAAATTTGTCACATATGATCGCACCATAAAGACTGTAACCATAAGTAGCAGCCTCTGAATTACCATATTTTACTGATAATCTGACCATCGCTAGTATTGCCAGAGCAAAATGCAAAGAACCTGCTTGGCTCGAAGCAGGGGCAAGGAGCATTAAAAGCCGCATAGCTGCAAGTTTATAAGGGTCAGTCATTCTTGGCAAATAGACTAAATCTTCAATTCGTTTACCTAATAATGTTAGTTTTGTTTGTGCAACTGCTACCATCAAATGCTTAACATTAGGTTGCACAGGTAATTGTACATTAAGAAGTTTCAGAACTTGCACTCCAACTTCAAGAGCTTCTTGCAGGTGATTTTGTAGTATACAAGACTGGATCTTTATTTCATATACTTTGACTTTATCCAAGATAGTGTTTGCATAACGTAAAGTCAGACTTCCAAGTTGATTGGAATTTTCAAAATTTCCGTTTAAATACTCTACTTCTGCTGCTTCAATATGTAAATTTAATGTCAAATTGTAATTATTTTGCCAACTATCTATAGTTAAAATGTTTAAACCTATATCCAAATATCTCACAGCAGTTTCATAAGCTGTTGCTAATTTAGCTTTTTTCCCAGCCATCAGATTAAGTTCTGCTAGCTCATGTTTTTCAACTGGTTCTGCAAGTAAATCTACACCAATGTTTAATTGATTAACAATATCCAAGATATTTTCTGAGAGTAATTCAGATGGCGTTTGCTTTAGTAGTAGCTGACCTATTTTTAAATGAGTTGCTTGTTTTTCTGTTTCAGGAATAAATGAATATGCTGCTTGTTGTACCCGGTCGTGTAAAAATTTATATCCAACTTCAGTAATACAGGATTTTAAAACTTCTATTCGAGATTCCAAAGAATTTATGTCCAAATTCTCTACATCTTCATCAAATACTAAAGGAATCTTGTAAGATTGATTCAAGGGTAAAATCAATCCAGCTTGCAATGCTGCATCTAATTGCTTCGCAGTATTTACCAAAGATTTTTGATTCACAATTGACAGCACATCAAGTGTAAATTTATCTCCGATACAAGCAGCTAGTTGTAGCACTTGCTGTGTAGTTTCTGGTAACTTTTCAATCCGATTAGCAACTAACTCTACTACACTTTTATCGGTAATGCCTATAGCTTGAATTTCTTCAATATCCCACTTCCACATCCCTAGATTTTTCTCTTTATCCATTAGGGAAGAGAAAGGAGTAAAATCGAATTTTAAAAAGTTTTCTTGGTAAAGTATTTGCAGTAATTGAGTGATAAAAAAGGGATTGCTACCAGTTTTATTACAAATTAATTCCGCTAACTTATTAACTCTTTCTGTGTTATCGTTTAGAGTTTCTGCTACCAACTGATTTACATCTGCAATCTCAAGTGGTTGTAAAACAATGTTATTAACAATCGCCTTATTTCTCTCTATTTCTTCTAAAGTTTGAATTAAAGGATGGGTCGGATTAACTTCATTGTCGCGGTAAGCCCCAATCAACAGAAAATAGTTTGTGTCGGATTCAGCAGTCAATATTTGCATTAACTTTAATGTCGCAGAATCCGCCCATTGCAAATCATCAAGAAAGATAATTAACGGATGTTCTTTTTGAGCAAAGACATTAATAAATCCAGTAAAAAGGCGATTAAAACGGTTTTGTGCTTCTGTTCCACCCAGTTCAGGTACTTCTGATTGTTTACCGATGATCAGTTCCACTTCTGGAATCACATCAATAATTACTTGTCCGTTTGCACCAACAGCAGTTAAAATTTTGCTGCGCCATTGTTTAAGCTGAGCGTTACTTTCTGTAAGTAGCTGTTGCATCAAGCTACTTAAAGCCTGAATTAATGAAGCGTAAGGAATATTGCGCTTGAATTGGTCAAATTTACCACTGATAAAATAACCGCGCTTTTGGGTAATGGGTTTATTAACTTCATAAACTACGGATGATTTACCAATGCCCGAATAGCCAGAAACTAGTATCAGTTCGCGGCTTCCTTTACTGACTCTCTCGAAAGCATCTAGAAGTTGATTAACTTGAATCTCTCTACCGTAAAGCTTTTGAGGAATAAGTAACTGACTCAAGACATCCAAGCGTCCTGGTTGAAACTCGACAATTGTTCCCGTCATTTCTAACTGTTCGTGACACAGTTCTAAATCGGCTAAAAGTCCTTTAGCTGTTTGATAGCGATCTTCAGCGTTTTTCGCCATCAGCTTTTCTACCACATTGGCGATCGCGTTAGGAACTTCTGGATTTAATTCTTGAATTGCAACGGGTTGCTTGGCAATATGAGAGTGAATTAACTCTAAAGGGTCGCTGCTACTTTGAAAAGGTAATCGCCCGGTAAGCATTTCATAGAAAGTTACACCTAATGAATAAAAATCGGTGCGATAGTCAAGGGAACGATTCATTCTCCCAGTTTGTTCTGGGGACATATATGTCAATGTCCCTTCAAGTTGATTGGGGTTAGTTAGTTGCAGTTTTTCATTACTGAGTCTTGAAGCGATACTAAAGTCAGTAAGGTTAACTTGTCCTGTTTTAGGATTAATAACGATGTTATCGGCTTTGATATCTTTGTGAATAATATTGTGTGAATGCAGCGATACCAAACCTTTTGCCAACTGCACTGCAATGTTTAAAAATTCCAACAATTCTAATTTTCGATTAGAAATTACTTGCTTAAGAGACTGTCCGCCAAAATCTTCTAATACTAGTACCAAACGATTTTGCTTTGTTTCAAGCCTTAATATCTTGACGGTACCTTCTAGATCGAGATTTTCAGTAATTTTATATTCGTGCTTGAGTCGAGTAATCGCATCTAAACTAGGATAGTCTTCCTTAAGGATTTTAAGAATGACTTTTTGCTGGTTTAGATGCGATGTACCCCGATAAATAATGGTGTTGATTCCCTCGTAAATGACTTCGGTGATGTCATAGCCAGGAACCAAGGTAGATGTGAGCATTACACAATCCTTCCTAGAAGAGTATAAATGTGTTTGTATATCTAGGGTTCCCCAATATTCTCTTTTTTAAACACCGATAGAGGGAAATTCGCTGAAAATTTAAAATGTACTGTCAATTAGAGCAAAATATTTATACCTAGTCTTTATATTAAATTTTTTCAGAAAAATGACCTACGGTTGAAAACCGTAGGCTTATAGTACAAGCTTCCATATGTTGAGGCTTACAAAAAATAAACGATTTTAAAACTGCTTACTTATCCAGATACCAGTTGATTAAATGAAGTATTAGCAGTAAGCTCAAGTCTATTATGCAAACTCTTTATATATTCGTAATGCGAAGGTAATTCATTCAATAGCTTTTCTGTACTATATTTAATCAACTCAAAAGCTACTTCTGCTTTTTCTAAAGACTCTTTCTTATGTTCTAAAACGGGCAGTGAAGAATCAGGCAAGATATTCATTCCTGTTAAAATTGCTATATAATTACTATTTGTCCAGAAACGGTTAAAACCAGCTTCAAATACTTTATTGTAAGAGCTATCACTTGTGTAAGGCATATTTATAGGTGCGCCAGCGCGATATACCTCTAATAATTGTTGCAAAGAATCAGGAATCACTAAATCAAATTTGTTTGCTTTCCAAAAGGGTGTATCTTCCCTAAATGTCATGCAATAATGCATCACAATAAAATCCCTAATATCGTCAAACATATAGGCGATTCTTTCGTTATATTTATCTCTCAAAGCTGGATTCATGCTTTGATCGGGAAAATACTTTACTAAATAATGTAAAGCGGAATAAATGCTATAAATTCCTGTTGCTTCGAGTGGTTCTATAAACCCACTAGATAATCCCAAACTTATACAGTTTTTCACCCAAGCTCGCCGCGTTCTTCCTACCCTCATTTTTAGATGTTTTGCTGGGATATTGCTTGCATCCGCTCCAAGAAGTTGCCTTAACTCTTCTTCTGCATCTTCAGCAGTTTTAAAATTCTGCGAATAAACGTAACCTGCACCTAAACGACCCCATACAGGAACTTGCCATACCCAACCGGAACTTAAAGCGGTTGCTGTTGTATAGACTTCTAATTTTTGGTCGTTATCATTTCTGGGGATGCGTATAGTAACAGCACTATCACATAAAAGACTATCTGAGTAAGATACAAAAGGTTCTTTTAATGCTTTATTAATTAAAATTCCTCTAAAACCGGAACAATCTAGATACAAATCTGCTTTATAATTACAACCTTTTTCAGTTATTAAAGATTTGATATCACCAGAAGAATCTAAAATTACATCGACAACCTTATCTATAATCCGTGTAACTCCTCTTTTAGTTGCCCAATTTTTTAAGAATTCACCAACTAGTCCCGCATCAAAATGATAGGAATAATTAACAGCAGTTCTTCCGTCAGAGTATTTAGGAGATTTATAAGTATCAGACAAAGCTGGACTTGGATAACACGCATAAGACATTGGAAGTTCAAAACCACCAAAGCGTTTTTTGATCCAATAGTGAGTTAAAGGAATTCCATCCAATACCTGCGATTCACCAAAAACATGATAGAAACTGTCTTTATCAGTCTTCGTAGATGGATAGCTCCAATTTACAAATTTTACGCCCATTTTGTAAGTTGCTTTGCATTGTGGCATCCACTCTTCTTCTGGGATTTCTAAAAAATCAAAAAGTTCAGGTTTAATATTAGGTACAGTACCTTCACCCACTCCCAAAGTTCCTATTGCATCGGATTCAATTAAAGTGATATTTACATTGCCTTGTAACGCTTTTGTTAAATAAGCGGCAGCTATCCATCCTGTTGAACCGCCACCAACAATAATAATATTTTTTATTTTAACGTCTTCCTTCATAATTTATGATACTTATGTTTAATATTTGCACAATAATCTGTTTTTTTTTCCAATTAAAAATCAACCAATGCTTTATTTAACTATTTAGATACTAATAGCTGGTGAGAGGAACATTTTTTTATAAATGGTTGCTCTATAGTTCTCTGATTGGCATATATCATCATTTGATTTAATAAATCTGTAAAACTTTCAAAAATTTTATCAACTAATTCAAAAGCTTGTGTTCGTTGATCTGTTGTTAATAAAATTGTTTGTAAGTACATAAATTGTTCGACATTATTAGTTTCTCCATAAAGATGACCCATTTCCACATCAAGATGACTTTTGCTGAAATAACGATATTTTTGGTGAGTGATTTCTTGAAGTTCTTTACCTACTTCTGCAAATATAGAAAAACCTATATTTCCAGTAGCTTCTACGGACTCAAGAGCTGCTAGTTTTAACATTGGATCTTTGTGGAAAGCAGATATAACTAGTTCGTAAGTTACATAACGTGCCGCTTGAGTTTCCTTACTCCAAAGAAACTTTAAAACATCAGTAAAACTTACAAAAGGGTTGAATCCCATTTTTTCTAAATCTTCTAAAAACCAAATCCAATGATGATCGTCTTCATAAGTATGTTGGTTTATTAAATTTTGAACTTTTTGATTTGGTAGCTCAATCTGCGGATTAATAAGCTCTTTCCGCAAGATATATTTATTTAGTTCTCCAAAAGTCATTACTAAAGGAGCGATACAAGGTACCCAAATTAATCTTTGCCTTGGATCTATACTCTTATCTTGTAAAAACTCAAAAAACGGTAATTTCGCAAACTCTTGCTTTTTCTGTTCAATCAGTTCTAAAACTTCTTTCATTTTAATTCTCTAAGGTCAAGGTACAATCTTCTTTGATTAAAGATGGTATTTGCACTAATCCCTGACACTATCTTTCAATAACCTAAACGTTCACCGAATAAAAATGCGAACATTAAATTATTAAAAAACTACACAATGAGAACTTTAAAAACAATTGAGCTTAACATCAACTAACTTTTTCTAAATTACTGCGTCAAACAGCATTTAGTTTTGGTAGCCTTGTTTAAGCTCTCTAACTAATATTTAGTTTGACAGAAGAATTTTGAAATGGGTAGGGGTTTAGAGTAATCTTTATCGAAAGAAAAATAATTAGAATAAATACGGATAACTTAACCAGCTATAAACTTAAATATCTGTTTTTTGTTTATATATATTTCAGAGAATATACTGAACTTTATCTATTATTCTTCTGAAAATGATTAATCTTTGAATTAACTGTTATCAATTGCGTAGATAAATCCCGCACCTGATTTTGAATTAAGGTGTGTTTTCAAACGGTTGAAGCCCTCACCCGCTTATGGGTGGGGAACCACCATTGCAAAGCCCATCTGCATGGGATAATAAGTAGTCGTGCAAAATTAATTTTACATTCTGAAAGCTTCAAGTTATTGGGATTGCTTCGTTCCTCGCAATGACAAATATACAATTAATTTTGTCTAAGTACTTAGCCCGCGCAGGCGGGCTTTGTTTGTGTAGCCGCACCCATAAGCGGGTGACGGCGATTGTGACGGCGACTACTTCACAGCCACATCTTTTTCTTTCTTCTCTTCTTCTTCGGGTAAACCCAACATCGAACCATACAAACTCACATACTTCTTAGCGGAAAGATTCCAACTGAAGTTCTGACTCATACCCCGTTGCTGCAATTCCTGCCATTGCGGTTTGAAGCGGAAACCTTCCCAAGCTCGCACCATACAAGTATATAAATCCAATGCTTCGTAGCGATCGAAACAATAACCCGTACCTGCTTTATTTGTGGGATCGTTATGCGATACTGTATCTACCAATCCCCCAGTACGGCGGACAATCGGTACACAACCGTAGCGCATTGCTAGCATTTGACTGATACCGCAGGGTTCAAAACGACTGGGCATTAAGAATGCATCGCTACCGGCGTAAATGCGACGAGCCAAAGCATCGTTATAAAGTATATAGCTTGCCATGCGTCCGGGAAAACGAGATGCCATTTGCCATAGTTGGGTTTCGTAATTGCGATCGCCCGTTCCCAAAACTATAAGCTGAGCATCTGTATAGGATAAAAATTTATCGAGAACCTGCAACATTAAATCAATGCCTTTCTGTTCCACCAAACGGGATACCATCCCAACTAAAAAGGCATTTTTATTAACTTCTAATCCCAATTCTTCCTGCAACGCGATTTTATTCGGCTTGCGTTTTTCTAAACTATCACTACTGAATTTCTCTTCAATATATTTATCTGTTTCGGGATCGTAAACTTCGGTATCTATACCATTGACAATACCCGATAATTTACCGCTAATAAATGACAGCAATCCCTCTAAAGTTTCGCCATAATCAGCCGTCTTGATTTGCTCGGCATAAGTTGGAGAAACAGTAGTTACTTTATCGGCAAACTGTACCGCAGCCGCCATCGTATTGTGTCCTTGCATATACCACGGACACCAGGTAATTTTCTCTAAATACCAGCGCCAAGGACCTTGATAAGCTAAGTTGTGAATCGTAAATACGGTACTAATATCGGGAGTTTGACTCAGCCACACCGGAAGCATCCCCGTGTGCCAATCGTGACAGTGAACTATTTCGGGTTTCCAATAATTCCAACAAAATTCGGCAGCACCATTAGCAAAGAAAGTAAAGCGCCAATCTTCATCATCACCACCATAAACTTTGCGCGGGTCAAAAGCCGGATGTCCAAATAAATACAAAGGAACATCAGTAGTAGGAAGCACCGATTCGTAAACCGCAAAATCATTGAACATGGCAGATCCCTTCCAAACTGGTTCGTCAGGAATTTCCATCTTGTCCGGCAGAAAACCATAATAAGGCATGAAAATCCGTACATCATGCCCCATTTTCCGCAATATCTTCGGTAATGCACCCACAACATCACCCATTCCGCCGACTTTCGCCACCGGAGCCGCTTCCGCTGCCACAAATAGAATCCGCATTTCAGTTATCAGTTATCGGTTGTCAGTTATAAGTTATCAGCAATCAGTGACCAGTTGACAGTTAGCAGTTATCAGTGAGCAGTATTCATGTTGTAGGTGTGATTTATCAGTTAAGAGTAAAAATATTAGAGTAGGGTGTGTTGTCGCTGAGCGCAACGCACCATAAAATTAGTATTGAAACGGTGCGTTAGGGGCTAAACAAATATATTTCGTCACAATCGCAAATTATCGATCGCGCCATAACACACCCTACAATTAATTACTGGTCACTGGTCACTGTTTCTTACCCGCGTTGATGAGTAGTTATAAAACGGTGCGTTAGGCTACAGCCTACAACTGCTCACTGCTAACTGTTCACTGTTCACTGAATTACCCGCGTCCAACAGTAGCGAAAATCTCCTCTAAGATTTCCTGCGCTCCTTGTTCGCGCAAACGCTGCGCTAATAGGGTTCCCAATTTCTCAGGCTCGGATCTCGAACCAGATACGGTGTCTTGAACGCGCTTTGTACCATCGATGCTGGCGACTATTCCTGTCATCGTCAATTCGTCACCATTGATTTCGGTATTTACTCCGATGGGTACTTGACAACCACCTTCTAATTCGCGTAGAAAAGCTCTCTCTGCAAGACAGCGATCGCGAGTTTGGGGATGTTCGAGTTCTTTGAGCAAGGATATCAATTCTTTGTTATCGGAAAGGCATTCGATGCCCAATGCACCTTGCCCAACTGCGTGAAGGGAAATATGTGAGGGAATAACTTGATGAATGCGCTCTGGCATTCCTAAACGTTCCAATCCGGCTGCTGCCAAGATTAAAGCGTCGTATTCTCCGGAGTCAAGCTTGGCTAATCGCGTGTTTAAATTACCGCGTACATCTTTAAACTCGAAGTGAGGAAAATGATGCCGCAATTGCGCCAAACGTCGTAAAGAAGATGTACCGATAACCGCTCCTTCAGGTAAGGTATCGATTTGTTTATCTTTGTGCTTTTCATGCACAACCAAAGCATCTGCCGGGTTTTCTCGCTCGGTAATCGTCGCTAAACCCAATCCGGATGGTAAACGAGTAGGTAAATCCTTCAGAGAATGAACTGCAAAGTCAATCTCCCGATTCATCATTCCCGTTTCCAATTCTTTGGTGAAAAGTGCTTTGTCACCAATCTTCGCTAATGCCACATCCAATATTTTGTCACCCTTGGTGGACATGGTGTGAACTTCAAACTTGATATTAGGAAACTTGAGCGAAAGTTGTTCCTGTACCCAGTTCGTTTGGATGAGAGCGAGCTGGCTTTTACGAGAACCGATGCGAATAGTTGTGATAGAACTCGAAACAACTGATGTCATAAACCAATTTGTAAAATCAGGAGATATATTCCTTATATAGACTACCGCAGTCAGGGACTCGAAAACTTAATTTGTACTATTTAGGTCAAGTAAATTTAGGCGTTTCTTTACATTACTTAACGAACTTTTGTTAAATATTTCGCAGTAAAATGTAGGCACGCTACAAACTGCATCTCAAAAGCAAATTATTCTCTTAATTTCTGGTAAAATTGAGGGAAAAATAAATCGCGAAATTATAAAGAATAATTAATTTTTTGCGGCTGATATTTTGCTTTTTGATTCACAGCGATTAAATCAAAATTTACATCTATTTTTAAAAATTAACTGGCGGATTTCAACCAGGCTAATAAGATGCGGTTCCTCGTTCCCAGCTTCCCGATTAGGAATGCATTTCCGCCTTGCTCTGCTTTAAGCCACCTAACTTCTGATGGGTTCCCAGTAAGAAGGCTCCGAACCAGTCAACTGGTGACACGGGAGGTGAGAGTCACCGACGGACTTAAATTAAAAAAAAATAAACCCCACCCTAGAAAGAAGAAATCATGATTGTAAAAGGATATTAGTAATTTGGTACAACAACTATTACACAAAAATGTCAGTTGAGAATTTAGGAGTTAATCACATTGAAATTCGTATCCGAGCCTACAATCACCGATAAAATCCGTAAGATGAAGCAACGGGTGAAGTGGCAAGACTCCGCAATTGTCGAAAGAAATATTGACCAAACTAGTTTGGTTATAGATGATGGTAAAACTGACGATGTAGAATTTTCTTTTCTAGTAGCAGGTGATAGCGGCACGGGGGCACACCGAGGACATAGCCCGATGAGAAAGGTAGTCGAACTAATGCTACCTCATTATCAAGATTGTCGATTTATGCTGCATACTGGCGATGTTGTTTATCAAGTGGGTTCAAGCGAATACTATCCGAAAAACTTCATCAAACCCTATCGAGAATTTATTGTCGGCGGCGAAGATTACAAAAAAATTGCCTACGATCGAATGGTATTCAAACTGCCAATTTTGCCAGTACTTGGAAACCACGATTATTATGACTTACCGATTATATATGGTTTGATATCCGCAACAACTTTACCATTTCGTCGCTTAATTCCCTCAAAATTAGATATTGAAGTTGGCAGACACGGCTCCCACAAAGGTGATGCATTTGCACGAGCATTTTTAGATTATTTAGCTCGATTTAAATTTCCCGGTGAATTAGCCTATCATTTGGACGAATACTACACCGCGAAAACAGATACGGGAAGATGTCTCCGCTACGTACCGGGGCAATTTACCCGTCTTCCCAATCGTTACTATACTTTCCGCTACGGTGGAATAGATTTTTTTGCTTTAGATTCTAATACTATTAACGATCCGCTTCCTTTACCAGATACAAAAGAAGGATATGCTTATCGTTTATCTATACAAAAAAGACGCACGGAGTTAGAGCAAGAACAAGAACTAATACGGGAAACTTCCGAAAAACTGAATCCAGATCAGCCCAGAGGTGCCGAACAAATCGATGACTTACAGTCCAAGCTGTCGCAAATCGAGGAAATGATTGTCGATATTGATAAGCAATTAAATACTCCTAGAATTACAGTTGTCGATATCGAACAACTCGAATGGCTCAAACAGCGTTTAATCGAATCTTGGAATACCTCAGAAGTACGGGGACGAGTAATTTATTTTCATCATCCTCCCTACGTAACTGAAGCAACCAAATGGGAACAAGCACAAACTCTCGCAGTTCGCAGCCGCATCCGAAACGTACTTAACGAAGTTGCTCAAGAGGTAACATTAACTCAAAATCGTCCCATAGTGGATTTAGTCTTAAACGGACACGCCCACTGCATGGAACATATAGAAACATTAGATACAGGTAACGCCGACTCCAACATCGACTGGATTGTCTGCGGAGGTAGCGGACATAGCTTGCGACGACAGCGCCCCGAAGGAGCCGATTTATCAGAATTCTCAACAAACGGCGAAAAATCTTCTAAATTAATAGCGCGATCGCACCTTTTTGTAGGTCGTAACGGTTCGGGTTCCCACAAAAGAAGACCTTATTCAGGACTTCGGATTGATGTAAAAGAAGGTTCTCCTCCTAAGTTCGTAGTTCAACCGTTAGTTACAGAACGCTATCAAAATAAATGGCATCAACCAGAAATGGAATCATTTACAATTTAAGGCAATTGAATTATTTGTAAGAATATAGAAGCCCAGTATCTTTGAGGTACCGGGCTTCTTAAATTTAATATTTATTATTGCTGAAATAATTTATTATTTAAAAATTATTATTTGAAAGCCTTTTTATACTGTTACCTATTGGCTATTTCCGGAGAAAAAAAATCAGAAGTCAAAAATCAAAATAGATTGTAATATTTTTGACTTTTGACTCTTGATTCTCTTAAGGCTATTAAATTGCACCCGGACCTTTACCGCGTGTATCGGCTTCCATTGTCAAATCGCCATCTTTATCTTGATTAACTTCTTCAAGTTCTTCAGCACGTTGTGCAGCTTCTTTTTCTGCTTGTGCTTTAGCATCACCGGGTTCTTCATAGTACATTTCCGGCTCAACTGCGTAATTATTTACCAAGCCTTCCTTATCTACCGTATAACCTTCAGATGTATCTAAACTTGCGTCTTCTTCTTTATCGGGAGTATCTTTGTAATTGCCTTTTTCTCTTTCTCTACGAGCCGCAGTTTCAGCAGGAACTATACCTCGGTCGTATTTTTCTTCCTGAACGCGGTCAGATGAATCTACAGCTTTATTCTTATCAGCCATTACTACTGCTCCTTGTAAAATAGTTTATTAATTAACTTCTAAAACTAGATTAGGTTAATAGATGGCACACAGCATACTATCGTTAGAAGTGGCTTAGCTTAAACACGTATTAATTTTTCTCTCTCCTTAGATATAAATATAAGAAAAATTTATTAACACTTTGGTCTGAATTTATTAGCAAAGCTTAGCTAAAATAATGTTTTCAAAGCTTTGATGATGTCCAGATGTGGTAATACCATATCAATCCGAAATATCCAAATTAAAAACCCAGCTTCTTAAAGAAACTGGGCTTACAGAATTATTGCAATGATTGAGGGATTTCTACAAAAAATAGCTAGAAACTTAGTTCAAAGATTCCGTAGTATTTTTACCCAAAACTTGTTTCTTAAACGAATCAATTTCTACGGCTAATTCTTTTCTGGTTGGTGCTTTGAGTAGATAACGGAAAATAAACCAAGCAGAATATCCAATCCCAATTAACTCAAAAACAGGAGATACCAAAGGAATATCGTTTACCGCAGCTAGCATTGCTAAAACTACTCTTAAGGCAACAAACGATGCCAAAAATACAGCAAGTCCGATAATTGGTGTCTTGTATGCCTTATAAAACTTATTTAAGTCTTCAGGAATCTCTGCTAAGAATTGAGAAATTTTTGCACCAACCATTTCCAATTGATTGGGATCTTCAGCAGGTGGTAGTTTAGCTAAAGTCTGAGAATTAGTGCCCTCTAAGGCTGGCATCTCGTTTTGTAAAGCGGTATTAACGTTTTGTGGCTCTTTGTATTCCGTTTCCATTTTTTTCTCCTTACGTTGATAAATGATTAGAACGTTTCTACTATGTCTTTAACAGCTTAATATTTTTAGTGCTGTGGTATCAGCTTGTTATTACCGATGACCATATCTACTTTACCCTTTAAGAAAAAACACTTATTTGTTAATTTATTGTTACTTTGAAAGCAGCCAGACAAAAGTACTTGTTATCGGGTATAGAGCATGGGGCATAAGGCTACGCTTGCACCGCGATCGCAGTGAATGGGCATTAGATACCGAAAAACAATACATTTACATTTTTTGAAATATTGTTTTATTGCTGCCTACTTACTTTATTTCTACATTTATTAAAGAATAATTCATCAATCCCTTGGAACATTCTTCATCTCTATCAAGAGATATAGTTACCAGTTACCAGTTAAAAATTTCTCCCCCCTCTTCCCCTTCTTCCCCCTCTACTTTGTCCCTCACGGCATAACCGTACCATTGAGATTTGCACCATCTAACAATGCACCGTTGAGGTTAGCTTGTTGGAGGTTTGCATCACCCAGATTTGCACCTCTTAAGTCAGCGTTTCTTAAATTAGCATTTCTAAAATTAGCACTGCTTAGATTGGCTCCACTAAGGTTAGCGCCGCTTAAATCGACACCACTTAAATCGGCATTTTTTAAATTAGCACCGCCTAAATTAACTTTACTGAGATTCATTCCCCGCAGATTCTTTCCTTGCCAATTCACTCCACCAAGGTTTTTACCAGGTTTATTTTTAAAATTCGGTGCTGGTTTAATTTCTGTTGTGGTTGTGTTTGATTGAGCAGAATTTTCTACTGATGGCGGAGCAATTGTTTCAACTGGCGCTTGTGAATCTGGCTGCGAGATTGATGTATCCGATGTTGATGACGAAACCGTCTCAACGCTTTTCAATGTTACATAAATACCCACACCAGCTAAAAGAGTCGCTCCGGTGAGTATCGCAGCAAGAGTTAAAACCAAACCTCGGCGCTGTTTTTGCGGATGCATTGGTAATGAAGTTGGAAGTTGGGAGTTGGAACCACCGGAGTTAGGAGTTGGGGGTTAAGAATAATTAAACCTTTAACCTTTAACCTTTAACCTTTAACATGCAGACCTTTAACCTTTATTAACCTTTATCGTGACAAGAGTCACCTCATTTTAAGACTTGAATCACTTAATGTTTATTCGGTTTTCCCTTATTTTATAAAAAAGATGAGTTATAACTAAGGCAAAAATACGGATACGTTTATAGTTTGCTCAGGGGAATATCATGTGTGAGAGGCTTTTGGTAGCGATTGGTTTAACATTCACCCTTCATTTGTGTTCGCAAATAGGTTTATTTTCTATAAGTCAAACTACGCCAGGAAGTATACAAAACGAAACTTTGTGGGTTATGGCGCAAAAATACAAAAAATGAATATCACCCTAACCGGGATTAGCTGATAACTCGAATAGTTAAGATTTTTACGTTTAATGTACAATACCAGCGACATATATGGATAAGTAGAGTTTTTACTGAGAAATTCTACAATGATGGTATTAGTTTTTGTGGGTTAAGCTGGGTAGTCAGGAAAATATACTACTACCCGGCTACTAAAAATGAAAAACCAAATTATAGCTACAATCGTACTTATTTCAAGTTTCAGCTTTACCACCGCAGCCCAAGCAGCAAATTCCGCACACGTTAGACAGTTGTTAGCAACGAAGCAATGTGCAAATTGCGATTTGAGCGGTGCGGGTTTGGTAATGTCCGATTTAGCTGGAGCGGATTTACGCGGTGCTAATTTGAGCGGTGCCAATCTCAGTCGTGCAAACTTGAGCGGTGCTGATTTGCGCGATGCTAACTTAAGCGGTGCCGGGTTATTTGGCGCTAATTTAAGCGGTGCAAAAATCAGCCGTGTGAATTTAGTAGGTGCCGATTTAAGAAATACTTATCTTGTCAATGCCCAGTTAACAGATATAGATGTAAATACCGCCAATTTACAAGGAGCAACTGGTATAACTTCGCAAATTGCTAAGCCAGAGCAATTTTATGCTTGGGGTGTAGCTTCCGCAGAAAAAGGAAATTTGGAGCAAGCAACAGAATACTTCGATCGCGCGATCGATGCTAAACCCAATTATGCCGGAGCTTACTTAGCTCGCGGTATTGCTCGCTATCATATGTTAGATGGCAAAGGCGCTTTCCAAGACGCTCAAGTTGCTGAAAAACTATTCAAATCTCAGAAAGACATTACTGGATTACAAATATCACAAGCATTTATTCTAGAAATGAAAGCACCCCAAGAAGGAAAAGTACGTCCAGCCAAACCTACTTTAATGGACTTCGTTGGAAGTCTCAGTTCCGTCTTGCTTCAGTTTTTACCGTTTTAGGAGTAAGAAGGAGAGGGGGGAGAGGGGGAAGAGGGGGAAGAGGGGGTAGTTAGGAGTTAGGGGTTATGAGTTAGGAGTTGTAAATATAAAATCCATAATTGATAATTGATAACTGTTCAATGATTACTGGTTACTGCTAACTGGTTACTGGTTACTGCTCACTGTTCACTGCTCACTGATTTATGATTTCTGATAAATTGTGGAAAGATAATGACGATTTAGCAAAAAGTTGTTTGGAACATCCTTTTGTCCGGGGAATTGCGGATGGTAGTTTAGAGCGGCAGAAATTCGCTTATTATGTAGGACAAGATGCTTTTTTCTTGGAATCTTTTGCTCGCGCTTATAGTATCGCTGCTGCTAAATCATCGGATTTTTCTGTATTCACCACGTTTCATAATTTAGCTGGTGGGGTGTTGGAAGAATTGCAGCTACACCAAAGTTATGCGATCGAGTGGGATGTGGATTTACAGATACAGCAACCGGGAAATGCAACTCGTCGCTACACAGATTTTTTATTAGCAACTGCTTGGGGTGGTGATATTGGCTTGATTGCTGCTGCTATGTCTCCCTGTATGGCTTTATATGCTTTTTTAGGTACGGAATTGGCGCGAGATGGGATTCCAAATCATCAATATGCAGACTGGATTCGTACTTATAGCGGTGCGGATTTTCAACCTTTAACGGAACAACTTGCAAATCTTCTTGATAATCATGGGAGTCATAATGCAACAGTCACTTCCGCTTATAGGTATGCAATGTCGTGCGAATTAGACTTTTTTCAAGCAGCGTGGGAATCAGTTAGCAGTTAGCAGTGAGCAGTGAGCAGTTAGCAGTTAGCAGTTAGCAGTTAGCAGTGAGCAGTTAGGAGATGAAGAAATCTGAGGGAGCGGAGGGAGCGGAGGGAGCAATTAATTTAAAATTTTTTAATATCCCTTGTCTCCCCATCCCCCATCTCCTTGTCCCCTTGTCTCCCCATCCCCCCATCTCCCCATCCCCTTGTCTCCCCATCTCCCCATCCCCTTGTCTCCCCATCCCCCCATCTCCCCTTGTCCCTCTCTTAAGCTTGCCAATCTCCCAACTGTGTAACTAAAAAGTAACGCACGTGCGAGACAAAATTAGGTCCCCATTGTGTTGTTCCGTGTCCCATACCGGGAACGACGTAAACATCACCATCGGGAAATTTTTGAGCGCAAGCACGGGTATGTTTAACTTTCACAAGTGGATCGTTAGCACCAATCAAAAAGCGAACTCGACGGGGTAATTTGACTGATTCTATGTAGCTCATGGGATCGCATTCGACTGCATATTCATCTTGATTTTTTAACTTTTTAACTAATTGCAAAATTTTTACCATAGGCTGCAAATCGGGTTGGAAGCGTTTTAAAATCGACTCTGCGATAGTACCCAAGGGTGAAGCCGCAATATCTGGTAAAAATGAATATCCCCAACTTTTTGCAAAGGAATTTAGGTCTGCATGACCAATAGTCCCTAATAGTCTTTCCCCCATACCTTCAGCGGTAAAAGCATAGGCAGAAAATAATACTCCCATACTTACCCCAAATAATGCCGTTCTAGAATCCCAAAGTCCGTATTTATAACTGCAAAATTCTCTAACTCTAGTAATGTCATTAGCAGTACTGCGAAATATTGATAGCAGCATCGCTGTATCAAAAGCAATTCCCCGATCGAGTAAGGGTTTAATTTCTTTATCTACCATACTTGTAAAAGTACGTACTAAGCTGCGTTCCCCGGCAAATGGTGTATCGAATAAAGCCACAGCTATACCCATTTGAGTCAGGGTTGGTACTATAAATGCATTCCAACCGTAAGGGGCGCACATTCCCTGTAAACCAATTACTAAAGGTGTATGCTCTCTGGGACGATCGCTAGGCAAAAATACGGCTACCGGAAACCCACTTAATCGTTCATCTATATCTGTGACCCCAGTATAAGGATAATGTTCGTAAAACCAATAGCGATCGCCAGTCACGCCTTCAAAAGTAATTGGATCGGGTTCGTAAATTGGCATACATTTAATTCAGTAAAATTATCTATATATTTATTACTCATTTATATAACTTTTCCCCATTCACGTTTTATGATTTTCTATTAATACGGATAATACGGAAATTTGAAATATTTTTTTTGTTGTTGGGGTAGTGATAAGTTTCTTCTACATACTTATTACCAGTTAATAGTTTCTGATATTTTGAGATAATCTACTGATATTCAGCGCTTGCGATGATAGAAAAAGAGCGCAGAGGGGAATCAAAATGTCAGATAATTTGAGAAGCCGGGTTGTAACGCAAGGTGTGCAGCGATCGCCAAATAGAGCGATGTTGCGAGCGGTTGGTTTTGAGGATAAGGATTTTAATAAGCCAATTGTGGGTGTTGCTAATAGTTTTAGTACTATTACTCCCTGCAATATGGGCATAAATACATTAGCGGAAAGGGCCGAAAAAGGCGTTCGCGATGCTGAAGCGATGCCGCAGATGTTCGGTACAATTACCATTAGCGATGGGATTTCTATGGGAACTGAGGGAATGAAATATTCCCTGGTATCGCGGGAAGTGATTGCTGATTCAATTGAAACCGTTTGCACCGGGCAAAGTATGGATGGAGTGCTTGCGATCGGTGGTTGTGATAAAAATATGCCCGGAGCGATGATTGCGATCGCCAGAATGAATATACCGGCAATTTTTGTTTACGGTGGTACGATTAAACCCGGACATCATAACGGTGAAGATTTAACGGTTGTTAGTGTTTTTGAAGCGGTAGGTGAATACAGTTCTGGTAATCTCAAAGAAGAAGAACTTTTAGCAGTTGAACGTAATGCTTGTCCCGGTGCGGGTTCCTGCGGTGGAATGTATACTGCTAACACCATGTCTTCTGCTTTTGAAGCTTTGGGTATGAGCTTGCCTTACTCCTCCACAATGGCAGCGGAAGACGCTGAAAAAGCTGATAGTACGGAAAAATCGGCGACTGTCTTGGTGGAAGCAATACGCCACAAACTTCTACCCCACCAAATTATTACTCGTAAATCTATAGAAAACGCTATTTCCGTAGTGATGGCAATTGGTGGCTCTACAAATGCAGTGTTACACTTTTTGGCGATCGCTAATGCTGCGGGTGTGGAATTAACTATTGATGATTTTGAAACTATCCGCGCTCGCGTGCCAGTACTGTGCGATTTAAAACCCAGTGGTAAATATGTAGCAGTAGATTTACATAAGGCTGGCGGCATTCCTCAAGTAATGAAAATGCTGCTTGCTCATGACTTACTGCACGGCGACTGCATGACTATCAGTGGCAAAATCATCGCCGAAGTCTTAGCAGATATTCCCGAAGAACCATCCAAAGACCAAGACGTGATTCGTCCGTGGAATAATCCCATGTATAAACAGGGACATTTAGCCATACTCAAAGGTAACTTGGCTACCGAGGGAGCGGTTGCAAAAATTAGCGGCGTAAAAACCCCCAAAATCACAGGTCCGGCAAGGGTATTTGAATCCGAAGAATCCTGCTTAGATGCCATACTTTCGGGTAAAATCGTCGCCGGAGACGTGATTGTGATTCGCTACGAAGGACCCAAAGGAGGTCCGGGAATGCGGGAAATGTTAGCCCCCACCGCTGCCATAATTGGAGCGCGTTTGGGTGATTCGGTAGGTTTAATTACCGATGGGCGTTTTTCCGGGGGAAGTTACGGAACCGTAGTCGGACACGTAGCTCCAGAAGCCGCAGTCGGTGGAACTATAGCTTTGGTGAAAGAGGGAGATAATATAACAATTGATGCCAGTGCGCGGTTGTTGCAGCTTGAAGTACCCGAAGAAGAAATAGCCAAACGTCGCGCTAAATGGAAACCACCTCAACCTCGCTATACAAAAGGTGTTTTGGCAAAATACGCCAAGTTGGTATCTTCGAGTAGTTTGGGTGCGGTGACGGATTAGAACAATTTTGGATTTTAGATTTTGGATTGGGAGTGAGGAGTTAGGAGTTAGGAGTTAGGAGTTAGGAATTTTCTACCCCCTCTTCCCCCTCTTCCCCCTCTTCCCCCTCTCTCCTTCCTTCCCCATCACAGTTACAATCGATTTAAACCAACATTCACGGGCACTTCCATGAATACAGTCGTGCTAAATTTAGAGCCAATTATTCATTTGAGCGACGAGCAGTTTTATCAACTTTGCGTGGTAAATCGAGATTTAAGTTTGGAACTTAATGCTACGGGAGAACTAATTATTGTGCCACCAGTGGGAGGGGAAAGCGGAAATCAAGAAGCTGATTTGATTACCAATCTGAATATTTGGAATCGTCAAACCAAGCTCGGAAAAGTTTTTAGTTCTTCTACTATATTTAAGTTACAAAATGGTGCAAAACGTTCTCCCGATGCAGCTTGGGTAAAGTTGGAAAGTTGGGAAGCTTTAAGTTTAGAACAACGTAAAAAATTTCCACCGCTCACACCCGATTTTGTAATTGAACTTCGTTCCGAAAGCGATCGTTTAAAACCTCTCCAAGATAAAATGCAGGAGTATTTAGAAAACGGTGTGCGTTTGGGTTGGTTAATTAATCCTCAAGATAAGCAAGTGGAAATTTATCGCCAAAATAAGCCAGTAGAAGTAGGGATAATTCCGATAAAACTTTTTGGAGAAGATGTTTTACCTGGATTTGAATTGGAGTTGTGAATAATTAGGGCTTGCTGAATAATTATCAGGCATTGATAAATCAATGCTTTGAAGACTTATTCCCAGAAAAAATTAGTCAACTGGTGAGAAGTCGGGTTTTTAGCGAGATTATCTTGTGTAATCAAGACTGACCTAAAAAACCCGACTTCTGGGACGAGTTTTGCAAAAAATATTTATTCAGCAAGCCCTAATTATATTTTGGATTTTAGATTGTTTGTATCTTCTTAAGCGCGGGAGTTAAATGTTCTGGAATTCCATCTAGTTGAATCACATTACAACCGAGTTTATAAGCAAATTCTACAGATTCCCCAGCGCCAAGAGCATTGTAAAAGCCCGTTGCAAATTTAATTGCGGCTTTATCGCCAATCTCTTGATTCATACCAATTACATAAGGAATATGTTTGGCGATCGCGCTTGCTTGAACTTCTGAATAACAAGCGTTGAGAACAACACATTCGATTGTGTCAGAAAATAACTCGAAGAGTTTAGCTATTGCTTCTGTATTTACTAAGTTCAAATTTCCGTCTTCATCTTCCAGGGCTAAACCATCATCACCGGAACCGTGTCCGCTAAAATGCACGATTTGGGGTTTAAAGTCTAGTAGTGCTTGGTAAACTTCCTGGGAACGCACAGCCCAGCGTTGTTTAAAGTCGAATAGTTCTCGTTTTTTGGCTAGTCGTAATCCAGCATCAATTTCTCGTACTTCCTCATCCAATCGTAATTGTGAAGTGTTTTTAGGATTGGATGCCAGAATTAGGATTGTTTTGACTGCTGAATTCTCAGTTTCTTGATGATTTTGCTTTTGAGCTTCATTATTATTGATATTTCCACCGATTTGTTCGGCATTTACCGCATCAGCATTGACTAAACCACCAGCGAATTGAGCGCCTTTTAAATTATTATTAATTTGTTTATAATTTTCTGACATTACAATATTTCCTTGATTCTGGACTTTTTTATGGAAGTTTTGGGTAATAATAGTTTGTTTTTGATATGAATAATGATTTTGATAACCTATTTTTTGAGCATTTTTGTCTAGGTAATTTATAATATCACCAAAATGATATGAAATCGTCTCAAAAATAGACACACCAGATGATATTTCTGCTTTATTTATAATTTTTTCTATTGTTGCAAAAAGTTCTCTAAAATATTTAGATAAATTGTTTAGATATTCCTCTTTGTTTATTGGTACTATTAATCTTTGCTTTATTTTTTCTCCAAAAAAAACAAGGCAAGGTATTTGATTAATATCAATTTTTAACTCTCTCGCAATATCGTATGCTTCAGCCTTATCAATTGGGTTAGTAAATCTTAATTGAATTTTTTCAAAAAAAGATAAGTTTTCTGCTCTCCATTTACTGTCAGGTTTTTCTAAAACAAAAACTTGACACCAATCACCACTCAATCTATGAAATTCTTGAAAATGTGTTTGAATATACATTTTGAGAATATCATCCGCATCTGTATAAAGTAAAACTCCTCGAACGGTTTCTTTATTAACTGATTCCATCTGAGAAAAGAAGTGTCTAAAGCTTGACGTAGGAATCATACTATCACCCCGAATCACACCTAATTCCGTACAATTACCCTTGATCTCATTAAGTTGTCTTTCAGGATTTTCTGACATAAATTTATTCTCTTAATCCTTTTATCTAAAGCTTTATTTTTGTTTTGTTAGCTAGCAATGAAACCTAAAAAATAAAAATATACTTACGACCAGAATAGTTTAGTAGCAAAACCTGCCCTAATTAAGTGTTTGCACTGATGATATATACACTTTTTTATGCAGCATTCCGGAGTGAAAAGCATTTAAAAGGTAATTAAAGAGGATTTAGAGAGCTACTTAAAATAAACTTAAATAAAAAGCCTTACCCTGCCTCCGGTTTCCCTCTCGATAAATCAGGCAATGGTGTACACCCCAGTAGTGAAAACCTTTATTCCACCTGGGATTGCAAATCCCAGGCTCATAGCCCAAGTCTACTGAAGTAGACTGAAATTCTTACCCAGTCGTCAAAAGAGCGACTTTTGCTATTAGACAGGGGTTTGCAACCCCCGGCGGTATTTGTGTGTATGCGGCAGGATGTAATAAATATTAATTCTCTTTGCAAAATTACACTACACCAACGGCTTTAATGCTAAGAGCTTTCTATAGGTAATTATCTTTAACACGATTATCATTAAATTCTCATCCAGCCCAACCACCCGCTGAAAATCCCAGCACCGAGGGGAATATGAACACTTCCGAAAAACTAATCTGGCTCCAGGAGCGCACTGCTTTAGGAATACTCGATCGCGAACCAATAAGCGCGATCGCACAAATCATCGAAGAAAAAGTTATTCCAGAAAACGAGCGTTTATTTGAAGAAGAAACTCCACCGGAAGCGCTTTACATTCTTCTGGAAGGCAAACTCGAAAGCAATAGTAAAGATAAAAATAATCTTACTTTCAATTGTGGTTTACTTCCTGGAGCGGTAATTAATCTACAAGAGTTGGTTTTGGATGAGTTAACAAAATGTTCTGTTACAACTTTGAGTGAATGCCGTTTCTGGGTAGTACCTGCGACAAAGTTTAAAGAATTAATTGCTGAATATCCTCAAATTCAAACGGCTATTTCTCGTGGATTAGCTCAAGAAGTTGCACAGCTAACATCGGCACTTACTAACGAACAAGATCGTTCTCTTGCTTTACGCCCGTATTTAGTTACCAAAGCGCAACGGGGAGTTGTGGGGACAAGTCGTTATGCTGTCAAGTTGCGAGAACAAATTCGCGAAGCTGCTGACACTCGCGATTCTATATTGATATTTGGCGAACCTGGTTTAGAAAAAGATAATATCGCTGCTTTGATTCATTTTGGTTCTGATTTTCGCCGACAACCAATTATTAAGGTAGATTGCGGTATTTTACAGACTAGCGGTGCCGATTTATTTGGACGTGTGGGGGGTAAACCGGGGTTAATTGCATGGTTGGGTGAAGGTACTTTAATTCTGAATAATATCCAGGAAACACCACCGGAATTATTACCAAAGTTAGCTGAGTTTATCGAAACTGGTACTTATAAACCTACGACTCGCGAAGGACAACCCGAACCCGAACCTTATAATAGTCAAGCTCGCATTCTAATTATTTCAGAACAAACTCAGCCATCAATTCAGAAAGTTGTTGATAAAACCATCAAAGCTCCACCCGTGCGAGTGCGGAAGGGTGATATCAAAGCGATTGTTGAATATTATATTAGTCTTTATGCTCGCCAAGAAGGCATTCGCAAACCGAAAGTAACGCCGGAAGCTTTACGTAGATTGCAGTCTTACGATTTTCCCGGTAATTTGAAAGAATTGCAAAGCCTGGTGGAACGAGCTATAGTCCAAGCTGATGAAGCCAGGGAGTTAACGGAAGAGATTTTTTGGTCGGCGGATACGAAGAAAAAACGATTTCGCTTCAATTTATTAAATGGCTATCCAGAATTAAGAAAGTTTCTTCGCAGTTCGTGGTATCCAGACTGGATCAATTATGGTTTTACTTTACCAGCATTTGCCGTTCTTATTGGTATTTTATTTTTCGGTCCGCAAACGCGATCGCAAAATTTCGGCTTAAATCTATTTTGGGCTTGGTGGTGGCCCTTTTTCCTATTTCTCTTCCCATTTTTAGGTCGGATTTGGTGCGCCTTCTGTCCGTTTATGATTTACGGTGAAGTTACGCAGAAATTATCGTTGTGGCTGTTTCCTCGACAACTTCAAACTTGGCCCCGACACGAAGCTGAAAAATGGGGTGGATGGTTTTTATTCGCCATGTTTGCTCTAATTTTTCTTTGGGAAGAACTCTGGCATTTAGAAAATACTGCTTATTTGAGCGCTTGTTTGCTACTATTAATTACCGCCGGAGCAATGATTTGCTCTGCGATATTTGAAAGGCGCTTTTGGTGTCGGTATATGTGTCCTATTGGCGGCATGAATGGCTTATTTGCTAAATTGTCGATGACGGAATTAAGAGCGCAGCAAGGTATTTGTTCTGCAACTTGTACAACTTATCAATGTTACAAAGGTGGTCCGCAAAAAGGCGAAGGAATGGAAACAAATGGATGTCCTTTGTATTCTCATCCCGCACAGTTGCAAGATAACCGAGATTGCGTGCTGTGCATGACTTGTCTCAAAGCCTGTCCCCATCGCTCGGTTGAGTTTAATTTACGTCCTCCCGGTATCGAACTTTGGACAACTCACGTACCGCATAGTTATGAAGTCGCGCTGTTATTTTTACTTTTAGGAGGAGTGTATCTTCATCGCTTACCTGAAATCCAAAAAATGATGCAACTACAGTTCGATTTAACTGATTTTTGGCAGCATTCAGGATTATCAATACTTGCTTTAATTATCCCCGTTACAATTCCCTTCGCTGCTTATGCTTTGATGCAATTATTTTATCGTTTAAATTGCTATTTAAAAAAGACTGGAAATCAACGCAAAAATATAGTCAAACCCAAACCTTTTGTAGAACTTGCTTATGGTTATTTACCATTAGTATTAGGTGGTAGTTTAGCCCATTACTTACGTTTAGCTTTGAACGAAGCAGGACGGATATTACCAGTGTCTTTCGCTACATTTGGTTTGAATGGTGCATCTTTACCAATATTAGTAGCTCACCCCGCAGTCATCGCTTTTTTGCAGGGTACTACTTTGATTTTTTCAACTTTATTAACGGTATTGTTAACACAGAAAATTGCTCGTCAACCTTTACGCTGTTTGTTTTGGCAACATTTAGCAGCGATCGCGTTAGCAGCAACCATGTGGATGATAATTATATATCCTTGAATCAGATTTTATCTTCCTGCTAGTTGCTAAGCCCGAAGACATAGTTTACATAGTGAACTTAATAGATCATCATTTATTAACACTAAAATAGTCTTATCACCGTGAGGGGTTACACCCAACATTACAACCCTCTTTGGAAGCCTTTTCACCTCTGAAGTTGCAGCAGGAGAGATGCTCCTCTTCACGGTTATTTGTTATAATCATTTTATATCTTTAACATAACTTAATATTTGCTACGTAAAATTCATGTGATTCTATTTATACTAAGGAATATAAATCATAAAATTGCACCTACCAGTGAATATTCTAAGACTTATAAAAATTGTTAATAGCTTCTCGAACGTCTTTGAATGAAAGGGTAGCTAATCTGAAGTTTTTATGATTAACTATTTACTTCATACAAATAAAAGGGACTAATAGGAAGAAGCTAAGTTCTTGGAATGTATTAAGTACATACAGCTTTGATTTCTCGCCAAGTGTTCTATTAAATCAAAGTTTTGATATCGGCTAGTATTGTTTAGTGAAGTGACTTATTTGTCATTATTTTTGTCATCGGCATTAAAAATTTGAAAGTCATAAAACGAATTTTCAATATCTAATTGCCGCTTAATTTATGCTCGATTATCAATTGTTTAAGAATAATTTAACGTTATGGTCGTCAACATATTTAGCGGAAATATAAATGAATTAGGTATGAGTATTACTCTAATATGGGTTAAAAATTTTACAACCTAATTTGTCTTTAAACGCCTTATTTTGATTGCCAACTCAAAACATATCCTGAAAAGCTTAAGGGAAGCTTGAAAACATTTTATATTCCCACAAACGAAGACTTTAAGGTATGTCTGAATTTGGGCTTGTATTAAAGGCATAATATGAAAAAACATTTAAACGATCTTGCTATTTGTGGCGGTTTACCTACCTTTCAAGAAAAGTTGCACGTAAATCGTCCCAATATTGGTTCTAGAGAGATTTTATTCCAACGCATTAACGATGTTTTAGATAGAAAATGGCTGACAAATAACGGACTTTTAGTACAAGAATTTGAGCAAAAGATAGCTTCCTTAGTAGGAGTAAAACACTGCATTGCTACCTGTAATGCGACTATGGGTTTACAAATTGCCATTAAAGCTTGCGAACTTAAAGGTGAAGTCATCATTCCTTCATTTACTTTTGTTGCTACCGCTCATGCTTTGCAATGGCAAGGAATTGAGCCGATTTTTTGCGATGTTGACTCCGATACTCATAACATAGATCCACAAAAAATAGAGCAGTTAATAACAGATAAAACTACTGGAATAATGGGAGTACATCTATGGGGAAGAGGATGTAATGTAGAAGCACTTGAAGAAATTGCTCGGCGCTACAACTTAAAGCTTTTATTTGATGCTGCACACGCTTTGGGATGCTCTTATAAAGGGCAGATGATAGGTAGTTTTGGCAACGCAGAAGTATTTAGTTTTCATGCAACAAAATTTTGTAACAGTTTTGAAGGAGGTGCAATTGTTACAAACGATTCGGAATTAGCAAACAAAATTCGCAAAATGAAGAATTTTGGATTTAGTGGTTACGATCGCGATGGCGATTACGATCGCGTTGAGTATCTAGGAATTAACGGCAAAATGAATGAAGTCTCTGCCGCTATGGGGTTGACATCATTAGAAAGTATAGATGATTTTATTCGTATTAATCGTAAAAATTACAAATATTACCAACAAGAATTATCCAATATTCCAGGTGTAAATTTAATAACTTACGACAACTTAGAAAGATGTAATTATCAATACATTATTGTAGAAATTGACGAGTTAGTAACTGGAATTACCCGCGACAAAGTTTACAAAATTTTGTGGGCAGAAAACATACTCGCAAAGCGCTACTTTTATCCAGGTTGTCATAACATGGAACCCTATCGCTCTCGTATTGCCGATATGGGTTTGATGTTAACAAATACCAGACATTTAGCAGCACGAGTGCTAGCACTTCCTACGGGTACCGCAATAGGAAGAAGAGAAATTAGCAAAATTTGTCAGATTTTAAAGCTTGCAACTTCAGGGGGAAATTTAATTAATGAAACGCTCTACCAAAATGTCTGTGCCTGTTGATTCGCAATTCACAAACGATCGCTTAAAAGTTAGTGTATCTCTTGTCACTTTTAATCATGAAAAATTTATTGCCCAAGCGATAGAAAGTGTACTGATGCAAGAAGTGGACTTTAGTTATGAAATTATCATAGGTGAAGATTTTTCTAGCGATCGGACGCGCTCTATTGTTATTGACTACCAAAAACAGTATCCAGATAAAATTCGCTTGATATTACCCGAAGAAAACTTGGGCTGCTACGGGCAAAAGATTTTTGTACAAACACTTCAAGCAAGCTTAGGTAAGTATATTGCGATTCTAGATGGCGATGATTATTGGACAACTCCAAACAAGCTACAGCAACAGGTAGATTATTTAGATAACCATCCTGAATGTGCAATCTGTTTTCATGATGTAACGACAATTTTTGAGGATAATGCTGGGCTACCTCGGAGATATAACGATTATCAGCCAAGTCAATTTTCTGAACTAGAAAACATTTTAAAAAGTAACTTTATACCAACCTGTTCAACTTTGTACAGAAGAGGTTTATTTAGTGAATTTCCAGACTGGTACTACGATACCGTTTGTGGAGATTGGGTACTTCACGTTTTGAATGCAAGACATGGCAAAATCGGCTACATCAACAAGTCGATGGGAGTTTATCGGGTGCATCAAAACGGTTTATTTAGCAGCATGAAAAAGATACAGCAGCTAAAAGAGGCAATTAAGTTTTACGAGCTTTTAAATGAGTATTTGGAATTTGAATACAACCACATAATCAAATCGGAAGAAATTTATCGTTATCTTACTTGTTTATCGATTTATCAACAAGAAGGAACTTTAGCTCGACAAAAACAAGATATTAACAAGTTAATCCAAACTTTACTTGGTAATCCAGCGATCGGCTGTATAGCAATTTTTAAGTTTATTAAGAGAAGCATTATTAATAAAGTCAATAAATATAAGTGGCGGATAAAAAAGCGTCAGCAAAAACTGCTCGCTCATGAATATTAAAGTAATTGATTGTCAGAACCCCTTATGGCTGCAAACATTACGTAAACTGAGGTACGATGTTTACCATTTGCCAGAATATGCACGTTTGGAAGCCAAAAGAACGGCATCGGTAAGCCAAGCTTTTACGATCGTTGATGGTGAAAAAATATTTTTCTTACCCTTTTTAATCCGTTCGTGCAATGACATACTAGCACAAGCGCAATTTTCAGATGCGACATCACTATATGGTTATCCTGGTGTTTTACTAAGTGAAGCGGCTGCAAATACATCTGGTTTTGTAGATTTTGCGATTAAGGAATTAAATTACTATTTAAAAGTTAAGGGTATATGTTCGGCATTCTTTCAACTGCATCCTATTTTAAGTCACAAATTCAGTCAAATATCGCCAGAAACGGTGAATAAAATTGGTGAAACAATTTCCATCGATTTAAAACTTTCAGAATCACAGATTTGGGCAAATACTAGAAAAGGGCATCAAAGCACGATCAATAAGTGTAAACGACTTGGATTTACTGCCAGGATGGTAAATTTAGTTGAATACGTCGAACACTTTCAAGCGATTTACGAGGAAACCATGAATCGCGTAGCAGCAAAACAATCTTATTATTTTAGCCAAGAGTATTTTTTAAATTTACAAAACTTAGACGGCAATATTCATTTGTGCTTAGTAGAATTAGAGTCAGAAATTGCCGCAGCCTGTATATTTTTTGAATGCGGTGGAATAGTTCAAGCTCACTTAGGCGGAACTAAAAATAAATTTTTACACCAATCTCCATTCAATTATTTATTAGATTACGTTCGATACTGGGCAAAGCAGCGCGGTAACGAATTAATGCATATAGGAAGCGGTGTAGGAGGAGCAAAAGACAGTTTATATCACTTCAAAGCCGGATTTTCCAAACAAAGACACGATTGGTTTGCACTGCGATTGATTCCAGATGCCGAAAAATATAATTACCTAACTCATCTGCGAGCAGAATTTTTGAATACTAAAGTTGAGAAATTGTTTGAGTCAAGCTTCTTCCCCGCTTATCGCGCTGGTTAGAGATGGGGGAGAGGGGGTTCGGGGGAGATGGGGAGAGGGGGAGTACTTCGACAAGCTCAGTAACCTTTGGGGAGATGGGGAGACAAGGGGACAAGGGGGAGAAATAATATTTATAACTTATAACTCAATACTCAATACTCAATACTCAATACCTTTAACCTTTAACCTTTTTTTAATATCGTTCGTTCGGCTACAGTTCTTATGGGTGTAGGCGATCAAGAATGTGGATAAATGCTATGAAGACGGCAGCTTTTCGTACTAATTATGCTGCTTTTATATGAAACCTAGAATAATTGTTTGTAGTTTAGGACGCACCGGATATAAAATATTTCGTTTGCTCAGACAGCAGGGAGCGTTAGTTGTTGGGATTCACCATCAAGCGATTTCTGGCGAAAGGGCTGGAGATGTGATTGTTGGGGATTTACACGCGGCTAGTACCCTCAAAGCAGCAGGAATCCAGCAAGCTAATACTTTAGTTATAGCTGGAGGAGATGATGCATTAAATTTGTGGATTGTGATGCAAGCGCGGGTGCTTAATCCCCGGATTCGCATAATCAATCGCTTTTTTAACACTAGTTTGGGCGAACGTTTGGATTATACTTTGCCAGATCATTTAAGTATGAGTGTTGCGGGTTTGGCTGCACCAGTGTTTAGTTTTGCTGCATTGGGAAACAAAGCGATCGGACAGATCAAATTATTTAAACAAACTTGGCCCATACACGAAGAGTATATTCATCAATATCATCCCTGGAACGGTCGCAAAATCAATGAATTATGGGAAGATCGTTCGCGGATGCTGATTTATTATTTACCAGTAGAAGGTGATTTAGATTTAGTATCCGCTGTTACCTCCGGACACGAACTGCAAAAAGGCGATCGCCTGATTGTAGGTACGCAACCCCAAGTCCGTACAAGTCGCAAATCGCTGATCGCAAAGCTGCTCAAAGTAGTCACAAATTTACGGCAATTTAGACATCACGCTCAATCGGTATTGGTAGGAGCAATGTTGCTGATGATAATTATCTCGGTGGCAACGCTTACTTATGTATCTGCCGAACTAAATATGTCTGTTGTCGATGCCCTGTATTTTTCTGTAGGTATGATTACAGGGGCAGGTGGTAACGAAAAAGTAGTAGAGCAAGCTCCTGACAGCATTAAAATATTCACCGTGATCATGATGTTAGTTGGAGCGGCAATATTTGGTATTTGGTATGCTTTGCTCAACGATTTTGTACTGGGAACCCGTTTCAAACAGTTTTGGGATGCAGCCAGAATACCAAGGCGCAATCACTACATCGTCTGTGGATTGGGCGGTATTGGCATAAAAATTGTCCAACAACTTCATAACAGCGGACAAGAAGTTGTAGTTGTTGAACCAAACAGCAACGGTAAATTTGTTAATACCGCTCGCAGTTTAGGTATTCCCACAATTCATGCTGATGCCAGTTTCCCAGAGACTCTCAAAGCTTGCAACGTTACAACTGCCGCTTCCTTAATTGCCGTTACTGGCAACGATGCCACTAATATCGAAATTGCGCTTAAAGCCAAGGGATTATCACCTACGATTCCGGTGGTAGTAAATTATGCAGATCCTGACTTTGCCCGAATGGCGCAGGAAGTATTTGATTTTGAAGCAGTATTAAGTCCCGCAGAGCTTGCCGCACCTGCCTTTGCTGCCGCAGCCTTGGGTGGTAGAATTCTCGGTAACGGCATCACCGCAGATAGTTTATGGGTAGCCTTTGCAACAATAATTACACCCTCACATCCATTTTGCGGTCAAAAAGTCAAAGAAGCAGCGATGTCTGCCGATTTTGTACCTTTATATGTAGAAACTAATTCTCAAACCATCCACGGCTGGGAATTACTCGAAACCAGTTTGAGTGGTGGGGATATGCTGTACTTAACAATGCCCGCAACTCGCCTGTATCAATTGTGGCGCTATACTCCTAAGATTGATGCTGTTAGTTATTAGTTGGGGATTGGGCATGGGAAAACAGAGAGGGGGGTAGAGGGGGTAGACATAAAAAAATTCATTCCTAACTCAATACTCAATACTCAATACTCTTAACTTTTAAAATTCAATTCAAAACAAACCAAACGTATCCGTTGTTCAAATCTAAAATCTAAAATCTAAAATAATTCCTAACTCAATACTCCTAATTTCTAACTCCTAACTTTTCAACTATGCACAGAAAATACTGGGGAGTACCAAAGCGATCGCCAACTACTGAAATGCTAACTTTTACTTTTATTAAGTTTCCATTCTTATGAATCAGTTGCTTTTGTATTGAGTTAACTGTGCTTTTACCATTCAGAATATTAGACATAAACTCGATGGAAGAGTCTAAATCATCCAAGTGTGTAATATCTTGCCAGCTTAAATCCAACAATTCCAACTCGCTATAGCCGATAATTTTGCAAAAATGCGGGTTAAGTTGGATAAATTCTCCAGATAGGCTTATCTGATAAATTCCTACGCAAGCTTGCTCGAAAATAGCACAAAAACGTTCTTCATTCTCGCGTAAAGCATCTTCCGCCGATTTGCGCTGTGAAATATCTTCGACTACGCCCAGAAAATAATCGGGCATTCCTGCTTCGTTGCGTACCAATGAGACACTAACATTAACCCATTGCTCTTGATTGGATTTATTCCACTTACGGATAAACCGTTTTTGTAAAGAGTAGTTAGAAATTTCGTTCGTAAATAACTTTCTCACCTGCATAAGTTCGGCTTCAATATCATCTTGATGAGTAATATCTTGCCAACTTAGCTGCTTTAAAAAAGATTCTTCATAACCTACTATTTCACAAAAGCGGGGATTAACTTGCACAAACTCACCGTAGAGAGAAACTTGATAAATTCCTACAGCAGCTTGTTCGTAAATAGCACGAAACTGCGCTTCACTTTCCCTTAAAGCTTCCTCTGCTATTTTGCGATGAGTAATATCTCGCGCTACCCACAACACGCTTCGATCGGAAATTGAAGAAATGCTAGCGCTAAACCAAACTTGACGTGCTTCCTCTTCTAAAAGGTAATCAAAATGCAGAGTTTTATCTATATCCAAAGCTTGATGAACTTGATTTAACCAGATTTTAGCTGTTTGCTCCTGAAAAAAAAGTTCCGCAGTTTTATTAACCAACTTGTTAGTAGTAGTATCCGAATCACTTACACAAGTCGGTAGAATTTCCACGTTAGACAAATTATTGTCTTGGATACTTACCACCAACATGATGTCCTTTATCGCTTCAAAAACACCGCGCAACCTAGCTTCAGAACTACTTAACCTATCTTCAAGCAATTTGCGTGACTGAGCGTAACGAGTGTTGCGATCGCGAATTACTTGCAATTGTTGGTTCAAATTTTCATTTTCAGCTTTGGAAAGTGCAAGCAACTCCTGCAATTTTTCCAAAGTATGTCTAATTTCGTCATTGTGTCGGCTGTGAAATAGTGTTAAAGCATCTTTTAGGTTGTCATTCGGCGTTTTAGCTACATAATCATCATTAACAGCTGAATCAGAGTTTTGCATAAAAAAACAGTTTTTATCAAATTATTAATTGCGGCAGAATTTATTTAACAAGCCGTGAGAGGAAGCTCAAGGTAAGTTTTTGTATTGTGCTGCTACTGAATAAAAATTACACTGACTTTTATGTTATGACAAGTTTTATTTAGAACATCTACACTTAATTTTACTTTATCGCGTTCAGTTAAATTATTTACTGAAAGCTTTGAGATAGGGTATTTTTACAGATAAACCCGATAAATCTTTAGATAAAAGACTATGTATAAATTATCTAAGATAGATTGCTCCTAGCTTTCAAAAGATAATCAGATAGTTCGCAAAAACCTTCACCTTCACGATTCTGGGTGACATAAGCGGGTTTATGCTCTAATTTATCGACATATTCCAGCACGTTAGCAACACCTACAGATACACCAAAATAATTATTGTCGAACAAACTTTCATCATTAGGGCTATCACCAACCGTAACAACTTCATCAGAGGCGTATTCGGGAAAATATTCTCGTAGCACTTGCGATAACCCTACAGCCTTATCCTGTGTTAAAGGTTTGATATGGCACTGAACATTGCTGTAAGTGAATCCCCAACCCAACTCCTGACATTGATGTGAAAGGGTTTGCAGTGAAGCGTTACTTAAACCAGCCACATCAAAAGTCCAATCGGTGATGCGAAAACGATTATCGGATGATTCTTGAATTTGAGGAAAATCAAGCTGTAATTGTTGAAAAACAGCCGCTAAATCTTTTCTATGTTTATTTAAATCTGATATCGGTGTAATAGCAACCGCTTGCTCACTTCTATAGGGATAGAACAAACCACCATTTTCAGCGATCGCACCTACTACTGGCAAATAATACGCCAAACCGCTAACCCAGCCAGCAGAACGTCCGGTAACAATTATCACTTTAATCTTCGCTGCGGCTAAATCTTGCAAAGCTTGCAGCAATCCATTAGTAAACTTACCATTTGTGGTTAAAGTACCATCCATATCCGTAGCCACAAGCCGAATTTTGCTAAAGCAGTTGTTATGGTTTTGTTGAGGAAGCGATAAGGACATTTAGAAGCAGGGGGTAGAGAATAGGGAACGGAAAATGATGGAAATAAGTAAAGTTTAGTACTCCACCACATTAATTTTGATGGGTAATAAAGGTTCGTAGTAAGAGTTTTAACTCTCTTATCCGAGGATTTGTTACCTTGCATCGAAGGGAACCAATGCCCTTACTACGAACTTTTATTATTCTCTGTGGCTGATTGTCTCCTATTGAATGAAAAATCAAAAATCTTTTTTCTACTCTCTATTCCCTGTTCCCTGACATAAATAATTCATATGTACTATAAAACCGGGAGATTTTAGGTTTATTAAATTAAAAAAAATAAATTTTGCAAAGAAAATATAATAATATCGCAAAACGGAGTTGCAAATTTGGGCATCCTAACAATCAGGAGTCCAATTTTTATTGTGTCCATTATGCCAACTTCAATATTTGTTGCTCAATCTCCCGCAGCAAAAAATACAAAGACATCTCAAGAGGTATCCGCAGCTACCGATACTCAGTTACCTCCACTACCGATAATGGTATCTGGAATACTTACCGTGATGGTAATTGGCTTGATAATCTACGGTAAAATCCAAATGAGTCAGCTAGAAAAGAAACTTCGGTTTGAGAAATTCCGCACGCGAGAGTTAGAGAAAAAGCTGAAGCTATCTCTCCAAACGATTCGCAAAATGGAAACAAACCCCGATTTGATTAACTCACGGGAATTCAATCTCGATTATTTGCGAATGCGGATGGCAGAAGAAGTATTCCACTTCGCCATAGTCAATCAGACCAAAATAAAAATAAAAGATAAAATTACTCAAGCACTCCGTCCAAACCATGCCCAACAAGGATCTGTAGGAATCGCTAGTAGCGGCGGAAGACAAGTAGATGAAACTTTTGATGTCGAATATGAAACCGGGCTTGCAACAAATAACGGTAAGCGAGTACTATTTCGCATTCAAATAAGATTAATGAAATTGCCTACACAAGCAACTTCAGCCACTATTAGCCAATTAATTGACTGCGTTGAAACTTACCTAAGTCCCGCAGAAGACCATGATAATTGGCAACCGACAATACAAGGTAGAGTTGCCTTTATGCATTGGGATCAAAAAGCCAAACCCACACCTTTATTAGTATTAGAACAATCCAACGAAGGTGTTAATGTAACTTTCCGTACCAGTCGCCAAGCCAATAGCGGCATAATGAATGACACGCCAAAAAACAACAAGACTGGCTCTCGAAGATAAACCGTAAACAGTTAGCAGTTAACAGTTTCTATAGGTAAGGTTCCTTATTTGCCTACCATTTGACATATAAAATACTGTCACTTAAATTTAGATTTTGGATTTACGATTTTAGATTAACTATTAGCATCAATTTAGAGGCACAAATTTAGAACATTAATTTTTTCAATCCAAAATCTCAAATCCCGTACACTTGCTACAACGGTAGTGTTCCTCCGCAAGGCAGTGTACTTAAAATCTAAAATTCATTTAGCTATTGAATGTTAACTGTTCGCTAGCTAAAATACCATCTTCCATATTTACAATCCGGTCTGCAATATCTAAAATACGACTATCATGAGTCACTAACAAAATAGAAGTTCCTTGTTCTTTCGCAAGGTGCTGCATTATTTCTACAACATCTCTTCCAGACTGTTTATCCAAAGCGGCTGTAGGTTCATCTGCTAATACTAATGGTGGATCGTTAACCAAAGCACGAGCAATAGCTACTCTTTGTTTTTGACCACCAGAAAGGTTGTCAGGAAAGTAATCTACTCGGTTTGCCAAACCCACTGCTTTCAAAATATTTAGGGATTTAGCAATAGCTTCTTTTTGAGAAATTGATTGAGTCAATTCTGCTGCGATTTGTACGTTTTGTCTAGCGGTTAAAAACTCTAGCAAATTATGAGCTTGAAAAATATAACCAATATTACGTCGAATACTCACCAGTTTTTTCGGACTAGCCCGATAAAGTTCTTCTCCCAAAAACTTAAGACTTCCTTCTTGTACCGAACGTAAGCCACCGATAAGACTAAGTAAAGTTGTTTTACCCGATCCAGAAGGACCAGTCATAATCACAATTTCACCCGGATAAATATCCAGATTAATATCATACAAAATCTGTTTCTTCAGCGTACTCTTACCATAATAGTGATTAAGATATTGAATAGAGATCACAGGTTCTTTTCTCATCATAAATCTACTGGTTGTTAGTAATTGGTAATTAGTAATTAAGAGTTAACTGGTCACTGGTCGCTGGTAACTGGTAACTGATTAAAAAATGTCTGCTGGGTCGGCTGAACGTAATTTTTTCACGGCAATTGTTCCTGAAATAAAACACATAAAAATAGTTAAAAATAGTACCGAAATTGCTCGGCTACTGCTCATAAAAACTGGTAAAAGAGTAGCCGTTCTTGCCTGTTTGTATAGAAATAAAGCAAAAGCAAATCCAGGTAAATATCCTAAAACTGCTAAAATAAGAGCTTCTTGAAGTATTACGACTAAAAAGTAATTATGCGAATAGCCAATTGCTTTGAGAGTAGCATATTCAACTAAATGGTCTGAAACTTCGGTATAAAGTATTTGATAAACAATCACGGTTCCGACAATAAAACCCATAATTGTTCCTAAAGTGAAAATAAAGCCAATAGCCGTACTACTTGCCCAAAAGTTTCTTTCAAAATCAATATATTCTTGTTTTGTAAAAACTTTAACATCTTCATCTAAATAACTTCTTAACTGTTGAGCAACAAGATTTGGATCTGCACCAGGTTTTAATTTTATTAAACCAATATCAATCAATCCGGGCTGACGATTTACAAAAATTCTCAGAAAATTAACATCACTAGTAATTAAATTACCATCTGCTCCAAAGGAAGCACCTAGAGTAAATAATCCTCCTACCTTAACTGACTTACTTCTCACTTCTGCCGTAACAGTATTACCTTGTTCAAATTCAGTTGCAATTGGACCATATTCTTGTCGGGAAGAACGGTCATATAACACTACATTTGGTAATTGTATTTTATCTAAATTTTCTTGAAGACCGGGAAGATTCAATACATTCTTTTCTGGATTAATTCCTATAACCAAAAGATTTCGAGGAATACCTGTTTGTGGATTTTTCCAACTCGTATAGTCCACATAAATCGGATTTACTGACTCTACAGACTCCAAATCTAAAGCTTGGTAAAGACGGTTTTGAGAAAACTTTTTCATCGACAGTAAAGCACTTGTCTGACGATTAATTAAAACGATTTCCCCTTGCAAACTATGATGAAAACGAACGTTACTATAATACAGAGAATCGCGAAAACCAAGCTGCATAAACATTAGAATATCAGCAAAAGCAATTCCTGCTAATGCAACCGCTAAACGGGAAGCTTCGCGCTTAAGTTGTAACCATGCTAGAGGTAATTTACCCATATTTATAAACAGTTAGCAGTGAGCAGTGAGCAGTGAGCAGTGAGCAGTTAGCAGTGAGCAGTGAGCAGTGAGCAGTGAGCAGTTAGGAATTCGGAGTTAGGAGTTAGGAATTCGGAGTTAGGAATTCGGAGTTAGGAATTAGGAATTGGGAGTTAGGAGTTATTTCTAAATTATCTACCCCATCTCCCCCCTCTACCCCCTCTAATAAAATCCCCTTGTCACCCCATCCCCTCATCACTTTTCAATTCTGAATCGTAGCAATCACCTTGGCGTTGGTTAACCCTGCGACTCTCTGTGCGTCTTGTTCGGATAGAGCAATCTTGACTTCTACGACTCTGGCATCTACATCTGCCGCAGGATCGGTATTTAGGACATTTTTCGTGCCTATTTTTCTACCAATTTCAGACACGGTTCCTTGTAGTCTGCCGCTAAATGCTCCATTGTCACTAACTATGGAAGCCAACTGTCCAAGACGCACTCTACCAATACTCGCTTCGGGAACTTCAGCTACAACAATCATTTCGTCGGTACGTCCAATTTCAGCGATACCTTCAGCGCTCATGGTTTCTCCGGCTTGGGTATGTATTTCTAAAACTTCTCCTGCTATGGGTGAGATGATATAACTCAATTTCATATCCGCTTCGGCTTTTTTCAGTTGTGCGATCGCATTATTCACCTGAGCTTGTGCAATCCGAGTATTGCTAGGACGAATTTCTTCAAGTCTATTTAAATTCGCTTTTTGTTCGTCTATCTGTCTTTGTAAAGTTGCTATGGCTTTGTCTTGATTGGCTTTTGCTTCTATAAGCTGTTGTCGCAGAATGTCGATGGTTTTTCCTCTATCGGCTTGAGCTTGAGCAAGTTGCTGACGCAGGCTGGCAATTATTTGTCTGCGGCTAGCTTGACTTTCTATTAATTGCTGAGTTGCAGTTTGTGCGCCCAATCTTCTGCGATCGCGTTCTTGCTGAGAAATCGCACCTTGTCTGTACAATTGTTCGTAACGCTCTGCATCAATTTGAGCATTCCTAGCTTCTGCTTGAACCCTTGCCACCGTTGCTCTCAAAGAATCTTGCTGCCCTTCAAGTTCCACAGCTAAACGATTTATTGTTGCTTGTTGAGAAATAGTTTCTCCACGTAACTGTGCTTGCAAACGAGCAATTGTTGCACTACTAGCCTTTTGTTCGCCATTTAACTCTGCTTCAAGGCGAGCAACTATCGCCCTTTGAGCCTGAATTTCTCGCGGCGAACCGACTTTGACACCAGCCAAATTCGCACGGTTTTGTTGAATATTGGCTTTTGCTTGTTCTACCGCAGCTTGACTACTTGCAAAGCCATCTAAAATCGCAATAACTTGACCTTTTCTAACTTTTTGTCCTTCCTTGACCAACATTTGATCTACTCTTGATGTACCTTGTATCCCCGTTGGTGCAGAAAGTTTAATTACTTCTCCTTTAGGTTGCAAACGTCCGACTGCATTCACGCTACTTACTGCCGGTACAACTGGTACTGGTGTATTGGAGCTTTGAAATTGTTCTATTCTTGCTTTAGTTAGTACCCCAGCAGTAATTGCTAACGGTATTGCTACTGCGATACCCCACCACAATCTTGATTTGCCAAGTGGCTGCTCCTTCGGCACTGGTTTTTCACTAACCCTTGACATCGTATTTTACTCCATGCTTTTAATTATGCTGAGTGGAAATAATTAATAATTTCATCTCAAGCCGTCATAGTGGCTCAAAATAATAAATGGTTTGTTAAAAATAAGGTAAAAAAAAAGGCTTTACAAACAAAAGTTTTTTTTAAATAATTTGCATTTGCTGTATAGTTGCTGTTTATTTAAAGCTTAGTAACCTTCAGAATTGATAATTTGCATGACGATTAAATTATCCTAGCTAGTTTATAGCTAAAATTGCCAAGTAATTCAATATTATATTGATATCTTTCTAAGCTTTTTTATGTTTTTAATGACCATTTTTGTATGAATTATAGAGACTCGGTAATACTATTTATATAATTGATATTTTAATAAAAATATTAATGTTTATCTAAGTTATTTTTACCAAGCAGGATTACTAAAAATCTTTCGGAATCAAGTTAATTCAACGTTAATAAGCAGCTTATTTCAAAAAATATAGGTAATTTTAATCGGCAATAATAAATTTGTTTGTGACCAAAAAGTTAACGAATAAAATGTTCAATCTTAAGATACCTTTAACCTATCAAGAATTGATACAATAAAGAATTATTTAGAAATAGTTAGATTTCCCTAAAAAACAGATTTTATTTAAATTAGAAAACCAAGTAATAGTGGATAATTTATCCGTTATACTTCGTACACCTAATTTATTAATCTTCTATAACTATATTTAACTTAATCTAAATAAATTCTACATTGACAAGTTATTTTAAAACGTAACAGAATCTACAGATGGGTAATACTATAAAGAGAGGTTAACAGGACTTGATTGTTAGTTGATTGTTAACCGCACGCTACAATGGCAGCACCTCCGGCTCCCATACATAAAAATTCATGTAAATGACTATATATAGTTAAAGTTAAATTATCAAAAATTATGGTACTAAAAAACCCGGCTTCTTCAAAAAAACCAGGTTTGGGGAATTATCATAAATTATTTAAGAAGGCATATCAAATAAAACAGTTGTCATATAATGTTCAGCCCACTCGGAACCAAAAGCTTTTTCTAAAACGCGACGAGTTTTATCGTTTTGCTGTTGTTTAGTACAGTAATTTAATTGCCCTTCAAGCAGTTTACTTGCTGATAACGATGAAACGGGTTTTGCAGCAACAGCATTTTGACAATGAACTTCTAAAAAATTCTCAACTCGTGAAAGAAACATTTGTTCTTCTTCAGGAGAGCCAGGGCGTACAAAAATGCAAAACTCAGAAAAAATGTCTCCCCATTCAGGTAATTCACGAGGTTGGGAGAAATTGAGTTCGGGTAACGCACCAAGTTGGGTATTATAGCTAGATGGTAAAGTACCCTTCGTACCATTCATATTAAGCGGAGACAAATCGGCGATCGCAGCACTAATTTGACCTCTACCTCCCACCAAATCGCAACCAAACATCGGTAAGTCATATTCTGGATTCGGAAACATGACGCAATGCAAAATATCCAACATTGAACCAACTTTCGCCAGTTCCATATGCAGCTTGCGGAATTGAGGAGTTTGATAACAGCTATTTTCAATAGTAAGTTTTTCACCTTCTAACTTACCTTCCACATATCCTAATTCCGCAGGTAAATGATAAGGAGATAAATCTAAATGCCGATGCCAAACTGTTTCGATGCGATCGGCTAACTGGCGAATCAGGGGATGTTGTTGCTCGCGTAGTGAAGAATTAGAAGCTACTGACATTGCTTTAAACCAACGAATCTTATCTAATAGTCAGTTTACCGCTATTAGTTATGCTTCAAACTGTCCAATCTTCCATTGCTAACCCCGTCACTTTACCAAAATCTCGATAATTACGAGTCAACAAGATTAATCCACAGGACAGCGCAATCGCTGCGATTCTAGCATCCATCTTTCCCAGTTGAATTCGTTGCGACTGTAATTGACTCAGTGCCGAAGCTGCACCCGCATCAAACGAGACGAGGGGTAACACCTTGAAGTCGCGGACGAGTCGCGTCATCATTTCATACCCCTTCACCATGTCATTAAGGTTACGAGCGCGATTGATGTAAGTATGACAGCCAAGCATCTGTTCGTGAAATGTTATGGTTGATACGGCAAAATCTGATAGCGGGTAGTTAGCCATGCGGGTTGAAAGGTTTATATAATCCTGCCCTGCTTGACGCTGAAGAATACTCAGATGGTCTGTATCTAACAAATATTTCATGACTCGTCTTGCGCTTCGAGGAGCGACTCATCACCTTGACGAATTGCTCGACCATAAGCAAGTACCTCATCAAAAGCAGGTTCATCCTTAAAAGATCCTGTAACTTGTTGCAGCCAATTGCTTGGTTGAGGAGTCGCAATTTGCTTCTGCAATTGTGCGATCGCTGCTTCTACTGCTGCAAGTCGTTCCTCTAAAGAAGTGTTAGGTGCCATTTTATTTCCCCTTGATTAATTATTTCTATCTGGAGGATAACTTACCTTCTACATACCCCAACTCAATACACTCCAAATCTCAATATTTTGATTTTGATTGTAGCTTGCAAGCCATTTGCCATCCGGACTTAAAGCGATTCTCTCAACCTTTGCGGAGCTTTTACTTGATGTGCAAACTTCTTGATTACTTTTAACATCCCACACAACAATTTTCATCTCACAATTGCAGTATGCCAACAGTTTTCCATCAATGCTCATTGTTGCTGGCAAATCTCCATCTAAAGAACATATCGCCTCGCCAGTATATACGTCCCAAAGCCGAATTTGTTCTGAAAACAAACCACAAGCAAGTAATTGTCCTGTGTGGCTTATTGAAAGATACTCAGCAAGCCCAATACTTGAACTGCTAAATGTACGAATCAGTTCACCTGTGCTTATATCCCACAGGTGATGAAAGCCTCTATTCAAGGTTTGACTTAATAAAACCTTACTATCTGGGCTGAGTATGACAGATGAATTAGACGAAGAATGTTCCGAACTAAATTTTTGTGCTGGAAGCCTCGTAGCACCATATCCATCTGTGCTGATGGGTTCTGCGAGCAAGTTATAAACAGCGATTTCTTTTCCCAGTTGCGCCCCACAGGCAACAATTGGCTCATACAGACTCGCAGTAAGTGGGGTAACATTACTTTTGTGTTCCGGTAAACTGCGAGGAGCGGCATCGAGAATCAGATCGAATTCATCCGTTACAAGATTTAATCTGAGAATCACATCCGCGTTGTAAACAGTTCCCAAAAGCCATTTTTCATAAGCACTAACGCTGACACAATCGTGTCTAAAATCAACTGTTTTGACCAAATCGCCTGTTGCTAAATCCCAAAACTTCACAGTTTCATACTGTTCTTTGCTAGAAGCCAAGCTATGGGCATTACTTATTAAATTTCTACTGTCTGCGCCGATCGCAAAATAATTAGGTTTTAACTCGCTCTTGCCAGAAATAGTGTGGGTGAGCTTCATATTTAGATTTTATTCTAAGTCTTAGTAAGTAAATTTATGACACAGCTTTTTCGATACTATGATGGTAAATCCTGCTCTCCATAAGCATATAAATCTAAATCTACTTCTGCTCCCAACGCTGCAATCCTACGAATTGTTGCTTTGTCGATATGCCATCCACCCATCCAACCTCGATATCCTTCGTAGCAGATGCGAAGGTAAATCTCACACTTATCCCCAAGAGCGGCGATCGTTGATTGTGCTGGTTCAAGACGATCGAGCAGGAAGTTTAGCTTGTTTTCCAAATTTCCCGGTACACCTTTCTGTGGCTCGAAGTACCAGCGATTTTCTTTAAATTTCACATTAGGGTTTCGAGGATTTCTTGATTCCCCCAGCAATTGCGTTCTCGTCGGGTTCAACTTTACCTTTTCAGTAATTGTGTTTGGATCAAGCGCAGTGCTAGCGATCGAGAGATACACCCTTATAGCCGCTTCAATATAAGCAGCTGATGCAACAAGCTTTTCGCACTCTTGTTTAATGAAGACGACAAAATGGTAAGGCTCATCTTCAATTCCAAAATAAATATAATAAGCACCTGGATAGCTGTTCTCATCAACTAACAAAATTAAAGGATTTCCATCTTCAACTACAAGCTTATGCACAGCCAACACTTGCTCAGTAACCCCAAGTGTTGGATTCAAAACTTCATAAATTGCCACTTGTGACGCTAAATCGTGCAATTTTCTTAAACCCTTACCTTAGAGTTGTAGCCGCATAACTATTTATTACACGTAAATTGTTCGTACAATCTTTTTATAAATAACCTAAGTATGTAAAAACTACGATGATTTATCCGAGCGTACTCAACCGTGGTGATAAAGCTGTTCGCAGCCCTTTGGATTCATAATTTATGTACGTAATTAGCCTGCAACCATTGCTCCGGCTTGTCATAATAAAAGAATCCATTATTCGATAATATATGCAAGTCAAAGATTTAACGGTTGAAGAACTTAAGCTTATAATCCAAGAAACCGTGGCGGAAACGCTTCATACTTTGTTAACCGATCCCGACGAGGGAAAAGAACTAAAACCAGAAGTAAAGCAACAACTACTCGACTCTCTCAAGAGAACCCAGGCTGGAGAGCGAGGAGTTTCAGCTTCTGAAGTGGCAAGAAAACTTGGACTGGCTTGGTGATGGGCTATAACGTCTTCATTTACACAAACAGGCATTGATAGTTTGGAACAACTTTCACCAACTATTTAAGAGCGTATCCTGCGTAAAATTCGTTGGTTTTCCGAAAACTTTGCCGATTTGAGTAATCTTTTTAAACTCAGAGTTGGCGATTACCGAGTTATTTATTCCTTCGATGTCGAAACGCAACTTATCACAATTCATAAAGCTGGACATCGTAGAGATGTTTACGATTAGAGGAAGTTGCCCATCTCCCGATCAAACCGCCGCTTCCGATCCTTCAGCCTTAGCCTTCAACTTCTCAGGATCTATTGATTGCAATTCTCCACGATCGAGAGTCCAGCAACTATCGGCGATCGGTAATAAGTCTCCTGCATCGTGGGTAACTACTAACAAAGTCCAGTGTTCTTTTAATTTCGCTAATAAATTTACCAATTGACGACGCATTGACCAATCTAAACCTGCTGTAGGCTCATCTAATAATAATAAATTTGGCTGACGAATTAACTGTACTGCTAAAGCCAAACGTCTTTGCTGTCCACCACTTAAAGCGTAAGGTGGGGTTGAAAAAGATAAATGTTCTAATCCGACTTCGCTTAATGCGGTTCTAACTCGCTCTACCCCTAACTCTGGGTGTCCTAAACGTAATTCTTCTAAAATCGTCCCCCCGCAAAAATGACGCTCTGGGAATTGAAACACCAAACCGGCTAACTGCTGCATTTCTTCGCCTATCAATTCCCGCTCTCGCCAAAATAGCGAGCCAGATGTAGGTTCTGCTAATCCAGATAAAATTTCCAGCAGCGTACTTTTCCCTGAACCACTTGGTCCGATAATTAGACCTAATTGTTGGGGGGCTAAATCTAAATTAATTGATTTGAGAATCGAATTCTGGCTAGCAGTTGGATGATAAACTATATTTCTGAGATGGAGCATTGGTTACGACTACTGAAAATCAGCCATTTATAAATTAACTACACAGGCGAGCTACAGACCTTCGTTCCGAAAAAATCACCTGTGCCACAACTTAAAAGATATTATTTACCGATACACCATTAAATAAGCGTCTTCACTTATTGTGGCAGACAAACAACCCTAATATTAATCATAAAAAAACCTGGGAACCCTCTTAAATCTACCCAGTCAAACTATTTATAAAATTTTTGCGTAAATCTACACGGGGTATGGGTGAGCTATTTACGTAATTATAAGTAAGATATTGAACCCATTCAACAGTAATAATTCTGAGCTTTAAAATGACTGAAAAATTTTCTGTTTTACGAGCTACTACCTCTAAAAAAATTGTACATTTTGCTAAAGCTGCTTTTACAACTTTAATAGCATTAAATGTATTGGCACCAGCTTTGGCAGCAGATCCCTTTCCTCGCAGCCAACCGCGCAATATTGGCGACAACACCGAAGCTGCATTTAAAGCAGTATTCGAGCAAGGTAACTATCAAGCAGGACAAAAGTACCTACAAAAGGCAATATCAAATGAGCCAAACGAACCTCTAGTTTATGCTATGCAGGCATCGATCGCCTATACACAGGATGATTTAAGTACATTAGAATCTTACAGCACCAAAACTTTAGATACAGCAAAAAAGCTAATTCCATCAGACCCATTGCGCGGTAATTTATACGCTGCCGTCGGTCACTTTTTAGAAGGAGCAGTAATTTTGACTCGCGAAGGTACCATGAGCGGTGCCCCAAAAGCACTAAGTCGCCTCGGAGAAGTTTACAAGCATTTAGACAAAGCCGAAGCCATTTCTCCAAAAGACCCAGAACTCAACTTAATCAAGGGTTACATGGATTTAATGTTGGCTGTAAATCTGCCCTTCGCCAATCCTCAACAAGCAATTCAAAGATTTGAACAAAATGCCGGACCTCAATATTTAGTAGATAGGGGTATAGCCATAGCCTACCGAGACTTAAAAGATTATCCCCAAGCCTTAACATACGCAAATCGCGCTCTAAAATTAGCACCCGAAAATCCAGAACTGTATTATCTCAAAGCCCAAATCCTCCGCGAACAAGCCAAAAAACAGAAAAACCCACAAACGATGCAACAAGCACTTACTAATTTTGACCAAGCATTAGCCAAAAAATCCCAACTACCCGCTAAATTAGTCAAACAAATAGAAGGCGAGCGTCAAAAAACAGTACAAAGTTTAGCTAAATAGGGCATGGCGTATGGGAATAGGTTAAAGGTCAAAGGTTAAAGGTCAAAGGTAATATAGTTAAAAGCCTAAAATTCTGGTGGTTTTAACTGCTAACTCTTAACTCCTAACTCTTAACTTCCCCATCTCCCCATCCCCCCATCTCCCCATCCCCCTGTCCCTTTCTCCCCTAGTTCTTCTAAAATGACTTTTGGTAGAACTAATCTGGATCTTGAAATCGAATGAAGATAGAATTCCGCGAGATTAATCCTTTTGATGTCTGGATTTGGCTGAGGTTTAGCACGGTTCCTTCCGAGCGTGAAAAGCAGTTTGTAGAAGAACTTTTTAATTCCTGGTTTTATTTAGGTAAATTAGGTGCTTTCAATGCCGAAAATCTCCAAGTGCAGGACACTGGACTTGACATTAGCTATTTACATTACGACCAAGATGGTTATCAAAATAGCTTGGTAGCCTTAATGCATAACATGGGCGAATTTGAGTACAACGGAGATTGGGGGAGGTGTTGGTTTGACTTAGGAACTTCGGATGCGATCGCACTCGATATTCTTCTCAATGCTCTGACTCAGCTAGGTCAAGAATACGTCACCATCGATCAAGTATACGTAGGCGGCGAAAATACAGATTGGTCGATTGAAGATAGCGATAGTCGTCCTTCGTTTATTCACGATAACTAGGCAAAATATAGGAAAAATAAATGCATAAAGAAGGTAAAATCCGAGTACTTGCCCTCGGACTAATTCGCGATCGCAACAATCGTACTTTTCTTTCCGAAGGTTACGATCCAGTCAAAGAAGATAAATTCTATCGTGCAATGGGCGGCGGGGTTGAATTTGGCGAAACCAGCCTTGAAGCCCTTCAACGCGAATTTCAAGAAGAAATCCAAGCAGAAATAACCAACATTCGCTACCTAGCCTGTTTAGAAAACATATTTACCTTCCAAGGAAAACCAGGACACGAAATCATTCAACTTTACGAATGCGACTTTGTACACCCCAAATTTTACCAACAGAAACAAATCGCATTCAACGAAGGAGAACGACAGAAAACAGCAGTTTGGGTAGACATCAATTCCTTGAAATCTGGCAACGTTAGGTTAGTCCCCGAAGGGTTTGTAGATTTTCTCGGATAGTGCAAATGGGGAGATGGGGAGATGGGGAGATGGGGGACAAGGGGACAAGGTGACAAGGGGAAGTTAGGAGTTAGGAATTAGGAGTTAGGAATTAGGAGTTAGGAATTAGGAGTTAGGAGTTAGGAGTTAAGAATTTAAAGCTTTTAACTATATTACCTTTAACCTGTTCCCATTGCCGTGGCAGTTAAAATCGTCCAACCATCAACCAAGAACATCAACAGCGTAAAAAATAGCAAAATTAGATACATCCACGGTTGCGCTAAAGGGTAAACATCCGTAGTGTCAATGCCCGTTTTTTCTTGTACATTTCTTACCAGACGGGCAAATCCTGCTACACGCATCGGCAGCAAATAAGCTTTCTCGTCCTTGCTCACAAAATAGTAAACTATACCACCTTGTCCCGTAGTCCGTGGCTTTAACTGTTGTACATCCGCCCAGGGTAAACACCAGCCCTGACGGAAAAAACTTGGTACCCAAGCAGCATAAGCCACCTGAATCCCCTCTTCATTTAAAATTACCCGTTCGGTTAAAACCGCGTATAAAATAACAAAACCAATAGCAATACCTACCCAAAGTAATGCAGATGGTACGGGCGCATTTGTTACATCCGCCAGGAAAGGCAACGGTAACGTTAGCGCTACATACAAACTCAGAAGCGTAATCCTAATTAAAGGAGATAGCCGAAAAACAGAAGAAGTTTCCATTGGAAAATATCAATTAACAATTAACAACGATCGGTTACAAATTGAGCCTATTCTCCCAAAATTTTGACAATATCTGGGGAAAACACAAGACAAAACCCTCTCTAAATTAAGCTTTTTGCTTCACAATAGATAATTCATGTACCGCACCTTCCAGATAAAAATCGATCGTTGATAATTGATAATTGATAACTGGTAACTGGTAACTGGTAACTGGTAACTGATTAAGGTAAATATTTTTGTACTACACTCCAACCACTCAGCGAAACCCATACAAATACAAGAAATAGAGCAATATTCGTACTAACGTGAATGCGTCTAGCCCAAACCCAACCAGTACGAATTGAAATCGCACTTCCAGCAGATACCAAAACTAATGCTACCGTAATTAACCCGGCACCTAAGTGTTGCGAATGTCCTAAAGATCCATATTCGCCTAAAGTACCGACAATACCAATTGCGAGCAGCAGTATCACTAAACTAACCATAGTGATACCCATTACATAGTGGAGTATGCGTAGTCCGCCATAACCTCCCGGCAACAGCGAGATAAAGTTAAGATTTTCAGATGTTCGAGTACGAAACATCCAAATACCCGTTACCGCCAACATTAAATAAGCAAGTAACGACAACCCCATTGACCACGCCGCGATTTTCCACAACCAAATAAATGAAGGTAAATCCATATCTAGGATTGTAGATTGCTTTGAGACATATGGGGAGATGGGGAGAGAGGGGGGAGATGGGGAGATGGGGAGATGGGGAGATGGGGAGATGGGGAGATGGGGAGATGGGGAGATGGGGAGATGGGGAGACAAGGAGAAAAAATTAAATTATTAACTTCTAACTCCTAATTCCTAACTGGTAACTCCTAACTCCTCACTCCTAACTCCTAACTCCTCACTCCTAACTCCTAACTGGTAACTCCTAATTCCTAACTGGTAACTCCTAATTCCTAACTGGTAACTCCTAATTCCTAACTGGTAACTCCTAATTCCTAACTGGTAACTCCTAATTCCTAACTGGTAACTCCTAATTCCTAACTGGTAACTCCTAATTCCTAACTGGTAACTCCTAACTACTCATAAAAAAGGGTTGCAATTTAAGAATGCAACCCAAAAATAGAGAAAAAAATTTTGAATCAATAAATGTTTTCGCCAACGATTGTAAATGGTTTTGTTGTATACTCCGGTTTTTTTTAATTAAATTGAGGACACAAGAGAATTTTTATCGATGGAATCACGATTCTGATTCTTTGAATTTACTTCTAAACCAGAACCATTTGCTTCGTCAATTGCAAGGCGATCGCACGGAATTGTATCCGATAAAATTGCACTTGCCATCATCCCCGTATGAATCTCTAATTGAGCCGATTCTGGTGCTTCAAAAACCAGTCTTTGTCCGGGAAAAACTACCCGTTCAAAGTACCAATTAGAAATGTTGGAGATGCGAGCCACCTGTATTTTACTTGTAGCATTAACGTAGCAGCAGAGAGATTTTCCTGATTGCTCAGGAGGTAGGGGATCTAATATTTGAGCCATAACTGCTGAGGAGCTTATCGCCACAATTGTATCTTACATTAACAAAATTAGCACTGACGATCCCCAACTGCTGTAACTCTCAATACCAACTGGGTATTTGTATGCTCTTTAAATCTTAAGATATGTTCCACATATGAAATTTTTGTAAAAATTTACTCGTTTATTGCAATTATGCATTAAGCATTAATTTAATAAATATTTTTATAGCATTTATAGAATTACGTAATGCACTTCGATCGGTTTTAGACTCGAAATATATCGAATATTTACTTTACACTCAGATTCATCCACGATCTGTTAATTGTCTTTAACATAAAAGCGTCACAAATTAATAATTGATAATTAGACTAATAGTGAAGACAAGGTTAAAGGTTAAAGGTCTGCATGTTTTTGGTCAAAGGATTTTAGATTGTCCCCTTGTCTCCTTGTCCCCCTGTCTCCCCCGAACCCCCGAACCCCATCCCCCAACTCCCCATTCCTCATATCATTAGTAGATTTAATAGGTTTGATGAAGGAAGTGGATGTTATCGTAAAGGTATATGAAGTTGATTTTCATAAAACTTTGCTATGAACGTAATTGTTTAATCCTGCTCTTATAGGAGTTTTTACTTATCAACAAGCGCTTTGGGCGACAATCTCGTTTATTCATAACTGAGTAAAAACTCAAGTACGATGATCGTAAAGGACAAAAATTAATTTAAATACCTAGTTTTAAAGCCGATATAATCGCTCTTTTTTCTTTGAAATCAGCAATATAAAAGTTGAAACAGCCACTATGGAAAACAAAATCCTCTACGTTCGCCTTCCTTGTAATCCGATCTTTCCCCTGGGGGTAGTTTACCTTGCAGATCACGTCCACAAGCTATTCGAGAATGTCGAACAGCGGATTCTTGATTTGGGAACGGTACCACCTTTAGACTATAAGCCTGCTCTGGATGCTTGTATTGATGAATTTAAACCAACGCTGTTAATTTATTCTTGGCGTGATATTCATATTTTTGCTCCAGTTGGTGGAAGGGGTGGGAATCCGCTACAATATTCTTTTGAAATTTTCTATGCCAAAAATCCCTTTGTGAAAATGCACGGGGCTTTAGGTGGCGTACAAATGCTCAAAGGCTTTTATACAGAGCTTTGGCGCAATTCAGCATTGATTAAACGCGGATTAAAACGCGCTCGTAGATACAACAAAGATGTCCGTGTAATTGTTGGTGGTGGTGCGGTTAGCGTTTATTACGAACAGTTGAGCAACAGCTTACCTAAAGGTTCTATTATTTCTGTTGGTGAAGGGGAAACTTTACTAGAAAAACTGTTAAGCGGCAGAGAATTTCGGGATGAACGGTGTTATGTGGTGGGAGAAACTCAACCGCGCGATCGCCTAATTCACGAACAACCCACTCCCATTGAAAAAAGTGCTTGTAATTACGACTATATAGAAAGTATTTGGTCTGAGTTTAACTATTATCTTCAAGAACAAGACTTTTATATTGGCGTACAAACTAAGCGCGGTTGTCCTCATAATTGCTGCTACTGCGTTTATACGGTTGTGGAAGGTAAGCAGGTGCGGATTAATCCTGCTTCGGAAGTAGTTGCGGAAATGCGACAACTTTCCGATCGCGGAATTCGTAAATTCTGGTTTACCGATGCCCAGTTTATTCCAGCACGAAAATTTATGGATGATGCTGTGGAGTTACTGGAAAAAATCGTTGATTCTGGAATGACGGATATTAATTGGGCAGCGTATATCCGCGCCGATAACCTGACTCCGAAGCTGTGCGATTTGATGGTAAAAACCGGAATGAATTATTTTGAAATCGGTATTACCAGCGGTTCTCAAGAGCTGGTGCGAAAAATGCGGATGGGCTATAATCTGCGAACCGTTTTAGAAAACTGCCGCGATTTAAAAGCAGCCGGGTTTAATGATTTAGTTTCCGTTAACTATTCTTTTAATGTAATAGACGAACGTCCAGAAACTATTCGTCAAACCATCGCTTACCATCGCGAATTAGAACGAATTTTCGGAGTAGATAAAGTTGAACCGGCGATTTTCTTTATTGGTTTGCAGCCGCACACTCATTTAGAAGAATACGCTTTTAAAGAAGGTATTCTCAATAAAGGTTACAATCCGATGCTTTTAGCTCCGTGGAATGCGAGAAAACTACTATGGAATCCCGAACCTCTGGGTTCCTTTTTTGGTGAAGTCTGCTTGCAAGCTACGCGACAAAACCCGAATGATTTCGGACGCGAAGTCATGAAGATCCTAGAAGAAAAACTTGGTTGCGCTCAACTGGAAGAAGCACTTTCTGCACCAATTGAAACAAAACCAAAACAGTTAGCAACTGTATTATAGAAAACAAGTAGGGTGGCATAGTTCACCCTACTATAAAGAAAGTAGCGGGAGCAGAGGAAACACACTCAGCAGAAAAAGAAAAAATAGTATATGGGATTCAGACTCAAAGCAATATGCCTTTTTATTTGTGTATATTTTTGGGGGCTTTAAATAATACTTATTAATTGCAATAATAAAATGACTCTATAGCTATAGGGTGTTAAAATTGCTCGCAATCCATTCGAGATTACTTTAATAGAATAAATAAAATAAAATGTTAGAAGGCTCAATACTCCAAAGGCTACAATCAGCCCATCAAGATAGCAAAAGACCGATCGGATACGGCGTTTACTATAAGAATACCTTGGTCGCTCTGTGCCATGCTTTAGAAGATCGTATATTAGAGGACGATGGTAAACCTTTAGTTATCACCGCTTTTCAGAAAGGTAAATGGTATATAGAAGAAGCCGAACGATATGCAGATATTGCCTCTTGTTCCCGGCACATTGCGATTATGGCGGCTCCCGATAGTGGATGGCTCGAACATCCTACCAGCAAATTACCTAATGTAGACTTGGTAGCTATCGAGCCAGAAGATCCGGTTGCCGAAGAATGGCATTTAATTATTTTATCGCCTAATTACACGGCAATGGTAATTTGTCAAGAGTTATCAGAAGCTGATTATGGTTTATTAGGACAGCCAGCATCCGATTTAGAACGGAAATTCTACGGTTTGTGGACATTTGAGCCAGATTTGGTCAGGGAAACTGCTTTAATTGCGATCGCTCATATCGAAAATTACAATCCGGAACTAGCTAAAAAACTGCACGAATATCAACAAGAAATTAAGCCAGCAACTGTCACATCAAATGATTTAGCAACCGTTGTTTCCAAGGTAGTAGATTATTTGCAGACTGAGCAGATAAATATTTCCGTTCCCGCAGGTAATCGCCATAAAATTTTAGATAGAAACTTAGTCTCTAATGAAATTCAGGCATTTTTACGGATGGCACAAATTCTTGATGCTACCGATATTGCTAATCCAATGGCAGGAAGAGAGGTTGTAGCATTATCAGAAACAATAGGGCAGCTTTTAGATTTGCCTGCGTGGCAGATGAAAAGATTGCGGCTTGCAAGCTATTTACATCGCATACATCCCCTGCAAACCGCCCAAAGTGTTTTTACCCCTGGGGCAAACAGCTACCAAGAAGACGCTCCTAGTTGTCCTTTAACTTGTCCTTTAGTACCGGGAACTCAGGTTTTACGCACCATGCCAAGATTGCGAGCTGTAGCGCAAATTATTACCCATCAATCCGAATGGTGGGATGGTAGTGGAGAGCCAGCAAGCTTAGCAGGAGATGAAATTCCTTTGGAGTCAAGAATTTTGGCTTTAATAGCAGACTTTCAATCTAAAGTAAACCAGAAGTCTTCTTCCGGGTTGAGTAAAGAAGAAATACTTACTCAAGCTTTAGAAGAATGCAAACAACAAGAGTCAAGTCATTTTGACCCTAAACTAGTAGAAACTTTGAGTTTATTAGTCATGGGTTTGCATCAAGGGCTAGAATTACCCGTAATTACGCCTAAGCTGAGCGCCGGAATGTGGTTGCTTGAAAGTCAAGAAGAAATTATTAACGAGTCGAGTGGAACAAGAAGTTATCGTAAATAATTTAACATCGATCGGCGTTTTGGATGGATAATAATCTCATACATAGACGTAGAGAGTATTAAATATTTTATCTCTTTGCGTCTAGTGAATTTAATTTGAAATTTAAGTTCAAGTTTGAATTTATTAATATTTGTTGATAGTAAAAAGATATATAAATATATATATGAATATTGAAGGCATTAAATCGGGTGAATTGAAGCAGCTAGCTGGAGTTGATTTAGAAGACGAAGATTTATCTCAAAGTGATTTGAGTCGAGCAAACCTTGCTGGAGCAACTTTGGTAGGTACAAATTTTGCTAATTCAAAATTTGAAGGCGCTCATTTAGAAGGAGCGAATTTAATGGGCGCAAACCTTCAAGAAACTGACTTGCGAGCAAACTTGATGGGAGCTAATTTAATGCAAGCAAATTTAAGCGGTGCCGATGTACGAGGCAGTAATTTACGCGGCGCTAACTTGATGGGCGCTAAACTTGACCAAGTTAGTTTTGCAGGTGCTTTTTTAAGCGGTAGTAATTTAATCAACGTTGATTTACAAGGCGTTGATTTACGTGGTGCCGATTTGCGTGGTGCGAATCTTACGGGTGCGAACCTTAAAGGTGCAGACTTAAGCCGTGCAGATTTACAGGGCGCGTTATTAAGCGAAGCTAACTTAGAAGAAGCCGATTTACGCTCTTCTAATCTTTCCGGAGCGAATTTTACAGCTGCAAATTTATTATGTGCGGAATTAGAAGGTGCAAATTTAAGCGGTGTAAATTTCGATAAAGCTTGTTTGGTAGGAACTGTAGCCGAAAAAGTTTCTAAGTAAATTAGAAATTGAATAGAGGTTCGTACTAAGGAGTTTATTCCTCAAATCAAGGACTAAAGTCCTGACTACGAACTTATTATAAAAAATTTTACAGGAACATTTAAGCAGCCTTAGACGTTATCAAACCAGGGTAAATAATTTTATTTGAAAACAGAAAAATTTATTAACCTTTATTTGACTTAAAAATTTGACGCAATTTTATGGTTGTATCATACTCGATTTCAGTAGCTTGCAACCGATTGGCAGCAATTTCTGCTTTAGTTGTAATTCCGTGGTTAATATCGGTAGCGCCTGCTTTTTCTAAGGATAACAGTTCATTATCCGAACGTTTAATAAGTAATAAGAATAGTAATTTTAGTTTTATAATTCAGCCAAAATTTACTTCTGTAAACGAATTTTCTGAAGGTTTGGCTTCAGTATATATTGGCTATCGTAAGGGATATATTAACGGTACTGGTAAAGTGGTTATCCCGCCAGTATTTGACGCTGCTGGAGAATTCTCCGAAGGGTTAGCATGGGTAAATATGGGTGGTAAATGGGGATATATTAATAAAAAAGGTCTGTTAGCCATTCAGCCCAAATTTGATATAGCTCGGGAATTTTCTCAGGGAGTAGCACTTGTAAAGTTAGGAGATAAATGGGGTTATATTAACAAAGCGGGTGAATTTGCGATCGAGCCTCAATTTGATAACGCCATGTCTTTTGCAATCGATAAGCAAAGCAAAGTTGCCGATAAACTAGCGCTAGCACCAGTCAAGGTAGGTGATAAATGGGGCTATATCGATAAAAGCGGAAATTTTGTAATTAAACCCCAATTTAACGATGCTGCTTCTTTTGATGAAGATATGGCACCAGTTAAAGTTAATGGCAAATGGGGTTACATAAACAATAAAGGAAAATTGGCGATCGCACCTCAATTTGAACGAGCGTGGAAATTTTCCGAAGGTTTGGCATTAGCAAGCAATAATAGCAAATGGGGATATATAAATAGCAAGGGTAAATTCCATATCAAGCCATCTTTTTTAGAAGCCAGTAATTTTTCCAACGGACTTGCATCAGTGTGGATAGATGGTAAATATGGTTATATAAACAATAAAGGTAAACTGGTTATCAAACCACAATTTGAAGACGTTGGTACATTTTCTCAAGGTTTTGCAAAGATAAATATCGGTCAAAAATGGGGCTATATTAATAAAAAAGGTCAAATAGTAATCTCGCCACAATTCGAGCGTGTAGGCGATTTATTATCATACCAAAGAAGTACGGCTGTTCCAAAAGTAGGACAGGCATGGGTAAAAGTTGGCGATAAATGGGGTTATATTAGCTTACCTTTAAATGAATAATTCTAAGGTAATTGGTAATTGGTAATTGGTAATTGGTATACGCCCCCATGCTCCGCATGAATGGTAATTGTTCATTGTTCATTGTTAACTGTTAACTGTTTTTGGCGCATCCACAAAGCTAACAATATTAAACTCAATAAACCCATTACCCCAGCTAAGGGATTATTATTTACGCCAGTAACCCATTGGGGAACTGTGCCAGAATATTTGATTAATTTTCCTACTTCAAGAATGTAATTACCCCAAACTAAACCCCCATGAATTCCTATGGGTAAGCCCAAGCGCCCCCGACAACTGCGTTTAGCCCAGACGCACGTTAAACCTAAAAGTACTAATCCCAAAAATTGCGGCGAATTTTTAATAATTTCTGGCAGTGGTTTAATAAAATGCAGTACGGCAAAAATAATCGCGACTGCCCAAACTACCACTTTAGAATTGTAATCTCGCTGCAATTCATCGTATATGAACCCCCGAAAAAATAATTCTTCGGCGAAAGCCACACCCAAACCACAAATTAACCCTTCCAAAACTAATTGCAGCATCGAAAAACTGGGTTGCTGCCAAACTAACCAACCCAATATTCCCTGTAAACCGAATAAAGTTAAAATACTAATTAGTCCAATCGCCATACCACGCAGCAACTCGACTCCATTTTTACGCGAAAACTCTAAACCATAATGACGGAATGCTTGGGGTTGCTGATGGATGTATTTACTCCACCAAGGCAGCAAAATTAAAAACTCAACTGCTAAAATACCCATCGTTAAAATAGTCCGGGTATTTTCATCCTTAACTGTAATATAAACCGCCGCGACAAAAGGCAACCACGGCAGCAGCAAACATAAAATAAAGCAGCCCAACCTTATAGGGGCAGGGCGCTGAGCTAAAGTAAATAATTTGATTTTCATACCAAGTTACTTGTATCGGTTTGGACACCAACAAATATACTAATATTATTTGTTTCCTTACCATGCTTTTAAGACGGACGGTAACTCAGTATAAACAGTTTCTTTTTTGTTTATGGTTACTCTTCCGGTTCTATTGTGCTGCTTAACCCATGATTTTTTAGAGTCTCGCTATAAAACTCGGCGTGTTCTTGAGCGCAAGTAATAACTAAAGCCAATCCATTAGTATGGGCTTCCATCATGATGCTTACAGCCTGGGGTTGGCTGAGGCTCGGTACTGTGGTGATTAGTGTCTGCACCACATACTCCATAGCGTTGTTGTCATCATTATGGAGCAAAACACGATACCGAGGCGCGTGTTTACGGATTGTTGAAGGCTTCTGTATGGTTTCGACTGACACGGTTATTATGCTCTTTTTTCGTTTGTTTACTACAACAGACCTGTTTTCTCAACTTTACTTAACAGTTATTTAAATATTGTATAGCATCTAATTGCCATACTGTGATATCTGCTCTGTAAAACATGGACAACTTTGGACACTTACAGTTTTACTTCCTGTTTCTACCGGAGCATGGGAGCGGTTATCCGTCCACAGGCTTAAAAGGTCAAGCCGACCTCTATTTTTTCGTTTTAGTTATACGCTAATTTTTCCAAATTTAGCGACGCATTATAATCTCTATCTATTTCTAATCCGCAATTATAACACTTGAAAACTCTATCAAATAGAGTTAAGTTTTGGTGAGGGTGTCCGCAAGTTGAACAGAGCTTTGAAGAAGGATACCATCTGTCTGCAATTATTAGTTTACATCCAAATTTATCTGCTTTATATTCTAATTGCCGCTTAAATTCATAAAAACCACAATCAGAAATTGCTCTAGACAATTTATTGTTAGCTAGCATTCCAGAGACGTTGAGGTTTTCAATTACAATTGTCGCGTTGTTTTTACATATGTAACTAGTAATTTTATGAAGCAAGTCTTTCCTAAGAGATGCTATCCGACGGTAAACTTTTTGAAGCTTTATTTTTGCTTTATTTCTGTTACTAGAACCATATTGTTTACGTGCTAGTTCTCGTTGAAGTTTTGCTATTTGTTTTAAGTTTTTAGCTAAATACTTTGCATTATGAAAGATGTCTTTAGATGATAAAGTAGCTAAGGTTTTGACTCCTAAATCTACACCAACAGCAGGTCTTCTATTATCTACTAATTTTGGTTTTTTTTGATAATAAGCAAAAGAAATATACCAGTCGTTGGCTATTCTAGAAATAACAATTTTATTTGTAGTACTATGAGGCAAGCTTTCGTATAATTTTACCCAACCAATTGTAGGTAACTTTATTGATTTACCTCCAAATGGAATCGGTTTTCCTCCGCTATTTATTGTAAAAGAGTCGTTTTTACCTTTCTTTTTGAATTGAGGATAATCTGCTTGTTTTTTGAAAAAACGTTGGAAAGCATTATTTAAATTCTCGAAAGCAAATTCTGTTATCTTCTGACAGATACCTTTTTCTTTAATCCATTTAAACTCTGTCTTCACATATTTGTTAAAAAAAGTGCGAAGTGTCCTACAAGAAAATTTGTAACCAGATTTGTAAAAGTCTCGCCAAACAGCTAATCCCCAGTTAAAAGTAAATCTAGCTATGCCAGCGTGCTTTGCCATTAAAACTTTTTGAGCATCTGTTAGATTTAATTTAGTTTTAATCCCAAGCAACATATATTCTGACATCGACAAGAACTAACATTGAATTTTTTTACTATTACATTCTAAATCATTATGTCCAGAGTTGTCAATAGTTTCTTCTAATTCTTTTTTTAAAGTTTTAGAATAACTTCTAAGTCCGTATAAGCGACAAGAAAAACAATGAACTATCGCTAGTAAATCGTCGTATAATTCGGCTTGAGGTGACAAATGGGTTTGATTGGCTACTATGATTCGACAATCTGAATATTCAGCCAATTGTTCAACAAAATCAAAAGCGAATCGGCATAGTCTGTCTTTATGAGCAACTACAATAACGGATATCTCTCCTTTCAACATTGAGATAATCATCTCAATAAATTTCTTTCTTTTAAAATTAAGCCCGCCACCAATCTCAGAAATCGTTTCAGTTATAGAATAACCACAATTGTTAGCGAATTTTTGCATAGCTCTGACCTGATTTTTTAGTTCAGGTCTTTGATTGCTCGAAGATATTCTACAATAAACAACAATTTTTCGAGCCTTCGGTTGAGGTTTTTCTCCTAAAGCAACTTTTAAGTCGTCATCCGTATAGTATCTGTAGTTAGAAGGTGTCCGTTTAGCTGGGAGTTTACCACTAGAATCCCATCTCTGTAGGGTTTTGACGGACACACCTACTATTTTTGCAAACTCGTGAGGCTTGTAATTCATAAAACAATACTTATGTCTTAGTTGACTACTATTGTATATGGTTGTCTATAAAACCTACAACTAAGTCAAACTCAATTTTCTGCGATCGATTAATTATTGCATTGGTGGATAACCATTACTAGAGTATTAGCTTACTTTTTGAGTTTAGTTTTAACTCTACAAGTAACTACTTCCTCCCAATAAGCTCCAGTTAGCTTTTAGATTAAAATAAATATTACGTAATTGTCGCCTTATTTCCGCGTAAGTATGGACGAAGCAAACTTTCAAGCCGGACAAATAGTCTTTCTAGAATATGGCGAGTGCAGGCTATATGCAGAAGTGATTCAAGTAGTGCGATCGCGTCAATTATGCTGGGTGCGTCCTTTATTACTCGTGGCATCCGATCCACCCCAAGTAACTGATATGCGTTCTACTTCTGATTTACTCTGGTCAATAAATTTGTTTCAACCAGCTTTGGATACGCAAGTAATCGGGCTATACCAAATGATTTTAGCAAAAGAACCCAAGCCTGAATTATTTCAGAAAGCTAAACAACAACTTCACCTGTTTATTGTGCAACTTTGGGAAGACACTCAAAATTAGCTGCTCCCTATTCCCTACCTAAACTCACGCTCAGATTTCTTATAAACAAAGGATTGAGTGCGATATTCATGCGAAGCGCATCACACCCACCGCGATATCAAAAAATAAAATTATTATTATCTCAGAAAAAAAAGTTAGCGATGGCAAACTATAAAGATACCTGCGCCGTTAATACTACTCAACTTTATTAAAATGAATTAGTCTTTCAATTGAAAAATTTAATATTTTTAGAGGCAAGTTCTAATAAATTAACTAAAACCGTTAAAGACTAGGAACCAGCTTGATTCTGCCAGCATCCATTTCAGCCATTAAAAGTTCTAATGCTTCATAATCAACGTCAGAAATATAACCCAACTGAGTTAGCTCGGAATTAATTTCATTTTCTATTTCAGGAGTTAATTTCTTGATAACCAAAGCCCTTTCAACCAATTGACGAATCGCGTACTTAGTTCTCATAGCAAGCAACCATTATGTATTTAATACCAATTATCTCAGATGTGTTTAAGTATAAAACGTGATCCAAACACTACTTAACAAGTGATTTGGATCACAGATATAGCAAATAAGTGGCTTTTTATCTTCAGAAGATACAAGCCAATGATTAAGGAAAAAATAAAGATACTTTATGTTTAATTAGCGTAAGCCCAAAACTTAATAAGAATGCTTAATAGCTAAGAATTTATAGATAGCTTTTTCCATAACCCAGCACGTAGTCATACTGGTTATATAGATTATTTTTGAACTTTAATTATAAAAAAGTATATTTAGTTACAGTTTCATGGGTTATTGTAACAATCTTTAAACAGAACTACTCCTGTAGTAAAGATTCGGCAAAGAGAGCTAATACGAATGGTCGATGCGATAAAAAAAAGATTATGGTCGAATACATCTATCTCTCAAGAAATAATATTTGAATAGGATGTAACTATGCAAGCAATACTTGATAATCCTAAAATTACTATTATTCGTCCTTTAGGATCTTTAAATGCTGTAAATGCTGTGAAACTTGAACAAGAATTAAGTGCCGCGCTCAATAGAGAAAACAATACAATTGTATTAGTAGACTTAGAACAAGTTGATTCAATTCATAGTGCGGGTTTGATGGCATTAGTCGCTGGAGTCAAAGAAGCTCTTCAATTACAACAACGCCTTTGTCTGTGTTCGGTTTCTCCCGCTCACAGAATTATTTTTGAACTTACCCAATTAGATAAAGTATTTGAAATATTTGAAAACAAAAGATTTTTAAAAGCTCGTATCTGAGTAGTTTATTTTGAGCAACTCGTTCCTGTTTTGGCTGGGCGTGAAGACGAGTAAGGAGCGTTTTAAAAATTTAAATAACAAACGCGAAGACAGTATTACGAATCAATGCTAATGTTGGGAGTGAGTAGCTGTAATTACTAGAAGTAGCTAGAAAATAGCATAGTGACTGTTGCAGTAGATAAATTAATTACGTCAGATATTTCAAAACCATCCCGTTACCTGGGTAACGAGCTTTTAGCAAAACGTAAACCTTGGGATACGGCGACGATACGCTGGGTGTTAACTTATCCAGAAGTATATGAAGTTGGTGCTTCCAATTTAGGGCATATCATTCTTTACAATATATTGAATGTTCAGCCTCGTCAGTTGTGCGATCGCGCTTATCTACCGGGTGCGGATTTAATAGCAAAATTAAGAGCGACTCAAACACCTTTGTTTGCGGTAGAGTCAAAGCGAAGTTTGATTGATTTCGATATTTTGGGTTTTAGCCTCAGTTACGAGTTAGGGGCTACCAACATTTTGGAAATGTTGGATTTGGCTGGCATTCCTAAAACATGGGAAGAAAGATTGGTAGGAGATTATCCCCTAATATTTGCGGGGGGACAAACTGCTACATCCAACCCGGAACCTTATGCTGATTTCTTCGATTTCATCGCTCTTGGAGATGGTGAAGAACTATTGCCAGAAATTGGTTTAGTTTTAGAAGAAGGTAAAAAAGCCAAGTTAAGCCGTCAGGAATTATTGCTGGATTTGGCACAGGTACCCGGCGTATACGTACCGCAGTTTTATGACATGGCTGCTGACGGTTCGGTTCATCCCAACCGTGCGGATGTGCCGTCTCGGATTATACGACGGGTTGCTAGTCCCATACCGGCTTATTCTATCGGATTGGTTCCTTATGCGGAAACGGTACACGATCGTTTGACGATTGAGATTCGACGCGGTTGTACCAGAGGCTGTAGGTTCTGTCAACCAGGAATGTTAACTCGTCCGGCGCGAGATGTAGAACCCGATAAAGTTGTGGAAACAATAAGTTCGGGAATGCGCCAAACTGGTTACAATGAATTTTCTTTGTTATCGCTTTCCTGTTCCGATTATTTAGCTTTGAGTTCGGTAGGGATGGAAATAAAAAATCGTCTCAAAAACGAAAACATTTCCCTTTCTCTACCCAGCCAGCGAGTAGATAGATTTGATGAAAATATCGCGAATATTTTGGGTGGAAGGCGGCAGAGTGGATTGACTTTTGCTCCAGAAGCTGGTACTCAGAGGATGCGAGATATTGTCAATAAGGGTTTGACCAATGAAGAATTACTTAGGGGGGTAAAAACAGCTTGGGAACAAGGATGGGACAAAGTAAAGCTATATTTTATGATTGGCTTGCCCGGTGAAACTGATGTTGATGTATTAGGCATCGCTCAAACGGTAAGCTGGCTGAAGCGGGAATGTTGGGCAAAAGGTAAAAAACCTTTGAACTTTAACTTAACAATTTCCAACTTTACACCCAAACCTCATACACCATTTCAGTGGCACTCAGTTTCTACCGCTGAGTTTAAACGCAAGCAAGAACTATTGCGGCAAGAATTTCGTCGGATACGTGGAGTCAAAGTTAATTTCACCGACGTGCGGATTTCGGCGATGGAAGATTTCGTCGGCAGGGGAGACAGAACTCTCGCCCCAGTGCTACGTCGTGCTTGGGAATTAGGTGCAGGAATGGATTCCTGGTTCGATAATTTAGATAAAGCTTTTGCAGCTTGGGAGCAGGCAATTGCCGAAGCCTCTTTAGAGTGGAAGTATCGCCGGGTGCTTTGTGGCGAGTGGAATGTGATGTCCGTTAGTAGCGCCCCAGAGCGCCTCGACGATCCACTGCCTTGGGACCATATAGATACCGGAATTGAGAGAAAGTGGCTCAAAGAAGATTTACAACGCGCAATGGAAGCCGCCACCGTTCCCGATTGTTCCTTTGACGGTTGTTCTCATTGTGGCGTTTGCGGTACCGATTTTGGTCATAATGTGATAGTTCCGCCGCCACCTATTCCGGAATTTACTGGTAATTTTGTTCCCAATACTACCAAGGCTCTACGATTGCGAGTATGGTTTGGGAAACAAGATGATATGGCATTAGTCGGTCATTTAGATTTAATGAGAGTTTTTGACCGAGCCGTGCGGCGAGCGGGATTACCAGTATCGTTTAGCGGCGGGTATAATCCACAACCCAGGATATCAATAGCAAATGCTTTAACCTTGGGAGCTACTAGCAGCAATGAAATTGTAGATTTTGAACTAACGCGCATAATCGATCTTGATACTTTCCGAAACGATTTGAGTAAAGCTTTACCCGCAGGCATACCTATATATGATGTAGTACTCTTAGATGCAAAAGCCCAAAGTGCATCTCAATTACTCGAAACTGCTGAGTATTTGATTACTGTAAGCTGTAATAGCCAAACTACTCCATCTCAATGGCTTTCTTGGGTTAATGCGATCGAAGCTAAAGAAGAAATTTGGGTACAGTACAAAACCAAAAAAGGTAAAATCAAAAATGTAAATCTGCGCGAACGTTTGTTTGAGTTAGAGTTTATTGAGACAGTTCCGGTCGAACTGAATTCGAGTAGTGCTGCTAACTTAAGGTATGTAGGAGCTTGTCGCAATGATGGTACGATGTTGCGTGCCGAACAAATTCCATTTATGCTTGAACTTGTAACGAAAACAGAATTTGAACTGCTGCACATACATCGGAGCAAGCTAATTTTGACGGTTTAATAATTTGAGGGCAATTATAGTTGTAAAATAGCCCTCGAATTAAACATCAATTTGGAATTGATTTTTTACGACCTTGCGTTAGAATTAGATGAAGAGAAATTTTCTGGCGCTGCAAAGGAACTAGCTGATTCACTAACCGCTCTGTACGTGGCGAAGACCGCTTTCTATATTAGAGTCTTGACGCTGGGATATTTTCCTGGATAAAGCATCGGTAGATCGAAGAACGTTATCTCGGTCATTGTTTATGGCTATAAATGTGAATCAGTAATTTTTGTACCAGCTTAGTCCAATCTCTTCTCCCGAATTTTATGATTTATAAGGCAACTGCCTCTACCCAACGTCTTTATTGGTGAGGGGGAAGGCATCAAAAATTCACCACGAACGCGCAATTTAATTAAAAAAATATGCAACCGTTGTGGAATCCGAAAGGCGTATAAACGCAATCGCAATTGTTTATAGCTCGTGTTTATTTGAGCTTTGTAAGTGCAATTTTATTACAGCAGCGTCTTGCAGGGGTAAGGTAGGGTAGATTGAATCATAACCCCTCCCCGAATATTTGAGCTGCCAATTTTTGAGGAAATTGAATGCCGAAACAAATTATCATCGCCGAACAGCATCAGATTGCTGCGGTGTTTTCTGAAGATCAGATACAGGAACTTGTCGTAGCTACTGGTCATCACCAAATTGGTGATATTTACTTAGGAGTAGTAGAAAATGTATTGCCTGGAATAGATGCAGCCTTTGTAAATATTGGCGATCCGGAGCGGAATGGTTTTATTCATGTAACCGATCTCGGACCATTAAGGTTAAGACGTTCGTCAGCGGCAATCACGGAATTATTAGCACCACAGCAAAAGGTTTTGGTGCAAGTAATGAAAGAGCCGACGGGTACGAAAGGACCCAGGCTCACGGGTAACATTACCTTACCGGGACGCTACGTAGTATTAATGCCTTATGGGAGAGGCGTGAATTTATCCCGCAGGATAAGGAACGAAAACGAACGCAACCGTTTACGAGCCTTAGCAATATTGATAAAACCGGCGGGAATGGGTTTATTAATCCGTACCGAAGCAGAAGGTAAACCGGAAGAAGCAATTATCGAAGATTTAGAATTTTTGCAAAAGCAATGGGAGTCAGTTGGCGAACAAGCCCAAACTAGCCGTGCCCCAGCTTTGCTCAACCGAGACGATGACTTTATTCAGCGCGTTTTGCGGGATATGTACGGTGCCGATGTCAATCGGATTGTAGTAGACTCCAGTACTGGCTTAAAGCGAGTAAAGCAATATTTACAGAATTGGAGCGGTGGACAGGTACCCCAAGGTTTATTAATTGACCACCACCGCGATCGCACTGCTATTTTAGAATATTTCCGGATTAATGCCGCGGTTAAGGAAGCTCTGAAACCAAGAGTAGATTTACCTTCTGGCGGTTATATTATTATTCAGCCCACGGAAGCATTAACGGTAATAGATGTCAACTCCGGTTCGTTTACCCGTTCGGCAACAGCCAGAGAAACCGTACTGTGGACAAACTGCGAAGCCGCAACCGAAATAGCCCGTCAGATGCGTTTGCGTAATATTGCGGGAGTAATTGTTGTTGATTTCATTGATATGGAATCGCGGCGGGACCAGTTACAGGTTCTCGAACACTTTAATAAGTCTTTGAAAGCAGACAAAGCTCGTCCCCAAATAGCTCAATTAACCGAATTAGGTTTAGTAGAACTTACTCGTAAGCGTCAAGGTCAAAATATTTACGAGCTGTTTGGAGAAACTTGTCCTACCTGTGGTGGTTTGGGACATATCGTACATTTACCGGGGGAAAACGAATCCCGAATTACACCACAACCAGCAGAAATACCGGAGCGTGTAATACCTTTACCCCAAAAAGAACCGCGTTTGTCTGCTCCTCGTTTAAGCTCCCCAGCCGAAACAGCAGATGAATTCGTAGAGTCAGGGGACGAAGGAGAGGCAGAATTTGCAAACTTAAACCTGTTAAATCATCCCAGCTATCAAGAATTGGGCAGCGATCCTAATAAACGTCGCCGCCGCCGCCGTTTGGGGATTAATGGAGGGAATGGCAAAGATGAACCACGGATTAATGGGAATCCGTTGACCTTAGTTAATGATGAATTGGACACCGATTCAGAAGCCGAACCGGAGTTGACAAGAAAGTCCGATACCCCATCAAGCTTGACTAAAGGATGGAGCGATAGACCAGAACGTAGTAGAACTAGAGTCGTCGAATCAGTTAAAGGAGTGCTGGAACCACCAGAAATTGTTTCAGTGGAAATGACTCATGAGGAACAGGATGTTTACGCCTTAATGGGTGTTACACCTTTGAAGAAGTTGGAGAAAGATTTCAAAAACGAAAAATCTGTAATCATTAATGTGGTTCCACCCGGTGAAGATGAAGCAAGCGTTGAGGAATCATACTCGCTGACTCCGATTCCAAAAAAGCTGAAAATAGACAATGAAGTTATAGTTGAAGAGGAAATAGAAGAAGAACAAGAAGATATATTTGAAGAGCAAGAGGAAATAGAAGAAGAACAAGAAACACAAGAAGAAAAAGAGAAAATAGAAGTAGAAATTGTTGAAACAAATAAAATAATAGATGAAAGCGAAACACAAACCCAAACAGCAGACAGACGTCGCCGTCGCCGTCGCTCTTCGGTAGAAGCACCTTCCAACTAAGATTAAATCATCTGTTTTATGGTAGAAATTGGGCAAGCTATCACCGAAATCGACAAGCCAACACTCCCTTTTAAGCAAAATTGGCTGGAATTTTCTACGCATTGCAATACTGACATCTTGATTGCAGGCGTAGATGAAGTAGGGAGAGGTGCTTTGTTTGGTCCTGTGGTAGCAGCAGCAGTTATTCTACCAGATATTAATAGTTTGCCCCCACTCCTCACCACCAAGATTAAAGATAGTAAAAAGCTATCAGAACATCGAAGAACTCAGTTAGCGAATCTAATTTTTGATATTGCAATAGACTGGAAAATCGGTTTTGCAACTACGGCTGAAATAGACTCTTTTAATATCTTGCAAGCATCACTTTTAGCAATGAAGCGGGCTGTTCTGAAATTAAAGGTACAGCCTGCACTTTGTTTAATTGATGGAAATCAACCGATAAAAAACTTTTCACTACCCCAACAAACAATAGTTAAAGGGGATTCTCTTTCACTGACGATAGCTTCTGCTAGCATCGTTGCTAAAGTTTGGCGAGATCGACTGATAATTAGGTTTGCAAGTAAGTATCCAATGTATAATTTAGAACGTAATAAGGGTTATGGTAGTCCAAAACATTTATTAGCACTGCAAAATTACGGCACCTCACGTTTGCATCGTAAATCTTTTCGTCCCTGTCAAATTGGAGAAAAGTGAAATTATTATAAGATTTCACCGTTCTTCCTCCGCTTCTCTGCTTTCAGTTGTAGTGCCAAAATCAAACAGTATTAAGCTTTTTTATTCGGGCTTGAAAACGTTAAAATCATTACTATCTGAGTCAAGGTAGCTATGTGAAGTTTGCAATTCAACCCAACGTCGATAATCAACTAGCAGTTGACGTAACAATCTTTGCTTTATTGTTAGCAATACACTTTTAAGCAAGCCGTTACCAGTAGTTTCTAATATTGATTTAGGAGTGAAACTGAAAGGTGGCGGCAATTCGACCATTACTTCTAAATTAGCTATACCTTTAAGCTGAGTATTTCCATCTTTTTCATAACTCGATAAATTACCTTTTAAATCAAGTTGAAAACGTCAATCAATGTATTCTATACCACGAATTTCGCAGCTTACTGATTCTAAATGAATCGTTCCATTTGCTTCTGCCCATACTCTCATGTCTACAATTGGTTGAATACTTAATGATATAAAAGTTAAAGGGCGCATTTTTAAACGAAAAATTTCCGTGCTTAACTGTTCAATCCGGCTAGAATCGACTAACGCATTAACAAGACGTTGGGGTTGCCGTAAGTAATGCCTAATTGGAATAGGCTGATATGGAACGGGAATTTCTACAGATTGGCAGGCTTTAAATTTAGTAGCCATAGTTAAGCGACAGGAATATGTCGATAGTTATATTTTTTTTAAGTATAGATTTTTATTTTGTAGAAAACTTATACTCTTTTAGATTATAAGAATTATTGTTACTTTATAGTATCTATTTTAGGTAATAAAATTGGTATTCTGTAAGTATCTTAAGACTTAAGAAGATAATAGTCCTAAATAATCATTTTCTAGTATCAAGGTACATGAGTGATATAGTCTCAAAACTAAAGGTATATAAATATGATATCGATCGCACATTTGGGACCTTCGGGTACTTATACAGAACAAGCAGCCTTATATTATGTTAGTTGGCTAACTAAAGCTACTAATACAGAAGCTTACTTATGTCCTTATTCAAGCATTTTTCAAACACTTTGTTCTGTAGCTAAAGGTGAAGCAGATTTGGCGGTAGTGCCTGTAGAAAATTCTATTCAAGGAGGAGTTACCGTTACCTTAGATACAATATGGCAATTGGAAAACTTGCAAATTCAGTTAGCTTTAGTTATGCCTATTACTCACGCATTAATTTCCTGTTGCCAAGACTTAGATAATATTGATACCGTATACTCTCATCCGCAAGCATTGGCTCAATGTCAAAAATGGTTAGAAACTTTTCTTCCTCAAGCACAATTAATTTCGACTAATTCCACAACAGAAGCACTGCAAAAATTAAAAAATGTTGAAGCTGCGGCAGCCATTTCACCACATAGAGCCGCGCAACTATATAATTTACCCGTACTTGCAAATGGTATTAGCGATTACCCGGAAAATTTTACCCGCTTTTGGGTAATTAGTCAGCCTGGTAACAACCCAAATCATCAAACATTAGCAGCGACTGCTTTTTATACTTCATTAGCATTTAGCGCACCTGCAAATTTACCGGGTGCATTAGTTAAACCATTACAAGTTTTTGCGGAGCAAAATATTAACCTCAGCAGGATTGAATCGCGTCCAACAAAACGTTCTTTAGGAGAATATTTGTTTTTTATAGATTTAGAGGCAGATGTTTCTTCTACAAAAATGCAATCTGCTTTAGCTAAATTATCTCATCACACGGAAATTCTCAAAATTTTTGGTAGTTACAATATTTTACCAACAGAATCACTATCTTAAAAATAGCAATAAGCATGAAGATATATCGGCTATAGATGTAAAAAAGTTCATGCAAATTAAATAGTCGTATAAAAGGGTGCGGGAAATAGGGAAAGAATAGATCGAGAAGACGATATCAGTTTATGAATATGTGAGATCGTTTTGAAACCTGGTTTTGAGAACGATCCAAGGAATTAATATTAAAAACTGGCAACTGTTAATTAAACAATAAGAATAATCAAAAATACTAGAAATTCATAACTCTAAAGTAGGAAATATAATTAACCACTCCGAGTTGCGATATATGAAGACTAATTTACCAACTTAAAAGTTGTATATTTCAAACATAGAAGTATTTAAAACTTATATTTTGCACCATTCGAGTGTTGCCTCTATAAACTCAGTTTCTGATAGTAAAAACACGATCGATCAACCGCACGCGATCGCCGCACAAGCGCGGTGAACGCATGAATAATTCGTTGTGAGACGAGCAAGTAACCGGGAATAGGAATAGTGGTGTGAAATTTAAATAAAAATTACAAAGTTGATACCTCAAACTTAATTTAAACAAAACTTTTAAGTTTCAACACAGTCTATTTAATTAGTAGTTAATAAGCGATCGCTAATAATTAATCATTAATTAAAACTTTTAATTTAATGTATCTTTAAGAACAGTACGAGCGGCTAAATGATTGCGAGTTGATGTTAAAATTTCTGCTTCTCGTTCTAAACGGGCAGCAGTATTTTGCATTTCTAACAATGATTGTTGCTCTGGGGCAACACGATACAGGTTGCTTGCGACCCAATAAGATAATTCTTTAGGTAATGCTGGTAAATCCTGTGGTAGTTCGATGTTTTGCTCGGTTAATTTAGCACTCAGCCGCACAACGTCACGTAATAATTGTTCTACCTCAGATGCTTCCTGTCGTAAATCTAAGGACGGTTCTTCGTCATCAATCCATTCAACTAACCCAACAAAATAAGGCTTTTCGCGAACGTACTCTAATACACGAAACCTTTGCTGCCCTAAAGTTAGCATTTTCATTCGGTCATCTTTTAAGCGTTGATGATGAATAATTTCCGCACAGCAGCCAACATTAGCAACCGTACCCTTTGCTGGGTCAACCATCAATACCCCGAACCTGCGATCGCTATCTAAAATCGTGTTCATCATGATTCGGTAGCGAAATTCAAAAATATGTAGGGGTAACGGTCTGGTAGGAAATAGAACTACATCCGGTAAAGGGAACAGAGGTAATTCGCGAACTGCAATTCTAGAGGAGGATGTCATATTCACCGTTATTTATACTGGTATTAATAATAAAAGTATTTCTTTATGGAAAAACCTATATTTTCTTTATATTTTATCTCAAAGTCGTTTTCAGGCGAATAAAAACCCCTTAGAAATTTTTTCTAAGAGGATTTAATCTCTATTAGGGACTTCCAAATTAGAATTCATATTAGGTAGTGCGAGCATCAAATCGCTATATATTTTAAGCGAGCTATCAAGGCTTACACTACCTTTTGTGAGATAAATTATTTTTTTGGAGGTTCCTTAGCACTGGAGTATATTTTTTTGTTTGTTATTTTTCGTTGACTATTAATCGAAAAACTACCAATTAAAGCTTAACTTCAATATCTACACCAGATGGTAAATCAAGTTTCATCAAAGCATCAATGGTTTTAGAGGAAGGCTGATAGATGTCGATAATGCGTCGATGGGTACGGGTTTCAAAGTGTTCCCGTGAATCTTTATCTACATGAGGCGAACGCAGTACGCAGTAAATACGACGTTTTGTCGGTAAAGGTATCGGACCAATCGCTGTTGCATTAGTACGGTTAGCAGTATCAACTATTTTTTCACAAGATGTATCGAGTAAGCGACGGTCAAAAGCTTTTAAACGAATTCTAATTTTTTGCTGCTGTAAAGTAGCCATTTGTTAAGTTTTCCTGGTTCTGATTGTTTGTACGAGGGAGGCATGGAATTAGAAGTTAAGTCAAAACCAAAAAATAGTTTGATAATTTTGACTGTTTCTCTTTCCAACCAAAGACAGTGAAAAAGCAGAGAGGCATTATACCATCTCTGCTCGTAGTAATGGTGAATTACGCCGTTTACTACTTAACGATTTTAGAAACTACGCCAGCACCAATGGTACGACCACCTTCACGAATTGCAAAGCGCATTCCTTGTTCGATCGCAATTGGGCTGATCAATTCTACATTCATCTTGATACGATCCCCAGGCATTACCATTTCCGCTTCGCTACCATCATCGGCGGTGAAGGATTTAATTGAGCCAGTTACATCGGTAGTACGCACGTAGAATTGAGGACGATAACCGGAAAAGAATGGGGTTTTGCGACCACCTTCTTTTTCTGTTAAAACGTATACTTCACCTTCAAATTCGGTATGAGGAGTAATGCTACCGGGCTTTGCGAGTACCATGCCACGCTCGATATCCTCTTTTTGCATACCGCGTAGTAGTACTCCGGCGTTATCTCCAGCCATACCTTCGTCGAGACTCTTCTTAAACATCTCGATCCCAGTTACGGTGGTGGCGCGAGTATTTCTGATCCCAACCAGTTCAACTTGGTCGCCAACTTTAACTTTTCCGCGCTCGATTCTACCAGTTGCAACAGTACCGCGACCTGTAATCGAGAATACATCTTCCACCGCCATCAAGAACGGCTTATCTACAGCACGTTCGGGGGTAGGAATAAAAGCATCTACCTGTTCCATCAATTCGTAGATTTTATCTATCCACTCGTCTTCCCCTTTCTTCATGGTGGGGTTTGCAATCATTTTTTCCAATGCTTTCAAACCAGAACCTATAACTACAGGAATGTCATCGCCGGGGAAATCGTAGTCGCTAAGAAGTTCGCGGACTTCCAATTCCACCAACTCCAGTAATTCATCATCATCCACCATGTCTTGCTTGTTCAAGAAAACAACTAGACTAGGTACGCCAACCTGCTTAGCTAAGAGGATGTGTTCGCGAGTTTGAGGCATTGGACCGTCAGCAGCAGACACTACGAGAATAGCACCGTCCATTTGGGCTGCACCAGTGATCATGTTTTTCACATAGTCAGCGTGTCCGGGACAGTCTACGTGAGCGTAATGACGAGCTTCAGTTTCGTATTCAACGTGGGAAGTATTAATGGTAATACCCCGCGCCTTTTCTTCAGGTGCGTTGTCAATATCATCGTACTTCTTCGCCGCAGACTGACCCATGGCGGATAAAGTCATGGTGATGGCTGCTGTCAACGTGGTTTTACCGTGGTCAACGTGGCCAATAGTACCGATATTAACGTGTGGTTTATTTCTTTCAAATTTTGCGCGTGCCATGTATACTCGTTTCCTTTTATAACTATGCGTTCCCTTTGTTTTTAGCGATAATCGCCTCAGCCACGTTGCGAGGCACTTCTTCGTAATTACGAAACTGCATCGAGAAAATACCCCGACCTTGGGTTTTTGACCGAATGTCAGTTGCGTAACCAAACATTTCTGCCAATGGAACTTTAGAAGTTACTTTGGCTAAGCCTTGTTCGGACCCATGCCTTCAATTTGACCGCGACGAGAGTTGAGGTCGCCCATAACATCCCCAAGAAATTCTTCGGGTACTTCTACCTCAACTGTCATCATCGGTTCTAACAGCACTGGTGAAGCTTTCATTACCGCTTCTTTAATCGCCATTGAACCGGCAATTTTGAAAGCCATTTCCGAAGAGTCTACATCGTGATAAGACCCATCAACCAATGTTGCTTTAACATCAATTAATGGATACCCAGCTATAATACCGGATTGAATGGTTTCTTTCATTCCCTGCTCAACAGGTCCAATATACTCTTTTGGTATCGAACCACCGACAACCTTGGAAATGAATTCAAAACCGCTTCCTTGCTCTGCGGGTTCCAAGTTTACAACTACGTGACCGTATTGACCTTTACCACCGCTCTGACGGATGAATTTACCTTCAATTCCGCTAACTTGTTTGCGGATGGTTTCCCGATAAGCAACCTGCGGCGCACCCACGTTAGCTTCTACCTTAAATTCTCGCAGCATTCTATCTACCAGAATTTCTAAGTGTAGTTCCCCCATCCCCGCAATCACTGTTTGATTGGTTTCAGGGTTAACACTAACTCGGAAGGTTGGATCTTCTTCCGAAAGTGACTGCAATGCTTTACTTAACTTCTCCATATCTTGCTTGGTTTTGGGTTCAACCGCCACCGATATAACTGGTTCGGGAATGTAAAGCGATTCCAAAATTATTGGAGAACCTTCATCACAAAGAGTGTCGCCTGTCAAGGTATCCTTTAAACCCACGGTAGCCCCTAAGTCTCCCGCAGACAATTGTTCGACATCTTGTCGGTCATCTGCCTTCATTACCACCAAACGAGAAATTCGTTCTCTTTTATCTTTGGTGGAGTTGTACACGTAGCTGCCTTTCTTCAGTACGCCAGAGTAAACCCGAACAAACGTCAAACGACCGTAGGGGTCAGCCATCACTTTGAAAGCAAGAGCCGCTAAAGGTGCTTCATCGTCAGCATTTCTTTCAACAGTTTCACCACTCGGTAAAGTACCTTGAATTGGAGGTACTTCCAATGGAGATGGCAGATAATCTACTACTGCATCGAGCAATAACTGTACGCCTTTGTTTTTGAATGCCGAACCGCAAAGCGTCGGCACCATAGTTCCGGCGATCGTACCTTTGCGTAAGGCAAGACGAACTTCCTCTGCGCTCAGATCCTCTCCCTCGAAGTACTTAGTCATTAACTTATCCGAGGTTTCCGCTACTGCTTCAATTAACTTAGTACGATATTCCAAAGCCAATTCCTGCATTTCATCAGGTATATCTTGCTCCTCAATATCTGTACCTTCGTCGTTGTTGTAAACAAAGGCACGCATTTTTACTAAGTCAATAATGCCGCTAAACTCGCTTTCACTGCCGATGGGCAATTGAACGGGAATGGCATTAGCTCGCAGGCGATCGCGTACTTGTTCGTAAACCTGATAAAAGTTTGCGCCCGTGCGATCCATCTTGTTTATAAAGATGATTCTAGGCACTTTATAACGGTCTGCTTGCCGCCAAACTGTCTCGGTCTGAGGCTGCACGCCGCCTACAGAACATAAAACCGTAATTACACCATCCAATACCCGCATAGAACGTTCGACTTCAATAGTGAAGTCCACGTGACCGGGGGTATCGATGATATTAATTTGATGGTCTTTCCAACTGGTACTAATTGCAGCAGCAGTAATCGTAATTCCTCGCTCCCGCTCTTGTGCCATCCAGTCAGTGACAGCCGTTCCCTCGTGAACTTCACCTATTTTGTGGATGATGCCGGAGTAAAACAGTATTCTTTCTGTTGTTGTAGTTTTTCCCGCATCAATATGCGCCGCAATACCCATATTGCGAACTTTTTCTAGCGGGTTGGTACGTGCCACAACTACCTCCTATAGTTTTTGCCGTGTATATAACACAAGTAAAGAAGTTTCTATACTTATGAATCCAAAACCGTTCAAATTAATAGTAATAAAGATGATATAACACCTTAACCATTCGGTAATATATCTGTCTTTAACTTAATAACGATAATGTGCAAAGGCTTTGTTGGCTTCTGCCATCCGATGTGTTTCTTCCCGTTTGCGAATTGCGCTACCTGTTTCGTTAGACGCATCCATTAGTTCGTTTGCCAGCCTGCTTGCCATTGTTCGACCGGGACGCTGACGGGAGTACTGTACCAACCAACGCAGCGCGAGGGTTGTGCCTCTTTCCGAACGAACTTCCATTGGTACTTGGTAAGTCGCACCGCCAACTCGCCGAGCTTTTACTTCCACTAATGGAGTTAGATTACGTATTGCTCTTTCAAATACTTCTGTAGGATCGGCACCAGTCCTTTCTTCAATGATTTTCATTGCGTCATAAACTATCCGCGCCGCAAGAGATTTCTTACCATGACGCATGATTCGCCTGATTGTCATACTGATCAAGCGACTATTGTAAACCGAATCAGGCGGGACTGCACGCCTTTGAATAACACCACGACGAGACATACTTAACCTTTAATTGAATATAGCAATAGAGAAAAATGAAAAGCGATTCTTCCGGGCATTATATAGTATGTAAACAGAATTTCACTTTACCTAACCTCGATCGCAAATGAATGTAATGATTAAGGTTAGGAAGCTATACTCACTGCATTATTTTAAGCAAGCTCCATCAAAAATCTATACTACCCGAACTAACTGCTCAAAAACTCAAATTACTGTGGACTTTCTCAACTTTATCAGTATACTGAGAACGCTCCGAATAGTTGAAAAAAACCGCTCCAACTATATGTAAAAAGCGTCATCATTTATACATTGATTTTTATTTGAAAATCCAAAACGCTTCGCCCGGTTGCAATCTTTATAAAGTGTAATTGTTTTATTTGCTTATCTTATCGCCCCTCTAATTGTAGAAAACCAAAAGAAAAGCAAACAAACAACTACATTTCAACTATAAAGAAAACCAATAAGCACATCCGACCGTTTTGGGACGTTATGGATTAGAACTTGAATTATATACTTCGCCTGTTCGCAATTGAATCTAAAATACAATGCGAAAAACCACAGCCAGGATTACGATTCCTTCGGACGTTTCGTTCCGTACTTTGAACGACTTTGCTTGCGGTCTTTAACACCGGCTGTATCTAAAGTTCCACGGATAATGTGATATCTTACGCCTGGTAAGTCCTTAACCCTACCGCCACGAATCATCACTACAGAGTGTTCTTGCAAGTTATGACCGATTCCTGGAATGTAAGCCGTGACTTCAAATCCAGAAGTCAATCTTACCCTTGCCACTTTTCTCAGAGCAGAATTAGGTTTCTTAGGTGTTGTTGTGTACACCCTAGTACAAACGCCCCGTCTTTGAGGGCATTGTTTCAAAGCCGGGGACTTAGTTTTCTGACGCGCTTTAGAGCGTTCGTTACGAATTAATTGCTGTATTGTTGGCATGAGTTACAGCACGTGAAGCTGCTGATTGTCTAAGTTTTAACAAATCCTGATTATATCTCTTTTTGTCAAAGATTATGTCAAATTTCAATCTAAATTTTATTATTTTTTAATATTTTATATTTTATATTTTAAGCATTGGGGATTGGGGGAGAGTGGGAGATGGGGAGATGGGGAGATGGGGAGATGGGGAGATGGGGAGATGGGGAGATGGGGAGATGGGGAGATGGAGAGATAGGGGGACAAGGGGAAAAGGGGACAAGGGGACAAGGGCAAATTCTAACTTTTAACTCCTTACTGGTAACTGGTAACTGGTAACTGCTAAGTGGTAACTGAAAAAGAATTACCGCAACCGCAAACGGTTTTCGCTTGGGGGTTGTAAAAGCGAAAGCCTCCACCCATGAGGTCTTCGGAGTATTCTATGGTTAAACCATGAATATGCTCTACGGTTTGTTCGTTTATGACTACTTGAATGGAGTGACAGGTGAAAACGCGATCGCCATCTGATAATGTTTGTTCGTCGTTGAAAGACATATCGTAAAACCAACCGGAACAGCCACCGGGTTTGACGGCTAAGCGAAATAAAAGATTTGGCTGTTTTCGCTTTGATTTTAGTCGCTGTATCTCGTCTGCTGCTGCTTGAGAAAGTTTAATCATGGATTCTTCAGTCTGGGGATTTTGGATTACGCTGCTTACGAAAAAATTCCTATAGACGTGGGGAGCCGGAGCGCAATAGCTTAATTAGATTATTTCAGCAATAAAAATTATTTTACACAAATCACGAACACTTGATTAAGAATCGAGCTTTTTTCAAAAAGTATCGCACGGAAACTCTCAAACCGTAAAAGGTAGGAAGTTGCCGTGCGGGGTTTAAACGACGAACACAATATATTTTTTAATGAAAATTATCGCTTTGTTACGAACTGTAGACTTTTGGCAAGCTATCCCTAATTTTTCTTTTCAGCACGAGCATAGTCGTCTTGGTAACGGACAATATCATCTTCTCCTAAGTATTCCCCGTTTTGAACTTCAATCAATACCAAGGGAATTACGCCAGGATTTTCTAAACGGTGCGCGGTGCATTGTGGTACATAGGTGGACTGATTATTGCTCAACACAATTTCTTGTTCGCCGCAGGTAACTTTAGCAGTTCCAGAGACGACGATCCAGTGTTCGCTACGGTGATGGTGCATTTGTAAGCTAAGGCGATGCCCCGGCTTAACTTCAATACGTTTGATTTTATAACCGCGTGCTTCTTCCAAAACCGTAAAAGAACCCCAAGGGCGTAATTCAGTTGCAGCAACCCCTTTAGGAGTGACTGCTGGGGGCAGGGTAAGTGCGTTTGCTTCTGTTGCTTCTTGGAATTTAGCCATAGTTACCTCATTTGAAGACATAAAAAAATCCGCTAGTACTCTTAACTATTGTTGGAAAAAAGTAGCGTAATATTGCAACCGTAATTGTCGGCAATTGAGTCCACCTTAGCCAAACATACCAAAGACGATTGTTACGGTGTAATCAACAGGTGGTAATAATAGTATGTTTACACCAAGTCTTCATCAATCATGAAGCCAGCTTTTCACAAGCTTTAAAAACTTTTCAATTATTAGTTATTTATACAAGGATGAATACTAAGAAATACTGACTACTATCAATACTACCTACAACTAAGTAGTAGGGATGGGGATGGGGTATTGAGAGTTAGGAGTTAGGACTTACTAAGGTCTGCATGTTAAAGGTCAAAGGTCAAAGGTCAAAGGTTAAAGGTTAAAGGTCAAAGGTCAAAGGTCAAAATCTACTTTATCTCCCCATCTCCCCTTGTCCCCTTGTCCCCTTGTCCCCTTGTCTCCCCATCCCCCTATCCCCCATCCCTTCACGGACGCGGTAAGAAAATACCAATTCCGTTATGAACGCTGGCGGCGGTATTGGGGGAACGGTCTAGTAGTTGTCCTCCCAAGTAAAGGCTTGTAGAACTACCTCCATCTAGGTTGAGAGCGTTGACGCAGCCTAGTTGCTGCATTAATTGAGCGTGTTCTGTTAAGCTCGGTCCTTTTCCTCCGGCGCGATCGTGTACGGCAGCAAATATCAGCTTTCCGTTTGAGGTGGTGCAAATGGCGCTACGGATGGCTTGTTGTTCGGCGAAGGCTTTACTGAAGTTTTCGGCTTGAGCATCGAGAACAATTTGATTGTCTTTTAGCAGTAGGGGTCCGGCTCCTAAAATATGGGGATAACGGTTAAATTCTGGGGAAACTGCCGAACTGGCAATACTTAGAGAAGTTCCGATGGGTAATAATTGTGCGTTATTTACAGCAGCAGCACGAAAAGCTAATAGATAGCCATTCTTGGGTATGGGAGCAAAGCCAACTCCAGCTTTTGCTCCTGTATATTGTTGGGTAACTCGGTTATTTTGAACGATCGCAATAATTTCGTTGTCGGTTAGGGGTGTATATTTTTCTCCCCAAAGATGCGTATATCTAGCTATTCCTTGTTGTACGTATCCACTGTTGAGGTGAGAAATTGGCAGGTTTTGATTGTTGGGAATAATTAAATTTTCTTGTAAAGAAAGGCGATCCATGTAGAAATTTCCGGCATCGTTCCAAGCAACTGCGCCTCGATTAAGAATTGGACCGGAAAACCATTGTGAGTCCCGACGAATTGCACCCAAGGGTAAAAGGTTTTTGCGATTGAAGAAACCACCATTAATTGCGGCGGCTGCTAGATATTTTTGCGCTGTTTTAATTAGAGGTGCGGTACCTTCTTGTTTTTCTTGATTGGTAGCGACTGGTCTAATTTTAAGTTTGGAAGTGCGGGGATTAATTTCTAGCCATACTACTGGAAAGCGTTCGTTACCCAACGATACAAACCGCTGTCGCCACTGCAATCCCGGTGCCCAATCGATGTTTCGTTCTACTAAAGCATCCGGACGAATATCAACAACTAAACGATAGGGTTTGGGTAAAGTGCTAACGCGAGGAGTTAAGCCAAAGGGAACTACTAGTTTTATGACGGTTTGATTGTTAACTACTTCTACTTGTTTGATAAGTGGTTCGGCAGTATCTAAGGTAGATATTGGTAGCAGTATTTCTTCGTCGAAATTATTATCTAATTTTTCCGGCTGCGGTATTGGGGGTGCGGGAGTATAGCGCTGTACTAAATTACTGTCTGCTACTCCATCAATGGTAATGATCCACTCTCTTGAAGGGGGTGAGTCCACTCGCGTGGGTCGTCTCCCTCCGTTGAGCGAAGTGGCGAACCCGGAGGGTTCTGGTTTGGGAGCGGGAATATCAGTTTTGATGACAATACTTTGAGAATCAGGTGGAATTTGAGGTGTTAATGGTTTTGGTTTATCTTCAGGTTTAGGTTTTGGCTTTTTAATCAAGGAACCCGCAGTCAGTTTCCAAGGTGTTGGACTATCTAAATCTATAACTACCCGCTGTTGGGATAAGGCTTTATCTAAATCTATAGTTTTTACTTTTGCTGCTGGTGTAGAAATTACTAAGGTATTACCCTTTGCTTCTACTTGCCATTTTGCTTGTTGAGCAAATTTTGTAATGTCTAAATAACGATATCCCGGCTCCAAAAAACCATTTAAAATTTGCGGCTTGGACTCAGATGAAAACCACTGCACTGGTTGCACTTGGGGACTGTTAGTACTTAATAAATCTACACCTATTAACTGTCGAAGTGCCCCATCACTTAAATAAATGGCATTGCGTTTAGCTTTACCTTTTTGTTGCAGCCAACTTCCGGGTACCGTGCGACCATTGAGAGATATTCGATCGCCAGAGTCAAATAATCCTTTTGAAGTTGATACAGATGGTTGTGGCAATGGCATCTGACTATTAATATCAGGAGAATTAGCTCTAGTAATGGAAGTCGCAGTCAAATTTAGAATTATTGCAAGGGTTGGTAACGCCATAACCTTGACAAAAAAGCGATCGTTTTTATTACCCATAGCACGGCTGTTTTTTTCTTGACCTAAAGTTAGCTTTTTGACCATAATGTTGGTTAAGTAATTACTTTAAAAAAAACTTTTGAATCTGATATCAAAAGAATTATCAAATCATACAGAACTGTAACGTGATAGTGTATAATAATCCTTCTGTCTCTTGTCAAACGATCGCACTAGTAATTTACGCAAACAAATTGTAAATAATGCGTCAATAAACAGTTTCTTTCGGCAAACAGTTATAAGAGTTTTTTTTGCTTGTATAAGATAGATTGAAATGCTTTATCTTTTTTATTCGATGTTAGTTTTGCTTGGTATAGCAGGGATTGACAAGATTTGTAAGGGACGTAGCACGATAAAATTTACCCCGGAAGATAGACGATCGGGAATTGCAAATGGACAATTAGTGTAATACGCTGCTAAAAGCACCCAATTAGCCAAATTTTGTTATTTAAAGTAGTGAACGATTAAATAGAAGTTTTGTTTCAGGTCGGGGATAAATAGTTACACGCTGTAAAAAAACTTGCATTTTAGACAAGCGGATTGAGAAAATATATAGCCTCAAGATATGAATAGAGAAATAGCGATACACATATAACTCGTTCAATTCAGCATAAACACATAAAAAAAATAACGGGATAAGTTTAACACGGGTGTACAAAAAATCAACCCAGGAGTTAAAATCTTTGTCCCGGCATTTTGTTAACTCAGTTTTCTCTATTTGTTAGTGAATCAATTTTTATCAAGAAAATTAATGTTATCGGGTGACATTCTATGAATAACGAGCAGATGAATCAAGATAAACACATATCATTTTCAGATACTTTTTTAGGGCAGAAGTGGCTGGTTGAAGAAAGAGACGCTTGTGGAGTAGGTTTCATTGCCCATCGTCAAAATTGGGAAAGTCATGAAATCTTGGCAAAAGGTTTGATTGCTTTAACCTGTTTGGAACACCGGGGTGGTTGTAGCGCGGATCGAGATTCTGGGGATGGTGCGGGAATATTAAGCGCGATACCTTGGGAATTGTTGCAAGCAGATTGTTCGCGCCGGGGTATAGAATTAGCGGCGGATAAGAATATTGCCGTGGGAATGCTGTTTTTACCCCGCGATTCTCAATACGCCGATACTGTTCGTGGAATTGTAGAAACGATCGCGGCAACTGAAAACTTAACGGTGTTGGGATGGCGCGTAGTTCCCGTAGATTCCAGCGTTTTGGGAGTACAAGCTAAAGAAAATCAACCGCAAATTGAGCAGATTTTTCTGAAAGCGGAAGGTGTTAGTGGGGATGAGTTAGAAAGAAAGCTTTATATTACCCGCCGTCGGATCGAAAAAGCTATTCGTAGTCAAAACAGTGACTGGATGGAAGAATTTTACGTTTGCTCGCTCTCCAGTCGGACGATCGTATACAAGGGTATGGTGCGATCGGCGGTTTTGGGAGATTTTTATCACGATTTAAGAAATCCCGCTTATAAAAGTAGTTTTGTTGTCTACCATCGTCGTTTTAGTACGAATACGATGCCCAAATGGTATCTGGCGCAACCGATGCGGCTTTTAGGTCACAATGGAGAAATCAATACTCTTTTGGGTAATATCAACTGGATGAAAGCCAGACAGGGAACTTTAAGTCATCCAGTTTGGCAAGGGCGGTTGGAGGAATTAAAGCCGTTTGTCCGTATGGGAAACAGCGATTCTGCAACTTTAGATAACGTCTTTGAGTTACAGGTGCGTTCCGGTCGCAGTCCTCTGGAATCTTCGATGATAATGGTTCCGGAGGCTTATAACCATCAGCCTGCTTTAAGTAATTATCCGGAGATTGTAGATTTTTATGAATACTATAGCGGGTTGCAAGAAGCTTGGGATGGTCCGGCGCTTTTAGTATTTAGTGATGGTAATACAGTTGGTGCGACTTTAGACCGCAACGGTTTAAGACCGGCGCGTTACTGCATTACTTCAGATGACTACATTGTGGTTGCAAGTGAAGCTGGTGTGGTTGAGTTTCCAGAAGAAAATATTATCGAAAAAGGTAGGTTGGGTCCCGGAGAATCGATCGCCGTAGATTTAGAAAACCACGAGATTCTCAAGAATTGGGAAATCAAGAGTAAAGTTGCCACTCGTCATCCTTATGGGCAATGGTTGCGAGAGCATCGACAAGAATTAGGGAACAGCAAGCAGTTAACAGTTAGCAATGGGAATGGTGTTAATGGGAATGGAGTGAATGGGAACGGACATTCAAACTATCAATTAACAACTAACCCCATAGATAGACAAGCTTTGCTGCGGCATCAAATAGCTTTTGGTTACACCACTGAAGATGTGGAAATGGTAATCGTGCCAATGGCGATCGATGCTAAAGAACCGACTTTTTGCATGGGTGATGATATCCCTCTGGCGGTACTTTCGGAAAAACCACATTTGCTGTATGACTATTTCAAACAGCGGTTTGCTCAGGTAACAAATCCACCGATCGACCCTTTACGAGAAAAATTGGTAATGTCGTTGAAGGTGGAATTGGGCGAACGCGGTAATTTACTCGATCCCAAACCCGAATATGCTCGCCGGTTTAAGTTGGAATCGCCGGTATTAACTGAGGCTCAATTAAATAAAATCAAAGAATCGGATTTCAATACGGTTGAATTATCTACCGTGTTTGCGATCGCCAGCGGAGGGTCCGGTTTGAAAGCGGCTGTAGAATCATTGCAAAAGCAAGCTGTTGAGGCAGTGCGTAACGGTGCGAAGATTTTGGTATTGAGCGATAAAATTTCGAGCGATTCCCATGCCTCTGAATATGGAGCAATAAACGCAGAAAATACCTACATTCCTCCTTTATTAGCAGTGGGTGCGGTACACCATCATTTAATCCACGAAGGATTGCGAATGAATGCTTCTTTGGTGGTCAATACCGCTCAATGTTGGAGTACCCATCATTTTGCTTGCTTGATCGGTTTCGGTGCCGCCGCAATTTGTCCTTACATGGCTTTAGACACTTTGCGTAGCTGGTGGTCCGATCCCAAAACACAGCAGTTTATGCAGCGCGGTAAAATTGCATCCGTGAGTTTGGAGCAATCGATCGCAAATTACGTTAAAGCTGTAGAAAACGGTTTGCTAAAAATCCTTTCTAAAATGGGAATTTCTCTGCTGACAAGTTACCAAGGAGCGCAAATTTTTGAAGCTATTGGTATAGGTCGCGATTTATTGGATTTAGGATTTTACGGTACCGCTTCCCGCATTGGTGGAATTAGTCTCTTGGAATTAGCTACTGAAGTATTATCGATCCACTGCAAAGCTTTCCCCCTAACCGCCAAGAAGTTAGAAAATTTAGGTTTTGTGCAGTATCGTCGCGGTGGCGAATACCATATGAACAGTCCGGAAATGGCGAAAGCACTACACCAGGCTGTTGATAGTAAAAATTACGACCACTACGAAGTTTATCAAAAACATTTGCAAGGCAGACCGATAACTGCTTTACGCGATTTGCTCGACTTCCAAAGCGATAGAGAGCCGATTTCGATTGCAGAAGTAGAGCCAGTGAGCGAAATCGTCAAACGTTTCTGTACTGGGGGAATGTCATTAGGGGCATTATCAAGAGAAGCACACGAAACCTTAGCGATCGCCATGAATCGGTTGGGCGGTAAGTCTAACTCTGGGGAAGGTGGCGAAGATCCGGTACGTTTTAAAACTTTAAATGATGTTGACGATCTGGGTAATTCGGCAACTTTACCTCATTTAAACGGTTTGCATAACGGCGATACGGCAGCGAGTGCGATCAAACAAGTTGCATCCGGACGCTTTGGGGTAACTCCAGAGTATTTGATGAACGCCAAACAAATTGAAATTAAGATGGCTCAAGGTGCGAAACCTGGAGAAGGCGGACAGTTACCGGGTAAGAAAGTTAGCGAATACATAGCTAGCTTAAGAAAGTCCAAGCCTGGAGTTACTTTAATTTCGCCACCACCGCACCACGATATTTATTCTATTGAAGACTTGGCGCAGTTAATCTTCGATTTGCACCAAATTAACCCCAAAGCCCAAGTTTCGGTGAAACTGGTTTCAGAAATCGGCATCGGAACCATTGCTGCGGGTGTAGCTAAAGCCAACGCCGATATTATCCAGATTTCCGGTCACGACGGCGGTACGGGAGCATCTCCCCTAAGTTCGATCAAACACGCAGGAACACCGTGGGAACTCGGATTAACCGAAGTGCATCGGGTGTTGATGGAAAATAGCCTGCGCGATCGCGTAATTTTGCGCGTAGATGGGGGATTAAAGAGCGGTTGGGACGTTTTGATGGGAGCAATGATGGGAGCGGAAGAATTTGGTTTCGGCTCCATTGCCATGATTGCTGAAGGTTGCATTATGGCGCGGATATGTCACACAAATAACTGTCCGGTGGGCGTGGCTTCTCAGAAAGAAGAATTGCGGAAGCGGTTCCCCGGTACTCCGGAAAAAGTTGTTAACTTCTTCTACTTTATTGCCGAAGAAGTACGCAGTTTGTTAGCAAGATTTGGCTATCGTTCCTTATCTGATGTAATTGGACGCGCTGACTTAATCAAAATGCGCCAAGCTGTTGAGTTGACTAAGACGCGATCGCTCAATCTTGATTGCTTGTTTAAATTACCCGATACAAAAGAAAATCGCAGTTGGTTGCAGCATGAAGAAGTCCACGGCAACGGTGCGGTATTGGATGACGATCTATTGGCGGATGATGAAATACAAAATGCCATCAACGGACATGGAACGATAAATAAAACAGTATTTGCCGTGAATACCGATAGAACCGTAGGGGCACGCATTGCTGGCGCGATCGCATCCAAGTACGGCGATAACGGTTTCAAAGGTCAAATCAACCTTACCTTTACGGGGAGCGTCGGACAAAGTTTCGGTGCTTTCAACCTTCCAGGCATGACTTTGACGTTATTAGGAGAAGCCAACGATTACGTCGGTAAAGGAATGAACGGTGGGGAAATTATAATTAAGCCGCCCAAAAACGCAACTTATAACCCAGCAGAAAATGTGATTATTGGCAATACCTGCCTTTACGGTGCGACTGGTGGAAAGTTGTTTGCGTCGGGGAAAGCTGGCGAACGTTTTGGGGTGCGTAACTCTTCATGTTCGGCAGTAATTGAAGGAGCCGGGGATCATTGTTGCGAATATATGACTGGCGGTGTAATTGTAGTTTTGGGTAAAGTTGGACGCAACGTTGCTGCGGGGATGACAGGGGGATTGGGGTATTTCCTAGATGAAGAAGGTGATTTTCCCGAATTGGTTAACCCGGAAATCGTTAGTGTTCAGCGCGTAGTAACTCAGGCTGGAGAAAAGCAACTCAAAGATTTGATTGCAGCCCATTTTGAGCGTACCGAATCGGCGAAAGCGAAAATGATTTTAGATAATTGGCAAGAGTTTCTACCTAAATTCTGGCAATTAGTACCGCCTTCCGAAGCTGATTCTGCGTACTGCGATTCTCGAACAAAGCAGTTGAGTTCAGTTTAGTTGTTAGTAGTTAATTGCATTAAATTTGATGGGTTCGTAGTAAGGACTTTAGTCCTAAATCCGGAGCGAGTACAGCGCTTACTACGAACTTTGTTACTTATCAGAACTAATGCAAAGGGCTACTAGTAGTTCATTACATAAGTTATAAGAAGTTTGTAGTAAGGACTTTAGTCCTCACATGGAAGCGAGTACAGCGCTTACTACGAACTTTGTTACTTATCAGAACTAATGCAAAGGGCTACTAGTAGTTCATTACATAAGTTATAAGAAGTTTGTAGTAAGGACTTTAGTCCTAAATCCGGAGCGAGTACAGCGCTTACTACGAACCTTATTACCCTTCATATTTAATGTGGTGGAGTACTATTGGTCCGTCACATTAGTTTTGAGGGGTGTATCCTAAAAACAGAAAGTTTTCTCTTCCCCCTCTTCCCCCTCTTCCCCCTCTCCCCCCTCACTATTAGCGATCGCCAATTTCCAATTAATAAGGGTACGGCGAATATTGCCGTACCCTTTCATTTATTAGCCATTGACGCTGAATTCTATTTGTAATAATCAATTAATAGGGATTCTTTGAGATAACAACTATTTTTTATTTTGCGCTGTTACTGTCTTTTTAGACTTCTCTTCATGCTCTAACAACTCTGGAATAGTCACAAAACGATAACCTTGCTTTTTCAATTTGCTTATCATTGTTGGTAAAGCAGCAACAGTATTTTTGCGAGGACCACCACCATCATGCAACAGTACAATACCACCAGGGCTTGACTGTTTGATAACTCTATTCACCAACGTAGGAGCCGAAGGAAGCGCGTAATCCATAGAATCAGCAGACCACATGACCACGGTATAATTTTTACTTTTTGCATAGGCAGCTAAGCCATTGTGTAAAATTCCACCGGGGGGACGAAACAAAGTAGTTCTGGTACCTGTAGTTTTATAAATCAGGTCTGAGGTACGGTCAATTTCTAGTGCTGCCGCTTGTTTATTAAAGAAATGATACCAATGGTGCCAAGTATGATTACCGATAGTATGACCTTCAGTTACTATTCGCTTTCCTAAATCGGGATGTCTTTGGAGTACTTGTCCAACAACAAAAAACGTTGCTTTAATTTTATTTTTTTTCAATATTTCCAGTATCTGAGCAGTATATCCGGGCCAAGGTCCATCATCAAAGGTAAGGGCTATTAACTTATCATCTTTAGCTAATTTTGCTTGCTTGATTGTTTTCCCTTCAAAGCTTTTTGGCACTGTATGGAAGACACCTTTAGATACCGCTTCCTGCTGCCAAGTGGCAAGCATTGCGCTTTTAAAATCTTTGATACGAGAAAGCGAACCAGATTCTGCTGTGACATTTTCAGCTTTAGCAAGCGGCTTACTACTTGCATTCGTAAAATCTCGGTTGATAGGCACCATCAACCCAAGCGCGAAACTACCACACAAAGCAGTAAGGGCTATTAATATTCCTTGAGGCAAGGCTAACGACTTCTTATTTTCCACCAGACACGGCTCCTTCAAGATCCTACCGCCATTCACGGATATGACGGTAAGTTATAACACAGTTTCTCTATTTCTTTGTTACCCGATTAATTTCTAATAATCCTGAAAAATTAAACAGAGGTTAACAGAAGTTTGCCTTTAAAGGCGGATCGATTAAACTTTACTTAACTTTAAATTTCAGACTTTGTTAATTAAAATTTACTACAGCTAGCAATAAGCAAATACACCACGCATTTGGTATAAGTTTCACTGTAATCCAGGTTTATTTTACCTTTTAGAAATAATTTGTCTATTTTAAAAAAAGTTAAACTTTTAACAAGACGCTGTACAAAAGAATTTGGTTTCATCTAGTTAGAAGATAACCTAGCGTCCAATCTAAACGATCGCGAAGCAATTTAAATAGAAAAATTTTATTATTTGCATAAACAAGTTAAATACATTAGTACTAATATATTTGCTACTTCAAGCTGATAGTTGCCTACTTAAATTAAAGTTCGGTAATTAATGTAAATGAGTCAAAGTTCTAACACATTAATAATGACAAATACATATTTTAATGCAGACAGTAGAAACACTGAAATTATTAACGTTTGAAGATTCTTCTGTAGATTCGCACTTTAGTATCAACTTATTTAACCATTTTAGGGGCAGTATTCTTGTAATACAACATACATATAGAATTTTCTTTATTAGGATAATTTGATATTTACCAAGTCTAGAGTTACTGCTATATATATAACTTCTAATAACAGCGAAATAATAGCCTTATTAATTTTGGGTAATAAAACTATTCAGTGTATTAATAAAATCGTTGTAGAAATATAAGGCTGCTTCCAAATTTATCCGAGCTAATCCGCGCCGACGGCAACCCGTTAGATAGATGTACATCAAAAAGTATATAACAAAACATCACTTTCGATCGGCGATCTAACTTTATTTATCAATAATTTTTTCAAGCTACCCATTGATTGTGGGCAAATTGTACGGCTAAACTTGCTAACAAAATGGCGAAAAATCCGGTAATGGCGTACCCCCAAGCACGATAACGGTTAAGACATAATCCCAAAGCAAAAGACAAGGAAACAATACCATAAGCGTAGCGCTCTACAGAAGCTGTAAGTCCAGTATTAAGTATTAAAGCATACGAAAAGAACCCATAAACAACAGCAACTAAAGGGATTTTAGCCCGCGAATACCATAATAAATAAAGTCCACCGAAGACAATAGCTATTTTAATTAAAGGTATTTTTGCAAATGGATTAGAATCATTTAGCCATAATGGTTCACCTATACCCAACCATAATAATAACCAGAAAAAATATAGTACACCGCGTAAATTTGTCTCGGCTAATTTTTGACGAAAGCGCCATAGTAAAAAACCGCCAACAACAATTAATCCAAATAATAGCGGAGAGCCTAATACAATTTGCATTAACATATTCCACCAGCCTTTAGCAGCGAATCCCGTCGAGTCTCGCCAACCTTTTTGTACCTGTACAAATGCAATCGCATCGCCAAATTTGATTAGACAGTACAAACTATAAAGTAAAGCACCACTACCAACAGCTAAACCAGCAAGATAAGCTTTTACACCCCTACGTTGTTTCCAAGCAACAAATAAAAAAGCAGGAATCAACATAACTCCAGTAATTCGAGTTGCTGTAGACAAAATTCCCCAAATCGCTGCCGAGATATGCTGTTTTTTATCGAAAGCACGTAAAGCCGCCGTACTGAACAATAAAAACAATCCTTCAGTATAAATTACGCTTCCGTAAAGAGAATAAGGGCACCACGCCAAAACAGCAGTACTCCAACGGGCTGCATTTGTGCCATGACTTTCTTTCACCCAAGAATACAGAACAATTAAAGCACCTAAAAATGCGGCATTATTTAATAAAGTGGCTGCTACTTGAAAAGGCAAGCCGAAGAACATAATTAGACGAGTTAATAAAGGTAAAAGCGGAAAAAAAGCTACAGAATATTGTTTGCCATCGTTAATAAATTCGTAACCAACAACTACAATTCGGTGATACCAAATGCTGTCCCATGCATAGAAAACATCCCAGCCATAAATGGGAGTTTGAGCATTTTCCGCAATAGGAAGTGAAGGTGCAATTAACAACATTGCCACAATTATTACGACTCGACTGAAAAGCCACATTGTTGTAGCAAAAAAGAAACCATTATTTATATTTAAAAAAGATTTAGATTGAGTCATTCGATTTTAGATTTTAGATTTTGAATTGGCAATTTTAAATTTCAAATCAAGAATTATTTGATTTGATTATTTTAGATTATTCCTTGTTTGAAAGCTAATAGTTGCTCAAAGGTATCTAAATTATTAGATATTTATTATTTGATTTACAAACTTTGTACATCCGCATTTATAATTTTCTTCTTCTCTATTCTCTACTCCCTACTCCCTATTTCTTCTTACTTTTGCCAAACTACTAATATGACTCCACAAACAATCAAACTTAAACCGACAAGACGAGTTAAAGGAATAGATTCTTTAAAAATAAAGTACCCTAGTAATACCGAAAATACGTAAACTAAAGAAGCCGATGGTCCCGCAACACTCAAATTAACTCTAGTTAGAAGAAGAATATAAACAACAGCACCGACACCATAACAAGCTAAACCCATTAATAATTCCGGGGTTGTAATAATTCCTAAAACTTGTTTAATCGCATTTGCGGCATCAACTCTACCCAATTTTACAGCACCTAATTTTAAAAATAATTGTCCCGTTACGCTTGCAGAAACTGACAGAAGTAGCAAACAAAATTCTTGCCAAGACATATGTATTTTGGATTTTAGATTTTAACAACGGATGCGTTTTTTTTTAGATTTTGGATTGCTTTATTGGTAATTTTTAAATTCTTAACTCCTAACTCACGGGCAGACGTAGCATGCTACGTCTCTACAACTTTTAACTTTTAACCTTTTTCCTATTCGCAACACCTCTCATTTCTTTTACAGTATAAATTGGACGACCTTTAACTTCTTCGTAAATACGACCTATATATTCGCCTAAAATACCAATACAAAATAACTGCACGGAACCTAAGAAAAACAGCGCAATTGTAATCAAAGTGTAGCCAATTAAAGGAGAAGCAAGGTTAAACAAACGCCAATATAAAACTAAAATTATCATTAATAAAGCCATTAGTGCCGAAAGCATTCCTAAATAAGTAGCAAGTTTTAAAGGAACTCTTGAAAAAGAAATGATTCCATTAATAGCTAATGCCCAAGATTTAGCAAAGGAATACTTAACTTTTCCGGCAAAACGCGGATCTCTTGCAAATGCGATCGCAGTTTGTCGAAAACCTACCCAAGCACGCAAACCGCGTATGTAACGATTGCGTTCGGGCATAGCGTTAAGGATATCAACTACTTCCTTATCCATTAAACAGAAATCACCAGTATCTGGAGGTATATTTACATCAGCTAAACGCTTCAAAATACGATAAAAAGCGTAGGCTGTAAACCTTTTTAAAACACTTTCTTTTTTACGAGATATACGTTGTGCATAAACGACTTGATAACCTTGCCGCCATTTTTCAAGCATTGGTAAAATCAGTTCTGGCGGATCTTGTAAATCGGCATCCATTACAACTACAGCTTTACCGCTAACGTAGTTTAAACCTGCCGTTACAGCTATTTGATGACCAAAATTACGAGCTAAACTAATGTAGTGAAAATTGCGATCGCGCTCGTAAATTTCGCGGATTAAATTTAAAGAATTATCCCGACTACCATCGTCAACAAAAATTAATTCGGTTTCATCATCTAGCTGTTTAATAACAGTTTGTAAGCGTTGATAAAGTTCGGAAATATTTTCCTGTTCATTATAAATTGGAGTAATTATAGAAACTATTGGTTGAGTCATTTTGAATCAGTTACCAGTTACCAGTTACCAGTTATAATCGGGGTTTTCTTGCTAATAGTAAAATAGATACGCCAAAGGGTAGAGGAAATTTATTGATGAGGTATCGTTCGCTAGCAAATAACCATTTTAAAACTTGATTGACTGGTTTTGATGGTACTACTAAATCGCTGCTGATTTGATTGTTGTTCTGTTTTGGTAACAGTTTTGCTAAAACTCGGACTATTGCCACTACGGGGAATAAAAAGGTATTAAAATAACTACTGTAATTTAGTTCATAGCCTGCTTTTTTTACTACCTGTTTTAAACCTTTTAATCGATAGCGGCGTTTGTGATGGTTAATGTCATCATGTTCGCTCCATAAAAATCTATACGCCGGAACTGTAATTAGTAAATAACCTCCAGGTTTAAGTTTATAATATAAGGCTTTGAGTGCAGATAAATCATCATCAAGATGTTCGATGACATCTAGTATCAAAATTAAGTCATACTGCAAACTAAAAGGAATATTATCTGGTAAACTACCTCTTTTTACCTGAGTTACTTGACGTTGATTTGCAAGTTGACAAGCAACTTCTTCTAATTCCATCGCCGAAACTTGTCCGTGACGAGATAACATTTGTAAGTTACCACCAGTGCCGCAACCCGCTTCTAAGATTTGAGCATTTTTTTGCAAATTTAATCTCTGAATTACTTTTTCTATAATTTGACGACGGGCTACAAACCACCAATGTTTATCTTCTACAGATGCATATTGTAGGTAAAAATCTTTTTCCATTAGCGCGAATTGCTTTATTTAACTTGTTCTAAATTTACCTTGGTGTGACTAATTGAATTAAATAATATATAATGTTACTTTTCTTATAGTTTTTGGCTTCTTCGTACTTAGTATGTTAAATAAGCAGTTTAAAAAAGGTAACAGGGAACACACACTTAATAACGCCTTGGAATAAATTAGGAGTAGTTGCTACAACCGGGGAACCCGTCAACTCACTGCTCTTCAAGCTCAAAGTCTAAGTCTGATAAATTTCACATATTCCACTATTCTCAACACCACCAGGGGTTGCAAACCCCTGTCTCATAGCAAAAGTCCTATAAATAGGACTAGAAAAGGCTTTTAGTCTACTTTAGTAGACTTTCGCTAATTGGTTCCTCGGAATTGATTCCAAGGTGGTTTTAAGGCTAATATAGAATGGTGCAAGTTGTCAGATTAACCAGATTTATTAACAAACAAATAAACCTCATCTCGTTCTTTTACTAATTCAAATAATTGATTATTTTTGAGTTGATTGACTAAATTAGCTGCAAATTCTGGATTTCTACTTCCATCGGGATGACGCACGTTTAATAAAATATATTTGAACTGAGTTAAATCTGGAACTCCGCCGCTTAAATCATCTACAAACTGAATTTTTTGGCGATGAGTTAAATGAGGGACAATGCTATGAGTAGTTAAGACAGCTTCTTTAGTTTCAACTAAGGCGATCGCTTCTCGCGTTGCTTGCCAAGTATCGATGCTTCTAAGATATCGCGACCAAAAAAAGCCATATTTCCCTAATGCTAAAAAAGCCACTAACGCCCATAAAAAAATTATTTTTGGATTCCGCAGCCACGATTTATTTGCAGCGAGGCTGGAAATTACCGCCAAAATTAAAAACGGCAAGATGGGTAAAGAATATTGGTGAATTAAATCTCGTTGCTCCGGTTTTTCGGAAAGAATATTTACTATTAATACGGGAATAACACTTATTAAAGGTGCGAGATGCTTTGGTGTCAGTCCCCAAATTACAGGTGCGATTACTAATGCTAAATATCCGAAAGTATCTGGAGAAAAAACTTTACCTAATATCAATCCGGGCTTCAAAAATAAATTCGCAACAATATCTAAAACCGAATCTCCGAGATAACTATAACGAGCAACAGCCGCCGCTTCACTATTACTAAAACTTGGGATAATTAATTGAGTTGCAATCAGAAACCACGCACAACCAGCAATCAAAGCAAATACACCACATACACGGCGTTTTTCAAAGATCAACAGCCAAAAACCCATCGCTGCCACTGTTAAGGATAATACCGCTTTGCAACCCAAAATAAAAATAGTTCCCGCACAAAACCAAATAACTTTTTGCGATCGCGCCGCTAAAACTACCCCCAAAAATACCGGGATAGCCATCACTTCCGGGTGAAATTCAAATAAATTAACGTTAAAAATTAGCGGGTACAGTAAATAAACTGCCGACATTGTTACAGCTTGATTTTCTTTGAGTCCAGCTTGTTTGGCAAGATAATAAGTAGGTACAGCACCCAAAGCCAAAGAAACAGCCTGCACCGCCAACAGCCAGTAAGCACTAGGGTAAATCTTGTAGAGTAAAGCCAGAGGATAAACCGCCCAAGCTACATGATTACCCATGTGATGAAAACCCAGAGTCGAGGAAATTGGCGCTTCTCCTTGACTCATTAGGTAAACAACTTGATCGTAAATTCCCAAATCAAAAGCCCCCGACTGAAAAAGTGCGTGTCGCAAACCACTGCAAACAATCAGCAATATCGCAGCACTTACACTCATCCAAGCAACAGTATTTTTATTAATAATTTTTGTTTCCACCAGAATTTATTTATATATTGATTGAGGATTAGGGGTAGAGGGGTAGAGGGGGGAGATGGGGAGATGGGGAGATGGGGAGACAAGGGGAAAAGAGAATAATCTAAAATCTAAAATTCTTTAACTCCTAACTCCTAACTCCTAACTCCTAACTCCTAACTCCTAACTCCTAACTCCTAATTCCTAACTCCTAACTCCTAATTCCTAACTCCCACCCCTCAATCTAAAATCCGAAACAAAAGCATCCGTTGTTAAAATCTAAAATCTAAAATTTTTATAACTCCTTGTCTCCTTGTCTCCCCATCCCCCCATCTCCCCATCCCCCCATCTCCCCATCCCCCCATCCCCCCATCCCCCCATCTCCCCATCTCCCCATCTCCCCCATCTCCCCATCCTCTTAACCTACCCACAAATCCTGGGCGAATCTGATGGAAAAAGTTGTGAGTAAAATGGCGAAGAAACCCATAGTTAAATATCCCCAACGAGGATGACGGGATAGGAATACGCCGAGGGCAATGCTAACTGATACGATACCGTAAACGATGCGACTCAGCGACCAAGTACCTCCGGAAACTAAAACTAATGCCAAACCACATAAGCCATAAGTTGCGGTAACTGGACTCAATTCGTTGCGTAATTTCCAAACTAAATAACCGCTACCGACAACTGAGACGGTGTTAATTAAAGGATCGCCAGCTACTAACCACCAAATTAAAATCAAAGCTGCAAAACCATAGTCAACCTTGGCTTTACCTATCTTTTTGCGGAAGCGCCACAATAAATAACCAAGCCCGACAATTAAAGCAAATAATAACGGCTGCACGGGATCTTTTATTCCTCCTTGTTTCCAATTTTCATTGCCGATGGTTATTTGCATTAACATTTTCCACCAATTTTGCCAGTCAAATCCCAAGGATTCACGCCATCCTTTCTGGGCTTCAATAAAGGCTAATGGATCGCCAAATTTAAGGGCACAATACAGACTAAATGCAAGTACTCCGGTTGCAGTAGCTAAAGCGGCAATATAGGCGGATGCTGGTTTTCGTTGTTTCCACGATGCAATTATCAAAGCTGGAATCAATGCTAAACCTGTAGGGCGCGTTGCTGTTGCCAGAGTACCCCAAAAAGCAGTCAAGCCATATCGACTTTTGTCAAAAGCCTGCATTGCCGCAGCACTGAGAAATAAATACAAACCTTCGGTATAAATAACTCCCGCAAACATCGACGGCGGACACCAAGCTAATACAGCAGCAGCCCATCGCGCTTCTTTATTTCCTAAATAAGACTTAACCCAAAAATATACGCAGTAAATCGCCCCTAAAAGTGCCAAATTATTTACTAGTAACCCGGCAAGTTTAAAAGGCAAACCTAAACTCATTAAAAACTTGACCATTAAGGGAAACAACGGAAAAAATGCCACATTATGCATTTTGCCGTCATTAATATATTCATATCCCGTAGTAGCTATATCTTGGTAATGTATGCTATCCCAAGCATAAAATACTTCTAAGTCAAACGTCGCTGCAATTCCTCCCGATGGTGCTTGTAATAAAGGCGCAATCCCTAACATGACAACCCAAATCAGCAAGCGACTCCCCAACCACATTGCAGCAGGAAATAATAATTCGTTTATCTGGAAAACTTTGTTATTCTTATCTTTCTTGAGTAATTCAACTTTCGTCATACAGAAAGAGTATTTAATAGAACTAGTTTTTTGGCTATTGATTGTATACGTCTAGGGGTAATTTTGACAAGTATACTGTCTTTTTTTTACATAAATTGATTCAATAAAACTATACAATTTTTCTGATGATATTGAATATAGTAGTATCTTTTTATACGATAAATTGTGAATTGGCAAACCGTCAGTAGTTAGGAACTTTCTTATGCTAAAATTCTCAATCAACAGGGATCGATTTGCGAGCGGCAACAGAAAAGCGAGAGCATAGAATCAAGATTTAGTATTTCATACTTGATATTAAACATCGACTGACACTGATAAATTTTGAAAGTGAAAAACGCCAAAAAATAGCTTGCAAGTTTAATAAATAAGCTAAATTAATCTATTATGACAAAATTGATTATTCAAATTCCCTGTTATAACGAAGAAGCAACATTAGGAGCTACAATTGCAGAATTACCACGGCAAATAGAGGGTGTTGACAGTATCGAATTGTTGGTGATTGATGACGGTAGCAGAGACAAAACTGTAGAAGTTGCCAAAGCTTGCGGTGTAGATATTATCGTCAGATTACCCCACAATCAAGGACTTGCAAAAGCTTTTATGGCAGGTTTGGAAGCCTCGTTAAAAGCAGGAGCCGACATCATTGTTAATACTGATGCTGATAATCAATATTGTGCCTCGGATATCCCATTATTAATAGAACCAATTATTTTAGGACAAGCAGATATTGTAGTTGGTGCCAGACCAATTTGGAAGACAAAACACTTTTCTTTGATAAAAAAGTTACTACAAAAATTTGGTAGTTGGGTAGTTCGTCGCGCTAGCAATACTAATATTCCCGATGCTCCCAGCGGTTTTCGTGCTTTTAATCGCGAAGCCGCACTGAGATTAAATGTATTTAATAGTTATACGTATACTTTAGAAACAATTATTCAAGCCGGACAAAAAGGGATGAAAATTGTTTCCGTACCGATCAAAACTAACTTTGTTTCGCGCCCTTCACGTTTAGTCAAAAACAACGCTTCCTATGTAGTGCGATCGCTGTTTACAATTCTTCGCATATTCATGCTTTACAGACCGCTGCGTTTTTTCTTACTTTTAGGCAGCGTACCCTTTAGTTTGGGCGTGATATTGGGAATACGCTGGCTAATATTTTTATTCATGGGAACCGAACGAACCCGCATACCAAGTTTAATTCTGACAGCCATTTTAATATTAATTGGTTTTCAATTATGGATGTTTGGATTAGTAGCAGATTTAATGGCAGCAAACCGTCAATTACTCGAAGACACACAATTAAGAATGCGTCGCAAAGAAATGGACAAAGAAGAAAAAACAAAGGTTAAAGGTTAAAGGTTAAAGGTTAAAGGTCAAAGGTTAAAGGTTAAAGGTCAAAGGTTAAAGGTTAAAGGTGTAATAACTCTTAACTCCTAACTCCTAACTCCTAACTCTTAACTCTTAACTCCCCATCTCCCCCGCTCGCCGCACGCCCTCGCCGCACAAGCGCGGTGAACGCGTGTTCAGCGCGGCACGACTCGTTAGAGTAACGGGTTGCGCCACTTCTCTCAACGGTCGTGTTCCTCCGCACGTTTTGGGCTTACCATCTCCCCATCTCCCCATCTCCCCATCCCCTTGTCCCCCCATCCCCCCATCCCCCCATCTCCCCATCTCCCCATCTCCCCATCTCCCCATGCCCAATAAAGACTTATTCGCGATCGAAGCGTTAGCCCAAATTCCCAAGATTCTTACTTTATTAGATCGCAATCCTCACAGCCCTACTTATGGTTGTTTTGACCGCAATTTCTGGCACTATAAAATTATTGATTTTCCCAGTGGGATGGCGCAGGAATTTGTTTTTCCTTTGGCTTTAATTTACGATACCGATCTACCGGATAATCCATATTATCGTCAGCCTGCTATCAAAAATTGGGTGGAAGCGGGGATTTTGTACGCGGCTCGTAGCGCTCATAAAGATGGCTCTTGCGATGATTATTTTCCTTTTGAACGAGCTTCGGGGGCTGCTGCTTTTTCGCTGTTGGCTTGTATTGAAAGTTATATTTTATTAGATTTAGATAATCAAGCTTTTTTAAAGTTTTTTACTAAGCGTGCCGATTGGTTGGCGGAGCATCATGAAAGCGGACAGTTAACCAACCATCAAGCATTAATTGTTTTGTGTTTGGAGAGATTATCACAATTATTAAAAACTTCTAGATGGGATAAAGCCAAAGTACAGCGCTTGGAGCGTGTTTTATCTTGGCAAAATGAAGAAGGTTGGTTTATTGAATACGAAGGTTGTGACCCTGGATATCATACTTTAACTATTTCTTGTTTGGCACAAATTTATCAGTTTAATCAAGATATACGCATCAAAGAAGCATTAATCAAAGCTGTCAAATTAGCTGCTGAATTCGTCCATCCCGATGGTTCTTATGGTGGGGAATATACCAGTCGCAATACTTACAACTTTTTTCCCCACGGTTTTGAATTAGTTGGCAAATGGATGCCGGAAGCATTAGAAATTAATCAGCGGTTTTTGCAAGGTTTAGTAAATGGATTATCTCCGTGTTATGCTGACGACCATATTATCGGACATCATACCTGGAACTATTTATTAACTTGGCGCGACTTTGTAAACGAACGACCATTAGTAAACACACTTAGTAATAATCAAAAGAATCGTATTTGGTTAAAGAATGCCAGAATATTGATCGATCGCCGCGAAAATACACAACTATATTTAGCATTAAATAAAGGTGGAGTGTTCAAGCTATTTCGGGATAATAAATTAGTTGCTGCCGATACGCAAATTTCTTTACAGGTGCGACACAAAGGTAAAATAAAAAATGCAGTAGGACATTTAGTTGCACCTTACGAATTAAATATCAACGATGACGAAATTACTGTGAGCGGCAACCTTGGTTGGGCAAAGCAAAAACAAATGACACCGCTAAATTTACTTATACTGCGAATTGTGATGTTAACCGTAGGAAGATTTTTCCCTAACTTGATTCGCAAGATATTACAAAGTATTTTAATTACTGGTAAAAACGATGCACCTTTTCGTTTTATTCGCCGATTGCGCTGGCAAAACGCAAAATGGTATGTTATCGATGAATTGCACCCCCAAACTTGGGATAACGTCATTGCTGCGGGTATTGGCTGCGATCAAACTTCTATTTATGTTGTCATGAGTCGGACATTCCAAAGAAGTCAATTACAACCTTGGCTGGATTTAACTTCCGAAGTCAAAAAACTCGCTTCTTCTCAACCATTAAAAATCGAGCGCGAATTATGAAAAAAATTATTTCTATCGCTGTCAGTTTGACAATTTTGATAATAATTTACTGGAAAATAGATTTTCCTAGATTGATAGAAGTATTTCAAAACAGCGATAAACTTTGGATGGCAATTAGTTTGAGTATGGTTGTACCTTTAACAATGTTAACAGCATGGCGATTGCAACAACTTACGCCGAGTCGTGCCCGTTTGGGATTTGGTGAAGCGAATCGTTTGATATTAGCAGCTAGCGTATTAAATATGGTTTTACCTTCAAAAATGGGGGATATAGCAAAAGCTTATTTTATCAAAGAAAAAGGACATTTAGAAGGTTCGCTGTCGTTCTCTTTAGTAGTATTTGAAAAAGCCTGCGATATGCTATCTTTGCTGCTATGGTGTGCCTTCGGATTAACACTTTATCCTCAAAAAGACTGGTTATTTTGGATAATGACAGCAAGCGTTATCTGTGGTTTAATTATTGGATTATTATTAATTGCCTCTCGTCCATTTGCTAACTTATTATTTCAGCTTGCGGGTAGGTTCGCACCTCACAAAATTGGCTTAAAAATAGCAAAGCTGCGCGATTCTTGGAGCGAAATGCATAAGTATTTTTGGAGAGACAAACGCCATCTATTAAAAATTACTTTGACTTCAGTTATTATTTGGTTTGGACATCTTTTACAAATATGGTTTTTCATTTTAGCACTGAAAGCTTGGGTTCCTTTTTTGGCGCATTTAGCATTAGCTCCTTTATCTATACTAGCGGGTTTGCTACCTTTAACTTTTGCCGGAGTTGGTACGCGAGATGCCGCTTTAATTGCCTTTTACGAACCATATTTAAACGCTCCTACTGCTGCGGCTTTGGGTTTACTTTGCACTTCCCGATATTTGCTCCCAGCTATTGGGGGAATCCCCTTTTTAGGTAGATATTTAGCAACTATAAAAAAGATACGTGCTGAAAAATAATTGCAAATATCTATTTAGCTCTATTAAAGCGATCGAATAATTATGCAGCATTTTTTAAAAAACTTAACTCCAGACAGTAAATCAGATCGAAAATATTTAAAATTATTTTCTCCTCAAAAATTATCCTGGGTTATTATTGGCTTCGGCATTCTAGTTAGACTTATACAATATCTTTACAATCGATCTTTATGGGCTGATGAAGCTGTATTAGCATTAAATATTGTCAATCGCTCCTATTTAGAGTTACTACAGCCTCTAGATTACGATCAAGGTGCGCCTTTCGGGTTTTTGATAGTTGAAAAATTGGCAATTCAACTATTTGGAAATAATGAATATGCTTTAAGACTATTTCCTTTGCTATCGGGAATCATTTCTTTATTTCTGCTTTATCGATTGGCGAAAATATTTCTTAGCGGATATGCAGTTCCCATAGCCTTAGTTTTTTTGGCTAGCCTCAGTCAGTTAATTTATTATGCAACGGAATTAAAACAGTACTCAAGCGATGTGGCTGTTGGATTATTTGCTTGTTTGCTAGTAACGGAGATTTTTAGAAAAAAACTAACCATCAATAGAATAATATTTTTCTGTTTATTAGGAGCATTAACAATCTGGTTTTCTCATCCGGCTATTTTTGTTTTAGCTGGTTTTGGAGCTAGTTATTTGCTAACTAGTGTCTTTAAAAAGAGAAAAAGTAGCATATTTAAAATTTTACTTATATACTCATCTTGGTTAATTAGTTTTGGGCTATTTTACTTTGTTTCGGTGCAAAGTTTAAATAAAAATGACACATTAATGACATCTTGGAAAAATGCTTTTCCTAACTCTGGTTTTGATATCATTTGGCTATTTGATGCCTTTGGTAAATTTTTCTACAATCCATTAGGTTTTAGGGGAATAATGGATGGAGTTGCAATTTTTGCCTTTGTAATTGGTTGTATATCGTTATTTTATCGACAAAAAGCAAAACTGTTAATTTTACTATCTCCATTAATAGTAACTTTTTTAGCAGCTTATTTACAAAAATATCCTTTTAAAGGTCGTTTGGTTTTATTTCTGACTCCTTTTTTCATTTTGTTTATTGCTGAAGGAGTAAATTATTTGATCGGAAAAACCCGTTCCAAACCCACGCTCATCGCCGGAATAGTACTTTTAATATGCTTAGTGTTTCAACCAGTAACTCAAGCTAGTAAACTTTTAGTAAATCCAAACTGGAATGAAGAAATTAAGCCAGTAATTAGCTATGTAAAAGCCCGCGAGCAACCTTCAGATATTTTATATATTTTTCAGCGAGGACATTATCAATTTTTGTATTATGCAGAAAAATATGGTTATCAAGAAGAAGATTACATTATTGGAGTAGATGATTTAGATGAATTTGATGGTAAAGATTTATCGGATAAAGAACGCGAAAGATATGAAAATGATTTAAATAAGCTTCGCGGCAATAAAAGAGTATGGGTACTTTTCTCTCACGCTCATAATGGTAGCGAAAATGAAATGATGAAGAGTTATTTAGATAAAATCGGTAAACAAATTGATTACTTTAAAAGCCCAGGCGCATTTGTTTATTTATACGATCTATCGTAATTTTTTTCTATTTCCTATTTCCTAACCCAACGCAATTTTTAATTAATAAAGGCTGCTTAATGACGAATATAACCGTACCAAAAACATTAACTAAATCGTCCCGAAAATTTAATATAGTTAAACTTATTGCAGTCATCATCGCGATCGGAATATTTTTTCGGTTTTATAACTTAGACCAGAAAACTTACTGGTACGATGAAACAATGACTTCTGTACGTATTTCTGGATACGTCAGCCCAGAATTAACAAAAGAAGTCTATAACGGTGAGGTTATTACAGTTGAAAACTTTCTACAAACTTATCAGTATCCTAACGATACCAGAAACCTCAACGATAGCATCAAAGCTTTAGCGCAAAATCCAGAGCATTCGCCTCTTTATTATTTAATGGCGCGATTTTGGCTGCAAGCATTCGGTAATTCAATATTCAATATCAGATTACTATCTGCTTTTATCAGTTTGCTGGCATTCCCCGCGAGTTACTGGTTATGCCAAGAATTATTTAATTCTAAATTGATTTCTTGGGTAGCAGTTAGCTTAATAGCTATTTCACCTTTTCATGTTTTATATGCTCAAGAAGCACGAGAATATAGCTTATGGATTGTTACCATTTTTGTTTCTTGTGCAGCACTACTTTGGGCAATTAGAAAGAAAAAAATACTTTCTTGGGTTATTTACGGTATTACTGTATCGTTAGGACTTTATACTCATCCTTTTTCTGCATTTTTATTTATAGGACATGGTATATACGTTTTAGTTAGTGAAAGTTTCCGATTAACTAAAGCCTTAACAAATTATATACTTGCCAGTTTGTTTGGTATATTACTTTTTGTTCCTTGGCTGTTAGTTGTTATTGCTAATTTTTCCTACCTTTTAGGTAATACAGATCATGTTAATAGAATTGCCAAAGGATCTTTGCCTATTTTATGGGGGCTAAATCTTAGCCGGATTTTTATAGATGTGAACCAAGGTATTAGTCTGTTTAATCCGCTGACTTACCTGAGTCTAATTTTTGCAGTGTATGCATTATATTTTTTATGTAAAAATGCGCCAAAAGCTGGACTATTTATTATTACTTCAATAGGAGTTTTGGGAATAGCTTTAATATCTCCAGATATTATATTATCAGGTCGCCGTTCTACTATTGCACGTTATGCAACACCTTGTTATTTAGGAATTCAAATTGCAGTAGCATATTTATTAAGTACTAAATTAAAAAAAGCATATGATGATATAAAAATAAAAAAAATAAAAAAATGGCGTAACGTTGTTGCTGTTTTGATTGTGGGCGGTATTTTATCCTGTGCGATTAGTTCTCAAGTTCCAATGTGGTGGAATAAAGGTCCTTTTAAAACACGCCATACTCCGGAAGTAATTAGTATTATAAATCAGTCAGAAAACCCTTTAGTAATTAGCAATATTCCACCTAATCAATTACTTGGATTAACTCATCTATTGGAGAACAAAGTTCATCTTCAGTTAATATCTTCGCCAAATATTCCCCAGATACCAGCATCTTTTCAAGAAGTGTTTATTTATCGTCCTTCTGATGAACTATTAGCGAAATATAAAACTAAATATGGTATTGATGAAATCCAGCCTTTTTTATGGAAAGTGAAAAAAAATAACTTGTAACTATGTTAATAAAAACTTTAAATAAAAATTTGCTGCCTGAAAATACAAAAATATCTCAAAAACAAGTATTTTTTTGGTTTAGTTTAAGTCTGATATTTGCTGCTGGTTATGCAATCTTAGCATTGCAACAAGCCTTTTCTAGCGAGTACGTAGTCCAAGATGATGCACGACAACACGTATTTTGGATGTTAAGGTTTATAGATCCAAATCTGTTTCCTGACAATTTAATTGCCGATTATTTTCAATCGGTAGCCCCTGCGGGATACTCCAATTTTTATCGAGCCTTTGCAGCTTTAGGAATCAGCCCATTACTGTTAAATAAATTGCTGCCATTAGGATTAGGATTAATTGCCAGCGGCTATTTTTTTGCCTTTTCTATGCAAATATTACCGTTGCCGATTACCGCATTTATGGCAACTCTAATGTTTAATCAAAATATCTGGAGAAAAGATGATTTAATTTCTGGCACTCCGAGAGCATTTATATATCCAATATTCTTAGCTTTTTTATATTATTTATGTCGTAAATCTTTATTTGCTTGTTTAATAACAATTGTACTTTTAGGGTTTTTCTATCCTCAATATATATTCATATGCGCGGGTATTTTAATTATCCGACTGTGGGATTGGCGTAATAAAAGGTTTCGCTTTTCACAGCAAAAGCACCATTATATTTTTTGTGCGGCTGGCTTAGGAGTAGCTTTTTTAGTGTTGCTACCCTATGCGTTAAAAACATCTGAATACGCACCGATAATTAGCGTTGCTCAAGCAAAGCAATTACCTGAATTTTTCCCCAAAGGCAGAAGCTTTTTTTTCACAAATAATCTGTTTGATTATCTTTGGAGCGGGCGTAGCGGAATAGTTCCAAAAAATTTATTTATTCCCGTAACTTATTTTTTCGGTTTACTATTACCTGTTTTAATGCGGTTTCGTTCCAAATTTTCTCTACTGCGAAAAGTTACAGAAGAGATAATGATATTGCCTCAAATGCTATTGGCAGCTATTGGAATGTTTGTAGCTGCTCATCTTTTACTATTTAGACTTCATCTTCCCAGCCGTTATACGGAACATAATTTGCGAATTGTCTTGAGTATATCAGCAGCTATTGCTTTAACAGCTATTTTAAAAGCGATTCTTTCTATTAACTACAGAGAAAATAAACTTTATAATAAATTTAGACAAATTTTTGCTTTATTATTTACAGCCTGTATCTCGCTAACACTACTATTTTACTATCCATTATTAATCCAAAATTTTCCCAAAACTGGTTATCATACGGGTAACGTACCAGCTTTATATAAATTTTTTCAGCAACAGCCAAAAGATACCCTTATTGCTTCAATAACTGAAGAAGTAAATTATTTACCTACATTTTCACAACGTTCGATTTTGATCGGTAGAGAATATGCAATTCCCTATCACTTTGGTTATTACAGTCAATTCCGTCAGCGAGTCGTAGATTTAACTCAAGCTCAATATAGCGAAAATTTAGCAGACGTAAAAACTTTTATTCAGAAATATCAAGTAGATTTCTGGTTGTTAGAATCTGGAGCCTTTACACCCGAATACATCGAAAGTAATTCTTTACTCAGACAGTATTATCAAAGTAATCTTAACCAAGATAAGCTAGTCAAAATCACCAAAAATATATTCCAAAGCTTAAAGCAAGGGAATGTACCAGCTTTATCAAAAGTTGTACCTAATTGTAGCGCTGCGAAAATTGATAATTTTGTAATCCTAGATGCGAAATGTATTTTAGCTAACAGTTAAGAATTATTAAAATTTAAATCTTCAAGGTATTAAATTAAGTAAACAAATTGACGACTATTTAGACGATTTGTTTCTTTAATTTGTGCTGAGGTTTACATATATTTTCGACTATAAAAATGTAAAATTAGTAACAATTTATATTTTTCCCTTTCTATCTATTGGTAAAAATAAATATATGTTGACTAACTCATCAGCTTCCAGAAGGGGTAATTCACTCACAAACAGGAATCAACCCTCGAAAAATCAAGTCATATTTTGGTTTAGTTTAAGCATGACTTTTTCAGTTGTGTACGCAATATTGGCATTGCAGCAAGCTTTTGCTAGCGAGTACGTAGTACAGGATGATGCCAGACAACACGTATTTTGGATGCTGCGGTATATAGATCCAAACTTGTTTCCTAATGATTTAATTGCAGATTATTTTCAGTCTGTTGCACCTGCGGGATACTCCAGTCTTTATCGAGCGATCGCCTTTTTTAATATCAATCCACTATTTTTTAATAAACTCCTTCCATTAGTTTTAGGATTATTTTCTACTGCCTACTGCTTTGGTTTTAGTTTACAACTTATACCGCTGCCATTTACCGGATTTTTAGCATCATTAATGCTCAACCAAAATCTCTGGATGAAGGATGATTTGGTTTCTGCTACACCCAGGGCTTTTACATACCCATTTTTACTAGCATTTTTATATTATTTATCGCGTAAATCTTTGCTGCCAACCTTGGCTGCGATCGTACTTTTAGGACTTTTTTATCCTCAAGCTGTGTTTATTTGTGTTGGTATTTTAATTCTGCGGCTTTTGGATTGGAATAGTGGACGTTTTCGCTTTTCTCAACAAAAATATAATTATTTATTTTGTGCTGTAGGAGTAGGAGTAGCATTTTTAGTTATGTTACCTTACGCTCTCAAATCATCAGAATTTGCACCAGTTATAACAGTAGCTCAAGCAAAGCAATTACCAGAATTTTGGTCGGGAGGAAGGACTACTTTTTTTAGTAGAAATACCATAAACTATTTTTTAAATGGACGTAGCGGAATATTTGCACCGGAAGTATTTTCACCTTTCACGCTTTTTACCGCATTTTTATTACCTTTATTAATGTTATTTCCGACAAAATTTCCCTTGCTAAAAAAGATTCAAAGGGAGATTGCGATCTTACCTCAAATGTTAGTTGTATCGGTAGGAATGTTTGTTCTAGCCCATATCTTACTATTTAAGCTTCATCTTCCCAGCCGTTATACCGGACATACTTTCCGAATTATTTTAGCGACATCGGCAGCTATTGTTTTAACAGTTCTTCTGGAAGCTACTCTCTCTAACTTCAACCGAAGCGCAAACATTTATAGTTATTTTCGCAAAATTTCGGCGCTAATTTTTGCCGGATTTATTGCTTTCTCACTGCTTTTTTATTATCCCTATTTTATCAAAAACTTTCCCAAAACATCCTATGAAAAAGGTAAGATACCAGATTTATACGAATTTTTCCGAAAACAACCAAAAGATATTACGATCGCTTCGATCGCAGAAGAAACCAATAATTTACCCGCATTTTCACAGCGTTCAATTTTCATAGGTAGAGAATATGCAATTCCCTATCATTTAGGTTATTACAGTAAATTTAGGCAACGAGTTATAGACTTAACTCAGGCTCAATATAGCGAAAACTTAGAGAATGTAAAAACTTTTATTCAAAAAAATGGCATAGATTTCTGGCTGTTACAATATGGAACCTTTACACCCGAATATATCCAAACAAATTCTTTACTCAAACAATATTATAGAAGCAATATTAACCAAGATAAACTAGTCAAAATAACCAAAGAGATATCCCAAAGTTTAGAGCAAGAGAAAGTACCGGCTTTATCCAAAACAATATCAAATTGCACCGCCGCAGAAATTCAAAATCTTATAGTTTTGGATGCAAAATGTATTTTAAATAATTAGCTGAATTGGGCATTGGGAATAGTATTGAGTTAGTAGTTAGTAGTTAGTAGTTAGTAGTTAGTAGTTAGTAGTTAGTAGTTATGAGTTAGGAATTAGGAGTTAGGAATTAGGAGTTAGGAATTAGGAGTAGTGCGTTAGCGCAGCGTGTCCGCCAGGACATGCATCTTGCTCGCTATTTAACTACCTCCATCTCCCCCTCTCCCCCTCTCCCCCTCTCCCCATCCCCCATCCCCCCATCCCTATTCTTCACGCCCCAGACAATTTATAGTTAAAGTTATCTGTCACTGATTAATAAAAATTGTGAAACCTATTACTCTTATTGGTTCTACTGGTTCTATTGGTACTCAAACTTTAGATATTGTTGCTCAATGTCCCGAACAGTTTCGTATTGTCGGATTAGCCGCAGGGCGCAACGTAGAACTATTAGCAGCCCAGATTCGGCAGTTTCAACCAAGCATAGCGGCAATCTGCGATCGCGATAAATTACCGCAACTTAAAGAGGCAATCAAAGACTTAGAAATCCAACCAACTTTATTAGCGGGAGAAGATGGTGTTATAGAAGTTGCTCGTTATGCAGAAGCTGAAACTGTAGTTACGGGTATTGTCGGTTGTGCTGGTTTACTGCCTACCATCGCTGCGATCGAAGCGGGTAAAGATATTGCTTTGGCAAACAAGGAAACTCTAATTGCTGGCGCACCAGTAGTTTTACCTTTAATTGAAAAACATGGAGTGAAATTATTACCCGCCGATTCCGAGCATTCGGCAATCTTTCAATGTCTGCAAGGTATTCCAGAAGCCGGTTTACGCAAGATTATCCTTACAGCTTCCGGTGGTGCTTTCCGCGATTGGGATGTAGAAAAATTGGCAGATGTGACGGTTGCCGATGCCCTCAAACATCCTAATTGGTCGATGGGGCGTAAAATTACAGTAGATTCGGCAACTTTAATGAATAAGGGTTTGGAAGTAATTGAAGCGCACTTCCTATTTGGATTAGATTACGACGATATTGAAATAGTTATTCATCCCCAAAGTATCATTCATTCGCTGATTGAGTTGCAAGATACCTCAGTTTTAGCTCAGTTGGGTTGGGCTGATATGCGTCTACCTTTGCTGTATGCTTTATCTTATCCAGAGCGTATCTTCACCGATTGGGAACGCTTAGATTTAGTCAAAGCAGGCTCCTTAACCTTCCGCGAACCCAATCATCAAAAGTATCCCTGTATGAAACTAGCTTACGCTGTCGGAAAAGCTGGTGGTTCAATGCCAGCAGTTTTAAACGCCGCCAACGAGCAAGCCGTAGCTTTATTTTTAGAAGAAAAAATTCACTTTTTAGATATTCCCCGCTGCATCGAAAAAGTTTGCGAGATCCATTCCAACGACAACCGTTCAAATCCTAATTTAGACGACATTTTAGCAGCCGATAAATGGGCGAGACAAGAAGTAATCAAAGCTGCACAAAGTTTAGAAAACTCCCCAACGGTAGTTTCGATGCGGTAAGGGGATGGGGAGATGGGGGGATGGGTAGAGGGGGTTCGGGGGAGATGGGGAGATGGGGAGATGGGGGTAGTTAAATAGCGAGCATTCCGGCTCGCACTACTCTTAATTCCTAATTCCGGTGGTCCTAACTCCTAACTCCTTAATTACTTATTTGATGCAGAAAGCCTTGCAAAAACCTCTTTCACTCCAGGAGGTAACTGACGCATTATCTTACCTTTTTCGCGATCCATTGCCACTAAAGTAACTTTGGCGCTGACGTATAAATCTTGTGCATCGGTTGATTGAATGGCATAATCCCAGTTGATGCGAACCCCCGTTACCTCTTCCATACGAGTTTTTACTACAGCTGCCATACCCAACTGAAGCGATCGATGGTAGCGTATCGACATTTCTACTACGGGTAACTCGCAGCCTAAAGCCACTAATTCGGTGTATTCAATCCCAATTGAACGCAAGCATTCTATTCTCGCTTCTTCCATCCAAGCAATATAGGTACCATGCCACACAACGCCAGCATAATCGCTGTGGTGAGGATGAACCCTTACAGGATATTCAAACCAATTTTCAGATGCGTGTAAATATGGATTGTCGATCGCACCAGTCGGCGGTAGTTGCGGTTGCTGTGATTTTTCTTCAGACATCTTATTTCTTTGCAGATGCTCGGTTAATTAATTTGAAGCAATACTGCCGCTATTATATGACTTGTAACAATTTGAGGTGTTAATAAACTTATTTCCTAAAAAATTAGGTTTTTTTTGGCTAGAGCAAGATTACTGCAAATTGTCAGATGCTACCGAAATCAGCATTCGGGAAGTCCACGAGTAACAAAACAGAAAAAAAAGTCAAATATTCCCTTGGAAATATTTGAATAAAAGAGTATTTTAGAATACAATAAGTTTATGTAAATCCAATTACGCAACCGAACTACCATTAATCACTATTTACTTGTAATGACCAGTTTTATCTGTAATTATTCGTATAAAAATTCAGCGATAAAGTGCAGTCAGGAGTTAAGGTATGCGGTTCTTAAGTACTTCTCATACTTAATTAATTTCTTTTCTGAAGGGAAAATACATCTTCACAATTTCCTCATAATTAGGAAACTGTTTTTTAGATAAGAAAAGATAAATTATACATTATCTTAGCAAGAAAATAGTTATTAATTATACTTCTAGTTTTAGGAGAGCATTAATTTAAATGCCCAATATTACCGATAATTTTCGTTGGTAGCCTCATTTACATTTACCCTCATTAAAACTTAATCGCTTTATTAAAAGGAATGAATTTATTAGTTTCAAACCACGATTCGCTATTTTCCACATCATACCGTCGAGCAAATATCAATGCTCTAATACAGATAACTATAGATATAGCAAGGAGTTTAGCAAAAAATGAAAGGTCGTGCGAATTGTCCCATGCCTTACACAGACGACGGAGAAATAACTGGTTAGTAGTTCGCAATCAAGACTATAAACCGAAATCGCTCTCGTTTCTTTGGTCTGAGCAAGTCACTGTTATCTTACCTCGATGGAGGCTACCTTATCCGAGCAACCCTTAACAGCGTTTTACAAGAGTTTTACCGCTATTACAAGCTTCAATAGGTGGAAGCTTAATGATATCCGCAAGTTCCTGTAGCTGGTTTACCGCTTCCGCGCCTTCCAACTTCATTAACTCGCGATCGTCACGCATCTCAGTCCAAGTAATGCCGTAATCGGACACTAAAAACCGAATCAGGTGATTTTCTCCCAAGCTAACCATAAACGAAGCACTGTTCATTTGGTCGCCGCAAGTATAGCAAGACGCGGGGTATCCACGTCTCTCCAAAACTATCGCCAAGGCTTGTAAGTTCATTACTAAGTCTTGAACGAATTGCCGGTGTTGCTGCGCTAATCTTAGAAACACTTTTATCCTCCAAACACCACAATTATTTTAGTCTCTTTTATATTTTTTTTAGATTTTCCCAACAAAGGGTATTGTAAACTAAACATTACAATTATCCACAAGTGAAAAATTCTGAAAAATTACTACCTTGAAAATGGTAGTTCATGTAAACAACTCGTGCCGTATCATAATATTCACTTTAGGATTAAAAATTCCCGACACGATTGGTTAAATTTTACTTCGCATTTATATCATCGAGGTCAGGGTAGATACTGACAATATAAATCCGCTATCACATTAACTCATATTTAGTAGAAGTCAACTGCCAAAAATTCACAAATAGTATCCTTATCGGCTATTAACTCTTAAAAAAGCTAGAGTTGATTCTTTTATTGGCATTTTACTCCGTTTCATTGCTGAAGAGGCTACAGTAAATCTATGTATTTTTAACCTTAATAGACAATTTACCGTTGTAGGTAAGTAAAATTGGTTAAATTACTGATTTCTTCTTACATGGCTAAATAAATTTGCCTCCAAAACAAATTTTAAATTTGACAAAACTTTAATAGCTTGATGTAACTGGTATGCAGGTACATTCAATTATTTCAATGTCAAAACTAAAACTTGAGCATAGCTAAATAATTGCAACTCGTGCTGCCAATTCGGCAGAATTATACTAAAATCTTTATAAAAATGTATTTTTTGCTACTTTTTGTATAATCCAAATTAAATTAAGAGTAGCTTTTAGAAGATTTATAAAGAAATAATACCGTAAAAGAATAATAAATAATATACCAGCATACAGGTTCAAAGAATTAGATACTTACGATTTGTTCCCTAATTGAAAGACGGCAACTTAAAACATAATCTAAAATCCAGTCATTAGAAAAAATAATCGTTGCGATTATAATTCCTTATTAATATAACTAAAATATAAAATCGTATCGCAAGTAGCTACGATACGATTTTTTCTTTCATCCAAAAAAATAGCCACTACAAAAGTTTAGACTACTTGCCACAAACCGAAAGCAGGACCGATAAAACGAATCGTTACCCAAATGGCAACCATTAAAAAGATACCTATCCAGGCACCGCGAGTAGTCCAATTGACAAACTGTTCTGATTGTTTTTTGGTAATCGGAACCCAAGGTAAAATACGAGGAGAATCACCGTAATTTTCTCCTAATGAAGCTTTACGCCGCTTTGCTTCGCCCATAATTGAAATTGAAAATACATCGTAGGAAAATACCTATTCCATCTCGATAATAGCGCTTATACAGTCATATTGAAACAAACATTTTATAAAACTTAAGCACTAATAAAATCCCTGCGATACAAAGGATTTCACTATGGTGTTTCTGCTAGTTTTACATTTATTTATATTTGTTGATAGTTATTTAAATATATTTAAATATATTTAAATATATTTACAATTATTAATAGTAGGAACTCATAAATAATAATTAAAAGCTTATAGTTATTACAGGTAAAACTATAATAATCCGGAAAGGAAAGTAATTACAGGTTGTTTTGCGATTTATGGTGTACGATCGCAAAAAAAAAGACGGTTGCGATCAACAACTTAATGCTAGTAATTAGTACTAGAATGCAGTTTTGCGTAAATCAACTTTTAGCCTTTGTTTTAGCTTTTGAATTTATACTATTTTTTTAAGATGAGCGATTATTAGTATAAAGGTTTTTAACCGAAAGCTAAACCAAGCTTAACTTTTCACTGAATTTAGTATTAACGAGACTTAACATTAAGTAAAAAATGAAACCTTAATCAAAACTGAATATTAAACAACATTTTTCCTTGAAGCGCTAATCTGATACTAAGAAAAATATTTACAACAACTATTGGAACTATGCTGATTCTATACTATTCATTAAGAATAGTTTTGCATGGTTTTAAAGCCAGTCAGCTAACCTCCGCACCTACATCATACGCGCAAATAAAAGATGAAATATAAGGGCTTTCCTATTTCTTTACGCAATAATTTCCGTCTTAACTTAAAATCACCTTTCTCGATCGCTGCTTTGCTTATAGTTACTAGTAGCTCGACAATGCTACTAAGTGCAGAAGTTGATGCGAATGCAACGGAACAAAGTAACGCTCAAATAATAGCGCAAAATCCCGTTGCCAGCAGCATAATTCATGTAAATCCACAAACAGGTACAGACGCTGCTGGTGCTGGTACTACAGAAGCTACACCATACAAAACCATTACTTTCGCTCTTAACCAAGCACAACCCGGTACAATTATTCAACTTGCACCCGGTACCTACAGCGAAGAAACAGGAGAAAAATTTCCACTTAAAATCAAACCAGGAGTAACTCTTAGAGGAGATGAAGCTGGTAAAGGGCAAGCAACATTAATTACCGGCAGCGGTAGATATACTAGTCGTACTTTTGCCCGTCAAAATATTACTATTCTTGCTCAAAAAGACTCCGTTATTACTGGCGTTACCGTCACAAACCCAGCTTCTCGCGGTACTGGTGTATGGGTAGAATCAACTAATCCGACAATTATCAATAATACTTTCACCAACAACTTACGAGAAGGCGTTTTTGTTACGGGTACGGGTAATCCTAAAATCGCCGGTAATATCTTTATTCAAAATAAAGGTAATGGGATTTCCGTGGCGAAATCTGCTAGCGGGGAGATTCGCGGTAACTTATTTCAAGATACTGGTTTTGGTTTGGCGATCGGTGGAAAATCTACACCTTTAATAGCTGAAAACCAAATCTTGCAAAATAGAGACGGACTTTTTATCTCTAATTCGGCTAAGCCGATATTGCGTAAAAACGTCATTCAAAACAATACACGTGATGGTATTGTAGTCATTTCTGACGCTAATCCCAACCTGGGAACTGCCGAAGAATCTGGCGGTAACTTAATTCGTAATAACGAGCGTTATGACGTTAACAACGCCACTCGTAACATACAGCTGCTGGCGATCGGTAACGACATCGACGAAAGCAAAATTGAAGGGCAGGTTGAATTTGTCGCCGCTGCCGTCACTCCACCTCCTGGAGGTGCAACAGCTTTTGTTGATGTTGCGCCAAATTACTGGGCGAAAAGCTATATCGAAGCTTTAGCTTCCAAAGGCATAATTGCTGGTTTCCCCGATGGTAGTTTTAAACCCAACGAACCAGTTACCCGCGCTCAATTTGCCGCTATTATCAATAAAGCTTTTGCCCCACAAGCTCAACAGCAAGCCATTAATTTTAGCGATGTCAGCAGCAATTTTTGGGCTTATAGTGCCATTCAGTCAGCTACCAAAAGTCCTTTCCTTGCCGGTTATCCTAATAATACTTTTAGACCGCAACTGGAAATTCCTAGAGTACAAGTTTTAGTTTCCTTAGCTAACGGTTTGGGCTTAACTACAAACAATCCAAATGTTCTTTCTGTTTACAGCGATGCTTCCCAAATCCCCAATTGGGCTTCGTCGCCAGTTGCAGCAGCAACCGCAACACAGCTTGTAGTTAACTACCCAACTGCTACACAATTAAATCCCAGTCGCGAAGCAACCAGAGCAGAAGTTGCGGCATTTGTTTATCAAGCATTAGTCAACGCCGGAAAAGCTCAGGCAATTCCTTCACCTTATGTAGTAACAGTTCAGCAATAGAATCTTGTACCGCATTCGAGCTTATTGCTTTTTATCTAATTAAAAATTAACAGCGCCAAGACTAATTTTTATAGTCTGGCGCTTCATTTTTTATTAGTTTTATCTTTCAAGCACATTTGAAAACCCTTACTAATCATAGTTTGAGGTTTTAATCAAAATGTGTGAATTTTATTTTTCGGAAACCGATTTAATACCTTTAACATGCAAACCTTTAACCTCGATCGAACATTAATTTTTTTCCCGACTGTCTTCCCAACGCCAGAGAAAAACCATTAAAGCGACTACTCCTAATTGAAGCGCCAAAGATGGTAAACCCACCTCAAGGGAGGTTTTATGGGCTAGCAGTTGTAAAACAAAAATAAATGCCCCGATTAAGCCAGAAGCAGTAAAACTTAGATAAATAAACTTTCGGAATCCCCGATAAGGAGCGGCTGCTTCTGCTTTCAGACGAGCATATAGCTCCGGGTTTACTTGGCGTTTATTAGTGCTATTTTTGGAATTTGGTTGTACCATGAAGTTCTTAATGATATAATACAAAACGGTTTATGCCGACGTGGCTCAGTGGTAGAGCAATTGATTCGTAATCAATAGGTCGCGGGTTCAAATCCCGCCGTCGGCTTTGTTTTTAAATGTTTTTCAAGTTCGTTGAATATTATTAGTTTAGCTGTTTAAGGATGATCCGATTGCGTCCCTCTTGTTTGGCTTGGTAAAGAGCTTTATCTGCTGCCAAAATTAAATTGGTTGGCGAAGATTCAAAATTGGGAATAATAGTTGCTACCCCTAGACTCAGAGTTACGTAATTGCTAACGCCAGATTCCGAATGCTCCACTTTTAATTCCCTCACTTCCGATTGCATTGAAGCTGCAACGTGAACTGCCCCAGAGGCATGGGTATGGGGCATAATTACAGCAAATTCTTCGCCACCGTAACGCGCTACCAAATCTTGATTTTTTTGTGCTGCACGATTTAAAACATCAGCTACTTTTTGCAAGCACAAATCTCCTGCTGGATGACCGTATTTATCGTTAAAACGTTTAAAAAAGTCGATATCGCATAAAATCAGCGACAGTGGCTTATCCGAACCAGCTAAATTCATCCATTGATTATTTATATACTCGTCAAACCGCCGACGATTAGCTAACCCAGTTAAACCATCCATGTTTGCCAGTTGCTGTAAAGCTTGGTTAGAAGCTTCTAACTGTTTATATAGTTGCGCTTGTTGCAATAGCCGTCGTACACGTTGGCGTAATACTGCCCAATGAATCGGCTTAGTAACGTAATCGCTAGCCCCCGAACCGAAAGCACGATCTACAGACTTTGGGTCGTCTAAGCCAGTAATCATCAGTATTGGAGTACGTTCCCATAGATTTGAGATGACGCTAGTGCTTGCATAAGATTCAGTATCAAAGTTTTCTAAGGCTCTTGTCAAATTATTTCTAGCGATCTGCATTAATTCATGACAACAGGTAAAACCGTCCATCACCGGCATTAATGCATCTAGTAGAACTAAATCCGGTTTTAAAGCAATATATGCATCTAAACATTCTTTACCGTTAGCAACATTTTCTACGCGATATCCTTCATTGTCCATATATTCACATAGAAGAGTCCGTATGGCTTTATCGTCATCAGCCACCAAAATCAACGGAGGTTTACTAGGAATAGGAGTTGGGCTTTTGCCTGACATGAGTTGCGTTTCACAGAATATTAAAGTGGTAAAGCTAAAAGTAAATCCTCGATCCATTAAAGATAATTGGATAACTATAGTTAGCTTACTTCCAGACTTTTCGCAGTATTTTTTGTAGTTAGTTACTGCACCTACTGCCGTACATACCATCTCAAAAAGCCTTTTTCATCCGCGATTATCATGATTAGTTAAAGCTAAATGACAATAGGATGAACGAAAATTGTACTGTCTACAATATTGCCCGCAAACAATTTTCAAAACTTGTTTTAAAAAGGAAAGCAGTGTTAAGTGGTTTTTATTTTATTAGTAATTTAATTACAAAATAGCAATCTTAAAGGGATTTTAAGGTGGAAAAGAAGTGAAGGCTGCATCAATGTTTTGCCGTGGTACAGTTTTTGTCCAAGGTAAAGCTGTACTTTGATTGCCAATCGTCTGCTGAAGTTTAGCGGTCTGTTTGGCTGCTACAATTAAAGGTTGTGGTAGATGACTTAATTTCTTCATATCTATCTAATCTGTTTATAACCCCGTTAACGATACAAGCATTTGTTCCAGTAACTTTGTGGAAATCAAATCTTACTATTTATAGTTCCCAGATATTCACTTGCAATTACAATTTTGTGCAAAAATTAAAATCTATAACTTAATTCAAGAACAAAGAAAATATTTTTTATGTAAAAATGCTTAATTAATTCATAGGTTAAAGTCATTTAAAATACTTTTGATATCGACAATGGCTACAATGTAGTTGGAAAATAAAGTTTACCAAGTCCGCCTTAATAGAAGGCTTTTAGGCAGCTAGAATAGCAAGCAGGAATGCTACAACACACAATCATAATACTACGATTCTGGAATATTCCTTTTGTTGTATAAATTTAAACCAAATGCCAGATTCATTAATGTATCAAGAAGATAATTATGTCGTCTTGGAAACTAACCAACCGGAAAAGTTTCTTACTTCCTCAGAGTTGTTAGAAAAGCTTAAAGAGACTTTGCAACAACTCAAGGAAGAATTACCACACGATGTAAAAAAAATTGATTCCCTTCAAGCTCAAGCAGAATACTTACTTGACACCAGTTGCGAATTGGATATTGGTCCGGGACAATACTTACAGTGGTATGCGGTGCGTCTTGAAAAGTAACTTCGGTTTTAGGCGCTAATAGTTAACTTTTTTCTGTCTCTGTAGTGGTAATTAAAGTCAATTCAATTTTGTCTTCTCCTGTCTGCGCGATTTTGACATCTACCCCAGGACCGAAAAAACCATTCATTTTCTCTTGCTTTTGCTCCCAAACATCTAAGGGTATTTGTGGGGAATCAAAATCTAAGATTAAGGCATAATCGCCATCAATCTCAGTTTCCCGCAATGCTGTCACATCGGGTAATTCTTCTTCTAATTGCGCCACACCCAGATGAGTCAAAGCTTTATCTAAATGAGCATCTATTCCATAACGATATCGAGTAATATCTTCACGGACTTGATTTTGAGTCTGGGTTGCTTTTTCTTTCCGTAGCGATAAAACAGATTCTGGTGTAGGAGGTATAAACGGTACTGGTTTAAGCTCGTTTGCTTTCAGTGCAAGCCCTCCCAATAGTATGGGAATCCCGTAAAAAAAACCAATCAAATTAAGCGTAGCATTGTGGGCTGCATAAGCTACAAAGCCTACTATGGTCAAAACTCCACCGATAGTTAAACCCACCGTTCCCAAAGAAATTTTACGTAGCATACTCTATTATCGGATTTTAAATTTAACTGTAACGATTGTTTCATTATCGCCGACAATAGGTAATAATTGGATAAAACAAAACACTCCAGAATCTTTCTTTTGGGTTAAGTTAAAAGTATTATTAGTTAAAAACTGCTACTAACGATGGATATACAGACGATAAAAGAAAGAATTGCTCTAGTTGAAAGCAAACGCGAACATTTACTGAGTTTGCTCGAACAACCGAACTTAGGAACTCTGAGAATTGATGTCAATCAAGCTTTAGAAGAAATGGATGAATTGCTTGATGAATACAAGCGTACCTTCCCTTAAATAAAACCCAAGATATTCACAACTAACAAGACGTTTCTACAGTTAGAATCGTCTTGCTTGGAAGGATTAAATAATAAAAAATCAAAAAATAGAATTTTGGGCACTTGCTACAACGAAGCGAAACGCAACACAGTGTCCTTAAAATGTCAAAGTTATTGTGCGTCAATATTAAACCTTAAAAGGTAATACTGACGCAATTGATGCATATCCCATATGTTATTTAGTTTAAATTAAGAGTTTGTTCCAGTTTGTCCCAACCGTTTAATCAAGCTAACTAGTTCGTTAGTAGGTGCATCTTTCTTGCAAAAAGCATCTACTCTACTCATTGCTTTAGTTTCTTGAAAGTAGTTCTCTTCCACAGAAGAATAAGCAATAATTTGAGTATCGGGAGATATATCTTTAATCTTGCACGAAGCGCTCCAGCCATCCATTACTGGCATTTGCAAATCTAGCACAATCACATCGGGAGAGCAGTTTTCCACCATTTCCACGGCTTCTTTACCGTTGCTAGCCAAACCTACAACTTGAATATTTTCCTGAGAAGAAAAAGCAATTTGAAGGGCTAAACGAGTAAGTTCGTGGTCGTCAACTACTAAAACCCTTAAGGTTGAAGGCTCACAAGACAACATTAACATTTAATAAATACAAAAGAATTTACACTAACCTTTATAGTTTATGGGATAAGGTAGGGCAAGTAACTCTATCCTATGGGTGAATAACTTCTATGCATTAATGACAAATATTTAGTATTCTGCTTAAAAATCATTAAAGTTAGCCAAAATATCAGCTTAAGGTAAGTCAACAAGATACAAAGAATTCTTTTTGGAACTGATTAAATTCGAGATATTGGTACTTTTCTCTGAAGCAATTTGCATCAACATTTTTTGCGAACCGGCTTCTGGCGAGTCTTCGCTCGGCTTTCTCTGGATGTAACTACCATCTGACTGTAGTTCCCAAGCTTGACGGTTATCAGCGAGCATAATCCCTAAGATTTCTTGTATGTCTTTAGCAATATCTAAATCTTCTATCGGGGTTATAACTTCTACCCTTCGGTCTAAATTTCGGGGCATCCAGTCAGCACTACCAATAAAAATCTGTTCATCACCATTATTGTAAAAGTAAAAAATACGGGAATGTTCTAAAAAGCGACCCACAATACTAATTACGCGAATATTTTCGCTTACGTCTTTAAGTCCCGGACGCAAACAGCAGATTCCCCGCACGATCAAGTCAATTTGTACTCCCGCATGAGAAGCTTCATACAAAGCAGCAATGATTTGAGGGTCTACCAAAGAGTTCATTTTCGCTACAATCCTTCCCGAAGATCCATTTTGAACGTTTTCGATTTCCTGATGAATCAGCATTAGAAAACGTTCTCGGATATTGACTGGTGCTACTAATAATTTTCGATAAGCTTTTTGCCGAGAATAACCAGTCAAGAAATTAAATACATCAGTGACATCAGCCCCCAGTTCTTCCCGACAACTGAATAAGCCGACATCAGTATAAATTCTTGCTGTCTTCGGATTATAGTTCCCGGTGCCAATATGTACGTAACGACGGATGCGCTCTTGTTCCTGACGCACAACCATAACAATTTTACTGTGAGTTTTTAGACCTACAAGTCCGTAAACTACATGAACGCCCATACTTTCTAAACGTCTAGCCCAGTAAATATTGTTCTCTTCATCAAAACGTGCCTTAAGTTCCACAAGCACGGACACTTGCTTGCCATTTTCAGCAGCATTTATCAAAGCATTTACAATTGGCGAATCCCCAGAAGTCCGGTAAAGCGTCATTTTGATTGCCAATACGTCCGGATCGTGAGCAGAATTAGTAATAAAACGTACTACCGAAGCACTAAAGGATTCATAAGGGTGATGTACAAACAAATCCCCTTCGCGAATTATGGTGAAAAAATCTTTTCCTTCTTCTATAGGCTGCATATTCGGATTAAAAGTTGACTCCTTTATCCGTTGCAGGCTAGAAGGTACTACAGGCTTCCAAGGTGGATCTTTTAATTCTGGGGCTGGTAGTGACAAAAAGTACATTAAGTCTTTTAATCCTAAAAGACCGTTTATTTCATAGACATCATTTTCCGATAAATCTAAAACTTCTAACAGCTTGTTTCTAACTGCATCTGGTGTTTGAGATTGCAACTCTATTCTTACCGGATTACCTCCAGCGCGTCGTTTTCGCAATTCCTGTTCGATCGCTAATAACAAATCGTCCGCTTCATCTTCTTCCAAAGCCAAATCGGCATCGCGAGTAATCCGGAACGTGTAATATTCCTGGATATTCATTCCTGGGAACAAAGACTCCAAATTGTGAGCGATCGCCTGCTCGATAGGTACGCCAGTCCAAATGGAAGGTTTGCCATTTTTTTCAATACCCAACTCTGGGGGTAAAGGCAAAAAGCGCGGTAGCACTTTAGGAACTTTGATTCTGGCGAAATGTTCTTCTTCCGTTTCGGGGTTTCTGACAACAACCGCCAAATTCAAGCTGAGATTAGAAATGTAGGGAAAGGGATGACTTGGATCTACAGCAAGGGGGGTAATAACGGGAAAAACTTGTTCCTCAAAGTAATTGTCTAAATATTTGCGCTGTTTCTCAGTTAAATCGATGTAATCGAGAATATGAATACCATGAGATTTTAATTCTGGTTGCAGTTTCTTTTCAAAATGTTGGTGCTGCTGAACTACTACCGGACGCAACATAAAGCTAATTTCTTCTAATTGCTGTTGCGGCGTGCGACTATCAAAACTTTTGCTACTAACTTTAGCTTCTACCTGTTGCCTTAACCCTGCAACTCGCACCATGAAGAATTCATCAAGATTAGTGCAGAAAATTGCCAAAAATTTGAGACGTTCGAGCAAAGGTGTTCGGGCATCCATTGCTTCATGCAATACCCGATTATTAAATTCCAGCCAGCTTAACTCTCGGTTGAGATAGTATTTTGGGTCTGATAACTTGTTCGGATTGGCAGTTTTCTTCGATTTCGCCATGATGACCTTGGTGGGCTGGTGCGACAGATATAATATTAAGCTTGACTATAAATATAGTAGATTAAATGTAGCCTCCGATTCTATCTGAAGAATAATTATCAGTTAACACTGCTCACTGATAACTGCTTACTGTTTCTTCTCTTTCGCTGCTGCGGAAACTGGTAGCTGTAGATTTTGGTTATAAACGAACTTATTATTGATTACTATCTGTCGTTTGGGAAGAGTATTATTGGAATTTAGCTCATCTTGAGGAGAAACCCGCAAAGTATATTTACCAACGGGAACACCATCAAGACGATATAAACCAAATTGGTCGGTTGTTCCAGATAATACTCGTGCGCCAGTGCTGGTGACTAATTCTATACTTACTTCTTTTAGAGGTTGACCGGATGCATCTGTAACTTTTCCTGCAACCCCATATTCCGTTCTCACGGGGAAATCTACACGAGTTACACCAGAAGGAGCAACTTCAGCTACTAAACTGGTTTTGGATACTGCAAGTTCGATGGGTAATTCTTCGGGTTCGAGTTCAATAACGTAAACACCTTCTGGTAAATTACCGACAAAGAAATTACCCTTAGAATCGGTTTTAGCAGAACCTACACTCTTATTACGAGTATCGTAAATGCGGACAATAGAATTGCTTAAATCGAAGCCTTGTCTTCCTCCTTCCACTGCTAGTTGACCGGAAATTGCTCCACGTTCCTTGCTGATACCACTGTATCTTGCGGGAGTGAATTTACCACCAGCGACAGACATATCGGAAGTTAAAGATAAACTCAAACGACCATCATCAAATGCGTTGAAACTACCTCCTCTAGAAGGTATAGCTTGATAATTGAGTCTGGCAAATAAACCCGGTAGTACCCGCATACTTGCACCTGCGGTCGGACCTACTTCTCCATCACTCAAAGCCAATCCTACATTCCAACTTAATTTGCTCAGACTCGAAGCATTATGACCGATACCTACCGAATAACGAGGATCTGCATCCCCACCAAATTCAGAACCGAAGTTTAATTGATAATTACGGTTAAGGTTATATCTTAAATCTGAAATATACGCATCACCATAAGTATTAAAAGATAATCTTGTGGAACGATTTGGTGTAAAGAAAGCATTAAATAAATAATCGCCAAAAATATCAGGTCTACCACTTAGAGATAGGTTAGAAAACGGACGTGCATAAAAAGTAGGCAAAATATAATCGCTAGAATCGCTATCATCTTTACGACTGCGAGCAATAAATCCTAAATTTAATTTATTACCGAAGCGATATTTCATTTCTAAGCTGTGGTTATACCGTTCTCCATTTGATTCTTCGCCTGTTCTATACTTTTGTGGAAGTGACTGAGAATTAGCATTTATTTCTAATTTATCAAAGTCCACGTCTAAGTTAGCAGCGTAACCAACTTTATCAAAAGAATTTCCCACACTTGCGGATAAAATAACAGGATTCGCTAAACGCCAAACTAAACCTGCTTGTGATTGGAAAGAATTAGGAATTGCTTGTAGAGAACCTTCAAAGGTTAAATTATCGGAAAGTCCTTGACGTAGTTGATAAAAACCAACCAATGTACCTTCATCTGTAGAGTTAAAATCGCTGAATAAACTATCTTGAACTAAGTTTCCACTAAAACCCAATCCACCTAACTGTACATTACCTCCTCCTGGTAATAGTAAATCGGAAGCATTAATTCTAACGGTACGAATATCAATCGGAGCGCGTAAATTGTTACGATCAAAAACTAAAACTTCAACTTGATTACTTTGCCCAACAGGTAATCTGATATCAAGAAATTCATATATCCCATCGAATCCTACCTGTTGTTCTGCAACTCTAACTCCACCAACTCTTAACTGAACAACGCTGGTTGGTGGAACTCTACCGCTAAATGTTTGTACGGAACGAGAGCGTCTGGGTAAAAGTTCGTTAGCGCTGTATGTTGGATTAAAATATTCTTTTGGTAAATTACTATAACCAAATTGTAAACCTGTAAGATCGAGTCCATTTACAAGAGGATGCAAACCAATTCTTTGACGACCTAATTGATAGCGAAATTGTCCGCTACGTTGATAGAAAAAGTATTCAGTTAAATTTGGCTGGTTACGAAAGTTATTATTCATTCGCAAACGCCAAGTACCACCCGCAAGTCTTCCACCTAAAAGTGAGTTACTCTGTAAAGTTGTATCTCTAGGAGTGTTAACGATATCTAACTGTTGTCTTAACCTGGAAAGTCCGCTACTAGGTGCAAAAAATTCCGGTTGTAGTTGAGCGTTATTTCGGGGTTGTCTGCTACCACCACGCCAGGGTAAGTCAGCAAGTAAGGTTAAATCGGCTGTGTTTAACTCTAAACTTATATCCAGTTTTTTCTGAAGTATTTCTTTACTAACGTAAGTTAGACCGTTGATTTGCTTTAATACATCTGGTGAAAATTTAACTATACCTAAAGGTGTTTTAGTTTCAATCCCACTATTAGCTTTATTAACAGTAAATCCGCCAACTTCCGCAAAAGTTTCTAAAGGAATTAAAAGAGTATTATTTTCTTCAATAATATCTAAAGTTCCAACTTCCCGACCGTTAATTACAACGCCAACCAGAAAAGGTTCGCCGGGTATTTGTGCTAATCTAAGAGATTTTTGATCGCGAAGCTTACTTATTAAAGAATTTCGTAGAGAATTTTTCTTAGAGTTGTTGAGTGCAGTTGCTAATTTTTGGTTATTATTCGGTTTTTGATTGTTATTTGATTTCTTGTCTTCTTCAGGATTAGAAAGAGCTATTTCCCCAGGCTTTTGAATATCGGTGTTAACAGAATCGTTAATAGTTTTATTTAAAGAAGTAGATATAGAAGCGCTAATTAATTGCTGAACAACAGCCAGAATTTTTGCTGTATTCACATTTGTATTGCTAGCAACTTCTTGATTGTTAGCATTACTAGTGTTTTCTTCTAGATTTTGACTATTGCTAGCTTCTCCGGAACTAGAATTAGAAGCTGTTTCTACAGTATCGCCGATGGTATTGTTGATTGAAGCGTATAGAGAAACGTTGATTAACTGCTGTACTGTCGCCAGAATTTTACCTATAGCATTCTTTTCAACAGACTTGCTTTCACTCTCAGATTGCTCATTAGTAGAGGCTTTTTCGAGAGGAGTAGGAGAGATTTTACTTTTAACTGCTGCTTGCTTGTTAGCACTCGAACTTTTAGTAACTGATGAATTCTGTTTTACCGATGTAGTCACAGGTGCAACAGTTGCAAAACCTTTAGCTGGCTTGTTATTTTGTGTATCAGTTTGAATAATTTCAGACTGTTTATTTTCAGTTGTACAAGGTTTTGTTGAAACAGAATTAGCCAGTATTTTCGTTAGTAAGTTATTTACAAGGTCAGATTTTTGCGATTTAACTTGTAGCGATTCACAACCATTATCTTGAGTTGCAGCTTGCGGAGTCAATATACTGACTAGAGGTGGGGGTGTTGGTGGTAAAGCTAGGTAGAGCATACTTGGCACAAAGTTATTAATATTTAGCCTGATACAGGCTGTGAGCAATGAATTGTAGTATTAGTTATATGAAAAAGCAGATAGATGCAGCTAATAAATAATTAAAAAATTAGTAAATTAATTCAGGGAAGTTGAGAAATTAACTCACCCTGAAAATAGAATAAGTCACTTTAGAGAATGACTATTTATTTAAAGAAGTCACAGGTAATTTTGCCGGTTTGGGAGTATTCGCTGTAGCTTTAACAGTGAAAGGAATACCTTTGTCGATTGGTGTTCCACTTAAGTCGGCATTAATATCTAAAACGTAGTTGCCGGGAGGTAAATTTCCAGCTTTTTCAGTTAAATTTTGTAATAACTGACGATTTGTATTTGGTAAAACGGGTGGTAACTTTAGATTTCCAACTCGGACAACATTTTCAGGTATTTTGTTGGAATTTCCGTTATTTTTTATAAACTGTGTTTCTTTCGCTCCTGGATATTTAGCAGCATTCCAGATAGCATACTGTCCCGTCATTCGTACATGAGCGTTACCTTTGTTGGAAACATCAAATACTGCATTAATTTCATTGGGTTTAGTATCAACACTCACAGAATTAACGTTGCCTACTCGCTTTATCTTTCCTGCATAAGCATAGACAACAACACCAATAGCTGCTTTAGTTCCAACTGCATTTGAATTATTATTAGAAGCAATCTCTTCAAAATATATTACAGCACGATGTTCGCCAGAAGCAGGTTTTATTTTAGGACGAATTGCAAAGCGAAGGGTTTGAGTTTTTTTTGCTGGGATTGTAAATTTAGAAGGAGTAAAAAGAATCCATTGATCTAAAGATGTCTCGGTGGATGGTATCTCTCTCAACTTATTTTTTTCATCCATCGTCCAGTTTTTTACATAAGCCCTCATTTGTACTGGTTTATCAGCATAATTAGTGACTTTAATGCTATTAGAGCGTCCTTTTCTAGAATTAATATCTAACTCCATACGAGGAGGACTAATACTTACTTCTATTGCTGTCACACTTGATATTTCCCAAGCTATCAAGCCGATTAAACTTAACGCGATCGCTTTTGCTGTTCTTTGAAACATTACAAATTTCACTTGCTCACACAACAAATATCAAATTAAAAAAGAAAACAAATCAAAAAATGAAGTTTTAGCCGCACTGATTACCATTTACTGGTACGCAAACATGAATTCGTCCTCGATATTTATCTGGTACTAAGCTTGATAATTCTCTAAATTCCAAGGTAACTCCACCTGAAATTACAGTAGTTTGATCGGTGCATTTTTCGATTGTCTCAATAGTACTAAAAGGTTTCGCCTCAAACTTATTTTGCTTGAAAGGATTATTTTCCTCACTGTTAGGTTGTAATGTGTATTTAACATCATTAGCATTGATAGGCAAATCTAAATCATTAACCCTGATTTGCCAATATCTTGCGACATTTTTAGTAGCAGTAGATTTATAAGGAGAATTAGTTGGTAATGATTGTTCTCGATTGTTACCAATTTGTTCTACAAAATCACTATCATCTATCATGTCAGCGGCCGTTAATGTTTGAGCTTCTGCTACATTAGATAGCTCATAAAGCTTTGCTTCACACCCAATTGAAGATTGTGCAAATACTTTTGGCTGTGGTGTTAATGAAAGCACTACAAGAATGCTGAAGTAGGATTTAATGATATTTCGGCAGTTCATTTTTCAAGAAAAGATATATTTTGCTAAGATAATAAAATGAATATGAACTATTAGCCTTTATTTACTATATATGACTATAGCTTTATGTCCTAAATTATAATAATTTAAAATCTAAAGGTTTCCAAATAATAGTAAGTCAAATAAATATTATAAATAATCATATAAATTAACTTGTATTTATCCAGTTATTTATAATATTTAATTGCCGAAATGATTTTTCCGATAAGAAGATGTTGGAAGCAGGCATTTGCCTGCACCATAACTATCAATAGTAAATCTTCTTACGGACTTGTCACTCTGATGGTAATTTCACCTCCGGTGTATGTATTGGAGGCAGAATTATTCGAGTCAGTATTAGCGGCTGTGAAGTCAAATGTAAGTGTTGCTGAACCCTCTTGAAAATCATTGCCATTTGCGTTTTCAGTGGCTCTTAGATTTCCTTTTTGTACATCCATCGTTATTACTTGTGATGAAGTTGAAGTTGGTTCGTCATCAAATCCACCTCCTCCAACAGTTGTTGTTCCGTTCGTCAAAGTTTTTTCAGTTGCTTCAATGACAATATCACTATCGGCTACATTGCCCCAAACTTGAAACAAAGTAGGAATTTCTTTAATAATTGTGTTTGTTGGTGTACCTCCAGGTACAACTTCTGACAAAGGATTAACACCTGTTTTCTCGTTGTAGCTTTCCGTTTGTTCTACAGAACTTCCTCCCACTAAATCTTGTCGGTTAACTACAAATCTTAGATCGCTATAGGTGCGTAGGAAGATTCTTGGAGTGACTTCTACTTCTACTGGTAAGACAGCAGATTGTGCATTAACGGGTGCAGATGCAATCATAGCGCTACCTAAAGCTGCTGCACTAGCTGCAAAAATGCCTAGAATTTTATTCATCTAAATTCTCTCTGTGGTTTTAGTAAGGTAAATGTTGTTTGTTTGATAGACTCTCTTGTTCTGACTTATCCAAATCGGTTTGCTAAAGGAAAGATAAAACCTGGAGAATGAAGTTATCGGAATAAAAATACGCACACCTGGATTTATTTTTGGAGCCAATATTCCGGTACAGTATTTTCAATAAAAGGCTTTTTAAACCATAACTTTAACTTCATACTTTAATTAAGCGGTTTGATAGATATTCCCTGGTAAGCCGGAGAGTACGGAAAAAACGAAATTTGGTTATGAAGACAATCAAATTAATTACAATATTATATTTTTTGTAGCATCACCCCCTTTAATAATTCAATGCAAATCTGTCACCATCCAGCCTCGTCTATGTAAGTAAATTACTGTTGAAACGACAATTCATAAACGAGATGTAAGGAAATACTTTTACTCGCAGTTCGTTGTAATTGAACTACATATGAATTTGTGATTATCGCTTAACTGATGCTGTCGCTTCTTTGATAGAAAGGGAACAAGAGTTTAGAACGTTCATTTTACTAACCGAGCCTGACAAAAGCTAACTGTATTAGTAATGGCGTTTTTGTTAGTATATTCTTAGATATATAAAATATTTAGAATACGCTACCTGAATAGGAAAATAACAAAAAAATTGCCATAACAGGTTACAATTACTTTTCTATAAACGCACTTTCCTAAACTCCCATATATCTTTTTAGTTTCGTTATCAATCAGCAAATTTATTGAAACTGTTCTTAATAGAACCTTCAGTTATTTTGTTGATTGCTTCGTAACAAGTTCACATCAAGAATGTAACCTCTACTCCGGAAAGACACCTTCAGTATTAATATTGAATTTCAGGATAAAATGGTAAAAAAAATATCAGTGTTGCTACTGAAGGTGAAAGAGTTAGGAGTTAGGAGTTAAGAGTTATAAGTTATTTAACCTTTGACCTTTAACCTGATAGATTATGTTTCAAGCTACTCGTCGCCGACTTGCTATTTGGTATACTGCCGTGACGGCTGTGTTACTGCTGCTGTTTGCGAGTGGAGTGTATTTGTATGTACGCAGCACTTTGATTGAGCGGATTGACGATACTTTGAATCATGTGGTGGAAGTTGTAGAGCGATCGCTGGTTATCGAAGCTGTAAACTCGAATCAAGTTCAACTTCGCGTTAATTTAGAAGCGAGTTTCCGTGATAATCCTGATAGCCGTGACGACGATCGCATTGATTTAGAATGGTTTAGCCCTACTGGTAAGTTACTTTGGTCAACTTTATCTGAACCATTAGATATTCCTATTCATCTCAATCGGATGGGTGAAACTGTACGAGTGGAAAGAGGGGATGAGGGGAAAAGGGGACAAGGGGATGGGGAGATAGGGAGATGGGGAGATAAACAGATGGGGGCTTCTTCTCCATTGCTGCTGCGACAAGTTAGTCAAAGAATACAAATTGGACGACAAGTTTTAGGATATCTGCGGGTGAGTCATCCTTGGTTTGAGGTGACAAAACCTACTCGTCAGTTAATTATTGATTTGGCTTTGGGTATTAGTTTGATGTTAGTTTCTGTTGCAGCTAGCGGATGGTTTCTTGCCGGGTTAGCAATGCAACCTGTAAGAGAGTCATATCAACACCTCAAACAGTTTACCGCCGATGCTTCTCACGAGCTTAGAAGTCCGATCGCTTTAATTCAAACTAACGTACAGGTTGCTTTGAATGAGTTGGAAGTAACGCAACCACAAGACGTTAATGTAGAGCATTATCAACAACAGTTAAAGGTAGTAGAACGATTAACGCAACGTCTTGGTAAGTTAGTCAACGATTTGTTATTTTTAGCACGTCAAGATAGTAGAATCAGCGCTTACGAGTTTTCAAGTTGTCCTATTGATGCTTTGTTAATAGAGGTAGTTGAAGAACAACGATTACTAGCTGCGGAAAAAAATATTAGTCTTTCGTTGAATTTGATTGATTCTGTGGAAACCGAAACCAATCCCGAATTACTTGATGATTGGTTTACTTTCATGGGTTACTGGGAACAATTGGTACGCTTATTTACTAACTTGATTGGTAATGCTTTACGCTACACCCAAGAAAACGGCAGAGTAGAAGTTGAATTGGCACGCCTAGAAATTTTAAATCGCTCGGTGCTGCAAATTAAAGTAAGCGATAACGGTATTGGTATTCCATCTGAAGCTTTACCACGCTTATTTGACCGTTTTTATCGAGTAGATCCAGCACGCAGCCACGCATCGGGAAATACTTTTACCAAAAACACTGCTGGTTCTGGTTTGGGATTAGCTATCTGTCAGGCAATTATCGAAAATCATCATGGAGTTGTACAAATTGAAAGCACTTTGAGCAAAGGTACAACAGTTACTGTCACTTTGCCAATTGTTCTTGAGTCTTAATTATTCACAGGAAAAATGTTTCGACTGACAGATACAAATTGCTTCTAGTGACAGATGCAAATGAGTAACTCTACCTACTAATGTGGTTGATAAAGCTTGAAGAATAGAATTAATCATCGATCGAGGTACTTGCAGTTTGATATCAATAGGTAATAGTTAAATAATAGATAGGATAATTTTATCCTAACTACTTTTTAGTGCAGATTATTAACATTTACTTTTTTGATAACTTTTTTGTAGCAGCCCTACAAGTTGCCCTCTTTACTTTTGATGAAAATAACTTCAGCTAAATATACATAAAAATAAAGCTTTCAGGAGGGTAAAATGCCTATTAGTTTAAGAGAAGATGTTGCCTTTATTATACTCAAAAAAATTAAAGATAGCGGTTCGGGAATGCACGAAATTGGCTTCACCGCAACTGACTTTACTGGTAGAGGATTAACCGAAAGTGACTTTATGGGTCATTTAGATTATCTGAATCAAAAGCAGTATATCCAAGCAAAGTTTTCGGGAAATGCATACGCCAATCAAGAAGATGTTCCTGATGCAGTAAACCCAGATGAAGTTGGTGCTAGAGTTGCCAACACTTTCGGTGCTGAAGATGGTCCGCTTCCTCACTTAATTAAATTTGAAGAGGCAAAGTTAACCCCGAAAGGAGAAAAGTTACTTGAAAAAATGGAGGCTAATCCTCCTCAAGCTTTAGATCAAGGTCCGGCGAGTCGAATAGCTACCAAAGATATGCCTTTCTTAGAAAAGGTAATGCTTAAGGGCAGTTTAAATGATATTTTCGATGCCAGAGATATCAGCGAAGTGGTATTCCGTACCATGCGCGATATGATGACTACCGAAGCATCTGAAAGGGTTTCTCAAGAATTGCACGAGCCAGCGGAACCCACTAAAGATAAGGCTTTGCAAAATGAAATTGCCGATTTATGGAAAGACACTAACCCGATTGTGGCTTTCTTAAGCAAAGTTCGTCCGCCTTTAAAAATTAAATCTGATACTTTCTTATTCCGCATTCGTCAAGAAGGTAGTTTACAAAGGGATGTAGACGAAAAAATGGTAGTTAAAGCCGTTTTTTCAGCAACTAAAGACGAATTGTCTGAAGAGCGCATTAAGGAAATTAAAGAGTTTTTACCCGATGAAATTCTTAAATTGTGGCAAGAAGCTTAATATTAAAAGTTAGGAGTTAGGACCACCGGAGTTATGAGTTAAAAATAATTTAACCTTTGACCTTTAACCTTTAACCCGATTGGGAGTTAGGAATTAATATAATTCCTAGCTCTTATTTTTTGGTTTAAAATACGGCGTTAGACTTAGAGGATGTTTGAAAAGTTAGGAATTAGAAATTAGGAATTAGGAGTACTTCGACAAGCTCAGTAACCTTATTGAGTTAGGAATTATGTAGGAGTTAGGAATTTTTATTTCTACCCCCTCTACCCCATCTCCCAATACCCAAAAACTTATTTTTTCATCATTTGAGTAACGCGATCGCGCAACATCACTTCTTTTCTGCTGTCTTCAAGGGTTTTTGCTAAAGTAATTGCTCTTTCGTAAAAGTTACGGGCTGTAGAGTAATTACCAAGTTTCTCGTATATTTGAGCGTAGGATTCAAAGGAATTTAATTCTTCCCGCAGGTTTCGCAAGTCTTTTGCAATTGCTAGCCGTTTTTCTAATAATTCAATTGCACTATTGTACCGTCCTACCGAACCATAAGCAGTTACTAATCCATCAATTGCTCGTAATTGATTCTGGTTATCTCGTGTTGTTTTGGCTAGTCTTAATGCTGCTCCATAAGTACTCACTACGTCTTGATAAGTACCGACGAGTGCGTAAGCTTCACCTAGATTATTTAAAGTATTTGCTTCACCGATCGGATCGCCTGTTTTTCGCCGATAATTAAGAGCATTCTTATAAAGTTTAACCGCTTTATTGTAATCACCTACTCTTGCTGATGCTAATCCCAAATTACTCAAAGATATTCCGTAACCTTCAGTGCTGTTAAGGTTTTGAGAAATTCTTAATGCTTGTTCAAAAGTTTGCAAAGCAGTTTTAAATTCGCCTTTTTGTAGCAGTAAAGTACCGATATTATTTAGCGCAAAAATCTGACTTTGAAAATCTTTGGTGTCGCGGGCGATCGCCAATCTTCTCCGGATAGCGTCTTCGGCTTTTTTATACTGCTTTAGCTGCACGTAACCTTTACCTAAAAATTCGTAGGTTAAACCAAGTGCATCCAAATCGCCGATTGAATGATAAATTTCTTGTGCCTGCAATAAAGACTCTACTGCTTTGTCGGGGTTTCCCTGGATATGTTGTGTTTCACCCAAACGCAGCAAAGTATCTGCTTCATCTCTCGATTGCAATAAGACTTTTTTATCTATCGCCGGATAATGTAGTTGTTCGGTAATGTCAGCGGCAGTAGCAACTATAGGACTTAACAATAAAGAAAATAGTAAAAAACTCAAAGCATTACGCAGTTTTAAAGACGATTGCTTTCGAGTGTATGGTGATGGTTGAATTTTGACGAATGCTAGTAGATTCCACTGTTTCATATAAATTTCCCGTGAAAAATTAGTTTTAAGTAAAAGAATTTACAAAAAAAGGAAATCATTACCAGCATGAATTCGTAAATATCCGCATTTTCACGCAGGTACGGGTTGAAGGAAATTTTCACCCAAATATATGGTACGGATGTCTGCTGGTAATTTTTCTTCTAGCATACGATAACCTTGTTGCAGAAAATTTGCTACTTCGTTTGGAGAAATACCTTCTCCTTCTGCTTGTAAATAAGCAGCAATCCTCGTTTCACTCCAATGGAAAGTTTGAGCCATTAAGACCATCAATCTTAACATAGGTGGTAATTGATCCAATGCCTGTTCTACGTAGCACCACAGGGGCGGAGAAGTAGTCTTCAGGGAATAATGAATGCTTTCAGTAGGTGGTACTTCTGTTTCGTTGATACAGTAAGCAGTCATATTAATCAGCCAGTTTTGTAAAGTCATAGCTGGGGCATCGGCTTCTCCACTCTCTAAATTTACTGCCCCTACTTGGTAGTAAATATGTCGCCAAGTCATGGCAAATAAATAATCAGCTTGTACTGGCGATCGCGCAGAATGCATAATCAAGGTGTAGACGATTGGACTGTATCGGCAAAAAATCGCCGTAAAGTACCTTCCTGCGTCTGGATGCTGTGCGAACAAAGTTATAAGTTCTCGATCGCTCTTATTGAACAGTGACTTAACTAAGGGGTGGTTGGATTCTGGGAAATGAGGAATTTGCACAGTCTTTTTGGGTCTATATTGCTAGAATTATTTTAGAAATGTAATATTTTTCGTTAACCGCATAATATCTTGGTGTTGATGTGTTTAGCACTAACAGCTTGATTAGAAGTTTAAATAGACTAGAAGCATGTGATGCTTAGACTATGTAATTTAAGTCTTAATTGAGCCTTGTTAGCAACAGCTTTCTTATATATTTATTGATTTGTTCATGGTTATATCAGTTGACACAATCCCGTATTTGTTTACTCCGACTACTTTAGGTTCTTTTCTGCCCTTAGATAGCTTGTTCTCCACACAGGGGATTATGGTAATGCTACTAGCAGCTTATGCTGGTGCAATGTGGATGTTCCTTACCAGCGCCCCAAAGGTACATACTATTATGGTTTCGGATCTCGAAATTGCCAGAGATTTGTACGAAGGGCTGTTAGATTTACCAGCGGCGGAAGTACCTTTGCACTATTATTACAATTACGAACAAACAATCGGCGCAACGGGAATCGATCCCATGTATTTAGGCAGCAGTCCAAGTTATGCTACCAAAATGCCTAATGCTACTGAAGGACTTTGGTATCAACTTAAGAAAAATACTCAGCTACATGTAATTACTGGAGCTAGTTTAGGTAACAAAAGCCAGCAGCGTCACGTATGTTTCGATCGTGAATGTTTGGAGATGGTTTTACTAAGAGTTGAAACACGCGGTTTAAAATTTAAAATTCGCAATCGCAAGCCGCTAAATTTTTTGCTCAAAGATTATGAAGGGCGCGTTGTTGAAATGGCGGAAGTTGCGAATTAATTTAAGATTGCCGGAATCTCTCGTTACAAGGTAGAACCTTGTAACGCATTTCATAGAGGCTCTGCCTCCACAATAAACCGAAGGCATTCGCTTCTATATAGAGGTTCCCTTTTCTTAATTTGTGAACCAGTAAAGAATATTTTACGTCTCTACAAGTTCAAAAATCTGTTCTAATCTATTTACCAATTGTTCGGCTAAATCTAATAAATCCACAGCATCATTTTCATCATAAAAATTGCGATCGCTATTTCTACAACTTGCGCTTTCTACTAAAACGGTTTTGATTGCAAATACTCGATTTTCTTGTCCGCATTTGAGACAATCTTCTAACTGACTCGCAATTTCTTGGAGCTTGCTACCCTGTAACTGCTTTCTGACGCTAACAGCTACCCAATCATCACTTGACAAAAAATTAGTTACGGATTCAACAAAATTAATTTGCGTCGTTTCATCTTCATCCCACTTTTCTAACCAATCTCCATCTACATCTTCAGCATACAAATAAGCTGCTTCGAGTCCATACCTAACTATGTCATTTTGTAATTTTTGAGCCGCTTCTACGGATTCTATAAACTTGTCTAATCTCTTCTGAGTGTCAATTGACATTTCTTTTACCATTCTGACTCAAAATTATTAAGAGATATTGCTTTACTTGAACTAAAAGCTAAAAATTAAATGTTAAATAAACACCTGTTTCCAAATTATTGCTGTTGTATAGCGTTACATTAACTATTCTGTCTACAAAATCAGTTACACCCGGATTGTAACTTAATAGCAATCCTTTATCTATCTTCCAGAAACGTAATGTAGATTCCCAATTGTTAGATTTTTCTTGATAAAATTCTTCACTTAAGCTAGTAAGTTGAACGCAAAGAGGTTTATCATACCCGCTACTTACGATTATATCGGTTGCCATTGAGAGGTCGGCGATGTATCTTTTTACAACAGTACCTCCACGACGCTGAATATTATTTACTACGGATGCAATTAAATCGGCATCTTCCCCGGAAAATTCACCCGACTTTAATTTTTGTCTCCAAATATAAAATTTAGAGTCATTTTCGCTAAGCCATTTAGGAAATAAGTAACTGTACCAAAATTTCAAACTTGGTTTAAGCGCATCAAAAGCTGCTTGCTGTTCTTCATAAGTAGGTAAAGATTTAACTCTCAGCCAAGCTTCAGAATCTCTAATTACTTGTTCTAAAAATAGAATGACAAATTTTTTAGCAGTTAACGATCCAGGTTTTAAGTCTTTTACCCAACGATTTATTTCATCTAATCTTCTCGCCAAATTTGGGTCTACTATAGATGCTTCCCTTATAAGATATTTTAACCTATTTTTGATATCTTTTGCTTGCAAAAAATGATATCCCTCGCATCCTAAACTTGGATTTTAGCTTTTTGATTTCATTAACTATATATAAAGTAAAAACGGTGCGTTAGGCAATACCAAACGCACCTGTAATTTATGATTCCGCAGTATTTTCTGCTTCTGGATTTTCTGGCTTAAGTAGGGGAAAGGCGATAACATCCCGAATACTTGCCGAATCAGTCAATAACATGACTAAGCGATCGATACCAATACCCAAACCACCTGTAGGAGGCATACCGTATTCTAAGGCGGTGAGGAAGTCTTCATCGACACCTTGGGCTTCTAAGTCTCCCGCAGCTTTCCTGGCTGCTTGTTCTTCCAAACGTTGACGCTGGTCGATCGGATCGGTAAGCTCGGAGAAGCTATTCGCAGTTTCTCTTCCTACCATATATAATTCAAATCGTTCCACCAAACCGGGTTTAGAACGATGGGGTTTTGCTAAAGGCGAAATTTCAACGGGGAAATCAGTTACAAATGTAGGTTGAATGAGATTTTCTTCCACTTTTTGTTCAAAGGCTTCATTCAGAAGTTTACCCACAGAAGGGCAATCATCTATACCTTCAATACCAGCAGTTTTACAGGCAGCTTTGGCTTCATCTAAATTTTGGCAAGAATTAAAATCTACACCCGAATATTCTTTCACCAACTCATGCATTGTGACTCGCCGCCAAGCAGGAGTCAGTTCGACTTCAGTTCCTTGGTAATTAATTTTTAGCGTACCGATAACTTCTTGAGCGACGGTAGTAATAATACCTTCCGTCAAATCCATCATATCGTTGTAATCGGCGTAAGCTTGGTAAAGTTCAATAGTAGTAAATTCCGGATTGTGACGGGTAGAAATGCCCTCATTGCGGAAAATTCGTCCTAATTCAAAAACTTTTTCAAACCCACCGACAATTAACCGCTTCAAATGAAGTTCGGTAGCAATGCGTAAATACAGCTGCATTTCCAGCGTATTGTGGTAAGTGATAAACGGACGTGCATCCGCACCCCCAGCTTCACTTTGCATTACCGGAGTTTCAATTTCAATAAATCCCCGCTCGTCTAAATAGCGGCGAATTCCAGCAGTAATCAAAGCTCGACGGCGAAAAGTTTGTCGTACCTCCGGGTTAACCATCAGATCGACATAACGCTGACGATAACGTTTGGTGATATCAGTTAACCCATGCCATTTGTCGGGTAAAGGCAATAGGGATTTAGTCAGAATACTATATTGTTTAACGTAAACCGATAACTCGCCCTTTTCAGTCCGTTTTATAGTTCCTTTCGCTCCTAGAATATCGCCCATATCCGTAAGCTGTTTGAGATTTTTGAAAGCGTCGGCATCCATATCCGCCATACTTTCAGAAATGCGCTTCTTCTCCAAATAAAGCTGAATAGTGCCAGTTTCATCCTGCAAAGTGAAAAACGCCAGCTTACCCATGACACGACGTGCCATAATTCTTCCTGCGATCGCCACTTCAAAATCAACTTCTTCACCGTTAGCGATATCGGCGAATTTCTCTTGTAACTCACCCGCGTGATGGGTTACTTCCCAGCTATAAGCATAGGGATTCATTCCCTGCTGTCTTAGCTGCTCTACTTTTTCTAGCCTTGTGGCGCGGATATCTTCTTCCGACATGGTTTACGAACTTACGAGCGGCAAGATTTAATTATAGTTCTCTGCCCGCATTGTACATTGAGAATAGTTGGGAAAGCTTTTTCATTTGGACTATAAATTATGAACTGGCAAGATTACATTCATTCCGATCCCCAAGTAAGCTTGGGAAAACCGACGGTGAAGGGTACTAGGATATCGGTTGAGTTTTTGTTGGGATTGTTTGCTGTAGGTTGGACACAAGAGCGAATACTAGAAAACTATCCTACTCTTACCCCACAAGCATTGCGGGCGGTATTTGCTTTTACTGCTGAGTGTATACGCGAAGAATCTTTATATACTCTCCCCTTATTATCTGAGGCTGGTTGATGCGGTTTTTAGCAAATGAAAATTTTCCCAAAGCAAGTGTTATAAAATTACGCTCGGCTAATTATGATGTAGCATATGGCAGCGAAGATGCTCCTGGCGCGAAGGATTCTGAAGTACTTGCACGCGCAGTTGATGAAGAACGAATTATTTTGACATTTGACCGAGATTATGGTGAATTAACTTACCGTCTGAGAATGCCTTCACCAATTGGTATTGTTTATTTCCGTTATTTTCCTGCAACACCGGAGGAGCCAGCAGAGGATTTAATTCGTTTATTAAATAGTGAAAAAATATCTTTAGAAGGATTTTTTACTGTTTACGAACGCAATCACATACGTCAACGTTCGTTACCTCAAGTTTAGATAAATTTATGCTTCTATAAAGTAAGTAAGTACCTAGCGATTATAAATAGTAGTTACACAAGCTTTCGTTTTGCGAAGGGCTGTTTCTGTGACTACATGATAGTCCTATCTCGGCTTGCGGAGAGAGGATTGCATATGAGCTTCCTAATTCTATTCAGCATTGTATTTTTTATATCTTTAAACTCAGAAATAATTCAGTAATAATTCTATAACTTAAGCTTAAAAACGATGCAAGCTAAGTTACAAATATAGATTATTTCTATGGAAAACAAAAAGCAGTTGATAAGATGCGTTGAATTTGTGTCGGAAGAACTTGATGCCGATCTTTTTCTATATAGTGCTGAAATTACAGATTTAAATGCTGATAAATTAATTAATGAAATTAAACAAACGTCACCGAGAAGAGATAATGTAGTCTTAATTATGACTACTTATGGTGGCGATCCGGATGCAGCTTTTAGAATCGCTCGTTACATCAAGAGAAAATATAAAAAGTTTAGTTTATTTGTATTTGGCTATTGTAAAAGTGCCGGTACTTTATTGGCATTGGGAGCGGATGAAATTGTTATTTCCGATTTTGGTGAATTAGGTCCTCTTGATGTCCAAGTTACCAAAGATGACGATTTTAGAAGCGAGTCTGTATTAGATATCCAACAGGCACTAACTGTAATTGGTTCTCAAGCTTTTGAAATGTTTGAGAGTTATTTATTAAATTTAATTTCTGGAACTCAAGCGCTGATAACTACCAAGACGGCAGCAGATATTGCTAGTTCGATGGCAGTTAATTTATTATCTCCGATTTCCAGTCAAATTGACCCATTAAGATTGGGTGAAATGAATAGATTGATGAATATTGCTTTAGCTTACGGGCAAAGATTAAAGCCAGAAGGTATTGAAGTTATCAAAAATCTGATTTATAACTATCCTTCTCATAGTTTTGTAATTGACTATGAAGAAGCCAAAAAATTATTTGATTGCGTTAGAGAACCTGACGATTTAGAGTCAGAATTGTCAGAAATGATATTTCCTTTGGTACGTAAACCTTCTTCTACAGAAATAATATTGAATTTAGAAAAATTAAGTGAAGAAAATGAAGAAAATTCACATAGAAATAACCCAGATAGGCAAAGAAATGCGGAAGAATCAGTTTTTACTGACGATGGAAAGGATGAAGCGGTTGAAGGAAATATCTTACCCTTTGATAAAAGGCAGTGAAACCAAAAAAAATTCTGTAGCTTCCACAAAAACTATATTTAAGATTTTGCAAAAGTAAGGTTTGGGGACTATCAAAAAATATTGTTGGTTTATTAGAATAGGACTTACGCAAGCCCCCCAATAATACGGTAGGGCTGATTCATTCGACAAGGAATGTAAATTGTCAATATGATTTGAGCAATGCTCAGAAGTCGGGTTTTTATAAAAATGTCAGGTTGTTACAGATACTCTCACATAAAAACCCGACTTCTCATATTGTTGGTTTATTAGAAGATAAATCGGCTTTTAATAATAATCGCGATTAATTGGGACTTACGCAAATGTAATTAGAAATTAGGCATCCCAAACGTTGAGATCCCCCCAACCCCCAAAAAGGGGGGCTTTTTTAATTAACCTAGTATTTATTTACAGCTAATCACGTTTAATTTGATTAATTTCTTTTTGTAACTCTTCTATTTCTCGCCGCAATTTTTCAACTTCCTGGTTTTGATTAGCTTCAGGTTTAACTTCAACTGCGCTCTTATCAGCTTCTTTAGGATAATTTCCTTTTTTTATTTCGTTATATTCTGACGATACAGCCCATTGCCTTAAAAAATGTACTCGTTCAACTGCAAAGGGATGGCTGAGCATTACTCCTTGAGCGCCGTTATACATTAAAAATTTATACACTTGATTGAGTCCATCTTCGTCAAGTGCTTGATAATTTTCTGACTGGCGAATAAATTCTTGTAAACTGCATTCATGGGCGTATTTATTGCTACCGCCAGAAATTTTCATCATCGAAGACATAACTGTATTTAAGTCATCTGTAACCAATAATGCGGCGCAATCGGCAGTTAACTCGGCTTTACGTCGCCATTCAAAAAAAGCATAAATCAAACCGCTGCTAACTATGTTACCAATACCGAAAGTTAATTCCCCGACAATAGAGGCAGCATTCATTGCCCACATCGCCATTTGAATTAAAATAGTATGACCACACTTAATGTGCCCTAACTCGTGGGCTAGTACAGACCTAATTTCGGCTTCATTGAGCAAATCCAAAATTCCCGTGTTGATGACAATGTAAGGATGCTCCTGCCCCAAAGCATAACTATTTGCAACGGGATTTTGCTCGACAAACAGTTTGGGTTCTGGATAAATATCCAAATCTCGCACGCATTCCCGAAATATCTGATAAATAGTTGAATATTGTCGAGGTCCAACTTCAATGGTGTTACCCATAAGATAAACTAATTGCGGACGTTCGTAAATAAATTCTACAAATTTACGAGCAATGAAATCAAAGCCTGGTAAACCTCTTAGCGTTTCTTCGGCTTGCTTATCTAGAGGATGTCTAAAAGCTTCGCTAGAAATTCCTTTATAAGTTGGCATAATTACAGGGTAATAAGTTATTTGTTCTTCTATAGGGTTGTACGTTGAACGTCATACGGTAATCGTCGTACCTGCACTAAAAAGTGTTTAATCGTCTGTAGTGTAACAATTAAATATTGAACACTGCCCCTTTTAAACTGACAGCATAATATAAAAGAAGATAAGAACTGTTTAAAAGTTTATTTTAAAGAATTAACTAAATCACTATGTATGGGATTGAGAGCGCGTGATTGAAGCAGAGGTTCATTTATCACTACATAACTTCCTGCGATCGCAGGCAGGTTTTCCTTCTTGGCCGCACCATTTAACGATGGCACGGTTGGTAGCACGCGCCTTGAGGGTGGGACGTAGTGCCTTAATTCAAGTGGGGGCTGGTTGTGGTTATCAAGGGCAGTATCGTACTAGTTTTGTGGCATCGGCTTTAATGTGGCATGAAGCTGTGATTATTGTTGCAACTCTTGCCGTGCAGCAACGTTTGTTGCAAGTAGAAATTCCTCGTCTACAAAAGTGGTTAAAAGTCAATAAACCCATAATAGTAGGGGATTCTTTTCCCGGTGGTGATTTCAAGGGAATTGCGATCGTCTCTCCAGGAGCTTGGTTAAAAGCACAGTTGAGTTCCAAAAATGAATTTCCTCCAAATATTCCCACGATTATTGATGGTGTAGACGATTTAGAAGATTGGATACGAGAACAGCTTACCGTCAGTATTGAAGCCCATGATTGGGAACAGTTAATGTTGGCTTGTCCTTCATTTGCCTCTACAATTCGCACTCATCGGGTGCAGCTAACACGCGAAATCTTTCAGCATCCGGAAAATCCCTACGAATGTTACTTAATATCGGAATCAGAAGAAGAGATTTTATGCCGTCTTTATTCGGGCTTGGATTTAAATAGCCTCCCCGATGCTTGGAAAAAGTTTTGGCAATTATTCAAAAACAGGCACGAAATCTTACTAAACAAATCTTCACCTTCTCCTCCCTTACTTTGGGCTACCCCTCGCCGCCGTCAAGGTTTATTTTCTTTACATTGTGCCCCAATTGAGTTAGAAAAAATTCTCGCGCCGATTTGGCAGCGACAACCTGTAGTATTAATTGGCTCTGCTTTAGAACCGGAAACTGAAGCTACATTATTTCGCCAGCGTTTAGGATTGGGCGATTTGACTTGCTTGAAGTTCTCTTCGGAAAATCAAACTCAAGCTATTCAACTTTACATACCGAATAAATTACCCCTACCTAATACCCCAGAATTTAAACCAGTCTTTATCGATCAAGTTCGTCAGATGGTATGTTTGAGCGCAACATCACCGGGTTTAACGGCTATTTTGGTGGGAGATGTTCCGTTAAAGGCTCAGCTAGGGGCAATTTTGGCTTCAGAATTTGGTTCGCGGGTACAGGTAGATAAAACTTGCTTGGATGAAAATGGTATTTTAGTCTGCGGTTGGGAATTTTGGCGCGAACATCAAACAGTTTTGCCATCTGTGCAAATGTTAATTATTGCTACTTTACCCCTACCATCTTTAGAAAACCCCTTGGTAGCTGGTAGGGTTGCTCATTACAAGCGTTCTCATCTAGATTGGTTCCGCTTATATTTATTGCCTACAGCTTTAAATGAACTCCAACGGGCTGTAGCACCAGCAAGAGATTCTAGCAGCATAGTGGCTTTGCTTGATAGTCGAGTAACCAACCGTAGCTATGGCGCTCAAGTTCTTGCAGCACTTAGCCCCCTTTCACGAATTAATTATTTAGATCCAGGTTTGTTTTCTACGCCCAAGGAAGAATCTTGAGACAATTACCAGTTACCAATTCCTAGCTAAAGACATAAAAATTACCCTCTTGGTGAGGGTTTGAACCGATTATTTATGATTTATTCTCAACTTTTCATTAATTAATAAGCTAAGTTTTCTAAGGTTTCCCTTAAATACAACTGTACTTGCGATTCTTCGTTCATTTGTTCGATTTGCTCACCAGATTGTACTTGTTCCATCTGCCAGCGTTGAAAACCAGAACTAATGAAAATTGCCTGCTTCAAATTGTTCCAGATGTCGGCATCACCTTTCAAGTTGCCATTGCTTTTAACTGTGAAACTACTCATGATTATTTAATCCTCAATTTAACTTTTTTTAATTGGTGCAAAATTTTTCTTATTTAATTTCTTTTAATTGCTACCGCTCCCGTCCGTACTCTACTCTGCTTTTTGTACTGTCTGTTAGAGAAAAAATACGAGGTCTTGCTATTAAATATTGATAAACCTTTTTACCTATGATACGAAGAAACTGGGTAAAAATTAAAGTGCGTTTTTATTAAACACTTTTCTCAAAGTAGTGGTTAAGTTACGAATCTTTCTGTTACCGTTGCTACTGATTTAAATAATTATTTACAGGAATTATTCGGTTTTAAGCGACTTCCAAATTAAAAAATATCTTATTATCTCCAATACAAAAATATGTAGAGACTTTTGGCGCTTTGCCGTCATCTCTACATATTTCAACTTTGATAATTTTAATTTTGTACTGAGGAACCAGGATTTTTTATTAGCTAAGGCAACTAAAGGATTAAATCCCATTCGTTGCCTAGCTCGATTATGACACCGTTGTCTACTCACTATCTTGCCATTGCAAGAGTGCGACGTTTAGTCACCATTTGATAACCTTCAATAATGTCGCCTTCTTCCCAATTACTGAATTTATCAACGCCGATACCGCATTCATAACCAGAGTTGACTTCACGTGTATCTTCTTTCATCCGCTTGAGTGAATCAAGGGCACCTTCAAATATCACATTATTGCCCCGACGAACTCGGACTTTGCAGTTACGAAGCAGTTTGCCGGACTGAACGTAGCAACCAGCAACAGCACCGCGTCCCACTGGGAAGACTGCACGTACTTCTGCTTGACCTAAAGATTCTTCTACTAATTCTGGCTCCAGTAAACCTTCCAATGCGTCTTGGATGTCTTCTAAGAGTTTGTAGATGATGTTGTATTCTCGAACATCTACACCAGCTTCGTCTGCTGCTTGTCTTGCACCGCTGGCAAATGTGGTATTGAAACCGATAATTACGGCACCACTGGCTGCTGCAAGGTCAATATCTGTTTGGGTAATTTCTCCTGGAGCAGATAACAACATCCGAATGTGGATTTCGTTTTGCGGAATTTGTTTGAGCGAACCCAAAATAGCTTCCACAGAACCTTGCACGTCTGCTTTCAAGATTAAGTTGAGTTCTTTTAACTCGCCTTCTTGTGCTTGTGCTGAAATCGAAGTTAAAGTTACGCGCCCTCCCTGCATTAAGCGGGATTGGCGGATTACCTCGGCTCGTTCGTTGGCAAGTAACCGGGCTTCTTTCTCGTTCTTGAAGACTAGGAATTCGTCTCCTGCGAACGGTACGTCATTTAAGCCCAATACCTCTACAGCAAAGGAAGGACTCGCAATGTCTACTCGCTGGTTTCGATCGTCAACCATTGCCCGGACTTTTCCGAAGACAGAACCGGCTACCAGGATATCTCCTACGTGTAGGGTTCCATTCTGAATTAACAAGGTTGCAACTGCGCCTTTTGCTTTATCCAAATGAGCTTCGATCACGGTTCCTTTTGCGGAACGCTCTGGGTTCGCTTGAAGGTCTTCAACTTCCGAAACTAGCACAATCATCTCTAAAAGCGTATCTAGGTTTTCTCCTTTGATGGCGCTGACGGGAACCATAATTGTGTCGCCACCCCATTCTTCTGATGTCAAACCATATTGAGTTAGCTCTTGTTTGACTCTTTCTGGCTGGGCGGCTTCTTTGTCAATTTTGTTGATTGCGACAATGATCGGTACTTCTGCCGCTTGAGCGTGCTTAATTGCCTCAATTGTCTGGGGACGAACGCCGTCATCTGCTGCCACTACCAATATGGCAATGTCAGTAACACGCGCTCCCCTAGCCCGCATTGCCGTGAATGCTTCGTGACCGGGAGTATCTAAGAAGACGATCTGCTGCGGTTTACCTTCATGTTCTATCTCTACATGGTAAGCACCAATGTGCTGGGTAATACCTCCAGCTTCACCAGAAGCCACTTTCGTTTTTCTAATCGAGTCAAGTAACGTTGTTTTACCGTGGTCTACGTGACCCATAATCGTTACTACAGGCGGACGACGATGGAGGTGATCCATATCTTCCAAGTCCAGCATCTCCGTAACTTTACGGGCTTCTGCTTCCGGCTCTGGAGTATCAACTAGTACTTCTAACTCTTCAGATACCATGATAACTGTTGAAGTGTCAAGACTTTGGGTAATACTGACCGCAATACCCTTCATAAACAAGATTTTGACAATTTCCGTGTCGGGCATTGCCAAAGCATCTGCTAGTTCTTGCACGGTCATTGGACCGCCAACGGTTATTATTTCGGGACGCTGGAGCTTCGGTTCTGTTTCTGTATTTCCACCGCCGCCGCCGCGCCGACGATTTTGGTCGCGAGAACCGGACTTTCTGACTTTGCTAGGTGCAGCAGGAGTTGGTGCCGTTGTTGGCTTAGAGCTTTTTGGTTTAGGAGGACGAACTATAGCATTGCTAATTGCCGTTTCCATACTAGAGGCTGCTTCATCATCATCAAGCAGGTCTGCCTCAAAATCGTCTTCAGCCATTGGCTTCAGACGCTTATTCTTAGCAACCTTACCAGCTTTGGCTGCTTCTTTTGCTTCGTCGATCGCTTCCTCTTGCTTAGAGCGTTTCTTCTGACCTCTAGGCAGACGAGGAGGTATTGGACGCTTGAGTTCAGCTACTTCTTCAACAACATCATCATCATCTTTGTCATCATCAGTTGAATCGCTAATATCCACTTTTGCCGCCGGTCGGGAAGGCGGTCTAAGTGGAGCCGATACGCTCGGAGGCGCTGATGAATCTTGCCGTACCTGCTTTCTAGGACGTGCCACATCATCCGAGCTACCACCAGGTGCTGCTTTTTTCGGCTTTTGCGGTTTTTCTGTTTTCGATACTGGTGCAGTCGTAGGAGTCGTAGGACGCGCCGTCTTTGATACTGGTACGCTTGAGGGTTCTACAACTTTATCCGCAACTTTATCCGCAGGCGGCTTATTCTTTTGACGTTTTGGTTGATCGCGATCGCGTTTAAGAACTGGTTTTTCTACAAGGCTATCGGAACCGGAATCTGGCTTAGCAGCCGCAGGTCTGGTAGGCGGAGCAGTCAGTTCGGGTTTATTCAAGTCTTCCGGTTTAGATTTGGGTGAAACTAGTCTTTCTGGTTTGCTCAAAGCAGTTTTATCTGATTCTGAGGGGGAGGTGGATGTTAAATTTTCCGTTTTTGCAACGGATACAGAGTTATTTTGAGAGCGCAAGGGCTGGTTTGGGGAGACGGGTGCAGTTGGTGCCACTGTTTCTATGGACGAGACTGAATTGATTTGATGGTTGGGAGAGGCAGCATTTGATGCACTCTCGTGGTTTTCTAAATTATTATTGGGTGACTTCAAAGAATCAAGATTATTAGAATTCTTCGGTGGCTTTGGTTTGCTACGAATTTCCAATATTTGTGGTTTACTAGGTGCTTTATTATGGTCGCGAGAACCCTTATTATTTGTACCATGCTCTTTCGACAACCCTAAAGTAGTCGTCAGTTTTTCTGCTTGGGAACGAATACGTTCTGCATCCGATTCTGAAATCGTGCTGCTATGACTTTTGACCGCGATATTGAGCTGGTCGCAAATTGCTAATAGCTCTTTGTTTTCCAAATTCAATTCCTTTGATAATTCGTAAATTCTGACTTTGCCGTTGTTCATCCACTCTTCCCCTATAATTTACAGTTTTAACGGATGGTTGCCAGCTTTTGCGACATCTCCATCCTTGGTTTACTGTGTAACGGTAGCCATTTTCAATTTGAAAAGGTTCCGACCATTAGGAAAGAGAGATGTGACCGTTGGAAAACTGGCATCTCCACACCTGCATAATACTGATTAACGCCGCGACTACGCCCGAACGTTACCAAGTGCCGATATTTATTTTTTTGTATGGACGGTGTTTTTGTTGGGTTTAACACATGAAAGCCTACAATGACTAAGTTTTGCAAGTGCCCTATCATGTAACAGAGCCATGTGTCAATACTCATTTATAATTTTGGCACTAACTTCTTTACTAAAAGGTAATTCGATCCATATTACTATCGGACATAGCCGGTGTAAGATTCTCAGCAGGAAAATACCCCCACTACCTTCATTACTTTGTGAAAAAGTTTATTGCTCTTTATCACTTTGAGATAAGCGCTCCCACAATGTTTTGTACAGTGTTTCTGGCACTGATGCACGCAACGCTCGTCCTAGCTTATTTTTTTTATGAGCAACACTAAGGCAACTCGGATTTGGACAAATATAGGCTGAACGCCCCATGCCCTGATTTAATTGTACCTTTCCTGAAGGAAACACGCGGACAATCCGCCAAAACTCATGTTTTAAATCAAATTTTCGACAACTAATACAACGCCTCCAATTAGGTTTCATTTTAACGTGCTGATTTAGCTTCAACTATCGGCTGCCTTATTGGTATTAATAAATCCTTTGATTCCTAGACTCAAATTCCTCCTCGGTTTCATCGAATAAACTTTTTGGTGCTTTTGAATTAACTTGTTGATTTTGCGAATCTAAGTTGTCAGACTGTAATCTCTGTACATCAAGTTCTTCGAGTTGTTCAAGTTTTTCAAGTTTTTCAAGTTCTTCTAATTCATCTAAGTGATCGAGTTCTGCCGCGTGTTGTGCCCTTGCGGCTGCAAATTTTGTATCTTCTGCTTCAAAATCGTACTTCTCTTTGTCTTTGATGTCTATTTTCCAGCCAGTGAGTCTAGCAGCTAAACGAACATTTTGTCCTTCTTTACCGATCGCTAAACTCAATTGATCTTCGGCTACAAGTACGTGAGTTTGTCTTGTTTCTGGGTCCATAAGCCGCACATCATCGACTCGCGCCGGACTCAAGGCGTTGGCAATATAAGTTGCTGGATCTGGGGACCAACGAATTACGTCTATTTTTTCGCCGCGTAATTCATTCACTACTACTTGAATTCTCGAACCACGCGCCCCAATACAAGCACCAACCGGGTCTACATCCCTGTCTAAAGTATCTACAGCTATTTTTGTTCTCGGTCCGACATAAGTTGATGGGGGATTAGCTTCGCGGGCAACGGCAACAATTCTTACAACTTCGTCCTCAATTTCGGGGACTTCATTGGCAAAAAGATATACTACTAAACCGGCATCACCCCTGGAAACAAGTAATTGCGGTCCTCGTTGTTGACCCCGCGAGACTTTTTTGAGGTAGACTCGGAAAGTGGCACCGATACGATAATTATCATTGGGTAGCTGTTCGCGTTTGGGTAATTCCGCTTCTACTTCTGGCTGACCAAAACCGCTGTTTACAGCCATAATTACCGATTGTCTTTCAAACCGCAGCACTCTTGCGATGAGTACCGTTGCTTCCAAATCTTGGAATTCTTCTTGAATTAATTGTCGCTGTTGGTCGCGCAGTTTTTGCGATAAAACTTGCTTGGTTTGCATCGCCGCCATGCGACCAAATTCTTTTTTATCGGGGGTTACGTCTACAACTACTTCTTGTCCTACCAATTGCGCCGCATCATCGCCAAATTCTTCGACTTCTTTGATAACGTCCTTGAGGGCAATTTGATGGTCGGAATTTGTTACTTCTTCAACTATGGTTTTTGTAGAAACAACGCGAAATCCTTCATCTTCAATATCTAGTTCTACTTCAAAATTTTCAAAGTAATCTTCATCAAACTGTTTGCGATCTAAATTTTGAGCGCGACGATAGCGTTCGTAACCCTTAAGCAGTGCTTCTCTAATTGCCGATTGCACTGCAAGTCTGGGTAAATTTCGTTCCCTACTGATACTTTCAATTAATTCTTTTAATCCAAGTAATTTAAGCATTGACATAAGCTATCTCCTTAAAAAAAATCGCAACTGATAACACCGGAATTAGAGACAATAAATAATCGGTGTGTCCCGAAAAGTTGCTCTTAGGGTTTCCCCCAAGACCGCACTTTTCGCTTTTAACAAAACGGTCGTCTTGCTTATTGAAAGAACCCAAATTACTCGTTCTTTTAGCAAAAAAAACCGCTCTCGTTCACCGGGGTTAAAAAGCAGTCCTGGTTAGATAATGTTTACCTACTTAATCCCGTTCTTCGTCTAACTGCACGCTGGTAATATTTGAGCGGGGGATTTCGATTACACGACCCTTTTTGTTTAAATAAACGCTTTTTTCATCTCGGCGAACCAGTTTCCCATTCCATTCAGAGTGTCCTTGATGGGGTGAAGAAGTGCAAACTTTAATTGGGAAACCTTTGAAAGAGGTGAATTCTCGGTCAGTTTGCAATTGCTGGGAGATACCAGGACTAGACACTTCCAATACATAGGCATCCGGAATAATTGACGCTGCATCCAAACTGGCTTCAAAATTACGGCTCATACGCTCGCAATCATTTAAACTAGTATCTTGCTTGGGATTACGGATGTCTACTCGCAATACTGGTGGGCTTTGATTGGTATGAAAAACCACTTTCACGACCTCTAGTTCAAGGTCTTTTGCTACTGGTGTTGCTAAGTCAATGATTTGGGGAACTAAAGGATGAGTCATGTGGCAATTCCAACAAAAAAAGTGGGCATCTACCCACTCCCTGCGATAAGGATATCTTCCAAGAAGTTTTGCAACGAACTGTAATATAGCTCGTCCGTGGCACACCCACACCTCCCTACGGTTAGATAATGGGCTTCTCAGCGACTCATCTATGATGACATTAACTGAGCTTTAAAGCCGTGTGCCCCACGGACTTATAATCTGAGTTTAACGCATTTTTCCAAAATGCTTGCAGCAAAAAATGTACATTATAATTTCTATTTTAATGAATCTGCTTAAAAATACAGGGAATGACGAATAGGAAATCAGGAATGGGAACGGCAAAACTTAGGTTAATGGCTTTCTAATCGGAATTGTATCTGCTAACAAGGGAACAGATGTTCGAGCGTAAGCTCTAGTTTGTTCGAGAATTTGTTCCACCTCCTCAGTTGAAAGGCGCTCAACGTAATTGAGTTTAACTTCTTCTAAGAAGTCGATTAATAAGCTTTGTATTTCTGAGAGTACTTGTTTTTTTTGGATTTCGTCCGTCATTGCTTTTGAAAAGCGTTTTACCAGTTGGCTTGAGAGTTTGGCGGAAACTGGATCTGCTGTTGCGGACACTAAAGCATGGTAAAGATTTGTCGCAATTTGAATTGCCAACTGTTCGCTTAACTGATGAGGCATTTGTCCAAGTCCCGGCAGGTTTCGGAGATTGCGATAGATCGGAGACTGGTTAAATGCGCTATCTATATTGTGCTGTAAAAGAGCAATTATTTCCGGTTGGATTTTTGGTAGCACTTGATAAATAACTGTTTGTACGAAAATTCCTGCCAAAGCTTCTATTTCATTAACGTTATTGATGTCTATATAAGGACGTAATGTTTGACTTTGTTGCAGCCAGCGAGTTAAATTCCCTTGTTTTATTGAACTTTGAGTTTGATTTATAACTCGTACTACTACAATTTGCGTTATTTCTTCGGCAAAATTAGCTACAATCCCTTGTTGAGCTTCATATCGTATACTTTGTAAATTTAATAACTCTGCTTTTTCTAAACGAAATAATACAGGTATTATTCGCAACCAACGCCAAAAGGGTAAGATTAAAAATATATCGTACCAGCGCCACAAAATAGCATTTAACCAACTAAATCCTAGATGACGGCGTTTTATATAGTAACTACGCGCTAATAATTCAACTGTAAATAAAATTACAAAGGGTAAGTCAATTATCCAAAAATTATCTATAAATTCTCCATTTTCGCCAATTTGTCGATAGTAGTTAGTGGCAATTAATGGTTTAATTTGTTTGTCAAAAAAGTTTAGCTCTTTATCTACACCTTGTTTTAATAAATAATCGGTACTCCAGAAAGTTGAAAAAGAACGTTTTGAGGAATCATTTGAGAGGCGATCGCGCATCCGATTTTTGATTTTTTCCAAAGTACCGCTTTTAGAAGCTGCTGCAAATGGATTATTTTCGATTGTTTCTAGGCTCAAACTGCGTAATTCTTCTATTTTGCTTGCAGATAGTGGCGATTCTAATCCTGTTTCGTTAATTTGCTGCTCCAATTCTTCTACAGTGCTTAAATAATTTTCAGTTTCTCGATGAGGTTCAATTCCTTTTACAGGATCGTATATTTTTTGGATTTGAGGCAAGTTACGTAAGTAAAAATCACGCCATCCAATGTAAGTTAAGTTAAATAATACCAATCCCAAGTTTACTGTCGCGGTAAACGCCATCAATCTTTCAAACCAAAGGTTTCGCTTTTTAGCAGGTTCTTTACTTGTCATTTTTTCTCAGTACTATTACATATTTAAAATTGAATACAGCGTAATTTATTTACTATTTGTCCAATTTTCTATAGTGCTTATCACTGTGTAAAATCAGCTTTTATAAGAGTATTTTGTATCACTTGAAACATTGATTCAATTCAAAATTATTAAGCTATTTATACAAACTATTTAAGATACATCTATAGGAAGATGACAAAAATATTTAATTATAAATATTTAAAATAATTACAAATAATTTAGATTAATCAAAAAAACATTAATAATAAGAAAAATTTTTGAGAAAAATAGCTTAAATAAACTTAAAATGCAGCTGTAAGGCTTAAACATGCTGCCGAATTTAATGACTCGGAGTTTTAATCATGTGGTGTGAGTTTAGTAATAAAAGTATTAGTGTAGCAACTGCCTGCTTGATTGCAGGTGGTGTAGCAGTTTCGAGTACGGTAATAGCCGCTCGTCAGCGGAATTATACTCCACGAGAATTTCGTTCTGTCTTGTACGGATTGGGATACAACGTGAGAGTATCAAACGAGCCGATGACAGATGCTCAAACAAGAAAAGCAATCCGCGAATTTCAACGGGGGTACAAGATAGGAGTTGACGGTGTAGCAGGACCAAATACTCAAAATCTTGCTGCCGAAATTGTTAGAAGTCTCAAGAACAATTTGAATTTGGTAGCTAATCCCAATCCGGAGTTACCTCTCAATCAATTTTACGGACCAAGAACTCAAGACGTAGTTAAGGAATATCAGGAAAACTTACAGGTAGAACAAACTGGAATCGCTGACTTGGCTTTGCGGCAAAGACTTAATCAACAAGCAAAACAAGATCCAGCAACACCGGAGGTAACACCATCACCAACCGCGACACCAGAAGTAACTCCAACTCCTGTTATACCATCACCTACACCTACACCAGAAGAAACACCCGAAGTAACGCCAATACCGGAGGCAACACCCCTACCGACACCATCACCAACAGCGACACCAGAAGTAACTCCAACTCCGGTACTACCAGAACCAACACCGATTCCAACTCCTACGGAATCACCCGAAGATGAAGATGAGCCAACACCGATTCCCACTCCTACGGAATCACCCGAAGATGAAGATGAGCCAACACCGATTCCAACTCCTACGGAATTACCATAGAAGGTTAAAGGGGCATTGGAAATAGTTAGGAGTGAGGAGTAATTAAGGTCAAAGGTTAAAATTCTCCTTGTCTCCTTGTCTCCTTGTCTCCCCATCCCTCTATTCCCCTATCCCCCATCACCCATATCTTTAACCGTTGGGTTCCTCCATCGGTCTACCTTTGGGAACCGGAAGAAGAGGACGGCGGTCATCATAAGGCATTGGGATGTACTGCACTGAAGGTCTTCCTCCTTGCGGTTGCGGGTACAGCTCCATCAGGTCGTAGACGATTCGGGGCAGTCCGGCAGTGACGGGCAGCCCCATTTCCGTTGCTTCTTCAACGGTTATTGGGTAATCGTGAGTAACTTGTCCGGTTGTTAAAGCTTCGATAATTTTTTCAATATTCTCTGGGTTAACTTTTTGTTTGGGGATGCAATCTTTAAGTAAAGTCCTAACAAAACGCTGTACTTGATTCATGGCTTTGCGGGATAAATCAGCCATAATCAAGGTTTGATCGTCAACTTCGCCGATAGGTTTATCTTCAGCAACTTTGATAATACTTGCAGCAGGGTAATTGCCAAGTTGGGGATCTACAGGTCCGAGAACCGCATTTTCATCCATAACGATTTCATCGGCTGCAAGGGCAAGCATTGTACCGCCACTCATGGCATAGTGAGGTACAAAAACAGTTACTTTAGCTTGATGGCGAATTAAAGCCCTAGCAATTTGTTCGGTAGCTAAAACCAAACCACCCGGAGTGTGCAAAATTAAATCGATCGGAACATTTGACGGAGTTAAACGAATTGCTCGGAGAATTTTTTCAGAATCCTCGATGGTAATGTAGCGCGAAATGGGTACACCCAAGAAACTGATAGACTCTTGACGATGAATCAGCAGAATTACCCGACTTTTACGTTGTTGCTGAAACCCATCGAGACTGTGGAAGCGACGATACTCCATTTTACGGCGCTGCCAAATCGGTTGCAAAGAAGAAAGCAGTAGAAAAATTCCGAATAAATCGAAAATACCAAAATTCATTAGATAAATTGTTGAAATTTAAAACTTTACGTCATTCATTCTCACAATTTTTGCCACATCGGATGTCTATCTAGAGATAGTTATCGGCGAACATTTATCACTTAGCAGTTACCAGTTAAGATTTCTAAGTGCTGTTCCCCCTCTTTTCGATTTTGCCTATAGGCTAAGAAGTTGAAAACAAACAATAGGCAAACCATTAGTGAAAACTATCTCCTACTGGTATTTCTTATTGCACATCTTCTCTAGTTAAGTAAGAAAATTTGATGATAATTATTATAAATCTGCTTTAGTTGGACAAATCTTACTTAAATGTAAAATAATTACTATTAATCTTAGTAATGTACTAATATCTAATACAGAATTAAGAAAATTTTTAATGAAGTTAATTAAAGGTTAATTGCTAATGTATTCAGGTTTCATCCGAAATACTTTAACCAAATAAGTCTTTTTAGTAAATAATATTGCTCGCTGCTTAAAAATTTTGTTTAAAATTCAAGATTTCTAGACAAAATTCGCTCAAAATTCCATTATTTAGGGCTATGTTAAAAAATTTACGGCTCAAACAGAAATTTACAGTTTTACTGCTGATAATCCTGATTTTGGGGGTTAGCGTTAGTGGATTTGCTCTATCTTTTGTATTGAGACAAAATGCTGAACGTGAAGTTGCGGAGACGGCTTTGATTTTAATGGAAACGATGAGTTCGGTTCGCAATTATACTAGTAATCAAATCAATCCAGTATTAACGGATAAATTAGTAACAACTTTTTTACCGCAAACCGTACCCGCTTATTCGGCAAGAGAGATATTTGAAAATCTACGAAACAAAAGAAAGTATAGAGACTTTTTCTATAAAGAAGCAACACTTAATCCTACTAATCTTCGAGATAAAGCCGATCCTTTTGAAGCCAAAATTGTTGAAAGTTTTAGAAATCAGCAACAATCAGAATTAAGCGGTTTTCGTTCGCTTCCTAGTGGAGACGTTTTCTATTTTGCTCGTCCGTTAGCTGTTACCGAACAAAGTTGTTTGGTGTGTCACAGTACACCAGATGTTGCACCTCCAAGTATGATCGAGCGTTACGGTACTGCTCATGGTTTTGGGTGGAAGTTAAATGAAATAATCGGCGCTCAAGTGATTTCAGTACCTGCGGATAGAATTATTCATAAAGCCCACAAATCATCTGTGGTAATTATCGGTATCGTATCTATTATTTTTATCGCAGTGATTGTATTAGTAAATATATTCTTGAATAGGCAAGTTATACTCCCATTGAAACGGATTACCCGTGTAGCTGAGGAAGTTAGTACCGGACATATGGAAGTTGATTTTGAGCAAGTATCTAATGACGAAATTGGTAATCTTGCTAGAGCATTTAAAAGAATGAAGTTAAGCTTAGAAATGGCAATGAAGAGAATTCAAAAATCGAATAATATTAATATAAATAGTGAAGAATCTTTTTAAAAGGATGGGCTGAAAAATCAATTCTTCTTTTATTTAAACCCTTTTTTGAGTAAATATTTGCTGCGTAAACTCAGTAGCCTCTTGGAATTCAGGAATTTCTTTTGCAAGCAATTCTACGAATTGATGCGGTGTTGCTTGAGGATTGTTTGCTAATACATCTTCTACAATCAAACTTGCCATTGGTCCGATGTAGTAAGCTAATTGTTGTTGACAATTTTTTATAAAGGAGGGGCTTAGTAAATTAAACTGTTTTTGTTCGGGGTTATTTTTTTGATTTATTGAGCTAATTACTGTTTGTTCAGCCTTAACATAAGATGGCTGTACTGTATGAGTTGAAACATCAGGTGGAGGTGATGTTAAAGCTTCGTTCTTAGTTTCCGAGGAAGAGAAAAATGTATGCTGCGGTTCAATCTTTTCGAGTTGTGTAAAAACTTCTTGTGTTGTCTGGTATCTTGCTTTAGGCTTATCTGCCAACATTCTATTAAGTATTTGTGCAAGAGCATCACTGATATTAGCATATTGCCGCCAGTTACAATCGAGTGAATATCTATCTATTAAGCACGATGGATTTTTACCAGTAAGTAAGACGATCGCCGTTACTCCTAATGCATAAATGTCACTGCTTGGAGAACATAAGCCCAAACTAATTTGTTCGTGGGGGGAATATCCTACTTTCCCTACAAGAGATATATTACTTTGAGATCCGATTTGATTTGTTCTGTTAGCTTCTTTAAGTTCGGCTATTTGTTTTCCCACACCAAAATCAATCAGCACGGGTAAATTGCTACCTTCAGGCAACATGATATTATCCGGAGAAATATCTCGATGGATTACTTGATGTTGATGGACGTATTCCAAAACTGATAATAGATTTTTTAGCCAAAATATTATTTCTTTTTCTAAAAAAGTGTTTCCTTGATTTTGACGTTCCTGCAATAGTTCTGAATAGGTTTTACCGTTAATATATTCTTGAACTAAGAACAGCCTGTTTTCTCCTTCAAAACAAGCTAAAAAGCGCGGTATTTGGGGATGCTCTAATTTATGAAGAATTTTTGCTTCTCTTTTGAACAAATCACGGCATTTTTCAAGCCCATCGCGATCGGTAGCAAAGGGAGCAAATTCCTTGAGGACGCAAGGTTCGTTAAAGCGACGGGTATCATAGGCTAAGTAAGTTCGTCCAATTCCTCCTTGTCCAAGCATTCTCTGAATGATGTAACGACTATCAACAAAAGTTCCAGAAGCTATTTCTGATTCGATAGAAGAGGACACAACCATTAATTTTTCACTCCTAGAACTTGCTTCTATTTTATACTTAGTTTTCAATGAAAGCTTCTTATGCAGATGCGTTCTCGATCGAAGACTCGTGCGATCGATAAGGAAATTTTCGAGACACCTTAATTTATCGGAGTTTGCGGAAAATCTTCTTTGGGGGCACCACTATTTATTCAGCATCTTAATTGTCTATATAAATTATAAAAATTTCACTAGAAAAATGTAAACTTTAATGTAAATATTAATTAACAATTGTAAAGCAGGGTTAATTAGTGCTTTTTGTATTAACAGATGTGTCGGGTAGCAAAATTGCCGGTGTTTCTTTAACCCGCGTTTCTAAAGGTTTAACTTTTTCAAGTAGCTGAATAAATTGCTTATATTCAGGAACTCTGACACTAGGAATATAACCCGTATCTGCTGTAATATTTGCGGGGGCTTCACTCATCACTTTTTGTATTTGTTTTTCACGATTTCGGTCAACTGTTGGTGATATCAGTACTAATCCGGGAGGAATCCACCGACTAGTATGGATAATTCTAAACTTAGTTTGGTTAAACTGCCGTTTAAAAATTTCAAAGTTCATTTCAGATAAAGCACCAGCATCAACGCTACCTTCTTTTAACCATTGAAGTGATGTTTTAGGAGTAGGAGCAAAACGAATTTCACTTATAGTTAAACCGTAAAGATCGTACAAAGGAACATAATAGCCAGCGGCAGAACCTATTTGACCTAAAGCAACGGTTTTATTCGCCAAATCTGGTATTTTTTTGATTGGACTATCGTCTCGGACTACAAGTATCGAACGCTGTCTGCTACTGACTTCACCCATTGAAAACAAAGGAACGTAGAGTTGCTTATCAATGGCGATCGCGGCTAAACCAGGGGGTGCAAAAACAATATCCCATTGCTTGCGACGAATTTGGTCAATAGCTTGTAATTCGTTGTAAGCCGGTTCTAGTTCTACAATCGACTTTGTTTGTGCTGCTATGTAGTTTTTGAAGCGCTCGAATTTATCGAGTGAAAGGTCTTCTTCTCCATAACTGACTACGCCTATAGTAACTTTTTCTGGAACTGCATTTTCCGAATCGCATCCCATGCCTAAGAATGCAAGTAATATTAAAAACCAAAATCGTACAAACCTACGTGCAAACATATTTTTCTATGCTTCTCTATATTTTTTACAAATACTTTTAAAACTTAATTTCCCATAAAATACTATGTGTAATTTTAGGATACCTATTGAATAACATATGCGATATCTGCTTTTTTTTAAGTAAATACATATAAATAAATTTAACAATAATAGGATTTACGCAACCGCAACGATTATTAGCCATCCTAGAATTTTACATTCCCCCAACCCTCCGATAAATTGGGGGGCTTTGCGTAAGTCCTCAAAATTAGACAATCCAGTTTTTGTGGCTTTACGTAAAACAAGTTTATTACGATGTAGTTGTTCTAGCTACTTTCAAATTAAAAAGTGCTTGCGTCTATTGGTGTCAACTGAAATTAATAATTCATAACTAATTGAAAGACATCTTCGGAAAACATTTAACTCCATAAAACTGGATGCAACACCGAAGCCTACCTTAAACTAGAGTATAAGAGTATATCGGTTGACTCTTCTACCAAATCATGGTAAAAATATCCTTTTTTGTTTTTGGAGTAGATTAAAATGGGTGGGTTCGTTACTGTTTTACTAATAGTAGGTTATGCGGGTGGTGCTTGGAAGTTTTGGACTGGGTTTAGAAAAACTAATTTCAGCAACAGCTTCACAAATCGCCTTGCTTTATCATTGTTATGGCCAGCTTGCTTTGTTGGGAGTAAATCCTATCGGAAAAATTTTACAAAAGCGCTAAAAGGTTAAAGGTTATTTAAACATTTCCATGAAATACATGGGTAAACAAACAAGTTTGTCAGAGAACTAAAATCTCTGGCTTTTTTTTATAGAAATCAAAATAAATTGTAGCGATAGGGGGCTTTTTGGCTCGCACTAGGAAAGCTGTTTTTATTTGTTAAATGAGCGAGCTTTCCGGCGATCGCTACGACAGCTTAGTAGTTAAAAAAGCTGTTTTTATTTGTTAAGCTAGCGAGCTTTCCGGCGATCGCGACGACAGCTGTTTTTCATTTGTTAAACCAGCGAGCAAGATGCTGTCCTAAGAGGACACGCTACGCGTTCACCTTACTGTGCGGCTAACGCACTACGAAAAATGATAAATTAATATTTTTAAAAATCATTTAAAATAATTACGAAAAAGATTATAAATCATAAATAATCCAATCCCCAATGCCCATTCACGCGCAGCGTGCGGGCTTAGCCCAATCCCCAATGCCCAATTCCCATCTCGCGGAGCGTGCGGGGGTATCCCAATCTTTATTTCTTCCGTCTCTTAGCAAGCTGACGTACTTGCAAGTTTAATAAATAACCAAAACCAGCTTTTTCTAAACGATGCACAAATTCATCGTAATTATTTCCTAATGCTTTGGCAGTAGCTTCAAGATTCCAGTTATATTCAGCTAATTGACTAAGTAAATAAACTCTTTTTGTTTGTGCCTTAGATAAACGAAATGTTTTTATATACTCTAATTCTCCATTTTCTCGGATGATAGCTTCTCCAATATGATTTTCTTCTTTAAGTTGGATATCGGTAATAAACCGTTGTAATGTAAAGGGACCAGCATTGTAAACTATTTTAGATTGCAATGAACGACCTAAGATTCCTTCAGCCATAAAACCTTGAAAAGATGCCCAATCCATTCGCATTTTTTCTATAGCTAATCTTAAATTTGTTAAACTATTAATTTCCGATTCATTTACAGACACATCCATAGGATAAGTTGTATCGTAAAGCAAACCGTATTGATAAATTAATTCGCCATAGAAATCTTCTAACAAACTCGCGTGTAATAATCGATAATCCTCCGGAGTCGGAACCACAAAAGCCGATGCTAACGCTTCCGCAACAAATACTAAAACTCCAACTTGATTGGGATAAATTTCAAATACCCGCAAAGCATCTTCTAATCGAGAAATATAACGCCCTTCAACAGCGGTTTCGTAGCGACAACCCAATCCATGTGAAAGAGCATACTTAGAATATTCACTCCAAGCAATATCGGGACCAGAAAAAAACATCGACAGAAAACCTTCCATCGCTAAATGTAGGGGTAAAAATCTTAACTGATGATTCGATTCCCGCTTTCTCATCCGATGCATTAAACGCACGCTACCATAACCGCGATCGAGCCGTTTACCATCAGATTCGGGTTGATTTTTTTGTCTATTCATTTGTCCTCCCAAAGCAGCCACCGGGCTACCATCATTAGTCCAAGACATCACCAACCCGTGGGGAACGTAAGCATAATAGTTGATATTTTTTTCTAAAGAAACAACAGTTAAATCTTCATCATAAGAACGATTCATTAAACGTAAATCGCTGCGTATATTACGCCTTAATAACGGCACAATTCGCACTGCACCACGCACTTGAGAAGGTGCAATTTCTAATCCTTTCAAAGAGATATCAGTTAATAAATTTTTTTTCATAAAATCTCTTGAGTTTGTAGTAAGGGCTTTAGCCCTTATAAGAATTTAAAGAGCTAAAGCTCTTACTACGAGCTTCTAAATAATCTTCCAATTCCGATAAACAAGCCGAACCATTTGCAAATTGAGCAAAACCCAACATTGTTGGTAAATCTTGTGCATCTCGTAAACCTACGGTGGGAATATCGGCAGATAAAGGACGTAATGAAAAGTCGTCGGCGTTGAAAACAGGATTGCAGTGAACTATTGATGTACGCCCGTGGGGATCTAAACGTTTGCGAAAAATATGTAATACCTGCGCCGCACCACATGGCGGGTCGTTTTCGCAACCATCGGAAACAATTATTACTAAGTCTGCACCCCATTCCAATGCATCTAATAAAGGTGTTGCTAAGTCAGATTGTCCGCGCGAACGTACAAGCAATGCATCTTTCGGAGGTAGCGTCCAAAAATCTCGATATTCTTGAGATGCGGCTTTTAACAAGTAGTGAGTAGCTAAAGCGACACCCAAAGGACGACGACGCTTTTCGGAAGAACCGTAACTTGAATAGCTGCAATCTAAAACCGCTGCAACTTTCCCTAATTTTAAAGGTGCTTTGGTTAATGTTTTTTGAGCGGATTTTTCTAGAGCTAAACTGAGAATATCCCGTTTCTGTTTTCGAGTTTCCACGGGTAAGGAAAGAATATATAAGGCTAATTTAGTTAAAGCCAGACGACCTAAATCTAAATCTATTTTGATTTTTGCGCTTTCAGCCGCACCTTGAAAACGTAATTTCTCGTTCAAAGTCATCTTTTCTTGGATGCGCGATAAGAAAACTTCGCGCTCAATTTTATGCTTGGCTGCTAAACCCTCGGCAACAGTAAAAGGTAGTTCGTAGACTGCTTCGGCGCTAAAATGTGCTTGACGGAAGTTTTCAAATAACTTCGTTTCATAGACTTTTTGCTTCCAGTTGCGAAACAGAAAATTACTCAATTCTCCTTGAAGTTTCAAGTGTGCGTGAGTAACTATGGCTCGCACCTTAGAACGGTACTTTACCGCATCAAAATCCATATTGCGGCGAAAATTCACATAATCGCGAGCGATCGCACGGCTGCGACGGTTATTAATTTTTCGCTGTCTGAGTTGCTGTAAGATTCCCCAAGCACGCTGCGGTGGCAATTGTTGCAATGCACTAGCAATTAATGCGCCTTCTTCTTGCCGATGTTGTGAAGATGTATTTTTCCCCGTCGCTAACAGGTTTAAAATGATTTGTGCTTGATTAAAATGATTAATTCCTGCTGCCAAAGTACGAGCATATAGTAAACGGTAATTACCTAAAATATACTGGTGAAGAAAGTCAATTGACACTTTCTGTCCGTAAGCATCATCATAAAATTCTCGCTGTCCCGTACAGGATAAACAAGCATTAATAAACATCACCAAATCTTCCCGCGCAACAACTTCTGCACGGCTATTTAAAGTAGCATTCATGGGCAGTAGGGGAAATGGTGAGAGAGGGTAGAGGGGGGAGAGGGGGGAGAGGGGGTAGAGGGGGGAGAGGGGGTAGAGGGGGGAGAGGGGGTAGAGTGGTTTAGATAGCGAGCGTCTCGCTCGCACTACAAAGATGCGGAGAAATGTTAATTTACAACTCTTAACTCCTAACTCTTAACTCCTAACTCCTAACTCCTAACTCTTAACTCCTAACTCCTAACCCCGGTGGTTCCAACTATAAATCCAAAAAATCTAAAATCTAAAATCGAAGAGGGGATGCTGTTCGGGGAAAGGCGGCACGACTGACTATGACCAGTTAGAAGTGGGATTCGGAAGTCGTACCATAGTCCCGCGAACAGCAAGACTGATAATAATTCGTAATTATTAATTCTTAATTATTAATTCTTAGTTATTAAATTAAGCGTGACAGAATTTAAAATTGAACATTTCATGTAATAAATATTCAGTAGATTCCGCAAATTCAGTCACGAAAACACCTGTTTCGCTTTCTACTTCTGATGTCAACCAAGTACCTTTTAAAACAACTTCAACCGAATCAGCATCACAATGACAGAATTCCACGATATTTTCACCGTTCAGTTTTTCTAAATCAATTAAATATGATGAATCTGCCGGGATTAAAAGAGAAGCTGTGTTAAATTCAATATAAATACTGGTAGCACTACGGATACTTAGAAGTACTCTGGTATTTATCCAATCTTCTAAAGACTGTTTTAAGCAATCTAAGCCGATATTATTGTCGGTATAAGTAAGTTTTAACATGGTTACTTTTCTACATCATCGGTGAAATTATTAAGAAAACAGAAAGTAGTTAGATATTGATTTGTTTATCTGTTATACACACTATATTCGAGGCTAATTCCCTTAAGCTAATAAAAATTAAAATATTCCGAAAGCCAGTAGCAGCAAGGATAAACGGTTAGGGGAAACTATTTAAGTTAGGGGAATCCCTTAGCTTTTGACAAAAAATTACCCTTTAATGATGTATTATTAAGATTCTGGAAAAGCAAATTACAAAATTGTTAAGTTTGAATTCACAGTATGGTTAAAAGTATAAATATATAACCTTAGAAGGATAGTTTAACTTTTCTATTTTCAGGAGAATAAGTTTATGCTTGCTTTTACTCAACGGCTAGATTGTAGGTGTATCTCTTTTACAGCAGCACAAAGTTTTAGAAAACAGGATGTTTATGGTAAAAGCATAAACTGCTAACATGGTGATATTTCGGATTCTTTTTTCAGGGTTATCAAGTTAGACTCGGATAGATTATTTATACCTGGGTGAAATCAACCAATTTGTTGGTCGTAGATTTTTTACTACTTTATATTCCTAGTATGAACAAAGGTCAAAATTTGCTGATTTTGATTTTCTGTATATAGGAAAGTAGTTGAATCAGCCCTTATAAAAAATGAGTTCCCATCCTCAACTATTGTTTGAAAATCACCTATAAACGCTTCAGGTTGCATCTTGGAAGCGTATTTTACCCTCAATTAGACACAATTAGGAGAAACAATGCTTCACAGTAATAATGGCGAAACTCTTTCTATCTACGAATGGTTATCTAGAGCAGGATTCCAGAATTCCGATGTATTTAAAATGGAACCGGAATTAATTCGTCATCTTCACAAACAGTGGTTTGTATACCGCGAATTAGTACAAACTTTTATGTCCGAAACTGGCTGTTCCGATCCCGGTGAGTTTGAAATCAACCATCCATATCGCACCCCTCAAGTACCTCAATCAAGTTCTTCTTATTATGTAGAAGTAGGACGTGTTAGGGCACTATACTCCTAAAGGTTAAAGTATATATATGTACAATAATCGTAACGCACCATTTTCTCTACAGTGCGTTACGAAGTTGTTTAATAAAAAACAACCTGTAAGAAAAAAATAATTAATTAGCAAGCAATTCCTGCAACTTGCTCAATACTTTCTCAACATGACCTTTGGTTCTTACGTTAGTCCAGATATAAGCTAAGTTACCATCAGGTGAAATCAAAAAAGTTGAACGGACAACTCCCATATATTCCTTACCCATAAACTTTTTCAACTTCCATACACCATAAGCTTCGCATATTTGGTGTTCCGGGTCGCTTAAAAGCTGAATTGATAAATTGTGTTTGTCAATAAATTTGCAGTGAGATTGTTCGGAATCGGGACTAATTCCTAAAATTTTCGCTCCCAAATCGTTAAATTTTTGCGAGTATTCGCTGAAGTCTTTTGCTTCCACGGTACAACCTGGTGTATCGTCTTTGGGATAAAAATAGAGAACAAGCCAACTAGATTGGAAATCTTCTAACTTTACCAATCCATTTTGGTTTGTTGCGCTAAATGATGGCGCTTTTTCTCCCGTTTTGGGAATTTCGGTAATCTCTGACATAGGGGGAAGAGGGGATGGGGGGATGGGGAGATAGGGAGAAAATTATTAACTCATAACTCTTAACCTTTAACCTTTAACCTTTAACCTTAACTGGCTGGTGGTAACTTAATTCTATCTTCTTCAATAATTTTACGGCGCGATCTCTTTCTAAAGCCGTATTTCGCTGTATTAATAATCCAATGCTGAAAGTTATCAATATAGATGAACAATACTGGTACCACTACTAAAGTCAATAAAGTAGAAGTTGTAAAGCCACCGATAACCGCAACACCCATTGATTGACGGACTTCTGCACCAGCACCTAGCCCTAATGCTAAAGGAAAAGTACCGGCGATCGTGGAAAGAGAAGTCATCAAAATCGGACGCAAACGCGATATACCAGCGTCTAAAACTGCTTGACGTTGTTTTTTACCTTGTTCTAAGCCGATGATTGCATAATCTACTAAGAGAATTGAGTTTTTGGTGACGATTCCTACCAACAACACGATACCAATTAAGGCATATAGTCCCAAGGCTTTTTGAGTAACCATCAATCCTAAGAGAGTGCCACCCAAGCATAAAGGTAGCGCCACCATAATAGCGATCGGGTGAAGGAAGTTATTGTATAGCAACACCAAGATTGCGTAAATCATCATCACTGCTAAACCCAATGCAGTACCGAAGCGTCCGAAAATTTCCTCCATAATTTCTGCATCTCCAGCCGAACGCCTACTTACTTCCGGTGGTAAATTTTTCATCCCTGGTAGATCGTTTACTGCTTCCAATCCGTCACCCAAAGAGATACCTTTTAAATTAGCTTCCACCGAAACTTGACGCATTCGATCGAAACGGTTGATAGTTGCCGCACCGCTGCCAAAACGGATATCTGCAACCGCGAGTAATGGAACTAAACCACCATTTTGACTGGGAACTTGGAGATTTCTAATATTTGTGATGTCTTCTCGCGCTTTGGGATCGATTTGGACTCGAATCGGAATTTGGCGATCGCTAAGATTATATTTTGCTAAGTTCGCATCGCTATCACCAATCGTTGCGAGTGTTGCAGTACGGGCAATTGACTGTACGGTTACACCTAAATCTGCGGCACGTTGCGGATCGGGTACTACCAAAATTTCCGGTTTTACTAAACTAGCGGTAGAAGATGCCTCTATCAATCCCGGTAGGGTTCGCATCTGCTTTTCTAAATCATCAGCAGCTTTTTTCAACGCGATCGGATTTTCACTTTGTAAAACTATAGTTAAATCCTTTCTACCACCGACAGCACCAGTACTTTGGAAACTAATTTTCGCTCCCGGAATTTGTCCAAATTGGGGACGTATTTGTTCTTCAAACTCGCTTTGAGATTTTCGTTCTTCCTTGGGTTTCAATTTAACGGTAAGACTTGCCGAACCAACATTTTCTGTAGATAAAACACTTTCAACGTCAGGATTTTGTTGAATTAAATTTGTTGCTTGTGTTACTACCCGTTTGGTGTCTGCCAAAGTCGAACCGGGAGCTAATTCCACCGATACCTCAGAAATCCCGACATCCGCACCATCAACCAAACCCTTGGGAATCATCGGTACCAGCATCAAGCTACCAATAAAGAAAGCCAAAGCCAGCAGCAAAGTTGTTGTACGATGACGTAAAGCCCATCTGAGTGTAGAAGCATAAGGCTGAAAACGACGAGATTTTTGATTATTTCCCCTTGTCTCCTTGTCCCCTTGTCCCCTTGTCTCCTTTTCCTTTGACTTTAACAAATACGCTCCCATCATCGGCGTTACCATCCGCGCTACTGCTGTGGAGAATACGGTGGCGGCGGTAACTGTCATGGCGAAGGGTTGGAAAAATTGACCGGGAATTCCGCCCATGAATGCTACTGGTAAAAATACGGCAACGATGGTGGCAGAAGTTGCAATTACCGCTAAACCCATTTCTTCTGATGATTCAAAAGCTGCTTGTTTGGGTGCTTTACCCATCGCCAAATGCCGCTCCATGTTTTCGATTTCGACGACGGCATCATCAACTAAGTTACCTACTGCTAAACCCAAACCCAATAAAGTCATATTGTTGAGAGTGTAGCCCAAAGCAAATATTACGCCGAAAGTAGGAATAATTGATAAAGGTAAAGTTACTGCTGTAATTAAAGTTGCTCGCCAGTCGCGTAAAAACAGTAGAATTACGACCACAGCTAATACAGATGCCATTAATAGCTCGTCCATCGTACTTTCGTAAGAATCGCGAACAAAAGTAGCTCTGGTAAAAATCAATTCCATTTTTACATCTTGAGGAAGAGTTTTTTCCAGCTTTGCAACTTCTTTTTTGACTCCTTCTTCCACCGTCACCATGACGCTACCAGTACTACGCAATACCTGTAAAGCAACTACTGGTTTATTATTCAAGCGTGCAGATTGACGAACTTCACCAAAACTATCTTCTACATTTCCTAAAGTAGATAAAGCAACCGAACCACCACTCGGAAGAATAATTTGATAATTTTTCAAAACATCTACACTTTGAGCGCTACCCAAAGTCCGGATACTTTGTTCGCTGCCGCCAATTTCCGCACGCCCACCCGGTAAGTTAATATTAAAAGCTCGTAATTGGTCGTTTACTTGAGTCGCAGTGATACCCAAAGACTGCAAGCGGTCGGGATCGAGATTAACGCGAATTTCTCGGTCAACCCCACCTATACGGCGGATTTCAGCGACACCTTTTGCTGATAGCAAAGCGCGATTGATAGTTTCGTCAACCAGATTGCTCAACTCCTCCACCGAACGTTTATCCGAAGTGACCACATAAGTCATAATTGCACTACCGGAAAACTCCAGACGCTGCACAATTGGATCGTTGATATCTTGGGGAAGACTTTGACGAATTTGCGCGATCGCATTGCGAACATCATTAGTAGCGCGATCGCTATCGGTTCCCAAATCAAAGTTGATGGTAGTAATACTTACGCCATCGGTAACAACCGAACGCAATTCATCGATGTTGCCCAAACCAGCAACCGCATCTTCAATTTTCTTCGTCACCTGAGATTCAAGTTCCGTAGGACCCGCACCAGGTTGACTTACCCTAACTTGAACCGAAGGAATATCAATATTAGGGCTGGTATCAATTCCCAAATTATTAAAGCAGAACCAGCCAACTATAGTCAAAATTGAAAATAAAACTATCGTTGGAATTGGTTTTTTTATCGACCAAGCAGAAACGTTAAAATTCATTGAATTTAGTAGTTAGCAGTTATAGAATTTTGGATTTTAGATTTTAGATTTTGGATTCAAAACTTTTAGAAAGTACGAATATTAGGGATTTGGAAAAAATAACTTATCTAATAACGGTAGTGCGAGCATCTTGCTCGCTTGAGATACAGCAGCCAGATAAATGAGTTACAGCACTAAGCCAGATAAACGAGATACAGCACTAGCCAGATAAATGAGTTACAGCACTAAGCCAGATAAATGAGTTACAGCACTAAGCCAGATAAATAAGATACAGCACTAGCCAGATAAATAAGATACAGCACTAAGCCAGATAAATGAGTTACAAAACTATATACTAAAACTCTTGTAGGGTGAGCATTCCGGAGCGTCCGAACGTACTTAATCTTTATTCTTATATGCTGTATAAGTAGTCGTGCAAAAGTAATTTTACATTCAGAAAACTTCAAGTTATTGGGATTGCTATCTCCCTCCGGGAGACGCTGCCAATACGGTTCCTCGCTTCGGACAATATACAATTAATTTTGCTTAAGTACTTATAGCGAGCAAGATGCTCGCACTACCCAATCTGAATTCTAAATTAGATATTTTTTCATTTAGAAGTCTCTTAAGTAATAAAGATGGAATTTCTGCCCATCTCCCCATCTCCCCATCTCCCCATCTCCCCATCCCCTTGTCCCCTCATGATTTCGCCACCCGTACTTTATCCCCATCTTTGAGATACCCCGCACCTTCAACTACAATATTTTTTCCGGGTTGCAAACCAGTTTTAATTTCTATTTTTCCACCTTTGAGAATTTCTCCGGTTTCTACTTTTTGACTGTTGACAATATTGTTTTGCGCTAAAACAAATACAATCGCGCTGCCGTCGGGTTGGGGAAGTACTGCTTTTTGCGGTACTGCTACACTCATGTTTGTATCGGTAACAATTGCTGCGCGGGCAAACATTCCCGGTCTAAGTAAGTTTGTGGCAGGTAAGTCAATTTTTACCGTTGCTTCGCGGTTTTGCTGGTTAACTATGGGTTCTATTTCTTTAACTTTCCCTTGCAATTTAATCCGATTATCTACTTCACTTGTAATCTGGGCTGGTGCGCCGATTTTTATTTGTGATAGTTGAACTGTGGGAACTTTTGCCTGTAATTCTAAATTTCCGCTACGAATAATTGAAAATAGCTTTTGGCTGCCACCAACTACGTTTCCTACTTGGGTTTGCGGTGGTACACCCGTGATGTCTCCGACTCTGGCAAGTTTTTCTGCAACTGTTCCGGAAACGGGTGCGCGGACTATTGTTTGTCCTAACTGGGTTTTTAACTGCTGTACTTTAGCTGTAGCAATACGAACTCCTGCTTTAGCGCTGTTGACTCTGGCGATCGCGCTCTTTACACCTGCTTCGGCACTGCTGATGTTTGCTTTGGCGCTGCTAACTCCTGCGATCGCGCTACGAATATTTGCTTCGGCAATCCGTACTGCTTCTTGTGCAGTTTCAAAATTCGTTTCAGCAGTTTCAAATAATTGCTTACTAATTGCCCCTTGGTTAGAAAGTTTTTGATTGCGCTGATAATTTCTTTCGGCTTCTCTTAATTTTGCTTTTGAAGCAGCTAAATCGGCTTGTCTTTGCTCGACTGTTGCTTGGCTTGAGATTACAGTGGCTCTACTTGATTCTAAAGCTGCTTGTTTGGAAGCTAAATCCGCAACTCTTGAAGCAACTTCGGCTTGTTGGGATTCGACTTCTGCTTTGGCTTGACGAATTTGATCTTGTAATAGCGAGTCATCTAAAACTGCCATCACCTGCCCTTCCTTAACCGAATCTCCTTGCTTGACCGAAATTTGCTTGATTTGCAAACCATTAGATTGAGGTAAAACCGGAGTCAATTCGCTAGCTGCAACAGTACCAGTAACGCTCAGATTGCGAGCAACTCTCGTGAATTCTACCAGAGCTAGAGTAACAGTCATTGCTGGAGCGACTGGCTGAGTAGATTGATTTGCTACATTTGGTTCATTTTTGGGACGATTGCTTAATAAACGCATTCCTCCAAAGGTTATTCCAACTCCCAAAGCCATACCCAATAGCATAATTGTCCACCAAGGGCGCTGTTTTTCGGTTTCGGTATACTCTTTGAAAGTCGCTTCTTCGATCGCGGCTTCTTCTTTTGCTGGAATCTCTGAAAAATTTTGGTCCCCTGCTGTCATTACTGAGTCTCCTACCCACCCGCGATAACACGGCTTTGCTTAAGAAAAGTTGAAAATTATTACACTATATTAACTATTACCCATTTTCCGGTCTAATGGCTGTATTTGCAGACTGAATTTACCCATGACAAAAGTCATATATTTGCTAGTTATAAGTATTTCTTGAGGATTCATAGGAATTATTTTTTCAGTTAAAATCCTTGCCTGAGTAGGTTTTTGTTCGGCAAGGACGGATAACCGAACAACTGAGATCACACCTGAGTACGTATTGAGATCGCAGCCACAAATCATTTTGTTGTGAAAGAATAATAAGTAATTCATATAGTCTGTTTACCCAGTGACGAAGTTCCTCATGGAGCCGGTGTATATATTTAGCGTAATTTGGGTAAGCTTTATTTATATAGCGTTAAGTTGGAGTTTCGACTGATAAAAAAAGTCCAAAAATGTATATTAATACATATTAATTTATTTTTGAATATGGGTATTTTCAAGATTTTTTATAACATCCAAAATATGATTTTTAATTATGTATAAATAATTAGGATGTTGTGTAAACAAAAATTCTCACCGCTCGATATGTTTAATGTCGAGCAGCAATAAAGCCTGATTGAAATCGTTAACCGATCGGGTTTCGATTGCTTTTGCCTAGAAGTAGAAGATAAATTAAGTAGATTATTTTTAGATGTAGAAACCATCATTATCTAATCATCTGGAAAAATTCACATAAAATAAATTATTAACAGGGTAAAAAATATGTTTAGCGCAACTGAAGTTTTGATAGATGCTTTTGTAGATAGAGTTAGAGAAGGATACCGTCGTAGCTACGGCAGCTTGAAAACTGATTATCAAGACATTATCGCTTGGGTAGGAAGCATGGCTTTAGAAAATATTGCTAACAGCGATGCCCTATATCATAACGTCGAACACTCAATCTTAGTTACACTAGTAGGACAAGAAGTTTTACGCGGCAAACATATACGAGAAGGTGGTGTTTCCAGCGAAGATTGGCTGCATTTTATTATCTCTTTGCTGTGTCATGATATTGGTTATGTAAAAGGAGTTTGTCGGCTAGACAAAGAAGAAGAAAGCCTGTATGCGGCAGGTAAAGATGAAGCAATGATTTCTTTACCTCTAGGTGCTTCAGATGCTAGTTTGACCCCATATCATGTTGATCGAGCAAAACTATTTATTGACGAGCGTTTTGGCGGTCATAAATTAATCGATTCTGAAGTCATAAAATGCAATATAGAATTAACTCGTTTCCCGGTACCCGCAGCAGAAGATCATCAAGAAACTAATAGTTGTGCAGGTTTAGTACGTGCTGCCGATTTAATTGGTCAATTAAGCGATCCGCGTTATTTAAAGAAAATAACTTCTTTATTCTACGAGTTTGAAGAAACTGGAATGAATAAAATTTTAGGTTACAAAAATCCTGCGGATTTACGTAATAATTATCCAAAGTTTTATTGGAATGGTGTTTATCCATATATCAAAGATGGACTGCGTTACTTATCTTTAACCCAACAGGGAAAACAGATAATTGCTAATTTGTACTCGAACGTATTTGTTGTAGAACACGAAAGACCGCAAGAAGAACAAATATATTTAGAAAATCTAGAAATTAGAGAAGTAGAAATGAAAGAATTATCCGGTCGAAGACCTGAAACACTAAAAACAAGAACAAGAGTTATTTGAATCAGTTACCAGTTGACTGGTTCCTAGTACTCCACCACATTAATTTTGAGGGGTAAAAAACCTCTTCGTAGGTTGGGTTAAGCGGAGCGCAACCCAACACGGGTGTTGGGCTTCACTGCGTTCAACCCAACCTACGTAACTAATAGTCCAAATCATTAATTTTTATAAGTTTGTAGTAAGGTCATTGGTTCCCTAAATCCGGAGCGCTGAAGCACTTACTACGAACCTTATTACTCATCAGAACTAATGAAATGCACTACTATAAACTCGGTTTTTTAGAAAAGCGGGGTTTCTTGTTATTCCAAATTCTGATAGATTTTTCTTCAAATATCCCAGTAGGATAACTAAAGCAAGCGAATATAGTTCCCAAATTCATGTCTCTCACCCTCAACTCCGAATATAAAAGCTTTGGTGGAAAACTCGGCTTTTATTCCCATCCCTCAACTAGCTGTAATGGTGAAATGCGCTTGTGCGTTTACCAACCAGCCCAAGCTGAATCCCAAAGCTTACCAATTCTTTATTTTCTCTCCGGTTTAACTTGTACCGAAGAAAACTTTATGGTCAAAGCTGGAGCGCAAAAATATGCCGCAGAACATGGTTTAATTTTAGTTGTACCAGATACAAGCCCGCGCAACACGGGAATTAAAGGTGAAGATGACGATTACGACTTTGGAACGGGTGCGGGTTTTTACGTTGACGCAACCGAAAAACCTTGGTCATCTCACTACCAAATGTATAGCTATGTTGTCAAAGAATTACCTGAATTAATCGCCGCTAATTTTCAGGTACAGCAAGATAAACAAAGTATATTTGGTCATTCAATGGGGGGACACGGTGCTTTAATTTGTGCCATGCGAAACCCCCAAAAGTATAGATCGGTTTCAGCTTTTGCACCTATCGCTGCACCTATTCAATGTGCATGGGGAGAAAAGTGTTTTAACATTTACTTGGGTGAAAACAAAGAAAGCTGGCGCGAATATGATGCGACTGAACTAGTAAAGCAATTTGGTTTTCACAGTGAAATTTTAATCGATCAAGGTAGCGACGATAAATTTCTTCAACAGCAGCAACTGCTTCCAGATGTGTTTGAAAAAGCTTGTAAAGAAGTTAATCAACCTTTGAATCTACGTTATCAACAAGGCTACGATCACAGTTATTATTTCATTTCCACATTTATAGAAGACCATATCCGTCATCATGCAAAAGCTTTACAGTGAGCAGTTACCAGTTACCAGTGAGCAGTGAGCAGTGAGCAGTGAGCAATTATTAGTTATTATTGACTAGTTTAGACCTTATTACTTTAATAATTCATTCAATAGTGTAAGTCGTATATGGCATCGTATTGAATTGTATTAAAAGATTGGATTTAAATAAATAAATACTTCATTTTGTAGTCAAGTACCGTCAAATAATCGTGTTTTAGAGAAGATAAAAAATTTGTTTAATTAGTCACTGATAACTGATAACTGCTCACTGTTCACTGCTCACTGATAACTGATATGATTTGGCAAGCTGATTTTTATCGTCGTCCGCAATCGGATACATCGGAACAGGTATTCTGGGATTTATCGATTTGCGATTCAATGGATTTTAAATATGAAGCGAGTTGTCCCCAGTCACAAGCGAATTCTGCTTGGGTAGCTTCGCAAATTCAACAAGCAGCATCGGATAATTTACCAGATGTTATTCAAGTATTTCGTCCTCAATGTTTGAGTTTAATCGAACAAGCGGGGAATAGTTTGGGTATTAAAGTTGAAGCAACTCGTCGCACTGCTGCTTTAAAAAAATGGTTGTCACAAAAGCAGAAATTTACCGCTTTGGATAAGCCACCCCCGATACCTTTATCAGAAAATCTTTGGGGAGATAAATGGAGTTTTGCTACTTTACAAGCTGGTAATATTGCTGATTTTTTAGAACGTCCAATTCCTATTTTAGAAACACCCGATTTGTTATTGCCGATAAATTTGGGCTTGGCTTCAACAGTGCAGATTCCAGGTGTGGTAATTTATGGCGGGCGTAAATCGATGCGTTTGGCAAGGTGGTTGCAAGAAAATCGTCCTGTAGCTTTGAATTATATTGCTGGTGCGCCGGATGGGTTGGTGTTGGAAGCGGGTTTGATAGATAGATGGATTGTGGCAACCTTTGAAGATGAAGAAGTTTCAGTTGCTGCAAAGCTTTACCAACAGCGCAAGCAGAATAGTCAAGGATTGCATTTTTTGTTAGTGCAGCCAGATGATTCTGGAATGACTTATACCGGCTTTTGGTTGTTGCAAGAATGATAGTTGATTTATTCGCGAATAAAAAATGTCAACTATTTATAGATAGATTTAGTGCGATCGCGAAATCTTTACCTCTTGGGGAAGTTTTAGAAATAGTTGCTAAGGTAAGCTACGGAAGAAACTGCCAGTTAGAAATTTCTTTGAGAAAATAGACCGAATTCTGGCAATATTAACTTTAATCTAAAATCTAATAGATGAATTTAAAAAATTTGAGGGAGCAATTTAATTTACCTCTCCAGTTTTGGATTGTTACCCTAGTTGCCTTTATCAATTCGGTTAGCTTTACGATAATTATTCCGCTACTTTATCCCTACGCGAAGCAGTTTGGACTAAATGATTTTCAAGCAAGTTTGTTAACTACGGCTTATGCTTTACCTCAATTTATCGGTACGCCTATTTTAGGAAGACTTTCCGATCGCTTGGGAAGAAAACCTTTGTTAGTTGTAAGTTTGCTGGGAACGGTTTTATCCGGTATTGTTGCTGCGGTAACTCCCGTAGCTTGGTTGTTATATGTAGCGCGTGCGATCGATGGTTTTACTGGTGGAAATACTTCTATTGCCAGTGCTGTAGTTAGCGATATTACAAATGTAGAGCAGCGGGCTAAAGCTTTCGGTATTTTTGGTGCTGTTTTCCGTTTGGGTTTTGTCGCAGGACCTGCATTAAGCTATGTAGCGCAGCAATTACCTACGGTTTGGGGCGTTTCTTCCTTGGGAATGAGTTTTCTTGTCGGTGCGGCTATGGCTTTATTGGCAACTGTTATGACTATTTTTTTCTTACCCGAAACTTTACCTGCTTCTGACAAGCAGCGGTTTCATTTAAGTTTGAATGATTTTGGTTTTATCAGAATTTTCCAGTCTGCAACTCGTCCGAAATTAGGTAAACTTTTTGTTCTGACTTTTTTAAGTGGTTCCAGTTTTACGATTTTTACCTTTGCCTTTCAACCATTTGTGCTGGAAGTGCTAAATCAAGATGCCAAAACATTAGCAATTACATTTGCTGTTGTGGGCATGGTAGGATTTATCTCTCAAGTATTTGCACTCGATCCACTTAGGAGAAAATTTAATTTAATTGATATTTTATCTTTATCATTATTCGCACGTGGAATCACCTTTTTATTGATTCCAACTTTCCCCTATCTAACTGCATTTTTTATCATTATTGCAATTTTTGGCTTCGTTAATTCTTTCCCAATGCCTTTAATAGATTCGATTTTGTCCTTGAATAGCACCCAACGGGAACAAGGGGAAGTTTTAGGAATTAATGCATCTTATCTGAGTATTTCTAACGCCATCGGACCGCCAGTTTCAGGTTTGTTAGTAAGTTTTGGTTACAAAATTCCCTTCTGGATTACAGGCGTACTGACTATTCTTACAGCTTGCTTTGCTTTCACGCTCAAATCTGACTTTAAATGCGAAGGTAATAGGGGGAAGAGGGAATAGGGGGGAGGGGGAAGAGGGGGAAGAGGGGGAAGAGGGGGAAGAATAAATTATCCTAACTGATAATCGATCGTTGATAATTGATAATTTATTTCCTTACCTGCTTCAACATATCAATCAAAGTATGATGAGCATCTTCGGCATTTTCTAAAGTATGGTCAAATTTAATTCTCACGGGTACTTCTTCACCTTTTACCTGGGCTTGTAAATTCATTCCTTCAGCATCAATAGAAAGCATTTTTGCTGCTGTCGTATCGGTTAAATCGCCATAAGCCTTAGCATAAAGCGCCACCGCTTCGGCATGATCTTCATTCATGTGCTTGCAGATGCGATCGCTAATTTGAGTAGAAAATTCCTCTGACATGACATACTCCCGATTAACTTTACCTTCTTTGAATTTTAAAGCTTAATGAGCTTATGTAGCACTTCTGAATGCGTGAGAATTAAGAAACCTCGTTTTTTGTTACAAACCGGGTTTCTAGGTAGCTTAGATTCCTACTAGATATATTTAAATAGATTTGATTTAATTATCGTACTCCTACTCAAGACAAAAAGTATTTTTAAAGACATAAATATTCAATTTGGGTAACTATACGGTTACGGCTGTTTAGCAAAAATCAAGGCTCTTGACCATAAACAAGGCAAGCTTTGTAACATTTCCGTCTTTATTATTGGAATTGATTTAATTAAACTTATATCGGAACAATTTTTAACATTTTCTTACTGATTAGTAGTAGTTTCTACTGAATCAGAAATATAAAACAAATATATGAAAGTCCACACCCATGAGTGCAACTAGCCACCGTCGTATAGTTATTGGGGATGTGCATGGTCACTATCAAGGCTTGATGCAATTGTTAGAGGCGATCGCTCCGGTAAAAGAAGACAAAATTTATTTTCTCGGCGATTTAATAGACAGAGGTCCCCAAAGTTCTCAAGTAGTTAATTTTGTTAAAGAAAATTCCTATGCTTGCTTGTTGGGAAATCACGAGCATATGTTAATCAAAATTCTTACAGATAAAAATCCTTCTACTCCCAGCCTACAAGGATGGCTTTACAGTGGCGGAAAAGCAACGCTAGCAAGCTATGAAGATGGTAGAATACCCCCAGAACATCTTGAATGGTTCCAGAGTTTACCTTTATATCTAGATTTAGGAGACATCTTTTTAGTTCACGCAGGTATCGATCCTTCAAAAACCATACAAGAACAAGGTGCCGAACAATTTTGCTGGATTAGAGACGAATTTCACAGCATTCCTCAGCCTTATTTTTCAGATAAAGTGATTATCGTCGGTCATACCATTACCTTTACCTTTCCTGGAATTCCAGCAGGTAAAATCGCTAGAGGTGCGGGTTGGCTTGATTTAGATACAGGTGCTTATCATCCCCATAGTGGTTGGTTGACAGCATTCGATGTCACAAATCGTCAAGTATATCAAGCCAACGTGTTTAAAAATAATGTCCGCACCTTACCTTTAGAAGAAGCATCGGCGAAAATAAATATGACTTCACTCAAAGTTAATCGCAATAGCAGCAGATTATGGGCGTGAAGGTTAAAGGTTAAAGGTTAAAGGTTAAAGGTTAAAGGTTAAAGGTCAAAGGTTAAAAAAAACTCCTAACTCCTCACTCCTCACTCTTAACTCCTAACTCTTAACCATCACAATAAAGGTCGGATATTTCTCCGGTATGCAGTTGTGCTTAAGCCGTCATTACCTTTGTTAGGTTGCGCGTTAACCCAAGTTTGAAGATATTGCACGCGATTACTGGGTGAAGGGTGGGTACTTAAAAACGTAGGAACTCCACTCCTGCTTTTGTTTTCCAACTTCCTCATAAAAGAAACCATCGCTTGAGGAGCATAACCAGAATCTCTCAGCAATTTTAATCCAAGCTCGTCTGCCTCTTTTTCGGCTCCACGGCTGTTGGGACGACGATAACCTAGTTCTACACCAAGCTGAACTAACTTACTGTTTTCTACGCCTGCTGCTGTTGCCAAACCATTAGCGATCGCGCTTTTCTTCATCTGTTCGATTACATGATCGCCTTCAATATGACCCATTTCATGAGCAATCACACTTGCTAATTCTGCTTCATTGTCAGCAGCTTTAATCAGACCAGTATTAATATAAACATATCCACCAGTAGTAGCAAAAGCATTTATGCTGTCATCTTTAACTACCTGAAATGTGTAGGGGATGTTCTTTCGAGTATTGTTGGCTTCTAAGCGCTTACCAATTCTTTTCATGTAATTATTTACTTGAGAATTGCTATAAAGTTTTATATCGCTACTGAGCAATTGCTGATTTATTTGTCTACCAAGCTGAATCTCTTGCTTGTCTGATATATTGGAAAGTTGAATTATTTGGGCACCTTGAAACAGTATGTCCCATATAGAAATTCCCTGAGCCGGTAATGGTGTAGTAAAGCACACGCTAAGAGCTACTACTACAGAAATTAACGGATAAAAGAATTGTTTTCGTAAGGAACGGAAATTTAAATAAAAGTTTGTCTTTTCCATAATCGAATTCAAGGAGGATTTTAGAAGAACGTAAATTATGAGACGACTAATAGAAGAAGGAAGTTGCACATCTGGGTTGTTATCAAGTAATCTCACAATCGGTTATGCATCTCGCTTGACTAAATAGTAGATTTGCTGTTAAACATGGCAACTAATTACGGATTATTTCATCAAAGCTATGAAAAGCAGTATTAGCAATAAACCGTCCTATAACTAGATGAAGGAAATATAGTGCTATTTCATGCTTCATCTCACATATGATTAACTTCTACTTCAGTACTTCCGTTTTCTGTGTTATCAATCCTCTATTCTTCTATAAATAGGAAAAATTTGTTATGGCTGTATTAGACTCCAAAGGTCGCTTATTTGGTAAATTCAATATTCTAGATATCGGTGCTTTACTAGTAATTTTGCTAGTAATCGGAGGTATATTTTTATTTCCCGGCACTACTGGTTCTATTGCTCAAGTAAATACCACAACGAAACCCATCGAAGTTGATTTGGTTGTTCGCGGATTAAAAGTACGCGATATAGATAGATTATCCGAAAAAGGATTTAGAGAAAAAGGTGAAACAAAAATCATCATCCGCAATCAACCCTACGGTACAATTCCGATTAAATCGATTCAAGTACTACCTGAAGAAATTATCGTTACACAACCCGATGGTACCGTTAAATTAGTCCCAGATCCTAGAGAAAATGTCTTTAGTAGAGATATGCTTTTGACTTTAGCAGGTAAAGCAACAATTACTGATGACGGACCTGTTTTAGGTAACAGCAAAATAAAAATTGGGATGCCGTTGGAATTAGAAGGATTTAATTACAACTTTAGAGGCAGCGTGATCGATATCAGAACTGGAGAAGATATTAAAGGTTAAAGAAAGGTCAAAGGTTAAAGGTTAAAGGTTAAAGGTAAATATTAGATACTTCAGTTTTAATCTTTCCTTTACTTATGCAAATTTAATTAAGGTTTTAGTTTGAGTTTGTAATAGTCCCCCGTTTGTAGCGAGGGGATTATTTTTTTAGGTTTTTATGGTGGATATTCTTTATTCACTAATTTCGAGCTTGTAATTGGGTTTGTAATTGCTGCACTCTTTCTACCGTTAACCCGGTAATTTTTACAACCATTTCTACTGTTAAACCCTCACGCAATGAATTAAGCGCTACTTCATAAAGATGCTTGTTGGGCACCTTTTCGTTCCCAGCTGGTAGTGATTTCCATATATTCCTCCCTTTGGTGTTATACAAATATGAACCCATCTCAATTTAATCGCATCAAGAAGCAAATATGGCAACCAAACTTAATAGTGCTACCTATCCCCGAACGGCAATCTTCTATCAAACATTGTGTAGATATAGGAGTCTCTTTTGATAACAATTATTGGGTTTCCCGTAACTTAAACCTCGATCGCACCTTGTTTCCAGAACTAACAGCATCAAATGGGTTACAACCACTTTTAGCTATAAATAAACCAAGTACTCACGTTAAAACTAACTGGTTTGCTAAAAACTATTCAAAAATTACTCGCTTTTTTGGCGCGGAAGATGATGATTTAGTTCCAGCTAGAGACGCTATAGGCATTTCTATAACCGCGAAAATATTTTGGGAAAACAATATACTCAAATTAGATTTTTATCTTTATGCATTATATTCTAATCCCAAACCTTATTGTTCAATTCAGAATCTTACCGCAGGAAAATATCGGCTTCGATTTAATTATTTACCTGCTGCAAAAATCTTTAATTTTAATCGAAAATCCCGTCCGATAAAAACTACCTATCAAAACTTTTATTTAGTTAAACCCGTTGAAACAAATCCTAATGCAGTAGAAATAGATGGAATTCAGTTTGAAATTGTAGCGCCAGAATCTGTAATCATCCCAGAGAAGGAACTTGATATAGAAACTGCGGTTGCTGTCGGTATGAAAATTACTAATAAGACTCAAACAGCTTTCCGCTTTGACTTTTATAGCACTTTAACTCCTCAAATGATTAAAGCAGATGGTCAAGCAATACGTAAAGGATTTGGCTCGCATCAACTTCGAGCAGGTACAGAATCCGACTATCCCTTAGCCATGCCGGGGGAATCCATAACTTTCTCTCCGAATCCAAAACTTTTTTGGTTTAAAGATCGACAATTAACTCTAAAAATGGATATTGGATGTGGAGGTTTTTATTATTTTCACGATCTGCAACCGGGTGAATATCTGATTCGCTTTGTATACAGTAAACGCAATCGTTTTCTAAAAATGCGCGATCGCAAATCGAACTACATAAAACCATTGCAATGGCTCGAACGAACTATTGTTGCGACACCATATGTAAAGCTCTATTTGTCTTGCTAAAAGATACAATTGTGTTAAAACATTTACCATGAATTTTATCAAAACTATTACCTGCTGCCTGCTTCTTCTTTCTCTAGGTTGCGATCGCGCTCCTGCCAAAAACGAATCAAGGCTGCAATTACAAACCAAACCTTCTCAAAAACCTTTACAAAAAGTATCAACATCAAACGAATGGACACCGCAAATGGAAGCGGAATTTAAACAGCGAGCAAAACAAGTAATTACAAAGCTCGCGGGTAATAAATATGGAACCACTGCTTTTGAAAGCGAAAAACGTTCTTATCCTAAAGCAATGATTGATTTTCTAGCAGGAAATCGCGAAAGTTCTATTGCTTTTCTTGAAGCTGAGGATGCAGACGCTAAAAGTCATTCCCACACTTTAGGAATTGATTTCTATTCCAGTTTTACTCTGAAAGGACAAGTTCGTAAATATTTCTACTTTGGTAAATATCTCTCGCCAGCATATCGGCAGCGAATGAAACAAGCGATGCAACTTCTCACAGCAGAAGATCCGTTAAAGCGTCGTTTTCCCAACCGTAGGCAATTTTGGGCGAAGTCAACCGATAATTGCGATAGTTGGGTGGATTGTCGCAACACCGATAATTTAAAAGCAATGCGGAATAGTGCTGTATATTTGTTCGCCGAAGAAACGGGAAACGAAGCAACGCGACAAATTTACAAGCAACGCATCCAGCGAAATATCAGCACTTTGTATCAAATCGGACAAGGTGAATGGGATTCGGAAAACTACCTCGGACATACCATTACCGCCTATCTAAATCTTTATGACTTTGCTAAAGATGAAGAAGTAAAATCCCTTGCCAAAGCTGGATTAGATTGGCTTTTGGCTTCCGGCGCGTTGAAATATTGGCGGGGTGGATTCGGCGGTCCAAGTAAGCGCGACTACAGTAACGGTAATTGCGTTTGGTGTGCGTTGGCAACTCATGAATTGGGACTGTATTTTAATGATTCACCGATTGAAGACCCCAAACCTGCCCCTGATTCAGTCCATGTAATTACCAGCAGCTATCGTCCCGATCCGGCGATCGTCGCTTTGGCAAAAAAGCAGTTTAATAAACCAGTAGAATTGCTGAACTCAAAACCAACTTATGAAAATTGGAAACCAGGTAATGATACTGCACCGCAATTTCATGAAACCTTGTATTTCGGTAATAGTTTCCAATTAGGTACTTTAGCTCAAGGTTCTGATGGTGACTGGAATGGTTTCAAGTTGATGGCGTTTAGTTCTCAACGCGGTGTTGATTATTTTATTGCAGCGACGGGTACTGAATCTAATAAAATTTCTACATCAACTGTAGGTGGTGACAACATCGCACAATACCGCAACTTGGTAATCTTCCTTAACGATAAACAAGAAGTACCTTTTCAATTCTTTTTACCAAATACTGCCAAGATAGAAACTAAAAATAACGTTACTTTCATTCGCTACGAAAAAACATGGTTGGCTTTAACACCGATAAATTTGAATATTGAGGGAATTAACGCTGCAAAAACTGACAAAATTAGTAAAAACTATCCCCAAGACCAAATTTTAACTGCAACTGGTACGGGAAATAGTTACAGTGGATTCGCTTTAGAAACGGGTGAAAAGCAAACTCACGGTAATTTTGTGCAGTTTAAAAAGTCGATACTTGCTAATTCTCGTTTAGATATAAATCAAATTAACAATGGTGTAGTTGAATATCAAGGTGTTATGGGAAAAGTGAAATTGCAACACCAATCTTTATTACCCAAGGTTTGGCGAAATGGTAATTTACACGATTGGAAAAATCACTTCGCCATTTACCAAAACGCCGCAGCAGAAAAAACGCCTATCTATCAAGGTTGGAAAACAGGCGAAATTCAAATAGAAGCAGGCGGTTATAGATTTACTAGCAAGCTTAAATAAAGGTATAAATTTACCGGGCAAAAACTATAAATTTGGATTTGTATTTATTTGCTATTTCTCTAACTTAAGATGGTAGCAATAAGTTTAATTACTTTGGTTTTTGTGGATAAAAAATACATTGTTTTTTATTGCACAATGTCATCTAATTTATATCTGAGCGAATCAATTGTTTTTCTGAGTACAAAGACTAATTATTATAGCGAAATTTAACTGCATCCTAACCAAAAAATGTTGATGTTTAATATTTTCGTATGTTAACTTGTAAGTGTGAACTAGTTATCAAAAGGTAGCATTTACGACGAAATAAAAAGGGTGTTAATAGAGATGCATGAAATTGATAAAGCACCAAGTATATCTTACTAGTTATTAATCCTTGCACCCTTAAATAGCACAGAATAATCATAGGGTTTGGTTACACAAAAGTCAACACAATTATTGTTCCTTATTTACTCAAAATAATTATTCTGTTCAAGGTCAAGGTAATAGAAACCTCAAGGCTTTGACTAAATACTAAGTCCAAGACTGCTGCGAGATCATCGAATGCGAGCTAATTTACGCTTACACCTAACTACGAGATTTTCTCAATGCTGCCATTTGAATTTGTAGTAATTGGTAAACCAGTTTCTCACCAAGCAAAAGAACGCAAGCGCGTGAATATTTGGAAACAAAAAGTTCGTGAAACTGCCGAATCTTATTGGAAACAAAATACTCCTTTAGGAGATTATGTCCAAGTTATTATTACGCATTATTATGATGCAGATCCTACTGGCGATGAATCATCCGTTCCAGATAACGATAATATAGTAAAGCCGATCAGGGATGCTTTAAACGGTTTGATTTATGTTGATGACTATCAGATTACTGATTTCATCAGCCGTCGTCGCAATCTAAATGGTTCTTTCAGAATTAAAGGTATTTCTCCAGCTTTAGCGGAAGGATTTTCCAAAGGTGAAGAATTTTTGCACATTAAAGTTGAAGCTGCACCAGATCCCGGAGATTTATCTTAATAGAAGTAATCTACGATCGCACCTACCTGATGTGAGTATATATAACTGTCAGCAACTCAGGTCTAAAGAGACTGAGCTTCAGGCATAGTCCTGAAACTCTTAGCTGACCAGACTTAGGTTTCTACGTTTAAAATAAGTGAAGACCGTTCATACCTTAGAATGCGTGCTAGTTCTAAGCTCTATAACTGGAAAATTAAACAGGTGTAACGCCAGTTTTGCCAGTGTTTTTCAGATATGCCGATTTTAAACATTGTCGTTCGCGCAGCGTGTCCTCTTAGGACAAGCATACATCACCATTGAGGCATTAAAAATGCAAAACTACGTTTTTCTTATTGATACAAACAAACAACCGCTTAACCCGATTAAGCCTAAACAAGCTAGAAGATTATTGAATTTAGGTAAAGCTGCTGTATGGCGAATGTATCCTTTTACATTAATTCTAAAAACAGTAATTGATAACCCAATAATCAAACCATTAACTCTTAAAATCGATCCCGGTTCTAAGTTTACAGGCATTGCATTGCTTGACGGTAATAACGTTGTTTGGGGTGCAGAATTAGATCATCGTGGTAGTCAGATAAAAGATGCGTTATTATCACGTAGACAGTTAAGACGCGGAAGACGTACCCGTAAAACACGTTACAGAGTTGCAAGATTTGATAATAGAAAACGCCCTAAAGGTTGGCTAGCACTAAGTTTATTACATCGTGTTTTAACTACAGAAACATGGGTTAAAAAGCTAATACGTTATTCACCAATTACCGAATTATGGGTTGAAAAAGTCAGATTTGATATGCAGAAAATGCAAAATCCCGAAGTAACGGGTGTTGAATATACTCTTGGGGAATTGCAAGGTTACGAAGTACGCGAATACTTACTTGAAAAATGGGGTAGAGAATGTTCATACTGTGGTAAAAAAGATGTACCGTTACAGATTGAACATATTAAACCATTATCTAAAGGGGGTAGTAATAGCGTAAGTAATTTATGTTTAGCGTGCGAAAAGTGCAATCAAAAAAAAGGTAATAAACCTGTAGAAGACTTTTTAAAAGGTAAACCTGCGTTATTAAAGAAAATTAAAGCAAAATGTAAGCAATCATTACGTGACGCGGCTGCCGTAAATTCCACTAGAAATAAGTTAGTAGTTGTTTTAGAAAAGTTATTGCCAGTTAAAACAGCTAGCGGTGGTCAAACAAAATTTAATAGAGTTAGGTTTGAGTTACCCAAAAAACATTGGATTGACGCGGCTTGTGTTGGTGACATAGATAGTATTGTTTTAAAAACTAATCAACCATTATTAATAAAGTGTAATGGTTGGGGAACTCGTCAAATGTGCAGAACCGACAAATACGGTTTTCCTAATCGATATGTTCCTAGAAATAAGTTTGTAAGAGGTTTTCAAACTGGTGATATTGTAAAAGCCGTTGTCACTACAGGTAAAAAAATTGGCGAATATTTAGGAAGAATAGCAACCCGCTCAACGGGGTCATTCAACATATCAACTCGTGAAAAACTTATACAGGGTATTTCATATAAACACTGTAAAGTTATTCACAAAAAAGACGGATACTCTTACTCGTTCTAATTTTAAACAAATACCACGGTGCTTTATTACCACACGCGGCGTTTTTATTCTCAGCTTTAAAAAGACGCTCGTTTCCAAACTACCGATATTTTCTTATGAATTAACTACTATAATGCGCTTATTAAATTTTAGAAGAAGCGCTTCTTTTAGTCTTTTCAAGCTAAAAAAACTACTGTTAAGTTTTGGTTAATTAATGATAGTTATTATCAATATTGCAACGCATTTAACAGTACCATTCTTAAATGTTTGCTCTATAATAAGTGAAGTGATTGATACTTCAACTTCACCGGAGCAACTCTGTGTAATTAGATATGAGCTATCAGGACAATCAAAATCCCTTGGAATATCGGCGACTTTTAAAACTTGCTAGAGAATACCGCCAGCAAGGTTATTCAGTTACTATCAATCCGTCTCCCGAAAAACTACCTACGGTACTTGCAGATTGTTCGCTTGACTTGATAGCCGTAAATGAGAAAAAGGTTGTTGCTGCCAAAGTTAGAACGCGACAAAACCTCAATTCAAACGGTTCTGAAGATTTATGTCGCATTAGTAAATCAGTACAGCAGCTTCCTGGCTGGGAGTTTGAACTTGTAGTTACAAATTCGCGTAAAAAAGCTGGTTAGTATTAAAAAGCAGCTAACCATGTGATTTTCTACTTTTAGTTATTCTTGCCAAGCTTGATTGGTAGCTTTTAGCGAAATTCAAAATTTCTGTATATAAGTAATTTTGAATAATCTTTTTATTTGTGCTTCTACTTATTTGTAATTTTTGGGTTATTTATCGGGAGCTTCCCATGTGTATAACTTTATAAGTCATCAGTCACGATCGATGTGGTTGATGACTTATTACTATTTATCTTTTAACTAATGTAGGGATTAGGAAATAGGGATTAGGAAATAGGGAGTAGAAAAAAAGTATTTTTCCATTTGTCAGGAGTTATATTTAATAATTTGGTAAAAATTTGTCAAATATCAAGCAAAGCTATAAACTTTTTGATTAAACCAACTGTAACTCCTGGTAATTCTAACTGAGGTGTTAACCCGACATTTTCCAATTGTTGAAAAACTTTAATTGCTTGGGGATTCATTTGCGCCAGACGCTGACCAATTTCGGGTCCGGTAAATTGCGATTTTTGTCCCCAAATAATTGCTGTAGGTATTGTTAATTGTTGAATGAATTGCGATAAATCAAAGCACAAGTCGCCACGTACAAAAGCCAGTGCCGCATATTCAGCATTTGGTTGTTTTGCAGATTCTAAATAAGCTTCCACAATTTCTTCGTAGACTCGATTAGAATTAGCAAATTGACGTTGTTCTAAAAAGCTACGAATACCACCGCTAGTTGCAACCCCAGTTGTATAAATTAATTTATCGAGAACTGGCGTACTAACTAACTGTGCGAAAAAGCTACGGGAATAGTTTTCACCAAAATCGGAAAGTCCTGCTGGAGTCGTAAGAATCAAAGATTTGAATAATTCTGGATGAGTTATGGCGACTCGAATTGTAAATGCTGCCGTTAAAGAAGAAGCAACTACCTTTACCGCACCATCGCAGGTTTGCTGCAAAAACTCCGCGATCGCACTTAAGTAATCTTCAACTTGGTAGTTTCGCACTGGATGTTCCGATTCACCCCAACCGATTAAATCCGGCGCAATAATACGATATTCTGCTGCAAAGGCTGGATAAACTTTTGACCATTCATAGGCAGAAGAACCACCACCAAATCCGTGTAAGAATACCAAGGTTTCTTTATCTGTAGTGGCAGTCTTATTCTGCCAAGGAGAGCCTGTATTAGTATAGTAAATCATCCTACCTAATGAGGTATTTACCGAGCAGCGCTCAAATCCCAATGGCTGAAACATAAATATTTGTGTTAATTGTGTCGCTATCTTTATGGGATGGGCGATTACCTGCGATTAAATCTGTATTCACGCAAAATAAAGCTTACCACTACTTTTATTATCAGCTAAATCTTCACACAATAACTTCTTACTTTGGAGAGATTGAAGCAAATGTAAATTTACTGCGTTTGTTGTAAAGATTTGGTGTGTTTTTTTTCGCCACATTAAATGTTTAAGCTTAAGAAAACTGTATTTACAAGCTTTATACGGGTATGGAATATAACTTTAGACATAGGGTTGCTATCAAAATATTCTGATAGACTATCAGAAACATCACCGATAGGAATGAACGTCAACAAAGCTCAGAATATTGTTTAGCGATTCGCTCTTTGAGTGTAATTGTTCTGAATGCTGCTTGTTGAAGATATAGTTTCTACGCTCTTAAATTCAATGCAGTCGGGAAAATGCAACATTTTTTATGTAATTAGTAATTGTAATTTTTATCTGAGTAATTGTGAAACAGGTTAATTTTAGATCCGGTGTAACAACGCTTGAGGAGCCTTACTTTAAGCAAGACATACTTAATAGTTATTCTCAAAGTTTTACATCAACTTATCCTTTTCAACGTCCTCAAAATGATACAATCAATTTCTTAGAAACTGAGTGTATTTTTTTACAATTGGACAAATTAAAATGCTTTGAAGTGGTAGAACGTCAATACGAAAGTAGAGGCGTAATTTTTAATAATTGTATTGCCATAGAACCTTCAAATCCGGCATTTCCACCTCGTTCTGGTGTAGTAGTATTAATGAGTTCCCCTAAAAGCGGATTATTAGAAGCTACCTTTGTACGTCCCGTCAATTTAGTTAGTGCCTTTGTTACCAGTTCCCAGCGATTAGTGCTGTCTGCTTACGATCGCGATCGCAAGCTGTTAAATCAAGCGGTACTACCATCTAGTAATCTTGCTAACTCCGACTCAGCACTAGCCCCAAATACTTTATTGTCTGTGTCGGCACAAAATATTCATTCTATTAGCTTCCACGCTTTTGATGGTCAATTTACCATTGATGACGTAAGTTTTTGTTATTAGTATTGCCAACAGCAAATTTTACTTTTATAATTGCCTACGATTCTGAATAAGTGCCTTTAAGTATTATAAAATATAGACTTTCTGGTAAAAATATTATAGATTCTTAATTTTGATAGAAAATCCTCGATTCAGCAAATCTTAAATATTGGTAGGTAGGTAACGTGGCAAAATCGGCTTCGTCTTATTGGCAGCGATTCATCAAAAATATCCCATTCGGGGAGCTTCCGCAGTTAAAGACAACAGCCAAAAAACGAATATTGCATTATAGAAGCCCAGCAACTGTTCTTTGGTTCCTAACAATCGTTGTTGCCATGTTTTTGTGGAACCCGAAGTTATTATTTTCTTGCAGCGCGGGCGTTTTGGTAATGCTATTTGTCTATTCGATGCCGCAGTGGAACTGGTCGCAATTTTGGTGTCATATACGTAATTTCCTCCAAACTCCTCACGGACGTTTAGTATTATCGGTAACTAGTGGCGGAATTGCTTGTCTGGGTACTTATACCGCAGCAACAATTTGGTTTAATGCGCCCAATGTTTGGATTGGTGCGGGTGCAATTGTCCAAGGATTAGCAACCGTACTAACTTTAATTTTATTAGCTCAGTTGCTAATCAGTTTATATGGAAATCAGGAAGATAAAGTAGAGCAGTTTTTAGAGAATTTAACAGATACAGATCCGCTTAAACGTTTAATTAGCGTGCGTCAGTTGACAAAATTAGCCACTCAACAACTAGAGCCAGACACAAAGCAATATATTATTGAATGCTTCCAACTTTTGCTAACAACAGAATCAGAAGCAGCAATTCGAGATGCAGCTTTTGATAGTTTGCAAGCATTGGAACCAGCCCCTCAACCTGGATCGCATATGAAGACAACTTTAATACCCTTTTCCATCAAAGCCAAAAACCGCGTTTCTTGTTGATGATATTAGGTAATGGAGATGGGGAGATAGGGAGATAGGGAGATAGGGAGATGGGGTAGAGGGGGTAGAGGGGGTAGAGGGGGTAGAGGGGGTAGATAATTCTTAACTCCTCACTCCTAACTCCTAACTCCTAACTCCTAACTCTTTAACCTTTAACATGCAGACCTTTAACCTTTGACCTGATAAACTTTTCCATCACGTACTTGTACTACTCTTTGGTTGCAGCGTCGTACCAAATGTTCGTCGTGAGTTGTAACAATTACTGTCGCCCCAAAGGTATTTAATTTACGCAATATTTGGATTATTTGCCAAGAATTATCTGGGTCTAGATTTCCGGTTGGTTCATCTGCTAAAAGTAAGGGTGGGGTTGCTACAATTGCTCGCGCCATACTTACTCGTTGTTGCTCTCCTCCAGAAAGACAATCGGGAAAAGAGTTAGCTTTACTCAGTAAACCTACTAACTTTAAAGTAGGTTCTAATCGTCTTTGAATTTCTTTGCGCGTGTAACCTTGAGCTTGCAGTACTACAGAGATATTTTCCTTTACCGTTCGCTGGGGAATTAACTTATAGTCTTGAAAAACAATACCAATACGTCGCCGTAACAAAGACAAGTTGTCACCACGTAACGCCGACACATTGCGATCGTCAACAATTACTTCTCCCTGTGTGGCTAATTCTTCGCCATAGAGTAGTTTTAGTAAAGTCGATTTACCAGAACCACTAGGTCCGGTAATAAATAAAAATTCCCCTTTTTTAATGCTTAAGCTGGCATTTTCCAAAGCATTAGCCCCGTTAGCATAGGTTTTTGTCACCGAACGCAGTTGCACCATAAATTCACTGCTACAATATTTATCTTTATTTTCTTGTGGAAAATCAGCAGATTTATCAATTGTGTTATTGGGTGTAATTACTGCCATTGCTCTTTATGAAAATTAAATACAAAGTTGAATACAAAATAAGTATTCCCAGAGCAAGCCTGGGAATATCAAAATATTTATTTAAAATTTTCGAGAGTAATTAAGGTTAAAGGTTAAAGGTTAAAGGTTAAAGAGTTAGGAGTGAGGAATTAAGAATTATCTACCCCCTCTACCCCCTCTACCCCCTCTTCCCCATCTCCTCATCTCCCCCTCTCCCCGTCTCCTTTTCTTTATAAAAACTCAAGCGCCTTTTGTTTTGACACCATAAATCAAGGCTTTGAAGGCAAATTTGGGTAAAGCCAACATCCGCCGCCATCGCCAAGGTTCTTGATAAAGACGATATAGCCATTCTAAATTGTTATCACCCAGCCAAGCAGGAGCGCGGGTTTTGGTTCCCGACCAAATGTCAAAACTGCCACCTACGCCAATCCAAGTAGCTTGCGGACACAAATGACGGTTTTTTTCAATCCAAAATTCTTGACGCGGTACTCCCAAACCGACATAAATAACTTGCGGCTGCATTTGAGAGAGAGTAGAGCGTAATTTTTCTTCTTCTTCTGGTGAATGATAGCCAGAATGAGTTCCGACTATATTCAAACCGGGAACTTTTGCCTGACAAGATTTTGCTGCTGCTGCTGCGGTTCCGGGTTTTCCTCCATAGAAAAATACCGTTGAATCAGAAGAATTTTGTCCAATTTCGCCTAATAGTGCTTCTGCTAACTCAATTCCTGGAATTCGACGTACATCTTGTTTTAAAAGCAATCGTAAATATAAAACTATTCCAGCACCGTCCGGAATTACCAAATCGGCAGCTTTAATTATCGTCGCGAGAGTTTCATTTCGTTCCGCTTGCATGGTCATTTCTGCATTCAGCGTAACTACGTGAGTTCCCATTCTCTGTTGCAACCGTTCTAACAAGTAGCCTGGATAGTTGGTAGCTACATGAATCGGTAGTCCTAAAACTGAAAAATTTTTAGGCGGTTTAATCATGCTTTAATCTAAATTTGCCTTACACCAAGTCAAGTACGAAGCTAGTTTATCAAATTTGTTCCTTAATTGTTCGTGTTTCAATTTCAGTTACAGCTTCACTAATTGCTGAAATCATACTAAATTAGTATTTCGCTCAAGATGAAGAGAATTAGTTATTTTACCCATAATTTGTAGCCCAGCTTACTCAATATTATTTAGTTAAAAGCTCAAAGATAATTACAAACACTTAAATACAAAAAATAAGAATAGGTTTTACAACGTTGTATTCTAAGTAGCATTTTCAAGCGCATCCTTAAACAAACAATTGCAAACAGACTGACAGTATCTTCCAAAACGCCAGTATACTTTTAACAAAGGAGGTGAAAGCAAGTAATAGGAATGTAGTTAAGTTTAATCGCCAGCGTACAGCTTTTGAGACGAGAATACTATTAATAGGGTAAAATTAACTACTTAGGCACATTATCGTTAATTAACTCTAAGCCAAAGATTGTATATTTAAACGCTCTTCTTGTATTAGATGCTGTTAAATAAGGCGTAATAAACTCAAATTGTATATTAATAGTGTTTGCAATAACGGTAATGAATACTAAAAGTAATAATATATCAACCACCGCTGGTGAGATTTATGCAATTAAGGTACAGATGTGAAGGAAACTGTATATGAATAGACTTTTTAGTAAACTCCATTTTACAGTTAATAGTTTAACGGGCAGAAAGTTACCATGACTAAAATTCGCGTTGCTTTAATTGAAGATCACGATCTTACCCGTCTGGGTATTCGGACAACATTACAGCGAAATGTTGATTTTGAAATAGTAGGAGAAGCTACGAATGCTAAAGACGGACTGAAAATGTTAAAAACGCTGCATCCGGATGTAGCAATCGTAGATATTGGTTTACCTGATAAAGATGGAATTGAATTAACTAGAGAAGCCAAATCCGCAGCACCGGGATTGTTAACTAAAATCCTGATTCTGACTTTACGCGACAGTAAAGAAGCCGTGCTTGCAGCTTTCGCAGCTGGTGCGGATTCTTACTGCATGAAAGATAAATACGATAGCTTACTTGAAGCGGTGCGTCATACTCACAATGGTAACGCTTGGATTGACCCGGCGATCGCTCGCATTGTTTTGCAGCAAGCGCAAGAAAATCCACCGCATTCGCAAGCAACCTCAGAAACTAATCAGTTTGTTGAAAAATCTGAGTTTAATAATCCTAATAGCAATCAAAATCTAATTGACCCTTATACTCTTACTGAAAGAGAATTAGAAGTATTGCAGCTAATTGTAGAAGGTTGTAGTAACGCTAATATCGCCGAAAGACTTTACATTACCGTAGGAACTGTAAAAACTCACGTTCGTAATATTTTGAACAAGTTATGCGCCGACGATCGCACTCAAGCTGCCGTGCGTGCTTTACGTTCTGGGTTGGTAGGATAGGCTTTTTCGTCTTGTCTAGGTATTATCACTGAGGTTAGATAAAGGCAAAAATATTACATTTATCCGATTTTGTGTTAGGACTGTGGGGGGATGTTAATAACTACCTGTGTGTTCCAAACGGAATGATACGGCAAGATGAAATTTTTACAGTCTTGCTTGTTAAAAAAATATATGAAATTAAAAGTCAACTATGACTGAGATTGAGGCAGGCAAACTCAAATTAATGGTGGTAGATGACGAGCTAGATAACCTCGATTTACTTTACCGCACTTTTCGGCGAGATTTTAAAGTATTCAAGGCTAGTGATGCTCGTACTGCTCTAGAAATTCTAGACAAAGAAGGCGAAATGGCTGTGATCATCTCCGATCAAAGAATGCCAGAGATGAACGGGACTGAATTTTTTGGTCTGACGGTGGAGCGTTTTCCGGATACAATTCGGATTCTGCTTACGGGTTTTACCGATGTCGAAGATTTAGTTGAGGCGATTAATTCAGGTCAGGTCTTTAGGTACATTACCAAACCTTGGAAACCAGATCAACTTCGTTCCTTAGTCGAGCAAGCTACCCAAACCTATCACTTAGTAAAAAAAAGTACATTAAGCTTACGCCGTTCTCTGCGGCGAGAATCCTTAGTTAATGCAGTTACAACAGCGATTCGGGAATCTTTGGATTACCGTAGTATGCTGCAAAAAATTGTAGCAACAATTGGGCAAACTTTTGAAGCGGCTTGTTGTATGCTCAGACCAATTGAAGGAGAAAGTTTAGCACCAGACGAGTTTTTCTACAGCGATAATAGCGGACATGAGAATTGCTATTTTAACTTTACTTCCTTAATGGAAAAAGTTCTCGTTAGCCGTAATTGCGAAGTCACAGAATTTACTGACGATGATGGCAAAAGCTATCAGCAGTTAGCCGTACCGCTGATTTATCAGCAACACCTACAGGCAGTACTCGTTCTTCATCAGCAGTATGGCGATGCCCAAGGGGCGACGCTTCGAGCGTATCGCAACTGGCAGCATGAAGATATTGAATTAATTTCCGGCGTTGCGGAACAAGCTGCGTTAGCTCTTTCTCAGGCAAAACTTTATCAGAGCCTCCAGCAAAAGCAAGAACAGATTCATGCTGAATTGGAAGTTGCTCGTCAAATTCAGCACAATTTGCTGCGTCAAAGTTTACCTGAAATGGAAGGAGTAAAGGTACAAGCTTGCTGCTACCCAGCACGAGAAGTTGGGGGAGATTTTTTTGAAGTTTTCGTTCATCCCAAAGGCGATTTATGGTTGGCTGTAGGTGATGTTTCCGGTAAAGGGGTTCCTGCTGCACTGTTTATGGCTAGTGCGATATCAGTTTTACGTCGGGAATTATCTCAAGAAACCCCTGCAATGCCGAATATAGTCATGAGAAATTTAAATCAGGCTTTAGGGGACGATCTTGTAAGCAACAATTACTTTATTACTATGGTATTGGCTCGATATTCTCCCACTACCAAGCAATTAGTTTATGCTAACGCCGGTCATATTTATCCTATAGTATGTTCGCAAAAAGATTCGCAATCGGACGAACCCAATTTTCTTAAAGTACGTGGAGTTCCTTTAGGTATATTACCCGAATGGAAAGCAGAATCGGGAGAATGGCAACTTGCTTTAGAGGATATTTTACTGCTTGCGAGTGATGGAATTACTGAAGCTCAAGTTTCAATCAAGACGATGGTTGATAAAGAATCAGATGGTGTTGAACCGCTGACACGTTCTATGCTTAATCAAGAAGGACTTTGGCAATTATTAATTGAGCAAGAAAAACCACTCAGCCTCAATAAATTGTTGAATCGCATCCACCTTGATACTGAGGTTCAAGAAGATGACCAAACTATACTTTCACTGGAGGTTTTATAAACAATGAAAAGCGAGCTTCACGTACCAAGTAACTTGAAGTATTTAAATGTTGTGGAAAACTGGCTGCTTGGATGCTTACAAGCGGAATTAGGAGAATCGGTAGATTGGAAACGGCAGTCAAATCGTTTGCGTTTAGTTTTAGTTGAAGCTTACTCAAATGCAGTGCGTCACGCTCATAAGGAACAACCATCTGTCCCGATTGTGATTCGCTTGGAACTAAAAAAAAGGGATTTAGCCCTGGAAGTTTGGGACAAAGGTGAAGGTTATGATATGTCTACTTATTTTCCTCCCAAACCTGTAGAAAAACAAGAAGGAGGTTATGGGTGGTTGATTATGAACCGTTTGATGGACAAAGTAGAGTACGAATTACAAGTTGATGGTGGTAATTGTCTTAAGTTAGAAGCCAATTTGCCACAAACAGTAGAAATTGAAGAAAAAGTTCAAAATTAACTTTAACTATAATTCGATCTCACTCATATCGTTTACAAACCATTTTAGGAAAAAATTGTCTTGGATAGCGATCTTTTTGCTCACAGCTAGCTGAAACCAACCAGCGAGCATTCTCAGACAACCAGCGAGCGAGACGCTCGCACTACGCAAACTCCGCAAAACTTATGTGGTTGACCACTATCCGCCACATAAGTTTTGATGGGTAAAAAGGCTCGTAGTAAGCGCTTCAGCGCCTCCGGATTTGGGCTTAAGCCCTTACTACAAACCTGTCAAAATTAATGAAATGCGCTACTACTACGGAGCCACATTTAATATGATGGGTAATACATTCGTAGTGCTGCCTTCCGCACCTACGGTGAACTCGTAGCGTGTCCTCTTAGGACAGCTTCTAGCTCGCTCGTTACGTAAAGCGAACTAAAAGCAACCAGTGAGACGCTCGCTAAGGGTAAATATTTTACTTCGCTTACTTATGTACCCGTGCAAAATCTGACAAATTAATTTAACTTGAATCTAAGCGTTTAAGTTAACAATACTTAATTAAGATGATAATTTTTACTAAGTTTATTTGATTAATATCTGGGAATCATCAAATAATGGAAAAGTGGCTGCACCTTTAACTAGTTATCTCAACTCCGCGAATGCAATGCTGGGATTAACTAAATTAAGGGTGAGATGCTTGTAAGTATGCGCTAAGGTAACTTATCTCGAAAAGTTCTCGTGCTTTACCGAGTGTCCTTAGCTCAAAATTATTTGAATACCCAAATATTGTAATTAGTAACGACGTTTATGAAAGCTTCGTTTTGTTTGTCACCGCGCTACCGTTTAGATGATGAGTTACCTTGGCTAGAGGGAATAGATCCCAGTCGTCATTATTGGATTAAGGTAAATAGCGATAGTAATCTAACAGTCGCAATTCCTGGACTATTAATTTCCTCTATAGATGAAATGAAGCAAGCAATGAAACAATTTCGCTCGCTTCAGCCTGGTGAACAAATGACTTTAGAAAGAGTTGCCAGTAGTTGTAAAATTTACTGTATCAGCAGCAACTGTTATGCGATCGAAACAGAAATACTGGATGCAGCAGTTTGGCATTTATTTGACGAAGAAACTTTAGATAGTTTATTAATGACTGCCCATCCCGACTGGCAATGCTCTTCTTCCGATGTCGAGTTAGGGCGAAAATTATTAGTACGTTCCTTACAACAAGCTACAGCAAATAAAACTTGAGTATGTTATTTATCAATCGTCTTTATTTAATATCCGGGTTTGATATCCAATTTTAATTTATCGGCGTAAGGAAAGTAACTCTTGCGGAGAAGCCAACAGTTTAATTTTCACATCCAAAATTTCAAGGTTTTGATTTAGAACAAACACCCAAGATACGTTTATACTAAACCAAGGAGTTTCGACTTCACCCGCAACTTTAACTTGGGTTTGGTTATCTTCTAAGCTTTCCTTGGCACCTTCACGAGGATGAGCCTTAATATCAATTGCTTCCTTGTTTAAATAAGTCAAAATAGCATCTCTTCCAACAATCCCTGATTCAAAGGGAGGATGCATTACACCGTTTAGAGCAAATAAGTCAGCAGTTTTTTCATAATCGCCCGCATTTAAGCTTGCAAAATATTGCTCTATAGTTGGTTCGTTGATTCCTTGAATTGCGATCGATTGCGATTGGACTGCACTCATAAAATTACCCGTATTAATTGCTGATAGTAGTTATTTGAATACAAAAGCTAACCTCTTTGAAAGCTGCTTTAGAAATAATCTACTTTGAGCGAACTACTTCTTTAGGTAGAAGATTAAAAATCTATTTGATTTTGGATTTTAGATTTTAGATTTTAGATTAAAAAATTTATGGGCTAAAAATTAGTTTTCCTTGTCGGTATTAAAAGAAGACGGAATTAATGTAAGGTGGGATTAACGCCCACCCCACAATCAAGCGGTTGTATTAGTTAAAAAATATAGACTGACTCTCAGTTTTTTAATCAGCTAAAGAGTCAACACCCATATCGGTGACAACTCTGCGAAGTACGGTAATTTGTTGACCAAAATCTAGTTCCTTAATGGCTTCCAATAGTTGTGCGCCATCGCGAGATAATTGATAATTAGATGGCATTGGTACAACAAAACCTTTAACCATCAATTCTGATAACTCATACCAGAAAGCTAATTTTGTATTAGCGCTGAGAATACCGTAAGCGCGAGAAACTTGAGTGTTATTTTTTGTAGCCAAATCGCGCATTGCCTGTAATTGTTCGCAGTGAGACATTTGCTTGATTTGATTTAGCAAACCTTCCGCTAATTGCAACCGTGCTGCACCTGTAGCAGCAGGAGTGATAGAGCGTCCCATTTCAGTGTATGCAAACCAAAGCACTGCTAAGCGATCGTCTACTCCTAGAGTTTGGAACACATTTACAGTGGAATTTACCGCATCAATCAACTGAGCCTCGTAGTTGAAATTGGAAAAACCGTTCTTTATTGAATTTGCAGAAAAACTCATAATTGCACCATTCTTTGTAAACTTCGTAGCGAAATATTCACATTAGGAAGGATTTACTTGTATGTTGCTTTACCTTCTACCTGCTATTGTGCATACAAACTTTACAAATAGCAAATAAAATTTACAAATAGGTGAATTAGCAACAATTAGCTAATATAAAACAGGGGATCGTAATGGCAGTATATGATAGGGGTGCGGTTTTCGGGCAAATCTTAAAATAAGATAAATGAATCAATCATCCTCCTTAAGTAGCACACAAATTAAGGAAAAAGCGCTAGAGTTGGGATTTCATAAAGTGGGTATAGCTGCTGTAAATGTTACACAAACCAGCGTGCAGAGATTACAAGCCTGGTTAGCCCTGGGGTATCATGCCGATATGGAATGGATGCAAAACCCCAAGCGCCAAAATATAAAATTAGTCATGCCAGAAGTGCGATCGCTAATTTGTGTCGCCTTAAATTACTATACAGAGCATCAACGCCCCGAAGAAAAAGAATATGGAAAAATTTCTCGGTATGCGTGGGGAAGAGATTATCACAAAGTTGTCCAAAAAAAATTGAAAGCGCTCTCAAATTGGTTGGAGTCATTCGGTGAAGAAATTAAAACCAGACATTATATAGATACAGCACCAATCCAAGATAAAGTTTGGGCGCAACAAGCGGGGATCGGTTGGATTGCTAAAAATGGTAACGTAATTACTAGGGAATATGGTTCTTGGGTGTTTTTGGCAGAAATTCTCACAAATTTAGAATTAACCCCGGATACTCCTCATACCCAACATTGTGGAAGTTGCACTCGATGTATTGAAAGTTGTCCCACCGACGCAATTAGACAGCCATTTGTAGTAGATGCCAATCGCTGCATTGCTTACCATACAATTGAAAACCGCGATGATGAATTACCTGAAAATATTGCATCTAAGTTAGACGGGTGGGTGGCAGGTTGTGATATTTGTCAAGACGTTTGCCCTTGGAATCAACGTTTTGCAAATACTACCGATGTCGAAGAATTTCAACCTTACTCTGGGAATATTGCTCCCAAGCTGATAGAATTAGCCAGAATCACAGATGAAAAGTGGGACAAGCAATTTCCCGCATCGGCATTACGGCGAATCAAGCCAAAAATGTTACGAAGAAATGCCCGTGCTAATCTTGAAGCATCACGTCAACCGAAAGAATGACCCAGAAAGTAATTATTTTTGATTTTGATGGCACGATCGCCGATACGTTAGATGCGTTAGTAAGTATTGCCAATAGTTTAGCTATAGAGTTTAATTACGCGCAAATTGCTCCAGAAGAACTTCTGATACTCAAAAATTTAACTTCTAGAGAAATTTTTAAGTATTCTGGGATTCCTTTATTCAAAATACCTTTTTTGCTCAAGAAGGTTAAGAGAGAGTTAACAAAAAAAATTCCCGAACTAAAACCAATCCCAGGAATTCAAGAAGCTTTAATAGAACTCAAAGACAATGGTTCGAGGTTAGGTATCATAACTTCTAATTCTAAAGGTAACGTTGAAGAGTTTCTCAAAGTAAATAATCTAGATAACCTGTTCGAGTTTATTTATCCTGGAATCGCGATTTTTGGGAAAAATACAGTAATTAATAATGTCTTGAGGCAAAAACAGATCAAAACTGAAGAAGTTCTATATGTAGGAGATGAAACCAGAGATATTGAAGCCTCAAGAAAAGCTAACGTAAAAGTTTGTAGCGTGACTTGGGGTTTTAATTCAGAAGAAGCATTAATTAATGAAAATCCAGATTACTTAATTCATCATCCCAGAGAGTTGGTGGAAGTGGTGAAGAATATTTGTTAAGAATTGGGCATGGGCAGAAAAACCACCGGAGTTACTCCCGTAGCAGTACATTACCGGAAAAAACCCGACTCCAAAAGTGTGGTTTTAGGAGCATCCTAAATTTTTAATTTTGTAGTGCGAGCCGAAAACGGTTGTCCCCACCGCCTCCAGTTTTGTTTGTTGAAAGGCGATAGACTACGCCTTGCCCATAGGCGATCGCATTACTAGTCTAAGTGAAATTCAACAATTGCTGAAATTTGGTAGTAGCAGTACTCAAATATTAAGCAGTTTTACATCGTCGGCGCAATAAAATAGCTCCTATTATACCTATCCCAGTTAATGCAAAACTATTGTTTGATTCTGGAATTTGAGTTGCGGATACTTTAATTGTGCCAGTTATCTTTACAGAACCTGTACTAGAACTCGTTGGATCTGTTAAAAGATTGCCAATTTGATAAACTTCAGAACCAGTAAGCGTCCCAGTTGCACCTTGAAATAAACCTTCACCACCAGTGATAATGTTAGTATTAGTGCCAGTAGTGGTCAAATTTGCTAAATCAATAACTCCCGTACCGTTTTCAACTGCATAAAATAGTTTATTGTCGCCTTCTCCAAATAACGTCACTCCACCTTGCGGTAAGTCTTGTAAGCCAAATGTTTCTGGATTACTACTAAAGCTGTAAGAATTGTTACTTAAATCAGATTTGACATAAAGTAAACCACTAGCTTTAGTTAAACCAAAAGGTGCATTATTACTTTCTCCTGATACAGTCTGTGATGCTATCTCTTCAGTGATGGGATTAAGTAGGGTAGATGATGCGTCATAAGTTGCCTCAAATGGGTAGACAGTTTGTGCTTTTGCGCTTTCTACAGTTGTCCCAAAACCAACTAAAGTAAGGACTCCCGGAATCAACCACGAAACATATGAACGAAGCATAATTACTAGATTTATAGTTTAAATTACTGAAGATATAATACAACAATTAAAAAGTTTTACTTAATTACCCAAACGGCTACCACCACCGCACCCAGTTTTCTTTATTGAAACGCGATCGCCATTTTTGTATCAATGCTTGTTCTAACTGCTGCCGTTTTTTAGTTGAAGTTGATGTATCTTACCAAAAGCCAATGTTTATCGCAGTTTTCAAATTGTAGCGGTAGTGTAAAATCTTGGTAACTAGCAATGTAATCTTTACAAAGGAAATACTTTTGCGACCGCGATCGCCTCACCAACGTGCAAACCGATAACTTAACTCACGCAAATCTACCTTCATCGCCAGGGATATTAAAAATTGCAGTTGCCGTGCTAAAAACCTATTATCAAAGCTATCGGAGCATTTGTAGCCCAACTCACGTTCAAATATTAGTCATCACATCGAAGTTTAAGAATTATATTTATAAGCTCCTCTATCGTCACAACTTTACCGTCATCATCAAGAATTTCAATATCAAATTCCGACTCGATAAACAATATCAGTTCTTGCCCATCTAAAACATCCATTCCTAATGAATTTTCAGGTGCATCATACATGGACGAATTATTAGAAGATAAACTACCCCAAAAGCTTGAACTGATAGGTTTAAAATTAGTAAAACTTCCAAAAAATACTGTGGAATCAAGCATTATCTTGTCTAAACTAAAACCACATGAGTCGGAAAGATAATGCTGTAACTTTCTAAAAATATCTTCAGTTTGTAAAAGTTCTTTTTGCTCTTGTTGATTTGTACTTGCTTTTATATCGAGATTAGGATATATAAGCTCAGATTTATGATTTATAGTTTTATCAATATCATTTATACATTCTAATCTATCTTTTTTTACTGAAGCTTCTAATGACTGCTTCTCGGTATTTTCTATATCTAATTCGAGCAAATATTGAGTGGCTTTAATTTTTATTTCATCTTCTAAAGTTGCTATTTTGTTTTGTAAATCTGGTACGATACCATACTTGAATTCTGCGAGTTTGTTAAGATCGTAGTTTTTTTCTGCTTGTGCAATTTCAGCATCGACGCTATTAAAAGTATATTGCAATTCTTCTAAAGTCCTAAATTCTTTCTCGTATTTTACTGCGATAGCAAGTGCTGTTCTAATTTCAAATGGCTCACACTTGGCAATATCAATTATACGATTAATTTTATTTGCATCCTTAATTACAGAAGAACTGACTTTATCTTCAATTTTTTTTGCTGTCTCTTCAATGAAATTTAAAATATTCCAGGCATGAATGTATTGTTGAACGTATTTTAGACTTAAAGCACTTCCAATAGCTTTCATAAGTGAATCATAGAATTCTTGTCCAAGCTTCGCTATGATTTTCTCTGAAGTTATGCTTGGATGACGTAAGTATAGTTGGATGGCAGTATAATAAGCAGCTATACGTGCAGAAACACGAACATGAATCTCTAAACTTTTCACTGAGAAATTAACCCCAGGGGTACTTTCTTGTAAAGTATTTGTACAGACATGGAGCAATATTTCCATATCAGCACTTAATTTACTAATGCGTCCAGTATGATAAATTTCAATTGCTTGCTCTAATGTTGGAATATACTCTTCTTTATTCAAACGCTCGCCTAAGTCATGACCAAACTCGTAAGCTGATTTGTCATTAAAATACTCCAAATTTTCACTGTCCAAAGATAATGGTCGAATAGAGTTAGCTAAATTAATCAGTTCGTCAAGCTTTTTTGTTATCTCCATAAATCAAGTTCCCAATACGATTGATACGTGAGTTAAATTTATTTTACGATTTTTATCAATATATTGACGTAGATATGAAGCTTATATTTTGTAATCCAGTACACACCGTATATATATTCAAGCTGTACGGTACGAAATTATATAATGATTGTGCGAATTGCAATGAGTTTACGTATATAGCTTTGAGAATTAGAGCTATCGTACTTAGTAGTGCATTTCATTAATTCCGACGGTTTGTAGAGACGTAGCACTGCTACGTCTCCCGCCGTTTAGGAGAAAACTAACCCATCAAATTTAATGCAATCGACTATTAGTTCTAAGAGGATGTTTAAAGCAGGTTTGTAGTAATTATCATTTTTATTTAAACAATGATAATTGAACGATTTCCAGTTCCTTTTTATTATCAAGATTAGATAGCGAAATCCCCAACAGCCGAATACTTTTATCTTCCAGATCGATAGCTTTAATTAATGAAGAAGCTTCAGTAATAATCGCATCTAAACTATTAATACTATTTGCCAAAGTACGAGAGCGCGTGATTTGTTGATAATCAGAAAACTTTACTTTCAAAGTTAAAGTCCTACCCGCAGCTTGATGTTTATCAATACGTTTATGAAGCGTGCGAGCAATTTGTTCTAGTTCTTGTAATATCGCTGTGCGATCGCTCAAATCCTGGGCAAACGAATTTTCTGCTCCGATTGACTTACGGATACGATTCGCCTCAACCGCTCGGTTATCCTTTGCTCTAGCAATGTTGTAATAGTAATTACCAGATTTGCCAAACTGCCGGACTAAAAATTCAAGCGATCGCTCTTTCAAATCAGCGCCTGTCTTAATATTTAGATCGTGCATTTTAGCAGCAGTCACTTTACCAATGCCGTGGAACTTTTCAATGGGCAATGCTTCTACAAATGTTTCAGCATCTTCTGGTAAAATTACTGTCATACCATTGGGCTTATTTATACCCGATGCCATCTTTGCTAAGAACTTATTCATAGAAACCCCAGCCGACGCGGTGAGGTTGGTTTGTTGGAATATCTCGGCTCGGATATGTCGCGCAACTGTAGAAGCGTAGGGTAATTGCTGCTTATTTTCGGTAACGTCGAGGTAGGCTTCATCCAAGGCAACTGGTTCAAATGTATCAGTGTAGCGTCTAAAAATATCGTGAATTTGAACCGATATTGCTCGGTAAATATCAAATCTTGGTTTTGCAAATATAACATTCGGACATTTTGCAACGGCTAATTTTGATGGCATGGCTGAATGTATGCCAAATTTTCTTGCTTCATAACTAGCAGCTGCCACCACTCCGCGTTGATTGGGCGAACCACCAACTACCAAAGGTTTGCCTCGGTATTCCGGGTTATCCCGTTGCTCTACCGAAGCGTAAAAAGCATCCATATCAATGTGAACGATTTTTCTAATCTGGTTCGCCATTAGCGAGAAATAAAAATCAAATAAAAGCGTGTAATTGTACTAATAATGGTTATTTACGTAATTCTATAATTTTGATTCCGATAAAGTTGTTTTGGATTCTAGTGTTGTACTTCATTTACCCGGCATCGTGCTGTAGCATTTAAGAATTATTTAAAAACAAAAAAGTTCTAACCTTTAACCTTTAACCTTTAACCTTTAACCTAATTAAGATACTGCAACAGTATTCAAATCATCCGCAGTTAAATTTGAGTGTATAACTTCGCCGTCGCGAAACCAAACGATACGTCGTGTTTGACGTGCAACTTCTGATTCGTGAGTTACCATCACAACGGTGATTCCGGTACTATTAAGCTCGGTAAAAATATCTAATACTTCTTGAGTTGTGTGCGAGTCAAGTGCGCCAGTAGGTTCATCGGCTAAAATTACAACCGGACGATTAACAATAGCACGAGCGATCGCCACACGTTGCTGTTGTCCACCCGATAGCTGATTGGGTTTATTATTCAAGCGGTTTTCTAAACCAACTCTTTTCAACGCTTCGATTCCTCTATCTCGTCTTTCGGATTTAGATATGCCAGCGTAAAGCATCGGTAGCATGACATTTTCTAATGCTGTAAGTTGCTGTAATAAGTGAAATTGCTGAAAAACAAAACCTAATTTTTTATTGCGAGTATGTGCTAATTGAGTATCATCCATTTGCGCCACATCCACATTATCTAAATAATATTTTCCCGACGTAGGACGATCTAAACAACCGATAATATTCATAGCCGTAGACTTACCAGAACCACTAGGTCCCATAATCGAACAATATTCGCCTTCTTCTACAGTCAAATTTACATTCGACAGTGCTTTTACCTCAGTTGCCCCGCTACCGTAAATTTTAAAAATATCTTCTAAGCGAATTATTATACTAGTCATTTCAATTTTAGATTTTAGATTTTAGATTTTAGATTTTAGATTTATTAGTCAGTAATTAACTGATAATCGTTCACTGGTAACTGGTAACTGGTAACTGCTCACGCGCTTCTTAAAGCTACAATTGGGTCGAGTTTGGCGGCGCGACGTGCGGGAATAATGCCGAAAAATAAACCGATCGCGCCAGAAACACCAACGGCGGAAATAATTGCCACACTTGAAATTCCGGCTTCTAAGGGACTAAAAGCTGCTACTAAGAAAATGCCGCTAACGCCAACCGCAGTACCAATTAAACCGCCAGCAGCTGAAACAATTACTGCTTCGATCGTGAACTGTAATAAGATATCTTGTTGAGTCGCACCAATTGCTTTTCTTAATCCGATTTCTTGAGTGCGTTCGGTAACGGAAACAAGCATAATATTCATGATGCCGATGCCGCCAACAAACAAGGAAATACTTGCGATCGCAGCTAGCATAATTGTTAACGCGCCGGTTATTTGCCCGACTGTAGCTTGGGCATCTTTCTGGGAACGAACGGTAAAATCATCTTCACCAATTGTTTTGTGTCGCAAACGCAATAAATTCCTAATTTGAAATTCTGCGGCATCTACACTATCACCATTAATTGCAGAAATTACCAGATAATCTAGGGCAATTCCATAGGGAGAATTTTTTCCTACAAGTCGGTTTGCTGAGGTTGTGATAGGTATCAATGCGGCTTCATCGTAATTAGCACCACCCAATCCCGAACCTTTACCAACTAAAGTTCCAATAATTTGAAAGCTGGTATTTTTAATCCGCATTTGCTTTCCTAAAGGATTAGCGGTACCAAAAAGTTTTTCTGCTAAATCGGCACCTAATACAACTACTTGATTGCTGCGTTTAATATCGATTTCATTAAAAAACCGTCCTTTGGCAACTTCAAAATCCCGCACAAATGGAAAACCGGGAGTAGTGCCAATGATATTGACATCGGTATTTCTATTACCATAAGTCACCACATACCTTCGATTTAACTCCGGTGCAACTCCCGCGACTGTCGGAACTTGAGTTGCAACAGCTTGAGCATCTGCCAATACCAAGGTTCTAGGAATCTCAAAACTAATCCGCTGAGTTTCTTGATTTCCTGGAATTACAAATAGTACATTTGGTCCGAGAGATTCCAACTGTTTGTTAACAAACTTTTGTCCCCCTTCACCAATACCAATCATGGCAATTACCGAAGCATTACCAATAACAATGCCTAACATGGTAAGGGCGCTACGTAATTTATTTGATAGCAGGGTTGTACCCGCCATTTGCACGCTTTCTAAAAAGTTCATGTATTAGGTGTTAGTTGTTAGTTGTTAGTTGCTAGGAGTTAGGAGTTAGGAGTTAGGAGTTAGGAGTTAGGAGTTATGAGTTATGAGTTATGAGTTAAAAATTATCTACCCCCTCTACCCCCTCTACCCCATCTACCCCCTCTCCCCATCACTCACTACTTTTTTCCAACTTTTTCTGAATTTTGTAATCATTCGGAGGGCTGGTAAAAATGCGATCGCCTTTTTGCAATCCGGATAATACCTGAGTTTCGTTTCCTACTTGGGAGCCAATTGTGATTTCGCTAAATTTTGCTTTATTGTTTTTATCGGGTACTAATACGCCTGTTTGACCTTTTTCTGTGACGATCGCAACTGTTGGTACCCATAAGGCGTTGACATCATTGCCTAAAAAGGTCAAGTTTACGTTTAAGCCGGAACGCAGTTTGTCTCGACCTGTATTAATTGCAACTCGTACTTGAAATAATGTTACACCTTGTTCGTTGACGGCTTCAGGAGCAATTAAACGAACTTCTCCTTTAAAAACTTCGTCGGGATAAGCGTCGGCAACGATGTCTACTTGCTGTCCAACTTTGATTTTGCTGATGTCGGCTTCGGGGACGTTTGCTAATATTTCTAATCCTCTTGCAAGGGCAACTATGGAACTAGATGTGGCTGAGGCGCTGGTAGAAGCGGAAGTTGTAGGCGTAACAAATGCTCCGATATTGGCAAATTTTTGCGTGATAATACCTTGAAACGGAGCGCGAATAATTGTGTTATCTAGATTTACTTGCTCTGCTTTTAACTGTGCTTGAGCTGCACTAACTGCTGCTGCTGCACTCTCAATTTCTTGTGGGCGGGAACCACTTTCTAACAACTGCAATTGAGCGCGTGCTTCTGCTACTGCTGCTTCGAGTCGAGCGATTTCTTCAGGGCGACTGCCGCTTTTTAATAAAGCTAATCTTTTTTGCGCTTCGAGTAAATTGGCTATCGCAGTACTATCTTCGCTCACAAATTGGTCTAATTTGTCTTTTTCAATTGCTCCTTGACTGTACAAGCTGCGGTAACGTCTGACTCGTTCGTTACTTAAATCTACTCTCAATCTAGCAGCGTCTACTTGTGCCTGAGCCTGAGCAATTTCTTGGGGACGATTTCCCGAACGAGCTGCGTCTAATTGAGCTTGTGCTTGTGCTAAACGCGCTTTGGCTTGGCTAATTTCTTGGGGACGGGAACCAGCTTTAGCTTGGTCTAATTTTGCTTTTTGTTGTGCTAAATTAGCACGAGCTTGTAATATTCTTGCCTGAATATCTGCACTATCCATTCTGGCGAGAATTTGCCCAAGCGTTACTTTGTCGCCTTGTTCTACATACAATTGGGTAACTGTACCGGGGCTTTTAGGACTAATGTTCACGTTTTGAACTGGCACAATTTTTCCGCTAGCATTCAGGAGTAAAGTGACGTTTTTTTCTTCAGCAGGAACAGTAATTTCTGTTATGTCTTGTTTGTTTGTCGATCGATTAACAAAAATATAGGTAGTTGTTGCACCAGCAACTATAACTCCTGCTGCAAATAAAGCAAATAACCAACGAGGTAATCGTTTAACTTTACCGATTACGGGAATTTCTATGGGTGTAGCCATAAAGCAGCGATAAATATTGTCAGAAGTTTGGGTAAGGTAGAGTGGGATATGCCGTATCCGGAACTGATAGTTTGAAGCAAAGTCTTACCGTTAAGATGTTTGGTTTGCCTGGATGTAAACCAATATTTAACTATTTACCTTCGCGCGAGGCATTTCATATCAAATGAAAAAGATACTTTCTCGATGACGGTTTGTATTTGTTTAGCTTCTTTTATAGTAACCTTTTGGGTTTACATATGACTTCACCATTGGGGGTGACTTTAGTCATGACTAATTAGTCCCCTCAGTGCAATGTAACTTAAATGTATTCGGACGCAACAAATGTACGATACGGAAAGACAAATGACTGAAAAATTTAGCTGTCATCAACAGCCCAGATGGTTTAAGCTATCTGAAAGATTCTTTAATAATATGTGGCAAAGAGGCGGTAGTGTGCCTAAACGAATTGGATTAATTTCTTTTCTATTTCTGTGTAGCTTTTTAAGCGTATCTCCCAAGGTAAATGCCCAAGCATTAGTACCTCACACCGTGCAACTTGATGCAGCAAAGTTAGAACAACAAGGGTTAGTTCTAGCGCAGGAAGCCGCACAACTTGCACAATTTCGTCAGTTTGATTTGGCAATGCCACGCGCACGTCTGGCTACTCAACTTGCTCCCAACAGTGACAAAGTATGGTTTCTTTTGGGGGGATTATATTTACAATCCAAAGAGCTTGATAAAGCCATTACTTCTTTAGAAAAAGCACAGAGACTTAATGCTAAAAATGCCGAGACTTACTTTGCTTTAGGTTCTGCTTATTTTCAACAGCAAAAATACCCATCGGCAATTGAGCAATACAAAGCCGGTTTAAAGATAAATCCTAAAGACCCAGAAGGGTTATTTGATTTAGGCAATGCTTACTATATGCTGGGTAAATTACCTCAAGCTGTTATCGAGTACAAAAGGTCTATTGTTTACAAGCAAGATTTTTGGCCTGCTGTTAACAACATTGGATTAATTATGTACGAACAAGGTGATATCAAAAATGCTATAAATCAATGGCAGCAAGCTATTACTAAAGCTAACAATGTTAAACAACCAGCCGCAGAACCTCAGTTGGCACTAGCTGTTGCTTTATACACTAGAGGCAGTAAAGCCGATCGCCAAAGAGGTTTGGCAATTGGTTCCGCTGCCCTCAAGCTCGACGAACGTTATGCTAATTTAGATTTTCTCAAGGAAAATCTTTGGGGTAATCGTTTACTGTCTGATACCAAAAAGTTTCTAGAATTACCTAGTATTCAAGCTGCCTTAAATGAACAACCCCTTGGAGAACCTGCCGGACAATAGTTTCAAATTCAGTAAGATTAATAGCGGCATTGGTATTTTTTTTACCGCTACTCAGTTTGCTCGCTATTAATGTGAACCCGATCGCTATTGCTTAAAAGTGCATCTAATAGTACATATATATTGTGAAGGTCAGCAGTAGCCCAGCTATTTTGATGGGCGACTGATACCTTCGGGTATTGTTTATTTTAAGAAGCGTTGTTGTCTTTGGGAAGTAGGGCGATGATTTGTTCAACAAACTGTTGGTGATCTACCACAGGTTTAGAAATATAACCATCAGCGCCACTTTGTTTAAGAAAACTTTCGCGATCGCCTTCCATTGCGTGGGCTGTGACCAAGATAATAGGTAATGTTGCTGTTTGGGGGTCAGATTTCAACATTTGTGTAATCTTGATACCATCAACAGATTTACCTTCGTAAACGCTTCTAGAGAGAGAAACATCCATCAAAATAATATCTGCTTCTTTGGCTTGGGCAATTTTCATTACTTCGTCTACATTTTCAGTGTGTTTAACATCTAAACCTCCGCGTTTGGTTAAAATTTTGGAAAAAACGCGGGCATTAACAAGATCGTCTTCGACAATCAAAACAGTTTTCATAGGAATAAATCACGCTTTCATGTGTGGGGGATAGACAATTGAAGATAGCACGCGGTTCTGCTTGTCTAAATTCAAAAAATTAATTTGTATCCTTGTCAACAATGTCAACAAGGATAATACTACCGTTGTAAGGAAGACATTAATATCAAGATTTTGTGATGCATGGGATTTCATTCGTTATAAGTAAGGTTACTGCTTTTATTGGTTACGACAATATTTGTGTAGTTAAAGTTCAGGGAAAAAACTCATGGCAAAACAGTTAAACCTTCTCTCGACGGGACAGGTAATCACTACAGCCTTGCATACGGAAATGCAAAGGTCTTATCTTGAATATGCCATGAGTGTAATCGTGGGGCGGGCGTTACCCGATGTACGCGATGGCTTAAAGCCGGTTCATCGGCGTATTTTGTACGCCATGCACGAACTCGGTTTAACTCCGGATAGACCTTATAGAAAATGCGCTCGTGTCGTTGGAGACGTGCTGGGTAAATATCACCCCCACGGCGACCAATCGGTTTATGATGCTTTAGTGCGTTTAGTACAGACATTTTCTTGCCGTTATCCTTTGTTGGGAGGACACGGAAACTTTGGTAGTGTAGATAACGATCCTCCAGCGGCAATGCGCTACACGGAGACTCGTCTGGCACCTATTAGCCATGAGGGAATGCTCGCCGAAATTGGCGAAGAAACGGTAGATTTTATCGGTAACTTTGATAATTCTCAGCAGGAACCAACAGTTTTACCCGCGCAGCTACCGTTTTTATTGCTTAATGGTTGTGCCGGGATTGCTGTGGGAATGGCTACGAATATTCCACCGCATAATTTAGGCGAAGTAGTTGATGGGTTGATTGCTTTAATTGACAACCCCGAACTGTCTGACGAAAAATTATTTAAAATTATTCCCGGACCTGATTTTCCTACTGGTGGGGAAATTGTTGGAAAAGATGGTATTCGCGAAGCATACACCACGGGTAAAGGTGGTATTTTATTGCGCGGAGTTGCGAACATCGAGGAAGTTCCTACCGGACGTGGTAACAAACGACGCACCGCAATTGTAATTACAGAATTACCTTATCAAGTAAATAAGGCAGGTTGGATTGAAAAAGTTGCCGATTCAGTCAATCAAGGGCGGTTAACGGGAATTGCTGACATCCGCGATGAAAGCGATCGCGATGGAATGCGCGTAGTTATTGAGTTAAAGCGCGATGCTACTCCAGCGGAAGTTTTGTATTATTTGTATCACCAAACTGCGCTGCAAACTACTTTTGGGGCAATTCTTTTAGGGATAATTAACGGACAACCGCGCCAGTTAAGTTTGCGTCAATTGCTGCAAGAGTTTTTGGATTTCCGCGAACAAACTCTCAACCGTCGCTACTCTTATGAATTAGGTAAAGCAGAAAGTCGGCTGCATCTGGTATCGGGTTTACTTACCGCACTTTCCCAAGTAGATGAAGTTATCGAAATTTTGCGACAGGCTCCCGATGGTTCTACTGCTAAAGTTAACCTTGTAAGTAGACTGGAATTAAGTGAGGTACAGGCAGATGAAATTTTAGCTATGCCTTTACGTCGTCTTACTGGTATGGAGCGACAAAAGTTAGAGCAAGAGTCCGAAGAACTTGAAACCAGAATTAATACGTTACGTAAGTTACTCAACGATCGCAAAGAATTACTTAAAAGTCTTAAAAAAGATTTGCGGAGTTTAAAACGCTCTTATAACGATAAGCGACGTAGTAAATTTGTAGAAAAGCCAGATAATAAAGCATTTGCCCGACAGAAGAATAAAGATAAAAATGCTAAATCCAAACTTGAGAGTATAGAATTACAGGTACCCGTTGAAGATGTAGTATTAGAATTTTCGCAACGCGGCTACGTGCGACGCACTAGTTCATCTGCAAAAAACAGTGGAAAGACAAACGGAATTCCAGATTACGATTTCATTATTCAATCATCGTTTACTGATACGCTTAAAGACTTACTAGTTGTAACTAGCGGTGGTAAAGTTTACCCGTTACAGGTAAAAGATATTCCTCCTACAACTGGGCGATCTGCGCGGGGAACACCGTTAATTACTTTGTTAACATCGACAGCTCAAAGCCAAAACGAATCTATTGTCAGTCGTTTTGTAATTCCAGAAAATGCAACTAATACAGATGTAGTTCTTTTAACCAAACAAGGACGTATAAAACGTTTATCGACAGAAGAATTGATTAATATAACTCGTCGTGGAGTTACTATTATAAAACTCAAGGATAATGACGAATTGTTATTAACTCAGTTTGTTAATAAGGGCGAACATTTAATTTTAGCTAGTTCCGGTGGCAGACTACTACATTTTGAGGTGAATGATGCCCAACTTCCCTGCATGGGGCGTACTGCTGTTGGTTTACAGGCATTGCGCGTAGGTAGACAACATCAGATAGTTGGCTGTACAAGCTTTAGTAAAAATCATAACTTGTTGTTGGTTACTCAATCCGGATATGCCAAACAACTTAATGCAAGTAAGTTGAAATTAGCCAATCGCGGCGATTTGGGCGCTCAAGCATTTAAGTTCGATCCACCAACCGATAACCTTGCAGGTATAGCATTAGTTAAACCGGAAACTGAAATAGCGCTTGTCACGAGCAATCAACGAGTAGTACGTTTGGATGGAGAAAGCGTACCTTTATTAAATAAAAATGATAAAGGCGAGCAGGTTGTAGAACTCAGCCGCGATGAAAAAATTGTTACCGTTCACGAAATTGCACGCGAATAATAATTCGGTTCGTAGTAAGGAATACGCCTTCTAACAAATATTGGGTTAAAACCCTTACTACAAACTTTTTTACTTTTTATAAATAATATGGTTGATCTTAATATCGTAAAGCTCTACTAATGTCAACATATTGTTATATTTATTTTGTAAACAATTGTATCTATTAAAATATAGCGGTTTTCAGTTGGATGCAATACAGTAACCACAAAGTTGGAACCAACCAAAAATATCGTTTAAACAACAGTTTCCGCCATCTTTTGCGATCGCTTTATTTACATCCAAATAAGTTCTCGTTTCTTGTGAACGTAAAAATTCTTTAACTTTTGACCAAAAATTCTCATCCGCCTTCGCCGGGGCGTAGCCCTACAGGGAAAAATCTGGGAAATAAGGTGATAAACAAATATTATTAGCGCCAGCAGAATCAATCGCTTATGGAGATACATAATTATTAAGACGGTTGCATCATTATTTTCTTCTACTAATTTTTAAAAAATAAGATAATGTTCTTCCTTTATCTTGGCTAGATTACCAATTTTATGTAGTAATGTTTCTACAGGGAAATGTATCTAAATAATAACCTATTAATCTTTGTATAAAACTGAGACTTACATAGAGTTTGGCAAGTTCTGGATAGGAACCTTCTCTAAAATCGGAAAGAATGAATAATTTTTTGGCGTAGGTTTTAGTCCTAAGCTTTCATAAGAAAATCATTGGTACACCCCTGGTTTTATTTAAGGGTGTTTGTATTCTACTCAACTTTAAAATGCTCTAAATATTCTATAATATTACAAAAGGTAAAGAATAATTAGAAATTCAGCTTGGAGTAGTGATTATGATAGATTCAACTAAAACGCCTATTGCAACACTTGAAGAACGTAATGCTTGGCGCTGGGGCTTTACTCCTCAAGCAGAAATTTGGAACGGTCGTTTAGCAATGATTGGTTTTTTAGCTGCTGCTTTGATTGAACTTTTTTCTGGTAAAGGTTTTTTACACTTCTGGGGTATCCTTTAACATTCTCACCGGGCTAAAGCTAGGTGAATCTAAAAACAAAAAAGCCGTCATATGAGGACGGGGCTTTAAACCTACTGGAGTTTGATAAGTTTTTAATCATAGGATATTAAAAATTTAAATTTATTTTAGAAATAAAGACCTGAGAGACAATTAGTACTCTCAGGTCTTTTTATAGTCGCTTGTTATTAACCAATAATGACAAACGACCGAGTAAAAATAATTTACTAGCGAATATATTCTTTAAGAACGCTGTTACGATTGGGGTGGCGCAACTTACGAAGCGCTTTTGCTTCAATCTGACGAATACGTTCGCGAGTTACGTTAAAAATTTGTCCAATCTCTTCAAGAGTTTTCATGCGACCATCGTCTAAACCATAGCGCAGTCTGAGAACATCGCGTTCGCGAGGGCTGAGACTATCTAAGACTTTTTCGAGGTCTTCGCGTAATAAACTCTTAGAAACTTGGTCTTCTGGTGTTTCGCCATCCGATTCAATAAAGTCACCCAAACGGGAATCTTCTTCTTTACCGATGGGAGTTTCTAAAGAAATTGGTAGCTGAGCGGATTTAGCGATAAATCTCAGCTTTTCAATAGTCATCTCCATACGAGTAGCTATTTCTTCCTCAGTGGGTTTGCGTCCCATTTCTTGAGAAAGTAGCTTGGTAGTTTTCTTAATGCGAGAGATGGTTTCGTAAAGGTGAACTGGTAGACGAATCGTCCGAGATTGATCGGCGATCGCACGAGTGATAGCCTGACGAATCCACCATGTAGCGTAGGTAGAAAACTTATAACCTTTTTCGTGATCGAACTTTTCCGCAGCGCGAATCAAACCAAGACTACCTTCCTGAATCAAATCTTGGAAAGATAAGCCGCGATTCATGTATTTCTTAGCAATCGAAACTACAAGGCGCAGGTTGGATTGAACCATTTTGTCTTTCGCCCTACGTCCGACGTGAAGGCGATAGCGGAATTTTTGCAAGGGTAATTGTACCGCTTCTGCCCATTCGCTCTCTTGGGGTTGGCGTTCCAACTGCTGCACGAGTCTGTCGCCTACTCTTTCCAATTCAAGCAAATCGGCAATTTTACGTGCCAATTCAATTTCTTCGTCTGCTCGTAGAAGGCGAATTCTACCAATTTCCTGTAAATACAGGCGAATCGAATCTTCTGTGTAGTGCTTTTTCTTTGCTTGAGTCCGACGACGACCTTTAGCAGCTTTTGCTGTCTTTGCTACGGTACCAGATGCAGATCCTGTAAATTCTTCCTCTTCGCCTTCAGTAGTAACTAAATCTTCTTCGTCGTCTTCATCTTCTTCGATTAAGAGTTCTAACTCCATCTCGGGCGGATTTATCACTCCGAGGTTCGGTTGATAAATATTTTCGAGTACGTTGTTAGCCTGGTTCATGCCGCGTTCCTCATGCTCCTTGCAGAATCAATTATTCTAGGTGGTGTTTTCCGTGCTTAGTGCTGTTAGCTATACAGCCAATTGACGTTTCTATTAATCAAAGGGCGATCGCCCGCTTTTCAACTTCCGTTTTTAAGTTTCACTCATTAGTCACAGTTTCCTGTTTGAACTAATACCCCTAGTTACAAAATTTAGACAACAAGCTGCTTATTCCCAGGGCGGGAAACCGCGTTGCATAAATTAAGTAATACGAAGAAGGTGAGTCACTTATAACGTTGTGAAAAGTTAACACCATGATTAATATCGTTACTTAAAACTTTCGACTTGATTTGGGAAAAATTAAACTTTCCGGTTATCAACTTACTCATTACATATAAAGTAATACGACTTGGGTAAGATTTTCCAGAAAGACTGTTCCGATTGTAGCCTGTTTCACAGAAATTGCACTATCATCATGCCGTATCCATAAAGTTATAGACTTGTTAATGGTCTGTTTTAGCAAAAACACCTTGAAGACTGTAGGTATATTGTGTAATTTTTTTCTAAATTTACAGAAATTACACAGTCTTTTCAATGTAAAAGAACTTGGATACACCTGAGTTTTATTTAATATAAGGTGTTATTTGCAACATAGTTAACCGCTCAATTACCAGTACTTTATAATTCTGAATGAATTTAAGTGATAATTTATCGCGACTGCTGCGTCCTTGGAGTACTTTGTTAAAAAACATCCTCTCCTAAAAGCTTGAAATACGCAGAATCCAAACACTTTTTATCCTCAGATGAAAACATGTTTTGATAGGACAAAATCGTAAGTAACAAGACTTATACCTTGGATTGGGTTTTTTTGGCTAGAAAGTACAAACAAATTGCAACATTACTCTTTCAAGCTTTGCAACCCGGTTGATTAAATCCATTCGCTTATAACTACACCTTAGCGCACCATTCAAATTTCAGCCTTAAGATTCTTGACAAAATTTTATTGATTGATACATCGATATTCTAATCAATTTCATTCGAGTTTGACCTTTAAAATCATCGACTTAACACTTATTTAACACCCTTATTGCATAGAACAATTGCACAATTTGTCACAAGAAGCCATCTCAGTAAAAGACAGTATACTTTACAATGCGGTTTTTTTTTATTCCCTGAGAAATAATTTTAGTTCTGTAGGAATTTGAACTCAGTAATATATACTCAAAACCTGCCTTAAGTAAGATAGTTTTAAAAAACTATAAAGGTATTATGCTCGATATTCTGTTCATTTTTCACTTTACCTCTTCCGGAAGATTGACAATTTTACTGTTTTGCCTTTTTAATATAAGGTTTGAAAAAATTATGTTGTGCGATTATAGTCATTAAGTCAAGGAAACTACATATAGTAGTTTTTCTAGAATAGAAGTATAAATTATAATTTATATATTGGAATAGTAAAGCAGTGATTTTTTTTTAAGCATAACTATAGAGGGTTGGATTTATTTTTATTGACAATAAAAAGCGATCGGTAATTTAAAGCTGGTAAAAGCTACAAAACGATCGCTAATAATAAATAATTTGGAACTTGAAATAAAGTAGATATTAAATATCCAAATCTATCAGGTCAAGTTTAGAACTGTGAGTCTCGATAAATTCGCGACGAGGTGCAACGCGATCGCCCATCAAAATTGTGAAAATTCGGTCGGCTTCTGCCGCATCTTCAATTTCCACTCTTTTTAAGGTTCGGGATTCAGGATTCATCGTAGTATCCCAAAGCTGAGTTGCCATCATTTCACCCAAACCCTTGAATCTTTGGATGGTATAGTTAGCGTTTTGGGGAAACTCATTGGTAATTAAGTTTTGTAATTCGCGTTCGCTATAGCAATAGTAATGATTGCGTCCCCGTTCTACTTTGTATAAAGGCGGACAAGCGATGTAAATAAAACCTTCTTGAACTAAAGCTTTCTGATATCTATAGAAGAAAGTCAATAATAAAGTCCGGATGTGCGCTCCATCAACGTCAGCATCTGTCATGATGATGATGCGGTGATATCGAAGCTGGGTTGAATCGAATTCTTCACCTTTAACACCCAAGCCTAATGCGGTGATTAGAGATTGAATTTCATTGTTTTTGTAGATTTTGCTGTCGTCGGTTTTCTCAATGTTGAGAATTTTACCGCGCAAAGGAAGAATCGCTTGGAAGCGTCTGTCTCGCCCTTGTTTGGCACTGTTATGTACGAATACGCCGCTTGCTAAAGCAAAATTGTGGGTATGAGGAACTTCGATATCGTAAACGTCCACACGCTCTTCTAAACGTTCAATCTTGACTATACGATGATTGTAGTTAGCAACGGCAACGCATGCTTTATCAGTATCACCTTCAAAATAGCGCTGGCAGAAACTATTAAAGCGCAATAAAGACTTATCTTTTGTTTCCAGACGAAATTCTTGATAGGCATCTAAGTCAATGCTGCCTTGTTCAACTTCGATTTGCTTGAGAGCCGCAATCGTTTTACGATAGTAAGTTTGGTTGAGTGCTGCTAGACGTTTAGCACGAAATTCAGGTGTCCATTGTTCTTGGGTTTTTTGTCGCCGCCATTCTAACAATGTTTCATTATCCCACTGTTGTTTGGCAGTTTGCGAACTTTGGAAACGCGCTTGAGGGTTATTAGCAAAATAATTGCTAACTCTTCGAGATTGAGTTAAACGATTTGCTCGATCGCTCCAATATTCTTGCTGGGCTTTATTAAGTTGTTCGCGATTAGAAATGCGATAATCTTCGTTACTCTCGTAAAAATCATGCCACTTACTAAGCATGTAAGCTTTATAATTTTCATCTTCCCACTGTGCCTTCGCTTTTTGTGAGAGAATTTGCCGTGTTTGAGGTTGCTGCATCCGTTCGCTCATCTTGGCGCGGAATTCTTTGCTTTGACGAGTTGCACGGCATTTATCAATCGTATCTTGACGATGTAAGGTTTTTTCAATGTGAGAGCGGTGTAGCGCTAAGTGTTCTTGAGCGCTCAAACGCTGAATGTTTGTAGGATTATTATTGTGCTTGTTGAAATCAACATGGTGACAATGTTCGCCATCTGCCAATTGATAAACATGATTCCAACGATTATGCCAATCCGCTAAAACATGAGTAAACAACCAAGAATCGGAACGAGGATTCCAAACCATCTCGTAACCATCAATAGTAATCCTTGGTTCGCTCTTCTCAGATAATTTGCGGTATAGCGGCATCAAAGAATCATCGTTCGTTAATGATGCGGCTTGCTTGTAACTACCGTCGCGCAACATAAAACGATGATCGGGGGTACAAATAATTGTTTCCCCATTATCTAAGGTTAATTTGATAACTTCAGCATTTGCCTTGGTTATGCGGGGATTGATAATACGTTCGATGCCAACAGTGCCATCATGACGAATTGTATAGCAGAAATGCTCTTTACCTATAGCTTGTTCGGCAACTATATCTTTGAAAGAAAGCGATCGTCCATCAGCTAATGCTACAAGCGTATCGCCATCAAAACATCCCCCCGCAGAATCCCCTTCCACAAGATAGATTTCTGATTCAGCTGGATCGCGAGAAGAACAATCTGCTAACTTACCGGGTAATGGTGAAGATTCCAACACCGATTTACGACGTACCAATTCCCGCGCATGACGAGCAGCTTCTGCGGCTTTAAATGCCTGAATTGCTTTATCTAAAATCGTATCTACAACGTTGGGGTTAAATTCTAGATACTCGTTGAGAGCTTCTCCCACAAAAGAATCAACGATTCCCCGAACTTCGGTATTACCTAATTTTGTCTTGGTTTGTCCTTCAAATTCCGGTTCTGGTACTTTAACCGAAATTACTGCCGTTAAACCTTCCCGCACGTGTTCGCCGCTGAGGTTCGATTCGTTCTCTTTAATCTTATTACGTTTACGAGCGACGCTATTTAAAGTACGAGTCAGAACTGTCTTTAAACCTTCAAGGTGCGTACCACCATCAACGGTACGAATATTATTGGCAAAGCCCAGCAAACTATCTGAGTAAGCATCAACACACCACTGCAACGCTACTTCTACCTGTACGTTATTGCGTTCGCCTTGGACATAAATAATTTCTTCATGTAGCGCCTGTTTATCGGCATTCATATAAGCTACATATTCTTTAATTCCGCCTTTATACTCATAAACTTCAACCTTGGGAGTATCGCTTTTAAGCAATTCCAAACGGTTATCTGTAAACGAAATTCTTACACCCGCATTCAGATAGCCTAACTCTCGCAAACGGCTGGATATAGTACTGTAATCAAACTCGGTAACGGTAGTAAAAATTTGTGCATCTGGCTTGAAGTTAATGCGAGTTCCAGTGCGGTTTTCTTTACTCGGAGTAGATGTTAATTCATTTACCGCAGCACCCCGTTCGTAACGTTGGGTATGAACTCGATCGTTTCGCCAAATAGTAACTTCCAGCCATTCTGAAAGGGCGTTTACTACAGAAACACCTACACCGTGCAATCCTCCAGAAACCTTGTAACCGCCGCTACCAAATTTACCTCCAGCGTGCAATACAGTTAACACGGTTTCCAGCGCCGATTTTCCCGTTTTGGAATGTACATCGGTAGGAATACCGCGACCGTCATCTGTTACAGTACAAGAACCATCGGCGTTGAGTTCCACCTCTATATGGGTGCAGTAACCCGCCAAAGCTTCATCAACAGAATTATCTACCACCTCGTAAACTAAGTGATGCAGTCCTCTCGGACCAGTAGTACCGATGTACATTCCCGGTCGTTTACGAACTGGTTCTAGACCTTCGAGAACTTGAATCTGCTCGGCATTGTAACTGCTCGTCATGAAAATCTCCTGATTCTTGGGGCTGAGGTCGCCTAAAATAGCACAAAACTCAAAAACACTCCCAAATTCTAACACAAAAGCCTTGCTGGCGACTGTAGTGCTATTAGAAGTGAAATTTATTCATAGGGTTAAACCCAAACAAAATAATCGTATCGACCCTAAATTTTACTCTTATGAGTATTGATAAGTAGCTTCTATAACTGCAAATAAAGGCTTTGACACAAGAGGGCGGTTAAGAGAAAAATAGTAGATAAAGGATTATAAATTAAAACTTGAAAGTTAAAAATTATTTCTTTTTGTTTTTAGATTGAAGTTTGGGTTATATCTCTTGAAAAATAAGGAAGTGGGGATTAGCGAGTAGGGAGTAGGGAAGAGAATCTAAAATCTAAAAAAACGCATCCGTTGTTAAAATCCAAAATCCAAAATCGAATGACCAAGTTAATAGTAATTTGTGGTGCGACAGCAACTGGTAAATCCGGATTAGCTTTGGCTTTAGCTCAACGCTGTAATTCCATCATAATTAGTGCTGATTCTCGCCAAGTATACCGAGAATTCAACATCGGAACTGCGAAACCCACGATTGAAGAACAAAATTTAGTACCCCATTACTTAATTGATATATGCAATCCAACTGATACAATGACGGTTGCTGACTATCAACAACAAGCACAAAGGATTTTAGGTCAAAGCTTAGAGGTTAAAGGTCAAAGCTTAGAGGTTAAAGGTCAAAGCTTAGAGGTTAAAGGTCAAAGCTTAGAAGTTGTTCCTGTTGTCCCCCTATCTCCCTATCTCCCCATCCCCTCATCTCCCCATCCTCCCACCTTCTTAGTCGGTGGTACTGGATTGTATATTAAATCAATCGTGCGCGGAATGAAAATTCCTAGAGTTGCACCCCAAATGGAATTGCGATCGCAACTTCTTAGCATTGACCAAAGCCAACTCTACGCTATGTTACAACAAGTTGACGGCGTTGCAGCACAAAAAATTCATCCCCACGATTCGGTACGGACTTTAAGGGCGTTAGAGGTATTTTATATTACTGGTAGTCCTATTTCGGAATTACAGGGAGAAAATCCACCAGATTATCCAATTCTGCAAATTGGGTTAGATTGCGATGTTGCTCATCTAACGAATCGTATTGCACGTAGAACCGAAAGTATGGTAAAAGATGGTTTTGTTGAGGAAGTAGAATATCTCTGTCAAAAGTATGGCAAGGATTTACCTTTACTCAACACTTTGGGATATCAAGAAATAAAACAATATTTAGCTGGAGACATTTCTTTAGATGAAGCAAAGGAATTAACAATTTTACATACACGTCAATTTGCCAAACGTCAGCGCACCTGGTTTAGAAAAGATTATATAATTGAATGGTTTGATACTGAATCTCCGGATTTGTTAGAACGGGTTTGGTTGCGAATTCAAGAATTTATCAATAATGACAAAGTGAATGATTTCATTCCAGTAAAATTCTAATTAACATAAGTTGTGTATTACTTGAATCTAAATTATTAGTAATACCACATTTAGAAATACTGGCGTATTATAAAATGCATAAACGCTTCTTTATTAATCTTTTTAGAATTAAAAATCGTCGGATGAACTACAATCTTAATAGCCTATTACTGCTAATTTCTACAAGCTTGAATGTTTTCTTTTTATTGTTTGTTGTTTTTATAATTTTTCAAAAGGGTGGAATTCATTATATTAAAAGCAAAATTGCAGCTATTGGTAAGAAAAATATTCAGAATGATTTAAGTATAAATTCCTATTACAAACATAAAAAGAGTCAGTTTGAAATCCTGACTAAATCAAATGATTCTATTATGTTTTTAGGAGATAGTTTAACCGATGAAGGTGAATGGGTAGAATTATTAGGAAATACTAATATTATCAACCGGGGAATTTCTGGCGATACTACGGGACGAATATTGAATCGTATGGAGGCAATTATTCAAACAAAGCCGAAGCAAATTTTCTTAATGGTTGGAATTAATGATTTTGTTAATGAGAAGAAATCAATAGAAGAAGTATTGAGCAAATATAAAATTATTTTAGAAGAGTTTCAAAATCAAATTCCTCAGACAGAAATATTTATTCAAAGTGTTTTGCCAGTAAATAATAACTTTACTTGTTTTCTAGAAGACGATCGCAATTTAATTGAATTCAACTTGAAATTACAAGAACTAGCAACAGAATTTAATTATCAATATATAGATGTATTTTCTAATTTAGCAGATTCCGAAAATCAATTAGATGCTAGGTATACAACAGATGGCTTACATTTGAACGGAAAAGCTTATTTGATTTGGAAAGATGCTGTTGAAAAGTATGTTGCTGTAAATTAATGTCTTTATAAATCATCTGGATTAACACCCATTTCCCGCAATTTTTCAGCTAAAAGTTCTGCACGAGAAAGCGCTTGTTGTTTTTGTTGTTTTTCATCATCGGCTTGTTGTTGTGCAGTTTGGGCTTGTTGTTGTGCAGTTTGGGCTTGTTGTTCGGCAGTTTGAGCGCGTTGTTCGGCAGTTTGTGCGCGTTCGTCTCCCGTAGGTAAAATCGTGCCATCTTGATAGCACCAACGCAGCCAAGTATCTTCTCTCGCTTCAAATTTCCCTTCCCATAAAGTTAAACCCAATCCGACTTGCTCTAACCATGTTTCGTTCGTTTCTTGATAGCGTCTTCCCACAAGTTGATATCCGCGAAGCTGTTTTTCTCCTAATTGCTGAGCCGGGTCATATACTATGTAATAACTTGCTCGCATCTGTTCGTAAGTTTTTAGCTTTTCTCCTAATTCATCACCGATTTTATTCGAGACAATTTCAATTACGACTTCTGGGGATTTACCAAATTCCCAAACCATATAACAGCGATTTTGTTTCTCCCACCAATTTTCCGGTACTTGCACGTCAAAGCTGAGGAAGACATCAGGTACTATAGGAGGCTGTTTATATGCATGGTAGATTCCGACATTTGCTGATGCTAAGAAAATTTGATGTAAAGAACTGTAAAGAGAACTGACTAAAAGTCGTTGTTGTTTTTCAGATGCAAAGTTATCCACAGGGGTATCGTCTTCGGTAACTAATTTGTTAGCGTCTGGGATATAGAAGTTATCCTCAGAGACTAAAATTTGCTCAACCATAAAATTATCCACCTATTTCGCGTCTTTTTTCTAGTTTAATAAATTTTTCGTCAGCTAGTTGATATATTGTTTCACTAAGTTCGTGACAAAAAGTAATTGCTTCATCTTTGACTTTAGATAGTGATGATGTGTTTTGAATTAGATCCATGTTTAAAAATCCTCTAAACAATATTATCCGCTTAGGGTTGCAAACCCCAAGCTAACAGCATAAGTCCTATAAATAGGACTGAAAAATTATTGCTGTCTTAGTCAGAATATTAATTAATATTTCCAGTTTATATTCTTCTATCTCAATTACCAATTACTCTTAAAAAATTAACGTACTTTCATCGCAGCATCGACTCCATCACGAATTAATTTTCCATCCTCCATATAAATGATTCTGTCGCCAATATCTAAAATACGGTTATCGTGAGTTACGAGTAAAATTGTACAACCTTGTTCTTTTGCTAATTTATACATAATTTCCACTACATCCCGTCCCGATTTTTTATCAAGTGCAGCGGTTGGTTCGTCGGCTAAAACTATTTTCGGATTGCTTGATAAAGCACGAGCGATCGCCACTCTTTGTTTTTGTCCTCCCGATAGTTTTTCTGGATAATAATCGACTCGATTTCCTAAGCCAACTTGTTCTAAAATTGCGATCGCTTTAGCATCGATGTCTTGTTCTAAAAATTTGTCATGCAGTTCTAAAGACATTTTTACGTTTTGTTTGGCTGTTAAGAAGCTCAATAAATTATGGGCTTGAAAAATATAGCCGATGTTTTGACGAATTTTTGTTAATTGTTGTTTGCTGGCTCCACGTATTTCTTGTTCTAAAATCTTTAAACTACCTTCTTGTGCGGAACGTAAGCCACCCATTAAGGTTAGTAAAGTAGTTTTTCCGGAGCCAGATGGACCAGTTAAAATTACAATTTCGCCAGCATGAATATTTAAGTTGATATCGAATAATACTTGTTTGCGAAGATTTTTGTCGCCGAAGTAATGATTGAGATTTTGTACGCAGATGACGGGTTGTGGTGACATGATTTTTTATCTTATGTAGTTTGTAGAGACGCGATATGGTTTGTAGAGACGCGATATATCGCGTCTCTACATTATGAAAGTCGCAATCTTGCAACAATTACGGGTGGGATTTCGCTAAATTTTGACCAACCAATATAAATATTTTTAGCAGCTAATTCCGGAGGAAAAGCAGGTTCTTCTAAACCATCTAATACAAAACCGGCATTAAAAGCTGTATTTAACAACATATGTAAAGGACGATGAAAATAAGTATGTGGCTGCGGTTGATTTTCTAAAGCTAATCCGCGCTTTTTACTAGGCATCAAGTATGCTTTAACTTTGATGAAATATTCAGTATAAATTTTGTTTTCTTCCTCTATTAATTCTGCTGCCAGAATAGTATGCATACTGTTAAAACAAGGATGCATAACGGCAAAGATAAAACAACCACCGGGACGAATTAATTTTGTCAGCGTTCGGAATAAAGGCTCAATTTCTGCCATATCCATTAAAGCCATTGCGGAAACTGCTGCATCAAAAGAGTTTTCACCAAGTTTTAATAATGCCGTTTCATCGGTAGCATCTAAAACCTGATATTGAATTAATTCTTGATTTTTTGTAGTTCTTTTACGGGCATTGTCAATCATTTCCGATGCAAAGTCTATTCCTAAAACATTTGCACCTAAACTAGTTAATCTACGAGTAGTTAAACCGTTACCGCAACCAACATCTAAAATATTTTGTCCTGGTTTTAATTGCAATAACCTTTCTATACTTGGACGAACTAAATATTTATGAAAGTCGTTACCTTCATCGCCCATTTTTTCATCCCAGAGTTGAGCCGTACTATTCCAAGCTTCGCGGGTTTGGTTGTTGATTGAATTTATATCATCTGTCATTGAAATAGCTCCTAAATTAATTCATCTCTTAAAATTTACTATCATTATTTAAATCATCTTTTTTAACCAATGTTTCCGCAAGAATATAAAAAATTATTACGGATGCCCAGGATATATCCCATAATGATGGTTTGAGAAATGCAACAACAATCGTTATTAGAGCAACTGTTGGTTCAATTAATGAGGTGATTCTGATATATTTAATAGTATTTATATCTAAATTTTCATCTACTAAATTATGCTTATATGTTGCATAAGTCCAATTTAAGAAAGAGAAGAAGCCAATTAGAAATACATTTATGCTGTAGGAAATTTGAATTATTGCGTTTTGAGGAAAATACGCGATTAAAACGTTAGAATAAGGAATTATAAATAAACACATCAAAGAAGCTAGATAAAGCCAAAGATGTATTTCATTTGTTCTTTGATAATAACTAAACTGTTTTACATGGTCTATCCAATAAAAAGCTAAAATTACGAATGTAATTACATAATTTCCGAGAGTATCCAATTGTGAAAGTAAGAAATCATTTACTTCGCTAATACTCATAGATGCAGGAAAATTAGGAAAGTCAAATCCGAAAATAGTCAACGCCATTGCTAAGGCAAAAATAGTGTCTGATAATCTTCCGAGATGGCTAATCATGTTTTTATAATTGGGGTTTTTGTTGTTAGTCATTGGATTATTTAATTAATTTACATTGCTTCTATTTTTCTCGAACATTAACGATTAATAAAACCGCAGAGACGCAGAGAGCGCAGAGGAAAGAGATAGAAAGAGATTTTTTATTAAATCTAAAAAACATCTGCTGGATCGGCACTTTGGAGTTTTCGCATTGCAACTACACCGGAAAAACTACACATAATAATAGTTAAAGTTAGTACAAAAACTGCACGATCGATTTTCATTGCGATCGGTAATAAAGTCGCAGCGAAAGTAATTTGATATAATCCCATCGAAAGCAACATACCGGGGAAAAATCCCAGTACTGACATTATCAAAGCTTCCTGCATCAGCATCATCATTAAATAGCGATCGCTATATCCCATCGCTTTGAGTGTGGCGTATTCTGGCAAGTGTTCGGATACGTCGGAGTAGAGGATTTGATACACAATTACAATACCGACGATAAAGCCAACTACTACACCAATACCGAATATGAATCCTATACCTTGGTTTCCCCAATAATCTTTTTCTGTTTGAGCAAATTCTTGTGGAGTGAGTACTCTGACATCTTTGGGTAAGTTAGCCTTAAGTTGTGACTGTAATTTTTCTACGTCTGTATCTGGATTCAGATTAATTAAACCGACTTCGATTTGATTTGATTTACGGTTGGGAAATAGTTTTAAATAGGTAGAATCGCTGGTAATAATATTTCCGTCTGCTGCAAAGGAAGCACCCATTGTGAATAAACTAACGGCTTTAATATTTTGTTCGTTTAATAAGGTTTCTACGCTTCCTTTTTGTTGGATCAAATCTGAAATCGATCCGTATTCTGGACGAGATGCGCGATCAAATATGACGTTATTTAACTGCTTTAATTCTTCAAGATTTTGGTTGACTTCGGGAACATCAAAAGGTGGATTTATCGGATCGATTCCCCATATCAAAATTGCGCGATCGACGCGAGTTTCTGGATTGCGCCATTGGGCAGTATTAATATATAAAGGACGAACTGATTTTACGCCTTCGTATGCCAAAGTTTGCTGCAATCTTTCTCTAGGAAAACTTTTAACTGAAAACAAGCTTTGAAACTGAGGATTAATTAAAACTAAGTCAGCTTGTAATGTTTTATGGGGTTTGGTAGCGCTATCAAATAGTGCATCTGATAACCCTAGTTGTACAAACATCAACATATCGGCAAAAGCAATTCCAGCTAAAGCAATCCCCAGCCGCATCTTCTCTTTTTTTAATTGCAGCCAAGCTAAAGGTGTGCGGCGAAATAGTTTACGAAACATGACTAAAGTTAGTATTTTTTGCTCCTTGTCTCGTTCCCAGGCAGAGCCTGGGAATGTTTTGTGGGAGGCTCTGCCTCCGGTTTAAAGTAGAGGCAGAGCCTCTAGAAATGCATTACAAGGCTGAGCCTTGTAACGAGATATTTTTAAACTAAGTTAAAATCTCATTTATATCAAACATTCGTTATAAATCAAATTAGTCAAAATCATAATTCAATTTCTGTCTGTACTTGTAAATTAGTTAAAGTTTTAACCCTGTTGCTATCTTCTGGATTGAGAAGAATTTTCACGTCAACCACTCGTCTATCTAAATTTTCTCCCGGTTGGTTGCTGAAGACGTTTTGTCGGTTAATTTGTAAACCAATTTGAGCAACTTCTCCCTGTAATTTACCTGAAAAAGCTTGTCCGGTAATCAGCGCTTTTTGTCCCAACTTAACTTTGTCAATATCGGTTTGATATACTTCTGCAACTACCATCATTTGTTGAGTTTGTGCCATTTCAACAATACCTGCATCAGCCATTTTTTCTCCTTCTTGGGTATGAATTTTAAGAATTTGTCCCGCTATCGGTGCGCGGATATAAGCTTGTTCTAAGTTGGTTTTGGCTTGTTTTAAAGCAGCTTTCGCGTTATCTACTTCGGTTTGTGATGCTCGAACATCTACCGGACGAATTTCTGAAATTTGATTTAAAGTTGCTTGTGCTTCTTTAATTTGTTCGCTTCCAGATGACTGAATGCGGTTGAGATTTGCTCTTTCTTCGGAAAGTTGTTGCTGTCGAGATGCTTCGATACGGTTGAGATTTGCTCTTGCTTCGTTAAGCTGCTGATTTGCTGTTTGTAATGTTAAGCGTTTACTATCTCGCAAAGAATTAGAAACTGCACCATTATTAAATAATTTTTGATAGCGTTGGTATTCAATATTGGCATTATCAACCTCTGCTTGTAATTTCGCAATAGTCGCTTTCTGTGCAAGGATTTCCGTACTTTTTTCAGCTTGTAAGCGTACAACTGTTGCTTTTTGGGCTGCTATTTGAGTAGTTTTTTCTACTTGTAAACGTGCAATAGTTGCTTCTTGCGCTTGAATTTGTCCGGTTTTCGCTCCTGCTTTTACCTGTGCTAATTTTGCTTCAGCCATTCGTACCTGTTCTTTTGCTTGTAATACCGCATCTTGTAATCGTTTTTGGGAATCTAAAATGGCGATCGCATCTCCCACTTTTACTTTATCCCCTTCTTCAACTAACAATTTTGCAACTCTATCGCCATCTAAATTTAAAGGAGCAGATAAATTAATCACTTCTCCTTGCGGTTCCAATCTTCCCAAAGCGGTGACTTTTTTAACCGTAGGTAGGGCTTCCATTACAGGTGCTTCCGTTCGAGTTATCAAGCCAGTTTGAGAGATTCCATAAAAGGCGATCGCACCAGTTAACACAGTAGCGGCTGCTACCACACCGATTAATTTATTAGAAGGCTTAGAAAGTATTTGCATAGCCATAGTTTTAATAATCACTAACAACTAACCACTAACAACTAACAACTATCTACTAACTATTTAAATAAACATTTATCATTTTTACCAATAACTCTCCCTGCTCTTCATAAGAAACCATCTCACCTTCAGACATTCGCACGCAAATCAAACCGTTTAAAAAGTTAACTACGAAATCAGCTACTGCTTTGTCTTCAATTTCTAAGTATTTTAATAATTCCTCTCTTGAATTTTGTGCAACTCGCTGTAAAATTTCGTTATTTAATACTTCGCTTTTTCCTTGCTGTTGATAAAAGTCGCTCCACAGTAATATTTGACTGATAAAATATTCTTCGTTTTTTTCAACAAAATTAACCAAAGCTCTGATTCGTTCTGGTACATATTTTATATCTCCAGATTCAGCCAGAAAATTGATAATGTCTTGCTGAAATTGCTCTTCTACTAACTGTAAAAAGATAGCTTCTTTATTAGGAAAGTAGTGATACAGCGTTCCCGTCGAAACACTTAGTTCTTTGGCAATTTCGCGCATAGTGACGGAAGCATAACCTTTAGAAGCGAATAAATCGAAGCTTTTCCATAGCAGTTCTTTTCTATACTTTTCATGGTCTACAATCTTCGGCATTCAATCACTTGCATATTTTATATCGAACGTTAGTTATATATTAAGCTAAGAGTGTCGTTTATGGCAATAGTTATTTGTTGCAGGTTGGGGAGAGGTAGCAGGGAGAAGTAGCGCTGCTACGTCTCTACATTATGGTGTCTGGATTAATCCCCATTTCTCGGAGTTTTTCGGCTAGTTGTGCGGCTCGTTGTTCGGCACTCGAGGCGCGTTGTTCGGCAGTTTGAGCGCGTTCGTCTCCTGTCGGTAAAACGCTACCATCTTGGTAACACCAACGTAACCAAGAGTCTTGTCTGGCTTCAAATTCTCCTTCCCACAAGGTTAAACCCAATCCTACTTGTTCTAACCAAGTTTCTGAAGTTTGGTAATAGCGCATTCCTCGTAATTCATAGATATGCAGGGTTTCTTCACTAAGTTGGTTGGTTGGGTCGTATACGATGTAGTAGCTTGCTCGCATATGTTCGTATATTCTTAGTTTTTCTCCCAATTCGTCACCAACTTTGTTAGAAACAATCTCAATTGCCACTTCAGGAGGTTTACCAAATCGCCAAACCATGTAGCAACGGTTGTGTTTTTCCCACCAGTTTTGTGGAACTTGAGCATTTAAGCTGAGGAAAAGAATCGGGTACTATAGCTGGTTTTAAATCCGTGTAATAAACTCCAACATTCGCAGCAGCTAGAAAAGGTTGTTTTTGTAAAGAACTGTAAAGAGAACCGACTAAAAGCCGTTGTTGTTTTTCCGATGCAAAATTTCCAATCGGTGTATCATCTTCAGTAATTAACTTATCGGCATCTGGGATATAGAAGCCATCATCAGTGTCAATTAAAGTTTGCTTGACCATAATAGATTATCTAATAATTTGGGTTTATATATCTACTTTAAACGATTTCCATATCAATAATGTAGAGACGTTGCAATGCAACGTCTCCATGTATTTTATGTATAAAAAGCCTCTGAAAAAAACTTTTTTACCTTGATAAAGTCAATATTTTTTTAGAATATTGAGCCAGTTTAATTGTATTTGCTCTCAAATTCTTCCGAACAATTTTACAATCAGTATTCGATCTTTTTTGCGCTCCTAGCAAGGATATTTTGTAATCCAAGTCTCCCCTAAGAAAATCATAAAGTTTGAACTTGTTTTCGATGGCTTTTTTGATGCTATATGCCATCATTACTCTCCCCGGTGATAATTTAGAATATTCGGGATTGAAACCAGTTACTTGCCCATAAATAACGCTTTTATCTCTCTCAACATATATGCCAGTAGCAGCCACTGGAATTTCTTTGTCCCACAATATATCTATCCACAAAGAGTTATTTTTTGCACAGCGACGAAAAACATTACGATAGGTATTTAAAACTAACTCAGACTGTTGTCCCCATTTAATTTGCCAAAGGTTTAATAAAACTGTTATTTGGTTTTCAAGATTATCAACTTGAATGCTGCTGAATGTAAAGTCGCTATTTTTCTCTATTTTATTCAACGAATTGCGTAAATTCTTGCGAGGTTTTCTGCTAATGAAATTTTGTAAGTATTCCTCCCATTCATTAGGTAAGGAAATGTAGGGACAAGTTGTACCTGGCTCAATTATTACTTCAAACTCACTCTCAGAAAAATGTTTTACAAAAATATCTAATCTAGGATCTTGTATATCTTTGAAGTGGAAAATGTCCCATTGTAATTCGCGATCGATATATAAAGCGAAACTCTTAATCGCATCCTGTTCATACTCTGGCTCACAGATAAATCCGGTATAGTCTGCCACTGGATGAGCGCAAGTTTGCAATGCTCTATAGACATTAAGATTAGCCCATTGAAAAGAACGCATTGCTAATGGAAAGAAAGCAATATAAGGTAAATCTGGCTTAGGTCTAATAGCTAATATATACCACTCATTAGGAACAAATTCTAACCATCCTCGCAGCCAAGACCATGATAAGAAGATTTGAGTATGAGGGTCTGAAGCGTAGATATTATTCCAATCGGTTTCTAATTCATCAAACTGTTGAATACTATCAATTATTTCTACTAGCATTTGATTTATCCAAGGTATTTAAAATTGAGGAAAGTAAAATATATAGCCTAAAGTATGGTTGTCATAAACTATATAAAAAGGATGCAAAGAATCGTCAACATTAAATATGCAACACTTATTTATAAAATAAATGATGAAATCTTTAACTATGATCGTTGCGTTTCTCAATACTATATTCTTTGAGTCCCGAAGTAACTTACTTTAGAAAAAATTTAAAATACTATCCGAATTTTATTCAAAGTTTCAATAATATAAGTTGTAAAAGTGATAGATATTTTTGTTACATTTACCTAAAACAACATTCTGCTTATTTATTACAACAAAAGAATATTAAACTAATATTTTACTCTCGATAAAGATATTTCACGATATTAAGATAAATAGTATCTATGACGACAAATAAAAATTTCAAACTTGAATCGCTGTTGATTTTTATTTTGTATTTAAATAAAAATAAGCTGATGTATATAATGTTTATTTTTTTTGTAAATTCAATATATAACCAGATTTTCTTAGTAAAAGCGATCGCTAATTAACTGATTTGCACAACTGCGGATTTTACAAGCATGGCGGTTGTTGACAATCAAACTAGACATAATGAAGCTTAAACTCATTTATTTTTGAATCAAGCTAAATAAAAGCACTGTTATTCGAGTTTTAATAAAATTAGGAGTTAGGCAACCGCAACGATAAATTAAGCGTTTCAGTCTTTGAGATCCCCCCAACCCCCCGCTAAGTTGGGGAGCTTTGCGTAAGTCCTGAAAATATCAACTTTCAAAATCTAGGGATTTGCATAACGTTACGGAAAACAAAACTCCTGTAACAATAGTAGTAAGACGGATAAATACAACTACTGCACCTCACACCCAACGATAAACTATGCTTACTCAAGAAAAATCCCAAAAAGTTAATTGGAAACCCATAATTAAGGAATTTGAAGCGGTTTTAGGAAAAAAAGGCGTTATAGTGCGTCGTGAGGAACTGATTACTTATGAATGCGATGGTTTAGCTAGCTATCGTCAACGCCCGGATGTGGCTGTTTTACCCAAAACCACAGAACAAGTTGCTGAAGTAGTGAAGATATGTAATAAATATTCGGTTCCTTTTCTTGCCAGGGGTTCGGGTACTGGTTTATCTGGCGGTGCTTTGCCCACTGTCGGATGCGTATTGATAGTAACTTCTTTGATGCGGCAAATACTCAACGTCGATTTAGATAATCAGCGGGTTGTGGTTCAGCCTGGAGTCATTAACAATTGGGTAACGCAAACGGTTAGCGGTGCCGGTTTTTACTACGCTCCCGACCCTTCGAGTCAAATTATTTGTTCTATCGGTGGTAACGTGGCGGAAAATTCCGGTGGCGTGCATTGTTTGAAGTACGGTGTTACCACTAACCACGTTTTAGGATTAAAAGTTGTCACTGCTAACGGTGATATTGTCGATTTGGGCGGACAAATCCAAGAAATGCCCGGTTACGATTTAACGGGAATATTTGTTGGTTCCGAAGGTACGCTGGGAATCGCCACAGAAATAACTTTGCGAATTCTCAAAAGTGCAGAATCGATTTGCGTTTTGTTGGCAGATTTTACCAGCGTGGAAGCAGCAGGTGCAGCAGTTTCCGATATCATCAGTGCCGGAATTATTCCTGGTGGTATGGAAATGATGGATAACATGAGCATCAATGCAGTGGAAGATGTAACTGCAACGAATTGTTATCCCCGTGATGCTGTGGCAATTTTGTTAGTTGAAATCGATGGTTTGGATGTAGAAGTCAAAGCTAATAAAAAGCGGGTTATCGATATTTGTAAAAATAATGGTGCCCGTAATGTAACTTCTGCGAACGACCCCGAAACACGTTTAAAATTATGGAAAGGCAGAAAAGCAGCGTTTGCGGCTGCGGGACATTTAAGCCCAGATTATTACGTGCAGGATGGGGTAATTCCTCGGACTCAGCTTCCTTATGTATTGCAAGAAATTGAGAATTTAAGTGAAAAATACGGTTATAAAATTGCCAACGTGTTTCATGCTGGTGATGGTAATTTGCATCCGCTAATTTTGTTTGATAATTCAATTAAGGGTGAATTAGAAAAAGTAGAAGAAGTAGGCGGAGAAATTCTCAAGCTATGCGTCAAAGTTGGCGGCAGCATTTCCGGCGAACACGGTATTGGTGCGGATAAAAAATGCTATATGCCAGATATGTTTTCAGATGCCGATTTAGAAACAATGCAGTGGGTTAAGCAAGTTTTTAACAGTAAAGGATTAGCAAATCCCGAAAAGATTTTTCCCACCCCGCGCACCTGTGGCGAAGCTGCAAGGGCTATGAGTGAGAAGAATAACAAGTTTGAGAATGTAGAGAAATTTTAATTTGGGGAGTAGGGAGTAGGGAGATGGGGAAGAGTGGGTAGAGGGGGAGACAAGGGGACAAGGAGATGGGGAGATAGGGAGATGAGGAGAAAGTAATTTATGACTTCTCACTTTTAACCTCAACTCCTAACTCCGGTGGTCCTCACTCCTAACTTTTAACTATTCCCTACTCCCTAATCCCTACTCCCTAATCATTTAACCAACTTCAACTAACTCAATATCAAAAGTTAATTGTTCTCCAGCTAAGGGATGATTAGCGTCTAAGGTAACTTTGGAATCCGAGACATCTGTAACGATAACTGGAATTACTTGACCGTTATTTTGAGATATCTGTAATTGCTGACCGACTGCAACTGATAAGTCTGTAGGTATTTGCTCTTTCTCAACTGTGATTACTAGTTCTTCGCGTTGAGGACCATAAGCTTGCTCTGGGGGAATTTTTGTAGTTTTGGACTCTCCGGGAGCCATACCAACGATCGCTTCTTCAAATCCAGGAATCACGTTTCCCGAACCAAGGGAGAACTCTAAAGGTTCGCGTTCGACTGAGGAATCAAAAACTGTACCGTCATCCAATTTGCCCGTATAGTGAACTTTTACATTGTCACCACTTTTTGCCTGTGTCATGTGTTTTCTCCTTTTACACTCTTAATACTTTACTGTGCAAATCGCCTTTATCTGCTCGATTCTATTTTTCCGGCGAAATAAAATAGCTTACTAATGGCTTCTTTCTAACTTAAACCTATTCAGCCAAAGCCTTTGAGTTAACTATTTCTATCTGATAATGCTAGATGTTTAACTAATTCAATAATGATAGCTAATTTTGATTCAATACTTTGCATCAACAAAGAGTCGCATATTTCTATTACAAAATCTGATGAACGGAGTATTGAGTTAGGACCACCGGAGTTAGGAGTTAAAATTAAAAGTGAGAAGTCATAAATTACTTTCTCCCCATCTCCCCATCTCCCCATCTCCCCATCTCCCCAAAGGTTACTGAGCAGTTCGACGTAGCTCACTGTAAGACTTGTCGAAGTACTCCCCCGAACCCCAAAGGTTACTGAGCAGTTCGACGTAGCTCACTGTAAGACTTGTCGAAGTACTCCCCATCCCCCCATCCCCCTCTCCTCATCCTCTACTTATTGCGCGAAAATATGTAACCCTAAGTATTTTGAAAGTTCTTCGCAAACTTTAATTCCGCGAACGCTGTTACCGCGAGAATCTAGGGGAGGGGAAAAGACTGCGATTCCCATTTGATTGGGAACTACACCGATAATTCCGCCACCGACTCCACTTTTGGCTGGAAATCCAACTTTATATACCCATTCTCCTGCAAAATCGTACATTCCACAGCTATACATAACGCTGAGAAGGTCTTTAACAAAGTTAGAATTAATTGCTCGTTCTTTGGTAACGGGATTTACGCCATTATTAGCCAAAGTCGCTCCCATTAATGCTAAATCTCGACAGTTAATAATTACGCTGCACTGCTGGAGGTATAAACTCAAAGTTTGGCTGATATCCCCGGAAATCATGCCAAAATTACGCAGTAAATATGATATTGCCCAATTGCGATCGCCATTATTTTGTTCGGATACGAGTATGGGTGTATCTACAAAAACTCTACGTCCGATATAGCGATGATACATTTCTAATATTCGCTTGAGTTTATGACCCGGACCCGCTCCTTCTATTAAACTGGTAGTTGCGATCGCTCCGGTATTAACCATGCTGTTATAAGGTCGTTTGGATTTGGATTCAACTTTAATGATGGAGTTGTAAGCGTCTCCGGTTGGTTCGACATCAACTTTGGTTAAAACGTAATCTCTTCCTTTGTCTTCAAGTGCTAGTCCGTAAGCAAAGACTTTTGATATTGATTGAATTAAAAATGATTCTTCCCAATCTCCTACGCAATAAACTTCACCGTCAACAGTAGCGATGCAGATAGCAAACCAATCGGGATTAATTTCTACTAAACCAGGTTCGCTAATATAAACTTTTCCATCTCTGAGAGGAAGATACTTGCAATGTAACTCTCTCAAAAATGCAATCAAAGATTTAGAAGGTAGATTAAATTGAGTCTTTATGCTTGGTTGAGTAGTATGCGTTGATGGCGTAGCTCCTTGAATTTTACGCTGTTGTATGCCGCCAGAAATCTCTTCGTTATCTGTAGTAAAAATATGCAGTTTAAATTTTTCTGATAATGCTTCAAAAACTTTAACTCCTCTCCAACTTTTTTTGCGTTCATCAAGAGGAGGAGAAAACACAGCTATCCCCATTTGATTGGGAACAACTCCAATAATTGCACCCGATAAACCACTCTTCGCCGGTAAACCAACTTTGTACGCCCACTGACCTGAAAATTCGTACAGACCGCAGGTATACATAATACTGAGTATATTCTTAACGTATTTTTTATCTATCGCTCGCTCTTTCGTCAAAGGATTTTCGCCAATATTAGCTAAAGTAGCTGCCATCATTGCTAAATCGTGACAGTTAATAGTTAACGAACATTGTTGAAAATACAGATTAAGAATGTCATCAATATTGCCTTCAATTTTTCCAAAATTCAACATCATATAGGCGATCGCCCTATTAAGATGGTCGTTGGCTTTCTTAGAATTAAATACTGAATAATCAATAGATACATCTCTACCGATATAGCGCCGAAACATCTCCAGTACACGATCGTAACGTTTTCGTGCATCCGAACCTTTGATTAAACTGGTAGTGACAATCGCACCCGCGTTTACCATCGGGTTGTAACGTCGTTGCGATATTTCCTCCGCTTCCATTATCGAGTTGAAAGGTTCCCCAGTCGGTTCAACACCAATACGTTCGATTATGCGATCGCTTCCCCAATCTTCCAAAGCCAATCCATACACAAAAGGCTTAGAAATCGACTGAATGCTAAACTCAATTGTAGTATGACCGATATCAAAAACTGTTCCATCCACACCAACCGCACAGATTCCAAACCAATCCGGGTTAGCTTTAGCCAACTCCGGTATATTCTGTGCAACCGTTCCTTCATTGAGGGGCTGATAAAAATTATATAAATCTTCAAGAAAACTCGTCAGCGCTGGAGTGATTCCTCCTTGTGGAGCATTTAACCGTTGAAAATCCTTGATATCGGTCATATCACATTTATAAAAGTTGCACAATACCCCAGTTTCAACTATTTTGACCATTGTTCGCAGTAGTCAAGCTGACAAATAAACGAAAATATACTTATTAGGGAATTGGGCATTGGGCTAAAGAAAAGCGACGTTACAAGCAAAGAAGCGCTAATCTGATACACAGGCTGGCGCTTCTTCACTTATATTCAGAGTCTTTATATCAGCTGACTCGGTTTTAATTAAGAAATATCAACTTATATATATTTTTTCATCCGAAAAGGAACTTTTGCTACTTTTTTATATTTTCTTTATATTTATAAGTTAAAATTTGCTTTGGATTTTTTTACCCAATTGACATTACCAACGAAGCCCTGCGATCTCACAGGGCTTTTATTTGAGCAATTATAATAGGTCGGTATCAATTATTATTCATGCGAATAATTTTTGTTAATCCATAATATATTCCAATGCTCAATAGGTTCTAAAAAAGCGTCAACCATTATAAATTAAAGATTAACGCTTCTATTTTGTTATTTTGAAGGCTTTATGTAAGCTGACCCCGTTTAAAACTTCAAGGTCGTTAAAGTAAGTGACCTCGTAAATATTTATTTATGTAACTCATTGTTTAGATTCTCATCAAATCGTAAAAATATTGTAACATTTAAGATTTTCTTTAGATTTAAGATTTAAGATTTTCTTTAGATTGTTTAATCAACTTGTGTAATGGATGGCATTCCAGGATCTGACTGGACTTCTCTATCAAAAATCAAGTGTAGGTTAGGCAGAAGAAATAAGTGTTTAATTTAGATTTGGAATAATAAAGCCATGTTGGGACTCAAAGAACGAGCAGTTACAATGCGTTATGTTTGGTCGGTAATTGAAGAAACTGAAGCCAAAACTCTTCTAAATTTAAATGATGCAGACCTGTTAAACCAGTTAGTCAAACAGTTAGAACACAAGAAGCTACTGACTAGCGAACAAATTAACGCCATAAGTACATATATTAGTTCAAGAGTACCATTAATTCGCGATTTAGCTCAGTCACGTATGGTATGTAATTTGTGATTTTAGTAGCGAATTACCTTTTCAATGATGCTAAAACTGGCATAAGATATTGTGTCAAAGTGAAAGCGTCTACTCCTAATTCCGTGCGCTCTTGTGCTGCTAGTATACCTGCCCTACCGTGCCACCATGCAGCAGTTGCAACCATTTTTTCTAAATCTAACTTTCGCGAAACAGCTTGCGCCATTAATCCCCCAAGTAATCCGGTTAACACATCACCACTACCTCCACGAGCTAAAGCTGGGGTACTTTGAGGATTAATCCAAACGCAACCTTGAGGATTTGCGATCGCAGTTCTTGAACCTTTTAGCAATACTATTGCACCAGATTGTTCGGCGGCTTCTCGTACTGCCAAAATTCTATTTTGATTAACATTCTTAATATCAGGGAATAACCGCTTGAATTCGCCGGGATGGGGAGTAAGTATAGTTGATGCTGTTCGTTTTTGTAGTGTTTGCAGGGTTCCCATGCTGGCGAGAATATTTAAACCATCGGCATCTAGAAGTAAAGGGTTAGAAGTATCTAATATTTCCTGTAAAATGGGGCTGGCATCTAACGTAATACCCGGACCGCAAGCTATAGCATCGAAGGTGTTTAGATCGGTATTATCTGGTAATTGTAACTGAGCGATCGCGCCACTTTGAGTTTCCGGACAGGCGATAATTAACGCTTCAGGTAAATGTGACACCATTGTAGCTGCCAGAGATTCGGGTACGGCGATCGAAAGCATCCCTACACCAGAAGCACGCGCTCCCAAACCAGTTAAAATTGCACCACCCGAATAGCGACGAGAACCGCAAACAAGCAGTAAATGACCTTCTTTATATTTGTGAGTGACTTGAGGGCGAGGTAAAGGAAGATTTACAAGTGCAGTTGCTGTAGTGATGCGTTTGATTTTAGGAACTTCTCCTAATACAGCTTGCACATCTGCATATTGAATATCAAAATCTATTAAAGAGGGTTTACCGATATATTCTAAAGCTTGGTCTTGCAGTAAACCTAATTTCCACAAACCCAGACAAAAAGTGATTGTTGCGCGAACCCCAACTCCGAGAACAACTCCTGTATCTGTATGTAAACCCGAAGGTACATCGATACTAAAAATCGGTTTATGCCATTGATTTAGTTGATTAATAGCACTTGAAACGGGTTCAGTAATATCTCTTTCCAAGCCAAAACCGAATAAACCATCAATAAAACAATCGCAATCTTGCAGCTTTTCAATCGATTCAAAGCAAGGTATATCCAAACTGCGGACATATTGTAAATGCTGCGAAGTTAATTCCTTCAGCTTAGAAATAGGACAATAAACGCTAACCTTATATCCGCGAAAATATAGTTCGCGAGCCACAACTAAAGCATCACCACCATTATGACCCGGACCTGCCAGGATTCCCACGCTGGGAAGGGATGGAGGGATGGGGAGAGAGGGGGAAGAGGGGGAGAGGGGGAGAGGGGGAGAGGGGGAGAATAAATATTCTGCTTGTCTCCTTGTCCTCTTCTACCTTGTCCTAAAATCTCTTCAACTCGACAGGTAATAAGTCCCGCTACTTTTTCCATCAAAGCCGCTACAGGCATACCTGCTGCAAAGATACGCGCTTCGATATCGCGCATTTGGGCTGCGGTAACTGCGACTTGGGAAATTAATTCTTGATTATCAAACATAGGATAAAAATTAGGAATTAAGAGTTAAGAGTTACCAGTTACCAGTTACCAGTTACCAGTTACCAGTTACCAGTTACCAGTTACCAATTAAAATTCTACCTTGTCCCCTTGTCCCCTTGTCCCCTTGTCTCCCCGTCTCCCCATCTCCCCATCTCCCCCTCTCCCCCTCTCCCCATCTCCCCCTCTCCCCCTCTCCCCATCTCCCCATCTCCCCCTCTCCCCCCTCTACCCTCTCTTCCCCCCTCTCCCCCCTCTACCCTCTCTTTATTTTCCGTAATAAACTCTAGCGTTATTTAATCCCAGGGAACGAATATAGTAGTTCCATTGTTCTGCTTGTAAGCGTCCTTCAAAAGGTCCAACTGCTACGTGAGGACCTCTAGGGGCGTTTCTCACGGCTACTCCTACGGTATTTCCTCCCGCACTTTGCTTAATTTGATTTTCAATTTGAAATAGTTTGTCAGCTTCGTCTGGAATGGCTACATAGTAATATTTAGTTCTCTCCCTTCTACTATTATTTCTGGAAGAATTCGAGCTACCCCCAGAATTATTGGAAATATTATTGTCAGGATAAGTATTAGCGATTTCTCTTCCGGTAGTCTGGCTGTAGATACGGGAACCGATATTATAAGCAAGTAATTGTCTAATTCTTTCTTGAGCGTTGTCTAAACGTCTAAAAACTCCTGCTTGGATGACAGAGCGTCCAAGAAAGTCACCCGCAAAAGCTGTAGGTTCAACAAGCTGTACTTGCTGGAGTAATTGAGAGTTAGTGTTATCTACAATCACTAAATAGCTTTCAGAATTTTGATTAAATTGAGAATCAAAATCGTATCCATTGTTCTGAGCGTACTGCACTTGCGCTACTGTTTGAGTTACAGGAGTTTTTGCTTGTGTTGGTGTGATTGAGACAAGCGTTAAACAGCTTCCTAGTAAAGAATAGGCGATTAAAGAAGGTCGAATCAAATTATCAATTACATTAAACATGACGTAATACTCATTCAATTTTAGATTTTAGATACTTCGGCAAGCTCAGCACAAGTTTTAGATTTTAGATTATTTCTATGAATGACTTCATGGATCGGGATTATAATATTTGAGATTTTAAATTATCTCTCTACAATTAAAAATGCGCGTCAGGTAAACTTTTGTAGATAGTAGATAACCGATCGAGCAATTTTTTTTAATTACTATATATTTACTGCCCAGTTATATAACGGTTCCCTACTCCCTACTTAACCGAAATGTTTAATTAAATGTTGGGACAAGTACTCAATTGAGAGGATGAATTAATCAAGCAATTAAATAGTGTTAACTTAGAATTAACAGCATAAGCTATTTTACGGATATGGAAAAAGTCGTAGTAGGTCTTTCCGGTGGCGTTGACAGTTCTGCTGTAGCCGCCATATTAAACGATCGGGGCTATGAAGTTATTGGTCTTACCCTTTGGTTAATGAAGGGTAAAGGTCAATGTTGCTCTGAAGGTATGGTTGACGCGGCTCATATCTGCGAACAGATGGGCGTTCCCCATCATGTTGTTGATATCCGCGATGTTTTTCAAAGCAATATTGTTGATTATCTGGTAACTGGTTACAGTGCTGGTGTTACGCCCTTACCTTGTTCGCAGTGCAATAAAACTGTCAAGTTCGGTCCTATGCTGGAATATGCACGGGAAAAGTTGGATTCTCAAAAAATAGCTACAGGACATTACGCTCGCATTAATTACAACGAAACCAGCGGGCGTTACGAACTTCTGCGAGCATTCGATCGCAATAAAGACCAGACATATTTTTTATACGATCTGTCGCAAGATTTACTTAGCGGTTCGATGTTTCCACTGGGAGAAGTAGAAAAATCAGAAACCCGTCGTATTGCTGCCCAATACAATTTACAAACAGCCGATAAGCCAGAAAGTCAAGATTTATGTTTGGTAGAAAGCAACGGTTCAATGCGTGCTTTTCTAGATAAATATTTGGCTCCTAAAAAAGGCGATATTGTAAATGCTGAAGGTAAAGTGTTGGGAGAACATAATGGCGTACATCACTACACCATCGGACAGCGTAAAGGATTGGGGATTGCCGCCGCACAACCTTTGTATGTAATTGGTTTAGATGCAGTCGCTAACCGGGTAATAGTTGGCGATCGCACTACGGCAACCAACCCAGAATGTAACGTAGCGCGAGTAAATTGGGTATCGATCGCCGAACCTGCAAGTCCCATTCGTGCTTCCGTACAAGTTCGCTATCGTTGTCAACCAGTACCAGTGACGGTAATTCCTTTGGAAAACTTCCGCGTTAAAGTAGTGTTTGACGAACCCCAATTCAGCATCACTCCAGGGCAAGCAGCCGTATGGTACGACGCTGAAAAAGTCCTCGGTGGTGGAATAATTGAACGGTTTTAGAAGTTAGGAATTTTGTAGGGTGTGTTATGGCGCGATCGCTAATTCCGATTGTGAAAAAATATATATGTTCCGCGTCTAACGCACCGTTTTAATTAATATTTGCTTGTACATAAATTTTAGTTTTGTAGGGTGTGTTATGGCGCGATCGCTAATTCCGATTGTGAAAAAATATATATGTTCCGCGTCTAACGCACCGTTTTAATTAATATTTGCTTGTACATAAATTTTAGTTTTGTAGGGTGTGTTATGGCGCGATCGCTAATTCCGATTGTGAAAAAATATATATGTTCCGCGTCTAACGCACCGTTTTAATTAATATTTGCTTGTACATAAATTTTAGTTTTGTAGGGTGTGTTATGGCGCGATCGCTAATTCCGATTGTGAAAAAATATATATGTTTCGCGTCTAACGCACCGTTTTAATTAATATTTGCTTGTACATGAATTTTAGCGGTGCGTTGCTAATAACTGATAACTGCTTACTGCTAACTGTTCACTGATAAAAAAAGACCCGATTTCGGGGAGAAATCGAGTACATTTGAGAGTATCTTCTAGGGAAATTGCTAAAACTGTTTTAAAAAGTTAGTTTGAACGATAAATTGCTCTTTTTTGCTCTTTTGCTACTTGCATTATTTCCTCTACTTGAGTTTGCTGTTCTTGGGAAAGATTTAAGTTAGCTACAGCAGAACGCATTTTTTGTCCGTCTTCCACAGCACTTTGTAATTGTCCTTGTTGTTGTGGATTTAAGACGGCTTCGAGTTGAGAACGAGTATTGTCTTTTACTTGTTCCATTTGGGTGCGTTGTGCTTGAGTTAAGTTTTTCTTATCTCCACAAGCGTTTGCAGCTAAAGGAAGTGCAAGAGTAAGTACGGTAGATGCAGCCAATATTGGCATTAGTTTAGACTTCATTCAGAATGCCTCAAATCTTGTTTCAAGTTCGATTATTTTTAGTATGAATTAACAATATGACATCAATATGACAACTAATAATTGGGAATTGGGAATTGATTAATAACAACTAATTAGGACTTAGCAAAAAGACACAATTTTCTTGTAGGGTGTGTGACGCAACGAAAAAATATGAACGTAGTAATAAGACTTATAACGTCACGCACCAACAACCATTTGTGACAATAATGACGCTACCGCGTCACGCTCCGAAGACCGTAAGTCTTGCTAATAACTAATAAATAAAAAGCCTCTGCTAAGTAACGATTAGCAAAGGCTGATTCTGCAAGGAAACGGTTTAAATTTAAATTATTAGAACGAAAAATTTATCGTTGATAGACTTCTTGAATAGTTTAGGGAAAAGCAGTTATAGTCATTATTCACCTTTGACATGCAGACATGCAGACCTGATTATTATCGATCGCGCTCTAGATCGTAAATTGCTTTCTCTAAAATCCAGTTGATTGATTTATCGGGATGGCTTTTTTTAATGCCAGCGACTAATCGATTTGCTGTATTGCGATCGCCACCGACAAGTAAGAGTAATTGCTTTCTCAATCGCGGATTCGCTTGTTCTATTGAGACGTTGCTTTGCTGATGACCTGATTTCGGGGATGAAGTTGGATTTTGTCGGTTTAAGCTCCAAACTACGCCAGCGGTACCAGCACCAATTGCTGCTAATCCTAGTATTGTGGCATTTTCACCGATTTGATTACCAACATTATCGTCAGCAACATCGGCGGTAAATACAACGGGTTGATATTTACTATTGTTTTGTACGGGTAATGTTTTCTCTTGACGATTTGATATTGATTCTATTTGTCCGAATGCGGGGGCAGCCCTTAATGATAAAGTAAGCAAACTGCTAACGATGCCGGTACCAATAATAGCGATAGCATCAAAGCGTTTCATGGATAATCTTTTATCTCTTGAATGTGGTTAGTGAAATTTTGGATTTCAGATTTTAGATTGAATAATTAATTGTTGGGTGTGTGACGCTTTTAGACATTTAGAAAGATAAATCAATATTTCGATCGAGCGTCACGCATCAAGGTTAAGTCCTAATTATGACCAAGTAAATTCAAATTAATCTAAAATCTAAAATTGAAATTAGCCTTGAGAAACGGGGAATTGTCCGGGTTGAACGCGGATATTTACATTTCTTCCGCCGCGATTAACTGCTACTTGAACGTTGCCGCCGACTGTGGTTTTTTCTACTGCTAATTGAACGTCATCTGCGGTTTTTACCGATTTACCATCGATTCGTTGAATTACATCTCCGGGGCGTAAACCTGCTCTGGCTGCGGGTGAATTACGAGCAACGTCTACAATTACGATGCCTTTGTTTGCAGCTAAACTTAAACCAAGTTCGCGACTTAAATCTTCTTTCAAATCTGAAGTTAATGTCGTCATGCGAACTCCTAAGTAAGGATGCGCGACTTTTTCACCAGCAACCAGCTGACTGGCTATTTGTTGGGCTTTATTAATAGGAATTGCAAATCCTAAACCTTGAGCGCGTCCGATGATAGCAGTATTTATACCGATAACTTCACCGCGTTGGTTTAATAAAGGACCACCAGAATTACCGGGGTTAATTGCTGCATCGGTTTGGATAAAGCGAACTCGTTTGTCAGCAGCACCGATGACTCCACTTGAACGCCCCGTACCGCTGATGATTCCAGCAGTTACAGTGTTGTCCAATCCCAAAGGATTACCAATGGCGATCGCCCATTCACCTGGTTTGAGATTTTCGGAATTACCTATTTCTACTTTGGGTAAGTTATTAGCAGAAACTTTGACTACAGCAACATCGGTTAAATCGTCTAAACCAACAACTTCACCCATCAAATTGCGTCCATCACCTAAAGTAACTCGAACTTTAGAAGAACCTTTGACTACATGAGCGTTGGTAAGGATGGTACCGTTGGAATCAATAATAAATCCAGAACCTATGCCATTAGACTCCCTTGTACGTCTTCCCCTTGTAGAAGTACGAGTCGAATCGATTCGGACAACCGCAGGGCCAGTTTTTTCCACTGCTGTAGCAATAAAGTTATTAGGAACAGCTTGGCTGGTATTTGCCGGTATCTGAGCGATTTTTTGTTGTTGTAAAGCTTCAGTCGGTAATAATTGAGTAACGGGTAAGGTAAAAGCAGCGCCAGCAAAGAAGACAGATAAATAAGCTAGGGATTTTGGGAATGATATCTTGTTACTCATAGTAGTTAGTAGTTAGTTGTTAGTAGTTAGTTGTTTTAAGAGATTAATTAGGAATTTTTGTTGTTAACTTTAGTTTCGCAGGTAAATATGACAGGAATATGTCAACTCGATTTTAGATTTTAGATTTTAGATACTTCGGCAAGTCTTACAGTGAGCTACGTCGAACTGCTCAGCACAAGTTTTAGATTTTAGATACTTCGGCAAGCTCAGCACAAGTTTTAGATTTTAGATTTAATAACTTTTCCCTTTTCCCCGTTCCCTTCAACGAAAGTCAGGGTTTAGATAATCCAGTTACTAAGAAGATATTCCTAGTAACCGGAAACAAGTGTGTGTGTGTGGTTTTGGAGAAAAAGTTAGATATCCGTGGTTGGTTATTGCTTTTGGGTACTAACTCTTTACCCGATAGCTTTAATATGACAGGCAAATATGACAAGAATATGTCAGGTTTAATTTTAAGCTCTCCGATTAAACTTTCCTCAACGGCAAACAAACTTGAAAAATACTACCTTCACCAACTTTACTTTCTACAGTAATTTCGCCACCGTGAGCCTTGAGTATTTGTTGCGCGATCGCCAATCCCAAACCAAAGCCACCAGATGAACGAGTACGGGAGCTATCTACTCGATAAAATCGCTCGAAAACCGACGGTAAATCTTCAGATGGGATACCAATTCCGCTATCAATAACTTGAATCGATATTCGTCGCAGTTGACTAAATAATTTCAGCTTTACCGTACCGCCTTGAGGAGTATATTTACAGGCATTATCTAACAGGTTTTTCAATGCTTGCTGCAATAAATCGGAATCGGCTAATAATGTTACTGGTTGAGATGGTAATTCAGCGACAATACTTAATTCTTTTTCTTCCCCAACTAATTGATATTCATCTGATAACTGCTTGAGTAAACCAACAATTTCCACACTTTGTAAATCTTTCGGATTCAAGCGTCCTTCATGTCTGGCTAAAAACAACAAATTACCGATAAGAGCGCTCATTGATTTAGAAATATCAACAATATTTTCCAAACGCTGACGAGGTAGTTCGCTATTATCTTCAGGTGCGAGCAAACCAACTTGAGCATTACTTAAAATCGCCGCAACTGGCGCACGTAACTCGTGAGAAGCATCAGCAGTAAATCGCTGTAACTGTTCGTAGGAGCGTTTTGTCGGCTTCATCGCCACTCCACCCAAAAACCAGCCAACAATTCCTACTATGCTTAAAGTAATCGGTACTCCCACAGATAAATAAAATCGCAATTCTGCTAAATTTTTTCGAGTCTGTTGTAGGGATTTTGCAACAAGAATATAGCCGATTTGTTTTTTGCCGTTTTTAATTGGCGAAGTTATTTGACGCAGCCAAAATTGTTGAGAATTAGCTGAATACCAATTAAATTTAACGGTTTGAAAGCCTTTTACAACCAAATTCGGTGCGGGACAAATATCATCGTTAATTGGTAAAGGTCTTTTTAAATTATCATACCAGCAAGCATATTCAAGTCCTTTCGGAACCATTTCTAAAGAAGATTCCAGCGGCACACCTCCAAACTCCACTCGATATTGCCCTTTAGAAGCAGGATATTCAAACTCAAAAACATAACTTTGAGTTTTATCTTTTAAATCTTGGTCAAAAACGCGCAGCCGTTCTTTAACTATAAAATAATAAACTACAAAAGCGAAAGTAACCAAAATCCCACCCATTGCCAGGGTGAATAAATAAGCTAAACGGCGACGACTACGAGTTAGCATCAGTTATCAGTGAGCAGTTATCAGTGAGCAGTGAACAGTGAACAGTTATCAGTAATCAGTAATCAGTAACCAGTTAGGAGTTATGAGTAGAAAGTAGTGAGTAGCAAGTAGCGAGTTGGGAATTAACTTCTCCTTGTCCCCTTGTCTCCCCCGAACCCCATCTCCCCCTCTCCCCCTCTCCTCAATTCGGTGCATTCAAGCGATAACCCATACCATAGATTGTTTCCAAACAATCCTTTGCACCTACTGATTCTAAACGCTGTCTTAATCTTCGTACTAAAGTAGTTACGGCGTTGCTTTCTGGTTGGGTTCCCCATTCCCAAAGGGTATCTTCAATTTGTTCGCGCGATTTTACTTGATTGGGATGGCGTATTAAATATTCCATTAGTTGAAACTCGCGAGTTGATAGCTTGGCTTTTGCTTCTCCCCGCATCAAAGTCAAAGTATTCAGATGTAATTCTAAATCTTCCAGTTTGAGAATATCACCCACCCATTGTGGCGATCGCCTTCCTAATGCTCGCACTCTTGCTAAAAGTTCGATTACGTCAACGGGCTTTACTAAGTAGTCATCGGCACCAGCATCTAAGCCAGTAACTTTATCATCAGTAGTGTCTTTTGCAGTCAGCATTAATACGGGAGCCGTTTTTCCTTTTTGTCGATACTGGCGACATAATGCTACACCGCTGACTTTAGGTAACATCCAATCTAAAATCAACAGATCGTATTCTTTTTGGGTAATCAGCCACTGTGCCGTATCACCATCTTCAACCGCATCAACAATATGTCCTACTGCCGATAGCGCCGCGTGCAATGGCTCCAACTGTCTCGCATCGTCTTCTACAAGTAGAATTACCATAATTACAGTTAACAGTGAACAGTGAACAGTGAACAGTTATAAGATACATTTAAAGTTTTCTAGCAAACAGTAGAGCTATATAAATTGGTAATTGGTAATCGGTAATCGGTAATCGGTAATTGAAAGATAATTTTTAACTCCTAACTTCTAACTCTTAATCTAAAATCTAAAATCTAAAATCTAAAATGGTATGACTTCAAGAAACCTTTCTCCTCAATGGCTAAAATTCCTTAAATCTTTAGGAATAGAATTCTGGCTACCTTTACCACTTTTAGGAATAAGTTTTTGGTTTGGCGGCGGATTATTAACAGAGCGAACTTTAACAGGTTCATCAAACAAGGTAGTTGAATTACAAACCACCCAACCAGATTACGGCAAGAGAATAGCATTTATTAAAGTAGAAATTTATCCAAAAAAAGGCATTTCCTTAGTAACCGTAACCAAATTAAATAAAGTATATAGACAATCGGAAATTATCTTCGCGACTACACACATACCATCTGTAGAAGCAGCGATCGCCAAAGAACTCGGATTACCTCCCGAACAAATAAAAAATAAAATGCGCTACCGCTTAGAACAGTAATCAGCAATAATTCCTTGTCCCCCCATCTCCCCATCTCCCCATCCCCTTGTCTCCCCATCTCCCCATCTCCCCATCCCCCCATCCCCCCATCCCCCCCTCTCCCCATTCCTAGATTTACCAAAAAGCGCGTACATATACCCATTTCTTGGTAAGTTAGACATAGCATGAAAAAGTTGCAGTTAAGGTAAGTAAGGAGATACGTTGAGTAATCATCTTGATGCTATTGCCGCACACGGCGGAAAGTTGATAAATCGCATCGCTTCACCCGAACAAAAACAAGAATTTTTGTCAAAAGCTGATAGTTTACCCAAAGTCGAACTTGATGAACGGGCTGTTTCTGATTTGGAAATGATTGCGATCGGGGGTTTTAGTCCGCTGACTGGTTTTATGAACGAGTCGGACTATAAGCGGGTAGTTTCGTCCATGCGTTTGGCGAATGGGGTTGCTTGGTCGATTCCGATTACGCTTTCGGTGACGGAGGAAGTCGCGAATTCTTTTAAAGAAGGCGATTTAATCCGCTTGGATAATCAAAACGGTGAATTTATTGGGGTATTGGAATTCTCCGAAAAATATAATTACGATAAAAAACAAGAAGCAATTAATGTTTATCGTACTGATGAAGATAAGCATCCCGGCGTACAGGTTGTTTACAATCAAGGTTCCGTAAATATAGCAGGTGATGTGTGGTTGTTGGAACGTAAAGACAATCCGCAATTTCCTAAGTATCAGATCGATCCAGCCGAATCTAGAAAGATGTTTCGGGAAAAAGGTTGGAAAACTATTGTTGGTTTCCAAACTCGCAACCCCATCCACCGCGCTCATGAATATATTCAAAAATGCGCTTTAGAAACTGTTGATGGTTTGTTTTTGCATCCTTTGGTGGGAGCAACAAAATCTGATGACATCCCTGCCGATGTGCGGATGCGTTGTTACGAAATATTATTAGAAAATTATTATCCTGATGATAGGGTAATCTTAGCTATAAATCCGGCAGCAATGCGTTATGCTGGTCCTCGCGAAGCGATTTTCCATGCTTTGGTTCGCAGGAACTATGGCTGTACTCACTTTATTGTCGGACGGGATCATGCTGGCGTGGGTGACTATTACGGTACTTACGACGCGCAGCACATCTTTGATGAATTTGAGCCGGGAGAATTGGGAATTATCCCGATGAAATTTGAACACGCTTTTTACTGCACCCGCACCAAGCAAATGGCGACTGCAAAAACTAGTCCTAGTAAGAAAGAAGAACGGATTCACCTTTCTGGAACCAAGGTACGGGAAATGTTGCGTCGGGGAGAATCTCCTCCAGCAGAATTTTCTCGTCCAGAGGTAGCAGCAGAATTAGTACGTGCAATGCGAGTTCCAATTAAGGCTTAGTTGGGGCTTAATGCATCTTTTGCTTTAAAAACCGTATAAGCTATAGCTTTACATAATCCAATTCAGCCCTTTAATCTGATAGCTGAGGAGTTGAGGGTTGAGGGGTAGACTTATGAAGCGGCGAATATTTTTACAAAGAACTGGCTCTATTTTGGCGGTATTGGGAATTACCGAATCGCAATGGTGGACGAAGAGTAGCCGCCTCCAGCAGGCTTTGGCAGATCCGACTCCACGCAAGTTGGCGTTATTGGTAGGCATCAATCAGTATCCGCAAATTCCCAAACTTAAGGGTTGTCTGACGGATGTGGAACTGCAAAGGGAACTTTTGATCCATCGCTTTGGCTTCCAACCGTCAGATATTCTGTCTTTGACAAACAAGCAAGCAACTAGAGAAGGTATTGAAAATGCATTTCTAGAGCATCTTGTTAAGCAAGCAAAACCCGGTGATGTGGTTGTCTTCCACTTCAGCGGTTATGGTAGCCGGATTAAAACGAAAAACTTACTTGGCGGGATGGAAAATGCTTTGATTCCCGCCGATGGTATCCAATTTATCCAAAGTTCGGAGAAAATTGCCAATTATTTATTAGAAGACACTCTAATGCTGATGATGCAGTCATTAGCAACCGAACGTAATACGGCAATATTAGACACTAGTTATTACAAACCCAGCATCTGGCAGCCAACGGGAATGAGAATTCGTTCTTGGAAAGCGCCTTTGGAAGGACAGTTTTTAGCTGAAGAAATCGAGTTTCAAAAGCAACTTACTAAGAAAATTGGTGCCGATAAGTTGAGCGTGTTGCTTGCGTCTAGCTCCAGCTCGCAAGATTTGGCAAAGGAAATCATGTTTTCTGACTTTAGTGCTGGGTTGTTTACCTACGCTCTAACTCAGTATCTTTGGGAAACGACTCCCGCAAGAACGATTCAAATAAGTTTATCTCGCATCGGAAGTTCGATGCTGTCTTTGGGTAGCAAACAAGAACCAGCTTTACTTGCAAAGGACAATCAAACTAAAGCCTTTGCTGCCGCTAATTTTCTCTCAAAGAATATTTTGGGAGCTTCCGGTGCTGTAACGGATGTAGAAGATGACGGTAAAACCTTTCATTTATGGTTGGGAGGAATACCGCCGCAATTGCTGGAATTTTATGGAATAAATTCCCAATTTAGCTTTTATTCCGCAGCATCTCCTTCAACTGCACCATTAGTCTTGCGTAGTCGCAACGGTTTGAAAGCAAAAGCCACCATAAAACAGGTAAGCGATCGAATAACTCCCAAAGTCGGGCAGCTTGTCAGGGAAACAGTGCGAGTTTTACCCAAGGATATTAATTTAAAAATTGCCCTTGATGACGTTAGTTTAGAAAGAATCGAGCGAGTTGACGCGACAAGTGCTTTTGCTTCGATCGAGCGCGTTTCCAGCGTCATAGCGGGAGAACAATCAGCCGATTATTTATTTGCGAAACTACCAGAAAAACAAGTTTCCGAAACGGAAGTAAATAATAATTCAATGGCGATGTCGTCTTCAAGTCGCTATGGCTTATTTACTTTGGGAGGTGAGTTAATTCCCGATACTCTAGGAGAAGAGGGAGAAGCATTAAAAGTCGCAGTTTATCGGTTAGCGTCTAAACTCAAAACTCTTTTAGCGGGTAAATTATGGAAGCTGACTCAAAACGAAGCATCTTCGGGTTTGAGTGTTAAAGCAACTTTAGAAATAGTTAACAATAAGAAAAAGCCGCTTACTTTGATGCAGCGTCAAACAAAGCGATCGTTAGGCATGGAAACATCCAGCAATAAAGCACCCGATGGCTCTTCCCCTGGAATTCCTACAGTTTCAACTGGTAGTAAAATGCGCTACCGAGTAGAAAACACTGGAGACAGACCGCTGTATTTAATATTACTGGGATTAAATAATAGTAAGAATCCAATTGCTCTTTACCCTTGGTATAAAGATAAAGACTCCGAAGAAAATTCCAGCAAACCCGAACTTCAACAAGTAGTTATTAATCCGGGAGAAACGCTAATAGTACCGAAAACTGCTGGTTTTGAGTGGGTGATTTCAGGACCTAATTTTTGGTGTGAAACCCAAATAATTATCAGTACATCACCATTCACCCGAACCTTAAAAGCGTTAGAAGAAGGTAAACATTCCACAGGAGATACACAACGTATTTCACCTTTATTAAATCCTTTAGAAGTAGCTTCTTCGCTTTTACAAGACTTGAATCAAGCCAGCATTAAAGAAGACGAAACACAAATACCTGCTGATTGGGTGTGGAATGTTAATCATTGGGCAAGCTTTAATTTCGTATTTCAGGTAGTTTGATTGCGTAAAAATTCATCACAGATGTATTAGAGGAAACACACAGAGTTAACAAAAATATTTATACTACAAATGTAGTAACCGACTCAACGGTCACTACATTTGTGTTTAAATCCACCTGATTCTTAAAGTACTATGAAAATCAAAAATCAGGTTACGCTTGTTGTGTCAATTATTTTAATCTCTATTGGAACTGCAACTGCTCAGACTCAATCTACGCCGTCAAACCTCGATTTACAAATAGAAAAATTAGAAGAATTAGAAAAGCTTCAGCGAGAGCAAGAGACAAAAGCTTTTATAGAAAAAGAAGTAGAAGAAGAAGTCGATCGCAGTGTTGGTTTAAAAAGTTGATTGAGGAATAGTTTTTCTAGCTAGAAAAATATAAAAATAAATAGTGTAGATAAGTTGCATTGTAACGTCTTTGTATATTATTCGGACTTACCCAACTGGCACATTCTTCTTGTAGGGGAGGCAAAAAGCGGTGTAGATTAACTTCGGGCTTTATTGCCGTTGTGTGACGCATTTATCTCGTTTGAACGTAGGAATAAGGTTTGTAGCGTCACGCACCATCAACCATTTGTGACAATACCGTAAGTTCTGATTATATTATTTTGATTTGTATAAGGAATTTAGTGAAATGGTATTAGGGTGCGGCGCATCCTCTGAGACGTAGCAGTGCTACGTCTCTACATTTTTTTACAAATATTTCTGCAACAATAATTTTAATTTTTCTTTGGTTTTGGCTGGTGCTTTATCCAAAGGTGTCAAAATTGCATATTTTAACGCTGAATGTGCTTCGCTCTGGGGTGGATTTTTACTCAAACGTTTCACCGTTTCTTGAATTACCTTTTGAGCGTTAACGGCATTTTTTTGTAAATTAGCAACTACCATTTCTACAGTTACACTATCATGGTCGGAATGCCAGCAATCGTAATCTGTCGCTAAAGCCAAAGTTGTATATGCAATTTCCGCTTCTCGTGCTAATTTCGCTTCGGTTAAATTTGTCATGCCGATAACCGTTGCATTCCAACTGCGGTACAAATGCGACTCCGCTTTAGTCGAAAAAGCTGGTCCCTCCATACACACATAAGTACCGCCACGGTGTAAAGTGACATCGGGAAGATTGAGAGAAGCGATCGCATCCGTTAATATGTCAGCTAAATTATTGCAAATTGGATCGCCAAATGTAATGTGAGCAACAATTCCTTCACCGAAAAAGGTGGAAATCCGATGTTGTGTGCGATCGATAAATTGATTTGGTACCACCATATCCAGCGGTTTAACTTCTTCCTTCAACGAACCTACCGCAGAAGCTGAGATAATATACTCCACACCCAATTGTTTCATGGCGTAGATATTAGCGCGAAATGGTAATTCCGAAGGTAAAAGCGTATGATTGCGGTTGTGTCTGGGTAAAAAAGCAACCTGCGTACCTTCTATAGTTCCTACAATCAAAGCATCTGAAGGTTTACCAAATGGGGTTTCTACCTCAATTTCTTCAATATTTGTCAGCGCATCCATCTTGTATAAACCACTGCCACCGATCACCCCAACTTGAGCCTGTGCCATTATAATTTCCTGTAAATTGCTGTTGTGTCGTGGTTATTTTATATCGTTTATGATTGTCGGAGAATAAATAGAATAATAAATAAAAAAAAACCGCAGAGACAAGCCACTGCGTTGCGGAGGTTCCATCCGTTGTAGCAAGTGGCGTGCGGAGAGCGCAGAGGAAGAGATTACAGAGGTCATTTCGATTGTTTATAAGTTAATTTGATTCGGAATTTTCTAATATTGCATCTTCATAAAGTAGCTCGATGGGAAATTTAAAATCAACGCTAGTTAAATCAACATCACCTCGATCGTAAGTGTGTAGTTCCCACAAACCGTTATCGTTGAGTCGGAAAGATTCCACCATCATCTGTTCGGCGCTAATTAAAACATATTCTTTTAAAGTTGAAATCTGCCGATAGTTTTGAAATTTTTTACCCCTATCTATTCCTTCTGTACTAAGAGAAAGAACTTCTACAATTAAACAAGGATGATAAATAACTTTTGTAGCGCGTTTGTCTCTTTCGTCGCAACTTACCATTACATCGGGATAATGAAAAGGACCATTTTCTGATACTCCGACTTTGGCATCAGCCATCTGTACTTTACAGCCTTTCCCTCGTAGGTGATTCTTGAGAGCAGAGGCTAAATTTAAGGCAACATCATTGTGGGGAATGGTTCCCCCTGTCATGGCAAAAGCTTCGCCGTTGATGTATTCGTATTTGAGTGGCTGTTGTTCTTCCCAGTCGAAATATTCCTGGGGTGTCATGTATTGATAATTAGGAATTGCGACCATGATTTTTTCCTCATTTAGTTATATTGTGATGTTAACAGTGGAATTGAAGTTAAAATTTTGAACTTATTATCAGCTAATTTGATTCGGAATTTTCAAATTCTACATCCTTATAAATCCAATTCAATATCAAAAGCGAACTACTTGTATTTCAAACCTATGAAAATTACACAGCAAAAAACACCCCCCGACTGTTCGGAGGGTGTTCTTTAAAGACGTAAAATTTTACGTCTCTACATTCATTTATTATTTAATTTTTAACCGTTGATTGCGGGAGCGCTGACTGCAACAGGTGCAGATTCAAGAGCAGCTAAATCAAGTGGGAAGTTGTGAGCGTTGCGCTCGTGCATTACTTCCATACCCAAGTTAGCGCGGTTCAATACATCAGCCCAAGTGTTGATTACTCTTCCACTTGAATCAATTACAGACTGGTTGAAGTTGAAACCGTTCAAGTTGAATGCCATTGTGCTGATTCCCAAAGCGGTAAACCAGATTCCTACAACGGGCCATGCTGCTAAGAAGAAGTGCAAGCTACGGCTGTTATTGAAAGAAGCATATTGGAAAATCAAACGACCAAAGTAACCGTGTGCAGCTACGATGTTGTAGGTTTCTTCTTCTTGACCGAATTTGTAACCGTAGTTCTGTGATTCGGTTTCGGTTGTTTCACGTACCAAGCTCGAAGTTACCAAAGAACCGTGCATAGCACTGAACAAGGAACCGCCAAATACTGCTGCAACACCTAACTGATGGAAGGGGTGCATCAAGATATTGTGTTCAGCTTGGAACACGAACATGAAGTTAAAGGTACCGGAGATACCCAAAGGCATACCGTCGGAGAAAGAACCTTGTCCAATTGGGTAGATCAAGAATACTGCGGTTGCTGCTGCTACTGGAGCAGAGAAAGCAACACAGATCCAAGGGCGCATACCTAAGCGGTAGGATAATTCCCACTCACGACCTAAGTAGCAAAATACTCCAATTAAGAAGTGGAATACTACCAACTGGTAAGGACCACCGTTGTACAACCACTCATCTAAGGAAGCAGCTTCCCAGATTGGGTAGAAGTGCAAACCAATAGCGTTAGAAGAAGGTACAACAGCACCGGAGATGATGTTGTTTCCGTAGATCAACGAACCTGCAACAGGCTCGCGGATACCATCGATGTCAACAGGCGGAGCTGCAACAAAAGCGATGATGAAACAAGTGGTAGCAGCTAAGAGGGTAGGAATCATCAACATTCCAAACCAACCGATGTATAAACGATTGTTTGTGCTGGTGATCCATCCGCAGAACTGTTCCCACGCAGAAGCGCTCTCGCGTCTTTGTAATGTGGTTGTCATGGTTCGGATAATTGCGTTTTTGTTATGTATGTGTAAGCTGTTTTGCTTACCTATATTTATACATTAACCTACTTTTGAAGTTTTGTAAAGCTTTTTTAATAAAGTTTGTTTTATACAACTGATATGTTAAACCTATCAATCGATGCAGGTTGCCAGCTTTTGACTATCCGATTGCTGATGGTGTCTAAGGTTCCATTTATTTAAGCTGACTATATATATAAAGAAGGGAGTGGGCACAATAGATATTCACTCCTTCTCATCATTGGTAAATCATATGAATAAAGATAATTCCAATTCTCAACCAATACCAATTTTTAATAATACAAACGAAGATACACCGGAAATGGGTGGAGGTTTATCTGTAATTGGCTATTGGGCAGAACATACTTTGTCACCGGAAGGAGCTAAACTTTGGAAAACTTTACTGCATAAAAGCGCTTGTTTATCTTGCTCTTGGGGAACTGGTGGACAAAAAGGTGGTTTTACTAACGAGTCAGGGGAAAAGTTGCAGCGCTGTATGAAGAGTGTTGAGTCAATCTCGGCAGAAATTAAACCTGCAATTCCCAAACAATTTTTTGAACAGCGCAATATTGGACAACTGCAACAACTTACGTCACGAGAAGCCGATCGCCTTGGAAGATGGAGTTTCCCTGTAATATTACGTCCTGGCTCGTCGCATTACGAACAAATAAGCTGGGATGAAATTTATCAAATTGCTGAGAAAGCCTTTGCTAAAACCCCCGAAAGAGTAGCTTCCTACAGTTCCGGACGTTCTTCCAACGAAGCAGCTTTTTTATTACAGTTGATGATGAGGACGTTAGGTTCTAATAATTTAGCTGATTGCTCGGATTTATGTCACGCTCCTTCGAGTTTCGGGTTGAAACAAAGTCTTGGTACTGGTACTTCTGTTGTTAGTTTAGAAAGTTTGAAACAAGCAGATTGTGTGGTTTTAGCTGGTTCTAATGCTGCTTACAACCATCCCCGGTTGATGAATGAATTGATTAAATTAAGGGAGCGTGATGGTAAGGTAATTGTTATTAATCCGATGAAAGAAATCGGTTTAGTAAAATTTGCTTCTCCTGCATTCCCCGTATCGCTGTTTACAGGTTCGGATATTGCTTCTGTTTACTTACAGCCAATTCCCGGTAGCGATGTGGCATTATTTACGGGAATTCAAAAAGCTTTGTGGGAAAAAGGTAAGATTAAAAATGAGTTTTTACAAGCTCATACAGAAAATTATCAAGAGGTAATTAGTCACCTTAAAAATACATCTTGGGAAACAATTACTTCAACTTGCGGTGTATCTCAAACAGAAATTGAAACTGCTGCAAATATAATTACTAATTCTCAAAAAGTTGTATTTGCTTGGGCTATGGGAATTACCCAACAGAAAAATGGTGTTGATAACGTTTATAGTATCGTTAACACCGCCTTAATGACTGGTAACATCGGTAGAATGGGAACCGGAGTCATGCCAGTAAGGGGACATTCCAACGTTCAAGGCTTTGGTTCAATGGGTGTCACGGTAAGACTTAAAAAAGAAATTCAACAAGCATTAGAGAAATTATTAGGGCGATCGCTTTCTAAAGTTAAAGGATACGATACCCACGCTTTAATCGAAGCTGCTGATGCTGGTAAAGTTGATACATTAATTTGCGTTGGTGGTAATTTATATGCTGCTAACCCGGATTCTGGGAAGGTAAAAAGAGCATTAAATAAAATTGAAACGATTATTTATCTTGCAACAAAACCAAATCTCGGACATTTTCACGGATTAGCAAATCAAAACACAATTATTATTCCCGTATTTAACCGCTTTGAAAATCCTCATAAAACTACAGTGGAATCCGGTAATAACTTTGTTCGACTCAACGACGAAGGAGAAACCCATCTCAAAAAAGGCGATTTGATTGCAGAAGTAGACTTTTTAACCGAATTAGCCGATCGCATACATGGAGAGTATCCCGTCAACTGGCGTAAATTGCAGGATACCAAATACGTTAGACAATTGATAGCTCAAACAATTCCGGGATACGAAAAAATAGGAGAGATTGATGAAACAGAAGCAGAATTTACTATTAGCGGCAGGATTTTAAAAAGTCCTCAATTTCCCACAGCTTCCGGTAAAGCCAAAATGTTCGTTACACCTTTACCAAAGTTGAAACTTCCGGAGATAAAAGATTTTGAAGTTGCCGACGGTACGCAAGGAATAGTTGTCGCATTAATGACCGGACGTAGTTACGCTCAACATAATACAGTAGTTTATCAAACTGAAGATAAATATCGCGGAATACCACATCGTAACTGTATTTTGATGAATAAAAATGATGTTGAAAAAGCAGGTTTTAGAGAGCATCAACGGGTGACGGTAAAAGGGAATGTAGGGGAATTAGAGAATGTAGAAATAATTTTTGGAGAAGTGCGGGAAGGTGCGGGAGTGATGTTTTATCCGGAAGTGAATGTAATTTTTAAAGCCGAAGTTGAAGAGCGTAGTGGTACTCCGGCTTTTAAAAGAGTTCCGGTGTTGGTTTATAAATAATGATGTGTTTATAGAATATTTTATATTTTACCCAATCCGGCGGTTGAAACCGCTGCTACACAGGCGAAACCCACCTGCGTGGGTTACAAAGATGTGAAATTATATGATTTTCCTGTAGGGTGCTGTGACGACTGCGATAAATTATGGTTTTTAAGCAGTATATTAATTATGTCGTCACGCACCAATGAGTAACTGTGACGATACTTGAACGATGAATGTATAAAAACCTTACTAGACACTAAGAGCGCAGAGGCAAGAGGTAAAAAGGTATGATTAGTTTTACAGGAGAACTTTGCACTCCTTTGCTTTTAAATATATTATTCCGATTCAAACAGATTTGAGATGACGGATAAATTATTAGCAGACGGCTACGATGATTTTTTACAGCAAGTAAAACAACGTATTCGTACTGCACAAGTAAAAGCATCGTTATCAGTTAACCGCGAACTGATACTACTATACTGGCAAATTGGATATGAAATATTAACGCGATCGCAAAAACAGGGATGGGGTGCAAAGGTAGTTACTAAGCTTGCGAAGGATTTAAAAAATGCGTTCCCAGATATGAAAGGTTTTTCCGAACGTAATCTTAAATATATGAGGACTTTTGCAGAAACTTATCCCGATGAGCAAATAGTGCAACAGCTTGTTGCACAAATTCCTTGGGGACATAATCTGCGTATTTTAGATAGCGTCAAAGAAACTTCAGTTCGACTTTTGTACGTACAAAAAACAATCGAAAATGGTTGGAGTCGTAATGTTTTAGTTCATCAAATAGAAAGCGATTTGTATAACCGTCATTCGATTTTAGATTTTAGATTTCCGATTTTGGATTGTCATATATTTCAGGCAAGCTGCATAATTTCCCCGTACTGTCATTGTTTGTGGATGACTTACACCCAACTTTGATTCCTGCCTTTCCTTCATTCTTCACCGTCACTTGTAACTCTAGCTCTACAGAATCGACGCTGAGTAAAGGAATATCGTTTTCGTTTTCTGGTGAAGTTGTTAGCAGTTCTTGTTTAACCTGCTCGATTAACTCTGTGAGTCCAATAAGGTTTTGTTCGGACATGGGAATTTGTATACATATTTACTTTTAGATAATCCCATAATTTTTTATACACAGGTATCAAATTAATAGTATTTTCAGAATAATGAGAAAATTTATAACACTTAATTTTATTAACTAATATGAAAGCATATTGCGGTTAAAGCATGAATTATAAGACTTACATTAGTGGAGTAATAGTCATAACGAGCCAGATGGTGCGTGACGCTAGAAGATTTCTAACCATGTAGAAAATTTTTAAAGCGTCACACACCCTACAAGAAAATATGTGCCATCTGCGTAAGTAGTAAATAAAAAAGTACCTATTATTATCGTGACTAAACCGATTGTTTTTTAGTCCTATTTATAGGACTTTCGCTATTAGCCAGGGGTTTGCAACCCCTGGTGGGTATGAACGCAGTCGAATAATTATGATTTATCAGAACTATAAAGAATTTCAAACCATCCACTTGGGTTTGATTATCTCAAGGATTGATTTGCTAATGTTTTAACTCTATCTTGTATCTCTTTTGGTTGTTTCTCAAACATTTTTTTGCCATCTTTTTTAATTATAAAATGTGGAGGTAAGCAAAGGAAAATTGTAGGGTGTGTGACGCTTTTAAAGTTAACATACATACTGATAATATTCCTAGCGTCACGCACCATCCGATATTTATAATTTTCATAAATGCTTTTTATCCAAAAATTACCTGCAAATCCAAACTAAACCCCTCCAGCACATCTTCTCCAGATAAACAGTTAGGAGATTTTAAAACTTCAACTTCCTTACCAATACGATAAATTTCCACCTGCTTATCTTTGGGATTAATCAACCAACCCAACCTTAAACCATTCGCGATATATTCCCGCATCTTTTTTCTAGTATCTTCTACATCATCACTTTCCGATACTAATTCCACAGCAAAATCCGGACACAAAGGTAAATATTTCTTTCTTTGCTGTGGTGTTAATTCTTCCCATCTTTCTAATAGAATCCAAGAAGCATCGGGGGAACGAGTCGCACCGTTAGGAAGTTTAAAACCCGTAGACGAATCAAAAGCTTTTCCTAAATTATTTTTACGATTCCAAAACCATATTTGACCAGTTAAATCAAAATTAAGATTTCCCGTTTCTCCTCCGGTAGGTGACATAATAATTAATTCCCCTTGAGCAGTCAATTCCAAGCGTAATTCTTGATTAAAAGCGACAATTTGCTCAAATTCATCATCTGTAAATTTGAGTTCGGGAGGTATTTGTAAAGTTAAAGCAGTCATAATAATTTATCCTATTATTTATATATATTTATACTTTAACTACATCTTCGTAAATTTAAGACATCATTAGAGTTAAGTCAATTGAATCTAAATGTAATTCATCCTCCTTCCCCAGGGTTTAAATTGACCAATTTCTTTGAATATATTTCTTATGAAGTATTAAATTAGACATTTAAATCCTCTTAACGCAATCTGTCAAGTCTATTTATAATCATAACAATTGCAGTTGATATCACCGCAGCAATAATAGTAACCATGAATTTTGTGTTTGTTTAATTATCTTCTATTTTTGTTACGTAACCCTGAGTTACACCACAGGCTAAAATATTTAAAAGTAAAATAATTCTCTTGTTTTCATTTTCTTTGATTCAACAAGTGAAAATTTCATTTTCAGTATTTTTGCTAGTGACAATTATTTTTAATTATGAATAGGATAAATAAATAATTTGTTTTATAAAATATAGCAATTCTCTATCAAGTGCAATATACACCTCAACTAATGTATGGGAAGTTACCTGAAAAGTTAGTTAGCAGGGTTATTTCTGATTCAAATATAGAATTAAACGCTAAATTTTATATTTCAATGATTTTACCTCCTAACTCAGAACAAAGATTTGATCGTAAAAACTACTAATTACCAATGAAAATATTAATCCAGCACCGTCATTACGCAAACGAAATTAGTGGCGTTTTAACTTATATTAACTCTATTATTCCAGGGCTTGAAGCCACGGGCACAGAAATAAAAACTATTTCTAGCAGAGAAGATAACTTACAAAAATGGCTTAGCCTAATTTCCTGGGCAGATATAGTCCATATGAACTCCAATGATTTGTTGTTTGCAATTTTATGTAAGGCTTTAGGCAAAAAAATCATTATTAAGTATCATTACCTTTTTTATCAATCTACTCATACTAACTACGAGGAGATGACATTTATTCAAAGAATAAAAGCAGAATTGAAAAGGACCTTACCCAAAGCGACTTATCCTTTAAAATGGAAATTACATACTATTGTTAAATGGGCAAAACTTGCCGCTCGCATTTCTACAGCCTTCTTTGCAGATTATCATGCTGCTTGTAGTGATTTTTTAGGTAATTCTTGTGCTTTCCCTTGGCAAGTACATACTTTATATTATCCGATTGAACCTAAGCATAAAAAGAGATTTAAAGCTCTGGATAAATTGTCCAAGCCATATAAGTTTGTTTTTGTTGGTAGGTTAGATCGTGATAAAGGAGTTGATATATTATTAAGAGCAATCAAGATTCTGCAAACTCAAAAATATGAATTTCAAGTTACGATTGTTGGAGATGGGATACAAGCGAAAAAACTCAAAGCATTAGCATCTGAATTAGATATTCTTAATAGCGTCAACTTTTTAGGCAAAATTCCCAACACAGAAGTCACCTCCATAATTGAAGATGCTTTAGCTTTAGCTGTTCCTTCTCGTTGGCAAGAACCAGCAGGTTATGTTGTTCTAGAAGCATCCAGCGTCCAAACTTGCTCAATTGTTTCTAAAATGGGAGGATTACCAGAAATAGCTGGACCTCAGAATTTGTTTTTCGAGAATGAAGATGCTGAAGGATTAGCCAAATGTATGAAAGAATGCTTAGACAATCCAGAAAAAGCAATAGAACGTGGCTTGTTATCTAGTGAATATGTAGGGCGATCGCTTTTCTTCTCAAGGTGCTGCACAAGAGTTAATGGATGTTTGTTACCAGTTGGCAGGGCAAACGCATCTAAATTTAAAAGGTAATGGTGCAGCTATGCTGCACTCAGCACCGTCCATGCAATCGCCCTGCGGGAGAACTGCTGCTCCGTCAATCTGTGGTAGCCTAAAAAATAACGACGTTAATTCGTTAAGACAACATTAATCTATTATTCGACACAAAAAAATCGGGATGACTGGATTCGAACCAGCGGCCCCTTCGTCCCGAACGAAGTGCGCTACCAAGCTGCGCCACATCCCGGCTGTATGTCGGTTATTATATCACAGAAATTTAATGGAAGGATGGGGAGACAAGGGGATGAGGAGATGAGGAGATGGGGAGATGTAAACTGTTAACTGGTTACTGCTCACTGCTCACTGCTCACTGCTCACTGAATTTGCGTTACCATAAATCCTGTATATCAACAAGTGGTAGGATTGTGACTGTAAAACCAGACTGGTTGCGGGTTAAAGCTCCTCAATGGGAACGTGTTGGTGCTGTTAAGGAAACTTTACGGGATTTATCCCTGAATACTGTTTGTGAGGAAGCATCTTGTCCTAATATTGGCGAGTGTTTCCTTTCAGGTACCGCTACGTTTTTGATTATGGGACCAGCCTGTACTCGTGCTTGTCCTTACTGCGATATTGATTTTGAGAAAAAACCCCAAGCTTTAGATCCAACGGAACCCACACGTTTAGCGGAAGCTGTACGTCGGATGAAGCTCAATCATGTGGTGATTACTTCTGTAAACCGCGATGATTTACCTGATGAGGGTGCTTCGCAGTTTGTTCGCTGTATTGAAGAAGTTCGCACTATTTCACCGAAGACAACTATTGAAGTTTTAATTCCCGATTTGTGTGGAAATTGGGAAGCTTTGGAAATTATTTTAAAAGCACAACCGGAAGTCCTTAATCACAATACAGAAACGGTTCCCCGGTTATATCGTCGTACTCGTCCCCAAGGTGACTATCAAAGAACTTTGGAATTATTGAGAATTTCGCGTCAAATTGCACCTTGGGTTTATACTAAATCCGGTATTATGGTAGGTCTTGGCGAAACCGATGCAGAAATTCGTCAGGTAATGCGAGATTTACGCGCTGTTGATTGCGATATTTTAACTATTGGACAATATTTACAACCTACTCAAAAGCATTTAAAAGTTGGTGATTTTATTCATCCCGAACAGTTTGCAGCATGGAAAAAATACGGTGAAGAAATCGGTTTTTTACAAGTTGTTTCTTCTCCTTTAACAAGAAGCTCTTATCATGCAGAGCAGGTAAGGGAATTGATGAAAGAATATCCACGAGAGAAAAGTAAGGAATTAATTTAATTTTTTTATTAGAACTTACAGCAAAAAGCCCCCCTTCAATAAGGGGGGTTGGGGGGATCTTAACGTTTAGAAAAAAAAACAGTTAATTATAAGCTCCTAATTCCTTTAAACTTGCAATAGTTGAAGCGTTCAAACCCGTAACTCCTGCGATATTAACTTTTTCGACATGGCGATCGCCTTTCAAAAATGCAACTATCTTGCCCGTTTTAATATCCCAAATTTGAACAACTTCGCTATCTCTACCTACAGCTAATAAATTTGAATCTTTACTAAAAGCGAGACTCCAAGGTGAAGAAAAGTTTTGCTGTAATATGGCAATAGATTTATTATTGTTGATATCCCATACAGTTACAGTGCCGTCGTAACTTCCATAAGCGATATTCCCATCATGACTAAAAGCTATCGAAACAATTGGTTTTCCAAAGCTTCCTAAAGTCTGTATGCATTGACCATTATTTGTATCCCAAAGTTTGACAATACCGCTAGTATGTCCGCTAGCTAAAATTAAACCGTTGCAATTAAATTTAATAGTATAAGAAGCTTTTTCTTGGATTGTTCGATCGCATTCTCCTGTTTCAATATTCCAAAGTTTAATAGTCGAATGACCACCACAACTAGCAATTGTATTTCCATCCGGGCTAAATGCAACTGAAAGTATCGGACGATTATGACCGAAGAAGGTTTTTAAACACTGTCCTGTTTGAGAATTCCAAATTTTTACAGTTCTATCGCTGCTACCACTAACTATTTTTGTACCATCTGGATTAAAGGCGATCGCCCAAATGTTATCATCATGTCCTGTAAGGATTTTACTTGGTATTTGATGGCTTTTATTTAAAGATTCTACCTGCCAAATTCGGATAACATTATTATCATTACCAATATTTGCACAAGCTATTGTTTTCTCATCGGAACTAACAATTACTGAAGAAATCCAGTCTTTAGTTTGAAAAAGAGTTGATACACATTTGTGAGAATCAATATTCCAAAATTTAATTGAATGTTGACTACCGCTAACAATTATCTGATTATCGCTGCTAAGTATCACAGAATGAACAAAGTCTGCACGTCCTTGTAAAGTTTTTAGACATTTTCCTGTAGTGATATCCCAAATCTTTACCGTTCTATCAACACTAGCAGTTGCTAATATTTGATTTGTATTGCTGAAAGTTATAGCGTTAATTTCTGAAAGATGTCCCGACAAACTTTGTAAATATAAACCTGTATCAATATCCCAAACTTTAATTATTTTTTCTCCGCTACCAGTCGCTATATATTGTCCGTTACGATTAATATCAATCAAGGAGATATTATAACTTTGAGATTGTATTTGTATGGATTCAGAATTATCTAAATTCCAAATTTTCACAATCTTATCTTTAATACCGCAAGCTATAATTTGATTATCATCAGTAACTCTAACCGATAAAACAACATCGCTACTAGTTGAAAACTGATTTATAAATTCATAATTATTTAAATCCCAGATATAAACCACACCATCTTCACAACCAAAGGTCAAAATATCAGCTTGAGATGAAATTAGAGAGCAAATACGACTTTGGGATTCGATTAATATACGATAGTTACCCGTCTCCAAATCCCAAATTAATATTTGTTTGTTCGAGTAACCAAATAACTTATTTCCATCTAAATTAAAAACAAGATTTTTAACTACACCTTGATTCGGTGAATTTAACGTTAAAATACATTGTCCAGTAGAAGCATCCCATATTTTCACCGTTCTATCTCGACTCGAACTAGCTATTTTTGAATTATCGGAACTAAAAGCAACCGACTCAACTATAGTTTTATGTGCTTGATGTTGAAAAATGTTTTGATTTTCTTGCCATTTCCACAAACAAACCTCACCATCAATACTTCCTGTAACTAAAAATTCTCCATTATTATTAAAAGCAAGACTAAAAATAATTCCAAAGCTATTGGTAAAAGTTGATTTTATAAAATTACTATGACTAAAATCAATATTACTTAAATTGATTCCTTGTAAATTAGCTTGTTGAATATTCAGATTAGAAAAATCTTTATGACTAATTGTTTCCGTTACTTGAGATAGTAAATTGATTATATTTCCTACAACATAACCTGTAAAATACTGCGATTTACCTCGAAAATCATCTAAAATATTTGTTAAATGAGCTTCAATTTGATTGTTGTTTCCCAAAAACATTTTTAAACGTTCAATAATTGGTTTGATAATTAAACGTTTTTGTATATCTTGAATATAATCCGGTGAACTAGCTTTTAATAAAGCATGGCTTTTAAATAATGAAATATCCCCAGAAATAATTTCTTGATATATTCTATCGATGAAATTTATAGTCACATATTCCATGACTACAGGTTGAAGCGAAAATTTAGAGTTGTTTTGCTCAATCAAAGAACGACGATTTAATGATTCTAGTATTTCTAGTAAGTTAGAATATTGATTTTGACTAAAATCTTGCAATTCTTTTAAATCCACAGCACCTTGATGAATTGCTAACCGATATAATAAAGATTTTTCTAATTCCGATAAACGATTAAATTGCTGTTTTATCAGATTGCGAACATCACCGAATACCGTACTCCCTTGAGCGATAAAATTATAAATATTTCCATCAAATAAATCTAAAACTGTAGTAGCAATGATTTTAAGATATAAAGGATTTGCACCATAGTTAATAGTTAACTGTTCCCAGTTTAAATCTATAGCATCAGTAATTCCCTTTGCTTTAAAAATTTCCTTGACTTCCGGAATACCCAAACCACCAACTTGTAAACAACGAACTGGTAATTCCTTCCCTTCAATAGCAGCAATTTCTTTTGGTTTTTCCCTAGAAGTAATCAACAAGCAACTTTGATGTTGTGTTTCTCCTAATTTTTGAAAAATTTCCTCATATCCTTCATAACCTGATAAATAATTCCCTGCATAATTACTATCAGAGAAAACAGCATCAACATTATCGAAAACTACTAAGCAGCGTTGATTTTTTAAATAGGATAGTAGTTGATTTATTAAAACAGTAATATTTTTAGTTAAATCAATTTCTTCCCCATTCGATAAAACTTGTAATAAATTAGTAATAATTTCTAACGGTGGTGGAGCATTTCGCAAAGAAAACCAAATTGTAAAATCAAAATTATCTCTAAGATTTTGAATTAATTTAGCTGATAAACTTGTTTTCCCAATACCACCAATACCGACTAATGTAATTAAACGACAGCAATCAGTTCTAATCCACTTTTCTAGTATATTTAATTCTTCAGTACGTCCGTAAAAAATAGAAACATCCGGTGCTTCACTACAAAAATGCTTATGTTGTTTATGATTATTTCTTAAATTAAACTTTGTATAATCACTTTTATCCAACTCTAAATTCAAATTACGAAAAAATCTTTCTAAAGTACGTCTATCAACACCAACCTCTCGACGTAAAACCTTAGAAATCGTAGCTGGATCTAGTTGAGTAATTTCAATTAAAGCCTCAATCGTTAATGGTTTATCAGAATTAATTTTATTTTGCCATTCTTGCAAAGCTTTTTGTAATTTCTCCCATCCTTGACTCGTTAAAACAACTCCTCTACCCCTTTTTTGTCCGTTCATAATTATATTTTATCTGGAAGTTATGGATTTTGTTAAGCCTAATTTAGCCAGGGACTGCAAGTCCCTGTCTAATAGCAAAAGTCCTATAAATAGGACTAGAACAATACCAAACATACTTAATTGAATGGATGATTGGTTAGTCGTCAAAAGAGCGACTTTAGCTATTAGACGGGGGTTTTCAACCCCCGGCGGACTTATTTCCTTAACTTCCCGAACTTCCCTGGTGCTGAAAATTAAGAAATGACATAATGCTTATAGATGAAATTACAAATAAACCACAGTTCGCAGCTATTAATTAGATTATTCCCAAATAATTAAAGCGCTGTATCAACTGCTGCAAAATATACTATTTATTTGCCAATTTGTAATTGTTCGGTATTTATTTATAGCTTGTAAGAGGTAATTATGAATCCTATCAACACCGAAAAACTACCACTTTGGGTACAAAATCGCGACACCGTATTAAAGTCTGACAAAAACGTACAGTGGCGTTATGGTAAACAACCAGATTATACTTACTCTAACGAGAACCTAGCCAAAGAAAGTACGCAAAATCACCCCGGAAATTCCTTAGAAGCACTCGTACAAAACTTAGTCAGAACATTCGATGTTGAAGCCAATTTCAAAACTAATCCTCAGCAGTGGATATCCGTCGTTCAAGATAAGTTTCGCATGAGTACTAACGGTGGAACTAACTATAAATTAGAAGACTTATTAGAATCCGGTACTTATAAGCTATTAATTGGTAACACCGAACATTACAAAGCATCAGAAGAAGATTTTGAAACTTCTACTCATCTTTTTCACTCTGCATTCCCCGAAGGCTTTTTATGGGAAGTTATAGAAGTATATTCTGCACCACCAACCATTGCTTTTAAATGGAGACATTGGGGACATTTTCGAGGAGCTTATAAAGATTATCTTCCCACTGGTGAAACAATTGAAGTAATTGGAATGAGTATTGTTAAAGTGAGTGATGATTTAAAAATATTGTCATTGGAACATTTTTACGACAATAATAAATTTTTAGACAAGCTTACATCTGGTGGTAAAAAATCAGCAGGAGCAACACAAACACCACCATCCTTACAGCAGAAATTTTGGGGTTTTATCAAACAGCTTTTGCAACCAAAATTGAAACCAGCAACCGCAAATTCACAAGTTAGTCGCTGTCCTTTTGCGGGTTTAATACGGTAATTTATATCGTAATTATTCGATTGTTTTCATATCCACTGGGGGTTGCAAACCCCCAGCTAATAGCAAAAGTCCATTGAAATGGACTGATTACTTAAAATCAATTTATAGTCATATTAGTTACTGTCTTTTATCAAGTATTTGCTCATAAAATTTTAAATATAATCACTCCTATCCCATCATAAAATTACTATCCCTCTTTCCATTCTTCCTCTGCGTTCTCTGTGTCTCTGTGGTTTTTTTCTCGATAATATTTTAGGAGAAAAAAACTAGTTAAAGAAGCATCCCTAATACAATTCATATTTCATCAACTGACAGGGCAAAGTGCCGTTATATACCGCTATCCTCTGCGATGATTTCAAACCAATATATTTAGCTAATTCTTTATTTCCACTCAACACAAATGCAGTCCAACCTTTAAAACGCTGCTTCATCACATCGCCCAAAAGCTTATAAAATGCTCCTAAATCGCTATTTCTTCCCAAACGTTCTCCATAAGGTGGATTGCAAAATAAAACCCCACTGTCTGCGGGTGCTGCAACATCGGCAAGCTCCATCTGAGAAAAATAAATATGATTCTCAACACCGCTGTTTGTCGCATTTGTGTTTGCTTGCTCGATGACATCTTCATTATTATCGCTTCCCCAAATCGATGCAGGCAGCGTATCTAACTGACTGGCTTGTGCTTCTGCGATTAACTTTTCCAAAAGCGACAAATCAAAATCTCGCCAAGTTTCAAAACCAAAAGATTCCCGAAATAAACCTGGTGCAATATTTAGCGACTTTAAACAGGCTTCTATCGGTAAAGTACCTGAGCCACAAAGCGGATCGTAGAACATCTGTTCCGGTTGCCAGCCAGAAAGTTGAATCAAAGCAGCCGCTAGAGATTCCTTGAGGGGTGCCGCTCCAACAGCAGGGCGATAACCCCGGCGATGTAAACTACTACCGGAACTATCAAGACTAACAGTACAAACATCATTGCGGATATGTACGTTAACCCGTAAATCTGGATTGTAAAGCTCAACATTAGAACGTTCCCCAAAAACTTCCTGCTGTCGATCAACGATCGCGTTTTTGACAGTCAGCGCTGTAAAGTGAGTGTGGTTGAGTTCCTCGTTTTTACCAGTAGCATTTACCGCTAAAGTATCTTCCGGTGTGAGATAATCTTGCCATTCAATGGTTTGAATACCGTTATAAAGGTCTTTTGGAGTTTTGCAAGGAAAAGAATGCACCTTAAATAAAATGCGGAAAGGTAGCCTAGCCCAGAGATTCACCCGATAAAGTAGAGTGCGATCGCCACTAAATTCAACACCGCAAAACCCAGGCTCCACCGAACTTGCACCCAATTGTTCTAATTCCTTAGCAGCTAATTCTTCCAATCCACGGGCAACCGTTGCAAAATACTGATTCATTTATTGAAGTAATTATTTAAAAGTTAATAGAGAAACAGTAAAACATATAATTTAATTAAACAATTAATTACACAATAAATTAACCGATTTCTTTAATTAGCGAAACTACCACAGATAATACTATAGTAATAAATACGAAAATTTCGATAATTTCAAGTAACGTCATAGATGATAGCCATTGCTTAACCATCGCGACATTAAAATTAGAACGCCAATTAGAAAGATGTTTGCGCCACAAAGCAGGACTATCCTTACTACGAAATCGCCAATTAAACATTGATAAAATTAACGGTACACCTCCAACCTTAATACTCATCAACAAATGAAGCGCGATACAAGTTACTAAAACAAGCCAAGAAACAAGATGAGCATAGTACCAACGATGATTCAACTCTCCTTGAGGTAGCCACTTTTCGTCCATCATTCTGCCGGAAGAAACAGCAAAAGTTACTGCCAAAATACTCAAAGTATTAACTAAACGATGCAGAGTATACCACCAGATTGGTTGTCCAAATTTGGTTAGTTTATCCAAAGAATCCGGCTGAATTAATCTTCTTTGACCTCGACGAAAAGCATAAATAGCAAATAGAGGAAATATGAGAAATGTGCATACCCCAAACGTTCCATGAATACCTTCAATTTCTGTAAATTTAGGTAATGATATTGTCCCCCAACGTCCATCGAAAACATCGTAAGTCCAAAAAGCAGTAATAATAGCTGCGATCGTAAATAAGCCAGTTAAACCGTGAAGAATACGTAGCAATAACGGTTGATAAGGTTGAGAAAATTTCGCCGACATAGAATTAGCTCATCAAGAATGATTTATTAATAATTAGCTAATTATTAGCTATTAATGTATTGTCCCTTGTCGCAACACACCACAATGATTAAAAAAAAGTTATAGAGACATTGCAATGCAACATCTCTATATTCTTAGCTATTAAGTGAAATAGTGAATCTATATTTTGGCAAGCCGCAACATTAAAAAGTTAGATATTATCGCTTTTATCTAAGTTTTCTACGTTCGGGATAGCTTTTAACTAGCGGACGTAGAAAAAACTTTGACCGGCACGTTCGGTTTCTACAAAGCCCTGTTTTCGCAAATTTCGGCGCAGTTCGTTGACGCGGGTAATCCCCAGTATATTTGAATGCACCTCTACAAGAAGCTTACTAACGCTAGAAAGATCCGCAAAGCTTAGAAGCTCGCCTTCGCTGCCTTGCACATCCATTATTAATACCGTCGGTTGAATGCGGTGAATTTCATCATTAAGAGACTCGACGGGTATCTCGTAAGCAGTAGTTTCTCCTTGAGCCTCAAGTTTGTATGTTGACGAACGAGCAAAGTGTTCCGAAGCATAAAACGTGCGGCTGCCAGAGTTTCTATCGAGCATACACATTTTTATCTGTGGATTCACCTCGTTGAGAGCGTAGTTATCGTGGATTAAAGATTCCATCGTGGGATTTGCTTCGTAAGAATGGACGCGATCGCCGCCAATTTTTTGGGCGCAGGCGATCGCCAACATTCCAATACCACCGCCAAGTTCCATGACGATATCGTCAGGTTCAAGCCGATGGATCATCAACTGACGCTCGTGTCGTGTATGCCGACCGCAAAGAAGCTTGTTTACTTGATATGCTGACATTCTGGGGTCGATACGCATCCGGATGCCTTCTACAGTGGCTACCGTGCCATACATTTCCGGGTCTATTGTTTCCTCTTCTGCGACAGTTGGCAGCGGTCGCCCCCGCCGATAAGCTTTCTGTAGGCTGTTATAAAGCGCCGGTGTTGCAGACTCCCAATTTTCAAGAAATTGCCACCAAAGACGCTTGACTGGTTTTTTCCGCTGAAGATGGCGTACTAATAAAGCAGCATCCCACCAGTAGGAACGTAAAGTATTGTAGATAGTCATCTTTACCTCAATTTAACTATGGATTTACGCAGTTTTGTTTACTCCTGCATTCTGACTATAAAAATGTTCTTTCTAAGAATTTTAAAATAGCAAGACGCAGTGTCGGAAAGTTGATTAATTCGTGAAGAAAATTGATTTTAACAATATTTTAACAACATAATACTAATAGTAGATTAGCAATAACAATAATCAAAACTGAAAAAATATTGCTAACTTTCAAAGGTATACCCTTCAAGGAAAGGATATAAATTGATTTTGTCTTGAACTTGCTGTTTTAAAGCGTCATTCCACTCTACTTTATGTCGGCTTTTATTTGGTGATTCAAACACGACGCTTGCACAATCATCCAAATATTTTGATGATGGCTCTACTCCCAACCATAGACACAATTTACTAAGTTGCGTTTTTGGATCTCTGATAAAATCCTCCTGACGAAGCTCGAATACATTTACTGAATCAGCCATTTCCTTGACCTTAATAACTGATTCACAAACATTGAAATAGCGATCTATAGTTGCCTCAATAGTTGCTTGAATATCTGACGAATCAGGCTTTGCTTTCCGTTTAGCCATCGTCGCGATGTTATCAAACGGATTGCGAACAACGTGAATAAATCGTACTGGTACTTTTACCACATCTCGAAGTTTCTCAAGTAACTCTGGGTTGGAAGCAAGAGTAGTTACCGTATACTCACCATGTTTATCTCCAATAACCCGAATCTTCTCGAAAGAACCTTGCCATTGATCCGGTACATCATAGGTATATCCGCCCCCACGCTTCCAAGAATGTCCTCTAATTCGAGTCATTTGAAACAGGAGATAATATAGTGCATCTCGCCCAAAGCCAGCATTAACATATTTTATGTCACGCAGTTCGTGAGACATGACAATATTAGGATGTGCATCAAGTAAAGCCGCAACTACACTATGTCCGCTTCGAGAATAGCCGATAAATGTACAGTAGGTTTCTATTTCTGCAAATAAATCGGCATATTTATTGCTTATTCCTATAGTTGCTAAATGAGCTAAACTCGATTGAATTGGCCAGGGAAGTTTTTTACGCTTCTTAAGCAAAAGATTTAATAACATTAAGAGTCTTCCGTAAAATGATTAGAATTAGAAATTTTTCTTAAACTAAGCTGATGTGCAGTTAAATTGTATAAAACAAAATTTTGAAATTATTGTAGTGCGGACATCTTGTCCGCTTCTTGTCTACATAAATACGCAACAGCTTACTTTTTACTAGTCTGCTATTCTCCAGCTTCGAGGTTGATAGAATATGCAACGACTGTTATTTGTTTTGGAGTCTACACGAAATCTAAAAGAGCGGACAACATCAAAGGAACGTACTCCCTGCTTAACATATATTTTGGCGCTGTAAACACCTTGAATTAGACAGCAGTAAGGCATATACATTTGTAGTTCTGACTCTCCACAAGGCACATTCAAACTGGCATTATCATTAACAGAAGTAAGGTTGAGAATGCGATTACTTTCTCCCGATAAAGATGTTACTAGAAAACCAAGATTAACCGAACTAATATCTTCATATGCTTTACATTTGACACAAAAATAAGCTGGTTCTCCAGTAGAAGGATATTCAATTATATTTTGTTGTTCATCCCTAAAAAAAAGAGATAAAATATCTAAACCTAAACTTTCATGCCTTGGTTTTTCTGGTAAAGTCATCATTCCAGGCACGGGACTAGTTCCATGTAAAGATAAATCCTTTTCATATTGACGAATAATTGATTCTGTTTCCCCCGCCATCATTAATTTGCCTTTTTGCAAATAAATAGAGTGTTCGCAAACATTCAAAACAGTGTATGGGTTGTGGGAAACTAAAATAAATGCTGTGCCATTTTCTTTTAATTTAGCCAGCCGATGATGACACTTCATTTTGAATTTTACGTCACCAACAGCTAAAACTTCATCAATTAATAAAATCTCTGGTTCGACATGAATTGCACAAGCAAAACCCAATCGCGCAGCCATTCCAGAACTGTATGTTTGAACGGGAGCATCGATCGCATCTTGAATTTCTGCAAACTCAACTACTTCTTCAAATCTTTTTTCAATTTCTTGGGTTGATAAACCTAAAATTGCCATATTGGCATAAATATTTTCTCGTCCTGTTAAAATTGGATTAAAGCCTGCTCCTAACGCAATTAAAGGAGCAATTCGACCTCGAACTTTAACCAAACCAGTATCGGGTTTAATCAAACCACTCAGAATGCGTAATAAAGTACTTTTCCCTGCACCATTAGCTCCTACTAAACCCACTGCTTCTTTGGCTCGTAGTTCAAAGCTGACATCCTCTAATGCCCAAAATTCTTTTTTGCGTAAAGCATGACTCTGCCGTTGTCCACCTCTTAAGTCAGTTAAGATATCACCAACACCATAAAACAAAGACTGCTTTAAATCCCGACAAAATTTTTTAGACACTCCATTGACAGAAATCAACACATCTGAATTAAGAGTGGAAGACAAAACTTCTTGATTTGACAAATTTTCTGCTGTCCCTGCTTCGTCTATAGTCATTCGATTTTAGATTTTAGATTTTAGATTTTATATTTACGAAAATAGATTGTTCTTTTCTTGAAAGAGGCTTGCGGATTTTAGATTTTAAATTATCCTCAGCTTTCAAGCTAGGGGGTTGTTCTTTAATCTAAAATGCTATAGCCATCTTTTATACTTTTAATTGTGTTGTATTAGGTAGAATTATTTTTTAGTTGCTAACTCGATTAATTATAATTACATCGATCACGAACTTACTCTTTCAATAACATACGGAAGCGCAATCCGAAAAGCAATCCAGGTAAAAAGCAAACCAACCCAAGTTATAATACTGACCACCCAAAAGCCTACTGGTTCGGAAATAATTCCGGTTGTTGCTAACTCTCGCGTCGTCACTAGCAAGGGAGTAACGGGATTAAGTTTAATTAGAAAACCAAATAAACCGCTCGGAGGAACCGAATAGACAACAGGGGTGAGAAACAACCAAAACCCTGTCACCATTGTTAATGATTTTGATACATCTTGGTAAAGCACTCCTAAAGGAGACAGTAATGTTCCCAAAAAAGTCCCCAGCATAATTAAATGAATTAGAGCAACCGGAGCAATAATTACCGTCCAACTTACCCCAATGCGATACCAAATAAATAGCCCGACAATTAAAAGTAATTTAATTGCAAAGTTAAATAAAACCTCTCCAACTTTAGCTAAAATAACTGCTTCGCGGGGGAAATTGACGCGAGCAAGCATTGGCTTTGCCTTGATAACTGCATCAACTGGACCGTTCAAAGATTCAACAAAGGTTTGCCACAACGCAGTACTGAACATTACATAGGCAGGATAAGGTAAATCGGTTTTACCCACATTGACTATGTTTGCTTGACTTGCCAAAGTAAATCCAACTGCCATGACAATGGGAGGAATAAATGCCCAAACAATTCCCAAGACTGACTGACGGTACTGGGCACTAATATCGCGTACCATTAACCGCCATGCTAATTCACGAGAGGCAAGTAAGTCATACCACATTTGCCGTAGCAGTTGTCGGGGGTGTCTTAGTAAGCTTTCAGGAGTGTGAACTGTCTCAATCAACGATCCTTTGCTTCTCATATATTAGTTAGTTTTTTATTTCTATTTATTAAGTAGAAATTAACACGGGCTGAGTCTTCGATGGCTTATACCTCCAGCTTGGGTTCGGATGAATTTAAACCTGATTTTTTGTTAAATGGAGCCATTTCCCAAAAGAAACCTGCTGCGTTTGCCACTTGGGATACAAATAGAACGCCAGTTAAGGTGATTCCTTGCTTTCCTTGACCGTTGACAAAGGGATATCGGAGAAGTTCGAGGTAATAGTTACCTTCAATCTCAAAATTTCCCCAGCCTTTTTCGGCTCTTGCTTGATGAAAGCGGAAAGCTCCCCGACCATAGCTAAAATGCTGCTTCCAGAAGCTGCGAAGTGTCATGGCATGAGCGTGGTAGATTACAACTTCAGGCGCATAGGTCATCTCGTAGCCCTGATGCAGCCACCGATCGCAAAATTCCCGGTCTTCTGAAGTTTTGAAGCTTTCATTAAAGCCACCAAGTTCCCGGAAGGGTTGAGCTGGTATAACCATGTTGTTGGAAGCAAAGAAGCGGGCTCGATCCGGAATAGCGTTGTAGTGTGCATAGCCCATGCTAATAATGTTCTGACTCGTAGTAGAGAAAGGGTTATCAAGCAGTGCATTCACCGTTTGACCGCCTACAATGCGATCGGGAGTTGCCGTGAAGCAGTTTTCTAATGCTTGCAACCAATTCGTCGCCGGTCTACAATCATCATCGGTGAAAGCAAGATACTTGCCCTTAGCATGCTGGGCTGCATGGTTGCGTGCTGCTGCCGGTCCCGCATTTTCCTGTCGAATCAGTTTTAAATTAAGTGAGTCCTCAAAGGGAGCTACCACCGTGTCTAATGGGTTGTCACTACCATCGTCGATCGCAATAACTTCAAAGCGATCGCGCGGATAGTCAAGCTGACTCAGAGATTCGAGACAACTCGCAAGTTGCTTCGGGCGATTATAGGTAGGGATAATAATTGAGAATAAAAGCTGTTGTTGCATATATCTGGTAAAGAAAAGTAAATTGTTACTAACTATTAACAGGGGTTGCAATCTTCTCTGGAGAAACAGAAGTAGGAGATTGTTGCCGTCGTAATTCTTGTTGCTTGGCGTGACGGTTGGTTAAAGTTCGATTAAGTAACCGTTCGGGCTGGACTAAAAGATTTTCTATCTTCCCGCTACCGATACCAAAGGTTAAAGCCCGCACAAAAGGATAGATAATCGTTCCTTTTCGCCGCCATCCTTTTTCCAACTTTTTGTATTTGGTTTGAAAGTAGCCGTCTTCAGCCAGATTCCATTTCTTTTGTAAATGCTTCAAGCTTGCGAGCGTCCAAGCATCGCTCCAGCGCAACATATAGTAATGCAAATCAAACCACTTCAAAGGAGGTCCCGGTACATAAGTGACGATAGAGGCGGGTTCAATATAAACTGTACCGCTTATTTCACGAACGCTCATACAAAAATCCAAATGCTCTTTAGTATTGAGCATTGCTTCATCTAGTTGAACGAGCCGCTCAAAAATAGACCGACGCACTAACACGCAGTGAAATTCTGCTAGCTCTGTTTGAGTGCGATCGAGTCCATCGCGAATTTCTCCAACCCCTTTACCTTGGTCGTACATTTTCTCCCTTAGCCGCCGCCGTCCGGTTTTGTCAACCCAAATGTGGGATTCTCCACCTGCAAAATGGACGTTTTCATGAATCGGCTCATACTGACACATCAACGGACCTACCACCGCTGCGTCTGTTTCCTCGGCACACTGCACCAAAGCTGTTAGCCAATTTGGTGAAACAATTACATCATTATCTACAAAGACAACATATTTGGTGTCTACTTTAGATAAACCCAAGTTTCTAGCCTGGTTGGGGTAGAGGTAATAATCGGTTCGTATTAGCTCAAACCCTTTTGCCTCAGCTTGCTTTTTCAGGTAGCGTCGAACGGATGCCGGAGAATTACCATCAACATAAATTAGCTTGTAGGGCAAACTTGTATGAGCAAATATGCTTTCTAAAGATTGGCGCGTACAGCTAAATCGCTCGCGAGGAACAACCACAATCGTTACCATCGGCTGTTCTGAAGACTGGTTTTTATAAGTAATTTCCTGGGTGCTAATAGTCATAAAAAAACCTTTTACAATAACTTATTTACTTAAGGGTACTGCAACTGAGTGAAGAGCCTCCTCAGACTTAAGAAGCGATTCATAAAGAGTAACAAGGCGATCGTTTAAGCAATTGAGATCGTAATGCTGCTCTACAAATGAACGTCCGGCTTCACCCATTGCAGCCCAACCTTCGGGATGCTCGATCGAGTAAATCAATTTATCGGCGATCGCCTTCTCGTCTCTTTCTGGGACTAAGAAGCCGGATACCCCTTCTTCAACTAGTTCTGGAATACCTCCATGAACCGTACTGATGACGGGTAGCCCCATAGCCATTGCTTCTTTGAGTACATTGATCGGAGCGTCTTGATTGCCATCGCTAGCAGTTACGCTGGGTGCAATAAATAGATGCGATGTTTTTAACAGGTCAATAATTTCGCTCTGAGACTTTTGCCCCAGCAGCTTAATCGACTGCTCTGCCTTCAGTGAAACAATCAATTGCTCGAATTGCGATCGCAGCGGTCCGTCCCCGATGATGATGTATTCTAAATTTAAATTGGAATGCTGTTTTAATATTTGAGCTACTGCCCGAATACTATATTCAATACCTTTCTTTTCAACTAAACGTCCTGTGGTGGCAATCCGAACTAAACCATTTTTCGGATATTGACGAGTTTGAAATGGAAAACGGCTGTAATCTAAGCCCGAACCATGAACTCTAATTAGTTTGGGATTGCAGCCCAACTCAATCACGCGGCGCTTGAAAAATTCACAGTTTGCCAGAAAATAATCTCCACTTGCAAACAAAGGTTTATAAATATTTTCGCCGTGTTCTTGAACAAAATTACTGATATCATGTCCCCTAAAAATAGTAATTAATTTTGCACTCGGAGAATTTACACTTCGGAATGCCATTCCTCTAAAACCAACAGTTCCAAACTGGCAATGAATAATATCATAGTTTCTTTGAAGATTGGGAATCAACGTGTAGAGCAGCCAAAGTGATATTGCCTGTTGCCCATGTTTAAAAAAGTTCAGCGCTTGTAAGGTTTCTTTAGGCGCTTGAATCAACTTAGAAACCAGTACACCGCAGCCTTTAATTGCCCGCCAGAAAAAATTCTCAGGAATTTCAGGTAAGTAGTAGGTGCGTTCGAGTAGGTTATATGTTAATACATCATCATGCAACTTTTCTAAATTACCCGGTCTATCAGCATAAATATCAACTTGATGTCCTCTATCTAGCAGACCTGTAATTTGATTTAATATAAACGTCTCCGATAAAATTGGAAAATCACCGACTATAAAGGCAATATTCATAACAAATGTTGATTTCCCCCATTAAAAAAAGATAGTGTAAAGTGTGTAAACTGTAGTTTTTTTAATCTATTAAAATCATAGGCAACTATTCTCTGATTGAAACTCCGCCTAACATTAATCGTATTCTTTCCCAAGCGCTTACATACCTGATAAATAACATCACAAAAGAAACTCTTAGTTTTTCCCCGAAGCCATTTAATCGTAAATCTCCAAAGACTTGAATTACAAAATTTAGCGGCGGTAATAAATCTTCTAAGAGTGATTTAAAGAGTACTTTATTTAGTTGTAAATATGAATATTTTTTATTCAATTGCAGGTCATAACTACCACCTACAATTCTAATTGTTCTTTTATAGATTTGTTTAAACGAATATCTTGCCGGATGAGCAACACAAGCATCTGCTGCATAAAGAAGCTGATAATTAGATGCAGCAACTCGCTGCCCCCATTCCAAATCGCCACTTGATTTCAAAGTAGCATTGAAACAACCTATATGCTCAATTACAGCTTTGAAGGTAAATAAATTTGCTGTTGCACCATATTTGTACTTTTCGAGATACTCTTTCTGCGTAAAAGCAGTAACCTTTTCAAAAAGTTCTACAGGCGTAAGTCGATCGGGATTTTTAAAGAAAATTTTAATTTCTCCTGCAACTAAGCCACAATTAGAAGTTTTAAGTAAATGTTGAACTCCCTTTTCAATCCAATCAGTAGCAGGAATGCAGTCAGCATCCGTGAAAGCAATTATCTCTCCCTTTGCTAGCGATATACCTTTGTTACGAGCGGCATAGGAACCTGGGAGAAGTTCTTGAGTGGCGATCGCCACTTTAAACTCAGCTACAACTCCCTCAATGTCTTGGTCATCGTCAGAACCGTTATCCACTACGATGACTTCATAATGGCTTTGAGGATAAGACTGGGTTTCCAAGGCTGCCAAACATAATTTTAAACGGGCAGCATCATTAAAAACGGGAATAATCACCGAGACGAATAGTAATGGTGGATTTTCCATGATTCTCTATTTGCTATTTGCACAAAAGATAGGCAACGGGCGAAAAAAAATTTTATGTATATAGCACCATGAAAAAACTGCTTTCTAAAGTTTTGACAACTTTTGATCGGTAAAATGTCAGGTTTGCGATCCTTTTTCAGCAGGACGGACTTGCTTGATCCCATCTTTTATTAACTTTTAACCTACTATAAGTCCCACATACTTTACAATCACTAATGATTGATTACCCCAAAATAAAAATATATTTTATTCAAAAATTCACATATGCGTATGCGATTTTCTTAGGTATAAACCACGTATCGGAAAAAATCAAGTTAAAATTTTGACAATTATTCCTTTTATGTAAATTCAGGTAATTAAATAGTCCGCCAACGTCCATCATAAATATCGTAAGTCCAAAAAGCAAATAATAGCTGCTATTGTAAATAAGCCAGTTAAACCGTGAAGAATGCGTAGTAATAACAGTTGATAGGCTGAGATAGTTTGACCGACATCAAATAACAAACGCAAGAATTATTTATATTCTATGGTAGTTGTAGAGAAGCGTTAGCGCGGAGTGACCGCAAGGTAATAATATCGCTTCTCTACATTAGGTTAAATTACGAATAAATATTATCAATGTCAAATTCCGCTTGAGTTAAGTCAAGATGACCGCTAATAAAATTGATAATTTGCTCGTCTGTCATGTTTTGATTTTATCGAGTAAACCTACCAGTTCTTTATTAAGTATTTCATATCCTTGGTTATTCAAATGCAGTTCATCCGAACCATATTTCTGCAACATCATTCCTTGAGTATTGGCAAGAATCGAAAAACTATCAAATATAATCACCTTATCTTCAGCTAATGTAGCTATGTAAGCATTCACTTCTTCAACTGTTTTAGCTATATCATCCGACCAAAAAGGCTTACGCTGAATTGGTGCTTCTCCTACTGGAAAAATAGTAGTCAATATTACTACTGCACCTAAATTCTTAGATTCGTCTACAATTCGCTTAATATTATCTCGACAATTAGTAATAATTGAATTTCTACGTTCTGGAAACAATGCAATAGTTTTCAAATCGTTAACACCAACTTGAATAATTACTATATTAGGTTGTAAAGAATTAACGTGATATCTAAACCGCTCAACTGTTTGCACCGAAGTTTGGGCATGAATTCCACGATTGATAAATTCATACCCATTTATATTAGGTGATATCCAACCATCTGCTCTGGAGTCACCAAAGAAAACTACACGGATTTTACTTTTATCGGTAGCTTTCTTGAAATTTACGGGATAGTGACTTAAGCCAAAAGGATCTAAACGAGTTTCATTAACTTGGAGGTAATATTTTTTAGCTTGATTGTAGAGAAGAATATTGAAAACAATTGAACTTCCAAGCATTAATAAGATGAGAGATTTAAATATAATAAAAATTTTATTTGATGTCATGTATTTGGGAGTTGGCTGTAATCGTGTAATCTGATTTAAGGTTTTTTAAGAAATAAAAAAAAGGGCTTTAATTCACATTCATCAAGAAGGATTCGCATATGCGATCGGCATTTACGACAGCTAATTCCAACGCTTCAATTGCCTGCTCCCGACTGACACTAGGGAAATGGTCAATAAACTCATCCAAGGAGTCACCCGCTTCCAGATAATCGAGCAAGGTTTTAATCGGTACGCGAGTACCAATAAATACAGGCGTTCCCCCTAATATTTCAGGGTCGCTATGCACAACACGCTGTTTTGAATACATAAATTTTTTAAGCGATCGCCCTTGTGAGTGATTTGTTAATGCTAGCTTGCGATGTGCTGATGCGGTTAAGTAAAGTTCTTTTTTAACCCAAGGAAACGGGATTTTATGGCGATCGCGCTTAAAAAGCTAACATTTTGGAAGTGAACAATATCAATCTTTATGGTAATGCTGACAACAGATAAAAACCTAGAAAGGTAACTCAGGTTGTAGATATTGCTCTTTACTTTTATTACTCTTTTTTTGATTTTCCATAGATGATATATTATTTGAATTATTTTTTGTGATTAAATCAATATAGTAATTTTTATCTTCGACTACACGGTCTATTTCATCATTGTGGCATAGAGAAACAAATAAAGCGGCTGCTCTTGCCTGACAGTTGAATGATTTTTTAGGATTAAATGCAATATCAGAAAAACCCTTATAATCAAATAATTTATTAGCTAAACTTGGATTTTGTGAAAGTGCAGTTAAATATAGCCAATCATAAAACGCTGTGACCGGATTAATAATAAAATTTTCTCCAAAAAATTCATAACCTACAAAATTACCAGAATTACGCAGCCTTTCATCAGTTTTAGCTTCTTTGCTAGAGACAGAATATAAATCCTGAAAAGGACCGCCATTTGCGAAAATCTTACTGCCTTGATATGCACATTCAACTGAAATACTTGTTTCATCTTTTATCATCTTTAGATTAAAGGCACTTAAAGAAACTCCTACCTCCTGATTCGATTTAGAGGATATCTCTAAGACTGTGGTTATTTTAGCTTCAGCGGCTGCCTGATGCAGAGAGGCTATTGATTTCTGGGCTTGTACTTTTGCAAAACCAGGGTGCCATTCAAATTCAAGTAAACTTTCTTTCACAAAGGGAAAGCCTTTTAAATTCGGGATAAAAATAGGTCGTTTAGCCATAATTCACCTTACGATTAGAAGAATAATTCTGGTTTACCACATTTGCCAATCTTGTCTAGGGGAAAAATAATCACGATATCCAGCATAAAAAGTTTGTGAATAATTCCCTGGATTTAGGTTTGCCCATTGTTTTCTAACATCTAAACTGTGGAAATGAACTACATCAATATACTGAGTAGAAATTTGATTAAAAACAAGCACTTCAGCTTGAGGATGAGTTGTAAAATTACTTGGGATATCTAAAGTTTCACGTTTAATACGACCGTAATTAGAGAACATATTTTTTAAAGCTTCAGGTTGTTTCTTTGCTTGAGTTCTTCTTTGTGCAATATTTTCTTTGGCATTGTTTGAAGCTGCATTCTCTTGATAAAATTTACAATCTAGTTCCCATAAAATGGAGGGTTTGAGAAGCAAAACAACCCAATCCGAACGATTATTAAAACTATACTTGTAAAACATTTTGTAGTTAGGAAAGCTGATGCTCAAGCAGATGGCTTCTCGCTGTCCATCTAAACGGTGAATGTCATTATACTTAGGTGCCTCTACCCATGACATACTTTCAAGTTGCGATCGTCCTAATAAACCATGCTGCAAAATACTATTTAGATTAGCGATATGGGTAAAGTGTACCAATACTTCAATTCCATACATCTGGCATATTTTTTGTATCTCGGATGCACGTAATTGTAATCTGGTTTGACGCTGTTGCTCTGCTGCAATGCGTTCTGCTTCTTGAGCAGCTAGAATCTGCGCTTTACGTTCGGCTTCGTGTTTTCTCCGTTGCTCTGCTTCTGAACGTTCTTTTTCTTGAAGATATTTTAAATACTTTAGACGTTCAGCTTCCTTTTTTCTTCGTCGTTCAGCTTCTAAACGTTCCTTTTCTCGAATAGCTTCTAAGCGCTTTAAGCGTTCAGCTTTTCTTTTCTTTCGTTCTTCTTCCTCAGCTTCTTTTCTTTGACGTTGTAATCTCTCCCGTTCATGAATTAAATCATCTGTACAAATTTGCCCAACTAATAAAAGCGTTATTTGATTGAGCCAATGAGGAGTAGGAGCGTCTATATCGTGCCATAATCCTTGAATCTTTGCTGTCAGACTATCTAATTCTTTACTTGGTATATCTTCTGCACTTAACCACAGCTTACTTACCTGTTCACCCTTACCAGTTTTCTCAACTTCATACCAAAAACTGACATCATCATATGAACCACTGTCTAGCTTTTGAGCTAGTTCATGGTATTCGTGCTTAATTGTCTTAATATGAAAGAAAATTTCTCGTGTCGATTGCTTGTCGCGCAGGGTACGCTTAACAAACCCAAATCCCCTTTCCGCATTGTATTTTTGGACACTACCGAAATCTATTGTCACTGCTTTAACCTCATAGTAGGTTAAACCCCTTAGAAGACTATGCTTATATCGGTAGGGTACCCATTAGGGAAAAAATCATAGCAGGGAAATGAAATTAAAGTGACAATATTTTATTAGAAACAAACTTGACTCTCTATAGTGATTAAAACTAAAACAAAATTATATTTACGTATTTTTACGCAAGTAGAAAAAGGTGGCAGTTATATTCGCCATCCCTTACATAAAAAATAATCTTTCTAAAATCTTCCACAAATCACCCCTACTTATTCGCATCCAACTCAACATTAGACTGCTGACTTCTACTTACCCTCGCAGCTTCTAACTTCTGACGAATCGCAGCTTGAACTTTATCATCAAAATCGGCATCACCCGCACTTGCAATAATTCTCAGCGGACGTTGATTGATTCTCTCTAAATATCCTTGAAAAGCAGTTTCATCTCCACGATGTTTAAGAAAATACTGTTTTAACTCAGCATCGGACATTGCATTATAGTTAACTAGGCTCATCAGCAAAATCCCCCAAAGGTAAAATTTGGAACTTATTCCGCAACGCCGCACCACTTTTGTATGATAAGAGAATCTTTCCTTGAGGCATTCGATGAATAACTTATTAACTCGGATTACCCAAATACCCGGTCAGTGCGGTGGTCGCCCTTGCATTCGAGGTATGAGAATTAGGGTGAGCGATATTTTAGAAATGTTGGCAGAAAATGTTAGTACTACTGAAATTTTAGAAGACTTTCCCGATCTAGAACCTGAAGATATCCAAGCTTGTCTACTGTTTGCTGCACGACGCACTGATTTCTCTCGTTTGACTGCATGAAAATTTGGATTGATGCTCAGTTACCCCCAACCTTAGCAAACTGGATCGCAAATACTTTTAGCTTAGAGGCTTCAGCACTGCGAGATATTGGATTACGAGACTCAAAAGATACCGATATTTTTGAAGCGGCGCGGACTGTTAACGCAGTCATCATCACAAAAGATAGTGACTTCGTTGACTTGGTATGTCGGCTAGGCACACCACCCCAAATTATTTGGCTAACTTGTGGCAACGTCACTAATCGTTATCTACGTGAACTTCTCATTGTCACATTACCCGATGCATTGGAAAGATTACGACAAGGAGAAATGATTGTAGAAATTAGTAGTACGAACTAAGCGATTTGCTTATTCATCTAATAGCTTAATTTAGGCGAAACTTGTTCAGAGGTTGGTTATGTAGAAGCGAAGTCGTCCCCAACCCCTTCAATTAGAGATAATATTTTCAAAGCATTAATTATCCACCGATGACTCAAGCCTTACCCAAACTTGTTACCTTCGAGGAATTTATCGATCGCCTACCTGAATCCGGGGTACGCTACGAACTACATAATGGAAATATTATCGAAATCGCGCAACCAGTAGGGGAACATGAGGAAGTTACAGGATTTTTGACTATAAAGCTTAGTGCTTTAATTGACCGATTAAACTTGCCTTTCAGTATCCCTAATAAAGTTATAGTCAAACCTCCTCAAAAAGATACTGGCTATTTCCCAGATATTTTGGTACTAAATCGCGCAAATTTGATAAACGAACCATTATGGAAAAAAGCATCTACTTTAAGTAGTGGTGCATCAATACCTTTAGTAATTGAAGTCGTATCAACTAATTGGCGCGATGATTATCACTTCAAGTATGCTGACTATGAGGAGATTGGTATTCCCGAATATTGGATTGTAGATTATGCAGCGCTAGGTGGACGTAATTTTATTGGAAATCCCAAACAACCAACAATTTCTGTATGTAACTTAGTTGATGGGGAATATCGAATAAATAAGTTTCAAAATAATGAGCAAATTGTTTCTCAAACTTTCCCCGATTTAAAACTTACAGCTAACCAGATTTTTCAAGCTGGTGCGGTATAGAATTTATTAAAAACACTGATAATATTTACCAGTCCTATTCATAGGACTTTTGCTATTAGTTTGGGGTTTGCAACCCCAAGCGGTGTTAATAATGGCGCAAAATGTAAGATTTAAAGGACTTACCATATTTCCTCAACTTATTATTGGTGCGTGACGCTAAAACAATATTATTTTCCTTTCAAAATTTTTAAAAGCCTCACACACCCTACAATTATTAGTAATAAAAATAGAAATTTTATATTCCCAAATTTTAAAATTCCCCGTAACACCTAAAATGCTATATTTCCCACCGTCGCATACGTAATTTTTATGACTAATCAAAAATCAGTTGCTATTCTCGGTGCGGGTGCTTGGGGAAAAGCACTGGCAACTCTTGCTCAAACCAATGCTCACAACGTAAAAATATACTCGCGTCGTGCCTCGCAAACTTTGGCGCAGACGGTGGAAGGTGCGGATATTATTCTCAGTGCTGTTTCGATGAAGGGGGTAAGAGATGTTGTTTCTCAATTACAGTCTTTACCTATTTCTCCTCATACTATTTTTGTCACTGCTACTAAAGGTTTAGATCCTCAAACTACCTGCACACCTTCGCAAATTTGGCAAGATAGTTTTCCCGATAATCCAGTAGTGGTTTTATGCGGTCCTAATTTATCTAAGGAAATTACCCAGGAATTACCAGCAGCGACTGTAGTTGCTAGCAAGATTGAAAGTGCAGCGGAATCGGTGCAGATGGTATTCAATTCAACTCGATTCCGAGTTTATACAAATTCCGATCCTTTGGGGGTGGAATTAGGCGGAACTTTAAAAAATGTGATGGCGATCGCAGCTGGTGTATGTGACGGTTTGCAGTTGGGAACTAATGCCAAAGCTGCGCTGCTGACTCGCGGGCTGACTGAAATGGTTCGTATCGGCGTACATTGGGGTGCGAAACTGGAAACTTTTTATGGTTTATCCGGTTTGGGTGATATTTTGGCAACCTGCAACAGTCCTTTAAGTCGTAATTACCAAGTTGGATATCAATTAGGACAAGGTAAAACGCTCGCAGAAATTCTTTCTCAACTTGAGGAAACTGCTGAAGGAGTAAATACAGCTTCCGTTTTGGTACAGCGAGCCAAACAACAAAATATTTCGATGCCGATAACTCAAGAAGTTTACCGTCTGCTTAAAGCCGAAGTCACACCGCGACAAGCACTGCTGGATTTAATGACGCGAGATATTAAGCCGGAATATAACAATTAATTAGGAATTCGGCATAGGGCATTGGGATAAACCTTTGACATGCAGACCTAAAATACCAAGATTCCCTGACGATTAAAAAAAAATTCGTCAGGAAATAACTTTCATCGCTATGTATATATGACTATGACTATGATTTATAACTTGTTTCTTTGTCTATCTTTATACCATGATTTATTCGCTAATGTCAAGATTTTAAAGATGTAAATTTGACTGGCTCTGCCGGTTAATTGCAGTCTGGTTAAGCATTTGAATTACTGTTGGTTCAAATTAATTGCTGGGCTGATACGCTTAAAAAAGTTAGTATTAAATGAAATCAGTATGGTTTTGATTCAAAAAAAAACCAAATTAATTTCTAAATAATGTTAGTTCCCCCTTAATCGCGGGAACAATAGCAACAGTTGATTAGCTTTGACTGCTAATAATTGTTACCTGGAGCCATTGAGAAATTCTTATGCCAGCAACATCTTTTTATGCCGATGCCGATACCGCTTACGAAACTCAAAAATCCCCTCAAGATTTTGAACCGGAAATAGCCGTTGATGATAATTCTGTGCCGAAGGATCAGGACTTGGAACAACTAGAGATGGCTACGAACGATACAGAAAGGGCAAGTGCTAGCACAAAAACCCGCAGTACGGATTTGGTTCGTTTATATCTCCAGGAAATTGGTAGAGTTCGGTTATTAGGACGAGATGAAGAGGTTTCAGAAGCTCAAAAAGTCCAGCGTTATTTGAAGTTACGGATACTGTTGTCCGAAGCTGCAACCCAAGGAGATGAATTACTCGTTCATTACTTGAAAATAGTTGAAGCTCAAGAACGTTTGACATCCGAGTTAGGACATCGCCCTTCGATGAAAAGATGGGCTAATACTGCTGGTATTGAGGAGTCCGAGCTAAAAGGTGCTTTATCCCAAGGTAAGCGCCGTTGGGCTGAAACTGCTAATTTGACCGTAAAGGAATTAGAGCAAGTTCAAACTCAAGGATTGCAAGCCAAGGAACACATGATTAAGGCGAATCTTCGTCTTGTAGTTTCTGTTGCTAAGAAATATCAAAATCGTGGCTTGGAATTATTGGATTTAGTCCAAGAAGGTACTTTAGGTTTGGAAAGAGCGGTAGAAAAGTTCAATCCAACTAAGGGTTATCGCTTTAGTACCTACGCTTACTGGTGGATTCGTCAAGGTATTACCAGAGCGATCGCCACTTCTAGCCGTACTATTCGCCTACCAGTCCACATCACCGAAAAGTTAAACAAAATCAAGAAAGCTCAACGTAAAATAGCTCAAGAAAAAGGTCGCACTCCGACTTTGGAAGACTTGGCTGTTGAGTTGGAAATGACTCCCGCTCAAGTACGAGAAGTTTTATTAAGAGTTCCTCGTTCTGTTTCTCTTGAAACTAAAGTAGGTAAAGATAAAGATACCGAATTAGGTGAATTACTTGAAACCGATGGTGTAACACCTGAAGAAATGTTGATGCGAGAATCTCTTCAAAGAGACTTGCAAAATCTTTTAGCCGATTTAACTACCCGCGAACGCGATGTTATTTTAATGCGTTTTGGTTTGGCTGATGGTCATCCCTACTCCCTCGCAGAAATTGGACGCGCTCTGGATTTATCCCGCGAACGTGTTAGACAAATCGAATCTAAGGCTTTACAAAAGTTACGTCAACCAAAACGACGTAATTTGATTCGCGATTACTTAGAATCCCTCAGCTAGAAGTTTAATTTCAAAGTGAATCAGCGCGGGGGATGGGAAGTCATCCGCAATACACCCGAGTCATATTGGGATAAGGCGTGGTTTCCCCGTTGCCAAAACAAATACCTATGTTTTCCGCGCCAGACACTTCTCTTCACAAGCGATTGATATATAAAGCCAGCGGTATTAGTTCCCATACCCGGCGTTACAATAATTGACTATTTTGGATGCAGCGATTTTAGATAAAAAAATCGTTAATCCCTCGATCGAATAACTTCTTCGATTCCTGTACAAGTTTATAAAAAGCTTGCCCACCGTCTTTCTCTCGATCCACGTTAACAGAAATTAAGCTCAATCCAAACCCATGATTTTTTGTTTGATATGCAGTCCGATTCTGCCGTTCTACAATCAATAATTATTATCAACAATCTAGAATTATTGCAAACAGGTGGATTTATTTGCTATATTCGCAATTGATAGGGTTTGTTGAGAAAAATTAGTATGACAATTTACACTACTGCTTCACTCAAGGCAGAACTCAACGAACGAGGTTGGCGTTTAACACCTCAGAGAGAAGTTATTCTACACATTTTTCAGGAGCTTCCTCAAGGAGAGCATCTGAGTGCAGAGGATCTTTATCAAAGGCTACAAGTCGATAATGAAGGGATAAGTCTTTCAACGATTTATCGGACTTTGAAGTTGATGGCACGCATGGGTATTTTGCGGGAATTGGAACTGGGCGAAGGTCATAAACACTATGAGCTAAACCAGCCTTATCCCCACCATCACCATCACCTAATTTGCGTGAGGTGCAACACGACTACCGAGTTCAAGAATGACTCAATCTTAAAGATTGGGTTAAAAACTGCTCAAAAAGATGGTTATCATCTTTTAGACTGCCAATTGACTATTCACGGAGTATGTCCCAAGTGCCAGCGAGCATTAATGCCTTTATAACACTTGGTCCATTTTTACGTTTGAGTAGTTTTATTAGATGTATTTTCTAGCAATTTACCAGCAGTTTTTAACTTGCTCGCAGTACATAAATGCTAGTCAAGCCGCGCGAAACGGATGTTAAAACCGTCCGTTTCTCACATCCTTTAAACTAACATCGTAAAATTCTTGAGCCTGTTTAATGGCTTGTTGAGTATCTTTACTCATCATTCCGTTCAGGGGACCTTTATAGAAACCCCGTGCTTGCAAGCGTCTTTGGATCTCCAAAACATTAAATTCAGCTTTTTGCGCTTCATTTACATTTCTATACAATTTGCCGCGAGTAGTAGGTCCGGCGATGCCGCTAGCAGCTAAATAATTAGAATCTTGGAATCGCTTCACCGCATCACTGGTATAGGGACCGAAATAACCATTTGGTTGTCCCTTTAGATATCCGGCTTTGATTAACTGTGCTTGTAATATTCTTACAGGTTCGCCCCGATCGCCCAAACCGAGAAATTCTTTGTTTCGTCTCGTAGCAGCTATAGTCATGCTCTTGGGAGCTTCTTCATCGCCAAAGCCAACCCCCATTGGCGGTAATTTGGTTAGCGTTTGCGCTCCTACAATACCGTCAACGTCTAAACCATAAGCTCTTTGGAACCGCTTCACGGCATCTTCGGTAATTGGTCCGTAAATACCAGTAGAATTACCGTAATAAAATCCTGCTACTCGCAACCTTTCTTGCAAAGCTTGGACGGCTTCACCTTCATCACCTTTACCCAGCAAATTGGGATTGCGGCGCTTCGATGTATTGGCAGCAACCTTTATTGAGGGTTTTGGCTGATTTTCAGAAGCTCTAACTGCTGGTTTTTTCGTAGCTGCTGCATTAGTATTCACAGTTACAGCCGCACGCCAGCCCTCTAACTGTTGTAGTGTAGAAGGTCCAGCTACACCATCAACCCCGATGCTAGCAGCTTTTTGAAAGCGCTTAACAGCATCTTCTGTTTTAATGTCATACACTTGAGTGATAGGAGCTTGATAAAAACCAGCCCTCTTCAAATCTTGCTGCAAATTCTTGACAGACGGACCTCTATCTCCTTTTTGCAAAGCTAAAGCGCTACTGGCAATGCTAAGAATAGAGATAGCTAAGATTAGAGGTAACATATACCTCCAAGCCTTACTCGAAAAACGTTTGAAATCTGGACTTTGTGAAGTTTTCAACCAGGAATTAAGGTAAATCAATTCACTGGCTGAGGGATCTTCATAAACTCCAGCTAAGTGTAAATACGCAAGATTTTCCATATTTTTCTCTTATACTACCGATTTTTCTTCTATTGCTGCTTCTGCTTGGTGAACCAGGTTTCGCAAATTATCTAAAGTTGATATATTTACATCCTGCCATAAACCGCGCTGGTATGCTTCTAATAATCTTTCAGCAATATCACGCAAAGCATGGGGATTGTTGTTCTCAATGAATTCACAGACTTTTGTGTCGAAAAGATAAGCTTCGGCAATTCCCTGGTACATATGATCTTCTACGCAGTTCGCGGTAGCATCATAAGCAAATAAATAATCTACCGTCGCTGCGATTTCAAATGCACCTTTATAAGCGTGACGCATTACTCCTTCAATCCACTTAGGATTAACAACTCGCGAACGATACACCCTGGCTATTTCTTTTTGAAGCTTGCGGACTTGCGGATTACTAGGAATAGAATTATCGCCAAAATATGTTTGGGGATTTTTCCCCGTCAACGATCGCACTGCTGCTGTCAAACCACCCTGAAACTGGTAATAATCATCGGAATCTAGCAAATCGTGTTCCCGATTGTCTTGATTGTGCAGGACTATTTGCATTTTGACTAGACGTTGCTCGAAGGCGGATGGGGCCTTATAACACAAACCCTTGCCCGTGTAAGCATAGCAGCTCCAATTCATGTACGCACGCGCCAAATCTTCATCTGTATTCCAATTTTGAGATTCAATCAACCCTTGCAAACCAGCACCATAAGCTCCTCCTTTACTACCAAAAATACGATACCGCGATCGCGCTTCTGCTGCCTCTAAACTTAATCCTTCTTTAAGCCATTGTTCTGTTTCAGATGTTACGCACGACGCTAGGGGATTGTACTCCTCTGATTCATCTAACGCCGCTACTGCTGTACTTGAAGCGTCAAACAGTTCGATTAAGTTGGGGAAAGCATCTCGAAAGAAACCAGATATTCTCAGCGTCACATCTACGCGGGGACGCTGTAAAACTGATATCGGTAAAATTTCAAAATCTACCACTCTCCGCGTTGCACCATCCCACACGGGCTGTACTCCCAGTAAAGCCAAGGCTTGAGCAATATCATCGCCTCCCGTTCGCATGGTAGAAGTTCCCCACACGGATAAGGCTAATGTTTTGGGATACTCTCCATGTTCCTGCGTATAGGTTTCCACAAGAGTCTCCGCTGCTTTTCTACCAACATCCCAAGCCGATTCTGTAGGTATGGCACGAATATCAACTGAGTAAAAGTTATTACCCGTGGGCAGAACCTCCGGACGACCCCGTGTAGGTGCCCCACTAGGAGCGCTTCTAACGTATCTGCCGTCAAGTCCTCGTAATAAATTTTTAATTTCTAAATCGGTTTGTATTAAAGAAGGTAGGAGATTTGCACGAATCCATTCTAGAACTAATTGAGTTTGAGAATTGGGAGCTTGTATTCGATCGGGTAGAAGAGATTTAGATCCCCCCAACCCCCCGCTAAGTTGGGGGGCTTTTCGTTCGATCGACTCTTCGACGACACAATTCGCATATTCTTCCACAAGTTCGATCGCATCACCGACATTGCGACAAGGCACGTTGCTTTGATTTTCAAAAGTTTGAATTGGATTATCTATTAAAGGATCGATTTCCCAGCCTAAATCTTTAGCAATTGCGCGAGTTAATCCCGAATGATGCCGATTTGGATGACGTGCGATCGCCACGATTAAATCTCTTAGTTGTCTTCCGTTGGGACATTTTCCAAATACGTGTAAACCATCGCGAATTTGAGCTTCTTTCAATTCACATAGGTATCCATCTAAATAATTTAGAATTATATCAATTTGTTTTTGATTTTCTAATTGTTCGTTATTAATTTCTAAGTCTAAATGTAAATTTTCTTGAATAACTAATTGAGTAATCCGTTCGTTGATAATTGGTAAACGTTTGGGGTCTAAATGTTGCGCTTCGTAATATTCATCTACTAAATTTTCTAGTTTTTGTAAGGGACCATAAAGTTCTGCACGAGTTAAAGGTGGAGTGAGGTGGTCTACAATTACAGCTTGGGCGCGGCGTTTAGCTTGAGAACCTTCCCCAGGGTCGTTGACAATAAAGGGATAAAGGTGTGGAAGCGTGCCAAAAGCAACTTCTGGATAGCAATTTTCCGACAAAGCGATACTTTTACCCGGCAGCCATTCCAAATTGCCATGTTTTCCCACATGAATTACAGCATCAGCACCAAAGCATTTTCTTATCCAATGATAGAAAGCTAAATAAGTGTGAGTTGGTTCTAAATCCGGCGCGTGATAATTCAAGCTGGGATCGATATCGTAGCCTCGTGCTGGCTGAATTCCGATGAAAACGTTGCCGAGTTGGATACCGGGAATTGGGAATTGGGCATTGGGCATTGGGCATTGGGAATTGGATTTCTCCCCATCTCCCCATCTCCCCATCTCCCCATCTCCCCATCTCCCCATCTCCTTATCCCCTTGTCTCCTTGTCTCCTTGTCCTCTTCAAGATTTCCCCATCTTTGACAAATACCCTCTTGAACAACTTCTGGTAGGGAAGCAAAATATTGTTGATATTTTTGTAAATCAAGACTTTGGCGTATTTTTCTTAAATCTTTGGCTTCTGGATCGTTTGTAACTCCTGTGGTGAGTAGTTCTATTAATTCGTTGCCGTTTTCGGGTAAATTTTCTACTTGATAACCGGCGTTTTGTAGGGCTTGCAAAATTTCGATGCAGCTTTGAGGTGTATCCAATCCAACTCCATTTGCTAAACGTCCGTCGCGGGTGGGATAGTTTGCCAATATCAAAGCTACGCGACGTTTATGGGGAGATTTATAGCGCAGTTTGACCCAATTTGCCGCTAAATCCGCGACAAATTCAATCCGCGAAGCGACTGGTTTATAAATTACTACGTCAGTTTGTAAAGCCGAATTTTTAGTTTCTACCGTTTTGAAAGAGACAGCACGACTGATTATGCGTCCATCAACTTCCGGTAGCGCCACATTCATGGCTATATCGCGTGGTGATAATCCTTGAGAAGAAGATTCCCATTGTTCAATTGAACTGCTGCTGAGGATGACTTGCAGCACGGGAACATCTAAGTTTTCCCACAACTCTACAGATGGTCTTTCTGTATCCAATCGCGCTAAAGAAAAACTGGTAGTGTTGAGTATGAAGGAAATATTTGCTCCATCTTGATTTTGTAAAAATTCGGTTAATTGAAGTTGAACGTCGATTTCCCGCAACGAAGAAATAAAAACTGGAACCGGATTTATATTTCTCTTGGTTAAAGCTTCACATAAAGCATCAATAACTAAAGTATTACCCGCTAGATAATGAGCGCGGTAGAAAAGTATGGCGACTTTCGGTAATTGAGTAGAGGGAGAGGGGGAAGAGGGGGAAGAGGGGGAAGAGGGGGAAGCATATAAACCAAACTTCGCCACTTCCTGGGGAGGTAAAGGATTAAATGATGTGGAAACGCATTTATCGGCAATAAATTTAAAAGCGTTAACAAAATTATCAACCCCACCTTGGCTAAAATAACGGGAGATTTGGTTGACGCTAGCCAGAGGTAAAGTCGAATGAGATATTAAATTGAGGTCTAACTCATCATCTCCTGGAATGACAATTAAATTGGTGCCATTGCGTTGCACTATTTCCAACACCACTTCTAAACCGTAAGACCAGTAAGAAATTCCTCCTAATAAGCGTAAAATGATAACTTGGGCAAATTCCAAAACTTGCTCTGCATAACTATCAATACTTATTTGATGCTGTAAATTTAATAAGTTAGCAGCTCTAATTTCATCGAAGCTAGGAGGTAATTTGGAAACTGCTGTTGCTATAGTTTGAATATCCGTATCGGCTGAAGTTAAAAATACAAACTTTGCGGTAGTTTGTTCTAGAAATATTAATTCTGACTGTAAGTTAATTTCTTTGTTACTAGCTGCTGTTCGATGCATAATCCTGTATTGCCGTCTTACACTATTGGTTAGAAACACAATTCAAATTTTGTGTGGCGCAAACAATCTTTTCACTTGTACTTTTTGAAAATGCTTAGTTCTCCCGATTTAAGCTTTTGTCAAATCTTAACTAGTAATACATTTAATCAACTAGGAGAATTATTGCAGCAAATGATTCCTTCTGTGGGAAATGCAGCAATAACCTTGACAGAAGCTATTTTGGTACGCATCCCGACTCCAGGAGACTGGCAAACGCAACATTTTACGGTAGTGGTTTCCCCTGGATTTAGCGGTTTATTAGTAGGTTTACCACATCCCGCCACGGACACAAATGATAGCGATTTTTCCGTAAATGCGAAGCTGACGTTTGAACCAAAAGAAATCATTAAGTTTCTTAGAACATTAAGAGATTTGTTTGAAAATGATTCCTATACTTATCAAAAACTCGAACAATATTCTCAAATTCCCGCTCTTAATGATGCCACACTGCAAAGTCAATTTACAGTGCTGTTGTTAAAACACTTAACCACACAGCAAAATCAAGCTAACGCATCAAATCCTACAAATCAAATTTCTTGCGAACACGTTGAAAACGCTCTGGAAAAACAGGTTGCTCAAGAAAAACTTTTAAATCAAGTTATAACTCAAACTCGTAAAAGTTTGGATATATCAGTAATAATTGCAACTGCGATCGCTCAAGTAAGAGAGTTTCTAGAATTAGATAGATTAGTAGTTTACAAATTTAACGAACCAAACCAAAACGATCGCGCCTATTCTTTGCATCAAAATTTACCAAAACCACACCCCTATACTGGTTGTGTTGTTCATGAAGTTTTGGCTAATGATACCATCTTTTCGGTATTAAATTACTCTGAAGAAAGATGTTTTAACCCGTCAACTAAATGTTGGGATAAGTTTCGTCAAGGTTTCACTTTAGCTGTAAGTGATGTCGAAAAAACTTATGCTCTTCAAGAGTGTTTATTAAAATATTTAAAAGAAATTAGAGTTAGAGCAAAGTTTGCCGCACCCATTGTATTTGAAGATAAACTTTGGGGTTTATTAATTGCTCATCAATGCGATAGTACCCGCGATTGGACAGAAAGCGAAAAAATCTTGCTCACTTCAGTTGCCGAACAATTAGCGATCGCCATTCACCAATCTGAGTTAATGCAATCTCTAAAGTCGGATAAATTGACTTTAGAACAACGAGTCGATCGCACAACAATTGAACTGCACGATGCTTTGGTAGCCGCAGAAGCCGCAAATCGTCTCAGAAATGAGTTTCTCGCCACTATCAGTCATGAATTACTAACTCCGTTAACCTATGTAATTGGAATGTCATCTACACTACTTCGTTGGTCTTTTGGTGAATTAACTCAGCGACAGCGAAATTATCTGCAAACTATTCATGATAGCGGCGAACGTTTGTTAGCAATGATTAATGACATCTTAGAATTATCACAGGTAGAGGCAGGTAAAGCAGTTTTAAATATTACTGAGTTTTCTTTAACCGATACAGTCAGAAACATTATAAATAATGGTTTGGCGGAAAAAGCAATAAAAGAACAAGTAAATCTCAAACTTGATTTGCAAATTAACCCCCAAAAAAACAAATTTACTGCTGATGTTAGACGAGTAAATCATATTTTATCCAATTTATTAACTAACGCGATTAAATTTACACCCGCAGGTGGTAGCGTTATTTTAAGAGTTTGGATAGAAGATCGAAATGCCGTATTCCAAGTAGAAGATACAGGTATTGGCATCCCCGAAGAACATTTATCTTTATTATTTGAAAAATTCCATCAACTTGATACTCCTTATCGCAGAAGTTACGAAGGTACGGGATTAGGTTTAGCTTTAACCAAACAACTTGTGCAAATGCATCGAGGCAGAATTGACGTAGAATCTAAAGTTGGTACGGGTTCAATTTTCACCGTATGGATACCCAATCAGTTAGCAGTGAGCAGTTACCAGTGAGCAGTGAGCAGTTAGCAGTTAGCAGTTAGCAGTTAGCAGTTAGCAGTTAGCAGTTAGCAGTGAGCAGTTAGCAGTTAGCAGTTAGCAGTTAGCAGTTAGCAGTTAGAAATTCTACCCCCTCTACCCCCTCTACCCCCTCTACCCCCTCTCTAATTATGAAAATAAATCAATATAAACCTCTACTTTGTTACAGGGAATATGTCTTCATGTAGATTATCAATTGTTCGTTATTGATTGATAATTGATAATTGTTCATTGATAATTCTCATGGCAAACCTTGTTGAAACTGCTACCGAGGCAGGATTTAAGACTTTAATTAAAGCGGTGCAAGCAGCAGAATTAACGGATTTTCTGAGTGCTTCTGATGTATATACCGTGTTTGCACCTACTGATGAAGCTTTTGCTAAGTTACCCGAAGGTACAATAGAATCCTTGTTGCAAGATACCCATAAATTGAAACAGATTTTAACTTATCATATTGCATTTGGTGATGTTCGTTCCGATGATTTAGCGCAGATTGATGAAGTACCAACTGTTGAAGGTTCAGTTTTCGCGGTTGAATCGCAGTCAGGAAAAGTAAAGTTAAATGACGCGAATGTTGTTCAAAAAGATATTTTGGCAGACAATGGTGTAATTCATGCGATCGATTCGGTTTTAATGCCCGCTATTATTGCAGGACATTAAATTATTATCAATTATCAATTGTTCATTATTAATTGATAATTGATAACTGTTCATTGTTTATTGACCTAAAATACATCCCGTGCGTGGAGGAATATTTAATGATAATCCTGAATCTGCTTGATGATTCAATTCCACCTTATCGGTAGCATACAAAAGCTTATTTGGTTGCGATCGCAAGTCATTCATATCTACATTGGCTGTTGCAGAAGAAGTACCAACGTTAACCGCCACAATCAATTCTTCTTTGTCTAAAGTACGTGCAAATGCATATACTTCCCCTTCTGCAAACAATACTTTATACTCACCAGTACGCAAGCAGGGGTGAGCGTGACGCAAAGCAATTAATTCGCGGTGAGTTTTGAGAATTTCTTTATCCCAATTAGCTTGTAGCGGAAAACCGCGTCGCGAATCTGGATCGAGCTTACCCACCAAACCAACTTCATCACCATAATATATGCTAGGGGGGCCGGATAAGTTAGTAAAAGTAAAGTTGCTAATTCAACGCTTTTTTTATCTCCATCAGCAATACTAATTAAGCGTGCGGTATCATGAGACGCAAGTAAGTTTAATTGAGTCAGTTGAATTTCCCAAGGATAAAGCTTTAATACTTCTTGAATTTTTTCAGCGTATCCAACAGCAGATAAAGCCGGATATGGTTCATAGTCGCGGTCTTTTACCTGATCGAGAATAACGCGATCGCCAGCTGTAAAAGCAATGGTTGGTGCGGTAAATAAATAATTCATTACGCCGTCAAATTGACTACCATCGAGCCATTCACGGGCATCAGTCCAAACTTCACCAACGATATAAGCTTCGGGATTAATTGCTTTAACTCTTTCCCGAAATTCTTGCCAAAAACCAGGGGTTCTAATCTCGAAAGGAACGTCTAAGCGCCAACCATCAATACCGAATTTTATCCAGTATTCGGCGATTTCCATAATATATTCCCTTACTTCGGGATTATCGTGATTAAATACCGGCAAAGCTCGATTTCCATCCCAACCTTCGTAGTTTGCAGGTAAATCGCCAGTATAAGGTGCAAGGGGCCAGCCTTGTATTTTAAACCAATCTAACCAAGGTGAATGCGGACCATTTTCTAAAATATCATTAAAAAAGAAAAAGCCGCGACTGCTGTGATTGAATACGCCATCTAAAACCAGCTTAATATCTCGTGCGTGAGCAGCTTCTAATAAATCTTTAAAAGCAGGATTTCCACCCAATAAAGGATCTACCTGATAATAATCATGGGTATGATAGCGATGGTTGCTAGCTGATTGAAAAATAGGAGTAAAGTAAATTGCATTAACACCTAAATCCTGCAAATAATCTAACTGTTCCATTACACCCCATAAATCTCCTCCTTTATAGCCTTGGAGTGTAGGCATTTCATGCCAATCTTCCCAACTTGCATTATTTAATAAACGCTTGCGAGGCTCTTTACTAATCGCGAATCTATCTGGAAAAATTTGATAGAAAACAGCGTGCTTAACCCAGTCTGGTGTTTGAACTTGCATTTTTAACCCTGTATCTCTTCAGATGTCATATTTACAGATAACGGGTTCAAAGCAACTCACACCGTAGAAAGAGCTTTTAGTGAAAATTAGTTTGTACAGAGTTTTTATAACCAGCGAGCAAGATGCTCGCACTCCCGGATATTTCTCATAACTTATGTGGCTCCTTACTACTAGTCTTCAAAAGTTTTGCTGGGCAAAAAGGTTCGTAGTAAGAGTTTTAACTCTCCGGATTTGGGGAACCTAAACCCTTACTACAAACCCTTTAAAATTAATGCAAAGGACTACTACTAGTCTTCAAAAGTTTTGCTGGGCAAAAAGGTTCGTAGTAAGAGTTTTAACTCTCCGGATTTGGGGAACCTAAACCCTTACTACAAACCCTTTAAAATTAATGCAAAGGACTACTACTAGTCTTCAAAAGTTTTGCTGGGCAAAAAGGTTCGTAGTAAACGCTTTAGCGTCTCCGGATTTAGGGAACCTAAACCCTTACTACAAACCCTTTAAAATTAATGTGGTGGAGTACTATTAGTCTTCAAAAGTTTTGACGAGTAATAAAAGTTCGTAGTAAGGGCTTTAGCGTCTCCGGATTTAGGGAACCTAAGCCCTTACTACAAACCCTTTAAAATTAATGTGGTGGAGTACTATTAGTCTTCAAAAGTTTTGACGAGTAATAAAAGTCCGTAGTAAGGGCTTCAGTTTCCTTCCATGCGAGGTAACGACTCCTCAGACAGGAGAGTTAAAACTCTTACTACGAACCTTTCTACCCGTTAGAATAAATCAAAAGAACAAAAAAAGGCGATCGCATATTAAATTATTGAAGCATCAGACATTATTTGATCCGATTCAGCTACCATTATTTGGTTTTTATTAGGTTGAGTGGTAGATTTTAGAGATTTTAATTGCTGTAGTGCATAACTTTTATCTTGCGGTGATAAATCATCATTGTTTTCGATAGTCTTTTGAATTTGGGCAAGAAGTGCTTTCATTCGAGGTGAAGCAGCTTCTCGCGAATCCTCTATTTCATTCACAACGTTAGCAACATCACCGCTAGTTTTAGCAAAAACCCCTTCTTGATAATTATCATCACCAATCGAAATTCCCACAGCATCCCCTTGAGGATTAATTGTAATTCCATTATCTTCAGACATAATCTCTCCTATTTGTTGATAAATTTGTACAGATAAATTAGGCTTTTGCAGAGCAGTTTGTAATATCGTTTCTAAACTATGAATACGAGCATTTTTTTCATTTAGCTGAATTACTAAAATAAGTAATATAGCTATTAAAAAACATAGAATAGGAAACACGGAGCAGGCAATAGGTAAACTTCCTAACTATTCTGGTAATTGCTATACATATTAAAGGTAATTTATAAAGTAAAGGTTAAGAGGATGTTTGAAAAGCTATTAATATAACTCGAACCTTTTTAGATCCCCCTAAATCCTCCTTTCATAAGGGGGACTTTACCCCCCTTTCATAAGGGGGGAAGGGGGGATAATCTGAGAATTGCGCTAAAAACGATACTTTTAAAACATCCTCTAAGACTTAAGAAACCGGGTTTATATTTGGTAACTGATTACTGATTACTGATTACTGATTACTCCCTCTGACTCAATTTGAAACCTTTAATAAAGGATTCATAGACTGATTAAATTCACCATCTTTAAAACTTGCTTCCCAATTAGTAGGTAAACGTTGGGGATTTGGGTCTTCTGGAGTCGGTACCCGTAAAAATATATAATCACAATTGATGGGATATAGCAGAGTTTGTGGAGTTATATTCCAATCTTCTATATATGCTCCCGTCAAATTAGCGCTTCTTAAATCGGCTTTGTCTAATTGCGATCGCACTAGTTTAGCTCTAGAAATATCGGCGTTTCGCAAATTGGTTTCGGTGAGGTTTGCTCCAATAAAACTAGCATCTTTGAGATTTGCTCCTTCTAAATTAATTCCTCGCAAGTTCCAACCGTCAAATATTTTGTTTTGTAAATCTTTGTTGACAACTATCTCGCGCATTTGAGCATTTTCTAAATAAGTTGTACTTACTGCTGCTAAATGCACTTTTTTAATTTCAAACCAGTTGGTGCGTTTAACTTTGGCTTTATTGAAATTAGCGCCCTTGAGTTTGGCTTGGGTAAAATCGGTATCAGTTAAATCGGCATGGCGAAAACTGGTACCATATCTGGTTATTAAAGAAATCGCCATCCTGCGGACAAAATTCTGCTTTCTATCTTCAGATATGGCACGACAACCGATATAAGCAGACAAAATTACTAAGATTAATGACACGGTACCAGCGACTATCCCCGCTACCGGATTTACCATCATCGCATATACCGATACAATCCCAGCTATTATTCCCGCAACTGTGACGGCGATGATGACTGCGAAAATTCCAGCTATAGCTCCGGCGATCGCAGATGTAATTGTGACAAATACCGCTCCTACCGCAGTAACGATAACGGCTACCGTTCCCGTTGCTACCACCGCGACTATTGGCGCTATTTCATTTGCTTCTGACGAGAGCGCTAATCCACTCCAGACAACGGCTACAAACCCCGCCCACGCTACTGCGGTAACTACTGCTAAAGCTATGGCGATCGCTAAAAATACGCAAGCTGCCAATAGTCCTTTACGGATGCTTAACAGAAAAAATACTGACAAAATTATTAAACAAGAAACACCCACATAAACATTATCGCGGGCACTATCAACTAAAATAAATCCTACTAGAGAACCACCAACAGCCGACATTAAACCACTGAGCGCCGATAGCAGTAGCGAAAAGAAAACTATAATAATTGCCCAACGGCGTTGCAAACCCGCTTTTGTGTTGCTGAAGTTTCCACCTCTAAGAATAGCGTCAGTGAAGTCAGCGCCGCGAATGTCAGAATTAGAAAAGTCTACACCTGTTAAATCTTGTCCTTTAAATGATTTTCCTCTAAGTTTTGCACGGCGGTATTCTTGAGCCATTTTCAATTGCACGTCGATAGGGGACGTATTTTTTAACTAAATATGAATTATAAACTCGCTTCCGTCTGAAGTCTAAAATAAAAGCCTTTGAGAAAGCTTGTTTTTCAGACTGCATAAACAAAGAGACATACAAATTTTAAGTTATTTGCTTAGAATCCTACCACAGCAATTTATTGGTAATTCTTATTTACATCTAAAACAAGACAAAATCGCGGACATAAATATCCGTCTAGCTAGGGTTAGGAGTCTCGCGTTTTATCAAAGCCTTATTCTTACTGCCTACTCCCTTGTCCTAATTACAATTATCAACGCCAAGCTACTTATACCTGCGGCTTATCACTCAACTGGCTTAGTTTCAATTTTTAAGCCAGGTAGCCCCTCAAGTTTTTCGGCAGGCTCTTCTAATGAGGTGACTGGCACGAAAATAGTTAAGCTAGAGGGAATGCATTCAATTTCAATGGGAGTCGTACCAATAATTTCTCCATCCATCACAACTTTCTGCGGTGGTGAGGTGCTAACTTGCAAACGTTTGGCTTGCAGATAGCCAATATCATCTCGTTTAGTCGCTTCGTCTCGAAACGCCGTTTGTAATAAATGGTAGGCTGATGCGATCGCCTCAATACGGTTGGCGGGAGCAACAATTGTGATATCTAATAAGCCATCGTCAGCAATTATACCTGCTGGTCCTTGAGCCAAAATCGAGGTAGGCGGGGCAGCATTGGCGATTGTTAACGCAGCAGCAGTAACGGTAATTACTTGCTCGTCCGTTTCTATTTTTGCCTCGAACTCAGAGGAGCCTAACTCTCGCAGTTTTTCAAGACCAGAAAGAACGTAAGCTAACATCCCATAACGATTTTTGGCTTCTCTGTCTGCACTTTCAACCGCTTCGGCTTCAAAACCTACTCCAGCTAGTAGTATCATTGGCTTACCGTTACAGCGTGCCGAATCAATCACTCGTGTTTTTCCAGCTAAAATAGTTTGACAAGCCGCTTCGATTGTATCGGGAATTCCCAAAGCTGCTGCAAAAGCGTTTGCTGTCCCCCGTGAAATAATGCCCAAAGGAATCTTTGTCTCTACTAAAGCTTCTGTTGCGGCTGAAAGAGTACCGTCTCCTCCAGAAGCAATAACGCTCTCAACACCATTAGCCACTGCTTGACGAGCTAATTCACCCGCATCAACTTCTTCGGTGGTGAACTGAATATCTAGCTTTATTTCTGGCTCTAGAAGCGAACGGATTTGCTTTAAATCTGCTTCTGAGTCGCCTTGACCGGACACTGGGTTAAAAATAAGACAAGCTGAACGAGTCATTAATTATGAATTCCTAAAACAGCAGATTTTTAGTTAGATTTTTAGTTAGATATTAAGCTCTAATGCCTCGAATTAATCTAAAATTTAGGAATTTTTGCATGAGTTGAAAAGCCTAATCTACTCTAATAATTAATTAGACATTATTAAACTCATTTACTCTTCTATCTTAAGTATCAATCTATTGCAATTAATGTGAACCCATCAATTAGGTTTTTTTCGCAACGCCGCTTTTTATCCGTTTTTATCTTCTCCAAACTAAAGACAATCCATATTGTTTAATGTATTAAAAAAACCGATGCTTGACAAGGCAGCGCGTTGAGGAACACGCACCGTTGTAGCGACTGCCGCGCGGAGAGCGCAGAGAAAGAGATAGAAAGAGAAGGAAGTAAAAGAGATTTAAAACGTTATTTCTGAAGAGTTTTTTATTTTATTCCAATTATCTGGGATAATAAATCCAGTTTTTCTATTTTCAGAACATTTTCTAATAAGAACAGTTAAAATGATAGCAACAAAAAATTTTTATAAATGTCTAAAATAATTCAAAGATTTAAAAACTGGATTTTTGAAAGTCGTAGCTTTTTGTTTTCTTGGTATAGCAAAGACCGCAATCAAATACAAGAACCAGTAAAATCTCTAGTTGAATTACCTCCATCTGTAATAGAAAAATTAATTGCAGCAACAGAAAAATTATCTGATAATCCTACAGATACTGAAGCAATTCGCTCTTGTATTGATGAAGCATTTGAACAATGGCGCAACTGTCCTAAAAGTGCGGAAAATTCAATTGTGATTTTGAGCAGCCCCGTAATGGTAGTATCGCGTATTATCATGACGATTCTGGAAAAATGGGCAACAGAAAAACAGGTATCAGTTAAAATATTACCTTGGAATTCTAGACCAGCAAACCCAAATTCGATTCAATCAAAACTACAGAAATACTTAGAACAAGAAACAGAAGAAACTGCCAACGAACAAACACAAGTAATAGTTATTCCTAACTTAAGCTGGTGTTTTCTGCGCTCGATGGATGGTTTGGATGGGATTGATTATTTACAAAAAATGTTATTACACAATCCTTCTCGATTTTGGATAATCGCGACGGGTGAAATTACTTGGGAGTATTTAAATTCAATCTCCGATATCGAAGCCGATTGCGGTGGAGTTTTTTGTTTACCAAAACTCAAAAGCGACAGTTTACGGCATTGGCTCAAACCGATTTTATCAGAATTAAATATTACTTTTGCCGATCCGCGCTTAGAATCACAGATTTTAGGAGGAGATCAAAATGCGGAAACTATCTACTTTGAAGATTTAATCTCGGTTTCCACAGGAGTTAGTGTTATTGCCTTACAAGCTTTTCTCGCTTCGATTTGTTATGATCCCGGCGAAGAGAATCAACAACAAGCAATTCTCCAAGCTCAAAGCCCAGAATTACCGAACTTACCACACTTAGAATCAGTAGATCATTATCTATTATATTTTTTATTGCTGCATGGAGATATAACTTTACCTGCTTTGGCTCATAGTATCGGAGATAGTGAATCCAAAGTACGCAAAAGAATTAAATTTTTACATGGTGAAGGTTTAGTTAAGGAACAGGACGAAATCTTAAAAGTTAATTCGATTTACTATCCCAAATTGAAACAAGAATTGCTCAATAACAACTTTGTGATTAATGAGTTTAACTAATGTTTAAATATTTGAATTTGCTTGTTTTAGCTCAATCTACGGGAGATGCTGCTCGGCAAACTACTGAAGAAACAAAAGAAATTCTTACCAAAATTACTACTTGGAAGGTTGGTCAAGGGTTAATAATTATATTACTGTCTTATGTGACTTTAATAGTAATTAACAAGTTGATTGTTTGGATTTCCGAGCAAATTGGTAGGGAATGGCGATTACAGGTTAAACAATTTTTGCCCTTTTTGCGTACTGTTATTTTAACCATAACCATCGTGACTTTGATGAACTTGTTTCTCAATCTATCGCCACAAAATATAATTGCTGTAACTGGTGCGGTAGCAGTAGCTTTGGGATTTGCTTTTAAAGATTATGCCAGTTCGATTATTGCAGGTATCGTAGGCATATTTGAAGGTGCCTATCGAATTGGCGATCGCATCAAAATCGGTGAGGATTATGGAGAGGTAGTTCGTTATGGATTGCGGGGAATTCGCCTCAAAACGCCTGATGATAATCTTGTTACTATCCCCCATAATAAAATTTGGACGGAATCGATCTCTAATGCTAATGCAGGAGAATTAGAAGCTCAGGTAATCACTGAATTTTATTTTGCTCACGAAGTAGATACTCTATTAGTCACTAAAATTTTGCATCGAGCGGCGCATACGAGTAGATATACACAATTAAAAATTCCTGTCGCTGTTGTCATAGAAGAAACTCCCTATGGAACTCACTTCAAGCTCAAAAGCTATCCTTTAGATGCAAGAGATGAATTTACTTATAAAACTGACCTAATTAATAAAGCTAAAACAGCCTTTGCTAAATACAATCTAGCTTATCCTCGCTTGCTCGATCTCGAACAAAAACAACTGGGCAGTTAGCAATTTTTGATTGTAGGGTGTGTGACGCTTTTATAAATATTGTACGTAGTTATAAGACTTGTTGCGTCACTCACTATTTTTATTTTGTGACAATATAGTAAATTCTAAAACAATTTCTGCAAAAACTTTTAAGTTATATGCATCTTTAGATTGATTAATGTTTATAGAAATAATTAGTAAGCTTACACGAAAGTGGTTAAAACATGAGTCCATACATTCTGCTAATTTTAGCCGCTGGTTTACTTCTATTAACAGTTACCCTCGGTTCTGGTTGGATTGCTCGCTTACCTTTTTCTTATGCAATTATTTATTTAGTAGTTGGTATTCTGCTTGGTTCTCAGGTTACGGGATTAATCAATCTTGATATAAGTACTAAAGTTGTCGAACGAATAACGGAGATGGTGGTAATAATCTCTGTATTTGGTTGCGGTTTAAAAATGAATCGCAGGTTAAATCTATCGGCTTGGAATACTACCGCTCGTTTAATTGGCTTTGTAATGCCTATTTCAATTGTAGCTCTGAGTGCAGTTGCCCATTGGTTGTTAGGAATGTCGTGGGGTGCGGCAATTTTATTAGGAGCAATTTTGGCACCTACCGATCCGGTATTAGCTTCAGAAGTACAGCTTACTCACATCAAAGACAAAAATGAGTTGCGTTTTGGTCTTACTTCTGAGGGAGGTTTAAATGATGCTTTGGCTTTTCCTTTTGTTTATTTTGGTATTTATGCCCTTAAAGATAATAACTGGGACAACTGGTTTAAACAATGGGTTTTGGTGGATGTTTTTTGGGCTATTATCGCTGGAATCGTAGTGGGAATAGTTGTGGCTAAAGCCGTGATTTGGATTGATAGACAATTGCAACGTCAAGAAAAAGCAGATGAGTTGATGGAAGATTTTGTCGCTTTGAGCGCGATTTTCTTAACTTATTCTTTGACAGAATTGGTCAACGGTTACGGATTTTTGGCGGTTTTTGTAGCCGGTTGGCTTATGCAAAATAAGTACTATCATGCAAAAGAAAACGAAAAGCGTTTGGATCAATTAGAATTTATCGAACAAATTGAAAAGCTATTAGAAGTAGGAACTATTGTTTTACTGGGTACAATCTTAACGATAAATCCTGGCTTTAATTATTTAGGTCAAGGATTATTAATAGCCGCTTTTTTAATATTTATAATTCGACCATTAGGAGCTGCAATTTCTTTACTCGGCTCTAATGTATCACCAATCAACCGTACTTTTATCGGTTGGTTTGGAATTCGCGGTGTTGGCTCTCTCTATTATTTAAACTATGCCGTAGGTAAAGAAATAGGAAGCTCGATCGCCGAACAAATTACTTGGATAAGTATTATTACTGTTGTTTTTTCTATTCTGCTACATGGAATCAGTTCTAGTCCTTTAATGATGTGGTACAAAAACGCGGTTCTAATTAAGATTACTAAGATTAGGATTTGCTATCACCTTTAAGAAAATTGTCAATTGCGTAAGAAACCCGCAATATTAACTAGAGACGTTATACATACGAGTATTTACAATAAATTATTCAAATTTTCTACTTCCTTAGTAAGATAAAGCGTGTTTAAGTTCCTGACTAAGTTAGATTACCTACTCAAAGAAACTTTTTTAGGTTTGCATCGGGGTGGGTGGATGAATTGGGCTGCTGTAAGTACTGTTGCAGTGCTGCTGTTTTTGTTCGGTATTAGCTTACAAACTTCTTGGCAAGTTGAAAAACTGCTCTATCAATTTGGCTCTCAATTAGAGGTATCGGTATATCTCGAACCTTCTGCACGTGCGGAAATGATTGAAACCTTAGTCGTGAAAATGCCAGAAGTCGCCACAATCAAAACTATTACCAAAGAAAAAGCTTGGGCGCAATTAGTCCAAGAAATGGGAATCTCCGATATTGAAGGTGCGAATCAGCAATTAGATGGAAACCCTTTGGTTGATGAAATCAAGGTAAAGGCAATAAATTCTCAAGTAGTACCAGATTTAGCGACTCAACTAGCGAAAATACCTGACGTTGATACGGTACAGTACGTTGATGAAGCAGTTAAACGCATCGCCCAGTTACATCGAAGTTTAAATTGGGTGACGCTGGCAATTACCGCAATTTTGACATTAACAGCAGTTGCCGTCACCAGCATCACGATTCGTTTAGTACTTATGGCACGACGGCGAGAAATAGAAATTATGCAGTTAGTAGGTGCAACTTCTACTTGGATTTATCTACCGTTTATTTTGCAAGGAATCACTTTTGGAATCGTAGGTGGTGCAATTGCTTGGAGTTTTATTAGCCTTATTCAACAGTTTTTGAACAAGATGCTAGCCAATCAACCCGAATTTATTCAATTTCTTACCAACGGTTTGCAGCTTACTTCCTTACAAATCTTATTACTACCAGTTATTCTCTTAAGCTTCGGTGCAACGGTAGGATTGATAGGAAGTTTGTTTGCGTTAAGACGAGCTTAGAAGAGATGGGGAGATGGTAAGCCCAAAACGTGCGCGGTGAGAGCAGTCGCGTGCGGGGGTTCCCCCCGTTGAGCGAACTGCCGAACCCGAAGGGGTTCCCCGCGTTGAGAGAAGTGGCGCAACCCGTTACTCTAACGAGTCGTGCCGCGCTGAACACGCGGCGAGCGGGGGAGATGGGGAGACAAGGAGATAGGGAGATGGGGAGACAAGGAGATGGGGAGACAAGGAGACAAGGAGAAAAATGCATAACTAACTTCTTAAGCATCCCAAATTTTCAAATTCGTAGTGCGAGCATCTTGCTCGCTATATGTATCGAGTTTCAAGTTTCAAGTTTCGAGCATCAAGTTTCGAGTTTCGAGCATCAAGTTTCGAGTTTCAAGTTTCGAGTATTGAGTTTTGAGTTTCGAGTTTCGAGTATTGAGTTTCGAGCGAGCAAGATGCTCGCACTACGATATATGTTTCAAAAATTGGGATGTTCCCTAGTGTCCTAACTCCTAACTGTTCACTGTTCACTGTTCACTGCTCACTGATAACTGAATCATGAATTCACAATGGAATGCTTTATTAAAAAATCTTGGTGAGTGGGAAGGCTCTTTTACCCGTTTATCTCCCCAAGGTGAATTATTAGAAGATATCAAGAGCGTTGTTTCTTTGGCTGGATTGAATGACAATCAAACGATTCGCCAAACTATCCGCTTGCAGGAAAATGAAAAAGTTTTGGAATACAGTTCCCTCGGAAAGGGAATATTGTTTTTTGAAAATGGTGCGTTTTCTCAAGGCTCTATTCAGTTAGCGCCGTTTTCTGAGTTTGGTGCTGAGTTTGGTTTAATTCACGAGAATCATCGTTTACGTCTGGTACAGCTTTTCGATAAAAACTTGAAGTTAGATAAATTTACTTTAATTCGAGAACATCTTGCTCAAACTCAACCCTCGCAACGCCCTGTCTTGACGGTTGATGCTTTGTTGGGTGAATGGATTGGTGAAGCTGTAACTATCTATCCCGATTTACAAAAACCCGATAGTTATCCTATTAAGATGAATTTACAACTCGACCATTCAGGAAAATTAATTCAAAGTTTAAGTTTTGCTAATCGTACTATTAGTTCTACTGCTACTGTTAATGATTCTCAACTCTTCTTTGAACAAACTCAGGTACAGGTTTTGCTGCTTCCCGATGGCGCTTCTGTTACTTCTCCTCTTCAAGCGCAGTTGCGTCAACCTTTGTTTTTAGAAGTCGGTTGGTTAATTAACCCGAATCTTCGTCAAAGAATGTTTCGCAGCTATAACGAGAAGGGGGAATGGACTAGTTTAACTTTGGTTACGGAAAGAAAAAAATAATTATCAAATTAAATTCAAAAATCAATTTACAGTTTTTTGGGTTTTATTTGTTTGAAAAAAATATTTTTTTTAAAGGTGGTTCAAAAAGTGCGCGGTTTTTGGTACTATTAAATAATGGGAGTGGTTACAAAATTTTTAAAAAAGTCAATATTCCCATTATTTAAAATTATATTATTATCGTACCATTTAACAGTGCAATATAGTTAAATTTTTTTTTTTTGAAGTTACTTTTATTAATAAAACGATAATAATTTTAGAGAGGGGCAATACTGCGAACGTCTCTATATTAAAGTTAATTAACCCGAATCTTCGTCAAAGAATGTTTCGCAGCTATCACGATAAGGGGGAATGGACTAGTACCGCACTGCATAAATAAAGTTCTCGATCTTCAGAAGTCGGGTTTTTACAAAATTGTAAGTGTATTACAGACACGTATTCTAAAAACCCGACTTCTTATTCTTACATTAATCTTCAAAAGTCGAGTTTTTACAAAATTGTAAGTGTATTACAGACACGTATTCTAAAAACCCGACTTCTTAATAATAATCCGTCAAACTCCTAAACCTATTTACTATATGGGTACCTTACTTACGCCAACTTGTACTAATTTGACTTTAGTTACGGAAATAAAAAAATAATTATCAAATTAACTTTAAAAATCAATTTACAGTTTTCTGGTTTTATTTGTTTGAAAAAAATATTTTTTTTAAAGGTGGTTCAAAAAGTGCGCGGTTTTTGGTACTATTAGATAATGGGAGTGGTTACAAAATTTTTAAAAAAGTCAATATTCCCATTATTTAAAATTATATTATTATCGTACCATTTAACGGTGCAATATAGTTAAATTTATTTTTTTTGAAGTTACTTTTATTAATAAAACGATAATAATTTTAGAGAGACGCAATACTGCGAACGTCTCTACATGAAAGAACAGTTGGATTGCAAAGCTTTTTCTAATAGAATTTGATATTCCTCATCATCAATAGAGTAAGCGCCAAACCTTTCTAAATGAGGATTCATCATCTGAGCATCAAAAAAGACAAATTGCCTGGAACGCAATCTTTCCACTAATTTAACCATCGCCACCTTAGAGCCTTCAGGGATGCGAAAAAACATTGATTCGCCAATAAAAGCGCCACCAATAACGATACCTAAAATTCCTCCTGCAAGTTCGTCACCTTGCCAAGTTTCAAAACTATGCGCCCAACCGCTTTGATTGAGAGAATAGTAAATATCTTTTAATTCAGAGGAAATCCAGGTAGAGTCTCTGTCTGCACATCCCTCAACCACTGCTTTGAAATCGCGATCGATTGCAGTTGAAAACCGCTCTTGATTAATAACTCGCCTTAAAGACTTGGGAAAACGGAAATTGTCATCTAAAGGTATTAAAGTGCGATCGCGACTGCCATACCATCCCAAGTGATTATTTTCATCAGCCATGAGAAAATAGCCTTGGGCGTAACCTTGGATGATAGCGGCAACATCATATTGCATAAATCAGTTATCAGTTATCAGTTATCATTGCCTATTCCTACTGCCTGTCTTGCGATCGATACAATTAAAATAAATAAATAAAATGACTCAATCAATACCACCGATAACTTTACCACCTGCGGAAAATCCTCAACAAGAGGGAGAATGGTTGCTTTCTCGGTTGCGTTGCTTTTTAGATGAAGAATTTATTCCAGAAACTATTAATCAGACTATAGCTGAACGTGCGGCGCAAATTTTTGTCCGACAGCGTATGGAAGGGGAAAATGATTTAGGAGAATTGGTATTAGCTATTGTCACAGAAATGCAAGCCTTTGACTTTTCTAAAAGCTTCTATGGAGAGTTTGCCATTGCTAACGCAGTCAGCGACTTACTTTTGGAAAGCTTGGGAATTGATAAATGTTGCGGACAATGAATTTTAGATTTTAGATTTTAGATTTTGGATTGATTTTGATGAATTACGCTTAAAGCGCTTAATGTAAAGGTAATAATCTTTTGCTCTTTTTACAAGCTATTACCTCTACAAAATATTAACTTGCTGTAAAAATTATTTTACCGAAGTCCCAGCAAATCTAGAATCCAAAATCCAAAATCCAAAATCGTTTTACCAACTAGACTTAACAACCCCAGGTAATAGCCCTTTGTGCGCCCAATCCCGGAGAACGTTGCGACATAGCCCGAAGTCACGGTAAACAGCGCGAGGACGACCTGTTACCCAGCAGCGGTTGCGACGGCGATTTGGGGCGCTATTGCGGGGTAGCTGCTGAATTTTGCGGTGGACTTCCAGCTTTTCTAAGGGATCTTGTGTTTGTCTAAACTCTTCCAACAAATCTTGACGCTTATCCCAATACTTATCTACCATCTTGGCGCGTTTTTTATCGCGCTCTATCATCGATCTTTTAGCCATAATCCTAATTATTTTTAAACAGCATTTTTCATTCTAGCGAATCGCACTACTTATGGCATCAATATTTGCATTTTGAAGAGAAACAGAGGGCGCGGTAGGACATAGATCGGCTAACTCGCATCGTTCGCAAGCAGGATTACGGGCACGACAAACAGCACGACCGTGATAAATCAGCCGAATTGACCAATTTTCCCAATCTGCTTGCGGTAATAATTTCATTAAATCCCTTTCAATACGAACTGCATCTTCATGCTTTGTTAAACCCAATCGTTGACTCAGACGGTTGACATGAGTATCAACAGTTACCCCAGCATTAATGCCAAAAGCATGAGCCATCACGACATTTGCAGTTTTTCGCGCTACCCCAGGAAGCCGCAATAGTTCTTCCATTGTTTGAGGAACTTTACCGCCAAACTCTGTAACTATCATCTGAGTAGCAGCTTTAATGTTCTTAGCTTTATTCCGGTAAAAACCTGTGGAATGCACCAAAGTTTCAAGTTCTTCAATGGCTGCACTCGCTAAACCAGCCGCATCAGGAAATTGCCCGAATAATAATGGTGTTACTTTATTAACTCGTTCGTCAGTACATTGAGCGGAAAGAATCGTCGCCACAAGTAACTGTACTGGCGTTGAATAAGTTAAAGAACAAGTTGCATCTGGATACAAACGCTTGAGGCGCACTAAAATTGAATGCGCCCGCTGCTTTTTACTAGAAGATTTTTTGCCTTTTGTACTCACCCCAATAATTTCTGCACCCATTCCAACTGCAAAGTTTCTTTAAATATTAGCAGAATTCCTATTCCTAAAAGTAGCACTAAACCTGTTTGCATTACACCTTCTTGAATGCGATTAGGTAACGGCTTACCGCGCACGCCTTCAATTAACAAAAAAGCAAGTTGTCCGCCATCTAAAGCTGGCAAAGGCAAAATGTTAATGAAAGCTAAATTGATGCTAATTAATGCAGCAAAAAAGAACAAACTGCCCGTATCGTTTTGGGCAATACTCGCACCAATTTTGACAATTCTAACAGGACCTGCGACTTGACCTGCTGTTTCACCAAAGTTTGTAATTAATTGTCCAAAACCTTGAACTGTCTGGACAATAATATTTTGAAACTGAGTCGCGCCAACGCCAAAGGCTTCTAAAATATTTTCGGTAGGACGACGTTCGACTTTACCGTTAGGAGATAAACCAACACCGATACTTCCGCCCCCAGATTTAGCTTCAGGAACTACTGTCAAATTAAGTATTTGGTCGTCTCTCTTAATTTTTAACTCAATTGGTTTTCCTGGATGAGTTTTGATAATATTGCTTAATTTCCGCGTATTTTCCACCGATGTATCAAATGGAGTACCATCTGCGGCAACAATAACATCTCCAGCCTTGATTCCGGCGGATGTAGCCACCTGACTAACTTTTGGAGCAAGTTCTGGAATCAAAACACCCGGTTGAGTTGCGGTTGGTATTCCCACAAAACCAACTTGGGACACCAACAGAAAATAAGCAAAAATTAAATTCGCAATTACCCCAGCACTAATTACAATCGCCCGATCTAAAACCGGACGGTTACGCAGTAAATTCGGATCGTCAGGCTCAATTTTACTATCCGGGTCATCATCGGGAAAACCGACAAAACCACCCAATGGAAATGCACGCACGGCATACTCAGTTTCAGATCCTTGATACTTCAAAAGTACCGGACCAAAACCCAGCGAAAAGCGGTTAACATGAATACCTTGGGACCTTGCTGCAATGAAATGTCCTAGTTCGTGTACAAAGATTAGTACAGCCAACACTGCGATCGCCGCTAAAACTGACATAGAAAATTGGTAAATTTAATTAAACTATACATTTCTTTATTTTAGATTGAGCATTGGGAATTGAGCATTGGGCATTGGTAATTGGGCATGGGGCATTGGGATTGTGAATAGTTTTTAGATTTTGGATACTTCGGCAAGTCTTACAGTGAGCTACGTCGAACTGCTCAGCACAAGTTTTAGATTTTGGATTGTCCCCTTGTCCCCTTGTCCCCTTGTCCCCTTGTCCCCTTGTCCCCTTGTCCCTTTGTCCCTTTGTCCCCTTCCCTGTCTCTCCCTCTCTCCCCATGCCGTTCATTACCTAGACTTCCAAAATCTCCTTACCATCTAAATAAGGTTGTAGCACCATAGGTACGTGTAAAGTACCATCGGGTTGTTGATAATTTTCTAAAATCGCTGCCATTGTCCGCCCTACTGCTAATCCAGAACCATTGAGGGTATGCACAAAAGAGGTTCCTTTTTTACCAGTTTCTTTAAAGCGAATGTTACCCCTCCTCGCTTGAAAATCTCCACAGTTAGAACAACTAGAAATTTCGCGATACTTACCACTTGAGGGAAGCCAAACTTCTATATCATAAGTTTTTGTTGCCGAAAATCCTAAATCTCCGGTACATAACTCGACGATTCGGTAAGGCAACTGTAAAGCTTGTAAAATTGCTTGAGCGTCCCCCAGTAATTTTTCTAATTCGTCAAAAGAGGTTTCGGGATTAACTAATTTGACTAATTCAACTTTATTAAATTGATGCAGACGAATTAACCCCCGCATATCGCGTCCGTAGCTTCCTGCTTCGCGGCGAAAACAAGGAGTGTAAGCACAGTGATATATCGGTAATTCTTCCGCACTGAGAATTTCACCACGGTAAAGATTAGTCAACGGAACTTCTGCTGTAGGGGAAAGCCATAAATCATCTTCGGCGCATTTAAAACCGTCTTCAGCAAATTTAGGTAATTGTCCGGTAGCAGTCATTGATTCACTATTAACTAAAAATGGCGGCACAACTTCCACATAACCAGCTTTTACCTGAGTATTGAGCATAAACCCAATTAAAGCTCTTTCCAATGCCGCACCAGCCCCAATCAAGGCAACAAAACGACTCTGAGCGACTTTTACTGCTCGTTCAAAGTTGAGAATACCTAACTTCTCACCCATTTCCCAATGGGGAAGAATATTTGAGTTTTGAGGTAGATACTCATCACCCCAACGCCGCACTTCTACATTATCTTCCTCACTCTTACCAATGGGCGTAGAGTCGCTTGGTAAATTGGGAAGTGCAAGTACTCGTTGTTCGATTTCGGCTTTGATCTCTTTCTCAATCGGTTCAAATTCGCTTAATTTGGCTTTGAGAGAATTTCCTTCCTCTCGTAAATCTTTGATTTCTACATCACTAGGATTGATACCTGACTGAATTTTCTGTCCTACCAACTTCCCAATTTCGTTACTACGGGCTTGAAGTTGACTTCGCTTCGTCTCTAATTCGCGTTGTCGTTGATTCAAGTCAACAATCGGCTGAATATCGGATTTATCCCCACGAGTTTTCAGCTTTTCTAAAATTAATTGCGGATTTTCTCTAATTTGCTTGATATCTAGCACAGATTCTCAGTTTAAGATTTAATATATTTGAGGCAATACACAAAGTTATTGTAATGTTGCCTTGACTTCAGAGCAAAAAAATTTAAATCGGCGCTACATAAAAATTAACCCTAGCATTGAGAACAGGCTTGCTCCCGCTTCAAAAAAAGCCTTTACCAATATCTTGCAATTGTTCGGATGTTCGATTTTTCAATACATAGATCGTTTTTTAAAAAGCTTTATCAAAAAAAGAGATCAGAAAATTCCGGATCGAGACAGCGAGGAAAAGTAAAAGTGAGCAAGAATCCTTCCTCCAAACTTCAAAATCCTCTTTTTAGCTTCCAAATCGTATCGCCTTCACACTCACCGGGTGATACGATTTAACAACCAAATTGATGCTACAAGCCCTACAAAGTGGGCTGTAATTGTATTCGTATTTGCTTGAACTACAAACATATCTTGACCGCTAATGATTCGATTGGGGTCGAATAGCTGGGTAGTCACAGCTTGAGGCGATACTGCCCTGACTACTAAAGAGCCTACAATTGCTTGCGCTCCTAATAGCGTCAACAGCATTCCCACTAAATTGACTATCAAAGCTAGCTGTAAAGTTTTAACCGTCTCGATTTTGCGAGGACGGTTACTTGAGTTGGGAGATTGCAGTTGTCTGCCAATATTTTTGCAGCGAAATGCTAAATAAATGCTTATTCCTAAAGCGACCAGTCCGCAGATGGCTAAAAATACACCAAAGCCAGTTTCAGCGCTGCTAGAAGCAGTTCCTGGTCGGCGACCAAAGGTTACGAATACCAATAGCAGTAATGTGGAGACAACACCCAGCACCAGCTGCAATACAAAACTAATCCAACCTGTAATACGAAAATTTTGCCCGATAGAACGGACTTTGGAAGAAGACGGATTGTCGAGTCTGTTCTGACATATCTATAAAAAAAATTGATAGGCGCTCTTTTACCAGATTATTGCATTGACTGCAATAAAAAAATGTAAGGCATACAAGGCAATAATTTTACTTTAAGTAGCGTCCATTCTTTACGTTACTTTTTGGCTCTGCGTAAAAGCCCGCTGGCTGTTGCTTAGAAACTCCCTGTTTCACTTGCTAAATATAAGTCAAATTACTTACAGGATAATCTTCGTAAAAAAAGTATTTGTTAAGTTTTGCAAAAAAGCTACAATTTACCTTTAAAATTGCTAAGGTGCCATTTTATGCTTAAGCAGTCCTTTACGGCTTAGCATCACTTGACACACTGTTAGTGATTCTTATCGCTCTCAACCAACTCCTCACAGCACTAGTTTTCGAGTTTATGTAGGGGTGCGGTCTGCTGCACCCTACTTTTGGTGTGCCAGTACCGCGAGTAACAATCGTGGATTTTAATGTAGTGTTTACGATGCAGGCAAATCAGCCTAAGTAACGTTATATACTTACAATTGCTGGGGTAACACTATATACTCTCTATAGAAATTACAGGCTCAACATTAAGGCATTTTTTTAGCCATTCACTTACTATGAAACTTGAGGATATATATCAATTCTTTGAGAATCCTCCGCCAACCTACCTCTGTCAGGAACTAGCTGTTTGTTATATCTTGTCTGTTTTGCAACAAGGGGAATCTTACGGCACCGAGTTGATCCAAAAACTGGAGTCCGAATATCCAACTTATCGGCTTTCGGATACCGTGCTTTATAGCGCAATTAAGTTTCTTGAAGACCAGAAAGCAATTACTGGATACTGGAAGAAGCTTGAAGGACGCGGTCGTCCCCGGCGGATGTACCAAGTTTCCCCTGAATGGCAAACTCAAGCTCAAGATTTAGCTCGTCTTTGGCACGAATACATTAAGCGGAGAACATTGGAGTAAATAGGGCAATTTAGCTAATAATAATGGTAATTGTTGTTTCTAATTGCACTTATTAATTTGTTATGGATACTGCTATTCTGCCATCCACCTTGTTGCTAACTTTATTAATGTCGGTCGGATTAGTTTTCTTTATTAAGGCTTCTACCAAAGACCGTATTGAAAAAGCACAACTGGTATCCCAACTTCCGGAAGCTTCTTTAATGCCTCAATTAAAGGAGTATTTTCGGGCGCGGTCTTATCGAGTGGCAGCGGTAGACGCGCAAAACAATCAAGTAACTATGACTGGCTTTGTTAAACCCAGCTGGTTTTTAGCCATATTTTTGACTGTTCTTGCCGCTGTTGGTTTTATGAGCCTATCTTTAGTTATTTCTCTGCTTTTTTCTAGTCAAAGTATGCTTTTTTACGGGATAGTCTTGCTATCCCCCTTAAGCGGTATTTTTTATTGGAAAAAAGCGGGAAGAGTCGAAAATGTGTCGCTGACGGTTGAAAATACCGACAGCGAACAAGATACTAAAATTATTGTAATTGCCCATAGAGATGAAATTATCTCTTTAGAAGAGGCATTACATTTAAAAAGGGTGTAATTTCTGATTCGACTCGCATCTAAATGTTTCTTTCAAGGCATAAGTTTTTATTGCCTTGAGTGAAATAAAGATTTCTATATGAGTCTAAACATCCTCAGAATTTAAACTTTGCCAGGTCATTCGTTGACTTATAGCGTAGCTAAAGCCTGCTTGGATTTAAACCACTTGTTATATAAGGGTTTTATTCCGCCCAGATTAGTTGATTTTAGCTGCTTTATTTTCGGATTTTAAGATGGCTGCGAAACACAATTGGGAATCGCTGTTAGAGCAATTGCGGACGGAATGGAAAATAGTTAGTTTTTAAATGACTTTAATCCAGGAACTAACTAAAAACCTGTATTTTAAGACAAATGTCAGATTTAGAAAGGGTAATCCGAATAAGCGTACTACTATAGTGTTTGAATTTCTCTAAGTACAGCAACTAATGGGGCTAAACTCGGTAAATTCACGCTACTTGTAGCTCTGCTGAACCCTTACACCCAGGGTCAACCCAAAAGAGTGCATATCGCTATCCTAATCGAATCAAATAGGAATGCTCTTAAATAGTTGACTAAACTGTCTCTAAAAAATAATTAATCCTCATGCTAACGAATAAACCATACAAAAATTAAACTTGTATGGAGCTAACCTTCTTACAAAAGCTGCTTTATCGAACCGATTTTACTGGCAAATAATTTCAAAACTTTAAAAAAACATAAACATTTCAAAAAAACGCATCATTTTGCCAGTTAATAGATGATTGTCCAAAGCCACACTCAATGCTTAAGACAAATAATCCGCAATGCCCGTTTATCGAGCAGCTGCTACGGCTAATGCTTCCGGAATTGAAGAAGGTTCCATTGTTCTTAAACTCGGAAACAGAAAATGATTTTCTTCTACGTACTGAGCGCCAAACAGACCTTTTTCAGCCCAAAAATAACGGTCTGTAGTATGCTCGTTACGTTTTACTAGCAACAAAGCAGGTGGAAGTATACCTTCAGCTTGAATGTACTTTCTAGCTGCTGTCACAGGTTTATCTTCACCACTTTCGATGCTATATTGAGGCACGTGTTCTAGAATACGTCGTCCTTCCTGACGGCGACGGCTTTTACGCTTCCTTCTCCTTGCCAAAATATTTTCCTCCTCTTGTTAGCTCCAGATTGTAGTTATAGCTACAAAATCCGAGCCAATTATAAAAGTTTTAATCAAAAAAATCAATGGGTTTTAACTATTTGAAACTAGAAAAAATTATTTCATTGTAAATAAATAGAAAGTATTGAGTAATATAATGCAATTAATCAATTATTACGACTCAAAATTAGTTAAGCTTTGTAAAAAGGGTGATGTCTACCCTTGGTTGTTTTAGAATTTCAGTTTTTGTACAATCGCGAGCCAGAAGAATCCGTTTATGATCGTTTCTGCCAGTTCAGAGTTTGTTGCTCTGTGCCGAGAACAATTGGCACTACTAGCTACAGGGTTAGGAGCATCTTTGAGCGTTGTATATTTAACGCAAGAATTGGCAGAGGTACCACAGACGGGGGAAGCCAACTTAATTCCTGTGGCAATTTATCCAGATACAGCGGTAGTAGGACTTGAGCATCAGTTAGCTTTACCGTCTGTTAATCGCTATTTATTAAGTTCCTCATCAATTAGTTCGCATAATGATTATGTAGCAAATCAAGCTCAAGAAAACAATCAAGAATACTTGATGGACGGCGACCAAATTGTTTTACCATTAATTCACGACTCGGTGATGATGGGGTTATTAGTAACTGGTAGAGAAGATCGTAGTTGGAAGGAAAGCGAGCGCACTCAAATCGAGCGTATAGCTCAAAGTTTAGCGATCGCTTGCATTATGGATCGGCGACGTGCTTGGTTGGCAAGCCAGCTGCATCAACATCAAATCATGCAAGAAAAGCAGTTGGATTTGATGGATAATTTATTACATCAATTTCGCAATCCGCTAACGGCTTTACGAACGTTTGGCAAACTGCTAACAAAGCGATTGCGATCGAAAGATGCAAATCGAGAAGCTGCTTTATCTATTGTTAGGGAAAGCGATAGACTTAAAGAATTATTACAAAAGTTTGACGAAGCAATTGATTTGACTCCAGAAGATTTACTTCCATCAAAATTATCCGCAAAAAATCAAGTAGAAGTAGAAGCAACTGTAGAAGAATATAAACCTTTATTATTATTAAATGGCACAGAACAACTTGTTGATTTTAATTTAAATGAGGTATTGCAGCCGTTATTAATATCAGCCAAAGCAATAGCACAAGAGCGTTCTCTACAACTAGTAGTTAAAGTCGATCGCAATTTACCCTTGGTACGAGGTAATACCAAAGCATTACGAGAAGTATTAAGTAATATTATTGATAATGCTTTGAAGTATACGAAAGCAGGCGGTAAAATTTTAGTTGAAACGATCGAAGATAAAGTTAATTATTTGGCAATTGCTATTAGCGATAACGGACCGGGAATTCCCCAACAAGATTTAGAACGTCTTGGAGAAAGAGGTTATCGAGGCGTACAGGCTGAAACTAAAATTCCCGGTTCCGGATTGGGATTAGCTATAGCCAAACAGTTGGTAGAACAAATGCAGGGCGAAATAGAAGTTTTCAGCCCTGCGACTCGTTTTGCTATTTATACACCTGATACCCAAGGAACTACGTTTATTGTTCGCTTACCGTCCGTAAACTGAAGGTTAAAGGTCAAAGGTCAAAGGTTAAAGGTTAAAAATAAGGTAGGAGTTAGGAGTTAGAAGTACTTCGACAAGCTCAGTAACCTTTAGGAATTAAGAATTAGTAGTTTAATTTTCTCCTTGTCCCCTTGTCCCCTTGTCCCCTTGTCCCCCCATCTCCTTATTCTCTTTATCGTAATGAAACGTTGAAGCTTTCACCGATGGTCATTTCTAAATCGGTATTTGGATCGATAACAATCAAGTCAACACTCTTCTTATTGAAGAAGATACCAGTTATTGCACCGATCGCCGCACCACCTAAAACTTCCTCGGTTGCTACAGCGCGATCGCCAGTGACGGCAGCGACAGCAGCAGCAGCACCAGCACCTAATGCGGTGTTCTTGATGATACCTTGTGTACTGGTACCTTTTTTAACGGTTTCAGTTTTGGTAATTACTCCAGAAGTTGCAGTGATATTATATTCTTTTCCATTAGGCAACATCAGTTTTTGAGCAACGAACTGAGAACCACCATTCACAGGTTGAAGTTTACCCTCAACGCTAGATCCTGCGGGAATTACTAGAATTTCGGTATCGGTAATTACGTTTTGCGAGATAGTTAAAGTCAAAGGTGCTGTTTCATCCTTGGTGACAAGAATTTTCTTAGCTTTGTCGTATCTAACGGGAAGCACAGTTCCTCGGGGGATGGTAATATCCTTCGCTATTGGAGTACCGATATCCACGATGTAAGACGAGTCGATCGCGGTGGCTTGATTGGTGCTAACTAAAGCTTGGTAAATATAAGCCGCTACATCTGCACGGGTTGCAATTCCTTTGGGATTGAGGAATTTAGTATTGGGATAGTTAACTACCAATCGCTTTTCTGTCGCTGCGGCGATAGGGCTGCGAGCATAATCAGAGATGTTATAGGCATCGTTGTAATATCCCAGCGTGGCTTGAGGATTATTAGCAACATAGTCTAAACCGTTGGAAAGAGAAACCAACACCTGCTCGCGAGGAATATTCTGAGTAGGGCGGAAAACTCTACCGGGATATCCAGATAAGAAACCAGTGGTGTAAGCCTCTTGAATCGCACTGTAAGCCCAATAGTTAGATGAAACATCAACAAAGTTAATTGCCTGTCTTTCTTGACGTTTGTTGAAAGCTTTGCGAACCATCGCAGCATATTGAGAGCGCGTTACTGGTGCATCAGGGCGGAAGCTACCATCGGGGAATCCGGCGATAACTCCTCGCTGTGCTAATTCTTTAATAAAACTTGCTGCCCAATAGTTAGATGAAACATCATAAAAACCATTAGTTTGAGCGAAGGATGGTGCGGGTGCTACTAATGGCGCTACAGCACTTGCTGTAATACCCAAAGCCATGAATGCAGCACATTTTGATTTCCAACGATTTAGGTTAGACATTGAATCTTTCTCCCCAACAATTCAGTTTAATTCTGTTAATTATTTTGACAATATCTCGGTCTAAAAGTTCCGAGTGTTTTTAATGTTTAGAGTTTAATCTAGACAGATAAAACTAAGTTTATATTACTAATAGACTTCGCTTTATAAAGACTATTAGCATTTAATTTACTCAGACGCGCAGTTGATAGAATAGTTGCCTTAATTCCACATATTTTACGTGTTTGCTATATATGCATGTTTAAAATGAGGCTAGCTATATTAAGTAGCCTTAAAGAGTTAATCAGTTATTTATCAAGGCTTATATCTATCAGCGACATCTCAAGCCATGTATCGCTTTATCCAGTTTAACCATGCTGCCACCCAAACGTCTATAACAAACAGACTTACAGCTAGATTAGTTTTTAATTGATAAGATGTCAGCTTGAACAGCCCTGCGATAATTACTACAATACGTTCGTTTATAGTCTTTATACTTCTTTTTATACAGCTAGTCGATTTGAATATCGGGACTACTTGAAAAGAATTTACTACACCCGAAGTTATACCACCGGAGTTAGGAGTTAGGAGTTAGGAGTTATAAGTAGATTATCTCCTTGTCTCCTGCGGCTCATCTCCAAAAAAAATCAAACCACCGTACACTTAAGCGTTTGAAGTGACGATGGCTTTAGATAAAAGTTAGACGAAAATTATGCCGCTAAATTAATTTTAGAAGCGGGATAATAATAAATTAGAACGCAAAGTCACATCTAAATCGTTTGCAGGGTTGATAACTACAACTTCTACCGATCTGCGATTTAATAAGATACTTGCTAAAGCACCCGCAGCAGCACCAGCGATCGGTTCTAAAGTTTCAATTTTACGGTTTCCTGTTAACAGTGAAATTACGGTTGCAGCAGCCGTACCGTAAGCAGCATCTGTCAAAATTTTACTCGTACTAGAACCTTTTTTAATTGTTTCTTTTGTGGTAACTACCGCCGAAGTTGCATCGATACTCTGCTTTCTACCATCGGGAAAAACTAACTCTCGTGCGACGAATCGAGAACCTTTTTCACCTCTGAAAGTTGCTGGTTCCAATTGTCCCACAAGTTCGCTGCCGCGAGGAATTAATATGTTTCTGTTGCTATCAATAATATTGGTTGCAACTGTTAAAGTTAAGTCCGAAGTTTCATCGGGTGTAACAACAACTTTCTCTTTGTCAAAAGTAACGGGAAGTCTCACCCCTGAAGGTATGGAAATCCCTCTCGATCTTTGTCCGAAAATAGCTTGTGCGGTAGCGGGGGTTGATACTAATATAGGAGCAGCCGCAGCAGTTGTAATGCTCAGTGCTAAAAATGCGGCGGTTCCAGATTTCCAACGATGAAAGCCTGTCATAAGAGAATTCCTTTAGTCTTGAGACTGTATGTTATGACGGGAAGATAATAATATTGTTTCTAAATTGTTTCTAGAAAATTATTAAGTTAGGCATAGGGCATAGAACATTGAGCGTTGGGAATTGCCAAATCATTCTATAGATTATTTTGTATCTTTCTGTAGATATAATTTAGAGTATTAAACGTGAATGATGACGCTAATTTTTTTACATTGTTCCTATATTTTTATGTAGCATTTTTTAGTTTTTTTAATTCTATTAAGAAACCCGGCTTTTTTTAAACCAGGTTTCTCAATGGTGGAAATTTTTCTAGACAATGCATCAAAAATGCATCAAACCTTCAAAAAACAAAACTGTTGTCAGCGTTAGCCGATAGGTTTTCGACTGTTACCCCTTGCATGACAATCAAAGTAAATGGAGTGAAGCAGCTACGATCGCCATTTACATCGATTTGCACAAGAGCATCCCCTTGGCTGTTGGAACCAAAGCTGACGTAACCATCGCCAATTGCATCGGAACCTTTGTAATTTAGCCTCGACAGTAGTTGTGTCAGAACAATTTTGTCGCTACCAACTTCAAAATCGGTAATGATATCTGCCCGATCGCGCGTGGAAGTATAAATAAATTGGTCATCACCACCGCCTCCGGTGAGCATATCGGAACCTCGCGAACCTGTAATCAGATTATCGCCGCTGTTACCTGTAATAACATCGCGCCCTGATGTACCAAGGATCGAGCGAGGATTAACTGTTACCGAAACTGTTGCGTTATCTGTTGCGTTTCCATCGCTGAGGGTATATTCAAAACTCGCCGCACCGTTGAAATCAGCATCGGGGGTGAATACTACATTATTATTGATGTTGACAACGCTACCGTTAATCGCATTACTAACGCTCGCAATTGAAAGAGTATTATTTTCAGCATCGCGATCGTTATCTAATAGTTGTGCAACCGTAATATTTACTGCTTGGTTTTCCTCTGCGGTTACTGTATCGTTGACTGCAACAGGTGCATCGTTAACTGGATTAACCGTAATATCGAAATCTGAACCAATGCTGCCACCCGCACCATCTGTTACCTCAAATTTAAAGCTGTCAGAAATGGTTTCGCTACCGTTGTGGTTGTAGATGAGACGGTTGTTGTTAATATCAGCTTGGGTAAAGGTGTTGTTGAGAGCTAAATTATTTCCGTTAAGCAACAAATTACCGTTGTCTGTGGTGTCGGTGAGTTTATAAGTAATTTCAGAAGCAGTGTTATCTGTATCTGTCACCTGTAGCTGAGTTGAGGTGATATTACCCGTTGCATCTTCGTCTACCGTTAAGCCGTTGTTGTTAGCTAGTACGGGGTTTTGATTAATTCCGTTGATAGTAACCGTAACTGTAGCAGTATCTGTTAAACCATTGCCGTCGTTGATAGTGTAGGTAAAGCGATCGGTTGCAGTCTCACCTGGATTCAAAGATTCAAATTGTCCGTTGGGATTGTAAATGATATTGTCACCGTTGATAGTAGCGCTACCTATGGGGGAACCAGCAATTCCTATAATGTTTAGAGTATTGCCTTCAGAATCGGTGTCGTTTGCGAGTACGTTTACAGTAACGCTGTTTTCTTCTAAGGTTGTTGCAGTATCATCATTGGCAACAGGTGCATCGTTAACTGGATTAACCGTAATATCGAAATCTGAACCAATGCTGCCACCCGCACCATCTGTTACCTCAAATTTAAAGCTGTCAGAAATGGTTTCGCTACCGTTGTGGTTGTAGATGAGACGGTTGTTGTTAATATCAGCTTGGGTAAAGGTGTTGTTGAGAGCTAAATTATTTCCGTTAAGCAACAAATTACCGTTGTCTGTGGTATCGGTAAGTTTGTAAGTAATTTCAGAAGCAGTGTTATCTGTATCTGTCACCTGTAACTGAGTTGAGGTGATATTACCCGTTGCATCTTCGTCTACCGTTAAGCCGTTGTTGTTAGCTAGTACGGGGTTTTGATTAATTCCGTTGATAGTAACGGTAACTGTAGCAGTATCTGTTAAACCATTGCCGTCGTTGATAGTGTAGGTAAAGCGATCGGTTGCAGTCTCACCTGGATTCAAAGATTCAAATTGTCCGTTGGGATTGTAAATGATATTGTCACCGTTGATAGTAGCGCTACCTATGGGGGAACCAGCAATTCCTGTAATGTTTAGAGTATTGCCTTCAGAATCGGTGTCGTTTGCGAGTACGTTTAGAGTAACGCTGTTTTCTTCTAAGGTTGTTGCAGTATCATCATTGGCAACAGGTGCATCATTAACTGGATTAACTGTAATACCAAAGGTTTGGGAGTTAATACTACCACCCGCACCATCTGTTACCTCAAATTTAAAGCTGTCAGAAATGGTTTCGCTACCGTTGTGATTGTAGATGAGACGGTTGTTGTTAATATCAGCTTGGGTAAAGGTGTTGTTGAGAGCTAAATTATTTCCGTTAAGCAACAAATTACCGTTGTCTGTGGTGTCGGTGAGTTTATAAGTAATTTCAGAAGCAGTGTTATCTGTATCTGTCACCTGTAGCTGAGTTGAGGTGATATTACCCGTTGCATCTTCGTCTACCGTTAAGCCGTTGTTGTTAGCTAGTACGGGGTTTTGATTAAATGTTTCTGTGGCGAGTATAGTTGCAGCTTGTACACCCAGCAGTAAAGCTAATTGTTCGCCATTATCATCACTGATAATCCAGCTATCATTGGCATTGTTACCAGTGCCTTGCATAACACTCAGTTGCTCAAAGCTTAAACCTCCAGATAATCTCAGCGAATCTTGATTAACTGAAAAATCGGTAATAGTATCAGTTCCTTCACCAAGGGTTAAAACAAATGTGTCTCTACCTATTCCCCCGGTAAGAGTGTCTTCTCCCTGATTACCAATAATCACGTCATCGCCAGCGCCACCTTCAATAATATTGTTATTCGCATTACCTGTAAGTCGATCGTTATAAGCTGTACCTACAATATTGTTGATATTGATTAGAGTATCCTGGCTGCTTTTAATCCAGTCATACCAGCTATTCGCAATCTTTTCGTAACCTTGCAATGAAGGATGAACTCCATCAAAAATATCATCTACGGTTAACGCTTTATTCACATCAACAAAAGTTACCTTTTTGCCTAGTGCTATTTTTTCCTCAACAATGCCAGGTATTTGAGCGTTGTAAATCTTAGCATTATCGCTTTGAGTTTGTCTTAGAGATGGATCTAACGGCGGAATTGAAGCTACTAAAACATGAGTTGTTGGGGATTGGTTGGTAATTTTATCTAGTAAAGCACTCAAGCGATCGTCAGCCCCCGAAGGATTGGTATCGCTTTTCGTATCGTTAGTACCAATCATCAGCAGCAACATATCTGGCTGCCGTGTGTTTAACCAACCAGTAATATTGTCAGAGATAAACTGAATACGTTTACCACTATACCCTTCGTGTTCGTTATCCTCAAAAGCACCAGTTTTTTGCGAGCCGACAAAATCTACAGCTTCACCAAAACCATCAGCAATCAATTTTTGATTTAAGAAATTTCGATAGCCACCACTATCGTTGTTTTTAGGCTTATCCGCAATTTCAGTATTTGTGAAACCATATGTAATCGAGTCGCCAACAGGTAAAATCTTAAAGGGGTTTTGAATTGATGGCGTAAATTCACGAGTAACAATTCCCGTACTCAAATCAGCAATAATACCGTCAGTTGCTTGAACGTAATTAACGGCATTAAACTGAGCGTCACCAGAGAACATTTGATTTGCAGCGCCACCAATGAAAGAGTTATCTTTAGAAATATTACTCATAGTTACTCTTCAAGTATAAAAACACAATTAATTTATAGACTTTAATTAGATGCTAATAGTAGAGAATTGCTTTGAAACAGTCCTCTTAATCATAATTAGATACTAATCATAGTAAGTATTTTTTTTAAAGTAATAAATATACGAAAAGCACTAATTTATTAAATCTTTAATTACTTATCAAAAATATGTGAATTAATACCGACAAACCAAAAGCTTGCTATTATTGTTTTAATAAAAATATTTATTGAAACATTTTTTCAAGTTAAAGTTTTAAATTGAATTTGCTATTAATAAATAAAAGTAAGTCAGTTATTGAAAATTGATAAAATTCAAGCAAAAATACTTGCAGCAACAAATGCTTGAGGTGTTGATAAAAAAGATTACCCTTTTTGCGCGACAATAGAATTTAGCTCAAATTCATCTCTGGCATGACGCTAATCTCTCGTATGGAGGCGGTACAATCGCCTATAATCCCTGTCGTTGGAGAATTAATCAAAAACTCTCCTGGAACTATATCTTTAGGACAAGGTGTTGTCTCTTATTCTCCACCACAGTCAGCTATTGAATTTTTACCGCAATTCCTTGCCGAATCTTCAAATAATTTATATCAAGCTGTTGAGGGAATTCCCCCATTAATAAATACCCTAAAAGAAAAATTAGCAGCCTTTAACAATATCAAAATCAACGAAAATAACCGTATTATCGTTACCGCAGGAAGCAACATGGCGTTTATGAATGCCATTCTTGCAATTACTTCCCTTGGCGATGAAGTGATTTTAAATACGCCATATTATTTCAATCACGAAATGGCGATCGCCATGACTGGGTGTCATCCAGTTTTGGTGGAAACCGATGAAAATTATCAGCTACAACCGGATGCTATTCTTCAAGCAATTACCTCCAAAACGCGGGCAATTGTGACAATTTCACCCAACAATCCTACCGGAGCGGTTTATTCGCGAGGGTTATTACAGGAAGTTAACGATATTTGTCGGCAGCGAGGCATTTACCATATCAGCGATGAAGCTTACGAATATTTTACTTACGACGGTGTAAAACACGTTTCACCGGGTTCCTTTCCTGACAGCAGCGATTATACAATATCCTTATTTAGCCTTTCCAAAGCCTACGGTTTTGCAAGCTGGCGCATCGGATATATGGTGATTCCGCAACATCTACTTGCAGCAGTAAAAAAAGTTCAAGATACAAACTTAATTTGTCCACCTGTAATATCTCAATATGCAGCCAATGGTGCATTGCAAGCAAAACCAGAATATTTAAAAGATAATATCAGCGCGATCGCCGAAGTACGAAAAATAGTAGTTGAATCTCTCAAGCGTCTTGAAGATGTGTGTGCGATCGCTCCTGCAAATGGCGCTTTTTACTTTTTCTTAAAAGTACGCACTCAAATGGATGCTTTTGAATTAGTCAAACAACTGATCGACAAATATCAGGTAGCAGTACTTCCGGGAACTACCTTTGGAATGAATCAAGGTTGTTATTTACGTGTTGCTTACGGTGCGTTGCAAAAAGCAACCGCGAAACAAGGAATTGAAAGATTGGTTTCGGGATTGAGAGATATAGTTAGGGCTGAAACATTGCAATAGTTAGAATTGCATCATTATTAATGCGTTATTAATGCGTTAAACTTATAGACAATAATTAGGAAAATTTTACAATCTATAACTTTAAGCTATGAGCTACCGAGACATTATTACTATTGAACCGGGCAAGCGTAGTGGCAAACCTTGTATTAGGGGAATGAGGATAACGGTTTACGACGTTTTAGAGTATCTTGCAGCAGGAATGTCTCATCAGGAAATACTTGAAGATTTTCCGTATTTAAACGAAGATGACATTCGCGCTTGCCTTAGTTACGCTGCTGACCGAGAAAAAGCATCGTTAGTTGTAAAAGCATGAAATTGCTTTTCGATCATAATTTGTCCCCAAGCCTGGTTACTCGTCTGCGTGACCTTTATCCGGATTCAAATCATGTTTACCGTTTGGGGCTTGCTCAGTTTTCAGATACTGAAATTTGGGAATATGCGAAAACAGAATTTTTCTTAATTGTCACAAAGGATGCCGACTTCAGTGATTTATCTCTGTTGCGTGGCTTTCCACCCAAAATCGTTTGGATTCGTCGAGGAAACTGCAAAACAGCAGATATTGAGACTATTTTGCGAAATCATTACGATGATATTGAGGAGTTAAATACCAGTGAAATGGTAGGTTTTCTGACATTGTTTTAAAGTTTGGAAGCCAGACACAAGAAGTCTTCTAGGTCGTTTCCATGCTGGTAATTATCGACCTCAATCAGCCGAAAGTGTCATTGCAGAATTACGCCAGTCTTTAAACTTAGGCTAAACCTGTAGAGGCAAATATAGTGTCAGTAATTGTTGATGCAATCAAACGAATAGCAGTCATCGCAAAACAGAGAAATTTTGTAAATCTACCTGGGGACTTTGTGTCTAGTCATCCTCCATATCCTACTTACAAAAGTGTGATGCCCGCAGAGCTAAGCCTGGAGAATTCCAAATTAATTGATGAATTTTTTGATGGTTATCAACCACGCTTAACTTTGAAACAAATTGAAGAAATTGTTGAGCCATATCTTTTCAAATTACCTCAAGAAATTTACGATTTATATCAGATTGGCAATGGTTGTTTGCCGATTGGTATTTCAGAGGAAGAGGATTGGAATTCCATTTATAATTACTTCAATTTCTTTAGCTTGGAAAATAAACTTTGGACTCTAGAGAATGCCATTAGTGCTTATTGCGATCTTCTGATTGACCGAAATCCTCGATTGTTACCTATCTGCGCTTATGAAGATGAATCAGTATTATGTGTGATGGGAAGTAGCGAACCGCAGGAGACATCACCACTGGTCTGGACTTATTATGATAGCGGTTTAGATGATGACCCTTGTAACATGGAGATAGTTTGGTCGAATCTGTCAAATATGATGCTTGCTTATGCTGAACTTTATGAAGCTTTATATCTAGGAAGCCTGACAGAAACGACAAAAGAAATAATTTATCAGAAATACAGTAGCGGTAGTGATTGGGGATTTTATAAATTTCCGTGCTGATGTCTGGTTACTATTTCACTGCATACTGAGCGATTTGGCTTTTATAGTAGTTTTTATTGCCTAATGCCCCATCCCCAATTATCAATTACCAATTACCAATTACCAATTACCAATCTAATTTTTCAAACTCTGGTTGCCCATAAATCATGTTTTCATCGATCGCGGAAAGGACTTTATTGTTAGTTTTTTCGGAATTTAAACTGCGACAAACTAATTGCGCTACATCTGCACGATGAATTGTACCAGCAATCTTGGGGTCTTCAGTTAATATTCCGTTTCCGGTAGCTGGTTCGGATTTTAATCCACCGGGACGAATTACTGTATAAGTTAATCCGCTATTTATTAAGTATTGTTCGGCTTTATCTTTTTCTATTAAAACGGGCTTGAGTGTTTCTAGCGCTTGAGGAGGTATAGCATTTGCACTGTTTCCACTACCTATAGAAGAAACTAAAATAAACCTTTTTACACCTGCTTTGACTGCGGCATCAATGAGATTTTTATTGCCTAAATAATCAGCCCTTTCGCTGTCTTTGGGTACGCCTCCAATAGTGCTGATAACTGTATCAATGGGTTCTTCTCCCAAAATTGCCTTTTCAAGATCGTTTACATTTAAGGCATCTCCTATAACGACTTTGATACCCATTGCTGACAATTCCTGGCGTTTCTCTTCGCTTCTAAAAAACGCCTTGATTTTTAAATCTCGTGCAGTTAAACAATTGGCAATTTCTCTACCAACACCGCTACTTGCTCCAGCCAAAAAAATATAACTAGCGATCATAGATATTTTACCTAGTAGATGTTATTTAACATATCAACTATATCTTTTTTTCGGTTTATCTCAACTATCTAAAGTTGAAAATTTATAGTAGTTGCGAATTATTTTGGAAAATTCGACGAACCTGGTTTCTTTTGATAAATGGGGTTTCTAAACAGTTTTGCAAATCTTTTCAAATTTAAACAAATTTAAACAAATTTAAAATCTATTCCTTAAAGATAAAAAAAATATGACTCCCGAAAGAGCAAACCTAAGTATAAATCGGGATAAATTTGTATCTAGTTCGATATATGTGATTATCAGCGTTTTAAAAGCAAGACAGAGGGAAAATATATGAATAACGAACAAAAACAAGGTTTACCAGAAGATCCAGCTTTAGCGGAACCAGGAAAAGGTGCCCCAGGAAATAATCATAGTGCGGTACAGACAGCGCAAACAACCGATGTAAATCCACCTGATGCAATAATTCCATCTAACGCCCCTACGGAAGAGAGCAAGCAAGAAGTTGAAGCTCTAAAAGAGCAAGAAGAAGGAACAATGGATACTACCGATGGTTACATAATCGATGAAGCGGGTAAACTCGATAACTTTGCGGTTGAGCCAAAAATGTATGTAGAAGATAAATAGTCTTGAAAATCAAAGCCATATTTTTGTACGGCTTTTTGAAATCCAATGTAATATCTTTTGTAGAGACGTGAAATTATGCCTTCGACACATGAAGGCGATCGCGTCTCTATATTTTTGGCATTTATTTTTGGCATCGCTTTTCTAAAAATTTATTAATAAAACTTATGGATTTACAAGAAACGGAGGAAAAAAGCCAGAAAACTGGGAGAGTAGCCGCTACATCGGTAATTTGGGGAGTTAGCGCCGGAATGTTAGCGATTTGTATCCCGCTGGTAATTGTGACAAAAACTGGTGCAATTTTACCTTTGGCTACGATTATAGGGGCAGCAGTTGCCACTTTTGCCGTATGGCGTGGAGAAAACAAGAATTCTCAAGTAAAACAGTTAGAAGAGAGAATCGCCTTTTTGGAAATCGCAACTACAGAGGATTCAGATAAAAGCTAGAAATAATCAAAAAAAACTACACAAACTCTAAAGTTTCGCTATAATTTATTTCCACTATAAAAAAACCATCTTAAATCTGATTCATAAAAAAAGTACTCTGCTTAGGCTGCGTATAATATGCATTATTATGCTACCGTAACTTTTAGACTACTGATTTAATTAGATTACCTGTATTACAGAAAAACTAAATTATTTTTACTTATGCTTTTTTTGATGGATGTTAATATTGACTTGATTAACGAGCAATAATTGCCTTGGTTTAAATTAATTTAACTATTCAAGATTGCGTTCAAGGTATGGATTTAAACTCTATCAGCTTACTCAAAGCTCAACAAGCCGATTTTCTTGAGCGAATCAAAAAACCAAAGACTTATGACATCACTTTGCTCGAAAGTAATTTAAAAGGCTGTCATAGAGAATTTATGGCATTTTGGGGTGAAACATTGGAGCTACTCCTTGAAAATGCTCGCTTACAATCAGAAATTCTAGCTCTGAATCCGCCAGTAGTACCATCTGAATATCCTGACAATTCGGATTGGGTTATACCTTTTGAAACTTACTTTCAACATCAAGCTGAAGATTATTTGTTACGAGAATTAATTGCCCAAGAGGTAATGAAAGGCTGTCTTGGTAAATTAGTCAAAAAGATACCCCAAGATCCTTTAGAAAATATAGATTTAGATGATGAAGGAAATCTACGAGGTGAAAGTAAATTTTCTTTTTTACTTGCAGGTAATCCCGAAGTAAAAATTCGAGTTTGCATTGCCGATTCCGAAAGTTTTAATAGTATAAAAAAAGATAAAGTACGTTGGACAATTACTCAAGAAGATATAAATAATTACCAAATTATATTTTGTTTATGCTTATTTTATCCCGGTTCCGGACAAAGAGGATATGAAAAAGAAGCTTTAATTAGCGGCTTTTTACCAACTAATCAAATTGAATTTAACGGTTTACATACTCATGTAAAGCCAAGTAAATTACTGTATGCGGGAGGATTAGCTTGGTATTTAAATCTACTTAAAAATAGACAAAGCCTGTTGAAGGAAGTTGATGATATTCAAAATAAAATAACTCCATCTCTTTCGCCAAGCCATCCCTTACAAAACATAATTGGTGAATGGGAATGTTCGCATACTTTAGTCGGACATATTAATGGGATTAACTGTATTGCTTTAATATCAAAAAACAAAAGTGATTCGCAATCTTTAATAGCCAGTGGAAGTCGAGGAGAAATAAAGCTTTGGGATTTAAACAAGGGTGACTTAATTACGACTTTATCAGAATACCCTTGGGTTCGTACCGAGATTGTCAATGAAGTCAATTATTTAGCCTTTAGTCCCGATGGACAAACTTTAGCAAGTGGTGGGGCTGATTCTACTATTAAAATGTGGCATTTAGGCGCGAAAGACTTAATTGATATCATGCATAAACATAACGGCATGGTGCGCTGCGTTGCCTTTACGCCGGATGGTAGGATGTTAGCTACAGGTGGTGACGATCGCAAAATTCAGTTTTGGGATATGATTGAGCGTCAAGTTTCTATGACGCTTTCTTTAGATGATACTGCGGCTCATTCCCTAATTTTTAGTAAAGATGGAAAAACTTTAATAACGGGAAGTTATCGCAAAATAAAAGTATGGCGCATTTCCAATAAACAAATACCTTGTATTGATACAAAATTAGAACTTTTTGTTACAGGTCATTCTCACATAGTTTCTTCCTTGGCGCTTAGTAAAGATGGGAAAATTCTTGTGAGTGCGAGTCGGGATAAAACAATTAAAATTTGGCATTTAAAAACAGGAGAATTGCTTCGTACTCTCAAAGGGCATGAAGATGGAGTATATGCAGTCGCGCTGAGTAAAGATGAGCAAATTATTGCTAGTGGAAGTGCCGATAAAACGATTAAATTATGGCATTTGGAAACGGGAGAATTATTAACTACTTTTATAGGTCATAGTAACACCGTAACTGCGGTAGCTTTTGCCGATAAAAGTACTTTGGTGAGTGGAAGTTTGGATAAAACAGTTAAAATTTGGCAGAGAAGTTAAGGTTTGTAGTCAGGGCTTTAGCCCTTATTATCGAGGACTAAAGTCCTTACTACAAACTAATTAAAAATTTCTACTACTTTTGCAACGCCATTTTCCGAACGAATTTTTTCTCCTAAAATAGCAGCTTGTTTCTGTATCGATTGATTTTCAACTGCATTTGTTATTGCTTGAGCAAGAGAATCTACTGTCAAATTTTTTCGAGCGATCGTTGGTGTTACACCCAATTTAGCAGCTTGATATGCCCAAAATTGTTGGTCGCCAAAAAATGGAATAATAACGGAAGGTACCCCAGCCCGAAAAGTTGCAGCAGAAGTTCCAGCACCACCATGATGAACTATGCAAGCCATTTGCGGAAATAACCAACTGTGGGGAATATTATCGATTTTAAAAATTTTGTTGGGTAAATCTGATTTTTTAATCCCACCCCAACCGGATAGAAAAATACCTATGAAGTTCAGTTTTGGCTAATGCTCAATTCAGCAATTTCGGCAACAAACAATGCGGACTGCGCTTCGGAGATGTAAAATTTGATATCTATATTGGTAAAATCAGATTTGGCGATCGAGAATACGATATACGTTTTTCATGTTGGTAAAGATTTATCCGAAGTTTTGCTTGGTTGTCAGTGGTTGCAAAATATGCGTTTGATAGTGGATATTTCCTCAGATGTATTAACTTTGTAGATATTATTTCCGTTTCATGAAAGAGTTAAAACTCTTACTACGAAATAATAATTGGCTTTATGATAATAGCGATCGCCTTTCCCGTAGTGTCGCAACTGAACGCTATTACTAAACTTACCTAAACCCCACCAAATTAACGGGAGATTGGGGGATTTCAATTTCAATTCATCGCTTTAATAATCTCTATAGTCTTCACACTAACAGTACATACTCGCTGCAATAAGTCAATTACTTGTTCTTTATAATCTGCAAAACGATAGTTATTAAACTTTGCGGCAATAGTAGCGTCTTTAATTTTCTTTTCTTTATACTGATCCAAAATCCATTGTAGCGCCGAACGATTACCGAGACAATATTTCCAAGCTTCTTTCGGTACACCTTCTAAAGTGGTGACATCATCTAAAATAATTTTTCCTTTGTCTTTATCAGCTTTCAATTTTACCTTGGGTGAGTAAGAATTTTCCAAAGGTATATCAATTCGTTTTAGTTGATAAGGTGCGACAACTTCATAATTAATGTGTAAATCCATTAACAGCATTCCCCAGTTAACCCATTGGAAAAAATCATCGTAGAAAGGTAAGCGAGGAAATTCTCGTTTTAAATTAAGTTCGTATTTTTGACGATATTCGGGATTGTGTAAGACAGCGTAAGTGTAGTGAAAGATATCTTCTTTAGTAATTGAAGTGTCTTTGTAATGGTTTTGAAATTGTTCTAATCCCCAATCGGTAATGTTGTCGATGCGGTTTCCTTCGTTGTCGTAACGGTACAAAGGGAGACATTGAGTTTTTTCTAGAAAATCAAGACAAGTAATCTGATTTGTTACTAAGCATTGAAATGGTTTTGATGCACCAATTCCAGCTATAGAAATATATCTATCTTGATTCGATTTGTCATAAATATTAAACCATTGATAAGTTCTTCCATTAAAATGCTTATCAAAATAAAGATATTTTTTGATAAATGGTCTATATGTACTGGGAACTAAAGAACTTTCATCAAATGTTTTGCTGATGTTTCGCTCAAGATATCTTTTTAATTCTGCATCCCACTTAATATCAAAACCTAATTCTTCCGATGTTCTGCGTTTGCGTTCATAAACATCGACAAAGAATTTCATTCGATTGTCTAATTCTGCTTTAGATAAATCATAAACCCATTCATCACGTTGAGTTTTAACACCAGATGAAAACAACTCAAAAATAGCTTCCTGTGCTTTTCCCGCTTTTACATCTTTATCAATTAAAGGTAAAAGACTATCAAAGTCATTATCAGTTTGGTTAATCCAATTATGTTTTTTGTCTGGTGTTATATGTTCAAGGTGAAGCTGAGATAATTTAGATTCAGATAAAAAGCTTAATTTATCGTTTGCTGTTTCAAATTCTGGACGACGAATATAGAAAATTTTGCAAGGTATAGCGCTATTATCTTGTCTTTTCACCATAAAAATTATGGCAATACCAGTTTGAATTCCAAAAATATTATGTGTAGTTCCTGAAAGTTTAGGATTCTTCCTAACATCTCCACCTAAATCAATAATATAAATATCACTAAACTCTTGACTAACAACTTTTCTAAAACCATCAAAAGTTCTAGCGTCGATAAAAGATGAATTAGTAATTAAAGCTAAAATACCGTTTTGGCTGAGTCTGTCAGATGCCCATCGCATAAATCTGACATACATATCGTAAAGCACAATTTGGTTTTGTGCTGTCCCCTGTTTAACGTAAGTTTGCTTAATACGTTTATCTACTTCTGGATAAGCACGATTAGCATTATCATCATTAAAATTTTCTTGTTTGGCATTATATGGTGGATTGCCAATTATTACCGATATTGTACTTTCATTTTGTCGCTTAATTCTTTCTGTATTTTCTACACTCATAGCAAACAAATCTAATTGCTTACCTTCAAAGGATGTATGCTCTAGAGTGTCTACAAAACAAATATTATCAAACTCCTCATAAACACCCATCTTCTGTTTATAAGTGTATTCAATATTTAGATTTGCGGTGTAATAAGGTAATATTGCAACTTCATTACAGTGAATTTCATGCTTATACTTATATTCCAGACTATCCTTCGGTAAATATTCGATTAATTCAGTAACAAACGTCCCCGTACCCGTTGCCGGATCTAAAATTTCGACATTTTTATCGGCTAAAAACTTACCAAAATGTTTGTGTGTTAAATAATCAACGCTTTCCACCATGAAGCGGACGATTTCATTGGGAGTGTATACGATTCCTAGTCTGTCAGCAGCTTTGGGATTATAAGCTTGATAAAAGTTTTCGTAAAGAGCTTTTAAAAACTTCTGCTTTTCGTGATGATTGTAAATGTTCGCAGCAGTTCTTCTAATTACTCCGTAGTAACGTTCAATTGTACCCAAAGTATTTCTTTTAACGTTACCTTTAAAGAAAGTTTCTATAATATTTTGCAATTCACGAGCAATGTTGTTTTCTCTGTGAAATTGAGATTCATTATATATATTGATAAAAATATCTTCGGTTAAAATATGCTGAATCATCATTTCCCGAATATCTAATAAATTGATTTCAGGATTAATTGATTCTTTACAGATTCCCAAAAATTTATCTACCGCTGTTTTAAAGTTTAAATTAGTTTCAACTTGACTATCAATCAAATCTCGCAAAGCATTTAAAATAGTCGGTAAATCTTCTTTAAACGTTTTAATAGCTTCGCGAAAATCTTTAACTTCCGGACGAAGATAATTTAGAAAACCAGTAATAATTTCATCTAAAGCTTCCGCATCTTTAATCGGAACCCGCATTGATTCATTACCACCCTGAATTAAAACCGCTGTTTGGGAATCTTCAAACAGAATGTTACTATCTGGGTAGCCTTTTATCAGTTTTTTTTCAATTTCTAGGTCTAAATTATCGTATTGATCTTTACTTTCCCAATAGCCCCAATCCAAACGCAAAGCATCTTTAACAGTACCATCGGGATAAACAATTCCATGAGGAGTTTTATAATCTAACTCCGGAATTAATAAAAATTCCCGTGGCTTGCAATATTCATTTAATAGGTTTTGAAAAGCAACACGAATAGAAGTTTCTTTACGAGAGCCGCCATAAATTATAATCTTTTCGACTTCTGCGTGATATTGCTTAATCAGAAGTACGGACATACTCTATAGGTTTTATATAAATTTGTTACTTTAAAGTTTAGCCATCACCTCCTTATTTGACTCCAGAAAAAGCACTGTAACTTATTCCAAATAACCTTATTTATTTAGATAAAAATACTGATTTACTTGCGAGTTTATGAATTTAAAATAAAGAACATAAAATGAGTCAATTTACACTGCATTCCTCTACGCTTTCCTTTGCGTGACTCTGCATTAAAAATATATTATTTACTCCTTTCCCGCTCTTATGATTACGGAGAAAAAAACCCTCTAAGAAAGAAGTAAAGAGAGATAGGTCATTTTAGGGCGGGATAAGAGTAGTTAGATATCAATAAATTTACGAATTCCACTTTACCCATCTGTACTTAAGCGATAAACTCACTATAAGCAGCTTGAGAATATTCCGAACTGAAAAAACTGCAAAGTCAGCAAAATAAACAAACTGCCGTCCAACTGCCACATTTTAGGTAATTTGATGGGGTTTTTATTTTTTTATTCTCGACAGAAAAAACCAGCATTAGATATTTGAATCTTATATTTTTCCTCTTTTTTCTCTGCTAATAAGACTGCCTTCAACTACAATACAAATTAATAATTCTAAAGATGTATTTTTAACAGATATTTAAGTATTGCAAAGAAAAATCAATTTTTATTAATTACTAATATAAAATGTAAATCAGTTTTAAGGTAACATAATCTATTGTATAAAAGAGCTAAAAAATCTTGTCTACCCTAGCAATAATTGCCCTATAACCAAACTTTTATGAAAAATCAGTTTATATTTATATTGAAAGTCTTGCTTCTTTCCGCAGTTATTTCAATTTTTATTAAATATGTAGCTCCGAGTTTATCGATTCCGGAAACAGCAACAAACGCTTTGATTATTGTATTGTTACCTAATGTAATTATGGCAACTGTTTTATTATGGCAACTATCCAGAAAAGAAAAGCTTAATTAGAACTACTTAGGCGCAAGTAGCTAAATATCAGCTAACCTAGCAGAATTATCGGTAAATAAAAGTTGCCTTGAACTGGGAGTTAAAGCGTGAATTTAGGTCAATGGATTGGTTTAATAGCCTTAACGATTTCTCTATATATTGTGTGGCAAATCAAAGAAGTCATTTTACTTATATTTGCCGCAGTTGTTTTAGCTACTACTTTAAATAGATTGGCTCGACGACTGCAACGCTTGGGTATAACACGCGGCTTTGCGAAACTTCTTTCAATTACTATTTTTTTAGTCGGAGTAATTGGTTTTTTCTGGCTAATTGTCCCACCTTTTATAGAACAGTTTCAAGAATTAAGTTACCAGATTCCTAAATCTATAGTACGTCTGAATGCTTGGCTTTTGGAATTGAGAGGAAGGCTTCCCGATCAAGTTATTCCATCTATACCCGATATAAATAGTTTAATACAACAAGCCCAACCATTTGTTAATCGCGGTTTAGAAAGTACTTTTGCTTTAGTTTCTGGTTCTTTGGAAGTAATACTGAAGGTTTTGCTAGTGCTGGTTTTAACAGGGATGTTTATCGCAGATCCTTTATCTTACCGTAAATTGTTTGTTAGGCTTTTTCCCTCGTTTTATCGAAGAAGAGTAGAAGGAATTTTAGATCAATGTGAAGTGTCTTTAGAAGGTTGGATAACGGGTGCTTCGATCGCGATGTTTTTAGTCGGACTTTTAAGCGTACTTGGGCTAAGTGTGTTACAGGTACGATCGGCTTTAGCTTTAGGAGTTTTAGCCGGATTTTTGAACTTGATTCCTAATTTAGGTCCTACCTTGAGCGTTTTTCCAGCAATGGCGATCGCGCTTTTGGATTCTCCTTGGAAACCACTCGCTGTTTTAGTTCTGTATTTTTTCATCCAGCAAGCTGAAAGTAATTTCATTACGCCTATGGTTATGGCGCATCAACTTTCTCTTCTACCAGCAGTAACGTTAATTTCTCAGCTATTTTTCGTCACATTTTTTGGCTTTCTAGGATTATTTTTAGCATTACCTTTAACCGTAGTAGCAAAAATTTGGATGCAAGAAATAGTAGTCAAAGATGTTTTAGATCAATGGAATCCTAAACCCAAAAATCAAGCTGAATGCGTTATTGTTGCAGATAACGTAGAAATCAATACATCTGAAGAAACTGTGACTATTCAGAACGAACAGCACATAGTTGATGAAAATATTGAAGATGAAAGTATTAAGAAAGATTAATTCTGTTTGAAATAGTTAAAAAAGCTAATTTTTTTTTGAAAAGGGAGTTCTTTTAATCTCACTAATTATTTAAAGTAATTTTTTAATTAATAAGTTGATCCTCAGAAAAATTTACGTTTCTGTCCAATAGGGATTTATAATAGATTACTGTCTGGGATAATGTAGATTTTATATAGCAGTGTTAACAGCCTTTATTTCTGGTTTATTGTTAATAACAGTCTCCGAAATTGGCGACAAAACCTTTTTTATTGCCATGATTTTGGCAATGCAGCATTCTCGACGATTGGTATTTACGGGTGCGATCGCAGCTTTAGCAGCCATGACAATGCTATCCGTAGGAGCAGGACAAGTAGCGTCTATATTCCCAGAAATTTATATTCATTATGCGGAAATAGCCTTATTTATCATCTTTGGTTTTAAATTACTCTACGATGCCACCCAAATGCCCAGTGAAGCTTGTGATGTCGTAGTAGTAGGAGAAGCGAAAGAAGTTGTTGAAAAAGCAGAAAAGCAAATAAAAGACCAAAAAGATATTTGGGCAATTTTACTAGAAGTCTTTGTATTAATTTTTGTCGCCGAATGGGGAGACAGAACTCAAATTGCCACTATTGCTTTAGCGGCTGAGAACGATCCAATAGGGGTAAGCATTGGAGCAATCTTAGGACACGCCATTTGCGCCGTAATAGCCGTTACTTCAGGGCGAATGCTAGCCGGACAAATCACCGAACGTCAACTCACCTTCTCTGGTGGATGTCTCTTCGTAATATTTGGCGTATTTGCTGCAATTCAAGGAGTTTAGGGAGTAGGGAGTAGGGAGTAGGGAATTAAGGATTTTCTACCCCCTCTTCCCCCTTGTCCCCTTGTCTCCCCATCCCCCCAAAGGTTACTGAGCTTGTCGAAGTACTCCCCATCCCCCCATCTCCCCATCTCCCCATCCCCCCCTCTCCTATTCAGGCTCAGAAGAAGGTGAAGCTGAAACCTCTGGAGTAGGAGTAGCGGTAGTTGCTTGTCGGTTGATTTCGTCTTTGTATTGTGCGGGTGCTAAAGATGCTGCTTTGTCAAATAAAGGCTGTGCTTCTTCGGTTTTACCTTGATCTTTCAAAACCATCGCTTTTGCTAAAACGGGGCGAAAATCTTTTGAATCATTTTTAATTACTTTGTCGTAAGTCGATAAGGCTTGAGCGTATCGTTTCTCTTTGGCGTAAACGTTACCTAATAAAACTTGAACGGCGGTAGTATCGACGCTTCCCGATTCAATTTTATTTGCCTTTTCGGCTTTATCTAAACTTTCTTGTAGTAAACCAATCGCAGCTTCAGGGCGTTTCTGCTCTAATAGAAGCGCTACCATACCCTGTAGAGCTGGTAAGTCTCCCGGTTTTGTTTCTAAAACAGTACGGTAAGCTGTTGCAGCTCCTTCCTTGTCACCTATTTGCTGCTTTGCCTGGGCTAATAGAACGGCGTATCTTGTTTCTTCCGGGTTAAGCTTTGATAACTTTTCTAAAGGTGTAATTACCCCTTTTATGTCGCCTTGTCCTAATCTAAGTAACTGTAGACGATTTTCTAATAAACCGATTAATGCGGTTTGATTTTCTGGTTCTCGTTGTAAAACTTGTTCGTAACCCCGTACAGCATCTTCTAGCTTTGACTTTTGATTTGAAGCAGAATTTTCCGTGCTACTAGCAGTATTACCCGACTGTTGGGAATCATTGAAAGCCGCTATGATAGGAACCATTGACCCCCCTACAAGGGCAATCACAGCTACTATCAGCACGATTTTTACGAACCATTTATTACGACCTTTAGACACCTTCACCGTCCTTTAATTTGAAAAGAAATAATCGTTTACAGAAATTGACAAACAAAAAATTATCAAAACTTTACGGAATACCGTGTGTTGCTTGTGAACTTTATAACAAATACTCGCGCTTTGTTGCCGTATCTCAAATGACGACTTTAGGAGGAATAGTCTGAAATTGTAGCTATGGTATGCTTTTGTTCCAAGTGTAAAGACGCTAAATTACACCTAATGGTGTTTATATGCGAAACCTCGCAACACTAATATCTCATAGAGTTTAACTGTTTTCGACTTTCTTGAAAGGAATATACCATTCAAGATAGGCAGAAATGCTCTTGAGAGTAGCCTTTGTAAAGTCCCATATGGGATGTGTCTCCGCCGCAAGGAGTTTTTATGAATTCCGACCTGATGCCGTCTTCTGAATCGTCCGAAACCTCCGATTTGTCTGCTTCTATGGAAGCGCAAAATAACAGTGTAGAACCAACTTCTAACGCTGATAGTAAAGATAATAGTCAAGCAGTTGAGGAATCTAACTCAACTAACGAATCAAATCAAACGAACGAAACCGCAAGGCAACAACCAATTCCTCCGCCTTCGGAACCAATGCAATACCGAGCGATCGGCTTGGTTCGCGGTCGTTACGTTGCTACCAGCGAACAATTTACTCAAGGTGCGTTGGTAACTCCAGATAATGTAGAACTCGATGCCGTCCTCTTAGGTCGGATTATGAGTTTAGTTAAAAATCATCTGGATTTAGAAAAAGACCACTTGTGGGTAGTTTATCCGCGTACTCGACAAGAAAACGACAATCTTCATCTTCAAATTGTTGGAGTTTGGGAACCAGAAAAGTTGGCTGTAAACCGGCAAACGAAAGAGGAATCCCAAGAATCAACGACTACTGAGACTGAAGAAACATCGCCCGAAGCCGAGGAAGAGTTAGCAAGCGATGATTCGTCATCCCCAACGTCTCAAGAGCGAGCAGGTGAACTCACACCTTCATCAGAAATTCCAGATGGTGGTTTTTCCGTTCGTGGTGAAGTAGTTTACCAATCTTTTGACGCTGGTAACTTGGTGGTTAAAATCAAGCAAGCACCTCGCAAAAATGACGACAAACCCAAATATTTCAAATTGAAACTTACGGGTAAGTTAGAAACCAAAGCTGTTGGCAAGTTCTGGGACTTCCAAGTCCAGAGAGAAGCAGACCTCTTGATGATAGAGAAAGCTGAATTCATCGCCGACTTACCCAAGAAACGCCGACCTCCCTTTAAAAAAGGAGGAGCTGGTGGAGGAAGACCATCTTATAGAGGTGGACCCGGAGGTGGTAGATCCGGAGGTAGTAAACCGTACAGCAGACGAAGTAACGGTGATACTCCACGTCCGGTTAAGAAAGCAGGTCAATCAACAGATGCACCAAAATCGGCGAATACTCGACCTACTCCCAAGCCCGTAAAGCGTCAGAAGCCACCTGAAGGCTAAGTAAGGGGATGGGGGGATGGGGGGATGGGGAGATGGGGAGATAGGGAGATAGGGAGACAAGGGGACAAGGGGTTTAGAGTTAAGAGTCAAAAACTATTTAATTCTTGACCTTTAACCTTTGACCTTTAACCTTTGACCTTTAACCTTTGACCTTTAACCTTTAACCTTTTACCCATGCCCCATACCCAATTATCTAAAACTCCTTCCAACGGTCTTGGGGGAGAAAAGACCTGTCCATTGAAATTGGAGCGACTGGTTCGGTAAGCGTAAATTTACCTACTTGAATCCATTGCTTTAATTCAATGGCTACTTGGCGAGATAAAAATATACTCGCTAGTGGGGCTACTCTTACTGTTTTTCCGTCAATGGTGATGCGTCCGGATTTGAGTTGGGTATAGCTAACCAAACCAAAGGTAGGACGCACCCGTCGGGGAATAGAAAAGTCTACTATCGGCGCGACTATATCTTTATCTTCTATGGCGCAATGTTTTACTACTTCTTCGTTTAATACTGGTAGCGGTACGCCGACTCCTAACATGATCGAAGGACCATAATTTTTGAAAAAACAACCTCTTACCCAACGCGCATCCATTTGTTTGGCATCGCCAATTAAAGCTAAAGTTGCAGCAGGACCAACCGGCGTATCGTTAGGTAATCGCTTTTGCATTGGATTATGTTGCGTGCCCTCCCAAGTAACATAACCAATTCCACCACCTAAAAAGATTCGCGTCCCTATACCTATAAGCTTTAAATATGGGTCATTAAACAAAGGTGAAATAGCGCCTGGGTTAGAGTAAACCGCATTTCCCAAACGCGGTTGCAAAGGTCCAAGATAAGTATAAAGCGGACGTTCTCCACCATTTACGCCCACTATAAAATTTTGATATAAATTACGCGGATTAAATAAATAAAACTGATTTATGGTATCGCGAGTAATGGTAGTTTCAAAATTCGCTCTAGGGTAACAATCAGTAACTTGTCCCTGCGCTCTTACCTGTACTGGTTTGCCTGCAATTAAATCTTCTATAACATTACCGCCACCGTGCAATATTTTTGAAGCAGCTTCCCCACTACGTACTTCTTCACCTTCGAGAGGTTCGGCAGTACTGCTAGCACCCAAATATAAATCGACCGCGCCAAAACCGGAATATGCTGGTACGCCATCTAACCAGCAACGGCGAATTTTTATCGGTGGATCGGTATGTCCGAGGTTAATAATGGCACCACTCGATTCCATTTGTTCAAAAGTGCCAGTGGTAATCACATCAACCTGTTTGGCAGCTTTTGCAACGCCGACCTCTGCGACTTTTGCTTTCAATTCTTCAACCGTTAAAACTACCGCCTTTTTACGGTTGATTTTGTCGTTTATCTCAGCAATAGTTCGCATATTATATGTAACAAATAAGTTAATAGATGGTTTTACAGCAGTAGCAACATAAATTGAAAACTGTATTCTCTAACTATATTTTTTATTTTGCGATCGCGGGATATAAAGTTATTTTAGATATTAAAAAGATAAAAAAGTTACAACAATAACATTTAAGTAGAACTTACGATCGCCATCTTTGTTACTGTAGGTGTCAGCAAGGGGCAATTTATTTTTATTTGTATTGTCGGGCACCGCTGAATCAGTAATCTTTGTATGAATACTTTTAACTCTCATAGCGATATAGAATCTTTAATCTCTAGATTGAAACAGCTAGAAGCCGAAAACAGTATCTGGAAAGAAAACACTTTAAGGCTACAGCGTTCCCTTGATGAGTTAAAGCGAGATTTTAGCGATCGCCAAGAAACAAAGCAAATACAAACTATGCAGAAGACGATTTTAGAATTGTCCGCACAAGTCGCAGAATTTCAGCAATGTTTGAGTCAATTTTCAGTTGGGGATAACGGCTTTATATACCCCGGTAATAATCAAATCATTAATCGAGAACAAGACTTAGATAATGATGAAATGGTAAGTCATTTACTTGACTTAATGGAAGAAGACACCGAAGAAATTGAAGAAAAGCGAGAAATCATATCTGAGTCTGACAAAGAATTTAAAATACAAAGAATAATTTTTTTGCTGGATAGAATTTATGTAGTAGAAGAAATGGTCGATCGATATTGAAGAGTTTTTGCTGCGCGATCGCAATTCTACCATTCTCAAAAAGCTGAATAAACCCGGTTTCTTTGAGTGACTAGTAAGAAACTGGGTTTCTCGTCGATATGCCGATCGCTTTGTGCAATTTGTGAAAAACCTGTGAGTGCGATCGCAATTTTGGGCAACTTAAATATGGGGTTGCACAAATAATATTGCTGTCATCCTTGTATCATAAGGCACTTTACAGGAGGCGGATTTTAATGACTATTTCAAATACAAATAATAATTTAGCTTCGTTGGTTTCTAGGATAGAGCAACTTGAAGCTCAACAAGAGATTTGGAAAAAGAATACTATTTGGTTAAAACGCTGTTTTGATGAATTAAAGCAGGAATTTAATAAATTAGCGGAATTATCACTCTTAGAAAGCACGCAGGAAAAGGTTTTACAATTATCCGCGCAAGTAGTTGAGTTACAACAAAGCCTCGATTGCTCGTCTGATGTAATTTTAGAAAGTAACGAAGTGATTGAAGATGTTACTTATGGCGAAATTGTTAGTGCTGAAGAGTTTTGGCAACGTTATGAAAATGGCGATCGCAATTTTACCGGGATTAATTTAACTGGGGCAGATTTAACTGAAGATTCACCAAGCGATGTGAATTTAAGCAGGGCTAATTTAACTCAAGCAAGGCTAAGTGGTACTAACTGGAGTCGTGAAAACCTTAGTGGTGCAAATTTAACACAAGCAGATTTGAACAACACAAGCTTATGTAATGCCAATTTGAAAGAAGCAAATTTAAGTGAAGCTAACTTAAGCCAAGCTGATTTTAGTAATGCTAACTTATCAAATGCTTGTTTAGAAGGAGCAAATTTGATTCAAGCTGATTTTAGTGGAGCCAACTTAAGCAAAGCAACCTTCAGTGATTCAAGTGGAAATTCAGCCGATTTAATTGGTGTTAATTTTAGTGGAGCTAATCTTAGTGGAGTTAACTTTAATAGAGTTGATTTAACCGCAGCAGATTTAAGTCAAACTAATTTGCAAAAAGCAGAGTTTAGTAATGAAACAAGGTTAAAGGGTGCTAATTTTAGTGAAGCAAATCTTATTAAAGCCTGTCTAAGCGGTGCAAATTTAAGTGGAGCCGATTTATCAGAAGCGAGCTTGTGCGGAGCATATTTAGAAAATAGCGATCTAAGCAACGCAAATCTCACCTCAGCCGATTTACGTGGGGCTGATTTAACAGATGCCAATTTATCAAATGCCTGTTTAGAAGATGCCAACCTAGCAGGAGCAATCCTCGATGGCGCAAATCTTTCAGGTGCTATGATGCCGGATGGCACAACCCACGAATAAAAAACGCCCTCACCCTCGAAGGGTAGGGAACCACCAATACGAAGCCCACCTGCGTGGGCTTGTAAAAATCTTGTAGTAGTTCACCAAATCCTCGATACTAATCAAAATACTGGGAGACGTTGCACTGCAACGTCTCTACAAGGTTTATCTGTATTTAATTAGTCCGCGCAGGCGGACTTCGCTTGTGTAGACGCGGTTTCAACCGCCCGGTCTAATTTAATACTTCCTACTCAATATTTCCTCTCTTTCGGCTCAAACATGGTAATCGACACTGGACGATATTGAATATCAATTCCGGCTGGGGAATAGTACGCCATCGTGTGCTTCAAATATTTATCATCGTCTCTTTCTGTATAGTCTTCCCGACAATGTGCGCCTCTACTTTCTTGTCTATTAAGAGCCGATGTCATTATCATTTGTCCGACTACCATCAAGCTTCGTAATTCCAAAGCCTCGATAAGTTCTGTATTCCAACAACTGCCTTTGTCGTCTAAGTAAATTTGCGAGTAATTATTCTGGATTTGCTGTATTTTTTCTAATCCTTGTGTCATCAATTCTTCGTTACGAAATACGCCGCAGTAATCTGTCATGGCATCTTGGAATTCTTGCCGCACTTGATTAATGCGGTATTCTCCGGGCTGTTCCAATAAGCTTTGAATTTGCTGCTTGGCTTCGCTTATATAATGCTGCTCGTCTATAGAAGGTAATTTACGATTTTCTACGTATCTGGCTATGCTTGCTCCGGTTCTGCGTCCGTAAACAACACATTCTAATAGCGAGTTACTACCGAGACGATTTGCTCCATGTACGGATACGCAAGCGCTTTCTCCAGCAGCAAAAAAGCCTTCGACCAAATTATCTCCACTGCTGCGAACTTGTCCGTCGGTGTTTACTGGGATACCACCCATCGAATAGTGGATTGTTGGACGTATGGGCATTGGTTCGTTTACCGCGTCAACTCCTACTAAACGGTGTGCTTCTTCCCAACAAAAGGGAACGCGGCTCATGATTTTTTCTTTGCCCATGTGACGTAAATCCAGATAAACACAAGGACCACCAGGGCTACCATCGCGATGAGCGCCTCTTCCAGCACGGACTTCGCGGGTAATCGCCCTTGATGTAATGTCCCTTGGCGCTAATTCCATCCGAGAAGGAGCGTAATTTGCCATAAAGCGATCGCCTTCGCAATTGATCAAATATGCTCCTTCACCACGCACGGCTTCGGAAATTAATACGCCGACAGGGTACAAGCCTGTTGGGTGAAATTGCACAAATTCCATATCCTCTAATGGCAAACCAGCAAGGGCTGTTATAGCTAAACCATCGCCTGTAGAAGCATAATCATTAGATGTCGTATTGAAAGCTCTACCGTAACCACCTGTAGCGAACATTACAGCTTTAGCTCGCACAACTTCCATATGTCCGTCAAGGATGCGGAACATTAACACCCCTTTCGCTTGATTTTCTTCCAATATCAAGCGCATTACATACCATTCATCATAAATATGTACGCCATAACGCCGCAGATTATTAACCAATTCATGCAAAATTGCATGACCAGTTTTATCGGCAGCGTAGCAGGTACGATTGTGAGTATGTCCGCCAAACGCCCGCTGAGCAATTCTACCGTCATCCAAACGAGAGAACAAAACGCCCATGTGTTCCAAATCGATCACCACATCTGGCGCTTCTTTGGTGAGAATCTCTACTGCATCCTGATCTGCTAAATAATCGGAACCTTTTACGGTATCAAAAGCGTGCGCTTCCCAAGTATCAGCAGAATCAACATTTTTGAGAGTAGCCGCGATACCACCTTGCGCCGCTACCGAATGAGAACGAATCGGGTGAGTTTTAGCAATGACAGCAATACTTAAACTAGGATTAGTCCGCGCAATTTCCACCGCAGCGCGACTTCCAGCCAATCCCCCACCAACTATGATTACATCGTGTTCTAACATCATTCCCCCCGACTTTAAGAAACCTATTTTTACATAGTTACTCATATTTAGGCAGATGGGGGGATGGGGAGATGGGGAGATGGGGGGATGGGGGGATGGGGAGAGGGGGGAGATGGGGTAGATGAGGTAGAAAATCCTTAATTCCTAACTCCTAACTGCTAACTCCTAACTCCTAACTCCTAACTCTCTATGCCCCATTCCCCATGCCCAATCCAAAATCAATTAACCCGCTACAGGTTGTTGTTGGGAAACGTTACCTGGAATCGGTTCCATAGTTGTTCCTGGTTCTATAGCAGATAGTTCAATATGATTTATCAATGTGGTTACGAATGCGAATAGTAAGAAAGGTAGGGATAAGAGTACTACGAGTCCGACTGTAGCTAAGGCATACACTGGTCTTCTGGCACCCATTAACGCTAAGGCAGATGCCAAACTGAGGGTAATAGTTATCAGCCAAACCATTATTTGACCGTAGACATCGCCGAAGGTGAGAGTGCAGACAAAGCGATATTTTTGTAAGTTAATCATTTAATTGCCTCAATTCCATATATGCTTCTAGGTTAAAACCATGTTTGGGTTTTAGACGATTTCTAAATATTTTTGAAATAATTGTAATATCGCTTCACAAATAGTTGCTTTATGTCTATAAATTTACAAAAATAAATCTATCTTAAGATGGGAGTTGATAATTGGGTATGGGGCATTGAGAATAAAGTAAAATACTTTTTTAATATTTGTTTGTATATCTGTTAACTTTTAGTTGCTGCCATTGCCATTAATAATTATTCAATATATCAAGTTTTTGGGATTTAAATTAGATAATACTCCTTAATAATTTATCTTGTTTAGGTCTTATTTACCGGGTTGCGCTTGATACTGATTTATTCTAAGAAAGCATCTGTTTTATTGTCTTCTTGTTTAAAACAGGTTAATTATTGCTCAATTTTATCCATAGCTGACTCGGCTGATGCTTCCTCTTTCTTCAACGGTAAAGTAACAATAAAAGTCGTACCGATTCCAACTTCACTATCAACCGCGATCGTACCACCGTACAAATCTACCGACTGCTTAACAATCGCTAAACCCAAACCAGTACCGGGAATTTTACCAACATTAGAAGCACGACGGAATGATTCAAATAAGTGAATTTGGTCTTGTAAGGGAATACCAATACCTTTGTCTTTGATTTTAAAGATAATATTTGCATCTTGAAAGATTAAATCAAAATCTACTGGAGTATCTAATGGTGAATATTTTATGGCATTAGTAAGTAAATTTGTCAAAATGTGACGCAATAAATTTTCATCTAAATAAGCTTTTGTACGTTCACCTTGAATAGTATGATTAATTTCATGGTTAATGACAGCACTTATTTGTATTTCTGCAACAAGTTGGTGACAAAACTCTTGTAAATCTAAAAGTTGTAAATTACACTTTTGTTCTATCAATTCTCCTTTAGTTAATATCAAAACATCATCTAAAGTATCGGTCATCTTTTTCGCAGATGCTTTGATGCGCGTAAATAATTCTTGTTTTTTTTCTGAAGTTAACTTATCGCCTCCACGATAAAGCATTTGCGCGTAAGCTAAAATTATATGTAGCGGATTGCGAAATTCATGAGATGCAACTGAGATAAAACGGCTTTTCAGTTCGTTGAGGTTTTGTAAATGGTCGTTAGCAGCTTTCAATTTTAAAGATAATTGTCGCTTCTGTAATAGCGCTTCTACACGTACCTGCAATTCTACTTTTTCTATGGGGTTAATAATCAACTCATCAATAGTTTTCCATAGATGTCGCGTGATCATTTTCACATCCGTGCGGGATGTTATTAAAAGAAACGGAAGAAAAACAGGTTCTTCTGCTTTTTTGGTTGCTTCTAACCAATCGCTGAATTTATCTAGAGCTATAGGACCAAGGATACATAAATCGAAAGAATGATGTAATTTTAATAAATCAGCATCGGCAGATGGGGATAATACTTCATAGCCTGCTTCTTGTAGCGATCGCGATAGCAAATATCGATTCTGCTTATGTTCGAGGAGTAGTAAAATCTTTTTCATTTTTAATCCTCTAACAACCTTTTAATTAAAGTAAATAACTGTTTAATCACAAGTGGTTTAATTAGTATATTCCTAGCGCCGCAAACAACACTTTGATTTTGAATTACAGCATTTTGGCGAGGTGAAACAATTAAAAATGGTATTTGTTGATTTTGCAACTGTTCGCACCACTTCCAAATGCTGCTATCAAAACCAGTAATATCTATTAAACCCAAATTAATTTGAGCTTGACTCATAGCACGGTTAAATTCCTCCAAACCGCTTGCACTAATAACTTGATATCCTTCCCGACTCAAAAATTGATTAAGTAATTCTAAATTACGAACATTGCTGCTTACTGTCAAAATAAAAGGTTTGACATTCATTTTTTAGGATCGTTTCGATCTACCCATTCTGGCGTACCGCTAAGAATTTTTCGCAGATTAGTTAATGGTTTACCTACTTTAATACCGTAACGAGTTATTTCTATTTCTCGCAATGTTTTTTCAAAATCGGATAATCTCTTTTTCAATACGCCAATAGCTTTCTGCATTTCTCCATATATTTCTAAATAGCGTAAGAAAATAATATTATCTGCAATATAGCTAATGCCTAATTCAGTCGCACGGAAATCACCCGTAATATTCTCCGTTTCATTAACTAAAATTATCGTCACGCCCATATTTTGCAAATACTTACATAAAGCGTGCAAATGACTTGCTAAATCTGCTCCGCGCATTGCCAGTCGGTAGCCAGCAACGCTGTCAATCATCACAATCCGAGCTTTATTTTCTTCAACTTCATAACGTACTCGATCGGCAAATTCATCGTGAGTGAGGTGCAAAGGTTCCATTCTGGCGATCGATAAATTACCATTTGCAATCATCGCATGAATCGGAATATTTACTTTTTGAGAGCGAGCCACTAAAGTTTCTTCACTTTCCTCAAAAGTATAAACTATAGAACGTTCCCCTCTTCCTGCTGCTTCTTTCATAAACTGTAGTCCTAAAGTCGTTTTACCCACACCAGTTGGACCAGTTAAAATTGTTACAGTTCCTCGTTCGATACCACCGTGCAGCAATTCATCTAATTCCGGTACACCAGAAGAAATTGTTTCAAGATAAAATTCTCTCTTAAAAATTTGTGGCTGTAATTTCGGAGCAACCTGCATTCCCTTAGAAGTTAAACGTAGCGAATGTAAGCCAGCGAGAAAATCAGAACCGCGAAACTTCGTAACGCTAATATTTCTTTCTTCTGAAGAGTTGTGAAGGTGAATTACTCCATCGCTAATAAACTGTAAATCATCATCGGGAGCTTCCGGGCTACTTTCAGAAGTAAATACTACTGTTGCACCAGCTTGCAACAAAAAACGCATAAATGACAATACCTGCTTGCGGAACTGGAAATCATCAGTACACAGATAGCGAAACTGTGTCATCGAATCAATCAGAACTCGTGCCGGCTTAAGTGATTCTACAGTCTCGATAATTCTTTGAGTAGTAGGTTCCCGTTCAACTTCGGCTGGGGAGAAAATATCATAAGTTTGGACTTCGGTGAAAAAGTCCGCACCGGGGCTTAAATCCAAAAAATGGATTGCTTGAGTATCGAAACCCAGAATTGCACCATTAGTTTTGATTTGTTCTGCTGGTTCCCCTAAAGTGATATAAAGGCTTACTTCATCGTTTGCTATACCCGCATTCAAAAAATGCAATCCTAACATCGTTTTACCGCAACCCGGACCACCCCGTACCAAATAAGCTCGCTTCGGGATTAAACCCCCAGTAAGAATTTGATCGAAACCTGTAATTCCGGTAGATAAACGAGCTAAATTCATTGAAAAAGTTTTTGTCACGTAAAATTAAATATCCATCAAATCGAAATTATTATACTTTGTCATTCTTAAAGGTTAAAGGTCTGCATGTTAAAGGTCAAAGGCTTTTAGATTGAGAGTTATGAGTTATGAGTTAGGAGTTAGGAGTTAGTAATAATTTAATCTTCCCCATCCCCTCATCCCCCATCTCCCCCTCTCGCCCTGCTTGCTAAGATAAAGTAAAGCGGAATCATTTCACCTATAGATATTTGTGAGTTATAAGACTATGCCCTCTGCGATCGCCGTTGAGAAGAAAAAATTAAAAAATCCGCCCTTGAAACTTCATTACTTGGGCGATAAAGTTTTGCGACAACCTGCTAAGCGTATATCAAAAGTGGATGACGAAATTCGTCAATTAGCCAAAGAAATGTTGCAAACCATGTACAGCAGCGACGGTATCGGTTTGGCTGCACCCCAAGTGGGAGTTCATAAACAACTTATTGTTATGGATATTGAACCAGATAACCCAGCTAACCCTCCGTTAATTTTGATTAATCCGGTTATTAAAAAAGCTTACGGTAACATCTGCGTAGAACAAGAAGGATGTCTAAGTATTCCAGGCGTTTACCTGGATGTTAAGCGTCCGGAAATGGTAGAAGTTAGTTATAAAGATGAAAATGGTCGTCCTCAAACCTTGAAAGCTGGGGATTTGCTCGGACGTTGTATCCAACACGAGATGGATCACCTTAACGGCGTAGTATTTGTAGACCGAGTAGAAAACGCTTTAGCATTGACACAAGAGCTATCAAAGAATGGTTTTTCCCATCAAGCTGTAAAATCAATAGCATAGAAGGGGAAATACTATGAACACAATGACACCGATTAGCGGTTTGTTTTTACTGGGTTCTTGCGTTGCTGCGATCGCGGCAGTAGGTTCGATATTTGAACTTTCATCAGGACAACCAGATTTAGGAATGCAAAACACCGCCATTATCTTGGGAATTAGCATTCCACTAACAGCTTTGTTTTTCTTAGCCGCAGTCCGAGATGCACGAGCTAACATGAAATAAGCATCAGGTACAAATAGGAAAAAGGCAAAAGAACGAAGATCGACTTTATTCTTTTACCTTTTACCTATTTATTTTTTTTAATCGGGCATTGGGAATAGGTTAAAGGTTAAAAGTTAAAGGTTAAAAGTTAAAGGTTAAAATTCCCCTTGTCCCCCCTCTCCCCATCTCCCCATCTCCCCATCCCCCCTCTCCCCATCTCCTCAATATCCCGAAATCCTCTCCCCATAACCGATTTCTACATCATCGAAATAAATAATTCGAGAATCCACAATAGATTTGTGCGGACTGTATTTCCAGTCTGGCTTATATACACCAATCTTTAAATAAACGCCTGTTTCATCGTTATAAGTATTCGCGCCAATGCGATCGACAATTTTTTCTTCATCTTGCCAAACTTCTACTATTCCATCTTGTGAATAAGTCCATTTGATATGAAAAGTCCAATTAACCCATTTACCTTTCAATTCATCTAAATATCCTTCCCATAGCATAGATTTGCCTTCGTTGGTATTGTTTACAGTTACTTCCTTAGAATCCCATTGGTTCTGTAATTTAATTTTATCGCCTTGAATTACCATATATAAAGGTGGACCTCGCCAAGTTTCACCTTTATCAAAATCAGGATAAGCGTGCCATTGAGTGATAATTTCAAAGGAATTGGGGTCAGTTTCCCAATCATCTGGGATAAACATTCTGAAGCGATACCAATTATCACCATTAGCTTCTTCTAAACGCCCTGCAAATTCGGAACGCTTGCTGTTATGAACCTCTTTATCATTCCGTCGCAACTCGAATTTAACAGATTTTTTACCTTTATAAGACTCTGCGGTTGAATATTCGTAAGAATGTTTGCAGCAAGTTTCTAAAACATTCCAAATATCCCCTTTTTTAAATTTATCTCCCTCGAAATCAGAGAAAAAAGTACTTGCTTTTGAAGATTGATTTCCAAAGAATACAATTAAAAGAAAACAAATGCAACTAGCCGAGATTTTCATAGTAGAAACTTGAACAGTTCGTAGTATGTCACTAAGTCGCTTCTCACAATTAACGAGCCACAGGGGCTACGCAATTATATGAAGCGATCGTAGAAATTTTTAACCCTGACACAAGACAAACAACCTGTAGGGAATCAGGCTTTTAACTTTCAATAATATCTATAACACTATAGCGTATTTATATTATGTATTATGCAAATAAATTTAATTATTAGTAATACATAAAAACTTTTTTTGCTTTGATAAATGTATTTTTTATTATGCTAAAGTGGTAATGTTTTTTAAGAGTATTTTTCTACCAAGGCTAATTATTTAACAATTAAAATAAAACTATTGTGCAAAAAATTGTACGCGATCGCATCCGGCTTTTAGCTTAGAGAATCATCTAATTACCAATTAATAATTCCCTAATCTCCACAAGTTTTCCAAAAATAAAAACGGATTTATTCGTATGCTTTTATAAAATAATTAAAGACGCGATGGTTAAAAAATCCTGCTAATCTACAATTATGATGTCCATACCAAATTCAACACAAAATCAACTACTGCGAATTTCTCAGGGACAACTTAACTTATTAGAACGTTGTCCCCGTCAGTTTCAACATACTTATTTAGAACAACTGCGCCCTCCGATAAATCCCGAATATGAAGAAAAACAGTTGCTGGGAAGTCGCTTTCACTTGTTAATGCAGCAGCGAGAAATTGGTTTAGAAATTGCTAGCTTTTTGCAAAACGATAGTCAATTGCAAAGTTGGATGAAGGCATATGAGCGATCGGCACCGGACATTTTAACGGATGCTACTGAGAATGAAACCTTTCGCGAAAGCGAACATTACCGCACGTTTCAAGTTGAAAACTATCTGCTTACCGTTATTTACGATCTATTGATTGCGGATAAAGAAAAAGCACAGATTCTGGACTGGAAAACTTATCCTAAGCCACAAAATAAACGATCGCTGCAATACGACTGGCAGACACGTCTTTATATGTACGTACTAGCGGAAAGCAGCAACTATCCACCAGAAAATATTTCGATGACTTATTGGTTTGTGCAATCCGAAAGCAAACTCAACAGCATAAAATTCAGCTATAGTTCCCTACAGCATCAGCAAACCGAAAATAAACTCAATCAACTTTTAAAAAAACTAACGGTGGGGCTGCAAGCTTATCAACAGGGAGAACAATTTCCCCAAGTATCCGAAGGTAGCAAAACGTGCAATTATTGTCAGTATGCTGCCCGCTGTCAAAGAGTTACTGTTAAATCTGGGGAAAAATCATCGTCTCAAAATTTACCTGGAGTCGATAATATCTTGATGAACTTAGATAATATTCAAGAAGTACCCCTAAATGGTTGATAACTTCTTAATTATTTTATGTCCTCAGATAAAAATGCAGTATTTGTCCGTGAATTGAAAATTGATGACATTGCGCCAGTTTTCCATTTAGGCGAACAATTATTTACCAGCGATTTATATCCTTAATAAATAATATAATTTCCTTGTAAGTGTGATGTTTTAGAAACCCGTCTTGTCGAGGTGCAATTCTTCAATCTTCAATCTAAAATATAAAATATAAAATATAAAATCCTATGTCCGAACAAAAGTGGATTCTAAAAACAACAGAAGAACCGCCAAAATCGTTTTTAGAACTAGTAAAACAATATATATCAACCTCGGAAGGAAATTTTGCAGCGCAATTATTATGGCAACGAGGAATTAGAGACAAAACTCAATTAGAAAATCATATTAATCCCCAAGCTTATCAACCAGCAAGTCCTTTTGAATTTGGACAAGAAATGCAGCTTGCGGTAGAAAGGTTGCTGATTGCGCGAAATAACAACGAAAAACTTGCAATTTGGGGAGATTTCGACGCTGACGGTATCACCTCTACAGCAGTTTTGTGGGATGGTTTAGGACAGTTTTTTGCTAAAGATACGCAGCTAAGTTACTACATCCCCAATCGTTTAACAGAATCCCACGGATTAAATATTCCAGGCATTGAGAAGCTCAAACAGCAAGGATGCCAGCTAATCGTGACTTGCGACACGGGCAGCACTAATATAGATGAAATTATCTATGCAAACGAGTTAGGCATAGACATTATTGTTACCGACCATCACACTTTATTGCCAGAACGCCCCCCCGTAGCAGCGATTATTAATCCTCGCAACTTACCCGAATCCCATCAACTATTTCATCTTTCCGGAGTGGCAGTAGCTTACAAATTAGTAGAAGCTCTGTACATCAGCTTGCCACAAACGGCGCAACAGCCCTTAAAAGATTTACTAGACTTAGTAGCAGTAGGATTAATTGCCGATTTAGTCCAGTTGAGCGGAGATTGTCGCTACTTAGCACAATTAGGAATTGGGCAACTGCAACAAGACTTTAAAAAACCACCAGCAGCAAGAAGAAGACCTGGTGTAGGAAGACTACTAGAATTGTGCCAGAAAAATGGCGATCGCCCTACAGATATTTCCTTTGGCTTGGGACCGCGAATTAATGCTGTCAGCCGCATTCAAGGAGACGCGAGTTTTTGCGTAGAATTACTCACTAGCAGTAACCAAAAGCGTGTTTGCGAACTAGCAGAAATAACCGAACTCGCCAACAGTCGTCGTAAATCCCTGCAAAAAGACGTAGCGCGTCACGTTGAGCAAAAGCTTTCCCAAATAGACTTATCAACCACCAGCGTCATAGTTTTAGCAGATCCACAGTGGGCAGTTGGCGTTTTGGGATTAGTTGCCGGACAGGTAGCACAAGATACCGGAAGACCGACGGTTTTGTTGAGTACCGAAGTCGTGGAGGAAGAACTAGAGGGGGTAGATAAAAAAGATATTTCTCCCCATCCCCCCATCCCCCCATCTCCCAATCCCCCCATCCCTGCTTTAGCAAGGGGTTCGGCACGTTCGGTTAACTCGGTGGATTTATATCAATTAGTTAAACACCAAGCACATTTACTGCATCGCTTTGGAGGGCATCCTTTTGCAGCAGGTTTGAGTATCCCGGTAGAAAATATTCCTTTATTTACAGAAGCGATAAATCAACAATTGCGACAAATAACTGGAGGTGCAACACTAACATCAACAGTCGAAGCAGACTTAATCGTAACGGTAGCAGACTTAGGTAAAGAATTATTTTTAGAATTAAAATTACTTGAACCCTGCGGAATGGGTAATCCGGTACCGAAATTATTGATCGAAAACTGTTGGTTTGAAAATACTTGGCATCGCAATCAGCAAGATTCGCGAGGTAAAAAAATACAGTATATAAAAACAGAATTTGATATCCGCGACGACTCTACCAAAAATCGCTTTCCCGGCATCTGGTGGGGACATTATAAAGATGAATTACCACCCCATAAATGCGACTGTATAGTTGAATTAGACTACAATACTTTCAAAAAACGTTACGAAATTCGACTAATCGCGGTACGTGCTGCCGAAAATGCCATAAATCCAATTTCTCAGAATTATTCATCAATTCTAGATTGGCGCAATCTTTCCCCTAACAACTATCCATCATCATCCGACTTACCCCTTATGATTAAAGAATGTCCGACTCGTTGGGATGATTTGCGAGTCTGGATGAGACGTTCCTTTTACAAACAGCAACCTGTAGCATTAGCCTGGTCAAAACCTAACCCCCAAGCACCAGAAGAAACCTGGTTAAAGCTTGTAGGAATCGCCAAATACTTGTGCCGTACAAATCAACCAGCAACCCGCATACAAATATTAGAAAAACTATCTATAAGTACCCAAACATTACATTTAGGTTTTCAGGCTTTAAAAGCTTTAGGATTTACAATAAGATCGCAAGATAATTATTTAATATTTAGCCAGAATAACACAAATCCCACTCCTAAATTAGAAGCCGCGATCGATAAATTTACAGCAGCAGTACGCGAAGAAGAATTTCAAAAAACTTATTTTAACAAAGTCCCGGTGTCAATTATCAATTATCAGTTAGCAGCGATTAGGGAGTAGGGAGTAGGGAGTAGGGAGTAGGGAGTAGTAACTTGTTACCAGTAACCAGTGACCAATTAATAATTTAACTTCTAACTTCTAACTCCTAACTCCTAACTCCTAACTCCTAACTCCTAACTCCTAACTCCTAACTCCTAACTCCTAAAGTCTCAATCCAAAATCTAAAATCCAAAATCCAAAATCGTATAGCTCCTAACTCCCAACTTTCAAATTCCCTTGACGTTCGCATTTAAAACCGCGACTTTGCCATTCTTGTAAATTAACTTTACTTAGCGGTATGACGTTGGAACATTGTGGTTTGATGACTTGACTCAATCCCGCCCAAAATACGCTGCGAGTCACATCTAAACCAGTTTTCCACCAATATTCGCGATTTCCTGGAATACCAACTTCTTGAATTATGTCAGGTTCTACCCACATTCCATGAGCGCCTAAAAGTATTTGTGCTATCCATTTAGCTCGTGGTAAATGTGTTGTAGAGGTGATTAGTTTCACCTTATGCACGCCCCATTGCCGCAAAATTGGAATACTATAGTAAAAGTTGTCAAAAGTAGAGTTGGCACATTTCTCCAACCAAACTTTTTGCATAGGTGCAGATTGTCGTTGAAAAATTAACCAAATACAAGGATCTTTTGAACCGCTAGAAATTAAAATCGGAATTTGTGGGTATTTTTGTGCTAACTCGGCGACATACATTTCTCGTTTGATACTTCCACCCAAAACGAAAAAGGCATCTATAGGCTTGGAAGATGCAAAAAATACAGTTATAGTAGTAAAAAATAACCAGATAGCAAGCAATAGGCTAACACCAATTGCAAATTTTTGTAAAAAACGCCACCGTTTTTTATATTGACTTCTAACTTGAGGAAATTGGTGATTTTTTACTTTACGATTCATGATAAACCTGAATAAAATGGTTAACTATAGTTTGAGTCAAGTCTAAAATTAATGTAACTAATATTCCTAAGTAAAAGCCTCAATTAAGTAAAGTAAAAATGAGTGCTAGTATGACACCGATGAAAGTGGCATAAGAATGAATTAAGCTTGGGTCGGAAATTGACTAAGTTAAGAAGCTATTCTCAGAGCTAACTAGCGTGTTATGAGAAAAACTTGGATAATATGCTTCAATTTAGTCAGATTTCCACCGTTCAAAACTTATCAGTTTATAAATTATCTGATTGCTAAACACTCAATTACACCATCATTCGTGCAAATTTAAATGAAAAAATTAGCGAAACGTTACTCGCCGCTGCGATCGGCTTTTATTGGTGGAGCAATAGCTACTACAGCAGCAGTGTCTGTATTTGTTCCAGTTTGGTGTCGTTCCGTTCGTGCTGCTCTACAGGATAGCCCGAAAGCGATTGTTGACCAAGTATGGCAATTGGTGAATCGCGAGTATGTAGACGGATCGTTTAATAACCAAAATTGGCAAACCGCTAGAAAGACGTTATTAAGCAAAAATTATACTTCCCGCGAACAAGCTTATACTACAATTCGTCAAACTTTGAAAAGATTGGGCGATCCATACACTCGTTTTATGGACCCCAAAGAATACCAGAGTCTTACTTCTCAGACTTCTGGGGAAGTTTCCGGAATTGGTATTCGCATGGAGAAAAATCCACAAACCCAGCTTTTAACAATAGTAGAAGCTTTAGAAAATTCTCCAGCGATGAGCGCGGGCATTAAAAAGGGCGATGTCATTTTAGCTATTGACGGAAAACCCACCAAAAACATGGAAATAGAGGATGCCTCCAACTTAATTCGAGGTAAGGTAGGTACTTCCATCAATTTACGTATGGGAAGACCTGCTCAAAAAGCATTTGATGTCAAGCTGACGCGAGCGACTATTGAAGTGCCAACCGTGCGTTATACCCTGAGAAAAGAAGGTAATCGGCAGATTGGCTATATCCACTTGCGGGAATTCAGCGCTCACGCAGCAGAACAAATGCAGCGTGCTATCCGTAAATTGAACGCTAGTAACGTTGACGGCTTCGTACTAGACTTGCGAGGAAATCCGGGTGGTTTGTTAAATGCAAGCATTGAAATTGCTCGGATGTGGCTTGATGAAGGTTCAATTGTTCGCACTGAAGATCGTAAAGGTGGAAGCGAATTAACAAAAGCCAACAGTACGGCTTTGACAAATCGCCCCTTGGTAGTCTTAGTAGACAATAATTCAGCTAGTGCGAGTGAAATTCTTACAGGCGCACTTAAAGATAACAAGCGAGCAACCGTAATTGGCTCGAAAACCTTTGGAAAAGCATTAGTACAATCAGTCCACGAACTAGCAGATGGTTCCGGTGTCGCTATTACTATTGCTCATTACTATACTCCTAAAGGAACCGATATCAATAAAAAGGGAATTACACCCGATATTGAAATGGATTTGACTGCATCTCAGCAACGTCAACTTGCTTCCGATCCAAAATTAATCGGAACAAATAAAGATCCTCATTATGCGCGGGCACTGTCAATTTTATCAAATAACAACTTTGCATCTCAAGAGCAAAATCACTTTTCTCGCAAACCTTTGCAGATTCGCTAGTGTTAAACGTTTATTAGTTATGATTTATCAGTTTTAAGCAGCGTTGGTGGTGGGTTAACCCACTATCAACGTTTTCTTTTAGTAAGGTTTTTTTCTCCGTAATCTTCTGGTGCTACGGGAGCGAACGCTGTTTAACTAAAATTTTGAGTTCTCGCTATCCCGATTTATTAAAATTAACAACGAAAATGTTTTTGAATTGGGAATAATAAAAATTAAAGGGTTAGTAGTTGTTTACGCTCAAACCAATAATTCCTAGTCAAGAATCTCGATATGAATAACGAATTATTTAAGACAACCGCAACCAATACCTTTAAACCCCAGGTATCGGTGGTGATTCCTATTTATAACGGTACGGCAGATTTACCAGAATTAATTAATTGTCTATTGGCTCAAACCTATCCAAAAGAACAGATAGAGTATTTGCTGGTAGACAATAATAGTAGCGATGGTACTGCTGAATTATTAAAAGCTGCTTCAGAAAATTGCCCAATTAAAATTCGTGCTTTGAGCGAAAACGAAATTCAAAGTTCTTACGCCGCACGCAACACCGGAATTCGTGAAGCGAAAAGCGAAATCATTGCTTTTACCGATGCTGATTGCCGTCCCCAGCCACAGTGGTTAGAAGCATTAGTTCAACCTTTTGTTAGCCAAAACGTGGTAATTGTCGCCGGTGAAATTACGGCGTTGCCTGGTAATAGTTTATTAGAGAAATACGCAGACCAGCAAGAAACTCTATCGCAAAAACATACATTAGCGAATAAATTTTGTGCTTACGGACAAACCGCAAATTTAGCAATTCGTCGGTTGGCATTAGAAAAAGCCGGGTTATTCCGTCCTTACTTAACAACTGGGGGCGATGCTGATATATGTTGGCGGATTTTGCAACTTGAGATTGGAAGTTTAGAATTTGCGCCTTGTGCAATCGTTCAGCATCATCATAGAACCACATTAAAAGAACTTTTGAGTCAATGGCAACGTTATGGGCGTTCCAATAGCTATCTCCACGAACTACACGGCGTAGAATTGATGCGCGAGATAAAACTGTCGGTATGCTACTATGGGCTGTTGCGTTGGTTGGTTAAAGAACTGCCCAAAACTAGTTTGAAAACAATATTGGGTAAAGCAAGCCTTTTAGATTTAGTAAGCACACCAATCGGCTTGTTCACCGCTAGAGCGCGTTACTTAGGACAACTGCAAGCACAATTACCTTCTCAAGCTAAGAACATTGAATGGCTTTGAGACAGTTAGCAGTTAGCAGTTAGCAGTTAGCAGTTAGCAGTTAGCAGTTAGCAGTTAGCAGTTAGCAGTTAGCAGTTAGCAGTTAGCAGTTAGCAGTTAGCAGTTAGCAGTTAGCAGTTAACAGTTAGCAGTTAGCAGTTAATTTCCCCCGAACCCCATCTCCCCCGCTCGCCGCACGCTCCGCGTGTTCAGCGCGGCACGACTCGTTAGAGTAACGGGTTGCGCCACTTCTCTCAACGGTCGTGTTCCTCCGCACGTTTTGGGCTTACCATCTCCCCCTCTCCCCCGAACCCCATCTCCCCCGAACCCCATCTCCCCCTCTCCCCATCTCCCCTGCTTTTTTTCAAACTGTTGCCAAATTTCGCTAAATTGGAAAATGTACAATGTAGGATAATTGAGATGACAGCACAACTGTTACTGGTTGATGATGAACCCGGATTGCGCGAAGCGGTAAAAGATTACTTGGAAGCGAGTAATTTTAACGTTCAAGTTTCCAGTAACGCTCGTGATGCTTGGGAGTGGATGCAGCAAAATACACCAGATTTGGTCATCTCCGATATTATGATGCCTCAAGTAGATGGTTATCAATTTCTCAAGCAACTCCGAGATGATACTCGTTTTAAAACATTACCAGTAATATTTTTGACTGCAAAAGGTATGACTGGCGATCGCATTCAAGGTTATCAAGCTGGTGTTGATGCGTATTTACCCAAACCTTTCGATCCAGATGAGTTAGTCGCAATTGTGGAAAACTTGATTGCTCGTCGCGCCGCCAAAACAAGTGCGAGTGTGGAGGAAGGAGAAACCCCAGACTTAGCTGAATTAGCCTCTCAGATTGCTCAAATTAAGGCGTTACTGACTCAAAAAACTGCCATCACTCAATCAAGCGCACCTTTCAATATTGACTTAACTCCCAGAGAACAAAGCGTTTTAAATCTGGTTGCTGAAGGATTAATGAATAAAGAAATTGCTCGGCGCTTAGAAACAAGTGTTCGCAACGTGGAAAAATACGTTAGCCGTTTGTTTAGTAAAACCGGGACAAATAGCCGTACTGAATTGGTTCGCTTTGCTTTGGAACACGGTTTAGCTAATTAAACAAACCAATTTTAGTTTGATTAAAATTTTTTATAGCTCTGAATTTATCGTAAGGTAAATCTAATACTAAGGGCTTTAAAAAATAAATTAAATTTTTAGATTTCCTAAAACCTTTTTCCTATAAAGCTTTAGGAAACTTGTTTAAAAAGATGGGTTTCTCTATCCGCACAGTATTAAAGGCAAATAAAATTATCTAATTTTGAGGGAAGTTGCTTGAATAAACCTAAAAAATAATTAGGTAATATTACGAATTTACAGGTATTAAATCATAGGTAATTATTAAGTAGTCAAACGGCAGTTTAAGTGTCTGAAGCTAAAAGCAAAAATGAGTCCTAGCGGTGATTTCGTTCTGCATCTACTTTGCTTATCAATCAAATTTATTTAATATAAATAATCGTTATTACCTATATCTATTTATACGTATGGCTAAAAAAAATCAAAATTATCTTCTTTTCTTAATGATTTCAAAGTATGCATGGGACGAAGGCAAATGTTCCTAACTTATCCCACGCATTGCTTCTATCTCAACTCTAAGTACACAAAATTTCGGGAACTATCGGGAACTATAACGAATGGCTTTAGTATCTTAAGCCACGAATCAACGAGCAAAAATTATCAAATCTTTCTAAGGTAACGGATGCTTGTTTGCTTGCTTGGGTTTTTATGCCTTCTTGAAGGAGGGTACGAATACTACCACAAATTTCTTTAATAGTAACAAATCTCTTCTTCCCTGGTATCTCAATATTCGTAGACCGTAACCTGCCTTGAAGCAAGGCTAAAATGCTGATTAGTAGGCACCCAATTACTATCAATATCGTACATAATTCTTGAAGGTTACTGTAGACGCAACCCCGTCATAGACCGTAAGTAGATGCCGGGTAGACGCACTTTTTGTAGCGTTTTGAGAATTATTCGGTAAACCCAGCTTTGGAATAGGCTTGAGTAATACCCGTTAACTTGTTGTGGAAAAAAATTAAGTTCCAGATTTCAACTTAAAAATTTACCAAATTTATGTAGAAAAACTACACAACCTGCCGCTACTTCATACGACGCTCGTTACCTATTGGTTTATTTCGGTAGAGTTACGCAACCGCATTAGCTGTCGTCGCATCTGCGGCGAGGCTTTTAACTCTGTTGTGTGGTGAACCTTCACAACCTGCTGCAACATCTCTAGAAAGTCGTCAGAACCTTCGGTTAACGCATCTAGCAGCACCTGCAACAGTTGTTCGCGATCGCCCAATAAACTCTTTTCCTCAATCAGTCGAAATTTGAGATTGATTTCGCACTCATAAACACCTACTTCGACATTGTTTATTTGGCGTGGTAATGCTTTCGAGTTCATAGTTGTTACGATTCCTTTACTCGGTGGTCATGGGGGTGATTTCGTTTTATCTCAAGCAAAAGCTCTTCATATTTTGTTTGAAATCGAAAGTAGTGTTTGACTTTGCAAGAAGAAAAATCATCCATCTTTATTTGTATTGCATTTCACTTTGGGCATCGATCGTTTGTAGGTAGACTAACTGATTCTATAATTTTATATTCATGCACCAATAACAGTTCTAGCAAACCCTAAACTATTATTCAGTTTTTAAACTTCTATACAATGAAGTTTCTGTAAGAACTTGCTAGAGCTTTTTAAAGGTTTTTACATCAAAGTTTTCTCCACGTCAATAACAGTTTTACTTTTAACTTAAACAAGAGTAATACTACGTAAGTAAAAACGCTGAAATTATTTTATTAGACTATAGCCTATGGTTGTGGTTTGGCAATTCCGTAAAATTACTAGATGTAGGTTTTATTCATTAAAAAAACACAATGTCGGTATTGCGACCATAATTTTTAAGGGTAAATTTAGTTTACGAGCATCAATTAATACCACTACTAAATTGCTTCTTCTGAATAAGACAAATGAGAATTATTGTAGATGGCGATTCAAGCTTACCAGAGTGACCCCTATGGTAAATTTGTGTTCCCCAATCAATAAAAACATCAAAATGGGGCAAGAAAGTTATTGATGCAAAAATTAATTTGGATGCGCGGGTTTATAGTTTGGAATTTGTACTGCTTTCTTGTTGAGGTTTCAAGCAGGAATTTAGAGTTTACAATAATTGGAGTGTTACTTAACGAAATCGACAAAAGCCTCCTATGGATAACCAGATGCTGCTCAAATCCACAACTCGCCATATCCGTATTTTTGCGGCAGAAGTTGAGGATGGCGAATTGGTTCCTAGCAATCAGGTCTTGACTTTAGATATTGACCCAGATAATGAATTCACCTGGAGTGAAGACGCTCTACAGGTTGTATATCGTAAATTTGATGAATTAGTCGAAGCGGCGAGCGGCACAGATTTAACAGACTATAACCTGCGTCGTATTGGCTCAGATTTAGAACATTTTGTGCGATCGCTTCTACAGATGGGTTCAATTAGCTACAACATTTCCGCACGAGTCAATAACTATAGTATGGGACTTCCCCGAGTCGCAGTGGATGAAAGTAATTAGAATTGGTCTTTATATATTTCGTTAAAAATTTATAAAGATACTAGGGTGGTAATTTAAGGTGAGCAATTGACGTATGTTCGACTTAACCCAACTTACTTACCTGAAATAAGTTCTAAATCTTCATGCAAACTTTACATTGTTGACGGCATTTGCGGCTTAATTAACAATTTTGCCGCATTTAGTCCAAAATTTGATGTTCGTGCATCTACGATTGCCTAAGTCCTAGATATCTCAGATTATTCGTATAATCGATAATTATCTTTGCCGGCTACCTGATTACAAAAAGGTAGTCGGCAGAAATTTATAGTCTAATTTATTTTAATAACTTTAAAAAATCGAGTTTCTCAAATAATAATTTCACTTTGAGAATTTAAGTATTCTGAAGAAACGCAGCTTATATGCTTAATGCAAGATATAAATTTATTAATATAGCTGTATTGATTACTGAGTATAAGCTTAAACATATAGCTAAACATAGCGGAAAAAGCAGTCGATCGGATAGTAGTAAGACAACTTTTTCGCATTAAGCAAATGTTCGGCTCCCCGGCGAGAAACTAATTGGAAAATATATATGTAAAAAAGACAGTCTTATTACTGAAGTATACGGTAATATAGATAACCTAAAAGAACTAAATAATGATTTGTAAAATAAAAATATATGTAGAAAAAAGATAAAAAATTAAGAAATTATATTCAATAAAGTGTATGGCTTGACTCTTTCTGTGAGTCTGCTAGCCTGCAAAATAGTATGAGCATCACGCTAAAGGTGGTAATTTTTTATATACTTTTTTAAAAGACGTATCGTGGCTAATTAATTGCCTAGATTCCTAAAGTTGCTATACTACCTACTCTCGTGTCTGTTTTAGCCCGAGTCAAAATGGAATATATCGTTTTATGCGAACGCGAACGGCTCCTAAGCCGTTGTGTATGAATAAAGAAAAATGAACATGAATCGCCTTTTCGGTGGGAAACTATGGAAAATGATGCGGCAACGCTCTACTGTCCAAACGAACTTTGTCAAGCTGCTAACCCCCTTACCCACAAGTTTTGCCAGAAATGTAAGACATCCCTGCCCAAACGTTATCTTTGGGCTGTGGCTGAAAATTCGATTGTGGGTAATTCTGGGGAATTGTTACAAGAGCGTTATTTAATTATTGAACATAATGTTTTATTAGATACTAAACCCGGTCTTCTGCCACAAATTCCCGAACAACAAAAGTTAGATGATATAAAATCCTATCTCAGATTAATTCCCTATCGCTTACACCTTCCTCAAGTTTACGGACTACTATCTTTAAATACTGGGAACAGCCCCAAAGAAATATTACTTTTAGAAAAACCCCCGCTTGTTCTCCATGAATCGCCGATAAAAATACAATTGTGTGGCGAATTGACAAATGCTTGGAAGAGCGCAACTTCTAGAAGACAACTCAATTGGCTGTGGCAAATAGCTCAGTTATGGCAACCTTTGGCTAGCGTTGGTGTTGCTTCTAGCTTACTGAACAAAAATTTAATTAGGGCGGAAGGTTCGATAGTACGCTTATTAGAATTAAGTTCCGATCGAGATACACCAAATTTGTCCGATTTGGGAGAGTTTTGGCAACGAGAGCTACTCCCAAGCGCACAACCGGCGATTCGCAATTTTATGGGCGAGACTTGTCGTTTATTGATGTCGGTGGAAATACGTTCGAGCGAACAGTTAATTGCTGTTTTAGATCGAGGATTAACATCTTTAAGCGAGCATCACTTACCTACCATCAAAGTGTTCGCGCTAACAGATACAGGACCTTCGCGCCAACGTAATGAAGATTCTTGTTATCCCCAAAGCGGTACTACGATCGCAAAACCACCAGCAAAGTCAGCTTTAACTATTGTTTGCGACGGTATTGGCGGACATGAAGGAGGTAATGTAGCTTCTAAGAGTGCCATTGAAACGATTCAACAGCAGGTAGGGCAATTAGCTTCTTTACCATCCGATCGTATTAATCCGGTTGCACTGCTTGTGGATTTGGAACATGCTGCTGCGGCTGCTAACGATAAAATTAGCCAACTTAACGATAGCGAAAATCGTCAGGGACGGCAGCGCATGGGGACTACTCTGGTGATGGCGTTGCCAGTTGCCCATGAAATGTATGTTGCTCACGTGGGTGACAGTCGCGCTTACTTGATTACGCGCAATAACTGTCATCAGATAACTCTTGACGATGATGTAGCTTCACGGGAAGTACGACTCGGCTATGCGGTTTATCGAGATGCCGTACAGCAAGCTGCTTCTGGTTCTTTGGTTCAAGCATTAGGGATGAATGCTAGTAGCGCTTTACACCCAACAGCCCAGCGGTTCATCCTCGATGAAGACTGTGTATTTTTACTATGTTCCGATGGTCTAAGTGATTTTGACCGTGTAGAACAACACTGGGAAACAGAAATCCTGCCGTTATTAAATAACAAAGGCGATGTAGTTAGTGTTACTAAGCAATTGTTAGAGATTGCTAACAATCAAAATGGTCATGATAATGTGACTATTGCCTCGATGCATTGTCAAACTAAATATTCCGAGCCGAAGTCACCATTGTCCGTAAGTCTTGCCGATGTTTCTTCAATTGCGGTTGCCGATCCACCCTTAGCTCCACCGGCGCAAATTCCCAATCAAAAAACCCAAGTCATTCCCGAACAAAGTACTCGTAGTAAAGGCTTAAATTTACCTTTAATGTTAGGAATAGTAGCTTTACTAGCTTTCGTAGGTGTTGGTTTGGGATTTTTCAATAACCAAAGCAATAAAACAGAAGCACCCAGAATAGCAAAAACACCGCAAAATAGCCCCGAGCCTTCTGTTGAGACTAATTCTCAAAGACTTGCCAAAATAGACCAAGGTTGGTTGATTAATATCAAAACCAAAATTAATCTCAGTAAAAGTACAACACCACCTGCTGATGAACAGATATCGAAGCCGCTAGCAATTTATGCACCACCTGGTAGTTTGTTACAGGTTGTGAAAAAACAGCAGACTTCACCACAAGACTATTGGCTACAAACAAAGGTATGCTCAGTCGGAGAAGAAGTCCGAACGACAAATGCGTCTGCTCCAACTTCAACTTCTATCGGTAGCAAAACCTTACTTAAACCGGGCGAACAGGTATGGCTTAAACTTTCGGAACTGACACCATCTAATGCTACATTTAGTAAACCAAGTACTTTATCAAACGACTGTTCCCCATCGGATAGTTTGCCTCCAGCGATTGAAGATTCTTCGACTTCACCGCCTGTAGAAGATTCCCCCTCCCCCATTCAGCCGTTAATTCAACCAAAACCTGGTAATATCCCCGGTAGGACAACATTACCCCAAACGGGTAACAGCACTGATTCCAAAACTCGATAAACTATAAGAAACTGAAATAATACAGGTAATCGCCTGAAAAGTTAATTTTTAGGCAAACATTTTGCCTGAAAAAAATTACCTTTAAGTTTAAAGAATCCATGCCATCCATTAACCTGGCGATCGCCCGTCTCGTTCACACAGGCACTGATAATTTCGCCATTTGGGTAGTAAATGCTCCCTATCCCAGTGGTTATGTTCTACATGATTCTCTATGGTCGCAAGAGCTAAATCAAGCTTGGCTGGAATGGCAGCAAATGTTTGCCGGACATTCTCGCTTGGATATATCGCCAAAAAATAAGTCAAATGATTCAAATCCACTTCCATTAAATTCCCTATCGCCTATTTCCGGTCAAAAAACCAGTTACAGCAGCCGTTTGATGCAATATATGGGGGTCAGTTTATGGCGTTGGGTATTTGAGGGAGAAATTCTCGGCAGTTTGGAACGCAGTCGCGGTATAGCGATGGGGCAGCATACACGTTTGCGCTTTCGATTGGAAATTCGCGATCCAGATTTGATTGCCATTCCTTGGGAAATAATGCAGCGCGAACCCGGACAACCCGCGATGTCGCTTTCTCAACATTTGTTGTTTAGCCGTACTACTTCGAGCGTTGAACCCCTATCTTCAACCCGTAGCGACCAAGCTTTAAATATCTTGTTAGTTTTAGCAGAAGATGAAAATCTAAAACTCGAAGAAGAAGCAGCTATTCTTCAACAAACTCTTTCGGGTGGTAGTTCGGTGGGTAGTAGCTCTGCCGGATACGCGCCTTGTATGGTAAAGGTACTGGTAAAACCAACATCTGTGCAACTGATTAGTGAGTTAGAAACCAAAGCTTATAACGTCTTTTTTTATGCAGGTCATGGCTTGCCAGGTCCCGACGGAGGGTTTCTATTTTTACAGAATGATATGACACTTAACGGAATGGAACTAGCACAAGCTTTAACCCGCAGTGACGTAAAGCTGGCAGTTTTCAACGCTTGTTGGGGGGCACAACCTTTCTCCGATAAAAACCGAGCGATCGCTTACAGTAGTTTGGCAGAAGTACTGATCCGTCAAGGTGTGCCTGCCGTACTGGGAATGCGCGATGAAATTACCGATGCGGAAAGTCATAGCTTTATTCAAACCTTTGCCTTAGCTTTACGCAGTCGCAAACCCATTGACGAAGCTGTTGCCGAAGGAAGAAAAAGATTATTAACAATTTACCATTTCAATCAACCTGCTTGGACACTACCAGTTCTTTACTTACACCCCCATTTCGACGGTGAATTAGTCAAAAGTTTTGAGGAAGGCGCTACAGAAATACCAACAACTTTTATTCCCGGAAGTGCAAATGTTTCCTTACGTTCCTTACAAGCAGGTGGTAAAACTTGGTTGCTCAAACCTGGAGTTACCCGCATTGGTCGCACCAAAGAAAATGATATTGTAATCAGAGAACCTTCAGTTTCAAAGCGTCACGCTGAAATCTTATGTCGCAATAGCTTAGCTGGCAGTACTCAAGTGCAAACTTACTATTTAGAAGATTTATCTACCTATGGCACTACTTGGATTTTACGTTCCGGTGGTTGGGAGCAAATCTACCGACGGGAAATACCTTTAGAATCGGGAATGCATTTAAAGTTTGGCAGTACTAAAAGTCAAACTTGGGAATTTCGGATCGAAAATTAGACAACTATCCGTCTTGGTACTTATTATATGTTTTGGTATTAACATAGACGCTACGCCAGCAATCGAAGTAAAAGACTAACAACCCTAAATAAAATAAAATTTCAGTTTGCGGAAATTAGAGACTGAGTGCTGTAGCTGTCAATACCCCAAATTCATTGCGAAAGGAGACAACACATGGCTGACAAAATGAAAGGTTCAACAAATTTTAATAATTCACTTTCTCAAATCGAATTAGATTTACTTGCAACTTTATTAGAACCAGAAGATAATGCTTATCCTTGGAATCCCTGCGACGAGGAAAACCAAGCTTATTTTAGTCAGCTAGAAGAGCAATTCCCGATGCAGGAATTGTTAGATGAGGAACTAAACACTCGCTGCGAAGGCTTTCATAACCAATTAGATGCACTTTGGTCTAAAGTGGAAACCCAAGCGCAATACAATTGTAATACAAATCCTTCAGTAGCTGTTAAGCTCTCATATAGTTTACAAAAAGAGTTTCGTAATAGTATACCCAAAAATTGGATAAACTCGATTGCTCAAAAAGCAGCAGAGATTTTTAATTCACAACAATCAATTACAGAACAATTGATTGAATGCGTACAAACTGTATTACCAAGTATAGACGCAGACGACATCATGGTTTTAGCGCGTCCGTTAGCTTATGCAACTAGAAGTGGAGAACCGAAAAAAGTCGAATCAGCGCTTACTGACTTCAATCAAGACGACAATCGTGAATGGGCAGCTTTATCAGAAATTGAACAAGCAAAAATAGGTTTAGCCATTGCTTATCATGCACTAAACCAGTTAGATACTCAAGCAGAGTAAATATTTATTCGCCATTTTCTACTTTAATTGCAATGCGAGTGCAATTAACTTGTTTTTTATGGCTGGGACTGAGCTATTTTGAAGAATTTTCTTTCTTAAGGTAGATTTACCCATTATGTTTCAAGGATAAAATAGTTAACGCTCCAGCCTCATCTATCAAAAGATATATTAATAATTAGTTGTTAGTGGTTAGTGGTTAGTTGTTAATAATTACTAATTCGTAATAACCCATGACCTTGAAGAAAAAGTTAAATTAATACGAGTGCTGCGAGATAAATAAATAAATATTAAAATAGTTCAAACTTAGGAAGTTAATAAACTGATAAGTAAGGTTTTGACTAAATATACAGCCGATTACCTAGATGAGTGATGTACAAAACACATCGTTATAAGGGAGTAGGGAGTAGAAGAATGTACTTCCTGCAACTTGCCGAACTGCTGTAACTAACAACTAACAACTAACAACTAACAACTAACAACCAATTATTTATTTCCAAAAAAGCGGGTGGCGAAATTTTGTTCGCGATTGGGTGAAAGCGCCCTTGCTTTAAGAATTGCAGCCATCAAAAAAGCATAAGACAATACCCCTACAACAACCAGAAGTAAACCATTGATAGCCCCAGTTGCATTCCATAAAGCATGAAGCGCCGATGCACTAAGGTAGCCAACTAAGAGAATTTTTCCTCCTAATTTTGGTTTAAGCACGGCTAAACCAATAAAATACCCAAGATATCCGCTGTAAGCCATATGTCCAGCGACAGAACCTAAAATTCGCGGAATTAGCAATTGTAGTCCGACTAATTGCCCTGTTTCAGTTCCTGCTTGAATCGCAGCGCTTTGACTAACTTCCGGCACGTACTGCCCTAAGGTTTCCAACAATGTAAAACCAACGGCAGAAGCAGCGCCGAGTAAGATTCCATCTAATGGTTCCGAAACGCCAATACGCTCTCGCCAAGGTGAAGGCAATTTTAAACCGACAAAATATAGACCTAAAACTGGCAATGCTTTGAGTAGTTCTTCCATCAAGCCAGCGCCGAAAAACATCCGCACCAGCCATTCTGTAAAAGTGATTGATTCTTGTCCCGAAGGCAATCTACCCGGTAGAATTTCGCGAAATACAAAAATAAATAAGTCTAATATAGGACTAACTAAAATTAAAGCTGTAGATAAACTGACGCTTAATAAAACCCACCAAGGCTTGTGCTTACCGCATAACTGATAAATAAAATAGTATGCAGCGAAAGCGATATAAACAGCTACTATAATTTGGTTTGCTTCCGGTTTTCCCACCGTAGCAAACATTAGTACTACAAATATAACTGTTAAAATTCCCGGTATTAAGTAGGCTTTGCTAGTTAAATCTTTACCTGTAGAAACTATGGGAAATAATTGAGTAAAGCTAACTGAGTCTGGTTTGGAGTTTTGGGAATTTGTCGTTCCAGCAACGGATGAGTTATTAGCAGAAATTGTCGTTTTTTGTTCAACGATTTCGCTACTAAAAATTAATTGAGGTCCATCGTAGCCCAAAGTAATGCGATCGCCAGGAAAAACTTGCTGACATTCCTGTAAGCGTTTTCCATTCAAATAAGTACCGTTAGCACTGTTTAAATCGCAAAGTATCCAACTGATTTCACCATCGGGGGATAAACTTAAAGGACGAACTACTGCATGACGACGGGATACCATGCGGTACTTTAATGCATCTAATACAACTTGACAGTGAGGATCGCGTCCAATTACCGCCTCTGAAGTTGGAATTAGCGAGAAGCGTTGACGAACTTTGGTTGCTTCTAATTCCTTACCAGACACTAGCCGCAGAAATGCATTCTGTCTTGCGTTTTTGCCTGTCATCGAGTCAGTATTATTTCTCAACTATATAAGGTCGGTTTTTTGTTGGCAGTAAGACTTAACCACGCAACTGTATTTTATATTTTTCTTTTGCTTAATACACTATAGTTCACCCTTTGTTCGGAAATTGAAATTTATAATTAAAAGTTTTGCTTAGTTCCGCAACAAGTGCCAGTAGTATCACCCATTATCTTAGTCTACGCTACCCTGTAGTAATTTGGCTTTGTTGAATTATAAATTTTACGCATCGTAATAGTTATCAAAAAAGCCTATTTGATGTATTTTTCTTTAACTGTATATTTACAGTCTTGACTAAAACGATCGTTTTGTATTCAAAAAATCAACAATTGTTAAAATCTATATTTACCATTAAAAAATCAGCTATATTTGATAAGTTTTATAAATTATTCGGTACATTTGTCAGTATTAAAAAGGTATTACGTCCATCAATTAAGAGCGGCAAACGCAGTCCACTTGATGCATCCACATCTACGTATCTACCGTTAGCACTACGTACATTACTTTTAAAGGTTAAATAAAATTTTTCTTTATTAAAAATTAAGCATTGTTTGCTATCTAAAACAATCTTATCGATATTTTGATAAAAAAATATTTACTATATCTATATACAGTCAATAGCTTGCTGCAATTCTCGAAGTTTCTTTAATACTCCACCAGAGTAAAATAATTCTTTTGAAAAAGCTAAGCCTTCTAACATATCAGCACAAATCCCACAACGCCATAAATAAAATCCGCCATTCCATAATGCTGTTTGCATGAGTTCTGATGGTTTAGCTTGCAATACTAATTTCATCTCTGAGATTAATTCTTCAGTATTAGTTAGAGGTACGTTTGTCGTAGTAAAGCCATATTCGCGAGGAACTAAAAGTAATCGATCTATGGGATTATTACCATTTCCTAAACCAATAATTGCAGTGCGGTCGCGTGGTAAATCGCAACTACCTTCTAAACCTTTTACTGTTGTAAACTGAGTTATTCCCATACTCGCCAACGTTGCTCGAAACCTTTCTTCTGTGGGCGGATGAACAAACCCAGTCACGATATGAGCATCGCCAGCATAAGGACACCAAATTAATTCCATTGTGGCAAAGGGCGGACGCTTGCCGATTTGATCGCGGTATTCCCAAATACTTTTTATTAAGGGAAAATGCACGGGTGTATAAACAAAACCGATTCCCGTTTCTTCTAATATTTGTTGAGTTAATGGTAATTCTAACTTTGTCCAGTCAACACCCAAGCCTTGCCAAATATCTACCAATGGAAGTCCGTATTTCGTGGGAAGGCGATCGCCACCGTGCATGATGACATTTTGCCCTGCTGTTGCCAACAATAAAGCTGTTATCGGACTAATTGGGGCAGTGCGAGTTCTGCCATCATAAGGTATACCGAATATAACTGGTTGCTTGCCCTCGATCGCTTTCAATTGCGGTCCAAGTTCGTTGTAAGCGTCCAACATTCCTGCTAACTCTTCGCTGGTAGGACGTTTGATGCGGTGTGCAATCAAAAAAGCACCAATTTGCACTGGTGTTGCTTCACCCAAAAGCATCATTTTGGTGGCTAAGAAAGCTTCAGTACGAGTTAAATCTTCTTTTGTATGTTCGCCACTACCTATTTTTTTAAGTAAATCTCTAAATGAATTGCTCATATTTTTTTTAATTAACACCCTTTTGAGAAATGGGGAGATGGGGAGATGGGGTTCGGGGGAGATGGGGAGATGGGGAGACAAGGGGAGACAAGGGGACAAGGGAAGACAAGGGGAGACAAGGGGACAAGGGAATAATAATTTTTATTAACTCCTAACTCCTAACTCCTAACGGTTACTGAGCAGTTCGACGTAGCTCACTGTAAGACTTGTCGAAGTACTCCTAACCTTTAACCTTTAACCTTTAACCTTTAACCTTTAACCTTTAACATGCAGACTTTTTATCTGTTCGGGTATATTTTCGCTGACTAAATGCCAGAAGTACTGTATTGGAGGAATTTGCAAGCGATCTTGAGTTGTTACCATTACTACTTGGCGAGTTAAAGATGTACTGCCGAGGGAAGAACCATTGTTATTAATAACAAAAGGACGAACCGCAAGACTGGAGTCGATACGTGCTTCAATTAATGCAGAAGCTGGTAATAATGCAATCAATTCTCCTTGACGTACTATTCCCCGGAAGGCATCTAAGGTATTTACTTCTAAGGCTGCTTTTAATAATGCGTCAGTTTGGTCAAATTGATTTTGTACTAAACGCTGCATTCCATAACCTTCTTTGAAAATTACTTGAGGATAGCGAATTAACTCCAACCAAGGAATGCATTCATATTCGGCTAATGGATGATTGGCTGATATTAAAACTTCTATGGGTTCTTCATAAAGTGTTTCGACAACCATTTCTTTACTCATGGTAAGAAAACGATTGTTCATTACAATTGCTAAATCAACTAGTCCATCTTTAAGAACTTTCAGCGCCCTATCGCTACCTAATGATGTTACCCGTAATTGCACTTCGGGGTATTTGTGACAAAATAATTGCAGCAAAGGTGGAAAATAATAAGCACATACCGATGGAATACAGGCGATACAAAGTTCGGGTTGTTTACCTGCGATTAAATCCGTTATTTCTTGTTTCGCGGTTTGCCACTCCGAACAAATTTTACGGGCACGAGGCAATAAAGTTTCACCCGCCAACGTCAATTTTGACTGACTGGTTCTGTGAAACAATTCAAACCCTAAATCTGCCTCTAATGACTGAATTTGACGACTGATTGTAGATTGGGTAACACTACATTTTTGCGCTGCTTTTTGAAAGCTGCCACTCTCAGCGATCGCCAAGAAGGCTTGCAACTGTTCTAGTCGCATTTTTAGGTAGCTGCCTGTGATATTTATGGCTATTTAACTTAACGTATTTTCATCCGCTTTTTGGTAGATTTTGCTACATATATTTTTTCGCAGTCAAATTTTAATTCAATTAGATATGTTTGTAATTTTACTTAATACCAGTATCTCACGGTATTCGAGTCAATATTTATTCGTTTTTTTTTCCTGAAATTTTCACAATAATTTTTGCGAATAAAAGTATAGATACATAAAATGATTCGCGATAAATCTAGTTAAAGAATTATTTAATCAAAACCGCATCACCCTCAATCTTGACTGCGTAGGTTTTTAAAGGTGCTGTAGCTGGTGCAGTTTGAACTTTCCCATCAACGCCAAATTCAGAACCATGACAGGGACAGACAAATTTACTGGTATCGCTTTTCCATTCCACCGTACAACCTGCATGGGTACAGGTAGGGTTAACCGCAACTAACTGATTGGGAAGCGAAGTTTTAACTACTAATACTTCTCCAACAGACGTATTTTTTGCAAGCAACTTACTATTCGTATTTAATTCAGAAGAGGTGCCAATTTTTTGCCATTCTTGAGATTTGCTCGATGTTTGGTTTGTTTCCTTTGAAGAACAAGCTGCAATAGCGACGGGTAAACAACTGGCTATCCAGCCAACACCAACCCAATTTAAGAAGTTACGACGGTTCATGTTTGTAAATTTTTTTGTTTGACGTAAGGAACAAGTTGTGTAATCGCAAGCAGTCTTTAAAGTTATTTAATTAATGTACCAATGATTGTTTATAGTTATAAATGTCGAATTCTTATTTACTCCTTACTTTTACTTGACTGTATTTATTCTCACAGGTTGAATCACGTTTATTTATAACAATATTTGTTACGAGGGATGAACTATGAGAAGTTTATTTAGACAAATTCGCAAGTATGTTAAAAACGAGAATTTCTTACATGGAATTGAAAACATTGAAGAAATAGTTGCAAAGGTGCTATCAATGACGATGATAGCAATAATATTTATTGCGATTATAGATTTAATATTTTATACCATCAATAAATTATTAATTTGGGATATAAACGAAACGAGCTTTAATGACAATTTATTTAAAACGTTTGGACTGTTTTTAAATATTTTAATTGCTTTAGAAATATTAGAAAACATTACTGCTTATTTGAGAAAACACGTTATTCATGTTGAATTAGTAATTGCTACCTCCTTAATTGCTGTAGCTAGAAAAATTATTATATTAGATTTAAAGAACACGGACGGAATGCAAGTTATTGGTTTAGGAGTTGCAGTTTTTGCTTTATCAATCAGCTATTGGATTATCAGAAGCAGCCACCGTAGAAATTAATTATTTTGCATACTTCAATTAACAGATATAACCATCCCTTCATGAGCTAAAAATGCTTTATCAAAGTCTGATTTAAGCGCTACTTTGAGTTTATCTAAAAAATCATCGCTATCGTTTGGATGATGATTGGAAAATACGAGTTTTTTTACCCCCGTTTTACGGGCTAAATTTACAGCAATTTTCCAATAAGAATCAATTGGTGTTTGCGAGTCACGTAAATCAGAGGTAATGTAGCTAGGATTCGCAATCAGCAAGTCTACTCCTTGAGTTAACTCGATCAAGTCTTCTAAATCATCTATTTCGGACTGTAAATCGGTGATGTAAGCAACGCTATATTCTTTCCATGTAATCCTATAGCCAATGGACTTCTGAATATTATTGATTAATGCCATTTGTACCGTTACATCATCTATGGCTACCAATTTATCTGGAGTCAAATTATTAAATTGCAGTTGTGACTGCATGGCTTGTAAGGGGTAAGGAAAATGCGGTAATAGCATCTGATCGCAAAGTGTTTGCTTAATTGATGCACCATTAGAAGCGGCTGTACCGTAAATATGTAAGCAGTTTTGAGGTGCAAATGCAGGAGCAAAGAAGGGAAAACCCTGAATGCGGTTTGTTTGAGCGTTGGTAAAAAATAAGTGGGCTACTAATTCTTGCTGTTGTTGCAGCCAGCTTTTTCCCAACACTCGCAATCCTGTACCGCCATCGAAAATCAAATTCTTTCCCCCAACCTGCATTTCTACACAAGCTGTATTACCTCCATAAAGATTAGTTTCTTCACCTGGAGTCGGAATTAAACCCCGCACGCCCCAAAATTTTACTAAAAAGTCGGCTTGCTTGGAGTAATTTTCTGCCAAGCTTTTGTATTCAGGATAAGGCAACGGTTCGATGTTTGACATTTTTGCTACATAATTGTCTTGCCGAGCAGATCGTCGTAGTGCCGCACTTCTAACAATTTGTTTTTGTCGTCTACGATGACAACTGTCGGAGAGAAACTTTCGATTTCTTCCGGAGTAAACTGCCCGTAAGACATTATAATCAAGCGGTCCCCTTTAATGCCCAAACGTGCCGCAGCCCCATTTAGCTCAATGGCTCCCGAATTTGCTACTCCCGGTATTGTATAAGTAATAAAGCGCTCGCCATTGTTTACGTTCACCACTTGTACCTGCTCGTAAGGTAAAATCCCAGATTTCTCCAAAAGCATTTGGTCTATGGTAATACTACCCACATAATTGGGGTTAACTTCGGTGAGAATACAGTTGTGAATTTTTGCTAAAAGAAGCGTGCGGTGCATTGGGCAATTAAATTTTTTGAGAGAGGATTTAAAGTTAAACTTTTTGTCGCTGCTTGAATTGAACTAGTATCTTTTGATTATTTAGAGCCTGCTTTGATGCATTGTTCTACTAGAGGCGCTACCTTATCAACATCTTGCCAACCAAGAATCTCGGTGACTTTTTTCTCTAAGTTTTTGTAACTGCGGAAAAACTCGGCAATTTCATCAAGTTTATGGGGAGCTAAGTCTTTAAGAGATTTAACGTTAACATAACGCGGATCTTTATCGGGAACGCAAAGAATTTTTTCATCGCGATCGCCACCGTCAATCATTTCTAACATCCCGATGGGTCGCGCTGCAATTACACAACCGGGGAAGGTTGGCTCGTCCATTATTACCATACCATCAAGGGGGTCGCCATCATCAGCCAAAGTATTGGGTATAAAACCGTAGTCATAGGGATATTGAACTGATGAATAAAGTACCCTATCTAAGGCAAAAGCTTGTAAATCCTTGTCAAATTCGTATTTATTTTTACTTCCGCCGGTAATTTCAATCAAAACGTTTATTAAACCGGGTTTTGGCTGGGCTGGGATAATGGATAAGTCCACAGATTTACTCCTAAAGTCATTAATTTTCGGTGAGAGTTTGGAGGCTCCCCGTGTAGAATTTTAGGTCAATATGGACTCATCCCAAAGTATTTGTCCCCCCTAACGGTTAAGTTTATAAAATTTAATCGTGAAAATAAACGGAGTTAGCTAAGTCAGCAGGGGAAGAAAAAAGTCTTATAATCAATAATTTTAGTACTGACGCACTATTTTTAATTAAAAACAAATAAAGATGCCAATATCAACATGGCATCTTTAGTATCTAAATTAAAACTGGCTCATTCGAGATGGGTGTTTGAAAAACAGCTTTGAGCAAAGACTCTATTAGTTTCACCCATATTAGAGTATTTGAACGGTGATGCTTGACTCAACTGATTCAAACAACACCCTTCACTCAGAATAGAACATAGTTGAATTTAGCGAATATTCGCAAAAATCTTTTTCTCATACTCAATTATAAGTAGAGGGGCAACATCACTTAAGACGGTGATTTGCTTCTATTAATTGCTGCAAACCGAGTTAATTTTTCTTCAACAAACGCGAAGCGTCCTTATTCATTTTATAAAGGGATGAAATTTCACTTTTTATTAATTGTGTATCATTGTCAGTTCTTTGCAAGTTGTAGGTTAATGGTTGCCGCATATTCTGAACGCTGCTTGAAGAGTAATGACCAATTACAAACATCGGTAACGTCAGAGTTAACATAGCAATCGCTGTTCCTACAACGTCTGCCAAACGTTGGGAAGGTAATTCCTCAGAATTGGCAGGCTGACTATTTGAATCCATATAAATTATTTAGCTCTTTACTTCACTAGTTGCTACAACACTCAAAACCTGAGAGTGTTGCTATTATTTTAGCTTTTTTTTTGACCGTAAACTATCTATTCTTTAATAATTTAAATCAGTTTTGGAAGTTACTTTATATATTTCTTTATACCTGAAACTGTTGATACCAAGTAATACAGGAATATATCGTTTAAATCCTTGTAACTAATCTCGCATTCTACTTGCGTATTCGCCGTTCATATTACAGGTTACATTGATTAAATATTATGCAAAAAAAAATACATCTTCTCTATCTGTTAATATTAACTTTAAATCTTTTCGGGGTCAATATCATCTTCCTTTCGGATGAAAAAGCAAGTCATGGTAAGGTTTTTATGCTTTTTTAAGAGATAATTATTTCTTAAAAGTTATTGAGTATACTTTAGATTATTTTCTCTAACATCAGTAATTTCACCCAAGCAGGAATTATTGAGAATACGCTTTTATTCAAATAGGTCAACAATAATTCTATACCGCGTAAATACAGAACAACTAAATTGTTTTCGAGTGACTGTAAGTGACTATTAATCGATAATAATCTTCACATTTAAATCAGTAAAAATAATTATAAATTAAGTTGATATTACTCTTCTAGGTATCTATAACAACAGCCTATAAATATCCGGATGATTTTGGGAAAATTATCAATCGGTTATGGATGATTAAATCTTCTTTTAAAAGAGGTTAAAGTTAGACTATTGACTGTCTTATATTCAAACCATAGAAAATTCAAATAACACGATCGTTTATAACAATAATCCGGATGAAAAAAACCGCCACTAAAATAGGGCGGTCTGGTTAAGCAATCGGAGGGTATTTATAGCTTACTCTGCCAGTACATAAAATTGCTGTAGCTAAGTTTGCACTTGCAATACAAAATTTGTCGCTTTAAACAAGTAATTTAATTCCGGCTATAAGCGCTCATTTTCTCTTTGATAAATCTAATATAAAGATGCCTAAAAGTGGATCTAATTACGCGGGGCATTCCAAAATCAATTGGCATAAATTTCGAGGGTAGTTGCCAATCATCTATTTGTAGCAAGTCAGGATCTAACTGAACAAAATCGATCGCATTTAGTTCCGGACAAATTCCCAATCGCATTGATGCAGCAACAGTGGGTACTTGTTCGGGAGGAACTTTTAATATTTCCACCATTGCTCTATCTAAAGCAAATACATCTGTTGATGAACCCAAAATGCCTAAAGGACGGGGTTCGCCGCCACTAGGACCGTTGCCTTCATGACCGATAATTCCATCTATAATGGTTAAGTTGGGGTTAATAGCCTTGGCAGTCTCCACCAACATTTCTCCAAAGCGATTGGCATCTTTCCCCGCTTCCATGTGCCACCAAGCTTTCATTTTTCCCGGCACGCAACCAAACAAGTTTTTCACTCCCAAAGTCAATACTAATTGAGAATGAGATTTTACTTTGGGTAAATTTATTACCACATCGGCTTCCATCGTCTCTTTAGATAGCAGCAGATGGTCAAACTTATCGTTAACGATGGAGTAGCGCTTACCATGAAACTCGATTAGGGGAAGATTGAGTTCTTTTAAAATCCATTCATATCCATTCGCTAACGCTACTCCCTTCGCGCTACCAAAAGCAGGGCTGTCTCCTAAAAACGGCTTACCACCAGCTTCCATTACCATAGTCGCCACTACGTAAACCATTTCCGGGCGCGTGGTACATTCAGAAGTAGGACGCGAACCCGTCAGCAAATTAGGTTTGAGTAAAACGCGATCGCCACTTTTAACAAATGCTCTGATTCCACCCAAGGGTTCTAATAAAGTTTCCAAAGATTCCCTTAATACTTCCATTTCATAAGAAGTAGCCCTAATTAAACTGACAGATGGTGTTTGAGTCTGCATTGATATAATTTTGTTTTTCTGTGTCATCACAGCTTAGCTTAACGATTGTTAGGGAGTAGGGAGTAGGGAGTAGGGAGTAGGAGTACTTCGACAAGCTCAGTAACCGTTAGGAGTTAGGAGTTAGGAGTTAGGAGTAGGGAGTAATTAGTCACTGTTCACTGTTCACTGTTCACTGTTCACTGTTTACTGTTCACTATTCACTGTTCACTGTTCACTGTTCACTGTTTACTGTTCACTGTTCGCTGACGATCGCGCTCATTTGTTGGAGATTTAGTATTTTGCTTAATTCTTCTTCATTCATTAGTCCTTTTTCTAGTACAATTTGTCTTAAGGATTTGCCAGTCTCTACCGATTCTTTAGCTATTGCTGCGGCATTAAGGTAGCCGATGTGAGGGTTTAATGCCGTTACTAATGCCAAGCTTCCTTCGGCATAACTTAAACAACGTTCTGGTAAAGCAGTAATTCCTTTGATGCAGCGAGAAGTTAGCGATCGAACGGTTAGCCCAAGTATTTCAATACTGTGAATTAAGTCATAGGCAATCAATGGCATCATCACATTCAGTTCTAATTGTCCTGCTTGTGCCGCGTAACTAATAGCTGTGTCATAACCCATCACCTGAAAACACACCATTGATGTCATCTCAGCCATCACAGGATTATATTTTCCAGGCATAATCGAGGAACCCGGTTGCACTGGTGGTAATTGAATTTCTTTGAAACCAGTGTTTGGTCCTGAATCCATCAGGCGCAAATCATGGGATATTTTGACTAAATCTTGAGCCAGATTTCGCAAAGCGCCGGATACATTAACAAACGGTGCCATACTTTGCATTGCAGCCATGAGATGGGTTGCCTCCTTTAAAGGAGAATTAACTAGTCCTGATATAATTTTTATCACGGCTACGCGATATTGGGGATGGGTGTTTAACCCCGTACCGGCTGCACTTCCTCCCAAACCCAGCACCATTAAATCTACTGAAGCGGTATTAATTCTATTTCGATGATCTTTGAGAATCTGCGCCCAAGCAGCAAAAGTATCGCCTAAACGCACTGGTACCGCGTCTTGTAAATGAGTCCGACCGGACTTTACAATATCTTTAAATTCTCTAGCTTTTTCTTCTAAAGCAGCGATCGCATTATCTAAAGCAGGATACAACGTTTGGGAAAGAGCCAAAATTCCACCGATTCTAATTGCCGTAGGAATCACATCATTGGTAGACTGCCCGTAGTTAACGTGATCGTTAGGGCTGACTCGCTTATAGTTACCTTTGGAGTCTCCTAAAATTTCCAAAGCGCGATTTGCTAGCACTTCATTGACATTCATATGGTGGGAAGTACCAGCACCCGCTTGATAAACATCCACTACAAACTGATCGCGAAACTTACCCGCTAATACTTCCGAGGCAGCCTGTACAATAGCTTGACTAATATCTTGGGGTATACAACCCAATTCGCCATTTACGATTGCTGTAGCCTTTTTAATGATGATGCAGGCATCCACGTAAGTAGATAAAGGTTTAATGCCGCTGATAGCAAAGTTTTCCGTAGCTCGCAGCGTTTGAATCCCGTAATAAGCGCTACTCGGAATTTGGCGATCGCCCATTGAATCGCTTTCGATACGAAATTGTTGATCGGTCATGGTGTTCAGTTAACTGTCATCAGTTAACTGTTACCAGTTAGCGGTAATAGTAGACATTTTTTATTATCAATTCTTAATTAGTTTTGATATTCTTAGCTGTTAGGAGTCAGTAGGGAGTAGGGAGTAGGGAGTAGGGAATGGGAAACAGTGAATAATAAATCTTAAAACTCATAACTCCTAATCCAAAATCTAAAACAAACAAAACGCATCCGTTGTTAAACGCATCGGTTGTTAAAATCCAAAATCTTATAACTCCTAACTCCTAACTCCTAACTTCTAAACCTCAATCTAAAATCTAAAATCCAAAATCCAAAATCGAATGACTCTCCCAAACTGGATTACTTTTTCTCGTCTTCTGGGCATACCGTTTATTATTTACGGTTTGCAAAATCCGACATCCCAAGCAAGATGGATATGTTTCACAATTTTTGTGGTTGCTGCGGCTACAGACTGGTTAGATGGTTATTTAGCGAGAAAACTCAACCAAGTCAGCGATTTAGGGAAATTTCTCGATCCTTTAGTTGATAAATTGCTGGTGCTTGCTCCATTGCTTTCTTTGATTGAATTGGGACAAATTCCAGCGTGGGGAGTATTTTTAATATTAGGAAGGGAATTAGCGATCGCGGGGTGGAGAGTTAGTCAACCGAAAATCAGCGGTGCAAATATTTGGGGAAAACTAAAAACCGTAAGTCAAATAATTGCGATCGCGCTTTTGATTGCTCCTTTATCTCCACAATGGGAATTACCTTCTTTGATTGCTTTTTGGGTATCTGTCGCTTTGACTTTGATTAGTGGGGCAATTTATCTTTTACCGCAGAAGACTGTGGAAGATAGTCAAGTTGTTGTGGAATGAATCCTAAAAAAGCAACTCGTAGCGATTGGAAAATACAGCCAATGCCAGAGTTAAAAACTCGGCTACAGGTTGAGGAAATTTTTACTAAGGAAGAATATGAATATCTAACTTGGGGACTAATTCCCATGTCAATGGATGATAAATGGTTTATTTATCTTGAAGATGATTGGCTGTATTACCATCGAAGCTGGACGGGTTATTGTGTTTTTCAAGTTCGTTTAGAACGATTTGAAGATGGCTATTCAATCGCTGAAGCTTGGGTTAATTACAATCCAAATCAGCGTTACGATAAATGTCTCCTATTTTGGATTGGTTTTCTAATTAGAATAAATCAAGAGAAAGATTATTGTTGCGGTAGAGTGATTATTGCTTTCTTCATTTGCATTTTCATAAAAGAGGCTTCAGCAAATATTAATATATTTCTTAAACTAAATTTTATAGTATTTATAATAAGTTTTCTATCTTATCTATTTTCAAATCTTAATTTTAATCATTGGGGCTTTCATGGAGATTTATATGATTTTATAGACTATTATTATTACAAATGCAATTAGATTTAAGTGTCTTGTCGTAGGGAGAGAGTTGGTATTAGTGAACCGCATTAAAATGGATCGGTTTATATCGTAGCCCGACAAAGAATGAAATTCCCCGTCTCATAGCATAAATCCTCTCAAGAAAACTACAAAATGAATTATCTAGTATTTCTGTATTTCAGTCAACTTACTAGCTATACAATCATAATTAATATTTATTACATTCAAAAATTTATCAGTCCTCTTTAGAGGACTTTTGCTATTAGACAGAGAATTGCATTCTCTGGCGAATTGGCGATTTTAAACTGATATTATAACCATCATCAAATATCATCATGGTGCGTTACGGCATTTTCAAGTTCTTAACTACGACAAGATATTTTGATGCCGTAACACACCCTACAACCTACCAATTTAAAATTTATCCATAATCATGATGTTGGGTTACTCTACTTATTAATATAAATTTACGTTACCAATTAAATTGATTTTCATGTCTAACCCAACCTACTCCCTACTCCCATTATTTTAAAAATCAAACTTCTAATTTAACCTGAGTTACACCTTGACGCATTTTACGCTGTCTCTGTATCCAAGATAGACGAACTGCTTTGCTTGCTAAACGAGCTAATTTAAAAACAATTTTTCGTAAAAATAGATTTTTGGGCAATATTTCATGTTGCCTACCTTCTTCTTTTTGCAGCTGTTGAATGCGGATAATTTCCGGTTCTCTTTCTTTCTGAATTTGTGAGAATACCTTATCTATTTCTTGATTTTCAGATTCTTTAAGTAATACGGGTACAAGATGATTTACCGCGACAATTACATCGCGTAAAGCAACATTAATTCCTTGAGCGCGAATGGGAGACATGGGGTGAGCGGCATCACCCAAAAGTAAAACTCCTGGAGTATGCCAAGATGGACAAAGACCTACTACAACTGATAGTTTAATGGGTTTTTCTATAGAATCTGCATGGCTAAGAAAATGTTCTGCTAACCACGAAGGTGATATTGATGCAAACATTTTTGCCCATTCAGCTTTTGTTTTATCGCTAATATTTTGAATGTTTTGACTAGCAGTTAAAGTCCAACCAAGATGTAATTTTCCCGGTTCCGCTCCATGAAATACAGCAAATGCATTTTCACCGTCTCCAATGGCAGAAAATACATTATCTGCGACAAAACGAGGATTTGCAGCTAATTTGAACCACAGAATATCCATACTTTTCGGCTGTCGTTCTAATTCCAATCCGGCGCGTTGTCTAATAATAGAATTACGACCATCTGCACCAATTACTACGTCGGCTGAAATTTCTCGTTCATCTGTTAATTTAATCCCTGCTACACGATGATCGATAGATAATAAATCTTTAACAGCTATACCTTGTATAAATTCAAAGCGATCGTATTTTTGAGCTTCTAAAATTAACTTTTCAAGTAAAGGTGGTTGAGAAACTAAAGTACATGGTTGAGTATCGGCTTCTATGGGTTCGTCAACGCGAAATAAGGATTTTTTGTTTAAAATAAATTCCCATGCATCAAGTTGTCGATGAGGAATTTGTTCGAGTATTTCTGATAATCCCATTTCCGACAGAGCATTTAAACCACTTGGCATTAACCCCTCCCCACGAAACACTCGATGGAAGTCGGAAGCAGCTTCAACTAATGTGACTGCAATACCACGCTGTACGAGCATTAAGGCAAGAGTTACACCTGTGGGACCTGCTCCTGCGATCGCAATTTTTTTCATTGTTTATTAAGGAAGGGAGTAGGGAGTAGGGAGTAGGGAGTAGGGAATTGGGGATTGGGGATTGGGGATTGGTAATAAGGACTAAAGTCCTTACTACGAACCTTTTTGTCTAACCCACTGCTTTTAATATTTCCTCGTCAGTTGAAAAATCAATTTCTTTTTTATCTCGTTGGGATGTCAAATAATCGTTTTTAAATGAATCTTTCAACCCAGATGTTAAATCGTAATCTGGATGCCAATCTAGTTCTGTCATGGCTTTGTTAACGGACGCGAAGAAATGCTGCATTCTCATTGGGAAGGCTTTACGCTTGCCAAAATCAAACTTTTTGGGGTCGTAATGCACGATTTGAATGTCGTCTGCCGATTTACCCGCAGCTACAGCACAAGCACGGGCTAAACCGTCAAAGGTAATGTAACGATTTCCCGAAATGTTGTAAATCTGGTTAATTGCTGTAGAATTGCCTATAACTTGAGCCATTGCCTTCGCTAAATCTTTAACGTGACCTAACTGAGTTATATGCAATCCGTTACCGGGAATGGGAAGCGGACGGTTTCGAGTAATTCTGTCAAAAAACCAGGCTTCTAAATCGTTGTAATTTTGCGGTCCGTAAATATAGGTGGGACGAATTGAGGTAAAGGGAAAGCCATTTTCTGCAAGGAAGCTTTCGGTATGATGTTTACCTTTATGACGACTTTTTGGATCTACTGCGTCTCCTTCTATATGAGGTAAACTGTCAGATTTGAGATAAACTCCAGCAGAACTCATGTAAACAAAATGCTGTATGCGGTTTTGAAAAATTTCTGCTAATGGTTGGGTATCGGTAAGTTCGCGCCCATTGTTGTCAAAAATGACATCAAAATTTTCGTTGCTTAACTTTTCTTTTAGCTGGTTTGGGTCAGTGCGATCGCCTGTAATCTGCGTTACCTTCTCTACTGGTAACGGACGATTGCCACGATTGAACAGTACTACAGAATGTCCCTGTTCTACCAGTATTTGAGTCAGATAGACACCGATAAATCTAGTGCCCCCCATGATTAAAATTCGCATAAAATCCCTGCTATATCTGCTACTTATTCGCAAAAAATCTCAGAATGAATCAAAAATGTCAGTTGAAATTTACATACTCCTCTACTAATGCCATAAAGGTACAAACTTCATCCTTTCTGAGATTATCAGAAATCGCGAACGCTTTTAATACTTCTGTATTCTCAATAGCTTGGAGTAATATTCGCAGAAACTTATATTGTGGAAATTACGTCACCAGAAGGGTTGTTAAATTCCCGTTTAATTCAAAAAACAGCAAAACTTTACTTTTTACAGCCAAAAATTGCCTCATTTGACTGCATGGCAGATACAATTGTTGGCGATTGCAAAAAGCGCACTCAATTATGATGCTTCGATCTACACCTTGCTTATCGCACCATCGAAGATATTTAAAAACATAAAAATCTGAGAATGTGGAAATTTAAGACACGGAGGTTTAAGCTATGTTGATTGTATATACGTATGTATGCGCTTCGGAAGCAGTAGATGTGTTGCAGTGGCAAATCTGGAGGCGGTGATAATCTGGATATTTTGTACAAATGTTCTTTATTTATGAATGCTTGCTGTGGCTTTAAAATATGCTTTGGTGCATGAGTGGCTTACACCCGACGCAACAGGTGGTTCGGAGCTCGTGGTACGAGATATTTTGGATCGTGTTGATGCTGATTTGTATGCTCTGATTGATTTTGAATCTAGTAATCCAAAAAGTTATTTATATAAACGTCAAATTGGTACAACGTTTTTACAGTATTTACCCTTAGCAAAAAGCGGTGTTCAAAAATACTTGCCATTACTGCCATTGGCTATTGAACAACTGGATTTACGCCAATATGATGTGATTCTTTCTTCATCGCACGCAGTTGCCAAAGGGGTTTTAACGACTCCCGATCAACTGCATATTTGTTACTGCCACAGTCCCATGCGCTACGCTTGGGATTTAACTTTTGATTATCTCCGAGAAAGCAAACTGGGAACGGGTATGGCTGGATGGGCAACGCGCTATTTACTGCATCGTTTGCGGCAGTGGGATGTTTTGAGCGCTAATCGAGTTGATTACTTTATTGCTAATTCTGCACATACCGCACGTAGAATTTGGCGATGTTACAGAAGAGACGCTGAAGTTATATATCCACCAGTAAATACCGATGGGTTTCCTTTTTTATCCCAGAAAGAAGATTTTTACCTAACGGTTTCCCGGTTGGTGAGCTATAAACAAGTAACTTTAATTGTCAAAGCTTTTAATCAACTTAAAAAACCTTTGGTAATAATTGGTACCGGAACTGATATGGATAAAATCCTTAAAATAGCCAATCCTAACATAAAAATACTAGGATGGCAGCCCGACGATATGGTAAAAAAATATATGGCTAATGCCCGAGGTTTTGTCTATGCTGCTTGTGAAGATTTTGGTATTGCCTTAGTTGAAGCACAAGCTTGCGGTACTCCGGCGATCGCCTATGGTGCTGGTGGCGCTCTGGAAACGGTGCGAGATATTCGTCAACACGGTGATACGGGAACGGGTATATTTTTCCAAGAGCAAACAGAAGCATCTTTGATCGAAGCGGTGGAAACTTTTGAAGCTAACAGAGAAAAATTTAATCCTGAATATGCTAAGAAACACGCGGCTCAATTTTCTAAACAAATGTTTGCTTCTCGGTATCTCGACTTTCTACATAAGTGCGAAGAAAAAAGCAAGAAAAGGAAAGTGTATACTTGATTCTTCTGTCTAGGTATTGAGACGATAAACTAAATTTGCTTCCCAAGTACTTTTACAAGCTCCATAAGCTTTAAGATTGGGACTATGTGTGGTGTGGATTGAAAGGAGTATGATGACGGCACAGACATCACTCCTCTCCGGTAAGATTGCGCGTACTTTCTTTAAACGCAGTCACCAAAAAAAGAAGCCAAAATTGAAACCCCTTGGTTTTTATTCTGAAGCTTTAAACGGAGAGAAAGCTAAGCGATTGTTCGATATAATATTTTCCCTGTTAGTACTAATTCTGTTTTCTCCTGTTTATTTAATTTTGGCTTTGCTGGTTGCTTTAAGCTCGGATGGACCTATTTTTTACGTTCAGGAACGAGTTGGTAAAAATTACAAGCGATTTAGTTGTATTAAATTTCGCACAATGGTGACTAATGCCGATGAAATTTTGATACAGATGATGGAAACATCGCCGCAGTTTCAACAAGAATGGAAGAGCAATTTTAAACTGAAAAAAGACCCTAGAATTACTACAATCGGTAAGTTTCTACGAATTACCAGTTTGGATGAATTCCCTCAGTTTTGGAATGTTCTTAAAGGTGATATGAGTGTTGTTGGACCTCGACCTTTAGTAGCAGAGGAATTACCAAAATATGGATGTCATATTAATGAGATTTTAACTATCAGACCTGGAATTACTGGGTTGTGGCAAGTCTCTGGGCGCAATGATATTCCTTATCCTAGAAGAGTTCAAATAGATTTGTACTATGTAAAATTTAGAAGTTTTTGGTTAGATTTATGGATTGTTTTAAAAACGATTGCTGTTGTAGTTATACCGAAAGATAGCGGAGCTTATTAAATAAGAGCTATTTTCCCTAGAGGGGCAGCTTGATTGCCCCCATTAAATTTTATTTGCTATTTTTTTTATTAAAATAAAGATTTACGCTCTACAAAAACTGATAATTTTCTGTATTCTTGACACAGAAGATTAATTTAAAGGTTAATTCTATCATAACGGAAATAAATGCAATTCATCTTATTTCAGCGATACATTAACAAAAAATACACCGGATTTTTATTTAATTAAATATAATACTAATCTTCGTTTTTCTTTGTATCTATTTTATATAATTATAACTCAAATTTAGATTCGATTGGAGAAATACTTTTTTTGAACGTTTATTTATTATTTAATTGTATTTTGGTTAACAAATATTAATTGCTTCTCGATAAATTTTGAATAACGCAGTAAAGCAAACTTAATATTCTCATAAAATATAGAATTACTGGATACATTTTCGGTATCATCATCCGTTTAAAATTATTTATTAAAAATTAATTTAAACTTTATGTAACGACAAAATAAATAAAGTATTTATGAAGATGAAAAAAAATATACTGGATATATAGTTAATTTTTAGTTACTGTTTGAAGGGCTTACCTTGTAAAGATATTAAACAGTATATTTACTTAGGTGAACGGGATATTACTTAAACAAAACTCGTAAGTTTCCCATTGGGCAAGTAAGTGTATTCCTGTTAGCTTATATCCGGGCTACCTGTATTAATTAGATTAAATATATAAGGAATAAAGAATGACCCAACAAAAGCGAGCGTTGATTACTGGTATTACCGGACAAGATGGTTCTTATTTAACTGAGTATTTATTAGAACAGGGTTATGAAGTACACGGTATTATTCGCCGTACTTCCACCTTCAATACAGACCGTATCGACCATATTTATGAAGATCCTCACAGAGAAGGAGTAAAGTTATTTCTTCATTATGGTGACTTGACTGATGGTACGACGCTACGCCGCATTCTCGAAGATGTCAAGCCTGTAGAAATCTACAACTTGGGCGCTCAATCCCATGTACGGGTAAGCTTTGATTCACCTGAATACACGGTGGATGCTGTCGGAATGGGAACCCTACGTTTACTCGAAGCAATCCGCGACTATCAACAACGTACTGGTATTGAAGTACGCTTCTATCAAGCTGGTTCTTCAGAAATGTACGGTTTGGTGCAAGCAGTACCGCAAAAAGAAGACACCCCATTTTATCCACGTAGCCCTTATGCTTGTGCCAAGGTTTACAGTCATTGGCAAACTATTAACTACCGCGAATCTTACAATATGTTCGCGTGTAACGGTATTTTGTTTAACCACGAATCACCGCGTCGGGGTGAAACCTTCGTAACTCGCAAAATTACCAGAGCGGTTGCTCAGATTGTCGCTGGTAAGCAGAAGAAAATTTATATGGGTAATCTAGACTCCAAGAGAGATTGGGGTTATGCAAAAGATTACGTTAAGGCAATGTGGTTGATGTTGCAGCAAGAACAGCCTGACGATTATGTAATTGCCACAAACGAAACCCATTCTGTACGCGAGTTTCTGGACTTAGCATTTAAATATGTAAATCTTGATTGGCAAGAATATGTAGAGTTTGACAAGCGTTATTTACGTCCTGCGGAAGTAGACTTGTTGATTGGAGATTCGACTAAAGCTCGAACCAAGTTGGGTTGGACTCCATCGGTAACATTTGAACAACTCGTGGCTTTAATGGTAGAAGCAGATTTACAAGCTTTGGGTTTAACTTCTCCTGGTGACAATGTAGGCGAGGTAATTAAAGATAATGCGATGATTCGTCAAGAATTGGGCGCACTACATATGTAATTTTACGCAGGCAGCTAAATCTCTTGTTAAATTAAAGCTGATAAAACGATTGTCATTCGCGATTTGCAATTCTTAATTCGTAATTAACAAAGCGAATTAGTAATTGCGAATTGGTTTGACGGCACGAGTTAATACTGATGAGGACGAAAAGAAAATATGAACGCCTTAGATTTAAAAAATAAAAGAATTTTAGTTACTGGTGGCGCAGGTTTTTTAGGTCGTCAAGTAGTAGAGCAACTGATTATTGCAGGGGCAGACAGCGATAAAATTACAGTACCGCGATCGCGAGATTACGATTTGTGCGTGATGGAAAACTGCAAGCGTGCGGTAGATGGGCAGAACATTGTAGTTCACTTAGCCGCGCACGTTGGCGGTATCGGTTTGAACCAGGAAAAACCCGCAGAATTGTTCTACGACAACTTGATGATGGGAACCCAGTTAATTCACGCTGCTTATCAAGCTGGAGTAGAAAAATTTACTTGTGTCGGCACTATCTGCGCTTATCCCAAGTTTACTCCGGTACCATTTAAGGAAGATGACATCTGGGATGGTTATCCAGAGGAAACCAATGCACCTTACGGTATTGCTAAAAAAGCTTTATTAGTTCAGCTACAGGCTTACCGTCAGCAGTACGGTTTTGACGGAATATATTTACTACCAGTAAACTTATATGGTCCTGAAGATAACTTCAATCCTAAAAGTTCTCACGTTATCCCGGCATTAATTCGTAAAGTTCAAGAAGCCCAGGATAGAGGAGACAAAGAGATTCCCGTTTGGGGTGATGGAAGTCCTACCCGCGAATTTTTGTATTCTGAAGATGCAGCGCGGGGTATTGTGATGGGTACTCAATCTTACAATGGCTCGGAGCCAGTTAATTTAGGAACTGGTTACGAAATTTCTATTCGCGATTTAATTACTACAATTTGCGAAGTGATGGAATTTAACGGTGAAATAGTTTGGCAAACCGACAAGCCAAACGGACAACCCCGTCGCTGTTTGGATACCGAAAGAGCTAAGAAAGAATTTGGCTTCACCGCTCAAGTCGGCTTCAAAGAAGGTTTGAAAAATACTGTTAAATGGTGGCGTGAAAATGCTGCTGTACCTGTAGCGTAGATATAAACCTATTATTGATGTAGAGACGTAGCAGTGCTACGTCTCTTTGTATTGTGGGAAAATTTATAACTATGAATAGGGCTAATATCAATTCATTGAATTCTCGTTACAAATCAAAACACACGGAGACGTTGCACTGTGCACGCCGTCTCTACATAATTTATATGTATTGCCACAAAATAAAATAATTTATAATCTTCCCCTTGATAAATCCACATAGATTGGGTATTCCCTGCTTTGTAAAAACCACATTTATGATAGAAATCAACAGTTTCAGCTTCTGCAACTAAGAGGATGTTTTAAAAGCTAAAAACGGCTAAAAAAACTATGCAAGCCGCCTAACCATTATCCGAATCATAGCGATGTATATAAAAGTTTCAGAAGTACTGGGTAATCTTTCATAATATGCCACTCAAACGACGACACCAATTGAGCCAACAATACGGTTCTTTCTACAACCCAACGTTTTGGTAGAATAACGAAACCCTTCTTTTCTAATGGTCTGAGTACAATTTCAACAATCTACCGAAACGTATCCATCACCCAGCGCATAAACTCTTCTCCTCGGTATCCTCCATCCATCCAAATCGTATGCAAGCGATTTATGCGATCGCCACCCATACGCCGGACTTTTTTGAGAACTTTTTTTGCTCCAACACGCTCTGGAACTGAAGCAGACGTAACTAAAACCCGCAAAACTAAACCGAGTAAATCTACGCTCAGATGTCGTTTACGCCCATGTACTTGTTTTCCAGCATCATAACCAACTTCTTCAGATATCATGGTTGCTGTTTCTACAGATTGACTGTCAACTGCGGCTTCTGATGGACTTGGCTCACGTTCGGCAGCTACCCTTACCCACACGCATACGTTTGTCATGTACCTTTAGCCAAGTGCCGTCTTTCTGCCATCGCCAGAAATATCCGTAAACTGTTGACCATGCCGGGAAATCTCCGGGTAATGCTCGCCATGTACACCCCTGACAAAGTACATAAAGAATCGCATTAAGCACAGCATAAATTGATACTTTTCTTGGACGACCGCCTGGTTTTGATTCTGGAAACAGGTCTACAATCAATTCCCACTGTTCCCATGTTAAGTTACTAGGATATATTTTATTCATTGCTCGCAAGTACTGATGTCTTCAATTTCAGCTTAAACTTGTGAGCTTTCTTACGATACCCCCCTACTTTTAAAACATCCTCTAATATCTGTTGGTGAAAATCTTGATATTTTTGAGTAATTATTTTTAATAAGTTTAAACCGATGCCTTGTTTTTGATATTTCGGTAAAACTAACAAATGTGGATAATAAACGACTAAATAACCGTCAGTAATTGAATTTATTAAACCTACTAATTTCTCTTTATCCCAAGCTGATACGAGTGAATGGGAATTCATCAAAGCATTGTATAATTCTTTCGGTTTCTTCGCTGACGACCATTCGTTAGCTCTATAAAGATTTAAAATATCATCGATAGATAAATTGCGCGTTTGTATATATTCGATATCATTTTGATTCATGAATTTGACCAATCTTTGAGTTATAAAAATTAAAATTATAAATTCAGTTACTATATAAAAGCTTTCTTCAACTCGATCGAATTGTGAATCTAAGCGAGCATCTATCGGCAAAAGCAGAATTACGACGCAATATTATCAAACAGCGTCAATCTTTATCAGATCAAGAATGGCGGCAAAAAAGTCAAGCTATCTGTACAAATCTTTTAAATTCAAGTTTATTTACCACAGCTAAAACAGTACTTGCTTATTTTAGCTTTCGGCAAGAACCCGATTTGAGTTATTTGTTTTCGGATTTACGCAGCGAGGAGATCCCCCCAACCCCCCTTAAGGAAGGGGGGCTTTTATTCTCAGATAATACAAAATCATGGGGATTTCCTCGCTGCGTTGAGAAATCCCTAGTCTGGCATCTTTGGAAACCTGAAGATAAATTAATCAATGGCAAATACGGGATTAAGGAACCAACACCCGATTCACCAATAATTAATCCCCATCAAGTCGATCTAATTTTGGTTCCTTGCGTTGCTTGCGATTATCAAGGCTATCGTTTGGGTTACGGTGGCGGATATTATGACCGTTTGTTAAGTTCTCCAGAATGGGAATCAATTCCAACAATCGGTATTGTGTTTAATTTTGGTTATTTATCTCAAATTCCTGTAGACGCTTGGGATAAAAAATTGGATCGGGTTTGCACGGAGAGCTTAAACGGATAAATATGGATAAAAATGGCGATCGCAATTTATCCGAACATAATCCCGAACATAATATCACCCCCACTACTTCCGAATAATTAAGAAGATAGTGGGGGTTTAATTGAGTAAAATATAGGGAATTGGTATAAACCCAATTGTTTTTAGGTTTTGATGCCTATTTATTTCTTTAATATAAATTCTATTTTTTTAGCACTAAGGGCAAAAATAAAAGCAACTATCAATTGATAATTGCCCTAACAAGCACCAGTTTTATTAAGTACTACCCGAATAGTTTTAAATATTAGAAATAAATCGTAAGATATAGACCACTTTCGCTGATAGTCTAAATCCATTTTGACTATATCTTCAAAATCTTTGATGCTCGAACGCCCATTAGCCTGCCATTCTCCGGTAATTCCGGGTTTGACTCGCAATCTTTCCCAATGGTGCGGTTGATATTTTACTACTTCATCAGGAGTAGGTGGACGAGTTCCAACTAAACTCATTTCTCCTTTAAGTACGTTCCAAAACTGAGGAAATTCATCTAAACTAGTACGGCGCAAAAATTTACCGATGCGCGTAATACGGGGATCTTCTGTACATTTAAATATATGACCTGTTGCTTCGTTTTTGACTAAATGCTTGAGTAGATCGGCATTAATAATCATCGAGCGAAATTTCCAGATGCGAAAGGTGTTTCCGTTATAGCCACAGCGAGTCTGGCTGTAAAATATCGGACCGGGATTATCTATTAAAGTTATAATCGCTACCGGAATCGCGATCGCAGCAGTTATCATCAATCCGATAATTGCCCCTACTATATCGATCGATCTTTTAACGATACTTTTTTGGGAAGGATGAGACTGGTAACTTACACTCCAAGACTCAGGCGGACTTAGCAAAACTAAGTCTTTTTTCTTAGTACTTTTCGGTGGAGGAGTAATATTTAAAATCATTTCTACGGAAAATTACATAATTTAGACTGTTGTAAGTGCTAATATAGACATTTTTTTTGCGTAGGTGTAACTAAAAATCCAAAATTTACACAATCTTCTAACACACTCGACTATTTTAAAATTTGTATTTTTTTTATAAAAAGTGTAAATATTTATGCAAATGGGGATTGGGGATTGGGCATGGGGAATTGGGGATTGGGGATTGGGGATTGGGCATCGGCAAATAAGATTAAGTAGTGCGTTAGCCGCACAGTAAGGTGAACGCGTAGCGTGTCCTCTTAGGACAGCATCTTGCTCGCTGGTCATATAGATAGCGAGCATCTTGCTCGCACTACTAACTTCTCTCCCCATCTCCCCCGAACCCCATCACCCCATCTCCCCCGAACCCCATCCCCCCATCTCCCCATCACCCCATCCCCCCATTCCCATCACCCCATCTCAGCAACTCCAACGGCGAAATTAACGGTATAGGGTTCTTCTAGGGACTGATGGGCGCTGGCTTTGATTGCGTCAAGGTAATTGCGTAAATGCTGCAATTGTCGCAGGTTGGGGCGATAGGATAGACTTCCTTGTTTATCAAATAATGGCGATGCGCCGATCGCTTTGTAGTTGGAGTTTTCTACGGAGCTTTGGTTAAGCCACTCCATATCTCGATCGCTCGGTACTAAACCTGGTGGTATTTCACCTTCTAGGAAGGCTAATAAACGTTGCTGACAGGTGCGGGTGTTGATACCGCGTGCTTCAAATAGTTGGATGACTTCACCGAAGGATAAGGCTTTTTCTGGTATTAGTCGCAGTAATTCGGTAAATAAGAAGTAGTCGGTGTATTGCTGTCTGGGTATTTCTAATACAAGGGGATGTAGTGGTAACACGCATAATCCGGTTGCGACGCGAGAGCAGGCGGGAGTGCCGTTTTCACCGAGATATTTTTCTTGAATAATTTTGGCGCTGGGAAGTTTTTGGCGCAACCAACGGCTAATTGCGGTTATGGATGAAACACCACCGCTAAGAATAATTTGATTGATGGCTTCTGTAGGTATACCGCGTGCTACTAATAGTTTATTTAGTTCGCGGTTGATACGACGGACAAAGGGCACAAATACCTGGCTTTCTAAGTCTCGCCGCTGCAATTCCCATCTTTGATCCGCTAGTTCAATGGTAAAAGATTCTTGGTGCTGCAAAATTAATTTGAGCGCGATCGCCGCATCTAATAGTGCTTTACCCAATGGTGAACTTTCGAGTCTCTGCTGTAAGCGAATGCGTTGACTGATGTCGGGTTCACCAGCACGAGGTAGTTCTAATTGTTCTAAGCCTAAGCTGGAAAAACGTACTTGTTCTAAGCCGGGAATATTGGGTTTCCAATGTAAGGGGTTATTTTCGTTGTCGCGATCGTCGGATTGGATGCTGCGCGATTTTCGCCATTTTTCTGGTAGCAGTAATTGAGTAATGATATCTTGTTCCATTGCTTTTCCGCCGCAGGTAAAGCCGTGGAGCATAAATTCATTGTGTGATAAATCTTGCAAGTCTTCAGGTAAATCTACCAGTGCCATTTCTGTGGTGCTGGCTCCGATGTTTATGACTAAGGTGTTACCGAGGAGATGACTATCGCTGGTGACAACGGGAGGAGTTTTTTCGCTTGAGACTAGTTTGACTATTTCGCCGTTAGCGCCTTCAAGTTCCCCAATTAAGCTGGCTATGGCTTCTTCGACAAAAAAGACTTGCTGGGAATGTTCTACTAATTTACTGATGAGTAATGATTCTCGAATATTAAAGCGATATTGTTCCGTCCAGTTGGAAGGGCAAGTACAAATTACACCAGCAATGTTATTAATGATGTCGCTAAATTGTTCTTTATGGATACCGATCGCACTGGCGGTTAATCCGAGAGTGGTGCTATTGGAGTCGGATTTTAAAGTCAATAGCAACTTTGAAAGGGAGCGTAAAATCCATACCAAGGGAACTGTAGAAAATTCGTTGAGTTGCAGTATTGGTTCCCATTTTTGGCGTACTTCGCTGGAAGTTGTTTGCGAAATGTTTTTGTAAGGAAGGGAAATTTGTAAATACGGTTTTAGATATGTTGAATAGATATTTTGTTCGGCAAGTTTTTCGCTGGTATCTTGACTTAAGGAGGTTTTGGGAAGATAAACTTCGGCTGGTAAGCGGAAATTCCAGTTTTGAGGCGCTGATGAGGATTGGTTTTCCTGCGCCCAATAAATTGGATGAATTTGTTGGTTAGAACGATTTAATAATGCAGCGGAAATCCCGGTTGTTCCTAAATCTAGTCCTAAATACCAAACTGTATCGCTAGGGTTTAAAGAAGGAACTTCGGTACTAGTTATTGGCGTATCTTGTGAGGATTCTTCCTCTGGAGTACCAATAGTTTCTTCGGTTTTTGTAAGTGGTTCTAAATCCGCATCTAAATTTCGATCTGGTTGGGGAAGATTTGGTTGATTTTTAGAAGTGATGGGAAGGGTAATTTCTTTTAACTGCGGTTTTTCAGTTGTAATAACTGGTGGCTGCTCAATTGGTTGCTTTGTTTCTGGCGTTGCGATCGCTTCTGTATTTTCTCTTTGAGTTGATTTTTCTTCCTCTTGCTGTTGAATCGCTGGAGCAATTTCTTTTGATTCTAAATCGGGTGTCGGTGTAACAATTAGGGGCGATGCTTCTTCAAATAAAAGTTCTGTTAGGGAAGTAACTGTATCTTCACTTGCAGCTTGTATTTTCCGTTTATAGGTTTTAACGGGGTTTTGATTTGATTGGGGTGTATTTTGAGCTAAACCTTTACCACCATTTAACCAAGGATCTCCTACTGGTACATCTTCGGTAGGAAGAGTTTCATCGGTGGATGATGGTGCATATTCAAAAACTACTTCCTGAGAAACAACTTCTTTTTCTGTTTGCGTCTCTTGTGCTGGTGCAAAATCTGATGTGGCAGGAATTTCGACATCGATCGCTTGAGTTAAAAGTTGTTGGGGAGGCGTTTGGGGATTGGAGGTAGTTGAATTATCGCTATCGAATAAGCTAGCGTAAAGTTCATCAACTTCGTCTTCATTGGCGCTTTGTGTCGTATCTGCCGATTTTTTCAACTCAGACAATACTGCCTGCATTTTATCGTCCGAATCAAAAGCATCAGCTTCTTGAACTATTTCTTCTTCAATTATTTCTTCTTCAATTATTTCTTCTTCGATTATTTCTGATTGTTCCTCTTCTGGGAATTCTATTTCTAAGAAACCTTCCTGCTCCAATTCTCGATCTGATTCATTTTCAGTGTCTGCTTCTAGTTGAGAAATAACTGTTTCCAAATCGGATGTAATAGAAGTATCTTCAGTTTCCTCTTGAGCTTGAGAGAATTCAATATTATCAATAGTTTCGTCGGGGGTAACTTCTAATTTTTCGTTAATATCTTGGTTAAATCCAACATCAACACTTTCAAAATCGTTTTCTGGTTGATTATGTGTTTCAACTGACCGATCATCAACACGTTCAAAATCGTTTTCTGATTGATTGTGTGTTTCAACTGGCTGATCATCAACACTTTCAAAATCTTTTTCTGATTGATTGTGTGTTTCAACATCAACACTTTCAAAATCTTTTTCTGATTGATTGTGTGTTTCAACTGAATCAATACTTGAAGAATCAATAGTTTTTACTGTTATTTCATCAGTCGAAGGATTTATATCTTTTGTATAAACTTGAGAAGGTGAGAGATTAGCAACATTTTTGATAAAACCTTCGAGTAACTGTTCTCCTTGCACTCCCTTGTAATGCATTCTTGCTAATGCTTGGGATAAGGAATCGTGATAAGCGTGAATATTGCGCTGTAGTGCTTCAAAAACAACATTTACCGTACCATCTAAAGCTACCAAACGTTGGTCTAAATCAGTTGTCAATTGTGTTAAACGTTCTACCCGTACTGACTCGACTCGATTACCAGGAGGGAGAGCTTTTTGAACATTAACGTTAGTATCACCACCAATATCCGCATCACCCGCGATCGCAATATCATCTGACAAGCGATTTTTTAGCACCTCCATAAATTCGGAAATTACTTTCTCTTGCGTTGACAACTGCTGCGTTAGAGAATAATTATGCAGTCGCTTTTTTTCCAGCTCCCGAATTTCACTTACCAAATTCGCCCTTTCTTCAAACAGCATTTTCAATTCTGCTTTGAGTGGCTGTATTAACTCAGAAAGCGGATTGTCAGACGATTGTGGTTTTTGTAAGGATGAATCCTGTCCTCCTTCGATGAATTTTGCTACTAAAGGCGGTAATTGTGCTTGCGTTGAATTACCGCTTTCTGTTTCGCTAACAAGGAAATCCCGAATACGCTGTAAAACCTGACGCGGTTCCTCTTGAGAAGAAACAACCCCCCACAAACGCTTACCTTTGTGAGTGAGTAATTTGTCAATGTCTGCAATCATGCTTTGGATTTGATTTGCGCGGGAAGTCACGTTAGTTTTCCTTATTGTGAACTTTACGGGGGTAATGGCGATGCAGTTAATTTACAACTACTAGCCTTCGGTTATCTATCAGTTAAGCTGTCTTGCAATTATTGTCAAGACAAAAATACGAAGATGGTAATTTTGCGAAAATGTAGAAAATTGGCGGAGCAGACGCACGCTGGGAATATTGGATTTGAGATTTAGATTTAGATTTAGATTTTGAATTCAAATTATAAATTGTATCTTTTAGTATTGGATTTGGGGCAAATCCAATCGAAACTGAATTTAAAATACTCTGAGGATAAATAAGGGCTGAAAATAATCTCAAGCAAAAGATTAGCAAAAATTAGCTGACTTGAGTATTATTAGTGTTGTTTGTATTTAACAAAAATTTTGTAGCTTTGCACTGCTGCTAATTCCTGATTAATATAATTTAACGCTACGCAGGGCGGCTAATGGTAAAATTTGTACTTAGTTTAAACCCGTAAATAGGTTCTCTACAACGCCCCCCGAAAACTGCTTACTTTCACTTTAACGGTGTAACATAGCCATCGTTTTGTTATATTTCCGCTCGACTGTGCTTTGATAGTTTGAGCCACTAATTCGTAGCGCAGGAAGGTAATTTGTATTACACCAAAAATCAAAATGTCCCAATGGAAGACAAGTATAGCTTGCATCCCTCCGCCAAAGAAGTAACGCTCTCAACTCCTTTTTTTGAAGGGCTACCGAAAACCGTCATCAAATCAGCTTTGACTAATCTTGTTAGTCGTTCTCACCCAGCAAATCAAGTTATTTTACTAGAAAATGACTGGGGCGGTTCCGTATATTTTATTGTGGAGGGCTGGGTCAAAATTCGCACTTACAATTTGGAAGGCAAAGAATTAACGCTAAATATTCTTGGTAGAGGAGAATTGTTTGGTGAAATGGCTGCTTTAGATGAAGTACCTCGCTCCACCGATGTCATCACTTTAACTTCTACTCAAATCGGTAGTTTACCATCGCAGGATTTTATTACATTACTTAATACAGAACCTTTAGCGGGAGTGCGATTAGCTCAGTTAATGGCGCGTCGCTTAAGACAAGTTAACCGGCGCTTGCGGTTGCGCGAATCGGATTCAGCTTCTCGCGTGGCAGATACTTTGTTATTTTTAGCAGAGGGACAAGGAGTAAAAGGTTCCACAGGTGTGGAAATTCCCAACTTACCCCATCGAGAATTAAGTAGTTTGAGCGGATTAGCGCGAGAAACCGTAACTAGAGTACTAACTAAGTTAGAAAAGAAAAAATTGATTAAACGCAATGGGGATGTGATTTGTATTCCCGATTTATCCGCGTTAGAAAAGATGATAGTTTAACCCCTTACAGAGCGCAACTTTTCAGATGGATATTCTTAGTTCTTCACCAGACGATAAAGGAGGAAACAATTCCTTTAATCCCCAATCTAACCATTCGGGCGATCGCACTGAAAATCAACATTTAGCTAGTCCCCAACTTCAAGTTGATGCGCCGTTAAAAATGGTCGAAACGGCATTTTTGGCAAGTACCGCCAGTTTAGTTTGGTTTATTAATATTTATTTTCCTTTAGGTCTGCTAAAAGTATTCTTTCCCATACCTATCGCTTTAGTTTACCTGCGCTGGAATAGCAGAGCAGCCTGGATGTCAGCTTTAACAAGCGGCTTGCTGCTATTAGTATTAGTCGGACCAACTAGGAGTCTGCTATTCGTAATCCCCTATGCTTTGATGGGAGTACTTCTAGGTGCAACATGGAAACGTCACGTTCCTTGGATTGTTTCCATCAGTTTGGCTACCCTTCTCGGTACAATAGGCGTATTTTTTCGTTTGTGGTTACTGTCCGTACTTTCAGGCGAAGACCTGTGGATTTACTTAATTAACCAAGTAACAAATCTTCTAGAATGGCTATTTGTCAATTTAGGAATCCTTACAACTCCCAACCCCTTCCTAATTCAAATAGGTGCCATTCTCTTAATGTTACTTAACAATTTTATATATTTATTCGTAGTACATATAGCAGCATGGTTACTATTAGACCGTTTAGGCAACCCCATACCCCGCCCACCGGAATGGGTACAGGTGTTGATGGATTATGAATAATGGAAGGAGACTAAGGGACAAGGAGATGGGGGGATAAGGAGATGGGGGGATAAGGGGAGAGGGGGTAGAGGGGGTAGAGGGGGTAGAGGGGGTAGAGAATTTTATTGACTTCGGTGGTTCTAACTCCTAACTCTTAACTGCTCACTGTTCACTGCTCACTGCTCACTGCTCACTGCTCACTGCTCACTGCTCACTGCTCACTGCTCACTGCTCACTGCTCACTGCTTACTGCTTACTGCTCACTGCTCACTGCTCACTGCTCACTGCTCACTGCTCACTGCTCACTGTAAATTCCATGCTCCGCATATATACAAATATTACTCAAGGTGAAGCTTGGGTTGCTAAGTATAAAGGTAAAAAATCTGCATTTGCTTGCGTTTTAGGTTTCACTGAAACAGGTTTGATTCCTGGGATTTCTGCTGCTGGTAGCACTCCTGAAGACCGAAAGTATACGGCTTTGGCTGATGCGGAATTTTTATACTATGGAGCGGATAAAAAAGGACAATATCCCTTACCTCCATTGATTGCGGGTGCGTCTCCGGTGTTTATTACTCGCGCTGTAGTGGAGGCGCTCTCTATTCGGGTTTATTTATTTAATGCGGGTTTACTCGAAGCGCCAACTGTACCAACTATTGATTTGGAAGGTGTACCGGCTAAATGCTTGAGCCAAGGTGCGGCGATGGATTTGGCAACGGTACAACATTTGTTAAATCAAGGCATAATTTGGGGTGAAAGACTTGCTCGTAACAAAGAAAACGAATATTTAGTTATAGGCGAATGCGTTGTTGGTGGAACTACTACTGCTTTAGCAATTTTGACGGGCTTGGGTATTGCTGCTCAAGGCATGGTTAATAGTTCTCATCCGGTTTGCAATCACGCCCAAAAATGGGAAATTGTTCAAGCAGGGTTGGGAAGATGGGGAGAAAGGGAGATGGGGAGAGGGGGAGAGGGGGGAGATGGGGAGATGGGGAGAGGGGGAGAGGGGGAGAGGGGGAGATGGGGAGAGGGGGAAAGGGGACAAGGGGAAATCCAAAGTTTTATAGATCCTTTGCGGCTTGTGGCTGCGGTGGGAGATCCAATGCAGGTTGCTGTGGCTGGAATGGCGATCGCTGCAAGTCGTGATGGTGGTGTAATGCTTGCTGGCGGTACGCAAATGCTGGCTGTGTTTGCTTTGGCAAGTGCGATCGCTCAATTTTATAATCTGTCTTGGCAACCGGAAGAAGTTGTTGTTGGTACTACTCGCTGGGTTGCAGAAGATTCTACTGGTAAAACAACAGAATTAGCCCAGCAGATAGGTAGAAAAAGCGTTGTAACACCATCTCTACTAGCTACTGAGCTATGTTTTAATAATTCTCGTTATATTCAATTACAAGCTTACGAACAAGGCTTTGTTAAAGAGGGTATGGGTGCTGGAGGTGCTTGCATTGCTGCCTATTTGAGCGAAAATTGGCAGCAGCAACAGCTGATCGAAGCAATTGAAGCTCAATTGGATCGTTATTGGCAAGCGTAGAAATTTACGCAGCGGAAGCAGTCCCTAAAGCCGTGGTATTCGTGTCAAAAAGCTTAAATTTAATTAAATTCAACTATTTTGGTTAGGAATGGATTCTCTTGAGTAGTAATTGCTCTTCTAATGCAGCAATGCGATTGTATGCTGCTGTTAGTTGTGCTGTAAGTCTTTGAATTTGAATATCTGGCGTTAGTTGTTTATCTCCTGCTTCAAGAGTACCGTCTAGATAAACGTCGTCTACTAATACGTCTTTGTGTTCTAATCCGGAATTTAAACGAATCGATCCCTTTAACTGATAATTTTCCAAATCGCTAACTTTTTCATCGGGCTCTGCACCCTGGCAGGCTTTCGCTAAATTACACTCAGCCAAAGTTTGAGAAACTTTACCATCTAACCGCTCAACCACCTGATAAAGGTCGTCGAGCTTATTACTCAAACTCAATACCTGAAGTTTTAACTGCTCCATTTAATACCCTCGTTTAATACGTTCATCTATATTATTCTTTCTATTGCTGAAGTTAACTATACTTATGATTTATTTAACCTTTAGGTTTTTATTTTATAAGGCGATACTTAATTCATCAATTAGCAATATATCTAAATAATTCATTAGGTAGTTGCTCACCGTTCATGGGTAAAAATCTTAACTTAATATTGATGATTTGATAATTTCAAAAGAAGAGCCTAAATATTTTGTGCTGTAACCTATATATATCAAGACTTATCAACAAATATAAATAAAATTTTAACTCTAAAATTAGAGTACTTTTAGGAAATGTTTGGGGTATACAATAAAATTGCGAAGACAAGATATATCAAGTCTTTTAGGAATTTTGCTTATCTTTACGGTTGGGTACTTAGTTGTTAGTTCTAAAGATAGAATTTTTTGTATCTACTAACGATTTTTAGAACTACGGGTACCTAACAATCTTGTGTCAGTTGCTTCTATCTAAAGATATAGTTTGATTACTGCGAAGCAGGAATATTGAGTCTAAGATATTACTGATAATTAGTCAGTACTCACAATTAAGTGAAATATTCTGTTACAGACTATATCTCTATAAAAATAAAATTATAATAATGCTGTCTTAGGGCAAATATCCTCTTGTTTGGCGCTATATTCGTAAAAATCTGTAAAAATTCAGTTTTGGAGCCTAATTATTATATTAATTGTGAGAAAAATAAATCAAAAATATCGCAGGATAGATCGTTAAAACTAAAGATATATCAAATACAGTCGCTGGCTATGATGTTGCCAGTTTGCGTTTCGGTATTAGTTACAATCCTTAAAGCAGTTCTTATCTAAAAATAAAATAAATGCGTAGACGTTCATTTTTGTTCGGTACATCTACAATCCTTATCTCGCAACTGCTTGTAGGGTGTAATGCTTCCAAACAGCCTCAATTAACGGTACAGGTACTCAAAGGTTCTATTCCAGGAAGGATTCTCAAAGAATTTCAGAATGAACTTCAAAAAAGTTTGTCTTCTAAGGTGCAGTTAAAATTCTCGCCGGTGGTACAGTTGCGGGAATTATTCGAGCGATTGGAAAGATCGAAGAAAAACCAAACAGCAGGAAATAAATCTGAAGGCTTTGATATCTCCCGATTGCTTGGCAAATCTCAACCAAAAAACATTGATTTATTCACTTTGGGAGATTTTTGGTTGAAAGATGCAATAGAGCAGAAACTTATTCAACCGTTGTCTCGCGAAAAGCTGAGTAATTGGGCTAAATTGTCCCCGAAATGGCAAGAATTGGTGAAGCGGAATAGCCAAGGTTTGGTAGATAAACAAGGACAAATTTGGGCTGCACCCTACCGTTGGGGTAGTACGGTAATTGTTTATCGTCGCGATAAGTTAGAAAAATTTGATTGGGAATTGCAAGATTGGAGCGATTTGTGGCGTGAAGAATTAAAAGGACGGATTTCTTTACTCAACCAGCCACGAGAAGTTGTTGGTTTGACGTTAAAAAAATTAGGCAAATCTTACAACACTGAGAATTTACAGGAAGTTCCATCTTTAAAAGAGGAATTACAAACATTAAACAAGCAGGTAAAATTTTATGATTCAACCGATTATCTCGAACCGTTAGTCATTGGAGATACCTGGTTAGCAGTAGGTTGGTCAAATGATATTGTTTCTATACTTGGACGTTATCCCCAACTTAGCGTAATTGTTCCAAAGGAGGGAACTGCACTTTGGGCGGATTTGTGGGTACAACCTGTAGGTATTCAAGAAAATTTATCACATGAATGGATTGATTTTTGCTGGGAGCCTGATATTGCAAAACAAATCGCATTACTTGCTAAAGGTAATTCCCCAATTTCTACAAATATAAAAGCATCTGATATTCCCCAACAGTTACAAAAACTTTTATTAACGAATCCTCAATTCGATGAAAGTGAATTTTTACTTCCTTTATCTCAATCAACTACCGAGCAGTATGATTTATTATTTAATCAAATGAAGACAGGTTAAAGGTTAAAGGTCTGCATGTCAAAGGTTGATATCAATTATCGATTGTTTATTAATAATTAATAATTGATAATTAATAATTGTTATAAAAGACCTGTGGTATTCATTTTGATGTTGCACAAAGGTGTAGATAAATCTAAATTACAGGTATAAGTTGCTAAAGGTTCTTTTTCGTAGTTAAAAACGCGAATATTGTAACCGTAAGTTCGTGCTAAGCTACCTAAGCTATTAACAAAGTTATAGCGTTCTAAATAATCAAGTACGTTCCAAATTTGTTCGTTAACAATCAAATCGACTCTTCCCGGTTGAGAATTATTTGTAGGGTATGCTATCCAGTTATCTAAAAGTTTGTTTTCAGATTGTTCTTGCGCCCACCATAAACTAGGAACGGTTAACTGTTTTTGGGAAATAGTATTGGCTGTAATTATATTATCTCTAGGATTAGTTAATAAATCTAGCTCCAACGGTGCTTGAGAAGGTATAGGAATTCGAGATTGCGCTTGGGCAAATTGAACGGGAAATATTGAAAATGTAGTAATACAGATACTAAAAAGTAATAAAAATTGGCGCATCATGAATTGTTAATAAATAATTTAAAATATATTGACTTGCTTTTGATACAGAAGTGTTCCCTTTTTATTATAATCTTCAAAAATAGTTTTTACGAGTATACAAATTAACTGAACAATCTAATTCGCCTATCGTATAAAAAAGTAGCAAGTCATACTTAAACCAATGCCGATGATAAAACTGCGTATCCAAAATGGATGTATTTTACGTGCTAGAGAAGCGCTGCTGTAACCGCCAATAACTGCACCTGAAGCCATGATAATGACTTCAAACCAAAAAATTTTATTTGCAATAGTAAAATAAATAATCGCCGCTGCATTAATACAGGTTGCTAACCAAGTTTTATAAGCATTCAAAGCGTTGATATTTTGTATACCCATAAGATTTAATACAGCTAACATCAAGATTCCGCTACCACCACCAAAGTATCCTCCATAAGTTGCGATCGCTAGCTGTAAAGGCAAAATGATAAATAATGGTAAACGAAAAATAACTGAATTTTGACTGCGTTTATTCAACCATTTCATCAAAGGTTGACTGACAATAAACAATAGCGTTGCTATCAGCATTAAGTATGGAATTAAAGCGGAAAAATTAGCTGGGGATGTGTGTAAAAGTAAATAAGAACCAAATATTCCTCCCACAACGCTAACTAAAGTTAGTAACAGTAATGAGTCCTGTTTATTGGAAAATTCGCGACGGTAAGCGACAGTACTTGCAACTGTACCAAACCAAAGTGCTGCTGCATTCGTAGCATTAGCATTTATTGCTGGTACTCCCGATATTAAAAGCGCGGGAAAAGCAATCAAACCGCCACCACCAGCTACACCATTAACGATTCCTGCAAGCAATGATGCGGCGAATAAGAAAATTATTGATTCCATGTGAACAAGAGTTAGGAGTTAGGAGTGAGGAGTTAGGAGTTAAGAGTTAAGAATTTGAAGCTTGTAATTATATTACCTTTAACATGCAGACCTTTAACCTATTTTAATTCCTATTATCTGAATGCGTTTATAGTCTGCAAACCAGTTTCCTTCTTGATATAACTTCGGTTTTAAGTGCTTTTCTACATCCTGAATTACCATTATTTTTTCTTCTTCCGATAACCCTTGAAAGAAATTTACACAAAACATTTTTATCCAGTTTGCTAAGCCAGCATCTTTGTCTTGTAGTAAAGTTTGACGAGAAAATAATTGACTGTAGGTAACTTCAAAACCTTGTTTTTCCAACTTTGAAGCGTATTCAGCAATGCTGGGAAAGTACCAAGGATTTAGATTTGGCGCATTTTTAACGCCAATATTTTCTAATGCGTTATATAAAGCTTTAACAATCAATCCAATATTTCCCTTTCCACCAAATTCTGCGACAAAACGACCATTTATTTTGAGGGATTCGCGAATACTGCTAATTACATCATCTGCTTGGGGAATCCAATGCAGTGCGGCGTTGGAAAAAATAGCATCTACGGGTTGGGGTAGCTGAAAATTCTTGGCATCGGCAACTTGAAACTGCAAATTCGGATAATTTTGCTGTGCTTGCTCAATCATTTCAGATGCGCTATCAATTCCAATTACCTCAGCACCCGCTTCCGCAATTTTCGCCGTTAATTGCCCGGTGCCGCATCCTAAATCTAATATTCGCTCGTTTGGTTGCGGGTTGAGTATTTGTAGTAAATTTTCGCCGTAGTGCCAAACAAATGCGTGTTTTTCTTGGTACAGCAAACTATTCCAATCATTGTTGGATGTTCGTGTTTGATTCATTTTGGTTAAATTATTTGTTTTTACAACAGATTTTGCGAGGGAGACGTAGCAGTGCATGGAGACGTAGCAGTGCATGGAGACGTAGCAGTGCATGGAGACGTAGCAGTGCATGGAGACGTAGCAGTGCATGGAGACGTAGCAGTGCATGGAGACGTAGCAGTGCATGGAGACGTAGCAGTGCATGGAGACGTAGCAGTGCATGGAGACGTAGCAGTGCATGGAGACGTAGCAGTGCTACGTCTCTACATTTATTACTGTAAAAAATGTTTTGAATTGTGTCCAATACTTATTTGATGCATGATTGATATATAAAAAATATTTACCAATCTAAAATCTAAAATCTAAAATCTAAAATTGAATAATGGAACTACGACACCTACGTTATTTTGTCACTTTGGCTGAGGAATTACATTTTGGAAGAGCAGCAGAAAAACTACATATTGCTCAACCTCCGCTGAGTCAACAAATCCGTCAGTTGGAAACAGAATTGGGTTTTGAATTATTCCACCGTACTAAACGCAAGGTGGAATTGAGTGAAGCGGGAAAGGTTTTTCTTGTTGAAGTACAGCAAATTTTTCGACAACTTGAACAAGCTATCTTTTTAGGAAGACGAGTTAGTCGGGGAGAAATCGGACAGTTGGTTATCGGTTTTGTAAGTTCGGCAGCTTATAATATTTTGCCCGATTTCTTATTACATTTTCGGAATAACAATCCCAGCATAAATTTAGAATTGCGCGAATTAACTACAGACGAACAATTACGTTGGTTGCAATCGGGAAGAATTGATGTTGGTTTTGTACGTCCGCCTGTAGATGAAAATACTTATGAATCAAAGATAGTTTTCAAGGAATCACTAATAGTAGCATTACCTGAAAATCATTTTTTAGCGAATCAAGATAAAGTCTGTTTGCAATCTTTGAAAAATGAATCTTTTATATTATTTCCTCGTTTTTTAGCACCAGGACTTTACGATTTAATTATTAGCTTTTGTCAGCAGTTTGGTTTTAGTCCTCGGTTGGCTCAAGAAGCAATTCAAATGCAGACTATAGTTAGTTTAGTTGCTGCTGAAATTGGCGTTGCAATCGTTCCAGAATCATTACAAAATTTACGAAGAACGGGAGTAGTTTATAAATCTTTTGTTGAAGAAACACCGCAAGTTAGTATTGCGATGATTTGGCGGAAAAATGATGTTTCAGTGGTTATGGATAGGTTTTTGGAGGTATTTTAAGATATTGCTTTTATATACCTCCACTTATCTCAATAATTTCTTTAAGACTCAGGTTTTCCTAGAAAGTCGATTTTACCTAGCTCTACTCCGCAATGTCTGAGAATGTCATAAGCAGTTGTGACATGGAAATAGACATTAGGCAGAACAAAGTAAAGCAGATAAGGCATTCCCTTAAACGTCATAGTTTCTTTACCAACTGGAAGGGAAATCGATTTTTCTTCCGAGCCATCAATGAGATTGGGTGTCAAAGTTTCTAAGTAAGAAGTGGTTTTTTGAAGACGAGCGATTAGTTCGGGAAAAGTTGTTTCATTATCTTCAATATTCGGTGCTTCAGATTCCGCTAATCTTGCTGCACCTCTTCTAGCAACATCTGAGGCAATTTGAACTTGCCGTGCTAAAGGGAACATATCTGGATACAAACGGCTATCAATTAGTACAGAAGGATCGATTTTTTTGGCTTCAGCATGAGCAGCACCTTTTTCAAGAATCGCTGCAAGGTTATTCAGCGAGCGAACAAGCGGAGGTACACAAGCTTGATACATGGAAATCGTCATGAGTTTTATCCTGGTAATTGGAAACTATCAACTAACTACTAACTACTATCAACTTACAACAGTTCCCCGAGTCACACCCAATTGACTTTGTAAATTTAATTCTCGCCACAATTGATAACCTTTAATTTCACCGTTAATTAACTGTTGATATCTATATATAGTTTGCTCGACTTCTTCGGGACTTTCGTTAACAAATTCAATCCGAAAGTGTTGCAAACCCAATTCTAAAAGTTTGTGTACGTACTCCGCACCAGTTTGAGCGGTACCGTTAAATACCGTATTGCGACAACCAGCGTCAGCTTGTAAAACGTGTTCCGTTCCGACTCTATCCTTAATTTTTACCTCATATTCTTCACAAGGTCTTCCACAATTGCGGAAGTCGGTACCTTCGGAAAGAAAAGCACAAAAAACGCAATGTTCCATGTGAAACATCGGCATATGTTGATGTATTGTTACTTCATACCAATCGGGAGGAGAGGTTTTTAATAAGTCTTGGAGTTGATGAATATTTAAATCGTAAGAAGCGGTAAGACGTTCTAAATTAAACTTGTTTTTGAAATAGTCTGCTGTTAAACCATTAGCGACATTCAGCGAAAAATCTCCAATACATTTTTGATCGGCAAAGTACTTTAAATGGTCATAATTACGAATCAAATAACCATCAGCATTAGAAGCAATTACCTGTTGTAAAATCCAATTTTCAGAAGGTTTCGTAATTCTTGGTGCTGCTACCCAAATTTGAGGATAGTGAAAATCACCTTTAACCTTTGACATGCAGACCTTTGACCTTTTTAACAGCTTCTTTATACTTTCTGGAGTCTTCAAATTCGCAATATATAGTTGTGATTCCGGTTTTAATTGCTGCTTCTAACTGATTTAAATTTATAACTAAAACGATTAAATTTGCAGAACTACTCTCAACAAACTCTTTATTTTCTTCCTCTGCGTACTCTGCGCCTCTGCGGTTTTTTAATCCATAATCTTGAAAACCAACAGAAGAAATAAGTAAATCTTTGAAAGAAGCGTTTTCATTAACTACCCATCTTTTAGGCTGACTTCTCAATTCTTCCAACTTAACTACAATTTCCCGACGCATTTTATTTAATTCACTCACCGGCAACATCAATTCACCATTAATGCAATTAGTCAATTCTTTTAAAGAAAAAGGAGTATTACCCAAACGTCCGAATTGTTCTTGCAAACGTTCTGTAGTTAAAGGTTTATTATGGGCTTCTACTAATTTAATTGTGGATTCAACCTTTACTAAATGACCGATTTCATCGCGAGCGATCGCCACTAAATTTTGTCCAACTTCCCCATGCACTTCTACATCAATCGGACGTTGAAACTTCGGATTCTCTCCCGCAAAACTTTGTCTTAACTGCTTATCAAGTTCTGGATCTGAAGTTTTCCATAATTTATCACCAACATGAATCCGTTTTGAATTTAAATTACCTTTGCCAAAAGTAAGTACAACATCCTTACCTTGATTTTCCACCCCATAAATTCTGCCACCTTCCTCCTTCGCTTCCGGTTGCCCGCAATCAAACACAACACCATCACCGGGTTTGATTGGGATGGAGAGGTTATGTATAACGTCTCTACATATCGTTACCTTTTCCTTATTAATGCGTTTAACTTCTCCCAAATAAACCCCACGCTTCTTACCAAACCGAGCGTGAACCAATTCTTGATTGTTAATTCCCTCAAACCATCCCGTATAAATTCCCCGCGAAAACGCCATTTCCAGATTGTATTTTTCTCGATCCCCCCCTTTATAAGGGGGGCTAGGGGGGATCTCTTTCTTCAACCTATCCAAAGTATCGCGATAAACCTTAGTCACATTCGCTACATACTCCGGCGACTTCAAACGTCCTTCAATTTTTAAACAACTGACTCCAGATTTCACCAAATCCGGCAGAACATCAAGCCCCGCCAAATCTTGAGGACTGAGAAGATATTTGCGATCGCCCAACTCAACAACTTCCCCATCTGCGATTAACTCGTAGGTCATGCGGCAAGCTTGGGCACATTCACCACGGTTAGCCGAACGTCCTCCCAAGGCTTCACTAGTCAAACATTGTCCGGAATAAGCAACGCACAAAGCACCATGAACAAAAACTTCCAAAGGTAAGGTTTCATTTGTCTGCTGCTGTATCTTCTTAATTTCCTGAATCGAACATTCCCGCGCCAACACCACCAAATTACAACCTAGCTCCTTCGCAAACTCTACCCCAGCAGCACTAGTTACCGTCATCTGCGTAGATGCATGGATGGGAAAGTCGGGTGAAATGTGGCGAATCAAACGACAAATACCGACATCTTGAACGATAACCGCATCAACTCCAGCAGCAATAATTGATTTTATATAGCGCTGTGCTTGTTTTAATTCTTGGGGAAAAACTAGCGTATTTAAGGTAACGTAACCCTTGACTCCTCGGAGGTGAAGAAACTGCATTAACTCCGGTAAATCTGCTTCGGTGAAATTTTCCGCTCGCATTCTAGCGTTGAACTTATCCAAACCAAAGTAGATCGATCAGCACCATTTTCTACAGCAGCAAGGGCGCATTCCCAATTACCAGCAGGAGCGAGAAGTTGAGGTATTTGTAAAGAGTCGGTTGTCATAGCGGGTAGAAATGAGATAACAACATTGCGATCGTATCATTGGTGGTGGGGGATGGTGAAATATGCCATAAGCATATAGTCTGTTTTAATGACAGTTATAAATAAAAATGGATGATATTCAATTACAGTTATATCAAATAGTTAGTAATTTAAAACCCACTCAAATAGCTCTTCTTCTTGAAATGGCAAGAGCTATGACAGTAGAGATTGAAGAGTACGTTAATGAAAGTAGTGACATTATCTCTCCTGAATTTGCTACAAATTTTTCTAATCGTCTTTTAATTCATCATGCTACTCATGCTGATAAATTTGCTAAGAAAGCATTTGAATACGCTTTTGCTAATGCATCAATTGCAACAGGTAAATCAGCACAAGTAGTCTTCAGTTCAACTAATCCAGGTACAGATGTTGTCGTAGATGGAGTAAATTTTTCACTTAAAACGGAAGCTTCAGCACGTATTAATAGAAAAAAGATTACAATTTCAAAATTAATGGAAGCTCGATGGATTCGAGAATGTAATAATAAAGAAGATTTTGCAAATGGTGTAGCAACTCGTGTTGTCAGCCATTTACAACAATACCAACGTATTTTGATATTAAGAGGATATAATCTGTCTCGAAATCTAATCAAATACGAATTAATAGAGATTCCCCACAATTTATTCTTAGAAATCATAAATTTGACTCCAAGCGACTTTACAGAAAAAACTGCAAGCGGTAGTTGTCGAGCTTATGTATACATCGGTGATAATAAAGCGTTTACTTTAAGCTTAGATGGCAGCGTTGAAAAAGTTACAATTTTAGGTTTAGATACTAATTTATGTTTTTATCACGCTTCGTGGATTATTCCAACCGTTACTGAAGAACGGGATTAAATAAAGATAACTGAAAATAAGATGTTTCCTTCGATACCGTTTGAATATCTTCGTCTGTTAAATGCGTATTTGGAAGAATAATTGAGTTAATTGATGGTTTGCGATCGCTTAAAATCCATTCACAAAGTTTTGCTAACTGATATGAAATAAGCGGAGGAACAGCATCTCCTATTTGTCTGTAAATATTTGATATGCCAGGAGCAATAAATTTATAATCTTTAGGAAATCCTTGAAGAATAGACATTTCTCTAATTGTACAAAGACGATTTTGTTCGGGATGAGCGTAACGTCCATTGCCAATATGGGAACATTCCCGTTTAATTGTTACAGCAGGTTTATCCCAGCATAAACGCCCATAGACATCCGGATGGGAGCCAAATTTACCTTGAGCAATATAACGTAGCATTGCAGGAGTTAAAACTTCTTTTGCTTCTGGATAATCTTTAATATCTCTCCAAGAGCCTCCATTTTTGGGAATTAACTGCAATCGTCTTAAATTTGTTAGGGAAGAGAAATTAGGTGCAAAATGTAAAGCATCATCTGGATGAGCTTTTCCTGCATCTACGGGTGGCAAATTAGAAATAGCTCTTCTAACATGAGTAGCTTCTAAATCAACTGTAAAACCAGCCCATAATTCATCCAAAGTTCTTAGCTGTAAATCTTTTTTAACTGCAATAACAAATGCTCTTTCTCTACGTTGCGGAAGTCCAAATTTATTAAGTAAATGAACTTCACTGTAAATGTTATACCCAAGCTTAACAAGTTTTTCTTGAAGCTTTTTGTAATGATGAGTAAACTTTCCAACTATTAATTCTCTAGCGTTTTCCATCAAAAAAATCGTAGGTTTAAATTCCTCTACGAACAAACCACAACGAGTCACTAGGGAATTACGAGAATCATCCACAATATGATTATTTGGCAAAGTTCTGGAAAACCCGGTACAAGGAGGACAAGCAATTAAAACAGTTGGCGTTTTATTAGCTAAAGATGAACCGATAATATGACTTAAAGTCTTAGGCTCTAATAATCTAAGATCGGCGTTTATAGGTTCTATACCGATATTTTCTTGATAGCTAAGATTACAATTTAATGAACCTTTACTACTACTTGGTTTAGCAATTTGAGTATCGACAGCAGCCACTACTTGAAAATTTGGATGAGCGTGAAAACCATAACTCATACCTCCCGCACCTGAAAATAAATCTATTACAGTCCATTTATTATTTAAAGTCTTTTGCATATAAAAATATTCGTCGTTGATGACTATAACTATTAAAAGGTTTCTTTTTTATTTAATTGTTGATGGAATGCAACTATTAATTGATAAAAAATATTTTAATGCATTTGCAAAAAATAATCCATAAATATTTTTTTCATAGATTATTGAAAACAGCATGATATTTTTTAATAATTGAATTATGGCAATCCCCAAACTTTCATACAGCCCTCTTCACTCCAGCTAACAATAGTTAATTCATCCGGGCTGATAGCAACACGACGAATTTCACATGAATGTCCTTTCAAAGTGCAAATTCTTTCACCAGTTACGAGATTAAATACTTTTATCGAATTATCAATATCAGCACAAACTAAAATTTTTCCATTAGAAGTCATGGATGTAGGTATTGATTCCGGAAATCGAACACTAGAATATTTAATATCAAAACTATTAACTATCTGGTTTGTGATTAAATCCCAAACTTTAACATATTCATCTCTACTACCGCTGACAATAAGCTTGCCATCAGAATTAATAGCAACAGAATCGATAACTTGACGACGGGGTATATTGAAAGTGGGAACTTCTTGATATGTTTGCAAATTCCATACTTTGGTTTCGTAATTATGAACTTGACTAATTAAAGTTTTTCCGTCAGGGCTGATTATGAGATAATTAACTTTGTAAGTATGCCCGTTTAGCTTACGAATAAGTTTACCTGTTGGTAAATCCCATATAGATATAGCCTTTTCATCTTCTAAACTCCCACCAACAAACAAAGTTTTTCCATCGGGGCTAATAGCTAGAGGAGCTGATTTTCCTGCATGAAAACGCTTAAATAATTCTGCTGTTAATAAATCGGATATCTCAATCCAACCATCATAATTAGTAACGAAAGTTTCTAAATCTGGATTAACAATTAGGCTAAAACCTATAGTGTATTTATAGAGATGCTTTGATTGGCAAATTAGCTCACCTTTGGATAAATCCCAAACTCTAAGAATAGAGTAACAGCTACTTACAAGAATTTGTCCATCGGGGCTAATAGTTAAGGCATTTATATGTTCTGGATGATCTTCTAATGTATGAAGGCATTTAAAAAGCGGATAAATATAATGTTCTGTCACAGATTATTTCACTTAATACTATTGAAAAATACGTTTTATAGTTAAACCGCATCATCATCACTTTCCAACTCAACCACTTCAAACTTCACCTTTTTCTAAATATATTCTTAATAAGAGTTTATTGTCATGATTAGTTTGCAATAAAATATTTCTTTTGTCTGGTTTGACTAAAAGTTCATCAATTTTTGATGATTCTCTTGATTCGGTTTCATCTCCTTTTGCAAGTGCTTTAGCCAAAGACTAATGTGTTTTGAAGAAGTACGTCTAAAGTTAAATTATCAGGTCTAATATTCATGTGATTACCCTGTTAATACTACTGCTGCAAATTGTAGTATAGCTTACATAAATATGGTTTCAGTACATACTGATAAGAACTGCTAGTCTGGTTTGAAAAAAATATATCTACTTTTTGAATACTTTAGTCTGTAGAACTATTGTCTACAAAGATTTAACTTATGACTTATGCAACTTGGTAAGTTAGATAGCTATTTAGGACAAGAAATACAGCGTCGTCGTGCAGAAAAAGGTTGGTCACAGGAGTATTTAGCAGAAATTACAGGTCTGCATAGAACTTATATTAGCCAGCTTGAACGCGGTTTAAAAAGTCCTTCTATACGAGTTCTTAGTCATATAACGGGAGCTTTGGAAGTGAAGATGAGTGAATTTTTAAAAGGAGTAGAGGAAGCTTTGAGTGCTGACGAGTGAAGAAATTGAAAGATTAAGAAAGGCAATAATAGCGACAATAGCATCTCCAGTTATTGGTTCTATAGAAGATTACGCATGGGAAGCTATTTTTCATTATGTTAAGAACCTTTCAATGTTAGATCCAGCATTAGGACGTAGTAAATTTCTATATGATGCTGTTCATAGAGAAAATGCGATTGGTTGGTCGTTGAAGTCTCTTCAAAAAACTTATCTTTTAGTTGGAAGTTCTTTTTCATTTGTAATTCAAAGAGCGGATGTTATCAAAAAAGCAGATTTACTTGGTTTCCCTGGGTTGACAGAAAAATCTTCACCTCAAGATATTGGAGCCGCTATTATTAAACATTGGAATGAAAAAATTATTACCAGTCGTTTAGCACAAGATGTCAGAACTAGTTCCGAAGGAATACTTCTAAAAACCATCAAAGGTACAGAATATGTTTATTGTGAATTTTCTTTAGAAACATTAGAAGCAGATGCTTTTTCATGGAATTGGACAACAGATAGAAAAACTGGTAAGTCAGGTGCTGGTTTACAGGGAAGCATCGAAGGAAACGTAGAATTAGTCTGGTATAAAAATCAAAAACAGCTTTTTAGAACTAGAACTATTCCCGAACAAGCAACTCGTATAACTGTCAAAAGATATCGCCTTAATCCTACTGAGTATGTGGAAACTATTTTGTCATCTTTAGAGCAACAATCTATGCAAGAGTCTTTTGATGAAGACAATTCTCCTTAAGTAAAGATGCAGCTATTGCTTTAGAAAGCATTGGAGGAACAGATTCTCCAATTTGAGCAGCCATATTTGTATATGACCCTATAAAGTGAAAAGTATCGGGATATGAATGTAATCTTGCTGCTTCTCGGATTGTGATAGTTCTATTCTGAGTGGGGTGAAAAAATCTTCCAGAACCAGGATGGAAGACCCATTTTGTAATTGTTTTAGCAGGTTTATCCCAAAATAATCTTCCATATGCACCGCTGTAATGCTTTTTCGGAGCTAATTGTGGTGGTAAGTTCCTTGCATCTTCTCCTTCTTTTAAGACCTTGGCTCTAGCCATTTGAATCGGACTTAAAGCACGTGCAATATGATTAACAATTTTTTGACTACCGTTACGCATTAATAATTGATAACTACTTTGAGCAGGATAAGGATAAAATTCATTAATATAATCTTGACCAGCTTCTAAGGGAGGTAAATCTTCTATTGCGTTCCTAACAGTAATAATTGGATTAAGAGATGACCCAAATATGCTCAATTGTAGCTCACAATCCGTTTTCACCAATTGATGTGTTGGTTCTGGAATTGATGCTGCTTGACTATCTAGAGTTGCGATAAAAAATGCTCTCGATCTCGTTTGCGGTACCCCGTAATCTGCTGCATTTAAAGATGCGGATGTAACTTTATATCCAATCGACTCTAATTCAGCGTGTATATCATTTTTGACCGTACCATTATATGCTTTTAATATTTCAGGTACGTTTTCCATTACAACGTATAGAGGTCTAAATTCATTTACATACTCTAAAAAAGTTTTATATAAAAGATTGCGGGGGTCACTTAAATATCGATACTTAGCTGTGACATTGCGGGAAAAACCTTGACAAGGAGGACCACCTATCAAAGCAGTTAGTTGTTCTTTTTTTAACCCTAATAATAATCTTAATTCTGAAGGATTAATTTGTTGAATATCTTGATGAATAATACGTGCTTCTGGATAGTTGTGCTGGTACGTCGCCAAAGCTTTATTGTTAATATCAATAGCACATAAGGACTTGAAACCAGCCATATGAAATCCTGTTGACAAGCCACCCGCACCTGCAAATAAATCAATAATTGTATGTTTCATAACAATGAATACTAAAGTATTCATTGTCAAAAAGCAAGTTATTTAATCGCTTCTTGTGAATGATCATCCAGACCATGTTTATTTTCATTATTTAAGTCATAATTTATCCCTAGTAATTCTGTCCTCAATCCTTTTGTGGAATAACAAGCTTTTGAAGGTGCTTTAATAACTTTCCAATTACCGTAAAATTCATTCATTAAAGCACATTGACACTAATTAAGTAAACCCCATCATCACCATCACTCTTCAACTCAACCACTTCAAACTTCACTTTGTTATACAAATCTTGCAGCGAAATCTCAAAGGGTACGCTATTGAAGGTAATATTTTCATCTTCCTCATCATATTCGCACATCACCCATTGTTTCTTTCCAGTTTTAGAATACTGCTCGACACGAATTTTAGTTCGACCAATTAACAGATATTCTTGAAAAGATTCGATTGTACGATAATCAAATTTACCTTCAATGTTATGCGCTTGAAATAATCCTTAGTAAATAGTTCATTGGTGCGTGACGCTGTAAGTCTTATAACTACGCACAAAATTTATCTGCATGGTCACATACCCTACAACTAAAAATCCAAAATCCAAAATCTAAAATCCCCCTCACTCCCACAATCTCCTCCCTTCTTTCCCCTTCAACTTCTGTGCCCGTACCCATTCAAGATGCTCTCATGTATTAAGCCATGAATAGCCAAACAATCAAGATAATCTAGCTGCAAATCTTCCAACGATTTATTGATCCACCGACGCATTGGATCGGCACCAACTGTCGGTGGGATTTTACTGGTAACATACAACGAATCGCGGGATACAGACAGCCCAGCTTCGATCGCTTTACCTAAATACTCCTCACTTTTACCATAATGATTAATCCCTTGCGTATAAAACGAATGATAGCAACCATTATCTTCATCTACCTAACCTTCGCTATCTACATCTACTTCCAAGCAGATAGCATGATTTTCTTACCTCAACCTTCTAGCTATCAAGACACTAACGAAATAATCAAACTAACTAGCGAAGATGGAACCAAACTTTCCGCAATTCACTTATTAAACCCCAACGCGAAATACACAATTCTTTTCGCTCATGGTAATGCATCCGATTTAGGTACTATCCAACCCAGACTAGAAGAATTAGAAAATATTGGCTTCAGCGTCTTTGCTTACGATTATCGCGGCTATGGTACTAGTGAAGGAAAACCCTCGGAAAAAAATGCTTATAAAGATATTGATACGGCTTACAATTATTTAACCCAAGAATTAAAAATACCACCCCAACAAATAATAGTATTTGGACGTTCCGTCGGAGGAGGTTCGGCAATAGATTTAGCTGCTCGAAAACCAGTTGCTGGTTTAATTACCGAAAGTACTTTCATTTCAGCATTTAAAGTTAAAGTGCCTTTTCGGCTTTTACCGTTTGATAGATTTCCTAATTTAGAAAAAATTAAAAAAGTCAAATGTCCGGTATTGATAATGCATGGAAAAATTGATGATATTGTTCCTTTCTATCACAGCGAAAAATTATTCCAGCAAGCACCTCCACCAAAACTTTATTTATGGGTTGAAGAAGCGAATCATAATGATTTTACCTATGCCGCTGGGGAAAGATATACAAAAGTTTTAAAAGAGTTTATGGAATTAGTTGATAATTATTCATAACAGTTCAAATATCTATTACTAAAACTTTATGCCAGAAGGACCAGAAATCAAACAAGCAGCAGACAAAATTTCTTCTGCTATAACTCACTCTCCCGTAGAAGAAATATTCTTTGCATTTGAACGTCTCAAACCATACGAATCGCAATTAAAACACCATCGCATCACAACAATAGAGACTAAAGGTAAAGCGATGTTGATTCACTTCGATAACGAACTTACTATTTACAGTCACAATCAACTTTACGGTAAATGGATGGTGCGTAAAGCTTACAATTATCCTAAAACTAACCGTCAGTTACGTTTAGCAATTCACAATCAACAAAATTCAGCATTATTATATAGTGCTTCCGATATTGAAGTTTTAAATAAAGACGAATTAGCACTTCATCCATTTCTTAATCGTCTTGGTCCCGATATTTTAGATGAAACACTTAATTTAGAACAGGTAATTAATAGATTGCAGGATAAAAAGTTTTGCAAAAAGCGTTTTGCTACTTTATTTCTTGACCAGCATTTTCTTGCAGGCAACGGTAATTATTTACGTAGCGAAGTTTTATTTGTTGCAAAAGTACATCCTATTTTACGTCCCATAGATTGCGATCGAATACAACTGCAAAAACTTGCCCAAGCAGCGCTTGCTGTTCCCAAACAATCTTATCAAACGAAAGGTATTACTAATGATTTAGAGTTAGCAGCAAAATTGAAAGCAAAGGGATACAAGCGACAGGAATACCGTCATTGGGTATTCGGACGCGAAAATAAACCCTGCTATATTTGCAGCACTTCTATTATTAAAGAAATTACTGCCGGGAGGCGGTATTATTATTGTCCAAATTGTCAAAAACAAGATTAATCACATACAATTATCAATTGTAATAATTTTAGCTTTTGATAAACCTTATATTGTTCAAATAACAGGTTTTTTAATTTTTATAGATGATTTATAATTCCATTTAATTCTGAGTATCGCTAGCTAAATGTAAACATTCTTAACTTTTATTAACTATTGAGAAACTATTTTAAAGACCTTAATTGTTACTTGTTTACAAATATTAATTGTTAAACGATAGTATATACTCAGTTTTAAGTGAACTTTTATGAATATACTAATTAAGAGTAAATTAATAAAAGTTGTAAACTTTCTCCTCAGTTTATTCGTATTTTAAATCACAAAACATTAATTATAATTTAGAAAACTTATCCAATCTCTCATTTGTTTGCGATCGCATAGCTTTGTAGAATAGTTAATTCTTAAAATTTATCAACTAATAACTCAATATATTAAGTTTTTTAGAACAGCTGTTTGGGGTTGTGACTTAATACCGGACATTGCTGTTTAAATTGTGTATCCTGAAAACAACCCATCAAAATTTCATGAAATAGAGGTGTAATGACTCCTAAAATTATGCGTCAACTTTGGACGGTGGTTGAAAAAACCCAAACCAAGACTTTGTTGCAAATGGATGATGCTAGCTTGGTTGAGTTGTTAGCAAAACAAACAAAAAACCAAGCATCGCTAGATTGCTGCGAAACCGATTTTCTTTGCGATTACATTCAATCCCGACTTCCTCTTATCCGCGATATAGCCTATGAACGCCAACACAATTTACAATCAACCTACAGATAAACTTGTTCAAAAATCATTACCAGATTTTGACAAACAACCCACGCTACATTCATCGAAAATAATTAGCGATCGCCGCTCGGTAAGTATCCGCTCACCAAACAATCAGAACCTACAATTCTCATCTCTACACGTTCCAAAGATAGCGCTTGAGTCATTGTATTAAAACCTAAATCTCCTACTGGTGTGGGAGCATTACTCCCACCAATAATTTTCGGGGCTATAAACGCTAGTACTTTTTGTACTGCTCCAGAAGCGATCGCACTTGCTGCTAAGATTCCTCCACATTCCCACAGCACGCTACAAAAACCCAACTCATATAGATAAGCCATTGCTTTTTCGGGTGTGAGTGGGGATAATTCCACTACTTCTACGCCTTGTTTTCGTAAAATTTCTTGTAAATCTGGGTTGGCTCCAGCTTCTGTTAATACAACTGTAGGAGCATCAGTTGTTTGCCAAAGATGTGCTTGTGTGGGCAAATCCAGACTCCGGCTCATAACTACTCGTAGGGGATTGTGCGCTTCTATCAAGCGAGAAGTTAGACGGGGATTATCTTGACGTACTGTATTCCCGCCAACAACTACAGCATCGCATCCAGCCCGTAACTGTCTAACTGCATTGCGGGCATCTTGATTTGTTACCCAAGCACTATGACCTGTGGTAGTGGCAATTTTACCATCCAAAGTCATAGCGTATTTCAAGATACCCAAAGGCTTTTTATAAAGAATGCGATGAATAAAACCTTCATTCAACTTGCGACAAGCTTCTTCTTCTACACCCGAAACTACTTCTATTCCAGCTTCTTGCAAACGTTTAATTCCGCCTCCAGCAACTAATGGATTTGGATCTACCATACCCACCACAGCTTTTGCCAATCCTGCGGCTACCACAGCCTCCGAACAAGGGGGAGTACGTCCGTGGTGATTGCAGGGTTCTAAGCTGACATAAATAGTGGCTCCACGAGCATTTTCCCCAGCGGCTCTGAGCGCGAAAACTTCCGCATGAGGTTCGCCAGCGCGGGGATGAAAACCTTCTCCAATAATTTCGCCATCCTTAACAATAACCGCTCCTACCATTGGATTTGGTGAAGTACGTCCCAAAGCACGACGAGCCAGTTCCAAACAGCGCTGCATCATCCTTTTATCGAAATCGCTCCCAACTGGCGATCGCAATTTTAATTCATCTTCTTTTTCTTTTTGGGTATTAGATATCAATTTATCTGCACTATGGTTGGCAGGAGAATTGTTCATAATAAAGACAACTTGCGTTTTGGTTTTTGCGTAAATATAATCAATTTTCTATCTAAATTAGGAAACAAAAGTATCAATTCAGTCAGATAAATTGACACAAACCCGATAAAAGCCTGCGATATAAAAACTTTAATCAATCCTTGCATCCATATTGCCACCAGCACAAGAAATTCTAAAAAAATATTCCCACAAAATTAAGGAGGAAGGAATCAATCGGTCTTAACCGGGATTCCTTCCTCCTTTAATTGGAGATGGGGAGATGGGGAGATGGGGAGATGGGGGAGAGGGGGAGATGGGGGAGAGGGGGGGATGGGGAGATGGGGAAGAGGGGGGAGAGGGGGAGACAAGGAGAGGGGGGGACAAGGGGAATTTTAACCTTCGACCTTTGACCTTTAACATGCATATCTATGCCCAATGCCCCATACCAAATTAAATCGATTGCTCGGCTAACTTCAACTGTTGCCACCAACGATTTAAAGGATAGTAAACTACGGGTGCCCACAGACTGCTAAGAATAGCGGAAGCTAGAGTCACTTTTTTGTAATATGCCCAAATCACATCTGAGCTAGCAGTACCTTTTGCAATCAACTGCAAAGCAAAAATCGTATCTGATAAAATAGCCATCACGAAGACGATTAAAGCAATAGAAATAAAATCTTCTTGGATAAAACGCTGTTTTTGAAACAAACCTATTAAAAAACCTACCAAGCCCAAACTTAAAGCATGAGTTGGTTGGGATGATGTCATTCCATCTTGAAGCAAACCTAAAACTATGCCCGCAAAAGCACCTTGAAACGCCGATCGCTTGACACTCCAAGCCACAACCCAAATTAACAGCCAGTTAGCCCCAATTCCCAACAATTCCATACCGGGAAAGCGATTTGGTAACAGAAATAAACATAATAATACAGACGCAGCGATTATTCCCCAATCTGTGAATTGACGCAAGCTAGGATGCCAACGAGAAAGAGGTTTGATGCGTTTTTTAGGTTTTTTGCGTCGGGATGGGGGCTGTGCAGAAGTTTGTTTCTTCTTCTCCCTAGATTTGAGAATTTTCATCTTACTTACGGCTTAATCTTATATCTTAATTTTTAGGTGCACTTACGGCTGGCTTGGGATTAACCGTTACCCAGTCAAGAGAACGAATCGGTGGAAAAAGCTCTACTGTTGCAACTGATGCGGGAAGTCTCTTTAAATCTAATGATTTTATTTTTCCTATAGGTACGCCCGAAGGAAACTTTGAACTATAAGTTGATGTAGAAACCACATCTCCAGGTTTTACATTAGGAACTTTCTCATAAAATTCCAACACTGCATCAGCAGAACCATCTCCTTGTAAAATACCTTTAGCTCCAGTGCGGCTAACATTTACCCCTACTTGTGAATTCATATCGCTGATTAACAGCACGCGGCTAGTATTGGCAGTTACGCTGTCTATCAACCCAACCAAACCGCCTTCAGCTTTAACGATATAACCGGATTTGATTCCCATAAGGCTACCGCGATTTAAAGTCACCTGCTGCCACCAATTATCTGCACTACGCCCAACCACGCGAGCCGGAACTGTAGGTGCATCTTTTGGTTCTTTTTCTACATACTTTAATAAAGCTTTGAGATTCTTATTCTGGCTTTCTAATTCAACTATCTTAGTTTGCAGTTCCTGTACCTTGGCATCCTTAAGATATTCTTCTTGATTTGGTTTGGTTTGGAACACCTCAAGCGGACGAGTAATACTGTCATAGAACTCAACCAAAAGTTCACCTTGAGTTTGGCGAACGAATACAGCACCACCAACCACTAAAACTAATAACCCTAAATGTAATCCTTTACGCTCCCACCAGCGACGTACAGTAAACATATAAACCTTTGTATAGCAAAATTTTAATTTATTTAATTAAGAAGATATCGGATTTTATAAAGAATCCAATATCTTACATAGCGATCGCGTTCCTACATATTGCGAGAACGTCCGCTGAATACCCGTTCTAACTGCTTGAAATTTTCTAAAACGCGACCAGTACCCAAAACCACACAGCTTAAAGGGTCGGCTGCAATGTGTGTTACAATTCCCGTTTCATGACTGATTAAAGTATCTATGCCTTTTAGCAAAGCACCACCACCAGCAAGCATAATACCCCTGTCAATAATATCTGCTGCCAATTCTGGAGGTGTACGTTCTAACGTCCGCTTCACCGCTTCAATAATAACTGAAAGCGGTTCAGCCATACTTTCACGGATTTCTGGTCCTTTAATTGTTACCGTTCTTGGCAGACCAGAAAGTAGATGTAAACCTCTAACTTCCATGATCGCTTCTTCATCATCATGAGTCGGATAAGCAGAACCAATACGAATCTTGATATCTTCTGCTGTACGTTCCCCAATCACCAAGTTATGAACTTTCTTCATATACTGGGTAATTGATTCGGTTAATTCATCTCCAGCAATACGTACTGATTCGCTCAGCACCGTACCTTGAAGACTCAATACTGCAACTTCAGTGGTACCACCACCAATATCAATAATCATGTTACCAGTAGGCTCGGCTACTGGCAGTCCTGCCCCAATGGCTGCTGCTACAGGTTCATCGATTAGATAAACTTCTCTAGCCCCTGCTTGGGAAGCAGCATCCATCACAGCCCTTCTTTCAACCCCAGTGACACCACTAGGGATGCCAATTACAATTCTAGGTAAAACTAAAGATTTGCCCTCGTTAACGCGCTGAATAAAATGCTTCAGCATCAACTCAGCAGTATCAAAGTCAGCAATTACACCATCGCGTAAAGGACGCAATGCGATTACATTCCCAGGAGTCCTACCGAGCATTTTCTTCGCATCTTCTCCAACAGCCAGCGCTACCTTTTCAATTTGATCTATGGCAACAACTGACGGCTCTTGGAGTACAATGCCTTTACCAGAAACATAAACGAGAGTGTTAGCAGTACCCAGGTCGATACCCATATCCCGCGACAAGGAAAACTTACTGAAAAGACCCACGCGTTTCTACGCCCCCTATTCTGGTTACTTTTTACTACGACAGAAATACTCAATCGTGCTGGATTTTATTATTTTTTTTGACCTTAGTCTAGTAAAGTAGATTAACTTTTTATATATCTTTCTGAATCTTTACCATATCCAGTCCCCTTTGAGTTTTATCTTCTTGGATTTAATCGATCTATCAGTATGCTTTTGCAATTTAGGTATAGTTATTTTTATCATCTATTTGATAAATTATGTTGTTAATTATTTAACACTACGCCAAATGTGTTCTAATCCGCTATTATAAGAATCAGCATTTCAAAGTACACTAGTACTAAAAGCAGAAACATATGAGTATTAATGTTGTTCACCTTGTTGGTCGTGTAGGTACCAACCCCGAAATGAGATATTTTGACTCTGGTAGTGTCAAGTGTAGATTAACACTAGCAGTAGACCGCCGTAGAAAAGACAGCGGACCAGATTGGTTTAACCTCGAACTGTGGGGTAAAACAGCAGAGATTGCCAATAGTTACGTGCGTAAGGGTAAACAAATCGCCGTCAGAGGTTCCCTGAAGTTAGATAGCTGGAACGATCGCGAAACAGGGGTACTTCGTTCTTCGCCAGTGATTAATGTAGATGAACTACAGTTGTTAGGTTCAAAGAGAGATTCCGAAACTGAAGCGATCGATAACAGTCCAGAACATTTTTAATTAGTTGTTAGTTGTTAGTTGTTAGTTGTTAGTTGTTTGATAATTATGGATCGCTATCTTTGTTTTAGTTATCCATAAATCGCATATCAAGGCAACAAAAGTCAGAGGATATCTTAAAAGTATCTGGCAACAAGTGCTACTACACAAACGACGACCTCAACTAAACTAATGAATTCTTAACCCGCTCCCACGGCGGGTTTTGCTTGTTTAGTAACAGTTTCAACCGTCCGTTAAACTACTAAATTAGACTTTTAATTTTAACTTTCAACTCCCCTTTCTAAATAGCTACGGGAATCGAAGCAATATTCAACCAGTAACAACTAACAACTAACCACTAACAACTAACAACTAACAACTAACAACTAATAACTAATTCGTAACGTAACAGATGCTCCTACTTCTTGTTCCCCGCCAACTACAGGAGTGGGTGCAGCTTCTGACAATGCTGCTTGTGGAACTGGATTCCGATACATAATTGGAGAGGGCATAGAAGCATTTCCGACTTGAATATTAACTATTTCTTTCGGCGTAAAACCCAAGCTGGAAAAAACTGCATCGGCTTGTTTTCGAGCATCTTGAGTTGCTTCTTTGAGTGCTTGCTGTCTTGCTTGAGTTGTTGCTTCTTCGGTAGCTACAAATTGAACGCTATCAATTCGCGTTGCACCGGCTTTTATCGCTTCATCCAATAAATTACCAGTTTTTTCGGTAGGTACGCGGAAACTGACGATATTTGTAGCTTCATAACCTTCAATTTTCCGTACATTGTCTTTGTAACTGTACGCTGGATTGAGTCGGATGCCGGTGGTTTCTAACTTCTCTACATTTCGCGATTTAAGTAACGTTACTACAGCATTAGATTTACGAGCGGCTTCTTGCTGTACAACGTTTGCTGTTTTACCGTTCACCTGCACTCCCAAACTCACTTTAGACAAAGTTGTAGGAATCGTTTCTACTCCTTGTCCGGTAACTGTTAATGTTCTTAACATTATTTTCTCTTCTGCCCAACCAGGTTGAACGGAAGCAACGGTGACTAAAAACGCAATGGGTAAAGTTTTCCATAAATTTTTGTAACCTTGCAATTTATAGCCGAATAATTGCACTTTATTCATAATATTTTACTCCTAATTAAATTATTATCTTTGATATTTTACTTAGAGTATTTACTGAGTTTCAATGTTCCTGTTTGTTGAATCAGTTTTGAAAAAAGAAAACGGTAGAGTGTATAGAAAAAGATTTATGATTTGATTTAATTACAAATAAAGGATCGGAGATGAATTGGTTATTGAAAACCGAACCTAACGAGTATTCCTATGCCGATTTAGAAAAAGAAAAGACTGCGGTATGGGATGGAGTCAAAAATGCACTTGCTCTTAAAAATATGCGTACAATGCGGACGGGTGAAGAAGCATTGATTTATCATACTGGTAAAGAACGAAGAATTATCGGAGTTGCACGAGTCGCGAGTATTGCATATCCCGATCCAAAATTAAACGATCTTAAAAGATTGGTTATAAATATACAGGCAGTACGGAAATTGACCGAGCCTATTACTTTAAAGCAAATCAAGCAAGACGAAAAATTTGTCGGTTTTGATTTATTGCGCTTGCCGAGACTATCAATAGTTCCAGTTTTACCTGAATATTGGCAGCGCTTACTACAGAAAGAGGGCGATATTCGCTAATTTTTTGTTTATTACTATTGACAGGAGAACCGATTTAAGCAGATTCGATCGAGCAGTTACGGTTTAATTATGGCAACTTTCCTGATTGGGGTTGCGATCGCAAGTAAAGTTATCACAGGTTTTAGTGTTTTTAATCAACCTCAAATTAATCGCTCCGGGCGATTGGTGTGGGAATGATTCCTCGAAACGAGGTGGCATTAGCGTTTAATAACTGCGATCGGGGATGGCTATTCTAACCAGCTTTTTGGCTCCTCTATTACGGTTTACCGAACCTCAAAAAACGACTACGAAAGAGCAAAAAATGATCTTAGGCAGCCCTTATTTTCCAAAAACTAGTCGTGAAGGGCAAACTGAATCTAACTCAGATTACCAAGTTTTTTGTTCATCTTCACAAGTTGAAGCGGCGACGAATAGCTTCACAAGAGTAAGGAAAACAGACCATTTTCTTTCCCAATATTTTGATAACTGTAAATCTTATAGTCCAAAATTGTGGCAAATATAAAGAAAGTCTCATTGATTACTGTGAATCTAAGCGTTTTCACTTCAGTAAACAAAAAAACACGGTTATAAAATTATTGATGGTTAAGTGTTTATTATACCAACGGAAACTTATTTCAAAAAATCTCCGTCCCCTTTAATTATAATTTTTACGAGCTTTTTTACATAAAGTTCGACATCAGTTACTTGAATATTTTTTCAAGTTTTGCATCTGTCCGTACTGCTTTTAAAGCCGATAATTTTTTACTCGGTGCATTGATTACCGCTTCATTTCAAAATTTCAAAAATGCCTTTGCCCTGCATAATATCTCTAACTAGCATTGACTGTAATAGTTAATTCTTGTTATCTATTTGTGGGTTCAAATAGTATGCTTTATAGGCAGAATTTATTGCTATAACGACATACAATCAGAATTTCTCGTGCTACAATTTCTAGCCAACAGCTAACCGCGTCCTTTTTTAAGAAGCGTTTTCAACTGTGGACGTATAGTAGTAAAAAATTGTCTATTCCGGCAAGCAACACTGGTAACATATTTATCTTTAATGACGGTTCTAGCTTTGATAGTACGAGTAAGAATTGAAACTTTTTATAGATTAACCGCTCTCGTAAATGCGACTTAGGAGAAAGCACTGTGAAACTACACTGGTTAATACCTGGGACTTTTTTGACTGTCTCCCTGTTATCGTCGCCTGCGGATGCAGCTAAGCTAGAGTCTTGGAATTTTGACGCAAATCAAAATAGCCTTGAGTTTAATACTGATGCTGCTGTACAACCGAAGGCGCAACTAATTTTCAATCCAACTCGCGTAGTAATTGATTTACCTGGAGTTGAATTTGGTCGTCCGCAACTTAAAAAATCTGTAGGTGGTGCTATTAGTGCCGTCCGTATCGGTCAATTCGACCCCCAAACCACGCGCATGGTGGTAGAGTTAAGCCCCGGTTATACTTTAGACGCAAATCAAATCAAATTTGAAGGAGTAAGTCCCAGTCGTTGGAGAGTAAAATTACCTTCACCACAACTTGAGAATACAAATAACGAAAGAAGTATTTACAGCGTAGTACGAACCAGTAATACAGCACCTAGTACTCCACCTCCTACAGGCAATCAAACGGTAATCAGAACTGCTCAAAATACTGCTCAAAATACTGCTCAAATTGAAAGAATACTTCCAACGGGTGACGGCTTTTTTGTTCGTACAAATGGTGGTAAAGCATCTGGGGTACAAGTTAACCGCGATGGTGAAGAATTTATCAATGTAGATGTTTCTGGAGCTACACTATCATCGGGCTTACCGCGAGGCGAATTTTCGATGAATCGTTTTGGTGTAGTAGGAGTTGAATTTAAGCAATTAAACTCAACAACAACTCGTATTCGGTTGCGGGTAAACAGAAATAGCCCCAATTGGCGAGCTAATATTAGCAGTTTTGGCGGCATAGTTTTGCTGCCTAACGCTAAAGTTACTCAATTGCCTACAAATAGCAATCCCAACCCACCAGTAAATCGACCAATACCTTCTCCATCACCACCACCAAGCAGATCGGTTAATAAGTCTGTAGCTGAAATCAAATCCGTTGAATTGGATGATAATGGCAAGAAATTAGTTGTCAAAGCTAATAAATCATTATCTGGAAGTACCAGCAGTTGGGATAGAACTACTGCAATGTACAAAATTCTGATTCCCAATGCTCGCTTAGCGTCTTCTATTAAAGGTCCAGATTTTAAACCTAATAGTTCTGTATTGCGGGTACGTATGCGACAGCAAGACGCAAATACAGTTGCTATTTACGTTTTGCCAGCATCTAATGTTAATTTCGGAAGACTTGATGTCCGAGGAGACAAATTATCTTTAGAATTGCAGCGTAATAGTGCAGTCAAACCGCCAGTTGTTTTACCTCCTATTCCACTACCGAATCCAGTTGCAGGTTCTAAACCAGTTCCCGTTCCCGTTCCTCCTAAGCCCAAGCCAAAACCAGCACCAAAACCGGCTCCTAGAGGTCAGGTAACAGTTATGATCGACCCCGGGCATGGTGGTAAAGACCCAGGTGCAATTGGTATTGGCGGACTGCGAGAAAAAGATGTAATCTTGCCTATCAGTCAAAAAGTCGCTGAAATTTTGCGGAAAAATGGAGTCAATGCAGTACTCACCCGTAACACCGACTATTTTGTCAGCTTAAAAGGACGAGTCGTAATGTCTGAAAGACGCGATGCCGATCTATTTGTCAGCATCCATGCCAATTCTTTAGGTTTAAGTCGTCCCGATATTAGCGGCTTAGAAGTTTATTACTATAGCAGTGGTAAACGTCTGGCTGATGCGGTGCGTCAAGGTATTACTCGAAAAGTGAAGGTTAAAGACCGAGGAATACGACGAGCTAGATTTTACGTACTCCGCAAAACTTCTATGCCAGCCATTCTGGTAGAAACTGGTTACGTAACTGGTAGAGAAGATGCTGCTAAGTTAAAACAAACTTCGTACCGAAATCAAATGGCGGAAGGAATTGCTGATGGTATTTTACGGTACCTGAAACGTAGGTAAAAATATATAAATCGACCATAAGTAATGGGTAAAGTTGGGTAAATTTACATATTATAAATTTGCCTATTTAATCAAAAAGAGCGGTTATTATAGGGGAATTCTTGCTCTCAAGCGGGCAAGGATTCCCCTATTTTATTTACCTGCCTCGACTAGTATTGAGACTGGCACCACAGAGAGTTGAATTTAATTAAACATTTCTTGCTGCGATAATTTTTTTATGGATAAAAAACTTAATTAAAGTGCTACCTTAAAACATTATCAAATTAGATATATGGTTATAATACGCTTTTAAATCTTATTTGTATCTATAATCTCATATTTTATGTTCAAGCTCAACGGATTCAAAAAAATCAAGCGATAGAACTGGTTTTTAACAAGCCTATCTTGCTGTTACAGGCAATAAGCAAAAGAAAAATCCAAAAATAAATCATATTTTTTCAGATAGCCATTACTCGAAATCTGTTTTATAGTTTTTTTCTATATCGCCCTAGTTAATTTCTAATGCATAGTATGATTTTTTGTAAATTGGGGAACATTTTCTTTAAAAACGTAAGCAAGAACCAGATATTTTATGAAATTATTCTAATATCAAAACTAGTTAACTGTTCTAAGATTAAAGTCAAGTCAAGCTAGAACTACTTATCTTTAAATCTATTTATTACAATTCATCTATGGGAGCAATGCAGCGCCAGAAATAACTACATTTTTTACCAACACCCTCAAGAGATTTAAATTACACGTCCAATAGAACTTATGAGTTGAATAAAATGTCACTGATTTAATTTTACAGCTAAGTTAAACTTTAATTAACTGGATCTTGGTATAATCAAATGCTAAAAAGCACATAATTATATTCTTGAGGCAGACAAATAAAAAGCTTCATCAAGACGGTTAATACAATTAACAATGTCTTTAATACCTGCGGCTTTGTCCGGAATTGACAACGGCAATGCTTGATTTTATATCGAAGCATGAAGTACAAACACTTTTACAGATTAATAGTTATCAATAATATACCGATTAGGAGAAAACGCTGTGAAAATAAACTGGTTAGTATCTGGTACTACTGCTTTAACTGTACTAATGCTATCGTCGCCTGCTCACGGCGCAAAACTGTCTTCCTGGCGTTATAATGCCAATCAAAACCAACTGGAATTTCAAACCGACGGTGCAGTTCAACCCCAAGCACAATTAATTTTTAATCCTACTCGTTTGGTAATTGATTTGCCCGGAACGACATTTGGGCGACCCCAGTTAACCGAACCGATAAGCGACGGAGCTATTCGTTCTCTTCGTGTCGGGCAATTTAACCCACAAACGGCTCGCATAGTTGTCGAAATGAATCCCGGCTATACTCTTGACCCCGCTCAAGTAAAATTTATCGGTATAAGCCCCAGCAAGTGGACGGTGCAACTGCCGGACCCAAAAGCTGAAAAAAATAATGATAAAGCTACTAGTCCTACTAGAAATATTTACAGTGTAATTAAAACAACACCTAACACTCCACCCCCGCAAACAATAGCTGCTAGCACTTCAAATGCAGCAACAAAAGTTGAAGGTTTGCGAGTCACCGGAGACGGATTTTACCTGAGTACTAGTGGTGCTAAACCCAAAATTAAAGATTATAACCGTACTCGCGATCGCAAAGAAGTTAACATCGATATTTCAGATGCGGCTTTGTCGTCGGGAGTCCAACAAGAGATATCGGTTAACAAGCACGGTGTTAGCCGCATTCGATTCAGCCAAATTGATGGTAAATCACCTGCTCTTCGCATGACTTTGCTCTTGGATAAGAACAGTCCCGATTGGCGAGCCTCTTCCAGTGGTAATAATGCTTTAATAGTTCTACCCAACCGTCTAGCTAGTAGTTTAAATAGAGGTAGTAGTTCTAGTAGTTCTAGTAGTTCTGATTCATCCGTTAGCAGTCAATCAAATTCTTTTCCCGTTCCACCAGTCTCAGCTGCAAGCAAAGAGGTAGCAACAATTGAATCTGTAGAACTAGCCCCTACAAGTAACCAATTACTAATTAGAGGAAATGGAAATCTATCTGCGATTGGTGGCTGGGATAGAAAATCTGGTTTGTACCGCATCACGATTAATAATGCAAAATTAGCATCTAAAGTTAAAGGTCCCAAATTTAACGCTAATAGCCCGGTTTTACGAGTACGTTTACAACAACTTGACGATAATAAAGTTGCTATCTATGTCCAGCCTGCATCTGGAGTGGAAATTGGCGAACTCAATCAATTTAGCAACAAGCTTTTATCTTTAGAATTACAACGGGTTCGTCGAGTTACGCCTCCTGTTACATCTGGTAGCTTACCTCCCATATCTCAACCGATTCCCAGACCTTCAAACCGTCGTCCAATTATGACTCTTCCGCCAAGTACATCGCGAATACCATCATCGCGAGTTCCGTCTGGTAGAATTTCAGTTATTATTGACCCCGGACATGGTGGTAAAGATCCAGGAGCAATCGGTATCGGGGGACTACAAGAAAAAGATGTTATTTTACCTATTAGTATAAGAGTTGCACAAATTTTGCAGCAAAACGGAGTGCAAGCTGTACTTACTCGTAATTCCGACTTCTTCGTCAGTCTTCAAGGAAGAGTTGACTTAGCCGAACAAAGAAATGCCGATTTATTTGTCAGCATTCACGCTAATTCCGTTGGGTTGAGTCGTCCGGATGTTAGTGGTTTAGAAGTTTACTATTACAGCAGTGGTGCTAATCTCGCCCAGACTGTTCGTAGCAGCATATTAAGTTCCGTAAATGTTAGAGATAGAGGAGTGCGAAAAGCGAGATTTTACGTACTTAGAAAAAGTTCTATGCCCGCAATTCTTGTAGAAACGGGTTATGTTACGGGCAGGGAAGATGCAGCAAAATTAGCTTCTCCTCAATACCGAGAGCAAATGGCACAGGGTATTGCTAATGGTATTTTAAGTTACATTAAAAGAAGATGAATTTTAGTTTTAAGCTTAAAGAAACAGCTAATTGATTTATCAAAATTAAATAATAGCAATAGCTTTCTCATCGTATATTTACTTGGAGATGGCTATTTTTTCGTAAATTTGTAGAAAGTAAAAAAATTCTGATTCTTAATTTTCTCAAATTTAATCGGCATACCAGTACGATAAATGTATTTTTTTAACTTTTAAAATGTCTTATGTACTTAATGGTATCAGGGCGTACCTACGTTTAAGCAAAAAATATAGTAAAAATTTCAGAAGCGAGATTAGGATGTAAAATTCTCTTTCATATCGGATTTAGCAGTTTAAACGTTGAAGCTTTTTCTAAATCCACCGTCCAAAATTCAAATTATATTATCAAAATTTGCCTGTGTTTTCATCTTCTATCTTTGAAGGCAATCTTTACCTATCATCTCAAGAACCCCAACGTGCCCCTATAGGCATCTTTGATAGTGGTGTGGGTGGTTTAACGGTACTGCGCCAACTTTACGAACAACTTCCCAACGAATCAATCATTTACTTTGGCGATACAGCTAGATTACCTTACGGCATTCGTTCCCAAGCTGAAATTATTCAGTTTACCCGTGAAATTATTTTCTGGATGGAAAATCAAGGGGTAAAAATGGTAATTATGGCTTGCAGCACCAGTTCTGCTTTAGCATTAGAAACTGTACGTTCCGAATTTAAAGTACCTATACTTGGACTTATTCTACCAGGCGCGGTTAGTGCAGTAAAAGCCGGAAAGCGTATCGGCGTAATTGCTACCCCAGCAACAGCCAAAAGCAACGCCTACAAACTTGCTATCCAAGAAATTAACAGCAATGCCAAAGTCTGGCAAGTTGGGTGTCCCGAGTTTGTTCCTCTTATCGAACAAAACCGCACCGACGATCCATACACCAAAGAAGTAGCACGTTCTTACCTCGAACCTTTATTAAAACAAGAAATTGATACTTTAGTCTACGGCTGTACTCATTATCCTCACCTGGCAACATTATTGCGATCGCTGGTTGGTGAATCGGTAGTTTTAGTAGACCCAGGAAAAAGTGTTGTTGAAGCTTGTGCCCAAGAGTTGGATTTACTAAATTTAAAAAATACTCACCCACCGTTACCAACTCGGTTTGCCGTGAGCGGAAGTCCGCAACAATTTGAAATGTCTTCAGTACAATGGCTGGGCTGTACTCCAAAAGTTGAATTGGTAAACTTGGAGCATCTAAATTTTAACCATTTGAAGCTCGATCGTGGTGGCATAATTAGCTATTAAATACAAACCTAACCGCACTACTCCCCTTCCCTATGAAGGAATGAGGAAAATTAAGCCTCTTTCCGCTTGGGTTAAGTTTTGTATACAGTTGATTTTCATTTCCAAAAAGGTTTAATAGAGGCAATAATTAAATGCAATACAATACAGCACACCATATATATGATGTGCTGTATTGCAAAAAACATTCCGATCTGTTCTATAGTCTTAAATATCACTTTCACAAACCCTTAAAGGGCGCGGCGCAGGCTTTACTCACTCAGCGATGTTTATAGACATCTCAGAAGAATAATCTCCTTCACCATACCGTTGAACTGCTGTTACCGCAGTTTTTTTAATTGTTCTTTTTGCTAGCGCTAATAGCACGTATACGGCGAACAAATAACCAGAAGCTAAAATAAATACCATCATAAGCATACTTCCCCGGACAAGTTTTATCTTCAATCACATTCAAATTTGTATAGCGAAGAATAAATCGCATACAAATGTCAAAATATAAGCTACATAGCTTTTTGCTACAGCTTTTTCGTAATCCAAAAATTACGGCAGAGTATTAATACTCTGCAACGTATCTATACGTAATTAGTTTTTACAGACTATGCCAATAACAATAAACAAATTGCTACCATGCAATCTACCTAGCCTGCGTTCCAACTGCGTTATGCAGTGCTTCCTTCTATACAGAAGCTAAACCTTGGGTACCCTAAAATGGTTCCTCAAGATATGCCAATATATTCCTTTTGGACAGCACGTAGCTATGATTAGGGAAACTTATTCGTTCGTGAACTACGAACATAAATAATTCCCTTGGTTTCACCTACGACTTATTTCAACCCACTTGCGTCAGTAAAGCATAAACGCGAATAAAAGCGACTTACTTTTTCTGAGTGAATATTCTAAGTATTTGAAATCCCTATATATAAGAATAACATAGGAATTCTTACTTTTGAGGTATTTTGTTGTTTAATCTCAAATTTCTAAGATATTATTATTGATTTACTTATTCTCCCCGTACCTCGATAGTGTAAGGCGGTGATATATAAAGAATCAGCACAGTTTTAGCTCTGTTCTCAAAGATACCTGGAGCTATATAGTAAAATATTAAATTTTTGTTAATAAGAGCTATTATCTGTAATATTCATCAAAATCTAAATATTTTCATCGTATGAAATGAATAGTATATGCTCGTAACTACACTTAGTTATAGCTAGTATAATTTTTTATTTATTTTTCTCAGTAAATATTCTCGAGAGTTCCCGATTGTAGATTAATAAATATGAAGCGAACTATGTAACAAAGTATTAAGCGATCGAAATTCCTGTTGGAGCAAAATATACATCTGGCGGGCATTCGATATGAATTTAATTTTGAATTAAAGATATATAGTTACATATCAAGCGGACGATCGGCTTTATATGAATCAGAACATTTATAGAATGCTTTGAGAAAAGGCACGGGCTTATCTTAGAATGGGTATAGGATATGTAAACTTTCGTAACTAAAGTCAGAGTCCGCCCATTCATGACCTCAGCCACCTCCTTGTTTTCCCCTGTGGAAGCAGACCTGCATATATTGGCAGATAACCTCAAACAGTTAGTTGGAAATGACCACCCCATCCTCAGTCTAGCCGCAGAACATCTCTTCGGAGCTGGGGGAAAGCGTATTAGACCTGCAATAGTCTTACTTGTATCGCGAGCAACATTATTGCAGTCGGATATTACACCCCGTCATCGACGATTAGCTGAAATTACAGAAATGATTCACACTGCTTCTTTAGTGCATGATGATGTAGTGGATGAATCAGAAAAAAGACGCGGCGTTGATACAGTTCATAGTTTATTCGGCAATCGAATAGCAATATTAGCCGGAGATTTTTTGTTTGCTCAAGCTTCTTGGTATTTAGCCAATTTAGATAATTTGGATGTAGTGAAATTGCTTTCACAGGTAATTATGGACTTGGCTACTGGGGAGATTCAGCAAGCAGTGAATCGTTTTGATGTTGATATTTCGATGGATACTTATCTGCAAAAAACTTACTATAAAACCGCTACATTGTTTGCTAACAGTTCTAAAGCTGCTGGAATACTCAGCGAAGTTTCTGAGGAGACAGCCGAAAATTTGTATGAATATGGGCGTAATTTGGGATTAGCCTTCCAAATAGTTGATGATATTTTTGATTTCACCAGTTCTACAGATAAATTAGGTAAACCTGCTGGTTCGGATCTTAAAAGTGGGAATCTGACAGCGCCAGTTTTATATGCTTTAGAAGAAAAACCAAATCTTGAAGCTTTAATTGAAAGAGAATTTACACAGGCTGGAGATTTAGAGCAAGCACTTGCACTAATAGAAGATAGTAAAGGAATTCAACGTTCCCGCGATTTAGCCGCAAATCATGCAAAACTGGCAGTAGAGCATATGGGACAATTACCATCTTCTCCAACTCGCCAAGCTTTGATTGATATGGCTGATTATGTGCTGAGTCGTCTTAATTAAAAGTTTGCGGCACGATCGAAAAATAGTTATCAGTTATTGATTTGTAATAAATCCTTAACTTATAACTTCTACCTAAAAGCATATTTTTGCAATATAAATAGGTATATGTTTTAACTCTATAGCGCGTAACCTCTAAATTATTTAAGCGATATCCGGAGGAATATTAGGGCTGGAACGATTTTGTTGTAACGTCCGTTCAATAATACTTTGTAAGAGCTTTCGCTCAATTTCAACTGCGTTAACTGTAGTGCCAGGAGTTTCAAAAAAAATTATACTATCTACGGGTTCTAGCGCTACCATCTGGAACAAAATTTCAATAACTCCGATTGGTGCAGCTATCATTTGAGGGTCAAACCCAACACCAGAGGTAGTACTGACATCTTGTAACGTGGGGTAAGCGATTATTACCTGTTTTTCTAATTGCGGATTAGTACGATTGCTCAATGTTGTTAGAACCCAGTCATGCTCGGAGTTTTGGAGTATGTAGTATTGGGGGAAACGTAATTTTTGAGCAATTTGAGTAAGTGCCGGAGCAATTGCCGCAACCAGTTGAGGTGTAATACCATCTTGGGGTGCATTGTTAATCAAAGATTGAATTTGTACTTGTAAATCCATAATTAAGAGTTAATAGTTCGTGGGCATTAGCTATAACTTCTATGAAAAGCGAAAAAACTTCCCTTGATTTGGGAATAATATATTCAGTCCAATTAATGGCGGTAGGATAATCGGTGCTTATGATTGCGTTTCAAGGCAATCAACAACCAACCGATATCCCCACAAAACATAGGTTGCACACGTTTGTATGTTAAGGTCTTTTAAACAGCTAGACTATGAAATCAGCCGCGACCACAACTATTCAGGGAGAAAAGTCTATCGGCGTGGAGGCGATATTTCAACTCCTATTTGGAGAACTTAAATCCTCAACCAAAGCTTCGGAGTCTAATTGCCATGAAGTGGCAACACGAATCGCTGCCGAAGTCCTCCGGATTTGCCATGAGAGCAAACGTATCCAAGCTTCTGGGGACATCAAAGGTTCGGCGATCGCCTTAGCCCGACACCGGCTATCTCAGTGTATGAGATACTACCAATTTGGTTCAAATCGAGGCAGGATAGAGCTACACAGCACTCTCAGCGCAATTATTTATCGTTACATTAATCCGCCAAATAAACAACTGAGTTATCAAGGGCGGTTAGGTGTAATTGAGGATTTTCTGCAAAATTTTTATTTGGAAGCATTAAACGCTTGCCGAAGAGAAAATAAGCTTGAACCAACTTATCGTCCCCAAACTCTTCTGGAATTAGCAGAGTACATGGCGTTTACAGAACGCTATGCTAAAAGACGCATTCCTTTACCAGGACGACAGCAGCAGCTGATTATCCTGCGGGCACAAACTTTTTCTCAACAGCAACCTCCAGAAACTTGCGTTGATATAGAAAGAGCCGCAGAAGGTAGCAGCAACGATGGTGATGGTTCTTGGCAAGATCCAGCCGTACAGCAGTTAAGATCGGCAATGGCATCTCAAAGTGAACCGGAACCAACAGAGGAAACGTTGCGTTCTGTAGTCATTAACGAGTTAATAAGTTATCTTGAGGAACGCCAACAAGGAGACTGCGCCGATTACTTTGCCCTACGCCTAAAAGATTTATCGGCTCAAGAAATTGAGTCAATTTTAGGTTTAACTCCCCGTCAAAGAGATTACTTGCAGCAACGTTTCAAATATCATCTGATTCGATTCGCCTTGCTGCACCGCTGGGAATTGGTTCATGAATGGTTAGAAGCCGACTTGCACACCAATTTAGGTTTGACGGAATACCAATGGCAAGTTTATATAGAACAACTTGACGACAAACAACGTTGTTTATTAGAACTAAAACAACTTGGTCAAGCTGATGTTTATATTGCCAAAACTTTAGGGCTATCTATGGCGCAACTGCAAAAAAGGTGGTTCAAAATTCTCGAACAAGCTTGGGAAATTCGTAACTCTTTTATGTCCGGATCAAGTGCATCTACTCATGAATAGTGACACAGAATCCTTACAAAACCAATTACTCGCTTGGTTGCTAGCAGATGATGCTTCAACCGAGGAGGATTTTTTGGTCGAAAGTGAGGAAATTAACGGGGCACAAATGGACGATAACACCGCTTCCACAAGCGGTGCTTCTGAGTCGGATTTGATGCCCTATCCTTTCCAAATGGGAGAAATTCCTGCTGTGCAAACACGTTTTCAAGCCGTTCTTAAACGTCGGTTACAAAATCAAGTTCAAGATAATCCTCCGTTGTTCCCTTGGGAGACACAACTAATAGATTATCCCGATTATATTGACAATCAATCTATGTCTTGGGTTCCTGCCTGGGGATGGGCGGCACAACAGTCTAAACTGAGTTTGCCAATTCTGATGCCGGAGAAAGTGTTTCAGCAATTGTTAACAAGATGTCAAGAATTGCTCGCTTTTCCCGTGCCATTGGGAGCAAAACTTGTTGGGGTGGTGGAGAGTTTATTCCCTAACGAACCGCAGACACTTAATGACTTAGCCTCTATGGTGTTAAGAAGTCCATATCGTTCTGCGGATACTTTAGAAAGAATGCCTTCTGTAGAAGGCAGCTACTCAGATTTGCAACCGCGTCAACAAATGGCATTATCATTGTTGGCTGCGAAACAGTTGCTAGAAAATCTGACTGTATCTGTTGATGCCCATATGGTAGTCGAAAAGCAGTGGCTAACCAATGTAGGTAACGTAACTTTAAAAGTAGAATACGATACTGAGGCACGGAAGCTGCGGGTTGAAGCTCAATTACCTCTCCCAGGGAAGTTAAAACTTGGTGAAGAAAATCAGCAAGTAGTTGCAGAATCGGATAGTCAGGGAATTGTAAGTTTAGAGCTAAACTCAATTCAAGAAGGGGCAACTTATAAATTGGCAGTTGAGTTAGAAGATATGGATACTCAACCGCTGACATTTGCGATCGTTCCGACAAATTCTTCCCAAAGAGCCTAAGCTATGGCTTTTAGGAGCCGCCAGCGGTTGGGTACCGTTAATAGGTTTTTATCGGTTGATATTCATGAACGAATAATAATATTCATGTTTAGGGGTAGTAGTGATGAACCTTAATTCAATAAGCAGATAGCCCCCAGCGTCTACAGTTGCTCAAATAAATACGCCAAAATTCATAGGAATTGTTTTCCCATGAGTTAAAGTGGCGGTGCGTGCAAATAAAAGATGATTTGAGCGGGGTAATTAAAGATTGAAATTTTTAGGGATGAATAGGTTCAGTGAGCGTCTACATATAGGGTACTGGCGGCAAAAAATTCACAATTCGCCGCCGATAGAAGTAGAAGATTCAATTACTTTAAGGGTGCTAGTTAGTGCTTTAGTAATCGTAGGAATTGTGGCGACGGATATAGCCGCAGAGACAAGCCAAAGTTTTTGGGCGGTTCCTTTAAGTTTGGCGGGCGGAATTTGGAGCTATTACCGTCGTCGCAAACCCAATATAGGGGTAAAGTTCTGTATCGCCATTGGAATGTTATTAGCATTAGGTGCTTTTTTCGGGCGGTTGCTCGGAGAATTGAATGATACAAGGCTTTTGCTTGCAGAATTACTGATTCAACTTCAGGTGCTGCATAGTTTGGATATGCCTCGTCGTAAAGATTTAGGGTATTCGATTGTAATCGGATTAATTTTACTAGGTGTAGCCGCAACACTGAGTCAAACTTTAGCTTTTGCACCAGTGTTGCTGCTCTTTTTAGCTATTGCCTTACCTACTTTAGTATTAGACTATCGTTCGCGATTGGGTTTAGAGCCGTTTACGGTTACAACAAAATCAAATAATAAAAAAAATAAGGTTTTTAATTTAAAATTCTTAATTGTTAATTTTTTGGTCGTAATAAGTCTGGGATTAGCAATTTTCGCTGTTTTACCGAGAGTTCCCGGTTATGGCTTGCGGACATTTCCGGTTAGTTCGCCTATTGACGTAAAAGGCGATTTTAGCGGACGAAAAATTGTTAATCCCGGTTATGTACGTTCTGGTAATAATAACGGTCAAAGTGGTAGCAATGGCGACGGAACTTCTAAAACAGGAACTGGCGATCGCCCCTTAGTAGACGATAGCTTTTATTACGGATTCAATACCAAAATTAACCAGAATTTACGCGGAGAGATGAAACCCAAAGTAGTGATGCGGGTACGTTCTCAAGCACAAGGTTTCTGGCGGGTTTTGGCATTCGATCGTTACACGGGTAACGGATGGGAAATTTCTCGCAACGACAAAGTTAAGCGGCTCAAACGATCGCCTTTTTCCTATCAAACTTTTCTTGAGCGACCTTTGATTATTGGTAAAACCAAAGAAATAGTACAAACTTACACCGTAGTGGCGGAATTACCTAACTTAATTCCAGCAATGTCATATCCGAAAGAAATTTATTTTCCGACACCGATAATAGCCGTCGATACAGAAGGTGGCTTGCGATCGCCAGTTGGTTTATCTAAAGGTTTAACTTATACGGTACTTTCTGAAGTTCCCTATCGCGATCGCACTTTATTAGCAAAAACTACAAATAAGTACCCGGATAGCATAACAAACTATTACTTGCAGGTACCTCCCCAAATCGCTGACAAAGTAAAGCAGCTTACCCAAGAAATTCTCGCTGGCTACAATCGTCAACGGGTAGGTAAAACCCAGAAAAATCTTTCATCACCTTATGAAAAAGCTTTATACATAGCTCAATATCTCAAACAAAACTACACGGTACCGCAAAATCCTTTTGAAGCACCATTGTTAGATGAGAAAGAAGACTTGGTAGAAGCTTTCTTGTTTAAAAACAAAGGAGGGCTACCCGATCAGTTTTCTACGGTATTAACGGTAATGTTGCGTTCTATCGGTATTCCAGCGCGGTTGGTAGCGGGGTTTGCTCCCGGAGATTTTAATCCATTTACAGGGATGTACGTAGTCCGTAACACCGACGCTTACGCAATGACGGAAGTTTACTTCCCGAAATATGGCTGGTTTGCTTTCGATCCTATACCCAATCATCCTTTAATCCCTCCCTCAATAGAAGAAATTCAAACTTTTTCCGTCTTAAAACAATTTTGGAATTGGATTGCAGGTTGGCTACCCTCTCCAGTAACGGGATTTCTCAACGGTATATTTGGAAAAATATTTAGCGCTATTTTAAGATTTATATCGTGGTTTTTCTCTTTATTCTCACAGGGTATTTTCGGAATATTGAGCGGATTAACCTTATTAACAGCAATTTCCTTATTCGGTTGGCTGGGCTGGGATAAATGGCGAAAATGGCGAAAATGGCAATTTTTAGGTAAATTGCAGCCGATGGAAAGACTTTATCGACAAATGCTTGAGTGGACTAATGAAAAAGGCTTAACTAAACATCCGGCGCAAACACCTTTAGAATATGCTCGGGTTTCTCAGGGGCATTATTCACCAAAAACTGTTGAAGTAATAGAAGAAATTTCTCAGGCTTATGTTACCTGGCGTTATGGGGGTAACAACCCAAATTTAAGCAGTCTCCGTCAAAAATGGCAGGATATAAGAAATACTTCAAAAAATTAAGCTTGTATTTGTGATTTCTAATATATAGAAATATATAGCTATAGGTACAAATCCCCCAGACTTTAATTAATCAAGTATGGGGGATTAAAATTCGCCTGTGGTTTATTCATAAGCGATGTTGCTTTTGTATTGTCATAGAGCGCCATACACCATGTTGGCGCACTTTACTGTCTTCACTGCGATTAAAAAAATTTATTGTAAACAAAATATTTAAATAGACGTAGTAATTAATACCGAGTCACTTTTAAGGGAAACTTTCCTTGTATCTGTGAGGGATTTGCTGTTCTTACTTAACAGCGATCGGATATAAAATAAATCCTTTTTTAAAGAAATATATATAAGAATTTTTTAAAGTCAGCATTAGATATATTGATTGTTGAAAATATATAAATATTGATTTATAAACTTGTAAATTAACACACATTTACATTGCTTAAATAAACTCCCAAAAGATAAATATTTGCATCTCAGGAGGCAGCTTTTCATAAGAAGTAGAAACCCGATGGGGGTAGTAAAACTGGGTATGAAGAATCAGGTAATATAGTCAGCTTGAATTTTATAGGGAATCGTATAATACCTTGTTTGGGCAATATTTTATCTATCTCTTAGGGAGTATTTTAAAGAAACATCTGTAAGAAATAATTAATAAAAGCCGTTTATAAATAAAATCAAAAGTAGTTGGGAACTAAGCGCGTTGTTAGTGCTATTTTTTGGGGATAACATGAAAACAGTTGCTTTTAAGGCATGATTAGTCATGTCCAGTTCTTACACACATTAACATAGCAGTTTTTTTATGGACATTCAGTTAATCAACATCGGTTTCGGCAATATTGTTTCTGCCAACCGAGTAGTTGCAATTGTCAGTCCAGAATCAGCTCCAATCAAGCGAATCATTACCGATGCGCGAGATAGAGGTCAACTGATTGATGCAACTTACGGTCGTCGCACAAGGGCTGTTATTATCACGGATTCAAGTCACGTTATTCTTTCGGCTATCCAACCCGAAACCGTAGCGAATCGTTTCGTTATTTCCCGCGAACATCATGTTGTAGATAACTAAAAGGGGTATGGGTCACAATTTCCGCAAAAATAATGGGCGGGCTTTTTTGAAAGATGCCGCTGGGGCTACAAGAGACGTGCTGGTTATTTTAGGGTTTCCCGAACCTTGGTTAATATCCCGGACGACAAGAATGTATACATTTTTCTGTACCATGTGAATTAACAGACTTAAAAAGTCGTTGATTTTACAACCCTCATTAGGCAATAGTCATTTGCAAAACTAACAAATGACTACTGACTGATGAATAATGTATATAAATTGATTACAGGGAAAGCGGATGATGCAAGTGCTATCGACTCGATTTGGTGCTACTACTAACAAATTACTGTCTACGGGGAAGCTGATTGTTTTAACAGGTCCTAGTGGTGTCGGAAAAGGCACTTTAATGCGATTACTTCTTTCGCGTCATCCCGAACTCAATTACTCAATATCTGCCACTACCCGTCCTCCTCGTCCGGGGGAAGTGGACGGCAAAGACTATTATTTTATTAGCCGTAGCAAATTCCAGCGGTTAATTGAGCAAGGTGAATTTCTAGAGTGGGCGGAATTTGCCGGTAATTTATACGGTACTCCTCGCAAACCAGTAATTGACCTGATGGAGTCTGGAAAATCGGTACTACTTGAAATTGAGTTGGAAGGGGCACGTAAAATTCGTGCCGCATTTCCCGAACTGTTGAGTATTTTTATACTTCCACCAACTTTTAATGAATTAGAGAAACGGATACGCGGTAGAAAGAAAGATTCTTCCGAGGCTATATCGCGTCGTTTAAAGCGTGCTAAAGAAGAAATTGACTGTGCTTCTGAATTCCATATTCAAATAGTGAATGACGATTTAGAAACCGCAGTTCGCGATATTGAAGTGGCAATCTCGGACGATCGCGAATTATTTTGATTAACCGCAAGCTGAGCCGCGCCGTTGCAGGCGATCGCGCTCAATGCCTCATAAATAAAGGACACTAACCAAGACTATTAAAGTCTTTGTGTTGTGTCCTTTTGCCTTTATGGCTGTTAACATCTACTTGACGATCGGGGCATGAAACCGAATATCAACCAAATAAACCTTGGATAAATGCCAAGTTGCTGGTTAAAAAGTAGGCTGTTACCCCGCCACCAATCCCACCAATTAAAAAAGCACTAGCAAAGTTGTTCCAACCTTCCATAGTATTAAAAGCACTAGGTGGATTGGGCACAGTTACTGTGGCAACTGGTTTGGGTGGATTGCTATTAGCGTATAAAGATAAGCAAGCGGTGAGAATCACAACCAAGCCGATTGTGGAAAGCAACCCAGCTAAGTTAGCTGACGGTGCATTACGCAGGGGACCTAATTTAGCAAATGGACCAAATAACAAGTAACCGTGAGCCATCCCAACCTCTAATCCTCGTCTAAAAGGAGTTATATCGGGACGATAAGCAGGTAAGTTTCTGATAAACCACTTGCTTAGATGAGAAGCATTAATTGGCGTTTCTAGATTGCCTGTTTGCGGATTGCCTTCTGCGGCAAAAACAACTTCCTGATTTCTAGCGTCGTTAGGTTTATTTTTCGCTTCATCTAATGCTTGCACTATATTTCCCATGTTTTATTTTTACCTCTCGAATAAATGAATACTTTTCTACATCTTAATAATTGTATCTAGAGGAGCTTTTTAACAGTAATTTTTAGAAAAATTAATAAATACAAAACTCGCTTGTGCCGAACGCAGCACAAGCGAGTTTTACTAAAAATTATTCCAACATAAATAGGGGTTTATTCAGAGTTATTAAGTTATAGAACAACTGCTAACTCCAAACAACAATCGAATTGTATACCCAATTTATGGTAGTGGATGGAACAATAGGTCAGGAAAAATGTAGTTGAATGTAATCAACAACACCGCAGTAAATATTAACCAGCCAAACAGTAGGACTGGTGCGAGGGAAAGATACCTCAATAAATCGTTTTGCTGCATGGATTGTACTCCCAAATAATGAGCTTCGATCGATGGATTTTCGATGAGTAGATTTACGCGCCTGTATAATAAAGAAGAATGATTTAAAAGACAGCCAATAAATCAACTATTAATTAACAATAGTTAATAATTATTAGCAAGACTTGGAATAGCTAAGGTCGCTATTAAAAATTCTCCTCACTAACAATTGCTACTAGCGTGGAGAAATTGGAATTTCTTCATCTTTTGCGGTCAATTCACCCGAAAGCAATTCTTTAATTGCTGCTGCGGGCCAAGCGAAACCAGAAAGCATTAGTGGTAATGCTGTAGGTACGTCGATAATTACTTCCTTCATTTCAGCATCTTTTTCGTTTCTAACGGCTTGGAGGTAAGAACGACCTACCCAACCAATCCAGCCAGCGATGTAAAGAAACAGAATGCCAGGAATTAGAAAGTCACCAGAACGACTCAAACGACCATCAACAATTAAGTGAGGTAGACCCTCTGGACCGCATAAAGCCTGAGCATAACGTTCAAAACGTTTTTCTCCGCTATTAGGGTCGCTCGTCGTGTTGCGGGCATCCGCAGCACGTTGTTGAAAAGCGGGTGAGTCGCTGCATCTTACTAGGTCAGCACCTAGAGCAAAGGCTGGTGGGGCGAAATTAAACGCCAAACAAACAGCTAAAATTAGAGCAAACAAGCGTCGCATGAAATTGTTTCCTTTTATTACGAAACAAAAAATATTTGTACAAAACGAAGCGGCTCGTACAAATTTAAATTTGTGTAACTAAGAAGCGATCATACTCTTGATGCGTAAACGGAGTAAAGTTGAAGTAAATAAAAGTTAAAGCTTCTACAACAAAATTTTTATTCACATAACCTAGATAGATGGCAACTGTTTTAGCAATAGAGACTAGCTGCGATGAGACTGCCGTAGCAATTGTAAATAATCGTCACGTTTGTAGCAACGTTGTAGCTTCCCAAATTTCAGTACATAAAAATTATGGTGGAGTAGTGCCAGAAGTTGCCTCCCGTATGCATTTGGAGACGATAAACCAACTTATTGACCTAGCTTTAGAACAAGCACAATTACATTGGAGCGACATTGATGGTGTAGCTGCAACTTGCGCCCCTGGATTGGTAGGGGCATTATTAGTGGGTTTAACCGCCGCTAAAACTTTATGTATGGTACGTTCCTTACCATTTATAGGAATTCATCACCTCGAAGGACATATTTATGCCAATTATTTAACCGAGCCAGCCCTTGAAACTCCATTTTTAAGCTTATTAGTTTCGGGAGGACATACAAGTTTAATTTACGTAAAAGATTGCGGAATCTATGAAAGCCTTGGAGCAACACGCGATGATGCCGCAGGTGAAGCATTTGACAAAGTAGCGCGGTTGTTAAAGCTAGGATATCCCGGTGGTCCAATAATTGACGAACTAGCACAACTTGGTAATTCGAGCGCCTTTAAATTGCCTGAAGGAAGAGTTTCTTTACCGTCGGGAGGCTATCATCCCTATGATGCGAGTTTTAGCGGGTTAAAGACAGCAGTATTGCGACTGGTACAGCAGTTAGAAAAAAATAATCCCTCAATACCCGTAGCAGATGTAGCAGCCAGCTTTCAGGATACCGTAGCCAGAGCGTTGACAAAAAGAGCCATAGCCTGCGCCTTAGATTATGGTTTGAAGACTATTACAGTTGGTGGTGGAGTCGCAGCCAACAGCGGTTTGAGAAAGCATTTACAAGCAGCAGCAGAAACTCATAACCTACGAGTGTTATTTCCATCTCTAAAATTCTGTACCGATAACGCCGCCATGATCGGTTGCTGCGCCGCCGATCATCTTTCCAGAGGACATACTTCTTCTTTGAGTCTTGGCGTTGAATCAAGGCTAGCACTGAGTCGGGTGATGGAGCTTTATCAGTAACTAGTTAGCAGTTAGCAGTTAGCAGTTAGCAGTTAGCAGTTAGCAGTTAGCAGTTAGCAGTTAGCAGTTAGCAGTTAGCAGTTAGCAGTTAATAAGAATTATCTCTCCCTTGTCCCCTTGTCCCCTTGTCCCCTTGTCCCCTTGTCCCCTTGTCCCCTTGTCCCCTTGTCCCCTTGTCTCCCCCGAACCCCATCCCCTGCGGCCCAATTTCTTAATTGATAATAGAGCGGATGCGATCGGCGACAATATCTGGCTGCTCTAGCATTGCTAAGTGTCCGCAGTCGGGAATTTCGATTACGTTGTCGCCGCAGTCTTGAAACAAGGGATGGAAACTAGCTAAGTGACGAACGTATTTTGGTTCCATGACTTTATCTTCGGCACCTGTTAAGAAATAAACTGGCTGTTTAAGTTGAGATACCAATTGTGGTAAATAATTTATTTGTTCTTCTGTTGTAGAGTCTAGTAGCGTTCCTAAAGCAGCTTGAGGATCGGCTACTAAAAAATCGATGATTCGCTGCCGTGCCCAATAACGTTCCAAGGGACGCGCTACAGAATTTCTGGCGAACAATATGTCAATTAAAGGTACTTGAGATAGCCATCTGGGACGAAGCTGTAAAAACCTTTGTCCTGCGGTGCGGAATTTTTCAAAGGCTTCTTTAAGATAAATACCACCACCGGAATTGATACAGATTACTCCTTTAACTTCTTGAGTCATCTGAGCTGCTGTCCATAAAGCAATGGTGCCACCAAGGGAATGACCAATTAACCAAACATTATTTAGATTTAACTTTCGCAGCAGTACTACTAAATCTTCCATGTAGGCAGATGGAGTGTAAGGAGAATCAAACGGATTAACGGATGTCTTACGCCCCGTCATTAAATCTGAGGAGGCGTTATTCTGAGGTATTTTTGTCTCTTTCAATTGAGATTCCCCAAAACCTCGTAAGTCATATGAAAGGCACCCAAAATCTGGCTGGAGACGTTCAATCGTAGGTTGCCAGTATCCACGGCTATTAAGCCAACCGTGGATAAATACTAAAGTGTGGGAGTTGTCAGCAGGAACCGTTAGCTCGTATGCGTGGGGAACGCCGAAGATTTCGATAGTTGCCATGAAAGCAGCACGTACCTTTAATGACGTTTGCCATAAAACAGTAGTTTTACTATTTAATTTTCGCAGTTATTCAATCGCTTTTTTGACGATAAGTCCACCTTTATAAAAATATTCAACTTCCGAGAAATCTTCCACGGACGCTTTGGGCAATTTTGTGACCTAAATATTCCGGAATTAAGCTTTCATTAGGTCCTAATAAATAAAGTATCAAGCGCGTGCGTCCGCGCCAAACCAGCAAGTTAGCATTGACTACGAGCAAGTCTTCAAGCCACATAGCGTACATAACTTTATAGAATAATCCCGGTTGGTTGTCAGCTTCAATCACTAAAGCTGGTAAATGAAACACTGGATCTACATAAAACTCGGTTTCGACTTTTTCTAAACCAGCGTCAAGGTTAAATTCTACCGCTAGCATCTCTTCTACCTCAAAACGTCCTCCCAAAGCTTCGCGAATTGCACGAGTGACGTTTTCTGCTGTTTTTTCCGAAAGGGCTTTGCTACCACGAGATACAAGTAGTTTAATAAAAACCAACATCGGTGGTTTGATTTGTCCGTACAAACTTAAACTGTGAATTGTAAGTCCGTAAGCCGCTAGAACACCAAAAATATCGCTGAGGAGAAAAGACTGGTTGCGGTAGGCGAAATGCAAAGCACTTTTACCCCCTTCAGGTTTTAACTCGATAACGGCACGTCTGGTTTTATAGAGTCGATAAGCTAGCCGCAAATTTTGCAGTTGAATCTCACTGCTCACAAATTGTTCGTAAAACTGGGGAAACGACTTATTAAAGCGTTTTAGAAGTTCCAGTGTTGATGTTTTTAAACCAGAAGCCATTTTTTAATGTAAGACTCGCTTGCTGTTGTCAAAATAAATACTATTGAACGGGAAATAAAAAAACTATATAGCCGCCCCTCAAAATTTTAAGGCACTGTTGTATACAATTAATTCTCAGATTTGGTGCCCCTCAACTCGTGAATTTTTCCGCCTTGTTTGTCAACAAGATGTTAAAGTTGAAAATAATTGATGTTAAACACGTATGACCGCTGCTGGCTTCTATCAAATCTCGTCAAAATTAACATCTGTTAGTTAATGTAGAGTTTTATAGAAAGCTTGCTGCGATAAGCGTGGTTCAATATACACGCTTTAAACGTGGAAGCTAATTCAGTTATACTACCCGAACCAGGCTGGCATGGGTTTTTGGAAAACTTGGTTTAATACTAACGATGGTGTCGTGACAACTAAAGCGACTCATGGGTTTGAAGAACATACCACTACCAATGATGGAGACAACTCTAATCGTAGTGGCGATCGCATAGTTTTTAGCACGGAGCGAGATATTGATCTGTATGAGTTAGAAGAACTTTGTGACGCAGTAGGTTGGTCTCGTCGTCCTTTAAGAAAAGTAAAGAAAGCCATCGAGCATAGTTTTCTCGTAGCCACCATGTGGCAAGTACGAGGAAATAAACGAAGACTCGTTGGTTTTGCCCGTGCTACCTCAGATCATGCCTTTAATGCCACTATTTGGGATGTAGTGGTTCACCCAGACTTTCAAGGGAAAGGAATGGGTAAGGCATTAATGAAATACGTACTCAAAAAACTTAGAAGTGAAGATATTAGCAACGTTACTCTTTTTGCAGACCCTCATGTCGTAGATTTTTATCAGAATCTCGGTTTTATGTCCGATCCAGAAGGCATTAAAGGTATGTTTTGGTATCCTCACTAATCCCAAATTTTTCTGCTTCTCACCTTCTTAAATTATTTTAAAGTTGGCTTTGTCACGGCTAAGTAGTGCGCGGAATACCGCAAATGTAGATCCGCGCCTATTTATAAATTGGAGTACCAAGGCTTGTAAATCAAATTAAAACCAACCATTAGTTAATAATTTAATAATTTATTTGCCATCGGTATATTAAGTGTGATAATATATAAATATTGCCGCTTACACGGTTATGTCCGGGATGTAGCGCAGCTTGGTAGCGCGCCTGCTTTGGGAGCAGGATGTCGCAGGTTCGAATCCTGTCATCCCGATTTAAAGAATATATTTTATGAATGCTTTAAAACGATTAAAGGGTTTAAAATTTTTATAGTAACTATTAAAAATCAAAATCAAAGTATAGATTATTATTTTTTCGTAAATTAAGTACACATACAGCAGCAAAAAGTACTTTAATGGTAAGTATTAATTTGTAAGTTAACGGCAAGCTTTAAACAAAAATAATACTTTTAAGTTACGACACATCAATCATAAATGCCCGAAAAAGAAAGCATTGATTAAATTATCTCAAATAAGGCGTGTCAAAAATAAATGCTTTCTCAACACTGAATGTGGAACGATTTTTTTTTCGATAGCGTCAACATTTTTTAAGAAAAGCAATAAAATGGCACTTGATGTGTCTACAAGCGGAAATATTTTTTTTCGCTCATTATTTTTTCAATATGTCTATATAGGCATTTGCCTCGTTGTTAATTAAAATATTGGACAAACAAGGTAGATAGGCAACTGGTGCAGTCAGAAAAGCTTTTGAAGAGACTATAACTGTATAAGTCGATTCAAGGAGTATATACAGCCTGCCTGGAATTTATCAAAATATTAATGCTAGGAGAAGTCATGAAATCATTAGTTCGCTGGGGAACAACATTAGGTGTAGTGGGGAGTACTCTACTAGCAACTGTTACAAGCGGAATTGCCCCAGTAATTGCATTGTCAGAACAAGAAATTAAAAGTAAGCTGGACAACATTCCAGTATGGTTGATTACTAATCCACAAGGTTTACCGTTAAGTCGTCCTTTACCCGAACAAAATGGTAAGAAAGCGGGTGGTTCTGTAACTGGCGTTTACATGAGCAAACAAGAGGCTCAAACCTTTATCAGCGATTTACAAAAGGTCAAAGATAAAGATCCGAAAATGACCCAGATGGTGAAAAGCCTACAGGTTACTCCCGTACCTTTAGGAGTCATTTTTCAGCAAGTGCAAAAATCGAAAAATGAACCAAACCGCTTGTTATTTGCCTTTAAACCAGTTGATAAGGAAGTTCAAGGAGCAATGAGCTTGTTGAAAAAAAGCGGTCAACAGGTAAAACAGTTTAGAAGCGTACCCACTTTTCTAGTCAGGTTTGCACCAGACAAAAGCTACGTACCAATTAAACTCGGAGATCAAAAAAACGAACAGGAAGTAGTTCCCGTGTTCTTTAGTATGCAAGACGCTAACAATCTGCTCAACCAAGTCAAGCCAAAATTTCCCAAAGCTGATATTCAGGTGGTAGATGTAGACGGTATACTTAGTACTTTGCAGGAGAAAAACGACCCTTGGCTCGATAGAGTAGTCTTTTTCCCCAATCCAGAAGCTAGGCAATATATCCAGAATCTTCCCAAGCAAAAAGCGCCTAGCTCAGCACCTGCAAAGAAAAAATAGTACATAATTGCTCCCATATTCTTAAGACATGGCGGATAAGCAGCTACAGGTATCTGGTAATAAACTTTCTGAGTGGCGAGATGCTGCCATATCAGCTGCTTCATCCGCTAATGTCCCGGAGGCTGAAGTAGATTGGTTGCTACAGGAAATAGCTGGATTAGATCGTTTGGCGCTGCGTATTGGTTCTTTCAAAGACGATCGCATTCAGCTAAAGTTATCTCTACACGAATTATCAGCACTGTGGCAACAAAGGCTCCGCGAAAGGCTTCCCGTACAGTACATTACAAAAATTACTCCTTGGCGACATTTTAATATTAAAGTTTCACCTCAAGTTTTAATTCCCAGACCTGAAACAGAATCCTTAATTGATTTAGCAATAGCCGCTACTGCCGACAACCCAACAATGCGGCAAGGACATTGGGCGGACTTGGGCACAGGTAGTGGAATAATAGCTTTAGGATTAGCTTCGGCTTTTAGTCAAGCGAAAATTCATGCTGTAGATTTTTCTTCGGAAGCACTTTCGATCGCTCGAGTAAACGCCGATAATTACAGTTTTAGCGATCGCATTGAATTCTATCAAGGTTCTTGGTGGGAACCCTTAGATTTTCTTAAAGGTGAATTTAGCGGCATGGTATCCAATCCACCTTATATTCCTAGCAGTACCTTACCCGAACTACAGCCAGAAGTATTTAAACACGAACCGCATTTAGCTTTAGATGGCGGTGATGATGGTTTAGAATGTATCCGCCATTTGGTAGAAACTTCCTCCGATTATCTAAAACCTGGTGGAATATGGCTGATTGAAATGATGGCAGGACAAGCAGACAAAGTTAGCCAAATGTTGCGATCGCACGGTAACTATAGCAAAATTGAAATTTATCCCGATTTAGCTGGAATTGAGCGTTTTGCACTCGCTTATAAAAGTGAGGAGTTAGGAGTTAGGAGTGAGGAGTGAGGAGTTAGGAGTTAGTACCTTGTAGGTGATAAATAATAATTAATAACTAACAACTAACAACTAAAAACTAACAACTAATAACTGATAAATGACACAGGTTTCTATTGCTGAGTTGGTTGCAGGAGCTAGAATTGGTAAAGTAGTCAGCTTCCCTACAGATACTGTTCCGGCTCTGGCTGCTTTACCTGAAAATGCAGCGTTAATTTTTACCGTAAAACAACGGAGTATGAATAAGCCGTTAATACTGATGGCGGCTGACTCGGAGCAAGTTTGGGATTTTGTAGAAGGCAGTCAAGAAGAGTATGAAATATGGCAGCAAGTTGCGGATAAATACTGGGGTGGAGCGCTGACTTTAGTATTACCTGCGTCGGCGAAAGTGCCGAAAGTTATGAATCCTAATGACCCTACTACAATTGGAATCAGAGTTCCACAAAATGATATTGCTTGCAGGATTCTAGCGCAAACTGGTCCTCTGGCTACTACTAGCGCTAATTTGTCTGGACAGCCTCCCTTGCAAACTATCCCAGAAATTGAGGCAGAGTTTCCCGATATATTAACTTTGGCGACAACAGCATATGATGATAAAACGCCTGCTATGGGTATTCCTTCCACTGTTGCTAAATGGAATCAAGGAAAATGGCAGATTTTGCGTCAAGGAGCAATTAATTTAGATATTTGAATATTTAAATATTTAAATTAACATTTAAACTTTGAAGAAATATTTAGTGGTTATAATTTTATTTTGTGCTTTTTTATAGCCGTAGCGCTTTAAAATTTTAAATAATGTTTGTAACAGCAGTACAAAAGTCCTTCTAACCTTTTTCTCCTACGGAAAATATGGTTAGCGATTTGTATTGCGATATTTAATTCAATCAAGCACTGCTGTCAAAAAATTATTTTACTTCAAGTTTGACGCTGTGACCATCCGGTCAAAATTATTTCTTGGAGTGGGGATTTGAGGTGGAAAAAAGTATTATTAGTTATATTGCTCAATTTTTATCTAAGGGTCAACAACCCCCGGCTATAAGCCGGGAGCTTCCAGACCTGTTCTGCAAGCTCTAGTTGACCAGACTCAGTACCTTTGAGTACTACGTTTAAAGTAAGAGTTAAAGTTCATACCAGGGAATGCGTAGCTAGTTCCCTGCTCTATAACTGGGTGGTTAAACAGGTTTATGGGTTAAGCCAGTGCTGCGCCGGATAGTTACCGACTTTAAACACTGTCGTTCGCGCAGCGTCTCCCTTTGGGAGAAAGCTAACTTTACTTAGGGGTTAACAACCCATTGGAAAAGCAATACGGTACTTAAAAGTACCGTTGTCGCTTTCCTCTGTGTCCTAGAAGAACTGAGTTTCCAGCAACATAGCGATTTTTATGAGAGGAATTGAGTAACGTACTTTTGTAATTAATTAAGAAGTTAAGATTTAGCAAAAAATTATGGATTGGAATAACTGGGTATATTTTGGAGTCGGATTAGCATTAGGAGTAGGTATTTGTCAGTTAATGAATAGCTCAAAGGCTTCTAAAAATTCATCTTTTATCGGATCGAAATCAGAAAATCAGCAGGATGTGTCCGAGCTATCTGAACGGATGAGAGAAGTTGAACTGGCTTACCATATGGCGCGAGAAATGAGCCAGTTTAAAGCCGGGTTTTTAGCACGCACTACTCATGTATTGCGATCGCCACTCAATGGTTTGATTGGTTTACATCAATTAATTTTATCGGATTTATGTGAAAATCCTGCTGAAGAGCGAGAATTTATCGGTCAAGCTCACGAACGAGCTTTAAAGTTATTAAATCTTATTGATGAAATTCTGCAAATTGCGAGAGCCGAACATGGCGATAGCAAATTAGATATTCAGTCTCGTTCGTTAAATGAAATTTTACTCGAAGTACATAAATTAACTTATATGCTGGCTGAAAATCGTAATTACCCGTTTAAGGTATTACAACCGAGCGAGGAAATTTATGTTTGTACCGACCAGCGTTGGTTAAAACAAATATTGGTAAACTTGGTAGATACTGCTATTTCTAACATGGAAGAAGGTACGATAAATATTTCTGTCAAAGCATCTATTGAGAATAATCTTGCTTATATTTGGTTAGATGCTCCAACCGAAGCTATTCCTTCTAGCGAACCGATAGATTTAATTGAGTTGGAAGATAATAAAGAAACCGACGAACAAGAAGATAAACGCCTCCAAGTCGGAATGAAGCTATTATTAAATCAAACTTTACTTGAAGTAATGGGAGGAAAACTTGAGATTGTTTCCTATCCTAAAACCGATAAAGACGAACAACTTTCTCGATTGCAAATTTCTATTCCTTTGGGGATTCGTGAAGCACAGTTGCAGCACTAAAACTTGATAAGTTTGAGCGGTTGTATATCACCATCGTGGTTGAGGTATTCTGCTCAAAACCAATTTTTTCATAGAATTTTTGCTGGTGAGTAGTCATTAAATAGACACGTTCTACCTTACTCATCCGGGGATGACTTAAAACCGTTTCGACCAATTTACTACCTAGTCCAGTTCCACGAAAATCTGGGTGGATAACAACATCCCAAATCGTAGCTCGATAAACACCGTCACTTGTTGCTCTGGCAAAACCAATTAATTGCTGTTTATTCCACACAGCAATTACAGGCTCGCTATTTGCGATCGCTTCTGCTAAATCCTCTATATTTCGTTCTCTTGCCCAAAAAGCACCATTAGCAAATAGTTCTTGGAGTTGTAAGAGGTCAATTTTAGATTTTGCATCGCTGAATAAAATCTGAGAATTATTCATAAACTTAACCCAGATAGAAGTTCTAATTTTTTAGTTATACCAACACGATTAATAGTTATGCAAAGCCCCTAAATCAGAAGAGGGCAGCTAGGGATATATAAAAATCTGCAAAACTATATTTTTATTTCTTTTCGCGTAAGTTCTAATTTTAAAACACAAAAATTACACTTTCTCTAAAAAAGTATAACAAACTTAACAATAAAAATTGAGTAGAAATTTACTTACAAACCCATTTCCATAAAGGATGAGAAGAACCTTGCTGGCGGATGCGATAAACCTGTTTTTCCAAACGCTGCTTTTCCGAAACCGGCATACCAACTAAAATATTACGACTTTGCCAAATTAAAACGCTAAGAGTCATACCAATACATAAACTAAGTCCGACAGCAGCAAAAGGATGGAAAAACAGACCATATCGTACCGACGACCAAGTAAAGTAATCCTGCAACAACTTAATTTCGGCACGTAAATCCCATAAACACAAAGGTGCTAATGTCAGCCATAAAAATACAACCAGCAGCCATCGACCATAAACCGTTAGCCGATGCAGCCTTTCCACCTGTCGAACAAAAGATGAATCCGATGAAGGTTCTACTTGAGCCATAAGCAAGAGATTGGGGGAGATGGGGGGATGGGGGGATGGGGGGATGGAGGGATGGGGGGATGGGGGGATGGGGGGATGGGGGGACAAGGAGATAATTTTTAATTCCTAACTCCTCACTCTTAACTCCTAACTATTTTTAACATGCAGACCTTTAACATGCAGACCTTTAACCTTAATTACTCCTAACTGTTAACTGTTACTTGTTCGTTGGTTCCAGGAGAAGGTGGATTTGATTTTTGTTGTCGCTCGCGCCACCAAGCTAGAAGCGTGCTGGCGATAAAAATACTAGAATATGCTCCGGCGACAAAGCCAATAATTAGCGCTAAAGCAAAGTTTTTTAAGGTTTCGCCACCAAATAGAAAGATTGCAATTAACGATAATAAAGTTGTCAGCGTAGTGTTTATTGACCGCGCTAAGGTTTGATTTACTGCATCGTCCACAACTTCAGCTATCGGACGACTCGGATCTTTTTCGAGAGTTTCGCGGATGCGATCGTAAATTACTACAGTATCGTTAACCGAAAAACCCGTAATGGTAAGTAAAGCAACAATAAATAAGCTATCTACTTCTATACCAAATAGCAATCCAAAGATCGAGAAAATCCCTGTTGTCATTAACAGATCGTGAAAAGTAGCAACAATGGCAAATACTGCGTAATCTAACTTAAATCGAATAGATAGGTAAATTACAATACCCGAAAATGCCACTATCAAAGCAGTGATTCCAGTGTTAAATAATTGCCGTCCTAATGTCGGTCCTACTGTATCTATTTGACTTTTTTGCGAGTCAAAAGTACCAATTCGTTCGCTCAAAGCCTTTTGTAACTGGGTGCGCTTTTCTACATCCAAAGTTTTTGAGCGAATCAGTACGCCGTTTTTATCGCCAGTTTCTCTATCGGCAATAAGTTGGATGCTGCTATCGGCTAAGCCCTGTGAGGCTACAACTTCTCGGACAACGTTGATATCAATTGGTTCGTCGCAGTTCGATGGCAAAGTACAGTCTCGTTCAAACTGCAACCGCGTACCGCCGACAAAATCCAAACTAGGACGAAGCGGTGCGCCAATTTGCTGCCAAGAAACCAGCATAGAGATAATGCCAGCTAAAATTACAGCACCCGAAATACCCCACCACAGAGTTCGCGATTTATTAACACTAATTTTCATTTCGCCACCTGTGCCTTATTTGAGCTTGGCAGGTTGGGACAGAAAAGTTCTGGCTTGCGTATTGAAGGAATTCTAATTGCTAAAAACATTAACGTGCGGCTACAAGTAACTGCTGTAAACATACTAACTGCTACACCTACAGCCAAAGTTACGGCGAAGCCTTTGACTAAGCCAAATCCCAGCCAAAACAGCGCTGCACAGGCAATCAGTGTTGTGATATTGCTATCTAAAATACTAGACCATGCTCGGTAAAAACCAGATTCGACGGAGCGATAAAGTGACTTACCAGCTCGTAACTCTTCTCGCGTGCGTTCAAAAATTAGTACGTTAGCATCAACTGCCATACCAATACTCAGGATAAAACCGGCGATACCGGGTAAGGTTAAAGTTACGCCAAGCAAAGCGAAACAAGCCCAAGTAAAAAGGGCATAAATTATCAGCGCGATATCGGCAATTAATCCTGGTAGTCTGTAGTAAACCACCATAAATATTAATACTAAAGCCAAACCACCAACACCAGCATAAATACTGCGTTGGATGCTGTCTCTTCCCAATGTGGCACCGACTGTACGATTTTCGACAATTTCTATCGGTACTGGCAGCGAACCACCGCGCAACTGCACTGCTAAATCTTGAGCATCCTGGGCTGTAAAACTACCTGAAATTTCAGCATTACCACCAGTAATTCCCGTATTAGCAAATTTCACGGCTACAGAAGCAGCGCTAATTAATTCATTATCAAGAAAAATACCAATACTGCGTCCGGTACCCGCCAGATTTTTGGTTAAATCCGCGAACAGCTGACCACCTTCTGGATTAAACTGAAGTCCTACAGCCCAACTACCGCCACCTTGTTGGGGGCTATAAGGGCTGGCATTAGTTAGATATTTACCCGTTAGCGGCGGTTTTAAACTTTCAAATAATTCGGCGATCGCCTGTTGATTTATTTTTAGTTCTTGTTGATTTTTCTCAATTGCACCAGCATCTTTAACTTCAGCAGAAATTAACTCTGCTTGTTTGGCTTTGAGTTGTTCGCGATTGGCTCGTAAAGCAAAAAGTTGAGTTTCTGTTCCCGGCTTCTGAGTCATAAACTCTAATTGTGCCGTACCACCCAAAACCCGTTCGGCTTGCGCTGGATTATCAACTCCAGGTAGCTGAACCAAAATTTTATCCGTTCCAGCACTTTGAATTACAGGCTCCGAAACTCCGAGTCCATTAACTCGATTACCGAGAACTGTTTGTACTGCTTCCAATTCACGTTCGCCTATCTGCTTAATTTCTGGAGTAGTCTTAACCTGAATAGTCAGTTGCGAACCCCCCCGCAAATCCAGCCCCAAAGGCACCGGAATTGTGGCGATCGTCGTCACTGCGGCAATTACCAGAACAAAAATCAAAGCTAAAAACAATTGCTGTTTTTGCATACCATCCCCCCTTAAGCGCGACAAACGCTATAATAGCGCTTCTTTATCAGTTATGAGTGAAGAGTTCTTAATTTTACCAAAATTTTGGGTTTAAAGCCCCGTTCTTGGGAAGAGGGGGGAGAGGGGGAGAGGGGGAAGATGGAGGATAAGGGGACAAGGAGACAAGGAGAATTCAACTATTAAACTTTCTAATTCCTAATTCCGGTGGTCCTAATTCCTAACCCCCAATCCAAAATTCTTAGACTTTTGCTGCAACCATTTTTTCTACTGCTTCAACGATTTGCTCTGGTTGAACAATGGTCAATCTTTCCAAGTTACCGTTGTAAGGTGTGGGAATATCTTGGGAAGAAAGCCGCAGCACTGGCGCATCCAATTCGTCAAATAAGCGTTCGTTGATTGAAGCAATAATTTCTGCTGCTACACCCCCGGTTCTCATGCATTCTTCTACAATAATTACTCGGTGGGTTTTACGTATAGATTCACTGATGGTATCAAAATCTAAGGGTTTTAAAGAAATTAGATCGATAACTTCTGGGTCGAAACCTGATTTTTCTAATGTCTTCACGGCTTGCATGACGTGATGGCGCATCCGCGAGTAAGTAAGTATTGTGACATCTTTACCGCTGCGTACAACTTCTGCTTTATCTAATGGCAGCAGGTATTCTTCTTCGGGTAAATCTTCTTTTAAGTTATAAAGCAGTACGTGTTCAAAAAACAATACCGGATTATTATCGCGAATAGCTGATTTTAATAAACCTTTGGCATTGTAAGGCGTGGAGCAAGCAACAATTTTTAACCCAGGAACAGCTTGGAAATAAGCTTCCAAACGCTGGGAATGTTCTGCACCTAGCTGTCTTCCGACTCCACCCGGACCGCGAATGACTAAAGGAATTTTGAAATTACCCCCGCTCGTGTAGCGCAACATCCCGGCATTATTGGATATTTGGTTAAAGGCTAATAGCAAAAAGCCCATATTCATGCCTTCAATTATCGGTCTTAACCCCGTCATTGCCGCACCGATCGCCATTCCCGTAAAACTATTTTCGGCGATGGGTGTATCTAATATTCTCAGGTCGCCATATTTTTTGTGTAAATCTTTAGTAACTTTGTAGGAACCACCATAATGTCCTACATCTTCACCAAGTACCATCACGGTTTTATCGCGAGCCATTTCTTCATCAGTGGCTTCCCGTAAAGCATTAAAAAATAGTGTTTGTGCCATTAGACCAAAAATAACGAATATTGTTTTAGAATCTTATCGCGTCTCCGTAAAAAATACAGTGGAGAATAGCACCAGTTATGCAAAAATGTTAAATTGTTTTCGAGCGTTTTGAGTTGTTCACTGGACACAAGAGTAACCCTCTGGTTGACTCAACAGTTAGTTCAATAGACGGAAAGTTTCCGTATAATAAATAGTTAGCCCTCCGCAGAACAAGCGAGATCGGCAAGTTCATCGTTGAACAAGTCTGCCATCAAAAGCCTAGATCGTTCGCTTTTACACCTCTACCTGCTAGACTATCGTATTGCTGCTCCGTCTTTTCCATTTAAGTTGACTCGCCCTATGGATTCGATGCCTTTGCCTACTGTCAATGAACAATTAACAGATCTAGAAATTTTTTTGGCAATTCAGGCACGGCAGGTCAAAGCCTTAGACATACTGTCCGATCGCTACGGCAGACTCGTATACAGCACGGCAGTTCAGATCCTCAACAACATTGAAGAAGCTGAAGAGGTGACTCAAGAAACATTCCTTCGCCTTTGGCAGCGCAGCGACATCTATCAGCCTCGTAAAGGATCGCTCAGCGGCTTTCTCATCACCCTAACTCGATCGCGTTCCATCGATCGAGTACGATCGCGCCAGTCCAACCAGCGAAAACTTCAGCGATTTCAAACCTTCTCAGAGGGCGCACCAGACTATAATCCCCCGCTAGAATTTGTTACTGTGGAGGAGCGAACTCAGCTAGTCCGTGAAGCGCTTAAGCAGCTTTCACCCGAAGACAGGCATCTGCTAGAAACCGCCTATTATGAGGGACTGAGCCAGTCAGACATAGCGAAGCGAGAGGGCATTCCCCTCGGCACTGTCAAATCCCGCGCTCGTCAAGCCCTCAAAAAGCTTCGCGCAGCACTCAATCTCGTTTGATCGCTCCTATGCCAACCCAAACCACTATGATTCGCGACGATGACAACCCCAACGAAACGGATTTAGTAGCAGGCTTTATTCTCGACGATCTGAGTCATGAGGAAGCCGATCGCTTAAATCAGGCGATCGCACAATCCCCCGCGATCGCTGGCGAAATCGAGTCCTTTCGAGAAGCCTTTGCGCTGCTTCCCTACGATATGCCGCTGCTAGAACCCTCCGCTCGCCTCAAGGACAAAATTATTAGTGCCGCGCTTGCCTCAGCAGCCGTCCCTCATTCAGACTCACCTCGTTCCAATGTTGTTCCCTTCGCCCCAAGTCGTCGCAATTGGAAACAATGGATACCTACGATCGCCACGAGTATTGCAGCCGGAGCAGTCATAGCGCTGGGGTTAAACCAGGTTCAACTGAGTCGGCAGGTTCAGCAAACGGTCGCCCTTGAGCAACAGCTTGAAGCCAAGAATACCGAGCTAAAGCGGCTTCGCAATGAACTGCAAGCGAATCAACAAGCGATCGCGCAACTCGGTCAACCGGGTACACAGATATATTCGCTGGTTGGCGCAAAATCAAACCCGAAAAACAGCCGTCTTGCTACGGCACGCCTCTTGGCAAAGTCGGGCGATCGTACCGTGACGCTCGTTGCTCAAGGGATGCCCAAGCTCTCAGACAATCAAATCTATCGGCTTTGGTCAGTTGCCAAGCCCTCCTCTGCTCCGATGTACTGCGGACAGTTTCGCCAAAATGACAGCGGTACGGCACAATGGATTGCTCCAAATGCAGCCTGCACCAAGAATCCTTCGCAGTTGCTAATCACGTTAGATGCCCCGACCGATCCGATTACCTCCGCTGGACCATTAGTAATGCGAAGCTTCAGTTAAGCAATCGAAGTAGTTCCGGCAGGGACATTAAACCTTCAAGCCTCAGCAGATGCAGGAGCAGCGAGATGCGCTCAAAGCATCACGTCCTTGCTCGTCTTTCTTCGTTTTCAATCCGGAAGTTTTTCGTGAACTCATCTTTGATGTGGGTGTGCGCCCCGACCTAGATAAAAGGCTGCGGGAAGATACTTCTGGAACTACTTTTTTTAAGTAGATACGACTCAAAAAAAGATTCATCCGATCGCAATCTCGCCTCGTATACCTATTGAAGGTCCCCTTATCCCCCAAAGAAAACAATGAAACTCTCCAGTTCTTTCAAATTCGCGAACAAATTTGCAGGTATTGCGGCTGCACTGCTACTGATGCCAATCGCCGTCGCTTGCCAAGACCAGAATACTACCACCACGCCAGCCCCCACTGCCGAGGCTACCCCATCCACGACCGAAGGCACCGCGTCAAGCCAGACAATTGTGGAGACGGCGATCGCCAACGGCTCTTTCAACACCCTAGTCGCCGCTGTAAAAGCTGCCGATCTGGTCGATACGCTCAATGGGGCAGGACCTTACACCGTGTTTGCTCCGACCGATGAGGCGTTTGCCGCACTGCCTGCCGGGGTATTAGACAAGCTCTTGCTACCTAAAAATAAAGCAACGCTAACCAAGATCCTCACCTACCACGTGGTTGCTGGCAATGTTCCTGCAAGCGCGGTCAAGACGGAACCGTGCCCAGCGTTGAGGGTGCAAATTTGAACCTGACAGCCGATGCAGGAAACGTCACTGTCAATGATGCCAAGGTTGTGCAAGCTGATGTGGCAGCCAGTAACGGCGTTATCCATGTGATTGATGCGGTGCTGCTACCGCCTAATTTGGATCTTTCTACGCTGTAGTAGCTACTAATGGCACCTGTACTCGTGTTCCTTTCAACCCACTTACAAAAAAGGCAGTCGGCAATCGGCAGTGGGTAAAAAGTATCAATTTAAACTAAAGTTGCTGAGTTTAGAGCTTCAGTAAAAATAAATAATTATACAGAGGCTGCTTGCACAGAGGTATAAAACGTCAATTTTTCATTCACGCGGAGCGTGTGGATCATCTCACTCTTTTAAGGGTGAGTCACTACTGCCTACTGCCCACAGCAAAGCTGCCTATGAACTCGATTCAATTGTCAAAACCGCTTTCTAAAAATTAGACAAAGTTGAACATTGCCTGTTTCTTAGTTCCTGCTTCATCTTTATAGAGTCGGCTCTTGCTCCTCCACAGGCATAAATTCGGGTTCAGCTAACCCTAGCAAATTCAAACTAGCTGAGTAATCTCTATCAGCTACCCAATCACAATCATAATTGTCACATCGATAAACTCTCATAGATAATGGCAGTTTATCTTTTTTATGTCCACAAGACGGACAGAGTTTAGAACTAGGAAAAAAACGGTCAGCAATAATTAATTTACTGCCATACAGTTCAGTTTTATAAGTTAGCTGTCTCCTAAATTCATAAAACCCCGAATTACCAATAGCTTTTGACAATTTACCGTTTTTCATTAATCCCGAAACATTCAAATTTTCAATGACGATTTTGCTGTGGTTAGACGCTAAATTCGTCGTTAACTTATGAATAAAATCGTCACGAATACAACTAATACGATAATGTAGTAAAGCTATTTTTTGTTGAGTTTTTTTCCAATTTGATGAACCAACTACTTTATGGCGATTGCGCCATTGTAATAATCGTAATTTTCTCTCTAATTTTTTATAAGGTCTGGGGGAACTAACTTCTTCTCCTGTTGATAAAGTCGCAAATCTGAGTAAACCTAAGTCCACTGCTACTGGATTATTTTTTTGTTTTAAATCTTTGGGTGTAACTTCTAACTTAAAACTAATAAACCATCTAAGAGCTTTTCGACTAATAGTTACGGATTTAGGATTAATTGTTTGGGGTAGTCTCTCGTAAGTTTTAAGCCAACCAATTCTTGGTACTTTTATCCGATTTCTTTCTAATTTTATAGAGCCATCTAAAGTAAAGCTATCATGCCTTCCTTTTTTCTTGAAACGAGGTGGTTTCTTCAATTTTTTGAAACAATCATCCCAGGCTTTCCTTAAATGTCTTAAAGCATATTGGGGCGCACATTTTGATACTGAGTAATACCAAGGATATTCTGGTTTTACTAAACCTACTAACCATTTATGTAAATCAATTGATGTGGGAAATTTGATTTTATCTTCTGGGTTCAGATGGTTGTTGTCTAAAATATTTTTTGTTAACCGTAATCCCCAATTCCAAGCGTGTCTTGCTACTCCCGCATGCTGGGCTAACAGAATTTTTTGTGTAATATTAACGATCAATTCTGTTTTAAACCCTAACAGCATTTTACTTCATCTTAAAAGAGCGTTTGTTAGACTTACACAAACTTACGAACAATCTATCACGGGGACGGCGGTTTTGGTTGCTAATAAAATATATTTGTACTGAAACCGCCTAATTGACTAATCTTAGACATTAAAGCGTAATACCAAATTTTATGTCCAATTATGTCGATTATTGTCTAATTATACGGATTCAGTTTACAACCCTCAGTTGTGAGTTTCTCTACAAAGGCGATCGCGCTTCTGTTATGGATTTTCACAGGAACAGAAAACGTGCCAGATCCCCAGTTACCGTCGAGCTTATTGCAACGAGGCGATCGATACATCATTCACCATGAGATTTGGAATGCTCACTCACAAGAGCAATCGATATTTCGCTGGATTATCTGCATCTTTTGTTCACCGGAATTCATTTGGTGGCGAGCTAAATGACGCAGCACACAAAGATGCGATCGCCCAAAAAAAACTGGACTGTTGCATCTCTCGCAGAACAAGTGCCGATGTCGCGATCGGCATTTGCAGCCCGATTCACTCAACTGGTTGGACAACCGCCCATGCAATATCTCACAAAAAAGGCGTATGCTCAAAGCAACAGAACTATTACGCGAAAGTCAGTTAGGACTAAAAAATGTAGCTACTTTAATCGGATACGAGTCAGAAGTATCTTTCAGTAGAGCATTTAAGCGATGGGCTGGCGTTACTCCTAGTTTCTATCGTCAGGATTGCTCTGCATCCAAACTATCAACATCTTCTTCTGCTGAATAATCTTCTTATTAATCCTTGTTTGACAACAATTAAGTTCACGAATTGTCACCTCTACAGATTAAAACCCTATAATTATAAAGTTCGATTGGAAAGTAATCTTGAGTAAAACTAATGCATCCAAAATAGAGAGCGTTGCAATTCTCCACTAGAATCACAACGCTCTCCGATAATTGGTTCTCAAAGCCCTAACTATAAGATTTAACGATTAAAAGAAATTGAATCTTCTACAGAACTAATTTTAGTCACGCTTGCACCATCGCTTGTTCCAGAAACTGCCGGAAGCTGTTCGGGAAATCTTCTAGGTCTTCCTGGTTTACGCTTGTGCCTTTGATTAATTGATTTTTCGCTTGCTTCCGCCAACTCTTCTGGCGTGCATTTAAATAGGCGCAAGGCATCCCAGTATTTTTTCGGTGTCATAGTTGGTTCTGTTCGCCCTGCTTCCCAGTTGCGAACGCTAGTTTCACTGATTGCAAGCCTGAAGGCAACTTCTGCGCGGCTGAGTCCAGCACGTTCTCTCAGGACTTGCATATCCATATCTCAATGCTCCCTTTTCAAAAATCATTAATTAGGTTTATTAAATCAATTGACATTAACAATGCCAACTGAAAATTATTTGTTAACTATATTATTTTATAAGATATTGTATCCCCGCATGACAATCTAACCATACTGCAATCTTGTTGAATCTTCTGCAAACTTTTTTTTATATTTAATATCTATAAATAGGTAGATGTTTAAAATGCATTTATAATTTTTCTGCTAATTTTTTCAGCTTGTACTTATCAATTTTTCAATTCTAATAATTATTAAATATATAAATAGTCGTAAATACTAAATAAATACCAGATTATTAAATTAATAATTCTTGATAACTCGACGCAAAATTTTACGTCGAGAAATCTTTCATTTTGCTTAGGAAGGACTTATCCCAACCATCGAGCTGCATCTTTAGCGTGGTAGGTTAAAATCAAATCGGCACCGGCACGCTTAAAGCTGGTTAAAGTTTCCAGTACAACTCGCTCTTCGTCAATCCAACCATTGAGGGCTGCGGCTTTAATCATAGAATACTCGCCGGAAACGTTGTAAGCCGCAACTGGCAGATTACAAGCCCCTTTGACGCGCCAAATTATATCCATATACGACAAAGCAGGTTTGACCATTAGCATATCAGCCCCTTCAGCAATATCTAATTCGATTTCTTTGATGGCTTCGCGGGAGTTGCTAGGGTCCATCTGATAAGTTCTGCGATCGCCAAATTGCGGAGATGAATCGGCTGCATCGCGGAATGGTCCGTAGTACGCAGAAGCATATTTGGCAGCGTAAGACATAATCGGCGTATCTTGAAAACCAGCTTCATCTAAGCCCGTGCGAATGGCTTGCACAAAACCGTCCATCATTCCGGAAGGGGCAATGATATCAGCACCGGCTTTAGCTTGGGATACCGCTGTTTTTTTGAGCAATTCTAAAGTCGGATCGTTCAAAACTCTCCCGCTCAAATCGCCTACTTCTAAATAACCGCAGTGACCGTGACTGGTATACTCGCATAAGCAAGTGTCAGCAATTACAATTAAATCCGGTACTGCTTCTTTGATAGCGGTAGAAGCTTTTTGAACGATACCGCAATCGTGCCAAGCACCCGTGGCTTCGACATCTTTATCTTCGGGAATACCAAACAAAATAACACCCGGAATTCCTAATTCGTAAACTTCCTTTGCTTCTTCGACAATTTTGTCAACAGAAAGCTGAAAAACTCCCGGCATCGATTTTACTTCATTAGCTATACCAACACCGGGTACGGCAAACAAAGGATAAATTAAATCGCTCGCAGTCAATACGGTTTCGCGTACCATCCGACGCAATTGAGGATGGGTACGCAAACGACGGGGACGATGGGTAGGAAACATAATTTTTATAAACAGTAAAGAAAGCTTTCACGGACAAAATTTAAAGCGTCACAATTAGCGGGTAAAATTTTACTTCAAAAGGACAAACTACAACCAGCGCTTAACTGTCCTATGCCCTACTGTCTGCGAAGATGTGGGGCAATTTTGTATTTTACCGTTAACTGTATATATATCCTAATTAAAGGTTAAAAATCTATCGTCAAAATATATTCAATCAATCAATTTTGGCTAGGGTTTATAACTATTTGGTCAATAGATTGTAACAATTTGTAATGCTGCGATTAAAAGTAATTTTCCTCCAAAAATAGTTTGGACTTAAGCAAAAAAATCATGTAGCGGTAATTCGCATAGCGCGAGCTTTGAGCGCCAATATTAACAGTCGTGACAGGGTTCTAACAAGGATTTTGTTACTTGTAATCTGCTGTTTTTTATGCATCAGAAAGCATTCTTGTGAGTGTTCTGAAGAGGGTTTTTGGTTCAAAGAACGCGCTATGCGATAAATACTAGAATGCAAGTAGTGCAAAACTACATAGAGCCAGATGTGATGAAGTGTGAGGTATGCAAGTGAAAAGCTTGTGTCGTAATCTTGGCAGCTACTTGCTTTTGCTAGGTTTAAGTATGTCCCTTTTGTACTAGATAACTTTGTCTAGACAATTCTAAATATAAAGGGATAGCGAAAAGGTTTATCCGAATCTCCTAAAACATGGGAAAGCGCCCAAATAGTGAATCCCCAATGGACGAGAACCCATATACCTAGTAGAAATCCTAGCAAACCGAAAGTAACCGCGACCACTACTCCAATAATTATTCCAACGAGCCAAACATTTAAATGGAAATTGATCGCTTCTTTGGCATTTCCCTTCACAACTGGATCTTGAGTTGTAAAAAGTATCACAATGGGAATGGCAATTGATATCACTGTAGAGCTAAAGAAAATCGCTCCATGAGACAGTGCCGATAAAAGCTTTCTACTGTCGGTGTCGTACATTTTTCCTCCCCTGACATTGAGCTTTTGGATTATATAACGAACCTATAACCTTAATAGTTGTCTTAAGATTAAAAGACTCGCGCAAAATTTGAAAAAGCTAAGTTTTAGTTAGAATACAATCAAACAAATACCTTATGTCAACTGAACTTGAGAAAGAAATTTACGAAGAAGTTGAACGCCGTCGCAATTTTGCCATCATTTCTCACCCGGATGCTGGTAAGACTACTCTGACTGAAAAGTTACTACTGTACGGAGGTGCGATACATGAAGCCGGTTCCGTAAAAGCTAGACGAGCGCAGCGTAAGGCGACTTCTGACTGGATGGCAATGGAGCAGCAAAGGGGTATTTCTATTACCTCAACGGTATTGCAGTTCGAGTACAAAAAATGTCAAATAAATTTATTAGATACTCCCGGACACCAAGACTTTAGTGAAGATACATATCGAACTCTGAGCGCTGCCGATAATGCAGTAATGTTGATTGACGTAGCAAAAGGTTTGGAACCCCAGACGCGAAAATTATTTGAAGTATGTAAAATGCGGGGTATTCCAATTTTTACTTTCATAAATAAACTCGATCGCCCCGGAAGAGAACCGCTAGAACTTTTAGACGAAATTGAGCAAGAATTAAATTTACAAACTTATGCGGTAAACTGGCCTATCGGTATGGGCGATCGCTTTAAAGGCGTATTTGACCGTCAAGAGCAAAAAATCCATTTATTTGAAAGAAGTGCCCACGGAAGCAAAGAAGCAGCAAATACAATAGTTGATTTGGGCGATGCCAAAATAGAAGAACTTTTGGAACAGGATCTTTATCATCAACTTAAAGATGATTTGGAACTGTTGGATGGAGTCGGACCGGAATTAGATATGGAGTTGATACATCAAGGAAAAATGACTCCGGTGTTTTTCGGTTCGGCGATGACTAATTTTGGTGTAGAGTTATTCCTGAAGAATTTTCTCCAATACGCTCTTAAGCCCGGTTCTCACTCCAGCAGTTTAGGTGAAGTTCCCCCCACTTACCCAGATTTTTCCGGTTTTGTATTCAAGCTGCAAGCGAATATGGACCCCAAACATCGCGATCGCGTTGCTTTTATCCGCGTATGTACGGGTCGATTTGAAAAAGATATGACAGTCAATCACGCCCGTACTGGTAAAAACGTGCGTTTATCTCGTCCGCAAAAACTATTTGCCCAAGAACGTGAATCTATTGATGAAGCTTATCCGGGAGATATTATTGGTTTAAATAATCCCGGTGTTTTTGCAATTGGCGATACAATTTACACTGGTAAAAAATTAGAATATGAGGGTATTCCCTATTTTTCACCGGAGTTGTTTGCAATTTTAAGAAATCCTAATCCTTCAAAATTTAAGCAATTTCAGAAAGGTGTAACGGAATTGCGCGAAGAAGGAGCGGTGCAAATTATGTACTCGGTGGATGAATCCAAACGCGATCCAGTTTTGGCAGCAGTCGGTCAGTTACAGTTGGAAGTTGTACAGTACCGTTTGGAAAACGAGTATGGTGTAGAAACTCGTTTAGAATACTTGCCTTACAGCGTTGCCCGTTGGGTGGAAGGCGGTTGGGAAGCCTTGGAAAAAGTGGGACGTTTGTTCAACACTACCACCATGAAAGATAGTATGGGACGACCTGTATTATTATTTCGCAATGAATGGAATACCAATCAATTAAAGCAAGATCATCCGGAATTAAAATTAAATGCTATAGCTCCCGTGTCCGGACAATCAACGTAATGGCGCTTCCCGTTATGCGATCGCTATAGACGGGCTACACAGCCCGTTTGTCAATAGTAGTCTTCATACTTCATAAAAAAGTATAATCCAAAATTTAAAATCCAAAATCGCTCGTGTAACTATTTTTAAAATATGCTTTTGCAGAGAATCTCTATGTCTTCACATTCCAAATCATCTTTAGAGGCTGGCTTAGCTGCCCTTAAGCAAGAAGATTACCGTACAGCAAAAATCATCTTAGAAGACGTTGCATCTAGGGATAATGATATAAATAAAAGTTTACAAGCCCAAGTAGGATTAGTAATCGCTTATTCTAAAAGTGGCGAAATTGAAATGGCGATCGCGGTGTGTGAATCTCTGACTCAAAGCGATCGTTCTCAAGTTCAACAGTGGGCATCCAAATCTTTAAAACAATTAAGAAAAAAGAAGAGCGCCCATAACACAGAACCAAAATCAACTGGATTTGTTGCTTTTGAATCGAACGAAGAGGAAGTGGAGGAAAGAAGAGAGGAATTAATTTCTTTATCTACTCCACCACCTCCACCTCCATCATTTTTAACAACAGAAGCGAAGGAAACTCCCGCACAAACGCAAACAAAATCTCGCGGCGGTGAAATAGTAAAAGCTTCTCAAGTAGAAAACAACCGATACAATATTCACTCGAATATTCATTGGCGCTTGGGAACAAGGGCGAAAGTATGGCAACCTCTACCAAAACCGAATATCAAGTCTATTCGCTTGCAATTGCTGGGAATTGGAACTTTCATTGCTTTGTTTTGGCTGGTGCAGTTGCAATTAAAGCTAGTCACGAAGTTAATCAACGATATTTTAGTTGCGCTACCATTTTTAAAACCCATACAGTTTTTATACAATTTATATAACAATCCCACCTCATTGCTGCTGGGTGTATTTGTAATATTGCTGGCTGTTTCGCCCTGGTTGCTTGACTGGCTGCTATGTAATTTTTACGAAAAAAAAACTTTATCAAAAGACACTTTAAACACATATTCTCGCGAATCCTTGCGAGTATTGCAACGCTATTGCCAACCGCGAGGCTGGCAGTTACCAAAATTAGGAATTTTACCTATAGCATCACCAATAGCATTTACTTACGGTCATTTACCCCGCACCGCTCGAATTGTAGTTAGTCAGGGACTTTTAGAACAGTTAGCTCCAGATGAAATCGCCACCATTATTGCTTCTCAATTGGGGCAAATTGCTCGTATAGATTGTGCAGTCATGTCTTTAATGCTATCGGTAACAATTCCGGTTTATAAACTATATCAACTGATTTGCCAACAAGCCGATAAAATATCCAACCGAATCGCACGCACGGTTGTAGGAATTATCGGTAATAGCGTTTATGGAATTTGGTGTTTGCTTACGGGAACTGGTTTATGGTTGTCCCGAAGAAGAATTTACTCTCTCGATCGAATTGGCGCGGAAGTCACCGGAAACCCCAACGCATTAATTCGCGCTTTGCTCAAAATTGCCATTGGTACTGCCTCCGATATCGGCAAAAAACAGCAAACACCTTGGCAGTTGGAAAGTTTAAACCTATTAATACCAGTTGGTTACAAGCAAAGTTTATGGTTGGGTAGCATTGCTCCAAACACCACCTTTGAATCATTGTTGATGTGGGATTATCTCAATCCTTACCGTCAATGGTTTGTAATTAACAACAGCCATCCCTTGATGGGAGAACGCTTGCTTCAATTGTGCAAAATCGCTCGTTACTGGCACGTTGAGCCTGAAGTATATCTAGAAAGTCAGCAGTCTTTAAAGTTAAAGCGGCAGTCATTTTTGTTGCAAATTGCTCCTTTTTTAGGCATTTCGATCGGTACAGCATTTGCCTTATTTTTCTGGCTGGCTTGGATTGCAGTATTTGGGCTGCATTTAATCAACCTCAAGTGGATATACGACGATTGGCAATTCGTTACAGGTTTTATGCTTATCGGTTTTAGCATCGGTAATTTAATCAGAACTAATTCCCTTTTTGCTAATATCAAAACCACCCAAATCGTACAAGCCTCGGAGTCATTACCAGAGTTGTTAACAAATCCAGCTGCTTTACCTATAGACAGTACCGCCGTGGAACTTTCAGGAAAATTATTAGGTCATCGCGGTAGCAGCAACTATTTAGGACAAGATTTAATTCTCGAAGTTGGAAATAGTTTGGTGAAATTACATCATGTTTCTTGGTTGGGACAATCTGTTAATGCTCAAGACTTTATCGGCAGAAAAGTTTCCGTCACTGGCTGGTTGCGACGAGGTGCAACACCTTGGTTGGACATTCAAACTTTAAAAACCCAAAGTGGCAAAATGGTCAACAGTCCTCATCCTATTTGGTCTACCATTTTGACAGTAGCTGCTTTTGCTTGGGGTGTTTACATTGTTTTAACTGGCTAAGAATGCGATCGGCGATTATCATATTTTTTCGATTATTTAACTCCTTCACACTATCTTCAAACAATTTTGTAAACAAAAGTTGCGAAATCTCAAACAAAGTGTTACATTTATTAACAATAATCGATGCAACCCAAATGACGATGATTAAATTTTAGTTGATGTATAAGGCTGCTAGCGTTATTGCATCCCCTTTCTAGTCTTTTCAACACAGCAGTAAATCAACCAGCCGCTGGCTGGTTTTTGTTTCCAAAAGGGGTCAGCTTCATCAAAACAATGTATTTTATGCTACTATGCATTAAAAGTTGGGTTAGAAATGTGTGTGTTGAACTAGCTGTGCTTAAAATACCGTGATATTGTAGGAAATGGTGTTTAAATCTTCATAACATTCATAGCATTGAATAAGTTTTGTTTTGCTAGAAATATAATGCAGAATTTAGAATTTTTGGAATTAAGGTGTTTGTGCTATTGAGCGCAAGCTTTTGCATAAAAAAATTAGCTTGGGGAAAAAACTGTATTGTAAAGATTGACAGTTTAGAGTAAAAAGATGATTTACGACGATGTTAGTCAATAACATATGTCTGTCATCTATAAAACCAAGTTTTTGTTTTAAACCCGCTCCTAATCATCTAACTATATTGGAGGTTCTTTCATGTCCATTCGCCTATACATAGGCAATTTGCCCAAAGAAGAAATAGATAAAACTGAATTGCAAGCAGTTTTTGCTGAAGAAGGTAGCAGTATTACTACTAAGTTAATCAAAGACCGTAAGACTGGCAAATGTCGCGGCTTCGGTTTTATGACTGTAAACAACGACGAACAAGCCGACCAAATTATTGAAAAATATAACGGTCTAATGTTCAAAGAATCTCCGATTAAATTGGAGAAAGCATTACCTCGCAGCAAGAGTAGTGAAGAAGGAGAAGAGCAGCAGCAAGCTCCTAAAGCATCGACACCAACTCCTGCTGGTACTGCTCCTAGTAATGCTGGAACTGGAAAGAATAAGAAGAAAGCTCGTCGCGGTGGTGCCCAAAAAGACACCAGTACCACGAGTACTTCTTCGCAAGATGGGGTTAATCCAGATCCTCGCTGGGCTGCGGAGTTAGAAAAGCTAAAGCAAATGCTTGCCGCGCAGACTACCAACTAATTCACCAGGAGAGAATATTAAAAATCAAAAGTCAAAGCAAATGATTTTTAATTTTTAATGGATTCGTATTTCCTTTAGCCTGATGGAGGAATGCTGGGAAAACTTGTCAGTTCAATTTCTCCCTACCATAAATGGACGGGGAACAAGAGCCTTTGCTAGATGGCGCGATCGATCCACGCCACTAAGCAAAGGCTTTTTGGTTTTGGTGTTTCAGATGTGAAATCTGGTTGGTAGTGAAAGTCAAAACAATATTGACTGCGAAAAATTCCCGTGACTTCCGATTTCCACCGCCCTATAAATAGACGCGGCTATCATCTTCATAGAATATCAGGTGTCGGATTCCTGCTGTTGAAATTGCCAGGGAGATTATTCCTAAATCAACACTTAGGTATGGATGTTTTGACGACTCGAACAGGTGGGATAAATCCCGCATAGTGGCTTTAGTCTAACGACTCACTTCGTGAACATCCCCGACATAAATGCATAGGGCTTTCATCCTACTTTTTTATCAAAATATCTATTGAATTATAAATAGGTAATAAAAATCATCCTAAAGGTAGATACCTAAATATTATTACTTAGTTGAGCATTGGCGTTCATAGAGCATGAACCATTGCTAAATCATATAATATACATATTTTTCTCAACTATTTAATGTTTTTCTTAATACATAACTCTTGCGTAAGCTATTTTCTGTAAGTACTTACTAAAAAGTAGTTAAAGGTACAACTTTCTTTGAGTATTTTGCTATGTATACTAAAATACATACTGCTAACGAACCCATTCACGATCTTGTATCTATAAAACGAGCGTTGATTTACTTTTTTCAATTTAATTATGCAAGTATTTATGCTTACTTAATAGTTGTAAATAGGAGAAATTAAATACCATCTTCATAATTTAATTAAATAAGTCCGTGTTTAAAATGATACTTTACTTAAAAGATTTAGTAAGAATTTGGACTTAAAATATGACGTATTACAAGCAATAAGGGATAAAAATATAGCCTTCATAGAATTAGAACAATCAATAATATTACTGAAACTGCATGAGTAAAAGTAATAGCAGAGATGTAAAAAAAATCGCATATTAAATTAAAATAAAAGTTACATAAACATTTACAACGATTTTGGTCTTAAGGGTTGACGCGAATCTACGCAGTTACTCTTTGGATCGATCGCATATCTTAACCAACAAACTATGAACCTTGCAACAGAACAACGCATCGCCTTGATTAGTGTCCACGGCGATCCAGCGATTGAAATAGGTAAGGAAGAAGCTGGAGGGCAAAACGTTTACGTTCGTCATGTAGGGGAAGCACTGGCTGAACTTGGATGGCAAGTTGATATGTTTACCCGCAAAGTTGATGTAGAGCAGGAAGATATTGTTTGGCATTCTCCTAATTGTCGAACAATTCGTTTGAAAGCTGGTAATGTTGATTTTGTGCCACGAGACAATCTTTTTGGGCATTTACCAGAATTTGTAGATAATTTTCTAAAATTTCAAGAAGACAACGGAATTATATATAATTTGATTCATACCAATTACTGGCTTTCTAGTTGGGTTGGTATGCAGTTAAGACAAAAACAAGAAATTCAACAAGTACATACATATCATTCTCTAGGAGCAGTTAAATACAATACTGTAAAAACTGTTCCTTTAGTTGCTAGTACCCGCCTGGGAACGGAAAAACTGGTATTAGAAACGGCACAAAGAGTTGTTGCAACTTCGCCGCAAGAACAAGAACATATGCGTACCCTTGTTTCAACAAAAGGAAATATTGATGTAATTCCTTGCGGTACGGATATCGAACGCTTTGGTTGTGTTGACAAAAAAACAGCGAGAACCGAACTAGGGATTAATCCCGAAACTAAGCTAGTAATGTACGTAGGACGTTTCGATCCGCGTAAAGGTATTGAAACCTTGGTACGGGCAGTGGGACAATCTAAATTATTTGGTACCTCCGACTTGAAGTTAATGATTTGTGGCGGTAGTCGTGTTGGACACAGTGACGGTGATGAATTCGAGCGAATCAAGAATATCGTTGCGGAATTGGGAATGAGTCAGATGACAGAATTTCCCGGTCGTATCAGTCAGGAAGATTTACCATATTATTATGCTGCGGCTGACGTTTGCGTTGTCCCCAGTCATTATGAGCCTTTTGGACTGGTAGCCATCGAAGCAATGGCGAGCTTTACACCAGTAGTTGCAAGCGATGTTGGTGGACTCCAGTTTACTGTTGTGAATGAAGAAACTGGTTTGTTAGCACCACCGCAAGATGCTCCAGCCTTTGCAAATGCGATTGACCGAATTTTACTCGATGCTGCTTGGGGCGAACAATTAGGTAAAGCTGCGAGAAAGCGCGTTGAAACCAAATTTAGCTGGGATGGGGTTGCAATGCAATTGGGCGAGCTCTACAAAAGTTTATTGCTGCAATCTGTAGAACAGCCTATGTTAGTAAGCAGTTAATAGTTTATAAATATAAAATTTTGGGCAATCGGTAATTGCTTCATGGAATTCACCGCAAGTAATAAGAGTATCTATTGAGCGGCACGAATTCATTTTTTACTGGTTGTTATTTCCGATTGCCCATTATCAGTAATTTTGTTGAGAATACTTTCTAAATTTAGATCGGCAAATTCAAAGATCGATTTTTCGATCTTTTTTTTATAGTAATTAAACGTATAAATTTAAAAATTATATATATTTAACTAATGATATTCTAAGTATTTATATTCAGTAAAAGCTGAAGATACTTAATTTTATAATTTTATATAATTATTGATTTTAGGTTTTTTTAAGTATTCTTGCTGAAGAAGTGAAAATACTTAATCTGAAAGAAAAGCTTCAATGAAATAGAGAATTTTCCCTCGACATTAGACTTAATAGAGTTTTAACTAGATACATAAGCAACTGAAACCTCAGACATAAAATATCTTTTTCATTGCTATCTACTTTTAGAAGAATAAAATCAATCCTAGAAGTATAAGTAAACGAATTGGATTAATTTAAATACCTGAGACTATTTTCACAACCGTTTATTACCTTAACTTGCTTTCGTGGTTTCAATCATGTTTATTTCCACGATTAATTAGTTTTGCAAATCATAACAAAGTAAAAAAATAAAATGTTTAATTTAAATCATAAAATCAACGCAGCAAATTCACTTTTGGCTTTAGGCATCACGACTCTTGGGTTATTTATGGTACCTGATTCTGCCCAAGCTTTCACTTTAGTCGATCGTACAGATTTTGACGATACAGCTTTTGAACTGCAAAGAACAAATGGAGATTTTACTGAGCTGTTTGTTGCTGAAGGAAGAATTGGTAATAATAAAGGTGATGGAGAAAGAGAATTAGGTCTTAATACAGCTACTGGTGCAAATGTTGAAGCAGGAGATTTAGTTTGGGGAGATGGAAGTAATAATGTAAATGAATACAATTTCAGTTTGAAGTACGATGGAAGTAAGGTTACATATGAACTTGGCGGTCAAACCTTAAGTAGCACTGAATTTAGTGGTTCTGCAAACAGTATTTTTCTGCGTACTTTTGCACAAAAGGATAACAGTAAGAACTCTAAAAACTTTGTTACGCTTAAAGACTTAGTTTTTAACGGTGAAACTATAGGAAGTTTGTCATCTTTGGGTGGTGAGAGCAAAGATGTAGACTATTTGCAAATCCGCGATATTGATATTTCAGCTCCGTTTACACTTACTGGTAAAACATTAATGAGTTGGACTGGTAGTAACCCTATGCGTTCTAACCTTGCTTTTCAAATTAAAGTTGGAAATTCTTCACCAACCAGCGTACCCGAACCCGGTACAATCGGCGCGATATTCGTAACTGGAATTACTGGTTTAGGATTGAGTAAAAAGAAGAAAAAAGATGAAGCTTAAAGATAAATAAGTGCGTCAACGATATTATTATCTAATTTCTATTTAATATTTGATAGAGTTGCATCGCCTTAATTAAACAGTTTTTTCTTATCTTCTTCAAGTCAGAAAGCTAATTAAACAAATGCACGTCTCAAAGATATCTATATCTAAGGGCGTGCATCATAGGTTTTAATCGAGCTATACTTACCAAAATAAACACTTTTACAACAAACAACAATCGCTGTGCAAACATTTGACTTTACTACTTTGAGTGCAGTTTGCAGCGATATCCGTGCTAACTGGCTTCCATCGCGCCTCGAACAAGTTTATCAGCGCGATCGCTACACTATTGCAATTGCACTCCGTACTCTCAAATCACGGGGTTGGTTGGAAGTTTCTTGGCATCCCCAAGCTGCTCGCATTCATATCGGTTCTCCACCACCGCGATCGCCAGATACATTCACGTTTTCTCAACAATTGGTTCACCAGTTAGGTGGTTTGGCATTAGTAACAATTGAGACAATTGCTCCTTGGGAACGTGCTGTAGATTTACAATTCGCTCGTCGCCCTGGAGAGCAGGCTTTATATCATTTATATGTAGAAATCATGGGCAAGTACAGCAACGTGATTCTTACGGATGCCAAGAATATAATTATTACTGCCGGTCGTCAAATTAACGAGAAAAAATCAAGCGTTCGTCCTATTTTAACCGGAGAAGTTTACGAAAAACCACCCAGCCTTACTACTAAAATTCCCAGTTTGGATGAATCAGAACTCTCTTGGCAAGAAAGGGTAAGCTTGATACCAGGAGCAATCAAGCGTCAGTTGCCAAAAATCTATCGTGGTGTTTCTCCCGCTTTGGTAGAGTCGATGCTAAAAGCTGCAAATATTAGTACGGATACAACCGATAATTTTACATCTAAGGAATGGCGCTTATTATTTAAGCAATGGCATATTTGGCTCGAAGCTTTGCAAGAAAAGAAATTTCAACCAGCTTGGACTCAAACAGGCTATACCGTACTCGGTTGGGGTGCAGTTAAAAAAGTAGACGATATTCAAGAGTTACTCGATCGCTACTATACCGATAAGTTTAACGAACAGATATTTTCTCAGCTACGGCATCAGCTTACTCAAAAACTAAGCAATATTTTGCAGAAATTAGGCTCTAAAGCCCAAACCTTTGATAAACGCTTGCAACAGTCATCTCAAGCAGACGAATATCGTACTAAAGCCGATTTACTGATGGCTTATCTGCAAGAATGGCAACCGGGGATGGAAGAAATTACTTTAGCTGATTTCGAGACAAACGAACCAGTAAAAATAAAACTACAACCAGATAAAAACGCAGTACAAAATGCTCAATATCTTTATAAACAGCATCAAAAACTCAAACGCGCTCGTACTGCGGTAGAACCTTTACTTGCAGAAGTGAATGCCGAAATTGAATATTTAGAACAAGTAGAAGCTGCAATTTCTCAAATTGACAACTACCAAACAGATGAAGATTTACAGGCTTTGGAAGAAATCCGCGAAGAATTGATTGCCCAAAAATATTTGGAAGACTCGGAATACCGCAGACGTAGTTCTAACGAAGCGACTACAAACTTTCATCGTCATCAAACACCAAGCGGTTTTGAAGTATTGATTGGACGTAACAACCGCCAAAATGACCAATTAACTTTTCGTGTTGCCCGAAATTATGACTTATGGTTTCACGCTCAAGAAATTCCTGGAAGTCACGTACTACTAAGACTTGAGCCTGGAGCTATAGCCGAAGAGAATGATTTACAGTTTACCGCAAATCTTGCAGCATACTATAGCCGCGCTCGTCAAAGCGAACAGGTACCAGTCATTTACACCGAACCAAAGCACGTTTATAAACCAAAAGGAGCCAAACCAGGAATTGCTATTTACAAGCAAGAAACCATACTTTGGGGAAAACCACAATCTCTCAAAAGTTAGGGGTTAAGAGTTAGCAGTTAATAATTAAGAATTTTTTTTCACTTTCTCCCCCCTCTTCCCCTTCTCTCTTTCGCTAGTTCTAATCAATTCTTCTTAAAGATAGAGGCAGAATATCTCTACAAATATCTTTTTTTGGTAAATTTTCAGGAAAATTCTGTACTGCCTGTTACAATACTGTAAAGAAACATTACCCGAGCCGTTTTGGGAACGCGAAAATTTGGGTTTGATTTTGCAAAGAAGACAACGCTAACAAAAAGTATGATAGACCAGCTGTGGGAAGCTGGTTTTTTTGTATAAAATCATCCAAAATCTATAGTGCGTGAGAAGCATTCCTCTAAGGTGCTATGGCAATCTAGCCATAATGGTAGATAGCTGTGAAATCAATCAACTTACAACTTATTGTTCGTAATAGTTAATGTATATTACGTATATTTACTATTATACTATAAATTAATTTATGGCGTATAAAAATCGAGAAGCCGGGTTTATTGGCATTACATCAAGCAATTTGGAATAAACCCGGTTTACTTTCTTAGATACAGTTGATTAAAAAGTAAAGGTAGTTCTAAGGGCACCAATTACAACATCATTGTTATTATCATTGTGGTCTGGTGCAGTTAACCAAATGACTCCAGGGGTTATAGCAATATTGTCATTTACCTTAAACTGGTAAAACGCTTCGATGTGATAGGAAGTATCCGTGTCCTTGCTAATTTCGTCGATACTCGAATCCGTTACTTTTGGTTCCATACCTACGATAATACCTGCTAAGTTCCCTTTCTTACCTAAGTCCGGAAAACCTAAAGTTACCGCCCAATTCCAAATATCAAGACTTCCACGGTCAATTCTACCTCCTTCAGTGGATAAATTAATTGCATTGGTATATCCAACCCAACCTCCTAACACAATATTATTGCTGATACCTAACGTTGCTTGTATACCATAGGAATTGCTAGAAAATGGCACCTCTACCTCTTCAGGTTCGGGTTCTCCAGGTTCGGCAGGAGGAGGGGCAATTTCACCTCGAAGGAAGGATATAGGATTGGCACGATTGCTACCAGTACCTAATTCCTGATTATAAGCATTGATATAGGTCAAACCAATTTTGAAACGTTTGCTTGGCTCAAAGGTTAACTGTGCAAGCGCACCGTAGGGACCATTAAATATACCGCTATCCGAAGAAGGATCGTTAGGGGAACTTCCTAAATAAGCCAAACTCAATGATAAGCGATCGCCAAATTCTTGGGTAATTCCTAATCCAGAACCATCCATATTGTAATAAATCGGGTTACGAGTACCAAAAGCAGATATCGCACCTTCTGTACCATCACCGTCAAATTGGTTAACAGTATCTACAACATCATCCGCCGCACCTGCATTTGCGATCGCAATAACATTGGTTTTCTCGGTGAGAGGAAAACTGTACCATAACGCATCAAGGGCAGCATCAGTACTAGCATCTTCACTGGCTTCACCAAAAGCAAGATTACCTTCAGGCGTACCAATATTGGGACTGACAATATTATTAGTTTGAATACGAGTGTATAGAGTGTCTTTTCCAGTGAAACTAGTAACAAAGTTTATCCGCGCTCTTGCTCCGAAAGTCGTATTGTCTTCGTTTGTATCTCCCTCCAAAGTATCAACGACTGCCGTTACAACTTCACCTTCTAATTTAGAAGTTGTAGAAAACTGATTCGCTTCTATTTGAGCAGTTCTTGCTTCTATTGCATCTACTCTTCCACGCAGTGTTGCAAGTTCGGGTGAAAAGTCTTGTTGTAATTTTTGCAGTGTAGCTAAATCTTCCCTTGTAACTAAATCGGCAGTCGCTGTAGCGATTAACTCATTAACTCTATCTAAACAAGCATTCAAACCAGCAGCAAACTCATACCTAGTTAATGCTCGATTGCCGCGATATGTTTGGTTGGGATATCCAGCAATACATCCGTAACGTTCCACCAAAGATTGCAGAGCCTGGAATGCCCAGTCAGTAGGCTGGACATCAGATAGCTGAGATACTGAAGTTACTTGGGCTATTAGCTTCTCTTGAGTAAGACTATCATCTCTTAACTGTAATGTTGCAGACCCAAAAGCTTCCTTATTTTCTAAATTAACAACTGTCTCTACAGCGATCGCATCGCTACCAACGACCATCATTGCTGCAATTGGGCTTGTTAGCAGAATTTGCAATACTTTGTTCATTCTTCTTCCTTACGCTTAAAAACGCTTATTCGGCATCCAAACTCTACTTATATGAGAGCATTTTTATTAAAAATAATTTTCAAGAACATATTAGCATTCAGCAGCTTTTTCACAAAAAATCTAGAAACTTGATTATTTATACTTAGTTAACACTCTTCAATTTATTTTCTCTGCTGCCGCTAATCTAATAATTCAATTCATCATGATGTTAGTGACTATTAGCTGGGTAAGCAACACGAATGGGATTCTTATGAGGGTGCTTCATACCTTGCTTCGTCTGTTAGTATCGCGATCGAACAATTTATGATTTTTGTATTAGTCTTTGTTTCGGAAAAATGTTGAATTAAATCCATAGAAATAGATTATTTGGCAAAACTCTTGCAAAAGAAAGTAAGCAATGCTATATTCTTTAATCGTGGGTCAAATAAGCCAGCCGGGATAGCTCAGTCGGTAGAGCAGAGGACTGAAAATCCTCGTGTCACGAGTTCAAGTCTCGTTCCTGGCATTACTGAAAATTCGATGTTCTTGCTTATAGGGTAAGGGTTTCGGAGGACGACTTAAAGAAGGTGTAACCAAATTATTGGATATCTTTAGGTCGATTTGGATAAAAAAATGGTGTAAAGATGGTGTAATCCTTGTGTACACTAGAAGGTAGATTACACCTTCTTAACTCATGGCTTCCAAAACACCAACTGGCAGGGCTTCTAAAGGCTCTGTATCGGTAATACTTTCTAATGGTCGTTTACAGCTTAGGTTTCACTTCGCTCGCAAGCGATACTATATTTCTACTGGCTATCCCGATACGCCGCATCATCGGAAGTTAGCTAAATTGAAAGCTTCGGAAATTGAAAAAGATATTTTGTTTGAGCGGTTTGACCCCAAGGATTTAGATAAATACAAGTCACAAGTCGATTCACAGGAAATTACACCATTTACACCATCTTCTACGCCATCTGCGTCTCAACCAACATTGGTGCAGTTATGGGAGAAATATACGGATTTTAAGCGCTCAAGCTTATCCCCAAGCACTTTGGCAAAGGATTATACTAAAATCGCTCGTTGCATCGAATTAAAGTTGCCGAGCAAGTCCTTAAAGGATGCGATCGCCATTCGTGATTGGTTAGTTGCTAATAAAACAGCGAATTCTGCGAAAAGGATACTAACTCAACTAGCAGCTTGTTGCCAATGGGCGCAAAAATCTCAGATGATTAGTCATAATCCTTTTTTTGGGATGGCAAGTGAAATAAAAATTTCTAAGAGTCAATCTGATGGTTCGGATATTAATCCTTTTAGTTTGGAAGAAAGGGACAAGATAATTCAAAGCTTCAAAGATAACCATTTTTACAGTCATTATGCTCCGTTAATAGAATTCCTTTTCATGAGCGGATGCAGACCATCTGAAGCTGTAGCTTTGCAATGGAAGCATATTTCAGAAGACTTTAGAACAGTACGATTTGAGCAAGCGGTAGTTGAAGCAGAAAACGGACTGGTATGTAAAAAAGGATTGAAGACTCAGAAAAAACGTTCGTTTCCAGCAAACAAGAAACTCGCAGCACTTCTAGAGTCAATCAAAGCAGAAAATGCAACTGGTGAGACTAAAGTATTTCCTTCTCCCAAAGGTAAATGGATTGATGTGCATAACCTTACGAATAGAGTGTGGCGTTCTGTGCTTCAAGAATTAAGTGGCACCATAGAGTATCGTAAACTTTATCAAACCAGGCATACTTTTATTACAGCAGCCTTAGAAACACCAATTCCGACTCCAGATGGAAGAACCAAGATGCTCGATGCAAAGGATGTAGCTAAGTTAGTTGGGACTAGTCCTAAGATGATTTATGAGCATTATGCTGGAGCAAGTAAGGAATTGTTTGTGCCGGAGTTTTAAGTTATTCAAAGACGGTAAAAAATTTCAATTCAATAAATAATAAGCAGTTGAAACACAAATATGACAACTAATATAGCTATTGCAGAAAACATTACTACTCTTCGTCAAGTTGAAGAGAAATTGGGTCTAAAACTTAGTGATGAGCGCCAATTTTTTACCGAATGGATGGCTGACTTACCTCTGCTGAGTGAAGCAGAAGAAATAAGATTAGAACAAGTTCGACAAAATTATCTTTATCAAATTTCGGATGGAAGCCTTTTAGAAGAAACTATTAAAATGGTGGTGCTTTCACCGTTACTGGAACTTGCGGGTTTCTATCAGTCACCTTATAGGTTTAAAACCGAAGTATCTGTGGAAATTGAAGCATTAGGAGATAACGAAGAAATTTTACGAGGACGTATTGATGCTTTAGTTTTACAGGGTAAATTGTGGATTGTACTAATAGAATCAAAGAAGACGACCTTTGATTTGGAATTAGCAATTCCTCAGACACTAGCTTATATGGCGGCTCATCCAAAGCCAGAACAACCTCTTTACGGAATGATAACTAATGGTAGCAGCCATTTGTTTGTCAAAGCTTTAGGTAAACAGTATGGTGTTTCTGATTTATTTTCAACTAGGTCGCAGTATCGAAATAATTTGAACGAAGTTTTAAAAATACTCAAATATTTAGGAAGAATTATTACAGCATCTTAGGGAAGTGTAAAAATGAATGCAAAATTAAATATGATGTACGGCAAATTGCCGTATTGATTTTTATTTAATTTTTTATCTGCCACGAGCATAATCGTCTAGGTAAGTAATAGTGGTTTTATGAGTGTTGTATTACCACATTATCATTTCAGATAATATGGTGAAATGCTCTATCTGTAAGCATTATAGCGATAATATTGGGCACTTAGCTTTTTATATTCAGTATAATATGAAGGCATCTTGATTGAAATCCAATGAATAATCGGAAATTTGAATAGTTGATGCATTAAATTTATCCTTCGTCTTACGGGGCTAATTTAAAAATCGTTTATTTCAACGCAATTGCAATATCCGAATAAAAGTATCCTTGACTAAGCAAAAACTCAGCTAAACCTTTCATCTTTCCTCTTTTATAAGCAGTGGAATAACCTTTAATTTGCTGTTGCTTACAAAACAAGCGTAGGTTTCGGATACCCAAATCAATTAACAACTTAGCTTGCTTATCCTTCTCCACAATTGTCATTGCTTCTTCTTTTATTACTTGACTTATTTTCGATTCAGATTGCATTTTAGTCACTTCAATGCAATCGGACTTGCTATCAATTTCCTCAGATTTATGATGTTGTTCATAATCGTAATTTAGATAGCATAAACACCCAAATATCAAACAAAACAAGAAGACGGGAAACAATAAATCGTTGATAGTACAAACAATTTCGGGAGTTGTAACAAATTGGGTTGTAAACATTGCGATTTCCTTTAATTAATAACAATTGGGTAGCGGTTCTCAATTACTACCCAGTAGCGGGGGAAAATCCCCCGTACTAAGTAGTTTTGTACCGCCACTAATAACTAGAAATTAAAGGTGGAGGTTTTAAGATTCAATCAAAAAATTCAAGCTAAGAATCCAATTCATCCATGTCATTGTATAAATAGTCAATTAACGTAGATAAATTGTAGTTGTCTTTCAGCTTTGGAGGACAAGCAGGGTTCAGGGCAAAAAACGGTTCGCCATTATGTAAAAAAGTATGGACAACATTCGAGTCTTTCTCTTTTACGAATATCTTAAAGTCATCCACACTAATTGTTGATAAAACACTTGTTAACTTTGATAATCTTCTTCGTAACATCATAAACCTCCATACATTGTGTTTAAACTAATTACTTAGCCCCGCACAACGCAGGATATTGAAAGCTTTTTGTTGAACCTACTATCTACTAAAAATGCAGTATTTTAAATAGCAATTAATTCGATTTCGGTACTTAAAAAACTTCCAATGGCAATAGCAAGAATTGAACTTGTTTTTTGGATCACCAGAATTGCCTATTCATTACTTAAAATTAATTCTATTTTTCTTAAAGCATATAGAAGCTAGTTCTACTCCTTCCCCTTCTCCTACCCATCTATTAGATTTTTTGTGACCGTAACTGGATATGATTCCCCAATTTGTGGTATTTGCATAATACTTTAATGTTTTTATAGCATAATCAAGTGCTGATTTATTATTGTTAGAATCTTGCTCTATCATTTTATTTATCACCTCCACAATCTAAAAAGTTTTCTACAGCACTACGATATTTCTTATAATCTTTACCATCCTGCCGAGTAATATTAAATATTGCTTTGATAATTTCGTGAATAGCATAACCTTTACTGTATAAATTTAATATTGAATTCTTTGACTGTTCATCAATATTTACTTCAACAGCAAAACCATTATTTAAAATTGCTTTACTACCGATTTCACTGTCAGAAAACTCTTCAATATAATTTGGCTCCCAAGCAGTAAAATTGTCTTCTTGATTGATTGCTTCTTCTAATAGCTGCTCAAAGTATTCAGGCTCCTCTGCATCGCCAACATAAAGAGCTTGAAGTCGAGTAATTTGAGTAGAAGTTTTATATAAAAAGTCTCCATAACCCAACAAGTTAGCAGCTAAGGTATTATCGTCACCCAAAATAATACAGCTATCTTCCGGACGAGTAGTAGCAAATGCAGTTTTAGCAGGAAAATTACTTCTAATTAAGGGATTAATAACGTTTTTATCTGGTCGTTGAGTGTAAAGCATTATATCAATCCCCGCACCCCCAGCTTTTGCTAAAAGTTTCATCATGTCCAATTCAATAGAATTGCAGTAATCTTTATCAGTTAGCAAATCAAAACATTCGTCTGTAAAACTTGCTATCCGAGGCATAATCAATTCGGGGTAATGCTTGCGGTTAAATTCGGCTATCGTCTCACAACCGACTTTCTCAAACTCCCGATACCGGGCTTCCATTTGCTGTACTAACAAACTAAATAATTCTGCACTCGAAGCTGCATCCTTTGCTACGGGTGCAATTAGATGGGGTAACTTAGAAAATTTGCTAAAAGTCACTCGTTTAACATCGGATAAAGCTAGCTTGACTACTGACGGGGGATAGCGACGTGCCAGATAAAGTATTGCTGCTTTCTCGAATTGCGATTTACCCCCACGAGTTCTTCCTCCACCAAGGATATGAGTCACGTTTTCATCTGAGAGGGGAATATCCACGTATTTCCCGTCAACACCCACACCACCAGGGATGACAATATTATGTATATCTATAGGTGATGAGAAATCAGCGTAATCTTTGAAATAAACAATTTCTCTATCCTTACGAGGGACATCAATAGCAGCACCTCCAGGAACAACGGACACCATTGGTGAAGTGTCCATATTTAAAGTATCTCCAAGTTGCTGCACAAAGTCGTTACCAAAATCTTGGATTTTCTTAAATGAAACTCCTTTACCAAGTTTGATTTTGATGCGGTTAAATGTGGGACCGCATTGTGCGTCAATATATTCTGCTGCTATCTTAAATTCAGCTAGGGTATCTATAATCAGCTTTCCGGACTCAGTTGTTGATATGCTTGTTTGTTCAATATCTGTTTTCGCTGATTCCAATGCGTTAATTGGCTCCACACCTTGAGCTTTAGATATCATTACAGCTGCGCGATCGCAATATTTTATAATCGTTTCATCAGTAGTTGAGCGGGCAATATCAATGAACCACTTAATCGGTTTGTTGTCACAAAATGCCCTGTAAAGATGTTGCAGTATTATCCGATATGCAACTTCTTTATAGGCAAAGTTTTTAATAGTCTCACACTTTTTAACTAATCCATCAATATCAAGTTCAATAAGTTCGCTATGTAGGTTATCTAGTTCCCATGCAGAAGGAATGCGATTGATATTGATATAACGCAGTGCGTATTTAACAAACTCGAATTGCTCCAAGTTGCAGCTATTTGATAATTGATTTAATATTGCTTCATCCTTCTTATTTTGATTTACTAAATAAAAGATATAGTTGAATAATTCCGACAAATGGGAAAAATAAGGCTCTCGTTGCTTAACATCAAAATCTAAATTATTAACAATAGCAATCGCATTGTCGTGTAAACTATCAGGTAAATTAGCAATAGTTGTTTCTAATATTTCATCTTTACCCATTCCCCCATCACGAGCATGAACAATAGCTTTATATATAAAATTATCGAGTTCCATTACTAAATTACTCCCCGATGAGTTAATATTTCATTGATTGCCAATCGTCTGCGGTTTTGGTCAATATCAATACATCCATGCTTCCATTGCGTTGAATTTCGAGGATAAGCAGCAAGCCTTGACATGTAATATAGTTCTCTACTACAAATATTAAACAAGCCGGACGCACTTAAATTGAATGCATCAATTCGGGAGCGACGAATAGCATCATCAATAGATAATCCAAAAGATATATTATTTGCATAAATCTGAGGAAAACTATCGCTAACTCTAGGTGCAGCTTGATTCCATAAATCTACGGCATTAATATAAGCAGCAGGATGTTCATTTATATCAATATTATACTTTTGAAATAATTTAGTTAATCGCGGCAAACGAGATTTTATTCGACGCAAACAGCCGCGATTTGCACCATTAATATCACCCGCTTTACTTTTACCGTAGTCGCTACAAAAACCTTGGTTTAATACTCGCTTACCTCCTATTTTTGATGGGTCAATGTGACCGTAATATAATGAGGTAAATTGACCATTTTTGTCACAATTACCTTCAGCGCGGCAGATAGCAAGATTGCCGGGACTTTTAATATTAGCAAACAGTTTTTCAGCATTATTCCTATCTATGTAGCTGAAACCTTGATTGATTGATAATCCAAATAAAGGGGAGGATAGGATTAGTAAAGACAAGATTGTGAGGTGGTAGGGGCGAATCATTTTTTATCTCCGGCGTTGCTGTAGATAGGGACGCGGGTTTACTGGCTTATTATTTAGCCTCACCTCAAAATGTAAATGCGGTCCGGTGGAAAATCCCGTACTTCCCACCTCCCCAATCATTTGTCCTGTTGCAACTCTTTCTCCTTTTGTTACAAAAAGTTTATTAGCATGACCGTAAAGGGTTGACTTTCGGGCACCGTGATTGACAACGACGGCTTTTCCATAACCGCCTTTGGAGCCAGCAAACTCAACTAAGCCTGCTTCAAAAGCATAAATTGGAGAACCTTTGGAAGCACCAAAATCAAGACCAGAATGAAATTGACGTTTTCCAGTAAGGGGATGAATTCTCCAACCAAAACCACTGGTCATAGGTGAACCTTTTATTGTGGGAAAAGCTGTACTTTGTGATTTGGTCACGTTGTTCGTAGTTTTTGCGAGTCGTTGGAGTAATCGAATTGGGAGTTGGGACTCAACCCATCCAGAAAATTGAGGAAGTGCGATCGCCGTACATAGAACCAACGTAGAAAAACCATATTTCCAATTAGGAGAAATTGGTTTTACTATTGATGCATCTCTTTTATTCGTTTCGGTAGTACTAAAATCAATTAGAAGTCGCATTGTGGCAGCCAAATCTAGCTCGAATAACTACTTCTAAGTCATTATCAGGCAGGGGGCAAGAAGAAGGTTGCGGAGGGGATACTGTTGGACTAGTTTCTTTATTATTTAGTCTTGGCAACCTGATATCGATATTGGTCAAGGTAATCTTAGGTTGCCAAAACTTTAAGTATCCAGGTTGGGCTATATCTGCTACGAACAAACATAGCACCAACCAAAAGGTTATGCGGACAAACATCAATCCACCAAATCGACAACCGGAGTTAAATTAGGTACATTTTCCGGTGTTAGTTTAATTTATTTATTCTGTACGTAACCAGGACCAGAATAATTACCATTTAGCAAGAAATTAATTCCACCAATGCCCAACCACAACATCACAATGGCAATACCTACGGGGGATGAAATCGCATCTTTGAGCCAATAGAAGATATACCAAAAGTAACGTAAATTGTTGTGAGGATGGAATCTATGAGCTTTCCAATAATCTGTTACGGGGACATAAATCTCTGGCACTCGATTAACCGCCGGTTTATTCTGAGAATTTACGTGATGTACGCTAATACCTTGTTCGCGGTGTATTGAAGTCGGCTCGACGTTAATAGTAGTTGGTTGTTGAGTCGGATATTGCTGTTGTTGAGCGTTATGTAACATTTGCGCTAATTGTTGTTGTGTCGCTAATTGACCGGGTTGAGAATAGTCAACACCAAAATCTCTACGTCTATTATTTGCCATAATTTACCTCTTTAATCAGACCAAACATCGTCTTCTAAAGCATTTTTGAATTGTTCGGGGGTTATCGGCACGCTACCATCGGCAGTAGGGCGACGAAACGGAACTAAGTTTTGAAATTCGGGTTTAACACCCTCAAATTGCTGTGATTGGATTGCACCTTCATCTAAAAATTGGGGCATTTGGGTATCGGTGTCGGGCATCGGTGGCACAACAGGTGCAGGAGCCTCAGTGGAATCAACACCGAGGTCGATATTGGAGTTATATTCCCAAATAGCCCAGGCAATTAAACTGATACTTGCTGCAAAAAAGACTCCACCCGACAACCAATGCAAGCTAGTTCCCGGAGGTTTCATCTGAGCGACAGTAGGACGCGAAGAATTACCTAAAGTAGTCTTCACCGGAATCTGCCGCACCGCTCCCAATACGTTAAATAATGAGAGCAAAAAGCATACACCCGCGCCAATAAATTTGACATACACATTAATCAACTCCTTGTTTGGATTTTTTCAACTGCTCTAGTTTCAGCTTTCTCTTACGCAATGATTCAGCTATACTCTGACGTATTATTGGTACTTCTGATAACTGCCGCACGGGGTCTTTATAGCCCTGAACCCGCAAATAGTTCGCTTGGGATAGAGCGTATGGCTCTTGTACCGTCTGGATTTGCGTTACCATTTGATTCAAATCCACTATCGGACGATTCTGTAAATTCTCGGCATAGTCAATAGCCTCTAACTTACCTAAAAGCAATACCGCAGCACCACCCGTACTTAACTTTTGCTCAACTTTAGTACCATCTGTCTTGATATAGCTGTAGGTAAAACTATTGTTTCCGGCTGCTACTTCAATCAAAGCATCCATCGTATCAAGTTTTGTGATCGCTAATGCTGCTATATGATGCAGCCTAAAGAAGGGTGAATTTTCATTACTCTGCTGGTTGTTAATATTTTGCAATATTTCTCCCGACCATTGTGCCGCAGCTAGTTGCCGCCAACCCGTTAGAGTAACACTTCCATCAACACTGAAGTTTTGTAACTCGTCGGGATTGAAGTCGGTGCGAGTCAACTTCTCGATATAAATACGCCGTCGGGAATCTGTTATTTCTTTAGCGCGAGTAATAGCAGAAACAGTGGATGGTACTTCACCTCGTCTACCTATGATAATTGCAGCGGCTGCCAACACCGAACCCAATCCAACCGTTGCACAACAAACCCACAACACTATGTCGATTTTTCGACTGCGCTTTTTGAGTTTGGGTATATCATTCGCACTCGTATTACTCGAATTAAATTTATCCCTTTTAGGAAGTAACTGCATGGCTATTAACTGTTATCAACTATCACGTACAAAGGTTCCCTTGAATAACTTACAAAAGTCGAACGCAGTATACACACCCATGCGCCGCCAAAAACCGCGCCCATGAGCAATAGCAAAGGATTAATTGCAAGGGCTGCACCGACTCCCATTGCGTGACCGATAAATCCGCTAATACCGCATCCGGTCAATATTCCACCACCGATATTAATGAAAAAATCTTTAATCGCTCTCATGAATACTAAACTCCCTGGTTATCTTCAAAATCAAAGTAAGTGCAACAGAAATTCCAACTAAGCCACCAAATAAAGAACCGTAAATTACCTTTGGTATGTTCGTCTGCTGTGGAGGAGATAAGACCAATCCCGTTACCATCCCGGAAAAGCTACCCAAAAATACAATTCCCATACCCTGCATCGCTACAATCCTAAGTTGTCGGGATTGCTCGCCAAGGTAAGATTCTATTGACGGCATCATCAAGGTTATGACTTCTCGGGCAAGGATTTTGTCTTCGACACTGATTTCAATTGTTGAGGCTGCATTTCCAACGACGGATGCGGCTCCTCTCCCCAATTGACAATGCCCTTAAAAATCATCGTCGATACGCTTGTAAACTCGACCTTGTACTTCTTCTAATTCTGTTGTTGGTTCTTGGACACCGTTAAATAACATATCTTCTAACATCAAAGTAGAAGTTTCGAGAACTACTTTATGTCGTAATGTTGCCAGTTGCTTTCCTCTTTTAACATCCGAATGCAACACTTTAACGAAGCTATTAGATTCAGATTCTTCGGGGTTTACGCCAAATCTTTGTTGGATATATTGGTTTTCATCAAATGTATGTTCGCTATTAGAATTGGAGCGTTCTGAGCGCATTTCCAGTAAATGGTTAGCAGCTTCTTCTAGGGACATATTTTCAGCAGCAGCTACTTCTTTTAATTGAACTAATTGTCGCTCTACTTCCGGCTTGATAGTACTATCTTTATTTACAACTAAGCTTAGTTTTTTACATACCTTAATTACTATTTCAGGTGTAGTTTGTAAAGTTTGGGCTATTTTGTTGATGTGTTTCATATCTCTCAATTCTCCTAATAACAGATTTAACAATTGGGTCTTGTTTTTCGTCTTCAGAAATATATTTCGTCAAAAAATCGTACAGGCTAAGTCCGTTAGTTTGTCGCATAAATTCATCTAAACCACCAGAAGGAATTACCCTTTCTAAGTATTCGTATCGGGTTAGTCGCCTTATCCTAGTGGCAACGTAAAAAAAATCGGCAGTTTGAACCGCGTCTAAGTCAAAGTATCCTCCTCGCTTCTTAGGTTTGACTATCCCGGCATAGGGATACCACTGTTGCAAAGCCGAAATAGTTATTCCATATCTTTGAGCAAGACTTTTTTGGGTATATATAATATTGTCATCACATACCATCGTGGAGTTTAATTACTACTTGAAACAAGGAAAGATTCAGTGATTATTTGACGATAGTGCTTGTAGAGTATATTTTTCTTCACAAGCGTTATCGCTTCTATTCAACTTGAGATAAATTAAAGTTAAGCTTAAATCGCTGTTCTTTACACAATCTATATAGACATAGAATTAGAAGCGTTTCAAGTTCAACAGCCAGTAAATTCAAATTTTCTGAAAATCAGTAAATAGCAATATTTCCGCTTAATTTATAAAGTCAGTTTATGTATTGCTAACCTATTAATAGCCGATATAAAAAGGTTGTGCTTTAAAAATATCGTTACTATTGAATTATCATGTTTCTCTTAAATGCAACTGTGAGACAAGTCTTCTTGGTTAAATTACCAAATTTTTCAGCACAATAATATAACCCACATTCACAGTGTAGTATAACAATAGATAATCGCTTGATTTTTATCAGGTGTTAAGTTCAAAATTATGCTTACATAATTTTAAATATCAGTTAAAAACAAGAGATAAAGTATATTCATTAACTTTAATTTAATTCTAAAGACAGTAATAACAATTTTGTGAAACTTAAAGCGCGGAATAAGGAATATAAATATAGTTAGCTAAAAGATTCAACAACTTCCCAATTACCGGGTTTACTTACACAAATTCTAGCGGGAACGTCTAAATAATTATCAACAAAGAAATAGTGGGAATAATATCTTCTCAAATCACCATTAGGTGCGCGAAGCAAGTAATCAAAATCAGAGATAAAGTAATCGCGACTTACTACATTAATAAGTTGTTGATAATAGTTGAAATTACCACTGTCAAAGCTATCGCGCCATAACATTAAAAAATTTAAACCAATCCAATCTCGTCCTCTCCATCCACAACCACGGTCGGGAGCTTGCAAATCGTTTACCATCAAGCAGGTATTGCTTGTCATATCAGTAGCGGTCACAATATAACCTCTACGGCGCATTTCAAGCATAAATTGTTGAATTACTTCGTAGCTAGCATTCTTTAAATAAGTCGAAGGTAATTCAAAACCGCTTATATCTATAGAAGAACTATTCTCTTGATTTGAATTGATAGCAGAATTTTTAAATTTGTTTTCTAGAACAGTTGAATTATTGTCAATCATAACTGCTAACCTTTTTGAAGTAGATGCTAATAATGAAGAAATAGGAAAATATCTATTACCAGAACCATTCCAAAATATTTTCAGTTCCTTTATTCCCCAGTCACATAGTAGAGGAACTATATGAATATAATTATTTTTAAGAGAAACAGCTAATTCTTTGCTTGTAACCCACAAAATCGCATTATTGTCCTCGAAATATAATTTACTATTAGATGAATCTACAACGGGTAATTGCGCTCTAAGTAAATTAGCTGCGTGAGAATCAATTATTTTTAAAGCTTTAGTAACTATTAAATGGCTCATGGACGCATTTCCTCTCCTGAAGTATGACCGTTGCCAAAAAAGCTTTTTCTAATAGTAATCACTTCTTCTAGTGTATAAGTACTACCATCATCCTTAGTTAAGAAGGTAGCGATAGAAATTAAATCTAAGTCAGATGGGTATTCGCCATTTAATAAAGCGTTTACTCTTTCAATAGGTAGCGCCACATCGGAGGCGAAAGCTGCAACATCTTTGCTGTAACGTGAATCTACCTCTTTTTTTACAAGGTCCGCTATGGAATATTCCACGGAATGCTCTATTTCAATATAATTGCCAACTAATAGTTTACTTGCAATGCTGATAAATTCGGCTAGGTGTTCTTTAGTAAACGTTTTGAGTGAATTTATAACGAATTGAGGAGTTATTCTCTTCTCACCTTCAACCTGCTCAACGTTAATAGAACCTCTACCATATAATTCGACAACTTCAGCTAAAGATAGACCTTCTTGCTCGGCACGTTTCCTCGCCAATCGCTTACCTGTAGGAGTAAGTCGCAAGGACAAATTCTCCGACTTGCTCTCAGTCCAAATTTCACCTACGCCTTTTACAGGCAGTTTTCCTTTTTTACCCATACCCCCAATTTAGCTTTAAATACTTTTGGTGCAGTAGCATCACTATATCTTTACAAAAATTAATTTGGTGAATTTAAGCGAATATGTCCGAAAACATTGCAGTCGAAGAATTTGCAGTGCAATTGCATGAATTTGACTTGATGGCAAGTGCGAGATATTATATGAATAATTTCTGGATATTAGCTGCATGACACAAATTAGAAAAAGATTGATATTAGACGATTGCACATGACTTACCAAATTTTAGTACTTTATGCATCCTATTTGTGCGAAATATTCGACTTGTAAGGAAAATGAACAACTACGAAAGTATAAAACATTTACCATCTGAAATTCCTGCCCCAAGACAATTTTTAAGATATTGCTTCGGTTTTAATAAGCTTACTCCAGAAGAAATTTTGGATGAGGAGATTAGTTTTGGATACTCCGTAAAATGCGTAAATCTACTTTCCAAAATATTAGGGATCCAGAAAAAAACGGTCAGAGGTTGGGGGGATAATCCAAATTTTGAAGATATGCCCCAACACGCACGCACGACCTGTAGCTACGTCCAAGTAGCACTATCTTCAGAGATATTGAAAAGAATTGCTAGCTCCGAGTATGTAGCTCCAAGGGTAACAGCAAATCAATTCATCAATGAAATGTTGTTAAAGGGTTTATCACATAGTGAAAGATTGAAAATAGTTAGCTCCACGAAATTTCGGGGACAATATCTTACGCTGCTATCAGAGACTTTAACAATTTCCAAGCGCACGATATACGAATGGGGAGGAGACATCGAACTCCCGAAGATGCCTTTATACCATCAACATACTTTGGCATATGCGCTTGCAGCTTACCGCAAGAAACAGCAGCAGAATATCGCTGCTTAATATTTGATCTAGTCGGATGAATAAAAATTGGTCTTGAATGAAGACCAAAACAATATAAAAACGAATCGATATAATATCATGCAATCACTCACTGAATCAACTTATCACCAGGTTCACAACGTTGATGCGAACCCTGTAAAACACCTAGAAAAAAGTACCGCAGAATACCTTCATACTAGTTTCTTGTTGTGGGAATACAAGAGGGCTTATAGCAAAGGGGAATATAGAGAATTACTTCATAAATTTGGTTGGGATAAAGGCAGCACCGAAGAAAAACGAGCGCTCAAGTTAGCAGAAAATTTTCAAGATTTCGCATATCGTCCTCATGCTCTTTTCCAAATACCTGTTACAAAACTACTAAGATTATGTTCGGAAAAATATCAGCCAATAATTGAGCAGCTATCCGAAGTAGAAGAAGATTTAACCTGTGCTTACGTAGATGATTTGATAAAAGAGAGACAGGCGTTACTTAAAAAGGAAAGGGAGTCAGCACTACCAAGTAAGCCTTCTATATGGCGTAGAAATTGTAGAGGGGAGCGCTACGCGCAATTTCCCCCTATGTATGAGTTTGACGAACAAACGGGTTTATTAACTCAGAAATTGATGGATAATTTCGGGCTAATCCCTCAAGACATCCTTAGAAGTGCGATCGCCGACTTATATCAAAAAATTATAGAGGAAGAACAACCATATGAAGCTGGAGATGATGACAGTAATTTAGATGATGCGAGCGAAAGTACTACTCAAGAAGTTAACGTTAATGGTAGCCAAGTAACCCCACCAAACGGCACAACTCAAACAGTCGAGCAGAAATGGGAAGAATTAGCAGAGCAACTAATCACCTCGGTCAATGAAATTGGTAGAATCAGTACCAATTGTGGTCAATTGATAGTAGAGAATTGCCAACGTTGGGAAGCAACAGTTCCTCAAGATAAAAGGTGGGATGCGATATCGAATATACTTCGGCACGATACGATATCGCTCAAGCATCTTTCTAATTACGCTTATAACCATAATCCACAGTGGAGAGAAACTTGGGGGGCTAATCTTGCTTCTTATCATAGCTTCGAGCAAGAGTTGGCATGGGTAGACACCGATGTTCGTAACGATGCTCTGGTATCTATAGGCTTTGATATACCCGCCACTGTAGAAATCAAAACAGGGAATCAATCATATAAACAAGGTAAGGTAATCGGATTAAATGGGGAGAATATCACTCCCATTTTGGTCAAGGTTGATGGCTTCAATCATTATTTTCATTGGACTGAGTTGGAAGTAATTAAAGAAACAGTTAGGTCTAAGTTTTATACAAGTGTCGAAGAACTACAAGAAGAATATTTAGAGGAACCACAAGAGTCAGATTTAGAGTTGGAGCCGACACCACTTGATAAAGGAATCGATGCTTTGATACAGGGAGATTGGAAAGACATAAGAAACATATTTAGCCAATACCCGGAAGTTAAGGAACAGGCTTGGGATGCGATTTCTAAAGAGCAAAAGCGGAGGGTGATTGATATTACCCCGGATAGTATTAGGGTATTAAATAAGGCTAAGAAAGAGGGTGTAATAGAGGAGTATAAGGAGATAGCTTCGGGGGTATATAAGATAAAGCTTCCAGGTACGTTAATATGGGAAAACCGAGCCTTCCACGAGATTGAAATATATCACCAGTTACGTCGATGGCGAGAAAATATATCTTGCTCGACTAAATAAAAAGCTTCAATGGGTGCAAAAGTTTCATAACAAATACAGATAGGAGAACGGCAATGAAAGAAATTTCTGATTCTGACCGTTGGAATCCGGCGCATTTTGGGGAAATGCCGCGTCAACTTGACTCAGATGGAAATCCTTTGATTTTTTGGGATGACAGTATTGAACCGCCAGAACCGGATGATTATGACACATTAATCGAATACGAGGAGGCATGGGAGAAATGGGAAAAGGAAAACTCCGACAGTTGGACTTGTGCAGCGGAGTTGGAGTCGGTTTCCCCCTCTCCGGAATTATCACAGGAAAAGTCCAACTATGCGGACTCTGTGAAATCGACTCGTTTTGTAAAGAAATCTTGCAAAAACGGTTCCCCGGTGTGCCAATCTACAACTCGGTGCGCGACCTCGGAATTCAAAAGGGAGAAATCGACACAATTACCGCATCACCACCGTGTCAGCCTTTCAGCCTTGAAGGAAAACGCTTGGGAAAAGCCGACGAACGAGACTGTATCCCGGCAGTTTTGCGACTTGTTGCTAGAATCCAACCCAAATTCTTCTGTCTCGAAAATGTACCCGGATTATTGTCGGCTCCCCAATATCCAGGAGAAAAGCCCGGAACATATTTTCAACAGATGCTCCAGCAGCTTTATGAATGCGGGTTAATAGTCCCTATTGTCAGCGGAATCACCGATTCTTTGACTCGGCTTTTAGCTATTAACGAATCACTTCTTCTAATTGTGTCTCTCGTGGCTGGGTTGTGTCTAAAATTTTCAAATAACTTTTTTCTTCATCTGAAAATGGTTCTGCATTCTGTAACTGTGATGACAATAGATCAGCGGTAGCATCAGTAATATCACCACTCCGCCGATTTAGGCGATCGCGCAAAATTTCTTCAGGTGCAGTACAGTAAATAATCTTCAGAGGAATTTGATGTTTCTTGGCTGCGGCGATCGCATCAGCGCGGATATTTTGTTTGTCGTATTTAGCATCTAAAATTACCGTAAATCCTTGAGTTGTCAGCATTATTCCTAACTCTAGGAGTTTGCTGTAAGTTTTTGACGACATTGCTTCCGTATATAATTTATCGCTGCCTCTTTCTAATAAAGGTATTCCTGCTAAATGTTTGCGAACAGCATCAGAACGGATTCGTATTGCTCCTAACTTCGGAGATAAATAGCGGGCAACTGTACTTTTACCGGAACCGGAAACTCCCGACATTAAAAATAGCTTACCTTGTTGGGGCTTAGTATAATTCCAAGCTTGTTTATAATAATCAGCAGCAATTTTTCTCGACTCTTCTTTTACATCCACAGAAACTTCTGACTCGTCAAGCAAAAATGAATTTACCTTGGCTCTGACATAAGCTTGTCTGCTTAAATACAGGGGTAGTAACTGTAAGCCTTCCCAGTCTCCTGTCTGTTCTAAGTATGTGTTTAAGAAAATATTAGCTAAATCTTTTCTTTTACGAGCTTCCAAATCCATGACTGTAAAAGCGATGTCGTACATAACATCAACAAATCTGAATGATTCGTTAAATTCAATACAGTCAAACAGTAAGATTTGCGAATGCCACATACAGATATTGTGTAAGTGTAAATCTCCATGACACTCACGAATACAATCATTTTTGAAGCGATTGATAAACAATTCTGGATGTTGAGTAAAAAAGTTATCGGTATAAGCTTTGGTTTCTTTATACTGAGTTTCTGTTTGCGCTTTTGGGATATATTTACTAGTTACTTCATAGTTCTCGTCAATTGAGCGTCTAACTTTATCAACTTCACCAAAACTACGGATGTAATCCGACGTTTCAGTTTGAGAATGATAGCGAGCTACAACTTTACCTAACTCTTCTATATGGGACTCACTTAATTTACCTTGTTCGAGCATAGTACTCAGCAACCCCTCTTGTGGGAACTGATGCATCTTTAGCGCGTATTCTACAGCCTTTGTTGTACCTCCTAGATGATATTGTTCGCCATCTTGAGTAATAGGCAAAACTTCCAAATATAGTGGTGCTGCTCCCCTTTTATTCAACCGCAATTCTTCTTGACAAAAATGTGAGCGCTTCTTGAGAGTAGAAAAATCTAAAAAGCCAAAATTCACAGGTTTTTTGACTTTGTAGGCATAATCACCAGTTAATAAAATATAAGAAATATGAGTTTGAACTAACTGTATTTTTTTGCTAATCGGATGCGGATAAAAATCCGGTTTTAGCATTTGTTTAATTAAAGTTGGGATAGATTCACTTACCATTATTTATAATTTTCTAAAAAAACGGACAACTGTTTGCATAAAGCGGGCTAAAAATAATCTTAACCCGCTCATTGCTTCTTTCAAGTAAACTTTTTTCAGTGTTTAATAGTGTCTGTTTTCGGCTGAATCGCCTTCGTAAGGCTGTACTCCTGATTTGGGGTAATCGTCATCGCTAGGACTAAAAATTCTGGTTACTCCATTAGTTGTAAATTTAATCAACTTTTGGGGAATTTCTACAACTGATTTAATCATTCTTTTAGCTAAGGATGCAGTAGACATACGGGAATTCTCCTTTTTTATTGATTTAGTTAATAGAAAAATCTTCAACAAACTTTTGTCTTGTTAGCGGTTCTGCTAATATTAATCCTTCACCACCAAGAGGGTTTTCTTCATCTAATAATTTACCCTCAACATAAAGATAAATATTAGCTGACTCGTCAATACTTGAAGCAGTGTAAAGTACTTGAGCTACACGATAAATCATCGAAGTGGAGCCACCACCATAGCGAAATTCATCGGACAGATTTACATGAATTCCTGTTTCGTCAATTCGTAAACCCAATAATTTAGTTCCTGCTGGAATTGTCGAAGTAAATTGATTATTTTGAGTTGTATCAAAAAGTTGGTTCAAAGCTTGTTTTAATGCAGCTTCTTTCGATGCTCCCTTTTCAATTGCAACTGATTGGGGAATCAAACTAATTTTTTCAGCTTCAACTTGCAATAAGTAAGCTTTCGGCTGTAACTCTATTGCGACTGTAATGTCTTTGGGAGTAAATTTTTCAGTTCTTTTAGGAATTGTAAATGGAACAGTTGGTTTTGGAACTGTATTGTTTTCTTTGGTGATGGGCGATTTTTTGACTTGTTCGGGTGTGGGAGTTGTAATTGTTTCTGTAGAAGTAGAATTTTGATTAACATTTATACTATTCAACCAAACTACAGTTACAAATAAACTTAGTAATGACAGTATGTAAATGATGAAAAAGTTTGGATAAACCGGACGGGTATTTTGGGTTTTCATAATTTTTCTCCTACATTATTAATGAGTAAATTATTAAATTTCAGATTTACCCTGATACCTCATCCCCGAAATTCACCCTGTATATTCTTTTAAAGTTATTTAGCTAGTAGATTACGAAGGTGCGTTCATTTGGGCTTTGGTTCGAGCATTCATTGTTTCTTCTAAATGTTCTGGGTGCTGAAGTTGCTTATTCATACTTAATCTTGCTGATTCTGAAATCGCAGCATCATGGGAATTTTCTAATTCTTTTTCAATCCGAGAATGCATAGTTTCTTCAATGTGTTCTTCTTGTTGACGCTGTTTAGCCATTGCGGAGCGCGCTCTTTCTTGCATAGTCAAATCAAGTTTGACCACATCGTGTTTTTCAGTATGAGATTTGGGTAAGCTCAAAGTTAAAAGACCGTTATGAATTTCGGCTTTCACATTGTTGTATTCAACACACATCGGTAAAGGTATTATGCGTTGAAAGTGTCCGTATTCAAACTCAGTGCGGTAAATACCTTTTTCGTTATGAACTTTGTGTTCTTCATGTTCCCCGGAAATAGAAACAGCATCTTTAGTTACATGAATATCCAAGTCTAATGGTTCTATTCCAGGTACTTGAGCTTGAAGAATAAGATTGGAATCCGTTTCTTTGATTTCAAATGCTTCCAAGTTGCATTTTCTATTTTGGGAATAGCACTCAGAGTATTATTAGCAGTTTTTTTAGTACTTCCATGCATAACCTCATCAAACAAATTATTCATTTGATGACGTAGAGTATCTATCTCTTTAAGCGGATGCCAATTTCTCTGTGACATATATATCTCCCTGCAATCCTGATGAAAACTTTAGTCGGCGAGCCTTTTTTATTGGCTCTACTTTCAAGTTAGGAAAATAATTTGAGGAACTTGTGAGGAAAAGGAAGGAGTTAGGAGTTAGGCGTTATGAGTGATGAATTAGGAGTTATGAGTTAGGAGTTATGAGTATAAATAAAAAACTGTTCACTGGTTACTGGTTACTGTTCACTGCTCCAGCCGAGAACTTGGGAAATTTCTTGCGCTAATGTTAAGGGGCTGAAAGGTTTGGCGATCGCCGCTTTAATTCCTAAATCATCATAGCGATTACGGTCAGCATTTTGTACTTTAGCTGTAAGTAAAATTACTGGAATTTGTTTTGTGCTTGAATTTTCTTGTAAATATTTAAAAGTGGTAATGCCGTCCATATCTGGCATCATTACATCCAAAAGAATTGCATCAGGTTTTTCTGTTTGGGCTTTTTTAATTCCTTCTGTTCCAGAACTTGCTGTCACAACTTGCCATTTAGCAGTAGTTTGCAAACAAATTTTGGTAACTTCTTGAATATATTCTTCGTTATCAACTACTAATATCTTTTTTACTGTCATTATTAATATAGATATTTATTTTTTAATCGTTTTTCTTATACTCAATGATAACTGTTAACTGCTAACTGTTATTTGGTAGAGTAAAATAAAATGTACTACCAACTCCTACGGTACTTTCAGTCCAAATTTTACCTCCATGCATTTCTACTATACTGCGAGAAATAGCTAAACCTAAACCAGTACCTTCATGATTTCGCGAATCTGAAGAATCTACTTGTTGAAAACGCTCGAAAATAATTTCTAATTTGTCTTCGGGGATACCACTTCCGCTATCTTGAACTGTAATTAATATTTCTGAATTTTGCTCGGTTGCTGTTAAACGAACTGTACCACCAGGCTCAGAAAATCGAATTGCATTACTAAGCAAGTTTGTTAATATTTGAATAAATCTATCAGCATCTACCAGCACTTGTAAAGAAGAATTTTCTATTAATAATTTGACTTGCGCTTTATCGGCTAAAGGTTGAGCTAAATTAATTGCTTGTGTTATTAATTCAGTTAAATCGCAGCTTTGCTTGGACATTATGATTTTTCCCGATTCAATGCGTTCGATATCGAGAATATCGTTGATTAGTCTTACCAAGCGTTCTGTACTATCAGTAGCAATTTGTACTAAGCGTTTGCCATCTTTGGAACACATAGGTATTAAATCGGTACTTAGCATTCCTAAAGAACCATGAATCGAAGTTAAAGGGGTGCGAAGTTCGTGAGAAACTACTGAAACAAACTCATTTTTCATCCGCTCTATTTGTTTGCGATGGCTTATATCTTGTAAATAAACTGTATAAACCGTTTTATTGCCTAAATTTAACTTTGAAATCGAAGCTTCAGCAGAAAATTCGCTACCATCTTTACGCTTACCTAAAATTTCGCGACGTTCGCCCATTTTTCGAGATTTGGCTGATGAATTACCAAAATTTTCTACATGATAACGGTTAGTTTCTATCGCAAGTTCTGGTAAAAGTAAATTTAAAGGTTTTCCGACTGCTTCTGCAACCGAATAACCAAAAATCTTTTCGGCACCTTGATTAAACAAAGTAATGCACTGATTGCTATCAATACAAATGATTGCATCCCAAGCAATGTCTACAATTCCTTTAAATTGTGCTTGCGCTCGCTGACGCTCTCCTAATTCCAATTGTAAGCATTCGTTCATTTTGACTAGTTCTGCTGTTCTTTCCGCTACTCTGTTTTCTAATTCTTGCGATTTTTTACGTAAAGAATTTTCTGTATAATGTTTTTCGATAGCGCCAGAAATCACGTTAGTTATCGCTTGCAAGAAATAAATGTCGTCTTGATTAAAAGTACGTTTCGCAGAAGTATATACACCCAAAACACCATAACTACAGTCAATTCCAAAAATTGGCACGGTTGCACCGCTAATAATTCCGTGTTCTTTTAATAAAGTCGGACTATGAAATCGAGTTTCTTGGTTTAAATCTTCAATAATAAAAGGTTCTTTTGTAACTAAATTTTGATCGAAATTCAGCAAAGCTAATCTTACCAATCCTTGATTCCACCCAACTCCCGCACGTAGCAGCATCGCATTACCAGAAGGTAAATTTTCCAAAATATGACAAAATTCTACATCTAAACTTTGAGCAACCAGCGCTACAGTTTCATCCATCAAAGCAAATATATCTTTATTTGTTAAAGCCGACTGTCCTAATTTAGCTATAGCTGCTTGCTGTTCAACTTTGGCTTTGAGTAACTGATTAATTCTTTCTTTTTCTACTTCAGCTTGTTTTTGTTTTGAAATATCTCTTGTTATTGCTAATTGAACTAATTCACCGTTTTCCGGATTAAGTAAAGGTACCCCATGAGTTTCTAAAAAACGGTGTTTACCTTGATTACCAGTTATTTCAAATTCTAAATTTCCTTGATTCCCCTGACAAACGCTTTTATTTAAATCCTCATAAGCTTGACGATATTGCGGTAAAACTACAGAATAAATATTTTTACCAATTGCAGTTTCATCCGCTTCAATTATCGCTAAACCAGCGGGATTCATTTCTAATAAAGTTCCATCGGCAGATACTAATTTAATGCATTCAGGAGATGCATTGAAGACTTTTCGCCAGCGTTCCGATTCGCTTTTACTATATTTTTCTCGTTGTTTTATCAACCTTTCTTGAGATTTAATTCTTTCCAAACGGTTAACAATTCGAGTGACTAATTCCGGTCCTACAATTGGTTTACTGACGAAATCATCCGCACCAACGCTATAAACTTGGTTGACAATTTCAGGTTGATTATGAACTGTTAGAAATAATATTGGTAGTTCGCTCCAGCGTGAATTATTGCGAACTTCATTACAAAGTTCAATCCCGCTAAATCCAGGCATTTCTACATCTAAAATTAACAAATCTGGCTGTATTTCTTCTAAGGTTTCCCAAAATTTTTGTGGTTCTGCTAAAGTTTTAATGGTGATTCCCCAATGTTTGAGTAGTTTTTGCAGTACTTCTAAAATTTTAGGGTCATCATCTACAGCCAAGACTGTTGTTTGTGCTGTTTCCGACTGTTTTATTAGTTGCTTTGCGGTGTCTAAAATTTCTTCTGAAGATGCGGCTTTTTGTAATACTACATTTTCACTATCGTTGATAATTTGCTGATGATTTCCTGTTTCTTGACTTAAAATTATTACAGGAATTGCAGGCTTACGATTTTTAAATTCTGCTAATAAATTTAAACCATCATCTGAATCCAAAATCTCAGCATCAACTACTGCTACGTTTGGATGTTCTTGATAGAGTTTTTGTCTTGCAGATGAAATGCTATTAACAATCTTAGTTTGCAATCCTAAATCGGCAGCTTTATTAACTAAATCTTCGGTTATCCTTTTAAAAGTATCAACGATTAAGAGAACGGGACGCTCATCTAATTCATAAGTATTACTAGGAGTTGCAACTTCAGAAATCGGTACGTTAATTTCTGCAAGTAAAGCTTTAACTTTTGCACCAAGTTGGACTATTTCAGTTTTATCTAAAACTTTATCTGATTTGAGTAAATTTTCGATTTGACGTGCTATTTTAGAACCATTTGCAAAGCCAAAAGTACCTAAAGAACCAGCTAATGTATGTGCCTCTGCTGCTGCTTGAGAATGCAATTCTTTGGTTAATAATTCATCTTTGTCTAATGCTTGTACGACTTCAAGTAATACATTTACTTGCTCAGAGACTCTTCCTTTATATTTTTCCCAAACTCCAGCGACAGCATTTAGAGTTTGAGCTTTGGTTACTTGAGAACTCGATTTTTCTTCCTCATCTCCTTGCAATATTTTCTCCTCTTCCTGGGGTTTTAATCTATAACCAATACCATATACAGTTTCAATTAAATTACCAGGGGCACCCGCAGCTTTGAGCTTCATTCGCAATCCTTTTATATGAGTACGAACGGCTTCTTCCGAAGGAATATCCTCGTAAGACCACAAATGCTCTAAAATCATTCCACAGCTAAATACACGGCGGCTGTTGCGTAAAAATAGTTCTAATAATGAATATTCTTTAGGAGTTAAAGATAAGTTTTTTGTATCATAATCGACTTCGCAACTAGTAGGATCGAGTCGCAAATTACCCCATTCTAATACCGGCTGTAAATTTATTTGTCCTCTACGCAATAACGCTCTAACACGAGCTACTAATTCTTCTTCCTCAAAAGGTTTAACTACATAGTCATCAGCACCAGCATCCAAACCAGTTGCTTTTTCGTGAGGACTATTGCATCCCGTTACCAACATGATAGGAATTAACCAACCACCAGCACGAATTTTTCTACAAAGACTAATACCGTCCAGTTTCGGTAAGGTGATATCTAAAATGATTAAGTCGTAGTCAAAAGCTTGAACTAATTCCCAACCTGCTTCTCCATCGTAAGTGACTTCAACTGCATAATTTTGTTGAGTTAGCACCGCACTTAAGGCTTGAGCAACAAGTTCATCATCTTCTACAATTAAAATTTTCATAGTTTTTGGCAGTTGAATTTTGATAGAGGTTTGTATCAGAAATTATTAATATTATTGCTGTTTTGTATAAGTGATGAAAGGTTTTACCATTCTATTTTAAAACGTTTATATAATCTATTGTGATTTAACTAGATAAATATAATTTTTATTTAATTATTCGATGTCTAATGTTATAACAAAAATTTACTTACAGCAAAACACTATTGTTGTTTCAAATACTTGTAGTTATATAAAATATTTATCCTCACAACTTCCTCAAATTTTAGATTTAAATTTAAATTGAATAAGTAAATAACACGAAAAAATATCTTTCATAGTTTTTTATTTTTTCATATTGCGATAGAAGAGGTAAATAATATGTTTAAGAAAATTTTAGTTGCCATAGACGATGGAGACACCAATCAAAATGTTTTTCGCGAAGCTATATCTTTAGCTTTAGTAACCGATGCTCAACTAATACTTACTCACGTAGTTCCTCCTTTCACTGAAATATATCCCGAACCTGGATACATTGCGGTACATGGTTATCATCCGACCATACATGGTGAAACCACAATTAATCACTATATGCAAAAATTAGAAGCTTTAGAAAGAGAAAGTATTAACTTGTTACAATCCTTTGCTTCGGAAGCTCAAGCTTGTGGTGTAAAAGCTGAAATTGTTCAAGCTACTGGTTCTCCTGGATTTATGATTTGTAAAGTTGCTCGCAATAGAAAAGTTGATTTGATTTTAATTGGTCGTCATGGACGTACCGGATTGAGTGAATTTTTCTTGGGTAGTGTTAGCAATTACGTGTTACACCATGCACCTTGCTCGGTTTTAACTATTCAAGGAAAGGTTCATCCACAGGAAGCCAATTCATTAACTATGGAAGCAGCTTTGATGTAATTGGAAAGGAATTTTATATACCTCCTAAATAATTTTGGGAGGTATTGTATAAATGATGATTTTATAAAAAAGCTGTTCATAAAATACTTATATAAAATTCATCATTTTCAAGAGATAATTAAAGAAATTCATATTTTTAACTTGCCAACGGCGGCACAGAAGAATTTATGACGTGTTTTCTTCGGAAAGATAATAGATGATTGTTTTTCTTGGTTGGATTTAACTGTGTTGGTAATTCTCCAGCTATCGTCTCTGTAGATAAAACCGATTTTTTACTAGTACATACTGGCATAGCTTGCCAACAACTCCGACAAAACCAGTAACTTCCATTTGTACCAACATAAGACAAAAGTATATCGTTACAGCAGGGACAGCAATGCATGATTAAATCCTCAGTGTTCCATTGCAATGACTATAAATTTTAAATTTGAGGAACTTGTGAGGAGAGAGGAGGATTGAGGGAGGGGGAGAGTGGGGGAGAGGGGTAAGAATAATTAATTTAATACTTTATTAATGGATTGAATACCTTATTTAAAGTAGGGAGCGAGACGCTCCCACTACATTCTTAATTCCTAACTCATAACTCCTAACTCATAACTCTTAAAATCGTCCTCACAAAATCCTCAAATTAACCAACTATAAAAATATTTGTGTGAGAAGAGAACGGAAACGCTGGTATTGCTCAAATCGAGTTATGGAAGTAAAAGCGATGCAAAACACGGTTATTAATCAAAAATCGAAACGCTCTCTTTCGATTGAACAAGCTTTAGTATTACCTTTTGATGAAGTTGGAATTGTTGATATATCTAAAGTTGGTGGAAAAAACGCTTCTTTGGGTGAAATGATTCGTCAGCTTGAACCCAAGGGTGTAAAAGTTCCTACCGGATTTGCTACTACTGCTGACGCTTATCGATATTTTATCAAAGCGGCAGGATTGGAAACGAAACTTAGAGAAATATTTGCAGATTTAGATGTAGAGGATATTAGCAACCTGCGAGAACGGGGTAGAAAAGCAAGAATTTTAATGTTGCAAACCTCTTTTCCTGAAGAATTGCAGCAAGCTATAGCCCAAGCTTACCAAAATCTCTGCAACCAGTACGGTACCGATACTGATGTCGCAGTTCGCTCTAGTGCTACTGCTGAAGATTTGCCAGATGCTAGTTTTGCAGGACAGCAAGAAACTTATCTCAACGTCCACGGACTACCTAATGTTTTACAAGCTTGTCATAAGTGTTTTGCATCGATTTTTACCGATAGAGCCATTTCTTACCGTCAAATAAAAGGCTTTGACCATTTTGATGTAGCCCTTTCTGTCGGCGTGCAAAAAATGGTACGTTCTGACTTATCAACTTCTGGCGTGATGTTTTCCATCGATACAGAAACTGGCTTTAAAGATGCGGCTTTAATTACAGCAGCCTATGGTTTGGGTGAAAATGTGGTGCAAGGTGCAGTAAATCCCGATGAGTATTTGGTATTTAAACCGACGCTCAAACAAGGTTATTATCCCATTTTAAAAAAACGTCTGGGAAGTAAAGAAATCAAGATGGTTTACGAAATGGGAGGGACAAAATTAACCAAAAATATTCCCGTACCCGTTGGCGATCGCTATTTATTTGCTTTATCCGACGAAGAAATTTTAAAGTTAGCTCATTGGGCTTGTTTAATCGAGGAACACTACTCAAAAGTGCGCGGTACTTATACTCCGATGGATATCGAATGGGCAAAAGACGGTATCACCAACGAATTATTTATCGTCCAAGCTCGTCCTGAAACGGTACAGTCGCAGAAGGTAAATAACGTTTTGCGTACCTATCATTTCGTCAAAGATAATAATTCCTCCCCTCTTCCCCCACTCTCCCCCTCGCCCACTCCTCTCCTCACTGGACGTAGTGTAGGCTCTGCAATCGGACAAGGTAAAGCCAAAGTAATCCTTGATGTAAATAATCTCAATCTGTTTGAAGAAGGTGATGTACTGATAACAAACCGTACAGACCCAGATTGGGAACCAATCATGAAAAAAGCTGCTGCCATAGTAACTAATTCTGGTGGTCGTACTTGTCACAGCGCTATTATTGCTAGAGAATTAGGAATTCCGGCAGTAGTTGGTTGCGGTAATGCCACTACGACTTTAACAACAGGAGAAGATATCACCGTTTCTTGTGCTGAAGGTGAAACGGGTAAAGTTTACCGGGGTTTACTACCTTATGAAGTAGAAGAAATACATCTGGAAAAATTGCCCCATATCCCCACAAAAATAATGATGAATGTGGGTAATCCCGAAGAAGCTTTTGGTTTAAGTGCTATACCTAACTCGGGTGTGGGACTTGCAAGGATGGAATTTATTATTGCTAACCATATCAAAGCGCACCCACTAGCATTAATTTATTTTCATGAGTTGACAGATAAATTTGAGAAATCCAAAATTTTTGAATTAACTCGTAATTACGAAGATAAAACGCAATTCTTTGTAGATAAATTAGCTAGAGGAATCGGAACTATAGCCGCAGCATTTTATCCCAAACCTGTAATTGTCCGTTTGAGTGATTTCAAAAGTAACGAATATTCCAATCTTTTGGGTGGAAAACAATTTGAACCACACGAAGAAAACCCGATGTTAGGATGGCGTGGTGCTTCTCGTTATTACGATCCAAAATACCGCGAAGGTTTTGCTTTAGAATGTCGGGCTATGAAACGAGTACGAGACGAAATGGGTTTAACCAACGTGATTTTAATGGTTCCATTCTGTCGCACTCCCGAAGAAGGTAGCCGTGTTTTAGCAGAGATGGCAAAAAACGGTTTAGTCAAAGGTGAAAACGGCTTGCAGGTTTACGTAATGTGCGAATTACCTTCTAACGTTCAACTGGCAGATGAATTTTGCGAAGTTTTCGACGGTTTTTCAATCGGTTCCAATGATTTAACTCAGCTAACCCTTGGTTTAGATAGAGATTCGGAATTAGTAGCGCATTTGTTTGACGAACGTAACGAAGCAGTCAAGCGGATGATAGCTAAAGCAATAACCACCGTCAAACAAAACGGACGTAAAATCGGTATCTGCGGACAAGCACCCAGCGACTATCCCGAATTTGCTCGCTTTTTAGTAGAGCAAGGAATTGATTCAATGAGTCTTAATCCGGATTCGGTGTTGAAGACGCTTTTAGAAATTGCTTCACTTTAAAGAAGTGGGAGGAGGAGACAAGGATGGTTTTTCTAGGGAGCGAGACGCTCCCACTACGTTTTTAATATTTACTACTTATGACTCCTCACTCCTCACTCCTAACTGATAACTGTTCACTGTTCACTGTTCACTGAAAATATTATGTTTAACAAAATTTTGGTTTCGATTGACAATTCTGATATGACTCAACACGTTGTTGATGAAGCTGTATCTTTAGCAAAAGCAACGGGTGGAAGTTTGATGTTTCTACACGTTATATCTCCACTGGATGAGCCATATTTTGACCCTTTGTTTATGCAACCAACTATTCTTTATACAGAATTACACCAAGAAGCTCATAAGAAGAATTTGAGCGATTGGGAAAAATTTAAGCAAGACAAACATAATTGGCTGCGTTCTTTATGTGATTCAGCAACTTCTTCTGGTGTCAAAACTGAGTTCACTCTTAATATAGGCGAACCAAGTAGCAGGATTTGCGATATGGCTCGTAGTTGGGATGCTGATGTAATTGTAATTGGTCGTCGAGGTCATCGCGGTTTAAGTGAATTGTTTTTAGGTAGCGTTAGTAATTATGTAATGCACCATGCACCTTGTTCGGTGCTAACAGTTCAAGGTTTTACTGTTCCGACTGCGGAAACATCTCAAGTGAAAAAAATAGAAATAAAAAATGCTGATTAAAAAATAAATAATTGAGGGAAGCGAGATAATTCGCGGTAGCGAAGTTGCGCTGTCAAATTCCTACATTGCTGGTGCGATTCTGTTGGGAATTGCCCCTTGTACTGCAATGGTATTGATGTGGGGATATCTTTCTTACAGCAATCAAGGACACACCTTGGTAATGGTGGCAGTAAATTCCATTGACTGGATTCCTTTAAGTATAGGAGCAGTTAGACCAACTCAGGGTAGAACTTTGGCTGTAATGCAAGTCAGTGGTTGGATAGAAGGGAGTAAACTAACGCCAACTTGAATCAGCCACATGAGGTGATGTTTTGAGGGTGAGTAGTTAGCGCGATCGCAAACTCACCTACAAATATTGCAAGATTTTCCATACCGTCCAATCTTCTGTCACCAAACCTAAATAGACTTGATTTTTGTCCACCACTCCAACAACACAGCTCGACATTGCAAACAGGTCAATGAATTAAGTAACGATGCGATACCATCATGATTAATTGGATACATCGCTCCGATAAAATTTGATGGTATCTGCACGGTGGATTGTAATTCAACAACAAATCCAAACAGTTTCTGATTAGAGAAGGAACTATTTATAGTCCAGCCCTGGGTATTTAAAGGTGTCAGTTGGGAAATTGTATCTGCTGTAATTCCCAATTCTCGCTGAAGAATTTTCGGCACCATTGTAATAGGTTTCTCTGCTTCTGGAACTCTTCCACCGGGAAAATCGAGGGTTTTTTCTTGCACTCCCGGACGATAGCTTGGGGGTGGTAAAATTAATTGCTGGTTTTGAATTGGTAAAATAATTACCGAGTCTGCTTTTTCTACTCGCCAATATTCGAGGATTTGTCCCTTATCATCTTGGAGATGTTCGCCAATTACTGTCACCCATCGGGAGTGTAACTCTAAGATTTTATCCTGAATTTGCCAACCTGTATTCATAAACAGCAGTTCCCAGATTTGGAAAATGAGCAAGAGTAGTATTTCTGATAGCGGTGGTTGATTTCAAAATATCGCGGCTTATATTTTTGCTGCTGCTAATTCGGCTTTAGCTTCAGATGCCAATTCTTTACCACCTTCATACACAACTATACCTGCTTTGATGGTTCCCTTAGCAATGGATTTACCAACTTTCTTCACTACCGGAACCACAACTGGTGCAAGTAAAAAAGCACCTACACTGCCAAGGACTAATCCTATTATTCCACTAGGAAAGAGACAGCGATAACCCGTCCTCACTATTTTGAGTCACACTCTTGGCTAATTCATATTTCCATTTCACGATTAATTCCCTCCTTTATCCCATTATCTGGGTGAAAATCTCTTTCAAAGTCCCCACCTCTACTAAACTGTCCAAAACGACGACCTCTACGTCTTTTGTGACGATGACCAAAAGCTTCTTCTGAGGGGGAATCATCAATTTGAGTCTCTTGTGTGGATAAGAGTTGTTGAATCTCTCCTATCAATTGTCGTACTTTTTGCCATTCTCCAGACTCAACAGATTCAGCGTCACATTTGGTTTGCCATTCATTTAAAATTGCATTCAGCTGCGAATAAGTTGCTCGACACATATATTCTCCTTGGTCTAACTGTTTACCAATCTCCAACAGTTCCTCTCTCAGTGCTACGGGAACCCGGATGGTTTTGGTTTCACCGTGCCTCCAGCCAGCTTTTCTCCCGGCATTTCTCCGGCATCCACCTCTACCCATATTCATATTCGTTTTCATTTTCATGACCTCGTTTATTTCTTACACTTTTATTATAGAATATATTTTTGATTTTGTGTCAATATCTATAGTCTATTACTAGTAGATATTATAGATTTTGTGACGAAATAGTTTTTGTAGATTTATCCGTAAAAATTTAGAATAATTTCCCTCACTCCCTCTTTATTGATTCCACATCGGAGTACTGAGATATCGCTCTCCAGAACTTGCTTGAACAGCCACAATCAATTTACCTTGATATTCTGGTATGGCTCCTACTTGTAATGCTGCATACAAAACTGCTCCTGTAGAAATACCACTAATAATGCCTTCCTGTCGCGCCAGTTGACGACCTAGTTCATAAGCTTGTTCATCAGCAACAGTGACAATTTCATCAATTAAATCGACCCGCAGCACATCTGGAATAAAGCCTGCACCAATACCTTGGATATTGTGTAATCCGGGGGACTGATGATTTAGGACAGCACTAGTGGCAGGTTCAACCGCGACAATTCTTATTTGGGGATTTTTTTGTTTGAGGTAGCGTCCAGCACCTGTTAGAGTTCCCCCAGTTCCGACACCAACCACAAGTACAGCAATCTTTCCCTCTGTATCCTGCCAAATTTCTGGTCCTGTGGTTTGGTAGTGAATTTTGGGGTTAGCAGGATTGCTGAATTGCTGGGGAGAAAAGGTATTAGGGATACTGGCTAGCAGTTCATTAGCGCGGGATATGGCACCAGCCATGTCTTCTGCTTCGGGAGTGGTGACAACTTCAGCACCATAAGCTTGAATAATTTGCTGACGTTCTCGGCTCATATTTTCTGGCATTGTCAGGATTAAACGATATCCTTTAGCAGCACAAACCATTGCTAAACCGATACCAGTATTACCAGAAGTTGCCTCAATAATTGTGGAAACTCCTGGCTGTATTAAACCAGCCGCTTCTGCCTCAATAATCATACTGATAGCAATGCGGTCTTTTACTGATTTTGCCGGATTCATCCCTTCCAATTTTAGGGCGATATTAGCAACGCAGTTTGCATTTTTGGGTAAATTTTGTAGTTTTACCAAGGGGGTACGACCAATGATTTCGGTAATATTGTTATAAATGGGCATGGTTTTTATTAGTTGAAATAGTTATTTTTGATATTTAATGACAGTACTTTTCCTGCGAACAAGCTACAAATAAATTTCAGCAAGCTGAAGTTTCTTGTAATTAATATGCAATAGAAATCAATCAGATTTTGGAAAATTTTTACTCTGCAATTTCTAAAACATAACTTGAAAAAATACGACAATGAACCCTATCATTAAAAATATATGAGGTAAGTTACTTAGTAGTGGACGTTTGGTAATTTTGACTAAAGGATAAATGCTGAAAATGAGTATAGATAGCAGAGTTACGCCTTGAAGGAAAGCTGCTACATCCATACTCCAAGTCAAGGTAGGTAAACCTGCACCACTATATCCAAAGCTACGAGCAAATACCGGGAGAATTTTTCCTGCTTCTGTAATCGCCGAGGGGATATAGTAAGCTAAATTTGCCCCCAGAGTCATGGGCAAGTAAGCGTAGATTACAGTGAGATAATCTGGCATTTTATTGTCAATAATTCGGGCAATTTGGTGAGTAAAATAAGTAGCAATAAAAGGAATACTTAATAATATTGTCACCACGGGTATAGCAGTTAGTAAATGTTCAGAATCAAGGAGAATATCCCCAAACCCAAACCAAGTTAAAATTCGGTGGGAATAGTGCATAAACACTCCACCGAAAAGCAGCAACATTAAAGCAACTTCTGCCCAGAAACCTTGATGATTTTCTAATAAATCAGTGGCAGGAAAACGCAAATTAAGCTGTACAGAACGATTGGGGCAAGCTTTTAAACAAGTCATGCATAAAACACAATCCCGATTATCTTTTAATTGAGCGGGATGGGAGTAAAGGGGACATCCTGATGTAGCTTGTCCTTCTGTAGAAAGAGCATCGGCAAAGTTTACTGGGTTAGCATCACTACCTTTGTAGCAAGCAAATACACTGCATTGACTGCCACACACTTGCTGAGTTGAACGCAATTCCACCATCGATAGTTTGGCAAACATCCCATTCATACCCCCGATGGGACAAAGATAGCGACACCACAGACGACGCTCATAAATTATGCTACCAATTACTGCTCCAGCAGCGATAATTAGTAATAACGAGGCGGAAAGATAAGGGGTATGGGGTAAATCCCAGAGTTTTTCCCATAGGTAAATGGCGACAAAACCAGCCCAAAGTAACCAAGCACCCCATTTGTTTAACCATTTTGTCGGCCAAGGTAATAATTTTCGAGGGAAAATCCACAAGGATATCTTTCGCAACCATTCCCCGGTAATCATAAACGGACAGACAGCACACCATAGGCGACCTGCAATCGGAAATAATAACAGGTAAAAGGGCCACCACCATGCCCAAAAGAAATTTAGAGTTATGCTGGTATCCCTGGTTTGGGGTCCAATATAGCCCATAATAGTCACAGGGATAAAAATCACCATCATCAGTATCCAGAAGCGTTCGGGCCACCATTTACTCAAGAGAAACCGGCGTAACCAGGGTATTTGATTGAGTAAATCTACACGAAAGGCATTTTTTTTCGATTCCACCGACCATAATACTTGCTCTGGAATTACTGACTGTTCGGTGGGTGTCATGGCGACAGCGCGTTTGATAATCCCTTCGAGTTCTACCAAATTTGCTGGGTAATCGTAACTTATCAAGCGACGGATATCGGCTTGATTGAGTTCTAAAATACTTCGTCCTCGTTGCCGACAAAATTTCTTTAAAAAATAGGTAGCAAAATCTGGGATATCCTGTTTGCGTTGAGGAAGGGAAAATAACTTGATTTGATGGGCTTCTACGTCATTCAAACTAATCTTACTGTGACTAGCGAGGATTAAACGTACCCAAGAAGAAAGAGGAGGTGAATTTTCTACGTTGGTTTTTAATTTACCTGTTTTAAGGTAATCAATCAGGCGTTCGCGTTCTGTTTTCTGCAATAATTGAACGTTATCAATCAACAATGTACCTCTTTCCAAAAGTTCAATTACACCCGGTTGGTCTGGTTTCCCAAATATGCTATCTGTATTAATTAAACCCGCTTCATCACGGGGTAACTGAGCTAGATCAATTTCTGCAAAGGGGCGATTATGTAATCCCGAACTTGCATGAATTAACCCAGCAATAAAAGTTTTACCACTACCATGTGGAGCTTGTAAAATTATAGGCTTTAAATCAGTCACTACTTGCTTAAGTTGCTGTTGCAGTTTTTGACTTGCTTTACTCTCACCAATGATTGACTCGGCAATTGGTACAGGCTGAATATAACTTTGCAACCCTTGAATTCTAGCTTGTTCTTTAGATAGACGTTGAGCAAAATTAGCTAAGTCTTGGGCAAGAAAATTATTGATTGCACTTTGAATCTGGGGATAATTGTCCTGGAGTTGAAGAAAATCATCCCGTCCCAGAAACCAAATCTCGCTTTTAGAAAGAGCCACAGCACCAGCACGATAGGTAGCATTTACCTGTTGCTCTACTAATGGTACGTAGCCAAAAACATCACCTGCATTACGATAAGTGATGTGGGTTTTACCTACAAGGGATTGGCGATAAATCTCCACCGAACCCCATTTGAGTAGATACAAACCTACTGGTTTTAAATCTTGCCGATAAATTTCGGTATTTGCTTCTACTTTGAGAATTTGCAAACGTTTGGCGATCGCATTAATCACCTCTTGGCTCAACTGTCCCCAAATACGATGGAAACTTAGCCAATCGACACATTCTAAAACCGCTTGTTCGTCAATTTTTAACTCCCCATCAATTGCGGGTTGTAGAGGTAGTAGTTGCACTTGACTGGTCATGATTACTATATTTCTGTGTAAGGAGTATTATGAATTATCTTGACTGGCTGCTTTCCAGCCATTCATACTGGGTGGAAAACCTTGCACGTTGTCATAGCCGAGCAAGTGTAAAGACATGACTGCCATTGCAGAACGATAACCAGAGGAGCAGTAAACTACTACAGGTTGTTTTTTGGGAATTTTATCTAAGTTCTGAGCCAATGTCCGCAGGGGAATATTTATAGCGTCATCAATATGACCAGATGCATACTCAGAAGGCTCTCTCACATCCACTAAAAAAATATTATCTTGTTTGAGCAAACGTTTTAACCCTTCCACTTTTCCGACGGTGTAATAGTTTCCTGGGATGGATTTAAGATAATCATCCACTGCTGTTTTCATGTTATTAACCTCTGAATTAGATACTATTGGGATGGGGGATGCTAAGGCTGACGAGTCATAGCCAAGACCCGAAAATGCATAAATAAATACACAAAATACTAGTAGATTTACAGTTAAAAAATGACCGATTTTCATGAGTAATTATTTCTTGATAGTAATGAGTGAAGCCGTTAAATAACAACAAAATACAGTAGGAATACTATAATGAATTGATATTTGCGGGCTATTATTTGTAATCCGCTTACTCTAAACACAGCATTAGGTGTTTATTGGATAACTTTTGGCTTTCCTGCATTCTTAATCTAAAAAAATATGTTGAGGAACTTGTGAGGAAATCAAAATTTTACCTAAAAGCTATATTGAAGAACTATTCTAGATAAGATTTGTATGACTTATTGATACACGGTTCCTAAACTCGAAAATTACGTTCTACCATCCTTACAGTGCTAATTATGGTTTCACAGCCAGTAATTGCACGACAGCACTATGTCCCTGATGAAACAGTCCTTCTTGAATTTCCCGCTCAACTTCTGTAGCGTGTTTAAACTCTAACCCATCAAGTTCTTCCTGGAGGGTTGTCAGTTCCATCATCAAATCGGCATTGGGTGGACCTCCTGTTTTGAATTCTAGTTGACGGGGTGTATAAGCCTCCAGCACAAATACACCACCGGAACGCAATCCAGAAACCACTTGTCGATGGATATTAGCACGCAGGTTCGGTGGTAAGTGACAGAAAATAGAAATAATCGCATCCCAGGAATTCGGTTGAATTATAAAATCAGCCAAATCTGCTACGATGGTTTCTATCTCTACAGAACGCTCTGCTGCCAATTTCTGGGCTTTCTTTAAGCCAACAGGAGATGCATCAACAGCCGTCACTCGGCACCCTTGCTGTGCTAGATAAACAGCATTTCTGCCTTCCCCTTCGGCTAAACAAAGCACAAGGTCTTTGGGAATATGTTGAATAACTTCTACTAGAAATTCGTTGGGATTTTTGCCGAAGGCATATTCAGTTTGGCTATATCGCTCATTCCACATAATTGATCAAACCTCTTGGTATGCAAGAAAATCACATTACTCATTATGAACAATTGTTTGCCATTCCAACAAAACTTCTGGAGGAATTTTTAAGTCTACAATTTGATTATCTTTCATCGCTAAAGAAAGATTAATTGATGTTGATGTTGGTAACTTATTTAAGATATTTTTGATATCATATTGACCAACATTCGCAGATGGTGCTTGCTGTGCAAATATATCCTTTGCATTGAAATTTTTACCCGTTGTTGTGTTAATTTTTAAAGGTTTTGGATGGGCAAAATCAGCAGTACCAGGAAAAGCGACTAAACGTAAATTAATACTAAGAGAATCATCTGCTTTCATCCGTTTAAACAACACCACCTGCCAAGCATTTCCCCGCTCATCTCTTAACTTATGTCTCGATTGATAAAGCATTTGACCTGGGGCTTCTTCAATGGTGCTGATTGTAGCTACAGCAGGTGGAGGATTAAAAATTCCTAATCCTAGCAAAATGAATAGAAGAGTGGCTCCCAATAACGATAACCACGAGAAAAATTGTCGAATTTTGCACCACATTAGATGTTACCTTATTGTTTGATACTTTTATTGGCAATTAACATCAGTAATAAATTAATTTCCACCGAAAAATCTTGTCGTGGGATGCTGCGTCTCTTTAGAGCGCAGAGGAACACGCACGGCGAATTTATATGACCTTGCGGTCACGCTCCGCTAACGCCATCAATAACCATATGAGTACCCATCGACGGAGTGGAGTTTTTGACAATATTTTGAGCTAACATCAATACGCTTTTCATACTGTTTTGTTTTCAGCATAAAACTTCCTCTCGCTCTGACGGCTATTCGACCTACATAAGTACCTACATACTTTCCTTTTTCTACGACAGCCTTGACGATATCTCCCGTCCGGAAGCCCTTCACCGCGAGATTTTTATCCTTTGCTTTGCCTTTCGGGAAGCCAAACTTGTCAACATTTTGATATTGCCTGTTTCCGTGACCCGTGCATTTGATCATGAGAGGTTGCGTCGCATAGAAAATCAAATTTTCTACGTCTCCGACGCAAGCAGCATCGATATGGTGGTCTTTCGGCAATTCCAGTCTGCAACGGTTGTACTTTGTTTGCGCCCCCGTACCTGTCGTCGTCGGAAGTAAGTTCGACGAAACCTCTACTAATTTCTTGCGAGTAGAATTGACTGCCGCCGCGTCTTTGAGAGGTTGTTTTGCAGCGGCTTTGATTTTTTTCAAAACTTCTGGCTTTTTCTTCAAAAACTCTTCTACTGGCTTGCTGCCTTTTTTCTGATTGCAACATTCGCAAGCTAAAGTCAAGTTGCTAACCCTGTCGCTCCCTCCGCGAGCTTTTGGAACAATATGCTCTACTTGCAGCGGTACATTTTTCTTCCCGCAATAAGCACATTCTCGCCCCCACTTTTCTAAGAGATACTCTCGAACATTGTATCCCTGAAGCTCACCCTGCTGGTACTGCACGCCGCTAATCTCAGAGTTTTGCATCAACTGCAAATCAAACTTGACTTGCTCGATCCATATTTCTACTACCGGACAAAACCGCATCAAGCGCTTGACCCAAGTTTCGGTTGTTTGTACTCGGTGCATAAGAGATGGAGGCAACCAGCCTTCTTTTCTACGACGGTTGTTGTATCTAGCCGCTCTATAGGGTGTTTTGCGACTTCTACGACTTCTACGACTCTGCGAGCGAGACTCTATAGAATCTTTTATAACTTGTCCTCTATGTTCTATTTGAGCAACCCATATAACTACATCGCCTGATAACAAAGCCAATCCGGTGAACTTGCTGCCGGGATCGATTTTCAAAGTAAGCGGAAATATTTGTGGGTCTTCTATTTCCCGTTTGAGTATCAAGGTAAAAGGGTAGCGCCGCAACACCGCAGCTTTTCCTTTTTCCAATAGCTTTCGGGCTTGTCGTGGAGTGATCGGGTTGAGCGCTTTTCTATTCGTATCTAGTAAAAATACTTGCGAAGGTTTGTTGGGTTGCATAACTAAATGCCTCTAAAAGTAATGTTTGCTTCATCAAAGTTCAGTTGGTCGCGCATCTTCAAAACACCGGCTTAACCCCTTAAGCCTTTTAATCAAGAAGTCTCAGATCAGGGGGCTAGCGAACCCGCAGGGTGAGTACTTGAGCGATCCATCCGAACGTAGTAACAGCTAATGGAACTGTTTCCTAAGACTGGTCAACGGAAGAGCTTTCAACTAAAAGCTGGAAGCTCCCGGGGGTCGTTGACTATTCTCTAAAGCTTGTTTCAATCCATCAGGAATAAAAACTGCATACATTCCCCGTAAATCTCCGACATTAAAATCAAAAGCAAGGTCTTGAGGATATTTATCTTGGACAAACTGAGGACGAGCATTTTTTCTACCATGACAAGCAAGACAACTTGCCTCAACATTGATACGGCGATAATAGCGAATACCATCTTGTCCGTTGAATTTTTCTTGTTCCCAAAAGCCAATTAATTCGGGATTTTGCTCAAACTTAGCTAGTGCCATTTGGGAATGCAAATTATCGGGAGCATGAGCCGGATTGCGGTATTTTTTGGCAATTTGTTTGACTTGCCAGCCATTTTCTTGACTCAGTTGTTTCGCTCTCATCCCCACTGGTTTACAAACTTCTTTAAAAGTCTGTATTGTCGGTTCTTGTTTTTGAGTTTCTAAAGTAGAAGCCAAACCAGAACGCATCTCATCTAAAAATTCAATTTCTTGCACTGAAGCAGCTAATTGTGCCGGTTCAATTTCAGCCTTGGCAATAGATGGCTTGTAAATTAAAAATACTGCAAAAATTAACACTACAATGATAGCTCTAGGCAATATTTTAAACATGGTTCTCTTCCCCGAAAATTATAAAAATGATGCGAAGAAATTATTTAATTCTTATCAGTCATTGTCGCTAACTGTGAATTAACTTGAACTACTTCTAACTCTGCTATCGGTTCCACCAAAGATAAACCCAAAATCCTTAAACCCCAACGCTCAAACCAAGGTACAGCTATCCCCAACCGCATTTTAGTTAAGAAAAATTTCTCAAACGCTATCTTAATCCAACTTACCCAACGTCCCCGTTTAGCTACAGAAATACGCCGTTTTCCTGTTACAGAATCAGGTAATACAGGAGCAGAAACAAAAATAATACCCGTATCGCCAAAATCTGCCATACAAATTGCTTCCAATGTGGGTGTTACTGGTGCTGTTTTTATTACTCCCAATTCCCTAGCAATATTATGAGCCACAGCCATTCCCATCACTTCTGCCATTTGCCCAGTTTTCGGTACACCAATAGGTATGGGTGTCTTTTCCGGTGGAGTTAACTGCACCACCACACCCAAGCTGTAAATTGAAGGAAAATCTGGATGTTGATATGTGGGTAAAATCGGCACAAACCCTTTCTCATCAGTCAATCCTGTTGTTGACTGCAAAAATGTCGCACCCCGAAAAGATGGCAGTACCATTGAGTATTTAAAGGGTAAATTACGACCATCTACCAAGGTAATATTTTGGGGATGAATCTCAGTTATTTCCGCGCCTTCAATCAATTCAATATTTCGCTGCTGTAGCATTTGAGCCACCAATTCCCCTGAGTTTGCCATCCCCCCAATGCCTAAATGACCAGCATAGGGTTCTGGTGTAACTACAGTAATCGGTACTTTATGACGCAAACCCCGTCTTCGCAGCACATAATCTGCCAGCAAAGCAAACTCATACAGAGGACCAAAACAACTTGCTTTCGGTACTGCTCCCACCACTATAGGTCCCGGATTATCTAGGAACTTTCGCCATGCTTCCCGTGCCAATACAGCATGATGGGGATTACATACAGATTGGGTATAACCTTTCTCTGGTCCCAAACCCGTTACTGCATCCAGCGCTAAAGATGCTCCCGTGGCAATAACAACGTAATCGTAATTAAGGGTTTTTCCTGCAACATCAAGGATTTGTGCATCAGGATCGAGGGCTGTCACTTTTCCTTCTATCCAATCGATACCTCGTCCTAAAAGCAGATTTTTAATATCTAGTTGAATATTTTCTAGGGGGGTTAAATCAAAGGCTACCCAAGGTAGGGAAGGAATAAAGGTAAATTTGGAGCTATCAGAAATCAGCGTGATGCGATGGGATTTCGGCAACAAACGCCTCAGTTCGTAAGCTGTTGGTAAACCCCCTATTCCTGCACCCACTATGACAACGTGAACCATGCTGATTACTCCGATTACTAAAAATGGGCGCAGGAACAAGGAAAATTGCCACCATCAAACTGTGTTCTATACCCACGCCCTTTTTAAGACTTTCTCTTATACCATCTAACCAGATAGTAATATAATTATATCTTTAATGCAATACAAGTTAACTTTAATTTATTTTTCTAGAACGATTGACTATATTACTAGTTAGTAATATGATAAAGATATCAAAAATGTTAACTGAATCAAAACATTCAATAAGGCACTTAACACCTATATCAATATTTGGAGGCGTAAATTCATGTCAGAAAGTCTTCCTTTAGAAAGTCCGTCAATGTCAAGACGACAATTGCTCAACTTCCTCACAGGTGCAGTTGTCGTCACTACAGCTAGTACGCTGTTGTATCCCGTGGCTAAATTCTTTGTTCCCCCCACAGAAGCGGGTGAAGGTGGTTCTATCCTTGCTAAGGATATTAACGGAAATCTGATTCCGGCTAGCCAGATTTTGGCTGAACCCCCTGGAACTCGTGCCTTAGTTGCGGGTTTAGCAGCAGAACCAACTTACCTGACAGTACAGTCAGATGAGACTTTGCATCCTTGGGGAATTACTGATAATTGCACTCATTTGGGTTGTACTTTTCCTTGGAATCCGAACGACAATCAATTTCAATGTCCCTGTCATGGTTCTCGCTATGATGCTGATGGGAGAGTTGTACGCGGTCCTGCACCTCTTCCCTTGAAATTGGTTGGCGTGAAGGTAGAAGGGGGATATATCCGTATTTCTCCTTGGACGGAAATTGACCCCCGGACTGGGGAAAAACCCTGGTGGGTTTAGTAGTAACTAGTACAGTGCGGCGGAATAGGGAATTCTCAATGCTGCTACGTGCAAGCAAGCTAAATAATTACAGATTGCCTTTTCGCAAGGGTTTATGATGTTTTAACCCAAGTCATATGACTTTGAAATTGAACAGTAATAAATATAAAGGAGAAAAAATGGAAAATATGATTAAGATTAACGAAGAATTAGGAGTAAAAGGTCAGTTAACCCCAGAGGAGTTACATCTATGGGCTAATACGGGATTTAAATCGGTGTTAAATCTGCGTTCTGCTGATGAAGAAGGTTTCCTTGCAGATGAACAACAGCACGCTGAAGTCGCAGGACTGCAATATGTTCATACTCCTGTACATCCCACGAAAATCAATCATCAACTGACTAACCAATTAATGCAGCACATAGACGGGCTGGCAAAACCAACTTTAATTCATTGTAAAAGCGGGATGCGGGCTGGTTTAATTGGGTTGATTTATGTTGCTAGGCGTGAAGGCATGACAGCAGCACATGCTTTAGAAACTGGTAAACAACTGGGATTGAATTTTGATGCTCATCCCCAGTTGAAGCAGTTTATCGAAAGCTATATAAGCAATTATCAGCAAGCTAGTTGATTGTTAATGCTTCTATTTGTATAACTCTACATTAAGAAAGCTAATTGAAAATTTTGCAGAATGAATCAAAAACAACTGATATGGCATCTACATCTTCTATTCAACCATTTGTGATTAATATTTCTCCTTCTGAGTTTGCCAACTTACCCGAACCTCTTTTACTGATAGATGTACGTAGCAAATTTGAGTATGGGATATTTCATGCACCGGCAGCGAGAAACCTGAGTTTACCTCGTCTAATCATGGGAATGATACCGGGTTTACAACGATGGATGTATCCCCAATGGTTTCAAGATTTATCCAAAGATGAATCTGTGGCTGTAATTTGTTTAACATCACACCGCAGCCCCATCGCAGCTGAGTATTTGCTCAAAGCTGGTTTTACTAGAGTCTTCAATATTAGCGGTGGGATGATGGAGTGGCGACAATTACTTCCTACTTGCAAGGGAAAATAAGCTCACAACTTCCTCAAATTATTTAAACCCATGTGGAAAATATTATTCTCCCTGAAACAAAATTTAGTTTGGTCTGTTCCTGCCTTTATGATTGCAGGGATTATCTTTGGTGCTTTGACCGATGCTAGTTTTCTCAATGACCTAAGCAATTTATCTTCTCAGGTAGTGGCAACTACCAACACCAGTTTAGATGCCAAAACCCAACAGGCAATGATTGAGGCGATTAATGATGAGTATCATGCCCGTGCCTTTTACAATGCAGTAATAGATAAATTTGGCGAGATCCGTCCTTTCAGTAATATTGTTCATGCTGAAACTCGGCACGCAGAGCGATTGAGTCAGTTATTCAAGCGGTATGGCTTGACAGTTCCAGAGGATTCTTTTGCGGGAAAGGTGGAAGCTCCTGAAACCTTGGAAATCGCCTGTCAAATGGGTGTAGCAGCAGAAATTGCTAACGTAAAAATGTACGATCGCTTCCTTGATTTTATCCAAGAGAGTGACTTAAGAGACACCTTTACCCAACTGCGTTATGTTTCCCAAAACAAGCACAAAGTAGCGTTTGAAAGATGTCTCAATTCAAGATCCAAAATATAGATTATGAACCTATCAACTATTCAAAAACGCCTGTTTGCTTGGGGCATGGGTCAAGCTAATGATGCCGATGCAGATAGAATTAAACTAATTGATTGCCCTGAGTATCAGAGTTTAGGAGAACTAAAACGGGCATTATTAGGCAATTTACAGCATCAAGTTTTAGAAATTGGTCCTGGTGCGGGAGCAAGTCTTGCTTATTATCCCAAAGATATTCATTGGATTGGTATCGAACCCAATCCCTATATGCACCCATATCTAGAACGAGAAGCACAACAACAAGGACTAACTAACATCGAACTACAATCGGGTTCTGCGGAAAAATTACCCGTAGAGGATGAAAGTATCGATACCGTGGTTAGCACCCACGTTCTCTGTTCCGTTACAGATTTAGAAACTAGTTTTCAAGAAATTAAACGTGTTCTCAAACCTGGAGGTAGTTTTGTCTTTATCGAACACGTTGCCGATTCATCTGATACTTGGACGCGGAAAGTTCAAGATGGGATTAATCCTATTTGGAAAAATTTGTTTGATAACTGTCATCTCAACCGCGAAACCTGGACGATTCTCGAACAAATTGGGTTAGAAACTGTTGATTACTATCAGTTCAAGCTGACTATTCCCCTGGTGAGTCCTCATATTGCGGGGATAGTTAGAAAGAAACCTTTAGAAATGCTGCAACCAGACACTATAAACACTTAATTAACACTCAAATTATTTAGATTCGGAGACAGAAAATGGAAACTACAATAAAAGATGGAGTCTTTATTCACATTAGTCGAGGTACAGAAGACCCCCACCGCGTCTTAATGGGATTAACCTTAGCTGAAAAAATGTCTGAGGATAAAGATGTCCTAGTTTTCTTTGATATTCAAGGGGTAGAAGTTCCTCTCAAAAATGGCAAAACAATTGAATTTAGGGAATTTGAATCAACAGCAATCCTATTACCGAAACTGATTCAAAAGGGAGTTTTAATATGCGTCTGTCCCATGTGTTTAAAAGCTACCAATCACCAACCAGAAGATTTAATAGAGGGAGTACAAATAGCTGAAAAAGAAGCAATGTTTAATTTTACTCAAGGACGTATTTTGTCTTTGGACTATTAGTATAATGACCTGTTTTTTTCACTTTCAAGGAATAAGAAACAATGGAACTTTCTAAAAAAAATCTTAACCAACGTCTTAACCAAATCTACGATGTGATTATTGTCGGTGGTGGTGCTGGGGGATTATCTGCTGGTATTTACTTACAAAGATTTAATCTTTCCAGTTTAATTATTGACAAAGGAAAAGCACGTTCTTTCTGGATGCAAGAATTACACAATTATCTTGGTTTACCTCCAGATACCCCTGGACGGGTGTTGTTACAGAAAGGCAAAGAACATTATGCTTCCCTTGATGGCGATTTTCTCAATGCCTATGTTGAGCAAGTTGTTGAAGAGGGAGAAACTTTTGCACTCAAGGTTAAAGTAGGGCGTGTAAATGGCGTTGAGGCTGTATTTCGTTCTAAGTATTTGATTGCTGCTAGCGGTATTATTGACCATCTACTGTCATTAGATGAAATGCGGAATGTTTACGATTATGCTGGGTATAATTTGCACGTCTGTATGGTCTGTGATGGCTATGAAATGACAGATAAAAAATGTGGTTTCTTTACGGGTAGTGAAGCCAGTATTGAAGAGATGGTATTTAATTTGAGCTGGTTTACACCTTACATTACCGTGTTTACTCATGGCACTTTTGCAGTCAGTCCCGAAATGCGTCAACAACTGCAAGAACATGGTTATCCCTTAGTAGAGACACCAATTAAGCAATTCTTGGGAGAAAAGCACCAAATGACTGGGGTGGAACTGGTAGATGGTTCGGTAATTGAATTAGAAACTGGGCTGATTTCTATGGGTTCTCGTTATCACAATACCTATTTGCAAGGGATAAATTTGGAACTCAAAGGAGGTAATTTGGTTACAGATAATATGTGTCGGACTTCCCACCCGCGAGTTTTTGCCATTGGTGATTTAAAGGTTGGATTGAACCAGGTAGTAATTGCTGCGGGAGATGGGGCTTTAGCTGCTACCCAAATTTGGCGAGATATTCGTTGTGCTAGTGGTGCGCGTCGTTGGGAGGATAATTTAAAGGTGCATGTGTAGTCAACGGGGGAGGAATTCCCCTACAAATTCTTCTCAATCTGCTAGGCAGGAAATAGTTATTCGGAGAGTCTGCTAAAGGCTTTGATTTGTTCAAATTCTTTAGCCCGTTTTTGTATTTGATCGCCAATGCGATCGCAAACTAATTCGCATAAATCGAAAATTACAGGGTCGCTGATAGAATAATAAACGCTAATACCTTTTTGCTGACGCGATACCAAACCGGCTTGAGTTAAAACTTTTAAATGCTTTGAGAGATTCGCCTGTCCCAAACCCGTTGCTTCACCCATTTCTGTCACGTTCATTGCTCCGGTTCTCAGACAACTTAAAATCTGCAAGCGACTTGTTTCAGACAGTACCTTAAAATACTCAGCAACGGGAGCAAGTACTTCTGGAGAATTCTTTGGAGGAACATTCTTTGACATAAGCATCAAGTTAATTGTACTAATTATATTACCATATAGTTATAGTAATAGATAATTTTGTGAAAATAACCTAAATTGCTTTTTAACAAAGCAAGTAATACTTTCATCTTCAGTTTAGGCTAAGAAAATTAGGCAGCAATTATTAATTAATTTATCTCTGCACCAAAATGTATACAGCAACGGCAATCACAAAGTAACCAAAACTTTTTTCTAGTAGCTTAGGCTTAACAAATTTAGTTAAATATGCACCAGAGATAGTACCTAAACTAGCAGCTATTGTAAAAATTATCATTATGTTTACATCTACAGGTACTTGACCAAAATAACCAGCAAATCCAGCCAGAGATTTAAAAGTAATAATTAATAATGATGTACCCACCGCTTCTTTCATTGGTGTTTTACCTAATAAAACTAATGCAGGAATAATCATAAATCCACCACCAACACCAACAAAACCAGTAACTATTCCTACTATCAAACCTTCTATAGGTATCATCAAAAGACGATATTGACTGTCATGTTTTGAGTTTAATAAATCATCTTGTTGCTTGTTGTCAGATGTACGGCTACTTTTACGAATCATAAAGAAAGCAGCTACTAACATCATTACAGCAAAACAAATTAGCTGAATTGTAGGGTCGATTATGGGAAGTGAAGCAATTCTAGCACCCATATATGCTCCTAACATTGCAGCAGGAGAAAAAAGTAAGGCTGTTTTGAAATTCACATTACCTTGTAGCCAATGGGGGATAACACCAATGAGACTAACTGCACCAACAATAACTAATGTCATTGCAACGGCAGACTTTGTTTCTACTCCCATGACGTATTTAAGTATTGGCAAAGCTAAAATAGAACCGCCTCCGCCAATCAATCCTAAAGTGATACCAATGCAAACTGCTAACAATGTTCCAACTATCAATTTCATTATCATCGAGTTACTGTATTTGCTAGGAGCTAAACAAAATAAGAAGATACAAAGCTATCTTCTTATTTCAACTAAATAAAGAAAAGCTTCTTACCTTTGATTCCACGGCATCTTTGCCAACAACATACCTAAAGCACAGGTATCAGTTACACCAGCAAATACTAATCCTGAGCCAATAAATCCACTCAGAATTAAAAACCAAGGGGAAATAAACGCACCAAGTAAAGTACCTATAACTACTAAAGAACCTGCGACTATTTGTACCTGACGCATTATACTAATAAGCGCATTTTCACTCTTTTCTACTGGATATCCTGCTTGTTTCCAAGCATTTAGTCCACCTTCAAGATGAGTGACTTGATTAAATCCATCTGCAAACAACTTTTGTGCTGCTTGTGCCGAACGTCTACCGCTCTGACAATGTAAAACTATTTTTTTACCTTCAGATGAAGGTATTTTTGTCGAGTCCAAATTTGAAAGTGATACCCTTGTTGCGCCCTTAATTCTTTCTCCAGCATATTCGCCAGCTTCTCTAACATCAACTAAAACAACGGTTCCCTCTTTCAAGCATTCTTGAAGTGTTTTAGCATCAATTGTTTGTAGTTGAACGTTAATATTTTCTCTATTAGTTGCTGTCATTTTCCTATTCCTTTGGTTATTATTCAATGAGGGCTTATATATCTGCGGCTATGCCGCATCTAAGTTACCGCAACGCTCGTTTGCAGGCACGGCTTCCATAATTTTTTGTGGCATTGGAAGATTCAAGTTCTTCATAAATTCAATGAATTCCTCCCGACTTCTATCAGTAAATCGCGGATTCAACCTTCTCTCTTCACCAATAGTAGACACCGTATGTCCTCGATAATCGTGGGCTGGATAAACTAAAGTTTCCAAGGGTAAACTAAATAGCCTCTGAGTAACAGATTCATATAAAATTCCCGAATCTCCACTCTGAAAATCTGTGCGTCCGCAGCCACGAATCAATAAAGCATCTCCAGTTAACAAATGAGTACCGTTGACAAGATAAGCCATGTGGCTATCTGTATGACCGGGAGTTGCGATCGCTTTTATTTCTACTTTTCCTAGCTGTAATATCTCTTCATGTTTAATGTACTTATCAGCACAGGCAGCATCAGCATTTTCTGGTACAACACTAAGGCAACCAGTTTCTTCTCGAAGTTTACCTGTAGCAGTGATATGGTCGGCATGAAGATGAGTTTCCAAACAATAGCGTAGATTTAAACCTAAATCTTTAATAAGTTTTAAATCGCGACTAAGTTGTTCTAATACTGGATCTACTAATACAGCTTCTTGAGTATCTGTATCGGCAATTAGATACGTATAAGTACTTGATTCTGTGTCAAACAATTGGCGAAATAGCATAGTAATAATTCTTTGAAGTGTTGTAAGATCAACTATTTATCCTTAAGAGGACATATTAGCTAGCAGCTAAATTTTAGATTTTCTTCTCTATTAATCATATTACCACATGGTAATATGATTAAGTCAAGTTAGTGGCTGCAAGGAGAAGAATAGCATTAGCATTTTGGGTATTTTGGGCAAAAATTTTTAAGAAAACGACCGAACAGAAGCTAAACAAAAGCTAAAAATAACGGGAGTTATGTCCTAGTAGACTATTTCCCCGACAAATCTCGACATTTCCGTACAACAGACGGTGCAATATTGTTTTTAAATAAAATTTACATAAACATCCTAGACTTGCTCCAACTTTTTATAGTAATTTATGCTTGTGGTTGGTTGCTTGTATAATCATTTATTTTCATTGTTTATCTGTGTTGTTAACTTCTATTAAAACAAAGTTAAAATTGACATCATCACAAAAAATTATGATGTCAAAACATGCTGGCATATCCCGATTTACCTATAATTGGGGACTTGCAACTTGGCAAGCTTTGTATAGAGAAGGACATCAACCAAATCATTCTATTTTAAAGAAATTTTTTAATAATGAAGTTAAGCCTGCTTTACCTTGGATAAAAGAGAAAGGTATTTGTCAAAAAATTACAGAATTTGCTTTTAATAATTTAGGGAAAGCTTTTAAAAATTTCTTTGCTAAACGTGCAGAATATCCCAAATTTAAAAGAAAAGGTAAAAACGATAGTTTTACAATTAATGCAAGTGGTAGACCAATAAATATAAGTGGCAAACGTATTAAATTACCTACCATTGGTTGGGTTTCAACTTATGAGGTTTTGCCTCATACAACAACCACAACCTTTACTATATCAAGAATAGCGGGGGATTGGTATATTTCTTTTTCTTATGAAATAGAACCGGACATCACCCAAAAACAATATGATTACGTGGGGGTTGATTTAGGGATAAAAACCTTAGCCACTTTATCAACAGGAGTAATTTTTTTTAATCCCAAAGCTTCTCGGGGTGCTAGAAAAAAATTAGCTTCCCTACAACGTCAGTTATCTCGAAAAGTCAGAGGTAGTAATCGTTATCAAAAACAAAAACTGAGGATATCAAAATTACATCGACGTATTAGAAACATACGTCTAGATGCAACTCATAAAGCAACAACATTTATTTGCAAAAACCACGCAGTAGTTGCTTTGGAAGATTTAAATACTTCAGGGATGTTGAAAAATCACAAATTAGCTGGTGTTATTAGTGATGCTAATTTCTATGAATTTCGCAGACAAGTAGAATATAAAGTAATTAGATATGGTGGAACACTCATAAAAGTTGATAGATTTTACCCATCTAGTAAAACTTGTTCCAATTGTGGAGAAATTCAAGAAATTAGTCTGTCACAACGAGTTTATGTGTGTCAAAAATGTGATTACACTCACGACAGAGATCTAAATGCATCCCAAAATTTGGAAAAATATGCACGGTTGGCTAAACCGTGTCTGGACGTTAAGGGATAACCGCTCCTATGCTCCCGTTGAAACGTCAAGTAATGTCGGGCTTTGTCCTGGTTTTATGTAGCAGATTATGGATTTTTTATCTAACACAGTCATATTGTCGCGGATGCAATTTGCTTTGACCAGCATATTTCATATGTTGTGGCCCGTATTGACTACTGGTATGGGGATATACTTAGTGATTGTTGAAGGCTTGTGGTTAAAAACACGCGATTCTGATTATTATCACCACGCTCGCTTTTGGTCAAAATTATATGTTCTCAATTTTGGTATTGGTGTAGCATCTGGCTTACCAATGGAATTCCAGTTTGGTACTAATTGGGCACCGTTGCTAACCCCTCGAATTCTACAAATCTACATCAGCACGGATTCTATATTTGACTAAATCTAGCAATAATATCGCCTTCGCCAATTATTTGTGTCTTTCTTGTCAAGCTATACCGTATAAATACTAGCGACATCTTTACACGTATAAATTAAATTTGAGATGAAGCGATTGTAAGTTAGCTTACATATTTTTTTTAATTATTTAAGATTACTATCAATGAAACTCAGGTGCTATCTATGTTTTATAATTTTTTACAAGAAAACAAGTTTATAAATTTTTCTTTATTTATCCAGATGACTTGATATGAATTGCGTAACTGATGATACTTGTTGAAAGTCAGGTCAAAGTTGCATTTCAGTTTACAGGTGACACTTATTAGGGCTGTGGAATTATATTTACGGTAAGGATACTTATCTATTTCACCAAGTGAATAAACTTGTGTGACAATTCTATTTGCAATTTTAACGATATGAGCGCAGTAGGCAGATATAAATCTGACTAATGCCAATCTTTCATGCTTTCAATTATCCACAATTACTACAAAGTTGAATCAGCTTTGCAGATATATCGTGCTACAAATTTCCTAAAAAATATATAATATAACAGGGTATAAATATGGTCGTCGCATTAGAAGTACAACAGTCAATCCAATCTTCACTCAAAAATTTAAACAATCTCGAATCACTAAAAAAACTATTTTGGAGTCAATTAAATTACGAACGAGAAAATAAAAAACTTTCGCGGCGAAAATTAACTGATGCGGTTACTAATGTAGTTGAAGACGAACCTTTATTATTAGCTTCTGGAGCTAGTAAAGATTTTCATGTAATTTATACTCGTTTAAAATCACAAGATTTATCCAGACAAGATCAAAGAGTAGTTGTCAATCATCTGCTTAAAGAGCATCCCTACGCTTTATTTATCTTTTCTAATCGAGCGCGATCGCGTTGGCATTTTCTCAATGTCAAGTATGATGATTCACCGCAAAAACGTAGATTATTCCGTCGTATCACCGTTGGGGAAGGAGAACAATTACGCACTGCAACAGAAAGAATTGCTTTATTAGATTTAGAAACTATCAAAGCAGATGCAGCACCCTTGGATATTCAGACGCTCCACGACGAAGCATTTGATGTAGAGGCTGTTACAGAAGAATTTTTCCAAGAGTACCGCAAGACTTTTGAGAAGGTAGAAGGATTAATAAAATGGTCGGTTGATTCGGAAAACAAGCGGTTATTTACGCAAAAGCTGTTTAACCGTTTGATGTTTGTTAGGTTTATTGAAAAGAAAGGTTGGTTGAAGTTACAGAAGAGAACTGATTATTTATCAGCCTTGTGGGAATCATACCAAGAACAATGTAGAGACGTTACATGTAACGTCTCCACAACCCCGAACTTTTATAGAGACAGACTACAACACCTTTTCTTCTCTGGACTAAATAACCCTCAAGAACACGACATCACCGGAATTAATAATGGTGGTTTTCTCAAAGATTTAATTGGTAGCGTACCTTACCTGAATGGTGGTTTATTTGAACGTGGTGAAGATGATGAAAATCCCCAAATCATCATTCCAGATGACTGCATAGATAGTATTTTACACGACTTATTTCAACGTTTTGCATTCACCGTTACCGAGAGTACACCGCTTGATGTGGAGGTAGCCGTAGACCCGGAAATGTTGGGGAAAGTGTTCGAGGAACTTGTGACTGGCAGACATGAATCAGGGAGCTATTATACCCCTAAACCGATTGTATCTTTCATGTGTCGTGAGGCTTTAAAAGGCTATTTAAAAACAGAGATTTCAGCAGAATCTAAAGATGCAGTAGCAGAATTTGTTGACGAACATAACCCCGATAATCTAGTTAATCCAGAATCCGTATTAGAAGCATTACGTAAAGTTAGATGCTGCGATTTAGCTGCTGGAAGTGGGGCTTACTTATTAGGAATGCTTCACGAATTATTAGATTTACGTCAATGCTTATTTGCAACTAAGGGGCTAGATTCTAATACTGTTTATCAACGCAAGCTAGATATAATTGAAAACAATCTTTATGGTGTAGATAAAGATGTATTTGCGGTTAATATTGCGCGATTGAGGTTATGGTTATCGTTAGCTGTTGAGTATCAAGGTGAAAAGCCGAAACCATTACCAAATTTAAAATATAAAATCGAGATTGGAGATAGTTTAATTGCACCTAGCCCTGCAACTACAGGAATGATTAGGACTGAGATTGTCAAAAATTACCACCAAAAGAAAGCCGAATATATGCGGACTCATGAAGGTGGAAAGAAAAAGAAATTAGAAGGGGAAATTAATGAGTTAAAAGTTCAAATTGCTTTGGTAACTCATGGAAGTACAAAAGTAGACGGGTTTGATTGGGCTGTTGAGTTTGCAGAAGTTTTTGCTGATGGGGGTTTTGAAATTGTCTTAGCAAATCCGCCCTATGTACGGATGGAATTATTTAAAGAAATCAAGCCTACTTTGAAAAAGAATTTCCCAGAAGTTCATGGCGATCGCGCTGATTTATGCTGTTATTTCTATGGACGTGCTTTACAACTTTTATGTGATGGTGGAATGTTAGCATTCATATCTTCTAATAAATGGCTTCGCGCAAAATATGGAGAAAAGTTACGAAAGTACATTGCTAACAGTTGTCAAGTTTATAGTATTACAGATTTTGGTGACTTACCTGTTTTTAAAAGTGCAACTGCATATCCAATGATTTTCCTTGCTAAAAATGAATATATAGCAGCGGAGTCAATTAAATTTACTCAGGTTCAATCCTTAAAATCTCCTTATCCTGATTTATTAACTTTAATTCAGGAAAAAGGACAATCTTTACCATTTACAGCTATAAAAGGCTCAAACTGGATGCTAACTAATGCTTCTTCGGCTAATCGACTTAAAAAGATGGAAGAAGTCGGTATACCATTAAGTGAGTATGTTAAAGGTCAAATATATTATGGTATAAAAACTGGTTTTAACGAAGCATTTATTATTGATGGTTTAAAAAAGACTGAATTGATTGTTAAAAAACCTGAAAGTAGAGAATTTATCAAGCAGTTAATAGTAGGTAGAAATATTCGTAAGTGGTGTATTGATTATCAAGACAAGTACTTACTCTATACATATCATGGTATAAACACAAAAGATATAACATCTATTATTGAACATTTACAAGTATATAGAGAAAAGCTTGAGGGAAGGGCAACAAAGCAGCAATGGTATGAGTTACAGCAACCCCAGTTACGTTATGCTTCTAGCTTTATTAAACCAAAAATAGTATTTCCTGATATTGCAAAAGAACCACGTTTTGGACTTGATGCAACTGGTGCATATACTAACGACACAACGTTTACAATTCCAAGAAATGATCTATATTTGCTTGGAGTATTAAATTCTTTATCCGTAAAACAATTTTTTATTGAAATTGGCGCACAAGTGCGAGGAGGATATTTACGTTTCAAGCGACAATATGTTGAAAAAATCCCCATCCCAAACGCCTCAACAACCGAACGCGAAGCAATATCCAAACTTGTCCAAAAATGCCTAGATGCAAAAGGGGTTAACTGCGAAGCATGGGAAAAAGAAATAGATAATCGCGTCGCTGCTCTTTACGGACTGTAGCACAATAGAGAGGAGAACAATCTCACTCCGCAGTATTATATTTCTTGAGGCAAAAACTATGCAATCGGCTGTACGTATCACAACCAAAGTTTTACCAGGAAACAAAATAGAAATTCAAGTTCCAGAAGCTCAAGAAGGCGATAGTGTTGATGTATTTGTAGTCTTGCCAGAAAAAGTAGAAACTAAAAAGCGTTCGGCAGTAGATATTCTTAATGAGTTACCAGGGAAACAGCTTTTTAAAACTGCTGAAGAAGCGGACAAGTATCTCCAAGAGGAGCGGGAATCATGGGAACGCTAAATATTCTAACTTCTAGCTTAGTATATCTAGATACCTCACCTGTTATTTATAGCGTTGAGAAGTTTCCTGAATATCTTCCACTACTGGCACCTCTATGGTTAAAACTACAAACGGGAGAAATTGAAATTGTTAGCAGTGAATTAATTTTGATGGAAACTTTAGTTCTACCTCTGCGAAATTCTAACTCAATTTTAATTAACGCTTATGAGCAGCTTTTAATTTCATCTGAAATGCGACTTATTCCTATTAGTCAATCAATACTGCGACAAGCTGCAAATCTTCGAGCAACAACCAGCTTAAAAACACCAGATGCTATTCATGCTGCAACAGCTTTATCTATTAATTGTAATCAATTTATTACAAACGATAAAGGCTTTCGTAATATTCCCGGTTTACCTGTGGTTATCCTCAGTGAAGTTTTAGCATCTTGAAACTAGAAATGGTGCGTTATGCTTCGTTAACGCACCTTGTAAGTAGGATTACAATATCAATAAAAGTTGAACAAAAAACCATGCAGTCTCCCATACACATCTTCACCGTTGAAGAATACCTCGAACAAGAACAAACCAGCGAAATCCGTCACGAATACATTTGCGGACAAGTATTCGCAATGTCTGGAGGTAGCAAGGAACATAATCTTATAGCTGGAAATATTTACTCACGCTTACGTTCTAATTTACGAGGTGGTTCCTGTAGCGTCTTCATGGCTGACATGAAAGTAAATATACAACTAGTCAGCCAAAATATTCAAAATACTAAAAATATATATTATTATCCCGATGTCGTTGTTACCTGCGACTCAGACGACAACGACCGTTTTTCTTTAGATTATCCTTGCTTAATTATAGAAGTACTTTCACCTAGTACGGAAATAACAGATAGACGAGAAAAACTTGCTCACTACAGAAGTTTGTCAAGTTTACAAGAATATGTATTAGTTTCCCAAGACGAAATTAAAGTAGAAGTTTATAGTAAAGATTCTCAAGGAAATTGGTCGCTAACAATCTTAGGTAAAGATAATGAATTGCATTTGGATTCTATTCGTTTAACCTTAACAATGGCAGAAGTTTACGAAGATGTAATATCAATATAATATCATAATTATTATGCCCAATCACGACATAATTGACAATCGCAATCAAAAACTAGTAGATAAAATAAACTGTATTCTTGACTCAACAGAAGCGGCTCATTTTGCGGTAGGTTATTTCTTTCTTTCTGGTTTCACTGCTATTGCAGAACGTCTCAAAAATATCAAAGAATTACGCTTATTAATTGGTAATACCAGCAATCGCGAAACCATCGAACAAATCGCTCAAGGATACCGAAGATTAGAGTTAATTGAAGATAAAATTGAAGCTCAAATGTATCCTAAGCGTGTTGATGAAAAACGGATGGCTAATGAAACAGCAGCCAATATCCGCTCTAGTATTGAATTAATGGATCAAACCGATGAAGCGGAGACTTTGGTTCAAAATCTTGTAGAGATGATTGAAGAAAAACGGCTACAGGTTCGGGTTTACACTAAAGGAACTTTACACGCTAAAGCTTATATTTTTGATTACGGTAAAATTTACGATGATAAAGGTAGAGTTTTAGAGCGTTCAGAAAATGGTATTGCAGTTGTTGGTTCATCTAATCTTTCTCTTTCCGGTATTACACACAATACCGAACTTAATGTAGTAATTCACGGAAACGATAACCATACAGAATTAACTCATTGGTTTGATGAACTATGGGATGAAGCGCAAGATTTTAATCAAGCTTTGATGCAAGAAATGAAAACATCTTGGGCTGGTTTACCAGTTCGTCCCTATGATGTTTATATGAAAACTCTTTATACTTTAGTCAAAGATAGATTAGAAAATACAGCAGAGTCAAAGAAATTAATTATAGATGATGAAATCAGCAAACAATTAGCAGATTTTCAAAAAGTCGCTGTTAATAATGCCGTACAAAATATTCGAGACTATGATGGCGCTTTCGTCTCAGATGTAGTTGGACTTGGTAAGAGTTTTATCGGTGCTGCAATTGTTAAAAGATTTGAACAAACCGAAGGCGCACGTCCTTTAATTATTTGTCCCGCACCGCTACAAGAAATGTGGGAAAAATATAATGAAATTTATCATCTAAATGCTCGCGTTCTTTCAATGGGAATGTTGAAAGAAGATGAAGACGGAGATGTAAAAACGTTATTGAACGATTATAAATATGAGGATAGAGACTTTGTATTAATTGATGAAAGTCATAATTTAAGAAATCAAAACACTCAAAGATATAAAGTAGTAGAAGCATTTTTAGGTGCTGGTAAACGCTGCTGCTTTTTAACAGCTACTCCTCGAAATAAAAGCGCTTGGGATATTTATCATCAACTCAAACTATTCCATCAAGATGATAAAACAAATTTACCTATAGATCCACCTGATTTAAAAGAATTTTTTCAACTAGTAGAAAGAGGTGAAAAGAAACTACCGGAATTACTATCTCATATTCTTATCCGACGTACTCGAAACCATATCCTACGCTTCTACGGAATTGATTCACAAACCCATAAACAAGTAGATCCAACAAACTTCCATGAATACCTAAATGGAAGCAAACGTGCTTATGTTATTGTCGGTGGGAAGCATCGCTTTTTCCCAAAAAGAGAATTAGAAACTATCGAGTATAGCATTGAAGATACCTATCAAGGACTTTACAAGGAATTACGTCAGCACTTAGGTAAACCCCGCAAGCGTAAATTAGTTAATGCTCCCACGAATGAACTCAGCTATGCTCGTTATGGCTTATGGAACTTTGTTTCAAAAGATAAACGAAAACAAGAGCCATATAACACTTTACAGCGTGCGGGTTCTAATTTACGGGGACTGATGAGAGTGCTACTATTTAAACGCTTTGAGTCGAGCGTTTATGCTTTTCAAGTAACTATCGAAAAATTATTATTAGTTCATCAAAGATTCCTAGAAGCTCTTTCCCAAGGTTTTATTCCTGCTGGAGAAGAAGCACAAAGTTTACTTTCAGAAAATCACAGTCAATTAGAAGAAGATTTTATCGAACAAGACTTAATGGATGAATTACGTCGAGTTTCGGGAAAATATGACTTAGCAGATTTCGACGCTGAAAGACTACAGCAACATATAGAACACGATATTAATTTATTACAAAAAATTCAACAATTAGTAGAACCAATTACCCCCGATCAAGATACTAAATTACAAACGCTAAAAAAATGGTTATCTAAACCAGCTTTAAAAGATAAAAAAGTCATAATTTTTACTCAATTTGCAGATACAGCCAAATATTTATATGAAAATTTAAACCCAGGTGACAAGCATGATGATATTGATGTAATTTATAGCGGATTGAATAAAAATAAAGCTCGTTTAGTAGGAAGATTCGCACCGAAAGCTAACCCAGAGTATAAGTTGAAAGCTAATGAATCCGAAATTAACACTTTAATTACAACCGATATATTAGCAGAAGGTTTAAATCTACAAGATGGGGATTTAATTATTAATTATGATTTACATTGGAATCCGGTAAAGCTGATTCAGCGTTTTGGTAGAATTGACAGAATCGGTAGCGATAAAGATGTAATTTATGGATATAACTTTTTACCAGAATTAGGAATTGAGCGTAATTTAGGGTTAACGCAGAAACTCAAAAATCGCATCCAGGAAATTCATGATACAATCGGTGAAGATGCAGCGATTTTAGATAAAACAGAACGATTAAATGAAGAAGCAATGTATGCTATCTACGAGAATAAAGATAAGCAATTAAGTCTTTTTGATATTGATGACGAAGAAGAATTTTTGGACTTAAACGAAGCAGAAGAAATCTTAAGAAAATTACAGAAAGATGACTCAAGTGAATTTGAACGCATCGCTAATTTACCGCACGGTATTCGTACAGCTAAGTTCTCAACACAGAAAGGAACATTCGTTTTTTGTGAAGCTTCCGACCCCAATCGTCCCGAAATTAAAGGTTATCAACAGCTATTTTTAGTGAATGACAAAGGAGAAATTATTTCTAGAGATATTCCCCTTATTCTCGGTACAATAAAAGCTGATTCTACAACTCCTACTTTAAAATTACCCAAAAATCACAATGCAATAGTAATGCACATCAAGCATCAATTTGCAGAAGAAGTTAAACATCGTCAGTCCGAGAGAGAGTTTAATCATCGCATGACTCAAGGGCAAAAATATATCGTGCGGGAATTGAAGGTATTTTTTAAGTCAGTTAAAGATGAAGAGATAAAAGCTCAGATAAATATTATAGAAGAAGCGTTTCGACATTCCACAAATCAAGCGATTAATCGAGAGCTAAATAAACTACGTCGCAATGGTTTTGCAGGTAAAGAATTATTCGAGCAACTAAAAAAGATTTATAATCAGCACAATATGCATCAATCGTATTCCCATAGCTTACCTACATTATCCACTCCAATTCCTATAATTATTTGTAGTGAAGCACTGGTATAAATATCATTAGATTACTCGGTTACTCCTAACACTTTTAGAATTTTCCTCACAGGTGCTTTCTGGGCTTCTAATTGCTGCACTTTAGATAATAAACACTTGGGAATATAAGTGAAGCATATGAATTCTTTTTCATGAAAGGTAACTGCCAATCATACCAAGCCTGCTGATACTGTTTACCGTTCTTCTTAGTAATAGTCCAAAGCGTGTATTCTACCCGTACCATTGCCACGACTTCTTCTTTTAGTACTACTGGTTTACTCACGAAAACTTCAGCTTAACAATTGGCGGATAAATACTCTACTCAAAAGATAAAATACGATGTTGCCTGGGATTGGAACCAGTAAAAGCAACTAATCGCAGTAAAGAAATAAGATAAAACGATTTATGATGCTCCGGGAGTCTACTATGAAGCGAGAACCCCCTAATGGTGAATCTTTAGCAAGATTATTTACCGATTTACTACTGTTAATTAGAGTCGGTTTTTTAAGGCTCTTATACCACCTTTTCAACTTATGCTCTTGATACTGCTAAACTGGTGCAAATGAGTAGTTAGGTCGTGAAGCTCTAATATGTAAGATTGAGAAGCAGGATAAAATATTTTGATAATTAACAAGGCTGAAAAATAAAAATATGGAAGTAACGGCAAAAAGCAAAGCTTCAAATAGTTTGTAGGTGACGATTGCAGTTAAAGCTAAAGAGCGATTTTTTCGCATATAAGTTTATTTGCTAGTCCTTGAATAGCTTTATAATACTTGGATTTATGTTAATTTAAATTGAACCTAAAACCGGAATCAAACACTAAATAGTCCATAGAAAAAACATCAGCATTCCGGCAAGTACAAGGGAAAAGAGAATCGCGTATTCAACCCTACGATTAATAATTCCAATAGCAAAGCTAACCATAACTATGAGGAAAAAAAGACCAATATAAATGACATTTTCTCCAGCTTTATCAATTAAGGAATCGCTTTGAGGTGGTAGATTTTCCGATTGGTTAATTTGCGCTAAAAATATTCCTATTTTTTGTAACAGTCGTATTTGAAGTACAATTTCGAGGCTTTTAAATATCACTTTCAAATAACCAATATTACTGATTGAACCGTTCTTGAGTAGGCTGAGGTTGTCTTGGTGGCTGCTTTGTTATCAATGCCCAACCTAAACCTAGAAGTAATGATTGTCAAGCCCTCAATCTTTTTGTAGACAATACTAAATTATGATGATTAAACAATCTATATGCTAAATGTTTTACCGCATCAGTAATAAATAAGAACAAGAAAGAATAACCCCAAACTAAAACAGCGTAATTGAATCCAATGGGTGCAATTAATCCCAAACCGAAAATAGCCACTAAAGTAGCAATTATTTGAGTCGAAAATACAGCTATTAACAAAATTTTTGCCGGTTTTTCTGTCCAGAAAGTTTTTTTGGTACGGGTTGCAAAAATTGTTAAATGTCCAGCAATAGAAAGCTTTAAGTACACTAGGGTTTGTAGCATTTCTGTATTGAACTGTAATATCTCTTTACCTATATACAAAATACCAAAAGAGCCAAACACACTAGCAATGCCAATTAGGGTAGATACACCCAACACAACTGGCATATCCCAAGCGGCTGGTTTACTGGCAGGAATTGCCCTGTCGTAGGCGATCGCCAAAATTGCACCGTCATTTAGTAAAGCCAGCAAAACAATCATAATTGCTGTCATGGGATAAAAATTGAAAATTAAAATTGAAAGCGTCATGAAAATTAAAATGGCTATCGTTTCGGCAATCCGGTAGACAACGTAACTATACATCCGTTCAAAAATTTTGCGACTTTCTCTGACGGCATCAGCGATTACGGATAATCCCGGTGCTAATAAAACGATATCAGCCGCAGCACGGGCAGCATCAGTTGCCCCAGAAACAGCAATTCCGGCATCTGCTTTTTTCAAAGCTGGGGCATCGTTCACACCATCCCCTGTCATGCCAACAATATGACCTTGCTGTTGTAGTGCTTCTACAATGTCATATTTATGCTCAGGGAAAACCTGACCAAACCCATCGGCTTCCATCACTGCATCCGCTAGCCTTGCCATGTGATGGGAGGGGCTTTCCTCAAATAGCTTGGCATCAAGAATATTGCTTCCTAAACCGACTTGCTGACAAGTTTCTTTAGCGATCGCCACTTGGTCGCCTGTAAGCATTTTTACTTTTACACCCAAGCGTTTTAAGTCTTCAATTACCAATTTAGAATCGCTGCGCGGTGGGTCAAATAGGGGTTATTGCCGAGAAATTGCCAATTACCTTCAGGGTTAGTCCGAGCCACACCTAGCGCCCGAAAGCCGCGTTTAGCAAAGTCATCAATGGTTTTGTTGACAAATTTCTCAAGTTCAGCAGAGTTATCAACAAGAGTTAAAATTACCTGGGGCGCTACGAAGGCTAACTTTAAATTCTTGACCGTCACCTGTTGTAGAAATAGTGCCTTCTGTACGTTTAATTACTGGATCGAAGGGTAAGAAACGAGTTACTTGATAACTAGTCAGTTGTTGTTTATCTTTTAAACCCTCCATGATTGCTTTATCAATGGGGTCTTCATTGGCGTTATTTGAGGCAAGGGCTGCGGCTAAAATTACATCATCAGTAGTGAAATTACTTAAACTAACTGGCTCTCCCAAACTCAATTGATTTAAGGTCAAAGTACCAGTTTTATCCGAGCAGAGGATATCCATGCCAGCGATTTCTTCAATTGATTCCAAATGACTAACAATCGCTTGTTTTTTCGCTAAAGTTTGGGAGCCAATTGCCATAGTTGCTGATAAGACTGTAGGCATTGCTACCGGGATAGATGCCACAGTCAACACTAAAACAAATTTTAAAATGTTAAGTATACTGTCATGCCGATAAAGCGCTACAAATAGAATTAGCACCACCAACACTAAAGCGGTGGCAATTAAAAAATTACCAATTCTTAAGATAGTTTGCTGAAAATGGCTGTGAGTGGTAGCGGTATCGACTAATTTAGCGGTTTTACCAAAAAATGTATTCGCACCTGTGGCATAAACCAGTCCATCAATTTCACCTCGTTTCAAAACTGAACCAGAATATACCGCATCTCCTGATTTTCGGTTAACTGGTAGAGATTCCCCAGTTAAAGCGGCTTGATCGACTTCGATGGAGTCACCTGCGAGTAAACGCATATCAGCAGGAAGAACATCACCAATTCGCAGGTGAACAATATCCCCCCGAACCAGTTCCCGTGCTGGAATTGTAATCAACTGTCCCTCTCGCTTGACGCGGGCATTCAAGGCAAGTTGGGCTTTGAGGGCAGCAATGGCATTTCCGGCTTCAAATTCTTCCCAAAAGCCAATTACACCATTAACGATCAATAGAACTAAAATAATTGCAAAATCAGCCCAATCCTGAACGATTGCAGATAAAATTACTGCTGCTTCAATCATCCAAGGAATTGGTCCCCAAAAGTGAGAAAAAAACTGTTGTAAAGCACTGATTTTTTTCTGTGCTAATTCATTGTAGCCATAGGTTGAAAGACGACGTTGAGCTTCCTCATGGCTGAGTCCAGTTTCTAAATCAACCCCCAATTTAGCTTGCAATTCTGATAAGTTAAGATTTGCTAAATCTACGTTAATTGTTTGGGAGTTTTGGGTTTGTTTATCCGAAGAAAGCTTTTGTTTCATAAAACCTCGTGGGAAGCATGGAATGAGCGCGTCTTTTATTAATTAATGAATTAGTATAGTGCCATTCGGCTCTACACTAGTTCATTGATTGATCTCAAGAGAATCATTTCAAATAACTATAGGCGTTTTTCGACCAGCGATTGCTCTGGCTGCGTTGCACCCAAACTCCACTTCCAGTTGCGGATTTCCGGCAAGTCTTCGCCGTGCTTGTCAATGTAATGCTTATGCTCGATCAACTTGTCCTGCATCATCTGCTTGAGATAGGCTCCCTTACTACCCAAATGCGGCAAGCGATCCACCACATCTTGCACCAGATGAAAGCGATCCAGGTCATTTTGCACCCTGATGTCAAAAGCCGTTGTGATCGTGCCTTCTTCCTTGTAGCCCCGGACGTGGAGATTGCGATTGGTGCGGCGGTAGGTCAGCCGATGCACCAGCCAGGGATATCCATGAAAGCCAAAGATGATATGCTTGTCTTTGGTAAAGAGTGAATCGTAATCCGTTTCGCTCAGTCCGTGCGGATGCTCGCTCTCGGACTGCAACTTCATCAGATCTACGACATTGATCACCCGAATTCTCAGATCGGGCAGATGTTCTCGTAGGATGGAAACGGCAGCCAAAATCTCTAGCGTCGGCGTATCTCCACAGCAAGCCATCACCACATCCGGCTCGGTATCCCGATCGTTGCTAGCCCATTGCCAGATGCCAATGCCTTCAGTGCAATGCACGATCGCCGCTTCCATACTCAGCCATTGTGGGAGGGCGTGTTTGCCAGCAACCACCACATTCACGTAGTGTCGGCTGCGTAAACAGTGATCGAAGACCGATAGCAGACAGTTTGCGTCGGGTGGCAGGTACACGCGCACGATATCGGCTTTCTTGTTGATAACATGGTCGAGGAAACCGGGTTCTGGTGCGTGAAGCCGTTATGATCCTGCTGCCAGACGTGGGAGGCAAGCAGATAGTTCAGCGATGCGATCGGTCGTCGCCAGGGGAGTTCCGACGTGACCTTCAGCCATTTGGCGTGCTGGCTGAACATCGAATCAACGATGCGAATAAACGCCTCATAGCTGTTGAATAGCCCGTGCCGCCCAGTTAGCAGATAGCCTTCCAACCAACCTTGGCACTGATGTTCGCTGAGCATCGAGTCCAGTACTTGTCCGGCTGGTGCGAGGAATTGATCATTTTTTTCTTCCCGCGCTTCCCACTGACGATTAGTGACTTCAAACACCGCGCCCAAAAGATTCGAGAATGTCTCATCCGGACCGAAGATGCGGAAATTGCGCTGATTTAACTTGACTACATCACGCAGGAATTTGCCCAGTACGAGGGTATCTTGACCGTCAACGGCACCAGGTGAAGGCACATACACCGCGTGGTCGCGGAAGTCTGGCATTTGCAGGTCGTGTAGTAGTATGCCGCCGTTGGCGTGGGGGTTCATGCCCATGCGGCGATCGCCTTTCGGTGCCAGTTCAGCTAATTCCGGCAGGAGACATCCGTTTTCATCGAACAGTTCGGAAGCCTTGTAGCTTTTCATCCAGCTTTCCAACTGCTGGACATGACCGGGATGCTCGGAGTTCACCGCTTTTGCGGCACCTGGTGCGATCGCGATGTGCTTTCAATTTGCAGACCATCGACAACTTTTGGCCCCGTCCAGCCCTTGGGCGACTTGAGGACGATTACGGGCCAGCGTGGGCGAGTAGTATCTTTATTGTTGCGTGCATTGCTTTGGATTTGCTGAATGTCCTCAATCGCCTTGTCCACGGTACTAGCCATAAGTTCGTGCATCTTTTCCGGCTCATCACCTTCCACAAATTTTGGTGTCCAGCCGCAACCTCTAAGAAATTGCTCTAACTCATCATGCTCGATCCGAGCCAAGACGGTTGGGTTATTGATTTTGTAGCCATTCAGGTGCAGGATTGGCAGCACAGCACCGTCGGTAATCGGGTTGAGTAACTTGTTGGACTGCCATGCGGTCGCTAAGGGTCCCGTCTCCGCTTCCCCGTCGCCAATGACACAAGCGACAATCAGATCGGGATTGTCGAAGGCAGCGCCGAAAGCATGACTGAGCGAGTACCCCAACTCACCTCCTTCGTGAATTGAACCGGGCGTTGTCGGCGCAGCGTGGCTGGAAATCCCACCAGGAAATGAGAATTGCGTGAACAGCTTTTTCAACCCAGCTTCGTCCTGAGTAATGTTGGGATAAACTTCGCTCCAGGTGCCTTCGAGGTAAACGTTGCCCACAATTGCTGGGCCACCATGACCGGGGCCAGCGATATAGAGCATATCTAGGTCATATTTCTTGATCGCCCGATTCAAGTGTACATAGATGAAATTCTGTCCCGGTGTCGTACCCCAGTGTCCAACCACCAATGGTTTGACGTGGGAGAGTTTCAGCGGCTCCTTCAACAATGGATTGTCGTAGAGATAAATTTGCCCAACCGATACATAGTTGGCGGCACGCCAGTAGGCATCTATCTTGTGGAGTAATTCTGGGGAAAGAGTCTTTGTTTTTATGCTCGATCGCCTAATTTCTAAGTCCAATACGCCAGTCTGATCAATTGTGTTCACGGTTTTTCCCTCTTTATTTATCTTGATTAAGTTTTGTATCTTTTATGACTAAAAACTACTAGGAAGAGCTTGCAGTGTAAGGCGTGGCTTTGAATCGTTACTACAAAACCCGTCGCTGTACTGAATGTGGGGCAAGCATCCAAATGCCATCAAAAAGGAGATTGACTCCAATTAAAGTGCCAATCAGCCAAGCGGCGCTAAAGGGAAAGCTAGACCAAACGAAAATACCGCAAATAATCCCAACGATGCCGCTCGCAAGTATCCATCCCCAGTTTGATGAAATCCGACGCATTTGAAATGCAAGGATTACTTGAATCATGCCTTGCACAAAAATGGTAATACCCAACACTAACGTGAAAGCAAGTACCCCTTCGAGTGGATTTACCATGACGATAATTCCAGCCAGGAGATATAAAGCACCAAGAATCAGCTTCCAGACAAACTTACCTATGCCTTTTGATTGAAAAGCATAAATAATTTGAGCAATTCCCGCAACAATAAATACCCAGCCGAACACTAAGGTTGAAGCAATGGTGGCAAACAAGGGAAACGCAATCGCAATTATACCTAGCACAATCATGAAAACTGCGATCGCACTTAGCCATTTAGAGCTAACCACTTGTTGATCGGTTTCAGGCTCTGTAACTCTCATGTCAATCTCCTTTTGAATTAAATCCTAAAAGATGGGGCGAAAGTCTCATTTGAGGCACTCACCGGCTGAGTATAGAAACCCCGTCCGCCTATGCGGCGGGGTAGTTCACTTTTGAATGTTTAATCGGAAGCACGTATAAGTTTAGAACTCATTTCAACACTAAGATAGAATAATGAGGAACTTGTGAAGAAACTTTTAAATAACGCCCCGAAAAATGCAATAAGGGTATTAAAACGTAATCGTATTTTTAAAAGACCTCATGTTTCTATAGCTAAAATTTATCTAAAAACAAGACTTAAAGAATTGAGATAATAAGTACTGAAAAACCCATATTTGATTGCTTAGATAAACAACCACTACGATAAAGAACTGAAAAAAGCACGAGCGTTAAAGCCTGCGTTGGAACTGCACAAATTGCCGTTTTCGCGACAATCCAGGAATCAAAATAAATAGCAAAAGATTTCAACACGAAATCATGAAAAAAATGAATACGAATCGGACCGGGCATCCAGTTAAACAGCGATTTCGCCTGTTTCAGGGAATTTTACCTTTGAAAGTAACCACAATTGGCGATGATGTTATTGCAGGTATTGTGCTGGCAGCGCTGGGTATTCCTGAAGTCATGGGATATACAAAAATCGCCGGAACACCCATTGCTACAGGTCTTTACACGCTCATCCTGCCAGCTTTAGTGTTTGCGGTCTTTGGCTCTTCTCGCCATCTGGTAGTCGGTGCTGACTCAGCAACCGCTGCAATCATGGCGGCTGGGCTGTCAGGCTTGGCACAGTTTGGTGGTTCCCAATATTTAGCTTTGGCAGAATTAGTAGCTATCGTAGTGGCTGGACTTTTACTGTTAGCACGACTGTTTCGACTCGGTTTCCTGGCGGACTTTCTGTCGCGTACCGTGCTAATAGGTTTCTTAACTGGGGTAGGAATTCAAGTGGCTATCGGTCAATTAGCTGGGTTACTAGACCTCAAAGCCGGGAGCCAGCAACCCGTACAACAAATTATCAATTTCTTCACAAGTCTGCCCCATGCTAATAGGTTAGCGATCGCGATTTCTCTAACTGTGTTAATTACCATTAAACTATGCGACAAATTTATACCAAAATTTCCAGGTGCATTGTTGACTGTAATAGTAGCAATTATTGCTAGTTGGATATTTAATTTTGCCAGCCGTGGGGTGATGGTCGTTGGATCTATTCCCAGCGGTCTACCTTCTTTGGGGCTACCAGCAGTCTCGCTCAGTGAAATTCCCCAGGTAGCTAGTATCGCTTTATCTTGTTGTATAGTTATTATTGCCCAAAGTGCAGCGACCTCCCGCGCCTACGCCTTTCGATACAACGAGAGCTTCAGAGAAAATACTGACCTTGAGGGTCTAGCTCTGGCTAATCTGGCGGCGGGGCTGAGTGGAACCTTTGTGGTCAATGGTAGCCCGACCAAAACTGAAATTGTTGACACGGCAGGAGGAAAAAGCCAAATTGCTCAATTAACCACAGTCGCAGTGGTATTAATAGTTATCCTTTTCCTCACTCAACCCATCAGCTATTTACCCAATGCGGTTTTAGCAGCAATTGTCTTCTCCATCGGACTCAAGTTGATTGATATTCGCGGGATGCGTACTATCTTTAAAACCCATCGCGACGAGTTTTATCTTGCTATCATCACTGCTGCTACGGTCGTTTTTATTGGTGTTAAACAAGGTATTATTTTAGCAGTTATTTTGTCGCTGATTTTGCACGTTCGCCATAGTTACCGTCCGCATTCTGCCATTATTATTCCCAATGAAAATAGATATTGGCAGCCAATTCCTGTTCGTTTCGGCATTGTATCAGCACCCGGTTTAATTATTTATCGCTTTAGTAGAGACTTATTTTACGCTAACGCTAGCTTCTTTTCAGAAGAGGTGCAAAATCTTCTTAAGAAGGCTCAATCACCAGTGCAGTGGTTGATTGTGGAGTCTAGAGCAATTACTGAAATTGACTACTCCGCATCCCAGACGCTTCGCGATGTTGTTAAGGAATTATCTGTAGCGAATGTAACTTTTGTTTTGTCGGGTTTCCACCAGAAGTAAAGGCTCAGTTTGATCGCGATGGGCTGACAGATTTAATCGGTGCTAACTACTTTTTTAACCACTTAGAAGAGGCTTTGGCGGCTTTCCACATTATCCACGATGGATCTGGGGAGGTGTCCTAATCGGATTAGTTTAACTTGTATTAAAGTTACAAAAAAGGCAGAGGGCAGAGGGCAGAGGGCAGAAGGTAAGAAGTATTAATAAAAACTTTAGTTCCTATCTTAAGCCTCAGTAAAAAAAGAAACAAGATTTTGAGACGCGCAGCGCGTACCGCAAGGTCGTCCCGGAGGGACTTAAAATATTTATGTCCTTATTTCATTCACGCGGAGCGTGTGGATCATCTCACGCTTTTAAACGTGAGTCCCTTCTGCCTTCTGCCTCCTTCCTTCTGCCTTCTGAAATTTAGTATCACGTGTTAAGCTCTATTGCATATAATGATTTACCAGCAGTAAGAAATAAACAATTGCCTTCCTTGTCACCAATATCCAGACTTAAGGAAGTTCCCTTTGATTCCCACAGAAGAATGATGACTTTCAAATTATGAACTTAATTGACTGCGGAATTTAATTGAGCTTGCAGTTAGAAGAATTATTGCAAACATAATTAAAGCTATTATATGTGGATAAAGAACAGTTAAACCTACACCTTTGAGCAAAATACCGCGAGCAATTACCATGTAATGATATAGCGGGTTAAATAAAGCGACAGTTTGAAAAAACTTTGGCATACTTTCTGTAGCTGATAGCGCACCAGACATCATAATCATCGGAGAATTAATAAAGAATGAACTCAAAATTGTTTGCTGTTTATTCTGAGAAAAAGTTGCCATCAATATTCCGATCCCAATACCAATTAAAACATATAATCCGGAGAGAATTAAGAATAAAAAAAAACTTCCTTGTAAAGGTAGTTTAAAAATAATCCTTGCCAGTGATAAAGCAAGTAAAATATCCCCCATTAAAAGTATATATAATGGTACAACTTTTGCAAGTAAAATTTCAATTGAAGAAGCTGGAGTCATTAACAACTGTTCCAAAGTGCCTTCATCTTTTTCCCGTACTGCTTCGACTGCTGACGCGAGGGAACTAGTCAGGGTTAAAATTACCCCAATCACACCAGGAACAAAAAACCAACTACCAATCAAACCGGGATTATAGCGAAATATGATTTGCGGGTTGATTAATAAAGAAATTTTGCTTGATAGTAATTTACTATTGTATTGGCTAATAATCTGACTAATGTATCCGCTTGCAACTCCAGCAGTGTAGGCATTAACTCCATCAATTAATACCTGTACTTCGGCTTTTGCTTCGCGCAATTCACTATTAAATTTTGGAGGAATTACTAAGCCAATATCAACTTTTCCTGTTCGTACTTCTTGAGATAATATTTTTTGACTTTGACTGTAATTATTGACTAAAAACACTTGATTTTCTGTGAATGCAGAAACTAATTCTCTACTTGCAGGAACTTGAGCGTAATCAACTATACCTAATTTCAAATGATTAACATCTGGACTCAAGGAAAAGCCAAAAATTAATAGTTGTAAAATTGGGGAAATAGTTAATAAAAATATTAGTTGTTTATTACGGCGTATTTGTGATATTTCTTTAATGACAAGTGCCCAAAATCGACTTGATAAGATGCGGCGAATAAATTTCATCTTTTTCACTCCCTAGTCTTGTAGTTGCATTTGACGTATGGTTTGCCAAGCAAAGAAAAATTCAACGATACCAAGTAATAATAAAATTGGAATATTATACCAAACACCAAACCAACCTGTTCCTCTCACAAATGCGTCGCGGGTTAGATTGAGATAATAACGTGCGGGGACAAAGTAAGAGATTACTGATAGCGGAAAGGGAATATTTGTGAGAGGGAATATAAAACCAGATAGCAACATTGCGGTCATAAATTTCACTGTTGCGACTCCTTGAACTGCTGCACTTTGAGTTTTTGTTTTGACTCCGATTAAGACTCCTAATTGAATGCTAGTAAACAAAAATATTGGTGTCCCAACGATTAATGGTGTTGGATCGCCAGCAAAGCCTAAACCCCAAACTAAACAACCGATTGTAATAATAAAAATTGCTTCAAATATACCAATAATTGAATAGGCAAGGCTTTTACCAAGTAATAGTTCTGTTGCGGTTAAACTTGAAGCATAGGTTTGAAGAATTGTCCCTTGTTCTTTTTCCTTAACAGTTGCGATCGCAGCAAGTAGGGGTGGGTAAATTGCTAAGACTATGGCAAAGGTTCCGGGAACAATATAAAATGCTTCTTTTCGTCCAGGGTTAAACCAAATTCTGGTGTCAGATGAAATTAATGTAATCCCTGTTTGAATGCCGCTACTTTGGAGAAAAAATTGATTTGTAGCGCTAATACTGTTTTTGATGACACGAGCATTAGCAACATCTGTGCCATCAACAATTACTTGAATATTAGTCGATTTATTCCCTTTAATCTGGTCGGAAAATTCCGGTGGAATAATTACTACTGCTCTGGCAATTCCTCTATCTATAGAATCTATATTCTGCTTCTTGGTTGTTGGTTTTGTGGCTAATTCAGATACAGGTAAATTACCAATCCAAGGAGCGGGTTTAAATTGATTGGTTGCAAATAAGCGTTCTATATAACTACGACTGAGGGGACTATTATCGTAATCGACAATCGCTAATCCAATATTTTTGATTTCCAGTCGAATTGCAAAACCATAGATTAATAAAACAGCAAGAGGTAGAAAGAAAGCAAGGGCAACTGTTAATTTGTCTCGTTTAAATTGGACTAATTCTTTTTGGCATTGATTTAAAATACGTTTCATAATTAATTCTGAGCGCGTTGGACAATACCAATAAATGCATCTTCTAAGGAAAAAGGAATAGCACGAAGAGAAATAATTTCTAAATTTGATTCTGCTAATAAAGAACGCACTTGCATAATTTCGCGTTCGGGATCTTCTAAAACTATGTGGAGATTGGAGCCAAATAAAGAAACTTGCCAAGATTGAAAATGTAATTTTAAAATGTCATAAGCAACTTGTGGTCTATCAATTACTAATTCGATTAATTTTCCTGGTTGTTCGGATTTAACTTGTGTTGGTGAGCCTTGTGCTACCATTTCACCTGCAACCATAAAACCCATCCGATGACAATGTTCTGCTTCTTCGAGGTAATGGGTTGTTACTAAGACTGCGGTTCCGTGGTGCGCTAAATCATCTATTAAACGCCAAAATTGTCTTCTTGCTAAAGGATCTACACCAGATGTTGGTTCATCGAGAAACAAAATCTCCGGTTCGTGCATAATCGAAGCACCAAATGCAACCCGTTGTTTCCAACCTCCAGGTAGTCTTTTGGTGAGCATATTTTCTTGTCCAACTAAACCACAGGTTTCTAAAACCCAGTCAATTTTTTCTTGTCTTTGTTTGACAGGTATTCCATAAACACCGCAGTAAAATTCCAGATTTTCAACAACACTCAAATCGTCATAAAGAGTAAATTTTTGACTCATATAACCGATACGCTGCCGAACATCTGGACTACGTAAATTACCAACTTTCCCAGCTAGGGAAACTTCACCGCTTGTTTGTTTGAGAAGTCCGCACAACATTTTTATCGTTGTGGTTTTACCCGCACCATTTGCACCTAAAAGTCCGTAAATCTCTCCATAGCTAACTTCTAAATTCACATTTTTTGTGGCATGGAAATCACCGTAGCTTTTCCAGAGATTTTTAGCTCCAATTGCAATAGCAGATTGATTATTTTGTATTTTAATAGTTTTAGTTCTGGGAAATGGAATAAACTTTGGGTCAGAACCTTGTTGTCGCAGACGGGTAACAAACACATTTTCTAGAGTTGCCTCACGGGTTTCAACACTTGCTTGAATGTGGTGATTTTCGAGAATTGATTTTATATATATCGTATCTGCTTGAATATTTTTTACGAGTACATCAAGTCTGTCACCAAATATTTGGATGTCGGTAATACTCGTAGTACCTGTATTTATAGCTTGCGATAAAAGTTTTTCAGTTAGCTGTAAGTTACTCGTTCGCAGTTCGAGACGATGCAAACCCAAATTAGAGCGTAATTCTTTTAAAGTACCAATTTGATGTATTAATCCGTCATACATCAAAGCAATGCAATCGCATCTTTCTGCTTCATCCAAATAAGGGGTTGCTACAACTATTGTCACTCCTTCTTGTGACAATTCCGCCAAAACATCCCAAAATTCTCGACGGGATACAGGATCAACTCCTGTGGTAGGTTCATCTAATAGCAATACTTCGGGTTGGGAAATTAAAGCACAGCATAACGCTAATTTTTGCTTCATTCCTCCCGATAATTGTCCTGCCAAACGGCTATTAAATTTTTCCAAATTCATCAACCGTAAATATTTAATTCGACGTTCTTGATATCGTTGTTCGGGAACTTGCCGCAACCCCGCAGAATAACGTAGATTTTCATCGATACTTAAATCTAAATAAAGCGAAAATTGTTGTGTTAAATAACCTATTCCCAAACGTGCTTTGCGGGGAGAGCGATTGAGTATTTTCACATTTCCAGCAGTTGCTTCCATCACACCACCAAGAATATGAAAGGTCGTAGTTTTACCCGCACCATCGGGACCAATTAAACCAAATATTTCACCTCGTTTGACTTCAAAGTTTATGCCGCGAATTGCTGGAAATTTATCATATTGCTTATATAGATTTTGAACATTAATTATCAAAGATTGAGGTTCAAATTCAGAATTTATATTTAGCTTTTTTAAGTCAATACTGTGATTTAGATTCATGCTTGATTTTCCCCTCAACAAATCATGAATTTGATTCTAAGCGGGCTGTAATTGCTTCTCAAAAATTAATCGGACATAACCAAAAAGCAAATTAAATTAGGATAGCCAAATTGTTTAAAAACTTGGCAAGATGAAAAATCTAATTACTTCCTAAATCAATTTCCGCATCTGCTGGCATTCCCGGTTTAGCCAATCCATCAGGTTGATCGATACTTAATTTTACGCCAAAAACCTGCTCGACTCGATCTTGTTTAAAATAAATATTCTCTGGTGTAAAAGAAGCTTGAGTATCAATTGCACTGACGCGAGCAGATAAGGGTTTGTTAGGATTAGAATCAAGCCAAACTTTTGCCGTTCTCCCCACTTTGACTTTACCAATTTCGCCTTCAGGAATATAACCCCGCAAATACACAGTATTAGGATTGATTATTGTTAATAAAGTTCCCCCACTGCCAACAACTGTACCAGGTTCGACACTTCTTGCTGTCACAACACCATCAATCGGACTAACTACATTCAAATAGGCAATTTGCGCCAAAATTTGTTTTTCTGTAGCTTGGGCATTTTTAACATCATCTTGAGCAGCATTAAATTGAGATTTTGCTATATTTAATTGTTTGCGAAGTTGTTGAATTTTATTAATCTGAATATCTGGATTCAAACTTGTGGTTTGGGCTTGAGTTAATGCACCTTTTGCCACATTCACCTGTTTTATCGCCGCACTCACACCAGATTGACGTGCTTTAACTGCCGATTCTGCTGTTTCTAAACTTGTTTGTGCTTGGTCGTATTGTTGTTTATTGTATGCACCTTCAAAGTAAAGTGTTGCATATCTATCTCGCGTTATTTTTGCTAATTTCGCCGCAGAGATTATCGCATCTAATTGGGCTTTTGCTTCACTCAGTTGAGCTTCTGCTGCTGCTACCGTAGATTGGGCTTGGTCAATTTTTCCTTTAGCATCACCTTGAGATTGTTGAAGATTTAATTGTGCTTCTTCTATCTGATTTTCAATAATACTAATTTGTAAACTTGCTTGTTGAACTTGTTGCTGTGCTGCGCTAAGTTTTGCCCTGGCACCACTTAATTGTGCTTGAATTTCTGCATCATCTAATTTAGCAATCACCTCTCCTTTTGTTACCTTATCACCTTCTCTTACTGCAACAAAATTTACCCTTCCCGGAATCTTTGCACCGATGTCGGTTTCGTAACCTTCAATACGTCCGCTAAGTTGCAATCCGGTAGGTACCTGACGGTGTAAATAATACCAAGTTGATGTGGAGATACCTGCAATTATAGCTAAACCACCCAAAAATAGAATTAAAGGCTTTTTGCTTCGCTTGGGTTTTTCGGGAATCTGCGGAGATTCTTCTACCTGCGGTGGTGTGAGCGTTACTAGTTTTGATTCATTTTGCGGCTGAGGAACTAATGGGTTGTTCATAGCGCTAATCGGGGTAGATGTTATGAATTCATTCCACCTTGAGATTAGATTTTAAATGTGAAGAAGTTGTGAGCATGGGAAAACAGAGTTACACAAAAACTGACTATGCGAAAAGCAACTATTCATCTTGGTTCAACAGCGAGTCTACAATCGGCTAAAAGAACTGCGATTCACTGAGTGAGAAGTAACCTGATGCAATGCTATCAATAGCTCATTTTAGTTCAGTATTATTACTGTTGACTCCGATTAAGATTCTTGATATCCAACATACATTTTTGAGACTTCCCAGGCATAGAATGCGTAAGATTCTTGGTTCAGTCACTTCCCACCGCGCACCAGACGAACGGCATTGTAGATACGTTGAGCATCGCCTTGGGGACCTTCACCAGTGGGATAATTTGCAGGATTGCCGCTTTTGGGATCGCTGCGCTGGGCACCCGCGCCATGGACATCTTGCCAGGTGTTGTCCATGTAGCCCATCGCTCGACCAAAGCTGACGTAGGCACCATGTGACCCAGGGGTATCGGCCCAGTTTGCATGGGTGGTGCTGCTCCAGTAGAAGCTGTAATCTTTTTGTCCGGCTTCGTTGGTAATTGAGGTGGCGTTGAACAGCGGATCTATAGCAGCAGAATTGGTGGTATCGGGCGAACGGCTGTAATCCAGAATACTGTGTAATTCTTTTACGTTGGGCAAGCGCCAGTCGCTATACCCCAGATACTTGACCGCATTTTTTGTTTTGACATAGGTGAGGGCTTCTTCCCAATTGAGTCCTTTGGGAGCGTCGCTGCCGCTGTCATTCTTAGCCCACATCAGACCTGTGGCATTATCTACGATTGTGTTGTTGCCGTTATCAACAAAAGCATTCACACCGTAGGTACTGTTTTGGCGAATACAACTGACAAACAAGGTTTTATCCTGCCCCCGCAGCGTCAATCCGTAACCTTTGATGCGCCCGTCGGCAAAGTTCACGCCGAAGATGTACCTATCAGGACCTACGTAGAAGGTGCTTGAGGCGTATTGCGAATCGATGATACGTTCACCAGCACTGGTTTCGCCATATGCGAAATCGAAGTAGTTGGTATCGATGAAGGGGATCAAGCCGGATATGTCGCTGCTTTCGTAACCGCTGGGGTCAATGCCGGTGAAATTCATCAGTGAATAGAGCTGCTTGATGGTCGGCAACTGCCAGTCATCGTGACCTGCCAGGGACAGGTTATCGCAGTAGGTGGCGGCTTTGTTGTAAGCAAGCTTGTCGGAGGCGGTGATACTACCGTCGCTATTGGTATCCGGGCTTTTCTGCCAAATCAGACCGGTGACATTATCGGTGACAGTTCCGTCACCATTGTCCGTGTAGTTGGGTTTGTTGCCGGTATATTGGGCATCCTGCCCTGAAAAACTGGTTTGCGAGCAAGTTATTTCGGCGCTGTCGTTGTAGCACTTGTCTTGGGCGGTATCCACAATGGGATAGGTCAGCGAAACAGTAGAATCCGCAGATGGCGTGGCATTGGAAGCAGTTTTACTTGCAGGGCTTGCACATGCCGCCAAAAAAATTGAAAATACTACATACAACAGGAAGGCTTTATTTGTCATCATTCTTTATGAATTGTGAGTTTATTTTCAAGTTTGAGAATTGTAAATTTATTTCCTTTTAAGATGACCGTTTCCATCGCGGAGATCCATCTCGCAACCGTAAAGTAGAAGGAATTGGATTAGGTTTAAGTCTTGCTCGTGAAATTGTTCGCGCTCATAATGGCGAATTGATGCTAGATGCAGCGTTGGAAGGGGAGACATCTTTTAGTCTTAGTTTGCCGATGTTGTGAGGTTAAATAAAAATCAAAAATTTTCTGAGCAGTAGGTTGGGTTAGACCCATGGAGAATAAGGAGAACGATTTCTCCCATCCTAACGTAGCAGCCATCCTCAAAGGTAGCATCATTAATTGCCGAGCCACCACGAACAACATAAACATAAATGACCTTACTACCAACTAAAAATATACAAAACTTTACTTGACCGCCATATTACCGTATGGTTATATGATATATATATTTGGATTATTCACTATTGATGAATCAAACAAATTTCATCAAGGAATAAGGAGAGAAACAATTATGAAACGCTTTTTAATTGCTAGTTTAGGAACTCTATTCTTGACAACTGGTGCTACACCAGTTTTTGCGGAAGAAGTAGTAAGTTCCCAGGAAAGCCGAAACCAAGTTACCAGAAATGTAAAACCATTTAACTTAGTTTCTCTCGCTTATCAAGGATATTTACGAGAGCAAGGTATTCCTGGCTATGACACTTTTATTAATAGTGTTAACTGTGGAGATATTAAGGCAAAAGACTTAGTTAAATGTGCCATTAATGTTGGTAGATTGTCTCCTGATACGATTAATAATCGTAGCTATCTCAGTTCCTTAGAAATCCAATTGCAAAGTATTTCTGAGGATTAAATTAACGTGAAATAAGCTCAAAAACTTTATAGAATTGGGGTTAGGTATGGGCAAATTATTTAACGAGCTTAAACAAGATATTCTATATCAACATGGGATGAATGCCTGTCTGAATTGCGGAGTCTGTACAGCAGTATGTCCCGCAGCGGAATTTAATGATTATTCTCCCAGGGAAGTCATGAACACCTCCAATAAAAATCAGGATTGGTCAATAATCTAGCCCACTAAGGAAAAGCTTAGCACTAACAATCTTCCGAGGCTCAATTGTAAACGTAAAATCCCTGAAAGGTAGTTTCAACACTAAATTCATGTAATTTGAATTAAAATGGAAAGGCAGCCCAATATTTTCAATTTTTTTTGATGCAAGTTACTTATACTCATACAAACGACATTATTGCTGGGTTTCATGCTCTGTCGGAGCCACTGCGGATTCAAGTTTTGCAATTACTCAGAAAACAAGAAATGTGTGTATGTGACTTGTGCGATATTTTAGGGGTAAGTCAATCTAAGCTATCTTTTCATCTCAAAACTCTTAAAGAAGCTAAATTAGTTTATGCTCGTCAGGAAGGACGCTGGATTTATTACAGTCTCAACTCGGCTCAGTTTGAGGTTTTAGAGCATTACCTCGCACAATACCGTCTCATCAACCAAATATTGCCCGCACACTCTTGTAAAGATTCTTAATACATCTCTCAAGTATCAATATCATTAAAAATATTGACAGTTGCATCAATTTTTTTTGATTCATTTTTCAATTTTGTGATACTGTTTACTTGATACATCAATTTTTTTTGAAATGATAGAGATGTTCCCTTGAAGTTAATGTAGGCACTACCATGAAAGCAACAGAAAAGAAAATAGCTCTGGTGCTATGGATATTAGTTCTGACGGCTAGCTGTACAAATACATCTAACACTTCTAGCACAACCCAGTCACAGGAAAATATATCTGAGGTTAGTAATTCTCAAGCGCTGGAGACAATTCAGATTGATGGTTCGAGTACGGTATATCCGATTACAGAAGCTATTGCTAAAGAATTCCAAGAGCAGAGTCAAGTAGACGTAAAAGTAGACGTTTCCGGTACTACAGGAGGCTTTGAAAGATTTTGTAAAGGAGAAACAGATATTAGTAACGCTTCTCGTCCAATTTTGAAGCAAGAATTGAAAACCTGTACCACCAACGGGGTAATTTTTACCGAGCTTCCTATAGCTTTTGATGCTCTAACTGTAGCGGTAAATCCTCAAAATAATTGGGCAAAAGATATTACGTTAGCTGAATTGAAGAAGATTTGGCAACCAGCAGCCCAAGGAAAGATTACCAATTGGCAACAGGTACGCGCTTCTTTCCCCGATAAACCACTGAATTTATATGGTGCTGGCGATAAATCAGGTACCTATGATTACTTTACAAAAGCGGTAGTAGGAAAAACGGGAGATAGCCGCACCGACTATACAGCCAGCGAAGACGATGAAGTTTTAGTTTCTGGCATCAGTAAAGACCCCAATGCCTTGGGTTATTTTGGTTATGCGTATTACGAACAAAACCAAGATAAATTAAAAGCTTTGGGTATAGATAATGGAAAAGGAGCAGTATTCCCTGCAAAAGAAACGGTTGAAAAAGCAGAGTATCAACCACTTTCTCGTCCTTTGTTTATCTACGTAAATATTAAGTCCGCTCAGAAAAAGGAAGCACTTAGAGATTTTGTAAATTTCTATATTGAAAAAGCGCCTACAAAAGTTAGTTCTGTAGGGTATGTACCTTTACCAGAAGATGCTTATAGCCTAGATAAGCTTCATTTTACTAGAGGTAAAGCAGGAACGGTATTTGAGGGAGAAGCCCGTTTGGATTTAACTATTGGTGAAGTGTTGAGAAAACGAGCCGAATTTTTAGAAAAAACACCATAGGAGTTTCAGGGTTATACAGATGAGTAGAAGCGATTCGCAAGCGCGTAAAGCACCAGTTAAAGCTGGAAGTAATCTGAGTTTTTTTGAAAAATACCTGACAGTTTGGGTCTTTTTCTGCATTATTGCCGGGATTGCATTGGGAAGAACATTTCCTGGGATAGCAACCGCATTGGATGCTATGAGCGTGTTTCAGGTATCTATTCCTATCGCGGTATGTTTATTTTTCATGATGTATCCCATCATGGTAAAAATAGATTTCAGCCAAGCTGTTCATGCTATCCGCGCTCCCAAGCCTGTAATTCTTACCTTAGTGATTAACTGGTTGATTAAACCATTTACTATGGTTGCGTTTGCTCAGTTTTTCTTAGGATGGTTATTTCGTCCTTTAATTGAGGGAAGCGAGATAATTCGCGGTAGCGAAGTTGCGCTGTCAAATTCCTACATTGCTGGTGCGATTCTGTTGGGAATTGCCCCTTGTACTGCAATGGTACTGATGTGGGGATATCTTTCGTACAGCAATCAAGGACACACCTTGGTAATGGTGGCAGTAAATTCCTTGGCAATGTTGTTTTTATATGCACCTTTGGGTAGGTGGTTGCTGGCAGCTAATAATTTAACCGTACCTTGGCAAACTATTGTCCTGTCGGTGTTGATTTATGTAGGATTGCCGTTAGTAGCAGGGATATTCAGCCGTTACTGGATTTTGAAAAACAAAGGTAGGGAATGGTTTGAAAGGCGATTTTTAAAGTATTTAACTCCAATTTCCATTACTGCTTTACTGTTAACTTTGGTACTACTGTTTGCCTTTAAAGGCGAATTAATTGTAGAAAATCCCCTGCACATCTTATTAATTGCCGTACCCCTATTTATCCAAACCAACTTCATCTTCTTGATTGCATATGTAGCAGCGCTGAAGCTAAATTTATCCTACGAAGATGCCGCACCCGCAGCTTTAATTGGTGCTAGCAATCACTTTGAAGTCGCTATTGCTACGGCAGTTATGTTGTTTGGCTTGAATTCCGGTGCAGCCTTAGCAACAGTAGTGGGCGTTTTGATTGAGGTGCCAGTGATGTTGATGTTAGTTGAATTCTGTAAACGTACCGCAGCTTGGTTTCCACGGGAACCAGAAAAAGCGACTCTGCGCGATCCACGCCCAGCTTTAATGGTACGGATGAATAACGATAGTTCATCCAGGTAATATTATGACCGATTTTAATCATCCGCCCAGAATATTGTTTTTATACGGCTCCTTACGAGAGCGTTCTTACAGTCGGCTTGCAGCAGAAGAAGCAGCCCGAATCATTGAGGGATTTGGTGCAGAAGTCAAGTTTTTTCATCCTCATGACTTACCGATTCGAGGCAGCGTACCCGAATCCCATGCCAAAGTTCAAGAACTACGGGAATTAAGCCAATGGTCAGAAGGTCAAGTTTGGTCATCTCCAGAAATGCACGGTAATCTTACTGGCATTCTCAAGAATCAAATTGACTGGATTCCTTTAAGTATAGGAGCGGTTAGACCAACTCAAGGAAGAACTTTGGCTGTAATGCAAGTCAGCGGTGGTTCTCAATCTTTCAACGCTGTAAATTCGATGCGCCTTTTAGGACGTTGGATGCGGATGTTTACCATTCCCAATCAATCTTCCGTTGCTAAAGCTTACCAAGAGTTTAACGAAGACGGAACCATGAAAGATTCTCCTTATCGAGATAGGGTAATTGATGTCATGGAAGAATTGTATAAATTTACCTTGCTGTTGCGCTCCGAAGTAGATTATTTTACCGACCGCTACAGCGAACGCAAACAAGAAGCAATCAAAGCAGGTATCAGCGTGGATACTTGTTTGCCCAAGTTTTAGCACTTTTTCAATTCTGTTAAAAGTTTTTCCACTCAACCGTTCATTAATTTCATAATAGGTAATACCATGAAAAAAATTATGTTTGTATGTAAGAAAAATTCTCGCCGTTCTCAAATGGCAGAAGCGTTTGCTCGTACTTTAGGAGAAGGCAAAATAGGTGTTACTAGTTCGGGCTTAGAATCAAGTTTTGTAGATCCCAAAACTATAGAAATCATGTCAGAAATTGGCATTGATATTAGTAATCAAAAATCTAAACCTTTGAGTGATTTTAATCCAGATGATTATGATGCTGTAATTTCTTTATGCGGTTGTGGTGTAAATTTACCGCCAGAGTGGGTAACGAGAGATATATTTGAAGACTGGCAACTAGAAGATCCGGAAGGTAAAGATATCGAAACATTCCGCCGCATCCGAGAAGAAATTAAAGAACGAGTCATAAAATTAATTGAAACCTTGAGTTAGTTCTCTTGAATAAATGAACTGAAATTAATAGATTAATTGGTTGTGAAATTGCCCATAGTTATTGGGGCAATTTTTTTATTGCTCACAACTTCCTCAAATTATTTATTTATAAATAAACATAGATAAGTCAATTTACATTTCTACTAAAAAACTGAGGGAATTAGGAAGACGCGAATATTCTTATCGAAATAATCTTGATTAATGTTTTTTGATGCTTGAATAATATATCGGAGGGTATAAAAATGATTAGTAATGTTTTAAATAAGGTTGAGGAAAAAATAGTTTCGATTCCGATTGGTTCTGTTAATTTACAGGCTGAATTAGTAATACCGTTAGATGCTCGTGGAATTATTCTATTTGTACATGGTAACGGTGTTGGACGCTACAGTACTCGGAATCGCTATCTTGCTCATGTCATGCGTCAAACAGCAGGGGTTGGAACTGTGTTAATAGACTTACTAACTCCTCAAGAAGAAGCAATCGACTTACGCAGCAAACATTGTAGTAGTAACGTGCAGTTTTTAGCAAAAAGATTAATTGGTGTAACTAATTGGTTGCTCAATAACCCTAGCACTAGTAATTTGAAAATAGGTTATTTTGGCGATCGCACTGGTGGGGGAGCAGCATTACTTGCAGCAGCAGAGCATCCTATGCCTGTTGGAGCAATAGTTTCGCGCAGTGGAGAAACTAATTCAACATCAAATGTTTTAAATTATATACTAGCTCCAACTTTATTAATTGTGGGTGAAAATGATTTACCGTTAATTGCGATGAATCAAGATGCAATATCGAGAATCCGAACACCTAAAAAGCAATTAGAAATTATCCCTGGTGCTTCTCAACAATTTAACGAGCGAGGTACTTTGGATGAAGTTGCTCGTTTAGCAAGTTGTTGGTTCGGATATTATCTTGCACCACCTCAACAGCGAGAACTTTCCGTTCATGCAATGCCTTGGCATCAAATTAATCATGAGATAGCAAATTCAATTTAAAAAGCTCCTCACAACTTCCTCAAATTCTTTTCCTACTCTGAAAATGAAAGATTTCAAAACCTTGAAATAAGAAATCGTCAGGAGGCAAAAATTATGGCAATTAAACGTTGGGAACCCTTTCAAGAAATAGAACGCTGGGAACCTTTATCCAGAGAGCCAATGTGGGCATTAGACCAAATGCAAAGGCAGATGAATCGCTTGATGGAGGGCTTTATGCCAAGCGGTAACGGAGGCTCTGCACTCAACTACATACCCTCCGCAGAAATGGAAGAAACTGCTGAGGAAATCAAACTCAAATTGGAAATTCCGGGAATGGAAGCCAAGGATTTGAATGTTGATGTTACAGAAAACTCTGTTTCTATTAACGGAGAGCGTAAGTCTGAAACAAAAACAGAAGAAAAAGGTATGGTACGCTCGGAATTCCACTACGGTAGATTTGAGCGGAAAATTCCTTTACCAGCCCACGTTCAGAATGACAAAGTACAAGCAGAATACAAAAATGGTATTCTGACCCTTAACTTACCCAAAATTGAAGGTGAGAAACATAAAGCCGTGAAAATCAACGTGAAATAAATAATCGTTAGTTTTTACCACAAAAATAATGTAGAGACGTTGCAATGCAACGTCTTTTATATGTTTCGATTTTGACTATTTTAATGGTGAAATGATATGAATCAAAGTTTATATTCAATCTAACTACTTATCTAAGCCGCAATGTATTAGCTTATTTTCTTATCCCCAAAAGTAATGCTATCTACTTTATAAGCAGGTGGCTCAACATGGATAACAACCCGCACGGGGTGAAATTTTTCTTGTATACGGTGTTCCACCTCTTCGGTAATCCAATGTGCTTGTTCTACATCGAGAGCATCTACAATTAAATGCATTTCAACAAATACTTGTCGTCCAATAACACCTCGTGATGCAATATCATGACAATTGACGACTCCGGGAACCGAAAGTGCTATTTTATGAATAATTTCTGGTGCTATTGCGATTTTATCTACTAACCAGGGTAAATTCTCTTTCACAATTGACCACCCACTTCTAAATACCAACATCGCTACTGGTAAAGCCAAAACTATATCTAACCACTGATAACCAAACCAAACACCTATTAAACCCGCAATCACCGTAATAGTTATCCAAATATCACTCATCGTATGTTTGGCATCAGCAATTAAAATTGCACTCATAACACGTTTACCTACAGCACGCTCAGTAAATGCGACAAATATGTTAATACCTAAAACAATTAGTAATATCCACAGTTCAAACTGTGAAACTTTGACTGCTTCAGTACCCTGGATAATTCTATCAATTACACTTTGAATAATTTCAAAGCAAGCTATGCCTAAAAAAGCTGCAATACCTAATGCTCCTAAAGCTTCAAACTTTCGGTGTCCATAAGGATATTCTCGATCGGGCAAGGGGGAAGAAAATCTGTTGGTAACTAATCCTAAAATATTGTTGGCGCTATCTGTTACACTATGGAGCGCATCAGCAATTATAGTTAAAGAACCAGTTGATGCTCCGACAAAAATTTTTAACCCCATAACTGACAAATTAAATAACAAAGTAATAGTTAAAACTTTTTTAACTATTATTCGATTGTCGATATTCATAGAGTAACCCTGTTTATTGTCTTGGTTTGCTTAGAAGCGATACCAAGGCTTGTAATCCTTATGTACTATCCTTTGTAGCCTAGAACATATTGCTAGCTTTCTAGATTTTGTGAAATTGTGACTTCATATTTTATTTTGCACTGACATAATTTCTACTTGTATTGAAAATTAGATAAAATGGCATAAATCAAAGTTTATATCCAATCTGACGTAGAAAATCTTTGCGTTCTATCATATCTTCAGAAGATTCTACACCCTTTGGGGCAAATCCATCAATAACACCGATTATACCTCTCCCTTGTTCAGTTTCTGCCACAATTACCTGTACTGGATTAGCAGTAGCACAGTAAATAGTGCAAACTTCAGGAACTTGTCTGATGGTATTAAGAAAGTTCATCGGATAAGCATTTTTCAATAAAATAATAAAGCTGTGTCCTGCCCCCAACTCTAAAGCATTTTTCTGAGCAACAGCTTGTAAATATTCATCATTTCCTGAATGTCGAACTAAACATTCTCCCGATGCTTCGCAAAAAGCCAATCCAAACTTGACTTGTGCTACCTGTTGAATCATTACTTCATGTAAGTCTTCAACAGTTTTGATGAAATGACTTTGACCGATAATAATATTACAATCTTCAGGAATCTTTACTGCAACTGTTTCAAGTTTCATAATCTATGTGAACTTATTAGAGAATACTTGTAAATGATTATTTTTTGTTGTAATAATCTTTATTTATAGTAAAAAATAATTATGGGGAAGTCGTGAAGGTGCTATCTCCCAGATTAAATATGTTTTTCCTCACAAAATCCTCAAATTTATTATTTAATCTTTAAATTGAATACGAGCAAACCGATATAACACCAGGAGATTGCTATGACTGCTAAATCTAATTTCCTCTATCCTCACTCTTCTTTTCACGGAGAAGTTAAACCAGAGAATTTAGTATTCGATGCAAATCTCCAAGAATTTGCCCATAAAGCTAGCTATATTTGTAACCTTGAAACCAATGGTAAACTTTCGCCAGAAGAAGCTTATCAACAAATAAAAAAACTTTGGAAAGATTTGAAAAACAGTAAGAAGCAACTTCAAATAGGCAAAAATCCTTTCCAACAGGATACATAAAGTCAACTCCATTTTAGATTTTAAACTGTTCTACAAATCACAAGCATTTTAAAAATATGGCTGTGCTAAATAAAACTAACTTCGGTAAAGTTGTTTCAGTCAGGGGTAGTGTAATTGATGTTGAGTTTTGCGAATGTCTTCCAGAAATTTATACTCAGTTGAGAGCAGGTGAAGACGAGCAAATAATTATCGAAGTTGTCAGTCATATAAGCGATGAAATTGTCAGAGGTATTGCTTTGACACCAACTTCTGGTTTAGCTCGTAATTCTACAGTGGTCGATACAAAACATCCTTTACAAGTACCCGTAGGTAAACGTTTGCTGGGTAGAATGTTTAATGTGTTTGGAGATGCTATTGATGGGAAAGAATTTTTAAGTGATGGAGAATGGCGTTCTATACATCAAGCTTCTATCTCGCTTTCCCAACAATCAACTAAATCGGAAATATTAGAAACTGGAATTAAAATCATTGACGTGCTTGCACCTTTGGAAAGAGGAGGTAAAGCGGGATTATTTGGTGGTGCTGGTGTTGGTAAAACGGTTTTGATTACCGAGATGATTCACAATATGGTTAGCCAGCATTCAGGAATTAGTTTATTTTGCGGTATTGGGGAACGCAATCGCGAAGCAGAAGAACTTTATCGAGAAATGCAGGATGCTGGTGTTTTGGATAACACGGTTTTAATGTTCGGTCAGATGAACGAACCACCGGGAGCAAGGTTTCGTGTAGGTCATGCAGCGATGACTATGGCTGAATACTTCCGCGATGATGCTCGACAAGATGTATTACTTTTAATAGACAATATTTTTAGATTTATTCAAGCAGGGCAAGAAGTTTCCGGTTTAATGGGACAATTACCTTCTCGCGTCGGCTATCAACCAACTCTTTCCACGGAATTAGCTGAATTAGAAGAACGAATCAGCAGCAGTAACAAAGGTGCAATTACCTCAGTACAAGCAGTTTACGTTCCAGCAGATGATTTCACAGATCCAGCAGCAGTTCACACATTTGGTCATTTATCGGCATCAATTGTACTATCCCGCAAACGTGCTAGTGAAGGGTTTTATCCCGCAGTTGATCCCTTGCGCTCTAGTTCTAAAATGTTAACACCGACTATTGCAGGTAAATATCATTATGAAATAGCGCAAGCAGTGCGACAAACTTTAGCAAACTACGAAGATTTGAAAGATATCATCGCCATGTTGGGGATTGAAGAGTTATCGGTAAACGATAGAAAAACAGTTTACCGAGCGCGACGATTGGAAAGGTTTTTAACTCAGCCATTCTTTTCTACAGAGCAGTTTATTGGTAGAGCGGGTAAATTAGTGAGTTTATCGTCAGCACTCAACGGTTGCGAGCGGATTTTAAATGATGAGTTTTCCGAATATCCAGAAGCAGCACTTTACATGATTGGAGGAATTGATGAAGTTGAATAATTGGAATTGGGAATTGGGCATTGGGCATGGGGAATTGGTAATTGGTAATTGGTAATTGGTAATTTCTACCCCCTCTTCCCCCTCTTCCCCCTCTTCCCCCTCTTCCCCCTCTCCCCTCTCTTTATTCCCCATTCAAATCATGATGCATTTAAAAATATTGCTACCGACAGAAGTATTAATAGATGAAGCAGCGAGCAAAATTACTGCTGAAGCTGAAAATGGCTCTTTTTGCTTGTTACCCAATCATGTTGATTTTGTCGCTGGATTAGTTCCGGGATTGTTGTTGTTTGAATCAAGTAATAAAGAAGAAGTTTTTTTAGCAGTTGATGAGGGAATTTTAGTGAAATGCGGTTCTGAGGTGTTGGTGTCGGTACGAAATGCTATCAGGGGAACTGATTTAGAAACTTTGAAAAATACTGTGGAACAAGAGTTCAGAGTTTTGGATGAAAAAGAACAAATGACTCGTAACGCATTAGCGAAATTAGAAGCTAGTTTTATACGCGGTTTTCTAGAAGTGGGAGGTAAACCATGAAATCTAAAAAGCCTCGCGAATCTTGGGAGGATTTTCACGAGCAGGTTAGGGCTAAATCAAAACGTAAGTTGAAAGCACGACGGGAAGCAAACCATACTGCTTGGTTTGGTTTAGGAATGTTTGGCATTGTTGGCTGGTCAATTACTGTTTCAACTTTGCTTGGTATAGTGCTAGGGATTTGGATTGATACTAAGTTTCCCAGTCAGTATTCCTGGACTTTGATGTTGCTGTTTGTTGGTGTTGTTTTGGGTTGTCTAAATGCTTGGTATTGGATTCAAAGCGAGCGTAGCGATGATTGAGTCAGTGCAGACTTTACCGTTAGTAATTTTATTAATGGGTGTAGCTCTTACCCTTGCTATTTTGATTAAGTCTTTACTGGCTAAAATAGGAATTCCAGCATTAATCGGCTATTTAGCATTGGGGTTTCTATTAAAACTTGCAGATGTAGAATGGGATTTTCTATCGGTAAAAGCAGAAGAAATTTTTGAGTTTCTCGCGGAAATTGGGATTATTTCGCTGCTATTTCGAGTGGGTTTGGAAAGTGATTTAGTAGGATTACTGCGTCAGTTATCCAAAGCGTTTGGCGTATTAATTGGTGATGTTTTAATTAGTGGTGTTTTTGGTTTTGTTACCGCTTATTTTTTCTTAAAAATAGCTTTGATTCCTAGTTTATTTATTGCTATAGCCTTTACTGCTACGAGTGTGGGTGTTTCGGTGGCTGTTTGGCGAGAAAAAAACGCGATTCGTTCTCGCAATGGTGAAATTCTGCTGGATGTAGCGGAGATGGATGATATAGCTAGCGTCATTTTAATGGCTTTGCTGTTTGCAGTTGCTCCCTCATTACACAATGGCAATGGCACCACAATATCAATATTTTCAACTATTGCTGTCACATCCAAAGTCTTTTTTATAAAAGCAATTTTCTTTAGTGCTTTTTGCTTGTTATTTTCACGTTACGTTGAAAGAAATTTGACTAAGTTTTTTAGCAAAATAGAAAAGCCGCCCGACCCCATGTTAGAAGTAGTTGGAGTGGGCTTTATTATTGCTGCGCTTGCTGGATTACTGGGTTTCTCAGCCGCTATCGGTGCGTTCTTCGCTGGACTTTTATTCAGCCGCGATTCAGAAGCGGTGAAAATGGATGCTTCTTTCGGAGCTTTATATGAACTTTTTACGCCATTCTTTTTTATTGGTATTGGCTTGAATATTCAACCTCGTGCGTTAAATGAAGGTTTAGCAATCGGTTCAATTCTGTTGATAGCCGCAGTTCTCGGTAAGTTAATTGGTGCCGGAATTCCAGCTTTTTTTGCTACAGATTGTACTGGTGCGACACTGATTGGTTTGAGCATGATTCCCAGAGCCGAAATTTCGATGATTGTCATGCAGCGAGGATTAACATTAGGAGATTGGGCTGTTCCTTCTAATGTATTTGCTGCAATGGTTTTTGTTTGTGCAGTAACCAGCGTCATAGTACCGATTTTTCTCAATTCTTTACTCGGTAAATTACAACTTCAGGAGGAATAAAAATGAATTATTCTATGCATCTATTCTTAGCCTTAACTTTTGGTTTTGCGATTGGAATGTTTTACTTTAGTAGCCTTTGGATAACAGTCAGACAACTACCAACAACGCAACAACCAATATTATTAATTGTAGGTAGTTTATTAGGTCGTTTAAGTATTGCTGTACTTGGCTTTTACTTAATTATGGATGGAAGCTGGCAACAATTACTAATTGCTTTATTAGGCTTTGTTTTAGCACGCAGTATTTTAATTAGACGTTGGAAGCCAAGGCGATTTTTACAGTAATTAGTTCTATTCTGTTCAAAGAATACTGATTGAAATAACCGCAGAGAACACAGAGAGCGCAAAGGTAAGAGATAAAGAGAGGTAAGTCGTTTTTGCGGCTGAGGAAATAAGGCATAGTTAGAGATTTTTTTTAATCATGGAAATTAGTCCAGACAATATAGTTTATTGGCAGTCGGGTGCAATTACTTTAAATGCTACGATTGTTTTTACTTGGTTGGTAATGACATTTTTGGTCATAGTTTCTTGGTTGGTAACTCGTAATTTATCACCAAATCCGAAGATATCCCGATGGCAAAGTTTACTAGAAATTATCGTCGAAGGAATTGCCAATCAAATTCATGAAGTCAGTCAACAAGAAGCTAGAAAATATATCGGTTTTATTGGCACTTTATTTCTATTTATTGCCGTTTCAAATACTCTAGCAATTGTACCCGGATATCAACCTCCAACAGGTTCGCTTTCCACAACAACGGCTTTGGCTTTATGCGTATTTGTAGCCGTACCCCTGTTTGGCATTATCAAACGCGGTTTTTTCGGGTATTTAAGGAATTACATTCAACCGACAATATTTATGTTGCCATTTAATATTATCGGAGAATTTTCTCGCACTTTAGCTTTAGCTGTGAGATTATTCGGCAACATTATGAGCGGTACTATGCTTGTAGCTATTCTTTTGTCATTAGTTCCGTTATTTTTTCCAATTGTCATGCAGCTATTAGGATTAGTATTTGGACTAATTCAAGCATACGTTTTCGCAATGTTAGCAATGGTATATATCGCTTCGGCTACTAGTACACAACGGCAAAATCAAAGTTAGGAGTTAGGAGTTAAGAGTTAGGAGTTAAATATTAATTTCATTCACTGTTCACTGCTCACTGCTCACTGATAACTGAACTATGGATAATCTTGGTTTAATTGGTATGGCATCGATTGTAACTGCTGGGTTAACAATCGCAATTGGTTCGATAGCTCCTGCTCTGGGTGAAGGGATGGCTGTTGCTCGTGCTTTAGGTGCGATCGCCCAACAGCCGGATAAGGCAAACGTCATTACCCGCACGCTTTTCGTCGGTTTAGCAATGATTGAGTCTACTGCTATCTATTGCTTTGTGGTGACGATGATTTTACTATTCGTAAATCCATTTTGGGAACATTTTAAAGGAGGCTAAACCGTGCTGATTAATTGGTTTACGGTTATCGCTCAAATAATCAACTTCCTGATTCTGGTTTTTTTACTTCAGCGCTTTTTATATAAACCCATAATGCAAACAATCAAAAAACGACAAAAAATGATTGATGCAAGATGGGAAGATGCTGAAATTGCTCAAGAAGAAGCACAACGGGAAGCGGATACTTATCCTCAGCAGCAACAAAAATTAGAGCAGCAAGAACAAGCGATGACAGCACAAATGCTTCAAAAAGTTGAACAAGAACATCAACAACTTTTAATTAAAGCACGTCGGGAAGTCGAAGGAATGCAGAAAAAATGGAGAGAAGCACTATTACAAGAACAAACTGATTTTATCCGCTCCTTGCGACAACAAATAGCAGAACAAACTAATATAGTTGTACGTAAAGCTTTGCAAGATTTAGCAAATGTAGATTTAGAACAGCAAATAATTGCTAACTTCACTCAGCGCTTGCAAGAAATCGATGAAAATCAAAGACAAATAATTACTCAATCTCTCCAAGATTCCCATCAACCAATAATTATTAAAAGCAGTTTTGAAATATCTCCAGAAAGTCGCCAACAAATCACTAAAGCTTTGCAAATTCAAGTTATCAGCAATCATCCTTTAGAATTTCAAACTTCACCCGATTTAATTTGCGGTATTCAAGTCAAGCTAGCAGCATACGTAATTTCCTGGAATTTAAATGATTACTTACAGACATTAGAATCAATGAACAATTATCAATTATCAATGAACAATGAACAGTTAGGAGTTAGGCAACGGATGGAGTTGGGCAACGGATAAAGTTAGGCAACGGATAAACTTAGGAATCAATAACTAATAGTTTAAATTTCTTCTTGTCTCCCCATCTCCCCATCTCCCCATCTCCCAATTCCCCATCCCCCATGCCCCATGCCCAATCCCCAATCCCCAATCCCCATCATGATATTACAATCAGTTATAGAAGATACATTTTCAACTTTTGAACAAGTATTAAATAGTTACCATGCCCAGATAAATATCCGGGAAATTGGCATGGTCATATCTGTAGGACGAAGTATTGCTCGTGTATCTGGCTTACCCAGCGTTAAAGCGGATGAATTGCTTTATTTTCCGTCATCTAACCTAAAAACACCTTTATTAGGAATTGCCTTTAATCTCGACCCTGATGAAATTGGTGTGATTCTATTAGGAGAAAGCCAGCATCTACAGGCAGGTGATGAAGTTTACCGGACTGGTCGAGTTATGGATGTGCCGGTGGGAGAGCAGTTTTTGGGTAGAGTTGTGGATGTTATGGGTAATGTTTTAGATGAGGGGGGAAGTATTGAAATTACCAAACGTCTTCCTGTGGAACGGGAAGCTCCACCAATTATGAATCGCGCTCCAGTAACTCAACCTTTGCAAACTGGATTGAAAGTAGTAGATGCTTTGATCCCAATTGGTAGGGGACAGCGAGAATTGATAGTGGGGGACAGACAAACTGGAAAAACGGCGATCGCCCTCGACACCATTATCAACCAAAAAGATAAAAACGTTATCTGCGTTTATTGCGCTATTGGACAACGAGCTTCAGCGGTAGCGAAAGTAATTGAAACTCTGCGACAACAGGGAGCAATGGAATACACGGTTGTCATAGTTGCTTCTGGACAAGATTCTCCAGGATTGCAATATATTACTCCTTACGGAGCCACGACGATGGCTGAATATTTCATGGAGCAAGGACACGATGTATTAATTATCTATGATGATTTTACCCATCATGCCAGAGCTTATCGAGAACTATCGCTGTTGCTGCGTCGTCCCCCCGGTAGAGAAGCTTATCCGGGAGATATTTTCTATATTCATTCACGCTTGTTGGAGCGCTCAACCCATCTGAGCGATAAATATGGAGGTGGTTCCCTAACTGCATTACCGATAGTAGAAACACAAGCCCAAAATATTTCGGCTTACATTCCCACCAACTTAATATCTATCACAGACGGTCAAATATATCTGTCTCCAGACTTATTTCAAAAAGCTATTTTCCCCGCTATAGATGTAGGTAAATCAGTTTCGCGAGTAGGCGGTAAAACTCAATTAAATGCTTACCGTGCAGTGGCTGGAGATTTAAGACTTTCCTATTCTCAATTCCAAGAAGTAGAAGTTTTTGCTCGTTTTGGTACGCAACTCGACGAACAAACCAAAAAAACTCTAACTAGAGGACAAAGAGTCCGAGAAATACTCAAACAATCACAGTCTCAACCATTATCAGTACCCGAACAAATAGCGGTACTTTTAGCGGTAACTAATGGTGTTTTTGACTCAATAGCTCTAGAAAAGATTGACGAAGTTAGTACAGCATTGTGTCGAAAAGTGAGGAGAGACTTATCATCTGTTTGTAAAAGTATTGAAACGGGTAAAAAATTAACCGACGAAGAATATCAAGCCATTTTGAAAATAGCTAGAGAAGTAATTAAGGAGTAAAATTCGTCATGCATCTTCCCGTTTTAGAAAATCTACCTTTGTTGAAGAATTTACCTTTTATAAACAACTCAAATACACCTTACTGGGTAAAAATTAGAACGGCTCAACCCAAATGTATTTATTTTTTTGGTCCCTTTGATAATCCTCAAGAAGCTAAACTTAATCAAAATGGTTATATCGAAGATTTAATCTCAGAACAAGCTTCAGGAATCTATGTTGAAATTAAGAAGTGTAAACCGAATATTTTGACTGTCTATGAGGAATAATGACTCGGTAGAGATGTAGAAATAATAATGTAGAGACGTTATACATAACGTCTCCCGACGGTTGCGGAAAAACGAACCATTCAGAATTTATGCAATCGACTACTAGTACTCCACCGTATTAATTTTACGGGGTAATCAAGGTTCGTAGTTGCGGCTTTGCTAACAGCGCCTCATTTTATCGCATCAGGAGTGGCTGAAGCTAGGCTGTTGAGTTTGTGAGGAATTAGCCCAATTTTATTCATACCTTAGATGTATTTACAAATATTACTTATACCAAAGAGTAAGAGTTTTGATACAAATCAAAATATTTTATAGACTTCTTTTTGATATTTAGATATGATCCAAAATGGAAACCGTAAATGCTTCTACGTATTTTTTTTTGGGGGGGGGTAGCAGGTATTACTTAATGCATATTTATTGAGTTTCCCTAGATTCCTCCGATTGATCAAAATATTTCTAGCATCCGGTTGAAAACACAGCTTGCTATTTGTAGGTAAGTAAAAAAAAGATTCTTGAGCGACAGGAAGCTATCTTAAATTACCTCAACAATTACTTGAATGAAAACCGATTCATTTAACTATTGCTATGAAAATACCTGCCCAAAATTACACCAATTCCTTAGAAGAAAAACCCCAAGATCGATCCCTTGCTGATTTTACTTCTTTAGAAAAAATTATCGACTCTAACCCTTTGATAGTGACTCCTTCGATGCAACTCGCAGAAGTCATTCACCTCATGAGTCAGCATTGGGTTACTAGTTGTCAGATGTCAGAAACTGATAGCAATGATAATGATAGCTTACTAAGTTCATCTCCTGTAAGTTGCGCTTTAGTAGTCTTAGAAAATCAACTGCAAGGCATTTTTACCGAACGAGATTTGGTAAAATTGATTTCCAATGATGAAAAAATCGCAGGTGTAACTGTAGCCGAGGTAATGACTCAGCAAGTAATTACCTTGAAAAGAAACGAATTTGGAGACGTTTTTACTACGATTAAATTAATGCGTCGGCATCAAATTCGCCATCTGCCAGTAGTCGATCAAAACAATTCTCTCGTGGGATTGGTGACAACAACAAAATTGCGGCAGATGGTGCAACCAAGCGATTTACTGAGATTTCGCCAAGTTGCTGAGGTAATGAATACAGAAGTTGTTCATGCACCTCCAACAGCATCAATAAAGTACATAACCCTATTGATGGCTCAACACAAAATTAGTTGTGTGGTAATTGTAGAAGAATTGAGCAATAGGCAAGGGAATAAAAAAATATTAGATTCTCCCCCTCTCTCCCCTATCGGCGTTATCACCGAGCGGGATATCGTTCAATTTCAGAAATTGGGGTTGAGTTTTGAGACACAAGCGCAAACGGTTATGAGTACGCCGCTAATTTTGGTAAATCCGTCGGATTCCTTATTGAAAGTAAACCAGCAAATGCGTTCTCGTCGAGTACGACGATTGGTAGTAGCTGACGAGCAAGGCTCGCTAAAAGGAATAATTACCCAAAGTCAAATTTTGAAGATGTTAGATCCCGTGGAAATGTACGGGGTTGTGGAACTGCTACAGAATAAAGTCAACCAGCTACAGGCAGAAAAAATAGAGTTGTTGCAGCGTCAATCTTTAGAAATGCAACAGCGAGCAGAAGCCCGATATGATTCTATAAATACAGAAAAAAAACAGCTTGAAAAGCAATATTACCACGCCCAACGTTTAGAAAGTATTGCGACTTTAGCTAGCGGTGTTGCTCATGACCTCAACAATATTTTTACGCCAATTTTGGCAACTGCTCAACTTTTACCTTTAAAATTACCCGATGCTGACAAGGAAACGAAATATTTAATTGATTTGTTACAAAACAGCGTACAAAGGGGGACAGCTTTAGTCAAACAAATTTTATCCTTCTCGCGAGGAGTTGAAAATAAGTTCGTTGTTTTCCAAGTCAGGCACGTATTAAGAGAAATTCAACAGGTTATTCAAGAAACCTTTCCCAAATCAATTGAAATCCAAACTGATTTTTCTCAAGAATTATGGACTATTTACGGAGATGCAACACAGATACATCAAATACTAATAAATCTCTGTATAAATTCGCGAGACGCGATGGCTGATGGTGGTACGCTAAAAACCTCCGCTGAAAATCTAGCAATTGATGAAACCTATGCTCAAATCCATGATGGAGCCGAACCGGGAAATTATATTGTAATTACAGTTTCCGATACGGGTGCTGGTATTCCTCCGGAAACATTAGAGCATATTTTTGAGCCATTTTTTACTACAAAAGAACAAGGTAAAGGTACGGGGTTAGGTCTTTCTACAGTAATAGGTATTGTTAAAAATTATGGCGGTTTTGTAAATGTTGATAGCGATGAAGAAGGAACTTGTTTCAAAGTCTATCTCAAAGCATCGCAAGCAGTTGAAATATCTCAAGAAAATTATTCTCAAATACCGAGAGGTAATGGAGAAAAGATTTTGGTGGTTGACGACGAAGCCTTAATTCGTGACGTTACCAAAATTTGTTTAGAAAAATATGGTTATCAAGTATTAACCGCTATTGATGGAATTGATGCACTTGCTGTATATGCTCAAAATATTAAAGAAATTCGGCTTATTTTAATAGATATGATGATGCCATTAATGGATGGTGCAAGAGCTATTAAAACATTAAAAAAACTGAATCCAAAAGTAAAAATTATTATGATGAGTGGCTCTACGTCAAATAACGAGAAAGCTTTAGAAGATATTCCTATGGAAGCATTTTTACACAAGCCTTACACCGCAGAAGAAATGTTAACCACGGTGAATAATGTTCTGAATGCATCTGGGGAGTAGAGGATGGGGCATTGGGTATTGGGCATTGGGCATGAAGGAATTTATACTCAAAAGAGTATTTGAATTAAATTAATAAAAAAATAAGTGCAAAGAATATATTACTAGAATCGCCATTAGCCCCCAGCCAAAGCAATAAACAAAAATATTCTTCACACTTATATGAATGCAAGGAACTCGTAAAAGCAGTATACACAAGCTAAATTCAGCCCTGATAGAAATTTAAGAAACTAAGAGATTATTGCTCTTTTAATTACACTCTGTATGTGAATTTATACAAACTAGAATTGACATCAGAGTGTAAAGCATATTTTCACAAACTAGTATCGCTAAGAATAGCAAGATTAACTTATTATTAATAGAGATAGCAGCATTTCAAGAGCAAGGTAGAAGTTTCTTAATTACTACAAATAGAAACTACTTCATAAATATGAGGAAGTTGTGAGGGAAACCAGAAATTTGAAAAAAAACGAATCAAATTTAAAATTAATTTTTCAAATCAATTATTTCTACGAAACAGTTAACAAAAATCAATTATGAAAAGTTTAGAAGCATTAACAGCAGAAATTCAAAGTATCGAAGACTTGCAATCTGTTGTCAAAACGATGAAAGCATTGGCAATGGTAAGCATTCGTCAATATGAGACAGCAGTAGCAGCACTGACAGACTATAACCGCACCGTGGAAATGGGGTTACAAATTTTGCTTCGCCATCGGTACTTTAGCGAACAACCGATTATGCTACCGCAAGGTTTCACAAATCATAAAAAAAATCAAACCCTGGGTGTAATTATATTTGGTTCAGACCACGGTTTATGCGGTCAATTTAACGAGCAGATTGCATCTTACGCTCTCGAACAAATCAACCAACAAGCAGATAAACCACAGAATATTATTGTTGCAACAGTTGGCGATCGCCTAATTCCTTACTTAGAAGCAGCAAAACAACCAGTATCCGAACAATTCAATTTACCCAATTCCGTCACTGTAATTACACCGATGGTACAGGAAATGCTGTTAACGATTGAAAGCTGGCAATTTTCTTCATTTGACCAAATAATTCTTTTTTACAATAAATCTTTATCTAGCGCATCATACCGTCCGCAAAGCGTGCAGCTTCTACCCATGAATCCTCAATGGTTGCAGCGCTTGGAAAAACAAGCATGGCATGGAGAAGGGCTACCAAACTTTACCATGAATTGGGATGATTTATTTTCAGCCTTAGTTCGTCAATATCTTTTTGTGTCTTTATACCGAGCATTTGCAGAATCCCTCAAAAGTGAAAATAACAGTCGTCTTTCCTCCATGCAAGCAGCACAGAAGAATATAGAAGAACGTTTAACCGAACTAAACTCACAATATCGTCATCAACGACAAACTTCCATCACTTCGGAACTTCTTGATATTGTCTCCGGGTTTGAAGCTCTAAATTCGAGGGAATAGAAGATGGGGAAGAAGTGGAGAGGGGGAAGAGGGGGAAGAAAAATTAATAATTCCTAACTCCTAACTCATAACTCCTCACTCCTAACTATTTACCATGCCCTATGCCCAATGCCCGATGCCCCTTTCTTCACAACTTCCTCAAATTAATTGCTTAGCTTGGAAATAGAAAGACAATAATTGCTTTGGAGTTAGGGGGTTTTTATGAAAACAATACGATGCCCTGCATTACTAATCTATGTATTTGCTTTTGCATTATCCTTACAACTTTTAACAGGTTGCAGTTCTTTCATTCTACCTTCAGAAAAGTTGTTTTTATCTTCTAATTCTATCGATGTAACCCCAAAAATATCGCAAGTTCATCATAAATTTTCCGAAAATATAGCTCCAAATAAATGTCCGCAAAGGTTCTATGAAAATTACAATGATATAATCTACAACCTTGAAACTGTAGAAACAATTAAAGGGGAAGTTTTGAGTGTAGATTCTGTTGGTAATGGTATGAGTCTACAGGTAAAAACAGATGAAGAAACTATTCCCGTTCATTTAGCACCAGCTTGGTATATCAAAAATCAAGATATCGAAATCAACCCAAACGAGACAGTAGAAATTAAAGGTTCTAGAATCAACTTTAATGGAGAAACTGCTATTCTTGCGGCTGAAATAACCAAAGGCGATACAACATTTAAGTTACGCGATGAAAATGGTTTTTCTCTATGGGGTGACAAAAAAGAACAGGAATCAGATTGGTTCTTAGATATGTTTCCTTATCTGTGTGATGCAGAGTAAATAAAATACATTTACCTAAATCCTCATAACTTCCTCAAATTATTCTAGTAAATTTGAGAATCATAGACAGTTCGATTTATTCGATCTGATAAAATAATGATTTTCAAAGAGGAGGGCAGACAAAATGACAACTCAAGTATGTCCCAAATCCTTAATTTTTGTAAATGCTTTGTTTGCTTTAGCTGCAATCGGTTTTACTGTTTATAAAACACCCGCAAGCTTTATTTACGATCAAGTACTTTCTCCTGAAAATATCTTTAACCAAAGACCAATTCCAGAAAAAATAAATCAATCTAAAGATTTTAGAGAGCATGGTGCTGGGTGGGGATATGGACGCTACGGAAGAATGTACAATGTTAAAACGGTAGAAACTATTACGGGAACAGTCTTAAATGTAGATACATTTACCCCAACATCAGGAATGTCTAAGGGCGTAAATTTACAAGTCAAAACACAAAAAGGCACGATTCCCGTTCATTTAGGACCAGCTTGGTACATTGAAAACCAAGAAATTACCATTAAACCAGAAGATAAAGTTGAAATTAAAGGTTCCAAAACAAACTTTGCCCGAAAACCTGCAATTATTGCTGCTGAAGTTAAGAAAGGAAATATGACTTTAGTGCTACAGGATGAATATGGTTTTCCTGTGTGGAATGGTTGGAGAAGACATCAATTTAATTGAATCTTACATCTTGCACCACTCGCAATTATCCTATCATTTCCGCGCTAGAATAAATTTCAAGGCGGGAATGTGGGCTTAAAAAGAATGGTACAAGATATCAGTTAAATCTAACTACCTTGCAATATTTCCTAAAAATTCATTCAATTTGGAGTAATCATGGCTGCATCTGGATTCTTTCGTAAACTCCACCGTAAAACTGCTTTAATTATCTTCCTGCCCTTATTAATTAGTGCTTTGACGGGAATTTTTTACCGACTAGGAAAAAGTTGGTTTGGAATGTCAAATCAGCTAGGAAATATTTTCATGATCATTCATCAAGGAGAATATCTGGGAACTCCACTAGTACCAATTTACGTGCTTTTAGTTGGTTTGGGACTATTAGGCATGATTGTTACAGGTTTGAGCATGAGTGGAATATTTAGTCAAAATCATGCTTCTCAACCAAGAAAACTTAATGCTCGTAAAGTTCACCGTATACTTGCACCTATTATATTTTTGCCTTTAACATTAAGTGCAGTAACAGGTGTAATTTATCGATTGGGAAAAAGCTGGTTTGGAATGTCCCCGCAGAATGCAGCAATTTTTCTGAGAATTCATCAAGGAAGTTATCTGGGGGATTTCTTTAAGCCAATTTATGTTTTGTTGGTAGGTTTGGGATTAATAGTCATGCTGATTACAGGAATAAACCAGACAAGAATATTTCGTCAGCCTCGTCACCCGTCACAGGATATTGAGACTTAACCTATAACAGTTTTGTTAATCACCATTTTCCTCATAAGTTCCTCAAATTGTTTTCCTAAGTTGTAATTATATAGAATAGTGATGGCTACCCATATGAACCATACAGGAGAATTGCATCATGCTATTTCGCCAACTATTTGATGCCCAAACCTCAACTTATACCTACCTGATAGCCGATGAGTTAACGAAAGAAGCGGTATTAGTTGACCCTGTTCTAGAACAGGTAGAGCGAGATTATAAATTGATTCAAGAGTTGGGTTTTACTCTAGAATGCTGTTTAGAAACCCACGTACATGCCGACCATATCACGGGTACTGACAAACTTCGTCAACTTACAGGTTGTCTGGGTGTAGTTCCGGAACACTCAACCGCAGCTTGTGCAGATGTCAGAATTAAAGCAGGTAATAGTATCGGAGTTGGGAAAGTCAATATTAAGGCGATCGCAACTCCCGGTCATACAAGCTGCCACATGGCATATTTAGTCAATCAAGACCGGGTATTAACTGGAGATGCGCTGTTTATTCGCGGTTGCGGTCGTACCGATTTTCAAAATGGTGATGCAGGTACTTTATACGATTCAGTAACACAGAACTTGTTTACTCTACCTCCAGAAACATTAGTTTATCCAGCCCACGACTACAGAGGACACACTGTTTCCACCATCGCTGAAGAAAAACAATTTAATCCTCGGTTTGCAGGACGTAACCGTGAAGAATTTATCGAATTAATGAACAATTTAGACCTTCCAAATCCGAAAAAAATCATGGAAGCAGTTCCAGCTAATCAGCTATGCGGTAAGGTTGGAGCGTGAGGGAGATGGGGTTTAGGGGGGATGGGGTTTGGGGGAGATGGGGAGAAGAATTATTAATTGCTCCTGACAACTAACCACTAACAACTAACAACTAACAACTAACTAATTCTCAACTCTCAACTGGTAACTGGTAACTGGTAACTGGTAACTGGTAACTGGTAACTAAAATGAGTATTTATCAATTTAAACAAGGATATATCATCATGACAAGCTTTGTTGAAAACAAACTGCAAGAAGTTGATGCTGCTACGCTCAAGCAATTGATGGAAGAAGATGGAGCATTATTAATTGATGTTAGGGAAAAAAATGAATTTGCAACAGAACATATCCCTGGTGCTAAATTAATGCCTCTTTCTCATTTTCATCCTAGAAAAATATCAAACGAAGCACATAGAAAGATTGTTTTACAATGTCAATCGGGTAATCGTTCGGCTAAAGCTGCCGATAAAATGTTCGCAGCGGGTTTTAAAGAAGTTATTCATGTAAAAGGAGGTTTACCAACTTGGAAAGCCGCTGGTTATCCTACTCAGAAGAATAAAAAAGCACCGATTAGTATGTTTCGTCAAGTTCAAATTGTAGCAGGTTCTTTAGTATTCTTCGGAACCGTTTTAGGTGCTTTTGTATCTCCTTGGTTTCTCATTCTCAGTGGTTTTGTAGGTGCTGGTTTAGTATTTGCTGGAATCACAGATACTTGCGCGATGGCACTGTTACTAGCTAAACTACCTTACAACCAACCCGAAGTTGACCCCGAAGATATGCTGGTTTAGCTTTTAAACTTATCCCACCCAATTTATCAGTGGGACTCTATGTACATGGGCAATTACAGCAAACTGCCCATTGATTAAAAATCAAAGGTTGTACGCATTATTCCCACGTACTGTGTATCATTATTGCTATTATTTTCTGGGTTAAAAATTACCCATAAACCTGGAGTTATTGAGATATTATCGTTGACCCGCCAGCGATAAAATGCTTCGATATGGTAAGCGTTATCGTTCTCTTCACGTACATCGCTCTTAGAAACGTGTGGTGGTATACCAACGAGAATTCCTGGTAAGTTTCCTTTACCTCCGACATCAGGAAAGGAGACACCGATAGCCCCATACCAAGTATTAGCATTATCACCCTTGTTGACAAAAAGGGAATCCGTTCCACCTCTACCATTGGAAATATTACTAAAATTAGAGTTCTCAGCATTTGTCCAAATATATCCACCCCAAGCGTGAATTTGGAAATTCTGCGAAAAGCGGTAGTATCCTTGCGTGCCTAATATGTTGTTAGAAGTAGCAATATTATCTCCGAAGGGAGAACTTGCCAAACTGCTTCCAGTTCCACCTGTGAGACTAACTCTGCCACCAGGGGCATAGCCGTGAGAATAGGCAATACCAACAGCCCCTTGCTTGCCAGAATAGACTAAATGTGCTAAAGCATTGTAACCACCATCAAATAAACCGTTTTTTAGACCAGGTGAATTCGGATTCTCTGCTAAATAACCTAGAGTCAACGTTAAATCGCGAGCAAGTTCCCAGTTAGCAGCCGCACCACCACCACCCCGACGAAAAAGAGGATTGTACGAACCAAATAGTGAAGGAATTCCATTACCGTCATCGGGGATAGTCGCAGGGGTAACAGTGCTGGTAATGTCGGTGTAGCCAATACCTGTGGGACCAACTACAAAGGAAAGGCGATCGCTTACCGGGAAATAGTAACGGATGTGGGGAATTGTTTGCTGATTGTCGATGTTAGTGTCGAAATTTAGGCGCGTCATTCCCGTCCCCGTAGCTGTAGCTATTTTACTCGTACCATCAGACTCTAAAAAGTTGCCGAATTCCAGACGGACTCGTAGTAAATCTTTGCCTGTGAAACTACTCTCGAAGTTGATCCGACCGCGATTTCCAAAGATAGCCTGGGTTTGGTCGCTATCTTCACCGACTCCATTACCAAAGGTATCGACAACTGCGGTAATAATTTGAGCATTCAGCCTGGTAGTAGTGGAAAACTGCTGTGCTTCTAGGGTTGCTGCACGTGCCTCTAGGTTATCCACTCGTCCGCGTAGAGTTGCTAGTTCTGCTGCAAAGTCTGTTTGCAATTTTTGCAGCACAATCAAATCTTCCCGATTGACTATATTGCTGGTACTTGTGGCAATTAACTCATTAATCCTGTTCAAACAAGCATTTAAGCCTGCGGCAAATTCGTAACGACTCAAAGCGCGATCGCCACGATAAGTGGAGTTTGGATAACCTGCAATGCAGCCATAGCGTTCAACTAAGGATTGCAGTGCCCCAAATGCCCAATCGGTTGGCTGTACATCAGAAAATTGTGAAACTGAAGTAACTTGTCCTTGTAAAGTGCGATTGTTTAAAGGTACTGCCAGAGATATTAAAGGAAAAAATAGAACCAGAAAAAAACTGGATAAAAAACTTTTTAATATTAAACTGTTTAAATGATGACACTGGTGTAACTGGTGTTCTCTAAAGATAGTCATAATCGAATCCTCTAGAAATAGATTGTAATGGCGGTTGTTTACTCTTAATTAAAATTAATGAAAAGCAGAAGTAAATTATTTAAAAGTCCGCACGATAAAGCTTTTTTTTTCTGATGCTGTTTTATGAACCTAGTAATTCCAAAAATAATCCTAATAATAACAGCAACAGGCTAGCTATCTTTAATAAGCGGTCGAGAGAAGGATGCTCTAGGAAAGATGCCTTCATGTTTGATGAAAACAGAATTAATTGCCAGCCCAAGCACTGTTATAACAATGATTGCTAGAACGGTAAGTAAAGGAGCAATGGATACTAACAAACAGCCGAAAATAAAAATAGCTTCAATTAAAAAAAACCAATTTAAAATATGCAATTCTGCTACCACCACAGTAAAAACAGTTAACAGAAAACAGATAAAATAATTGAGAATATTTAATTGAAAAAATCTATATTTTGATTCTTTGTTGGTAGAATCTTTCGTGTAGTCTTTCATAATTGTTTGACGAAAGATTACGATGTACCAAGCAAAACAGCGCTTGAGAAACTGGATCGGGGTCTTGGGCGAATTTCTCCTTTGCACAGATGTACCAAATTTGCGAATTTTCTCTGGTCCAATGATATCGGCAACGATAGTAGTTGCTCCTAAAAACTGCATTACTTTGCCGATTCGCTCCCACCAAAAGATACTTATGCCCCAAAGTACTGCATCGGCAGATAAGTTATCGGACAACCAAAGTTTCCATGCTTCGCTAAAAGTAATTTCCATTTGAACCGTACCCAGATCGAATAACGGTCTTTAAAAGTGGACGCAGTTTACATCATATCTAGTACATCTGTGCAATTGCTCATAAAGTTGTTAGAGCTTTAGTCTCGACCAAATTATTTCATCTATCTGTCCTATAATATTGGCGATTTCTGGAACTTTTGTAAGAATTGTAATAAAGCTACGTTTGTTCCTGATTGGTCGATTTCGCCTCGGTATTTGGTTACGACTTCAACAAAGCGTGGGGTTCGAGCGAGGTCGCCAAACAGTTCCTTTAGTTCGAGCAAGGGTTGGGGGTCTGAGCCAGCCATACGAGCGCGTTCGGTGAGAATATCTGCCTTGGAATCTTCAATAGTTAGAGACTGACCTTGTTCGTCAACACCTTGGAGGTAGCGAAACCATAAAGCGATGGTAAAGCTTAGGTAATCTATCGAACCATCTTGTTCGAGCTGGTCTTTGAGGCTGCCAAAGATAAACTTAGGTAGTTTGTCAGAGCTATTAAGGCAGAGGCGGGATAGGCGATCGCGAACTTTGGGATTAGAAAATCGTTCGACTAGAGTTTTTTTGTATTCCCCGATATCGACACCTGGTAGGGGTGCAAGAGTAGGCGTTACTTCATCCATTAAGCCTGCAATAGCTCGTCGGATTGGTTCATAGTTCATTGCCTCAGAGGTGTAGGTATAGCCCAGTAGGGAACCTAAGTAGCCTAATAAAGAATGACCAGCATTAAGCAGTCGCAGCTTCATCATCTCGTAGGGATGAACATCGTCAGTCATTTGCACGCCGACTGACTCCCAATCGGGTCGTCCCGCACAGAAATTATCTTCAATAACCCATTGATTAAAGGGTTCAGCTACCACAGGCCAAGCATCTTGAATGCCAAAGCGGTCGCTTACCATTTGGATATCGGCGGCGGTAGTGGCAGGAGTAATGCGGTCTACCATACTATTGGGAAATGCCACGTGCTGGGCAATCCACTGTCCTAAATCTGGGTTTTGCAGCTTGGCAAAGGCGGTCAGCATTTTACGGAGGACGTTGCCGTTACCCTGGATATTATCGCAGGATAACATGGTGAAAGGCGGTAAGCCATTTTGTCGTCGTCGATCCAGCGCTGCCGTGAGAAAGCCATAAACCCCTATCGGGCGATCGGGATGCTGCAAGTCATACTGAATGGTAGGATGTTGGGCATCGAATTCGCCAGTACCTTCAATTACGTAGTAACCACCTTCTGTAATAGTTAGGGTTACAATTTTACACTCCCACCCTGCGAGGACATCAATAACAGCCTGGGGGTTGTCTGGGGCAAATAGGTATCGGGTAATCGAGCCAATAATACGTGCGGTGTCTTGCTCTGGAGAACGTTCGATTAAAGTGTAGAGACAGTCTTGAGCGTGCAAAATATCTCGCTTTTCCTCGTCGTACTTTAGTAAACCAACACCGCAGATGCCCCAAGTACTACCCTGCTTATTGTCCGCCCGCTGCTCATATTCAATGTAGTTATCTAAATAAAGAGCTTGGTGGGAGCGATGGAAACCACCTACGCCGATATGAACGATGCCATTTGTCACCGTATCGCGGTCATACTGGGGAACACGATGCTGCTCGGAGAGTTGCGGGAGATTGGTTTTATTCAGAGGAATAGCGGTCTTTATCGATTGAGTTGGGGAATGGTTGGATGGGGCGAAGCTGCTGTTCATGGGATTGTCCTGTTGTAAAGTTATCTTGTTGAGCTTTAGGAATAGCTAGGTCATGCTTGTCAAATATATGACATAGATTACCGTCGATATAAATAGGTAGGCTATCGCCTACTGTTACCCTTCTGTCACCTTCGGTTTGGACGATAAGGGTATCGCCACCTGGAGCTCTGACGTAAAGAGAAGTAGCATCACCAAGATGTTCGACTACCAGTACTTCACCCATTAGTGTGGGATGGTTGGCATCGATGCGTAGATGTTGGGGGCGGATGCCCAAGGTAGCGCGATCGCCTACCATTAGATTATTTGGCTGTACTGGCACGGTTACGGTATCATCACCAGGTAGTCTAAGGGTAGTGCCATAATCCCGAACGCTAGTAGTCATCACCGAAAGAAAATTCATCTTTGGAGAACCGATAAATCCCGCGACAAAACGATTGCAGGGATAATGGTATAATTCCATCGGCGTGCCGATTTGTTCGACAATGCCACCTTGTAGAACTACAATTTTGCTAGCTAAAGTCATTGCTTCAATTTGATCGTGGGTGACATAGATCATAGTGGACTGCAAGCTGTTATGCAGACTGGCAAGCTCTAATCGCATCTGTCCCCGCAAAGCTGCATCCAAGTTAGATAACGGCTCATCAAACAAAAACACTTTGGGGTTTCGTACTAATGCGCGACCGATGGCTACTCGTTGTCGCTGTCCGCCAGATAACGCACCTGGCTTACGATTCAATAATGGTTCTAGCTGCAAAATCCGACCGACTTCTTTTGCCCTTTCGTACCGTTTGGCTTTGGGCACACCCGCCAGTCGCAAACTAAAGGACATATTTTCGGCTACTGTCATATGCGGATAGAGGGCATAGGTTTGAAACACCATTGCCAGCCCCCGCCGATCTGGCGGAACATGGTTCATAGGCTCGCCATCAATCAGAAGATCCCCAGAGGTAATTTCCTCTAGTCCAGCAATCATTCTCAGAAGGGTAGATTTACCGCAGCCTGATGGTCCGACGAAGACCACAAATTCGCGGTCTTCAATATCAAGGTTGATGCCTTTAATAATTTCGGTGTCGGTATAGCTTTTGCGAATGTCTCTTAAAGTTACAGTTGACATAATTAATTAGTTTTAAATAGATGTTAAATGAAAGGGATGAGCCTATTTGACGGCTCCAAATGTAAGACCTCGAACCAGTTGTTTTTGACTGAGCCAACCAAAGATCAAGATCGGTGCGATTGCCATAGTTGAAGCTGCCGATAGTTTTGCCCAAAAAAGTCCTTGGGGACTAGAGAAAGAAGCAATAAATGCGGTTAAGGGAGCTGCATCAAAGGTGGTCAGGTTGAGACTCCAGAAGGCTTCGTTCCACGAAAGGATGATCGAAAGCAGTGCGGTAGAGGCAATCCCAGGCAGAGCCAGAGGCAGCAATACATATGCTACTTCTTGATAGGTTGTCGCACCATCCATGCGATCGGCTTCGAGAATTTCTTTTGGTACTTCTTTGAAAAAGCTATAGATCATCCAGACCACAATCGGCAGGTTAATTAAGGTATAAATGATAATCAAACCGATACGGGTATCTAACAATCCTGATTCGCGACCTAAAATGTAAATCGGTACTAATACACCCACGGAGGGTAGCATTTTGGTTGAAAGCATCCACAGTAGAGTGCTTTTGGTGCGTTTAGTCGGAAAAAATGACATGGCGTAAGCTGCGGGAATCGCTAGCAATAGGGCTAAGATAGTCGCGCCGACGGAGATAATGATACTGTTCCAGGCGTAGTTAAGATAAGCAGCCCTTTCTTGAACGGCAAAATAGTTATCTAAAGTTGGGGTAAAGAAAAGCTGAGGTGGTGTCGCTACTGCGACTACTTCTGTTTTAAAGCTGGTAATAAACATCCAGAAGATCGGGAAGAACAAAATACAGGCGACTAGCCAACCTAGTAGGGCGATTAGCCATTGATTCGATTTATTATTAGTTTTCATGAGTTAAGTATCCAAATTACTACCAACGCTACGGACTAAGAAAATCGCGACCAGGTTAGCTAGCACTACGGCAATCAGCCCGCCAGCAGAAGCTCCACCCACATCAAACTCTAGTAATGCTTTAAGATAGATGTAGTAGGCTAGGTTGGTAGTGGCAAGTCCAGGACCACCGCCTGTGGTAACAAAAATTTCCCCAAAGATAGCTAGAAAAAAGATTGTCTCGATCATTGCCACAACGGCGATCGCCCGACTTAAGTGAGGCAAAACTACGAACCGAAACAATGCCAACGGTTTTGCTCCATCCATGCGAGCAGCTTCTATTTGATCGCTATCAAGGGACTGAATCGCCGTTAACAAAATTAGTAAGGCAAACGGCAGCCATTCCCAGGAAACAATAATGATGATTGACAACAGGGGAAAATCAGTAAACCAGTCGATTGCTCCTAAACCCAGCCCACGAGTGATTTGAGCAAATAGCCCATTAACCGGGTGCATCAGCATATTTTTCCAAATCAAGGCACTCACCGTTGGCATGACAAAGAACGGCGAAATTGCTAGTACGCGGGCAATACCCTGACCTGGAAAATCTTGGTTAAACAGTACCGCTAGTAAAGTGCCTAAACCAATTGTAATTAGCAGCACGGAAGCGACTAGGATAAGGGTAGTACCAATAGAGATCCATAATCCTGGATCGGTCAGAATAAAGGTAAAGTTTTCCAACCCGATAAACTCGCGGTTTTCGGGAATTAACAGATTATATCGCTGGAAAGCAAACCAGACTGCCATTGCCAACGGCACTACCATCCACAGAATCAGCACGATTACTGATGGAGCGACTAACGCTAGGGTGGGTAGCTTTCTTGAAGATTGCTGTTTCGGCTTCGACGGTGGTTCTTGTGGTCTTGTTACTACTGAAGAAGTCATTGCTCTATCTCTCTCTTAGCTTGCTCATTGTCGTCGATGTAGCCCGTATGACGCATAAACCGTTCGGCTATATTTTGCGATCTTTCAATCGCTTGTTCAACCGAAACCTTATCAGCTAAAGCTTCTGCCATCTGCTGTCCTACCTGAGTTCCAATCGCCTGAAATTCAGGAATATCTACATATTGAATTCCCTTATAAGGTGTGGGTAAAGAGGACGGCTGCTCGATATCCGCAGACTCAATCGAAGTCAGTACAGTTTTGGCAAAGGGAGCAACTTTTTGGTAGTTAAGATTTTTGTAAGTTGAGGTGCGAGTACCTGGTGGCACTGAAACCCAACCCGATTTATCCGCCACTAATTGAATATATTCTTTGGAGGTTGCCCAGGTGATGAATCGCTGCGCCGCTTCTGGAGAACGCGACGTTTTAGGAATTGCTAAAGCCCAAGCCCATAACCAGTTTGAACCATTAGGATAAGACTCGACTGGTGCAGGGGCAAAACCAACTCGATCCGCAACTTGCGACACTTCAGGATTAGATAGCAATCCTGCTGCAACCGTAGCATCGATCCACATCCCGCATTTACCCGTCGAAAATAGTGCCAAATTCTCGTTAAAGCCATTAGAACTAGCTCCAGGTGGTCCGTATTTGTTCAACACATCTACATAAAAACCAACGGCACTTTTCCATTCTGGCGTGTCGAGTTGAGGCTGCCATTCCATATCAAACCAGCGTCCGCCATTAGTATTTACGAGCGTGGTTAAAAACGCCATATTTTCACCCCAACCTGGCTTACCTCGCAGACATATACCGTAAATGCCATTAGCAGGATCGTTTACCTGACTAGCCCATTTTTTCACCTGCTCGTAGGTGGGATTCTCGGACATTGTAATACCTGCTTTCTCAAACAGATCGCGACGGTAGTACAGCATCGAACTCTCGCCATAAAACGGTAGCGCATAAAGCGTACCCTCATGGGAAAGACCAGTACGAATCGGATCGATCAGATCCTCAACGTCATATTTAGCAGGTAGTTTATCGAGAGGCTTTAACCAACCTCGTTTTGCCCAAATAGGTGTCTCATAAGAACCAATTGTTAAAACATCAAATTGACCGCCCTGACTGGCAACGTCGGTGGTAGTACGTTGACGTAAAATATTTTCTTCTAGGACTACCCAGCGCAGCTTGATATCGGGATTGTCAGCTTCAAACTTGCGAGATAAATCCTGCATGACTACCATGTCACCGTTATTGACGGTGGCAATGGTCAATCGCGTTTTGCCCTTTGCCTCCGATTCGCTTCCACAGGCTTGCAATAACGGTATCAGGACGACGCTAAAAAGGAACTTCGTTATTTTTTTCATATTAATATTAATTTGCCCTTTAATAAGGCTTATTACCTCCTTGATATTTAAAATTAAGATAAGAATATGAGTAAGTTGTGAGGACGCGGAACATATTTACCGTTTTACTCCTTTTATTGTGAACAGATTTCAAAGTTCGAGCATTTGCTCAAACCTCAATCAAATGCCCTGTGAATAAAATCATACTTTTTTTCTCAATAATTATGATAAAAACGTTACCATTTGAAACAATTACCAATTGAGAGGTGGACATATGGAGCGCGAACGCAACTTACTCCTTTAACGGTAACGGCGCAGACGGGATTACGCTGGATAATAACGACGAGTGGCTTTATTACAATCCCTTGAGCGGGAATAAAATCTACCGTATCCACATAAACGATCTTTTGGAAAAAATTTCCTCATAAGTTCCTCAAATTACTTGCTTATCATATAGACAAATTTCAGTAGATTGATTTGAGGGAGACTTTAGCGATGGCGATATTGAAGTTTTCGATATTGGTAGGCATACGTCAGAATCTACCCTACTTAAGTGAAAAAAATTGAAAAGCATTTTAAACAGCTATGTACGTACTTATTGGGGGAGCAGGATTAATTGGGCTAAGTCTAGCCCAGAAACTAGTAGAACTTGGGCATACTGTTGCTGTGGTCGATCTCGATCCTAAAGCTTGTCATTATGCCCACGAACAAGTGGGAGTAATGACTTTTGAAGGTAGTGCTGTGAAAACAGAAGTGTTGTTAGAAGCGGGAATTCGTAAAGCCGATGCGGTGGCTGCCGTCTTGCGAGATGATGCTTTGAACTTGGCACTGGTTGCGCTAGCTAAAAATTACGGTGTTCCTCAAATTATCTCTCGAATGCGCCATCGCGATTTTGCCGAACCCTTATCTTTTACAGGAGCTACTTATATTATTAGTACTGTCGATCTTGCAGTTTCAAAAATGGTTAATGCCATCGAGTATCCGCAGGTAGAATCGATGATACACTTCGAGCAAGGACAGATAGAAGTAATAAAACTTACCATTCCTAAAAATTCCTATGTGGCAGGTCGTAGTGTTGCAGAAATTGCCCTATCGCCAAGATTTCCTGCGGGTTCTTTAATTGTCGGCTATCAAACTCATCCTCACGATGATTTGATAATTCCGAATGGCAATACGATTTTGTCATCTGGTTCAACAGTACTGATTGTCACCAAAATCGGGCTGGTACGTCAAGTCATTAATTTTATTAAAGGCTGAAAATAATTAACATGAAGTTATGTAGACTTTTTAGTTTTGCAGTTGCTGCTATTTTACTTGCATCTTGCGCCCCAGGAGAAAATCCATCGCAGTTACAAGTTAATGGCGATCGCCTAAATCAATCTCAAAAAACCATCGTTTTGGATGAAAATTTCCAGATAGCAATGGGACAAACTATTTATGTCCCCGTCTATTCGCACATTTATCATCACGATGAAAAAAAAATTTTCGATTTAGCTGCGACTCTCAGTCTTCGCAACACCGATCTTAACAATCCGATCGTTATTACCTCTGTACGATATTATGACGAAAATGGTAAGTTAGTTAGGAACTATTTAGAGAGTCCCATTGAGATTGCTGCTCTAGGTTCTACAGATTTTTTTGTCAATACCACTGATAGTAGTGGCGGTTCGGGAGCCAAATTTATTGTCGAGTGGATAGCCCAAACAAAAGTTACCGAACCGATGATTGAGGCAGTTATGATTGGTAGTGGTTTCCAACAAGGAATTTCTTTTGTTAGTCCTGGCAAAGTGATTAAAAGTCGGAGTAACTAACAGTCAGTCGGTCTACCCAGTTCTCCCTCGATCGCTAATCATCCTCTAACCGTAATAATTGTTCGTCAATAGTTTGCAAATGCGATCGCACAATTGTTTCTGAGAGGGTTCGTTTCTGCATCGCCTCGTTGAGTGCGATTTTCTCTGCTAACAGTAGGCGACGACAAATGGCATCAAGTTTAGTCAAATCATTACTTTGGCGATCGCTCCAATCCCAACGGCTATTATAGATGTTACGCAATGCCTTTTCTGCCCCTGCTACTCGTACTTGATAAGCCGAGCGCATTTCTTCATAGACAGCCTTGGGCAACACTCCTGACTTGAGGAGACTGTCTAATTCATTCTGGGCTGCTTTTGCTGTCATCAACTGGGCAAGCCATTCTTGAATCTGCTGACGGGATGCGGAAAGGTTAGATAATTTCAGCCGTTTAACTAGCCAAGGTAAACTTAGTCCCTGTCCTACTAAGGAAAAAAATACCGCACCAAAAACCAAAGTAATAATTTGTTCTCGTCCTGGTAAAGCCAGAGGAAGGCTGAGAGCTAATGCCATTGAAAGCGAACCTTTAATGTTACCGAAAAACAGAACGTGCTGCCAGCGTAAGGGAATTGGGCGATCGAACCAGCGTAACCATAGCAACAGCAGATAAACTGAAAGAACTCGTCCCAGTTGATAAGCTAGAACAACAAACAGAATCGCTGGCAAAATGTTCCAAAGCTCCAGGGGCATAATTTCTATGCCAATTAGCAGGAAAATGAAGGTATTGACACCAAAGCTAGCGTATTCCCAGAAACTCAACAGCACGATCCGCTCAGAAGCCGAAGTAGTGTGAGAAAGCCCCAGATTTCCGAAAATTAATCCAGCCATGACTACAGCTACAGCCCCCGATACGCCGAGAAATTGCCCTACCTGAAAGATTCCTAATGACATTGCGACCGTTAGTAACAGACTACTAAGAGGATCGTCTAAACGATTAAATATAGGTATGCTCAAGTAGCCTAAGACTAACCCGACGACACTGCCCCCCAGAGCAACAAATAACAGTTCCCGTACTCCCTCAAAAAACGTGAGCGAACCTGTTTGATATACCGTCAAAACTAGGTTAAACAAAACTAAGGCAGCAGCATCGTTAAACAAAGTTTCTCCTTCTACAATGGTGGAGAGCTTTGAGGGGACAGATATCTGCTTAAAAACCGCTATTATCGATACCGTATCGGTATTTGCCAGACACGTTCCGATAAATAGCGAGGAAATCCAGTTCATTCCCAATCCATATTTCAGCAAAACAGCGATAACAGCGAAGGAAAACACCGTTCCAGGTACAGCTAGAAGTGCAATTGGTTTAAACGTGCTTCGCAAGCGGCTAATATCTGTATTAATAGCAGCTTCAAAAATTAGAATTGGCAGAAAAAGATTCAAAACCAATGAAGGTTCTAAACCAATACGATGGGATAATATTTTAGTAATCGGTAAACCTGCTAAAACTAACCCCGTAACATAAGGAATTCCCAACCGTCGTGACAACAGACCTACGCCAGTGGCAATCAGCAAGAGAATGACGAGAATTTGGACTAAAAAAGAAACATTCATTTAAAGCATTGGTGATTTAGTGTTTTACTATGATGTTGCCTACCATTCCCGCTCCTCTATGAGGTTCACAATAGTAAAGCTAAAGGTTAAAAACTATTTGGGACTTTTAATCTAAGACTTTGTGGTGTTGGTTTTTATTGCAGTAGTCAACACAATTAGTCGCGTGTTTAGTAAAAACCCAAGAAGGATGCACTGCACATTTAAGGTATGGGTTTTTATCATAGAACTGACAGTTTCTACAAGGAGGTGGGAAAGCAGGGGAGACAAATATATCTTTGATTTTTATTCCTAGTTGAATAAGTTCATACAAGAACGAGCTAGTTATGCTAAGAATAAAGATCCAGGTAATAAAGATATTAATAGAGCTGTCAGGTTGATTTACTGAAGGAAGAACAACTTTTGATTCTGTATCGATCGCTATTTTCGTACTCAAGTTCTCTGGATGGAAAGTTTGAATATCAAAACTATGGTTGTTAAGAGCAATATTCTCAAAGTCCATTTTAAGTACCTCATAATTTAGGTATAGATCCGACATCAGATTAATGATGGTTGTTCCTTTGTGGGGTTAAAATTTAGACCACGCTGTATCGCTTCTTGCCAATCGCTTATCTTTGCCCAGAAAGAGGGGATAAAACGGCTGATACAGAGCAAATAAAAGATTTCTGCTGCCTTGACTCCAGGGAAGTTGAGGTGCTGATTCAGGCAAATCAAGAACCTGGAGAATATCTTGATTTCTAAAGTTTGTGGGACAAATTTCAATTGACCAGTATGGGTTTTACGGTATAAGTTTCGGCAGCAACGGGTGGTGTTCAGAAAATTAAAGCGATCGCTAATAAAAAATAGCCTGAGCTTACTCTGATGTTTGATTTCCAGTTATCTCACTAGGCTGAATGCGATAAATTGCGACTACGTTCTCACGCCCTAAAGCGTCGATCCAGGTTCTACTAATCGCAGGTGAAAGCGTTGTTGGGTTGCGCTCTTTGACCAATTGCATAATGCGATCGATCTCTGACTGTTGGGTGAGACGCTCCACTCGACCCGTGACTATAACACTGCGCCAGTGCAGAATATCTCGAACGTCTTCGACCTGTAAGCACACGTGCGGATTAGCATCCATATACTGAGTCTTTTGACCTTCAGTTGTAAAAATGTAAATGGTTGAGTCTTCTAAATAATATTGAATTGGTACAACATATGGTCGTCCTTCTAAAGCACAGCCCAAGTGACCATATCCAACTTGCTGTAAGAGACTTTGGATCTCTTTTGAACCCATTATGTCAATGTCTAGCATTCTTATTTCCTTATTACAGTTGTTTGTCTTGCGATATTTTGTTGGCAATTTGCTGTTGTCACCATAAATCTTCGTTCCTCGTTAAATTTTTACCTCTTCGCACCTATAAGGCGAGTATGTGTTTGAGGTTGATTCTGTTGTAAACAATTAATTTGAGGAACTTATGAGGATGAATTTGTGGAGCGACAATAAAGTCAACAGACCAATATCTAAAATTTGACTTGCTACGTTAAATTAAGATCGGCTATTATTTCAATCTTCTATGAAAGATCGTTTGAGGGTTAAAGAGTTACCAAGTGCGCTGGCAACACTGAGAGAGCAACAATTATCAAAAAAATCAATTCAATCATCAACATTATTATCTAGTTGCCAGCTAAAGGCTAAAAACTATTTCAAACCTTTAATCTAAGACTTTGTGGTGTTGGTTTTTATTGCAGTAGTCAACACAATTAGTAGCGTGTTCAGTAAAAACCCAAGAAGGATGCACTGCACATTTAAGGTATGGGTTTATATCATAGAACTGACAGTTTCTACAAGGAGGTGGGAAAAAAGGTGAGACAGATTTATCCTTGATTTTTATTCCTAGTTGAATAAGTTTATACAAAATCCAGCTAGTTATGCTAAGAGTAACGATGCAGATAAAAAAGGCATCAATTTTATCGATAGTTCTGTCAGGTTGATTTACTGAAGCAAGAACAACTTTTGATTCTGTATCGATCGCTATTTTCGTACTCAAGTTCTCTGGATGGAAAGTTTGAATATCAAAACTATGGTTGTTAAGAGCAATATTCTCAAAGTCCATTTTAAGTACCTCATAATTTAGGTATAGTTCTTTTCCCTGTTGGAAAGACAATTGATTGTGATTCGTACAAGTAATCTATTATTATCAGTGTGATGGTTTGCCAGGTTACTTTATCAATAACCAAACAGATAAATTTAGCTCAGGGGCTTAAAGCGTTTCAAAAGCGAGGCAAAAATCACCACGGGGAAGCCTGCACCCAGACACATCAGCCATTGGGTTAAACTGAGGGGAACAGTTTCAAATAAAGCGTTCATCACGGATAACTGGCTGAAGAGTATTTGTAAAACGACAATGCAAATAATCCCGATTCCAGGGGCATAAGCAACAGCTTCTTGATGCAGTCGCTCATGGGGGAAACCCCCTGGAACGCGCTGTATCGCCTTATGACGATAGCGTATCTTTGCCCAGAGAGAAGGAATAAAACGGCTGATACAGAGCAAATAAAAGATTTCTGCTGCTACTAGGGTTTGCACTGCCATAGTACGCGCGAGGGCTTCTTCTCCCGTACTTACTACTATCCATTCAAATATGCCAAAGGTAGCTGCCCAATTAAACAAGGAAATTACTACAATCCGCCAGAGTATACTAGCCGTAAGCAGGGGTTCATTAGGCGCACGAGGTGGCGATCGCATCAAGTTTTTTGGCTGCGGTTCAAAGGCTAAGGGAATCGATAAAGAAGATGAACTGACCATATTTACCCAAAGGATTTGCAGGGGCAAAATTGGCAGTACGGTTTCTAAAAGCACCCCCGCTAAAATCGTTAGTGCCTCTCCGCCATTGACTGGGAGAACAAAAGCGATCGCCTTTCGCAGATTAAAATAAACCGTTCGCCCTTCTTCCACCGCAGCTTCAATCGAAGCAAAATTGTCGTCAGTGAGGATAATATCAGCAGCTTCCTTAGCTACTTCCGTCCCACTTTTACCCATCGCAATGCCAATATCGGCTTGTTTTAAAGCTGGAGCATCATTCACTCCATCTCCCGTCATCGCGACAATTTCGCCTTTGGCTTGCAGTGCCTCAATCAAGCGCAGTTTTTGCTGAGGTGCTACACGCGCAAATACCACAGTGTCTTCTACAACATTGTTCAATTCTCGATCGCTCATCTGCTCTAAGCTTTTGCCTGAGAGTGCTTGTATTTCTCCTTGGCTCAAGTTAAGCATACGGGCGATCGCGCTGGCAGTTACGCCATGATCGCCAGTGATCATCTTGACCCCAATTCCCGCCGTCTGACAGGCTTCTACAGCCCGAATAGCTTCTTGACGAGGTGGATCTATCATCCCTTGTAAGCCTAAAAAAGTTAAACCGCGATTAATATGTTCTCGCTCCAAATGGTTAAGTTGAAAGTCAACGGATTTTTTAGCTAAGGCTAACACCCGCAATCCTTGTTCAGCCATTTGTTCGGCTATAGATTCAATCGCTTGCGCCTCAACTGCGGTTCTTCCGTTATCATCGCTTGGATGGCAACGAGAGAGAATGGCTTCGATAGAGCCTTTGACGTAAATAATTTTGTCTCCCCTTTGGTTTTGATGAAGAGTTGCCATATACTGATGTTCGGAGGCAAAGGGAATCACATCTATTCGCGGCAGTCTCTCTTCTAAAGTAGCGCGGTGCATTCGGGCTTTGTGAGCCACGACAATCATTGCCCCCTCAGTCGGATCTCCCTCAACTATCAATTGCCCTTTTTGTTCTTTAAGATGAGAATCATTACACAGCAGTCCGCACTGCAAACACTCCCGCAGCCCTCGTTCTGCTTCAATCGCAATCGACTGGTTATCCTGTAAGATTTCACCCTCAACGCTATAGCCAGTTCCCGTAACTCGATAGTGCTGTCCTCCTGCATAAATCTCTTCAACGGTCATTTGATTTTCAGTGAGCGTCCCTGTTTTATCAGAGCAAATGACTGTAGCACTACCCAAGGTTTCTACGGCTGGTAGTTTACGAATAATGGCATGACGACTAGCCATGCGAGAAACCCCAATGGCAAGAATAATTGTTACCAACGGGGGGAGTTGTTCGGGGATTCCACTAACCGCCAAAGCAACCGCAGTCTGAAACATCTGTAGCCAGGATTCTCCCTGTCCCAATCCCACGATGATAATTAGTGTGGCTAATCCGAGGAAAACATACAGCAGTTGCCAGCTAAACTTTTCTAATTTCCGCACTATGGGAGAGGTTAGGTTAGTTTGTCGCTCCATAAGGGCAGAGATTTTACCCGTTTCAGTGGCTTCGGCAATCGCTACCACAATTCCCCGTCCTTGCCCTGCGGTGACAATCGTACCTGCATAAGCCATATTAAGGCGATCGGCTAGGGAGGTTGCTTCTTCTAGGGGTTTACTGTTTTTATCTACTGGGAGAGATTCTCCCGTAAGGGCAGACTCATTGATTTGCAGGTTTTTACACTGGAGCAACCGCAAATCTGCTGGGACTTTATCTCCAGCTTCTAAGCAAACAATATCTCCAGGTACGAGTTGACTTGCAGCTAAACATGAAGAGACGCGATCGCGAACCACCCTGGTTTGAGTTACCATCGACTTAGCTAAGGCTTCCATTGCTTTCTCGGCTTTAGCTTCTTGGATGTAACCGACGATCGCATTAATTAAAACAACGCCAAAGATTACCCCAGCATCCACCCACTCTTGTAAGAATAGGGTGACTAGTCCTGCCCCAATTAAAATGTACAACAGCGGTTGATTAAACTGTTGTAAAAATCGCATCCAAGCACTGGTCTTCTTTTGGGGAGTTAATTGATTCGCGCCAAAACGTTCTTGACGCTGGGCTACTTCTTGTTGGGTTAGTCCTGCTGTTGAATTACTGTTTAAGGAGGCAACAACCTCTGTCACCGACAGGCGTTCCCACTTCCGATCTAATAAAAAGTTTTGGGTGAAAATTTCTGAGCGAGATTCCGACAATTTTTTGCTTTGGGAGTATTTCTGTTTCATTTGAGATTGATGCCTATCGCATTGAATAATTTAGTTTTGCCCAGATAGGTGTCTTATAAGAACCAATTGTTAAAACATCAAATTGACTACCCTGACTAGCAACGTCGGTGGTAGTGCGTTGACGTAAAATATTTTCTTCTAGCACTACCCAGCGCAGTTCGATATCGGGATTGTCAGCTTCTAAGTTGCGAGATAAATCCTGCATGACCACCATGTCACCGTTATTGACAGTGGCAATGGTCAATCGCGTTTTGCCTTTTGCCTGCGATTCACTTCCACAGGCTTGCAATAACGGTATCAGGAGGACGCTAAAGAGGAACTTCGTTATTTTGTTCATATTAATTTGTCCTTTAATAAGGCTTATTACCTCCTTGATATTTAAAATTAAGATAAGAATATGAGTAAGTTGTGAGGAAGCGAAACATATTTACCGTTTTACTTCTTTTATTTTGAATAGATTTAAAAATTGCGAGCATTTGCTCAAATCTCAATCAAATGTTCAGCAAATAAAATCATACTTTTTTCTCAATAATTATGATAAAAACGTTAGCATTTGAAACAATTACCAATTTAGAGGTGGACATATCGAGCGCGATTGGGCAAAGCCTAGCGCAACTTACTCCTTTAGGGGTAAAACTATCCTAATTAGATGTTGGGGTCGTTTAGGCAAGGTAGCTAACGGTGTTGCTTTTCTGATGAGCTATGAAGCGAGCTACATCACAGGATTTAATCTAGAGGTTACGGAAGGACAGTAACTCCAAGCACTTTTTGAATAGTTGTCAAGTTGAGCATAACGCATTTGTTTGAGCATATATTCAGATATATGCGATATAACATACAATATATAGATATTGAATAACAAAAATATGACAAATACTTCTTCCCGGCAGCGCAGTCATAAGCTCGATCTGGCAGCCCGCGCTGCTTGGCTCTACTACATCGCCGACAATACACAAGAAGAAATTGCTACAAAACTGAATGTATCACGGCAAGCAGTTCAACGATTAGTAGCTTTGGCAGTCAGTGAAAAGCTGATCAGATTTCGACTAGACCACCCCCTTAGCAATTGTATTGCTTTAACTGAAGCACTGCGCGATAAATTTGAACTGTCTACTTGTGAAGTAGTGCCAGCTAGTACAGACGGTTCGCGTAACGGTCTGGGTATTTGCGCCGCAACTCACCTAGAGACATATCTAATAGCAAAAGCACCTACTATTATGGCATTTTCTTCCGGTCGAACATTGCGAGCGATGGTCGAGCAAATTCCTTCCATGAATCAGCCTCAACATAAGATTGTCTCTATTGTTGGCAACATGGCTCACTATGGTCGGGCAGGTCATCATGAAGTAGTTATGCACCTGAGCGAGCGTACTGGTGCTGAAGTCTATCCTGTACCGACTCCAGTAGTAGCCACCAGTGTCAAAGAACGCAAACTACTGCAAACGCAGCAATCATTTATCACCGTCGAATCTTTAGTCAATCAGGCAAAAGTCACCTTTGTCGGCATTGGTAATATTGGCTGGAATGCTCCACTACATGAAAGTGGATTTATTAACGATCGAGAAATTACCGAACTGATAGAATTAGGTGCTGTCGGAGAAATTGCGGGATGGGCTTACAACCAACAGGGTATATTATTAAAAAAGGGTACTAATACGCGAGTCGCGGGTGTACCTCTCAAACAGCCAGTTCATCGACTGACGATTGGAGTTGCAGGAGGTTTGCACAAAAAAGAAGCTTTGGAAGCCGCTCTACAAGGCAGGTTGATTAATGGATTAATTACAGATGAAGCAGTGGCTAAATCAATTCTTCAGATGGCATAAGCACCTATTTGGCGTGAAGCGGGCGTATCGCAGGTTCTTTGATGAGTTGAGGAACATCAGGAGAGCGAAATTCAAAGATTAGAAGAAAAATGTGAGATTTTTGTGAGTAAATATATTTGTAAGTAAAAAATATTTATAGTATTATCAGTAGCTTTTTAAAGTATCTTATTTACAAGCAGTTAGCTGCTAAGTATTATAAAACGTTAAAGTTTTTGGTTCTTCAGTACCTAGTATGCCAAATTTTTAGTTAAAAACTCAAATCTTGTTTTTTAACATGGGTTTAAAACTCAAATTTGTAAAAAGTTAAAAAGTTTTAATATCTGTCCCATTAATTTTAATGATCCGCATAGTAAGATGAACGGTATTATTATTTGAGTTCTATTTATAGGAATTAAAGCTATTAAGTAGGTAGTTGCAATTATTTGTAATACGCATTTCGACTACGCTCAATGTTTAATAAGTCTTACCGGATTTCTTCGACGCAAAGCCCCTAAATTCTATTTATGGGGATGTTCGCTTACTATGAGGGGGTTGAGCGAAGTCGAAACCCGACAATTTAATGATTTAATTATGCCTTGCTACTTAGATGGGGACTTGCAGTCCCCGAGGGGCTTAAATTCCAGCTTTATCAACGTTTTGTGCTTCTATAAGAGTTTCACTCAATATCAAGTAAAGAAAATTAAAGATATAGCCGGTTACACAAATCTTAAAATTGTTCTATTGTAAAGATTGAGCATAAAAATGCTTTCTTAAAATTACCACCCGCACTCGCACTATGCAGCAGAACCAGCGGTTTTCACTGGAACAAGCGATAGAACGCAATCCTTTAATTGTTACTCCTGACACAGCTTTAGTTAAAGTGATTGAGTTAATGAGCCAGGGGTGGAGAAGAATTTGCCATCTCGATCAAAATCATTTCTCTTCAGATGAAAATCAGGTGGTGTCAGTACACAGTAGTTATGCCTTAGTAATGCAGGATTCGCACATAATTGGTATTTTTACCGAGCGCGATATGATGCGGTTGCTTGCTGCTGCCAAAATACGACAGGAGACAACTATTGCAGAAGTAATGAGCGAGGAAATAGTGACGCTCAAAGCTGCTGAAATTGAAGATGTTTTTACCGTCTTGAGTTTAACTTGCGATCGCAATATTCGCCATCTACCAATTGTTGATGAGCAAAACCAACTTCTAGGGATAATTACACCCGAAGGAATGCGAACAGCGCTTCATCCTACCGAGTGGCTGAGATTTCGCCGAGTTGCTGAAGTGATGAATACCCAAGTTCTTCATGTACCTCCAACAGCATCGGTGCTAGATGCAATCAAATTAATGGTTGAACATCATGCTAGCTGTGTGGTGATTGTGGAAGAGGATGGGGAAACAAGGGGATGGGGGGACAAGGGGATCGCAGAACAAGGAAATGATTCCACTTCTCCACTCATTCCGATTGGAATTCTTACCGAACGCGATATAATTCAATTTCAGAAATTGGAGTTAAATTTAGAACGCACGCAGGTACAAACTGTCATGAGTTCGCCGCTATGTTTGGTAAATGCGGAGGAATCATTATGGGCTGTACACCAGAAAATGCACCAGTATCGGGTACGGCGGTTGGTGATTGCTGGTCAAGCAGGAGAATTACGGGGAATAATTACGGAAACTAGCTTATTACAAGCCTTAGACCCGACTGAGATGTATGGGGTTTTGGATCTATTGCAGCAAAAAGTCGAACGCTTGGAGCTACAAAGAAGTGAATTATCACAAAGCTACACCAAGCAATCTCAACTTTATCAGCAATTAGAAACAGCACTTGAAGAACGCAAGCAGATAGAAAAAGTACTGCGAGAGGAAAGAAACTTAACATCTGCTATTTTAGATGTTGCTGGGGCTTTAATAGTTGTTATAGATAAACAAGGACAAATTGTTAGCTTTAATCAAGGCTGTGAACGAATTACTGGTTATAGCTCTGAAGAGATTGAAAATAAGCAGGTATGGGATTTAATTGCTCCAGAAGAAATAGAAACTATTACAAAAGTTTTTGAGCAACTTAAAAAAGGTGAATTTCCTAATCAACATCAAAACTATTGGGTAGCAAAAGATGGAAGTCGTCGTTTAATTAGCTGGTCAAATACTTGTTTGATTGATGATGATGGTTCGGTCAAATATATTATTGCTACGGGAATTGATATTACCCAAAAGCATCAAGTAGAAGAAGACTTAAACCGTTTTTTCTCGCTTTCTCTAGATATGCTTTGTGTTGGTGGGTTCGATGGCTATTTTAAACAAGTTAATCCAGCCTTTAAAGAAACTTTAGGATATGAGAAAGATGAATTATTAGCACAATCCTTTTTAAGTTTTATTCACCCAGATGATGTAGCAGCGACTTTAGCGGAAATGGATCAAATTTCTCGAGGAGTCAAAACTATTGGCTTTGAAAACCGCTATCGCTGTAAAGATGGTTCTTATAAGTGGATACAGTGGAATGCCACACCTTACGAGCAACAATTTTATGCTTTAGGGCGAGATATAACCGAACGCAGACAAATGCAGTTAGATATTCAAGAAAGTGAAAAAAGATATCGCTACATCTATGAAAATACTCCGGTAATGCTGCACTCGATTGATAGTTATGGAAATCTTATTAGCGTCAGTAATTTTTGGTTAGAGAAATTAGGTTATCAACGTCATAAAGTGTTAGGACGCAAATCAACGGAATTTCTGACTCCGGAATCGCAAAAATATGCTCGTCAAGTTCTACCAGAGTACTTTGAAAAAGGTTTTTGTCAGGATATTCCATATCAAATTGTTAGAAAAGATGGAAAAATATTAGATATATTGTTATCAGCAATTGCGGAACGAGATGCAGATCGTAATATTATCCGTTCTTTAGCTGTTTTAATTGATGTAACCGAACGCAATAAAGCCCAGCATAGAATCCACGAACAAGCTGCTTTACTAGATGTTGCAACGGATGCAATTATGGTTCGGGATCTGAAAAACCAAATCTTATTTTGGAACCAAGGTGCGGAACGTTTATATGGCTTTACCTCAGCAGAAGCCTTGGGTAAAAATGCTAATGAATTAATTTACCGCGAGTCCTTTCCACAATTAGAAGAAATCCATCAAATACTATTCGAGTCAGGTTATTGGAAAGGCGAATTATATCAAGTTACCAAAGCTGGCAATGATATCGTTATTTTTAGTACTTGGAATTTGGTAAGCGACGAGCAAGGAAATCCTAAATCAATATTAGTTGTTAATACCGATATTACCGAAAAAAAGCAATTAGAAGCTCAATTTCTCCGCGCTCAACGTTTGGAAAGTATCGGTACATTATCTGGTGGAATTGCTCACGATTTAAACAATATTCTTACTCCAATTTTGGCGATTTCTCAGCTTCTCCCGCTCGCAGTTCCCAAAGCAGACGAGCAAACCCAGCATTTCTTTAATATTCTCGAAAATAGCGCCAAACGGGGAGCAACTTTAGTTAAGCAAGTGTTATCTTTTGCGCGAGGAGTTCAAGGCGATATAGACAGCGTAGCTGAACGCACTCCGTTACAAGTTAAGCATATCATTTCGGAGATTAAAGATTTCGCTCGCAACACTTTTCCTAAATCAATCGAAATTCAAGTAGGTTTACCCGATAATTTACGATTAATTAGCGCCGATGCAACACAAATTCATCAGGTATTAATGAATCTTTGCGTTAATGCTCGCGATGCCATGCCACATGGAGGTACGCTGAGTATAAAAGCTGAAAACATCGATATCGATCAAAACTATGTCAAGATGAACCTTGATGCAACCGTAGGAAATTATGTTGTAGTTACAGTTGCAGATACGGGTACGGGTATTCCTCCAGAAACTAAGATGCGAATTTTTGAACCATTTTTTACTACCAAACAACAAGGTAAAGGTACCGGATTAGGGCTTTCAACCACAATTGGAATTATTAAAAGCCACGGTGGTTTTATTCATGTTTATAGCGAAGTCGGTGAAGGCACAAAATTTCAAGTTTATTTACCAGCAGTTAGTACAGAAGAAATTGTACAAGATGAAAAAATAGAAATTCCCGAAGGAAAAGGAGAATTAATCCTTTTAGCTGATGACGAGATGAGTATTAGGGATATTACAAAAACATCTTTAGAAAACTATAATTATCAAGTACTTATCGCTAGCGATGGAATTGAAGCAATTGCGCTTTATGCTCAATATAGAAACGAAATCAGTGCTGTATTAATGGATATGATGATGCCGGAAATGGATGGTGTAACGACTATCCGCACGCTGCAAAGAATGAATCCCCAGGTTAAAATAATTGCCGTCAGCGGATTAGCTACCAGCGATAAAGTAAATGCGGCGATGAGTAGTGGTGCCAAATTATTTTTATCAAAACCTTACACTAGCGAAGAATTATTGAGACAATTGCATCAGGTTCTAAATGCTTAATAACGGTAAACTAACAGTAAAAGATGTCTCTCCATCCGAAGCCGGATCGAGCATCAACTCACCGTTATGAGCGCGAACAATTTCACGAGCAAGACTTAATCCCAATCCAATTCCTTCTATTTTACGGTTGCGAGATGGATCTCCGCGATGAAAACGGTCAAAAATTAGAGTTCTATTCTCATCTTTTATTCCCTCAGATGCATTGACAATTGTTACCTGAAGTGAGTTATTACTTTGAAAAGCATTAACTTTTATCCAACCGTCGGCAAGATTATATTTTATTGCGTTACTAAATAGATTTTGCAAAACTTGTTTTAGTAAATCTCTGTCACCTTTAACTTTTAATCCCTTTGCAATATCAGTTCTTACCGTCAAATCGGGAGCCAACATTTCCACATCTTCTAACATTTGAAATAATAACTCTGACATATCCACCTCTACCAGATATAGACTCAACTGTCCTGCATCAGCTAAAGACAGCAGTAAAAGTTTGCGGACAATTCCACTCAGATGATGTACTTCATCTAATAGATAACTCAAACGCTGCTGTACTTCACTTCCGTCCGGTACCTGCTGTAATGTTCTTTCTAATTCTCCCTGTAGAATAGTTAGTGGAGTTTTTAATTCATGAGCAGCATCACCACTGAAGCGAGAAGCTTGATTAAAGCTGCGTTCCAAACGTTCTAACATTTGGTTAAATACCCGAATCATTTCTACAAATTCCACATCTGTTTTTTCAATGGGAATTCTTCGATCTAACCCTTTTGCATTAACTTTTTGAATTGTGCTGGTTAATTGATTTATCGGACGTAAAACGCTTCCAGAAAGCAACCATGCACCAATTGTAATTAATAACAACACTCCAGGAATATAGATCAAGAAAATATTGTTAATGGTAGCCATTTCTCGATCGACTACTTGCAGATTAACCGCGATCGCAATTTGAATATTATGATGTTTTACCGCAGCAATTCGCCAAGCTTCTGTTTTTGTTGTTTCTGTAGTCAGTACGGGAGGAAGTGGGAGAGGTGGAGGAGGTAATTGCAGGGATGGTTTGCTCCGAGGAGTTCGCGGTAGTGGCTTTATTAATGTCAATTTATTAATTAGCAGACGCTGCAAATCTCGATCTATAATTACTTCTTGAGATTCGTAGAGCTTGTTACCTTCCGCATCAAATACTAAAAGCGCAATCGGAGCTTCTGTATTTTCACTTAAGATAGTTGATAGCGTACTTTGATACATTTGCCATTCCTCTTCCTGGTAAAACTGCGGTGGTTTTCTTCCAGGTGGAGAAATTGGTCGCATCAACTGATTAATGATTTGTGCATCTAAACGGTTAACTTTCGCGTTGTAAATCTGGAACCAGGAAACCGCACCAAATCCTACTAAAGCGCTGCCAGCAAGAGCCGCAGAAAATAAAGCAATCCGCAGACGAAACGAAGATAATTTCATGACTCAAGTATCTGGTTGACGGAAGCGATAACCAACCCCGCGAATACTTTCAATCCAGCCTCCTTCATCAATGGGGTCAATTTTTTTACGAATCCGCTGAATACAAACATCTACAACATTAGTATTGGGATTAAAATCATAGCCCCAAACGTGTTCTAATATTTGGGTACGAGTAAAAACTCTTCCGGGAGAACGCATCAAATATTCCAGTAAATTAAATTCACGAGTAGTTAGTTCTATAGCTTTTTGATTGCAAGTAACTTCCCGTGTAATTCAATCTAACTTCAAAGAGCATACAGCTAGAAAATTCTGACGCTCTCCTACACTTCTACGAATTACAGCATGAATTCGAGCAACCAATTCTTCCACAAAAAAAGGTTTAGCAATGTAATCGTCGGCTCCTAAATTCAAACCTTGCAATCTATCGTCAAGTTCGTTACGAGCGGTTAATAAAATTACCGGATTATTCCTACCTTCCCGACGCAAATGTTTGAGAATTGATAGCCCATCTTTACCCGGTAGCATAATATCTAGGACAATCGCATCATATTCGTTTTCTAGAGCTAATAAGTAGCCTTCATCACCATTTGCACAGTAATCTACTGTAAACCCCTGTTCCTTTAACCCAGCCCGAACAAAATCAGCAATTTTTGCTTCATCTTCGACAAATAGAATGTTCACAACTATTCTATGGCTTCTGCATGTGACAATCTATTTTACACTTGCTACTCACAAACTGAAATTACAATTTTGTAATCAAGAATTATGTAACCGTTAGTGTTGGTGTCGGCAGGCTGTTGTTTTCTGAACTGTTTCCCCCGCAACTTTTTGGTACTCAAACTCCCAACAATCCGATGAAGTCTTACGGTAAACAACAGCACTTGTTACACCAGGTGTAGTTAAAGAATTGAAACCCAAACGATATTCTCCATCTTCATTTTTCTTAAAATCAGTGATAACCGTTGAGACAGGCTCACCATAGCTACCACCAAACGGGCTTGATGTACGCTGCGCTAGTGCATCGAAAGTGGGAGGTTCTATTTGTAGTTTAGAATCAAAAAATCCGTGATGGCAACCTACAACATATGGCGGGGTTTTGGTTGTGTAATGCACATAACTACCATCAGGCAATTGCAGCGCGTTGCACTCATCAAGCTCTTTGTCGGGTAGGTAACTAAGGTCGCTGTATCTACCACGTCCATAATAATCATCACCACCTTCACCATAATAGACTGGTGTGCCATCAAGACCAAAGGCAATCGGTAGTTCAGGATTATGTTTATCCATCAAGCAAACTGGGGCATAATGATAGTGATAGTCTTCACCTTGCCCTGCATGACCTCCGCACTGGTCTAATTCGCCCTGAACAACAGTATCGTTGCGCTCCTCATAGTTATCTAGCGAAGTTGAAACATCAGGTCGTCGTTCGTAATGGAAAATAGGCACACCATCAACTGCAACCGCTATTGGTCCACGCGGACTTGCTTCAACGGGTTCATCTAACCACTGAGGTTTGAGAGGAATGCGCCACTGATAATCGTAGGGAACCGCAACTCTTTGTATCCAAGATTTGATGCCTACCATTGGTACATCTTCACTACTTCCAGAAGTTAAATCGGGAAGACCTGTAGCGGTGAACTCAAGGGAATCAGCAGTACAATTAATTGCCTCAGAATTGAGGTGTAACCCAAAAGCTTTTTTATAGGTTGTGCAGTCTGCTGAGGTTGGCGAAGTTTGAGCGTTAATTGTGTTTACGCTGCTTGAATTTGCTGTCTGCTTCGTGCAACTCAATGATGAGCTAGCCGCGAAAACTGCTGTAAGAATAAGGATTGAAAGTCTTGTTTGCATTTCATCTAATCTCCCAATTTAATTATTGTTAACCCAGGTATCTCACAAAGGGCGAAAAAAAAGGGTGCTAAAAACTGTAGGAACATTTTTTTCAGGAGCATTTGAACAGCTTTTAGTTATGACCCTATGGAAACAGATTGTATATCAGAATAATTACTTTTTTAAGCCAAAATTCGCCCCGAAAAATTACAATTTTGTAATTTAAGCAAAGAATTAATTGTTATAGCTATATACTGTAATTATTCGATAAATATAAACAACTAATTAATAAAGCTCTCGTGATTCTCCCACAAAGAGCCGCACAAGCCGTAATCAAAATCACTTCAAAATCACTTATTGTTGCTTCTTGCACTAATGGTGCATTCGTAGCGTATGAAACTTCAATCTTCCCAAAATGTAATATTTCAGCCTTTAAGAAAAGGCTTGATAAAAAATAAACTAAGTAAGTGGCTAATAGGGTTACTGATTCTCTGTTCGCTGACGGGTGGTGGATACCTTATTTACCGTCAGATAGTGATTTCTTCTGCTCAAACAGCCAGAAGCAAAATGTTGAGTGTCCCAGTTGAACGAGAAACGTTACCCATTACTATCTTAGCCAACGGCACAATTGAAGCTAAACAATCAACTAACGTCAGCCCCGATACTTCTGGACGGCTAAAGAGCTTGCTGGTGAAGGAAGGAGAGTATGTAAAAGTCGGACAAATTTTGGCACGCATGGATGACTCAACCTTACAAGGTCAGCTGATTCAAGCACAAGGTTCTTTAGCTTCTGCCCAAGCAAGTTTGCAAAAGGCAATAGCGGGTAATCGTTCTCAAGATATTGCTCAAGCACAAGCACAATTAGAGCAAGCCCAAGCGAACTTACAAAAAGCACAAGCAGGTAATCGTCCTCAAGATATTGCTCAGGCTCAAGCACGTTTAAAAAGCGCTCAAGCAAATTTAACAAAAGCTGAAGATGATTTTAACCGCAATCAGCAACTATACAATGCTGGTGCTATTTCCCTGCAAATTCTCAACCAACAACGCGCCGATCGCGATAGCGCCCAAGCTGCTGTAAATGAAGCGCAGCAAGCATTAGCATTACAAAAAGCAGGGTCGCGCACTGAAGATATCGAGCAACTAAAAGCAGTAGTGAAAGAAAAACAGCAAGCTTTAGCACTGCAAAAAGCAGGAACACGCACCGAAGACATTGAAGCTGCACGGGCACAAGTGACTCAACAAGAGGGTAACTTAAAAACGATTCAAACACAGATTCAAAACACAATTATTCGCGCTCCTTTCAGTGGGATTGTCACCGCCAAGTATGCCGATCCCGGTGGTATTGTCACACCTACCACATCGGGAAGTACGGTATCTAGTGCAACTTCTTCTTCGATTTTGTCGCTGGCATCAAATTATCAAGTTGTAGCAAAGGTTGCCGAAACCGATATCAGTAAAATTGAAGTTGGGCAGTCAGTCACCGTTATAGCTGATGCCTATCCTGACAAAACTTTTGCAGGCAAAGTTGCGGAAGTTGCGCCTCAAGCAACGGTGACTTCTAACGTAACTAGCTTTGAAGTAAGAGTAAACTTCACGGATACTGAAAATCTCCTGCGTCCCGGTATGAACGTCAATGCGAAATTCGATGCAGGTAAATTGAATAATGTCCTTGTCATCCCCACAGTGGCAATTCTACGCCAAAACAACGGCACCGGAGTAAGAGTAATTACGGGAAATGAGACTCAGTTTGTGCCAATTGAAACCGGACTAACTATCAATAGTAAAACTGAAGTACGCTCCGGTTTACAAGGAAATGAAAAAGTTTTGCTTAGTGCGCCATCTAATTCTCAAATTAACAGTAATAGTAACAGAGATATTCCTCCTGGTGGGGGTCCTCCTCTTTGACAACCCACAAGTTAAATTTGATGCCATTATTCTGAGGTGAGTAAAATGAGCGCACGTTACTTCAAGCCACGAGTTAAAAAGGTATCTACGGTATCAAAAGTAGAAATTTTGACCATTGCTGTTGAGGCGTTGTGGAATAATAAACTCCGCACTATGCTAACGATGCTGGGCATCATTATTGGTATTACAGCAGTGATTGCCGTTACCGCAATTGGTCAAGGTACTCAAAAAGCCACCGAGCAACGATTACAATCGCTTGGAAGTGACATTTTGCAAGTACAGTCGGGTGCAGCTAGAAGTGGTGGAGTGCGGCAGGGTGCTGGGAGTGCAACGACATTGACTTTAGAAGATGCTGAAGCTATTGCCGAACAAGTTTTAGCAGTTGAGCGTGTATCTGCTTTCCTAGAGCAAAACGCTCAAGTTGTCTATGCCCAAAACAACAACTCGATGACAATTATTGGTACTGATGTCAACTATCCAGATGTACGCAATACCTATCCTCAAACAGGTAGATTTTTTACTCAGGAGGAAGTCGATGCGGGAAAAGCTGTGGCAGTTTTAGGTCCCACCGCACGAGATGAATTACTGGGTTCGGGAAGTAGTGCAGAAGGTTCACAAATCCGCATTCAAGGACAAACCTATGAGGTAATTGGCGTTATGGAAACGAAGGGAACGCAAGGACGACAAAACCCGGATGAACTAATTTATATCCCGCTCACCAATATGTCTGCTCGGCTAACAGGAAACAACTCTGTCAAAGGAATTGCGATTAGAGGAATTTATGTCAAAGTAGAAAGTCAGGATCGGTTAGATGCTGCTGAGTATCAAACCACAAATCTTTTGCGGGTACGACATGGCATTTTTCCCGCAAAAGACGATACAGATGATTTTAGAATTATAAATTCGGCTGATATTATCGAAACCCTCACCAGTACATCTAAACTGTTTACCATCATGGTAGTAGCAGTTGCCGCAATTTCTTTAATTGTCGGGGGTATTGGCATTGCCAACATTATGCTTGTATCAGTGGTTGAGCGGACGCGAGAAATTGGGATTCGTAAAGCAGTTGGAGCTACTAATAGTGCTATTTTGAGCCAGTTTTTAGCTGAGGCAATAATAATTGCAGCAATGGGAGGAGCGATTGGCATCTGCTTGGGGATAGCAATCGGCTTTGTTGCCTCAAATTCGTTCAAATTTCCCCTTGTGATTTCACCCTGGTCAATTCTCCTGGGATTTAGTTTGACATTTATCATTGGGTTGCTAGCTGGAGTGATTCCCGCTCGTAGTGCTGCCAGACTTGACCCAATCGAAGCGCTTAGGAGCGATTGAGACAACATACTGAAGCCTAGAGGATTATTAATATGGCAACCATGATTTGGATGGAAGGCATTGAAAAAACTTATTTTTTAGGAGAAAGCAAAATTCCAATACTCAAGGGAATTAACTTATCTATCGAAGAAGGCGAATATACCGCAATTATGGGGATGTCTGGTTCTGGGAAGTCTACACTGATGAATATTATTGGTTGTCTTGACCGCCCAACATCCGGATATTATGTTCTAGAAGGTAGAAATCTAACTACACTAACTAACGATGAGTTAGCATATATCCGCAATCAACATATCGGTTTTGTGTTTCAGCAATTCAATCTACTGCCTCGCTCCACCGCTTTAGAAAACGTAATGTTGCCAATGATCTATGCAGGTATTCCTAAATCGCAACGCAAAAAACGGGCTGAGTCAGCCTTAATCCGCGTTGGCTTAGCAGAGCGAATGTTAAACCGTCCCAATCAGATGTCTGGTGGACAACAGCAGCGAGTAGCCATCGCTCGTGCCCTCGTCAACCGTCCTAAACTTGTTTTAGCAGACGAACCCACAGGAGCTTTAGACACCCAAACTTCTGGGGAAGTGATGAATTTACTGACTGAACTTAATAGTCAAGGTATCACAATCGTTATTGTCACCCACGAAATAGATGTCGCCAACCAAACCAACCGCATTATTCACGTCAAAGATGGTTTAGTGACTCATAAGATAACCGAATTAAAAGAATTTTAGCCAGATGAAAATCATGGGTTATAAACTGTATATCACCAAGACTTTAATGATATTGCTATCAAGTTTGAAACTTTCATATAACTCAAGCTAGAAAATATTTGCTTTCTTCAAAAACAACGACGATAAAAATATAATTTCCCTCAATTAATTAAAGTGGATTGTCAGCATAAGCAAAACCTTCACAAGCGATGAATACTTGTGAAGGTTTTGCGTTATTATTACAAAAAAAGCAGAGTTAATTTCTATCTCCGGACTCTAACTAATTTACATTCCCGAACAGTTCTAACACGTCCTCTTACTCGAACACGTTTGTTAACGCAAACCTCTTTGAAATCATTTTTATTAACTCTTCGCTTCTTTTGACCTCTTAAATTAACATTTACATCAACTACATCAACAACCTTATTTCTTCCATAACCGTTGTCAGAAGAATGGTAGGGACTCGCTGATACAGGCAATGCAGTAGTTGCCAACGATACCATTATTAATATTCCCGTTGAAACTTTATCCCAGTTCATAATTAACCCTCTTAAAACGAGTGGATAACTGAATACTAGAAAATATTTGCGTTTATAACCAGTATCTTTTCTCCTAAAAAGAAGTATCTTTTATTCATATATGATTCAGTACTTTTATCACTTGAAAAAATTGCAATTTTAAAGTAACCAATATCCCCATTCAGGGTGACATAACGACCCTGAGAAAAATTAAAAAATTTTAATCGAAAAATAGGGGTAGTTGTAATTTTAGGGTGGCTAAATGATAAATGTCAGGCAATAAAGTTCAGTTTAAAAAAATAGTTATCACATAACTAACTGAACTTGATTGAAATATAAACATTCGGAGATATATTATGAAACTCAATCAAGTATTAGCAATAACAGCAATTCCTGCGTTATTTGGAACATTGGTTTTTACTTCAATCAATAAAACCGACGCAGCAGACACAACTCAAATTATGGCTCAAAACCAACCTACACAAGGAAAAGGCAGACGACGCGGACCAGATTTTGCAGCAGCAGCTACTAAATTAGGAATAACCGAGCAACAATTAAAAGATGCTTTGGGACGACCACCACAACCAGATTTTGCAGCAGTAGCGAGCAAGTTAGGAACTAGCGAAGGAGAACTAAAAGAAGCTCTAGGTGTTCCCGAAAATCCTCCCGAAGCTGGGGAAGGACAAAGACCACCCAGACCTGATTTTACAGCAGCAGCAGCAAAATTAGGTGTAACCGAACAACAAATCAAAGAAGCCTTTGGACCACGACCCAGACCTGATTTGAATGCAGCAGCAAGCAAGTTAGGAATTAGCGAAGAACAACTCAAAGAAGCTCTCGGTGTTCCCGAAAATCCTCCCGAACGTCCGGAATAACTGTTAAAATAGCCCCCCTTAAAAAAGGGGGGTTGGGGGGATCTTGCAGATGCGAAATACTATTTGATTAGTAATGAAATGGTTTCTTTATCTAGTAAATCTTGTAAAGACGCGATATAAAGCGAAATTCAGTAATTAAGCGCAACCTCATACAGAATTGGTATAAGATTCCTGTTTATAAAAGAATATTTACAAAAAACTTTTGCTAGAGAAAACAACTTATTCAAATGTATACATCTTCAATATAGCAATTACGAGCTAAAGATAGATAATTTTGAAACCAATCTTTACCTTTAATTAAATTACTATACTATCCGATTAATTCAGCTACTCGGATTGCAGATGTAATGGCACCTTCATGTAAACCATCTCCTAAGTAAGCCCCTGCATGATAAGTATGGTTTTCCCCATTAGTATCAACTACCTCGTCTCGGTATCGGAAAGATTCAACAGTATATAATGGCGTATCATGTTCCAAACGCTGAATAATTTTATCTTGATTAATTAAAGATTCGAGATTAAACGCTAGATTATATTTAACTTCAGATGAGACACCACACAATTGATTAAGATAAGCATTATATCCCCATCCCTTTGCCGTCTCGAAAAAATCAAACTCCGAGGGTTGTTTAATACCGTATCTATCGTACATCGAAGTATCGGCATGAATCAGCGTAACTATTTGATTGTTCTCCCAACTACCAAAGCGTCTGATTTCAGCTTCTGTAGGATCTAACAATAGCTTTAGTACTCTATCTGGTGGAGTCGCAAACACAACTTTATCAAATCGATAGGTTGCACCATCCGACAGTTCAACTTTTACACCATCTGCAATTCTAGAGATATCCGCGACATTGATGTTTAGCAGAATTTCCCCTTTGAAACGCTGTAAAATCTTTTCAATATAGGAATATACTCCACCCTTAATTCTGAACCAGTCGATAAAAATGTAATCTCGCAGAGACAAAATCCCTAGTTCCGCTGGAAAATCATCAATTAGTTCAAATTGCATTGAATAACTATACATCGCCAGCAGTTTTATCCAGGTATTTCTAACACATCGAGTCTTTAAAAAGTAAGATAAAGACCGATTGTAAACTTCAGGTATTCTAGCAAAATGAGTTTTTAACCAAAAACCAGCCGAACGAGCATATAAACCGTCAAGCTTGAGAAATTCGATTAGTCGATGTGTTCGGGTGAAATTTTTTCGGATAGAAGATGCAGAATGTATATGATGACCATTTTTGAAAAACATCGTAGAAGCTAAATCTACTGGTTCTAAATCAACTTCTAATTCTTTCATTAAATTGAGAAAGTTGTAGAAATTACCGGGAAATTCCAGTACTCCACCTTCTAAAAATTCGTCAAATTCACAGCTTTCAGGTTTAACATTTTTATTAAGAGTACGAATATGTCCCGCCAAAATCGGCTGTTTTTCAAACACTGTGACATGATGACCTTGTTTATCGAGAAGATAAGCCGTGACTAAACCGCTGGCTCCCCCGCCAATAATAGCTATTCTCATTTTTTTACTCCCACATATTTGTTGCTTTTTGATAACTGCTCACTGCATGACGCTACCGCGTCACGCTGCGCTAACACTGTTAACTGTTTGTTAAAATCTTGTCTCCCGACAACCTTTGATATAAAAGCGCTCCCGTCCAAAATGTCGGAGCAAATCCCGGATACCCCGATGAAGCATTACAAAAATAGAAATTATTCAAAGAGGTTTGATGATTTAACCGACCAATCCCCATATTTTTAGGTGTAAGACTAGAACCGTAAGAATTACCATGAGGACAATGACAAAACCGTTCGTTGGTTGTAGGACTTCCCGTAATTTTGAAGACTAAATGTTGTCTAATATTTGGAATGTAGTGCTTCTCAACAACATCTAAAATAGAGTTTAAAATTTCCTCTTTCTTTTGCCGATAAGCTTTTTTATCTTGTGTTATCAGTTCTTGAAAATAGCTGTAGTCAGCCACAGTCAAAAATTCGATAATGTGACAGTCTTCTGGACAATCACGCTCTTGAGTAGTTAATAAGGTAGGTGTAGTGATTGCAAAACTGGGATTGGAGTAATCATGAGCAACGTACATTTGATAAAATGCTTCATTCAAATCTTGATGACCTGTATGAAAAGTATTCCATTTACCAAATCCATAGTCCCGCAGGTCAATATCTTTGACTACACAGTATGCCATGTAGTTTGAGGCAGAATATTCGTAATTAAGTTTTTTCCGCACCGTCCGAGAAAACTTTTCATATCCAATCATTTTCGCGGCTTTTTTCGGATCTATATTGCAAATAACAGTATCGGCAGTAAACTTAGAAGTCTGATGGGTAATTAAATTCATAGCCTCAACACCCGTAACTGTCTTACCCGAAAGCAGAAAATTGACAACTTCAATGTTGCACAGGACTTCACCACCGTTATTAACAATCACTTTTACTAACCCATTAATTACAGCTTCAAAATGACGGGTAGGATAATAAGCCCCTTCTTGATATCCTGAAAATAAAATCACCCAAGCGTAAAAAGAAAGTTGATTTGGTGGTAGTAAAAAGTCTTGCCATTGCGAAGCTAAAAGCGTTTGCGCGGCTTGAGGTAGCTTGAATTTATCAAAAACATCTTGCAGCGTACTATTAAGATACATAACAGTGTTGCTGACTTCACCGAAATATGTAAATAATTCCCCAGGATTCACCGGAGGAGATAGTATTTTTAATCCCTCTCTAGTTTTTTTTACTTCAAAAACGAACTTACGAATTTGCTCTGCATTTTGAGGAAATAAATCAACAAGTCGTCGAATCAACTCCTGTGAATCGGAAGGAATATCTAAAGCATAATTTGGCATTCGCATATGGTCAAACCCATTTGGATCATACCTTTCAAAAGTAATATCTTTGTCTAAATTAAGTCTTTTAAGCACCCGATTCACAGGTTTACCTTCACCGCAATCCCAAACGTAGTGAAGTTGTGCGTTAAAGCGATATTTTTTAGCCATAGTAAAAGTATGACCAAATCCACCGGGGTATTCATGGGCTTCCAAAACCTGCACCCGCTTTCGGGAGTTTGCCATCAGTGAACCAAATACTAAGCCGGATAAACCGCTTCCTAAAATTAGGTAATCAGTTTTCATAACCAGTTTTATTAAATAACTATATTCATGCTCTAGTCGAGCATAAAATTTAATTTAGGAAATAAATTTGAGAAAGTTGTGAGGAAGTTATTGATACAGTAGGATAATCCCGCTTCAAAAATAAATAAAATATTAAATATCAGCAATAATTATCAAAAAACGGTTTTTAATGCCAGGAGCAAAGAAATACTCACAATTTCCTCAATTTTAGGCTTTATGATGAAAGGAAAGCTATAGAATTAGCAAACAAAATAGTTTACACAAGTCAATTTTAGATTGTTCATGTAAATATTATATTGTCTGTAGTACAATTATACTTGCAATAGTTTTTATGACAATATAAATCTAAAAGTCAAATTTATTCTTTCTTCTAACTGTTTAGAAGTCTTTGCTATTTGATGATGCCAAAAGTGCTGTGTAGAGCCTTTCATAATCAGAAAGCTACCATTTGTTAAAGAAACTTCAACCTTACCTAAATCTTTTCGATGTTTGTGTCTAAACTGAAAACGTCTTGTTTCTCCAAAACTTACTGACCCGATAACAGGATTATTTCCTAATTCTTTTTCATCATCACTATGCCAAGAGACATAATCTTTTCCACCACGGTAAAGATTTATTAGGACACTATTAAATACTATGTTAGTATTTTCTTCAATTCTATTTTTGATTTTAAGTAATGAAGGTGTCCAAGGTTCAGGATTCATATTAATTCCTGAATATTTATATGATTTACCTTCATCTCCATACCAAGCTGTTAATCTAGGTAAATTAAATTCTTTACCAAACATTTTCATCTTGTCTTGTCGCCAACTTAAGCTATTCCGTAGCTTTTTGAACAACTGATTACTTTCTGACTCTTCAAAAAAATCTCGGTAGATAATTACCTCTGCATCTGGCATAGGTTTACCATCCGGCATTAGTATATTCTCTGGTTGTTTTGAAAGCTTCACTTCAGGATTGAATAATAAGTTTAAACTTAACTGTTGTCCAATTTCATTTGACATAATGAATCCTAGTTTTTCAATATCAGTTAAATAGCATATGTCAAGAAAATTCTTTGATATCTGTCTATATAGTAATTGTTATCATATTTACCTAACTTCATAGACCATACTTTACCTCTAAGATTTGCATCTGTCCTTGATATATCAGATATCTGGAATATTTCAGACATTATAGTATGAAAATCATTAATACGGACTTTTCCACCATATCTTTGAGGACTTACACACAAAAAATAGTTAGAACCCCTTTGGGATGTTTTTAGTAAATTGCTTAATTGTCTCAAGTTTATGTCTTTAATATCAAGTATATTTGAGAAAACGTGAATTTTAATTGTTTGAAGTTGAGACTTTACATCATTAACATTTAATTCGTTAAGTTCTTTGTTAACTTTCCTTATTTTAAGAGCAGTCCTTTCATGCATGAGAGCAGACTCGACATAGTTTTTTCCTCTATTTAAAGAAACTATAGATGGTTCAATAAGAGTAACACCTTCTATATCAAGATTGATGCTTCGTGACATTAGATAGTTGATTAAAACACAGGTATCCGTAGCGGGACCACAACCATAGCTGAAAATTTCTAATGTCTTTCCTACAAATTTTGATAAATCTAAAGTGTCAAAGGCACTTACTAACTTATAGTAATGTTGCGCTCCATACAGTGCAATATAAGCATCAACTTGTTCATTATTATCTAAAATTTTTATTCCATTATCAATATCAGCAAGGGTTTGACGTAAATTTTTATATTGAGAAGTATGCTTTTTCAAACAATCTGTATAGACTTGCTCAAGATAGTTGAAGGTAGGTTTAAATAAATACTTGCTTTCCATTATGCCCTGATTTTATTGCATTTATTAACACAACTCCAAGATGCTCTAAATAACGCGGAGAAAGGGCAAGAAAGTATTTATTTTATGTAAAATTAAGATGTTTTTTATATATTTATTAGCTTCATGAAACTAAAGTATTTTCACTTAGGTATTATTTTTTGATTTTCGTTCATATTTATATGATATTAGAACTAGCATAAATTTATTACTCTAGTCCTTCCGTTTCTGCCTTTAATTTTTTACAGGAAATAATTATGATATCGCCACTATGTATATTGATTATCCTATCACCTACTGCTGCAATTCCAGCATCATAAGTAATAGTATTCAGTTATTTATCTAATATTTTGTATACCCTCACAAGAATCTCATATTTATTTGCTACTAAGAACAAAGTTGCATTTATAGCTTTTGAATTGACATTTAATAAATAAAAAAAATAGCCTTAATACCAATGAAAAAAAATATTTTAGACCCCCATTTACTCTATGAGGATTGGATTCTCACCGAAAATTATTTCGACCCCGAACAATTCAACTATAAAGAAACTGTATTTACCATTGGTAACGGTTATCTGGGTACGCGAGGAAGTTTTGCAGAAGGTTATCCCGGTGCAGTCGCTGCTACTTTGATTAATGGTGTTTATGATGATGTGCCAATTTACTATACCGAACTTGTTAACTGCCCCGATTGGCTGCCCTTATATATTATTATCGATGACGAAGAATTTCGTTTAGATAAAGGAGAATTGTTTAATTACCAGCGTCAGCTAGACTTGAAACGAGGTATTTTAAGTCGTAAAATAGGTTGGCGCAGTCCGAATGGTAAAACAATCGACCTTCATTTTGAACGCTTTGCAAGTCTTGCAGACCAAAATGTTTTGGGTTTACGCATTCAACTAACACCAATTGATTTTGATGGCACGATTCGGATTCGCGGGAGTATTGACGGTAATCCAGAAGATAATGATGGATTCAATCCCTGGTTAATTCTCGACCAAAATTATAGTGAAGCTAGTTCTTGTTTGCTAGTTCGGACTAGAACTTCTCGCATTGAATTGGGAATGGCATTTAAATTAGTAATATCTGGAACGAAACCCAGATTTAGAGATATAAGCGTTCCCGGTTTTCCCACAGTGGAATCAAGGTTTGATGTTGTTCGAGGAGTTACCGTTACTGTAGAAAAATTAGTTACGGTTTTTACTTCACGAGACATCGAACATCCAATTCAAGCTGCTTGCGATAAGTTGCAGAAACTACCAAGCTATGAAGAATTACGAAACCATCACGAACAAGCTTGGGAAAAAATATGGTATTACAGCGATATTGTTATAGAAGGAAGCGCTCAGGCTCAACTAGTTTTACGGTACAATCTTTTCCAACTATTAATTAGCGCTCCCCGTCATGACGATAGAGTTAGCATTCCTGCCAAAACTTTATCTGGCTTCGGATATCGCGGTCATATTTTTTGGGATACTGAATTTTTTATACTGCCCTTTTTCCTGTTTACTCAACCAGATATTGCACGTAATTTACTCAGCTACCGCTACCATACTTTGGAAGGAGCGCGACGCAAAGCAAAATATAACGGCTACCGTGGTGCAATGTATGCTTGGGAAAGCGCTGCGACTGGTGACGAAGTAACTCCAAGATGGGCACCAGCAAAGCATTTATATGAAGAAGATATTCGCATTTGGTGTCGCGATCGCGAAATACACATTAGTTCTGATATTAGTATTGCAGCTTGGTTATATTGGCAGGTTACGAACGATGACGAATGGATGCGCGATTGTGGTGCAGAGATTATTCTCGATACAGCTTTGTTTTGGAGTAGCAGGGTTTATCTCGACGTGAAGCGCGAATGTTATTCCATTCTTGATGTGATTGGACCGGATGAGTATCACGAAAATATAGATAATAATGCTTTTACCAATCGAATGGTGCAATGGCATTTGCAAATAGCTCTTGATGTATACGATTGGCTAAGGACAAAATTCCCCGACAAAGCGACAGAATTAGAGGAAAAGCTGCAATTAACTGAAAAAAGACGTTGCCGTTGGCGAGATATTGCCGAAAATCTCTTGATTCCTTATAATTCAAAAACTGGACTTATCGAACAGTTCGAGGGTTTTTTTAAATTAGAAGATGTCAACCTTGCCGATTACGAACCCCGTACCGATTCCATGTTAACGATTTTGGGAATCAAGGAAATTAACAAGCGGCAGATTCTCAAGCAGCCAGACGTATTGATGCTACTTTACTTAATGGAGAGAACCGCCGTAACAGATTATGGTAAAGAAGTTCTTCTGAAAAACTGGGATTATTACGCACCCCGTACCGATATTACCTATGGTTCTTCTTTAGGTCCGGCTATTCACGGACTTGTAGCAGCTTCTTTAGGTAAGACGGGTGAAGCTTACGAAAATTTTCGATTGGCTGCATTAGTTGATTTAGAAAATACGCGAGGTAACGCTGCCGAAGGAATTCATGCTGCATCCTGCGGTAGTATTTGGCAAGCTGTAATTTTTGGTGTAGCCGGTATCCAGTTTACAAAAAATGGGCCTGTAGCCAAACCTAATTTACCACCTACTTGGAAACGTTTACAATTTAAGCTTTACTGGCGCGGTGATTGGCATTCCTTTGACTTAAAGCCTAAAGTTAGCAGCGTGAAATCGGAAATCAAAGGCTTTATTTTTGATTTAGATGGAGTGCTTACGGATACAGCAGAATTACATTATCAAGCTTGGCAAAAACTAGCAGACGAAGTTGGTATTCCCTTCAACCGCAAAGCGAATGAAGCATTACGAGGAATTTCTCGTCGAGATTCATTAATAAAAATAATTGGGGATAGAAAATATTCAGAGTCACAAATCCAAGAGATGATGGAGCGCAAGAACCGTTATTATGTAGAATTTATTCAACAAATAACACCCCAGGATTTATTACCGGGGGCTAGTGATTTAATAGAGGAATTGCGCTCCAAAGGAATTAAAATTGCAATTGGTTCGGGAAGTAAAAATGCTCGTACTGTAATTGAAAGACTTGGGATTGCAGACAAGCTGGATGCAATTGCTGATGGTAACAGCGTCAAACGTTCTAAACCTGCACCAGACTTATTTTTATATGCAGCTAGTCAGTTGGGATTGGAACCAGCCGATTGTGTTGTGGTAGAAGACGCAGCATCCGGAGTTGAAGCAGCCCTTGCTGGAGGAATGAGAACTATAGGAATTGGTTCAGATCAAAGAGTTGGTGCTGCTCACATTATTTTGCCGAATTTAAAGGGTGTTACCTTCAAAGATATTCAGCACAAGTTTAGTTTTTGTTTGTCGGATTAATTAATCAATAATTGGGGTGTTGTTTAAAGACGGTTATCTAAACAAATATACTTTTTAATATCCCTCACAGCTTCCTCACAATTTATCTTTATTCTTAATATTGAAGGTTAATCAAGGCTTCTATGCTCAATTAATAAATTACATTGCTTGTTTTAATTACCATTCACCAGCAGAGATTTTATGAAAAAAAATGACTATTATACTAAACAATTCATAAGGAGTATAGTATGAAAACACAAGCTAAATATACACTTGCAGACCTATATAAAATCAAACAAATTAAAAGCGAGATTCAATATTTGCGAGAACAACTTTCAGAAATTGACAGCGAAATTGACAGAAGAGAACAAGATAAGACTAATAATGAGGCGAATAAGATAATAATTTATTCCCAAAAGTTGCCATACCAGAATGATGATTATAATACCGAAGAGGTAGAAGAAGATAAAGAAAAACTTTGGGGTAACTATATACTCGTTATTCTGCTTATTTTTTATATTATTGTAATGAGTTTTCTATAAACCGTACTGAAATTCCATTCATTTTTCTAATCTGTTTAGACTATTTTTGTCATCTTGTTTAGCGTGAATTCCTCAACCGCACCTTCCGTTGCAGCCATATAGTCCTTTAGATGCTGGTTGTTCATATGCGTCTGCCAAAGTTCGCGTGATTCCCAGTTCTCGTAAAATAAGAAATGAGCGGGATTTTGATTATAAGGAATGTATTTAGTATTGGAGACAGCCTTTTTTAGCACGGGTAATATCAACGAGCTTTTCAAGTTCCGTTTTTACAAGATTGACTTTATCCGATTTTGCTTTAATACTGGCAACGATGGTTAGCTTTGACATGATTTTCTCCTTTTTTATGGGTTGTTAAAGACTAATTCCATTCAGCTAGAGCAATTTTGCCAATAGTTTTACCATGTTCAAGACGTTGATGAACATCCCGTAGATTTTTAGCATTGATAGGTTTAACTACATCATTGCAAGTTGAAATAATTACACCATTTTCAATTAGTTGACTCAACTCCCCCAGTAAATTACTTTGCTCTGCCATATCTGCTGTTTGATACATCGAGCGAGTAAACATAAATTCCCACACCAAGCCAGCACTCTTACTTTTTAAAGTATCCATATCTAGCGGTTGTTCGTTTTCCACAATCGAACAAATTGTGCCTTGGGGTTTAATCGCTTTAGTCATAGCTTCCCAGTGACCATCGGTGTCGTTCAAACAAAGAATATAAGTACCTAAGCAAAATTAATTGTATATTGTCATTGCGAGGAACGAAGCAATCCCAGCGTTTTGAAGATTTTAGAATGTTAAATTAATTTTGCACGACTACTTAATCAACATTTTGATAACCAATTTTCTCAATCTCTTCTGCTAGATTATTTCGATGATTGACCACTTCATCAGCACCAAGTTTCTTACACCAAGCGATAGTTTCAGGACGAGAAGCTGTAGCAATAACATTGAGTTTGGCTATCTTTTTCGCTATTTGAATAGCAATAGAACCAACTCCCCCCGAACCATTAATAATTAAAATTGATTTACCTGCATCTGCTCCTGTTTTATCAATATTCAATCTTTCAAACAAAGCTTCCCAAGCAGTGATACTAGTAAGAGGAAAAGCTGCTGCATTAGCAAAATCTAAATTCTGGGGTTTGCGTCCGACAATTCTGGCATCTACCAAATGAAATTCGCTGTTGCTACCAGGACGGGTAATATCTCCTGCATAATAAACCTCGTCTCCAGGCTGAAATTCTTTTACTTCTGCTCCAACTTCTACCACTACACCTGCGGCATCCCAACCAAGAATGCGGGGTTCGGATTCAACCTTATCTTTCGGTACGCGGACTTTAGTATCTACTGGGTTAACAGAAATAGCCTTGACTTGCACTAGTAAATCTTTGCCTTTAGCTGTGGGCTTAGGGATTTCCACATCTAACAGACTATTTCCGTTGTTAATGGGTAAATATTGAATTAAACCTACTGCTTTCATGGATTTTACCTTCAAAATTTAAATATTATTATCTTCTGGTAACACAGCCTTATTTAGTAGAATCGAGCGCGGTTACTTTTTGGACTGCGCCTGAATAACGTCGAATTTACCATCCGTGCGTACATATATGATGCTTTCGTCTTTCGCATTAGACGAGACTTGATGCACCGACTTTCCCTTCGAGCCGAAATAACTACCCGGTACCAAGGTCTTAACGTCAGTCTCATTCGACACTTGGTACTGAGGTTGACCCTGGATTACTACAGCGCGGAACGTCGAGCCGTTGCTACGTATATTTCCAGTAAATCCAGCCGGTAGCTTGACAAGAGTTCCGTTCAACTGACCGTCCTGCGGGCTGCCCCAAAGAAAGGCTACCTTTGCTCCATTTTTAGAAGCTGGCATTCCTTCACTATCGACCCAAACAATGTTCGATGCGTCCACGTTAATCGGCTTGTCATCGCTAGAAAATGCCTTGTCAGTCGGAAGGACGAGATACGGTCCACTGTCGATTTCTATGTACGCCAGGTTTTTGCTGCCCTCGGCAGCGGTAATGTGTACACCTCCGGCTGGCTGAGTCCAGAAAGAACCCTTCGGCAGCCACATCTTTTCGGCATTCGGGTCATCGTTTCGTAGAAACAAAGTTCAGAAACATTTTCACTTATTGCATAAAGTGCTTCACTTAATCTTTTGACATGAACAAGATTAAACTCTTTGAAAGAACCATCCTTCAAAAATTCTTGTAACAATCTAGCTTCCGCTAAATTATCTTCTATTAACAAGATGTTTATCGAGTTTGCTGTCATTATGATTTTGGATTTTAGATTTTAACAACGGATGCTTTTGTTTTAGATTTTGGATTGGGAGTTAGGAGTTAGGAATTAGGAGTTAGGAGTTAGGAATTAATTGATAATTGCTCACTGTTCACTGTTTTCCGGTGGTAAAGTTACTGTTTCTAACCAAAAGTCTTCAATTCTCTTAAGTATTTTGAACAATTGGCTGATATTGCGAGACTTAGTAATGTAACAGTTAACGTGTAAGTCGTAACTGTGAAAAATATCATCCTCGTTCTGTGAAGTTGTCAAAACGATAACCGGAATACGTTTTAACTTGGAGTCAGTTTTAATTTCTGCAAGCACTTCCCTTCCATCTTTTCTGGGTAAATTCAAATCCAAGAGAATTAAATCGGGGCGAGGTGCTGTGTTATACTCGCCCTCCCGACGCAAGAAAGCCATAGCTTCTATTCCGTCTCTAACTGCGAGCATTTCATGGGGTAAAGAACTATTTTTAAAAGCTTCTTGGATGAGACGAACATCTGCTTTATTGTCTTCTACCAAAAAGATGATTCTGGGTTTTTGTTCCTTTTCTGCGCTCACGTTCGCGTCCTTTTAATGGAATAGTAAAATTAAACGTTGCACCTTCACCTAATTGTGATTCTACCCAGATATTACCCCGATGACCCAAAGCGATTTTCTTACAAATAGCTAAACCCATTCCTGTACCTGGATATTCATCGCGGGTATGCAATATGAAGGAATATCACAAAAATGCGATCGCTAAATCGTGGTTCGATTCCAATTCCGTTATCGCTTACTGAAAATAGCCATTGATCTTCAGAGCGAGATACACCAATATGAATTTCTGGTGGTTTTTCACTGCGGAATTTAATCGCATTCGCAATCAAGTTTTGGAATAGCTGCATTAGTTGGGTACTATCAGCCATGACGGTTGGTAATTCGTCGTGAGTAATTGTAGCACCTGCTTGTTCGATGCGGCTGCGAAGATTTTTTAAGGCTTTTTCTAAAGCTTGTTCTGCTGATATTGGTGCAAACTCAATATTTTGCATATCTACTTTAGAATATGCGAGAACATCATCTATCAAAGTTTGCATCAAGCTTACCCCTCCGACGACATAACCTATAAATTCGTTAGCGTCTTCATCGAGTGCATTTTGATAACGCATTTCCAACAGCTGTACGTAGTTTGCTACTTGATTCAAAGGTTCTTGTAAATCGTGAGAAGCTACGTAAGCAAACTTTTTCAATTCGGCATTAGAGCGTTCTAAATCTGCTGCTAAAAGCGCTAATTCTTCAGCCTGACGCAATACAATATTAACTATTGCTTTTCGTAATTCTAGTGCAGCTTTAATTTCAACAGGTCGCCAAGGTAAAGATGTTAAACGAACGGTTTGTTTCCACAATTCAAAAGATTTACGGGGACACAAACGTAAATTTTCTTCATCATCATTTATTTCAAATGCTTGATTGGGATTACCTCCTCAATTAACAGTTTCTGACCTAAATTTTTGTGGGATTAATAAAATCAAGCGAATCTTCTGCCAATCGCGATTTGATTATGCCAATTTTATAAGGGTCTAATAAATCTTCTAAATTTATTTCTAATAGATTTTCTAGAGGTACATCAAGAACTGAAGCAGCATTACGGCTAACTTGTACAATTTTTAAGTCTGGTTCTTCAAGAACAAGTATTACACCGTGATGCTGAATTTGACTGTTCAGATTAATTATTGGTTCTTTTAAGCTTGTTAAATTTAGAGAATTTAGTTTTGAATCTATTAGCATGATAAAGCTCCTATATTTTTCGTCTTAATGCTAGTTATTTATAATTTTCAGTCACCTTACTAATATCTTTAACGTTAAAGCACGAATAACAGTACCTTAGAAATAGCGAACTAAAAAGCTATTAATTCCTCTTCTTTTAGTACCGTATACTCCCCATCCACTTAGAGTACCCGAGGAACCAGCAATAGTTGCTCCTTCCTCAGTTATAACTTCACCCGCTACAGCATAAGCATCCCCATCAACGCGGGCATTTTTTTGTAAAATTACATCCCCATCAATAGCGGTCGCCGTTTGTCTGACTCTAGCATCTTCTTCAATAGTTACGTCTCCCCCAATAGCATGAGCGTTATCTACAACTGTATTTTTAGGAATCCTGACATCACCACCCAGTCGGATAATATTATCGTTGTTAATATCAATATCCGCTTGTGCCAAAGCTATTGTTGAAAATATTGGTACAAATAAAATAGCACTCAAAATTGATATCAATACCCAATTTAACCATTTTATTCTTAAATATTTCATTGGCTGATTCCTTATTTATAGATGTTTAAATTTTTATTTACCCCTTATAAAAAAGATGGGAAGGGGACAAAAAGAATTAATTATTCAAAACTCCTAACTTCTAAATCTTTAATCTTCAATCTAAAATTGCTTAACTTCCGTACTGGTAACTGCTCACTGATAACTGTTAACTGTTTTACCCACTACACCAAGTATCGAACATCCGAGTTTCCATAGCTTCTGGAAATTCTTCGCAGTATTCTTCAAAGGCAGTTTTAGAAACTCTCTTTGCTTCCTGATGTGCTAACTCTGCTTGCAGTTCGTCAACAATATCCCAAACAATAGCGCACTCTTCGGAACGAGGAGAGGTTTCTTTGCAAGTAACGCGGGCTTTTTTAATTGCATCTTCAAGTTCTTGTCTTAATACTACTGCCCGAGGTGATTCTAGAAACTTACTTTCATTAATGATATCGACAAGCGAAATGATACCCATCAATTTTCCTTGAATCACGGGTGCCCTGAGTAAACGATATTCGGCAAATAACCGCGCTACATATTCTACGCCCAAATCGGGATTGACTACTATGCAGGGTTTACTCATAATTTCATACACGCGCACTTTGGCAGGATCTTTACCAAAAGCAATTACTTTGTAAACTATGTCTGCTTCGGTAATAATGCCGTAAGCATCTCGATCGTGACGACGTTCTACAATTAATGCGTGCCAACCTCTAGCTTGCATTAATTTAACAGCTTCTGCCACAGTTGCGGAACTGCGAACGGTGGCAACATCTGTAGTCATAACGTCTGCTGCTCTCAACATAATCCACCTCCGTGGTATTTAGAATGATGTCTTAAACGTGGTTTTAATAACCAAATCAAAGCGATACCTGTAATCGAACTAATGACAATTCCCATTACTGCACCCGTCGCTACCGCAATTAAAGATGCATGAATGTTAAAGAAGGGTATCTCAATTCCCGCACCAATAAAAGCTACTACAACACCTAACGACCAAGCCAAAGCATTAGCAGACACCCACCAAATTGCTTTTTTAGTTGCAGCTCTGAGAATTAGCCATTGAGCATACCCGATTACTGTTCCGACAGCAGCACCTAATAAGGCAACTTCTTCTACTAATACTAATGTTGTAATTTTCTGATGGAGATTAGCTGCATAAAAAAGCCCGATAACAGCGCTTACCGTTAATCCCATAAACCAAGATACAAGCACTCCTGCTGTTGTAAAGAAAACCCAATAACTTGCGTATTGGATATGGCGACGTAAAACCAACCATTGAGCAAATCCTAATAAAAGTCCTTCTAGAGTTCCTAGTAACAGCAAAACTTGGTATATATTTTCAATGCCAAACTTATCGATTGCTTGACTAAGATAAGCTGCTACAAACCAGCCTATAATTTGAGCTATAGTCGAAGCTATTACCCATCTTTCCCATAATTTCAAGCTGTTATTTTCTTTGAGTCGATAATGCTTGTGCATGATATTCTCCGTCCACAAAGATTTGCTGTTAGCCTTGGGAGTTAAAAATAAAACTTTTACAGGTTTTAACCTCTGAATTGGTCTATATTTTGTTATATGTGAATAATTTGAGGAACTTGTGAGCGTCCGATTCACTATGAACCAAAATTACGAATTAGTAATTATTCCGTCAAATTTCCACGAATGCAGAGCGCGTAATTGAGATGTCTTTTTCGATTGATGTTCCTGCATTCTTTTCAGCACATCATCTAATATGCTGACGGCTTGAGCTTGGTAACGTCCTTTATTTAACATTACGCATTCCGCCCTTTCAGCCATTGCTGCATCGGTCATTTCAGCGCGAGAGGGAACTCCTTTTTTTACAAATTGCTCTAATACTTGTGTTGCCCAAATCACTGGAACATGAGCGGCTTCACATAGCCAAAGTATTTCCTCTTGCATTTCTGCTAGCCGCTGATAGCCAATTTCTACCGCTAAATCCCCGCGAGCAATCATCACCCCAAAAGGTTGTTTACCCGCAGCACGGATAATTAGTTGGGGAAGATTTTTTATTGCTTGGGGAGTTTCAATTTTTGCTACCAATGCGATTTCATCATGCGAACGTTTATGCTTACGAGCTTCTAACTCTTGCTGTAAAAGTTCAATATCTGCAACCTCTTGCACGCCGGAGTAACCGACGATATCAGCATGGGTAACAATAAAGTCCAAATCCTCTTTGTCCTTATCCGTAAGTGGACTCAATTTGAGCGAAGTATCTGGAAAATTTATTCCTTTGTCGGCAGAAATTTTTTCCCCTTTGTCCCTAGCATGAGTAATTTTTATTACTACTCCTTGGGGCATCAAACATTCAACATAGCCACCAATACGTCCATCATCAATCCAAACACTGGCTCCTATTTCCAAGCTATCGATAATTGACGGAATAGTAATTGTTGCTTGCCAAGATCCAGGAGTTTCAAAATTAGAGCCATTTTGCGATTCTAAATCGGGTAATTCACGTCTTAGAAGTAAAGAATCTCCGGGAAATATATGCTTATACCCATAAGGAGCAATAACGCGCTCAATTCGGGGTTTTGCTCCTGCCAAATCCATCATAATTTTACAACGCTGTCCGGTTTGGGCTTCTGCTCGACGGACATGAGAAATTATTGCTTCCCAGGTTTGTGGTGAGTCATGAGCGCAGTTAATTCGCACGCAGTTAGTACCTTTATGCAGCAAATCTTGAATATTTTTGTAATTGAGGGAGGTGGTTGAGGGTAATGTCGCCATGATTCTTACCCACCGTTGATTGTTGATTGTACCTAAAACATCTTCTGTATGATGTCTGAGAAGATATTCTCCTTCTAAAAAAGAATGTATTGAAGGACGACTGGGGAGAGAATTCGGTTCTGAAGAGCAAATAGCACCCAAAGTAGAAATTACTGCGTCTAAGTTAGGTAATACTCTTGCTTCTATTCTACCGAGAGATGACAATCCCCAAGGTGTTAAAGCTGCTTGTAAACTACGTAAATCGTGATGCCTTAAAGCTAGATAATACGCTAGATTTTCAGCACTTTTGATAAAAGAATCTCGTTGAATATGGGGTTTCCATTGGGAAAATATTTCTTGTCCTTCTTGATATACCGATTGACGAATCTCTTCAAGAGTAGCAAGCAATACTTGAGGATCATCTAAATCTCTAGATTGAGTTTCACCACCATGATTTTGGACGCTCAACATTTCTACTATCTCCCGATACTTTTGTTTTTTTATTTATACGAAATAAACTTGAGAAACTTGTGAGGTTGTGTCGATATCTCGATATGCTCACAAGTTCCTCATCTTTTTTATTTACAACGGAATTGTAAAAGAATGCAGGAGTAATTAGGTTACAAGCATCCGATTGAGGACGAATGATAAAAACCGTTCTTCGCTGTGAAACGGACATTCCACGAACGGATGTAAACGCACATTTAATGTAGAGACGTAGCAGTGCTACGTCTCCATAATCTAGGCATTCACCCAAATGTTAATAATTAGAATTATCATGAAAATTAAACAACAAAACCTCGAAGCTTATCTCCAATTAGTGGAACAACTGCTAAGTTGTCCTCACGGTGAAGAATGGACATTATTAGAGCGCAACGAACAATTGGTTAATCCTGAGTTTGTCAAAGTACTCGAACAACTTGCAGTACAAATGGCAGGAGAGGGGAAAGCAGATGCCGCTAAGTATTTGCACCATTGGTCAAAGCAAATAAATCACCTATTTGAAGTCGCGGTTCATCATGAAAGTAGTGACGAAAAATCTCAAGCTTATCTAAAGCTAATTCAATCTTTATTAGATTGTCCTAGTGGTTCGGAAGTCGATATTTTAGCAGCAAACGAACAGTTAATTGACGCTAGCTTAGTCAAAATGATGAAACAAGTAGCGGCTCAAATGGGGACACGTAATGAAGCAGAAGCGGCTAGTTTTTTAAGTAATTTAGCTGCCGAAATTGGTCGTAATTTAGTGCCAGTTGATAACTATAAAGCCAATTTACAGAAGGATGCTTCATTAGCTGGTTTAGATAAAAACAATCGCTTTGTCAACTTTGAAAGATTTAACGAACCTTTGGGAATTCCTCAACAAAAGCCAAATAATGGGATAGCAAAAGAAACTACTGCACCATCCCAACCACAAGTAAATGATTCGACGAAGCAGTGGATTGATGAAAGTCTTGCAGAAATAGCAGAATCATTAAGAAACCTCGAAGACATTGTGTTTTCAAGACTGCAACCCTCAAATCCCCTTTGGTATATGGATATATTAGAACGCGCTCAAGCTAATGCTTGGGTACTAACTACTGAAGAAGTAGAAGATTTGATTGGAGTAAAACCTAGATGTGAAGCGGGTAAAAATTCTTATCAGCGAGGCTGTTGGCTATTTGTGAAAGCAGGTAAGATGGGTTCTCATACAGGCTGGCGAGTGATGAAGGAAGAGGTTGAAATGTCGGGGGAAATTTGAGATTTATTCTCCGTGCAACACGGAGAATATTTTATTTACCATTACCACCCGGTAGGAGAAGTGGTAAAATATCTTTCAAGCCATCAGGCAGTTTCGCTACTCTTTCAAACAAGCTAGTTATGCCGTTAACCTTTAATGCTAAGTTTATAACTTGAGTTGCCATTTCTTGCGCCTGTTTTGGCATTAGACTCCATTTAAAAATTATTCCTCCAGCTACGTTATTAGTAACTTTATTTAATCCACTTGAAGATACAATTTGGTAATTGGTAATTGCATCTTCAATTTTTCTTAGTTCATTAATCAGAAATAATTTTGTTGCTTTCTCTATTTCCGAATTACGGATTTCATCCTGCAAATTTATAATTTGTTTTTGTAGTTCTTCTAATTCTTTGGAAGAAATCTCATTAAATCCTCCAGATTGAGATGTTATTAAATCTCCACAAGCATCAATTAAATCAAGTGTTTCTTCCCCAATACTTGATTTAATGCTTGCCCAATTTGAACCAGTTAAGTTACTTCTCATCAAAACTTGTTGAATTTTGCTCAATGCATTGAGATATTTTTCTTTCCGATTAATATCTATTCCCTGAATATCATCTTTTACATTATTAAAAAGTTCAAATAAATAACTCAGCTTATCAGATATATCAGCAGTATCGTTGTTTGCTCCAAGTACTTTAGCCCAGACATTTTGCGCGGCTTGCTTCTCATCTTCATCCCAAGCTTGTTTAAGCAGATTGTAGAGTTGTTTCCCAGAACTTATCGGCTCTGTCATACTTTTTATTTAGTATTTAACATCACTCAGTATTATAGCGAAGCTAGCAGGATATTTGCTGTATACAGAAAATTATTTTAGATATCCTTCGATTATTTAGTATTACGGTTTAATTAGGTAAGCTATAAATATCACAAATCAAAGTGCGACTGACTTGAAGCCAATCGCACTTGTGGTTTATTCATAAGCAAATACCATCATTATACGAATCATCATTTAGAAGCGATAACCAACTCCTCCTTGGAGACTAACAGCATCAGCAGAGCTATTTTCATAGGCATCAATACCCCATTTTGCATCACCATAAACGATAACGCGATCGCTAACTTCGGATTCTGCACCAAGAGTAATTACAGCAGCATTTCTGTTACCCAGAGGGGTGTTGTCACCTTCGTCTGTAATCCAGGAATAACCAGCACCGAAGTAAAGGTTAGTATTGTCGGCAATTGGTGTATCAATAGTTAGCATTGGCATAATAGCCGCAGCATCACCACCAAATAAAACTGCACCCCTCGCAGACATAGATGCTTCCGGAATTGCATAACGTCCTTGAACGTTACCACCGAATACTTCACCATCGTTTCCTTGTCCGCCGCTAGTAACACCTCCTGCAATACCAACACCGATATAACTACCATCCATACCCATCGGTTGGGCAGCAGCAATTCCGCCCGAAAGAATAACGGAAGTTGCAGCTCCGAGGCTAATTGCGACATTAAAAAATCTCATACAACCCTCCCGATATAGACTATTCTTAGCTATATCAATTAAAAGATTTATCTTGATGTAGGATTTTTTCTACATTTTCTCGATTCGATAGAAAGGAATATTTGACAACTTCTACTTTCTATCTACTTTTAAGATAACGAAAAAACTTGAGGAACTTGTGAGTATACAAATGTTAATCATACAAATTCACTTATTGTGATAAAGAAAAGAGAGAAAAACGGCTTTCTAGTCCCTCACAAGTTCCTCAAATTTTTTGTATCTTCGTCGTAAAGTGATTTTTTTAATCTCATACTAAAAATTAGATGTGAAGAACTTGTAGAGTTTTAATTCAACTATATCCAACAACTTGTAAGTATCATTTTGAAGAAAGTATTAAATATAGCGATACTTAAGTACGAATAATTACTTCCTCACAACTTCCTCAAACTTGTATTTTATAACTACAAGTATAAAGATGCTGAGTTAAATTGAATTCAGTAGTTTGCTGTAAATATTAGATTTAACTTGAAATTATATTTCATAGCAAAGTTATATATTCACAATAGAATTTGTCAAAACCTCAATCTAAACTTGCTTACAGATACATCCACTATATAAAAATCTGTGGAAGTCATATTTAAAGGAAGGTGTTTTATGACACTCGCAAAAAGGAAAAATCCACATCTAAAATATAGAAAAACCATCTTTTTTCTGTTATTTGCAACACTCCTAGTTGCAGGTAGTTCGTTTGGCTGGGTTAAATTTCAACAGGAACAAGAAAGAAAAATTATACTAGCTCAAAGTTTGTTAACCAGAGAATGCAAAGAGCAAACAGAAGCTGATAATTTTTCGGAGACTAGTAAGAATGTAAATCAAGCAGTCAAATTATTAGGCAGCGTTCCAAAATTACCTGGTGAGACTTATCCAGAAGCACAAAAAGAACTGACAAAATTTTCTGAATGTACCAAAACTGTTGATGCTAAGAGTAGTTTTTTAAATGCTGAAAATTTGAGTAAGAAAGCTTTTTCTGTTGATAATCAAACCGTTCTTCCTATAGAAGAATGGCAAAAAATTCGTTTTCAGTTAGAAACAGCAATAGTTGAGATTCAAAATATCCCAACTGATGTTGATGTATCAAAACAGGCTCAATCCAAACTCAGTAAATATCAGAATCAGTTAAAACTAATTAATCAAAAGACTCAAAACGAACAAATTGCTGTTAACGCTTTAAGACGCGCTAGAAAGTTAAAATCACAAGCAGAAAATATTGTTCGCTTTAATAACTTAAAGTCTTTGTCGAAAGCACAATTACAAATTAATAATGCCATTCAAATTATTAATAGTCCTCCAGATAAAACAACCATATCTGAAAACAAAAAAGATTATTTGGAAAGCTATCAAACTCTACTGAATAACATTCAATATAAAATGGCTGTCATTCGGTTAAATAATTTAGTAGATAGTTTCCAAAATTTTGCTAAAAAACTTCGCAAAAATATGGGATATATCGAATATTCCCAACGTCTTGAAAATCTTAAGTTAAATTTCGAGAATAATTTCAAACAACCTTTTGTTATCGAAAATTCCACTACGCAATCTTTAGAGAAAGCACTATCATACTACAGTGATGCGTTAACTATTAAACGCTATTGCTATGAAGGAAACTGTATTCACTCCACATCGGCTCTATTAGTTAGATATAGATGGAGAGTATTATGGCTACCTACTTCTTTTAAATTAAACGGTGTACCAATTGCAGAAAAATACGTTTTACCTGCAACCTCTAACATTTTTAGAAAGAAATATGTTAAAGTAAATGACGCTTTGCAAAAAATTTGGTTTGAAGCTGAACAGGAAATAAATCAAATTAAATAATTATTACAATTTATTTTACGTTAGCGGTAGTGCAACCCAACCTAGTCAGATTTGAATGCGTTATGCTACCGCTTTTCGCATTCTAAATTGACACATTTTTTCAATCATTAAATCTAAATCTGATACTAAACAAGCAAGCGTCAATTCTTTGTAGAACAACGCTTGCTTTCGCTTAGATAATCATTAAACAAAAAATACACTCGTACACATTATCCAAGCATCGAATCACACACAGTAAGCTAGGTCTAATGATAGAGTTTGCTTAGAGCGTGCCAAGTCCGAGGACCTACCACTCCATCTGGTTCTAAAGCCATATTTGTTTGGAAGGTAGTTACTGCTGCTTCGGTAATTGCACCAAAAATACCGTCTATATCGAAGCTATAGTAGCTGTGCAATGATAGGGTTCGTTGAACAAGTCTCACATATTTACCAGTGCTACCGCGACTGAGAACTGGGATGGGTGGAACCGGAGGGGCACCACTATAAAGTGCTTTCCAAGTTAATGGACCGACGATACCATCTTCTTCGAGATAAACCCGATGTTGGAATGCTTTAACAGCCCATTCAACATATTCGCTGAAGATACCATCGATAGGGTCGTAATAGTATTCCCAGTATCTCAAGAGTTTTTGCAGTTCTTCAACTGCATCTCCTGTATCCCCTTTTCTCAAAACAGGTTTTCTCAACCTCGTTGATGTTGGTTCTGTCATTGAAAAGGTAGGAAGGTTTTCGACATTAACAAGATGATTATTTTCTTGTTCGTTTCTTTCTTGAAGTTGCATAATCTTATTTCCTCTTACTAGATATAAAAGGGTTTATGCTGCTAGGTACTTACTTAATATATGAGTTAATTTTGTCTAACTAAATAATTTAACTCATAATAGATTAAACATTTAAACCCTTGAAAGAATGTTCTCTATATTTTTAAGTTAAACAATAATTGTGAGGAAGTTGTGAGCAAGTAAATAATTTTTATTCTTTTTAAAATGTTTATTAAATGAAACATAGCAATAATTTTTATCTGCTATTAAACGCTGAGTCTTCCAATATCCCTTTAACCTGCATTAATAAAAGCAAAAGCTATTAAAAATTTTAAAATTTTAAAGTCTAATAGAATATATAAGTTAACTTGTGAAGATAATTTGTATCTGTTTTAAAGTCACCTTTATCAAACATTGTCTACTAAGCCTTTAGTAAAGCCTAAAAGCAACTTACATAAAATACAAAATTTCAGTCTTGGTAAATTTTGGATAAAATTAAAACTGCTGTCGCATCATAAGTATTAATAATTAAAAACTGCCAAAGCGATAGAAATAGAAATTAATAAAAAATTCTCAACTGCTGGTATTTATTATCAGCAGTTATCGTTTTACGGCTCACGCCGATGAAAGGGTGAAGCTCTGCGGGGGAAGATTCCTCCGCAAGACTTCACGTGAAGTCCGTAAATCAAGGATTTGAAAAATGAAAACTCCGCAAGAAATAGCCAGCGAGCTAAACCAATTTTATGGTTCAACTACTCTCTACAAACACTGGCTCGGCTTAAACTATACCGATGGTATCCAATACTTAGCGAAAGAAGCAAATTGCTACTGGTTATTAGATGCCATCGCTTCACATCAAACAAAGCAATTCTTGTCTAATCCACAACTACGAGAATTTCAAATTTGGCATTTACAAGTTCAAGAAAACTCCGGTGTTTTGATATGCGAATGGGATACCAATCAAGAAGTTTTACGGCAAGAAATTGAGTATACAGATTTTCCATTGAGCCATATCAAAGTTTATTTAGTTGAAAAAGTTCTCATGCTCCCAAACGAATACTAAATCGCTTCAAGTAGTTAATAGGAGAAAATAATGATTCAGGCAATTGATTCAGAACAGGTATTCGTCACAAATTTAGAACAATTCATGACGAAAGCTGACAAGTTCATCAAAATCTACTACTCAGGTGTTAGCGATGAAAATCATTTGAGAGAAATGATGCAAGAACTGAAAAACTTAGTTTTAGATACAGATTTACAACAGTTAGAAATCGATTATCAGCATAACTGTGAAATTAAAGATTTAATGGCAGATTATAACGATTCATCTTGGTGCTGATTACCGAAACTTAACGTGCTGAAACACTCCAACAGAAAGAGGGCTTACGCCCAATAGAGAAATGAAAATTTAGGAGATATCTGTCTTATGGCTACACGTAAATCCTCTGCACCAAACTTTCAAGCAATTGATGATTCCGTTTTAGGTGAATATGGAGTTAGTGATTACTCAGAACGCTTATACTCAAAAGTCTACTATTCCATTCGTTCTTTATGCGGACTTCTTGCTAAAAATAGCTTCCAAGATTTCAACTGGGATGTATTTAAAGAACGTTTTGCAAATGATTTTGGAAAAGTAGAAGAAAAGCGCTATTCTCTCGAACAATTACTTGAATTTGCTAATCGTAAATTTGGCAAAACTAAGGAAGATTTAGTAGTACTCAACGAATTATCTTGGCAGCGGAGACGAGAATATGCTGCACGAGTAAATGCAAGCGTCAATCCTCAAATGAAAGCCGAGAATTAAGACCGAAATTAAAACCATAATTAGAGGGGGATAAAGCAAAATTTATTCCCCTTTTTGTTGTCATAAATTCTTTCAAATACATCATCAATTCAACCATTTTTCGCTTCATAAAATTCAAAATCATTTTCCGCTATTATTATGTTAAAAAATAGTTACGTCGTTTGGGAAGGGGCATCTTTGATTGACGGTTCTCCTATAGTTCTGATTTTAACAGGCTTCGTTTCTCCTAGCACCAATCGTAAGACCGGAAGGCTTCTACAAAGCTGGATTATACAACAAGAATTCGCTCCTACTTTCGCGGCGAAAACAGGTTTAGATGAAGGTATTTGTGGCTCTTGCAGTTTAAAGTTGAGTCAAACAGGAAGCTGCTACGTTAATCTCGCACCAATAAATAATATGTACCGAAAATATGTATCAGGTACTTATTCTAAATTCAGCAAAAATGAAATAGAAGTTTTAAAGCATTATCGTTATCCTATCAGAATTGGTTCTTATGGCGACCCTACAGCAGTACCATTTGATGTATGGGAACCAATCATTTTAGCATCAGGAAGTCATACAGGGTACTCCCACAATTGGAAAAATTGTAAGCCAATTTGGAAACAATATTTAATGGCTTCCGTGCAAAGTTTGGCAGAAGCACATATTGCTCAAACTCAAGGATGGAGAACTTTTAGAATTATCGCTCCCGATGCATCTTTGAGTGAAAATGAAATCCTTTGTCGTCATACCGAAGATGATAGGAATAGATGTGAAAATTGTATGCTTTGTGATGGCAATTCTTCAAAACCAAACATTGCTGACAGAGTGCATGGTTTGAAATGGAAAGTATCGAATTTCGTGAAATATTCCGAGTCACTATCTAATTAGCCCTTTAGGAAAGCTTGTGATTACTTATCTTCACCATCACAAGCTTTCAAAATAATTCAAAGTGTTTTGCAAGGTAATACTAATGGCAGAAGTTTTAAGTGAACCTCAATTTCAGATATTTACTAATCCAAAAACTGGAGTTAAAACCGGAAGAATTTACTTTCCTGCGCTTTTCTTGGCTGATTATCATGAAAGCATTGTTCAATGGCTCCAAAGACAAGACATTCTCTTCTGTGAAACGGACTTAAAGCAATACCCAGATGGGTCGTTTCGACTATATTTCAGGACAAATAATTGCCTCGAAACTGAATATTTGCAGCTAGTAAAACCCCTCACGGGGAGTAAATAGTGAAATTTACTGTCTAAGCTAAAACTAAAGTAACCAATGAAGTCAAACTATCGAAACTTTCTAGCTGATGCTAGTAATCAAGAAAAAACTTTTGTGAGTCCTCAACCAATAATATCTCAAACTCCAGAGCCAGAAAAAATTAAACATATTCTAATTGGCTCAAAAGAAGCTGTAATAGCGACAATTGAGGTTTTACATAAACTGGGTTATGCAAATGTACGCGATTGGACTCCGCTGTTACCAACTTCCAATCCAGGAGAAGTAACCAGTGTCCTGGTACGTTCAATAAAAGTCCAACAGTAGTTACTACAAATACTATAATATATCCCTCAATATGGGATATTTTTTTTCCAACAATAATTTGAAATTTATCTATAATTGATGAGTCAATGCAAAATTACTATTGATTGGAGTTCTAGAACATTTCAGGAGGGATATAGATAGTTGAAGCACAGATTGCTTTCTGTTGAATTTTAGAAGTATTACTTTTATTGAAACGGCGTATTCAACTAGTTAATTAAGACCCAAAGCACCCGCTACTTTTGGATTGTAAGTTAATAATTTCAATATCTCTACAACTGGAACTTTTGTTTCATTCATTGAAATAACTTGCTCCTTGAGGCGCGATCGCACATAAGTCTTTCCTCTTTTACTCCTATATTCCCACTCGAAATAAAGCTGTTTGACTGGTTTCTTTTTAGTGCTATTAGCATTCGCATAACCCCATGAAATATTACCGCTGCCCTCACCGCGTTTACGATAGGTGCTAGGGGGATTGTTAGGTGATATGTTTCCCCCTAGCACCTGGTCATCATTACTTACTTGAGTATTTGCATGACTTAATTTTGATGAATTATTACCAAGGCTTTGGCTTTCACCTTCTATCCAGGTGCTAGGGGAATTGTTAAGTAATATATTTCCCCCTAGCACCTGGTCATCATTACTTACTTGAGCATTTGCATGACTTAATTTTGATGAATTATTACCAAGGCTTTGGCTTTCACCTTCTATCCAGGTGCTAGGGGAATTGTTAGGTGATATATTTCCCCCTAGCACCTGGTCATCATTACTTACTTGAGCATTTGCATGACTTAATTTTGATGAATTATTACCAAGGCTTTGGCTTTCACCTTCTATCCGGGTGCTAGGGGAATTAGTTAGTGATATATTTCCCCCTAGCACCTGGTCATCATTACTTACTTGAGCATTTGCATGACTTAATTTTGATGAACTATTGTCCGGGGTTTGGCTTTCACCTTCTATCCGGGTGCTAGGGGAATTAGTTAGTGATATATTTCCCCCTAGCACCTGGTCATCATTACTTAGTTGAACATTTGCGTGACTTAATTTTGATGAACTATTGTCCGGGGTTTGGCTTTCACCTTCTAACTGGGTGCTAGGGGAATTGCTAAGTGATATGTTTTCCCCTAGCACTTTGTTACGATTAATAGGGGGTATTGGGAAATATACCACACCATATTCTTCAAATACTTCCCTAAATCTCTGCCAATTGTTACCCCAATAAATTAATACATGAGACTGTCTTGCAGATAATTTTGGTTGATAATCTTGACCTAAAAACTTAATTCTCCCCTTGCAAAAACATACAGGTTGAGTTTTCAAAACTGGAGATAACCAATTCGTGTCGGTAGCAGCGGGTACAAGAACAATTGCTTCATCCACATTACCCGTTTCAAATTCGAGTTGCAGTTTCTTCATCCAAACACCAGGGTGCGAATAGGGAGGGTTCATATAAACTTTCCCACACCAATGCTGTTTCAACCCATCATCATCAAACGTATAATGCTTTGCTGCTGTTATATGTCGTCCATCATCCGCACAGGGGTCAAGATTGATTTCTCCTAAAACTTTTATGATTAATTTAACAATTGATGGTGGGGTATACCAACAGTCAGTTTTGTTACTACCACTAGTTTCTTTTAAAGAAGTTTTAGAACTAGTTTGTGGAAAAGCAGAACCATCATCCCAAGCAGAATCATATTTCACACCATCCCAGTCACCTTTTTGATGTTGTGAATCTGGATGGTGATATTGCTCGATATCAAAAAGCATGGTCATTTTGTGCTAATCCTTTTTTATCGACTTATATGAAGGGCAGTGGAAAGTAGGCAGTAGGCAGTGGTAATCCCATAATAATGGTGCCTTTAAACTCCATACTGGCGGCTCTTTTAGCAGTTTTACTACTGCCAACTGCCCACTGGCAACTGCCTTTTTTGGTAAATTCAACGTTCGTCGCGTTCAATATCTTTAGTTATTTGAGCAGTCTTTTTCGGAGCAGGTAAATTTCGTCTATCAAATTTCCGTATTTGAGGATTGTAAGTGGCGATCGCCTTTCCCTGATTAGCGACAAAATCAACAATACCAATAGTTTGAGCGTCTTTAATCCCAATTACAATATCTGATGATTCTTTCATAAGTCCAATTGCATCTTCTACCGACGCATTGCCAATAAATTCAATATTTATATCCTTGTGTTCTACTGCAAGTTGTTCAATAGTTCTTAAAGCTGAAGACTCTGTGGGAAAGTTAGAAACATCAACAAACTGTACCCTCTTAGAACCCAACTCAGCAGCACGTTCAACAGCCCGCTTAAGCATATTGGACATCACTTGCTCTGTTAATGGTTGAAGTATACTATCTACAGATGCTTCAAAAAATAAAACGGTGCAAACCGGCTTATTACTTTCTTCATAATTTTTATTCTGCTGTTCCGGGGTAGTTTCAATTTGTGGAAACTTTACGGTAGAAGGGTCAATTACAATATCCGCATAGCTAGCAGGAGCATTTTTTAAGGTACCTGAAAACGTAAATCCTTGAATTGACTTACCTACAGCATTGAGTTTTTCTTGTAAAAACTTGACTGATTTTTTATTAACGGTTCCTAATATTTGATTATCAATCTTTGCAAAAACATTTGGTGCTTTATACGGGTTAGTTTGTCCTATAATTAAAGTAATATTCGCTTGTTCGTTCTGCCACTGACGAGATTTAAAAGCATATTTATTAACATTATCAATTTGCAATTTATTCTCTGGATTTTTAAAGCTAGTAATAATCACGCTTTTACTAGGAGGAGAATTGATGCTAGCAATCGCTTCACATCCAGGTAGTAAATGAGGAGAAGAACCATCAATAGTACCTAGCTTTTTACCTTCTACCATTATCCAACGTGCGGCTTGGGTGGGTGCGCGAGGATTAATACCATTTTCAAACTTAATTGCAACTTTTTCACCAGCAAAGTTTCTGTCAGCATAGTGATTAAACTGAGTACCAAGTACCCTCATTTGAGTAAACTGTAACTGATTTAGTTGACCTATAACTTCGTCAGGGAATACAGCGAATGCTATACCAGCCTTTTTTAGTCCTACATAATTTTTATTTTCTTCGGTATGACTAACATCATGAATTGCAGCTGCTAGAAGTAGCTTTTCATTATCCGGAGTGCTATTTATAATTGACTCGACGTATTCAAGAGTTTGCTGCTTCAAAGCATCAATCATACTATTACTAATACCGCTAAATAATTCCACTTTACCCTGCTTTATTGTCATTCCGGGTTTTAGGTTATGCTCTCGCATTGATTTCATACTAATTGTGCCTATAGGAATATCAATATCTTTACCTGAAGATGTTGTAAATCTTGCTTTAGCAAAAAGAGGATTTGGTATTTTAGTAGTTGGTTCTCTAGAAGAAATTCGGATGCTCAACTCAGAAGCTTTCCAAAAATTATGATTTTTAGCTGCATCAAACTTAATTAAATTTGTAATTTCTAACTGTTTTCCACTAACAGGAGAAGTAATTATCAGGTAAGGTCCTTCAGCAATTTTTTGTCTTTCTTCTAGTTCGATACGGTTTCTGACTAATGAATTATAGCTATTCTTTATTTGTTTAGCTTGTTCTTTAAATGAATTAAACTCTATTTGTGGATAAAAACTTCTAAATTGCTCTATAGGTCTAGCAACTAACTGATTTTGTTCAAATACTTGGTTGGTTTGTTGGATCATCAAATCAATAGGACTATAACCATTTGTTTTCATTCCCCGATTAATAAATGCTTCTTTATCCTTCTTATCAGCCAACCATTCAACTTCCTTATAACTAGTTATAGCTTGACAATATTTAATAATTGATTCGTTAGGGCGCACAGCACTTTTACAACCATCAGTCGCTACTTGTAATTCATTACCCAATTCGGCTACACAGTCAAATAATATTTTTTTAATTGAGTGTAATTGATGTCCTACTTGTGAGTATTCTAAATTTTTATTAAGTGTAGATGCTATCGGTGTTAACTGGTTTAGTATCTTTGAAGGTATTTCTAATTTACCTTGTTGGTGTCTTTTCAAGACATAATTAAAATTTGCTGAAACTCGTTGAAGATAATCACATTTTTCTGATTTAGGTATTGTAGAAAGTTCGCATTGCAATGCAATATTTTTCTGAATTTCGTTAGCTATAATGCCAATTTTATTATCCATCGCAGAAACAGTAATTTCTGCAAAGGTTCCTTGATAAGGTTCTTTTGCTTTTTTGACAATATCAGGGTATCTATTCTGGGGTAAGTTCTTTTGTTTTACTTCTTCTGCTAATATCGGAAATTCTTTGCTAGGTGCAAAAGCTAGTAAATCACCATCAAAATCGCATTGCATATTATCCATAGCTGTTTTTGGATTTATGTAAACGCATCCCGATAGCGTTTGTGGAAGACGCTTATTTTTTAAAGTAATTACACCATTGGAATTGATTAAAGGTGAACGGGTAACTATTATTTCTTCTCCTTCTTTCAAGTAAGGAATACAAATTTCATTTGGCTGTAAATCTAAACTCGGTTGAGCTAAACCGGATGTAAACTTGATAGAACGTCCAGTAGCTATCTCTACCCATTGTTTGCGAGCAAAGTCCTTAAGGTCAGAAATAATTTTAGGATGTTCGATAAGTTGATAAAAATTTTCTGTATCGGCTTTTAATATAGAGTAAATTTTTAAATCTTTTTGTCCTTTTCTACAGTTATCACATTCTTGAGTTTCTTCGATTTCCGAGTCGGAAACTAAATTATCAAACACAAATAATTTTTCATCTATATCTTGTTCAAAATCTTTATCTGAGTCCAATTTTGTTGCAGCAAGTTCTTTACGTCGAGAGCAACTTTCGATATATCTCTGTGCTAACTTTTTCGGGTCTTTTTGGTCTTGAGCCAGTTTTTCTGCTTGCTCTTTGATAATAGGAAGAATTTCATGTTTTACAGCTTGAGGATAATTAACTAATACCTGAGTTCCTAAACTATGCTCTCTGTACAAAGCTAAAGATTTCACACCTAAACCAAGGGAAAGTACATATTCTCCTGGCTTAATCGAATCTTCTCCTTTCCTCCCCTTGAAAGAAGATGTTGCTAGTACCATATCGTAACCAATCTTGGAGCGGAGAGTACCATCCTTTAACTTACCACTCATCCGAAAAGAAGATTCCCCTAATCTGTCTAATCTTGCAGGAGCGAGCGTGCCCTTTGCAATTCGCATAACCTGACTTTCTTTTTGAGGTTTGATACCAAGTCGAAACTGAAAAGCACGCGGTTGTATATTGTTAGAAATTGCGAAATCTCTATCTATTAAACCCTTACAATCACCAACTAACTTTAGTGCATCATTCGCCGCTATAACATCACCGTTTTCTCCAGTAATATCATCAATAACTAAAACTCTCACATCCCTTAATTCATGGAAACTTTGACAAGGTGTGAAAGGTAAAGGATAAGCTGCACCGTCAGAAGGATTAGGATACAATAGAGAGCGGACATCGGGATTATCGGCGAAGAACATTCTTGTACCAGACGAAAATTGTAAACTTCCAATTCCATCTAAATCTTCTTCCAGGTCTTCTGGTATTGTGGCATCAGGGTAAGCAATGCCGATGCTAAACTTAGTGTTAGGAAACAGATATTGTGCTAGTACCTTGTCTAGCTTTTGTTCGATACCTGTATCTTGTTTAGTTTTTGTATCAAATTGATTGAGCTTTAAAGCCATATCAAAATCATTATCTTGAGTTAATAATTACTTCTTTAAAAAAGTTAAACAACAATATAATTGCACTTGAGCCAGTAAATTTTATGAAAGATCAAAAAAGGACGCATATTCCACAAACAAGTATCAGTCAGCTTTCTTATGGGATGACTCCCTCTGAACTTGTAAGTGAAGGATATGTAGATGTTGATTATTTCTATGACCCGGATGAAGAAGAATGGAAGAGAGAGGTAAAAAAAATGGAACAAATAGCTAGAGAAAGCAAGTTATCCGATGATGATTACATAGAGATTTAATCTTATTTTAGATTATGCAATAATTTAAGCGCTAAGAACCAAATTTACGTTTATCTGCCGGAACCACCCAAATGGTGCAAAATCCTGACCTGGCTTTGCGGTTATATTGCGATAAAACTACTCCTAACTTTTGAGCATCTTTAATACATTCCTTATTATCCAAGTAACCGCGATTCCAATTAATTAAATCCTTCGCAAATTTACCTTCACTCGACATTGCCCATTTCATTGCATCTACTTCTTCCCAGGTCAAATTATCTGATTGGACTAAACTGTACCCTTTCCCTAATACACCAAAAATCCAAGGTGGTATTGTGACTCCACCTATAAAACCTGCTCCAAAAATTAGAAAGAATACAATAGCAGCCGGATAAATAGAATTGATAATATTGCGACCTTCACGAACCAAAGATTCATGAATCAAAGCTTGTGCTGCTCGGTTAATTGCTACTTTCTGTCTTTGGACGGCGACTTGTTCTACTGTTTCTAAATTCTTGGCTAAATCTTGATTCCAAGTTTTGAAAAGTACTCTTAATGTTTCTGGTGCATCCTGTAACATTGCTTCCAATTGTCCGGTAGCAACCAGTACCAGAAATAATGGGTCATCTTTTGATAAGCCACTTCTAAAAGCGAAATCCACTACTCGCTGCTTGAACTCTTCACTCTTCCCTTTCAAAGCTTCAGCAAGCAACTCATCGGGAGTTTTGGGTTTTTCTTCATTACTTTTTGAAGTATCACCCGTACTCATTGAATCAACTCCGTTGCAGCTAAAGAAGCATAAGCCACTTTGAGGAAATTTTTTACCCGCTGCTTAGGAATGACTTTCAGCTCGGGGTGTGCGATCGCCATATCAAAAGTTATCCCTAAACGGTCAATCATATTACGTTCCCAAAATGGGAATTTGGGAAAATCCATAACTATAAAATTGTAATCATCGATAGCCGATTGAAATTCTGGCATCTGGTTTATATACTCCCATTCATCGCACAATCCTTGATTTCTCACAAACACATGAATAATGTCATTTCCAAAATCATCTAAAGATTGGAGAAAGAAATTCACCGAATCAACTCCTCCCATACAAACAAACCATTTGATAAACTTAATTGAATTGTCTTTACCCAGATTAACTAAATCATTACGTTGTATCCAATCAGTAACATTGGAATAAACTTGAGCGGGTAGATTAACAAGTACAGATTTTTCAAAAGCTAAATCGAATATTTTATCGGCTTTGGATGCCAGCTTTTCATCATCACTAAAAAAAGCAACTTCAACATTCGGATAAATTGTAGCTATGTCTTTGTTGCTGATATCCGCATCAACAATTGCAATATCGTAAGCGATAGAATTACAGTATTCAACAAATGTCCTACTGAAAAACGATTTACCACACCCCCCTTTTTCTCCATCAATAAGATGAATAATTGTTGGCTCTTTGAAACTATTTTCCTTCTCTACTCTCACAAAACCATTAGTTGATGTTTGTTGATTTTCATCGCTGTTATCATTACTTGTACTAGGCTCTACCTCTGCGTTTCCATTGATTGGAGGTTCTGTAATTTCTTTATTGACGAACGAGCCATCAATTTCTTTATCCCAATCATAATTTTCTTCATTTGTCGGCAATTCATTGTTATCCACATTTAATTTTTCGGAATTATTTTCAATCTGCATATCTTCTCGAAGAGTTAAAGTAGTTTTTCTAGGTCTGCCTCTTTTTCTTTTCATTTTTCTATAACTCATAGGATTAACAAAGTTGATTAGCGTTGAAAATTGTAATTAGGGTTAGGCAATAGGCAGTCGGCAGTAGTGATAATGCTTTAAAACTTACTTTATTATGTATAAATCCAGCATGTAGATAACTTGAAAGCAGTTCCGATAAACAACAATTTATGTTCTTTGGGAAAGCTACGCTAACACTTCCAATAATATAAGTATTAGTATTTTTCCACTGCCTACTGCCTTCTTTGTGATTCAAAATGTTTCTACATGAAATTACTCAAACCCGCATCATCATAAACATGATTTTCTGTATCTTTGCTTCTAGAATTAGAAATTGATGGATATTGGGTTAAAAATGTCGGAGCATCTTCTAACGAAGCTAACTCAATAATTTCTTGTGCTTGCTTCCTGAGAGCTTTAATACAACTTTTAGCTACCCGCTGTACTTCTTTTTCATCCTCTGAATCATTAGCTATAGCCTGAGTTAGCCAAAATGAACGCACTGCTACAAGCATCATTTGAGTTTTACTAGTCATCAGATTGGACTGAATATAACTCATTAATTGGACATCCATTGGTTTACACGGTTGATAGCGCCAACGGAAATCTATTTGTTTTAACATCAACTTACCTGTTGTGAAAAATATAAAAACACGCTGTAAACATCAGCCAAACGACTTCCTAAACCGAAGCTATCAACTTGTGTTGGAATATCTGCTCCTACTCCCCATAAACAAGGTGTTCCATTATAGTGAGAATTTAGCTCTCTCCTCACATAGTCAGCAGTTCCACCGCAAAACAAGATTTCAGAAACAATTGAACGGGGAACAACTTGGTCTAACCAGCTTGTAAGTACTGCTGCATATTCATTCCGAGCAAGCTTTATAGCCTGTTGTATTTGCATCAATTCATGGCGTTTATTGATATTAATAGTGCTTTTCAATAACTTAGTTAAAGGTGTAGTAGAGATATCGCTACCAGCAGCCACTACAGCAGGAGCTAGTTGCGAAGCATTTTGTCCGGAAGTTCTAGCAACAACTTTCTCTAATAATCGAATCATTCCTAATTCGCTTGTCTTTCCATCGGGTGCAACTATCCCCTTATCACTGATTAATACCGATGCATTCCTATAACCAACCATCACCAACCCAATAGTTTTAGTTTTGATTTGCTGTCCTAATTTCTTCTGGTAGGCAAGATATATTCCCGCACCTTCAGGTAAACACTTGAATTCGGTCAATTTAACCTGGATTTTTCCTGTTGGAGTTATAAAACCAGAAAGTATTGCTTGAAGATTTCTATGAAAAATATCTCTATTTTCAAATTCTCCTGGTGGCAGCAAACAAATAAGAGCCAGTCGAAATTTTTGACCTAACTGAAGTTTCTCTGAGATAGCCCAGACGAAAGCTAATGTTTTCGCAATTGCACGTTCGTACTTTAATTCTTGTAATCCCTGATTTGCATAATACTTACTTTTCGCCAAATATCCCACAGCGAAAGTTTCACCCATGTAATTAACCCATGCAGCATTTTCTGGTTCGGTTGCACCCAAAATAGAGGTAGCTACTGAATCCAAATAAATTTTTACTACTTCCGGTTCCATTACCAAAGATGCTGTTTGATTTTGCTTCAACGTACAATAAATGCCTTTGGTTGCACTTCCTCCAAAATCTAAAGCCAGAATTAATAAGGGAGATGAATTATTTTTTTGTTGAGTGTTTTTACTCATAAAATTTAATTAATTTAATGCGGCAACTTCAAGGAAAGCAAAGGAAAATAAAGGTAGATTATTAATCAAACTTATGGACTTCTCGGTTATTTTCATCTCCATTTTCCTTATAATTCCTTTTTACTGTTTACTCTTCATAACACCTGTCTAGATACTATGGTTAAAGGATTTGAAGGATAAAACACAGTCTTAAATGACTAAATTCGGTGGTAATTTGGGCAAATATTAAATACAGCGTTAAAAATACGGCATAAAATATTCCAGCTTTTTATTAGTTACAAAGGTGAAACACACTACACCTTTGTTTTGGATGATGACTGAGAAATAATAAAGAGATATCACGTTAAAAATTAAATTGCTCATATTTCTTTATTCCCGAATAATGGTTTACCGGCGCAGCACATCTGATTAACAAAGCTAATAGCTCAAATATTCCGTCTTGTTCGTTATTTCTCATTAATTCAATAAAAACCTTAATTACCTTGTTAGCAAACTAATACTAATTTCTGCAATATAACTAAAGGCAGATAATACACTTAGACAAAAAGTATCTAAAAATATCAGTATAAAAGCAGCGACAGTTAAACTTACATCAATTAAAATTGTTGTATTGCTATATTTATTTCTATGCTTATATCTAGGAGCATTATCTTAAAACTTTGCTTCTGTATAATTACCAGTTTTGACCATATAAAGATGTTTGATATATTAACTTGAAAAAGTCGCAAAAATAGCAATCGTAAGTCTTTATACACAATTGCAATGAATAAAATCTTACTTATTTTATTTAAAAATCACGTAATTAAAAAGATATATATTTTGGCTATTTTTAGATATTTTTGGACAACAATTCTGCATACTTATCAATAAATGCGATAACAGTAAATAAAATTAATTCTTATTATTTTCTTAAATAAAAAACATGGCTTTTACAATTTGTCGAATCCAGAAAATAAAATCCTGGGGAGCTTTGGCTCGCAGTGAAGCTCACACTACAAGAGAAGTATATACACCTAATGCTAATCTCCAGATAAAGAACTTAGAAGTAGTCGGAGATTATAACAACCTTGATTTAGTTTCAAAGGTGAAGAATAAAATTGGTTCCCAAAAGTACCGTTCTGATGCTGTTCTAACAGTAGAGATGTTGCTGAGTGCAAGCGCCGAATACTTCCGTCCCAATGCAGTATATGAAGGTGGAAGTTATGACAAACAGCGTTTAGATGATTTTGTGGAAGCAGTTGTCAAATGGTTGGATAATTCTTGGGGCGATCGCATAGTCAAAGCAGAGTTACATCTCGATGAAATGACACCCCATATTCACGCTTATCTCGTACCGTTGGATGAACGAGGGAAACTCAACTGCAAAGCTTTATTTGGTACGAGAGTGAAAATGTATCAGTTACAAGATAGTTTTGCGAATGCTGTTGAACATTTAGGAATAGTACGCGGTGTTAAAGGAAGTGTTGCAACTTACACCAAAGTTAAGAAATACTATAGTGCAGTGAATCAAGACTCCCAAATACTCGATTTAGAGCGTTGTCTCCCCCAGCCACAAGCACAAGAAGAAAGTGTTGCATATAGACAAAGGGTAATTGAGCTATTAAGCCCGCAATTAGAAGTTATTAATTATCAATTGAGAGAACGCGACCGCCAATTAAAACAGCTCGCCGAGTTAAAACAAACCGCATCTGTAAGCGAAAAATTACGACAGCAGTTGGATTCGGGATTACAGCTATTTAGAGCAAACAACGAACGACAGGACTCACCTTTATCTGAAGTTGCTTACGAATTGGGGATAAATCAATATAAGCATTCGGATGATCCACTCTCTCTTGTAATGAGAGTTAATAAGTCAAATTTTGATGATGCCCTAATTTGGTTACGAGATAGATTTGGAGAAACCCGAATGCTAGATGCAGTGTCCAATCGCGCTTTAAGTATCGCGAAAAGAACATCTATCTCTACATTCGTACCACCTGAAGTTTCCGAAAATCACTTTGAACAAGTCGAGCGTTACTTGAGTCAAAATTATTCTATTCCACACAAACTCTTAAAAGCTTTACAACAGCGAGGTTTGTTATATGCTTCGACGAACGGTAATGCAGTATTCGTAGCTCGGAATTTAGATGGTGGAACAACAGGAGCTTATTTATATTCTTTAAAAAATAGCAAACAAGAATTTAGCTTATGCTCCGGTAGCAAACGTTCAAGTGGTTGGTTTCATTTGAGTGTAGGTGGAGATAATCGTGGATTAATAGAAACGGCGATTCTAAATTCTTCCCCAATAGATGCACTAAAAATTATGGTACAAAATGCACCTCATAACCATAGAACAATTTATCTTACTCTCGATGATGAAAATGCACCATTACCATGCAAATTCCTCACGAATATATCAAATATAGTTGTTCTAATGCCAGAAAAAAGATTTAAGTCAATACAAAAAATTCTACCTAACGCTATTAACTTTTCACTACATAAACAGCAACAAATAGACTATTAACCTCATAATTGCTGTATCTAATGGAAATTTTAATTGAATAGTAAAAATTCAGTGCAATAAGTAATTAAAATCACTATATGTTTATCAGCCCTATAGGAAAATTATAGATAGCATAAAGGTTGCTCATATAAGTGTTATTCAATGCATAGAAGATACTATGAGTAATATTTATTTTTGTTAAGATGCCTTGACCTGTATATCCTATCAATCTGATGACAGTATATTTGATGCATAGTAACCGAATATTTTTCAAATGAGAATATTTATCGACTACGTATATATATCCAAAAATACTAATTTTTTATGTAGATAATTTGTCTCTTATAACTCAAATTATTATTTTAATTTTTCAGCAAAATATCATTAAATGTTGTAGTTATTTGAAGGCTGTATTTTTTTAAGCTAGTATGAATTAACTGACATTTAAATTTGAATTTTTTGTAAAGTTAGGACTATTTATAATTCACAACTGACGGGAGATAACAACTACTAGGGAGGAAAATCACAAAGTAAGTTTTTAAGCCGCTATTTTCTCTTTCTCCCTTGTTGAAGTGATGAATTAATAAGAGTAACCGTGCTACAGCAAAAATGACGAGAACACCGGACAAAGATGTCTGGTTTTTTTACAGATAAAACAGGAATATTTTTATCATCAATTAGCAACAAATTCGTTAGTCAAATTGTTAGAATTTGATTCAATTTAATCTGTTGATAAAAGGTAACAAGTTGTAGTTATGAATGAAGAAAATAACATAATTTTCAACCCAAAGGCTCATCAACATTGTGATAAACAATTACCGAGAGTATCAACAACTTCATGGCATTATCATGATTTTTCCTGGAAAGCTTATCAACTTCCAAATGGTGCTTTGTTCATGAGTGACCGCCAGATGGCATTATTGGTAGGTCAGCCAAAAAACATTGTGCGCTCGTTTATTGAATCGCAAAGCTTAGAAACTTTAACAGCACAAATTGAAAATGGTGTAGAGGTTCAAGTCTATCCCTTGTCTGTAGCAGCAATTTACTTATCAACACTATTGAAGAATGGAGAGTTAGATAAACATCCCACGCAGCTTTCTCGTCCCCAATGGCATTCTTTGATTAAAGCGTTATGCAATTTTAAACCAGCATCTGGTAATACGCCAAACCCTTGTTTCTTCTCTGGTCGTTATTGGGTAGAAATAGCTAATCCGTTGTCTGTCGAAATAGAAGCTGATACAAGCATCCAAGTTTTAGTATTGCAGTCTGGGGAATATCGTATTGAATACCAGGAAGGATTAAGGTGCATTGGACATGACCCCGACTGGTTAGTTAATTATTCATCTAAGAAGGCAAGAACTTTGTCTGATTTAAATTTGTCGAAAGATATTACCGAATGTAGAGTTATAACCAAACATGGGTTTAAAAGTGTGTATGCACTGTCAATTAAAGATTGGTTCTCGATATGGGGACATTTTTCTAACAAAGGTAATAGATTTGCTACTGCCATTTTAAAAGCTTGTGCAATAGAAGGCATTGATACGCTTATTGAAAGGGCTATTTTGAGCGAAAAACAATGAGGTAGCATTGCAAAGTAGGCAGTGAGCAGTATTAATGAGGGTTTATAATCAATTTAGATAAGTTTAAGTATTTTAAACCATAGGTGATTAACTTTATGTCTTTTTCAAAGTTTAATGATGAAGAAATTACCCGACGTGGGAAAGAACTCTACGATTCTCAAATTCGTTTTCAAGTAGAGATACTACAAAACATCGGTAAAATTGCCTCGATTAATATTGAAACAGGTGAATATGAGATAGGTGATGATTTACTTATAACAAGTCGGCGATTACGAGAAAAGCAAGCCGATGCACTAATTTGGGCTGAAAGAATCGGGTTTAATGCTGTCTTTGCTTTAAGTGGAACTTTAGTTAGAAAAGATGTCTAACATCATTGTCAAAAGTCTATCAGAATTTCAAGAAGAAATTTCTCCCCAAAAACTAGTAATCGTAGGAGCAAAAACCGATGTATCCGGACTTGATGCTGGTTGAGTTATATACTTTGCACGATTAGCGATCGCCAATATTCTATCCGTATCTCTAACATACAAAGGCACCATGATTTCTCGTTGTTCTAACAGTTCATGTAAACCAATCTCCATCTTTCGACCTTGGTGAAACTTGCTACGCGCAGCCTTCTGAACGATTTGTGCTAACTCCGCACCAGTACAATTAACAGTTTTATTAAGAACAATTCGCCATTCTTTCTCTGTAAGCACGTCGCCATTTTTATAACGGTTATCAAACTTCGCAAGATGCATGATCAAAATTTCTTTGCGCTCAATTGCTTGAGGGAATCCGACATAAAATATTTCATCAAATCTTCCTACCCTAGTTAACTCCGGTGGTAATGCATCAAGACGGTTAAGAGTTGCAACTACAAATACTGCGCTTGTTTTATCCTGCAACCAAGTTAATAAAGTACCTAAAATTTGACGAGAACTAATATCTTCACCCGTAGATTTAGATGCAGCAAAAAGTTTATCAAATTCATCAAAATACATCACAACGGGGGCACAAGCTTCTACTCTTTCTAGCAAACGTTTGAGATAAACTGCACCATCGTTGATTATCAGAGCAGTGTCTACACTTATTAAAGGGAAACCTAGTATTTTGGCTATGACATTAGCTGATAGAGTCTTTCCTGTCCCCGGTGGTCCCACTAACAAACACCCTTTAGGAAGAGGAATGTTCGCAGTTCGTGCTTGAGGTAAAAAATCGTATTTGACATTTTCTATGTATTTCTTAAGTAAATCCAAACCGCCAAAGTCAGGAATGCTGGGTTTAGCAATAAAGTTTAAATTAAAAGAGCGAAAGCGAGTGATTTTATATTCAAGCAGTTGTTGAGCGAAAATGTCATAACTTAATTGAGAACAGGAATTTAGTGCAATATTTAACCCATTAGATATTTCCTCCCTTGTTAAACCAGCGCAAGCACTGATTAAAGATTCTTTATTTAATATTCCTGGTGAATCACATAAGAATGTTTCTATCAAATTAGTAATTTCTTCATTACCGGGTAATGGATAATAAATACTTGGAATCAAATTGCTTAAAGCTTCTGGTAATTCTACATGATCAGTTGATAAAATTACTAAATACTTTAATTTATTACTGTTCTTAAACTCAAAGTAAATATTGATTAAATATGAAACCATTTGTGGAGAATCTATGCTGATTAACGATGATAGATTTTCAAATATAAAAATCCCTGCATTCTCATTATTTAATAAATTATCAAAACTAGTAAAAATATCACTATATTTAGGTTGTGGATCAATAAAACTCCTAATTGAATGCGAATTATATTTTACTTTCTTGAAGCATCCCCAGCCAGCATTCCATACATAAAGGGGAATATCTCGTATCTGAGCGCATTCAATATAAATTTCCTCTAATACATTCATTCTTTCTGGCAAAGGAGCATTAACACAAACAACTGGAATACCAGAATCGAAGTATAAATTCAAATTATCGAACTTCATTGTAGAAGGCAGGGGGAAGGGGGCAGGGAGCAGGGAGAAGGAGAATTAATTTGAGTTTAGATTATTAAAGAGTTAATTCACTAGTGCTATCTAATTCTTGCCTTCTGCCTTTACTTTTTGGCTGTAACTTGGGTAATATTTGCTCGAAATAAATTAAATCGCGTTCGTTCATATTACTTGTTAACTGTCCACCAGTTTTTTCAAGTAAACTACCGCGTCCATCTTTCGCTTCAATTTGTACGTTACCATCAGGACTAGCTTTCCATTTATAAGAAAATCGACCATCGATTTCTACATCTCGCTGTTGTGCAGTAGCATATTCTACAAGCACATTCGTAACACTCTCAACACGAGCAAAATATTCGGCTTCTTGTTTCCCGACTGGAGCAAAAGATGTTGGAATTGGCTCATTTTTACGTAATGATTTTTGCAAAGAATTAATATCTTGAATATCAACGTTTAGTAAATCGCTTTTTTCTACTTTTACTCCTAAATTAGTGTTCCGAAACTGCATTAAAAGTTTATCTGTAGCCGAATCTTTTACTTCGTAGTGCGAACCATTGCGAGATATTTGATAATCACCCGCTTGATACTGATTTTCTCCTGGCTGAGTTTGTAATTGAAATAAGTTTTTGATTGATGCAGCAAACTGATGTTGCTTTGAATTTTCTTTAAATTCGTTTATTCCTATCTTTACAGCAGAAGTGACACTCGAAACAACCGTTGATGCATTATTAACTATTTGCTGCCACCAAGAAGTATTTTGAGGTTGCTTCAATCTTTGTTCTATTAATTCCTGATATAAATTACGTTCTTGCTGTAGTGCTTTTACTTCTGCTTTCAATTGCTCAACTTCTGAACTTAATAATGTTTTCAAAGGACTATCTTCTAATAACTGTAACGATTCAGTTACTCGTGTTGAACCCGGAACGGGAGGTGAGTTTGTATAATCCGCTTCAACGGGTGATAATTCTGGTTGATTAATTTGATTAATATTACCTAAACTTTCCCAATATTCTAAGTTTTCGGGTATTTTATCTGTAAAAGTTTCTTGCTCTAAAAAATTGTTAACGATTACCTTACCTTCCGAATCAGATTGTAAGAGAACTTTCCCATCTAATTCAATTCTCTTATTCGCAGCCCCATCTACAACTTCCCCAACAGAAGTTGAACGTAATTCTTGAAGTTGTGTTATTAATTGAGGATTTAATAGCTCTCCTGAGAAACCAGATACTTCATCACGAAATTGATTTTCATCACGTCCATAAACTAATTTATCCCCATCAAATATTTTTAATCCTTGTTTGTCCGAAGTTTGTTCTACATCCAATACAGCTTTTAATAATACTTCAATTAATTGCTCATACCTTTGCTGCATTGCTGCTGCATCGCTTTCGTTGACAGTAAATAGATTTGGCATTTCATTTACTCTCCTTCTACAGCTATTGCTTCCAAACGATTTACAATTAAGGAAGAGCCAACATAAAATACGGCTAATTCTCCATCAAGTAGCCAAGCATTAAATTCACTTTTTTGTTGAATCTCTCTAGTACATTCATAAGCGGATAATCCGTTGATTTTTCCAGCCAACAGACCATGCTGGTCAAATATTTCAATTACATGGGGACAATAATTTTTATCAAAAACTGGTTTTTCCTTTGCTTCATCGACCATTTCTAACCATTTAGGATATTGTGATAAAACAGCAGAAACTTCTGGACTACAATTAATTATTTTCTCTACCATATTGTTTAACTCTAAAAAATATTATTTAATTCTTCTGGTGAAGCTAACTCTTCTCCTTGCTCAGGTAACGGAAATAACTGTTCTGCTAATGCTTTACGCTCTAAAAACTGTGCAGAACGTTCTTCATCGCTAACAGTAACTTTATTATTTCTAATCAATCGTTCCCGTACAAAATCCCATTTACTTTCCGACCAATTCATTTCTTCAATATCGTAGAGGGGAACCTTTATTTTGTGGAGCAAGGGAACGTATGCTTCTGTACCACGGCTATAAGCTGGATTAATAATTACTGCTCTACCCGTACCCATTTTTGCGAACTGCGCGGGTTCCAATAAATGTCGTTTTTGATGATGCTCGTTTCTACTACGAGAACCACCTCCTTTACCAGTGCTTTGAGATTTAGAATTAAATCTAATCTCCATCTCTCCCAAGTAGTCACTGAATATCTTTGCAGATTCAGGGTCTTGGGGATTAAAAATAAACTTAGTTGCAGTACCACCCAAAATTGCTCGTGATAATTCTTTCCCATAAACTTTCTCAAGTTGGGCAATGTTTTGATATCCTAAAATGCCAACAAACCCATCTTCACGTCCTTCGTTTAACCAGTTAACGAGTGCTGGTAAATAGAATGTCGGTAGCTCATCCAAAGCAACAATTAAAGGGTCACTACGTGGAATAGTGCGGGTGATGTTGCGGGTTACAATCATATGAAGAATTGCAGCAAGCAGTGGACTAACAATGTCTCTGTTGTTTCTATCCAATCCAAAAACAATCAACTGTTTTCCATCTAAATCAAGTGGTAGTGTTGTTTGACCGCAAAAAGCACCAACGAAGTCACGTTTAAGAAAGCGCTGAAACATTCGTTGTGCGGTACCAATGATTGATGCAGCCGTTTTCTCTGAATCTTTAACGCTGATTAACTGCGATAATGGTCGAGAAGTCCAAACTTTTAACTTATCTTTTGATGCAGCTTCGAGTCTAGCAGCAAGATTTGGTAAAGATAGAATTGCTTGTGCCATCATCAAATCACAGTATTTGTCTTCGCTAGTCAGAGTTTTAATAGCTTTGGTAACAAGTAAAATACCCTCAACCAAAGAATCTCCTGCTTCTTCAAAGAACTTATCGCTGCTAGCATTTGCACCTCTGTCAAAGTTACGCGAGATTACCTGTGTAAGTTGTCCGGCTGCAATAGCATCTTCCTCATCTCTCAATAAATCCAACGGATTACAAGTTTCACTTTCAGCAAACCCCGGTGCAAATATTCTTACGGAATAACCCCGCTTCATCGCATAAGCTACAGCTCGTTTAGTTTGTGCTGGAAACTTAAAATCGTAGAGCAACATAGGAAAACCTTGGTCAAAAGTACTACGAATTAAAGGGTCTATGACAGAGAAAGTTTTACCAGAACCAGCTGCACCGATAACAGCTATTCCCCTTTGAGCATCTGGTACATAAAGAGTTGAATTGGAAGAAAGAAGTTGCTGACTAAAAGTTGGTTTAGTTTTGAGCAAACCGTGAGAGTACCATTGTTTTTGTAAAGCAGTTCTAATGTACGGGGGAGTTCCAACGTACAATCCTACAGAATTACGAATCGGTTTCGCTATCTGTTTCTTTGCTTTTTTGGCTGCTTGAGATTTTTCTCGACTACCACCCCAATAGCTAGTAGCTACTTTACCTTTATAGTTACTTCCAGAAATTAATTTTAAAATACCAATACTAGCAAAGCAGCCGAGCAGTACTAACCCAGATTGTGATTTCATTAAATTAGACAACTTATCAAACTGGGAATTTTGTGGTGGTGTTGATGGTTGTTGTACCACAAGAAAATCATTATTCATTTTTTTCACTAATAAAACTTTTATTTAAGCGAACGTAATGACCGTTTTGATAACAAAATTTAGTTTGAGATAATAATTTATCTGTGTCTGTAAATTGAGTAATATTCAAACAAGGAAAGCCTTGGTTAACATTCTCTCCGACTTTAATTAGCTTTTGTGATTTTGGAATTTGGGAATGGGCAATAAATTCTAAAAGTAGCTTACCTGAATCGTCATACACCGAATATAAGCACCCCGCAGAACCACAAAGTTGAGGAGAACCATAATCAAAAAGATATAAGTTACCAGCACCTTGGGATGGGATTCGCATAACCTTTATTGAGGAAATATTAAGATAACGAGTTGATTTTTTACTAACAACCTTTTTTAGAAGAGGTTTTGGTACAACTTCATCTACATTTTCCCAAGTGGTGATTGAATGATTTTTGAATAAACTTTTATATAAAGTCGATACAGTTAGAGTCATGACAATTATGCATATAATTAAAACAATAATTTTACTTTTACTAAGTCGGATTTTATAAAAACTATATATATTTGATTGCATAATTAATTTGATAAACAATTCATTGATTCCAATTTTTGCTTATATTTATTTTTAGTTTTTTGTCCATATTCTGTGACTGTCATTCCCTTATTCAAATCACTAACTTGAGAATCAATTGGAATATTAACCCCAGCAAAATGCATTTGACTTGCACGCTCAATCAATCTATCTCCACTAAAAGGTTTACCTGTGCTTGGGTCAGTTTGCTGCGATGTCATTGATAGTAAATTACTAGTTTCTGATTCTATTGAAGATTGCTGTTCGGTCGATAAAGAATTCTGTGTCACGCTACTATTTTCTACATTTAATAATGCAGAACTTAAAGCATCGAGATTAGCACCAGATGAATGAATGTTTCTGCAATCTCTTTGTGTAATAGGTATTAAGTCAGATACATTATTTTTATTGTTTGAAGAAATAAATGGAGAATTATCAAAAGTAAATCCACTACTCTTTAAACCCGTAGGAATTGACATGGAGTTTTTATTAGAATCAATCCTACCTAAAAATATGGGTTCTTTTTCTCTATAAGTCATGAATGGAACCGGACCAATAAAATAGGGGGTACATCCCAAATCAACAAAATTATTTCTCATACAAACACGAAAGAATAAAGATTGAGAAACCTTTCCACCGACTTCTGATATATCCCAGACGGCTACTTTGAAAGCATCACCAAATAGATTTCGACCCGTCGGTTCTTTACCACCATTAACCAAACCTAAGATTCCTCTTCCACCTTTAACCAATTGGTATTTTCCGCTAACCCAAGCTTTCCCGTGAACAGCTTGAGAACCAGATAATTCAATATGAGCGCAATCTTTATCACAAGGAACTGCAAATCCTTCCTTATTACTACCTGAAATAGTTCTATCTCGCTTTTGTTCGTCAGTTGCAAACGCGACATCTACTATTCCAACTTGCATTCCTACAGGGTTAGCAGGATTGGGGAATTGAGAAAATGGTACATCGCTTAATCCGGGTATCTCATCAATATAAACTCCTTGCCATTTGTCAAAGCTAGCAATTGGAGTTGTTGATAATCCTGGGATTGAATCGATTCGGTAAGATGTTAAATCCGAAGATTCAAAATTTAATTTACCCAAATGGGGAGATTTTTGAAGTAAGTTACCGATAGTTTGATATGAACTAAATGATGTTGATAAATTCTGCGATAGTAAATCTAGTATTGGTTTGACATCCCTTATCTTCCATTCTTTTAAATCAGGTATTGCTTTAACCAAACTTTCTATTGTTTGAAATTTGACTACACCAAAACGGGATAAGTCAATTTCTTGGATATCAGAGCCAGCAATTTGAGAAATATCTAAAAGTGAAAATTCCCCGAGCTTAAAAGAGTCCTGAAAATCACCCAGCATTGTAAATGAATCTGGTTTTTGTCCCGCGTCCCAACTACGAGAAGGGTCATATCCTAACTTCTGAGAAACATTTACAGGTGCTTGAAATGAACCAGATTCAGTAATGGCTGGCATTTTAGAAAATGTAATTTGATTCCAATCTGGTAAACGAGTATTTTGCCAACTAATTGTAGGAATTTCTGTTTGTACGGATGGAGGATTAGATACAGATTTCTGTTGCGATGTAATAAGAACAGCACCACAAATCAAAATTGATAAACTTAATCCACAACTTCTGATTGAACGCTTTTTGAATAATTTCATAATATTAGTTTTTCGTTGTTGGGTTTAATATTTTGCTTTAATTACTTCCCCCTGCTCCCTGCCTCTTAGACTTCCGAGTTCAATTAAGCGATTAACTAACCGCATTGAAATCCCACTTTTACGAGCGGCGTTATCTACAGATTCTCCCATTTCTACCTTGACTAAGAAGTTCGCTATTCTTGACCACAAACGGGATTCTCTATGAATCAAGCCTCTTTTACTAACAAGTTTTAACCCTCTACTCAGAAGCTGCAATTCTTGATTATTTTTGATGTTAGAGAATTGAGTTGTTTCGGGAGATATTTTGATATCAGGTATGATTTCTAGAGTATGGAAAGTAGGGGTTTTATCTCCCATTGCCACTTTAAATAAATATACCTTTCTTCCCGATTTACCTTTTGCAATTACAGTTAATAAGCTAGTATTAGATAATGGTAATTGTCTTACTTTTAATGGATTAATTCGTCGTAAATGTATTACCGTTGCTCCTTGCGGGTCGCATTCTTTTCCCTCTACAGATAAGCAGCCATCAACATCTAAAGATGCGAATGTCGGATTATCTAGCCAAACCTTCTCTACTATTTCATCACTCCTAATGAAAGATATATTTACTCCATACCCTGGCGATAGTTCAATTTTAGGTATACTTGAAGAACTGTTACCAGTAGCAACTTGTTGAGTTATTTGTTTCACGCTTTGCTTTACTTCACTTGCAATGGCTGGTGATAAATTGAAGTAAGGAAGCGTTAAAGAACAAATAACAATAAATCCTTTTATAATTGAATATTGCTTACTCATCATCTAAAAACGATTACTAAAATTGAAAAGATTGATTAACAAAGACTTGTACATTCGTACCTGCTTTGACATACCAAACATCTTCTTGTTGCTGTAGCTCTTGTAGTGCTTGCTGATTACGTTTAATAATTTGTTGAGTTAGCGGTTCAAATCCTCCCTCTAAAACCGCTCCTAAAATATTTTCTCGACTTCTTCTAACAGAGGAGAAAGAATTAGTACCACTAAATCCACTACTAGTTGATATTTGTTCTTCTTTGGGCTGGTTAAGGACTTTACCGACTTTCGCTAAAGAACCTACAGCAAAAGTTTGTGCATCTCGTCGCGCAATTTCTCCTTTCTTACTGTTTAAACGAGACGCAATTAAAGGTTTACCGGACTTACCACGAATGGCGATCGCACTAGGAGGGAGAATATATTCTTTACCATCAATCACAACTTGAGTTGCTTGAAGTTCAACTAGTCCCCCTTGATTAACGTTATTAATTTGAGCTACAACCTGAGAACCTTTTGGTAAAACAGCAAAACCGTCTCGTGTATTTAATGGTTGTTCCAGTTCGATTACAAAACTTTCGCTTTTTGACTTATTTTTAGATTGTTGAAAAGGATTTTTGTTTTGATGTTTACTCCAAATTAAAGGGGTTAACAACTTTCCATCAACAGATTCCCCCACCTGCAATTGATAATTATTTTCATACCCAATAATTGCAGCTTCTTCGGTATGAAGAGGTTCTAGTTCATTGTTGTTTGATGTTTGAGTTGTATAATCCGCTGCTTTTACTAGAGTTGCAGAGGGGATTATTTGTTTTGGTTGTTCTTGTATGGTGTTATCAATCGTACTTTCGGAGGCTTGCTTATCAGAATTTGCAGTAATTACGCTTGAACCATAGCTTCCCAAACGACTAATTTTAGTCCATTCTTCCATCGGGTCAGTTTTTTCTTCAATTTTGGGCACAGTTGGTTTACTTATTCTATTTACAGTCGGTTGAAATTTCGGTATTTGTGGAGTTCTAGGGGGACTATAACTTACAGGTAATGGTTGTGGTTTCGGACGAGGTATATATGGAACTCGTGTCGGTCGTGGCGGTCTTGAAACTATTTTAGTTCTGACGGGTGTAGAATATTCTCTTGTTGGAGTTGGTCTAATGTTAGTTTTTATGAATGGTTCTTTTGTAGGTTTAACTTTGGGTTTTGGTTTGCTTACAGCCGTTTTAGGACTTTTAGCACCTTCAATAGATTTAATTTTTTCAGCTTGAGTTGATAGTGCTAACTCTGCTTTTAACTTTCCCGTTTCTCTTTTATTAGAATCATCAGCGATTTCTACTTTAGGTTTGGATTGTTTAGAGTATTGTGTCGGGGGTGCAGTTTTAAGACTACCCGACATAATACTATTTAAAACCGTTGCAGCAGAACCAAATACCACCAGCATTACCAAACCGACTGCACCAAATTTAGCGAAAGGATTGCTATAGAAATTCGGTTGAGTTTTCCCCTCATGTGGAGAGTCAAATAGTTCATGTGTTGCAATCGGATTTGCAGCGTCTGCGTGATTATTTACTTCTTCGGAATTACTATCTTGAATTTCAGTAATTTCTTCTTTCAAATGTGGTTGATTGTCGTCTTGAAATCCAAGCAGTTTCACAAAGCTGACTTCATTCCAATCACTATCTGAAAAATCCGAATCTGTAGAATTATTTTTATTAGATTGCTCATCCATTATAAATTCTCCGCTTGTAAATCACGAATTGCATAAATTTCTAATCCACTAGCACGAACTTGATAAATAACAGTAGCTAATTCGCTTGTATTAACAGGAGCTTCTGGAGCAACAACTGCTCTAACAAATATCTCTTTATTAAATGGAATTACTTCCCCCATACTATTACTCTGGTCAAAAACATTTAAATTAGCAATCATTTTTACTTTCCATTTCCCTTCATCAATTTTGATAGGAGATTGAATTGATAACGGAATTAAAACTACTTGAGTTGTACCTTTAAAAACTCCCTGTGGTGTGATTGAAGCGAGCTTTTTGAGAAAGTCTTTACGAAAATCTTCTGATAGTGCATAAGACGCTTGCCACGCTCCGGATGTAACCTTACTACCCCTTAATCCTCGTTCTCCAATGTTTACACCTTTGTCCTTGATTGGTTTTGCGTTTTCTTCAACAGTTGTAGGGGGTAGTGTTCCAGACCAATTCATCATCAAGGTCATAGTATCGGAAACAAAGCGGGATACTACCTGGGGAGTGCGTTCAACATTTCCCAACGGTGCAACTTTAATTCCTTTACCTGTTTCTAATTGAACCAATGAAGGAGGTGGTTTTTTATTTAGCTGTGAATAGGAACCATAGAGTAATATAAGCAGAAAAAATGTGATTAAATGTAATCCAAAAGTCCCAACAGCAAACAATGCTAAAGTATCGCCAGTAGAGAATTTTTTGGATGCACGATTTAAAAACTTTAATCTTTTATTATCAGTTGATTCTGACTTAAAATTGCTATCTAAATTTGCCATATTTTTTCTATTTACTAACAATTCTTGTTACAAAAGTAGAAAGACCAAAACTAGCAATACTCGAAAAACTTCTAAAAACAGCTAATCCACCACCTGCTGCTAAAGTTACAGATAAAATGGGGGCAAGAATACCAATTGCAAATGCAAAAATCATTGGGTCATTATTGTCAGCATTTAGCACCATCGTGGCAACCAAACCGGAAATAATATTGAAACAAATTTTTATCATTCCTACCGAGAAGAAACCCGTTAACCATGCAAAAATAGCTTTTTGACCAACTGGAAGTAATGAACCTCCAACAGCTAGCGGTCCTAGTAATGCAGTTAGTAACATACAAATCTCGATTATCCATTGAAAAGCAGCTGCAAGTGCGAGAAGCCAACCACGTACTGTTAATTGAAAAATATTGGTGTTGAAAAAATCACTGGCATTTTGGAGCCAAGATGGACGATTATCTTGCTCGGCTTCTGCTTCAATTTCTTTTGCTTGTCGGGCTGCATTTTGTAAACACTCGGTTTGTTGGGTTGGGTCGGCAATGGTATTACATTGATTAATCAGCGACTCAATTGCATCTGTTTTACCAGTTTTGAGCATTACTTGTTGATAAGCTTCTTGGAGTTGGATAGAAGCAGAGGTGGAAACTAACAGGGTTTGATTAGTTTGGTTGATGATTCCTCTTAAACCTTTAGTTACAGCTATTAATTGTTGACCGTTGTTTGCAAGTAGGACTATGACAACGATTGTCCAGATTAATTCGGTAAATCCTTTGGAACTATCACCGTCAATCATTTCCTTTGTCCATTGGACTATGAAAATCAATAATGTTCCAACAGCGAAGAATATTCCTAAGTTGGCGATCGCGCTATAAAGTCCCCCACCCAAAACGTCATCCCAAAGCTTATCTATTGATTGAGCAACAGCTTCACTTGCTGCTATGCCGTCCTCAGTTATCGTAGAAGCAGCTTGTCCGGGGTTAGGATTTTGTGGCTGGGCTTGAGAAAGGATTAGCCCGTACTTCAAAAAATAATAGAACATACGGGAGGAAAGAAATATTTTTAATTAAAACAATCTAGCTTGTGATGCAGTTCTCAGGTTACTAAACCCCTGACCAACAACTTCTTTTTGCCTTGCTTGGTTTTGCCCGTCTACAGACCGGGATATGTTAGTCAAATTAAGATTAGCCAAGTCTTGAGATTGTTTATATTTCAACCCATCGGTTCGCATTGCACCCAAAATACCTGTAATTTGAGTGTTTTGTTGAGCAATACGTTTCATAACATTTTGAGTGACAACATCATTCTGAGCAGCATCAGAAAAAACGGAGACTGTCTCAATTGATGATTGGGTTTTTTCAACTTGTGCTTTCATATTTTCTTGTCCCTCTTTACTCAAGGTAAAATCTGAATCAGCCCTCGTTATTTGACGATCCACTTCATTGCTTGCTCTGTCAACACTATTTACAGCATTGTCATTATCAGAAGCTATTTGTTCAATTTTTTCTCTAACTTTTGTTGCATCTGGTAAGCCCAATACACCAGCAGCTTCCGACACTACCGTTTGTAAATCCCCTTCTAAAGATTCTGATAAATTATCTAGTTTCTGAGAAATTGTTGAAGAAATATAGTTGTTTAACAAGCGGCTTTGTTGTTGCCATTGTTCAACCAATGCGGTTAAGGGATTACTTCTAACTAAAGCATAAGCACTACTGCCAATGCCAATTGTTGCAATTGTAAAAGCTCCGACAAATATTACTATTCTCCTTTTTAATTTCATATACTTTCACTCTATCTACTTGTTTTCAACTAATTGTTTAGAAAGCTCGGTTAGCGCAACAAATTTATCTGAATACTTTGACAAGTAAAGCGTTCTCTGTTCTTGTTCTTTTGGATTATTACCCACAACAGCTAACAGAATGGGTGCTGGATAATAACGACAAAACGTAAATATCCCGTTATCATCAAGTAACCATTGCGAGTACAAATCCTCCTTCTTTGGAAAAAAGCTTTCTGTCGCATTACGAGCAATAATCTCTTGAGGATATTTCAAAATCGTTGTAAAACTATCAACAGCAGTGGGTTGAATTCGTCCAATTAACCGAGTAGTTAAATTTTGAAATATTTTTGACCCAGATGGAGATTGTGCAATCGTATCCGGGTCTTGAGCAGATAAAATTACTCTAATCCCAGCTTTTGCACCATTTGCACATAATCGACCTACCAAAACTGCAATTGAATCGTATTCAAATAATATTGGACTTTCATCAATGAAGAAGATACTTGCTGGTGCAGCCAAAGCCCGACGCAATGCTGCACTATAAGCGCTTAAACTTAAAACAGCAGCATCTTCATCGTTGGATAAATTACGGAGAGCGAAGATAAGTAAACGTGCATCACTGCGGAAGGTTGAAGGTTTCGCTAAAGCTTGTCCAACCCGTGATGAAAGCCAAAATCGCAGACGTAATTTGATTGTTTCTAAGGCTGCTTTACTATCACCACTATTATCTTCAAGCTGCAAACGTTCGTGAGAACAAAAACTTAAAAAGTCATGCAGTGTAGGCATTGCAAACCATTCATCCGAACCAAACCCATTGGTATAAGCAGCCGCGTAACGGTCGCGAATTAAATCATCCCCAAAAAATGCTTTTAAAGCTAAAGCAATTATTGAACGGACTGCATCAACTTGTTGTTTAGTTTGTGCATTTCCTCCACTACCTACAACCATTGCCATAATTGCGGTAGCGAGGAAATCTTTATAGTCTTCAAAACGCTCTTGCTGCAACTTCTGGGGAAGGGAACGTAGATTCGGTAATTCAAACAAGTTGCTTGATTCTTTACCAATATCAAAATACGCTCCATCCTTCTCCATGAACTGAGTGTAGTCTGTAAAGGTGCTGGTTCCATCCGGTTTGGGATAGTCCATTGCTACAACTGGCATTCCATGCGCTAGTGCCTGAGTTAGTATTCCAGAAGCTAAAACGCTCTTACCCGCACGGGTTGTAGCAAATAGTCCCAAATTTTTGTGTTGGGTATATAAATCTAATTCAACGGGTGTTCCTCCTTCTTCTGCTAACAAGCTAAAGCCGCTACCGTCTCCGGTTTTAGTTTTCACTACAGGCATTAATCCCGGTACTTCGCCACTCAAGTAAACTAACCTTCGATTAAAAGGTGCAGTCATTAAACGTTCCCAAACAATAGGCAAAGTTTGTAACCAGATTCGCCAGGGGTATTCTGTTTCTCTTACAACCCAAGCTGGACGTAAAAAGCAAGATTGCAGATAACGACAAGCTTCATCTAACTGTTCGCGAGTTTGACGATATACCAAAAATACCGTCGCTACATGAATTGGAACGGAGCCTTCATAAAGTTCTTCCTGGGCAGCAATCGATTTTTTGATATTTAGTAAAGATTTTACGTCTACCGAGTTTTTGTCTTGAGCCAATGCAGCAGACGTGTTTGATTGTTTAGTTAAACGCTGCATATTGGTTTTAACTAAGGTTTCATTCGCTCGCATCAACTGACAATATATCTCGGTGTCGTAAACTCTTTCTCTTGATAAAACCTCCCACAAATAACGAAGTTGTTGTTGTTTATCAACCCAACCACCGGGTTTATCCGCGAAGGTGAGAGCTGCAATATATTTGTCTTTGAGATGCACCCAACGTTTATCAGCGATGGGAATTGAGGAAGAGGACTCCATAAGAAGAGATGTAGGAGCTACATCCGAATAAATTTCTTCTCGGAGTCCGTTTTCGTCATAAATTAAAAGTTGTGGTATGAGACGTGATGGTGTGTTGTTAAATCGCTGCCAAAGTTCAGACCAAAGTTGTTCTGAATTTAAGGGGCGGATATCTAGCCCCATTTTGTTTGACATTAATTGTTCCCATAATTGGAATCCGTCAGTAAATGATGTGTGGATTAACCGTTCGATGGCGATAAATTGAAGTTCGTTGATTTCTCCTGTAAAAGATTTCCAAGAACGCTCTAGCTTAGAAAGAATTTTCTCGATAGCATCGGTTGTACCCGTGCTAGAAGTTTCAACGGTGTAGGTGCAATAAAGACGTAGTTTTTTAGGTTTGCGTACTCCTTTAAAAGTTAATTGTTGTGTTCTACATCGTTCTCCCATCAAAAGGAATTGGAGTTCTTTGTTGGGTGCATTTTCACTTAAATTTTTTAGTTGCTGCTGTCTGGTGGTGTCGTCAGTAAAAGAACTCAGACGGATAGTTAAACGTTCCCCAGGTGGTAAATCTTTTAATCCTGATTCAATTGCATTGAAAACCGGGTCTATTTGTTCTGTCCGCAAAGTGGAATGAACACCCGTACACTCAAACCCAAATTGAATCAAATAGTTATCAACTCCTTTGCGTAAAACATAAGCCCCAACAGACTTCCCTTGTAGATTAATTTGCAACATAGTAACTAGTGCAAATGAATCTTCTAAGGGTGTAAGACGAAGTTTACTTTCTCCATTGTTAACAATTCGTTTACCAATTTTTGATTTGGAATTCACCTGTGGAACTTACTATTTTTTGATTTTTCTATTTGTTTGGAATTCATAACTGGTTTGTACAAACAACGTACTCTTGTCCAGTTGGGAGTTGCTACAAATTTGGACAAAATCCGCCAAGCGCCATTGGCAGTAAGAACCCACCACGTTGCAATTCCCCAAGCTGCGATAGAACAAGTCCAAACCCAATTTAATCTCAATAAACCGTGAGCAAAATAATAAGAAACACCACTAATAATTGCCCAAGGAATTAATTGGTCTGCTGGAAATGGACCAATTGATGGTTGTTTGCCTAGAGTCCCATTTACTTTACGATACTTTTTATCCTCCATATCTTATCTGTTCTCCTTTAAAATCTAATTTGGTTAGGCAGGGGGCAGGGTGCAGGGAAAAAAAAGAAGATGAAAGCAGACTTTTATTAGATGCCGCAGGAGGGCGAAGAACACAGATAAAAAATATTTCTTTTCCCCCTTGCTCCCTGCCCCCTGCTCCCTTGCCTCTTTATCCTCCAGCACCTCCACCTGCTCCTCCAATAATCAAATTAGTGAGAATATCCCCTACTGTTACTGCAATCAAAATAATCATTGGTGTTCTCGCTAAATTTTGCCAATCTTCATCATTGCGGGCAGCTTGAATCACCTTTACCAAAGAGATTCCCAGATAAAGGATGAACAACCCTCTAAGTACATTGAACGATAAAACAATTGCTTCATCTGCACCTGCAAACTGTCCGCTCATCCAGGTTTCTGCATTTTGGAAAAACTGTGCTTGCACAGGAGTTGAGAGAGCGTCTAACAGTAGAAATGTGCCTAGAACCGTAAGTGCAGACGAAGTTACCTTATATCGTTTAGAAAACTTTGTAACTCTCTCAAATAAAGCATCTAAATACTGTCGCCAAGTAATTGCAACTGCTCCAGATACCAAAAAGATTGTCGTAGTAAAGCTAATCAAACTCGGACAAATAATTGAATCTAGACATGAAACAAATAAACCAGTTCGTATTATCAAAGAGGAACTAATCAAATATTTTCTGCAATAGCTTCCTTGGCGCGGTTCAAAAAATTTAGACGCTTTAAAAAGCATAAAAAATAGAGCAACATATTGTTTTCTATTTACTTGATAACTCTAAGAGTATCTTAATTTCATCATCCGATTGTTAGAGATGTTACTCGTATTTTTATTTACGAAAATAATATATTTTTTAGTCAAATTAATAACTTCTATTTTGTGTATAGATGACTAAAAAATCTTTATTATGTATATTTTATTTCTTTAGTCAGCGTATTAATGTGTAATTCTGAGATTATAAATTACAATTTAGCTTCCGTAGTACACGTAGAAAATAATTTAATCTTATATGTTGATAATTTTGATAATTTTTACTCTCATGCATCAAAAAATTAGGTGCTAGGGGAGTAGATGGTGATAAATTTCCCCTAGCACCTTTATCTATTTGGCTACGCGCTGTAATTATTTTCTTATATTCCTGACAATAGAATAAGCTGTATCCATTAAAAGGACTGCGGTTCCCGTTTCACCATGTCGCGCTTTAGCAACGATTAATTCTAAAATGCCTTTATCAACTGTTTCCCGATGATAATACTCATCTCGATAAAGAAGAATAACGTTGTCTGCTACCATTTCCAAAACTCCTGATTGGCTTAGGTCACTCATTATTGGACGTTTATTATTCCTTCCTTCTACTCCCCTCGAAATCTGCGACAGCGCTAAAACTGGCACATCCAACTCACTTGCCATTTTGTATAATCCTCGTGCAACATCACCAAGTTCATAGCTACGATTTCCTTGGGTATCGGGAGCCATCATTTGTAAATAATCAACAATTACTAATCCTAGTCTTCCTTCTCTAGCTTGAATCTGACGACATTCTGAAGTAATTCCTGCAACTGTTATTCCTCGACTGTCATTAATGTAAAGTGGTAAATCGCCTGAAACGCTAGCAATTTTCGCAATACTTGCGAATTCTTTATCAGATAGGGGATTGAAGCCAGAACGATGACGACGTACTCTATCAAGACCTATAGGTTTTGTTAATAGTGATTCGTATTCTTTATGAACGCTAATCGTACTCCATAGTCGATATTCAAGCTGCATTTTCGACATTTCCAAGGAGAAGATAACTACTGGCAAGTTATAATTCTGTATCGTTCCCAATGCCAGATTCATTGCAATCATTGACTTACCCATTGATGGGCGACCAGCAACAATGTTTAATGTACCTGGTTCAAACCCAATAATTAATTTATCAAGTTCTTTTAATCCTGTTGGGTAAATTGGTTTGTTTAATTCTAAGTCCGTGTATGCATAATATGCTATAGCGCTATTATGTTGGGTATTTGTGTGAAATTGCTCGTTGGATACTTGATACAGTTTTCGTTGCGAAGCTTCAATAATTTCAGGTAAATCTATCTGTGTTTGGTGAGCTAGTTCATTTATTTCATAACTTACGCTAATCAACCTACGTCGAATGTATTTTTGCATTACCAGTTCTGCAAGTGCATCTATGTTTACGGCAGAAACTGTACGTTCAAGTAGCGATACCAGTTTATTTCTGCCGCCAATTTTCATGAGTAAGTCATGGTCTTTTAGCCAATCTATGACTGTCAGCAAATCTGTAGGCTTCCCATTATGGTGCAGTCGTAGTAAAGCTTGATAAATTTCATTGTGTGAAGAAATATAAAAAGCATCAGGTACTAAATAATCACATACCCGACTTATAGCTAAGGGGTCAAGCAAAATCCCTCCAAGAATTGCTTCTTCTGCTTCAATATTCGTTGGTGGTAGTTTGTCTATCATTATTGCTCCTACGGTTATTGCTGAATAAGGTTTTCGGCAAGTTTCTGTTTAGCTCTTAATTCTTCTTGCCATTCTTCAACTGCCTTTTGGTACTCAACTTTAGTGGACTTGTGGGCTGCACTGTCTAGAAAATTTTGATAATAGACTTCCCATCTGTTCTGTCCGGCTTTATTTTTATGTGCCAACCATGCTTCCAGGTCATTTATTTCTTGGCTAAGATTCTTCGTCTTATCTCGACAATATTCTAAAAAATTCGCTCGCTCATTATCTGAGAGAGTTTGAATAAAGTTTGAATAAGTCTGAATAGTCTGAGGGGTGCTGTCATCTTTATCTGGAGCGCATTTCGGAGTTCGATTTTCTGGAATTCCAGAATTTTTTCTGGGATTCCGTAATTTTTTCTGAGATTCCAGATTATTTTCTGAATTCTCAGAATTTTTTCTGGATTCCCAGAAGTTTTCCGAATTGTCAGAATCTTCTCGTTGTTGAGAATCGACCCATTCGATAGTAAACTTTCCTGAATTTATATGAATTGCCTTACTTATCTTAAGTTTCCCAATCGCTTCATAGACACTACTTTCTGGAAGAAACCAGCGTTTCGCAAACTCTTTGGGGATAATTGTAAGAGCGCGATCGCAAAATGGATTTTCATATCGGAGCGCTAAATGAACGAAAGCTGTATTGTTGATTAGCTTGGCTTTACGCAAAGCAATCAACTCATGTTTTTGTAAAGGATAAAATTCTCCCATTACTTTACCTCGCTTGTCTCTTATGGGTTTGGGTATCATGACTTTACTTTCTCAAAACTAGAACAAGAAAGATGCAGATTAATTAATTTTAAAATCCAATGAGTTTGGAGTGTCCAAAACGCAAACTATGCTTTGTGATGCGGAAAAAATAGTTACATCAAGCACAACATGAATTCTTCTTGCCAATTTATCGTACTTATTTTTTAGAACTTCAAACGCATTTAAAGGGTCAATTATGCGAAATTTACAAAGACAAAAAGGACTATGAAAGCAATCATTCTACTATCGCTCATGCTTGTACACGGCGGACTAGGGAAAAAAGAGCTAACGCATAGTTAAGCATCTTTGAGTATGCGAATGCTTTTCTAAAGCTAAACGAAAATTATCGAAAAGACAACATTTATATCTCAAATACTTACTTTGTAAGCTCGATTATATGTAAATCCGTAAATTAATTAAAATTCTGTGTTCGGGTATTACTAGTATTTTTATACACTGCGACATCTATGTCTGTTAATAAGAGTATTTTTGTATAATCTTGATGCATAGAGATTTATTCTAAATTATCTATATCATAACTGCGTGCTTTCTTAATTAATCTCAGACAAATATGATACAGCTTGATATTAGCTATTAATTCTTTCTAGAATAAATAATTGTCAAAATATAGATAAATATGTATAAATAGTTCAAAGTGTTGGATTTCTCCCCAAAGTTCGCTTTTGAAGTTCAAAATCTCCAAATATGTCCAAAGTCAATTGCGCCAAATTTGACGGGCACCCATGAAAGTTTTTTCCTCCTGAAAAAACTTTCATGGGAACCTTTGACGAAGGAAATAGCGATTAAAGTGAGAACTTTTTTCGGTTTTAAAGACTTCAGAATTACGCTTAACGTGAATTAAAAATGCATCTAATCCTACAAGGGTTTTGAAGCCTACTTTAATCTCGATGTTGAGATTATCGACGTAATAATAGTGGTTTCACGACTTAATTCACATTGGATGTGACGGGTACCCATGACGAAGGCTTTTTCTTCAATTTTTTGATTTAGACCCCGCCATAGACAACTAATTATTTTGATGGTGGCAATCTTCAGTTTGGGCTTGCAAACTCTCTTGGGTGAATCTTGTCTTGCCTTCATTTTTTAAATTAGAACTTACTTAAAAGGAGATTATAGACGTGAAAAATGCTCCCAAAAGAATCATATTGCAACATTATCAGTTAGTTAATAAACAAGTCGCAGCAGAAATGACTGGCTTATCTCCCCAAACTTTGAAAAAGTATAGACTTGAAGGAATACTTGAAAAAGATATCTATTGGGTAATGATTAATCCAAGAGTGATTAGATATAACATTTCACTTATACTTGATTGGATGCAAAACAAAGATACCAATCCTCAAGCGCATTTAAAAGCGATTGAAAACTATTTATCTTCTCTTCCATCTGCACAAAATAAGTCACGGGCAAAACGTTGAAAAATTTACTTAAAGAATCAATAATTATATAGGTAGTCGTAAAACTGCCAGTATGTCTCGTCCAGCTTTTTCTATTTTTGCCCAGCAATATCTCTTGGCTCTACTCAATGGTTTTGGAACTGTTTACCTAAACGAACCAATCCCCCGAGATGCGAATTTGAGAATTTTTAAACTCCCATCTCGATTCAACTGGGGAACTGAGTATTTGAAGGAAATTACTCACGGTGATAATCGGGTGATGATTAGCCCAGAAGTGATTGGAGAAGCGGAATTGGTAGATATTCTGTTTGAACCCAACTCCCAAAAATCTCGAACATCTTTAGGACTATTAGGAGATTTCTTATCAGTTCCGTGTATTATTGAAATTCTGCGTTGGGCACCAAATGCATGGGAGCTAGAGGATTGTTTGCGCCATTGGTTAACCTGGAAAAGTGAAGCCAGTAAAAGCATTATGAGTGCAAATGAAACGAGTGTCGGTACTTCAGAAGCGTGCAGCGATGGTTCGGATGAAATTGACAAAACTCTACTTATTATTGTGCCTTCAATTGCTTCCCAACATCTCCAAGGATTTGCAGCGAGTCGGGACATGAATATTTCAGGTATTTACTATTTCGCACCAGCTTTTTGTACAACTATTGTTGTAACTAGCGAACTTCCCCAAAATATTTCAACACTCTGGCTCAGACTTTTAGGACGCGGACCAACTCAACGAGCGGCAATAATGGAATTTAATGCTTTAGATGATAATCATCCACACTGCGCTGTAGTTCGACGACAATTACGTGAATGGTATCAACTTTTATCTAATAGCCAAATGTTCAAGGAAAGTAAACTACTGATGCAAACATTAGCCAGTATTTAAAATTTAGCCGTTTCAATAAGTTGCTTGTAAAATTTTCTTTTCTTGCCACTTAGAGCGCTTCAGAAACTGTAATCAAAATATTAAAACGCACCGGAGCATCGCCCAGCAGATTTTAGTGGAGTTTATGTCTATGAAGACGATTGAATATGGTGTTGGTAAACCAAAGTTTTAAAAAGTACGCTCAAAGCATTAGGCGCAGCGAAGAACTAATGAACTACCCACGCTTATATAGTTGTAAATTTTATAGGCAAATATTACATCGACTATAAAATTTATTTGTGAGGAGTAATCTTCACTGGATGAACTACAACACCCTGTATCCCCTCCGCAAAAGCATTGGGGACTACCTTTCTAATAATGTTGCCACTACCATTACAATCAGCATTTATTAATATTCCTGACTGACTACGAAACAATCCGCGTTTAACTCTTTTGCCTTTATAAACAGAAAGTTTACATAAAGGTTCCGAATCAATAAACGAACATTTGGAAGTATAACTTTCCTCTGTAATAATCACTTTTATTCCGATTAATTCTGCTTTGTATTTAAGCATTGAAATAAATCGGTTAAAAGGTATTGAAACCAAATTTTGGTTGTTACGTTTACCAAGATTAATCGATTGTTTCCACTTATCGTTATGACCAATTACTAGTACAAAACGGCGTAAATTAGGTTAGGGTAAAAATGATGGAAATAAGCCAAAATACTTATGCCTTGTCAGCCTCTAACAGTAACTTTGAGTGATACAGACCAAGAAGCCCTGGAAAAATTAGCGAATCGACCCAGCACATCGCAGCAAATAGCGCAACGTGCGCGAATTGTACTGGAAGCCTCAGTTGGCAAGAATAATGCCGAAATTGCCCTGATGCTTGGTGTCAGTATAAAGATGGTACGACAATGGAGACGACGTTGGGTTCATAGCAGTGAACAATCTAAACCACTAACACAGAGATTGCAAGATAACTCACGTCCTGGGGCACCATTAAAATTTACACTAGAACAACAAGTTGAATGTATGGCGATCGCCTGCCGCGATCCGATGGAATATAATCTTCCCATAAGTCATTGGAGCGTTCGTGAACTAGCGGATGAATTGAAAAAGCAGAACATTGTAGAACAGATATCACCTCGCCAAGTCGGACGATGGTTAGCTGAGGCAGAACTCAAACCACACCAGTCTCGTTACTGGCTTTTTCCCCCCGCATGACCCTGAGTTTGAAGTCAAAGTAGAAGATATTAGTCAACATTATCTGAGCGCCCCGGTAAGAGCCGAACTCGGAGAGCGTACCATTAGTATCGATGAAATGACGGGTATTCAAGCACTTGAACGGGCTTTACCTAATCTACCGATGCGACCAGGAAAAGTCGAACGTCGAGAATTTGAGTATAAAAGGCACGGAACGCAAACCTTGATTGCAAATTTTGATATTGTAACAGGTCAAATTGTTACTCCTACCATTGACCATCACAGGACTGAAGCCGATTTTGAGGCGCATTGCCAACGCTTGATTGGTTCTGATCCAAATGCCAATAAGTGGCATTTAATTATGGATTGTCTAAATATTCACCAATCGGAATCTTTAGTACGATGGATTGCTCATGAGGAAGGAATTCCCCAAGACAATTTAGGCGTTAAGGGCAAGTCTGGTATCCTTAAATCGATCAAAACTCGCGCCCACTTTCTTGCAAATCCCAAACACAAAATTGTTTTTCATTTTACTCCAAAGCACTGTTCATGGCTTAATCAAGTCGAAATTTGGTTTAGCATTTTAACACGCAAACTTTTACGAAGAGGCAGTTTTTCCTCCCAGATGGATCTCAAACAGCAGATATTAAATTTTATTGACTACTTCAACCAAAAATTAGCTCGTCCTTTCCAATGGACTTTTAAGGGTAAGCTTTTAGCAGTATAACCCTATCTAAATTTACGCCGTGCTGTACTAGTGTCCCAATTTGGTTTGCTGCCAAGTAATCAATAACTAAACGACTTGCTTTATGAAGATAATCATCAATCTTGAAGTTTCTTTTACTTGTGATTTTTTTTATAGTTGATGATGTTTTTTGTTTCCGAGGTAATAGAGATTGGACTCCAGAACGTTTTTTGTGGTAATAAGCATTGATTTTCTTTAATGGTCTACCATTAACTAAAAGAGGTTGAAAGCCTTTTACGTTAGATGTTACAGCTGCTAAGTTGTTTAAGCCAATATCAATTCCAGCTACCGAGTCGGTTGAATTGTTTGTTGAAATTTCTTGTTTAGCATAGATAATTTCAAATACGAAATGGTCAGATTTAGGAACTAATCTTACTTGAGAAATATGATTAACTTTCGTCTTGATTAATAAGCTAGTTTTAGATGGATTAATAATTAATTTTTTCAGATATTTTTTGCTAATTGCTTGAACCGTATAGGTACAAGGAAAACGCCCAAAAGTCTTATGAAGATATTTCGGTATACCTGGCGGACTAAAAAATTTTTTTGGATTTTCTCTATATGACTGTATTGAACTAAAAAACCCTTGCCATGCTTCATGTAATCTGATTAAAACCTGTTGCGATACTTTGGCTGGTAATGCTTTATAATCAACTGTATCCTGACAGAGTTTTTGAATTACATTGTATGATAAATATTTTTTCTCGAAAATAAAGCTTTGTCTAATTAAATAGTTGGCATAATTATAAAGATTCTTAGCTTTGAAGCACAAATTGTCTATTTCTTTAAAATAGATATGATTTTTACTAATTATGTGCCTTTCTACTAGAAGCATTTATCAGTTGGGTATATTTTTCCTAAAAGAATAATACCATTGTTCACTTTACTCTACAATCTCAGTAATATATGTTAATATTCGTAATTATTTGCACATATTTACGGCAAACTGTTACGATACCAGATTTAATAAAAGCTTTACTTACTATAAACTTCCGGAGCAATAATTTTAGCTTCCTTATCGCTAAGGTAAAATTTTGTCACTGGCACCCCTGACTCTTCACATCGCAACGGTTCAATAATTTTCAAGTAAGGATTCCAAACTGCAATTACTCCCCGTTTTGCTTTTTTTCTAATCAGTTCGCATTCGATATGAACTGTTTGCAATAAAATCACTAAAGTACTATGTAATTGCGCTGTGACGCTCAAGGAATATCGCTCGTGCAAATCAGTTAATTTTCGCTTCAATTCCAGTTGAGTTGCTTGAATCCGAGCTAATTCTTTATCCTTTGCTTCTCCTTCTAAACTCTTCTTCTTAATTTTGGCTCTAATCTCAGAAACAATTGTGTTGTAATAACTTTTAATTCTTTCTTCGTCTCTACCTAATTTACGCGACAAGCTTTTACGCCAAGGTGTAATTTCTGTATCAATTAATTTCGATGCATGGGAGTTAGCAGTATTTAATAATGGTTCAAAGTTAATATGCTCCAGATTTGATGCATCTTTCAAACATATTTGGTCAGATTTCCATGACAGTGCATCACCAATTTCTACGCCGGGAATACCCGTCAGACCATTAACAAAAAACGATATCATTCCCAACCGCTTTTCGTCTGCACTCGCGGTATAGGATATATTAAATAATATGTAGGGAGTTCGCGCTTCAAAAGATTTACCGACGCGAATTAAACCATTCTGTGGACATAAAAAATCGCTAATTTTCTTCTCAAAGCCTGTAGTTTTAAGATAGCCATCATACTTAATAGCTAATGCGGCTGCATAACCTTGAAAATCAAGTAACCCAGAAAATTTATCAAATATTTCTGAATTATAGGTAACAAAATAGCTGTCGTTTACATCTGCTCTGGTGCTAAAACTAATAGAATCAGATACATCTAAAGAGCTAGCAATATCTACTGGCAGCAATGCTTCTAAAGTATCATCATTCGTATATTCTGCAACCCCAGATTTTAAACTAATTACTTGGTTGATAGCATCAAGAAGTTGATTTTTCATGCCTCTAAATCATCTCCAAATAAGTTTTCATCAAACTCTTGTACTTTTTGATAACTATGTTTAGCATCTAATAACTGTCCTCCAAAAGAATCAAAAGCATTATCTAATTCATCTTTATGGGAATTTGCCAACCACAGGTCAATTACCATGTCTTCAAAATCAAATTCATCCCCCATATTCCCCAATATTGTTTCAATTTCTCCAACTACCAACTCAAACATATTTATTTTGTCATGCAGAACTTTGAGGATATATTCTTCAATACTATTAGCAATGCAAAAATTAAATATAAAAACATCTTGAGTTTGACCTATACGATGCAAACGACCAATACGTTGTTCAATCTTCATTGGATTCCAAGGTAAATCATAATTAACAATTGCATTAGCAAATTGTAGATTGCGTCCTTCTCCTCCTGTTTCTGTTGCTAACATCACAGGAACTTGTTCTCGGAAGTCTTCAATGGCGCTATCTTTGGCTTTGAGAGACATATCCCCGCGAAACTGACTATGTTTTATTCCAGCAGTTGTTAAACTTTCGGATAAATAAGTTTGGGTAGCAAGATTATTGACAAATACTAACGTTTTTTGATTAGATTTTTTGAGCAAGTCTACTAACATCCGAGTTTTTTCAAACTGTTTGATATTACTAGCACGCTTTTTGAGAAACAAGATTTGAGAATTATTAAAACGAGACTGCAATCCTTCCAGAGAAGTAAGCAAAGCTGCGGGGCTGGAACCAGCACGCATCAGTAGGTTATTTCTGGTTAGTTTATCAATTGTTTTTTCTTCTAGTGATGAACGCAAGTATTCATTGATAGCTTGATATAATTCTTTCTCCTCTTCTGTTGGCTGCACCGTAATAGTGGAAGCGAAGCGTTTGGGAAGTTTTACGTCTACAACCGAACGGGTGTTTCTAATCATTACTTCCCGCATTAAATTCCTTAATCTGTCGGAATTTTTGGGAGTTCTACCATCCTTTGAACCGACATATTCCTTTTTAAACTGAACTTCTGTTTTTAACAATCCCGGTTTGAGTAGAGTCAGAAGATTAAACAGTTCCACCAAATTATTTTGCACGGGAGTCGCTGTCAGCATCAAAATAAATCGCTTTTTGATTGCATCAACAAGCTTCCAATTAAGAGTACGGCGATTTTTTAGGTGGTGAGCTTCATCCACTACTACCATATCCCAGGAACGAGAAGTGACATAATCAAAGTGAGTGGAGTGTTTGGCAGTATTGATAGAAGCAACAATATGATTGTGACTTGTCCAAAACTCAGATGGTGGCAGTTGTCTCGAATCAGTAGTAACAGTAGTAATGTTAAACTTTTGAAGCAGTTCTTGTTGCCATTGAGAAACTAAGGTAGCAGGAGTAAGAATTAAAAGGGATTTGATTTGATTTCTACTAAGGTATTCTTTACAAATCATTCCAGCTTCAATAGTTTTTCCCAATCCAACTTCATCGGACAACATCGCTCTACCACCAAATTGTTTGATAACTTTCTTGGCAGTTTCAATTTGGTACCAGTGTTTGTCAATATTGTAAAGTTCCGGCAGACATACTAATTGGTCGTAGTCAGCCAATATTGATAAATTGAATAGGGATAGTCTAGCTTCATAGCTTTCTAAGGAAGTAAATTGGCGGTTTTTGAGAGCATAGGCAGCTTGTGAATCTTCAAATTTGAGCGAATAACTATCGTTCATTTGAAATTTAAAATGGTACTGATATTAATTTTGGCAAAAAAATTGGATTACGATTACTTTTGATACAACTCTTTAGCTTAACCAAACGCCAAAAAGCGATATAAAATTTTTCTTCGCTGTTTGAGAATCTAGATTAACTTTTGCTGGAAGAATAAAACTAAGAGCAAGTTAGAGCGTTTCGGAAACGGTAAAATTTTAGCAAACAAGCACTATCCAGAGATATCTACTGTTAAAAGCAATGCTGGAATTAACTAAAATTCAAACAATAGCCGAATCATATTCTCCTCAAGAACTATTTGCAGCGTTGGTTTGGCAACGTAAATTCAATGATTTTGATGGGGAGCAAGTTATTACTGACTTATTACAACATAATAATTTATGGGAAAGCTTTTTATTTACAAAACCGATATTTGCTCCAGATGAAAATGGTTTGAGTTTTGGTGGTGTAATTGATACTCTTGCTGCAATGGCTAATTATCGTCCGATGCCAGAAACAAGTTTCATCCATTTTGTTGCCTATCCCGCAGATACCTTATATGTTCTCACAGAAAATCAAGACACCAAAGTGTGTCAACTTGTAGACTTAGGTAAAAAGTGGCAAGCTGATTCGGTAGAAGTAACTGATGGTACTGATACGCAATATACTTATCGACTTAAACGTATGCTGAGATATCGATTTGAAGAAGCGCTATGGGGAAATGAGAAAAAGGAACAGCGGGATGCGGTTGTTGTTTCTTATTGGTGGGATTAAATTCAAAAAGACTGTGAATGTAGAAAACTGAGAAGCGATTCATTGAGAGTCTTTCTAGTAGAGTACAAATAATATCTAATCAAGCAATATTTGTTTACAATTACGGAGATTTTCGTGGTAATCCCCAAGAAATTTTAGATAAATGCTTCGATATGATGCTGTACATGGCTAATTGGGGTTCTCGTCAATTGATGTATTGATATCGCGTTTAAAGAAAGCGGGGTTTTTAAAGAAGTAGAAATATTTACACGCTTATTATTTGATTTTGATATTTATGGATACTGTCCTTGATTAATCAATACTTGTCGTTGAAGTAGGCGATTAGCAACATTGAACTTAAGTAGTCTTGCAGTTGCTTGACCAATTTGAGTTTTCCCTTCAATATTCGCATTTTTAATATAAAAATGTTCATCCCATATTTGACGACGCGGATTAAATAAGGGAATAATTTCTTTAGTCGTTTGATCTAATGTTGCGAAATCAGAACCTTTATGGCGATTACAAGATAAACATGAAAGTGCCAAATTATCTAAAGTGGTTTCCCCGCCATGCTTTATTGCAATAATATGATCTACCTCATGTGTATAAATAGAAAAATCTTGAAGAAGCAAACAATATTCGCATCGTTTGTTCGCCCTTTCTTGAACAAGTTTACGTAATTTCGTAGAAATATAATCAGAAGTCATGTTTACTCGTTGCGTTTGAAAGCTCTTGCTTTTAATAAAATCATCATATGTTCTAACTGTTCGTAAACATCTAGTTCAGCTAATTCCATTGAATTAAGTGTAGCGGAGCGATTTCTTGACAATAATTCTTCTAATCTCGACTGAGCTTGAGGTGAAACTTTAAAAGCAATTATTTCTTCTGGTGTTGGGCGCTTAATTAAAAAATCAAGAACTTCTTGATAAACTAAAGGAATATCTGTAGGCTCAGTTTGAACTGTCTTACTTATGTTTGTCGGTAAATTTGCAAAATCTAACAATTGCCATAGCAATTCGGGTAAACGATTTTGCAAAGGTTCTAGACGCTGAGCTAGTTCATCGGAAACTTGAATTGTTAATTCTGCCATTGCCTGGGGTTTCGTCCTGTCAGCTTATCTTATATGCTAATTATAGCTTTAGCTTTTACATAGAGCGCATAAGAAAGTTAATCCCGCGTAGAAACTCCATCAAAGCGCGTTACGTTAAATTATTCTTCTATAATTCACTTTTTAATAAGATAAACTATTCTTAAGAAGAACAGATAGTTTTGGCAATGTTAGTATTAAAAGTAATAAAAACAAGCAACATCTAACAACCAATGGCAACGCAAAAAGTCACGGTTGAACTCCCACAAGCTATTTTTCAGCAATTGGCTCGTATTGCTCAAGCAACTCAGCAACCTTTGGAAACTTTGGTAGCTCAAAGCATCGTCAGCAACTTACCCCCCACACCCGACAATGCACCAGTAGAAATTCAAGAAGAACTTCTACAAATGCAAATTTGGAATGATGAGGAATTATTGGCGATCGCCAACAGTCAAATCACCTCGGAGCAGCAAAAACGCCACGTAGAATTATTAGAGAAAAATAGCGGTAACGAAGAGCTAAACAAGAGCGAACGTCAAGAACTTAGTGATTTAAGAACAAAAGCTGACCGTTTAATGTTACAAAAAGCTTATGCTTGGTCAGTTCTCCGGTGGCGAGGACACAAATTACCAAATTTGAATGAAATGCCACTCTAACTCATGGCTATTTCCGAAAAAATTCGTTCGCTCAGTCATAACTCGGGCTAATTATAGGTGTGAGTATTGCCAAACTAACTCTCGATTAATTGGAATGCCATTAGTTATGGAACATATTTTGCCTAAAGCTGCTGGTGGTGGAGATGAATCCGAGAATTTGGCAGCTTCTTGTTATAGATGTAACGAATTTAAAGGCGCAAAAACCCATGCAATTGACCCGCAAACGAGCCAGTTAGCTGCATTGTTTAATCCAAGAAAACAATCATGGCAAGAACATTTTAATTGGGTGAATGGTGCAACCCATATTGCTGGTATAACACCTACAGGCAGAGCAACCGTAATTGCCTTGCGATTAAATAATGATTATTTGACTGAGGCAAGAGCGTTATGGATTGAGAGCAATTGGCATCCGCCATCATAAACGTTTGTTTTTATAAATTATTTACTCTTCAAAATTAAAGCATTAATTTTTTCATTATCAATATTTATTCCATTACGTTCTAAGTATGGACGTAAATTAATTTGAATAAACAAATCTTTTAATTCTTCAGCAATTTCTTCAGGAGGATTTCCTGATAAAGCTGTTGCTATTAAACGTTCTGCTGCTTTGAATTCTCCACAATCTACCGCCAGAGTTGCCGCGCTGCGATGTAAAATTGAACGGCTCGGTTCTGCATCTAATTGATGAGCAATTAATTCTGCGGCTGCCTGCTCGTTTTCAAATGCTTCTCGAATCAGTTGCGAGGCTTGTTCTAAGTTACCTGTTCCGTTTAGCAGTAAAAGCTGCTTCCGCCAAATCCATTGCTGTGGTATGTTTTTCTTGAATTTGACTCATTTTATTTCTAGATAAGATAAAGGTGTGCTTTCCATGTTCTGAGCCAAACTTAGCCGTTCTCAAATCAGGAAAGCGAGTTTTTTATTGTATTTTTATGTGTTTTCTCTATCTAAATATGCTTGTAAATCGGTGATATTAGAAAGACTAAAGAAGACCTTAACTAAAGCTTCTAATTTTTCTGCGGATAAATTTTCAATCTGTTGCATTAATGACGAATCAATTTCACCAAAACGACCATTAATCATAAGCCTGACTAATTTAAATGCTTCTTTCTGTACAATATCTTGGTAAATAACTGACTGCCTCATAATATCCTCCGGTAAAAATTGACGAATTAAGTCTTTATCAAATCGTAAACCAGCTAAAATCCCTAAACACCCAGTTATGTTTTGCTGTTCTCTTATATCTGAAATTGTAGCTACTGTTTGGGCAACTTGGTTTAGTAATGCTGTGGGTGAATCAGTTTTTGTTAAAGGTGCTAGGGGTAAAAGTCCACGATTATTGAGAAATAAAGCCGAATCCTGCTCCCATAGACGAATTACACGATAACGGTGGATTGTTGTTTCGTCACGATATTCTTCAGTAAATGCAATTTCGTTGGTAGTTTCCTGCAAAAATATTACTACTTGTGTAACAGGACATTTGTATTTCCGTTTTAACCTGAAGGAATAGTCCCCCATCCTAAAGGGAATCGGAGGTTTTGAAGTAGGTTCGGTCTGAAATTCGATATGCAAAATCCGATTTTTTGTTTGTAGAAAAGTAACAGAATCAGCACGAATTGGTTCTAAAAAAAGCTCCGTTTTAAGTACGTTAATATCTTCTGTTTCCATTCCCAGCAACCAACGCACAAAGTCTGTTGGATATTCTTCAGCCAAAAACTTGCAGGTATTGTCATAACTCATGAGATTAGTTGATATTTTTGAGTATCTACTTATTAAAAAGCATCTAGTATTTTCAACTAATATCATGGTTTCAGTACCTTTAATGGATTCGGCTACAAAGAAATAATCCTCAAATCAAACTCTAATTTTGGGTTTGCAATAAATTAGTACTTACTGTCAGTACAAAAAATAATAAGTGACTATATTTACTTAACTAAAGTAGTTAGCCTAATTTGAAGCAGTAAAAAATTCTAAGTAATTTTTGCAAAAAGCCTTTTATAAAAGGAACATAAGTTTCAAACGCATCGATGAACTCACTAGATACTAAATGGTGTAAAGATGGTGTAAAACATATTTTAGAAGCTAAAACGTATATATAGTAAGGTTATTACTCGGACTGAAAATCCTCGTGTCACGAGTTCAAGTCTCGTTCCTGGCATACAATAGCAAACCCCTAGCAGCTAACGCTTCTGGGGGTTTTTTAATTCCCCAAAAACCCCGTTTCAGCGATTCGAGGGGTGTAAGTTGGGTGTAAATTTACCCCCACGTTGGACATTTTTAGACGGGTTTGGACAATTTATTGGGGTAAAGTTGGGGTAAATCAGAGCGCGCTGATTCCAAGTCCAGCAAGGCAATGGAGAAATAAGCTAGCAGTTTCTCTTTGTCATCGTTTGTAAGTTCAGGAGTCAATTGTGGGTTCCCAAAAATCTAGGACTAAAGCAAGTAAAGGTACTGTCCAAATCAAAACCTCAAATGAGCGTTTACAACTCGTTTTTAGTTTTGGGGGTAAACGTCATTATTTATCAACGGGTTTTACCGATACTAAAGCCAATCGCAAGCTGGCGGAGATGAAGGCTAAACAAATTGAGTTGGATATACTCTGCAACAATTTTGATATCACTTTAGTTCGGTACAAGCCTCAATCGCAGCAAGATATCTTTAAATCATCGGCTCCTGACGAGGAGACTTCCCCAGAAAGTTATGTTTCTTTAGCTGACTTGTGGGACAGCTATACCGAATATAAAAAGTCAAGTTTATCCCCCAGTACTTTGGCGAAGGATTACAAGAAAATTTATCGCTGTATTAACGTGCATCTCCCCGTGAAGACTCTGGATAAAGCTGTAGCGATTCGCGATTGGTTAATTGCAAATAGAAGCCCGTTATCTGCCAAAAAAATCCTTACTCAGTTTTGTGCTTGTTGTAATTGGGCTGTGAAGTCCCAATTGATTGATGACAATCCGTTTGAAGGTATGGCGAGCGATATTAAGCTACCCAAGGGAGATTCTCAGGAAACGGATATCAATCCTTTCAGTTCTGAAGAGCGCGATCGCATTATCCAAGCATTCAAAGAAAATCGTTATTATGCCCATTACGCGCCACTAGTAGAATTTCTTTTCATCACGGGTTGCAGACCATCTGAAGCTGTAGGTTTGCAGTGGAAGCACATAAGTAAAGACTTTACCTACATTCGGTTTGAACAAGCTGTGGTGATTTCTGAATCAGGATTAACCTGTAAACCAGGTTTGAAGACGCAGAAGAAGCGAGTTTTTCCAATTAATAATCGCTTGGCTAGTTTTTTAAAATCAATTCAACCAGTTGAAAAGGTCTGGTGAAGCGAAAGTTTTTCCTTCACCAGAAGGTAAATGGGTAGACGTACAAAACCTGGGTAGACGAGCTTGGAAGGGTATTTTAGAAACACTTGAAGATGTAGAGTATCGGAAGCTTTACCAAACCCGACATACATTTATTACGATGGCTTTGAAGAATGGGGTAGATGTGAAAGATTTAGCCAAAATGGTAGGTAATTCACCAGAGATTATTTATCGACATTATGCAGGGCAAAGTCGAGAGCTTTTCTTACCGGAGTTTTAGAATTTTATAGTTTAGGCGATACTCACTTTCCAACCAACTATTACTGTATATAGTAATTAGTGAGTGTCGCTTTTCTTTATCACTATAAACATAGTAAAAATAAAAAAAGATTATGACTAAAGAAATAAAATTTCAACAAGGAAGTGGTAATGTATTTTATGATTTAGGGTTTGCCAATCCAGATGAATTACTTTTTAAAGCAGAGTTAGTACGTAAAATTAGTGCAATAATCACCCAAAACAATCTAAATCAAGTAGAAGCATCAAAATTATTGGAAATTGAGCAATCAGATTTTTCTGCTTTAATAAAAGGTTATATATTGAGTTTTTCAATAGAAAGTCTTTTTAGTTACTTAAATATTTTATTGTCGAGATATGACAATCTTAGTTAAGAGTAAATAATCAAATTATTCGGATAAAAATTAAAGCTCATATAAATTAACAAACTATTACATTCTCCACATTGATAAAGAAAGGTAGTAGAGTATCTGTTTCTTTTAAAGAACTTATAATCTCTTTAAGCTTTTGCCTTTTTAGAATTCTGATTGCTCGCTAAACTTGCATGATATTTTTCAATTGCTCGGTGATGGGCAATTGGGTCTTGATGATTATGAAACCAATCTTGAATAAGTTCTAAATTATATCGAATACAACGACTGTTCAATTTCACCCAATGGGTTCCTTCAATCCATGTTCCATCTAAACGATATTTTTTCAGTGTAGAAAAGCTCATGTTTAGAATCTCTGATGCTTGTTGCTTTGTCACAAACTGGAACACCATAGCTTACTCCCCTAAAATATATTCTTTGCTTTCTTATAACCAAAGCATAAGTAGATAATATACTGAGAACTTTAATTTTTATTTATATATCACTATAGTGATAGTTTTTTTATGACTATGGTAATAAATTGGTTTACGTCATAGGGAAAGCATTCAAAGTGAATATTTAATAGAAAATAACTTTAATAGTTTAGAAGGCTAACTTCTGCTAAATAATTGAAAAATTAGAAGAGGTATGACTGAGAATGTACATAGCTATTAGATAAAACTATGAATAATTCAATCGATAACTGTTTTATTACAGACCCATTAGACTTGAATTACATTTCCCATGTTGTGAACCAAGTATTAGAATCGAAACATCATTTAGCCGATGTCAAGGATTTACAAGCAGCTCTAAGAGAAGTTAGTTTAGAGCATGGTCAAGAAATACAAATGAACCTTGTCTTTGAAGAAAATCAACTGAGTGGATTCAACTTTTCTTTCACCAACGACTCTAGTAAAACGACAGCTAATATTCCTTTCAAGCAGCAACAAAGCAATATCTCTTCAGAAAAGGGTGATATTATTTCTGGAAAACAAACAATTTCTTCTGTTGTGACACAATCAGAAAATAATCTGACAGCTTCTTCTCCATCATCTCAAAAAATAACCATTACACCGGGGTTACAAGTAGAAGACCAACACATTATCAATCCGGAACAACCGGAAAATAAAACAATTCTCAAATCATCGTTTTCAATTAAAGAAAATATCAATCCTAGCTTAATAAATATTGCGAATCAATTAGCGAATCAACAAGAAGTTAATGGATTGTTATTAACTGGATTACCTCTAAAATCAAGTATTAATTTAAAAGATACTTTGCAACAAGAGGAACAACCAGATGTTCAAACTGCTGGATTAGCAATACTTAGACGCTTTGAGCAAGTTCTACCGCAAGAGTTTATAGAGTTAAAAGCAGGTGAAGCTCCCAAAGCTTTTAATTGGAAAGATCCAGAATCAAATAAACAATATCGCTTTTGTTTTGAAGCGGCTAAAACTGATTTAGATGGAAATGTTTTAATACCTGCTTCTTTGAAGGGGTTTGATACAAAATCTGTAGAAACTGAACAACAAGTATTTGCTGCGACTCTAATAGATTCTAAATACAACCGTTGGAGTATTGAACAATGTGATTTTAATAAAAACCAGATTCAATCTTTAAAGAAAGCATCACAATCCACACTCCCCAATCATTCAACCGCATCATTGGATGCGGTTAATGATTTTTCTTATGAAATATAAAAGTTTCATCATTTTACTAATTAACTATGTACAGCAAAGAGAAATATACTTCGAGAAATGAGTTGTACGAAAAGGAGAAAATCAAAACTGCTGCTGCTAATATTTATTATTCAAGTGTCCTGACATTAGCCACAAATGTATGGACAAAAACAGATACTAGATTGAGCTTGTTTTTAGGGCTTAGTTTAATTTATTTAACTGTAAAAGAACCGCTGTTAATTTCAATTATCTTATCTCTAAGCTTATTCTTCTACTGTTTGCATAGGATAATTAAACTAATACCTTGGCTGAACAAAATAGTTAACGCTAAAATACATTTTTGGCATATAGCGGGTTTAATTATTGCATTAACTGCGACTCTAACGGTATTTGAATTGCCAGCACACGCAATTTTCTTAAGTGGATTAGAAGAATTTTTAGCAGGCATTGCTGAAGAAAGTTCTACGGGAGGAGCAAGCACAATCTCGCCAGAAGCAATAACTTTAGTATTTAACGCAATTCGTGGAGTTTTTCTGTTACTGGTAGGAGTTGCTGCATTATTTGCCTATAACCAAGCACAGCAAGGGAACGACTGGCGGCCAATCGCGACTCAAGCAGGTTTAGCGATTGGTATTATCCTCACGGTTGATGTTATTACTTTCCTATTTATTGGTGACGGAACTGCTGGAGGGGGAGGATAGGAGTGAGGGAGTGAGGGAGTGAGAGAGGGAGTAATGAATTGGGATAAAGAGCCGATTAAAGTAAATAAAATATTAGGCAAGCAAGCAGGATTCGGTCCCATTCCAGCTAATCAAATTTTGCCTTGGTTCGCAATTATCACCCTCTCCTACTTTATCTTCGATGGACTGCTCAGTTGGGGAATACCCAAGGTCGCAGTTATCAGTTTTTGGTTAATTTTAAGTTGGTGGTTCGTGACGGGAAAAGACCCGGATAAATACATTAATCGTTTTCGTAAACCCAAAGGCAGCAACTGGACTATTGGTGGTGCAATGTACGTATCTCCTCTGCTCTCTCGGAATATCAGAAAGCAACTCAAGAAACATAGACGGTAATGAAAGCTCATATCCAAACGATAAATTCTATCGACCAAAGTAACGAGAAATCGCAATACATCCCCTTTGAAAACGAACTCGACCTCTGCTGCATGGTTCGTATCGAACGGGATAATCGTAAAGTCGGAGCATTTTTACTTAATCAAGGTGATATTAAAGACGAAAACCAATTCCAAGTAGTTTTTGCATTCCAAATCAAAGGTATCCACAACCAACTTTACCCAGAAGAAATATCATCGATATCAGCTTCTATCTCTGAAGCACTGAAATCTATTCTTCCAGGAGAAAAATGTACTTTTCTTCTAGGACGTTATTCAGATGACTCTGCAAGACAACAATATCTTAATAGCCTTGCTGAAAACTGTTCGTTAAAATTACCAGCCATATTAACCCGTAACGAACAAGCAAGAGTACAAGAACTAACTCGCAAGGGAACACGGTCAACCTGGCAACAAATTGTATTCTGTACCTGGACTGTAGATAAATTTGGAGAAAATAAAACTGACCCTTTATCTAAATTAATTTACTATTCGGGGAAAGCAGGACGTTTTTTCTTAGATAACGTTACCGGACGTATATCACAAAGACAAGAACAGCTTCTGAATGTCTTATTGATGAAAGCCTATACTCAAGGGTTTATTCAATGGGAGATGCTTTTCAATACAAAAGCAGGATTAGAACTTTCTCCACTTGATGATACGCAATTATGGTCGTGGTTGTGGAACAGATTTAATAAATACGAAGCACCACCTATTCCTCAGTTGCTAGTTATTGCTCCCGACAAAGATAGCGGTATTAAATTAACGGAAGTACAAAATTCTCTCAAACATTCTACAACTATCTTGATTTCTGGAGAAAAAGGTAGAAGTTCTTGTCCAGAACACCGTCAATGTACTAACCGCGTTTATGTTAAGGACAAAGTTTGTGGTGTTTTGACGATGACTGATACCGTAATCGCGTGGGTAAATGCAAAAGAACAAATTGCATGGATGTGGAAAGTTCTGAGTGAAAATCACGTCCGCGATACCGAAGCTTGGGTAGAAATTTCAGCAGCGAACCGATATCTAACCCAAGATAATTTACACCGTCAAGCTAAGCAAACTAAAGCTGCTAGAGAAAGAGCTTTATTTAAAGGAACTGGTAGAGATGTAGGTGCGGAAATTAAGCAGGAAGAAAGCTTTGATGCACAGAAGAAACTATATAAAGGTGCTGTTCCTCTTAACTGTGCGGTAGTATTCCTGGTGTACCGCGAGAATGCAGAAAGCTTAGACCTTGCGTGCAACTTACTCTGCAACAGTTTTGGAACAGCTAAAGTAGTTAGAGAAAGAAATATCGCTTCTCAAATCTGGTTAGAAACTTTACCAATAACTTGGCGAAGGATATTACATTCGAGTTCAATTCTCAGCGAACGACGATTAGTTTTAGAAAGCGAAACAGTTGCTGGAATTTTACCGCTGACTCTACCTAAAAAGCTTGATGATAGGGGTGTAGAATTTCTAACTAATAGAGGTGGTAAACCCGTTTGTGTAGACTTGTTCACTTATACCCAGCACGCATTAATTACGGGTAAAACTGGTTCTGGTAAATCAGTATTGCTGTGGCGATTTATGCTTGATGCTCTATCCCAAGGGATACCTGTGGTTGGAATGGATATACCCGCAGCTGATGGAGAAAGTTCTTTTAAGACAGCTATTGAGTTATTGGGGGATGCTGGGGCTTACTTTGATTTATCCCGCGCTTCTAATAACCTAATGGAACCTCCAGATTTACGGGACTTTGACGCAGAAGAACGAGCTTCACGGATGAAATCATGGCGTTCGTTTATACGCAATGCTTTGAGTGTCATCGTTATGGGACGTTTAGACGCTCCCCACTTGGCACAACGAGTAGATGCAATCTTGATGCAAGCACTGGATGTATTTTTGAGCGACCCTGACATCATTGAGCGTTATAATCTAGCGTTTTCTAAAGGTTGGAAATCATCCGAATGGCAGGATATACCAACATTAAAGGATTTTTCAAGATTCTGTTCCATTGCGCGACTGAATATACAAAAACCCGAAGCAATTGACCATCAAGCAATCAACCAAATCAACAGCCAAATTGCCGCACTACTGGTAAGTCCTTTAGGCACAGCTATAGGTAAACCCAGCAGCTTTTCACCAGAACCGATGGTTAAATTCTATGCTTTAACAGGCTTAAGTAACGACCAAGATTCTTACACAATGGCTGTTGCAGCAAAGGCTGCTTGTTTAAGAGTAGCTCTTTCTCACCTTAAAAGTCTTTTTATTGGGGATGAGCTTTCTGTGCTGTTCCGCAAAGATGGCTTCAGCGCAATGATTGGGGAACTTTGTGCCACCGCACGAAAAGATGGATTAAGTATAGTTTTATCCAGCCAAGACCCAGATACAATCTGTCAATCCGCAGCAGCGGCAATGATTATGCAGAATATCAGTTACAGAATTACTGGTTGCATTACTTCAAATGCTGTTGCTTCATTTGAGAAGTACTTATCATATCCGGTTGAAATAATTGCCCATAATGCTTCGGAATCATTCTTTCCTCGTCGTTCCGATTTGTATTCTTGCTGGTTAATCGAGAAAGGAGGACGCTTTTGGCAAACCAGATTTTATCCAGGAGAAATGGCTTTAGCAGCTATAGCAACGAATCAAGAAGAACGCAGTACTCGTCGAGCAATTTTGTCCCAATACCCCAATACCACTAAAGGACAATTACAAGGGTTAGCTGAATTTACCAGGGTTTATGTTTCATCTATCAAACAGAATAAAAGTTTATCGCATAGAAATGGAGAAGATAAAAATGTATCAGAAAAAGATAAAGTTGAAAACAGGGAAACGCCTACGCATACGTAGATTTCCAGGTAAGAGTAGAGAAGGTAGAAAGCATAAAGCAGAAGCTAAAAACAAAATAACTAACTGCTTACGTTTTGTACCCTCTAACTTTTATCTTATTGTTAAAAGTGTTTCAATAATTGGAATAACAGTTGCAAGCTTGAATTTAATTGCAATCAACTCTTCGTTTGCAGCAACCTCAGATGTCTCAGACAACCAAAAAGCTACTCAAATAGAACGTTCAACATTTAACAGAAACTCATCAAATGAAATCCAAGGATTTATTAATGATGTACGTTCCTTTGTTCGCGGTGATTTCTTCGGTAATATTAAGCAACTTGTTCAAAATTCAATTGGTTCGGTTGATATCCCCGATTTGGGTGAAGTTGTAAGCGAAATTATGAGAGGTTCGCTCCCTGGAGATGGTGTTACGTCAAACAGATTAGAGAATAATCTTCCTAATTCCTATGCCATTCGTCAAGATTTAGCGAATCAAAGTGAAAGAGTAGGAGCAATTGAAGTAGCGCAGAATAAAACTATGAGCAAAAATGCTCAACAACAGTCCCTTAAAACTCTTGAATTAAGCGCTAATTCTGAAATTGAATCAAGTCAAATGTCAGATGATTCTCAAAATACTGACACTTCACAGCAAATTCTTCAGAACATCTCACAGCAGCTAAAAAATAATACGACTATCTCCAATTTGCTGTTAAAAGAAGCGAATCAAGCACGACAAGATAAAGCCTTGGGGTTAACTCTGACCGCTCAAGCTGCACAAGAATTAAATGCTGCAAATACTAGAGAAAGACAAAGTGCGATCGCCACTGGGAATCGTGCTGTATCTCAGGGTTCTTTGTTGATGATGCCTGGTGCTTCTATTCTTGGTCAGCCAAATTAATAAAATAGTATCTTAGACATGTCTCTCCCCATCTTCGTAATTCAAATACCATCTGACAATTATTCCGACTCGGCTGTTGGCATCAGTTTAGTAAGAAGCAGTATCGAACTGAGTCAACAAACCGTTGAATCTTGGAATAAAGTTTGGGGAGACGTAATTAACCCTTCGGGTGCATTATGGGCTGGTTTATGTAATCTGGGTACGACACTTGCAGCTTTGAGCATTATTTTACTTGCTATAAAGATGGCTGCCGATTATCAAGAAAAGCGGTTTTTATGGTCGGAATTAGCTGCATCTGTAATCTACCCTTTGGTTATTGCTCTTTTTTTAGGAAGTAACGGGTATTTACTTTCCCAAACTGTACTTATCATCAGAAATATTGGTCATCAGCAAGTTGTTAGCGTTCTTGATATTCAACTCGCCGATACAACTTTTAAAAGTGCAATCTCTAACGTTACTTTGACCCAAAATGTCAAAACTCAAGTGTCTACAATTTATGCAGAATGTCAGGGGAAGACTGGTAAACCTCTAACAGATTGTCTTCAAGAAAAAAGACCGATAATAGAAGAAATTCTCGAAACAGCAGAACAACAAAACAACGCACCATTAGAGCAAGCACGACAAACTGTTGCAGAATTGAAGGATTTTGTACAAAATCCTGGGACAGTTTTTAATGCTTCTATTTCTTTAATACTAATTACATTTCTCTATGCCCTTCAATGGGCATTTGTCAATATTTTAGAAGCAGCACTAATGATGACGGCAACATTTGCACCTATTGCTTTAGGATTAAGTTTATTACCTTTAGGTTCAAAACCGATATGGGCTTGGGCTAGCGGTTTTATATCTTTGTTTGGAGTACAGTTAGGCTACAACATTATAGTTGGTTTAGCCGCAACAGTAATCGTTTCTGCTGGGGCACAAAGTGCTTCCGATTTAGCATTTTTAGCATTTATTAGTATCTTTGCTCCTGCGCTTGCTCTGTTAATTGCTGGTGGTGGGGGAATTGCACTTTATACAGGTATTAATAGTAGAGTTCCGGCGCTTGTAAATGCTGCTTTTGACGGAGTAGTTGCTGTTGCTACTGGCTTTGTCGGGAAGGTATAACTGATGTTAAAAAGTTTAAGGCAAGTTCGACGACCTAAATTATTAATCGATTCCAAAGACATACTTCCCTTATGCTTTATCGGGCTGACAACATTTAGCTTGATAAGCTTTTTATTTCTATTGTTTTTAAGCTTTAAAGTTAATCAACTTGCTGCAAGAAAAACAACGTTTGTGCAATTAGTTAACGGTCGCGCTTTGGTTATTTCGGAACAACACTATTTATATCGTCACCCAGAAGTTGTAAAAAATACTGTCAGACAGTGGGCAAATTTAACTTTTAATTGGGATGGTGTTATTCCGGGTACCAAAGAGTTAGATAAAGGAAGAAATTTAGGTAAAGGTAAACGTGTTACTACAAATGCTTATATTGCTTCGTTTTTAATTCAATCGGGTAAAAAAGGGTTTCGTAATGCTGTACTTGAAGAACTTGCTGACATTACACCTGCTCGCGTATTCAACGGTCAAGTTCGTTCCAAAATCATTATTTCCTATTTATCCGCTCCCAGACAAGTAAAAATGGGTGAATGGGAAATAGATATGGTCGCAACAAGAGTATTAGTAAACTTACCTGGTGGTGCGGATGAAGAAATAAATTTCAACCGCACTTTTAGATTAAAAGCGGTGGATATTCCTTCTCCACAATCGAATGATAGTTCTGCATTAGAACAGCAATTATACGAGATAAGAAGTGCAGGCTTGGAAATAGTTAAGATTTCTGAGTTTACGGGAGGGGTAAGGAGTGAGGGAGGGAGAGAGTGAGAGAGCGAGGGAAGAGAACATAATAAATAGTAATTTTATATGAACAATAATCAAGAAAACCATCAAAATGAACTACTTGATGATGAATTAACTCCGGAAGAGGAATTGGAAATATCGGGATATCAGCCCGAACAAGTTGCTTTAATTGACCAAGAGTTTTTAATTGAGCAAGATAACGAACAAGCAAACCGCAATCGGGAAGCGAAAATCCTTTAGTCAGATTTGCGATCGCGTCTGCGGTAGTCGGTGGTGTTATGGGGTTTGGTTGGATGATTTGGTCAATCTTCTTTTCTCCTAAACCAGTTGTTAAAGCTCCAACACCAAAACCAACATCAAAAGCCTTTGAAAATGAAGAAAGCTCGGAAGCAGCACGTCTCAAAGCTGAATTAGCACTGCGGAACCAAGCAAGTCGGAATGTCGAACAACCTCCCGTACAAACTCCACCTTCACCAAAACCAAAGCCTAGTAAACCCGTAAGAACAGCTCGCAAACCAAAACCCCCGAAACCCAGAATCATCCGAGAAAAAGTCCCATCACCACCCAGAATCATTCGAGAAACAGTGCCATCACCACCCAGAATCATTCGAGAAACAGTGCCATCACCACCCAGAATCATTCGAGAAACAGTACCATCACCACCAAGAATTATTCGAGAAAAAGTACCAAATAACGTTCAACTAAAGAATACAGTTGCTAAAACTTCTCCCGTTCCTTCTCCGACTAAAATTGAAAAAATAGACCCCTTTGAACGTTGGAATAAGCTAGCTATATTAGGACAACAAACAACATCACAACGTAATAATTTTTCAAGCAATAATCAATCATTTGAACAAGCACAATCGTTACCACATAAATCTGAATCAAAAAGAGAAAATGTTATTTCAAAAAGCGATTATCCATCTGCAAATACCGAAAATAATTCATCTGAGATTGTTTTTGCTAACGCTTCCAATAGAGTGAAAGAACCTCAAACATCCACTATGTCAACAGTAAAAACCAATCGTAGTAACCAGTTAGATAGAAGCCCTTATAAAAATCCAACACCAGGGGAGTTAGGTATTTTAAATCGAACTCCTCCTAATTTGCAACAAGAAACTATTACTGCTTCCAATTCCCCAATTCAAGTTCAAATTGGAACAAGTGCAGAAGCATCTGTTTTAGTGCCAATAGTTTGGAATGAGGAAGATAATAATCAAGAACGCTTTGCTGTTGAACTACAAGAAGACGTTTTATCTATAGATAAACGTGTAGCATTAGCAAAGGGAACTATTTTAATTACAGAAATACATTCAGTTTCTAAAATAAATAGACTTGTTAAACAAAGCGTTGTTGCAGTTGTTTATAAAGATTCTGCTGGTAGAATTCAACAAAAAACGATACCGAAAAACACAATTTTAATTCGAGGAAAAAACAATAAACCTTTACTTGCAAAATCTATCTCCGATAAAGGTAAAGCCATTGCTCAACAAGATATTTTAATCGGATTGTTAGGAGCAGCAGGTCGCGCTGGGGAGGTATTTAATCAAAATCAAAGCCAATCTTCGACGGTCATTTCTAATAATAGTTTTAGTAGTCAGACATTTAACACCAAGGCTAGAAAACCAAATCTTTTAGCCGCAGTTGTAGAAGGATTTTTCAAACCCATGTCACAACGATTAAGTCAACGTGCCAATAAAGCTTCCAACGAAATTATGAATCGTCCCGATGTTGCAGTTGTACCTGCGGGGACGAAGGTTTCGGTTGTTTTTAGTAACTTCTTTGAAGTCAGAGAGTGAGGGAGTGAGAGAGTGAGAGAGGGAGGGAATATTTTGTAGCACATAAAATATGCACGCTCATTTAGCCTTTCATGTAATTAAAAATAAGACATTTTGAACGCCCAATGCACAAAAATATCATAATATTCTTCGGATTTGAGCTTAAACCAATAATGATGAAAAATGTATTATTACCTAAATTAATCAATCAATTTCTCTATACTTCTCTCGCTCTCTCACTCCCTCTCTCCCTCACTCTTTCCCTCGCTCCATCCTATGCCGAATCAGCGATATTAACAGTCAATACGAACCAAGCTAGAGGTTTAGACTCGAAAGCTATTGATGTAAAAGTTTGGACTGGTCGAGCAACTGCGATTGATTTTTTAAAAGTTAACGAACGTATTACTCAAATTTTTCTAGCAGACCCGACTCACTTTACTTACGCGACCGATACACCTTTAGATAGCGGTCAAGCCACAACTATCTTCTTACGTAAAATACAGCCGCTAAAATTTCCTAATTTAACGACAACAAATATTACAAATCTATTTGTTAAGACTAAAACTACTGATGGTAAAGCAAATCTGTACACTTTTAACCTACTTCATAGTGATAGCTCACCTGCTTACAGTGGCTTAAGCCTATCTAATCAAACTCCATTACCTGATGGAAGGGAACCTACTTTAGAAGTTGGAACATTCAGGAAAGCAACAATTAAAGATATTGAAAATGGTTTAGTTTCTGCTATTCGTAAGGGTTATACTCCACCATCTGACCCAGTTGTTACTAAAGTTAGAGAATTTATTGCATTGGCTCGAAATACTTCAGATAAATCGTTGGTTGAAATTGCTCAAAATACAAAAGTTAGTTTACCTTTATTAACTGAATTAGGATTATTAGGAATTGAAGATAGTTTAAAACAACCTTTACCCAAAAAACCGGAAGCCAAGTAAATTAATAGGAGTGAATCAGTATTATCCTGCCATCTTTTATCCGCGCTTAATACTCAAATTTTTGGCACAGAACCCAACACCAAATTCTAAGCGACATTTTGATAAAATTGATAGTAAGAAAATAAATTTACCGAACAAAGTAACGCATCACAACAGCTATGTTTTCAACAAAATATTTTATACATTGATTTGTCTAAATTTTTGTAGTTTTACTTATCTTTATTTCCTTGGTTTATATCCGCTTTGGCTAATTTTCATTATTTGGGCTTCTATTAACTTAGGGTGCTTATGTTTAATATCAAGCTTACCTAAACAACCAACGAGGAAAAATATTCCTAGTCATCTTGAGTTCAATACCAAAAAAGAAAATAAAGTAGTAATACGTCTACCGAAGCGTGAAGCAAAACTACATCGTTGGCTGAATGGAAAAGTATTACAACCACTAGGTAAGAGTGATGCTCAGAGTGGTGTTTCTGAAAAAACTTTTTATCAAATTACTAAGCGCTTCTTTCCAAATATCGTTCAAGGAGTAGCATTTCATAATCCAAAATTTCGCCATCCTTACTCAGCAGATTTCTTAATAGTACATACAAGCGGTTTAAGCATCGATATAGAAATTGACGAACCTTATGTAGGTAATACTAAAGAACCACATCATTGTATTGACCAAAGAAAAGATAATATTAGAAATAAATTTTTTAATAACAATAATTGGGTGGTTATTCGCTTTAGTGAAAAGCAAGCTGTTAAATATCCTTATGGTTGTTGCAAAGTGATAGCTCAAGTTATTGCTAGAGTTTCAGGTGATTTTACTTTCTTGAATCAGTTAAATAATGTACCATCATTACCACCCGAACCCATGTGGACTATTAAGCAAGCGAAGAAGTGGGCTAGTGTTAATTACCGAAGAACTTATTTACCGTGAAAGAGGAGTGAGGGAGTGAGAGAGGGAGAGAGTGAGGGAAATTGATACAAGAATATTATGAAGGCACTAAATAATGATGAATTTAAATAATTTACCATTACTATTTGACAGCAAACAAACTGTTGTTGCAATAGAAAGCCCTATTACTGAAAGATTTAAAATACTAGAGTTTATTCATGAATTAGCCCAAAATATTTGTTTACCATTGTATTTTTGGAATGAGGGCTATTCTAATTTACATCTGTTCAAGAATAATCGACAACTTATATCTACTCAGCACAAATGTATTTCAGGATTAAATTGGTTATTACAAAATCCTGATATACCAGGAATATTTGTTTTTGAAGGTGTAATTTCACCTGATACTAAAATTGGTAAATTGTCTGGGCAAACAGAGATGATGCTAAGTAATTTAGTTTATGACTTAGCTGCAAATTCTGTTCCAAAATTTCTCATATGTATGGAAAGCTATGTTGAACTTCCTCACTCTTTAGCACCTTTAATTCCAACATTAATCAATCCGTTACCTAGTCCATCAGATATTAAAACCCTTGTTCAAAACTTTTGTGATACAAAATTTTCTACAAATAATATTAAATCTGAAACTTTAGTCCGTACTTGTTTGGGTTTACCGCTTGGTGAATTAGAAATGTTACTGAAACGTTTATCTAGATTTACTAATACCTTAGAAGAATTAATTGATGGAGTATTGGATTATAAGAAGAGCAAGCTAAAAGGTCAGGGTGTGGAGTTTATAAGCGAACCAGATGTACCGAACGCTGCTGGCTTAGACTTATTGTCAGAAATTTTAGAACGTGCTGCGGTACTACTTAAACCAGAAGCACAACAACATAACCTTAGCTTCCCAAAAGGTATGATTCTTTGGGGACCACCAGGAACGGGTAAATCTTTAAGTGCGAAATTGGCAGCGAAGAAAATGGGTGTCCCAATGGTTGCTGCTGATTGGGCTGGGTTACGGGGCGCTACTGCATACGAATCAAGGAAGAATTTACGAGAGTTTTTACAATTTTGTGATGCGAATGGAGAACATGGTTTAGTCCTCTACTTTGATGACTTCGAGAAGGGATTCGCTGGCTTCGATTCCGATTCGGACGGTGGTGTATCGCGTCAATTAGCGGGGAAACTGCTTACTTGGATGCAAGAGAGAACATCACAAGTGTTAGTTATGGCTACCGTTAATAGATTAGAGTTTCTACCTCCGGAATTGATACGCCGTTTTGATGAGATTATTTTCGTAGACCTACCCCATGCTGGAGCAAGGTATGAGATATTCAAATTGCATTTAGCTAAATACTTTCCAGGTCTGGATTTTTGCGAAAAAGATTGGTTACGCTTGATAAGAGAGACGAAGCTACTTACTCCGGCAGAAATCGCGCTGATGGTGAGAAAAACGGCTGAGGAAGTATTTTATCGAAATACTCAAAAGTTTCTTACTTCTGAACTTGCAAAACAACCTTTAAATGTAAGCGTAAGGGATTTTTTAGAAACGCGATCGCAATTTACTCCCAGCATGATTCGGGAAGAAGATAAAATTGTGGAGATTCGTAATAAAGCTGCTTACGCTCGTCCGGCTGCATCACCAGATACAAGTAGGTGGGCTAAAGAACCGGAGGTTTTATTTGGCAGTTGAAAAGTATCAAGTGGAATACTTTTAAGTTCAGCATCCACTTGTTGCAAGCAAGCTAGTTTTACTATTGAGTATTTTCTCTTACCGTTTCTACATCTAAATCGAGAGATTCTGCAATTTGTTCAATACTTAAACCTAGCTTAATTAGTTTAGGAATTGTCTCCAGCTTATTTTTGAGAATTCCTTCCTCTACTCCTTCTTGATAAACTTTACTTTTCTTCAAAGAATCTAAGTTCAACATAGTCTCTATTTCCTCCACGCTCAAACTTGAAAATTTGTCAATCACCACTGCCTTTATAAATTCTAAGACTTTTTCCTCCAAAGTGGCATCGGTTAGCTCTTGTCGAGCTTGACTCATCAACTGTCTTGCAAATTCACCAGTTTTTTCTTGGCTTTTATTCTCGACTATTAAGCGCATAACTCCCACCGACAGCGATGTTTCTGAAGTTTTTGCTAATTCATCAAGATAAAAACGACGCAGATGCGGTAATAAGAAATTTAAGTAGCCAGGGAAATTACCTTCACTACTTTTTGCATCATAGATAACTATGGCATACCATTCTTCATTTGGAGGTTGGTACGCTCGTTAAATAAAGAATAATTTCAGCAGCAAGTTGATTGTAAAAATTATCATCTTTGTAGGAATGAGCCTCTAAAAAATAAATTGCTTCCGAAGGGTGATTTTCGGGAGTTAAAAGTAAACCATCTAAACGAAAGCCCCTTTGTTTGATTTCTGGGGCGCTGAATTTATAGACGCTTGGGTCTTTCTCTGGTTGACCAATTAATTCAAAGAATAATTCAGGTATTTCCTTGAATACTTCGTAGAAAAGCGGGTCGGCAGTCATGCACTTTTTACTGGTTACATTATCAATGTTATTAGTCTACAACGTTTTGTTTTCTGTGTTAGTAATAATGTACTTAGCAACGCCTAAAATTTTTAGCCTACTTTTAGTTTCTTAAGTTACTTGTAGTTAAAAATGATTTTATTACAGGGACATTCTCTTCATTAATCACAATATATATTATTAACAGTATCACTATTGTGATAAACATATTTACGTCAATAGTAAATCACTTTTATTCAGGAAATTGACTAAAAATAATAAATAATATATCAACACAGATGAATGAAAATTGCTCAATTTATCACTTTGAAAGCTATTTCTATTCTCGCCGCTTCCATTAGTATCTACTCAAGTTCAACTTTTGCACAAAGCCAAACTAATTTACCTACCCGTATGATTTCTTCAGAGGGAGGTAAGCAGGTATTACTACCTGACTGGCAAAGAATTTCATTTAACAATATGCCACCAATACAAGAAAGTGGTTCAATAAAAGCGAACGGATTATCTCGTGAATGGAATGCAGGGGATACTCCTGATAGATATTTAACTTTAGGAGATATTGATGAAACATTGAAACCACAATTATTTAGCCTTAGTAATATTACAAGTGTTTCCAATGATTCCAATTTAAACACTTCTAACTTAGAAGATTTTCCATTATTAGGAGAACAAACAATAGAAAATTTAGCAGAAGTAGTACCAAACTTAGGACAAACTAATATAGAGGAAATTCCACCCATAACTGCGCTCTTAAAAACAGAATCTCATCAAACTAATACCAACACAACTCTATCAAATCTTGTATCCCAAAATCCGACTTTAGGAGAGCTAAAACTCAACCAAATAGATTTATCAACATACACAATTTCTGATATCCCGAACCTTGATGCAGTAGAGTTATCTAATTTCAAAGGTTGGGAAAATACTTTAATTAAAGACGTTCCCCAATTAAACGCTGTACCTTTAGCTTCTTTCCCTCTTCCTTTAAAAGAAGCAGGTAATAAAGTTGCCAGAATAGATTTTATCTGGGGTCGTGCTGAAAAACGTCGTCAACGCACGGTATCTGGTTCTGATGTTGCAGGTTTTTCTGTGCCATGTGAAGGTGAAGATTGTCCGCATATTGAACTTGATGATTTAGAAAATTCAGGACGTAATATTAGAGGTAAATTTGAAGGACGCTCTTGGATTAGCGGAAAATATCAAAAAGTGGAAGGTGGTTGGGGTTGTTTAAAATCAGTAAATGGAGGCAAGGAACCCACTGGAAGATTACCTTATGGAAGCGCTTTTAAAGTAGTAGTTATGGAGCCATATGAGACGACTGATACTGTTAACACAGCCCTATTCTTTCGCTTCAAAAATGTCTGTGGAGCTACACCATATTTTATTGGTCCAGTTCCGTTTTTTACTTATGAAGTTAATGCACCTATTTTTATTGGAGACTGAAGGTAAGGAGTGAGGGAGTGAGGGAGTGAGGGAGTGAGAAATTTTTATAGTTAATCTTAAAACAGGATATGAGTAGTAGTTTTTTAACAAAAAGTGTACGCTTTCTCATTTATTTTAATCTTAGTTTTGGAATTATCTTATTAATCGTAACCTTATTGATATATAGGCTTTAACAATTATTTTTAAGCATAAAAAATATTCAGATATGAATAAATATATATTATTGTCTGAGAATAGTACTAGTAAAACTGTCATTGAACAAAAACCAAATGGGATAAAGTCAAGTCTTGATATAAATGGACTTTTCAAGACTTTCGCTAATCCCGAAGGTTTAGCAATGATAGGAATTTTAGTATTCTTATTCATATTAAGTCAATTTTCTAGTGGTAAAAAAGGTAAGATTTCTACGGGAAGAGTAGTAGGAAGAGGAGAAAAACTAGCTGCAACAAACCTCGCTCTTAAACAAATTGAAGAACGCAATCACAATAAGGTAACTTTTTGGTGTGGTTCACCTCGCTATTGGTTCTCTGGTAGATTTAGAAAATTTGGTGCATCACTTCAAACTTTCCTTGGAGCATCACCAACCGTTTGGATTCCCCATGCGGAACGTTCTACTCTTGTTCTTGGCGCTCCTGGTTCTGGTAAAACTTTCGGCACTATTGACCGTATGGCAGAAAGTTGTATGATGCAAGGTTTTCCCCTAATTGTCTATGACAAGAAAGGCGACCAAATGAAATTACTCGCACCACTTGCAGCACGCTATGGTTACGATGTGCGAATATTTGCTCCTGGTGAACCGTACAGCGAAGTAATCAACCCGCTCGATTTTATGGAGAATCAGGAAGACTCGGTGAGTGCAGGACAAATTGCTCAGGTAATAAATGCAAATGCTGGTGGTAGCGGTAAAGGTGATGAGTTTTTCTCAAAAGCTGCTGATTTATTAGCTAAAGCACTAATTCAGTTGGCAAAGGGTAGCGATTGTCCGGATTTAGCAACCGTTTACTGCATCCAGTCAGTTGATGATTTTATCAACAAATTACACGCAGCAGTACAAGCAGGCACAGTTTCTCGTTGGGTTGCTGCTTCGTTTCAACAATATCTAAAAGCAAAGGATAGCGAGAAAACTATCGCAAGCATTGACACAACCACAGTGGGAATATTTTCTGCTTTTATCCAAAGGTCGCTTCTTTCTTCTTTCATTGGTAAAAGTACAATTTCTACCAAATTATCAGGAAAACAAATCCTGATTTTTAAATTAGATGACCCCAGACGTGATGTGGTCGGACCATTGCTTGCAGCTGCACTTCATATGACAATTGTCAGCAATTTATGTACTCCCAGAAAAGATCCACTGGGAATATTTATCGACGAATTACCATCGCTCTACCTCAAAGCATTACCCCAATGGATTAACGAGTACAGAAGTAACGGAGCTTGTTTTGTTCTGGGTGTTCAATCTTTAGAACAACTAGCTAATACATATGGTGAAAATTTAGCAGCTGCTATAACTAGCGCTTGCAGTACTAAAGTTCTCTACAACCCAGCAAATTACTCAACTGCGGATAAGTTTTCTCAGTCCTTTGGACACAAAGAATTCATTGTCAAAAATAAATCTATCAGTGATTCCAAGGAAGGACGAACGGTAACTTGGACGGATAATTTGCAAACAATGCCAATTCTCACTCCAGATGAAATTATGCGCTTCCCGCAAGGAAAATGCGTGATTACCAATCCTGGTTATACATCCGGAGCAGAAGGTTCAATTCCCTATCCTTTAACTATCCCCATTCCTTTTGCAGATATAGAGCGAATAAATAGAAGCGAGCAACTTTGGTCGGAGCAAATTTATCCAAGATTACTTGTGCGCTCCCCGATTGGTGATGTTAATCAATTAGATGAAGCTATAGATTTGAGAGAGCGAATTGCACAGCAACTTTTAACTACTGGGGAACATTCAGTATCTACACTCAATCAAGTAGATAGCAAAGAAATAGAATTAATTAGCCCTCATAGTAATGAGGTTTGGTAGAGACATGAAGAAGGCAGTTGGCAGTCGGCAGTCGGCAGTGGGAAAAAATAATTAAGACTTAGGTAACTGGTGGTAACAATTATTTTTTCATGGGGACTGCCTTCTTAATAAAACTATATTTTTGTCATTGAGAAGTCGAATACAGTTAATATATAGCAGTTAGCTAGATACTTGATATCGCCAAAAAAGCATTAAAAAGCTAAATATTGACTTATTATCACAGTATTTATAACTATTGTGCAACTTTCTAAACTGTCACCGAAGTATTTTGTATTACTATTCTCTTGAATCCAAAATTATATAAGCATAGTTACAAAGTTTTCTCTTGTAAGAAATTATTCTCAGTATATACCTTGTTTTTATCTAGTTAAAGAAAAAATCCACATAGCAAATGACTTATCTCTTGATTACTCTTGTTTTGTCACAGATTTAACGACTTATAGTAGTGGCTCCTCCCGATTTTTCTACCTGTATAGAATTTGAATATTTTTAATATAGTTTGTATATCAAATAATACATCCGATTAGTATTTTCTTTGTATCAATAAAAACGATTAGACTACACAATTTTAAAATAATTTGATTGATTAATTTTTGTCGTATTTTTTTGTATCACTTATGATGGGTAAGAACATCGAATTCCGGACAGATTAGAGTTTCGTCGAAACGTAAAATTTTCTTAAGAAATAAGAATTATTTATTCATCAAAGTGCATCGATAATTATCAGTTAATCACGAAGTTTGTCTAGATAAAAGTTCGATATTTCTCTCCTAAATCCGCTTTGTGTTTATAACTAATTGAGGTCAAGGTATATAGTGGTGGCAATATATTAAATTGCCACTATTGTTGAAACCATTATATGGAGGGCGGGTTTTTCCATCACTAAGACCTATGGTGGAATATTCGCGTGAATAAAAATGACAAATTCGAGTCAACTATTCTCTAAAAAATATCTTCAAGATGGGGATTTTTTAGTAGCTATTGAGCGCATCAAAATAAAGCACAAATTATTTAGAGTCATTGCTTATAAATTAGCGACTGGGGAGACTGCTATTACAACTCGACAAATGGCAGTTTCTGTTAAAAAACCATCTTACACGGCTCGTCAATTTATGCGGAAGATGGGAGTTGAGCCAGTTCGAGTTCAAATGCCCAATCGCTCGGTGACAGATATGATTTCCATTTCAATCGTCATGGCTTTTTGGAAATCTCTAAACGAATCTGGTGAGGGGAATCCACTTACCAAAATAGGTCAAAAATATTTGGACGAATATTTAACTGAATCCGAAGTCAGTTAGAGAGGAGTGGGGGAGGGGAAGAGGAGGGAGGGAGTGAGAGAGGGAGAGAGGGAGGGAGGATTTTGATGAAATTTTTTGACTTCTGGCTTCAAGTAAACTAAGCAAATCTAGCTATATGGTACTTCAAACACAGACAAATGCTATCTCAGATGGCATTCACAAGAGTGTGGAAACAAACGGTTTCTATCAAACACCTAATTCAATGGCTATCAAAGCTATTCGTGGAAAATTGACTGCTGCTGATTGGGCTTTATGGTCTTATTTACAAATGATAGACCCTTTTGGAGACAAGATGATTGAATTACCGAAAATTCCAGAAATAGCTGAAGCTATAGGAATAAGCTCGCGACAAATCAAACGCTCTCTTTCGCGTTTGGAAGAATTAGAGCTTTATGTTTGGGAACCTATTTTAGTTCGCGGTCAAAATTTAGCTGGTAAAAAAGCGAAAGAGCTTTGTCAACAGAAAAGAATAAATAAATCCTCTGAAAAAAATAAAATGACAGATTTGTCCGACTCTGGACAATCCTGTCCAAATGATGACAGAATTGTCCAAGTTGTGACAGATTTGTCAAAAAATGGACAGAATTGTCCAAATCGAGAGCCAGAACCCTTGCCTAGCAATGGCTCTAAATCCCCTCAGACTTATTCAGACTTTATACAGACTCTCTCAGAAGGCGAGAGAGAAAATTTTTTGGAATTTTCAAAAAAGAAAGCTGCCTCATTACCAAAACCTCCGCAACTAACTATCAAGTGGATTGAAGCCAACTTTGAAGATTTACATTGCCAATGGTTGGACACGAAGAAGCAAAATTGTAAATATAACTTCGAGGCTTACAGCGAATCGCAGCACAAAATGTGGTATAGACAACTGCAAGTTGTTGTGGAAGGAGCAATAAAGCTCGGCGATGATAAAAATTTACAGCTATTTTTCAAAGACGATTTTTACAAATGCTGGTTCAATTGGGCGAAATCAACCCGTGCAGATGTCCGCGAACTTTTAGCAAATAGTCCAATACTGGAGCAGAAGGATTATGAATGAAAATTTCAGTTTTGGCTTTAATAACAAGCTACTTCCCCAAAATATCGAAGCAGAGGAAGCGATTTTGGGTGGCATATTGCTTGACCCTTCCGCGATTGCTAGAGTCAAAGACATTCTTGTTGCAAAAGCTTTTTACATAAGCGCCCATCGCGATATTTATATCGCTGCCCTAGAACTTCATGACAAAGGCAATCCCACGGATTTACTCGCAGTTATTAATTGGCTATCTGACCATAATCAACTTTCAAAAATTGGTGGTAGGAATAAATTAGCTTCGCTTGTAGACCGGACTGTATCCGCAGTTAACATCGATGCCTTAGCGCAATTGGTGATGGATAAATACTACCGAAGGCAATTGATTCATGTAAGCGGCGAAATTTTCGAGCTGGCGCACGACCAAACTCAAGAAATGGGTAAACAGTTAGAAACAGCATTTACAAAGGTTTTAGAGGTAAATAACAGCGCTATCGCGTCACAATCAGAGCCAACCTCATTATCGTCTATCCTGATGGATGCCTTTGAACGTATTGAAGAAAGAAATATGGGTACAAGGTCATCTGGGATAACAACTGGATTTTGTCACCTGAATGCCATGCTAGGGGGATTTAAACCAGAAAAACTTATAACAATCGCTGGTCGTCCGGCAATGGGGAAATCATCATTTTTAGGCAATTTAGCTTTTAACATTTCATCGCTAGAATCACTGCCAACCGTAATTTTTAGCCTTGAGATGGGTAAGGAAGAATGGGGTGATAGATTTTTATCTCAAGATGTTTCTATCGAATCAATTCATCTGCAAAACGGTTCTATTAGTAAATCTCAATGGCATCCTTTAGCGAAATCAATTAGTAAATTAAGCGAACTGCCTATTTACATTGACGATTCGCCTGTATTAACTGTTAATTTGATTCGTTCAAAAGTTAAACAACTTATTGCTAAATACAGTCGCATTGGTATGGTTGGAATTGACTATTTGCAATTAATGGAAGGAACGGATGGTGATAATTATAATCTTGCTTTTCAAATAGGAAAAATTACCCGAGGTTTAAAACAATTAGCACGCGAATGTAACACTACTGTTGTCATATTGTCACAGTTAAATCGCGGTGTAGAAAGTCGAAATATTAAACGTCCTATAATGTCAGACTTGAGAGAATCTGGAAGAATTGAAGAAGATTCGGATTTAGTATTACTCCTTTACCGTGATGAATATTATCACCCCGATACGGTTGATAGAGGTATTGCAGAAGTAATTATTGCCAAAAATAGGGGTGGACCAACAGGAACTATAAAACTGCTATTTGACGCACAATTTACTTGTTTTAAAAATTTGACTTGAGGATACAAAAAATGGCGATGCTTTTTGATGTAGAACAATATGAGCAACCCAAAAAACAAAGCTATACAGGCGATTGGAATGGTGTTAGATATGACCCGACCTGGGACGAACCCGATGACATTCCTGAGTTCAAAAATGAAGTTTCCACAGTTGTGGAAGTTTTACAAGAAAGAGAAGAAATACCTCAACATACTTCCTTGCACTGCTCAAAGGTGAGACGCGAGAAAAAATCTTCCGACCGCTGGTACACACCGCCCTATATAGTTGAACTAGTAGTCCAGGTGCTTGGAGAAATAGACCTAGACCCTTGTGCGGATGATGGTAAACACATCTCTTGCAAACGACATTACACAAAGGACGATGACGGATTGATTAAAGAATGGGAAGGACGTGTATTCATGAACCCACCTTACTCCCAACCAGGTGTATGGATGGAGAAACTGCAAGCTGAAATTAAATCGAAACGAGTTACCGAAGCTATTGCACTTGTCCCGGCTGCCACAGACACTAAATGGTTGTCTCCAGTATTGAAATCTCAACCCGTTTGTTTCTGGACGGGACGGATTAAATTTTTAAGTGAAGATTATCAACCTAGAAACTCAGCACGGCAATCTCATGTGTTGGTTTACTGGGGGTTAAGAAGCGAGCGGTTTAGGGAGGTGTTTGAACCGCATGGTTTTGTGTCTTTACCAAGCCATTTCCTAGAGGATAAGCTAACAGATAAGATATCCTCTAGGAAAGTACGTGAAGATGAAGAATTCCCCTTAGATAAGTCAGATGAGAATATATCCTCTAGGAAAACGAGTGATAGCGAAAAGTTCCTCTTAGATAAGCCAGCAGATAAAATATCCTCTAGGAAAGTGTGTGAAGATGAAGAATTCCTCTTAGATAAGTCAGATGAGAATATATCCTCTAGGAAAGTATGTGAAGATGAAGAATTCCCCTTAGATAAGTCAGATGAAAATATATCCTCTAGGAAAACAGGTGATAGCGAAAAGTTCCTCTTAGATAAGCCAGCAGATAAAATATCCTCTAGGAAAGTATGTGAAGATGAAGAATTCCCCTTAGATAAGTCAGATGAAAATATATCCTCTAGGAAAACAGGTGATAGCGAAAAGTTCCTCTTAGATAAGCCAGCAGATAAAATATCCTCTAGGAAAGTATGTGAAGATGAAGAATTCCCCTTAGATAAGTCAGATGAAAATATATCCTCTAGGAAAACAGGTGATAGCGAAAAGTTCCTAGAGGATAACTCAGCAGATAAAATATCCTCTAGGAAACTATATGAAGATGAAGAATTCCCCTTAGATAAGTCAGATGAAAATATATCCTCTAGGAAAACAGGTGATAGCGAAAAGTTCCTAGAGGATAACTCAGCAGATAAAATATCCTCTAGGAAACTATATGAAGATGAAGAATTCCCCTTAGATAAGTCAGATGAAAATATATCCTCTAGAAAAACGCGCCGACATAAGGGTGATGGGAGCGGCTGCATTTATTACCGCACTGTTACCAAGAAAGGTAAAGAATATTGTGAGGCATATTATCAGTACGAAATTTGGGTAATGGGCGATCGCCTAATTAAGTCATCAAGGTACATTTCCAAGGGAACTTTATCTAAGGTACAGCGGATGGAGGTAGAAAAAGCACCTGTAAAAGAAATATTAAGGGTGTTAAGAATAAATTGTTAATACGACTGTTTCCAAATCTAAGCTACTTAAAGATTCCGTCTTCGCTAAATACATAGTTTAATCACTATGGTTTTCACCTTAGATACCTTTTTTTTTCAATCAAATTCTATTTGGGAATTTTTGGAACGTATAGTCTTATTAATTTTGGCTTCTAATGCAACATCATCTTGTTCTTTGTCATCTTCACCAATGTATCTGGTTAATTCATTTTCATCATGTTCTAAATCAAATTTAATACCTCGCATTGCTAACCCTTTGAGAGTACAAGCTTGTTTATTTCTACCTAACTTACTTCCAGCAAATGCAACACCATCTATAGAATATGAAATACCTTGAACCATGCCTTCACTACTCAACTTCAACGATGTTTCTACACCATTCACTTTCAACCGTTCAATAAATTGTGCAAACCTCATTCCTGGTTGAATAGCATCTTCTATTACATCTTGAATTTTTTCAACTGCGCTCTTGTCTGCTGGTTCCGAGCGCAATCCTAATTCAAATTCTTGATTTTCTCTAAACATCCGTCGCTTTTGTCCGGTAGACGGTGCTGTGCGGTTTACTTCCCATGAATTCGGTACGGAGGTCAAATTGAAACGGGATTCTAAATTTCTCAAAACCTTTTCTAAGCGTCGTTTATCATACCAGTCAGATACGCATTCACCATCTATATTGATACGACTTGCAGCAATATGGAGGTGGAAATGATTACAGTCATTGTGGGATGCAGCAAAATAGAGGTTTTTCTCAAACCCCATACCTTTGAGTGTTTCTTCTGCAATTTCTTCCAATTCTTCATCAATCGGTTTTTCGTTCCATGGGAAGCTAATACTAATGTGACTAACTGGCGATCGCACTTTACAATTTAGTTGTTTTGTAGCTGCTAGTTGTCTATAAAATTCTTGTGGTGTCTCTCCTGCAAGATTTGTACAAATTAATTCTGCTCCTTCCTTCTCAAGAATATATTTAGTTAATCCTGCAAAGCTTTTACCTTTTTTAATCTTGCCAATCATTGCTTTGTTCTAGTTCATCATCTATTTCATCATTGTTTTCCAAAACCAAACACAAACGTAAGGAAGAAATCTCTTTGAGTAAATCTTCAAAAGGAATAGATTCAACAGGTGATGGAATTAAACCGTTTGCGATAGCAGTATTTTGGGAAGAAGCTATTTGACTAATATCTTTACTAATTTTCGATAGTTGCCAGTAACATTTCCAATTTACTTCGGGGATACTTTTTATGCGACATCCAGACATTCTACGTCTAATCAATTCTGCTTTGCTGATACCGCAAGATTTAGCTAGTGCTTGCCAATGGTCATTCTGCTCCTTTGTCAGCACCATTTCAAATCGAACTGTATGTTTTTTGTATTTCGGTGACATTATGATGAAGGAATTGTTTTTTAGTGAATTATCTGAATTAGGGAAGAATTACTTCCTAAAATATTCTAATTGATAATAAATACGTATAACACCACTGCTTGCTCCCCCAGCCAGCAGTCAGAAAAAGAGAAACTGCACCGCCGTGGGATAGTAGTGATGAAGAAGGAAATACTTGTCAAATAGCTTGATAGCAGACACTTTTACCCTACCAAATACCAAAACTTAAACTTTACATCAATAGTGATAGAACAAATAACTACTTTAGTTATAACTTGAGAAATATTGTTATTTGCTACTTTAATAGAGATGCACCAAGGAGCGCGATAACTTATGGGCAGATTAAACAAACAAGCATACCCGTTAGTTACTATATCAATAGATTTTGGTGGAAGCGGTACCAAAGTAATAGTACAGATTCGTGGTGGTAAACCGAAAGCAATATGGATGGAGCCGAGTGTAATCAAGGCGAACTATGACTCTCTGGTTTTTCAGACTCGTAATTTAAATAATGCTTATCCCGAAAACGCAGCTTGGGTTGGAATAGGTGAAGATTATCGAGCAATTGGTTATTTAGCAAGAAGTGCCTACGGTGCGACACAAAGACTAAAACCTCGTAAATATGAACTCGCCTTATTTAAAGCCCTAGCTGCGGTGTGGGTGATAAAACAGAAATTTAAGTTACCTGAATCCTTTGACATTTCATTAGCATTGCTTTTACCACCAGGGGAATTTGAAGATTCGGCATTACTTAAACCTATGCTCAAGGAAGCTTTAGCAGAATTTGAAACACCAACAGGAAAGGTAAATGCCAACTTAATCGGTTACGAGTGTTTTCCTGAAGGTGGTGGAATTTATGCCATGTATTGCAAAAATACGGGTGAAGCAATAAGACGCAAAGTTATTGGTTTGGTAATGCTGGGATATCGTAATGCCTCTGCAATCATATCTCGACGCGGTATTTTGAATCGGGGTAAAACTGCGAAATTTGGTATGGCGAAGATGGTAGAAAAAGTTATCGAAGGTACATCGGGGCTAGAAGCTGGAGAGTTAATTGAAGCGATTATCGCTGCTGGTAATGAACCGAAAACACAACATTTTTACCATCTATGTAGTTCTGGTAATATAAAGGATGCTGAAATTGAAAAGATTATATCTGTTGTAAATTCTTCTAGAGCGGAATATGCGATTGCGCTTGTGAATTGGTTAAAAGAGGTACTGCCTTCCAACAATGAATTGGATGAATTAATTATCTGTGGTGGTACGGCTGATTATTTGCGAGAAGAGTTAGACGCAGTTTTCCCGACAATACCTATAGTCTGGCATGGTGATGTGAAAATCCCACAAACTTTAAACGAGCAATGGTTGGGAAATCGTTTAGCTGATGTATGGGCGCTTTCGGTCTATCACGGTATTAAAGTTAAAGCGGTGATGAGAGAGGGGAGGAGTGGGAGAGTGGGGGAGAGGAAGAGGGAGGGAGTGAGAGAGGGAGAGAGTGAGGGATAAAGAAATTGATTAATTCTTCTTAGCTATAATCCATTTTTCGGAGTTATTTATGATGTTTACTAACATAATGCTGTCCGATAAACTTCTAAATCTTTATGAGAACGTATTGATTGTCTTACCATTTAAATCAATTGCTTAATCGAGGAATATAGTACTATTATACTGGCAATTATTCCTTCACTCCCTCCCTTACTCTCTCACTCCCTCCCTCCTCCCCAACCCCGAGAATATGAACAAAAAGAAAGATTTCACATGGCGGTATCAAACAGCTTTTGATTCAGACAGAGCAAAAATGCTTAGCTACATCCAGAATGAAAGCTTGCATCCATTTCAAAATAAAACCGTAATGATAATGACTGCTCTAAATGCATACTATATGGCTTTAGCACTGTACAGTGCAGGTAGTTATTCTCGCGAAACTTTGGAATTAATATTTTTGGATTCGGTAAAGGCGATCGCCAATCATCTTCAGTACGTCAGCATTGCGATAAAAGTAGACGAACACGCAGTTACAGATGTTTTATGTACCGTATTTGGAAGATTAGAGACAAGAAAAACTCAACATGAAAAGTCATTAAATTCGAGTACTCAATTTCCACCACCAGACCGAAATGAAGAATCATCTGATTCTAACCTACAAGCATGGAATTTAGCAGGAATGACAACTGATAGCGAAACATTTGATTAATACAGGTTATTAAATTATGGCAAGAATACATTTAGTTGATGGTGAAAAGGGAGGAGTTGGGAAGTCGCTGTTTACCCGCGTTATGGTTCAGTATGCAATTGACAATAAACTGGAACATACTTTGGTGGATGCAGATATAACGAATCAAGATGTTAAGCGCTTCTATGATTATGCCGTTGACGCTGAATTTAGTGAAGCTGTAAACAAAGGGGATAAGGCTGACATAATTTTTGAATTAGCGAGGGAAAAACCAGTAATTGTCAATCTCCCCGCGAATGTATTTCCAAAAGTTAATAATTGGATAAAAAACGGACGTTTACTAGAAGTAGCAGATAAATACGGTGTAGATATTTGTAAGTGGTTTGTCTGTGATGGTGGTTTTGAATCTATAGATTTATTCAAACAATCCATAAAATTGTACAAAGACAAAATGCTTCATGTGTTTGTCAAGAATTTAGGCAAAACAGATGATTGGAGTTTTTTAAAGGATAATTCTGAGTTCAAAGATTTATGTAAAAAGCGTGAAAAGACTTTGAAAATAATTGAATTTCCGCTTCTGTATCCGGGAGATAGATATTTTATCGACTCTAATAAGTTTCGGTTTGATGCAAAAGAAATCGAAGAAACAATGCCTATCATGTCACAGCAAAGATTATCTACTTTTTTAAGTGAATCAAATCAAGCAATTGAAACTACACAAATGTGGAAAATAAGGCAGAAGGCAAATAAAGAGTGAGGGAGTGAGAGAGTGAGGGGTTACAATTTCCGTAAAAAAATGGGCAGGCTTATTGTAGAGAGATGCCGAACACATCACGAGTTAATTTGTTTTAAAGCCTGCCCATTTTTTAAGGCTCCATCTCGGGAGTGAGGGAGAGGTAATTGAATCGGGTTTTAGACCCCAACCAATTACTAGCACGCCAATTGACGGTGGGGTTTTAGACCCTCCTATCTCAATAAAAATTACCCATACATGAGGCAAGTAATATGAATTACGACCTTCAAATTTTATACGAGACAGATGAAGCTTTTAACTGCGATGTAATCACTACTGATGAAGAGAAATATATGGGAAGACTATATATTCTTACTACGGATGATAACACCTTAAAAAATTTAGGAATTCAAGAAGAATGGTACCTTGCTCATGAAGAAGCAGATGTATTAGTTAACGGACATATTAATAGTGAAGGTAAATGGAGTTTATCAACCCTCCGGAATTTAGAACCAAGTTTTGAATATACAACTCGTAACAAAATATTTGACCAAGTTTTTAGTCCGGAATATGTTTGGAAATTAATGCATTTTCGCGAAGAAAATATTATAAGTATATCTCAAAAAGCAAGTACCCCTGACAGTTTTAATAGTAGTGATGATAATAATTCAAATGGAATGAATAGAAAAGATATAGGTATCATGCCAGGAAAACTAAACATTACTACAGAGAATTTGAATATATTACAGGATTTAATTATGCATTCATATGATTCTCCATCAGTTGATTTAGAACACGATTTAGAAACCGAGATTATCCCTGTATATAACGAGCAACAATCAGCAGCAAACAGTACAAACATAACTGACATTATGAATCACTTTCAACGAGAATCTGCTCCTCTATTAGATGAAAAGGAATTATTTCATGCTCAGATAGATTTAACCGAAAGAATTATGGATGAATATGAGAATCAAGGGAAAGACGAGTTTGTCTTCACACCTTTAGGAATTGTCACAATAAATGCAGAAGAAAGTTGTTGCAGCCTAAAAGATTCAGAAGATGGTCATACAATATTTACTGCGACTTTTGATGCTGATATTATTCACGGATTAAACGATACTGATGCTCTTAAAATTGAGATGATTCTACATCAGTTTGATAGAGAAGATTTTCGACGAGCGAGAAGTATGGTTCAAGAAGAAAATTTAGTTAATCAAGATAACGGTTCCCAAATTAACCGAAATACAGGAATAGATTATGATTCATAGTTTACGAAAAGCTAAAAATGAAAGTTATCTGAATAAATTACTTGAAGGAAAAGATGCGGACTTTCAAAGAAGAGTTTTAGCTGTAGCAGTTGAACATGGATTATCTACAAGTGACCCTTTATTCTTGATAATGCTTTCTACTGGTCAACTTCAAGTTTTGTTGGAAGATAAGCCGTCAGAATTAGACCAATTATTTAAACGTTGGTCGGAAGCAATTTACGAGCATTTGGAGAAAGCAAAGCGTACTGCTATAAGTGGTCAGGAAATAGAAATTCGTTCGATGGTAAACCGACTTATTAAGCATTGCGAGTCGAAAGAGCGAAGCCGTTTAGTAGTAATGTTACCAGCGATAGGACTAATAGTAGCAGCAGTTGGGTTTGGTATTTTGACTGGGTTATCTGTTCCGGTATGGCTAGCTGGTGGATATGCATCTGGAAAACCGAAGTTATTAACAGTTGAACAGGTAGAAAATTTACGATGGTTAAAAAGTTCTCAAGGTCAGTTAGCAAAGAATATTGTCACTTGGAATTCTGAAAGTTTGAGCAATTTAAATTGTACTAATAATCCAGAGCAAAGGGCTGTAGTTAATAATGCAAAAGATAAATATATTGCTCGTAAAAGTGATTATTGTCTATTGCGGGTCAAATCACCTTAATAAAAATGAAAATGCTGGTTTCAATTAATAAATTTCGGAGGAAATGATGGAAGAATTAAGCTGTTACTATCATCAACAAGAATATCGTTATTTACCCGAAACCAAACATTCAGAAACAAATTCACCGCTAATATACACGGATAACAATTTCCAAAGCATCGATAAAATTCGTGCAGTAGTTGTTGAAGACCAAGAACTGATAGTTATTGGTATCAAGAAAGCATTAGAACAATATGAAAATATTGAAATTGTTGGAGATGCTTTTAATGCAAAACACGGTTTGACGCTGTTAAATAACCTAAAACCTAAAATTGCCATTGTTGATATTTGTTTACCGGATTTTGATGGGATTCAACTAACCAGAGAAATCAAAAGAAAACATTCAGGGGTGAAAGTCATAATCCTAACTTCGCACTCAGATAGAGAAACTGTGTTGAAAGCATTTGCTGCGGGTGCTACTTCTTATTGCATGAAAGATATTAAATTTGCAAAATTAATCGAAGCGATATATCTCACCTGCCTTGGCTACAACTGGATAGACCCGGCTGTTACCCATTTTGTACTCCAGCAAGCTCAGAAAAATCCCATATGTTTCAACCGGGATGGCTCTCGAAGTTATGACGATTTAGATGAGGAGATGCTTGACTTGTACACCCTTACAGGTAGGGAATTACAGATATTAGACCTAATTGTGAATGGAAATACGAATGCGGCGATCGCTAATCAACTGCACATTACAATCGGAACGGTTAAAAGCCACGTTCGCAATATTCTCAACAAAATCGGTGCAGAAGACCGCACTCAAGCAGCAGTTCATGCTTTGCGTTACGGTTTGGTAGATTAAAAATTTCTTGGGGAAGGGAGTAACTGTTAGCTAATTTCTACCCCATGCTTTGGTGACTTACAATTAGTGCCAGGTCTTAATCCCCTAGTAATTGTTCATAAAAGCCTCCTGCCCCCTACCCTCTGATTTCTAAGTCGGCAATCGGCAGTCGGCAGTCGGCAGTGGGAAAGAATAATAAGATAATGGTAATTGGTGGTGACAATTATTTTTTCATGGGGACTGCCTTCTTCAAAAATAACAAGACAGCAATCGCCCTTAGCCAGCGAAGAAATGATATTAACTCCAATTAGCAATCTGCTGCTCGACAATAAACCGATGCGCTTGGAGATGAAGGTCTGCGGCTTCCACATTACCTGATATATGTAGGAATGCAGCATACAAATTTCTTGCTCCAAACTTCGCCGCAGCCAAGCGAATAATTTCCCACAAGCATTCGTCATCGCTATTAAAAATTTCTTCACTGTCGCTATCTAAGGCATCGCAAAAGTCTTTACATGCAACTAAACAGCGTTCGAGTCCGTACTTTTGGGCAATACGCTCACAATCGGGAAGAGTATGAATGAAATTGTCAAAATATTGATCCATGATTTTCAGTTATGGTTCGTTAGTTACTCGCTCATGCGATTGTTCGACTAATCCTAACTTCTCAATCATCCGAGTGTGTGAAAGTTAAGAGTGACATTAAACCCTACCCTTGACCTTCCCTCTATTGTCAGCCGCTTTTTTCAGCGCCTTGACGGTATTGGGGTAGTATCCCCTGCCGCTATTTTTTTCTTCCATATTTCCATATTAGAAGTATACACATTTAATTAGTCATTATTTAGTTATATGTGTATATGACAAAACAATCCGCCTCGCCCGAGTGCAAGTCCCCAGACGGTCTATAACTATATAGGAGTCAGAGTAATGACAAATTTAACATTTTCTCAAGAGTTAGCAATGGCTCTGTACAATTCCGATGAACAGTTCCCGATTGATTTTGATGAGGCTTGGGTGTGGCTTAGTTATAACAAAAAGCAGCAAGCCAAAGAAAAATTGGTTAGAAATTTTGAAAAGGGATTAGATTTTGAGGTTTTCACCCAAATGAGTGTAAACTCTACGCAGCAAGCCTCTCAGCCTTCGAGCGGTCGTCCCAAAGAAGTAATCAAGATAACAGTAGAATGTCTGAAATCTTTTGGAATGATGGCAGGTACCGAACAAGGGAAAGTTATTCGCCGCTACTTTTTAGAGTGTGAAAAAATTGTCCGTGCCAAGGTCATTACTGAGATTGCACCTTCAACACCTGCTATTGGAAAAATCAAGGAAGCTACTGTTACAGTGCTATCAATTGCTAGCATTCACCCTAATCTGATTGCTGGCGTGGTTGCGAATGAAATTGGTAAGCATCATCCAGAGTTAATAGGAACGATGGAGGAAGCAAAGAAACTTTTACCACTACCAGTTGAAGACCGCTTGCTGAGTGTTACCAAACTGAGCGAATTGTATCATAATCGCACTGGTACAAAGCTGAGCGCTAGAAAAATGAACCAGCGACTCAAGGAATTAGGCTTGCAATATCAGAATCCCAACAAAGAACCAGCGTGGATGCCAACAGAGTTAGGTGAACCTCACGCTAAAGTTATTTTGCAAGAAGCAGCTGGAAATAATAAAACAATCCAGCAGTTGCGCTGGTTCCCGTCAGTGTTGGAACTGATGAACTAGTATTCCTTCATGCTTTTATGAAGGAGGCACAGAACCATGTCTTTGAGATGAGCGGCAGTGGGCTACAACTGTTGCAGCCCTTCGGGATAGTGATGTGTGTTCCAATTTTGTTTTACCCCTGTTGCAAACCTTTCTGCTCCTGTATCGGATTATGCTCAAAACTTTTCTTCTCATCCTCTGTAAAATTGCATACTAAAGTAGGTTTTCCTCTTTGTGCCTTATATAAAGTCCCGCGATGATTCTCCTTCTCATCAACAATTCGCAGCATTTCTGAAGGTATATGGTGAATAACTCGATATTGACCATCACAGAACGTAGCTGTTTGTATTTCCTCACCAGCATTCGCGGGATTTTCTTTTAAACTCGCAAGAGCCTGTTTTAACATTTGTTTTTCCCATTCTTCACGTTTTACCATTAGAGGAAGCTCTCTAGTAGATTTCTGAGTCGAATTTGAATTATCTTCTATAGGAACTGCTGCGCTTATATCTTTTTCGTCATCTGCTTTAACTTCAGTCGGTTGCGTGGTTGAGTGTTTTGTTTGACTTTCAGTTTGGTTAATTAATTCTTGTAATTCATTCAACTCAATTGCGATAAATTTAGTTCTTTGTCTATTCTGTAACTGGTCATATTCTAGAGGGAAATTTAATGTATCGTTTATTCTAGCTGCTGTCTTGTGTTCTGAAATCTCTGTAGGAACAGTAACACAAAAATAAAGTTCTTCAATATTTTCCTTGTTAGCGATACCAATCAAGCTTTCAACACCGAATTTTTTATCAATTTCTTCAGATAGTTTCTGAAAAATTTCTGTATCTATATTCTTTTCTTGCGAAAAATATTCAAAATATTCGTTTTTTATCGGTAATATACCTAAAGATGCTTCCGAGTCATGGATTAATCCTTGATTCTCTTTCTCGTGATAAATTTCATTGAGAATTGGTTTTAATTCGTCTAATAAACTTTTTTTATTATCAGTAACTAAAGGTTCTTCTTTAATCCAAGTTTGAGGATATTGAATTGTTTGGGGGTCAACTTTAATATGAGCAATAGTAGCGGGTGATGATTCTAGTTTACCTTCAAACTTAAACCCTTCGATTTGAATACCTCTTGAATTTAATTTCTTGCTTAATACTTTAAATGATTCTTTATCAATTACTCCCAAAGGTTTATCATCAACTAAAGCAATGGGTTTAACGGAAGAACCAACATTAGAAAGTTTAATTTTTACTGTGCCTTGCTCTCCATTCCATTCTCTTGGAACTGCTTCATATTTTTTCAATTGTCCCACTTTTAATTGATTACCTTTAGTACTTGTGATAACAACCGATGCGCTAGGTGGAGAGGTGATTTCTGCACTAAACGAAGTACCGATAGGTAACTGTGCTGATTCGCTACGAAATACCCCTAATTTTTTACCTTCAGCTACTAACCAGCGTTTATTTTGTGTAGGATTGGCTGGGTCTGATGCTTGCTCGATAGTACATTCAACTTTTTCTCCTACCCATTTACGTCCTAAATGTTCGTTACAGGGTTTATGGGTTCCCACAACAGCGAATTCGGTAAATTGCAGTTGTTCTAATCTTCCAATTATTTCTTCTCCAAATACAGCGAATGCAGCTGATGTTTTGTTAAATCCATATTTTGCATCATCTTTACTCGTCGTAGAAATCTGCCACATTGCAGATGCAACTGCTTCTTTTTCTGATTCAGGAATAGTTTCACGAGTTTTAGTTGCGAATTCTTTTACTTGTTTGAAAGCTGCTCTAACTTGACTTGATGTTAATCCAGGTTCAATTTTTTTGGTTAAATTGTTGAATTCGGTGAATGGTTTAATACGACCTTGGAACTGTTCTAAAGATGTTTCTGAAATATACCCCAGGTGCTTGCGCTGTTGTTGACCGTTAGCTTTAAATTTTGGTTTTCCGCGTTCGTCGAGTACAGGTGCTATAGCTATCCATTTATTGTCAGCTTTATTGAAGTGATTTTTATTTTCTATTAATGAAATATTAAGTTTTCGGTTATCAAAGATATTCGGATGTTTTTTCTGAGATAAACCAACAATTTCTATTTGAAGACCTTTAGGATTAGTTGCGACAATTTTTAAACCCGGAGCTTGTTTAACTTCTTTACTAATTTGAATTGCGCGACGAATTAATGAATCGTATATTTTCTTTATATTAACTGCTTTTTGTTTTTGTGCGGGTGTAAATTCAACTCCATTAAAAAAGGTTTGAAACTGTTGGGTTGAACGCGGTACGATTGCACTTTGTGCGAATGCTTCATTAGTCCGAATCGCCATTTTATCAATAGCCGAGTGACCTTTGACATTCATCGTTTTTTTAGTATAAATTTCATTGTTATTTCTATCTTCGACCCACGGAGCAACATCAAAGGTTTTAATCATAGTATTACAGGCATTAACTATTTTTGGATCGGAGCGATTAGCACTTTTACCTCTATCAACTTCTATTTGTAGCTGTCCTCCTAAAATTCCGACAACATCATGATAAAAATTACCAATTTTTTCTAAAACCTTTTCAATCTTTGATTCGGGAATTCTAGTTAAACTTTTATTATTTTCTGGCAGTTTCTTAAATTTATTTATTTCAGTTTTATTTTGCGTTTCTGGTTGACATAGCTGTGCTAATTCAACTATTTGCGTTCGGAGATTTTCTGGATATTGAATCAGATGAACATGGTGATTTTCGGCTTTTAACATTTCTACCGCAGCGCAAGAAATATCTTTAATGAATTTCTTGGCTTCCTTGGGTGGAATTGAGATACACTCGTTTTCAAGAGCAATTCCTTTCATACATAAATTGGCAACTATACCAATTTTGTTCTCCATTGCATCTAACGCTATTTGCTCAAAAGAACCCTTGTATGCTTTTTTGTCGGGTTTAACTATTTCAGAATAACGGTTTTCTTTGAATTGCTTCTGTTTAATCTCTGCTGTTGTGTGAGGGAAGTCAGACGATAAGGCGATCGCCATTCTATCTCCGTCACAATCGGATAAAGAATGTTTTAATCCTTGGGGTGACATCTTTATGGTTCCAATATCGTGCGGTTCGTTTGGTAAATGACGATTTATGTAAACGTCCACCGTGTTGGAATTAGCAGTGGGACCACGATAAACAATCAATTCTGCACCGTCTGAGAATTTGGGATAACAAACTTCATTGTCAGCCAAATCATGACAAGTTTGTGCCATTGCTGAGTCAAATTTAATAAATCTTCCCGTAGCGCAATCCATATACTGTTGTTTCAAGTGTTCTTGAAGTTTGTCTATGATTTTGGGATGCTCTAATAATTGACAATGTTCTTTTAAATCCGCTTTGAGAATACGATATATCAAGTTTTGTTCGCAATCATTTGACAAAAACATATCATCAATTAAATTTTCAATATCACCTAAATCAAAGTTTTCAAAATCAATTAAATCTTCCGATTCAGTCTGGGCTTGTATTTGGTGTTTACACTTAGCATCAATTGAATTGATATAGTCTTGAGCAATTTTTCTGGGATCATCAGCCATATCCTTGAGTTCTTCCAAACGTTTCTGCAATCGAGGAAGAACATCACCTTCGACCCCATTAGGAAAGGAATTCCAAAATTGAGCGCCCGTAGAGGTGATACCGTAATAAGCATTGGTTTTATTTCCAATTCCCATTTTCATTAAATACTCCCCAGGTTTAAGAGGAGTGGGGGAGGGGGTGATGGGGGGAGTGGGGGATTTTAAAGAAATAGAACATTTATCCCCAGAATTACTAGTTTCCCTCTGTCCATTTTTCCCCCTCTCCCCCGTTCTCCCACTCCCCCACTCCTCCCCTGTTCTCCCCTTCAGCTGTTCTGTAGAAATTACCAAATCATACCCATTCCCCACTTGACTTAAATCCCGTGGTGCAAATGTACCTTTTCCTAACTGCCAAGTTTCATTATTATCATTATTTATATCAAGCCCAGCACGTCTTTCTTTGATACCAAAACGGGTTTGAAACGGTGTTGCTTGCTCGTTACCTAAAGTCTTGTGTAGCACTGCATCTATCTTCCCGTCACCATCACCAACTAATTTGATTGCTTGAGTATTTGGTATTACTCCACCATTCTCACCAGTTTGTGCATCCACAACTAAAACTCGTAAGTTTTCCCGCTCCGAGAAGCTTTGGCAGGGTGTGAACATATTTGAGCCGTATGCAGCACCGAAATGGGGTTGGTCAAAAACCTTTTCTCGCAATTCTTCATCCATAAAGTAGAAACGATTATCAGCTGCAAATTGCAGTGTTAATCCTTCTGTTGTAAATTGTTTGAGGTCTTCTTCTGTTGTTAACCCCTGATATACTACTCCTAACTTAAATGTAGATAGGGGAGCAAAATATTCTGACAAACAGTGTTCAATTGTTTCTGTGATTGGTTCGCCGTCAGCGATAATTGGTTTACCCGTTTTTGTGCAGAAGTGGGAGAGGGTAATTGCCATGACTAATACGTATTAATTCATTATTTCACCTTTAAATCTAGTTTTTATGCATTGATGCATAGTAGTTCTTTAGTGAAGAAGTTTTCTATTACTAAAGTAGTATTTTTGTTCTTGTAAGCTAAAATTTTGTTTATGATGGGGATGAACTAACAGGAGCATTCTTCGGGAGAATAAAGTTATGGATGGTACGAAAAAAGTAGTATTACAACCGAATGTTTGGGATACGGATAATTTAGGAGATTTAGTTGCTGAAGGTGTGTTAGATAGTGATGATGTATCTTTATATGGTGTTGTTCAAGCACAAAATGAAGAATACGAGCGTTTAGAGCGGGAATGGCAAGAAAAAAATGAAGAATACTTGAACTCAATTGATTGGGAAAATGTTGTAGTTAAGTCTGAAATAATAAAGAAAGAAGAGGAGGAAGTGTTTTAAGAAAAAACCCCCTTCAGGGGGAAATTATATTCAAAACTAAGATTAATTTACGTTAATTGAACGTACTAAAATACTCATTACTTCTCCCGGATTAGAAGTTGCTAAAAGCGGAGTCCAATCGCGTAAATTTGCATAGCCCAGTTGATGTAAAACCTGAATTGTAGCTATTACCGCTTTACGGGAGCCAGTTAGAGTATGCTTGATTTTTTCTGGTTCCGGAGGTTGAGATATTATCAGTTGGGGGTGAGGAATAGCTTTTTGTTGATTTCTCGCATCACTAAGAAAATTTCGATACTTTGATTTCATTAGTTATTCACCACTATTAGAATTTCATTGTTTACTCCCCGTGAGGGGTTTTACTAGCTGCAAGTATTCAGTTTCAAGGGAATTAATAGTCCTAAAATATAGTCGAAACGAGCCATCTGGGTATTGCTTTAAGTCCGTTTCACAGAAGAGAATGTCTTGTCTTTGGAGCCATTGAACAATGCTTTCATGATAATCAGCTAAGAACAGTGCAGGAAAGTAAATTCTTCCGGTTTTAACTCCAGTTTTTGGATTAGTAAATATCTGAAATTGAGGTTCACTTAAAACTTCTGCCATTATTATTACCTTGCAAAAAAACTTTGAATTATTTTGAAAGCTTGTGATGGTGAAGATAAGTAATCACAAGCTTTCCTAAAGGACTAATTAGATAGTGACTCGGAATATTTAACGAAATTCGATACTTTCCATTTCAAACCATGCACTCTGTCAGCAATGTTTTGTTTTGAAGAATTGCCATCACAAAGCATACAATTTTCACATCTATTCCTATCATCTTCGGTATGACGACAAAGGATTTCATTTTCACTCAAAGATGCATCGGGAGCGATAATTCTAAAAGTTCTCCACCCTTGACTTTGAGCAATACGTGCTTCTGCCAAACTTTGCACGGAAGCCATTAAATATTGTTTCCAAATTGGCTTACAATTCTTCCAATTGTGAGAGTATCCCGTATGACTTCCTGATGCTAAAATAATCGGTTTCCATACATTAAATGGTACTGCTGTAGGGTCGCCGTAGGAACCAATTCTAATAGGATAACGATATCGTTTGAGAACTTCGATTTCATTTTTGCTGAATTTATAATAAGTACCTGATACATATTTTCGGTACATATTATTTGTTGGTGCGAGATTAACATAGCAGCTTCCTGTTTGACTCAACTTTAAACTACAAGAGCCACAAATACCCTCATCTAAACCTGTTTTTGCTGCGAAAGTTGGAGCGAATTCTTGTTGTAAAATCCAGCTTTGTATCATCCTTCCAGTCTTAATATTTGTACTAGGAGAAACGAAGCCTGTTAAAATCAGAACTATAGGAGAACCATCAATCAACGATGCCCCTTCCCAAACGACGTAACTATTCTTCAACATAGTAATAGCGGATAATAATTTTGAATTTTGATAAGTTGAAAAGTGTTTGAAGCGATGATAAATTTGAAATAAATTTCGACAGCAAAAAGGGGAATAAAATCTGCTTTATCCCCCTTTGATTTTGGTTTATAGTGCTAGTATTAATTCTCAGCTTTCATTTGAGGATTGACGCTTGCATTTACTCGTGCAGCATATTCTCGTCTCCGCTGCCAAGATAATTCGTTTAGAACGACTAAATCTTCTTTCGTTTTGCCAAATTTACGATTAGCAAATTCAAGTAGTTGTTCCAGAGAATAGCGCTTTTCTTCTACTTTTCCAAAATCAGTTGCAAAACGTTCTTTAAATACATCCCAGTTGAAATCTTGGAAGCTATTTTTAGCAAGAAGTCCGCATAAAGAACGAATGGAATAGTAGACTTTTGAGTATAAGCGTTCTGAGTAATCACTAACTCCATATTCACCTAAAACGGAATCATCGATTGCTTGAAAGTTTGGTGTAGAGGATTTACGTGTAGCCATAAGACAGATATCTCCTAAATTTTCATTTCTCTATTGGGCGTAAGCCCTCTTTCTGTTGGAGTGTTTCAGTACGTTAAGTTTCGGTAATCAGCACCAAGATGAATCGTGATAATCTGCTGTTCATACCTTGATTTCACAGTTGTGCTGATAATCAATTTCTAACTGTTGTAAGTCTGTGTCTAATACTAGATTTTTCAGTTCTTGCATAACTTCTCGAATATGATTTTCATCACTGATACCTGAGTAGTAAATTTTGATAAATTTGTCAGCTTTACTCATGAATTGTTCGAGGTTTGTGACGAATACCTGTTCTGAACCAATCGCTTGGATCATGATTTTCTCCTGATAGCTAAAAGTGTGTGATGTGCGTTAATATTCGTTATTGAGCATTAAGACTTTTTCAACTAAATACAGCTTGATATGGCTCAATGGAAAATCTGTATATTCGATTTCTTGGCGTAAAACTTCTTGATTGGTGTCCCACTCGCATATCAAAACACCGGAATTTTCTTGAACTCGTAAATGCCAAATTTGAAATTCTCGTAGTTGTGGATTAGACAAGAATTGCTTTGTTTGATGTGAGGCGATAGCATCTAGGAGCCAATAGCAATTTACTTCTTGTGCTAGGTATTGGATACCATCAGTATATTTCAAGCCGAGCCAATGTTTGTAGAGAGTCGCTGAACCATAAAATTGGTTTAGCTCGCTGGCTATTTCTTGTGGAGAAATCATTTTTTAATCCTTAATTTTACGGACTTCACGTGAAGTCTTGCGGGAGAATCTTCCCCCGCAGAGCTTCACAACTTCATCGGCGTGAGCCGTAAAACGATAACTGCTGATAATAAATACCAGCAGTTGAGAAATTTTTATTGATTTCTATTTCTACCCCTTTGGCAGTTTTTAATTAAAAAGGTAGATACCGGCGTTGTATCTCCTAGTGTAAATTTAAAGAAATACTCAAAGCATTGATAGTTTGTCGGTCATCTATAACTTATTGCATGACTGCAAGAATCTGACTATTATTTTTAACAGCTATACCAGAAGCTGTTAAAGTGAAGGATTTAATTTCAAGTTTTTAGCAATGTATCTTGAGTTACCCGTCCATCTTCCATCCGTAAAATTCTATCGGCAACATCTAAAATGCGGCTATCGTGAGTCACTAGCAAAATAGTACTTCCTTGTAGCTTAGCTAGTTTTTGCATGATATTCACCACATCTCGACCAGATTTACTGTCTAATGCTGCTGTAGGTTCATCTGCCAGTACGAGTAAAGGCTCACCCACTAATGCACGAGCAATAGCAATTCTTTGTTTTTGCCCACCAGAAAGCTTTTCGGGATAATAATCGATGCGTTCCCCTAAACCGACAGATGTTAATATAGCTTGCGACCTCGCGATACGCTCCCCAATCGACAAATTCTCATGCAACCGCAGTGACATTCCCACATTTTGCTGTGCTGTGAGGGATTCAAGTAAATTATGAGACTGAAAAATGAATCCAATTTGCTGACGAATTTTGACTAACTGCGATTTTGTTGCACCGTATAATTCCCGACCAAATATACGAACGCTACCTTGCTGTATTGAACGTAAACCACCAATCAATGTCAGCAAAGTGGTTTTACCGCTTCCCGATGGTCCGCGCATAATGACAATTTCACCTCTGTAAATGTCTAAATTGACATCATCTAAAACTGGCTTACATAAATCACCTTTACCAAAAGCATGGCAGAGATGGCGAACGGTGACAACAGCTTCCATAGCTCCTCCTCTAGTTAAAATACATCCGCAGGGTCGGCAGAGCGAAGTTTTCGCATGGCAATCGCCGCTGATATCAAACACATTAAAACTGTGGCAATTAATACTTGCGATGCTACAGTAGCTTTCATTGCTAAGGGTATCCGCGTTAGATTTCCAAGGAGAGCATACATACCGATTGAGGTTACGTATCCCGGTGCAAATCCGATCAGGGCAATTATAATTCCTTGTTGAAAAACTACAGCTAACAAACTACCGTCTGAATAACCCATTGCCTTTAAGGTCGCGTATTCGGGTAAATGGTCGCTGATATCGGTGTACAAGATTTGGTAGACAATTACGACTCCAACAATAAACCCCATAATTGCGCCAAAGTTAAAAATTGTACCCGCAGGATGTTCGTTCGACCAAAAGGCTAATTCCAATTTCTTAAACTCTTGACGATTCAAAACTCTGATATCGCTGGGTAATCGCGATCGCAAATTTCGGGCAACTATTTCACGGTTTGCTCCTGGTTTCAGCTTGAGAACACCAACGTGAACTTTATCGATACTGTTAGAACCAAACAAGCGTAAATAATTTTGGTCGCTGGTGACAATATTACCGCGAATGAACATCGTACTTCCCAAGGTAAAAATTCCACCAACCTTGACTCTACGACCGGACAATTCCGTAGTAATAGTTTCTCCTCGATTAAAAGATTCCACCACATGACCAGCTGATTGTTGAGATTTGCGGTCAAACAAAACTACGTTGGGTAATTTAATCTGCTCTAAGTGCTGATTTAATTCCGGTAAATCGAAAACTGGACGAAACGGGTCAAATGCAATTACAGCAACTGGTGCAATTTCTTTTTTCCAAGGATTGACCCAGGCACCAAAAGAATAGTATAAAGGACTACTCGAAGCCACATCTTTGACATCAGTTGCTTGATATAAATATGCTTTAGGGAAACCTCGGGTTTCTAATAAAGTTTTTGTCCGCTTGCTAACTAAAACTAAATCGGCATTTAGATGTTCGTGAACCACGACTGAACCATCAAATAGCATCGATTTAAACCCCAACATCATAAAAATTAAAATGTCAGCAAAAGCAATTCCTGACATTGCTATTAGCAAACGAATTTTCTGATGACTTAGTTGCGACCAACCCAGAGAAGGTTCCTGGGAAAACTTCGTCAGTAAATTTGTGAGTAAAGGAAGTTTCATGGTGGATTCCCCCGGTTCCTATCTAATTACATAGAAACCTAGAAATGTGAGGAATTTGTGAGACTGTGGGATTTATCTTAACTTTTAGGGATTTTAACTCCCTGCTAACTTGCTATGTGTTGTCACATCTTTCCTAAAAATCTTAATTGTAACAAATCTCTAGATATTAATTCGCGTAGACTCCGCCTTGTGGTTGAATCATAATGCTAGTTTGACTTTCGCTGAAATTAGTCGTTTCATCCAAAGACAACTCTAAATGATTCGTGAAATTACTTGTAGAGGTAGAGAACAGAGAACGGGAAACCCGGATTTATCCACACATCTGAAGAAGCCTTATAAAACCTAGTAATGCGTTTGATTAATTCCGACAGATTGTAGGGGCAAAGTATAGCCTGGAGGATAAACAGAATCCTGAAAAGCGCAAGATATTTAAAGAAAAATTATTTGAATATTTAAGAATAACATTCATATACTCCAGAACTTTGCAGGTATGGTTTTGGGACGAAAGTGGATTTATTTTTAGAGTTATAAGAAGAAAAACATGGGGAAGAAAAAGTCGCAGAAAAAAAGTTACTGGACAACGCAGAAGAGGCAGAGTAAATCCGCAAAGGAGGATTACGCTACCACGATAAAAAAAGAATTAATTTCGTCATAAAAAAAGGAGATGCGAATATATTTTGTGAGCAGCTTACTCTTTTATATAACTTATGCAGACAAGAATGAATAGAGCAAGGAAATAAAATTGAAAACTTCAATATGCTCAATTGGATGCTTGGGCAAAACACCTAAGTTCTCAACTATCAGCACTGTTTATGACGCTTTCGTTTATGGCATTGTTGGTAATTCCCGATTTAAAGCTTAGCGATAGAGGTTTGTTTAGTGGTAAAGATTTAAAGTTTGTTTCGCTGTGGAAATAGCTAACGGTTTATGCTGAGGAGTAAAGTTTTTCTATAAGCGAGTTGATAAATTTATTTCTATATTTGTGGAGTAAGGTTACGTTTGTCTGTTCTTTATCAATTGTGTCACCTTTTCTTAAAAGATGTACATTTCCCTTACCCGCTGCTCCCTGCCTTAAAACGACATGATGTGTACCTCACTTAGATGAAAACTACTGTATATATAGCGGTTTTCAGTTGGATGGAATACAGTAACCACAATGTTGAAACCAACCAAAAATATCCGTTAAGCTAACAGTTTCAAAAGCTTCTGTAATCGCTTTATCTAAATCGGAATAAGTTCTCGTCTCTTTTGAGCGTAAAAACTCTTTCATTTTTGAGCAAAAATTTTCTATCGGAGAAAAATCTGGTGAGTAGGGTGATAAATAAATTAACTGAGCGCCTACTGATTCAATCGCTTCTTTAATACCATTCACTTTATGTGAGCTAAAATTATCCATAACGACACAAGCTCCTTCCCATAAAGAAGGGAACTAAAACTTGATTAACATAAGTTCCAAAAGCGTTTTTATCATTTCCACCTTTAAAACTCATAGCACCAATAATACCTTTGAGAGCGATCGCCCCAATTATAGTTACATTTTTACCACGTTTATCTGGACGCGAACCATGCGCTCTTTTACCCTTTTCCGACCTGGCATACAGTCTAGTCATGGCTATGTTTACTCCAGACTCGTCAATAAACACTAAGTTATGTAAGTCAATTTTACGTATATTCTCTAAGTACTCTTGTCTTAATTTTCGGACTCTATCTGTGTCCTGTTCGGCGGCGTGCAAGGTTTTTTTTTCGAGTTAACTGGAGCTTTTCTAATGTCTTCCACATTCCCGAACAGCTTATTTTAACATTAGCTTCTTTCTCTATTTTTACGCATAATTCTTCCAAAGTAGCATCATTATTTTCTTCTACCAATTTTTGTAAAATCGGATAATGTTCTTGCTTTATTTTGGCTGGATTACCACTTTTATGTGGCAATCTTTCTATCCGACCTGTATCTAAATAACGACTTATCAATCTTTGTACAAAGCTGAGACTTACATGGAAGCGTTTGGCAAGTTTTCGATACGAACCTTCTTTATTATGAAAAGCGTTAATAATTTTTTGGCGTAGGTCTTTGTCGTAAGCTTTCATAAAATATCATTGATACACCCTTCGTTATATGTTACCGCTTTTGTATTCCACTCAACTGAAAACCGCTATAGTAAATCATCCATCAATACCTTTGCCAAAATAAGAGCCTAACAAAAATTTGGCAAAACTGGCAAAATCACTCATGCATAAGCGTTTAGCTGACAAGATAGTTTGGACTCTCAAACCCTTTATCCTATGTGAAATACGCTAAAAAAGCTTTGCGAGAAACCCCGAAGGAATTTTTAGGACTGATTGTTTTTGCCCAGCTTCGGAGAAACGGAAGTTTGTACATCAACTCACCCTCGTAAATTGGCGAAGGTATTGTATTCTGGAGGCAATATTACCGACTCAAAGTATAAAGATAAGTAAATAAATTTACATCCTCACAAATTCCTCACAAGCTTTTTATAATCTAAATACTGACGATTTTTGGGTAAAGAAATGTCGTATTCAAAAGAAGCGTTAGAGTATATGAATTATCTTTCGTCTCCACCACGGAGCCTTAAAATGTTCGGAACTAAGTATGAACAAATCAACAGTACAGACCCTCCAAAACCGACAGATCCGAGCTTATTAACGGATTGCATCACATTTGCTGCCCGTGCGATTTCTGGCGGATTTATGCGCCAAGGAGATTCTGAATCCGCCAACCGGGTAATGAAGCTTGTTAATGATGGAACTCATTTAGCGAAATACCTAGTGAGTTTTCATGATTGGATCGCGATATATTGTAATCCTGATGTACCGCATCCTGCCGATGGCGATCCCGAACATCCATCTACTTATCAAACGTGGAAGAGGACTCGTGCATATTACGAAGTCGATACCAAATACTGCGCGATCAACTACAAGCCTACTCCATACAATGAGTATCTTTGGGAGGAGCAGGGCTGGAGACAACCAGAAACATCAAGAGAAGATGCGAAAATACAGGCTATGAAGGAGATTCCATTCGGTTTTGGACTATCTCACGGTGCCTACCATACTTGGCTCTGGAGCTATGGTAAAGTACATGATGTTCATTGGACAAATCGGGGTTCGGAATTGTTTGATGTCACGCCTTTTTTTGAATTTAATAATGACTGGCTGTCTCATCTAGTCGTCGTTCCGCCAGATGGATTAAGGTCTAATCTTAGATCGATACTTGACGAAAATTGAATTTTCGTTACTAAACCTTTTCAACAATACCTTTGCCAAAATAAGAACCTACAAAAATTGTGACAGAATTGGCACTTTGATGGGGGTTTACGTAGTGCGAGCATCTCGATCGGGAGCGCCAGCGAGCAAGATGCTCGCACTACGAATGTGTCACCCCTCATAACTTATGTAGTCAAGGACTACTAGGTGGTTTCTTCCTTTAAATTCTGCCCGTCTTGTTTGAAGAAGAGGCTCAGTAGTATTGCTGAAACAATTAACGCGATCCAATCTATTAAAATTACAGCAACTTCATATCTGTATTCCAGGTCGCTTCGGTATAAAACAGCTAGGACAACTAAAGAACCGACTGCCAACACACCACTTGTCACGAACAGGAAGCCTATTGCTCGCTCAAGCTTGTGAGGTCGGTCAAACACAGTAGCGGCAAACAGCAAGGCTATGCCCACCATCAGGTAGCCAATATCTTCTAAAGCGATGAAGACCCCGTGCGGATTGTATTGCGAGAACAGCGAGAGTCCTTCGACTTCACCCTTCAGTAGACTGGGCTGGACGACTGCAAGCTGAATAAAGTAGTTTGTAGCGAGTGTAGACGTAGCGATAGTGGCAAAGCATAATGCAATTAGACTAAATATCTTTTTATCGGTAGAAGCGTAGTAATGGATACAAGCTATGAGAACAACGAACGCTGGCATCATCAGGAATGCTGGATACATCCAGATGTAGTCAATGGGAACGAATGCAGCAGCGTCAGTGTAGGGAGGGATATGTAATACATGAATCCACCATGCAGAAAGGTCCAGAGCGTGCGGGGGCAGTTGTAGTGGCGATCGCCAAAGCTGACACTGAGCAAAGCGACGTGAGAATTGCTACCCAGAATCCCATCTGACTGGCGCTACTGGTTGCGGATGCAATAAAGATTTTTTTCATGAAATTTACATCTTGTTTACTTTAATTCCAAATCATTCCAGATTCACAGTAACCCGCACCTGCAAGTTAGTCAGTCCGGCAACTTTGGGCGTATCTTGCGGATCTAACTTGACTTTAACCTCCACAACTCGCGCATCTTTATCGGCTGCTGGATCGGAATCCAAAATATCTTGTTTATTAATTTGCAAACCTATATGGTCAATAGTTCCGTGTAATGTACCTGCAAATCCACCATGTTCGCTGATTATCGATGCACGCTGACCGACTTGAATCTTACTCACATCAGTTTCGTAGATTTCGGCGATCGCATACATTTGTTGAGTGCGTCCTAATTCCACAATCCCTTGACTGGTGTTAACTTGTTCGCCGACACGAGTGTTAATTTTCAAGATTTGTCCCGCTACGGGAGAGCGAACGTAGAAGTCTTCTAACTCAGCTTTGACACGGTTGATGAGAACAGCAGCTTTTTCCACCTCTGCTTGTGCAACTTTTACATCTACCGGACGAACTTCTTTCAACTTCTCTAACATTGCTTTTTCGGCTTGAACTTGTTTTTGCAAAGTGGAAACAGTTGTTTCTAATTGTGCTTGAGCAGCTTCGAGATTTGCTTGTGCGGTTCTAAAAGCTTCGCGCTTGTTGTCAAAATCTGCTGTTGCAATAGCTCCTTGACGATGCAGTACTTGGTAACGTCTATAGCTAGCTTCCGCGTTTTGTAATTGTGCTTTTGTACGAGCAATAGTAGCTTGTTTTTCAACTGTTTCTGTTTTTAATTGCGCTTGTGTTCTGGCAATGATCGCTTCTTGCGCGTTTATTTCTGCCAGTTTTGCTTCTCCTGCTTTAATTTTGGAAAACTTAGCCCTTGCTACTGCTAAATTCTTTTCTGCTTCGGTCAATTCCATCAGCTTTTTATCGGTTCCTTGCAAAATCGCAATGGTTTGACCGGCTTTTACTCTATCTCCTTCATTAACAAGTAATTTATTTACTCGGCTATCTTGAGCATAAGCAACCGATAATTTAATTACTTCACCTTGCGGTTGCAATCGTCCCAAGGCTGTAATTTTAGTAATAGGAGCAATAGTAGTAGTTGGAGTTGGTGTAGGTTTTCTTGTTTGAATTTGGGAGATTACATAAACCGAACCCGCACCAAGAAAAGTTGTCAAAATTACGCCAGCTACCCAGTAAATAACTTTTTTACTACCCCTTTGTTTGGGGGTATTTGCTGGCTGTACGAATAAAGAATTTTCCGGTTTTTTATCTTTTGTTACAACCATAATCTGCGGACGGGATTAATGTTACACAGTTAATTAGTCCCGTACTTATGTTGTATAGAAATAACATGAGGAACTTGTGAGGAAATGTCCGGTAAAATATTTATCATATCTGTTGAGGCTGGTAATTGGTAATTGGTAATAGGTTTCAAAGCTGAAAGATATTGTAAGTAATTACTTTCTATATGCCGCTGGGATTACCTATAAAATTATTGTTTCCTTAATAAATAATGATTAGTTAAGTATAATCTAGGAATAGAATAATTAATATTACTCAAAGAATATTTTTTAAATATAAATTTAGGATTAGCTTAGATGATAAAAATACTTTAACCTTAGTTTCAAGTAGAATCTAAATGTTAAAGTTGGTAATCATATTTCAGTTTTACTGATAGAAAATCCTTCTGCAACATCCGTAAAAAATTAATAAGCGGGATGTGTCATAACTATCATCCAAACTAATAGAACCGCAAGCAGTACTGCGAGTTTGACAATTAGATATGTAATATCTGTTGTAAATGGTATTAGTGTAAAGTATTCCATCTTTGCTACCTCCAATGTAAATGCTTTATAGGGAATGTATATTATTAATCTAGAAAATAAATTTGAGAATCTTGTGAGGAAGCTTTATTCTGATAAGTATAATGACACGATACTTTTTTACAAAGCAATAGCAGCTTTAACCACAGAACAATCATCTGTAGGCTGAATAATAAATCCTAGTTTTTCACAAACTCGCTGCATCCCCAGATTTTCTAATAAAATTTCTGCATTGATTTCGCCCAATTTCTCATCTTTCCCAATTTGCAACAATCGTTTTAGTAATTCGCTTCCTATTCCTTGACACTGATATTTATCTGCGACTATCAAAGCAAACTCAGCTTGATTTGTTTGGTGTAGTTTACTTAATCTCGCAACGGCTAAAATTTCATTTTGTTGAGTTTGGGGATTATAATAATCGGCGACTAAAGCCATTTCTCGGTCATAATCTATAAAGCACAATCTTGTTAAACGTTCGTGAGCAATACGTCGGCTAATTTTAATCAGATGGAAGTAGCGGAAATAAACGCTTTGCTGTGATAATTCATGATGAAATTGAATTATTAATGGCTCATCTTCAGGACGAATCGGACGTATAGTAATTTCCATCCCGTTTTGCATTTTCCAAGTTGAAATATATTGAATCGGATAGGGACGAATTGCGGGTTTTGGTAATTTTTCGATGTTCGCATCTAAATCGTGCAGTACAATTCTTCCATCTAATGCTATCAAGGAATTATCAATACCTGGTTTTGCTAAAAGCGGATTAATATCAATTTCCTTAATCTCAGGTTGCTCGACAACTAACTGACTAAAACGAACTAAAAGCTGCTCTAGTTTATCTAATGAAATTGCTTTTCTTCCTCTAACTCCTTTTAATGCTTTATAAATTTGAGTTTGTTCCATCATTCGCCGAGCTAAGGTAGTATTAAGTGGAGGTAATCCCAATGCTCTATCTTGAAATACCTCAACTAGTTGTCCTCCCGTACCGAATAATAAAACTGGACCAAATTGAGCATCTATACTACTACCCAAAATCAATTCATAGCTGTTTTTTAAATCCACCATTGGCTGAATTGTCACCCCAGCAAAATGGCTGCTACCAACTTTCTGTGTCACCGATGTTTGAATTGCTTGATATGCTTCTCTAACAGCATCAGCGCAACATAAATTTAAATGCACTCCATTCACATCCGACTTATGAGTAATGGTGTAGGAATAAACTTTCATTACTACCGGATAACCAATTTTATCTGCTATTTGAATAGCTGATGCTTCTGTTGTTGCGAGATAAGTTTCTACAGTTGGAATTCCATAAGCTGCCAGTATTTTTTTTGATTCTATTTCTGTTAATAAATATCTTTTTTCGCGACGTGCTGTTTGAATGATTTCTTCGACGCATTTACAATGGGAAAAATCTGCTTCTGGGTTAGCTAATACGGGAGTTTCATACAAACTACGCAAATTATAACTATAGCGCCACATATAATTAAAAATTCGGGCAGCAGTATCGGGATAGGGAAACGTGGGAATTGCGGCTTGATTGAGAATTTCTGCCCCAGCTTGGATTTCTGAGTTACCCATCCAACTTGCTAAAATTGGTTTATTGCTTTTGGCACAAGCTGTTAAAACTTCTGCTATTTTGGTAGGGTTTGTCATTGCCTGCGGTGTTAAAATTACCAAAATTGCATCAGTATTTTTATCCTGACTGACAATTTTTAAAGCATTTTCGTAACGCTTATAATCTGCATCTCCTAATAAATCAATTGGGTTATTGCGACTTGCATTAGCAGGTAATAATTTATCTAAAGCATCGCGAGTTTCAACGGTTAACTCAGCCAGTTCTCCCCCTCCAGAAATCAGCGCATCTGTAGCTAAAACTCCAGATCCCCAGCATTAGTAATAATTGTCATTCGTTTACCTTTGGGACGGGGTTGTTTTGATAAGATTTCCGACATATCGAATAATTCAGAAATGCGATCAACTCGCAATACCCCACAGCGTCTTAAGGCTGCATCAAACACCGCATCGCTTCCCGCTAACGCACCTGTATGGGATGTTGCGGCTTTTGCTGCAATTTCAGTACGTCCGGCTTTGATAACTATAATCGGTTTGGTTAAAGCAACTTCCCGCGCAGCTGAAAGAAAAGAACGAGCATTACCGATAGATTCCATGTAGATTACAATACTTTCCGTATGGGGGTCGTCGCCGAGGTAATAAATTAAATCTCCCCAATCAACATCGAGCATCGAACCGATGGAAATAAAAGCACTAAATCCGACATTTTCGCGGAAACTCCAATCTAAAATAGCCGTACACAATGCCCCACTCTGACTGATAAATCCGACTTTACCAGGAAGTGCCATACCACTAGCAAAGCTCGCATTTAAGCCAACATGGGGATTAATAATTCCCAAACAGTTAGGACCAACTAATCGCATTTGAGAGCGACGAACTTGTTCTAACACCTGCTGCTCTAGTTCTACACCTGCAACTCCCGTTTCCCTAAACCCAGCCGAAATGATAATTGCACTTTTAACTCCCGCATCTACGCATTCAGCAATAACACTAGGAACGGTTGGAGCCGGAGTAGCAATAATAGCCAAATCGATAATTTCTGGAACTGAGGCAATATTTGGGTAGGCTTTGATACCCAAAATGCTATTGTGTTTGGGATTCACAGGAAAAACCGTTCCCCCAAAAGGATGGCTAACGAGATTCCACAATAAAGTACGTCCTACGCTACCTTCTTTCCCAGATGCACCGATAACCGCAACGTTTTTAGGTGCAAAAATAGCATCTAAGGGGTGATGTTGGGAACGAAGAATATCATAAGCACGATTTGAACCTATCTCGATTGATTTTTGCATAAATAACTCCTGTTTTGAAAATAGGGAATAGGGAGTAGGGAGTAGGGAGCAATTAGGAGTTAGGAGTTAAGAGTTGATAATCACCCATTACCCATTACCAATTACCAATTACCCATTACCCATCCTCACTTCTTCCAACTGCAAATCTTCCGATTCATCTACATGATAAAAAGCCGCATCAGTACGACAACCGCGATAAGCTAAAACGTACAATTCTTTCAAATCATTGATTAAAGGATAGCGGGGATTTGCTCCCGTACATTGGTCATCAAATGCTTGTTCTGCCATTGTTTCTAAACTACTATAAAAAGCTTGTTCATCATCTCCCAATGTTTCTTTAATAGTTAAAGGAATATCAACTTCATGCTTGAGATTTTCTACTGCTTCCACTAATTTTTCAACTTTCTCATCAGGAGTATTTCCACCCAATCTTAGAAAATCTGCAATTTCGGCATAACGTTGTTTGGCATGGGGATATTTGTACTGTGGAAAAATAGCTTGTTTGAAGGGAATATCCGTAGCATTATAACGAATTACATGGGAAATTATCAGCGCATTTGCTAACCCGTGGGGTACGTGAAAAGTTGCTCCCAATTTATGAGCCATTGAATGACAAACTCCTAAGAAAGCATTAGCAAATGCCATTCCAGCAATTGTTGCTGCATAATGAACTTTTTCCCGCGCTTCGGGGTCATTTTTACCATTTTTATAGGCTCTGGGCAAGTATTTAAATAATAAATCTATTGCCTGTAATGCTAATCCATCGGTAAACTCAGTTGCCATTACCGAAACATAAGATTCTAATGCATGAGTTAAAGCATCAATTCCACCGTATGCAGTTAACTTTGTTGGCATATTTAAAACCAACTCTGGGTCTACAATTGCCATATTTGGTGTTAGGGAATAATCTGCTAAAGGATACTTAACTCCTACTTTCTCGTCGGTGACAACTGCAAACGGCGTTACCTCCGAGCCAGTACCGGAAGTCGTAGGAATAGCCACTAACATTGCTTTTTGTCCTAATGCTGGTAATTCATAAATTCGTTTGCGAATGTCCATAAATCGCATTGCTAAACCAGCAAATTCCACCTCGGGATGCTCGTACATCAACCACATAACTTTAGCTGCATCCATCGGCGAACCACCACCAATAGCTATAATTACATCTGGTTGATAATTTTTCAGCAATGCTAATCCTTGTTTAACATTAGATAAAGTTGGATCGGGTTCAACATCGTGGAATAAATCGTATTTGATGCTGATTTCATCTAAAACTTTGGTGACGCTATCGACAATTCCTAAATCAAATAGAGGTTTATCCGTAACAATAAATGCCCGTTTTTTACCAGTTAAATCTCCTAAAGCTACAGGTAAACAACCAGATTTAAAATAGATTTTTGGGGGAACTCGGAACCACAGCATATTTTCCCGACGCTGGGATACTGTTTTAATATTTAACAGATGATGGGGTGCGACGTTATCGGATATTGTATTACCACCCCAAGTTCCACAACCTAAAGTTAGAGATGGGTCTAATTTGAAATTATATAAATCACCGATTGCACCTTGAGAAGATGGTGTATTTATCAGAACTCTTCCCGTTTTAATTACATTCTCGAAATAAGTAATATCATCGTAATTAGCTGGATTGGTATATAATACTGCTGTATGTCCGGGACCGCCAAATTCAATCAATTTTTCGGCTTTAGCAACTGCTTCATGAAAGTTTGTTGCTCGATACATTGCTAAAATTGGCGATAATTTTTCATAAGCAAAAGGTTCTGTTTTACCAATGCTTTCTACTTCAGCAATTAAAGTTTTATAGCTACTTGGTAGCGGACAATAAGTATCTTTTCCACATCCAGAAACTTCACTTTTGAGTTGAAATCCTGCTAATTGAGCAATCTTTTCTACCGACTGTCCGACAATTGCTGGATTTAATCTTCCTTCTTTTAAAATTAAATTACCCAACTGACTTTTTTCTGTATCATTGAGAAAATATGCACCCCGACACATAAATTCCTGTTTAACTTGCTCGTAAATATCATCAACAATAATTACAGATTGTTCCGAAGCACAAATCATTCCATTATCAAAAGTTTTACTCAATAAAATCGAACTGACAGCAGTTTGAATATCAGCCGATTTATCAATTACCGCAGGAGTATTTCCCGCTCCTACACCTAATGATGGATGTCCCGAAGAATAAGCAGAATGTACCATTCCCGGTCCACCAGTTGCTAAAATTAATTTGATATCAGGATGCTGCATTAATGCTTGAGATAATTCTACCGTTGGTTCGTCAATCCAACCGATAATATTTTCTGGGGCACCAGCAGAAACTGCTGCTTCTAAGATAGTTTTTACTGATTCTATGGTGCATTTTTTAGCTTTAGGATGGGGAGAAAGAATAATTCCGTTGCGGGTTTTGAGAGCAATTAATGCTTTAAAAATAGTTGTAGATGTAGGGTTAGTTACGGGAACAATTCCAGCAATAATTCCTACTGGTTCGGCTATTTTTTGAATACCAAAACTTCTATCTTCTTCGATAAGACCGCAGGTTTTTTCATGCTTATATTTGTTGTAAATATATTCCGATGCAAAGTGGTTTTTAATCACTTTATCTTCAACAATACCCATTCCTGTTTCAGAAACAGCCAATTTAGCTAAAGGTATTCTTTGATTATTGGCTGCTAATGCTGCATATTTAAAAATAAAATCAACTTTTTTCTGAGAATATGTAGCGTATTTTTCTTGTGCTACTTTGACGTTTTCTACTAGTAACTTTAATTCTTGAATATTGGTAACTTGCATAATTTTACTCCTTTATTGAAATATAGAGTTTCGCAAAGCTTTAGTTAAAGAGTTAAAATACCTTTGCTGCGGAAGATATTTAATACTTTTTCTACCTGTTCCGAAGTGGGACTTGGAGTTTCTTTTAATTTGTATTCGTAACCTAGTTCTTCCCATTTGTATTCACCCATTTTATGAAATGGTAATACTTCAACTCTTTGAATATTTTTAAGGGCAGAAATAAAATCGGCTAATCCAGTAATATTGTCCGTATCATCTGTTAAGTCAGGTACCAATACAAAGCGAATCCAAGCTGGTTTATTAATATCACTTAAGTATTTAGCAAGAATTAGCGTTGGTTTGATATCAACTCCCGTAACTTTGGTATAGGTAGCCGGGTCAAATGATTTGATATCCAGTAATACTAAATCCACAAATTCTAATACAGATTTTGCGGTTTCTAAATTGCAAAACCCAGATGTATCTAAAGCTGTATGTATTCCTAATTCTTTACAGCGTCGAAAAATTTCTCTGACAAATTCTGGTTGAAATAAAGGTTCACCACCGCTAATTGTTACACCTCCACCCGACGCTTTCATGTAAGAAGTATATTTCTGAATTTCTACAATTAATTCATCAACTGTTACCTGTTTCCCATGTTCCAGATAGCGACAGTCGGGATTGCTGCAATACAGACAACGCAGGGGACAACCTGTGGTAAAAATTATAAAGCGAATACCAGGACCATCCACCGTACCGCAAGTTTCAACTGAGTGGATGTAACCGGATGTAGTGACTTTAGATACTGGATGTAACATAGCCTTTACCCATAGCACACAAGAAATTGAAGCTTTGTATTTACTTCATTTTGAGTTATACGGGAATAATTTGAGGAACTTGTGAGGAAGCTTTGAAGACATACATCAAACTACAATCTGCGTGTTTTTGTACGTTATGACCAGCTTTCCTAAATTGGTGTAATTTGACATCCTCACATTTTCTTCAAATTATATCTATAAAGTAAAAGTATTGAATATTTACTGTGAGGATAAATCATGATTAATCGTAAGATTTTAGTTGCATTAGATAAATCTAAGCAAACAGGGAAAGTCTTTCAAACAGCGTTAGATTTAGTCAAAGAACAAGATAGCGAAATTAAGTTGTTCCATTGTATAAATAGCAACTTTCTGGTTCGAGAAGTCTCATCTATCGGTGGTGTTGGTACTATTGGCGATATTAATATATATGGAAATTTACACAAAAACTATCAACAGGAATTAAACCAAGAAATCCAAAAAGTCAGCGAATGGTCAGAATATTACTGCGAGCAAGTACGAATGCGGAAAATTCCCGTAACGTTCACCTATGAGCTTGGAGAGCCAGGAAAGAAAATTTGCGATTTTGCTCTATCTTGGGGTGCGGATTTAATTGTATTAGGTAGTAGAGGACATAGTGCGATAGCAGAAATTGTCCTCGGTAGCGTCAGCAGTTATGTTATTCACCACGCTTGTTGTTCGGTATTGGTTGTTAGGTAAAAATGAATTAATTTTCTAACCGCATAACAGTCTTGTTTCAAACATTTTTACTAGCGACTAATTTTTTTCTAGTTTCATTAAATATCAATGGTAAAATTGCACTACCACTAACTAAAATACTATCCGCAATGCTAATGGTCGTAAGACTTAATAGAGTTCGCAGTTGGGGAACCCCAAGTGACAGTAGTTGTAATCCAATGGAACCCAAAAGAGCAATATTCAAATATTGATTTTGCGGTAGTTTACCAATATCAAATATGGTGTATTTTTGGGAGCGACAACTCAGAGTATGAAGCAGTTGTCCAAGTGTCAAACTCATAAAAGCAATGGTACTTGCTTGCAAACCAATACCATATTTACTGATACCGTATCCATAAGCTGCCAAAGTACTCAAGGTTATGCTTCCAGACTCAAACATAAAATTACCAAAGTTTGATGTCTTGATAATTGGTTCTTCGGGGTTGCGGGGTGGTTTACTTAACACATCTGGTTCGTTTGGTTCTAATGCGAGTGCTAAACCAGGAAAGATATCTGTGACTAAATTCAACCATAAAAGTTGTATCGCATTCAAAGGTTGTCCCACACCAACAGTTGTCGCTGCTAGCATCACCATAATTTCGCTGAGGTTGGTAGAAAGCAAAAAATGCAGCGATTTTCTAATGTTGTTGTAAATAGTTCGTCCCCGACTCACAGCAATAATCATGGTTTCCAAATTGTCGTCAGCAATAATGATATCGGCAACTTCACGGGCTGCATCAGTACCGCTCTTTCCCATTGCCACACCCACATCTGCGGCTTTAAGAGCAGGGGCATCGTTTATACCATCGCCAGTCATAGATACAATTCGTCCGGCTGACTGCAAAGCTTGAACAATTTGCAGTTTGTTGGCAGGACTAATTCTGGCGAAAACATTTACTTTGTCAAAAATTGCTGTTCTTTCCTCAGATTTAATATTTTCGATATCGGTAGAATCGAGGACTTGCAGTTGATTGTGGTTGGCTAATTCCAATTCTTTAGCAATAGCAAAAGCGGTAGCAGTTTGATCGCCTGTAATCATTACGGTATCAATTCCAGCTTGATGAAATTGACCCACTAAATCTTTGACTCCTTTTCTAATTGGGTCTGTCATGGCAATTAAACCCAACCAGATTAAATTTTCTTCAGTATGTTCGCTGCTTTCTAAATCGCTAGTATGGGTATAAGCTGCTGCTAGTACGCGCAATGCTCGATCGGCCATCCGCTTATTTTCTATTTCAATTGCTAATTTTGCATCTTCAGTGAAGGGAATTACTTCTCCTCCTTTCATTTGCCGGTTGCAAAGGTGTAAAATTTCTGTTGGTGTTCCCTTGATTGCAATTAGTGTACTGCCATCATAAGTACCATGAAGGGTACTCATAAAATTACGATTTTCCGAGCGCTGATTAATTTCTTTGAGTGTATAATCTTCTCTTAGACGAATAACATCAATTCCGGCATCAATTGCCATATAAATTAAAGCATTTTCAGTGGAAGAGCCATTAACGATATATTCACCATCCGATCGCACCACATCACTTTCATTGCAAAGCACGGACACTCGAATCAATTGCAGAAATTCTTCACAATAACTGGGGTTAATTGTTTTTTCACCATTCACAAATTTATCGTTATTTATCTGAATTACTCGGCTATCAGTATGTATTTCGACTACTGACATACTATTTTCCGTAATTGTGCCGGTTTTATCCAAGCAAATCTTCTGTACCGAACCCAACGCTTCGACTGCATTCAAACTGCGGATGAGGACATTATGCCGTCGCATATCTCGAATACCTAAAGCCAGCGTCGTAGTTGCAACAGCCGGTAAACCTTCAGGAACTGCTGCAACTGCTAGGGATATAGATGTCGTTAACATTGTCAGCCAAGGGTAGCCCCGCAGTAGTCCAATGAGAAAAACAACACCGCAAATACCGCTACTAAGGAACACTAATTGACTACCAACTTGATCGAGCTGTTTTGCTAGGGGAGTATCTGTAGCGCTAGCTTCTCCTACCAATTGTTGGATTTCTCCTAGCTGGGTAAATTGACCAGTTGCAGTCACCGCAGCCATACCTTGTCCAGCAGTAACTAATGTACCTTTGTATACCATATTAATTCGGTCGGCAAGAGATATATTTTCACCGCAAAGGGATTGAGTATTTTTAGTGACTGGTATACTTTCACCAGTTAAAGCCGATTCATCAATGCTGAGATTTTCTGTTTCAATTAACCTGGCATCCGCTGTAATATAGCTACCGGGTTTTAGAACTAAAATATCTCCGGGAACTATATTTTCAGTGTTTATTTGAGTTGTAATACCATTTCTAAGAACTAAAGTAGATGGGCGATCGCCTTTTTTCAGGGAGTGAATAATTTTTTCCGATTGGCTTTCTGTAAAATAGCCAATAACTGCATTAATACCTACAACCCCCATAATTACCAAAGCATCAACCCAGCCACCCGTTGCGGTGGAAACTATCGCAGCAGCAGTTAGTAAAGCTACTGGTAGTGACTTAAACTGCTCAATAAAAATACTGAACTCCGAACGCGATGCTGGCTCGGGTAAAAGGTTTTGCCCGTATTTCAAAAGTTTTTCCAAAGCTGATTCGCTAGATAATCCCGAAGTTTTAGAAGTATTCAGGGACTCGATAATCGAATCGGCTTCGATAATATGCCAATCTTCTATTTTTTGATTTTCAATTTTTGCTACATTTTTTTTAGGAAGTTTTTTTTCGCCGATATTTATTTTGCTTTTATACATAGTTCATTACTATGTTCTTAATGAATAACTGGATTTTAAAATGACTGGCATTTGAACTGGAGGTAAAGTCCATCGACTTTATACCTGCCCCCTACCTTTAACATTGGTATGTATTGCTTAAAGCATCAAGTATTTCCTTAATAAATATATTATTCAGTCAGCAGCATTTCAAATAATAGAAAGTATCCACAATATGTATTTGCCCACATAGTATATGTATATCCTTTTAATATAGTAAAACAAGTTGAGTCTTTTGTGAGGTTTTTTCATTTTTTTTAATTGCGATGGGATTGTTCTGATATATGAACAACTGTAATAATAAATAGAATGGAATACTAATATTATATTTGCAGCCTACATATTTTACTTTTTATGATTCTCTTCATTAAAAAATATAGAGTCAATATTACTTTTTTCTACTCATACAAAATATTTGTTATTGTTTTTATATTGATAAAATTTATGAATATAATATTCCTTGGGTACAAAAATTAAGTAAATATTAAATTATTAGATAAAAGTCATGAAAGTATTGTAATACGAGCAATAAGTGCGAATTTAAGAGCGATTAACTAAAACAATAGTTTAGGCAAAAACAGCAGACTACAGGTATTGGCAAGCTTGTAAGAATCGATGAATCAAGAATGAATATAGATGAATTGTGTGCGAGAACACATAATTACAAACAAAATCATCTATTTAAAAAGATATTAGCTTGCTCACAACTTCCTCACAATCTTCGTTTATCTTAAAAGTATAGAGAACATTAGTTAGAGGGTTTAAATGTTTTATCTAGGATGAGTTAATTAAAATATTTAATATATTAGATTAACTCATATATGACTCAACTGCATTGCAGTATAAACCCTCGTAAATATATTAAGAGGAAACAAATTATGCAACTTCAAGACAGAAACGAACTGGAAAACAACCATCTTATTGATGTAAATAACCTTCCTACTTTTTCGATGTCGGAAACAACAATGAAGTTGAATAAGCCGATTTTGAGAAAAGGGGATACAGGAGAAGCAGTTGAAGAGCTGCAAAAACTGCTGAGATATTGGGATCTTTACTACGATGTTATAGACGGTATCTTCAGCGAATATGTTGAATGGGCTGTCAAAGCATATCAACATCGTGTTTTCCTCGAAGAAGATGCTATTGTCGGTCCGCTAACTTGGAAAGCACTTTATAGCGGTGCTCCTCCAGTTCCACCTATCCCTGTTCTTAGTCGTGGTAGTACTGGCAAGTATGTAAGAATGGTTCAAAGAACCTTATCATTGCACGGTTACTATAGCTTTGATATAGACGGTGATTTCGGTCCAGTCACAGAAGTAGCAGTGAGAAAATTCCAATTAGACATGGCTTTAACTCAAGATGGAATTGTGGGTCCTCGGACTTGGCACGCTCTAAGTAAGCTATATCATTAGAAATATCCTGTCTAACTGTGGTTAGCAAATGCTTGGATAATACAGACTGATACATCAAATTTAAACAATTATCCAGGCATATGAATCCATCAATTACCAAAAGCAATCGGTATTCTTCTAGAGAGTAACGGTTGCTTTTTCGCTATAATTTAACGATAAACTAATAAGATCAAAAATTGCGGACAATTAATCTCAATTCTCCGCAATTTTTAATTTGCAAGGGTTATTAGATTTGCTTAATTTCTTTTTCAGCTTGATGAAAAATCCCTTTCAAAGCGTCATTCACTTTGACGTATTTCTGTCTGAAAATATTAGGGGTTATTTCTAAAACGTACTTTTCTGTAATTGGCACACCATTTAATTTAAAAGAAATTGGTAGCCATAATACCCTCCATCTATACCTGAATATAAAGGCTTCTGTCGAGTGCAAACAGTTTCCTTCGTAGCAATGGCGTTTAATTACTAAAGCATCATCGTAGTATGATAGTGCCCTCTCCAATGATTTTGTGGTTTCATTTTCGATAACAAAAGGTTGTTTGAAAATATTATCGAAATTAAACTTCAAGTTTTCAAGCCGTTCTGAATATTCAATATACTCCATAGGACTACGAAGCCGTTCGGCAAACTTTTTGAAACTCCTTACTAAAAGATTTAACCGAATAGCAGCCATTTTGTATTGAATGTTATTCAGTACAATTTGATAACTTTCCAAATATTTTTCTTTGTTTTCAGCTATGCTTGTTTGATTTGGAAGGTCGTCGAGCAACTGAATTGCATTTCTTACTTTCAATTCCGCTTGTGATAAAGACTTTAAATTAAAGTTATAGCGAATCATATTTTCTGCCTGTAACTTTAAATTTATCGAGCGATTCAAAGCGTTAAGAGCAATTTGTTCGTTTTGAATTTTCTGATTGATCAGTTGCAACTGCTCCTGATATTTGCTTAACTCTGTTTGAGCTTCTTTTGATATGTCAACATCAGGTGGAATACTTTGAATCTCAACAATTGCGGATTCTAAATCAACACGAATATTTTGCCATTCTCCTATAGGAAGAACGGTTTGGTTCTCAACAGAAAAAGCCTTGGTGCTTAAACTTTTAGCAGTTAGTAAACTACTTTTAGCGTTAACAACTTTGATGCATTCGGAAAACTTCGTCAGTTCTTTTTGAGCTGCTGGATAAGTAGAACCAGGTAATTTAGGAATACCGTACAATAACTTAACTGCCCGATCTACATTTTGAGCAGTCGCTGAAAAATTATCTACTTGAGTTGGTTCAACACATTCTTTGGCTAACAAGTTTTGAGCTGAATCAATTTTTCTTTCTTGTTCCTGCTGGAATTTCATCCAACCTAACGAACTACCAGCGGCTAATAATGTCGCAAACAATACAACAAGGCTGGTTTTTCTATATTTTATTTGTGGATTTTTATCTTTTACGAGTACCATAAAACACCTTCCTTTTTATATGCTTCCCCCAGGTTTCGATAAATGGATGTATCCAGAAGTATCTAAAAACTGCGGCTTTTGCGGACTATTTTGTGAATTTATAACTTTGCTGTCGAATCTGATTTCCCTTTCTATCAAAGATTCTTAGCAGAATATTGAGTTGTATCTAATTCAATATCTCTATATTTTTAGTTATAAATTATAAAGTTGGGGAAGTTGTGAAGAAGTAAATATGAATACATTACGGATAATAAACTTAATACTTCGGTTAAGATAATACTTACAAATACTTGTATATAGTTGAATTTTCAATGACACAAGTTCTTCACATTTATTTTATAAGATGAAATTAAAGAAATTACTTTAATAACCCACTCATCATCAGTTTATGATGAAATTTTTTAAACCGCGAGGAAGTGAATTATGCTATCAACAATCGAAACATACAACATTGAAACCATCAAAGATGAAATAAGAGAACTGGTTGACAGAGGAAAACTTTGCCGCAACGAACCAATTTGTCGTGTCTGTAAGTTTATTCCCCCCCGCGAGTGGATTTGCTTTGAATGCGAGTTAGAAAAAAATGATTTTTTACCTAGAGATTGGATTATCAATCTTATAGGAGATGAGGAATGGGTTGACGATTAAGGAATGAGTTTTGATATTAGCTAACGGATTGAACTATACTTTAATTCAATCCGTCATACTTTTGCAGATAAAAACTTAAGTATCACTTTACAAAACTTCTTGTCTGCGGTCGTTGATTTCTTCGGTAGCTGATAGTGCTGGTGGTTTGTGTCGGAAACCTCCAATTTTTTCTATCATCCACGGCGAAGCTAAAACCCCTCCAAAACCAAACACAGTTAATATTAAAAAAATCATTCCACCAAATATTGGAATAAGACTGATTGCTCCCATAACTACAATTCCTACTAGCAATTGCGGTATAGAGTAACGTTGATTTCTTAATATTTTTTCACCGATAAAAAGGCTAATTGCATTTATACCCAATATTTTGGCGAACCCTAATATCAAAGTAGTTATAGGAATTAAAATGCTTCCTAACAGACTTCCACCAGTAAGAATTACTAAAAGAAGAAATGCAACAAAGCCTCCCAAACCCCAACCTATGCTTTTAGTTGGCTGTTGATTGATAGTTTCCGCAATACTTTGGAGAAAGCTGGGTATTAACAACATTAAAACGATGCCGATAATAGCAACAGATAACATCAGCAAGGCGTAAAAAGTAGCATTAATCAGATAAATTCGTCCTAAGAGTCCCCAAAAACCCCAACGTCTTAGACTTTGAATAATACCGCCATTTTCTTCCGTAACTATGACTGCATCTCCGCCAATGGTAACTCCTTCTTCTTGAAAAATTTCTCCACCAACAGCAGTAGCATCCCCGTCTACTTTTGCACCTGTTTTTAACCTTACATCACCACCAACCGCGACCGCATCACCCGTGACGTGTCCGTTTTTTAATACTATTACCGAACCAGCAATTGCTGTGACATCTTTGACAACTTCATTTTCTGCAACTGTAATATCGCTGCCAAAATGGATGATATCTCGATTGGGTGTTTTGGTTTGTGCCGCGACAGTACCCGATAATAGCAGCATTAACAGTGCTAGAACTATCGCTGCAATTATTCTGATTCTCCGATTATGTACCATCTGAATATCTCCAGTGTGGAAACTTAAAACACACTTTTTTAATTTTGATTTTTAATTCTGAGTTATAGACAAAAAATTTGAGGAAGTTGTGAGGAACTAAAAAACTGTTTTTAATTTTTTCTTTATCATAATCAGTTCTACTTTAAGGTTAAGTTTTATATACTCACGAGTTCCTCAAGTTTTTTCGTTATCTTAAAAGTAGATAGAAAGTAGATCGATAGCAAAGAAACATTTCTATCTAATCCAAAAAATGTAGGACAAATCCTACATCAAGATAAATCTTTTAATTGATATAGCTAAGAATTAACTTAGTTTATATCAGGAGGGTTGTATGAGATTTTTTAATTTAGCAATTAGCCTCGGAGCTGCAACCTCCGTTATTCTCTCAGGCGGAATTGCTGCTGCTCAACCTACGGGTATGGATGGTAGTTATATCGGTGTTGGTATTGCAGGAGGTGTTACTAGCGGCGGACAAGGAAACGATGGTGAAGTATTCGGTGGTAACGTTCAAGGACGTTATGCAATTCCTGAAACACCCATTTCTGCAAGAGGTGCAGTTCTATTTGGTGGAGATTCCACGGCAATTATGCCAATGCTAACTATTGATTCAGCTATTGCCGATAACACTAACCTTTACTTAGGTGCTGGTTATTCCTGGATTACGGACGAAGGTAATAACACCCCTCTGGGTAACAGAAATGCACCCGTAATTACTCTTGGTGCAGAATCCGAAGTTAGCGATCGCGTTATCGTTTATGGTGATGCAAAGTGGGGTATTGATGCCTATGAAAATAGCTCTGCTGACGCTGTTAGTCTTCAAGGAGGAGTTGGTTATAGATTCTAAATGATGATTCGTATAATGATGGTATTTGCTTATGAATAAACCACAAGTGCGA
>CAVUDP010000003.1:0-582279 GCA_963740315.1 uncultured cyanobacterium
GAACAAGTTTAGAAAATGCGGATGCAGTATGTTTAAAAAGAACTAGAAGCCGCATTCCTAGATTAGTTGGAAAACTTCAAAATGCTGGCATAAAGCCTGAACAAAATATTGAAGCATTTATTAATAATTTAGACCAGTGGAATCAAGCTTCTCCTCGTGTGTCTGATGCTTTTCCTAAAAGATATGCTGACGGTTTAAAGAAAGGATTAAAAGGTAAAGAAGCCATATTATGGGCAAGGGTTGAAGCTTTTCGTAAACGTAATGGTGAGCTTGAAGCAGGGAATTCAAGAGTAGGTTTATTTTCGATTTGTGCTAACCCTCAAAATACTTACTACAATACGAGGCTACGACAATATTCAATGTGGTCGGAACGTTGGAGATGGAATTGCATTGCTTTAGACCAAAAACGCAGACTAGAAGCTATCAATAAAGTATTGCTGAAAAATACTAACAATTTAATCAATTAAAATATCGGTGGATTGTGAATGCGCTTCTATAAAGGCTTTTATAATATACAAAAGTAAATCAGAAATTACGATAGTTTTACATCTTGCTTAATATTTACGTGATGAGAATAATTACTTACAGTTTTATAAATCATCATATTCTCATCCGAGACTGTTCAATATTTTCCATATAAAGGATTTATCATGTTCGTCTTTCCTCGTTTAACTGAAATTGAAGCTCAAATTAAAGCATTACAAGCTGAATCAGAAAAAGTGAGAGAAATTAGTAACATTGCAGATGCAGCCTTGAATGCAATTGCTAATACTCATACTCAGTTGCAAGATTTATCTTTGAGCGAAGAAGAGTTAATAATGTGGCAGAACAAGGTCATTGGTGCAGCGGGTATTTTTAAGCCTGCAAATTCTAAATCAACTATCGAAAAAGAAAATGTAGAGCTAAAGCAAGAGATTCAAAATCTAAAAGCAAGATTAGAAGAATTCTCCAAAATTGATGAAGTTGAAAAATTACAGCAACAATTAAAAGAAGAGCGCACTAGGTACGCTGATAAAATAGAAGAAGTTTCCAATAAATTTTTAGAATTAGAGCAGGAAAACAAAATATTGAAAAATCTTGTTGAGGAAACTATAGTCAATCCTGACATTGAAAAACTACGAAGTGAGAAAGAAAATTTAGCTCATTCACTACACGAATACAAATGTAAATATTTAGATGCTTACGGTGACATTAAACTCTTAAAAACAAGACTCGGCGAAGATAATGAACAATATCAAGAGCAGCATCCAAAAATGGAAAAAGTCTTTGATATTATTCCAACAAAACCTAAAAATTTTACAGTTGGAGATTTAGTACAAATTGTTGGAGAATTACACGCGGGTCAAGTTGGGAGAATTATAAATGTTGAATTCTCTTTATTTAAGGTCGCAATTCCTGTCGGAACTTTCGCTTTTGAGGCTAAAGATTTAGCATTAGTTATAGAGGAAGATGGTGAAGATAACAAGCAAATTTCTGAGTCACCAAAAGTTGAAGAGATAAACACTGGGAAACCTACAACCTGCAATGAACAAGAAATAGAAGAGTTTCTGAAAGGCTTAGTTAAAAGTAAGAAAGCTAGAGAAAATTTGACCTGGGAAAGTATTCGGAAGATAGCGAGAAGAGATACTAGTTTCTTCAGAATAATTCAATTGATGCGTAAAACTGCAAAACAGAGCGAGATTTTTAGTGAGCTACATAATAGTGGCTTTGCTGATTTGTTGGTGAAGCACATTGAAAGCACCGGCGACCGCAGTGATTTTGACTGGATTCCCAATCGATTAAAGAAGCAGGTTGAATCACGGATTGTTAATGCACCCGAACAATTGACCATGCTTATTGCATAACTTCAAATAAGCCCTATTATGTCGTCCAGTGCAGGAGTTGAATACAGTGCAAGTAGTGGAATTATTTGCAGGTGGTGGTGGGGTTGCTTGTGGAATTAAAGAAGTTATTCCTAATGCAGAAGTTTGGGCAGTAGAATTTGACCCAACCAACACAAAATTAAGCGAAAAGATTGCTGACAATTATCGAAAGAATTTCCCAAACCACAACCTAATTAGTAAATCAGTAGAGCAATGTCAAGAACAAGGGTGGGCTGAATTTCCAATTAATCCCGACTTACTTTGGGCATCCACTGTTTGCTGTAATTTCAGTATTGCCAAATGTCAAAAAATTGAAACGACGAATGACTTTGATATGGCGATATCAACGATGGGAGCAGTCTTTAATTTACAACCAAAGCATTTTGTATTAGAGAATGTACCGGGTTACAAAAATTCTAATACTTTTAAGTTTTTGATTTGCCAAAATCTTAAAGCAATGGGCTACAAATTTGAATGGTCAATTTGCAAAGTGTCGTCAATTCAAAAAAGATATAGAATTATCCTACGTGCATCGAAAAGTGAAAAGTTACTTGAAGAGGTCAGCCTCGGAACTGTTGTTGATTGGTGGGATGTTATCAAAGATATCCCCGCAGAGAACAGCGATAAAGATCCAATGCAGGTGGATTTACCAACCTGGAAGTTTAGAATAGGTAGAAGGTCTAAGCCTGTTGCTTCGGACAGGTCATTTCCAACAATAATTAAGTCTTACTTTATGGATGGTAAAGGAGCAAATCGAAATAAATTTGCTGATATATTTTTACCAGATGGTACTGTTAGGTTGGCGAATATGGAAATGATTAAACGTCTGAGTGACTTTCCCTTATGGTATCAACTGAGCGGAACGACATCGGTAGACGGTGCCATTCTAGGTAATGCTGTGCCCCCTACATTTGTATCAAGACTATGGCAAGGATTTTAACCTATCAACAGCATTAACAGAACAGATTACATCTGAAAGTAGTACTGTTGCCTCAGAGTAAAAGTGGTTTTATTTGACAAGTTTTTGGGATTAATCTTTTTTTATTGGAGCGAAAATTACATTTATAGAGTTTAAGTAATTGGCGATATCGCATTTCGATAGAATGCGGTAGCGTTTATGAAGTAGCCGAGAGCAACGCGCATTACAAATTTTAAATAGCTATAATTCTTATATCACAAGCTTTTCACCATATTATCATTTCGGATAATGTGGTACTGCGATTCATTAAACTACCTAAAATCACGTCTTATTTTATCTAGAGCCGGATTATTCAATTCATATACCCTCTTAAATTTAAGAACTTAAATGATAAATCGTCTTACGAAGCAGATTTGAAGCCTTCATATTGTATTGTTATAAACAATATCTCAAATAATATACAAAAAGCCTTATATGGTAAGGGCTTGAGCTTTTGCAAAAGTTGTTCTATAGAGAATACACTAATGACATGGTGTTGCCACTGCAAGCACCACCTTGTAACCATAATAAATTTGCCATTTATCAATTATCTATATTAGTAATGCCCGAATATGGTGTTTACTTTTAAGCTTTTACCTTCGAGTTTACATACTCTACTTCTTTTAATATCAGTCAGTTTTTAATTAAGTTGTTCATCTGTTCACATAAATTTTTATAACCTATTGCAAATAAATACTAATAATTTTGATAAAACAGTTATTAAAAGTACATTGACAATGATAATTAATCAGGAATAATATATAAGTATTATATTTAATCTCAATGTAAATTATTAATGTAATAATAACAATTAAAGACTAAAAATACAGGATATTACTTAGAATTAGCTTCATAGCTATCGTATGTAATACAATATTTAAAACTTAACAATTAAACTCATTGAGATTTTAATGTGATTTAATTTACTTTAAATTGTTTATTTATAATAAACAAATATTCTAAGAAAAACTTTAAATTCATATTTTGATCTTGTTCGTATTGCTAACTTGGGAATATAATAAATCAATAGGGTAGTAAACAATTAAATAAATTTTAATTGTTAACCGCAACATCAAATAAATAATTGCATTTCCCCAGGCTTGTCTACCGTCCAAGCTTATAAAGAATAAAGCTGAATACGAATTGTATAGAAAGCTTAAAGTAAGCATGAACGAAAGTCCATTCCAAGTTACAGATGGTAATGAACAATAGCATCACGGATTCTGCTGTAAAAGCGGCGATGGAAGCAATTGCTGATACTTCAGCTACAGAGCAAGAAAAAATAGAGATGCTGATTGAGGTAGCACAAGGATTTGTAAAAAAGCCTAAAACTCCCCAAGATTTATATAATGCCATTGTGCTGTACGATAAGGCACAACTCTTGTGCGGTGAGGATTTTCCCTTATACAAAGCTCGCGCTAAAGTTGGTAAAGGTGTTGCATTGCAGGCTATTCCGTCAGAAAACCTAGAGTTGGTTTTACAAGCGAAAACTGCCTACGAAGAAGCGCTACCGATACTTGAAGAATTAGCCTCACCGGAAGAAACAGCAGAAGCTCATCTGAATCTAGGTGTAGTATTGCAATCATTAGCATCATCTAATATGGCGCGGATGACTGATAGCATTCAAGCTTATCAAGATGCTTTACAGATTTTTTCCTGGGATAAATACCCCCAAGAATATGCAATCCTACACAACAACATTGCGATCGCTTATCTTTCAATGTCTGGAGGCTCGCAACAACAGTATTTATTTGAAGGCTTGGCAGTACAGTCATTTGAGGTAGCTTTAAGACGAATTAATCTGATTGAGCATCCGAGAGAATATGCGATGTTGCAAAACAACTTAGGAAACGCATTGCAATATTTACCTTCTTCTCATCCTTTTGAGAACAATTCGCGGGCTGTTGTAGCTTATAACGAAGCATTGAAAGTGCGTAACCCTAAAGATACACCTATCGAATACGCTAACACTATTGCTAACAAAGCCAACGCATTAATTAACTTACCGGATGAACTCCGCAAACCGGAAGCTGGGAATCAGAAAAATCTCTTAAAAGCCCATGACTACTATCAACAAGCTTTGGAAATATTTACTCAAAACGGACAAATTGAACAAGCACAAGCTGTATCTCAGGCATTAGAAGAATTGGTAATTTAAAAATGACCAACTTATACAAGCCTCTTATTTCTTTAAAAAAATCCAAAATCCAAAATCCAAAATCCAAAATCAAATGACTGATATTTTAACTAACTACGACTTAAGTGGAATGGTGACTAGTTTAATGGCTGGTAACTTAAACTTACTGACAGGTTTTATATGGTTTATGGTGGCAACAGTTGTATCAATGATTGGTGGTGCAATTGGTGGAATGCTGTTAGCTGGAGAAGACTTAGGGTATAACTTCGCCGCTATTTTAGGTGGATTATATGGTCCGGCTGGCGTTATTCCCGGCGCAATTTTAGGATTAATCGTACTGAATTTATTAAGTAGCTTCTAGGAGAAATTATGTTAGAAATAGGTTGGTTTTCCGCTAAATTGTTTTTCAAAGGAAAGCTAATGCGGGACAATATGTACTATGTCAGACAAACATCAATTGGCATTAGTATAACTTTCGGAATACTATTTTTACTCGCACAAACAACAATTCCTTTTTGGGTACCAGTAGTATTATCCAGCTTTATCGGCGGCTTGTTTATGCCGTTTTTACTTAAAGATTTGAAAATGAAATGAGTTAGTTATTAGTTGTTAGTTGTTAGTGGATAGTTGTTAGTTGTAAAGTAAGTCGGCAGAAATAAACAGAACTATGTAACGGTTGGGTAAATTAGTTTTAAACCCTTACACCTACTACCTACTGCTTTGTTCTAATTACAACTTTCAACGCTAACCTACTTAGCTGTCAGTTGTTAATAGCTAGTAAATATTTATTATAGTAATACTTGGCTGCAAGAACGAAATATATTAAGTCCGGGTTTTTGTATAAATAGTTAATAAAATAACCCGATTATCTTAACAACTAACAATTATCAACTAACAACTATCTACTATCCACTAACAACTATCCTCGAATGAATATAAAAGAATTAGTAGAAGAAATAAACCGTTTTGAAGCAATAATCTCAGAATGGGATGAAAGCCAGCGATGTGTTGCGGCAGGTTTAAAGCGAGCTATTGAGGATTTACATAAAGAAGCTTTAACGCGAATGATAAAAAGTTTCAAACAAGATTCAATGCCAGCTTTAAAAAATGCCGTTAAAGATGAGGTTGTTTATGGATTACTTTTATATCATGAATTAGTTAAACCACCGACACCAATTTTAACAAAACGGATTGAAACCGCTCTTGATGCAATTCGTCCCAGTTTACAAAGTCATTCCGGTGATGTGGAATTAGTAGGTGTTAAAGAACCAGATACGGTAGAAGTTAAGTTAATTGGAACTTGTGGGAATTGTCCATCTTCTACATTAACTTTATCTCAATTAGTTGAAACAGCAATTAAAGAATATTGTCCGGAAATCAAACAAGTTATCGCAGTCAAATAAATTTTGATTTTTAAGGTTCGTAGTAATAATTTTAATTCTTAAAATAGAGGACTAAAGTCCTTACTACAAACCTATTAAGAATATAATAATCCCAAATATTAATGTCAAAAATATTGAAAGAAAATGCAGAAATTATTTTAGGAAAAAGTCTAAAGCCAGGTGAATTAACTGTACCCCTTGCACCAAGCAATATAGAAATGTTTGGTCCTCGTGCTGCCACTTTAACAGAAACTGGTTCTTTTTGGGTATCGGATACGGGACATCATCGATTATTAGGATGGCGAAATTTACCAACTATAGATAGTCAACCTGCTGATTGGGTAATTGGACAACCAAATTTTAATTCTGAAGGACAAAATGCTAAAGGTAAACTAGGAAGAAATACCTTAAACGTTCCTACAGGAATCTGTAGCTGTGGTGAAGGATTGGCTGTTGCTGATGCTTGGAATCACCGGGTTTTGATTTGGAAAACTCTACCAGAAGATAGCAATGTTCCAGCAGATATAGTATTAGGACAAGCTGATTTTAATAACAATCAACCCAATCGCGGAAGTTTGATTGCGGCGGCAAACACTTTAAACTGGTGTTATGGAGTTTTCTATCATCAAGGTAAGCTATTTGTTGCCGATACGGGTAATCGTCGTTTATTGATTTGGCATCAGTTACCAGAAGAAAACGGACAACCAGCGGATGTTGTTTTAGGACAAGCCGATATGACATTCCGCGATGAAAATGGGGGTGGTAATCCTACTGCTTCTACCATGCGTTGGTGTCACGATATTACTGTTTGGGATAATAATTTAGTTGTCACGGATGCGGGTAATAATCGCGTCATGATTTGGCAAGGAATCCCTACAGAAAATAATTCTCCTTGTACGGTGGTTTTAGGACAAAAAACTTTTGATTTAGTAGAGATGAATCAAGCCGTTTATTTTCCTAAAGCAGATAGTTTAAGTATGCCTTATGGTGTTGCTGCTACTCAAGATTGGTTGTTAGTTACCGATACAGCTAATTCACGGTTATTAGCATGGAAAAAACCACAATCAATTTTATCGCTGCAAGGTGCTGATGCCGATTTGGTAATTGGGCAAAATAATTTTTACAGCAAAGGAGAAAATCGTGATTATGGTTTACCAACTCGCGATAGTTTAAATTGGTCTTATGGTATTAACGTACATAATAATACGGCAGTTATAGCTGATTCTGGTAATAATAGAGTTTTGTTATGGAAAATTAATTAACTCACATCTTGCACCTTGTAGGGTGTGTTACGGCTCAGATAAATGAAATATAAAATTACTAATTAAATCATGCCGTAACGCACCATTTTATTAGCCTTTCGATCCAATACAAATACAGTGCGTTAGTATTTATTATTCTCTGAAACTTTCAAAGTTTTGCGTAGCCGTAACATAACGTCAAGAAAGCGGGAGGAACATCTACACCTTCCGGGTTGGTTAGTTGCACTCTGCGAGAAAGCCTCCGGCTTACATGGGGGAAGCCACTAAAACTCGACTAACTCACCGCTTTTTGCCTCCCCTACAAGCCATATTTAATAAATAAAAAATACAATGGTGCGTTAGGCGCAGAAGACACATATATTGTTTTAATCCGAATTAATTGTTGCGCCATAACACACCCTACAAAGTATTGCCTTCAAAATCTATGTATACAGAAGAAATTAGAATTAGCGGTACGGTTCAAGGAGTTGGTTTTCGTCCTACAGTTTACCGTATTGCTAAAGATTTAAAATTAAAGGGTGATGTTTGTAATGACGGTGAAGGTGTATTGATTAGAGTATCTGGTAGTCAAGCATCTATAGAGGAATTTATTAACAGAATACAGCAAGAATCTCCTCGTTTAGCTAATATCGATCGCTTAACACGAATTCCTTCTCAAGGAGAGTTAGTATTTAATGATTTCGTAATTTCTGATAGTATTAATACCGCGATAAAAACACAAATTGTTCCGGATGCTGCGACTTGTGAAAATTGCAAACAAGAAATTTTCGATCCTTTAAGTCGTTATTATCGTTACCCTTTTACAAACTGCACTGATTGCGGACCGCGTTTGAGTATCATTAACGCAATTCCTTACGATCGCAATAACACCAGCATGGCAAAGTTTGCGAAATGTTCCCAATGCAGCAAGGAATACGCAGACATCGAAAACCGTCGCTTTCACGCACAACCAGTAGCCTGCTATACCTGCGGTCCTCAAGCATGGTTAGAGCGTGCTGATGGTAAACCCGTCACGGCTGCGATGTTTTCGATGTTGGATGATATTGATGCTGTCTGTACCTTATTGCAAAAAGGTGAAATAGTCGCAATCAAAGGCTTGGGGGGAATCCATCTTGCTTGTGACGCTACCAATAATGCAGCAGTAGAAAAACTCCGTCAACGAAAGCAACGCGACAACAAACCCTTCGCTTTGATGGCAAGAGATATACAAGTAATCGAACAATATTGTAAACCAACACCCAAAGAAAAAGAAATATTAGAGAGCGCGATCGCACCAATTGTCCTAATTAAGATTCCCCCCATCCCCCCCTTCGGGTTGCGCCACTTGCTACAAGTCGGGGAACCCGCCCAACGCAGTGGCTTACCATCTCCTCATCTCCCCCTTCGGGTTGCGCCACTTGCTACAAGTCGGGGAACCCGCCCAACGCAGTGGCTTACCATCCCCCTCTCTCCCTCAATCGCACCGCGACAAAACACCTTGGGTTTCATGCTACCTTATACACCTTTGCATCATTTAATTTTAAGGAGAATGAATCGTCCAATTGTGTTAACTAGCGGTAATGTTTCCGATGAACCGCAATGTATTAATAACGATGAAGCACGAGAAAAGTTAAGTAAAATAGCCGATTATTTTTTGTTTCATAATAGAGACATTATTAATCGAGTTGATGATTCGGTGGTAAGAATTGTAGGGGAGAAATTACAAATTATTCGCAGAGCTAGAGGATACACCCCAGCGCCAATCAATTTACCGTCAGGTTTTGAAAATGTCCCGCAAATATTAGCAATGGGTGGCGAGTTGAAAAATACCTTTTGTTTATTGAGGGATGGAAAAGCAATTTTATCTCAGCACTTAGGAGATTTAGCAAACGCGGCGGTTTTTGAAAGCTATCGGGAAACGCTGAATTTATATTTAAACTTATTTGAACATCAACCGGAAGCTGTAGCTGTAGATAAACATCCGGAATATTTATCAACCAAACTCGGTAAAGAATTAGCAGTTGCAAATCAAATCAAAATAGATGATATTCAGCACCATCACGCCCATATAGCCGCCTGTATGGCAGAAAATCAATTACCTTTAGATTCAAAACCCGTTTTAGGTATTGCTTTAGACGGTTTAGGTTACGGTGAAGATAATACCCTGTGGGGAGGAGAGTTTTTATTAGCAGATTATCGTAATTTTATTAGATTAGCTACCCTGAAACCATTTCCCTTAATAGGTGGCGAACAAGCAACTTATCAACCCTGGCGTAATACCTACTCTCAATTAATATCAAACTTTACTTGGTCAGAAATTCAACGAAATTATGGAAACTTAGAAATTATAAAATACTTAGATGAAAAACCACTCACACTTATTAATAAAATTCGAGAACGATCGTTAAATACACCTTTAACATCTTCGACAGGAAGATTATTTGATGCAGTAGCAGCAGCTATCGGAATTTGCCGAGAACAATGTAGCTACGAAGGACAAGCAGCAATCGAAATGGAAGCATTAATAGAGGAAAAACTATTAAATCAACGTAAAGAAACGCTAACTTATCCATTTAAAATTAACTTTTTAGATAACATTTATTATATAGACCCACATCCCATGTGGAAAGCACTCCTTAACGACTTACAACAGAAAGCCTCCGCAAAAATCATTGCTGCCAGATTTCATATAGGATTAGCGATCGCCATTGTAAAAACAGTAAATACTCTGCGTCAACAACACCCAATCGATCGCGTAGCCCTTACCGGAGGAGTATTTCAAAATCGTATTCTATTACAACAAGTTACCAACCGCTTACAAGCATCCGGAATCAACGTACTCACTCACAGCTTAGTTCCCTGTAACGACGGTGGTTTATCCCTTGGGCAAGCCGTAATTGCAGCAGCGAGATGGAAGGGATGGGGGGATGGGGAGATGGGGAGTACTTCGACAAGCTCAGTAACCTTTGGGGAGAGGGGGAGATAAGGGGAAAGATAATTATTAACTTCTAACTCCTAATTCCTAACTCTTCACTCCTAACTATCTCCAATTACCAATTACCAATTACCAATTAGCAAATGTGTCTAGGAATACCCGGTCAAATAATAGAAATAAACGACGTTACAAACAAACTTGCAACAGTTGAAGTAAGCGGTGTAAAACGTCAGGTTAATATCGCTTGCATCGTAGACGAACAACATCCTCCCGAATCGTGTATTGGAGATTGGGTATTAGTTCACGTCGGTTTCGCAATGAATCGAATTAACGAAAAAGACGCAAAAGAAACACTGCAATTACTCCAAGAAATGGCTGAGTTAATGGTTGACTACTAAATAAATGTAGAGACGTAGCATTGCTACGTCTACTAGGAGTTAAAAAGATAATGAAATACGTAGATGAATTCCGAGATATTTATAAAGCAGAAGCCTTAGAATGGCAAATTCAAAAGTTAGGTAACTTACTGAAAAAACCCGTCAAAATCATGGAAGTTTGCGGGGGACATACACATTCTATTTTTAAATATGGCATAGAAGAACTCCTACCAAATTCAGTTGAATTAATCCACGGTCCCGGTTGTCCGGTATGCGTAATGCCAAAAGGTAGAATAGATGATGCAATTTATATCGCTCAAAATCCTGACGTTATCTTAACAACCTTCGGCGATACAATGCGGGTTCCGGGTTCAAAAATTAGTTTGTTGCAAGCTAAAGCCCAAGGTGCTGATATTCGTATGGTTTACTCGCCATTGGATTGTTTGCAAATTGCTAAAAATAACCCCGAAAAAGAAGTCGTATTTTTTGCGATCGGCTTTGAAACAACGGCACCGAGTACAGCTTTAACAATCCTGCAAGCAGCAGCAGAAAATATTAAAAATTTTAGTATGTTCAGCAATCACGTATTAGTGATTCCCGCACTCAAAGCATTACTAGATAATCCCGACTTACAGTTAGATGGATTTGTAGGTCCCGGTCATGTCAGTATGGTAATTGGATCTAATCCTTACCAGTTTATTTCCCAAGAATATAAAAAACCAATCGTTATATCCGGCTTTGAACCTTTAGATATTTTGCAATCAATTTGGATGCTATTGTGGCAGTTTGTAGAAAATCGTTGCGAAGTAGAAAATCAATATAGTCGCTTAGTTGAAACCCAAGGAAATCAACAAGCAATTGAAGCCATAAATAAAGTATTTGAAGTAAGAAAAACATTTGAATGGAGAGGATTAGACGAAATACCATACTCCGGTTTAAAAATACGTTCTGAATACGCAAAATTCGACGCTGAAACTAAATTTACCATTCCTAATTTAAAAATATCCGACCATAAAGCCTGTCAATGTGGAGAAATTCTCAAAGGAGTTTTGAAACCTTGGGAATGTAAAGTATTCGGCACAGCTTGTACTCCAGAAAATCCAATTGGTTCGTGCATGGTTTCCTCCGAAGGTGCTTGTGCAGCTTATTACAAATACGGCGGAATCAGTGAGCAGTGAACAGTGAACAGTGAACAGTTATCAATTATAAAACGAGTAAGTAACTATAAATTTACCTTTGATCTTAAACCTTTGACCTTTGACCTTTAACCTTTAACCTAATTATGCCATTTATTACTATTAAAATTGCTAAAGGACATTCCATAGAAAAGAAGCGAGAATTAGCCAAAGCTATCACCGATGCAATGGTTTCTACAATGGGTACAAAACCCGAATGGGTAACAATTCATATTGATGAATTTGAACGCGATAATTGGTCAGTTGGAGGTACTTTACATTCCGATAAACATAAAGGAAGACATCTAGAAAAAGGCGTTTAATTAACTAGTCCACGCAGGTGGACTTTGCCTGTGTAGCAGCGAATTAATTCGCCATCTATGTTCAAATTTTCAAACATAAAAAATGTCAACCTTTCCCCAAAATAAATTTTTTAAAAATCTCGAAAAAAACCGCAAAAGAAAAGCCAAAGTAACCGATATTCACATCACCCTCGCGCATGGTAGTGGCGGAAAAGCGATGCGGGATTTGATTGATGATATCTTTGTTACTACTTTTAATAATCCGATTTTATCCCAATTAGAAGATCAAGCAAAATTTGATTTAGCCAACTTAATGCAGCTTGGAGATAAGCTAGCTTTTACAACTGATTCTTATGTTGTAGATCCTTTATTTTTCCCTGGCAGCAACATTGGTGAATTAGCCGTTAACGGTACTGTAAACGATCTAGCCGTCAGCGGTGCAAAACCTTTATATCTAACCTGTAGCGTAATTTTAGAAGAAGGTTTATCTGTAGAAACATTACGCCAAGTTGCTCAAAGTATGCAAACAGCAGCACAAAAAGCAGGGGTACAAATTGTCACTGGCGATACAAAAGTTGTTCAACGAGGTGCTGTAGATAAACTGTTTATCAATACAACTGGAATAGGCGTTATTCGTCCTCATATTTGTATCTCTGCTAGCAATATAAAAGCCGGAGATGCGATAATTATTAATGGAGAAATAGGAAATCATGGAACGGCAATTTTAATTGCTCGTGGGGAATTAGCGTTAGAATCCGATATTGAAAGTGACTGTCAGCCATTGCACGATTTGGTTACAAAAATACTCGATATTTGTCCCGAAATTCATGCAATGCGCGATGCAACTAGAGGTGGTTTAGCTACAGTTTTAAACGAATTTGCCTTAACTTCTAATGTCGGAATTCGTATTGAAGAAAAATCGATTCCCATTCGTGAAGAAGTCAAAGGTGTTTGCGAAATCTTAGGTTTAGAACCATTATACTTAGCAAACGAAGGTAAATTAGTAGTAGCTGTAGCAAGCGAAAACGCCGATAAAGTTTTATCAGCAATGCGATCGCATCCAGCAGGAAAAAACGCTGCAATCATCGGTAAAGTAACTGAATCACCCCAAGGAATAGTATCTTTAAAAACTAGCTTCGGTGCCGAAAGAATCATTGATATGTTAGTCGGCGAACAACTACCAAGAATATGTTAGTTGTTAGTGGTTAGTTGTTAGTTGTTTAATTTTTATTTATTTGATTTTAACTGCTGACTGCTGACTGCTGACTGTTCACTGCTCACTGCTCACTGAAAATGCACGAACTTGGAATTACTCAAAATATAGTATCAATTGTTGTCGAACATGCTCAAGGAAAAAAAGTCCAGCGAGTTTTATTAGAAATCGGTAAGCTATCAGCAATTATGCCCGATGCCGTAAAATTCTGTTTTGATATTTGTTCTCAAGGTACGGTTTTAGAAAAAGCAAAGTTAGAAATTATTGAAATTTCCGGTTTAGCTGTTTGTCGTCAATGCGCTACGGAAATTACTTTAGAAAAACCTTTTGGAAAATGTAATTGTGGCAGCACGCAATTAGATTTAATTGCTGGAGAAGAATTGAAAATCAAGGAAATAGAAGTGGAAGAATTATGTGTGTAACCTGTGGTTGTTCGGATGATAGCGCTAAAATTACTCATCCTCAAACGGGTGAAGTAGTAGGAATTAATTCTCATCATACTCATACCTTACCCGATGGTACGGTAATTAATCATTCTCATCACGATACAGTTAACGATGCATCAGTTCATGCCAAAATTCATAATACAACCATATCGTTAGAACAAAATATTTTAGCTAAAAATAATTTAATCGCAGCCCAAAATCGCGGCTGGTTTAAAGGCAGAAATATTCTCGCGTTAAATTTAATGAGTTCCCCCGGCTCTGGAAAAACAACTTTGTTAACTCGCACTATTAACGATTTAAAAAATAAATTAACTATCAGTGTAATTGAAGGCGATCAAGAAACAATCAACGATGCCAAAAAAATCGAAGCAACTGGCTGTAAAGTTGTACAAATAAATACGGGAACTGGCTGTCATCTCGATGCATTGATGGTAGAGAAAGGTTTACAAAAACTTAATCCCAGCCTTGATTCGGTAGTTATGATTGAAAACGTCGGAAACTTAGTTTGTCCGGCTTTATTTGATTTAGGCGAACAAGCAAAAGTTACCATTCTTTCAGTTACGGAAGGGGAAGATAAACCAATCAAATATCCCCATATTTTTAGAGCTAGTGACGTAATGATAATTACGAAAATAGATTTGTTACCTTACGTGCAGTTTGATGTAGAAAAATGTATCGAATATGCACGACAAGTTAATCCCAATATGCGGATTTTTCAAGTTTCCGCAATGACTGGAGAAGGGTTAGAAGATTGGTATCGGTGGTTGGGGATGACAGAAGTTAGGAGTTAATAATTTGTATTGGTAAAATGCACCTACTTTGTAGCTATTTTAGATGCTTAACTATGAATAAAACCAATTAAAGTCCACATTCATCTGATTCGATAGTAAGCAACAATACTCGGTTTACCAACTGCACAACCACGCGCAATGAAAGTAATGATATTCCAATGAAAATTGCAAAAAGCGGTAACATCCAAAACCACTCCGAAAAACTTACTAGTTTCATCGAAATATTCCTGTTGTATTCTTAGATTTTCTATCTCTTAATATAAACTTAGGTGAACTAATAACTAAGTCTTAAAAAATACATTGTTTTTGTTTTTACAATTAGTTTATGTCTGGTTTAAATAACTCATATGTACTTTTTACTCAAATCTTGCACCAGTTTCAGAAACCCGGTTTCTTTGTGATTTCACAACGAGATATTCACGCTTTCAGGACAAGAAACCGGGTTTATTTAGGCGGAATTGAGAATGGTGCAAGATGTGCTTTTTATTTAATTAGATATTGTTCTAAAATAATTACTTTTGTATCTTGATTTACCATACAATTAATCCCAATATGCTTATTTTTCAGGTTTCTGCGATCGCAAAGAAGCCTTAGATGATTGGTATAAGTGTTTGGGGATGGAGTTAGGAGTTAGGAGTGAGGAGTTATGAATTAAAGAATATCCAAAATATTTTTATGTAGCACCAGACTTTTAGTCTGAGGGATTTTTTTTATTAGATAACTCAAAATCTAAAATCCAAAATTTAAAAGATTAACTAAAGATTAATTCGCCATCCACGAAGAAAAAATGCTAAAACCGTGGTACCTTTTTACACCCTTTTCATAAATATGGTTCGTCGCATCGGTTATTGGTTTGAATCTCGTTTTAGTGCCCCTGCATACGGTGGTTTGGTTTTAGCGGGAATTGCAATTTGTTTTTTGGGGGCAGCTATGAATACTATGGCTGGCTGGTTATACGTTATCAGCGGGTTGAGTTTTGCTTTGTTGGGTTATGCTGCTGTTTTACCACCGAAATATTTAACGGGTTTGCTGCTTAAACGTCGGGCTATTCAACCAGTTACTGCTGGAGATGACTTAACTGTTGAATTGGAAATTTTTAATCAAACCAAGAAGCCGGTTTCTTTGTTGCAAGTAGAAGATAAATTACCTTTCGTTTTAGATAAACCACGGTTAGAGCCAATCGAAACTATCTCGCCACAAACAACTTATAGCTGGGTATATTATCAGCCTACAGAACGTCGGGGTATTTACCGCTGGCAAAATGTAGAATTAGCTACCGCCGCACCTCTTGGGCTATTTTGGAGTCGCCGTCAACATGAGTTAAGCGCGATCGCAATTGTTTACCCGAAAGTTTTACCGCTCAAATCCTGTCCTTTAGTAGATGATATGGGGAAGGAAGATAGCAGCAAAGGACAACCTCGCGGAAATCCTTTACAGACAGCCAGCCAAGGGCTAACACGTTCTTTACGCCCCTACCGTGTGGGGGACCCTTTGCGATTGATTCACTGGCGGAGTAGCGCCCGTTACGGAGATTTACGAGTACGAGAATTAGAAATGCTTACCAGCGGACAAGAAATTCTTATTGCTATAGATAACGGAGAATGGGAAGAAAACAACTTTGAGCAAGCAGTAATTACCGCAGCTTCAATGTACTTCTACGCACAGAAACAGCAAATGCAAGTGCAACTATGGACTGCATCAACTGGTTTGATAAATAAAAAAAGAGATGTTCTCGAAGCTTTAGCGGCAATTCATCCCCAAGATGAAACGATTAAACCGCAGCCTACCGACAAACCTTTAATTTGGCTAACTCAAAATCCTTCAACATTTTCTTCGCTTCCTTACAGCAGTCGCTGGATGCTGTGGCAAGATAATTCATCATCCAAGCAGGAATTTGTTATCAATAGAGACTATCCAGGAATAATCGTAGACTCCGAAAAATCGCTGCAAACTCAGCTGCAAACACCTTTGAGTTGATAATTATTATTCAATCTATATATTCAATAATTAAATCAAATAATCTTATTTGTGGAATAGTTTCAATAAATAACCCTAACGGGTAATGCTGAAGTTCAAGACTCTATTCCACAATATAACTATGAAGATGTTTAAAAAGTTTATATAGTTCCTTTGACTTTCTCTAAACCTAAGCTTTCAAAGCTTTTTATTGTAGGCTATAAAATTTTGATGTTTAACATCATATTTAAACAACCTCTAAGCCAATAAAAATGAGAACCATCTAAAAATTAGGTGGTGAATTATTTCAAACCAAAGCATTGAATATTTTGCTTAAAAGTCAGCAAAATTTAGTTTTTATGCCGATTGATTTCATTGTTGTTTATTTATAAGGTACCAAAATGGTTTCCACTACTAATGTTTCCACGTATGAACTGCTAGTCAAGCCTATTATTGATAGCCCTTCATCTCCAAATCGCACTGTTATTCAAGGCTATTTCCTGACAATCTCGAACCCTAGCTTGAGTAATCTACAAGTTCAACTGACATTTAAAGCTCGTACCCCTGATTTTAATTCCAGCCCGATAGTTGCATTTTGGGATGTCGATGGTACAAACAACCAACTAATGCCGGGACTTAACTTACCCTGCGTGCGTAGTTATTCTTTCGATCTTCCGGCGCTAGATACAGGACTATTTTTACTGCTGCCAGATGTTACACAACCCGACGTAATCAGCGATCGCAATACTGAAGTTCGCGGCTACGTTAGGTTAAGAATTGCTTCAGCTTCTCAAGTTGGAACAAACACAACCAGAACTCTGTTACTGTCAGCCCAACAGCGAGGTACTTTCCTACCTCAAGGAAACCTCAACCCACCAGCAATTGGTGATTTTGACCAGCTTGCATACAGTCTACCTTTGGCAACAGGCGCTTCTGAAGTTACTCTCGAACCTACTAATATTATTCGATCTGCTGCACTTTCCTTACCTAGTCGGCAACGCCTTTTCAAAGCTATCGAAGCGAATCCAGCTTTCCTTAGTGATATTACTAACGAACCCCTGGTTCAACAGATAGCTGAGCTTAATGTCGAAGAGCAGAAACGTATGCTATACATCTTGCTGGAGCGCCTTCAGGGTAGTCCCCAAATTAGTCTGTCAAACGATGACTTAATGGATAATGTCCTTAACGCGACAGAGGCTAACGGTAACTTAGCAGACGATTTGCAAGAATCGATTGAGGCTAGTGGCACACCGCTTAAATAGCGCAACCACTTTTAATGGTCAGAAGTCGGGTTTTTAGAATACGTATTTGCAATACACTTACAAATTTTATAAAAACCCGACTTCTCAACCGGAGCCGAGCCGTGTCTTCTGCCCTCTACTTACGACTATTTAATTAGCATCAAGTACGGAATAACCAAAATACATCAGGTAAAGATATGATTAGTGCCAATTTAAATAATAGTAAGCTAAGTAAATTTAGAGATACTGAAGAAAAATTTTGTTTAAAACCCTTTTCTAATAGCTGGGTTGCGATTAATCCTAATCCCAAGGGAATTATTCAATTTATCGGAAGTTTTGTATTTGGTTCTTTTCCAATCAACTCTTATAAATATTTGTTTCAAAATCTATTTGAACAAGGTTATACAATTTTTGTCTTTAAATTCCCTTTAACTCCTTGGAAATTCGACCATTGGCAAGTTGCGACCAATTTACTCAAAGAAGAATACAATCTAAGAGTAGAAATCATCCATTTTTTAACGCAAAATGAAAAAACATCTCGCAAGAATATACAAATATATCTTAATGATTCTAACTATTATTGGCTGGGTCATAGTTTAGGATGTAAATATATAACCCTGTTAGAGATTTTGAGCAACGATTCCACTCAACGTAACTTAATTATTCAAAACTCCCTTGGCGATCGCTATAATCAAAAATTAATTGCTCTGATAAATTCGGTTGATATTACGAGAAAAAAAGCCGAACAACGAATTAGCAAATTATTGAATAAACCTATTAATATTAACAATTTTATCAAAGACCAGCCTTCAATACTTTTAGCACCTGAAATTAGTAATACAGTAACAGTAAAAGGGGTTAATATTCCCAAAATAAAGCCTCTATCCAACTTAGAGCTACTTGTATTTCCTAATGCCAGAGAAACAAAACGTATGATTGCTCAAAGTCAGAACTTGTTTAACTTAACAGGAGTAGTTTCATTTTCTCAAGATTTTATTGCTAAAGATGATGTCACTTTTTTATTGCAACAATTATCTTTAAGACGTTTTCTTCCACCACTCCACCAAGAATTTTTTGGATGGCATTTGGAACCAAATTCTCTTCAAATCGAACAGCTAGCAATCGGCATCGATCGATTGTTTGCAGAACTAATACAGCGGTAATTTTTTTTATTTCGTAAATCTGTGCAAATTACAGAATCCATTTCTCCGGGATATATGACGCGCTCAACCGCAAGCAGATAAAAAATCAACTGGGATAATTAGAACTTAATCATGGTAACTTTTAGGGATGAGTCGGTACGTGGCTATACAATTCCAGCAGCTTATACGATCGGCATTTTTACGGGTGCAGTTATGTGATGATATGCCTAATAATAAATTATTAAATTTAATTTGAAAAAATTTATTTTATGCGATCGCCACATCAGCCAGATAATATAATTGCTCAAAAGTATCGAATTATCAACATTTTGGGGGAAGGTGGAAGTGGAATAACTTACCTTGCGGAAAATTTACAAAATAACAAAACTGTTGCTTTAAAAGCGCTGTCACTACATAGAATGACAGATTGGAAAGCAATGGAATTATTTGAAAGAGAAGCGAAGATTCTGGCTCAACTCAATCATCGGGCGATTCCTGATTATTTAGAATACTTCGATGTCGATACAGATGGGGAAAAACACTTTTATATAGCCCAGCAGCTTGCACCTGGTGATTCTTTAGCCAAACTTGTAGAAAATAATTGGCGCACTAACGAGCAACAGATAAAAAACATAGCCAAGCAAATATTAGAAATTTTAATTTACCTGCATTCACTGACACCTCCAGTCACTCATCGAGATATCAAACCGCAAAATATCATTTACGATAACGAAAAAGTATTTTTAGTAGATTTTGGTGCAGTACAAGATACCTACTACAACACCTTTATGCGCGGTAGTACGGTTGTAGGAACTTACGGTTACATGGCACCAGAGCAGTTTCGGGGGCAAGCCGTACCCGCTACCGATTTATATGGTTTGGGAGCAACATTATTATTTTTGTTGACACATCGTTCCCCGCAGATTTTCCCACGGATGGTTTAAAAATCGACTTTCGCAGTCAGATAAAGGTATCTGAAGATTTTGCAGACTGGCTGGATAAAATGCTTGAGCCAGATTTGGAAGAAAGGTTTTCTTCAGCTAAAGTTGCTTTAGAAGTTTTACAGGGGAAGCGGAAGATAATCTTGGGAAAGCAAAAACCCATATTGTTGAAAGTTGCGATCGCAATGGGAATTACTACCGTTATTATCGCTAGTATTTTCAATAATTACAAATGGGCAATTTTAAATACCTTGGCTATCCAACCTAGTTCAAACATTTGCGATAGCCCTTATTGGATAAAAGATTATATAAGTAAGGGTGGTAATCCTAATACCGAATTTTCGATAAACGGTTTATATGGTTATAAAAAAGGTTTATTACTATGTGCTATTGAGGAAAATTCTTTAGAAATCGCAGAATTGCTGGTAGCTAAAGGTGCCAATGTTAATGATGCATTACATAAAGTAAAATCTGTAAAAGGTGCAAAATTTTTAATAGCTAATGGTGCTGACATTAATCATAAAAATGAATTAGGATGGACTCCGCTACATCATGCAGTTGTATTTTATAGAAAAGATATTGTAGAACTACTTTTATCTCATCAAGCTGATGTTAACGCTCGAAATAAAGCAGGTTACACACCTCTAAATATTATATCTAGAGGTATAGACAATAGAGGTATAGACAATACGTGGAAATATATTGATAACCCCTATATTACTCATGATTTCTATAGGAACAATGTTGATGAAATTACTAAAAAATCTACTATAAAATTACTTGTCGATAATGGTGCAACAATTGACTAAGCAAAAGTTTGTATTAATATTCTCAAATATTAGTCACACAGAACAGAGCAAATAATTAAAAAATAAGATATGAAATTACTGCACCAAGTAGGAGATATTATTAATCAAAAGTATCGGATTTTAGATATTTTAGGGGAAGGTGGAATCGCAATTACTTATTTAGCTGCGGATTTACAAACTGGGGATAATTTAGCTTTAAAAGTTTTATCACTACGTCGGATGAATGATTGGAAGAAAATGGAACTATTTAGTCGGGAAAGTCAAATTCTATCTCAGCTAAATCATCCAGCAATTCCTCAATATATAGACTATTTCCAACTTGAAACAGATTACGATAATTCATTTTATATAGCTCAACAACTAGCACCAGGAAAATCTCTTGCTGAACTTGTAGAAAATCGTTATTATTTTGATGAATCAGAAATTCGATATATTGCTATTCAAATTTTAGATATATTAATCTATTTACATTCATTTTCACCGCCAGTTATTCATCGAGATATAAAACCCCAAAATATAATTCGCGGCGATAATGGTAAAATTTTCCTAGTAGATTTTGGTGCTGTAGCCGATACCTATCACAACACAGTTACTGGTGGAAGTACAGTAGTAGGAACATTCGGCTATATGGCTCCCGAACAATTTCGCGGTAAAGCGTTACCAGCTACCGATTTATATGGTTTGGGAACAACTTTACTGTATTTATTAACTAAAAAATGTCCGTCAGATTTACCGCAAAAGCATTTAAAAATAGATTTTGGTTCTCAAGTTGATGTATCGAGAGAGTTCGTAAACTGGTTAGAAAAAATACTTGAACCTATTGCAGAAGATAGATTCCCCGACGCTGGAGTTGCATTAGCAGTATTCCAGGAAAAAGAATTACTTAATAACTATCTTACTCAGAAACCGCGTAGACCGAAAGATACTCCTATCAGCTTGCGAAGAAATGAGGAAAAATTACAGATAGAGATTCCAGCAGGAAAATTTCGTAGTAATTTCAGGCTCATTTCGATAATGCTTCTCTTGCCTGTAAATGCATTCTTATTACTAGTATTTACCACAGGAGTTCAATATAAAGGTTTCAATATTTTTAAAGACAATCTATTATTGATTTGTCTTATGGCATTGCTTTTATTGCTATATTTTGCTTATTTAGCTGATCTATTAATCAGTACTAATGATTTTATAATTAGTCCTTTATCGCGTATCCAATTAAATATTTTTAAAGAAAAAGATTGCTATATATTTAGTTGTAAAAAATGGTTATTACGTTGGCGCTATCAAAACTTTAATTACAAAATAAATCAAGCAGAATTTCAAACAACATTGAATTCAATAGAATGTAATTTAACTCCAAAAGAATACAAGTGGCTAAAAGCAGAAATTAATAAATTCGTTAATGATAAATCAATCATGTAGAGACGTAGCAGTGCTACGTCTTCCACAGCGTCGAAAAACCTACCAACGCTACGTCTCCCGAATATTAATCCTCATCCGCAGCGTGCTGCTTCAATTCATCCAAAGAAGCATATTCTAATGTAGATGCATGAGTAGCGGATAAAACTACTTTCGGTGCAACTCCATCATCCATCGCTTCCTTCCAACGAGAAGCACACAAACACCATTTATCCCCAGCTTTTAAACCAGGAAATTCATACATTGGTCTTGGCGTACTCAAATCGTTTCCCATAGACTTGGTATAGGTGAGAAACTCTTCCGTCATTTCCGCACAAACAGTATGTGCCCCGAAATCACCCGCACCCGTATCGCATACTCCATTCCGGTAATATCCAGTCATCGGAGAAGTACAGCAAACCTGAAGTTGTTCTCCAAGTACATTTTTTGCATCTGACATATCAGTTAACAGTTATCAGTGAGCAGTGAGCAGTTATCAGTTATCAGTTACCAGTTACCAGTTACCAGTTACCAGTTACCAATTACCAGTTACCAGTGAAATTTAAAATCTTATTTTGGCTATCAACATAATGTTAGCGCGGTGAAGGTGATTGGGAGCGAGGAATGAGGAATGAGGAGTTAGGAGTTAGGAGTTAGGAGTTATTAAACCATCTTTAGTAGGAGCATCCCAATTAAAAAAAAATATATCGTAAAATTTAAATATTCGGGATGCTCCCATCCCCATCTCCCCATCCCCCCATCTCCCCATCCCCTTGTCTCCTTGTCTCCCCATCTCCCCATCTATTCCCAACTAACTTGCTTCCTCTCTCTAACAACCTGCTGATATACCTTTTCAGTTTGCTTGGCAATTTTTACCCAATTAAATCGCTTTTCTAAATCTTCGTAAGCGTTGTCTTTTAACCACTGACAATAACCGGGATTTTTTAATACTTCCAAAATTCCCCAAGATAAAGAATCGGGATTATTAACGTAAGTGACGACACCTGTTTTTGTATGTTGAACTACTTCTGGTAAACCGCCTGTATTAGAAACTACTACCGGAACTTTAGCAGCGAAACTCTCTAACGCAACTATACCAAAGGGTTCGTAAAGACTGGGGAAAACTGCACAGTCGGCGATTGTCTGAAATTTATCTAAGTATTGATCAGCCATGAAGCCGGTAAAATAGCATTTATCCCAAATTCCTAAATTCCAGGCTTGTTTTCTAAGTTGGTTGGTATTACCACCACCGATAAACACAAATTTAACTTTACCCCCCATTTCCGAAAGTACTTTGGGTGCAGCATTTAATAATATAGATATACCTTTTTCATAGGTCATGCGACCAACATAATAGACTATTTTTTCGTCATCTTCCGCAAAGTTACGACGAAAATCTTTTGTATAAAACTGTCGATCGTGCTGTTTCTTTTCGGCACGGATACCGTTATAAATTACATCAATTTTATCCCAAGGACTGTGCAGCGATCGCTCTACTTCCCGACGCATATAATTTGTACAAACGATAACTCGCCAAGCTTCAAAAGTAAGTTTGGTTTCTTTACGATGGATATAGCTTTGGTTATTGTTGTGAATACCGTTGTTTCGTCCCGATTCGGTAGCGTGAATGGTAGCAATTAAAGGAACTTTGAAAGTATGCTTGAGCGCGATCGCCGCATCTCCCACTAACCAATCATGAGCGTGAATTAGATCGAAAGGACCTTCTTCCAACATTAATTTACCACCTTGTCGTCCCATGCTTTGATTCATGTTGACTATCCAGTGGAAAAAGTCATTACTTTGCGCTACGGGTACCCGATGTATTTTGATTCCTTCCACTTCTTCGTAAAGTGGTGCTTCACCGAATTCCGGCGTTATCAAATAAACCGAATGCCCCAACACCAACTCCGGATACAATTCACCTACATGACGGGCAATTCCCCCAACAATACGCGGTGGAAATTCCCAACTCAATACCAAAATTTTCATCTTTTACCCCCAATTATTTACAAATCGTTTAATTATGTGAGCAATTAAAATAATTAAAGGTGCGATCGCCAAATTTGACGGGAGTAAAAATACTCATTTTTGGCTCGTTGTAACAATTTTCTGACACAAAAGATTGGGAATAAAGAGTTAGGAGTTAGGAGTTAGGAGTTAAGAGTTAATAAAGTTAAAGTTTCACCTTGTCTCCTTGTCTCCTTGTCTCCTTGTCTCCCCATCTCCCCATCTCCCCATCTCCCCATCTCCCCATCTCCCCATCTCCCCATCTCCCCATCTCCCCATCTCCCCATCTCCCCATCTCCCCATCTCCCCATCTCCCCATCTCCCCATCTCCCCATCTCCCCATCTCCCCATCTCCCCATCTCCCCATCTCCCCATCTCCCCATCTCCCCATCTCCCCATCTCCCCATCTCCCCATCTCCCCATCTCCCCATCTCCCCATCTCCCCATCTCCCCCATCTCCCCCTCTACCCCATCTCTCTCCTAAACCTTAACCACTCATCGATCGCTTGCTTTTCAGAAATTGCACCTTTTTTCAATAAAATCACGCCATCTTTAAAGCCAATTATCCCGTATTCTTGATTATTCGTAATTTTATCAATTAAATCAACGTATTCTTTTAATAAACCACGATCGCTGCGGAAGGCTGGCGCATACTTTTGTAATTGCCACAAATCGGCGATCGCATAATCCATTTTTACTATTTCCCGCTCGTCGTTTCGCAATTCCAACATCGATAAACGCAGAATTTGACGACGACTCGAAAGGTGAGGTACCAGGTAAGTGGTTGCAGATACGCTTGCATCTGAAGGGATTTGCGCTAATAAAGGACGAATTCCTTGATTTACATGATGCCACTGTTCTGGCAAAGATACATATACCCAAGGTTTAATTGAGTCGGGTATGGCAAAATAAAAGGTGCGATTTGGATTGGATGTAAAGCTAAAAAATAAAGATAGACAAATACAAAATACCCAAAAGCGACGAAATGACGGTTTAAATGCTTTCGGATGTTTTGCCCACCACAATATTGCACCGTAAAATAATCCTGGAACTACACTTAATGCATAGCGAATGGTAATCGCTAACACCGAGTCACCCTTACCCAAAAGCAATTTTAACAACGGAAATCCGGCAATACTCCAAGAAGCTGGCGCGATCGCAGGTATAAACGCCAAAGGCAGCCATTGACCGAGAAAATACCGAATTGTTTTACCGACTGGCGTAACAAGTTCTACTAATAATCGAACCGGATTGCTGACTATTCCCCAGATAATATCTAAGGTAGTAGCTTCATCACCATCAACATATTGTCCAAACCTTTCCAACATAAACCGCTTGGAAATATCTTCAGAAAACAGCGGCATAATTAAATTAGTTAGCAGCAACATATACCCAAAACTGAGGATACAAACTCCTAAACCAGCCCTCGGAAAGCGTTTGCTCAAAACCATGTAAACTCCAACGCCGAATAAACCCACCCCCGCATCTTCTCGCACCATCAAAATCAATCCAGCCATCAGCCAAAACAGCCACCACCAGCGTTTTTCCATCGCCAGCAGCAAAGTAAAAATAAACAGCGGAATTTGACTGATATCGTGGAAATTACCCAGCGTCGGACCAATTACAGCATTTGCAGCGTAATAGCTACCAGTAATTATTACTGCCAATCGAGGTTCCAAATACTGACGCGCCAAGACATATAGCATCAAACCACCAGCCGTAATCAGCGCTACCAGCAACACCGCCAAAGTTGCCGCATTAGGAAACAATGCATATATCGGTAGCCAAAGTAACAACGCCGGAGTAAAATGCTGACCTAACCGATGGTAATAAACCGTAGGGATTTCATTCGCGTGGACAACATTAGTCGAAAGACTTGAAGAAAGAGAACTTTGGAAAAAACGTCCGTGGAGATTATTCCAAAATACCTGATTAAAAATACCCTGGTCAAAAGATGCATAAAAGCTAAAATAGCGGTTTAATACCAGTATTAGACATATAGTAAAGAATACTCCCGCAATCGGAAGAATAGGTTTAATAAATGTAAATGATTTTGATAAACTCAACTTTGACTTAGGATTAAATTTAGATATAGTTTCTTGCAATTGTTGCTACCTCACTCACTATCCAAGATTTGAATATTATAAGTTAAAGGTCAAAGGTCAAAGGTTAAAGGTGTAATAACTAAAAATTCCTCATCTCCCCATCTCCCCATCTCCCCATCTCATCTTCCCCCCATCTCCCCATCCCCCCCTCTCCCCATCCCCCCCCTCTCATCTTCCCCTTCTCGTGCTAGAAGATATAAGTGACTTATATAAAATTCCCAGAGAATGCCTACTTTAATTATTGACGCTCAAAATTTACTTGCTGACTTAATCGCTCGTTACTCGCCAAAAGTTGATTATTTAATGATTCGGCTTGAGGAATCTGATGGAACTGATATCTTATTGCGTGGCGATAAGGTGGAAACTCTGAGCGAATGTATTTCCATTGGGGGACAGGTTAGGGCTTGTTATAAGGGTGGATGGGGATTAAGCAGTTTCAATAATCTTTCCACCATTGAAGATCGGATTCAAGAAGCGATCGCATCTGCAAAAATTGTCGGAGATGAGGAAACCATATTAGCTCCCATCGATCCGGTGCAAGCAGTATGTGAATTACCTCTGACGGGTACCAACCCCAGAAATATACCTTTGATTCAAAAAAAGCAGTTATGCGACAATTACACCGATTTACTCAAAAGTATAGATAATCGCATTACCACTACCTCCGTGCGTTATGGCGATAGCGCTCAAAAAGTAATTATTGCAACTTCCGAAGGCACGCTTATCGAACAGTCATGGGTAGATATGGAAATGCGTTTTGCCGCCACCGCTAGAAACGGCGAAACAGTGCAAACTGGAAGAGAAACCACGGGTTCCCGCAAAGCTTTTGAAGATTTAACGACTTTAAACGAACAAGTTACCAGCGCCGCACGTAGAGCAATATCTGCTTTATCGCTACCTCCAGTGAAAGGCAATACTTACACCGTAGTCATCGATCCCATTCTTACCGGCTTATTTGTCCACGAAGCCTTCGGACATCTTTCTGAAGCGGATATGGCTTATGAAAACCCGGATGTTTTAGAAGTGATGACTCTTGGAAGACGATTTGGTTCGGAAGAATTACAGATTTTTGATGGTGCTGCACCGGAAGGACATCGCGGTAGCTATTATTACGATGACGAAGGCACGCCAGCAACTACCACTCAACTAATTAAAGATGGAGTTTTGGTTGGACGCTTGCATTCTCGCGAAACCGCAGGCAAATTAGGCGAAACCCCTACGGGAAATTGTCGCTGTCTTAATTATCACTACGCTCCGATAGTAAGAATGACAAATACCTGGATAGAAAGAGGAAAAACACCCGTCAATGACTTGTTTTCCGGAATAAAAGAAGGAGTTTACGCCAAAAACTGGTTAGAAGGAATGACTAACGGAGAAATGTTCACCTTTGGCGCTGGTGAAGCATGGATGATTAGAAACGGTAAAATCGCCGAACCTGTCAAAGATGTTACCCTTTCCGGTAACGTTTTCCAAACTTTAAAAGACATCGAAGGCATCGGCGACGACTTTTACTGGGATGAATCCGGCGGTTGTGGAAAAGGCGGACAAAACGGTTTACCCGTAGGTTGCGGCGGTCCAAGTTTAAGGATAAAAGATGTAGTAGTGGGAGGGGAAGCTGGGTGAAGTGATGGGGAGATTGGGAGAGGGGGATGGGGGGACAAGGGGACAAGGGGATGGGGGGATGGGGGGAGAGGGGGATGGGGGGATGGGGGGACAAGGGGAAATATCAATTTCTAACTGGTAATTGATAATTGGTAATTGATAATTGATAACTGATAACTGGTAACTTAACATGACTATTTCTGTAAAAAAGAATGTAACTAAAATTCCGCTTTTGGAAAGTGGAGATAGACTTACACGCCATGAATTTGAACGACGATATACCGCAATGCCCGATAATAAGAAGGCGGAATTAATCGAAGGAATAGTTTATATGGCATCACCTTTACGTATAAGAAGTCATGGAGAACCTCATGGAAACTTGATTCTTTGGTTGGGAACTTATAAAGTTACGATTCCAGGTTTAATTTTAGGTGACAACTCTACAGTCCGTTTAGATTTAGATAACGAACCTCAACCTGATGTCGTGTTATTGATAGATGAAAAATTGGGTGGGCGATCGCGTATTAGTGAGGATGATTATATTGAAGGGGCACCGGAATTAGTTGCGGAAGTTGCTGCTAGTAATGCGTCGAATGATTTACATGACAAGAAAAATGCTTACCGTCGTAACGGGGTTTTAGAATATATTGTTTGGCAGGTTTTTGAAAACAAACTTGACTGGTTTTATTTGGAAAATGGTGAATACGTGTCACTAGAACCTGATGCGTCAGGAGTTATTAAAAGTAATATATTTCCTGGTTTATGGTTAGCAGCTTCGGCATTACTTGCAGGAGAAATGAAACAAGTTCTCAACGTTTTACAACAAGGATTAAATTCACCAGAGCAGGTAGAATTTATTAAACAATTAACAATAATAAATTGATAGTTGATAGTTGATAGTTGTTTCACTAACCACTAACTATTTTTGAAATATGGCAACGTCAACTTGCTGTAATAATTCATCTACATTTGAACTATTATCTAAAACAATATCAGCTTTTTTCTTTTTTTTGCTTAAAGGCATTTGACTGTTAATTCTTACTTGTGCTTGTTCGAGGGTTAATTGATTTCGCTGCATCAATCTTTCTAACTGCTGTTTTTCCGAACAACTTACCACCCAAATTTCCGTTACCAAGTCTGTCATACCCGCTTCAAATAATAAAGGCACAACTGAAATCAGAGTTTTTGCGGATATGTCTTTGATTCCTAGAGAAAGGCGATCGCTAACGTAAGGGTGAATCAAACTGTCAATCCACAAGCGTTCTTGTTGATTGTTAAAGACGATCTCACCCAACTTTTCTCGATTGAGGCTGCCATCAGCTAGTAAAATTTTTTCTCCGTGGCGTTTCACTATTTGTTCTAAAAGCGGTGAATCAGCAGCCACAGCTTCTCTAGCATAAATATCTGCATCCAAAATCGGTAAATTATAAGCATTAGCCAAATAATTAGCGACAGTTGTTTTACCTGTCGCTATACCTCCAGTCAAACCGATGATACGTTTCATGAATTATAGGAAATAAGGAATGGGAATAGATTTAAGTATCCATTATTTATCAAGAATTCGCCATTCCACATTTCAAAAGCAACTATTCCCTCGAATTCATTGCCCAATCAATAATTGCTTGAGTTAAGCCTTCCAAGGTGTATTCTGAAGCCTCAACATCTACCCTTCCCAAATACGATTGACAAGCAATAGATGTCTGTGGACCGATGGAAGCAATACAAACTCCTTCTAAATAATTAGATACCACAGATGATTGATTGTCTTGGGAATTATCTGAAAATATTTTATCTGCTAATTGAGTAAAAAACTTCACCGTTTTAGAACTAGCAAAAGTAATTACATCAATTGTTCCGCCTTGCAAAGCTAATTCCGCCGAAGGAGGGATGCTACTGGGACAGCAAGATTGATACGCTGCTACTTCTGTAACTTCGGCTCCTTGATTTTGAAATTCTCTAACTAAATCTTCTCTTCCACCAGTTTCAACCCTGGGAAATAAAACCTTTTTACCCGCAAGTTGTTCGGGAAAATGTTCTATTAAAGAATCGGCGATAAAATTGGGTGGAATAAAGTCAGGTTGAAAATTATGATTTTTAAGGATTTGAGCAGTTTTCTCGCCAACTACGGCGATTTTCAGATTAGCTAAGGTACGCGCATCTTTACCTAATTCCATTAACCTTTCAAAAAAGTAATTAATACCGTTGCTAGAAGTCAGAATTAACCAGTCAAATTCTAATAAATTAACAATTGCATTATCTAAAGCCTCCCAACTAGAAGGTGGACAAATTTCTAATGCAGGCATTTCAATTACACTTGCACCTGCGGCTGCGATCGACTGAGCAAATTGACTAGACTGTGCCATTGAACGAGTAATTAGAACAGTTTTTCCATTTAAAGGTAGAGTCTGAGATACCGTTGCAGATTGGGATAAATTTGGTGACATAGGTTTGGAGTCCAAAGCGTCTCTATGATAGGGAAGCATCTAATTACATTTTCTCAGAAAAACTGGCATACCCCACCACTTCTCCTATTACAATTACTGCGGGAGACAAACGCACCGAATGCACTTGTTCCACAATTGTAGACAGCGTACCAATCCATACTTGTTGCTCTGTTGTACCGGCTTTACGAATAATTGCAACTGGGGTACATTTGTTTTTCCCGTATTTGATTAATTGATGTACAATTTCACAGAGATGTTGTCCACCCATTAAAAGTACCAGGGTATCTAACCTCGAAAGCGCTTCCCAATCTAAATTATCCGGTTGATGGGCGCTCAATACAGCGAAGCATCTACTCATTACCGCATCCGTCAGCGGAATTCCTGCAAGTAAAGGTGCAGCTAAAGCAGAGGAAATTCCTGGAATAGCTTCAAAATCGCAACCAGCAGCCTGCAAAGCTTGAATTTCCAAAATGCAGCGACCAAAAATAAACGGATCTCCGGATTTTAGTCTTATAACAAGCTTTCCTTGCTGACAATATTTAACTAATAAATCATTAATTTCTGCTTGAGGGGTACTTGGTAAACCACCTCTTTTTCCGACGTGGATCTTTAGGCGATCGCCCGGTACCAACTCCAGCAACTGCTCGTCCACCAAAGCATCATAAATCAACACCTCAGCTTTAGCCAGCAGTCGATAAGCCTTCACCGTTAGATAATCAACATCTCCCGGTCCAGCACCCACAAGATAGACTTTACCATTAACTTTGGTCATCGGATTATCGGATTTTGGATTTTAGATTTTAGATTTTGGATTAGGCAGTTATCAGTTATCTACCCCATCTCCCCCGCTCGCCGCACGCTCCGCGTGTTCAGCGCGGCACGACTCGTTAGAGTAACGGGTTGCGCCACTTCTCTCAACGGTCGTGTTCCTCCGCACGTTTTGGGCTTACCATCTCCTCCTCTCCCAATCCCCAATCAACTATTTAATTTTTCCAACAACTGACTAACTTCTTCCGCTTTTTCTGGTTGACGTTTTTGTAATACTTCTTTAGCTTTTTGTAAATATTCGATCGCTTCGGACTGCTTTTCTTGCTGCATATAAATTCGACTCAAACGCAAATAAGCATCAGCTTTTTTTGGTGCGCGGGTTATGACATCTTGATATTTTTCAATTGCTTCATCTACTTTTCCTTGTTTTAATAGAGCATCGCCTAAAAGCAAACGAACTACATCGTTACTTACATTGATAGAAGTTACTTGACGAAAAACAGCTTCTGCATTTTCATAATCTTTATCTTGGTAAAGGTTGAGTCCTTTTTGAAATAAATTAGAAGTTATTAAAGTTTTTACAGCAAAATAAATCAAAAGAGAAATACTTGAAATAACTATAACAGCAGGAAGAATGGTATTTAATTGCAAGTTTTCTAACATAAGTAATTAAGAAGATTTAGGAATTGGGAATTAGGAGTTATGGGTTATAGATATTTTCATTTATAATCCAATCAATTAAGCTTTTTGTTTTTCTATAATAATGGTGCGTTACCAATCACGCTAACAGCACCCTACAATACAAAAATAATATAAAATAAATTTTTTAAATCGTCTTTTTTTAGTGTCCAGAAAAACTAACATAGTCGTCTTAAGACGACTTTCGCTATTAGCCGGGGAATTGCATTCCCCGGTGGCTGGGATTATTAAATAATTATTACATATGTTAGCCTCTAAATAATTTCATCAAAACCACTAACCCAACAAACAAGAAACAGGAAAAACTAAATATTCAAGGTAAAACAACTTCCAAATAAATTGGTAAGCATTTGTTATAGAGCTTTTATCTTGTAAATCGGTTTGAGTCGTGTACCACCACATTAAACCTAACATCACAGAATTAACGGCGATTAAAAAAATTGAGTTCACCCGTGTAAAACCCAGCACTCCAACCAAAATCATACCAGCGTAACAAACAGTTAACAGCCAGCGAGAAAGATTAAAAACCGTTTCTTTACCCAACTCGATGGTAAAAGTAGTGATATTGTACTGACGATCGCCTTCCATATCGGGGATGTCTTTAAAGATTGCGATCGCGACTGTGAATACTAAAATAAACCAGGTTAAAACCCAAACGGCAGGTGGAATTGATTCTTTGGCTTGCAGTACCCAAGAGAAATGCAAAAATAATCCTAAATTAACAATTGCTCCTCGTACCGAAAAAATACAAATCGCCGCCCAAAAAGGAAACCGTTTTAAACGAATTGGCGGCAAAGAATAAGACGTACCAATTGCTAAACTTATAGCCACCATCCCAAATAAAAACGGTCCCAAAAACCAAGATAACAAGAGCGCCAAAACACCAGTAATAATTACAATAATTTCTCCCGTGCGTTGGCTAAACTCTCCAGAAGCAACGGGTAAATGAGGCTTATTAATTTTATCAATTTCTACATCTTGCAGTTGATTGAGTCCCACAATGTAGACATTCCCCAATAAACAAGCCACCCAAGCACCTAAAACAGAAAACAGAGAATAAGAATTTGGAAATGGGAAATTACTATTAGTTAAAGCAACAGCAATTACATATAACCCCAAAACGCTCAAACTCGTACCATAAATCGTATGAGGACGAGAAAACTTCCAAAAAGCGTACAGCCAACTACTTTGCAACCCCGTTTGTGAAACTTGACTCATGATAATTTTAGATTTTAGATTTTAGATTTTAGATTGGGCATGGTAAAAAGGTCTGCATGTTAAAGGTTAAAGGTCTGCATGTCAAAGGTGTAATAACTCTTACCCCATCTCCCCATCCCCCCCCTCTCCCCATCCCCCCCTCTCCCCCGAACCCCATCTCCCCCATCCCCCATCTCCCCCTCTCCCCATCCCCCCATCTCCCCATCCCCTTTACCCTTTACTCCCAGTTAGCAACCCAAATTTAATCAAACCACTTTCATAACCGCGACTCATTAAACCCAAAGACATAGCGCCTTGAATTGTTTTCCAACCAGCGCGTAGTAAACCGAAAAAGGCTTGGGGAGTAAACGTAGAATCAATTACCACATTCCAAAAAGGGGCGACAGCTTGCGACCAATCCGCAGTCCGAATATTCTGTAAAGGTAGTAGACGGGCGATCGCTTCATAATCTGCTAAGGAAATTACGTATGGTAGGCAATAAACGTCATAAATCTGTTCTAAATGCTTTTTTTCCTCTGCGCTCAAAGGCGATTCATCCGTGGAACGATGACACCATGTCACCAAAATAAACTTTCCCCCCGGTTTAAGTACTCGGTAGCATTCTTGCATAAATCTGTTTTTATCCGGCATATGCTCGCCGCTTTCCAAAGACCAAACTAAATCAAAACTGTTGTCCTCGAAAGGCATATTTAAGGCATCTGCTACTTGAAAATTGGTTCTATCATGTAAACCAAACTCAACAGCCCGTTCGCAAGCCCTTTGCGCCTGTACCGGACTCAAAGTTATACCAGTTGCCGCAGCGTTGAATTTCTCGGCTAAATATAAAGAACTCCCACCGATACCACAACCAACATCTAAAATGTTCTCAGCTTGCTGTACCCTACCCCATTGCAGCAACTCTTCAATTAAATCAATTTGTGCCTGACGACGATTTTTTTCTTCCCTACCATCTGCACCGTAATAACCGTGGTGCATATGTTCCCCCCATATTTCTTCCCAAAGGGAGGAGGAAGCATCGTAAAACTGCTGAATTTGTTGGCTTAGTGTTGCACTCATGAATTAAGCTATGTATTTTGACTATTACAGAATAAAAAAAACATATATTGGTAGGCTACCACGTGTATTTTCAATAAGATGCAGTGTTTTGTTTCCAGAACGAAAAATATACTATCCACAATAAGATGGAATAATTCATGGTTGGAGCTTTTTTAAAGGGAGTAAGTAAGGAACTGCATCCGTTGTTAAAATCCAAAATCTAAAACTTGTGCTGAGCTTGCCGAAGTATCCAAAATCTAAAACTTGTGCTGAGCTTGCCGAAGTATCCAAAATCTAAAACTTGTGCTGAGCTTGCCGAAGTATCCAAAATCTAAAACTTGTGCTGAGCTTGCCGAAGTATCCAAAATCTAAAACTTGTGCTGAGCTTGCCGAAGTATCCAAAATCTAAAACTTGTGCTGAGCTTGCCGAAGTATCCAAAATCTAAAACTTGTGCTGAGCTTGCCGAAGTATCCAAAATCTAAAACTTGTGCTGAGCTTGCCGAAGTATCCAAAATCTAAAACTTGTGCTGAGCTTGCCGAAGTATCCAAAATCTAAAACTTGTGCTGAGCTTGCCGAAGTATCCAAAATCTAAAACTTGTGCTGAGCTTGCCGAAGTATCCAAAATCTAAAACTTGTGCTGAGCTTGCCGAAGTATCCAAAATCTAAAACTTGTGCTGAGCTTGCCGAAGTATCCAAAATCTAAAACTTGTGCTGAGCTTGCCGAAGTATCCAAAATCTAAAACTTGTGCTGAGCTTGCCGAAGTATCCAAAATCTAAAACTTGTGCTGAGCTTGCCGAAGTATCCAAAATCTAAAACTTGTGCTGAGCTTGCCGAAGTATCCAAAATCTAAAACTTGTGCTGAGCTTGCCGAAGTATCCAAAATCTAAAACTTGTGCTGAGCTTGCCGAAGTATCCAAAATCTAAAACTTGTGCTGAGCTTGCCGAAGTATCCAAAATCTAAAATCCAAAATCTAAAATCCAAATGACTGCTTCTCAAAAAATTTGCTTTGGTTTTTTTGCAGTAATCACTGTAGGAACTCTCTTATTGATGATGCCTTTTTCTACAGCTACAGGTACGTGGAATAGCTTAATTGTGGCTTTATTTACGGCAACTTCAGCCGTTTGCGTCACGGGTTTGGCAGTCGCTGATACAGGTAGTGATTTTTCCTTCTGGGGTCAGTTGACGATTATGTTACTGGCGCAAGTTGGTGGGTTGGGCTATATGACGTTTACAACCTTTCTAATTATGTTGACTGGGCGTAGATTTGATTTGAGACACAAAATGGCAATTCAACAAGCTTTAGATCGGCGAGAAATGCAGGGTAGCGGCAACATTATTCGCTCGATCGTTGCTACAACGCTATTTTTTGAAATTACAGGAATATTGTTATTACTGATAGTATTTGTCCCGGATTTTGGATGGAATAAAGGGATGTGGCTGGCAATTTTTCATAGCGTCAGTGCTTGGAATAATGCCGGTTTTAGCTTGTTTACGAATAGCTTAGTTGACTACAACTCTTCAGCCTTACTAATATTTACTATTTCTGGCTTAATCATCTTTGGCGGAATTGGATATCAAGTAATATTAGAACTCTTTTTTAGATTGCGCGATCGCCTACGCCGAAGACCGGGTAATATCGTGTTATCTCTTGATTACAAAGTCGCCGTTAATACAACAATATTTTTATTAATTTTAGGAACCTTAGCATTTTTCTTCGTAGAGATCAGAAATGCTGAAACTATCAGATATTTCAGCTTTCGCAGCCAATTTCTCGCGGCTTTGTTTCAATCCGTGACCACTAGAACTGCTGGTTTTAACAGTATCGATATTGGCAGTATGACAAATGCGGGACTATTTATTACTATTGCTTTTATGTTTATTGGAGCAAGTCCGGGAGGTACTGGAGGAGGTATGAAAACTACAACTCTTAGGGTACTCAGTAGCTGTACAAAATCAATTCTTCAAGGAAAACAAGAGGTTTTACTCTACGAACGCCGTATCGCGGTATCTTTGATATTAAAAGCCATCGGAGTGGTGGTTGGTTCTGTAACTGTTGTAATTATTTGTACTATTTTAATATCGATTACAGACCCAGCATTTGACTTCATCCAAATCTTGTTTGAAGTAGTTTCAGCTTATGCAACCGTAGGGCTTTCCACAGGAATAACTGGCGAATTTTCTATCTGGGGTAAGTTGATATTAATTCTAACTATGTATATGGGAAGAGTTGGTGTTTTACTATTAATGTCCGCCGTTCTTGGCGACCCCAAACCCACTAGAATTCATTATCCGGAAGAAGATTTACTTGTGGGATAATCGTTTACAAACAGTTATCAGTTTACAGTTGTCTGGGATTGATTATAATTGATAACTGTAAACTACTAAGTAAAAGTTACTTTTAAATTTATGATTCAAACGTACAGATATTCAATAGATACTTAATATAGATTCAATTAAGTACAAATGATAAGATAAATACAATCGGGTACAAAAATATGACCGATTTTTTTGAGCTATACAAAAGCTGTAATAATTAAGGATAAAAAACAGTGAATCTGTCCTCATTAGGGTTTTTTCGTACTTTAAATAAAAACAATCAGCAGTTTGCGGTGATTGGTTTAGGACGTTTTGGTCGTTCTGTTTGCTCGACTTTACATAGATTAGGTTATGAAGTATTGGCAACAGATATTGATGAAAAGCGGGTATCGCAAGCCTTGACAGAAGAAATAACTGGTCATGCCTTACAATTAGACTCCACAGAAGCTGCTGCACTTAAAGAAGCAGGGATTTTTGAGTTTGATACCGTCATTATCGCAATTGGTAATTATATTCAAGAAAGTATTATCACGACTTTAAATGTCAAAGAAGGTGGCGTAAAAAATGTAGTAGCCAAAGCTTCTAGCGAAGTTCACTGTAAATTATTACGAAAAGTTGGTGCAGATAGAGTTATTTTTCCCGAACATGAAGCCGGTTGTGCTTTAGCGCAAAGACTAACGAAACCAGCGATATTAGATACATTCGACCTCGATCCCGATAACAGTATTGTTGAAATCGCTGTACCAGCAGAATTTGACGGTAAAACCGTTGCAGAATTACAACTTCGCAATCGTTATGGCTTAAACGTCCTAGCTATAAGTAATAATAATAATGATGAAAAATTTATTATTAATCCAGACCCTAGCAAACGTCTGCAAAAGGGTTCCGCAATGGTAGTAATTGGTCATAACAAAGACATAGACCGCTTACCCATTTAAAATTAAATTAAACCCGGTTTATAAAAACTGGGTTTTCTAATATCACTAACCATAAGCTTCCCAAGCTAAATCTATCAACCCATCTAAAATTGCTACTGCTACTGTCGCACCGCCTTTACGATTTTTGATAGTAATATTAGGTATTAAAAATTCTTTCAAGTCCTCTTTTATTGCATCTATATTCATACAATTTGGTGGTGTAGCAATTATTAAAACAGGTCTAATTTTTTCTGATTTAACTAAGTCAATTAACGTTTTCAAAGCTGTGGGTGCTTGCCCGATCGCAAATATTCCTTCGGGATAACGGCTGGCTAAAGTTTCCATTCCCCAAGCAGCACGAGTTTTTTCTTTCTGTGGGCGAGTTTGAACTTCCATCGCACAATACACTGGATTCGCAAAAGTATTGTGAACTGCCTGTGCAATACCAGCTTGTAACGCTGTTTCATCTACCACAATAGTACTGCGCGATGCTAATGCAGCTGCTGAAGCTTGTAAGGCACGTTCGGAAAATTCGATTAGCGATTTATACTCAAAGTCACCTGTAGCGTAAATTACTCTTCTAATAATTTCATACTCCGCCGATAAAAAATGGCGATACGTCGTTATATCGCCATGCTGCATCAAAGCCGAAGCACCACCAATTTCTTTATCAATATTTGCCAAACTTTGAGCATCCGTTACGTGCCATTCCATGCCTACTTCCCTGAATTATCAATATTAAGATTTTTACACGTTTACCGCTTTACAAATAAAACTATGCAATTTACTTTCTTCCTAATAGAAGATTACCGGCGTTGAGTGAGGGGGAAGAGGGGGGAGAGGGGGAAGAGGGGGAGAAATTTTATAGGTAATCTTGTTGAGCGAGACAGGAATAATCCCGTAGAGACGTAGCAGTGCTACGTCTCTACACTATTTTACGTTTCTGAAGGAGAAGAATTACCAAGAATAGGTGTCAAGTAAGCAACTAAAGCTCCAATTAGAAAACCGGAGATATTGCGAACTAAAGGCAGCCAGTCGGATGTACGGATAATTACTGGTCCAAGACCGAACGCAAAAAACAAAATTCCCCATAAAGGAGAAAATATCAGCGCCCATTGCCAAGCAACAACTTGCCCTTCAGTTCTTGGTTGGGCTGTAAATCCACAGATAAGTCCACCGACAACCGAGCTAATTAAAGTCAAAATCCACTGTTCCCTTGGTAATCCCGGAACAACGTTACAACCACCTTGGCGCAAACAACCTTCTACAGTTTCCAAGGCTTGAATAATAGCTTGATCTTCACCTTTTTCCCGTACAAAATATAAGTTACCAAAACGAGTTTGTAATTCTATCCAAAAAGTACGCGGTAGCAATTCATAAACATCATCCCCAACCGCGAAACTGAGAATATTACCGCCACGAGAATCGGCAACAAGTAAAATACTATGGTCGTTTAAACCCCAAAACTTGATTACCGCTCTACCCGGTGTTCTATCGTATTGAGTGAGTACTCGCAACTGCCAACCAGTTTCATTTTCAAAATCGTTAAGTTGTTGAACTAAATTTTGTTCTTGAACAACATTCAGAGACTTCCCTAAATCTACAACTGGCGTAACTTCGTCGGGTAGCAATTCCGGATTGTTGTAAGCATAAGCAGGACTCGAATGTGTCGTCCAAATCGAACCAGCTATAAATAATACTGTCAAAAAAGTAAAAAATCGTCGCCAAGAACTATTATGCATGTGGTTTATATAAATTTCAACGTTTAAATTAAGCAGATTGTTTCAAAAGGTAAGAAAAAATATGATAGCTCTTTACATTTTGTAACCTTATTCTAATTTATTTTACATTCATCTCAGCATAATTTTTGTTGATGATACAGCAAAACTGCCCCCAGCAACGGTAAATTTGATATTAAAAGCTAGTGTAAGCAGGCTTTGTGGGCTTATGTGCTAACAAGATTTTGATTTTACTATGATTCTCAGTTAAGTAAGGTATGGTAGCCGCGATGATAAACCAAGCAATGAAGATTCTAAATAATTATTAAAACAATCACGTTCTCAACCGTGGAGTCCAAGTTGTTCCTATGGATGCTTAAACGAACGCGATACGCCCAAAGCGTCTAGCTTCGCTAATCGCACCGAATCAAAATTTTAAGCTAAATCTATGATTACCATAAGAACTACAAATAATTGTTTTTGACCAAATATGGCTGGAAATAGTATTTACTAGAATTGATAGTTTACGTTATTTAATTACTGCTTTCGATCGCAGCTAAGTTAATTTAATTAAATAGGTTCGGTCGAATAGGGTGCTGGTAAATTTGCCATAAAGTCAAGTCTGAATAATACAAATATCGAGGTTTAATGAATACTTGAGATTAGTAAATCATTGAACCCCGATAGATCGTTTCATTTTCAAATAACATTTGTGAGGAGTTCTTATGAAAATAAATCTACTAGTTTCTGCTAGTGGGGTAAGTTTGCTGTACTTACTCGCCGGTTTCTCGTCGGTGAAAGCATTCGCTGTGGAAAAAACCAGCAACAGCCAAGAAATAAATAGTAATGAATTGTTAAGTGCTTCAGAAATATTATCCGAGGAAATTCCATCCGCCAAGACAATTATTACCGCAATAAATAATCAAGTTCCGCTTGATGTCGGTAGCAACTCCCTAAACGAAAGTGCGATTAGCGAAGCTAGACGCTTTGGGCGTATCGCGCAACCAAATAAACAACTTAATAAACAACTTAATAAACAACTTAATAAAAACCACGTAATTACTCAAGTTCCTCAAAACCAACCAGAATCAACCCCATCGGAAGGACAAGTTACATCGGTTTCCCAACTATCCGACGTACAGCCCACCGACTGGGCTTTTCAAGCATTGCAATCCCTCGTAGAACGATATGGTTGTATTGCCGGATATCCGAATGGCACCTATCGGGGCAATCGGGCAATGACTAGATATGAATTTGCGGCGGGATTGAATGCCTGTCTCGAACGGGTTAATGAGTTGATTGTCGCAGCAACTAGGGATTTGGTGACAAAAGAAGATTTACTTGCCCTGCAAAGACTCGAACAAGAGTTTCAGGCAGAGCTAGCAACCTTACGCGGTAGGGTAGATACTCTGGAAGCTCGCAGCGCCGAATTAGAAGCAAATCAATTTTCCACTACCACCACACTCCAAGGAGAGGCAATTTTTGCTGCGATCGGTGCAACTGGTGGTGCCCCCGGTAGTAACGATCCTAATATCATCCTCACGAATCGGGTAAGGTTGAACCTGAATACCAGTTTTACCGGCAAAGACTTGTTAATTACTGGGTTGCAAGCCTATAACTTCGGAGGTGGTGTGGATGGTAGTGGTAGCCTACAACAAGAATTAGGATTGACAGCACCAGGAGTCAACTTAGCGGCAAGTAGCGCTCGCACGGGTATTGAACCGCAATTTCCCGGCTTCACTCCCAAAGATTTATCTTCTAAAGGTGCTAATAATGTGGAACTGTACAAACTTCTGTACATCTTCCCCGTAGCCAATAAATTAACTTTATTTGCTGGTACTGCTGCGGAAGTTTCCGATGCTTTCCCTGCGATTACTCCCTTTGCAGGAGAAGGGCAAGAGGCAATTTCCCGCTTTGCTGGCTTAAATCCCGTACTCCGGGTTTCTGGTGGTACTTCCGGAGCAGGTTTAGCATCGGCAGCAGGTTTTATCTTTGCTCCATCCAAAAGCCTTGATTTTCGCGCTCTCTACGGTAGCGTTAATGCCAATATTCCCAGCACTGCTGATGATATTCTCCCCGGAGTTTCTGGTACACCTTTAGGTTCGGGTTTGTTTGGTGGTAGTACCGTTGCGGCAGCCCAACTTACATTTAAACCCAGCAGTGCGATCGATATTGGTTTGAACTATGCCAACAGCTACCACGAAATCAATATTTTGGGTACGGGATTAGTGAGTACCGATACCAACGCTTTAGGCTTGGCAAATGGAGATTTGGCGATTCCGGTGAAACTCAACTCCGTCGGTGGTACCCTAAATTGGCGTTTTACTCCGAGTATTGCCCTATCCGGTTACGGTGCGGCGATTTTCGTCGATGATTCCTCCGGTAGGGTGGATGCTTCCACCACCTTCACCAGTTGGATGGTAGGATTACACTTCCGGGATCTGATCAAAAAGGGCAATACCGCCGGAATACTTTTCGGTCAACCTTTATACCGTACAGAAGCTGATGGTGATGCCAATTTAGCCGCTGCGGGTGTCGATCGCACCACTCCCTACCATTTGGAGGCTTATTACAAATTTAAGGTAAACGATAATATCAGTATTACCCCTGGTGCATTTGTGTTATTTAATCCAGAGGGAGATGACAACAACGACACAACCACAGTAGGTTTGTTGCGTACTACTTTTACTTTTTAGGTACCTTCCCGGCTTTATGATTAGCTAATTTAGTGAGGGGGAAGAGGGGGGAGAGGGGGAACAAAATAATTCTTAACTGCTAACTGCTAACTGTTAACTGCTCACTGCTCACTGTTAACTGGTAACTGGTAGCTGGTAACTGCTCACTGTTAACTGCTCACTGCTCGACGATCATTCCCCGAACTAAAATCACGGTACAATCAACGCCGGATGCGATCGCTCCTGGAATATTGCCTTTGATGGCTTGTTGTAACATTCCTTCGCGGGAAGCACCTAAAATAACTACATCAGATTCATCAGTTTTTACTAGGTTAATTATTCCTCGATCCACCGAATTGGATCTAAGAGGTACGGTTGTTATTTGATTAGGTAACTTATAGATATCAATAAGCTGATGCCTAGCCGCTTGCAATACTTTTGTATCCGGTTCGTCAGATAAAGGAAACACTTGTGTAAGATCGATTTTTAATTTCTTGTTTGAAGCAGCTAAAGCAGGCAATAATTTAAGCGCTATTTTTGAATTTGGTCCTCCAGCCATTGGTACTAAGCAACTATTAAAACTAGTTGGAATCAAAGAATCCTTCTGTAAGTTTGTGTTTAAATCTTTTCCTAACTTTACTAACATTACTTCACAGCTAGCTTGGCGGATTATGGTGTCTACAACATTACCAAAGATACGACCGGGGGTAGAAGTACCACCTTTCCACCCCATTAAAACTGTATTTATATTTCTATCTTTAATAGTTTCTAAAGTTGCATTGGCGACATTATGAGCAACTCGGATTTGCGTGTGTACGGGAACTTGCCATTTTTTACCCATTATCTCCGCAGATAATAATAAGGCGCGACTTTGTGCTGTTTTGACGGGGGTTTCCGCTGGTTTATTATGACTAGAAATGGTAATTACTTGCAAACATTCAATTTCGTAGCGGTTATATTTAGCTATTGTTGCTGCTAGATTTAATAACGTGTCTGCGCTTTCGGGGTTGGCAACTAAAACCAATAATCTGCCTCGCCCAACGCTCGGTGACTGAGTTTGATAAACCGTATAAGAAGGCTTTATTTTCGGTTGGTTGGGAGCGCTTTTACAGTTGAGATAGTTTGCTTCGGCTCGAATAATATCTCCCCGACTAATCATTCCTACTAGTCTTCTTCCTTCTAAAACTGGTAAGCGGCTAATTTGATGTCGGTCTAACAAATATAGGACGTTGCTTAAATTATGTTTAGCAGTAATCGTTACCGGATGGGATGTCATGATTTCACTTACACCCGCATCTCTAGATAACTTTCCTTCCCTTATTTTCATCAAATCGCTTTGAGTGATAACACCTACCAGCTTTGTATTATCTAATACGGGAAAGCCGCGTTGGGTAGAATGAGAAAAAGCCTGTATTGCTTCATCTACGGTCATTTGTTCTTGCAGAGTTTCCACCTGACGCTGCATAACTTCTTGTGCGGTTAAATTAATGAATCTACTATTGACAGGCATTTCTGTATCAATATCAATACCATTTAATTGCAAAAGCTTGGCATATAGCGAACCCGGTATTAATTTATCGGCAACTAAATAAGATGTTACACAACCAATCATTAATGGTAATACCAGATTGAAATCTGTAGTAATCTCAAAAATAATCATAATTGCGGTAATTGGGACTTTAGAAACCGCGCTAAAAAAAGCTCCCATGCCTACCAAGGCGTAAGTATTGGGGGTACTGAACCCCAAAATTTGGAATTCAACAACGCCAACTAAATATCCCAAGCAAGAACCTAGAATAAGACTGGGAGCAAATAAACCTCCTGGCGCTCCCGAACCAAATGCTACTAATGTCAGAATAAATTGAGCAACAAATACTAGCGCGACTCTATAAATGCTTGGCTCACCGTCAATAATAAATAGTCGCAAACCAGTATTATTGCGAAATCCTTCGGGTAAAATCGCGATCGCAATACCACAAATCAAGCCAGCTAAAGCTATTCTAAAGGGCAAACTTACACCCAATTTTTTATAATAGCTCAGGCTTAAAAGTAAACCTTTTCTGAATAATGCAGCAAGTAAACCTGCCAAAATACCCAAAAGCAAGTAAAAAGGAAGTTCTGTAATTATAAAACTGCTTTTCGACTCTATTAATTCCAGGTTGAGTTGCAAACTTCTACCGCCCAACAGCCGAGAAAGCACCCCACCAATAAATGAGGCGATAATGGCAGTTCCCAGAGTCAATCCCGACAAATCCTGGAGTAATTCTTCGACAACAAATAATATACCCGTAATTGGAGCATTGAAAGCCGCCGCCAATCCCGCACCCGCACCCGCCGCGATCATTTGTCGGCGATGATCCGGAGAAGTGGGAAACACGCGACTCATTCCCGAAGCTAAAGCCGCGCCAACGTGAACGGTAGGCCCTTGTCTTCCCAGAGTCATTCCCGAACCCAAGGTAAGAATAGTGCTAACCAACTTTACCAACGCTACCCGCCAAGTTAATTTGATCGGTATATTCGCCAGAGAAGCTTTCACTTGAGGAACACCGCTACCACTTGCCTCTGGTGCTAAATTTTCGATCAAAAAGCCAGCCAAAAAACCAAAGCTAGCACCAATTAACGGTAAAGCTAAAAACGCTGGGATTGCGTAAGAAGAATTGACTCGAAACGTTCCCAACCATCCCGAACTCGATCTGAGAAATATTGCGGATAATGCCGCAACTATTCCAATAACACAAGCTTCTGCAATTGCTAAACCTCTTCTTGGCTGCCAGAAATCGCGAAAGTATTTATTCAGAAACATATTGCAGCATTACTAATTCGTAATTCTCCTGTAACTGCACCTTTACGAGTAAACGTAATTTGTAATGATGAAAAAATATATTTATTCCAATAAACGAGCCATTTTTGTATCTATTTCGCCTATGTTGGCTAAAATCCCCAAAATACTGTTATTAATTAATCTACAATATTTTTTGATTTAATAAAAGTAAACTTAAGAATAGCATTGAGGAATTTTAGTAATAGTAATATAGAATAACATTCTCTTCTGTTGTAAGCAAAAGTAGTTGAGAAATAACCAATTTATTAATAATTTGTTACTTTTAATTATTTATACCTTTATATATGAGAAAATTTTATTGATAATTACGAATTACCTTCACCCTGGGAGGGTAAAGTTTTAAAACGAATTACGAACTATTTTTACCAGTACTAGATAATCCATCAACTATCAAAGATGGAGTATAACAAGAGCCATTCCAATCAGCATCTCCACCGAGTTTAATTAACTGTTTTAAAGCTGTATAAATATTGCCAGATACCATCGTATCTTTAACACGTCCGGTAACTTCACCTTTTTGGACGCGATAACCCAAATCGATATTGATAGAAAAGTCACCGGAAATGCCGCCACCTCCGCCAAGCATCTGGTCTACAATCAAACCGTTATCCATTTCTTTGATTAATTCTTCCAAGCTTCCAGTTCCTGGTTGTATGAGGAAATTAAATAAACCAGGAGTCGGGTAACTACTTAAACTAGGACGAAAACCATTACCAGTAGTCTCCATTCTCAACTGTTTCCCCGTAGCGCGATCGCAATAAAAATGTTGCAATATTCCGTCTTGAATAAAAATCAACTTGTGGGTGGGAGTACCTTCATCATCAAAAGGACAACTATAAGGTCCGGCAGTTGGATCTTGATAAAGAGTAAGGTGCGGTGAAACCACTGGTTTATCGATACGTTCCCCCCAAGGAGAAGAACCTTCTAACACCCGTTTACCGTTGAGTGCGGCGATTATAGTACCCCAAAGCATATCAGCAGCCTTAGAAGTAAACAAAACTGGGATGCGGTTATTCGGTGCAGCTACATTTGATTGCGCCCAATTTAACCGCTGTATAATTTGTTGAGCTAATGTATCGGGATCGAGTTTACCGCGTTCGGTTTGACCATCCGCAACGCTTAAGAAATCATCTCCTCGTACCCATTCCGCCGAAGTATAGCAGCTGAGCGTTGTATCGGTATAGTGAGAATCCAAACCCTGAGTATTAATTAATCTCGTGGTTTCTACATCGCATTCCCAATCACCATTACAAATAACATCCGGGTAGACATCGCGAATCAAACCAATAGTTTGCTTACCCCATTCCACCAGCTTTTCTGGCGGTACATCTTCACCCAAATTCGGATAAACAATTTGAGAATCGCCAGTTAATTCCGCTTCTTGGGGCTGATTTAACTGACTCAAAGCGATCGCGCGTTTAACCATCGTCTGTGCTTCCACCGGACCATTTGCCACAGTAAGTCCCGGACGACCTTGATACCATAATCGTAATGCAGTCCCCGTGCTTTGATTGCTTTCAAGTTGTTTCAGACGATTCGCTTCAAAAAACACTGGCTTTGAGTGCGATCGCGATTCATAAACCTCAGCTTCAGTTGCACCAGACTTTATAGCGACTTCCAAAAGTTGCTCCGCCAAATCATTAGTCATTAGTTGTTAGTTGTTAGTTGTTAGTTGTTAGGAGTTAGGAGTTAGGAATTAGGAATTAAGAGTTAATACTTGTCCCCTTGTCTCCCCCGAACCCCCGAACCCCCGCTCGCCGCACGCTCCGCGTGTTCAGCGCGGCACGACTCGTTAGAGTAACGGGTTGCGCCACTTCTCTCAACGGTCGTGTTCCTCCGCACGTTTTGGGCTTACCATCTCCCCCGAACCCCCGAACCCCCTCTCCCCCGAACCCCATCCCCCCATCTCCCCCTCTCCCCCGAACCCCCGAACCCCATCCCCTCTCAATCAAATTTCTTTTAACAACCAAAACCCAGCAAAGGATTCGGAATTGGGATCTGACTGTACTCCAATAAAGTGAACGCCGTTAGCTTTTTGTTTGGCTTGTTCAAAATTATTTGCTTCTGCTTGCATTTGAGGATTTTTAATATTTGCCAAAATCCAGCTTTCAGTTGCACCCGTTTCTAAAATTAATCTTGGTTGCTTGGCAGTATCAAACCTTAACCAAGCTAATTCTAAACCAGACAGCCAGCCAGCTATAGGTAATGCTCTATTTGTTGAGTAAATCAAAACGCCGGGAATCTTAGTTTCAGGTTGTATTTGGGCTAACTCTAAAGGAAAAGCTTCGCCAAAATCAACATCCCACTCTGGCATATCCGCAAAATCAGCAGCACTTAAGGTAACAAATCCTAATTGATCTCCTTCCAAAGCATCGGGTAAACGTTGAGGTAAAGGAGCATCCAATCGCACTGAGGGATTAGAACCACCTTGAAATCCCGGTTCTTGCGGATACACGGATTCCATCCGCTGTTGCAGCAATTGGTTGAGCGCTAATGTCCGACGGCTTGGTTGTGCCGGAATGCCGATGTCAAGGCAGGCTTTAGTAATCATATTGTTCATTTGGCGGCGGAAAAAGCGGATTTTTACTGGCGCTTCTCCTGCTTTCTCTATTGCTTCTTGCAACGCCGTTTGCAACCATACGGAGTTAACTGTCGCACTCGAACAGTATTTAGCGTAATGAAATAAAGAATCAGTTTTGGTGCTTGTATCTAAAGGAGTTTCACAAATCAAGACTTCCCAAATTTTCTTATTATTTTCATCTAAAATTGGACGCGAGTAGTAATCGAGTTCCCAAATGCTGCCCATATTATGCCGAAATCCTAAGTCGCACTTTATATCTATTTTCATGATACGAGTCTATGGGCAACTGTTGAAGGGGCGAGCGTCGGCTTTAACTCGATTTTAAATGGTTAATTTGGGATCTGAGATTCCAGCCAAGCAATAAGTAGGAATATTACGGTTAAAAATATTTGTAGTAAAAAAGATAAATTATATAAATTATTACTTTTCTTTTGGGAAATATAGATCATAAGCAATACTAATCATATAGATATAGATAAAATGATACTTTGCAATAGTGCCAGCCAGCCTTTCGATTTAGCTATAGTTATGAAAGCTTTAGAAGCCATACAAAGCGAAATAAATTTGGAAAATCTACCTCCCAGGGTGCTGCATATTATTTTAGAAAATGCTGGCGCTCAAAAAGGTTGTTTGATATTAGAAAAAGACAAACAATTTTTTGTAGAAGCAATTGAGAATAACGAAAAAAGCAATCAAATTATAGCTCGATCGATGACCGTAGCTGAATGCTCAGATATACCTCAAAAGATAATCAATTATGTTATCAAAACTCAAGAACTTTTGATAATTAAAAATGCAGTAGATTCTATTTATAATCAAGACGGTTACATTAAAAAATATCAATGCAAATCGATTCTCTGCCTGCCGATTGTATTTAAAAGCAACTTTATTGGTATCTTTTATTTAGAAAATAATTTAACAACAGACGCATTTACTCCAGAAAAATTAGAATTTATTAAAATATTTGTTTCTCAAACTGCTATTGCCATAAAAAACGCTCGTTTATTTGCCAGCGAACAAGAAAAATCGCGAATTCTTATATTTAGAAGCGAAATTGATTCAACATTAGCAAAAAGCCACGATTTGCAAAAAATGCTGCAACAATGCACGGAAATTATCGTATCTTACTTAGATGTAGCATTTGCAAGAATTTGGACTCATAATCCGCAAGAAAAACTATTAAATTTGCAATCCAGCGCTGGAATTTATACGCATATTGATGGCGCACATAGCCGCATACCTGTAGGTAAATTTAAAATTGGCTTAATTGCACAAGAGCGTAAACCTCATATTACTAATTCAGTGCAAACCAATCCAAGAGTAAGCGATAAAGAATGGGCTATTCGTGAAGAAATGGTAGCTTTTGCTGGATACCCGTTGATAGCCGATTCAGAAGTTATGGGTGTCGTCGCGATGTTTTCCAAACAGCAATTAAATCAAAATACCATCGATTTATTAAGTTTCATTGCTGGAGAAATTGCTGTTGCAATTAAACGTAAACAGATAGAAGAAGCTTTACAACAAAAAGAAGAACAATACCGCAGCATTTTTGAAACCGTAAATGATGGACTTTCAATATTTGATTTAGAAACTGCTAAACTTGTGGCTGTAAATCCGACAGTATGTCAAACGTATGGCTATTCAAGTGAAGAATTTCTGACTTTAGAAGCCTCAGACTACGTTGATGCAAATTATCTCTATTTATTTAAAGAATTTCTTGAAACGATTAAAGCTGGTAAGGAATTTTATTGTCAAGCTGTTTGTATTCATAAAAACGGTACGCTATTTGATGTTGAGGTAAAAGCCACAGCTTATATTTACAATGGAAAATCTCATGCATTAACAATTACCAGAGATATTAGCGATCGCAAACGCGCCGAAACAAGATTAAAACAGCGCACGCAAGAATTAGAGCAAACTTTAGTAAAATTACAATCGACTCAATCACAACTGATCCAAACCGAAAAAATATCTCAACTCGGACAACTTGTTGCTGGTGTTGCCCACGAAGTAAATAATCCCGTTGGTTTTATTTCTGGTAATTTATCTCATGCAGAAGGATATATACAAGATTTAATTAATTTACTAAATTTGTATCAACAAGAATTTCCCAATCCTGGAAACGTTATTCAAGAAGAAATCGCAGCAATTGACTTAGAATACTTACTCGAAGATTTGCCTGCAATGATTTCTTCAATGAAATTGGGTGCCGATCGCATTAAGGATATCATGCTATCGTTACGCAACTATTCCCGTACCACTTCTGATGAAAAGAAAGCCGTAAATTTACATGAAGGTATCGATACTACCTTGATGATTTTATCTCATCGTCTGAAAGCAAAACCAGAACGTCCAGCAATTCAAGTTGTAAAAAAATATGCCGATTTACCTTTAGTTAAATGCTATTCCGGTCAAATTAACCAAGTATTTATGAATTTGTTTTCTAACGCTATTGATGCTTTGGAGGAATCAAACCAAGGCAAAAGTTATGAAGAAATTAATCAAAATCCTAACATAATTACAGTCACTACCGCCGTCGATGTACCTTGGGCAAATATAATCATTGCAGATAACGGAACGGGAATTCCGACTCAAGTAAAACAAAAATTATTTGATGCTTTCTTCACTACTAAGGTAGAAGGAAAAGGTACTGGCTTAGGATTATCAATTAGTTATCAAATTATCACAGAAAAGCACGGTGGAACTTTAGAATGTGTGTCTTCGCCGGGGAATGGAGCTAAGTTTATTATCCGGATTCCGCTTTAATCATCTTGGTGGTGAATAGATTGGGAATAGGGCATTAGTAATTATTATTTGCTAGATCCACGGTGCGAAGTAACACAGTAACGGTAAAATAATCTGTATTTGTCTAGCATCACACATCGAATTATGATTATGTCTACACTCGAAACTGCATTTAGCGATCGCCGCGTGCTGAAAGTCATCAGCGGCTTGAATAACTTCGATCCTAACCGCGTTGCTGCAACCGTGAAAGCAGCACACCACGGTGGCGCAACTTTTCTTGATATCGCTGCCGATGCCGATTTGGTAAAAATGGCGAAACAGTTGACCGATTTACCAATTTGTGTTTCAGCAGTAGAACCCGAAAAATTTCTAAAAGCAGTTGCAGCTGGTGCCGATTTAATTGAAATAGGTAACTTTGATTCTTTCTACGCTCGTGGAATCAGATTTGAAGCTGAAGAAGTTTTAGCTTTAACCAAACAAACCCGCGCCTTACTTCCTCGAATCGCGCTTTCTGTAACCGTTCCCCATATCCTTACATTAGACAAACAGGTGCAGTTAGCAGAAGAATTGGTTGCAGCTGGTGCAGATATTATTCAAACAGAAGGCGGTACCAGCAGCAAACCTCAAAACGCAGGTACATTAGGATTAATTGAAAAAGCCGCTCCCACCTTAGCAGCAGCCTACGAAATTGCTCGCATCGTTTCAGTACCAGTACTCTGCGCTTCCGGAATTTCCAGCGTTACCGCACCCTTAGCGATCGCTGCTGGTGCTGCTGGTGTCGGAGTTGGTTCCGCAATCAACCAGCTTAATAGTGAAGTCGCGATGATTGCTGCTGTACGCGGATTAGTTGAAGCGATCGCAACCGAACACAAAGTAGAAGTTAGCAATTAACAAATGTAGAGACGCGATACCCTTGCGTCTCTACAAAATTTTGTGAAAAAACGAACCCATCAAAACTAATGTCGCTCCGTACTAATAGTTATTTTCATTAATTTTCACAGGTTTGTAGTAAGGGCTTAAGCCCCTCCGGATTCAGGGAACCGATGCCCTTCCATGCGAGGATTTTAATCGTCAGATGCGATTAAAACTCTTACTACGAACCTTTTTACCCATCAAAACTAATGTCGCTCCTTACTAATACTCCAACACATTAATTCCGACGGGTTGTAGAGACGTAGCACTGCTACGTCTCCCGACATTTAGGAGAGAAAAAGGGAAACTAACCCATCAAAAATTATGCAATCAACCACTAATACTCCAACACATTAATTTTGATAGGTTTGTAGTAAGGGCATTGGTTCCCTAAATCCTAGCGCTAAAGCGCTTACTACGAACCTTTATTACTCATCAAAAATAATGATTTGGGCTACTAAGTAGGTTGGCGTTGAAAATTGTAATTAGGGCAAGGGAATAGGGAATAGGGAATAGGCAGTAGGGGTAAGGGTTTAAAGCTAATTTACATTTTGTTACATAGTTATGTTTATTTCTGCCTACCTACTTATACGCTCTTAGCGCACGGGAAAGAAGTAAAAAGTAAAACGTTACAACTCCTAACTCATAATCTCTTTGATACTATAAACTACTTGATCTTGCTGTTGTTCTGAAAGTTCTGGGAACATGGGTAAAGATAAAACTTCGTTGCAAGCTTGTTCTGAAAACGGTAATTGTCCGGGATGATAGCCCAAACTTTGATAAACTGGCTGCAAGTGTAAAGGGTAGGGGTAGTAAATCGCCGTATTTACGCCTTTTTCTTTTAATTTATCGTGCAACAAATCTCTTTTATCGTTCTTAACGCGAATGGTGTATTGATTCCATACTCCGGTTGCTGCGGGTAATTCTTGGGGGATGGTAATACCGGGAATGTGACACAAAAGTTCGTGGTAACGAGAGGCAATTTTCTGCCTTTGCTGGTTCCAAGTATCTAAATAACGTAGTTTAATTAATAAAATAGCTGCTTGAATAGAATCTAATCTGCTGTTGACACCAATTTCTTCGTATTGATATCTGTCTTTTTGACCGTGGCTTTTTAATACCCGTATCCTGGCTGCTGTTTCTGCATTACTAGTGGTAATTGCACCACCATCGCCACAACCCCCTAAATTCTTGGTGGGGTAAAAGCTGAAACAACCGATGTGTCCGATGCTTCCTACTTTTTGTTGATTCCACATTGCCCCTGTAGACTGGGCACAATCTTCTATTACCAACAAATCTTTTGAGGAGGCTAATTCCATCAACGCCGTCATATCAACGGGTTGTCCAAAAAGATGAACTGGAATAATGGCTTTAGTATTGGATGTTATCGCTGCCGCAACTTGCTGCAAATCTAAGTTGTAAGTAGCTGGATCGATATCGACAAATACCGGCTTTGCACCCACGGAGCTAATAACTTCACAAGTAGCAACGAAAGTGAAAGGTGTTGTAATTACTTCATCTCCCGCGCCAATATTGTAAGCCCTTAAAGCTAGGTAAAGAGCATCCGTACCTGAATTACAAGCTACGCATTCGCTGACATTTGTATAAGCCGCAAGCTGTTGTTCCAATCCTTCAACTAAAGGGCCACCAATATAACGTCCGGAAGATAGAACTTCTAAAACAGCTTCACTTACTTCTGCGGCGATCGTAGAATATTGCTGTTTGTTATCAAAAGCAGGAATAGAATTTACACTTTGAATCATGAGCTTTATTTTTATATGAATATAGATGATAATGCTGAATGACTGGTTAGATTTTTAATCATATTGCCGGTTTTATACTGTCACTCCTAATACTTTATTAACAAGACTCAAGCTTGATTTTTGGCAATATAACATCATCAGTTTCTATGGTTGCCTGGAATATTTAATTTCGTATATTTATACATCGGCTAGCTAGCTTCATCCGATAAATACTTAGAACTTTATTCGATCGAAAAATAAATAGTAGTTTCAATAATTAATTTTGATGGCGGAACTGATACAGTTAAATTTTTTAGACTTAGCGATCGCTGTGGGATTAATGGTTATAGCCGTTGGTATATCTAGTTGGGAAAAAATCGGACTGGAGCTAAATCTGGCTGTTGCTACTGGCAGAACTATCCTACAGTTATTAGTATTGGGATACATTTTAGACTTTATTCTGGCTTTAAATAGTGTTTGGGCAGTTTTGGCGATTTTAGCAGTAATGCTGAGTGTTACGGCGATTGCTGCCAAAAATCGCATCGCAAATAAAATGCCGCGAGTTTTGCCTTTGGTGTGGGGTTCAATGTTCTTGAGTACTGCATTTACCTTGATTTATGTCAACTTGCTGATAATTCAACCCGATAGATGGTTTGAACCACAATACGTGATTCCTCTAGGGAGTGTTGTATTAGGTAATGCCATGAATGCCGCCGCGATCGCAGGGGAACGGTTTGTCAGCGCGATCGATGCAAGTCACGCGGAAATAGAAACTCACCTCAGTTTGGGTGCGACTCCGCAACAAGCAATAAAACAGTATAAAAAAGATTCAATTCGCGCCGGGTTGATTCCTACCATCAATCAAATGATGATAATCGGAATGGTAACTATACCCGGATTTATGAGTGGATTAATAATTAGTGGGGTTGATTACGATAAAATCCCCTTCCAAGCCGCATCAGAAGCCGCATCCTATCAAATTTTACTCATGTTTATGGTGGCACTTAGCAACCTATTAACGACAGTATTGCTTACCAAAGCCCTTTCCCGTCAATTTTTTAACTCTAACGCCCAACTAATTAAGTAAACATAAATAGTTCTGATTACCAATTACCTATCAATAAAAAGAATTCCGTTCAAATGATCGATTTCGTGTTGAATAAGAATTGATAACATTCCATCAGCAGCAAGACTAAAAGATTGATTTTCTCGATTCCAAGCCTTCAATTTTATTTGATTAAAACGTTTTACAGTTTCTCGTCTTCCCGGAAAGCTTAAACATCCTTCGCTTGAATCAATCAAACAGTTTCGATCTTCAATTTCAGGATTAACAATACACAATATATCTTTCTGTTGATAATTTTTACTTTTACTACCCGCAATACGTTTTGTATTTAAAACAAACACCCGTTTCAACTGTCCAATTTGAGGAGCAGCCAATCCCATCGAATCTTCGACAAACATCGTATCAATCAAATCTTCAACCAAACCTTGAAAATCTCCATCAAAAACATCAACTTTAGTTGATACTTCTCTTAACAAAGGATCGGGATAACAAACAAGATTAACAGACATATATCAACCTACCACTTACCATCTGGACATTCGGAAGATTCAATATTTGCTTTGACTAACATAAAACATCCACATACAGTGCAACGCCTATCTTCGGCATTATACTTTTCACAATTAGAGCAAATGTCCAATCTTTCTTCTACTTTACTTTTTTGAGCGAGAACTCTATCTCCGCATAATCCCTGTTTCGCAGTTTTATAAGCTTCCGAAACCAAACCCTGGAACATTTTTGAGCGACTTGGATAACTTGGCGGCGATGAATTACTCATATTACTCCTAGAATATTGGAAAGAATTCTCAACAAATCATAACACTCCAAAATATTTATGCAAAAAATAACAGATAATTAAATATAATTTTCTTCTTACACAAAAAAATACTTAGTTCGTAGTAAGGGATTTATCCCTTTTCTTTAGAAGGGCTAAAGCCCTTACTACAAACTTATTTATTTAAACCGACTGACAATCTAATCAATTAAAAAACGAGTTACAGGCACAAACTTGAAGAAAGCATACTCATACCATACAGTCCAAATAAAATCGCGAATCCAAGTAGTACGCATTGATGGACGAATTTGATAGTCAAAAGAGGTATCGGTGGCACCGACTCTTGCCATAGCGTGGTTACAACCACAACCATGCTCTTGGAAAAACCCATGCTTAGAAGAGATACTTTGCACCATTAACTGAATCGGAAACACCTTTTGTCCGTGTAAAGAAGCATCCCAAGCACGCGCATTCTGTTTATCTGACTCAGAAAATCTTAACGGGCGTACTTCCGAAACTTCTTCTCTATATACGGGAGCTAAATGTACGTGATAAAAAGAAGCAGGTAAATCGTAACCAAACTCTTCAAACAAAGCTCTACCAATTTCGATAATTTGTTTGCGTCCGGTATAATCTTCTTGTTGAGGAGAAAGTTCTTTTTCAATTAAATCAAAATTAGGATATCTATCTACATCGAAATCCTTGCCGTAAAAATCAAGAGCTTCCCAAGCTAAACTACCAAAGATTTCACAAAAAGCAGGCTTTAAGTGCTGTAAATTATCAGATTCATTGAATAAGTCTACATCACCGCGAGACATCTTGTGAAAAAATAGTTGCGCCATTTTCACATATTCTTCGGGATTAGAAATCTTTGTATTAGACTTACCCGTAAAGATATCTTGCCAAGATTGAGGAAGTTGATTTACAGGTGTAGCTTGTTCGCCTTCAATTACAACAGATAATAATTTTTTAGAGGTAGTAACAACTTGCTCAATAGGATTCGCAGTAGCTTGTGGTGTCATGCTTTTTTTCCCTGAGTAAAATAGCTAACAAATCATTGCCGCAAACAATCATAATCACTATTTACAAGATATTTCTCGCTACTGTAATTAAAAGTAATATAGCAAAACGTTTTTTTATTAATTTGGGTTAAAAAAATTATTTTAGCTGATTGCAAACAGTCACACAAAGTGTTTAGATTATCTTTTTTTATGTATGACAAAACGTCTTACTTCTATTTGTTTATATACAACTATATCTCTCTAATTCTTCCCTCTGCGCTCTCTGCGTCTCTGCGGTTTTTTTAATCGGTAATCTTCTGGATGAATAGCGGTAATTATTTATAACAATAAAAAAACCCGTTTTTTATAAAAAAAACCGGGTTTCTGATTTCTATGTAAAACTAAAGCGATCGCACAAAAAGAATTAAAATCTATATTTAGTTTGATCGAATATTAGAAATTGGTAATTTACCTTGTAATTGCGACTTAGCCCCAACACAATAAGCGCACTTACAGCCAAGTTGGTCAATAATAGGATTACTATCAACTTGATTTAAGGTTACTAACTGATGAACTGGCTGTGAATCAACTGCACTAATATGTGTTGTGGCAGAGGCATTAACAGGAAATGCTGCTGCGGGATTTGCTAAAAACAGCATAGAAGCAACAAGTACGGGTGATGCAAATAAAACAAGTTTTGCGATAATCATAACTTATAGTTTATATAGTGAACGGTATCCGCTTAAACCTATGATATCTTGAGAATTGCTGAGATGGCTTGATTGATAACTGATAATTGATAACTGATTACGGCTTTCCCCAAATCACTAACTCACCATTTTCGCCCCCTGCGGCAATTTTGCTACCTTGAGGATGCCAAGCAAGACAGGTAAAACCATCTGAAACGCCCGTAATAATTTGTGAAACTTCTTGAGCATCTGGCCACAAACATAACCAACCGTCGCTAGCAGCAGAAGCGAGTAAAAAGCTTTCGGGAGCAAAACCGATCGCCTGAATAATACCCGCATGATTGGTTAAAACTGCCCCTTCCCAATCGGAATCCTCACCGGCTTGCTTTTCCCACAAAACAATACCATCAACGCTAGAGCAGGCAAGTAAAGGCGCACCTGTATCGGAATCTATTTGCGACCATGCAACTTGACGAATTTTACCAGGAAAACCGTGCATAATCCACGGTTGCGGATCTTGCCTAGAAATTAATAATTGGGTTTCTACCACTGCAATAGTTTTGTCCATATTGCCCGAAGCGAGGAATTTTCCATCCCCAGACCAAGCCATTGCTAAACTCGTAGAAGGAAGATCGAAAATATATGGTTCGTCATCCCAAGAATGAGTATTCCAAACTTTGACTCCCTGATGTCCGCCGATCGCAATATAATTCCCATCCGATCGCCAATCAATACCTAACGGGGAAGAGTTTTCAAAATCTAAAGTGGCGATCGCACTGCGGGTATCGGCATCCCAAACTTGTACTTTACGCCCCAAGCTAAAAGCCAATTGATTGCATTTCGGACTCCAAGCCAGTCTATCAACCCAAGCAGAATTTTCTAAAGTCGCGATTAAATCATTTCCCTGCCAGATTTTAACTTGTCCATTTTGTCCGGCGATCGCAACAAATTTACCATCATCAGAAAAAGCAAGGCAATCTACAGATTCACCATTCCCAGATTGCAAAGTTATTAAATTATTATCTTGCCAAAACACAACTTCCCCAGCAGCAGAAGTCGCAGCCAAAGTATTATCTTGCGGCGACCAAGCAACAGCTGTAACGTAATCTGAGAGAGTTTGCGATGATATAAGCGAAAATTGCTGAGAGTTGATGGTAGATTGATTCATTTTTAAAAGTTAGGAGTTGGGAGTTAGGAGTTACCAGTTTTTGGTTATTTAAGTTGATGTGCAGCTAAATATTGTAGTGCGTTAGCGGAGCGTGTCCGCCAGGACATGCATCTTGCTCGCTAATCTTGTACAAACATTGTAGTGCGAGCATCTTGCTCGCTAATCTTGTACAAACATTGTAGTGCGAGCATCTTGCTCGCTAATCTTGTACAAACTAAATGCGTAACAACTTAGTACAAACGGATACATCCATATTACTAAAAAGCGATCGAATACTTGCTATCTAAATTTTCTATTCATGACGAGCTACAGGCACTTTACCATTTCCTTCCACAGTTTCCATTGTTTCCTCGTTTCTTCGAGAAGGCATTAATTGCTCTCGTAAAGACACAATTACAATGTACAAAATGGGTACCACAAACAAACTTAAAAACGTCGCTACAAACATTCCTCCAAATACAGCAGTACCTAAAGATTGACGACTACCAGCACCCGCACCCGTGGCGATTAATAAAGGGAAAATCCCTAACAAAGTTGATAAAGCTGTCATTAAAATTGGTCGCAAACGTTCTTCGGCTGCACGTACTGCTGCTTTAGGTATCGAAAGTCCTTCTTGTTTTAATTGATTAGCAAATTCTACAATCAAAATGGCATTTTTAGAAGCCAAACCAATTAACATTACTAATCCAACTTGACAAAATACGTCATTTTCTAAACCTCTTAAATACTGTGCTGATAGTGCCCCTAAAATAGCTAAGGGAACTGAAAGCATGATAATCAAGGGGTCAATATAGTTCTCATATTGCGCCGCTAATACTAATAATACAAAAACAAGTCCCAAACCAAAAATTAATGGTGCTTGTCCCCCAGATTCCCTTTCTTCTGCCGAAATTCCCGCCCATTCGTAACCAAAAGTTCTCGGTAAGGTTTGGTTTGCAACTTTTTCCATTGCGTCTAAAGCTTGTCCGGAACTGTAACCGGGTGCTGTTTGTCCGTTAATTTCAATGGAACGATAGAGATTGTAATGGTTAATAGTTTGCGCTCCGGTGGTTGAAGTAACTGTTACTAAGTTACTCATGGAAATCATTTGATTATTTTGCGATCGCACGTACAATTTACCGATATCTTCTGGATTGGATCGGTATTGAGCGTCTGCCTGCACGTAAACTCGATAAGTCCGCTGTTCTAAATTAAAATCGTTGACGTATCGCGAACCTATATAAGTCTGCAAGGTACTAAAAACATCGTCGATATCAACTTGTAAGGCTTTGGCTCGATTGCGATTAACTTCAATCAATAATTGCGGCATATTCGCAGAAAAGGTACTAAAAGCAGCCTGAATTTCTTCTTCTTGACTGGCTTTACCCAATAGTTCTCCCATTACTTCCAGCATTGTTGGTAAGCCGCTGTTTCCTCTTCTATCTTGCAACTGAAATTGAAAGCCGCTAAAACTACCCAACCCCTGAATTGCTGGCGGATTTACCGGCAAAATTCTCGCGTCGGTAATGGTAAAAAACTGCTTTCTCAACTTATCAATAATTGCCAAAGAAGATTGTCCTTCTCCCTTTCTTTCTCCCCAAGGTTTCAAAGTAGTAAAAATTACGCCGTTATTAGCAGTACTACCGCTAAAACCAAAACCACCGATCGCAAAGGTTCCTACTACTTCTGGTAATTTGAGGATTTGCTCTTCTACCTGTCGCATCACGTTACTAGTATAGTTAAGCGAAACTCCTTCGGGTCCCTGAATAATTGTAATAAAATAACCTTGGTCTTCTTCTGGTAAAAATGCTTGCGGAACTATGGTATAAAGCCAACCAGTAGTTACTAATAACGCCGCAAATACTGCCAAAACCACAAATTTAAGATGTATTAAACGTTCCAACGTCCATTTGTAGCCACTTCTTACCGAGTCTAAAAACCAGTTAATAGCGTCAAAAATTTTATTAATAAAACCGCCACTTTCTGTTTTTCTTCTAAACAATAATGCCGACAAAGCAGGAGTTAAAGTTAATGCTAAAAAAGTAGAAATTGCCACAGCAAAGGCAATTGTCAGCGCAAATTGACGGTAAATTTTACCAGTAGAACCGGGAAAGAATGCTACTGGAATAAACACCGCCATCAATACTAAAGAAGTTGCAATTACCGCTCCAGTTAATTCGCGCATGGCAGCAGAAGCCGCTGCTTGTGGAGACATTTCCTTTTGATTAATCAAGCGAGAAATATCTTCAACAACTACGATCGCGTCATCAACTACCATCCCTGTCGCTAAAGTTAAGCCGAATAAAGTTAAAGTATTAATCGAAAATCCGAATATTTTAATAAAGCCAAAAGTCCCGATTAACGCCAAAGGAATTGTAATAACGGGTACAACGGTTGTCCGCCAATCTTGTAAGAAAACAAAGATTACTATAACAACCAAACCAATAGATAACAAAAGCGTTTTAATAACTTCCGAAAGCGATTCTTCCACAAAAGCAGTGGTGTCAAACGCCACCTGATACTGCATTCCCGGCGGAAAATCGCGAGCCAATTCTGCCATTTCCGCTTTTACGGCAGCAGCAACTTCTAAAGCATTACTTCCCGGAGTCGGAAATATCCCCACACCAACCCCTTCATTGCCTTTAAATCTTAAAAACGAGTTGTAATTTTCTGCTCCTAACTCCGCTCTACCGATATCTTTCAACTTAACTAAAACGCCATTATCCCCAGCTTTGACGACAATATCCTCAAACTCGGAAACATTTTGCAGCCTACCTAAAGCGCGTAAATCAATTTGATACATTTGGTCGGGAGGTGTCGGTTGCTGACCGAGTTGTCCGGCACCCACCTGTACGTTTTGTTCGTTAAGGGCATTAATTACATCCTGCGCCGTTAAATTGCGACTCGTCAGACGATTGGGATCGAGCCACAAACGCATTGCATAACGACGTTCGCCAAAAATCCGCGCCGAGCTAACACCGTTGATTTTCTGTAAATTATCTCTGATATAAAGGTCAGCATAATTACTTAGAAAGATGTTATCAAACTCTTTGTTTTGGCTATACAGCCCCATTGCCAGGAGAATATTGCTTGACTGCTTACTAACAACAACTCCCGTTCGCTGTACGACTTCGGGTAACTGCGGTTCGGCAAGAGAAACTCGATTTTGCACGTCAACCGCTGCAATGTCTTTATTACGAGATGCATCAAACGTAACTGTAATTTGACTCGTACCACTATTACTACTGCTCGAAGACATATACTTCAAGCCTTCCACACCATTTAACTGCTGTTCTAGAACGGTAGTAACAGTTTTTTCAACAACTTCAGCATTAGCACCAACATAGTTAGCAGTCACGCTAATTTGAGTCGGGCTAATCTCCGGATATCTCGCTGTCGGTAGCGTCGGAATGCTGATTGCTCCCACCAACAGAACAATAATCGCGCAGACACTAGTAAAAACAGGTCGCTTAATAAAAAAGTCAGCAAACATAAAAAATTTTTAATTAGTAATTCGGTTTGGTGGTAATTGGGAATTGGGCATGGGGTATGGGGGATTGGAAAGAGGGGGTAGAGAGGGTAGAGGGGGTAGAGGGGGTAGAGGGGGTAGAAAAAATAGCCAACTCCTAACTCCTAACTCCTAACTCCTAACTCCTAACTCCTAACTCCTAACTCCTAACTCCTAACTCCTAACTCTTAACTATTCTTTGTCCCCTTGTCCCCTTGTCTCCCCCTCTCCCCATCTCCCCCTCTCCCCATCCCCCCATCTCCATCACTTAGAATCTGGCATTATCGGCGCTCCATCTCTCAAATTAAGGATGCCGGAGACAATAATTTTTTCTCCCGCTCTTAATCCTTCAAGAACTTGATAATTATTGCCGCGAATATTGCCTAATTTGACGCGCTTTTGTTTGGCGATAAAATTTGGATTCGCTTGGGAATCATCTGGTTTTTTGGCAACATATACAAATGTTTCTCCAGCTAAACGTACTACTGATGTTGCTGGAATAAATACTCCCGGACGACGATCCCAAATTACTCTAGCATTAACGTATTCCGAAGCTCTTAGTTGATTTTTAGAATTATCAAAACTTGCTTTAATAAGAATTGATTGAGTATTTTGATTCACATTAGGAGAGATAAAAAATACTTGACTCCTGCCTAAAATGTTTCCTTTATTGTCAATTAATTCGATAGGCATTCCTTTACGTAGTTCTGCCGCACGCTCTTGAGGTATTGAAATTTCAACTTGTAAGGGATTATTTTGGGTAATAGTAGTTAGCTGGGTAGAAGTATTTACAACATCGCCAAGTTTCACTAATAGATCGCCAACTTGACCCGGAATCGGAGCGGAAACTGTATAGTACTGAAGTTGGACTTGCTGTTGTTTGGTATTTGCCTGAGCCTGTTGTAATGATTTTTCAGCTTGATTAACTGAAGCTTTTTGCGCTTGAATTTGAGCATCAATTGCATTCAGTTTAGCCTTTGCTGTCGCAAGTCTATTTTGATACTGCTGCTTAATTTGTTGGGATACCGCTCCTTGGGCTGCCAAACTCGAATATCTTTCGTATTCTTGCTGATTCAAATTGACATCGGCAACATTAGATAATCTTTCAGCCTGCAAAGACTTAAGGCTTGCGATCGCATTTTGTAATTGAGAACGAGCCGCTTGTGCTGCTGCATCAACGCTGTTAACTGCTGCTTGTTGTTCTCTCGAATCTATCTGCGCGATCGGATTACCAACTTGCACCTCATCCCCTGAATTCACGAAAATTTTTGTAATTCTTCCTTGGGTTTGAGGTTGAAGAGTTACCGCTTGCCGCGATTCTAACCTGGCAACATATTCGTCTCTATCTTCAATTATCGCTGATTGTACTGTGGCTAATTTAACTGGTACTTTTGGAGGTTGAGCATTTTGTCCGGCAGGTTTTTCTTCTCCCCCAGACATCATACGCCATGCTAAAAAGCCGCCACCAGCTAGTATTGCAGCAAGCAATAACCAAAGCCACCATCGTTTTTTACGAGGTGGCTCCGGTGATTTTTCTGGTTCGTTATCATTATCTACAGTTACAATTTCTGGTGGTAGAGAAGTCATGATTAGCCACGGAATTACACCAAAGAAAAACAATCCGCGAAAGTATTAATAATATTCTTATAGTTACATTCTTTACTCTGTATCTGAAACGAGAAGAATATTTACTACACAGATTGTTTTTACGTTCCCTATCGAGCCAATTTGCTTTGAGAAAAAAATTAACTTAATTTCTAATTTGACTCATTCAAATACTATAAATCACCTACATTCAAATCAGGTTCAGCATTTATTCGTACTTTTATACAGTCTAACCAATATACACCCCTATCTAATATGCTGATACCTAAAGGCGAATAATATTAGCAGTTTACAATACAGTTTTATGAATGTTCTTCTAATTGTTACAGAAAATGGTCTTATATTGCTTAAATTTTTAAAATTTTTGGATAGAAAATGATTATGTGTTAATCAAAACTCCCGACAGTTGTAACAATAGCCAACTTATGGTACAACAATTATGTTTAATAGTACACAAAAAAATGGTGCGTAACATAATGTTAACGCACCAAGTTTATATTTAGATAGAGATATTGGTAATACCAGTTTTTGAAAAAATCGGATTCAGATCAACCTAAATCAAAAAGTAAGATTTCTCCACCGACATTACTAGTAATTTCCAACGGTATTTCGCCAATAATTTCCACTCCATCACCCGCTCTTAATTCTTCACCGTTGAGGTTTACAACGCCTTTAGCGATTTGCAACCAAGTATAGCGATCGCGCTGAGCATGGTAATTAATATTGTCTCCCGGTTGCAAAATTGAAGTATACAAATCCACGTCTTGATATACTTTTACAGCACCATCTCTGGCATCACGTGCGGCAATCAAACGCAGTTTTCCAGTTCTTTCTTCAATTGAAAAAGCTTTCTGTTCGTATCTAGGTTTTAAATCTTTCTTTTCTGGAATAATCCAAATTTGTAGAAAGTGAACGGGTTCCGATTGAGAATGATTAAATTCGCTATGCATGATGCCAGTACCAGCACTCATGATTTGTGCTTCACCGGGACGAATTATCGAACCAGTTCCCAAATTATCTTTATGTTCTAACGCTCCTTCTAAAACATAAGTAAGGATTTCCATATCTCGATGCCCGTGAGTTGGAAAACCAGCCCCTGGAGCAACTCTGTCATCATTTATTACCCGTAAAGAGCGAAATCCCAAGCGATTTGGATCGTAAAAACCGCCAAAAGAAAAACTATGAGAACTATCAAGCCAACCCATTTGAGTTCTACCGCGATTGTTGCGATCGTGAATCAGATGAGTCATAGTATTTTGAGTCATTTATCAACCTCACTTCGATTTTAGATTTTAGATTTTAGATTTTGGATTTTATAAATATTTGTTGTATGAGTCTTTTAAGCTGATGTGCAGCTAGATTGTATAACAGGAAAATATCAAATTCTTGTAGTGTCCGCATCTTGCTCGCTAGTTTTATACAAATTAAATGCGTAACAGCTTACTTATTAATGACCAATTAAAATTCTTCTAACTTTCTACTATTTCATAGTAAAGTATATGTCTATAAAATGAAAAGTACGCACTCAAAAGTGGCATACTTACCAAAAAGTTACTATAGCAATCTTATCTAATTATTAAGTTACTAAAAAACCCGGCTTCTTGAAAAAACCGGGTTTTTTAATTTTTAATTCAAAAAAAATTCAGAATGCTATAAACAATTAACAAAATTTAGTTAGTAGCACCAACTTTTTGTTGAGTTCCGCTTTCTGCTTTGACTTCAGAAACTTGGATATGAGCTTCTAAGAACCAGAGTCGCTTGTCAATAGTACGAGAAACTTCAACGTAAAGATCGTTTGTATCTTGGTCGTTTAATTCGTCGGTTTTATCGATCGCTTCTCTTAAATGCTTACCATATGCTGCAAAACGCTCAACTAAAGCGGTTACGTGTTCCATTCCGTCCAAAATGTCGGTGGGGTATTCTGGCAATATGGAATTAGCAGCAGCCATGCGAACTGTACCGCAAGCGTAACCAGCTAAAGCGGTGACTCGTTCGGCGAACATATCAATGTACTCTTCTATTTCACCAGCAATTTCGTCAAACATTTCGTGAAGCTGGTAGAAATCGGTTCCTTTAACATTCCAGTGCGCTTGTTTTACCTGGCTTTTCAAATCTGAGGTTGCAGCCACGGTTTGATTGAGAAGTGTAACAACCTGGCTTCGCACGTTAGCAGGAATATCAATATGAGACGGATAAAGACGTGATGCGATTCCGTTTGTGTCGCCCATGATAATGCATCTCTCTTAAGATAGACACTATTAACTTTACAGTTATAAATTTATTTTTAAAACTCTCTATCGACTTAGTTGTTTAAAAGACAAAACTTTCTACCGATAGAGGGAACTAAAGTTTATAACAGTTATGGATAAGAAATTGAGGGTTATTATTCTATAGGTATGAAGCAAACAGACAGTTATAAAATGATTTATTCACCTATTTACTTAAACTTATGAACTACCAAGTTATTTATGACGGCAACTGCAATCTTTGCGTTACTTTAGTACAAATTTTAGAAAACTTAGACAAAGGACAAATGTTTAACTACATTCCCATGCAAGATGAGCGATCGCTTCAAAAGTGGAATATTACATCAACTGATTGCGAATTGGGGATGATTTTGATTGATGCAAATGCTCCAGAAAAACGCTGGCAAGGAAGTGCAGCAGCAGAAGAAATTGGACGGTTATTACCAGGTGGCAGTGTATTTGTTGATGCTTATCGCACTTTACCGGGATTAAAATGGGCTGGCGATAAATTCTACGAACAAATCCGCGATAACCGCTACACAATTTTTGGTAAGCGCGATCGTACCTACGAATCAGCTTATTGTAGTGATGGCAATTGCCGTTAGTAGCTAGCGGTGTTAGATAAACCGGGTTTGTAGCATAGTAAAAAATCAGAATAAACCCGGTTTTTTAGTAATTATCTCTAATTATTTTCCTTTTCCGAATTGCTATTAAACACTTCTAAAACTTGACGACAAAAATCTTTTAACTTTTCTCGTTTTTCTTCAGAAGGCTCAAGCTTACCGACAATATTCCAATTTTCTACTGTAGAAAGCCGCCACTGTTCCCCCCGATGGTCAAATCCAGCAACTTCCACACCTATTGCACGACGCAACCCGGTAATGGGATCTTGATAAAAACGAATCTGAGTCAAGATACTGCGACTTTGCCAAGATTTACTGACACCAGGAAAGTGAAAACCGATATCTATAGAATCTGGATCTACTAATTCCATTGTTTGCTCATCACTTCTCCAAGGTTTGAGGTCTGACTTTGCGTCGGGAAACTCAAACTTAAATAAATTTACCACCGCAGCAATTTTACTAGCAAATTCAAGATTTGTTGCCATCTCAGATGCGTTCACAAAAAAACTCCCTTTTTCTATAAGCAGTTAATGTCAAGAAGGTTACAATTACTTTTAAACGCCAAAAAGCTGACCTTATTAGTGCTTCAGCTTATCAAGCCTCAAATGAGTAAAGCAACGATAAATACAACTTTTTATGTAGGCAATTGAGAGTTAGAAGTTAAGAGTCGTAATTTCACTTATACCAATTCTGTATGAGACTGCACCCTTCTCGCCCTCACTCCGCAAGAGTGCGGCTACTCAAACAAATCTAAAATCTAAAATCTAAAATCCAAAATTGTGTCACCCTCAACAAGCTAAAATTACTGTGTTAATTGGCAAAATAAATTCAGTTTATGTCCCGTATACGCCCTCTTTTCTCGTTAATCCTAGTATCTTTAGCAACATTACTTATCAGTTGTGGCGGTCCAAATGTTGCTGCAACACCTCCGACTTATACTCCATTACAAATACAAAAAATCCAGGAATACACTCCTGAAGTGGTAGCCGTACAAGAACGTGCTGCGGAATTGCAAAGGCTGATTCAAACTAAAAATTGGACAGACGTAAGCAATTTTATACACGGTCCGGTGGCAGAAGCAAAGTTTAATATGAACTACATTGTTTCCAACCTTTTGCCAGAAGAACAAAAACAAGCACGTAAAATTGTGCGGGATATGTTCAACAATCTTGTCAAAATTGACCAAGCTTCCAAAAACGCGGATGTCCGAGAAGCCCTAAATTATTATGATGCTGCTTTTGCAGATATTGACAAATTTTTAGGTTTGCTTCCAAAAAATACTGTATCTGGGGAAGCGTAAGTGTTTTTGTCCTTAGTTGATAAACAATTTAGGTAAAAGTTAGAAGTTATAATTTGACGTTGCACGTTTGCGTGTGTCGTCAGTCTGAGACGTTGCACTGCAACGTCTCTACATAATTTATTGAATCTATGAATCATCTAGTTATTATCGGTTGCGGTATTATTGGAGCAACATTAGCTTACGAACTCAGTTTAATTGAAGGGTTAAAAATTACGGTTGTGGATAAGCAACCCCCAGCCCAAGCCGCTACAGGTGCAGCTTTAGGCGTTTTGATGGGTGTTATCAGCCACAAGGTTAAAGGTAAAGCTTGGCGGATGCGACAAACAAGCATCCAGCGTTATGAAACTTTGATTCCAGAATTAGAAGCAATAACAAATCGACGCATCCCCTTCAACCGTCAAGGAATTTTAATGTTGTTACCATCTCCTCAAGTAACAACTGACGATTTAGCAAAATGGGAGAAACTTAAAGAAACTCGTAAAAATCAAGGTTGGCAATTAGATATTTTAGATAAGGCTCAACTTGAAAAACTATGTCCCCAGGTAGATGTTAAATCCCAAGAATACATCGGAGCAATTCATTCACCACAAGATCGGCAACTCGATCCAACAGCATTAACGTTAGCTTTAGTGGAAGCAGCAAAACACAATGGTGTCAGCTTCAAATTTGGTGTAAGTGCTTTGGGGATGAAGTCAACGAAAAACCTAACCCCCCAGCCCCCTTCCCTACTAGGGAATGGGGATTTAAAGGCTGTCTCCAACGGCGAGAGAAGTTTTTCAGCTACCGAATTGGAAACAACAGATGGTGCGATCGCAGCCGATAAATTTATTATCTCAGCAGGATTAGGTTCGTCACTTCTTACACAACAATTAAATCAAAAAGTTGATATTCGTCCGGTATTGGGACAAGCAATTCACTTACGTTTGGGACATGCTTTAGCAAAATCCGAATTTCAACCCGCCATAACTAATAACGATACCTATATAGTTCCTTGCGGTGCGGGTGTTTATCCAACTACAGATTATTGGGTAGGTGCGACAGTGGAATTTTCCGACGATGGTGGTGAAGTATCTGCCGACAAAGAACTATTAGATGCTACTTTGCACAGCGCGATCGCAACTTGTCCGGAGTTAGCGAAAGCCGATATCATCCGCACCTGGTCGGGTTTGCGTCCGCGTCCAGAAAATCGTCCCGCACCAGTTATCGAGCAACTACCAGGATACGACAACGTGATACTGGCTAGCGCTCATTATCGCAACGGGGTTTTGCTCGCACCCGCTACGGCGGAAATGGTGAAGGAAATGATTTTGTAAGGTTGAGAAGTCGGGTTTTTATGTAAGAGTATCGCAACAACCTGACAATTTTATAAAAACCCGACTTCTGACCATTACGTTCTATTATCAGTGAGTTTTAGATAACAATTCTAAAGTAGATAACCATTCTAATTTTTTATCCGAGTATAGTTTACAGCTTTGATATTCCGAAGCTCGCTTTATTAATTGCTCTAGTGGAATATGATTTAGTAATGCATCAAAATCTATAGATTGTAATAACTTTTTTGTAATTGGTCTTTTTGCGTCTAAAAAAGTTATTGATTTGAGAAAATATAAGCATATATCGCTATTAAATAAACAAGCTAAAAGTATTGCTGATTCTAACGAGTCACACGAAATAAAATAACAGGTATCATCAAGCATTACCGGACGATTATTTATTGGATGAACAACTCTAAATCTAGGTTGTTTGTGCAATCCCGAAATAGCGACTTTATAAAGAGAAAAAGAATAATCTCCGATTCCAAATATCGAAAATGGCGGTTTACCTTTATAAATAGAAGATTTTCGCTTATCAAATTGCTCTGAATGACTTTCAAGATATTGCCAAAGTCGCGGTGCTGTCTGTTGTAAATTGTATGTATCTTCGCCGATTCTTTTCTGAGTAACTATAACACCTCGCTTTGAATCTATTTTTCCATGAAATAAATCGGTAGATTTGAGTAAAGGGTAAATATAATCTGATTCAACATTAACTATTTGCTTAAATTTATTTTGAAAAACTCCTTTTGAAATACAAGAAAGTTCCATTATGGATGCTGCATCATGTTTTAATCCTTGTCGCCAGGTTAAAGAACTACTTCCACTCAGAAAAGCCGATTTTCGATAAGCTTTAACATCCGCAACCAATTTGTTATCAATAATTCCGATAGTTGATTGTGGTTCACTTGCAGATAAATTCGGATAAACATCAGCTTGATAACTTGGTCGATCCGAACCAACATTTAAACAAAATAAACAAGCACTTACAGAAGCTTTAAACCATTTTTTGGCATCAATTAATCTAATTGACGCATTACTAATCTTAAGTTGAGCATCAAAAGCGAATTGCAGCACGTTACGAGCTACAGCAGTTTTACAAAGTAAAGCAATAGTTGGTTTTTCACAAACAAGTTCTTTAATCAGTTTTATGTAAATGTATTCTGTAATGTCAAAGTTAGAATGTCCGGTTAAAGCTTCAATACCTTTTAAGCCTTTAAAATTTGTTTTAATTGGCAGATTATTGCTTCCCAACCTTCCAAGTTGAGAATTTGTTACCCAAGGAGGATTACCTATAACTAATAAATTACCATTTGCACTCCATTTCAAACTTTGACTTAAGTCTAAATCAAATATTTTCGCTTGTTGAATAACAACACGAGTTGAATTATTATTTTCAGCAATTAATTTTACAGCTTGGAAGTATTCTGTATCAAATTCAATTGCTTGAATCTCTTTTGGAAGTTTATCGAGTGCTAATAAACCAGAAATAAAATTCCCTTTTCCACAAGTTGGTTCAAATACTCTTTCCCAATACTTGTTATTTTCACTTAAACACTTTAATATTTCTGCTACTAATGCAGGAGGGGTTTGAAAATCACCAAATTGAGCTTTCAAGCAGGTTTTCTACTCCTATATCCGTTTTTAAATTCGCAATGTCAATAATTCGACGATATTGAAGCCGCCATTGCAATGCATTAGATATTGTAAGATATCTAAGTTGAGGAGGGTTTTGTAAGATTCTATCCGCAAGCAAATCGCGTCCAATTTCATCGAGAGGTAAATTACGCTCCTCTAGATAAGCAACAATATCATCTTTATTGCCGTTACGATTTAAAATTCCGATTAAGCCGTAAGTTGTTTGATAATCTCCTGTCTTTTCTTGTGATACAAAAATTGCATCTCGAAAATTTAAACGCGCTGTTTGAGTGGTGCTGTCATCAGATTTTTCGTAGGTAAACACCAGCAAATGATAACCCAAACCATACACTTTTTGACTCGCATCTCGAAAAGGAGAAGATGATTGGGGTTGACGAATTGAAGTTACTTTTAAATCTACATTCAAGTCAGGAAAATCAATACCGCTGGCAGCATTACCCGGTATATAGTCGTAACTAGCTCTTAAATAATGGTTAAATGCTTGCTCAATATAAGTACCAACAGCTTTGCCATCAGTAGAGCCAAATAAATCTGGAATAGGAGTTCCGCTAATTTGTCTAATAAATAGTGCTGAGGCAATTTTAAAGTTGGTAAGTGTTAATTCGGTCATGAGATAATTCCTACTACTGTTTAGAATTATCTACTTATCTGTATACAATAGTACATATGAAAACCGCGATACGCAGAGCGCGACACCGAAGGTGTATTGCAACTTGTCCGGAGTTAGCGAGAGCCAGTATGGCTAACTTTACTTTGGCAAAAAAATATTTTATTTCCTGTGAAATTACTCATCAGGATAGTTCTATTTGGTTTATAAAATTAATACTGAAATGCAAGTTAAAAAAAATACTATATATGGGATTCCTGAAAAATCTGGGTAGTATCGTTGGTAAAGTTGCGGGAGGAACCGTTGGCGGTGGAATCGAAATTGCAGGAATATTAGTAAACAGTAATTTTGTTCAAGAGGTAGGACAAGGTGTATACCAATCAACTGTTCTTTCAACAGAAACCCTGGGTAGTTTAGCCGATGGAACAATCACCGCAGTTTACGGAATTGTCACTGAAGACGAAAAGAGGATTAAAGAAGGTTTTTCTGAAGCTGGAAATGCAGTTAAAACCACAGTTACTGGAGTTGGACGAACAATTGCCTACACAGCTAACGGCGTAGGTGAAGTTTATAATGGTGTTGCCAATAATGACCTGAAGATGGCTGGACAAGGTGTCAGAAAAGTTGCCAAGATTGTTGCTATAAGTACTTTAGCTGTCGGAATTACTGAGCTACTAGACATGGGCGACGCAATTATTGCGGATGCTGAAATACTGGGAGAATCAATTATTTCAGACGCAGAGATTTTTAGTGAAACAGTTATTGCTGATGCAGAAATTCTCAGCGATACTGAAATTTTATACGAAAATGCTTCGGAAAGTGTCGCTGACACCCATTATGTTAAGCCTCACTGGGTTAACGGATACGAGCGAGCAGACGGAATTTATGTAGAAGGCTACTGGCGCGACGGCGATGGCAATACTTCTGTCAACCTGACTTCAGAAGAAGGGGGTGGTTATTCGCGTAGCAACCCGTAAGAAAAAAAAAAAATGAAAAAAAAAAAAAAAAATACATGTCAGCCTAGTAAACTGTTGTTCTTTTCCAGATGGGCATTGAGTCAGGATGTTATTAAAACCTGTAAGATGCCTCTAAATAATTGATGTTTTCACCTTAGTTTAGCAATTTTTTAAAACCAAATATAATAAGGCTTTTCAGTCTATTATGCAGGTATTGGAATTATAGTACAGTAATAAGTAATGAAGATATTTTTATGAATGTATAAATTTATATAAATAAAAATTTATATAATATACAAACATAATATTAAAATTGATTATACGTATAGAAGCTATAATACCTGCGGAGAATAATATAAAAAGTTTTGTATTTTGTTATAATAAAGATATTATAAATTTAGTAAATAAAATTAAAATGTAAAATATATGTATATTAGAAAATAATGAGTTAATTTAATTATTGTAAAATATTAAATTTATATTGTATAATAAAAATAGAAAGTTAATTTAATAGAAATTTATAATTAAAATTGTAAAAAATCAATTTATATTAAAATTTATTATTAAAGGTATTGAGTGTGAAGAATGAGAATATAGTTATTGGACTATATTGTAGAGATGAAGAAATATAGTATTATATGAGGAATTCATAGGCTTAATACCTGCGGGGGTTATTTAGAAGCGCTAATTTAGGATCGAAGCTAAATATAATAAGGCTTTTCAGTCTTAGTTATGCTTCAGTCCGACTTTAAAAAGCTTTAACCGCAGTGAGGCTGTAGAACTGAGAGGATATCATGAGTAAGAATTGATGGGAGAACAGTCCTGACAATCCAAATCTTTCTAAGTAAAATTATCCCTCAACGGACCAATTCTCTATAAAGCATTATAAGCATTGATAAGCAGATCAGCCTGAAGTTACAGGAATTAATACACATCAGTTGATTAGCAATATTATCCCATGCAACATATGATAAAGGAGATTCTTCTAAAGGCTGGAATAGAAATGTTTGTGGTTATTTTAGTATTGAAAAATTGGTGCTTACAAAGAACAGAATATGATGAAAGTTAATAGAGAGGTTGAGTTTGATTTAGTTGATTTTAAAGATGACTTTTACTATAGAGGTTATAAAATTTTTGCATCTGTAGTGAAAATCCAAGTAAAAAGAATTGCGTTTTCCTACTATTTTACATCCTAGCAAGCTCGAGTATTCTTGCAGAATAAGACTATGAACGTGTTTGGAAGGTATAACTGCTTTACTTGATAGAGCTAGAAAGGTCGCTTAATAAGTAGCATTTTCTAAACGTAAAAGTTTATCTGTTGAGGATGTGGTATGATATTCATTGGAAGTTTAGATCGCAATGTAACGAACTAATGTATAGTAGGTTTGGCGGTACGCTAGTTATCATTTGTAGATTACTTATATACAATATTACTGTATTGGTCTAGATTTGAGTTTATAAAGGAGACTATATAGTGTTAGTAATGAATGTGGAAAAATAGTGGTGCTAGTGTTATAAAATAAAAAAGATTGTTATTGATCGAGAGTGGAGAAAAAGCCGGAAGTAGTCATTATTTTGAAAAAGGAATTTAATATGAGAATCGTGGTAAGTGGTTTGAATTGTGTCTCAGGTTTTTATACCGTATAAGAGGCTATAATACCTGCGGAGAGGAAAATTTACCTTGGCAATAATGAAGAAGATGAGTAGAAGTAGAACAAATAGGAATACTAGAGTGGAAAGACGATACTTATAAACTAGGGATAGCTTATACAGAATTTAACGGTATTAATTATCGTGTTAATAATTATGATTTAGGTGGCAGTTTATTGAAGATACTGGTGGAAATAAAGATACTTTGAGGAGGTAAGTTTTTTGTCACAGAACTGCATTAAATTGAGAGAGAAATATGGTCTTGAACGGGATGGAAAAAATTAATATAGACTCAACCAAGATAGTAAAATCCGCTACCAAGACGACATAACAATAGTAGACTTTTTCAAATGAAAAAGGAACGGAAAAAGGAAAGGGTTTCATCGAAACGCTAGAGAACTTAAGGGCACAGACATTCTAATGCTTACCCAGTAATACAAAAACTAGTCAAAGCATTCTAACGCCGCACAACTAGATGCTGTAACGGCGAGATTTATTTCAACAAAATCTGGCTTCAATGATGAACACGTTCTTATTACCGCTATGTTTTGGATGATGGAATGAAATTACCGAACGTAGAAATATAATATTAAAAGTTGAAAATTGTCTTACCTCATAACACTGACTTTGACTTATTGTTTACAGTACTCGTACCAACCGCTATGAAATTATTTGGAAGCGCATTCAGGAGCTACGGCTCAAAGCTAAAGGACACTCACCTTGTTCGTTTTAGAAAGATACTGATGGGGATGGTTTGCCTGATGTAGGAGAGTTTACCATTGGTACAAATTATGAAAAATTGACACCGACAATGATGGAATTTCAGATGCAGGAAATCGAACAAGGATTAGAACTGAAGTCAAGGTCTCACCACGCTAATTTCAAGCTTTAACCGCGAGTGAATAAAGGAGAACAGCCGAAAGTTCCAGCACTATCACCCGCAGCCAAACTGCTTGCGTCGCTACAGGTTCCCACGGTTTAGCAAGTGTAAACGCTTCAGTTCAATAACCCATCGTCCTCGGTAACTTGACTACTCGGCGATGCTACAGATGTAGCGGTTGACACCAACTTCAAATCGCAGCAATAGCTACAATAACGGTGGTTTGCAATTGGTAGATATTTCCAATTCATGCTTCCAACCTCAGCCAAACTATTAATATTTCTGCCAATAAAGTAGAAGTTGTTGATGGTATCGCTTACGCAACTGTTGGTACTAATCTCAAAGCCATTGACTTATTAACGGGAGATGAGTTACAAGAATTAACTCTACCGGGTTTCGGTACTGTTACCGACTTAGCAAGGGAAGGAAATCATCTTTACGCTTATACCAGCGGTTCGGATACATTATCTGTAGTTGATATCACTAATCATAGCTGCTACGGTACAAGGTCAGATAAATGTTTCTATTGCTTCTTCTACAGTAGGCATATCTGTTGGTAATGGAGTTGTTTACTTAGGTGGTAGTGGCTTGCGGACGGTTGATGTTTCTGACCCATGAACCAACTTTAATTGTGATGCTGAACAATTCTTTACTGCTAGGGATGTGACTTTAAACGGTTCAGGTTTGGCTTTAGTAGCTGCTGAAGGTCAAGGTTTATAAGCTAAAATGTAATGACCCTGCAATACGGATAATTTCATCACTAAATTGATACTCTGGATTTACAACGATATTGCGATTGCATCGGGTATTGCTTTTGTAGCAGATGGTGCGAGCGGGTTACAGGTAATCAACTACCTCAGCTTCGATAAGCAAGTTCAAGTTCCAACGGGAATAAGTCCGCAACAGATTTAGATCTGAGGTGACGGTATTTAAGTTTTAGTTTGACTTGTTTACCATAAGTTAACGTTGAAGACGACGTACAAGTTCGGAATGTGGAACTGTTAGTTAATGGTGAAGTAGTCGGTAATGATGTTTCTTCCCCTTCGATTTAACAGCTACAGCACTCAATAGCGACCCAGAAGCGACTACGGTAGATGTCCAAGTTCGAGCTACGGATACTGGTGGTAACAGCACTCTCTCGAATAACCTGACCTTTAATTTGGTACCGGATACTTTTGCTCCTAACGTTACCAGCACTTCTCCTAAAGCTGATGGAAGACGCAAGAATATTTCTGGTATCTCAGTCCGCTTTGACGAACCCATTGACACCGAACTCTTAGATTTGAGCGGTATCACTTTAACTAATTTGGGTGCTGATGAAGCAGTTGGTGGAGATGATGATACTACTGTTACTTTGCAAGGATTCCAAACCAGCGAAACCGGACGCAGTTTGTTTGTATTACCACCAGCAGATTTAACTCCTGGTAAATATCAACTGAAAATTGACTCTAGTATTATCACTGACCGGGCAGGTAATGCTTTAACTGAAGACTTTACCTTAGACTTTATTAAGCGTCTCTCGTGACACCCCTAACTTTGGGAGAAACAATTACAGGTAGTATTTTGGAAGCTGGAGAAGATGAAATTTACACCTTTGAAGGAACAGCAGGTCAACGTCTTTACTACGACGGTATTAGTGGTAACTTCCAAATTGATACTCGCTTAATTAGTCCTAGCACAGAGCAAGTATTATTTAACAGAAATACTGCTGACAATCTTCAACCTTTCACTTTACTAGAAACCGGAACTTATCAATTAATAGTGGATGGTAGTGGTGATATTACAGGTGATTACAGTTTCAAATTGTTAGATTTAGCCAATGCTACTGATTTAACCTTTGATACCACTATTAGCGGTAGTCTTGAACCCGGACAAGAAACACAACTCTACAAATTTGAAGGAACAGCAAATCAAAAGCTTTTCTTAGAAAATAAAGGAAGTCAAACTGGTGGGTTTTTCAAACTTTACAGTCCTGAAAATCAATTACTTACTTCTACAATCTTTACACTCTCTAGAGGTATTAGAGAAATCAACCTCCCAGAAAACGGAACCTACATTTTAGCGCTAGAAGGTTTTAGTAACAAAGAAATCTTAAATTACAGTTTTTCCTTAGTTACATCAGAAATTAACACTACAGAATTAACTTTAGGAGAAATAGTAAGTAGCAATATTTCCAAACCAGGAGAAGAAGATATTTACACCTTTGAAGGAACAGCAGGTCAAAGTCTCTACTACGACGGAATTAGTGCTAACCTCCAAATTGACACTCGCTTAATTAGTCCTAGTGGTGAGCGAGTATTTTTCGGTAATACCATTTCTAATCGTCAACCGTTCGCTTTATTAGAAACCGGAACCTATCAATTAATTGTAGATGGTAATAGTGTAACAACAGGAGATTACAGCTTCCAATTGCTAGATTTAGCCAATGCTACTGACCTAACTTTGGATACCACTATTAATGGTAGTCTCGAACCCGTACAAGAAACCTTCCTTTACAAATTTGAAGGAACGGAAAATCAAAAGCTTTTTCTAGAAGATAAAGGAACTGCTAGTAGTGGTGTTTTCAGACTTTACAGTCCTGAAAATCAACAAGTAACTTCTGTGAATTTTAGAGGTAATAGAGAAATCACTCTCCCAGTAAATGGAACTTATATCTTAGCGGTACAAGGTTTTAGTAACCAAGAAACCATAAATTACAGTTTTTCGCTAATTACATCAGAAATTACTACCACCGAATTAACTTTAGAAGAAATAGTAAATAGCACTATTTCCAAACCAGGAGAAGAAGATATTTACACCTTTAGCGGAACAGCAGGTCAAACTCTCTACTACGACGGAATTAGTGGAGACTCCCGAATTGACACTCGCTTAATTAGTCCTAGTGGTGAACAAGTATTTTTTAGTAATACTGTTTCCAAGCGTCAACCTTTCACTTTAGTAGAAACCGGAACCTATCAATTAATTGTGGATGGTAGTAGTAACATAACAGGAGATTACAGCTTCCAATTGCTAGATACTGCTTCTGCTATTGACCTAACTTTGGATACCACTATTAGCGGTAGTCTTGACTCTGGACAAAAAACCGTATTTTACAAATTCGCTAGCATAGCGGGTCAACAATTATCTTTGCAGATTTAGAAGTCAAACTGGTGGTTACTATGTACTTTACGGTTCTGGTAATCAATTGCTTTCTTCACGCAGTCTAGAAGTTCGCTTAACAAGCGTACTTTACCTAGGGATGGAATTTATTTCTTAGCAGTGCAAAGTAATAAGAATGAAGAAGTAAATTATAGTTTCCGAATTAGTTAATATTCAAAACTGCGGACTTAGGTGATGAGGTAATTTTTGAAGTAAAAAATGCTTTCATCTTACAAAAAGTAACGTCTTCATAAATCCTAAATAGAATCACTTAAAAAGCGATTGCGTTTATATCCTCAAACGTAATCGTTTTTTTAGTTCTATAAAATTATGATTAAACAAAATATTTGTGTTAATTAAGACTATATAAATATACGTATTTTGCTAGAATAAAGCACAATGCAAAAGATTCATATGTAAGCTTATTTATTAAGATTTAGTATTCATAAATATGAGCTATTTTTGCAAAAGATAACAACATTAACCGTGAATATTTTACTCTTAACTTCTCAATTTATATAATGAAAACTCCAAAATCTCTTCAACAAAAGAACTTAAAATCTAAACTCTTCTTATTTCTATCTTCTTCAATCAGCATATTCAATCTACCTTGCCAAGCAATGGACTTTTCCCTCCACACGTCCGACCCAGTACTGCTGTGGAACCAAGCAACTCTAGAAGCCATTAGCAACACTAACATGGGTCCCACTCCCACATCCCGCGCTTTGAGCTTAGTTAATACCAGTATTTACGATGCTTGGGCAGCCTACGACCCAGTAGCAATCGGCACTCAATTGGGCAATACTCTCCAAGTTTCTAACGATGAAATTAATGCAGATAATAAAAGTATTGCAATTAGTCAATGCCGCATACACTACCTTATTAGACTTATTCCCCACCCAAGAAACTGCATTCACTCACCTAATGCAGCAACTGGCGGCGAGATTCTATATTTCAATCAGTGACACAATTACAGCGAGCAGAAATATAATTTACATTTAAAAATTTTAAAATTAATTATTAACCGCGGTTCCAACCAACTAAATAATTACGCTGACACCACCAATTACCAACCAGTCAACACCTGGGATAAAATTACCGACCCCAATCGCTGGCAACCAATTAGTATAAATAACGGCAACAACGTTCAAAAATTTCTTACACCGCAATGGGGTGACGTTACCCCCTTTGCCTTAAAATCGGGGAATCAATACCTACCACCACCCCCCGCACAATTCGGAACTCAATCCTATATAGACCAAGCCCTGCAAATAATTGAATACAGCGCGTCCCTCACAGACGAACAAAAAGTAATTGCCGAATACTGGGCAGACGGACCTCAAACCATACTACCACCAGGTCACTGGCATTTGATAGCCGAATACGTCTCCACCAGAGATAAATTAAGCCTAGATGATAACGTTAAACTCTTCTTCAGTTTGGGTAACGCAGTATCCGATGCAGGAACTGCGGCTTGGGCGGGTAAAGAACATTACGATTATATCCGCCCGATCTCAGCCATCCAATACTTAGCAGCAAATCATTTATTACCAAACGAGCATCCTTTAGTCCGTACTAACCCCCAAACCAACATCCAAGAAATCTATTCTTGGGCAGGTCCCGATCGAGGTTCTCAATGGATAGATGGTACAACTTGGCTACCCTACCAAAAAAGTACCTTTGTTACCCCTCCCTTTGCCGAATGCGTATCCGGACACAGCAACTTTAGCGCTGCTGGTGCGGAAATTCTCCCCCGATTTAGCAAAAGCGATGAACTTGGTGCTTGTCATACCCAATTACCAAATACCTCCACCTTTGAAACCAATACACCCAGCAACTCGATAAAACTTTGCTGGGATACTTTTACGAGTGCTGCGGATGAAGCTGGAATTTCTCGACTTTACGGCGGTATCAACCGCCAGAATGGGGATATCAACGGTACGGTATTGGGACGTAAAGTCGGTGCAGCAGTTTGGGAGAAATCACAATATTATATTAACGGTGGCAAACCAGCCAAAAAAGTTCCCGAACCTTCTCCTATTGTAGGTTTATTTATATTAGCTGCTTTTGGTGTAGTGTCATTCTTTAAAAGTAATAGGCGATAAAACCATTTTACTTTACAAATAATACGCTTTCGCTCGCTTGTAGGTTGGGTTAGACACGATTTACCATCTTTCGTTTATAACGCAAATTTTTAATGATCGTGTCGTAACCCAACATTACTTTATTGAGATATTTAAAAATACCCTAGAAAGAATTTGTTGGGTTACAGCGCCAATATAATTTCTTGTTGAGCATTGTTATTCTTCGTGCGCTTAACCCAACCTACGAACTTAAAAAGGGGGGCTTTTATAAGTTCTATAAAAAAAACTCCTTCCCAACCTATGGAAAAGAGCATTAAAAATTATTCTATTTAACCCGCGAAGGCGGGTTTTGCTTTGTGTAGACGCGGTTTCAACCGCCGGATTAATTAATCAACCGCCAGATTAATCAACTGCTGGATAATCTAAAAAAACCACCCATAAGAGTGCAAACCTTTACCCAGCAAATTAACTCCCAAATAACAAACCCAAACCGCAACAAACCCCGTAGCCGCCAAAATCGCCGGACGACGACCTTGCCAACCCTTAGTAATCCGAGCGTGAAGATAAGCTGCAAATACTAACCAGCAAATCAATGCCCAGGTTTCTTTGGGGTCCCAACTCCAATAAGAACCCCATGCTTCATTAGCCCAAACTGCACCAGCAATGATGCCAATTGTCAAGAGGGGAAAACCCAACCCTATGATCCGATAGCTGATGTTATCTAATGTTTCAGCAAGACTTAATCTCTGAGGAGAAAGAGTTTCTCCAGATTCGATGTTTGATTGAGAAGTTTCTAAACGCGCTGCAACTGCTGTGGCTGTTTTACCATTACTGTTGCTTTGCACCGGAGAAAAACCGTTGTTTTCAAAAGCAAATGCATTGGGTTCGGTAACTAATTCACCGGCTTTGTGCAAGCGATAACCATTGCTGCGATAGCCACCGTTACCAACGGAACTACCTTGAAGCTGTACTGGTTTTCCTTTTGTAACGATTAGAAATGCTACGGCTATTAAAGAACCTACCATTAAAGCCGAATAACTCAACATCATCACGCTAACGTGCATCATCAACCAGTTTGATTTGAGTGCGGGTACTAATGGTTCGGAAACTTGCATATCTGAAGGAAGCGTCAATGCTGCAAAAGCGCTGATTCCCATCGCAACGGGTGAAGTCGCAACTCCTACCAAACGGCTGCGGCTGCTGTATTCAGCAATTAAATGAACCGTGGTGATTCCCCAAGCCAAGAAAAACAAAGATTCATATAAATTGCTTAAAGGGAAATATCCGCCTTCCAACCACCTAGCACCAAGTAAAGCTGCCATACACAAATTAGCGATCGCCATTCCAGCGGTTCCCAAACCAGCCAATATCGGTAAATTAGGAAAGGCTGCCCCCACCCAATAAATCAACATTGTGGCAAACAGGATCGCGAAAGAGCTATTATCAAGCCAATTCTGGAGTACAACTAAATCCATGAAGTGTTCTCCCCATTTTGATTACTATAATTTTTAATCTTACTTTTAAACCCTTATCTCGAAGAGGCAGCCATCAATTAAGATTTCTACCTCTTCTAGCTTATCTTTAATTTGTCTTTTGCTAACCTACTCCCTGTTCTGTTTAGGACTCGGAAGCGTAGCTGGTTTCTCACCTTTCTTCAGTTTCAGTAGAATATCATAACGAGTAGTGCGACTATCGCTTACCCTACTTGTTACACCAATTGAATTAATTGAGTTAAGAAAACTTTCACTATTCGGAAACAAAGCAGGTAAAGATAAGTTTTTCGCTGCACCTTCCACATCAAAGAAAAACTGAGTGTCGATCGGATTAACTTCTTTTGGTACTGCTTTCTGAAATGATGGGGCGTTAGCTAAAATATTTTTTGGTTTGGGAATTATTTTATTAGTTACGGGAGTTCCCAAAGTCAGAAAAGCAATGTCTTCATTTAACCAACCGCGTGTAGCAGTTAAAGTTCCCGAAGGTCCAATCCATTTCACTACAGGTATTTCCCCTACGTCCGACTCTTTGATTTTGAACTGGTACTGAGTTCTCATTGCGTCATCTAATTGTTTTAAAGACGCTTCCGCTTTCAGGCGGTCGCTAGCCTGTACCATAAATACTACAGCGGCGCGAACGTCTTCAGGAGACTCTTTTGGAGCATCGGGAACTATAGATACGACAAATTCGCCCCCCATCCAGCTAAGTAAATCTCGATCCAAATCCAAACCGCTAATGTCTTTAAAACCACTTCTCATTTCTTCTGGTTTAAGTGGTGCAAGGGGATTTTTCTGCGAAGTTAAAACGTAATCAGCCCATAACCGACGCAGATTGCCACCAGAAAACATCATCAAAGTATCGGCTGGTAAGCGAGAAGTCATGGTAGTAGCTTTGTTTTCTACCGCTAGCATTCGTCTGCTGTTGGGTTTTAACCAAGATACTCCTTTTAAACGCAGTCCTTGAGATTCTAAACTGATAGTTCCCGCTAAACCTTGATTATTTTTTAGTTGTGCTAAAACTTGGGCGGGTAAGCGAGTTTTATTAGAAGTTGTCCCCGCAATTGCAGCCGCAGACGGAATGTTGACGTAAAACTGAGCCAGGGGTTGATAAGTGGCGATTTGGGGTATGTGTTTGGCAAAACCAACACCATTGGCTAATGTTGCTTTGCTTTTATAAGCTTTAATTGTTCTTTCTGTAGCTTTAGGATTATCTGCAATTACTAAAAAACGTTGTTCTATAACTGCTGTAGATAACTTTTCCCCTGAAGTTGATTCTGCTTCTTTGATCGTAATGCCTTGATACTCGCGCTCAACCCATTCCCCTTTAAGGGCTTTTGGTTGTGCAAAGGCTGTTTTAATTTTATTTTGATCTTTAATTGGTAAAACCATTACCAGCGACTGTTCGACAGTGGCTAATTTACCATCGCTAGCTACTGGTTTAGATGCGCGAGTAGGGGCTTGGGGGGCTAAAATTGCCACAGTTATTTGATCCCCAACCCAAGGGCTTACATCTTTTTCAAAATCAAACCCTTCTTTTGCCAGAAAGCGATCGCGTAGCTGAACTAAATTTTTGTCCAGTGCGCCTTGACTTTGTTTACTTCCAAAAGAACGAAGTTTTTCCCATTGATTAGAATCCGTGCTTAAAGAAACCGTAAATAGGGCATCTTGGGGAATAATATTAGCACCTACAGGCAAATCTCTGGACAAAGGTTTTCCAGTCGTCAAAAGCCAGTAAGCCGCTATCCCACCACCAATTAATAAACCCGCCCCAGAAAGAGTTAAAACTAAAGACGGTTTCTTTTTTTTCTTACCAGAAATAGACACGACAGGCAGTGTCATTGAAACCAATACCTCATAAAACCGAACTTTTCAATTACTTTATAGAAAACAGCTAACCAAAAATTATCCTTTATATCTAGGGTTGCCGATCGCATTTGAGAAAATTATTCTCACCGTTGGAATACTACTGTTGCTATCAAATTGCCATTAGCAGTTAATCAGATTTTTCTGTATTTAATTCTAAATTATGTAGTCAGAATTACAAAATTCCGATTATTTCTCTTATCTGTGGTAATTTCGCGTTGAAATTTACCTCTCGAGCAAGTTTAACACTACTATTACAATCAAAGACTACCATTATTTAAAAGCTGCTCGATCGGACTACTTACCATATATAAGATTCCTCTATAAAATTTTGTATGCCTTACGGGCACGCACAAAAAAAACAGCATATTTTCTGTTCCCTGTTAAGAGTTCCCTATTTCCTATTCCCCTCAACCTTATCTAAACCAGTAATTTTATGAATGAAACCGGATTCTTATAGATAAAACAATAATTTTTTTGTAATTGATTCATTTTTGGATGCTGGTCTAAAGTTTGTGATACCTTAAAAATAATGTTTTTCCTTAATATTCAAGAAGTATTTTAGATTTCAAAATTATCTTTATCAGATTAAGAGTTACATAAGGCGCGATCGCACTTCAGCAGTTTAAGGATTTAACTCAATCTTTCTGTCAGTCCTACACTTTAAAGTTATAAGCTAACTTTGAAAAAAATATTGTACAAACTGCCATTAGCTATTACATTTTTATTGCTTATTTGCAGAATATTCAATTAGGGGCAAGACCCCCTATTAAACTGCAATACTAAGTTTCAGGTGAAAATAATTAGTTTTTTGTAGAAGAATAAGGAGCAAATTTGCTTCTTGAAACTCCCCATCCGTCAATGTCCAAGGATTCTGAACTGATAAAATACGACTAAACTTGAGTCTCACCCAAATATTTAATTAAATAAGGCGAAAAAACCTCATAAATCAACGTTAAAGGCTCTCCGTGATGCCAAAATAAATAGTGTCTTCCCCAAAAAGGACCTTTTTGATTAAATCCTAATTCCAACGCCGGAGAATAACCGTAGTAAATACCTTGAACATCCCGATACAGTTCAGTACGAAGACGCGCTAAACTCGCCCAAATCGGTAACGAACGATTTTGTAAATATTCATCTACGTGAGACGCTTCCCACCATGAGGTTGCATACGCCAAAAGTTGACCCGAAGCAGTACGCAACCAAACCTGTCTTCGCAGTCTAGGTCCGGGTACCACTTGAATTAAATCGGGGGCACCATCGGAATCCATGCCAATTAATGACATATCAATCACATCTACTTCCGTAGGTTCACCCGTAAGTAATTTCAAATGTCGCGTAGGAGAACCATCACCCAATAGCAACAACTGCCAAGCCGGTGCTAACTGACTATGAGGTAAACCTTGTCCAATTACCTCTTCTCCACCCTGCCAAATAGTATTTAATCTATGCCACGAGCAAGTCAAAGTTAAATCGTCGCTTTCTGAAAAAGTTGCAGTCAATGCTCTGCTCTTAACAATACTTTACTTATTTCTATCAAAGCACAAAATATCAGTCCAAAACAATTAGCAATTGGTAATTTTGTTTAGCTGAATTGAAGCGTAAATCCGATCGTAACTGGTTCAGACTAAAAATACTTTTGGAAGAATGTCCCACTATCCGCACTAGAGGGTGAATATACTCTTACGAATCATCCCACTTTTTGCAAGCTGAGTGCGAGACAATTCCAAACAAACTCGCGATCGCAATTTTCCAATTAAAAATGCGGATGGCGAGACTCGAACTCGCAAGGCAAAAGCCACACGCCCCTCAAGCGTGCGCGTATACCAATTCCGCCACATCCGCATGAATTATCTTTATTTCTCTAGAGAGTATAGCATGACAAAAGAAATATAGTGCGAAAATAGTAAATTCCCCAAAATTGATTGTTGAAATGCCGTCCTTTTTACCAAATTGGGATAACTGGCTGACAGAAATTTGATAAAACACGAGTCATATTAAGAACAGTTGTACAATAACCCCGTAAAAGTGCTTCTTGCGTGTCAGTATCAACTTACCCTGGGATGCATATAATCAATCTCTCTATGTTATTTCTTAATACCGATCGCGTTAACTTAGTTAAACAATCTACTTAAAATGCCTTATGGGTAGTTGTAGTTCGTCATAGCCGAGGGTTGTGCAAACAGGTTTCATAGTCGGTCAAATTCTGAAACAAAGCAAAAGTCTTATTCCAGATTTGGCAGTTCGTCCATGTGAATTGATAGGAATGATATAGAAAATACAAACATGAAATTTGACAAAATATTAATTGCTAATCGAGGGGAAATAGCACTTCGCGTTCTCCGTGCTTGTGAAGAAATGGGAATTGCGACTGTTGCAGTACATTCTAATATCGATCGCAATGCTCTTCACGTACAGCTTGCTGATGAAGCGGTTTGTATTGGCGACGCTGCAAGCAGTAAGAGTTATTTGAATATTCCTAATATTATTGCAGCTGCATTAACGCGCAACGCCAGCGCAATTCATCCCGGCTATGGGTTTTTGGCGGAAAATGCCCGTTTCGCGGAAATCTGTGCCGACCATCATATCGCTTTTATTGGTGCTTCACCCGAAGCAATTCGGAAGATGGGGGATAAATCAACGGCGAAGGAAACCATGCAAAAAGCAGGTGTTCCGACGGTACCCGGTAGCGATGGTTTGCTGGCTTCTGAGGAAGAAGGATTAAAAAATGCCGGTGAAATCGGCTATCCGGTGATGATTAAAGCTACAGCTGGTGGTGGTGGAAGAGGTATGCGTCTGGTGCGATCGCCAGATGAATTTGCAAAATCTTTTCGAGCCGCACAGGGGGAAGCGGAAGCGGCATTTGGGAATGGGGGAGTTTATCTCGAAAAATTTATCGAACGTCCCCGCCATATTGAAATTCAGATTTTAGCAGACAATTACGGTAATGTGATTCATTTGGGCGAGCGTGATTGTTCGATTCAGCGACGCAATCAAAAACTTTTAGAAGAAGCGCCAAGTCCGGCACTTAATGATGAATTACGCTCTTTAATGGGAGAAGCTGCGGTTAACGCCGCTAAATTCATTAATTACAATGGTGCGGGTACGGTAGAGTTTTTGCTCGATAATAAGGGCGATTTCTACTTTATGGAAATGAACACCCGGATTCAAGTTGAGCATCCCGTCACGGAAATGATTACCGGAATTGATTTGGTTGCCGAACAAATCCGCATTGCGATGGGAGAAAAACTCAGTCTTACTCAAGACCAAGTTGTTCTGCGGGGTCATGCGATTGAATGCCGCATCAACGCTGAAGATCCCGACCATGATTTTCGTCCTTGTCCCGGACGTATCAGCGGCTATCTTCCCCCTGGAGGTCCTGGTGTTCGTATTGATTCCCACATTTACACCGATTACCAGATTCCTCCTTACTACGACTCGTTAATCGCAAAGTTAATTGTATGGGGTCCCGATCGTCCGACCGCAATCAATCGCATGAAACGAGCTTTAAGGGAGTGTGCGATTACTGGAGTGACCACGACCGTTGGCTTTCATCAAAAAGTTATGGATATTCCGCAGTTTTTAGAAGGTAATGTCTACACCAGTTTTATACAGGATATGAAGGAAACAAAAGCTTAACTTAGCCGGTATGAGCAAGCATGGTCAGCAGCCCTTGCTGACCTAACAAGATTTCCCGCGCCAAGCTGAATATTCCTACCCAAATAATCGGCGTAATATCCACACCACCGATAGGCGGGACTAATTTTCGCATTACCACTAAAAATGGTTCGGTAGGTAAAGCGATGATATTAAAAGGAAAACGATTCAGTTCGGCTTGGGGATACCAAGTTAAAATAATTCGGAAAATAAATAAAAAGGTCATCAGCCCCAACACAAGACTGAGAATCAAATTGGTAATGTCAAGGTTATTCATGGTTCGATACGGTTTATCTGAGAAAAATAATTGAGTTAAATCGAGATTTGAAGATTTGTAAAGCTTCTATATTATTTTATCGGTAACTTCGCCAACGATACTGTCCTGTTTACCGTAAATATTTAATCAAATCGTTAACTTTGAAGACTCGATTATGAATTGATAAGCCTATTCCTGAAGATTAAGACTTATTGCGATTCGTTTCATGGTATTAAAATGATAAGAAGTATGTAAAAAAAAAGGTTGTAACCATGACTCCCTCTTTAGCAAATTTTCTTTGGAGCCTAGCTTGGGGTTCTGCAATCGTTGTTATTCCTGCAACGCTCTTTTTAGTTTTTATTAGCCAAAGAGATAAAATCCAACGTTTTTAGAATTGCTTTGGAAGCGTAGGAGACTGCGTTTCTGAAGAAAAAACAATTTATCGTCAGCTAATTGTTGGTAAGGCTTAGGTTTTGACTATTCCTTATAAAAAGGACAAGTTATACTGAATTGACACGTCTAGTCTTGTGAACTTTGAGTAACAACGTAAAGACGCGGTATTGAATAGCTCCCGTTTGGAGTCAGACAATTCGCGTCTTTACTGTAATTTGTATTTGTTTGCTGTAGAGATTTTAATTGTGAGTCGCTAACATAGATTTGATATTGGGAAAAGAACAATGCTAACTTTTGGGCTGAACTCAGCCAGCGTTCTGGCTCAGGTAAATATAGGGACTAACCCCGCAAGTATTTTAGGAATTTTTCTAGCTATTGCTGGAGCCGGACTATATTTTCTTCGTACTGTACGTCCGGAACTTTCGCGGGATCAAGATATATTTTTCGCCGCCGTCGGTTTATTATGCGGTTTTATTTTTATTTTTCAAGGTTGGCGATTAGACCCAATTTTGCAGTTTGGTCAATTGCTTTTAGTGGGAACTACCGTATATTTTGCCTATGAAAGTATTCGTCTGCGCGGTATCGCTACACAGCAAGCCAAGCGCAGCACGCCAATTGTAGACCGCGAACGAGATGTCAGCGATCGTTATGATTATGACGATCGCGGTAAATATGGTGCTGAAGTAGAAGATTTTGAGCGGGACCCTTTACCTTACGATCCCTATTATGAAGAAGAGCGTCCGCCGCAGCGTCCGCAAATTAGGGGAAGTAGGGATAGTCGTCCATCTCGTAACGAATACTACGAAGATCCAGCCGAACGTCGTCCCGAACGTCGTAATGATATAGAAAGAATTGAAGACGACAAACCACCCCGTCGTCGCAGTTCTAATACATCTAGGCGTACAACTCGCAGTACTTCAAAGCTTGAAGAAAGCGATTGGGGTTCATCTTCTCGACCAGTTGATGATTGGGATAATTCTTCTAGTGAAGAAAGAAGACCACCTCGTCGGACTAATGACAGACCAACGACAAGCCGTAGAAGAAGTGAGGAAGATATTATTCAACCAAGAACTTCAAGAAAACGTCGTCCCAGCAGAGATTTAGATCCCAGACGAGAACGCGGGGTTGATGAGGTCATACCCACCGATTATGAAGATTACAATCCGATTGTTCGTTTAGAAGACGAGAAAGACAATCCCATAAATCTTGATGAAATAGATAGAGATAGAGATAGAGATCGAGATCGAGATAAATAAAGTTGCAGATTGGCGATAAGTACTTAAGCAAAATTAATTGTATATTGTCATTGCGTTACCCTAACGGGTCAGCAAGCTGAACACGTTCACCGTCAGGTGCGGCTTAGTGTTCCCAATACGGGAATGGAACGAAGCAATCCCAATAACTTGAAGCTTTCCGAATGTAAAATTAATTTTGCACGACTACTTACAAGCAGCGGAAAATCATTGAGGTGAAAAAATTTATCCCCAGATGCTGGCTCCAATCAAAATTTTATTGGAGTCTTTGTCTTAGTTTGGTTAGTTTGCTTGTATCTTGTAGTTACAACGATATTCCCATTGGTTCTAATTCGTTGAATACTCGCTCTACCGAAGAACAACCAGCTTTAAGCGGAAACGGTCGCTTTTTAGCCTTTGTATCAAATCGTAGCAGTACTCAGCAATTATTATTGTACGATTTAGAGCAGCAACAATTGATTCCGACACCGCGTTTGAATCGACGTAATGCGATCGCACAAAGTCCCAGTTTAAGCTACAGCGGACGTTATATAGTTTACAGCACTAGCAACCGTGGAAGACCAGTAGTCGCGCTTTACGACCGTGCCGTCGGACAGTCCCAAATCCTTACCCCGACTTACAACGGTTGGGTAAGAAACCCCAGTATCAGCCCAGATGGCAGGTATGTTGTATTTGAAACAACCATTCGCGGGCAGTGGGATATTGAAGTATTGGATAGAGGCGCGAATGTAGAGTTAGACATTCCTAACGGTGCGCCAGTAAGTGCGCCACCTGGGTAGGGGAGATGGGGAGATGGGGGAGATGGGGAGATGGGGAGATGGGGAGATGGGGAGATGGGGAGACAAAAGTTAGTAGTGCGAGCATCTTGCTCGCTGGTAGTTTACCAATGCCCAACGCCCAATGCCCAACGCCCAACGCCCAATGCCCAACGCCCAACGCCCAACGCCCAACGCCCAATGCCCAACGCCCAACGCCCAACGCCCAACGCCCAATGCCCAACGCCCAACGCCCAACGCCCAACGCCCAACGCCCAACGCCCAATCCCCAATCCCCAATCCCCAATCCCCAATCCCCAATCCCCAATGCCTAATAACCAATGCCTAATAACCAATGCCTAATAACCAATGCCTAATACCCTACTAATAACTGTTCGCTGATGAAAGGCTTTATTTCGATTTGCTTATTTATTAGTTTGGGTTTATTAAGTGCTTGTGGCTCTGAGCGTATCTTGAGTTACCCATTCGACACTGGCGGTAGAAGTCTCAATTCTGGTGCTTCGGAGTTAAATCCACATATTTCTAATAGATATATTGTTTATACGAGCGATCGCCAGGGAAGCCAAGATGTTTATATGTTCGATCGGGTAACTCGCAGTTTGATTACTTTACCTGGTTTAAATTCATTTGATGCGATCGCCAGTCATCCATCGGTTTCTCAAGATGCTAAATATATTGTGTTTGCTGCTTCTCGTGAGGGAAGAAGTAATATATTTTTGTACGATAAGGAAACTCGTCAGTCACGCAATTTGACGGGTAATTTGCAAGCGGAAGTCCGCAATCCTACAATTAGTGCTGATGGCAACAGGATTGCATTTGAGTATACTTTGAACGGACAGTGGGATGTTTTGGTTTATGACAGATTAGGAAGGCGTTTGAATATACCTCAAGAACCACAGTAAATTAATTAATTGAGAATTGATAATTTAATTGATTCAATTTTATCTTGTAAGGTGTGTTACGGCATGAAACGCGATCGGTTAAAAACTAAATATTTTGATTGGCGTAACGCACCATCCTGCTTGATAAAAATTTGATTTAACTTTAAGCACAAAAAGAATAATTATTCCAGTCTGCTACGGGTTTATAACCAATTTGTTGATATATCTTGTTAGAAGTCGGGTTAGATAAATCGGTAAATAAAAAGCAGAATTTATATCCTTTGTCGAGCAAAGTTTGACTTAAAGCTGCAACACAATCACCTGCAAAACCTTGTTTGCGATATTCTGTTGGCGTGTAAACCATACTTATTCCGGCACCATTTGGAGTTAAACGGGTACTACAAGCCATCGAAACTGGATTCCGATCTTGCCATAAATAAGCCGTACCTTTTTGCAACACTCTTTCAACCCAGCTTTCGCTATCCGATTCAATACTACCCAATGCTTCTAAACAAAAAGCATCATGCCAAGATTTGAGAAGTTCTTTATCATTTTCTGTTGCTAATCTGAAATTACCTTTGACTTGCGAAAATAACTCTACTTTTTCCAACTTGAAAATACGCAGCGTCCGCAATTTATAAGATTTACCTGTCAAAGAACACCATTTTTCTGCAAAAGCTTGGGATTCTAATACAGGAGCATTTACATTCGTTAATAATTCATACTTATGCTGTAAATCTTGAGTAATAATATCTATTGCTTTTAAGTATTTTACTTGCGATAGGAATAAATTATAAGGAATTGTCATCATTGCCACTGCAATAATATTTCCATTCTGTTCTACCGCTGCTAAATAAGGTTTAATTTTGTATTTATCTGGATTATTAATTAAACTATTGCTAACTCCCAATAGCAAATTATGCAATACTTCATTTTCTAATAAATAATTTTTTACCTTTTGATAAAAAAGACTTGCATCTTCAAATTGATAGAGTTTCATAAATTATCATTTAATTAACTTCTAAGGTGTATTGTCGTAGAGTGCAACACACCACAATAATTAAGGAGCTAAATACCTTTCTAACTGTAGCAATAAAGGATTAATTGTTTTTTCTTGAATTAAATGTGGTGGATTCCAATCTAACCATTTGTAGCCGCGATGTTCGGTAAGTTTCAAATCAACGTCGTGCTTCAGCCAGCCCAAGAAAATTACTAGTGTTTTTTCTACCTTTTCACCTTTAAATCTTTTATACCTAGTATGATATGTGTCGGTATACCTAAATCTAGTATCTAAATCTAGATTCTTATGTACAATTCCAGTTTCTTCAAACAATTCTCTCAAAGCACAACTAACTTCATCTTCACCTAGCTCAATATGACCTTTAGGGATATCGTAAATATTTTTAGAACCAAAGTTTTTAAGCATCAAAAGAAAGCTTATCTGAGGTTGCTTTCTCATCACCATAACGCCACAAGATTTTGTTTTTCGCATCGTTCATACAAATCATTTATATAAATAATTTATACATATTTATGAGCAAATTCATACATCAAATCTATTCTACCTCTACGCAACATTGCCGGATCTAATCTTTCTGTAGTATTGCAAGTCATTAACATCACTAATTGCTGTTGAATTTGCAGCCCTGAGTCATCAATTACACTTTGGTATAAAGTTCCATCCAATAAGCTTAAAATATGTTCTGTTTTATTACTGTATTGCGCGACTTCACTAGCGCGATCTTGTGCTAAATTATCAGCTTCGTTAATGATGATGCAAATTCGTTCTAAATAACTTGGTGGGACAAAGTTAGAAATAGCATCATGATCCAAAATAAAAATCACGTAGCCTAAAGGTACAAGAATTTCTTTCGCGACTGCTTGCGTCCATACGGTTTTACCCGTACCCGGTTCGCCATGTACTAATACTGCTAATTGATTTTGATTTAAAACTGCTTGCTGTACGTTATCTGTAAAATCCTGAATGTCTGTAGGAAAACTGTTAATAGAAAACTGAGTATTAACTTTCCCTACACGACTTTGATATCCGCTTAGCATCACTGCTAAATCGTAAGTCGCTTTATTAATTAATGGCGTTAAACTTTTTGCCATTAAAGTATATTGTCTTCTTCCTCTTTCATAAGGGTCAATTTGCAGCCAAATATCGTATTTTGACCAGTAAGCATAAACAGTATTGACAACTTCCAAACGTTCCCAAGTATTAAATTTTTCGATAGGTAAGTAAAAATCTCTTTCCTGATAATACTGAGTAATCAAGTCAGGAGTTTCTAATAATTTAAGAACTCTAAATACCGTAATTTCTTGGAGTCTATTTAATAGATAATCAATCGGAATACTGCTGCGGCTAACAAATTGAACTATCGGGGTTTCTGTACTTAAAACGTCCTTGTAACGGTGATCTGGTGTAAGTGGATCGGGAGTTACATAATTCCAATATTTTTCAAATTCGTAGCGAATATCTTCAGAAGCCAAATTTATTATATTAGCCCACCAAGCATAATGGTTTCGTCCTAAAGTCTCGGCTAAGCTGCTGGTTAAATTTAAGGTTTTTTGAGTTAATTCCCCAGAGTCATTAGATAATAGTTGCCATATAAATTCCCAGTTAAACTCCCTATAAAAAGGTCGCCAACCGCTAGCTAGCAACGTTTGACGATTGTTATTACCGCGAGAGTTTTCTTGCCCGAAATAGTCAAATTCCATATTTTCCGGTTTAGAGAAGTTTTCAACTTTAAGTTTTCAGAAAGCTTGTACCATTTTAGATTTTAGATTTTAGATTTTAGATTTTAATAACTAATGCATTTATTTTATATCGAAAATCTTTTTTATCATCTCGCATCAAGTCAATCTACCTTTCACCTTCACTTAAAATAAAAGGATAGATAATTATAATTGATAGATTATACTTTTCAAAATTTGGTTAATAATATTTACAATATTGAATGTTACAAAAACTTGTTGTGACTGCAAAATTTTTCGTTAAACAAACCACTTGGGTGAAAGTCCTCACAAAGCGCGATCGCTCAAAAAGAACTCTTAAAGTATAAAATATTATACCTTACTGAGTTCCTACTGAGTTAAATTAATTGATTAAATTGGAAGTAGTACGGGCAGTTAGCGCGATCGCATTCTTGGACTACTTTGTGCAGTTTATCCCAAAGGCATCAGGTGGGTTTGAATATCTTACCTAAGTAAGTCGATTTTGTATTACACTGTAGTATGCAATCTTTATTTTGTCAAGGATTTTTTAGACTAAAAACGGCTAACATAACCATAAACCAGCTTTCCTTGTTCTTCCACAAAACCATCAATTTCAGGTTTAAAAACTTTTCTTTCTTGATAACTCCAAATTTTTCTAGTGGTATATTTGCCAAATTGCTTTGAACTTCATTTTTTTTTAACGCAAAGTTTCGCGGAGAAGAAGCAAGAGAGAAAACTAATTACCAATTATCAATGCAATTCGCTTCCACCTTTACGAAGCAAATATCTATCGCTAATCAATTTTAAAGTTACTCTTCCGAAAAGTGGATGAGTTTTTTCTATCGCGGGTTGAATTACCACACCTTCCATCATGCAATCTGGGGAAAGTGCGCTATCTTTATTATTGAATTTAGAGACTATTTCTCGACTGTAAGCACCAGAGTAAAGCAAAGGTGCTGTTGGTAATTCAAACTCTTGGCAGAAAGCAACGAAATCTTCGTAATTGAGGAAGTTTTTACCACGACGTACAGCGAATAATGCAATGCCGATTTTACCGTTTTTCAAACCGTACTTGATATCCTGTACGCCGTATATTTCTCCAAAAACTTGAGTATCTGCGGGAAGTTTTTGTAAAGCTTCGTTTTCGTGGTAAGCACGGATATAAACTAGGTTTTTATTTGCTTCGTTATTCTGCCAGAAATAATTATGGCTACCAATACGAACCGTTGAGTCGGCATCTACTAAAACAGTAAAGTTAGTTCCATGTATTTTCTCGGTAACTATTACTTCTTCGCCTTCAGTTAAAATATCTTGATAGCGTTTGAGGTGTTGTGGAGCCGGAAATTTATAGTGTCCGACATGACTTTCCATATCCCCATTCATTGTTTTGGGAATTGGATATTCATATTTAGTAATACCGAAGTATTCTGTATAATCATCTCCAACGTTTCCTATAAAATCTTCACCAACAGGAATCAGCAAACCTTCCGAGAAAATACCTCGTAGTTTTGCAGCACGCAGTTTTTTAGAATAGTAGGAACCGATGCCGAATTCCTCTACATATTTGTCAGGAATTACGCTATCTATAGGAAAATAAAAAGCTAAATCTCCTGTTTTAAAATTCCCCTTCGCTGAAATAACTTGATAAGCCATTCCGTTTATAGAAATAATATCTAAGCGATCGGCATTAGGATGAGAATTGACGCTACTAATTTCTACTACTTCAACTTTAAATATGCTCATATTGCACCTCTATTGGAAAGTGAGGCTATAAATACATCTATTTATAGATAATTTTAAATTTTTATTCTGTGTTGGGAGGAGATTATTTATTATGTAATACAACTATATTAAATGAATTAATACGTGTCAATAAATGTCTATATATAAAGATAAAACTAATCCAAATTCATCTTTATATTCATCCCATTGTGTTACAAAATTAAGCTTAGTACAGCCCGAACAACCCGCAAGCCACGTTTCACAGATTTCTTGAAACGATAACCGCGACGGCGTTTACTAGAAAGTTCAAAAGGAATATAAATGTTCGTCAAATTCTTCCCATTCTTGATTTCTAATATCCATAACAACCTTTTATAAGAATAAAAATCATTTAAATAAAAGGCTTTAAATCTGGTTCTACCCAGTTAATACGTGCTTCCCAAGACATCAGTAAATCCCGACTGTAGTATTCAAACGGTAAATACTTATCGCTGTAAGTGCGGGAAATAGCCTTCAGCTTTGCGCCTTCTGTCGGCTCCGAAATCGAACTTTTTTCCTCAGTAACTGATAAATAGTGACTCACCATGCGAACCCAAAACAGAGTCAGAGTTTCGTGATAACCACCGTCTTTGGTCATTTTGATACCCATCGCCGCGTTATACCGTTGAATACCTTGGCGAACGCAATTTATAGCTTCTTGTTCGTCGTAGCGATTCAGATACCATAGCGCAACAGTTAAATGTGCTGTATGATTCCATTCACAACGCGGTAAAGTGCAGTTTTCAAATGCAGCAATCAAACTCTTAATCTCAGTTTCTGTTTGGTAATTTCTAGTTTCATCACTCATCATCAATTACTTAAGAGAAACTTTTGCTCCTGCTGCTTCCAATTGTTGCTTAATTTCTTCAGCTTCTGCGATCGCAATTCCAGTTTTTAACGTTTGAGGTAAATTCTCAACAAAATCTTTTGCTTCTTTCAACGCTAAACTTTTGATTTCGCGTATTAATTTAAGAATGGCAATTTTTTTATTAGGTGAAACTTCCTCTATAACTAAATCAAATGTATGTTTACTTTCAATTTGATTCTTATCTGGAATTAAATCAATTAAGACAGGTATTTTAATTTGAGGACGAGAACCATCAACATTGAAAGTATTTTCGATTTGTTTGACTAATTCAGCAGTTTCAATCAAGTTTAAAGACTTTAACTGCTCTAAAATTACTACAGTTTGAACAGACATGATATTCCATTTTCAGCCAATATATGCTGACTTTATTTATATAGCCCCATGCTTATAACTAACAAAAAGACCGTTATAGCTACGAAATATGTAAGCTTTATCTGTCGAGATACAAAGTTAATTATTAATTCCTAATAATTCTATAAACAATTTTCTTTGTATTACTTTCAACTACTTATATACTACATAAATACTACAAAGGTTGTCAAGGGGTTTGATAAAAAAAGTATTTATTTGAAATTACTGGCTAGATAAATGACAAAAATATTCTTAAAATAGAGTACTTTACGATCGAGTTATCTAAAATCCAAAATAACAAGACAAACCAGACTAGATGTAACTATTTTCCTTGTCTGGGTTGCCTAATTATTCTTGTATTAAACGTTTATTCAATTGCAAGGGAGGCGCTTTTGCGAGCTTCCAACCAGAGATTGTGGAGGAAAGATTCGGTGCTATGACTCATAGTCGTAACAAAACCACCGCTGATACTTTGGGCGTTTACTGATAGCCAATAACCCCTTAGAGAAACTTCCAAGAATTCTGTATCGCAAGCATATAATTCTATTACTTCGCGGTTACTATCTTGCTCTACTTGAGTATGTAGTTGTCCTAACCCTGGTAAATCAACAGGAAGTAAAAATGTTGCAGTGCTGGGTTCAACGCACAAACTTTGACCGACTCGCAAAGTTAGTATTACTCGGTCTTGTATCCATTCTTCTACGGACTGAGTTAAAAGCTCTAGGTAAAAACTATTTTCTGTATAAGTTAATTTCAGCATTCCTTATGCTCTCCTGTTATTCCAGGTTTGCTTGCACAACACCCTTCCAAAACTGTTCTGCAAAAGAAATAGTTGGATGGACGGGTGCTTTTGGTTTTGTCCGGAGTTGCATCCCGGCTTTTTTGGGGGTGCGGTTACTTTTACGACAGTTACATTTAGAACAAGCGCTTACAACGTTGTCCCAAGTATGACGACCACCACGAGAGCGGGGAATCACATGATCCAGTGTTAAATCTTTGTTGGTACCGCAGTATTGGCAGCTATTATGGTCCCGGCGTAAAATTCCACGACGATTTACTGGTGGTACTTTCCAAGTCCGCTCGCGAGAAGCAATTTTTAAGCGGATATGCTTGGGTACATAAACTACCAAGCTGGGCGAGCTAATATGCCATCCACTTTCTGTAGTAATATCTAATGGTTCTGCCTTTTCAGTTACTAAAAGCACAACCGCCCGCTTAATATTCACTCGACACAGCGGCAGATAATTTTGGGAAAACACTACCACGGATTTTTCTAATACTTGCATTATGCTCATCCCAGCTTGGCTCCTCATAAAAAACCCCCGCTTCTTTTTTCAAGGAAGCGGGGGTTAAATGTTGACTTACTTTGAAGTCTTTTATTTAATCATTGGTACAGCATCTGTATTCCTGTACCTCCCGCTTGTTTTATCTGGTTTTAGCTGCTTTATTAAATAAATAATTCTGGTATACTCACAATTTTGATTACTTAGCCTAAATTGCCCGCGATCTAAATTACATTCACCCATAAACAAATACTCCAATTCCGATGCTGCTAATTCCCAACTGGCTCGGCAGTTGGAAATACATGAGGAAATGGAGTAGGTCGCGGTAAATATCACAGAAAATTTCACCTGTTGAACATTTCTATAAACATACTACACTTGTATTACTATCCTGTCTATACTTTTAAGGAGAAAAATCATGCATACGATCGCTCGCACGCCTACCACCGAGATGGAAGTGACCAGTATCCGCTTGGAGCGGGAGCTAAAGGATAAGCTAAAGGAACTATCAGGGAATCAAGGATATCAAGCGTTAATTAGAGATATTTTGTGGAATTATGTCCAGCAAAAATCGGGTGAGTGGAAGCCGCGATTTTCGCGTGCTGATATTCGAGCAAGTATAGCGGCTACATCCCAGCAAGAAGAACGCTGCGTACTTACAGGTCAAGTAATTCAAGCCGAACAACCCATGCTGCTAGGACTTACAAAAACTGGGGATATGGTTCCTTTAAGTATAGAGAGTTTAGCTGGCTAATTTTTTTTCAACCAATGCAGCCCAATGATTACATTTCGAGTAATCATTGGGCTGCCTTATTGATATTAAAATAGTTATTTAAATATTTAATCTAAAAAACAAGAAAGAGATATCTGATGAATTCCATGGCATATGTTTATTCAAAAGGTATATGTGCCTCAAAAAGCCTTTTTACAAGGATTTGATGATTTATAGGGGGTGTGACAATACTTGACATATACAAACCTTGAGCCTAATAAATAAGTGACCGTTAAGAACAGGAGTACAAAATAAGCGTTCGATTAGCGCTCAAAAAAAGTTAAACTACCCTCTCAGCTGTTTTCGTTTTTTCAACTTGACCTTAAATAAAACAATATTTTTTGTTCTGACCGATAGACAATATTTTTCTCTCAAAGCACTTTTGACAGGAACAAATAGTACTATTGTAATTCTTCTCCTCAGTGGGAATGCGGATGATATTTACAGACTTCTTGGCTTTACTCTAGAGAAAATACGGTTTATCTGGAGTTGTAGAGAGGATATTCTAGGTCTGAGAAAAGTAAAAAAGCTTGCGATTTCTGCCAAGGCTGACATTAAGTGTAAGAAGCATTTCAGTATACTAATAATATTTTTTACCCGCAGTTTGCTTGCAGATAGATTTTTATATACCAGTAACACAAGTCATTTTAGATAGAAAGGGGCTATAACAGGTGAAAGAATTTATTTATAGAACTGAAATTGGTTCATCAGGGTGCAGTTACAGAAAAGCAGGTAAATAAAGTACCAGGAGGTTGGGTAAAACGACAATGGGGTCATTATCCAAGAGTGTGCCACAAATGAAAAAGCGTATAATAACATCGCCGCCGCAGCGCCGGGATGAACAAGAAGACCTAGAAAAGTACCATTTTATGCTGATGCAGCATTCTGTTACACCCGCCCATCGGTTGGTATACGAAATCAATCAAATTATTGCTTCTAATAGCACACCTCCCGATAGGATGCTGCAAGAAATTGCTCGGCTAGTAGGAAGTGCCTTTGAAGTTGATTACTGCTTTTTGGTAACAGGTTCTAAAGGAGAGACAACTAATGCTAATTGGCGTGCCCAAGACGATTATCTCGGTTTACCCAACCAAACCGAAGCGTACTCAATCGAACAATTAGAATTGCCAGTGGTAGAGTGTGCTGCCGAACCGTTTACTATTGAGGACATTTCTACAATTCAGGAAAGTTTGACAATTGGATGTCAAAATTTTCCTTTACCAATAAAAGCCGTATTAGCAATTCCGACTCGGTTTGGCGGTAGCAATAATGGCGTAATTAGTCTGATCAGATGCGAGCCGTATGAGTGGAGTGATTCAGAAAAGGAATTATTAAGGGCTGTAGAAGCTTGCTGTGCTATTGCTTTTGCTCAAGTAGCACAAGCACGGATAATTTCTTCGCAAAAACAGCAGGTGCAAAAAAGCGAACAGCACCAAAGCTTGATCCAGCAATTAACCATACTCAACCGCAGCAACCTAGAATTTACCCAAATGCTTCAGTTGGTGGTTTCGTCCACAGCAGAGGCTTTAGGGGCAGACCGTGGTTTATTAATACTATTAAAATATTCAGACCCTTTATTTAGAATTCGTGCAAAAACACAAATTCCTAAAGCTAAAGCTACCGTTGTTAGCGAATGGTGTAGGGAGGATTCTTCGCTTTGCGATGAGTTGGAATCGTTAGAAGAGTCTTTTTGGCTTGGAGATTGCGGTATATGCCAGCGTGCCTTCAAAGCGTCTAAACCCATAACCATTAATGACAACTCAGACAGGCGTAAGGACACTTCTACAATTGCTCCGGTGTTTGTCTTGGATAAGTTACCAGCAGCGCTGCTAATGCCTTTAGAAAGTCAAGGTAAAGTATTAGGATTTCTAGTGCTACAGCAAAGGCAACGTCGCAATTGGCAGCAAGCTGAATTAAATATTGTAGAAATGGTTTGCGCTCAAATCAGCAATGCGATTATTCAGACACAAACCCTCAAACAAGTACAAACTCTTGTAGACGAACGTACTGCTCAGCTACAAAGGAGTTTGGAAGTTCAAGCTAAGCTATACGAGAGAACGCGACAATACGTCCAGCAGTTACGCGAACTTAACGAACTCAAAGATGAGTTTTTAAGCAACATGAGCGATCGCTTGCGCTATCCTTTAACCAATATGCGTATGGCGCTGCGTAATTTACGCCATCCCAACATCCAACCGGATCGTCAAGCAAAGTATTTAGATATTCTGGAGCAGGAATGTACTAAGGAAATTAATTTGATTAATGACTTACTCACGCTCCAAAAACTGGAAACCCATCAAGAACGCCCGCAGTTTGAAACAATTGATTTAAACACCAAAATTCAAGATATAGCAGCATCTTTTGAAACCAAACTCGCACAGAAAGGATTAAATATTTCTGTTTGTTTACCGGATGAATCGCTCAAGCTGCAAACTGAAATAGAAAGTTTTGACCGCATCCTCCAAGAATTGCTCACAAATACCTGTAAGTACTCCGAACATGATAGTTGTGTAGAACTGCGAGTTTCCCAGATTTGCAAAACAGAAGCGAATCAAATACAGATTCAGGTAGTCAACGTTGGACGTGGTATATCTGAAGAGGAAGCTACATTTATATTTGACAAATTCCGTCGAGGTAAAGGTCGGTGGACTCCAGGTACTGGTTTAGGATTAGCTTTGGTTAAGTCTTTAATACAGCATCTAAATGGAGAAATAAACGTAGAAAGTACTTCTATAGAAGATTCTGAGTTGAGCCTGATAAGATTCACTTTAACTTTACCTCAATTTTCTGATAATAACGAAGCCTCGGAGCCTTCATGATTAAAGAAAAAAACTCACAATCCGATTCAAACCCCGAAGGGAATATTACAAATCCGAATTTACAAGCCGTAAGCGTCGAAGTTGAGAAAATCACAGAACGTCAACGAAAGATTGCGGCTAAAATTCAAATTCCTCATCCGGTAGAAAAAGTTTGGCAAGTATTAACCGATTATCAAGCTTTAGCTGATTTTGTTCCCAGTCTTGCTTCTTCTAAGAAGTTAGAGCATCCTAATGGAGGCATTCGCTTGGAACAAATCGGTTCTCAACGTTTGTTGCGGTTAAATTTTTCTGCGCGGGTAGTTCTGGATTTAGAAGAATCTTTTCCGAATCTAATTAATTTCCAAATGGTAGAGGGAGATTTTAAAGATTTCTCCGGTAGCTGGCGTTTGGATAGCTGTGCCTTGGATGATAAGACGGGGACTTTACTTTGCTATACGGTAAAAGTATGGCCTAAACTAACCATGCCGATAAGAATCATTGAACCTCGTCTTTCTCAAGATATGCAATCGAATCTTTTAGCCGTTCGTCAGCGTGTAGAAGAGTTAACCGATCGATAAAAAAAGGTAGATTTTCAAAAATCTACCTTTTTTATTTAATGAATTAAAAAATTAAAGTACCCCCAAGGGAATTCGAATCCCTGTCGCCTCCGTGAAAGGGAGGTGTCCTAGGCCTCTAGACGATGGGGGCTTGTGTTTTTCACTTTTATAAATTTAACGATTTTCTGGGAAATTGTCAATAGCTTCCACAAAAAAAGATTATTGATGACTAATTAGTCCCCGATGTTGGGAACAGCAGGTTAAAGTGGTTGAAAGTAAATAAAAAAGGGGCTATGGTTTTTAAACAACTTTGCTATACTTCTGGCGAACCTTCTTCACTGAAGCCTCGCCTCGGCGCTGTTGTACAAAAACTTAAAAAATGCTGTATTATAACCAACTTAGGAAAAAATTATCAATTTCACAAAAAATGAGGGGTACGAACCTTTCATCAATTGCATTTAATGTTTACTATTCTTAATAAAAGATTTTGAAATACACGGCTCAAAATCTCCAATATGGAAGCATCTTTTGACATCACCCTACAAATGGTGATTGCTGTCGTTGCAGGCATCAGTGCCCAAGTGCTGGCTGCCTACATTAAAGTGCCTAGCATTGTTTTTTTATTGCTATTTGGTATCTTTTTTGGGTCGGATGGCATTGGGTTACTACATCCCCATTTGTTAGGCGTAGGATTGGAAGTAATTGTTGCTCTAGCAACGGCAATAATTTTGTTTGAGGGCGGATTAGACTTAGAATTGCGAGAATTAGGCAGAGTTTCTACCAGCCTGCAATTGCTCGTAACTTTAGGAACCTTAATTACATTAATAGGCGGAAGTATGGCGGCTCATTGGCTGGGAGAGTTTCCTTGGCCAATTGCCGTTCTGTACGCTTCGATTGTGGTGGTAACGGGTCCAACAGTTATTACTCCCCTACTTAAACAAATTAAAGTAGACCGACAAGTATCAACGATTTTGGAAGGTGAAGGGATCTTAATCGATCCTGTAGGAGCAATACTCGCTGTTGTAGTTCTCGATACTATTTTGAATGGCGATGCCGATCCAATAAACGCCTTCGCAGGTTTGTTGATCCGATTGGGTATTGGTGCAGCAATCGGTGGAGCGGGTGGCTGGCTGCTGAGCCTATTTTTCAAGCGAGCCAATATTTTGTCTTTTGAACTGAAAAATCTGGTAGTGCTGGCTTCTGTATGGGGTTTGTTTACATTGGCACAGATGATTCGCAGCGAATCGGGGCTAATGACAACTGTAATGGCAGGAGCAGTATTTGCTAATTCATCCGTACCCGAAGAACGCTTGTTACGCCATTTTAAAGGTCAGCTAACGATTCTTTGTATCTCGGTATTATTTATCTTGTTAGCGGCTGACTTATCTATAGCCAGCGTATTTGCTTTGGGCTGGGGTAGTTTATTCACGGTGCTGGCGCTAATGTTTGTAGTGCGACCGATTAATATTCTTTTATGTACCTGGAACAGCGACCTTAACTGGAGACAAAAACTGTTTTTAAGCTGGGTTGCACCTAGAGGTATTGTTTCGGCATCGGTTGCTTCATTATTCGGTATTTTGCTTACCGAGCGCGGTATCAATGGTGGTGATGCTATCAAAGCACTGGTCTTTCTGACAATTTTGATGACAGTCTTCTGTCAGGGTTTGACTGCGGGCTGGGTTGCTAAATTACTAAGAATTACCTTAAAACAAGCAACGGGAGCGGTAATTGTTGGCTGCAATCCTTTAAGTTTATTGATTGCCCGCTTCTTCCAAGAACGCGGTGAAACTGTAGTCATGATTGATACAGACCCAGAAGCAAGTCAGGAAGCACAAGCACAAAATTTACGGGTTTTAACTAGCAGTGCTTTAGATGCCAATGTCTTAGAAGAAGCCGGACTTGATTCTGTAGGTACTTTTCTGGCTATGACTAAAAACGGTGAGGTAAACTTCGTTTTGGCTCAACGCGCCGCCGAAGAATTCGATCCACCGCGTGTGTTAGCAGTATTTCCCCGCGATCCTCAAGCCAGTACCAAAAATAAAAGTAAAGTTTTACAAGCTTTTCTTCCCGACTTCAAAATCAAAACTTGGAACCAACATCTCAACGACGAACAAATCAAACTAGGAACTATGACTTTAAAAGATCCTGGTTTTTCCCTACAGAAAATTCAGTTACAAGCATTAATCCGGACTGGAGATTTACTGCCGCTATTTGTTGAAAGAGACGATAAAATCAACGTTATGGCTGCCAGTGAAACTTGGCAAATTGGCGATCGCCTAATTTACTTGCTGCACGATCCCAGACCGGATCTGCTTAAACGCTTGTCTGGTGGAAACCAATCTACTCGTCTTTCCTTAGAAAATTTACCGGAAGTAGAAGAAATTCCCATCGGCAAGTTATCTCAACTTTCAGCTACTGATGCACCAACACCTTGAACCAATTCTTCTGGCGTGCCGATCTGTTTTTCAACCCATAGCACGCTAAATAAATGCACTACTGACAAAATTATCGCAGCAGTCGAGAGAATATAGCTGTGTATGGTATAAAGACGCTGAACGGTCAAAGTACTGACACCACTACCACCAGTCAAAATTTCTCTTAACTGCTGACCGATAAAAGGAATTGCTTCAATGGTTCCCAACTCAATATTAAAGCGCCAGAATCCAACTTGATCCCAACCCAAAATCATTGATGTCCAACTCAATCCGATTACAGATAGGGTCAAGAATATTCCACTTACCCAGGCTGTATACCAACTTTTCGTAAATTTTCTGCCTAAAAACATCACTACAATTTGAATCAAGGCAGCAATAATTACTCCATTACCAGCAATCTGATGAGCTTTACGGAATAACCACCCGTATTGAATTTGCTCGGTTATCATCTTTAATGACTGATAAGCCCTGCCAGAAGCAGGTTCATAGTAAATAGAAAGTAGAATACCCGTACTAGCAGCAACTAAGCTAAAAGTAATAATTACTACCGATAAAATCGTTGCCGTCCGCCGCATAACCATGTCAAATCGGCTTTCTTGCATAATCATAAAATCTTCTTTCCTTAGAAAATCCCTATTTTTATTACGATTTTAACTAAGAAATATTAATTATTGTTGAAAAAATATACAATTATGATAAGTATTGCGCCCAAATTGATAAAGATTTTTGCGAACCATACCAAACTTTAGAAGTTCTAGGAGAATGCATTACGCCTTCAATAACTAAATTCTTCGCGCCTTCGAGGTGAGCGGCTTCGATAGGTGTAATTCCGTCTCCCCAAGTGTTACCTTCGCCACAAGTTAATTTATAACTACTGTAAGCCAGCCAGTTTCCAAATTTTCTTTTACCAAAAATGGTTTTTCCAGCAACACAGACGTAATCAACATGAAGATGAAATGCGCCGGGATAATTATGATTGACAAAATCCAAATTCGAGCGTGTCCAACGCTCCTTACTAGTATGAGGGGTACCCAACGTTATAAGAGTGGCAACTTTTGGGTGAGCTTGCCACGTCAATAAATTTAGGTTGCTGCCATAAGCAACTTCACCTAAATAAATACGCGATATCCAACCTCCTGCGGAATGACCGATTAAATTTACTTGAGAAGCACCAAATTGTTGCAATGTTCGCTTTACCGTACAGTCTAATTGTTGCAAAATCGGAGTTACTGGTCTTCCTCCTAAAGCTGCTATCCAGTCTCGTCGTTGTAGCGGTACCGTGACTGTAGGAAAACCTAAATTTTGCAATGATTTTTCTAAACCATAGTAAGCTTCGGCGCTTTCAAAGAATCCAGGTAAAATAACTGTAGGTAGGGACATTTGTGTTACTCGGCTAGCAGGATTTAACAATTGAGACTTGCCAAAAAAAATCGCTTAGGTTTAACTTATACGTAAGTAAATTTTAGATTAGTATTATGTAAGCATTACTAATGGATGAAGATAACCTATAATTGATGATTGTCTGTGCCTTACTGCTTAAAGTTCTGCGAGTGAGAGTTGTCAAATTCTTCCTTTTTGGCTGAAAATTAGCAAATTAATCCCGCTCCCATGCTTCGATTATGAAGATGCGATCGGAACAAAAGTAAGTAAACTCTATATCGGCGATAAAAACTAAACATAAAAAACCAAAAATGTCCGGAAGTCGGTGTTGAAATTGTAAAAAAAAAGATATATAAACCTTAACTAGGGTTAGTATATTTACTCAATTAACCTATTAGCGTCAAATTAACAAATCGAGTTTTAAAAGTAATGATTTGCCCCAGTGCTACCGACATTTACATAACTTCTGATTAGGATCGGTTCCAATTTGGTTTCAATTTAAATATACGCCCGCGAATAACCGCTCGTAGAACTGGCAATTTTAACCTAGATAAGTTTTGCAACAAGAAGTTATTATTTTTAGAGGGACGCATCTGAAGGGCTACTTTAATCAAATTATTATTGCCTGATAATAAAAATTGCTAGTCAACCGCAACCAAGCTAAGTGAGCGATAACAGCTATGTCTTACGTCTCAATACTCAAAAACATACCCGAATTCTTAAGCCAACCAGCCGGAATAGCAGCCATAGCATCCGTCGGCATACATGGTGCTATTGCTTTTATTCTGCCTTTGATGCCTGTTGACTCCACCAAATCAAACCAAACAACATCTCCGGCAAGTGTCGGAATAATGGAATTATCTCAGGCAGAACAAAACAGATTACCTCAGAACAAAAGTCCTCAAATTTCCGCCTTACCCCAAATTCCGTTACAGCCGACAGTTCCTTTACCGAACTTTGGGAGCTTACCTACTCCATTACCTCAACTACCACCGAATCCCGATTCCACAAAGGTGATATTACCGCCTTTGCCGAGAGCATCAGCTAATCCCAGTATCTCGTCTTTACCCGTACTTCCTCAACCGAGTTTCAACTCTTCGTTTAATGCCAAAGCGTCATCTAGCGGGTCATATCGTCGTTTTAATCAGAAAATCAATTTGGGACAACCCGCACCATTAGTATCTAGAAGAAGCGCACCGAGAAGACAAACATCTTCTCCTGTAGCTAACATACCTTCAATACAGGCGGAACCAATACCTCCGGAACTTACTAGAGTTCCACCACCACCACCTCTTCCGCCGATGACAGATCCGGGTTTAGGTATAGGTAATAGTGTAGCGATCGGTAACAGAGTTCCTGTAAATCTACCAAGAGTAGTTAATCCCAAAGATTTTGTTGCGCCTACTAGCAGAAATATTCCGAAACCGGGCGATAAATTAACCTTTGCAGGGCAAAGTTTACAGCAATGGGGAAATCAGTCATCTGGCAACAGAAGAATTGAACTACCAAATCAACAGCCATCCAATGGAAATATAATAACAGCGCCTCAGAATACAAGTACTTTAACTCTGGCAAAACAGTTTGAGGAAGTTAGGGGACGTTATTCCAACTTAGAAACTAAAGAACCGATTTCCGATGTAGTTAGAAGTAAAAAAGGACAAGAAGGTAAAACTGAAGGTACTTTAGTCATTGATGCTGACGGAAAAGCTGATTATTTAAAATTCGTTGATAGATCGGTTTCTTCCGATCTGAAAAAAGCAACTAGAGATTATTTCAGAAACTATTTCAAGGAAAATCCCATCCGCAAAAATGGTAAAGCAAAAGTATACGCATTTACCCTTGACTTTAAGCCTAATGTAGTCAATAGTGTTGAGTTTTCCAAGCCTCAAGAAACATTAGTTGACCGTTTGCGTTCGGCTAAAAAAGATGAAGTGCAAATAAATCAAAAACCGTCGGGTAAGAAACCTGAAAATTTATCTAGAAGTTCGGCTCCGATTAAAATTGATGCACAACCTGCTAGAAATGCAGTAGTTGTTCCGACAGTAACTTCAACAGCGCCGGTTAAACCCAAGCCGCAAGTTCAAATTAGAACCAAGCCTACATCTGGTAATAACGCTAAGCCACCATTAGAAGTGCGACTCAGAAACAGTCAAGAAGTACCGCCCGTTCCATCAATTCCATCAATACCCAAACCCCAAGCGCGAGTTAATGTCAAAGAACCCGCACCGCAAGCTACTTCTAAACCATCTCTTGCAAACAGGTTGAGAAATGGCAAAGACGAATCCGAAGATGATTCTAAAGAAACGAATGCTAGCAAGAAATTAATTCAACGGTTACGTAAAATTCAAGATCGCAGAGAAAAAAATAATTAGTAGTTAAGAATCATCATAATTACCGTATAGCCGATAAATGTATGGAGACTTGCGATCGCGAAGTCTCCACATTTTTTGTATTTATTTAATTTCTATTTACAAAATGCATCAAAATAGGCGGCAACCAATTTATCCTTTACATTTCCATCAAAGATAAAATTAATCGCCGCCAAATAGTAATTGAGTGTTTTACTGCTCAATCAATGGATAATTAACCTTCAACAATTACTTTGCCAACCATACCAGCACCACGGTGAGGTTCGCAGTAGAAAGTATATTCACCAGCAGGTGCATCTGCTGGAATGGTGCTTGTAAACTCTTGTCCGGGACTCATTACCAACTGCTTATGAGACAGTTCTTTAGCTAAATCAGCACTCTTTGCAGGGTTTTGACTAGCATCAAATACAACGTTATGAGGAGGAACTTTGTTGTTCACCCATTTAATCGTGTCACCAGGTTTAACTGATATTTTTGCTGGTTCAAACGCCAACATACCTTTATCGCTACCTAGCTTGACAGTGTATGTTTCAGCCGCAGCACTAGGTGCGAAAACAGCAAAACTGCTGACAACTAGTAGCATAGTCAACGCAGCTAAACCTAAACGCCGTAAAGTGGACGCAATCAATTTCATTCCTTTCTCCTAACAACAGTTTTTATCATCTTTCTTCTATTTTAAATAAAATTGTGCCCAAATACGACAATCTGTCATATATAAAAATTTTTGTAAATAAATAGCGTAATTGAAGCCAGATATGTTAATAAAATCAATAAATTTATTTGTCGAATCCAGAAATGTCAGTTCCGCTCTAAAAAATTTATGAAGTAGTAAGAGTAGGCAACGGTTATAAATCGATACAGCACGATCGCTTATCAAAAATAAAACAGTTATTAGTCCATAGCCAGCATACCAAGAGTTTTGATATGCCAACTACGGACTAATAACTAAGGTTTAATGATTAATCGATCCTTGAGGATTTAGTAGTAAATCTTACCACCACCCCATTTTTTACCGACAATCTTAGGTTGTAACAAAACATGACCTGCGATCGCTTCTAAATCTTCGTCAGTCAAGTTACGCATTTCAGTGAAAATATCCGCACTTTTAATGCTGGGATGCAATTCAGAAATTTCCACCTCTCCATCATAGGTAGTGGGATTTTTCATATAGTCCACCAAACCCTGGATATTATCGCGGGATGGAGTTGCTAATGACAAAGCTTCAGGATCTAATCCTACGTTTTGGTTTGTCTTAGTTACACCACCAGCATGGCATTGGGCGCAAGCGTAATTGAATAGGCGTTTACCTTCTTTAACTTCTTTTAAATTCAGTACATAGGTATCGCCTTGTTCGTTCAACGGTACCGTGCGAGTAGCTTCATCAAGTTCTACAGAGTAGGCATTACCCACAAATAACTGAAAACTCAGCACCACACAAGCAACAAAAATGCCAATTAATCTTGTGATCATGTTTCCCCTCAAAAATTTTAATGCTTAACACAGCAATAACAGCGATGCTTAATTTCTTATTGCTAAGAGTCAACACAAAAAGCGTTTTTGTTATTAACCCTTGATAATAGGTAACTTCGGTTTAATTCAAAACGAGGCACCGATTCAAAGGAATGTTCAAACAAAAATTAGAAAATAAATAAATGGCGGTATCCTTTAACGTCATAATCCAGGAATTTATTTATAAACATTTGTAAATTATTCCCAGTCAGACGTACAAAGAAAGTCTGCTTCAGCCTTTTAAAGCTGTAATAGACCATGATTTCCGCGATTGATAGGCTTGCAAAACCCATAATGGTTGTTAACTCAGACAATAAGATTAAGTCACTGTAATACAATTATCACTCCAAGCGTGCAATTTTTTGCCCAAAGTACTTTTTGAAGTTGGGATGAGGGGAGTTGGGGAGATGGGGAGATGGGGAGAGGGGGAGATGGGGAGATGGGGAGAGGGGGAGAGGGGGAGATGGGGAGATGGGGAGATGGGGAGATGGGGAGATGGGGAGAGGGGGAGAGGGGGAGATGGGGAGATGGGGAGATGGGGAGATGGGGTAGTTAAACAGCGAGCAAGATGCTCGCACTACTCTTAACTGCTAACTGCTAACTGCTAACTGCTAACTGCTAACTGCTAACTGGTTACTGTTTGGTGCCTGTGAAGGAGACGCTTTGAATAAAGTAGCGGTTGAAGAAGGCGTAAATAGCTAAAGCTGGTAGGGTAAATACCATTGAAGCTGCCATGATGTAGTTCCAATAGCTGATATATTGACCTTTGAAGCTGTTTAGTCCGAGGGGTAGGGTAAACATTTCTGGATCGAATAAAATAACTACGGGAAGTAAGAAGTTATTCCAGCTACTCATGAAGATAAATACTGCTTGGGCTGCTAGTGCTGGTTTTGCCAGAGGAAGTACGATATGACGAAAAATTCCAAAGGTACTTAAACCATCTAAGGCTGCGGCTTCTTCTAATTCTGTAGGAAAGTTAACGAAAAACTGCCGCATCATAAAAATAAATGTGGCGTTTACCATGTTGGGAACGATCATGCCTTGGTAGGAGTTTAACCAGCCAAAAGTTTTTAAGATTAAAAATGTGGGGATGAGTGTAACTTGTATCGGTACGGCTAATACTGCCAAAATTAAGAAAAACCAAAATCTTCTGCCCCGAAACCGCAGTCTTGCTAAGGCGTAACCTGCCATAGAGTTGAATAGCAAGTTTAATATTGTGACGGCGATCGCGATAATTACGCTGTTGAAAAACCAACGTAAAAATAATGGTTCTTCGATAAATATTTGTTTGTAATTATCAAAGGTAAAGTTCTTGGGTAGGAAATTTGGTTCGCCAGCGACTATTTCTGTTAAGGGTTTAAACGATGCCGAAAGCGCCCATAAAAAAGGAATTAGAGTAATTATTGCGTACAAAACTAAGACTGAGTAAAGCAGTATTTTTAGCCATGAAAGTCTCCATTTATTCAATTTTCGCCTCCAAATCGCCGCCCAATTAAGGTTATGGTTATAATTATCGCTGCTAATAGGAAAGCTATAGCCGCTGCATATCCCATTTGTAAGTTACGAAATACGGCTTGATATATCAATAAAACTACAGTTAATGTAGCGTTATTTGGTCCACCAGTACCTTTAGAAAATATATAAGATTGGTCAAATAGTTGAAAAGTACCGATTATTCCCATTGCTACCACAAAAAAGGTAACTGGTTTAAGCATAGGAATAGTGATATTAATAAATTTATGCCATCCATTGGCACCGTCTAATTCTGCTGCTTCGTAGAGGTATTTGGGTATATCTTGCAAAGCCGCCAAATAAATCACCATGAAAAACGGTGCTGTTGACCAGATATTCATAATCATAATGGCAATGAGTGCAACTGCGGGATCTCCCAACCAGTTATATGTCGGAAATCCAATGGCATTTAAAAAATCATTTAGCAACCCATTAGTGTTGTATATCCACATGAATATCAGCGTCAAAACTGTAGAAGAAGTAACTGTGGGTAAAAAGAAAAGCACCCGCCACCAGCTTTTACCGCGAATACCAGAATTAAGGGTAACTGCTAAAAATAAAGCCAGAATAGTTTGTGAAGGTACGACGATCGCCACGTATTCAGCAGTATTTTTGAGGGCAATCCAAACCCGTTCATCTTCTGCTAACTGACTGAAGTTACGAAAACCAACAAATTCGTATTCGATACCACCTAAAAGCTGTACTTTTTGTAGAGAAAGAAATACAGCATAAACTATCGGTAGCACCACAAAAGTACCCAAAACCAAAATAGTTGGTGCAAGAAAAAGATATCCAGCTAAATTCGTTTTGGGATGCCGTCTGTTTAATTGCTGCAACTGAAGTCAACCTTTTTTATGCATCAAAAGAATTGTAGCGATAACTGATGCAAATAAAATTAAGCTTCTTGAAATTGTTCTAAAAGGACATTTATTATATATTGGATTACTGTTGATGAAACATAAAATTATTGAGTTTCTTCGTTTATGCGAACCGTTAAATTCAACATTGCACCGGATCTTTTTCTCAATTAAGGTTTCTTAATAATTATCCATTGTTGTTTACCTTACTAAAAGTATAAAATAATTATCCCATGCAAACCCTCTTAATTAAACCGCCAACTTTACATAATTTCCTCACACAAGTACTCAAACCTCATTCTTGATCACCAGAAGCGCAAACTGCATTAATTAATCATTTAGTAGAAGCTAATTTTTGGGGAATAGATTCTCACGGATTGCAGCAAATTATCGGTTATGACAAAAGCCTTAAAAGCGGACGAATAAACCCCAAACCGCAAATAAAAATCATTGACGATCGCCCTAGTTTAATTCGTATAGATGCAGATGCAGCACCGGGACAATATGCTGCTAAAGTTGCAATGGAAATGGCGATCGCCGCAGCTAAGAAAACCGGGATAGCGGTTGTGGGTGTTACCAACAGCAATCATTTCGGTGTTGCTGGTTACTGCACCCGCATGGCAACGGAAGCGGGTACAATCGGTTTTGCAACTACAGATACTAATGTTGTTGATTTAGCACCTTTCGGTGGAAGTGTCGCAAAGCTGGGAAACAATGCCATTTCTTGGGGAATTCCTACAGGTACAAATCGTCCAGTAATTATCGATATGGCAACGGGTGCGGTAAGTGGTGGAAAGGTAAAACATTTTGCCTACCAAGGATTAGAAATTCCTTTAAGATGGGGGTTAACAACTGAAGGAAAACCTACCTTAAACCCTAAAGAAGTAGCAGTTAATATACCAGCTTCTTATAAAGGTTCCGGTTTAGCATTTATATCAGATTTATTATGCGGAGCGTTATTAGGAACTGCAACGGCAATGTTTAAAAATAAAGCAATTCACGATGCTGCAAATGGAACCGGACATTTATTTTGGGTGTTAGATGTATCTGCATGAACTGATAAACAAAAATTTGAGCAAGAAGTCCAAAAAGCTGTAAAATCTCTTAAAGAAACTCCGCGACTTGAAGCTGAAGAACCGATTTATTATCCTGGTGAATTAGAAATAATTAATCGCAAGGAAAGATTACAAAATGGTATTTCCGTACCTATCGCTTTAATTGAAACCCTCGCAGAACATTTTGGAAATAATCTTGTTTCTGAATATCTAATGTAGAGACGTAGCACTGCTACGTCTTTACACGTCGAAATAATTTCAACAATCCTATCCCCGTAATTAAACTAGATAAAATAGCAGTTGTTATCACTCCAATTACAAAGCTAACAATCCAAGCAATATCTGGATTCCAAACCTTGGATAACAATAAATTAGCAATTAAACCTGCAAAAGAACCTAAAAACACGCTTGCAAAAATACCTACTAAAGATAGCATCAACCACCCTAACGAATTGTCTATTTGTCGGCGTATAGTTAACGATTTAGCTATCGATGTTCCTCCAATTACTCCGATTACCGCACATAGCAATTCTCCCTTAGAACCGAATAATATACTTCCAGTAAAAGTTCCGATAAATAAACCTATGAGAAAGCCAAATAAAGTTTCTATCAAAGACCAAAAATTAAATATAATTCGCTGTTTTAACACCAACCACTGCATAATTTCAACTGGTACCAAAGTAATAATTGCTGCTAACATTGCATAGTGATAACCTAGATTCTGACCAAAAATAGAATATACCGCTCCACTAAAAATACTACGTATAAATAAACCAATACCGATACCGACAATATTTGATAACATCCATTGATAGAAAAAACCAACGTTAATAGCTGTTATCGGAGTTGTTAGAGTATCAGTTTGAGCTGTTATCGGTGGATTAGTAACATTAGAATTCGCCGGTGGATTAGTATTGGAAGGTATTTTACTTTGAAGCGTGGGCAAAAATGAAATTGGCTTAATCTCCGATAACCGTTGTAAAATTTCTTCAGTATTTGCAGGGCGTTGAGAAGGCGATCGCATCATCATCCAATCGAGAAAGTCTGCAAACTCTAGCGAAATATTCGCTACTGCATCGCGCCATAATAATTCATCAGTTTGGGGATTATAAAATTGATTTGGATCTTTTGCGGTGAGTAAATAAACGAACGTGCGTCCTAAAGCGAAAAAATCAGATTGCTGCATAGCTTGACCGTTCATTTGTTCTGGTGGCGTGTATCCAGCGGAAACTATCCCCGTCACCTTTCCTTCAGCTTGTGCTTGCCAGTAAGTATCTGTAACTACTCGCGCCGTACCAAAATCAATCAGTGCTAAACCTCCCTCAGCCCGCAGCATAACGTTAGCTGGTTTGATATCGCGATGAAAAAAGTTTTGATTGTGAACCTGTTGCAGAATAATTGTCAATTCTTGCAACCATTGCATCGCCATTCTTTCATCAATAGGACGATATTCCCGCTGTTTGATGTATTCATATAAATCCATCCCCTCAATTTTTTCCATCACCAAACAGTGCAAAGCTTGTTGACTGTTGCGGGGATGATAAACAAAATATCCGTCAGCTTCAACTTGAGGAATTCCGGGATAATTTAATTGAGATAAAACCTCAGCTTCTCGTTGAAATAATTCAATCGCTTTGGGAAAATTATTATGGAGTATTTTAATAACTTTTGGCGTAGTGTTGCGTTCCGTTATCTCATAAGTCTTACCAAAACCGCCACCTCCTAAATATTTTACTACCTTATAACGTCCTTGCAGCAGCAATTCCGAACCACAACCCAGACAAAAAATTATCTTGTCGGGATTATCGGGTTTTGAACAATGGGGATTTATACAAAGACTCATTATCTTGGAAATAGGGAATTGGATGTTAACCTTTGACCTTTAACCTCTAACCTTTAACCTTCTATTGAACAACTTCTATTAATGTACCTATTTTTACGACCTTATATAACTCATCCACATCTTGATTTTTTAAAGATGGGCAACCCCAAGTCCAATTTTGTTGTTTATCTATCATTTCATCGCTTCCTTGAGGTACCCCATGAATACCAACCTCACCCCCAATAGAATCAAACCAAGAAATTTTACCTTGGCTTTTAGCTTGAAAATGCTTTCTCCAAGATGCAGCGTTGGGATAATTTAACCACATAAATTTAGACCATGAAGGATGAGGATATAAATCTTTTATGTGATGAATACCTTCTGGAGTGCGTCTGTCACCTTCTTTTAACTTATCCCCTTTTGGGCTGCTACCGAAAACTACAGGGTAAGATTTGATCGGTTTTTGATTATAGTAAAGCGTGATTCGATGCTTTGATTTTTCAATTAAAATCGAGGTTTTATCTTTATTTACAGTCTCTCCAATTAATTTCTCAACCGTTTGACTGTAATTTAATAACTTATTTCCCGGAATAGCAGAGTGAATAGTTTTCGGTGATTCACAACTAGTCAAACATAAAACTTCCGTAACATCCCTTATAGGGAAAATAAATCCCAAGCGAGCTAGTAGAAAATATAGTGCAGATGTGCTAAAAATTAAAAGCAAAATTGTTTTTATTTGTTTTTGATATTTTAAATTCACTGGTTTTAAAGTAATAATAGTTACATTTTTTTAGTGAATCAACTTTAACATCTATAGATTACTAATTTGTCTGGCGGTTGAAACCGCTGCTACACAAGCAAAACCCCTCCGGGTTCACTAGTTTGGCGGGACGGAAACCGACACCGCCAACTAGATTCACCGCCTGCGCGGGTTTAAGTCTCCCATGCCCAATCCCCAATCCCCAATTCCCAATGAATAAAGAAATGCGTCGCGACTTTGACAACCGTGAAGAATTAATTGCTTACCTCAAACAAGAATTTCCCGAAGCTGAAAAACGAGATGAACATATCAGCGAAACCGTAGGTGGAAGAAAAGCCGCCGAAAAAGCACTAGAAAAAGTAGACCCCAGAAAATACGGGAAAACACGTAATTTTTTAACTGGCGGTGTTACCAGACTTTCCGCTTATCTCCGCTACGGCGTATTAAGTTTGGCAGAAGTGCGAGACTTTGCTTTAAACAGAGCTAGCAACGATAACGATGCCACAAAGTTAGTTAACGAATTAGGCTGGCGGGATTATTGGCAAAGATTATATGTAAAACTCGGCGATCAAATTTGGGAAGATAGAGAAGAATACAAAACAGGTTACAGCGTCGCCGATTATGCATCGGAATTTCCAGAAGATATCGCACAAGGTACTACCGGATTAGTTTGTATTGATAGCTTTAGTCAAGAATTGCGCGAAAGTGGCTATTTACACAATCATATGCGGATGTGGATTGCGGCATATATAGTGCATTGGCGGCGAATTGGCTGGCAAGCTGGTGCAAAATGGTTTTTAGAGCATTTATTAGACGGAGATCCAGCAAGTAATAATATGTCATGGCAATGGGTAGCGAGTACCTTTAGTCATAAACCTTATTTCTTTAACCGTCAGAATTTAGAACGTTATACCGATGGGGTTTATTGCAAAGAATGTCCTTTGTATGGCAATTGTGATTTTGAAGGTAGTTACGAACAGTTAGAAGAGAAATTGTTTCCTAAAAAAGAGTTTAGTAATAAGCCGAATAGTCAAAGTTATCAGAAAGGGAAGAGGAAGAAAGGTTAAAGGTCAAAGGTTAAAGGTCAAAGGTTAAAGGTTAAAGGTTAAAGGTTAAAGGTGAAAGAATGTAAAATGTAGGTTGGGTTAGGCGCACGAAGAGATTAATTATTGACGATAAATTCAAATGCGCCGTAACCCAACATTGCTTTATTGATTTTTTAAATAATTCTGCTTTCTGATAACAACATTCATTCGCAATCGCGGTGTCGGGTTACTCTAATTGATTAATTTAGATTATCGTTACAAATCAAATTTGGTTTTCGTGTCTCACCCAACCTACGAAATGCTTCTATAGCCTGCATTATGAGATGATTGAGCTATAGTAAAGAAGAGGTAGAATACTTGCCGACTACTCAACAGGCGTTTCGATGCTTCCAACTGTGTCAAAACCTGACAAATATGTACTTTTCTGTAGATATGGTGCGTTTAGATGAAAGAACTGGGAACGCCATTATTCTTGCAGGAGAAGAAATTTTGATTGAGATTTACCCTAATGGAAATTGGAGGTTTGTTAATGAAGCTTAATTTTCAAACGATGACAATGGGAGAACTAAAAAAATATGTTCTAGAGAATCGAGATGATAATGTAGCATTTCAAGCATTAATGGAGCGCGTTGATGCTCAACCTCAAGAGCAAGTTTATGGAGAGGTAAATCCCGAACAATTTTCTGAAATACTAAAACAACATCGCGGTTTTCAGAAAGATTAAATTCGCTGTGTTTAACGGCAATAGTGATGTTGGGTTACGACACGATTAATGTTATCGCTACAAATTAAATTTGGTTTCCGTGTCTAACCCAACCTACGAGTTCTGCAAAAAGCCATTTCATAAAGATGTAATAAATAAAATCATCTCAATAATGGCAAACATGAGTAATTTAAACTAATTTGATCGGGAATATTTGGGCTTGATGTTGTAAAAATAGTAATGTACCTACTGGATAAATTTACTTAGCTTAAATGTCCTCACACAGCCAATTCGACGTTTTCCTTTGTCACAACAGCAAAGACAAGCCGGAAGTAAAACAAATAGGAGAACAATTGATACAGCAAGGACTTAAACCTTGGTTAGATGAATGGGAATTTCGTCCTGGCTTACCCTGGCAACGTGAACTTGAAAAACAAATTGAACACATTAAATCTGCTGCGGTTTTTGTCGGTAGTAGCGGTTTTGGTCCTTGGCAACAGCATGAGTTAGATGCTTTTTTACGGGAGTTTGTCAAAAGGGAATGTCCGGTAATTCCTGTATTACTTCCTACCGCACCTCAACAGCCAATATTACCAATTTTTCTTCGTAGTTATATGTGGGTAGATTTTCGGCAGCAACAACCGGAACCGATGGGACAATTAATTTGGGGAATTACGGGGAGAAAGCCGCAATTTTATAAAGCTCCTGTAAATACAACACAAACAAAAGAAAATAACCCCACTCCACCAACAATAGTTGATTCTACTCCAACCATACCTAAACCACCAATACCAGAAGATCAGCTTAGTTCAGAAAAAGGAGTCGATTACACCCGCTTACGGGATTTGCTCAAAGCAGGAAACTGGAAGGAAGCAGATAGGGAAACTCTCGCAGTTATGCTCAAGTGTGCGGGTGAAGGAGCAAAAGACTATTTGTATTCCCATCACATAGAAAATTTTCCTTGCACTGACTTACGCACCATTGACCAACTTTGGGTAGAATATAGCAATGGACGTTTTGGCTTCAGCGTGCAAAAGCGCATTTGGGAAAGCGTCGGAAAAGACTACGAAAAGTTTGGCGATCGCGTCGGTTGGCGTAAAGGAATGTTTTTCAACAAAGAGTGGGTGTTCTACAATGAATTAACTTTTTCCCTACAAGGTCCCCAGGGTCACCTTCCGGCTATGGCGAGTGGGAAATGGGGGGTGGTCAGTTATAATTGGGATATTAGTTATTCTTCTCTCGCGTCCAGACTTGTAGAATGTAACACATAAGGCTTACAGAATTTTCTAAAGATTTGTAAACTATCCATTTTCCACGAAGTCTTGCGGGTTCTGCGTTTCCGATACCTGGCACTTCTGCGGGATTTGTGTTTTTCTGGTGTTTCGTTGTAGTATGCTTCCGGCAGAAAGTTTAAGTAATTTTCTATTTTCTAATAGCATGATAACCGTGTCATCATGCTAATTATGATATTATCATTTAAGAACCAAGGAACCGAAGACATCTTTGATGGTAATGACTCAAAGCAAGCTCGAAAGCAATGTCCTATATCCTGTTGGGAAGTTGCACGTAGAAAATTAGAATCAACTAAATGCGGCATCCTTGTTAGATGATATTAAAGTTCCACCAGGTAACAGGTTAGAAGCACTAAAAGGCGAACGGCAAGGTCAGCATAGTATTAGAATTAATGACCAATATCGAATTTGCTTTATATGGACACTGCAAGATGCATCGGAAGTTGAAATAGTCGATTACCATTAGGAAACAAAAACCGATGAAAATTCCAAAATACAGATCCCCAACTCATCCTGGTGAAATATTACTTAAAGATTTCCTCGAACCAATGGAAATAACCCAAAGACAACTTGCAGACGCACTTCACGTTCCCTATCAGCGAATAAATGAACTTGTAAATCAAAAGCGAGGTATTACACCTAGCACAGCAATACGATTATCAAAATTTTTTGGAAATAGCTCTAATTTTTGGTTAAACCTCCAACAAAATTGGGAACTATACCACGTTTTGAAGGAAGAAGAAGAAGAACTAAAAACCATTTCGCAATTCAGATGAAGTGCATCGCAAGGTTGAATAAAATGTTTTTAAAAAGAATGCTAAACTACAGTGAATTGATCTTCTTGTGCTCGGACGGACACCTCGGCGGGCGTAGGGTTACAGGCGGATCGGCTATTATAGAGGAGACCGACGAAGAGTATTTCTCGCGTCGAGACTTGTAAAATGTAACATATAAGGCTTACAGAGTTTATTAAGATTTGTAAACTATATTTTCACGAAGTTTGCGGTTCTGAGTTTTCGATACCTGGCACTGCGGGTTTTGGTGGTTTTGTTTTTTTGGTGTTTGTTGTAGTATATCTCGGAACTTTTTGGTTATAGCAATTGCGAAAATAAACTTTGCTGCAACTTCTTCAATATTTCATTTTTTGCTTACAGTCATCCAAGGTAAGCGCATCTGTCGGTGAAGATTTTTTCTTTTTTCCCGTTGCTTTTAATCTTTGAGTAACTTGCTTAACAGGAATAGCGATTTTTGATTTGGGTTTTGGTCGATATTTTTTGCAAAAACGCGATACTTTAGAATAATTATTAGCCCACGCAGGTGGGCTTTGTAATTGTAGCCCTACCCTTCTAGGGTGAGGGTACCATATAGTGTAAAGAACTGCTGATGAGCGGCTTTGGGATTGGATGGATATATGTAAAGTATAAGTTGGTTGTCTGATTGCAAAAGTACTGTGATAGCGTTTTAGAAGTGTCCGGTGCGGTTAAGAATTCGGTTAAAGCACATGGCAGTATAAGTTTAGAATGCATTATTTTAGGTAAATTTAGGAATGTTGATAATAAATAATGACATGATTGATATGATACACAGAGATAAAGTTAAATTGATATTTGTCCTGAGTTTATTGATTGATAAATTAGCACTTCGAATCAAACTCAGTGAGAGAGACTGCGTTATTGAACGGGTTGTGATGTGATAGGAATATCCTGTTGAATATTGGGGGAGAACGAGTCATAAAATATTTGAAATAATAAAATTAATTGTTTTTGAAAAACAAAAACGATTCAAAATGCCCAAAAACAACCAACCTAAATTAACAAAAGTATCGGTAAATCTCCCTTTCGGAATTGGTGGAACGGAATGGGAACCCGATGATACAGAAAGAAAAGCTGCTTGGTCATTATTCATAGAACTTGTCACCCGCGTTACCATCCAACCTCTAGAAACAGAAACAGAACAAGGATTAATTCGCGAAGCACTCATATCTCTCCATAGTTTATTCGCAACTACGCGAGAAATCCTCAAACAAGCAGGTCCCCATATCGGTGCATCCCATAAATCTGTGGGAGGAATTGCTATCACCGTATTAAATAAAGGTTTACGTCCTTTCCTTGCTAAATGGCATCCTTTATTACAATCTTGGGAAGCACAACGTCCTCTCGATATCAGTCCTTTTGAACATGAAAAAAACTGGGAATACCAAGCGAAATTAAGAAGCGAATTGGAAATACTCAGGCACGATTTAGAAGAATATGCTATAGCTTTAGCAGTAATTGCGGGTGTAGATTATACCTTTTGAAATGAGTAAATACATTGAAGCATTAACAGAATTTGACGGTGGGGGAAATGCAATTTTTCTCGCTGGTGGAATTTCTAATTGTCCAGATTGGCAATCGCAAATGGTCGAATTATTGAAACCTTCACCTTGGATTATTTTAAATCCTCGTCGTGCTAATTTTCCGATTGATAACCCCGACGCTTCCAAACAACAGATTGCATGGGAACACAAACATCTGCGACTTGCTTCATCTATTCTTTTTTGGTTTCCCCAAGAAACAATTTGTCCGATAGCACTTTACGAACTCGGTGCTTTCTCGATGACAGATAAACCTTTATTTGTAGGAATTCATCCCAATTATCCGAGAAGACAAGACGTAGAAATTCAAACAAGTTTAGTACGTCCCGATATTAATATAGTTTATTCCTTGGAAGATTTAGCCGAACAAATTTTAGAGTTTGGTTGTAAAAATATCTAAAAAATAAAACACTCTTAAGATAGATTTTATATTTAAGTGAATTGGTTGTATTATAACCAAAGTCAAAAATAATTCAGCCTAATCCAGCTTATATTATTCAAGTTGGAGCGGAGGAACCACTATTACGGGGGCGTATTTTACTTAGAAGTCTTAATATCTTCTTGGTAAGAAGGATACCTCTCAATCCTAGCCCGTCAGCTAACTTCGCAGGCATCGAGGGGAATTGATGATGAACAGCATTTTTCTTGTATTTATCGTCTCTATCCCAGGCTAATATCACTCGCGTCAATTGTGTACTTAATTATTACCTGGTGAATTATCATGCATGATTTTTTAGATTGAATAAAATAGGACTTACGCAGCAATTACGGTAGATATAGTGTTCCACGCATGGAAGATCCCCCCAACCCCCCTTTTTAAGGGGGGCTTGCGTAAGTCCTGTAAAATAAAATATTCCAGATTGTAAGCATTTTAAATTGCACAAATGCTAATTTTTCCCTGCTCCAAAATTAACTATCTCTATTTATTTCTTCCTTCTGCGTACTCTGCGTCTAGTAAGGTTTATAAATCGGTAATCTTGTGTAAATCAAGTAATTTTCTTTCCGTAGTGGCAGCATCTTGTTTCCCATTAACAATTTAAACATTTCAAAATACCTAATCAATACTATTAAATTTTAAGGAGCTTGTTATGGGGAATTGGCAAGCAATGTTAAGCGGTGCCATATTTATCACTGTCATTGGTTTAATTATGACAGAATGGATAAATTTGACAGTAGCAGCTTTACTCGGAGCATTACTATTAGTTTTTACTAATATAATGACTTTAGAAGAAGCAGTCGGATACATAGCTAAAAGTCACGGCACAATATCCTTATTTTTCGGGGTAATGATATTAGTTAGAGCGTTCCAACCAACAAAAGTCTTTGATTATTTAGCTGCAAGGATATTATTATTAGTAAAAGGAGAAGGTAAACGTTTACTTTTAGGAATAATTGGCATAACTGTTCCAGTTTGTGCCTTTTTACCTAACGCTACAACTGTAATGTTGTTAGCACCTTTAATTCCCCCTATCGCTAAAGAATTAAGCGTTAATTTTGTGCCGCTATTGATTTTAATGGTATTTGTGGCGAATGCGGCCGGATTATTAACTTTAGTCGGCGATCCAGTTACATTTTTAGTTAGCGATGCAATTAATTTAAGTTTCGCAGATTATTTATTACGTTTAAGTTTGGGGGGAGTAATTGCAATCGCAGTAGTTGCTCTGACATTACCCGTACTTTTCCGCAAAATTTGGCGAACAAAGTTAGATGATTTGGGACAAATACCCCATCCACAAATTAAGCACCCAGAAGCTTTAGTAATGGGTGGGTTAATATTTGCTTTTGTAATCCTCTTTTTTGTGATTGGAGATACTTTACCAGTCAAAATTTCACCTGCTGCGGTTGCTTTATTGGGTGCTGCTTTGTCAATGCTTGTATCTCATCAAAGTAAAGTTGATACCGTGGAAAATATTTTGCGCGATGTTGATTGGAGTACTTTGATATTTTTTATGAGTACTTTTGTGTTAATCGGTGGATTACAAAAAACAGGGGTAATTGAAAGTTTTGCAGGTATATTAGCAACGTCTATCGGTACAAACATACTTTTTGGTTCGATAGTATTAGTTTTTGTCACCGGAATCCTATCAAGTATTGTTCCAAATATTCCTTTGGTTGTAGCAATGATTCCGCTATTAAAACAGTATTTAGTTAATGTTGGTTTAGTAGGAACAGAAGTATTATCGCCAGATTTCATCGGGCAATTACCACCATCTGTATTACCTCTATTTTATGCGATGTTGTTCGGCGCAAGTTTAGGAGGAAACGGTACTTTAGTTGGAGCATCTTCTAATATTGTCGCAGCAGGAATCGCTCAGCAGTACGGAAGACGCATTTCCTTCAAAGGGTTTTTGAAATACAGTATTCCGGTAACAATATTACAGCTAGTTGCAGCTACAGTTTATATATTAATTCGGTTTTTTGGGTAATCTACAGCACATTTTATTTTTCTCAGGTACATTTGGACGGGCAGGGATGCCCATCCCACAAGAGTTTTATCATATAAAGCTGTACCTCATTCATCTGCAAAGTGCTGTAATATCTTGCACCAATGTCGTTCAAACGTACTAAAAGCCTTGTCTAGTCGTCTTAAGACGACTTTGTTTATTAGCCTGGGAATTTATTCCAAGGCGATGTCGATAATAGTGCAAGATATCAGAGCAACTTTTCCTTTATCGCTTCTTCTTTCTCCCGAAATCCCACCAAAACAGCATTACCATCTTTCACAAATAGCGGACGTTTGAGCAACATAGCATCTTCAGCGAAAGCTTCTATCCACTGCTCATCAGTCCAAGTTTTCTTATCCTCACCTAACGCTCGATAAGATTGTCCCGAAGTGTTTCGCATCGGTTTAGAAGTTAAACTTTTTACCCAGTTTTCAAGCATTTCCTTACTGGGTGGATTTTCTTTAGTATTAACAAATTCGTATTCAATATTGTTATTTTGCAGCCAAGCGAAAGCTTTTTTACAAGTACCGCAGTTGGGAATACCGTAAACTTGGATTGACATTACATTACTACTTTATGGGGATTGAGAAAGGATTAACGTAAAGGTAAGCTGAGTTTATATATCTCATTTTCTACCAAAGGTGTGACATGAGCCAAGAAGAAGATAAAAATACTATCAAAATAGATCCTGGAACTGTGGTATTTATTATATTTGTCTTGTTGATACTTCCCTTGCTGCTTACAGGTTTTCTTTCTCAGTAAAAATTCTCCAAACTGTTAAAGCGCTCCAATAAATAGAGCGCTACAGCACTGAATTAATACAAGCAATCTTAGAAACAGGATCTAAAACATCAGTACTACTTGCTATTATTTAAATAACTTCCACAAATACACCGCTGCGGGCAAACTCTTCCTCTTCGGGAGTGAAGTGGGGATTTTTATCGACAATTTCCGGGTCAAAACGGTAAGTCTCTTGAAGGAATTGTCCGGATATTACAGATGATTCTAACTCTTTGATATACTCTTGAGCTAGGGTACACGCCTCTATGATGCCTGACTCTTCGTCTTTATCTAACAGCTTTTGCAGAGTTGCTCTTACTCCCGCTAACCGCGATGCTGGTTTAAGAATTCCATAGAGACGGTATAAGCGCTCGATGGAAATACTAAGGTGTTTGAACGCTTTGCTTCGTGCGAGTTCGGAGTCCAGACTGGGCCAGTAACGGGTAGTGTAAAAAGCTTTTTCATCGGTGTGATACCACTCCTCAGAGCGAGCAATGGATGAGGAAACGGTGTTATGTAGTTTCCAGAAAAATAAGCGCAGGGCAGCACCATCCACAACTGTAGACAGCTTTGCTTCCATCGATACCTCAAAATTGTTAAGCTGCGGATCGCGTCCGAGCAAAAGATATTCCACGGGGTACATATCTACTTCTTTGTTCTGCACCACATACATATTCAGGTGGTGGCGACAGTAAGGGCAGGGGTACATGGTGGCAAATAGTTTAAAGAAGTCTTGGAAAACTGCCACCAGTGCTTTTTGCACTTCATGTGGTTTAGTACACAGGATTTCAGCGGTAGTGTGGAAGAAACGCCACACCGCAGGTCCAATATAATAAGGAAAGCTAACGCGCATCCCGGCATCCTTTACATCACTCCGTGCCAAATATACATCAATGAATGCCACGTATTGTGAGAGCGCCCCTGACTCACGACCAAACTCTTCGCGTTCGCGCCGTTTCTGCACGCCATTGAGATAGTGATGCGTCAAACCCCATGCTTGCTTAACTGCCAGTTTTTGTTGAGGAGTGCATTTAGAAAAATTCTCTGCCACATCCGCCCCATAGTGGTCAAATTCTCCCGCTGTTTTAGTATCTTTATACCATTGTTCCAAAGCGGCTTCGTCAGGTACGGTGTTACTTCGGATCTCTGCGGCATTATCGACACTGAAAGCAGCTAGTAACTTCGGCATAAAATCTTCATACCAATAAGCCACTGGCATCATTGCACCGTCTATTTCTTCTGAAGCATCGGTAAGAATAACGCGGTTCCACTGCTGGAGGTAATAAGAGGGATCGCCTGCGGATTTAGGGGGAGGTGGGGCAAGCTCTGCATTAAGTTCCATCTGCCGCAGACGGTTAAGTTCATTGATAGCAAGCACGCCAGAAGCAATGTCGCGAAAGCTGAAATGCTTTTTCTTTAAAGTAATAGCGAACTCCACCCCTGCGGCAAATTTCTCCTTGACAGAGATGGATTTACGGCGTGCCTCCTGCATGGCTTTTTCCTGGGCTAACATCTGGGGTGTTTTTTCAATGGCGTTCCAGTTGTCGATACGTGACTTGAGGCGGGTATACTCTTTTTCGATTGATTCAACGACTGCATCTAATAGGGGATGGCAAGCTTTGTCTACGATATCTAACCCTTTGTATAGTGCGATCGCTTTCTGTACAAACTGCACGAAGTCTGTAATTTTGTAGGGCAAGTCTCTTACGCGCAGGTGGGTTTCGTGATTGGCGGAGAAACTCTCGCGGAAGCAACGGTAAGCGGCTCCCTGGATCAAGCGAAACAAACCAATCTGCATTTGTAAGCGGGAGGTGGCGCGTTCTTTTTGCTCTTGTGGGTGTTGTGCTAGAAGTTCTTTGAGGCGTGCTACTTCTGCATTGTCGCTGGGTGTTTCTCGTGCAGGAGATTCGGTAGTTGTAACAATAGGTGTGTCAATATCCACCGCTACATCTGAGGTGACGGTGGCTGGATTATTTGTAGGAGAACTGGTAAAAGAAATCTGTAAATCTTTGTAGCCGGTGGTTATTTCTGACTCTTCTGGAACCAGTTCCATAAACTCTTCAAAGTCAATAGAGGCATCGCCATCGCTATCGACTTCTTTAATCATTTCATCAAGCTCTTCATCCGTCAGTCCAAACTGACTCATGACATTGTGCAGTTCGTTTGTCGTAATTTGACCGCTACCATCTTCATCAAACACGCTAAATGCCAACTTGAGACGGCTTTTGCGATCGCCTTGCCTTGACACTATCAAGGTTTTGAATTCATCAAAATCAATACTGCCACTCAAATCAACGTCCACTTCTTTGATCAGATCGCGCAGTTCAGTTTTGCTGGGATTTTGCCCTAGCGATCGCATTACTTGCCCCAATTCGGAAGCTGAGATACCACCGCTACCATCCGCATCAAATACTTTGAATGCTTCCCATAGCTTCGCTACCTCTTCTTCAGTCATGACCTTTTTTTCTACTTCTACTGACATCAATTAATACCCCCGATTACTGTTAGCACAATAAGGCAGCAAAAAACCTTCTATTAACCATCAACGAAATAATAGTCCCATTTTTATATTGAGTTTGCAACAAAAATAATGCAGTATTAAAATTATTTAATTTTATGATTCGCGACTTTCGATACGAAGAATAATTTTAAAAATGTTCCGCAGATGTAATTATTTCCACTCTTACGTTGGACGCTGCAAACTCTCTACAAACTTTTGATGTTCATCTGTTTGCAAACCTTGCTGCAAGATTGTTAAAACAGAGGCTAAATTACCTTCTCGTAAAGCGTTAACAGATAACCATAAACCTGGAAAAACTTCGCTACGAATAATACCTGATTTATCAGCTTCTAATGAAATATAGCGACCTTCTTTTAAAATAAACCAGTCCAAACGGTTTTCATACATTTGCCAAACAATATATTCTTTGACACCATTGCGACGGTAAGCATTAAGTTTGTCATTGAGGTCGTAAGAAGCACTGCTAGCGGCAACTTCTGCAACCAATTCTGGCGAACCTTCGATATAATCATCTTCACTAATGCGAGAATTACCACCAACTTCCGGCTCTATTCTCAATAAAGCATCTGGTTGGGGTTGATTGTCAGCATCTAAGCGGACAGTAGCATTATCTTGTAAATCTACTCCTGGTGTTGCTGCATAATAAGTTCCTAACCAAGTCATAATTTTCGCATGGGGTCTACCATGTTTTGTCGCACGTACAGGTGAAGCCACGTACACAACTCCTTCGATTAATTCTGCTTTCTTAATCTGTATCATGGCTTGGTAGCGATGCTCAAACTCATAGCGCGTTAGGCGATCGCCATTTTCAAGAGGTGGTACGTTAACAATTGTTGATGTTACTGTCATAATCAATTACCAGTTATCAATTACGGAAGAATGTGAATTCAATTTTCCCTCATTTTACAAGGCTTTTAGAGCCGCATCTCAAATTATCATCCTCCGTAATCGGGCGCATGATAACTTAATTTACCGAAAACATTACTTATAAACCCGACTGCGTTGCCCTCTCCAAGTTTCTCGGTTGTTAAAAACAAGCGATTGACCTCAATTTTTAATAATAGGTTTTATTTATTACAAACCCATCCTATATAATCCCCCATATAATGAGATAATTACTTACTTTTTCCTATTTCTGGTATATATAATTCCTTGTCTTTTTTTTAGATAAAAATACCGCAAAATTTTTTATTAGTAACGCTTTTGTGGTACTATTTATCGTATAGAGCATTTTTAATAATGGAAAGGTTTGCCTTATTTAAAAATTTTACAGACATCCCATTATTAAAAAAATATACTCTGTTAGTTTTTTCAATTATCCCACATTCTCACCATTTAAATTTTTTCAATCAAATAAAATTGAGAAAATTTTTGAATTAATTATTTTAATAGAATGAATAGAATGACATGGCGCTAAAGATATTTGAATTCACATACTTACGTCAATTATCAATTATCCGCTCTGTTGCATGGTTAACTCTATCCTAATATTGACTTTTAACTAATTCACAATCTAAAATCTAAAATCCTATGTCTAACCAAATAATCTGGGTACATGGTGACTGTCTAAGTCCGAAAAACCCCGCACTTGATGAATTTCCCAATACTCCCGCTATCTGGGTTTGGGATGATGCATTATTAGAAGAATGGCAAATCAGTCTTAAACGTATCGCTTTTATTTACGAATGCTTGCTAGAATTACCCGTTGTCATTCGTCGTGGTGATGTTGCGAAAGAAGTTTTAGCTTTTGCAGAAGAACATAATGTTAATAAAGTTGTTACAGTAGATAGTCCGAGTCCGCGTTTTAATACTATTTGCAACGAAATTGAAAATTCAAAAGAATTAGAGATATTTGAAGTCGAACCATTTTTTGAATATGACGGTTTTATCGACCTCAAGCGCTTTTCTCGTTACTGGAAAGTCGCTCAAAAATACGTATTTGAACAGTGAACAGTGAACAGTTAGCAGTGAACAGTTAGCAGTTAGCAGTTAACAGTTAGCAGTTAGCAGTTACCAATATATCTTCTCCTGTTCCCCATTCTCTATTCCCCATTCCCTGTTCCCTATTTCCTACTCGCCAACAAATTACAACTACCTAGAGTTAGAAGTATCAAGGGGATACATTCATTAAATAAATAAGCTAATCTGAGTAGACAAAACTTTTATTAATATTTGTCTGCTGGAGAATATATAGTGATTCAATCTCTGCCAATTGGTATTACTTTATTTGCGATCGCTGCGATCGTAATTGGCTTGGTGGGTACCAAGATGTGTAAGGTTGCTGACCAATTAGCGGATGCTACTGGTTGGGGAGAAGCTATAGTTGGTGCTGTTTTTCTGGGTGGTAGCACTTCTTTAGCGGGGATTGTCACTTCTGTAACTGCTGCTTTCGGTGGTCATGCGGAATTGGCTGTTAGTAATGCACTTGGAGGTATCGCCGCACAAACTGCATTTTTAGCAGTTGCCGATATCTTTTATCGCAAAGCTAACTTGGAACACGCTGCTGCTTCGATCGCAAATCTGACACAGGGAACTTTGCTGATGACTTTTTTGGCTATTCCCTTGCTTGCGACTTCTACTCCACAAGTTAGTTTTTGGGGAATTCATCCTGCATCCCTTGTGATTATCACTGCTTATCTATTTGGACTGCGTTTGGTTTCTCAAGCTGAAGAAAAGCAGATGTGGAAACCGCGACAAACAGAAAAAACTGAATTAGATATACCATCGGAAACAACCGATATTAATGTTAATTTAACTTCACTTTGGCTAGAGTTTTTTGTATATGCGGTAATTCTAGCTTTGGCTGGCTATTTAATTGCTCAAAGTGGTGTATTTATTGCAGTTCAAACTGGATTATCAGAATCTTTAGTTGGTGGTTTATTTACAGCAGTATCAACATCTTTACCCGAACTTGTAGTTACTGTCGCAGCGGTAAGACAAGGAGCGTTAACTTTAGCTGTTGGCGGTATTATCGGCGGTAATTGTTTTGACGTATTATTATTAGCTTTTTCTGATATTGCTTTTCGTAGTGGTTCTATTTATGCTATTATTTCTGAACGTCAGATTTTCGTTATTTCCTTAACAATTCTGATGACGGGGACATTATTGTTAGGACTTCTTCAGCGCGAGAAATACGGTATAGGTAATATTGGTTTTGAAAGTTTTCTAATTCTAGTTCTTTACATAGGTGGAATTGCATTACTTATTTCACCATTCTAGGGAAGAGATGGGGAGAGGGGGTTCGGGGGTTCGGGGGAGATGGTAAGCCACTGCGCCCTCGCGGGTTCCCCGACTTGTAGCAAGTGGCGCAACCCGTTACTCTAACGAGTCGTGCCGCGCTGAACACGCGGAGCGTGCGGCGAGCGGGGGAGATGGGGAGATGGGGAGAGGGGGAGATGGGGAGACAAGGGGAATTTTAACATGCAGACCTTTAACCTTTAACATGCAGACCTGATTTACTCCTAACTCCTCATTCCTAACTCCTCTTAATCCCCTATTCCCTAACTTAAATCTTCAATTAATTTAATTACCCTTTCTTTAACTTGCTCGCGAATGCGTCTATATGTCTGGATATCTCCACCTTCTGGATCTTCTAATTGCCAATCTTCAAATACTTCTCTTGTTACCCATTCAGGTGGTAAATTTACTCCACAACCACATAAAGATATTACAGCATCGTAATCTTCGGGATTAAATTCGCTTAAAGCTTTCGATCCTTGATTGCTAATATCAATACCAATTTCAGACATAATTTCTAGGGTTTTGGGATCTACAAAACTCGCTTCTAAACCGGAGCTGGTAACGCCTATTTTACCTTCTCCTAATTTACGAGCGAATGCTTCTGCCATTTGAGAACGGCGAGAGTTCTTTTTACAAACAAACATGACTTTTTTCATTTTATTCCCCTAATACAAGATGAGAATTTGAATTTAAAATAATAAAAGATATAATCTCAAAATATTTATTACCTATCACCCATTACCCATTACTTATTCTTTATCTTTCTCTTTTCGTTCGCTATAACGGTCTGTGAGATAATCAACTTTATCCCGTAATAGTATGGTGAATTTGTATAATTCTTCCATAACGTCAATTACTCTATCCCGATAAGGTGAATCTTTCATGGTTCCATCTTCGTTAAACTCTTGGTAAGCTTTAGCAACGGAAGATTGATTGGGAATTGTAAACATCCGCATCCAACGCCCTAAAAGCCTCATGGAATTAACAGCATTGAAAGACTGAGAACCGCCGCTTACCTGCATTATCGCTAAAGTTCTTCCTTGAGTTGGTCTAACTGCTCCTATATTTAAAGGAATCCAGTCAATTTGATTTTTGATAATCCCGGTAAGATTACCGTGCATTTCTGGAGATGTCCAAACTTGACCTTCTGACCATAAACTCAATTCCTGCAATTCTTGCACCTTGGGATGTGTGTCCGGAACGCTACCCCGAATCGGTAATTCGCGGGGATCGAAAAACTTGACTTCTGCACCGAATCCTTCAATAATCCGCGCTGCTTCTTCTGCTAACAAACGACTGTAAGAACGCTCTCGCAGCGAACCATATAAAAACAATATTCTTGGTTTGTGTTCAAAATTTGTCATATATTCAATTATCAATTACCAATTACCAATTACTTCAGATCCCGAAATCCGTAAGAAAGATGTCGATAAATAATTACCGCTAACTGCGCTCCCATAATTGGTGCTATCCAATAAACCCAGTGATGTTGCCAAATTCCTGCAATTAGAGCAGGACCAAATGAACGGGCTGGATTCATACTTGCACCAGTTATAGGTCCCATAAAAGCCGCTTCTAAACCTACCGTCAAGCCAATTGCTAATCCTGCAAAACCCAGGGGTGCGCGTCGATCGAGTCCCGATCCAAAAATTACGAACATCAAGATGAAAGTGAGTACTAACTCTAAAACAAAGGATTGCAACCAATTACCATCCAAGGGCAAAGTTGCACCTAAATTGGCAACATTTCCCAAACTGAGAAAAAGTAAGGCTGAAGCCAATACCGCGCCAATTAACTGTGCCAAAATATACGGAATCACTAAGCGTCTGGGAAAAAAGCCACTCGTCCAGAATGCTAAAGTTACTGCCGGGTTAAAGTGTGCGCCGCTAATATGTCCCAAGCTGTAAATCATCGCTGCAACAACGGCACCGAAGACAAAACTGATGCCCAAATGAGTGATACTACCATCGGTAATAGTATTAACCATTACTGCACCAGTACCGGCAAATACTAAGATAAAAGTACCAATACCTTCTGCTAACGCTTCTCTCTTGCAAAGACTACCCAATAAGTTTAGACGCGAATGCTGCTTTACAATTGTATCCATACCTTTTGCTGGCACGTTAGCGCCTAAAATTTAAAACACGCTTCACATAAATAGATTATTTCAAAAAAAGTTGATATGTCAAGCAGTTAATGAGTTAGGTAATTACCGAATCCCTTCAATATACATGATTATGATGATTTTTTTATTTTTTTCACCAAAGCAGGTAGTGTAGAGACTTGGCGATCGCAAAGTCTCTCTATTTTACGTTTTATATTCAAAGCTGCTCAAATAAAGCATTCCAATCAACAACCGACGGTCTTTGCCCCTTATTAACAATTTCAAAAGCTTTGTTATAACAATTTGAATTATTCAGACATTCTACACAAGCGTTTGCAACATCAATTCGACTAGTGTCTCCTGTAAGTTTATCACCAGTTCCCAACACTACATCTAATTTCCCGTCGGTTTTTGCTCTCAATAAAGTGTTAAGGTCATAGGAAGTAAATGGACCATCTATTAAACGTCCGGGACGGATTATTGTATAAGGTAAATTTGAATTTTTAATAGTTTGTTCTGCTTGTTGTTTTGCGTCAAGAATGCCATAGCTATTTAAAATACTGTAAGGAAACTCGTTTTTACGTTCGACTCCACAGGAAGAGATAAAAACAAATTGCTTTAAATCTTTTGGTGCAACTTCTATTAAATTACTTACACCCTGAGCATCAACTTTCATCGGACTGTTTTTAGCTTTGGCTTTCGCTTCTTCAGGGTTAAAAAATAATCCAAAATATTCCAGAAAATTAGGATTGTTTTCAAAATCCCATCTTTCGGAAGGAAAAGCAGTTGTTCCGCTACAGCAAATAATATGAGTTACATTTGCCAAAGAGTCTCTTATTGTTTCGAGATTGCGGATATCTCCAACAGCAATTTCTACTTTACCCGCAAACATATTTTCGGCTTTTGATGCATTGCGCGTCAAAACGCGAACTTTCAAATTTTTATCGAGTAACTTTGCTACCGTTAATTGTCCAACTCCACCCGTAGCACCAGCAACTAATACTAAATCTTCTGAAATACCTGAAGTCATGATTTTTTATTGAGGGATAAATATAAATAATAGACAAGTTGTCTGTACTACGAAAATACCGGATAAATTAACTAATATTAACGCAACTGACATATTACTTTAAGTTTGTAGTAGGGACTTTAGTCCCAATTGCGAGGGCTAAAGCCCTTACTACGAACAAAAAATCTATTTTGATTTGAATATATTCCCAAGTATGTGCTACCCCGATTTATTAATTTTCAAGCTTTAGTCGATGATGGTTTGAGAAATAGCCATGCGACAAAAAATGTCGCTGCTGTAAACAGTTGAGTTATATCTAATGCTGATAAATAACCATCTGACAACGTTGCAATACTTCTGTCTATAATCCCAAATAGCCAAGATGATACGCCAAATAACCAAATCCCATTTTTGAGATTTCTAATAAATCTTTTCGCTTCTGGCGATTTTTGATTATTCATAATGTCCTATTCTGTTGAAAAAAATAGCAAGCAATGAGTATGAGTGCCCCGATACATCTTTACGATTCTTAATTTATTGTCTATATGTTAATAAATATTTCCGTGGCTTGACAGATGTTATTTGATACAAAACCAAAACTATATTTAGGAATGTCGATTGTAAATCTATTGTCTAAGTAGTTCTGTACCAAATTTGACTAAAGGCTTCACAAAACTTTAATTTTCTTAAAATAATTCTACTTAGAGGAGTTATAAATTATTACACCTTTGACCTGATAACTGTCTCTAGGCTTAGGATGGTTATGTCTTGCGATACTGATAATTGCAAGGTTTAAGTAGTTCAATAGAACTAATGAAGGTATGTAACTAATTGTAACTAATTATTAACTAAAAAAATGACTGCAACCCAGCTTGAATCGGCATCAGCGCAATCGAACCATAAAACGACTTCGCCGGAGTTGGGGCTGGTTTGCATCACTGCTTCTAAAGAGGTGCGTTTTCGGACGATAACCCGCACTCGTTATTTAGAGTTTGGTGAAAAAGAACGTAATATCGCTCTCAAGTCAATTTATACAGATAATTTACAACGGTTGAATTCTGCATTAACTTTTTGCGATCGCCATTCAATTAAACTTTATCGGATGACTTCTAATTTGTTTCCTCTATGCGATATAGAAGATGGAATTGGCAAGGATTTATTAGAGTCAATGAGCGCAGATTTAGCCAAAATTGGTGAAAGAGCGGCGAAATTGGGTATCAGAATGGTACTGCATCCCGATCAATTTGTAGTGTTGAGTTCTGAAAAGCCGCAAGTTGTAGAAAACAGCATCCAAATTTTACAAAGCCATGCCCGTATTTTAGATATGTTGGGTTTACCTCGTTCGTCGTGGGCTTTGATGAATGTTCATGGTGGTAAATCTGGGCGTGGTAAGGAATTGGTAGAGGTAATTTCACAGCTACCGGAAAATATTAAAAGCCGTTTGACTTTAGAAAATGATGAAAATGCCTATAGCAGCAGCGAGCTTTTAAAAGTTTGTCAAAGTGCTGGAATTCCGTTGGTATTTGATGCTCATCACCATATTTGTCACGAAAAACTTGATAGTTACGACTCGGAAAGCGTTGCCGAAATGTTTTATGCAGCCAAAGAAACTTGGGAAAATCCAGATTGGCAGTTAGTTCATATTTCTAATGGAAAAGATGCTTTTAACGATAGAAAGCATAGCGACTTGATTACCGATATGCCTGCTTGTTACCGTGAAGCACCTTGGATAGAAGTTGAAGCTAAAACTAAAGAAGAGGCGATCGCACATCTACGGGAATGGTGGGAAAAAGAAAGTTAGGAGTTTTCTAATTTTAGATTTTGGATTCTGGATTTTGGATTAGAATTTAAGATTCTATTTGATGGCTTGCTTTTCGTGATGCTGCAATAATTAAACAAGATAATGGTAGGTTGGGTTAGATGCACGAAAAATTAAAAGATAAACTAATTAATTCGTATTGCATCGTAACCCAACATCAACATTTGGATTTCCGATAAATTATCCAACGTAGATTTTTAAATGAAGCGAGTTATTTCGTTGGATGTTTAATATTATTTTGAATTGAATTATTTCGTTGAGTTTTCTAGATTATGTTGGGTTATGCCTTCGGCACACCTACGGTGAACGTTCCTCAACCCAACCTACGAACTTAATAATCTAAATCATCTATAGTTATCGGTGCTTGAGAACTATGTCGCACATACAAAATATAAACAGTTGTATCTCTAATAGTAAACAGAACACGATAAATATTTTTAGATTTTCCGTAAAGTAGCTGTCGAACTTGTTCTGGAAAAATTTCGTGTTCAATAGCCAAATTGCAACGTAACGGTTTTTCTTGTAACGTTGCAATAGTATTCATCAATCCTCGAAACCAACTATCAGCAAACTCTGGGTTACGTTCTTCATACCAATTATAAGCTTCTAGAATCTGAGCTTCTGCTACAGGGGTAATTTCAACTATCCATGCCATATTTTTGCTGCATTTCTTGTACAAAATCCTGAATAGGGCGAGTTTGCCCAGCATTTAATTCATCAAAACCTTGCTGAATACCTGCTATTGTCTCTAATTGTTCTATCAGTTGACGTAATTTAGTAGCATCAATTTTACTTGGTTCGATAAAGGTGACAAGGACTTGAGTACTATCGCTAACTTGGTTAGGTAACTCATTAAGTTCAATTTGCCCATCTTTATAAATGCCTTCGATTGTTTTTAGCATAATTTGATAAGTTGTAACAAAGTTAATATCTCTTATATTAACGCCAAGCTTAATAGAAAACTGGCTTGCCATCTGAGCATTGTCCCTGTAAAAACAAGTAACGAAGCGAGAGGATGTAATTTGCTCTTCCCAAAAGACTGCTTGAAGCGAGATTGCAGCACGCTATTCTTACTCGTGGGGATTAGGTTTTATAGAATATCTATGGCTATACCAGAATCCTTTTTGGAGGTAATATTAATTCGTGGGGTATTTGAAATTCTTGTAGAGACGCGATATATCGCGTCTCTACATTATTGATTAATGCAAATATTTAATTATTCATAAAAAATGGCAATAGCAATCGATTTTGGCACTAGTAATACCGTCATTGCTCGCTGGAACCCGGTAACTCAGCAGCCAGAAACTTTAAATATACCTGAATTATCCGTTCAACAAGGTTTGAATCCACCGTTGATTCCTAGTTTGCTGTATGTGGAAGATGCTTCAAACTCACGGGTTTTAGTTGGACAACAGGTAAGAAATCGCGGTGTCGATCTCAAAGGTGATTCGCGTTTTTTTCGCAGCTTCAAACGCGGGATTGGTGCGGATATTCAAGGTTTTTTACCGGAATTAGATGGGCATAATATTTCTTTTGAACAAGTCGGGGAATGGTACCTGCAAAAAGTAATCGAACAGTTATCTTCTATGGAAGGTGGTTTGGATTCTTTGGTATTAACCGTTCCCGTTGACAGTTTTGAGGCTTACCGTCACTGGTTGGGAAAGGTTTGCGAACCGCTAGCGGTGGAACAAGTGCGGATGCTGGATGAACCGACAGCTGCGGCTTTGGGCTACGGTTTAACAGAAGAAGATTTATTACTAGTAGTTGACTTTGGCGGCGGAACTTTAGATTTATCTTTGGTGCGTTTGGATAAAAGCGTACAGCAAACAAATAAAAAACCTTTGGGATTTTTACTTAAGTTTGGTAATAAATCCTTAGCAGAAGACTCCAAACAGAAGGTGAAAACTGCCCGCGTACTTGCAAAAGCCGGTCAAAATTTGGGCGGTACAGATATTGATAATTGGTTAACCGATTACTTCGCAAAAACTCAAGATTTAACGGTAAGTCCTTTGACAACAAGGCTCGCGGAAAAAGTCAAAATTCAGCTTTCCACGCAAAATCAAGCTAGCGAAGTTTATTTTAACGACGAAACATTTGAAAGTTACGAATTGGAATTAAACCGCGATGCTTTTGAAAGTATTTTGCAAGAACATTCGTTTTTTGCAATGCTTGACGAGTCAATGACACAATTATTGCAGCAAGCACGCCGCCAAGGAATAGAAGTTGCAGATATTAACGCGGTATTGTTAGTTGGCGGTACTTCGCAAATCCCGGCGGTGCAGACATGGATCAAAAATTACTTTGATTCCGAAAAAATTCGTAGCGAAAAAGCATTTGAAGCGATCGCTCACGGAGCATTGCAATTAGCTCAAGGTTTTGAGATCAAAGATTTTCTCTACCACAGCTACGGAATTCGCTATTGGAATCGCCGCCAAAACTGTCATAGCTGGCATCCGATTGTAAAAGAAGGGCAGCCTTACCCAATGAATAAACCAGTAGAATTGTATTTGGGTGCTTCCTTAGAAAATCAACCCAGCATAGAATTAATTATTGGTGAATTGGGAGCAGAAACCGGCGGCACCGAAGTTTATTTTGATGGCGATCGCCTAATTACCCGTCGTGCAGAAAGCAGCGAAACCACGGTAAAAGCTCTTAACGACAGCGATGGTGCGAGAAACATTGCGAATTTAACACCACCGGGATTTCCAGGAAGCGATCGAGTTAAGGTTTTTCTAGAAGTTGATAGTGAAAGATTTTTAAGAATTACAGTTGAAGATTTATTAGCTGGTGAAACTTTGTTAGAAAATCAAATTGTCGCACAGTTGAGTTGAATTTGGGGATTGGGGATTGGGGATTGGGCATTAATTTAATTACCATACAATAAATAATGTAGAGACGTAGCATTGCTACGTCTTTAGCTATTAAAATTTTGTTATAAAAGTCATGCAAAGTACAGAAACTACAATAGAACTTCGTCTGTGGACAGTTGAAGAATACCATCGCATGGCAGAAGCTGGCATTTTTGATGAAGACGAACGAGTAGAACTTTTAAAAGGAAAGATTATTTGTAAGGATAAGATAGGAACAGCGCATCGTTCTGCTGTAGGAAGAATAGATTATTTACTTAAAAATCTTTTAGAAAATCGAGCTTGGATATCTATTAAAGATCCAATACAGTTAGATGATTATTCAGAACCAGAACCTGATATTGCAGTTGTAAAAATTGACCCATTAGACTACGCAGACCACCATCCTACCCCAGATGAAGTTTATTTAGTTATCGAAGTTGCGGATACTACTTTTAAAAAAGATTGTGAGACAAAAGGGAAAGCTTATGCAGCAGCAGGGATTGTTGATTATTGGGTTTTAGATGTTATTAACCGTCAGCTTCATGTATTTAGACAACCTTCGGAAAATGGTTATAAAAGTGAAGTGGTATTAAGAGAAGATGAGAGTATTTCGCCTTTGAGTTTTCCCGATTTGAATATTGATATTTTGGAAATGCTGCCACCCGTAGTTGGTAAATATTAAATTAATTGTTTATCGGTAATGAACGAATACGGATGCGAGTTTTTTCAAAAATAACTACGCTTCCTTGTTCCAAAGCATCCTGAACTGTAAGTAAATTTGTTAATAAAATTTCTAATTGTTTTTCAGGTACACGTTCAGTGTTACGACGGAATAAAATTACTGATGGCTTACTTTCTTGTCTTAATGCTAATAAGGTACCAAAATCAGTGTCCGCAGAAATAATTATACGGTCTTCATCTACTGCTCTGACAAATATTTCACTGTCTGAAGCTGCTTGCATTTGGTATTCACGAACATGAAAAGCATCGTAACCTGCTTCTCTTAGTCCATCAGCAATTAGAGGAGATAAAGCATTGTCAACCAAAAATTTCATGCTTCAATTAAAGGTAATTCACGCTCGGTAACTGCGGAGGCTGCATAACTCAAAGCTTCTTTAATATCTTCTGGTTGCAAATCTGGTAAAGCTTGCATTATTTCTTCGTCTCGCATTCCTTCAGCAAACATTCCGACAACAGTGGCAACCGGAATTCGTAATCCTCTAATACAAGGAACTCCACCCATCTGATTTGGATTTACTGTAATGCGCGTGAATTTCATGGTTTGTTTTAGCTTATTAGTATGGTTTCCACGATAAATCAAATCGAATAATAAAGTGGAAAGGATTTAGCATCTTTAGGTTTTACATAAACCCTTTGCTGGGGTTCCAAATGCAATTCATCAAATCTATCTCGTGTCAAATGAGCGCTTACAACTTGTCCGTCATCTAAGGTTAATTCGACTTGAATTTCCCAACCTAAATGTATCAATCTACTTATCCTTGCCGGAACTGTCGTACCATTAGGAGAAGTTTCAACAATCACATCTTGGGGACGTAAAAACATTTCCGATTGTGGGGAATCAAACCCATTACTTTGAAATATCCCGGAAGTACTTGGTAACACGTTTACCGGACCAATAAAGCTCATTACAAATGCTGTTGCGGGATGATCGTAAATTTGTGCTGGTGTACCAATTTGTTCGACTTGACCTTTATTCATTACCACAATTTCGTCGGAGACTTCCATCGCTTCTTCTTGATCGTGAGTCACAAATACCGTGGTAACGTGGACTTCATCGTGCAATCTCCGCAACCAAATGCGTAAATCTTTACGAACTCTAGCATCAAGCGCTCCGAAGGGTTCGTCTAACAGCAATACTTTTGGTTCTACCGCTAAAGCTCTGGCTAAAGCAACCCTTTGTCTTTGCCCCCCGGAAATCTGGGATGGATATCTGTCTCCGAGTCCGCTTAATTGAACTAAATCTAATAACTCATCTACACGGGCTTTAATTTTCGCTTTTGGTGTTTTACGAATTTCTAACCCAAAAGCAATATTTTTCCGTACCGTCATATGCTTGAACAAAGCGTAATGTTGAAACACAAAACCAATGTTTCGCTCTTGTACGCTTTGATATGTGGCATCCTTACCAGTTAACAAAATTTTGCCGCTATCCGGCATTTCCAAACCCGCAATTAGTCGCAACAGAGTAGACTTTCCCGAACCCGAAGGTCCTAATAAAGCCACCAGCGAGCCGCTTTTGATTTCCAAGCTGACATTATCAACGGCTTTAAAACTGCCAAACTGCTTGCACGCATTTTCAACTACTATGCCCACTGTAAAAAAATCCTCTGCAACTAATCTACGGTTTGTCGGTGGAGATACCGTATTTTATATATATCATAGATAACGGTACTATTTTGGATTATTTAATTGTTATCTATAAACTAAGAAACTTTTTTTGTCGCATGACCTGATTTATGTTCGAGAATCTCTTTGAGTACCAACGTTACTAATGCCAACATTGCTAAAATCACCGCAGCAGAAAATGCAGCTTCGGTTTGATACTGTTTGTAAGCATCTTCAATAAACAGAGGTAAACTCTGAGTTTCACCACCGATATTTCCCGATACCACGGAAACCGCACCAAATTCACCCATCGCTCTAGCATTAGTCAAAAGGATGCCGTACAGCAAACCCCAACGGATATTGGGAACTGTGACACGCCAAAACAGTTGCCAGCCATTGGCACCAAGGATTTTTGCTGCTTCTTCTTGATCTTGACCAATTTCATCTAATACCGGAATTACTTCCCGTGCGACAAAGGGCATACTTACAAAAGCTGTGGCTAAAACCATCCCTGGAATCGCAAAAATAATCTTGATATTATGGTCTATTAACCAGCTACCAAACCAACTATTACGTCCGTAAAGTAATACAATCATTAACCCTGCAACTACAGGTGAAATAGAGAAAGGTAGGTCAATCAGGCTCAAAATAAAAGCTCTTCCAGGAATTTTTTTACGGGTAAGCACCCAAGCAATACAAAGACCAAATACCGTATTCACGGGTACAGTAATTAATGCTATTACCAAAGTTAACCAAGCTGCGTGGAGAAAATTTGGTTCGATTAGGTTCGTTAAAAATGGTGCTACTCCATTTTTGAAAGCTTGGACAAATACGTTCGCTGCGGGAATATAGAGAACCAAAGATAAGTAAACAAGGGCAATTCCAATCAATACTTTCGGAACCCTGTTTTTTTTGCGATTGAGAAGGCGATTATTTCCAATCATATCTTCTGCCCCAAGCTTGTAAAAGGTTAATCAATAGCAACAGCACCAATGAAATGAGCAGCATCACTACACCAATAACCGTTGCACCGGAGTAGTCATACTGTTCCAAGCGCTGGAAAATTAAGATCGGTGCAATTAAATCAACAAACGGTGTATTTGAGGAAATAATTACTGTTGAACCAAATTCTCCTACTGCACGGGAAAATCCCAATGCAACACCAGTCAAAATTGCAGGCAGCAAACAAGGTAAAATTACTCTCGTGAATGTCTGCAATTGACTCGCACCCAAACTCCAAGCAACTTCCTCCATTTCCTTTTCCATTTCTTGAAGTACGGGTTGCACGGTTCGCACTACAAAGGAAAGGGAAATAAACGTCATGGCGATCGCAACACCAACACGGGTATAAGATATCTTGATTCCAAAAGGAGCAAACAGCCCGCCAATCCAACCATTTTCGCTATACACGGTAGCAAGAGTTAAGCCTGCTACTGCTGTCGGTAGGGCAAATGGTAAATCTATGGAAGCATCTACCAGCTTTTTCAAAGGAAAATCATACCGAACTATTACCCAAGCTAGTAGGGTTCCAAACACGCCATTTATTGATGCACTCAGCAAAGCTGTAGTAAAAGTGACATCATAAGCTGAGAGGGCAATTGGACTAGTAGCAATTCTCCAGAAATCAGCGCTCGTTTCATTACTCGCTTTTAAAAACATGGCAGCTATTGGTACTAACAGCATGAGTGTTAAATACACAAAACTAATTCGCCATGCCCAACTGTTTCCAAGCAGTAGTTTGAGAAACTTCTTCCAAGCAGGCTGTCTAGTCCGATATCTTTGCCTGTGTGATGATACGCTCATGAGTTACCTTTTCTTCTTGGCTTGAATTTGGTCGAAAACAGTTCCATCCTCGAAGAATTTCTTTTGAACTGCATCCCATCCACCAAATTCTTGAACGGTTGCCAAGGTTTTGACTGCGGGATACTTGTCTTTGACTTGTTTGGTTTGGGCTACGCTTTCATCTATAGGGCGGAATCCAACTTTGGCAAATTCCTGCTGGGCTTCTGGTGTAAACAAATATTTCACGAAAGCTTCGGCAACTTCGCGGTTTCCGTGCTTATCAACGTTCTTATCAACAACTGCAACTGGGTTATCGATGGAAATATTGATATCCGGAATCACATAAGATACCTTCTCACCTTTTTGCTGTGCCAAGATAATCTCGTTTTCGTAATTAATTAAGGCATCTCCCTGTTTCTGTTTGAAGAATACATCAGTTGCTTCGCGAGCATCTCTAGGCAAAATTGGTACATTGTTATAGGCTTTGGTGATAAATTCCGTCGCTTTTGCCTCCGAATCATTAGTTTTGATAGCAGAGTTCCACAACGCTAAAAAATTCCACCGAGCAACTCCAGAGGTTTTCGGGTCTGCGGTAATAAATTTGACTCCATCTTTAGTTAAATCTGACCAAGTTTTAATACCTTTGGGATTACCTTCTCGCGTTACCAATGCTGCTACAGACTTAGAAACAGTCCCGTTGTTAGGTACTTCTTTTTCCCAACCAGCTTCAATTAATCCCGCTTTTTCAATCTTTTCAGTATCTAGTGCTAATGCCAAATGAACTATATCTGCTTCCAAACCATCGATCACCGCACGGGTTTGCGAACCCGAACCACCGTAACTAGTCTTGAAGGTAACATTTTGATTGTGTTCCTTTTTCCATTGTTCCGTAAACTTAGGAACGATCGCATCGTGAGCAGCTTTGGTGACTGCAAAGGAAACTAGGGTTAGTTGGACATCTTGACGGGTAGCAGCAACAGGGCTTGCATTCGGAATTGCATTACTATCGGCAATAGTCGAATTATTCCCATTTCCACCCGAACAAGCTGCGATCGTAAAGCTTAAAACTGTTCCAACTAAAAATAACGATACAAAACTTTTTAACGAATTCAATTTCGCAGCTTTGTAAGGATTTACAAATTGCCGTAATTTTCCCAAATCATAGCCCATGCTCCGCGTCTCCTTTTTAATCTACGGTTTCCCGATGGGGATTTAGTACTTTTTAGTCATCGTCATAGATATTACATGGATGAATATAAAAACACAATAGTCAATCTATTTTTTTTATAGGGAATATGTAGATTAGATTTTAGGGTGTGTTAAGGCACGAAAATTGCTGTTTTAGCCGTAACACGTATATTTTTGGGTAATTAATTAGTAATCCTATAATTAATCCACACTCTATAAAACGAGATAACCACTGATTATTAATGGGATAAATAATCAGTGGTTATAGTGATTTACTTTGAGTTGTTGATATTAAGACCAATCAAAAAATCAAGCTTTATACAATAATAGATTTTAATTTAGCCCAAGTTTGATTTCCAACAATTCCATCTACGGTCAAATTATATTGTTTTTGAAAATCTATTACAGTATTTTTTGTTTCTTCGCCAAATATGCCATTAATTACTATAGAACCAATATCATTAAGAAAATAACGGCTTAATTCGTATTGTAGATATGTGACATCTGCACTTCTGCTACCAAGCTTTAGAGTAGAAAGGTCATTTATACTCTTCTGATAAGTTGCAGCATAATCTATGTATACCCAAGTGATGGGACCAATAATTCCATCTGCGCTCAAACTATTTTTCTTTTGATAAGCGATGACAGCTTGTTTTGTTTTTGCACCAAATACACCATCAACTAATAGTTTAGGTTCGGCGACAGTAGCATTCAGAACTTTTTGTAAATCCTTTACATCTTCACCAGTGCTGCCTTCTTTGATAAAAGGACGAAAGTAGTTATTTCGAGTTGCTGTATTCATGATTTTTTCCTAATTAAAAAAATAAATAACGGTTTATTTGTGGTTTTCAGTACGCGGTATGTTGCGTTGTCAGTATAAGTCTTCAAATCAAAAGTTTTGTTTACGGATTTTTAGCATAAAAAGTACCAAAATAAAATTTGTCATAAAGTGTCATAAACTAAACCGCGATTATTACACGTATTTTTGAATAGATAGACGGATTTGCAATTGTCACACTGCAATACACTTTTAAATATGAGCTTGATTTAACTGCTCTAAACTAGAAGTAGTAACAAAAGCCATTAATTCTTATGACGGCTGCAAAGAATTCTGAAGCGCTGGCTGAATCAACTGTACAAACAAACGGAACCAGAAAATATTATCATTCCACCATGCGATTTGTGGAGTGATGAACCGCCTTTGGATGACTTACATCGCGAACAAATCGAGTTATTATTGGCTTGTCTCAAGTGGTTGTGGCGGGAACGTAATGATTATTACGCTACTGGTAATTTGACGATTTATTACAGCGAAGACCATATTACCATGCGGGATTTTAGAGGGCCAGATTTTTTTGTGGTGTTAGGTACCCAAAACCATCCCCGTCGCAGTTGGATGTTATGGGCGGAAGTTGGTAAATATCCGAATGTAATTGTGGAGTTGCTTTCCAACAGTACTCACAAAGTTGATAAAACGACGAAAAAAGAACTTTACCAAGATACCTTTCGCACCCCGGAATACTTTTGGTTTCATCCAGAAACTTTGGAATTCCAGGGTTTTCGTTTGATCTCTAGTAAATATCAACCGATAGAAGCGACGGATGAAGGATGGTTATGGAGCGAGCAGTTAGAGTTGTTTTTGGGAGTTAGCGATTCAAAGCTGAGGTATTTTACTCAAGATAAACAATTGGTTGTGACACCGGAAGAAAGAGCAATAATAGCACAGCAGCAACTTGAAGAAGAACGAAAACAAAAGGAAGCAGCACAGCAACGAGTAGAAGAGTTACTGGCTAAGTTAAAAGATTTGGGTGTAGATGAGCAGTAAGCAGTTAGCAGTGAGCAGTTATCAACTATCAACTATCAACTAACAACTAACAACTAACAACTAACAACTTTAAGCGAAGAAAAATAATATCGCATTCAAACTGATTAAAACGGCTAAAAGTATGCCATTGATTATAAAATCATGTTTGTGCTGTCTAAATTTTCTTTCAAATAAAGCGCCTCCCGTGGTAAATAAAAAACCTTTTACGGATTTAGGAACTTTGTCGTAATAAGGTTTATAGCGCAACAGATTTATTATTAGTTGGACGGTTCCGTAAAAGGTGATTGCGAAAAGCCCTAAACGGAAGATGCTGTATAAATTGAAATAGTTCTCCATTAGATGTGTTTGAGGATTAATTTTACGGCGATCGCCAATATTGCAGCGATGATACTACCAGTTAATGTAATTCTGACGATGCGGTTATATTTCCGCACTTCGATATCGGCTAATTCTTCTGCAACTTCAATTCCTTTATTTGCCGATTGCTTGGCATATTTGCTTACCTCAACAGCTAAAGTAGAGACAACGGAAATAATTACCGCTGCATCATCTGTGAGTCCTAATACAGGAATTATATCGGGAATCGCATCGAAGGGAGATACAAGATAAAGCAAAGAACCGATCGCTAATGCTTTTGATGTCCAAGCAGCTTTGGGATCTACAACCATTTGGAATAATGATTGAATTTTGGGCCAAATTTCTTTAATTGGGCCGCGATTCATTGACGGTAATTTATCGGTAATTTTCTGAATATCTTTCTGAATATTCTGTGGTTTTACAGATTTGACCAGTTTATTAAATATATTCTTGATTTTATCGGAATTACTAGCGGTTTTTAATCTTTCATCAACTTCTTCAATCGCTTCTTCTGTTTGAACTTGCTCTTTTTCTTTTTGAGTTAACTGACTAAATAGCTTTTTAATTTTATTTGAGGTAGTTTTGGAACTTGTTTTTACAGGTTGTTCGCTAACTACCTGCGCTTCAACCTCTTCAAAAGTAGTTTGAGTTAAAGATTGTGCGGGAACATCTTTATCTTTCTGGAATACATTTTGTATAATCGATTGCAATTTATTTTTTTTACGAGCTTTTTGATTAATTTCAGTTTCTAGCTCTTGATTAATTGGTTTGACATCTGCTGCAACTTCTTTTTCTACTTCTACTGTTGCTGTAGCTTCTGTTTGCGAGTCTTTGCGGAACTTATTCCACATTTGTTTCATAAATCCCTTCTTGGCTTCCAAGGGTGTTTCATCTGCGGGTAATGGTTGGATATCTATAGTTGTTGGATTTTCTACTCGATCCGATTCCTGTTTCGACTTTCCAAAAAATCTATCCTTGATTCCCATAGCCATCACCTCACTATCTGTGTCACTTACTAAATATAAGCAAATATTCTGCCACCATGCATCAAACAAAGTGAATGTAAATAAACTATTGTCACAATCTGCAAAAATCTATCTAAAGTAAGAAGATATTTTGTTAATAAAGGAAATGTTCTTGTACCTCTGCTCAAAAGAATTAATTAGTTGAGAAGGAAGTAATTGTCCTGCTCGCCATAGCACGTTTTTGTATACGAGTGAAGAGTAGAAGTTGTATCGGATTTAAGCAAAAGCTAATAGTAGAATAAAGTACGGGTAAAAATGTTTGGAAGGGAGGAAGGGAAATTGGACGAATTAAGAGCGGCGCTAGAGTTAGCTACTGAAGAAGAGTTGCAAGATTTAACTGCGATTCTATTTAGTCGTAGGTTTAATCCTTTGGATTACGTACAGACACCAGAACCTATAGAAGTTCAAAGTCAGAATCGTCAAGCTTGGTTGGATACGCTTGAGGAACGTTTTCGCTTTTTGGCTGCCGATGGAATGACGGTATTGCGGGGACGTACTCACCAGGTAACTTACCGCGAAGCTTTGGTTCAGGTATGCAAATATTTAAAAATTCCTTATTCTGACAATTTGACAACTGTTGATTTAGAAGCTGAAGTGTTTTTGCATCTTTTAGGAAGAGTTTGGAAGAAATTACCTGCGGGAGAAAAAAGAAAGTTAACCGAAAAAGTACAGGATTCCTTAATTACATCCGAAAAGGAACCGTTACCTCTTGCTTTACAAAAAGATCCCTTGGGCTTAATTTTTAAAGGTGGTAGTGCAATCGCTGTGACTTCGGTGATTAAACCAATGTTGCTCAGACAAATTACCAGTCAGTTTGCGACACATTTCGCTACTTATCAGCTAGCTAAAGAAACAGCAATTGCAGGTGGAACTGCTGCTGCAAAACAGTTTCAAGGTTATGCAACTTCGCAAATAGCCCGTCGGGGTATGGCTGTGAGTGCAGCGCGTTATGGTGCAGTCAGAAGCGTATTTGCATTTGTTGGTCCGATGATGTGGGCTTGGTTTTTCGCCGATTTAGGATGGAGAGCGATCGCCACTAATTATGGTCGAATTATTCCCACTATTTTCGCTTTAGCTCAGATTCGTTTAACAAGGGCTGAATGTTGGGAAATGGCTTGAATAGGGCATAGGAGATGGAGAAGAGTGGGGAGAGGGGGAAGAGGGGAAGAGGGGGAAGAGGGGGACAAGGAGATAAAAAAAATTTTAACCTTTAACCTTTAATATGCAGACCTTTGACCTTAATTACTCCTCAATCCAAAATCCAAAATCTAAAATCCAAAATCGAATGACGAAAATTTTATGGTCTTATTTACGACATTCAGACCCTAAACTGCGATTTTCTTGGTATTGCTTGCAATTAGGGCTATTAATATTACCTTTCTTTCCAGCTTTGGGTGCTGTAGGTTTATTCTTAAGCGGTTTAATTACTTTTAAGCAAGAATTTCGTAAAATAATCAAACATCCCTTGTATCGGGGATTTATTTTTTTAAGTATATTTTTGGTAATTACCGCTGTTTTTGCTGCGGATAAAATAGCAGCTTTCCTTGGTTTATTTAATTTATTACCTTTCTTTGCATTATTTATTGGTTGGAGTCGTTTAATTCAAACAACGGCGCAATTAAAACGCATATCCTGGATTTTAACGATAAGTTCCCTACCAGTTGTCATTATCGGTATGGGAGAACTATTTCTAGGATGGCACACTTCTAAATTATGGAGTGCCATCTTCGGTTGGACGCTCGTAGCTGGAGGAAATCCCCCCAACCGTATGGCTTCTAGCTTCATCTACGCTAATGTTTTAGCTGGTTATCTAGTAATAGTTTTTATCTTAAATTTGGGTTTATGGTTGCAAGAATGGCGAAGAATTAGGACAAGGAGACTAGGAGACAAGGAGATAAGGAGACAAGGAGACAAAGAGACTAGGAGACAAGGAGACAAAATAATTTATTCTACCCCCTCTACCCCCTCTACCCCCTCCCCTCATCTCCCCATCCCCCCCTCTCCCTACCTCTTCCCCTTCCTCACCCTTACCGCGATCGCCAACTTTACGGGGTTAATCTTAACCAACTCTCGCAATGCATGGGTAATTGCAATAGTTATTTGTTTGGCTTATGCTGTTTACCAAGGCTGGCGCTTGATTGTAGCGGTAGTAATGGGAGTTGCAACTAGCGTACTTTTGGCGGCTTTTGCTCCTTCACCAATTGCAGAGTTATTTCGTAGGGTTGTCCCTGCTTTCTTCTGGGCACGCTTCAATGACCAATTATACCCAGATAGACCTGTTGCTTTAATGCGGACAACTCAATGGAATTTTGCCTGGGATTTAACTATGCAGCGTCCTTGGACTGGTTGGGGTCTGCGTAATTTCTCGGACATTTATGAGGCTAAAATGAACCTGTGGTTAGGTCATCCCCATAATTTATTTTTGATGTTATCTGCTGAAACTGGACTCCCCGCAACGCTGTTATTTTACGGTTTGCTGGGTTGGGTATTTATTAAAGGAGTCAAATTACTGCGAGTTATTCCCCAGGAAGATAAATTAATCTTTTTCAGCTATTTATTAGTGTTTTCCGGCTGGATACTTTTTAATACGGTGGATGTGACGCTGTTTGATTTTCGCTTAAATACGCTTTATTGGTTGATTTTGGGCGCGATTCATGGAATTAAGCGAGCAGTTAGCAGTTAGCTTTTACCTTCACCCAATAAAAAATAGTTTGCGATCGCACAGATAAATTAGCAGCGATTGTCAGTCAGTATGCTCAATTGAAACAAAATAATCGAGCGGCAGAAAACTGCTAAAACCATCTGTGACGATTACAAACAACTCGATGCAGCGGTTGCGATCGCCATTTGGTACGCCTCGTTATAGTATTGCCAAATATCTTTTGGGTCTAAAGTTATAGGTAATTTTGATAAAATTCAACCGTAAGATAACGCAGTTTATTCAATTTTAACTATTCCATCTTTTTAATTAAAACATCCCATTTGTGACAGATTTAAAAGAGTCTACTTAAATAATTATTCAATTTTATTTTGGAAACTTTTTTTGTATTTTTAAGTCTCATAATTGTTTTTTATTGTTAAAAAACATCATCAAAACTCAAATGATTTATATACGAGTATTTCCAGAGTTTGAGGTAGCAAATTAACAATTTACGCAAAATTATTTGGAACCTTTTAATTTGTTTTTCGACTATGAATGTAAAAGCACCCCATACTATATTAGGTGACTCTTATGAAACGCTTTATTAAATCCTGCCTCACAATTTCAGCATTATCTTCTTTATTAATTGCTCCAGCTGTTTTGTCTGCTGGTTCTGCTTCCGCACAGCCTAGAAGAAGTTGCGATCATACCTATGTTGGTGGTGGTCTTAGCGGTCAGGTAACAAATGGTGGACAGGATAACGATGCTGCTAATCTTGGTGGCAATATCCAAGGTAGTTTACCCGTACAAGGTACGCCAATCGACGTTAAGACCAAGGTTTTATGGAACAACGATGCAACCGCTATCAACCCTGAGATTGCAGTTGGTACATGTCTCAATTCCAAGACAAAGGTATATGCTGCTGGTGGTTTTTCTTTCGTTGAGCAAGATGGTCAATCAACTCCTTTAGGTAACAAGGATTCAGTCACCGCAAGTATTGGTGTAGAGTCTGAGGTTAAGAAAGGCATTGTTGTTTACAGTAATGCAACTGTACCGTTCAATGGCTTCGACAATACCAGCGCTATGCCTGTTAACGTTGGTGGTGGTGTTGGTTTTAAGTTCTAAGTAAATTAAAAGATTGCTAGAATTTTTCCACCGTAAAAACAACAGCTATTGCTATTAATTTAAGCTGGCAATATTACTGAAGTTCAAATGTAAATGACTTTTGGTTTTCATTTTTTGAGTATATTCTCAGAAACTATTATCTTTTACATTTTATTGAATGTAGCTGTATAGCTTTTAAAAAACTCAGTTTCTCGGCATATTTATCGAGAAGCTGGGTTTTTTTTCTTTAAAAAAAAGGAGAGGGGGAAGATGGGGAAGAGGGGGAGAGGGGGAAGAGGGGGAGAGGGGGAAGAGGGGGAGGCAAGGGGATATTCTCACTGGTAACTGGTAACTGTTAAGTGTTGATGCGATCGCGAATGGGGCTTCCTACCGTGATAAAATTAAATTATTCCCCTTAATTCCGATCGGAATACCGGGAATATACTTAGCCGATGGGATGCATCTTTATCAGTGACCAGTAGTCAGTAATCAGTGACCTGTAATTAGTAATACCGATTAATCTGCTTGTTATAAACACCTTCAACTTTTTCCAAGATCGAATTTGGTATTACAGATGAAGGTGATATTTTATTCGGTGTTATTAAAACAGTAATCGGTAATTGAAATACAGTACCCAGGGTGCCTCGGCAATGTAATAATGCCCTATCGAGAACACATACGACTGCAATGGTTAAGTCCGCTCCTCCCGAAAACACAAACCGTAAACCTTCCAAGCTTGAAGGACTCAAAGAACGCAGTAATTTTTTGCGCGAGCCTGTAGCAACTGAGATTCTTGAAGATACTACTCACTTTAGTGAAGAAGGTATACAAATTCTCAAGTTTCACGGTTCTTATCAGCAAGATAACCGCGATAATCGCGTCAGAGGACAAGAAAAAGATTATCAAATGATGCTGCGAACCCGGAATCCGGGGGGTTTCGTGCCACCGCAGTTGTATTTAACTTTGGATAAGCTTTCGGATGATTACGGAAACCACACGATGCGGATAACTACTCGTCAAGGTTTCCAACTGCATGGAATTTTAAAGAAAAATCTCAAATCATCAATTGCTGCGATTATTCAAAACATGGGTTCCACTTTGGGTGCTTGTGGAGACTTGAATCGCAATGTAATGGCACCTGCCGCTCCTTTTAAAAATAAACCAGAATATCAATACGCCGTTGAGTACGCCGATAAAATTGCCGATTTACTCACGCCGCAAACTGGCGCTTATTATGAAATTTGGTTGGATGGCGAAAAGGCTATCAGCGCCGAAGAAAGTCCGGAGATAAAAGCTGCGCGTCAGCGTAATGGTACGGGAACCGTTTTTCACGATAATCCTGAAGAACCGATTTACGGTACCCACTATATGCCGCGCAAGTTTAAAATTAGCGTCACGGTACCGGGTGATAATAGCATTGACCTTTATACTCAAGATTTATCGTTGGTGGTAATTACCGATGAAAATTCCGAGTTGCAAGGATTCAATGTCTTTGCTGGTGGTGGTTTGGGAAGAACCCATAATAAAGAAGAAACCTTTGCCAGAAAAGCTGATGAAATTTGTTACGTCTCAAAATCAGATGTTTACGAATTAGTTAAAGCTATTGTCGCTACTCAAAGAGATTATGGCGATCGCTCTCAAAGACGACACGCTCGTTTAAAATATTTAATCAACGATTGGGGTGTAGAAAAATTCCGTTCCCAGGTTGAGGAATATTTTGGTAAGTCTTTAGAACCTTTTAAAGAATTACCCGAATTCAAATATCAAGACTACCTTGGTTGGAACGAACAAGGTGATGGAAAGCTGTTTTTAGGCATTTCCATCGAAAACGGTAGAGTCAAAGATGAAGGAACATTTAAACTCAAAACCGCATTGCGGAAAATCGTCGAACAGTTCAACTTAGATGTTCGCCTTACCGCCAATCACAACTTGGTTTTTTGCGACATCGAACCCGATCGCAAACAAGCCATCGAAGAAATACTGCAAAACCACGGTATCAATAGCGACCCCAACAAAATTGAACCATTGGTACGCTATGCAATGGCTTGTCCCGCACTTCCCACCTGCGGATTGGCGATCGCCGAATCGGAACGAGTAATTCCCGGCATTTTAGACCGCATTCGCACGCTTTTAAACGATCTGGGTTTACAAAAAGAGCATTTTGTGGTACGGATGACTGGTTGCCCTAACGGTTGCGCTCGTCCCTACATGGCAGAATTGGGTTTCGTTGGTAGCGCTCCCGATGCGTATCAATTATGGCTGGGAGGTTCGCCAAATCAAACTCGGTTGGCATTACCTTACATGGAAAGGCTACACCAGAATGATTTGGAAACGCAGTTAGAACCGATGTTCGTTTACTTCAAAGAATCTCGCGAAACCGAGGAAAGCTTTGGGGACTTTTGTAATCGAGTTGGATTTGACGCAATTCGCGAATATGCAGCTAATTACGAAAGCAAAAAAGTTGCTCCTGAAGTATTATCCGATGATAGTGATGGTTTGATAGAAACAATGGCAGATTCAACTACAGCAGCAGTTACAGAAGAAAGCGATCGTCAGGTAGTAGCGATTGATAATACTACGACTGCGAAGAAATTAAGACATCGAGTTACCGTTAAAGACGATCTTTACAGCAAACTTAAGCAAGCTTCTGAAAGTCAGGGTAAACCGATGACAGATATGGTGAATGAAGCGATAAAGGCTTATTTAGGCGTAGAGTAGAGCAAAAAACCTCACATTTACAAGCCTTCACTCTGGCTATGGTGGGGAGCTAACTTAACAAAGCCCACCGTAAGGTGGGCTAATTTATTAGTTGCAATCACCTAAATTTAGGAGATACATCAGTTATGTGTTAGGAATTGTTTTCTAACCAGGTGGTTAAATTGTTTTGGCTGGAAAAATCTAATAGTGCTTCTCCTAAGTCTTCTAATTGATTAGTAGATAAAGCTTGAATTTTCTGTTCGATGTCAGCAGAAGTTTCACCAAACTTGCGGGTAAGCAATCGTAAAATTAGTGTCGCTTCACCTTGTTGCTTTCCTATGCGTAAACCTATTTCTTCTCCTATGAGGATAATATCCTGATAAATGACTGATTCTTGCATAATTTCCTCTCGGAATAGTTGATTAATTAAATCTCTGTCAAATCGCAATTGAAAAGATTTTTGTATAACTGATATTGAGCTATATTTTTTAATTTTATTTGTTGGGATGACTTAGATTTAGGAGACGTAGCAGTGCTACGTCTCTACATTAGTGTTAGGAATTGTTTTCTAACCAGGTGGTTAAATTGTTTTGGCTGGAAAAATCTAATAATGCTTCTCCTAAGTCTTCTAGTTGAGTAGTGGATAAAGCATTAATTCGCTGTTGCGTTTCCGAATTCATGCTACCAATGCGACGGTTAAGTAAGCGCATGGTGTATTGTAAGGCTTCTTGTTTCTTTCCCCGCTGCTCTCCTATTTGTTCTCCTATGAGAATAATATCCTGATAAATTACTGATTCTTGCATGATTTCCTCTCGGAATAGTTGATTAATTAAATTTCTGTCAAATCGCAATCCGGCTAAAATTTGAGTGCAGGCTGATATATTTTTTTGTTCTTCACTTTCTTCAATCATATCTACCTGACTCGCAACTTGCTGTAATAAGCTTTCGGGTGAGTTGCTTTTTGCTAATACAGCAAGCGGTAATAGTGCGGGATTGTTTAGTAAAGCGGTAGAATCTTCTTCCCACAAGCGAATAACTCGATACCTGTGACGGGTGTTTTTATCTACATATTCGGTTTTAAAAACCATTTCTGAGTTGCTCGGTTGAAGGAAGATGATTACTTGTTCAATGTCACACCAATATATTTGCTTTAATCTGATGTAATAATTGAGCATTCGGAAATCGAGCGGTGGTGTTGATGTTGGTTGGGTTTGGAATTCTATATGTAAAATTTGGTTGGAAGTTTGCAGCAATGTCACCGAATCGGCTCGGATTGGTTCGAGATTAAGTTCGGTTTTGAGTACTTGGATATCTGAGGTATCGGTGGAAAGCAGCCAGTTTGCGAACTCTACTGGGTAGGTTTCGGCAAGGTATTTGCAGGTGTTGTCGTAAGCCAAGAGTAGATGTGGGTTAACAGTAATTAATTATTAATTCATATCTTGCACATTATTAACAAGCTTAAAGAAAACCGCTTTCTCATTTAGGAAGGCAAAATATAACCGCTATATGTTGAACTTTTAAATTTGGCGCAAAGGAATGGAAATGATGAACTCGGCTCCTTTTCCAGACTCTGAAATACAATGCAGTTCGCCCTTATGGTTATCGACAATGACTTGATAGCTAACGGCTAATCCCATACCAGTACCTTTTCCGACAATTTTTGTAGTAAAAAAAGGGTCAAATAAACGTTCGCTTACTTCTTTTGTTATTCCAATACCATTGTCAGCAATACGAATCGCAGCTTTATCATCTATAAGTTCTGTGACAATGCGAATCTGAGGTTTGCAAATATAGTTTCTTTCTATTCCTTCTTCTAATGCATCAATGGCATTAGAAATCACGTTCATAAATACTTGATTGAGCTTCTGAGGATAACATTCTATTTTTGGTAACTGAGCATATTCTTTTATGACTTGGATTTGTTTTCTATGAGGAGATCGATCGATACGATGTTGCAATAAAAGTATTGTATTGTCTATACCTGCATGGATATCTACCATTTTATAGTTTGCTTGAGCCAGGTGAGAAAAATCTCTTAAAGACTGGACAATTTGAGTGATTCTATCCGCACCTTGGTTCATAGAAGAAAGCAAATTAGGAAAATCTTCGATAATAAAATCCAAATCAATATCACTTATTTGTTGACCAATTTCTGTCGCCGGTTTGGGATAATGCTTTTGGTATAAAGTAATTAAATCTAATAAGTCTTTGACATAAAATTTTGCTGCATCAATGTTTCCAGAAATGAAGCTGGTAGGATTATTAATTTCGTGAGCAACACCTGCTACCAAACTACCCAAAGATGCCATTTTTTCAGAAAGAAATAATCGAGCTTGGGTAAGTTTCAGTGCTTCTTCTACTCGTTTGCGATCGCTGATATCTCGCGCTACCCAAACCGCTTGAGTATCGGAGATCAAAGAAATACTCGCACTAAACCAATATTTAGTATCTTCTATAAGCAAACTATAATCGTAATTGATTGTTTGTGCCGATTTTAATGCTTCGTCAATTTTTTCTAACCAGCTTAAGCGGGTTTTATCTTGAAAAAACTGTTCTACTGTCTCGCCAATTATATCTATATCTTTATTAAATGAATTACTATAGTTTGTCGGGATAATTTCTACGTTAGTTAGTACTGTTTTATCAACATGGATAATAAGTACTATGTCCGTCATTGCTTCAAAAATTGCTCTTACTTTAGCTTCAGAACTACGTAGTTTTTTTTCCAATAAATCGCGTTCGGAGATGTCTTTCTGAAGTTGGTGATTTATTTCTTTTAATTCAGATAATTTATCATTAGCTTCATGCATAAAATCAATTTATATTATTAATATTCTATTTAATAAAATGGCGTTTATCGATTAATATTAACATAATTTATAATCATATCTAAGTTTATCTATCATTAAGAATAAAGAATTGAAAAATATATAAACTAACTTATCCCAAATGTATAAAAACACATGAGTTAATCTCTTTACAAGATTATATTCACTTATAAAAATAACAAATGTTTTTAAGCAAAGGGATTTAAATTTATAGGAAAAAAATCCGGATCGTATAATAATTTAAAGGTGGGCATCATCACCCACCTGAAAATATTTTGGAAACAACAAGGCTGACATCTGAGGAGTATTTTATTCTTCTGAAGATGCAAAACTAGAAACAGATGCTTCACATTGATAAGCGTTTTTAACTGCCAACCAATTACTTGCAATAGGCATTCGCCAACCAGTACCGAAGGCGCGATCGGTGATTTTTATTCCTGGTGGTGCCTGTCGCCGCTTGAACTCTGCACGCGCTACCATTTTAATAATTCGGTTGACGATCGCGGCATCATGCCCTGCTGCAACTATCTGCGCTGCTGACTGATAATCGTTAATTAGACGCTGCAAAATATCATCTAAAGTATCGTAATCTGGTAATGAATCTTGGTCAATTTGGTTGGGTTTAAGTTCGGCGCTTGGTGGTTTTGTTAAAACATTTTCAGGAATAACTTCGCCTTTACGATTTAACCAACGACAAAGCGAGTAAACGCGGGTTTTAGGAACATCAGCAATTACAGCCAAACCACCATTCATATCACCGTATAAAGTGCAGTAACCAACCGCCATTTCTGATTTGTTACCAGTTGATAGCAAAAGGTAGCCAAATTTATTAGAAATTGCCATCAATAAATTACCGCGAATTCGAGATTGGATGTTCTCTTCTGCTAATCCAAATTCGGTGTTGGTAAATAATTCTGCAAAGGTGCTGTCATAGGATTGCATCAATTCTCCGATTGGCAGTTTTTCCGTTTTTATCCCCAGATTTACAGCTAAATCGTCAGCATCTTTAATGGAAGATTCCGAGCTGTAAGGAGAAGGCATCAATACACCCAGGACATTTTCTTTACCTAACGCGGTAGTGGCGATCGCTGCGACAATTGATGAATCAATACCGCCGCTTAAACCCAAGACTACTTTAGAAAAATTACATTTTCGAGCGTAATCCCGTACTCCCAACACCAAAGCCTGCCAAATTTCTTCATCTTCAGATTCATAATCGCAGGCAATATTGATATTTGAACTATTATCTAAATCTTGTTTTTGTTTATCGAATTCTAATTGTAATAAATCGGTATCGAAACCACGAGCGCGACAGCTTAATTCACCACTTTTATTTAAAGCAAAACTTCTACCATCAAAAATTAAATCGTCGTTACCGCCTACTTGATTCACATAAATAATTGGTTTATCGAAGCGCACCGCACTGTGTTTTAACATCGCTTCTCTAAACTTTTGTTTACCAAATGTATAAGGTGAAGCGGATAAATTTACAACTAAATCCACACCCAGTTTTGATAAATCGGCAATTGGACTTACAGAATAACTGCGTTTACCAAAAAATTCTTCATCATTCCATAAATCTTCGCAAATAGTCACGCCGATTTTAACGTCATCAAGAGTAAAATAATTTGCTTGTAATCCCGCTTCAAAATAGCGATTTTCGTCAAATACATCGTAAGTTGGTAATAATCTTTTGTGAAAAACTTGCTTTACTTTTCCTGACTGCAATAAAGCAATACTGTTATATAAAGTTTTTCCACCAGCAGTATGTGCCTTGGAATTTTGTTCAACTGTTCCCACCAATACCGCTAAATTTGCAGGTAAATCTCTGGCTAACTGTTGTAAAGTAATACTCATCGCCTCTACAAAGCCAGGATTTAATAATAAATCTCGTGGAGGATAACCGCACAAAGAAAGTTCCGGGGTTAATAATAAATGACTTTTATCTGCTGCTGCTTTTTTCGCCGCCGATAAAATTTTTTGAGCGTTACCAGGTAAATCGCCAATTATAGGATTAATTTGAGCTATTGTAATTTTCATTTATCAGTTATCAGTTATCACTGTTTGCTAAAAATTAGATCGGTACAGTATTCATTTTTCCCTATTCCCCATTCCCTCTATAATTACTAAATAAAAACTAAAGGCTTATCTTTATAAGGAGCAAAAGCTTTGGCATCAAACTGATACAAACTAGCAGGACGACCGGCTCCCCGCGACACTTTAATTCCGGTATCGCACAAAAAACCTAACTTGAGTAAACGAGCGCGGAAATTTGAATAATCGGAAAAATTTTCTCCTAAAACAGTAGTATAAAACTGATATAAATCGTTCAAAGTAAACTTGTTTGGTAACACATCAAAAGCTACAGGAGAATACTCTAATTTATTTCGCAAACGTTTATGTCCGTATGAAATAATTTGATTATGGTCAAAAGCTAATGGTGGTATTTCCTTTACCGGATACCAAGCGACATCGGTAACGCCATCAGTAATTAATTTTGCTTCCTCAAATCGCACTAATGCAAAATAACTTACCGATAGATAACGCACGCCATAGCTATCCTTGGCTTCCCTGGGGTCGCGTTGAGGACCGCCGAAAGTATATAATTGCTCTAAGTAAAGGTTTTCTACACAAATTTTCTCTGCCATAATTCGATAGGCGGCATCTTCCAAAGACTCACCTTCACGAACTAAAGTACCCGGAGATCCCAATTATTTGCAAATGGTTCTTGCTGTCGCATTATTAATAGAACCATTAGCCTATTTTTGGCAATATCAACAGAAAAAATAACATTGTCAACACCAACTTTGAAATCAGCTAAGGGCTGTTGGTTTAATGTAGGTATTTCGTTTTGGTTGAGTCGTGGCATTCGTATAAATGCTTTTGATTAATATATGCAGCTACAGAGGGTGTTAAGGTTTGTGTATCGCCATGTTCGCGATACGCTGTTGAAGAAACATCTAATCCAGTCAAGTTCGCAACGTTAATTCTTCCTCCCATTTCGGTTATTTTTTCCAAACTACTTTTATCTATGGCATATCCCGGTCTTGGTATCACTAAAACCGATGCTTCTTGCAATAAATCTTCAATTCGATACCAACCTTGAAATTGTTCCAGTAGATCGGAACCAATTATTAAAAAAAATTCGGTATCTTTGCTCCAGCGTTGTTTGGCATTTTCTATAGTATTAACAGTTCTTGAATGACTTAATTCCTGTTCTAAGCTGACATTTTTTCTAGCTGGATTAATATCGGCAATTAGCAATCGCAGCATTTCGACGCGATTTTCTAAAGATGTTTGATGAGATTTAAAAGGATTATCCGCCGCCCAAACTGCTACGCGATCGTAATTATGAGATAACCAAACTAGAACCGCTTGATGTCCGGCTGTTGGAGGATCTGCACTTGTACCAAATAATGCAATTTTCATTATTACTTTTTAGTTGTTTGAGTCAATGTTTGTAATTTGGGAGAAATTTCTATTAACATTGATTGAGAAGAATTTATATTTTTAATCTCGGCAGGTAAACTAGCTACGGAAGCGGCGGTTCGCTCTTTTATGGTTTTGATAATACAAGGCGGTTCTAAGCGTTTACCATCTTTCATAAATAACTTTAATAAAGGCTGTTTGTTTGGATGATTTTCCGAAACTAATCCTAAAGTATCTGCTTTTAATTTACCTTCTAAAAACTCGCGAAAAATTTGTTTTCTTCCTGGATAACTTACCTTCCCGCTTGACTGTTTCATCACCGGAATACCGTCAATTTCTACAAGTTTGTATACTCCATTTACCGGCTTTCCCGTCACCAACCGCGTTCCCATTCCGTAACCATCAATTTGAGCATTATTTTCTTTTAGTCTGGCAATTTCCCATTCGTCTATATCTCCACTCGCAAAAATTGATACGTCTGGCAAAATTTCTCTGACTTGTTTTGATAATGCTACCAAATCTCCAGAATCTAATCGAACTCCAGTTAAATTTATTTCTCCTGCTTTTACCTTAGTTGCTAACTTACGAGCAGCAGCGATTGTATCGTAAGTATCAATTAACAATGGTGCCCCAGGAAAATATTGATGAAATGCTGTAAAAGCCTCGTCTTCACTACCTTCTAATGCGCCGAGTGCCATAACTAATGCGTGAGCCATAGTACCACTCGGTTTTTCCCTAAGCTGTAGCGCTGCTAACACATTCGATGTCGCATCTAATCCCCCTGCTAAAGCCGCCCGTGCCGCCCACAGCGATGCTTGAGGACTGAATGCTCGTCTCGTACCAAATTCCAAAAGTGTTATTTCTTTACCCGCAACATCACGCGATCGCGCTGCCCGTGTGGCAATCAATGTCTGATAATTTAACGTATTCAGCAAGTAAGTTTCTACTAATTGCGCCTGCCATAACGGCGCTTCGATTCTTAACAACGGTTCAAAAGCAAATACCACCGTGCCTTCAGCAACCGCCCATACATCCCCCGTAAATTTTCCCGACTCTAACAACGTCCAAAACTCAGGAGGAGCCGATTTAAAAATATCAGTTGACTGCAAAGCCTGTATTTGAGCAGAACTAAAGCTGAATTTTTCCAAATAATCCAGCGCCTGTTCCAATCCCATTGCAATCAAATAACCAAAACCTTCCGGCATCTTTCTGGCAAACAATTCAAAGCTGGCTCTTTTTCGATCTACACCTTCACCCTTATAACAAGCCGCCATCGTCAACTGGTAAAGGTCTGTCAGCAAGCTGTAATCTTTACTAGAGAGGTTTAATTCCGATAAAGACCCATATGAGTTAAACAAAGCTGTCATTACAAACGCACCTTGGCAAAACCTATTTACACTTATGGTAGTTTTCACCATAAATCATGTCAAGTATTGCCAGATGTGAGAGGGGGAAGAGGGGAGATGGGGAGAGGGGGAGATGGGGAGATGGGGAGATGGGGTTCGGGGGAGTACTTCGACAAGCTCAGTAACCTTTGGGGTTCGGGGGAGTACTTCGACAAGCTCAGTAACCTTTGGGGTTCGGGGGAGTACTTCGACAAGCTCAGTAACCTTTGGGGTTCGGGGGAGTACTTCGACAAGCTCAGTAACCTTTGGGGTTCGGGGGAGTACTTCGACAAGCTCAGTAACCTTTGGGGTTCGGGGGAGTACTTCGACAAGCTCAGTAACCTTTGGGGTTCGGGGGAGATGGGGAGAAGAATAACTAGTATTTCATTTCATTAATTCCGACGGGTTAATTTATTTACGAGATCGCGAGACGCTGTCCTAAGAGGACACGCTACGCGTTCACCGGAGGTGCGGTTAACGCACTACGCAAACCCTTTAAAATTAATTTGGTGGAATATTAGTAGTCTATTTCATTAAATTTGATGGGTTTGTTTTCTCGTAAATGTCGGGAGACTATTCTGTGCTACGTCTCTACAACCCGTCGGAACTAATGAAAAGGACTACTAACTCCTAACTTTTAACCTTTAACCTTTGACATGCAGACCTTTAACCTTTTATATTTGTATTAGATACAATCTCAATTTTTCTAAAGCTAAAGTATTGCAAAGGAAGTTGAAGAAAGATTGCGAATATTTTCGATATATTGAAAACTCGAATTAATTTCTTATATAGGAACTAAAGTAGAAATATCAAACTTTAACAGATTAAAAATAAAAGAGTTTACCTTTATGTTTATTTCCAAAATGCTTTCAAATATAGCTCAGTACATTTCTGGAGCGGTAATGCGAATTTTTGGTCCTAATGACGATGCTTATCCTAACAGTGGCGTTCAACCATTTACAGGTGAAGTTTACAAAAGAAGGACGGCTGATAGTTGGTAATTAATAAAAATAAACATGAATCAATATCGAATTAAAATCGGTGGCGAAAGTTAACTTTCGCCACCAATTTTTTTTAGTTTCACGATCTACGCTTTTTATTCTCAATTAAGAATAGAAAATGTAGACTATTCTCCAGAATAATTCAATTTTTCTACAAAGCTAATTGACGACGCAGATTTTGCTGTTTATTAAATTCTTTTTGTTCTGGTGTTAATATATCGTAATTAATTAGAGGACGCATTTCCCACTGAAGTTCAGCTAAAAGCATTAAACTCATTCCCATTATTAAACCAGTTGCAAGAAACTGTTTACCACTAGAGTAGGGTAAAAGTAGAATTCCTATTGAATGAATCGCTGCTGTAATTAAAAAAGTACGGGATTTTACTGCCCATGCCGTAATAATATAACCGACTGCACTTAATCCCAACCACAAAGGACACAAGCGCATCAATACTTGTCCCCACCCCAGAAATATTCCCAAATCAGTTAGCATAACACCAGCTAACACTAAACCCACCCAAGCGTATATCAGCCAACGCAAACGTTCTACAGTTACCCAAAACCAAGTAAATGCAATCATCATCACAGTTGCGATCGCGGTAAGTGTTGTCCATAAAATTGCTTGCGTAGTCCAACTGACGGGTAAAAATTGCGCTGTCGTAAAAATTCCGGCGCAGATTAAACCCCAAATGATAAATACTTGGTCTATTCGAGTATAAAACCCTGAAATCAATCTAATATTTCCAATCTTGCCACTTATGCGCCAAATACCTTGTAAATCCTGGTAATCTAAATCTTCCTGTTTATCGCGCAGGAAAGGTTGAGATAATGTTAAAAAAGTCATTATAAGTCATCCGCCGTAAGTAACAAATTTTTCTATATCTATAGGAGTATTTTAGTGAGAATTCATCAAGTTCTACAACCTATTCTCAATAAAACACAATAAATTAGTTCGTTTAGAACTTTTTTGAGAGTAATGTCCGTGGTAAACCATTTATAGAGACTTTTATATGGCAGTGACTGTAAACTGCGTAAATCTTTTAAATCAAACTATATCGGCTTAACAATAAGTCAGATAGATTATTTTTCTATCCTTGCTGGGGTATTCAAGTCATTGTCAAGCTGAAGTCAGTTTTGATAATAACGAGGAAGTCAAAATAAAATGCTTTGGAAATTTGTAGTTGGTACTTTAGTATTACCTTGCTGTTTGGGATTTGAAACAGCTTCAGCAACACTGAAAAAAGATGTCCAACCAGCGCAGTCTGAAATAGAATTAATATCTCTTGATGAGCAAGCAAATGTAGGGGAAACCTTACCTGCAATAAACCAAAACGATTACAAAATTAGTCATCATAAACAACGCGATCGCAAACGCAATCATTACAAGCGTCGTAATTATCAACGGCGCAATTACAACCAACATTACCGAAGAGTGAATTATCGCGATAATTATCAAGATTGTCCCGAATCCCGTCGTAGAAGGGTAAATTACCGCCCTGCATCTTATCGACAAGAGGTTTATCCCATCAATGATATGATTTATCGTCGGCACTATCATGACCGTCATTAGATAAATACTTGCGGCAACATTCAATTAAACATTTTGTTTAGTTAGGAAGTAGTGGTCCTTTGCATTAAATTTGATAGGTTCGTAGTAAGCGCTTCAGCGCCTCCGGATTTAGGGCTTAAGCCCTTACTACGAACCGGGTGAGGGGAATCGCAAACGTCATCATTACAAGCGTCGTAATTATCAACGACGCAATTACAACCAACATTACCGAAGAGTGAATTATCGCGATAATTATCAAGATTGTCCCGAATCCCGTCGTAGAAGGGTAAATTACCGTCCTGCATCTTATCGACAAGAGGCTTATCCCATCAATGATATGATTTATCGTCGGCACTATCATGACCGTCATTAGATAAATTCTTGCGCCAACATTCAATTAAATATTTTGTTTAGTTAGGGAGTAGTGGTTCTTTGCATTAAATTTGACGGGTTCGTAGTAAGCGCTTCAGCGCCTCCGGATTTAGGGAACTGAAGCCCTTCCATTCCATTCGAGGATTTTAATCGTCAGATGAAATTAAAACTCTTACTACGAACCTTTTTACCCAGCAAAACTTTTTCCAAGTACTAGTAGTTGATTGCATTAAATTTGATTGATTCGACGTGCCGATTTTAGTACTAAGTACTTAGGCAAAATTAATTGTGTATTTGTCATTGCGAGTGGAACGTTCACGCGGAGCGTGCGGCTCAGTGAAATGAAGCATTCAGCGGAAGCTGCGGTTCATCGCAACACTTTGAGATTACTTCGCTGTCGCTCGTAATGACACAATTAATTTTGCACACCTACTTAAATCCGGAGGGCTGAAGCCCTTACTACGAACCGGGTGATAAAGTCACTATCCAAGCAGCAACCACACCAATATAAATATCAACATTCTCGGTTAATGGCACAACCCAAGCACAAATAATTACACTTAAGGTACTCCTATTAACTTGCTTCTTTATTAAAATGACCGAACAAAATCGAATTTGCATTCTTGGTGGTGGCTTTGGTGGACTTTATACCGCTTTACGTTTAGTTCAATTGGATTGGGAAAAGTCCCAGAAGCCGGAAATTGTTCTCGTGGATCAAAACGATCGCTTTTTATTTTCCCCTCTTTTATACGAATTGCTTACCGGAGAAATGCAAAGTTGGGAAATCGCTCCCCCTTATGAAGAACTTTTACAAAATACTGGTATCCGCTTTTATAAAGCAACGGTATCTGGTATCGATACCGAGCAAAAACGAGTAGAGCTTTTAAATGGTCCCGAAATTCCCTACGACCGTTTAGTATTAGCTATGGGTGGAGAAACCCCCTTGGATATGGTACCTGGTGCCATATCTCACGCTCGTGCTTTCCGCACTCTTGATGATGCTTTCGCTTTGGAAGAAAAATTACGAATACTTGAAGAATCTGACAGAGAAAAAATCCGAGTTGCAATTGTTGGCGGTGGCTATAGCGGTGTTGAATTAGCCTGCAAATTATCTGACAGACTTGGGGAAAGAGGACGTTTCCGAGTAGTTGAAATGGCTAACGAAATTCTCCGCAATTCTCCAGAATTTAACCGCGAAGCTGCGAAAAAAGCTTTGGATGAGCGAGGTGTGTGGGTTGATTTGGAAACAAAGGTAGAATCTATCGCTAGCGATCGCATTTCTTTGGAATACAAAAATGTTGTAGATGAAATTCCTGTAGACTTGGTAATTTGGACTGTAGGAACGAGGGTAAGTCCCTTAGTCGAAAATCTTCCCGTTAAGCACAACCAACAAGGAAAAATCGTCACGACATCAACTTTACAGGTAGTAGATAATCCCAATATCTTCGCTCTGGGAGACTTAGCAGAAACATTTGATGCCGAAGGAAAACAAGTTCCGATAACCGCACAGGCAGCTTTCCAACAAGCAGATTATGTCGGCTGGAATATTTGGGCAAGTCTTACCAATCGTCCTTTGCTTGCCTTCCGCTACCAGCATTTAGGTGAATTTATGTCACTTGGAGTAGATAACGCCACTCTTACGGGTTTGGGCATGAAAATGGAAGGAACATTTGGATATATCGCCCGTCGTGTTGCCTACCTTTACCGTCTGCCAACTCTAGAACATAAACTAAAAGTTGGTTTTAATTGGCTAACTCGTCCTATTATAGAAACACTCTCGTCATAGGTTTTGGTGCAACAGGGTGCAGTTGCTTAATTAGAAGGATGAAATGGTGATTTCAGGTTGTTTGAGACTTTGCAGTTGCAAAGTCTCTACATGGGTTTCATTTTTAAGACAAAATGTAAATAAATATAATTCATCGCTTAATTTAGTAACGTCATAATATAGGCACCAAAAAATCTAAAATCTAAAATCCAAAATCCAAAATTGTTATAGGTGGATGAAACAGCCGAAAGTTATTTTTTTAGATGCCGTAGGAACGCTATTCGGTATTAAAGGTAGTGTTGGTGAAGTTTATAGTCAAATTGCACGAGAATTTGGCGTTGAAACTTCACCAGCAACTTTGAATCAAACCTTTTTTCAAAGTTTTAAAGCTTCGCCACCGCCAGTTTTTCCTAACGCACAAGAACAAGATATTCCACAACGCGAGTTTGCATGGTGGGAGCGTATTACTCGCACCACCTTTGAACAAGCGGGCGTTTTGCACAAATTCGATGATTTTTCCGCTTTCTTTAGCGAAGTCTACATCCACTTTGGCACGGGAGATCCTTGGTTTGTTTATCCCGATGTTCTCAAAGCTTTAAATAATTGGCAACAAAAAGGAATCGAATTAGGCATATTATCCAACTTCGATTCCCGAATTTATTCAGTTTTACAATCTTTGGAATTAAGAGACTACTTTGGTACCATCACCATTGCCACCCAATCTGGTTCAGCCAAACCCAACCAAAAAATATTTGCGATCGCGCTCGAAAAACACAACTGTCTACCAGAAGCTGCATGGCACGTTGGCGACAGCGTAAAAGAAGACTATGAAGGAGCAAAAGCTGCTGGGCTTAGGGGTGTTTGGTTGAATAGAAATTAATAATTGTTCGTAGTAAGCGATTTATCGCTTAATTTAAGGAATAAATTCCTTACTACGAACAAGCTTTTTCACAAAACTGTTAACTTGATAATTGATTCGCTTCCTCTTCTAATATCCCAATCAGGTTTTCATCTCCCTTTTGCTTTGCAACTTCCAAACGACGCTGTAAGTTACGCTGTAAATTTGCAAGATGAATTTTAGCTAACTCATCATTGTGAGGTTGATTGCTAGCAAATAAATTATTACTAGCAGCGAAGATAGAATTTAACTTTTTGCGCTGCTTTAATTCTTTTACCTCTTCTGGATTCCCAGAATAATAAGTAGCACCGCGATATTTTAACTCAACTGCATTATGAGTTACGGGAATATATTCGGAGTGATGACACTTCCACTCCGCACCCCGATATTTTCCACAAACTCCTTCAGTAATTACTTCAACTGTTTTAGGAGCGTATTCATATTTAATTCCGCGATAAGTAAGTTTCATAATTCCTTGCCTCTTTATATCTCAACCGTTAAACAAAGTGAGGCGCGTTCCTTCGGCTGTTCCTACTTCCGTCTTATAAGCTTAACTAACGATTTACTGTTAACTGCTTTCTCAAGATGAACGAATCATTTTATTTCTGTATCTATTGTAACGCTTTTATTCTAAAGTCAGGGTACTTTAACAGACTTTTATATTTTCTTTATATTTTGCAAGGTTCGTAGTAAGCGCTTTAGCGCCTCATGATTCGGAAGTGCTGAAGCACTTACTACGAACCATAATTGCCTAATAAAAAAAAATCAAACTTGCAAAACCTTCACCTCTTCCCCAACACTTACCTCGGACTTACCCACTTCCAAAACAGCTAAAGCATTGGTTTGAGCTAAATTAATCAAATTGCCAGAACTTTTACTACCACCTGCAACGCTAAATTCGTAAATCCCGTCAACTAAATTCAACTTTCCCCAAATGTAAGTTTCGCGCTTACCGTTGGAAGTTAATTTTTCACGATTTTGAGCTTTGATAAATTTGGGTTGCCAACCTTCCACAATGCCGGAACATTTTTTAATTGCTGGTTGTACGAAGCGCCAGTAACTTACCAATGCTGAAACCGGATTTCCCGGTAAACCAAAATATATTGAGGAATGGGGTGTGGGAAAACTAGCTACAGTTAAAGGTTTACCCGGTTTCATCGCTACAGCACTAACTTTGATTTCTCCTCCCAGAGATTCTAAAATTTCCTTTACGTAATCGTAATCTCCCACCGAGACACCACCGGAAGAAAGCACTATATCGGCATTGGCGATCGCTTGGGAAATAGCTTGTTTGAGTGCTTCTGGCTCATCTTTGACAATTCCTAATATCAAAGCTTCTCCTCCACATTGTTTTACCAAAGCGGCTAAAGCGTACTGATTTGAATCTACAATTTGTCCCGGTTGTAGAGTTTGTTCGGGTGTTATTAGTTCGTTGCCAGTAGATAAAATTGCTACACGCGGACGGCGAAAAACTTCTAGTTTATTACATTGTGCGGCGGCTAAAACTGCTATTTCCGGGGCATTTAATTCAATTCCCGCTGGTAATAATTCCGTTCCGGCTTGGTAATAATCAGCACGATGTCTGACAAATTCTTGGGATTCCGGTGCGGCAAGGATGAATACGCGATCGCCTTCTTGGCGTGTATTTTCCTGCATGACTACCGTATCGGCACCTTTGGGCATCACCGCACCAGTGAAAATCCGCGCTGCCTGTCCCGATTGAATGTTAGATTGAGGTTGATAGCCTGCGGCAATATCCTCAACAAGTTTTAAAACCGCAGGCTTTTCTTCAGTTGCTTGTCGCACATCTTGATAAATCACGGCATAACCATCCATTGCCGAATTATCCCAGTGAGGAAAATCAAGTTTGCTGGTAACGGGTGAAGCTAAAATACGCCCGCTAGCTGTTAATAAATCAACGGTTTCTATATCTCTTTGATTATTTAAAGGTTTGACTAAATCAAAAATAATATCTTCTGCTTCATTTACTGGCAGCATTGCGAGTCAATCCTAATTTTATTAAATCATCATTTTCAATTTTTAATTATCCAATAAAACAAGAACAAATTTATTTATTTGAATAGTAAATAATTTATTTTATTTTAATCAAGCTTTATTGAAGAATAATCAAACAATAGTTTTTTTCGTAGGACTTACCGATACAGATAAAGTTAAGGGTAAACACTCAAGCAGATTCTTGTATAACTTAAGTAAAAATAATATATAAGAATTATCAGTGTTTTGAATATGAAAAGTAAAGGGTTAGCATATATTTTATGGCTTTTATGCGCTTTTAGTATATGCGGCGCTCAACGTTTTTATTGCAAAAGATATATTAGCGGTTCTATTTATCTGCTCACCTTTGGGGTTTTCGGTATAGGACAGATTATAGATTTGTTTACTATTCCCAATATGGTGGATGAGGAAAATCTTAAATATCAAGCATTATACGGTTATCAAAATCTCAATCTTAGCGGTAATCCCCAAGTTACAATTAAGATTGACCCTCGTAGGAGTGCATTTAAAACTGCTAATAATAAGAAAGTATCCGATACTATAACAATTTTGCAAGCAGCAAAGCAAAACGGAGGTATGGTATCTCTTTCGGATTGTGTTCTCGCAACTGGTAAAGAAACTGCACAAGTTAAGCAGACGCTGGACACAATGTGTAAGGATCACTTGTTAGAAATTACTAATCGTCCCGATTCAGGAGCGATCGTTTACAAGTTGCTTTGAATTCACATCTTGGATCGTTCTCACCAAGCCCCCAAACCCACCTTGAAATTAATTACAAGGAACCGATATACAAAGTACGTTGAAACGCACTCTTATTCCTTGCCCAGTCTGATTTATCAGACAACTTACACCATTCTCAACAAGCATAAAGAAACCCGGTTTCTTTTTATGAAAACATGATTTTTTCGTTATGAAATCAGCAAGAAACCGGGTTTCTGACACTCGTGCATATCAGATTTATCAGACTTTGCCTAAAAGAGCGGGGAATTTATTCTAAGGCGATTATTACAACTGCTGCAAGAAGTTTGTTTGAATTGATAAGGTAATAGCAAGAGGGAACAGGAAACAGAAAAATTTACTCACCACTAACAATATTTTGCTCAAGGTAATTAGCAATTTATTTCTTATTTATACTTCCTTGTGCTACTTGTAATCCCAAAGTATAAGTTTCTTGATTATTTGTATTTAAAACGTAGTTATTTATTCTTAAAAAGTATCCATTACCGCAAAAGCAGTTCGCTTATTACCATCAATGAAAGGATGATTTTTGGCAATATGGTATAGATAAGCGGCGGCTTGTTCGTAAATTGTTGCGTGTAAATACTCTCCGAAAAATGTTGCTTGGGGTTGTGCTAGGGCAGATTCTAGCAAGCCTTCATCTCTGACACCAGCAGTACCGCCGAAGCTCGCAACTTGATCTAAGTGAATTTCTATTGCTTCGGATACCGAAATAAATTTAGGAATCTGCAAGACGACGGTAAACCTCTTCTCTTTCTCGTTTTGATGCTAGGTAAGCTTGCCAAACTTCGCTTTCATGGGAATTATTTTGGTATTTTTCTTTAAAAATGCGTACAACTTCTAACAATTCACTTAATTCTGATTCTGGTATCTGTTCTAATTCTTGAATAATTTGTTCTTTAACAGTCATTTTTCTAGCTAATATTACATCTGTTTACAGTTTAATATTTTTCCCTCCTGGCTTGCGAACAGGTTTAAAATACATTGGTAGATGCACTTCAAATCCAAATCAAAAACTAAACCATTTGCTTGTTTTGGTATTTTGCTAAATCGCTAGGTGCTAATACACCCTCTTCCGTAATAATTGCTGTAATTAATTCTGCTGGAGTTACATCAAAAAAAGGATTATAAAAATCAACACCAGCTGGTGTAACGATCGTTTCTCCTATTTGATAAATTTCCTTGGGATCGCGTTCTTTAATTGGGATTTGGCTACCGTCAGCAAGAGACGAATCAACAGTAGAAAGAGGTGCAGCGACGAAGAAAGGTATATTATGAGCTTTCGCCGCGATCGCCAAACCATAGGTACCAATTTTATTTACAACATCACCATTGATCGCAATCCTGTCAGCACCGACAACTACAGCGTGAATTAAATTTTGTTTCATGCAGTGCGCTGCCATACTATCGGTAATTAAAGTTACCGGGATACCTTCTTGAACGCATTCCCAAGCAGTAAGTCTGGCACCTTGAAATCTGGGGCGAGTTTCACCAGTGAAAAGTCTTTCTAAACGTCCTTCGCGCCAAGCAGAACGTACTATACCTAAAGAAGTTCCATAGCCCGCAGTTGCCAACGCGCCAGCGTTACAGTGAGTCAGTAGCGTTAATTTTTCTGGTGTTGCGGGTAATGCTGACAGACCATTGTCACCAATTTTATGGCAAGTTTGTAAATCTTCAGCGTTAATTGTTCGAGCAGTTTCTAATAGAGTCTTTTTAATTTCTTCTACAGTGCCGATCATTTCATAAGCAGTCTTGAGCATCCGTGAAATTGCCCAAGACAAGTTAACTGCTGTGGAATGACTTTCGCGCAGCATTTGTGCGACATGTTCTAAATGCTTTAAAAACCGATCGCGGTTACTCGTGTCAATTTCCCGCGCCCCTAGATACATTCCATATGCAGCAGCAATCCCAATTGCAGGCGCACCACGGACAATCATAGTTTTAATTGCCTGCGCCATATCTTCACAACGGTGAATTTCTACATAGGAATATTCATAGGGTAAACGAGTTTGATCGATTAAAGAAACTGAATTATTATGCCAAATTACGGGATACACAGGATTTTGAGACATCATACCCAATTAGGAATTTAATTACTAAGAGATGGGAGGGAGATGGGGGGATGGGGAGAGAGGGAGAGGGGGAGACAAGGGGACAAGGAGAAATTAATTATCTACTTGCTACTCATTCCTAACTCCGGTGGTCCTCACTCCTCACTCTTAACTATTCCCAAATCCCTAATTTATCTCTTAGCAATCAATTGTAATCAAACTACGGCGGATGGTTGATTGCTAAAGAAAGCTTTTAAGACTCTTTGAGCAATTTGGGGACTAGTTAAACCCAATTCCGCTTTGCTTTCATCGGGTTTTGCATGATCCACTAAAATATCCGGTACGCCGATACGTTTAATAGGTACCAAAATATCGGCATCTAATAGCGCTTCGGCAACTGCGGAACCAAAACCGCCCATTAAACAACCTTCTTCTAAGGTGACAACGCGCCCTATTTTAAGAGCTAGGGGGAACATTAGTTCCGTATCCAAAGGTTTACAGAAACGAGCATTGATTACGGTGGCTTCGATACCATGTTCGCTGAGAATCTCCGCTGCTTGCAACGTAGAATTCACCATCGAACCGTAGCCGATCATTAATACGTCGTCGCCGTTACGGAGAATTTCACCTTTACCAATTTCCAAAGGTTCCCAACCTTCTTCCATCAAAGGAACGCCATAACCGTTACCGCGAGGGAAACGCATGGCGATCGGTCCTTTGGTATAGTTAACACCCGTTACCGTCATTCGCTGAAGTTCGGCTTCATCTTTGGGTGCCATCATCACCATATTCGGAATGCAGCGCATATAAGCAATATCGTACATTCCCTGGTGGGTAGGACCATCATCACCAACGATTCCCGCTCGATCTAGACAGAAGAATACGGGTAATTTTTGGATGCAAACGTCATGAATTATTTGGTCGTAGCCGCGCTGCAAAAATGTAGAATAAATATCGGCAACGGGACACATACCTTCAGCAGCTAATCCAGCGGCGAGGGTAACTGCGTGTTGTTCGGCAATTCCTACATCTATATATTGATCGGGTAACTTAGCTTGCAGTTTATCCAAACAAGTTCCCGTAGCCATTGCGGCGGTGATACCGATAATTTTCGGGTTTTGTTCGGCAAGTTTTACTAAAGTATGAGCAAAAACTTTCGAGTACTTCGGTGGTTTGGGCTTACTCGAAGGAACCGCTTTACCCGTTGTTAAATTAAACGGAGTTTGGGCGTGATAGCCTACTTTATCTTTCTCAGCGAGATCGTAACCTTTACCCTTTGTCGTCGCTACATGAACTAAAACGGGTCCGGGTATTTTATGCGCTTGCTTGAAAGTCGCAATCAAATCTTCCAAATTATGACCGTCAACAGGTCCCATGTAGGTAAAGCCGAGTTCTTCAAATACAGCCCCTACCTTGGGAACCGCTAACCGCTTCATTCCTTCTTTGATGCGTTCGAGTTCTGGTGGTATCGAATCTCCTCCAACAAAAGGAAGTTGCTTTAGCTGTTCCTCAAAATTATCTTTGATAAACTGCATCGGCGGAGACAACCGCATTTTATTTAAATAGCGGGGGATTGCGCCGACGTTCGGAGATATTGACATTTCGTTGTCGTTGAGGACAACTAATAAATTAGTATTGGGCAAATGTCCGGCGTGGTTGATAGCTTCCAAAGCCATACCGCCAGTTAATGCCCCATCGCCGATAATCGCAGCAACTTTAAAATTTTCTCCTTTCATATCTCGTGCTAAAGCCATTCCTAGCCCTGCCGAAATACTAGTAGAAGCGTGTCCAGCACCAAAATGGTCAAATTTGTTCTCGCAGCGCTTTAGATAGCCTGCGACTCCATCCTTTTGTCGTAAGGTGTGGAAATGATTGTAGCGTCCCGTAATCAATTTATGGGGATATGCTTGGTGTCCCACATCCCAAATAACTTTATCTCGATCTAAATCCAGGGTTTGATAAAGTCCTAATGTCAACTCAACAACTCCCAACCCCGGACCAAGATGCCCGCCGGTAGCAGCTACCGTTTGTAAATGCTTGTCTCGAATTTGACGGGCAATCTGCTGTAGTTGCCGAATCGATAACCCGTGCAACTGATTTGGATGAGTAATTTCACTCAGGTGCATATTTACTGGGTTTTCCTCTCTACAATTATTTGTATACTGATTGTCCCACGGGAATGGGTAATTGGGGGGAATTATCGATGGAGAGACGGGGAAAATGTGGCAGAGGGGGGAGAGGGGGAAGAGGGGGAAGAGGGGGAAGAGGGGGAAAAGAAGGATATTTAATTCAAGTAATTACGAATTATGAATTATATTGTCGGAAAATGAAGGTGTGGAAGGAATTTTAAGGAATAAAAGCGATAATTTGGCAGCATGGCAATTGTTTAAACACATAATTTGCGATCGCAACGCCGCATTTTGGCGATCGTTAAGTATTTATTTTTTTGCAATTTTTAATCCATAAATCTACTATAAAATCATGTAAGTAAGTCGGCAGAAAAAAATACAGCTATGTAACCAAATGTAAATTAGCTTCTTTTCGAGAACTCGCTTGCGCGTCTATAAAACCTTATTCCTATTTCCTGCTTTCTTCTCCAGCATTACAATTTTCAACATCCATCTACTTATAGGACTTATAGGAATCCTCCGCAGATTTTTGTCCCTTCGTAGCGTGTCCCGAGGACATAAAAGTATCAGTACATTTTCTATTCCCCGTTCCCCGTTTCCCGTTCCCTTCCTCAACGAATTATTTCAATATTCAAACCGGATTGCTATATAAAGTTTTTTCACAAAAATACAGCGTATTTCATAGTGAGGTACATCTGGACGGGCAGGGATGCCCATCCCACAAGAGTCTTGTAATACTAGGCTGTACCTCATTTATATGCAAATCTCAAATGCTAGAAAATCGTAGCTAGAGAGTAATTACTGTTGATTTTGAAAACTTCAAAACCGCAGTTAGTAGAAAATACAAACGAGGGTGCAATGAAAATTACCAACTTGAACGGTTTACGTAGTTTTAAGACAAAGATTCTACTAGCATCATGTATTAGTTTAAGCGTAACTTCAATCAGCCCTTGCTTTGCTCAAAGCAACATTGTACCGGATAGCACATTAGGTAGTGAAGCATCAAAAGTAAACAATAATGTGAATAATCCAGATGGTATTCCCAGCACCTTAATTGAAGGAGGAGCCGAGCGTGGTCAAAATTTATTCCACAGTTTGCAAGAATTTAACGTCAATGAAGGGAGAGGAGCTTATTTTGTAGTTCCCAATGATATTCAAAATGTTTTAACAAGAGTCACGGGAAATAATGCTTCTTTAATAGAAGGAATTTTAGGGACGATATCAAATAGAAATTTCAATCCAACGAATGCCAATTTATTTTTAATTAACCCCAACGGAATTATTTTTGGGGAAAATGCCAGTTTAAATGTGAATGGTTCTTTTGTGGGGACAACTGCGAATGGAATCTCGTTTGGGGAACAAGGTTTTTTTAGTGCGACAAATCCCCAAGCACCACCTTTATTAACAGTCGATCCGGATGGGTTATTGTTTAATAAAATTAATCGAAATGCACGAATTCAAAATAATTCAGTTGCAGACTCTGGAACAGATCCAGCAGGTTTTAACGTATTTGGTTTGCGGGTACCCGATGGTAAAAGTTTGCTGCTGCTGGGTGGTGATGTCAGCATGGATGGGGGAAAATTAAATGCTTATGGTGGACGAGTTGATTTGGGAGGATTAACTGAACCTGGAACTGTAGCGCTAGATGTAAGCAATGATAATTTCAGCTTGGGATTTCCGGAGAATGTGATTCGTGGGGATGTATCGCTGACAAATCGAGCTTCTGTATCTGTAGTAGCCGATGGTGGGGGAGATATTGCAGTTAATGCTCGAAATGTAGACATTACAGGAGGAAGTTTTCTTTTCGCTGGTATTGGGCGAGGTTTGGGGACACCAGAAGCTCAAGCGGGAGATATTATCATCAATGCTACTGATTTGGTCACATTTGATGGGGAAGATAAGAATGGAAGTCAAAGTGGGGCATACAGCAATGTGAATTCTGAAGCAGAAGGCGATGCGGGGGGTGTGTCAATAACCACTGGCTCCCTTGAGGTTCTCAATGGTGCCGTAGTTGATGCCACCACCGTTGGAAAAGGAAATGCAGGCAATGTCACCATTGAAGCCGATGATTTGGTCAAAATTGATGGCGAAACTAACCAGGGAAAGAACAGTGGGGCATTTAGTCAAGTACTTAGTGGAGCAGAAGGCGATGCGGGGGGTGTATCGATTACCACTGGCTCCCTTGAGGTTACTAATGGTGCCAAAGTGGCTGCCAGTACTTTTGGAAACGGAAATGCAGGCAGTGTCACCATTGAAGCCAATGATTTGGTCACATTTGATGGAGAAGATAAGAATGGAAGTCAAAGTGGGGCATACAGCAATGTGGATTTTGAAGCAGAAGGCGATGCGGGGGGTGTGTCAATAACCACTGGCTCCCTTGAGGTTCTCAATGGTGCCGTAGTTGATGCCACCACCGTTGGAAAAGGAAATGCAGGCAATGTCACCATTGAAGCCGATGATTTGGTCAAAATTGATGGCGAAACTAACCAGGGAAAGATCGGTGGGGCATTTAGTCAAGTACTTAGTGGAGCAGAAGGCAAAGCGGGGGGTGTATCGATTACCACTGGCTCCCTTGAGGTTACTAATGGTGCCGAAGTGGCTGCCAGTACCTTTGGAAAAGGAAATGCAGGTAGTGTTAAGATTCATGCGACTGATTTGGTCAAATTTGATGGCGAAACTCGTGATAGACGTGACAGTGGGGCATACAGCCGAGTATTTAGTGGAGCAGAAGGCGATGCAGGGGGTGTGTCAATTACCACTGGTTCCCTTGAAGTTACCAATGGTGCTTTACTTAGTGCCAGTACCTTTGGGAAAGGAAATGCTGGCACTGTTGAGATTACTGCCAATGATTTAGTCAAATTTGATGGGGAAGGTAACGATAGATTTCCTAGTGGGGCATACAGCCGAGTACTTGATGGAGCAGAAGGCGATGCAGGGGGTGTGTCAATAACCACTCGCTACCTTGAGGTTCTCAATGGTGCCGTAGTTGATGCCACCACCTTTGGAAAAGGAAATGCAGGTACTGTTGAGATTCATGCGACTGATTTGGTCAAATTTGATGGCGAAACTAACCAGGGAAAGAACAGTGGGGCATTTAGTGAAGTATTTAGTGGAGCAGAAGGCAAAGCGGGGGGTGTATCGATTACCACTGGCTCCCTTGAGGTTACTAATGGTGCCAAAGTGGCTGCCAGTACTTTTGGAAACGGAAATGCAGGCAGTGTTAAGATTCATGCGACTGATTTGGTCACATTTGATGGGGAAGATAAGAATGGAAGTCAAAGTGGGGCATACAGCAATGTGAATTCTGAAGCAGAAGGCGATGCGGGGGGTGTGTCAATAACCACTGGCTCCCTTGAGGTTCTCAATGGTGCCGTAGTTGATGCCACCACCGTTGGAAAAGGAAATGCAGGCAATGTCACCATTGAAGCCGATGATTTGGTCAAAATTGATGGCGAAACTAACCAGGGAAAGATTGGTGGGGCATTTAGTCAAGTACTTAGTGGAGCAGAAGGCGATGCAGGGGGTGTATCGATTACCACTGGCTCCCTTGAGGTTACTAATGGTGCCGAAGTGGCTGCCAGTACCTTTGGAAAAGGAAATGCAGGTAGTGTTAAGATTCATGCGACTGATTTGGTCAAATTTGATAGCGAAACTCGTGATAGACGTGACAGTGGGGCATACAGCCGAGTATTTAGTGGAGCAGAAGGCGATGCAGGGGGTGTGTCAATTACCACTGGTTCCCTTGAAGTTACCAATGGTGCTTTACTTAGTGCCAGTACCTTTGGAAAAGGAAATGCTGGCACTGTTGAGATTACTGCCAATGATTTAGTTAAATTTGATGGGGAAGGTAACGATAGATTTCCAAGTGGGGCATACAGCCGAGTACTTCGTGGAGCAGAAGGCACAGCGGGGGGTGTGTCAATAACCACTACTGGTTCCCTTGAAGTTCTCAATGGTGCCCAACTTAGCGCCAGTACCCTTGGTAAAGGAAACGGGGGAAATTTAACCGTTAATACTGATACCTTACAACTCAAAAATGATGGTATAATCGTAGCCCGAAGTAGGTCAGATTCGGGTATTGCAGGCAATATCGAAATCAAGGTAAAAAATAATTTCAACGCCGACAACGGACAAGTTATTACCTCATCAGAACGAACCAGCGGAGGTAACATTGATATCACAGGCAAAAATATCATTCTCCGCAACGACAGCGATATTAGTACAACACTTGATTCAACACAAGGTAGTGGTGGTAATATCACCCTTAATGCCAATGCCATAGTCGCTTTAGAAGACAGCGATATTCTCGCATTTGCAGCAGAAGGAAGGGGAGGTAATATTATCTTTAATACCCGTGCTTTTTTTAGTGAGCCGCTCTTTTCTTCCAGACCACAAAATGCTGAACCTCTTACAGCACAGGAGTTAAATCAATTAGAAGGTAACGAACGTGTAGATGTTGATGCGAGTGGTAGCATTAGTTCTGGAACCATAACTGGTCAAACAGATCCCGGCTTTTTGCAAAACAGCTTCACACAATTACCACAGAATCAAATTAGTTCCGAAGCTTTGATTGCCAGTAGCTGCGTAGCCAGAAATAACAAAAGAAACGGTACTTATTATATTATTGGTAGTCAAGGTTTTCCCTATAGTCCGGGCGATCCAGTTCCTTCAAAATACTCAGCAATTGGAGTACAATCCGTACCAAATAACACTACATCTTCCACAAAACCTCGTCGTCGCTGGAAAATGGGCGATCCTGTTGTCGAACCAACAGGGATGTACACTTTGGAGAATGGACGACGTATACTTAGTCGCGAGTGTGGAACTTAAGAGTTTTTACGATTATCGGTCATAATCCCGGTTGCGGATTTACCGAGCCTCCGGGAACTACTGGTGTATCCGGTTGTGCCTGCTGTCTTGACAAATATTGACTCAGCACATTAGCCATATCCCCACGAGTCATGGGTTTAAGGGGAGAAAGTTGATTTTGCGCGGATTCGTCAACAAATCCTTCAGCTACAACTGTAGCGATCGCCTTTTTTGCCCAATTCGGAATCGATTCTACATCTGAATATGGGGAAAGTATGTCAGCTACCGTATCATCGGAAAACTGAAACACACCGTAAGCTTGACCAAATATCGCCAAACCTTCGGCTCTGGTAACTCTTTGGTTGGGGAAGAACAAATTTCCGCGATAGCCTTTCATGATCTTTGTTTTCAAAACCGTTTGAATATCTTTGTATGCCCAATGGGAAGAAGGAACATCAGCTACTTGTACGTCTTGTGCTGGAAGATTTCTTTTATCCAGTCCAAAAGTTTTGACCATAATTGTGGCTAATTGAGCGCGACTCAACAATCTTTCGGGGTGAAAGTTGCCATCGGAGTAGTTAGTCATTAATTTCGCCGTTACTACTCGTTCGATCGCCTGAGAAGATTGTGGTATTTGCGGTTGTTCTACGTTATTAAAATCGGGTAGTGGCAATTGCTTTTGCTCTTCCATGTTTACCAAACTAGGCTGTTCCGTGTTTTGAGCATAAGCAGCGATGGAAAAGCCTGGTATCAAAAAGATTAATGAAAGCGTAGCGATAAATTTGCCCATGATTATAGTTTTCTGAAAATCTGAAAATGTTTCCAATTTTAACTGACAAAAAGGGTAACTCAGTAGTTTCTGAATTTAAGTAATATTCCTCAAATTAAATATCAAGATTGCGAATAGAAGCTATCAAATCAAGCCCCTTCACCGATACTATGGATTTATTGGAAGGCTTTTTATTAAAGTTTATTAAAGGAGTTTCGGGAATGACCGCAACATCAGATCCTGTAAAGTTGATGAAGCAAGAAGTCGGTAAAGCAGCCGCAAATTTAGTTAAATCCGGTTCCATAGTCGGATTGGGAACGGGTTCAACCACCGCTTACACGATTCAATTTCTTGGCGATCGCATCAAATCTGGCGAGTTAAAAGATATCGTTGGTATCCCCACATCTTTTCAATCGGAAGTTTTAGCCAAGCAATATGGCGTACCTCTAACCACCTTAGACGCGATCGACCATATTGATATTGCGATCGATGGTGCAGATGAAGTAGATCCCTCCAAAAACCTGATCAAAGGTGGTGGTGCTGCCCATACCCGCGAAAAAGTTGTAGATTATCTCGCCAATCAATTTATCGTAGTTGTCGATAGCGGCAAATTAGTCAGTCGTCTGGGTGAAACTTTCGCGGTTCCCGTAGAAATCATCCCAATGGCAATTACCCCCGCAATGCAAGCAATTACTAAACTCGGCGGTAAACCAGAAATACGCATGGGTGTAAAAAAAGCGGGACCTGTAATTACCGATCAAGGTAACATGGTAGTTGATGTCACATTTGATAACATTACCGACCCAGAAAACTTAGAAAAAACACTTAATAATATTCCTGGTGTTTTAGAAAACGGTATCTTCGTTAATTGTGTAGATAAAGTTTTAATTGGCGAAGTAAAAGATAATAAGCCTGTTGTTAGGGAAATGTAGAATTGTTGGTTTTTAATTGTTAGTTGGTTGTTATAAATTTCACTTGCCTGGGGATGCAATTCCCAGGCTCATAGCTTAAGTTTATTAAAACTTACATCTTGCACCAGTTGCAATAAGTAAGTCGGCGTTAAAAAAAACAAGGTATGTCATTGCGAGTGGAACGGAGTGAAACGAAGCAATCGCAAGGGCTTGATAATTGTTTACATCCTGTTACATGATTCGGTTTATTTGTGCCGACTTACTTAACCGCCTTGGAATAAATTCCCAGGCTCATATACAAAGTCTGATAAATCAGACTGAATAAGGCTTTTAGTACATTTTCAACGTACTTTGTTATTGGTTCCTTGAAATTGATTTCAAGGCGGGTTTGAGGGCTTGTTGCTCATGGTGCAAGATGTGAATTAAATAGACTAGCAATATGGTAAATAAATAGCTGATTGTTTGAGAGTTGAATTGTAAAGTGCAGAATATAACTTTACTATCAAATTATCGATTATTTTTCTTAAATCCATTTCCGTAAACAACCACCTCTACACCACCATTAACTACCATTGGATTAGAAATTTTTACGCCAATCGCTCCATCGTAGCCACGTTCAAGTGCTTTTTTCTCTAAATCTTCTAATGCGGTATTTACTGCCTGTTCAATCAACTTTTCGTAATGTTTCATTCTTCCACCTGTTAAATTGCGAATGTTTTCCCGAACATCATTAACAACATTAGCTGCTCTAACAACAACAACAGTCAATAATTCACCAATCTCAATTTCAGGTTTCTGTAAAGAATCTAGAGAATCTAAGCTAATTAAGTTTTTCATGTATTTACCTCAGTATTTTTGGGTTTGAAATATTTTCGGAATTGTTGGTAAAGCAGAATTGCTAATACCGCAAGCAGGGAAATAATTATGATTAGTAAAGCTACAGGGGTACCATACTTATTCGTAAATAACTGCCAGGAAATACTACCTACGAACACCTTCAACATTGCATTAAAAATTGAAGTTTGATTCTTCGGCGTTTCCCAGAATTTAATTGCAGCATTCATATTACTGCTGTTAATGATATCAGTCATAACATCCGAATTATTGACTATTGAAGGATTGCTATTCAGCAAAAACTTTACCAGTTGATTAATCTGGGGTTGCTTTAATTCTCTCAAGTAACCGGCTAAGTTTTGCAAATCATTTGCTGTCAATTTATCAGCCAAAGACAACAAATTATGTTTGGATATGGTTAATAAATTGCGGATAGAGTCAATATCTAATAACGAAATTTTGGCGATCGCCATACTATCTTAAAGGGATATAATCTCTATGACTAGTTGACGATCTAAATCTTGAGGAGATAAATTTTTATAAATCTCCAGTTCAACTACATCTTTTATTTGATTACCCGCTAAATTTGCCCACTCTACCATTCTGGGTAAGCTGTGAGTATTTTCGAGGATTTTGTAACTAATTTCTGGTAAAGAAAGCGCTTGTTCAAATCTACCGTCTTGAATAGATGTTACCAGTTGACTGCGACCTGTACTATTTAAAGTAGTATCTAACAGCAAGGATATTTTAGATAAATCTGTTGTTTTAGCAAGAATTGATTTAAACTATGGTAATTCTTCTGCTAAACTCAGGGTTTCACGATAATCTTTTTGGAAATCTAGCCATTTTGCATAAATATCATTAGATAATTCCCTTGCAATTTGGGGAGATTCAGCGCGAATCTGTTCTTCAACTGTATTGGTAATTTTTTCTTTAAAGATTTGCTTTACTTCTGGTGATTTGAGAGATTTCTTAATTTCTGGTAAGGCTCCATCCAGACTTTGATAAATATCATTAGCTATCATCAAAGCACCAACTGTTTCACCAACAAATGGAATAACAGCACTTCCGATACGTCCTAAAATTCTTTCACCGATTTGTGAAAAGATTCTAGTACCAATTGTTTTAGCAATTCTTCTGCCTGTGATGCTTAAAGCAAGAACTGTACCTCCTGCAAATCCAAATTTATGACGATTAATAAAATTGGTGTTGGGTTCTAAAGAAGCATTAGATTCTTGTGAATCTGGTACTGAGGCATTAATTTTTTGACTGAAGATATCGACAAATGTCTGCGAATATTGTTTATTTACAAACTTTTGCAGACAATCGATAGCATAAGATGAGGAATTTGCAGACGCAAGCTCCAATTTATCTGAGATTTCTGAAGCTACGTTTTGGGATACTTGATTAAATTTGCTTTTTAACGCTGGTGAGTTAAATGCAATTTCTGTTACTTGATTAGTTAACTCTTCTGTTTTAGAAGATGACCAGCTACTTTTAAATTTATTGATTAAATTAGTATTCTCCGAAATTGCATCCACAGCTTTATCAATTTCAGAATCCATCGCTGAATCAACATTCAAACTAAGCCATTGTCGATTTACAATTTCTCCGAAGTTAATGGTTGTTTCGTCAGCAATAAACTCTTCTAAAATACGGTTTAAATCTACCCGCAGTTGTGGCTGACTAATTTCTTTACACTTGGGAAGAATATAATCTGTATTTTGCATTGGCGCTGCAAAAACACTTGTAGGATTAAGTGTAAAACAGAATATGAGAATAAATAATATGATTTTTTTTATTGGGTTTAGCATAGAATTTAAATACGCTTTTGTTTAACTATCTTGTTAATTATAAAGTCAGATTTAATATTGTCTCTACGCATAATTACGGTAAAAGATACAGAATTTATCTACATAATTTTGCTGAATTAAACTTTTCGGAAATAGTATTTATAGTTTATTTTATTAATAATGGTTCTTTAGTACTTGTTATGCTAAAGCATTAAGTTAAAGCAGAAAAAACTATGAATAGTTTTACCAAAATATAGTTTTAAGGAACCGATACTGGAAACCATAATAAACCCGCGCAGGCGGTGAATCTAGTTGGCGGTGTCGGTTTCCGTCCCGCCAAACTAGTGAACCCGGAGGGGTTTTGCTTGTGTAGCAGCGGTAACAAAGCGCCAGGTATCCCTGGGAATTGCATTTTCAGATGGATTTCCTACACGTAAATCCCCATCTATACTAGTTATTATTAACTTTAGCTAAGACTTTATTCTTAAATTCTAATTTCCCCAATGCTCTACAGAAGATTTGGACGTACCGAATTACAAATGCCCGTTTTCTCCTGCGGTGGAATGCGATATCAGTATAAATGGCAAGATGTCCCCCAGAGGATGATTCCCCGCAAAAACCAGGAAAATCTGGAAGCAACAATTAAGAAATCTTTAGAAATCGGTATCAATCATATTGAAACCGCTCGCGGCTACGGTACTTCCGAGGTACAGTTAGGAAAAATCTTACCGAAATTTCCTCGCGATAAATTAATAATACAAACTAAAATAAACCCAAAGGCAGATGCAAAACAATTTGAAAAAACTCTAGAAGAATCTTTTGATAAGCTGCGTTTAGATTATATTGATTTATTAGGAATTCACGGTATTAACAATGCCGAAACTTTAGAAAATACAATTCGTCCCGGTGGTTGTTTAGATATTGTCAGAAAATATCAAGCCCAAGGGAAAATTAAATTTATCGGCTTTTCTACTCACGGACCAACTGATATTATTGTCGAAGCAATTAATACCGATAAATTCGATTATGTCAACCTGCATTGGTATTATATTAATCAAAATAATTGGGCTGCAATAGAAGCCGCTACCCGTCACGATATGGGAGTGTTTATAATTAGCCCTTCCGATAAAGGCGGTAGACTTTACGATCCACCAGAGAAGTTAGTTAAACTTTGCGCTCCTTTATCGCCGATGGTATTTAATGACTTATTTTGTCTGAGCCATCCCCAAGTACATACTTTATCATTGGGTGCGGCGAAACCAAGCGATTTTGACGAACATCTTAAAACCTTAGATTTATTAGATAAAGCTTCAGAAATATTACCGCCAATTTTAACAAAACTAGAACAAGAAGCGATCGCCACTTTAGGAGAAGACTGGGCGAAAACTTGGCACATCGGCTTACCAAAGCAGGAAGAAACGCCAGGAAACGTAAATATTCCAATGGTTTTGTGGTTGCGAAACTTAGCCGTTGCTTACGACATGGAAGAATACGCTAAAATGCGCTACAACCTTTTAGGAAGCGGTGGAGATTGGTTTCCCGGCAATCAAGCCAATCAAATCGATAAATTAGACTTGCGATCGTGTCTGCAAAATAGTCCCCACGCCGATAAAATTCCTGAAATACTTCTAGAAGTAGATAGGATGTTAGGTGGTGAAAAAGTGAAACGTTTATCAAAAAGTTGATATTTTTAGGGTGGTTTGTAGTAAGGACTTTAGTCCTCTAATATTAGCGATAAATCGGTTACTACAAACCAAAACTAAAACAACCTTCCATAACAAGCTATACATTTGTTATCTGAATTCGCTTGATTATTTAACCAAGCCCACATTTGATCGCCAAATGAAAAATGCCACCATTCTCTAGGGTTGCGTGTAAACCCAGCCTTTTCCATCACATCTTTTAATAGCAAACGGTTAGCATGATAGCGCGGTGCAAATTCAACTTGAATATCGGCGTAGTAATCGGGAAGCGATCGCTCGGAAAGTTCATCAATTGGGGAACCCATATTTACTATTTGTCCCATTTCATCAACCAAAGTTACATCCACCGCACCACCAGTAGAATGAGGAGGAGGTGTTTTTTCATCCAAACTTGGTTCAGCCCAAATTTTGTAAACTTCCTCCCAAATACTCTGCTTTTGTACTTCCGATAAACTTGATTCAATTAATCCCTTTTCCCCTACAGCTTCAGAAAAAGTGTAGCTAACCATGAAGTTTTGTACCGCTACAGGGCGATAAGCATCAAAAATTTGAATCCGCCAATCGGGGCGCAATTGTTGTAAATATGTTTGAGCCTTTATCAAATAATTAACAACACTTTCACGGAGAAAATAAGGAGAATGTTCACCATAAGGTGCGCCTAATTTTTCATAAGGGTGAGGAGATTCCACCGCAAAATCTTTCAGAGGAATTTCTATTACAGCTTCGCCACATTCAACAATTTCGATATTATGATAAGGTCGCATTTATGTATTTTAGATTTTGGATTTTGGATTTTGGATTGTAAGTTAAAGGTCAAAGGTTAAAGGTTAAAGGTCAAAGGTCAAAGGTTAAAATTCCCCCCATCCCCCCATCTCCCCATCTCCCCATCCCCCCATCTCCCCATCTCCCCATCCCCTCATCTCCCCTCCTCCTCCGGAACTGGATCGTAACCACCGGGATGAAATGGATGACAGCGGCAAATACGCCGAATACCCATCCAAGAACCGCGTAACACTCCGAAACGTTCGATCGCTTGCATGGCGTACATCGAACAAGTGGGTTGAAAGCGGCAACTTGGAGGAAACAGGGGTGAGATAAACATTCGGTAGAAGCGAATAAACCAAATAAATAATAGTTTCATACAGCAGCAAAGATCCTATAAATTGGTAACAAGGGAGAAAATTTCTATATTAATTACATTTAAGTTGAGTTCATTTACTGTAATAGATTCGATTCCGCCTTTATGGCTGCAAATTGTAGCCGTTGGAATCTGGGTGTCGCTGATTCTTCTGAGTGCGGGAGGAGTCAGCCGTTTTGTTAAAAGTGATTCGGAAATCGTCCGCAAGATAGTTCACATAGGAACTGGTAATGTGATTCTACTTGCTTGGTGGCTAGATATTCCTGCAAGTATAGGCATTACAGCTTCGATTTTAGCTGCCGTATTTACTTTATTGTCCTACCGATTTCCTCTAATTCCCGGTATAAATAGTGTCGGGCGCAAAAGTTTTGGGACTTTTTTCTATGCTGTGAGTATTGGCGTTTTAGTCGCTTGGTTTTGGTATTTGAAACAACCCTATTACGCTGCATTGGGAATATTAATCATGGCGTGGGGAGATGGTTTCGCAGCGCTTATTGGTCAGCGTTTTGGTAAGCATAAATACAATGTGTTGGGAGGGCAGAAAAGTTTAGAAGGCTCTCTAACTATGACTGTAGTTAGTTTTATTGTTAGTGCTTTGATTTTATTGAGCGTCCAAGGTAATTCTTGGGAAACCTGGCTAATATCAGCAGTTGTAGCTGTAGTTGCTACTGGTTTAGAAGCTATTTCTTTTCTTGGCATTGATAATCTAACTGTTCCTTTGGGAAGTGCAGCTTTAGCTTTTGTGTTAAATCAGTTAATTCTTTAATAAATTTATCTCAACATCTCAATTTATTACAATTTATGCAGGATTGCTATACCTGTTTATCTACGAAAAAATCCCGACTTCTTGAAGAAACCGGGTTATTTATATAGCACTTTGCTTAGGATATATGAAAACTGAATATCACTGAAATTATTGGTTAGTAATGATGTTCACTGCTGGCTAATAACTGCATTTATCTTTCTTCCCTGCATTCTCTCTTTTGAAAAGTCTAATACAGGTTGGCGTAAGTAAGGTACCCATATAGTTTAAGAGTTCGACGGACATTATTAAGAAGTCGGGTTTTTAGAATACGTGTCCGTAATATACTTACAATTTTACAAAAACCCGACTTCTAAAGATTAATGGGTATTTTATTTACGCAGTGCGGTACTAGTAATAGGGTTGACTACGAAGATTATTTTTTTTACAGCCTGATACAACTCCAACTCATAAAATATCGGATTTTCCTCAATAAAAATACTGATTTGAAATTTTTTAAGTTATTCTAAACACTTATATTACTTAAGCATCTGCAATAAATATCACAGCGGCGCACTATATTTTTCAGTAATTAGCAACAAAAAATAACAAAAACTATGTTTATTGAGAATTTTCTCATTATTAATAAAATAATTTGTTATTAACGTTACGCAATTACGTTGTTTGAGGGTATGTATAAAAAGGTTGTTTTGAAAAAAGAAAAAAGTTATGTATAATCTATTAGGACGTGCCGATGCAAATTTGAGAAATTAACAAATAGTTAGAATATTTAACAAAACTTGACTTATTTGCTAACTAAAAAATAATTCCGTAGATTGCGATCGCCATATTCATAAACTAACTCTTTCTTGCAACTTCACCCGCATTTTCTTTCCAATACCGGGAACTCTTTCTAAATCTTCTAAGGAATCAAAACGTTTTTCTTGACGCGCTTGAACGATCCGTTTTGCTAATTTCTTCCCAACCCCAGGAAGCGTGACTAATTCTTCTTCGGTAGCTGTATTTAAATTAATTTTAGTAATTACTTTTTCTGTAAAGGTTGATGGAGCTTTGATTTCCTGACATTCTTTTTCTTGCTGTTTAACCTTCTTTTCAATTCTTAGAGGTATGCCAAATTCAGCATTTTTATAAAGTCTTTCAAATTCTCTTATATAATGAGCGGCGACTTGAGGATTTTCAATTACTAAAACAGTCTCATCGTTGTTCTTATTTGCGGCTTCCGTCCAATTATGGGAACCAGTAATAACTGTCTTGCGATCGATAACGGCGTATTTATGATGTAGTAAATCGCCGCTGGTTAATAAAGGTACGCCAACAGATTTAATAGGATTTCGCCAAGGTTGGTTATTAAGTTCGTATTTACATTTATTGCTCAAAGCAACACCCATCATATCTAAACCTTCGCTATAAAAACGATAAGCAAAATTTGGCTCTAATAAAGTTCTAATTTTCACGTTTTCTGCGTGACGTGTTTCTAAAATATTGCTCAAACGCTGTGCTGAAAATACAAATAATGCTGAATCAATAGAATCAACTGCTGAATTTAATGTTTTACCAATCAACCCGTTACTGCTTTCAATCCAAGGTAAGGTTGGAGAAGTGGGAGAAAAGCTTAGCGTAACTTTGCTATTTACTAAATTAACTTGCTCAAAATCACGATTTGGTTTTTGCAATCCAAATTTACTATCAAATTTACCTCCAACTCCATCACCCCACATGATGTTAAACTCTTTTGTAAAGATATCGGCTAAGTCAACACTATCGATTTTAATTAAATTATTTACATTACCCAAACTATCGTAATTACTATAATCGCCGTGAATCCCCGATAATGTAAAGTTTGCGGAAGTTACAATTACAAAGCGGCGATCGATAACCATAAATTTATGATGCATCAAACCGCTACCTTTTGAACCATCGGCGGTATCATCAATTAAAGGTATTTTGGTATTGCGGATTATTTTTAAAGCATCTCGACGATCGATCTCTTGTTGAGACAGTTTACCGTTTTCGTCAGTATCTGCAAATGTTTTAAACTCTTGATATCGTTTCTTTTCTCTTTCTGTTAATTGAGTTAATTCCTGCGGTGTCAGATCGCTCCAAGGACGACTATAGTTATTTTCTAGAATTACTCTTATTTTTACTCCCGCTTGATGTTTTTTAACCAATTCTTGTGCAACTAAAGGCAAGCGTAATTCTTGTACTGCGACATCTATTGTCGATTCGGCTTGAGAAATTGCATCGATAATTATTTGTTCTAAATTATCACCTTTACGCATTTTTTGGCGATAAGGTTCTCGATATTCCGAAGTTTGAGAATGATTAAAATAAACTTGGATTAATGAGTCTTGCGGTAGCGGTTTTAAAGTATGATTCGATTTTGCTGATTGACAAGCAGTAATAGGTATTAGTAATAAATATAGTAATTTTATCTGAGTTGTAAACAATCGAGGTGTTTTGATTCTTACGAACAAATTAAGAATGCGATCGCCTTGCAACATTTTCATTAAATAAGGCAGCAAGATGCGATCGCTACAGATATTTCTTAAACTCTGAGATACTTTCGATAAAATTTGCACGGTAGTCTGCTGAAGCTAAATACTAAGCGAACAAATTTAGTTTTCCCAAATTCGATAAAAATAATCAGATTTAAATCCCGTCATTAAAAAAAAGACGTTGCTACAGGTTTGTAGTAAGGGCATCGGTTCCCTAAATCCGGAGCGCTGAAGCGCTTACTACGAACCTTATTACCCGTCAGAATTAATGAAATCGACCACTAGTAAGATTTTTTATCTTATCGGTAATTATCTTTAGTGATTCATTCAACTTTGACTCGAAACCGAATAAAACCAAAGTTGGTACCAAGGGTATGATTAATAGTACCGAGATTCCCAATTACCGCACCCGTGGGATTATCTGGATTGGGACAGAAGTTATTTGCGGGAAGCTGAGTTCCAGGAGCGAAAAAGCTACCATTATCGCCATCAGCATTATTCGTATTGGCTGTAACTGTATTTGATAAATTTACAGAAATACCGCTACTGGAACCAAAACTATCTGAAACAAAAGTAGTTCCGTTGGGTATAGGATCGCAAAACCTGACGTTTTCTACTGGTCGATTACCGTCGGCAAGAAAATACATGGTGTATTCAACTTCGTCACCTTTTTGCAAGGGTAATTGCGGACTAATATCAAATACTCCTACTGGTGAAAGTTGAAACCAACCCGGTAAATTATCGATAGGATCGTTGGGATCATCGATAAAAGAATTAAAGTTAATGCCGCCGATCGCAATCCCGTTTCTAAATACGTTGGTAATTCTTTTTAGCCCCCGCAAACGTTCTATAGGTTCTGGTTCAATGGGAGGTTCTGGTTCAATAGGAGGTTCTGGTTCAATAGGAGGTTCTGGTTCAATGGGAGGTTCTGGATCTGGGGGAGTCGTTGAACCTACTATTACTTCCTCCCCAACTGTTGCAGGGTCGTAATTTACGCTTTTTATGTCTTCTGGTGTAAGGCTACTATTATCAAGATAAGTAGCGGTAGCTGGGTTGTTATATTCGCCGTCGGGAACGTTTTCATCGATATTAGTAGTAAAAGTAATTGCAACGCTACCACCACCAGGAATATTGAAACTACCAAAATTGGGGACGGTTTCGCCATCAGCTGGATTGGTAGTATTGACTTGGGTTGAACCTCCGGTTAAAGCGATCGTAGGATTGACGGAAGCATCATAAGTGAAACCGCTGGGTAAAGTGTCGGATATATTAACGTTAGTTGCCGTAGATAAATTTGCAGCGTTGGCAACTGTAATAGTATAGGTGGCTTTCCCCGGCTTGATAATTGGACCGGGAGTAGAAGTAGTTTTAGTAATAGTTAATTGTGGTAACAGACATTCCGCACCAGATTTAACGCCATTAATATTAGTGATATTGGAAGTAGTACCGTTGCTACCAGGAGTTGCACCAAAAGGTTTGGCAGGGTTGTTTGTAAGACCCGATGCACCGCCAACTGCACTAACTGCTGCACCGGAACTAGTGAAGATAACACCACCACCACCACCACCACCAGGACCGTGAGAATTAGTGGCGACTGCATCCCCACCTTTACCACCGTTAGCAGTTACCGCAAGACCTGTAAGATTATTATTGAGAGCAGATACAACTACGCTACCACCAGCACCACCACCACCAGCTCCATCCCTGCCGATATTCAAAGCATTCGCGCCGTTTGCACTGATAGTACCGCTACCACTAACGCTTCCAGTACGAATAAATGCCATGCCGCCACCCGCAGCACCGCTACTTGCCTCACCATTAGTATCATCCTCTTTAAAAGGACTTGTAGAACCGTCGTTAGTTGTTCCCGCACCGCCGCCACCTCCTAGTGCTAAGCGATCGCTTGTTGAGGGAAAGCCTGCACCCCCAAAACCACCAACATATAACTCTGAATCATAAGTTCTACCCCCCAAACCACCAGCACCACCGTTACCGCCGCCGCCACCGCCGGAATTTTCACCGTTAGGAAATCTATACTTTCCGAGTGGATCGCCGTCCGTACCGCCACCACCAGCGTTTCCGGGTGCGCCGCGACCTAATGAACCGTTGGGATATCCTTCCACACCAGTATTTTCTACAGTATTATTTGTGGAATTAAATATGTATTTTGGCGTACCAGCGGTACCTTCACCTTTAGAACCGTTAGTATCAAAAGTTGATAAACTCCTGTAATCAGTTTCAAATAAATCTGGTTCAGGAGAACTCTTTTCTCCTTCAAGCTTTCGTCCGCCACCACCACGAAAACCTTTGCCGGTAACATCTACAGTTGCGCCAGCTAAGTTTAAGTTATCGGCAACATCATAAACTAAAACACCACCAGTCGAACCATTCCAACGACTTGCAGTTAGTCCAGAAGTAATGGTAGCGCTAATATATTGCGGTACGCGAACTACCTGATAAGTCCTTTGTCCTTGAGTACCGAAAGGAGCATTGCTGTAGGAATTAATTAATCCTCCTCCCGCACCCGCGCCTTGAATTGTCACCGAACCACCAACGGCTCCCGTAGCAACAACGTATTCATAATTACCAGCCGTAAAGTTAGCGCTATTCAGATTACCGCTAGCACCAGTCGCTGGAGGTTCTTCATAGAGTTCGGTGTATACTCGGTTTCCATCATTATCTATAGGGACATTATCTTTAACATCTCCACCATTACCATCTCCATAAGCATTAGTATTACTCGAATCAATATCCGCTCCCTGCATTTGAATAACCAGCAGTAAGTCACCGGGTTGAATTGGTGTTAATACTCCTGTAGAAGTTCCTACGGGGATGGAAGTCGCACCAGCATTCACATTTGCCGCACCGGGATAATAAGTATTAATAACGCCATTGATATTATTTCCCACTCCATCTTTACCAGGAGCGGCGCATAGTCGTGGTGCAACCTGTGCCCTAACTTGGGAAAAATTCGCTTCACCCAGCAACAGTATTTGATGGCTACAGGTGGTAAGTAATAAGACGAAACTACGAATTAATTTAGATTTAAACGATGATGTCATGATTAGAGAGGGGGAAGAGGGGGAAGAGGGGGAGAGGGGGTAGAGGGGGAAGAGGGGGGAGAGGGGGTAGAGGGGGAGATGGGGAGATGGGGAGTACTTCGACAAGCTCAGTAACCTTTGGGGAGATGGGGAGACAAGGAGATTAATAACTCAACTTCTAACTCTTAACTCCTCACTCTTAACTCCTAATATGCAGACCTTTAACCTCTCACCTTTGACCTGTTAAAGATTCTTGCTGCTGTGGTGGTGCTACTTTTTGTCTGCCGAAACCACCAAATAGTTCGTTTACCTTAAGGCTGACGTTGAGATAAGGGCCTCCCGCAGAGCGATAACCTGTAAAGTCGCGATCGTCGGCGCTACCGAAGGCGTAACCGACACCAACGCGGAAATCGGGTGTGAGATAATATCCAGCTTCTACGGCTACGCCAAATTCGCTGTAATCCTGTGTGGGTTGACCGATCCAACGTCCTTCTACTGCTAAATCGGTGCGGTAGCCTAATTGATAGTTTGCCCGTAGTTGCGCTAGGTTAACGCTGCTGTTGCTAGTAAAATTATTAGCTAAATAATTATTGCTGTTACGGAAGGCATATTTACCGTATAGTTCCCATCGCCAACTGGGTGCATAAATTGCTTCTGCTGAGAAAAGATGGTCGATCGCACCGTTTCCGCTCCCAAATAACAAGGTATCGGGGGTTGTGGAAGGATTTTGGCGATATTCATATTTGAGTAAACCGTTGAATTTATCGCTGTTGAGATCGCGATATGCCAAACCGACGCGCAAGTTGGCTGTATCTGCTAATCCTTCCAATAGTTGATTTGCTCCACCGGCTTGTTTGTACCGTACTGCTGCTGTCAATGCTGGCAAAATTTTACCCGCAGCCCCAGCGGTAATTACTGTATTGTTACCGCGATCGCCATCCCGATATTCAAAGCGGGCGTTGGCGTTGAAGTTGGGATTATCGGTGTATGCCATGCCGATGCTGTAGGTATTTCCCTCGAATAAACCCAAGGAAGAAGCACTTTGTCCGGTTGCATAGGGTTGAGCAAATCTGACACCTGTGGCAGTGCTGCTGAAAATATCTTTAAATACCCGCTCGTAACCTAAATCTACTTTGAATCCAGGTGCAACGCGAATGCGATGATTTAACCCGATCGAACCTCGATCGTTCATGCCGTCGATGCCTGAGAGAATCGAGTAGCGTCCGTTGATGGTGGTATCTTCTGTAAATTTATGTTCGACAAGGGTATCTAAATTAGTAATGCTGTTGCCTTTCAACAAGCCGCCATCAAAGAATTGATGCGCTAAACGCATTGTTACGCCGGGGTACAGCGCCCAATCTAAACCGAGGGTGGTACGGTTGGGATAAAGAGGATCGCTATCATTGCTGTTGTTTAAGTTAAGTTCGTTTTGAGCGCGAAAATCTAGAGACTCGGTGATGGGAACGTTAAGACTGGATACTAATTGACTGGCGGTGCCCTCAAACAGGTTGTTTACTCTATCTTCGCGGGAACGATTAACGTACTCAAGTTTTACATCTGACTCGCCGATTTTTTGCTGAATACCTGCTTTAACTGTAGTTAGGGTGTTATCAATTTGACTTCCCGGTGTCGGTAGTGGCTGAGGGTTAAATAAGTCAAAAAATTGGGTTTGTTCCGCTGGAGCAATACCGAAATTTTCTTCGCGATCGTAACCCACCTGAAGACTAGTTGTATCGGTAACTTTAGCGGCTACATCCGCACCATAACGGGTTTGTCCCGGCGCAAAACTCCAGGTAGCGTTATTGGCAAAGTTTTCTGTCGCCGAACGATAATAAGCTTGTCCTTGAAAGTCACCAATGTTACTATTCGCTTCTACACGATAAGCAGAACCACCGACATCGCCAAAATTAAGAGTATTGTGTTGCGATCGCGCATATTCACCGACAATAAAACCGGATGCAAAGGGCGCGTAGAAATCAACTCCGTAAAGTTCAAAGTCTTGCGCTCCTTGCTCTTCTTTTAAATAACTACCTCCCAAAAATGCTGTTTTATTTGCATCGCCGCTTCTCAAGTTGTATTGCAGTCTACCGCCATAAAGTTGACTATCTTCGCCGCTTTCGTTTTGATAAGTAACTACAATTCGATTTACTAAAGTTGCTTCTAAAGGGTTTAATTCGGTAGCTTGAATCGGACGACGAAATAGAATTGTTCCTCTGTCGTAATCGATTTCATAATCTGCACCGCGATACAAAGGCTGGCGTTTGACTACCGTACCGGGACGATTAATTTCTTCTGTTTCGATAAAAACGCTTTCACTACCCGGAATTACCAAACGACGAGAAACGAAGTAGTAACCGCTAGTTCCGTTGGGGGTTATGGTATCTCGTTGAAAACCTTCGATATTATTAGCAAATAATCCAGTTAGCTGTAAGTTACCGAGATTAAAATTTCCTTTAAAACCGTGTAGCTGTCTGGTGGTAGCAGTATAAAGTTGAGATTGTCGGGCAAATTCTTGAGTATTGTAGTCACCCCACATGAAATAATCGGATTCTGCTCCATTGATATCGGGAGTACGTTCGATGCGAGCATAAACGCTATCTATAGAAGGAGCAGTATTAGTAACTGTTGAATCATCGCCGTAAACGGGATATTGTTTTTCACAAGATTGAATTCCACCGAAAAGCCGATTGTCGCCGTTACAATCTTGATTCAAAGGGCGATCGCTGTTATAGGCTCCAGTAAATAACCATTCTCCGACTTTTCCTGTAGCGAAAACTGCTGCATCCAAATCTACAGTTGTATCTTTATCAATTTCTGGGTTAACAAAATCGCGGAAACTACCGTAGTAGTCACTACCACCCGCTCCAATCCGCAAATTTACAACTCCCGTAGCTAGAGAAGGGCGTAAATTAGTAACGAATTCAACATATGTTACTGCTCCTAAATAGAGATTGGGAGAAGTCTTTTTACCGTAGATAGTGGCGGAAAGTTGGCGCGGAGATGTTCTTTGCGCCAAACTTTCCAAGAGGGCGCTGATTTTTACACTTTGAGCTTGATTATCAGCTTGCAAAGTCGCTGAAAACTGCCCATTACGAGCTAAAACCTGGAAACCGGGTGCATCTGGCTTGTAATCTGCACCGACGAATTTACCGGCATTAGTACCTAAAGTAACGATCGCATCTTGTTTAATTAAATTACCTTTTTCGTCAGTAATTCTACCTTGAAAATCTATATTAGAACGTCCATCAGCCGGAATTCTGGGTTCACCAACTGGATTAATTGAAATCTTGGCTTTTTGTTCTTTAACAGTAACTTTAACGCTAACCGGATTACCTTCTTGAGCTTGAGCGGTAATCGTGTTTTCACCCTTAGATAAAGGAACGTTATACCAGATTCGGGTATGAAGTTTTTGTTCCTCATCTTTATGAACGTAACTGCTAATAGATTTATCTATCGGCTTCCCGTTTACCGTTATCTTGATTTTGGCGCTGGGATGATGCTGAATCGCTATATTCGTAGTATCAGTATTAGTTACGCCAGCTTGAGGAGTAATAATACTGATTTCATTGACAACGGATAAAGGAGTAGAAGAGTTTTGTTTTTGTTGCTTATCTTTATCAAAAATAATATTACTTTCTTCTCCCCCTACTCCCTGCTGCCTGCTCCTTGCTGCCTTTTCTTCCTCTTCTACGTCTGCTTGAATAATAATTTCTTCTCTTCCTGCTCCTTCTGCAATAACTTCTTGACTCAACTCCGGTTGACTAATCGGTGGTGAAAATAAAGCTTCGCGATCGTCTTCTACTGCGATTAATTCGGATAAATCCGAGTCATTTACTGTATCCTTAACACTTTGTGCCGATACGCTGACTGTGGGTAATACCGTTACACCACCACAAGCAATTAATATTAAATCTCGCTTTTTTAAACTTAAATTGTTCATATTATCAACGTCGTTCTCCAAAAGCTGGAGTGACTGCAAAATTTATTCTCGCCATACTTCCAGGTGCTAAACGCACCAAGCGAGATTGACTATTTTTCTGAATTTTGTAAAGATTTGGAGCCTGAATATAGCCCGGTAAACTTGTATAATCCAAGGTTGCGGTACGATTACCCGAAATTACATTAGCAACAGAATACATTCCATTAGCATCAGTGAGAATGCGGTTGCCATCATCCATAAAAATCACAGCATTGGGTACTCCAGGTTCCCCCGCTTGTTGTTCGCCATCAAAGTTTTTATCAACAAAAACACGTCCAATTAAAGTTGCACAATCAGAAACTATACCCGGACGAATTCTTAATAAATGGCTTGCAGTATTACTTCTGGTATTTCCAGCAGTAGCAACAGCTAAGTTTCTACCGCTTCCCCGCATTCCATCGGGTGTAACCGTAACCGCGTAAACCACACTTAAAGTTGCTTCGGGTGGAATGCTACCGGCATAGTTAATTGCAACCGTGCGATTATTCGTCTTCGTAGTCGATACTGCGACTTGAGTCGTACTACCAGTTAAAGAAGCCTGTACCGATTTTTCCGCTAATTTCAAACCCAAAGGAAGGGTATCGTTAAGAGTTAAATTGCTCGCCGATACATCTCCAGTATTACGAATTGCCACCCGGTAAGTTACCGTATCTCCAGGCTCGGCAGCGCTTTTATTAGCAGTTTTAGTTATTTGTAAAGCTGCATTTCCGGCTGTAAAAGTTGTACCGTTGGTGTTGAAAGAGCCGATATTGTCACCTCCAAACACCGCTGTATTAGTTATTTCGTTAGCGATCGCAGGTATAGCTTCCAAGGCGATAATGCTAGGAAGCAATAACGACAGAAGGTAACGATACCTCCACCGCTTTATTCTTAATCTCATATTTAATCAGAAATTATTAAGTTGGGAAGGTTTTTATGTCTATAAGTTATTTACACAAGCCGTCTATAAGTAAAAAACTGAACGCTTACAAAAATGCTTTCTTGATGGCGATTTAGATAAATTCCATAATTCAAGCATGGAGATAACGCCACATATTGGTTTTACGCGGTAAATGCTTTATTGACTCTAGGCAGATGCAGAGATTACCTAATTACGAATAGTCTCTTTTCGTTTGCAACTAAATATAACAAGTTATTAATACAGCTAAAACGGGTTTTATACGGAGAAATCGATAAAAAAGAATTATTTTAATCGCACAAATTCAGTAAAAAAGCGGAAAATTACTGAAAAAGCTTCTATATAAACAATTATTATCTCGGAATTCAATCAACCTTGACTCAATGCAACACAATTGCGCCCCTTTCGCTTGGCTTGATATAGCGCTGATTCCGCAATCTTGAGAAACGTTGCGGGTTCTATATCTAGAGGTGTGGTACTTGCAACCCCCACAGTAACTGTAACCACGTCTGCTGGTAATCCACCCATGCCAGGATACTCGCTCTCGATCGCTAAAGCTTGAATTTTCTCTTTAATATCTTCGGCAATACTAAATGCTATTGCCTCATTTACAGGCACAACTACGGCAAATTTGTCTGCTGCATAACGAGCAATTATTTTGCTATTTCGATCGCCGCTACCTAACCAAACATCAACGCGATCGCAAATAGTATTAGCAATTTGCTGCAAACACTTATCACCTGCCGTGGTGCCATAATTCTTGTTGTAATACTTGAAATAATCAATGTCGCATAAAATTAATGATAATTCTGCACCCTTGATTGACTGCTGCCATAAACGTTGTAAGCAAATGTCAAAATAACTGCGGTTGATTAATTGAGTTAGTGGATCTAAATTAGAATCAAAACGTAATTCCAGTTTTGAAAGCTGCTCTCGAAAATATAAACGGTATAGTTCACAGGCTACGGAAGCATTATCTCCATCCAACTTAATTAAACCCATGCTTTGTAACTTATAAGCTACTATAACTTCCAACTTCTGAGGAGAATTCGCCGCAATCAATTCGCAAAAAACTGATTTCAACTGCAAATCATCAAGTAATATCGACACATATCGTCTTAAATGCGAATTATAAATTCCGGTTTGTGTAGGTGCTTGTTGCAACAGTAATTCCAGGCTTCCAGGATCGTTTTTATTGCGTCTAAGATAGTACAAAGCCAATCTGACTAAATAAGGATGCCCTCCTACCATTGCCATTAACTTGTCGGTGTTGCAACCATCCATCCAATCTAAACCATACAGTTGCGCTAAATTTTGTACTTGCTCCTTTGTAAATGCCGGTAATTTCAAAGGTAAACCAACATTAAATGGAGATTGAGATAAATTTAAAGGAACAATAATTTCTGTAGAATAAGTTAAAACTACGCGAAGTTTTTGCCAAATATCCACCCGCTTAGCTTGTTCGTACCAAGAACGTAATAATGGTAGAAAGTCGCTAGCAATCTCTGGATGCTCAAATACCAAATCAATTTCATTCAAAACTATAACTACTGGACTTTCTAAAGATGAGAGTAAATAAGCTTCAAAGTAAATAGAGCAACTAATTTTTATACCCATCTCTTCATCCCAATAATCGTCCAATCGCGCTTCTTTACCTAATTCTCGGCTAATATTGCTGCAAAACCAGCGTAAAAAGCGATTAAGGTTAGTAAATATGGCTTTATCTGCTTGCTGGAAGTCTAAATTAACAGTTTTATAGCCAATATTTGCCGCACGATCTAAAATCCGCAAGTTGAGGGAACTTTTGCCCATTTTTTTGGGAGCTTTTATACAAATAAGGCTACCGGGCTGCACTAATTCTGCATATGCTAACTCTTCAATTGGCGGACGAGATATGTAAAACTGAGAATCAATTGGTACTGGACCATTCGGAAATTCTGAAGCTGCAATACCATCGGCAGTCGAATATTTAACTAAATCCTGTTGAGTTTTATCCAAATTTAAATCAAATGAAGAGCGAAAATTTAATTTATCGATCGGTTTTTTTATAATATCACTTAATATTTTCCATAAATCCGAAGCAACTTTTTTTACTTCTTCTTCTTCATAGTTTCCCCCTTCGGCTATGTCAGTATAGGTTTTCCCCTCCCAGCAACAACGTAATACTTGTTCCTGCAAAGAATTGAAACTGTCTCCAAAATAGGTTTTTAGGAACAGAACTAATTCATCTACACTCATAGCATCATCAGTTACTCATTTTTATGTATTATAAATTATTTTGATAACTTTCAAAATAGCACGCAAATTCCGATTTGTATATAGCGATATAGTATGGTACCTCAAGAAAGAAGTTATAACTGTATTTTTGACAATCCTATATGTATTCTCCTCCACATCTAGAATGCGTCTTCTAATCTTTATTTACCATTAAAGCGATCGGTAAAAATAACGGTTTAAAGTTATATACTTGTTCGCAAATTATTCTCGTAAATCATTTAAAGCCGGAAATATCAAATTTATTCCGTAAACCTACATAATTGCGATTAAAAATCATACAAAAATGATTAATTGCGATCGTGTTAAAAAATATGCTTTCTAGAAAGTAAAAAATAATTTAAATTATTTTAATAGCAAAAAATTAGTATGAAATGAAGGGGTTAAACCCCCCAATGTCATATATTGACTTATGTTTTATAAATAATTAAACGGATATAAGACTAATTCTTTAATTTATCTTCTTTATAAGTAGTAATTGCAACACCTTTATTCCATAATATATTTAGATATAAATAATTTCAATCATCCTAATTTATTTAAGGGGTATGAAAAAAAAATTACATTTAAGCGTTTTTAAGTAAATTTCTAAACCTTAAAGTATAAAAAATAAAACATATTTAATTAATTTATATCTAAAATTTTCCGAGTCTAATATATCTAATACTTTAGCTAGATGACGAAGTTTGATAAGTCTAAAAATAGAATAATCACAATACCTTAGACATCTGATGATTATTTAAAATATGAAACAGCAAAATTATTATGAATTTTGTATAAAGATTTTAAAAAATGATGAAATACTCTTGCGATACAAATATAAACTTTGTAATAGAAAGATTTAATTTATCTATAAAGTGTTCCCTTTGACTCAATAAAGTATGTTTTATCATCTGTGAGCAAAATTGAAGGCAATGAATAACAAACAAGTTGAAGAAGTAGTTAAAGCAATTCTCACCAGGAAGTATTCATGGGCTTGCGTTTTAATACTGCGATTTCATGGATACGATCCGGTAGATTATATACCTTATCGTACTTACATTAGATTGCTCAAAGAAAATTATCAAGTTAATAATAATGAAACAAAAGATACTGCTGAAAAAACAGTAGATTTTCGTAAATTAGAGTCTAAAAAAAGGCAGCTTGTCAAGCAAGAAAGAGGTTAATAACCGCTTATTGAAATCCTCTTTAATTGACGCTTTTCTTAAAATTAGGATTGAATTGTTCGATTATTTACTTCTGTATCATCAAGATAAAACGTAAATAGAGCAATACAAGCGATTAATTAGTTTATTTAGAGAGCAGATCGGTTTGAGTTCAATCCGATGATTTACCTGTAAACTTTAATCCCAAGTCTGTCTTACTACAAAGTACACATTGATATTTGGAATCAAAGTAAAAGATACTTCAAAAGAACGAAAACTAGCTGGAAATTAGCATTCGAGTCAGAAAATATTTATGCATTCTTTATGCATGGGTAGTGTTAAAAATTATATTTTTTGCGGGTATTCAACCCGCTTTTTTTTACAGAATCATAAATAACTAAGTAATCTGATATCCTAGACTTACTTATACTTAATAGCCACTCTTACTTTCCGATTATGATCGCTACTTCTCGTTCAAAGAAGTTTCCAACCCAAGCAATACCTGCCAAGATTTTTCATTGGGTTAATATCGTCAGTTTGTTCATCATGCTTACTAGCGGATTGCAAATTTACAACGCTAATCCGGTTTTTGGTGGGCGTGCGGGTTTGCATATTCCTGCAATATTTACTTTAGGAGGCTGGCTTGCAGGAGGTAGACATTGGCATTTTGCTGCAATGTGGCTATTCTCTTTAAATCTTTTATGGTACGGAATTTACGTGTTAATTAGCCGCAGATGGCGACATCGTTTCGTCAGTACCAAAGATTTCAAAGCTTTACAGAAAACCAAAAATTCCCAACGTTTGGTTTACGCTTGGCATCGTATCGTCTATACAAGTATTATTCCTATTTTGTTATTAGCTGTGTTTACAGGTATAGGAATGTATAAACCCGCTCAATTCCCTTGGATTGTAAGTGCATTTGGTAGCTGGGAAGCACTGCGAATCGTTCATTTTTCTTCAGTGCCATTAGTAATTTTGTTCGCGATCGCCCATTCCTGGTTGGGTGTAAAAGTAGGGGGAGAAAAACTTACTGAATCGATGTTTTGGTAGGTTGCTTATTAGTATTGTTGCTTTTCCTATTCTCTTCCCTTTTTTCAACCTTTAGATAGATCCGGTTTTACCACTTCTGGGAAATTATCAAAATTGCGTCTTACCCAATCCATTCCTACTTCGTTATTCAGCTTGATTTTTGGCTCTGTATTTGGATAAATCTTTTCTAAGATATCAGCATCTTGTTCGACATTGAGCAATTTTACGAAAATATTAAGTATTTGACACCAGATGTAGATTTACGAAGTCCAGAAATGGTTGAAAAATATGCGATCGCAGCGATCGATTTTATTATGGCTGGAGTTGCAAAGAATGGGAATTGAGAATTTAAGATTGAGCAAAAATCACAGGGCGCAATAGGCGGGAGTAGATAAAAAAATTATCTCTCCATCTCCCCATCTCCCCATCTCCCCATCTCCCTATCTCCCCATCCCCCCATCTCCCCATCCCCTTATCCCTCTCCCCATCTATTTCTTCGCTTGTAACTTAGGATAAGCAATCCGTTTATGATGGAATTGCTGCCAAACTTTGACGAAGATTTCAGCGATTTGCGTCATTTCTTGACGTTTTAAGCCGGAATCTAAGAGTTGATCGTCTTTCCATCTAGCCCGTAAGATATTGTTAACCATATTCAAGGCTTTTTCCGGTGTTGCATCTCGAAGCGATCGCAATGCAGCTTCGCAAGAGTCAGCTAACATGACAATTGCAGTTTCCCGTGATTGAGGAGTAGGTCCTTCGTAACGAAAGTCTTCGTCTTTGATCTGTAATGTGGGATTATCCTTAGCAAGCTGTTGAGCTTGATGATAGAAATAAGCAATTTGCATTGTTCCTTGATGTTCTGGAATAAATGCCTGTATTGCCGTGGGTAAACTATGTTTTCTTGCCATAGCTAATCCCGCACTTACGTGCTTTTTAATAATATCGGCACTTATCCAAGGATCGTTAATTTCGGTTTCATGCTTGTTTGGACCTCCCATTTGATTCTCGATGAATCCCATTGGGTCGTGCATTTTACCAACATCATGGTATAATGTTCCCGCTCTAACTAATTCAACGTTGCATCCAAGCTCTTTAGCAGCTGCTTCGGCAAGGGTAGCCACAAACAAGGTATGTTGAAATGTCCCTGGTGCTTCTGTTGCAAGACGCTTAAGTAAGGGACGATTCGGAGAAGCAAGTTCTGCCAAACGAATGGGAGTAACTAAGTCAAACAGTTTTTCTAAATAAGGACTTAATCCCAAAGCGACAATACTCCAACCCAAACCTGATAAAGCTAATAATCCCGCTTCTTGAAATACAAGGTAAGAAGTTGAGGTAAATGCTGTGCCTAACATTATCTTTAATAATAGATAAACACCGCCTTCAGTTAAGGAAATTCCAAAGCCTAATACTGCTAACTCTTCGCGAGAACGCAGGCGTTGCGCCATGCAGGCACCGAGTATACCTCCAGCTGCACCAGCTATAATCGCCGTATTTCCTACTTCTAGGTTCATGGGCAGCAACAATATTACTAGTAATCCAATAACTGTCGCACTCAAACTGCGTCCATAGAAACTGCCCATTAGCAAACCTACAGCGCTCCAAGTCGCAAAAGGTATGCCAAAAACTAGTAATGATGGACACGATAGAGCCAGTAATAATACTAGGAATTGGTCGCTTTGACGCAATCGAATTTTTAAACGCTTTTCAACTATTGCATAAATGCCAATACAGAAAGCAACAGCGCTTCCCAAATAGGTTAAGCCCAGCCAGTTGATTTCGCGGCTAATCAAATGGTAGTTTTCTAATACTGCTAAATTCCAGGCTGTAATATCTTGTCCTTTTCTAACAATTAATTCGCCTTTATCTACCGTTACCATTACTGGTTGTATTTTGGCTGCCTCTTCTGATGCTTGTAATTCTGTTTGTTGTTCGTCTTTCCTTAGATTCGGTTGTAAAACGCTTACTAATAACTTAGTTGCCCAAAATTTAGCGTCTTCGGGTACCAATGATTCCGATTTTTGTAAATGCAGGTTTATGACGTACTCTAAATTTTCTTTTGGTAAGCCGGGGTGAATGCCTTGGGCTAGGATTAATTGGGCACTTTGCACGATGCCCATTTGAATTTTTGACCACCGATCGTCGCTAAAGTTAAGTACGGTAGTGTCGTCGTATACTATCCCCGCTGGCTTTGAGCGCCTAATTTCTTTAAGCTTCGCTTTGGCTTGAATGTATAGCTGTCGTCTTTCCTCGATTTTTTGAATTAGCGATCGCAAGTTTTGTTGGTTCGTTTTAGCACGATATAGCTGTAACTGATTTAGCGCCTGTTTGAAATTAGAGTTTTGAATATCCGTATCAATAGCTGCACTATTCGCAAGGGAATTATCAGTTCTTGCCGCTAAAACTACAGATTGAGGTAATTGATTCCTAGCAACGTTTTGATTACCATTTTCTAGTAATAGTAATAATTGCTTCCATTGTGCTTCGTTCGTGGAACGTAAGTAATTTTGGATAGAAGGATCGAGTATCTCGGTGTCAAAAAACGGGAAAGAACCAGCAGTTGTGCGAATTTCGTTTCCTTGTTGTAGCAATTGCTCTAAATTCTGCTCAACAGTTTCGTTAATCCGCTTATCCACCATTAACCATTGCCGAGAATTGTCTCTGGCAGCTTCGCGGAGTAATTCTGTTTTCTGCTTATCTTCTACTTGAGCAGTAAAGGGCGCAACAATCGTTTCGCGGGCTACTGTTCCTTCTTGTAACTGCGGCTGGCTGTATAACTTGTGTCCCATCACTCCTGTCATAGTAACCAAAGCGATCGCAAACACAACCGCAGAATGCTGAGGAATAAAGCCCCAACAAGCTGCGTAAATACCAGATTTAGCTTTTACCGACTTTACCATTGAGTTGGAGCATAAGGATTTTTTATATCGATTTCTTTCACCTGTTTTGGATACATATAAGCGACGTAACGCTTTGTATCGTCGTCCCCAGGTAGCTGTTACTTGAGTTAAAGACTTAAAAAATGGCTGCGTTTTCATTACCTATGACCGCAGTTGCTTATAAGGATGGTTGAATACCAGACAATTTTGTACCGAAGCAGATTTCAAGCTTGCTGACATCATAGTTACCATTTGATGTAAATCCTGGGTTCACTCCCTAATAAGTATAATTTTTTGCTCGAAAAAGTTTTTTAACTATTTAGTGGAATATAAACTTGCAGGGGTTGGCTTCTAGTTGACTTCGGATAAATTTATTAACGTAAACGAATGATATATGGGGCTGCAATTGCCTCATCAGGAGAAATTAAATCTCGGTCCTCCTTTGCTTCTAAAGATTGTGGTAACTCGTGATATGCTCCCGACCATACAGAGACAAGCGCATCAGCTAATTTTACCATCTGAGAAAAGTTAGTGATTCCCCTTTGTGCTAATTTTGCCTCATCTAATCCTAAGTGCCAAGTTATAGGTATACCAGCCATGCTGTTATAAGCTCCGGAAACTGCACCCGCGATCGCGCCACAAATCTCTGAATTGTGCTTATCTATAGTAGTGGCTCGCAAACAAGTAAGACGAAAATCTTCCTTAGTAGTTGCGAAACAATAAAAAGCTATTGCAATGGTATTAGTTATATTATTTTCTTTACCCAAGCAATTTTGGAATTCAGAATATCCAGCATTTTCAACGATTAAATTATTGACTTGCTGTAATTTATTTGGTAAGTCAGTTGTAGTTTCTCCAATAAAAGAAGTTATTTCTGAAACTAAACGATTCTGGTTTATTTGTTGATTAATTTTTTCATTTAATGACTGAGCGATTAGATAGCATACTGCTAATACCCCATCCCTTATATAGGGATGATCGTAACTTTTGATAGCTAAAAGCAAGTTTTCGCGTAATTTTATATTGTTCTCATGAAAAAATATTGCTATGGGTAAAGTTGCTAAAATTATATTCCCCAACATCAAATTGCATGGTTTTTCTAAATTCCATTCTTGCTGTTGAAATTTATGTCCTTCGTCTAAATAAAATCGCCCCTCTGCAATCAAGCTTTCGATACCAAGGAGTGCTACTTTAATCCAATAGTATGATTCTGGTTGCGTTGCGGCTAAACTTTGTCCAATTAAACCTCCTATCAAAGCACCACGAACTCTACTTGTAAGTGAATAGCGCATATAGTACTAACAGCTTCAGATATCTTATAACTACCACCTGCATTAATGCTTATTCTGGATAAGATGGCCAAATTTTATATTTTTTTGATAAATTCTATCGATAGAGCTATAAAGTTGCTCGAAAACTACTACTATTAACTATGTATTAGTAAATAAAAATCTTTCTTATTGCATAACTCAAGACTGTCTTAAGCGATCCACTAAAGCCTGCAATCCTAAAATGTAGCTTTTCGCGCCAAAGCCACTAATTTGACCAATAGCTACTGATGCAATATATGAATGGTGTCTAAATTCTTCCCTACGATATATATTGCTCAAATGTACTTCTACCGTAGGTATGTTTACACCAGCAATAGCATCTCGCAATGCTACACTCGTATGGGTATAAGCTCCAGCATTAATAATAATTCCTTGATGCTTGAATAATGCATCATGGATAGCATCTACTAAAACACCTTCATGATTGGACTGCACGGCAGATATATTAGCTGACAAAGAACGCCCTTCTTCTACCAGTAAACGATTAATGTCAGCTAAAGTAACCAAACCGTAAGTTTCTGGTTCGCGAGTTCCCAGTAAATTCAGATTCGGTCCATGCAGCACCAAAATGCTTAAAGAAGGTTGATCCTTCCGAGCATTTGATCTATCTACCACGGCGAGAACGGTCGTTTACAGGAATTGGAATTAATTCCGGTTCTGGCTCAGCTTCAGGCCCTAAAAGGGCATCAATCAGCTTGCGTGCTAATCCCTTAAGCTTTTCGAGCACCTTTTCGATATAATCCATTGAACTGAACGCTCCTGAGATACTAACTCAAATGTCAACTATCAACTAGGTCGAAACTAACGTAAAAACAGCACCACTAGTTAAGATGTTGGTTGAAACCAACTGCCTCTTGTGGGGGAGCAAGCCGTTATAGATAACTGCGATTCCTCCCTCTATTATTTTAGGTTATCACATTCGCCACGGGTAGGGCAGCATCCAACTTCTTAAGAGATATTTTAGGATCGCTAATATCAACCAAATATTAACTAATAGTTAAAAATCAATAGTCCGGAAGTATGAAAACATCCGGACTACTGTTGTGGTAATAAAATTTTGCTTCGTTAGCTTTCTTCTGGTTTCTTTTTAGATTTGCTACTAGCTGTTTTAGATTTAGTAGTACTCGTTTTAGATTTAGCAGTACTCGTTTTGGATTTAGTTGTTTTACGAGTTGATTTACTTTTGGGTGCTTTGTCGGCTAATAACTTCAGTGCTTTTTCTAAAGTTATGCTTTCTGGGGTTTCACCTTCGGGAATGCCGACATTGGTTTTGCCATGCTTAATGTAAACTCCATAAGGTCCCTCGTAGATGTTGACTGGTTCTTCACTGTCTGGATGAGAACCCAGTTCCCGCAACGGCTTTTTCGATTTACTTCTGCTACCGCGTCCTTTTTTAGGTTCGGATAACAATTCTAATGCTCTTTCTAAGGTGATACTTAGGACATCATCACCTGCTTTTAAAGAACGGTAGTCTTTACCTTCTTTGGCATTATGAACCACATAAGGTCCGAAGCGTCCTAAATTAGTTTGGATGCTAGCGCCAGTTTCTGGATGTTCTCCCAATTTTCTCGGAAGCGATAAAAGACCAACAGCCATTTCTACTGTTACGTCTTCTGGCTTTACGTTTTTAGGTAGGGAAGCTTGTTTTGGTTTGGGATTTTCTTCGGATTTTTCACCCAATTGTACGTAGGGACCGTAAGGACCAATTAACATGAAAATTGGCTGTGCCATTTCCGGATGAATACCTACTTGGTCGGGACCTTCGGTTTTTTGCTTGAGTATTTTCTGGACTTTTTCCGGATCGAGGTCGGCTGGAGTTAAGTCTCTAGGAATAGAAGCTGTAATAATATCATCACCATTTTCCGCTTCTAGATAAGCACCAAATTTACCAATGCGGATTTTCACATCTGGGATGTCTAAGTCCACAGTTCTAGATGTATTGATATCAATTTCGCTTTCTCGTTCCTTAACCAAGGTATCCAAGCCTTTTTCGCCCAGATAAAATTGTTCTAGGTAAGGTAGCCATTCAGCTTCCCCAGTCGAAATATCATCGAGAGTTTGCTCCATTCTCGAAGTAAAGCTGGGGTCTACGACATCTGGGAAGTGCGTTTCCAGTAGCTTGGTAACGGCGAAAGCTGTAAATGTGGGAACTAAAGCATTGTTAGTTAGTTGCGCGTAACCTTTGTCAATAATGGTACCAATAATACTGGCGTAGGTACTGGGACGACCAATTCCTTCACTTTCTAAGGTTTTCACCAAAGTAGCTTCAGTGTATCTTGCCGGAGGTTGGGTTTCGTGACCGACAGTTTCTAATGTTTTGCAGTTTGGATTATCGCCGACTTTTAGGTTGGGTAAAATCACTTCCTTGTCTTCGAGTGCTGCTTCGGGATCGTCGGAACCCTCTACGTAGGCGCGTAAAAATCCTGGAAAATCAATTCGCTTACCCGAAGAACGAAAACCTGCATCTTCGACTTGTAAATGCATGGTGATTTGAGTTTGTCTGGCATCCGCCATTTGACAAGCAACGGTACGCTTCCAAATCAAATCGTACAATTGCAGTTCCCTACCGCTCAAACCAGTTTCTTGAGGCGTGCGGAAGCTGCTTCCAGCCGGACGAATCGCTTCGTGTGCTTCCTGTGCGCCTTTGGATTTTGTGGTGTATTTGCGGGGTTGGGGAGACAAGAACTCTTTGCCGTAAAGCTTTTGTACGCAGTCTCTAGCGGCAGTAACAGCTTGTTCCGATAAGTGTACCGAGTCGGTACGCATATAGGTAATATAGCCTTGTTCGTAAAGGCTTTGAGCAACCCGCATTGTATCTCTTGCAGTCAGCCGCAATTTACGGTTAGATTCCTGTTGCAAGGTAGAAGTAGTAAACGGAGGTGACGGTTTGCGCGTTACGGGACGTTCTTCTAAGTTGGAAACCTGCCAAGTTTTACCAGTTAAACGTTCTTTTAAAGCTTCGGCTTCCTGTTGATTAAGTAGAACTACCTTACGACCTGCGGTAATTGCCCCGGTTGTAGAGTCAAAATCGCTACCAGTTGCTAGTTTTGTTCCTGCCAAAGTTACCAAGACACAATTAAATGATTGCTCTTTATTTCCCTTGGTTGATGGAGGAGTTAAAGCTGCTTTCAAATCCCAGTAGCTACCGATATGAAAAGCACGTCGTTCCCGTTCCCGTTGCACCAATAACCGCACGGCTACAGATTGGACTCGTCCGGCAGATAAACCCCAGGCAATTTTCTTCCACAATAAAGGTGAGAGAGTATAACCTACAAGTCTGTCCAAAATTCGCCGCGTTTCTTGAGCGCGAACCAATTGTTCATCTACGTCACGGGTATTTTTGAGCGCTTCTTTAATTGCTTCAGAAGTAATCTCATGAAATACCATTCGTTTTGTGGGAACTTTTGGTTTTAATAACTGGAATAAATGCCAGCTAATACTTTCCCCTTCCCGATCTTCGTCAGTTGCCAAAATCAGTTCGGTTGCCTCTTTGAGTGCTTCCTTTAACTGAGTTACAATTTGCTTTTTGCTTTTGGGAACTACATATAACGGTTCAAAATTAGATTCTACATTTACTCCCAACTGCGCCCATTTTTCTCCTTTGACAGCGGCGGGAATTTCACTAGCGGACTGTGGTAAGTCACGTACATGACCCATCGAAGCTTCTACTCGGTACTCTGATGGTAAGTAGTTACGAATAGTTTTTGCTTTGGTTGGAGATTCGACTATAACGAGAGTAGACATGGAATTTTCAAGAAAAAAAATAGCTGCTAAGCTAAACAGTCAATTAGGAGGACAAACGATTGTAAATGTCAAGTTAAAATTTAACTACCGCCGATCGCAATAGCTTTTACATCTACTGCTTAGCTTTGTTAAAAAACCTTTTAATGACCGGGTTTGCGACCCCCAACTCTTTCCAAAAGGTAATGAAAAATCTCTACCATTGGTAAGATAGTTGAAATCAGGTTATCAAGGAAAGCAGTTATTTCAATCTTTAACTTATCTTGGACATAATTGGCGACTACCATTTTTATTTATTGTTGTTTTAGGGGATAACTATAGGGGCGATCGCTTTAAGGTAAGTGTTTGCCATGTAAGGATTAGAGGTGTTAAAGCAAAGCATATTTTTAAATTTTTTATCCCAGAGCAGTTTTTTTTGCCAATATTTAGCATTGTGCCAAAATAAAATTTAAATAAGTACCGTATTCCGGACTGATTATTAAACTACCATTGGAAAAAAATTATGAAACCAATTCGACAAGGTGATGTAATCTTACTTCCTGTGAAGCAAGTTGAAGGACAATTGCTCGAACATCTGACTTTGGCTTCCGGAGAAGTTACCGGACACAAGCACCGTATCTCTGAAGGAAATGCTCAGTTGTATACAAAAGACTTCAATTTATATTTAAGTATTTTTTCAGAAAAAGCAGTGCTAACTCATGAGGAACACGATCCGATTTCTGTTCCTCAAGGAAATTGGATAGTGCGAATTCAGCGCGAATACGAACCCGAAGGATGGCGATATGTTGCCGATTGAATTTGGTTATTCCTTACAACTTCATAATAATCAAATAGTATGCATGAATTGGTATAGGGAGTAAGGAATAGCTTTCTGATATACTGAAGAACCATTATCCAAGCTGCTTCTTGCATTAAGCAAGCTAATTATTAAATATCAATTGAATTAGACTATGAATAATATAGTAAAAACTGATACTAATTTTTTGGTTATTTTAATTATGCAGTTAACAAATAAAGAATTAAGGTTGTATCAATTAATAATAAGTCAAGCGAGTAAAGAAGTTGTGGTAGGATAATCCAGGAGAAGTACGTTCGGTAATTGTGTTCTTATTATTAAGTAAAAGTCGCAATCAGCTTTCCGGATGTCCCCTCTGCACGGTTGGATTCTGGAGAGTCTTATGTCAATATACGTTGGAAATTTATCATACGATGTTACTCAAGAAGACCTTAGTAAGGTATTTGCTGAGTACGGTGGTGTAAAGAGCGTTCAGTTACCTACCGATAGGGAAACTGGCAGGGCGCGAGGTTTTGGTTTTGTAGAAATGGAATCAGAAGATGCAGAAAGTTCAGCCATTCAAGCTCTAGATGGTGCTGAATGGATGGGTCGCGCAATGAAGGTTAATAAAGCAAGACCGCGAGAAGACCGAGGTAATAGACGCTCTGGTGGTGGAAATTGGGGTTGATAAAGGTAACGTTATATTAGTTCGCTCTCAAGGCTGAGCAATATTTAATTATAAGCGGGGGCATCCTTATGGTTTGCTCCTGATTATTATTTTATTATTTTTATTATTTATTTTTAGAATCGCAGGTTTTTGGTGAATTTCTCGTAAAAAACAATAGAATTAACAAAGTCAGTTAGAAAGTCTAATAGTCGAAACCTGTATATCTCATGGATTTTGCTAGTCTTGCATCCCAGCTAAATGCTGGAACGATACTACCGGAGGGGATTGTAATAATCACCTTCTTAGGGGTTTTGATAGTAGATTTAATTTTAGGACGTTCGTCCTCACGCTGGATTGGATATCTAGCTATAGCAGGCTTACTTGCTTCTATCGTCGCCTTGTATTTTCAATGGGATAATGTTAATCCCATCTCATTTCTTGGTGCGTTTAACGGTGATGACCTTAGTATCGTGTTTCGCGGTATTATCGCTCTGTCTGCTGCTGTCACTATTTTGATGTCAATTCGCTACGTCGAACAAAGTGGTACAGCCTTAGCAGAATTTATCGCTATTTTGCTTAGCGCCACCCTTGGAGCAATGTTTCTATCGGGCGCGAATGAGTTGGTGATGATTTTCATCTCCTTAGAAACTCTTAGTATTTCCTCTTACTTATTGACAGGTTATACCAAGCGCGACCCGCGTTCCAATGAAGCCGCACTGAAATATTTGTTGATTGGCGCTTCAAGTACTGCTGTATTTTTGTATGGCGTTTCCTTACTGTACGGTTTGTCTGGCGGACAAACTGAACTTGCTGCGATCGCAAATGGCATCGAAACGGCAGAGCTAGGTCAGTCGTTAGGTATAGTAATTGCCCTGGTATTTGTAATTGCTGGTATCGGCTTCAAAATTTCTGCCGCACCCTTTCACCAATGGACACCAGATGTATATGAAGGCGCACCGACTCCGGTAATTGCTTTTTTATCTGTAGGTTCTAAAGCTGCGGGTTTTGCTTTGGCTATCCGTTTGCTGACAACAGTATTTCCCCTCGTCGCCGATGAGTGGAGATTCGTGTTTACCGCCTTAGCCGTATTAAGTTTGATACTGGGTAATGTAGTTGCCCTTGCTCAAACCAGCATGAAACGGATGCTTGCTTACTCATCCATTGCCCAAGCTGGCTTTGTAATGATTGGCTTGATTGCTGGCACGCAAGCAGGATATTCCAGCATGATATTTTACTTGCTAGTTTACCTGTTTATGAACCTCTGTGGTTTTACCTGCGTGATTTTATTCTCCCTGCGGACGGGAACCGACCAAATTACCGAGTATTCTGGTTTATATCAGAAAGACCCACTTTTAACTCTAGGATTAAGCCTTTCTTTGCTTTCCTTGGGAGGTATTCCTCCTTTAGCTGGGTTCTTTGGGAAAATTTACCTATTCTGGGCAGGTTGGCAAGCAGGTCTTTACGGCTTAGTTTTACTGGGATTAGTTACCAGTGTGGTTTCTATTTACTATTACATCCGCGTCGTCAAAATGATGGTAGTAAAAGAACCTCAAGAAATGTCCGATGCAGTCAAGAATTATCCCCCAATTAATTGGAATTTACCTGGATTAAGACCTTTACAAATAGGTTTGGTAACAACTTTAATTGCTACCTCTATCGCTGGAATCCTATCAAACCCTTTATTTACCTTGGCGAATAACTCTGTTGCTAATACTCGTATGTTGCAGCAATCAATAGTTTCTACCCCTCGCGTAAATGTAGCTACAAATCACCAACCTTAATCGGTATTTATGTTTTTACTTCCTTTAGAAGTTTGAACATGATTTTTCGTCAATAATGCCTAATCTTAAATGGCTGTTCGCGGTGGAACAGCCATTTTTATTTTTCTTTGGTATAAAGCTTAACTATATAAATTAGATTTGTGCTAACAGTATCCGTAATAGCACCAGGATAGGCGATCGCCTATCTTTTTATCGGAAAAAATCAGCAAAAAAAACTACATATTAACTTCAGTTAAATAAAAAAGCCCGTCTAGACAGGCTAAAAATTGAACTAAAATCTTCCATTGAAGCTTTTTTTTATTTCATCTTTTGTTTAATAAAAGCAATAACTTGATTTAACTGTTTTTTCAAGCCATCAATTTCTGACTGCATTTTCGCCATTTTTTGATTAAGCGCCTGCACTTCTGCATCGGAATTGGAATATCCGGCAGTTACTGCTCCATTAGTGCCGTTAGTTCCATTTGTTCCATTAGCTCCATTTTGACTAGCAGCTGCTACCCCAACAGGTTGGGCTTTGGGTTGTTTAGCTTTTGCCATTGCTGCTTTAATCGAGCTAATTAGCTGTTTTTGGTCAAAAGGCTTGTTCAGAAATTCAAAATGTTCAAACGGCTCGGAGATTTTTTCGGTAACTTCCTCTTTACGTCCAGACATTAGCACCAAAGGAGTTTTTCTTAATTCAGGCACTGCCTGAATTTCTTGGTAAACTTCCCAGCCACTCATTTTTGGCAACAGGAAATCAAGCATAATCAAACTAAATTTTTCCTGACGGATTAATTTAAGTCCCTCCAAGCCGTCTTTAGCTTCTAGCACCTGAAAGTTTCCTGGAGGTAACATTTCTCGTACTTTTACCCTAACTACTGTAGTGTCATCAATAACTAAAATTTTATTATTTGCCATTTCGGTTTCGCTGTAAAAGATAATTTAGGTTTAAATGGCGTTTTCGCCGAGAATGCATACTAGAGTTCTCCCACTATATCCACAATATATATTGATTGGGGGAGAGTAATTTCCGCGAAAATAGCAATTATATAGGTGTTTTATACAACACGGCAATATGCTTGTTACCTATTTAATCAATGGCTGTCTTTAAAGTCTTTTTTTCATAAATCATCGAGGTTTGAGATTAGTTAACGATATTAACTGAAATGAGCAAGCAGAACCATCGATCGCTAATTTCAATTGATTTTCACTTACACCACTTACGTTTGAACGATAAATAAACGATAAATATAGGTATTAGGACTTACGCACGCAAAACTTAGTATTTTTCCTCTATATTCATGTTGGAATATTAAGCCGTGCATCTTTGAGCATTTCTTTCTACTTTGAATTACGGTAAAAACAGCAGTCTGTTGTAAGTTGAACTTAACTTACTCAATCTGTATTACTTCACATCAACACCGGATGTCTATGACTTCCTCAAAAGATTCTATAAAATCGGAAATTAAGGCAATGCCAGCGTGGTTACGTCGCCCCATTGGTAAAGCCAGCGAACTCTCCACGGTTCAACGGATTATTAAAGGGCAGCAAATTCATACTATTTGTGAAGAAGGGCGCTGTCCTAATCGTGGAGAGTGCTATTCACAAAAAACTGCCAGCTTCTTGTTAATGGGACCAACTTGCACTAGGTCATGTGCCTTTTGTCAAGTAGATAAAGGTCATGCACCAATGCCTTTAGATGCACAAGAACCAGAAAAAGTAGCACGGGCAGTACAGCTTTTAGGATTGCAATACGTGGTGTTAACTTCCGTGGCTCGCGATGATTTATCAGACGGTGGTGCAAGTTGGTTTGTAAAGACAATGGAAAGTATCCGTCAACTAACAGAAACTCAAATCGAAGTACTTACACCAGATTTTTACGGACAAAGGCAACCGATAAAAATAATTACTTTAGCAAAACCAGCTTGTTACAACCACAATATTGAAACAGTACGACGCTTACAAGGTCCCGTGCGCCGAGGAGCAAAGTACAATCGTTCCCTGCAAGTACTGCAATTAGTCAAAGAAATCGACTCTACCATTCCCACCAAATCCGGTTTAATGTTGGGACACGGTGAAACAGTCGAAGAACTGATCGAGACGATGAAAGATTTACGCAGCATCGAGTGCGATCGCCTCACAATTGGACAGTATATGCGACCATCTTTGGAACATTTACCCGTACAAAAATATTGGACACCAGAAGAGTTTGAGGAATTGGGCACGATAGCACGTAATTTGGGATTCTCTCACGTTCGTTCGGGTCCTTTAGTTCGCAGTTCTTATCATGCTGCTGTAGAGTAGTCAACTATCTACAGAAGTCATATTGAGAAGTAAATTCAATAATTTAGGACTTTTGGGCATTTATGAAAATCTTTCTAACAAATTTCGCGAAAAACGACACCTTTTTGGTATTTGTTAAGAAGTCCTTAAATTAGGAGAAACGATTATGGCTAAAGTTGGTGTAGATGTTCCTCAGACAGATGCGAAAGCACCTTTCCCTTACCGCACTATAATCAGCGTTATTCTGCTGGCTGGTAATATTTTGGTGGCAGCAATTTACTTCCACGTTATTAATCCTTAAATTGCGGTTCGGGTATCGCTAGGATGCAAAGCAAAGTTTCCCATCTAAAAGAAGCTATGCAAACAAATAATCTCTCGCGGAATACCAATCGACCGATTTTGGATTTTAGTTTGACGATTTTAGATTTGCCATTTAGTTAAAACTAGAGGCTTGAAACCGTTGATAATCTAATCCAAAATCTAAAATTTTCTTGGTCGCTCCGATACCTACATTTATTTAAAAATGTAGGAAATGTGACTTTAGTAAAGAGTATAGAGGTTGTTTATGGTGGTAAATTATCATACCTAGCTTCTTTACTCTTTGCTTTTAATCTAAACTTTTTTACAAAATTACTTTGGTAGTTATACGGAAAATGATTAATAACTATCTAAATCGGCAGAATTTAAAAAGACTATGTAACAAAATGTAAAATGCCATTAAACCCTTACTCTTAAAGCAAAGCTGGTTTTTCATAATTACAAGTTTCAACGTCAATCTACTTATAAAAGTTAAAGTATAGGTTAGTATATATGAATACAACCTTGTAAAATTAGAGCATTAAGTTATTTGTGGGAAATTTCTAGATAAGTTTTTTAGGAAGTTTTAAAAAACTGATTGAAGCTTAATATAAAATATACGCTTTGTGGAAACTGCATACTGTAACAGTTAATCTACTTAGATTTGGTTTATGCTTACTTTTATATGGTGCTAATTTTGACTAGTTTTAGTTCCTTAGACTCTAGCGAGCAGCATATAAAAGCTATTAGAAAAATCTGTATGATATTTTGATACAACGAGTTGTATTTTCACGTGACATTTGACACTACAAGTTTTAGTTTATATATATAGAATAAATTGTGCGCTAATATACTCAGGTTTATTAACGGCATTTTAAACGAAGCTATTAAAATTATTCAGCGGTCGAGTTGACCATGCAACAGTATTCAAGCTTACCGGGACAGAACTCACAACTAAATGCTAATTCATCGACAGTTTTGACAACAATCGAGCAACTTCGAGCCGAGTTGTGGCTGGAACGCAGTTTGAATCAACTGCAAAGTCGCTTTAACGATTGTCTAACTTTGGCTTTGTCCGACGAAGCACAGGTACCGCGAACGACTAATGGTAAACAAGCAAGTGAAAATCAAGCAGTAATTTTTCAAACAGTAGTAAACGAACTCAATGCTGCGATTAATTCCAATATGGTGGCGATCGCAATTGTTGTGCCCCAACAACCTGTTTGCAAGATTTGCTATATTCCTTCAACAACTCATTCTCAAGCATTACCGCTAGATGTGATGGTAAGCAGTAAAGTGCTGCGGTTGAGATTGAATTCGGAGATACACTCTCAAGATTTACAGCAACTGGAAAATCAACAGCCACAAACCGCTTGGCGTTTGGTTGACGATTCTCTTAGGATTGTTGGTTGGTTAATTACTTCTGTGGTGGCTTCAACAAATTCTTCTAATAGTGTCTGTGTAATTGAACAAATACCGCAATTAATGGCAAAGGCTGCTGTAATGTGTACCGTAGCTTTAACCCAACTTAAGCAAATCGAATCGTTACAACAACAAGCGCTTCAGCTAAATTATCTTAACGATCGCAATCAGGAACTACAGCGTACCAATCTGTTAAAAAACCAATTCTTGGCAAATACCAGTCATGAAATTCGCACGCCTTTGAGTTCAATTATTGGTTTTACTCATTTGCTCTTGGCTCAGGGTTACGATCCCAGTAAGCAGCGTCATCATGAATATTTAAACATTATTCAGTCTAGTGGTAAACATCTACTGGCTTTGATTAACGACATTCTTGATTTGTCTAAAATTGAAGCGAACCAATTAGAAGTTAATTGGGAAACATTTGATGTACCTCAATTGTGTCGTAACGTATTAGCACTGGTAAAAGAAAAAGCTGCGAACAAAGGCTTACAAATGCGCCTTGATATAGATCCCAATGTTAAAAACATGGTAGCTGACCCATTGCGACTCAAGCAAATACTTTTAAATTTACTTTTTAACGCGGTAAAGTTCACTAAAACCGGAACAGTGGGTTTGGATGTTAAACCTGAAGATGATTTTATGCGTTTTATGGTTTGGGATACCGGAATCGGTATTTCCCAAGAAAATCAGAGCGAACTTTTTCAACCATATTTCCAAATATTTAACCCCGATCCAAATGGTGAAGAAGGTACGGGTTTGGGGTTAACAGTGACTCGTAAACTTGTTAAAATCCACGGTGGTTGGGTGGAAGTAGAATCTGAAATAGATAAAGGTTCTCGTTTTAGTATTGTTCTTCCCTTGCAGCAAGAAGAAGCGCCAAAAACCGATATGGTAAAAGAATTTGAACTGCAAATAAATAATTACAACGTATCTAATTCAGAAGAAAATAATTCCTCCCTTATCTTGCTTGTTGAAGATGACATACCTAATGCTGAGTTAATCAAAACTTATTTAGAAAGATTGGGATATCAAGTAACCTGGGTAACAAGCGCAAACCAAATGTGGAATGCTTTAAACCAGCACCATTACCCCGTCATCTTAATAGATGTTATTTTACCTGATGCCAATGGGCTGACATTAGTAAAGCAGTTGCGAGAAAATCCGCAATATCGTAATACTTGCATAATTGCTCAAACTGCAATGGCAATGAAAGGCGATCGCGATGCTTGTTTTGCAGCAGGAGTCAACGATTATATCTGTAAACCAATTGATTTACCGCTTTTGAGAACAATAATATCTCAATACATTACAGCTTCTTGATTGGTTGACTCTTTGTCGCGCTACTTCATCTCCATCTTAAAATGGAATAAGTCAGGTGATATACTTTTATGTCTGGATTGGGAAATAATGTATTTAGAAAAATTAGAGCAATTAAAAGCTTTATTTAAAGAGATGGAACAGGCAATAATCGCTTATTCCGGTGGAGTTGATAGTACTTTGGTTGCGAAAATTGCTTATGATGTCTTGGGTGATAAGGCTTTGGCAGTAACGGCTATGTCGCCAAGTTTGTTAATAGAAGAGTTGGAAGATGCTAAAATCCAAGCCGCAACAATTGGGATTCGCCATCAAGTTGTCGAAACCCATGAGATGGAAAATCCTAATTACACTTCTAACCCCGTCAATCGCTGCTATTTTTGCAAAAGCGAATTACACGATACGCTAAAACCCTTGGCAAAAAAATTGGGTTATCCTTACGTCATAGATGGGGTAAACGCAGACGATTTACACGATTATCGTCCCGGTATTCAAGCTGCAAAAGAAAGAGGTGCGCGTTCTCCTTTAGCTGAAATTGGTGTAAGTAAAGCAGAAGTCCGCCAAATTTCTCAACATCTAAGTCTATCTTGGTGGGATAAACCAGCACAACCTTGTCTTAGTTCCCGCTTTCCCTACGGTGAAGAAATTAGTGTAAATAAATTGCAACGAGTAGGAAGAGCAGAAATCTATTTACGCAAACTGGGATGGAATAATTTACGAGTTCGTTCTGAAGGCGATACAGCACGTATAGAATTACCTCCAGAACAAATTCAGAATTTTGTCCTAAATACAGATTTAGGATCGGTAGTATCTGCTTTCCAGGAATTTGGATTTATTTATGTAACTTTAGATTTAGAAGGTTATCGTAGCGGTAAATTAAACCAGGTTTTAAATAAAAAAGCTCTGGAAACTGTCAAAAATTAATCAATCATAATATCACTTATCAAAAGCCCCCCAAATTAGCGGGGGGTTGGGGGGATCTAAATGTCTGGAACACTATATTTTCTGTTATCGCTGCGTAAGTCCTGAATCAATAATAATATGACTTATCAAAAGCCCCCCTTTTATAAGGGGGGTTGGGGGGATCTAAATGTTAGAAGTTTAGAAAAATGTTTTTATCTTTGGCATTACTTAAGTTCTATTTTTCTAACTGATAATTGTTAATTATCTGTTGATAATTTTTCTGCAAGTACTAATTCTCCTTTTTGATTAATTTCTACAGGAGAGTTTGGAAAATCAGATTTGTTTAAATAACGTACAAGCTGCACGGTATTAAAATTCTGGTCAATGTAAGGAATTCCTTGCTTATCCATCCGCACGGGAATAATTTTAGCTTTCTCCAAACTTCCTTGAGGACTCATTTGCACTTCTAGTATCATCGAGTAACCCGCTTGTGCAACAGTTGATAAGGTTCGGTATCCTAAAAAGTTTCCTAAAGAGTAAGCAATCAGTTTTCCTTTGTACATCTCCATAGCTCTAGGAACATGAGGTCCATGTCCAAGTACTAAATCTGCCCCTTCATCAATCATTGTCCGAGCAAATTTAATCGAATTTCCTCGATTTTCTCCATAGAAATATTCTGTTTTATTTTTGGTATGCAGTGCGCCAGTTCCTTCCGCACCCACATGCATGGATATAATTACTATATTTGCTTCTTTTCGGGCTTTTCTAACAAGTGCTTTGGCTGCTTCTAAATCGTGGATAGAATTATAAAATTCATAGGGTGCAAACCCTACCATTGCAATTTTATTATTGTTTTTTTCTAAAAAGAGAATTTGATTTTTATGACCTAATGTTTCGATACCAACGTTTTTCAGATTCTTCACGGTATCTTTGAAACCTACCATGCCAAAGTCTCTTGCATGATTGTTCGCTATGTTAAATACATCAAATCCAACGTCAGCAAATAGTTTACTATATTCTGGCGGAGAGCGAAAAGCAAACACCTGTCCTCTACTAATGTCTTTCGCTGAATAACGATAGTTGGTTAAGCTAGTTTCAAAGTTACCAAATAGAACGTCGGCTCTACTTAAGTAAGCTCTTACCGATTTTGGTATTAGTTGATTGGAATCAGATGGAAGTCTGTAGTTGGGATAATTCGTACCTGGAATAACATCTCCAACCGCTTGAATCACAATTGATTTAGCAGTATTTTGTTTTTTAGTTATCGGGATTTTGGTAGAATCTGCTAATGGTGCTGTTTTTACCAATATTTGATTTCTTGTTGAAGTTTGTGTCTGAAAGCGGGTAAGTAAGCCCATACTAATACCCACAGCAAAACAACAACTGATAAAGCTCACTGAAAGCGATGCCTTCAGCCTTTGATTTAGCATAATTTGACTCCTCACACTATGGCTTTAATTTAACTAAATGCTTAGCAGAACAGGTTCAGTACAAACTGCACCTTTTTATACTAACATTTTAATAGCCTGCGTGTATATATTTAATGTCATAGTTTATCTGATCGAACTGGCTAACAGTCTTTTTACTGCTGTATTAATGCTTAGGGTAGATGCAATACATATAGATTCACCAATAAGACTGTAAGTATATTTTGTTGCTCCTGATTTCTATACAGATATATAGTAAAGCTATCTTAAAGACTTAATTAGCTCAAGATACTTGCTTTACCAATGTTTTGTACAATTTAATTAAATACCTATTCCTACTTAAACTAAATCAGTTTTTTAAGAACCTATTACGGATAAAACTAAAAATCTTAATCTTTATTAAGACATCCGTTTAACTTATTCGCTGTATGACCAAAATTTTTGCAGAAACGCTTAAGATAGCATCTCCACATTTTTATAATTTAACTAAACGGAGAAGGGGGGATTCGAACCCCCGATACCTTTGCGGGTATAACGCATTTCGAGTGCGCCGCATTCAACCACTCTGCCACCTCTCCAGAAGGCATATTTTTCCTATCTTAGATAAAGTATCATATATCTATTAAATTTATCAACTAATAAAATCAAGTTACAGCAACTACTATAGCAACGAGGTAATATTTTCAGTATTTTGAACAAATGACTCAAAACGTCGTTGAGGTGTCCATTGAATCGCGCCATCACGTCCGGTAAAGTATAATTGCGTTTTGGTTTGATTGAGTAGCGATACATCTTTAGCTTCAAGGTTAGCATTAGGTGCGATCGCCACTTGTGGTTGTAGGGCAAGAACTAAGTCTTTTAAGGATTTGCTAGGACACCAAAGAATTTGCGGACGCGGTAAGCTTTGGGTTTTAATTAGCGATCGGAGTTCATTTTGTTTAACATCTCCTACAAATAACCAAGATTGATTGCCAACTTGCATTTGTATTATCGGTAATTGGTTATTGATGAGCCGTAATATCGCCGAACCAGTATTCACAGTTTGACCATTAGACAAAACTTGGTATATCCCTTTGTCCTGTTGTACTTGTGTTTGAATTGCTTTTTGAGTTAAAGCGTTACTTGGACTGGAAGAATAGTTATAAAAAACTTTTACGGGTAAACGTTGTATGATTTCTAACCAACCATTGCTACCGTCGTTTTGAAAATCTGCTGCGATCGCTGTAGCAATTATATTTACACCTTGTTGTTGCAGAAACGGTACTATCGTAAAGTTTGCTATTGCTTCATCTGCGCTATTGATTACCGTTACTTTTCCTTTGTCTTGAATAACTAAAACTGGTTCTCTACCCGCAGCTAATAGGGTGATGCGAAATAAACTATTTGCGGAATGCCAAACAGGAATCAATACTAAACCAATAGAAATTATTGCTGCAAGAAACCAGCGTCTTTGCCACCAACGTATCTGCCAAGTCAAGAAAATTAGTCCGTAAACAATAACTAATTGCCAAATCGATATGCTACCAACTGCAACTGAGTTTCCAGGCAAGTTACTAAAAAATTCTACTATTTTGATTAAAAAATCTGTTGGGTAATGCAACAAGCTAGCCAAAACGCTTCCTGAAAAAGGCAAAATTAAAGCCGCAATCCCGCTAATAATTCCACCAATACAAATTACAGATATTAAAGGTGTAACGATAATATTTAGTAATATGGAGTAAGGTGGCACTACACTAAATACATAAAGCTGTAAAGGTAAAGTCCAAATAGTAGCGGATATTGGAACTGCAATTAAAGTTGCAATAGTTGGTGGTAGCCATGCTAAACGTTTTATAATTGCAGGTACCGTAACAATTAAACCCAAAGTTGCTAAAAAGCTCAGTTGAAAACCTAAATCCCAAATCCAAAGAGGATTAACTAGTAACAGTAGAGTCGCTGCGATCGTCAATGAGCCTAACTGTTTTACCTTTCGTTTCAACCCGATACCAATTAAAGCTGCAAATCCCATAATTACCGCTCTAAGAACCGAAGGCTGAAAACCAGTTAAGCTCAAGAATACAATTAATGCCAAGCAACCGCAAATAAATTGAGTTTTTCTGGTAAAACGTCTTGTTAAACCTAAGACTAAACCTAAAATTAACGAAACGTGAAACCCCGAAGCAGCTATAGAATGAGCTAGCCCTGCTTTTACAAACAAATCCCTAATATCGTAGGGTAAATCAACCGCTTTGCTTCCTAAAACCATAGCACTTACAAGCGGACCTGCGGGAACACCCAGCCAACGAACTTGCGACTTAATTATTTTCTGTCGTAACTTCCACAATCCCCATTCATGTTTTTCGTCAAAATCTTTTAATTGTCTTCCACTTAAACCAGCAAAAGCACCTTGTTTTTGCAAATATTCTTGAAAGTCAAAACCACCAGGATTGAATGCTGATTTCGGTTTATATAAAACTCCGGTAACTTCAACTTGTTGATTCGGATATAAACCAGTGGATTTGAGTATAGGCACTGTCACATATACCTTTCCAGTAACTCCTCTAGTAACTTCGTCTTCATTTTTTTTACTTGTAACTTCGGAAAGTTGAGTCGCTTGCAACCAAAATTGTCCGCGTCCAGAACGAGTTAAACGGGGTATACTCGCTACATTACCTCGAACAATTACTAGTTGTTCTTGATTTCTACTGTTTCCAACAGGAACCAATTTACTAATATCTTTAGCTCCTGGTTGTGGAAGACGCACCTGAAAATATATCGTTGCCAATAATCCTACTAAGCCAGCAATTAGCAATATCCGAGGATGGGGAATAGTTTTTAGAGTGTGTGCTGCTTTTTTGGCTTGAATTTTTGTTTTTTGTAAAGCCAACTTTTTGCAAACAACACGCCGTCTTTGAAAAATAATCGCCGCTACTATACTTGTAAGTAGTATTAATACCCCACCCCAAGGAGTTGCACTACATAGCAACCCTAAAATATAGCCAAGACAGATAATTAAACCAGGAGCTTGAATCATTAAGCTTTAAAAAATAATTGAGAAGAAAACTTCCTTTATATAAGCAAGGATATAAAGTGACAAAAATTATAGTTAACCAATTAGATTGATATACCCAATCGGAAACCAAGCACCGCGTGCAGAATCATTACACAGAGTGCAGTACTACCCAAATAAGCATGAAGCGCTCGCAAACCTGGTTTATTACCTCCAAATTTTGTTAAGGAAATCGTGGCATTAATCGCCAGTAGCATCAATACAATAGAGCCAGTCCAAAAATGAGAGCTTTGTAAAATTAGTTTATCTTGCATCACCAAAGATAAAATTCCACCAATAGAACCCAGCATCATAAATAAAAACATCCACGGTGCCAGTTTACGATGACCGCTACGACTTTCAATGGCAACTTCTTTGTCTTCGGTAAGTCGCGATCGCCAACCCGTGACTCCCACGAAGGTACCCATTACAAAGATTACAACTGCCATCATGGCTGGATGCCCCCAATGTACTATTGGTTCGGGAACACCTAAAGAACTAAACCAAGCAGCAATAGGTTTTAGAATTTCAGTCAGATTAGCCATTCCGTATTTTAAGTTCGCATATTTGCAACATTAGAATTATTGCAGAGGATTGAGCAATTTATAGCATTAGTATTCGATCGCAGCAAAAGTCAAACATGATGTTTTCGTTGTGCGATGAGCAAAGAATCGTAAATAGAGACAAAAATGGGAGATATTACATCTGATATTCTTCTCTTCATAACCTATATTTGCAGGTTTAGTTTATGTAGCCGTGACTTACAGTCGCCAAATAACTAAAATATCCCGCTTATTTAATAAGATTAGCGGGACACCATACATAATATATGACCGAATATTTTTGATTTTTTCTATTCGCAGACTCAATATCGCTTCACGCCGCAACTTTTTTCAACAACGGAAAACCTAACTTCTCTCGCTGCTCTACATAAAGCTGAGCTACCTTTCTTGCCAAGCTTCTTATTCTACCGATGTAGCGAGTCCTTTCTGTAACTGCAATTACGCCCCTGGCATCCAGCAAGTTAAAAGTATGAGAACACTTCATAATGTAGTCCAAGCTGGGTAAAACCAAACCTTTCTGTGTTAGTTGCTTGGCTTCCTCCTCATACATATTAAATAGAGTTAACAGCATTTGAGGATTTGAAGCTTCAAAATTGTAGGTACACTGCTCAATCTCTCCTTGCAGGTGAATATCTCCATACTTAATAGTGTCCGTCCAATCAATTTGAGTAATTGCTTCCACTTCTTGGAGGTACATCACTAATCGTTCCAGCCCATAAGTCATTTCAATCGAAACTGGACGACAATCAATTCCCCCACATTGTTGGAAGTAAGTAAACTGAGTAACTTCCATTCCATCGAGCCAAACTTCCCAACCAGTTCCCCAAGCACCAACCGTTGCATCTTCCCAGTTATCTTCGACAAACCTAATATCGTGTTCTTCTGGTCGAATTCCCAAAGCTTTCAATGAATCCAGATAGATTTCTTGGATGTTGTTGGGTGAAGGTTTTATCAGAACTTGGTACTGATAATAGTATTGAAAACGGTTTGGATTTTCTCCATAGCGTCCGTCAGTGGGACGACGGCAAGGTTCAACGTAAGCCACAGCCCAAGGTTCAGGTCCTAAAGCTCTTAAAAAAGTATGAGGATTCTTAGTCCCCGCTCCTTTCTCTATGTCATATGGCTGAGCAATCAAACAACCTTGACTGCTCCAGAATCCATGCAATACCGCGATCGCTGATTGAAAATTCACAGTTATTCTCCCTTAAGGCAACAATGCATAAACTATTGTTGCTCAAACTTGAAACGTGGAGGAGACTTTTTCGATCCTTCCAAGCAAATAATCTTGGATGGGTAGATAACAGATTAACTTATAAAGGCAATTCCAAGCCCTTGGAGGTAAAATGCGGCTCAGAAGCACCACGAAGGAAACTTTTTTTATTGCTTACAACCCTTATGGTGCAAGCATTATAGCAACTACAAAAAAACTAATTCCAAAAAACTTTGAAAAAAGTGTTGACACGAATAGGTTCTCTCGGTACTATGTATAAGTGCCTGAGAGAGAGAAACGCGAAACGCCGACTCCTCAAGGGTTCCGAACCAAGAAAATTATATATTTGTTTGAAAGCCAGTATACCATAAGTGGTCTGCGTTAGTAAAGTAATTAACCACAACCGAGGTTTAAATCGGTTAGTCAAGGACAAAACAATGCTTATTTAGTTGCGAATGTGACTTATATATAAGTATTGTATCCATCAAAACGGAGAGTTTGATCCTGGCTCAGGATGAACGCTGGCGGCGTGCCTAACACATGCAAGTCGAACGGTCTCTTCGGAGATAGTGGCGGACGGGTGAGTAACGCGTGAGAATCTGCCTTTAGGTTCGGGACAACAGTTGGAAACGACTGCTAATACCGAATGTGTCGCAAGATGAAAGATTTATTGCCTAAAGATGAGCTCGCGTCCGATTAGCTAGTTGGTGTGGTAAAAGCGCACCAAGGCGACGATCGGTAGCTGGTCTGAGAGGATGATCAGCCACACTGGGACTGAGACACGGCCCAGACTCCTACGGGAGGCAGCAGTGGGGAATTTTCCGCAATGGGCGAAAGCCTGACGGAGCAACGCCGCGTGAGGGAGGAAGGCTCTTGGGTTGTAAACCTCTTTTATCAAGGAAGATAATGACGGTACTTGATGAATCAGCATCGGCTAACTCCGTGCCAGCAGCCGCGGTAATACGGAGGATGCAAGCGTTATCCGGAATAATTGGGCGTAAAGCGTTCGTAGGTGGTTCTGTAAGTCTGCTGTTAAAGCGTGTAGCTTAACTACATATAGGCGGTGGAAACTACAAAACTAGAGTGCGTTCGGGGTAGAGGGAATTCCTGGTGTAGCGGTGAAATGCGTAGAGATCAGGAAGAACACCGGTGGCGAAGGCGCTCTACTAGGCCGCAACTGACACTGAGGGACGAAAGCTAGGGGAGCGAATGGGATTAGATACCCCAGTAGTCCTAGCTGTAAACGATGGATACTAGGCGTTGTCTGTATCGACCCGGACAGTGCCGTAGCTAACGCGTTAAGTATCCCGCCTGGGGAGTACGCACGCAAGTGTGAAACTCAAAGGAATTGACGGGGGCCCGCACAAGCGGTGGAGTATGTGGTTTAATTCGATGCAACGCGAAGAACCTTACCAAGGCTTGACATGTCCGGAAGTTCTGGGAAACTAGAATGTGCCTTCGGGAACCGGAACACAGGTGGTGCATGGCTGTCGTCAGCTCGTGTCGTGAGATGTTGGGTTAAGTCCCGCAACGAGCGCAACCCTCGTTTTTAGTTGCCAGCACTTCGGGTGGGCACTCTAGAGAGACTGCCGGTGACAAACCGGAGGAAGGTGGGGATGACGTCAAGTCATCATGCCCCTTACGTCTTGGGCTACACACGTACTACAATGCTATGGACAAAGAGCAGCCAGCTAGCGATAGTGCGCTAATCTCATAAACCATGGCTCAGTTCAGATCGCAGGCTGCAACTCGCCTGCGTGAAGTAGGAATCGCTAGTAATTGCAGGTCAGCATACTGCAGTGAATTCGTTCCCGGGCCTTGTACACACCGCCCGTCACACCATGGAAGTTGGTCACGCCCGAAGTCGTTACCCTAACCGTTCGCGGAGGGGGATGCCGAAGGTAGGACTGATGACTGGGGTGAAGTCGTAACAAGGTAGCCGTACCGGAAGGTGTGGCTGGATCACCTCCTTTTAGGGAGACCTAACCACTCATACATTAAAAGCAATTTGCCATTAGATGATGAGAAGGTACATCCTAGGTCGTAACGTAGATTAGGTATTACTTTTGGCTTTCAAACAATTATAGGTTCGGTAATTAATTAGTTAATTATATTTAATAATATAAATTGATTAGTTAATTGATTATCACTTATGGGCTATTAGCTCAGGTGGTTAGAGCGCACCCCTGATAAGGGTGAGGTCCCTGGTTCGAGTCCAGGATGGCCCACCTGAAACAGTGAGCAGTGAACAGTGAACAGTATTCAATTAATTTGATAACTGGTAATTGATAACTCTTAGCTGTAGATGGGGGTATAGCTCAGTTGGTAGAGCGCTGCCTTTGCAAGGCAGATGTCAGCGGTTCGAGTCCGCTTACCTCCACCAAAATTTTTATTCATCATAAGTATGGAATTTCAGCACCCAGACTAATAAAAGTCGGAATGCTGGATTGTTATCCAGTCAGAACCTTGAAAACTGCATATTCACGCGAAAATGATTTTAGGTAGTGTTTAATTGCGTAAAAGTAATTAGATATTGTATCTAGATATCCTATTTTGTCAAAATGATTGTATTGGAACATCAATGTGGTCAAGCTACAAAGGGCTAATGGTGGATACCTAGGCACGTAGAGGCGATGAAGGACGTGGCTACCGACGAAACGTTCCGGGGAGCTGGAAGCAAGCTATGAGCCGGAAATGTCCGAATGGGACAACCCTTTAGACGACCTGCTGAATATATAGGCAGGAACGAGCCAACCCGGCGAATTGAAACATCTTAGTAGCCGGAGGAAAAGAAAACAAAAGTGATTCCCCTAGTAGCGGTGAGCGGACGGGGAATAGCCTAAACTGTATTGCTTGCAATACAGGGTTGTGGGACAGTGACATGGAATCGGTAGATTAGATGAAGCAGCGAAATACTGCACCAGAGAAGGTGAAAGTCCTGTAGTCGAAAATTGAACGATACTAACTGAATCCCGAGTAGCTAGGGGCACGTGAAATCCCTAGTGAATCAGCGAGGACCATCTCGTAAGGCTAAATACTACTACGTGACCGATAGCGAAAAGTACCGCGAGGGAAAGGTGAAAAGAACCCCGGAAGGGGAGTGAAATAGAACATGAAACCATTAGCCTACAAGCAGTTGAAGCACGATTAAACGTGTGACAGCGTGCCTGTTGAAGAATGAGCCGGCGACTTATAAGTACTGGTAGGTTAAGGCGGGAATGCCGGAGCCAAAGAGAAATCGAGTCTGAATAGGGCGTTAATCAGTATTTATAGACCCGAACCCTGGCGATCTAACCATGTCCAGGATGAAGCTTGGGTAACACCAAGTGGAGGTCCGAACCGACTGATGTTGAAAAATCAGCGGATGAGGTGTGGTTAGGGGTGAAATGCCAATCGAGCCAGGAGCTAGCTGGTTCTCCCCGAAATGTGTTGAGGCGCAGCGGTAACGATTATATCTGGGGGGTAAAGCACTGTTTCGGTGCGGGCTGCGAAAGCGGTACCAAATCGAGACAAACTCAGAATACCCAGAGAACACGTTGCCAGTGAGACGGTGGGGGATAAGCTTCATCGTCAAGAGGGAAACAGCCCAGACCGCCAGCTAAGGTCCCCAAATCATTACTAAGTGGCAAAGGAGGTGGGAGTGCATAGACAACCAGGAGGTTTGCCTAGAAGCAGCCATCCTTGAAAGAGTGCGTAATAGCTCACTGGTCAAGCGCTCCTGCGCCGAAAATGAATGGGACTAAGTAATGTACCGAAGCTGCGGACTTACATTGTAAGTGGTAGGGGAGCGTTCTATACGGGTAGAAGCAATAGCGGCGAGCAGTTGTGGACTGTATAGAAGTGAGAATGTCGGCTTGAGTAGCGAAAATATATGTGAGAATCATATACCCCGAAACCCTAAGGGTTCCTCCGCCAGGTTCGTCCTCGGAGGGTTAGTCGGGACCTAAGGCGAGGCTGAAGAGCGTAGTCGATGGACATAGGGTCAATAGTCCCTAACTATTAAGTGGGAGCATGGTCAGGACGCATTAAGGATAGCTACACCCTGATTGGATTGGGAGTCTTCTACGGAAGGCGCGTAGTGAAGAATAGTGCCAAGAAAAGCCGATTATGTGTTGAAAGCTTAATACCCGTACCCGAAACCGACACAGGTAGGGAGGTTGAGTAAACTAAGGGGCGCGAGATAACTCTCTCTAAGGAACTCGGCAAAATGACCCCGTAACTTCGGAAGAAGGGGTGCCTGCGAGAGCAGGTCACAGTAAAGAGGCCCAGGCGACTGTTTACCAAAAACACAGGTCTCTGCAAACTCGTAAGAGGACGTATAGGGGCTGACGCCTGCCCAGTGCCGGAAGGTTAAGGAAGTCGGTCAGGAGCTTGCTCTAAAGCTGACGACTGAAGCCCCGGTGAACGGCGGCCGTAACTATAACGGTCCTAAGGTAGCGAAATTCCTTGTCGGGTAAGTTCCGACCCGCACGAAAGGCGTAACGATCTGGGCACTGTCTCGGAGAGAGGCTCGGCGAAATAGGATTGTCTGTGAAGATACGGACTACCTGCACCCGGACAGAAAGACCCTATGAAGCTTTACTGTAGTCTGGAATTGGGTTCGGGCTTGGCTTGCGCAGTATAGGTGGGAGGCGTTGAAGCATTCCTTGTGGGGAATGTGGAGCCAACAGTGAGATACCACTCTGGCGAAGCTAGAATTCTAACCTACTTCCGTTAGCCGGAAGAGGAACAGTTTCAGATGGGCAGTTTGACTGGGGCGGTCGCCTCCTAAAAGGTAACGGAGGCGCGCAAAGGTTCTCTCAGCACGCTTGGAAACCGTGCGTCGAGTGTAAAGGCAATAAGAGAGCTTGACTGCAAGACTTACAAGTCGAGCAGGTACGAAAGTAGGCCTTAGTGATCCGACGGTTCAGAATGGAATGGCCGTCGCTCAACGGATAAAAGTTACTCTAGGGATAACAGGCTGATCTCCCCCAAGAGTCCACATCGACGGGGAGGTTTGGCACCTCGATGTCGGCTCATCGCAACCTGGGGCGGAAGTACGTCCCAAGGGTTGGGCTGTTCGCCCATTAAAGCGGTACGTGAGCTGGGTTCAGAACGTCGTGAGACAGTTCGGTCCATATCCGGTGCAGGCGCAAGAACATTGAGAGGAGTCCTCCTTAGTACGAGAGGACCGGGAGGGACGCACCGCTGGTGTACCAGTTATCGTGCCAACGGTAAACGCTGGGTAGCCAAGTGCGGAGCGGATAACCGCTGAAAGCATCTAAGTGGGAAGCCCACCTCAAGATGAGTGTTCTCACTACATAAGTAGGTAAGGTCACGGGAAGAATACCCGTTAATAGGTGGTAGGTGGAAGTGCAGTAATGTATGTAGCCGAGCCATGCTAACAGACCGAGGGCTTGACCTCTATCAATTGATGTTCAATGTATTAAAGATAACAATCATTACAAATAGCGTGAATATGCAGCCTTCAGGGATTCTGTATTCCCTACAAGTTTCCTGGTGCCTATGGCGCGGTGGAACCACACTGACTCCATCCCGAACTCAGAGGTGAAACGCTGTTGCGGCGACGATAGTTGGAGGGTTGCCTCCTGTGAAAATAGCTCGGTGCCAGGTTTTTAATTTAATAGAAAGTCTCCTTCTGTATAATTGAAGGAGACTTTCTTTTTGCGATATTGTTTGTCAACTTTATAGTTTTCAACATACAATCGAAGTAAAATAGAAGTTTACGGAAGTTTTTAAGGAACAAAAAGTTTGACTCTTTTAAACTAGATTGTCTGTTAACAACCTGAGTTTGACAAACAATTACTATCTTCACAAATGGTATATCAGATAAATGATATTGCTTCGCAAGCTAGCCAAGGCAGTATTGCGGCAATTATTCAAATATTGAATGAAAAGTTAGGTAATTCTGGTGTGAGAACCAGAGCGATGTTTGATAGTGGAGTTTTACAACTTTTGTGTGAAGCTCGCACCATAGAAAGGCTTGAGAAATCAACTTTAGTACAGCAAATTAGGCAGATACTAGAATCCATCGCACCCCGGAACGTTCATAAAGTCAATATCAATAGTCGCATTGTCCGCGAACAGCAATTATTATGGTTGGAAGAAATAAATCGCGACCCGGAAAATCAACTACTATGGTCTGAAGAAATCACTTTAAAAAAGCCGAATGCTTTAAAGCGAATAATTAAAGATTTCAAAAATAGTAAGAAAGAATCACAAAAACCACAATTACCTCAGCCCCAATCATCTCGAAATTTAATCGTTCACAACAACAAAAAGAAAAAGTCTTACTTCGGGGGGATGATTAATGCAATTGGTTTATGCGTATTACTTTTATCCGCAGGTTGGGTTGCTTATTATTTGTTAGGTAGTAAGATTGATAATGCAATAGAAACAGCAACTTTAGATTCTGGTTCTAATGTATCCAAGATAAAATCTTTAAAACCGACAAATAGTAATCAAAATAAATTAAGAACGCCTGTTGTTGATACTTCTCCAACATCTCGATCGCAAGATGACGTTTTTGCTGTTGCGGTACGAATTGCTAACCAAGCAGTTGAAGCAGGGCAAACAAAAAAAACTTCTGCTGAATGGTTAGATTTAGCAGCTAAATGGCAACGTGCTTCGGATTTGATGGCTGAAGTCCCATCTAATCATAGTCGTTTTAAAGAAGCGCAATCAAGAATTAAGCTTTATAAAAAATATAGTGAATCGGCGCTAAAGCAAGCAAATAAGAAGTAATTTTAATTCTGGGCTAGGTGTATTAATGTTCAAGGTTTTGTTAATTAAAGTAAAAAATTCATTATGAATAACAAAACCTTTATTAATCTTAGACGCAGCCACTTCCAAAAACCCCAGCCCTTAAATCAACAGATAGTTGATTTGGCGTTAAATGTAGATAGTCACGCTTTTTTAAGTAATCCTGCTTCTCAAAATGTCTACCTTTACCTAACCAACTATGTAGAAGCATTTTCTGAGAATTGGTTTAAGAAAAGCTTAAGTGAATTAAAGATACTTGATTGGGGGTGCGGGAAAGGGCATATTTCCTATTTAATGCAAGAAATGGGTGCCCAAATTACCTCCTGTGACGTATTTGGTGCCCAGGACTCTAGTTTTGGTCAGAATACCCCTATTATCGAAAAAGCATCTATAAATGTTGTTCCCTTAGAACATCCTTATATACTTCCTTTCAAAGACAGAACCTTCGATATTATCTTGAGTTTTGGGGTACTCGAACACGTGCCCGATCGCCTTGCATCGCTTCAGGAAATTCATCGAATATTAAAACCATCAGGTTTAATATTTTGTTTTTTTCTTCCTTACTATCTTTCTTGGACTCAGCGTTTAGCTCATCTGCTAGGGGACTTTTACCACGACCAATTGTATAGCAAGAAAATGGTAAAAAAGCTTCTTAAGCAAACTAATCTCGAACTCCTTGATATTTGGCATCGGCAACTTCTGCCTAAAAATAGTATTTCTTACGGCAATTATCGTACTTTTGAAGTTATAGACCAATGGTTGACCGAACGTACACCTTTAAAATACACTGCAACTAATATTGAGTTTGTTGCTTGTAAAAGTCAGCCAGTGAATTGATAGTTAATAATTACAGATTAATCATCAATGGTTGTAAATATTTGCTGCGAATCTAATAGAAATTTCCAATAAATTTTCACTAGTTCAGTACAAATTTTCTCCGCATTTGCTCCACGGAAATTAGTTTGCCAATGCTATCTGCCAGTCCAGCTTCAATATGCCGCAGGTATATTTGGTAAAATTTAGGTTTTTACGTCAAACCGCCTGTAATGGTTGTAAGTTGCATATTACAAGAAAAAGGCAATTTTCAATTAATTAAATCATTATTACAATACGTTTGCTGTACTGTGCGGTGCTAATAGGTAACAGTTAGACTAGTTCACATTACAGTTAAAGGAGTAATTAAATGATTCAAGAGCGCGATTATACCTTAATTATTGATAAAAGCGGTAGTATGTCAACTCCGGATCAAGCTGGTGGTAGAAGTAGATGGGAAATAATGCAAGAATCTACCCTTGCTTTAGCGAGAAAATGCGAGCAGTTTGACCCCGATGGGATGACGGTTTACCTGTTTTCCGGTAGATTTAAACGTTACGATGATGTGACTTCAGAAAAAGTCGCGCAGATATTTATGGAAAATGACCCTGCGGGTACTACTAATTTAGCTGGTGTACTTAAAGATGCCACAGATAATTACTTTAAGCGTAAAGCAGCAGGTCAAACTAAGCCCAACGGAGAAACAATTTTAGTTGTAACTGATGGCGAACCGGACGATAGAAAAGCGGTTTTTGAAGCGATTGTTAACGCTTCCCGTCAGATGGAAAAAGATGAAGAATTAGGAATATCTATTGTTCAAGTTGGTTCGGACGCTCAAGCTACGAAATTTCTCAAAGCTTTAGATGACCAAATGGAATCAATTGGTGCAAAATTTGATATTTGCGACACTGTAACTTTCGATGACATGGAAGATATGAGTCTTGCAGAGATATTAGAAAATGCAATTACTGATTAAGTTAATAATAGGAGAATTAATCAATGTTAGAAAATCGCGATTATACGTTAATTATTGATAAAAGCGGTAGTATGTCAACTCCAGATCAAGCTGGTGGTAGAAGTAGATGGGAAATAATGCAAGAATCTACCCTTGCTTTGGCAAGAAAATGCGAGCAGTTTGACCCCGATGGGATGACGGTTTACCTGTTTTCCGGTAGATTTAAGCGTTACGATGATGTGACTTCAGAAAAAGTCGCGCAGATATTTATGGAAAATGACCCTGCGGGTACTACTAATTTAGCTGGTGTACTTAAAGATGCGACAGACAATTACTTTAAGCGTAAAGCAGCAGGTCAAACTAAGCTCAACGGAGAAACAATTTTAGTTGTAACTGATGGCGAACCGGATGACAGAAAAGCGGTTTTTGAAGCGATCGTCAAGGCTTCTCATCAGATGGAAAAAGATGAAGAATTAGGAATATCTTTTGTTCAAGTTGGTTCGGATGCTCAAGCTGCGAAATTTCTCAAAGCTTTAGACGATCAAATGGAATCAATTGGTGCAAAGTTTGATATTTGCGACACCGTGACTTTCGATGATATGGAAGATATGAGTCTTGCAGAAATATTAACGAATGCAATTACTGATTGATTATAAGGAATAGGGATAAAATTAATACCATAATCAACCAATCAATTAACAGGAGAATTAATCAATGTTAGAAAATCGAGATTACACCTTGATTATTGACAAAAGCGGTAGCATGGCAACCCCAGACCAAAAGGGTGGTAGAACTAGATGGGTAGCAGCAGAAGAATCAACTTTTGCTTTAGCGAGTAAATGCGAGCAATTAGACCCAGATGGTATTACTATTTATACATTTTCCGGTAGATTCAAAAGATATGAGAATGTCACATCTAACAAAGTGATGCAAGTGTTTCGAGAAAACGATCCTTCTGGAACTACTGATTTAGCTTCGGTATTAAAAGACGCTACCGAGAATTACTTTAAGCGGAAAGCTGCGGGTGAAACAAAGCCTAATGGCGAAACTATTTTAGTAATTACCGATGGGGAACCCGACGATCGCAAAGCGGTAATGAAGGTGATTATCGAAACTTCTCGTCGCATGGATAGGGATGAAGAATTAGCAATTTCCTTTATTCAAGTTGGTAAAGATCCTCACGCCACTCGCTTTCTTAAAGTATTGGATGACGAGATGCAAAGCGCTGGAGCCAAGTTTGATATCTGTGACACAATTACAATGGATGATATGGAAGATTACAGTCTTTCAGAAATATTGTTAAATGCAATTATTGATTAGTTATTTCCATTAATCAAAATTAAAAACATGGATTCTATTGATAAGTTGTTGTCCGAACTTAAAGCCCAATATCAGCAGCCAGCTTCTCAAGCAGGAAGAGAGGAAATTGAGAACGAGAAAGTAAAGATAAAAAAAGTAAAACTTGACTCATTTCCATCTTCTTCCTCTAAAGCAGATGTAATAGATAATATTTTAGCTGAAGTGAAGCAAGATTTTGAGCAAAAACAATTATTAGAAGAACAACAAAAGCAACAAGAACTTGAAGAGGAACGGATTAAACAAGAGCAAATTAAAGCTAAAAAATTAGAACTGTTAAAAACTCAAGCTCAAGAATGGTTAAAACAATTAGAACCATTATCTCCTGAAGGACTTTGGTTTGAAACTTTTGCTCAAAGTTATCCTTCAAAATTAGAAGCTGCAATTGAATATTTGACAGTTAACAGTTAGCAGTTAGCAATTATCAGTTAATAATGAGTAATAAAAAATAGATTTATTGTGCAATAAGAGATCGTATTTTTATTTATCTAATTTTCTATTTAATTTATTAATTAACTGAATTTTTCTCATAAATACTGATTTATATCGATCGTTAATAAACCCCAGCGTTCAAGTGAATACTGTTGACTGGTAACTGCTAACTGTTTAAATGCTTTGCTCCCCATTCATGCATTGCATTAAGTATCGGCTGTAAACTTTCTCCTAAATTTGTGAGTGAGTATTCTACTTTTGGGGGTATTTCTGGATAAACTTCTCGATGTACTATTCCATGTTCTTCCATTTCTCTTAATTGCTGAGTAAGCATTTTCTGGGTGATTCCGGGTAAAGCACGCTGTAATTCTCCAAAGCGTCTTACACCTAAGAGTAATTCTCTAATAATTAATACTTTCCACCGTCCACCTATTACTTGAAGCGTGGTTTCTACTTCACAGCTAACCATCTTCTTAGGGTTTTCCGCTTTTGCTTTCATAGTTACTTTTTGGTAAGTACCCAACTTTTAAGTGCGTACTTTTCATCATACCTTCACCTAGTACAGACGAGCGTAAGTCAGGTACTCATATAATTAAACGACTTATAGACTTACAAATTTTATAAAAACCCGACTTCTGACCATTAAAATTAGGGGTGCGCTATTTAAGCCGTGTGGTACTAGTTTAAAGGTCAACTTTTGAGGAGAACACTTCGGAATCAACCTGTAATTGCCGATAAAAATTCTGCGGTAATGGAATTGATTCGGATACTTATTACTGGTGTAGCTGCGGTAAATCTAAAAATCAGTCTTTTTGTGATGGTTCTCATAGTAAACAGGACTTACACAGGGATAATGGAAAATATAGTATTCTAGATACTGAGATCCCCCCAACCCCCCTTATTTAAGGGGGGCTTTGCCTAAGTACTAGGTAAACTCTAAATAATTTTAAATAATGTTTAGTATCAAAAAATAACCCGCTATTTTGAAGATAGCAGGTTTCTAACTTTCCGATTTTTTTATAAATAAATATAATTTCGGGCTGATTTATCTAGAAGTAGCTTTTAAAAACTTATTAACAAGATTATTGAAAGAACTTTTTAACTGATGCTTGCGCTGCCATCTTTGGAAAGCTGCTTCATAATCTTCACCTTTAGTTTGAAAAGTATTCCACCCATCCAAACCTACAAACATACCCCAGAATAATACAATGAAAAGCGACCAGCTAAGCCCGCCACCTGTAATAAAATCCATTGATAGTAAAAATGTATTGATAATAGCGTAATTACCCGCACGCTTTTTAAATCTTCTTTTGCGATGGATGTCAAATGCTTGTCTATGCTGTATTTCGCCTTGTTTTGTTACCCAATCTTCTTCCGCTAATTTTAGAGTTTCCGGGGAGATATCTAACTCCTCAGCGATTTCTAAAAGTACTTCGTGAGAAAACTCTTTGTCATCATCAGTTTGACGTGCGATCGCCAACTGCAAAATTTGCTGTACGTCTTCTTGGCTATAACAACGACTAATTTTATCTCCCGAATTCGCCATAATAATCTCTTCTATTACTTTCAATAGAGAATTTGTTCCTCAAGCACAGAGTATTGCTACTATCTCTAGGGTAACAAATCAATCGGGACAAAGGTTTTAAGTTACAAGTTAATAGTTAGAAGTTGGTAGTTAAGAATTATTTCCCGCCTCTCGCCCTTCTACCCTCATCCGGGAGCATCCTCTTACCTATTAAGAGCAATTGGAATTTCAATCCTAAATTCCGTACCTTTTCCTGGAGAAGAAAAACATTCTAATTTTCCACCATGCTTTTCTACTACGATTTGATAGCTTAATACTTATATCTATAGATAGAAGAAAAAATGATAAAAATGTTTTTGTAAATAGAAAAAAATATATTATATAGAGCGGACAACTGCCCACCCTAAAAAAGTATTAAACTGATAAATTAGTTATTCGTGACTGCTGTTGTGACATCCGTTGTTGTCTGGGTTGATTTCTTAGAGAAAAATCTTTGAGAAATCCAGAATGTGAAAATATGAGAAAGCAAACCTAAAGGACCAGCAAATAAACAAAGTGCGAGGGAATGGAAAGTCCAAACACCAGTTTTGACTCCAGCTAAATAAATGTAACGTCCCACAAATAAATCCATTACCAAGAAATGAATCCAGCCAGTTGCAGCAGCAGTTTCATCCGCGAAAAAACGGGCAATATCTGCTAATTGGGGATTAGATAAGGCTTCAGCATTTTCCGGTGTAATGCTGCTGATAAATAAATATAAATACAGTCCAGCTAATGGTACAAATGGAATATACGATTTCATAACTCGTTGAGTAACTTTCCACTTTGGTAAAAAAATCATCAACACCCAAAAAGGTAAGACAAAAAGATTTGCAATACTAAATAGTTCGCTGACAGACATAAAAAGAACTCCGCATTAAATAATCATCACAAGTATAATTGTTGTTTGTTGAAAAAATATTATGTTTATTCCGAAACCAGTTAAAATATTTAATTACAGCAAAAAATAATTTAAATTAAACATTCAATATCATAATATACTTATTACCTTTGACATACAGACCTTTAACCTAAAACGGAGTGGCTCTTGGCAACTATTAAATGTTTTGATATAACTTTTTCTAACATTCAAGCAATTTTATTTGACAAAAACGGTACTTTAGAAGATTCAGAAGTAGATTTACGTAGCTTTGCTCAAAAAGCAGCCCGAATTATTGACGCACAAATACCGGGTATTGGCGAACCTTTATTAATGGCATTTGGCGTTAATGGCGATACTTTAGATGCTGCGGGTTTAATAGCTGTAGCAAGTCGTCGGGAAACAGAAATCGCCGCAGCAGCTTACATTGCAGAAACGGGAAGAGGTTGGATTGAATCCTTAGAAATAGCCCGTAAAAGTTTAGACGAAGCAGATAAATATTTGGGTGATTCCCCTTCGCAATTATTTCCAGGTAGCTTGGAAATAATACAAAAGCTTTCGCAAGCAGGATTAAAGCTGGGTATACTTTCAGCTGCTACAACCCAAGAAGTAAGTAAGTTTGTAAAAGCTCATCAACTCCACGACTATATAAACTTAGAAATGGGAGTAGACGGTAATATATTTAAACCAGATCCGACTTTGTTTTTACAAGCTTGCGAAAAAATGGGAGTAGAGCCAAGCGCTACGTTGATGGTGGGAGATTCCGTTGGCGATATGCAAATGGCACGCAATGCGAAAGCTGCTGGCTGCATTGGTATTACTTGGATTAGTAAATTGGATAATGTTCGAGGTGCGGATGTGGTAATTAATAAATTAGATGAAATTCAAGTTTGTTAATCAATGAACAATTACCAATTATCAATTACCAAACATTCTAAAACGACGACTGTAAACCCAGCGTTAATTGCCAATCGGTTTCCAATTGTGGCCCATCTAGATCGCGCAAAATAGGTAATTCAAATTCCATTGCTAAACGAGAGCCTTTCAAATTACCTTCGGGAGCATATAAATTCAAACCAAAACCTAAGTTAATTTGAGTACCGTTTCTCAAATCTGGATCTGCTGTAGGAATCATCATCGGATTTAGTCTGTCATCAGCACCATCAATATCTCCCCAAGTTGCACCTGTTAACCGTAGCGAAGTACTCAACCAATCCGTCCAATTACGAGCAATCCAACCCGATAGCTGATATTGATTACCCAGACGATAACCGTTGTCATTTTTACCCAATCTGAATGTAGTTAAGGCTTGCGCTCCCCAAGAACCTTTATCTGATTGACCTAAGTAAGTAATTCCCGGTAACAAATCGAAAGTACCCGAACCTATCTGCATAGGATAGGGAAGTATCTGGTCATTACCTGCGGGGGTGTCGTCTTTTTCGTTAATTGAACCCGTGGGAAAACTAACGCCAAGGTTTAAATGTACGCGCTGTTTATCTTGATTAAAAATTGTATATAGCGCTGTAGTTTTGATATCTCCGAATCCTTCAGAATTGGTTGTGAAGCGCGTACCCATGCGGGTAAGATGCTCCATTTCCTTGGAAACATAAGGCACCATCGCCATTAAAGTAACATCATCGCTAACTGCGTACATTGCCCCAACCATATGCATTTGCATGGTCATATCTACGGGAGTAACCATGAAATCCTCTAAGACTTCGCGATCGCTAATACTATTTGTACCGTCGCGACTACCGTCCATGTCCATAAACATATAGCGGTAAGAGAACATAAACTCTCCTTTTTTATGAGTATGATCCCCCATGACTCCAATCGGTGCGTGTCCGTCAGGGCGGGCAGCAGACCATTTATTGAGGTCGCTATTACCATCGCTATCTGCTATTAATTTGTCGCCGTCTGATTCAGTTGATGTTGGATTATGAAAATTATTGGGTTCTCGTAAAGACGGATCGAAATCTGGTTTATTAAAATCTAAGTCAGCAGCTGAAGTAGAAATGACTGTATTTTTTTGATTTGTTAATTGAAATTGTTTATCTGACTGCTTAGATTCAATTAACTTCTTAACTAAACTGCGATTATCGGTTTTTATCTCTGCTCTTATATTTGTCAGATTTGATTCCGGTCTATTTTCTGCAATAGCTGTTAACGGAGTCAAAACAATACTAATAATAGTCAAACTAGATTCAAAATAATTTAATTTCAATTTATAAACCCCAATTCGTAAGTAATTTGACAAGATATACTATCAAATTGGAAATACATTTAACAAAAGACAGCTTGTCAAACTTGCCTATATTATCAAATCACTTGTAATAGACATAATGGTGATTTACACAATGCAAAAAGAAACCCAGTAACTTCAAGTTACCGGGTTTATGTTCTGTATTTATTTATTTTATCTATCAATAGAAACTTAAATTTCCTATTGTTGTACAACAACTGTAGTTCCTACCGATGCCCAATTAAATAATTTTTTGGCTTGATTCGGTGCTAAATTCACGCAACCATGACTAACCCGCGTACCAAAATTATTATGCCAGAATGCGCCGTGAATTCCATAACCACCTTGATAATACATAGTGTGAGGAACATTGGGAATATCGTAGTCATCACCCTTCATCCGAGTTGACTTTAACTTTGTATAGATATTAAACACGCCAATCGGGGTAGGTGTAGCTTTTTTTCCTGTAGAAACAACAACTCCAAAAGCAGGTTTACCTCCTTCCCAAGCAATTAATCTTTGTTCTGACAAATCTACTTGAATCCAACGTTTATTGGAATTCTTCAACTGGCTAACTTTTTGGCTAACCTGTTGCATATTATTTGCTAAAGCCTGATTTGTAGGAACACTTACAGCACTAGCCGACAATGCTACAGCAGCTACAAAAGTTTTGAAATGCCGAATATACTGAGGTGAAATTAGTTTTTTCATGGTAAATACTCTCAAATCTACTTGTTTTTTGTTTATTTTATTTTCTAACTGTATCTATTAGCTTATTTCTGTTATAAGTGATGAATTTATCTATTTCAATCTTACTTTAACTTTTGAATTAAAGCTTCTGCCCGTTGAGTTATTGAGTTCCAATCTCCAGACATAAGTAAATGTTTGGGAAATAACTCACTGCTTAATCCAATGGCGATCGCACCTGAAGAGATAAATTCTGCTGCGTTTTCTATAGTTACTCCTCCGGTAGGAATTAAGGGAATTTGTCCTAATGGTGCTTGCAAACTTTTGATATATCCAGTACCACCAACTGCTTGCACGGGAAACACTTTGACGCAGGTTGCACCCAGATTCCAAGCTGTAACAATTTCGGTGGGAGTTAACGCTCCAGGTATAACTGGTAACTTTTGTTTGAGGGCAGCTTGAATTATTGCTGAGTCCACATAAGGAGTAAAAATGAACTGCGCTCCTGCCTGTATTGCTATCTGCGTTTGTGACAAATTCAACAATGTACCCGTACCAATAATACAGTCGGGTAATTCCATGCGTAATTGTGCAATTAATTCCGAGGCTTGAGGAGTATTCCAAGTGATTTCAATTAACTGCATCCCAGCAGATGCGACAGCTAAAGCCATTTGTCGCGCTAAGTCTTTTCGATCGGCACGAATTACAGCAATAGCGCGATTTTTTTTTAAAAGTGTTAACCAAGGGGAATTGCGAATGGGGGATTGGGCATTGGGCATGGGGCTGAAGGGAATATTTTATTTAAAGTTGTTTTCGACCAAATTTATATTGTCTAAACCCGGTTTATTTTATTAAATTAGTTTCTAATATGATTAACTATTAACTTATGTTATTTATTATTTAATTAAATAATAAAAATAGCGATCTATTAATATCAATTCCCTTTTATTTTCTGCTGTAGCGGAATTAACCCAAAATTTTATCTTTTTTTTGGATTGAGTATGTATATATGTTGCCAAGGCGATCCAAACTAGGTAAATAAAGGCAATTTTGACAATCTAGTACAGACGGGTGTAAGTCAGGTACCCATATAATAATCGGACATAAAGACCACAAAAAGACACGCGACGCTCCGGCTGAGAAGTCGGGTTTTTATAAAATTTGTAAGTGTATTACAGATACGTATTCTAAAAACCCGACTTCTGACTATTTAAAAAATGGGTGCGCTATTGAAGTCGTGTAGTACTAGTCATTTATCTTTTATTTCGCATGATTTACAAACAATTTTTCCAAAAAAGCTTTATAGCCTCGGCTGTAGCAGCAATTCTAATTGGTGGAAGTAATTTAACTCAAACTTTTGCCCAAACCCCACCTACCTCAAAAACCCAGCAATCCTTACCCACCTTTACTTTAAAAGGACATATATGGGATATTGAAGCTTTGGCTTTTAGTCCAGATGGACAAACTTTAGTCAGCGGTAGTTACGACCACACCGTAAAAGTATGGAACCTCAAAAATGGTAAACTTATTACTACCCTTGATGGACACAAAGACGGTGTAAACGAGGTTGCCATAAGTCCCGACGGACAACTATTTTTTACTGCTGGGGGAACAGCAGAGCCATCAACCAGCAAGGTAATTAAGGTATGGAGCATGAAAACCAAAAAGCTGCTTCGTACACTCAAAGGACATACTTTAGGAGTGACTTCCCTAGCGATCGCCCCAGATGGTAAAACTCTTGTTAGCGGTAGTTACGACAAAACAGTTAAACTGTGGAACCCGCAAACAGGTGCATTAATTCGTACCTTAACCGGACATACCAGCCCCGTGCGATCGGTTGCAATTAGCCCCGATGGAAAAACTCTCGCCAGCGGCGGCGGTTCCCTCAAAGGTGATTCCGACAAAACAGTTAAATTATGGAACCTGGAAACGGGAAAATTAATTAGCAGTATCAACGGAAACAATAACGTTATTAGCTTTATCGGCTTTACTCCCGACGGAAAATATCTTGTCAACGCCACAGATCCCAAAATTAACGTTTGGGATACGAGTACTGGTAAATTAGTTAATAGTTTTAGCGCATCAGATATTGAAGGCATTACTTCCGTAACGTTAGGAAAAGATAGTAAAACCGCAGTCACAACCACATTAGATGGAGCAGTAACAATGTGGGATTTGACTACCGGAAAAGCGATCGATACTTTAGTTGCAGCCGCCAACAATCCTCAAAATTACGACCAAATTTATCCTACCAGTACCGCTTTTAGTCCAGATGGTAAAACCATTGCGATCGGTAATGGAGGTGGAGCTTATAATTCAAGTTTTCCAATTAATATTCGCCGGATGCCGTGAATAGTTGGGCATGGGGAGATGGGGAGATGGGGAGATGGAGAGATGGGGTTCGGGGGAGTACTTCGACAAGTCTTACAGTGAGCTACGTCGAACTGCTCAGTAACCTTTGGGGAGATGGGGAGATGGGGAGTAGATAATTCGTAGTTTCTATTACAAATTACCAATTACCAATTACCAATTACCAATGCCCATTCACCGGAGGTGGGAGGTAGCCCAATGCCCCATGCCCAACCATCACTTTTCATACTGCTCGTAAGCTGCGACGATGCGCTGTACTAAAGCATGACGGACGACATCTTTTTGAGAAAATTCACAAAAGGCTATGCCTTCTACGTTTTTCAAAATTTGAAAAGCTGCTGATAATCCGGATTTTTGCTGTAATGGTAAATCGGTTTGCGTCATGTCACCTGTTACTACCATGCGAGAGCGAAAACCCAAACGAGTTAAAAGCATTTTCATCTGTGCTGGTGTGGTGTTTTGAGCTTCATCCACAATCACAAATGCATTGTTTAAAGTTCTTCCCCGCATATAAGCTAATGGTGCAACTTCAATTACGCCTTTTTCAATTAGCGATGGTACTTTATCGGGATCGATAAATTCGTTGATTGCATCATAAAGCGGACGTAGATAAGGATTAACTTTTTGCTGCAAGTCTCCGGGTAAAAAGCCGAGTTTTTCACCTGCTTCAACGGCTGGACGAGTTAAAATTAGTTTCTCATACTGATTATCCAGCAGTGCTTGGACGGCGACAACAACCGCCAAAAATGTTTTACCAGTGCCCGCAGGACCAATACAAAATGTTAAGTCACGCTTGCGTATTGCTTCAATATACTGTCGCTGGCGAAAGGTTTTGGCTCGAATTTGTTCGCCACGACGAGTTTTAGCAAGTACATCCTTTTGTAATGTTTGCAGTTCATCAACTCGATCGGTATCAAGGGCTTGACGCGCTGTTAAAATATCGGCGAGAGATAATATATTGCCTTTAGTCCAGATATCTTCTAAAGATTTCACCAATCGACGAACCAAGTCGATTTGTTTTTCTGTACCGCTGACGTATAATTCTTGTCCCCGAAGTACTATCGTGGCTCCAGTTTGTCGCGATAGGGTTTTGAGGTTTTCTTCCTTGTTTCCCGCTAAGGCGATCGCACTTGGAATGTCGGGCAATTCTATTGTTATGGCATCTGCCATAGTTTTTATTTTAGGTAAGCAGTAATTATTAACAAAAATGCTCCCTGGGGGAGACAAAGCTTATTTTCTAACCAATCGGTGTTTTTAAGCAATATTTCAATTAAGAAGGCTGTTTACTATCAGCCGTTTGGCTGATAGTTAATAAAACACGAAAATCAAATAGGAAACAAGCAGGATATTGTTTCAATCAAATGCGAATGCGGGGTTTAGTGAAATCGCTACTTCCGTCACCATTTTTTATTTTAGGCTTGGGCATTGGTAATGCTCTATCCCCTTCTTCGCTACTAGATGTAGATGCGGGTGCATCAACACGATCGTTACTACCGTAAATGTCTAGGTATGCCGATTGTCCGGCAGCGATCGCAGCCGCAGAAATCACAGTGCGAATAGCCTGAATGTTGCGTCCTCCACGACCAAACACTTTACCTTTATCTGCACTATCAAAAGCAATGCGAATCCAAGCTCGTTTGCTGCTAAGAGAAATTTCACAATCAACGCTTAAAGAGTCTGGAGATTCCAAAAACGGCTCTATCAAAAATTTTACTAGACTAACGTAATCGGGAGTTGTACTGGGTTTGGTATTTATAACTTTATCAGGATGCAGTTTCTGCACGGACTTGTTCAAAAACATTATTTTTTTCTAAGATGCGACGCACGGTATCAGTTGGTTGAGCGCCCTGTTGTAACCGTTTGACAATGCCGGGAACGTCTAACTGTACGTCCTTGGTTCTAGGATTATAAAACCCTAATTCTTCAAGTGGACGACCATCACGGCGAGCAAGATTATTGATGGCAATTATACGATAACTCGCTTCTCGCTTTTTACCAATTCGCTTTAGGCGCAGTTTAATCATGATTTCTTGGTTATTCTCCTACTTTTAATGGGGTTGACGTACAACTACAGTTAGCGATAAATCTATCTAACATTATGGAAGCATTTCACCTAAAACGGTGATGCTCGTCCGGCGTTAGGGAAGATATAATTTTCCCACAACCAGCAAATGATAATTTTAGCACTTGCACGGCTTTAAGCGCTATTTCTACGACAATGCCCCCCAAGCGATATAATGTCGCTTGTTTAACCGTAATAGTAGCCCCTACAAATTAGATGGATAATTTAGAAAAAAGCGGGTTTCGAGCGGTATTTAAAAATATTGCAATTCTAATTCTGGTATTGGTTCTAACTTTAGCCGGATTGACTTCTTACACGGTTAGAAAATCTTTTCCTCAAAGCGGCAGGGTTACGATTTCCGGACTTGAAAATGAAGTGAAAGTCCAGCGAGATGAATGGGGAATTCCGCAAATTTATGCCGCTTCTAACCACGATTTGTTTTTAGCGCAAGGTTACGTCCACGCTCAAGATCGTTTCTGGCAAATGGATTTTTGGCGACATATCGGTACCGGGCAATTGTCGGAAATGTTTGGTTCCTCGCAGTTGGACAAAGATCGGTTTCTGCGAACGATGGGATGGAAAAAGATCGCGCAGCAAGAATTTGCAACTTTAGATGTTAGTACGAAGGCAAATTTACAAGCTTATGCCGAAGGTGTAAATGCTTATTTGGCAAATCGTCAAGGTAGTGCTTTGAGTTTGGAATATGCCGTACTAAAACTTCTCAATCGCCAATATCGTCCGGAACCCTGGCAGCCAATCCACTCTATCTTATGGGGTAAAGTCATGGCTTACGACCTAAGTACGAATTTAGGTGACGAAATTGAACGGACTATTCTTTTAAAATCTTTCCCTAAAGCGCGAGTAGATGAACTTTTCCCGCTTTATCCTCAAAATTTTCCAGTAATTGCACCAGATTTCAAAGTAGCAAAAAAAGCAGTAGATCGTACTAAGGAAGATATCAATTTAGCTGCTTTAAAACAAATTACTCCTTCCTTAAAATCCATTGCCAGCAACGTAACTGCAATGGAAGAAATACTTGGGGCTACGGGAATGGGTGTAGGTTCCAACAGTTGGACTATTTCCGGTAAACGCACGGCTACGGGTAAACCGATTTTAGCTGATGACCCGCATTTATCGGTGCAAATGCCTTCAATTTGGTATGAATTAGGTTTGCACTGTATTTCAATAAACGATTCAAATATCAAAAATTGTCCTTACAACGTTACAGGTTTTACCTTTGCCGGAGTACCTGGGGTAATTATCGGACATAATAACCGCATTGCTTGGGGCGTAACAAATGTGATGTCCGACACGATGGACTTATATATAGAAAAAATTAATCCTGAAAACCCCAATCAATATGAAGTGAATGGTAAATGGGTGGATATGCAGCTTGTGAAAGAAGAAATTCAAGTTGCTGGCGAGGAACCAGTAAATCAAATTGTCCGCTACACTAAACACGGTCCGATTCTTTCCGATGTTGTACCTGCGTTAGAAAAATTCGGTGAAAATTCATCAGTTAAAATCCCGACAAATTACGCCGTTTCCTTGCGCTGGACTGCTTTAGAACCTTCCACATTGCTCGCTGCTTTACAAGAAATAAATCGCGCTCAAAATTGGCAGGAATTCCGCGCTGCTGGAAATAAATTTGATATTGCGGCTCAGAATTTAATATATGCAGACGTTGATGGAAATATCGGCTATCAAATGCCCGGTAGAACTCCCATACGCAAACAAGGAGATGGACGTTATCCGGTACCGGGTTGGAATAATAAATATGAATGGCAAGGCTATATTGATTTTGAGGAATTACCCCACAGTTTTAATCCAGCGCGAGGATATATTATTACCGCAAATAATGCCGTAGTTGACGAAAGTTATCCCTACGTGATTACCAAAGATTGGGTTCGCGGCTACCGTGCAAAACGGATTGAAGAAATAATTTCTAATGCAAATCGACCATTAACTTTAGCTGATATAAAATCAATTCAAGGTGATACTCTCGATCTTAATGCGCGGGATTTGATGCCCATATTAAAGTCGATTTCTTTTGATGATTCTCGGATTGAAAATGCGCGTCAATTATTACTAAACTGGGATTTTCAACTAAAAATAGAATCACCCGCATCCGCCATCTTTGAGACATTCTGGAAAAAATTGTTAGCGCTGACATTCAACGACGAGCTACCCCAAGATTACCATCCCGATGGTGGCGATCGCTGGTATGCTGTCATCAAAAATTTAGTCGAACAACCGAATAATTTATGGTGGGACGATCGCAATACAGCAAAAGTGGAAAACCGAGATGAAATGTTCAAGCAAGCTTTAGTAGAAGCAGTTGATGAACTTGAAAATACTTTCGGTAGCAACCCACAAAAATGGACTTGGGGAAAGCTGCATAAAATCAACTTTCGCAACGTTACTTTAGGTAAATCCGGCGTAACTGCGATCGAAAGACTATTTAATCGAGGTACATATCAAACAGCAGGTGATGGAGAAACCATCAATGCCAACCGTTGGAAAGCCAATAATTCATCTTTTGAAGTTACTCACATTCCTTCATTGCGGATGATTGTAGACTTAGGGAAATTCGATAATTCCCAAGCAATTCACAGCACCGGGCAATCGGGGCATGCATTCAATCGTCACTACACCGACATGATTGAACCTTGGCGTAATATTCAATATCATTCTATGTTTTGGGAAAATAAGATTAATGGAAAGGCTGAATCAACATTATTTTTGATGCCAAGTCAATTATCAATGAACAATGAACAATGAACAGTTAATATAGGGCTAAATCTTACGGCGAGTGATAATTGATAACTGATAATTGATAATTGATTAAAACTTAAAAGTAGTCCGCATCAACCCCACCCAAATAGTACCGTTGTCTGCATTGTGTTCGGGATTAGTAATTACTACAACTCCGGGGGTGATAGAAATATTGTCATTTACCGGATAGTTATAAGATAGTTCAAAATGTAAAGAAGTATCTTTATCTTCGCGTTCCAAAATATCATTATTGGTTACTTTTGGAGGCATACCAAAAACAAAATTTAATTGACTACCTAATTTACCTAAATCCGGTAAAGCTGCCGTCACAGCCCAACTCCAAATATCAGCGTCGGCACCTTGAGAAGCATTTACACTATTAACATTTGGTAAACCTTCTGCATTCGCAATCAAATAGCTACCCCAACCTCCCAAAATTAATTTATTACTTAATTTGTAAGTAAACTGCAAACCAAAACCGTTGGTAGAAGTTGCCGAATCTCCAAAAGGTAATTGAGCAAATCTACTACCTTTCCCTCCAGTTATATTAATGCTCGATTCCGGTTGCGGTGCATAATAACGTCCATAAGTTAAGGCGATCGCTATTTTATCTGATGGGGTATAAGTTAACTGAGATAAGGAACTAAATTGATCGCCGAATAATCCCTCATTAACATCGCTACCAGAAGTGGTGAAGTAACTGACACCAGCCGCTAATTCATCGGTAAATTTGTAATAAACGACTCCACCCGTACCAAATGCAAAAGCGTAAATCGGATTTTCGCTACCAAAAGTAGAAACTGAGGAAACGGGATTTAGTGAAGGGAAAATACGAGTCGGGAAACCTGCGATCGGTGCTATGACAATCGTACCGCGATTATTCCCTATAGGAGATTCGTAATAAAGCGAAGCTAAATCAAACTCATTATCGGTGTTTGTTGCACCAATTAAGCTAATCATATCCGTACCAACAGCACTTCGATCGAAACTGCTGATGTTACCAGCTTGTATAGTAGCTCGCAATAAATCTTTCCCCGTAAAACTAGTATCAAAATCCAGCACCGCACGAGATGAAAAGCTGACATTTTTTTTATCAAAACTTTCTCTTTGATTTTCTCCCGGTGCCGCTCCTTTCACATCTCCAAAAGCTTTAATTAGATAAAAATCTACCGTACCATTTAAAGTTGTAGTAGTGCTAAATTGGTTTTTTTCAATAGAGGTAACTTGTTCTTCTAATTTATCTACTCTATTATTTACCTCCCGTAATTCATTCACAAATTCTTTTTGTACTCTATCTAGAACCGTTAAATCTTCCAACTTGAGTAAATTGTTACTCGAATTAGCTATTTTTCCTTCAATCGTGGAAAGACAAGCATTAAAAGCTGCTGCAAACTCATAACGAGTCATAGCGCGAGATCCATTAAACTCATTTCCCGAACCGCTGATGCAGCCGTACTTTTCAACTAAACTACGCAAAGCTTCATAAGCCCAATGCTGGGGACTAACATCTTGTAAGCGATCGACATCCGTAACTTTATCTAAATATATTTGCCCTTGGCTATATTTTTGAGTAAAATTATTTGTATTTGTAACGGGATTATCTTGTTTATTTAGAGTAGTAAAAGTTTCTCGTTCGTCAATTAATTCATAATTGTTTTGAAAATCTATTGAATTATCAACAGTTTTTTCATCAGCCTTAGCTGGAAATAAAAGTAATAAGTTAGCACATATAATAACTGAAGTAAACGGTAATACATTGATAACTTTTTTCATTAATCTGGACTTGCACTTAATTACTTCAAAACAATACTATTTTTATTCAATAAAGAAACATTTGTCTACAAAAATATTAAAACAAAACTATAAATATTCAATTTTTAGTAATCCAATTAGCATTTATGAAAATTAAAAACCTGCTTTCCCTATGTCCAATCCCCCATGCCCTATTCCCCATCCAAAATTGTATCCTGGTATAAAAATTAATCATTCAACTATCCGCTATATTTACGGTGTAGTTGACTGGGGACTAAAAAAATGCATTGGCGGCGATTTTTTTCATTTGTAATCCTTGGTTTTGCGCTGAGTATCTTCTGTGCCTGTACAAACCTAAATCAAGAAGCTACGAAAACACCTCAAAATAAACCAGATTCAATACCCCCACAGACACAAGAAATTGTTAAAAGTGCGGGTGGGGATGGTTTATTTAATCCCCCTCGTGGAGATGTGCGTTTGGCGGTTATCAGCGATTTGAATGCTGCTTATGGTTCCACCGACTACGACCCAGAGGTAGATAAAGGAATTAATTTATTACCATTTTGGCAACCAGATATGGTAGTTTGTAGCGGCGATATGGTAGCCGGTCAGAAAACGTCACTGACAGAATCACAAATTAAAGCAATGTGGGCAGCTTTCGACGACCATGTAGCAGCACCTTTACGTCAAGCAAACATACCTTTCGGCTTCACCATCGGCAATCATGACGCTTCTGGTGCTAAAGGAAAAGAAGGAAACTTTAAATTTCAACAAGAAAGAGATTTAGCTTCCGAATACTGGAATAATCCCAAACACGATACTGGAATTGAATTCATCGATCGCAACGAATTCCCATTTTTCTACACCTTTAAACATAAAGATATCTTTTTCATGGCTTGGGATGGTTCAACACATAGAATTCCTCCCGAAAAACTGGCTTGGGTAGAAAAAGCATTAGCCACTCCCGAAGCCCAACAAGCCAAAATGCGAATTTTATTAAGTCACTTACCTTTATACGCAGTGGCAGAAGGTCGTAACAAATTCGGTGCAGTGATGGCAAACGCCGACGAATTGCGATCGATGTTAGAAAAATACAACGTTCATACGTACATTAGCGGTCATCAGCACGCATATTATCCCGGTCATCGCGGTAAATTGCAGCTACTCCACACGGGAATTTTAGGTTCGGGTCCCCGTCCGTTAATTGATAGTAAAGTGCCGTCAAGCAAAGCAATTACCGTGGTTGATATTAACTTTGATTCCCCAGAATTAACTACATATACCACCTACGACATAAAAACCTTAAAGCTAATAGAATACAAACAACTTCCCAGGTTTTTAACAGGTCATAACGGTATAGTATTACGCCGAGATGTAGAATACGAAAACTTAAAAGCAGAAGAAAAAGCCGCTTGTGTCGAGAAATTAGGTGAAAAACTCTGCGGAAATTAATAAAAAGTTAGAAGTTTGTAGGTTGGGTTAAAGGCGCACCAATAATATTTATGTTTGACGAAGAGTAAAAATGCGCCGTAACCCAACATTTGTTATGTGATTTTATATGAGATTACTTTAATCCATCATATTTTTAAGTCTTCGTTTTCTGCTCTTTCAATATCTTATCTAAAATAATTTTTTATTACGTTTGCGTAAATATTGTTAAGTAAGAACGTATAAATAGTATGCGTTTCTGTTTATTAAGTTACGCAAAAACTAAGTCGTGAGTAAGGTAGTATAAATAATCATCTAAATTGTACTCGAATTCCGGTGTCCAGAAAGGATTGCGGTTCGCTAAACCTTGTCTAATTTCTACTGCATTACACTTTTCTGAAGCGATATGAGCAAAAAACTACCTTGATATAGAATTGACAAATATATTATTTTATACATTGTTTGATGAAAAATGCGAGTATTACTTTCGGAGTTAAATATGATATTTAATTGCATCTATAGATATTTGATTGATAGTTGCCAGTTATCAACAGCATAGTTGTTGATACAAATATATATTTGGCGAAAGCCGATGAAAAAGTCTAATCGATATATAAAAACTAAAAAAATAGTAACTCAATCAGGTCAATTAATGGTTAGTAATAATCCTTTAGTCGAAGTTTATTGTACTCGTCCGAGTTGTCAGAATCCGGTAAATACAATTCCGGAAAAAAATCTTTATACCAAACCTATTAAACAAAGATTTTGTGCTAATTGTGGAATGCCTTTGATTTTAGAAGGGTGTTTTGTGACACTTAGACCATTAGTTGCAGAATCAGAAAGAGGTGGATTTGGTAGAACATTTTTAGCGCGAGATTTGAAGTTTCCAGACTTACCTTTGCGGGTTCTCAAGCAGTTGCATCCTAGAGTTTCTCCTTCAGAGTCTCAGTTGGCAGATATAGAAAGATTGTTTCGGAGAGAAGCAAGCGTTTTAGGAAAACTGACGCATTCACAAATCCCGCGTGCGTGGGCTTTTGCAAAAATTGAAGCACCCCACAATCTTCAAGAATCTACCCTACAACCGCATCAAGCACAGACTTTTTTCTACTTGGTGCAAGACTTTATTGCAGGTGAGAATTTAGCCCAAGAATTAAATCAAAAAGGACAATTTTCAGAAGCAGAAGTTGTGGAAATTATGCTGCAACTCTTGGATATCCTCAATTATGTTCATGGTGAAGGAGTGATACATAGAGATATTAAACCTTCAAATATTATGCGAGCATCGAAATCTAATACCCTTCATTTGATAGATTTTGGTGCAGTCAAACAAGTCGTTGTTACGGGGGTTCCTACAGCCCAATCGGTTGTGATCGGAACTCCAGATTTTGCCCCACCAGAACAGATGACGGGTAAACCTGTATCAGCTTCATCGGATTTATATTCTGTCGCTGCAACTTGTGTTTGTTTGCTTGCAGGTAAAGAAGCGCAGGAAATTCGCGAATATCATACCTGGAGTTGGCGTTACGCTAACGTCAACCCGCAATTGGCAGATATTTTAGATAAAATGCTGTCGTTTCAGCCACTAGATAGGTATCAGTCAGCGCCAGAAGTTACTGCTGTTCTTCTCTTACTCAAACCCCAAGCTCCACCAGTAACCCAGCCGTCGCCATCCCTGTCTTACCCTCCGCCTCAGCCAATACCAGCGAATCTGTCTGGCGTACCCAAGTCAGTGAAACCAACAGTTACTTCAAAACCAGATCGAACAAATCCTCTTCAGATAATAAATAAAAAGTTGTGGTTGATAGCAGGAGGCATTGGTGCATTATTAGTGGGTGCGATCGCCTATGCATTTATTGTAAAACCAGATCCCCCATTGCTTGCTGACAACTTTTTTAGTAGAGGAGAAGAATCTTTATTAAGAGAAAAAAACTTTACCAGCATATTATGCAAGCAAGCTTTGCAAGAAAAACAAGAAGGAATGATAGCCTTTGAAAAACAACAATATCAAAATGCCCAACAAAACTTTCAAACAGCGATAAATTTATTTAGACAAGCAACTAATCAATGTGCAATCGATCCAGAAACGCTGATTTTTCTTAACAATGCTAAAGCTAATATTAAAGGTAATCCTTTAACAATTGCTGCCGCCATCCCCGGTAAAAATAGAGAGCGTAATACAAACATATCCGAACAAATATTGCGCGGAGTTGCTTCAGTTCAAGAAACATTGAACAATCAAGATGGTATAGAAGGAAGACTATTGCAAGTTGTCATCGCTAGAGATGAAAATAATTCCGATCCAGATGAACAAGACACAGCCCCAAAAGTAGCCGAACAATTTGCCAAAAATCAGATTCCTGGCGATCGCGCATTCAACGGACAAATATTAGGTGTAATTGGTCATTTTACCAGCGATGCAACTAAAGAGGCAGGAGAAATTTATAGAAAAGAAAAGTTGGTGGCGATTTCTCCCACGAGTACTGCTGTTAGAAAGTCTGAAGCTAGCGGAAAATCACAATATAAATATCCTTTAAGCCCCTATGTTTTCCGTACAGCCCCTAATGATGCGGTTGCCGCTACCGATTTGGTTGACTATGCACGCCAAAATATTGGTTCTGGAAATGCAGCAGTTTTTTATAATTCTAAAAAATCTTACAGCACTTCTTTAAAAGAATCATTCGAGCAAAAATATGCTTCTATAGGAAATGTAATAGAGTGCGATTTAGCTGATTCCGGAATTGATAATTGTCAGATAGGTGAAAATGTCAAATTATTAATGCTATCTATCGGTACGGAAGAAGCAACAAAGGCTTCATTAATTATTTCTAAGTTTAAAAATCAACCTTTGCTGGGTGGAGATTCTCTTTATAATGCCGATAATGTATCATCTACATTTGGCAATCAAGCTGAAAATCTAGTTCTTTCCGTACCAATTCATATTGAACGTACCGAAAAATCTTTTAGAAACCAATCGGTAAAACTTTGGGGAACTCAATATGTAGGTTGGCGGGCTGCCACAGCTTATGATGCGACTCAGGCAATTGTCACAGCATTAAAAAAACTAGAAAATAATCCCACTCGTCAAGGTTTGTACGAACAATTAAATAGCCCTTATTTTTCCGCGTTCGGTGCTACGGGAGAGGTACAATTTAATAGATTCCACGATCGCCAAGTCGATTCCGCAGACGATAATCAATTAGGCGTATTAGTAAAAGTGCAGCAGAAATGTAAACCCCAAGATGCTCCAAAATATTAATTTTGTCTGATAGCGGAATAAATTATCTAAATTATTTTGGGTTGCACTCCATTTCATAAAACCTACTAAGTAGGTTGGCGTTGAAAATTGTAACTAAGAGAAGGGAGTAGGGAGTAGGCAATAGGGAGTAGGAGTAAGGCTTTTAATCCAATTTACCCAACCGTTACATAGTTCGGTTTATTTGTACCAACTTGCTTAACTAGGAATCAGAAATGAATAGGAAATTCAGGTAGGTTGGGTTAAAGGTGCATGAATAATTTTATAGTTTATCAAAACTACAGACGCACCATAACCCATCATTAACGTTTTAGTCTTATATAAATTTGTTCAACATACATTTACAATTTAGAAGCGTATTGTTTAGTTGGGTGTTGAATATTGATTTGAATTATTTAGTTTAATTTAGATTGTGTTGGGTTTGCTTTCTCAACATAACCTACAAACCGATCGTCGTTCTAATAAAAGTTCTATTTCAGCAATAACAGCCTACATCTTCACCACATTCATCGGCTAAATAGCAAAGCGCTCGGAAGCGTAACCCTGTCACTTCTTCATAGAGTGGATTAAGTTTGCATAAGGGCGGAATATGTATAAGCTTACGACCAAATAAACAAATATCTCGCTCAAAAGGGCACTGTACGGGAATCATCCGGCAAAGAAAATGGGCGATCGCAACGTTGTTAATCTCAAGTTTATTCAGCCATTTACGTATAGGATTTAATCCACCGAACAAAGGCATTTGAGGATTAATTGAATCAATTGAATCAAAAGTTGCTATATGAGTACGTCCGATTAAGTTCAACATGACTGCATCCAAATTTATCTAACTTTTAAGCTATATCTGTAGTTTATCCATAAGCTATATGAATGTAAACCTCTTATTAATATAAAAAACATTTATAGTATATAAGTTTAGCTTAACCCTGCTTTTTTACCTATAAAGGAAATTTATTAAATGGAGGCAGAGCCTATAAATCCTGCTTCCCAGGCTCAGACTGGAAACTACTTCCCCCTCTTCCCCCTCACTCAACTATTTTGTAGGTTGGGTTAAAGACGCACCAATAATATTTATGTTTGACAAAGAATAAAAATGCGCCGTAACCCAACATTTTCACCAAACCAACTAATTAGGAATTAGTTCTTGTACTACCATCTGGCATAATTGTGTCGCAAAAAATGGCACCTACCAAGTATGGAGCGCCTTCCATATTAAATACGTTTCATCATGGCGATTACCTATGTCCTAAGTCCCTCCGGGAGAACCAGCCAGGAAATTAATTCAGTAAAGCAACAGCAACAATTATTACAATTAATTGAGACGATTTTGATCTATAAATTACCCAACATGGATATCAAGGAGATACAAGAAATGTTTGGATTAAGCGATTTGAAGAAAACACGAGTATATCAGCAAGCGTTTGAAGAAGGAAAAATGGAAGGAAAAATGGAAGGAAAAATGGAAGGAAAAATGGAAGGAAAAACAGAAGGAATAGAAGAAGGAGAACGTATAGGAAAGTTACAAGCAGTACCACCAATGCTAGCTGCTGGTTTAACTGTAGAACAGATAGCACAAGCTTTAGGTTTAAGTGTGGATGAGGTGAGACAAGTAAGCCAAGAACAATCTCTGTAACTCCTACATTTATCAATATCTCCCACTAGAAACCCGCTTTCTTTTCGTGAAAAAACGATTGACCGCATAAGCACGGCGAGCAACACGTGAATATTTCGTTGTGAAATCATTAATAAACCGGGTTATTTTGAGCTTGCCCTCGAATGGTGCAATAAATCCATTTCAATAAACCGAAGGTAATTAGTTCCGGAAAATTGCACTACCTAGTGGACTCAAAATAATCAACTCAACCACTTTTCAATAAACCAATCAATCACCATGACTAAGTTTTCTTCTTCTGGTTCATAATATCTCTCTGTCGTCGCAACTGGAAAAAAGTAACCAATAGAATGTAAAAATACTTCTATATCTCGTTCTAAGTTATCTATATTAAATAAATTAGTTTCAATACCTTCTGTCAGAATTTTTGAAACATTTTTCCGAGTCCAATACTCTTGCTCTTTTAATAAATTTGGTTTTAAGCGAATTACAGCACGAGCTAATTCTGCTGCATGAGAACCGCTATTGCGCGTTTCTTGAGATTCACGGAAACGATTAAGAATATAAGCCTTAAGCTTTTCGTGTGGAGGCTTAGAGGAATTTAAAATTTTATCTGTATATGCTATATGCTGTTGTGCAAAAGTTTCAGTACTTGCAATTAAAATATCATCTTTATTCTTGAAGTATAAATACAGCGTCCCCACAGCAATACCTGCATCTTTAGCAATTTCTTGCATTTTTGTTTTTTGAATTCCGTATTTACGGAGACGCTGTTTCGCTGCATTTAAAATTGCTTTCCTCTTTTCCGGGTCAAGTCTTTGCATTGAAATAAATGATTTGCTCCACAATTAAATTGATGTAGGGTGTGTTAGACGCACAAGTATGTATGGCTGTGAAAAAAAATAAGTTTAATGCGTCGTAATGCACCAATTCCGGATGGTGCGTTACGGCAAATTCTAACTTACTCAAACTATCAAATTTTGACGTAGCCGTAACACACCCTACAATCTTTTCCGGGTCGAGTTTTTGCATTTTAGACTATTTTCGTTTCCATACTTTTACTTTAATGCCATTTTTCGGACGCAATGTAAAAGTTGGGTCGATTTCTATGTTTTGATTTGGCAATAATTCTAATTTGAATCGTTGACCAATCAAAGCAATAATAATTGTCGCTTCCATCAACGCAAAGTTTTGACCGATACAAATTCTTTTTCCTCCACCAAAGGGGAAATAAGCAAATTTTGGTCTTTGATTTACTTTCTCTGGTAAAAAGTTATCTGGATTAAATGTATCGGGATTTTCCCAAAATTCGGGATGACGATGAATCATAAATGCTCCTACAGTAACAATGGAATCTTTAGGAATGAGATAGCCATTTATTTCGTCATCTTCTTTCGGATATCTTGGCATTCCCCAAGCAGGAGGATATAAACGCAAAGTTTCATCAAATACTCTCCTTGTATATTTAAGTTGAGGTAACTTCTCAAAGCTGGGATTACTACCGTTCAAAACTTCTCTTAATTCCGATCGTAGTTTGTCTGCAATATCTGGATGTTCAGCTAATAAATACCAAGTCCAAGCTAAACCAGATGCAACAGTTTCGTGCCCTGCAACTAATAAAGTGATTGCTTCATTTTGAAGTTGCTTGTCGCTCATACCTTCCCCTGTTTCCTCATCCCGTGCTGACATTAACATCGAGAGTAAATCATTTCTTTCTGTAGGATTTTGACGACGAGAATTGATAATATCTAATACTAAATTATCCAGAGTTTGTTTCGCTTTACGAAAATGCCGATTTCTAAGTGTTGGTATCCATAATGGTTCCGTCCATAGATTATTTATTTTGTAATTAACAAACTCATATCCAGTGCGAAAAGCTTGACCTAAAACGCTATCTTCATCGCTAATATCTTTACTAAATAAAGTTTGTCCGGCAATTTTCAACGTTAATCGTAACGTTTCTTCCGCAATATCAATTACTTCACCATCCGGTTTATTTTCCCATTCCTGTAAAAAAGATTCCGTACAGCTAACCATCACATCAGCTAAATTCGCTAACTGCTTCATGTGAAAAGCTGGTTGCATTAACCGACGATTTTTCAGCCAAGAATCCCCTTCGCTGGTGAGAATACTTTCACCCATCATTAGGTTTAAGGGCTTATTTACAACATCGGGTTTTGAATAAAGCTCTTGATGGCTAGATAAAACGTGTTCCGCATAACTTGGATGAGCAAACAGATAAGCCGAGTAATTGGGCATTATCGGCAAACGCACTAAATCCCCGTACTGCTTCCACATCAGGTTGTAGAAATTAAGAACGTTTTCTTGGATCTCTTTAGAGTTGAATATTAGATATCCGGGTTTTGTGGGTTGTGATTTGCGACTTTGTACCGTCATAAGACACCTCTCAGAATAATGAATAATGAATAAGTTATCATAATATTCCTTATAGCAATATTTGAATGGGTTCGTTTATGCCCGAAATTATCTAGAGACGAGACGTAGCAATACACCCCGTCGGAATTAATCAAACTTCCAGATTCCTTAAAGACTCACGAATCATGATTTAAGGTTTATGAAAAAGAAGCAACTGCCATAGCCTAAAATTTATAATTTTGTTTTCTATAACACTATTCAAGTTCCTCACCTTTGGAAGGAGGACTTATAAATAAAAATTATCTCAAGAGTTAGATGTAGAATTGCCGCTTTAATGGAAAAATACAATAACAAAAATTAAACGTATAATTAGTTAGCATGAATAGGTTAAATTGTAATTTTTATAGAAGAATAAAACAGGGAGTTTTTTATTTGTCAATCGGGATATTTAGCAGCGTTATTCCTTTAACTATATCTCGTCCTGCTAATGCCCAAAATTATTCTGATATCAACGGTCATTGGGCAGAAGAATGCATTCAAAAACTCAGCGCCCAAGGAATTTTATCGGGATATTCCAACGGTATTTTTCGACCTAACAATATAATTAGCCGTGCCGAATATGCGGCGATGATGACAAAAGCTTTTCCCTATATTCCGGCAACACGTCCAGCGATAAATTTTAATGACGTTTCATCTATTCATTGGGCTAAAGAACCCATCCGTAATGCCTATACAAAACGATTTCTTTCTGGCTATCCCAATCAACTTTTTAATCCCAATCAAAAAGTTTCTCGTGTAGAAGCTTTTGTAGCTTTAGCAACTGGTTTAAATTATTCTGTTCCCTCTTTCCCAAACCAAATTCTTAATGCTATTTATGATGATGCGAATCAGATTCCGGAGTATGCAAGAGGACTGATTGCCGCAGCTACAAAACAAGGAGTTGTGATTACTTCCCCTAAGCCTCGGTTTAAAAAACGATTAATTAGCCCATCCGAACCTGTTACACGGGGACAAATAGCGGCTGCTTTATGTCAAATTAAAGGATTGTCCGGTGTTGCCAATGAATATGTAGTCAAACCTAATAATAATCCCCCACAAAATCAACCCGATGATGTTCCGATTAATTTAGGACAAACCTGCACCAACGAAGCCATAGGTTATACAGTTAGTTACCCCGTAGGATGGCAAACTAATTCTGGAGACGTTGTAAAGCAGTGTCAAATATTTGATTCACGCTCAATTCAACTGCGAGAAAGAAGCGAAGATTTTGATGAAGCAGTATATTTTGACTTGGAAAATGTCCCATTTGAGCGAATTTTAAATGCACCAAGCAAAGGTTTACGAGAACTTTCTCGTCGCGAAACAACAGTTGGCGATCGCCGTGCTGTAGTCACTGAAACTGAGTCTACAGGTTTGACTCTTTTGCCTAAAGGAGTGCGATCTTATAAATATACGATCGACTTCAATAATAAAACTTTGATTGTGGTTACTTATGACGTAAAAAGTCAAAACTATCAAAGAAATAAAAAAGTACTCGATAAAATGATTGAGAGCATTAAATTTTCAAATTCTAATTAGAGGTAGGTTGGGTTAAAGGCGCATGAATAATTTGATGGTTTATGAAGAGTACAGACGCGCCGTAACCCAACATTTATAATTTGGCTTTGTTTGAAATTACCCAAGATACATCATTACTAGTCGGGCAACATAGTGATAATTTCTCCATTTGGCATAATCACATCTCGCGTGTCGTAAGAATTCAAAGAAACACCTTCAATATTAGCGTTCCTAAAATTAACTCCAGTTAAACTCGATTCACCCAAATAAGCATTACTAAGATTGGCTCTTTCGAGATTGGTATAGTACAAGTTAGAGCCGTAAAAATCTACCTCTTCCAAATTAGCATTCCGAAAATTAACCCAACTTAAATTACATTCAATGATAGAAGCACTACTCAAATCAGCTTCTTCAAAAATAGTACCTTGCATCATCACACCTGACATGGATATATTTCTAAAATTAGCTTTACTAAAATTAGCTCTCTCAAGTGAACAAAGTTCTAAATACATACCATTCAAATCAATCCTGCTAAAATCTCTTTCCCCCTTATCGTAACGTTTTAACAATTCATCAACATCCATATTTTATCCCTTACATCTAATAAATAAATTTTTCAAATATCCAAATATGGTAATTTCATGTGGGATCTGCCTTTCAATTATCCAATAAGTGAAAACCGACACCATTTTCTACTGTCTTTTTCAAGAATTGCCTAACATATTCTTTGAATTAATTGGTAATTCTCCTGCAATTGCTACGGGGTATCAATTTTCATCAGTTGAAATCAAGCAAACTGCTTTCCGAATAGATGGTGTGTTCCTTCCAGATACAGAAGAAAAGCCCATTTACTTTGTCGAAGTTCAATTTCAAACAGACTCGGAAATTTACTCGCGTTTGTTTACAGAAATTAATTTATACCTGCGCCAAAACCAACCAAAAAATGACTGGTTTGCTGCTGTTATTTACCCCACTCGCAGCATTGATATCTCACCAATCAAACATTACTAATTTAGAAGAATACGAACTGTAAGCCAGTAATTAGTCTGAAGAGAGCGATAAACTAATTACTACAAACAATAATTATTTGGTCACTGGTTACTGAAAAAACGGGTGCGGCAGGACTCGAACCTGCGACCGACTGCTTAGAAGGCAGTTGCTCTATCCGGCTGAGCTACGCACCCAAACAAAATTTCTAACTTTCACAAAGTTAGCTAATGTATTATATCAGTAGTCCGAACAAAAATCAACAACATATCGTGATTTTTTAGATAAATCAGGATAAAATGTAATTTGATTGACTATAAAGTTACATAAAAATCCGGACGTAAGAGGTATTCAAAAGGTATATTGTGTTGTCGTGGGAAAAAGCGTCAATTATTACAAAGACGTTGGTTAAAACAACAGGGTTATTATATCTCCCATATATATAAACAATGCAGGGCGTGAGGAGTTATCTGAAAATTTCATGTTTATTTTGAAACGGCAAGATGTTGAAATATCAAGCATTGTACACCCTAAACGCGACCAACAGGTACCTGTTCTTAATTATCAAGGACAAACTTTTCGGTTGATTAGTTTGTTTAAAGCTAGTCAAGAAGAAGAAGCTAGAGCTTTGTGGCGAGAATTAACGGATAACCGAGGTAAAGCCTGCGTGTTGTTGGAGGAAGAAGATCGCTTCAGTGTTTGGGGTAAAATTCGTTTAGATCGGCTTGATGGTGAAGCAAACGACCAAAGTAATAACAAGGTTTTGACGGTTGCAAGTATTTTGCTGTTGCAAGCCGTTTATATGGATATTGAAGAATTTCTTGGTGCAAAACAAGCGGGTTTATTTAAAAAAGAAATTTCCAATATCTTGAGTCGATGGCAGTTTCCCGCAACTTCTTCGCCGAACGCAATTGACTACTTATTAAATATAAATCCTATAGAACCGATTCAAATTCCTTTCTGGGACGAAGATTATGTAGTTGTATTTTTGGAAGATTTACATCGATTGGGTAAAGCGTATTTCGGTAGTTCCGATTTTGCTCATCAGGTTATGGATACTTTGCATGATATGCCAGTACAGGAGCGATCGCTATTCATAAATTGGCTAAAAGATTCTCCTCTGAGTAAACTGTGGCATTAGCATATAAGGATTTTTATGCACTTAACATTATGTAGGTTTGTCAAGTTAAATACAATAAACTTCAAGTAAGGTTTATCTTACGTACATAATCTATAGGTCTTTATCTCTGCTAAATGCATAAACGCGGTAAATTATAAATGAGTAGTATTTACAATAAGTCCGACCGTTCAAAATCATGGTTAACCACTCAGAACATTATCCTGGCTAATATTGGTTGGGGTGTTTTGGCGTTGTTATACTTTTTACTTTTTAGCGCCGAGGTTCCGGATGCAGATGGTGTAGCAAAACGTGCCGGATGGTACGTGATGGGAACAAATATTTTTGAAGCGCTAGCTTACCTGGGTGCGGGAATTTTATGCTTAAGAAATTGGCGCAGTCGCCAAATTGTCAGCGGAAGAAACGTTTGGCTGCTATTTGGTATAGGTATGCTTTCTTATTCTTTAGGAGGGATCATTTTTGGCTATATAGAAATCATCTTAAAATTGGACCCATCTCCTTCAGTTGCCGATATATTTTATGTGGTGACTTATTTGTTGGTGGGCATCGGCATGATTTTAGCCGTAGCTTCAAGACGAATCAATTTAGAGGTTTGGCAGTGGATAATTGTATTAGCGATCGCCGCCTTTGGTAGCGCTTTGGCATGGCTGATTAGTCAGCCGCCAGATCCAACCCTCACCGGGGTTCTAGTAGAAAAAGGACCTGAATGGAAGGAAACTATTGGCACGTATTTAAATTGGTTTTACGTAGTCAGCGACGTATTACTATTGATTATTGCTACGAGTCTGCTACTAGCTTTTTGGGGTGGACGAGCTTCTTTGCCTTGGCGAATGATTGCAGTAGCGACGTTTTCGCTTTACATTGCAGATATATGGTACCAATGGGCTGACAATAGAATTCCCAATTATGAAAGTGGAGGCATATTGGAAGTCTGTTGGGTATTGGGTGGAGTTTTATTCGGTATGGGCGCAGCCCTTGAGTATGAAGCTTCATCAAGCCGTTCCCGACGAGAACGCGGACGCAAACGAAGTTAAAAAAATAACGTTGGGGGTCTACTACCGTGAGAAAACTGACTGAATCTGATAAAAAAGAAATTCTCAAGCTGTACCGAGAAAGTGCTGAAACTACTTCTACTTTGGCAGAACGCTACGGTGTAAGCAATTCAACTATCAGCCGCTTACTTAAAAGTACTTTGCCAGAAGATGAGTATGAGTATTTGGTTTCTCTAAAGCGTGCTGCTAGAACCCCTGAAGGTAGGGCGCAAGTCAGCTACGAGAATATTCCTTCTTTTAATGCCGAGGAGTCACCATCGTCCGATAATGTTATTTCTCAACCTGAAGAAGTAATTCAAGAAGAGGAAGATGAGGAAGATGAGGAAGATGAGGAAGAAGTTGTTGTTAAAAAACAACCCATACTCAGAAAGGTTAACAAGACAACTGAGGCACCTAGAAGAGTAAAACGGCGTTCTTCCGCTCCAGTGTCTCAAAAACCTTTCCCAGTTGCCGAACAATTGGAACTATTGGAGGAAAAGCAAAAAGAAAAAGAAGTTAAAATTATTCCCGATCCTCCGCAACTCAAGAGTATTCCCAGTCCGCTATTAGAATCGGAGCGTACAGAAGCCAAAGTCATAGCAGAAATGTTCGGCGAGGAAATCGATGATTCCGATGACTTGGAAGATTTAGACGATTTACTCGAAGACGAGGATTTTGATGAGGATGACGAAGACGACGACGATGGCGATGACGATGAGGATGACGATGACGATGACGATGTGGAGCAACCTACTCGTTTTATTCCTAGAAGAAGGTCAAACGAACCTTTAATTCGAGTTCTACCACTATCGGCAGCTCCTTTACCCAGAACCTGCTACATAGTCATCGATAGAGCCGCAGAACTAATTACTCGTCCGCTCAGAGAGTTTAGCGATTTAGGAGAAATCCCCAGCCCGGAAACCCAGGAAACAACTTTACCCGTATTCGATAACCATCGAGTCGCAAAACGCTTTTCCTCAAAACGCGATCGCGTGATCAAATTACCCGATAGCAAAGTACTACACAAGGCTCGTTATCAACTACAAGCCAAAGGTATCACCCGATTGTTGATTGATGGACAAGTATATTCGCTATTGTCCGTTTAGCTAAGTGTCACAAGGTATCGGCACAAAAGCTAATTTTTGTGGTATATATTTTCCCTTGCCTTAGCGATACGATAATTCGTAACTATCAATTACGAAATTATTACTATCGACTGCCAATTATTTTGACTGGTGTCCATCTACTTTTTCTACTTTTATGAATAATACCGACTACGGTATAGTACTAGTGACAACTGGTTCTCAACAAGAAGCTGAAAAAATTGCCAATGTTTTAGTGGAGGCGAAACTAGCTGCTTGTGTTAGTTTTGCTCCCATAAACTCGGTTTACACTTGGCAAGGGAAAGTAAACAAAGACAAAGAATGGCAACTTGTTATCAAAACAGATTTATCTCGATTTCCCACAATAGAAGCCAAAATACTCGAACTTCACTCCTACGAAGTACCCGAAATTATCGCTTTACCTATCATCAAAGGTCATCAGCCTTATTTACAATGGATTGCTCAGCAGGTGGATTAACAGTGAACAGTTACCAGTGAACAGTTACCAGTGAGCAGTGAACAGTTACCAGTGAGCAGTGAACAGTTACCAGTTACCAGTGGCTAGTTTACACCTCCTAACTCCTAACTCCTAACTAATTAGAAACTGCCGCATCAAAACTTTCGGCTAAATCCATAATGTGCTGTTTGCGGGCAATTTGCTCGATCCATTCTGTAGGAATATTTTCGATACCATAATAAATTCCCGCTAAGCCACCCGTTACTGCTGCTGTGGTGTCGGTGTCTCCACCCAAGTTAACGGCTTTTAATACTGCTTCGGGATAAGATGAACTATTTAATAAACACCATAAAGACGCTTCAAGGGTGTGTATTACATAACCGCTCGATTGAATTTCATCTACAGATAATTTGGCAATTTCACCGCTAAATACTTTATTAAAATGCGAGATTTCACTGGCATATTCAGACGCTGAATAAATTGTTTGTATTTTTTCTAATCCCTTTTCATAAGCCTGTAGTGGTTTTTCACCTTCTAACAAATAAATTGCAATACTTACATAAATCCCGCAAGCCATTTGCGATCGCAGATGCGCGTGAGTAATACAAGAACAGCAATGTGTACGAGAAATTAATTCTGGAAAAGTCAATTTTTTATAACAGTAAGCCATAGGTAAAATTCTCATCAACGAACCATTACCATTACTGTTTTCGCTTTTCCCACCAGCAAGCATTGGTGGAATTCCTCGTTGATAATCGGCGATCGCTAAAAATGTCGTGTTGCCAATATCAAAAACTTCACCGCTAGCTGTCCAATAACCTTCGTGATACCAGCGCCAGAAAGATTTGGCAATGTTATCGAGCGAAAACCCGTTGCAAAGAGATTCCGCCAAACAAAAAGTTAACGAACTGTCATCGGACCAAGTTCCAGCAGGTACATCCCAGGTTCCATAACCCAACATTGATGTTACCGGAGATTTTATTCTTTCAGCACGGCTAGTGAATTCTACAGGTACGCCTAATGCATCGCCAATACATAACCCCAGCAAACCAGATGCTGTTTTTGCAATCTTTATCATATTTTTATCTTAATAAGAGTAAGTACATATTTTCTTGATATTATCTTTATAAATAAGTGGGATTAAACTAAGTAAAAATAGCGTTTATCATTCTATAGAAGTATATATAAAATAATTCAAACATAATTGTCTTAACTTTTGATTCAAACTCTCGATAGATGTAGTTTAACTATAAGACAAGTCATATTAGTAACAGGTAATTAATTAATATTAATAATTATCACTTAAAAAACAATAAGGAAAAATTGAATGAATATATCTGTTTTAATAAAAGCTTTACCAGCGATATTAGGATTAACTTTGCTTGCACCAACTTATCGGGTAGCGGCGCAAACTGCCAACACCGCACCAGTAGCTGCAAGACCTGCGAGAGGAGAAAGCAGCTACGATTTTCAGATGAGACTTGGTTATGCGGCGGCTCAAAGAGAAGATTACGCTACAGCTTTAATTCGTTTTAGAGACGCTTTATACGTTCGTCCTAACGACCGTAATGCCACTATTGCTTATTACAATATGTTAGATATTTTGGATGGTAATAAGCCAGAGACTAAAGATACTCCTTTAGCAGCTTACGACCGTCATATGCGAATTGGATATGCTGCAACCGATAATCAAGATTACCAAACTGCTTTAATTAATTTCCGCAGAGCTTTAAAAACACGTCCGAACGATCGCTATGCAGCCCAAGCCATTCGTAATGTTAGTACATATATTAAAAAAGGCGATCGATAGATCGTATATATAGGGGCTGGGCATTCTTGCCCGTCCTATTTTAGATTTTGAACTGTTTGTTTTTCGCAATCAAGATTGTTATCTAATTAATTAAACAACTAATCATTTTGGCAATTATCCCTTTTACTTCTAAGTGCAAATTCTGAGGACTATAGCCGGAAAAGTTAATAATATAACAATACACGCCTGTGACTATAAATGTGGTTTGTCCCGCATTTGTCACTGTTGCTGATTGTTGGGAAGATGTTAACACCCCTTACGGGGTGTTTTTTTTTATCATTTTTTTTGAGTATTTATTGAAGGAAAATCGAAAATCTGTACTTATAAAAACCAGGATTTTAACAAATGAATTTTTTTTACCACAAGTTAGCTGCGGTTGCTTCTTTTTTAAGTATCTCCGCGATAAATTTAGTTTTTCCGGCTCCTGCACTTTCAGCAATCTCTTGTGAATCAGGTACTATTAACCGTCACGCGAATGGTTCTTTGCAATATTGCCTATTAGCATTCGACACTAAAATAACTATTAGCAATAACCGAGTTGGTACTTCTATTTTTCCCTGTAAAGCTAAAACTTATATCATGTTCGCAGCAAATTCGCAGTTTCAACACTGTACCCTTTCTGAAGATATCAAAATAAGGGAAAGTAATTCCGTGCGAACTTGTCCAAAAGATTATATCGTCTCGGTTTCAACTTTGGATGACGGTAAGGATTTATCTGTAGAGTGTCGGCGCTATTCTTAACAGCAGTTGTACACGGCGAAATTATTTATCAAATAAAATTTCTGTTGGGCTGCTTTAAATAACGGTGGGGCGATACTTCAATTTTACTTGTAGACAAGTGAAGATATAGGATCTAGTAATAGTGCCTGCATAAGTATCGCTGACCAAAAGTCAAAATTATGAGTCGGATTATTTTAACTACCCTCAGCGCGCACAGTGCCCCTAATTTCTAATTATTGTCGTTCGTGCGCTCGCGACTTTAGTCGCCAGTCTCATAGCTACGAAGATGGTATGCTTGATTAAGCGGTAAAGCGCATATATAAAAAACGAAGTAGGTCTAGCGGACGGCTCTTGCTCCGGAACCCTGGTAGTATAAATCCTAAATCTTGCACGCCACTTGCTTTATGCCGGGAAACCCGTCCACCGCAGTGGCTCACAAATTTGAGAGTAAAGTGAGAAATTAAAAATCATTTCAAACGCGGTCGGGCAGTCCGTGTAAGCTTGTGGACGTATCCCTTCCGGGGAAATTTTAATACTTGTATTTAGATTTCTAGGGCGGACGGATGAAGCAAGAATCCCCTTCAATTAATTGAAGGGGAGTGTCAACATTGGTTCTCTGGGTGATTTACATCCTAAAATTGCGATCGCGCTCGAATTACGACAACGCGGTCATGATGTGGTGTTTGCGACACACAAGGAGTATCGAGAGAAAATTGAAGTTTTGGGATTTGAATTTCGGCGAATGCGTCCTGATAACACTGCTTTGAGCGATTCTCAAGAGATGGCGCGGATGATGGATTTGAAAACGGGTTCAGAATACATCATCCGTAATTGGATTTGTGCTAATTTACGTGAAACGTACACGGATTTGATGAATATTGCCAAAAATGCAGACTTGATTATTGCAGGTGAAGGAGTTGTAGCGGCTCGCTTGGTTGCAGAAAAATTGGGGATTCGTTGGACTTTAGCTGTTCTCTCACCTGCAACATTTTTCTCTGCTTACGATCCATCAATTATTCCTACGTTTCCATTTTTAACTAAACTAGGCGGGTTTAGTCCTGTTGTTTACCGAGGCATTATTGAGTTGGTAAAAGTAATAACTAAATCCTTGATACAACCCGTTCATCAGCTTCGACGCGAACTCGGATTACCAACTCTTGCTGGAAATCCCTTCATCGATGACAAGTATTCTCCCTACCTTGTACTAGTCATGTTTTCGTCAGTGTTAGCAAAGCCTCAACCCGATTGGGTTGCAAATACGGTGATTACAGGTTTTACGTTTTACGATGGAACCCAAGCTGGAACAGAACTAACTCCAGAATTGAAGCAATTTTTAGATGCAGGTGAACCACCGATTATTTTTACCTTGGGTTCGGCTGCTGTAATGGATGCTGGCAACTTTTATCAGGAAAGCATCGAAGCAGTAAAACAGTTAAACCGTCGTGCAGTTTTATTAATTGGTAAAAATCCGGTTCCTAAAAATCTTTCAAAAGATATTATTGCTGTAAATTACGCACCGTATTCTCAAATTTTTCCTCATGCTTGTGCGATCGCGCATCAAGGTGGTATCGGAACGACTGCTCAAGCCTTGCGGGCTGGTCGTCCTACGCTTGTGATGCCGGTGCAGCCACGATCGACCAGACAATGCCGCACGATTAGAAAAGTTAGGAACTTCTCGGACAATTCCACGCAAGCAATATTGTGCAAAACGGGTAGTGAAAGAATTACGTATTTTATTGGAAAATCCTAATTATGCAGCCAAAGCAATGGAAATTGGACGCATAATTCAAGCAGAGGATGGTGTTGCTGTTGCTTGTGATGCGATTGAAAAAGAGCTTATTTGATTTAAATCGCTCAAGATAAGATGGCAGTTTGCCAGGTAAAATAAATTCATTGATAAATCTATTAACTTGGCTCTTATACCGTTATGTTCTCAACAGATGATTTCGCACGCTATACTCAATGGGCGGGTATTGCCACATTAATATTTGCTTTTATTACATTCTTAGCCTTTATCTTTAAGTGGGGTATCCGGTTTCGATTAGCGGGTGCGACGGGATTTATGCTGGTAATAACGGGCGGTTTGTTTCCCCTCTCTCTCACACCTTTAACGCGCACGGTAATTCCTGGCGCAATTCGCTACAAATTAGTTTTTGATAATGGTTCGTCGCAAGCTGTAATTGCTACCCCACCCCAAATTACTCCTTCAGAATTAGATGCTACTTTACGCCAAGCTGCTAGCGATTTATTTTCCTACGGTAGATTAGGTACCCGACAAGATAATCAATTAACTATTCGCGCTCGCAGCATAGTACATCCGGAACCAGGACTTTCCGTACCTCTGTATTTAGGACAAGTTAAGCGTTCGCTTTCTAATCGCGATGATGACGGAATGCAAATTGATATTTACGAAGATAAGTTAGCGAAGTTGTCAACATCTGAAAGTTAAGAGCAGTGCTAATCCGCTTCGGATCGGCTTATAAAATGCGTACCGAAGCTGACTATGCTTGTCTTAAATAGATAGCTGAACCCTGAATTAAAGTTTATTAAGCTGTAAATGGTTGAAAGTTTAATCGCAAATTGTTTTAACGACGGATTTGGTTTAAAGCGTTCCAAGTATCACTATTAATGATTCCCGTAACTTTGACTTTACTACGACGTTGGAAACTTTGTACTGCTGCTTCCATATAGCTACCGAAATCACCATCTACGTATCCAATGTAATCAGAAGTTGATTTTAAGATACGCTGTGCTTTCATGACCATATCACCACGATCGCCTTTTTTTAATTCTGCCATTGGTAGGGGTTCGCTTTTATTCACTTGCTGTCGGGGGCGATCGTTTACAGCTTGCTCTTCTATCGAAAAGACTCTTTGCTGGAAAGTTTTAGCCTTGCTACTTTTTTCTGGTTGTTGAAAATTTTTCTCTTTAGATTCCATACAATTCCCCTAATAATTCAACAGATTTGTTAAACCTTTACACTTTTATCGTTAGAACTCAGCCGGATTATTATTCCTACTGGTATTTACACATAGGGCATAATGTAGCTGCTATCACTTGTGAATTTACTATCTCTATGTTAGTAGATTAATACTCGTTATTTTCTTTTGTTCAGATTTAATCGTAGATAATAATACCTACAACCTACAAAAGTGATTTTTCGGAATAAAATTTGATTAATTTGACTTATTTATACATAAATTTTCAGTTTGTATCGCAAATTACAATTATGGTTGTTTTTCGTTCTCGGTAAGATATTAATATAGGGATCTATAAGATTCTTCCGCCGAATTTTGTATACCTTACGGGTATGCTACGCAAACGTGTAGCGCGGGCAAAGCGATCGAAAGAGCGTATATTCTCTCTTCTCTATTCCTAAATCCGGCGTTCCCTATAATCGGCAGTAATTATAACTGCGCTAACATTAATCAAATCGGAAACAATATTTGTTAAGTTCAACTTAAATAGCGTGTTGAGAATAGTTAGTTATTAGTAAAAAGTGGGCGGAAACTACACCACCGCGTTGACTCGGAAATAATTGATAATAGTCTTAGTCTATACAGGTGCTACTTTAAATTAATTAGTTATATGCTTAATCAATCAAACAAAACTTTGAAGGCGAAAACATCTACATCTAATTCATTATTAACTCTATCGGTAGCCCCAGCAAAAGTTATTCGTGGCTTCCAAATCGGAGATCGAGCAGTAGATGCTATTTCTCGTTTGGGAAATCGTCCGATTATTATAGGTGGCGATCGCACTTTAAGTATTGCCGAAAATTATCTGCAATTGCTGTCCGAATTAGATTCTGAGTCTGCTGCTTATACTCCTGATTGTAGCGAAAATAGTCTAGAAATTTTACGAAACAAAGCACAAATTCATGATGCCGATCTAATCGTCGGTATCGGTGGTGGTAAAGCTTTGGATACGGCGAAACTGGTAGCCCATCAGTTACAAATACCATGCGTGACAATTCCCACTTCGGCGGCGACTTGTGCGGCTTGGACTGCACTTTCCAACGTGTATTCTAATGAAGGGGCGTTTTTATATGATGTGGCTTTGGATAAATGTCCCGACTTACTGATATTAGATTACGAATTGATTCAAACCGCACCGCAAAATACCTTAGTGGCGGGGATTGGCGATGCAATAGCTAAATGGTACGAAGCCTCGGTAAGTAGCGGAAGTTCAGAACAAACTTTAATTATTGCAGCAGTTCAACAAGCCAGAGTTTTACGCGATATTTTATTGCAAAAGTCGGTTGCTGCACTGCAATCTCCCGGAAGCGAAGCTTGGCGAGAAGTTGTAGACGCGACAGTTTTACTTGCTGGAGTAATTGGCGGGATTGGCGGCGCAGAATGTCGGACTGTTGCCGCTCATGCAGTGCATAATGGTTTAACTCATGTTTGTGGGCGCGGTAGCATTCATGGCGAGAAAGTGGCTTACGGTATTTTGGTGCAGTTGCGTTTGGAAGAAATGGTGCTTTCAAACCAATTAGCTGCTGCTGCAAGACAACAATTGCTCAAATTTTATGCAGAAATTGGATTACCCCAAAACCTGGATGATTTAGGTTTGGGTAATATAACTCTCAAACAATTGCAAAAGGCGGCGGAATTTGCTTTACAACCCAACTCAGATATTCACAGATTACCGTTTAAAGTTGCGATCGAACAATTAATGGCGGCGATGATTTCTACTACAGCACCAGTAGAAGCAAATGGGATTTCAAATGGTTTAAACGCACGAAAGAATCAATTTAAAAAGTTTTCTGCTTCTACAAAAGAAGAAAAAGCATAAATATTGATTGCGATGTTGATTTCTTGGTAATCTAACAATCTCATAGAAAAACCTAAAAATGAATTTAGACTGGATAATCCCAGCCCAACGAATACAACAGCTACCCGCCTATCCATTTGCTCGCTTGGATGAATTGAAAACTGCATCGCGGGAGCAAGGTTTGGATTTGATCGATTTGGGTATGGGAAACCCCGATGGTGCGACACCGGATGCTGTAATTGATGCAGCAATACAGGCTTTAAAAAATCCCGACAATCACGGTTATCCGCCTTTTGAAGGAACCGCTAATTTCCGCAACGCGATTACTAATTGGTATCATCGCCGCTATGGAGTTAATTTAGATCCCGATAGCGAAGCTTTACCGTTATTGGGTTCTAAAGAAGGATTGGGACATTTAGCATTAGCTTATGTCAATCCCGGCGATCTAGTTTTGGTACCTTCTCCATCTTATCCCGTTCATTTTCGAGGTCCGGTAATTGCTGGCGGTGAAATCCACAGTTTGATTTTGAAACCAGAAAACGACTGGTTGATCGATTTAACGAAAATACCCGACACCGTAGCTAAAAGAGCGAAAATCCTTTATTTCAACTATCCTAATAACCCAACTGCGGCTACTGCACCCCGCGAATTTTTTGAAGAAATAGTTGCTTTTGCTCAAAAGTACGAAATTTTGCTGGTACACGATTTGTGTTATGCGGAATTAGCATTTGATGGCTATCAACCCACCAGTTTGTTAGAAATTCCTGGCGCTAAAGATATTGGCGTGGAATTTCACACCATGTCAAAAACCTATAATATGGCGGGTTGGCGCGTGGGTTTTGTAGTAGGAAACCGCCATGTAATTCAAGGTTTACGGACGCTGAAAACCAACTTAGATTATGGTATTTTTTCAGCATTACAAGTAGCAGCCCAAACCGCTTTACAATTACCAGATAGTTATTTAGAGCAAGTTCAACAACGCTATTCTACCCGTCGCGATTTCCTGATCGAAGGTTTGACGGATTTAGGTTGGAATCTTTCTAAAACTAAAGCAACGATGTATTTGTGGATTCCTTCTCCGGTTGGTATGAATTCCACCGATTTTGCTTTACAGTTATTACAGCAGACAGGCGTAGTTGTTACTCCCGGTAACGCCTTTGGTGTTGGAGGTGAAAATTATGTCCGTATTAGTTTGATTGCCGATACTCAACGCCTTGGCGAAGCTTTACATAGATTTAAGCAAGCAGGTATTCGCTATTACTCCAAACCCGCGATTTCTAGTTCAAAATAAATACAGCCAATTCTTAATTATTTCATAAATTGATGCAATCCCCACCTGCTACGGTTCCAGATATTATCACTTCCGGCTTTCATGCCTTATCAGAACCCTTACGGGTTAAAGTATTGCAACTACTAAAGAATCGTGAAATCTGTGTTTGCGATTTGTGCGATACTTTAGATGTAAGTCAATCCAAGCTGTCTTTTCATCTCAAAACCCTTAAAGAAGCTAATTTGGTTTGCGCTCGTCAAGAAGGGCGTTGGATTTATTACAGCCTCAACCAACCGTCTTTTGAAGTGTTACAGCAGTACTTAGTACAATATAGCGAATGTAGTACTGTTGTGCTGGTACGCTCTTGTAAAGATTAGCAATAGGTAATTTTCATGTTCTAATCTGAAATACAGATTTAATAAATTTTGGATTTTAAACAATTAAGCAAGCTTGGTAAAATTCAATCGCAATTATTACCCTCTTGCTAAATTTATAAATTATATATAAAAGCTTATTTTAGCCACGACTAATGAAGATAAATGAGCTATTTGATGCTTTAGCTTATTAATGTATCGCTTCTTATTATCATGTATTCGACTTTTAAACGTGTCCCGACACCTCCCGGAAAGGTAGGTGTGGGACTTCTTACAAATTAAGCAAACGCTGCTGTTTTCACATCATTAGTTGCTAATAAGTCTTGCAATTCTTCAGCGTCTACAGTTTCTTTGTCAATTAACATTGCTGCTAATTTATCAAGAATTAGACGGTTATCTTGTAATACTTGCTTGGCACGATTGTAAGCAACGTCAACTAAGTCGTGGACTTCCATATCAATGGTAGCTGCGGTTTCTTCAGAGAAATCACGCTCAGACATGATGTCGCGACCGAGGAACATATTACCTTGTTGACGACCAAGGGCAACTGGTCCAAGGTTGTCGCTCATACCGAAGCGAGTCACCATTTGACGAGCTACGTTAGCTACTTGCTGTAAGTCGTTGGAAGCACCAGTGGTAACTTCTTCTTGACCGTAGATTAATTCTTCAGCGATACGTCCACCCAAAGCTACAGCCATCTGGTTTTCCAGATAAGAGCGACTGTACAAACCACTGTCCATGCGGTCTTCGCTAGGGGTAAACCAAGTTAAACCACCAGCACGTCCGCGAGGAATAATGCTGATTTTTTGTACTGGATCGTAATCTGGCATTAAAGCACCGACTAAAGCGTGACCGGCTTCGTGGTATGCTACTAACTCTTTGCGTTTTTCGCTCATTACCCGGTCTTTCTTTTCGGGTCCAGCTAATACGCGATCGATCGCATCGTTGATTTCGTCCATCGAAATTTCTGTTAAGTTGCGTCGTGCTGCTAAAATTGCGGCTTCGTTAAGCAGGTTGGATAAATCTGCACCTGTGAAACCCGGAGTACGACGAGCAATTCTATCTAGATCGACATCTTTTCCTAAAGTTTTTCCGCGAGCGTGAACTTTAAGAATTTCAACTCTTCCAGCGTAATCTGGTCGGTCAACAACTACCTGACGGTCAAAACGTCCGGGACGTAATAATGCTGCGTCTAATACGTCAGGACGGTTGGTAGCAGCAATAATGATGATTCCGGTGTTACCTTCAAAACCATCCATTTCGGTAAGTAACTGGTTAAGGGTTTGTTCCCTTTCGTCGTTACCACCACCTAAACCAGCACCCCGCTGACGACCTACTGCGTCAATTTCATCGATAAATACGATACAGGGAGCATTAGCTTTAGCTTGCTCGAACAAATCGCGAACGCGGGAAGCACCCACACCCACAAACATTTCTACGAACTCAGAACCGGAGATAGAGAAGAAAGGAACTCCAGCTTCACCAGCTACCGCACGAGCTAACAAAGTTTTACCTGTTCCGGGAGGTCCTACTAGCAATACACCTTTGGGAATTTTCGCACCAACAGCAGTAAAGCGATCGGCGTTTTTAAGAAAATCGACTACTTCGTTTAACTCAAGCTTGGCTTGATCGATACCAGCGACATCACCAAAAGTGATTTGGGTTTGCGGCTCCATTTGTACTCTGGCTTTAGACTTACCAAAGTTCATGGCTTGGCTACCCGGACCGCTCTGAGCGCGGCGTAGCAAAAAGAACAAACCGACTAAAAGCAATACGGGGAAGAATAAACTGCTAAGCGCCTTAAACCAAAAACCTTCATCGGTTTGAGGCATTACAGAAATATCAACGTTGTTTTTAGTAAGAGTATTAATTAAATCCGGGTCATTTACCAAAGTCACAACTCTTTTAGTTGGCTCAAACTTCGGTGTTACCTTAGCAACAGACCTATCGGAACTCAAACTAACTTTTTCTACTTTACCTTTTTCAACTGCTTGAATAAACTCACTGTAACGCCATGTTTCCTGATTTTGGACTTGAGTATTGTCAAAAAGCGCCGTTCCTAAAGCGATTACAACAATAAAAAGCAGCGCGTACAGCCCCGCATTTCTCCATCTTTTATTATTCACCCAGGTCAATCCTCCTGTTTTTTTGTGTCGCGTCTCTAAGAGAGATGAAAATTTTAAGAATTATGTTAACTTATCTTAACGTATACCAGAATGCCTACACATTATGCTAGTAAATATCTTCGTAATTCCTTAAAACAATAGTGGCTAGGATCGTATTGTAGCTTTCCTGTAGGGTGAATGACTTGGTGGATTGGTAGTATTTCCACTACACAGTTACTGTAAGCTAGCGTCTCAAATCCTTTAACCAACTTTGGGGTAAACGCTTCTTCCTTAACCGAATATTCAAAACGCAAGCAATTAAGAAGTTTTTCTCTCATAATTCCCGGTAAGATTCCCGCACTTAATGGTGGCGTAAACCAAGAGCGATCGCGCCATCCCCAAAGATTGCCAGTACTAGTTTCTAACCAATTTCCCGCAGCGTCAGTTAAAATCGCTTCTTGAGCATCTTGTTGCAAAGCATTTTTTTTCGCTAGCCAAGGCGCTAAGTAATTTCCCGTTTTATGAAAAGGTAAACTGCGGTATTGTGCTGTTTCGGCAATAGTTAAGCTGACACCATTTTTTTGTTTTTCCACCAAACCATCGGGCATTAACCTACCAGTTATCCATTCCTTGCCATTGGGGAACAGGGTAATTCTGAGAATCGGATAATTATTTATGAGAATTTCTGCACCACGGCGGATGTTTTGCCAATTCGGTTGTTGAAAATTAAGTTTTTGTACGGAATATTGAAGGCGTTTGCAATGTGCCTCCCAATTAGTTAGACGGCTATCGAGAGAATTATTATATATTCGCAACGTTGTAAAAATTGTTGCACCAAATAATAAACCTGGCTCATCAATTGGTAATTGGATAAATTGGGATTCAATTAATTCGCCATTATACCAATACATATTTAGGTGTTAGTTGATAGTTGTTAGTTGTTAGAGGATGTTTTAAAAGTCTTCTTGTCGGTAGCAAAACGTTCTAGATCCTCCATTATCCCCCTTAAAAAAGGGGAATTTGATTCCGATTCCCCCCTTATAAAGGGAGGTTAGGGGGGATCGATAAGTGGCTAAAATCACAGCTAACTACTTTTCAAACAACCTCTTAGGATTTAGAAATTATTAGTTTTTATATTTAACCTTTATTTTACTTATTCTGATTCATATACTTATAAATAGCGGCAATATTTCGAGCATCATCAATGCCGCGATGATGAGTACCTTGTAATTCTATTCCTAATTTTTCCAAAGCCTGCGTCATACCAAATCTTTTTTTCTTATCCCCAATATATAAAGAAAATTCCTTTTTAATATTTCGATGTTCCGCACCGAAGGGATAATCAACATTATGAAATTCGCAATCTTGAATAAACTGATTTTTATCATAATTTCCCCAAGAGCAGAATATATTCTTGGGGTAAGAATCAATCCATTCTTTAAACTGAGAAATCACCTCTGGAAAATTCGGTGCCATCTCAACATCTTGCTGAGTAATTGTAGTTAATTCAGTACAAAACTCAGTTAACTGTGGATGTCTTACAGGTTTAATAAACTGCTGATATTCCGAATCGATTTCCCAGTTTGAACGATTCAACATTACCGCACCAATTTCAATTATTTCCATTTCTTCGCTGGGAATAATGCCATCATCGGAACAAGTTGCTTCTAAATCTATAATTAAAAAATAGCTAGACATTTATCAATTATCAATTATCAATTATCAAATCCTACTCTCTATTGCCTTTAAAAGGCTTAACCCAGCCAAATTTTATGGCGCTATCAAGGATAAAAGCTGTTATGGCAAATTCTGCAATACTTTCCAAAGTAAACAGCACAAAAGGAAAAACTGAGGACGAAAAATTTAGTCCTATATCCACCTGAGCTAAACCTCGCACCAATCCAAAAGCAAGCACGCCACCACTTTTCAGGTGTGGGTTTTCATCTTCGCGAATAATGTAACGATAGGTAGCACCAAATAGGAAACCAGAAAAACCCGCAATTCCAGCACTTATCGATCGCTGCAAAGTTACCGTAATTATACTTACATCGTAAAGTTCACTAAAATACTCGTTTAATAAGAAATCATCAAAAATAGAAGCGAGAATAAATACTAAGGAAAAGCTCAAACCAGATATAATCCCAGCCTTGAGAGATTCCACACGTTCTGCCATTAAATTGGAATTAAAAGTATCTTTCATCACATATAAATTATTACTTCTATTCCAGTCTTACGAACACCCGATCGAGGGAGTAGGGAGTTTGGCTACTTTAAGAATTTCTCGCAATCCCTAATGCCGCATCCCTAATTTCCATTTCAAGTAGTAACTGATAATTGTATGATAATTATGGAGTAGTTAAGACAGGAAGTTTAAAAGTAGTACTATGGCGATTTTGACTTTAGGCTGGGTTTCTCTATTGGTAGTTTTTACTTGGTCGATTGCAATGGTAGTTTGGGGTCGTAACGGACTATAAAATCATCGTGGAAGGTTCATTTCTCAACATTTTGGCAATATCTGCCTTGGTATTACTCGTAACTGTTACGGGTGGCGTAATTTATTTGACTTTGATGGAATGGCGCGATCGCCGTCTTCAAGAACAAGAAAAACGGGAATTGCGCCGTAGTTCACCAAAAAAACGATGATTTAACAGTTATGTGACGCTATCTCCCAAAAAATCCCCCACAGCGAATTTAGAGACTTCGCATCTGCGAAGTCTTCAAATTTTGTATTAGATATTAAGAATAAATCATTACGAGTTAAACGCAACCGCAACGAGTTATTAAGCATCCTACTAGATTAGATCCCCCCAACCCCCCGTATTGAAGGGGGGCTTTGCGTAGGTTTTAATCCTTATAAAAAATTAAAAAGAATAGAATTACCTCTATTCCTGATTCCCAAATGAAAATTTTGGCATTGTTTATTGATATTAATCAAAGACGGAGAAATATTTCTCTATATTATTTAGATTATTTAAAAATAAGAAGAAAAATCTATTTCTCCGCCACCATTCTACAAATCTACAACTGCTTCACTTCAGCCACTAATTTACCTACCATGTCTTTAGCGCTACCAAAAAGCATCGAGGTTTTGTCTTTATAAAACAACCCGTTATCAACACCTGCAAAACCTTTGCTCATACCGCGCTTAATTACAATGGTTTGCTTAGCGCGATCGACTTCTAAAATGGGCATACCATAAATCGGACTACTTTTATCGGTTCTTGCTGCGGGATTAACCACATCATTTGCCCCAATAATCAAAGCAACATCAGTTTGTTCAAATTGGGGATTGACATCTTCCATATCGTGAAGCTGTTCGTAAGGTACATTTGCTTCAGCCAGCAATACATTCATATGTCCCGGCATTCTTCCAGCTACCGGATGAATGGCATACTTGACATCTACACCCATACGCTCCAATTGATCGGCTAACTCGCGAACGCCATGCTGTGCTTGAGCTACCGCCATTCCGTAACCGGGAACGATTACCACGGAACGAGCATAACCCAGCATCATCGCACCTTCTTCTGCATCAATGCTGCGAACAACTTGATCGGTTGCACCACCAGTTGCGCCAGCAGCACCACCACCACCATCTGTACCAAAAGCGCTAAATAACACGCTAAACAAAGATCGGTTCATTGCCTTACACATAATTTGTGTGAGGATTAAACCGCTGGCTCCCACCAACGCACCGGCGATGATTAACATATTGTTCATCACCACAAAACCAGCAGCAGCAGCAGCCAAACCAGAAAGCGAGTTCAACAGCGAAATTACCACGGGCATATCGCCGCCACCGATGGGGATCACGAACAAAACACCTAACAGTAATGAAATGCCAACTATTCCTAAAAATACTGGTAAGTTGTAAGGATCTACAATCAAAAATCCACTACCGACAATATAAGCAACCAACAGCAAAATATTCAAAGGCTGCTGTAAAGGATAAGTAATCGGCGTACCCTTGAGAATACCTTGCAGCTTCGCAAAAGCGATCGTACTACCCGTAAAAGTGATACCGCCGATAAATACATCAAGCAGCATCGAAATATTTACATCCAAGCCAATCGGTTGAGAAGTATCCAGCAACCGCCAAAACTCAGCAACCGCCACCAAAGCCGAGGCAGAACCCCCAAACCATTGAGTAAACCTACCATTTGGGGCATTTGCGTCATCTGCACCGTATAAGCAGCGATCGCACCAATAGCGGAACCAATTGCCAAACCCAACAAAATCATTTCATAATTCAACACCTGCTGATTTAAGAGAGTTGCGACAATCGCCAACAACATCCCCACAGCAGCTATTACATTACCGTTTCGTGCCGTAGCAGGCGAACCTAACTTCTTTAAACCCAGAATAAACAAAGACGAAGCTACTAAATACGTTATCTGAATCCCACTTGGGAGAAAATCGCTCATAAAATTTGATAGTTGTTGGTTGATAGTTGATGATTGATACCATCGCATTACTATTAAAGAGTTCGTAGTAAGGACTTTAGTCCTCAAATAAGAAGCGAAGACAGCGCCTACTACGAACCTCTAACTTGCTTTCTTCTTAAACATTTGCAGCATTCGATCGGTAACTAGAAAACCACCGACAACGTTAATAGTTGCTAGTACCACCGCAGTTAAACCAAGAATTACCGAGATATTAGATTCCTTCGCACCAGCAGCAACAATTGCCCCCAGCACGGCAATACCAGAAATTGCATTAGAACCAGACATCAAAGGCGTGTGCAAAGTTGGTGGAACTTTATTAATGACTTCAAACCCAATAAACGAAGCCAAAACAAACACAAATAAAGCCGCAATTAATGCTTCTGTCATATCAAAAAAACTCCCATATAAATCAGTGAACAGTGAACAGTGAAGAGTGAACAGCGAGCAGTTAAGAGTTAAGAGTTATTAGTCAATAGTGATATCAAGTTATGGCTATGAATAAGTAATGAATTAAATCATCTCTGAGTAGTTAAAACATTAATATTTATTCCTAATTTAAACCTGATATTCTTAACTTAGCAACCAATTACCAAATGTGATTTTTACTGCTCACTGATAACTGCTAACTGTTAACTGTTCACTGCTAACTGTTAACTGCTAAAGCTTGCAAAGCATCTTTCACTCGTTGGTTGCGAATTTCACCATCATGGGTGACGCAAGCCGCATCTACAATATCGTCTTCAAAATCTAGATTCAAAGCGTTGTCTTTTACCAGTAAATTCATCAGTGAAACTAGATTCTTAGAATACAACTGGCTGGCGTGAACTGGGACTGATGAAGGTAAGTTAACTGGACCAATAATTGTCACGCCGTTTTTAACTACATTTCCACCGGGTTCTGTATAAGCTGCATTACCGCCTTGATCTGCTGCTAAATCGACAATTACCGCACCGGGTTTCATTTGAGCAATCATTTCTTCTGTCACCAATCGAGGCGCTTTTCTACCCGGTACTTGAGCGGTTGTAATTACTACATCTGCATTTTTAACCCTTTCGGTAACGGCTTCTTGAGTGCGCTTTTTGCTTTCTTCAGAAATTTCTTTCGCGTAACCGCCAGCGGTGGCTGTTTCTTCTTCTAATTTGACTTCAACAAATTTAGCGCCCAAACTTTGCACTTCTTCTTTAACTGCGGGGCGAATATCAAAAGCTTCTACCATTGCTCCCAAACGTCTGGCAGTGGCGATCGCTTGCAAACCAGCCACACCAGCACCCATGACAAACACTTTAGCAGGAGCAATGGTACCGGCGGCTGTTGTCAGCATCGGGAAATATTTTGGTAATGCTTCGGCGGCGATTAACACCGATTTGTAACCTGCAATGCTTGCTTGGGAAGATAAAGCATCCATACTTTGCGCCCTGGTGGTGCGAGGAATCATTTCCATACTGAAAGCAGTTACTTTTCGTTGAGCTAACTGCTCGGCAAGGGATGGATTTGCTAAAGGATTAAGGAATCCGATGTATACACTTCCTTCTTTTAATGCATCAATTTCGGCGCTACCATCTTCTTTTTGTTTTGGTGGACTTACTTTGAGCAGGATATCTGCTTCACGCCATAACGAGGCAGTATCAGAAATAATTTTTGCTCCAGCCGCTTCGTAATCAGAATCGTTGAATAATGCTTTTTCGCCAGCACCCGATTCTATCCATACCTCGAAACCTTGTTTAACCAACTTTGAAACAACATCTGGAATTAATGCTACACGACGCTCGTTAGCTTCTATTTCTTTAGCGACTGCGATTCTCATGAATTCTCCTAATCGTTAGTTATTTTTAGAAACAGTAAAAATATTGAAAATATCTTTAAGTAAGGAAGTAAGGTAATAAACGCTGACTTCCATCTTTTTAAGCAATTGAGAGGACGATCGCATTTGGTGGCAAACCGATATCCTGCAATAAACTTGTAAATCTATTTGCACTTAACAAGACTTAAGTACCGTTCATCCTATGTTATTTCCTAACTAAAGCGTTCCTATCTTTAACTTTTTTTTGGGATTGAACAGAACTAATTTTACTTGCTTACATAATTAAATTGTTGTTCCTTATATCAATATCTATAAATTGGTCAAACTTTAATAAGTTAACAATAATTTAGCTACATCTTTGCCAGTTTACAAAATCACAAATGCGATTCAAGCAAGTAAGCAGCAATTATATTGTCGAATCAGCCTCTTTAGATAAAACTTGTCTTTCTGAAGATAGCGTAATTCAATCAATAATTGTTCGGTTTATTATTTCAAATAATAACAAAATACTTCATTCTCGAAACAGTTATACATATTTATAAACACTATTAAATTTTCATCACATTCAATCCTTAAACTCTATTTAATATTTTCGATCTATTGGTAAAAGCGTTTAAATACTTATTTAGTTATTTTTAAGTTAGCCTGAGTAATAGCACTTGTTATTTAGCTTTAAAAAACACTTACAAAATATTATTTTACATATTAATACGTAGAAGGACACTTTTTGTTAGTAATTTACGTCTAGGATTTGGGATTCAGTAGTAAAGTTTAGTTACGAGCGTTAACTTCGTACTGTCTTTATACAACAATTTCTGCCAGAGGAGTGATTATTATGCGACGTTTACTTTCTGCTGTAGCCGTAACTGGCTTTTTGCTTGCTGGAATGCCAGCTATCACCTTCGCACAAGGCTTACCAGGATTAACTTTGTTTAGTGGTGTTAAAAGCGAAAATCAGCTATCATACCGATTAGACTTTGGTGGTCAAACACGTGACTGGGATCGATACCGTTTAAGAATTCCCGGTAAAAAATTAAAGATGGCGGTTGAAAAGTTTGTCATCGCTTATCCAGATTACTACGACGGAGAATTTGATACCGGCGAAATTGAAATCAAAGTCGGTAGCAAGAAACCCGTAAAATTAGCTAAAGATGAAGTCAAATGGGATAAAAAAGGCAAAGTACTTGAACTATATCCTAAAGAACCCATCCCCGCAGGTAAGAGCGTCGAGTTGCAGTTATCCAACGTGCAAAACCCAGATTTCCCCGGAACATTTTACTTCAATCTATTAATTCAATCTCCTGGCGATAAAACAGCGTTAACCCGCTATGTAGGAACTTGGATTATCGGCATTAACTAAAAAAGTTAGGAGTGAGGAGTTAGGAGTATTGAGTACTTCGACAAGCTCAGTAACCTTATTGAGTTAGGAGTTAAGTCTTGATAATTTCTCGCCTCTCTCCCCATCTCCCCATCTCGTCTCTCTTCCCCCTCTTCCCCCTCTCCTCATCCCAACTTATTTATTTTTTATAAATTTAATGGTATAATAACGGATTGTAATTTTTTATTAAGTCGCCAGGAAAGAAATTATGAAAAGAACGTTAGGCGGGACTTCCCGTAAGAGAAAAAGAACTTCTGGATTTCGTGCGAGAATGCGGACACCGGATGGTAGAAACGTGATTAGAGCTAGAAGGAAAAAAGGTCGTCATCGTTTGAGCGTTTAAGGCGCTTTGATTGCATGGTAGGAGTATTTGATATTGGCTTTGCCGTCTTCAAATCGACTCAAGTCCCGACACGATTTTAGGGCAGTTTTCCGGGAAGGATTTCGCACTCATGGTTTTTACATGACTTTGAGAGCATTACAACCGCGTAATGATAAGTTACCTTCTTCGGATACTCCCGATGAAAACGAACAGCAGCAAACCCTTCAAAGTCTGATTCCAGCGCGAATTGGGATATCAATTAGTACCAAAGTTAGTAAGAAAGCTGTAGTTCGCAACCGATTGAAACGGCAAATTTCAGCTGTATTATCGGAATTATTGCCAAAATTAGCTCCTGAATGGCGATTAGTGGTAGTAGTAAAACCAACAGCCGCACAACAAGAGTGCGGAAGCAAACAATTTCTGCAAGAATTAGAGCAGTTGTTGGTAAAAGCCGAGGTGATTAATGGGCATTCGTGAAGAAGTTTATTATGAAGGTGGTCCTCATATCGGGGATTTAATTATAGGTATACTGATTGGTCTTACTGTTGTTGGTATACCGTTAACTGTTGGCTCTATTGTTAGAGCATTATGGCTGCGTTATCGGATTAGCGATCGCCGCATATCTGTGACTGGTGGTTGGATGGGACGCGATCGTTCGGACATAATTTACTCGGAAATTGTCAAGATTGCTAAAGTTCCCCGTGGTATTGGCTTGTGGGGTGATATGGTGCTAACTCTTAGAGATGGTAGTCGTTTAGAATTAAGAGCGCTTCCTAAGTTTCGAGAACTCAACGATTATATTTATCAACAGGTAGCTGCTAGAAATCCTAAGTTTGCCGATGCTGCGAAGAATTAAGTTCTCTTTATAAGGGTTTCTCGCCGACTATTAAGGATAAATCAATTCAAAATGCAAAATACAAATTTAAAAAAAAATTTTAATTTTTAGTTTTGAATTGGTGCTATCTCTATCCCTAACCGCCGATTCTACTATCGGTATTTAAGAATGTGCGGCTATCCGTAGGATAGTTAGTCACATTTTTAATGGGGATTTCGATAAATTAGATTCAGTTAATTTAGTGTCTATAGGGTTGAATTCAAAATAATGGACTTTGGTATTGGGTTCCTCTCGAACAATGTAATGCTGCCAATCATAGACTTGTTCTATAGCATTGTGCCGAGTTATGGATTGGCGATTATCGCTTTAACATTAATTATCCGCTTCTCACTCTATCCTTTGAGTGCAGGTTCGATACGCAATATGCGGAAGATGAAGATTGTGCAGCCGATGATGCAGAAGCGGATGGCGGAAGTCAAAGAAAAATATAAAGACGATCCCCAAAAGCAGCAAGAGGAGATGATGAATGCTCAAAAAGAATTCGGCAATCCCCTCGCTGGTTGTGCCCCGTTGATTTTGCAAATGCCCGTACTGCTAGCGCTTTTTGCAACTTTGCGGGGTTCGCCGTTTGCAACTGCAAACTACAACGTAAATTTACAAATTTTGCCCAGCGAACAAATCGAACGAATTCAACCAGCAGCATTCGCGACAAAACCGCAAAATATTTACGTTGATGAAGGCGATCGCCTAAAAGTAGCTGCGATTCTTCCCGGAGGAAACAAGTTAGCCGTGGGAGAACACACCAAGATTCAATATCAGACAGTTGATGGTAAACCGTTTGACGAGATATTGGAAGCGCATCCCCGAACTCAAAACAAGTTACTTCCTCAGTGGAAGGTAACTAAAGGACAGGAACGGGTAAGCATTGATACAGAAGGTAACGTAGAAGCTTTACAGCCCGGAGATGTAACTATTCAGGGAAATATTCCCGGATTAGCAGCAGACACGGGATTTTTGTTTATTGAGGCTTTGGGTAGAGTCGGTGCATATGAGGATGATGGCACCATTCATTGGGATATCGTCTCGATGATTGCACTGTTTGGCGTTTCGCTCTACGTCAGCCAATTACTTTCAGGACAAACCAAAACAGGTGGGAATCCGCAGCAGGATACTGTAAATAAAATTACTCCAGTTCTATTTTCTGGGATGTTTTTATTCTTCCCCTTACCTGCTGGAGTATTAATGTATATGGTAATTGGTAACATTTTCCAAACCGTACAAACTTACATCCTTTCCCGCGAACCTTTATCTGAAGAACTGCAAAAGGCTCTGGAAGCGCAAGAAAAAGAAGCGATGAGCGCAGATGAAAAAGCGCTACCCTTTGAACCAAAAAGTAATAAAAAGAAAGCAACAAGCTGATTATGAGCGATACTCGGATGGAACGCGGTGAGCAGTGGTTAAAAGAATTGCTGCAATTATCTGGGTTCTCTGTGGAGATTCAAACCGATAAAGAGGAAAGCAGTTTGGGGAAAAAGACCCACTTTCTCTTAATAGCTATTGGTTGACAATTAAGGAATCCAATTTAAGCGAAGATCAAATTCAAGGTTTGATTGGACGCGATGGCAAAGTTTTAGATGCAATTCAGTATCTAGCAAATTCTATTCTTAACTTGAACCAAGAATCTCAGGAACAAGCTTCTTATACAGTAGAATTAAACGGCTACCGCGTTCAAAGGTTAGAAGAAATTCGCGGCATGATTGAAGAAGTAATTGATAGAGTCCGTAATACTGGACGAGAAGTAGAAGTCAAATCCCTCAGTTCAGCCGAACGTCGTCAAGTCCATACTTTATTAAAGGACTTTGAAGATTTAGAAAGTTTCAGCCAAGGTAAAGAACCACATCGCCATTTGGTTGTACGTCCAGCAGCATGGTAATTAGGTCAGGCGGGTTTGGGAAGAAATAAAAACTTCTTCCTTAAACCTTTTCCCAAGTGCATTATCGATCGTAAATCAACAGTAAATGAATGATATGGACGCAATTTATATTCCCCAGCTTGCTCAAGCATCAAAACCGATAGAAGAAATACAAGTCAAGGAATTTCTACCCGGTTTAAATACTTTAACGCCAGTTCGCGGTAATATTCGCGTGCATCACTGCGGCAATTACTTAGAAGTTTCGGCAAAGGCTGAAGCAATCATGACCTTGACCTGCAACCGTTGCTTACAACAATACAACCATCGCGTTTTAATTAATACCGAAGAAATTATCTGGTTAGATGAAGAAGCGAATATTGAACAAGAATTCCTAGCAGAAAGAGAAGTTTCTTTAGAAGAATTGGTAGAAACCTTATCACCATATGGATACTTTCATCCCAGCGTCTGGCTATACGAGCAAATGTGTTTAGAAATTCCCCTGCGTCAGCTATGCGAAGAAAAATGTCCGGGGATTGAGCAAAATGTTGAAACAGAAAATAAACCCATTGATAGCCGTTGGGCTTCCTTGCAATCTTTAAAAAAACAGTTATAAAATTTTACTTCCAAAATCCAAAATTTAAAACCTAAGAGTTTCCGCTCGACAATCACGCAACCAAGTTTTAATTCCTTGGGCTACAGCACTATCGCTACTTTCTCTTGGTGGTGTAGGTGGTTTTTGTTTGGGATAACCGCCAGTTTGCGAATACATCATCGCCACTCGCCAACCGCTTTCGGTTTTCGTCAAAAGTAACCAGTGAAATCCTTGTAATTGTACGGCTTTACCTTTTACATACTGGCGTTCTAGAGTTGTAAAAAAGATTTGTTCGATTCCATTTTTCTCATTTGCTGACTTATCCGCTTCATCCGTCCAGCTTTTCAAAGGTAACGGTTGAAAATCGGGTTTTCCCGCTACCAACATATAGCTATAAACCTGTACAGACCTATCCAAACGGCGAGCGCGTTGAGTCGCACGATTGAAATAAGCAGGTAAATCCCGCATTAATCGAGTCGTTAATGTTGATAAATCTTGATTTGAACAGGAATTTTGTTTTGTATTATTAACAACTTTCGCTGCCAATACAGAATAATTAAATGGATTAGATAGAATCCAAAAGCTACATAACATTAATAAATAATAATTTCTTTTTTTTACCATAAAAATTATGCCATTCTTAGCTTGATAATATGCTCAATTTAAACGACGTAAACAATACAAATAATAGTTTCAAAAATAAATTCTTATCCAATGAAAAAAACTAATCTCGGTAATTACAAATGGTGCGTAACGCTATAAGAGAATGTTTGAAAAGTATCTTTTTTAACGCAATTCTCGGATTATCCCCCCTTCCCCCCTTGTAAAAGGGGGGGTTAAAGTCCCCCTTTTTTAAGGGGGATTTAGGGGGATCTTAAAAGTTTTGAGTTATATTAGTAGCTTTCCCGCACATCCTCTAAGATTTATAAGCAGCTACAAAATTTGTTAAAGCGTCACACACCCGAAAAATTCATTCTTAATCGATCGTTGATAATTGTTAATTGTTAATTGTTAATTGTTAATTGTTAACTGTTAACTCCTCACAAACTTTCTTCCAAGCCAGCGCGGGTTGCTCGGCAGCAGTAATAGGTCTTCCAATCACCAAATAATCGGCACCTGCAAGCATTGCTTGTGCTGGAGTAAAGGTTCGTTTTTGGTCGCCCTTATCCGCCCAGGTTGGACGTATTCCAGGACACACGAACAAAAAATCATCCCCACAAACATCTCGTAACTTTGCGACTTCTTGAGGCGAACATACAGCCCCATCCAAACCCGATTCCTTAGCCAAAAGCGCCATCTGAAGCGCGTATTCCGGCAATTCCAAAGGAATTTTCAAATCAAATGCCAATTGTCTGGAAGAAATACTAGTAAGCAAAGTAATCGCAATCAACTTCGGCGGTTCAACACCCGCTCGTGCAGCACCTTCAGCCGAACCCTCAGTAGCAGCTTTGAGCGCATCTTTACCAGCAGTTGCATGAATAGTCAGTAAATCTACACCATAGCGAGCAGCACTACGACAAGCACCTTTGACCGTATTAGGAATATCATGAAACTTCAAATCCAGAAAAATCTTTTTTTGACGAGATTTAAGAGCTTCAATAATTTTCGGTCCGCAGTTGGTAAACAACTCCAAACCAACTTTAAAAAAAGTAACATCAGAGAGCTTTTCCACTAGCGCGATCGCATCTGAGTAATCCGCTACGTCTAAAGGAACTATTATTTTTTGCATCGTATGTGGGCATTGGGGGGATGGGGAGACAAGGGGACAAGGGGATGGGGGGACAAGGGGATGGGGAGACAAGGAGAAAATAATTCTTAACTCCTAACTGGTAACTGGTAACTGGTAACTGGTAACTGATTACTGGTAACTGATTACTGTACTAATTTGATAAATTTCTTTTTACCAAGTTGTAAAACTTTACCTTGCAACTCTGTTGAAGTATCAAAAGTGGCATCGGTATCAATAATTTTTTCACCATCTAAGCGCACTCCACCTTCTTGAATTTTTCTTCTACCTTCGCCGCTACTTTTACATAAACCGCTAGCATTGAGAAGATAGAATAGTTTGGTAGGGAATTCTACTTCAGCTAAAGAATATTCTGGAACTTCTCCAGCTTTGCCTCCAGATGCAGCAGCAATTTCTGCTTCTATCGCTGCTTGTTCGCCGTGATACTGAGTTACAACAACTTTTGCTAATAATTGTTGGCGATCTCTCGGATTTTCTGGCAGATTGTCTTCATCTAAATCTGTAAGTAGTTCAAAATAATCGGATAAGAGTTCGTCGGGGATAGCCTGTAATTTCTGATACTTTTGAGAAGGGTGTTCTGCAACAGCTACATAATTATTTAAAGATTTTGACATTTTTTGAACGCCGTCTGTACCAACTAAAATTGGTAACAACAACCCAAATTGAGGTTTTTGACCGAAGTGACGTTGCAAATCTCGTCCGACAGCAATGTTAAACTTTTGGTCAGTTGCTCCTAATTCTACATCTGAAGAAACAGCAACTGAATCGTAACCCTGCATTAATGGATATAGGAACTCATGAATAAAAATAGGATTCTCTTTCTTATAGCGTTCGGCAAAGCCTTCCTTTGCTAGCATCTGTCCTACTGTCATAGTTGATAGTAGCTCCAAAATTTGCCCCAAGTCCAACTTGTCAAGCCATTCGGAGTTATAACGGACTTCTAGCCTACCTGGGGTGTCAAAATCCAAAATCGGTCGAACTTGCTCTAGATAATTTTTAGCGTTTTGAAGAACTTCTTCTTGTGTAAGTTGCCGACGTGTTTCCGATTTACCTGACGGGTCGCCTATTCTAGCGGTAAAATCACCAATAATCAGTACGGCAGTATGACCTGCATCTTGGAAAGCTCGCAGTTTACGCATTGGTATACTATGACCAAGGTGAATATCGGCACCTGTAGGATTGATTCCAAATTTAATTCTTAAAGGTCTGTTAGCTGTTTCCAAAAGCTTTTCGAGACTTTCGGATTCTTTATCAGAATTGTCTCCTTCTGGAAAAATTTCTACAGTACCCCGATGTAGCCAAGAAAATGAGTGCCCCATACTAGTTTAGGAATTGTGATTTATAGTGTTAACTTCGGTTGATTGCTATGGTGACAACCACTCTTAAATTATCTTATGGCTCCGAACAGCAAACTAATATAATTACAAAAAAACAACCGCTTTACCCTGCCTTTATTAATTAGACTTATTATTTATCAAGTGAGGAAGTAAGATAGCCGTGTCATCTAGGACTTTTGAAAAAAAGCAGCGCCAAGCTCCGGTTTCGTCAGGCTTTGAATTTATCAAAGGAGTTGGTCAGGTCGCTGGCGGAACTCTGTTAGCTGCCACGATGCTGACAAGCTCTATTGTAGCGGGAGGATTAGTCGGTCTAGCAATTAGTTTCCGTAATTTACCAGATGTCCGACAGCTACGTAACTTCTTTCCTTCAGAAACAACTTACATTTATGACATTAAAGGTAAGTTACTTACAAGTTTACACGGAGAAGCAAACCGCGAAGTTGTAACTAGGGGTAAAATATCTCCGGAACTAAAGCGAGCCGTACTAGCGAGTGAGGATAGCGATTTTTATTTTCACCACGGTATTAACCCCAAAGGTGTAGGACGTGCTGTTGTCACTAACTATACATCTGGTGGAGTTAGCCAAGGTGCTTCGACTATCACCATGCAGTTGGTGAAAAACCTGTTTCTTAACCAACGACGCGAATATACCCGTAAGTTAGCTGAGGCAGTATTAGCAATTCGTTTAGAACAAATTCTTTCTAAAGACGATATTTTGGAAATGTACCTCAATCAAGTTTATTGGGGACATAACAATTACGGCGTTCAAACTGCCGCAGGCAGCTACTTTAACAAGTCAGCGAGCGAATTAACTTTGGGTGAATCGGCGTTGATGGCTGGATTAATCCAAGCGCCAGAGCAATACAGCCCATTTGTTAACATGAAAGAAGCCAAAGTTCAGCAAGAAATCGTTTTAAGACGAATGCTGAATTTAAATTGGATTGACCAAAAAGAATACGACGCTGCACTTAAGGAAAAAATTAAGCTAGGTAAAATTAGGTCTTTCCAAGGTAGTTCTTTACCTTATATTACAAATGAAGTTTCGCGAGAATTAGCTAAAAAATTTGGTCGCGATGCATTGCTCAAAGGCGGTATGCGGGTACAAACTACCGTTGATATCAATTTCCAGAAAATGGCAGAAGATGTTGTCAAAAAATGGCATTATCGGCTGTCGAGGCGTGGTGTATATAAAAACCAAATTGCTTTGGTAGCTGTAGATCCTCGCACTCATTACGTTAAAGCATTGGTTGGTGGTGTAGATTCCAAAAAAAGCGAATTCAACCGTGCTACCCAAGCTCAACGACAACCCGGTTCTGCTTTTAAACCGTTTGTTTACTACACTGCATTTGCTACTGGTAAGTACACCCCAAATTCAATCGTGTACGATACTCCAGTCAGCTATCGAGACGGTAGCGGTTGGTATAGACCTCGTAACTATGACAATAGTTTTGGCGGCGCAATGTCAATTCGTCATGCCTTGAAGCTGTCTCGCAATATTCCCGTGATTAAGGTTGGTAAAGCGATCGGCATGAATAAGGTAGTTGAAACTAGCCGGACTTTGGGTATCATGAGTCCGATGGAGCCAGTAACTTCTCTGCCTTTGGGTGCGATTGGAGTAACGCCCCTTGAAATGGCTTCTGCTTATGCTACTTTTGCTAATTATGGCTGGCAGTCACCAACAACAGTAATTGCTCGCGTTACCGATAGTAGTGGTAATGTCTTACTGGATAATACGCCCAAACCGAAACTAGTCTTAGATTCGTGGTCAGCAGCTTCTACAATCAACATTCTTCAAACCGTAGTTTCTGAGGGTACGGGTAAAAATGCAGCTTTAGGTCGTCCGACAGCAGGTAAAACCGGAACCACATCTTCAGAAAAAGATATCTGGTTTGTAGGTACGGTACCGCAGTTAACTACCGCTGTTTGGATTGGTAGAGATGACAATAAAACCTTGTCCAGGGGTGTTACAGGTGGTGGTGATGTAGCACCGATTTGGCGTGATTTTATGGTACGGGCGCTTAAAGGCGTACCAGTACAAAGTTTTAAATCGCCTTCAAACTTTAAGCGTCCCAAGGCAAAATAATTTTGAAAAAGTATGGATGTTAGGAGTTAGGAGTTTATCTTTTAACTCTTACTTCTATTTTGCTGAATCTAGGAAGTAGGGAGTAGGGAGTAGGGAGCAGGGGGAGAAGAAATTACGTCAGTAATCTTAGAGCGGATTGGAAGTTACTGACAACTTGATTTCTCATAATTTGATTTAAGGATTTCTTTCTAAATCGGCTTTCATTCGCTCTAAGGTAAGATTCATTTGGTCAAACATTTGTTGGGGAGTTACCCCAAATTGATTTAATTGAGTTTTTAGTTGCTCAACTGTCATTTGCGCCATAAAATCGGAAGATAGCTCGAAGCGCTTCATAAATACTCGGTAGCGCTCCATCATAGCTTCCATCTGACTAATAAAAAGTTTTTTACCTTCACGGTCAAATTTACCGTAACTATTACCAAGCACAATTAAGGCTTGATAATCTTCAAATAACTTTTTCGCTTCTTGCTGAACTATGTCGGAGTCGAAGAATCCCATATTACTTGTATTTAAATGAGTACTGTGACTTAATATATTGTTACTTAACCTGTTAGTTTTATTTTAGTCTACGCAACTAATAAGCGGAAGCTGAATCTAGAGATCGGGTTTTCTATTTAAACTCTTTACAGGTAGGTAAAGAATATTTGAATTCCTTGAAGATAAATCCAATTAAACTTTTTAAGTAAAGTCTTTTTTCCTTAACTCTATTTTATCGTTAAAAATTAATCTATCTTTGAAACGAAACAACGCTATACATATCTGTTTTAGATTGCTGATATATTAAGGCAGATATTAAATAAAACCTTATGTATTTCTTTTTACATTAGATGTTCGTATATTTCCTAAAGCGTAAGAGGTAATAAATTTAATTAACGAAAGTAGTTTTTCTTCTTCGATAAATAAAAATAATTCATAGGTGGCACAATTGAAACGAAATCAAAAATGCTGAATTAAGCAAGATATTTTGTTAATATAACCTTCTTGGTTTGCTACTTGTTCTGTATTTATTTAAATAACCAAGAACCGGCTGTGTAATTTAATTTGGTAATTATAAATAATTTAGGAATATGTTTGCCAAAAATAAAAGCCGAAGTATTGCTGCAATTTTAGCCTTATCTGGTGCGGTAACAATCTCAGGTTTGCATAAGTTTTATTTAGGGCAGCCAATATGGGGAATACTTTATGTTTTACTATCTTGGACACCCATACCCAAAGTAGCTTGTGCTATTGAGGCTGTTTGGTATTTAGCCCAAGACGAAGAGACTTTTGACCGGAATTTTAATTCAGGTAAGTCAGCAAAACCAATTTTCATGAATAAAGCTTCGGGAGTCGGAGCGCTTGCAGAAGCTTTACGGGAATTAGACGCTTTACGTCAAGATGGATTAATTTCCGAGTATGAATTTGAACAAAAGCGCCGTCAACTTGTAGATAGTGATTAGTTACCAGTTACCAGTTACCAGTTACCAGTCACCAGTTAAGAGTTACGAGTTTAAAAGTATCTCCCCCCTCTACCCCCTCTACCCCCTCTACCCCTCAATCTCGCCATGAACCCAAACTGGCTACCTCGAATCAATCCCAGATTGCAAAAACTGCGAACAAAACTGCTTACCGACCCTTATTATCGATTAAAATCGGGGGAAGAAATTGCGAATCGCCGTTGAAGTTGGCATTCTGATTGACGCGAATCAAGCTACTGTTGATGATTGGTTGCGTTTGCCCGGTTTATCCATTCATCAAGCGCGAACTCTTGTAGAACTGGTAATGGCTGGTGTTAAATTTTACTGCATAGAAGATATTGCAGCAGCTTTGAGTTTACCGGCACAGCGGTTAAAACCCTTAGAAATAATTTTAACTTTTGGTTATTATGATGACCAATCTTTAGATACTATTACTTATGTGGTGAATCCTAATACCGCTACAGTTGAAAGTTTGTTAAAAGTACCTTTTATCGATTCTTCCTTAGCGCAAGCGGTAGTTGATAATCGTAGCTTCGATGGTCCCTATCGTAATATAGTTGATTTTCAAAAGCGGTTGAAGCTCTCCGGTGAAACGCTGGCTCAATTAATGTATTATTTGCGTTTTTAAGGGAACAGGGAACATTCGGAGATGGGGAGTACTTCGACAAGCTCAGTAACCTTTGGGGAGATGGGGAGATGGGGAGATGGGGAGATGGGGAGATGGGGGACAAGGGGAAAATTAATCGCAATCAACAACTAAAACTAATATCTGACAACTAACTTTTAATAATTTAATTTAAAATGCAAAATCAAATAACTCCTAATTCCTAACTCCTAACTCCTAACTCCTAACTCTTAAATAGTACCAATTCTATCGAGAGGCCAAAAGCGAAAGGATGCTTTACCAATCATATTTGTTTTCGGTAAAAAGCCCCAGTAACGAGAGTCATTACTATCATTACGATTATCGCCCATCATAAAATATTGGTTCTCCGGAACTTTTACCAATGGGAAAGGCTTTACTGATGGTTCTTTTATATAATTCTCTTGCAAAAGATTATCGTTAACATAAACCTTACCGTCATCAATTTTAATTGTGTCTCCGGGAGTACCAATTACACGCTTAATAAAAGCTTGGTCTTCGGAATAGCCGCGACGCTGTAATTCTGGTGGTGGTTGAAAAACTACGATATCGCCAAATTTAGGGGAATTAAATCTGTAGGAAATTTTTTCAACTACTAATCTATCGCCTGTATGTAAAGTTGGTAGCATCGAATCTGAAGGGATGTAGCGGGGTTCGGCGACAAAAGTCCGAATGAAGAATGCTAATACCAAGGCGATCGCAATTAGAATTAGATTTTCTCTTAAGCTACGCCATGCTTTTGATGACCTAACTTGTGCATCAGTTTCCTGAGTCATGTAGTTTTTTAGCTATTATTACAACAATTTGACAAATAATATAAAGTTTGAAAGCTCCACAGGTTTGGTATGAGCATAAATCGTTATGTAGCGAACAAATATTATAGATAAATATAAATTCTAGATCGTATTCAATCATTGCAATTATAAAGCAATATTTAAGACTATTTTTAGTTTTGCTTGTGAGTGTTTAAAAGTTTTTCTCAAATTGAGTATGTAGCTCCGTTAGTTTGCTTTTGTTTGGCTTGAGACTTTTTCTAACAACAAATACGGGTTTTGTGATTTAGTTAGCGAATTTTTCTAAGTATACAAATTATATTAAGTCTCAAAAGTTACTACAAGCACCAGCAATGAAGCATTTGAATCCCTTTATTGCAGGTCCGATGCTGCAATACCCCGAACAGTTCGTAGGTCGCAAACAGGAATTGCGAGCGATTATCAGTAGGATGGAGGGTTCGCAGCCAACAAGCTTAAATATTGTTGGCGAACATCAAATTGGAAAGTCTTCTTTACTGTATTACTTCTTTCTAACTTGGGAACAGCGAGTTTCACAGCCACAAAGTTATGTGGTTATTTATCTATCGCTACAAAATGCCAATTGTCAAAAAGAGAAAGATTTTTATCAAGCGATAGCACAAAAGCTTTTAAATTGCCCTAGAGTTAGAGAAAAAAATAACTTAGTTAGATTATTACAACAAACGCCTTTTAAACCTTTCCAAAAAAAGCCTTTTGAACTCGATCGTACAGCATTTTCACGAGCAATAGAAGAGTTTGAAAAGCAGGGTTTGCTACCAGTTTTGTGTTTGGATGATTTTGAAAGTCTTTTTGCTAGCAGAGACGAAGAACGAAAAGAATTTGATAACGGTTTTTATGATAACTTACGCTCTCTGATGGACGATAGCGTATTGATGCTGATCTTAACTTCCTGTAAAGCTCTTGAAGCTTATAAACAAGAATGCCGTTTTGTTTCTAGTTTTTTCAATGTTGGTCATGTTATCGAGCTAGGAGAATTAACTACTGACGAGGCAATTGCACTGACACGTTTACCTAGTAATTATTTAGGAAATACAACTGCATTAACAGAAGAAGAACAAAAATTAGCTCAACAATGGGGTAAGCGTCATCCTTATTTTCTACAACTGGCTGGCTATTATTTGTATGAAGCTCGTCAAAATGGAAAAGATTTTAAATGGGCTAAGAAACAGTTTGAACGTCAGGTTGAGATATATAACTCTAAATTAACGAGATTTAAGCTAAATAAATTACCGCTATGGAATGGAATACTGTCTCTTGGTCGTTTAATCAGATGGATTGGGCATAGTTGGGACGATATGAAAAACGGCGTTTTTGGTCTTAGTTTTCTGATTATCGTAATACTTAGTTTGGCTTTTCGCGAACAAATTCCTATTATTATCCAAAAGCTTTTAGAACAACTAACTAAATAAACAAAACTATGACTCAACCAATTTCTACAGTTAAATTATGGAATGATTTAGCTGAATGTGTTCGTATTCTATACTGGGCTTATTTTAAACCTTACACATTCGCTAACTGGTTGCGAGATATTCATCCGGAACTAAAAGCAATAGATAATCCATTTAAAATGAAGGCTGAATTTAACAGCAATCCTCGTCTGCATCGTTACGCAGAACAGGTTTGGTGGATAACTGCCATCGTACCAACTTTAATAGTATTATTGCCAGGGCTTATTTACACTATCATCAGCCAAGAATTAAAGTCTATATTGCCAAATAGTTTCTTTTTTCTATTTGGTTGGTGGATTGGTTTGTTAGTGGCTCGTAGCGGGCATAAAAACCTAGAAAAGTTTGTCGAGCTATCGTTTTGGATTTGTTTTCTTTTTGTTGCTATTTGTATGCTAACAGGACTAAATTTCCCATTTGATTTACAACAATTGCAACATCCTGGAACTTTAGCATTAGGAATTTGGTTGGGAGTGGCTTGGGGTGTTTCTTTGGGAATAGGTTGGGGCGTTGCCTGGGGTATAGCATGGAGCGTTTTTTTAGGTTTTTCATTTTTAAGCTTTTTATTTTTAGGCTTATCAAAAGAAGCCTTGATTCTAGCTGGGACTTTTCTTTGGCGAATTGTTTGGGTTTTAGCGTCTGGTGTGGCTTCTGGGGTAGCTTTAGGCGTTACAGCAGGAGTAGCTTTAGGTGTAGTTTCTGGTTTGCCTAATAGTATTTGGGTATTTGCGATCGCAATATTTTTTCTTCTAATCCCAATATTTTTATATTTAATAGAAGTGCTATACATAACCCTGATATATATATTTTCTCAGTTAGGTAATGCAGCACCTTTACTTCCTTATCTCCCACCTTACTACGACGAACGAATTATTTTGCCTTTACCTTTTATTGTTCAGATAATTGTCAAAGTTCATCAACAAAAACCACTTATGGCTCGTGAGATGATTAAATACTTAATTACTTCTACAAATCAGCAACAAGTAGCGAATAAGGCAATTATACAGATTGCTTTAAATAGTCTAAATAAATGCAAAAGTTTACGCGATATTGCAGAAGTCATAGACCAATTAGATTGGATTCCTCCTGAGTCTTCAAAAGATATTGATTGGGTAATTCGGCGCTTGCTAGATATTAGCCAAGATGTTCGCCAATCATATAAAGAAACTTCCCTTTATCTTCGGTACAAATTTTTAGAAAAACCAATCGGTTCACTAGAATCATTGTTAAATAGTATTTCTTCAATTAGAAATCCTCAGATAGCTACTAATGTAGGAAGTATTGCTCAAAATTGGAAAACAATTTTAGTTACAGCCCAAAAGACATTGAGAGAGAGTGCGGTTGACTCTAAAGAAATACGACAAGTTTACATGGCTGGATCTGCTTTAGATCCACAAACAGCAAAGCAGCGCTTCAAAGGACGGATTGATTTATTCCGCAAAATCCAAACTTCAGCACTTGAAGTCGATCCTCCTGCATTATTGCTATATGGTGGACGACGTACCGGCAAAACCTCAGCTTTAAAATACTTACCTTATAACGTAGGAGCGGATTTAATACCTTTGTTAGTAGATATACAGGGAGCATCAGCGATAACTTTAGCAGGTTTTGCAGAAAATTTGGTACAGCAAATGACTGAAACAGCAAGACGATTACCTCTACCTCTAAACTTGCCTGTTCCCAATCAAGAAAAGCTACAAAAAGACCCATTTATTGCATTGCAGCATTGGCTGGCAGATATAGAAAGTACTTTTCCTCGGAAGCGATTTTTATTATGTTTAGATGAATATGAGCGACTGAGCGAAATAATAGAAATAACAGGTAGTAAAGCGCCTCTGAATTTTTTCCGTCATATTCTACAACATCGCTCTCGCTGGATTTTGTTGTTCAGTGGCTCTCATTATTTGGAAGAACTTCCCCATTACTGGAGCGATTATTTAATCAATACTCATTCTTTTTTAATTACATATTTAAGTCAGACAGAAGCCCGCGAGTTGATATTGCACCCAATAGATGATTTCGCTGATGATATTTATGAAGATGCTGCTGTAGAACAGATTATTTATCTAACTCACTGTCAGCCTTTTTTCGTACAATTTATGTGTCATGAACTGGTAGAAACTATCAATAGCGATATTAGGGACAACCAAAGAAACATCGATACATCAAAAATCTCTCCAGCAGATGTTGAAAGGGTAATTCCCATAGTGCTTACACGAGCTGCTTCATATTTTCAGGAATTACAGAGAAGTTTTAGCGCTGAAGAACTAAATTTACTTTATCGTTTAGTTGGAGGAAAACAACCTGAATTAGAAGATAAAGCGGATAAAACTATAGTGCGATCGCTAATTCGTAAAGAGATTTTACAAAAAGAAATTGTTAGTGTAAATGATTCGGAAACAACCCATATTAGCTTTCAAGTGCCTCTTGTCAGAAAGTATATTGAAAAATTGATAGAAGATGAGATGTGAGTTTTCCGCTCTTCAATTGGCATCCCTCACTACCCATCTCCGATTGTGAGCATCCCATACCAAAAAGAAACGCACCGAACTAGCAATAGTACGACCATTTTTCATTAAGTAGTTCAACGAAGCATCAACTGTAGCTGTATCTGTATTTGCTTCTAAAATGCTTATCTGCTGAACATTTACTCTTTCAACTTTTCCTCTCCACCAAGCTAGATAAGAAAAATAACCCTTTGGATGCTGCCGCTTGTTATTTTTAAATGCGGGAGATAGCTGATTCCAAGCTGTTTTATACTGCCCTTGATTGATGTTTACATAATAATTTTCTACTATTTGCGCTGGTGATGGTTGTTCAATTGTTGGTGATGTCAATTCTCCTGGAGGAGAGAATGGAGTTTGTTGGGGAATGGGAAAAGCTGGATTGGGTTTGAGATTGGGTTTAGGTTTGGGATTGGGATTGGGATTGGGATTGGGATTGGGATTGGGATTGGGATTGGGATTGGGATTGGGATTGGGGTTGGGATTATTCGGAAGTGCGGTTAAAGGTTGTTCTATCTTCAAGGTTACATCGGGCTGTCTGGAAGGTGGTGGAGCGATCGCTGGTGTTTTTGGTGATACGGTTGGCGTTGGCGTTGGCGTTGGCGTTGGTGTCTGAAGGGGATTTAAGTTTTCTGAAGTGCTGGGTGAAGCGGTTGGTTGCGGTTGTGTTGTAATTGTTTGAGGTTGCTTGGGTTGGTTATTCAAAGCAAAACCAATGATGATTGATGCACCAATTAAACTGCCTACAATTAAACTACCTAAAAGAATTCCTCTGCCGTTTGGGCGATCGCTCTGGGAAATTGAAGATGGTGGTGCAATCGCAATTGTACTTAAATGAGTTTGGGGTGGTAAGGTGATTCCTGGAGCAACGGTATGTGAAAAATTAGAGGAGGGCGAAGTTCTATTCGGTAAGCTTACAAGTCCACTTTGCAAAGCTTGCAGCATGGTATTGGCATTAGAAAATCTTTCTCTAGCATGAAACCCAATTGCTCTGTCTAAAATATCTGCAAAATCATCTTTAACGGAGGGTGCATACTGTCGCCACAATATTTTACCAGTAGCAGGATCGGTGGCTAATTCTTGCGGCATTCTACCCGTAAGTAAATAAATCGCGGTCAATCCCAAACTATATATATCACTAGCAAACATCGGTCTTCCAACTGATTGCTCGGTTGACATAAACCCCGGTGTACCTATAACAATTGACTTTGTTGCATTCCCTGAAGAAGTAAACAAGGTTCCTAAACTTTCTTTGACTGCACCAAAGTCTATTAATACGGGTTTGCTATCGACATTAATTAAAATATTTTCTGGCTTGATGTCTCGATGAACAATACCTTTGGAATGGATGTAATTGAGAACTGGCAGAATACCGATTAAAATATCTTTGACAGAATTTTCATCCATCAAACCTCGTTCTTGCAGCATTTGCGTAAGAGTTTTTCCTTCAATATACTCTTGCACTAAGTAAAATTGCCCATGCTCGCTAAAATAAGCATACAATCGCGGAATTTGAGAACTACCATCACCTAGTTCTTCTAAAATCGCTGCTTCGCGTCCAAACCGCTCCTGTACTAACTGATAAACCTGTGGATTATTTTGAATTGGTCGTAGCTGTTTGATTACACAAAGGCGACGAGAAGGCATTTGAGTATCTTCTGCCAGGACAGTTTCTCCAAATCCACCGCTTCCTAAAGTCCGAATAATCTGATAGCGGTTGTTAAGCAGCATTTGTATCAATTGATCGCTAGTAAGCCAAAAGGAACACTAGTCATATATTTTACTCATATTCTTGTATAAGCAGCGAGTTAAGTTACTATTTCTGATACGGATGGGGGATGGGGAGATGGGGGGATGGGGGGATGGGGAGATGGGGAGATGGGGGGTTTCCGAAGCTATCAAATTACCCGACGGTACTACTGCGGCTCGACCTTTTGAACCCACAGCCGTTTATGATGCAACTTGGGAAAATTTACTGTTAAATTGGAGTATTTTGGGTTTGCACGTATTAACTTATTTAACTATTACCTTTTGGCTGCTTCATCGGAAAAATATTTTTTTAAAATTATTTTAAGAAACCCGATTTGTTGAAAAAAGCGGGTTTCTGAATTTTCAGCAATAATTTTACAACATTGAAAATTCTATTATTGATATTTCAAATAATCTTCTAAATCTTTAATTTGCGGGTCTTTTAATTGCTGCAACACTCGCCAAACAATAGTATAGCTGCCGTCGGAATGACGACGAACAGGTCTAAAAGCAACTATTACATCGCTGCTTTGCATTTCTAATAATCGATCTATATAGCGACGTTGTTTTCCTGAAAGCGGCTGATTTTTAACTATGATTTCTGGTAACTGAAACTGTAAGTTACGCACTAAATAAGTATGGTTTAATTTTGCATCGACTTTATTTAAAATTGTTTTATTTTCAATTAGATTTTCATGCTTCCCGGTAATAATTTTTCGTCTTTCTACTTGCAAGGCATTTAATTTTTCGGGAGGCTGGTAATTAATAAAAATGTCTCTTTTTTTAGCATCGATAGCTTGCAAGCTCGCGTCCAATTTATCTAAAGGTATATCTCCAATATCCGCCATAAAGCTATAATCTACTCCTTGCGGCAGAAGCTGAAACTTCCCTTTTACTATCTGAAGTGGTAAATTGGGCGTAAAGTCACTCTTGGATTTACCCAAAACTGGGAAAGGATAGCGATCCAAAACATTTTTTTGGGAGCGATTCTCCAGAGTATTCAAGGGACGAAGATAAGCTCGATCTGGCAATACGCGGAAAATACCCGTATTAGGCATTGATAGCAATTTTTGATAAGTTTGCTTTTCTTGGAGGTCAACATCGTAGGCTAAACGGTCTAATTTCGCAGCAGTTTGTTTGGGATTGTGAAACTTATTCGGATCGGGAAATTCAGATATTGCTACTGCTAAAAACTTTTCTGCATTTTCTAAGGTTCTCAGCGCTGCGGATGGTGGTTTAATTGCTGGTTGAACTGGTGGAATGTAATTGGCGATCGCTGTTTTTTTCCTTGTGCCAATATAAAGTGAAGCGCTCGTTTCTACGGAAGGTTCTAAAATAGCATAAGGAACAGCCAGTTTATCCAGATTTGGACGAGTGACTGGAGACTTAGGTAGCACTGGATCGGATTGCTTTTCTCCGCTCACTAAAGGCAATTCTCTCACCAAAGCTAATTCACCGCGTCGAGATAAAAGTCTATCCAATACTGGAGTAAGTTTAGATAATTCTCGGCTGGAATTATACAATGAACAGTAAATATTTGAATTCGAGGCACTCAAAGGAGGTATAGAATCAACAGAAATACTAGAACCTTGATTTTTGCACAAAGCTTGGGGATAAGGATATTGGCGTTTGAGGAAATTTTCTACCACTACAGTGTGCGTAATTAATTGTCCTCCCACGGCTCGCATTTTGTTAGGATCGGGATGTGATAGCGCTTGCTCGATCCGAGCAATTAAGTTTATTTGCTGCTGTACTAACCTCGAAACAAGATCGAAGCTTTCCTTTTGAGTTGACTTCTGATGATGATTTGGAGAAGATTGTAAATCAGCCTTAAGTGCAAAAGCGCTTTCAAGGTTGGCTAGCAAGCAAAAAGGAAGCAAAAAACTAAAAAAGGTGTATTTCATGTCAAAAGTCTAATAGAAGATTACAGTGTGAAAAAACTAAAATAGAGATTAAAACAACTATTTTATTAAAGCCGTCAGTCCATTCTACTTTCACCCTTCGGGTTCGCCACTTTGACGGGACAGAAACTGACACCGCCGAGTAGTCTCACCGAAAGTTATAACGGTTTGTGACCAGTGTTGAAACAATATTTGATGCAAGCTTCTCAGGGACAGCTTATTAATTCAGAAGCCCCACTACAACTGTTGCTATTTGTAGATGAACGTCCCAAGTCCCGATTACAAATACAGCAGATTCGCTCCTATCTCACACAATTGCAGCTCGAATATGATTTTGAAATGCAGGTTGTTGATGTGGGAGAGCAACCCCATTTAGCCGAACATTTTAAGTTAGTCGCCACACCAGCACTAATCAAGATTCATCCGGAACCCCGACAAGTCCTAGCTGGTAGCAATATCGTTTCTCAACTGAAAACTTGGTGGTCCCGATGGCAAATTAGCGTAGAATCCTACCTGCAAGTACAGCACGACTTTAAACAAGCTGTAGAAAGTGACCCTGATGGATATATCAAAAAATCTCAGATTCCCATCAATTCGCTAGCAATTTCTTCCGAAATCATTGAGCTTAGCGATGAAGTTTTCCGTTTAAAGCAAGAAAAACAGCAGCTTGAAGAACAGATAGTGTTTAAAGATCGCGCGATCGCCATGTTAGCGCACGATCTCCGCAACCCCCTTACAGCAGCAATCATCGCCATAGATACCTTAAAATCTAATTTCAATAGCGATTCAGGTGAATTTAGGCGATTAAAACCAGCATTAACCGCCCATTTGTTTAATCACGCCCGCACTCAAACTAAAGTAATCGAGAAAATGATTACCGATCTTTTGCAGGTAGGGCGCGGTAAAGATACAAAAATTCCGATATCGCCTCAAAAAATAGTTTTAGGTAATCTTTGTCTGGAAGTACTCGAAGAATTAAGCGAATCCTGTAAAGCCAAATCTCTAAAAATAGAAAAAGATATTCCTCAAGATTTGCCATACGTTTATGCAGATCCCGAACGCATACGCCAAGTACTGATAAACCTTCTGGATAACGCCATCAAATATACGCCTCCCCAAGGTAAAATTACCATTGCCGGTTTGCATCGTACCAGCCAAAAAGTGCAGTTTAGCATCGGTGATAGCGGTCCGGGTATTCCCGAAGAAAATCGATCTCGCATTTTTGAAAACCGCTTTCGTTTAGAACGAGATGAAGCTAAGGATGGTTATGGTATTGGCTTGAATTTATGTGAAAAAATTGTCCAAGCCCATTACGGTCAAATCTGGGTAGATACCGCACCTACTGGAGGAGCTTGGTTTCACTTTATACTCCCTATTTATCCGAGTTAATTAAGGGAGTAGGCAGTAGGGAGTGGGGAGTAGGGAAGAGTTTTATTTAATTAACTGCTTTCGGTTAGCTACTTTTTGCTGTAGGGCTGTAATAATTTGAAAATTTGCAGCGGGGAAATTAAATTGTTCTAATTTTTCTAAGTTTACCCAGCGAATTTCATCGCATTCCAATGGTTGGGGAACACCTTGAAGGTGGCGACATTCGTGTACGGTGAGAGTAACTTGTAAATCGGTATAAGTATGGTTAATAGTAATGAGATGCTCGCCAACTTCAATATCTATTGCCAATTCTTCATCAATTTCTCGCTTAATACATTCTTCTATAGTTTCACCTGGTTCTATTTTGCCACCAGGAAACTCCCATAAACCCCCCATCGCTCCTTCTTGACGACGGCGATCGATCAAAATCTGCTCTTTATCGTTCCAAATTACAGCGACACCGATAATTTTATGAGGCGGGGGAGAAATATTTGGATTCATATTATAAGTAAATAAATAAGTTTAATTTTATATTTTACCTGGCGCTTTGTTACCGCGTCTACACAGGCAAAGTCCACCTGCGTGGACTAAAAATTTTAAACCCGCGCAGGCGGGTTTCGTTTGTGTAGCAGCGGTAACAAAGCGCCCGGTATATTGGACTTAACCTAAAACCGCGATATAAACCTTCTAAGATTTCACATCCAGCAAACCTTCTTCCTTCAACTTGGGATTAAACCTCACCTGCATTTGTAAACCCCGCGCTTCTAACTGTTTCAAAATATCAGCTTCAACTCTTCGCGCTACATTTTTGATAATTTTTATCTTCGCGATTTCATCATGAATGGGTCGATCAAAATTAGCTTGTTCTTCTGGAGTAATCAAAGCTTTCGCATCAATTGGAGCAACCCATTTCTGTTTATTTTCTCCATTCCCCATAGGTAAACTACCATTTTCAGCAATCCAGGCTTGCTCGATTTCTTCTAAAATTTTACGACTGGGACGTTCAATAGTTTCTACTTTTACCCAATAGCAATATTGCGGTTGTCGCACTAAATGCTGTCTAAAACTTAAAAAAACATCGCGAGAGTAACCGACAAATTGCAGCGCTTTTTCTCGATCGAAAATTGCGTAAACTCCTATTTTTCCTTGATATTGTTCGGGTAATTCACCGTTTTCATCAATATAAGGAATAAATTCTAAACTTGTTAATTCGGGAATATTTGTCATTTTCAGTGAGCAGTGTTAGCGTAGCGTGTCGCGACAGCGACATGCAGTGAGCAGTTATCAGTTAGAGTTAGCAGTTAATAATTTACAACTAACAATTAGTAGCTAACCAACAACCTTCAAATTTTTTTATAAATCGCACATAGCCGACTTGGTTTAAAAATCTTGGCTTTAAACATAAAATTTGGCGGTACGTTTAGAATTGCGTAGTCTCCAGATTCGTGATATTTTTCAAATTCTGCTGGCATTCCTTTGGGTGTCGCGCTACTGTAAGGAACCGGCTGAAATAGTAATTCTGTAAATTCTACTTGTTCGCAATTTGACTGCTGACAAACCTGTTTTAAGAAGCTTTCGTTTGTTAGCAGTTCAAATAAAGTTGCTTTAGCTTGTGGTTCTAAAGTGAAATTACTGTCAAAACTTTGAATAATTTTTAAAGCCATCTTACATATAATCTTGTGCCTATAGAATTTTAAAACTGCTAAGTGCATTAAAGAAAGTGTTTGAAACGAAAAATAATAAATCTTTGCAAAGCTAGAAAAAGAAAGCAAAAATTATGTCTTGATTGAGAATTTGTCAGTTCAATTGAGGATAAAAAGCCGAGTTAAGAAAATTATGTTGCTTCTGTGTTAGTTGCATATCTTAATTTGGGAACTATAGATGAAGATAATTATACAGAGATTAGTAATCATGGATTTAACAAATCTAAAGTGGACTAAAAATGTAAGACATCCAGACGGTGAGTTATGGGCTTATCCAAATGTTAATACTGGGGATTTATTTAAACTTAATTGGAAAAAAGACACAAATAACGCTGATAAACCCCAAAAAGATGATTTGATTTTGTTAAGACAAAAGGGTTATGTAACTCATTTGGTCAAAGTCTTAGATTATAAGCACGAACGAGAAAGTTTGGAAGGTGATTACAACATTTATCGGATTGTTGAAACACTTTGGGCTATTGACTTTAATCATCCACTTGATTCAGCAAAATCCGAGAATGTATTTGAATATGATGAAGTTTTGACTTATCAAGGTGGTAACGTGATGCAATTGGAAAACTTACCAAGTTTAAACAAATATTGGGATAATAAGGGTGGTTTTGAAGAGTTTAAAAACTGTGTTTGTATAAAGCTTAGTTTGTTCTAAAATCAAAAATAAAAAACCCCCAAAATTGGGGGCAAAATCAAATAATTTAATTCAAATGAAATACTTAAAGTAAATACAAAATACCGAAAAGCACAATCCAAATTACATCAACAAAGTGCCAATATAGTTCAGCAGCTTCGATACCGAAATGATGTTCGTCGCTGTAATGATCTTTTTTAAGCGATCGCCACAATACAGCTAATATTGCTAAAACTCCGACTGTAACGTGCAATCCGTGGAAACCTGTCAACACGTAAAATGCACTAGCGAACAAATTGGTTGTTAAACCGAATTCTAAATGTTTGTATTCGTAAATTTGACCGCATAAAAAGATAATTCCCATCACAGCGGTGATTGCAAACCACATTTGCATTCCCCGCACGTTGTTCTTTTTAATCGCGGTATCGGCCTTGTGAATTACAAAACTACTAGAAATTAGAATTATCGTATTGATACCGGGGAGTAATAATTCTAACTCTGGGGTACCTGCGGGAGGCCATTCAGCTAAGGTAGAACGGAAAGCAAAGTATGCACCGAACATACCCAAGAAAATCATTCCTTCAGCTACAAGGAATACAACTAATCCAAACAAACGATGGTCTGGATGTTCTGCGTGTTGTGCTTCTACGGTAGCTGCGCGATGGTGATTTTGTTCTGTTTTTGCTGGATCGATTGCTGGACTTTGCATAAATTTTTAATTAAGTATGAATATTTTCTGGAACCTCACCCCGTCCTCTGGACACCCCTCTCCTTACTAAGGAGAGGGGAGGGGGTGAGGTTTTTGCGATAATTAACGTGCCTTTATCCCGCTTCAGTTGCGATCGCCGGATATGATTCATCTGGATCGCTCGTTCGTGGTGCCGGGGATTTGGCATTACCGAAGGGATCGTCGGTATGGGATAAGGCTACAACTTGTTTCGCTCTTTCGGTTCCGTATTCGTAAGGTCCAATAAGTAGGAAAGGGTGTGACTCAAAGTTCTCGATCGCTGGTGGTGAAGTGGTCATCCACTCTAGTGTCAAAGAATCCCAAGGATTGTTATTTGCTTTTTTACCCGCTCTCCAACTCCAAAGCACGTTGATGATGAAAGGTATTGTAGACACCGCCAAGATGTAAGAACCGTAGGTACAAAATTCGTTGATAGCAGCAAATTTGGGGTCGTACATAGCGATACGGCGATTCATACCCATCAAACCCAATTGGTGCATGGGTAAGAAAGTCATATTCATGCCGACAATTGTTAGGGCAAAATGAATTCTACCCAAGGTTTCATTAACCATGCGTCCAGTAATTTTGGGGAACCAGTGATAGTAACCGGCGAAAATTCCCAGAACCGAACCACCGAATAACACGTAATGTAAGTGGGCAACGACAAAATAAGTGTCGTGTACGTGAATATCAAAAGGCACCGCAGCCAACATTACACCACTGATACCGCCAATTACGAAGATACCTAAAAAGCCCATTGCAAAAAGCATAGCGCTGTTGAGACGAAGTTTTCCACCCCACATTGTTGCCAACCAACTGAAGATTTTAATACCAGTAGGTACGGCGATCACCATAGTGGTAATCATGAAAAACATCCGCAACCAACCGGGAATACCGCTGGTAAACATATGGTGCGCCCAAACAATCAAACCCAAAAAGCTAATTGCCAGAGAAGAATAGGCGATCGCTTTATAACCAAAAATCGGTTTGCGGGAATTAGTAGGTATGACTTCCGAAATTACCCCGAAAAAGGGCAAAATCATGATGTAAACCGCAGGGTGGGAGTAAAACCAGAACATATGCTGGTAAACTACCGGATTACCACCGCCAGTTGGGTTAAAAAAGGCGGTTCCGGCAATTAAGTCAAAAGAAAGTAGAATTAGTGCGCCTGCTAACACTGGAGTTGAAATTAAAACCAGTGCTGAGGTAGCTAACATTGCCCAGCAAAATAATGGCAGTTGATGAAAACCGATGCCTGGGGCACGCATTTTTAACAAAGTTACCAGAAAATTGATGGCACCCAAAATTGAAGAGGTACCCAGCAGCAGGATACTACCAATCCAAATCGCTTCACCTACCTGCCCGGTAACTAAACTCAACGGAGGGTAAGAAGTCCAACCCGCATCTGGTGCATCGCCAACAATTAAACTGCTAATTAGCAATATGCCAGAAGGAGGAACCATCCAGAAAGCGAGGGCATTTAATTTTGGAAATGCCATATCCTCAGCCCCAATCATCAAGGGAATCAGATAGTTAGCAAAACCCGCACCCGCTGGCACAATCCACAGAAAAATCATGATTGTGGCGTGCAGCGTAAACAAACTATTGTAAAGTTCGGGACTTACAAAGTCTGAAGCAGGAGTTCGCAATTCAGTGCGAACCAAATCCGCCATTACACCGCCGATACAGTAAAAAATGAATGTAGTAACTAAGTACTGAATCCCAATTACCTTATGGTCGGTATTAAAAGTAAAATACTCCCACCATTTTCTTTGACGATGATGTGAAGTATCAGCTGTATGGGCTGAATGTTCCAACTGTGCTTGTGTCATAAAAATTTTTGTTAGTTTTTAGGTTTTAGTTATTAGTTGTTCCACTAACTCCTTAAAAGACGTAGCAGTGCTACGTCTCTACAATAACTAGTTATGAATTTGGTGTAACATTTGTGATGAAATTCCCATCTCGCTGGTGTAGGGAGCAAGAAATTCATCCGCTGACAATTCTGCGGGATTAACAGCAACTGCTTGATTGAATGTTTCAATGCTCGCAACTTGCTGTTCTTTAATCCAGTTATCAAATTCTTCAGGGGTTTCAACAATAACTTTCGTATTCATGGCACCGTGATAGGGACCGCAAAGTTCGGCGCAAATGACCTTATAATCGCCTGCTATTTTAGGTGTAAACCGAAGTTCTGTATTCATTCCAGGAATTAAATCTTGCTTAAGGCGAAATTCCGGTACCCAAAAAGCATGAATTACATCATTTGCTGCCATATCGAGTTTTACTTCTCTACCAATGGGAACGTGTAACTCACCAGAAAAAACATTACTTTCAGGATAGTTAAACAGGAAAGCATACTGCAAACCAGTAACTTTTACTAACAAATCCGGCTGTTTACCTTGATTTTCAGGACTAGCGCCTACTTTAGGAGAAACTATACCCGTAGCGGGAGCATTTTCTTTTTCGGGAAGCTGGTCGATATTTCTGACATCTGAAGCATCAGGATTGTCTAAAGTTGCTGCTATAGCTGCACCAGGCATTGATGTGGCGCTTGAAGCTATAGGAGATTCCTGAGTCTCCATCGGATTAAATCCGCCAATTGAATTGTATACATCAAAACTGTAAACAGAAATACCGAGAACAATGATAGCTGGAATTGCCGTCCAGAGAATTTCTAACGGTACATTACCATGAATCGGTTCGGCATCTGTATCATCTCCCTTACGACGGCGGTATCTGAAGGCAGTAAAAATCAAAACACCTTCAACGATGAGAAATATGCCCACAGAAACAGTCATCATCGTATTAAACAAGCCATCTACCAGAACAGCCTCATCCGAAGCCGCTGTAGGCAATAGACCATGATTTTGACCGAACCAGAAACTGGTCAAGGTCAGCAGAATACCAATTAATAACGTCCAGATTGTACTTGGAATATTCACGGTTGATAATAGTTAACGGCTTTACTAGATAAATTTAGAACTACTCACATACTAAGTTAGTCTAGGCAATTACCATTGAGTGTAACAAGTAAAAATCTTTATTATTTTTTAGGCTAGGTAGTGGGAGAGGGGGAGATGGGGAGAGGGGGGAGAGGAGGGAGAGGGGGAAGAGGGGGAGAGGGGGGGACAAGGAGACAAGGGGATGGGGAGATGGGGAGATGGAGAGATGGGAAATAACTCCTAACTCCTAACTCCTAACTCCTCACTCCCAATTCCCAATCCCCGATTCATGACAACCTAAAAAATCTCTAAAGCTTTCGGCTACATTTTCAAATTGCGATCCAGAGTATAAGAAGAAAGCTTCTTTTTAATAGAGGCGTTTGCGCTAGTGTGGAGTTGAGAATATGTATTTCAGTTATGAAAATTAAGGTAGCTTCGGGTTTCAGGTATAAGAGAAGGTAAATTAGATGAGCCAATTTGCTTTAGAACAACAAAACCAAGTTGCGACAGCGCAGCAACAATCGGCAAAAGATAGAATTCGTCGCCTCGTGTGGAAAATGGCGATCGCTACATTGATTTTGATGGCGATCGGTAGCGCTACCCGCGTGATGAATGCTGGACTTGCTTGTCCAGATTGGCCGCTTTGTTATGGGGAACTTGTGCCGACGAAACAAATGAATTTGCAAGTTTTCCTAGAATGGTTTCATCGATTAGATGCATCGTTGATTGGTATTAGCGCGATCGTTTTAGTCGGTATGTCTTGGTGGAATCGTCGTTCTGTTCCTAAATGGCTGCCTTGGGCTTCTACATTTGCTTTGTTTTTAATCGTCTTCCAAGGCATTTTAGGAGGACTCACCGTTACCCAGCTGTTGCGATTTGATATTGTTACCGCTCATTTAGGAACCGCATTGTTCTTCTTCATAACTTTGCTGGTTATCGGTACGGCTCTCACACCTTACAAAGCCACGGGAACCGCTGGTAAACTACCAGCAATATCTTTCACTGCTAGCGTTTTAGTCTATTTACAAAGTTTATTAGGTGCTTTAGTCGGTTCGCGTTGGGCATTACATCAATGCTTTGGGGAGTATCAACTTTGTACCGTTATGTACACCCACATCTTCGGCTTGATACCACCAACCGTAGCAACATTAGCCTTAGTATTTGTGTCATGGCGCACGCCAGCACTACATCCAGCTTTACGAAAACTGGCGAATCTCGCAGGTGGGTTATTAATTTTACAGATAATCTTAGGATTTGCCACTTACCGCTTACACCTACAAGTAGAACCTCTAACAGTGACTCATCAGTTAATTGGAGCTTCTTTACTAGGTACGTTAGTAGTCTTTACAGTTCTTGCAGTACGCGATTGGATGGACACCCGTAGTATCTCAGGTTACAACCAAGACTTTAATTCATCTGCTACAAGTGAACAAACAACATAGTTAGTAGTTAGTTGTTAGTTGTTAGTTGTTAGTTGTTAACTGGTCACTGCTAACTGGTCACTGATAACTGCTAACTGGTCACTGATAACTGATAACTGGTAACTGGTAACTGGTCACTGCTAACTGCTCACTGCTCACTGCTAACTGGTCACTGATAACTGGTCACTGCTAACTGGTCACTGATAACTGGTCACTGCTCACTGATTTGTTCGACGCTAACAGCCCGAGAAGGCAAAAACAGCATATAAATTGTTAAAAAATAAGGAACGATTACTAAAATGATTGAGACAAATGTCTCTCGCCACCACTCTACGTTTTTACAAGTTATTCAAAGTTACTACCAGCTAACCAAGCCTCGGATTATCCCTTTGCTGCTGATTACCACTGCTGGAAGTATGTGGATAGCTGCATCTGGAGAAGTAAACCCTATATTGTTGTTAGTAACTCTTGCTGGTGGTACTTTAGCAGCTGCTAGCGCCCAAACAATCAACTGTATTTACGACCGGGATATTGATTATGATATGGAGCGTACCCGTCATCGCCCCATTCCTTCCGGTAGAGTACAGCCCCGCGATGCTTTAATTTTTGCCACAGTTTTAGCTGTAGCTTCTTTTGCGTTGCTTAGTATATTTGCTAATTTGCTTTCTGCTTTCTTAGCAATGTCTGGGATTGTTTTTTACTTGTTAATTTACACCCATTGGTTGAAGCGCAACACCACTCAAAATATAGTTATCGGTGGAGCAGCAGGAGCAATTCCCGCTTTAGTTGGTTGGGCTGCGGTAACAGGTACTTTGAGTCTAACTGCATGGTTAATATTTGGTATTGTCTTTCTTTGGACACCGCCACACTTTTGGTCTTTAGCATTGATGATTAAGGATGATTACGCAGCAGTAGGCGTGCCAATGCTACCAGTAGTTGCAGGTGAAGAAGCAACAGTTAAGCAGATTTGGCGGTACAGTCTTGTAACTGTAGCAGCAACGTTTTTACTCGTTTATCCCTTGCATTCAGTAGGAATTATTTACGCTACTATTGCTTTATGTTTGGGAGCGGTATTTATTCGTAAAGCGTGGCAATTATTACAAAATCCTCAAGATCGCAGTTCGGCTAAAGGAATGTTTCTCTATTCCATTTCTTACATGATGTTGTTGTGTTTGGGTATGGTAATTGATAGTTTGCCCATAACCCATCGTGTTGTAAGTTTTGTCGGCGATAAATTAACTTTACTGGTTGGTTGATTAGTTGGATTTAGATTATAAAAACCGGGTTTGTTGGCGAACCCGGTTTTTTGTTTGTAGTAAGGGCTTAAGCCCTTCTATGCTTTGGGCTAAAGCCCTTACTACGAACCTTATACTACGAACCTTTAAAAAAATCTAGAATCCCAAATCTATAATTTCTTTAACAGTACTTTCCCACCTTTGCGTCACAATCTCTACAATTGAAAGAAATTCCGGCATATTTTGTTCCGGTTTGCGGCGAATATACCATTTCCATTTACCGCGATTTTTACTTCTATCCCACCATTCTGGTGTCGATAAAAGATAATAAATTTCTTCTAATGTTGTATTTCGACTGCTGAAGGCTGTAGAAATAGCTGCTTTAACTAAAGTTTCATCTAATTCTATATAGGTCGTAAATAGCATTAAATCGTATAAATCATTAAATTAAGGTTCGTAGTAAGAGCTTTAGCTCTTTGAGGACTAAAGTCCTTACTACAAACATGAACAATATTTCAATCTAAAATTTAAAATCAGTCGATATCTCATACCGTTTCATTAAATTAAGGTTCGTAGTAAGAGCTTTAGCTCTTTGAGGACTAAAGTTTTTACTACAAACATCAACAATATTTCAATCTAAAATCAATCCATCCAACCAGCATCTAAATTTAAGTTACTGTCGTAAACTGTATATTCTCGCTGTTGCTGAGAAAGTTTCAATCCTTTTGCTTTAAGCAATGCAATTAAATTATCAAAGCGTGTTTGAGCAGTTTTGTATCCTACTCCATAAACTCGCATGGTGATAAATCGCTGCTGTTTTCCCCCAACAGGTTTTTTAAAAGCATTCGCAGATAGATGAGCATCGTACTGCAAACAATACTTTCTCAGCACTTCCAGATTTTCTGAAGCGGATAAAATCGCTTTGACATGAAACTCGAAATAATTACTTTGAGGTAATTTCTGCGCTTCAATATCCGAAATGGAGATATCTCGATTACTCACCATCGCTTCAATTTTTATGCGAGTAATTTCAAAATCTGCATTAACTATTTTTTGAGCTATTTGATTTATTTGTTGTAGTACGTGTTGAAGAGTGCCATGATGATAAGATGCTGTCATCGGTTGAGAACGAGTTACACCTTCACTTAGCTCGATAAAAACGCATTTTATGTTTAAATTTTGGCAAAGTAAGCTGAATCTTCGCCTTACAGCTAATTTATCCGCGTTTACAGTGATATGCGCTTCAAATGTACCTCTATAGCTGGGCTGCATTAGCTAGTAAAAAGGTGGTATACAAGGTTTCTAGTTTGGTAAGAGCATTTTTCGTTACCTCTATATCCTTTTTGTAGCATACTAGTAGTACGCAATCAATGTAATGGCAAACTATTCGGAGTAGTGGCATTTTGATACCAGCGAGCAAGATGCATGTCCTGGCGGACACGCTGCGCTAACGCACTACTTTATAGGTAATTTTACACGAGTATTTATTATCAGCGAGCAAGATGCATGTCCTGGCGGACACGCTGCGCTAACGCACTACTTTATAGATATAAATAAATAAATATAATTTCTTCACAACTAATTTAGGATTGCTATATCCTGCAAGCACAAAGGCTTATTACCCCCATTCCCTAGGGGGGAAGGGGGGTTAGGTTTTCAGTAATTTAGATGTCAATAATAATACTTCTTAAACTACTTCTTAAACCGTTATATTTCAACTATCAAACCCATCTTTCAATTCTGCTAACGTAGTCGTATAAAGGATAATTATCTTTACCCAAAACTAGATAAAAAGAGGTTTAACATGGCTACTTTAAATCTGCGTCGAAATGAGAATGTTGGCGGCGATTTTTTTGTAGATACTACCTGCATTGATTGCGATACTTGTCGCTGGATGACTCCTCAAGTTTTTACTCGTGAAGATGGAATGTCAGCGGTACACCAACAACCAACGGACGAAAAACAAAGATTAGCCGCGCTTCAAGCTTTGTTATCTTGCCCTACGGCTTCTATCGGTACTGTTGAAAAACCGCAGGATATTAAAGATGCTCAGTCAAGTTTTCCGATTCCCGTTGAAGAAAACGTTTACCATTGCGGCTATCATTCGGAAAAATCCTATGGTGCTGCGAGCTATTTTATTCAGCTACCCGAAGGCAATATCTTAGTTGATTCTCCTCGATTTACGCCGCCTTTGGTGAAGCGTTTGGAAAAAATGGGGGGAATTCGCTATATGTATTTGACTCACCGAGATGACGTTGCAGATCATCAAAAATTTGCCGATCGTTTTGGTTGCGATCGCATCCTCCATGAGGAAGAAATTAGTGCAAATACTCGCGATGTGGAAATTCAGTTAAGTGGTGAAGATACCCATGAGTTAACTCCGGAATTGTTAATAATTACGGTTCCGGGTCATACAAAAGGACATACTGTTCTACTTTATAAGAATAAGTTTCTGTTTACTGGAGATCATCTTGCTTGGTCTGATGGGTTAAAGCAACTGGTAGCTTTCCGAAATTTCTGCTGGTATTCCTGGGATCAATTAAAAAAATCAATGCCAAAATTAACAAATTACTCTTTTGAATGGGTTTTACCAGGTCACGGTCGTAGGTATCATACTGATGCTGAAACTATGCAGCAAGAATTAAAAAAATGTATTGAGTGGATGGAAACGGTTTAGGAGAATTTTTTCGCTATCCCAAAAGATGTAGAGACGCGATATATCACGTCTCTACAAATCAATTCGCGGGATTAATCGGGGCTGGGGGCGCACGGTTTCAGAAATTTTGATGTTAAAAATATTATTTAGATACCTGGATAGCAGGTAAACAACAATACAACTATAATCTTGACTGTTTTAGTATAATTTTGTTTACTTACAACATAAGCACAGTCAATTAATTTTTTTAAGTTTTGATTAGATACTTTACGAATTAAAAGAATATTGAATACTTATTTTTTTTTAAGATTTAAATATATATCCTCTATTTAGACAGTTCTGGTAAATCCAGAGAGCAAATTAATCAGCAGTAAAATTCATGACTTCTTCTATACCCGAAACACAAGTTCAAGATAAAGGAAACTACGACTTTTTTGTTGTAGGAATTGGTGCTTCCGCCGGAGGGCTGCGGGCTTTGGAAGAATTTTTTGCGAATATGCCTGCGGATAGTGGGGCTGCGTATGTTGTAATCCAGCATTTATCGCCTGATTTCAAAAGTTTGATGAAGGAATTGCTGGGAAGAACTACGAGAATGGAGATTTTTCGGGTAGAAGATGGGATGGAGATTAAACCCAACTGCGTTTATTTGATTCCTCCCGGTCAAAATTTAGAAGTTAAAAATCGCCGCTTGCAGCTACAGCGTCAGCATAGAGAACGCCCCGGGCCTAATTTTCCCATTGATATATTTTTACAGTCTTTGGGTGAAGATGCTGGCGATCGCGCTATTGGTGTGGTGCTTTCTGGTACTGGTAGCGATGGTTCGGAGGGTTTGCGGATGCTCAACGAATCTGGGGGGATTGGCATGGCGCAAGATCCCGGTACGGCTGAGTTTGACGGAATGCCGCAAAGTGCGATCGCTACCCGCATTGTAGATAGTATCGGTTCGCCAATTGAATTGGCAGAAGTTATTTACGATTTTGTCAAAGCACCTGGCTTAGAAGAAAGAAATAACGAACCGCGTTCCAAGCTGGCGTTAGATTCTTTTAGGTTGGGACAAATTACCAACATTCTCAACCGCCATCAACACTTTAATTTTACGCATTACAAGCCTTCTACTCTTTCGAGGCGCATTCATCGTCGCTGCTTGATTACGGGATATGACAATATTGACGATTATATTGGGCGCTTGCAAATTGAGCGTCAAGAAAGAGAAATTCTTTGTCAAGATTTGTTAATTAGCGTTACAAAGTTTTTTCGCGATGCAGCAGCTTGGGAATTTATGGAAACCAATATAATTCCCACAATATTAGAAAAAATTAATTCCGGAGATGAATTAAGATGCTGGGTAAGCGCCTGCGCTACAGGAGAAGAAGCTTACACTTTAGCAATGTTGATAGATGAAGCTGTTGCCGATTTAGGAAAACAAATAAAAATCAAAATTTTTGCTACAGATATTGATAAAATAGCTTTAGAAAAAGCCGCTAACGGAATTTATCCAGAAAGTATTGCTAAGGATCTCAATCCCGAACGTTTGGAGCGATACTTTATTCGGCAAGAGCAAAGTTTTCAAGTGTCGAAGGAACTGCGAGAAAAGTTGATTTTTGCACCCCACGACTTAACCAAAGATGCGACTTTTACTCGGATGCATATCATTACCTGCCGCAACGTGCTGATTTATATGCAGCCGCAGCTACAGCAGCAGGTATTACGCAACTTTCATTTTTCCTTGGTGCCAAAAGGCTTTTTATTCCTGGGAGAAGCTGAAACAGTCGCACAATTGGAAGATGAGCTGGTTCCAATTCAGAAAAAACACAAGATTTATCATAAAGCCAGAGACTCGCGACTGCCTTTACCTGTAAGAGGTGTAGAAAACTTTACCAAACATTTTTTATCCCAAACCCCCATCAGGCAAGCCCCTAAGTCAACTAAAGAGCCAATGCTTGAAGCTGCCTTAAATAACTTGCTGGGGCAGCAAAAAGCAACTTGTCTGCTGGTGGATAAAAATAATCATGTAGTCTATATGTTTGAGGATTTAGCAAAAGTACTCAAATTCCCTACAGGTAATCCGACTACCGAAGCGATTAAATTAGTTATTCTGCCCCTGCAACTTCCCCTTAATACTGCATTACGTCGCGCTCAAAAAGAACATAATGCCGTTGCATACACGGGAATTAAGGTAGACTACGGCGAGAAACAACGCATTCTCAGTTTAAAAGTCAGCTACGAACAAGCAAGTAAAATCGCTGGTGATTTCTTTATGGTGACAATTGCCGAAGATGCAGAAGTTGAAGTTGCACCCCAAGCACGTCATTTTGAAGCAGATAGTGAAGTATCACATCGGATATTAGAATTAGAATACGAGTTGCAGCAAAGCCGCGAAAATTTGCAATCAACTATTGAAGAATTAGAAACTACCAACGAAGAGCAGCAAGCGACTAACGAAGAATTAATTGCTTCCAACGAGGAATTGCAAAGTACTAACGAGGAACTGCATTCGGTAAACGAAGAACTTTTTACCGTAAATGCCGAATATCAATCAAAAATTCAGGAATTAACCGAGTTAAATGCTGATGTCGATAACTTGCTGCAAAGTACCGATATCGGCGTTGTATTTCTAGATAAAAACCTGAAAATTCGTAAATTTACTTCAGCAGCGACAGTAGCAATTAATTTAGTTGATGCTGATATTGGTCGTCCCATTCAGCATATTACCAATAATATCGACTTTGGCGAATTTACAGAACTGCTGCAATCAATTCTCAACTGCGGAAAACCAAAGCAACGAGAAGTCAAATTGAGTTCTACGGGAAGACATCTGTTAATGCGGGTTTATCCTTATTGGCAAGGAGAAGAATGTTGTGAGGGGGTGGTGTTAACTTTTGTAGATGTAGATGAGATTAAACAAGTCCAAGAAGAACTTCAGCAAACTTACAATGCATTAGAGAAAAATGAAAAACAGCTACAGGCAGTTTTAGATAATACTACATCAGTCATTTACGTTAAAGATATTGAAGGACGTTACCTGCTCGGAAATCAACAGCTTAGTGCAGTTACTGGTTTGCTATTAGAACAAATTTTAGGTAAAACAGACAGCGAACTCTTTGCACCAGGGAGTTACGAAATATACCAGGCTAACGATCGCAAAGTTATCGCACAAAAAACCGTCTTGGAATTTGAAGAAATACTTCCCCAACCTGATGGCGAAAATCATACCTATATTTCCATCAAAGCACCTTTATGCGACGATCGAGGAGAACCTTATGCAGTTTGCGGTATTTCCACTGATATAACTAAGCAAACTTCTATTCAAGACAAACTAAACCAAATTAATGCCGAACTTGTTCGCGCTAAAGAAACAGCAGAAGCAGCCAATCATGCTAAAAGCGAATTTCTTGCTAGAATGACTCACGAATTGCGAACTCCCCTGAATGCAATTTTAGGTTTCACGCAAATTTTAACTAGAAATCCCAAATTAGAAAATAAACAAAAGCAGTATTTAGATACAATTCTGCGTAGCGGCAAGCATTTACTGGAATTAATCAACGATATTTTAGATATTTCCAAGATAGAAGCCGGGATGGCAGAAGTTAACGTTAATAGTTTCGATCTTTATCGCTTGCTTGACGGTATTGAAGCAATGTTACACCTCAAAGCCAGAGCGAAAAGATTACAGTTGAAATTTGAGCTAAATCCAGAACTTCCTCAGTACGTGCAAACCGACGAAAGTAAACTGCGGCAAGTATTAATTAACCTTTTAGGAAACGCCATCAAATTTACCAATTCTGGTAGCGTAGTTTTGCGAGTAGGAGTTTTTGAAGAAGTCAATATAGAAAATTCTACCCCCTCTACCCTACTTTTAAACTTTCAAATAGAAGACACGGGAACAGGTATCGCACCGAAAGAATTAGATCGTATTTTTGATGCTTTCGTGCAAAGCAAGCCGACTTATCAAGCTGAAGACGGAACTGGTTTGGGGTTGGCAATTTGCAAGCGTTTCGTAAGTTTAATGGGTGGAGATATTGAAATAGAAAGTACTTTAGAGAAAGGAACAAAAGTTCAATTTCATATTTTGGTTAATTTAGATGAAAAACCTTTAGATATTACTCCATCTTTATCTAAAGGGCGCGTTATCGGTTTGAAACCGAATCAAACAAATAATCGCATTCTTGTAGTCGAAGATAACTGGGATAATCGTCAACTATTGCTACAGATTCTTACACCGTTAGGATTTGAAATTATTGAAGCAACTAACGGACAAGAAGCAATAGAAATGTGGGAAAAAGAACAACCCAATCTGATCCTGATGGATATGCGAATGCCAGTAATGGACGGTTATCAAGCAACTAAAATTATTAAACAAAAAAATATTGAAAATCAAAATCAAACCAATACTGCAATTATTGCTTTAACCGCAACGGCATTTAACGAAGATAGACAGTTCATGTTGGAATTGGGCTGTAATGATTTTATTCGCAAACCATTTCAAGAAGAAATTTTATTAGATACAATCGCTAAATATTTAGATATTGAATATATTTATGAATCTGACGATTCATCTAAAGATGAAAGCAACTTAGAGCAATTAACCACCCAAGCTTTAAAAGTTATGCCACAGCAATGGTGTGAATCTCTTCATACTGCTGCGGTACATTGCAATCAAGATTCCGTTTTACAATTGCTTGAAGAAATTCCCGAAAATCATCAAACCCTCAAACAGCAACTTGAAGAGTTAGCTGATAACTATCAATTCGATAAAATTTCTAATATTAGCGAAAAAGGTTAAAGGTTAAAGGTTAGGAGTACTTCGACAAGCTCAGTAACCTTATTGAGTTAGGAATTAAGAATTAACTAAACCGTTTGAACTTGAGGAAGTGTTGGCAAGAGTAAACCATCAACTCACTATTTGTAGTTTAAATTTCAGCTACAGCAAAAAACCGAGAATTAATTGAATTGAAATCTAAGTAAATCTAAATAAACTATCAACTATTCTTAACTTAATAGTTTTTCGAGTCATTGGGTTGAGCGCGATCGCGAATCTTTTAGATAATCTTAATTTAACTTGGGTTCTACTCCAAGCCCAATCAAACCGGATTTCTCTATTAACTCGATCGAATATATGATTTCAAGGTTGGTTATTCGCGCATATTCTCAGTTTCTTGCCTCGTTGCTGGGATATGACTTCTACCCATCTGGCTACAATTTATATTTGCTTACTATCATCTTACAAACGAATTAGTCAAGAAAGTTATAAACTAGTTGATTATTCTGGTATAATAAGTAAAACTGATAATTAAATCTTACCTGCAATACTTGACAATAAGTAGAAATAGGAAATTTAATAAAAAATTAATTATCGTAAACCCTTTTATCTGCTTATTGAATAAGTAAAAATGGAATTCCCGATATTAAAGGAATTCCACTATGTAATTTATGACTCATGAATTGGAGTCTTTATAGGTCGAGATTCAATAATCAATCGCTAATATTAACTATTGACTATGCGGACGGATTGACTAGACGACAGCCATCGGACGGCTACCAGCAGCGTGACGATCTATCACTTGGTCAATTAAGCCATAATTTTTGGCTTCATCAGGGGACATAAAGAAATCTCTTTCAGTGTCTTCAGCGATGCGTTCAATGGGTTGCCCCGTGCTTTCAGCTAAATATTGATTTAGTTGCTGCTTGTGATAGAGAATCTCTTTCGCTTGAATTTCAATATCGGTTGCTTGTCCTTGTGCCCCACCTAAAGGTTGGTGAATCATAATTCGAGAATGAGGTAAACTCATCCGCTTACCTTTAGTGCCAGCAGTAAGTAGGAAAGCACCCATACTAGCAGCGAGTCCGGTGCAAATAGTACAAATGTCCGGGCGAATATGTCTCATGGTATCAAAAATACCCATGCCAGCAGTTACCGAACCACCAGGAGAGTTGATATACATATAGATATCTTTCTCCGCATCTTCTGAATCTAACAACAGCAGTTGAGCAACTATTAAGTTAGCTACGTTGCTATCAATAGGTTGACCTAAGAAGATGATGCGATCGCGAAGTAATCTTGAGTAAATATCGAAGGCGCGTTCGCCGCGACCCGATTGTTCAATAACGATAGGAATCATGCAGGCTAGTTTTAGTTAATTTACATACATTTTATCGATTACTAAGCGTTTTGTTGTTATCAACAGCACAATCGCCAACAAAATAAATCGTTTTAGTGTGATTATTCTATCTCTAATTAAGTGATAATAGTTACAAAATGTGTATATAAAAAAACTTTTTTATGTTAATAATACGGTCTGTCCGGATTAAATCATCATTGCAGGTAAAACAATAGTACGAGAGGCATATTCGTGAATTATTTGAAATAGAAATGCCATTTATTTAGAGCCATAGGAAAAGGTCATGTTGAAAAGATTAGTACAAGCAGCAATTATTACTTTGTTACTTAATTTAATATTCGGATTAACCTCGAACACCGACAAAGTTATAATTTCAGAAGTTAAACCTCCTGTAGATACATATTCAGGACCAATTGTGAGCTTACTTGTTCGTTCTTTAAAATAAATTAGAAACAAGTTAGCCAAATTTAGGTAGTCGAGAATAAGATAGTAATCATTAGTATTACGTAGTATTAAAAATCAATACAAATAAGTTAAAAGCTCATTTTATCGGGTTTTCTGCTTTAAAGGCATCGATCTCGACATATGCTTTATCCTCTAATTAAGCAACTGGATGTGGTTAAAAACAAGCAGTTACCATCAATAGCCGAAAAGGCGATCGATATTAAATACCCTTCAATCAAAAACCTGGTTTTGCAACAAACCGGGTTTTTGTATTCTTATAATTCAAAAGCGCATCTTATTAAAGAGAAGCGATAAACTGGGCTATTATAAGGCTTTTCATATTTTGAAATCATGACTAATCGCCTCGCTTCTGCTCAAAGTCTTTACCTCCGCAAGCACGCTGAAAATCCGATTGATTGGTGGAATTGGTGCGATGAAGCGCTATCTACAGCTAAATTGCAAAATAAACCCATATTTCTCTCCATTGGTTATTCCAGCTGTCACTGGTGTACTGTAATGGAAGGAGAAGCTTTTTCAGATTTAGAAATAGCTGAATATATGAATGCTAATTTTCTTCCGATTAAAGTCGATCGCGAAGAAAGACCGGATATTGATAGCATTTATATGCAGTCTTTACAAATGATGAGCGGTCAAGGTGGTTGGCCCCTAAACGTTTTTCTTTCTCCTGATGACTTAGTACCATTTTACGCCGGAACCTATTTTCCTCCAGAAGAACGTTACGGTCGTCCCGGATTCTTGCAGGTATTGAAAGCAATCAGGCATTATTACGATACGGAAAAACAAGACTTACAACAACGTAAAGCAGTTATTTTAGAATCGCTCCTCACCTCTGCGGTATTGCAAACCGAAACGGACGCTCTAAGAGAAGATAATCAATTATTAAGACAAGGTTGGGAAGTTTTTACCGGAATCATCAAAAACAGGCAGCAGGGTAATAGTTTTCCTACGATCCCCTACGCACAGATGGCTTTGCAAGGAAGTAGATTTGATTTTACATCGAGATACGATAGTAAACAAGTTTGCACCCAACGAGGATTAGACTTAGCACTCGGCGGAATTTTTGACCATGTAGCAGGTGGTTTTCATCGTTATACAGTCGATCCCACCTGGACTGTACCCCATTTTGAGAAGATGCTTTACGATAACGGTCAGATAGTCGAATATCTGGCTAACTTGTGGAGCGCGGGGATCGAACAACCGGCGTTTGAGAGAGCGATCGCCAAAACTGTAAAATGGCTGCAACGAGAAATGACAGCACCTCAAGGTTATTTCTACGCTGCTCAAGATGCGGATAGTTTTATCACTCAAGAAGATTTGGAACCAGAAGAAGGCGCGTTTTACGTTTGGAGTTACAGCGAGTTAGAACAACTGCTAAATTCAGAAGAATTAACTCAACTGCAACAAAATTTTACAGTTACACCCAACGGTAACTTTGAAAATCAAAATGTTTTGCAGAGGCGTAACTCAGAAAAATTAAGCGATGCCATAGAAGCGATTTTAGAGACATTGTTTGCTGCTCGTTATGGTAATAATAGTGAGGCGATCGAAACTTTTACTCCCGCTCGTAATAACCTTGAAGCAAAATCAAATAATTGGCAAGGTCGTATTCCAGCAGTTACAGATACTAAAATGATTGTTGCTTGGAATAGCTTAATGATTTCCGGTTTAGCGAGAGCTTATGCAGTATTCTCCCAACCAGAATACCTCGAACTGGCAACTCAAGCAGCCAAGTTTATCTTAGAGAATCAATTTGTTGATGGAAGATTTCACAGATTGAATTACGAAGGAAAGCCTCACTTATTGGCACAATCCGAAGATTACGCTTTGTTTATCAAAGCCTTGTTAGATTTACATCAAGCTTCCTTAAAAACAGATAATCAATCCGGATTATGGTTAGAGAAAGCGATTTCCCTCCAAGATGAATTTAACGAATATCTATGGAGTATCGAACTGGGAGGTTACTTCAATACCGCAAATGATGCCAGCCAAGAATTAATTGTACGAGAACGTAATTATATAGATAGTGCTACACCTTCGGCTAACGGCATCGCTTTATCGAATCTCGTGCGACTTACCTTAGTAACAGATAATCTTCAATATTTAAATTTAGCAGAACAGGGATTAAAAGCGTTTCGCAGCGTCATGAATAACGCAACCCAAGCTTGTCCCAGTTTGTTTGTAGCCTTAGATTGGTATCGGAACTGTACCTTAATTCGTACCGAAAAACAGCGGATAAACTCGCTAATATCTAAGTTCTTACCCGTTGCAATGTTTGTCGAACAATCCGATTTACCACAGAATAGCATCGGCTTAGTTTGCCAAGGATTAAAATGTCTAGCACCCGCCCAGAGTGAGGAGAAATTATTGGAGCAAGTAGTTTCTAGTTACACCAGAGGAGATTAGGGGATGGGGGGATGGGGGGATGGGGGGATGGGGAGATGGGGAGAGACAGGGAAGCGGACAAGGAGAAATATAATTATCAACTCCTCACTCCTAACTCCTCACTCCTAACTCCTAACTCCTCACCCCTAACTCCCAATACAAAATCTAAAACAAAAGCATCCGTTGTTAAAATCTAAAATCCTTTGACCTTTGACACCCGTCCCCCCTAACCTATAATCTAACTGAATAACTATTAACTATTAACTAGTTGCTGGTAACTGGTAACTGATTACTGGTAACTGATTACTGATTACTGATTACTGATTACTGCTCACTGATGAAACATACGCTTTCAGTACTTGTAGAAGATGAAGCGGGAGTTCTCTCGCGAATTTCTAGTTTATTTGCTCGTCGCGGCTTTAATATTGAAAGTTTGGCGGTTGGTCCTGCCGAACAATCGGGTATTTCTCGAATTACAATGGTTGTAGCTGGTGATGACCGTGTAATCGAACAACTTACTAAGCAACTATATAAGTTAATCAATGTTCTTAAAGTCCAGGACATTACTGAAATCCCTTGTGTCGAACGAGAATTAATGTTGATTAAAGTGAATGCTACCAGCATTAATCGTTCGGAAATTGTCGAATTAGCGACTATTTTTAGAGCGCGGGTGGTAGATGTTGCCGAAGATTCCTTAACTGTGGAAGTCGTCGGAGATCCAGGAAAAATAGTCGCGATCGGACAGGTACTGCAAAAATTTGGCTTGCGAGAAATTGCCCGTACCGGAAGAATTGCACTAACTCGCGAGTCTGGTGTGAATACCGAATGGCTCAAGACTTTGCAAGCGAAAGTGTAGATGTGAGTAGTGCGGGCTAGAAGCTCGCTATTCTTCTCTAAGTAATTGTCCAAAATTAAGCATTTCGTCTAGTACCATACGGCTTAAATAGCGTACCCATTTTTTTTATGCACGGAAGTCGGGTTTTTAGAATACGTATCTGTAATACATTACAAATTTTCTAAAAACCCGACTTCTAAACCGCAGCGTCGCATTTCTTCTTGTGGTTCAGAAGTCCGTTTATTATATGGGTACTAGGTAGGGAAATAGGGAACGTTTATATAAGCTAGCAGTAAATATATTTTGAATGCGGGCTTGAATACTTATCAATATCCTCGCCCAGATAAACAAATAGCGATTCCCGTCCATCCGAACAACTTTAAATGATTACCTAATTTTCCCATCCCTCAATGCCTTATACTTAATAAAAATTATTTGTAAATTTACCAAAACATCAAATTAATGCCAAATTGGCATGACTTGACTGAAAAAAACTGATAAATATTATATAGAGAAAGAAAAAACAGCTAAATTAGCTACAGTAAGGATTATTTTATTTATTGCTTGTCTGATTTTTGATGCTGTTTATGAGGAATATCAATATCTACATTAATAATAACCGCTAACTAAATTACGGTTGTTAGAATGTTGATTTTTATAAAACAATTTTTTGGTGCAAAATGGCAATGTAAAAAAAGCTAGTGCGTTGCGCGATACGTTTAGTTGGCGGTGAAACACTTGCGGTAGACGGGTTCCCCGGTATAAGCCTTCGTGTTGAACCCAGAGGCTGTGTTTTTAACTTTGTATAACTTCGTTTGATGTTAGCAATGCATTGTGGCAAGCTTGGAAATTCCCAAGTTGAATGCTAAAGAAACTAGATGACATAAGAATTAGTCGGAACATTCTATTTAAGATAATAAGTGGTTGTAGGTGCTTTCAACTTAGTGCATGAAAGTGCTGGTTTATTTTGATGTTTAATCGTAGTAAATTCTTAGGAGAGAGAATGTGTCTACCCGATTGAATTAAGAGTTGTTAGATATTTGATAGAACCTATTTTTTTGAAGCGATCGTGCTTTTGAGGTAAATTTCAGTGGAATAATTAAATCAATTAGCTTTCTTAGTTGCCGCTTAAATATTATCTTTCTCTATCGACGATCGTTAGATAGGGTTGATTTGGTGATGCGTGCAAATAACTGATTTTTATATCCAAAGGTATGGTTGTGGCAAATTTCCCAGGAGGTATTCATAGCTATGAATGGTTTATTCATGGTTTCTCATTGGCTGCTTGATAAATCAACAAAAGTTTTATTTCAGAACCTGTTGAAGCTGAGAAACCGTCATTTATTAATTTTCGATATTATTGTTTTCGCCATCACGCCGCTTTTAGCGCTGATACTGCGTAAGGACGGTGATTTAGCTCTTCAACCATACTTGTCCGATTTAGTAACGGCAACATTACTTTTTTTAATAGTTAAGATCGGTGTATTTTTCAGTTTTGGTTTTTATCGCCGTTACTGGCGTTATGCCGGTGTCGAAGAATTGACTTATGTCGCCATGTTGATAGTGGCTGCGGTGGTAATCCAAATTCTGCTATTTGATGTTGTCGATTTTACTCTGCCTTGGGCTGTAGATAGACTGCCGCGATCGCTACCATTTCTCGATGGATTGCTATCAATAATTTTTATTGGTGCATTGCGTTTTAGCGTTCGAGTTGTTGAGAGAACCAGACATTCGCGTATAGCTTTTAATCCAGACTTTCATCAGCAAGGAGAACGAGTACTTATAATAGGTGCGGGAAGTGCCGGGGTAAGCCTCGTGCAGGAAATGCAAACAGCCCGTCGTCATTTGGGTTTTTGCCCCGTAGCCTTTATTGATGATGATAGAAGCAAGTTAAACGCACGCATTCGCGGAATCCATGTAGTTGGCGATCGCCATGCAATTCCTGATGTTTTAGAACCGTTGAGGGTGGATAAGGTAATTATTGCCATGCCATCGGTGAGCGGGGAAGTAATTCGAGAAATCGTCGATATTTGTAAATCTGCTGGAATACAAGCCTGTACCTTACCGGGGATACATGAAATACTCAACGGTAAAGTCACCTTAAACAGCATTAGAGATGTAAGAATTGAGGATTTACTCAGACGCGAACCCGTACAAACAGAGATTGAAAAAGTTGCTGAATTTATCAATGGAAAAAGAGTCTTAATTACAGGTGCGGGTGGTTCGATTGGTAGCGAACTTTGCCGTCAAATTTGCTCTTGTCATCCGAAAGAAATTATGTTGGTGGGACATGGCGAAAATTCTGTTTTTAATATTCAACAAGAATTGAATCAGTTCGTACAAGTCTTAAATGAAAGTAGAAGTACGGGACATGCGACTAGGATTCATGCATTTATTGCCGATATCCGCTTTAAAGATAGACTCAGAAACGCTTTTGATAAATTTCAGCCAGACGCTATTTTCCATGCAGCAGCACACAAACACGTTCCGTTGATGGAAATGAATTCTCCAGAAGCAATTACCAACAACGTCATAGGTACTAAAAATTTAGTAGAAGAAGCATTGCGGTGCAATGTCAAGCACTTCGTAATGATTTCCACCGATAAAGCGGTTAATCCCACCAACATCATGGGTGCCAGTAAGAGAGTTGCGGAAATGGTGGTACTGCAAGCGGCGAAACAAAGCGGTAAATCTTACCTTGTAGTACGCTTTGGTAACGTTTTGGGCAGTCGCGGTAGCGTAGTTCCTACTTTTAAAAAGCAAATTGCCGCAGGTGGTCCGATAACGGTAACTCATCCAGATATCTGTCGTTACTTTATGACTATTCCCGAAGCAGTGCAGCTAGTTTTACAAGCAGCAGTTTTGGGTAGAGGCGGAGAAGTATTGATGCTCAACATGGGGGAGCCTGTAAAAATTGTCGATTTAGCCTCAGAGTTAATCCGGCTTTCCGGATACAGAGTAAATCAGGATATAGACATTGTTTTTACAGGCTTGCGACCGGGAGAGAAACTGTTTGAAGAGTTGTTTATAGAAGGAGAAGAATACGATCCAACCGAACATGAAAAACTGTTTATGGTGAAGAATTCGAGCCGATTTATACCGAATACTTTGAATGTTTCCGTAGAAGCACTTCGTCAGGCAGCGGATAAAAATGATACGAATGCAATCATCTTTTTGTTAGAGCAATTAGTGCCCGGTTATAAGCCTAAGTATTTGAATGATTGGGGGGAAAGAGAGACTTTGACTAATAGTAATTCTGCTGTAGATCGGATGAATGAAAGTAGCCAGAGAAAGGTTGAACCGAAAAGTGCGTAAATCTTTTGGAGGAAGAAAAAACAACTAATTCTGTGATAATAGTATGTTTGTAAAAGTTTACATTCACGGGATGTTTTTTCTAAAAGTATGAAAATGAGCTTCAAAAAGTGCGTCAGTAGTTTATCTTTAATTGCGATTACTGGTATGGCTTATGGATGTCGGATTATGCCTTTAAATGCTTCTACAGTAGAGACTTCTTATTCCGAAAGTTTTGAGAATTTTCCTAATCCGGAAAGGGGATTTTATTTTCCGTTTAATCCAGAACCATATAGAGCTTTTTCTCCTTTAGAGCTATCTGATTTAGAAAAATATAGAAATGAAAATATTAGTTTAGTTCGTAGGTTTTATCTAATACCCGATCGATTAGCACCGCTACCTGAGTCTTTTCTAGATTTGGTATCGCAAGATTTGCAAACAGCCAGAGAGGGGGGAGTAAAGCTAATTATTCGCTTTACCTACAATTGGATCGGAGGTGGTGAAGATGCTTCAAAAGATATAATCCTTTCTCATGTGGAACAATTAGAACCTATATTTCGGGAAAACTACGATGCTATTGCATACCTTCAGGCAGGTTTTATCGGATATTGGGGAGAGTGGAATCGTTCGACAAATGGTTTACTGAACACTACAGATAAGAGAGATATCTTGTTTAAATTATTATCTGTAGTTCCATCTGAAAGAATGGTAGCTTTACGTTATCCCCACGATAAAACTCGTATTTACGATAATGAGAATCCGCTGACTTCTTCTGAAGCGTTTAGTGGCAGTAAGCGTTCTAGAACTGGTGCGGTAAACCAGTGTTTTTTAGCTAGTACAGACGATTGGGGTACTTATAAAAGTACAGATGCAAGTACTATCGAAGCACAAAAAACATTTCTAAGTCAGGATAATCAATATGTTGTACAAGGAGGCGAAACCTGCAACTCTGATAGCGAAGCCCAACCGTATATAGGTTGCGACAATGCTTTAAAAGAATTAGAGCGAATGCATTGGAGTGATTTGAATTCTCGCTTTGAGAAAGGTGCATTGAATACTTGGGAAAACCAAGGTTGTATGGAGGAGATAAAACGCCGTTTAGGCTATCGATTCAAGCTTGTAAATTCAGAGATTTCTGACAATTTAAAACCGGGTGGAAAGTTTTTTGCCAAGTTTGAAGTAGAGAATGATGGTTGGGCTAGCCCATACAATCCGCGTTTATTAGAAGTCATTTTACGGAATCCTGAAACGAACCAAGAATATTATTTGCGGGTGAATGAAGATCCCCGGATGTGGTTGCCTGGTAGCAGCAATATTGTAAATGTAGAAGCTGGTTTACCTAAAAGTATTACTCCTGGAAAATATGATGTATCAATAAATCTTCCAAATCCTGCACCTAGATTGTATAATCGCCCGAAATATTCAATTAGGCTAGCAAATGTAGATGTTTGGCAAGAGTCTACAGGATATAACTCCTTATTAAGGAGTCTGGTAGTAGATGAAAATGCACAGGGAGAAGAATATTCTGGTAACAATTATTTTCAATCACGTTAATTAATTTCCCAAGTCAATCATGAAAATGTTTCTCCCACAAAACTTACGTGCTTATTGGAAGCAACTGACAACTAGTTCAATCAACAAAAAGATTTTTGCAGCAGCCCTTACGGTTGGCTTGGGAACGGGGTTAGTTAAAATCGCGGCTGTGGGAAAAGAATTAGTAGTAGCTTGGAGTTTTGGTACAGGTGATGCTGTAGATGCCTTTTTAATAGCTTTAATAGTACCTTTTTTTATTATTAATGTGGTAGCGAGTTCTTTTGATGCTGCATTAATTCCAACTTATATTCGAGTTAGAGAAACAGATGGTACAGCTTCGGCTCAAAAACTGTTCTCTAACGTTACAATTTGGAGTTTGGGACTATTAGGAAGTACAACGATATTAATGGTAGTTACAGCCCCACTGTATCTACCTTTGATTGCATCTGGTTTTAGTACCCAAAAGTTAGAACTGACATATAAGTTGCTATATGCACTTGCGCCTGTAGTCTTACTTAATAGTATTACCACTATTTGGAGTGCAGTCTTGAATGCCATAGAGCGTTTTGCACTAGCAGCTATTGTTCCAATTTTAACTCCAGCTATTACTATTCTCCTACTATTAATATTTCATGATTGGGGAATATTTGCCTTGGCAGGAGGATTAGCAGGTGGGGCATTTTTAGAACTAATCTTGTTGGGATTTGCATTAAATCGGCAAGGTATTTCATTGTTGCCAAAATGGCATGGTTTCGACAATCACTTGCGTCAAGTGACTTCTCAATATGTTCCAATGATTGCAGGATCTTGTTTAATTAATACTACAGGTCTTATAGACCAATCAATGGCAGCAATGTTATCTCCTGGTAGCGTTGCTGCGCTCAATTATGGTAATAGGATAATTGCATTTGTACTTGGTTTAACTACGACAGCGTTAAGTACTGCTGTGATTCCGTATTTTTCTAAGATGGTTGCTAATAGTAATTGGCAAGATATTAATCATACCCTTAAGCGGTATCTTTATTTAATTATTATTTGTACAGTTCCTTTAACAATCTGTTTATATTTCTTTTCTGAACATATTACTCAAATAATTTTTCAAAGAGGAGAATTTGGTTTTCAAGATACTATTGTGGTGAGTGATATTCAGAAATTTTACGCATTACAGATTCCTTTTTACATTGCCAATATTTTAGTAGTAAGGATGATATCTGCTTTACAAGCAAATCAAATATTAATGTGGGTATCAGCTGTTAACTTGAGTGCGAATATAGTTTTTAATCTTGTATTAAGTAAATTTTTAGGAATATCGGGTATTGCCTTATCTACAAGTGGTATGTATATTGTTTGTTTATGTATGACATATTTTTCGCTTTTATATCTGTTAAAAAAACGCCAATTATTGAATTAGAGGATTAAAAATGCGGGTAAGTTTTGTCACTACTTCTTTATCATGTGGAGGAGCAGAGCGAGCAGTTGTTTTGTTAGCAGAAGGTTTTATTCAGAAAGGGATAAAAGTAGACGTAATTACATTAGCAGGGAAAGATGATGATTTTTATACATTATCTAATGATGTAAATAGAGTTGCGTTAGATATTACTGGCAAATCACCTACTCCAGTTCATGCTATTGGAAATAACTTATATCGTCTTAGGATTTTGAGAAAAACAATTTGTTCGCTAAAACCTGATTTAGTTATATCAGTACTCTATACGGCGAACATATTAACACTATTATCTTTAAGTCAAACAAAATTTATAGTGATTGCTAACGAGCAAAATAATCCTACTGCCAGTCTGAATAATTTATGGAAAGTATTACAGCGATTTACTTATCCTAAAGCATCTAAAGTTGTTAGTATTAGCAAAGGGGTTAATGCTTACTTTGACTGGTTACCAACAAAAAAAAAGTCAGTTATATATAACCCATTAACATCTATTAATGATGACAAAAACATAGTTAACTTACCATTAAATATCGACCCAAATAAAAAGTGGATTGTCGCTATGGGTAGATTGGTTGAGCAAAAAAATTTTAATATGCTACTATCAGCATTTCATAAAATTGCAGATAAATACCCAGATTGGCAATTGTTAATAATTGGAGAAGGAGAACTTCGTTGTCAATTAGAAGAATTAAGAGACAAACTAGGATTAACCAACCAAGTGTTCTTTCCTGGACGTATAAATAATCCTTTTCCCATATTAAAAGAATCAGAATTGTTTGTGCTTTCTTCTCGTTATGAAGGTTTAGCAATGGTTTTATTAGAAGCGATGGCTTGCGGGCTACCAATTATTTCTACTGATTGTCCTAGTGGACTATCAGAGATAATTCGTGATGGAATTGATGGAATTTTAGTTCCTAATGAAGATCTGTCTGCATTAACTACAGCTATGGATCGGCTGATGTCTAATGAGGAACAACGAAAACGTCTGGCTATCCGTGCGCCGGAAGTAAAGCAACGCTTTGGTTTAGAGAAAATAGTAGCGCAATGGGAAGCATTAATTAACGAGTTAGTTCAAGAAAAAAATCATTATGTGTGAATACAATCAAAACAGCCAATACCCACATACTGTTTTTGCTCCTACTTATAACCACGCTCATACACTCGATCGAGTTTATGAAAGCTTAGAAGCACAAACATACAGAGATGAAATATAAATATAGCAAATAGTTGATACAGGTATTAGGAATAATTAAAAATAAAAAAATTGGATTAAAAAATAAATGTTAACAAAAGTAGTTTTTTTAATACGAGACTTGAATTATGCTGGCGCTCAAAGGCAATTAGTAACTTTAGCTAAAGGACTTGATAAACAATATTTTGATGTTACAGTCTTATATTTTTATGCGGGTGGTCCCCTTGCCAAAGAGTTGGAAATTAATGGAATTAAAGCAATCTGCTTAGACAAGAAAGAACGTTGGGATGTGATACCTTTCTTTAAACGTTTGGTAGGATATCTTAGAGAAATAAAGCCTAAAGTTTTACATGGATACCTGGGGGAATCAAATCTGCTCTGTATTTTTTTGAAACCCTTTTTTCCTAAAACTCGGATGATTTGGGGAATACGTGAATCTGATACGGACCCAAGCCTTTATGGATGGTTGGGACGTTTGTTAAGCTATTTAGAATGTAAATTAGCTCGCTTTGCCGATCTAATCATTTCTAACTCTTATGCAGGAAAATCTTATCACCAAAAGTTGGGATTTCCCGAACAAAAGATGATAGTTATTCCTAACGGTATAAATATAGAACGTTTTGTACCATTAGCAGAAGCAGGTAAAAAAGTCAGAAAAGAGTGGGAGATTCCAGAGGATATAATTTTAATTGGTAAGGTCGGTAGATTAGACCCGATGAAAGACCATCCCACGTTTTTAAAAGCAGCTGCATTAATATGCGAAACAAGACGCGATGTACGTTTTGTATGCGTTGGAACCGGACCTCAAATATATGCACTTCAATTGCACCAACTCGCAGATAAATTAGACATTAAAGATAAAGTAATATGGTCAAAGACAAGAGGAGATATGACCTCCGTATTTAATTCTTTTGATATTGCTACCTCAGCTTCTGCTTATGGAGAAGGATTTGGCAATGTAATTGGAGAAGCAATGGCTTGTAGCGTACCTTGTGTAGTCACAGATGTTGGAGATTCAAAGATGATTGTTGGGGATACAGGAATAGTTGTACCTCCTAAAAACCCTCAAGCTTTAGCTAATGCATGGTTAAAAACTTTGGAAAACAGTAAGAAAAGTTCCTTAGCGATCGCGGGGGAGTACGGTAGCAAAGTTACAAATGCTAGAGAACGTATTCAGAAAAACTTTAGCAATCAAATTCTGTATGAAAAAACTGCAATGGTACTAAAAACAGTTATACAGGAATAATTATATATGCTAGAAACGATTTATTTATGCTTGCTGGTACTAATATTATTTATAGAGTTCAAAAGGAAGAAAAATACTCCTATAGATTTTCTGACTCTTTTCAATATTGGATATATATTATGGTATCCATTTTCAGCTTTTCTTACAGCTTTGAATAGAGAATATCTCTCAGGTCACTGGATAATAAATTTGAATTATTATACAAATAATGTACAAACTGCATTAGCAATATTCTTAGGCTATTTTCTTGTAGTTGCTGGTTTTTATTCTTCCTCTGCTCAAAAATTAGGTAAAAAAATAATTATCAAGTCCCGCAGCGATACGAGTATCTTCATATATGCCTTATCATTACTTTTATTTGTATATATATCTATTCTGATATTTAGTGCGCCATTAGGTGGTGTGTCTAATGCAATTTCTAAAGGTTTAGAAGTTCGCTCGGGTACAGTTAATACTGGTAGTTTCGGTTTTTTTCAACGTTTTTTTTCTGGGGCTAGCTTAGCTTCATATTTATTAGCAGCTTTTGTATTTACAAAAAAGGATAGAAAAGGGAAAATACCAAAGATAGTTGTATTCTTTACTTCAGTAATTGTAGCTGTTCTATCTTTTATGTTAAGAGCAGGAAGAACAAATGTAATTTTTTATGCTTTAGGCTTTTATCAAATCTATACAATAAAAAATAAAAAAATTCCTATTTTTACAAGCAGCTTGTGCTTGATCTTGGCTGGATTATTCTTATTTTTTGGGAAAAATGTATTTTTTAGTTTGTCAGCACTTCCGCAAGGAATTGATGCTGTTGTAGCGACTTATCATAGGTCTGTTGAAGGAGGTTCGGCAAGTGAGGGATTAAATTTATTTAGCCTCATGGATAGCTTCAATTATACAGTTTTTTCCTTAGATATGGCTTTACATCAAGTTTACGAATTACGATTATTTAGTGATTTATATTATGGATTTATTTCTATATTTCCCAATCGCTTACTTGGAACAGAAGAGGTAAATACAGTATTGCATTACAACAGCGTATTTTTAACAGGGGGTTCTGAAGTTAACATTCCAACTGGTTTTCTTGCTTTTGGTATATATAGTATGTCTTGGCCTGGATTAATAATAGTTTGTTTAGTTTATGGTTGGGTAGGTGGCTATTTACAATCTTTATTAGAAAAGCATTTGAATGATGTATTTTGGATGCCGTTTTTCTATCCTTTAGTTGCTCAAACATGGGTCATAGCACAGAGCGCAGACCCAGAAACATTTTTTCAAAGTAATTTTATATTATTAATTTCTAGTTGGATTCTGCTTTCATTAGGAGCAAAAATATATTTTTTAAACAGGTCTTTGAAAAATAAAAATCTTCCTACAAATATGATGCGATAGTAATAATGACATTATGTATGATAGCTTTCGCAATAATTTTAAGTTGTGATGTCAAAACATAAAAAAACACAAATATAGGAACTAAAGATGAATTCTACTAACAGTTTTGTATTAGCCTTTATGACCACCGGACTTTATACAGGTGGTGCAGAAAGAATGCTTTACAATTTACTATCTAAAATAGATAGACAGCGTTTTAAACCAGTAGTTATTTCTTTGATGGATCGGGGTAGTTGGGGTACGCGGATTGATGCTTTGGATATACCTATCTACACAATCGGGATGAAAGAAGGTAAGCCACCGACACCAGGAATAATTTCTCGTTTGATTAGTACCGTGCGCCAAATTCAACCGGACTTGATACAAGGATGGATGTATCATGGCAATCTAGCAGCCCAATTTGTTCAAATATTTAGTGCAAGAAAAATTCCTATTTTATGGAATATTCAGCATTCAATGTATTCATTGGAATATGAAAAACTCATGTCTAGATTAGTGATTCACTCAGGAGCAAAGTTTTCTCATTCTCCTAGCAGTATTATTTATGTTTCTGAGACTGGTAAATCTCAACATGAAAAAATTGGTTATTGGAGCAATAACGGCTGTGTGATTCCAAATGCAACCGATAGTTCTTTATTTGCACCTTCACAGCAAGCTAAAAAAGATGTTCGTTCGGAATTGGGTTTAACTGAAGATGATTTATTAATTGGACAGTTTGCTCGGTTTCATCCGATGAAAGACCATGCAAATTTTCTTAATGCTGCTAGATTGTTATTAGAAAATATAGCAGAAAATGTACATTTTGTTTTAGCAGGAACAGAAGTAAATAGAGATAATCAGATTTTGCTGGAATTAATCCAAAAATTAGAATTATCTCACAAAGTCCACCTGTTAGGAGAACGCAGCGATATGCCTCGTTTAACTGCTGCTTTAGATATTATGACTGTAGCTTCTGCGTATGGAGAGGCTTTTCCTTTAGTTTTAGGAGAAGCAATGTCTTGTGCAGTACCTTGTGTAGTTACAGATGTAGGTGATTCAGGCTGGATTGTTGGTAATACAGGTAGAGTTGTACCTCCCCGAAATTCAGAAGCATTAGCTAATGCTTGGCAAGAATTAATCGAACTTGGAAAACAAGGTAGGAACATTTTAGGACAAGCAACACGAAACAGAAATACTGAGTTGTTTTCTCTGGACTCGATTGTCGCTCGCTACGAAGAAGAGTACAAAAATGTGCTGTCAAAGCAGTTACAAAAACAACCTGCATTAATCTAACTGTAAGAACTTTATAAGCAATATGTGTGGCGATAAGATTCGCATTTTATGAAAAATCTTTTAATCATCACCACTATCCCAGATACTCTCACAGCTTTTCTACTTCCCTTTGCGCGTCATTTCCGCGCTCGAGGTTGGCAAGTTGATGCAATGGCTTGTGGAATTTCTACTTGCGGCGAATGTTTTGAAGAATTTAACCGCATTTGGGAGGTACAATGGTCGCGCAATCCTTTAAATCCTCAAAACTTGCTCGCGGCACCCCGTCAAATCCAAGCAGCTATGCAGCAAGGGGAATACGACATAGTTCACGTTCATACTCCAGTAGCTGCGTTTGTTACCCGTTACGCTCTGAAAAACTATAGAAAACAGGGAAAAATTAAGGTCATCTATACCGCTCACGGTTTTCACTTCCATAGTGGTGGAAGTACTTTCAAAAATACTGCTTTTCTAGGTTTGGAAAAGCTCGCAGGCAATTGGACTGATTATTTAATTACTATTAATCGTGAGGATGAGCAAGCTGCAAACGATCGTCAGTTGATTTCTCTGGAAAAAATTCGCTATATGCCTGGAATCGGCGTAGATTTAGATTATTACAGTTATAATACTACCTTGGAAGCTGAAGTTGAAGAAGTACGCGGGGAGTTGGGTTTAGGTGCGGATACAAAACTTTTACTATCAGTAGCTGAATTTATTCCGCGCAAGCATCCACAAGATATTTTAAGAGCATTTGCGAGTATAAATCGTTCCGATACTTGTTTGGCTTTTGCTGGAGATGGGGATTTATTGTCAGAAATGCAGCAGTTAGCAAATCAACTAGGGATACAAGAAAATGTACGCTTCCTCGGACACCGCAATGATATTCCAACTTTGATGAGAGCGGCTTTTGCTACTATCCTTGCTTCCGAACAAGAAGGGCTACCTCGAAGTGTTATGGAATCTTTGTCTTTAGAAACTCCCGTCATTGGTAGCGATATTCGTGGAACTAGGGATCTAGTAACATCGGAGTGTGGAATTCTTTTCCCTGTTGGAAATATAGAAAAACTCGCTCACGCAATCAAATATTTGCTTAATCATCCTCAAACTGCTTCTATGATGGGAAAACAAGGACGAAAGCGCATGGCTAACTTCGACCTGCATCACATTATTAAGCTTCACGAAACTTTATACTTAGAAGCTTTATCCCCAAAACCCAAGCTAATTAACCAGTATTCAACACAAAGCCCTTGATAATAAATCTGACGAGAGAAAATTACTGCCAAATTGGCAACAAAATTTAATTAATTTTGGTTATGTTTATTATGGATTGAAGATTTAAAATTCAATCAAAATTACGCTATCGTTCATTTTTAGTAGCAAAATCAAAGTAAAAAAGAATACTTAACTTAAATGGAAAGCCAATAGGATTAAGTTGCTTTCCTTAGTTTTAAGTACTTGTTATCTTTGAAAACTGCCCAATATTTAGTGAAGTAGAAATATATATTTACATGACTGTTTAATGTTTAGGAATGAACATTTCACAGTTAATTTCTGCAAATTTTTTTTAATTAGAAAAATGAGGGATGTATCAATGATTGCTCAAGAGTTACAGGGTGAGCGTAGTAAAAATAGTCGCCTCATCAAATCTTTATTAGATAGAGTTTTTGCCGCGATCGCCCTATTAATGTTTTCTCCTCTGATATTAATAGTGGCGATCGCAATTTATTTTCGTATGGGTAGTCCGTTGATTTTCAGTCAGCCTCGTCCCGGTAAGGATGGAAAGATTTTTCTATTCTACAAGTTTCGTACCATGACGGACGAGCGCGATGCAGAGGGTAATTTATTAGATGACGAACAGCGTCTGACGGCTTTTGGTGAATTTCTACGAGAAAGCAGTTTAGATGAAATTCCACAGTTGTGGAACATCCTTAGAGGAGATATGAGTATGGTGGGTCCGCGTCCTTTATTAGTAAGATATTTGGAACGGTACAGCCCTCAACAAGCGCGTCGTCATGAAGTCAAACCGGGTATCACGGGATTAGCGCAAGTAAAAGGTCGCAATGCAATTACCTGGGAAGAAAAATTTCAACTGGACGTTTGGTATATCGATAATTGGAGTTTATGGCTTGACCTGAAAATTCTTGTGATGACATTTGTTAAAGTGTTGCGAAAAGAGGGTATCGATGAAGAAGGACAGGTTTCATCGTCAGAATTCATAGGAAAAATTCAACAGAAACAAAAGGTTATGGAGCAAATCAGATGAACCGGATTTTAAGCCTGCATCTAACATCTGAACAGTTAAAGCTTTTACCAACAGATGAAGATGTTGCATTTTATGAAGAGCATGGCTGGTATATCTCAAAAAAAGTTATCCCTGAAGAACTAATTGATGAAGCTATCGAAGCTTGTTTCAGATTCTATCAAGGAGAAAAAGATGCCACTCTTCCTACCGATACGGGTTATAGCAACTGGAAACCCGGTGATGGTGATGACATGCGTAACAATGAATTTACCACATTACAGCATAAGTTACTGAGAAAGTTTGCACTCCAGCCGATTATCGGAGCCATTGCAGCTAGGCTTACCAGAAGCAAAAGCATTCGGATTTTTGAAGATCAACTCGTTTACAAAGCACCTCACTCGGATAATGAGAAAGGGGTAGTTGGTTGGCATACCGATCGCGCTTACTGTTCTAATTCTACTTCGTCCAAGTTACTTGCAGCCTGGATACCTTTTCATGATTCCGATGCAGATAGAGCGCCGTTAGTCGTTATAGATGGTAGTAACAATTGGTCTGGTAACGACCATTTACGATGCTTCAACCAGCCAAATCTTCAAGAGACAGCAAAGAAATTTACTCGACAAGGGCGAGAAATCATCGAAGTGCCCATGATAATGAAGAAAGGTCAAATGAGTTTTCATAACACTTGGACGATTCATGGAAGTTATCCCAATCGTAGCGATGATTACCGCCTAGCAATGGCTGTACATATGCAGGATTTGGAAAATCGTTATCAGCCTTTTTGGAATGCCCAAGGAAAACAGATTCATCACTATCTAGATAGCCTGTGCCGAAAATTACCAAATGGTAATCCAGATTATAGCGACCCGGCAATATTTTCAACAATATGGTCTGAATAAAAAATTACTTTCCGCTTGAGCTAAAAGGGAACGCAAACGATAGAAAGTGAAGGTAATTCCTATTTATATTTCCCGTTCCCTATTCCCTTTTTATAAAAAAATCACCTTGAGTAATAACAATGAATACCCAAATAATCGATTTATCTAATCCCTTATGGACGGAAACTTTAAATCAAGTTAAACACGATGTTTATCAATTACCGAATTATATATCTTTAGAAGCTAGTCGGAATAAACAAATACCGGAAGCCATTTTAATTAGCGACGGAGATAAGATATTCTTTGCACCTTATCTAATATCAAGGTGCGATAATGTAGTTGATTCGGGATTAGTTTCGGAAGAAATATTTGATGTTAAATCTCCCTACGGTTATCCGGGAATTTTAATCAGTGAAGCAGCAGCAAATACACCCGGTTTCCCCGATGCAGCAATGGCTGAATTTAAACGGATATTAGCTAGTAAAGGAGTGTGTTCGGCGTTTTTTAGAATGCATCCCATACTCAATGAAAACTTTAACGAGATTTTTGAGCCAGGATTATTTACGGAAAATGGAGAAACTGTTTCCGTCGATTTAAGAATTCCGGAATCTCAATTATGGTCGCATACAAGAAAAGGACATAAAAGTACAATCAATAAGTGCAAACGTTTGGGAATGGAAGCAAAATTCGTTCCTATTGACGAATATTTAGATGAGTTTACTGCTATCTATCAAGAAACAATGGGAAGGGTAGAAGCAGCAGATAGATATTATTCCTTTGATTTTACATACTACGAAGAGATGCGAACAGCTTTAGGTGATAAACTGCATCTTTGTATTGTTGAATATGAAAACGAAGTAGCTTGTGCAGGATTATACACGGAAGTCTGCGGTATAGTGCAAAGCACATTAGGTGGAACCAAAGATAAATTCGTCGATCTATCTCCAAGCAGTTTAGAAACAGATTGCGCTCGATATTGGGCGCATCAACGCGGAAATCAATTCCTGCATTTGGGTGGGGGAGTTGGTGGCTCAAAAGACCCAGTTTATAACTTTAAAGCCGGGTTTTCCAAGTTGAGACATAGCTTTTATACCCTTAGACTGATAGTCGATGAGCAGAAATATCGCTATCTTGTGGAAATGAAAGCAAAATCATTAAATGTTTCTGTAGAAGACTTGCTTAACTCTAGGTTTTTCCCTGCATATCGCTCTCCCCAAGCACCATTAAAATGACAAAACAAATTCTACTTTCCACGCCCCATATGGGGGAGCAAGAATTAAAATTCGTCCAAGAAGCTTTTGACACTAATTGGATAGCGCCTGTAGGACCTCATATAAATGCCTTTGAAGAAGAATTTTGCCAGCTGACTGGTGCGGGTTATGCAGCGGCTGTAACTTCTGGTACTGCTGCGATTCATTTGGCTTTGCGATTGCTCAACGTCGAACGAGGAGACGAAATCTTTTGTTCGACTTTAACTTTTATCGCTAGCGCCAATCCCATTATCTATCAAGGTGCGAAGCCAGTTTTCATTGATAGCGATCGCACTTCTTGGAACATGAATCCCGATCTATTACAGGAAGCGCTACAAAAGCGTGCCAACATCGGTAAACTACCCAAAGCAGTAATGTTGGTGCATCTTTACGGACAATGTGCCGATATCGATCCGATTGTGAAAATTTGCCAAAAGTATAATGTCCCTTTAATAGAAGATGCTGCTGAAGCCTTGGGAGCGAGTTATAAAGGGCGTTGTCCGGGGACATTTGGAACCATCGGAATTTACTCATTTAATGGTAATAAAATTATCACAACTTCCGGTGGTGGAATGTTAGTTTCGGATGACAAAGAACTAGTTGAAAAAGCGCGTTTTTTAGCTACTCAAGCGAGAGATCCGGCTCCTCATTATCAGCATTCGGAGATTGGTTACAATTACCGACTAAGTAACATTTTAGCTGGCGTTGGTAGAGGTCAGCTACAGGTTTTGAGCGAGCGAGTTGAAGCCCGAAGACGTAACTTTGAAATTTACGAAAAAGCTTTAGGTCATCTTCCCGGAATTGAATTTATGCCGGAAGCTGATTTTGGACGTGCTACTCGCTGGCTAACTTGCTTAACAATCGATCCGCAAGCTTTTGGTGCGGATAGAGAAGAACTACGTCTTAAGTTAGCAGAAAGGAAAATAGAATCTCGTCCTGTATGGAAACCATTGCATATGCAGCCAGTATTTACAGGATGCGAAAGTATTGGCGGTGCGATCGCAGAAGACTTATTTGCACGGGGATTGTGCTTACCTTCTGGATCTAACCTTACAGACGAAGACTTAGAGCGGGTGATTGAAGGCATCAGGGCAGTTCATCACGGGAAAAAAACTAGTGCCAGCAGCTTATTTGTGGTATAAGAGCAAATTTACCTAAGAAGCCACATATCATATATCATATTTCTATAGCCAAAAAATAATACTTTTTTGATTCAATGCATCTAAGTTCAAATATATTTAAAATCATTTGCAGTTAATACGTATGGGATCTATTCTCCCGCTGCTCCACCTATATCAAAACCAAAACAATCAACTTAGATGCGCTCTAGCCGATCGCACGTTAAAAGCTAAAAAGTAAAGTAAAAAAATATATTTATGGAATCTCAAGAATCTAGCTTATCGCTCGATAAGTATTGGCAAGTCTTAAAACGTCGCTGGGTACCCGGTTTAGCTGTGTTTTTCCCAGTTTTTCTGCTTTCGTTATTGTCATCCTCTTTAAAAAAGCCTACTTATGTTGCGGAAGGAAAATTACTGTTTCAAAGAACAAACGCCACTTCTTCCCTGACAGAATTCGGAACCAATATTGGTAAATTAGAGTCTGTAGCTCAGGATAATACATCGAGTCCCCTACAGACAGAAGCTGAAATTATACGTTCGGTTCCAGTGGTACAGAAGACGATCGAACAGCTAAACCTTCAAGATAGCGATGGAACTCTTCTAGAATACAATGACTTTCTAGAAAATTTAACCGTAAGCGACATCAAAAAGACAGATGTTTTAACAGTTAGCTATAAAGATTCCGAGCCGATTCAAGCTGCAAAAGTTGTGAATACTTTGATGGCAGCTTACTTAGAACATAACGTATCTGCTCGTAGAAAAGCCGCCACAGCAGCTAGAGAATTTATAGAAAGACAGCTTCCTAAAGCAGAAGCAGTTGTAAGTAAAGCAGAAGCAGAATTAGCAAATTTCAAAGAAAAGAATAAAGTCTATGCTTTGCAAGAAGAAGCAAGCAAATCGATAGAAATATTAACAAACTTACAAAGTCAATCGGGTGATATCAAAGCTAAATTAGCCGATATTAGCGCTCGAAGTCAAAAAATCCGCCAACAGTTGGATGCAAACCCCCAACAAGCCCTTAATATAACTTCTTTAAATCAGAATGCTGGGGTACAGGATATTCTTAAGGAAGTGCAGCTCTTAGAGGCACAGTTAACGTCAAGACGTACAGTTCTCACAAATACCCATCCAGAAATAATTGGTTTAGAAAGCAAATATAATGCTTTAAAAAGATTGCTGCAAGATAGAATTCGTCAAACAGTGGGTACCAACGGACAAGAATTAAATGGACAATTACAAGTAGGAGAATTCAAACAACAGCTTGCAGCTGAATTAGTCAATTTAGAATCAACTTCTTTAGGTTTAGCCAATCAACTTTCAGTAGTCTCAAAATTACAAACAGCTTACAAGGAAAGACTGGAAAAGCTGCCAAAACTAGAGCTACAACAGCGGGAGTTAGATCGCAAAGTAGAAGCCGCACAATCAACTTATTCGCTGTTATTGAAAAAGTTACAAGAAACTACCATTGCAGAAAACCAGAATATTGGTAATGCTAGCGAGGTTTCTGAAGCTTTAGTTCCTCAAGAACCTGTTTCTTCCCCATTAATAAACTATCTATCAGCTAGCTTATTGGGAATGTTGGTTTCCTTAGCAACTATGTATCTTTTAGAATCGCAAGATAAATCTATTAAGACTATAGAAGAAGCTAAAGAATTAACAGGATTAACTTTATTAGGAGTCATTCCCGACTTTAGCAAGCCCAAGAAATCCTTTATAGGCAAACAGGATAGCGAGGCTGCATATCCTACCTTAATGGTGCGTGATGCTCCTCGTTCCCCGATCAGCGAAGCTTTCAGGATGCTGCGAGCGAACTTAAAATTTATGAGTGCGGACAAAGAATTAAAAGTTATAGTTGTTACCAGTTCCGTACCTCAAGAAGGTAAATCCACGGTAGCCGCCAACTTAGCGACTTCGATGGCGCAAATGGAGCGCAGAGTATTATTAATAGATGGAGACTTGCACCGTCCATCTCAACATCATATCTGGGAACTACCCAACACAGATGGTTTGAGCAACGTAATTGTGGGACAGGTTGAAGTGATGAAAGCCATCAAGAAAGGAATGGATAACTTAGACGTAATGACTTGCGGTGCAGTACCTCCTTCCCCCGCATCTTTATTAGACTCCAAACGCATGGCTTCATTAATTGAGAGTTTTAGGTCGTATTACGACTACGTAATTATTGACGCACCCTCATTAAACCTTGCCGCAGACGCTGCAACTTTAGGTCAAATGGCTGACGGCGTGTTATTAGTAGTACGTCCGGGAGTAGTAGATTCTGTCAACGCCGCCTTTGCTTGCGAGATGTTAGAAAAATCCGGTCAAAACGTTTTAGGGCAAGTAGTTAATGGAGTCGTGCCCAAGAACGAACGTCATATTAATTACTACTTTGATGCGGAATACCCTGAAGAAAACGTGACTACAGTTGAAGCGGTGAAGGTATAAGAATTGAGCATAGGGGAATTGAAAAAGATAATTGTAGGTTGGGTTAAAGACGCGCCGTAACCCAACATCACAGTTTTGGTTCGATCGGATTAATCAACATATACGATCGATTTGTGTTGTTATAGATTACTTTGAAAAAGATAATTGTAGGTTGGGTTAAAGGCGCAGGAGTAATATTGATAGTCGATTTATAGTAGAGACGCGCCGTAACCCAACATCAAGGTTTTGGTTGAAATTCCTAACTTACCCTCCTATTACCTTGTATTTTTACCTCCGAATAACTCCTAAAGCTCGGAAAATTTTTAATAGAAATTAAAAGCGGTTAAAAAACTGTATTTTGCTATACCAAAAAAAATATTTTCTATGATCCCCAGGATAGATGACCTTATAAACCAATAACCTGTAATTTGTAAATGTAGTTGCTTGATAGTTAATTGTTGACGCGATCGGATAATTTGGATAATACTTCCAAAGATTAACCGGGTGGTTAATTAAATCTGATACGGCAGAGTAATTTTTCTCTAGCCAATGAAAATCTAAGTCCTAATTTAATCGGGACTTTTTCAATTCCAGAAACATATATAACTTATGAGAATCGCTCAAGTAGCCCCTTTAAGGGAAAGAGTTCCCCCTCCTTCTTATGGAGGAATAGAGTTAGTAGTTAGTCATTTAACCGATGAATTAGTTCGTCGGGGGCATGAAGTGACATTGTTTGCTTCTGGTGATTCAATTACACTTGCTAAGTTGGAAGCTGTTTGCGATCGCGCTTTACGTTTAAACCCAAACGTTTCAAACTATGATGCTTACGAACTGCTCGAAATCAGCCAAGTTTACCAGCGAGCGGCGGAATTCGATTTAATTCATTCCCATTTAGGAGTTTTACCTTTGGCAACAGCCCGATTGGTAACAACACCGACAGTCCATACTTTGCACAATAGCTTTACTCAAGATACTGCCAAGATATACACCCACCATTACAAACAACCATACATCAGTATCAGCGATGCCCAGCGTAAGATAGACCTGAACTACGTTGGAACTGTTTATAACGGCATTGATGAAAACAATTATCCATTCATTGCCGAACCTTCCAATCCACCCTATCTGGCATTTTTAGGCAGGTTTTCCCCAGAGAAAGGACCCCATCATGCGATCGCGATCGCCAAACAAACGGGTTGGTGTTTGAAAATGGCAGGAAAGATTGATGAAGTCGATAAGAAATTTTTTGAGGGGGAAATTGCTCCTCATATTGACGGTAAGCAAATTCAATTTTTAGGGGAAGTCAGTCACAATGAAAAAGCCGAACTTCTGGGGAATGCTGCTATCACTCTCTTCCCGATTACTTGGCAAGAACCTTTTGGCTTAGTCATGATTGAATCAATGGCTACAGGTACTCCGGTGATTGCAATTAATCTGGGTTCGGTACCCGAAGTTGTCAACCAAGGTGTAACTGGTTTTGTCGCTCAAACCTATGAAGAAATGGCGGCAATGATTCCTAAAGCCTTAGAACTGAGCCGTCATAGTTGTCGCAAGGATGTAGAAGATAAATTTACCGTCAGCAAAATGGTAGATGGATACGAAGCGGTTTATAGAAAACTGCTTGAAAATCACCTTCAAAAAAACGGTTTCATTCACTCTACAAAAATCAGATACTAATCCATTAATAAGAGTGTTTCTTAATCAACAATTTCAACTTCTTTAAAGGAGGACAAGATTCGTGAGCATTGGAACTAACAACTGTCCTTGTTGCGGTGGATCTCTGCTGCGCCACGTCCGTCATAGTGAACTATACTGGTTCTGCCAAAATTGCTGGCAAGAAGTTCCAGTGTTGAGTGCAAACCGCGTTCATTCCGAAGCTAGAACTAAGTCTACTGTTTCTTCTCAAGTCGTCAAATCTTAGGCTCTAGTTAATCGAGACTGATTTGTTATTAATAAGTTCCCGACTCCACCTGATTTTATTGGGTGGAGTTAGTTTTTGGCAGAGCGTTAATTAAATCAAAAAAAGGGGAATTCTATATGTAGAAACTTTCAAAACTGAAAAAACAGACAAATGCGAAAAAAATCCCTATTGCAAGTTTTAATTTTACCTTTAGCATTTTTGATATTCGATCGCGGTACGGCTACTGCTTTACCGGGGCAACCAGCGGAAGACGTGGAAACTTGGATTAAAGCACATCCTACATTAACTCCTCGAAGTGGCGAACGTTTTTTAGTAACGAAAACCGATACCGCAGCTCAAAGATTTAGTTTCCAGGCAATGGTATCACCACCTGGTAGATTAACCTTTACCAACAACCGCAGCCATATCCGTACCGAACGCATCTCCATGTATGATGCAATTAATGGTATGAGTTTGGATAGATTAAAAGAGTCTTTGCGGATAATTTACGGCTTGGATATTTATCAAGATTATAAAGGCGCTCAAGTCATTTACGAATATCCCAACCAAAGCGCAATTAATGCAGCACGTTTTGCTAAAACTCCCGTTCGAGAAGGTTTGACAGGAGAATTACGTGTTGGCGATCGCTATGCTTATTGGGTAGAAGTGGCTCAAGGTAAAAACGGTAAAGCTTTTACTGGTCAAATGACAGTTTTTCTTAAATCCGATCTCGATAAGCTAGAAGAAGAATTGCGAAATCGTTAATTAATTCTTAGTTGTTAGTTGTTAGTTGTTAGTTGTTAGTTGTTAGTTGTTAGTTGTTAGTTTTTAGTTTTTATTTACTAAGCTAATGTGCAGCTAGATTGTATAAGACTAAAACATCAAATTGTAGTGCGGGCATCTTGCCCGCTAGTAAAATACAAACTAAATGTATGCCCGCTAGTAAAATACAAACTAAATGTATGCCCGCTAGTAAAATACAAACTAAATGTATGCCCGCTAGTAAAATACAAACTAAATGTATGCCCGCTAGTAAAATACAAACTAAATGTATGCCAGCTTACTAACAAAATACCACTAACAACTATTTACTACTTATTAACTATTATTGATGAATATTATGCCATTCACCAGAAAAAATACTGTCGGTTGCGTTTGCGATTCTGAATAAATCTTCTTTAAACATTGGGGGCCAATTTACACCAGCTTTCAACCCTGCGGCGTACATTTGTTGGGCTTTTATAGTTAATAAATATAAGGCATAAGCAAGTTCTCTTTCGAGGGTAGTAGCATTTTTGAGAGCTTCAAATACTACCTTTAATGCCAGTAGAATTGAGGTAATTTGACCGGGTATCGGCGGTTTCCCCTGTCGCATCCGCGTTAATAACGCATCTTCGTTTTCTTCGCTTACTATAGTTTGGTGTAAAAGGAATTGATAAGCAGTTTCGTAGTTCATTACGTCGAGCGTATGGTAGATATTGAGCCGAACCAAACAAACACTATAGCAAAGTTAGAAGTTAAGGTTACGCAGTACGGTGAATTTACAATAACTCTTATTTTACAAAGCTTTTCAAACCTGCTTAAATCTCGATTTTGCAATTATCAACGTAATAGTAGTAGTTTGATTTATGCTACTAATCCCGAACGTAATGCTCTCACCGCTGCTTGCGTGCGATCGTCGGCACAAAGTTTGTTAAGAATATTGCGAACGTGGGTTTTAACGGTACCAACTGTGATATAAAGCTGCTCGGCAATCTCTCCGTTGCTTTTTCCAGCTACAATTAATTCAAGTATTTCTAATTCTCTTTGAGTTAAGGGATAAGTTTCTAAAACCTGCTCGTATTGGGATGAAAGCGCTTCAATCTTTACTGTCTTTGATTGTGGGGACGTTGAATTGTCGGAAGTTTCCTGTTTTATCTGCTTTAAGACAATGTTGGCGATCGCCGGATCTATCCAAGAGTTACCCAAGTGAGTTGCATAAATTGCTTCGGTTAGCTTATCAATGCTTGTATCTTTCATATAGTATGAATCGGCTCCAGCAGCAAAAGCAGCCAGCACGGTATCATCCGTGTGATTCATTGTTAAAACTAAAATTTTTGTAGAAGTATCTCCCCTGTGACTTTGAGATTCTTTAAACCTGCGAGTCAGTTCAATACCATCAATATCTGGTAAACCAATATCTACAAGTGCTACATCCGGCTTCATACTTTCTAACATTTTTAGCCCTCTAGTAGCGTTAGCTGCTTCTCCTACTATTTGCAGTTCGCTATTTGCCTGCAATGCAGCTTTTATCCCCATTCTTGTTAGATCGTGGTCTTCAATTAAAACAATACTGATTTCACTCATCGCTACGCTCATACTGTTATTTTATATATTTGAGAAACTTTTTAGAGGTTGAAGCTTTGATTTCACTGACATTCAAAACCTAAGATAGATGTTTTGATTAAAATATACATCCATCGATAGAAGTAACTATAAGAATTTCTTTTACTCTTGCGATATATTCAAAAATATAGCTCTGATGTATAACAATCTGAAAATTATTATAAAATTATCTTTCAACAAAAATCAATTGCCGATCCGTATTTTTTTTTAAATTAATCATCTAATCAGATAAAACTATAGCCTTAAATTATAACATATTCGCCAACTCAAACAAAACTTACACTGCTTTAACCGCTAGTTTTAATCAGTTGTTGAAGGCTGTTAATTAAATTTTTATACTTTTAAGTTAAGATAACTTGTCAATATTCATATAAGTATAGATGTTTTAAGTAAACTCTTACTAGGGACTGACGACGAATAAAAATATATTTGCATAAAATAAGCATATATTCACGGTACCGTATAAAAAAGAACTTATAGATAGTAATTACAAAATCTAAATTAATTTATATTGTCGGTTAAATCAGTTCTTTTAAAGCAAGTGGCACAAAGTTTTATTATCTTGCGTCACTTAATAGGAATAATTTAAGTTAAATAATATACTTTATAAAAATGAAATAAGTTTTGAGGGATAATTTGGTATGCGATAGGTAGTATTTATATAATTAATTAATATTGAACTCACAGAAAATTTTTATTTTTTTAGAAAGTTTGAGTGAAAGACTACAAACTAAATTGTTTAATTAAGTTTATGCTATAGATATTTATGGCAATTAGTTCTATAAAATTAAAGCTTGGTGTATAGCAAGCAATTAATGCCTACAATTCTGGCATCTTGTTAAGTAAATTAACATCCAAAGTTAAAAATTTTTAATAATTACAAAAAATGGTGTTGATTAAGTAATATCTAATAGTTTAGGTAGCTTAAGCCTAAAAAAAATGATGGATAAGAAGTTGAAAATTCTAATTATCGAAGATGATGTTGAAGTAGATAGGATGGCAATACGTCGTGCTTTCACAAACGCTGGTGCAAACACAGAATTGTTAAAAGTAGTTGAAAGCAAGAACGCAGTTAATGCTTTAAAAGATACTTTTTATGACTGCATTTTCTTAGATAATTGCTTATCCGACATTGAAAGCTTGAGTTTACTAAAAAAACTACGTAGTTTAAAAATTTCAGTTCCCATAGTTGTTCTTATTCAAGACGATCGAGAAATTCACGAAGAATTTATTCAAGAGCAAGCTACAGATTATGTCTGTAAATCAACATTATCGCCAGAAATTATAAATTTAGTCACACGTAACGCGATCAAAATTTACCAAACTCAAGCACAATTAAACGTAGCTAATCAACAGTTAAAAGAGAATAAGAAATTACTCCTGTCTAAAAACCAAACAATTGAGCAACAGCAACAACAAATAGATTCACAAAATATTAAGTTGATTGAAGTATTACGGTTAAAGTCGCAATTTTTAGCAACCATATCTCACGAATTGCGGACTCCGATGAATGCGATTATTGGGTTTTCCCAGTTATTATTGCGCCCAAAGTGCGGTATAATTTCAAGCCAGCAAAAAGATATGGTAGAACGTATCCTTAATAATGGTAAGAATTTATTGATGTTGGTAAATGAAGTTTTGGATTTTTCTAAGTTACAAGCGGGAAATTTAGATTTAAAACCAGGGATATTCGATTTAACCCAACTGGTAAATGTTACTGTTGCGGAAATACGTTCTTTAGCAGAAGCGAAAAAGCTGACTGTAAAGGTTGATATTGAGTTACAGAATCCTACCTTATATAATGACTCGCTGCGCGTGCGACAAATTTTAAATAAGCTACTTTCAAACGCGGTTAAGTTTACGCGGAATGGAAGTATTCAGCTAAAAATTAAAGAATTAACTCACAATCGTATAGAATTAGCAGTTGAAGATACGGGAATTGGTATTGCTGCCGATAATATACAGGATATTTTTGAACCTTTTAGGCAACTCGATCAAGGTACCAATCGTAAGTTTGGGGGTACGGGTTTAGGTTTACCTATAGTTCAGGCGCTGGTAAATAAAATGGGTGGTAAGATTACTGTTGAAAGCGAATTAGGAAAAGGTTCGCTATTTCGTATAGAATTACCACGGCAAGTTTTATCTGTTCTAGATACAGATGATGCCGAAACTAATTATGCTCCGTCTAAAAAACTTGTAAATAATAAGAAGCAAGGAGATTATAGACGAGAACTGCATTCTAAAAAGCAGGGCTTATAGATAGTTTTTCCGTTAATCCCGTTAATTTTTGTCAAAATTATTATGTCACCTCAAGATTCACAGATAAAAGACCGTATATTAGCGGTTGATGATATGCCTGACAATCTTTTTTTAGTGCAGGCGCTTTTAGAAAGTGAGGGGTATGAAATTAAGTTAGTGACAGATGGTGAAACAGCATTAGCAGAAGTTGAGCAACTACCACCGAGTTTGATACTCTTGGATGTTATGATGCCGGAAATGGATGGATTTGAAGTTACCCGGCGCATCCGTAGTAATCCAAATTATGATTACATTCCCATATTATTAGTTACAGCCTTTGATGATGCTAGCGTTGTTGAAGGTTTAGATGCAGGTGCAAATGATTTTATCCGCAAACCTTTTGATACCGATGAATTGCTTGCCAGAGTACGCAGTCTTTTGCGTCTCAAGCACAGCATCGACGCACAGAAAAAAATGGAGCGTCAGCGCGAAGATTTTGTTTCACGTTTAACTCACGATTTACGAACTCCTTTGGTAGCTGGGGATAGAATGTTAAACCTTTTTTTACAAGAAACATTCTGCAAAATCTCCCCAGAGATGAAAAAGGCGATCGCCGCAATGGTTCGTAGTAATAATAACTTATTGGAAATGGTAAATACTCTGTTAGAAGTGTCGCGCTTTGAAGCAGGTAAAAAAACCATGAATTTTGAAAGCTGCAATATGCGGAATATAGTTGAGGAAGTAATTCAAGAATTAACTCCTTTAATACAAGAAAGAGATTTAAGCCTTGAATTTGAGCATAATTCCCAACAAGGCGAAGATGTTTTTACAGTTAATGGCGATCGATTAGAATTACGACGGGTTGTCAGTAACTTGATTGGAAATGCGATTAAGTTCACCGATGAAGGTGGGATAAAAGTACGTTTATCAGAATTAACATCGGATACAGGTCAAGACTGGGTAAAATTAGAAGTTGAAGATACCGGGTATGGCATCGCAAAAGAAGATAAAAACAGTATATTTGAACGCTTTCGTCAAGGTAAAAATAAACGTTCTGGTAGCGGTTTAGGACTTCATCTATCCGATCGGATTCTAGAAACACATGATGGAAAAATCGAGTTTTCTTCCGAACTTGGTAAAGGTAGTTTGTTTACAGTTTTGCTACCCAATCGATGAAATAGTTGTAAAAAAAAATCAAATCAAAAAATATTTATTTACCTAAAGCGTAACTAGAACAATTTACTTTTTGATCGATATGAATACTTACCATTTTTTCTAATTCTTCAATCAAATAAGGTTTGATCAAATAATTGTTAAATCCTGCCCTGATAATATCTCCGCGATTTTCCTTGGTAGCCAAAGCTGTTAGTGCGATTGCTGGAATATCGCGAGTTAAAGGTTCTTCTCTTAAAGAACGCAAAATGTTAATACCATTAACTTTGGGCAAAATAATATCAAGCAGTATTAAATCTGGATGATGTTCTTTCGCTAAAACTACTGCTGATTCTCCATCTGTCTGAGTAATAAGTCTACAACCGAGCGATTCAAGTATGTAGCTTATTAACAGTAAATTATCCTCGTTATCTTCTACTACTAAAACTAAAGGCGGCTGAGAGTTTTGGTTTTTATCCATTAGAAACATAGGTGCCTGTTTGATGCATTATCTATAAGATTCTATGTATGTAACTTAGTGGTACTGGAAAAAAAAAGTCAAGAGTCATTCAGCCAGCGGTAGGCAATATATATGCTTAGCACTCATTTAAAACTGGCTCATAAACTCCATCGAGTTGGTATTCTTTGCTCGTATATTTATACGGATTAGATCTTCCAAGCCCAGATTTTAATACACTTCCTGATTATAAGCAAAAGATAACTTCAAAATAAAAAACTAGTTATAAATCCTTAACATTTTTAATAGAAACTTTAAATACTATAAGTCTTCTAAATTATTTCGATGTTTTTTTAATATTCTCTTTTGTTTTTATAAAAGTTAATCTTTGTTCGCAAAAAATAGTGGAAGAAAATGATTAATTTTGTTCAACTTAATTTAGATATAAACATTAATGCAGACACGAATATTACTACATTTAGTACAAATGATTTAGTTAATTTACAAAAAAGTTAATACAAAAATAGATTACAACTTGAATTCTATGTTAATTCAGATACTAAGCTTAACCCGTAAATAAACGGTATGTCAATTGATTTTTGCTTTACATTTACGATTACTAATTAAATATACGTATAAAACTAAAGGTTTGAAGATTTGATAACGCCTATTCTACTAAAAATGACATCTTACACCACGAGCAACTTGCCTAAATAAACTCCAAATATGGTTATTACACGACGAAAAAATCATCTTTTGATGAAATATACCGGGTTTATGACAAAGATGTAAGATGTGAATGATACAATATTTCCTCTTTTTACCCCCGCAAAATCCGCGAAACCATCCCATTTGCTTGAGAACCATACCCACCGCCAAACAAATTGAAATGATTCAAAATGTGATAAAGATTATACAAAGTTTTACGTTGCTCATATCCATCATCTAACGGAAACACCTCGTTGTAACCTTGATAAAAACTCGCCGGGAAACCGCCAAAAACTTCCGTCATTGCAATATCAACCTCGCGATCGCCATAATAAGTTGCGGGATCGAAAATTACAGGTTCCCCATCTGCCGTAAACCCAGCGTTTCCTCCCCATAAATCGCCGTGTACTAAAGAAGGCTGCACTTGATGTCCTGATAGTAACTCTGGAATCGCACTCAGTAACTTTTCAGCTTGCCCAAAACTACCACCCCGACGCTTGCCTAACTCAAACTGATATCCCAAACGATGTTTACTAAAAAATTCTACCCAATCTTCCGTCCAAGTATTAATTTGCGGAGTGGAACCAATAGTATTATTTATATCCCAACCAAACCTTTTATTAGAAGATTTTTTATGCATTTCTGCTAATTTCCGCCCCATCTCTTCCGAGGATTTATTATTACCCCTACCCATGAACAGCCACTCTAAAATGATATAGCAGGAATTCCCCACAGTACCCGAACAGATGGGTTTGGGAACGCGGATGGTAGCTGTATCGTACATTTGTTGTAAACCCAAAGCTTCCGCTTCAAACATTGCCACTTGAGAAGCTTGATTTAACTTAATAAAATAAGTCCGCGCACCATCACTTAAAGAATAACCTTGATTAATGCACCCACCCGAAACACTTCGTCGTTGCTGGGTTTGGAATTGTTCGCCAGTAGCTTGGCTAATAACCGCGTCAATTTCAGTCCACATCATTGGATTTTAGATTTTAGATTTTGGATTTTGGATTAGAATTTATCAACCGATCGCTTGCTATGCCTCATATTAGGCGAGGGCTAATTACTTACTATATGAGTAGGGATGAAATAATGTTTATTAACCATTACCAATTACCAATCCCCATAGACATGATAAATGTTTAAGCGGACATGATATCAATCCAAAATCTAAAATTTAAAATCCAAAATCAGTTGGGTTTCATCACCACCACCCCATAAGCATCGGTGGAAAGATATGTTTGTGCAGCTTGCATCAAAGTATCTGCATCTTGGGCTTGGATATGATAAGGGAAATCAAAAGCTGGTTCCAAATCGCCGATTAAAGTTTGATAATAACCGTATAAATTAGCGCGATCGCTAGATTTTCATTTGCAAAAATAAACCTGTTGGCTACACGTTTGCGAACTCGGTTGATTTCCGATTCTTCTATTTCTGTTTGGATTTTACGAATATGTTCAACTATTGCTGATTCTACAGCAGCTAAATTTTCTACCTCACAATGAGCCGCAATGTAAAAAGTACCCTGTAGCTGATTGGTCATATTGCTTACAGATATATAGTTAACCAGCTCGCGATCTTCGCGTAAATCGCGCCACAATCGGGATGTGCGTCCGTGTCCTAAAATAGCTGAAAGTACATCCAGCGCATAAGTTTGACTTAGCTGCATTAACCCAGGAACTCGCCAAAGCATAATTAATCTTGCTTGCTGAAGGCCTTCGTCAACATATTCCCCACGCACAATTTCTGTAAATGCTGGTTCTGGCTTTAAAGAGGCGATATCTTGGGTTTCTATATTACCTATATCTCGCATCTCAACATTGTCAAAGCTCTGCGCGATAATATCAATCAACTCTTCTTCAGGTAAATTACCTACAGCAACAGCGGTAATTGACTTTGGTTGATACTGTTGAGCATGAAAAGAGCGCATTTGCTGCACTTGGAATTGAGAAATTACTTCTTCTGGTCCCAATACCGGACGACGATATGGTAACTTTTCAAAAGCAGTTTCCATCACCTTTGTAAAAGTACGACGTTGGGGATTATCTTCACTACGCCTTATTTCTTCAAGCACCACCAAACGTTCCCTCTCAAAAGCATCCGAGGGGAATCTTGGATTCATTACCACATCTACTTGCAGAGGTGCGAGTTTAGCAAAATCCTTCGGAGCAGTAGTTAGGTAGTAATGAGTATAATCTTGGCTAGTCGCGGCATTTGTAACGGCACCACGCTCTTCAATTCTACGCTCAAACTCTCCGCTTGCCAGTCGCTTAGTTCCTTTAAAAATCATATGCTCTAAAAAGTGAGCCATCCCGTTAATAGCATCACTTTCCGCAGCCGAACCCACGTTAACCCATAAATTGAGGTTGATCGCTTCCACTGGCATTTGCTCTGCTACTATTGTCAAACCGTTAGGTAAGTGTCGTAGCTTGGGGGCATTTAGACGAGGAAATTTTAGCAGAGTTGAGGACATTGGTAGTTTTGAATAAAAGCGTCTTACTCCTTTATCATAACTAGAACTTATTTGAATACCGAAAATAATGCTTTACTTCGAGATTTTACAGACTAAGTTCCGGTAAATCGAATTTTATCTCATAATTGTGTAAAGTCACAGACAAAATACCCGGCGATATAAATAAATTTTGATAATTTATATATTCATATGCCTTTGTAAAGGTAAATTAAATTGATTAAATTATGTATTGATTTAAATTCTATTTAAAGACTTCTTAAAATGAATTAATTATTAGTTATTTAGCTCTTATACTAAATTAGGGTTTGTAAAAATTGTTTTAGAAACTATACCATATCTGGAATTTGGTTTTTATTCAGGGTAAATATCACCACAACTTGATTATTAAACCAAAATAAAAATGAAATTTTTATCTATTATTGCTGCGATCGCAAGTTTATCAATAGCAACTTCAGCCACGGCTCAATTAATCCCATCCACTCCTATAAAAACAGAGAATCGCAGCCCGACCAAAGTAAGTGTAATTAGAAATGGGACTCAACTGAGAATTTACCACGGAAAGAGAATTCAAACCATCAAAGCAAATAGTTTGAAAGCCCGAATTTTAAACTCATTAACTTGTGAAGGAGAACAAGTCAAACGCCAAACTTTATCTGGTAAAAGAATTTTTCCACAAGCAGTCAAGCTAGATAAACAAACTGGTAATTTAGCTGTTGGTGTATTACTTCAAGATTGCTTTGGGCAAAATATAAGTGCAGTATTTATCCTACAACCCAAACCTAATTGGAATAATTATATTGTTCATCGAGTGCCAGTTCCCGGAAACATCCAAATTAACGACAGATTTTCTACCTATCCTCTCCGAAACATTAAACAAATTGGATTTATAGATGGTAGTTTACTGATTAAACACGCAGACGTAGCAAATTCAGAAGCATTGCTAGTTTATACATCAAATCAACCTGTAGGAAAATACGCTGGTTGTATTGTTACGCAACAAGGCAATAGTAATATTTGTCCATCTTTTTATTAAGGTTGTGTTTGAAGTAAGATTACCAATAATTATTGTGGAGCATCATAAACGTGTCATACGATCGTTTTTTGTAGTACGGGTAAGATGCCCGCTTTATTCACGATCGAGCTTTCATCTTTTTATTAACATTTTATAATCATAGAAAAATGAGTAGAATGCACGTATCATAAAAAGATAAAACACTAGAATTATTTAATTTTATTTATCGGAAGAAACTTTAAATGGTAAAGACATTTTCAAAAATCACTTTAGAAGAATTTCTCAAGCTTCCAGAAACAGAGCCAGAAACGCGAATATATCAACGGTAAAATTATTCAAAAACCCATGCCAAAAACTCGCCACTCCAGACTTCAGGCAAAGTTTACTACCAATATTAATAATGTTACTGAAGAGAAGCAGATAGCTTATGCATTTCCAGAGTTGCGATGCACTTTTGGAGGACGTTCGATTGTGCCTGATGTCGCAATTCTTTGTTGGAATCGGATTGAATTCGATGAAGAAGGAGAACCTAACGATGATGTGCTTGTTGCTCCAGATTGGACGATAGAAATTTTATCCCCAGAACAAAGTTCTAATCGAGTTACGGGAAATATTCTTCACTGTTTGCGACATGGTTGTCAAGGATGGTTAGTTGACCCCGATGATAAATCTATCTTAATTTTTCTACGCGATCGAGAACCTAAATTATTTCAAGGTAGCGATAAATTAACTGTTTTGGATGGCATTGATATTGAGTTAACAGCAGAGGAAGTTTTTAATTGGTTAAAAATGCATGTAGAGACGTAGCATTGCTACGTCTCCATACCTCGTTGAATTTCGCAAAATATTTGTTTTACCCTGCCGTTCTTATAATTATCCCCAACACCCACAACAACCCAAAAGCTATAAAATAATAAATATATATATTAAGAAAACTAAACTAAACATCAATGTCAAATGGTTCGGGAAACTCCCGTGTAGTAGTTGTCGGCGCTGGAATTGGCGGACTTACCGCTGGCGCTTTATTAGCAAAAAAAGGTTACGAAGTATTAATTTTAGACCAAGCTCTCGTACCGGGAGGTTGTGCTTCTACTTTCAAACGCAAGGGTTTTACTTTTGACGTGGGTGCAACTCAGGTAGCGGGTTTGGAGCCGGGAGGAATTCATCACCGTATTTTCTCTGAGTTAGAAATAGAACTACCACGAGCTACACCTTGCGACCCTGCTTGTGCGGTATACTTACCCGGAGAAACTACTCCTATTAACGTTTGGCGCAACCCGCAGAAATGGCAAGAAGAGCGATCGCGACAGTTCCCCGGTAGCGAACCTTTTTGGAATCTGCTATCAACTTTATTCAAAGCAAGCTGGAAATTTCAGGCACGCGACCCCGTATTACCACCACGTAGCTGGTGGGATTTACTACAATTAACTACCGCCGTGCGTCCGGATACTTTAGTTACGGTTCCCTATACTTTATCTACCGTCGGAGATGCTTTACGTTTCACCGGACAAGGAAATAATACACGTCTAAGAACGTTTTTAGATTTACAGTTAAAGCTGTATTCCCAGGTAAATGCAGAGGAAACGGCGTTACTGTATGCGGCAACTGCATTGAGCGTATCCCAGGAACCGCAAGGATTGTACCACCTGGAAGGAAGTATGCAGGTATTGAGCGATCGCCTTGTACAATCTTTAAAAAGGGATGGCGGTAAGTTATTGATGCGTCATACGGTAGAACAAATCGAGGTAGAGAATAATAAAGTTAAAGCAGTAGTTATTCGTAACCAGAAAACCGGGGAAACCTGGACTGAATCGGCAGACCACGTAGTTGCTAATGTTACAGTTCAAAATTTGATGCAATTACTTGGCGAAAAAGCTCCTAAAGGTTATAAAAAGCGAGTTGAAAAATTACCTCCTTCATCCGGTGCGTTTGTAATTTATTTGGGCGTTGATGAAAGCGCGATTCCTCTCGAATGCCCGCCACATCTACAGTTTCTTTATAATGCAAACGGTCCGATCGGTGAAAATAATTCCCTATTTGTTTCCGTAAGTCGTCCTAACGATGGGCGTGCGCCTGCGGGTAAAGCTACTATTATTGCTTCTTCTTTCGTAGATGCAGATAGATGGTGGGATATTGAAAAATACGATGATTTAAAACAGCAGTTTACACAAGAAGCCATATCTCATCTTGAGAAATTTTTCTATTTAAAACCAGAAACCATTGTTCATGTAGAAGCAGCAACACCGCGAACTTTTTACACTTTTACCGCTAGAGATAAAGGTATTGTCGGCGGTATAGGGCAAAGAGTCCCAACTTTCGGTCCTTTTGGTTTTGCCAATCGTACACCGATAGATAATTTGTGGCTGGTAGGTGATTCAACCCATCCCGGTGAAGGTACTGCGGGAGTAAGTTATTCAGCTTTGACGGTGGTAAGACAGATTGAGAGTTAACAGTGAACAGTGAACAGTGAACAGTTAAAAGTAATTGTAGGTTGGGTAGAGCGAAGGACATAACTCAACACCCGAATTGGGTTTCACTATATTGGGTAAAAGTAGCGAGCGGTGAGAGAAACCGCCACTTTTCTTCCATCATCAAAGGATTGATGCACTATTCAAAACCTCCAGAATTACGCCATGTAAATAGCAAAAAACCTCCTAAGAAAGGAGGCATCATCTGTAATTTAAATTAATTGTAGAACAAACGTTCTTATCTGATAACTACTAACTGCTCACTGCTCACTGATAACTGCTCACTGCTCACTGATAACTGCTAACTAATTACAAAGTATTACCATCTGCTGGTTGGGGTTCGGAGAATGATGGCTCAACTATTTGTGGTTCTGGTTGTGGTTCTGGTTGTGGTGGATTGAGGAAATCGCGCCAAGCGCCGATCTGTTCTTGCGCTGCATTGTAAGCTTGCGTACCTTTGGGAACTAATTTAGCTGTTTCAATGGCGCGAATAATATCGGATTGACTTTGGGTGCGAGCTATATCAAATATTTGCTGACTCCACCGATCCATCGCAATTCTGGCATCGGAACGTAATGGGGTATCTCTAGGTACGCGCCGCGCCAGATTAATTGCTTGTGACAAGGCGTTTGGAGTCCCACCTAATGCGACTTCTCGCGCTTTCCTCCAATTGTCTCTAGCCGCAACTTCTGATTGCCATTCATTTATATCTCTTTGGGCTTGCCCCGACAGTACTCTTCCGGATTCAATTTGTTTCGCGGTGCTAATTGCAGATGGTAAATCACCGCTACGTGCAAGGGCGCGAGCTTGGTCTAAGTAAGGCTGGTCTTCTATTCGCTGAACTTTGGTACTCCAACCGGCTATTTTTTTCCGTGCTTCTCGATACAAAGAACGTCCGCGACCAATTCGCTTTGCTTCGGCGATCGCCGCTCGTAATGAAGCGGTATCTCCAAATAGTGCCAGTTCTTCTGCCCGTTCTAAAAACGGTCTATCTTCAATTACCTGTATTTGATTTGCCCAAGAATTAATTTCTTTTCTGGCTTCAGTAGCGCGGGGGTTATTTTTGGGAATCAGTTTTGCTTCAGCAATTGCAGCAGATAAATCGCCGATTGAACCTTGAGAAGCAAGGGTTCGCGCTCTTTCCAAACGAGAAATATCTTCTATTTCCAATTGCCAACTAGCAATCAGTTTCTGCGCTCTTTGATAAATTGGTCGATTTAAGTCAATTTGCTGTGCGGAAGCGATCGCAGCTTCTAAACCAGAAATTGTTCCAGTCCAAGCATTTCTTTGCGCTTCAGCTAAAGATATGAAATCTGTTTTTTCTGCTTCTACTCCAGAAATCGGCGGAATTTTTTGAGCAATGTAGATAGCTTCCTCAGCATCCCTTTGCTTTAATTTATTTTCTGCCAATTCAAGGATATTTAGTCCAAATTCTGGAATTGCTTCTTGAGCTTTCTGATAAACATAGCTGTTTTTTGCGATCGATTGCGCCAGTTTAATCGCTCTAAGTATTTTATCTACATTTCTACTCTTGGCTAAACTTTCAGCTTCGGCTAATTTCTCGCCATCTTCCCTGGCGGTAATAATCAGGTTATTTAACTCTTCGTACTTGGTACTAGCCCAAAATCTATTATTTAAACGTAGCAATTTCGCCGACTGCATAAAAGCAGATTGCCAACGCTGTTCGCGCATTTCGCCTTCTGCTTCTTTGTAAATATCACTAGCTTTTGACCAAGTTAATTTCCAACTGTCAATTTGGTCTTCTACTAATTTAGAAGCAGAAACATTGGAGGGTATCTTACGAGCAATTTCAATCGCTTCCTCTAATCTACCCGCTTGGAAACTCTCATCGGCTAACTGCAATATACTACGGGACCAATCTTCCACATAACGGTCAATTTCCGAACGCAATGGATGATTCTGCGGCAATTTCTTGACCAAATCAATCGCTTGCAGCAAATCTTTTACCGTGTCCTTAGAAGCTGCCAACTCAGCACAGTGAATCCGTACCGAAGCGCTAGCCAAAGGCCAAAAAATAGAAGGGCAGTTCGGTGCTGAGGGCAACTTTAAAAGAATCCCCATTGCCATAAATCCTACCGTACCGGGTATGAACGCTAGCAAAAATGCCCATAAAACCCAGCTTGTAAGCCAGCGCGGTAATTTTCCAGAACTACCAGTTGCCGGAATTTCTTCTGAAAGACTTTTTAAAGTCAATTTTTTTGAATTACTTTTGTTTTTGCTTGACACTGACTTAGAGCTAGAACCAGTAGCCGGGACACCATACTTACGGTCTTCGGATTGTTCCGTTTTGAATAATCGAGTCATATCATCTGACTGCGTTCTTCTAGCTGATGACCAGCCCTCTGGAATATCCCGTTCTGCCATCTCTCACACCAAAATTATATTAACAGGGGTTCGTTGACTTGAGGAAGCGTGGTTTTGCTATAGTAACTTTTGAGCTATACAAAAAGCTACCTTTACACCATAATATCTCCACAGATACCATTACTTCCTCTCGTTTATCAGTATTATTTTATACGTTTATCCGGGAACAGAAGATTCTGCTTGTAAATCGGCAATTAGCTGGGCTAATTGTTCGCTATTGGCAAGGTATACCTCGCCACAAAATTCACAAATAGCTTCGGCACCGTCATCTTTAGCAATCATATCTTGCAGTTCGGCTTCTCCCAAAATTTTTAAGGCTCCTAACATTCTCTCAAAAGAGCAGCTACAATTAAACCGTAGGATCTGGGTTTCTGGAAATATATGAAGCCCCATGTCTCCTAATATATCCTGTAAGATTTCTGTAAGATTTTTTCCAGCTTGTAGCAGAGGTGTAAATCCTTGAAGGGCTGCTACTCGCGATTCCAAGTTTTCTACTAAAGCCTCATCTCTAGCAGCTTTAGGTAAAACCTGTATTAATAACCCTCCTGCTGCCGTTACTCCTTGCGCTCCTACAAATACGCCTAAAACTACAGCCGAGGGTGTTTGCTCGGAAGTTGCTAAATAATGAGCTATATCCTCTCCTACTTCGCCAGAAACAAGTTCTACCGTACTCGAATAAGGGTAGCCGTAACCGACATCGCGGACTACGTATAAAAATCCTTTTCCAACTGCACCCCCAACATCTAATTTGCCTTGAGCATTGGGAGGCAATTCAACATTTGGATTTCCCACATAGCCGCGTACAGTTCCATCTAATCCAGCATCGACTAAGATACCACCTAAAGGTCCATCACCTTTAATTCGGACATTGACTCTTGAACCGGGGCGCTTCATTCCTGAAGCCATCAATAAACCTGCCGTCATCGTCCGACCTAACGCCGCCGTTGCTACATAAGAAAGTTTGTGACGTTCTCGTGCAACTGCGGTCAATTTTGTAGTAATAGCACCTACTGCACGAATTCCACCGTCCGCTGCTGTGGCGCGAATTAACTGATCCGCCATTGATTAACCTTACATTTCTTAATATACAAACTTTCTCTATTGTAAGATGTTTGTTTTAATAGGATTGGATATTACCAGAACGCGCATCAAATACAAAACAAAACTCGATTGGGCGACATGGTAATTGTTTTTTCATGCTTGCAAGTTTTCGCGCCGGGATATGTTTGTATTTGCCATACTATATTAAGAATTCAAATAATTTTGTGAAGCTGTACCGTCTTGGGGTATGCCCAAGTCGAGTAACCGCTAAACCTTAAAGGAAAAAAAATGCTCGGTAGTTTTCAAAAAAGTCAGCTGCGGATAGAAATTGATGCATCGCAAAAGTTAATTAGTGACAGTCTGTTGCATCCAATGGAATTAGGAAAATGGTTGCCTAGTGGTAAATTTCCCTCTGGAATGCCAGAAGAACTGCATTCTGGATTCGAGTTTACCACTCGTATAGGACCCTTATCAATTCATCATCAAGTAGAAACAGCGAGTCCTAACAGCTTGCGCTTGCTACTGAGTCAAGGAATTGACGGGTTCCATGAATGGTATTGGGGAGAAGGTTGGGTGCAGTCTCGTTTGGAAGGCATATCTCTTTTACCGCTTTCTTTAGGTCAAACAGCAAGTTTATTTAGTTTGCGTCAATATTTAAAATCAAAGGAAAGTTAGTTGTTAGTTGTTAGTTGTTAGTGGTTAGTTGTTAGTGGTTAGTTGTTAGTTGTTAGTTGTTAGTTGTTAGCGTTTAACTGGCGTAAAAAACAATGTGCTAACAAAATTCCCATTCACGCGGCTAGCGTTGCGTACCGTAGGTATTGCGTGCGGGCGTATCCCAATTTTACTTATTTTTTCTGCTTTTGTTAATTGTAAATTTTTCGATTAACTACTATCGACTAACCACTATTAACTAACCCTGACTTTTTTTCGCAACTTCAGCAACTGCTTCAACTTCATCGTTCGCTAAATTTTCTAAAATAGGTTTAGTTTCTGGAGTACCTAAGCGATTCAAAGCTTGAGCCACTCTATAACGGATTTGCCAATCAGAATCTGAAGCATAGGGAGCTAAAATTGATACTGCTTCGGTGTTTCCTAACTCTCCCATAGAACTAATAGCAGCAGTTTTTACCAAATCGTTATCTTCAGAAAGCGCTTGCTTGAGCATTTCAAAACCTCGCGGCTCTCCCAACTCACCCAAGGCTGCAATCACGCTTAATTTGATAATCCAATCACTCGTAGATTGATAAAGTTGTTGCAAATCGTCAAAAGCGGCTACTAACTTCAAACCTCCCAAACAGTCTGCTGCTGCTGCTTTTACATCAGCTTCTGGATCTTGAAGCAATCCCCGTAATAAATTGAGAGATTTATCTAAATCTTGCGTACCCAAAGTATCGAACTGACTTACAGCAGAATATCGCACGCGAGCATTTTCATCTTTAATCGCACTTTGAATTAGCTCGAAACCAATTGCTGGTTCTAATTCCCGAATTTCATTAACTCCCCGCAAGCGATCGCCTAAATCTTCGCTTTCTAGCTGTTTTTTCACGGAATCGGGAGTAATACTCATATTAATTATTCTCTATTATTAAATTATTAGTTTTTAGCTTTTAGTTGTTAGTTGTTCATTTTTCAACTATCTATTATCCACTAACTACTATCCATATTCCTAACTTTGAGATTTCGCCATATCGCGAATAATGTCACTCAATGACAGAATACCAACTATCTGCTCGGAATCATCGAGAACTGGAAGACGGTGAATTTTGCGATCGCGCATTATTTTCGCGGCTTCTCTCAAAGGTTTGTCGGGTGAAATAGTTATAGGTTTTTGATTCATTACTTCCCCAACTGTTTGTCCTAAAGCCTTGTGTAACTCGCGATCGTATTCGACAGGATTTTTTAAGTAAATAACGCTATCAAAAATCATAAAGTATGCCGGTGGGGTAACACCAGCTTGCTGCCACATTAAGTCTGTTTCCGAAATAACGCCGATTAACTTACCAGCATCATCTACAACAGGTAAGCCGCTAATCCGTTTTTCTGCCAGAATTTTTATCGCTTCACGTAAAGGTGTTTCGGGCTTTACTGTTAAGGGATCGCGGGTCATTACTTCAGCAACACTTTTTAACATATAAGAAATATTTTTATTTACACTGGACTTATTGTAAGTAATTGTAGGTGTGAAGCTCGGAGCGTTAATACATCGTTACTTAATTAGTGGTTAGTAGTCCTTCATTAATTCTGACAGGTTCGTAGTAAGCGCTGTCTTCGCCTCCGGATTTAGGGGGAACCGATGCCCTTACTACGAACCTTTTTACCCGTCAAAAGTTTTGACAGGTTTGGGTAGTGCGAGCGTCTCGCTCGCTAGAAGCCACCAGCGAGCTAGAAGCTGTCCTAAGAGGACACGCTACGCGTTCACCTTACTGTGCGGAAGGCAGCACTACGAATGTATTTATTACCCATCATATTTAATGTGGCGGACTATTAGTTGTTAGTCCAAAATTTTCAACTATCCACTATCTACTATCCACTACAGGACTTACTCAAATTCAGTTTCGCAAAACTCTTTCAATAAATCGATACAGTTGGCGATCGCGCCTAAATGTGCAATTTCATAACCATGCGTGTTTTGAGTCGGAAAGCTTAAACAGGCACCACGGGGTACATGACCGAATTTCATGGCAATTGAAGCGTCGCTGCCGAACTGGCTCAATGTTGCTAATTGTACCGGCATATCTATTTTTTCCGCACAATCACGCAGTTGTCTGTTAAGGTTTTCATCGTAAATTCCGTAGCTATCTTGAGAAAGTATTACCGGGTTTTCACTATCTTCTATCGGGTATTCGGGAGAAAGCGGACAAATTTCTAAAGCGATCATTACATCTAATCGCTGATTTTGAGAGAAATAAAGCGCTCCGATTGCTCCTACTTCTTCTTTTGCGGAAGCTACTAAATATACGTCTACTGCTGGTTGTTTTATCTTTTCTGCTAAAGCTAATAATATAGTTACCGAAGCTTTATTATCTAATGTGTAGCTGGCAATATGATCTTTTAAACGAATGGGATGCTTGCGGTGCTTACTTATAACCATTCTTGTTCCAGGACGAATACCAGCATTTTCTAATTCTAAGGTGCTACACTTAGTTTCAATCCAAGCATCTTCCCATTTGACTGCAACATCTTGCTGAAAAACTTTTTGTGGCGATTCGTGGGATACGTGACGGGAACCGAAACTGAGAACACCGTGAATAGTTTCTTTATCTCCTAATAAATCCACTACACCTTCACCGTAAACCCAGGGATAAGCACCTCCTAACTTACGAACTTCGACTCTACCTGCTTCGCCAATAGTTTTAACGATTGCGCCAATTTCATCTTTGTGAGCGGTAATTGTGATCGGATATTCGGAACTTTTTCCGGGAATTTTGGCAATAATATTATCGGCTCTATCTTGCCATACTTCAACTCCTAAACCTGTAAATCGCTGCATTAAATATTGGTTAATTTCAGTTTCTGCACCACTAGGAGAATGATGCATGACTAATTCTTCAATAGTTTTAAATAATTGCTCGTAATCCGACATTATTAATTTATAATTCTCATATTAACTTGTAATTGTAGTTTGGTTTAGACACTGAATTTAATTTAACTTATGATTCGTAGTAGTGACTTTAGTCCTAAAGCCGAGGACTTTAGTCCTTACTACAAACTTTTATTAACGAACTTTGCTTTTGCGTTTGCGCTTTAATACTCCTATCGTACCTATTGCACCAAAAGCTAAGGTGCTTAACACGGTAGAAGGTTCGGGAACAGTTTCATGTTTAATTGCACTCAACGTTGCATCTGCTACTAAACGATGACTTTTTGAACTTGGATGGAAAGTATCAAAGAAGATAAATTCGTTGGGATCTATAGATTCAGAGAAAACAATTCCTTGAGGGTTTTGGCAGTCATCTATAATATCACCAACAACTCCTACCACACAAGAACTAGCTGGATCTTGGCTAAAACCAAATTCTCCTGGATTGGCTACTACTTGATTAAATAAAGAATTAACGTCAACAGGAATGATATTAACATCTGAATTCCCAGCAAAACCATCTAAAGTTTGCTCTAATAAAGCGTTATGACTTTGGGTAAGTTGAGTTAATTGAGCAGAAGTGTTTGAGGCGATAACCCCAGGGGTTGACGCTTCGCGTAACGCAGATGGAAGTTGACCTAAATCCGGTATGTTAAATACGGCGATATTTTTAGCACCTACTTGAGTTAATCCTCCGATTGCATTCGATAGATTGCTAACTGTTTGATTGGGATCTGTAACGCCACCAAATAAGTAATCATTCGCACCTCCCCACACTGTATAAAATGCATTTGGATCTGCTTGTTGATTATTTGTCTGTAAGTTTTGAGTAAATAAACCAACTTGCCCTAAAACTCCTGGTAAACCTGAATCGGGATTTAAAGCATTATTTAAACCAGAAGAAGAACCACTTACAGCAAAGTTAACACCATCTGTAGGAATACTTGTTTGTGGTGGAATGAATGTAGTAGGAGTTAATCCGATCTCATCTCCAACAAAATCTACCCAGATATCACCATTTGAAAAACGCCCTGGAGCATAAGGAGGATTGGGAGGAATTGCAGTTTCAGGACTTACTAAACCTCCTGTAGCATTAAATAAATTACCCGTATCGGAGAGACTATCGCCAAATACGTAGAATTGACTAAAGTTGCTAGCCATTGCTTTACAAGGCAGCATAAATGAGAAGAGAACAAATCCTGCCGTTGCGAATGCTTTTTTCATACTAATTTTATTCCTTTAGATATTACGCAAATTCCCTTAGTCAAGGAAGAATTTGTAAAGGGCTTTCTATTTAATTTTACTTACTTGTAGCTTACGTATTGATATCATACAAATCACCGTATAGTCACTAAGACATGACATACTTACAAGGTTTTTACAATTAATATTTTTTTGATGAAGATATGGTTAAATATTCATATTTACTGCATAAATCACGAGGCTTGGATAAAACCTCTGTAATGCTTAATATTCGGTTGTTACGTAATTAAAGTTTAAATTTTCAATTACTTGCTATTGCTTTAATTTCAAAGCTTCTTTAGCCGAGATTCCATCACTTTCGGTACCGAAATACCATAAAGCAGCAGCAGCTTCGGCGCGAGTTACAGCTTTTTTTGGTTGAAATAATGTTGTGTAGCCGAATACTCTACGAATGTTTGAATTTTCGCCATTTTGATAATCTGCTAACACTGCTCGTAAGACTTTGGGGTCGATTTTTGCTGTATCTTGAAAACCCCAAGTTTGTTTGACTGCATCCAAGGAAGCATTAGGTAAACCTTGACGGGTATCAAGAGGAATTTTCCACAAAAGCATTTGTTCTCTGGTTAACGGTGCATCTGGACGAAATAAAACTTGTGTGGAATCGCCAGATAAAGAACTGGGAATTAATCCAGCTTCGGCTAATCCTTGAATTGCGGCAAAATCGGGATCTGTATTTTTCACGTCGCTAAAAGCACTTTTATTGCTGGCTCCCGCTAAGCGAATTTGCTTAGATTGTGAGTTGGCGTGCATGGCGTTATTTGCAGCAACCAACCACCGAGCGTATTCCCGACGGGTAATATTTGTATTGGGTTGAAATTGATTTGCAGGATTATTGGTTTTTGCAGTATTAGTCGGAGCGGTAACAGCACCTAATGTTGCTAAATCCTGGATATATGGTTGTAATTCTTGAGGTGCTTTGTTTAAATCGTCAAATTCCTGCGATTCAAAATTGGTTTGCGAAGTATTTTGTGCTTGAGTTGCTGTATTCTCAGGTTGTACGGGACCAATAAAATCCGGATTTGTTGTGTTTGAAGGAGTTGGGGTAGTTTGCGCTGTGGTACTAGGTGAATACTCGATTACTAATTCAGTAGTTGTTTGCGGTTGGTTTGGTTGTGGGTTAGTGAGAGTTTTTGGTTCGATAGCAACTTTAATTTCTGAATTATTACGCTCTGCAACAAAATCTCCTTGTCCATCTTCAGGTGATTTTATAACTTCCCACTTATTCGATCTAAATTCTTTGCGATAAAAATCAGCTATAAAATTACTGGGATCTGAACTAGTCCAGCGAGCGGATATTTTCCCTGTATTACCGCTACTTGGGGTAACTGACTGTAATTGAGCGTTGGGATATATCGGAATTTCTTTTGGGAAATCATCGGGTAAGCTTTTTGCAGGTGATGAGGGATTATCATTTACTGGCTTCGTACTGAAAATAGCTGGGTTATCTTCGAGTCTAGAATCAGCTTGTAGGGATTTCTCCAGATTTTTTGCAAAGGGAGCATTTGCACAACCCGTTAAGGTTGAGAATAAGACAGCCAAACTTAAAAATACACCTCGATATTTACAGTGCAGCACGGGAAATTATTTATAAGACTTCAACTATTACAGTAGCGCAGACTGAGAGTTAGTTATTAGTTGTTAGTGGTTAGTTTGTAGGTTGGGTTAGGCGTATCAAAAGGTAAGGTTTTTACTAATAATCTATAAAAAGCGCCGTAACCCAACATCGTATCTTTTCTCGATTTTGTACCGACTTACTTATCCAAAACTCTAATGTTGGGTTACGACACTATGAATATAAATTCTCGTTACAAGTTAAATCGGTTTTCGTGTCTAACCCAACCTACAAACTACAAACTACAAACTTAATCAAGTTTTAGCTAACTTTCTTCTCCTAAGTCTTCATCTAAAATAGCATTAATATCTCTTCGACCATGTAGAACTCTCAAAATTTCTATATCAGTATCTCTTGTCCGATAAAAGACTAAATAATTTCTAAAACCCTTAATTGGTTGTTGACGAACATTAGCTAAATTGGGATTATCAAACTCGCGCACCCTGCCCATTTTTGGAGTTTGAGCTAACTGCTTAAAAGTTTCTTCAGCAGCAGCCAAAAATTTATCCGAAACATCCATATTATCAGCAGCAATATAAGTCGCTAAATCAATTAAGTCACGGATAACTTGGGGATGTTTATAAACATTACCCATTGGTATTTAAACCTTCATCCCCTTGAACTTTTGACCGCACCACTTGACGAATATCATCCCAATCTTGTTCAGTTAATGGTGTTGCACTTCCAGAATTTAATCCTTCTAGCAATAAAGTCTCTAAACGTTCTTTCTCTTTACGTTTTTGGTCTTGACGCACTAACTCACGGAAATATTCGCTAATAGTACTATAACCACCACCTGCAACCTGCTTCTCTATGTAAGCACGCATCGTATCCGGTAGAGAAATATTAATACTTTTCATGACTATCTGAGACTCTTTCGCTTTATTATGGCAATTTATGCCATTTTATGCCATGCTTGACTACGAATCAAAACCGAAACCTGAAAAGTCCTATCACTGGTAAAGCAAGAATTTGTAGGTTGGGTTGAGCCACACCAAAACCCAACCTACTAACTTTACAAAGAACTGGAACGGTTATATGTTAGATATTACAAGTCGCAACGCGAGAAAAGATGCTTTAAACCAAATAAGCTCGCCAACGGCCACTGCCCATCATTTCCTTTACTCAAAACTCTGTTGAAGCCCTCATACCGCTCGCCTAAAAAGAGGGCACTGTCAGAAGGAAGGTCCATGCCAATATCGGTTCCACTATAGATACTGGATTGCATCTGTATGGGTAATTTTCCCCTTATCGTCTCTCGGTTAGATTCTCTACCTAAATCTCTTGAAAAAATATCTTCGTAACTCACCCAGCCTTCTGAGCCTGACCTTGCATCTTCTCTTTTGTTATTGTACCATCCTACTACGCTAGCAAAACGCAACAAATTATTAATGCTAGCAAAACCCAACAAATTATCAATATCAGAACTTCCTTCTGGCACGATTTTGTTTCCTGTCTCAACCAAAATTTTCTTTTGCACGCTGAAACCAAAATAGCCACTGGAATTATTTACCCATAATTTATCGATTTGTTTCAATTCCTCGCAGAAGTAAGATATGCCCTTTATTCGGACTTCGGGATAAAATTTTCGGACTTCGGGATATATTTCTCTTTCTCCATCAGCAATAAAATCCATAAGTGTGTCTGTAACCCCGTTAGCTACACTCCAATTTTTTGATTTCAAAAAGTTTTCTAGTTTGGCATAAAAGTGTTCTTTTAGAGAATTCCAAACTTCTTGATCGTGATATGACTGTAGCTTAAGTAATTCTCGATGAACTGATTCAATATCTTCTGTTGTAAGAATTTTATCCTTGACAAAAGGATTAGTTTCAGTGGGATACTTTTTCAAAATATAAAATGCTTCAGAATAAGCATTTATTGCTTTTTGTTTAGATTTCTCAACGAATAATTTTCCTTGATTAGCTTTGACTAAAACTTTTATTTGTAACCCTTCTGAAGAGGTAGTATTATTTCCTTGTTTGTTTAAATATTTCAGACTTTCAGCTAAATTGTTTTCGGCTTTTTTTTGATATCCAATATTTTTATCTTTTTGTTCTTTAGTTTCATCTTTATTTGCAAGACTTTGATAAGCTTGCGACATAGAAGCTAATAACATGGCTTGTTTCAGGTTATGGTCATTTACTCTAAAGGATAAACCAGCCTGTCTTAAAGCTTCATCTGATTCAGCAGTGAGATTTTCATTGCGTAACTCTCCGGCTAATTCAGATAGTGATTGGACAGTTTCAACATTTTTCTTTACTGAAGCAAGCTTATAACCTTCCCTTGCTGCAAATACTCCTAAACTCACTGCTCCCAACAAAGCCAAAACTAAAACAACAGTCCCATTCCGAATCCGTCGTTTCGCTTTAATATTTGCTTCACTCAATACCAAATTTCTCTTTTCCGCTGCTTCTCTATCCTTCCCCTCCCTTTCTAATTCCGCTTCTTTATTCCTAACAGCTATTTCCTTCTCTCTACTAGCTGCTACAAATTGTTTATCTTCATAACCTAAATTCTTATCTTTAGCCCATTCCTCAGCATCTACTAAAGCCTTTCCTTGTAAAAGCCGAGATTCATCACTATATCCAGATGCAACCCAAAATCGAAAAGCTTCCGAATATGGACGCAGATTCTTTAATTGAGTTTCTACCCAATTTTGATTAAAAACCTGTTGATAAACTCGATTATAAACTCTTAACTTACCTTCTCTTTGAACAACTAAACCAGATAATCTTAATTCACTAGATTCAAGATTCTTATTAGCAGCGACTTCTCCCTGTTGTTGAATCTGCTGGTACAATTCCAACAAATATCCCGCTCGTTGCTCCGAGGAAAGAATTCTATCCCTGATAGTTCGTAAATGTTCCGGATCATCCTGGGATTCCCAATTCTCAATAATCCGCTTATTTACCACCTCCCTTACCAAAACAGAATAATTTTCATCGACTTTTGACTTTTGACTTTTGACTTTTGACTTCCGCGAAGCGGCTGACTCTTCTACCATGAATTTACATAATTTTTGAGTCAGAAATGGTTGTCCTCCCGTCCAATCAAGAATTTCAGTCATTATCACTTGAGGGCGATCGCACTTTTCTCGCAACCCCTTAATTAACGGTTCAACTTCATCAAATTTAAAACCATGTAATTCTATTGCTTCCCCAATATTAAAAGGAGTTTGAGTTTTATTCTCAATCAAATCACCGGGAGTCGCTACTCCCAATAAAGCAAAAGTTAATCGTTGAAAGATGGGATTATCAACCCGTTGATTCTGAAAAAACCGAATTAGTGCAAAAAAATCATCTAATGAAAAATCTTGACTCAACACCTTGTCAATTTCATCCACAAAAATGACTATTGGTTGCTGAATCTTTGCTAATAAAACCTTTTCAATAAATAAACTCAAACATTGCACTGGTGAAAGAATAGTTTGATGTTTTTGCCACCATTCCTGCCAATCAAAATCAAATTTATCTTCCAACTGACAGCTTTCTGATAAATTGTAAACAATTCCCCCATACCACTGTTGTTGTGTTACATTCCCAATTCCCGTCAAATCAATTGCAGCACAGATAGTTCCTTGTTTTTGTAACCGCTGCATAGTCTGTACCCGCAAACTAGACTTACCCATTTGTCGCGAATTTAAGACGTAACAAAATTTACCAGCCCGCAACTTTTGGTAAAATTCCTCGTCTGCTTGCCGCTTTACATAACTGGGAGCATCAACTGGGAGACTGGCTCCTATTTGGTAGAAGTTGGAATTGGTTGGTGTCATTGTTACAGTTACTTAGGTAAGTCAGCGTAAAACATTAAAGGTATGTCATTGCGAGTGGAACGAAGCAATCGCAGGGATTTCGTTATTTTTACACTATTGCGATTGCTTCGTCGTACCTCCTCGCAATGACAGGAGTATAGTTACTTTCCTAGTGCGTTGTCAGCCGTATTATTTGCTTTATCGTCGTACCTCCTCGCAATGACAGGAGTATAGTTACTGCTTACAACACCCTCCGAAAATAATCGCGATATAGTTGACACCTTGGTGTAACGTGATTATTTTCACGAATTACTAATCCTAAACTGTGTAATTTATAAATTTCCATAGAATCTAATTCCACTCCCGCAGTTGAGTTAACTACTTGTTTAAAAGCTTGTACTAAATCCGGTGCTGAACGTAGTATATCTAATACATAACGCAGGTGATTGCGATAAATCCCAGCTTCTGTTGTTGCCGATCGCAATAAATCTTCTAAGGTTGTCTTTCCCGCTACAATGTCATACATTGCCAACCGTAACAAGTAAGGATGTCCTCCTACCATTCTCCTTAACTCTGGGAGCAGATTATCCTGGGTATTGATACCATGTCTCGTCGCTAAATCTTCTACTTGCTGCCGATCAAACTCTTGTAATTCTATGGGAACACCAGCATTAAAAGGTGATTGATGGTAATCCAAGGGAATATAAACTTCGGTAGAATGAGCTAACACCAACCGCAGTCGTTTCCAAAGTTCAGAAATCTTACCTTTTTCATGCCAAGAGCGCAACATCCCGAAGAAATCTTCTACTATTTCGCTATAGGGAAATAATCTATCGACTTCATCTAAAACTAATACTAAAGGGGAATTTATTGGTTTTAAGATGTACTTTTTAAAATAAGCCGTACAGTTGTCGTTACTACCTAAAAATGAAGTATTCCAAGCGCTATCGACTTGATTTTCAAGTTCAAGATCCAAAGAAACTTTACTACACAACCAGCGGAGAAATTTATCCAAATTGGTAATGAATTCCTTATTCACACCACCCAAATCCAAATACACTGCTTGATAATTCAGCTTTTCTCCCTGAGCAACAATCCGTCTCGCTAAAGAAGTTTTACCCATTAACTTTGGTGCTTTAATCCGAATTAAGGCAGCAGGTTTTTCTAAAGTTTGATAACAAAGAGACTCAATACCATCCCTTTCTAAATAAAAAGGAGAATCGAGCGGTACAGCACCATCGGGATATTCCAACGACTGCATAAAAGTACTATTAATTATAGATTTTTGATTTTGCGATTGTGATTCTAAAGATTTTTCGTTGATAACATCCAAAATAATTCCGTCTTTTGCTCGCATAAAAAGTACTGGTGTAGCAAAATCCCGCTTATCTAATCCGACTTCCATCGAAATCGCATTGCGGGTTGATTGAATCGCTGCGTCTACCGGATAACCTAGCGCTAGAGTACGGTAAAATTCGTCTGTAAAAAGTTTGGCAGTAGAATCAAGTATCGTATATTGCATCGCTACAACTGCGGGAATTCCACGACGAACTAAGTTTGGTGCTGTGCCGCTCATAGCTTGATTTGAAGAGACTTTTGCACCTTGGCAGGAATTGAGAATCACCAAACCAATATTGCTATTTCCTAAGAAGAAATTGGCGAAACTCTCATCATCCAACAACTTGGATTTACCATTATTATCTACAAGAGCAATGAAACCTTGATTATTTTCAAATACACCATGTCCGATAAAGTGCAAGATATTATAAGGCTTTTCTCGCAGCTTTTGGTTAATATTTTGGATAGTAGCAGCTTGTAAAATATCTAACTCAATTTCACCAGCTTCTATATGCTTCCCCAATGCTTCACGAATTAGTTTTTCTTCACCAACAGCGTCTAAGGTGGCTAAATCAGTGGGAGTTGAGATAACTAACAAAACTTTGAGCGGTAAACTCGCTGCTTTAATATCCCGCTTTTGTAAAGGAATATCAATATAACGAGAGACAACAGTTTCGGTGTTGTTTCCTAAAAAGGTATTAGTATCTTCATCGTAGAGAAATTCCCAGGGTAAGGAAGCTAATTCGGGAGATTCAAATATTAAACGCAAGCGGATGCTTTCTTGATTCGCTTGTGCGGCTGCTATGGTAGCGTGGAACCGAGCATTAATTTTATCGGGAAATAGTGCTTGGTAAAGTTGACTTCCTAAAGCTTTGAGCAATTCGCTATTTGTTTGTCCAGAGTTGATTAATTGTAAGCTCAGTTTAATTTGGTTATTTTGCCAGTGCAATTCACCCGAAACCTCACCTTGTTCAGAAGAAGCGCGAATATGATGATTTTTATCAACTAATATTTGAAAATCTTGGTAATTCATTACGATTCGATTTGACATCACCACACCCAGCTAGAAATTCTGTTTCTCACGCATTTACAAAGGCTTACTTACTGATATTAAATAATACGTTTTTATTAAACTGATATTAAGCTTAAAAAACATCCCTTCTCGTTAATAGTTTCATATTTCATCGACTTATGCACTTAGGTGATGAAATTAATTGACAATTGTTTGGTATATTTGACCGTATAAAAATAGATGTTATATTTGTTTTCTTTAGTTCAAAATCAGTAGTGTTTAAAAATACTAATAATCTATAAAATCAGTATTTTTATAGAGAAAACTCCGATATTTTATCAATAGGACTTGTATAAATAGTAAAAAAACATCCCATCCATGAGATAGGCGGAAGTGTCAATAAGAACTAGTACTGCTGCGCGTTCGTCAAAAGTCAAAAGTATTTACAATTCATTTCCCAATACAAAACTTACTAAAAATTCTATCTAACACAGATTCAGTAACTTCTTCTCCAGTAATTTCTCCTAAAGCGTTGATTGCACCGCGTAAATCTATCGTCCAAAAATCAAAAGGTAATTCCTCTTCAATTGTGATTTGTACTTGTTCTAAAGATGTTTTGGCTTGAATTAGTGCAGCGGCTTGACGTTGATTGATTGCCAAATCCATATCGGAAGCTTCTAGATTACCAATTTGTACCTGTTCTAAAATCGCAGTTTCTAATGCTTCAATTCCTTCGTTTTTTGCTGCTGCTGTGAAGATTTTAGATTCTATATTTAGAATGTTTTGGATTTTGGATTGGAGTGATTTATTTAATTCTTCTTCAACTAAATCAATTTTATTAATTACTAATATTAAAGGACGATGTTTTACCTGTTCGTAAATAATTTCATCATCTTTCGTCCATCCCGTGGTTGCATCGATGGTAAATAATACCAAATCTGCTGCTTGTGCGGCATTGCGGGAACGTTCGACACCAATCTTTTCTACTCGATCTTCTGTATCGCGGATGCCTGCTGTATCTAATACTTGTACGGGTATGCCACCCACAACTAACTGAGATTCAACTACATCGCGGGTGGTTCCCGGTAAATCGGTGACGATCGCGCGATCGCTACGACTCCAAGCGTTTAATAAACTTGATTTTCCCACATTCGGACGACCAACAATAGCTACTTTTAAACCCGTGCGTAACAGTTCGCCTTTATCGGCAGTTGTTAATAACAAAGCAATCTCTGCTAAAACATTTTTAACATCCGAGATTATTGCTTCAACATCCAAGGGGGGTAAATCTTCCTCAAAATCTATTCTTGCTTCAATTTCTGCGACAATATCCAAACATTTAGCGCGTAACTGACGGATGGAATCGGCTAATTTTCCTTGCAAACCAGCTAATGCTGTTTGAGCCGCTTGAGGAGATTTTGCACCAACTAGATCGGAAATGCTCTCTGCTTGAGATAAATCAATTCGTCCGTTCAAAAAGGCTCTTAACGTAAATTCCCCCGGTTGCGCGAGTCTAGCACCGCCTTCCAGACATAATTTCAATACCTGCTGCACCGCCATAATTCCCCCATGACAGTGAAATTCTACAACATCTTCGCGGGTGTAGGAACGAGGAGCTTTCATAACTAACAACAGCGCTTCATCCACTAATTTTTGCGTTTGCGGATGACGAATATAACCGTACACAATGCGGTGCGATTCCACAACTTGTTTACCCGGTGCGTGGAAAATAGAATCAGCAATTTGTAAAGCTTCCGAACCAGAAAGCCGTACAATCCCCACACTACCCTGTTGGGGTACAACAGCAGTGGCGATCGCCGCGATGGTTCCGGTTGTAGCAAAGGTTTCAGGCATTGGGGATTGGGAGAGATGGGGAGATGGGGAGAGGGGGGAGAGGGGGGAGATGGGGTAGAAATTTTATTTTGTTACTAACTCCTAACTCCGCTGGTTCTTTACAGACGTAATGTATTACGTCTCTACAACTTAATCTAAAATCTAAAATCCAAAATCGTAATGCGCGTTAATATTTATCCAGAAGCTAATATCTGTTTTGTAAAAGTATTAGTAAGAGGGGAGTCACTATGGAAGAACAAAAAATTAATTGCGCTGAAGCCTGCGTTAATGGCTGTGTTTTAGGAGACAAATGTCCGAATAAAGAGTATGGGCAACAAGCATCACAGTTTGTTCAAGATACTTCTTTGGATCAAATGCTCGAAATGGCGGAAGTCGCCAGAATGAAAAAATTGTCGGAGCCGCCTAAATGGGTTATTCCCGATGAAATTTAATTAAATTAAGTTTAATTATAGGACAGCCCAAAGTGGCTGTCTTAATTCCAAAATTTTCATTTCAAGTTTTTTTCTTCTATAAATTATCTATATCTATATTCAACTCTCTTAATTTTGCTGCTAAACGTTCGGCACGTTGGGCTTCTTGGTTTGCTCGCTGGGTTTCTTGGTTTGCTCGCTGTGTTTCTTGGTTTGCTCGCTGGGCTTCTTGGTTTGCTCGCTGTGTTTCTTGTTGTGCTAATTCTTCAGGAGTTGGAAGTAGTTCCCCTTCAGGGGTAAAATAACGTAACTGTCCTTGATCAATTCCGAGAAATAAACCTAACTGCTCGCTCCATAACCAACCTTGCTCGTTCGCTTCTAGTGGCTGATATTCACCATCAACTAAATGAAATCCTTTAAATTCTAAACTTACAGGATCAAACCAGAAATAATCTGGAGTGCGAAAGGTATCTTGATAAATTTGTTTTTTTAAATCTCTATCTGTTGCTGCCGTAGAGTTGGAAAGTATTTCTACAATAATATTTGGATACTTACCGTCTTCTTCCCAAACTACCCAACTTTTACGCGGTTTGCGTTCGGTTGCTAATACTGCAAAAAAATCTGGGCCACGAAACTTTTCTGACTTCAACTGACGCTTACTGTAGTAAATAGTCAGATTTCCAGCAACATAAAAGTCATTGCGGTTTTGCCAAAATAATTCCAGACACTGTATCAGCAGAATCATCTGCTTTAAATGCAAATCGCTTTCCAAAGGTGGCTCGTCGCTGTATAAATCCCCTGGAGGAAATATTACATCATTTGGGATGTCTAATTCTACCGTTTCTTCTACGGTTTCTAATTCTGCCGTTTTTAATTCTTTAGCAACAGACATAGTAGCAAGTATTAAAGTGCTATAAGTCTAGCGTAGCGTGAGATAACTTTAATATTGATGCTCACTATCGAAAGGATCTTAATTGCTTTTTATACTTCAATGAAAACTCTGCGGTTTTTTAATCGGTAATCTTCTGTAATACATTCCTATACTCTGCCAAAGATCAAATATATAAAGAAAAATACAATATCTCCCACCAGCTTCAAAACTAAAAGATAGAATAATTGCGTTGTTTGGCAAACTATTAAAATAATGGGAATATCAGCTATAGCCAGAGAAAAATTACTGGCTCGTCAAAAACTACCCGATTTCTTCGGTACGGAAGCAGTAAAACCCAGTTACGACGGACTTGGTTTGAGTAATATTGCTTCGTTGGCAATTGAATGGCTGGCTCCCGATGCCCCCACTTTGAGTGAAGAAACTGCTTCACCCGCTTTCAACCCGGAATTATTAGCAGCACCTGAAATAACGGAAGCTTGGAAATCTTGGCAAAACCAAGCATCAATCAATCATGTGGTGTTGTTAATTCTGGATGGTTTCGGTTACGAGCAATTACAAACCCTTGCAGATTCAAAAGATGCACCTGCGATCGCACAAGCTTGTAATAGTTCGCAAGCTTTTTTTATGCCCGCTACTTCGGTTTATCCTAGTACTACCGTCACGGCTTTAACTTCGGCAGCTACTGGTTACGCTCCCGCACAACACGGGATGATGGCGACTAATCTTTATATGCGCGAAATTGGCACTATAGTTAATTTTATTGGTTTTCGTCCCCAGGTTGCTGCTAGTAGAAGTTCTTTTCCCGACACAATATTTAATCCTGAAAATCTGCTTCCCATTCCAAATATATATTTACGCATGGAGAAAGCGGGAATAGATGTAGAAATTATCAATTTTGAGCAGTTTAAACAAACAAGTATCAGCAGATTTACTAGCGCTGGTTCGGAAGCTGGAAATAGTAATTTTAAAGGTTATCGTACACCCTCGGATGCTTTTGCTCAATTGCGCGAAAGTTTGTTAGCAAAAAGCAGTCATCAAAAAAGTTTTACTTATGTATACGTACCTACTATAGATGCAGTTTCTCACCGTTACGGTCCCCTGAGTTCTTCTTATAAAGCGGAAGTAGCGACATTAGATTTTGCTTTAAAAAAACAACTTATCGAACCTTTAACAGGTCGTAACGATACCGTTTTGTTACTTACAGCCGACCACGGACAAAGGTATAATCCCTTAGAAAATACACTTTGGTTAGAAGAACATCCTAAGTTAACTCAAAATTTATTTGCTCCGACAACGGGTGAGTCGCGAGTGAGTTATTTACACGTTAAGCACGATAAACAAGCTGCTGTATCAGATTATATTAAGCAGAATTTTAGCGAAAACTTTTTTACCATAACCCCATCTGAAGCGATGGAATTAGGATTATTTGGACTTCCAGGTAAACCTTTGAGTATAGAAGCTCAACATAGAATTGGCGATTTACTACTTATTTCTCATAAAGACTGGATATGTCGTCAACATATAACTAATGAAGAACGCTATAAAGGACATCTTGGAGTTCATGCAGGATTGAGTAGTGCTGAAATGTTGATTCCGTTTCTTGCTTATCGGTTTTAGGTGACTGTTTCTCCTTTTCCGTTAAAAGTAGTCGATGTAAAGTAAATTCTTTGTCCGCGATCGGCAATTTATCGCTTTCTTGAACGCTAGCTGTAAATATAAGGACTAAAGTCCTTACTACAAACCAAAGATTAATTGCTTCGTCTTTCTCAGCAGTATTTCGGATAAATAAAAATATAGCAATATATCAAGGCTATAAAAACTGAGTTAAACTGGATTATCGTATTCTTGCATTTGCTCCCAAACTTAGATTGTGTAGGGATTGCAAGCAAGAGTAAAGAATTCTATATCTCCTTCCAAATGGGGGATTTTTGTTTTTGAGGTAGTTAAAATCAATGAATCAAGTTGATTTGGCGTTCGCACCGGCGTTAAAACAGTCAGAATTAATCCGTCGTAAGGAAGTGTCGCCGCTAGAGTTAGTAGAATTATATTTAGAACGCATTCAACAATTCGATCCGCAGTTGGGAAGTTATTTTACTGTTGCGGCAGAACAGGCGATCGCTGATGCTAAAAGCAAAACCGAAATGTTGGCACAAGCTGAAGATTTGCCATTATTTTTCGGGGTACCAATTTCAATTAAAGATTTGAATCCAGTTGCTGGTGTTCCTTGTAGCTACGGTAATGCAGCATTACTTGGTAATGTACCCGATTATGATGATGGTGTCGTAGTCAAAATTAAACAAGCCGGATTTATTGTATTAGGTAAAACGGCAAGTTCGGAATTAGGTTCATTTCCATACACTGAAGCTACGGGTTTTCCCCCAACTAGAAATCCTTGGAATTTGGAATATACTTCTGGAGGTTCCAGTGGTGGGGCTGCGTCGGCACTGGCAGCGGGTTTGTGTGCGATCGCTCAAGGCTCTGACGGTGGCGGTTCGATTCGGGGACCTGCGGCTTGTTGTAATTTGGTTGGTATCAAGCCATCCAGAGGAAGAATTACTCACGCACCAGTTGGCGATCGCCTGAATGGAATTGCTACAAATGGACCTATAGGAAGGACTGTAGCCGATGCAGCCGCTTTGTTAGATGCCATGTCTGGCTATGTGACGGGAGATTCCTACTGGTTGCCAGATCCGGAAAAATCATTTTTAACTGCTAGCGAAGAAAAAGTAGAAAATCTACGTATTGCCTTTTGTACGAGCATTCCTCCTTTAGGAGAAGCAGACGCTAGCTGTCATCAAGGTGTAATCCAAACAGTTAAATTATTAGAAGAATTTGGTCATCAAGTAGAAGAAAAATGTCCCGACATCAGCGGTTTAATAGAACCATTTCAGATAGTTTGGCAAAGCAATGTAGGCGCTTGTGGAGTTCCCGCAGAAATTTTACAACCTTTAAATCGCTGGTTATTATCAAGAAGTTGTTCGGCTGGTGAATACCTGCGAGCAGTTTACCAGATGCAGATGGTAGCGCGACAAATCGTCATGTTTTTCGACACTATAGACGTGTTAGTTATGCCAGTTTATCTACATTCACCCATCCGCATCGGTGAATGGGCTGCATTAAGTCCAGAAGAAATATTTGACAACATAGTTCACTGGATTGCACCTTGTCCAGCAGCCAATGCCACCGGACAACCTGCAATATCGCTTCCCGTTAGTTTCGACGACAAAGGTTTACCCATAGCAGTACAGCTAATCGGAAAACCCAACGACGAAGCAACTATCATCAAGCTAGCAGCACAATTAGAAACAGCAAATCCCATGTACAAAAAACGTCCGAACAATTATTAATAAATAGTTAGGAGTACTTCGACAAGCTCAGTAACCTTATTGAGTTAGGAGTTAAGAGTTAAGAGTTAAGAGTTAATAATTATCTCCTTGTCCCCTTGTCTCCCCATCTCCCCATCCCCCCATCTCCCCATCACCTCTTACACCGCTTCCCCTTCGGAGTTGCATCAGGATAAAAGGTAATAATTCCGTTATTTTTTCTTACAAAAACTGTGGGGAAAGTTATTCCTGTTTGCTTATCTAACTGTTGATATATACAAGCACCTTCGGTGTTATTTTGTTGTTTAAATACTTTAGTTACATCTACTAAAAGTTCTTCGGCGTTAGATAAATAACCATAACCTTTAATTTCATCTCTTACGGTACGATTGGGCTGTTTTATAACTACACCCATTGTATAAATGACACCTGGAACAACTTCTTGTCTTCCAGGATTTACCGGGAGTCTTCCAGCAATCTTTTCTTGTTGTAGCTGTAAATATCTGCCGGAAAAATGCAATCCGCCAATATCATTTGCATTGTATATTTCACCACAGAATATATGTTCAAAACCTTTATTTTTAAACCAAATACTGGTTAAATCTTGTAAAAATTCTGACTTACTTTTGCGATCGCGACGCAATTCACCTTGAGTAGCCTGTTGAATTTTTGTCAATACTTGCGGGTAATCTGATAAAAGCTGTTTAAATTTATTTGGCTGAACTCGCGTACCAATAGCACCGCAAGTTTTAAGTACCGCTTTATCAAAAGAATTTAGCTTAAGTGCGGGTGGTGTAATATCTAATTTAGCTCCCGATGGATAGTTAACCGGAACCGGGTTATCTTGATTATCGAAAAAAGGTAAAAGTTCTGTATCTTGCTGCTGAGCATTGGCTGGGTTTAATGCGATCGCAGAAATTAAGACTAAAGTAGTAAATCTGCCGAAAATTAGTTTCATCAGAAGATCGGTATTTGCTGTGAGATACAAGTGTTCTAACATACCCTCCCGAAAAGTTGGTAATTAGGTTCGTAGTAAGCGATTTATCGCTCAACAAAACAGACACACGATCCGATTACCCTTTAAGGTTCGTAGTAAGCGATTTATCGCTCAACAAAACAGAAATCACACGATCCGATTACCCTTTAAGGTTCGTAGTAAGCGATTTATCGCTCAACAAAACAGAAATCACCAGAATTTCCTTGTATCTACCCTTAGAGCAAACAGAAAATAGCGAATAAACTGAATACATCAATCGACAAACAATTGATTTACGTTTAACGCTTTAACAGAATGTTTAAAAAGTCTTCTATTATATTGATACTTTTACTATTTGCGCTATTCGTCGGTATTGGCGATAGTGTCTTACCGGAACCGATGAAATCTGCTAGCCTAAATACTCGGAAAACAATTAATAAAAATTTAATTGGGCTATTCCCCACTCGCGAATCGAAACTTAAACCTCACGAAAGAACTAATAAAGCTATAGAAGAAGTTGAACGAGGGAAGTAAAAGTTAGGACCACCGGACCACCGGAGTTAAGAGTTAGGACCACCGGAGTTAAGAGTTAGGACCACCGGACCACCGGAGTTAGGAATTTTATTTTTACCATCTCCCCATCTCCCCCTCTCCCCCGCTCGCCGCACGCTCCGCGTGTTCAGCGCGGCACGACTCGTTAGAGTAACGGGTTGCGCCACTTCTCTCAACGCGGGGAACCCGCGCACGTTTTGGGCTTACCATCTCCCTATCTCCCCCGCTCGCCGCACGCTCCGCGTGTTCAGCGCGGCACGACTCGTTAGAGTAACGGGTTGCGCCACTTCTCTCAACGGTCGTGTTCCTCCGCACGTTTTGGGCTTACCATCTCCCCATCTCCCCCTCTCCCCATCTCCAGATACTTAAGCTTCCTGCATCCAGCTAAACATGGCGCGTAAATCTTTACCTACTGCTTCGATAGGATGTTCGGATTCTTGACGACGCATAGCTGTAAATCCTGGTTTACCGGATTGATTTTCAACCACGAAATCCCGTGCAAATTGACCAGATTGGATTTCTTTGAGGATTTTACGCATTTCTGCTTTAGTTTGGTCGTTTACTATCCTCGGTCCTCTGGTATAATCGCCGTATTCAGCAGTATTTGAAATGCTGTCGCGCATTTTGGCAAGTCCGCCTTCTACAACTAAGTCAACAATTAATTTGACTTCGTGTAAACACTCAAAATAAGCTAGCTCTGGTTGATAACCTGCTTCGACTAAGGTTTCAAAACCGGCTTTGATTAAGGCACTTAAACCACCACATAATACTGCTTGTTCGCCGAATAAGTCGGTTTCGGTTTCTTCACGGAAGGTAGTTTCTAAAATACCACCACGGGTTCCGCCGATACCTTTGGCGTAAGCCATTGCTTTATCGCGTGCTTGACCGGAATTATCTTGATAAACTGCAAATAAACAAGGTACTCCCTGTCCTTGTTCGTAAGTGCGCCGTACTAAATGTCCCGGACCTTTTGGCGCTACCATGACCACATCTACATTTTCGGGTGGTACAACTTGTCCGAAGTGAATATTAAATCCGTGTGCAAATGCGACGACGTTTCCTTCTTCTAAATTAGGTTCAATTTCTTCTTTATAAACGGTTTTTTGTACCTCGTCGGGTAGCAAAATCATGATAAAATCGGCAGCTTTGGCAGCATCAGCCACACTCTTAACAGTCAGCCCACCTTCTTTTGCTTTCGCTGCGGACTTACTACCCGGATATAGTCCAACAATTACATTCATGCCACTATCTTTAAGATTGAGGGCGTGGGCATGACCTTGAGAACCAAAGCCGATAATCGCTATGGTTTTTCCTGCTAAAAGGTCTAAATTAGCATCCGAATCGTAATACATCCGAGCCATAATTGCGTCTTGTGGGATAAGCATCCTGATTGATTGCAGACTTTTTATCTTACCGCAAAGTGTGTACTTAATTAATTTGTAATTCGTAATTCGTAATTAAAAGAACTCAAGCGATTTTATTGACTAAATTTTAAGTAGGTAAAAACATAAACCCAGTATCTCAAAGATACCGGGTTTTTATAACTACGTATCACGACTTATATTAATTAGGATTGTAATAGCAAAAAGTTCTCAAGCCGAAAAACCGCCCATCACCCATCCAATTGCTAATCCCATCGCAGCAATTCCGCTTAAACTTACCATTGCGGCATCAAAACTATTTAAGATATTTCTCAACTGTCTTCCGGCTTTATTGTTAGTAACAATTAGGTTACAGTACCAAATTAATTGAAAAGCCCATTGACCTAAACCAACTACGGTTAATGTAATTGTAAAAAATAATATAAAAGCTGGAACTACAATTCCGCGTGTTTTACATACAAATATTAAAACGAATACGAATAATAAAATATTAAAACCTAACAAACCTACAAACAGTGGGTTCAAAGCAGGTAAATTTAAATAACATAAAACAGCTGCTAAAAGAAACTGCGAACCAATCAAAACAGATATTAAAACTTTGGTGCTTTTAAAGAAAATATAAATGGTAGCAGCTAATGGATAAATTGCAAAATAAATAACTAATAATGGTTTCAATTGGCTTGGCTGTAGAAATATTGGTTCTACCTTAGATACATTAATCATACAGCCATTAAATATAGAAATCATGAAAAACGAAATTAGCCAACCCCAATTAGTGACTAAAGGGTATTTCATGAATTTGCGATAATGTTGGTTATTGTTTATTGTATTACTTACAATTCTAAATGGTAACATAAGTAGATGTTTTTGCGATATTTACCGTAATCAAATTTACCAGCGAATCAATCAGAAAAATGATGTCTAAAGCACAAATTGTTTTAATTAACCTCTTGATAAAATTTCCAAAACTTAAGACACTTTTAATATGCAACTCATTTATTTTAAACTTATAATAGTTGAATAATTAATTCGATGTTTTTATCTAAGTTGTTAGCTAATCAAATGAAACTGTTTCATAATTAATTAAAATAATTAAAATTTCCCATCAAAAAATTAGCGATAAGAAATAGTTAAACTTTTCTTAACTTGATGATAATTAAAATTTTTATTTCAACAACTTTAATTCAAATTTAAACAGCTACATACAAATAAAAAAACCTCATGTTATGAGGTTTCCTTATCTATTTTTTGTACTTCTGCTTCGGATAAATTAAGACTAGTAGCTTTAACTGAATCTTCAATGCTGCTGATTTTGCTAGCGCCGGGAATCGGTAGTATACAAGGCGATTTGGAACGCAACCACGCTAAAACTATGCAATATACCGATACATTTTTCTCTTCGGCTAATTTGGCGATCGCCGGAATATCTGTTAAATTATCGTGACGACGACGACCGCCAAAAGGACTCCAAGGTAAAAAAGTCAAGCCCTCGCGATCGCAATATTCCAGCACTCCATCGGTTTCTGGTTGTCGCTGCCAAGGGCTATATTGATTTTGCACTGAAACGATATCAACTACATCCCGTGCTTGTTTAATTTGCTCCACTGAGAAATTAGAAACCCCGATCGCCTTAATCATTCCCGCTTCCTGGGCTAATGCAGCAGGTGTTAGGGATGCTTCAATAGTGTAATCTGGGTCTGGTGAATGGTATTGCCAGATATCGATCGGTTTATTGCCGCCAAAATCAAAGCTAACTCGAATAGTTTCTCGTAGATGCTCTGGATTACCGTTACGAACCCAGCTTTGATTGGGGCGCATCAAACCGCCTTTTGTGGCGACAACAATATTACTTGTATCGCCGTCGTAAGTTTGCAAAGCTTTGTGAATCAACCGCTCGTTATGATGCTTGTCCGATTCATCTTTACAGTAAGAGTCGGCAGTGTCAATAAAGGTAATGCCCAAATCCAAGGCACGATGAATGACATTTATCGATTGCGATTCTGGAGGGCGATCGTAAACTGACATCGGCATTCCACCCAAACCAATCGCGCTTACAGATACACCGCTTTTCCCAATCTGTGTCGTTTCCATATTTATAATTAAAATCCCCAGCGCCATTACCGATTTAACAGGTCAAGCAGGGGTTTAGAAACCATCCTTTGGCTATAGTTTTACATTTTCGTTACAATAAATTCCCCCTTTAACTTTTTACCTGGGGAAGATGACAAAAAAGACACAATGTCCTGTGCGATCGCTTGATGGAGGGGGGTAGGACTATCAGTCCTTGTTACAGATTTTAACTCTAGACAGAGTATTTAAACCACTAGTTTCCGTTGATTTATCTTATAACATAATAAGAAACTAACAAATTAATTATAAATCTAATAAGTGTTTACACTGCAATTATGTTAAAAATTTACACTAAGTTTTCTCCGAGTTTATTAAAATGCAAACCAAGTTTATTTTTAAGTCTTTTTTTAGGAAGTTTAATTTTCACAAGTTGCGCGTCACAGTCTTATGACAAAAGTTATAGCGAGCCGCAGGGCATATCATCTGATGCAGTTGAAGTTGCAGATGTTGCTCAAAACCAACCGTTACCTCAAAAAAAGCCGCAGCTAATTAAAAAAGCGAGAATTACGGTAATTGTTAAGTCTTTAGATAAAAGCGTTGATGCTGTAGAAAAAGTCATTAATCAACAAAAAGGCTATTTGCTTAGTTTAGAAGAAACACAACTTGATGATTCCTCCAAACGTGCTAACGCTACAGTTCAAATGCGAGTACCACAAAACCTTTTGGAAACAACTCTCAATCAATTAAGCGAATTGGGAACCGTACAAAGTCGCAGTATTAGCGCTGAAGATGTCGGCGAACAAATAGTTGATTTTCAAGCAAGATTGAGCAATTTACGCAGAACCGAAACTAATTTACAGAAAATTATGGATAAATCCGGTTCTGTCAAAGATATTTTAAGCGTTGCTCAAGAGCTTAGTAAGGTACGAGAACAAATTGAACGGATTACCGCTCAACTTAAAAACTTGCAAAGCCAAGTTGCTTATTCCACAATTACATTAAATTTAGAAGCTGCGGTTTCCAGTACTAGCAATCAACCTGGATTACCGTCACAAATTCAAGATGCCCTTCATAATTCCACTAATTCCTTCGGTGCATTTACCGTATCATTGATGAAATTAGGTATTTGGTTACTCGTATACAGTCCCTATTTAATAATTGTGGTTGCCGCTGCCTATTTTCTCAAACGTAGATTTCGTACTTCACCACGTTTAGGGCAAACTCCGCGATCGACGAATTCTGATAATAGTTAATTGTATTGGGCATGGGGCATGGAGCATGGGGAATTGAGAATTGGGAATTAAAACCAATTAAATTAATATATTTTGATTTTTCAATTGCGAATTGTTTTAACAAATTAATTTTTGTGACCAATGTAATTTTATCAGCTTATTTAATGATGCAGAGAGATAAACTAGGTATCTCAAAGATATCGGGTTTTTAAAAGGATGTGTTTCTTAGAAGAATGCCTTCTTAGACTTTTATCAAATAAGAAACATTCCGGAGATATTTTCAAAAGTATTGAAACCTTCGATAATTTCCTGGGTCGAAAAAATAATAGTTAAAGTAAAAAAATATAAATAAATGCCCTATGCCCTATGTCCCCTTCGGGTATCTCCTATGTCCTTCGGACACGCTGCGCTAACGGAGACGCCCTCGCCGCACGCCCTCGCCGCACCTAGCGGTGAACGCGTGTATCGCCTTTCAGGCGACGCAAGCCTTACTCGCGGCACGACTCGTTAGAGTAACGCTAACGCCACTTCTCTCGTACTGCGGGAGACGACCCACAAGAGTGGACTCAATATGCCCATTTCTACTCATAAAAGTTTATAAAACCATAAAATAATCTGAGGTTTGTACTTTTTATCACGAAATAATGACCTTTAGGAATGCCAAGATATGTGTTAGCACAAGCGTATCCGAACTATGCCAGAATTACGCCAATCAATCGCTCAGCATTACCACGAACGCACTAAGTATGACCCAGAAACTATTAAAGCTAAAAATAAAGGCTTGGACTGGGCTAAACAACCCGTACCGTTTAAAGAGTACAAAATTGGTTCTCAGATCGATTTAAAACCTTATATCAAAGAAAAACTGCATCCCTCGGATAATACAGAAGCGCAATGGTGGCAAAGACTTTCTCGATTGCTGTTTTGCAGCTATGGTTTGACTGCGAGAATGCCTTCGATGGGAAATACTGTGTACCTGCGTGCAGCACCTTCTGCGGGAGGTTTGTACCCAGCGGAGATGTATTTGCTCAGCCGGGGTACGTCACTTTTGCCTCCTGGTTTGTACAATTATCAATGCCGAACTCATTCCCTGATGCATTATTGGGAAAGTGATGTTTGGCAAAAATTGCAGTCAGCTTGTTTGGGAAATTCTTCCTTAGAAAACACCGATCTAGCAATTGTCATCACTTCTGTTTTTTACCGCTCAGCTTGGCGCTATGAAGATAGGGCTTACCGGCGGATTTTCCTTGATTCGGGACACCTTATAGGCAATATCGAATTAGCTGGCGCACTCACTGGCTATCGTCCCCATCTAATCGGCGGTTTTGTTGATGATGATGTTAACGAACTACTTTACATCGACTCCAAACTTGAAGGCGCGATCGCAGTTGTTGGTTTGGATGATTTACAAGGTATGAAGCAAAATTCTCCTATTGCGCGTACTGCTTTACCTTCGGCGACCGAAACTGATTATCCACAAATTCCTGACGGACAACTGCTCGATTATTTTCATTCGGCTACGCAGATTCAGCCCGGTACTACTGCTAAATTAAATTTACCCGAAGCAAATCTTGATAAGTCGATTGACGACAAATATAACTTTAGTTTCTGCGATAAACTTTCTACCGTTACCAAACCCATTTCCTGGGGTGAAAACCTCGAACAGCTAGAAGAAACAATTCTCAAACGTCGTTCCACTCGTGCTTTTAGCGGTGATACATTGCAATTTGATGAGTTAAAAGCTTTATTAGATTTCACTTATCAACCTCAAAATTACGTCAACCAAAATTTAGATAATTCTCCAGACTATTTCGATTTAAATCTAATCGAAACCTTCATTGCTGTTTCTGGAGTGGAAGGTTTAGAAAGAGGTTGTTACTACTACGCCCCCAAAGCCCAAGAATTGCGACAAATACGGTTTAAAAACTTCCGAAGAGAATTACATTTCCTTTGTTTGGGACAAGACTTAGGAAGAGATGCGGCTGCGGTAATTTTCCATACTGCCGACCTCAAAAACGCTGTTGCTCAATACGGCGATCGCGTTTACCGCTATTTGCATATGGATGCCGGACATTTGGGGCAGAGACTGAATTTAAGTGCAATCCATTTAGGTTTAGGCGTTAGCGGTATTGGTGGATTTTTTGATGACAAAGTAAATGAAGTTCTCGGCATTCCTACAGACGAAGCAGTACTGTACATAACTACTTTAGGAAGACCCAGATAAATCTAGCTGTGATGGAGGAGTATTTACGCCGATTCTTTGTAAATTTAAGTTTAATATTTGGTTAATAATTAGCAACAAATATAAAGGCTTTTTATTATATCGTTAAGTAATATTAATATGAACCTTTATTAAGAATCGGTATTCTCTCCATAAGGCGATCGCAAACAAAACAAAATTCACACTTTAACGCGATCGAACCGTTAAAATACTTATATTTAAGATAATTCTCTAACAATGAAAGTTTGAGGTAACAAGAAACGGGACAAAGCAAAATAGCTTTAGATCGCGCCGAATAACTACTGAAATCGAACGATAGAATGGTTAATATTAAAATTGGACTGAAAATTTATTTACACAGAAGTAGGTGAAATAGCCTTTTGCTCTTGTAACGCTTATCAATTCATTAATAAAACTTTTTCAACATAACACAATATGAATATTCCTTGTAGTAGATGCGTAATCGTAAAGTCTTTTGTTAGTGGAATTATCACCGTATATTCACATAGATTCCTTAAATTAGTTTTATTAATATCCACAAAACAGACATTTTTGAGTTATAACCTTTAAAATGAATTGTCAACCTGTAATATTACTTACCCAACTTCCGTTAATATCAGTTTTATAATCGGCAGCCAAAGCCTTCTTTGCACTAATTGCTAATAAAGGAATATTCCCGAACAATTAGCAAATATGCTGAATACTGTATGTGGCATACGTGAAGTTCCACAGAATATTACTTAAAACCATTTGCATTCAAGGATTAACAATCCCTCAATTTATCTCGCTCTCGTAATAAATCAAAAAATTATCTGCTTTGACATTTAGAGGTATCAATGACAATTAATAGTTTTACTGAAGCAAGAAGACCAAGAAGACCAGTTAAACAGCAACTGGAATATCAAAGACCAGAATATCAACGACCAAATTTGATAGTTCCTGATGTTCCACCTGTGCCCAATGTTCCTGACGACTACATGGAAACACCAGAGATTGGTGCGGATGGGAGTATTTTCACTTGTCCCAATCGCGGTAGAGTGGCAATTTTCATCGATGGTGCAAATTTATTTTATGCAGCATTGCAGCTTGGGATTGAAATTAACTATGCCAAACTACTGAGCTGCTTGGCGAAAGATTCAAAATTGTTGCGTGCATTCTTCTACACGGGAGTAGATCCAACTAACGAAAAACAGCAGGGTTTTTTGTTGTGGATGCGTCGGAATGGCTATCGCGTCATCACCAAGGATTTAGTACAGTTCCCAGATGGTTCTAAAAAAGCCAACCTTGATGTTGAAATTGCTGTAGACATGATGAACTTAGCCCCTTACTACGACACTGCGGTGTTAGTAAGCGGTGATGGCGATTTAGCTTATGCAGTAAATGCAGTCTCCTATCAAGGTTCCAGAGTAGAAGTAGTTAGCTTGCGCTCAATGACAAGTGAAAGCTTAATTGATGTTGCCGACTGCTTCGTAGATTTAGACACAATCAAAAAACACATTCAAAAAGAATCAGATTCAGAGTACAGCTATAGACCGTTATCAAATTTTGACATACACCCACCAATTCATGCCGAACAACCACATTACCCAAAATCATAATTAATAATTCGTGATTCGTAGTTATGAAGCAATTTTAGGTTTTAGATTTTAGATTTTGGATTGAAACTCAAAGGGCTTTAAGACTATAGCGGAATTGCCAAACTAAAATCTTGAAGCCTTTGGATTTACAGCAAATTTCATTTTGATTAAGTACAATTGTACGGGCAAAGATGCTTATTTTTGTATTTGATTTAACTGGATGCTGTATCCATAGATTTAATCCAAAATCCAAAATTTAAAATCCAAAATCCAAAATCGAATTGAGTCACAATTGCGAATCGCGATTTGTAAATTATGAGGCAGGTATTTCTAGGCTGTAGAGGGTTTTTCCTATCTTATTATGCAGTGCAACGCTCATAACTTTGGTTTGAGAATTGATTTTGACCGTACCAAAAAACTGCAAACCATCTTTTGGGGATCTATTTGGTTTCATTGTTGAATCCACGCTTTGAAACTTAACTTGCGGACCAAAAGTATTATCTAGCTGATTTGGTCCGAAAGTACCAGAATTCAAAGGACCGGCGACAAACTCCCAAAATGGTGTAAATTCGGTAAACTGTGCCTTGTTGGGGTCGTAATAATGGGCTGCTGCATAATGTACGTCAGCAGTTAACCATACCACATTGCGGATATTTTTCTGTTTAATAAAACGCAATAAATCGGCAATCTCTAATTCACGCCCCAACGGCACACCATCACCGTTAGATGCATTTTCAAAATTGGTTTTACCATCTTTAACTAACAACCCGATGGGCATATCCGAAGCAACAACTTTCCAAGTAGCAGTTGAATTTAATAACTGATTTTTCAACCAACTTAGTTGATAATTACCCAAAAACGCCGTTTCTGCACTTGCTTGAGGCTGACGATTAGCTGAATTAGCTCCTCGGTAGCTGCGTTCGTCTAACATGAAAACTTCTAAATTAGACCCATATTTATAAGAACGATAAATTTGTTCTGGGTCATTATAGTTAAAGCGTATGGGTGTATATTCCATAAACGCTTGTTTCGCTCTGGCTGCTAGTAAAGAAACGCTTTTAACTTTGTAGCGATCGTCCTCATCTAACATTTTGCCGGGATACCAATTATTAACGGTTTCGTGGTCATCCCACTGCACCAACTGCGGAACTTCAGCATTAAACCGCTTCACATTTTCATCAAGCAAATTATAAACATAATTACCGCGAAACTCCTGTAAAGTTTCCGCAACCTTGGACTTTTCCGGGGTAACAATATTCTTCCAAATACTGCCGTCATCCAACTTCACCGTACTCTCAATTGGAACATCGGCGTAGATATAATCACCAGAGTGAATAAAAAAATCCGGTTTTAATTGCCGAATTGTTTCGTAGATTTTCATACCGCCAAAGTCTGGATTAATACCCCAACCTTGTCCGGCAGTGTCTCCAGACCATGCAAAAAAGATATCGCCGTTTTGTGCGGGAGTGCGTAAATTACCCACAGATGGGGCGCTGTAAGTATTGATATCGGCTAAATCCTGAAAAATCACGCGGTAAAAAAGTTGCTCTCCACTTGGTAAATTACTTAAATTGACTCGCGCTGTAAAATCGCTAACTTCCAAAGCCGCAGGACCAATTACCCGTTTTGCATCCTTGAAAGATTCATTTGTGGCATAATCAACAATCATTCGAGCCGGTTTATCGCTACGACTCCAAATAACCGCGCTATTTGAGTTAATATCGCCGCTAGCAACACCATAAGGTATTTTTGGACGCATTTTATTCGATGTGATAATAGCTGGTGCTTGAGCAAAACTTTTATTTTGTAAAAACTTCGTGGCAATGATTCCAGAAGTTGCGATAGCGAAGCGCTGCTGCAAGCAGAACGCGCTACCTATTAAAAAGCGGCGGCGAGATTGTGAGAAGTTGGGATTCATTTTTAGTAATTATTGTTGAGTACAAAATCATTTTTTTGCCTACATTCTCGCTTATGAAATAATTTTCCGCAATTTTACCCAAATTAATTTAGATAATTGTTGACATACTTAAAATATCTGGCGCTTTGTTACCGCATCTACACAAGCAAAACCCACCTGCGTGGGTTTAATAAAATTTTCATAAATAAATATAATGACAAATCAAATATTACAAGAAAGGTACGAAATTCAAAGTCAATTAGGAAAAAATCCCGGACGAAAAACTCTGTTAGCAAAAGATTTAGAAACTCAAGAATTAGTAGTTGTTAAATTACTTAACTTTGATGCTGAATTTAAATGGCAAGATTTAAAGTTATTTGAAAGAGAAGCGCAAATTCTTCAAGAACTTTCACATCCAGCTATTCCGAATTATCTCGATTCTTTTGAAGTTGATTTACCAGATATTAAAGGTTTTGGTTTAGTACAAAATTATATCCCTGCCAAATCTTTAGAAGAACATTTGCAATCGGGACGTAGTTTTAGCGAAACAGATGTCAAGCAAATCGCCAAAGCATTATTAGAAGTCTTGAATTATCTCCATTCCAGACAACCTGCTGTTATTCACCGAGATATTAAACCCAGCAATATTTTATTAGGAAATCGCTCTGGCAATCATGCTGGTGATGTTTATCTAATCGATTTTGGTGCTGTGAAAACCGCAGCGCAGCAACAAGGTGGAACTATGACTGTAGTTGGAACTTACGGCTACATGGCTCAAGAACAATTTGGTGGGCGTGCTGTAGCTGCTTCTGATTTATACAGTTTGGGTGCAACTTTGATTTATTTAGTTACTGGTAGTCATCCCGCTGATTTATTGGGGGATGACATGGTAATTGAATTTGAGGAATCGGTTAATTTGAGTCCTTATTTTATTAAATGGCTGAAAGGGATGACTCAAACTACTATTAAAAATCGTCCATCTTCAGCAGAAGCAGCGTTAAAAGAGTTGGAAAATCCGACAGTTGTTCAATCGAAGTTAGTAGTTAGTCAGCCGAAGGGTAGTAAGGTTAAGTTAACAAATAATAAAGATGAATTAGAGATAATAATTCCTTCACCAGGTTTTAGTTTTGAACTTGGAATGATATCTTTATTAATGTTTTTTATGCTTTCGGCAATAACATTTATCACAGTATTTACATTCGGATTAATTTTGATAACAGTAGTCCCGATTATTTTTTGGATTGGGGTTATAAGCGGATGGAAACAAATTTTATTTACGATATTTGGATTAACTCGTATTTATATTAATCAAGAGAAAATTAAAATTACATACGAACTATTTGGTTCAAAATTATCTAAACCTGATTCTAGTCCGCGCAATGATATTTGTAAACTGGAAATTGTTGGAAGAACCACACATGAAAATACTATAGGTAAATATGAGATTCCAGCTAGATTGATTATTTGGGCTGGAACCCGTAATCATGAACTCGGCACTTTTTTATTAGATAAAGGATGTACGGGATTAAAAATAGATCCTAAATTTCTCACTTCACCGGAAATAGATTGGTTAGCTCAAGAATTAAGTGATTTCTTGGATTTACCGATTACTAGAGATTCACTTCGTAGGTTAGCTTCACGGTGCTTGAATAATCATGATATTTAACAAAAAATTGATATCAGCACCGTAACCCAACGTTCAATTATGGCTATTACGAAATATCTTTATTTATTCACAATGCTGATGTTGGGTTACGACACGGTATTTAAACTTGAGTTACAAACTAAATTTCCGAATCGTATCTAAGCCAACCTACGAACGAATAAAAATTTTAAGCAATTAAAACATAAATATAATGACAAACCAAATATTACAAGAAAGGTACGAAATTCAAAGCCAATTAGGAAAAAATCCCGGACGAAAAACTCTGCTAGCAAAAGATTTAGAAACTCAAGAATTAGTAGTTGTTAAATTACTTAACTTTGATGCTGAATTTAAATGGCAAGATTTGAAGTTATTTGAAAGAGAAGCGCAAATTATTCAAGAACTTTCACATCCAGCTATTCCGAATTATCTCGATTCTTTTGAAGTTGATTTACCAGATATTAAAGGTTTTGGTTTAGTACAAAATTATATCCCTGCTAAATCGTTGCAAGAACATTTGCAATCAGGACGTACTTTTAGCGAAACGGAAATTAAGCAAATTGCCAAAGCTTTATTATCCGTATTAACTTATTTGCATTTGAGACAACCTGCTGTTATTCACCGCGATATCAAACCCAGCAATATTTTACTAGGCGATCGCTCTGGCAATCATGCTGGTGATGTTTATCTAATCGATTTTGGTGCTGTGAAAACCGCAGCGCAGCAACAAGGTGGAACTATGACTGTAGTTGGAACTTACGGCTACATGGCTCAAGAACAATTTGGTGGGCGTGCTGTACCTGCTTCCGATTTATATAGTTTGGGTGCAACGTTAATTTATTTAGTTACTGGTAGTCATCCTGCGGATTTGTTAGGGGATGAGATGTTGATTGAGTTTGAGGAATCGGTTAATTTAAGTTCCGATTTTATTAATTGGCTTAAATGGATGACTCAGACTACTTTGAAAAAACGACCAATTTCGGCGGAAGTTGCTTTGGAAGAGTTGGAAAATCCGACAATTGTAGAGTCGAAGTTAGTAGTTAGGAAGCCGCAGGGTAGTAAAGTTAAATTGACGAAGGGGAAAGATTATTTAGAAATTTTGAGTCCTCCTGGCGGCTCTATTTTAATGGCATTAATAGTGTGGCTTTTTTCAATATTTTGGTTTACGATGGCATTGATTACACCCAATTGGTTAACTATTTCTATTGGATTTTTAGTAATGTCTACATTGCTATTTAATTCTGTGTTTTCTGTATTTGGCTTTAGTATTCTTCATGTTAATCAAGATGAAATAAAACTTACTAGTAAGCTATTTGGTATTAAATATAATGTACAAACTGCAAGCCACAGAAGCGATATCAGTAAATTAGAAATTGTTGGTAGGACTATAGATACAACTGCTAAAGGAAATCCGGAAATTCCACCGAGATTAATTATTTGGGCTGGTAAACATCAATATGAGCTTAGAAACGCATATTTAACTCCACCGGAAATAGACTGGTTAGCTCAAGAATTGAGCGATTTCTTGAAGTTACCGATTAGTAGCGATACAGTTAGTAGTTCGTAGGTTAGCTTCACGGTGCTTGAATAATCATCATATTTAACAATAAATTGATATTGGCACCGTAACCTAACATTCAATTTATGGGTATTACGAAATATCTTTATTTATTCACAATACTGCTGTTGGGTTACGACACGGTATTTAAATTTTGGTTACAAATTGAATTCTTCAATCGTGTCTAACCCAAACTACAAATTCAAAGATTTATTAGTTAGTAGGTTGCGATCGCGGTGCATGAAAAATCATCATATTTAACTATAAGTTGATATTAGCACCGTAACCCAACCTACAAATTCAAAGAAACAAATGTAATTGACTTTTCAACTTATTTTGATAAAATTAATGTATAAATAAAAACCAGTGTATTTGTTCGTAAATAGAAAATTTACTTTTTTGTTTGTGAGATATTAAGTAATTAATGTCTCAGGTTTTGTAGGTTATATGGTTACTCTTTGACGAGAGTTTCATAAATTATTAATAGCATTCAATCGGTTTGTAAAAAATTGTATGAGTTATTTTCATAAATATCGCTAGTAGTGCGAGCATCTTGCTCGCTAGCTGCTAATAGAAAGCGAGATCCGGACACTCCGAATTTATTACCAACTCAAAACGATCGGGAACAAAGCACTAGTACAATCTCTACAAATTCTAAAACAGAGGTAGAATTTATTATTTTTATTTTTAATTACGCAAAATTTTGGTACTGACTTATGAATCAAATGTTGGAAAATCGCTATAAAATTATCAGAAAATTAGGTGATGGTGGATTTGGTCAAACTTTTGTAGCTGAAGATATCCATATGCCTTCTAATCGGCGTTGTGTAATTAAACAACTCAAGCCGATGAATCAAGGTTCTGAGATTTATCAAATTGTTCAAAATAGATTTTTGCGGGAAGCTGCTATTTTGGAGCAGTTAGGAGGTGGTAGCAATCAAATTCCTACGCTGTATGCCCATTTTGAATCGAACGGGCAATTTTATCTGGTTCAAGAATATATTAAAGGCGAAACTCTTGCTGAAAAATTACGTTCTCAAGGTAAGTTTAGTTCGGATGTTGTCAAAGAAATTCTGTTAAAGATTTTACCTGTTTTAGAGTACGTTCATAATAAGGGGATAGTACATAGAGATATTAAACCAGATAATATTATTATTCGGGATGCCGATAATTTACCCGTACTAATTGATTTTGGTGCGGTAAAAGAAACTATGCAGACTATAGTAGCTCAATCTGGTAGTATGACTAATTCTATGATGACAGAAAAACCCTCTATTGTGATTGGTACTCCTGGGTTTATGTCTTCAGAACAACTTTCGGGAAGACCAGTTTTTAACAGCGATTTATATGCTTTGGGCATGACTGCAATTTATTTACTGACTGGTAAAATGCCTCAAGAATTAGATAGCGATCCTCATACTGGAGAAGTTATTTGGAAAGAAGATTCAATTAATATCGATCCAGAATTAGCTGCTGTATTAGATAAAGCAATTCAAAGTCATTTACGCGATCGCTTTTCGAGTGCGGATGAAATGCTGAATGCGTTACAGGTTGAAAAGATTGCTACGACTGTACTTGCACCTCCTGTACCTGCTGTAACTCCTGCACCTGCTGTTCCTTCAACAAACCAACAAAGCACGGTTGTTTCCGATAGGGAAAACAAGACAACTTCTTCTATTGGTAAAAATGCAGCAGTGATAGTTGGTTTGATAAGTCTTTTGCTTTTAGGAGGAGTTGGAACTTTTGCTTACTCAATGATGAATGAACAAAAAGCAGTACAGTTAAGGCTAGAGAGTATAGAAGAACAACGTAAAAAAGCAGAGGAATTGCGACAAGAACAAAACGAAAAAAACACGCAAAGAGAACAAGAGTTACAAAGTCAATTAGAAGCAGAAAAAAGACGTAGAGAAGAAGCAGAAAAGATAAGAAGAGAGAATATTGCTCGTCAAACTCAATCAAGCACAAATTCCAATTCCAATTCCAATTCCAATTCAAATTCAAGTTCCAATTCAAGTTCCAATTCCAATTCAAATTCGTTTCCTGAAGGTAGATTTGCAAATAGTGAATGGTCTTTAAATTTATCTAGAAGAAATAATAATATCTTATATGAAGCTCAATCGCTGAAAGATTCATCATCTCTCAACTTAGAAAATGGACGTATTTCTGGTAGTAGCGATCGCAGAATTTACACTTGGAATAATGGAGCATATAGATATCAGGTAGTTTGGCAACCAAATGACGCAGATTATGTTCGATTGCGAGTATTTACTCCTTCAGGGGAAGAGTTAAATCAACTTCTTTCTAGAAATTAAAATTTGACACTTACTATTAAACAAAGAAGACGTAGCAGTGCCACAAATAAATAAGACGTAGCAGTGCTACGTCTCTACATTAGTTGTTTATTAAATTCCAAAAATTTATAATTATTCAAACGGTTCTTGGGTTTCCTGTTCTAGTAGCTTAGAAAACTTTTGTCGCAAGTCTTGTATTTTTTTGTTGCCTTTTGGTAGGGACATTAAACGAATTTCTATTTCTGCGATGTTGTCAATTCGAGTTGTCTTTTCCCAAATTTTTTTGTCTACTTCTGATTCCGATTCGTAACGGAAGGTAACTGTGTCTGAATTGACATCTAAAATATCTACGTTCTTTAGCCAGCCGTTACTGGTTTTCACCAATAACCAAACATTTTGCTGACCGATTAGTTCTTGAAGCTTAGTCTCCATACAGGTTAAAGATAATAGTGTGAGATAGTCAGAATCTAATTTAAGTCTCTTTAACCTATCTTAAGATATATTTCTTAAGATGCAATATATTTATGAACATTTTTTGAAAATTAATCTTATAGATAGATGTGCGAGATGTGGTAACAAGGTTAATATAAAGGGCTATACATTTTATCTAGTTCAAATCAGCTTTTAGCCTTCCAATACTCTACTTTTGGACGAGCTTGGGGGGATGCCAATTAGAATTTTTTGTATTATCTTGCTTGTCAAGTACCTTGCTGTATTGATTGAAAACAGATACAGTAAATTTTTGTTAAGCGGGTTAAGCAAGGAGTAAAAATGTACGTTGTACAAATTGCCTCTGAATGCGCTCCTGTCATTAAAGCTGGGGGTTTGGGGGATGTTGTTTATGGACTTAGTACGGAATTAGAAAGCCGGGGCAATTGCGTAGAGTTGATTTTGCCTAAGTATGATTGTATGCGATACGACCATATTTGGGGTCTTCATAATGCGTATAAAGACTTATGGGTTCCCTGGTTTGGCGGTGCTATTCACTGCTCGGTTTATTGCGGTTGGGTACATGGAAGGGTTTGTTTCTTTATCGAACCTCATTCTCAAGATAATTACTTCAATCGCGGTTGCTATTACGGTTGTAATGATGACAATATGCGCTTTGCGTTTTTCAGTAGAGCAGCCTTAGAATTTTTATTGCAAAGTAATAAGCGCCCGGATATTATTCACTGTCATGATTGGCAAACTGGTTTAATCCCAGTGATGCTGTATGAGATTTACAAATATCATGGAATGGCAAATCAGCGAGTTTGCTACACCATTCATAATTTCAAGCATCAAGGAATGGGTGGTGCGGAAGTACTGCAAGCTACTGGTTTAAATCGCCAACCTTATTACTTCCAATACGATAAATTGCGGGATAATTTTAATCCCTTTGCGATCAACTTTATGAAAGGGGGGATTGTTTATTCTAATAGCGTAACTACCGTGTCTCCCCATCACGCTTGGGAAGCGCATCATACAGATGTAGGTTGCGGCTTGAGTCATACCTTGCATTTGTATCAAGATAAGTTTCGCGGAATACTCAATGGTATCGATGATAACTTTTGGAACCCGCAAGATGACCGACATATTCCCGAACATTACAGTATAGATAACATTGATGCAAAAGCCAAAAATAAAAAAGCATTACGGGAAAGGCTGTTGCTGCGGGATGTTGATAAACCAATAGTGGCTTATATCGGTCGATTGGATGGTCAAAAAGGCGTTGAGTTGGTACATCATTCGATTTATCATGCTCTGTATAAAGATGCACAATATGTACTGTTAGGTTCGGCGACGGGGGCTGAAATTAACGCTAAATTCCAGCACGAGAAGAATTTCTTAAATGATAATCCCGACGTTCATTTAGAACTTGGTTTCAACGAGGAATTAGCCCATTTGATTTATGCGGGGGCAGATATGATTGTGGTTCCCAGTAACTACGAACCCTGTGGACTTACGCAGATGATTGGTTTAAAATATGGCACCGTGCCGATTGTGCGGGCAGTTGGTGGGTTAGTTAATACTGTTTTCGATCGCGATTACGACTCGGATAAGCCAGCCGAGAAGCGTAACGGTTACGTATTCAACAATATGGATTATCATGCTGTAGAGTTTGCAATGGAGCGGGCTTTGTGGTTGTGGCATAACGAGAAAGATGAATACCGGATGCTTGTCAAACAAGGTATGGATTATGACTATTCTTGGAATAATCCAGCGAGTGATTATTTAGGGATTTACGAGTCGATTCGAGAGAAGTGATTCAACTTTGGATTTTGGATTTTGGATTGTAAAAGGCTTTTATCTCAATACTTTCCAAAATCTATCTGTTGCATTCATTTTTATTAATTACGCGCTCTTCGGAGGGCGTTTTTTTTGTTTGCGAGCAAGGTAATTTGGGTAGTTAAACCAATGACGTGGGTTGTTTGATGTATTTAAAGTTAGAATAAATCACTTTTGTTATCAAAAATGCGGATAATTTTTTCAAAATCAACTTCTTTTAAATTCGTTTTTTCTCAATTAGCAGCAACTTTGATGTCTTTTTCACTACTACCATTAGCTACAAGTTGCACTTGGATACAGCAATCTGAGGGAATAGAGGCTAATACTTATGATTTGCAAAGCAAACAACAGCAAAATCAACTAAAAGAATCTAAAGTTTCTCAGTTAATTGGAGTATTAGAGCAAAAATATAGACTATTTGAACTTGAAGATTCTCCTGAAGCGAAAGCTGCAAGTCAAGAATTAGTAAAAATTGGTAAACCTGCGGTTCCACAATTAATCAACGCATTGAGAAAAAATAGAGTATTTCTTACTTTGGGTGTCGCTGAAACGCTCTCGACAATCGCTCAAAAAAAGATGCTGCATCAGTCGTACCCTTACTTATTAATACAGTCGAAGATAACCAAAGTACAAAACAGCTAGCTGTGAGTAGTGCGATCGCTTTAGATAAAATTGATTCTCAAGCTTTGATTCCTGCTTTAGTCAAAATGTTGCCGGATAAAAAAATGGAAGTTCCTTCGGCAGTTATGTTGAGTAGTATCGCATCTAAAATGAAAGAAAATAAAGGCAATTTTTCTAATGCCCAATTAGCAACAGCAGTTTCTGAATTTGAAACTGCTTTAAAAATTATGGATGATTTTCAAAATGAGGAGATTCCGAAGGATAAAATTGAATTGTTGCGGGATTCGGTAGCAGTTTTGAAAAGTTCAACGAAATAAATAATAGAAGGTTCGTAGTAAGAGTTTTAACTCTTAAATTAAAAGATTAATATCAGGTTTTGGTGCGTTAGACTGAAGTCATAACGCACCCTACGATATTATTTAATTGCGGTGGTTAATTCATAAGTAGCATTACCACGAGTACCACCGACTACAATTTGATAATCTCCATTTTTAGGAAGTTTTGCACTCCAATTTGTTGCTTCTTGCTGCAAAGTTTTACCATCGGGAGAAACTACATCAAATACAGCGTTGTCTTCCAAAGAAGTGATTCTCAAATTCATTTGCTGTCCTTTACTCGCACCAAGTAAATAAGTATCGCGGGTTCCTCTGATAACAGAATTTTTAATAGTTTTGGAAGTAGCACCTCGATCGAATTTTACTCTTACTGGTTCAATCGCAGAATTATCCTGTCCTAAAGTTGCACAATCAACTCTTTTAAAAGTTTCTCTATCGGTGTTTAAAGTTGATTCTGTAATTGTCCAGGTTTCTTGGGTATTTTGAGTATCTAATTCAATTTTCGTCACAATATTAAGCTTTGCTTGATTACCTTCTAAAGTTCCTTTCAAAGTTTGATTGTAAGAACTATAGTAAGCTTGAGCGTCGTTTTGAATTGTAGCTTTAACAGTACCGTTAACTTGATTTGATGGGTTGATAGTTATTTGTGCATCTGCATCCAGAGTTTTGCTTTTTGCAGTATAGCAATAGGTTCCGGGGGCTAGTTTTTGAGTCGTTGGAGATGTTTGATTAACAGGATTTTCTGTAGTCGTTGGGGATGATTGAGAAATTGAAGTTTCAACCGGAGCAATAGTCTCAGAATTAGAGTTGTTTTCTCCGCAACCTGTTAGATATAATAGCGTAATTAAAATTCCACCATAAATTAATAGTTGATTTTTCATTCTCTAAAATTTATTTCCGCTTTGATATTAAGGAATAGAACTAGTCGATTGTAGATGATTCAGAATAATTTTAAAGTTATCCGTAAAAAATATATCTTTTTAAAATTAACAGGTGTCACATTGCTAGTCATCCGTAAAAATTAGGATGCTCCCAAATAAGAATGAGATAATATATATTTTAATAAATAAAATGATTGCAATTCATGTAGGATTATATAGTGAAGGCTGTCTTTTCTCTTTTAGCTAATTTATAAAAAAATGTCAGAGAAGCGATCGGTTAATCAAGAAATATTATTAAAGCCCGGTACCTTATCGACGAGGGTTAAAGAACAAACTCAACACGGGCTTGAATGTGGTGCTTTGCAATCGATATCTACCGATTATGAGTTTGTAGAAGAAAATGGAGTTAATTTCTTAGTAAGAGTTTTATCTAATTTAGTCAGCAAAGACGAAGCGAAAAAAAAGCAGGATAAAGCTGCTAAGAAAGGTAAAGATTTCAATCCTTTTCTCCCTTATGAAGAAGATTTGTTTGTTGCTGACATTTCCCCTACACATTTATGTTTGTTGAATAAATTTAATGTTGTCGATAATCACCTGTTAATTGTGACTCGTGAATTTGAGGAACAAGAAAGTTTGCTTAATTGGCAAGATTTTCAAGCGATGTGGGCTTGTTTGGCGGAAATTGATGGTTTAGCATTTTATAACGGTGGAAAAATTGCTGGTGCTTCTCAACGACACAAGCATTTACAACTTGTTCCTACTCCTCTGGCACCCAATCAAAAAGAATCGATTCCGATTGCACCAATATTTGCATCTGCTGTATTTAATGGTGATGTGGGAAGGGTACCGGATTTACCTTTTGTTCACGGTTTTTGTCGGTTTGATTCTGATATAATTTCTGCAAATGATGCTGCTCAAATTACGCTTGAACTTTACTATAAGTTGCTTAAAGCTGTTGATTTGTTGAATGAAGATACAGGGAATAATTCTTCTATAGCTTATAACTTTTTAGCAACAAGAGAATGGATGTTTATTGTATCGCGATCGCAAGAACATTTTGAGTCTATTTCTGTTAATTCTTTGGGGTTTGCTGGTGCTTTGTTGGTGAGAAATCAGCAGCAAATGCAGATGTTGAAGGATTATAAACCAATGGGAATTTTAAAGCAGGTTGGGGTGAGTTATAGTTGATTAGTGATTTATAAAAATGTATTTGATTGTTTCTTGCGGTGCGTTAGGCACAAGCCATAACGCACCCTACAAATTTACATATGACTTGCACGCAAGAAATTTTTAAGTTATCTGAAATCAAATCAATTTTAAACCTCATATGATGATAATCTAATCTTACGAGCGCTAAGTAATTTACATCAATGCTTCAAACATCAGATAGTTCCCCTATATCAGATTCGGCTAAACAACAACGGGCACCTTACAGTATTGACTATAAAATTAAGCTACTAGCACAATTATTATCGCGCAGGTTTAACGAACATCTCGAACATTTGAAGTTAACTCCTTTTCATTGGATAGTGTTGTGCTGTTTGTGGGAAGAGGATGGTTTACCTACTTCTAGTATTGGCGAGAAACTTAAACAAGTTGGCGGTACTTTAACTGGTGTTATCGATCGCATGGAAGAAAGAGGTTTGGTGCGTCGCGAACGAAATATGCAGGATAGAAGGGTTTGGCGGATATGGTTGACTGATGCAGGTAAGGAACTCGAAACTGTTTTACCACCCATTATTGAGGAAATTCGCCAGCAAGCTATGCAGGATTTTTCAGATAGCGATCGCCAACTTTTTTCGCAGTTATTAAATAAAGCGGTTGCTAATTTATCTTAATTGTATATCTCACTACATTTTTAAGATTTTGAACTAAACAATATTTCTTCAACGGTATTAATTTGCTGTTGAGTAAAGGCTGCTTTTTTAAGATGATTTAGAAAATAAATTTGAGTATATCTGGCATCTAGGTTAATAGCTTGACGATAAACTTGTTGAGCAAAAATTTTATTATCACTATCCCAATAAGATATTGCCGCAGCAACTAAAGGATGAGGATTATTTGGTTCTAAGTTAACAGCACGGCTAGCGGTTGTTATAGCTAATGGATAAATTTAAAGTTGATGTAATGCTAAACTCAAATTATAAAAAGCAATTTCGTTATCTGGTTTGAGAAATGCAGCCCAACTGTGAACTATTACTGCTGCTGGTAAATTTCCATCGACTAAATAAACGATTCCTAAAGCATTGTAAGCAGGAATAAAATCAGGTTTTTGATATATGGCTTGCCACAAAGTTTGTGCGGCTTTTTGTTTACCAGCTAAATGCAAAGTCCAACCTAAATTAACTCTTCCAGGAATATTTTCTGGTTCTAATTCTACAGATTTTTCCATTGCTGTTATGGCTTGATTATATCTTCCCTGTTGGCGGTATTGAAGTCCTAATATTCGATATTCACTGGCAGATTTTCTGGCTAAAGCTGGTTGTACTATTAAACAAGTCGATGTAAGTACGGTTACGGATAATTATTTTGACAGCAATCATAAAAGCTATATAAATTAATATTTACTTGTTATTGATAATCGCTCATTTGTTCGTTTGTCGAGTACAGTGAGATACTCTTAAGAATGATATTTATATTTTTAGTTTTGATTTAATACTTATATATGATTGATTTAAGCGGAAAGGTAATTTTAATCACTGGCGGTTCATCCGGGATTGGTGCGGTAACGGTAAAAGTTTTAGCAAAAGCTGGTGCTGAAGTAATTTTGCATTATGGGAATAATTTAGAAAAAGCACGAGCAATTGTAGAAAGTATTGGCAGTAATAGTATTCATTTATTACAAGCGGATTTATCCGTAGAAAATGCATCTGTAAAATTATGGCGAGATGCTTTATCTTTTACCGGACATATTGATGTTTTAATTAATAATGCCGGAATAATGCGATCGGCAGGAATAGAATCCGAACTTGATATTTGGACGGCAGTTTGGAAAAATACTTTACAGGTAAATCTGATCGCTGTAGCTGATTTATGTAGGGAAGCTATTCCACATTTTAAAAGTCGTAACGGTGGCATAATTGTTAATATCGCCAGTCGTGCAGCATTTCGAGGTGATACCCCAGAATATATGCATTACGCTGCTTCTAAAGGTGGTGTTGTTGCCTTAACTCGGAGTATTGCCAGAGGTTTTGGAAGTGATGGTATTTTAGCTTATGCTGTGGCTCCGGGTTTTGTTCGTACCGAGAAAACTGAGGAATTTATTCAAGATTACGGTGAAGATTTCGTAACTAAAGATATTCCATTGGGGAAGATAGCACCTCCCGAAGATGTGGCGAATGTGATTGCTTTTTTAGCGTCGGGTTTAGCACCTCACGCTACAGGTACAACTATTGATATAAATGGTGCTTCTTACGTGCGTTGAGATATATTTTTGAGTTAAAGGAAATAGGGCAAGAGAACTGCAAGCGAGCAAGATGCTCGCACTACAATTTTACATATTACTAATACCATTTCTGTATAAAGATGCGTTTGATCTAGCCTACTTAGGTAGGCTTTGTAGTATTAGCCCGTCGGCTCCTTCTAGGCTGAGGGTATTTTATTCCAACATTTCTAGATCAATTCCTAATTCTTGAACTTGTTGGGGAGAAAGATTACGCAATTTATCTACAAGCCTTTCTCGTTTGTGTCGTTCAATTTTTGCTCTTTCATCACCTGTTAATAATAAATTACCTTCCGCATCCCACCAACGCAACCAAGGTAATTCGGCATTTTGATATAATCCTTGCCAAATTCCTAATTCTACTTTCATCGGTGCAATTGGGTAATGTCCGCGATCGTTAGGTGCAAGTATTTGATAAGTATTATCTACTAAATGAAAAACTTCAACTTGTTCTTTTACAACTTCATAAATTGCGTAATAAGGAACGCGAATTGCTTGCTCGTAAACCCAAAACTTGCCAATACCTTCTTCTTGAGATGGTGGGGTTTTATCTCGTTCCTCGCTACCGTCTCCCGATACAAATTCAATTACAATTAATGGCGCAATATATTCTTTCCACAATACATAGGAACGTCGTGTTTTGCCATCAAGAGTCGGTGGTACATTAGGAACATAAAACCAATCCGGTGCTTCCGCGCCTTTTTCTAGTGGTTCAGTTAAGCCCCAATAAATACCTAAATCTTGTCCGATACAAAAGTTACTGTTAGGATGCAATTGTTCTAAGATTGGCTCAATTGAATCTGTGAGTAAGATACTTTGAGGATGTTCTTGCCAATTCTTCACAAAACTTCCGTCAGATTCGGGTAACTGGGTATGGTCTGGTAAAGTGAGTGATGACAGAGTAGTCATAGCTGGAAATGGAAGAGATATCTAATATTGTAATGCTTGTAAGTAAATCAAAACTACAACATAGTTCATCTATATTATTCATATATTATATTATAGAAAAACATTACTTTAAGAAATCTATCTATTAATCTTTAGCTACTAAAGCAATGCGATAACCTAATGCATCTAATAATTCAACTAAAGTATAAATTTCACTACTGTGAGTTTTTAAAATAATTTTTTCAAGCCGCTCATAACAATTTTTAGCTTCTTCCGAAAGATTATTTGACAACATTCGTGCATCAATCACATCTTTGAGTGCGGAATGTAATAATTCAGGTTCGGGTTGTTTTTCTTCCAATATTGCCTCAATATAACCAGCAGCTCTTTCAGGATTTTTTAAAGATTCTATCAGTGCATTATGCCAACTATCACTTGTAGGAGTTTTCACGTTTTTCATAATCTTTCCAATATTCTTTAGCTTTAGTTATATCTTCTGCTTGTGTGCTTTTATCTCCGCCACAAAGTAAAATTACAATTGTTGTTCCTATCTGTCCAAAATATATTCGGTAGCCAGCACCATAATCTATTCTAAGTTCACATACTCCTTCGCCAACGCTGCGATAGTCTCCCAGATTGCCAAGAGCTACTCGTTTAATTCTAGTATTGATTTTTGATATAGCTCTATTATCCCGTAAAGAATCGAGCCACTCGGCGAAAGGAATGCCATCTACTGTACTATAACGTTTAATTTCTCTCGGTTGCGCTTCCACTTTTCAATTGTAAATACTTCATGGCTTACTCTACCACTTGCAGTAACCCTGTAAAATGTATTGTTTAGATTAAAAATTAATCCCTGTTATTCTTAATTGCACTTCCGCAAAAAGTTACTCTTCCACAGTCTCAATAAACTTTGAATTAAACTTGATTTTCTTAGCTCTATACCAAAAATCATTTACTTCATTCCAAAGAGTTCCGCGATTTGATATATTAATGGGAAAATCTGTAGAAATGCTCGCCATAGAACCTAAATCTTCACCATTTGCAGAAACAAGATAACCAGTTTCTTCTTTTTCATCAATTCCCACAATGTAAGTAGGTGCGGGATATAATGACAACCCATCTATGGATTCTTTAAACAATTTAACTTTTAAACGATTATCTTTTTTCGTATATCCTGTTTTTGTACTTTTCAACTGCACGTAACAAAAGGGAAGAAACTCTTTTTGTCCGATTAATTCTACAATACAATCTACGTGAGGCAATATATCATCGTCTAAAAATCGAATATTAAAAATTGCTCCATCATCCGAATGAGCTTCCGTCATTAAAGCCACGAAAATATCTTTTACTGATTGTTCTAATTCATTCGCCATGTTTATCAATCTCCTCAATACGTGTATTTCATAGTACAACAAATAAGATCCCTTACACTCTTACGAGAATTAAATGTAGAATCAAAAACCTCTGCGTCATTCTGCGAAAACCTTGGCGCGACTCTGGGTTTAAAAAATATTAAATAAGGGCAGGCAAGGATGCCCACCCCACAAGATTTATCTAATACCTCAATCCAAAATCCAAAATCCTATGCTCTTTCTCGCAATTTATCCAAGACGCTGATATCTTCCAATGTGGAAGTATCTCCAGATACCTCTTGCCCCGCCGCAAGATTTCTCAATAATCGCCGCATAATCTTACCAGAGCGAGTTTTGGGTAAAGCATCGGTAAAACGGATTTCACCAGGGCGTGCGATCGCGCCGATTTCTGCAACTACGTGCTTTTTCAGTTCTTTGTTCAGTTCTTCACTAGCTTCGCGATCGCCTTCTAAGGTCACAAATGCAACAATCTCTTCGCCTTTAATTTCATCGGGCTTACCCACCACAGCCGCTTCAGCTACCGCCGGATGGGAAACAAGAGCGGATTCAACTTCCATCGTACCCAGGCGATGACCGGATACATTCAATACATCGTCTACCCGTCCCATTACCCAGAAGTAACCGTCTTCATCTTTTCTCGCACCATCGCCAGCAAAGTAGAGATATTTGCCATCCTTGGGTGGAATATGTTCCCAATAAGTGCGGCGGAAGCGATCGGGGTCGCCGTATACTGTTCTCATCATACCGGGCCACGGATGACGAACTACGAGATATCCACCTTCGTTATTTTCAACGGGGTTGCCGTCTAAGTCTACGATATCTGCAAGGATACCGGGGAAGGGACGAGTTGCCGAACCGGGTTTGGTAGGAATCGCGCCGGGTAAAGGTGTAATCATGATGCCGCCGGTTTCCGTTTGCCACCAAGTATCTACAATTGGACATTTTTCGCCGCCGATTACCTGGTGATACCACATCCAAGCTTCCGGGTTAATTGGTTCTCCCACGGTTCCCAACAACCGCAAAGAGGATAAATCCCGCGAAGAGGGGTGTTCGTCGCCCATTTTGATAAAGGCGCGAATTGCCGTAGGTGCGGTGTAAAATACTGTCACGCCGTACTTTTCCACCACATCCCAAAAACAGCCGGGATTCGATTTACGAGGCGCACCTTCATACATTACCGTAGTTGCACCGTTGGAAAGCGGACCGTAAACGATGTAGCTATGTCCGGTAATCCAACCTACATCGGCAGTACACCAATATACGTCGGTATCTTGGATATCGAAGATCCATTTGGTGGTCATGTGGCTGTAAAGGTTGTAGCCACCAGTGGTGTGAACAACGCCTTTCGGTTTGCCCGTGCTGCCAGAAGTGTATAAAACAAACAGCACATCTTCAGCATCCATTGGCTCTGCCGGACAATCTGCGGAAACCTCTTTTTGTAAATCGTGCCACCAATAATCCCTTCCCGATTCCATCTGAACATCTTGCTTAGTACGCTGTACCACCAAGACATTTTCTACAGAAGGAGCGGCATTATTTTCCAAAGCCTTGTCAACTTGGGGCTTGAGAGGAACGATCGCATCCTTACGAAAACCACCATCGGCAGTAATTACCACCTTGGCTTTGGCATCGTTGAGGCGATCGCGTAAAGCTTCCGCACTGAAACCACCAAATACAACATTGTGAGGAGCGCCAATTCTGGCACAAGCTAACATGGCGATCGCCGCTTCGGGAATCATCGGCATATAAATGCCCACGGTATCGCCTTTTTTTACGCCTAATTGTTTGAGTGCGTTGGCAAATTGACTAACTTCGCGGTGCAACTGTGCGTAAGTGATGGTGCGCGAGTCTCCCGGTTCACCTTCCCAAATAATCGCCGCTTTATTTTTGTTAGCAGTAGTGAGATGTCTGTCAAGACAGTTGTGAGAAATATTAATCTTACCGTTAACAAACCACTTAGCAAAAGGTGGTTGCCAATCCAATACAGTATCCCAGTGTTGAAACCAGTCTAATTCCTTTTCGGCAAGTTCAGCCCAGAAAGCTTCGGGGTTTGATTTTGCCTTGTCGTAGAGACGCTGATAGTCTTCCGCGCTTTTGATGTGGGCATTTTGCGAGAATTCCGCACTGGGAGGGAATAAACGCTTTTCTTGGAGAATTGATTCTATATTTGCTTCAGCCATAATTTGTAATTAAGTTCGTTATAGTTATTGTCTATTTTTAACGATTATTTGTCAGAGAATCTCTTGTAAAGTTTGACGTGAAGAGCATCTCCGCGTCAACTTTACGCTGCTTAGATTTTCCGGATTGTATAGGAGTTATGACCTATACATCTCTGGCGCATGATAGCAAGGAGTTAGGAAAACACAAAGTTAATTGACACACATTGATACAATTCAATACCCCATACATTAGCCCTCACCCTCGAAGGGTGGGGCTACAACTACAAAGCCCACCTGCGTGGGCTATTTTTATTAGTTTTTTTTAGTAATTGAAACAAAAAATAGTGCGATCAATGTATTTGAAGGTTTACCGCAATTGTTAACTTACGCTTTCAAAAGTTTAGAGCAGCAACAATTAGTTTGGGGTTTAGTTACTAACGGACAACGCTATCAATTTGTTTATTTAGATCGGGAAAATCCCCCGAATTATCAATTAATGCCTTTAGTTAATCTGAGTGAAATACAAGGTTCGATTTTATTGTTACAAGTTATGAAAGCTATTTGTGAGTTACCGGGTAAATTTTTAAGGTCCGAAGCCCCCGGATTTATCCGTGGATTATGCCATGCACGAAGCCCCTAAATTCAATTTATGGGGCATTAATTACGAATTATACTCACCGGGTTTTAGTTTATGATTAATATCTTTTAACGCAGAGGAGCGCAAAGTAAAACGCAGAGGAGCGCAGAGTTTTTGACTTATATGTTGAATAAATAGTGAGAAAATATTGGAGAGATTATGAAAGAAGTTAAAGCACCGACAAGTAAAAGTTACAAGGAATATCTTATTTCATCTCTAAAGGATTCTCAAGAAGCAGCAGCATATATTGAGACTTTTTTAGAACTAGGTGAAGATGGTTACGAGCCAAAAATGTTAAGTTCTGCTTTGGAAGAAGTAGTAGAAGCAAGAAAACGCAGCGATAATTTTTCCGAAACAGCGCAACAATATTACGAACAACTCGATAAAATCCTGGCTGAAACTGGTGGTGCGGAAATTCTAAAGTTAATTGAATTTTTGGATGCTTTGGGTTATCGAATTAGTTTGGTCGATCGAGATTAATTTTTTTGTATCGTTAATAACTAAAACTCTTTCAAAAATTTAATTCACATCTTACTATAAACACAGAATTAATCTACGAACAATGTAAAATCATCTTAATGGAAGCACAGCCACGAGAAATTAGAAATTATCAAACCTTTAATGGAAAAGAACCTTTTGATGAATGGCTTAATTCATTGCGAGATATTCAGGTACGAGTCAAAATAGAAAAAAGACTTAGCCGTGTTGCACAAGGTAACTTAGGAAATTATCGCTCAGTAGGAAATGGTGTCTGCGAACTAAAAATTAATTATGGTGCCGGATATAGAGTTTATTTCGGACAAATAGGTACTCAAATTATACTTCTTCTTTGTGCAGGAGATAAAAGCACCCAACAACAGGATATTCAAACAGCCTTCGTAATATTGGCAAAATTATGAAAGACGTGAAAGCACAGACAAGTACTAGCTATAGAGAATCTTTAATTAATTCTCTCAAAGACTCCGAACACGCTGCGGCGTACATTGCGGTAATGTTGGAATTAGATGAGGAAGGTTATGATGCTAAAATTTTTCGTTCTGCTTTAGAAGAAGTTGTAGAAGCACGGAAACGCAGCGATGATTTTTCCGAAACAGCGCAACAATATTACGAACAACTCGATAAAATCCTGGCTGAAACTGGTGGTGCGGAAATTCTTAAGTTAGTTGAATTTTTGGATGCTTTGGGTTATCGAATTAGTTTGGTCGATCGAGATTAATTTTTTTGTATCGTTAATAACTAAAACTCTTTCAAAAATTTAATTCACATCTTACTATAAACACAGAATTAATCTACGAACAATGTAAAATCATCTTAATGGAAGCACAGCCACGAGAAATTAGAAATTATCAAACCTTTAATGGAAAAGAACCTTTTGCAAAATGGCTTGATAATCTGCGAGATATGCGAGCAGTAGATAAAATCGAAAAAAGGCTTAAGCGAGTTCAAGCGGGAAATTTAGGAGACTACCGTTCTGTTGGAGAAGGAGTTTTTGAATTTAAAATTAATTATGGGCCGGGTTATCGGATATATTTTGGACAAATAGGAACAATAATTTTACTTATTCTCTGTGGTGGAGATAAAAGTACACAACAACAGGATATTCAAACAGCCTTCGTAATATTGGAGAGATTATGAAGGAAGTGAAAGCAGCGACGAGTACTAGTTATAAAGAATATTTAATTAATTCTCTGAAAAATCCGGAACGTGAGAAAGGTTACATTGCGGTAATGTTGGAATTAGATGAGGAAGGTTACGATGCAAAAATATTTCGTTCTGCTTTAGAAGAAGTAGTAGAAGCAAGAAAACGCAGCGATAATTTTTCCGAAACAGCGCAACAATATTACGAACAACTCGATAAAATCCTGGCTGAAACTGGTGGTGCGGAAATTCTTAAGTTAATTGAATTTTTGGATGCTTTGGGTTATCGAATTAGTTTGGTTGATCAAGATTGATTTATGGATTTATTTTTGGAAGTTATTTCAATTTGAATTAATACAGCAGTTCAAACTGATGTTAAATTATTAGAATGAGCAATTTACCGCAGGCTGATTTAACCAAAAATCCCTATCCTGCTTTATCCGAGAGTCCTATCTTTTCAAGCGAACGATCGGGATGGTCGGGTATGTTTTTTAATCATTACAACCACCCCGCTCATGAAAGTCCGGAATTTCAGTATACGCAACACATTATTGGGATTACGGGAAGCGGTCATCCAATGTATTCAGAACATCGGTTTGACGGTCACTTACAATCTCACTATTCTAAACCCGGTGAAGTGGTTTTTATTCCTGCTGAGATAAATTATTCATCTAAATGGGAGAAAACGGGTGAGTTTTCTTTGATTGGTTTTTTCCCAACATTTTTTGAGCAAATTGTTAACGAATCGGTTCAAACTAAAGGAGTGGAATTGATTCCTCAGATAGGTTTGAATGACCCATTTATTCAACAGATGGGAATTGCTCTTAAAGCTGATATAGAAGCAGGTTATCCAACGGGAAAAATGTTCGGTGAATCTTTAGCAACGGGATTGGTTATTCATTTAGTTAAGCATTATTCTGCTTGGAAAGTAAAACTCCCCTCTAAATCTGCTAGAGGTTTAACACCGTATGAGTTGGAAATAATTGAAGATTATATCAGCGCTCATCTCAACCAAAATATTTCGCTATCGGAGATGGGAGGAATTATAAATTTGAGCCAATATCATTTCTGTCGTTTATTTAAGCAATCAACTGGTATAACTCCACATCAATATTTAACTCAATGTCGGATTAATCGAGCAAAGCAGTTGTTATCAAAGAGTAAATTAACAATTACTGAAATTGCTTTTGAAATAGGCTTGAACAATCATAGTTCTTTTACAAGACTTTTTCGTAAATATGTAGGTATTACACCAAACTCTTTCAGAGCATCACAATAGCAAATTGAGCAAGATTTGCACAGTTTAAGCAAATTTAGTCAAGCTTTAGATAAAGGACGATAGCTATACTCAGCATATTCCAATCTTAATAAATATCAAACATTAAACAAAACCGAGTTTTTGTGAAAGGAGTATGCAATGACAACAGTTAAAGTAGAGCAAAAAAACAAAAAACCTTTCAAATTAAACGTTAAACAAAAAAATTGGGTTCTATCGTTTCACATAGGCTTTGCTACATTATGGACTGGAACCGTTTTAAGTATGTTTTTGATTGCACTTAGAAATAAAGATACCGCAAACTCTGACATTTTGTTTGCACTCAACTCAGCGATTAATCTACTCGATGATGTGGTTGTAATTCCAGCAGCAATTGGTTCGGTACTTACAGCAACATTACTTTGCTGGGGAAGCAATTATGGCTTTTTTAAATTCTATTGGGTAATAACTAAATGGATTTTGACCACTGGATTAATAATTTTTGGAACCTTCTGGTTATTTCCTTGGGGTAATGCTGCTGAAGATATTGCATTATCAGAGGGATTAGAAGCTTTCAAAAATCCTATTTACTTATTTGATGCTAAGGGAGTAATTATCGGTTCGCTGATTCAGGTTTCATTTCTCTTCGTTATCATTGCTATTTCTACATTGAAGCCGTGGGGAAGAAAAAGTGTAAAATAAAAATACAGCAAACAAAACAAATTTAAGATATAAATATCCGAATCTTAGAACAATTCGTAAAATCTAGAAATCATGCAGCGAGAAAGGAAACAGAAAAAACCTTGGTGGAAAAGACTTTTCGGTAAATAAAAAATCTCTCTTTCTTCTCTTCCTCTGCGCTCTCCGCGTCTCTGCGGTTTTTTATCATTGATTATTATCACAAATAACAGATGGTGCGTTACGGCATTTTCAAAATGGTAATTTAGAATTCAATATAATTAGAGCCATAACACACCCTACAAAAATTGTCATTGCGAGCGACAGCGAAGCAATCCCAATCACTGCGATGAACCGCACCTTCGGTGATTGCTTCACTACGCTGACGCTCCGTTCGCAATGACAGAACTACTTATCCGTGCCCTTTTAAACCGGCAAACTAACGGTAAAAACACTCCCTTCACTCAATTTAGAACGCACGGAAACTTTACCACCCATTCCTTCAACCAAAGTTTTAACAATCGATAAACCCAAGCCAGTTCCACCTGCACGGTTACGGGCTTCATCTACTCGATAAAAACGCTCAAAAATCCGCGATTGATGTTGTAAAGTTATGCCATAACCCACGTCACAAACTTGGACGCATCCTTCATCTTCCTTCCGAGATAACTTCAACGTAATTGGCGTTCCGGCTTCGGAATATTTAACAGCATTGTCAATCAAATTAAGCAATACTTGTTTAAGACGGTTATAGTCTGCTTTGACTTCAATTAAATATGTTGGAGCCTCAATTGTAATATGGCGATCGCTGTATTTTTCTGCCATTTCCACAACTTCGCTGACTACATCATTCAAGATGCAGTTTTCTATATTCAAATGTAAATTACCATGATCTGCTCTGGCTAATTCGAGCAAATCTTGTAATAAACTTATAGTACTTTCTGCTTCCGATGCCGCAGTTTCTAAAGCTTCTTTCTGAATTTCCGTTAAGTTCTGTTGCCTTCTTAATACGCTTTGCAAGTAACCGTGGACAATTGTCAATGGCGTGCGTAATTCGTGAGATACATTACTAACAAATTGCCGCTCTTTTTCCCAAGATTCGGAAAGACGAGCCAGCATCATATTACAGGTTTCAGCTAACTGTTTCACTTCGGTGGGTGCTTTATCAAAATACAGTTGTGCCTTTCCTAAATCGTCAGCAGAAATCACTTCTGTTATTTCACTTAGTTGTCGCAAAGGCTTCAGGGAACGCTGAACATAAAATGCGATCGCACCAGCCATAACAACAATTACCAAAACGCTGGTAGCACCCACACCTTGCATCATTGCTACAAACATAGTTTGATCGCGGGTGATATCTTGCGCTACCGAAATATTACCTATTACCTTTCCCTGTATCTTGAGAGAATCGCTGCACAATACAAAATATCTATTATCAACTTGAATAACTTTAGGTTTGTTTGGTATATTTGTTAAAGAAACTAATTTATTTTCTTGAGAGTTCGGTGATTTAATTAAATTATTAGATTTTGCTAATACTTGATTATCTAAACTTTCTACCCATAATAATGCGTTATTAGTCTTAAAATTATTAATAGCTTGGGAAATCGCTTCTTCTTCCGAACCCATTCTGCTCAAGATTTCAACGTCACGCGGTATTTGTGTAGCGATTTCTTCAATATTCTTTTTATGGCTGTCAATTAATATTCGCTGCATTCTCCAACCAGTCCAAGAAGCAAGACTTCCTAAACCTAAAATATAAAAAGCAGCAACACCGGCTGTTAAGCGTAATCTTAAAGAATTAAAGTCAAGTTTCATATAATAATTAGTTGTTAGTTGTTAGTTGATAGTTGATAGTTGATAGTAGTTATAGAAGTTAATTTTAGTATTTTAAAATAGTTAATTATCAGCTATCTCTTTTCTTTAATAATTGATAACTGATAACTGATAACTGATAATTGTTCACTGTTCACTGTTAAGAACACGTTTTATTTACAAAGTCGCATTGAAAGACAAAAGGTTTCTGCCAACTTAAAGGAATTTCTAATAAATCTCTAACTCCTGTCATACCTTGTCCGATAAATAGTAGTAGAGCGAAAGTATTTACAACTGTATGGATAATGCGCCATTTGTTGGTTTTGTCGCGGTAAATTTCCGGTACAATTGCTAGGGAGAAAACCATTAGTAAAGATGCGGTAATACCAATATAGTAATGCGACCAATACCATTCATTTGTACGCCGAAAAACTCCATCTTGGCAACCTAATATAACTATTCCCATTCCCGTTAAGGTTGCAAAAGTTGCTCGCCACTTTTTTTCTTTAGCTTTGTAGAGAAATACTAAAGAAGCGATAGTCGCAGCGAACAATAAAAAGATAAAAACCACTTGAAAAGGTGATTTACTCAACAATTCTTGTTTGATAATATTTTCTACAATTGGATGCCCTACACCAAGTAAAGTTAGTCCGACAACCGAACCTGTTAATAAGTCTCCCATCCGTTTGTGTTCAGATCCAACAACCGGGGGAATTTTGGTTTTAATTTTGGCTTTGGTTTGCAAACGACGCTGACGTGCAGCCCAAGCAAAGTTTACTACATTACCGATCAGAGGGAATACAAAAATAATTGCGATCGCCGGATGTATGAGTGTAATAAAATCTGTTAGTTCCATTCTTGTCTAAGCCTTGTATTGTGAATTGTGGAGGAGGAGCGATTGTGAAAGAATAAAATAACCTACGTCAAAACTGCATAACCGAAGGTTGCATTAAATTTACGACACCAAACAGCTACAGATTTGAAGTTTGATACATCTACGTTTTCAGGAATTTCATACTTTTGAGCGCCATTTGTACTTTTTAATGGGGCGATCGATGTATAATCTGCTTCTTTAATTCCGGTAATTGGTAACTTATCGTCTTTGTGCAGAATTACGAATAAATCGGGACCGCTATCGGATTTAAACTGGTTATCAAATTGAATGTATTTCTTACCGTTTTCAGTAATAATACTGGCGGTTCCTTTGGTTGGGTGTTCTGCGTCGATGAAAGCACCCGAAGATTCTACGGAGCCAGTAGCAGGGGTTTGTGCAACATTTTCTACTTGAGGTTGAGTTTCTGACTGTTGCGATTCTACATTTGTACAACCTACACTTAACAAAGCAACAATACTTAGAACGGCTGCATATTTGAATTTCATTGTGGTGTCCTCAAATTGGTCTATAGCTACACTTTAGGGCTTTGTCCTAATAGATAAATTAATAGAAGCTGAGAAGTTGTTGAAAATTCGGCTAAATTTTTGATTTTATTTCTAATCTTGTTTTAATTTAAGAGTTTAAGGATAAATCTATACTTAATCATGAATTAAATTATTAAACCTTACTAGACGCAAAGAAGGAAGAAGAAAAAGAAGTAATCTAAAATTGATTCATCTACCAATTTAAGGCAATTAACAATGACAATTACACCATCTGAGATTAAATATCGGCGCAATCTTCGCAAAAGAATATTTAAAGTTAGAACTGCAACTCTATTTTTATTAAGCATTATTATTTTATCAGCGGTTATTGTTGCAGCTTGGTTTGCTGGGGAAAATCAAATCAATGCAATTTTTGCTCAAGTTAATTTTTTGCAACGAAATCCGCCGATGTGGCTGGAAGCACCGATGGTGACGGCAAAGTATTTGTTAGCTCCAACTGTAGCTTTGTTAATAGCTGTTTGGGCTGTAATGAAAATTTCTCCTCAACCCCGTATTTGGTCTAGAAGATTAGTAGTTGGAATATTATTATTATTAACTGGTAGATATGTTTTATGGCGCTCTTTATCAACTCTAAACCTTGAAACTCCTTTGAGTGGGGCTTTTAGTTTGGCTTTATTTGGTTTGGAAATGATGGTGTTATTCAGCGCTACAATTCAGTTATTTTTAATGCTGAATGTTAAAGAACGCCCTCATGATGCAGATAGAAATTCAATTGCTGTTATTGAAGGAGAATTTAATCCTAACGTTGATGTTTTGATTCCAACTTATAACGAACCAGCATTTATTTTACGAAGAACTATTATCGGCTGTCAAGCTTTAGAATACGAGAATAAAACTATTTATTTATTAGATGATACCCGCCGTCCGGAAATGAAAGCTTTAGCTGAAGAGTTGGGATGCGAATATATTAGCAGGCTAGAAAATCATCACGCAAAAGCGGGTAATCTAAATCATGCATTCCCCAAAATTAATGGAGAATTAATCGTTGTTTTTGATGCTGATTTTATTCCTACCTCAAACTTTCTCACCCGTACAGTAGGCTTTTTCCAAGACGAACAAGTAGCTTTGGTACAAACACCCCAAAGCTTTTATAATGCAGATCCCATCGCCCATAATTTAGGTTTAGAAAACGTCGTTACTCCAGAAGAAGAAGTATTTTACAGACAAATTCAACCGATAAAAGATAGTGCCGGAAGTGTAGTTTGTGCAGGAACTTCCTTTGTTGTCAGACGCAGTGCTTTAGAAAAAAGTGGTGGTTTTGTCACCGAATCTCTCAGCGAAGATTATTTTACAGGAATTAATTTATCAGCTAAAGGTTACAAACTTATTTACTTAGATGAAAAACTGAGTGCGGGGTTAGCTGCTGAAAATATTGGCGCACACGCAACACAACGCATCCGCTGGGCGCAAGGTACTTTACAAGCATTTTTTATTAAATCAAATCCCCTAACAATTCGCGGATTACGACCATTACAAAGACTAGCTCATTTAGAAGGATTGCTCAACTGGTTTTCTAGCATTTCTCGCGTCGGATTTCTATTAATGCCTTTAGCGTACTCATTTTTAGGCATTATCCCCATACAGGCAACTGTAGAAGAAGCGCTTTATTTCCTTCTACCTTTCTACCTTACCCAACTAACAGTATTTTCTTGGTTAAATTCACATTCTCGTTCTGCCATCCTATCAGAAATCTATAGTATAGCCTTAGCTTTCCCCTTAGCATTGACGGTAATTCAAGTAATGTTAAATCCATTTTCTAAAGGGTTTAAAGTTACACCGAAAGGAACCGCAAGTAATAAATTTTATTTCAACTGGAATTTAGCCTTACCTTTAATTATCTTATTTATAGCTAATGCTGTTAGTTTGTGGCGCAATTTAGGAATGTGTTTGGCGCTATTATGGCAGCAAGCAAGCAATCCTCAAGTAGTAGAACATTTTCAAGGTTTAGATTTAGGATGGATATGGAGTCTTTACAACTTGATGTTAATTGGAATCTCCTTATTAATATTGCTTGATGCACCAAAAGCCGATGTTTACGAGTGGTTTGACTTGCGAAGAGTTGTACGTTTAAATATTGACGAAAAAACCGTTTGGGGAGTAACTACAATGATTTCCGAAATAGGTGCAGAAATCGCATTGACTCAACAAATACCTCCTGAATTGACTCCCAATCGATCGCTAAAACTAGAAATAGCCGAAGAAAACTTACAGCTAAATGCAGAGATTATAAGCACCGGCATTAAAGATGAATTTCCGACAATTCGAGTTAGATTTCCCTTAGTAACTTTACCCCAACATCGCCGCTTAGTAGAAATATTATTCTGTCGTCCCGGACAATGGAAGCATAAATGTACCCCCGGTGAACTACAATCATTTATACTACTCTTCAAAATCTTACTCAAACCGCGAATATTGTTCGATCGCAAAATCGATGTTAGCGCGATCGCAGTTTCTAAAGTGTGATAATTCTTCGTAGGGTGTGTTGTCGCGACAGCGCAACGCACCTTATTAATTACGGTGGTTTTGGTGCGTTAGGCTGAAGCCATAACACACCCTACAATACTTTTTTTAATAATCACAAACGGAATTAACCTAAATTTAGGTTCAAAAAATGTAGATATCTCCGCACTGCTACAACCTTTTAATCATTCGCCTATCTCTCCCTGAATACGAACATAATCGGCAGAAGTATTTGCAACCTTGGGAATCAAATTAACCGAATTCGGCATAATCGTTTGTAAACTACCCAAAACTCCTAATAACAAACTTCCACAATACAAGCTTGCTAAAATTACTCTCGTCATCCGCTTGCTGTAAAAACAGTGATATCTTTCATGCAAATTTTTTACCAACAAATATCTGCTGTTAAATGGTAAATTGTGATAATCAAACTGCTGTAAATACTGAAATAGCGAATATAAAATATTGTCTTGATTTTCAGGTGGATTTTTTCGGAAAGACTTTTGTATTTTAGAATTGATTTTAGCGGCACGATAGCTGTGTACTATATTAAAAGTTAGAGGAATAGTTAGTAAAAATAAAAAAGGATGCATTATTCCCAATAAACTGATGATAATTGCCCCAAAGGCTTTGAAAACAACATCGCTATAGGGAAAACGAGAAAACAGTAAAATATCTACTATTTGTCCGCCATCGAGGGGGTAAATCGGTAATAAATTGAATAAATTTAAGCAAATTAATATCCAGCTTGCTTGTTTTACCCAAGTGGAATAACTGGCATCTTTAAAGATAATTGCTAATCCTATTCCCAAAATTAATCCGGGTATTGGTCCAGCTAAAGATACACAAAATTTTTGAATAATGGTAGCATCATCTTTACGAGCAGTAGCCACAGCGCCAAGAAAAGGTAGGAAGAGTAAAGAAGCATCACGATAGCCGCAAAGTTTCATTGCTAATAAATGTCCGCCTTCGTGAAGTATTAATGCGGCAATAAAAATAATTAAAGTTTGAGTACCAAAATATTTTGTGGAAGTAACTATAAATAAAGTAAAACTTCCTAATATCAACCAAGGACGTAATTTTTTACTAATAAGTCCCCGCTGCAATTGTTCCATCCGTCGAAATCCCTCTACTTCCAATTCCACAGGAATTTCTACTAATATATTGCTTTTTGCTTGCCGTCGTTGCTTTAAACCTGTACTATAGTTTTTCTCAATTCTGTTTCGCGTCAGTTTTATTGCTAGTTTTTCATTTAAACGAAATATCTTACCTGAAATTGGTAATATATGTTTTGATATGATTAATGAATCAATATAGTTGCTAAAATATATTTGCAGCGCTTCGGTAAAAGCTGACGGTGATAAAATATCGGGTTTTTTCTTTACTCTTAACTTGCTCAATCTATCTTGATGAAACTGCCATTGCTCCGATGTTTGAGCAATATAAGAATCTTGCAGAATAAAGTGAGGAATTTTATCTATAACTGTATCTCTCTTACCATTTGTTGTTACTAAAAAAGTTTTATCTACAAAAAAATTATAGAATTCAATATCAAATAAATTTACTGGATCTATCGGATAACGTATCCCAATTTTTGCATAGCTGTTAAAAGTTTCGTTATATAGTAAAATTTCCCAAGCGATATCGGGATAAACCTTTAACATTGGTTTTACCTGCAAATAGCAGCTTGGCTGAAAACCGAAAATTTGAAGTTCTTGAATGGGAATCAAAAACAACTTTTGCAGATAATCCGGAATATTTTCGACTGCTTGCACTCTTATGCTGGGGTATTGCAGCGTCACCTTACAAAGCTGTAAAAAAGTAATCAGATACGAGAAACTAACTAACAGCCCATAAATGAAAATAGGGTAAAGTAAATACTGCATATTATGTAATAAATAAAACCATACTTATCATTCCCAATATCTAACCAGATTTATCATTCGTAACGCTAATAGTTGGTTTTACCTAAATTGCTCTATCTCCACAGGAATATAACAAAAAGACATAATTAACTTAAAATGTTGTCTTGGTAAAGAAACTATTAAAACCACCACAAAACGAAAAATGTCTAAGCAAACACTGGGATTAGAAAATCACATATATCAATATTTACTATCAGTATCTATACGGGAACCGGAAGTTTTATCAAAATTACGTGAAGAAACCGCAAATCATCCCAGAAATATCATGCAAATCTCACCAGAGCAAGGACAGTTTATGTCTTTATTGGTGCAATTAATGGGAGCCAAGAAAGCTTTAGAAATCGGTGTTTTTACAGGCTATAGTTCCTTAGTGGTTGCCCTAGCACTGCCGCCAGAAGGTAAGATGGTTGCCTGCGATGTCAGCGAAGAGTATACATCTATAGCCCGTCATTACTGGGAACAAGCAGGAGTAGCCGATAAAATCGATTTACGTATAGCACCGGCGATCGCCACTCTCGATCAATTAATCGCAGCAGGTGAAGCGGATAGTTTTGATTTTGCCTTCATCGACGCAGATAAAAGCAGCTACGATGATTATTACGAAAGAGCATTAAAATTAATTCGTCCCGGTGGATTAATCGCCATAGATAACGTATTGTGGTCAGGACAAGTAGCAGATTCAAAAATTCAAGATAATAGAACTAAGAAAATTCGCACTTTAAACGAAAAAATTCATCAAGACGAGCGAGTCACCATCAGCATGATACCGATTGGAGATGGTTTGACATTAGCAAGAAGGAAAGGTTAAAGGTCTGCATGTTAAAGGTCTGCATGTTAAAGGTTAGGAATTTTTTCTACCCCCTCTCCCCCTCTCCCCATCTCCCCATCATTCCTTCTGCCGCTTCTTCTCCTGCATTTTGGCTTTTTTCTCTTCGGTGAGATTATCAAAACAGTGGGGACAGGAAATTCCTGATTCGTATTTGGAAGATTCCTTATCTGTGTCGGAAATGGGATGTCCGCAACCCGCACACATATCGTAGGAACCGGGTTCTAAACCATGACGCACGGCTATACGTTCGTCAAAAACGAAACATTCGCCATTCCATAAACTTTCTTCTTTGGGTACTTCTTCTAAATATTTGAGAATGCCGCCTTTGAGGTGATAAACTTGTTCAAAACCTTGGGAAAGTAAGTAGGAAGTGGCTTTTTCGCAGCGAATTCCTCCGGTACAGAACATTGCTACTTTCTTATTGCGATCGCGATTTAAGTTTTTATTAGCGTATTCTGGAAATTCACGAAATGATTCAGTTTGCGGGTTTGCAGCGAATTGAAAAGTACCAATACTTACTTCATAATCGTTGCGGGTATCAATCACCGTCACATCTGGATCGGAAATAATCTCATTCCAATCTTTGGGATTAACATAAGTTCCAACTTTTTCGCTGGGGTTAACTTCCGATAAACCCAAAGTCACAATTTCCTTTTTTAACTTTACCTTTATCCGTTGAAACGGCGGAGATTCTGCGGTAGATTCCTTGCATTCCAAATCTGTAAAACGGGAATCGGAACGCAAAAAGTTGATAACCGCATCAATTCCCTGACGACAACCTGCGATCGTTCCGTTGATACCTTCTTCTGCCAGTAAAATAGTTCCCTTTATTTCTTGTGATTCGCAGATAGATAATAAAGGCTGTTGTTTTTCAGCGTAATCTGGCAATTTGACAAATTTATATAATGTGGCAACTATTACAGACATAGTAATTTTAGATTTTAGATTATTTGAAATAATAATTTTATCTAAAGCTGCGCTTAATAGTGCTTTTGTTAATAAGGTTCGTAGTAAGGGCTTAAGCCCTCTAAGGACGCGCATTCCCTACTACAAACCTATAGGTACTTTTTTCTCTTTCTTATTTCCAGTTTCCAAACTTAAAGATTCACCGCTGCGTCTAGCTTCCCAAGGACCATAATCTAAACTACTAATATTCCATTGTCCTTGGATATAATCTTCATCTTCGGAAATTGTGCCAACATATTCCACAGCATCAGACGAAGAAGTAAAATAACTTTTAATAAAGCTAATGTGACGACCTACAACTTCACCGCTCAACTTAGCTTCTCCCAAATAGCTATCATCTAAAACCCTGCCAGTCAAACTATTCCCGCTTTGCACGAGTACAACTTCAAAGCGAGTCGGATTTCCATGTTGCCAATAAGTTCCCAACCAAGTACCGTTTACATCAGCCATAACAGTGAGCAGTTAACAGTTAATAGTTAGGAGTTAGTAATTTACAAATTATCATTCCCCTTGTCCCCTTGTCTCCCCATCTCCCCATCTCCCTATCTCCCCCTCTCCCTTCCAATCCCCTATTCCCAATTTTAAGAATGTTTAAATACTACCGAAAGATTGTTTGCTGGCATAGTCACGGTTTTTTGTAGAGTCAGATCGTGCTTGCTGGCGACTTCTACTACGTCTTCTAAGTTACGTACTCCCCATTCGGGGTTTTGTTCTTGTAAATATTCGTCAAAGTTAGCGTTGGAAGGCGCTGTATGTTCTCCATCTTGTTTGTATGGACCGTATAAATACAGAATACCTCCTGGTGAAAGTATACGACCGGCAGCCGCCATTAGTCCCAAACAAGCAGACCAAGGTGAGATGTGAATCATATTAATATTGGCGATCGCACAAATATCTGATACGGACGATAATACTTCTTTTTCTACCTCCCAAACGGGCTGAGAAGCATCAATATCCAGGGGTTGAGAAAGATTTTCGCTGGGGGAATCTTTAATCCATGCTGCAATACTTTCACGCAGCGAAGGATTGGTGTCAGAAGGAATCCATTTGCGAGGTTTTAACCTGGGTGCAAGGTATACAGCGTGTTCTCCGGTACCGCTAGCAATTTCTAAAATGGTGCCAGTGGGTGGTAAAACTTCTAAAAGTACTTGTAAAATCGGTTCGCGGTTGCGCTGGGTTGCTTGGGCGTATTTTCTTCCGTCCACTATCTCTTCTCCCGGAAAACGCTCGATCACATTTAGCTTATCATTTGTAGGAAAATAATTGCCGCCCTCATTCTGGAAGACTGGGGAAGCAGGATTACAAAGTTCACCGTAAGGTGGGCTAAATTCCAATGTGTTTTTAGATAAGTTGATGAATTTGATTTACTGCGCTGACTAACAAAGTGGATGCTTTATCAATTTCTTCTTCGGTTGTAAATTTGCCAATACCAATTCTTAAAGCTCCCTCGGTTATATTCTCCGAAAGATTCATCGCTTGTAAAACATGAGATGGAGCCATTGTTCCCGATGCACAAGAAGCACCTGTGGAAATAGCTAATAGAGTACGCACTCTAGCAATAATGGCACTATTAGGAATTCCAGGGACGGAAATATGTAAGTTACCCGATAAACGGTTGTTTAAGTCTCCATTAATAGCTAAATCGGGAATTTGAGCTTGCAGCGATTGTTGTAGTTTGTCTCGGAGAATTGCGATCGCGCTTTCGTCTGCTTCCATTTCCAATCTTCTTAATTCACAAGCTTCTCCTAATCCAGCTATTCCGGAAACATTAAGCGTACCGGATCTTATTCCCTGCTGATGTCCACCACCATGAATAATAGGTTGAAGATGGTAGCCTTTTTTAACTACTAATGCACCAATTCCTTTGGGAGCATAAAGTTTATGACCGGAAATCGCAAGATAGGTAATACCCCAATCTTGGAAGTTGATGGGAATTTTACCAACTGCTTGAGAAGCATCGCATAAGAAAGGAATATTATATTTTTGAGCTATTAAACCAATTTTTGGAATTGGGTAAATTGTCCCTACTTCATTGTTCGCAGCCATCATACAAAGTAAGGAAGCACCTTCAGAACAAACTTTTTCTAGATGTTCTAAATCAATCTGAGCTTGTCGATTAACTTTTAACCAAATAATTTCAACAAGTCCTTTTTTCGCTAATGCTTCGCAGGTATCTAAAACTGCTTTATGTTCAATTGGAGAAACAATTATTTTTGAGATGGTATTCTGTTGAGTATGTCCTTGAATTACTAAATTAATGCTTTCTGTGGCACCAGAAGTAAAAATGATTTCCTTTGGAGAAGCGTCTATTGATTCAGCTATTTGTTGACGAGCTTGTTTAACTGCTTGTGCTGCTTCATCTCCGTAACTATGATCCAAGCTATTAGCATTACCAAAAGTATTAGTCATATAGTACATGACTTTTTCTGCTACTCTAGGGTCAACGGGAGTAGTTGAATGGTAATCAAGGTAAATTATATTTTCTTGTTTACTCATTTTTTATTATTTGATTCGGTAAAAGACTTCTGAATAATTAGGAACTGAGAGAGCATAGCGCGAAGGTAGAAAATAAAGTAACCATCTCATCAAAGTTTGCCATGCTCGTTCGGGGTTAAAATTAGGAAGATTAGTATAGAGTAAAGATGCTAAAAAGTCTCTAACAGCACCGAATCGTTGAGGAGTTTCAACAAAATTATCTATTTCTTGAATTACTGGTTTTTCTAAAAGCAGAATACCAACGCAAGCATTAAAGTTATTTTGATTCAGATTAGGAATAATACTTAAATATTTTAAATCATTGATGGCATTATTACGCGCTATCGCTGTAAGTTTATCTTCTTTTCCACCATAAGCGAGAAAAAGTTCTTCTGGATTTCTTAAAGTTGGTATCCAATTTTCATTAGTTACGATATCTGAAGATAAATCAACTGTTAATCGCAGTTCATCAATAGGAATATTTTGATTTTGGATTTGATTGATTCTAGTAAAATATTCTTCGTATAGTTGCTCATCAACTTTAATGCATTTTTGGAATAATTCTAGTTCAAACTCTGGTAACAAAGAATGATTAGCTGGAAGTTGAACTAGAAGTTCTAAATTCGGACGTTTAGACCATCCTAAAGCTTTCGCGGTTAAATTCGCCGAGCCAATTAAACATTGGTCATCGGCTCGATAATATTTAGCGTGTAAGTCATTCCTCAGCCATAAAGAAGCATAAGGATGAGATTGAACGATCGCCCATACTTCTAAGTCGCTAACTCCTATTGTAATTTCTTCTATTAACCAGCGAGTAACGCATTTAATAGCAATCTGTGGATTAATATAAGAAAAGATTTCTTCTAAGACAGCAGCTTTAATAAAAGGTGCAGCAATTAAGATTTCTGTTTGAGCGGTATTACATAATTTTTTGAGTTGAGTGCCTAACAAATCCATGTCATGACTCATTTTCTAAAAATCTTCTAGCAATTATTCCCCAATCGGTTCGAGCATTCCGGGCATCTTCTTTGCGTTTACCATCGGGTTGTTCATCCTCATACCTTGCCCATGCCATTAGTAGTAACTTCAACCCATCTAAAGAGTTAATCAAACGAGTACGTAAAGTATCCATATCGGCTTTATCTACATCCTCCTGTAAGATTTCTACTAAGTTTTTATAAGCAGGATGTTCGGTATTTAAAGTCACAATAATTGCTCCCCCTCTAGGTTTAACAGAGAAGAAAGCAGAACTATCAAGAGGAGCTTCGGCAAAGGTATATTTTAAACCGTCATCTACTGTAGTTGCTGCTAATAATTCGGCTTTTGCTTCAGTAACTCCTTCCTCTTTCAAAGTTTGTTGAATTACCTGTTTTCGTTCTTCTTTTGGCAATTCTTCATCTTTATCGCTTTTACCTTGATAACCTTGTGATTTGCGTTCTTTGGTAACGCTTGTAGCTATTTTGATAGGTTTGTAAGGATTATGACGTTTTTCGCTGGTACGAGTACCTTGAGTTTGTGCTTTGAGTAAGCGACGAATAACGCTTAGTTGAGTATTAATTTTATGAGCAAGTTCTAACAGAGGAAGTTTAGGATCTTCATCTTGGAGTAATTCTTCTTTGAGTTGAGCAACGGTTTTTCCTTCTTCTAATAAAGACTCAATATCCAGTTGCAAAATTTCTGCAAAATTACGGGCTGATTGCTTATTATTAGTAACCCCAAAAATATCATCAAGAGATGGCGGAAATTCAACTTCAATTCCCCACCAGCGTTCTGTAGGGTCATAATTATTAACTAAGTTTTGGTCTAATTCTAATTCTCTTCCAGCACGAACAACCGAAACTCCAATATTCTTAGAAGCGTGTTGTCCGTGAGGCATACTTCCAGGGTTTTTTCCTGGTTCGGCTTGACGTGCTTCTTCTTTAGCGTAAGAAAAACGCACTTTCACATCATGTTGTTTCTCTTTAAAGTTAATAGTAAAAGTTGCTTCATAAGATGTATCGCCTTGCCAAGGTTGGAACATCGCTTGATTATTAAAAGGCGCAGCGCAAGAGGTTTTTTCCATTAAATAACCTGGGTCATTCGGAAGAGCATTTTTCTGAGTAATAACGCTATATAACGCATCTAAATCAAATGCCATCATCCGAATTTTGACTTCACCACTATTCAGAAATTTGCGATACATTCTACCAATCACAAATTCAGAGTTATCAATAATCGCTTTTCCAGTTCGCCAAATGCAACGGTCTATTTTTGACCAAACAACTAATGTTCCACTATCACCAAAATTGTTCCCAAATTTCGTCCAAGTAGCCGGAATTTGTTTAGCAGATGGTTCGGGAACTTCAGTCATCCGACGACTTTTTATTTCATCTAAATCAAGGTAGCTATGTAGAGAATTTTCTATTCCATTTTGCCAACTCCACACATCTACCCGTTGACATTGAGAAATAGAAGAAGATGGTAAACCCATACCAAAACGACCTATGCCAGTATGTTTCTCTTCATCTAAATAACTACCATTACCAAATTGCAGCGCTAGACGTAAAATATCGGCATCCATACCGCACCCGTTATCTAACACCGCGATTTGTTCGATACGCGACAGCCTTCTCTGGTTTATTTGTTGTTTGCGTTCCCCACAAAGTAACTCTACCCCAGATGCACCAGCTTGAATGGCATTATCCATTAATTCGGCGATCGCATAAGCAGCATTTTTGTAGCCGTTGTCGCGCATTGCTTGTACTGCTAGATGAGCGGGGACAATATCATGAGGATTTAGGCGTAAACCCAATTAGCACTAAACCCCTGGTTACTTGCTAAAGTAATCAAAGGTTGTAGATTTGTTTCATAAGCATTAGTAAGAATTTCTAAATTTAATAAGTCATCAACTTGATTAACTTTTAAGTCAGAGACAAAAGCTTCTGTATATTTTAACCAGTTATTTTCCGAGATATTTTGATGAGAAACACTTAAACCTATATACTGCAAATTAACAAAATCTGAAAAATATATTTGAGATGGTAAATTATTAGATTTAGAAGAATTTACAGATTGTGTTGTCGGAATTAAATTCCAAAGTTGATCGTGTGCCACAAATGACCAAGGCAAATAATGGTCTAATGAAATTTCGTCTTTATTTAATTGAACTTCGGAGTAGATACATTTAATTTCTTGATAAGTTAAAACAGTTTTCCAATATTTAATTTGTTTGTTCAGAGAATCTCTTTGTTGTGGCATAAATAATTTATTAACCACGTTGGGAATATTAGGGTTTCTTTGCTGCATATACTTCAGCCATTCCCAAGAAGCCCATCCTCTAACTATTGTATAGTTTCTCTCTAAGTATTTAATCCAATCTGGATGTAGAATAATTGCGTTACAGTCTTTTCGTTTTTCAGCATTAAAACAGTATAAAGGCTTTTTGTTCTCGAATTGATTCTTAGATAAAGTAATAACTGCTAGATTTACATCACTATCTTGAAATCCCCTAGTTTCTTCAGCAAAGAAAGGGCGAATTAAACGATAAGGAACATATTTACTAATAAATTTGACAATATCATCTATATTTTGCTCGCTAATAGTTGTACGTAAAAGTTTCTTGTCCGTATCCCTAAATTTTAAAATTGGTTCCGTAATTTCTAATTCAAGAGAATTAAGCTTTTTTGATATATGGTCTTGAGTTCCAAAAGAGAGTTTAAAATAATTATGGGGATACCAAGCATTAGCCAGCATTTCAACAATGATGTCTTGAAAACTAATTGGTGATAAAATATCAAAATTTTCTCTTCTAAGAATATCTAATAATGATAAAAAATAAAGGTATTTATAGGAATTAGTTGTTGATTCAAATAATCTTGATAATGCGGAGATATCTAAACTGTCATCATTTGGTAATTGATACATCTTCTATAATTCAAATGACACCTTATAGAAATCTAAACTATTTAATTAACATCTTCAATACCCTTCCCCAACTGCTTCAAAATCTTCAGCACATCGTAAAGCTCATTCTGTAAAGGCAACAGCGAAAAAACACGAGAAATATCATATTGAGGTGTTCCCTGATGATTTAGCTTCAAAAAAAAGAAGTCTCCTCCATTTGTTGCGATCGCAAACACGGGTTTTTTAGCATAGGGATTAGCCATCATATAAGCTAAAGTTTGGGGAATTGCCATATCGAGGTTAATTTCTGTTTCCTTCGATTCCAAAACCGCTATCCACAATCCTTTGGAAACTACTAAAAAATCAATCCTTCCTCGCAAGATTTCATCACACACTTCACTCGTCGCTATTGATGTTCTAATTTCAACAGCAACTTCCCCTTGCATTAAATAAGGAGGATCGTAAAAACCCGCTAACTCTAGTAAGGGTGATAAAACTAATAAGTTAACTAAACTCTCAGCTAGATTTCCATTAGCTCGATGATAGCGATATCTGGCTTTAATTCTGTCTAAGACTGCTTTTTCTGCATCGCTTATATCTGCTAAATTTTCTCTCCATTCCGTGAAGAAATTGACATCAGCACTACGAACTAAATTAAATTGCTTTTCTGCTTCCGCAATTGTGGTAATTCTTTTAGTAATTACGGTTTGAGTCATTCTATTTTAGATTTTAGATTTTAGATTTTAGATTTACGATTTTTTTATCTTCTTTAAATAAGAGGTTTGCTGCTAAATTGGATTTCTAATCTAAAATTCCGGCATCAAAAATTATAAATGACAAGCTAAACAAGGTAAATCATCATCTTCTTCATCTAAAATCGCTTCTAATGATTCAGCTAAAGGACGATTTGGAGCAGCTTTTTTTTCTTTAGCCATCAATTTATTATGGTTAGCAATAATTTCATCCTTACGTTCTAAAAGTTCTAAAAGCGTCTCTCCTTCAGTCCAGGTATAGGTTCTACCGTCTTTATGATTCGATTCATATTTAACTGCTTCTTGAAATAAATCGGGATGTTCTTGGGCTAACATTACCCATTCATACTTGCGTTGGAAAAAGCAGAAGAAGCATCCAGAGCGACTTCTCCAGCGATAATAGTCGGGGAGTCCAATTCCGCTATCTTCTAATAACTGGAGGATATCAGCTTTTACTAAACCCCTTTCCTTAAAGGGAAACACGGGTTTAATATTTGGTTTAGTTGACATATAACCATCACGGTTTTCATCAGCACGAATGCCAATGTAACTAATCGCTTCGTCATTTCCGACAAAATCTTCAAAAGGCTTAATTTTCATCTTGACGGTACACCAACGCATTTTCGGCGAAGGTAATAAACCATCATGAATCGCTAACCAATGATCGAAGCCTCTTTTTTCACTGAGATAATGAATTTTGATACCCAGACGTGCTTTAATGCGGTCAAGATAATCGTAAGTTTCCTGTAATTCCTTATGGGTATCGCAAAAGAAATATTCCATATCTGGAATTTCCTTGTGCAGCAATATCGCTAAAGCCGTACTATCCTTACCTCCTGATAAACCCAATATATGTCTAACTTTTTTCTTTGCCATGCTTATTTTTGAATGCTTTTTGGCAAGTATATTAACAGCTAAAGCATCTTAGCAAATGTTGACAAGCGATATGTAGCGTTTTTAGTAAATGTTAAGAAACGCTTAGTGCGATCGCTGATTATACGATGTGTTTATAAACTAACCAATTGCGCTTTTATACATTACACCATTCCTGTATAAAATTGACAGTATTTTCACAAATTACAGATGGTGCGTGACGCTATAAATTTTGTAAGCACGTACACAAATTATCAAAACGTCACACACTAGGGTGTTGATTTTGATAAAATTTCCGCGCTTAAAGTTCATACCCCTATCCCTCACCCCGCCCTTACGGGCACCCCTCTCCCAAGCTTGGGAGAGGGGCTGGGGGAGAGGGCTTTATCTTAAATGCGAACGCGGTTTTTGCATGATTTTTGACTCCCTAAAAAGCCACAGAGTCAACACCCGGCGTCACACACCCGACAAAGAAATTCTCAACCCGCGCAGGCGGGTTTTGCTTGTGTAGTAGCGGTTTCAACCGCCAGGTTTTAACCAAATTTTGTTTCTTTCCCCTTCACCTTTTTCCGAGAAAGATTTTCTTCAATCTTGGTAACTCCTTCTCCCAAACCAGCATTTAAAATCCGTTCGTTCTACTTTGCTAAAACTGCTTGTCGTAACTGCTTGTCGTCAGGTAACTCACTGAGAATTTTATCAACAATCTTATCAACCTGCGATTCTGTGCCACGATCTACCCATACCATTTGATGAATTTCTTGACCATCTGGATGAGTCATTGTAATCCGTCGTGCTTCAAAACCTTCGCCTTTAGCTGCAACTTCTTTTTGCACAACTTCCAGATTTTTAAACCGTCGCACCAAATCTGCTAATTTCATTTCAAAAGCAGTTACATCTTCATCCGTCCATGATTCAGCAGGTTTATCCGCAACAATCATTACCAAAGCTTCTAACCACTGAGTATCGCTGACGTTTTCATCTGAAGCTGCTTGAGTAAAGCGTTTTAATAAAGGTTCAATACATTTTCCGGCTAAATAATTTGCTCTAACCCGCAAATCTTCCCTAAGTTTCGTTTCCTTACTTCTAATTCCAAAGGCTTCATAAAGAAGTTTTTGACAATCACTTAATAGACTATCGTAAGCTGTATGAATTTCTCTGAGAGCATGAACTAACTTAATGCGTAAATTTTTAGCAGTTTTACCATCATCTTCTGCTTCAGTACCAATTGCTGGTAAATTACAAGCTTCTGGTAAAGCTTTAAATAACAATTCATCGGGTTCAACAGTAGTTTGCAATGCCCTTAAAATTGCTCTGGCTTCATCTTCAATTAGTTGGGTTTGTTGAGTATACTTAGGCAGTTTCTTAACAAATTGATAAAGAGGCGTTACCACCGTTAACAAAGTTGCATTACGAACTTTACTTAACTTCTTTAACTGAGGATTGCGTAAAATTGCTTCAAGTTCTTTGAATACTTCTGCCCTTAATCCCACTACTGCAAAATACTTGACTGCAAAACGTTCGGGATATTTGATTAACAATTCAAAATGTTCCATTCCCAATACCGGAATAAACGTACCATCTTGATAAAGTCCCAAATCATCGGCGTGATACAGCAGTACCGCAGCTAAAATTACTGGAATTGCTCCTTGCTTAACACCGTAGGGAGGTAATGCTAAACCTTGATAAAGTACATCAAAAGTTTGGCTAGTTTCCGTTGCTTCTAAACAAAAATCCTCAATGACTTGCCATAGATAACTCAATCCTGAATCTTCTAACGGTGGATAAAATTCCCAATACTCATCTTCATTTTCCTTATCATGAATCCCCGTTTCTTCTAACAGAGAATAATACATACATACTTCGGGACCATAACCTTCTAAACCTAACTTTTCTTGATTTTGATGTTCTAACATCGCTTGAATCAATTCTCGCCGAGCTTTTGCTCCTTGAGACGTTAAATCTCGACGGTTAATTAATTCATTCCATATAATTGGGCTGCGATGATAAACTTTATCGCAAATCTCTGAAAGTTTGCTATTGAAATCAGTAATGCTGTTAAGCTTTTCTACTTTTCCTTCTATCCAACATTGCTGAGAAACCCCTATACTAAATGCCTGGTTTAAAGTTTCATTTAAAGATTTTTCGGCTTCTCGCAAACGATAATTGACTTCTTTCCTCGCTACCCCATCACTTTGCAATTCATTAGCTGTTTTTTTGACATTACTTAAAGCCACGAATTCTAAAGTACGAATTCTCAAAATATCTAAATTAGCCGCACTTAAAATGACTAATGGCTTACCATCAGTAGTTGTAGAAGGAACGGAATCCGGGAGTTGTTCATCTACCCAATACCCCACACAACCATCTGCATCTAAATTATTACAACGTAATTGACTCAAATCTAGGGAATTATCTAAATAATGCCGTTCAAAATAACGTAAAGTTCCGGTTTTATAACTGTGACGCTGCGCTACTAAAGGTTTTTGATAGCGGTGGAGAGATAACAGTTTAACTAAAGGCGATCGCTCTTGTTCGATGTAAGTACTCAACTCGCTGTCAACGTTAAAATCAGAACCTTGCCAAATCCGCAATTCATCTAATTGACGACGGTGAGTAATTAAATTTTGCTTCAGAAGCCCATCAATCACCTGCAACCAGTAATTAATCTGCTCTTCAGAAGGGCGATCGCACATTGCTAAGGAAACTAAAGTCTTTGTAGCTCGCATTGAACCTGTAATGGTAATTAGGTTCAAAATACCAATAGTTTTTAATACCCTCAGACTATCTTCTTCTAAGCGTTTAGCATCACTAATTAAATCTTGAATTTCTACCCATCTTTGCAAATTTGGACGAGAAGTTAAACCCATTCCTGCGGCTTCAATGAAATAGTCATAAACTCTATATAATTTAAGACTAGGAATATTATCATTTTCAACGCTTACTTCTTCCAGAAAATTGCGAAATGATAAAGGTTCGCTACTAGTTAAAAATGTGAATAAAGAACGGTCATTTTGAGCATAGCGTTGACATAGGGTTGGTAATACCAGAGCCGTCAAAGGATGTAAAGGATAAACTTCTTCTACAATATTAGAATCTATCTCTTCTTCAACAATAATGGGTTGTAAATAATCAAACCATTCCTGAGAATTATGATGAATTGCAAAACTCATTGCTTCTGCGGCTGAAGAGTCAATTGCTTGAGAAATTAACCTCATCATTTGTCCGGCTGATTCAGTAAAAGGAATATCTTCAAATCTTCCTTGAATCTTTGCCCATTCGTTTTTTTGAACGGCAGCTAATCTTTGACTATATTCTGCAAAAGCTTGATGTAAAATGCCTAAAAGATAAATAGGTGTTTTGCTATCTTTTGGTAATTCAGCTAGTTGTTGTAAAAGGTATAAATCTTCTGCTCCTTGATAATAAGAAGCATATTCCAAATTTTTACCAAGTTCATCAATTACAAGTAAAATCCCAGTTTTAGATTCTTTGGCAACTTCTAAAACTAACTCAGGAATTTCTCTACTATCAATTAATTTACCATCATTAATTTCTGTTTCTAAATCAACTAATTTACGAACAACATTAATTTGATTTTTCTGGGCATCAGTCCAGAAATTATTAACACCTATCAATAAAGCTCTAATAATAGTATGACTAATCGGTTCCCTTTGTCCTGTAGCAACAGCCCTAATTAATCCTTTAGAGTTAACTTTTCCTTTAATTAATTGACAAATATCACTTTCTTCTCCTAATGCTTCTTCAGCTATTGATAAAGCTTGAGCGTGCATCTTATTTTTAGAATTAGCACATAGCGAAATTAAGTAATGAGCAAAAGCTGATTTACCCGTACCGTAAACACTGGTTAATGTCCAAGCTCTATTTCCTTCATCAGCACTGAAAGCATTTAAAATTCGTTCTAGAGATTCAATAGCTCTTTTAGTTAAAATATAGCCTTCTAATGCTTCAACATTCTCTAAATCTCTTTCTAAGTTAATTGAACGAGAATAGCGACGCTGAAGACTAAAATAATCAGATAGTTTTTTGTTAGTCATAGTTTTATTCATATTTTTACTGCTCGATCGAGCAAAACAGATCGACGCTTAAGAATTATAGTATTTTTCTAAAATATCTTGAGACAAAGTTTCTGGTTCTTTAGTAAACGATAATTGAATTAAACCTGCGGTATCGGAAAGAATTATCGAATTAAATTCCTTAGCAACCGTCTCAATCGCTTCACATAAAATATTTTCGGTTAATTTAAATACCATTCCTGGACTACCTTCGTCATAAAGTAAACGAGGAATATTAATTGTCCTTTCCTTTCCTTTAAGGTTTAACCAACTAGCGTATTCTAAACAAGTAGCAACTATAATTGACGCGGATAAATTTGCTTTTTCACCAATTTTAAACTGATAATATCTACCAAAGCTACGAATTAAACCAAGTTCATTAAAAGGAGAATCAATAGAATCTTCAATTGGGGTATTTTTTTTCAGAAAATCTTGTGAAGCATACATTCGTAAAATACAGCTTACATCTTTTATCAAAGAAGATTCTGCAATAGTTTTATTGAAGGTACCTGTATATTCCTGAAGCCCCGCTAAAATATCTTCTTTTGTAAACTCAAAACCTCGAAAATTATTAAAAATATAATACCAAGCAGCTGCTTCACAAGTAGGTTTTAATAAATTCCAATGCAATAACCATAAAGAAGCTGGATTTTCTAAATAAGGGTCCCATCCATCATTTCCTAAAAGTTTTTCTCCAAATACTGTTGGTGAATTATTCTTATCAATAACTTTGAAAGCAGTACACCAGTAGCGAATAGAGCGCACCATATTTTTACCAACACCTAAACGTACAGGAGCATCATCCTGTAAGAAAATTCCTGGTTTTTTTGTAACAGCATCAAATCCTTTTTTCAACCAGCCAAAACGAGGGTGAAAAGTTTCATGATTTGCAAAAACTGGATTTACTGGATTCTCAAGATGTTTGAAATTTATAGAAGTTTGAATCATGACAAGACGGATATAATAGCAACTATCTTAGATATTATGACTCAAAGAAGACGATATTTATTCATCATGGTGCGCTGCCCTTTACGACAACACACCCTACAATTTTTATAGCTTCAAGTGCAATACTTTGAAACGCGAACAAGTTTGCTTGCACATTAAACAAAGCTACCGATTAGCAAATATCTAATAAATAGCCAATGATATCTTAATTAAACAATGGCATTGAATAATATTTAAAATTAAAAATGGACGATACTGGACTCGAACCAGTGACGTCCTGCTTGTAAGGCAGGCGCTCTACCAACTGAGCTAATCGTCCGTTGTGTCTCACAAGTAAACAATATAGCAAACTTTTTCCGACAGCGCTAGTCTTTTTGAAAAATATTTTTTTGCGGATGATTTATCTTTATTAAGATTTGCGTAAATAAACCGATCTTCCTAATTCGCTTCACGGTAAAAAACCCGTAATAGCCTCCAATAAAGTCAAAAATGTTTAGTAACAAGAGCAATGGACATAAGTAAGGTGTGAGTGTACCTTGTATCATGTCAGTTTATTAGTTATGATTCGGGCGTTGGAAAAACTTCAGCCTTCCCCAGTGGGAATTGATTCCAACCATGCCCAATTCCCCAATTTTAATTATGCCCTCTGGTCAAACTCACGATCGCATTACAATTTGGGCTTTACCGTTTATTGCTGGTGTCACTTTTTGGCAGACTCGCAGTAGCAGTATGACTTTGTTGATTGCTGGTGGGTTTATGTTTGGGGGATTGATGTTTGGTCCGGACTTGGATATTTATTCAATTCAGTATCAACGTTGGGGTTACTTGCGTTTTCTCTGGCTTCCCTATCAAAAAAGTCTCCGCCATCGTTCTTTTTTATCCCACGGACCGTTAATCGGAACAACTCTGCGGGTACTCTATTTATGCGGCATAGTCTCAGTTGCCGGAATCGTTATTTTACTTATTGCCGAGAAAATATTAAATATGGCTTTGAACTGGCAGGAAGTAGCTTCCAATATATTAGAAACAATCAACCTCCACTCAACGCAATTTTTAGCGTTGTTTATCGGATTGGAACTAGGTGCGATGAGTCATTCCATAAGTGACTGGTCAAATTCCGCTTACAAACGTTTTAAAAGAAAAGGTATCGCCAGTTTACTACCCCAAAAGAAAACGAAAAAACGTAAATCCATGAGTAAATCCACCACCAGTCGTAGGACTCAATCTAAAGTAAGGAGGAGGAAGTGAGATTGGGAAGAGGGGGAAGAGGGGGAAGAGGGGGAGATGGGGAGAGGGGGAGATGGGGTTCGGGGGAGTACTTCGACAAGTCTTACAGTGAGCTACGTCGAACTGCTCAGTAACCTTTGGGGAGATGGGGTTCGGGGGAGTACTTCGACAAGTCTTACAGTGAGCTACGTCGAACTGCTCAGTAACCTTTGGGGAGATGGGGTTCGGGGGAGTACTTCGACAAGTCTTACAGTGAGCTACGTCGAACTGCTCAGTAACCTTTGGGGAGATGGGGTTCGGGGGAGTACTTCGACAAGTCTTACAGTGAGCTACGTCGAACTGCTCAGTAACCTTTGGGGAGATGGGGTTCGGGGGAGTACTTCGACAAGTCTTACAGTGAGCTACGTCGAACTGCTCAGTAACCTTTGGGGAGATGGGGTTCGGGACAAGGGGACAAAACCAATTAACTCTTAATTCCTAACTCCGGTGGTCCTAACTCCGGTGGTCCTTACTGATAACTGCTCACTGATAACTGATTAATGGATACTTTAACAGCTTTACAAGAATTAATTGATGTGGTGGCGAAATTGCGATCGCCATCGGGTGGTTGTCCTTGGGATTTGGAGCAAACGCCGGAAACTTTGACGAACTATGCGATCGAGGAGGCTTATGAGGTTGCTGATGCTATTAAAAGCGGGGACAAAAATCACGTTGCCCAGGAGTTGGGGGATTTGCTTTTACAGGTTGTGATGCAAGCGCAACTTTTTAGCGAATCTGGAGATTTTACGCTCAAGGAAGTGGCTGAAGGTATTACTCAAAAGTTGATTCGCCGTCATCCTCATGTTTTTGGTGATGTGTCGGTGCAAAGTGTGGATGAGGTAAACCAAAATTGGGACGAAATCAAGGCTGCTGAGAAGGGTGAAGTTGCTCCTTGTCACAAACTTAGCAATAAACTCAGTGGTTATACTCGCAAGATGCCGCCGTTAATGGCGACGATGAAAATTTCTAAAAAGGCTGCCGATGTTGGCTTTGAATGGGAAAATATTGATGGTGTGTGGGCAAAGTTTGAGGAAGAATTAGGAGAATTTAAACAGGCTTTAGCAGAGGAAACGCCGGAAAGACAGCAAGAGGAATTAGGCGACTTACTATTTAGCGTGCTTCAGTTAGCGCGATGGAATAATTTAGATCCAAGCGTTGCTTTACAAGGCACAAATAAAAGATTTATTCAGCGATTGTCTCATATGGAAGCATTTGCCGATCGCCCGCTTGCGGAATATAGTTTGTTGGAGTTGGAAGCACTTTGGCAGCAGGCGAAGCAGGATTTGAAAACATAATAGCTTGTAGTCAGGACTTTAGTCCCACTTTAAAGGGATGGGGGAGATGGGGATGGGGGAGATGGGGAGAATTACCTATTATCAATTATCAACGATCGATTATCAATTACCAATTATCAAAATATTTCAGAAAAAAATCCAAATTGGTAGCAAAGGTAGGTTAATTTGACCACCAGTGATGCTAAAGTGCAAGATATTCTTGTGACAATTCTCAGCGGGTATCAATGCTGAAGAAGCTACAGAAAAAACAAATTTCGCTTATTGCTGGCGTGGGAGTCTGCGCCTTTCTGGTTGGAGCTATGGTTTCAGCCCCTCGAATTGGTAAAAATTTGGGGAGGTTATTCAATGGTAATAATCAAGAGGCGGTTATTTCGGAAGCGAATATAGCCAAATCTGTTGTTTTACCTTTGGTTAATCAACCACCCGAAAAACGTGCGGCTCAATTGGCACAAATTGCCAAAGGTTCGTCTTCAATCGAACAATATCGCGCTCGTTATCTTTTAGCGGATGATTTGCTTACAAAAGACCAAGCTCAGGAAGCGCTAAAATTACTTGATGGTCTGGAAAATGATTATCAAGTTTTAAAGCCTTATGTTTTATTACAGCAGGCTCGTGCGTATCGTATTCTTGGCGAAGATGGCAAAGCTTCCGATAAAAGGCAGGCTGTTGTTAAAGAATATTCCAAAGAACCAGTTGCCGCTAAAGCTTTGTATTTAATCGGTGTGGAGGAATATCAAGATAAGGCGATCGCTGAGTTTCCTTCTCATCCTTTGACGTGGGAAATTATTCGGGGACGTTTGGCAAAAAATCCCAATCAACCAGAGTTACAGTTAATTCTGGCAAAATACGCTTTTGAACAACCCGGAATCGTTCCGGTGTTAAATCAACTTGTTGACGAACCAACCCTCAAACCGGAGGATTGGGAAGTAATTGGTAATGCGTATTGGGAAAGTAAGGAATTCGGCAAAGCAGCTAAAGCCTACGAAAAAGCAACTCCTACAGCTGAAAATCTTTACCGTTATGGTAGAGGATTGCAAATTAGTGGAGAGAGAGAAAAAGCTCAACTAGTTTATCAACAGTTGCTCAGCGAATTTCCCACCGCTCGTGAAAGTGGTAAAGCACTGTTACAGTTAGCGCAATTAACGAGAACGGGTACCGCTCGTTTACCTTTTCTCGACCAAGCAATTGCCAATTTCCCAGAATTTGCTGGGGAAGCGCTGATTCGTAAAGCCACAATCCTGCAATCGCAAAACAATAATTCCGGTGCTAGGGAAGCTTTAAAAACACTGATTACTCAGTTTGCCAGCAGCGAACAAGCAGCCGAATACCGTTGGAAAGTCGCGTTGGATAAAGCCAAAGCGAATGATTATCAAGCTGCATGGGAATGGGCGGCACCAGTTCCCGTCAACAATCCTACAAGTATTTTGGCTCCTAGAGCGGGTTTTTGGGTCGGTAAATGGGCAACTAAGCTTGGTAAAGAAGCAGAAGCAAAACAAGCTTATGAATATGTAGTTAGTAATTTTCCTTACTCTTACTACGCATGGCGTTCCGCTGCAACTTTAGGCTTGGACGTTGGTAATTTTAATACCCTGCGTGACATGAGTCCGGAAATGGTAGACCGCGTGCGTCCCCTACCACCTGCTGGTTCCGATACTTTCAAAGAACTGTATCTATTAGGACAAGAACGAGACGCTTGGCTGCAATGGGAAACTGAATTTCAGAACAAAGCACAGTCAACGGTAGCAGAACAGTTTACCGAAGGTTTAATGCTGCTGGCGAGGGAAAATTATGTCGGCGGAATTTCAATGGTTGCTAAGTTAGAAGATAGGGACAAGCCTGAAGAAAAAGCTGCTTATCAGGAATTGAGCAAGAAAAATATGTATTGGCAGGCTCGTTATCCATTCCCTTACTTTGACTTAATTAACCAGTGGTCTAAAGAACGTCAGCTTAATCCTTTCCTAGTAGTTTCCCTGATACGTCAAGAATCAAGGTTTCAAGAAAAAATTAAATCTATTGCGAATGCTACGGGTTTGATGCAGGTGCTGCCAAGTACGGCAGAATGGATTGCACCACAAATCAATGTGGATTATAAAAGCACCAGCTTAGAAGACCCCAACGACAATATCATGTACGGTACGTGGTATTTGGACAGCACTCACAAGCAATACGAAAATAACTCATTGCTAGCAGTTGCTAGTTACAATGCAGGTCCGGGTAATGTTTCTAAGTGGTTAAGAACCATACCACAAGATGACCCCGATGAGTTTGTGGAAGCAATTCCCTTTCCCGAAACCAAAAATTACGTCCGTCAAGTACTTGGTAATTACTGGAATTATCTACGGATTTACAATCCCCAAACATCCCAATTAATGTCCCAATACTTTGCAAAACAATCCCAGTTTCCTCGTTTCCAACAGGAAGCACCAGCAACAACCAACCCGACACCAGCGAGCAATTAGTAAGGTTAAAGGTGAAGAAGCTAGGAATATTTGAAATTAACAATTGCTTCATTAATTATTTGGTGTAGGGTGTGGCGTATATGTCATCCACCCTACGCGATATTTATTTATGTTGCGATCGTTTAATGATTCAGATACTTTCCCTTAATATAAGCAATTACACTTAGGAAGTAATTTAATTTTCGGTATAAATTAGATAAGTAATATCTATTTAATAACGGAATAAGGATTGCTTGCATGGCGAACCCTTTTTTATTTTTACTCTTTAAAATAATTTGGCAAGATTTGGTAGAAAATTTAGCTTATGATTCAACAAAGCAAGATTGGCAAGCTCTTCAAGTCGTTATTGATGAAATCAAGAATAATAAACAGGTTAGCGAAGATTTAGCTCTAGCACTTTATAAGTGTTTCTACTTTTCAGATAAGAATATTGCCCAGAAATGTCGAGAGGAATTGATAAAAAGCTCTACTTTTACTCAGTATCGCGGAGCAAAAATTTATAAACCCTCAGAAAATGACACGGGTATTAGAAAGTTAGAAAATAAAATCAACTTTTTAGAAAAGCAGTTAAAACAAATTGATAAAAAGAAGTTAGCAAAATCAGTTTTAACCTTTGATAAACTTGAAGAGCTATTAAAGCAAATATCTCAAACCACTTATGAATCTTCTCAAGAAGCTAAAAAGATAATACAAAATCAGCTATTTGAAGAAGCAGAAACAGATTGCGATGTAAATATTTATAAAACTGCACTCAGAGATAAACAAAACGGGTTACGCAAACAAATATTTAACAGCTTTTTAGTAGAAATTGAGCCTAACGAGCAGCTTAACCGGATATTTAAAGCTAGGACATATTTGATATTAAATAAGATACGCGAGAAGGTGTAAGAATAGGTTAAAGGTCTGCATGTTAAAGGTTAAAGGTGATTTTGATTCTTTTTTTATTATCTGTAAGTTTTAAGTAACAAAATGTTTTTATGCTTCAAAGCCTCACGCCTACTGCCTAATACCCATTCTCTAGTCGCTTATAACAATTAACAGCACTTACGTAAGCCTCCCTTAAATAAGGGGGGTTGGGGGGATCTCAATCTCTGAAACATTATATTTTCCGTTTTTGTTGCGTAAGTCCCCAATTAAGATTTTCAATGCCGTACTACTATTCGATCGCATTAAATTTGACGGGTTTGTAGTAAGGGCTTAGGTTCCCTAAATCCGGAGCGCTAAAGCGCTTACTACGAACCTTTTTACCCGTCAAAACTAATGCAAAGGACTACTACTATTCGATTGCACAATTTTTAATGGGTTCGTTTTGTCGTAAATGTCGGGAGTAGCAAGCAATGCTACGTCTCTACAACCCGTTAAAATTAATGTGGTGGAATACTACTTAAGTTAAAATTAATTCATAAAATATAGTAGTGCAGCGGTTGCTATTTCTTCGATCGTGAATAAGTATACAAAATATTTAATTTTACTGGCGTTAAGCGGTACATTTACTTTAGTTGGTTGTTCGGCATCAAATACAGCAACAGATAATTCTTCCCCCGAACCCACGGCTACTGATTTATCGGCAGCAGATGCAGCCAAAGCCATAAAAGAGCGAGAAAATTACGATTCGATAGATTTGAGTAAACTTCCTCAAGGTGTATCTTTAACTGGGAGTAATCCTGAAGAAATTGCGTTCAGCCTCAAGGCTGCGGCAATCGCAGCTTTTCCCGCACCGAAGGAAGAACCTCAAGAAGGAAATTTTAAGCGAGATGTCACTATAAACCCAGTTACACCGAATCTTACAACCGTGATTATTACCGAAACTGGACTTTTGGATGATTCTGTGAATGGAATTCGCGATCGCGCTGATTTTGAATTATCTGAATCCGATAAGTCATGGAAAATGGTTTGGGCTGGGAAGCAATACAAATGTCAATCGGGTAGAGGCTCCCAAGATTTCACTAAGCAACTTTGTTCTTAGTTGCTAACTGCTAAGAGGATGTTTTCCAAGTATCTTTTTTAACGCAATTCTCGGATTATCCCCCCTTCCCCCCTTTTTAAGGGGGGTTAAAGTCCCCCTTTTTTAAGGGGGATTTAGGGGGATCTGAAAAGTAAAATATCAAATTACACTTTCCCGCTTTTAACTCCCTACTCCCTACTCCTACCTTTTTTCCAAACACAAATCATCATCTCCCTGCCCATAATCTTGCAAAGCATCGCATCCTTTAATTTGCAAATTTTTGAGAGTAAGATTATCTAAATCCCGGACAATTATCGTTCCTCTATTAGTTCCACTTAATAATGTTTTCCCATCTGGATTAAAGCTAATACTAGTAAATTCTTCTCTATCTGCTTTCAAAGTAATTAATAACGTACCATCGCGCTGCCAAAGTTTGACTTTATCTTCACTGGTGGCTGCTAATAATTTACCGTCGGGGCTAAATGTAACACCCGTGAATTCTTCACCTTCTGCAATTAAAGTTTGCTGCAATTCACCATTTTGATTCCACAATTTAACGGTACCATCAAGGCTGGCTGAGGCGAGTATATTACTTTTACTAGACCATGAAACGCCAAATACGGGACGTTTATGTGCTGTTAAGGTATGCAGTAATTTACCTGAATTATCCCAAATTTTAACTGTATTATCGTCGCTAGCGGAAGCTATTAATTTGCCGTCGTGACTAAAGCTTACCCAGTTTACTGCTTGTTGATGTCCCGACAAAGTTGTTATTAATTCGCCGTTTCTACGCCACAATTTAACGGTTTTATCTTTACTCGCAGAAGCAAAAATATTACCATTGGGCGACCAAGAAAGACTTAATACGACATTATTATGAGCGGGTATCTTATTAATTAATGTACCGTCATCTTTCCACAATTTAACGGTTTTATCTTTACCAGCAGATGCTAAAATTTTACCGTCGGGGCTAAAACTAACATCCCAAATTTCTTCTTGAGATGGCTGTATAGTTTTGATTTGCGTACCGTTACGAGTCCATAATTTGATAGTTTTGTCGGTACTTCCGGAAGCAATTAAATTACCGTTTGGCGAAAAACTAACGCTGGTAACTGCTTTATTATGGGTTTTGAGATTTCCTAATAATAAATCTTGCCAAGACCAAAGTTTCACCGTTTTATCTCGACTTGCAGAAGCAAGGGTTTTACCGTCGGGGCTAAAACTAACATCATTTACCCAATCTTTGTGTCCTTTGAGGGTTCCTAATAGCACTGCATCTTTCCAGCGCCAAAGTTTGACGGTTTTGTCGGTACTTACAGTGGCGATAATTTGACTATCGCGACTGAAATTAACAGCGGTAACTGCTTCTGAATGCGCGGGAATAAGTTTTAATAATTTTCCTTGGCGACTCCACAGTTTGACGGTATTATCCAAACTTGCCGAAGCGATTATTTGACTATCATTTGACCAAGCTATGCTGGTAATTGCATCGCGATGTCCTTCAATAGTAAGGGTATTTTCACCGTTTTTATTCCAGAGTTTAATAGTTTTATCGCTGCTTGCAGAAGCGAGGGTTTCACCGTCGGGAGAAAAAGCGACTTGTAAAACCGCATCATTATGACCAAATAATGTTTTGAGTAACTTACCTTGGCGATTCCAAAGCTTGATAGTGCGATCGGTACTCCCGGAAGCAATTACTCTACCGTTGGGACTGAAACTAACGCTATTTACAACATTTTTGTGTCCCGGTAAAGTTAAATTAACCCTACCATCCACAGTCCAAAGTTTGACAGTTTTATCTTGAGAAGCAGAAGCAACGGTAGTACCATCGGGGCTAAAAGTTACGCTATTAACTACATCGGTATGTCCCGATAAAATTCGGAAATATTTACCGTCTGGATACCATAGTTTAACGGTTTTGTCAGCACTTGCAGAAGCAATCAAGGAGTTTAGCGGACTAAAAGAAACGCTATTAACTCCTGATAAATGTCCGGATATTGTTTCTTTTTCCCTAACTTGAGGAACTACCTGATGTAAGGCTGTCATTACCTGGGCTTTTGTATAAGCATCCGGTAATAAAGTTGATTGAAATTTATTTGCTGCTTGCAAACCTTGTTTTAAAGCGTCGAAATCCTTACCGGAAGAAGCAAGTTCTTCAGCAGATGCGCTGATGGCTCTAATTTCACTTAGTAAAGCTTGTCTCCATAAATAAACTGACATTACCGTAGAAGCTGCCAAAGTCAAAATAGCTGTAATAGAACCCGCAAGCGCTATTTTTAAAGAACGATTAACTTTGACTTCGCTTTCTTTTTGCAGTTGTTTACTTTCTGCTAATTGGGCTTGTAGTTTTTGCTGTTCTAATTCTCCTAATAGCCCCTCGATTTCCATGCGACTAAGTTCTTCACGCTTGCGGAGTTCTTTTAATTCTGTGAATAAATTATCGCTTTGTTGGGGTTGATTATCAATGATTTTCGACTGCTTTTTCTTTCTTAGTTCGCTGTGGAGTCGAGTAATTTCTGTTTCTCTTTGCTGTACTTGATTTCTTAGTTGTCTTAATTGAGTTTGAAAGCTTAATTCTTCTTGTTGTAAAAACCGAATTAAATCAACCAAATAATCATGAATTAATTGATAGCGTTCGCTAACATCAGCAAACAAAACTACTAAACCAGAACGCACCAAAATTTCTAAAACTAACTCTAATTTTTCTGCTGTTTCTAACTCCGCTAATTCCGAAGTTAATTCTGCCTTGGTTTTAAAAGGTCTTTTATGATTTTCATCGGTTAATAAATATAAAACCAGTAAAGCGGCTTGTTCGTTTTCCGAACCGCAATCTTTAATAATTTCCTTAATATATCGTTCGATAAGTTTATTAGTTCGATAAGGTTCGTATTTAGCTAAAGTAGTAATACTCTCATCTTGAAGTTGCGCTCCTACTACCTGTAATTCAATCGGACGAACTTCTCCTAATTCTAAAGATAAATCTTCAACCAAGGCATCAATTAAAGCCGGTTCGATACTGTATTCCGAACGTTCCGTTAACTGCTGAATAACGTTTTTCGCATCTGACGATGAAAGATTATTAACTTGATAGCGGATCTCTTTGTCTAAAATATTATCGCCAATCGAATCCTGTTTCGCTAAACGTTTTAAATCGAGCAAATGATGTAAATAATCTTCTCTTAACGAAAAAATAATTTTGACAAAGGCGATATTCAAACATTCACAGATAAATCGATCGAACTCTTCCTTTTTATTTCTATCGTTACAAACAAAGAAAAATTCTTCTAATTGGTCAAAAATCAATACAGTGATCAAATGATTATTAGCATTTTCTTTTAACTGTTCTAAAATGCCTGCAATTGTAATCGGTATTGATTGATAAGGCGGAGCATTTAATTCTTTGGTATAAGCGTATCGAGTCGGCGATTTATCTGCAAACATCGCTTCACCCAAAGACTTACCTAATTCCCGCACCCAATCGGTATAAACTTGTAACACCACGGGTACTGCAATTTGGTCGCCGATCGCTCTATTTTGCAACGCTGGCACTAACCCAGCATTAACAATAGAACTTTTACCTACCCCCGACTCACCGTGAATCAAAGTTAACTTGCGATCGCTTCGACTAATTTTTCCAATCAATAAATTAATATCGCGCTCCCTACCCGAAGCAGTAATTTCCAAAGCAACATTTGTATTCTTCGCGGGTGAAACCAACACCGGATTTTTTGCTTGCCTTTGGGGTTGTAACCTCCCCGCACCAATAAAAGCACGCAACCCATACTGTTGTTCTACCGAACGTCGTTTACCGCGAATGAAAAAAGCTTCCAAATATTTCCCCGACTCGTAATAAAGCGATCGCAACCGCCGCAAAAGCCGAATATAGCGATGAACATCATAACGATAATCGCTATCTAAAGCTATTGATAACTTCTTACTTGCATTTTGCAAATGTTGTTGCGCTGCTTTTTCCGAATCCAAATATTGCAGCGCTTTCACCAAAACCAATTGATAAACTTGCTCTAACAATAATGGGAATAAAGCTTGATGTGTACGGTTAGTTTTTGCTTCTGCTAAATAAAACAGCGATGCTTGAGCATATTGACTCGCTTGCTTCCACTTTGACTGTTGCAGCGCCACATCCGCCAAATAACCGCAATCACAAGCAAGTTGAGTGTAGCTACCGTATTGTTGATGTAATACCAAAGACTTTTGAGCAACCAACTCTAACTCATTCCAATCCTCAAGCTGTTGTAAAACTTCGCTTAACTGCCCGATAAATTGCGCCACCAATACCGGACGTTTTGCTAATTTAAACACTTCCAAACATTGCTGAAAATAACTCACAGCAGATAGCCAATTACGATATTGTTCTCCGTGATTTCGCTCAGCCAAACGGTAAAAACATAAACCCAGGTAGAAGAGGATAACTCCTTGGTGGAGGAGGTGAGGGGAGGGGGGAGAGGGGGAAGAGGGGGAGATGGGGGGATGGGGGACAAGGAGACATTTAACTCTTCATCTGCTAACTGCTTACTGTTCACTGTTAACTGCTCACTGTTAACTGCTAACTGGTAACTGTTAACTGCTAAGTGATAACTGCTTCTGAAATGATCGATCGCTTTTTCCATGCAGTCTTTAACGTATTCGTCTAAACCAAACACAAATTGTAAACTAGCGTTTAATTCTGGAGTTAAGTTAATTCCACGGGTTTGTAAGTCTTTAATTGCGTGATGCAGTTCGTTTTTGTGCTGCCAAATTTGTTCTAAGGTACATTCGCAATATTCGGATAAGTCTTCTTTAATATTTCTTGGTTGCTGCGATTCTGTTATTAAACACTTGTTAGCACATCGGTTATTTTTGATGATTTGAGGTTCTTTTTCTCGTGAGAAAGCAATATTTAAAACTGTGGTAAATAATGAATCGGTTTCTTGCTGCAAAAATTGCTGCAATTGTACCGTTGTCATTTCAAATTTAATCGGTGTTGCAGCCCAATTGGCAAAATCTGGGGCTAATCGTCGCAGTTTTCGCAATACTTCTTCGTTTACCCACAGCACCATCGGAAAAGGATGTTTTTTACGAAATTCATCTCGCACGTGGTTGATGGTACTTAATAAGTCATCGAGTCCATTAACTGACTCTAAACCCAAAACCATTAATGCTATTTGATTATGATTTTGAATTTCTTGGTGGGTTTCAACTATTTTTGTATGAATTGTGGTGTATAAACTTGTTGCGTGAGCAGGTAAAGATACTTTTTGCAGCAAGTAGTTTTTACCTAAATTTTCTTGGAGTTGCCTTCTTATTCGCTGTTGTAAAACTTCATAATTACAGCACACCAACACGAGCGAGAATTCCCCGCTAGAAAGAGAAATCGCTCGCGTTAAACTTTTTAAAGCAGAAGCATTATTCTCGACTAAATCTGATTGTTGTGTTGTTCCAACCACGATCTAAACTTCCTGGTTTCTGCTAAAACTGGGTTGACTGCAAACCAAACTCCTTGATTGTCGCGGTACTCGAAAACAAATAAGCTTCGTAGCAAAGTATGATATTCGATATCGCCTCTAACTCGCTGCTGCTGTACTACTTGGAAAATTAATTCCCATTCAGGGGTATCAATCGCGTTGGCTCGATAATCGCGATGTCTTTGAATTACTAACTCCACGCATTCTTTGTTAAAAGGTGGATCTTGTTCCCTGATACAATCAAACAATAATCCTAACAAGTCTCGCACGTGACCGCCACTAATTAAACACAACCGATTTAAGGTTTCCGGACTGTCGAAAAGTTCTGTAATAAAATGTAACCTTTCGCCGGGATTAATAGTAGGAAAAGCCCTAGCTAAAACCATTTGTCGCAAACTTTCCAATCCAGGAATAAAAATTTCACCAGTACGCTTACGCACGGGAATCATTGGTAAAACTTTTGGCGCAACACCACCACCCAAACGATGCTGTAATTGAGCGCTATCGTTGGAAAAAGTTAATCCCAAAGGTATCGTATAAACCATATGGCAATTGAGTTTGCGTAACTGTTCTCCGCGATCGATAAATAAATACTCAGGTAGAGATCGTCCCGACGGTAAAGGACGAATTGCCACTCGATCCAAGTTATCAACAATTACCACCAAACCTTTTTTACCTCTAGCTTTGAGTTCTTGATTAGCACGTCCTAATAACTCGTGATTGATAGAGTGTAAAATATTCTGAGTTCGCGGTTCCAAATAATCCCTTAACCGTCGCCGCAACTGAGGACTTTCCTTGGTTTTCGTAGTGATTTTAGCAATTCCTACCGATAATTCACCTTCCAATTCTAGATCGATCGGAGTTTGAAGAAAATCAACAATTTCGCCAAACAACTTCGCAAAATAGGAAGGCTTCAACCGAATTTTTATTGACTCCAAACTCTGAGATACTTGTCCGGCGATCGCTAAAAAGATATCGGTAATATCTAAGTCCACCATTTCCAAAACGTGGGTGGATTCAAAATAAACTACATGAAATTGTTTCAGTTCTAATTCAGCTTTTAATCGCAATAACTCGGTCGATTTACCGCAGCCAATATGCCCGGTGAAAAGTTGAGTTGTGGGTGCATCCGGTGATATTCTAGTAATAGTCCGCCGTAGCGCTTCAATAATTTTTCCGCCTCTTACCTCAGCGAAATCAATATAATATCGTCGAGCATCAGCATCTCCCATTACTAGAGGTTGGCTCGGATTACACGCTTGATAAAATCTTTCTAAGTTTAAAAGCATACATAAAAGACGGCGACTCGTTCTATTTGAAAGACGAGATTTACAACACTATGAGGATTTTCGTTATTGAATGATTTTCAATTTAGATACAAATTAGAAATGCAGTATTCCGGAATTATAAATAGTTTTATTCGCTAATGTTTGGATACAATAGTTACAGAAATAAACAATATTTTTGGTATCCAGACAAATGTTAGAAAAACTTCTTAGCTTTCCCAATGTTCTAGTATCAACTATTTTAGATAATAGCTATAACTATTGATGAATATCGCTATTTTTTATACTAATTAGCTTTATTCAAATGATAGCCATAATCTATACCGTAGATTCCACTAATTTAGATTGAATGTTTAAAAGTAAACCATAAACAACTTATCTTTATTAACATTACCAATTAAGTATTATCTACAGATATATCAATAATGATACAGAAATATACGGCGAAGGCTAATTGCAAACGTAATTGATATCTTGTAATAAAACTACAAAACAAATTAACTAATACATTAGCGATATTTTCAGTTCATTAAAATGAACTACAACTATAATCGGAATAGTATAGCAAACGGCAGATGTAACGATCCGCATATGCGGTGAACTGTGAATACATTCTAATTATTTAGATTATTTAGAATGATATATATGACCTTTCTTTTCCTGATTTTCCCGGTGCAATTAAATGAAGCTTCTTAAACACTATTATATATAACTTAATCTCAGTAAAATTGTCTAAGTAAAATTTCGTATATATAAAAAAAAATAGTAAGATAAAGGAGTAATTAGAAAACTAATCCTAAAAATCCTAAAAACAATGAATTAAAACACAATACCTAATAATTAAAAAGAAAAATGCATTAATTCTTACAATTTCCCGAACGAAGACAATCTTTAATTCGGTCATCTCTAGCCGATATTAGTTCATGCGTTAAATATGGTTGAATTTTCGCACCAGTAACAAAATCGGTAATTCTAGATTCGTTATAGAAACCTAAAAAATTAACAGCATTCCAACCAATCATAGGTAATGCCAACACGGCGCAACAAATAGTACTATGCATCTTCAACCTCAAGTAAAATTGTAGGTTACATAGTAGACTCCCACTTCAACAAACATTCTTACAGCAGAGCAGTGTAAAGCGATCGATAAAAATCAACTTACACTTTTCTGATAACTTATCCAGCCTAAATTTTGGAAAACCGGATAAAAATGGAAAATGGGGAGAAGGGGAGATGGGGAGAGGGGGAGATGGGGAGTACTTCGACAAGCTCAGTAACCTTTGGGGAGATGGGGAGTACTTCGACAAGCTCAGTAACCTTTGGGGAGATGGGGAGATGGGGAGATGGGGAGAGGGGGAGATGGGGAGATGGGGAGACAAGGGAAAATATAAACTTCTTCACTCTAAACTGGTAACTGGTAACTGGTAACTGGTAACTGGTAACTGTTCACTGCTAACTGATAACTGTTCACTGATAACTGATAACTGTTCACTGATAATTGATTTAATATGACTCGTTCTTCAGAAGCTGAAACTACTACCACAAAAGACATTGACGTTAACGCGACTCAATCAGATATTCTTGATGAGTTACCTGGTGAAGTAGAAATGTCGCTTTTCGATCATTTAGAAGAATTGCGACTGCGGATTTTTTATGCGCTGATAGCTGTAGTGCTAAGTGCGATCGCCTGTTTCGTTTTCGTGAAACAAATTGTCCAACTCTTGGAAATACCTGCTCAAGGAGTCAAATTTCTTCAACTCGCTCCCGGCGAATATTTTTTCGTATCTATAAAAGTTGCTGGCTATAGTGGTTTAGTATTGGCTAGCCCATTTGTTTTATATCAAATCGTTCAATTTGTTTTACCGGGATTAACTAGAAGAGAACGTCGTTTACTTATACCCGTATTTATGGGTTCTAGCGTGCTGTTTCTATCGGGGTTGGTATTTGCTTACTTTGCACTAATTCCCGCAGCTTTGAATTTTTTCATCAACTATGGTGCGGATGTCGTAGAACAAAGTTGGTCAATTGATAAGTATTTTGAATTTGTTTTGTTATTGCTATTTAGTACGGGTTTAGCATTTCAAATCCCCGTCATTCAACTGTTACTTGGTGCTTTAGGAATTGTGTCTTCCAAAGTCATGATTTCAGGCTGGCGTTACGTAATTATGGGAGCCGTAGTTTTAGGAGCCATTCTTACACCTTCCACAGATCCACTTACCCAAAGTCTTTTAGCAGGAGCAGTTCTAGGATTATACTTTGGCGGAATTGGCTTAGTTAAATTAATTGGTAAGTAATAGGTACCTTGTAGGGTGTGTTATGGCGCGACGGATAATTTGGGTTTTAACAAAATATATATGTTTCGCGCCTAACGCACCATTTTAATTAGGACTTACGATATTGTCACAAATGTTTGATGGTGCGTGACGCTAAAAACCTTATTACTACGTTCAAATTAACGAGGCGGCGTCACACACCCTACAAAAAAAATGTGCCAGTTGCGTAAGTCCTATTAATGTCATGTTGTATCTAAAATTGGGCTATAAGACAATAAAAATATATTTTGTTAAATATGATAATTCTAATTAACCTATTAAATTAGGTAAAAGAGTTCTTTAAATTTTTTAGTTATTATCTAGCTTGTAGGGTATGTTATGGCGCGACGGATAATTTGGGTTTTAACAAAATATATATGTTTCGCGCCTAACGCACCATTTTAATGTCAATAAAAATATATTTTGTTAAATATGATAATTTTAATTAACCTATTAAATGTGGATGGTGCGTTAAACGTATAAAAACCATCATTTAAATCATATATAGTCATCCGTTTAACACACCCTACTAGCTACAATTACCAATTACCCATTTAAATTCTATGCTGCATAATTTCATTTTCCGACTTCCACAAAGAAGCAGGGTTACGCCAATACATACTATTTTCCCTTTCCATAAGTTGATAGCCAACCAATTCCCTTCTCAAAGTAGCGAAATCCGAATGATGGTTACTAATAATTTCATTTACCTGAGATTCTTTATAAATAAAATCTAGCTCAAACTTTCTTACCAACCATCGAAGTACAACAAAACGTTTTTTTCTAGATGCAGGAATTCTAATTATTTTAATCCCATCAAGATAACTTTTGAGAACTTTGTTTTCCCAAGTTTCTAACTTAATATTTGTCATATATTTATTTGATTTAAAATTTGAAAGAATTAATTAATCTAAAAAGTAGATCGCGTTTTGTTACCACTACTACATAAGCAAAGTTCATGCAGGTAGACTTCAATAATTTGTAACCTACAGAGGCTGGTTTTATTTGTGTATCAACGGTTTCAACCGCTATACAGCCCGTCGGGTAAAGTATTTATAAATAATACCAATAAAGAAAAATAAATTCGATAACTTAATCTACTATTCTCTTAATAAATAAAATATAAAATTATTTATCATAGCCTTAAAAAAAACTAATTAATAAAAAAGTTCTCCTCACATAATGTCGTAACATTATCAAAAAATTATCGCGTTTTTAATGAGAACAAATGCTGTAGTATTACGTAAATTAAAAAGCTATAATATCCATTCGGAAGTACGCTCGCCTAAATCCAAAGGAACGCTAACAGCTTTACCAAGTCGCGGACGTTCTCGCGTTTCTTGAATGAATGCCTGTACCTGTTTGGTGCCGCCCATTCCATCAAGATAACTTGCAATGCTATCTAAATGTTCTAGGTATTCATTCTCATTCAAAGGAAACGAAGCCTGCTCTAAATATTTCCACATTACCTGTAGAAATAGTTTGCCCATGCTTCGACGTAACTGGACATCATAGGAACGTCCCCACTTATCAAGTAATATTTGACGTAATTCTTGTCCTGTCATAGCTTTACTTTTCGGATATTTTACATTTAGTAATGATGTGAAGTTCCGTAACTCCAGTATGATAGGAACATAAAGAAATGTAATGCTAAAAGAAAAGATGCTGGAAAATCTTGTTTAAGATAATCTGGCATTGAAAACGGGCATGGGCATACCGGACGAGAGTTTCGACCTTAACAGAACTCAAGTCAAAAAATTAACATAAACAACCTTGAAGTAGATTATGGCTCAATTCTCTGAATCAACAGATGTACCCGATATGGGTCGTCGGCAATTCATGAATCTTCTGACCTTCGGAACTGTTACCGGAGTAGCTCTGGGAGTATTGTATCCCGTTATCAAGTATTTTATTCCGCCTTCGAGTGGTGGTGCTGGTGGTGGTACTACAGCTAAGAACGAACTTGGCGATACTGTTGCGGTTTCTGAGTTTTTAGACAAACATAACGTTGGCGATCGCGTTTTGGTACAAGGACTCAAAGGCGATCCAACATACATTGTGGTGGATGGGAGCGAATCGATTCAAGATTATGGAATCAATGCGATCTGTACCCATTTGGGTTGTGTTGTACCTTGGAATATTGCTGAAAACAAATTCAAGTGTCCCTGCCACGGTTCCCAGTATGATGCTACTGGTAAAGTAGTTCGCGGTCCTGCACCATTGTCTTTAGCACTAAGTCATGTAGCGGTACAAGATGACAACATGGTGCTTACTCCTTGGACTGAAACTGACTTCCGCACCAATGAAGATCCTTGGTGGGCTTAAGCCTGTATCAGTTATCACTTATCAGTTTTAACGGTTTACGTTAAGGAGATTGGCTTAATAAACCGTTGACTTCTTGATACGGAACACAAACCGATAAAAGTTAATTTTGAGATTAATTTTGAGATTAATTTGGATAACTAATGGCTGTTCGCTGTTCCGATCGCTTTTTTCCTCGACTAATACCCAACAAATTCCTAACAGAGATGAGAAATACTTGTACCACTAGGTTAAATCGCCTATTTAACGCGATTTCCAAAACATTGCTGGTGGCGATCGCCACGGTGACATTTTTCTTCACCAGCGATCTAGCACTACCTCAAGCAGCAGCAGCTTATCCTTTCTGGGCGCAAGCAGCGTATCCGGAAACCCCTAGAGAACCTACAGGGCGGATTGTTTGCGCTAACTGTCACTTAGCTGAAAAGGTTACTGGTGTAGAAGTTCCCCAATCAGTTTTGCCGGATACCGTATTTAAAGCGGTAGTTAAAATTCCTTACGATACCAGCCTCAAACAAGTAGGTGCGGACGGTTCCAAAGTAGGTTTAAATGTTGGTGCCGTATTAATGTTACCCGAAGGCTTTAAACTTGCTCCACCCGAACGCATTCCCGAAGAGTTAAAAGAAGAAGTCGGAGATGTTTACTTCCAACCTTACGGCGAAGACAAAGATAACATCTATATAGTTGGTCCTTTACCGGGCGAACAATACCAAGAAATTGTTTTTCCAATTCTTTCTCCCAACCCCGCAGATGACAAAAGTATAAAATTCGGTAAATACGCCGTTCACGTCGGTGGAAACCGAGGGCGCGGACAAGTTTACCCAACTGGCGAGAATAGCAATAATAACATTTTCGTAACCAAATCTGCTGGTACAATTACCAAAATTGCCAAAGAAGAAGATGATTTTGGTGGCGTAAAATATGCTGTAGACGTTCAAGGCGCAAACGGAGAAACCGTTACAACTACAATTCCCGCAGGTCCGGAGTTGATTGTTTCCGAAGGACAAAAAGTCGCAGCGGGTGAAGCTTTAACCAATAACCCAAACGTGGGCGGTTTTGGTCAGCATGATACAGAAATAGTACTGCAAAGTGCTGGCAGAATCAGAGGATTGATCGGATTTACGGCGCTTGTAATGATGGCTCAAATTATGCTCGTCCTCAAGAAGAAACAAGTTGAAAAAGTTCAAGCCGCTGAAATGAACTTTTAATCGTAGTCATTATCAAATTAAATAATTGATTTTGGGACAGGTGCTTTACCTGTCTTTTTTTTTAGATTCAACCAACATAATTACATTTAAAATCAGTCTAAAGTCTGATATAATCCCTCCTTTAGACGGTTACAGTCATGTAATGCTGTTGATTCCACCCCGGCAACTGAAAAAAAAATTTATTTAAAACAAAAAAATTAAACTTTTTATCAAATTTTTGATAGAGTGAAAATTACCAACATAAGTTAACAGCGAACCTATCTTGACAAATCTTTCTATCTCTGGGGTCTACTTTAGCGTCTTGTATTGTTCCTTTGAAGCGGAACGATATAGAATATCAAGTGTTGTTAGGTTTTGCAAACCGTATAAAACTTAATCATACAGATTCAGGTACAAGCTAGTTATGCCATGTTTGGCTTTAAGCTCGGCGACTAACTTGTTAAAAGCCAGTTTTTGAGTATTGTTTGTTTAACCAGTTTTCTTGTATCATCTAATTAAACACTTTGATAGGGACTAAATTTTTTGGTCTGGTTAATCAAGCATTCAAGATAACTTCCGTTAATGTCCAGCTTCAAGGTTGTAGAGGAATGTCCAAGTCTGCGATAATCAATAAGCCATCAGACCCTTCCTTAAATGTAAATCTAGGTTGTAATCTCAAGCACAAGCCTGGAGACTACCGGAAGGAGCTTTTTGCTACGGTAGTATTTCTCCGAAGTAGAAGCAGACGACGATGAGGATTAAAGTTATTGGTGTAAGAAAAAGTTGCCTCTCCCTGCTCGATCGCAAAAAAATTAGCTAAAATCTTTAACTGCTGTTATTTTTCATCAAGCCAACTCGTAGGGTGAAGCCGGATCTGGAATTATGGCATTCAAAGTAGGTGCAAGCCAAGCTTCTTCACTTGAGATAGGTAGAATTTCGCTTCCTAAAGATAGAAATTACTCATATCATATCGAAGAGGGTAGGAGAAATTTTGTCAAATAATAATATTTGTTAAATAAGGTGCAAGAATGGTACTGTAATAGAGTGGTCTATTTCTTTGTCAATTTGAGCGGTTAACCAAACTGCTTGACTTGCTGGCTCATAATCCAGTATTAAAGTCACACAAGCCTTTTTTCCCGTAATCATAGTTAGTTAAACAGAGTCAAACCTTGAGGAACTGTATGTAATTATCCTGCAAGATATTATCAGTCTTGAAAATCTGTAGATATTTAAGACAGTTTCTGCTTGGCTTAACGCGCCCGATGGCAGATCGGCGCAAGCTTTTAACAGAAAAAACCTGTGGCGGTTATCTAATAGCCGGGGAAACCAACCTCTTGTTTATATCAATTGTAGGTAAGCCTCGATGTTTTAAAATCCAATGAACTTTCCTCTGTCTTAACTTCCTCTGCTCGTTGGGAAGTAAGCGACACTAACGGATTGCGGGTAAAATATCTGCATAATCTACCGCTCCAGGTAGATAAGCGAACGCACATTTACAAGTTTTCATTACCTAAAGGTCACAACAACCATGAGTATCGTTCAGTCAAAGTTAGAAGCTACTGAATCCGCTTTTCATATAGAAGCTTACGAAAAAATTGAGTATAGTCTCGTCTATGTTGATGGAATTTTCAATACTGACAATCCAGAATTGGCAGAGTGTTATCAAAAATTTGGACGTTGTTTAGCTGTTGTAGATTCTAATGTCTACAAGCACTACACCAAGAAAATGCAGTCCTACTTCGAGCATTACAATATCGACGTAACTGTTTTTCCCGTAACCATCACCGAGCCGAATAAAACAATCCAAACATTCGAGAAGATTGTAGATGCATTTGCTGACTTCAAACTAGTTCGTAAAGAGCCTGTTTTAGTAATTGGTGGTGGATTGGTAACGGATGTTGCGGGTTTCGCTTGTTCGTCTTACCGTCGGAAGAGTAACTATATCCGTATTCCTACTACTTTGATTGGTTTGGTTGACGCTAGCGTTGCTATCAAGGTAGCAGTAAACCATAAAAAGCTGAAGAATCGTCTGGGTGCTTACCACGCTTCATCTAAAGTATTTCTTGATTTCTCCTTCTTGGGTACTTTACCTACCGATCAAGTACGTAACGGTATGGCAGAATTGGTCAAAATTGCCGTAGTAGGTCACAAAGAAGTATTTGAATTGCTCGAAGAATACGGTGAAGAACTACTTCGCACTCACTTCGGCAACATTGATGCGACAGAAGAAATTAAAGAAGTCGCTCATCAAGTAACTTATAAAGCCATTAAAAAAATGTTGGAGTATGAAGTACCCAACTTACACGAGCTAGACCTAGACAGAGTTATAGCCTACGGTCACAGTTGGAGTCCGACCTTAGAACTAGCACCTTGCGTACCTATTTTCCACGGTCATGCAGTCAATATAGACATGGCTCTATCTGCAACTATTGCTTCAATTAGAGGCTATATCAGTGAGTCAGATAGGGACCGTATTTTAGGCACAATGAGCCGTATTGGACTTTCTTTAGACCATCCTTTATTGGAAGAAGACCTTTTGTGGGAAGCTACCGAATCTATTTCTCTGACAAGAGACGGTAAACAAAGAGCCGCAATGCCTAAACCAATTGGCGAATGCTTCTTTGCTAACGACCTAACTCCCGAAGAATTAGCTGAAGCTTTGGCAAAACATAAAAAGATTTGCCAAAAATTCCCTCGTAGTGGCGAAGGTGTAGACGTTTACCCAGTTTATTCCGAATCAGAAGCGGAACTTGTAGGGAGTGAAAACTGATGAAAGGCGTTGTTGATAAACCCGTGGCTAAACCTGTTACGCCTTTGGGAATCTTGGCGCAGGAATTAGAAGCACTCGTGCAAGCATTAGATAAAGAAACATTGCCAGCACAAATTAAAGAAAAGCTTCGATTTGCTTCTCGTTTAGCATCGGGTTTAGATCCTTACTTGGAAGAATGCACTACCTCTGAATCGGCAGCTTTAACAGCTCTTGCCGAAAAGACGGCATCCGAGCAGTGGAGCAACCGCTTTAACAAAGGCGAAACCGTCGTCGCCTTAGAACAGGAAATGCTTTCGGGTCATATAGAGGGACAAACATTAAAAATGTTTATCCATATGACAAAAGCCAAACGAGTACTAGAGATCGGTATGTTTACGGGTTATTCTGCCCTAGCAATGGCAGAAGCATTACCTACAGACGGAAAACTGATTGCTTGTGAAGTTGACCCTTATACAGCAGAGTTTGGTAAAGCAGCTTTTCGCGAATCTCCCCACGGTGACAAAATCCAAGTTGAAATTGGTCCAGCCCAAGAGACTTTGGATAAACTGGCTGCCGCAGGAGAGTCATTTGACTTCGTGTTTATTGATGCAGACAAAGCAGGGTACGTTGATTATTTCAACACCCTGTTAGACAAAAATTTGTTAACCCCATCCGGGTTTATCTGCGTTGATAATACTTTGCTTCAAGGACAGCCTTATCTTAGTGAAGCAGAGCGTACCGCTAACGGACAGGCGATCGCCGAATTTAACCGCACCGTCGCCGCAGATAAACGTGTCGAACAGGTGCTACTCCCGGTACGAGACGGCTTAAGTATCATCCGCAAGTTAGATTAAGATTAAAACAGGATGAACTTTTAACAGTAAGTAGTGAGTAATGGTGAGTAGTGAATATATAGTAATCATTGACTTTGCTTATCAGCATCGGTCGAATATTAATTACTATTATTAAAATTCCAAAGGTGGAATTGCAATATCTCCATCTGACACTCACCATTCATTACTTGCGATCGCAAAAAACCTCACCTTTTCTAAGCAATGTGATAGAAAAGGCATTTAAAGGCATTTAAAGGCATTTTTATCATCCTCGATCTTTCATTCACAGTTCGGACTTTGACTATGGCACAATCTATTACTGTTTCTTCCTCTCAACCTGCAACGCCTCAAATTTCAACAGGTATGCGTTTTGCAGCACTAGTTCAAAACTTAGCAACTCTAACTTTACTTTTGTTAGCGCTACCAATTAACGCCACCATCGTTCTTGTATCGTTATTGCTGAACATACTGAGTGTTCCGTTTCATAAGAAACAGACTAAAGTAGCAGCCACACAAAAGAAAAATATTCTGATTAGTGGTGGAAAAATGACCAAAGCATTACAGCTTGCTCGTTTTTTTCACGCCGCAGGACATAAAGTAGTGCTAACGGAAACTCATAAATATTGGCTAACAGGTCATCGCTTTTCTCAGGCTGTAGATAAATTTTATACAACACCCGTTCCCCAAAAAGATTCACAACTTTATAACCAAGCCTTAATAGACATTGTTAACAAAGAAAACATTGATATTTATATTCCGGTAACAAGTCCAATTGCGAGCTACTATGATGCTTTAGCGAAACCAGCCTTATCTCCACACTGCGAAGTATTTCATATAGATGCTGCTACCTGTGAAATGCTCGATGATAAATTTGCTTTTAGCGAGAAAGCGCAAAGTTTTGGTTTATCGGTTCCTAAGTCTTTTAAAATAACTTCTGCCGAACAAGTTTTAAATTTTGATTTTGGGCGAGAAACTCGTAAATATATTCTTAAAAGTATTCCTTACGATTCAGTCAGACGTTTGGATTTAACCAAACTTCCTTGCGATACCCCACAAGAAACAGAAGCTTTTGTGCGAAGTTTACCAATTAGTTCTCAAAAGCCTTGGATAATGCAAGAATTTATTCCTGGCAAAGAATATTGTACTCATAGTACCATTCGGGATGGCGTGGTGAGACTGCATTGTTGTTGTGAGTCTTCAGCTTTTCAAGTCAACTACGAAAACGTAGAACATTCAAAAATTCGTGAATGGGTAACGCACTTTGTTAAAGAATTGGGAGTTACCGGGCAACTTTCTTTTGATTTCATCGAAGCCGAAGATGGTAACGTATATGCCATTGAATGCAATCCCCGCACTCATTCTGCAATCACCATATTTCACGATCAATTGCAACAAGCAGCCGATGCTTACTTAAGTAAAGAGCCTATAGCAGAACCTTTACAAGCATTACCTAATAGCAAACCTACTTATTGGACTTATCATGAAGTTTGGCGGCTGAATGAAATTCGTTCTTTTTCTCAATTAGGGAATTGGATTAAGAATATGTTGCGAGGTACGGACGCGATTTACACATTTAACGATTCCTTACCATTTTTAATGGTGCATCATTGGCAAATTGCTTTGCTATTGCTAAAAAACTTATCCAAGTTAAAAGGCTGGACAAGAATAGATTTCAATATCGGTAAACTTGTGGAATTAGGTGGAGATTAATTATTTTTCAATTGTCTTTATTTGAGTACGCAGATAGATTTATCTTCTTGATTCGCAGTTAAATTTAATTTATATTAAGTTCGTAGTCAGGACTTTAGTCCTTTTAGGAGAGCGATAAATCGCTTACTACGAACAAATAAATTTATCCTAGATATTGATTTGCAGTTAAATTTAACTTATATTAAGTTCGTAGTCAGGACTTTAGTCCTTTTAGGAGAGCGATAAATCGCTTACTACGAACAAATAAATTTATCCTAGATATTGATTTGCAGTTAAATTTAACTTATATTAAGTTCGTAGTCAGGACTTTAGTCCTTTTAGGAGAGCGATAAATCGCTTACTACGAACAAATAAATTTATCCTAGATATTGATTTGCAGTTAAATTTAACTTATATTAAGTTCGTAGTCAGGACTTTAGTCCTTTTAGGAGAGCGATAAATCGCTTACTACGAACAAATAAATTTATCCTAGATATTGATTTGCAGTTAAATTTAACTTATATTAAGTTCGTAGTCAGAACTTTAGTCCTTCCAGGAGAGCGATAAATCGCTTACTACGAACAAAAATTTTATTAGCATTTTGATTTAGAAGCGTAACGGTAGTGTGGAATACCCTATGGGCTTCAGTTATTGGCGCGGGATATTTAAGAGAATTAGGATCGCGTTTGCTGATCAAAAAACGTGATGCTTCAATACGATCGCGGTTTTTGATAACATAAGCTCTTAATTCGGCAAAACTCATTTTTTCTTAATTTGCCATTTTTAGAAAAAATTAAACTTAGTACCTTTGTGGTTAAAACTTTTTAATTTAACCACAAAGCTTATCTTCAGCCTATATAACTCTTACAAAGGACGGTATGCTCGATAATTGATGTTGGGAAAAATATTATCCATATATTCAACTTTCTCCAACCATCCACTGTCAATTTTGCCGATATTAATATCTTCGTAAAGCTTATTAAATCGCATCAAGTGAGAACGAGTTCTTCTTATAGCATAAGGAACCATCGTTCCCGTTCGCATGATAAACGCCCAATCGGAAGATTGTGCCAAAAGTAACTCTCGTGCAGCTTGATTTAAAGCTTTCCATTCTAATTCATCTTCTGCTTCCCGCTTGGATATTTCAATCATCCGCTCGGCAGCTTTATGCAAATGTGGGTAAATCCACGTATTAGTTTCATTTAACCAATACTCGTGAAAACCCTTGTGTCCCCAACTTGATTGAGAAGGACGACAAACTTGTTGAACCGGATTAGTTTTCAAATAATCCGATAAATGAGTCATTTCGTAGGTTTTCTGGTCAAACCAAGACTTGCGGTAGAGATAGTCAATAAACCAAGGACCTTCATACCACCAATGTCCGAACAACTCCGCATCGTAGGGAGAAACCACAATCGGAGGACGATGCATCATATCATGAAGATGTTCAACTTGACGCTCCCGGTTAAACGCAAAGTTAGCAGCGTGTTCCGCCGTTTTTTCTCGTGCCCAGTAAGGATCGTAAAGCTGCTTATCTCCAAGTCCTAAACCACGACCAGTAATTTTGTGATATTTAATGCCCGTATTTTTTCGCTGACCGTTAGGCATAATGAAAGGCTTGATATACTCGTATTCAGCCTCCCAACCCAAATCTTTGTAAAATTCCCGATATTCCGCAGCACCGGGATAACCTACTTCAGAAGACCATACTTGTTGAGAACATTCATGATCGCGTCCAAAGGCTGCAACACCACTTTCTGTAAAAATAGGCGCATAAGTACCAAACTGGGGACGAGGACGAGCATATAAAATACCATGTCCGTCGGTAAGAAAATAACGCAATCCAGCATCGGCTACCATGCGCTCTAAACCTTCAAAGTAAGCGCATTCTGGCAACCAAATACCCTTGGGTGAGCGACCAAAATTTTCCTCGTAATGCTCTACCGCTACCTGAAGTTGCGCCCAAACCGCTTGGGGATACATTTTCATCAACGGTAAGTAACCGTGAGTCGCGCCGCAGGTGATGATATCAATATTGTTAGAATCCTGGAATTGCTTGAAAGCAGTTACCAAGTCACCTTTATATCGTTCCCAAATTTCTCTAGTAGCTTTAAACTCGCTATCGTAATGCTGGGCTAAATATTTAAGATGACCGTTTTCAGCATTATGTTCGATTTCTAACTCTATAAGTTTTTGTAACTTCGCCAAGTGTTCGTCATAACGTTCTTGGAGTAACTTATCCCGCAGCATCGAAACCAAAGGCGGTGTCATGCTCATGGTGATTTTAAAATCAACACCGTCTTGTTTCAAACCTTCAAAGACACGTAACAAAGGAATGTAAGTTTCCGTGATTGCTTCATAAAGCCATTCTTCCTCCAGCACATAGTCACTTTCCGGGTGACGAACGAAGGGCAAATGTGCGTGAAGTACAAGCGCAACGTAGCCAATAGCCATAATATTAATTCCGAGCAGGTATTTATATATTGATAGTGGTGATTGGGCAGAAAGATCGCTTCGGCAGACAAAAAGTTTTAATCCGACACCTTTACAGGGTGGGGAACCAATAAAACTTTGCCCGCGAGCGTTCTTGCTAGCAGAAGAAATACTTCAGTTTAGTCAGAAGTTAACAATATTTTAAGACTTTATGGTTATTCAATAGCTATAGTTGCTAATTTATTTATAGGTCTGCATGTCAAAGGTCTGCATGTCGAAGGTCAAAGGTTAGGAATTAGGAGTTAAGAGTTTAAATTTCACCTTGTCCTCTTGTCCCCCCCTCCCCTTGTCTCCTTGTCCCCTTGTCCCCTTGTCAATGCCCAATCCCTTATTCTTCACTTTCTTTGTACAATTCCTGTAACGTCTGCTGCTGCTTTTTTCGAGAAACGCGGCGATATTTTTTACTTTCTAACCTTGGCTCATATTGCGTTCGTCCTTTTCCTTTAGTTTTTAACTTCAGATTGGAATCTGGATCGGCTTGCTCTTTAAACCAAGTTTGACGTTCAATTGCTTCTTCTAAAAATTCTAAATATTCTTCGTAACGTTCCCAATCTCCGCGCACTACGCAATCGGGTTCATCTCGATGCAAGCAGTTATTAAACTTACAGCTACCACTTTTTAACCTAAGTCTCGCTTCTGGAAAATAATTTACTAATTCCGACGGCGTACAATCTAGGTCAGGTTGATTGAAACCGGGCGTATCAGCTAGTAAACCACCTCCGGGAATTTCAAATAATTCTACATGGCGAGTGGTATGCCTTCCGCGAGCTAACTTACCGGAAACGGATGCTACCCGTAGGTTTGTACCTGGAATTAAAGTATTGATTAAACTGGATTTTCCCACACCGGAAGCTCCAGCAATTACAGTAATTTTACTTTTAAGAATATTGAATACAACGTCTATATTTATACCTTTATAAACGCTCATAAATGTAGGTTGATAACCCCAACTATTAAGACGTTCCTTAATTTCTGCCTGCTCTTGAGAACTAATTAAATCGCTTTTATTCAAGCACAAAACTACATCTAAACCCGTTGATTCACCTTTTACTAAAAAGCGGCTGAGTTGATAAGGTTCCAATGGTGGATCTGTAACAGCAAACACTAATAATATTTGATTGACATTAGCGATCGCCGGACGGTCAATTTCACTTTTTCGGGGTAAGACATCGGCGATCGCGCCCCTACCATCAACCCAATCGGGTTCTTCTACCACGACGCGATCGCCAACCATTACCTGTTGACCAATTTTTTTTAAACGGGTTCTGCGCGTACACAAAAGGAGTGGGGAATTAAAAGAAGCAGAGGATGTTCTTATCCCCTTATCTCCTTGTTCCCTTGTCTCCCCCTCTCCCCATCCCCCTATCTCCTTGTCCTCTTCATCGATCTGCACTCGGTAAAAATTAGCCTGCACGGCAAGCACCGTACCTAATAATTCAGAATTAGTTGATGATGCTTCAAAACTCATGAGTTATTAACTGGACATCGTACTAATAATGAAAAATAGCCAGAACAGTCGGTAATTTGTTCAATTTGATAACCTGCCATTGTCAAACTGTCGGGAACTTGCTCGATTGGCTCTCCTGCATCTAACCAAACTTCTAATAGCTCTCCCGCTAGCATTTGCTGCAAACGAAGCTTTGTTCGCACAAAATTAATCGGGCAAGGAGTTCCCCGTAAATCAAGTTGAGCATCGGGAGTTGAAACTGAAGATACACTCATTTTTAATTAAATAATTTTCCCAGGAATCCTTCCAAACCGCCTTTTCCCGTGCGATCGCCCTTGATTTTAGCTAGCTTTTCGAGCAATTCTCTTTCGTCGGGTGTCACTTTCGTTGGAATATCAATCAAAATCGTAATCATGTGGTCGCCCCTACTTACGGGATTGCCCAAACGAGGAACGCCGCGATTTTCTAATTTCATGACTGTATTCGGCTGAGTTCCCGGCGGAATAATCATTTCTACCGGACCATCCACGGTACTAACTTCTAAACGGCAACCTAAAATTGCTTGCAGATAGCTAACTTTTAGGTCTGAAAGTACATTAATACCATCGCGCTGGAATTCTTCATCTTCGTTTACAAACAGGTAAACGTATAAATCTCCGGGCGCACCACCCCGCATCCCGGCATCTCCTTCATTGGAAATACGCAAGCGCGTACCGTTGTCAACCCCCGCTGGAATGGTAATTTTAAGTTTTTTGGTAACTTGATTTGCACCTTTACCTTCACAAGCATCGCATTTATCTTCAACTACCATCCCCTGTCCGTTACAGGTGGGACAAGTCGATACTTGGGTAAAGCTACCAAAGGGTGTTCGAGTGACGCGGCGAACTTGACCGGAACCACTACAGGTCGAACAAGTCCTCGGACGAGTACCGGGTTTTGCACCCGAACCGCTACAAATGTCGCAGGTTTCTAGGTGTGAAATCCGAATTTCTTTTTCACCCCCGAATACCGCTTCCCGAAAATCTAGCTTTAAGTCTAAACGCAGGTCATCACCTCGAACTGGTCCGCTGCGTCGTCTTTGGGACCCTGCTGCACCTCCAGCAAAGCCGCTAAAGATGCTTTCAAATATATCGGCAAAGCCGCCCATATCGCCGAAGTCTTGGAAGCCAGCAGCACCAGCACCCGATACTCCTTGTTCTCCAAAACGGTCGTAACGAGCGCGGGTTTCTGGTTCGGAAAGCACTTCATAAGCGCGGTTGATTTCCTTAAACCGCTCTTCGGCTCCCGGCTCTTTGTTCACGTCTGGGTGATACTTCCGGGCAAGGCGGCGGTAAGCACTTTTCATTTCTTCTTTGTCGGTGTCACGAGAGACACCCAGAATTTCATAATAGTCGCGAGCCATATAGCAAAGGTAAAAGTTAAAATGTTGGAAGCGTCGATGCAGTTACGGGTCAGGTTGAAGCCAAAAGTTAAGTTTTATTAATAAACGATTTTACCCTTTCTTCTTGATAAAAATCACCATAAAAGATTAACAAACCGCAGCTGTTGCTTGAGTAAGAACGAAATTTATTAATTAGCTGAAACTTCGACTCTCTTACAATTGTGCTACGTGGATGTACAATAAGCAGACCTAAACCAGAAGGGCTAGCCGCACCTATAAGTGTGGAAAACCCGCCATCTGGTTATTGATGGCATTTCAATGATTGTAATACGACATTCACCAATGCCGAAATTCGCTTCTACAATTTAACAAATCATTAAAGTATAAATCTACCTTTGATGGTAGCGAAAAATTCGTAAAACTAAATTTTGACACACAATTCAAAACCTCTCCCACCAAGGTAGAAGAGGTTTTAATTTAAAGATTTTAACTTTGATGCACTCAAGGTCACGCTGTATATATAATCACCAATGATTTAATCTATGGTTTCGTAATCAGCTTGGACTGTACTATCCTCTTCAAAATCAAAGTTGAATTGTGGTGCGAAAGCTTCTTTTGATGCTTCGCTATCTTCAGGAATTTCAGATGATTCAGATGATTCAGATGGTTCGGATGGTTCGGATGGTTCTTCGTTGTTTCCGGTATTAACGCGACTGTATACCTCCGCGCCAATAGCAAATACAGCTTGTTGAAACTCATCCAAAATTTGCTTGAATTCTGCTACAGATATTCCGCTCTGTCGCATTGCAACTTGTAATGAAGCTAATTTTTCATCAATAGAAGCTTTGATTTGATCGTCGATCAGATCCGCATTGCACGCCAAGCTTAATTCGTAACTGTGTAACAGAGTGTTGGCTTGATTTGTTAATTCAATTAACTCTAAGCGTTTTCTGTCTTCCTCAGCAAAGGTTTCGGCTTCCTGACGCATTTTTTCTACTTCATTCTGACTCAAACCACCTGTATTGGTAATCCGAATGGTTTGTTCTCTACCAGTACCTTTGTCTTGAGCGCTTACTTTAAGAATACCGTTAACATCAATTTCAAAAGATACTTCAATTTGCGGTACGCCCCTCGGAGCCGGAGGAATTCCATTTAAAAGGAATTTACCCAGGCTTTTATTATCCCGCGCCATCGCTCTTTCACCCTGAAGCACGTGAATTTCCACAGAGTTTTGTCCGTCAACTGCCGTGGAAAATATCTGGGATTTACTGGTAGGAATTGTAGTATTACGTTCTATGGTTTTAGTAAATACTTCTCCTAAAGTTTCAAGTCCCAAGGATAAAGGAGTAACATCTAAAAGTAGTAAATTATCAACTTCGCCAGCTAACACGCCAGCTTGAATTGCAGCGCCAAGCGCCACAGCTTCATCGGGGTTAACAGAGCGATCGGGGGCTTTACCATCGAAAAACTGCATTAAAGCGTTCTGTACTGCTGGAATGCGAGTCGAACCACCCACCAGAATCATCTTTTCAATCATATCTGGTTTAAGGTCTGCATCCTTGAGAGACTGAACCATTGGTTTAACAATAGCTTGAATCAAATCGCTGCTAAGTTCTTCAAATTTAGAACGGCTAAGTTCCATTTCTAAATGTTTTGGTCCGCTTTCATTCGCAGTAATAAACGGTAAGTTGATTGAAGTACTCGGCATAGTCGAAAGTTCAATCTTTGCCTTTTCAGCAGCTTCCCGCAAGCGTTGCAGCGCCATCTTGTCGGCGGAAAGGTCAATTTTTTCTTGCTCTTTAAAAAGCTCTATCATCCATTCGACGATACAGTAATCAAAGTCGTCTCCACCAAGGTGATTGTTACCACAAGTTGCTTTGACTTCAAATACTCCATCCCCAAGTTGCAGGATGGAAACATCGAAAGTTCCGCCTCCCAAGTCAAACACCAAAATCAACTGTTCTTCATCTTGCTTTTCCAAACCAAATGCTAAAGCCGCAGCAGTTGGCTCGTTGATGATTCGCAATACTTCTAATCCGGCAATTGTTCCAGCGTCTTTAGTGGCTTGTCTTTGAGCATCAGTAAAATATGCCGGAACTGTGATTACTGCTTTATTAACTTCTTCTCCCAAGAAACTTTCCGCATCTTGCTTTAACTTCTGCAAAATCATCGCGGAAATTTCTTGAGGTGTGTAGTTACGTCCGCGAATTTGGACATCAACAGTATCGTCTCTACCTTTATCACAGCTATATGGTACGCGAGTGCGTTCGTCTTGAGTATCATCCCAACGACGACCAATAAATCGCTTAATACTGTATATAGTGTTTTCAGCATTTGTTACCGCTTGGCGTTTTGCCAGAGGACCGACTAAGCGTTCGCCGCCTTTGCCAAATCCAACGATGGAGGGAGTGGTGCGTCCACCTTCTGAATTAGCAATTACAAGTGGTTGCCCACCTTCCAAAACTGCGACACAACTATTGGTAGTGCCCAAGTCGATCCCAATAACTTTTCCCATAAAAAACGGTGTTTTTACTGATTATTTCTATAAGGCTGTAATTTTAACAACGAACTAGGTGGGACAGTTTCCCATTTATAAAACAATGTCCTATTTAAGAAACTGTCCAAACCATTAGTAGAATCATTTCCAATTTTGTGGAAATTTTTCTTCACGATCGCTGGTAATAAAAAGCGCGGATGTGACCGATCCGAAATTGGGATGCGATGCTCGTCCGATTATTGCTAACCGAAAGCAGTTTTAGTAGGTTCGAGTGGCTACAGCTTAAGTATTTGCTTCCCCAGACTGCGAGTCCTCCCCAGAAGACGTATCTTCCTTCTGGGCAGCCACCTTTACCATTGCATGACGTAACACGCGATCGCCAAGAAAGTATCCGCGTACTAACTCTTCTAACACTGTTCCTTCCGGATATTCATCCGTAGGTTCGCGCATTACTGCTTCATGTTCGTTGGGGTCGAACTGTTGACCTTCGGGACGCATTGGTGAAACACCCACCCGTTTGAGACAGTCTACTAGCTGCTTGTAAACGCCTTGATAACTTTTGTGAATCGCCATTTCCCCATCATTTTGGGGTTTAATGTGCGCTCGCGCTCGCTCAAAATTATCCACTACTGGCAATAATTCTGTAATAGTGTTGCGCTTCACCTGTAGTTCTAAATCTTCTTTTTCTTTGCTCGTGCGTTTGCGGTAATTTTCAAAATCTGCCGCAATTCGCATATACTGACTGCTACGCTCATCTAACTGCGCTTTTAAAGACTCAAATTGAGCCGTTTCTGGGGCACCAGCATTTGATTGAGCAGTCGTTGGGTTTGTAGCAGTACCATCTTCTGGATTAACCGCAGCTGAATCTGCAACGTTTGCCTCAATTGTGATTTGCGCTTTTTCATCGCCGTTAGGGTTGGAATTTGTTTGTGGAGAGTCGCTGTTCATTACTTGATTTACCTCTGTTAGTTCGCCGTTGGGGCACTGCTGTGTTATTTACAGATGACTGTTGACATTAAGCCATTATTTTCCAATCATTTAGGAATACTTTACAGGGTAGTTTTCCCCACCCCATAAAACAACAGCTTACAAATTTATTTACTAAGAAGGAAAGTTTAGCGTATTTAGACGACAGAAATATTCCTCGGAAGTGGTATTACCGTCATAACGATCGCTATATTAATGACTTTCTGAAAAACGTGCTTTATAGGAATTTCTCGCTTTTAAGTGGTGTTTACCCAAGCAAAGTAAATTTATTTCACCGGAATGCACCTCTCCAAGCAAACCCAGAATAAGACAGCACACAACGAAAAAATCATCTTACTACCAAGAGAAAGCAGGTTTGTGGAGTCTTATGCAGAATTGTATATTCCAGTCAATTTATATGATTATTCTTGCCTGTTGCTCGATTTGGTAAGTTACGTACAGGACTACAACTTCTTTAATCCGCGTACACCAGAAGACAGCTAAAACGAAAAGGGCGATCGCCTTATTCATCTAATAAAAAAAATTTTAGCTAAGATTTCTTAGTTGAGATGAAAATTCTGCACCCCAGGTTGGGAATACTTGAATTGTAAGGTTTGTGCAGCATCCATCATCTCAACATATGACTCAATCGTCACAACAAAGGCGCAGTACCGCTCTGAGTGTAAAATCGGAGTTCTCGCCTTTCGGTAACAAACTTGTTCAATCTGGCTTTGTAGATAACGGTCAGATGAAGCAGGCACTTATAGAAAGCCGCAAGTCGGGTAGACCTTTAACTGAGGTCATCGAATCGATTGCAGGGCGACAACTATCACCAGAGCTACTCCGCGAGTACAAAAAGCAACAGCTATTTGAGCTTAAAATTCTTTACGGCGTAGAATCCTTAGATCCGGAGGTTAGCCAAGTAGGCGCGACTTCGGTGGGAGGAATGATTGAGACTCTTATCCCGGTGGATATTTGTCGTCGCCATCGCTTAATTCCATTGTCAAAACATGAAAATGAAAATCCACCTTTCGTTTTGGTAGCGATGGTAGATCCAGACAATCTGGAGGCTTCCGACGATCTGAATCGGGTTTTACGTCCGCAAGGCTTCAGTTTGCAAAGAATGGTAATTACTCAAGAAGATTACCAACAGCTAATCAACCAATTTTTGGATGAAATGGCTGTTAAACAGAAGCATAAAGAAAAGCAACAATCTACCGACCTCAATCAAGATTTAGAAAATCTCGATAATCTCGATTTAGAAGATGCTCCCGAAGAATCAGAAGCTGACTTAGGTTCGGCAATGAAGGGCGCTGAGGATGCGCCAATCATCAACTTGGTAAATAGAATCCTCGCCAAAGCACTGCATGAAGGGGTTTCCGATATTCACATCGAACCTCAAGAAGAAAACTTACGCATTCGCTTTCGTAAGGATGGTGTATTGCGGGAAGCTTTTGATGCATTACCGAAAAAAATCATTCCCGCAATTACAGCCCGTTTCAAAATTATTGCTAACTTAGATATCGCCGAGCGCCGTCTTCCCCAAGATGGACGCATCCGCCGCTTATTTGAAGGACGCAAAGTAGACTTCCGGGTAAATACTTTACCGAGCCGTTACGGAGAAAAAGTAGTACTCCGGATTCTGGATAACTCCTCAACTCAATTGGGGTTGGATAAATTAATTACCGACCCAGAGACATTGCAAATTGTTCAAGACATGGTTAGCCGACCCTTTGGCTTGATTCTAGTAACAGGTCCCACGGGTTCTGGTAAAACAACGTCTCTGTATTCTGCCCTTGCCGAAAGAAATTCTCCCGATATTAATATCAGTACTGTAGAAGACCCGGTGGAATATAGTTTACCGGGGATTACTCAGGTGCAGGTGATTCGGGAAAAAGGGCTGGATTTCGGTACCGCCTTGCGGGCATTTTTGCGGCAAGATCCCGACGTATTACTTGTAGGAGAAACCAGAGATAAAGAAACGGCGAAAACAGCGATCGAAGCGGCATTAACGGGTCACTTAGTATTAACTACCTTGCACACTAACGATGCTCCCGGTGCGATCGCTCGTTTGGGAGAAATGGGTATTGAATCTTTCATGATTTCCAGTTCTTTGCTTGGAGTTCTGGCACAACGTCTGATGCGTCGCGTATGTAGTGAATGTCGTATTGAATACAGTCCCACACCGCAAGAACTCGCACGTTACGGCTTATCGGCATCTCAAGAAGCGGATGTAATCTTCTATAAAGCCAATACTCTTACGAACGACCAAATTCAAGAAGCCAGAACCAACAATCACCTTTGTGAAAAATGTAGCGGTATTGGCTACAAAGGACGTTGCGGTGTTTACGAAGTAATGAGAATTACCGAACGCATCCAGGCTTTAATCAACGAAGAAGCACCAACAGAATTGATTAAAGAAGCAGCAGTAGAAGAAGGAATGAAAACTCTGCTTGCTTACAGTTTGGATTTGGTACGTCAAGGAGGCACCACCCTTGAGGAAGTCGAACGGGTAACGTTTACCGATACAGGTTTGGAAGCAGAGTTGAAAGCTAAACGTAAAAGTGGTTTGACTTGTGCAAATTGTGAAGCTCAATTGCAGCCGGAATGGTTGGATTGTCCTTACTGTATGACATCTCGCTTTCAAGATTAACTGATAAAAGTCAGTTTCTAATAGCAACTAACCACTAACAACTAATAAACAAAAATAAGAGGAGTACAAACAATGGAAATGATGATTGAAGATTTGATGGAACAATTGATTGAAATGGGAGGTTCGGATATGCATTTATCCGCTGGTTTACCTCCTTATTTTCGTGTTAGCGGTAAGTTAACACCTATCGGGGAGGAAGCTTTGAGTGGCGATCAATGTCAAAGGCTAATTTTTAGTATGTTGAATAACTCCCAACGTAAAATCCTCGAACAAACTTGGGAATTAGATTGTTCTTATGGTGTTAAAGGATTGGCACGTTTCCGGGTGAACGTTTATAAAGAACGCGGAACTTACGCCGCTTGTTTAAGAGCATTAAGTTCCAAAATTCCTAACTTTGAGAAATTGGGTTTACCAGATATTGCGCGAGAAATGTGCGACAAACCCAAAGGAATGATATTGGTAACAGGTCCTACGGGTTCTGGTAAAACAACTACTTTGGCGGCAATGATCGATTTAATCAACCGGACAAAGGCAGAACATATTTTAACAATTGAAGATCCGATTGAATTTGTTTACGAACCAGTTAAAAGTCTGGTTCACCAACGTCAACTGGGTGAAGATACAAAAAGTTTTGCCAATGCTTTAAAAGGTTCTTTGCGTGAAGATCCAGATATTATTTTGATTGGAGAAATGCGAGATTTAGACACGATCGCTCTCGCTATTTCCGCAGCAGAAACTGGTCACTTAGTATTCGGTACTTTGCACACGTCTTCAGCAGCACAAACTGTCGATCGCATTATCGACGTTTTCCCCGCTGACAGACAAACTCAGGTGCGCGTACAGTTATCTAACTCTTTAGTCGCAGTATTTAGCCAAACTTTAGTGCCTAAGAAAAATCCCAAACCCGATGAATTTGGTCGAGTAATGGCTCAGGAAATCATGATTATTACTCCTGCTATTTCCAACATGATTCGCGAAGGTAAAACATCTCAAATTTATTCGGCGATTCAAACTGGCGCGAAATTTGGGATGCAAACTTTGGAAAAAGTTCTTGCTGATTATGTGAAAGCAGGAACCATTTCTTTTGAAGCTGCAATGTCAAAAACTTCTAAACCAGATGAAATTCAACGTCTAATTGGTTCGGCACCCACAAACGGTAAAGCTGCTGTAAAACGTTAATATTTCAATAAATGACTAGTAGTTAGTTATCAGTTATATTGCGATCGCTAACTACTAAGTTTTTTTCATAGTCAAAATTAAAATTTGATTTTTTTGAATTTAAAATTATATAAATCATGCCAACTTTCGTTGCTCGCGTTCGCGATTCACAAGGAAAATCTAAACAAGAAAAACTTGTTGCCGACTCTTTAGCTCAAGCTCGTACTGAGTTAAGACAGCAAGGTTTTGTCATCCAAGATTTACAAAAATTTAAAGGTTTCGATATCGGTGAAGCTCTTGATTTAACAAAACTGCAAAACAAACTTGCTACAGTTACCGTTAAAGATAAAGCTATATTTTCCCGTCAATTTGCTGCTTTAACAAATGCGGGGGTAGCAATTGTAAGAAGTTTGGGAGTACTTTCCGAACAATGCAGCAATCCTAAACTGAAAGCAGCACTTTTAGATATTAGTAGCGAAGTGCAAAATGGTGTTAACCTTTCCGATGCCATGCGAAAGCATCCTGAATGTTTTGATGGTTTGTATGTCAGCATGATTCAAGCTGGCGAAGTCGGTGGTGTTTTGGATGAAGTTCTCAACCGTTTAGCCAAATTATTAGAAGATGTGGCTCGACTGCAAAACCAAATCAAATCCGCAATGTCTTATCCTACTGTTGTGGGTAGTTTAGCAGTAATCATTTTTCTGGCAATGACTATTTTTCTGATTCCAATTTTTGCCAATATATTCAAAGATTTGGGAACAGAATTACCAGCTTTAACACAATTTATGCTTTGGATAAGTGGCGTTTTGACAAGCTGGAGACTTTTCGTTCTTATTGGTATTGTTGTCGGAGCAAAAGTAGCTTTCGATATGTACTATAAAACTCCTGTAGGCACATTAAATATCGATGCACTTTCTTTAAAACTACCTTTATTTGGCGATTTAATTCAAAAATCAGCAATTGCCAGATTTAGCCGTACCTTCGGTTCTTTGACTCGTTCTGGAGTACCAATTTTAACTTCTTTAGAAATTGTCCGAGACACATCAGGAAACCAGATAATTGCTAATGCTATTGATGCTGCCAGAAGTGAAGTTGAACAAGGAGGCATGATTAGTTTTGCATTACAAAAAGAAAACGTTTTTCCTCCTATGGCAATTCAAATGATGAGTATTGGGGAAGAAACAGGAGAACTAGATGGAATGTTGATGAAAGTTGCCGATTTCTATGAAGATGAAGTTGAGCAAGCAGTAAAAGCTCTTACCAGTGTTTTAGAACCAGTAATGATTGTGGTTATCGGTGGTATGGTTGCTGTGATTTTGCTCTCAATGTATCTACCAATGTTCGCAGTCTTTGAAGAATTAGGCTAAAAACAGTAACCAGTTATCAATTATCAAATACAGGGAGTAGGGAGTAGGGAGTAGGGAGAGGGGGAGAGGGGGAGATGGGGGGATGGGGAGATGGGGAGAGGGGGAGATGGTAAGCCCAAAACGTGCGGAGGAACACGACCGTTGAGAGAAGTGGCGCAACCCGTTACTCTAACGAGTCGTGCCGCGCTGAACACGCGGAGCGTGCGGCGAGCGGGGGAGATGGGGAGAGGGGGAGATGGGGAAGAATAACTAACTCCTAATTCATAACTTAAAACTCCTAACTCCTAACTCCTAACTCATAACTCCTAATTCATAACTTAAAACTCCTAACTCCTAACTCATAACTCCTAATTCATAATTCATAACTCCTAATTCATAATTCATAACTCCTAATTCATAATTCATAACTCCTCACTCATAACTCAAAACTCAAAACTCCTAACTTTTTACTCTCAACTTCTAATCCAAAATCTAAAACAAACTAAACGCATCCGTTGTTAAAATCCAAAATTATTTATGCCTGTACAAAAGTCTCAATACGAAATTAGCTTGGCGGAATATTGCAATCATTCTGCAACGGTTGCTCTTTTAAAGCAGCACCGTCCTTATTTAGAAATGGTTCCCAGTTTACGCCGCCCCGATGAAAGTTTTATTACTATTCCTCTACCAATTATCCGCATTCGTAAAACTGAAAAAGATTTACCGCAAACAACTTGTTTACCTTGCGATTTAGCTATTTTGATGTGCAATCCGGAATGGAAAATTAAAACAGGGGTTGAAATTCTTGTATTTATTCATCGCCCAGATGAAGATTTTTCTGATTTATTGGGACGATGGCGACAAACTCAAGTATGGTTGGATAAGGATTACGAGTGGTTTATGCCTCCTCGCTACAGCCATATTTTGAACGAGGGAACTAATACTGTATATCCTTTGTTCGTAGTTTTTTCAGAAACACCAGAACGGATTAAGCGTGGTTTATTAGGTTCTGAAACTCCGTTTGTCGTTCAAACCTCAGAATTAGTTTTTGATGAAGAAATGAAAGAAGAGCAACAATTAGGAAATTAGCTATCAGTTACCAGTTACCAGTTACCAGTTACCAGTCAACGGCTAACAGCGATCGCTAAATTAATATTTTTCTTTTAAAAATAATTGAAGAATATAGACTTTATTACGAAATAAGTTATTTTTTTACTTTTTGTATAAAATAGTTAACAATTTACAACAATCATTATATTTAGTAAAAACTAGCTAAATATAATATTTTTCAAGATTTTTTGTTGCTCAATTGTCTTATAGCCTACAATTTATTCAGGTTTAAGCTATTGCAACGGTCAACTACACTCAGTAGGATGCACCATGAGCAACTTGCCGGAATATTGGGGTTTTCTACCAGGAGAAACATGATTTTTATGTTGTGCGTTAAGCGAAGCTCTACCGAAGGTAATCGCTATATTCCATTTTCTGACATTCTGACGATCGAGTCAATTACAAACAATTCAGCCCAAAGACGTATTTAAGATATTCAAAATAAAATAATCTAAATTCGTCTTTTTATGACTTTTATAGACAAAAATTAACCATAATCATCGGCTTTCAAGATATTTTTTCTAATTTTCAAACTTACACCTTGGGGTATACGTTAGTTCTATATCTTGGGAGATAATTATTGAAGGGTGCCTATTTTTCAGCTTGACTAATGTGCTTAGTTAAGAGAAACTTACATATAATTGAAGCAAACACTTTTACAAATAATAAGTTTTGTAAAGATTTTAAATATATTTGTTTCGGGGATGAGAAATTAATTGTTTAATGACTTAATTTCAAGCAGAGTTTTAGATTCCGCTTTATAGCAGCATAAATAAACCTCAATCAATATGGTCGATCGAAAGCATGGAGACATTAGAATTTATAATTTATCCAGATGGTAGAGTACAAGAAAAGGTGACTGGAATAGTTGGTGCTTCTTGCGCTGAAGTTACGGCAGCTATCGAAGCGCAGCTAGGAATTGTACTTAACCATCAAACAACATCAGAATATTTCGCCGCCAAGGTGTTTTCTCAGAATGATGTTGCGAATACTCAAGCAACGTTCAGCGATTGGTAGTTTTTCACCCAACTTAATCACTTATTCTCACTGATTCAGACCTATTATGTCACACTTTAGCCAGATTAAGACTCAAATTCGTAATATTGAATCTTTGAAAGATGCTCTCACCGATTTAGGTGTAGCTTGGAAAGATGGTTCGCATTCTTTGCGCGGATATCAAGGTATAACCCATACTGCTGAAATTGCTATCGAGCAAAACAATGGTTATGATATCGGCTTTAAGTGGAACGGATTTGAATACGAACTAGTTGCCGATTTACAATATTGGGCGCAAAATCTTTCTGTGGAAGGCTTTTTACGTCAAGTTACACAACGTTACGCTTACAGCACGGTAGTTAAAGAAACCGCAAAAGCGGGCTTTCAAGTTAGCGAACAAAAAAGGAATCAGGATGGTTCGATTCGCTTAGTAGTACAGCGCTGGAGTGCGTAATGCCTGATTTTTTGCCGCCGGAAGATGGACAAGATAATCGTTCTGGTTTGGAACCGGAATTAGGGGGTTTCTTGCGAGAAAACTCCGATCGTTCTGGTTTGGAACCGGAATTGGGCGGTGTGCTGCGAGAAACGGGCGTATATGTTGATGAAATTACTTGTATCGGCTGCAAGCACTGTGCCCATGTAGCTCCTAACACCTTCTATATCGAACCCGATTATGGGCGATCGCGCGTCATGCGTCAAGATGGTGATTCGGAAGAAGTAATTGAAGAGGCAATTGATACTTGTCCTGTCAACTGCATCCATTGGCTTGATTATAATGAACTGAGCAAGTTTGAAGAAGAACGTAAATATCAGGTGATTCCTGTAGTCGGTTATCCGGTAGAAGGTGCAGTTATTGCGACTCAACGTCGTCTAAGAAAGCAAAAACTGAAGAAGAAAAAACCTCGTGAGTCTTAGTAGAATTTAATATTTTCATTTAATATACAAGGGTTGCTTTTGCAGCCCTTTTTTTTTAGCTGTAGAAACAGGTTTTTATAGCTAAGTAAGTCGGCTACGCCAAATCCTAATCAGGACAGGGAGCAGGGAGTAGGGAATAGGCAGTAGGGGTAAGGCTTTGATGCTAATTTACATTCCATTACATAATTGTTTTTATTTGTGCCGACTTACTTAAATTATTAAATCTTCTCATATTGATTCAGAAAGAAGCCTGGTTACTGATGTATTAATATTTACAAATAACACATCCTTAAAAAATATTTCTACCGAAATTAAATCTAACGAGGACAACTTCTTAATTAAATTAATCTAAATCTTGAGATAAACGTTGCTAAAAAGAAGTAGCTGAAAACTCATGCTGTAGCTTGACTACGAAAAAAAAGTTTAGGGAAAATCCCTGGGGATTTAAATCGCAGAGCCAATTTGACGGTGTAAAGAATTCAGCAAATGATTTTACCCGTTTACAACTACAGCAATTGTGAGTTTTCAGCGCCGGTTAATCTTTAGAGATATTTCTCCAAAGTATTAGCTAATGTAGTTTTAGGTACCGCACCGACAACCATATCAACTTTTTGCCCACCTTTAAAAATCATTAATGTGGGAATACTGCGGATACCGTATTGAGAAGCAACATTGGGATTCTCATCGGTATTAACTTTGACAACCTTGATTTGACCTTCGTATTGAGAAGAAATTTCATCTACAACAGGGGCTACCATACGACATGGACCACACCAGGGTGCCCAAAAGTCAACTAGTACAGGAACTTCGCTATCGAGTACTTCCTGCTTAAAGCTGGAGTCCGTAACTTGTGTGGCTGATGACATACCTTAAAACCTTATAATTCAGATGTTTTTGATTTTTGTGAAAATTCTACCACAGCAAAAAGCACTGCCTTGACATTTGGAATATAGATTTACACAGTTAAACGGAAAATTTATTCCAAAACATATTTATTCCAAAACATAAGGAACCGCCCGAACAGTAGTCCGGGCGGAGTGTGGTGTGAGGAGTGAACGGAAACATGCGTCTCCGCTATCTCTATTGTAGGCGACATATGCGATTTTTCCAGCCATAGTTTAAAAGTAAGGAAAAATTTCTTTAAGAGAATGTTGGACATTTAGCGCGAACGCTTGAAAATAGTTAGTTATTAACGGGCTTTTTTGCATAATAACTATACACCCACCAATCGTTAACTATTGGATATTTCTTGTAACTCGTAGCTTTCAACTCAATTTACCTTATTTACCCATGCCTAAATGCTGAGCTTTCTGGTAAACTTTACCTTCGGTTAATAGTGATGGAGCAATGACAACTTCAACCTGTTGCATCTCTTTAATATTTTTTGCTCCAAGAGTACCCATACTTGTTTTGAGAGCGCCTAAAAGATTATGAGTACCATCATCAAGTTGCGCCGGTCCGGTTAATATTTGCTCTAGAGTACCAGTTTTACCTACATTAATGCGAGTACCCCTCGGCAATACTGGAGATGGGGTTGCCATGCCCCAGTGATAGCCACGCCCCGGTGCTTCGGCGCATCTGGCAAAGGGAGAACCAATCATTACACCATCGGCACCGCAAGCAATACATTTACAGATATCGCCGCCAGTGATTAAACCGCCATCGGCAATTACTGGCACGTAATTCCCGGTTTCGTTGTAATAATCATCTCGCGCTGCCGCACAATCGGCGATCGCACTGGCTTGGGGTACGCCTACACCCAACACTCCACGGGAAGTACAGGCAGCACCTGGACCTATTCCGATTAATACCGCAGCAGCACCAGCTTTCATTAAGTTAAGGGTGACTTCATAACTTACACAGTTACCCAAAGCTACCGGCATGGGCATTTCTCGGCAAAACTGGGCTAAATCCAAAGGGATTATCGATTCGGGTGATAGGTGTGCCGTAGAAACCACCGTGGCTTGGACAAAGAATAAATCTGCCCCAGCTTCGGCGACTACCGAACCGTATTTACTAGCCCCTACTGGAGTAGCGCTAACCGCAGCAATACCACCGCTCGATTTAATTTCTTGGATGCGTTGCTTGACCAACTCTGCTTTAATTGGTTCGGCATAAAGTTCTTGCATCAAGGGTACAAATTCATCTTTGTTTACCCCAGCAATACGGTCTAAAATTGGCTCTGGATTTTCATATCGGGTTTGGATGCCCTCTAAATTAAGTACTCCTAATGCTCCTAACTCTGACAAACGTACAGCCATGCGAACATCAACGACACCATCCATTGCACTGGCAATAATTGGGATTTCTCGCTCAATATTGCCGATACGCCATTTAGTATCAGCCAAAGAAGGATCTAATGTTCTTGTACCTGGTACTAAAGCAATTTCATCAATACCGTAAGCCCTACGGGCTGTTTTTCCTCGCCCAATTTGAATATCCACGTGCTTCTACTTATTCCAATCTATTTAAGCTAGGGTATCAAATTGTGGGTGTATTATAATCCTTTTTTTTTTGAAACTAATTGTTTCTGGTAGAAGAGATAAAAAATCACATTAAAAAGTCATTGATAAATATGTATAGTTATACTAATAAAGGAATTTTACAGGGGCGCGTTATTAGTTTTTGCTTCATCCTCGTGACAGCGCCCCTGTCGCTCATACATCATAATTATCAGCATTCTCAGCTATATGTAAGCCTATTGCTGTAGTAGCAAAGAGTTTAAAGAAAAACAATTAGACAAATATCTAAGTATTACTTCTCTTATATTTTTATAGCAATGGTCATATTTAATACTTTTTATGTACTAATCTACAAGCAATATACGAAATAGTTTTTCTCAAAAAATCCTTTATTCAAGTAATGAATTTTACTAAATATTATTTTTAATCCAAACAAATGTATTTAAGAATACTTAAAATTGGATTTTGAAAGTAACTTATGTTTGTTCAAAAATAGATTACGATCGTTCATAGTTTTAATATCAAAAATTCGCCAAATATAATTTTTCGGTGTAAATCCTGAATTCGCGATCGCGATCGGGATAATTAGTTTTTTGATTAAGTTGCAAATAAATTATCTTTTTATACTTATTCATATATCTTAAATAGGTAGCAGTATATACAAATATCGATAATGAACCTATAGAAATAGGTAAAATTAGATACAGGTAAAAAGAACTAATCGGATATAAAAAACGATCGCCTAAATGTCAGCAAGTGTCTAGAACCGCTAATATTGTTAACATAACTTCAAAACTATTATTTAAGCAGCCTTGATCCAATCCGAAACACTAGACTTACTGGAATGGTCCCGCCTATGCCAGCATTTGTCAACTTTCGCGGCAACTAAGCTGGGAGCGATCGCCGCACGTAATATTGCTATTCCTGACTCTCAGATTCAAAGCGAATATTTATTAGCGCAAACGAAACAAGTATACGAATTAGAAAATCGTTTAGATAATGGAATTTCTTTTGAAGGAATTCAAGATTTCGGCGACTCTTTAGAAAGAGCGGAATTAAAAGGTATTTTGGCAGGGGATGAATTGTTAGCGATCGCTACTACCCTGGCTGGAGTCAGAAATTTACGTCGGCTGATCGATAACCATCCAGATTTAGAAATATTAAACGAATTAGTTGCCGATTTACGGACTTACCCAGAATTAGAACAAGAAATCCACCGCTGTATCGATGAGCGGGGACAAGTAACGGATCGTGCGAGCGAGAAACTCGGCGATATTCGTCACTCATTGCGTCAAAACCGCAGTCAAATCACCCGAAAGCTGCAAAACATCATCCAGGTAAAAGGCAACGCACTCCAAGAAACAATAATCACTCAACGCGGCGATCGATATGTAATTCCCGTAAAAGCACCGCAAAAAGACGCTATTCCAGGTATTGTACACGACACATCAACAAGCGGAGCCACCCTGTATGTGGAACCTAATTCCGTAGTGCCGATGGGCAATCAACTGCGGCAATTATTGCGGAGAGAACAAGTAGAAGAAGAAGCGGTTCGCCGTAATTTATCCGAAAAAGTCGCTGAAGTAAAACCAGATTTAGAAAAAGTACTAGCAGTAGCAACTGCATTAGATTTAGCGACTGCTAAGTCACGGTATAGCTTCTGGTTAAAAGCAAATCCTCCTCGTTTTATTAACCCTGTAGAAGAAAATATTACTTTACGTGAATTACGACATCCCTTGTTAGTGTGGCAGCAGCATCACGAACAAGGACATCCAGTAGTTCCCGTAGATTTAGTAATCAATCCATATATTCGAGTAGTTACCATTACCGGACCGAACACGGGTGGTAAAACCGTAACTCTGAAAACCCTTGGTTTTGCAACATTAATGGCAAAAATAGGTTTATTCGTACCAGCCCGCGAGCCGGTGGAATTACCTTGGTTTGACCAAATATTAGCAGACATTGGGGACGAACAATCCTTAGAGCAGAGTTTATCAACATTTTCCGGACATATCCGCCGGATTAGTCGGATTTTGGACGCAATTTCGACCGAGGAAGCAGGACAAGGGGACAAGGAGACAAGGAGACAAGGAGACGAAATTACTTCCCCCCATCACCCTATCCCCCCATCTCCCCATCCCTCTTCCCTAGTATTGCTTGACGAAGTTGGCGCGGGTACCGATCCTGTTGAAGGTAGTGCATTAGCGATCGCTTTATTGAGTTATCTTGCAGATCGTTCAATGCTGACAATTGCTACTACTCACTTTGGCGAGTTGAAGGCACTGAAGTATCAAGACGAACGCTTTGAAAATGCTTCGGTAGAATTTGATGAAGCAACTTTGTCACCAACTTATCGTTTACTCTGGGGAATTCCCGGACGTTCTAATGCTTTAGCAATTGCTTCTCGTTTGGGGTTAAAAGCAGAAGTAGTAGAAAAAGCAAAAGAGGAAATGGGAGGTGCAACAGATGAAGTTAATCAAGTTATAGCCGGATTAGAAGCGCAACGTCGCCGTCAAGAAGAGAAAGCAGCACAGGCACAAGATTTATTGCAGCAAGCAGAACGTTTTTATAAAGAAGTATCGGCAAAAGCTGCATATTTAGAAGAAAGGGAAAAATCTTTACGTGCTTCTCAGGAAATAGCAGTACAGCAAGCGATCGCTTCGGCAAAAGGTGAAATAGCTGGGGTAATTAAGCGTTTGCAACAAGGTAAACCAACCGCCCAAGATGCTCAAAAAGCTACCGAAAATATAAATAAATTAGCAGATAGATTTATACCAAAGGCTGCACCGAAAGAGAAAGTCGGCTTTATGCCAAAAGTAGGCGAACGCATTCGCATTCCCCGATTAGGACAAACGGCAGAGGTGTTAACAGCCCCTGACGAAGATGGAGAGTTTAACGTCCGGTTTGGAATCATGAAAATGACGGTCAAACTAGAGGATGTGGAATCTTTAAATGGGGAAAAAGCGCAGACACCAGTTAAAGCAAAACCAGCAGCCAAACCAGCAGAACCAGCAGCCAAACCAGCAGAAAGCGAACCTTTAATTCGTACTTCCAAAAACACCGTAGATTTACGGGGAAGAAGAGTAGCAGATGCCGAATTAGTTTTAGATAAAGCGATTTCAGAAGCTGCAAGAGCAATATGGATAATTCACGGACACGGAACCGGAAAACTGCGTCAAGGAGTTCATGCTTTTTTAAAGCAGCACCCTAGAATCAGTAATTACGAAGCAGCACCGCAAAACGATGGTGGTACCGGGGTTACGATTGCGTATGTCAAAGGTTAAAGGTTAAAGGTCTGCATATTAAAGGTGTAATAACTACTCCCCCCTCTCCTTGTCCCCTTGTCTCCCATTCCCAATGCCCATTCACGCGGAGCGTGCGGGCGTATCCCAATTCCCAATTAAAAAATTTCCCTTTGACAAAATGGAAATTGAATCTAAAGTAGGTAAAAGACAAATTGCTGTTGACCCAAATCAGGTGTAAAGCTTGCCAAATTGCGATTTTTTTGCTATGGCTTGCGGAAACCAATATAAAATGTTGAGAGTCTGGTTTCAAAATGGGTAACAGCAACAGTCCCAAAAGGCCCGATCACCTATGCTTAAAGTTATGCACTCTGCTGGCGATTCACCCACTATTAGTTCCCAGTGGGAGGATTTAACTAATATTGCCGCCCCAACATCCATTCAATGGGACGATATCAAAGCCCAAATTGACTTGGTGCTGTTGGCTCTAGAAGCTTTGACTGGCATCGGTTCCGAAGCAATGCTCTCTGCGGCAATTAATCTTAATTTAGAATCAAGAGTGCCAGACCGGGTGGCGCTGTGGCGACTGCGCCAGTCTAACCCCATACGTAAAGGTCAAGGAGGCAGAAAAAAATTAGATGTAGAAGAAGCGCGATCGTTAGTTTTGATTACTTGCTATCTTGCCAAACAGCACCAAGAATTAATTCGTCGTGCTGTTGACTTGTTAGAGCAGCAAGCGTTGAACAACCGCGAACCTCATTACTCTGCTTTATTGGGAGATTACATCGATGCTTTCTGCAACACTTATCAAGAGCGGATGGAAGAGGATGAGAAAATCTCCACAGATATACTCACCAATTTGGCACTAAAACTACTGATAGATTTAGTTTTCTACAGTGGTCCCGGTGGACACCGCCGTCTCTGGCTAGCACTTATAGATCGTTCAACAAAATTTTAAAATGTCCAAGACGCATTTACTGCCATGCCTCTATCAAATTCAGTGATTCGTCGGTATACGCCGCCTACCTGCACGTTAGAAGTTGTGGCGCAAAGTTCTCCTTTGTCGCGGTGGATGGGTAAATCCGTTCTCAAGCAGGTTAGATTCAATCTTCGTTTTGACTCGCCGCGACAACCAGAAAAGGAACTTATTGTAGTCCAAGGCGACCGGGACCAGTTGGAAGCTTTATATACGGCAGTCTCAGGTTACGTACAGGAAATCTTGCAACAGTCACCAGAAAATTTCTGGGCTTCCAGGGTTGAAGCGCACAAAGTTAGTAAAACATTTGAACCTACAGCAGCGTCGGATGTTCCTAACTTGGAAAATATTTCACCCAACGGAAACGAATTTGCTTATAGTTCCAATATTTATTTACAACCAAGCAGCAATTTGACTCATCAACTGTTTCTTGGTTCCTTAGCAAACCAAGTTAGCGGTTCTTCAATTCAACTGGGTTTGCTGCAATTATTTGATTTAGCAACAGCTTTAGATGAGTATATAGTTGATGTTGTCGCTTTACCTACCGAAACTCAACCGCGCAGAAGAAATAATTTTGCAATCCCTGCTTGGGCACCTGTTGCAGCAGTAATGGTATTGGGCTTGGGCTTAATGCCATTTACATATCAATACGCTAACCGGGTTCGAGAACAAAAGGGAACGAGCAAAATAGCGACAAATAATGAAATTGGTAGTGATGCGAATAGTACGCTGTTAACGCCATTACCAACGCCAAATTCTTTACTTACTCCTTCACCGCTACCACCTAATGGTTCTGGTGTTACCTTAAGCGATCCTCTTTCACCAGGCTCTTTAACATCTCTCAATCCAAATTTATCCGCGACTCAGAAACCAGGTAGCACTTTTCCCTCAGCCTCCACAAATCCCAACAGCAGTTTGCCTAATCTTCCCTTGTTCCCAGAAGGTAGCAGTACGACGACAAAACCGCTAATTTCTCCAAATCCATCTACCTTAACCCCAGGGGGAAGTAGTTCCGCATTGCTTCCTAAAAGTAATTCGCCATCTAGTTTGCCGTCACTCACGAACCCATCTCCCCCAAAAATTCCCGTACTTCCAAAACAAGCCACTGCACCCACTCAAAACAATCAAGCAAATTCGCTTCCAGATTCCTCTAAAAATAGTAGCGATTTAGCAGCACAATTAAGAAGGAGTAGTGCAGATTCCGCAGCAAATAGTGGCGAAAAAACGACTGCAACAACAGCCGCAGCCAATAGTGAAACATTGTTCGATACCAATCAAGTCGCGGAAGTAAGAAATTATTTTGAAAAACGCTGGCAGCCACCTAGCGGATTAAAACAGCCTTTGCAATACAGTTTGACAGTAGGTGTTGATGGTGCGCTCGAACAAATTCTTCCTTTAGGAAAAGCTGCAAGAGATTATGTTGATAAGGCTGGCATTCCACAAATTGGTCAACCTTTCGTTTCTCCCAGTCGGAATGGGCAAAATGTAAAAATACGTGCAGTTTTCAAACCAAATGGTCAAGTACAAGCCTTTCCTGAAACGGATTAGACAGAGTGCTTCAAACAAGAGTTGGTAAAAAATCGGGTTTCTTGAGAATGGCTGAAAACTTAATTATCGCCAAAGAAACCCGGCTTTAAGTTTTTCATAAAAACAAGTGTATATAAGTTTCAACCGTCTCGCCATTGCGTCGGTGATACAAAGTAAGTTAAGTTTGAAATGCAACTTTTGGAGCTACAAAATATTCGTATAGATACAGACGTACCAATATACGTCTATTTTACATTAAAAAAAATCTATATTAATTCGTTTAGTTTCACCAGCACAGGTTGGCGACGGCAACCCTTACTCGCCTTGGTTTTATCAACCAAAGGTGCTTTTTAATGGGAACAAGTAATAATAGATTTTTGAGTGCAATGTATCATCTATTAATCGTTAGCTAATACCCATGATTTTAATGCTAACTATGAATTAATAAGTAGAAATACCATAGAATTAAAAGGCATTATCAGTTCAAAATAATAGATTGTGGACTATAAACGCCGTTAATTTGGCAACAAATTCTACACGAAACCTGAGTAAATTATAATGTTATTTTGGCATCAACTGTCATGACCTCCAATGATTTTTATATATCAGAGCATCTTCAAGCGGATATCTTTGAGCTAATAGAAAAGTTACCGAACTTAAAAAATCGGAAATACATCGAGCAGACTTTAAATACTGTATTGCGACTTGCTGGCGATGAAATTGACCGGCTAGACTGGAAAATCTTGTCAGCATCTTTGGCAGATATGGAACGGGGTTTCCAGTTGTTTCATACCTACAAACACGTTCGTAAAGTTACCATATTTGGGTCGGCGCGTTTATCCCCAGAAACACCAGACTACAAGATGGCAAGGGATTTTGGACGCTGCGTATCTGAGTTGGGGTTCATGGTAATTACTGGTGGTGGTGGTGGCATAATGCACGCCGGACACGAAGGTGCTGGAAGAGAAAACTCCTTTGGTTTAAATATCGAGCTACCCTTTGAACAAGAAGCAAACCCAATTATTCAGGGTGATGAGAAACTAATTCACTTTAAATATTTCTTTACCCGCAAGCTATTTTTGCTCAAAGAAAGTGATGCAGTAGCATTATTCCCCGGTGGTTTTGGCACTCAAGACGAAGCATTCGAGTGCATGACTTTGAGTCAAACTGGTAAATTTGGACCAGTTCCGTTAATTTTAATCGATCATCCCGGTGGTGATTACTGGAAATCTTGGAGCGAATATATTGATAAACAGTTGGTTGAAAAAGGTCTGGTAAGTCCTGAAGATCCCAGTTTGTATACCGTTACAGATAATTTAGAAGTTGCTTGTAACGCCATAACTCAATTTTTCAAAGTTTATCACTCCAGTCGTTACGTTAGCGATCGCCTAGTGATTCGCTTAAAGTCGGAGTTATCTGACGCTGAAGTCGAAAAGCTGAATGCACAATTCAGCGAAATTTTAGTGAAAGGGAAAATAGAGAAAAGTCAAGCTTTACCACAAGAAGGAGCAGACGAAGCTGTTGGGCTTCCCCGGTTGCTGCTGTACTTCAATCAAAAGGATTTAGGACGCTTGTATCAAATGATTGCAGCGATTAATCAAATGGGACATCTTTCGGCTGAAGATGCCCAACATCCGGAAAGGAAGTAAGTTTGGGCATGGAGCATTGGGAATTAACCCTCAGACTGGAAGTCTGGGGAACCATCAAAACAAAGCCCGTCTGAGCCGCAGCTTCGCTGAACACCGACTAAGAAATAGAAATAAGTAATCTCCAGTGACTCGTTCCCAGCCTCCAGGCTGGGAATGCTGTTTCAGGAGGCTCTGCCTCCGGTGGCAATTGCGTTTTGATTGTTTCGGACGGATTAGAAGCCCATCCCACAAGAGATGAATTTTCTATAAAACTAAAAACTAAAAAAATCTTTAGCATTAAATTTAGTGCAAATTTGATGCATAATTAATTCTATGTTAAATATCAGTCGAGATATTCATTCACTCTCAAGCTTTAAACGAAATACGCCTTCATTTATCGAACAAATGAAGCAGACAGGAGAACCCGTAGTGTTAACGGTTAATGGTAAAGCCGAAATAGTAGTTCAGGATGCAGAGTCTTACCAAAAATTACTTGATGCGTTGGAAAGGTTGGAAGCTATAGCCGGAATTAAACAAGGGCTAGAAGATGTAGAGGCTGGTAAAACTATTTCGATAAAGGAATTTGAGCAAGAAGTAAAGCAAAAACATGACATTTCAAGTTAGGTTTACTCAAACGGTAAAGGCTACTTTTAGGTTTTATAGGTAATCCAATGAAGCAGGTTTCTACAATTTTATTGAGTTTTCTGTTGATGGCTTCTTCTGCGTCTCAACCTCCTCAACTGTTAGAAGTGTTTCCTACAGAAAATTCAGCACAGACTTCCGTACAGTTTGTTGGCGCTGCATTGAATTTTCGTTTGGGAGAAGAAGCTGAGCAAGGCTCGGTGCAACTATTTGTTGATGGAATAGATGTCACCAAAAAAGCTCGGATTAGTGGCACCCGTGACTGGCCTTTCTAGCTATTATAAAATTTCTTATACACCGAATTCTTTTGAACTAGGCACTCATTGTGCTGAAATTCGGTTTCGGACTATAGACAATAAAACGAAATCTTATAGCTGGTCTTTTTCTGTTAAATCTCCTTAATATTAGCTTGTAGGTTAGGTTAGACAGGAAAATCAAATTTCGTTTGTAACGCCTGCTTTATAATTATCGTGTCGTAACTCAACATTATTAGGATTGCGATCGATTGAGATATTTAAGAATACGCCGGAAAGAATTTGTTGGGTTACAGCGCTAAGATAATTTATTATCGAATATTATTACTCTTCGTGGGCTTATCCCAACTTACTACTTTCCATTTGTTTGGTATAAGTTTACTAATAAATAGCAAAAATATTTTCATAAAAGGGGAATTTTTGAATATGCAATTGGAAGAAATTATATCGAAGTTAGAAAATAATTATGGCAAATTACCCCGCGAAGCTTTAGAAAGAGCCATCGAAGAAAAGGAAGCCATTACTCCTTTATTGTTAGATATTTTATCGAATTGTAAAAATAACCTTGAGGAGATATCAAATAAACCTGACTATATTCTACATATTTGTGCATTTTACCTACTCGCACAATTTAGAGAACCATTAGCTTATCCGATTATTATCGATTTCTTCTCAATTCCGGGAGATATGCCAGTTGATGCAACGGGCGATTTGTTAGGGGGAGGCTTGGCTAAAATACTTGCTTCTGTTTGTTATAGAAATATTGAACCTATCAAACAACTGATAGAAAATCAAGAAGTTAATGAATGGGTAAGAGCCTCTGCTCTTGATTCCTTGATTATTTTAGTTGTTCAAGAAATTATTTCTAGACAGGAAATTATCGAGTATTATAAAGAACTTTTTTCAAATCTTTTTGCAAATAAATATAATGCACCTCAAGTTAAAGAAGAACCGGATTATATCTGGACTCACTTAGTAATGAATAGTTCTATGTTTGCTCCCGTAGAACTACAGCAATATATTGAACGAACTTTTGATGAGGATTTAATTCAACCGCTTTATTTCGAGCGGCAAGAGTTTAACAATCTATTAGAAATAGCTTCGGAAGCGACTTTGAACGCACTTCCTAATGATATTTTTTATACTTTGGTTGAAGATGCTATATCTGAGATAAAATCCGAAGTTTTCTGGATTTCCCCATTTCAACAAACTCGCAATACTTTGACTAAGGTAGAAGGATTTTCTAACTCACCTAATAAATCTAAAACTAAAGTAAAGAACAAGAAAAAAATGCAGCAAGAATCTCGTCGAAAAAATCGGTCGAAGAAAAAGTAATTTTCGAGCATTTTCTCCGCTAATTTCATAAAGTAAGCTATTTCGTGACATTTAGCTACTCAAGCTTTCAAATTAAATCTACGGTGGGCATTTGCCCACCACAAAAACTAAATAAACAGTTAGCTAAGAACCCAATTAACCAAAGTCCGAACGCCGAAACCAGTTGCACCAGAAGGATTGTAGCCGTTATCTTTATCAGTCCACACGGGACCTGCAACGTCTAAATGCGCCCAAGCGGGGGTATCTTTAACAAACTGCTTTAAAAATAAAGATGCAGTAATCGAACCACCCGCACGAGGTCCGGTATTCTTCATATCGGCAATACCAGATTTTAATCCTTCAAAATACTTCTCTTCCATCGGCATTCGCCAGAATTTCTCTCCGGCACTTTCAGAAGCTTTCTGTAATTCGGATGCTAATTCATCGCTGGGGGTAAACAACCCGGCAATTTCATTACCCAAAGCAACAATACAGGCTCCTGTCAAAGTTGCTAAATCCACGATCGCATCTACTCCCAACTTATCGGCAAACACTAACGCATCCGCTAACGTTAAACGTCCTTCAGCGTCGGTGTTATTAACTTCGATAGTCTTACCGTTAGAAGCTTTGAGGATATCGCCGGGATGCATGGCGTGTCCGCTAATCATGTTTTCAGCGACGGCAGAAATAAAGTGAACTTCTGCATCTGGCTTGAGTTGACCAATTGCTTTGGCAGCACCCAAGGTAGCCGCAGCGCCACCCATATCCATTTTCATGGTTTCAATACCGCTACCAGCACCTTTGATATTTAATCCACCAGAGTCGAAGGTTACACCTTTGCCAATAATTGCTAACTTACGTCTTGGCGTACCTTGGGGTTTATAGGTGAGGTGAATAAATTTCGGAGGCAAATCGGAAGCTTGCGCTACTCCCAAAAAAGCACCCATGCCTAACTTTTCACAGTCTTCTTTTTCCAGAATTTCTATTTCTAACCCGTGTTCGGAAGCAATTTCTTGAGCGACTTCCGCCATAGTCACCGGGGTGACTTCATTAGCTGGCGCTGCAACTAATTGTCGTGCCAGCATTACACCCGAAGCTATTTGATTAGCAAGGGTAACTGCTGCTTCTTGTCCGCCTAAACCTAGTAAATCTACGGTTTCTACTTGTGTTTCTTTTTCTTCCGGTTCCGACTTGAAACGGTTATCTTGATAAAGTGCTAACTGCACGCCTTCAGCGATCGCCTGTGCAGTTTGTGCTGCGTCATCATGACAAACTGGTAAACTGATACCCAAAGACTTACATTTTTGCTTTTTAGCTAACTTTGCTACTGCTGCGGCTGCACGTCTTAAGCTTTCAGCATTCAAAGTTTCAGCTTTACCCAAGCCCACTAACATAACTTTACGAATAGAATTGCCACCACTTAAGCGGGTGAAAACACTACTGTTAGGTTTTGCTTTAAATTCTTCATCCTCTATTAATTCTTTTAAAGCACCGGCTAACTTTTTATCCAAAGCAGCCAAATCGCCAGTTAACTCTAATCCATCTTCAAATAATCCTACCGCCAAACCATCCCCAGACCAATCTGAAAGCGGTGTATTACTCGCTCGAATTTCCATTTCGTATCCAACAAGTGACTTTACTTGTACCAGTATTGCTCAAAATTCACGCTTTGTGCTGCCAGATTGAAGAGTTAGGAGTTAAGGACTTGCAAAAAATAATTTATTTTATTTTGTAGTGCGTTAACCGCACAGTAAGGTGAACGCGTAGCGTGTCCTCTTAGGACAGCATCTTGCTCGCTGTATGTCTCAAGCGAGCAAGATGCGATCACTACCTAAAAACCCATCCCCCATGCCTAATCCCCATTTGATAATTGATAATTAACAATTGATTATTGATTCTTGACTGCTAACTCGATAGAATTTGCATCAATATCAAATTTGCGAGTAATGGCGTTAATTATGTTTTCTTCGACTGGAGTAGTTTCGTTGTTTAATTTTGCAATTCGATAACACTGGGCTAATAAAGGTGCTGCAAAATCGCGGTTTAATTGATTAAGCAACGTATCTAAAGGTTGGGGAGATTTAATATTTTGCTCGATCGCTTCTAAGGATTTAGAACTAAGGTTTAATGCTTCTAACTGCGGTAATATTTCTGACCAAGTTTGTTCTGGATGACTTGCAAGAATCATGTGTACCAAAATTTGATCCATAACTGCTTCTTGCGCGATCGCGGTTTGAAGATAGTTTTCGCTTTGTTGCTGTAAATTTGCTATTGTCTCTTCGCTAGTTAAAGATTTTGTTGCGTCTAGCTTGGTTTCATAAAACCGACAAGCAGCATATCCCAAAGAAAAAATCATTGTGGCGTTAGCGCTGGCTCCAATTACCGCACCAGCGAAAGGTATATTTCGCAGTAAACGCAATCCTGCTGTTTTTAAAAGACGACCGCCTCCCAATCCTAAACCAAAAATCGCCAATACTTCACCTTTGCGGGCTGGATCTTGTAAATTCAACCCGTAGATAGATGCAATTTGATAAACCATTTCTGACTGCAATTCGGTTGTTGCGGCTAAATCAACTGCTAATAATGCCGCAGCAGCACCCGGTAAAATACTGGTAGTTAAACCAATTCCCCCGGCTTTGACTGCTTTGTCTACCATGATGCGGTGAGCGAGTTGAGTGGGTGATTCGTGAGGATATTTTTGCTTTAAGTGTTTAATTGCGGCTTCTGCTTTTATTAAATCAACGTTATCGCTAGCACCTACAAGCCAGTTTAAATTCACGATTCCGGCTAATCTATGAATTAACCAGTTATCAGTAATATGACTGACTACGTTTCCTGCCGTTTCGGTGGCTTGTTCGATAATTTTGTGGGTTTGTTTTGCCGCTGCTTCTCCTACAGAAGCGACAGTTGAAACTACTGCTGAGCCAGCTTCTAAAGCGCTACCACCAACAATAACTCCGACTCCTAAAGCGGTATCGGTAATTGTTCCTCCTACTTCACCTACGGTTTTCGCGAAGGATTCTATAGGGGATGAGTTTGAATCTTGTTTTTCGGATGTTTTAATTTTTTCTGGAGTTGGAGAGTGAATCTTAACTTCTGTTTCTGAAGCGGAGGGAGTTGATTGAACTGGTTTTTGCTCGGCTTTATCTGACATTTTAAGAATACCGCTAAATTATATAAAATTATTTTCTATTTGATTTATAACTGAGCGGCGATTGCTCGAACATCTATCTAAAAGCGCAATTTAGCTGCGACGAAATGCATAAATAAGTAGTTGTCTAAAATTAATTAAACATTTTCTGTAGATAGACACAGAGTAGGGAACTGTTATCGAACTTTTTCTGTAAATATATAAATAATCCAGGCTTGACTACTTCTTTCCTAATATTGATATTTTTATTAATTGCAAGCAGGTAATGTCTTGGCTCTAGTAGCACAGGGCTTAAATAGCGCACCCCTAATTTTAATGTGAGGAAGTCGGGTTTTTAAATACGTATCTGTAATACACTTACATTTTATAAAAACTCGACTTATATACCGGAGCCTTTTATCTTAACTTTAAGAAGGCAGCATTTTCTATGAATTTTTCTTGAAAATATAAAAATATGCTGGTTGAGGATGCGGATAATAAAATAATAAGAATGAATATAAAAACTGTAGATGCACCATGATAGGACTCTGGCTTGTAGTCAGGGTCTTTTTTTTGCAATTAATTTGGTAAAAAAGGTAGTTTTCTTCGGGTTATTAGCCTGCTGTTTGAGATATTTACCAGCAACCCATCCGATATTGTCTTTATATTTTACGAGAAACCACTCTACTCTATCTTGATAATTTCTTTGTTCTGTATCTTTTATTAAAATGGCATTACATGGAATTAAAGTAATTATTTGTGCATCTAAACTTGCTTCTCTACGCATATTTAGACCAGATGCATTTGGCGGGCAATCTAATCTGTATTTCGATCCAAATGAGTTATTTTCATTCTTAATAGGAGGAGTAGAAGGAGTAGAAGGAGTAGAAATGTTTCTAGGAATTATAGGATCTACAAATCTGCTTGATTCTGGTGTAACTGACTTTGTTTGCGATGAATATTGATTTTCTGCTGTATTCCAAGTATGTAAAAGTGTAGCGCTGGCAACTGTGATAAATATTCCAAAAACAAAAAAACAAATCCCCATAAAAAGATTTGTTGCACGTATCGATTCGGGTTGTTTGTAATTATAATAACTAGATTTAGAACTATTGAACCTTTTGCCTACCCATGATTTAACTGGAGTAAAAATAGATATTCCAAACAAAATAAGTAATATACCAAAATAAAAAAATAAAATTACTAAAAATTTCATAAAAGTTTGTTCCTCTACATTTAATGTACAACGTAAATAGGGTATATTTACTTGTAAATATAAGAACCCGTAGAGGAAAGTTTAGCTATTATTTATTTTTGAAACTAGTAGATTTAGTTACAATCTATTTTTTTGTTTTTAATATTTAATTTTTAGAATTTGTTTTATAAGGATTTTTCCTACTGCCTACTGCCTACTGCCTACTGCCTTTTAAAATATTTAATACCCCATGAACTTGTAGGGAATAACCCAAAAAAAACCCAGTATTTTAAATATACTGGGTTTGTACAAAATATCTCAAAAAACTTCAATTTTTGGATTTCATGGTTTCGCTATTACATTCTAAAAAGTTGTTCTGACGCATAATCTCGTAAATATTGATATCTTTTTCTAACAAGCAGGCGTGTCCGCTTTCTGGAAGTACTATAATTTTAGAATTAGGAAGAATATCGGCTAACCTCAAAGCTTCTGTGGTAGAAGGTAAAAGTCTATCATTGGCACCAGCAATTAATAAAATCGGTTGAGTTAATTTACTTAGTTGGTATTCATCGATATGAAACTCCCGAAGTAATGATATTCGCCAGCGAATAGTTTCCGGTGGAACTGAACGCATGGCTTTCAAAAGTTCTTGGCGATCGCTGCTAGACATTCTTGGTAAGGAAGCTAGAAACGCTAACAATCCAAAAGCGCCTAGATCGTAAAAGAAGTTAGGCACGAAGTCGGTAAATTGCGAACCCCAATTAAAAAAAGGACGAATCCGAAAGCTAGAAGCTGGATTTAACAAAATTATCCGCTTAAACAGGTGTGGTGCTGCGACTGCTACCTTCTGCACCAAACAACCCCCGAATGATTCTCCACAAAGATAAACTGCTCTTTGAGGTGTGTTTTTGAGTTCTGCATGAATTAATTTCAACACGCTTAGGGTGAGTTCATCCCAATCAGTAAGATCGTCTCGCGGTATTGCTAAACAACGCACGTCAAAACCAGCTTCCAAACCATCTGTTTGGGTTCGCAATAGTTGACCGGAGCCATCCATCCCAGGCAAATATATAAATAGCGGATAATCCGTGCGTATTGTTTTTGGAGTAAGAAAACATGGCTGTAACCCAACTTCTGGTCTATTCATTAGTTAATAGTTAATTTTCAATAGTTAATTATTTTTTTTATATTTATGAGAATTTTGAGAGCTGGAGGTGGAGGAAGCTTGACTTGAAAATTGTAATTATGACAAGGGAGTTGGCAGTGGGTAGTAGGGGTAAGGGTTTAAAGCTAAAAAACATTATATTACATATTTCTGTGTATTTATACTGACCTATTTAAGTCTGTAATTTCTGACTCAAAATAAAGGCGTAAGTTCTTCTACTATAGTTCTTGACTGTAGCGTTTAAGATCGGTGCATTCATAAAGCTGGGATGATTGCAAAAAGCAATATGCTTGCATGAGGTATGCGATCTGAAGGGGCGATCGACAAATTAATAGCGGATGATTCAGACTCATAAGTTTTTAATATAAATTTTAGAGTAATATCTCATTTTAACTTGAGTGTATTTTTACATTTATCAACTATAAATATGACTCTATTGAAACTGCGGAAAATATTGATTAAGAGGTTATAATCTTCAATAGTAAGATAATTTGTATTCATAGTCACAATAATTTTAAATAATATTTCTCAATAATAATTCAACGAATAATCTTTAATTTAGATAAAAATCAATTCAGTTTATATTTATGTTTAAACAAACTGTAAGTAAATAAATTTGCTAATATTAAATTGCCGCTTGAAAAAGCATGAGCAATATTGTATAATAACGTGGTTTTAGTTAAAAATGTCAGATAGGAACCCGTTTTTTTTTTAGAAGTAATTTTATTTTTTCATGAGTCTAGTGGATAAAACAAAAAATACATTTGCACTTACGACACCGCTATATTATGTTAACGATTTGCCTCACATAGGCAGTGCCTACACAACAATGGCAGCAGATGTAGTGGCGCGATTTCAGAGACTTTTAGGTAATCAAGTACTTTTTATTACAGGAACCGACGAACACGGACAAAAAATTCAGCGTGCAGCAGAAAGTAAAGGCTTAGTACCTCAAGAATTTACTAACAAAATTTCTGCGGAATTTGTATCTTTGTGGAAATTGCTCAATATTCAATACGATCGCTTTATCCGCACGACCGATCTGCGTCATGAAGCAATAGTAAAAGAGTTCTTTGGAAGACTCTGGGAAAGCGGGGATATTTATCTTGGTCAACAAAAAGGTTGGTATTGCGTCTCTTGCGAAGAATTTAAAGAAGAACGCGAACTCTTAGAAGGAAAGCGTTGTCCCATCCATACTAATAAAGAAGTCGAATGGCGAGACGAAGAAAACTATTTCTTCAGGTTATCAAAATATCAAACGACTTTAGAAGAATTATATAGCTCGAAACCAGATTTTCTTCAACCAGAAAGTCGGCGAAACGAAATTCTAAACTTTATTAAAGGAGGGTTACAGGATTTTTCGATTTCGCGGGTGAATGTTGAGTGGGGTTTTCCAGTACCTAATGACCCAAAGCATACTTTATATGTTTGGTTTGACGCTTTGCTGGGATATCTTACAGCTTTGCTCGAACCGGATTCGGAACCAACATTAGAAAATGCTTTAGCTAAATGGTATCCGATAAACTTGCATTTAATTGGTAAAGATATTTTACGCTTTCATGCGATATCCTGGCCCGCATTGTTGATAAGTGCCAATTTACCTTTACCAAAAAGAGTATTTGGACACGGTTTTTTGACCAAAGATGGTCAGAAGATGGGTAAAAGCCTTGGTAATACCATCGATCCTGTAGCTTTGGTGGAGAAATATGGTGCAGATGCAATTCGTTATTACTTTATTAAGGAAATCGGTTTTGGCAAAGATGGCGACTTTAATGAAGTTAGATTCATTGAAGTTGTAAATGCAGATTTGGCGAAGAATTTAGGTAATTTGCTAAATCGGAATTTAAAAATGGTCAAAAAATACTGTGCTGGGAATATACCGTCAATTACAAACGAAAACGTTCCTCAAAATAATCCTTTGAAAGCGATCGGTTTGCAATTAGGAGAACAAGTTAAAGCTAACTACGAAGCCCTAGCTTTCAGTCAAGGCTGCGAAGCTATTCTTAGATTGTCCCAAGCTTGTAATAAATATATTGACGAACAAGCACCTTGGTCATTATACAAACAAGAAAAACAGCAAGAATTGGAACAAGTTTTGTACGTTGTTTTAGAATCGGTAAGGTTGGCAGCTTATCTACTTTCTCCGGTAATCCCTAGTATTAGTACCGATATATACCAGCAACTGGGTTTTGCAATTGACTTTAATAATCAGATAGAAACTGCAACTGCCGCACCCTTTGCCATACATGGATACTGGGGATTGCTAAGAGCCGAACAACAGTTAGGTAAAGCCAAACCAATCTTTCAAAGCATTGAACTGAATTGATGAAGATTAATTCAGCTTTATATTAAGCTCGCCGCGTTGTAACAACTGTCCGAGATTTTTCAATGTATTTCTGACAAAAAATAAAAAATACGGAGATAATCGTAAATTTAAAACTCGCAAGTATTAGCCTTGAATGATTATCATAAATCGCCGAAACTTACGTATAGATGTAAGCAATAGGTTTCAATGATTACAAAAATAACAAATGAGGTATCAGAAAAATGTTGAATAATATACAAGAAGAGTCAATATTTACACCAGAACAAGTTTTAGAAAATCGAGGTCGTGTAGCTATATTTATTGATGGCTCAAATTTGTTTTACGCGGCGTTACAATTAGGAATTGAAATTGACTACACGAAGTTGCTTTCGAGACTCACAGGTGGTTCTAGATTGTTACGTTCGTTTTTCTATACAGGTGTAGATCGGACAAATGAGAAGCAACAGGGATTTTTATTGTGGATGCGGCGTAATGGTTATAGAGTCATAGCCAAAGATTTGGTACAGCTACCAGATGGCTCAAAAAAAGCCAATTTGGATGTAGAAATAGCGGTAGATATGATGGCTTTGGTGGATTCCTACGATACTGCGGTTTTAGTTAGTGGTGATGGGGATTTAGCATATGCGGTGAATTCGGTTAGTTATCGCGGCGTTAGAGTAGAAGTAGTTAGTTTGCGTTCTATGACTAGCGACAGTTTGATTAACGTTTCCGATCGCTACATCGATCTAGAAGCAGTTAAAGATGATATTCAAAAGACACCTCGTCAAGGCTATCCTTACCGCCCACTACCCGAAATGAGTTTTTTAGAACAATCATCTGAGATGGTAAATCCTCGTTTGGAAGTTCCAGAATGAAGCCAAACAATGGAAATACGATCGATTGGTTAGAGGAAGAATAATCACGGATCGAAAACTAAATTATCCAAAATTCATTTATGAGATGCGTCAGTTAACTAAATCCTTTGAATATTAAGGAATTGTTCATACTGGCGCATTTTATAGTATTGATATTTTTACTGTTAGTTTTTCGTTAACATTTTAGATAAAATCTGTTTTTAGAGTTTACCTTATTTTCACAACTTTACCCAACATTTTTTTCCGTTGTTAAAGGGGGGTTTAATTACGTGCAAAAGATAGACAGAAAAAATTTTCAGAAAAAATATGGATAATATTAATTTTTTCTGCGTCTGTGAATGCAGTATGGCGCAAACAACTGTCTAATATAAACCCGATGAAAAGCTTAACTCACAGGACTTTTAGCCTCTGCCTTCTACTATGCGCCTTCTCCCTTCCGATGTTAGTTAGCTGTGGAGGACAGAAAAAGCGTATTGATGATGAACCAGTTGAAAACGAATCCGTACAGGAAGACGAAAGTAAGTTCACTTTTCAAGGTGTAGCTTTAGAACAATTTGATGAAAAAGGACAACCAATTTGGAAAGTAAACGCCAAGCAGGCTAAATACACTAAAGAAAAGCAAATTGGTGAAGCTGAAAATCCCTATGGTGAATTATATCAAGACGGAAAAATAGTTTACAAAATTACGGCACAAAAAGCTGATATTAGGCAAGACGGAAAGCAACTATTTCTCAAAGGCAAAATTGTTGCAACCGATCCGACTAACGGTGTGGTATTGCGGGGTAATGAACTCGAATGGCGACCAAAAGAAGACTTAATGATTGTTCGCAACCAACTTAACGGTTCTCACAAACAGTTACAAGCAGTAGCTCAAGAAGCAAGAGTCAAAACCCGCGAACAGCGTATTGACTTCAACGGGGGAGTCGTAGCCAAATCAGTCGAACCGCAACTGCAAATGCGAACCGAGCATTTAACCTGGATGGTTAAACAAGAGAAATTAATTGGCGATCGCACTATGCAGATTGACCGTTTCAAGAATGGTAAAGTTACCGATAGGGGTAGGGGAGATGCTGCTGAAGTTTTCTTAAAAACAAAAATAGTCAACATTACAAAAAATGCCTTTATCGAATTACTAGATCCCCTGGTACAAATAGCTAGTAATTCTATGACTTGGAATATGAATGCAGAAACAATTAAAACAAATGCACCTCTAAAAGTGGTGCATCGTGCTGAAAATATAACTGTAAGTGGCAATCGAGGTGAATTAAAAATACCATCACAAACAGTTTACGTTCAAGGTGATGTTAAAGGTATCGGACAAAAAGGTCAGTCAATCCAATCCGATAATTTAACTTGGTATTTAGACAAAGAATTAGTAGAAGCGAATGGAAACGTAACATACGGGCAAACAACCCCTCAATTCACTTTTAAAGGTGAAACCGCCACAGGTAATTTTAAAACAGAAAATGTGGTTGTAAAAGGAGGAAATTCTGGCGATAGAGTAATTACAGAAATTATTCCGCAATTTAACAATTAACAGTTAACTGATTTCAGCTTTTATACAAAATTTCATTGCGACTTGTCTTACCTAATTCAGGTATTGCTTTTTTTCCGCTCGTGGGACTAACGCCAGTTGAAGCGGTTTCTGGGACTTGCAATTCTTTAAGCATTTTTTGCAACAATTTGTCCTGTTCGGAACGGAAACCCGGTACATATGTTCCTCTATTAATAATTGCAAACCAAACTAAACCACGATCTTTTGTTGGCATGACTCCAGCTAAGGCACTGACATCACGTAAGGTTCCAGTTTTGAAAGCAGTATTTTTGGGTATGCGTCTGGCGTAAGTTGTGCCGCGATGATCTAACCCAGAAGTCGGGAAAAAGTCAGCTACCGTCAGATTATCAGGAGCTGCTAAACGCTGAATTGCCATCAACATAGCGGTAGCAGCCCTTGGAGAAATACGGTTTTCTTGTCCGAGTCCAGAACCGTTGATTAATTGAATTTCCGATGGCGGTACTCTTGCAAGTTTGGCAGCTTTTGATTGGACTACACTTGCTCCTCCTACGGATTCTGCAAGCATTTCTGCCATTTTGTTGTTGCTGAAAACGTTCATCTCATTAATTATCTGTGCCATCGGTAATGAGTAATGACGTATCAGCTGGGTTTGTGAGACTTTTATCTCGTCTTTAACTTCAACTTTTCCCGTAAATACAACGCTCGGTTTCAGGGTACCTTTGGGCATTCGCGAATATTGAGAGGCTATATTTCTGGACCAGGTAGCAAAATTTAGTGCCCTCCTCAGCGCTTCTCCTGCTAATTGGGGATTGCGTTGGAAATTCATCGCAAATTTTCCGACAACAATCAAATTTCCGTTAACGCGCTTTATACCCATTTTGTTGAGCATATTGCCAATAGTTATTGCTTCTTCCCAAACAAACAAAGGGTCCCCACTAGCATTAACTACTAAATTTCCTTCTAATACACCATTTTTGACAGGTCCTGTAGCACTTATCAAAGTTTCAAACTTATGGTCTGAACCCCAATGGTTGAGCGCAACAAGTGAAGTTGCAATTTTTGTTAAAGAAGCAGCAGGTAAAGGTTTGGTACCTTGATGGTTAGCCATGAGTATCGGACCTGACTGCATCCAAATACCTTGAATTTGGGTTTGTTCGGGTTTGATTAATTTTAATGCTTGTAATTCTTTTATATATTCTCGTATCGTATTACTTCTGGCTGGATTTGGATCGGGGGCGAGAACCAAGCCAGTACCAGCTTGCCAAGCTAAGGCATCAAGAGCCTGCATTGGCTTAACCTGTACCCCTGCCATATCTAACCACAAGGAAACTAAACCCGAACCAAATAATTCCAGCATCCTTAACTCCTATATAAGTAATAGCTACTATTGCTGTTGTAATATTACACACGCATTGCAAACTGTAACGCATGGTGGTAATCATAACGAACGATCCTCACTTCTGGAAGAGGGTAATATAACAAAGTTTTGTAATTTACCTCAACCTTTATGCTTAAATTTTTCAAGTAATGGGTTTTATTATCACACTTCTGGTTGCGATCGCACCAAATTGATGGATGAAAAACAAGCGCAGGGGATAAATAATAAATAAGTGTTTTAACCGGAATTCAAGAAATAAACAGTTTTATAGTTCGAGGTATGACTAATAAGAATGACTTTTGTAGAGTTCATGAAAATTAAAAGGAGATAATCCTACGAGCTTTAGTGATGCGCCTCAAAGCGATCGATTGAAGGGAGTTAGATAAACGACGGCGATCCAACAGGACTTGACCGCAAAATAAGTTACTTACGTTTCCTTGCTCAAAGACTAAAAATCTATATTATCAACAAATACCGAGAACGCCCTTTTTAAACGGTTGCGCCACAGTTGTTGTGAATATCTTCTGGACATTTAATGGTAAATCAGGCAAATTTCACCAGCTTTTTGGATTTTGGGTCGCCCGCGAACAGATTTACTACTATATTTTTCAAGATATTTATATGTAGTACCACTGGTTACTATAGTATTTGTCAAGGGAGTTATTAGCGGGTTGTGTAAGCAATTTTCAATCTAGCTGCAATGTTTTTTTATTAGTCAATACCCCATCCGATTGCTCAAAACATTTACCTGTAAAGAGATGAGACTGGAGTGATAGAGGTAAATTCATGTTATGTTGAGCAAAAGCAGAATTTGATGCCTTACTTTAAAAAAATAGGATTTGGTAGCTCTCAATCTACTACGACTCTTCTAGGCATCTGGTAAAATTTGTAAGGTTTCTGGAAGCTCTGAGCAATGGGATCGACTGGCGTAAGAATCGCTATTGATGCAATGGGAGGAGATAATGCCCCCGGTGAAATCGTGGCTGGCGCACTGCGAGCTGTGGAAGAATTGGGTGTAAAAGCATTGTTGGTAGGCTCCCCCGAAGATATTGAACGTATACTGCCATCATCAATAAAGTCGGAACAAGTAGAAATTGTCCCCGCCGAAAGTGCGATCGCGATGGATGAAGAACCTTTAAGCGCCATTAGACGCAAACCAAAGGCTTCTATCAACGTGGCGATGAATTTGGTGAAGAAGGGACAAGCTGATGCTGTAATTAGTGCCGGTCATTCTGGTGCAGCGATGGCAGCAGCTTTACTTCGTTTGGGAAGACTTCCGGGCATCGATCGTCCGGCAATTGGCGCGGTATTCCCCACGATGGCTGCTAGCAAACAAGTCCTAGTACTTGATGTTGGTGCTAACGTAGACTGCCGTCCGAAATTTTTGGAGCAATTTGCCGTTTTAGGATCGGCTTACTCTCAGTATGTTTTGGGTGTCACACAACCCAAAGTAGGTTTATTAAATATCGGTGAGGAAGACTGTAAAGGTAATGATGTTGCCATACGCGCCCACCAAATGATCGCTGAAAATCCCTACATTACCTTTATTGGCAATGCCGAAGGGCGCGATGTGCTTTCGGGTGATTTTGATGTGATTGTATGCGATGGTTTTGTAGGCAATGTCTTATTAAAATTTGCCGAAGCTGTCGGGGAAATTTTGTTGCAAATTATTCGCGAGGAATTACCCCAAGGATTGCGCGGTCAAATTGGCTGTTCTATTTTAAAACCAAACTTGAAACGAATTAAGCAGCGGGTAGACTCCGCAGAACATGGCGGTGGTTTACTTTTAGGCGTAAACGGCATATGTGTAATTGGTCACGGTAGCTCCGAAGCTCCTTCAATTTTCAATGCAATTCGTCTGGCAAAAGAAGCTGTAGATAATCAGGTACTAGAACGCATTCACTCCCAAAATCTGAGCGAAAAAAGCGTTTCGTAAATTAGTTTTCGATGGCAGTAAATATTACTAGTCTATAGACAGTAGTTTATACTGCCTATAGGCTAATAATTTTTATAGTAATGATTTGGCTACAGTCCGAATAGCGGATAGCTGTGGAGAGAATGAGTGCAAAATTTAGGAATATCTTTTACAGGAAGTGGTTCGGCTGTGCCAGAAACTTTCCTGGATAACCAGGGGTTGAGCGAGCTGGTTGAGACATCAGACGAATGGATCGCCACAAGAACGGGAATTAGTCAACGAAGATTAGCAACAGCGGCTGATTCTGTTACCACCATCGGTACTGCTGCGAGTCTTAAGGCATTAGAAATGGCACAAATCGAAGCAAAAGACTTGGATTTGATTTTGCTAGCAACTTCCACTCCCGATGATTTGTTTGGTAGTGCAAGTCAGATTCAAGCTGAATTGGGAGCAAGCAGGGCAGTAGCATTTGATTTGACTGCGGCGTGTTCTGGTTTTGTTTTTGGATTAGTAACTGCCGCTCAATATATAAGAACAGGTGTATTCCAAAATGTGCTTTTAGTAGGGGCGGACATCCTTTCTCGTTGGGTGGATTGGGAAGACAGACGCACCTGCATATTATTTGGCGATGGTGCTGGGGCTGCTGTATTGCAAGCTAATAAACACGACCGTTTATTAGGGTTTGAAATGAAAAGCGATGGAACCCTTAATAGCTGTTTAAACCTTGCCTATACACCGCGATCGCAACAACTGATTGAAGGTGTAAGCATCTCGAAAGGCAATTTTGGTAATGTTTCGATGAATGGCAAAGAAGTTTATCGTTTTGCCGTCAAGCGAGTACCCGAAGTTATCGATAAAGCCTTATTTCGTGCCAATCTTACAGTCGAACAAGTGGATTGGCTGCTACTGCATCAAGCCAACCAACGCATTCTTGATGCAGTTGCCGAACGTCTTTCTATTCCATCTGAAAAAGTAATCAGCAATGTCGCCAGCTATGGCAATACTTCTGCTGCTTCCATACCTCTTGCATTGGATGAAGCAGTGCGATCGGGCAAAATTAAACCGGGAGATACTATTGCTGCATCGGGTTTTGGGGCTGGACTAACCTGGGGTGCGGCGATTTTTCAATGGGGAAGGTAAGAGAGCAGGGGGAGAGTGGGGAGAGGGGGGAGAGGGGGAAGAATAATTAAATCCTAACTCTTAACTTCTCACTCTACTAACTACTAACTACTAACTACTAACTACCAATTAATAACTGATGACTAAAACTGCATGGGTGTTTCCCGGACAAGGTTCTCAAGCTTTGGGAATGGGAATGGATTTACTAGAATTGTCCGAAGCAAAGGAAAAGTTTGCTCAAGCTGAAGAAATTTTAGGCTGGAGTGTCAGCGAAATCTGCCAAAATGATGAAGAAAAGTTAGCCCGTACTCTTTACACTCAACCTTGTTTGTATGTGGTAGAAACTATTCTCGCCGATACGATCGCAAAAAAAGAAAAACCGGACTTAGTAGCGGGGCATAGTTTGGGAGAGTATATTGCTTTATACGTCGCGGGCGTGTTTGAATGGTCTGCTGGTTTACGATTGGTAAAACGTCGTGCCGAATTAATGGAAAATGCTGCTGGTGGTAAAATGGCAGCTTTGATTGGCTTCGATCGCGAACAGTTAGACAAAATTCTCGCCCAAACTGATGATGTAGTCTTAGCGAATGATAATAGTTCTACACAGGTAGTAATTTCTGGTACTCCTGAAGCGATAGAAAGCGTTTTGTCTCAAGTAAAAGCTAAACGTAAAGTACCTTTGAATGTATCTGGAGCATTTCATTCACCAATGATGGCAGACGCATCTGCTGAATTTAAAGATGTCTTATCCTCAGTAGAATTTCAGAGAGCGACTGTACCAGTTTTATCGAATGTAGAACCAGTACCCGTAGTAGAAGCTGATCTTTTAAAGCAACGATTGGTGGAGCAAATGACAGGAAGCGTGCGCTGGCGAGAAATAGCTTTAGCCTTACCAGAACAAGGTATTGAGCGTGTCGTAGAAATTGGTCCTGGAAACGTTTTAACAGGTCTAATCAAGCGTACTTGCTCCGGCTTAAATTTAGCAAACGTGTGTTGTGCTGCTGAAACGGAATTAGTTAGTAGTTAAGAGTTAGGAGTAAGGAGTAAATAAGGTTAAAGGTCTGCATATTAAAGGTTAAAATTCTCCTTGTCTCCTTGTTTCCTAGTCTCCCCTTCCCAATTAATGAAATATGTCTCGACACCGCGAACCATTTGTTAGCCTTCTACTTTACCGTGCTTTTAAATACTCGGTAGTTAATCCCATGCTTCGCGTTTACTTCCAAGGACGTATTTATGGGGCTGAAAATGTTCCTATAAGCGGACCTTTGGTAATAGTCAGCAATCACGCCAGTAATTTTGACCCACCGATTGTTTCTAGTTGCGTTCGTCGTCCGGTATCGTATATGGCGAAGGAAGAATTATTTAAAATTCCGATTTTTAAACAAGCAATTGAGCTATATGGTGCTTATCCTGTAAGCCGGGGAAGCGGCGATCGCAATGCAATTCGTAAGGCTTTGGAACATCTAGATGAAGGGTGGGCTGTGGGACTTTTCTTGCAAGGTACTCGCACGCCAGATGGACGAATTACAGATCCCAAGCGAGGTGCGGCGTTAATTGCAGCAAAAGCAAAAGCGCCGATCTTACCAATATGTTTGTGGGGTACTCAGGAAATCGAGCAGAAAGGTTCGGCTATTCCTCAAAGGGTTCCAATTACAGTCAGGATTGGCGAGTTAATTCCGACTCCGACTTCCACAACTAAGGAAGATTTAGAAACTGTAACCCAACAATGTGCGATCGCGATTAATAATTTGCACGATTTGGGGCGCTAAAGCGGTTGGTAACGAATTTCAAAAATATGCTTTAAGCAAGTAGTATTAGTAAACTTCCATGCTTTAAATTAAAGGTTTATTCGACTGGGAACGCAAAATTAGCTCAATTTCAGGCTAAGAAGACGATTTTATGGCTTCGCTTCCCTACCTGCAAGTCTCATTCTCAATACCTTCTTAATACTTTAATATTTTATGAACGATTCAGACGGTGAAAATTTTTTATCTAAATTAAATAATCTTGCTTTAGTTCGCTTTTTACTTTTCTTTGCTTGCGGTTGGACAATCGTACAGCTAATAGCTTATTTTCAAGCAGTGATTGTTATTTTTACATTTGCTACAATTTTGGCTTTTTTACTGAGCTATCCGGTTCAATGGTTGAAACGTTTTGTACCCCACAGTGTAGCGGTTGTTTTTATATTTTTAGTTAGTATCGTAATTCTTGGTGGCTTAGCAATAGCCGCAGGTTTAGGACTTTTATCTCAAGGACAACAATTAATAGATAGTGCAGCGACTTTTTTAAATTCTTTAATACCTTTGGTACAGCAATTAGAATCAACTCTTAGGAACCGAAATCTTCAAATAGATTTAACTGCTTTAGAACAAATATTAAGAGAAGAAGCTATTGCTAGACTGATTACTATTTTAAATTTGTTTCAAGGTTTTATTACCAATTTTGCAACCTTCATTTTAATTGCTGTTGTTGCTTTTTTTATGCTTCTCGAAGGAGAACAGCTTTGGCTTTTCATTTTAAAAATTGTACCTCAGTCTCGTCGTAATAGATTTGCAAAAATTACCAAACGTGCCTTTCTCGGATTTTTTCGAGGTCAGTTATTGTTAACATTGTTTCTGACTGGAGCAACTTTTTTAGTTTTTGTGATATTAGGAGTACCTTTTCCCTTAGTATTATCTGTAATAGTTGGTTTTCTTGATGTTATTCCAGGTATAGGTGCAACGTTAGGAATTAGTGTAATTACTTTAATTGTATTATCTCAAGGTGTTTGGTTAGCGCTTAAAGTATTAGGAGCTTGTATTGTACTTCAGCAAATTCAAGATAATTTAATTGCACCTAGAGTCATGCAGGATGCACTTAATTTAAATCCGGTTGTAATATTTTTTGCTCTACTAATAGGTGCTAGAATTGCTGGTTTATTAGGTGTTTTTATCTCTATTCCAATTGCCGGGGTAATAGTTGCTTTATTTGAAATTGATGAAATGAAAGCGGAAGTTTAGTAATTTGATTTTAGATTTGAAGTTTTAGATTAATGATTTCACAAATAATTTAGAACTGTTATATATTAATTATTGAAGATTTTTTAATGACTGATGACAAATCAAGATTTAAGAGCGCAGTTAGATGAGAACCTTGAAGAATCTGAATGGGAATGGTTAATTCCTCACGCACAAAGAGATTCTGTGATTGTAGTGGCAATAGAATTAGATTTATTAGATGTGGGAGAAGCGATCGCTAGCGATAAAGCTTCACAAGTGCAAAATTGGATCGATGAAGCGTTAATCGCTAAACCCTCAGCAGTACAAATAGGAGAATGGAATATGCAGCGAGAAAAGCGATTTGAAACTTTGATCGTGCAGCCTTTTGTGCTTGTTAAGGAGAAAATTGCTGTTTGAGGTAAATTATTAAATCCCCTTTTGCATCTTGCAATTCGGGGATTACCAATTAATTTTTGTTCGTATTTTCCCCACCACCCAAACCAGTAGCCACCCAAACAATCGATCTAACTCCATCGCGAATGGATTTTTCTATCGGCTCAGAACTACTTTGTGAAGGAACTGATACTGCTTTAAAGTCAATTCCCCGACTACCTAAAACTATTTCGCCGATTACAGCAGCACGGCGCATATGATAGTCGGAGGTAACTAAATACAATCTCTTGATTCCTTTTTTTTCTAAGTCATCTACTAGCGTTGTAAAGTTTTCTACCGTGTTACTGGCTCGATAGTCTAAGTACAAACGCCTTGAATCAATCCCGGCTTTGGTAAAGACTTTTTTCGTCGCACTCTCCGGGCTGCCTCCCGAAATCAAAATCGGTAGATTGGGATATTTATTTGCAAAGTCTGCTGCAAATTTTTCTCTTTCTAATCTTTTAGTTGAACCACCTAAAACCAAAATTGCTTGTGGCTGTACAAATACACTTTGAACTTTTTTATAACCCCACAATAAAGTTAGCGGTAGGGTTAAAAGCATTAACCGAGAAGAAATTCCTTTAGAGAGCATTTTATTTAAGACTCGATCGCGCTTGACTATCTGGAGAAGGTTTTTCTGAAAAAATAAAAATAATTTAATTTTTTTCTTCTGCTAATTATTAATATTTCCAACAAAATATAAATACTTTGTGGAAAAATGCACAGGGGGTGACACCCCTTAACTAGCCCTTTTTTATGCCAAAAGTACTTTTGGCTGTTTATTCGCAGGCTAATATGTATGTAATTACACCACGAATTGCTTAAGCTGCTAGATGTTACCTAACCCTTCTTTTTAGCGAAGAGAAGTCATCTATTAGTTTATATGCACCCACTGTTAAATTGCAGCAACAAGGAATACCAGACCTAAAACAAGATTTTATCTTTTCGAGGGGTAAATTTAAAAGTATATTTAATAACTTTATGTTATTTTTTTTCGGAAAATGGGACTGGCAAGACTTGAACCTGCGACCTAGCGCTTAGGAGGCGCTCGCTCTATCCAACTGAGCTACAGCCCCAATTAGTTATCATTTGTATAATAACATCTCTAGTCATTCTGCCAGGAACTGTCCCAAGGTCCACCCCCTGTTTCTAATCCACATAGATTGCTGGTTGCTTTCAGGATAGTTTTGGATTGAATGCCGTTTAATTCACGCAATTCTAAGGTTAATTTTCCTTGCATAGTATCGCGACAAGCAAATATTAAACCATTTTCGGTAGGCGCACGCAATTCCGTGCCGGGTAAGTCGGTAGTTCCCGTTAGCTCAATTTCATATTGTGAATTTCTCGCGTACATTTCCCATTTTCCCCAAGGTTCGATATTCCAACTAACTTGAGAATTCCAGGGTACAAATTCGTAAAATTTACCAGCATAATGCAAGCCAATCATTGCTACAGATTCCATCCACCACAAAACACCACGTCTACCACCACCTGCGGTTAAAGCTAAATCTGGTTCGCCATCAAAACTATTGCAGTTCAACCAAAACCATTTTTTCGGAAAAGCACCTCCCCAATTCTTCTCACTGTAAGCGGGTGCATCGGTAAATTCGTAGCGTTTACCATTCCAATCTATCCAACCGCTAGCTAAACCGTGAGCCATTAAAATTTGCCATCCGGGTTCAAAAAGCTGTAAAAAAGATATCCAGCCTGCGGTTGACTGCTGAATATTGCCTTTGTTGCCCCAATAATATACTGGCTGGATTTCATACTTCCATTTACAGTAATTTCCGCTGCCGGGATCGCGGATTATTCCTTGATTTAAACTTGGTGTAGCTTGATAACCAGATTGAATGTAACCTTCAAATTCTTCAGGAAGCAGGTAAAGAGGTTGGCTTTCTATATTAGTTTTACCCCAATGACCGAACGCTAATACATCTGAATTTGCCCAAAATTTATTGACATCGGGAAAAGTGCGCCATAGATACTCATCATTGGCACCAAGGATTTGTGCTGCACCACCGCTATGGGCTTTTCCGCCTACTGGATCTTCAATAGAATACATAAAAGCGAAAGTTTGTTTCTCGTAAGGTAGAGTTACCCGGTAATACCAACCTTCAAAAAAACGGCGATCGCTACCATCCCAGTGGTAGCCACTATGAGGTGTTTGCGTCGAAAAAAGAAATTGAGGAAGATGCAGCATAAAAAAATTAAATCGAATATTTTCTAGTATGAGCGATTATCTACAGTTAATTAAAAAGTCTTTTCAGCTATAAATTTCATCATCTTATAAGAATAATTATAGATTGGTTCTGCGGCTATAAATACTTGTATAAAATAAATAGTTTTAATAAAAATTTATTTGCAAATAAAAATCGCTCTTATGGATACATTAAGCACCTCTCCAGAGATAGAGCCGCCTTCTTAGTTAAGAAGTTATGCTGAGGATATAGCAAAATACAAGTTTCAAAAAAAACTAATGATATAGATTAAGCGGTAATTATAAAATTAACTATCTAACTAATCTATAAAGTGTTTTACTTTTTCATACTTTATTAATCAAAATAATTAATTTAATACCAATGACTAACCACAACGAAAGCAAAGACTATAATCGAGAAGTTACGCAGAATTCATATACTGACGCTGACGGTAATACTCATACAAACGTTACGCGAACCAGTGAAACAGTTGAAAATGACCCTAGTTCCTATCAAGATGGCTACGCTTCCGGTAGAATTCAAGAGCGCAATGACCAAAGAAGAAACCTAGCCGCACGAGATAGCAATAATGCGACTGGTGGCTTAGTCTTAGGGGTATTGCTTGCGGCACTTGCAACTTTAGTAGGCGGTGCAATGTGGTATTTTAATCAATCTAAAGAAGCAGAAAACTCAACTCCGACACCAATTGAGAGTCCCGTTACCGATACGAAACCGAATCAAACTGAAGCTTCCCAACCACAAAACAATACAACTACAATCATCGAAAGAACTAAGGAAGTGGCTGTTCCCGTTGAAGTACCAGTACCAGTACCAGTTCCGCAACAACAAGAACCAGCACAAAAATCTCAACAACGTGACATTAACATTAATGTCCAACCTCAAGAAGGTGCGAGTCAATCGGAAACTTCCACACCACCAAAACAAACTACTCCCAAGCAACCTCAAACCTCAAACGGTAGTACCAACAATTCCTCTCAATCTCAAGAACCACAAAAGCAAACCAACCCAACTACTAGCAATCCCAGCACTAGTGAGAGCAATAGCAACACTAATCCTGAGTAAATTATCTTTTCTTATAAATTAATTTGTAGAGACGTTGCCTTTGCTTCGTCTCTACATTTTTATAAACTTAAGCAGGTAATACTTTTGTTCGCTTAAAACTGCATCCTTTTTCAGGAAAGGTTTTTAGCTGTTTACAGTAGCAAAAGCATGAGTATTTAATACTAATAAAGTAAATAAGCGTAAATGAATATTGCGAAAAGTTACCAATAATTACAGTCAGTAAAATAAGCTTTTTCTTTCACAAAATGGGTGCTAACTTTATAAATAAGGCACCAGACAAATAACAACAACCAATCTTTCGACTAGAGTTCGTGCCTGCCGCTCTAGTCACATCGCAATCGTTACTCGATTCTTACATCCTACAAATGCCGTGTTTTCGCCTTGAATTTATGAGTGAATTTGGAGGTTTTTGAAAAGCAGACAAAAAATACTGCTTAGATTAAAAGAGTTTAGGATGTACATTGTGTAACAAACGTTTCTAAAATTGCGATTTCGGTTCACCCTATATTTGAAGTAAATTCTGATTTTTAACTCTTCTCAATCTACTAAATATTTAATAAACCGTCTCTAATTACTGACATTTTTCGGTCGTAACTGGAGACGGTTTTGAAGGTTAAAGGTCAAAGGTCAAAGGTTAAAGGTTAAAGGTCAAAGGTCAAAGGTCAAAGGTTAAAGGTCAAAGGTTAAAGGTTAAAGGTTAAAGGTTAAAGGTGTGATAATTCCAAACTCCAAACTTTTTCTTGTCGCCTTGTCTCCCCATCTCCCCATCTCCCCATCTCCCCATCTCCCCATCTCCCCATCTCCCCTCATTCCAAAGTAATCACAGTCACTTCCGGGGGACAAAAGAAGCGCCCTGGTAAATAAGTTCCCAAACCGCGATTGACGTATAGCTGATTTTTTCCGACTTTGTGAAATCCTTGCGCCCATTCCCAATGCTGGAGAACTTTTATGTAATCTGGTCGTAAAAATGGGATTAATCGCCGCACATCTTTAGGAATAATGTTAGCAAGCTCTTTGTAATAGGCTATTAAAGGACCAATATCGGGTAATACAATTTGTCCGCCGTGGGAATGCCCGGATAGTTGCAAATCGACTCGCCATTGTTGCAATATTTGGGCGGTATCGGGATTATGTGATAAAACAATACGCGGTGTGGCATCGTCTAACCGATCCATTACCGATGCAGGCTTAAATTCTTTTGACCAATAATCGGCGAATCCTACTAATGGTAAATCTTTTCCTAAAGGATAAGCAATTTCATTCCAAAGAACTTTAATATCAATACTTGTCAGCGCTGCTGTTACTTCTGCTTTCGCGGTGCGATAACATATATCATGATTGCCAAGTACGGCATATATCCCAGCGCGAGATTGTAAATTCTTAAGTCTTTTGACTAGCTTATATATTGGTGCGGGATCGTCAGTTATGTAATCACCAGTTAAAACAACCAAATCCGGTTCAGCTTTATTGCTGGCAATAATGGCTTGTTCTAACATTTCTGACGATAACCTGAAGCCGTCGTAGTGCAAATCTGAAAGCTGCACTATTCGAGTACCGATAGTAGATGCTGGTAAACCCTCTATTTTAACTGTGAGTTTTTCTACACTTAAAGGACCAGTTAACAACCAATGCATAGGGCTAAAATTGCTTTTTGTACCAGCGCTTTTAGTCTATCACTTTGGACAGTTAGCAGTTAGCAGTTAGCAGTTATCAGTTAGGAGTTATGAGTTAGGAGTTAGGAGTTAGGAGTTAATTCTTCCCCCTCTTCCCCTTCTTCCCCCTCTTCCCCCGAACCCCATCTCTTCATTCCAAGGTAATAACAGTGACTTCTGGATTACAAAAAAACCTGCCGGGGAAATAAGTACCTAAGCCTCGGTTTACATAAAGTTTATTGCTTCCAATTTGATGAAATCCCTTTGCCCATTGCCAATTTCTGACTACATTGAAAAATTCTGTTTTTACAAGTGGCATCCGACGGCGTAATTTTCTGGGTATGCTGCGAACTATATTGCTATAAGTTGCGATCGCAGGACCCATACCGGGGATTACAATATGACCACCATGAGTATGACCGGATAATTGTAAGTCTACCCGCCATTTTCGCAATATATGGGCAGTATCGGGATTGTGGGATAAAACTAGGCGCGGTGTTGCTGCGTCCAAATTGTTCATCACTAATTCTGGATGAAAATCAGCAGACCAATATTCCGCAAGTCCTACTAATGGTAATTCTTTTCCGAATGGATAAGCTATCTTGTTTTCAAGTACTTTAATTCCAACTGTGGTAAAAGCTGAGATAATTTCTGCTTTTGAATGGGGGTAATGTATATCATGATTGCCAAGTACTGCATAAGTACCGCAACGACTTTGTAAATGCTTGAGACGAAGTACTAGTTGATTAATTGGACGGGGATCGTCAGTTACATAATCACCAGTCAGAACAACTAGATCGGGTTCGGCTTCATTGCTGGCAATTATCGCTTTTTCTAACAGTTTTTCTGATAAACGTAAGCCGTCATAGTGAAAATCTGTTATTTGCACTATGCGGATACCTTTTAACGATGCTGGCAAATCTTGAATCCGAACTGTTAATTTCTCTACAGTCAATGGTCCAGTCAATAACCAGTGCATAAAGTAAGATATCTCATTACACCAATAGTCTTAGCGTATCAAATTCAGGCTTTAGCAGCAGTATATCAAATAACCTGTTCTCTCTTATGAATGAAATTATTTAATAATTCTCTAGCTAAATATTTTTTTGCTAAATTTCGATTGAAATCTAATAACTCAAGCAATGGTAATAATTCATACTTGTAACTGTTACTTTGGTTAGAATATATACTTTGCATCTGTCTTAGGTCATAATACCTATTTATGTCGGAAGCAGGGTTAATTTAAGGCTAATAATTGATTAAAAATTAAGAGAAAGCAATTATTTAGCAATTTATCGACTTATGACTTTTACAACTGAAGAGAAAAATAGAAAAGCTGTAGAACAATTTCTCGGCTTTGATGCTGATACTCAACTAGCGTTATTGTGGTATGGTTACTTAGATATCAAAGATAATTTGAACCCCGTTAACCAAGATTCCGCACAGCAAACTGCTAAAGCTTTATTCGATCAAATCCAGGCAATGCCGAAGGAAGAACAACTACAAGCACAACGGGATATTGTTTCTGGTGCTAGCAGTGATATTAGTAGTTCATATACATCTTTAAGTTCTAGCGGTAAGCTTGATGTATGGTTGAGGCTTGCTCAAGGGATGGAAGATGGTAGCGTTATTCAAGTACCTGATGACTATAAATTACCATCTAATACAAACGATTTTGCAAATTCCATCAAAGAATTGGATTTTGAACAGCGCATTAATTTTATGCGTAGTGCTGTGGTAGAAATGGGTGCTAAATCTTAGTTAATTTGTTCTTAATTAATTTGCTGTAGGGACGTAATATGATTGCGTCTCTATATAATTATGATTTGATAATTGATTTAATCGTATCGGCAGCTTTTTCCGCGATCGTAATTGTGGGAGCATTGGTATTACCACCAATAATATTAGGCATTATTGAAGCATCTACTACTCTTAATCCTTTGACTCCATAAACCTGTAATTTTGAATTAACCACCGACATCGAGTCATTACCCATTTTACAAGTTCCGACTGGATGATATAAACTTTCTGTGGTGTTGCGAATAAAAGCAGAAATCTCCTCATTTGTTTGTATTTCGGAACTGGGAATAATTTCTTCACCTCTATATGTACGAAATGCTTGCGATCGCAAAATTTGACGAGATATTTTGACACCTGATAATAAAACTTTTAAATCTTGGGGATTTGCCAGATAATTAGGTTGAATGAATGGCGGTTTTAAAGGATTTTTTGAACTTAATGTAATGCTGCCTTTACTTTGAGGATATAAAATCGGACATAAAGTGAATCCATGTTGTTTGCGTTTGCTAAAGCCGCGATCGATTAAACAACCGGGTACAAAATGCAATTGTAAATTAACCTTATCTAAATTATTTACGGTTTTTAAAAAGCCCCCAGCTTCAGCTATATTTGATGTTAAAGCACCTTTTTTAAAAAATATATATTTTAGAATATTTTGTGGATGTTCGAGATTAGCTAGGGTAATATTTTTTGTAGATTTATATACAATTGGTACAGATAAATGGTCTTGCAAATTTTGTCCAACACCGGGCAAATCGACTAATACCGGAATATTTAATGATTTTAGATGTTTCGCGCAACCAATTCCTGAAAGCATTAATAGTTGTGGAGAATTAATTGCCCCAGCGCTTAATATTACTTCTCGATTAATTGTAACTTTGTGTTCTACATTTTTATTTTCATAGATTAATCCAACAACGCGCTTTTCTGCAAATAATATACTTGTAACTTGAGAATTAGTTTTTACAGTTAAATTTTTTCTAGATAACACGGGCTTTAAATAAGCAGTAGCAGCACTATGACGTTGCCCATTTTTTTGAGTTACTTGATAAAACCCGATTCCTTCTTGTTGTTTACCATTAAAATCATCGTTATAAGTTAATCCAAATTCTGTAGCTGCTTTGATAAAAACGTGAGATAGAGGATTGCGATCGCGTAAATCGGTAACGTTGAGAAGTCCGTTTACACCATGATATTCGTCGATAACTCTAGATTGGTTTTCAGCTTTTTTAAAATAATCGAGTACTTCTTTACCACTCCATCCTAAATTACCTAAATTATGCCAGTTATCGTAGTCATCAGAATTACCTCTAATATAAATCATGGCATTAATGGAACTACTTCCACCCAACACCTTTCCACGAGGAAAATAAAGTTGACGGTTATTTAAATAAGATTGTTTTTCCGTGTAGTAAGCCCAATCATATTTAGTTCTAAATAAATCTCCATAACCCGCAGGAATATGAATTTTGGGAGATTTATCTGGGTTCCCAGCTTCTAAAAGTAGTACTTTAATTTGAGGATTTTCTGTCAAACGATTTGCTAATACGCAACCAGCGGAACCCGCACCAATAATTACATAATCGTACATGGAAATAGGGAGTAGGGAATTATAGAATTTTAAGTTAGCAGTTAGGAGTTAGGAGTGAGGAGTTATAAAATTTTAGATTTCTCCTTGTCCCCTTGTCACCTTGTCCCCTTGTCACCTTGTCACCCCATCTCCCCATCTCCCCATCTCCCCCTTCTTCTACCAAAGTGCAACTAGCTGTCTAACTTCTTCCATATTTAAACAATCGCTTGCAAAAGCTTTTCTTAACAGCGGGTGAGGAATAAACTTATCGTATTTTTGGATTTCTGGCGCTTCTGCATCTGCAACTAAATGTTCGTTAATAATACGTTGTTCGCACAAAGATAGAATTTCGGGTTCTAATTGTTCAAACTTCCCTTTCCCTAATTTCAATAAGATAAAATAAGGATTAACTCCCCCCAAAGATTTAATTTCTAAAGACTCTCGACTAAAATTATTTAACAATCTCTGTAAAGTGTTGTAAGCGATCGTACCCATCCAAGGGAAAATACAGCATTTACCTTTTTCTAATTTTATTATATTGCGTTTATCTAACTCAAAATCTGAAGCTAATTGACGTGCTTCTTTTAAACACTTTTGAGCATTTGTTTGTAAATATGCATATTCTATATCTTCTGATAAAACACGACGCATACGTTGCAATATTTTACTGTGAATTGTTCCACTACCACCACGCCAAAAAATACCGGCTTTACCTTCAACTTGTTTGACAAATATTGTTTTTTTAGCAAAGTCTATATCTAAAACTTCCCAAGTTTTCCCCGCTAACCCAAATTGACTGCCGACATTAGGTACAGTGAGAATGGTACCGATATCTGTTGAATTATGCTTGACACTAAATTCCAAAGTTTCAGGAAAAACAGCGTAAAACTGAAATCTTTTGACTATTTTTTCACCTGCTAAACCGAGTATTAATTTACCCGTTTCAGTTTTATTAATATGGTCAATACTAACTAAATAGCGCAGCAATAATTTATAATCATCTTGAGATATATGTTGAAAAGATGATAGATTTAATACGTTCTTAGCAAGAACAGATGGCGAAAGTTCTTTCATTGCTGCCAAGATACTCATAGTCTGATGATAAAGCAGACTTAATGGATATTTTATTGGTTCAATCGATTCAATCCATTTATCTTCTAAATAAAGTTGAACGATCGCAATAGACTGTAAAAGTTGCCAAGGAATTTGTTGTGGAAGTGGTGCTTCTAAAGATGGTTGCTCCGAACAAACAAAGCGCATATCGGCAGGTTCGCCCCTTCTTCCCGTGCGTCCCAAACGTTGTAAAAAACTTGCTACAGAACTAGGTGATTCTAACTGAATGACTCGCTCTAAATAACCAATATCAACACCAACTTCTAAAGTCAATGTTGCAGCAGTTACCGCACTTTTATGGGGTTCCCGCATGGCGTTTTCCGCAGTTTGGCGCAGAGAAGCCGATATACTACCATGATGAACGTGATAAATATCTGGTTGTTTTTGATTCGCCGCAATTTGACGTAAAGATGCAATAATAGATTCGGTTTGCGATTTATTATTAGCAAAAATAAGACATTTACGAGCTTTACTTAAGTTAAAAATATATCGATCGCAATCGGTAATTTCATTTTCATCAGTTTCAGGAACGTAAAAGTGTTCTAAAGCTAATTTTATTTGTCGTTTTCCTGCCTCTATTTTCGGTGTAATAACTGTTCGTTGGGTACCGGAGCTAAGCCAATCTTCTGCCAGAGAATAATCACCTAAAGTTGCCGATAACCCGATTCTGCGGTGTTGATTTTTGGTTAAATTTGCTAATCTTTCTAACTGACAAAGAATCTGACAGCCTCTTTCTGTACCCATGAAAGCATGAATTTCATCGATGACTACAAAACGTACATCACCAAAAAGGCGAATTAAATCTTCATACTTATTAATTAATAAACTTTCTAATGACTCAGGTGTAATTTGGAGAATACCCGATGGAGTTTTTAAAAGCTGCTTTTTTCTAGTTTGAGAAACATCTCCATGCCAATGGTAAACCGGAATATCTGCTTCTCTTAATAAGTGGTTAAGACGTTCAAATTGGTCGTTAATTAATGCTTTAATTGGTCCGATATAAATAGCACCTACAGTATTAGCAGGTTTTTCGTATAACCGTGTTAACACTGGTAAAAAAGCTGCTTCGGTTTTACCTGAAGCTGTTCCGGCAGCTACTAATAAATGAGCATCGGTGTCAAATATGACTTCACAAGCTTTTTCTTGTACCGATCTTAATTCAGTCCAGTTATTATTGTAAATATATTCCTGGATAAAAGGCGCGAGTCTGTTATATGCATCGCTCATAGTTTTAATATAATCTGGGTGAGTAAGATAAATTACATTTTAGAGAAATTGTATCAATGTATATTTATTTTTGACATAAAATAAAATTTTTTAAAATTACCCAAATAATAATTTATAATTAGTTTATTTTTATAAGCTCTTGCTAAAAGACAATTACATGACTAAAAGTATTTACTTGGATGCTAACTTGCAAAAGTATGAATCAACTTGAAGGGCATTAATATTTTCAGTATATATAATTATAAGTAATATAGTTGGCAGACAAAAAACTTTTATACATAGAAGATAATTTACAGTGAGGTAGTATTAAGCCGGGTAATCTATGGCTAATGTATTAAATACTACGCTATACTGATGCAATGCTTTGTGCAATAGATAATTTTATGTCGTTTAAAACATGAAGTATAGAAATAGCTTATTTAGTGCTTAGTGTAAATTAAAATAAGGAAACAGAGAAAATAGTTATTGTAGAGACGCAATTATCTAAATTGTTTTAGATACCCGGAATATTTTTGTAATACTTTATACTTATAATTCAGGAGGTTTTTTGATGATGGAATTATTGTCAAACAATATTTTTTTGAGTGCCAAAGTGCAATTAACATTGTTGATTGGAATACTTAGCTTTATCGCATTTTTTACTGGTTGTGTCTTTCCTCGTATAGCTAAGTTTTTCCTAAACGTGCTTATTTCTTCCGAAGTTGCTGAGAAAGCTGAAAAAATATTACAACCTTACAAAAATTTAATTGGAATTGCTTTCGGATTGGGATTTTTGGAGATTGTTGCTTTATTTATTCCCGTATTAGATGATTATCCAGCGATAGAAATTGTTATTAGTTTAATTTTAACGATAGAAGCTTGCTGGTTAATTATTAAAATATTTGGAAAATATATAGATGATTATATATTAGAGTCTGCTTTAAAAAGCGGTCGTAAAGCTAATAGCGAACTACTAAACTTAGGAAAGTATACAGCTAACTTAGCAATTGTTTTTGGCGGAATTATCTTCTTTGCTCAAACTCATAATATAAAAATATTTAGCTTGCTAGCTAGTTTAGGAATTGGTGGTGTAGCAGTTGCTTTCGCATCTAAAACAACAATAGAGCAACTTCTCAGTGGTGTTGTATTATATGTCGATCATCCGTTTTATATTGACGACTATATTGGTTTACCAGACGGTACTTTTGGGCGAGTTGAATCTATTGGATGGCGTTCTACAAAAATTCGCACTTCGGGTAAAGGAACGGTAATAGTAATTCCGAATAATTCTCTAACCCAAATGAGTATCGAAAACTTTTCTGGTGCTAAAAAGGTAATTTCAATTCTTTCTTTGAATTTCACTCGTAAAATTGAACCGAAAGAACAAGCATTAATCGAACAGGTTGTTTTAACAAGTACAAAAGATATTTTTGGACTTGATTCACGCAGTACTCGCATAGATTTTAGAACTTTAAATAAAAATAGCGAACCAAAGACTCAAGCTCAAGTTAGCTTATTCATATTAGGTACTGGTAAAGTATCGATGGAATTGCGTCGGCAGTTACTTGAAGTAGCTACACAAACTATTAATCAGAAGTTGAAAGGATACGGTATCGATTTCAATATAGAAGAACCAACTATCTATGTAGATGCGCCCGTTACAATCTAGAGTTAACTATGAAAATTATGAATCAAATACTTGAGTTTATATTAAGAGAAGATATTCGTAACTTAGAAATATTTGTTTTATGCGTTATCGCTTCTTTGTTTATCGGAAGATACACTCCCTTACTAATTAAAGTAGCTGTCAACCGTTTCTTGCCTCCACAAGTAACTGATATCTATGAAAAATTAATCTATACAAACCGTCAAGCCTTAAAATGGGCTGGTACTTCAATCTTAATTTTATTATCGTTAGGTTTAATTTCTCAGTATGAAGGCTTTTATAAATTTTTAAGCAATGTAGTGCAATTAGCAGTTATTCTCAGCATTGCTTTTTTAGCTTCCGGTGTTTTTCGGCAATTGATTAGAACATATGGTGTTACTATTATTCGTAAATTGGGCTATCAGGCTGACGATTTACTATTAATTGTTGAAACTATCGTTAATCTGACTATAGGATTTATTGCTGTTTTAGTTTTTGCTAACGATAAATTCAATTTAGTCGGTTTAATCACTGGTTTAGGAATTGGTGGATTAGCAGTTGCTTTTGCAGCCCAAAAAACTTTAGAGCAATTTTTAGGTACTATTGTTATATATTTAGATAGACCTTTTACTACAGGTGAATATATTCATTTAGCGGCATCAAGTAGCTACGGAGCCGAAATTTATGGACGAGTTGAATCTATCGGATTTCGTTCTACAAAAATTCGTTCTTCTGGTAAAAGTACTTTGATGATTGTACCTAATTCTATATTAGCCAATGTAGAAATCGAAAACGTAACCCGTGGGAAAAAAGTCATGGTGTTGCTATATCTTGACTTTAATCAAAAGCTACTTGATAAAGGGCAGGCTTTAGTAAGACAAGTAGTTGAAGACAGTATGGAATCACTTTTTGGGGTACAACCTGATAGCACAAAAGTAGTTTTTGAAGACTTCAACTCAACTCATACAACGAACGCTGATGTTTCTGATAAAATTGATGCGTCAACTATCGATCTTACTATCGACAAAGATTTACAACTAGAACATACGAGAGCTAGAATCACCTTCTTTCTTTTAGGTTCAAACCAAAATTCTCTTGAGTTGAAAAAACAATTATTAAATTTAGCAAATGAAAAGGTTTCTCACAAATTGAATAATTTTGGTATCGAGTTTGTCATGCAAGAACCAAATATTTATATTGAAGCGCCAGTGACTATTTAATATTAGGCACGGGGATTGGGGATATCTTTTTATATACAGATTTATTTTTTGTAGTGCGGGCATCTTGCCCGCTATTTCATAAAAATATTATTTGTGAATCTTTAAAAATATGTTGTTGATCTGTAAGAATAGATTATTTGTAAATTTCTGAAAATATCTTGCTGATCTGTAAGAATAGATTATTTGTAAATTTCTGAAAATATCTTGTTGATCTGTAAGAATAGATTATTTGTGAATTTCTGAAAATAGATGATTTGTGAATCTTCAGAAATAGGGAGCAAGATGCTCCCACTACAGATATTTTTGTAAGAATAGAATGCTGTGGACAATATAATAAAGCATAAGGGTTAGTTAGAACTTAGTTTCAATGCCCTATGCCCCAATTACCTATACCCGATTTCTTCCGTTTGTTTCCTGAGTATTTCGTAATAAGGCTTGTTCTATTTCTGTTGAAAGTTTGACAGGTAATTCTCCGGTGCGTAAATGTAAGTCTCTTTGTGGGAATGGAATTTCAATATTATATTCTTTCAAACTTGCTTCAATTCTGAAACATATATCGCTTTTAATTGATACTTGATGGCTGGGTGCGTCTATCCATACTAATAGTTCAAAATCTAAAGAACTGTCACCAAATCCGGTAAACAATACTTGGGGTTGAGGAACTGAAAGCACTTCGGGATGATTTTTTCCTGCTTCTAAAAGTGCTTTTTTGACGATTTTTACATCAGCACTGTAAGAAACTCCTACTGGTACGTGAATTCGAGAAATCGGATTGTGGTGACTCCAATTAATTACTTCGTCTTCTAAAAAACGCGAGTTTGGTACAATTATCGAAACTCTGTCTAAAGTACGAATCGTTACACTACGGGCACCAATACTTTCTACAGTTCCCATATAGTTTGCCACTTCAATAAAATCACCTACTTGAATTGGTCTTTCAAATAACAATACAAGCCCGCTACCAAAGTTTTTCGCGATGTCTTGAAAACCGAAACCAATACCGACACCCAAGGCACTAGCTAAGATTGCTAAAGAACTTAAATCAACTTCAAAAATTTGCAGAAGAACAACCGAACCTACTCCTATAAAAGTATATTTAAAAACAATTGCGATTACTTCCTGCGCTCCCCGATTAATTCGCAGTTCTCGCAAAATTCGCGATCGCAATACATTAGTAACTGCACCCGCAAGTACTATTAAGCCCAAAAATAAGCCAATTAAAACTAAAATATCGGTAACTGCAAAGGTTTTAAAAATTGGCGAAGTCAGGCTAAAACGTATACTGGCGGCAATATCAAAACTCCATTGCCGCGTTACAGGAAATAAATTAGTAACATAAAGAGTGGTGCCTACCCAAAGTGCTGTTCTCACTAAAAATAGGGTACCTTTAAACAATAGATTTAAGCTATTTTGCTGTTGATTTTGGTCGGAAGAATCCTCGGAAGTTACGATTGGAGTCACATTACGCTGCGATATTTTCCATACTCTTCCTAAAACCCAATGAAGTGCAATTGTTAGCACAACAAGAATCAAACTTAAAATTAATGTACGATTAATAAACTCTTCGCTCCTTTCTTCTCTTGCTTTCTCAACTGTTTCACGAATTATACTTGCCCAATTTCCGGCTTGTATATTCGGATTTTCAGCAGAAACAGCATCCTTCTCGGTGACGGTAAATCGCCGATTCTCACCAATTAGAATTTTCGCATCATTTTTGCCTTTTTCAACTTTTACGGACGGTATTTTTTCTAAATCTACTGCTTCTTGAAGGATTTTATTGATAATTTCAGCCCTTTCTTCAGCTGTATAACCCTCGGTACTAGCAACTTGAAAAAGTTGTCTACCATCAATGTCTACAGGAGCATATTTACTACTCTGCGCCATCGCGTGTGAAAACTGGAAGCTGAATATAAGCATCAAAATTATTATTGCTGCTTTTACTGGCTTGAGATATTTACGATCGCGATTATCGCTTAATTTCGGTTTATTTCTCATATTTCCTGATGCCAATTTTAAAATAATAGTATTAGATAAAACAAGTAACTGCGTAAAATTATTTACGTTAAATACAAGTTTTGTATATGTTAAGTGTATTAACACACGATGCCATCAGTCTTTAGCATAGACTTATTATTTACATACCTATGTATAAAAAGTGTTTATCAAACACTTACATTGTGCGAAGGATTTGGGTAAAGTTTCATATCTATCGATATTCCCTTGCTGACAAGAACGCGGTAATCTGGATTTAGCGAATAGTAATTCAAGGTTAAAGGTCTGCATATCAAAGGTTAAAATCACTTCTAACTCCCCTTGTCCCTTTGTGTTCCTGCCTTGTTCCCTAATTGCTTATAAATTAAAATTATGTTGAAAAAAATCCATACAAATATCTGGGTTGCCGAACAAAAATTAAAATATTGGGGTTTAGAAGTTGGTACGAGAATGACTGTGATTCGCCTTGAAAATGGTGATGTTGTTGTTATTTCTCCAATTAAGGTAGATGAGGAAACTATTAATCAAATCAATCAAGTTGGTAAGGTTGATATTATAATTGCTCCTAATCTTTACCATCATCTTTCTGTATCTGATTTCAAATCTATTTATTCCGATGCAAAGATTTTCGCTGCTCCTGGTTTGGAATTTAAGCGGCAAGATATCAAATTTGATAAAATCCTCGATTGCGGTAAAATTGGCTCTGAAGATGAAATTGAATATTTTTTATTTGAAGGATTTAAAATTCTGGATTTAAAAGGACTTTCACCATTAAACGAAATTGTTTTTTTGCATCGAGAAAGTCAAACTTTGATTTTAACGGATACGGCTTTTCATTTTGATGAAAGTTTTCCCTTAACAACTCAGTTAACTATGAGAGTAATTGGAGGTTACAAAAAATTAGAGCCTTCGATATTAGAGAAATTAGCAACGCGAGAAAAAGCAAAAGTAAAAAATTCAATTCAAAAAGTGCTTGAGTGGGATTTTGAAAGAGCGATCGTGGCTCATGGTAGTATTATCGAAAATCAAGGAAAAGCAAAGCTTAAAAAAGGCTATGAATGGGTTTTATTTAATGAACAGTGAACAGTGAACAGTTAACAGTAATAGAATCTGCAACTGCTAACTGCCCCTCTCCCCCTCTCCCCATCCCCCCATCCCCCCATCTCCCCTCTCCCCCTCTCCTCTTCACAATTTCCTCATAATTATTCTACGAATTTACTCTTGCTTGACATCCGAGTGGAGTTAAACTAGCACGTAAAACTGTAACTCCATCCGTAAAAATGAGCCTCTGTATTAATCCCTTGTGTCAGAAGCCAGAAAATCCCGATAATATCCTATTCTGTTTTGGCTGCGGTTCGGAATTGCTGCTGGAAGGACATTATCGGGTAATGAAGGAACTTGGCGGTGGTGGCTTTGGCAAAACCTATGAGGTTAATGAAGCACGAAGCAATACGAATAAGGTGCTAAAAGTGCTGATTAATAATCATCCCAAGGCTGTGGAATTGTTTCAACGGGAAGCGGAGGTTTTAAAGTCGTTGAATCATCCCGGTATTCCCAAAGTGGAACCCGATAGCTATTTTGTTTATTTTTCCAGAAGTAGTACCCAACCGCTTCATTGTTTGATAATGGAAAAAATTGAAGGTTTGGATTTGTGGGAATATATCAGACAGCGAGAGCAACGTCCTATAAATCAAAAATTAGCCATTGAATGGTTAAGCGAGATTGTTGGTATTCTCCAACAAGTCCACAGCCAAAACTTTTTTCATCGCGATATCAAGCCATCAAATATTATGTTAAGACCAAATGGTCGTTTGGCATTGATTGATTTTGGTAGCGCACGACAAGTGACGGAAACTTATATTGCCAAGCAGGTTCAAGGACAAGTTACGGGAATTATTACTGCTGGCTATAGCCCTTCCGAACAAATGCACGGACAAGCAATTCAACAATCAGATTTTTTTGCTTTAGGACGTACTTTTGTTTTTCTACTTACCGGAAGAGAGCCGGGGGATTTTTATAATGCACAAACTGGTGAATTAAAATGGCAAGAAGCCACGCTTGATGTCAAACCAGAATTTGCATCTCTTCTCGACCAAATGATGGAAAATATTCCGAATCAAAGACCAGAAAATACTCAAGTTATTTCCCAAAAGCTAACAGAAATTAATAGTTTAAAACCAGTTAATCAACCAGTTAATCAGCCATCTGGAATTCCACCAACTATTCTTCCAGGTAATTATGGTGTTACAGAAAACTCTAATTATGCAAGTCTTATTAGAAGATTTTTTGCTTATCAACTTGATTTAATCTTTTTATTAATTATAGGTACTTTTATTACTGGAGTTTTAAGCTCTTCACTTGGTTTAAATGCTGAATTGATTGGGGAAAGTATTGCCGGAGGATGGTTCGGAACATTGGGTTGGTTTTCCGGCACTATATTTTTGTTCGCTCCCAATCTATCAGCTATAGTTAAATTTTCTATAATAATAAATTTGAGTTTAAATTGGTTTTATTTTACGATTTTAGAAAGTTCCAGATTAAAAGCGACGTTGGGGAAATTGATTTTAGGTATTAAAGTTACCGATTTAAATAATCAACAAATATCTTTTAAACAAGCTAATATTAGATATTGGAGTAAATTGATTTCTATTTTAATCTTAATGATTGGTTTTATCATGATTATGTTTACTTCAAAAAAACAAGCTTGTCACGATATGTTAGCTAAAACAACAGTTATTCATAAGTAATTATTACGCTATGATGATTAATATCGCTTGCTTTAAACTTATTTTAATCAAGTATGGTTCAAATTATCCAAGCTCAAAATATTAATCTTGCTTACCTAGAAGAAAAATTTCAATTACAAAAAGCTGAAGTTGAAGAATTTTTCCCCGAATGGTTGCAAAATTTACCTGAAATAACTGATTTAGAAAAACAATTTTTAGATAGAGTCAAAGCTAACTTTTTACATTTGGTGATGCAGCCACCATTTTTAGAAAATGCTGTGAAAATGGTAGTTTTATCCCCCTTATTGGATTTAGCAGGTTTCTACACAAATCCCTTTTTAGCAACTGAAAAATCTATCGAACTTGCCGTAAAAGATAATGAGGAAATTGTCAGAGGTAGAATAGATGTTTTAGTAGTTCAACAGCAATTATGGTTATTAGTAGTTGAATCTAAAAAAGCGAGTTTTTCTTTGTTAGAAGCCATACCCCAAGCACTAACTTATATGCTGAATAATCCCCATAAAGAAAAACCTGTATTTGGATTGGTTACGAATGGAGAAGATTTTCAATTTCTCAAATTACAAAAGCAGGAAAGACCCTTGTATGCTTTATCTGATAAATTTACTTTATCAAAAAGAGTAAACGAGTTATATCAAGTTTTGAGTATTTTCAAGAAACTCGGTAGCATTATCAGTGAACAGTGAACAGTGAACAGTGAGGAGTGAGGAGTTAGGAGTTAAGAGTTAGGAACAAAAAGTTAATAATTATCTCCTTGTCCCCTTGTCTCCCTATCTCCCCATCTCCCCATCTCCCTATCTCCCCATCCCCCCATCATGCAACGTCCCATCTACCTAGATTGCCACTCGACAACACCCGTTGATGAAAGAGTAGTGAATGCAATGCTACCTTACTTCACCGAACACTTTGGTAATGCTTCAAGTATCGGTCATATTTACGGTTGGGAAGCGGAAGCTGCGGTAAAAAAAACGCGAGAAACTATTGCAGCAGCTATCAATGCAAGCCCCGAAGAAATCATTTTTACGAGTGGTGCAACCGAAGCAAATAATTTAGCTATTAAAGGTGTTGCAGAAGCTTATTTTTCCCAAGGGCAGCATATTATTACCGTACAAACAGAACATAGTGCAGTCATAGATCCTTGTAATTATTTAAAAACTCTTGGCTTTGAAATTACTTTTCTTCCCGTACAAAAAGATGGAATTATTAATCTCAAAGACTTAGAAAAAGCCTTTCGCGACGATACTATTTTAGTTTCAGTAATGACGGCTAATAACGAAATCGGCGTTTTGCAACCGATCGCAGAAATTGGTGCAATGTGTAGGGAACGCAAAATCATTTTCCATTCAGATAGCGCTCAGGCAGTTGGTAAAATACCCTTAGACGTACAAGCGATGAATATTGACTTAATGTCATTAACAGCACATAAAGTCTACGGTCCCAAAGGTATCGGTGCTTTATACGTGCGTCGCCGCAATCCTAGAGTAACGTTGGCTTCCCAGCTACACGGTGGCGGACAGGAACGGGGGATGCGTTCTGGCACATTATATACACCGCAAATCGTCGGATTTGGGAAAGCTGTAGAAATTGCGTTACAAAATCAAGCCACCGAAAACGAATTTCTGACTCAACTCCGACAAAGCTTATGGGAACAGATTTCTCAATTAAAAGGAATTCATCTTAACGGACATCTTAATAAAAGATTATCGGGAAATTTAAATATTAGCATTGAAGGGGTTGATGGTTCGGCATTGCTGTTAGGATTGCAGCCAGTAATGGCAGTTTCCTCTGGCTCTGCTTGTTCGTCAATAAGTACCGCACCTTCTCACGTTTTGACAGCATTAGGTCATCCAGAAAAATTAGCTTATGCTTCCGTGCGTTTTGGTATAGGAAGATTCAATACAGTTGAAGAAATCAATAAAGTTGCAGAACATTTTATTTCTACAGTTGAAAGTTTGCGAAAACAAGCTGTGATGATTTAAATATTTAAAGTAAATACAAATTTGGTTTGTAGTAAGGACTTTAGTCCTAAAAAAAAGGGCTTAAGCCCTTACTACGAACCTATTCAAAATAAATTAAATTAAATTCATTACTTAAAATATTGCCTACCAGGAGCATTTTCGGTTTTTTTGGTAACTTAAAAATATAGATAAAAAATCAACCCTGACAAATCGGAATTTCAATCGCAAATTCTGTACCTTGTTGTGATGATTCACAAGACAACTTCCCGCGATGTTTATCTACTATAGTTTGATAGCTAATAGATAAACCCAATCCCGTACCTTTTCCAACTTCTTTAGTTGTGAAAAAAGGGTCAAATATTTTGGACTGAATTGATAGTGGAATTTCCGAACCATTATTACTAATACGAATTGTAATCAAATTTTTATCAGATAATTCTGTAGAAACCCGAATTTGAGGCACAAAAGTTTTATTTTTCCTGAATTCATCTTCTAATGCTTCGATCGCATTTACCAAAATATTCAAAAACACTTGATTTAATTGTCCCGCATAACAATCAATTTTGGGTAGTAAAGAATAATCTTTAATTACCTCAATTTCAGGATAATTCGGTTTAAACCTCAAGCGGTTGTTTAAAATAAGTAGCGTACTATCAATACCTTCATGGATATCTACTTTTTTAAACTCAGCTTCATCAAGTCGGGAAAAATTCCGCAGTGATAGAACTATTTCTTTAATTCTTTCGGTTCCATGTTGCATTGAATCAAGCAGTTGAACAAAGTCTTGTTTAATGAAATCGAGTTCAACCGCTTCTATTTCTGCTTTTATTTCCCGTGGTGCGTTAGGATAATTTTTTCGATAAAGTTCAATAATTCTAATTAAATCTTGAGCGTATAGAGTTGCAGGAACAATATTGCCATAAATAAAGCTAACGGGATTATTAATTTCATGGGCTATACCTGCAACCATTTTACCCAGAGCAGACATTTTTTCGCTTTGAATTAGTTTTGACTGGGTGCCTTTAAGTTCGTAAAGAGTTTTTTCTAAATCTTTTGCTTTTTGCCGCAATAAAGCTTCTGATTGTCGCAGGGCAATTTCTGCTACCGATTCGTCGATTTTCTTGTTGAGTAAGAGGAAATTGTTGGTTGCTAAAGAGCGATTTTTCAAACGTAAAATAATTTTAGCTTCATCAGAAGAAGGTTGAATAAGTGCGCCTTCACAACGACAACAAATTGAAGTTTGTCCATCATCCTGATAAAAAGACAAACAACCAAAAACCATCTGCCGACTTCTCGAACAAGCTTGCAAATACTGAGTCACTTTATCTACTGGCTCGGCAACTAACTCAAAAAGCATTTTATTCTGTAGTTTGTTATTAGCTAAACCCAATATTGTGGTTACAGCCTTATTAGTAGCTAAAATTTCTCCTTCCACATCAATAAGTAACATCGGTTCTGGCAAAACACGGGCAAGCTGAACAAACTGTTCGGGAGTTATTAAAGGTTTTTCTCTTAACATTTCTATCTATTATTAAGTAGTTTTATTCAAATCAAATAATCATTTCATTAAAAGTTAATTCAGTAAAAGCATAACGATTTATACTAATATTCTTATAATGCTAAATAGTCCAGCCGAGCAAAAACTTGGATTATTTAGTACCCTTTACTAATATTTCTTCTTCCCTGTTACCTATTCTCTAATCAAAGGTATCTTTTATCCTTTAAAATATTCTCTTCCAGCAGCTTCTTCCGCTTCTTCAGTGTATTTTAAATAAACTACAACTCTACATCCTGAATCACCATTTGCAATAGTTTCCTGCAACTCGACTTTGGCATAACCGAGATTATCCGCAGCTATGGAACCAAAAACGTTGGAAGTCATCATGCACATTGACGGGCGATCGATAACTTTTTCACCAAAGGGACAAACACGGTTTCCAAAAACAATCTTTTCATCGCTTTGCTCAATGACATAAAAGTCGCCCTTGATGCGTTTTTTCAAGTCAACCAAAACCTCAGCAATTTGCTCGCGGGAAAGATTGGATATTTTTAAGGCTGATTTATATTCTTTATCTATTTCTCTGCCCATAGTTTGCCCTACCACGCTGATAAACCCGGAAGCTTCTTCCAAGCCAACCAAATCCTGTAATGTGCCAGATAGTTCTCGAACTAAGGTGCCGAAAAATCCTTCACGCTCTAAAGGAACATTTAAATTATTAATTGTAGTTTCTGTAACTGTATCCTTAGTCATAATTACTTGTCTTCTCTTTTTTTTTAACAATAGGACTTATACAACAGGAATCACCTAATTACGTCATTGAGTGAAAGCAATGTCACCTAGCACAATTTTGGAATTCTCTCCACTAGAACGTTTCAGTAGCAATGACACATTTTTTTGTATGAGTCCTGAATCATTTAAGGTGATTTAGTTTTATATTTCCCAAAAATGTCTTAGGAATAACATTTACGATCTAAGTTTTGTAAATCTATTAAATATAAGACTAAGTAAGCGCTTAGACAAAGTTCAAAATGATTCAATCATTCCGAATTTCTCTGAACCCAAATCGGCGATCGAAAGTATGAAACACGCTCATACATCATCTGGATTAAAAGTCTATATAGGTGACTAATTAATATTTCCACAAAAATAAATAGGAAAATTACAACCTCCTTAAGATAGATTTGAATACCTATCTATTTTGATAGACACAAAATGTTCTATTTATTACTTTGGGTAGATGCTCTTGCCAACATCTGCCAAATAGTAGATATTTTAAAGCTTTAAGCTTGTTCGGTGTTTTTATTTCACAGGTAAAAACCGATTTATGCGATAAATAAAGTCAGGGAATGAATACAATTAAGTATAAAAACGCAATATTTTTTGTTCGTTATTAATTTGTATAATTAAGAAAATATACTTAAAATATCTTCTTGCTTCATCATAAGTTTATTTAAAATGTTTGAGATAAATTCCGAACTATCACCCTAAAATTGCTTAAATTAGTGAAAATAGCTTGCTTTTGCTCAATTTTTTTATCCGCTAATTTATTTAATTCCAGAAAAAATTAAAAACAACTTAATTAATACTTAGTATATTGAATTACTATGTTCTAAATAATACATACTTTAGGAATAATTCAATATAATTTCGGTTACAACTTTTGGTAAATTGTTAAAAAATAATCACATACTCAAAGAATTCAACTAGCGACAAAGTACTGTTAAACACCATCGTAGATAGAAGGGATATTAGAATAGCACTTTTGTCAAAGGTATTGAGAGTTAATTTTTTCAGAAAAATAATCATTAATGAGGTAATAAAAATGGCAGAAGTCCTTGCGTTGAATGAGAAAGTGTTGCAAGAAGCCGTGAAGTTGCCATCGCACAATCATAATATTGATAACTTTTGGGAACGGGAAATTAGACCGCTATTTAATTTAGAGTCATTGTTTTTTAGAGTAAAGACTCTAGACGGAAATTATGTTAATTACGTCAACTTAGATAACGGTGCAACAACCAATCCTTTTGCAGAACTCAAGCAGTATATCGATGACAAGCTAGACTCCTACGGTAGCGTACATCGAGGTTCTGGACAAAAATCTATCATTACTACTCAAGAATACGATTCCAGTCGAGACGTTATCCGCGATTTTGTTGGTTCTAGCCCAAATAACTATGTAATTTTCTCCAAAAACACCACCGAAGCCATTAATGGAGCAGCTACACTCTGGGCTAAAAGACCTGGTAAAATCCTAGTTTCAGACATCGAGCATTCTTCAAACTTATTGCCTTGGGTAACTAGAGACGAAGTAGTTCAATATAGAACCCGACCAGACGGAAGCGTCGATTTAGCTGAAATCGAAAATATCCTCAAGGCACATCAACAGAAGCCAGAAGCCGAGCGGATTAAGTTGCTGACGATGACTGGTGCTTCGACAATTACAGGATACAGACCACCGATTTATGAATTGGCAGCTTTAGCACATCGGTACGGTGTGAAAATGTTTGCTGATGTGTGTCAATTAATTCAGCACGAAAAAGTAGATATGCGTCCGGATGATGACCCAAGCCATTTAGATTTTGTGGCTTTCTCAGGACATAAAATGTATGCTCCTTATGGAACGGGGGTTTTGTTAGGGTCGAAAGAATTTTTTGATGATTGCTATCCTTACCAAATTGGCGGTGGTAACTTACCATACATCACCAGAAACTTAGAAATTAAGCGTTTTTATACCGAAAGAGCGCACGATCCCGGTACACCTAATGCAATGGGTGCGATCGCCATTGCTAAGGCAATTCATATTATCGAAAAACTCGGACGCAAGCGAATTGCTAATTACGAGCATTCTTTGGTTGAGTACACGTTTACCAGACTGCGACAGATTCCGAGTGTCAAGGTGCATATTACGGGTGAAGACATTGCCCACGTGATTCCTTTTGATATTGACGGCTTTGATGGACGTTTAGTAGCAGAGATTTTAGCTACTGTATACGGAATTGGAGTCCGGGCAGGGGCTTTCTGTACCTATGAATATATCCGCAAGCTGAAAAATATTTCCGATGAAAGAGACTTAGAAATTGCTGCGGAAGTTGAGAGAGGAATTACCCGCAATATTCCCACCATTATTCGAGCAAGCTTCGCCGTATACAACACCTTTGAAGATTGCGATCGCTTTTTATATGCAATTTCACAAATTGCTCGAAACAAAGCCGAACACTATTTATCCTCTTACAAACAGGATGAAGCTACAGGTGTTTGGACGGTGGTAGAGAATTAGGAGTAATTAAGGTCTGCATGTTAAAGGTCTGCATGTTAAAGGTCTGCATGTTAAAATTCTTTTATCTCCTTGTCCCCTTGTCCCCCCATCTCCCCAAAGGTTACTGAGCTTGTCGAAGTACTCCCCCTCTCCCCCGCTCGCCGCACGCTCCGCGTGTTCAGCGCGGCACGACTCGTTAGAGTAACGGGTTGCGCCACTTCTCTCAACGGTCGTGTTCCTCCGCACGTTTTGGGCTTACCATCTCCCCCGAACCCCCGAACCCCATCTCCCCCTCTCTCTACTCCCTTAAAATATTAAAAACATCGAGGATAATAGCTTGAGTAATGACAACTTAGACCAAGATGATTATCTGCGATCGCGGGTTGATGAGTACATCTGGCACAAAAGCCGAAATAATGGTTTATCTCGTCAGCGTTTTCTGCAAATATTAGCCAGTATCGGAGGAGCAGCCTTTGGGGGATTAGCTATACCTGCATCTGCTCGAAGTCAGCAAAGAACCATCAAAAGTAACAGCAGTAAGATAATTAAGCCATTGCCACCAGGATATATTTCTCATACCAGTGGCAGTTTGGAAATGAACTGGGAAGCGATGTATGGACGCGGTTATATAGTTCCTAATGACTGGTTTTACGTTCATAACCGCAGTAAACCCCCGGCTTTCGATCCGTCTACTTGGCGTTTGCGAGTTGAAGGTACGGGTATTAATAAACCCTGCGAGTTTACCTACGATGAGATTGTTGGGATGCCGTCAATCTCGGTGACTAGTGCGATCGAATGTGCTGCTAACGGTCGAATTTTCTTTGAGGAAGTTTACAACAAGCCTTTTTCTGGAACCCGCTGGAGACTGGGTGCAATTGGTGTAGCTGAATGGACGGGGGTACCGCTTGGCTTATTGTTAGAGCGGGCTGGGCTGAATAAAAATGCCGTGGATGTGCTAATTCAAGGTACAGATGTGGATTCCCTCGATTCAAAAGGAACGAAATCTAAGTACAGCTTTGTGGTACCAATTGCCAAAGCCAAAATGGATAATTCTCTGATTGTCTATGCAATGAATGGCGAACCTCTGCCCATAGATCACGGTAGCCCATGTCGGGCAATATTCCCCGGTTGGGCTGGAAACGCGAATGTTAAATGGATTGAAAAAATAGAAGTTTCTTCTACACCTATATATAGCGAATGGATTGCCAAGCAAGCATTTCTCCGAGGCTCGGATTATCCAGAGAAAGGTAAATTAATTACTTCGCAAAACGTTAAGAGCGCGTTTGAATTGGCTTGGGGAGGGAAACTCAGGGCTGGACGCTATCTGTTGCGAGGACGTTCTTGGTCTGGTAAAGGAAAAATTGTCCGGGTGGAAGTTAGTTTAGATGAGGGTAAAACTTGGCAGATGGCGCGATTGCGGGAACCTAATTTTCCCTTTGCATGGGTGCGGTGGGATGTTGATTGGAACCCAATTCCGGGGGAATATTCTTTGCAAGCTCGCGCTACAGACAACTTAGGCAACACTCAGCCTTTAAGCGTTCCTTGGAATGACAAAGGATTGCTTTATGGAGCCGTTGTCAGTCATCCGGTAACGGTACAAGGTTAAAGGTCTGCATGTCAAAGGTTTATTTTAGCTTTATTTCGGCAGACTTTTATGAGTTCAAATTTTTACCCAATTTTTCACAGAATATTTTATTTTACAAAATACTTAATTATGATTGATTTTGTGTGGTTGATTTTGGCAGTTGGAGGGTTAATCAGCGGGATGATATCGGGGCTGCTGGGAATCGGTGGTGGTATTCTCACAATTCCGTTGATGGTTACATTAGGTTATACACCCGTTCAGGCGATCGCCACAAGCAGTCTTTTTATTGTGATTACTGCAATTACTGGAAGCGTGCAGAATTGGTTGATGGGTTATTTGAATTGGAAAAAAATCATTTATTTAGGAATTCCGGCTTTTTTAACTACTGGCATAGGAGTATATTTTGCTAACTTAATTCCACCCCACATCATTCTTTTTACTTTTGGCATTATCCTACTTGCTAACATTTATTTGATAGATTTACGCAAACAATTAGCTGCGGTGGAAGTAGAGAGTACAGAAGTAGTATTGTTTAATCCTGTAGTTTCTAGAATTGGCACTGGAGGATTGGCAGGAGTTTTAGCAGGTTTGTTTGGTTTGGGTGGCGGTACAATTATGGTACCCATGCAAATGTTGCTTTTAAAAGAAGAAATTAAAGTCGCTATTCAGACAAGTCTTGGTGTTATCGTCATCACAGCTTTAGTTGCCTGTATCGGACATACTTTGAAAGGAAATATTTTGTTTATTCCCGGTATAGTTTTAGCTTGTGGCGGTATTTTGGGAGCGCAAATAAGTACTCGAACATTACCAAAGTTACCAGATTCAACTGTAAGTCTTGTCCTGCGTATTTTCTTAGGAATGCTATCAATATACATTTTTTGGGAAGCTTGGATCAACTATAAAATTATTGGTATATAAAAGTAACACCATCATTCTAGTTTTTTGTTTGTAGTAAGGGCTTAAGCCCTTATTTTAATGTTTATTTTTAATTTTGAGGACGCACATTGCTGATTAAGAGCTAAAATCATAATTGCCAGTTAGGTAAATTTCAACTATTGCCTAAAATTTAGAAAGAAACTTATATATAGATGTAAATTTAAAATCTACTCAAACGATTATTTTAATTACCTACAACTAAAATTTGCTTTTAATTAACATCGAATGACTTACATATTATTTTTAGCGATCGGCTTTACAATTATTTGGTTAGCGATAAAAATCAAAGAAGAAGTTATCCGAATATCAACTGTTATCGCAGGTACTTTAATTACAGTTTGGGGTTTTTCTTTAAGCCCCACACCTTTTCAAATAGCAATTGAACTTGCAGGAGTCGTATCTGTTTTCTCTTTTTGCGTGCAATGTTGGAATAAGGATTAGGATGGGGAGACAAGGGGATGGGGAGACAAGGGGATGGGGGGAAGAATTATTAACTATTAATTATTAACTATCATCTCCTAATTATCTACTTTTAACTGGTAACTGGTAACTGGTAACTGTTCACTGCTAACTGTTCACTGCTAACTGTTCAAAATAATGTCATTAATAGAAGAAATTAATAACGCAAATGCTTTAATTGTTGGTGCTAGTCAAGGGATTGGTTTGGGTTTTGTCAAAGCTTTATTGCAAGATAATAATATTGCTAAAATTTACGCTACCTATCGCAATGGCGATCGCGATCGCGAATTAATTTCATTACAAAGCGAATATTCCCAAAAGTTAGTTTGTCTGCCAATGGATATTACTCAAGAGTCGCAAATATCCGCAGCAGTGGAAAAGATAAGCACGGAAACAGACAAGCTACATTTAGTAATTAACTGCGTGGGAATTTTACATGAAGGTGAAATGCAGCCCGAAAAAAGCCTGCGACAAATCAATCCTGAAAATTTGATGCGCTATTTCCAGGTAAATAGTATCGGTGGAATTTTATTAGCTAAACACCTACAGCCTTTATTTAAACATAAAGAGAAAAATATTTTTGCCTGTATTTCTGCCAAGATAGGCAGTATCGGCGATAACCGTTTGGGTGGATGGTACGGTTATCGAGCATCGAAAGCTGCTTTAAATATGTTTATGCGAACTACGGCGATTGAATATAGCAGAAGATGCCCCAAAACTATCGTAGTTACCTTACATCCAGGTACTACAGATACCAACCTTTCCCAACCCTTTCAAAGTAACGTACCTACAGAAAAGTTATTCCCCGTCGATCGCACTGTCAATCAATTACTGAGTGTTATCGCTAACCTGAAGCCAGAAGATAGCGGTGAGTTTTTCTCTTGGGATGGTAGCCGTTTGCCGTGGTGAAGGGGATGGGGAGATGGGGAGATAGGGAGATGGGGAGATGGGGAGATGGGGAGATGGGGAGATGGGGAGATGGGGAGATGGGGATAGGGGGAGAGGGGGTAGAGGGGGTAGAGGGGGAGATAGGGAGATGGGGAGAGGGGGAGATAGGGAGATGGGGAGATGGGTAGAGGGGGTAGAGGGGGTAGAGGGGGTAGAGGGGGTAGAGGGGGAGAGGGGGTAGTTAGATAGCGAGCGAGACGCTCGCACTACTAACTTCTATCTAATCCAAAACAAAAGCATCCGTTGTTAAAATCTAAAATTCTTAACTCCTAACTCCTAACTCCTAACTCCTAACTCCTAACTCCTAACTCCTAACTCCTAACTGCTTACTGCTCACTGCTCACTGCTAACTCCTAACTGGTTACTGCTAACTCCTAACTGGTTACTGCTAACTGGTTACTGCTAACTGCTCGCTGCTAACTGCTAACTGGTAACTGCTCACTGGTAACTGGTAACTGCTCACTGCTAACTGCTCACTGCTAACTGCTAACTGCTCACTGCTAACTGCTCGCTGCTCACTGCTCACTGCTCGCTGTAAAGAATGTCCAGAGCAACGCTTGCTTGTACTGTTTGATCGCTGCCAAGTATGGGGGTTGTTGTATCTCTGGCAAGGCTTGCTTCAAGTTGAAGGGGTTGAGGAATCGGATTTGATGCACCAAGTGACAAAATTTCGATGCCAACAATTTGTTGGGGAACTAAATTTAATGTATTAAAAACAGTTTGAGCCTCGATTTGAGCTTGTTCAACCGCTTGACTAAGTGCTTGCAAACGTGCCTGCCCCAAGGCTTCATCTGAGGCTGAAAAGCTAATGTTTTGTACTAGATTTGCCCCTGCTCCAATAGCTGCATCGATCGCGGCTCCTGCTTCTTCGTTTGGCAATTCAAAGGAAAGGGTGTTGCTAGCTTGAAACCCAGTTAGCTCTCTAGTATCGTCTTCAAAGCTATAGATGGGAAACAATCGAACGGAGGTGGTTTGAAGTTCTTGGGCATCGAGATTTTCTAAGACATCTACTACATCCGCTGTCTGTTGAGCCGCCTGCTGTTGAGCTTCGGTTGCAGTTGCTGCTTCTACTTGAATCCCTAAATCAACTGTAGTAATGGTGGTGGGAACGGTAACTTCTCCAATACTTGTTACCTCTAATATGTTGCGATCGCCCTCTAAATTACTAAGACTGATGCCACCAGTCAGAGGATCGCGATTTTCAATAGTAGAATCTTCAAGTCCGAGCAAAGAATCGTTTGCAAGCATCTTATTTATCCCTGTTTTAATATTTTGATGCCATACTATCACCTCCCTACGATCGCTCGCGATTAAAATAAAATATATCTACCATTAGCAATACGGCGAGATATTTCTAAAGGTACATTTATAAATTTACTACCGTGTATATACATATTGCCAATTTTGATTTAATTGAATTTTAGCCATGTATATACATATCATCGATCCGAATTAATAAGGTTCGTAGTAAGGGCTTCAGCCCTCCAGATTTAGGGTTGAATCCGGAGCGTAGAACCCGTCGCAATTAATGCAATCAATTATTAGTACTTCATTTCGTTAGTTTTGATGGGCAATAAGGTTTGTAGTAAGCGCCGTCTTCGCTCCGGAGAAGAGGGAACCGAAGCCCTTACTACGAACTCGATGTTCTTTATTTGCCTTCACCTCGTGCAAACATTTCAATAACTTCGCTGCGACTAAGTTGGTTTTCTTCAGCAATTAAAGCTAATTTTTCCCAAGCTGTATCTGTAAGTCTCATGGAGCGCAAGCGTTTTTGCTCGGTTTTATAATCTTGCTCAAATTTACCTGAATCGCTGCGGTTGCATCTATTGGATTTATGTTTTGTCGCTGAAACGCTTTGATTGCTGGTTAGTAGGTGAATCAAGTTGTCAATTAACCGATCTCGTTCGATTGGCATGATGTCTTTGCCGTGCAGCACTTCGCTTGTCATCACAAAATGCATAAATGTACCCATGTATATTCGGGCTGCGACTTCTGCATCGGGTAAATTTAATTCTTTGCGAGACTCGAAGAATTGAGTTAAATCCTGTAAAGCCGATTTTTTAAAGGTAGTTACGAAAGCCCTTGCTAATTGAGGGAAACGCCCCGACTCTCCGATAATTATCCGTAATAATCCTAACGCTTTTTCATCGCCCATCATCGCTTCTAACATACTGTTTGCCAAACGACGCAGCACAATGCTTACTTCTTCTTTGCTCGATCGCGCTTTCTGGGGATTAAATACCCTGTCATACTTCTGCTTCGTCAATCGCTCGATTAAAGCTAAAAATAAAGTTTCTTTATCCTGAAAATAACTATATACCGTGGTTTTAGATACAGAGGCGGCGGCTGCAACTCCATCCATTGTTGTAGCTGCAAAGCCATGTACTAAAAATTCTTTTATTGCTCCTCGAAGAATAACTTCGGCTTTCTCTGGTAATTGTGTTTCTTTCATAAGTTAGCGCATTGGGAATGGGCATAGGAAAGAACCCCTCTCCAAACCTCTCCCCCATTAGGAGAAAGGCTTTAGAATCAAGCCTGCTTTCCTGTTCCCCTTGCAGGGAAGGGGCTAGGGGTTAGGTTCTTGAGAAATTCATTCTTTAGTTAGATACCCCTTGACATTATTGTACTATACAGTTTAGTTTGTAAACATAGCTAAACCGCTTAGTTCATTTTTATTATCGTATCCAGGAGGCACCCAATGGTGCGCGATACAGCAGCAAATAGTGATGGTTTCTCGTTTAAACCCAGTTCTCGGCAACTATTGATAATGGCGATCGCCGCAACAATTGGTGTTGGTGGTGTGACTGTTTACAGGCAATTTCAGACAGCGGAATCGAATGCAGCTAAAGAAGCTCAAGTTAGGGTGCCCGAAATAACTAGAGTAACTGCTTTGGGAAGTTTAGAACCCAAGGGAGAAATTGTTAAGGTGTCCGCACCGACATCTAGCCAAGAAAGTCGAGTCGAGCAACTGTTGGTTAAGGAAGGAGACAAAATCAAGGCTGGGCAGATTATTGCAATTCTCGATAACAAAGACAGACTGCAAGCTGATGTTGCCAAAGCCGAACAACAGGTAAAAATTGCTCAAGCTAATTTAGCCAAGGTGAAAGCGGGAGCAAAAAGCGGTGATATTGCAGCGCAAAAAGCGACAATTGCCCGTTTAGAAGCGCAATTGGAAGGTGACAGAGCGACTCAAGTTGATACAGTAACTCGGTTGAAAGCGCAGTTAGAAGGTGATATTGCCGCGCAACAGGCAACTATCGAGAGAATTGAGGCTGAATTGAGAAACGCAGAAGCCGAATATCGACGCTATCAGAAGCTATACAACGATGGTGCTATTTCTCTTTCGGTTTTTGATAGCAAACGTCTGGCAATGGAAACAGCCCAGAAACAATTAAGTGAAGCTTCAGCGGTACTCAAAAGAACTGAAGCGACAGGAATTAAGCGAGTCAGCGAAGCCGAAACCGCTTTGAGACGGATTAATAATACCGGAAGCAAGCAAATTAGCGAAGCCAGAGCTACATTAGACAGCGTTTCTGAAGTGCGCCCTGTAGATGTACAAGCAGCAGAAGCAGAAATTAGGGATGCTGTAGCGTCGGTAAATCAGGCAAAGGAGAAATTAAAACAAGTTTACGTGCGGAGTCCCCAAGCTGGTGAGGTGTTGGAAATACATACCCGTGCGGGGGAAGTTGTTTCAAGTGACGGGATTGTCGAGATCGGAAAAACCAGTCAGATGTATGCAAGCGCGGAAGTTTATCAAACAGATATTAGTAAAATCAAAGTCGGACAAAAGGCAAAAATTACCAGTAGTTCTTTACCAAATGAATTACAAGGAGAAGTGGAATGGATTGGTTCAAAAATACGTCGTCAAAACGTAATAAATACCGACCCCAGCGAGAATATTGATGCAAAAGTTGTAGAAGTTCGCATCAATTTGGATGAGAAATCTAGCGAGATAGCCAGCAAGTTTACTAATTTACAAATTGAAGTGGAAATCAGTTATCAGTGATCAGTTATCAGTGAACAGTTATCAGTGAACAGTTATCAGTGAACAGTTATCAGTGAGCAGTTATCAGTGAACAGTTATCAGTGAACAGTTATCAGTGAGCGGTGAACAACTAACAACTAACAACTAACAACTAACAACTAACAACTAACAAATTGATACTATGGTTGGGTTTATTGAACGGTTACGGCGGCGAACTCCTTTGGGATGGCTGCAATTAAGTCATGAAAAAGGTCGCTTATTAGTGGCGATTTCGGGTATTGCTTTTGCTGATGTTTTGATGTTTATGCAGCTTGGCTTTCAAGGGGCTTTATTTAATAGCAATACCAAGCTGAATCGCTCTTTAAATGCAGATATTGTGTTGATTAGCCCCAAAGCTAAGAATATGCAGAGTCTATCTACATTTTCTCGACGAAGAATGTATCAAGCTAAGGACATAACTGGGGTGAAATCGGCGCAACCGATGTATGTCAATGTTGTGAAATGGAAGAATCCCCAAACTCAGCAAGAGACTTCAATTCAAGTTTTAGGAATTGAACCCGATCGACCACCTTTAGATTTGCCCGAATTAAAGCAACAATCACAATTGCTCAAACTACCTGATTCTTTTTTGTTTGATACAGGTACTAAGGGGCAATATGGCGAAGTTATAAAACAAGTTGAAGAAGGTAAAACTGTTAATACGGAAATTGAAGGGCGTACTGTAAATATTAGAGGACTATTCTTTTTAGGAACTTCCTTTGGTGCTGATGGTAATTTAATTACTAGCGGAGATAATTTTTTAAGGATATTTGGTAAACGGCAAGCCAGCAGCATTAATTTAGCTTTGATTAATGTTGAACAAGGCTATGATGCTGTAGAAGTTGCAAGAGATTTAAAATATAGATTTAAAGATTTTGACGATATCCAAGTTCTTACCCACGAAGAATTTATTCAATTTGAAATGGACTTTTGGTCAAGAGAATCTCCCGTCGGCTTTATCTTTGGTTTGGGTACGGCAATGGGATTTATTGTAGGGGTAATTATTGTTTATCAAGTTCTTTCTACTGATGTTAACGCTCATATGAAAGAATACGCCACATTTAAAGCAATGGGTTATCGCAATTTCTATTTATTAGGTGTGGTATTTGAAGAAGCTTTGATTTTAGCAATATTAGGTTTTATTCCGGGTTCAGTAGTACCTTTAGGACTTTATCAATTAACAAAAAAAGCCACAAATCTACCGATCGCCATGACTGTAGGAAGAGCAATTACCGTGTTTATTTTGACTGTAATTATGTGTGCCATTTCTGGAGCGATCGCAACTCGAAAAGTCCAGTCAGCAGATCCAGCGGATATGTTTTGACAGTGAGCAGTGAACAGTTAACAGTGAGCAGTGAGCAGTGAGCAGTGAACACTACGGAACTTTTAATTCCTAACTCCTAATTCCTTACTTTACTTTCTTCCCGCTTATCCGATTACCTATAAAATTTCTCCCCCCTCTACCCCCTCTCACTCATTTGGTAATCATAAAGCCGGGAAGGGAGTAATTCTTAATTCTTAACTCCTAACTATTCTTATGTCTTCTGTAATTTCTATTCAAAATCTCGACCATTTTTTTGGTAAGGGTAAGCTCCGCAAGCAGGTATTATTTGATGTCAACTTGGAAATAAATGCTGGTGAAATTATCATTATGACGGGACCTTCTGGTTCTGGTAAAACGACTTTGTTAACTTTGGCTGGTGGTTTGCGATCGCCACAATCTGGTAGCTTAAAAGTGTTGGGTGAAGAACTTATTGGTGCTAGTGCGGGTAAGTTGACGCAAGCTAGACGCAGTAATGGTTACATCTTCCAAGCACATAATCTACACGGCAGTTTAACGGCTTTGCAAAATGTCAGGATGGGTTTGGAAGTACACAAAAGTATTTCTACAGCACAAATGATTTGCCGCTCGATTGAAATGCTGGAAGCGGTTGGATTGGGCGAACGTGTAAATTATTACCCAGATGACCTATCGGGGGGACAAAAGCAGAGGGTGGCGATCGCACGTGCTTTGGTTGCGGAACCTAAAATAGTTCTTGCTGATGAACCTACCGCAGCATTAGATAAAAAATCTGGTCGTGATGTGGTGGAGTTGATGCAGAGTCTTGCGAAAGAGAAAGGCTGCACCATTTTGCTGGTTACTCACGATAACCGCATTCTTGATATTGCCGACAGGATTATATATATGGAAGATGGGCGTTTAGCAAAAAATCCCGATGTTGTTAGCAAAGTAGGGTGATTGAATTTTGAAAGTAAATTAATTAGATTTAATTACAGGTACTACCCGACGTTGAAAAGGTAATTCTAAATAATCGCTAAGTTCTTTAACTAGCCAATCTAATTCTGGTTGAGTTATTCCGGTCAATTTATATGATTTATTTCCAGCCCAAATAATCACTGCTGGTGCAAATTCTTTATATGAAATATGACCTTTGGAACTTTCTTGTCCTTGGAAAAAAGAATCAGTATATTCTAATTTAATTATATTTTCGCGAGGAGATGGTTTATTTTTACGGTATTTTATACCAAAAAGTTCATAGCACAAAGAAATTGTCTTTTGGTTTATAAATAATCGAGTTTTCCCAAACATCTCAAATATAAAATCTACCCATAGAACAGCGCCGAAGGATAAAATTGTTAACGAAATAAGCCAGCCGACCAACGGAAAGTTTCTAAAAACCATGAGTAAACATAGTCCAAAAAAAGTAGAAAAGAGATTATTTACTAATTTTGCTAACGAATTAAAAACCCATCCTGTTCCTGGTTTGATAATTTCTATTTTCTCAGCAGTTTTCTTTAAGGAAACTTTGCTATCAGCTGGTTTAATCGCGAAATAATTACCGACACTAATATTCATCTGTTCGGGATTTTGCAAAGCTTCTAAAGCTACTTGAGCCGAATTAAACCGTTTTTCTTGACTCGGTTCCAATACCTTTTTCAACCAACTAGTAAAATGCCGACTTAACTGCGTTTTATCTTCAAACTGAATTTGTAAATTTTTTTGAGGTAAATCTGCTGGATGCATTCCAGTTGTCAGATAAATTAAAGTTGCTCCCAGACTATATAAGTCGGAAGTAGTCACAGCACGTCCACCGAAATGTTCTGGTGACATATAACCGTAAGTGCCGACAACAGTCAAAGTACCATTTTCCACAACGGTAATATTCTGTACCGAACCGAAATCTACTAAATACACTTCACCAACGCTATTTCCAGAACGGTTTGTCAGTAAAATATTGCTGGGTTTGATATCTCGGTGAATAATTGCAGGTTTGCGATCGTGTAAATGAATTAAGATATTTAAAATCTTTTCGGCTATTTCTTTTAACTCTGCTTCGTCGAAAGTGCGTCCATTTGAAACTTGTTCTTCTAAAGATTTAGCATCAATATAGCTTTGAACTAAAGCAAAACCCTTACTTTCAGGTGAATCAACGTCAAAGTAATCGAGATATTCCGGAATTGCAGGATGAGAGAGATTTTGTAAGATTAGCGCTTCTCGTTCAAACAGTTTTAAGCTATCCCATTCAAAATCGCGATCGAGCTTCAGCAATTTGACGACGACTAAATCTTGAGTTTCTTCGTCTAACGCTAAATACGTATATCTTCCAGGTTTTTTGCCAAGTTGCTCTTGAATAGAGTAACGCGAACCTAATATGTCACTTTTCATATTTATTTATACAGATCCACAGTCTTTAACCCTGCTTCTAATTTTACCTCGTTCAGAAAAAGTGTGGATTGTTACAGCACAAGCCTTTTAACGGAATGTGGTTTAGAAAACTATTCAGTATTCATTGATTAATTTGATTTAACTAAAGGTATTATTCGATGTTGAACGGGTAATTCTAAAAATTCGCTAAGTTCTTTTAATAGCCAATCCAGTTCGGGTGGAGTCATTCCGATAAGTTGATATTGTTCGTTCCCCGCCCAAATAACGATTATTTGGGAAAAATAATTGTATGAAATTCTTTCTAATGAACTTTTGTTTTCCTGAATAAAAGAATTATTATATTCGAGCTTGTTTATATTTTCGCGTAAAGATGTGTGGGGTAATCGATATTTGATACCAAACATTTTGTAAGTTAAATGAATCTTTTTATCTATAACTAATCGAGTTTTACCAAATCTGAAAAACAAAAAAATTCCCCAATTAAGAAATACTATGCAGATAAGAAATGGCAACATCAACCACTTAATAAACGGCAAACTCCATAAAAGTATTGCAAAATATAATCCAAAACAACTAATGAATACATTACCCAATAATTTTCCGAATGAATTAAGAGTCCATCCCATTCCTGGCTTGATAATTTCTAATTTATCGGCACTTTTGTTTAATATAATTTTGCTCCCAATTGGTTTAATTGCGACATGATTCGCAAAACTAAGATTAACTGTCTCTGGATTTTGCAATGCTTGTAAAGCTACTTGAGCCGAACTAAACCGTTTTTCTTGACTGGGTTCTAATACCTTTTTCAACCAATTTGTAAAATGCTGACTTAATTGGGTTTTATCTTCAAACTGAATTTGTAAATCTTTTTGCGGAAAATCTGCTGGATGCATTCCAGTTGCCAGATAAATTAAAGTTGCTCCCAAACTGTATAAATCGGAAGTAGGAACAGCGCGATCGCCAAAATGTTCTGGTGACATATAACCGTAAGTGCCGACAACGGTTAAAGTACCATTTTCCACAACGGTAATATTCTGTACCGAACCGAAATCTACTAAATAAACTTCACCAACGCTATTTCCAGAACGGTTTGTCAGTAAAATATTGCTGGGTTTGATATCTCGGTGAATAATTGAGGGTTTAAGTTCGTGTAAATGAATTAATATTTTTAAAATTTTCTCGGCTATTTCTTTTAACTCTGCTTCGTCGAAAGTGCGTCCAGTTTTGACTTGTTGTTCCAGAGATTTTGCATCGATATAGCTTTGAACTAAAGTAAAACCCTTAGTTTCAGGTGAATCAACTTCAAAAAAATCGAGATATTGGGGAATTGCGGGATGAGATAGATTTTGCAGGATTTGTGCTTCTCTTTCAAACAGTTTTAAGCTATCCCATTCAAAATCGCGATCGAGCTTCAGCAACTTGACGACGACTAAATCTTGAGTTTGATTATCTAACGCTAAATACGTATATCTTCCAGGTTTCTTACCAAGTTGTTCTTGAATAGAGTAACGGGAACCTAATATGTCACTTTTCATATTTTTTCTCAAAGTAACTTTTTGCGACATTAAAAACTTCTACAGGTTTTCTTCGTTAAATTACTTAAACCGCATTGCTCAACAAATAAGTCGATACCAACTTTTATTAAATTGTTCCAAGTACATATAACTGTTATAGCAGTAATTAATTTATCGGTGAGACTTTAGAAACCCGGTTTGCTCGATAAACCTTCGCTAAATTTATAATAGCTAGTATAAAGCGAAACTTAGTAAATACGACTTAAAGCAGGATATGCGATCGAACATAATTACCAATCTGCAAAAATGATTATCAGCTAAACTTTATGAAGGTTAGCGATAGAATAGTTAAGTATCACTATCAAGAAAAAGTAGTTATACAACTAATATTTTAGAACAGTTTAAATCATGCCCCTGCAAGAAGAGATTGACAAAACAAGGCAAGAAATTCGTACAGATGGATATTCAATGTCTATCGGTGAGTGGATTAGCCTTTATCAGAATGATGAAATTGATATTCATCCCGAATTTCAACGGCTTTTCCGTTGGTCTGACCATCAAAAATCAACTTTTATAGAGTCAATTTTGTTGGGGATACCAATTCCACCAATTTTTGTCAGCCAAAGAGATGATGGTATTTGGGATGTTGTTGATGGTGTTCAAAGATTATCAACTATATATGAATTCGTGGGTATTTTAAAAACAGCAGATCCAGAACAGTATAAATCACGTGTTACTTTACAAAAAACCACTTACTTACCTTCTTTAGAAGGCAAAAAATGGGAAGATCCAAATGATAAAGATAATTCCTTTTCCCAAGCACAACGTTTATTGATTAAGCGAGCAAAAATTGCAGTCAATATTGTTGAGAAGGAAAGCGATGAAATGGTTAAATATGAGCTATTCCAAAGACTGAATACAGGAGGAGCAATTGCTACACCTCAAGAAGTAAGAAATTGTATTCTTTTGATGTTAAATAAAGATTTATATGATTTGATGCGTTCACTTGCTAATTATGAATCATTCATAAGTTGTATTGCTTTAAGCGATAAGCTTTATGAAGAGCAGTATGATATGGAATTAGTCTTACGTTTTATTCTTCTTTTTGATAAAGAGGAAGAAAGCCTTAAACAGTTGAGGGGAGATGTCAGCGTTTTCCTTACAGAGGGAATCCGTGAAATGGCTCGGAATAAAAAATTAGATTATAGCCATATAGAAAAAGCTTTTAAAAGAACATTTGATGTTCTGAATGAATCTTTAGGTGACGAAAGCTTTAAGAGATACAAACCCGAACAAGATAGATTTCTTGGAGGCTTTTTATTATCAGCATATGAAGTAATAGCATTAGGAATTGGATACCACTATCAAAATCCACCTCAAAAAAAGCAAATAATTTCTCAGGTCAAAAGTATTTGGTCAAATTCAATTTATCAGGAATCGTCGGGAGCAGGAAAAAATGCAGCAAGACGTTTACGCCATCTTATTCCTCTTGGTAGAGAGGTATTTTCTCCCCAATGAAGCTTAGAACTGCCGAACAGCTAAGTGATAAACTATCTGAGGAGCTTATTTGGCGAAAAAAAGAGCTTTCAGAAATTAAATCATTGGTAGAAACTAAATTTTCTCTTTCTAAACATAATGCCTTAATTCGTAGTGGGATATGTCTTCTCTATGCTCATTGGGAAGGTTTCGTTAAATTAGCAGCAAATTCCTATTTGGAATATGTGAGAATGCAAAAACTTTGCTATAAAGACCTTGCTAGTAATTTTTTGGCTTTGGCAATGAAAGAAAGGCTTAATGAGGCAAAAGATACAAATAAACCTTCATTATATATACCTGTTTGTGATTTTTTTTTAGACGAATTAAATCAAAGATGCGAGCTACCAAAAGATGTAATTTCTACTGCATCAAACCTCTCTTCTGAAATTCTTAAAGAAATAACTTATATTCTGGCAATTGATTTTTCACCCTACTCTACAAAATCCGTATTAATAGACACTAAGCTTTTAAAGACAAGAAACGAAATTGCCCACGGTGAATATTCCATAACCGATCGAGAGGAGTATATAGAGTTGCACATAGAAATTATTGCAATGCTGGATCTATTTCGTAACCAGATCGAAAATGCAGCTATTAATAAAGATTATATGCGAAATTAACTGCGATCGAATTAAAAAAAATTTGATGTTTTATATATGGCTTTATAAAATTGAATATTCGCGTTTTAATACTAAATCTATGAAGACGTAGCATTGCTACGTCTCTACATTAGGTATCTGTTTGTAAACAAAATTTAAAAAAAAAATTACAAATTAGTCAAATTTATCTGACGCTGACTAACAAGAAGCATCCCTTTATGTAAAGCTTCCAAACGTGTATCTACTGGATTTTGTTCTAGCACTCGCCGTAAGATTTTTAATTTTCGTAATCTGTTTTCTACTTTGCCGCTAGCACCGACAAGATATACTGCTCGTCGATTTTCGTAGGCTTCTTTGACCATATTTTCTATAGCTAAAGTTGCCGTTACACCAACATAAGGTACTTCGCTCAATTCCAAAATCAAAACATCGTAATCTTCTACAATCGACATTTGCTGCGAAATCGCTTTTGCTGCACCAAAACTCATCGGACCACCAAGACGAAATAATAAAATCCGACCTTCTGCTTGGTTTAAAATCCGTTCTTCTTCAACACTCAAACGCAATTTGTGATTATTTTCGTTAGGAATTGTTACTGCTTGAACTTCTTTGGCTTGAAAGTCGGATAAACGTTTAAGAGTTAATAAGTTAGCACAAAATACTCCAACCCCTACAGCAGTAATTAAATCAACAAAAACTGTTAGAAATAACACTCCATACATTAATGCAGTTGCCGGTATTGATATGACATGAGCGCGTTTGATGAAACTCCAATCAATAATATCTATACCAACTTTGATTAAAATACCTGCTAAAACTGCATTCGGAATGTTTTCTGTTAATTTCCCCGCACCCAGAACAATTACCAGCAATACTATTGCGTGAACCATTCCCGAAATTGGAGTTTTCCCGCCAGCACGGACGTTGACAACGGTTCGCATTGTTGCACCAGCACCCGGTAATCCCCCGAATAAACCGGCGATTAAGTTACCGATTCCCTGTCCGATTAATTCCTTATCGGAATCATGAGTTGTACGAGTAATATTGTCCGCAACTAAGGAAGTTAACAGCGAGTCGATAGATCCTAAAGTTCCCAACATCAAACCATAACCTACCATGTCCCGCATTTGGCTTAGTTCAAATCGCGGTAATCGCAGTTGAGGTAAACCTGTGGGAATTTTGCCGATGACTGGAATATTACTATCGGGAAATACAAAAACGGAAATCAGCGTACAAACCACCAACGCCAATAAAGGTGCGGGAATAATTCGATTTAGTTTTGCAGGAGAACCAAATACTATAATCAGCGTTAAAATAGCTAACCCAGTTGCTACCGGGTTGGCATTATTTGCATATTCAGAAAACTTTTGCAGCGATTCGATGACATTTGCAGAACCTGGATGTCCGAAAAACGGTCCGATTTCTATAAATAAGATAATAAATCCAATCCCCGACATAAAGCCGGAAATTACGGTGTAAGGCATCAAGGTGATATATTTGCCCAAACGTAATATTCCAAAAAGGATTTGAAATGCTCCTCCGATCATCACCACCGTAAAGGCGATCGCCAAACCCGTCTCTGGATTTTTATTAGTTAGAGTACTAAATACCGTTGCCATTACTACTGTCATTGGACCAGTCGGACCGGAAATTTGCGATGGAGTTCCACCAAACAAGGCTGCAAAAAAACCGATGAAAACAGCACCGTACAGCCCCATAATCGCACCATCATCCGGTGAAACTGAAACTCCAAACGCTAGTGCTAAAGGTAAAGCAACAATTGCAGCAGTTAAACCACCAAACAAATCTCCGCGCAGGTTCCTAAAATTTAAGCCGTGAACAAGTTGCATAGAGATTACAAATTATAAAATGGGCATTAGCTATGGGGCATTTGTCATTGGTAACAAGTATTAAGTTTTGGACTTTAATCCTTTTATGCCAAGTCAAAGTTTACACCCACATCGTTTTAATTACATTGACAGGAGTCAACAAAGTTTTTTTCTTTCTTCTTTAAGCACGCAACAAGGTGGGCGATCGAGGTAATCACTATAAAGATGATTGATTTTTTCCAACCACTACAATTTTTGGAATTATTTAATATAAATTTATTCATTTATACAATAAAATCCTATTTTGCTATAAATCTAAATAAAGTTTATAGCGAACAAAGTTACGATGAATTTTTGTTGTAAAAAATACTTGAAATAAGTTCACGGGTAAAAAAACCCAGTTAAAAAAAACCGGGTATATTCAAATCTTGAACCAGTTTCCCCAAAGCCGGTTTCAATAGAATTTCACAACGAGATATTTACGCTTTCAGGACTGTTACCGGGTTTCTTTAAGCGGAATTGAGAATTCCCCAAGATGTCAGTATATGAATTCCCTACTCCCTATTTCCTACTCCCTATTTCCTAGTCCCTATTCCCTACTCCCTATTTCCTACTCCCTATTTCCTACTCCCTATTTCCTACTCCCTATTTCCTACTCCCTATTTCCTACTCCCTATTTACAAACTAAAGGAGGCAACATCATCATCAGCATCTGCACTTCCATCTATTGTGGTAGGTTGAAATTCCGAATCATGAATTATCTTGTCCAAAGTAATTTGCGGATTTTGATGCAAAATATTCAATACGCTGATAAAATCGCGGACAATTTCGCCGGGAGTAAGTAAAGCTTCAGCCCCCAAACGGTTAATAATCTCGCTGACAAATTCTTTTAAATCTTTAGCAGTTAAAGCTTTTTTGTAATTGTAATTAAGCGCGTGAATATCGGCTAATTTCTCTAATAAATTCAAAATTTCTGATTCGCTCAACGGATTTAACTTCATTACAGGTCCGTTGAATTCCTGCACGCCTGCTTTGGCAACAAAACGACTTTCTTTAGTACGTCTTCGCCAAGCTGAATCGGAAAATAAACCTCGATTTGGATCTTCTAAAAACTTTACCGTGCCGCCAATAATAACACCAAGATGTTCGGCTTTACACTGCATTGTATCGTTGAAAATTGCTAACAGTCTGTTGTAATTTTTCTCCCGACTGACTGTAGGTGAAATTTGATATAAATGCACTGCTTCATCTAACAAAACCAACAGTCCTTTATAACCAATTTCAGCAATAAATTTAGCTAATAACTTAACGTAATCATACCAACTTTCATCATCAATAATTACCCGTACTCCTAAAGCCGCCCTCGCTTCAGTTTTCGTGTTAAATTCTCCCCGCAACCACCTCAACGCTGCATTTTTTAAATCGTCATCATCCGAACGATATCCGCGCCAATAAGCAACAATTACGCTCCCAAAATCAAAACCGTGAACTAAATCTTCGATATATTGAACTACTTCTCTAATCTTCGTTTCGACTGTATCATCAAAACCATCATCTAAGGGGCGCATTCCGCTATCTTTAGCTACTTCCTGCTGAATTTTATTAATCCATCCTTCCAAAATGGAAACAAAAGCACCACCATCAGGACGAGTTTTTGTTGCAAGACGACTCATCAATTCTCGATAAGTAGCCAAACCTTCATTATTAGTTCCTGCCAATCGCCTTTTATCAGATAAATCGGCATCGGTAACGACAAAACCCAACTCCATCGCTTGATTGCGTATAAGTTGTAGCATAAAGCTTTTACCTGAACCATAATTACCAATTACAAACCTAAATGCTGCCACTCCTTGGGCAACATCTTCGATATTTTGTAAAAGGCTTTTTAGTTCTTTTTCTCTACCTACTGCTATATGTTCCAATCCAACTCTGGGTACTACCCCCGCACCCAAAGAGTTTATCAAAGCTGTAGATACTTTTTTAGATATTTTTGGCTTCATGCGATTTTGGATTTTGGATTTGATTTCAAATTCTTACAAATTATATATATTAATCCGGTTTGATTATTAAAGTAAATAATTGTATGTTGTGAGGGGCAAGGCACTACGATCGCTAAAAAATTATTCTTTTCGGCTAGTTAACTCGGTATCATCGTTTTAGTTAAACAAAAAAATCATTTAGAAGAAGACTGCTCGCTTTTTACTTGTTCAGAGATTGCAATCATTTTTTGAATATTCTGTTGATATTCCGGAAAGATTTCGGGTATTTCATTGGCTGTTGAAATTATTAATTCGCCGATCGCATCTTGAGCGCGTTCGTTGATCGAATCAATTAACAGATTTGGCATTGTAATATTTTTTTCAGCTATTTTTTTAATTGCAGAGTTAACTTTAACTTGCTTTAAGATCGCTTCTAATACCTCGATTTCATGTTTTGGTAAGCTTTGCAGTAATTCCGTCCAAGATGAAGGTAGTTCTTCCGATTCTACTGTTGTCTGCGTCGGTTCAATGGAAATAGTTTCTATGAGATCGCTAAAAGGAAATTCTTCTGTTTCTTCTAGCGCTTGTGTTTCGATAACTGATGGCTGGGGATTCAGGTTTTCTAATTGTTGGAGTAATTCCCAAACTTGATTTTGTAATAAGTCTCTTTCTTCTTGGAGTAATGAAATTTGCCCTTGTAACTGCTCTAAAAGTATTTGTTCTGCTGCTGTCTGAGATTTTAATAACTTTAAATTTTCTTCTAACCTTTCTTCTTTCTTATTCCTACGAGACAATAGCTCTTTTTGCTTTATAAGTTCACTTTCTAATTCTTGAAGCTGCACTCGCAATTCATATAGTTTCTCTTCTAACTGCGGTTTCAGTCTTGAGAGTAAGGTTAAATTATTATCTAATTCTTCCCTCTGCTGGAGAAGTTCGCCTATTTGGGCGTGTAGCTGGGTTATCTCAGCTTTTGATACACTACAATTTAACTCCAAACGGCGCTTTTCTGCTGCAATATTTGTAAATGAATTGTTTGCTTCGTCTCTCCTAGTTTCTATATTTTTAAATTCATTCTTAAGATGGGTGACATCCGCTTCTAATTGTTTTTTCTGAAGCGCAAACGTACTTAATTCTCGGTTGAGTGAATCTCTTTGATTGCGGGTTTCGCCAACTTGATTTTGCAGTTGATTCGATTCAATATGCAAAGCACGGCGCGTCGCTTCTAATTGACTAATTTCTAACGACATACCGTGTTGCACGTTTTCTAGCTCTTTGATTCGCTTGTGAAAGGAATCTATTACCAGCGATTCATGATTTTTACGTTTTTTATCTGCTCTTTTATCTACAATGAATGTCGCGGTATACGTAGCAAGTATAGTCATGCATCCTGTAAAAAAGGCACTGCCGAAATCTTTGACCACCCAAGTCAAACCAAAGCTCACCCCAAAGGCAACTATACCTATAAAAAATCGATTGCTGACCATATCGTGCATATTGCTTGTTTTTAGCATAGTTCATTTATCAAAATATGGTACCGATGTCTCAAAGCTTACACTCAAATTGTCCCCACCCCGATGCAGTTATTTTATTAGTCCAACTTAAATATGAGTATAAAAGAATAGTTAATAAGTCAATATATCTACCTAAAAAGTTTTTAAATAAATTAAATAAATAAGGAATGGGGATTATCTGTTATTTTTGTTGTTCATTATTATCTGGGTCTAAAATTGCTAATCCAGTTTCTTCCCCCTGCTCGCTGCTGTCTGCTCCCTCCGTTAAGTCATCTCGCGGCACAGGGTTAATTGTATTCTCAGCTTTCAAGAAATCTACAAATTGTCTTGCAGTTCTTCCGGAACGACCGTTATGACGAGTCGCCCATTGTAAAGCTCGATATTCTAGTTCTTCTGTACTAATGTCGATGTTAGATAGTTTTACCAAATGTCGGACGATTTGTAAATAAGCTTTTTGAGAAGCGGGTTCAAAAGTTAAAGTCAAACCAAAGCGATCGCTAAATGAAAGCTTTTCCTGTAGGGTATCCCAAGCGTTAACTTCATCGGAATCTTTGGGTAACGGTTCGTCTGCAAAAAACTCGCGAATCAAATGGCGACGGTTGGAAGTTGCGTAGACTACGACATTTAATGGTCTTGCTGTTAAACTTCCTTCTAAGACTACTTTGAGGGCTTTGAAAGCGTCGTCATCTTCCTCGAAGGAAAGGTCATCAACAAAAATAATAAACTTTTGTGGTTTATTCCGTAAGTGTTCCACGATTTGTGATAAGTTCTTCAATTCAGATTTTGTAACTTCTATCAAACGTAAATTGCGATCGGAGTATTCATTTAATAAAGCTTTGACTAAAGAAGATTTACCACTACCGCGACTACCGTAAAGTAAAACGTGCAGTGCGGGTTGTCCTAACAATAAAAATTCCGTATTCTTGATTAAAATTTCTTTGGGAGACTCATAGCTGATTAATTCATTCAGCTTCACGGGATCGGGGTTGTGGATAGCGATAAACTCATTCTGCTGCCAGCGAAAAGCTTTATACTCGGCAAATATACCCGTACCGTATTGCCGATAAAATGCTGTTAAATCTTCTACAGCGTCAGTCCAATCTGGCAAAGTGCGTAATTTCTCTATAAGCGGTAACTGAGTATGTTCTATCTTTTGTTGCTCCGTATACCATACCACCGGCAAAATCGGTAGATGGGCTACAGACTGCACCCATTCACCAAGAGTTGCAACGCTGCATTCATGAAAATTCTGCAAAGCTTGTAAATCGTGTTTCGCAGCTGCAATTAAAGCCGGAGTTAAATCTAATTGGGATTGATTACTAAAAGGATTTTCGTTTGACAAAATTTGAGAAATCAAATATTCTTCCCAATTTTGATTCTTCGCAGCCAAAGTTTTGAAGAAATAGCCGTAAGCTTGAAGACAATCCCGTGCTTCGGCGTTGGGATAGCGTATAGCTTGCAATAAGTTAAGAAAAGCTTTGCCTGTTTCCCCTTCAAACACAGATTGGTAAAGTAAAAGAGAAGCTGCTTGGCGTTGGAGAAACTGAACCGATTCGATCGCTTGATTATTCATTTTGTTTAAAGACAGGGAACAGGGATATTGCCAAGAAATGACGGAATACAACTAATTTTCCGTCTATGAAAACGGACAACTGCAAATCGACACGGGTTTTAACAATGCAAAGTATTATCGCTACGAGTTTATACGGCATTTTATCAATTATCGGTGGCATCATCGGTTATAAAAGCGCGGGTAGCAAAGTTTCTTTAATTAGCGGTACAATTAGCGGTTTATTATTGCTGATTGCTGCATACCTGCAATTACAGGCACAAAGCTGGGGTTTAACTTTAGCAATTATTGTCACTAGCATTTTAATTGTTGTTTTTACTGTCAGACTCGCCAAAACACGCAAATTCATGCCAGCAGGGTTGATGGTTATTCTGGGTATCGTGGCTTTAGCGGTGATGTTGTTTGAGTTGTTAGTAGTTAGGAGTTAGCAGTTAGGAGTTAAGAGTTAGGAGTTGGGAGTTAGGAGTTAACAATGCCCAATGCCCAATTCCCAAATGCTTATTGCAAATAATTATAGATATTTAGTATGTAAAGAAATGTTTCGTATCGATGAATATCTGCAATAAAGGGCTTTTTCTGAAATTTTATTTTGCTTATTAAGAATAATTTCTATAATCATAAAAGTTTTAAATCTCAAGCATTTTGACAAAGAAATATTGTGTAGAAATGTTGCAAAATGAGAATAATACGCAATTAGACCGCTACAGGTAATCGGCGATAGTTGATGGTTTTGCGTAGAATATAGGGTATAGATGATTGTCGATAGTTTGACAAAGGAATTATTAGACTACGAATAAAGAAAAAAAATTGATTCTTCCGGAAAAGATGTAAAAGCTGCTGTACTGTGTGAGTGTTAGCTGTTTTACTGGATAATATATTAATGTTTGTTAATCTGCTGGCTGTTCAAAAACGTAATCCTGAAACAAGAACAGGCATTAAAAGGTTAAAGCACAAATTTCTATATTCGCGTAAGTAAAAATTTGAATAAAAATTAAAGATTTCACCGTGCAAAGAAAGTGAAATTTAAAGCAATTGTAAAGAGTTAATTGGCATTTTGGCAGGTATTTGTCAGAGAAATACGATATTACTAAAGCGTAGTTATTGTATTTTTTAAGATTCCCTAAAAAAGGGGCTTCGCTGGGGAATGCTGCCATAATTTAAGCCAAAACCAAAAAAAGCTGTTTTTAAAGGAATCTAAGGAAGTAAGACATAAATGAAACTTTCACTATCTTCTCAAAACGTTATCCAGTATCTGCAAGAAGCGGATCTGAGTAGCTCAGAAGATGGCGCAACCGCCGATGCAGATTTGCCACACAGTAGTAGCCGCAAGAATTTAAATATACTGGTTACTCTGGCAGATAATCGCAAGCTTTTGGTCAAACAAGAACTCAGCCCCAGAGTTTAATGGTATCCCCCATGAATTCTTTAATGAATGGCTGTTTCACCAGATGCTTGAATCTTTTCCGATTCTCGGCAATATAAAAGCGTTATCTCCGTTATTAGTACATTACGATGAGGAAAACTCTATCCTCGTGCGTAACTATCTTTGGGAATACCAAGGATTGGAAAGCTATTACAGGCATAACCTCTATTTTCCGCCGGAATTAGCATCTTCCATCGGCAATACTTTGGCAGCACTCCACCGTGCGACTTTTAAACGTCAAAAGTGCCGTGATTTTATGGCTACTGCTCCAGCAGGGCAGATTCGCTATCAGTATTTTAATCCGGCACAGGGCATAGATTTTCTTGAACCCGATATTTTTGGCAAAGTTAGCAATACGGGGCTTTCGTTTTATACTGGCTATCAGAACTACGACTTTTTAGAATCTGCCATAGCAGAGTTAGCCTCGGAATGGAATCCTTGCTGTTTGACTCACAACGATTTGAAACTAGAAAACGTTTTAGTACATTCTCGTTGGCAGCATTTGGATAATGCAGAAGTAAAAATGATTGATTGGGAAGCCTGCGCTTGGGGCGATCCCGCTTACGATTTGGGAACTCTGTTGGCAGGTTACTTGAGTATTTGGTTATCCAGCTTAGTTGTAGATTCCACTTTGGAGTTAGAGGAATCTCTGGAATTAGCGGCTATTCCGCTGGAGATTCTTGCGCCTTCGATGCTGGCTTTAACTGAGTCTTATCTCAAAGCTTTCCCAATGATTCTGGAGTATCGTAAAGATTTCATCCAGTCGATTGTCAAGTTTGCCGGTTTAGCGTTGATAAATCAAATTCAGAATCGGATTAACAGCCAGCAAAACTTGCCTGACTCTAGCTTAATCGCTCTAGAATTCGCCAAAAACATCCTAACTAGAACCCCAGAATATGTAATAGAAATTTTTGGTAAATCAGAACTAGAAATTCTTAAACCTTTTGTAAAATCTGCCAAATTTTCTGCGGCAGAAAGGGAAAATAACTTAATTCCCCTTTATTACGAAAAAACCCGCCTGCGTGGATGTTAATTAACAGTTAATAGTCATCAGTTAACAGTAATCAGTAATTAATGGTTACTGTTAACTTTTCTTTTTTCGGTAGATTGCATTTAATTTTCATAACCTATAATTTATAGTCCGTAGTTCATCATTGTAAAAAAATAATCATGATAGCTTCTTATACAAATCCTCTATCAAATACTTTTCTCGATATTGCTAGTAAGATTCAAATCCAATCTAACTTTTGTATTATTCATCCGGATTCTCAGCCTTTTAGTCTGCCTTCTTTAATGGCAGAAACACTCGAACAAAGTTCTACAGCATTGCAGGATAAATATCTTACTTTACTGTTGCGAAACTTTTTGTACGGTATTTATTACAACAACTCCTTAAAGGGTATATTCGCAGCAAATATTAGTAATCCCAATCTTTTATTACATCAAGATTTAGAAAACAATTCCGTATTTGAAATCGATTGGCAATTTTACAATCAACTCCACGAACATAATCACGGTAAGGGTTACTTAGATTCTGGTTGGCGGGTGTTGCGACAAGAACCAGATGGAAGTTTAGCTGTAACAAAAGATGGTTTGACATTACACGTTGAAGAGAGTTATTTAGAACCAGAGGCTTATAATAGTAAAGTTGATGATTTAATTGCTATTCGACTGCCAAAAAATCGTTTAAATAACGGCTTCTATTTAGCAATTGGTAACTCAGGTAAAAAACAGCAGCACGATTTACAAAATACCTGGGATGACTCAGACATTATTAGTATCTTTTTCAACTTAAATCCAGCAGGTGCGATCGCGTTAATGGATAGCCTCACTTCAATTTTAAACGCCGCCGAAATATCCTTTAAATTCCAAGTTCCCCATCATCCTTTAAGTTGCGATCGCCATGATTCGGGGATACTTAATTTTCAACGTCAAGACTATCCGGTTATACAAGAATTGCTCAAAGAAATTTACGCAGAAAATCAAGCTTATTTTCAACCAGAAATACCATTATTTACCAAATTTATAGCACCAGGATTGAGTTTAGCCGAACAACCAATAGAAAAACCTCTCAACAAACAAAGTTTCGGCGTAAACCGCTGTCAAATTATCGCTAATGCTTTATTTGAAGCTTGGGAAAAAAGCATTGATTCACCCGAAGAAAAAGCAAACATAATTCGCCAGCACTTCGATCGAAAATCGATTGATTTAGAACGTCCTTATCTTAATCCAAACTCTGAAGATATTTATCAATTAATGGGATAATGGGGATTGGGGATGGGAGAGAGGGGGAAGAGGGGGAAGAGGGGGAAGAGGGGGTAGAATTTTCTTAACTCCTAACTCCTGCCATGTCTTTTACTTACAATCGCACAATTCGCTTTCGAGATACCGATGCTGCTGGGGTAGTTTACTTTGCGAATGTTTTAACTATATGTCATGAGGCTTACGAAGCGGCTTTAGAATCATTGGGAATTGATATTAAGCAATTTTTTACAAATCCATCTATTGCTTTTCCAATTGTTCATGCTGATGTCGATTTTATGCGTCCGATGTATTGCGGTGATAAAATATTTGTTAGCTTAACTCCTCTAAGAATCCGCGTCGAGCAGTTTGAAATTGATTATCAAATTTATATAAATGATAAGTTGGTTGCCAAAGCAATGACTCGTCATGTTTGTATTGATGCAGCAAGCAGAAAGAAGATAGGATTGTCAGCAGAAATCGTCAAGTGTTTGGAGAAGTTGCGTTAAGGAATTTTTACAGGGTTCGTAGTAAGGGCTTTAGCCCTCCGGATCGAGGACTAAAGTCCTTACTACAAACCCGGACTAAAGTCCTTACTACAAACCTGGACTAAAGTCCTTACTACGAACCCGGACTAAAGTCCTTATTACGAACCTTGTTACCCCTTTAATTAATGCGATCGACTACTTGTAATAAAGTAATCCTGAGTATCCATCAGCAATTTCATAAAGCTTTTGACGATTAATTTTACCTTGAGAATTACGAGGTAATGAATTAACAGAAATCCAAACTTTAGGAATTTTATAATTACTAATTTTCTCTTTGAGTATAATTTGAATTTCTCGATTTGAAATACCTAATTTTTCTACATAAATAGCCGTTACAACTTGTCCCCAATGGCGATCGCTTACACCAATTACACAAACATCAGCCACCATCCCGGTTGCTCTAATTGCAGCTTCAACTTCTGCGGGATAAACGTTTTCTCCACCAGTAATTATTTTGTCGCTATTTCTGCCGACAATATTTAAATAACCTTGTTCGTCTAAAAAAGCTAAATCATCTATTTGCAAACAAGTTTGTGTTTCACCATTAAGAGGATAATAGCCAAGAGCTAATGATTCGGCTTTTATATTAATACTTCCGATGCGATCGCTTTGTAAATTCTCTCTTTCGCCAAGAATTTCTACTTTTGCATGAGGTAGAATTTTGCCGCAACCAACTTTACCTTTAAGAAAATCTTCGGGCTTCATGGTAGCAATTTGAGAAGCAGTTTCCGTCATTCCGTAGGTAGGGGCTAATCTAATATAATGTAATCTGGCTTTTTGTAATAATTCATTCCAAGCTGGCGCACCTCCTAAAAGTACGGTTTGGAATTTGCCAAGCCATTCAGTTAAATCTGATTTTTGCAACAAACGTTCTAACTGAGTAGGCACTAAAGATATAAAAAAATCAATATTATTACTCAAGTCTTTAATATTATATTTTTCACCCAATTCCAACTTTTTAAAAGGTAAAACTACTAACTTTCCACCAGTTATAAAACAGCGCATAAACTGCATTAAACCGCTAACATGATACAGCGGCAACACACAGAAAGAATTGATTTTATCTACTTGAAAATACTCTTTAAATCCCCGTACCGAAGCCGTTAAAGTATCCCAGCTATGAACGGCAAATTTGATATTACCCGACGAGCCACCCGTAGGAATCATGATATGTGGGGCATGGGGTATTGGGCATGGGGCATGGGGAATATCAATCTTGTCTATTCCCCAAATAATATCGGGTTTAACTAAATCAAATACTTGCTGCCATTCTTGTTTTCCCCAGTCGGGATTGCAGAGAAATACCGGACAATTTGCTCGACAAGCGGCGAGAAAGCCAGCTAAAAAACGCACGGGATCGCGTTCGTTTAAAATAATGGAAGGTAGAAAAGAATGTTTTTGTTGAAACTGGATTATATCTAAATCAAACTTTTCAATTAATTTAGTAAATAAATGGCTATTTTCGCAAATTAAACAGTGATTGTTTACGAAATATGTAAAGTTTTCTTCCATAAATTTCCCAGACAAATTTGCTCATCTTCTGCAAAGAAGCGATCGACACCAAAACCTACTGCTCTGTTTTGATGGGATAATTCTGCGGCTAATGATAATGCTGCTTCTCTGCCAATACGGGTTTCAAAAACTGATGAAAATACAGTATCGATTTTATGAGTTAGACAAAATCGGCGTAAACGCGATGGGGAACCAATTATACCAGCTTTGATAACAAAAATTTCTCGCCAACCTTTTTGATAACAGCTTTGAAGTTGTTTGAGATTGGCTACAGATTCATCTAAAGCTATTTTCGTGGTGTAACGGCGACTCAATTCCAACATTTCTGAGAAGCGATCGACACAAAGCGGTTGTTCAATGAATTCGATTTTTGAATGAATATGATTATTTATATTGATATCGTCGCACTTTTGCAGCCAAATCTCAGCTTCGCGATCGCTCAAACCAGCATTCGCATCCAGACGCAGTTTTGTGACTGGTAATTCTTCAACAAGTGACTCGAAAATAGATATTTCCTCAGCAACGGGATAAACACCGATTTTCCATTTAAAAGTACGATAACCATCCTCCCAGAGTTTTCGCCATTGAGTTAAAGCTGCTTTTCCAGCAGGCAATAAACCGCTACAGGTAAAATTTTCTGGAAGCAGGGAAGCAGAATTAATATTTCTTAGCATTTCTCGCGCTGACTCAAACCCAAACTGACAAGCAGGTAATTTATCGGGAATCGAGAAAATCGTTTCATCACCAATATTGTTCGGTAATTGGCGACAAAATGAAACCGCTTGCTCAATAGTTTCCGAGCCAAACCAACTAATAGGAGCAATTTCTCCCCATCCAATCCCAGTTTCATCGCTTAGTCGAATAATAACGCCATCACGATTTTCCCAAACACCGTGAGACGTATTTAAAGGAGTGACGAATTTTCGACGATAAGCACGAAATTCAAATTTGTACACCATCCAACAATTTTAGATTTTAGATTTTGGATTTTGGATTGAAAGCTAGCAGTGAGGAGTTAGGAGATGATATTGCGGAGGGAGCGGAGGAAGCGGAGGAAGAAAATAGAAAATAAATAATTAATTGCTTCCCCTGCCTCCTCTGCTTCCCCTGCCTCCCCTGCCTCCTCTACCCCCTCTCCCCCTCTCCCCAAAGGTTACTGAGCAGTTCGACGTAGCTCACTGTAAGACTTGTCGAAGTACTCCCCATCTCCCCAAAGGTTACTGAGCAGTTCGACGTAGCTCACTGTAAGACTTGTCGAAGTACTCCCCATCTCCCCACCTCCCATTCCCAATTTATTTACAAAACAAACCCCAAACCTAATAGCAAACAACACCAAAATTGCATGGCGATCGCAATAAATTTGGAGTTGCTAACTTTAGCAGGTTGATTGTGATTTAGCCCGACATGATTGGATAATTTCCGCGCAAAAGGCAGGCTAAACAAGCTTAACAGCGTCCATAAGGGAAATATTCCGCAAAGTACAAATATTAATATCAGTACGTAAATACTGCCAGTTAACCAGTTTAAAACTTGAGAACCTTTTTGAGTTCCCAGACGAACAATAGGTGAAAGTTTACCTGCGGCTAAGTCATCTTTTACTTGATGAAAGTGGGAACAAAATAATATTAAAGTTGTGGTAATGCCAACTATTACTGAAGCAGCTAAACTCATTAAAGACCAAGTTTGAGTTTGACTGTAATATGCTGCGGTGACTCCCAAAGGACCAAAGGCGAAAAAGCAAAGTATTTCTCCTAAACCTTGGTATCCTAAACGAAAAGGAGGTCCTTGGTAAAGATATCCTAAGCCGCAACACAGTAAAATGATTCCAATTAAAGTTAGGTCTTTTTGCCACCAACTAATTGCGAATATTCCTAACAATCCCAGACTCAGAAAGCAATTTCCCAGCCATAATATTAATTGTCTGTTGCCCGTCAAATTTACGAGAGAATGATGTTTATTAATGTCAATTCCCGTATCGGAATCAAAAACATCATTACTCAAATTTTCCCAGGCAAGAATCAAAATTGCAGCAGCTAAAAATGTGCAAAAAACAGCTGCATGAAGCACTTTTGTTTCGGCAAAAGCAACAGCGGTTCCTACCCAAATCGGCATAATTGCAACGCAATACATCGGCGGTTTGATCGCCGCCATCCATAACTTTATGTTGGGATATAAAATCAGCTTTGTAGTCATCAGTCGCAATCAATAAATTGCCAAATTTTCTACCGACACAAAGTAGCAAGCGCATTCGCGCGGAGCGTCTACTTTACCAGTTTTACCCTGCTTAGTGCATCCCTTGTCCACCAGGGCTGTATTTAGGGCAAAGCTCCTGTAAAATCTACAGTCGAAGCAGTTAAGGAGGTTTTACCATCAACATTGATGAACCTGCCTTCGCGCTTCTGGTAAAACAGCGTCTGAATGTGCTACCTGTAGAAATACGACCACGTTTCATGATGCTTTAGGAAGAGAACTTCAAAAAAATTTACTATTTTTAGATCCATGACAGTTTCACCATGTTCTGCCGAGTTTTTTGTTTACAATAAGGAACTATACCAATTTCTGGTAAAAAATCGAGCATATTGTATTAAGAATAATTGCACGCAAATAGCTAGTATTGCTGTTTATATTGACTCGGTAGATCCTCTGGTTGTCTTCCAGAAACTATCCACATCTAATCGGCTGAATTTTTACTGGGAAAACCCAAGCAAAAAATCAGCAATTGCTGCTATTGATGCGGTAACAAAATTTCAAGTTGAAGGTAAAGAGCGTTTTAATCAAGCTGAAAAGTTTGTAAAATATTATTTAAGCAAAATAGTTAATTTTTGCAACGTAAATCATGCGATCGCAAAACCATTATTTTTTTGCAGCTTTAGTTTTTTTGATACAAACCTCCAACAAGATTACCCTTTTCCTGCGGCTACCATTTTTTTACCCAAATGGCAAATAACTCGTCAAAATGACCGCTGTATGTTAATAGCGAATATTGCGATTAATGCAGAATTAAATATAGAAAAATCTTTACAAAGTTTATGGCAGAAAATTACGGCTATTAATAGTTTAAAATACGATTTTATCAGCTTAAATGATTCCAAACCTCAATTTATTAAAAATTCAATTAGTCAACCCAGTCAATTCAAGCGATCGGTATTATCAGCTTTAGAAGATATTCGTAAAGGTCACTATAGTAAAATTGTTTTAGCGGATGCTTTGAATATTACAACGAGTACTCCATTAAACTTATTCAAATCATTAAATAATCTACGACAACTACATCCCAACTGCTGTATCTTTTCCACAAGCAACGGCAAAGGACAAAACTTTATCGGTGCATCTCCAGAAACGCTAATAGCAATTCATAATCAAAAGTTAACTACCGATGCTTTAGCTGGAAGCGCAGCCAGAGGTAAAACGCCGGAAGAAGATGCGAAAAATGCCGATCGCTTACTTAACAGTGAAAAAGAAAGACACGAGCATTCCTTAGTAATTGATTTTATTACTCAAAAGTTGTTCAGTTTAGGTTTACTTCCCCAGGTTTATGCCCCTAGATTGCGACAACTATCAAATATTCAGCACTTGTGGACACCAATTATCGCCAAAGTTCCCCGTAACGTGCATCCTTTACAAATAGTCGCTCAACTGCATCCTACACCAGCAGTAGCCGGAGTTGCACCCGATATTGCTTGCCAGGAAATTCGCCGTTACGAAAGTTTCGAGAGGGGTTTATACGCCGCACCTTTAGGTTGGATAGATTCGAGCGGTAACTGTGAATTTGTCGTCGGAATTCGTTCGGCGCTTATCGATACTTCCACCGAATCATCTTTACTTTATGCAGGTGCCGGTATTGTACCAGGTTCCGACCCAGAAAAAGAATTTGCCGAAATTCAACTCAAACTACAAGCACTTTTGAAAGCACTGGAATAACAGTTAGCAGTTACCAGTTAGCAGTTACCAGTTAGCAGTTAATTAGCGATCGCGCCATAACACAACCAACAACAAGGTAAACATAGCAATCTAGCACCTGTGTATCATCTGTATTTCACGCAATCAAACCCCGCTATCCTTTCTACACCTACTCTTTATCGTTAAATTAAGATCGCTTTGCCAAAGTGGCAACAGGCAATACTTTTTTTGATTTATTATTCAAATTAATAAGTCTACTTAGCTTAAGTCAGGGTGCTGAAATAACTATCAAAGTCTGTCAATCGAAAATATGCTCAAGGTGATGTTTGGAGCGGGAAGTAAGTGTAATTTCACTTATTTTTCGCCTTTTTCTTTTGGAGGGGGGAGATGGGGAGATGGGGAGATAGAAAACTCCGGTGGTTTTAACTATTCTCAATTACCAATTACCAATGCCCAATGCCCATCATATTAAATCTTTGTGTAGAAAGGGCTTAGCATCTTCGCCAGTGTAACTACTCGCTACATGACCGTTACCTGTCATTCTATATTTATAAGTTACCAAACCTTCTAAACCAACGGGACCTCTTGGTGGTATTTGTTGGGTACTAATTCCTACTTCTGCACCAAAACCGTAGCGGAAACCGTCTGCAAAACGGGTGGAACAATTATGATAAACTCCGGCTGCATTTACTAAGGATAAGAAATTCTCTGCTGCTTCCATATCTTGCGTGACAATTGCATCGGTATGTTTGGAACCGTATTCGTTGATGTGGGCGATCGCGTCTTCTAAAGAATCAACAATTTTGATTGACAAAATTAAATCGCTGTATTCTGTTTCCCAGTCTGTTTCTGTTGCTGGTACAATGTTGGCTAAAATTTCTTGAGTTTTTTCGTCTCCCCTCAATTCAACGTTCAATTTTTGTAAAGCTTCTGCAACCTGCGGTAGAATTGATGCAATCTCTTGATGAACTAGCAATGTTTCGATCGCATTGCAAGCCGCAGGATAATGAGTTTTAGCATCCACTGCAATATTCACGGCTTTGTCAATATCTGCGGCTTTATCAATATAAAGATGACATATTCCGTCGGCGTGTCCTAATACTGGAATTGCGGTGTTTTGCTGCACGAATTGCACAAAAGAATTAGAACCCCTGGGAATAATTAAATCTACATATTTGTCTAACTTCAAAAGTTCTAAAGTTTCTTCTCTGGTGGTTAATAACTGTACCGCATCGGGGTGAACTGTAGTTTGAGATAATCCTTTTTTAATAGCCTTAACTATTGCTTCGCAAGAACGAATCGCTTCTTTTCCACCTTTGAGAATTACACCATTACCCGATTTTATCGCTAGAGTTGCTATTTGAATCGCTGCTTCCGGACGTGCTTCAAAAATTACCCCTAAAACCCCCAAAGGACAACTTACACGTTTGAGAACCAAACCAGTATCTAGTTTACGATGAATTTGAGTGCTACCAACAGGATCGTTTAGTTTACCTATATCCCTTACCCCAGCGATATTATCTCTTAATTTATGTTCGTCCAACTGCAAGCGTTTATAAAGCGGCTTAGCAATTCCTTCACTTGCAGCAGCTTCACAATCGGCGACATTTGCGATTATTATTTCATCTCGTGCAGATTCTAAAGCAGCAGCGATCGCTTCAATAGCTTCATTTTTCGCCGCTGTAGATAAAACCGCCAGTTTCCTTGCTGCAAGTTGTGTAAGTTTGGCGATCGCAATTAAACCAGAATCATGATTGTCAGCTGTCATGGTAGGTGTTGCCCAAAAACGCAGTCTTATCTTTTATCGTAACTGCGAACGGGAAAAATTCAGAGTCAAGTATCAAGGATGATTGTTAAAAACTTATTATCATAGCTATTTCATCTACTTAGAGCAACGCTTTCATATCCGGTAGCTAAAAAGCTGTAATCTGAAAATATCGGATAATTGTCTTGCGGGGAATAAAAACGATCGAATCAAATAGCTAAAAATAGGTATTTTTCTCTACTAAAAATATTTTAGCCACCATCCGGAATACTCGAACTCGCTTCTGTAGCTTTCCCTATCAAAATAAATATTACAATTAGTCTTTTTCAAAATTGGTCTTTTTCAAATAATATTAAATCTTGTTAATTTCAGCTTTCGACATAAAACCAGCAATAACTTATAACTATTATGACTACTATTTTCAATCGCATTAGTCACGTTATCAATAAACCTGTATTGAAGCAAGGTTATACAGGCGAAGCAGTAAGTGAATTACAAGAGTTATTAAAGCATTGGCAGTGCTACTTTGGTAAAATTGATGGTATATTTGGACCCCAAACTACATCTGCGGTTAACTGCTTTGAATACTGGATGTTTTTAACTGAAGACGGCATAGTTGATGAAAATACTTGGCATTGTTTGTATAAAGGTGCCCCAGTAGATATGCCTTTGTTACAAAAAGGTAGTGAAGGTGAATTAGTAGAAAAAATCCAGGAAAGGCTTTTATGGTCGGGTTTTTTCCAATCTGCAATTACCGGCTACTTTGATATTGTTACCGAAAAAGCTATCAAAGATTTGCAACAGCGTAGCGGATCGATCGCAGATGGAATAGTTGGCGATTGCACTTGGTTTGAGTTAAGTAAAATCCGCGAGTATGGCTGTTAATTCGTATCTTGCACCATTCGGTTTTTTTCGCGATGCGATCGAGGTACAAGATGTAAGTTAATTACAAAGCACGGCATTCTTAACCTGTTGTTGAGAATAAGCTAATGGTTCAATAACTAAATCTTCACCTCTAATGATAACGAGATGTTTTTTACAAGAAAAGAACCATCCATCATCATTTTTTTCATAATTAACAATACCGTCTCTTAATTGCCATTCTCGAACTGCATTTCCTCCAGAATATAAAGTAATTCTATAATCATCACCAAGGAGATGTGAAATTTTTTGCGTCCAACTATTTCCTTTACTAGGCGTACAGCCACTTAGTAAAATCAGAATTAAGATAATAAGTAGAAATACAATTTTAAGTTTAGGCATAAAATATGTTTAAGAATATTTTGCTTAAGTAAATATAGTAATATTAAGGTTCTTACTATTAAAATTTTTAGCCTTTTTGCCTGTTTAATATTCTTCAAAAGTACAGCTAATTATTCAGAATAATTTGCAACGACAGAATAAATAGATAACAAATAAAACCGATTAATTCGTTTATATATTAACTGTGTTTAGCAAAAAAATATGCTTGCCCTCGAATACTGCTTCTGATGCGATCGCTCAACCAATCGACTATTGATGATAATATAAGAATCATCGCTTAATAAACTTTTCTTAACCTATAGCTAAAGAATGCACTTTTGTAGCGAGCGATAATTTTACAAACTTAAACCAAAGAATGCAGATGAGATTTAATTCGCAAAGAAAAATCTGCGCCAAATACAGAAAAAGAGCTAAGGGAAAACGTCAAAAAAATCTCTGGAGAAGTGAGATTAATGACATAGTTAGAGGCGGATGTGGCGGTTTTTTGTTTGGTATTCCCTTGCTTTATACAATGGAAGTATGGTGGATTGGTTCATTTGCAACACCGGCGATGATGTTAGTAGCACTGGTATTAACATTTATAGTTGTTTATCTGCTCATGCGTACTGAAGGCTTTCGTAAACCCAAACTTTTCAGTCGTCGTTACCAGGCTATTACCGAAACAATAGAAGCAATGGGAATCGGCTTAGTTTGTTCGGCTTTTATGCTGTTACTGTTACAAGAAATATCCCTGGGAGTATCTCTTAAAGAGGCATTGGGTAAGATTATCTTTGAAAGCGTACCCTTTAGTTTGGGAGTTGCATTAGCCAATAATTTATTAGGGGAAAACGGTAATAATTCACCCGATAACAGAATCAAACAAGATGATTCAGCCGATCGCAACAACACCTTTTCCGATTTAAGCGCCACCTTAATTGGTGCGATCGTTATCGGCTTTAACATTGCTCCAACCGATGAAATAACGACACTTGCAGCAGCAGTTTCCGAACCTTGGCTGTTAGCAATTATTGCAACTTCCTTATTAATTTCTTATGCAATAGTATTTCAAGCAGGTTTCTCCGCACAAGAAAAACGCAAACAGCACAAAGGCATATTTCAAAAACCATTTAGCGAAACTACCATCTGCTACTTAGTTTCATTGATAGCAGCAGCAATCATGCTGTGGTTTTTTCAAAAGTTGACTTGGGACGATCCTTGGATAATTTGGTTAGAACATACATTAATATTAGGATTACCAACAACCATCGGTGGTGCTGCGGGAAGATTGGCGATATGAATCAACCTCAACAACCCCAAAAACGTACAGCTGCCGAATGGGTGACATTTAGCGTCGCTTCATCAATACTTGTCGGAGTTATAAGTTTAGTCACCTTCACCTGGGTAAAACAACCAGTAGAGAAACCACCCGTTCTTATTGTCACCAATAACAAACCTCTGCGAAAAGTAAACGGACAATATTACATACCCTTCGAGGTAGTTAATCAAGGAGGAGAAACAGCAGCTTCCGTACAAGTGATAGCCGAATTGCGTATCAACGGCAAAGTTGAGGAAACAGGGGAACAGCAAATTGAATATTTATCGAGAAAAGAGAAAGAAACAGGGGCGTTTATATTTAGTCAGAATCCCGAAAAAGGAGAATTGATTTTACGGGTTGCCAGTTATAAATCGCCTTAACATTAATTCGTCAGGGCTTAAGCCCCTTCGCCAATTCGGGAGTTTTCCCTAATAAGCCAATCATCAATTTAAGATTAAATATTCTGATAAAAGCTACGCGCTGCATTACCCATAAACCTAAGCGTCTGGCGATGACTACGGGTAGGAATTTGTTGGAAAATACTCTATCTAATAAATCTGTAAAACCTAAAATAGCTAGATTTTCCCGTTTTCTCCAGCGCTCGTAGGTTTTGAGTATCTTAATATCTCCAATATCTTTACCTGTAGAATAGGCTTCTTTAATAACTTGAGCTAAGGCTGCTGCATCGCGAATGCCCAAATTTAAACCTTGTCCGCCTACGGGATGACATTTGTGTGCTGCATCGCCGATTAAAGCTAACCGATGCAATACATAGCGATCGCTCTGCATTAACTGCACTTGAAAAACGAAGCGATCGCCTAATAATTCTAATTTACCCATTTGCTCGCCAAAGCGTTTTTGTAACTGTGTCAAAAATTGCTCGTCATCCAATTCAAGCAAAGCTTTCGCTTCTTCATGGGGTGCCGTCCAAACAATCCGACAGCGGTTTCCCGGTAAGGGTAAAATCGCAAATGGTCCGCTGGATTGAAACTTTTCGTAAGCTGTATTATTGTGGGGTTTTTCTGGCTTGACAAATGCTACAATACAAGATTGCCAATATTTCCAACCTCTGGTTTTAATCCCAGCAGCTTCACGAATTCGGGATTTACCTCCGTCGGCAGCTACTACTAAATGGCTGCGAATCGTACATATCTCTCCTGCGACTTTAACCTCTACCGTCGCCATATTTTCGAGGTATTCCGTACTTATTACTTCTGCCGGACATAAATAAGTAATGTTCGGACTGTCTTTAACAAGCTCTTGCAAAGGATACAGTAGCGCTTGATGTTCGGCAACGTAGCCCAAATCTTTGCTGCCAATATCGTCCGTATTAAATTCCACTACACCCGAATAATCGGCATCAGAAAGGCGCACGCGGTTATAAGTTTCAATTTGGGGTAATATCTTGTCCCAAATGCCAATTCCTTGATAAATCAACGCCGACAGCATATGTATTGCATAGGCTTGTCCTTTTGCTACCGACGCAGATTGAACTCTGGCTTCAATTAAAAGTATTCTTAATGCCGAATCATTTAATGCAGCGGCTAAAGTTAAGCCGATAATTCCGCCACCGACAATTACCAAATCGTAATCGTACCCTCGTTTTTCGGCGAGGGATTCGGAAGGTGAAGTAATTTTAGAGAACTGCGCTTGTGGCATTGTTAAGATTAATCACAGCATTTTCATATATTGTGACGTATTTTGAAGCATTTGGGCAAGGGGAGAGGGGGAGACAAGGAGAGGGGGAGACAAGGAGATGGGGGGATGGGGAGAATAGTTAGTTATTAATAGTTGAATCACAATATCAAAGCCAATCACTTCATATCCGTTGGCACGCAAGACTTTTTCAACAACTGAACCAATCATTCCTTCGTTGCCCGTAACTAATATCTTCATAGTCTTCAACTATATGTAGTTTCGCTCAAAGCGATTAAATCATCAGACAGATCGAAGTTAGCTGTCACATTTTGCACGTCGTCTAAGGATTCTAGACTATCAATTAACTTGAGAAGCATCCGCGCTTGTTCGGAGTCGGTGACATCTATATTATTACTGGGAATCCAGCGCAATTCTACATCAGTAACGTCAAAGCCTTGGTCTTGAAGTGTTTGATTGAGGGTTTCTAAATCCGCGACTTCTGCTAAAACTTCAGTTATGTCATCGTCGGTCATTTCGTAAAATTCCGCTCCTCCTTCTAAAGAAGCTTCGAGAAGTTGTTCTTCGCTGGTAACATCTTTAACGACACAAACACCTTTTTGGTCGAACATCCAGCTAACACAACCAGTTTCCCCAAGATTGCCGCCATTTTTAGTAAAAGCTTCTCGTAAATAGGCTGCGGTGCGGTTGCGATTGTCCGTCAGCGCTTCAATCAAAATCGCCACACCACCCGGTCCGTAGCCTTCGTAGCGTATCTCCTCAAACTCTGCTTCATCGTCCGCAAAAGTACCCGCACCTTTAGCGATCGCTCGCTCTATATTATCGTTAGGAATACCTGCTGCTTTGGCTTTTTCTATGGCGGTGCGGAGTTGAAAGTTACCATTAGGATCTGGTACACCACTTCTAGCTGCAACAATAATCGCACGGGATAGCTGAGTAAAGGTTTTACCTCTTTTAGCATCAACCCGCGCTTTCTGACGTTTAATATTAGCCCATTTACTATGACCTGCCATAATCTAAACCTATAAAATCAAATCAATAACCAAGATATATGATTTTTCTCTAAAATTTACTTTAGCAAAGCATTAAATAATTGGTAAGAATCAACTAATCCACTTTTTCAGATTTTCAAGGTCTGAAATTCCTGTAACTCATATAGAATTGCTATAGAAAAAATATTATCAACTAAATATCTTCTCCTATGCACAATAAAAAAATATCATATAAAAAAATTTTAATTGGACTAATAGCTTGTATTTTTTTGATTGCGGGATGCCATTCAACATCCGAACAAGATAATATAACGCATCTTACTTTATGGCAGGGAGTTAATCCACCTTCAAATCGAGATGTGTTGCAAAAGTTAGTAGATAAATTTAATCAAAATCATCCCAATATTCAGGTAGAGTCGCTGTATGTAGGACAACCAGATCAGCAAATGCCGAAGATATTGGCGGCGGTAGTAGGAAATGCACCACCAGATTTATTATGGTTTAACCCTACAATTGCGGGGCAATTAGTTGAATTAGATGCTTTGGTACCGTTGGATGAAATGCTGAATAATTCCCCGGTAAAAGATGAAATTGACCCTACTTTATTTTATTCAATGAAGTATCAAGGAAAGATTTGGTCGGTACCTTTTGCAACTAATAACGTGGGAATTTTTTATCGTCCGAGTTTATTTAAAGCAGCAGGAATTAAAGATTTACCTCAAACTTGGGAAGAGTTTCGTCAAGTAGCGAAAAAGTTAACTCGCGATACCAATGGAGATAATAAAGTTGACCAACACGGCATATTTTTACCTTTAGGAAAAGGTGAATTTACAGTATTTATATGGCTGCCATTTATGTGGAGTGGCGGCGGAGAATTAGCGGAATCTGCTGCAAAAGTAGATTTAGTTGATAATAAAGGAGCAATATCAGCTTTGCAATTGTGGCAAGATTTAGTCAAAGATGGTTCTGTAGTATTATCCGCACCGGAAAGAGGTTTTGAAACAGATGCTTTTGTAGCTGGTAAAGTAGCAATGCAGGTGACTGGACCTTGGACTTTGACCTATATTAATAATGATATTAAAAATGGTGACTTTGGGGTTTTTCCGATTCCTGTAAATGAGCGTCAAGCTACCAGTATTGGTGGAGAAAATCTGTTTTTATTTAAAACTACATCGGAAAGACAAAAAGCTGCTTTAAAATTCGCGGAATATGTAGCAAGTCAAGAATTTCAGACAGAATGGGCGTTAGGTACTGGATATTTACCTGCAAATTTAAAGTCCCGTCAAAGCGAAGAATATCAGGCTTATCTTAAAAAACATCCAACAGCGAAAATATTTTTAGAACAAGCACAATACGGGCGCAGTCGTCCGGTTTTTGCAGGTTACAGTAGAGTTTCGCAAAGCATCGGTAGAGCGATGGAGGCGGTTTTGTTAGGTAAAAGTAGTCCGAAAGATGCTTTGAAAGAATCCCAGCAAAGATTAGATTTGATTTTTAAATAGAGAATTGATGTTGGGTTACGATACGATTAATGAATTTTATCTCAATTAAATAAGTTATTTTCGTGTCTAACCCAACCTACTCGATCCAAAAGCCAATAATCCGAATAAAATAATTACCATAATTGCATACAATATCCGAGTTGTCCGTTCAGCTTTGTTCAATATTTCGCTGTAAGAAAGCTGATGATTTTGAATCATGAAAAATGCTGGCGGACTAATTAAAAAGGGTAATATTTTACTTAATGAAAGTCGCAATAAGAAATTAAGATTCCATAACTTTTTACGAATGGGAGCTTGATTATATTGCCAAGGATAACCTACTTGCATCAAACGTATTAAAGCTTTTGTATCGGGGAGTCGTAATGATTCATACAAGGGTAAAGCTTCAGCAAAATTATTATCGCTTTTTTCTAATGCTTCATTAAGTGTATATACGTCTTCTAATGCCGAGTTAACACCTTGTCCTAAATCTGGAGGGAAACTGTGAATTGCATCTCCTAATAAAACTATGAATGCTTCGTTGTTTAATTTTGAGTAGAATCCATTGCAGTATTGCGGAATCGGAAATTCTCCACCTTCAGTTACAGCAAATCTTTGGGCTTCTGGGCAAGAAACTATTTTGTTTATAGGTAATTGTGGAAAGGATTTTATTAGAAAATTATGCATTTCCTCACCATTTTTTAATTCCCAGATATTATGGTTTGGTAATGTAATTATATTTGCGCTACGAACTTCATCTGGATTTTTTACGGGTAACAATCCCAGAGATATTGCTTTTTTTCTATCTTTGAATGCACTACGAACGGCATATGCCATTTCGCTGGTGGTTAGTTCTTCACCTTGTTCATCTAAAGGAAATTTTGGCGGTAAGGTTAATATTTTATATCTTAATCCCGAACTTGCTGAAGGGAAATAGTTCATCTCAAATTTACTTGACGATGAGTCATCCCATTTTTTGAGAGTATTTCGGACGATGGAGTTGATTCCATCGCATCCTACTAAAAGAAAAGGCTGAAATTCGATTTTATTATTGTTTTCGATTTCGGTAATCGCCTTTATTTCTTCAATTTTACTTTCTTCATTAATAGTTTTATTTATTTCAACGCATTTTGCATTAAATATAATCCTAATAAAGTCCTGCCAATTTTGTTCTATTTCCCGATAAAGCAAATTCACAAAAGTTTGACGGGTTATCCAATAAGCAGCTTTGCGATTTGGATCTACAATTGGTAATTTTAAAGTTTTACGATTCCCATCCGGCGTAATTTTTGTTAAATAAAAATCTGTAGTGGCAACTCCATTTTTAATTAAATTCTCAGTAACCCCAATATAATCTGTAAATTTTTGACCGCGACCATCTATTAAGTAGTTGAATGATTTATCGGGTTCGTAATAATCTGCGGTAGGGCGTTTTTCTAATACTGTAATATTTTTCCAACCACGTTTAGCTAACATTAAAGCTGTGGCGAATCCTCCGGGACCTCCTCCAACGATCAATATTTGCTGATGATAACTATTGGTTTCTGCCATTTTATAGATATTGCTGTTTTCTATAATTTAGAATAATCTGTGCAATTAAGAAACCCGGTTTGTGTTCAAACCGGGTCAATTATCTATTTTTTAAGTTTATTATCTTGATTCATATCTTCAATCTGTCTCAGAGGTTGTTTTTAAAGTCTAATTTAATACTTAACCTGGCGCTTTGTTACCACGGCTACACAAGCAAAACCCCTCCGGGTTCACCACTCCCCTCAACGGTCGTGTTCCTCCGCACGGGGGTGGGTTCACCGCCTGCGCGGGTTACAAATCGCTTAGTCCACGCAGGTGGACTTTGCCTGTTTAGTAGCGGTTTTAACCGCCGGATACTTCTAAAACATCCTCTCAGGAACCGAGTTTATTAGGGTTTATTGAGAATAGTGCAAAATATTAGTTAAGCAGTTAGCGCGGGTTTAACTTTTCCAAAACGTCGTTCTCTATCTTGATAGCTGATTAATGCTTCTTGGAATGCCGTTCTGTCAAAATCGGGCCACAAAACATCTGTAAAATACATTTCTGTATAAGCCATTTGCCATAGAAGAAAGTTACTAAGTCGCTTTTCTCCACTGGTACGAATCAGTAAATCTGGTGCGGGAATATCTGCTGTATATAAGTTTTTTTCGATTAAATTTTCATCAATATCTTCTGGTTTAATTTCCCCTGTTTGAACTAACTCCGCTACTTGACGACAAGCACTAATAATTTCTTTACGACTACCGTAATTAACTGCAACGTTAAACTGAACATCTTGATTATTTGATGTTTCTAACATTGAACGCTGCATTTCTTGCTGCAATGCTTTTGGTAATCCTGATAGATCGCCAACAAAATTAATTCGCACTCCCGAACGATGCATTTCTTCTAATTCGCGACGCAGCATTTTTTCAAATAAAAGCATCAGAAAATCAACTTCTTCAGTTGGTCGTCGCCAATTTTCGGTAGAAAAAGCATAAGCTGTTAGAATCTTAATTCCCCAATCTTTACAGCACCGCAATAGTTCTTTTAATGTTTTTGCACCTTGCCGATGTCCGGCAATACGCGGTAATTTTTGTTGAGTAGCCCATCTACCGTTACCATCCATAATTACGGCTACGTGAGTGGGTAAGTTTTGCGAGTCTAAATGAGCAGGTAAGTTTGAATTCATAGGATTGTATATTTTAGAACTTCGATTTTATATAGAAAATTAAACATTGGCTACGAGAAATTTTGCATTTTGAATTCCTGTGTCCCCAAATATTTCATTTAAATACTTTGGTGTCAGGGTATTATTCCAAATCCACAATTGATGTATTGCAAAACTAAAGGTAAATAACAAGCTTGACTTGTTACTGAAACTCCAAGAATTCCATTTCAGCGTCTGCATCATTCGTTTTAAAGTTCTTATCAAACTATTGCGCGTATATTTTTGATGGCGAGTTTTAATCAAAGTTTTGGTTATTTTGATTGCAGAAGTATCGGGATAAGCCCAAACACCAAATCCCCAGAATTTTGTCATGTGGTTGATTTCGTCTATTGCTAATTGCTCTAAAACGTCTTGAAGTGCCCCGGTTGTGTGAGCCATCAGCCATATATAAAGACAAGTCGCGCTCAATTCAGTTACTACCCGGTGCAAACCGTGACGATACAAGTCTTCGTAGGGATTTTCGGTAGGTAAATAGCCTCTAACGGTGCGGAGTTTGGGAGTAATTTTTTCACCCGTTAACTGCTGATAAACCTTAATTAATGCGGGGGTATGCTGCCGCTCTTCTTTTTCCCATAAACCTAGTATCAGCTTTTCATTTTCATCAATCGTTCCTCCTACATACTGAGCCATTTGTGGATGTAGTTTTTCTAAATATTGCCGACTCGTTTGAGTATATCCTCGGATAGGCGCTTCAGTATCCATCGCACCCACTAAAACCGATAAAAACACTTGTGAATCAATACCAGTTATTTGTTCGAGATTAATACTTTGCCAGTCAATTGGTTTCCAAGCACGCGCTTGTGGTTGGTTAAATTGTGATGGTAAGTCTTTTAAACGTTGGTGTAATTCATCTACTGCAAGATAATTTTTGATGAGAGAATTTATATTTTGCTGAATTTGGAAATAGTTTGTATGAGGCTTTGTTTTAATTATCTGATTTGGATCGGATTCATTAAGTATTTCTATCATCTTTTTTTATTTAAAGTATTTATTATTGCTTTGTGATTACTACTTTAAGTGTTATTTTCACGTTTGTCAGTCGGGTAAAGTAGGGTAAAAAGTACGATCGCGGAATTATTTTTTTAATGCACAGACGGAAATATTCCCAGAGTCACGTTGAGCAAGTCGTATTGTAATTGCAAATACAAACAAATTCCGCATTCGTTAAAAATAGTCAAATTAGAATATTTATACTTAAATTTGTATTAATTAAGTTCTTGTCTTCATAATTGCTTTAAAAAACTAATCGATCGTCATGTCTTGGTTTTCCGACGCTAATTCCCTTTTAGAAGATATAAGTGAAGATAATTCGATGGGTAAAGCAGAAAATCAAGTTTACATAAACTTGTCTAAAAAGGCTAGTTAGCAACTGTAGACTAAGATTGAGCTAAACTACCTTGGTCGCTAAACAATGAATGATGAGGCAGTATTGGTATGGTTGGATACCATAATACCTTCTAAAACTGGAGAACAATTAAGCGAATTAGATAAGATTATTCTTCAACAGGTTTGGCTGGGAAGAAAATATTTGGAAATTGCTGATTTTTATGGCTGTACTGAAGGGCACGCTAAGGATGTGGGTTCTCGGTTGTGGAAGTTACTTTCTAAGGTGATGCGTCAGAAGATTACTAAAAGTAACTGTCGCAGGGTTTTAGAAAAGTGTTTTCGTAAAGCCGGTACGATATCTGGTTTGTTTGATTATCAAATTACAGAAAACCTAACCCCCCAGCCCCCTTCCCTACGAGGGAATGGGGAGAATTTTCAGGAGAGAGGTTTCAATCAAGAAGATATCAATTTTATTGGTAGAAGCGGTGCTATCGATCGCATTAATAATTTAGTAAATCTTGGTAGCAAAGTTATTGTAATTCAAGGTGAAGGAGGTTTGGGAAAAACTACTTTGGCTCAACAATACCTGCATTCTCAAGGGTTTGATGTGGTTTTGGAATTGTTGATGGCGAAGGAAACTCAAAACATTACTTCTGCTCAAAGAGTTGTGGAAGAATGGTTAAAATACGATTTGCAACAAGAGCCTGGATTGGAATTTGGGGTAACGTTGGCAAGATTGAAGCGACAACTTCACGAAAAGCGAATTGGAATTTTAATTGATAATTTAGAACCAGCGCTGGATGGAAAAGGACGGTTTATTGCTGCTCATCGCAACTATGTTGAATTATTTCGGATTTTAACGGATTCTAGAATACAATGCACGACTTTAATTACTAGTAGAGATAGACTTTGCGAAGCTGAGTTAAATGTGACTCACTATCGACTACCCGGTTTGGATGAAGTAAGTTGGCAAAAATATTTTAGTAATCGTGGAGTTGCGATCGCACTACCAACTTTACAAAAAATGCATCATGCTTATGGCGGTAACGCTAAAGCAATGGGAATTCTTTGTGGTTCGATTCAAGAAGATTTTGACGGTGATGTTACTGCTTATTGGTTAGAAAATCATGCCGATCCTTTAGCGGCAACGGATTTAAAAAATTTAGCTGCGAGTCAAATCAATCGCTTGCAGGTTTTGGATTCTCAAGCATATCGTTTGCTATGTCGTTTGGGATGCTATCGTTATCAAGATGTTTCAAGCGTATCAACTCAAGCACTTTTAAGTTTATTGTGGGATGTCACACCGGAGCAACACCGTCAAATTATCGCTTCGTTGAAAAATCGTTCTTTAATAGAGTGTAATAAAGGTGAATATTGGCTGCATCCGGTAATTAGAGCCGAAGCTATTTCTCGTTTGCGTAACGGAGATGACTGGGCGATCGCCAATCACAAAGCGGCAGAATTTTGGACGAATAGCGTACAAACAATCGAAACTTTTCAAGATGCTTTGCAAGCGTTGGAAGCTTATTATCATTATATAGAAATTAATCAATTTGAGTTAGCCGGAAAGCTGATTATTAAAAGTAGAAATAATCAATGGGGGCAATTTTTACCCCTTGGCAGTACTTTGTATAGAATGGGTTTAATTCAACCCGTTTTAACTGCAATTATTCATATAATCGATCGGATTGACGACGATACAAAAATCAGCGAATTATATAATATTTTAGGTGATTTATATTGGATAAGCGGTAAAGTACAATCAGCAATTGAATATCAAGAAAAAACTATTTGTTTAGCGCAGCAAGCACTTGATTCTATAACTAATACAAAAGAGAATAAGCAGTCATTTTATTATTATCGAATGTTGGAGGTGGATTCTTTATTAAGTATCGGACTTTATAAAATTGATTTATGGGAATTATCAGAATCCGCTCAATTATTTCAACAGGTAATTTCTTTAGCTCAAAACACCGCACATCACCCTTGGGCAGAAAAAGCTACTGTATGTTTATCTTTAGTTAATTCTTATTTAAAACAATATCGATCGGCTTATTTACTCGCGGATGAATCTTACAACAACATCACCGCACAAAGGATCGAGAAAACGGGAAGATTTGCTTATTTCATTCAAATACTCGGTCAAACTTATGTAAATTTAAAAGATTTTGGTAAAGCTGAAGAAATGTTTTTGATGGCATTAAATTTCGCAGAAGAAAGTCACTACACGCAAGTTAAAGCAAAAAGTTTGAATGGTTTAGCAGAGATTTATCGGATAAATCAAGAATTTGAATCGGCTTTGAATAATCATTTAGAAGCGATTGAATTATTAGATAAAATTGGCGCTAAATGCGATTTAGCTGAAGCTTATTTTCAGTTGGGTTTGACTTATCGGAGTATGGGGAAAGAAGGTGAGAGTCGGGTGAATATTGGGAAGGCTGTTCGGATTTTTGAGGAGATAAAAGCACCGAAGCAGGTGGGGAAAGTCAGTGAGCAGTGAGCAGTGAGCAGTGAACAGTTAACAGTTAGAAAAGTATTTGTTATACGAAAAATTCTGTACAATATCCAAATAAGTCCAATGACGTATTCAATAATAATAAATAGTTATCCGACTAGAACAAACTTATTTACGCGATTGAGATGACCGAAGAGTATACACCGGGCTACACCCAAACAGCCAGCGACTTTATGGCTCAACGCACTGCTGCAAGCCATGCTGGATTTCTACTTCCCCACCTTCATCCAAACTTGCGGCTACTTGACTGTGGCTGCGGACCAGGTTCCATTTCTTGCGATTTTGCAAAATTACTGAATTCGGGTCACGTTCAGGGAATTGACCGCGAGGAATCGCAGATCGAGCTTGCCCGCAGTCGTGCTTCGGATTTAGGTCTTTCCAATGTGGCATTCGACGTGGGGTCGATTTACGAACTGCCTTTTCCAAATTCGTCGTTTGGCGTTGTCTTCGCTCACGCTATTTTTGAACACATCTCCGAACCCGAAAAAGCTCTTACGGAAATGCTGCGGGTTCTTGAACCAAGGGGCATTACAGCAATTCGCAGCCCAGACTGGGGAGGGTTTATTGTTGGACCAGACGTTCCTGGTCTTCAGTCTGCAATCCAAAGTTACGCAGACCTTCAAACGGCGAACGGTGGTGACATACACGTCGGTCGAAAACTCCCCCGCTTGTTGAGAACAACGGGGTTTGAAACAATCGAATTCTCTGCTACCTACGACTGCGATCGATCGCCTTCAATGATAGCAAACTATCTTGCACTAAAGTTGGACGACACGGACGCGGCAGCACTGCATGACTGGAGCAATGACCCCGACGCATTCTTTGCAACTGCTTGGTGCGAAGTCATCGGAACAAAACGCGGATAACAATACTGCAATTATTCACAAACGCGATCGCTTAAACTGTAAAAACAGCTATCTATCACCTGTTGACTTTATACTCACGCCCGAATCACAGTAATAGCCCGTTGATTTTCCGTCACAACAACCTGGGTTGACAAACGTTCTTCCATTGGTAATGCATTCTTACGGCGATCGAACACAATTAACCAACCTTCATTCAATCCCAAACGGGCTAAATACGATTCTAATTGTTCGATTCCTTCGGCTTGAGGATCGCGTTTTTTTTCCCGCCATACTTTTAATTCAATCCCAAGAGTAGTAGAACCATACCTCAAACATAAATCCATCCTGTCACTACCGATCGCATATTCCCGCTCTAACGTACCACCACCATTAACAACGCGATGCAAGAAAGCCATTAATACTAAATGCGGTGCGATTTCATGGTAGCCGGTGCTACCTAATAAAGGTTCTCCATGCTGTCGCCAAAATTTAATAAAAGCTTCTAGCAAAGCATCTTTATTTAATTCTCCTTGCTTCGTTAACCAAGTCGGTGCAATCATTGGTAGAGAAGCCATTGGTGTCACCGTTAATACTCTGGGTAAAACCTCACGATAAATTGGGTTTGCAATTGTTAATCCACCTTGGGGATGCATGATACACAAACCCAAATCAATTACAAATTGAATATCATCATTAGGGATATCTCCTAATTCCAAACCAGCTAAGATTGGTTCGATAATCGCTTTTATCCTTGGTTCCCGTAAGCGTTCGGCTAAACTATCAAGATGGGTATCTCGACGAGCAATTAATATTTCTTTGGCTTCTAAAATATGCTCTTTGGTAATAGAAATACTTCTATCTTTAACTAGTTTTTCCACAACTTCTTTAGCTAAAGCATTAACTAACCAAGGTTGTCCCTGAGTTAAATCAAAAGCTGTTGCACTTGCTTCTGGTGTGAAAATTTGTCCTGTATCTTCAGTATGTTGTTGGTATAATTCTGCGACTTCTGCGGCGTTAAAATTTCTTAGAGTAATGGAACTAACTTTAATATTAAAAGGGCTTGCTGTGTTTAATCTGTCACTTCCACCGGATGCAACCTTATAATCGCGCACATCTCGTAAACCAATCAACCCCACAGATGAAGGAAAATTTTCTGGACGATTGGGATAACCATCGCGTAGCTGGCGCAACACCGAAATCAAAGTATCATCTTGCAGGGAATCAATTTCATCAACGAATATTACCAAAGGTCGAGGAGAAACCTGCGCCCAAGCTTGTAAGCTAGCTTGAATTCTTTGTCCTGGTTCATCATAAACCCAAGTAGGAGGTTGTAAATCCTGCGGTAGGCGGATGGCGATCGCACCACGCCAAGCCCCCAAAATTGCTAATTCTGCGGCGCTGGGGTCATTGTTAAAGGCACTTCCGACTTCTGCGGATAACATCACTGCTGCATAACGTCCGGTTGCGGTAAGTTGTTGCGCTAAAGCTAGCATTGCCGTAGTTTTACCAGTTTGACGGGGTGCGTGAACCACAAAATAACTTTCTTGTTCGATAAGCATTGACAAATCGGGTAGCCGACTTGTCGGTGGTAGCATATAGTGTTTGTCTGCTTTACACGGACCTGCAATGTTAAACCAGCGAGACATGGGGTGTAGAGAGTTAGCGGACACTTTGAGTTTAGACGATTTTGGGGAAGGGGATTTTTAAATTTAAAGTACTTTTTAAATACCTCTTGTTCCCGAAATGGGAACAAGTTATCGTAGATATTATGCGTATCTTATCCCGTAGCACCCTACGAAACTTCTGGGAATCTCACCCAGATGCTGAAGAAACACTAAAAACTTGGTACTACGAAGCGTCTCATGCTGATTGGCAGAGTCCAGTCGATATTAAGTCCGCTCATGGTAATGCCAGTATTATTGCGAACAACCGTGTCGTTTTTAACATCAAAGGCAATACCTATCGATTGATTGTGGCAATTCGTTATGACATTGGAATTATTTTTATCCGCTTTATTGGCACTCATGCTGAGTATGACAAAGTAGACGCAGAAACAATCTAAACAGAGGTTAATCTATGGAAATACGCCCAATTAGGACTAAAACTGACTATCAAGAAGCTCTTCGAGAGATTGAGTTGCTTTTTGATGCTGCCGAGAATACACCTTCTGCCGATCGGCTAGAGATCCTTAGTACTCTCGTAGAAGCTTATGAGAAAATACATTTTCCGATTGAACTACCCGATCCGATTGAGGCAATTCATTATTATATGGATACTCGTGGTTTATCTCGTCGTGATTTGGAGCCATGTCTAGGTAGTAGAGCAAGGGTATCTGAGGTGCTGTCTCGTAAACGCACCTTGACTTTGGAGATGATTCGGAAGTTGAATCAGGAATTAAATATTCCGGCTGAGATTCTTATCCAACCCTATGAGTCAAAACAAGTCTCCGCATAATAAAGCGATAATGCACCCGGCAGGTGATAGGCAAAGTTAACAATTTAAAGCCTTTAGGCGATC
>CAVUDP010000004.1:0-1037414 GCA_963740315.1 uncultured cyanobacterium
ATTCCCATAGGTTTTGGCTATGTCGATCGCGCTGATGATTTAAAAGTTTTTACGGTAAGTGTTTCGGAGAAGGAACAGAGTTTTTACTTTCCGTTAGAGCAAAAACCCGATTTTGTCAGCTTTGATGTCGGGAATAATTACCTCAAAACTGTAACTTTGGAATATCCCATACCGGAGTTGAAAGCGCAGTTACTATATGATAAAAATCCGGTTTCGCGGATTTATGCTGCTGAAGCTTTGGCGAAAAAAAATAGTTTGGAAGCCGTAAAAGCTTTATCGGAGTCGTTAAAAAGCGATGCTTTTTGGGGTGTGCGTGTAGAAGCCGCTAAACAACTTGCAGAAGTTCAGCTAGATCAAGTTTTTGATGTTTTGGTGGAGTATTTATCAGATGATAATCCTTACGTGCGGCGAACTGTAGCGCAAGCACTTGGTAAAATCAAAACTCAAGCAAGCTTTGAAGCTTTGAAAAAATTATCTGAAGCTGGAGATGATAGCTACTATGTAGAATCTACTGCTGCTGCTTCTATCGGTTCGATCGCTGCCACAATGGGCGAAGATAAACCGGATGAAGCGGAAGTTGTAGAGTTGCTATCAAATATTTTGCAAACAAAAGCCGGTTGGAATGAAGTTGTGAGAAATGGCGCGATCGCAGGTTTATCTGAATTAAAAACCAGCGAACAAGCTTTAAATTTAATTTTGGATTATACCAAATTAGGCGTACCGCAAGCTTTACGTTTGGGGGCAATTCGGGCTTTAGGAAAAATTTCTACCGGGCAAAATGCTGTAAATTTAGAAAGAATTTTGGAAAGGTTAACCAAACTTTCTCAAGAGACTTTCTTTTTAACTCAAATTGCAGTAGCATCTTCACTCGGACAGATGGAAAATAAAAAAGCAATTGCAATTTTACGCACTTTAGCCGCACAAACTCCGGATGGGCGCGTGCGTCGTTATGCTGAGGAACAAGTTGAAAAAGTGGCTCAAAAAACTAAACCCGATAGTGCGGTAAAAGAGTTGCGATCCGAATTAGAACAACTCAAACAGCAAAATCAAAAACTTAGAAGTCGCTTGGAAAATTTGGAAGCTAAATCTAAGTCGTGAAACACTAAGCTGTTAATAACCTGCTAATAGCTTCAGAAATAAAAAAGCTAAAAAAATTATCTTCCCTTCCTGCTTGCGGGGAGGGTTGTTTTTATCGATTTAAAAATGACTATATTTTAATTACTGGCATTTATATATACATCAAACCTCTATAAATCGGCGATAATTGAGGATTTTGATGTATTTCGGATAAAAGCTTAGATTCTTTACCCGATCGGCAATCTATCATATTATTCTTTTTGCTCAAATTTTTTTAATATTTAACTACAATCTGTTTAACAGTATAGTTATATACGTTTATCTATGAAAAATTAACTATTTAAGCTTGTTATTGATAGCGCATACGATCTTTTTTAACTAAATAAAGATATTTTTACGTATATCTAACTATAGATGTTACTATTTTATCTTCCGTAAATGAAAAATTTATTAATCATAAGCTTTGACAGTTGCAGCGTTCTCTAATAACCTCAGATATAAACTTATTTTTTAGCAGTTGCTGACAGCGACTAAGTTACATCTTCTACGATGGTAGAAGGGTTTCTACTTAGCTGTTTTACAGATAGATTGTTTTCATGTTAGGTAAAATAAATTTAATCGCACTGAGGTTTTTACTGAATTTTATATTAAGATACTATAAAGCTAATGGGGTTAACATAATCGATCGTGTTTTTAAAAATACGAAATTATTGTGTGATAGCATACATTTTGCTTGTATCAGGCACAAATTTTATCCGGCGAATGAAAATTTGATGAAGATTTCGTTAGCTTAAGTGACTTCGATCTTCATTAGTATTAGGATTTTAAAAGTGTAAAAAATTATCTAGGTCGAAATAGCAATTATTTTTTGTATAGTTTGTGAAGCAATGATTTATACTTTATCGTTTATTTGTCAAAATTGAGCGGCATCAAATAGCTGAAAATACTGCTACGGTAGGATATATTTTTTTGCTTATCGAAATATTATCTGAAACGGCTATAACAATAAAGATTTGCGCTTTTAATATTATGTAGGGTGGTTAATAATGCGTAAGCCTGTTTTAACAATTTTTTACCAATACAATCCCTGGAATACAACAATTGGAGGAATACAGACATTAATCAATATTTTTATCAAGTATGCTCCCAAGGAATTTGAGGTGAGACTTGTTGGAACGGCAAATAGTAAAAATGAAACTTTAGGTAAATGGCAAACAAGAGAATGGGGAGGCAGAGAAATACAATTCCTGCCTTTATTTGTGGTAGAAGACGATAACGTTAGAGGTATAGTACCAACGACGGTAAAATATACGGCTGCGTTGATGGGGCGTTGCTATGCTTCTGATTTTATGCACTTCAACAGACTGGAGCCTGCTTTAGCCACTTTCAATTGGAAAGGGGAAAAAACGTTATTTGTCCATAACGATATCAAAAAGCAGATGAGTGCCGATAACGATAAAAATGCGATTTTATGGCGACGATTACCGGCAGCTTATTTTGCTTTAGAACGATTATTAGTGAGACAGTTTGACCATATTTATTCGTGCAATAGTAATTCTAAATCGCTTTATCAACAGCGTTATCCCGATATATCCGACAGGATAAGCTTGTTGAAAAATAGTTTTGATGAAGAGGTTTTTTATCCAGTATCTCGTGAGGAACGCGATCGCCTCCGCTGCGAGTTGGCTCATTCTTTAAACCTTAACGAAAACACCCGTTTTATACTGTTTGCTGGTAGGCTGCATCCCCAAAAAGACCCTTTATTATTAATACGTTCGATAAAAGCATTAGATGAGCCGAATATTCACTTATTGATCGCGGGTGAGGGTGAATTGACCTCTCAAGTACGTAATGAAATTAGTTATTTAGGATTAGAGGGGCGAGTCACAATGCTGGGAATAGTTCAACAAAAAGAACTGTCGGATTTACATCGTGCTTGCAATGCTGTTGTATTAACCAGCGCTTTCGAGGGATTGCCTTTGGTGGTTTTAGAGGCGCTTGCTTGCGGAACCCCAATTGTTACCACTGAGGCTGGCGATACTCCTTTATTGCTGACCAAAAATAGTGGGGTTGTTTGCCCTGCGCGATCGCCTCAATGTATTGCTGATGCTTTGCGTAAAGTTGCAATGCATCCAGAAAATTATCCAGTTGCAGAATGCGTTAAAAGCGCCGCGCCTTATGCTGCAAGCACTGTAGTCGATCGAGTTTACAGTCAAATGTGGCAACGTTGGGAGCAACGCTTAAAACACTCTATTAGCGTTTAGCGCTTATAAACCTCAATTGAGAGTAAAAAAGAGCCTCCTATGAAAATTGCTGTAATTGGTGCAAAAGGTCTACCTCCCATGCAGGGCGGAATCGAGCATTACTGTGCGGAAGTTTATCCCCGCATGGTAGCAAACGGTCACAGTGTAGATTTATTTGCTCGTTCTTCTTATACCAATAGTTCTTGGCTTGAGAATTACGATTTTGAAGGCGTTAAAGTTATTTCTTTACCCGATGTACGGATGAGAGGTGTAAATGCTTTCATTACCTCCGCGCTAGGAACATTAGCCACCACTGGTAATAGATACGACATCATTCATTTTCAGGCTCTGGGTCCATCTTTATTCACGGGTTTATCGAGAATTACCACAAACTCAAAGATTGTCGTTACCTGTCATGGATTAGACTGGCAACGAGCTAAATGGGGCAATTTTTCGACTCGTTTAATTAAAATGGGCGAACAAGCAGCAGTACGTTACGCTCACGCAATAATCGCCGTTTCCGATCCGCTTAAGACTTATTTTGGGCAAAATTACGGTAGAGAAGTAGTATATATTCCTACCGCGCCAGCGAGTTATGCCGAGTCTAACTTAGATTTTGTCTACGGCAGCAAGTTGGGACTGGAGCGAGGAAGATATATATTGTTTCTAGGCAGATTGGTACCGGAAAAACGTCCCGATTTACTTGTGGAAGCCTTCAAAAATTTGCAGCCATCTTGGAAGCTTGTATTAGCTGGAGGCGTTAGTCATACAAAATCCTTTACTGCCTCGTTATTAAAAGAAATTGCTCTCGATCGCAACATAGTATTTGCAGGGGAACTTCGAGGAGCGCGTTTAGCAGAAATTGTCCGTTCGGCTGGGTTATTTGTATTACCTTCAGATGTGGAAGGATTACCAATGGCGATGTTAGAAGCGATGCGCGAAGGTATACCGATATTGGCAAGCAATATTCCACCCCATCAGCAGTTAATTGGTGGAGGGCGAGGCAGACTTTTTGAAGCTGGTTCCCTAGAATCTTGCATAAACGAACTATCCTGGGCTACCGAAAACTCAACTCAAATGGCAGCAATGGCTCAAGATGCCCAAAATTATGTAAATCTAAACTATAGCTGGGACAGTATTACCAACGAAACCTTGAAGTTATATAAAACGATATTAGACTTGCCTTTAGAAGTTGAGAATTCAGAAAAAGGATTGGCGGGAGTTTTTAAAGAATGAGTGGAGAGGGGGAGATGGGGAGAGGGGGAGATGGGGAGATGGGGAGATGGGGAGATGGGGAGATGGGGAGATGGGGAGATGGGGTAGAAATAATATTCATCACTCTTAATTCTTAACTCCTAATTCTTAACTCCTAATTCCTAACTCCTAATTCTTAACTCCTAATTCCTAACTCTTTTAATCCAAAACAAAAGCATCCGTTGTTAAAATCTAAAATTATAAAAAAGGTATGCGTAATGGAGAAAGGTATTTCATCTTTGCTAATGGTATTAAGGCGGCGAAGTTTGCCTGCGATCGCTACTTTTTTGGCGGCGATCGGTGGGGCTGTTGTTTACCTTGGCGTTACGCCGCGTGTTTATGAAAGTTCGGCGCGGTTGATGCTTGATGAAAAACAGGTGAGTGTTTCTGAGTTGGGTAGAGATTTAACTCAACTTGTAAATCCGATGCCTGGAGGTCCTAGCCCTTTGGCGGATCAAGCTGAGTTGGTGAAGTCGCAACGGGTTTTGGAAAAGGCGATTGAAATATTTAAGACTCAATTCCAACAAAAAGATGAGGTAAGTTTTGGTAAAGACGGATTGACACCAAAATATTTACGCAAAAACTTGACGGTGAAAATAGTTCCTGCAACTAATATTCTGCAAATCAACTATGAAAATAAAAACCCGATTTTAGCGGCTCAATTGCTTAATGCTGTATCTGAAGCGATGCTTGATTACGATATTAAAGCTATTAGTTCCGAAGCGACAAAAGTTAAGCAATTTTTGGAAAATAAACAGCTGCCGATCGCGACAAAGAAATTGCAACAGGCTGAAGCGGCGGAAAATAAGTACAGACAAGCCAGCGGTATTGTGGCGTTTGACGAACAAACTGAATCTCTGGTGGAGAATTTAGCATCTCTCGAACAACAAGAACGAACTTTGACTGCTTTAGTTGCAGAAGTGCGATCGCAAGAAGCTTCTTTACGACAAATTACAAATGCTGGTAGTCTCAGTAGTGCTTATTCTGCGGTACGTAGCGGTTCGGATCAAGAAATAACTAAGATGCGGGCTAGTTTAGCAGAGTTGGAACGGCAGTTGGTGGATGCGCGTTTGCGGTTTACTCAAAATCATCCCGAAGTAATGCAGTTAACGGAAAAACGGGATGCTTTCCGTCAGATGTATCAGCAAGAATTAGCTAAAGTATCATCCACAAATCAAGCTGTTCCTTCAAATAAGATCGCTTCTGACGCACTTTCCCAAGAGTTAACTTCTAGGTTAATTGCCAATCAAATTGAACGTGCAGCCATTGAAAATAAATTAGCAGCAGTACAGGCACAAACGTCTGAATTAAAAGCTCGTCTGGCTCAACTACCAATCAAACAGCAACCTTTAACTACACTTGTTCGCCAACGGGAAGAAGCTGCTTCAAGTTTGAAATTTCTGCAAAGCAAGTTAGAGGAAGCACGGATTGCCCAAGCACAAAAGGTGAGCAATATCCGGATTATAGAAGAGGCTAAAGTCCCAGAATTGCCAGCATCCCCGAAAAAAGCTGTGGTTTTGGCTTTGGCTACGATTTTTGGCGGTATTTTAGCTACTGGCGTTATCTTGCTGCTGGAATTGATGGATAACACTTTAAGAGATGCTAGTGAAGCCGAAGAATTACTCAACCTACCGTTATTGGGAGTATTGCCGCGTTTGCCTGGAAAAACTTTGGTTTTAGAACCCTCAGACAGATTTTTAGACGAAATTGGTTTGGTGGAACCTTACCGAATGCTGTTTAAAACCCTGGAATTTCGCAGTGACACCCAACTGCACCTGATTGTAGTCAGCAGCACTATCTCCGGTGAAGGTAAATCGGTGGTAGTTTCTCACTTAGCCGCAGTTTCAGCGATGCTGTCTCGCAAAACACTAGTAATCGACGCAGATTTACGCAGACCAGTCCAGCACACTCTGTTCAATTTACCACCGAAGCCGGGGATTACTGAGATCGTCGAGGGTAGCAGAAGCTTCATCGATGCAATTCAAAAAACAGACGTAGATAATTTAGACATCTTAACCTGCGGCGAACTGCATGGAAGACCTTCCCAGCTATTAGAATCTGCGGCGATGAAATCGATTCTGAAATCGGCAGCGGAAGAATACGATTTAGTTTTAATCGATACGCCTCCGATAAGTGCTTGTGCTGATGCGGCAACTTTAGGCAAAGATAGCGACGGAGTAGTTTTAGTTACACGTCCGAGTTTAACCAATAAAGAAATGCTGCAAAGAGCAGTATCAGAATTGACTCGCGATCGCATCCAAATTTTAGGAGTTGTAGTTAACGGAATGTCCAATCTCACAGAAAAGTATTACCGCTATCCCGTCAACAATTACCAACCGACAAGACATTTAACTTCTGGAGGAAGAAGTAGATAAAGATGTTAATTGATAAATTAAATAGTTCTTTTTATTTATCGTTTTTGGTAGGATTGGCAGGGGTTGCGATCGGTGTAGCTGTAGGATTTGGGGCTGGTGCGTTACCCGTTTACGTCGGCTTGCTTTTGGGTGCAGTGACGGTACTCGTGTTCTTTTTTGCCCAATTTCAACAAGCCGTATTTACCTTATTAATTTTACGTAGTGCCTTAGATCCTTTTTCAGTACAGCAAGTACCTGCTGCTTTTGCGATTGGATTAGATGGGCTGACTATACTTTATGTAATAGTTCAAATTTTAATCGGCAAAAAAATTCACACCGATAAATTTTTCTGGATTTTTGCAGGGTGGATAGCGTTTCTAGGAATATGGATCGTGCTACCGCTAGTAGGTTGGGGAATATTAGGAACAACTCATTTAATAGACGGTATTCGAGAATGGACGCGATTATTTTCGTGGCTGATGGTATATCTGCTGGTGATGCAATTAAAAGGAAGAATTCATCCACAAAAAGCGATACCAATCTTATTTTTTAGTCTTTTAATACCGTTAATAGTAGGATACTTACAGCTTGCCATACCTTCGCGACTTCCTGCTGCGCTAACTTGCCCAAACTGTTTTAATTCAACTTTAGGACATCCAAGCACATTCGGAACTTTTTTATTTTTATTTATTAGTTTAATTCTGTGGAAATTAGGTCATGTAAAACAAAACCGTTGGCTGTGGTTGACATTATTAAGTAATTTGGCATTCTTTATGGTAATGACAAGATTGCTTACCAGTTTAATTATGATGTCAGTTTTTGTAATGGTTTTGATTGTACCTAAATTGAATTTATTCAGGTTAATTGGGGCAACTATATTTATCGCAATTATATTTTACTTATTCGCGAGTACGGATTTTGGCAGTGAAAAATTAGCTGGACTTTTAGATACACCAATTTTTAATCACGATTTAGATATATCGCGAACAATATTATTATCATTTGGAGATGGAAACAGTGCAAATTGGCGAATTGCCCAATGGGTTTTTCTAATAGACGCTTGGAAACAATCGCCGCTTTTAGGATATGGCTTGGGTACTAGTAAATATATAACTTTTTTTCAAAATTACGCTCATAACGATTATCTTCGATATCTTGCAGAAACTGGAATTATCGGATTAACGGGCTTTATTTTATTTTTAGTAATGCAAGTAGTTTATCTAGTCAAATATCTGCGAAATTCACCATTAGGAAGTCCCCGCCGAAACATTTGTATAACAATGATTGCTATTTTTGCAGCAATAATTATAGGAATGGCTACCGATAACGTTTGGAATCACACAACTTTATTTTTCTATTGGTGGCTATTATTTGCGATCGTTGGATGGGAAGAGGGAGAGGGGATGGGGGGAGATAGGGAGATGGGGAGATAGGGGGATGGGGAGATGGGGAGATGGGGAGATGGGGAGATGGGGAGAGAATTATTAATTGATAACTGGTAACTGGTAACTGCTAACTGCTAAAACTTGGAGTTTAATAAAGTGACTCAACAACTGATAAATACTAGTAATATGCAGCAAGAGGTAAATAAAAAAGATGCTTACAAAATAGTTATTATTCATCCGAGTGCGGGTGTGAATTGGAGTGGTGGATCGGAAATTTTTGCGATAGAAATTACTCGCCGTCTTAGTGCTTACTTTGATGTGGAACTTTTAAGTGGTGCTGAATGCGGTGAATTTTCTCGCGTATCTGGGGGCATCCCTCGCAGTTATACTTATGATTTTATCAACCAACCATCGATCAAAAATTTAGTGCATCGCTTTGCAAATCATCCTGAAATTATTATCGAACATTTAACTAATTTTTTACCTTGCGTGACTCGTTGTTTAACAAATTCTGCCGATTTAATATTTCCTTGTAATGACTATGGAGGGTTAGCGATCGCTGCTGCTGTACGTGCTGTAAAAGGTACTCCCATACTTCATACCGAACATAATGGTTTATTAGCTCAAGGAAAATGTTTGCGACGCAATCTGCGTTTTTCTCCCGATAGTTTGGTGGTTTTTGATGAAAAAACTGCTGCATTTGCTCGCAATATTAAACCAACGCAACAGATAAATATTATTTCTAACGGAGTTGATTTAGAAAAGTTTACTCCTGAAGGAAACAAGATAGACTTTGGTTTAACAAAACCAGTTGTATTGTGTGTTGCTTCTTTAAATCGTAATAATCACAAACGAGTCGATTTAGCGATCGACGCTGTTTCTCGTTTACCGCAAGTAAGTTTATTATTGTGTGGAGATGGACCCGATAAAGACTATTATCAGTCTCAAGGCGATAAATTACTTGGTTCAAATCGATTTAAAATATGTACGTTTCCTTTTCAACAAATGCCGTCCGTTTATCGCAGCGCCGATATATTTACGCTTCCTTCTATCAACGAACCTTTCAGCTTGTCTTATATGGAAGCAATGGCGAGTGGTTTACCAGTAGTTACAACCGATGATGAAATGCGTAATTTTATTGTCGGCGATAGCGGTATTTTATGCGATGTCACTAATCCAGAAATATATGCAAATGCAATCTTCAAATTATTAAAAGAAAACTGGCAGCAAAAAGCCAGAAATAACGCTTCAAGGTTCAGTTGGGATGCGATCGCGTTAAGATATCGCGATGTGATTTTAGAAACAATTGGGAATAGGTTAAAGGTTAAAGGTTGAAATAACTATATGAAAACATAAATATCTAAGAATACATCTTTTTTTGCAAAAACTATTTAATCAAGAGGTTTTATTTAAATGCCATGCTGCTCTATAATTATTCCCGCATATAACGCGATCGAGTATTTACCAGAAACTCTAGAAAGTGTTTTAAAACAGACTTTTACAGATTTTGAAGTTTTAATTATTAATGATGGAAGTTCCGACAATATTGTAGAATGGTTTGGGAATGTGACAGACCCGCGAGTTAAATTAACTTCTCAACAAAATCAAGGTGTTTCAGCAGCAAGAAATACAGGTATTGCTGAAGCAAAAGGAGAATATATTGCATTTATTGACGCAGATGATTTGTGGGAAGCAACCAAATTAGAAAAACAATTACAATGTTTAAAAAATAATCCTTCATTAGGCTTAGTTCATACCGCAATGGCGCTAATTGATGAAGAAGGAAAATCTTTAGGAAGAACATTCACATCAAATGTAGAAGGTGATGCTCTTAAACCATTATTAGAACAAAATACAATAGTTACTTCTTCAGTAATAGTTCGTCATAGCTGTTTAGAAGTAGGATTTGATAATAACTTAACTTCATCAGAAGATTGGGAACTTTGGGTGCGTATTGCTTCACGTTATCCCTTTGCATTCATAAAAGAACCCTTAGTTTATTATCGTCAACATCCCAACAATACAACCAAAAATTGGCAAATGCTCGAACAAGATTTACATTCAATCGAGCAAGTATTCCAATCGGTACCTCAAGAATTATCTTACTTAAAAAACCGTACTTATGCTCATGCAAACATTTACTTAGCTTGGAAAGCCTTACAAACAGGTTATTGCCAAAAAGCAGCCTATTTTCGCGATCGAGCAATCCAACATTATCCGAAAATACTTTTTTCCCCCCAAATCATCCGTTTGAGTTTAGCGATCGCGCTTCTACAAATCTTCGGAAACAAAGGCTTTAACAGAATCCAGGGTTTTGTTTATAGCATACGTCGGCGTTTGACGATGGAGTGATGGGGAGAGGGGGGGATGGGGAGAGGGGGAGTACTTCGACAAGCTCAGTAACCTTTGGGGAGATGGGGAGTACTTCGACAAGCTCAGTAACCTTTGGGGAGAGGGGGAGTACTTCGACAAGCTCAGTAACCTTTGGGGAGAGGGGGGGGATGGGGAGATGGGGGGATAGGGAGATGGGGGGAAATCCTAACTCATAACTCATAACTCCGGTGGTCCTAACTCCGGTGGTCCTAACAACTAACAACTAACAACTAACAACTAACAACTAACAACTAACAACTAACTCCTAACTCCTAACTTTCAATGCCCAATCCAAAATCCAAAATCTAAAATCAAAAATCGAATTATGCCAAAAATATCTGTAATTATTCCAGCTTACAATGCGATGAATTATCTGCCGGAAACTTTGGAAAGTGTTTTTAAGCAGACTTTCACCGATTTTGAAATATTGATTATTAATGATGGTAGTTCCGATAATCTTGTGGAATGGGTTTCACAAATCGCAGACTCGCGAGTAAAGTTGATTTCGCAAGTTAATCAGGGTGTGTCGGCAGCACGAAATACGGGAATTAGCAACTCTCAAGGGGAATATATCGCCTTTCTTGATGCTGATGATTTGTGGGAACCGACAAAGTTAGAGAAACAACTAAATTGTCTCGAAGCCAATCCCAAGGTAGGTTTAGCTTACACTTGGACGGCTTTTATCAACCAACTTAGTCAACCTACAGGGGTATCGATCGTTTCCCATGCCGAGGGAAATGTATGGGAAGAAATTCTGGTTCGAGATATGATATCCACTGGTAGTTCTACAATGATTCGTGCTGAATGCTTCGATCGAGTAGGGTTGTTCGATTCAAATTTAAGCCTGGGTGAAGATCGGGATATGTGGACTCGGATTGCTGCAATATATCCTTTTGCCGTAATTAAAGAATCTTTAACCCTCTATCGAAGACACCCTCAAAATACAAGTAAAACTAATAAAAAAATAATTCCTCAACTATCTCAGGTAATAGAAAAAATCTTTCAAAATACTCCAGAAAACTTATTTTATTTAAAAAACCGCAGCTATGGATGGATGAATATTTTTGCAGCTTGGACTGCTATTGAAGAAGAAAAAGACTATAAACAAGCAACATTTTACCGTCAACAGGCTGTAAAACAATACCCTCAACTACGTTTAACATCAATTTATTTACGCTTGAGTATCGCCATAACAATGTTAGCTTTATTTGGTCCTCACAACTACGACAAACTGCGAGGATTCAAGAAAAGTCTACGCAAGCAGTTAACAGTTAGCAGTTAAAAACTTAAACTATTTAACCTTTGACCTTTAATTTATGACTTATTTTCAAATTCATTGCAAACATACATATATAGTGAATAAATATGGGATTACGTAATCAAGCTGTAAAAGGCGGATTTATCATGGTTATCCGTCAAGGTTTGGGTATTTTACTCAGCTTGGCATCTGTGATATTTATTACGCGAGTTATTGGTCCGGAACAATACGGTTTTTTTGGTGCGGCTTCGGGAATCGCTGTTTTTCTGTACCGTTTGGGACCTTGGGGTTTAGATGTTTATCTGGTACGTAAAACTGAGAATCCTCTTCAAGAAGAGTACAATCAAGCTTTCACTATTTTGCTTGGTGTCAGTATTATTTTAACTTTGGGTATGGCGTTGGGAAGAGATGCGATCGCCAGTTTTCTTAGAATTGAGGAAGTTTCACCACTTTTATTCGGTTTAGCTTTTACAATACCTCCCACTCTTTTAAAAGTTCCTTCTACGGTAAAACTCGAACGCGATCTTAATTTTAAACGTGTTGCTTTCAACGAGTTGATTAGTCAAATTAGCTACTATGCGATCGCTATACCAATGGCGTTTAAGGGGGCTGGTGCTTGGTCCCCCGTGACTGGATTATTAGTTCAACAATATATCTTATTAATACTTAGTCAGCTAGGTGCTAATTTAAAATTCGGCTTGTGCTGGAATCCCAAATTAGTTAAACAAATGGTGAGTTACGGCTTTACCTATTCCGCTTCTAACTGGGCTTGGGAATTGCGGACACTCGTAAATCCGGTAATTGTAGGGCGCTTTGCTGGTGCGGAAGCTGTTGCTTTTGTTGCTTTAGCCATACGCTTAGTAGAAATGCTTTCCTTTGTTAGATATATTACTTGGCGTTTAGCAATGGCAGCTTTAGCGAAATTCAAAGATAATAAAGCCCGCTTGCTTAATAGCGTAGAAGAAGGAATGCATTTATTAGCTTTGAGTGTCGGTTTACCAATGGCGGCTTTTTCCCTAGTCGGACCGATTGTTTTGGGGATTGTTTTTGGTAAAGATTGGGACCCGGTATTATCAGTTTATCCGTTTATTGCAGTTAGCTACATAGCCTATTCAATCTTAAATCTACATACTTCGGTTCTCTATTTACTAGGTAAAAATATGTTAGTTACCTGGTTTAATTTAGTTCATGTAGTAATATTTGGAGGAACTGCATTATTACTAGTACCGCGCATGGGAATTATCGGATATGGATGGGCTGAAATATGTACTTTAGTAAGCTATATTGTTCTACATATATACGTTACAAAAGAAATTGGGAAACCAAATTATATTACCGCTTTTATCTGGTTTACTCTTTCGGTAACTGTGTTGCTTATCAGTACCCTTGACAGTCCATTGCGTTACTTTTCCGTATTATTATTAATGCTTCCATTGATATCCGCAAAAGAAAGAAAGAATTTGTGGGGATATTATCAGATATTGCGATCGTGAGAAGGTTAAAGTTTTATTCGTAGGTTGGGTTAGACGCACAAATAATATTTATGATTAATAAAATGTTTAATATGCGTCTCCTTCCCAACATTTACGTTATGGTTTTATATAATTTAAAATCCGGCGATTGAATATGCCGCACCTAGTTTTATTCGTAGGTTGGGTTAGACGCACAAATAATATTTATGATTAATAAAATGTTTAATATGCGTCTCCTTCCCAACATTTACGTTATGGTTTTAAGTTGTCGCGTATTTAATTGGTATATTGCAAGCGAGCAAGATGCTCGCACTACTAAATTAAATATTTAATATGCGTCATAACCTAACTTTTAAGTTATAGTTTTATACAAGTTTACCCAAAATACATTGTATGTTAAATTCCATTCCTCAACCCAACCTAAAAATCAACCCACAAACTGTTTTAATTTAGTCAACTTTAACAACCAAATTGATAAAACACTAAAAATTATCGTTAAAATTCCTACAACTGGAAATACTATATTTACAGGTATTCCGAAAACTCCTGTGACTATGCCAAATCCAAAACTTTTAATTAACAATAAAAACAAACACTGCCAGTATTTGTGTAAGGCAAATAACCCAAGTGAGTATTTAGATAATTTCTGTACGTACCAAGAATCGGGAATTTTAAGAGGGTAAACAAAACAGAAAATACTCAATGCTCCGCAAACTATGGAAATTCTTCCATAAATACTTGGGAAATAGTTGTAGGTACGCAAATAGATGTCATGGAGAGAAAACAGTATGAATGCCGACAAATAGCAGAATTTAAATTTTAAGATTGTTTTGGGGTTATTAGCCAAGTAATAAGCGATCGGCACATAAACAACAAAGTTTAACAGCCAATGGTATGGAATCGATGAATTAACTATGCAACTAGCTTCAAATAATATTAAACAATATACTATTATTATGAAACTTATAATCCTTCCGAGTTCTTTTGAACTTATTTTTCGATACAAAAAAGCAATAGTAGTCAAACCAAGTAAATTAAATAGAAAGTAAAACACCGAATCACCTACTAATGGTAAGCTCGGCTTTAATCCCGTGATAATTTCCCAAGAGAACTGCGGAACTTCTTTCGTTACTATCAAAAAGAAGACGTAATTAAATATAGACCAAAACGTAAAGAGCTTAAAAATCTTTGTTATTCTAAGTAGAAAATATTTATTATTTGGTTTTTTAATGAAAAATAAATAAAGGGAAACAATATAAAATAAAGGAACTGCGGTTAAACATAACTGTAATTCTAAATCTCTGAAAATATTGGCAGTAATTAATACAATGATATGAGTATTTTTATCTAAAATAAAACTCAATGGACGCAAATGCCATATTAATACAAAAACAATACTAATTGCTTTTAAGAGATCCAGGCTATTGTCTCTTTCTATTTTCATAAGCTGATGTTTATAATTATAAATTTGTAGGTTGAGTTAGGCGCACAAATAATATTTATAATTAATAAAGGATTTGATTCGCGCCGTAACCCAACATTTACGTTATGGTTTTATCTAATATATGAGAAGCGAGAGTTAAAGATGCGGACACTACGAATATTTTCATACTGCAACAGCCTCTACTAATTCAACTTCCTCACTTTCCGATTCATCTCGAATTTTAAAATAATAATATAGATTTGCAACCGTTAAATCGGAAGCTTGCTGTAAGTTATTTTTAACTAATGTTTTGTAACCAGCAACTTGAGCTTGTCGATCTATATAATTTTCGTATTCTTTGCGTAACTCTGACTGAAACATAAATGCTAATTGATCGCGTAAAGAGTAATAATGCGATTTTTCGCTTAAATTCTCGTATACAACTTGTTCTGGTGGTATTGATAAAGCAGTTGAAGTTGATTTTATCTCCGCAATCTCTTCAGTTTCCGAATTATTAAAATCGCTGCTATTTAAAAGTTCAAGCTCATCGCTTGGAAGATTTTGCATCCAATCAATTTGATTTTGCCATGTTTCAACAACAGCTAGATCGTGATTGCGAATGCGACTCATTTCTGGGAATAGGAAATTGATTTCGTCTTCCGAAGAACAGGAATTAATAATCGTGGAGGCGTTTTCACAAATATGGTTTTTGAGATGATAAAGTCTGTCGCTAACTGCGGACATTTCGTTTTGCACTTGATAAGTAACAACAATTGCCTGCTCTATAGCCCAAGCACATTCTAAACGACGCAATTGTCCTGCTGCACAAGTTTCTCCTAATAATTGAGGATTCGTGTAGCTTGCTAATGCTTGATATAACATTCCTCGTACAGCATCGATTTCAGCGTTTCTGCGGCTATCATCTTGTATTTGCATTGCCGAACGAAACCTTTGCAAAGCTTGAGTAAACAATCCATATGCTTGTACTAAAACTACGCGATGTTGTTCAAATTTAATATCTTGAGCAACTTGTTCGATAACTTGTCTAATTTCTGCACCTTGCTCTCTGAGGGCTTGTTTCAAGTCAATAAATCCGTTTCTCACTTCCAAACGCATTTGTTTTACATCTTCACGAAGCTTCAATGTTTGCTGTAAATTGATCGCTGATAGTGCGATCGTTGCTACGGTTCCCACTCCGATTAATGCGGTGGTTGCTTGTAGAACTCCGACGCTGGTTTGTAAAGCTTGTAATCCTGATTGTACAAAACCAATTTGTTGATAGGTTTCTTGAAAACCCAAATGAGTTTGAATCATACTTGCTCCCTGCATGGCAATTCCTGCTCCACTCATTCCTTGAACAACATTCATACCTTGTTGTAAAGCTTGTACACCTACTTTTACAGCACCAACTTGTCGCTAGGTTTCTTGAAAGCCCATATGGTTCTGAACCATACCTGCTCCTTGGGTAGCAATTCCTGCGACATTAGTTGCTTGGATAATACCCATGCCTTCTTGTACTATTTTTACGCCCGTTTTTACAACATCAATTTGTCGGTAGGTTTCTGTAAAACCCAAATGAGTTTGAATCATACTAGCTCCTTTAATTAACGAATTAACGGGTGAAATTAAAGGTGATAAAGGATTACCATTTACTGTTGCAGCGATCGCATGAGAGACAAATTTACCAGTGACGCTATCTCGCACCATACCGATAGGTACTCCAGTTTTGCTAATAACTTGTACATATTTTCCAGCGGTGATACCAGCTTTGACTATGGCAGGAAACTCAAACAGCATATTATTCTTCGCTTCTTAAAAAATTCATAATTAGCTTAAACCTAGCTGCTACTGATAAAGCAAAGTAACCGTATTTACACAGTACATAGATAAATTTTGGTTAAATCTGGGCATACTAAGCACGGAAAAGCTTAATCAAAATTATTTTTATGGATACACCAGTTGTCAGTAAAGAAGCAGTTGAATTACTCTCACGCATTACAGAGAAAAATCTAAGTCACAGAGATGTAACGCCACCAGTGATATTTCTCGCGAGCTTAGTCACAGTACTTTTGGGTGTAATATTTATCGATGGGAAAGTAGCGGAGGAAGAGAAAAAGACTTTACTTGCAACGCTGTACCGTTTTAGTACAACCGATAGTGAAGTGCGTAAATTAACTCATCTAACTATCCAGGGTGTTAAGGAAAATCAACTGTATAGAAAAAGCGACGATTTATTAACGCTAACAGCTTCACTGACGGAATCTCAACGGCTATTGTTGATTGGTTTCGGTTATCAAATGTCTGCTGCTGATGGGGAAATGGATTCCCGCGAGAAAAATTATTTAGAAATGTTAAGCAAGCGTTTAAATATTAATTCTCAGCATTTAGCGGTTTTTGAAGCTGCATTCACTCATCAACAAAACATAAATTCAGCAGCTTTAGAAGAAGTAATATTTCTACTCGAACCCGTGCGTTTTCAAGAATTAGATACTGTTTTTGTGAAAGCAGCGCGAGATATGCTGGATATGCTACCGACTTTACCTGAAAAGAAATTAACTCAACAGCCTATAGCGATATCTTACGATAAATTAAAGAAGTTTCAAGGACATCGCCAGCAACTAGATAATTTTTGCGATCAAATATTAAAAATCATTCAAGATTGTAACGAAAGTAGCTTTTTACCTCACGTTTTGATTGAGCAAGTAGAAGAAGTATCTCAAAAAATTCAATCGCAACGTTTCAGAGTTGCGGTTGTAGGTGAATTTAGTCAAGGTAAGTCAACTTTACTTAATGCGTTATTGGGTGAAGAAATTCAACCAGCACGAGAGATTCCCTGTAGTGGAGCAGTTACAGTTTTAAAATATGGAAACCAAAAGCGGGTAATTTGCCGTTACAAAGATGGAACAGAAGAAGAAATTCCCTTTAATGAGTATCAAGAGAAAGCAAGTATTTCTGAAGATGCAGCAATTGATTGTTTAAGCAATGAATTAGCTCAATCTGAAATTGAGGAAATTATTTTTGAGCATCCAGATTTAGAATTATGTAAAAGTGGAGTAGAAATTGTTGATTCTCCAGGATTAAACGAACATCCCGAAAGAACTGCGATTACTCACAAAATATTAAAAAATACTGATGCGGCAATTTTTCTGACTAACGCTTCTCGTCCTTTGACGCAGGGAGAAAGAGATTTACTACACGAAATAAGAATTTATCTTAACGGCGGTAAAGATAACGAACCCGCAGATAACTTATTTGTCGCTTGCAATTTTATAGATTTAATTCGTACTGCAAAAGGTAAAGAACAAATTAAACAAAGAATTACAAAGTTTGTCCAAGCTGATAATCCACTAATTGTAGGGGAAAATCGCGTTCACTTTATTTCCGCTCAAGCTGCACTCGATGCAATTATCAAAGGCTCAAAAAATGCATATTTAGAAGATTTTAACTTTTTAGTTTCATCTGTAGAAAACTTTTTAAGATTTGAACGTGGCGAACTAAAATTAAAACGTTTGAATCTAATTCTCAATACATTCAATCAAAAATGCGATAAAGTACTAAAGCAAGCGCAGAATACTATCGAAGGAAAAATAAATATTTCGCAACTTGAAAAACAAGAAATAATAGAAAAAATCGGAGAAATTAGCGGACGCGATATCAAAATATATACCTTGGGAAAGCTCAAAAAAGAAGCATCTAAAAAAGCAATTGAATATCGCAAGGAATGGCATGAAAAATTGCGCGATCGCATATCTGAAAAAAGCAAGTCCTGGCATTCCGAACACAGCCCAGTTTGGAGTCAAGACCAATTGATTAAAGATTATACAAATCAATTTATGCGAGATTTATCATTAGAAATAGATGAGTGGGGAAATAAAGTATTAAAAGATGTAATTTTGCAAAACTATATCAAATTTTTAGATGCAAATATTAAGCATGAATTAGATGCAATTCAAGCTGATTTTAAAAATTTAGATATACAGGTTCATTCCAATTTTAGCTCTCAGCTTCAACTATCCATTGATGGTATCAACGATGATTTTAGTGGATTTATGGGAATTGGCGGTGGAATCGGAATAGGTGGAGCTTTAGCTGCTGGGTTATTAGTATTTACTGGAGTTGGTTTTATCGCAGTTATTGTAGCCACCGTTGCAGCTACAATTGCAGGCACTTTTGGCTTGGGAATGCTTGATATGGATGGATTGCATGACAAAATTAAGAAGAAAATACTAGAGGAAGGACTCAAAAAGTTTGATGATTCTCTAAACAAATTTGACAATAAGATAAATGAAATTATTGTTAAACTTTTTGATAGTAAAGTTGAGTCAGCCAGCAAAATCATTACTCAAGCAATTTCACTTTACGAAAATCTTTTAGAACAGCAAGAACACGTTTCTGAAGAAAGTATAGAAGAACGTCTTGCTGATAAAACATGGATTTCTCAAAAGCGTGAAGAACTTGAACGGATACAGCAAGATATTGAATCGATTATGAATGGTTCCTAAAGACGGTGTTTAATAAGTTATAAAACAAAAAAAAATGAGTAGATGAGAGTTCCTAATTACTGCAATTAGTTACCCATCTACTCAAAATTAATAAAGAGAAGGAATTTCAAATTTAGATTATTAAATATTTATGTCAAATAATGTTTTTTATTATTCGTTGCATTTACCTCCTTTTAATTGCGGTTTTTACTTAGTGGCGGTTGAATATCCGATTGGTTTCTCTCGCTCATATTTATATAGTATTTCCACTTACGAAGAATTGTCATCCTAAAAACCGACAATTAGCAATTTCTTGATGTTAAGAATAAAAAGAGGAAAATTACTTAAAGTAGTCACGATAAATTATACATTTAGAGTAGTAGTTGAAAATAATACTTTATCTGGCGCTTTGTTACCGCTGCTACACAAGCAAAGTCCACCTGCGTGGACTTGATAAACAACCCACGGAGGTGGGTTTTGCCTGTGTAGCCGTGACTTATAGTCGCCAGGGCTGAATAAAATGTGACTTAATTCCCGATCGCTGGCGCAAGTTTCGCACGAGGAGTTCCGCCGCCACCAATACTATTAGGACTATTATTGTCAACAATATATAATGCCTCAAACAGCTTCATAAAATCTTCGTAAAACTTGCCGCTTCTAGTCTCGAAGTCGTAACCGTACTTTTTACGAAACTCGTCGCGAACTCCTTTTTCTACTGCAATGTAATGAGCATCTCCGTCAGAATCATCTACAACGTAAGCACCATAATTTTGTAACGTATCAAATAGCTTTTTACCTGCTGGGGTTTCTAATTTAAGACTTGTCTTGGTAATTTTTGGTGGAATTGCTAGCAATGAACCTTGTAATAAAGCATGATTCTTGCCACCATAACGTTCTGCTGCATAATCATCCGCACGATTTGCGGGCCAGCGATATCCGGGTATTTTATCATCGTAAAATAGATATTTTTTCGCCCAAATTACAACTTTTAAGGCATGGCGAATCGGTTTATTGTTTGTGAGTTCGCCTTTACGAATCGAACCGCCAATTGAAGATAACCCAGATCCAAAGTGTGCGCCGCCTATTCCTTCTCCGTAAATATCTACGTTGTCATATCGCCAACCATATACCGAACCTTGTTGTTTGCAACGAGCCAAGGGTGAAAGCTGTACTAATGTTCTACCATCTGGCATCAAAAAGGCTGAAGCGTTGTTGGGTGTACGGTATGGTTTTTTTGTCGCGTCTGGAATAATTAGATCGTTGGCAATAGGTATGTCAATATTCATATATTTTGTACCCGTACAGCGCCCTTCACCCCAAGCGCCAGGAGCATAAACGGCACGCGACGGATATTTTTCTTTTAGCTGGAACAAATATTCTTCGTCTGCGGCTGCTTGGTTTGATTTTCCGATATTTGCCTTGAGGTAACGCGCATCCGAACCAATGGGCATATTCCAAATTGATGTCGATAAAAAGGGCTGCAAAAATTTGTCTCTTTTGGGATAACTCCCAAACGTACTCGAACAGCTAAGTACCAAAGCCATAATTATGCCAATCAAAAACACAACCAAAATACGCAGCCAAAAATGGGTTGTCCAAATTTGCAAGTTTTTCATTCCGATCTCACCAAGCAGACATCTGTATTTTTATCGTAAATAGTTAAGAAATAATAAAGTAATTGCTTAGATATTGGTTATTATGATGACTGTCTCGATTCAAAATTTCGATAGGAATAATAGTAATAATTAACATTATTCAATTATCATTTCTTGCATTGTTGCCAAAATAAACATTTAGAAAAATATCTATATGTACTTGTTTCTTTTGCCATTAAGGATCTAAAAATACATAATTTTTGAAGAAAGTATCTTTTTTCAAAGGCAAAAATTAAAATATATATCGCAGTTACGAATATTGTAGCAAGAGGTGCGAAGCTTTTAGAGACTCTCGCTAACACAACAACAAGCTTGAATGGGGGCTTTTAACTAAGACGCTGCAATCTCAATGCTAAACACTCCCCTATCAATCTTATTGCAAGTCAATTGTTAACACTATGTATTTGGCACGATCCTGCATCTCGATCGATTATCTCAAATATATTGTAAATGAATATACTTTAAGCAGAGTAAGATTATTGATTTATAGATTCACTATCCTTGCTGCTTTACACAAATCTTTTAATTTTCCTTGCGGGTCACGATCGCACGAACACGTATTTACTTTTATACCGTTTGGCATAAGAGTTTTCTACATTAATTGATTCGTAATTAGTTTTCATCGCTTTGTTAAGTATTTATACTTTTATGTAGTAATATAAAATAATAAAAGATAGAACGTAACTTTTAATAAACTTTGGCTAAAAAGTGCAAAGCTTAACAGAAAAGCAAGATAAGAAAGTTTTTTTTAACTAACGGGTGTCTGTAACGGCTTTTTAACATCAAATCTAATTTCAATCATAGGTAAAGAGGTAAAAAAGGAGTGAATTCACAAACCCTCACACAAAGTAATCGTAAGTACGATGCACGCCAAATAGCGCGGCACTATAACTTGCGTCCTTGGCTGGGTTGGGGACGTACAATTACAATCGTTTGGAATTTTGCCTGGTTTATTCTGGGTTTAAAGTGGGATGAATGGTTCGGAGTCAGCGAACGCAACAAATTGAGACGAGCGGTACAGCTACGAAAAATACTCGTGCGTCTAGGTCCAACATTTATCAAAGTTGGTCAAGCTTTATCGACGCGACCGGATTTGGTACGCAAAGATTTCTTAGACGAACTGATAAAATTACAAGACCAACTACCACCGTTTAACAATGGTCTTGCTTTGAGAATGATTCAAAGCGAATTGGGTCATTCAATCGGGGAAATGTTTAGCGAACTTTCGCCTGCTCCGGTAGCTGCTGCGAGTTTGGGTCAAGTTTACAGAGGTCGTTTGCACACGGGTGAAGAAGTGGCGGTGAAGGTACAGCGCCCGAATTTGCGCCCGATTCTTTCCCTCGATTTGTACTTGATGCGCTGGGCTGCTGGTTGGTTGACTCCTTGGTTGCCTTTAAATTTGGGACACGACTTGACACTAATAGTCGATGAGTTCGGCACCAAACTATTTGAGGAAATTGACTATCTAAATGAAGGTAGGAACGCCGAAAGATTCGCCACTAACTTTCGTAACAGCGCCACCGTAAAAGTTCCAGCGATTTATTGGCGCTACACTTCAACTCGCGTTTTAACTTTAGAGTGGCTCGACGGATTTAAACTGACCGATACCGATCGCATTATTGCAGCAGGTTTAGATCCACAATCCGTGATTGAAATTGGGGTAACTACAGGTTTACAACAGTTGTTGGAACATGGTTTCTTTCACGCTGACCCCCATCCGGGTAATTTATTTGCCATGCCAGATGGTAGGATGGGCTACATCGACTTCGGTATGATGGATCAGCTCGATGAAACTACCAAAGAAACTCTTGTAGATGCCATAGTTCATCTTATAAATAAGGATTATACCGACTTAGCCCACGATTATGTAAAGCTGGGTTTTCTCACACCAGATACAGATATTCGTCCGATCGTACCGGCTTTGGAAGCGTTACTGGGAGATGCGATTAATCGTAACGTCGGTGACTTCAACTTCAAGACGATAACCGATGAGTTTTCTAAACTCATGTACGACTTTCCTTTCCGAGTCCCCGCCAAATTTGCTTTAATTATTCGTTCCTTGGTAACTCAAGAAGGAATCGCGCTGTCGCTTAATCCCAACTTTAAAATTTTGGAAGTAGCGTATCCTTATGTAGCACGCCGATTGCTAACAGGTGAATCTCCTCAACTACGGCGAAGATTGCTCAACGTGCTGTTTAAAGATGGTAAATTCCAGTGGGAGCGATTGGAAAACATGATTGCGATCGCCCGTACCGATAACAGCTTTGATGTGTTACCTACAGCACAAATGGGTTTACAGTATTTACTGAGCGATGAAGGTCAGTTTCTGCAACAACAGTTAGTACTTGCACTCACTGAAGATGACCGCTTACACGCAGCCGAGGTACAGCGCTTATGGAATCTAGTCAAAGATGATTTAGAACCATCTCGTTTATTAGGTGTGGCAATTGGCGTTTTGAGTCAATTTTCTAGAGAAAGAGTAGCTGCAATATTACCTCCATTTTCGACCTCAAGTTCAGTAAAGAACAGTTAGAAAAGTGCATATCAATCAGGAGTTTTCATGTATTATTTCCCCACGCAACCGCCGTTATTAGTGTTAGCTATCGGATTTTTTATTGCCATAACTTCTGGCGCGGCATTAGGCGGAACCTTGAAAGTAATCACAGAAACATGGCAGAAAAACGGTGCTGAAGCTTCTGCTCCTCGTTTCTCGAACAAACAATTAATAGTACCATTCGTTGGGATTACAGTCGGTATTGGTTTATTTCTTTGTTCGGGTTTAGCAATATTTGGTTTTCCAAATTGGCTAGCTTGTGCAGTTGGTTTACCAATTACTCTTTTAACCTGCATATTAACTGGGTTTCAACTAGGAAGTATGATGACTTATGCTGAAAGTCGAGGATTTAAATCTTTAGACTTAGATTCTTTTAGCTAGGAAGAATAAGTTTTATATTAACTGTTCGCCGTTGGCAAGTTGTTTTTGTAAAAAGCAATTTATCAATGGCGAATAGTTTTTTGGATAATTGGGCAAACTTAAAAGCAATTAAGAAATATATGGGTGTGAATCTCCAAAACCGTTCGGTCAGGTCTAATATATGGAAGCTTTATATATTAAAAGGATTAGAGTTCGCTTGGTTTCCAATTCCTATCATTATTCTTTTTTATGAAAAAAACGGTTTGTCGTTTGAGAAATCCCTGCTTTTAAAAACCATTTTATCCCTATCAATATTTATATTTGAAATACCTTCTGGTTACTTTGCAGATATTTTTGGTAGAAAAGCTTGCTTAGTTTTAGGAGGATTAGTTTGGACAGTGGGATTGCTGTTTTACTGCTTTCAAACTAGTTTTACAGCATTTGCCATTGCCGAAATTTTATCAGGTGTTGCTGGTAGTCTTATATCTGGTGCAAATACAGCTTTGGGATTCGATAGTTTGGTTGAGATGAACCAAGAGCAAAACTACCGTCATGTAGAAGGCAGGCTTGGAGCTATTGCGGGAATTGTAGAAGCAATTTGTGGTTTAATAGGGGGTTTAGTCGCTGCAATAAATTTGGTATATCCTTTTTATTTGCAAACGATTTGTATATTTTTATATTTCCTATTAGCCTTATCTTTAGTTGAACCAAATTTATATCAATCCTCAGTTGACCCTTTTCAAGTAAATAATAATAAAAAGACTAGACAAGCAATTAATCATCGGGCAATATGGGAAGCAATCCGTTTCTCACTATTAGAAAATCAAAATGTAAAATGGTTAATTCTATTTTCAGCAAACTTTGGAATTGCAACCTTTCTTGCTGTTTGGTTATCTCAAGCAGATATGCAAAGTCGGGGTATAGCTGTTTCTAGCTTTGGATTTGCTTGGGCTGCATTTCACTTTATAATGAGTTTTGCTTCTCTTAAAGCAACAACAATCGAGAATCTTTGGGGTACAAAAAAAGTATTCTTGGGTTTAGTTCTATTATTGGGCTTATCTTATATCTTCCTCGGTTTAATTAACCAAGTATGGGGAATGATATTTATTGCTTTGATTTACTTCAGTCGGGGGGTTCGCAATCCATTAACATTGAATCATATTAACCAAAATGTTTCCTCATCAATTAGAGCTACAGTACTTTCTATAAATAGTTTCATTTTTCGCTTAGGTTTTATTGCGATCGCTCCTGTAATTGGATGGATAACAGACAACTATAATTTGGATATAGCTTTATATTTATTTGGTAGTATTTTTATTATTTCTGGAGTATTTTGCTGGCATAAATTAGTTAAATTAAGGGTTATTTAAATTTAGGACTTACGCAACTGGCACATTTTTATTGTAGGGGAGGCAAATTGGGGTGTAGATTTTCTTCCCCCAATATTGCCGTTGCTGTGACACTTTGAATAATGCAGGAACGTAATAATAATGTTTTTAGTGTCACGCACCAGCCCGGTATTATGACAATTGCATAAGTCCTGAAATTATTATCTTAGGTTTTACTATCTTAATAGGAGACACTGAACTTAAAACACTTTCTTGTAGGGTGAGGTTAAGCTAATATTTTCTTTAATTAAAACCGCTATATTTAAACATCTTGATTAACTCGGACGATATAGGCGAACAATTATAAATTGGTAAATCTGATAGATGACAATATAGTTTTTCGGTATTCAAATCATATACAAAATATAAAATATCACCCTTTTCTGTCTTAAAATTTTTTGGAAATTCATCACTAAAAAAATGTCTTCCAAATAGAGCAAATTTAGAACCATCAGCAGTCCAAAGAATGCGTTCTGAACCAACAGGTTTAAATACATCAGGTGAGCGAAAAATTTTCGTATAACCCTTTTCTCCTTGATGCTGTAATCTCACTTCAAAATTACGGTCTATAAAATTGGGAGGTTCAACTAATAAAATACGACTTTTGTTATTGGGTGATAAGCTAATTAGAGTTACACGTTCTCCCCATTCCTGTGGAATTTTACCAAATTTATCTTTATATACTAATGCATTATCAGCAAAGTATATTACAGTAAGAGTTGTCAAGCACCCTAATAGAAAATAGAAAATTTTCATAATTTTAAAACTACAGCCATTTTTGCGTAAAAAACAGATGTTTTGTAGTGCAAGCATCTTGCTCGCTGACCACTAATAAAATGAATCGGAATGACAATATTATGGTGCGTTGCGCTCCGCAACAACACACCCTACATTTGCGAATAAAAAAAGGGTTAGATGATTTATCTAACCCAGAAAAATATTTAATTTTTTTAACTTTCTCAAATCTACTTCTTCAAAGAACTTAAAAAACTTTTAGCTTCATTCATAGTTTTTTGCCAAGGAGTTGGTTTAGGCTTTTCTGGAAATACTGCTGGTGGTAATTGGGGGTTTAAGTTGCGATAATGTTCCCAAATGTCCCAGTAAGGACAACCGGGTTCGATGCGAATACCCGCCCAATGCAGGTATTGCAAGGGTTGATTGACTTCTGGATCGATTAACCTATGCCCATCATGCAAAAAGTGAGAAGTTCCCCCCCAGTTTCCCGGTGCTTTGCCTTCTCTATTAACTATGTTAAAGCGGTTGGGAATCCGCTTGAGCAACATATAATTAATGATTGGCTGATCGGAAGTTTTTTCTGAGAAATCAAAGTATTCTGGATGTGCCGCACATTCTGCAAAGGTGTCATACAAATCTTGTTCGGATATCAGGTTTTTCTTGGAACCCCAAAAACCGCCGTTGAATATATCTTTGATTTCGCTTTCGGTAAATACTTTTTCTTCTAATACTGTAGAACTGAAGACGTTTTTTATTCCACCCAGATGCTGATAATCGCAGCAAATAAAGTCGGTATCTTCTAAGTAGTTGAGATTATCAACAATTTTTTCAAAGACGACAATATCTGTATCGATATACAAAAACTCGTCAAAGGGACCAAACCAACAAGCTTGTTTGCGAAATTGATTCGGACGGGCAAAGAATTTACCGCCAAATGTTTCGTATAGTTTATTAGATAAACGGTCAATAAATTCTAAATCTTCGTAAACCCCTACTCCATAATATTTATCGAGAGTCTCAGCAATTTGGTGATAATTCTCATCGTAGGGAATCATCACAATGGGGGTTTCTTTATCGTGAAGGCGAATGCTATTAAGTAAGGTAATGGCGTGATCTGTTACCTTATCATTGGCAATAATATAAATACCTTTGGTCATTAGTTATACTCCAACATTTAATCCTAATTTTTTTAAAACTCTGGTAGTTAAGCTTGGCGGCGCGTCGTAAGCTTTCGGTTTTGTAGTAAATTTTGGTCGCTTATCTGGTTCGTGCATATAGCGATAATGCAAGAAGGTTTCGCGGTACGGAAAATCAATATTTTCACCGCTACAAAGGCGGCTAAATAAGTTAGAAGATAAACCGATATAGTGCAGATAAGTCAAGCAGTTTTCTCTGTCATATACCAAATTATCGCGTTCTTCAAAATGGGGTGATGTAACGCAACATCCGGTGATTTCGCTATCTGGTAAATTATGAGCAAAATTATAGATAGGAATCTCCGATCGCATTACCAGGTAGTTCAAAATTGTGTTGATGGGAGCATTTTGATATAAAATTTCTGCTTCTCCATCTTGCAACTTTGATAATAGAGAGTTGCGTCTTTCTTCATCAAATAAACCTTTTTTAGCCGCGTACAAACCCGTACAGAATATTTCGCTATCAAGTCGAGATTGTGGAAAAATGTCTAGTAGTTTATTAGAATTAATGTTGTATACGTGACTCAAGTCTTGATGCTGAAAATCATAAACAACAAAGTCATTTTGATTTAGTTGCTCGAAGATGTAATCTAATGAATTGAGTACCAGAATATCAGCATCTAGGTACAGGAACTTATCAAAAGGACCATTGAAACCGCCGAATCTCCGATGCATTCCCAAACGGTAAATTCCTGAAATACCTTGTTCTTGCCAAATTCTAAAAGCTTCAGGATGTGCTTTCCATATTTCTGTAGAAAAGTCTTCCCAGAGCTTCATTGCAGAAGTATCTTCAAATATTTCTACATTGCTTCTATTTTTGATATGTTCTTTTACTAGCTGCAATTGCTCATTATAAGGAACAATCAAAATAGGATATTTATCACCAACATTGACTTCAATCGAATTGAGTAAAGCCACTACCTGATCGTAAACTCCATCGTTGCCAAGTATGTAAATTCCTTCAGTCATTTAAGCCTCCATCGACTTTTAAAATACTATTAATAATTAAGAAAATTTATTGACATAGTTCGATAACCATGAAACTAAATTCAGCTTGTGCAAAATAATTTGTCTGGCTTCGGCAATCGCTTCTTTGGCTTCATACCAAGCATCTGGTGTGGATGTAACTTCTTTGATATAAGCTAATCCTTTTTCATCCATACTTGGTAATCTTAAAAAGCTACCGTTCGGTAACAATTTGTCGGCAGCAGGACCACCGTAATAAATAGGTAAACACCAAGCGAGTAAAGCATCCCAAAGCTTTTCGCTGACATACCAATCATTTTCAGCATAGTTTTCGACTGATAAGTTGTAGTAGTAAGGTGCCATACCATACCATTTATTACCAAGTTCCCCGCTTCCTTGCGCCCAATCTGGTAAACCACGTCCGTATAAATCAAGTTCTAATTCACAAGAGCGCAACATTTTTAAAAATGCTAGACGCTTGCGATGATTCTCGGTGCGATTGATACCGGATGTTACCCAACTTAAGGGTTTTTCTTTTAGTGGTGGTGGCATTTCATTTAACTCTCGGAAAGAGTTAGAATAATACCAAATTGCGGGCATATAATCGGGATTTGGTGCATCATCTTCCGGTCCCGAAACGTAACTACAGTAATTTTGAGCCGTTTGATAATGCCTTTTATGAGCTTCAACAACTTCTTCTAAAGGTGGTTCGCGCAATAGATAAATTACTCTTTCTTTAGGCATTCCTCGAAGTTTCTCTTGGAACGATCGCTGTGCATTTTCGTATTTAGCTTGCGGCTTTTTGTTTTTCCAGAATAGTAAATGCTTATGTGGTGGTGTAGGAAAACTCGTGTAGTTATACATCAACAGAAAATCAGGCTTTGGATGCGTTGCAACCAGTTGAATATTGTCCCAAACGCCAAAGTTTTCAGGAGTTTGCTGCCACAGCCAATCACTTGCATTATCTAAAGCGCTGTAGCTGCTCATCATACCAATTTTGATTTTATTTATTACCATATATTTAGTTACTATTTAGATTTAAGAGGGAGTAGGGAGTAGGGAGTAGGGAATAGGGAATAGGGAATAGGTGACAGGAGGTAGGTAGAATTTTGGCTTTATAACTTATAACTTCTAACTCTTAACTCCTCGCTCCTAATTTAAAATTCCATAATTCATAACTCATAACTCCTAACTATTAATTAGTAATCTCCGGTTGGAAAGATTCATCAACGTAGCTAAGAATTTTCGCCGCTCGATTTTCCCAAGAAAACTCTTTGACGAACTCGATACTGTCAGAATGACCGTCGATTTTTCGGTGATGAGTTTCTAAAACTCGCGCTACCGATGCGGTAAACTCTGTTGGACTATCGGGTTCGCACCAAGCAGCAATAGCTTTGGTATTTTCAAATTCTATGAGGGAAGGAATTCTTGTAGCTACGATCGGAGTTCCGGAAGCAAAATAATCAAATAGCTTCAAGGGAGAAGTAAAAGTTGCTGCTGGTCCGGAACAGTGGGGATGAGCTAAAATATCGGCTGCTTGCAATAATGATGCTAATTCTTGTTGTAAAATAAAGCCGATAAAGTTAATATTATCAACCTGCTTTTCTTGAGCTAATTGCCGATAGTGCGTTACCTGTTTTTCCTTACCTCCCGCACATACAAATTGAACTTGAGGTAAATTTTTTGCGACTTCAACTAAAATATCTATTCCTTTAAAGTTTTCTAGCGCACCGGAATAAACTACCAATTGTTCTCTACCATTTTTTAGTAGTTTTTTACGCCATTCCGTTGCTGCTTGTGGATGTCTTTCCATAAACAAGCGATTATAACCATTATGTAATTTAACCACTTTTTCTGGGGGCATTCCATTCGCAATCATGCTTTGACGTACCGTATCGGCAACTGTAACAGCAATTTGAAATAACGGATTTTTGACTATTTCTTGTACAAATGGTTTGTCTTCGTGGTGGTGGTGTTCGTAAATTGCAGGTACGCCATTTTTTACTGCTGCTTCGACAAAATTCCAGTCGCGACTGTGAACTATTTTAGTAGTGGGAAGAATATGGAAGGGAAAATAATATTTTGATGCAAGAGTATTGGAATTAGTAAATTTAGTTTTAATAATATCTATAGGAAAAGGCATTGGTAAAGGAGAAACTCTGAGCTTTTCCTGGAGATTGTAATACTTGATAAGTTGTTCCGGTGCTTTTCTCGGTCGAAAAGGACGAATCAAATTAATCGGGTTTAAAGCTTCCTTTCCTTTGGAAGGATATATCAATACTGTGGAGTAACCTAAATTAGCGACAGCATTAGCTGCATTTGTAGATTGAACCAAATGAGCTTGCGGTAACGGTAACTCTTCTTTAATAAAGTAGATATAATGTTTTGGTTTAGTGGTTTTCATTTATATTAAGTTTGGTATTTAGGGAATAGGGAGTAGGCAGTGGGGAGTAGGGAGTAGGCAGTAGGAAGTAGGGAGTAGGGAGTAGGCAGTGGGGAGTAGGGAGTGGGCAGTAGGGAGTAGGGAGTAGGGAGTAGGGAGTAGGCAGTGGGGAGTAGGCAGTGGGGAGTAGGGAGTAGGCAGTGGGGAATAAGCTAAAGTGGTTATTTCAATTTTTTAATCAGGGCGTTAATCATTCTACTTTCTTCATGGAGCCACGAAATAATTAATTCTATATCTTTTTTATTAGTTAATCCTACCCGTTGGGATAAAATAAGATGTGTTTCTAATTCGTTGATTGAACCTTGAGCGATATTAAGAAATCTAATATAATCACCTGTGGATCTCCTCCCATATCCTTCTGCAATATTAGCTGGAATAGAAACCGCAGACCTTCTTATTTGTTGTACCATGCTATATAATTCGTCTCTGGGAAATAGTTTAGTTAAGAAATAGCATTTTTCAGCTATATCCATACCTTTTTGCCAAATTTTTAAGTCTTTAAAATTAATTATTTCCGACATTTAAAATTCTCTTTTTAACTACATTTACTCCCTACTCCCTACTCCCTACTACCTACTGCCTACTCCCTCCTCCCTACTGCCTACTCCCTCCTCCCTCCTTTCTTTCAATCTTTAATACTATCCTCAAAGTGCTTTAATTCATTTAATAAATGTAAAGCTGATTGATAAGCTTGGGAAACTATCTCATCTTGCGATTGAGTATTATCAACATCTTGCTTCACTAACGAACCTAATAAATCAATTATTGATTCAATATTGCTACGGAAATCACTAGAGATATCTTTTGATTTTTCTTGAGTTTCACCACGATTTTCTCCTACTGCTGGCACGAGTTGCCAATTTTTTTGTAAGTTAAAAATATCTTCAAAAACATCAACAATATTAAGAATTTTCCAAGCAGATTTATATGAATTTTCTAATAATTCCTGCTTTTCTTGAGGATTTTCAGCTAAATTATCAAGCAATAGCAGTAGAAAACCAATTGTAGAATTCAATCGCGTCCGCATTTCATAAGATACCCGCACCAAATGCTGACGGTTACTTTGTGTTTCTCCTTGTTCGCCAAACTGCATTGAATAAAGTCGTTTGTAATAACCACCCTTTTGCAACAGTTCATTGTGGGTTCCTACCTCTACCACGCGCCCTTGTTCTAAAACCGCTATTTGATCCGCTTTTTGCACGGTAGAAAGACGGTGGGCGATTACCAAAGTAGTTCGATCGCGACTCAAATCATCGATTGCTTCTTGCACCAATCGTTCGGAAACAGTATCTAATGCCGAAGTTGCTTCATCAAGAATTAGAATATCTGGATTTTGTACCAAAGCCCGCGCGATCGCTAGTCTTTGCCTTTGTCCTCCAGATAACATTACACCGCGATCGCCAATTACTGTGTCGAATCCTTGAGGTAGTTTGGTGATAAATTCGTAAGCATTAGCGCGTTTGGCTGCTCCCATCACTTCCTCATCGCTAACTTGGAATTCTCCATAAGCAATATTGTTTCTGACGGAATCGTTGAAAAGGAAAGTGTCTTGCGATACTATTCCCATTGATTTTCGCAACGATTGTAAATCAAAATCTCGTAAATCTGTATTGTCAACAGTAATATTACCGGAAATTGGATCGTAAAATCTCGGTAATAAGTCGGCTAAAGTGGATTTACCCGCACCCGAACCGCCGACTAAAGCTAGGGTAGTACCGCGAGGTAAATATAAATCTACGTCTTTGAGTATTAGTTTGTCGTGATTTGGGTAATTGAAAGAAATCGAATTGAAATGTATTCCTTTTTCTAACTTGGTAAACTTAACATCACCGTTACCCATAAACGGTTTATTTGTTGTATCTAAAAATTCTGTGACAATGCTGATGCTAGTAGTTATATTTGCAAGGTTACTTCGTAATGTATTTAATTGAGACATTAACGGCAGTACTCTTAATAAAATTAATAAGTATGTTAGTAGTACAGCTGAAACTGTAGAAATTTGGGAGCTAAAAATAACACGACTTAAAAACACAATTCCTAATAAAGCCGAAATACCCATTACTTCACTAAGAGGTGCAATAGCTTCAGAGTTTAACTGAGATTGAAAATCCGCCTCTTCCCGTTCTTTAATCAGCTTTGTGATTCTTTTAAATTCTTTATTTTCATTACCAGTTGATTTAACTAAACGTATTCCATTCAGAGTTTCTAGCATGGCGATCGAATATCCTTTTGATACCTCGCTTAACTGCTTACCAAACTTTTTAGAACGGATAATTGCATACTGATTTACTATGACTACTACAGATAATAATAAGGTTGCTGCAATAGTCAACTGCCAGGAAATTGAGATCAAAATTGCAGCGAAAACTAAGATTGTAATTCCCAAAGTTATTAATTTTACCATCAGCCGCAAAGCATTAGCAGCACGACCAGTTTCTCCACCAAGACGATTGATTAAGTCACCAACTTTCATCTTAGAGTAATAATCAATATCAATTTCTAGTAATAACTGTAACCCCGCCTCACGTATATCTGTAGTTATCCTGCGCGTCAAACTACTAGATGTTAATGAACTGGCGTAATTCGCGGCATTTTTTAATATAATTGTTAACAGAATTGTCCCTGCCATCAGCCCAAGGCGATAACTTTCTGGAAGATTGTCAAACGGAGACAAAATTGCTTTAATAATTGGAGGCGCACCAGTTAAATTTACTTCTTGTCCGACAATCTTTAAAATTACTGGGACAATTAGTGCGGTACCAACTCCATTAAACAAAGCTCCTGAAAAGCCTAAAACTATTGTGATAATAATCCAGCCGGGATAAGGTTTCGCAAATTTAATAAGTAGCTTATTTGTAGACATGAAGCAAAATTCGGGAAGTTATTAATATGAGTAAGGATAATGATTATAGACTCGAAATTACTTGAGATAATGTAGATGCCATAGTTTCTAAACTATATTTTTCCACACACTTTTCTCTTGCCCGTTGACCTTTTTCGCAAGCTTCTTCTAAATTATTAAATATTAATTCAATTTGCTCGGCAATTTGGTCGGGAGAACTGGGGTCTACTAAATAACCAGTATCACCCAAAATATCGGGAATATCACCTACGCGAGTTGATAATACAGGTTTAGCCATTGCCATTCCATCTGATAGCTTCAAGGGAAACTGAGCGCGAGCGGTTAAAGTATCTCGCTGTGGAACAACCACCACGTGTGCCGCCGCCAGAATTTCAGGCATTGCCTCCACGGGACACTTTGGCAACTTGATAATCCAACGTCCCCATTTTTCAATTAGGCGATCGTCATAGTCATCGTATGGACTTCCACCTACGATCGCAAGTCTTAAATCCGCTTGGTTCAACTTGTCCAAGGCAATTAAAACATCTTCAACCCCTTTATGGGGTCTTGGTGCGCCAGGAAACATCAAAACTCGGTACTCGGACAAACCGTAACGTTCTCTACTTGCCTTTGCGTCATACTTATGGGGGGAAAACATTGCAGTGTCTTTGCCATTAGGTACGTAAACACCTCCAAAACGGTCTTGAAGAAATTGGGTATCTATAGTTACCGCATCTGCTTTTGAAACTAACTTTTCTATCCACTGAAGATACAGCGGATGATCTGGAAATCTCAATGCTCCATTCTGCTTAAAAATATCTCGATAAAGTTGCTTAGGACTCGGACGATACTTCCATTTTTCACCACCATGCCAACTAAGTTCCCAGTCATCCATATCTAAAATTACAGGACGATGGCGGTTGAGTTTCGCCAATAAAGACACGCCAAAACTTGTAGGTTTAGGTTTTACCGCGTAAATTATATCCCCATCTAGTTTTTGTAAAAGTTGTCGAGTTGAGCTAATAAACTCAGGATAATTCGTGCCCGCAATCGATACAACTGATATTTTAGAAGGAGGTATAGCATACAATTCCTTCCCAAATAAAAACCCTACAACTTCGACCGAAAAATCCATTTTTTTTAAGACTTGTGCTAGTAAAAAAGCTCGAATGCTTCCGCCTCCAGCTAAATCACTAACGACTAATGAAACTTTTTTCATGATATATGGAAGTTTATTTAATAATGCTATAGCTGTTGCGTCTTTGTTTTACTGCCAAATAACCCCTCGAAAAATGTGATGATTTTGTGCGATCGTGGTCCTCTTGCTTTTTCATAAATTAAAAAGCTAGGAGTAATTAAGCGAACCATATATAATAGTTTTATGATAGATACATGGTAAATTTTGATTTTTTTATTTAATAACTCTAAAGGAGGAACAAATAATTTCAGGAGTCGAGAAAAATTATTATGCTCTTTTTCTCTAATTGCTTCTTCGAGCAGAAAATTAACCCCAACTTGACATAAGGGAATCAAATCCTTGTGCTTTGAGCAAACCGTCTCGTAAAACATAATGTAATAGTTTTTCATGTAAGACCAATTATTAGTTGTATTTGACTGATGTTTCGTATAAAATGCTCCCACTAATGGGGTGTAGACAAATTTGACACCTGCTACAAGCAAATCTGCTGTAAAATCTCTATCTTCGACAGCTTTAAGCCTAAGATCGAACATTTTTTTGTCAAGAACGTTTCTATGCATCAGCAGACATTGCTGAAGCAAGGGAAATGGGGAATTAGCTAAAAAGTCTGGGATCAATAAACGTTTAATTAATTGCTCTGAAGTTAAACAACCAACGATATTTTCCTGTCTGTTGGTAATATGCTGCTCTTTATCTAAAAATACGCGCTCATAATCTGTATAAAATACAGTATTCTCGTCATCTACTTGATTTGAATAGCTTAATTGAAATCTAATTTTATCTTCGTGAATCCAGTCATCTCCATCTAAAAACTGAATCCACTTACCTTGCGCTTGTTTAAAGCCAAAATTTCGAGATGAGGATACCCCACCATTTTCTTTATAATAGTAACTAACTCGTGGATCGTAACTTTTTAACTGCTCGGCTACTTCTTGAGTGTTATCGCTAGAGCCATCATCTACAATAATGCATTCTAAGTCTGTAAATGTTTGTGCAAGTACACTTTTAACTGAGCGTTCTAGGTAGCCAGCTTGATTGAAACAGGTAACAACGATGGAAACAACTGGAGTCATTGGTTAAACAATTCTATGGTTTTTTAGCCTTAATTGCTACTAAGTACTTATTAGTAACTAGTTTATTATAGGCGGGGAATTCGTAGATACACCAAAAAACTTCTAGCTATGCCTTTATCTAAGCTGTATAAATAGCTGCAATAGTCGGCACTTCTATTCAGATACTGGCACGCTCTAGATAAAACAGTGCTGTGTATATGCGATTAATTGATGGCATTTGATATGCTTCTATAGAACTTCAGATAACTCTGAAAGATAATGGTTCCCAAACTACGATATTTTCTGGTGTATTATAGCTGTAATCAAAAGCCATGTAATCGAAACCTAACGCAATACGTGCCAGTTGCAATTGTTGATGGTTGGAAATAACAGACTCAATTAGTATCCAACCTGGAAAATAGTGAAAAAGTTTTGGTTAACCTAATAAATACTGTAATCATTGGCTGTTTATATTTATAAACCTAGATATAACAGTAGATATAACAAAAACTGAACCATAATTAATAGCTGAATTTAACTGAGAAAGCATTAACATCTTAAAGGTAGAGCAAATATTAATGATGTCTTAGTTCAGAATTTATTCCAAATTTAACTTTTCAAACAATTGAAAACTAATCTATCTACAATGATATTTTATAAAAAGGAACAGAAATAAATTTAACTTTATATATACTCTTTCTTCTAGAGTAATTCTACTGATATATTAAATATCAGGTTCCAAATATATCGAATTCTTCACGATTAATACGGTATACAGGTAAAAATTTCGTATTATAGCTGAGCGCTAATATAAAAACGGCATCTACTACTTACCCTACGAATTTACCGATCGCTATAGAATAGCTTAAAATCCACTTTAAAAAAAAAACGGGTTTCTTAATTTTCGCTAATTACTTAGAAATCTTAAAAAATGGGATGTCAGTTGGCATACAAAGTGGATAATATATAGTATTTATTCGTAATCGTCTTTTTACTTAAGTAATTTAATTAAATTTACATAAGCGTTTTCACTGCTGCTTTAAGAATTATTCATACAAATTACGTAATATTCACAGTATTTATATGCTTTTTTCATCATGCATTTGTTAGATATGAGTCATAAGATATTTATCTAAGGAGAAAATTACGGATTAAAGCTTTTGACATACATAGCCTCGACAATTGAAAAACTTTGCTCATAGTAAAAATTCTTTCAATTATCAGGTTCGATCGGTCGTTTTTGTACGCATAGTAACAATTTCCACTTTAATTGTTTCAAAATTAATACGTACTTTACATAAACCAAACACTGTGATAATAGATAGCGTGTTATGCTCATCTCAGGGATCGATCAGTATAAACACTAGTTCTCTACACAAAGAACTATTTTATTACTGTTATTTGCACTACTTGTCTGCGGTAAATAAAACTACGTTTATATTTAACTTTTAGGCTTAGCTATAAAAGTTATTACTAAAACTGTTAGATTATCGCTTTTGTTATGCTTACTATGCTCAAAAGGCTAAATAAAAACTAAAAAGCTTGCGATACAAGAAATACTTTTCCAGTATTTGAAGTATTAAAGATTTAATTTAGCTATATTTATTAATTATTAACTTAATAAACTGACATATTCGGTATGAGAAAAATATTTTTATTATCTAACTTAAAAAGAAATAATCTCGATCGCATACTATTTTGCTAGTTTTTGATTTGCCTGTTTTAAGTTCAGATAAATAGGACTAATAAATTTCAGGTAGTCAATATTTACTTTGCAATTATGTTGAATTTAGCATACTTGTTCGTCGGGGAAGTCTTTTTGCTCCTAGTTTAGCGCGGCGCGTTCAAAAAACATATTTCTATGCCTGGAAAAGGTGTAGGGGTTATGTTTGCGGAAATAAGACTGTTAATAACAATACTTTTCGGCGCAACATCCGTTCAACAAATGTTTTATTCGGATGAATTATCAACTCACTTAATATTTTTGAATTAACTTGAGGATAAAATGGCACAAAATAATCAGAATAATAATCATACCGCAAAAGCATTTTTCGCGATCGATCCTAGCGGCAGTAGTATCAATAACAGTACTTATGCTAACGGCAGTTTTCGGATTACAAATAATTCCACAAACGGTGAAAAAATAAACAAAGTTACTATTGATTTGAGTACTAGTATTTTTCCAGATTTAGTATTCGATCCTGATGGTAAAGCCGGGGACCCAGTTGGTAAGGGATTTGCAGTTGATAGTCAGGGAGGAACCGGATTAGTTAAAGGTAATTTTATTAAACTTCATGATGATGGTTATGATGCATTAGAAATATTTTTTAATGATTTCGATCCAGGTGAAACATTTACTTTTTCTGCTGATATCGATCCAACAAGCGTCAGGGGTTTACCTCAACCCGGTCCCCAAGAATCTGCAAGTGTATCGGGATTGGAATTGATAGGTTCAAAAGTAACGGTAGATTTTGATAATAATGCCACATATACGGGACAAACTTACAGAATTCCTGATAGTTTAGATGGCTCGCAAGCTGTAATTAAAGCTAATTTACCGGACAAACTTGCAATCGAAGTTTTAGGCTTATCTCCTTTACCTGCGGTGTCAGAACTTAATCAAATTAGAGTTACGGGTACCCCAGGTGAGGAGGTTGCATTATTAGCAGTTGAGGGAGGTTTATTTCTTGATGATAATGATGGCTTTGATATTGAGCCAATGGAGGCTAATTCCGCGATACAAGTTCAGGAAAAGACTGCAACCATCGGTGCAAATGGTTATGTAGATATCCCTATTACATTGCAAGACTCATTGAAAGATTCTGAAAATAAGGGAGGAATCAATCATCTTGTGGCAGTCGCTAAAGATTCAGAGGGTAATACAGGCTTACTTTCTGATGTCAAAATAGTAGATATTCAATCTAACTTAACTCCAACACCAGCAACACCAGATCCCAACCCATCAAACATTATTCGTATTAACGCTGGTGGAGATGCTTACACAGATGTGAATGGGAATTTGTGGAGTGCTGACCAATATTCTACTGGAGGTCGTAAGTATTCCACTAAAGCCGATATCGCCAATACAGATGACGATAAGCTGTACCAAACTGAACGCTGGACAAAAGATTTATCCTACGTTATCCCAGTCTCAAATGGTGACTATAAAGTAACTGTTAAGTTTGCAGAACTGTATTGGGATAGTACAAATAAAAGAAGCTTTGATTTATCTGCTGAAGGTAAGTTGGTTATTGATGACCTTGATATCTTTACAGCAGCAGGAGGTAAAAATACTGCTTTAGATAAATCTTTTGACGTTACTGTCAGCGATGGCAGCTTAAATTTAGATTTTCTGACTAATTCTGATAATGCGAAGTTAGCAGCAATTGAGATTATTGGCAGTTCTGCACCCACACCAGATCCAATTCCAGATCCAACACCAGATCCAGATCCAAATCCAGATCCAAATCCAGAGCCCAACCCAACAAACATTATTCGTATTAATGCTGGTGGAGATGCTTACACAGATGTAAATGGGAATTTGTGGAGTGCTGACCAATATTTTAGTGGAGGTCGTAAATATTCTACTAAAGCCGATATCGCTAAAACAGAAGATGATAAGCTGTACCAAACTGAACGCTGGACAAAAAATTTATCCTACGTTATTCCAGTCTCAAATGGTGACTATAAAGTAACTGTTAAGTTTGCAGAACTCTATTGGGATAGTACAAATAAAAGAAGCTTTGATTTATCTGCTGAAGGTAAGTTGGTTATTGACGATCTTGATATCTTTACAGCAGCAGGAGGTAAAAATACTGCCTTAGATAAATCTTTTGACATTACTGTCAGCGATGGAAGCTTAAATTTAGATTTTCTGACTAATTCTGATAATGCGAAGTTAGCAGCAATTGAGATTATTGGCAGTTCTGCACCAACTCCAAATCCAACTCCAGATCCAACATCAGCAATTCGCATCAATGCTGGTGGTAATGCCTATACCGATACAGCAGGTAATGTATGGAGTGGGGATAAGTATTTTGATGTAGGAAGAACATTTTCTACCACTTCTGATATTTTCAAAACAGAAGATGACACCTTATATCAGACAGAACGCTGGGCTAAAAATCTGGGATATTCCATACCTGTTAACGATGGTAATTACAGAGTTAATCTACATTTTGCAGAAAATTATTTCACTGACTTCAACAAACGTTTATTTGATGTATCTGTAGAAGGAGAAAAAGTTATTGATGACTTAGATATTTTTGCTAAATCTAAGAATGCTTTTTTCCCTGGGAAAGATTCCGCTTATATCTACTCTGTTGATGAGGTAAATGTTACGGATGGTTTTTTAAATCTGGATTTGGATGCGAGTATAGATAACGCCAAACTTTCTGCAATTGAAATTATTTCTCTCACCGGACCTCAAGTTATTTTTAAACAAACAGATGGTAATACCTCTGTAATTGAAGGTGAAACAACAGGAGACAGTTATTCTATAATTTTAAACAGTCAACCAACTGCGGATGTGACTGTAGACTTAGATTTTAATAATCAGATCGCCACAAATACTAATAGCGTTACCTTTACTCCAAATAATTGGAATATACCTCAAAGCATTACGGTTGCTGCTGTAGACGATCGCCTTGCAGAGGGAAATCAAATCGTAAATATTGCTCACACTATTATTAGCGATGACAATGATTATAAAAATCTCAGCCTGCCTAAAATAGCTGTTTCTGTAGGTGATGACGATACGGTTGCGATCGCCTTTAACGAAAAGAAGACGGTTGCAACTATGTCCCTACCAACAGCAGCAGCCTGGGGACCCGATGGTAGACTGTATGTTGGTTCATATTTGGGTGAAATCAAAGCGTATACTTTTGATGGTAATTACAACGTTATCGATACCCAAACTATAACTACTTTGGAGGGGCTATCGAATAAAAATATATTAGGTATAGCCTTCAACCCATACGATACTTCTGACTCCCCTACTATCTACGTATCTCATAACGAACTTTATGCTAACGGCGGTAAGGATTTTCCAAAAACTGAATTATCTCCCTACAGCGGACAGATATCAACATTAGAAGGACCCGACTTTTCTAGAGTTCAAGCATTAATAACTGGACTACCAGTATCCAATCACGACCACGGTGTCAATAGTATGACCTTCGATAACGAAGGCAATTTATATGTTGCTGTTGGTGGGAATACAAATGCAGGTATACCAGCAGACAAAATTGGTGGAATTCCGGAATCCCCCTTCGCAGCGGCAATTTTAAAGGCAGAAATTACAAAACCTGATTTTAATGGTGAAATTAAATATCAACTACCTGCTGATTTTGTGCCCCCGCAAGGATTAACATTCGATCCCGCAGAAAGTCAGGTATTTGGAGATGTCGCAAAGGTTGTAGATGGAGTGGATGTATCTGTATATGCCAGCGGTCTACGTAATTCTTTTGATTTACTCTGGACAACACAAGGATTAATGTATGCCACAGATAACGGACCGAATGGTGGATTTGGGGATGTATCAACTTCTGCAACAACTCAAAAGCCAGTTAAAAACGCACCAGATGAATTAAATTTAATTATAGAAGATGGATATTACGGTCATCCGAATCGAAATCGGGGACAAGACGATCCCCGTCAAAATTTTTACTACACCGACAAAGACTCTACTATCGACGGCGTTTATAATGCACCGTTAACAACTTTCTCCGCATCTACTAACGGTATTGATGAGTATCGCGCAAATACATTTGGCGGACAGATGCGAGGTAACTTGATTACTCAAAAGTGGAATGGGGAATCATTTAATGTGACTTTATCCCCAGATGGTACTCAAGTCGTAAATCAAGAAGTTTTAAACCCCCAATCCAAAGCCTTAGATATATTAACAGGTCCGGGAGGAGCGATCGTAGGCATTAATATGAGTGGCGGTAAAATTGAAGTTTCAACCCCCAATGATATTACAGTAAGTGGTGCAACTGCTTATGATATTTTCCCTTGGAGAGCGCCTGCTACAGGAGGTAACTTATTTATCATTGGCGGTGAAGAATTTGGAGATTTGAGCAACACCAGCGTTACTATTGGCTCGGAAATTGTCACCTTGACTTCAGTTTCAGATAACCAAATTATGGGTATCCTACCTTCATTCGATCGTGTTTCAGGCGACTTGTTAGACATTTTAGTAACAAGCCACGGTGAGACTTCTATAATTAGTGATGCATTTTTACCATTAACAGGTTCAGCGCACTTTGTTTAAGGAGACTAGTGGGTGAGGGGGAAGAGGGGGAAGAGGGGGAAGAGGGGGGAGAAAAAACAATAGTTTTTAGAATACACCCATCAAAACTAATGAAAAGGACTACTAATACTCCAAGAAATTATAAGGGGTTCAGGTAGTGCGAGCGTCTCGCTCGCTGGTTGCTTTTAGGTGGCTGGTTGCTTTTAGCTCGCTCGCTGGTTGCTTTAATGCCCGGTGAAGGTGGGGAGTAGGGATTAGGCAGTAGGGAGTATAGGAAAAAAGTTATTAGTGAAGAGTTAAAAAATGTTGGAAAAAATCTCCGAATAATTTCTACAATCTGTGCCCCCGAAGTAAATTCAATTGATTGACATACTGAGCTTTTATTTACGTATTAATCGGGAAGCGATCGCATATTATCTAAATTTTAATAAGACTTACGCAACCGCAACGATTATTAAGCATCAACGAGTTTTAGATCCCCCCAACCCCCCTTCGGAGTTGGGGGGCTTTGCGTAATTACTATTTAATTTATTGTCTGTTAGCAACGATAAATTAAAGTTTTTATATATATTGGACTAGATGTTGGTAAAATCAACGAGGCAAATTACTAAAACTTCAGTTACAAGAGTAATGTTACGTTTGTTACTCAGGTAACTAAAGTTAATTTTATATTGTCCAGGTTCCATTCACCTGTTATTATGCCTGCTAAATATTTTTTCTTCTCAAATAGTTATAAATACTGTCAGTGGTTGAGTTTTGCTGTTTTATCGAGCATGACTTTTGTAAAACCAGTTAAAGCCGAAGAAATAAAGCCAATAGAAATATCTTCAAAATCTTATAAAGAATCTAATACTTTAACTTCAAAAGCGATTCGGTTAAAGAGTGCTATTCAAAGAAATAGATCGCTCAATGGTAATTCAAATTTGCAAATTGTAGACCGCTTAAGTGCAAAGAAACCTTTAGATACAGATATCTTATTCAAATATCCAGACACTGTTTCCCAAACACCACTTCGTCAATCTTCTCCTCAAGATACCACCAAACCCCCATCAGAGCGGCAGCTTCGGGAACCGAATATACCGACTTTACCACCACCAGAAGACTTATTAGAACCAAACGGTACGTTTACTACACCAGATGTACCGGGAAAACTGCGTCAAACGATTACTGTAGACAAGTTTGAAATTAAAGGTAATACGGTTTTCAAACAGCAAAAATTTGATGAAATTACCAAACCTTATACTAATCGTCAGATAACATTCGCCGAACTTTTACAACTGCGATCGCAACTTACAAAACTGTACCTTGATGCAGGATATATAACTAGTGGCGCTTTTATTCCAACCCAAAAATTTCAAGACGGTACGGTTGAAATTGAAATTATAGAAGGTGGATTAGAAGACATTAAAGTCAGTGGAAACCGCAAGTTAAATTCTAGATATATTCGTTCTCGTATAGCTCCGGGTGCGAGGAAGCCTCTCAACCGCGAAAAGCTACTTGAATCATTGCAGTTATTACAGCTAAACCCTTTAATAGACAAGCTTTCAGCCGAACTTTCTGCTGGAACTCGCCCTGGAGAAAGTCTTTTAGAAATCAGCATTAACGAAACCCAAACTTTTAACACGCAACTGAGTTTAGATAACGGGCGATCGCCAGCAGTCGGAAGTTTTCGCCGTCAAATTCAAGTCAGCGAAGCAAACTTGTTAGGCTTGGGTGATGGTATAAGCGCGGGTTACAGTAATACCGACGGTAGCAACGCTTTTGATGTCAATTATACTTTGCCAGTAAATCCCCGCAATGGTACTTTAGCGTTTAGCTACGGTATTTCTGATAGCGATGTAATTGAAAGTCCGTTTAATGTCCTTGATATTCAATCAAAATCTCGTTATTACGAACTATCGCTACGTCAACCCATATTACAAACACCGGGTAAAGAATTTGCTTTAGGTATAACAGCCAGTCGTCGAGAAAGCAAAGCTAGTTTATTTAACGGCGAAATTCCTTTTCCTAATTCTCCCGGTGCAGACGAAGACGGAAAAACCCGTATTAGTGCGGTGCGTTTTTTCCAAGATTGGACAAATCGTAGCAGCAGCCAGGTTTTCGCCTTACGTTCTCAGTTCAGTGTAGGGCTAGACGCTCTTGATTCCACAATTAACGATAGATCCCCCGATAGTCGCTTTTATGCTTGGAGAGGACAAGCTCAGTGGGTGCGTCTTTTAGCACCCGATACCTTGTTATTATTACGAGGAGACGTACAGTTAGCAGACCGACCCCTAGTACCTTTAGAGCAAATTGGTATAGGTGGGCAGGAAAGTGTCAGAGGATACCGTCAAGATGCTTTACTTACAGATAACGCCGTCTTTGCATCAGCCGAAGTCAGATTTCCCATTGCTCGTTTTTCCGGAGAAAACAACCTATTACAACTCGCTCCCTTTGTAGACTTTGGTAGCGCTTGGAATCGAGGAGGTAGAGAAGATTCCAACGGTGAAGACGAAACCAATACTTTATTGTCTTTAGGATTGGGATTGCGTTTGCAACTACAAGAACGACTTACCGCTCGCTTTGACTGGGGCATTCCTTTAATTACAGTTGAAGGAGAAAAAGACACGTTGCAAGAAAACGGTTTATATTTCTCAGTAATTTACAATCCGTTTTAAAAGTTAGAAGTTAGGAGTTAGGAATTAGGAATTAGGAGTTAAGAGTTCGGGTTTTTTAGTTTTAACCTTTAACTTTTAACCTTTAATTTATACTTTTTATGCTTAGAAGTACTGAGCATATGCTTTTGTTTTTATTTTTACTTCATAGAAAAAACTATGTTAAATTTACAAAGCCATGTAATGTGTACGGTTTTAGTTATTGCAATGACTGTTTCTTTTTTAGTAAATGGTCTTGCTGCTTTTAGTTTACTTTCGTTGAGTTTTAGAAAAGATTCTTACGATATGTTAAATGATAGAGCTAGAATGCTTTGGATGTTACTTTTCATCTCATTTATAGGTGGAATAATTTTAGTTTTAGTATTCAATACTTCATGTAGTAGTAAATAACATTGATTTTTCTTGGATTCCAAGACAATGCATTTCAATAATTAATTAGACCTCTGGGGAATATTAAATTCAGTAATTTAGACGTTTAGATCCCGCCAACCCTCTTTAGAAAGTGGGGCTTTGCGTAAGTTCTAAAATTAATAGGGTGCGTTCTGTAATCAATAATTTTACTCTAAATTAAACGTCATTATTAGATACAGTCAAAGTTTAATTGTCTTATATTGCCCACCTAATTGATGATTTATAAACTTGATAATTATTGACTCTATCCAGTGTTTATTCGGATAACTTTAATACTAAAGGTAATATATAGTTGAAATTTATAAAATTATAAAAAGCACTTATGACAACTGTATTTAACTCTCTTCTGGAACCATTAAATAAACTTTCGGCAACTGAAAAGATGGTTTTAGAGAAGATGATGCAACCTGTTAGTCTTTTAGCTGGAACTTGTATATTTCAAGAAGGCTCGGTTGCGGATAGCTGCTATATCCTTGAAGAAGGTACGGTACGAATTGAAACTGCATCAGAAAATAGTTCTAATTTTGTACTTAACTATTTGCAACCAGGGGGAATGTTTGGAGAAATAAGTTTATTAGATAAAAAGCCTCGTTCGGCTACTGCTTATGCCCAAACAAATATAACAGCTAAAAAAATTCTCACTCAAGAGTTAGAAATATTATTAGATAATTATCCGAGAATCTTTATTCATCTATGGGAACTTTTGGGAAAAGCTGCTGCGCTGAAAGTTCGCGATTTGAATCGACTTGTAATTGAAAAAGATGAGTTGGGAACAGATCCCCAAGTTGATGAAATATTAGATAAAGCTTTAGTAGCTCAAAAAGAAATTGAAACTTGGTCTGAAGAACGTATAGATGCTTTACTACTCGAAATTGCTTCATCGGTTGCGGAACAAGCTGAATTATTAGCAACTGCAACAGTAAAGGCTACTCGTATTGGAGATGTTTCTGATAAAGTTACTAAAAATAAAATTGCTAGCTTGGGTATTTATCGATCGCTTGCTGGTAAATCTGGATATGGTTTTATCTCAAATTATAAAAAAAATAACGTTAGTGAAATAGCAAGTCCGATTGGGGTTATCTTTGGAATTATTCCTATAACTAACCCAGTTGCAACAGCGGTTTTTAAAACTTTAATTTCTATAAAAAGCCGTAATGCGTTAATTTTAAGTTTTCCACTTTCTACAAAAAAAATTGGCACATTAGTTTGTGAAATTATTCAAGAAGCTTTAACTCGTAAAAACGCACCTGTAGACTTGATTCAGTACTTAAAACATCGCAACTCGCGCAAACAAACAGAAATATTAATGAAACACGATAACGTCTCTTTAATATTAGCAACAGGAGGCGCGAATATGGTGAAAGCTGCTTATAGTTCTGGAACTCCGGCAATTGGTGTAGGTCCTGGCAATACTCCTACCTTAATTTGTGCGGATGCAAATATCGTTCACGCTGCTCGCAGTATTGTTTTAAGTAAATCATTTGATAATGGAATGATTTGCGGTTCCGAACATAATTTGATTGTTGATGCACGAGTTAGGAAGAAATTTATTAAAGCATTAGAAAAAGAAGGTGCGGCAATACTTAGCCAGGAAGAGAAAAACCACTTTACTACTGTTGCTTTCGCAGCTAAATCGCATCGATTGCAAGCAAATATTATCGGTCAGTCAGCAGCTAAAATTGCTGATATGGCAGATATTCAACGCGATTATTCGATTAAATTAATTGTAGTTCCGAATGAATGTATTAGTTTAGATAATCCATATGCTTATGAGAAAATGGCACCGATACTCAGTTTATTTACAGTCCAAAATGAGCATGAAGGTATAGAGCTTTGTCAAACAATATTACAGATAGAGGGTAAAGGACATACAGCAATTATTCATGTCAGAAATAAGGCAACTGTAAGAAAATTTGGGTTAGAAATACCCGCGAGTAGAATATTAGTAAATTCGCCGGGAGTACAGGGAATTATAGGTTTTACAAGTGGTTTATATCCTTCTTTCACGTTAGGATGCGGTACCTTTGGAGGAAATTCAACTACTGATAATGTTACTTATCATCATCTTTTGAATTTAAAAAGAGTTGCATACTATCAAGCCCCGAACTTTTTAGATCCAAAAATATTTAGCAATCAATATCCGCAGTACTTACTTAAACTAGTTAACTTATTAAATTTTTTAAAACTAAATGCTTTAGTAACATTCATATTGCAGCGAGTTTCAATTTAGATAAAAAGAACCGTACCATATTATGAGCGATCCAATACGTGTTGTCTGTTTGGGTGGTGGCTATGTTGCTATGTGGTTAACCAAAGCACTACGAAATGCCATCATATGTAAAAAAGTCGAGCTTGTTGTTGTCAGTCGGGATAATTACCATACTTATCACGGTTTTATTGCTGAAATGTTGACGGGAAAAATTCAACCCAGTCAGGTAACAAGTCCAGCCAGAAGAATTTTTGACCCCGCTTATTTTTGTAACGCAGAAATTGAAAACATAGACGTTATTAATCAAGTTATTACTACTAGTCGTTCTTTAGATGGAAAGCAATATGAATTAACTTACGACCATTTGGTGATTTCATTAGGTTCGGTGGATGACTTATCAAGGTATCCTGGGATTGCCGAACATGCAATGAAATTAAAATCTTTTAATGATTGTTATAAAATCCGCAATCATCTCATTCAAATGTTGGAATTAGCAGAAATTGAAACAGATCCAGAAGAGCGATCGCGTTTGCTAACATTTGTAGTTGCGGGAGGAAATTATGGTGGTATTGAAGTAGCGACTGAGTTAGCCGATCATTTTCGTCTGTTAATTAAAAAAGAATATCGGCAAATTGGACTCGAAGAAATAACCGTCGTAGTTATTCATAGCGGGGAACGGATTTTATCCGAACTAGTATTGCGGTTTCCAGAGTTAGTTAGGTATGCTGAAAATTTTCTAGATGAGGAATTTTCTAATTTAAAAATTATTACTAATACTCGTATTTTTGCCGCTACACCAGAAGAAGCAATACTTAGTAATGGAGAACGAATTTCAACTCGGACAATTATTAGCTGTACCGGAACCGCACAATCACCTTTATTAGACAAACTATCATTAGAACGAGACAAATATGGAAAAGTTGTTACAGATGAGTTTGTCCGAGTCAAAGGAACAAATAATGTTTGGGCTGGAGGAGATTGTGCTGCGGTTCCTTTACCAACTGGAGGTAATTGTCCACCCCTAGCTATTTATGCTTTAACTTGTGGATATCACATTGGTGAAAATATTTTACGTTCGATTGAAAGTAGAAGATTAAAAGCTTATAAATTTACCGGGCTTGGAGATGCTGTTTCTCTGGGAAACCGTCACGCGATCGCACATTTAAAAGGTGTTCCTTTATATGGGTTTAATGCTTGGGTTGCTTGGAGAATCGCTTTGTTTATTTTTGTTCCATCGTGGGAGCGAAAGTTTCGACTTTTAATAGACTGGTCGATGTGGCCTTTTTTAGGTCGAGATATTATCAGTATGAAAGTGCAAGATAAGCAAGGTTTAAAACAAGCGTATTTTCAACCGGGACAAGTTATTGTTAAACCAGGAGATGTTGGTCGTTGCTTGTACTTAATTCGCAGTGGTGAGGTGGAAGTTTTAGAAGAATCGAATGGAGAAATAATTATTGAAACTCTCGGTTCTGGTAAATACTTTGGTCAAGCAGCAGTCTTAGAAAATAGTTACCATACTGCAACTGTTCGCGCTAAAACAAGCGTGCAATTAGTCACGATTGACAAAGAAGAAGCATTATTATTAAGCAGTTCTTTACTTACTTCTAACCATACCGATCGCCTATTACCGTCTAATACATTTAGTCAAGAACAGAATAATAATCAACATACGGAAATGGTATTACAAACCTCTGTGATATCTGCAATGCAACCAGCACCCAAGCAATTAGCATCAAAACCACCAGCAAGGATTGGCAGCAATCGCATATTAACAAAATCGCAACCCCGACAATCGAATAAATTTGGCTTTTTGGGTTTAGCTTTACTAATGGGTGTAATTGCTACCTTAGCTAGCGTAACTACTTATGTTCTTACCTCAAAAAAAGTCGCCAATCCCGAACCAAACGAGAATATCATCGCATCCCAAAAGCCCGAAGTAGTGGCATTAGGACGCTTAGAACCTGCCGGAAAAATTATATCTGTAGCCGGTCCTGTAGGGGAAAGAATCGGACATTTGGAAGTTGCGGAAGGAGATACAGTTAAAAAAGAGCAAATTTTAGCTTATTTAGAAAATTATAACGAACGACTTCAAACGCGAAATTTAGCCGCAGCTAAAGTTCGTGAAATCCAGGCACAAATCAAAACCGATACATTATTGCGTCAAGTTGAAGCTGAAAAATCTCAGTCAGAAATCGAACAAGTTAATACGCCCCAACTTTTACAAATCAAATCCCAGCAAGCTTTGATTCGTAAAGCCCAAGTGGAATTAACACAAGCAATTAAAACACGCGATCGCTTTAAATATCTGTCTCAACAAGGTGCGATCGCCAAACAAGATTTTGATGATAAACAATTAATTGTCCGTCAAGCCGAAGAAAATCTCAGTCAAGCCAAAGCAACTTTAGAACAGTTAACTCAAGCTCGAAAGTCTAATATTCGCACTGCTCAAACGGCTTTTAAAGCTTCTCAAGTTAATTTAGCCAGAGTTGAGAGTCATAGCGGACTAGAATCTGCTAAAAAGAATCTTGCTTTAGCACAAGCTCAGTTAGAGCGTTCAATCATTCGTGCCCCTCAAGATGGTACGGTGTTCAACATTTTTGCTCGTACTGGGGAAGCAATTTCGCAAAAAAGCATTTTACAGCTAGGAGATACACAACAAATGTTTGCTGTTGCTGAAGTATATGAAACTGATGTGAATAAAGTCAAAATTGGTCAACAAGCAATTGTTACTAGCCCTGCTTTTGTGAAACCGATTAAAGGAACTGTCGATAAAATTGGTAATTTAGTATTTAAAAATAACATTATCGGTGACGATCCCACAGCAGATAAAGACGCACGTATCGTAGAAGTTAAAATTCGCTTACAAGAAAGCGAACCAGTTGCTAACTTTAGTAACCTGCAAGTCGATGTCAGAATTGGATTAAACAATGTGGGAGAAATAGGTGCGAAACCGTAAATTTCATTGGAATGGACCTGCATTAGCATGGCTGAATTTAATTCATGCTAAAACTCGATTTTTTGTAGCACTTTCGGCAATTGGATTTGCGGTTACTCTAATTTTTATTCAGCTAGGATTTTTGGGTGCTGTATTAAAAACAGCTACTTTTATTTACGATAATCTTAACTTTGATATTATTTTAATCTCACCCAAATCACTAGAAGCTAGCTATACATTACCATTTTCTCGGCAACGTTTATATCAAGCAGCAGCAATACCTGGCGTAGCTTCGGTTACACCTTTTTATGTTTCATTTAAACAATGGCGCAATCCAGAAACTAAATTTACACGTTCAATATTAACAATGGGTTTCAATCCTAAAGATAAAGTATTTAAAGATCCAGAAATTAATAAATATAGATTAGAACTACAAAGTCAAGACAAACTATTAATGAACCGCTTTTCTAGACCTGAATTTGGTTCGAGGGAAGTCGGTTTAAAGACCGAACTCGGAGGTCGAAACATTGAAGTAATTGGATTTTTCTCGATGACAAATAGTTTGCGAGCAGATGGAACTGTAGTCATGAGCGACCAAAACTTTATTCGTCTTTATAATGGTCGTTCGTTTGATGATATCAGTTTAGGATTAATAAATATAAAAGATAATGTTGCCCTTACTAAAGTAATTAAAAACTTACGTCAAGCATTACCAAAAGATGTAGAAGTTTTAAGCCGCGAACAAGCTGGAGAAAGAGATAAAAATTATTGGCTGACATCAACTTCCATCGGCATAATTTTTGGTACGGGAGCAATTATGGCTTTTATTGTCGGAACTGTAATTGTTTATCAAGTCCTTTATACCGATATTACAGAACATCTTAATGAGTATGCCACATTAAAAGCGATCGGATACAGTAACTTCAAATTATCCCAAGTAATTCTACAAGAAGCAGTAATTCTGGCTTTTATCGGATTTTTTCCGGCTTTTTTAATTACTTTAGGTTTATACGCTTTAACTCGTTCGGCTACAGGTTTACCAATGGCAATGAGTTATGGACGCGCTAGCTTTGTTTTTCTATTAACTAATGTTATGTGTTCTGTTTCTGGATTATTATCTTTACGCAAAGTTTTAACAACCGATCCTGCTGATGTTTTCTAAATATGTTCTTCTTTAAATTTTCTCTAGCTTGGATTAACTTAGTTCATCATAAACAACGCTTTCTTACAGCATTAGGTGCGGTAGTTTTTGCTGTTGTGCTGATGTTTATCCAATTGGGATTTCGGAATGCAATGCTTCAAAGTAGCGTCGAGTTTATTAATCGCTTGGATGCGGATTTGATTTTAACTAGCCGTCATCGATACGTAAGCTTTTACGACTATACTTTTAAAAAAAATCGATTATATCAAGTCCAAGGATTTGCAGGTGTAAAAACAGTTTCACCGCTGTATTTAGCTATAGGAATTTGGAAAAATAAAGCAGGAGTACGTCAACGCCCGATTAGAATTTTTGGATATAACTTAGAATATCAAACTTTTTTAATTCCCGATATATCTAAATATAATAATGGTTTACAGTTTCCCGATACTACGATCGCAGATCGAAAATCTCGGAAAAGCTTTGGCAAGATGACACCGGGTGTGGAGGTAGAATTGCTCGATAGAAAGGTGAAAATTATCGGTAACTTTGAGTTAGGAACTGATTTCGTAGCTGATGGAAACTTAATTACCAGCGATCGGAATTTTTTAAGAATATTTTACGGTAAACCTTACGGGGATTTTGGTAATATTCGCACTTCTTTAGACGATGTTGATTTTGGATTAATTAAGCTCAAATCGCCCCAAGTTGATGTCACAACTTTGGTAGAAACCTTAAATAAATCTTTGCCTCCAGATGTCGTAGTGATGACCAAAAAAGACTTTATGAACCAAGATGTTAAATATTTTGATAAGTCTACTCCCATCGGTTTTATGTTTGGTTTAGGAACAGTAATAGGCTTTTTTGTCGGCATTATTGTTGTTTATAACATTATTTATACAGATATTAATAATAATTTACCTCAATACGGCACTCTCAGAGCCATCGGATATCCTAATTCATATTTATTTATCATTATCATATTGCAATCAACAATCTTAGCAGTAATTGGTTTTTTCCCAGGCTTATTTACAAGCATATTAATTTATCAAGTCATGGCAAAAGCCACTGGTTTATTAGTGGAAATGAGCGTTAACGTTGCCATATTGGTAGCAGTACTGACTATTTTTATGTGCATATTCGCAGGATTAATCGGTGCAAAAAAAATTCAAGGACTAGATCCAGCAGAAGTATATTAATAAAAATAATTAACATGGAACCAGTAATAAAAGTTAGTCGAATTAATCATTATTACGGTACGGGACAACTGCGAAAACAAATTTTGTTCGATATCAGTACAGAAATTCAAGCTGGGGAAATTGTGATTGTTACTGGTCCTTCGGGTTCGGGAAAAACTACTTTATTAACTTTAATCGGTGCATTGCGATCGGTTCAAGAAGGTAGCTTGCGAGTTTTAGATCGAGAGTTAAATCGAGCCAGTAACAAACTATTAGAAAATGTTCGTAAAAATATTGGTTTTATATTTCAAGCCCACAACCTATTAACTTCTTTAACAGCCAGTCAAAACGTGCAAATGGCTTTAGCTTTGCACGGTGGTACTAAGCGCGAAGCCGAACGAAAAGCGCGAGCAATATTAGAAATGGTCGGATTGGGTGAACGAGTCAATTATTATCCAAATCAAATGTCTGGAGGACAAAAACAAAGAGTTGCGATCGCACGCGCTCTTGTGACTAATCCTAAAGTTATTCTTGCGGATGAACCCACTGCTGCATTGGATAAGAAAAGCGGACGAGATGTTGTGGAAATGTTGCAATATCTGGCGAAACAACAAGGTTGTGCAATTTTATTGGTGACTCACGATAACCGAATTCTTGATGTAGCAGATCGGATAATTCGTTTAGAAGATGGGTTTCTTACCTCGTCGGATGCATCTCCACACAATTCCCATAGTCAGCTTGCAAGCTTGAGTGAATTGATTAACGATGTGAATTTATCCCGGCAAGATTTTTTAAGTTTGCTTGGACAAGTGACGGTGGAGTTTCAAGGTTTTTTACAAGCAATGAACATTATTGATAATGATGATACCCAAAAATGTTTAGAAGAAATTATTGAAGCCATAACTTTAATAATTAGCAACCTGTTAGAAGCCGAACGAAGCACCATATTTATAGTCGATGATGCTCCAGGAAAATTATGGTCAAAAGTTATTCACAGCAATAGCAAAAAATTATTAAAAGCTGGTATAACTGCCCATTTTGGCATAGCTGCTCATGTAGCTGCAACTAGAGAATATTTGAATATTCCCATAGCTTCGCAGGATTATCGTTATAGCCCAGCTATTGACGAACAAACTAAATATCAAACTCGTAATATGTTATGTTTTCCAATTATCAATAGTCAAAACAAAGTGTTGGCAATTTCACAAGTATTAAATAAGATTGGAAAGAACGATTTCGATAAACGAGACGAGCAGCTATTAAGGGAATTAACCCAACATATTTCAGCTATTTTTGATAGCTGGTATCGTTTACAAACATTACGTAAATCTTTGAAAAGTGGAAAATATTAAAATGGTACTTTATTCAGATTTGACTTCAGAAAAATTTGCAACTTTAATCGAACTTCTTCGCTATCGAGCATTTTCTCAACCCGACAAAATAGCTTACACTTTTTTACAAGATGATGATGCTGTTGATTTAACTTATGCAGAATTAGATCGTCAAGCGCAAACAGTTGCTGCCTATCTGCAAACAACTCAAAAAGCGTCCAAAGAGCGAGTTCTGCTGCTTTATCCACCAGGATTAGAATATATTGCAGCTTTCTTTGGCTGTCTCTATGCTGGCGCGATCGCAGTTCCAGCTTATCCACCTCGTCCAAATCGTTCTCTGTACAGACTTCAGTCAATTGTTGCCGATGCTGAAGCTAGTATAGTGCTTACAAATACAAAGGTTTTGTCTAATTTAGAACGTCAGTTGTCAAAATGCCCGGATTTAAAAGCGTTAAACTGGCTGGCTACTGACGGTATTGACGATAATTTAGTCGATCGATGGCAGCAACCATTAGATACAGATTTAGCATTTCTACAATACACATCAGGTTCTACAGGTACACCAAAAGGAGTAATGGTTAGTCATGAGAATTTACTCCACAATCAAAAGATGATTCAGGCAGGTTTTGGACATACAGAGAAAACCATTTTTGTCGGTTGGTTGCCCCTATATCACGATATGGGTCTAATTGGTAACGTATTGCAACCGTTGTACTTGGGTACTCGCTGCATTCTCATGTCTCCAGTTGCTTTTCTGCAACGTCCAATCCGTTGGTTACAGGCAATTTCCGATTACAAAGGTACTACCAGCGGCGCTCCTAATTTTGCTTACGAATTGTGTATGCGGAAGCTGACAAACGAACAACTATCTAGCCTCGACTTAAGCAGTTGGGATGTGGCTTTTAATGGAGCAGAACCTGTCAAGAAAGAAACGATAGAAAAATTTGCCTCTACCTTCGCACCCTGCGGTTTCCGTAAACAAGCTTTTTATCCTTGTTACGGAATGGCAGAAACAACCCTATTTGTTTCTGGTGGGGTAAAAACAGATGTACCAGTTTACATTACAGTTATTGCTTCGGAATTAGCTCAAAACCGAATAGTTGTAGCACCAGAAAGCGAAGCAACTACAACTTTAGTAGGTTGCGGAAACACCTATATCAATCAGCAAATTGCGATCGTAAATCCAGAAACTACGATCGCTTGTGATGCCGATCGAGTTGGTGAAATTTGGGTTTCGGGTGCGAGTATTGCTGGAGGTTACTGGAATCGTCCCGAATTAACCGAGCAAGTGTTTCACGCCCATCTGGCTGACTCCAAAAATTCCTTTCTCCGCACCGGAGATTTAGGATTCATACATAACGGTGAATTATTTATTACTGGTCGTTTGAAGGATTTGATTATAATTCACGGTCGCAATCATTATCCTCAAGACATTGAAATGACTGTTGCTAATAGTCACGAGGCATTAATACCCGGAGCGGGAGCAGCTTTTACAGTTGATATCAAAGGAGAAGAAAAATTAGCGATCGTTCAAGAACTCGATCGCCATTACAGATTAGATAACGATGCTGTTACCGAAGCAATTAGGACTGCGATCGCACAGCAACATGAACTACAAGTCCATGCGATCGCACTAATTAAAATGGGCAGTATTTGTAAAACTTCCAGTGGCAAAATCCAGCGTCACGCTTGCCAAAATGCTTTTATTGACGGAACCCTAAAATTGTGGGGTAAAAATAAATAAGTTTAAGTCTATTTACTTAAATAAACTAAAACAAAATACAAATTAAATACATTAATACTGGAAAATGAAAAACAAAAATTTGCAATCAATTCAAGCTTGGTTTATTGATTATTTTGCCGATCTATTAGAACTAGAACAACAACAGATAGACATTCATAAATCCTTTGATAGCTATGGATTAGATTCAGTTAGTACTATTACTATTGTAGGGGATTTAGAAGATTGGTTGGGATATAGCGTTCCTGCTGAAATAGTTTACGAATATTCAAACATTGAAGCCTTGAGTCAGTATTTGGCTACAGAAAATTAGGTTAAAAAACCTCTTCGTAGGTTGGGTTAAGCGGAGCGCAACCCAACACGGGTGTTGGGCTTCACGACCTTCAGCCCAACCTACGTAACAAATATTTTACCCCTCATAATTTCTGTGGCGGAGTATTAGTGGTCTGTCCCATTGAATATGATGGGTGTATGCTAAAAACAGAAAGTTTTTTTCTCCCCCCTCACCCGGCATTTTTTATGAGACAGACCAGTATATTAGATACTTCTCGGTGCAGTGCAGGTAGCCGTACCCATGACTATTTATAATATATATATACGCGACAGTTAATTTTCCTCCGTTTTTCTTATCCCGGCTTTCTGTTATTAGTTTGCGGTAAGTAAAGTTGCAAAGAAAAAAAACGATATATAATCTAAAATGGCATGGATCTTAAAACATTAGAATCTAAACTAAACACCAGTGTTGACCGTATAGGAATATGGTGGTTAATTGGGGCTGCTGTAGCCACGATCGCATTGTGGCAAATACCATACGGCGATTATATTTTATACCCGTTTTCTATCCTGGCTACTTGGTTCCACGAAATGGGTCACGGGTTAGCAGCCATACTGTTAGGAGGGGACTTTCGGCAACTGCAAATTTTTGCGAATGGTTCTGGTTTTGCAGAATATAGCAGTAGATTCAACCCAATTGTTCGAGCCTTAGTAGCCGCTGCCGGACCGATGGGACCGCCGATCGCAGGTGCTATATTAATTTTGGCATCGCGCAGCTTTAAAACAGCCAGCTTAAGTTTAAAAATATTAGGTGGATTTTTACTATTTTCAGTATTAATATGGGTGCGATCGCTCTTTGGAATAGTAGCAATTATTCTCTTAGGTTTGCTCGTACTTGGTATCGGCTTCAAAGCAAATCGTTGGTTTCAAGGATTTAGCATTCAATTTCTCGGAGTTCAAGCCTGTATAAGTACTTACCATCAAGTTGATTATTTATTCACTCGTACCGCAGGACCTTTAGGACTTTCCGATACAGGACAAATACAGCAACAACTAATTTTACCTTACTGGTTTTGGGGTGGATTAATGGCAGTTGCCTCCCTCGTCATTCTCGTACAAAGTTTACGAATTGCCTATAAACAGTGAGCAGTGAACAGTGAACAGTTAGCAGTGAACAATATTGATTTTATTGGTACCAGTAAATAGTCGGCTATTGGAAATCAACTGTTAGATAAATAGTTTTGAGTTTCAATTTCATAACTCATAATTTCTTCTTTCTTTTTCCATGTTTATTTTTACCGAACACTGGTAACTGGTAACTGTTCACTGTTCACTGATAACTGATTCACTGGTAACTGGTCACTGTACAAACATAATAAAGTTGGAAACTAAAAACTCTCGAAAACCTTGATTCTTCGTTCAACGCTAAATAAACTTTTGTAATAAAGTTGGAAACTGATGTACCTGCTTCCGTTCTTTATCTATCGCATATGATAATAAAGTTGGAAACTACCATAAAAGTATACAATTTCAAATTAGTTACTTTGTTTAAAAATAAGTAACATTACTTAATTCACCTTCCCGGTTCTTGCGTACAAAATAATTACAGAGCAAAACATTTTAGTTTATAAGTTTATTATTTGCTTTCCAACTTTATTGTTCAGTTTCCAACTTTATTATATTTATACAGTCACTGGTAACTGTTCACTGGTAACTGATTCACCCAAACGGTTGTCCCCAAAGCTTCCAATTTTCTTTATTAAAAGGGGACTTCCATTTTTGAATCAGCGCAAGTTCTAATTTTTGGCGGGGTTGCGTTGAATGGGGTGCATCCCACCAAAAAGCAATGTTAACTGCTGTTTTTAATCCATATTGATAGTGCAAATCCTGATACTTTTCAATGTATCGCTTGCAATCATGTATTCCTTTCCACCTATGATTAGATTTACAGGTTTCACCAACATACAAAAGTAAATCGGAAGCCATATCTATAACAAAGTAAAGACAAGCTTGACCGGGGCTGTCTGCTGGTAATCTGTAAAATGACAGCGAACAAGGTCTTAATTCAAACGGATCTATTATATCTGGGTCAACCTGTGCTGAAGATACTTCAAATAAAGCAACTTGTAGCACTGGTTCGCTTGTTCTCACTTGTTGTTGATGGGCGGATATTTGCTTTTTCCACTTTTTTAAAGCTTTCACATCCATCAACAACACGGGAGTTCTGCTAATTGCAGAATCTATTTCCGACGGTGAGAACAAATCAAGCTGATTCGTTTTCACGCTTCATTTCCACAGAACGCAACTTGCGAATCCTATCACGTTCCTTGTGATTAAAGTGACATAAAATAAGTTTTAATTTTTACTTTGTCAGAGAATATTGATTTAAGGTTTGTAGTAGGGACTTTAGTCCTCAGAGCGCTGAAGCGCTTACTACGAACTTAAAATAATTGGTTAGTAGTAGGGACTTGAGTCCTCAGAGTGCTGAAGCACTTACTACGAACTTAAAATAATTGGTTAGTAGTAGGGACTTGAGTCCTCAGAGTGCTGAAGCACTTACTACGAACTTAAAATAATTGGTTAGTAGTAGGGACTTTAGTCCTCAGAGCGCTGAAGCGCTTACTACGAACTTAAAATAATTGGTTAGTAGTAGGGACTTCAGTCCTCAGAGTGCTGAAGCACTTACTACGAACTTAAAATAATTGGTTAGTAGTAGGGACTTGAGTCCTCAGAGTGCTGAAGCACTTACTACGAACTTAAAATAATTGGTTAGTAGTAGGGACTTCAGTCCTCAGAGTGCTGAAGCGCTTACTACGAACTTAAAATAATTGGTTAGTAGTAGGGACTTCAGTCCTCAGAGTGCTGAAGCACTTACTACGAACTTGAAATAATTGGTTAGTAGTAGGGACTTTAGTCCTCAGAGCGCTGAAGCGCTTACTACGAACTTAAAATAATTGGTTAGTAGTAGGGACTTCAGTCCTCAGAGTGCTGAAGCACTTACTACGAACTTGAAATAATTGGTTTGTAGTAGGGACTTTAGTCCTCAGAGCGCTGAAGCGCTTACTACGAACTTAAAAATTATCCCAAGCAACACCAAAATCTTTTAGTGGATAATTAACCCAACAATCACGTAACCACTGTCTTCCATAATTTTCTAAATACCAACCTACGCTACATTCAGACCATTCATAAGGAGATTCAACCCAATCATGTTTGACTGCATTGTAATGAATATAATTTAAAGTTGTATAATAATGTCTTTCAGAACGAATTGCTCGGTCTGAATAAGAGTACCAAACTTTGCGATTACTAACTTTATCTTCTCGATTCCACTGATAAGATGTAGAGCCATGAACTAAACGAAATATATTACTTAATAAATTAAAATCGGTTACATAAACCAAAAGGTGATAATGATTTGGTAAAATTGACCAAGCGCTTATTTCCAAACCATTTACTATAAATTGTTCAAATATTTTATCTAGCAATTGCTGGCGACGAGATTGTAATTTCATGTGAGGATGATGCTCGTAGCAAGCTGCTGTTAATAAATAGAAATTCTCATCTCGTATTAAATGAGGTGGAGAATGAGGAGGAAAACCTAAAAACAAGCGTTGCTGTACTAACTCTTTTCGTTGCTCTAGTGTCAAATGCCGATATTCATACATAGTATTGTTTTTTCTTAGTAAGGAATGCGCGTCCTTATCTCTATTACTAAAAAGTCAACACTAATCTAATCGGAACGTACAAATATTGTCAGCAGCTTGACAAAAACTTTAGAATTTTTACTTGTTTAATTGATTTTGTTTTTACAACTATTAAAATGTAGGGCTAAAGCCGTGACTACGAACCTATATAAATCAGCGAATATCCTGATAAAACTTTTTGAGATAGTTCGTATCAACACCTATTCCCCAGAGAAACCCGATGTATAAATAGATTGCATTCGCTTTCCAAGCACCCCAATGGGCAACGCGACGATCTGAAGAAAGCACTACACGGTTAACTAAACGTATACTTCCCTTGCGGACAATTTTTGTGCATAAATCTCCATCTTCCATAATTGGTAACGTTTCGTCAAAACCGCCACAATCCCAAAAGTCATCGCGACGACAAAATATTACCTGATCGCCAAATAACAAGCGCAAACCTTTGAAAAATAAATGAGGTTTAAATAGTAACGGCGCATAATAAGTTTTAAGATAATTGTGCAGCGAAGTACCCCAGCGAGTAGTTTGAGAACCAGTCATCAAAGAAATAAACCCGCCGCAAGCAACCGTTACATCTGTTAAAGTTTTCTCGATTAAAGTAATTAGATCGTCGGGTACCTGAGTATCTGCATGGAGAAAGCATAAAATATCTCCAGTTGCTGATTTTGCACCGTAGTTCATTTGTACCGAACGCCCGCGACGCTGAGTTTCGAGAATTTTCAATTTAATTGTGGGAGCAAATGACGATAAAGCACCTAAAGCGATCGCCAGTGTTTTATCTTCGCTACCACCATCAACTACTATAATTTCGTGGGGTGGTGGTGAGAGTAAAGCGAGATGACGCAATGTTCTCCCTAAACTGGTTTCTTCATTAAAAGCAGGAATTATTATCGAAACTGAGGACATTGTTAAATCAATTATCAGTTGTTCACCCGGTAGTCAGTTATAGGATTCTTATTTCCTATACCCTTATATCAGCATGATACTTAGATTTGAGCAGTTGTCCCCAAATAAAATTGTAGGGATGGACGGTTTCGACTTGATGTTTATCTCTAAAAATTGGTTTTTCCTCGTTAGCCCATTGAAAAATACCACCACTCAAATTAAATACGTTGCTATATCCTGCAAGCTGTAGCTGTTGAGCAACCTTGGCGCTACGGTAGCCTATCGAACAGTAAACCACGATGGGCTTATCTAAGGATTCTGAAATTACTATACCTGAGTCGGGTTGAATCCATTGTGCCGATTTAATATGACTGAGTGCGTATTCTTCTTGCGATCGCGCATCTATAATTAATGGGATTACTGAAGCCTCATCTAGCCATCGAGCAAATTCGGAAATCTCGATCGATTTTACATTCGGAAATTTAAGCTGTAGAAGTAATTCGAGCAAATAAAACATTAACTACCTCCAACAAATAAAAAATTCTCTTTATTCTTTGATTGTAAGATTTCCTTTCTATCTTTATGTGTCACTGATAAGAGCTAAGTAGAAAAATAACTGTTAAAACCGCACCTACATATTAATCTGTATTATTCACTACACGTAAGCAAAATAATTAACTTTATTAACAGTGCCTTAAAAATATTTTAAGTATTTTCACCTTTACTTCAACAAAATAGATGTTTTATTTACACTTCCTTTATTTATACAAACTAAACAAAAGGCATAATAATATTTACTTAGCCATTGTATTTTTACACAGGTACATCTACCTAAAGCACGAAGTTGAGAAAGTAATATCTCATACATTATCTGTGTTGCTCCGAAATAATATCAAGCTTTTTTGGTTTAACTTTGCTCTGACTCGGTGATTTTTTTCTCTTAAAATTCACATTTTGCACGCTTATTAGAAATTCGATTTCTTTGGGCTTGCTTATGGTGCAATTCAACTCATTATTTTTCTAGTTTTAAGGAACTATACATATGTCTTCCACAATACTAAAAAGACTGTCTATTGCTACTGTTAGTGCTGTTGCGATTGCTTTTACAACAGCATCAGCAGCATCAGCCGCATCATTTGATTTTAGCGTTTCGGATGGACAAGATAAATCATTCCCATTAATTCAAGGTGACTTAGAGCTAACTGCAACCGGAAAAACTCGTAATGGTAATATTCGCGACGTTTTTCAAGGTTCCGATGGCTTCGGAGTTACTCGCGGAGAAGGGGAACGTAATGAAATCGATGGTAATGCTTTAGATAAAAAAGAGACACTTAATTTGCGTTTCAATAAGTTAGTAAAATTAATCTCTGCTACCTTCAGTAGAGTTGATACCAACGACGACTTTAAACTATTTGTAGATGGAACCGAGTTAGTTGCTGCTGCAATTCCTGGTGGTAACGCTACCGATACAGGTAGTGGAACTTTTGACTTTAGTTCATACAATGCAACTGGAACAGTCTTAGGTTTCACTGTTGGGGATGATAATAACAACGAATACTTTTTAAAAGCTGTAGAAGTTCAAGAAGTTCCCGAACCTACAACTATATTAGGTTCGTTATTAGTGAGTGGATTTGGCGCAATGCTTTACAGAAAGCGCAAAAATCAATCTGATATAAAAGCGTAAATAAGTAGAAAGATAGTTTTTTAGCGCAAGTTGATTATTTTAAACCCGGTTTCTTGATGAAATCGGGTTTTTCTTGCGAAGCGAGTAGATAAGCGATCGCTATGCCCTAATTCCAATGTCGTACCTTCCACACTCGCACGATTTAACACAATGTATTTAAAATATGAAGAGAAGTTAAGACGTTTTCACAAATAAGAGTTATTAACAATGGGATTATTTGGACTTGGTAAAAAGCAGACTATACCTACTGCCCAAGAAGCTTTACCGGGAAGGGCACAGCAAATGCCAGTACCTGAAAAACATCATGTCAACGGTAATCCTCTCAAACCTCCTTTCCCCGAAGGTATGGATTCAGTTGTATTTGGGATGGGATGTTTTTGGGGTGCGGAACGTAAATTCTGGCAGTTGGATGGAGTTTATACTACTGCTGTAGGTTATGCTGCTGGTTCAACTCCTAACCCTACATATAAAGAAGTGTGTAGTGGAATGACTGGTCATAATGAAGTTGTGCTAGTTGTGTACGATCCGAAAAAAGTTAGTTACGAACAACTGTTAAAAACTTTTTGGGAAAGTCACAATCCTACTCAAGGAATGCGCCAGGGTAATGACTCTGGTACCCAGTATCGTTCGGGAATTTACACATATTCTGACGCACAGAAAAAGCAGGCAGAAGCATCACTCGATTCTTATCAAGAAGCTTTGAAGTCAGCTGGTTATGGCGACATTACCACAGAAATTCTTGATGCTCCCGAATTTTACTATGCTGAAGATTACCATCAGCAGTATCTCGCCAAAAATCCTAACGGTTATTGCGGATTAGGTGGTACTAATGTTAGTTGTCCCATTGGTGTAGCACAAGCTTAAAGGTTTTACGTGCCGACTTTAGTCCTCCATTGGCTGTAAATTAAATATAAAAGGTTTTACGTGCCGACTTTAGTCCTCCATTGGCTGTGAATTAAATATAAAAGGTTCGTAGTAAGGACTTTAGTCCTCAATTGGCTGTAAATTAAATATAAAAGATTCTACGTGCCGACTTTAATCCTCCATTGGCTGTGAATTAAATATAAAAGATTTTACGTGCCGACTTTAATCCTGGGAGGAAAGGGCTTAAGCCCTTACTACGAACTAATTACCGTAAACTTGACGATAATAATCTTGATATTCTTGAGATAATAAAGGTTTCCACCATTCACTGTTGTTGAGATACCACTCTACGGTTAGACGCAAACCTTCTTCAACCGTTATTGAAGGTGTCCAACCCAAATCGGTTTTGATTTTAGCTGCATTAATAGCATATCTGCGATCGTGTCCGGCTCTATCTTTGACGAAGGTAATTAATTTTTCTGAAGGATTAACTGGTAAATTAGGTGCAAATTTATCCATTAGCTGGCACAACATATGAACTAAATTAATATTTTCAACTTCGTTATTACCACCGATATTATAAGTTTCTCCAGGTAAACCGGCGTTTATTACTACTTCTATTGCACTACAATGATCGCCGACATAAAGCCAATCTCGCACGTTTTTGCCATCGCCGTAAACTGGTAATTGTTTACCTAATAAAGCATTAATACACATCAAGGGAATTAGTTTTTCTGGAAACTGATAGGGACCGTAATTATTAGAACAATTGGTGATAATTGTTGGTAGTTCGTAGGTATGATAATAAGCTCTAACTAAATGGTCGCTACCAGCCTTGGATGCTGAATATGGACTATTTGGAGCGTAAGCTGTAGTTTCAGTAAAAGGCGGATCTTTTGGACTTAAGCTACCGTAAACTTCGTCGGTAGAAACGTGCAGAAAACGATAACGATCGGGTTTGTTTTGGGCTAACCAATATTGACGAAAGGCTTCTAAAAGCGTGTAAGTTCCGATAACGTTAGTTTGAACAAAAGCACCGGGTCCCAAAATTGACCTATCTACGTGAGACTCAGCAGCAAAATGAGCGATCGCATCTATTTTTTCTGCTTCTAAAAGTTCTTTGATTGAAGAAGCATCACAAATATCTCCCTTCACAAACCGAAAATTATCTTTTTCTTTTAAAGAAGATAAATTAGCTTGATTACCCGCATAGGTAAGCGCATCTAATACCACTATTCTATCTTTAGGGTAATTTTCGCACCAATGATGCACAAAATTAGAACCAATAAACCCCGCACCACCCGTCACCAACAACCTACGACTCATTAAATTTACTCCTATGAGAGTTTCTTTTACGTTATATTACTTCATGAATTTTTTAATACGAATCTAAATGCAGGGAGACGTTGTAATACAACGTCTCTACATGATTGATATGTTGGCTATTCAGATAAAATATTACGGTAATTTCTTTTTGATTTTATTAAATATTCTTTGTGTAGATAATTTTGCTAGACGCATTGTTGTTAAGGGTTTAATGTTTGAGGGATGACTTTGTTTGTGGTCGAAAAACTCGTTTAATTCATCTAAAATAACCTGGAAACGTGGGATAATATGTTCGCGGCGGTATTCTTGAAAAAAGCTTTCGGGTAAACTTAAAGCCGACCAATTTTGCAATACTTTAAGAATACGTTGGATATCATATTCTTTAGAATAGACAGCAATTTTATCGCAATTGAATCCGGGATCTAAATAATCGGAAAGTCCACCATTGAGGCTAGAAAAAACTCTACATCCGCAAGCAAAAGCTTCCATAGGCTGCAACCCAAATCCTTCAGTTACTCTTTGTTGCGCCCAGTATTCGGCGGAATCGTATATGTAAATCTTAGTTCGATTAAATAACGCTGCGATATCTTCTACATAATAGTCAACTAACTCTAATTTACATTTTTGCTGCAATGCTGGAACTAAATCCTGGATTAAATATTCCGAAGATTTCCGCGCTAAAACTAAAACATCAATATCTCGTTCAAGATTTTGATTGTTGAATTCATCGCTAATTTGATTGGGTAAATAATAAATTAAAGAGTGAGGTGATAATTGTCCCCAATAACCCAGGGTATTACGACTAACGGTAATAATCGGAATACTAGCCGGAAGTTTAAAACCGTAACCAGCACTATGGGCATGATAAACAACATTATAAGACTTGAGACGGGGAGCGAGTTTTGCGACATCAAATCCCCAGCTAATTACAAATATGACATCATTTAAATTTTGAAGCAGTACATCATCCAAGAAAAGTTTGTCTTTTTCCCTTTGTCGATAAGTCACTACCTCAGCATCGCATATTTGTTTGGCAAGGTTTACAGCTTTTAATTCCGCCCATAAACCACCACAAGCAAATTTACCATCTGTGCCAGGAAGTAAGAAATAAAGTTTTCGCATTTCTTAAAAGCTCATCCGATTTTAGATTTTAGATTTTAGATTTTGGATTGTAAATCAGAATTTTGCAAGATATTTAAGGTACAGTTAGGCAATTAGGAATTAGGAATTAGGAATTAGCAGTTAGCAGTTTTCTAACCTTTAACCTTTAGAAACCGTACCCATAGCCATCCTAGAAAACTACCTACGAAGTAGACGGGAAAATCTGCCCACACAAAGGTGTTTCCTAAAACAAGTCTGCCGGGTAAAGTTGAACGGGCTGCTTGTAAAAATGGCGGTTTCCATAGCTGTAGAAATTCTATCGCGCAAGTTGCAATACAAACTGCGATCGCGATACGCAACGGGGAAACTTTAGGTAAAAGCAAGGCAAATAACAATATCCAAAATATCTCGTAGGCAACGCTTCCTAAAGCATCATGCAGCCATGCTGGATTTAATCCCTGAGAAAATCTGACTATATATCCCAAAGGAATAATAATTATCGTACTTGCTAGCAGCGCTATGCGATATTTAGAAATAGGTAAGCTCACTTTGCAGTAGTCTCGATAACGAAAATGAGTCTATTTTAAACACATCAAGCGCTCTAACAGTTATAAAAAACTAAAAAGCAGAGAATATGTTCCGAAATTCTCTGCTTTAATATTTGTATGTTATTGAATCCATGCTTTCTCAGAGGAGAGATTAAAACAAAATACTTGTATCAATCTTGGATTAATCACTCTTGATTTCATGCTTACAATGTCTTAGCTAGTCAAACCGCTAAATAAACCTTTTGCAGCTGCGATTCCATCTTCAACACCAGCCCAGATTCCGGTATCGGGTTCTTTACCTACTAATTCACGAGTTCCCAAAGCATAAATAATTGCCTTCATTTGCTCTTGATGAGCGCGATTTTGAAAATTAACTTTGTTGATAGGATCTATTGCTTCTTCCCAATCTTCTCCAGCAGTTTGAGCGCACTTGTGTACCAGCAAACCAGTCATGACTAACTGATGCTTCATGCCTTCATGCTGCAATGCTTTTTCGTAAAGGTCTAATTCGCTGCCACCCATCATTTTATCAATGGTTTGAGCGAAACTCTTAACTTTCTCTTGAGGTTCGGATGAAGTACCAAATTTGGTAATCGCTGCTTCGATAGTTCCCAAGCTTTCTTGGTCATCCTTAAGCATATCTTGCATACGCTTTGTAATCTCTCCATCGCTGATAGCCGAGATTAATTTCTGTTCGCTAGCAATCATCTGGTTTTGCAGCACTTTCATGTCTGCCAATTTCATGGCGATCGCCTTGCGTTGAGTATCAGTTAATGTCGTTGCCATAACGAGGTTTCCTCTTAATTCATTTCCTTTCCTAGTGTCACCAAGAGTTGACTTAGCTTCATCTTTCGTGCGACTTAAAACACATCTTTAAAATGGTTATTTTTTTGTAGTCATGAATACCACTTGGGATAGGAGACAAGGAGAGGGGGAGATGGGAGAGAGGGGGGGATGGGGAGATGGGGAGATGGGAGGGATGGGGAGATGGGGAGATGGGGAGAGGGGGAGAGGGGGGAGAAATTATTCGCTTTAACCTTTAACCTTTAACCTATAACCTTTAACCTTTAACCTTTAACCTATAACCTTTAACCTTTAACCTATAACCTTTAAGCAATTCCCTATTTCCAATTAACTTTTACAAAATAAGCTTTGCGTCCCATTGCATCATGCTTAAGGGTGATATTTTCAATTCCGAGGTTGAAAGGAATTGCGGTGGTAATATGGCGTTGAAAGAAAGCTCCTACATCTGGAGCAAGTTCGGTTGCGGTTGTTGTGGCTAAACTCAAACCAATTAATTGTTCGATCGGTCCTCGTGGTAATAATAAATGCATTCCTACAGCTAATCCTGCTGTCAATAACATGGCAACTGATGCATTTGTACCGCACCTTGGATGTACGGCTAAATTCCATTCTCCATCGATCAGCCGTTGTAGAGCAAGGTTTACAGCGCGTCGTAAATTACTGATGTTTACTTCACCATAAAGATAAAATCCTTCTTCAGTAGATAAACCACTGTACATCTGATTGTCAATTCCAATATTTTCACGGCTTATTTGAGTTGTTGGCGATCGCGATTCACTCAAAGTCCATACTGTAGCGTGTTCTAAAGCGTGAACCTGACGCACAATTAAAAGTTCTTTCAATCCAGGAACAAATGATAGCTGACTAAGTAAATCGGCATCTTGCGTGGGAGAGGGTGATATTAGATCCAAATTAAAAAAATCAAAGGATAGGTCACTACCTTTGGCAATTGAGGTATTCATGGCAATATCGCTCCCCCACCGGATTAGGCAACATTATATAAACACTCTCAATGTAACCTTTTATCAAAGAAATTATTGCTAATTTTTGTTGATTATTAAATTTAGATTAAATATATGAAAGTTTGGGAGCAACAAGTACGTCTTCCGTAACTGGCGATCGCAACTGGAAATACCTGAAATACACTTCACAATTATGGCTATATGAAAGAGTTTTTAAGCAAACGTATTAGAAGCAAATAATAAATTGCTTTATTCATCTTTATTTTATTTTAATAATTTCCTTAACTAGGGTATTAATAAATTATTCGTGACTAACATTATTTATTAGTATTGCCTGTTAAGAGTTGGCTATTCGCTATGCCTTATTTAATAATTTTTAATTTTCAAATAATAGGTAAAAATTGACCCGTCCGTTGCTAGTCGGACGGGGGTGATTGCTGCTATCCGTATGCGCGTAGACAAATAACCCTGCGATTGCGCGTTTTAGAGATGAGTTAAGCACCAAAAAGTGAAGCGTGAGGAGAAGAAATAGCAGCAATCAATCAAAATTAACGAACAAAATAACTGTCACAGTGCTGTTTAATCCTGCAAACGAGGAAGAGGACAGCAATTAACATCATTTAAACATACCTTACCCCAGTGCAAAGCCCAGCGGACAAGGGCAACTCGATTATCAGTCTGTGTTTTAGTGAGAATATTGCTGATATGGTTATCAACAGTACGCTTACTAATTTCTAGTTTTTCTGCAATTAGTTGGTTAGTTAAGCCAGTAGCCACTAAGTCGATAATTTGCAGTTCTCTGTCTGAGAGACTAACAGGGGTCTGAGACTCGCCACCAGCCATTATAATTTCCATCCTCCCTTCTTTGTGGTACATGTACTTAATTGCTCTTTCCCATTGTAGAAGATTGTATGGAAGGTAGGCGTTTCAACTGTTTAATGCAATACGATTGTCTATAATTTCTTTATCATTTAAGTAGATAGCTATACAGTATTTTATATGAGTATTTCTTTTAACTTTACCTAAAAAATAAAATTAGAGTTATCACCGAGGACAAATATAGAATGCAAGAGTAAGTGGAAACAATTAAGAGTGAATGTTGGTGTTTATTTGTATGAACGATTGCTTTAGGAATGGCAAATATTAGTGTAGGTTTTATACAGAATTTCTTTTTAAAATTAAAAAAAGTCAAATTAAATGAGCAATCCCCGTGTTTTATGTTTGGGTGAAATATTATATGATATGCTCGCCGACCAATTAGGGCGATCGCTCTCCGAAGTTGAGTCATGGACTTCTTATCCAGGGGGGGCACCAGCTAATGTTGCCTGTGCTTTAGTCAAACTAGGAACCCCATCAGGATTTATCGGCGCGGTAGGTGAAGATGAACCCGGAAATAATTTAGTAGAGCTTTTGCAACAAATTGGTGTAGACACAACCGGCGTACAGCGTCATTCCGAAGCACCTACCCGCCAAGTTTTAGTGACGCGGAAACAAAATGGCGATCGCGTTTTTGCTGGATTCAAGGATTACGACACCGCCGAATTTGCCGATACTCGTCTCAAAGCTGCCCAAATACCAGAAAAATTATTTGTAAATGCCGATTTTTTGGTCGTCGGAACTTTAGAATTAGCTTATCCCGAAAGTGGTGCAGCAGTTCACCGCGCTTTAGAATTAGCTTCTCAATACGACGTTAAAATTTTACTCGATGTCAACTGGCGCGATGTATTCTGGACTAATCCCGATGCTGCTCCCGACAAAATTCGCGAAATAATTAAAAAAATAGATTTTCTCAAACTTGCTAAAGAAGAAGCTGAGTTACTATTTGATACTCACGATGCCGGGGCAATTACTTATAGACTCAACACTGTGGAAGGTGTATTAGTCACGGATGGGGATAAAGGTTGTGCTTACTGTCTTGGTGAAAACGAAGATAAATTTCCTGCTTTTTCCGTTCCCGTAGTTGACACAACTGGTGCAGGAGATAGTTTTGTCGCTGGTTTTGTTCACCAACTGTTGCATTATGGCGTACAAAATCTCAGAGACGCGGAAGTAGTGAAAAAGATTATTGCTTATGCTAGTGCTGCGGGGGCTTTGACTACATTAAAACCCGGTGCGATCGCTTCTCAACCTACAGATAGTGAAGTGGAAAGTTTTCTCAAGGAGCATTGAAATAAGTTTAGTTAAAGCTTGTAGGTTGGGTTAGACACGTTTAGGAATTTGTTGCATAGCGATCTCTATAATTATCGTGTCGTAACCCAACATCAATATTTTGGGTGATAATCTGAGGTTAGCAATCGGATTTTATACTGTACCCGGCGCTTTGTTACCGCTGCTACACAAACGAAACCCGGATGGTGCGCGGGTTATAAATATTAGTCCACGCAGGTGGACTTCGCCTATGTAGCAGCGAATTATATTCGCCGGTTACGTTGTGTTCGAGAAGAATTCCCATCACAATTGATCTACAATATTTTGCACAATAACTTCAAGCGGCTGCGAAATATCTACTGTAACCGCGTCTAAAGGTTCTTCAAGGGTATCAAATTGAGTTTTTAGAAGTTTTTCGCTCATAAAGTGATTTAACCGTTCTTTTAAGCGTTTATGAATTAATTCAAACGAACCTTTGAGATAAACTAACTTTACATCACGATCTATTAAAAGCATCTGACGATAACTTTCTTTCAAAGCCGAGCAGGTTAAGACTAAATTTTTCTTTTCTGACAAGCAATGTTTAATTACATCTTGGATTTTTTGCAGCCAAGGCAATCTATCTGCATCATCCAAAGCTATACCGTTGTGCATTTTCTCAACATTTTGCTGGGAGTGGAAATCGTCAGCATCCGCAAATTTATAACCTAGAGATTCTGCCAGTTTTTTACCGACGCTAGTTTTACCGGAACCAGATACGCCCATTACGAGGATAATCATTTATCTTTATAAATTAATGTATTGCGTTCAACAATCTTAAATTATAGGATTTAGAGTCAAATTCATATTTTGTACCAATCTCAACAAGCTCAAAAAAACCGGGAATATGCCGATTACCTTCGGTAGAGCTTAGTCTAACGCACAACGAAAAAATCATGTTTTCATGAAATTTCGGTGTCTGAGAAAGGCGATCGTTTGTACTGGAACGACTATATAAGATTTCTTCTATATATATAAACAACTTTCCCGCACCATGTAGATTCTTTGATAAATTTCATGCCAATTTTTTCTAAAACTTTTATTGAAGCTTGATTTTCTGGTTCGACAATTCCCAAAACATAATCAAAATTAAACTTAGTAAAAGCATATTCTAAACAAGCTTTCGCGGCTTCAGTTGCTAAACCCTGTCCCCAAAATTCAGAATCAATTCTATAACCCAATTCGTTTTCTAACTTACCTTCAATTTCTTCAACAGCAATCCCGCAATAACCTATTAAACGTCCGCTTTCGCGATGAATTACCGCCCATTTTCCATAATTATTCTTTTGATAAGAATCGAGAAAGCTTTGAATTCTCACTGCTGTTTGTTTAGTAGATAATACACCAGTGGCTGAAAATTGCATTACTTCCGGTTTTACGAGAATTTGCGCTAATGCTTCAATATCTAAAATTTGAAACTCGCGAATAATTAAGCGTTCTGTTTGAGTAATTATTTTTTCATTCATACTTCCGTCAATATTATCAGATGTTGTTAAACTGGGTATTTTCAACAACTTCGTCAACCACTGAGTTTTATAATTTAACCACAGAGTAAAAACCAGAAATAAATGTATTACAAGCGTTATTTGAGCATAAGGTTTTACCGAAAAATCGTATATTTTTACCCAATCTCCACGAAAGGCAGTGAATGAAAACAGCGGATAAGCCACCAACGAGTAAACAAGTTGTGCTTGAGCAAAAGTATAAAATAACTGTTTTAAAACTGTTTTTTTAACTAAAGGTATCGCTAAAATTGCCAAATAACCCAGAGCAATCGAAACTAAATTACCGCTAAACGCAATCCACCAAGATTCTACAGGAAGGAAATTTCCCGCAGCGATAACATAACCCCAAACTACTCGCCATTGAAATTCCCGAACTTCGCCACCTACCTGCAAAGTAGCTAAAGCGTGTCCTAATTCGTGAAACAAGACTCCCAAAGGAATCAGAATAAATACTGCAACTCTTTCTAATAAAAATCTATCTTTGGCAGTTACTTTATCATCCCAAAATGAACGCCAATTATTCGATAAACGTAAAATGGTGTCAATACTGATGATACCGTAAATAATCGCCATGAAATCGAATGATGAGTCATTGAACATGAATAACCTTAAATCAAATTAGTTTGATTGGGTAAGCACGAATTGCTCGATCCGCTGTTGCGATCGCCAAATTATATTGTAAAGCCTGACAAATAAGCATTCTATCAAAAGGATCGCGGTGTAAAGCTGGTATTTTAGCAAGTTGAATTACACTACTTTCATCTAGATTCAGATTAATAATTTGATGGTATTCGCGCTGTTTGGGAAGATAAATATCGGGAGGTTCTGGTAATGGTAATTTACCCAATTTATATTTAACAATACATTCCCAAATTTAAATAATACTTAAATAAACTTCATTGTCAGAATTAGAAATAGCATCTCTAATATCTGTTGCCAATCGATTATCACCACTGATAAACCATAAGAAAATATGCGTATCTAGAAGAATTTTCATTTGCCCTCAAATGCATCTAAAATATCATCTGGTAAAGGATCATCAAAATCATCAGGTACAGTAAATTCTCCTTTGCATAAACCAAATGGTCGTGGTGGCTTTTTATTCTTCGTAATTGGTTTAAGTTCGGCAATAGGCTTGTCTTCTTGCATAATAATAAAGCTTTCACCTGCTTCAACTTGATTTAGGTACTTTGAAGGGTTTTCTTGAATTTCTTGGATTGTGATTTGTTGCATTTAATTAAGTTAGGATAATTGTATAATAACCACGTTTTATTTGATTGTAAATCATTAGTTAAGTTAACTGAATAATAACTAATATCACTTAATACAAACCAAATCGCTGATCTTGTTCGATTAATGATTGCATTTCCTCAACGCTTTCTTTAAGATTTGCTGCATCTACCATTCTCAGCGCTAACGATGGTAAATCATCAATAGATTCCCAATGTTCGCTTTGCCATATTTTAGAGCGCAACATACATTTAGCGCAGTGAAAAAAGGCTTCTTTTATATTAACTACAAGCGCAAAATCTGGAATTTTATTATTAATAGCCATACTTTCCCGCAAAGGTGCATCTCTGACAATCATTGCACTACCGCTGATTCGCAAAGTTTCACCTTTACCCGGTACGAGAAAGAATAAACCAACTTTAGGATTTTCTAGTATATTTTGAAATGTATCCGCTCGACGATTTCCCGGTCTATCGGGTATAGCAATGGTGTTATCATCAAGTATTTGCACAAATCCCGGTGGATCTCGCCTTTCGGTGATATATCCATATTTCCCCGAGCATCTGATGAAGCGATAAATACTAAGGGTGATTTAGCAATAAAGGCGCGACAATGTTTGTCTAACTTCGGTATTGCGATATCGGTGACTCGATGGCTGGGATATCCCATTACTTCCCGTAGTTGTTCAACGGTGGTGATGATTTCGGAGAATTGAGTTTTCATGGGTGTTTTGAAGTGGAGTCATTGGCAATAATTTTTTACAATCCTTAACCCGCCAGGGAATGTAATTCCCTGTCTCATAGCTAAAGTCCTCTAAAGAGGACTAAATAAAAAATAGTTTAAACAAAAGTCTTATGTATAAAGAACATATGTATAAAAAATCCTTATGAGTAAATAGTAAACTGCTTCATTGTCAGGGGAAAGCTTTATATAGGAACACAGTTCCTAGCAGTAGTCTGTCGTCGGAAGAAGCTATATGACAATTAATGCAGTGAATTTAATCGGCTATGCAGGTAAGCATCCAGAATTACTTTATTTTCAAAGTGGTAAAGTGCTTTGTAAGTTCGACATTTGTATTGAGTCAAGTAATAGTAATGGTGAAACGGTATTAGAACATATTGATTTGGAACTTTGGAATAAAACGGCTGAAGTTGCAGCGAAATATGTTCCTCAAGGAAGACTTATCGGAATCAATGGCTCTCTCAAGTTTTCAAATTGGAAAGATAAATTAGGGAGGTATAGACAGCAATCAGTAATTCTTGTGAGCCAGATTTATCTTCTCGGTTCTAAGCAAGATACTTTCACTAATGAACCTCCTGAAAATTTTGTTTTAACTAAAGATTTCAACGATAATGAATACGAATATGATGACCATGATAGTTATTATCCAGAAGATAATGAATATGATAATTCAATGGATTACAGCCATTTTGATGATGATTCAATGGATTGTGGCTATTTAGTTGATATGGATGATGCATACGAACATTTATATTGATAAATAATATATTTTTTCACCTAAAGCTTTTATCCTAAATTTTAAGAATAATAATTGTAGCCGTTAAGCGAAGCTCACCTTTATGTATAGCCATTCCTCACAATCTCTCTAATTTTTAATTGCGTTTAAATAATCAGTCCATTTCAATTCACATCTCGCACCATTATCGTTAAACCCAAATACCTGCCTTGGAATAAATTCCTGGGCTAAGATATAAGATACAAAGTACGTTAAAACGCACCAAAAGCCTTGGACAGTCCTATTCATAGGACTTTCGCTATGAGACGGGGGTTTGCAACCCCCGGCGGTGTTGAGACAATACAACTATTTCCCTCCACTCCGAATATACCCGATCGCAACAATCAAAGCATCCAACATAATTTCATAACTTTGATCGGTTGAACGTTCAAAAGTCATCATTCCCGCTTGCTCGACGCTGATAAAACCATAAATCGCAGCGTTAACCATTCGCATCGCATCAATCAGTTGATTTTCAGTTAAATCGTAGCCCTGTATTCCCTGTTGAAACCAACCCAAGGCTTCTTTGATAACTGCATTTGCATCTGCATCTGTAGGATGCAATTGATACTGCATCATCACTTTGTAACGCGCTGGATACAACTTTGCAAAATCTCGGTTAGCCATTCCCCCGGCTTTGAATAACTTAACAGGTTCGCTTATTCCTTGGGTTTTTTCCTGACAATAATCTAGAAAATTTCGCCAAATTGTCAAAACTACCGCTTTTCTCAATTCCGCGTTTCCATTGAGATGTTTGTAAATCGCGGGTGGTTTTATACCTAATTCTCGCGCTACCCGATTCACTCCCAGAGCAGTTTCTCCCTCTTTATCCAAACAGGCGATCGCAGCTTCTATTACATCTTGAGGAGTTAGTGAATTTTCTTTCGTCGGACGACCCATATGTTATTTTATAATTTAGTTAACACAATTAACTAAAACTAAATATAATTAACTTTATTAAGGGTATCAGAAATTAGGAGAGGGCTAAAGCCCTTACTACGAACTTATGAGTGATTTAGTATTTACACCTGCCCATCAACTTGCTCGAATGATAAAGGAGCGTCAGGTTTCTGCGGTTGAGGTATTGAAAGCACATTTACATCAAATATCTGGGCATAATTCTAAGTTGAATGCAATTTGTACTTTTAACGAACAAGCTCTAGAAACTGCGAAACAAGCTGACGAAGCTTTAGCCTCATGTGAAAATTGGGGATTGCTTCATGGAGTGCCGATAACAATTAAAGATACTTTTGAAACTGCGGGATTGCGTACTACTGCGGGTTACGAACCTCTGAAAAATTATATTCCGACAGAGGATGCAACGGCTGTGGCGCGTCTTCGTCAAGCTGGAGCAATTATCATCGGTAAAACTAGCCCCTCTCAATTAGCTGGTGACTATCAGGGAATAAACGATATATTTCCTATAGTAAATAATCCTTGGAATCTAGAATATACGCCAGGTGGTAGTACTAGCGGGGGAGCGGCAGCAGTTTCATCTGGTTTTTCATCTTTAGAATTAGCTTCTGATAACGGTGGTTCGATTCGTCATCCCGCTCATTTTTGCGGATTGTATGCACTCAAGCCGACGGATAGACGGGTTCCGACTACCGGGCATATTGGCGACACTACGAGTATGGATTTTCGCTGTATTCGCCAAATGTTTGCTGTGGGAGGGTTAGCGCGTTCTATTGAAGATTTGAGTTTGTGTATAAAAATAATTGCTGGTGCGGATGCCCGTCAACCCGATATTCCTCCCGTACCTTTGGATGAAGCTGATGAGAAAAGTTTAGAAAATCTCAGAATTGCTTGGATTGATGAAATACCTTTATATCCAGTTGCCAGAGAAATTAAATCTGCAATGCAAGCGGTGAGAGAAAAGCTTGTAGATGCTCGGGTTAATGTGGAAAGCTGGATACCGAAATACGATTTTGAGAAGGGCTGGGAGATTTATTATGCTGTGGGTACTTATAACCTGATGTATACTCAACCCACCGATTTTAAAAATGTTCGCGAGCAGATGACGTTTTTATGGAGAGAAGCAAAACAGGGGGATAAATCATTACGGAAAATCAGTAAAATCCCTAATGTAGTACTACCAATATTTTTACAAAAATCCTTAAAGGGTTATTTTGAAGCTTTAACAGAAAGGGATAATTTGATTGCTCAAATGGATCGAGAATTAGAGCAATGGGATGTGTGGTTGTGCCCTGTGGCGATGACAACTGCATTTACTCATAGAGCTAAAGGTGCAGCAGTTGAAATTGATGGTAGAAAAGTTCCTTATCAGATGGCGAATGGTGCTTATGTAGTTCCTTTTAATCTTACCGGACATCCGGTTGTGGTGATTCCGATTGGTTTTACAAAAGATGGATTACCGATTGGGATGCAAATTGTCGGTAAAAGATGGAAGGAAATGGAATTATTGAGTATTGCGCTTATGTTGGATGAAATTGTTGGGGGTTTTAAACATCCGTCTCTATATTAATATCAAATACAATGGTATCTAAACAATCTCTCTCTTCTATTCCTCTGCGCTCTCTACGTCTAGTAAGGTTTTTTTAATCGGTAATTTTATTCCTGCCTGGAAGTAATAAGAGAGGGAACCGATGCCCTTACTACGAACCTTTATTTATGAATGATTTAGTATTTACACCCGCATATCAACTTGCTCGAATGATAAAGGAACGATCTGTTTCTGCTGTTGAGGTATTGGAAGCACATTTGAATCAGATTTCTCAATATAATTCTAAATTAAATGCAATTTGTACTTTTAATCAAAACGCTCTGGAAACTGCCAAACAAGCCGATGCAGCGTTAGCAAAAGGTGAGAATTGGGGAATACTTCACGGAGTACCGATAACAATTAAAGATATTTTTGAAACTGAAAGACTGCGTACTACGGCAGGATATAAACCGCTCAAAGATTACATTCCGACTCGTGATGCTACGGTAGTGGCGCGTTTGCGTGGTGCGGGTGCGATTATTTTGGGTAAAAGCAATACTGCCGAACTTGCGGGGGATTATCAAAGCGTTAACGATCTTTTCCCTGCCGTTAATAATCCTTGGAATCTAGATTGCACTGCTGGTGGTAGTTCTGGGGGAAGCGCGGCGGCTGTAGCGGCGGGCTTTTCAAGTTTGGATATAGGGAATGATGTTTCTGGTTCAATTCGTCAACCTGCTCATTTTTGCGGCGTTTTCGGCTTGAAACCGACGGATAGACGGGTATCGTCAGCCGGACAAATACCTGAAGTTCCGGGAGAGCCAAAGTGTATTCGTCAAATGCAAACGGTTGGTCCTTTGGCGCGTTGCATGGAAGATTTGCGGTTATGTTTTACACTAATTGCGGGTGCGGATATTCGGCAGCCAGATATTGCGCCGGTTCCTTTTGATACGATATCTGGTAAGTCTTTGCAAGATTTGCGAATTGCTTGGATGGATGGTTGGGATAAACTGACTGTTGCTTCTGAGATTAAATCTGCAATGCAAACTGTAGCGAGCGATTTAACTCAAGCTGGTGTAATAGTCGAAAATTGGACACCACCGCTTAATATAGAAGAGATTTTACAATTGTGCGATCGCCTAATTGCATACAACTTCGTTTATTCCCAACCTGTGGACTTTGCGACTGCTAAAAAGAGAATTCCGATGATATTTCGGGAAATGACGCAGGGGGATAAACAGTTAAGAGAAATTAGCAATATGGGGAATTATTTAGCTGAGTTGTTAAATCCGACTTTGAAAGGATATTTTACAGCTTTGAGTGAGCGCGATCGCGTTATTTCTCAAATGGATAAAGCAATGGAAAATTGGGATGTGTGGTTATGTCCGGTTGCGATGACTTGTGCATTTACACATCGTCCTATGGGTATATTTATAGATGTGGATGGAAGAAAAGTACCTTATTTATTAGCAAATGGTGCTTATACTTCATTATTTAATCTTACGGGGAATCCGGTTGTAGTAGTTCCGATTGGTTTTACAAAAGATGGATTACCGATTGGGATGCAAATTGTAGGTAAGAGATGGAAGGAAATGGAATTATTGAGTATTGCGCTTATGTTGGATGAGATTGTTGGGGGATTTCGGAATCCTAATTTGAGATAAAGGAAAATAAACTTGTATTTAAGCAACAATAGTTAAATGTTCGTACTCATGAATATTCATAAGTTTACCTTTTTTGTTCTTCCGAACTTTACTAATTGCACCACTACTAGTAAGGAAAACATACTTATCACTATTCTCACCTAAGTAATATCCAAAAACAGGGTTTTGACAATGGTGATTAATACGTACAACATACTCATTTATTCCCATTCTTTGTGCAAATAATTCTGCTAAATTCTGATGAACTTCTTTAAATTCTAATTGATATTGTTTCTCTAAGATAGATTCGATTAAATAATCGTAGTCACCATCTGGATACTTTTGTTTTAAACTATCGAAAATATCATTATAAATAGACACATCGTCACGAATAAAAGCGATAATATCCTTCCAACTGGCAATCAAATATTCAGGATTTTCTAACATTGTGTATGTCGATTCAATTACTTCTGGAGATGTTAATTCGGCTATTCCAAAATCAGTATTGTAAATAGTATGACAAATAGCTTCTTCGTTACGATTGATTTGGTTCTGTAGCTCGCTTTGTTCTTGTTTTGCTGCCATTTTTACAGCACTATTAGCTTCGCGTTTCTGGCGACGTTCTAAAATAGAATCAACCCGCTGACTCAATTCCGGATTAGTTAATATCATTAATTCTAAATCAAACTTATTATATAAATGCATTTGACTTGAACTTCTATAATGCGGATTACGTACATATTTGGCTGGTGTAATTCCAAATTCCGATTGTAGCTTCTGTGTTATTCCCATTTCACGAACACTAGATAAACAAATCATCTTTGACTGTTCGGACAACTTGGATTTCTCATCACCAAACCAACGCTGAATCAGCTTTAATATTGTATATCTTGAAGCTCGGAAGTTGGTGCTATTAATATCAGAAACTAAATCAGAATCTGTAATTGTTTCGTTCTTTACTGCTGTCTTCGCTGATGTTAATATTTCTTTATAATATTCGCGATTACCTAATTCGTCTAATGTGTCGGAATCCACTTGCTGAATTCCCAATTTAGCTAGTTTCCAAAATAATGATGATTCCATCGTCGTGTATTCCTTGTTTTAATTGATTTGCGTTCCTACTCTTACTAGAAGTTAAACGAATAAATTCCTGACTATAAACCTCTGCACTTTTGCCATATTAGAAGTTCACCATCATCTGAATAAATTTTACTATATTGTTGGATAAATCCATTTTTTTTCAATACTCTTTGAGATGGATAGTTTGACAAGTTGGTATGAGCAATTACTGATTTGATTTCAATTTGCGAAAATGCTTCTTTGATTTAGTTATGAAATATAATCAAGGTTTGTAGTAAGCGCTTCAACGCTCAAAAGAAGGAGTATTGTCCTCACTACGAACCTAACTATTATAAAAGCGGTAATTCAATTTCCCACGCTTTGAGATTGGCTTTGCGTTGTTTCCAGTCGGGCATAATATTATCTAAAGCTTGCCAAAAGTCTTGACTATGATTGTGATGCAATAAATGAGTAAGTTCATGAGCTACGACGTATTCTAAAACTGACAAAGGTGCATCTGCTAAACGCCAATTTATATGGATGCTTCCTTTTGAGGAACAAGTTCCCCAAGCTCGTTTTTGTTGGGATAGTTTGATAGATTTAGGTTGAAGGTTGAGTTTGTTGGCGTAAATTTGAGCAAATTTTTGAATATCAAAATAAACTTGCTCGCGCTTCCAATCAATTAATGCTTGTTTTACAGTTGCTTCTTTTTCATCTTCGTTTAAATGTTGCGGTACTTGGATATCAAAGCCATTTCCATAATTTATAATTACTTTTTTTACATTGCTTGATTTAATTTTCAAGATAAAATAACTACCCCGATACATAATTTTTGCATCATTTATATAGCGTTGGGGTAGTTTTGGCGGATATTGATGAATTGTTTCCGTAACAGCTTTGAATAACCAGCGTTTTTTGCTATCTATAAAATTAGTAATTAGTTCTTCAGGGGTATTAGTTGGTACTACAACTTCTACCCCTTTAGGACTAACAATAATCCGCTGGCGTTTACTGCGTTTGCTGTAACGGATAGTATAAGCAATGCTGGTTTCACCAACTTGTAAAACGGGCATGAATTTGCTGTTTTGTTATTTTCATTGTTGGCGAAACCTGTTTAATAATTCTTCGCGAGAAAGTTGTAGTAACAGAGGTGTAAATTCTTGAGGTGATAACCCCGAAATTGGTTCGATAATTGTGCTTAATTCTCAATCTAAAGAACCAAAGCGGACTTGTAATAAGTTTTCAATCACTGTACGACGTTCTGCTGTGACTCCTCGTTGAACTCCTTTTTGTTCGGCTTCTTCTAACTGTTGTAAGTAAAGTGGTGATAATGCCATAACTAATTCCCTATCCTCTTCATCTATATTTTGGTTTTGATTTTGAGTAATTTCTAAGATGCTTCTTAAGTTTAATACTGCATCAATTGCTTTGGCACGCGATGGATTATCTGGAGGTAGTGCTTGTAATTCAACGATCGCTTGTTTTTGTACGTTTCCTTTACCCAAAAGTCGCAGCCACAATGTTTCTGGGATGCGCGGTAGTTGGTGGATAACGACAATTGCAGTTTTGGCAGATTCACCGAGAAAATATATTCCTTTTCCCCAGTTTTCTTCGTCTGGAATCGCGTTGAAACTATCCAAGATAGCAATAGAAGCGGTAGGTGTTAATATCCATACTTTGGGAAGCTCCTCTTCTACTGTAGGAATATCATCTCTTTTATTTCCGCGTTCTATTTCAGCGATTAAATAGAACACTTTCTTCATGCAGCTACGGATTTGTGAAATCTTAACTGCATTCCTATAAGGTTCAAATAATGCTATTTTATCGGCAAGTCTCCCTAATAAACCTAATTCTATTTTATCTCTACTGGGTTGGGATGAGGGGACAAAGTAAACGTCAATTTCTCTAATTTCGGCAGGTACTTTGCGGCTAGTTTCTACATCTCCTAAAGGTTGTAATAATTCTTTAAGATAATCTTTGGCGAATTGATCGTATGGGAACCGAGTCATGAAGGTTTTTAATTTTTTTTCTTTTGCTGCATAATAATTTTATAATTAATCGGGAATTAAATATTTAAACCGCGAGAAGTTGTTAAATAAACGGCAAAAGTTCCCAACCAGTGACTGCCAGCGTAATGTTCGCATACCGCATTTGCTAAACCAATTTGACGATGAGTTATAGCAGCATTTTGTAGTGTTTTGATGCGTGTATCTTCATCGGGTAATCCAGAAATTATCCCTTCTATCATCCAAGCTCTACTTAAATTTAGTCCGTAGAAATGAGTTTGCATATAGTCTTCGGAATCATCAACTTCAACGGGTTTTAACCAATCTGTATTATCAACGGGTATATCTGGGAGAAATTCGGTTAACCATTCAGCAAAAGCATTTTTTGTAAGTATTCGTCGCATTAAATCCGCTTGAGCAAGACTTGGTGAAAGAAAATCGTATCCTAACGGCTCAAATTTTAAAGAATGGTTTTGATTATTAAGATAAAATTGTTTCGCTTTATTTTCAATTAAGTTAATAAAATCGGTATTTTGCGTAATTATTGCCCAATCTAAGATTAAACCCAATCCAAAAGCAGTTTGTTTGTGCATCCCAGTGCGATCGCAAATTGTCAGTTTTTGCAGCCAGCGCTGTAAGTTATCTGCAATAAGGCTAAACAATGGTTGCAGTGCAGTTAGCCATTGTTTAGCAGCAGCATCATCCCACTCATGCAATTCCGCAGCAAGTTGCAATAACCAAGCGACACCATAAGGAACTTCAAAGCGGGGATGACGTTTAAAATAAGCAGCTTCTCCCTCAATCTTCTCAGACGTTAAACTTTTTTCGAGAGCTTGTTTTGCTGATATACAAAAAGATGCTTCGGGGAAACAACGAGCCAAACGTGCAAGCAACCAATGCCCGTGTACTGATGAATGCCAATCCAAACAGCCATAAAAAGCGGGAGTCAATTCGCGGGGTGGTTTTACATCTTCATCGCTATCGAGCCAATAGATATTGCTGTGGGGATACTCGCACTCGACGCAGTTTAAAACTAATTGTACAAGTTTTGATGCAGTGGTTTGATTAATTTCCATAGCTCTATTTAACTTACAGCAAAATCCGTTAACTGACGCATTTTTGGAGTATGAAAACCAATAACAATATCATGTTTTGGTATTCCCATTTTAACTAATTCCCTAGCAAGATCCACTTCCGTTGTATTTTGCTGAATCCAAATTTTTCCGTTTTTTATATCTAAATGCATCATACAACCATAAATCCGCCTTTGATTATTCCAACCTACACTAACAACTTGATAACGATCGCGTTCAATATCAAAAATTTGTTCGATTTCAACTTCTCCATAACTAGGTTTATACTGAGAGCATTCGGTTAATATTTGCTTGACTTTTTCTCGATATTCATTTAACTTATCCATTGGGCAATCTCCTCTTTTTCGACATCATAAATAATTAATTTTAATTGATTCTCATTTATTATGATTTGCGTAAAAGGTAAATTAAAAAAATCGTTATAAATTGCCAATGGAACAGCTAAATATAAAATTCTCTCTGGATCTTCAAAACGTAATGCTGTACGATAATTAATAAATTGCCCCAATGCCGTATGAAATTCAGAAATTTTTGAAGCACTAACAAAGTTTTTAATTTCAACCGCTATTTTATCCGTACCTTTTTCTGCCGCTAACAATTTTTCAGCACCTAAATCAATCTGAATATCAACCCCGCCATAACGAATACTTAATGGGTCATCTGTAATTACCCATCCGTCTTTTTCTAATGCAGACCTAAAGATATTATGAAATAAATCGCGTGCCATATCATAAACAAATTCTGCACTAATCGCTTAATCTTATTCTATCGAACAAATTTAACTAATTATCAACCAAACTGATTGCGATGGTGACAAAATAATTATACTTATAAAAATAGGCAGGCAAGGGATGCCCCGCAGTCGCTACAACCGGGGGAACCCCGGCAAAGCGCTGCTCTCCATCCCATAAAAATATAACTTTTATTTACAGAAGTTTAATCTACATACTCCACTACATCTTCTGTCTCGAAGCGAACTTTCGGCATATTTGCATACTTATCAGTAGGAAGCCGATATCCAGCCGGACAAACTACTACTGTACGATATCCCTTATCTTTCAATCCCAAAACTTCATCATATTTATCGGGATCAAAACCTTCCATCGGACAAGTATCAATTTCCAACATTGCCGCAGAAAACATAAAAAATCCCAAAGCAATGTAAACTTGTTTAGCAGACCATGCATCTTTATCAAAAACATCGGAAGGTCGTTTGAGAAAACCTTTCACCATATCACCAAGCCCTTGGAGTTTCTCTACTGAGGTATTTCGGACTTCTGACATCCGTTGAAGATAAGCATCAACATCTTTGTCATTTACATCTTTTTTAATAGTCAAAACTACTAAATGAGAAGCTTCCTCAACCTGTTTTTGTCCCCAGGAATGTTCTACAAGTTGATGACGAATTTCGGGATTGCGAATCACGAAGAATTTCCAAGGTTGTAATCCAAAGGAGGAAGGAGCGAGTACCAAACTTTGTTCCAATACTTTCCAAACATCTTCTGGAATCTTTTTACTGGAGTCAAATTCTTTAACAGCGTAACGCCATTCTAGTTGATTGAGAACTTCTTGAGGTGAAAATGTTGTTGAGTTCATACGTAAGTTATAAAAAACAGCCAGTTCAAAGATATACGCGATCGCTATTATACGCTAGCAGTTAATTATGATTCTATGGATGACCATATTTTTGCGTAGGTACTTATATTTGTTTAAGTGCAATAAAAGCTGTATGATTTGGCGGTAAATTAAACTCACCATAACTTTTTAAAGTTTCAACTCGAAAACCAATTTGATAGAGTGCTTGTACAATGTCTGCTGCTTCGTATAACCGCTGATGATGTACTTCTTCGTCTCGTCTATAGTGTTCCCCACAGCTACGAAAAGTGATAATCCGACGAGTTAATATTTCCTGCTTTTCATCTTTCTCAACTAGTACTATCCAATCTTTTCATAAAGTAATCCTTTATTTGTAGTTCCTAGATTAACCTGTTGTGGTGTCGCAATGTCGAAGACAAAAACACCACCAGGAGTTAACGCTTTGTATATACGATTGAATAATTCAACCAATCTTTGTTTATCGTTTTCATTTTCAAACAGGTAATTAAGACATTCACCTATGGATGTAACAGCATTACAAGGTGGAATTTCTGCATTGAATAGCGAATTTACACGAAACTCCGCTTCCGCTACTCTGTGACGAGCAATATCAATAAATGCTGGGGAAATATCAATTCCAATTGCGTCATAACCAGATTTTACAAGTTCTTGCGCCCATAATCCGCTGCCGCAACCTAAATCTACTACTAAACCTGTATTTATATTGTTTTTCTGCAAGATTTCTAAAATGCCGGGTGCTGATTTGAGACAGTAATCGCTAAAACCAACATCATGAATATATGCTAAGTCTTCTTTGTAATATTCTTTCATTTTAACTGCATTGCGGGCAATTTCGGTATTGAGAATAATTATTTCTGCTGATAAATCTTTCATTAAGGTAAATAATCAAAAGAAATTATAGCTTTCTCAAAAAATCTGCTAGTAAAGCTTTATTTTGGAATGCTGCACGAATAGTATCACCATTGTTGTAGTCAATAATAATTTCAAATCTTTTAAATTCACCAACCGGATTATTAATATCTAACAAATTCAATTCCGTTAATGTATTATCAATATTGTCAAACTCATATTGTTTACCAAATAGTGGAATTAAGACAACTTTCGTAATCACTCTTTCAATAACTGCTCTAAGTGTCGCCATAAAGTTATCTATTTCCTTTTGAGCAATTAACATTAGTGCTTGTCGAAGTCTTTCTTTATCATTACTAGTTAGATTAGTCAGCTTTTGCGAAGCTGTAGAATAAATTTCATCGGCTGTGTCTTCGTCAAATGCAATATCAAAATCAATACTATTAAATGCCTCTACTACATCTTGATATGGTATATAAATCAGCGTAAATCCATTATTTCTTAATTGCTCTAAAGCTGGTTTAGTAAAATCTCCAGCTAAAACTGCACCGTAGAATGGTGCTGATAAATTATGAAGTTCAATAATTGGTAAAATAGCACCTTGAATTTCCTGTACTTTATTTTTTGAATGCTTGGTATATCTACGCCATGCAGACTCAATAAATGCAATTGGTGTACCAAGTTTGCTATCTGTACCATTCACTTCAATCACAAAATCTAGATCGTGTTTATTTCCGTACTTATCTATCCAAGTTACCTTTTTACCGCTTCTTGCTGCACGAGAGCGTTGCCAATCAAGATAATAGTTTTGAGCTTGAGCAAATTCTAGTAGTCGAGGTTTAAGAATATCATCAAGAACAATCTCTTCTAAAAGATTTCCTAAATCTTGACCAAATTTATGTGATGGTGAACGTGCCATAGTTTTCTGATGAGTTTTATTTTATCCAAAGTCTTCCTTCTTGTAATGGAATATTATGTTTTCTATTTTTCCATTTAATATTGCGTTTTCTAATCTGCTCAAAACTCCAGGAATTAAATCCCGCTTCTAATGCTAACTCACCAAGCCACTTCTGAACGGGGACATATACTCCATAGGGGGCTGAATCTCCAACTACAAAACATATATTACAGTCAGTTGTTGTGACTCTATGTAATGCATGAAAAACCTGAGCCATATCAATAAAATAAGCTGCAATCATCGTATGATAAGCTTTATTTCCCCCTTTAGTTTTTCTAACTTCTTCTAGTTGGCGACAAATAGGAATTAGTTCATCGCTAATCTTTTTAATACATGGTTCTTCGATTAAACTATTTAAGTCGAATTTTTCTTTAGAAGCGTGTTGAGAATTTGAACAAACTAGATATTTCCGCACAGCTTCATGTAAATCTCCCCAGGAATTTACTTCACCCCAAAAAGTCATTTCAAGCCGTGTCGCATCAGCATAATCATAGTTATTTGCATAGGGTGGAGAAGTAATAACTAGATCGATCGATTTATCGGGAATATTTTTTAATAATCTGGCATCATCTTGAATAAGATTAGCTTGAGAATCTTTTGTCAGGCTTTGCATATACTGCATATCTACTTCTATTAATGCAGCTTGATTATCTAAAGCCAGAAATGGCTCGCAGGTTTTAGCTTTGCGTTTGTTAGGAAGAACATATTGCCATTGTGCCGTACCTACATAGCTAGATAATCTTAAAATTCCGCAGATTGCTAAAAAGGTAAGAGATTGAATATCTTCTGGTAAATTGGGCGCTATTTCAAAATAAGCTTGTCTAATTTTAAATAGACTAATTAACGTATCTTCGGTATAACATTTTGTTAATAATGCCGGAATATTTTCTGGAAATTTCAGTTGAAGATTCTCAGCCCGATTTTTAATTTCGTCGATCGCGGTTACAAATCGATCAAAATTAGCAATCCATGCCAACTTTCCTTTTGCAATTCGATAGACAAACGGATGCGCTTCAATCCCATATGAATTTACACCCAGTTTATCGGCAACAACACAAACAGTACCAGAACCAACAAATGGATCGAGAACGTTAAACGGTTGTAATTCTTTGATTACTTCTTGAGTCCAAGCCGCTGAAAATCCCGCAGAGTAGCGAAACCATCGATGTACTGGTAGCTTCATGTTATCAGTAAAGGTACCAGTTTTTTCCGCAATTGTTTTGGATTGAGGCGTTGAGTCAAAAAGTGAAAGTTGCAAGGGTTGATTCATTTTAGTATTTTACTTAATAATCCTTTCCATAGACTTACTGCCTTCTTACCAGAATTTTCAGACTTGAAATCGTACTGTTTAACTGCATTGCGGGCAATTTCGGTATTGAGAATAATTATTTCTGCTGATAAATCTTTTTTCATCTGCTCTAAACAATTCATTCTCAATATCATAGATGAGCAGCATTTACCTCTCACAATAGTCTGATATTTACATTTTTGCTGGTTTGATTTTAACCAATAGGTTCAATTTTCTATGCATTTTTCAGCATGGGTTAGTAAATCCATCAATCTATTAACGCAAACTTATTCTTTAAGCAAGCTTTAATAAGTTTTGCTAATGATACGCTTTATAAATTGACATTTTACGAATTAAACATTTCAGGTCAAGATAATAAGTAATAACACCACCGCATTCTAAATCTTTATTGGATAAAACTAATGGTTCAACTCACATCTACTCAAGTTATAAGCAATCCAGGACGTTTGACAGTTGAAACTGTTGAAATTGCTCCTGAAACTACTGCTATTCGCTGTCTCGATTGGGACAGAGAACGTTTTGATGTAGAATTTGGTTTGCAGAATGGCACAACTTATAATTCTTTTTTAATTCAGGGTGAAAAAATAGCTTTAGTTGATACTTCTCACCGCAAGTTTGAGCAGCTATATCTGGAAATAATTACGGGATTAATTGATGTTGCGAAGATAGATTATTTAATTATTAGTCACACCGAACCAGATCATAGTGGCTTGGTTAAAAATATCTTGCAATTAGCTCCTTCTATTACTGTTGTCGGTGCTAAGGTAGCGATTCAGTTTTTAGAAAACATGGTTCACCAGCCTTTTGAGTCAATGGTGGTGAAAAGCGGACAAAAACTAGATTTGGGTAACGGACACGAATTAGAATTTGTTTCTGCACCTAACTTACATTGGCCCGATACAATCTTTACTTACGACCATAAAACCAGCACTCTTTATACCTGCGATGTATTTGGAATGCATTACTGTGATGACCTCACTTTTGATGAAAATTTCTCTGGGTTAGAGTCCGATTTTAAATATTACTATGACTGTCTTATGGGACCGAATGCGCGTTCCGTTTTGTCGGCTTTAAAGCGAATTGATAAATTAGAAATTGGAACAGTGGCAACGGGACACGGACCTTTATTACAGCACCATATTTCGGAATGGATTGGACGCTATCAAAATTGGAGTTTAGAGCAAGCCAAAACCGAGAAATTAGTAGCGTTATTTTACGTTGAAGATTACGGTTGTAGTGAAGAATTGGTCAGAGCCGTAGCGCATGGCAGTGCCAGGTCAGATGTAGCGGTAGAATTAGTAGATCTCAACGATGCCGAGCTAACTGAAGTCCGAGAAATAGTTTCCCAAGCTGCTGGTTTAGTGATTGGAATGCCTCCCCAATCTAATGCTGTAGCTCAAGCAGCTTTAAATACTATTTTGGCAGCAGTTAATAATAAGCAAGCAATTGGTTTATTAGAGTCGGGAGGGGGAGAAGATGAACCAGTTTACCCCTTACGCAATAAGTTTCAAGAATTGGGATTAACTGAAGCTTTTTCCCCAATCTTAGTTAAAGAAACACCAAGCAAAGCAATAGAACAACTTTGCGATGAAGCGGGAACCGATTTAGGACAATGGTTGAATCGCGATCGCACAATCAAACAAATCAAAGCCATTGATAACGAGTTAGAAAAATCATTAGGACGGATTAGCACCGGACTTTATATTATCACCGCCAAGAAAGGAGAAGTTGAAAGTGCAATGCTAGCTTCTTGGGTAACACAAGCAAGCGTTAAACCCTTGGGAGTTGCGATCGCAGTAGCCAAAGACAGAGCGATCGAATCCTTGCTGCAAGTTGGCGATAGTTTTGTTTTAAACGTCTTGGAAGAAGGAAAATATCAAGGATTAATGAAACATTTCCTCAAGCGTTTTGCTCCCGGTGCAGATAGATTTGCCGGAGTAAAAACCTATCCTGCCGCCACCAACGAATCCCCGATTTTAGCCGAAGCTCTAGCTTACATGGAATGTGAAATCACCACCCGCATGGATTGTGGAGATCATTGGGTGATTTACAGCACCGTCAAAACTGGACGAGTTGCCCAGGTAAATGCATTAACCGCAGTGCATCACCGCAAAGTTGGCAATCATTATTAACAGTGAACAGTGAGCAGTGAGCAGTTAGGAGTTGGGAGTAGTGAGTAGCGAACTAACTTCTCCTTGTCTCCCCATCTCCCCCTCTTCCCCCTCTTCCCCCTCTCCCCCTCTTCCCCCTCTCCCCATTTCCTATGCATAAATCTGCTGAAACTAGATCGAGTTCCATATATAACATCAATCGGGAGCGCGTTGTCCGAAGTCTGGAATTTATCCAAGATTTAATCGTAATTTGCTTATGTATCGGTTTATTTAGCTTCATGGTGCTTGAGGTGAGAGATATGTTTCTTTCCTTGCTTCCACCTTTAGAGTCTCAAGCTGTTACTGCCGATATTCTGTTTTTGCTGATTTTAGTTGAGTTATTCCGACTACTGATTATTTACTTGCAGGAACATCGAGTATCAATTGGGGTAGCTGTTGAAGTTTCTATAGTTTCCGCATTGCGAGAAATTATCGTTCAGGGTGTACTAGAACTAAATTGGACTCAAGTTGTAGCAACTTGTGCCTTTTTATTAGTTCTAGGAGTACTATTAGTTCTCCGAGTTTGGCTACCCCCCACATTTGATGGCATCGATCCCGAACAAGCAATAACTCAACGCTACAAGAATCGACAAGTTAAATCGGAATTAATAGAAACCAATGGGCGGTAACAGTGAACAGTGAACAGTGAGCAGTGAACAGTTAGGAGGCGCGGAGTTAGGAGGCGCGGAGTTAAGGGACTTCCAAATTCAAAAATATCTAATAAAGATTAGGTAGTGCGAGCATCTTGCTCGCTTGAGATATCCAGCGAGCAAGATGCTCGCACTACTATAATTGGATCAATTATTTTTTGGAAGTCGCTAAAAGTGAGCAGTTATAAATTAAAAATTTTCTCCTCATCTCCCCATCCCCTTGTCTCCCCCTCTACCCCCCTCTCCCCCCAATGCCCCATCCCCAATCCCCAATCCAAAATCCAAAATCCAAAATCCAAAATTAATTATGACTACTACCCTAACCCCCAACCGTAAGAGAGATGTCCAGATTGCTGAAATTGGACAAGATACAATGATTTTGCGATCGCGAACTTGGGAACGACTTAAGTTTGAGGTTGAGTATTCGCGTCAAAAGGGAACTACAGCAAATTCTTATTTGATTCAAGCTGATAAAAAGGCTTTAATCAATCCTCCTGGTGAATCTTTTACGGAAATTTATCTCCAGGAATTAACACAACATCTAGATTTGACTACTCTAGATTATATTATTCTTAGTCATGTCAATCCCAACCGTAGAGCGACTTTAAAAGTATTACTCCCTCAAGCTCCGAACGCTACTTTAATTTGTACTCGCACTGCTGCTAATGCTCTTAAAACCGCTTGCCCTGAATGGGAATCGCGGATTCAAACTGTGCGGGATGATACTCTAGATTTAGGAAAGGGACATCAGCTAACATTTGCGAGCGTACCAACTCCCCGCTGGGCTGATGGACTTTGTACTTTTGATTCTGCGACGAAAATTCTCTATACAGATAAATTCTTTGGCGCTCATATTTGCGAAGATACTTTGTTTGATAAAGATTGGAAAGGTTTAGACGCGGAACGTCGTTACTATTTTGAGTGTCTCCACGCACCTCAAAGCAAACAAGTCGAAGCTGCTTTAGAAAAGATGGCGGTTTTTCCAGCAAAATCTTACGCTCCCGCTCACGGACCAGTTGTTAACTATAGCCTCAGTAGATTTACTTACGATTACCAACAATGGTGTCAGGCTCAAAAATCCCAAGAGTTGAGTGTTGCTTTGCTTTATGCTTCCGCTTATGGAAATACAGCAGTTTTAGCAGGGGCGATCGCCAATGGTTTAGTTGAAAATGGAGTCAATGTAGAATCGATTAACTGCGAACTTGCAGATACTGATGAAATTACCCGCATTGTAGAAACCTGCGATGGATTGATTATTGGCTCCCCCACATTAGGTGGGCATGCACCGACTCAAATTCAAACTGCTTTAGGAATAATTCTTTCAACAGCAGCTAAAACCAAATTAGCAGGGGTGTTTGGTTCCTACGGTTGGAGTGGAGAAGCGGTTGATTTAATAGAAAACAAATTTAAAGATGCCAATTATCGTTTAGGATTTGAATCAATTCGAGTCCGTTTCACTCCTACACCCGAAATTCTCAAACAGTGTATCCAATCTGGTGCATTATTTGCCGAAAACTTGAAAAAAGACAAGAAACTGCGGACTCCCCGTCAAGTTGTTACAGAAGCTCATATAGATCGTACCGAACAAGCAGTAGGGCGGATTGTGGGTTCTTTGTGCGTAGTAACAACTCGTGACGGAGATACCAACAAAGGTGTTTTAACTTCTTGGGTATCTCAAGCCAGCTTTAACCCTCCAGGAATAATGATTGCCATTGCTGACGAACAGAATGCAGATTTGATATGCAATCTAGGTGATAAATTTGTACTGAATATCCTCAAAGAAGGCAGAAATGTCCGCCGTTATTTCTCTCGTCATAGTACATTAGGGGACAATCCATTCGTCAATCTTTCTACCAAAACAGCTGCTAATGGTTGTCTCATTCTCACCGAAGCATTATCCTACTTAGAATGCACCGTACAAAATCGAACCAAATGCGGTGAAAGATGGTTAATTTATGCCGTAGTAGAAAATGGTGAAGTCTTTGAAAATGAAGGTTTAACTGCTTTAGAACACCGTAAATCCGGTAGTCATACGTAATTTTTCAAACTTAGCAAGTCGTCATTCACACATCTAGTTCGCTCTGTGTAAGCAGAAATAAGCCCGGTTTCTTCTCCTCAAAAGATTAGTTTTTCGTTTATCAATTTGCAAGAAACCGGGTTTCTCGTCTTTGGTGCAAGATATGAATATTAATCTTTCACTTAATAATCCATTTTCGCCAATCAACATTATTCTCCTCGCATGGTTGATATAATTCCGGTTTACCAGATGCAAGCACTTGAGCGATCGCCTGCATGGATTTAGTTTTACTCGGCATAGAAAATTCAGAATTGGGGTTATAAACATCGGGATGATACCAATTATCAAGTTGAATAATTTGAGTTAATTCAGCCGGTACTATTTCTCTAAATTCTGTTTCGGTTGCTAAAATTTTTATCCGATACCTGTCTACAAGATGAATTATCAAGTCAAAATCAATATAATCTGATAAATGAGGATTTCTCTCAATTTCACTTGAATCGATCGTAAATTGTTCGCCGCGAATCATTACTGATATAGATTCGGGAATATCATCATCATCTTCTTGCAATTCATTTAATGGATACTTAACCGGATAATAGATAACAAAAGGTTCGTTTATCAACAGGCGGCTTCCAAATGCAGAAATCATCAGCACTGGTTCAACGCCATTTAAACTATACCAACTAACCACTTCTTCGATCGTCAAAGCCCAATCTTCATCATTTCTAAATCCGGTGAGACGAGCCGTTACCATATCATAATTTATATTATCAAAACCTGGAAAATCCCAGTTACCTGCTGCTTTGTCCAGACGGTTAAGAATATCTTCTGTAGTAATTGTCATCTGATATAAATTAATTTTGACCAATATAGCATTTAGCGCTAATAACTACATTAATATTTGGTTAAGAGTGTTATTTCTGATGGTAATCATAATTTTCTATGAAGTTTATAGCTATGATTAATCCACGCGAAATATATGATTTGATGTTAGACTATGGCACGAATAATATTCAAGTAAAAGAAATTATCATCGGTTTAACTTGGACTTTATGTTTAGCAGAAGGTGCGGGTTTATGCATGAGTCCCGGTACGGCTACTCGCACGTTACCTTTTTCGGGAACTTTAGTCAATAAATCAATTTCTGAATTAGCTCCTTGGTTGCTTTCTTGGAATCCTTATCAAGCGACTGTAGCAATGGCAGCGATTAATTCTGTTATCAATTCTTCTTCACCTTTACCCGATACTGGTACGCTTTTATCTCCCGATAGTTCTGCAAATTTAGCAGTATTCGAGCATTTTTTACCCCAAATTCGTAACAAAAATGTTTGCATAATTGGACGCTATCCGGGATTAAATAAATATTCTGAAGAAATGCAAATGAAGGTGATCGAACTCAATCCCGGCTCGGAAGATTTTCCCGCACCAGCATCAGAATTTTTACTACCCGAAGCCGAATGGGTATTTTTAACTGCTACTTCTATTGCTAACAAAACTTTCCCTCGCTTAGTTCAATTAGCAAAGAATTCTAAATTAGTTTTAATGGGACCTACTCTTCCTTGGTTGCCAGATTTAAAACAAATGGGAATTGATTATTTAGCAGGAATTAAAGTTACTAATTTACCAGCTTTAAGAGAAACAGTTGCCGAAGGTGGTGGTGTGAGAATCTTTGAAACTGGTATTCAATACAGTGTAGTTGAATTGTGAATTAAAGATTTTAACTATTTTAGGACTTACGCAAAGCCCCCCAATAATACGGGGGGTTGGGGGGATCTAAAACTCTAGGATGCTTAATAACTCGTTGCGGTTGCGTAAGTCCTATATTCATTCTCTCTGCGTTCTCCCTATCTCAACATTTTTCAATCAATAGTTTTTGAGCGTAATAGAAATAGCTTATAATTTTTCATATAACGCATCTACTTGAAATATGAAAACAGACAAAATTTTTTATAAACTTTTTGGCGAATTTCCTGATATGTTTTTTGAATTGATTGGAAAACCATCTACCATATCAAATCTATATACATTCAAAAGCCAAGAAATTAAAGAAACCAGTTTTCGACTTGACGGTATATTTATCACACTAGATTCATCAGATAAAACTACCAAAGAACCAATTTATTTTGTAGAAGTTCAATGTTACAAAGACAAACTCTTTTACGATAGATTCTTAACCAGCATTCTTCTTTATTTCTACCAGTATCAACCATCAAATCCAAATTGGTATGCTGTAGTTATTTTTGATACTCGTAAAAACGATGTAGATTATCCCCAGCGTCTAAATTCACTGAAAAATCCCCATTTACGCTGCTTTTATCTGGATGAGATGGAAAGCGTATCATCTGATTCACTAGGATTGGGAATTATCAAATTAATTGTTGAAGAAAATCAAAAAGCCAAAGCATCAGTACAGCAGCTAGTTGATAAAGCAAGACTTGAAGTTAAAGATGCAGCTATCCAAAGAAAAGTTTTAGAATTGATAGAGGCTATTCTAGTTAATAAATTTCCTAATTTAAATCGGGAGGAGATAAAAGATATGTTAAGTCTGGAATTAATTAAAGGTACGAGATATTACGAAGAGTTGAAAGAAGAAGTCAGGGGAGAAGTTAAGGAAGAAGTCAGGGGAGAAGTTAAGGAAGAAGTCAAAGTAGGAATGATAACAAAACTTCTACAGCGTGGAATGACTGTGGAAGAAATAGCTGACATTTTAGAGTTAGATGTAAAACTTGTGAGAAAAGTAGTAGAAGAAAATTAAATACGGAAACCCCTGGGTAGTTTTCTATGAAAAAGAGACTTTGCAATTGCAAAGTCTTTTAATATTTAATACGAACACTTCTAAAATATCTGTTCATTGATAATTGATAATTGATAACTGTTTCACAAAGGATATTTACTATGAAGCTGCTTGCATTCTTCTTTTAATATCCCCGATTTTATTTTTATAGAAGTCGGACATTTAGCAATAATTTCTTCACACCGCACCTCAATCAAATTGGGGTTGTAATCGTCTTCAAAATCCGAGGCACCCACACCATAAATTATTTCGGAAATACCAGCCCAAAAGCAAGTCGCCGCGCACATTGCACAAGGCTCGCAGGTAGAATACAGCGTGTATCCCGATGATAAAGAAGCGGTTTTTAAACGAGTGGTTAATTTACGTAAAACGTTAACTTCAGCGTGACAAGTTGGATCTGCATCGGATTCTACAGTGTTTCCGGCTCGTTCGACAATTTTGTTATCTTTGACGATCGCAGCTCCAAAAGGGGTTTTACTCTTCTCGGCTTCGGCGATCGCGATTTGCATTATTTCTTCATCTGTCATAATTAGTTGTTAGTTGTTAGCAGTTAACAATTATCAGCTATATATAAAGCATTTATTACAAGTTTTTAATTTTATATGAAAGCAAAGCAGGATTTGGGGACAAAATTTCGTTAAATTACGACTATTGAATCATACACCCAATTACCAATTACCAATTACTAATTATTATGATAATAGACAGTTTTCGGGCTAAATTACGCAAGGAAGCGCAAATTTGGCGAGATGAGGGATTAATACAGGATTCTCAGTACGAACTATTATCCGAAAGATATCAGTTTGATAGTTTAGATAATGTTGCTCAAGACCGCTTTATTTTTATTTTGATTGGTGTCGGCTGTATACTTGTAGGCTTAGGGGCAATTACTTTTGTCGCAGCTAATTGGCAAGCATGGTCGCGTGAAGTAAAGTTAGTTTTGTTATTAAGTCTATTCTTTGCAACAAATATTATTGGTTTTTACCTATGGAGAGAACCCGTTTTTGATAATGCGGGAAAGAAACGACGACAGCGTAAGCGAATATTCGGACATGGCTTACTACTTTTGGGTGCTTTACTTTTAGGCGCAAACATGGCGTTTATGGCGCAGACATTCCATATGAGCGGTTCCGATTATGAACTGTATTTATTCTGGGGAATCGGCGTTTTGACAATGGCTTATGGCTTGCGCTTGGCTTCTTTGGGGGTGTTTGCGTTTATTTTGATAAGCATAGGATACTTTACGGGTTCGTGGGAATTATGGCGTTTTTCTGGTGAATTCTCTTTGTCACTACTGATGCTAGAACATATGCCAATTCTCTCATTGCTGCTGTTTGTTCCTTTAGCTTATATCTGCAAGTCGCGATGGATTTTTGCATTATCTACGATCGCTTTTGCAACTTCATTACAATTTAATGTAAATAGATATTACCTACCGACACTTAATTCTTTTGCTTTTACACTTCCAGCAGCTTTATTATGGAGTTACGACGATTTACTGTTTCCCAAAGTCGATGGAAGATGGTTTCAATCAATTGCGCGTAATTTTGCGCTGCTGTTTTTCAGCATTTTATTTTATGTGCTTTCCTTCGAGGGATATTGGCAATTTTCTAATTATTCATCTACTAATAACAAGCCGATACCCAATTTCTTTTTACTAGATTTGGGAATTCTTACAGCTTTAGCTATATATCAATGGTTTCATCTTTTGCGTCCAAAACGCAACCGTCAGCGTCAACGAATCGATATTACCAATATTGCGATCGCTATCTTTGTCGTAATAGCGGCTTTTGCACCAATATTGAGACAAAACATTGCTGCGATATCGGTTTTAGGGATTTTCCTTTTCAATCTACTTTTAGCTTTATTAGCTTGCGGAATGATTCGCCAAGGATTGCAATCAAATCAAAGACGCGCATTTTGGGGAGGAATGATTTTGTTAACGCTGCAAATTATCACCCGGATGTTGGAATACGACACCGCTTTATTATTGAAATCTTTGGTTTTCGTATTATGCGGAGTTGCTGTTATTGGTGCGGGATTATGGTTTGAACGACATTTATCAGTGAGCAGTGAGCAGTGAGCAGTGAGCAGTAATCAGTGAACAGTAACCAGTAATCAGTAACCAGTGAACAGTAACCAGTAATCAGTAACCAGTGAACAGTAACCAGTGAACAGTAACCAGTAATCAGTAACCAGTGAACAGTAACCAGTGAACAATTCTTATTTATTTAACAACTAACAACTAACAACTAACAACTAACAACTAACAACTAACAACTAAATTATGAAACTTCCAGAAGAATCCTCAGAAAAAGAACTGATTCCGTTTAAGACAAATTCACCAGTAAATAATAAACCAATTCCAATTTTACGGTTAGTAATACCTTTATTAATTCAAGCTGGGTTACTTTTAGCGATACCAGCCCAATCAATTCAAACTTACCTTACGGGTAAAACCGTGATTTTACAAACCGTACCCGTAGATCCTTACAATATATTGACAGGTTACTATCAAATCCTCAGTTACGACATTTCGACACAAAGTACTTTAGAAAAACTTCCCGACAGCAAAGACATATTGAAAGATGGGAACAGTTTGTATGTAATTCTTCAAGAAGAAAAATCAACTGATGAGAAAATTCCCAAAGCTTGGAAACCAGTGCGGTTAAGTGAAAAACTTCCCGATTCCCTTCCCGATAACCAAGTAGCGTTGAAAGGCAAATATCGCTACGGTAGGGTTACATACGGTTTAGAAAAGTATAATATCCCAGAAGACCAACGCAACAAAATTAACGATAATATATCTCAAGCTAGCCGCAGTGCAACACAAAGGCAGCCTCAACCCATTGTAGTAGAAATCAAAGTTGATTCTCAGGGTAAATCGGTACCTATAAGTATGTGGGTGAAAGAACAAAATTATCGATTTTGACAAGCAGTTAGCAGTTAGCAGTGAACAATGAACGGTTAATATAGCAATCCTAAATGATTTGTGAGAAATTGATAAATCAACTGGCGGTTAAAACCGCTACTACACAAACGAAGTCCACCTGCGTGGACTTAATCAAACAACCCGCGCAGGCGGGTTTTGCCTGTGTAGCCGCGACTTATAGTCGCCAGGTATGAATAAAAATTTACTCGTTATTTCAATCCTACATCTACGTGTTTTCTCACATTTAAATTCGGATTGCTATATCTATTTAAATAGGTGTAACGTAGCAACGCCGGAAAAATAATTAAATCTCTAATTTCAAACTGTTAACTGCTCACTGTTCACTGTTCACTGGTAACTGATTTACTCTTCGTTGCGTAATTGCCAAGCTGCACCAAAAGCCGCTCCCCCACCTGCAAGCAAGCCAGTACTCATTCCTTCTATAGTCTTAGTAATAGGGTTTTGAGTCAAACACTCGCTTGTAACTTCAGTCGCGTTCAAACACATAGTGCTTTTAGCCCAGCTAGAGGTACCACCCAGCACCACACCAGCCACGCTACAGGAAACAACTAATAATAAAAGGCGTTTATTTTTTCTATCCATAGATAGGTTTTTAAATATCTTAGGGATGATTACTTCTATCTAATGTACACAAAAGCTCACGTATTGTCAGCATGGTTTGTATAAAACTGCCAATTTTTTACTTATTCTTTCTGTATGAAACGGAAAGATGTGGCGGCTTAACTGCTTCCTAGTCTGGAGGCTGGGAACTAACCCCCTAAATGAGAAGCTCTGCCTCCTGAGTCTACGGGAGGCAAAGCCACTTGAAATTAATTCCTAGTTAGAGGCTGCCAGCGAGGCTATACAAAAATTTTTCACACAAACCGCATTTTCGATTTAGTTAAAACCATTGTGGCTGCTAATCCGATAAATATAGTCGTAGGTACCTGCGATTCGGGTACTTTTCTGCGTTTGGGTTCTTTTTTGGCATAGGTGTAAGAAACCATTACATTAGCACCAGCATAAGTTTCAAAACCAGCAACAAAATTACCCGCACCTGTGGCTGTTGAATTACCTATGGCTTCAAGGAATAAATTAAAACTGCCGTCGCCAACGAAGGGTGTAAAATCATCTTTAACGGTAAAAAATGCTGATTCTTTTTTTGTATTAGAAATATCTGTTAATGTTATGCCTGAAGCACCATCAAAGTCTAATGTTCTATCGTATACGCTCAAGTTTTGCTCAACCGATGCAGTAGGTAAAGCTACGAGCAATAAAGAATTATCGGGCTTTTTTAAATTAATTTCTGCGGCAAGGTTTCCCGTAACAAATGCTGCTTGAGCGTCTCTATTTTCTAATTCTACAGAACCTTGAACGTTACCGCTTAATTCAAATAGAACGCTTTCTAAATCGCCCAAACTGCTATCAAATTTTGATAAGGTTATTTGTTTTTTAAAGTTAGTTATTTCTAAATCAACCGTACTTTCATAAGTCAGCGTAGATGCTTGTGCGGCATTTATCGGCGCTAATATTGCAGCAAAAGCTGTCACCATCAATTTAGCTTTGGAAATGGATAGATGCATAATTATTCAACCTATATATTGTTTGCGTTTTTTATGAATGTTTATTCAACGCACCCTTTCTTTAAAAGAGATTAATGGAGTTAAAAAAAATAAGCAATATTACGTAGGCATATTCATTAAATTTTCACAAAAAAACTCCGGATATGTCCAGTTACATATATTTTATGTAAGTAAAAACAAAATTATTTGTTCTGCTCGATCAAGTCGGTAAAAACTTTATAAATCAACAGTTAAGACTTTATATTGATTATTTTAAATATATTGTTTGAGATTCTCAGGGGCTATGGTATTTTTACTGAATTTTGGAAGTTGCCACCAAGAAATATAAGGATACTTATGATGTTCTTCATGATAGCCGAAATGATAGCAGCTAATTAATGACCACAAAAATGGACGATAAATGCTTTGAGTGCGGTGAGAAGTTTGATATCCTGCTGATGGCTCTCGATGGGGTAAATAGGTTCCGAAATAAAATAGCTGAACAGAACTAAGTAGTAATGGTATTGCCCAAAATACTAATAAGTTAATTTCTGGAATATGGAATGTAATTCTTACAGAATGGTAAACGATTGTCATTCCCAAGAAACGCAACCAACTCCAATAACGATACATAAAATAACCGTACCAAGCAAAGAAATTTTTATGTTTACCGTTATGATAATCAGGATCGAGTTCGCTTGCAGGATTATTATGGTGCTGATGGTGTCTTTTTAGTAGCTTTTGATAAGAGAATTGTGCATACAAAGCTACAGTTAAATAACCAATAAAATTATTTATTTTAGAATTTTTTTCAAATACAACACCATGCATTGCATCATGAGCAGTTATAAATAGTCCCGTATGCAAAAAGGCTTGCCATAAAATTAGAATTGGAATCAATAATATATTAGTTTCGGGAATATTGAAATTGAGTAATGTTGCTAAACTTATTGCCCATGTCGCGATCAGAAAACAAGCAATCGTTAATCCAATGTAAGCTTTGGCAGATTGAATCAATTGTCTAAGTTTGTTTGAGAAGATAGGCAAGAAGAATGAAGTCATGAATGTAGATTAAATTTTAAGATTAGCTGTTATTAGTAAATAATTAATCTAACTTCAGATAAATTGGCAGCATCTTAAGTTATAAAAAATATATTGTAGTGGGAGTATTTTACTTCCTTGATATATCGCGGCCAAGATGGCTGCACTACAAATAAGAAAAGACTCTGCAATTGCAAAGTCTCTACATTTATTCATTGATAGTTGTTAACTGAATTACTCAATTATCAAATTAAAAGGTAAACGAGCATACACACCTAATGGATCGTTCATGTTTTGTAAAGTCGCTATTTCTGCTTGCAATTTATCGAATTCAACTGTTAAGGGATGATTGGCTTTCAAGGGACTTTTGCTAGTTTTAAACATAGTTTGGGCATCTTCAGAGACTTTACCAAAAAATCTTTCGCTAAAGCTGCTGCGTTTGGGATACTCTTGCAATTCCCATTTGTCTCCTAACTTTGCTTCTGTTGCGGCGTATGCGATCGCTGCATCTAATCCGCCGATTTCATCCACTAAACCAATGTCTTTCGCGGCTTTACCAGACCAAACTCTTCCTTGAGCAATGTCTGCTACCTTGGATTGTGGTAGGTTTCTACCTTTGGCTACTTTATCTATAAATTTACCGTAAATTCGGTTGACGCTATTTTGGAAAATCGCCAATTCTGCCTCAGTTTGGGGACGAGTTGTGGTTCCAATATCGGCATAACGTGCGGTTTTGACGCTATCCCAACTAATACCGTTGTCGTTGGCTAATTTTTGAAAGTTAGGTATGCTTCCGAATACGCCGATGGAACCCGTAATCGTATTTGGTTCGGCAAAAATGCGGTTGGAATCTACAGCAATCCAATAACCACCGGATGCTGCGGTGTCACCCATCGAAACTACAACTGGTTTCACATCGCGAGTTAACCGGATTTCTCGCTGGATTATCTCGGATGCTGTAGCGCTGCCACCGGGAGAATTTATTCGTAAAACTACCGATTTGATATCTTTATCTTGACGAATACGGTTAAAAATTTTCGCAAAGCGGTTTCCTCCAATTTCTCCGGAGTCACCATCACCGTCAACTATACTGCCTTCTGCATAAACTACGGCTATTTTATTTTCGGAGCTTCTTTTGCTTAAATTTCGTTCGGCAAGAGTAGCGTATTCGTTTAAATCAATTTGTTCAAAAGATTTTTCTTTTTTATCAGTTTTGGTTAACTCTTTAAGTTCGGTAACTACTTCATCAAAATACGCTACCTTATCTACCAAACCATTGGTTTTGGCTTCCGATGCTTCTAAAAGTCCTTTACTATCGGCGATCGCTTGTAGCTGTTGCGGTGTCATTTTACGACTTTTACCTACAGTACCACGCCATTCACCCCATAAATCGTCTAATAATGTTTGAATTTGCTCGCGGTTTTCCGGACTTAATTGTTTTAAAACCAGCGGCTCAACTGCGCCTTTAAACTTTCCTACCCGTACAATTTGCACGCCAACACCGAACTTTTCCAAAGCCCCAGCTAAAAACATCGGTTGCGAACTCAAACCGTTAATTTCCATTCCTCCGTAAGGATTAACTACAACGGTATCCGCCACAGAACTGAGATAGTATTCTTTTTCACCCCATCCCACGCCGTAAGCTACAACTTTTTTACCCGTATCGCGAAATTTTGTTAATGCTTTACGAATTTCCTTGAGAGTTGCAAAACCCGTGCTTCCAGTTCCCGAAGTGTCTCTGGCATCTAAGTAAACGCCAACAATTCGCTCGTCAGTGCGGGCTTGTTCCAAAGCATCCAAAACCGATCGCAGTGTCATCTGCTTTTTTAAATTGCCCGATAGCGCTTGCTGTAAAACCAAACCAGAATCGGGTTTCCCGTCGGTAATTTGGGTTGATAAATCAAACACCAACATCGAAGAATCCTTGACTTTTGGTCCCGAATCCGTCGAAGCAGCAGCAAACAGCAGCAAGAAAAACCCCGTGCTACTCAAACCAACGAAAATAAATAATCCCAGTAAACTTCCAATTAAACTCGCAAAGGTTTGTTTGATAAAATTATTCATAGTATTTCCTCTTATCCTCAGCTTTCTTAATAAGTATTTCCGCTCACCCCGATAGTTACATTTATAGCTGCAATTTATTGCTAAAACGCAACTACAAACACAGATTTACCCTTTGCATTTCACCCAATTTTTTGTTTATCTTGTATTTCTAATGTCCCCTAAAAATATGGTTCCGAACACCGAGAAAATGCTCAATCATTGAGATATAGAATATTATTGTGCTTTTTGTAAACTATCTGAATGTTTGAGTTGTTCTAGTGTAGCGTTACCAGTACAAAATAGTACGGTGCTAATTTCCGCAATCAAAACTTTTGCTAAATCGTAAAGCGTAGCCTCAGATGAGGTTGCAGCTTGTAAAAACGGCATTGCTAACCCGGCGATATCCGCACCTAACGCGATCGCTTTCGCTACATCCACACCGTGACGCAAACCCCCCGAAGCAATAAGAGGTACCGAGGGCGCGATCGCACGAATTCCCGTAATGCAGTCTGCCGTCGGTACGCCCCAATCCGCAAAGGTTCTACCCAAGCGCCGCTGTAAAATATTATCAGCACGCTCGCTTTCCACTAAAGCCCAAGAAGTACCGCCAGCACCAGCCACATCAATTGCTGTAACTCCAGCGCCAATAAGTTTTTTAGCCATTTTACCCGAAATCCCATTCCCAACTTCCTTCACAATTACCGGCACTGGTAATTTTGTGCATAAAGTTTCAATTTTGTCCAGCACACCCCGGAAATGAGTATCCCCCTGGGGCTGAATGCATTCTTGTAAAGGATTGAGATGCAAAATCAGCGCATCGGCTTCGAGAAGATCGACAACTCGCAGACATTCATCCAAACCGTAATCGTAATTGAGTTGAATTGCACCCAAATTAGCAAACAATAGTATATCAGGAGCATACTTGCGAACTGCAAAAGTATCAGAAACCCCTGGATTTTCTACCGCCACTCGTTGCGAACCCACACCCATCGCCAATCTGTAATGTTGAGCAACTTTCGCCAAACGGTAATTGATAGTTTTAGCTTCTTCGGTTCCCCCAGTCATCGAAGAAATTAACAGCGGTGCATTCATAGGTTTTCCTAAAAATGTAGTGCTAATATCAATTTCATCCCGGTCAATTTCCGGTAGACAAGAATGGTCAAAATGATAGCGTTCCAAACCATTAGTAGTTTGACGAAACTGAACATCTTCCTCTAGACAGATGCGGATGTGGTCGGCTTTACGAGATTCGGTTGCTTCTGAGTAATTTGTAGAAATCTTCACGGTGGAGACTGGAATTAATGTTAACTGCTATTTTCTCAGTCTCTAGTATTTTGGGATTTTTTGGAGTCAAATAGGAACTTTTGATTACTTTATTAACAATTCGGGTTTGTGGTAGGGGAAGAGGGGGGAGAAAAAACAATAGTTTTTAGGATACACCTATCAAAATTAATGAAATGCGCTAATAGTAGTCCAAATCATTAATTCTGATAGGTTTGTAGTAAGGGCTTAAGCCCCTCCGGATTTAGGGAACCTAAGCCCTTACTACGAACCTTAATGAAAAAGATGCTGTAAGTACTTAGCCAGAAAACTAAGCTGTAAAAAACCGTTAAAAAAATCTGACTTTTGCCAGATTTAGTCATGACTGTTACAACTCCGCCACGAATCTAAATGTAATTTGTAATAGTGTTTTGACTTAATCGGTAAGCCAAACTTAAATAAGTCAGTAGCACAAAATAATCCTGCGTTATAAAGAACTTCTACCAAATTCAAGACTGTTAAATATTGGGAATCTCTACAAATATAAATCCTCAGCAATCGCGAAAAAATATATCGCTCAAATCGAGAGGAGCTTTAATTATGGCAAAAATGGCTATTTTTTACGGCAGCACTTCCGGTATCACCGAAGAAATTGCGACGAAAATACACGGGCATTTTGGTGAAGAATTGTGCGATATCTTCAGCATGGAAGAAGATTTCACCAGCGTTGATGAAATGCTTGAGTACGATTATTTGCTTTTCGGTTGTTCTACTTGGGGTTCTGGGGAAGTCCAAAATGATTGGCGGGACCCATTATTTGAGATGGAAATGGACAAACCGGATTTTACAGGTAAAACTATTGCCTTGTTCGGTGCGGGAGATTATGCGAGCCACGGCGAACAATTTGTCAGCGCATTAGGAACTTTGTACGATCACTTCAAAAAACTAGGTGCAACATTAGTTGGTGAATTTCCTACCGACGGTTACACCTATAAATATTCCTTTGCAGTGCGCGATGGTAAATTTATAGGACTACCTATAGATGAAGTTAATGAGAGTGATAAAACCGACGAGCGTATTGCAAACTGGGTTGAGGTGTTAAAACCGCATTTTTCTAAAGCCCAGTTAGAAACTGCTTAAAGGATAGTCGATCCGTTTGTGTATTATACGCGCTTAATTTAGCCCGCAAAAGCGGGCTTTGTTTTTGGATCGACTTTCTACTTTTATCTCATTGTTGAGTGAGACTTAGAAGAGGCTGGTTCGCTAAACTATCCAGTTCTTCAGATTTGAGTAAACTTTTCCAGTCTGCGAGTAGTGGAGCATCTTTGGGTTTGGCAAGACGGGCTTCTCCTAAAGTTGTAAGAGCATTGTGCCAAATCCCGTTTTCTGCATAAAGTGCTGCTTTTTGTAAAGGTGTTGCTTGCCCGATACGTTTTGCAAGGTCAGAACTTATATTAACTCGTTCTATCCAACCGTCAACTGCCTGTAATTGTGCTGATTGTTGTGGGTTGCATTTGACTTTTAATTTCAAAAACCAATGATATTTCTTTTGGTGTTTTGTTTTACTTATTTGTAATGGTTCTTTTGTAGAAATACCTATAATTCCTGGCTTTTCTGGTTTATTTAAAACAGTCCTATATATTGTTTTACTAGGTTTTTGAGATTCATCTTTGATAACAAATTCCATTTCCGTAATTGATGATTTGTCATCAGGAACAAAAAACCAAAAAGTAGGATAATCATCGGTTGTTAAACCCCAAATTTTGGTGACTGGAATTTTTTCTCCTCCATCTAAGTTAATGCTTTGCTTGTAGTCCGGAACCAATGCCATTAGAGATTGCTCGCTATTCCCACATCCCCTACTAGCTGCTCCTCCACGCTCACCTGCGGCACTCCGGTCTGGTGGTGGGGGTGGTGGATTAAAATTGATTGAACTATATGAGGTTGTTAGTTGTGCCTTTATTGGTAACAAAGGAGCGATGCTGATTAAAAAAGCCGTAATAAAACCAACAGTAAACCTTGTTTTATAATGATGAATTTTCATGACCTTGGTTAGTAGTTAGTTGATAGTTGATAAGTGGGTGTGCCTTCATTATTTGTGTCATTGCGTTAGCGCAGCGTGTCCGATAGGACATGCGACAGCGGATCTTTCTCAAAGTGTTGCGATGAACCGCACCCTACGGGTGAATGCTTCGCTGTCGCTCGCAATGACAAATGTACAATTAATTTTGCCTAAGTACTTAACTATTTAATAAAAATCCCGGCATTTAAATTCTAAAATTGTTTAAAGAGGCGAGTTTTTTGTTTGAATTTCAAAGCTAATAATACGATTGCAAACTACCGTTGTACCTCCGAAAGCAATCATTGCAGGAACTAGGGGAACCCACAATCCTTGGGAAGTTAATAAAATGAGACTGCTACCATATAAAATAATTATTCCGACGACCATTGCTATTGTTAAATAAATCGGTTTTCGCAAACACCAACCGATTAAACTACCAGTTACAGCCCATCCCCAAACCCAAATTGTTTCACCACCAAGCTCCCAGTTAGATATTAAAACTCGTCCATCTAATGCAGCACTAATTAATTGACTGGTCATTTGCGCTTGCAGAATCACTCCCGGTATATTTTTAGATTTTCCTTGGACGGTGTAGGGAGTCAAGGAATAATCTCGAAAACTTTCGGCTGTTGTGCCTATAATAACTATTTTATCTTTGAATGCTACGGGGTTTATTCCACCTGCTAGCACCTGTCCTAAAGTAACTTGTGAAATAGCTGAGGTTTGTGATGATGAACGATAGTTAAGTAAAATTTGATGTCCTAATGCATCAATTTTTTGATATCCTGCCGTATGTGCTTCTAAAACTTTAAATTTAAGTTCCCCCAGTTGCCATGTATTCTGTTGGGGAAATTCTAAGTTAATCCCTTTATCTTGGAGGTAACGTAAAGCTAACTGTACGCTAAAAGCATAAGGAGTATTGCAAGTAGAAGCGGCAGGAGGAGTTAAAGATAAATAATGCCGACGGACTATGTTATCCCGATCGAGAAGAATATCGCTAAAACCCAAGTTATCTGGAGAAACTTCTGGAGGTGGAGCAACACCCAATTTACCTTGAGAATTACTAACTTTACAAACTGCAAGAAACCGGCTATTCTGCATCCGTTTTGTCAATTCCGGATAATCTTTATCTACTGCATAATCTCGGTATATATCCAAACCAATAGCTGCTGGTTGATATCGCTCTAGTTTTTCTAAAAGTTTGCTAAGAGATTTGTCAGATAAGGAACCCCGTGGTTTCTCCGACTGCTGCGATCGCACATCTTCTTCTGTCACAGTGACTACCAGTAGCCGTGAGTCTGGAATCTCGGTAGGACGTAATTGCATTATTTGGTCAAATGCTTTAAGTTCGAGAGGTTGCAGCACTCCCAAATACCGCACACCCATTAACAGCCCAGTTATTGCTACACTCGCCGCTGCCATTAAACCAAACCCACGGCGATTGATAATCGTTTTACCGTGAGTATTTTCAGGTAAAGGTGTATTAGTATTACCTGCATTTATACACAATCCCGACCAAGTTAAAGGCTCCTCAGCAGGATTTTGACAGATAACTGGTAGCCAAGTAGCGCAAGGAAATTGATTTTCCAATCCTTGTAACCTTTCCCGTGCTTCTCGTACAGATAAATATAAGGTATCTCCCCGTGCAAAGGCTTGTAAAAAATACTTCAAAAATTCCTGCGCTACTCTATCGGGTACGGGTTCTCGCATCACAATCATTTGGGGAATCTGTAAATCTACAAACTCCCGTGCTAATCCCAAACCATCACAGGAATTGAAAATCGCTAATTGTAAACCCCTCTCCACTGACTTTTTCAGGGCATACTTTAACTGAGTAATTGTTAGACTTTCAGTTTGATTAATGTAAATTTTCCCAGTTTCATTGGGTTGAGTAGCACTGTGTCCGGCGAAAAATAAAATTTGCCAGTTCGCATCCCATAGCTTATCGGTAAGCTCTTTAGATTCTGGCTCAACTAAAAAAGTGATGTCGGCATTGGGCAACTTTTCGAGAATTGCTCGGTCTGCTTGGGTATCAATTCCTTGACTATCGCCTAAAATAGCCAGTATTTTAACTCTTTCATTGGTAGTTGCGATCCGATTAACCTGTTCGTAAATCGGCGCACTCAAAGCGATTTCTGCCTTGGGATAGCGTTCTAGTAAATCCCATAAATGCCAAGGGAGTTTTTGTAATCGTAGGTCTTTGGTTTGTATTAGTACACGTATGTCATCATCTGGTGTGAGTTTTTCCAGCCATTTCTCGCGGATGGGATGAAAAGAATCGGAAGCAAGCCAAGTATTAAAACTTACTTTAAACACCTCCGTTACCTGTTGGCATTCTTCTAAACTAGAGGGTTGAGTAACTTGCTTTGGTAAACCTATGGGGCGAGATGGTAACTGTAAATTACGATAAATAGATTGCCATCTGTTGTAGTTGTGGTAAATTTCTGGATTCGGGGGCAGCTTGCCCGTAATTTCCACAGTTGGGCGGGCATTTTCAGTACCAATTTGTAGGGTTGCGTAAAACCCTAGCTCAAAGTCTCCCTCTTCTAACTTTAAGATGACTAATTTGCCCATAAATCGTTTTTCACAGATGCCGATGTATCGCCCTTTGACAGCTAATAGAAATGGTATTGAACTTCCGTAATCTATCTTGGTATCGATCCGTATATAGCTCCAATACTATCAATCAAATTTGCCGATTTACCATGAAAACCAACTATAGCTTCACCTTTAGGTGCTGTATATGTAGATTCTCTATTTCCACCACGACCACCACAGCGGGTCCAATTTATTATCTTGTCAGTACCTTTTCGTGCTAATCCGAATGCAACACTGTCAACTACATTACCGTGTTTTACCTTCATAGTCTTAATATATTCATTGGAATTAATCCTTACCGGACAGGTATATCCACCAAAGCCACCTGTTTTTAATTCTGTACCACTGCTATATTTAACCTTAATTCCATCAACCACATTTCCCGCAAAGATTGTTATACCTGTTATTTGATTGTCGTTACCATTTTTAATCCTAAAATTTCGACCACCATTTCCCCCACTCTGGGAAATAAGAAAAGAATTTGTTGGGGCACCTAATGATACTGCTTCTTTATTTTTTTCTAATTTAAATTCAGTTTTTGAATTATTAGTAGAAGATGATTTTTGTGCAACTGCACTATCAATAAATATCATTCCTGCTAACATCGAAACCAAAGTTGCACCACCGAACAAAGCGTTGCGTACATTTCTTCTTTTTGTTGTGAAGTTCATTTTTCGATTTCCTTTGTATGTAAAAATTTAAAAGAGCAGAAGGTTTAGTTTGTTTACTAATCTCTCTGCATATCACTCTTTACGATGGCAAATTATTTTTATGCACCCGCCTGACAAAAATTCTTTCAAAAATCTGTAAAGTTCTTATACAGCAAGTAATTAATTCTCTATTTTTGGCTGTATAGTTTTATAGCTCATATAATAGTTAAAATAACCGGGAACATACCATGCAAGCCCGACAAGGTATTGTGGAAATTTTCTCCACTTTTATAGAATTTGACGTAGATCAATTTAGTGGTTGGATAACCGACCCGAAACTGCGACGTAGTATAAAACAAAGCGTAGAACGGTCGTCAAATGATGAGTCAGATACCTTTTGGGTACTTTATTGGTATAAAGTTTGGCACGATAGCTCCAGTTCTGTAGCACTGGCACATCTTTCTGCGTACTTACAAGAAACGTGCTACTGGAGTGCAAGAAAATTTGCCCTCAATTTTAAGAGTGATTCAACATTCCCAGACTATTTTCAAATTGCGATCGCTCATCTTGCTAAAATTCTCAAAAGTTTTAACCCCCAATACAGTTCCCATTTAAAAAGCTATGCAGAATTAGCTTTTAAGCGGATTATTAAGGATCAGTTGCGCTTACGTCGGGAAACAGATATTTGTTCGGATGTGGCTCTATTACATAAAATTAGTCGTAAAAGACTGGTAAAATCATTGCAAAATATGGGTTTGAACACTACTTCTATTGAAAGTTATGTTTTAGCTTGGGAATGCTTTAAGGAACTCTACACGAGTGATAACAAAAAGATTCGCCAGCTTACTAAACCTGATGCTCGCACTTGGGAAGCTATAAAAAATCTTTATAATACAGAACGCTTAAGTCAGCTTTCATCAAGTGACTTAGTTGATTGGCAAACCATAGAAAAATGGCTATTATCTTCTGCTTCTTCAGTTCGTAATTTCCTCTATCCCAAAGTTATCTCCGCAGATTCTCCCCTCAAAGAAGGTGAAGCTAGTACTTTGTTAGATATATTGCCTGGGGATGGGGAAACATCTTTGATGGCAGAAATTATCAAACAAGAAGAAACTGCAAATATAGGTTTGCAGCAACATCAGTTAAACATTGTGTTACAGCAAGCAATAACCGCATTAGATGCTGAATCACAACAATTACTACAAGCTTACTACGGTCAACAACTCACCCAAAAAGAAATTGCTGCACAATTAAATATTAAACAATATACTGTTTCCCGCCGGATCGCTAGTATTAAAAAGTCATTGCTGCTGACTCTCACCCAATGGAGTCAAAACACCCTGCATATTTCTCCAAAATCCGACGTAATAGATGCCATGAATACGAGCTTAGAGGAATGGTTTCAATTCCACTACAGCCATGCCAACACAAGTAAAAACTAAAAGTTTATTTATATTTTTTGATATTTATTCTTTTTAGCTTTTACTTTTTACATTTCACTCTCGCAATATAATCATGTTTAACTCACCTTCCCCATCTACTATTGACTCACATCAGCTACATCTGGAAATTCCCCAATTCCAGATGCAAGAACAAGCATACTCAACCCCCGGTGCTTATCAACGTGCTTGGATAAATCAACTTTGCTTGCAAGCATTTTTACCTTGGTTTAGAGAAGAAATTGACCCCAGCGCCAAAGTATACCCCAATACTGCGGCATTACCGAGTTTTTGGGAATTAGTCGATGGTACGGCAATTACTTTTGATACATCTCGCCTACTATTAATTCCTACCCTAGCAATGGATGGGGATGAGTTACGGGTACCCCAGGAATGGGTAGATATTCCGGAGTTAGTTGCTGATTACTACATTGCAGTACAGGTAAATCCCGATGATGGTTGGATAAAAATTTTTGGTTACACAACCCATAAAAGTCTTAAAGAAAAAGGAGTTTATGATGTTGGAGACCGGACTTACAGCCTGGAAAGAGAAGATTTAATCCAAGATATAAATGTGTTGTGGGTTACTCGGCAAATAAATTATCCAGAAGCCTTGCGAACTCTTATTGCACCTCTAGCTTCTATTCCCCAAAGCCAAGCGTCCAATCTCTTAGAACGCTTAGGTAATCCCGATGTCAAATTTCCCCGCTTGGCTGTTCCCTTTCCACTGTGGGGATCACTGATTGCTCATGGTGGCTGGCGCAATAAATTATACGAATTACGTCAGGGTTTACCACAGGAATGGTCAATTAGACAATGGTTACAAACAGGAGTAGCAAATTTACCTCAACAGTGGGGATGGAAAAAAAAGGAATTTGTGATGGTATCTACGGGAATGCGGAGTGGAGAAGCCGTTCAAGGTTTATCTCGGCAATTAATAATTGCGAGCGATCCATATGAGTTACGCATTTTTCCTAGTGGTAATTCTGAAAACCAGATTGTAAAGTTTGAATTGCGGAGTGCAACCCCTGGTAGCCAAATTCCGGTTGGGTTTAAGTTGCGATTGTTAACGGAAGACTTGCAACCGTTTGAAAATAACGAAGATACGGCAATAAATCCTGTGGATATGTTGTATTTGGAAGTAATTTTAGAGCCAGGAGAAGAGTTAGTTTGGGAAACAGAACCAATTGCTGAGGATTATGAACGAGAGATTTTGCGGTTTTAACAAGAAAAAAGATTACGATGCGGAAGGTAAAACGATCTTCTAAAGAGTACTTCTGTTATTCCACCATTGCAAAAAAAATACGATTGTCTTAAGATTCCACAACCGTATTTACCCGTAAACTAGATTCATCTGTAGGCAACCATATTGTCCGCCGGTACTTTTTATTTGAGAGTGACTTATGGTTAAAGACTTACTCGGTATATTAACAGGTACTTTAGTGGTAGGCATGGTATTCATATTCCCTACCACTGATGCAAGGGCGCAAATCACCCTAGATGGCAGCTTGGGTTCAGGAACTTTAACCGGACCAAATTACGAGATTCCCGAATCGGTGGGAGAAGCTGTTGGGAATAATTTATTTCACAGCTTTGGTAAGTTTAATCTTAATAGTAATGAAGCGGCTATTTTTCAAAGTGCAGGTAATATCAGAAATATTTTTTCACGGGTAACTGGTGGTAGCGCTTCTTCAATTGACGGATTAATTCGCACTCTTGGTAGTGATGTGAATTTTTTCTTGATTAATCCCAGTGGAATTATTTTTGGAGAAAATGCACGGTTGGATATAACTGGTTCGTTTGTAGGGAGTACGGCGAATGCAATTCAATTTGGCGATCGCGGTTTTTTTAGCGCTACAAATCTTCAACCTCCCTCGCAGTTACTGACAATAAATCCTTCAGCATTATTTTTCAATCAAGTTCAACCAGGAAAAATAGAGAGTAAGTCAAATCTACAAGTACCAGATAGTCGTAGCTTCTTGCTAGTAGGTGGAGATATCAACCTTGATGGAGTTCTATTGAATGCTTTCGGTGGACAATTGGAGTTGGCAGGGTTAGCAGGAGATGGAACAGTAGGGTTAAATGTTGATGGTAACGACCTGAGTTTGAGTGTACCTGATGATGTCGCAAGAGCAGATATATCGCTCACAAATGGTGCAATTATAGATGTGAGTGCTGGTAAGTCCGGCTCTATTACAGTTAATGCCAGGAATTTAGAGGTAACAAAAGGAAGTCAACTTTTGGCTGGTATCCGTTCGGGTTTGGGTACACCAGAGGCTCAGGCAGGGGATATTACAATTAATGCCACCGATTCTGTTTTGCTCGATCGCAATGCTTCTGTGATTAACGATGTAAATTCTGAGGGGGTAGGCAATGGAGGGAGTATATCAGTTACCACTGGCTTCCTTGAAGTTACCAATGGTGGCTTCCTTCGTACCAGTACCTTTGGAAAGGGAAATGCAAGCGATATTAATATTAATGCTACTGGCAAGGTAATATTTGATGGAGAAGATAATAATGGAAGTCCCAGTGGAACATTTGGCATTGTAGAATCTGAAGCAGTAGGTAAAGTCGGGGATATATTCATTAACACTAGCTCACTTGAAGTTACCAATGGTGCCAGTGTTGGTGCTTTTACTAGAGGAGTAGGAGATACAGGCAGCGTTACCATTAATGCTACCGACTCGATCGCAATTGATGGGGAAAGTAAGGATGGATTTCCCAGTGAGATATTCAGTAGCGTCAACTCTAATGGAGTAGGTAAAGTTGGGGGTATATTCATTAACACTGGTTCCCTTGAAGTTACCAATGGTGCAGTACTTGATGCCAATACCTTTGGAGAAGGAGATGCAGGTAGCGTCACTATTAATGCTACCTCCAAAGTCAGGCTTGATGGGGAAAGTAATGATGGATTTCCCAGTGTGATATCGAGCGCTGTGTTTTCTGAAGCAGTTGGGACAGCGGGGGGTGTATTAATTACCACTGACTCTCTTGAAGTTACTAACGGTGCCCAACTTAGTGCCAGTACCTTTGGAAAAGGAGATGGAGGCAGTGTCAATATTAATGCCACCTCCAAAGTCAGGCTTATTGGGGAAAGTAAGAATGGTATAGCAAACAGTGGCGCATTCAGCCAGGTGAACCCTGGAGCAGTGGGCAATGCGGGAGGTGTATCCATTACCACTAACTCCCTTGAAGTGACCAATGGTGCCCAAGTTAGTGTCGGTACTTTTGCAGAAGGGGATGCAGGTACTATCACTATTAATGCCTCCGATCGAGTCAAGTTTGATGGCGAAGGTAAAGATGGATTTCCCAGTGGAGCATTCAGTAATGTACGAACTGAAGCAGTGGGAACAGCAGGAGGTATATCTATAAATACTAACTCCCTTGAAGTTACCAATGGTGCAGTACTTAATGCCAATACCGCAAGCAGTGGAAAAGCGGGAGACATTACCTTGAATGTGAGTGAAAATATTACGCTGGCAGGTAGCGAAACTGGAGTTTTTGCTAGCACGAGTGAAAATTCCACGGGTAATGGTGGTAATATCGTCATCGATCCCAAAATTATGACTATTCGAGATGGGGCGAAAATCGCTGTAGATAGCCAGGGAGTTGGGGTTGGCGGTGATATCGAACTTGCAGCAGGATTCCTCACTCTAGATAAAGGCACCATTTCCGCCGAAACCCGCAGCAATACAGGCGGTAATATTCTCCTAAATCTGCAAGACTTATTATTACTCCGCAACGGTAGCCAAATCACCAGCACCGCTGGAAATCAAGAATTTGGTGGCGATGGCGGTAACATCAGTATCAATACTCCTTTCATTGTCGCTTTACCTCAAGAAAATAGCGATATTACAGCCAATGCCTTTAGTGGTAGCGGGGGAGGAGTTGATATTACTGCTAATGGGATTTTCGGGATTTTTCCCCAAAATAGCCCAACAAATAACAGCGATATTACAGCTAGTTCGGAATCAGGAATCAATGGTGAAGTAAATATTAATGAATTAGATATAGATCCAAATCGCGGTTTAATTGAACTACCTACAAACTTATTTGATGCATCGCAACAAGTTGCTCAAGCTTGCACTGGCAGAGGAAGACAACAGCAAAGCAGCTTTATCGCTACCGGAAGAGGAGGATTACCACTTAGCCCCAATGAGCCTTTACGGGAACGCGCAGTCATTACAAATTGGGTTGATTTACCATCACAAATAACGGAAAGAAGAATAAATAAATTACCCACCGCATCTGCAACTAAATCTACTCCGAAAATAGTTGAAGCCCAGAAGATAATAGTCGATAAAAATGGCGAGACTTTCCTTGTAGCTGAATCTCCACAAACTCACACTCCCTCTACTATCTCCTGTAATTAATAATTTATTACTCAAAATCTGCGCCCCTCTGCGCCTACCTTTGTGTCCCTCTGCGTTAAAAAATCGGATTTGATATGAAATACAAAGTGAATAAATGGTTTACTCGCCACCTTAAAATCCGTTACTTCCCCGTTTTCATCGCCTTAATTTTAGTAACAGCTTTGTGTGTTATTAATTTCCCTGTTGCTGCAACTATAGTAAAATCGCAAGCTGAAGAAACGCAATACATAGCATCTCTACAACAGGGTAAAAAATTATATCAAGCCGGAAGAATTGCAGAATCTATCAATGTATTGCAACAAGTTATCACAAATTATCGCAATCAAGGTGATGGTTTAAAACAAGCCGTTGCATTGAGTAATTTAGCTTTAGCATATCAAAAATTGGGTAAATTAAATCAAGCTCAACAAGCAATTACCCAAAGCTTAGAATTATTTTGGATTAACCAACATTCAATCCAAAATCCATCCGTTGCCAAAATTCTCGACATTCAAGGTAGTATTCAATTAGATTTAGGACAAGCAGAACAAGCATTGAAGACTTGGCAAAATTCGGAAAGTATATATAAACAAATTAATAATCAAAATGGTGTTGTTAATAGTCGCATTAACCAAGCCCAAGCATGGCTGGTTTTAGGATTTTACCGTCGGAGTTTAACAACTTTAACTGCATTGCAACAAGAGTTAGAAAATCAACCCAATTCTATTATAAAAGCAGTAGAATTACGTTCTTTAGGAAATGCTCTACAATTAGCAGGAGATTTGAAACAATCTCGTAAAATATTAAATCAAAGTCTGGAAATCGCTCAACAATTGAATTCTCCCCAAAATGTCAGTGCTGCTTTATTTAGTTTGGGTAACACAGCGCGGGTAGAGCGAAAATTCCAGGATGCGATCGCACTTTATCAAAAAGCTGCTGATATCACTCCCAATCCGATTACTAAAGTCCAAGCTCTTATTAATCAGTTGAGTCTTTTGGTTAGTACGGGGGAAGCAGAAACCGCACGAGCATTATTACCCGAAATTGAAGCTCAACTTAATAATTTACCACCTTCTCAAACGAATATCTATGCTCGGATTAATTTAGTTCAAAGCTTGCTCAAATTAAATATTAAATCCGAAATTGCTCAAATCTCCGCTACAGCAGTACAGCAAGCAAAAAATTTAGGAGATAAACGAGCCTATTGTTTTGCTCTAGGAACTCTAGGCAGTGTATACGAGAAAACTAAACAATTCTCCAATGCCGAGAAACTTACAAAACAAGCACTTACCATTGCTCAAACTATTAATGCTCCTGATATATCTTACCGTTGGCATTGGCAGTTAGGACGTTTGTTAAAACAGCAGGGGAAAATTAGTCGTGCGATCGCATCTTACGATACTGCTGTAAATGATTTGCAAACTCTCCGCAGCGATTTAGTAGCTGTAAATCGTGAAGTACAATATTCTTTTAAAGAAACTGTTGAACCCGTATATAGGGAGTCTGTTGCATTGCTCTTAGATTCACAGCAAAGCAACCCCAGCGAAAAGACTTTAGATAAAGCCAGACAAAGAATTGAATCGTTGCAATTAGCTGAGCTAGATAATTACTTTCGGCAAGCTTGCATAGATACTCAAACTGTAGTGCTAGACAAACTGGTAGACCAAGATAACCCTACTGCTGCAATTATTTACCCGATTATTTTACCGCAACAGCTACAGGTAATCGTCAAAATTCCCAAACAACCCCTGCGTAACTATACAATCAATAAATCCCAAAACGAAGTCGAAGCCATTCTTACGCAGTTACGCGAATATCTTTTAGAACCAGATAGAGTTGAGGAAGTACAGTCACTCTCACAGCAAGTATATGGTTGGTTAATCAAAGATATTGAGTCAGATTTGCAAAAAAGTGGAGTAAAAACCCTCGTATTTGTACTAGATGGGGCATTGCGTAACGTTCCTATGGCTACACTATATGATGGTAAGCAATATCTGGTGGAGAAATACGCAATAGCTCTGAGTTTGGGACTCCAGTTACTGATACCCAAACCTCTAGCAGAACAACCACTCAAAGTTTTAGCAGCAGGTTTAGTGCAGGCACCGCCAGGATTTCAGAAGTTTCCACCGTTACCAGGAATTAAGTCTGAGTTTAATTTGATTGATAAAGCAGGGGTATCTACAAAGCAACTTTTAGACCAAGAATTTACCAGTATTACTTTAGAAAAAAATATTAATACTACTCCATTTAATGTTCTGCATTTAGCAACCCACGGTCAATTTAGCTCTCAACCCGAAAATACTTTTATCCTAGCCGCAGATGGTGCGATTAACGTCACCCAGTTGGATAGTTTGTTGCGTCGTCGGAATGAAAGCCGCTCGGAAAATTTAGAAATGTTAGTGTTAAGCGCTTGTCAAACTGCTGCTGGAGACAATCGCGCCACACTAGGTTTAGCTGGGGTATCCGTAAAAGCTGGAGCGCGGAGTACTTTAGCTTCATTGTGGCATATTAGCGATAAATCCACGGCTATTTTGATGGGTGAGTTTTACCGCGAATTAGCGAATACAAAGGTAACTAAAGCAGAAGCTCTGCGTCGCGCCCAAGTAACGCTCTTAAAAAAATATCCTAATTACGAACGTCCTGGTTTTTGGGCACCCTATGTATTAGTTGGCAACTGGCTATAAGTAAAATAAATTGTATCCCAGCTTCTATTCGATCTGAATTTAACAAGCTATTTAAAGTTTAAATCACCTGCTACTTAATTAAAGTAGTTACGCAAAGAAACCCGGTTTCTATGCAAAATATTTGTTTTTAGCACCAGATATTTACGAATAAACCGGGTTTCTGGCTTCAAATGAGTAAGTCCTATTAAAGGTTAGCAGGTTTTAATTTTTGCACCCAAAATTGAAACGGTTTTAACAAACAACTCTTTTTAATCCCAGTCGTTTTAGTACTATTGATAATAGTAATGATACTGTAAGCAGTACTATCCAACCGATGATTTTGATTCCAAGTATTTGAGGAAAGCTGAAGCTAGCTTGACTGAATAGCTTTGTACCAATAGATAAAAATATTTGGGCTAAAATACCGTTTATACAAAAAATTCCTAAGCTGTATTTTGATAGCAGCTTAACTAGTTTAACGACTGGTAATGGTAAATTATTTTCGTTGACGGATGCAAAACAGATAAATATCGCCGGTACGCTCAACATACATGAAAATGCTGCATAATCAAACGGACGAAGGGTGTCTGTTAAAAGTAATGCTAATACTCTGTACTCGATCGCCATTGTTACAGCAGTAAGGCACAAAATTAAGATTTTACTAATTTTACTTAGAGAAAGTGATTTCTTCTGTATCCAGTCAATATTTTTGTAAATATATATGCCTAAAGCCATGTAAACTATCCAATAAATAATGAAAGGACGTTCCATGAACCTTAAAAATGCTAATACGTTATTTCCAAATAAACCGGAAATGCTCGCATAAACGAATAATAAAAGTACCGCTTGAATGATAAAAGTAGCGTAAACATTTTTTTGTTTATTTAGCCAATTTCGCAATAATTCATAATTTGAAATTAGCTGCAAGATGACTAAAAAATAATAAGCACCTGTAAATATCTCCCCTTGGAAGATTGCTGTAATGATTTCTATACCGGAACTTCCATTGATAATCTTTAATGTTGCCGCGATCGCAAACCAGAATAAAGTCGGAATTCCCAAACGAACTAAACGTTTTTTTAATAATAATTTTGATTCTGTTGGAGACTGGGAAATTTGACGTTCAAAAAGAAAAATCGATATAGTTAGAAAAACTGGAACGCCAAATCTTAAAGGAGCAAACAAGGTTTCTAAAATTCCATTGCTTGTGATAAAAGTAGAGCGAGGCAGAAAGATTGCGTGATACGATACAACCGAAATAATGCTTATTGCTTTCAGAAATTCTAAGAAAAAAAGTCTATCAGAAGATTGAGTTGGTAATTGGACTTTTGTTTGTTTCATGTTTAATAGGAAAATTATCTTATATCTGACAATGTATATATAAAGCTATAACCAGTTAAATTTATGGTTATATATATCAAGGCAATTTTTTAGATAGGCATCTAATAAAAATATCTTTAAACTATTGTATAGGTGTCAAATTTTGTTAATTGTTAACTGATAACTTAATAAGATTTTTTTTAAGCCACATTTAAGGAACGTTTAATTAAACTAATGAACGTTCGAGGAATTCTACCCGCAGAAAATATAGACAATCCGATTACATAAATTAGAATTAATAAAAGTGGCTGAAGAACAGTTTTTAAAGATGTAGATAAAGGAATATTCGTTACAGAAAACAGCGCTATTATAATAGTTAAAGTTGGTAACATTACTGGTTTAAACAAATCCATAACATTCCACTTTGCAGCCCGACTCATCGCCAACCAAAACCAAATACTCGCACCAACACCCATCACTAATGCTACAGCGATCGCTACTCCTATAACTCCTCCAAATCTAGCTCCCACAAAGAAAGCTGGGATGGAAAGCGGAACCAAAATCCAATTAATTGCAGCATTAATATTTGGTTTATCTATAGCATTCAAAGCCGTACCGAGAATCGACATGAAACCCCGCGCATAAGCAAAAATCATCACTATTTGAAAGATATTTATCGCTGGTGTCCATTCCGAACCGTATACTAAAGGAATAATCCACGGTGCAACAATAAACCCTACACCGTAAATAGCTGCATACAATACGGCATACATTTCCAACATTCGACAAAGATAAGTTTTTCTACCTTCGTTATCTCGCTGCGACATTACAGAAAAGTTGATTCGATTAATCTGCGAGAGAGCAAATGTTGGTAACATAGCCAATTGATAAGCCAAATTGTAATAACCTAAAGACTGCGCTCCAATTAATCTACCCACAATTAAATTATCGGCATTAGTGTTAGCATAAACCGCTAAATTTATCCCCACCAAACTGCTAATATAGGCACGTACTTCGCGGATAGCTTCTAAATCTGGTTTGAAACTGTATTGAAAACGATACCGACTGAAGTAACGCTTAAATAAAGCATCAACTAACGACATCGCTATTTCTGCAACCGCAAAAGCCCATACCTCACCACCTGCATAGGCGCAAACTACCGCCCCAGCAAATCGTGCAAATCCCGCACAGCTATCGGTTATTGCTAACTCGCGAAACTTCATCTGACGTTGCAATACAGCGCCATGAGAACCAGCACCCGCACCGATTATAAATACTAAAGATACAGTTGTAGTCAGTGGAAATACTAATGGTTCCCCGAAAAATTGAGCCAGCGGAAACCCTGCCAAAGCCTGGATAAGAAACATTGCGATCGAGATATTTACACCCAAGCTATAAACAGCATTCACCAGTTTTTTATCGTCCAAACCGCGCTGTACCAACACCGTTGCGATCGCAGCATCCTTAAACAATGCGCTAAGAGTTGTGACAATCAGCACCATACCCCAAACGCCAAAATCCTTCGGAGACAGCAGACGAGCCAGAACTATTTGAGCAAGCAGTTGAGAAACTTTAGCAAAACCGAAACTAGCAGTCAGCCAAAGACTACTTGAAGCTATTTTTTTTGTACTAATTTGTGACATCTTTTAGGATGGGGAGAGGGAGATGGGGAGACAAAATTCCTAATAACTAACAACTAACAACTAACAACTAACAACTAACAACTAACTATAAAGAATCGAATGCGGTGTTTTGCGTTGAGCCATCTCTTTTCCTTTGCTTCCTAATTTTTCCCGTAATTCTTTGTCTTTACACAAACGAGTTAATGCTTGAGAAATTTCTTCTGATGAATCTGGATTTACTAATAAACCGTTTTTTTCATGGTGTACTGCGTCTCCTACTCCACCTATGCGAGAAGCAATTACAGGTTTACCAAAATAACCGGCTTCGGCGTAAACTATGCCAAATCCTTCTATGCTAGCCTTTTGACTATCAAAAAATGTGGGCATGGCAAAAATTTCACTAGCTGCGTAGTAAGCTGCTAAATCTGCGTCAGATACGAATCCGGCAAAATGTACTCTTTCTTTAACTTGTAATTGTTCGGCTTTTTGTTCTAATTCGGATTGCATTTTACCTCTTCCACAAATTATATAGTGGACATCCAAACCTTGCTCTAAAAGCTGGTTTAAATTTTCGATGACTCTTCCAAAGCCTTTACGTTTTACCAGTCTTCCTACTCCAAGAATAACTATTGCATTTTCGGAAATATTATACTTTTTACGAATATTTAACCGCGAATTATCTAGATATTGTTGATTTGACGCATTATCGCCAAATTTATCCGTTCTAACTATAGGGTTGATAACATAAGTAGGAGTATTAAAATTAAATTTTTCGCTGAGATAATCTCTTGTAAACAAACTATTGCAAACAATACCCGTAGAGCGTTGCAAAGTTAATTCAAAGAGTTTTTTTAATAGGGGATTACGCAAAGGACAAAGAATATCGTCGCCATGTAGATAGATAAAGAAGTTAATTGGTAAGAAATAACTTAATAATAAAATAGAAGGGAAATCGTAACCGTGTCCCCACTCTATATAACGATAGCGATAGCGGAAATACAGTTTAATTGCTAAAACAAAAGACCAAACCATATTTAATATTTGCTTGATTATTGCTCCCAAACCAAACAAACGCGGTATTTTTGGTAAGTGCCAACGATGCACGATAAAATCGCAATCGCAATCGAATTCTTCATAGCCTGCAAAAGCTGCCGCTAACATAATTACTCTTTCAGGGTTTTGCAAACAGCGGTTGTATACATACTCTTCAATTCCACCTTCTTTCGGTAAAAAGGTACGGGAAACAACTAAAATATCTGGTGAAGAAGTTTTTTCTTTGATTGCAGAAGTCTCAATTGATGAAATATTTTGCATTTTTATTTCCCCTGGAGTTTTAATTTTTGATTTATATTTTTTCGAGAATAGACGCAAATCCAGAACAAGTTTGCTGCCAATAATAAGAAGTAGCAACTTTTTCACGCCCTGCTTCTCCCATTTTTTTGATTAAATCGGGATTTTCGATTAATTTTGAAATGGCTTGAGCTAAAGCTTGAGAATCTGCGGGTGGAACTAAGAAGCCATTTTTTCCTTCTTCTACTAATTCTGGCATTGCAGTCACATTAGTTGTAATTATTGGTAATCCGTAATGCATCGCTTCTAAAAAGACAATGCCAAATGTTTCTTGAAAAGAAGGCAGAACAAAAATATCCGCTTCCTCATACAACTGTTTGATATTTTCTTGATCTGCACCATCATGAAATACAACGCATTCAGTTAGTTTGAGTTTTTTTACAGCATTATTTAATTTATGATAGTAATTTGAATTGTTTTTACGATTTCCGACTAAATGTAAGCTGAAGTTTTGACGTTCAATTTGAGAAAAAGCTTCTATCAAATAGAGTATACCTTTCCTGGTCACGTAATTACCCACACATAAGATTTTTTTACTTTGTTTATCGGAGTTCCGATGTGTAGGTATTGGTGAAATCTTAAATTTATCTCTATCTAATCCCGGCGATAAAACATGAACCAGTTCGGGATTAATTCCCGCAGAAACGATTTCGCTTTTAGAATATTCGCTGCTGGTAACGATTGAATCGGCAAAGGATAATCTGATTTTTTCGATGTATTTACTAATTATTCTTCTAATTACAAACTTATCCTCGCTCTTATAACTATAAAATAGATGCACTAGGATAACTATTTTACCTTTCCTAAAAAAACGTTGAATTATATTCGTTAATAATAAATATCGACTAAAATAATGGTCTTCAATTAAAATGCCTGTGTATTTAAACAAAACGATCGCCAATATTAAAGATACTAAAATATCCCCAATAATTGGTATTTTGCCCAGTCTTAAAAAATGTCTTTGTTCGTGCAGGCTGACATATTCTTGTTCCCAACCAAGTTTTTCTAAATATTGTGAAAGTTGATAGTTATAAAGTTCTCCTCCTGTTTGAGGAGGTTTTGCACCAGCTAAAAAGAAAACTTTATCCATAAAAAACCAATTAGATTTTATAGTTCGTAGTAAGGACTTTAGTCCTCAACCCAGGAGGGCTGAAGCCCTTACTACTAGCTTTTATAGTTCGTAGTAAGGACTTTAGTCCTCACCTCAACCCAGGAGGGCTGAAGCCCTTACTACAAGCTTTTATAGTTCGTAGTAAGGACTTTAGTCCTCACCTCAACCCATGAGGGCTGAAGCCCTTACTACAAGCTTTTATAGTTCGTAGTAAGGACTTTAGTCCTCAATTTAAACAGATACTGGACTATTTAAACCCGTAAATTTCATCATTCCTTGAGCATAATTTTCCAGGCTACAGTTAGTTGAAACCCAGTTATTACCTTTACTCAAAAGCTCTTTTGTATTTGATTTCGTAACATTAACAATAGTTTTAGCAACTGAAAAAGAATCATCGGGATCGACAGTCCATTCGGGTGCAAAATTCTGCAATATCTCGTTAATACCACCAGTATTGCTACCAACTACCGGAATGCCACAAGCGATCGCTTCTACAACCGTGCGCCCAAAGGGTTCTCGTGGTGCAAGGGTAACGACTATATCTGCGTATCTATAATAATCTTCAATATTCAAGGCTGGAGGTAGAATCGTAAACCTATCTGCAACTCCAGCATTTGCAGCAGTTTCAAGTAAATCTTGACTGTAAATCTGTTCGTCGGATTTATCTTCTCCAATAATTACCGCATGATAATTTTCACCCATTGCTTTTAAATGTGCAAGTACCGGAATCAGCGCTCTGAGATTTTTATCGTTGACAATTTTAGGTTTGTTGATGCGCGAAGGAGTAAGCATTATCCGCGCTCCGGAATTTATAATAGATTTCAAATTATCGGGAGGAGTGCTATTTGCGCTTTGAGTATTAAACTGTTTTAAGTCAACTGGTTGATAAAGAATTCCTCGAATATCTGGCATTAAACCACGAATATGTTCTGCCGTAAATTGTGAATTACAAATAGCACTGGGAGAAAGACTAGCAAAAGTAATTTTTCTTGCTAAATATCCCATCTGATTATAAGAAAGCGCTAAGTCATGACAAAAATGATAAAGTTTACGGTGACTTAAGCGAAGAGATGGTGAGGCTAAAGTTAATGTTAGTAAAGAATTCCGCCAAACGCAATTATCTAATAGTAAAGGAAATTCATGGGGTTGTTTTCCTACCCATTGCAATGCTCGTTTTAAAAATGCATTGGTATTAGTAGCTTCAATTAGTTTTATACAATTACCTAAACCTGCATCTATAAAATATTTTTCCATAAATGAATCTTTATGGATTACAACGCATAATTGTTCTAACAATCCGCAGAGTGCAAAGCCTTTAGCCAACATCAAAAGACTAACAGTTGTACCTCCTAAAACATCGCAATATCCCGGTACGATAAACAACTTTTTGGTTTGATATTGCCGATTCTCAAATACCTGATTTGTACGGGAAGTAGTAATAGACATATTTGATAATTATTTCAATTACACGAATTTTTACTTGTCAGTTCATATTTTGCATCATCGTTAAAAACCGGGTTTTTTTTGATCTTCTTGAGAATGATGCAAGATATTATTTAGCTTAAAACGCAGATAACGCCGAAGTTTTAAACGTAAATACGTTTTTGCTTCTTCAGGAAATAAAGAACATATACCCCGTCGTACAAATCTTTCAAAGGTATCTTTGCTGCTATGACCGATCGCTCTACTTTCTAGCCAAGTTATCCTAAATATTTTGATAGCTTCTTTATAAGATCCTACACCTTTTTGCATTACTTTCAAGCTGCGATAATCGGCATCTCTTGCAATATCAAAATGCTGTTGCAGTCCTAATTTACTGGCAGTTTGATTAATGCATTTTGCTGTATCTTCGCGTTGTTCGATCAAATGTTGTAAATTATTGCTTCCCGCATTCATATTATTACCATGATGGCGGTAGAACATTAAGGGTTGTTTAATATGTCCTATTTTTCCATAAAAAGGTACTGTAGCAGTTAAATAAGTATCTCCTCCACGGGGACGTTTGGGAAAAGGTAAGACTTTCTCCAATACCGAACGTCTGTATGCTAAAGCTGAAGTTACAGCCCAAGCATATCTACCCCACACAAGTAGTAAATGCCTGACATCACCTTGATTGAAAAACGTTGGATCGCGCCCGATAATTGTACCATCTGCATCAACTGAGGTACGAACGTGAGAAATTTGTACCCAATCGGGATTTTTATTAAACGCCGTTACAACTTTTGCTAATTTTTCTTTGTAATAGTAGTCATCAGAATCTAAAAAACAAATAATTTCACCTTTTGAAACAGCAAATCCGGCATTAAATGCTGCACCTTGTCCTCCATTTTGCTGAAATATCGCAATCAATTTATCTTGATAACTTTCAATAATCTCTCGCGAAAGATCGGTTGAACCATCATCTACAACTATTAACTCAAAATTTCGGTATGTTTGATTCAAAACACTTTCAATTGCTTCACCGATAAATTTACCATAGTTATAGTTACCAATAATCACGCTTACCAAGGGATTTACCGAATCAATCATTGGATTCTTACCTCGATTGATATGTAGAACTTCATACTAAATAAAAATTGGTGTAATACAATAACAAACAGTGAATGCTTTCCTGCATCATTTAATCGATTCAATATTACTCGCTATTTTTAATCGCTGGAGAACCAACTACAGCAGCAAGCAGCACTAACATACAGGCAATCAACTCTCCAAATTCCATCACTGTTGATAACAAAGTATACAAAAGTATGAGAAAAAACACTGACAAAGGTCTACCCTGTCGAGTTTGATACAGCCAAACTGCAAAAGATATCCAGAATGTTAGAAACATAAGCGTTCCAACGATGCCAATATGGTAAAGTAAGGTACCTAATATAAAGCTGTGAGTTCCAACACGCCCTAATTCAAACCCTGGTGCAACTGTCGGACCTACAACCCAATGACCAAATATTGGTTTATCTGGAATAGCTTCTAAAGTTTGTTGATATATTTCGCTGCGAACTTCAGTAGAGTCAGCACGTACTTCTCCCACTGTTTGTGCTTCCGAGTTGTATACCTCTAAAAGTGAGTCTGTGACGCTGGGAAAAGACAATGTTGCAAAACTTATTAATGCGATTAATGCTAAAGGTAGTGCGTAGCCCCAAATTTTCCCATAAATAAACGTGTAGCGTAAAATGACAATAATCGGTAATAAAAGCCACACAGAACGAGTTCCACTCACAAGTACCAAGAAGAAACTTCCTGTAAATAATAATATCGACCACAAGCGATTTTTAATATCAAGGGAAACTAAGTTAATGTAAGCTACTACTAAAGCTAAAATCTCTGGAATTATAAAGAAGAAACTCCAGCGTTTTAGACCCGCAACACTTGTATGATAAGGCAAGTAAGGAATTAAATAATTGGATAATCCAGCGCCGTGTTCGTAACTTCCCTCTGCATTTCTAGCAAGTATAGAAAAAATTGTTCGGGGATATATATAGTCTCTACCTCCTAAAATCAATTCGCCAATTACCCATAACACCAGCATCTGGATTACAACTAAGCTAAAAGCCCAAGCGACTACTTCTAAATGCACTCTAATATTGTTACTTTGGATATACCACAGTAGTGCAATCAGCCCATACCAAAATAAAATGTAGCGGACATCTTCTGCAAAATTGATTTTTCTATCTGTTGCTAATTCATAAAATATTGAACCGATTAATCTGTAACTAGAAAAAATAAATAATGCGATCGCACTCAAGCTAGGTTTTTTTAAGCGTATTCTTCCGTAACGTCGTTGTTCGTACCAAGCAATACCAAGAAATATCAATGCAGCCATAAATCGGTAGATTCCAATAGTCCACCAAGCTGCAATCAAACTTATATTCGCACAAACAACTTTTTCTGGAAGGGTAAGATTATTCCATCGTATCCAAATTCCGGAAAATAAATTATCGCGATCGCTTGTCTTTTTAGAAGCAAGTTTCAACCCTGGATGTTGGTTCATTTATTAATTTATTAATTAATTTATTAATTCATTCACTTATTTATTAATTTATTAACTGATATCGCGTTCGGTTAAACTCTTGCAGTTCAACCTGTGCTATGAGACATACGCAGCGTTACTTTACGCTATTAGCGGAGTGAAGCAGACTACGAAGACTGCACGCCTTCATAGGTTGGTTGGTTTCACTCCGTTCGACTCGCAATGATATTACTGTACTGGGGCAATATTTTGTCCGTACATATAGCCTTGCGCTCTTGTTTCTACACCGTTAACTACTAAACCAGCAATTAAGGCTTTGTGTCGCGTCAATTGTTCGATACTGTCGCAGAAATAGTTACGGTGGCTGCTTGTGGAACGAACTACAAACAAAACTTGTGATATTACTTTGGCGATTAATGCTGCTTCTGGTGTCAAAGTTACTGGAGAACTATCTACCAATACATAATCGTAATTACCATTGCTTTGTACGTAATTCAAATGACGTTCAAATTCCCCACGAGCAACAAATTCGGAAATTTTATCTTCGGCAATATTAACTGATAATAAATCCAGATTGGGACGGACTTGATTATGTATAAATCGCGAGTCTAAACTTGTTTGTGGCTGATAACCCAAGGATTGTGAAAGCTCTGCTTTGCGGAAATCTCCGTCAACAAGTAGTACTTTAAAACCCAAATTGATCAGCGCATTCGCTAACCCTAAAGTAGTTGTAGTTTTACCTTCCCCGGTGGTGGCGCTAGAAATCATTAACCGCCCGGAATCTAGCTGCATTAAGCTGACTGCGGAAGCCAAGCGTTGAAATTCTATTTCTCCTCCTAATTCCCGATTCAATTTCCCATTCATATGTTTGATGTAGGGAATGCTTGCAAGTACGGGAATGTTGGTTTCTACAATGTCTTTGGGGCTGAGTAAGGGGTTGCGATTTTCCAAAAACAGAACGATCGCAGCACTACCGAAACCAGAAGCTAATAATGCTCCAAGTAACATTAATCTTAATTTGGGACCGACTGGTTTATTGTTTAAGAGCGGGCTATCTAACACTTGAACGCTAGGATAAGCGCTGAAAGCACCGAGTTTTGCTTGTTCGGCTTGTGCTACTACGCCGTTGTAAACGCCTTCGGCAATATCGTACTGTCGTTGCACTTCAAGTAGTTTCCCTTGTTTTGCAGGTAAGGAATTCAAGCTCGCACTCAATTTATCAATAGCCGGTTTGAGTTGTTCGGCTTTTTCCTGCATCCCTATAGCTTGGCTTTCCGCTAAAATCAGTTGTTCGGCTAAACTGGCGGTATTTTCGCCGATTCTATCAACTCTAGCTACATTACCCTTAGTATCGGTAAGGTATTGCCTGAGTCGGTTACGCAATACGCTTTGCTGGTAAACCAAATCCTGCACTTGGGGATGAATGTTTGTTAATCTACCTCGTGCTTCTACTAACGCAACTTCGACTTCGCTTAATTTATCTCTAATTGTCTGATATTCTTTGAATTCTTTGAGCCTAACGGAATTTACCGCCGCTCCCGGACTTAATGCTATGCGAGACGATAGCATTCTCACTCTAGCTTCGGCTGCGCTCGCATCAGCTATTGCTTGAGCTTGTTCCGTACTCAAAGTATTGATAGCTGAAATAATCTCTTTGGTTTGCTCGTCGGAATTAACTAAATTTGTATTTTGCTTAAATTCACTTAGAGCTTGTTGTGCCTTAAACAATTTTTCATAAGCTTGCTTCACTTCCCCTTCCATAAATTGCGATCGCTGTTGTGCTTCATCAAGCCTTAATTCGTGGAGGCGATTGCGAAACGCTACAATTAATGCAGTTGCTCGCGCCTTGGCTAATTCAGGGCTGTTCGCTTCAACGTTGAGGGATATAACTGTAGATTCTTTTTCGGGAGAAACTTCAAACAGTTTCTTAAAACTGCCTAAATTGGAAAATTGATTTTTTTGTGGATCTTTTTCCCATACTTCCTCAACAACGTTGTCGCTCATGGCGATCGAAGTTAGGATATTCAACGGGTTAAGCTGTTGAGAAAAAACTACGCCTTCATCGCGAACACTACCCAATTTACCTAAATCTGCATCGCTATTGCTAGTTATGTTAGGTAATATCAACTGTGCTTGGCTACTCCACACTTTGGGCGTTATTTTGATGTTAATCGCAGTTATTCCGACTACCAAAACATTCCAAGCTAACAGCAGTTTCCAATGCCTTATTGCTATTTTGGCAATTCTATTCATACGAACAGCAGGCTCCAAACCTCTGAATATTTCTAATTTATAAGATAATGTATCAAAATTAACTATTTTTTGACATTCTGCGCCCTCATACCGGATATATCTGCATTAAATGCTCCGCTAATTTTGGCTCGTCGAATATTTGTCCTTTAAAACTAGGTGGCGGAAATTTTACTGCTCTTTCTAGATTATCTAAACTAGTACAGTAAGTTATCCCTAGTTTTTCTACTCCTTGAGCGAACCACAATTGATGGTCATCGATATGCTCTTTGTAGCAAGATAAGCGCGGTACCAAAATAAAACAGGCTCCCTGAGCTGCTAATCCCCGCGTTAAACCTTGACCGGCATGGGATATGATCAATCGAGAGTCTTGGATTGTTTTCATCAATAAGCTCGTCTCGACTATTGGCGCAGTTGTCACGAAAGGATATTTTGTTAGCGCTGAAACGTCAGTTGTCCCATGCTGCACAAAAACACTTTCCGAAATCACCCCAGTGCTTAAAAGACACTCCAACCAGTCAATAACGCGATCGAAAGAAAAGGGAATTGTTCCTAATGTTACGGTAATCATTTTTTTTCAAATGAAAGTGACCTCTATACCCAAACCAAAGCCTCTAAGCATATCCTTTAAAAATTGCTTTTGGATACTTACTGCACAAATTGGGCCACTGTACGTAAAATTCATCGCTAAATTTATAAACCAACTTTCCAGATAAACTTAACTCATCCGAACGAGAGATACTTTCCACATACACAAACCGTTTACCCAATAATTTGGCAGCAAAAGCAAATCCGACGGCGATGCTAGCCCCTGTTGAAATTACTATGTCCGGTTGTTCTGCATAAACTATCTTAAACACTTGAGGAATATTCGCGCAAAATGCCCAAATATCCCTGGGAGCTTGATAAGGCAACCAATGAACTTTTTCTTCTTTCTCTAATAATTTTGTATCTTTTTTCCAGTCAGTCACCCATACCCGTTCGTGATTAGACCAAAACGACTCTAGCCTCCTCATGGTCGAGAAATGACCCCCAGAAGTACACACCAACATTAACTTCATTAACTTTACACCCCTCTGAGACTTGAGTAGGAACACCAAAATATAGATTTATGCAGGTGAATGTTGAGTTAGTTCCACGAGTAAAAATAACCCAACTCATTGCAGATAAATCTTAAAACCCAAGCTTGCTAAACTATTTGCGGCATCCAAATAGTCAATCGTTATACAAGCTCCCTTACTTGGCTTTCAGCTTAAAATGACCAAATGCCAATCCTGAATCAGTTTCAGTAGATTTTTAAATTAGGAAAGTCATACCATTTTTACAATTAATACAGGGAAATTGCCTAGTAGTAATTTATTACTTGCCGATGATTCTAAGCATAACTTACTTGAACCACATATTTGCTTGATACTAACTCAAAATCAGTTTATATACTTAATACCCACAAAAAAATCTATATTAACCGCATTAATTGGCTTGCGTCTAACTCAAGTAATTATTTTTACTTGTATGACAAGCGTTATTCATCAAACTTTAATATAAATAATAACCTAGTTTATACTTAGTTAACTTGACTTTATTAAATTTTTGTTAAGGTAATTTTTGTGAAGATTAGACCCTTGACTAAAAAGGTATTATACTATATCGCGATCGATTGTACTTAGATTAAACTTCAGCTATGTTAAGTGTAAAATCGTACTTAGATTTGGAAGCTACGTCAAGAGATATAGTTACTTTTTATACTTGATGGTATCTGTAAAGAGAAAGCGATCGCCCTCATACGATCGGTATGTTCGGTTATCTACGGTGGATTTCCCTCCAAGGGTTACTGTCTAACCATAGTGAGAAGCGATAAATTGAGTATGTAGCCTGTAAAGATAAAAAGTAAAAAAGTAAAAGTGCCAATTAGCTGCTAGTGCAAGCAAAACTAAAGAATATATCTTTTAATAATATTGGCATTAACCATAACTAATATCGTTTTTCGAGCGACTGTATCATGCGTAAAAAATTACAAAGTACCATCAAACCGTTTTTTAAGTCTCTCTTAGTTGCCTTTCTCGTGTGTACCTTGGTATTTAGCCAAGCACCGTCGGCGTTAGCTGCTCGGAGTGGAGGAAGAATTGGTGGTGGTTCTTTCAGAATGCCTTCAAGCCGTCCATATTCATCTCCTCGTACCTACGCTCCTCGGGGTGGTGGATATGGTGGTTATCCCGGAGGCGGATTTGGTTTTCCTTTCCTATTCCCCTTTATAGGTATAGGTGGAGGATTCGGGGGTTTATTTGGAATCTTGATTTTCTTTGCTTTAGCTAACTTTGCAGTCCAAACCTTCCGTAGAGTTGCTGGTGGCGAAGGAGAAGAAGTCGGCTACAGCAGCAACCCGACAATTTCCGTAACTCGCTTACAAGTAGGCTTATTAGCTCAAGCCCGCGAATTACAAACCGAACTAAATCAGCTTGCCGAAACAGGCGATACCGACTCATCCGTTGGTAGAGCGCAAATATTACAAGAAGCCAGCTTAGCTTTATTGCGCCATCCAGAATATTGGGTTTATGCAGGAGGCGGTAGCAATCAAGCGCGTTTGAACTCCGCAGAATCAGAATTTAACCGTTTAGCTTTAGCCGAGCGCAGCAAATTTGGTAAAGAAACATTATCCAACGTCAACAACCAGTTGAAAGCTGCCGCATCCAACAAAGCTTTACCATCTACCGGAGAAATAGAAAATCCCACCGATTTAATTACCCAAGGTCCGGGAGAATATATAGTTGTTACCTTACTCGCAGCAACTTTAGGTAAAACCGAAGTTCCCAACATCAACAGCGCCGACGATTTGCGTCAAGCACTCAGTCAATTTGGCGGCATTCCCACCGACAAACTGCTTGCCTTCGAGATTTTATGGACTCCCCAAGCAGAAGGCGATACTTTGACTAGCGATGATTTGCTAACCGAGTATGCTGACTTGAAATTAGTTTAAATTAGTTAGGGGTGAGGAATTATCTTCCCCATCTTCTTACCTTTACATCTAAAACCAGTCCTTTTAGCGGCTGGTTTTGTTGTAGGCGATCGTTTTAGTGACTCATCGGAATTAATGAAATGAACTAGTATTTTTGATTAGTTTTGAAGGGTAAAAAGGTTCGTAGTAAGAGTTTTAACTCTCCGGATTTGGGGGGAACTAAAGCCCTTACTACGAACCTGTCAAAATTAATGAAACGCACTAATAATTGCTAACCACTAACCGAAAACCACACACCCTCACCCCCCCTTCAGGTTCATTCCAACTGCGGCTGGCGCTACGACAACTATAAGGGCTGAAACTCCACGAGCCTCCGCGAAGTACCCGACGATGTACGTCTCCCCCAGATTGCCAAACTGAACCATCGGTAGGTGCGCCATCGTAGTTTTTATGCCAGGGATCGGCGCACCATTCCCATACTTGTCCGTGCATATCGTATAATCCAAAGTCGTTGGCTAATCCGGAACTGCCTACGGGTTTTGGTTGTTTGTAATGTTTTACTATTGCTTGTATTAGGCGATCGCACTCGATATTGCAGTTTACCAATTGGGCATTAATGCTTTTACCGAAGTTAAAGGGGGTGCTAGTACCAGAGCGACAAGCATATTCCCATTCTGCTTCGCTGGGTAAACGATATTCTCGTCCAGTTTTTTCTCGCAGTCTGGCACAAAATTCCTCTACTTCATACCAAGAGACGTTCTCAACGGGTAAAATCGCACCTTTAAATTTTGATGGGTTGGGATTTATGGAACGATTGACTTGTGGTAATGATGCTCCCGCTTTCCATTGAGCTTGAGTTACTGGGTATTTACCCATAAAAAATGGTTTTAATGTGACAATATGTTGCGGACGTTCGTCAGTATCTCCTTCATTCCTAGACGAACCCATGATAAAGCTACCGCCGGGGATTGATACCATTTCCAGGTTTATTTCACCGCTCAAATTTTCGATAAATAAGTTCGCTTTTCTACGCCAGCGTTTAATCAAACTACCCGTTTCGTCTACTTTTACCACATTAAATTCAAAGCTTTGTAACTCAGGTAATGTTGGTTTTGATGAAACTGCTGGGGGTGTTGTTTCAAGCTCTTTGTTGGATAGTAATGGCGTTACCTGTTTAAATACGGAATTTTCAAGCGCTAAATCTTTAAGCACTTCTGCTGCCGATTGATATCTATCTTTAACCAAATGTTGCAGCAGTTTATCTAAAATGTTTCCTAATTGCTCGCTAATTGCAATACCTTTTTCCTGCAAAATATCTCGCCACAACCATTCCCCATTCATGGGATCGTAAATGCGATCGCTAAATTCTCCGGTATCATCTTGTAACGGTAAACATTGAGTTAACAACCTGACGCAAGTCACCCCCAAAGCATATAAATCGCTTGCGGGAAATACGAATCCAGCCATTTGTTCGGCTGGTGCGTAACCAATGGTATAAAGTACTGTAGCTTGTCTGGCTAAACTGGTTTGCGTTACTTGTTTGGCTCCACCAAAGTCAATTAATACTAGTTTTCCATCACTTTGGCGACGAATAATATTTTCTGGTTTGATATCGCGGTGAATTACTTTATTAGAATGAATAAAATCTAAAACGGGTAATAAATCGGTGAGAATTCCTCTAATTTTATCTTCATCAAAAGTAGAATCATAAAGTTCCTCTAAAAGAGTTTGTCCTTCAATCAGCTCTTGCACCAAATACAAACTCGAACCTTGTTCAAAGAAAGCCAACAATCTGGGTATTTGCCAGTGATTTTCTCCCAAATCGTATAGCCTAAACGCTTCTTCTCGGAATAACTTAGCCGCTTTAGCACGTGCTGCACTTCCTTCCACTTGCGGAAAAAACTGCTTGATAACACAAGGCGCATCCAATCTATCGGCATCAACAGCAGCATAAGTTTTACTAAAACCGCCGAATCCCAACAACCTTGATACGCGATAGCGGTTTCTCAAAAATTTACCAAAATTGCTGACTCCGCAACTGATACAACGTTTATTGCCTTCTACATTAAAGGGATTTGAGCAATTAGCTTCTTGGCAAATTAACACGATAGATGATTGGGGAATAGGGAGTTAGGAGTTAGGAGTTGGGAGTTTCGCAAGGTGATTCGCCTTATCTCACGCTGCTTCTCCATCCCACAAGAGTTTTAGGATATCTTTTTATAATTTATTTATTTGTATTGGTAAGTGTTTTTATCTATGTTGAAGTTGAACGAGCTATTAGGGATGAAGATTCTAGAAAAATCAATAATTTATGTTTCGGTATTCCTCAAATTTATAACTATTAAAAAGCTATATTTGTATCGAATTTAGCAAGTATTTATTAGTCAAATTTTGAGATGCTTCAGACAAATAAATGCTGATATTTATTAATACAATTATTACTATAATTTGAAAAATACAAAAGGATTCTTATATTTTAGAATAAATATCCTTTCAACACAAAATAATATAGCATAAAGATTGTTTGTGTCAACAGTAATGAAATTAACGAAAGGCGACAAAAAATAAAAGATACAGCATTTTGCAGATAAATGAGGTACAACCTTATATTATAGAAAACTTGTGGGATGGGCATCCTTGCCCGTGCAAATGTGCCTCATAAAGATGAAATATGCTGTATGTGGGAAGTAAATTTCAAATTGCTTTGTATGCTTTCTTTCTTGCCCAATACCTTTTGATTAAAATCATTTGGAATCTTGATTACCTTTACTGAAGCTCATATCTCGTAATAATCGTTACCCCTTGTCTGCCATTAGAACTACTTTTAAGTTTCCATTTACGCGCCATTTTCAAATGATAATCATCTAATCTGCTGTTTCCGCTACCGCTAAGCAACTGCACATCAGTAACATTACCTTGAGCATCAGCATCAACAGATACCGTTATACTTCCTTCAACTCCTCTATTTTTTGCCCATGATGGATAACTTCGATCGCATCTAACACAAGCAGCGCTTCCGTCTCCAACTGAATCACCCGCACCGTTACCCAAGCCGTTACCAGTTCCAGTATCGGTAGTGTTGGTAGGTGCCGATGCAACATTACCTCCAAAACTTCGCCGTCTTCTTCTGGGAGCATTATCGCTACTTTCGCCAATATTGGAAGTATCGGGTAAAGATGGTGCTGTATTATTGCTACTAATATTGGTATCTCGGCTTTCCCTAATTCCTGAAAGAGTATCTCTCAACTCTCCACTATCTTGTTGAGTTGTGGCTGGTGGTTCTATCGGAGGAGTCACGGGATTTGAAAAACTCCGCGCTGTTCTTTTAGAGTTCCTTTCTTGTGTTCGCTGCCGTTTCAAACCCTCGTCAGTTTGAGTTGTTGCTGGTGGTTCTATCGGAGGAGTCACCGGATTTGTTCTTCTCGAATCTCTTTCTTGAGCGAGCAACTTTTTTAAATCTTCGTCAGCTTCTGTTTGCTGTGCTGGTGGTTCTGTCGGAGGAGTAACGGGAGTCGAAAATTCTCGTGGTGTACGAATAGAATCTCTTTGTTGTGCGAGCAAATCTTTTAACTCTTGCGAAGATTCTTGAGTTGGTTTCGGTGGTTCGACAGGAGTTGAAAATTCTCGTGGTGTTCTAGTATCTGGTTTCGGTTTAGGAATATCGTTTTTAACAATGGGTTCGGGCTTTTCTGGTTTTGGTTGCGGTTTCGGTTCTGGCTTTTGCTCTGGAATAATTGGCTTTTCCCTTACTGCGACGGTCGGAGCAGAAGGTAAAGCAGGCGATAATGGTTCTTCAAATTGTTTGAATGGTTTAAAGTCTGGTTTCGGAATCGGCTGTTTTACAATAGGTGGTGCTTGAGGAGTGATTCTACTTTGTGTCGGTATCGGTTGGGATAAAGACGAGAAAGGACTTCCACCACTAATTCGAGACTGGCTCGGTGTGGTGTCTAAGTCGGGTTGTTTTATCTGTGGTTTCGGCTCTGGTTTCGGTTCTGGTTTTTCTAGTTTCGGCTCTATCTTTTTCGGTTCTGGTTTCGGCTTTGCTTTTACTTCTTCTTTCGGTTCAATTTCTTCTATGGGAGTATCGAGGAGAGTTATTTCAACTGGTTCATCCTCAACTTCAGGCACCCTATTTAATAAATATTTTCCAATACCGGAAGCTAACAACACTAGATGAAATATAAGCGAGCCTAATAAACTGCACGCTAGAAAAATTCTCAGAGCTTTTAATTGTTTATGTCGCTCCTGTAGCGCGGTACTTGAAAAGCTCATAGTTTAAAAGTTATTGATATAGATTTGCATTAATTGGTAATTTTAAAAGAATTAATCGTAAAAGTCAATCAATTTTTCCTGATAATTACTTAATAATTTGTTGCAATTATCAACTTACAGATACCTTTAATTTGAAGTTGGAATTACATTGCTGCAATAAATACCTTTGTTCTAGTAAAAGCGGTGAAAGTATTGATTTTACGTTTTTCAAGATTCAGGATATTTTTGATAATAGCCGCACAGCACGCTTCTATAAAAAGTGAAAATACCTTTAGACTTAATTATTGTTGATTTTTAATACTTTGAAATGATTGACATATATTCTCATTTGTTCTAAGTTAATTTGATAACTACTATGATCTACCTGTGTAGGCATTAGTAATTACTTTCATTAATGCACTTGAGAATTATAAATGGGAATAAATAATCTATTCTCGGCAGGTGGCGTAGTCATGATACCGCTGCTGGGGTTTTCGGTATTGGCTTTGGGGCTGATTGTCGAAAGGATAAGCTTTTGGCTGAAAATAAATAATCGTCAGACTAGAGTAGTGCGAGATGTCTTAAATCTCTATCGTCGGGATAATGTCGTCGGTGCAATTGATGGATTGCGGAAGAATGCAGATTTGCCTATTGCGCGGATGTTTCTCACAGCTTTGGAACTAGAAGAGCCGACTCCGGAAGAGTTTCGTTTGGCATTGGAAAGTGAAGCCCAAGCTGAGATACCTTTACTCAAGCGCTTCCAAAATATATTTGATACTATTATTTCCCTCGCACCACTGCTAGGTCTTTTGGGTACGGTTTTAGGATTAATTGGTTCTTTCGCTTCTCTGAATCTTGGTGATGTTGGAGGTTCTCAAACAGCGAATGTAACTGGTGGTATTAGTGAAGCGCTGGTTTCCACGGCTGCGGGATTAGTTGTAGCGATTTTCACGCTGATGTTTGCTAATACATTTCGAGCCATGTACCAAAGACAAATGGCATTAATTCAAGAATACGGTGGAGAGTTGGAATTACTTTACCGTCGTCATTACGAACGAGGAATGAAAAATTATGCGTCTACCAGATGAAGCGGATGTACCAGCACAAATTAATATTGTGCCGATGATTGACGTTATATTCGCAATTTTGACCTTTTTTGTGATGTCAACTCTGTTTTTAACTCGTCAAGAAGGATTACCAGTCAATTTACCTCAAGCATCTTCGGCTAAAAAAGCGACTCAACCAGCACGAGTCACGCTAACAGTAGATAAGGCTGGTGAAATATTTTTGAATAAACAGCCGATTACTTTGGATAAGTTAGAAGCTGGGGTAAAAGCAAAAGTCAAACCCGAACAACCTTTAATGGTGGTTTTGAATGCAGACGAAGGGGTGAATCATGGGAAAATAGTCGCGGTGATGGATAAAGTGCGATTGGTTAAAGGTGCTAGTTTGGCGATCGCCACTCGTCGGGATTGATTCAATCAATTTTGGTTTTTAACTTTGTTTTTTTAACTAATTAATTACGTATATTGCGACATATTTTTGTAGGGTGCTGTGACACTTATAGAAATTCTGAACGTAGTAATAATGTTTTTAGTGTCACGCACCAACCGGGTTCACCAGACAATTGCGTAAGTCTTAAAAGATTATATAATATCCGAATATATAAAAATCATATGACAATTACTGTTTCAAGTCATAATTGGCAAGAGCTTTGGCAAGAAGATAAGCAGCAATCTTTAAATAAGCACGAACGCATTTGGAGTTTTTCTAATAATTTGGGAACGGGTTATCAACGACAAATTTTTCTGCGCTCTGGTATATCTATTTATATTCACGAGTTAAAATTTATAGATAATATTGTTGAAACAATTTATTCTCAAAAATTTTTACCTGAATTTGCTTTTCATCTCCAAGGAAAGCGTCAGCTAGTAGATGGAAAATATCATCAAGCGGGAGAAAACTTTTTCGCGATCGGACCTTGTTTAAATGGAACTCAAGAATGGTCTGCTAATTCTCCAATTCTCAAGATTGATATACATATTGAACCATCAATTTTAGGGAGTTATTTAAACGATTATAATCAAAAAACGCCTTCTCAATTGAATCAGCTTTTGGAAGGTAAAGATGAAATTTTTTATTTTAATTCCGGCAAAACAACACCTAAAATGCAAGTTTGTTTGCATCAAATTTTAAATTGTCCCTATCAAGGTGCGACTCGACAAATTTACTTAGAAGCTAAAGCGTTAGAACTAATTGCTATGCGTTTGCAAGAAGTGCTTTATGAAAATAATTCCCAACATTGTTCAAGCTCTTGTATTCAAGCAAATGATATTGAACGAATTCACCACGCTAAAGAAATTTTACGCGCTCGATTTGATAATCCGCCTTCTTTACCAGAATTAGCTCGCAAAGTTGGTTTAAATCAGCGCAAACTCAAGCAAGGATTTCGTGCTTGTTTTGGAACTACTGCTTTTGGATATTTGCACGAATACCGCATGGAGCAAGCCAGACTGTTACTGACGGATACTCAAATGAGCGTAACTCAAGTTGCTCATAACGTTGGTTATGCGAGTTTACCATCCTTTAGTGCGGCTTTTCGCAAAAAATTCGGTATTTGTCCGCGAACTCAGTTTGCTACAACAAAAGATAAAAAGTACCTTTGGAATAAAAAATAGTCCGTCTGGAATAAGACTTCAAGCCTAATAACAGTGTAATGTTATTTTTAATAATTGCAAATAATTCTTAATTGATGGGTAATAAAAATTACTGTTACCTCAGCCATATATAAGTAATTAGCCAAACCCAATTTAATCGGAGGTATGCAACTGCTCTCAAACACTTCTATATTTTATTCATTTTGTGAGGAAAGAATGAAATTACACCAATTGCTGAAAATTATTATATTTACTAGTTTGATGGGAGTTTTGGGAAATAATCTTGCTTTAGCCTCTGAAGAATTTACCGAAAACAATTCTCGCAAATTCGCACAATCTTCACCTCCTGCAAATGATAATGCAACGCAATTAATTAAAGTAACTGGGGTCAGATTAAATCAAACGGATAAGGGTATAGAAATAATTTTAGAAACAACTTCTGCTCGAAGTTTACAGGTTGTAAATCGCAGTCAGGGAAATGATTTTATTGCAGAAATTCCCAACGCTCAACTCAGCGTATCTGAAGGAAATGCGTTTATGAAATCAAAACCGATACAGGGAATTAGCGAGATAAAAGTAATTAATAAAGATGCTAATACTGTTCAAGTAAAAGTAACCGGAGAAACAGCTTCACCACAAGTTGATTTATTTGATAGCAGTACGGGTTTGATTTTTGGTTTAAAGCCAACAGCATCTACGGCTCAAACACCAGAACAACCCGCAGCAACTCCACCACCGCAGGAATCACAAACACCAGAAAAACCTACCACTCAAACAGAGGAAGATAATAATCAACCAATTGAACTGGTAGTAACTGCAACTCGAACCGAACAAGATATTCAAAAGGTACCCCGTTCTATCACCGTAATCGATCGCTCGGAAGTCGAACAGCAAACTAGATTATCGCGTAATTTAATCGAAATTCTTGGGAAATCGGTACCCGGTTTAGCTCCTCCCACTCAAAGCGGTAGTACTTTTGGATTATCTTTGCGGGGACGCAATACTTTAGTTTTAATTGATGGGGTTCCTCAGTCTACAAGTCGCAATGCTTTCCGAGATTTGAAAACAATTGACCCTTCTGCAATCGAACGTGTGGAAGTTGTCAGAGGTCCGAGTGCGATTTATGGTGATGGTGCAACAGGTGGTGTCATCAATATTATTACTAAACGTGCCGATACAGATAGATTGACTTCAAAAACAGAGTTCGGTGTAAATGCTGCTTTGGGAGAATTAGAAGAAGATAGTTTCGGCACAAATTTACAGCATACAATTTCTGTCAACGAGGGTAAAGTTGATTTTACTGGCAATATTTCATTTACGAATACCGGCGTTTATTACGATGCGGAAGGAGACAAAATTCCTACCGATCCCAACGGTCAAGGTGGTTTCGCGGATGCTCGCAGTATTAATTTATTCGGAAAATTAGGTGTCGATCTTGACGATTATCAACGACTGCAACTGACATTTAACCGCTTCGACGAAAAGCAAGATACAGATATTGCTAGCGACCCAAGTGTTAATACCATAGAGGGTAGACAAAAGGCTCGCGCTATCGAAGGATTGAGTTTAGACGAACTTCCAGGTAACGAAAATACGCTGTTAAATTTACAGTACAATCATGACAATCTATTAAATAGTAAAGTCCAGGCTCAAGCATATTATCGAAATTATCTCACCAGATTCTTCCCTTTTGATGGTCGTGCATTCGCTAGTTTGGGTAACGAAATCATTCAATCAGAAGTAGATTCGGAGAAATACGGGGGACGTTTGCAGATTGAAACTCCTTTATTTGATGGGGAAAAAGCCAAATTACTCTGGGGTGCAGATTATTTCAAGGAAGAAACATCCCAGATTGTTTCTACTTTTGATAGAGATGTCTTTGATTCAAGTGGAGGATTGGTTTTAAGAAAAAATGGCGATCGCACTTGGGTTCCACCTCTAGATTTAAGCAGTCTGGGAATATTCGCTCAGTTAAATTTGAATCTCGGTGAAAAACTAGTTTTAAACGGTGGTGTTCGTTACGAAAACTCCGATGTCAGCGTCAATGATTTTAGTACTTTAGCCAATCCCGATGTAAATATAGAAGGTGGCGACCTTGATTTTGATGCAACTCTATTTAACGTCGGAGCAGTATACTCAGTTACGGACAACGTAAGTGTATTTGCTAACTTTTCTCAAGGATTCTCCCTCTCAGATATTGGTTTAGCACTCCGCAACGCACCACCAGGTTTTTCTGTAGAATCCTTAAGTCCGGAACCTCAAAAAGTAGACAATTACGAAATCGGCTTGCGTGGTAGATGGAATAAAGTTCAAGCATCCTTATCGGCTTTCTACAACGAATCAGAATTAGGTACAACCTTCACAGCCCCAGGAACAGTTATCCGCGCACCGGAAAGAATATATGGTGTGGAAGCAGCTATAGACGTAAAACCAAGTCCGAGTTTTGCTTTGGGTGGAACTCTTACATTAACTGGTGGTGAAATCGATATTAACGACGATGGTAATTACACTGCTTTGGATGGATTTAGAATCCCACCATTAAAGCTGACAGCTTATGTAGAAAATGAAACTTTACCAGGATGGAGCAATCGTCTGCAAGCATTATTTTCAGGAAACCGAGACTTGTTTGCAGATAATACCAGTTTTGGTAGAAGACCTGTAGACAGCTATTTCGTATTAGACTATATCAGCAGCATACAAATGGGTGCTGGGACATTGCAAATTGGCGTTGAAAATCTTTTAGATAATCAATATTTCCCCGTGGTTTCTCAATTACAAGCAAGTAATAGCTCTTATAGTGCAGCTAGAGGAAGAACTTTAAGCGTGAGATATTCAGTGGATTGGTGAGCAAATTCAATGAGCGTCAGAGTAGGTTCTATATTCATATTGTATTCTTCGTTACGACCTTATAAACTAATTAATAATTGCTAAAAAATCTCATTAAGTTTCAGGAGGTTAGAAATTGGTAGCAATTGATGCTCATGACCTAAAAATTGCTTACGATCGCACAATCGTTGTTTCTGACTTCTCCATCACACTCCATGAGGGTGAAATAACGGCTTTGTTGGGACCCAATGGTTCGGGAAAAAGTACGGTATTGCGGACTCTAGCTAGATTGTTGCAACCAAATCGGGGTGCAGTTTATATCAACGGTCGCAATATTGCTAAAATGCCGACAAAACAGTTAGCGCGACAGTTAGCAATGCTACCTCAATCATCAGAGGTTCCACCAGCAGTGACCGTTAAGGAATTGATCGGTTACGGACGCTATCCCCATCAAAATTTACTGGGGGGATTCTCCTCAAAAGATATCACGGCGATAGAGTGGGCATTGGAAGTGACAGGACTGGAAAACCTTGCCTCAAGGGCTGTTGATACCCTTTCCGGGGGAGAGCGTCAGCGAGCTTGGATTGCAATGGCGATCGCCCAACAAACCCGCGTATTATTGCTTGATGAACCAACAACATTTTTAGATATCCGCCATCAATTGGATGTTTTAGCTTTAGTAAGACAGTTAAATAAAGAACATGGAATTACTGTGGGATGGGTGCTACACGATTTAAACCAAGCTGCGGCTTATAGCGATAACTTAATTATGATTTCCCAAGGGAAGGTAGTTGCTAGTGGAAGTCCTCAAGAGGTGATGACAACCAGCAATATTCAGCAAGTATTTGATGTAGAAATGACAGTGATACCCCATCCCATCAACGGTTATCCAACTTGTTTACCCTGCGATTGGGGATTAGCGACAGTGAGGAAAGCGGCATGAATAAATACAGTAGGCGCTTTTTTCTGACTGCGTTGATGATGTCAGCTTTCACTGTTGCTTGTGGAAATAATTCCAATAATTCTGCTGTTTCCCCAACAGACAAATCTATCTCAGCAAAAACACCCTCTCGCGTTGTCGCTTTAGGATGGGTATATGTAGAAGATTTGCTGGCTTTGGGAATTCAGCCCGTTGGGGTAGCAGATATTGAAGGTTATCAAAAATTTGTCAATATACAGCCTCAATTAGCAGCATCTGTCGTAGATGTAGGGACGCGAGCCGAGCCAAATTTAGAGGCGATCGCTCAATTAGAACCCGATTTAATTATCGGTGTGGAATTGCGGCATCAAGTAATTTACGACACGCTTAATTCTATAGCTCCAACTTTGTTATTTAATCCTTATCCGTCAGCAGATAGTGTAAGTCATTTACAAGAAATGCAGCAGACATTTATCAAAATTGCTGACACTATGAAGCGTGAGGAACAAGGAAGAGGGGTATTAGAAAAAATGCAGGCTACTTTTACACAAGCTGAGAAACAAATTAGCGATTTAAAAATAGTAAATAACAAATTTATTTTAGGTCAATTTAGCGATAGTGCGCCGCAGCTGCGGTTATTTACAGATAATGCAATGGCAGTACAAATTATCAATAAAATTGGTTTAGAGAATGCTTGGCAAGGTAAACTTGAACCATTTGGATTTAATACAGTTTGGATAGAGGCATTACCAAAAGTAGAAGCAGCGAACTTTATTTATATTACTACAGATAACAATATCTATTGGCAGCAATTACAAAATAATCCGGTGTGGAAAGGTTTAAAGTTTGTGCGAGAAAAACGGCTTTATCCGATTCCATCAGATGCTTGGGTGTTTGGTGGTCCTTTGTCAGCAGAAAATTTGGTTAATAACATAGTAAATGCTTTTGAGGAGAAGATGAATTAATGAGAGTTTTTTTATATGTTTTCTTTTGCTCGGACAATTGCTGATTTAAAAAACCGCAGAGAGGATAATCACAGAGAAATAGATTTTTTGAGAGAGGAAAGTAAATAAAGAAACTTATCACTATTTATCATTTTTTATTGGCATTTTGAATATGTCTCATTCTAAATTTATTCAATTAAAAGAAAATTATTTTATAGTTTTATTTGTAGGAATAACTTTCTTGTTTCTATTATTTTTTATTCATATTACCCAAGGGCAGGCGGAATTAAGTTTTAATGCAGTAATTAAGGCAATTTTCTTACCCAATAATAGCAATGCCGATAACATTGTCCGCTATCTACGTTTACCCCGTGCAACTATTACTGTAATCGTAGGTGCGGCTTTGGGAATAGCGGGAGCGTTATTACAAACCGTGACTCGTAACCCTTTGGCTTCTCCAGCAACTTTGGGAGTAAATGCGGGTGCTTATCTAACAGTAACAGCTACGGTGATTTTTGCTCCAAAGTTATTCGCACTCTCACCCGTATTGGTAGCATTTGTAGGTGGGTTGCTAGCGGCTTTTTTAGTATATGCCATTGCTGCTGCTGGGGAGATAACGCCGATTCGGCTAACTCTTGCGGGTGTAGCGGTTTCTCTCACATTGGCATCTTTAACCGCAGCTTTGCAGCTATTTTACGAAAATGAAACCCGCGATTTATTTTTCTGGGGTGCTGGTTCTTTAGTACAAACGAATTGGGATAGTACGATTTATGCAGCCCCAAGGATATTAATTGGAATGATAATTGCAATTATTATGGCAAAGCAGTTAGATGTTTTGTTATTGGGAGATGATTTAGCGGTTGCTCTTGGTGCCAGAGTGCAGTTGAATCGTCTGTTTTCTACTTTGGTGGCTGTGTTTTTGGCATCTGTAGCGGTGAGTGTGGTAGGTGCGATCGGTTTTGTTGGTTTAGTTGCTCCCCATTTGGTGAAATTAATGGGATGTCGAAAACATTTTTTATTACTACCTTTAACTGCTATTTGGGGTGCAGTCATGCTGTTAGCTGCGGATACCGTAGCAATGATGATGACAACTAATTTGAGTGAATTACCAGCCGGTAGTATTACTGCTTTGATTGGTGCGCCATTTTTAATTTGGTTGGCTCGTTCCCACCAAATACTAAGTAAGAGTAATGGAAATCAAAGTAGTTTCAAAATGAAATCAAAAACAGCTTTTTCCTATTCAGCTGTATTATTAACGGCATTTTTTTGTTTGATAATTGCTTTAGTTTTCGGTTTATTATTTGGCAATATTAACTTTAGTTTGATTCAAATAATCGATACATTTCAAGGTAGTGGAAATACTTTAGCTCAAAGAGTTTTATTTCAACTTCGCTTACCGCGTCTTTTAGTTGCTTCTCTAGCAGGATCGGCATTAGCAGTAAGTGGTTTGTTATTACAGGGAGTAGTCAGAAATCCCCTTGCCGGACCGGAGATTATCGGCATTACTTCCGGTGCTGGCTTTGCCGCTTTATTAGTAATGATTGTTATCCCTAATGCCCCAGTAGAAGCGGTGCCGATAGCAGCTTTTATCGGTGCATTTGCAGCTTTCGGTATTGTATATTTAGCGGCTTGGCAAGGGGGAATAGTACCGACACGATTGGCTTTAGTAGGTATTGCAGTTTCGGCGTTTTGCGCTGCGGGTATTAACTTAATGATAGTCAGCGCCAAATTGCGAGTAGCACAAGCCTTAGTTTGGTTATCTGGAAGTACCTACGCTCGTCAGTGGGATGAAGTCGGACGACTAATTATATTTCCTTTAATTTTGTTACCAGTAGCGTGGGTAATTGCCCGTAAAATTGACCTGATGGCATTAGGGGAAGACTTACCCCGTACCTTGGGAATGCGACTGCAAACAGCCCGCGCAGTCTGCGTGACAGTAGCCGTTGCTTTAGCCGGTGCAGCAGTATCAACAGTAGGAACCATCAGCTTTGTAGGCTTGATAGCTCCCCATGCAGCAAGATTGACAATCGGCGATCGCCACCGTCAATTAGTACCGCTAACAGCGATTTTAGGCGCAATTTTAGTCACCTTAGCAGACACATTAGGAAGGGTAATTTTAGCACCAAAAGAAATCCCCTCCGGATTAGTCACCGCACTGATTGGCACACCTTATTTCTTATGGCTGCTAATACCCAAGAGGGAGAGGGGGTGATGGGGAGATGGGGGGATGGGGGATGGGGAGATGGGGGGATGGGGAGACAAGGAGACAAGAAGACAAGAAGACAAGGAGACAAGAAGACAAGGAGACAAGGAGACAAGGAGACAAGGAGACAAGAAGACAAGGAGACAAGAAGACAAGGAGACAAGAAGACAAGGAGAAAGTAGTGCGAGCATCTTGCTCGCTAATACGACGGACGACCAGCGAGCAAGATGCTCGCACTACCATTACCTATTCATTACCTATTACAATTCCTCACTCCTAACTCCTAACTGGTAACTGGTAACTGGTAACTCCTAACTGGTAACTCCTAACTCCTAACTGGTAACTCCTAACTGGTAACTCCTCACTCCTAACTCTTCACTCCTCACTCCTAACTTTTAACTCCTAACTTTTAACTCCTAACTCCTCACTCCTAACTGTCAAATCCAATTCCCAACTAAAATAAAAGGTGCCCAGTAAAAGGGATGGGTGAAATTTTTGTGTTTTAAAAAGGTTAGTTGAGTTTGACGTAAGGCTTCGGCTTTACTTATTCCCGGTTTGCTCAGTTGTTTGTAAAATTCAGCCATAAATTGGGCTGTGGATTCGTCTTTTACTGCCCACAATGTAGCTAAAGTGCTGCGTGCGCCGGAACGAACTGCTACACCTGCTAATCCTAAGATGGCTCGTTTGTCACCTTTTGCTGTCTGACAGGCGCTGAGTACGATTAATTCTACTGGTTCGGATTCAGACACGTCTCGAAAGCGGAGAAATTCGCTTAATTGTTTGACGTTCATTTTTCCATCCCAGGTAAGTATAAAAGTTTCTTCGGAGTTGCTGCTAAATTGTCCGTGAGTGGCTAAATGTAAGATTGAAAATGGTGTTGTTTTTATGCTTTTTGCTAAGTTTTTGTCGGTAAAGTTTTCGTTGAAAAGTAATTTTGACTTTACTTGGTTCGATATTTGTTTTACTTCTAATTTTACACCGGGTAGGGCTTTGAATCCTTGACGGGCTTCGCTTAATCCTGCTGTAATTGCGTGGAGGTTTTCGCTTTTTAATTTTCGCGCTTGCATTAGCTGCAATCCCGGTGATAGGGCAACGCTATATTTTTCTATAAGGTATTGTTTGCCATCGTGTAAAGCAGCCATCGGGATGTTTCGCATGGAACCATCTAATACGAATGCTAAGGTTTTAATATTGTTTGCTGCTAAGTCTATTTCTATTGGTTTAATTAACCATTCGTATGCTTGCTGATATACTTTTAATCTTTCTTGCCCTGAGTAAGCGGGGTTTAAAGAAAATCGTAATTTCTTGATTGTCTCTTCTATTTTTGATGCGGGTAAATAAGTGTTGTAGTTAGTTAGGGGTTTACCGGGAATTGATGCAATTACCTCTATTCGGTTATCTAAAATAATCGGGTAAATTACTGCTGCACTCTTGTCGATTCGATCGATTTGTTCTGGTTTTGCATCCAGACAAGCTTCGCGGAAGAAGTTATCTAATTCGGCTAGTTGCAGTGCTTCGAGGGTTTTGCGGGCAAGTTTTAGATTTTTTTGAGAGATAACGGAATCGGGCTGTAATAATAAGTCTACGAATTCGCGGTAAACTGGTTCTACACTTTCTTGAAAGTCGAATTGTACGTCTCGGTTGATTGCTACTAAGTCAGTACGCAAAGTGTTGAGAATTTTAATTGAGGAATCGTAAGCGGCGATCGCTTCAGTAATTTTTCCTTGAATTTTAAGAATCCGCCCTACTTCCCAAGCTGCTTGATAAGTTATGTCGGAAGCGTTTATATTTTCGGCTATTCGTAAAGCTTGTCGGGAAAGGTTTAAGGCTTCGCTTAATTGATTTGTTTGTTGGTATAAGCAGCCTAATTGAGTTAAAGCATATGCTTGAGCGCGTAAATCTTGAAGATTTTCTGCTTGTTTTACCGCACGGGCTAGAATTCTCGCTGCTTGTTGATTTAGTGAAGGTTTAGCGCCCGGTGCCTGGATTAAAATAGTAAGACTTTTACCAAAGTTGACGCTAGCATAAATCGAGCTACGACTGGGAGAAAGTTTATCTAACTGAGATTGAATTTGTGGTAATAAATTAAAGGCTTGCTGCCATTGCGACTGCTCGATATATAAACTAAGCTGGTTGAGTCGGGCTTCAACTCTTACTGATGGATTACTTGTTTGTGCTGCTGCTTGCTGATAGTAATTAAAAGCTGCTTGTGTTTGCTTTAAATCTCTAGCGGTGTTTCCCAAACTAAATAAAATATCGCTGGTATCGAGAGAAAGGCGTTGAGAAATGGCTAAACTTTGCTTTAACACTTCTTCTGATTTATGTAAATCTCCCACCAGTTGTAAAGCTACTCCCAAACTTTGCAAACCTTGAATCTTTAATTGAGAATCTGGTTTTGTAAGTAAGTATTGATTTATTGACTCTAACAAATTAAGCGATCGCCGATAAAATCCCATTGCTTGTAATGCTTGGGCTTGGTTAATTTGAGTACCTATTTTTCCCGGTTTATCATTAAGTTTAGTATAGATATTTTCTGCCGATTTCCAAGCTTCTAGGGCATCGTTTGCTTGCCCCATTTTAATTTTCAAGCTTCCTTGAGTGTTGAAAGCAACTGCTAAAACTTCAGTATTACCTTTTTGGTTTTTTAGGATTTGCAAACTATTATCGATCGCAGTTTGGGCTTTTTCTAATTCTCCCAAGTTTTGCAAAGCTAAGGAAACAAGACTTAGACTCCAACCTTGATTAATTTTATCTCCCTGGCGTTCAAAACCAGCAGCAGCATCTTGCCAAACTTCAGCGGCTTTAGCAAATTGCGCTGCTTCAAACAGGATTTTACCTTGTTCAAATTGCATTTGAGCATTGCTAGCTGCGTTTTTGGCAATTAAAGAAGTTTGAAATATCGATTTAATGTTCTCCTGCGCCGATACAGGAGAAAATATTGTAATTGATAATGCCGTGGTGATTCCCAGTGCGATTAAAATAACTGATTTTAAAAGCTTTTTTTTTATATTCATTCCTTTCTATATATATATATTTATGACTATCGGCAAGGCTGAAAATCTTTTATATAAATAGCTTGCGTCACTAGCATAACCTCACCTTAGCGATTATTCATTTAGTAAAGTTGATGAAACTATTGAAAACAAACGATAAGCAATATAAAATCAGTAATTCTTCTTAATTTTGCGGTTTTTTAATTTAATTGTTGCGCGATCGTACTTGATAATTAAAAATCACAGCAAGATTTTGATATAACAGCGCAAGAATCGGGCTTTAGTTTCAACGGTAATTTTCTTAAATTGGATTTAACAAACGAAACAACCCAGAAACAACCAAGATAACACCGTTAAACAAGCGGTTTTGGAGGTTGCAAATTGTTTACAATCAACACGATAGATTTTCTTGAGTTCTACATACATCTCTTCTCAAGAATATAGACATATAAGGAATCAACTTTAATCATGACTAATCGTCGCCGAATTTTAACTGGCTTAGGAGCCGCAGGTATCGCAGCAGGGTCAATTTATACAAAAAGCGTTGCAAATGCCGATGATAAACCCGTTACGCCACAATCTAACAAAGTAAATCCACAAGCTCGGTTTGCGAACAAAGTAGTTTTAATTACCGGAGCAACCTCCGGCATAGGTAAAGTAACAGCCGCTTCCTTTGCCCAACAGGGCGCGAAAGTCTTTTTCTGCGGTCGTCGTGAGAATTTGGGAAAGCAGGTAGAGCAACAAATCCGCGCCTCTGGTGGAGAAGCAACCTATATGCGTGCAGACGTTCGCAAAGCCGCAGAAGTAAAAGCTTTTGTCGATGGTTGCGTTGCTAAATATGGTCGTTTGGATATTGCTTTTAACAATGCTGGAGTTGATTATCCACCGCAAGCGATCGCCGACACAAAAATTGAAGAATTCGACGATTTGATCAATACCAACGCTCGCGGTGTTTTTCTGGGAATGAAATACGAAATTCCCTATATGCTCAAAGCCGGAAGCGGTGCAATAATCAACATGGCAAGCATCGGCGGTAAGCGTGCTTTTCCTAACATCGTTGGTTATGGAGCCAGTAAAGCCGCAGTGATTCACATGACTAAAATGGCGGCTCAAGAATATGGTAAAAATATTCGTATTAATGCCGTACTGCCTGGGGCTATTGATACTCCCATGCTCGATCGCGTCAAGCAACAATGGGAAGTTACTGAGGAAGAACTTGTTTCATCCTATCCTATGAAACGTGCCGGACAACCTGAAGAAGTTGCAAATTTGGTGATGTGGTTGGCTTCTAATCATGCTTCTTATGTTTCTGGGGGTGAGTTTAGCGTTGATGGGGGTGGGCTTGGTTGATATTAGGTAAAGTTAGATTTTCAGCTTGCAGTTTTACAACTAATTTAGGAGTTTGTCATACTCTGCATGAGAACCAATCCAGAACCATAAGATACCATTTTCACTTTCAACTCCCAAAGCTCGATAATCTAACCCAGCTCGAACTGACCAGTACTTCTTCCCAATCTTTTTAAAATGTAACGATGGGTGAGACGGATCTTGTTTAAGTAATTCATAGCACTCATCAGCATTCTTTTGTACGCTTTCAGGTAAAGCGTCATAACATTTCCAAAAACGACGTATAGTGTAGTGCATTACATTTGTCGATAGTGCCCAGCTTCAAAATCAGCAATGGCTTCCTCTGCTAAAGCTTCCAACTTTCCTTGTGCAACATCTTTTTCTAACCGATCATCCCAACGTTGATAATCCAAATCAAAAAACCACTGCCTAAAACGCTGAAATTCATCTGACGAAAGTGTAAGTATTGCTGCTTCAATTTGCTCAAGATTTGACATATTAATTTACCTCTTCAGCTTAAACAAAATTATAGCGAAGGCAAAGCGCGGGTGAACGATCGCAGCAACAACTTGGTTTCTAGATTTAATTTCTGAATTTTACCTGCGCTCCGGTTCTGCCATTGCCTCGACTGCAAGTTTAGCCAATAGTTCGGGGGAACGAGCAAATGACTCATCCCATTTACGTTCATCTTCGAGTTCTTCTAAAATCATTTTTGCGATCGCATTTTGTTCATAGAGTGGAAAGAGATTTTAACTTGGCGATCGCCTGTTGGAGTAATTCGGTCATTATCAGTCTGCTGCTACTTGCATGACTCCATGTAAATTATCGCCGATCAAACTTGGGAGCGTCATTCATTAGGCTTGATTCCGCTCGGATTCCAGAAGTTGAGCCAGTTTATGAGCAGCTTCGTGATTGAGGGGTGAGGAAATTAGATAAGTTGCTCCCGGTTGTAAACTTGGTTCCGAATCAGAAGCCAGTTCTGCAATTAAAAACTGCATGACCTTTAATTTATCTACACGAGGTAATTTTTTCAAAGTTGGGAATAGCTCTGTTAGGGTCATAAATTTGAAATTAATTCTGCTTTACTTATATTCCCATAAATTTCTGAAATCAAGATATGGGAAAAAGACTTATTGTGAAGCTTTACAAACTCCTGTGGTGTAACACGTCTGTAAGTAGCTGTGATGCTCATATTATTCTCAAAAAACTAAATACAAGTAGTCTACATTGACTTTTTGCATAATTATCAACACCGCTTGAGGTTGCAAACCCCAAGCTAATAGCGAAAGTCCTATAAATAGGACTATATATCATTTTTATCCCATCAAAACTATATCTTTTAGCAAATTCATAAACTTTGTTAACGTTGAATTTATAAGAATAATTTGTTATCAATTAACCTCTTCTCAATCTTCCAACATTAAATACATCAATTCAGCTTTATCTCTCACATATTGACTAGAATGATTTCTTGCTTTATCTAATATCTCAACAACATCTTCATCATCACAAAGATGAGAAAAAAGTAGTTGATCTATTATTCCAATTCCCCAATTTTGAATACCGGGATTTTCATGTTCCAAAAATTCGGGAACCCATTTCAATACACGTTTATCTGCAACAACACGAAGTAATTCAATAGCATCGATTTTTTCATCTAAATTGTTAGATTCTTTGAAAATTCTATAGCATTCTTCCATTGCGCTATAAGGATGTAATTGCCAAAGCACACTTCTAAGTAATTCCCTTTCTGGTTTATGTGCTACGTAATATCTAACAGCTTCTTTTAAATTGTCTTTTCCAAGAAGAATTTCTATTGCTTCGCGAGCCATTTGACTAGAACTAAATTCGTAACCATCTTCACCTATAGCTCCTACTTCTTTAGCAATATTTACCCAATTATCTAAATCCATTTTGCAATCTTGAATTTTATAGCTATTACTTTTAAATATTTCCCAATCACAGCAATAATTTAAAGGTAAAAAAGCTGAAATGACTGGGATGAGCCGCACCCTCCGGGTGAATGCAACCGAATACCTCGTCGGAATGAAAAACACAACTATATTTATTCATGCCGACTTACTTACCTATTACCAATTACCAATTACCATTCACGCGGAGCGTGCGGGCGTATCCCAATTCCCTTATTTTCCACAATGTTTCATCAGCAGATTTTTCGCTAATTCAAAACTATTAGATTGAGTTTGTACAGCATAAGCTTCTCTTTCCAAATCTTGTCTATGAGTATCTTTATATCGTAGAAAAAGCCGTCGAGCATTGGCAATTGGTTGAATTTTCAAACCCAAAGCTCTGATTTTTCCTTTACCCGCACAAACTTGGGCTGCGTGAACGGATTCATGAATTAAAGTTGGAGTTGCAATGTTTAATTCAAAAACTACTGGATTAATCCATATTTTTTTATTACTTTCCTTTAACAAACCATAAGCTCCCCGCTTGGGTGGTAATTCAATCGCTACCTGAAAACCATATTTTTCTAATTGACTTTTTAAATCTAAAAATTGTTGTGATGGAGCCGGTGTTTGAGCAATTAATAATGAAGAATAAAGAACCGCAATTTCTAACATTGTATAAGGTTTAATTTTTACTCAGTATATTAACACTAATAAATCAAAATATGAATTGGCAATTTCACATTATATGAGACGTAGCACTGCTACGTCTCTACACAAATTTTGCACTTGCTGTTCGCTTATAAGTAAAGGCTAACCGCTTTAAAAAAAGCAATTAGCCGTGGCACCAGGAAACTTTAAAATTTTAATATAATAGATATAGCTCAAACTCTTGTGGAGTAAGCGTTATATCCGCTCAAATAATACTGTCTAATACGTGCAATTCAACAGGAATTATCTATACGTTGAGACTGGTATCTACCTTTTATATTCTGATTAAAATATCTACCTACAGCCTCGGATGCATATAAATCCTCCCAGGTATCCTCATCTATATCCGAGAATTGATATACCGCACCGCTATTAAACTCTATTTGCAACACCTCATTTTCAGAATCGTATCCAATAGCACTTGCCATTGGTGATGCTACTGGTAACATGCCAAACGTTTCTTCCTCCTCTAGCAGCGGTGGAGGTTCAGCAATTAATTCATTTAAATCCTGCAATCCCTCATAAGCCTGTATTGGTGCTGGTATCTCCAAAAACTCTAACTCGTCTCCCCTGTCGAGCAATAACTGTAAATATCCATCAGAATGAGACACACCTAATAAGTTACTTAAATCAACCTTGCTAAACTTCATAAATTCTGCTCTCCTATTAACAGAGGTAAGTGGAATCTCTCAATCCCAACCGCTAAATTTATATCTAAAACCGAACTCTTAGTACATTAGTACCATATAATTATTTTGAAGTCAACAGCGATCGGTTAAGAATTGGGGATAGGGCGTTGGGGATGATAAATAGTTAGGAATTTAACTACTATTTTCTAGAAGATTACCGATTAAAAAACCTTACTAGACGCAGAGAGCGCAGAGGAAAGATGTAAAGAGAGATAGGTAATTATAGAGCGGGTTTAGATTGATTTGGGTAGGGTTGGGGTTTTAATTGATTTGGGTAGGGCTGGGGTTTCGTTAATTTAGGTAGGGTTGGGGTTTAGATTGATTTGGGTAGGGTTGGGATTTTGATTAATTTGGGTAGGGTTGGGATTTTGATTAATTTGGGTAGGGTTGGGATTTTGATTAATTTGGGTAGGGTTGGGATTTAGATTGATTTGGGTAGGGTTGGGATTTTGATTGATTTGGGTAGTGGGAGCATCTTGCTCCCACTACAGATGGTTTTATAACTCCTTGTCTCCTTGTCTTCTCTCCCCATCACCCCATCTCCCCATCACCCCATCTCCCCATCACCCCATCACCCCATCTCCCCATCACCCCATCTCCCCATCTCCCCATCACCCCATCCCCCCATCACCCCATCACCCCATCCCCCCATCACCCCATCACCCCATCACCCTCACACCGATCGCAAGCACGGACATTTCTGCAAATACCCATCTGCCTTACGTTGTGCGTCTGGATTATCTACATTTGCTGGAGTTGCACGAACAATACCATTAAATAAATCATCTAATCCATAAGGTGTAAAAAATTCCCATTCTCCTCGATCGCTTAAACGCACGCCTATCGCTGCTGTGGTGTGCAGCCAGTTTTTGATCCCGTCTTCGGTGCTAGTGTAAGTTTTACTACCGGAGCGCCATCGAGCAAAGCTAGCTTGATTTTTTATATCAAATAGATAATCTGGAAATATATTATTTAAAGCTGTTTTCGCGGCTAATTCTTGATTGCGATCGCCAGTTTCGTCAAAAAAAGCAATATCGAAGTCATTGATAAACAGTTGGCAGTTTTCGCCAAAAATCGCACGCCAAACTGTATTTCGCAAAGCACCCCCAGCTAACCACCAATCGGGAAGGTTGAGTTGAGATATAGCTGGTAATACAGCACCAACTGTGGAATTACTCAGAATATTTTGTAGGCGATCGATACCGTTCATTATAAGTATAAATCTGATTCGTATTTAATTGTCAGAGTATATCAGTTATGTGACTAACAGCAAAAGCAAAAGACGTTGCAGTGTGCACGCCGTCTCTACATTTATTGTTTATATAAAATAAATAGTTTACTAAACTAAACGAAAGATGAATGGATAGCGGTAGGGTTCGTCTGGTGAGTCTAAAACTTTTACAAGGGCAATAATTGGCATCACAATACTGATTAAAACTAAAATTGGTAAAATTATAAAACCGATCAGAACTACAGTCAGCATTGTGGCGACTAATCCATAGATGAAAAGGTTAATGCAAAAATTTATGGATTCTCTAGCATTAGCCTTTACAATTGAATCTTCTGTGGTAAATAAAATTACAAGCGGTATGGCAATAGATACAATCATAGAGCTAAAAAATATCGATCCATGACACAGCGCTGACAATAGTTTACGTTGTTCTATATTTTCCATATGACAAGTTCTTACTAAAATTACTATATACTTCTACAATAATAATCCTACTAATTTCGGATGTCATTTAAGTTAAAAATATTGCTTTAGCTGTATAAATTTTGTTTAAGAGCTACATATAATTACGGTAGTAAAATTTAATTTATTTGATTAATAATTCAAGCTTTGAATTTATTAGTTTTTTATTTTAAATGAATTAAGAGTTGAAGTTAAAAGTTACAAGTTTAAACATCAAAGACTCTCATAATTGATTCAGAAAATATTGTTCCTCATTCAATCGCAAAATATTTTATTATCGCGGAAACAAGTAAACTTAATATTCCTAACTCTTAACTTCTAACTCTTAACTCTTAACTTTTCTATTTTCTTGCCTTAAATTGCAGCAAAATGACTCGAATTAAGAGAAGTAGTATCGAATCCTTCTAAAGTAGCTAAAACTGTATTTCCAAATAAAATATCGTTGCCAGAAAAAGATAAATCGCCGAATAAAAGATTATTGTAAGTAATAATTCGGTCGCTTTCTCCTAAGTTGAAGTCGGTAATTATATCTTTTGTCAAACTATTCCCATCAAGGTAAAAATAATCGGCACCCGTACCACCAGTTAAAGTGTCTGCACCCTCATCACCATTGAGAAAGTCATTTCCTTCACCACCTATTAGAATATCTTCATCTTTTCCTCCTAAAAGACCATCATTACCTATACTGCCGTATAATTGGTTTTTCCCGTCACCACCGTAGAGAAAATCATTACCCTCAAATCCGCGAATTATATCGTTTTTATCGGTGCCTTTCAAATTATCATTGCCGCTGGTACCATCAATATTATTAAAGACAGTTACGGCGACTAAACCAACATCGATACCACCAAGGCGATCGCTCATTATATATTCAAAGCTAGCGTTACCGTTAAAGTCTTGATTGGGGGTAAAAATTATCGTATCGTCGTTGTTATCCGTGGTACCGTTGTCATTTAGAGTTACACTACCATCGATCGCGTTGTTAACAGCAGTAATAGTTATACCGTCTGAATATGTGTCGTTGACGAGTAAATTCGCGACGGGAATAGTAATAGCGGTATTTTCAGAAGTTGTAACGCTATCGTCAATTGCTACAGTAAAATTATTCGCGATCGGAGCGGTTTCAATTATCAACGTCGGCATACTTATAGAAGTTGGATCTACCAATACACCTCCAAATTCTAAAGCGCGTAATCCTATTCCGGCAAAAGATTCGCCATCCTTAACTAAGTTTTGCACAAAATCGGTAACATCAAAAGAAAGCTGTTGTCCCACGGATGGATCGGAAGTATCTTCGGTATCTAAAAGTACGCCAGCTTCCAAATCTGAAACATCGGCAATACCATTACCAGCATATCCAAACGCGCCAATGCGATCGGGATTATCGCCAAAAGGAGCGCCCAATCCGCCGACTTCTAAACCAGTAATTTTGACATCGAATCTGGCACTGGTAATAGTTTCCCCTTCGGCAACCGAAAATTCACCGATATCAAATTCCGCAAATTCAGCCGCTTCGCCACTGCTACCAAGTATGACGGTGAAAAAATTACCGGGAAAAACGCTATCCCCGATTCCATCAAATTCGCCATTCATACCACCGTCGATTACCTCGAAGGTTGTTTCCGGTTCAAATGAAACACTACTTACCATAAAACCCCAATAAAAAACCGAAAGTTTGTATAAAATTAAGCAGTTCTTATATTCAACTGCATGATTCTACCTCTAGTAGTATGAGAAAGAGTAGTTTATTTGTAAAGATGATTAATTAAATTATTCAAGAGATTACTAATGAGTTTTATAAATAAATTTGATGTAATTCTCCTAGACGTAGGGCATACATTTATGTTTGGGGGTTATCGTTTCTTTAATACTGAAGATTTTGCAGCTACTTATCATAGTTTGGGCGGAATACTGACAGATGAATTAGTAAATCAGATTATAATTTCAGTTTCTAGAAGAATCAAAGCTAACGGAAAAAATCCAGCATATTATGAATGTTTGCCTTCGGTGCTTAGTTATTTAGAGAAACTTCCACAAGTAAAATTATCAGCGAGCGAATTAAATTTCTTAGAGCAAGTTTTTGCAAAACATGAAGTTGGAGTGATATCTCAAAAGCATATAGAAGTTTTACATCAATTACGAAAAACTCATCGTTTAGGTATTGTCTCAAATATCTGGTCTAAAAAAGAAATATTTTTAAATGAGTTTGATAAAGTTGGGATTCGCGATTTATTTGAGATAATTATCTTTTCCTCGGATTACGGTTGGATTAAACCTTCAACAAAGCTATTTAATAAAGCAATTGATTTTTTTGACGTAGAGCGTTCTAAAATAGTATATATTGGCGACCATATCATGCGCGATGTTGGTGGAGCAAAAACAGCGGGATTATCAACTGTTTGGATAAATCGACGCGGTAGACAACTTAATCAAAGTATGGCAATTCCCGATTTAATTATTAGAGATTTACAAGAATTAATCTAATATCTTAACTAAGACAGGGAGTAGGGAGTAGGGAGTAGGGAGTAGAAGAAGAAATTACATCAGTAAACTTAAACCGAAGAGAGTAATATGAAAGCTACATTTGGTGCGGGTTGTTTTTGGGGAGTAGAAGCTGCTTTTCGTAGATTAAAAGGGGTTGTTTCTACAACAGTTGGATATATGGGAGGACATTTTGAAAATCCCTGTTATCTTGATGTAGTTTCTAGAATTACGGGACACGCTGAAGTTACACAAGTTGAATACGATGCTTCTATTGTTAGTTACGATGAATTATTAGAAGTGTTTTGGAAAATCCACGATCCTACAAGTTTAAATCGGCAAGGACCCGATAGAGGAGAACAATATCGTTCTGTAATATTTTTTCATAATTCCGAGCAAGAAGTAATGGCGAGAAATTCAAAACAGAAATTACAGGATTCGGGGAAGTATGAAAGAGATGTTGTGACGGAGATTAAACCGGCTTCTGATTATTGGTTGGCAAGTGATGAGCATCAGCAGTATTTTGAGAAGAAGAATCGGGTTAAAGGTTAAAGGTTAAAGGTATTATGAAATAGTAGGGTGTGTTATGGTGCGAAAAATAATTTTGATGGTGACGAATTAATTTGTTTTCGCGTCTAACGCACCGTTTTTAATATTAGGTTTATGGGTTAAGTTTTACGGTGCGTTACGCTGCCGCGATAACACACCCTACAAAATAATTTAAATGATTGATTTAGAATATGATAAAAGCTTTAATTAGCTGATTTACGTGGGAATTATTATGACGACAGAAAAAAAATTAATTAAAACTCAGTTAGAAGATAGTTATGATAATGCAGAAGTATCAATAATACAACTATTAGAAGAAATTCAAACAACGCCCAAAGAATATTGGTCTAATTTGCTGCAAATTATGCGGCTATTTCGTGAAAGCGTTACTAAAAACAGTCAATTACCTGATACTTCCGAAGAAGAAAATCATCGACTTACACAACAGCATATTGCATTAAACGAATTAACACAGCAGTGGATAGAAGAAGGTGACGAACAAGAGCAAACTGAAACTTGGGAATATTTAAAGCAGAAACGGTACGGAAAATAGATAATTGACTGTTGTATTTTGAGACGCGACGCTCCGGTTGAGAAGTCGGGTTTTTATAAAATTTGTAAGTGTATTACAGATACGTATTCTAAAAACCCGACTTCTGAGCATTAAAATTAGGGGTGCGCTATTTAAGCCGTGTGGTACTAGTCTATAAAATCTTAATTAGGTAAACATAAATGATTGCTTTAATTTAAATCCGGTTCAATATTATGCTCTTTCATCCTTTGCAAAATACGTTGTTCCGCTGCTTCTAATTGTGCAATACCTTCTTTTGTTTGCTGTTTTCGCTTTCTTAAAATCTTTAAATCATGAACGAGGTATTTCCCCCTCAAATAATAATCACCCAATTCTAAAAATTCTTCATGTGTGACTTCTCTACCCGCAAATAAACTACTACCAGATTCATCTATCTTATTAACCCAAGCTTTTGCTTCTTCAGGAGTCATCTTTTAAATGTCTTAATTAAATTTCGCAAGATATTTGAATTTGTCTTGTTGATAAATTTACAATAAATATTGATAAAATTTTCTAGAGATTTATTTAAATTTCTACAATAGGTTTGGGAGCTTTTTGGTGAATTGATAATTTGCAGCATTCTCGTTAGTCCAATAACCCACCTTGAAATGAATTTCAAGGAACCGATTACAAAGTACGTTAAAACGCACTAAAAAATTCATTCAGTCGTCTTTAGACGACTTTGCTATGGGTTCCTGGGAATTTATTCCAAGGCGGTAAGATGTACTTACAGCATATTTTATGTTTGTGAGATACATTCGGACGGGCAGGGATGCCCATCCCACAAGAGTTTTGTAATATGAAGCTGTACCTAATTTATTTGCAAAGTGCTGTAGTAAAAGAAATTCATCCCCTACAATCTCGGATCTACTGCTTCACTTTCCAATGCCAAAACCCCAAATACACACTCATGCACCCGTCGTAACGGCGCATTTGCCACAAACCTTTCCAATCCTTCCACACCCAAAGCGAACTCTCGCATCGCCAAGGAACGTTTCAAAGATAACCCCCGCTTACGCAGACACTCCAAATTTTCCTCGGTTGTATATTCCGCACCGTAGATAATCCGCAGATATTCTTTACCGCGACATTTCACTGCTGGTTGCAAAATTCCGCGTTTACCTTTAACAATAAATTCCAGCGGTTTGACAACCATCCCCTCACCACCTTTGCTTGTCATTTCCTCCCACCAATGGGTTCCTTCTGCTTCGCTGCTGGAGTCGTTTAAATCTATAATTTTATAATTAGTTGCCATTAATAATTCGGGATTGGCTTTTTCTAAAATCGCAGCTTGTTCCATATGCCAGGAATGATTTTTATCGATATGTACCGCGCCTTCCGTGGCTAAAATATGAAACGGCGCAAGTTTGATATCGGAAATATCTTTAACTTCCCAACAGTAGCGACGGTAAGCGTCTACATATCGATCTGCCATTTCCTGACGCTGTTGAAATTTACTGAGTAATGAGTTAACTTCAATACCATTTTGGCTAGCTTTAATTAGTAAATCTATGGCATTACTTAAAGCCGGACGGGAAGCCGCACCGACTGCTGCATATTGGTTTCGGATCAATCCTTGAGCTTTCGCCGACCAAGGCATCAGTTCGCAATCGAGACATACCCAATCGGTATTTAATCTTGACCAAAAATTACTGTCACAAAGAGCGCGATTTATCCGTTGTAGAAATTCCGCTTCTAATTCCGAATTATTAAAAAAGCGTCTTCCGGTGCGAGTGTAGCAGATACCGATGCCTTCGTTAACAATTCCGAATCTTCTTTTAACAGCTTCGCGATCGCGACATACAATAACTACGGCTCGCGAACCCATGTGTTTTTCTTCACAAATTACTTCAGTAATTCCTTGGTTTTTATAATAAGCAAAAGCTTCTTTCGGATGTTCCAAATATCCGGGTAATTGGGAAGTTTCCACGGGTGACATGGTAGGGGGAAGATAAATCAACCATTTGGGATTCGCAGCAAACCGACTCATCACTTCCAAAGCTGCGATCGCGTTTTCTTCGCGGATGGTAATCTTGTTTTGCAGACGTACATTAATAACCCGTTTACCCAAGACATCATCAATATTTAAAACATCGTCTAACTGCTGCTGGGAACTCATTCCCGCACCTGTCACATTCCCCAAAGGTTTCACGGGTTCGCAGTAAACTTTCGCTGCATCAACACTGATTAATTCTTTTTCGGGATAGCGCAAAGCAGTTAACTTTCCTCCAAATACGCAACCCGTATCAATATCAATCGTATTATTTAACCATTCCGCTTCCGGTACCGGGGTATGTCCGTAAACCACCATCGCTTTACCGCGATATTCCGCAGCCCAATTGTAGCGCACGGGTAAGCCGAATTCATCGATTTCGCCGGTAGTTTCACCATACAGCGCAAAACTCCGCACCTTTCCCGAACCCCTTCCCTGCATTTCTTCTCGCATTCCTGCATGAGCTACTACCAAACGTCCATCATCTAGGACAAAATGACTTATCAATGAGTCGATAAATTCTTCAATTTCTTTGAGAAAAGGTTCGCGTACTTCTGGAGATAAAGCTTCTATTTCTGCAACTGTTTGCTCTAAACCGTGGTTGATCTGAACTTTTTTACCTCGGATTTTACGTAAAAGCTTGTTTTCATGATTACCGGGAACGCAAATAGCCGCACCCGCTTCAACCATGTTTTTCACAAGTTTGACGGTATCAAGAATTCGGGGACCTCTATCTACTAAATCGCCGAGGAATAAGGCTTTTCGTCCTTGGGGGTGGGAGTAGAGAGGAGAGGGGGTAGAGGGGGTAGAGGGGGTAGAATGATTATTGTTAACTGGTAACTGTTCACTGTTAACTGATAACTGCTCACTGTTCACTGACTTTTGATAGCCTAGTTTTTGTAATAATATTTCGAGTTCGTCACAGCAACCGTGGATGTCGCCGATGATGTCAAAGGGACCGCGATCGTGTTTGCGGTTGTTCCATAATGGCTGACGTTCGATTTCTACGGCTGCGATTTCTTCGATAGAATTAAGCACGTAAACATAACGAAAACCTTCTTTTTCTAAACCACGTAAAGAACGTCTTAAATTTTGAACGTGACGCTGAACTACGTAAGAACCAAATTGTCTATCTGGGCGTTGTTGGTTGCGTTGCTGACAGATATTTTCGGGTAAGTTTAAAACGATCGCAACGGGTAAGCAATGATATTCTCTTGCTAAGTTTACATAATATTTGCGGTCTTCTTTTTGAACGTTGGTTGCGTCAATTACCGTCAGTTTGGCTGCTGCTAAACGTTTATGAGCGATGTAGTGGAGTACGTCGAAAGCATCGCGGGAAGCGTCTAAACTATTTTCATCGTTAGAAACCAATCCGCGACAAAAATCGGAAGATATGACTTCAAAGGGTTGGAAGTGTTTTTTTGCGAAGCTTGATTTACCGGAGCCAGATGCACCGATGAGCGTTACTAATGATAGTTCGGGGATAGTTATTTTCATAGATGTTTATATTTTGTACCAAACACGAAATTCTTGTAAGTAGGTGGACAAAAATATTTGTGTCATTGCTCACGAGAGGCGTTAGCGCCTAGCGGAGCGTACCGTAGGTATTGCGTCTCCCCCAGGGAGATAGCAATCGCAAGATACTGGGATTGCGTCGTTTCACTCCGTTCCACTCGCAATGACAAATATACAATTAATTTTATCTAAGTACTTAGATATCTCCGCAGTGCTACGTCTCAAAACTTTGGAATCCCAACTTAATATTTTGAACAAGCAATAGCATTTTAGAATAATAAGAATATAATTAACCGCAGAGACGCAAAGATCGCTGAGGTAAGAATTATAGAGAGTTTATTCCTTTTATTGCACTATCGAAACTAAATCCTTTGAACTTGGCAAGCCAGCAATAGATTCAGCAGTTTTAATCGCACGAATAACTGCTTGCGCCATAACCTCAGCGGCTAATGTTCCAAGCAAAGTTACGTTGGCAGTCGCTGCCGATTCGCCAGTAGATAACGCAAAGATTGTGTCTTTGTCATACATGGTATGCACGGGATTTATTGTACGAGCTAAACCGTCATGTGCCATTTGTGCAACTTTCTGGCATTGTGCTTTATCAAGTTTCACATTTACAGCAACAACTCCAATAGTCGTATTCGTACCGCCAAGTAAAGGCGGTAATTCTTCACCGCGTGCAATTGCTTTCATTGTTCCCAATAACTTTTTACCGTCAGGAGAGCGTACACCTGCGATTAATTTGCCGTTAGATGGCTCAAATATATCACCAACAGCATTAACAGCAACAATTGCACCAACTGTAATTCCTCCTGGTAATTTAATTGATGCCGTGCCAATGCCGCTTTTCATTGCACGACTCATACCAAACAATTTTCCGACAGTAGCACCCGCTCCTGCACCAACATTACCTTCTCTCACCAACTTATCTGAAGCATTATTGCAAGCTTGATATCCTGCGATCGCATCTGGACGAATTTTGGCATCTCCAACATTTAAATCAAATAGGATTGCTGCGGGAACAATAGGCACTTTTGCTACACCTACATCGTAGCCAATACCACGCTCCTCTAAAAATTTCATCACTCCCGTAGCCGCATCAAGTCCAAAAGCACTACCACCAGAAAGTAGAATAGCGTGAACTTGTTGCACTAAATTTTTCGGATCGAGCAAATCTGTTTCCCGTGTTCCCGGAGCCGCACCACGAACATCTACACCTGCAACCGCACCCGATCCAGTTAAGATAACTGTACAACCTGTTGGTCTACGACTGTCGGTGAAATGACCTACTTTAATACCGGAAACATCAGTAATAGAACTATTCGAGTTCGACTGAGCAGGTTTCGATTGGGCAAATGTACGAATCGGTATTGACCCCAACCCTAATGCTAAACTGCTTATCAACACTTGACGACGAGATATTCTGAAATTACTCATGTTATTGTTATTAGAAAAATCGATCGGAATAAAAAACCTAGTTTTTCAAAAAAGCGGCGTTTCTAAATACCTTCTTGGTGCGTAACACTAAAAGTAATTATAAAATATCCAGCCAACACAAAATTTCAACAACCAACAAATTCCCCAATAAACTCACTATAATCATCTTTCATTGGTAAATCTAATTCCCTTCTAATCCTTCTTCTCGTTACAAAAACAGTTTCATCTTTAACGGGGTTATATCCTTCTTTTTCATATTCTTCCCAATACAAACCCATACCGCGTTTTTGCCAGGTTGGTAATTCATTAAAGTTGATTCCGTGTTGAAATAATAATTCGTTTTTATCGGCTACTGATAAACCTTCCATAATACTGGTAGCTTTACGGGCTGTTTCTCCATCTCTTCGCAAACACCAATAACTGTGAGAGTTAAGAGAGTTTCTATGTGCATCTTGCTGTCTCCAACGAAAATAATCTATTACTTGATTTATATTTGCTAGTTGAGAAATCCGACAGTCAAAACAAGCTATATCGCTCAAAAGTAAGGTAAATTTGGCGCTGGCTTCTCCTGCTAAAACTGAGTTTATTTTGCGGGTTTTACGACTAAATGTTTCATCTTCTAAGCTAAATAGTAAAGAAATTTCATCGCTTTGGGTGTAGCCGTAAGTAATATCAAAACCGCAATTCATTAAATGTTCTACGGTATCTAACATATAGTCGCGAAAACGTTCGTCTAATGGCACTTTAAATTTATGAACGTCTTTTGTTAAACGAGTAAAACCGCGTCCATCTAATCTCGCTACTATATAAATTCCGGGTAATACGCAATAATCGTGAGCGGTTTCAAATACCCGCATTTTACTATCTAGTTCATCAAATTTCACGGTTCCACTCCTTAACTATAAATGAATAATCTGGACGGGTTTTTACCGAGTAAATAGCATCAAATCCTTCTGAGTAACTTGGTAATACTAGTTTTTTATAAGTTGATAATATTCCTACGAGGGGAATTACTTTTTTACCGGAGCGTTGGCTGTTACGCTGTTTGCAATCTTCTAAATTTGAATTAAAATAATATGCTAACACCTGAAAACCTTCTGCTTTGGCTGGAATAATGTAACGTTTTCTATCTTCTACCGTTGGATTGGTGTTATCTATGACAAACTTTTGTTTCGCATCTAAACAAGCTTGAAAAATCAGCTTTTCCCGGTGACGGGTTTTGAGCATATCAAGATTAATTCTGATGTGGGTATCGAGGAAATATTCGCGGTAAAAGGTTGATTTTCCCGCACCTTGGATACCGATAAATATGATTGCTTGCATTTGTTTGTAGTAAGCGATTTATCGCTTTCAAAGATAAAGGGCTAAAGCCCTTACTACGAACCTTTTTTTGATAATTGATAATTGTTAATTGATAATTGTAAAAACTGCCATTTGCGTTGGGGAACCTACTTCTAATTCTTCGTCTCCTATGCTTTGAAATTCTACGCTGTAACTAAAGTTTTCTCCTATTTGATTTGCCCAGTTTTTAAATTCTGCTCTTGTCCATTCAAAACGGTGATCTTTATGACGTAATGTCCCTGCTGGTAGGCTTTCAAATTTAACGTTATATTCAATGTTTGGTGTGGTAACTATTACCGTTTGCGGTTTGGCAAATTCAAATAAAACTCTTTCAAATGCGCTTAATCTGGGTAAATCAAGATGTTCTATGACTTCAATTACCGCAGCCGCATCGTATCCGGTAATTCGTTTATCTGTATATGTTAAACCGCTTTGAATTAATTGCAATTTATCCCATTGGTTGCGAGGTAAATGCAAACGATCTAATCTTTCTTTGGTAATTTCTAAAGCGCGATAGGAAACGTCTACTCCGGTAATTTGTTCAAAGTAATTATCTTGCAAAAGCATTTTGAGTAAGTTACCTTGTCCGCAACCTAAATCTACAATTTTTTTAGCGTTATTTTGTTTCAAAGCTGCTACTACTGCATTCAAACGCTGCTGATTTAAACTTAATGGTTTCTCTACTGCGGCTTCTTCTTTATCGTGATTTTCTTCGGCACTATCTGGATCGGGTTCGTTGGGTTCGGTGAGTTGCGCTAATGCAGCGCGGGTTAAGCGATATTGACGTTTTAAATAGCGTTTGGTAATCTCTTCTTTTAATGGATGTTCCTTTAACCAACCTTCCCCGTGACGCAATAATTTTTCTATTTCATCTTCGTTTACCCAGTAATGTTTATTATTATCTAAAACTGGTATTAAAACATAAAGATGGCTGAGTAAAAGCGAAAGGGTTATGGTATTTTGCAATTCGACGGTGAAATATTTACTTTCTCCCCATTCCGGGAAAGTTTCATCTAAAGGATAATTTTGTAAAGTTACTTGATAACCCAAAGGTTCAAACAATTCTCGTAAAAAACCTTCACCCCCATGACTGGGTAAAACCGAAATTTTTGCTACTAACGGTATTGGGGTTTCTACTAACTCCGGTTTATCCTTGCAGCGCCCACCCAAAGCTGTACCAAATACTTGAGATATCGCCACGCTGAAAAACGAAGAAGCTACATAAGGGCGATCGTTTACATAAGCATCCAGCGTCAAAGTTCTTTTTCTAACTAGTTTTATGGGATTAATATCTAATAATAAAGCTGCGGTGCATTGTTCGTTGTTGGCTTCGGGGTAGAAAACGTGGGCTTCTCCGAAGGAAAGCGAAAACGACTGACAGCGACTTGGGTGTTTGTGTAGAAGATAACCCAAGTCGGTTGCTGGTTGGTGAGTGGTAGCGATGGTTAGCAGCATTTTGTTGAAGGATGGGAAGACATTCTTTAGGGTAGCAAAATATTTTTTTTACAGCCTCGGAGCGCAGAGTAAGTAATTGCGATGAGCGGCGCAGTGAGTGGCGATCGCGCTTAACTCCATAGGGGATTAAGTAGTAATAAAAACTCTCGCTTGTCAAATATTGCATAAAACTACATAGACATACTCGTAAAAACTTTTTAAAGTATTGATTAGTAATCAGAGGGTTCATGAAGCTCTTGTGACTCCGAAAAACTCCGAATATCTATCAAACTATTTCTTGTAGGAAAAGAATTATGTCTAACAATGCTTACACCGTGCATGAAAATCTGAATGAATTTGAAGAAAGCCTTCTAGAAGATTTTAGTCAAGGATATAACTTAGTTGATGTTGCGTATGGTGATGGTAGATGGGTTGGAACTTATCAAGACACACCTAGTAATAGTGGTTTTATCAGCACAAGCAGTGTTGAGGAACTTACACAAACAGTTCAACAGCAGTGGGAGCAGGGAGGATATCATTTAACTGATGTTGAATACGGGGATGGTATCTGGTTTGGAACTTTTGAAGAAGATTATGGTGCTAATGCTTATAGCCTTTCAACCAGTCTTACCGAACTTACAGAAGATATTTCGGGAAGATGGGAAGAAGGATATGACTTAGTTGATGTTGAATACGGTGATGGCATCTGGTTTGGAACTTATCGAGATGTTCCTGGTACTGGTGCTTATAACACTGCAAGCAGTATTGATGAATTTAAACAAGATATTTCAGCAAGATGGGAAGAAGGATATGACTTAGTTGATGTTGAATACGGTGATGGTATTTGGTTTGGAGTTTTTCAAGACGACTCTAGTATTACAAGTGGTTATGTCAATGGAAGCACTTTTGATGAACTTCTAGCAGATGGTAAAGAATTATTTAGCCAAGGATACGAATTAGTTGATGTTGAATACGGCGATGGTGTCTGGTTGGGAACTGTTGAAAAAGAAACTTATACACCTAGTTACAGTGACTTTGGCTTGGAAATGTTAAGGTTGCAAATGGAACATGAAATGCAAATGGATGCGCTTCAAATGATTTCGGATTCTATTGACTCTATACAGTATGCGTAAGTATGCTCAAACCCGGATTTTTAAACTTTGTTGAGAATGCGATCGGTTTGATAACTACTTTCTTACGGCGATTAAATTACCGAAATTTTCAACTATAAATAATATTTTTTTAACCAGGGTTTAACACTCTGGTTTTTTCGATCGACATCTAAAGCCTTTTTTATTTGCACTTTTCTGTATGGGTTAAAGATTCATCTCCTATTAAAATGAAGTCACTTGAGTAGATGAAGTCCGAGGAAAAGTTTAAGGAAAGTTTCAATTTGGATGAATATAAGTAAAAATATGGTATTAATTAACTTCCAAGAACACCAAGTTTACGAGGATTTACCAGTGGGGAAACTGTGCATTCTCGTTGTGGATGACCATCAGTTGATTTTAACTGGTACTCTTGATGTGTTGCGTCGAGAGTATTCCGAAGCCGATATTATTAAGGCTCAAACGACAAAAGAGACACTATCTTTAGTTCAATCTCATCAGTTAGATTTGGTGATGATGGATTTGTCGATTCCTCATACTTTGGGGGAGAGAGCAGAAATTGAGTTGGGAATTCAACTTTTGCAAACTTTGCTCAAAGATTATCCCCAGCAAAATTTTATCGTGCAAACCAGCTATGTGAAAGCGTTAATCCGCATTAAACACGAAATTGATAATCATCAAGGTGGATTTGCGATCGCAGATAAAGGATTACCTGAAGATGAAATGTTAATGCGGGTGAATTTATCACTTAACGGTGCAACTCATACTAAAGATATCAAAACGGGAATCGAATTAAAGCCGGAATGGGTGGATGTTTTGCGATTTGCTTTTGAAGAAGGTTTGACTGATAAGGAGATTGCTAAACGAATGTATAAATCGGAACGAGCAATACGCACTTACTGGACGAAGATTCAAGACGTTTTAGAAATATATCCCGAAGACTGCAAGCAAAGCGGTAAGAATCTACGAATCCAAACCGAAATTCGTGCCCGCGATGAAGGTTTAATTGATTGATAATTTCAGGGAGTAGGGAGTAGGGAGTAGGAAAAACTTATATAACTAAGTTGTAAATATATAACATAATGAGTTGGAGAATTTGGAGTCGTATTAGCAAAGAATTCGAGTTGTGGTTGCGGGCTGCACCTCCGGGAATGATGGTGCTGGTTGTGGTGATGTTAATCCGTATAACTGGGGGATTGCAGCCTTTGGAATGGATGCTCCTCGATACGATGTTGCGATCGCGCCCGATTGAAAAGGTTGATGAGCGGGTAGTAATTGTCGGAATTGATGAAAAAGATATTGAATCGGTTAAGCAATATCCGGTGCCCGATCGCAAAATTGCAGAGTTACTCAACAAGCTGGAGACTTATAAACCGCGAGCAATTGGCTTGGATTTGTTTAAAAATGTTCCGGTTGAACCCGGTAGCAAACAATTAGCGCAGCTATTCGAGGATAACAATAACATTATTGGGATTGAAAAAATTCTACCACCTGGGGAAATTCCTCCACATAAAAGTTTACCACCCGAACAAGTTGGATTTGCCGATTTACGTATTGATGGAGATAGTAAAAATCGCCGCTATTTGTTGTATACACCCTCCCCGAAAAATATAGACGAAGATAAATATTCTCTCGGCTTGCAGTTAGTAACTCAGTACTTTAGTAAAGAAGGAATTGATTTAGAAAACGGAATAAAAAATCCTAACGCTCTAATGATTCGCTCAAAGGAATTACCACGAATTACTAAAAACTTTGGTGGATACATCGATATTAATGATGGCGGATTATCAATTTTAATCAACTTCCGCAACAGCTACAAACCTTTTCATGTGGTGTCGCTGCGGGATGTTTTGAATAATAAAGTTGATGCAGAATTGTTGCGCGATCGCATTATATTAATAGGCAACCGCAACATGAGCGCTGGCGATATTTTTTATACATCCGCTTTGCCGCCATCGGGATTAAGCGGTCAAATTTATGGCGTTGACTATCACGCTCACGCTGTTAGTGAAATCCTCAGTTATGTTATCGATAGTCGTCCAATGTTAAGCAGTTTGGGAGATGTCAGCGAATATATATGGATAGTTCTTTGGGGTTTTGTGCCGATTATCCTGGGACGACTTACCCAATCGGTGTGGACAAATTTACTTAGCGTTGCTGTAGTCGGAATCAGCTTGCTTAGCTTTGGTTACGTAATGCTGTGGTTGTGGGGTATATGGATTCCCATCGCACCCAATTTACTGATATTAAATGGAGTTAGCTTGAGTGCTTTTGCATTTTATCAACACGATAAATTTTTGCGATCGCAAATTAACGAACGTCTCAGCACGATTAAATATACTTTCTCTGTAATTCATAACGGCCCTTTGCAAACCCTTGCTTATGGATTAAAGCATATACGCGCCCAAGATATACCCCACGAACAATTAGTAGGACAATTTGAAAAACTCGATCGAGAAATTAGAGCGATCGGCGATTTTCTTCAGTTAGAAGCATTAGCAGAAAAAGAAGTTTTACGTTTGGGAAGTGGATTAATTTTGGATTTAAATCGTCCGCTTCACGATTTACTGTACGAAGTTTATTCAAGTACCTTAGAACGTAACGATTTTGAATATTTTCAAACATTAAAAGTTAAAATTCGCAACTTCGATCCCATTGACGATAAATATTTAAACAGAGAAAAAAAACGCAGCATCTGTTTGTTTATGGAAGAAGCATTATGTAACGTTGGCAAACACGCCGAAGGAGTAAAGCGCGTTCAAGCATCCGGTGAATATTCTCCAAATAAATATAAATTGTGGGTGAAAGATAACGGAATTGGAATTAAATCTACTCAGGAAAATAAAGGTACAAAAAACTGTAAATTACTTGCCAAACAGTTAAAAGGAGAATTTAAACGAGAATCGATTTCCCCGAAAGGCACAATATGCGAACTTAGTTGGACACCGATAAAAGAATTTTAAGTATTTTAAATAACTTTTAAATAACTTTTAAATAACTAAAATATCTAAAATATTACAATTATTCTTAAAGATTTCTATATTTACGTAAACTGTCCCGTATTTTTACAGTCTATTTCTAGAAGACTATATAGTAAATAGTAATTATCGTGAATAATCATAAATCAACATTTTGGCGAAATCGTCGTAGAATCATAAGCTTAGTTATAGGAATGCTGTTCTTAACTACCGCACTTCCAGCCTATGCTAAATATAAGCCGCGCGATCGCAAACCTGCGAGTGGATATTCCCGTGGTGGTGGCTCCCGTGGATGTATGAGTAATGGTGGTATACCTTTGACGCTGTTAGCACCTCAGAGATTTATCGGTAAAACAGCTTCATTACGTCCAATGTTGGCTTGGTATACATCAAGTTCTAAAAACGTGCGATTCCGACTTTATGAATTTAAATCAGCCACGCAAGTTAAACAAATTGGTGAATCAAAAGAAATACCAACAGTGTTAGGAATCAACAAACTAAAGCTTCCCACCGATTATCCAGAGCTTACAGTGGGTAAAACATACTTATGGCAAATTGCACTTGATTGCCCCGGTGGAGCAATTATTAAGCGTGCAGAATTTACCGTTATCAACCCTCAATCGCTAGCAAAGAATAAATTTACTAGCATTCCCGAAAGCGTCAATTATTATGCTGAAAACGAACTTTGGTATGAAGCATTAGAAGAAGCATTGAAAGCAGAAAGTAATGGTAAATTGGGTGAAGCTGGCTCAACATTAGTGCAAGAATTGGCACAATTTGAAATGCCCACGGGAAGCGAAAGTAATAACGGAATTATTGAAAGACGAATTGAGAATCTTCAGAAGATTTCGCGGGATAATCTTTGATATAAAGGTTCGTAGTAAGTAGCTCTAGCCCTGAAATGGAAGGGTTAAAACCCTTACTACAAACCTACAAGTTCGTAGGTTGGGTTAAAGGCGCACAAATAATTTATATAGGTTATGTCAAGTCTACAAGCGCATTTAGCCCAACATTTTGAATAAAAATCGTAAACCCGGTTTCAAAGCGATCGCACAACCAAAAAATCGCGTTTTTACAAGAAACCGGGTAAGTAGCGGGCTTGCTGATGGTGCAATAAATCAAGATGTTAGGTTACGAGGCATAGTTTAATTTTTAGTTAAAACCATTTCGATCGTAGTTTTACAGCCAGCGAGCAAGATGCAGCCAGCGAGCAAAATACAGCCAGCGAGCAAGATGCAGCCAGCGAGCAAGATGCTCGCACTACTTACAATTACTTTCTCTTCACAACCAATTACCAATAACAATCATCGGTGCCCAATGTGCGGGGTTATCATACTCGATATTCATACCTTCGGATGCGGGTAATTTTTTGGCGTTAATCATTTTGATTTGGGCTTTTTGCAATGCTTGAGCTATACTCATTCCCCCTTCCCGGTAGTTTTTGTAAAATTCTTCGACTAGTTTGGATGTCGATACATCTTGGATATTCCATAAAGATGCAATCGCGCTTTTAACTCCGACTTGTAATGCAACTCCAGCTAATCCTAATGTGGCTCGCTCGTCGCCAAGTGCGGTTTGACAGGCTGTAAGTGCGAGCAATTCGACGCTATCGGATTGGTTTTTGAGGTTTTGCAGTGAGTTTTCTAGTTGGCTGATGGTGAGTTTTTTGTTTTTACCCGTGACTATGAAGGTATCTTTGGGAATGATGCCGAATTGAGCGTGACTGGCGATGTGTACGATCGGATATGTGGTTTGCTGGAGTTTTTGCTGGAAGTTTTCGGGAATAAAGTTATCGTCGATTAAGTCGGTATGATTGGGAAATAGTTTTTGAACTGCATTGATTTCATTTTTGACTGAATCAAGTTCGGGAAAAAGCTTTCCGTCAATTGTGGAATTTTCTGTTAAACCTAAAATTAATGCTTTCTGCTTGCTGCGGTTTGGTTTGGTAACTGTTAGTCGTAAACTGGGAGTTGTGGCGATCGCGTAGGTTTCAACTAAATATTTTTTTTGTTGACTGTCGTAAAGTGCTGCCATTGGTACGCTACGCAAAAATCCATCTTGAATAAATACGAGGGTTTTCACTTCCTCCGTGATATCTTCAGCAAAGGGACGAATTATCCAATCATAAAGCTGTGCGGCGGTTGTTGTATCGTAGTTAATTTCTTCTCTTCCTCTAACTAACCCTTCCCGAAATTCGGTTATTTTTTTCTCTAGCTCGTCACTGCTAACTATTTTATTTGTACCTTGTTGTTGGGATTCAATCCATTTAAATTTGGTTGCTCGATCGGCTGACTGTAATAATATCCCGGTTTTACCATCTAAAATTATCGAACTCAAAAATACGGTGTTTTTAAAAGCTGCAATATTTTGTTTATCTTGCAAAAGTTCGTCCACCTGTTTGGGATTCAACCCACTCAAAACGCAATCATTACCAAAATAATTCTGTAATTCTGCTAGTTTCAATGCATCGATGGTTTTTACGACTTTTGATAATTCTTCGTCACGTTGTTTATCTGCGATCGCTCCAGCTTGCAACAGTTCCAGCCGCGATTTTGCTAAGGTGCGGTACAATGGTCGGACAACATCGCGGAAGTCAAACTGTACATCACGTTTCGCTGTCAAAATATCTTGGCGAATATCTTCCAAGGTTTCAAATGCTCTTTGATAGGATTCGATCGCTGCTTTTTTTCGCTGCTGTTTGTCCAAAATCCTTCCAGCTTGCCACTCCCACAAATACAAACTATCTTTTGCACTCAACTTACTATCTGCTGCAACGATCGCATTTTGGGTATAGGTTAGCGCTTTCTGGTTATCTTGGCGGCATTCCCAAAAATGTCCTAAAGCACCGTTTGCATAGGATTGCAAGCGATTGTCTTTTAAATTATTGCTAGTTAATACAGCAGATTGCAGTAAACTTAATGCTTGTTCGGGTAAAACTAGTTGAGTTGGACATTTGCTAAAAGGTGAATTTCCTTGAGCATGGCGTTGTAAGTATGCTAAATCGATAGCTCCATAGACTTTTGTTTCTGAATCTGGTAAATTTTCCAGCAGCTTTAAAGCATTTTCAACAGCATTATTAAACGTCTTATCCGTATGGGAAGCCAGCTTAATTAAATTCAAAAATCCCCGCATTTCTGCTAAATCTTGCTTTTGTTTGCGGGCAAATTTTATACTATTTTGAAAATATTCGCGGGCTTGTTTAAAATCTGCCGCAGACTTTTGATTAAACTCTATTTCCTTGTCATCAAGACCAATTTTAGCAGCCGAAGTCGCTTGTAATTCCAGCAATTGAGCGCGATTTGTGTGAGCATTGCCCAAACTATTTAAAACCAAAAAATTATCTTCTGAAGACTTTTGTGCTGCTTGTAAATACGCAATTGCTCGGTCATAATTTCCGATTAAACGATATACCTCACCGAGAACCCCCAAAGCTGCAACTTTACCAGGACGATCGTTATATTTACTGGCAATTTGTACCGCAGTTTCGGGAATGCATTCAAGCGAGTTGCCTTGATTTGCTTTGCCACACAGAAGTGCGATCGCCTTTCTCGGTTGTCCCAAATTGCTGTAAACTTGAGCCAATTCCGTCCGCATTCTTCCGACTTGCGGGATATTTTTTACAGTTTGATAGTCACGAATTGCCGTTGATAGCGATGCGATCGCGCTTTGATTTTCTCCTAATTTTTGATAAGCACGTCCTAAATTTTCATTTATAACCGCTGCCGCAGAAGGATTGTTTTGATATTGTTTTAAAGCATCTTCCCAATATTTTATTGCACCACGAAAATCGCCATTATTATAAACTTTAACTCCCCGCTCAATTAATGAATTGCGATCGGGTTGTGCGGATACAACTTGTCCGAAAGATACGCAAATTAATAGAGTTGCAAAGAATAAAAGTTGTAAAAAATTGAAATGTTTATTTTTAGTTTTCATAAGGTTAGTAGTAAGGACGAGAGTCCTAAATCCGAGTAATTAATAGTGCGTTTCTCTAGTTATTTAATTTTGTTGTAGGGTGTGTCACGGCTTGAGAAATTTTTATGGTAGGTTATTAATTAAATCATGCCGTAACGCACCATTTTTATAACTTTTGCTGCTTTACGATATTCGTCTCTAATGCACCTTACAATAGGACTAAAGTCCTGACTACGAACCTTAATCAGAGCATTCGCGACTTAACAACAATTCCCCATTCTTCAACCGATATAATCCTTGGGGTTCAATAATGCGATCGCCTTTTTTCCAAACTTGATTTTCACTGTCAATATTCCTGACTTCACCAGTTATATATTCCGAAACTAAAACATTTCCGGGACGATTTGACGGTAAAGCACCACTACCTGTAATTTTAAAAGAGTTTTCTTGGCGTTTATTACCTCTTGCAATACAACTGTTAGCAATTATTGCGTCGGTGTCTATATTTGGGGAAAGTTCGGTGAAACTATTTTGAATTGAACTGGTGTCGTCTGCATTGATAATTGTTTCACCAGAAATAGCTTCTTCTGAACTTGCGGTAATATCGCTTTTTCCAGTTAGACTTTCTTGGCTTTCAATACCGAAAATACCGCTACTATTAATATTGACTTTACCACCATTGCCACTAAAAGCATTCGCGGTGATGTCGCTGTTTTCGTTTTGTGGTGCGACGATAAATTTAGAATTTATATTGATATTACCTCCATCTCCCCCAGCTTGAGCAGTTCCTGCCGTGGTGGTGATTTGGCTATTATTACGCAATACTAGTTTTTCGCTTATTTGTAAGTTGATATCACCACCTTGGGTGGTGGCTGTTTGAGCGGCAATAAAACCGTTATTTAATTCCAGAGTTCCTGCTTGTAAACTAATATCTCCTGCATCTCCGCTTCCATCGCTACCTACAGATACACCAGCACCATTTTCTATAATTACTAATCGCGGATCGATAAATATGCTGCCACCTTTTCCTGTTGATTCAGGAGCAGTACCGGCGAATAAACCAGTTGGAACTTGTTCGTTTCCAGAAAGAATAATTTTATCTTGAATATTAAGGTTGATATTACCAGCTTTACCACTATTAAAAGTACTTGAATTAATTTGTCCCCCGTTTATTGCTTCAAAAGTATTGGTGTTAAAGGTGATGTTTCCAGCATTACCATCATTGAAGGTTGTTGCGTTTACAACTGCATTATCTGTAATACGAAAATTATCTGTAGTTACGGTTATATTACCCGCATCACCAGAAGCACCTATTCCTGTTGAAGTGAATATTCCACTAGCGAAGCCTGTAGAACTAATACCTGAAAGGTTAACAGATTTGGAAGCGTTGATGTTAATTTCTCCTCCCTTTCCTTTACCACCGGGAAGATTGCCTTCTGCACGAAACACAGCAGCACCAATTTGGGAACCACCTGCTAATGTTAAATTTTGGGTATCAATATTAATAAAACCACCTTTTCCTTCCCCTCCGCTACCAACATTGCTATTAATAAAACCAGAGTTTGATAAGAAAACTGAGTCATTAGCATTCAATTCAATATTACCTCCGTTTCCCTTTCCAGAAGTACTAGCATTAATTTGACTATCGTTAGTAATAAAAAGCGAACCTGTTGCAATTTTGATATTTCCACCATTACCAATAGCATTTGTATTCACCGAGGTAAAAGCTAAACTTCCCTCGTCAAAAGTAACGGTATCGCTAGCATTGATATTAATATTACCTGCATTCCCTTCCCCGCTTGTTATAGCATATAAGATACCGCCGTTAGTTATAGAAAGTGACTTCGTTGTAATTTCAATCTCTCCACCTTTACCTTTACCGCTAGCTAGTTCGGTACGTAATCCAGTAAATTCACCATCTATCTTGATAGTATCGCTGGCATTAATTGCAATCTTACCAGCACTAAAGTTATCAGAGTTTTCTTCTCTTCTTAATGTGGAAACCATGCTGCTGCCATCTGTTAAAAAGAGCGAGCTAGTTTTCACTTCAATATTTCCTGCATTACCATTCTCTGCAAAAGTTAGGGCACCACTTTCTATACCATTAATAGCTACACCTTCAAAAGTAATTGTGTCCCGAACATCCAGAAAAATATTACCTGAATTTCCTGCTCTACCATTGAAAGTTAGCAACGAACCACCATTTTTCAATAGCAAATCACCTGCCTTGATGCGGATATCACCACCATCTCCTACAGAATCAGAAACACCCGTACTGTTAGCACTTCCTAAGTCGCTAAAAGTAACTTTATCGCTAGCATTGATAGTAATATTCCCTGCATTTCCTTGCCCGCTCGTACCAGCAGATATTTGTGCAAAGTTGCTTACTGAAAGCGATTTTGTTGTTATTTGAATATCTCCAGCTTTAGCCATGCCGCTCATCAGCGAATCACTTCTAATACCGCTGGATATAATTATTCCATCTAATAAATTATCACTTGATTCCGAAATATTTGGATTTCTGAAAACACCATCTAATTTCACACTATCGCTAGCTTCAACAAATATATTACCAGCATTCCCTTCTCCCAAAGTGTTGGTAGATATATCACTTCCATTAGTTAAGCTAAGGTTTCCGGTTTTGATCCGGATATCTCCACCTTTACCCACTCCATCACTATATACGTTACTACTAATATTATCAAAAAGTCCACTACTAAATACGTTACTACTAACACTACTAATATTATCAAAACTAACAGTATCGCGAGCATTTATATTTATATTCCCAGCGTTACCGATTCCAAAGATGTCATTACTTATTGCAGAACCTTCAGTTAGGGAAAGTGAATTAGCATTTATATTTATATTCCCAGCATTACCGATTCCAAAGGTGTCATTACTTATTGAAGAATCTTCAGCAATCAAAAGTGAATTAGCATTGATGTTTATATCCCCGGCATTACCAAAACTATCAACATCATTAAAAATTGTGCTAGCATTTTTAACTTCAATTAAACCAGTAGCATTAAGATTAATATCTCCAGCTTGTGCGTTAGGATTATCTGAGTTTTGAGCAATTCCAGCAAATATAAATGAGTTAGAAATTTCCAAATTGCGAGCATTAATTGTAAAATTTCCCCCACCCGCTCCAAAAACGCTAATTACGGATATATTTGCAAGAGAAATATCTCCTCTTTCCATATCTTCGGGAATATTCAAACTAAAAGTATCACCAGAAATCTTTAATCCAACAGTTCCCGGTGCGGCTAAAGAAGCTAATTCAATATTCCCCTCGTAAGCTCTTAATCTACCTCCATCTAATTTAATTTCACCACCGACAAGCAATAAATTTTTACCATCGGGAACTCTTAATCCAGTTGTTTCATAATCATTTGGATTTATCCCTGCTGGTGCTTGAGATTTATTGATAATTCCCCCATTTGCTTGTACTTGATTGAAAAACAAAGCTGAAGGATTGACGATTAAATTACCTGGTATTTCGGGATTTGTAGCGCTGAAATTACCTTTATCACCAAACTGCAACCCCGAAGCAGTTGTTCCCACAAACGAACCTTGTAAATCTAAACTGGCATTTTCACCAAATACAATTCCGTTGGGATTAATCAAAAATAAATTCGCTGCACCATCAACACCTAAAGTACCGAAAATATTCGACGCATTCCCACCAGTTACCCGCGTCAATATATTTTTTACACCATCGGGGTTGATAAAATACACCGCTTGCCCATTGTTAATATTAAACTCGCTGAAACTGTGAAATAAATTAATATCTCGTCTTGCTCCACCATCAATTGTGTCTGCATTAATCCCGTTGATAATAACGTTGCGATTTAAACGAGAAGATTCTGCACCCATATTGTCAGGGGTGATATTACTTTGCTGTGCCAAGGTTGGATTTGTAATTAAAAATACACTTATGCAGCTAGTAATTCCTGTTAAACCTAACCGCAAACCCTTGTAAAACCTGCTTTTTATCCACATAGCTACGCTTATATACTGATTTAAATATATTTTATGATACTTAACATAACCTGATAAATAAATCAAATCTTACATAAGGTAACAATTGCAATACAGTTTTGTGCAATGGTGCGATCGCTCTTTTCCCAAAACTACACTCCAGTATGCATAAAAGTGTAATGCTTAATATTTCAAACCGATCTAAAGTTGAAATTATCAACAGCAAAACTACTGAGTGCTAGTTCATCGCTTAGTTTGAGCTAATCTTTAAAAATTTAAAATATAGGATCGGAATTATGGCTAACAATGGCTACGTTACTGGTGAAAATCTTTCGGAATTTAAAGAAAACGTAAAAATAGAATTGAATCAAGGATACGACATCATCAGTACTGCATATGGCGGCGATGGTAGCTGGGTTGGATTATATCAAGACACACCGGGTATTACTGGTTTAGTCCCCGCAAGTAGTCCTGATGAACTTTCGCAAATCGCTCAACAAGGAATGAATCAAGGGTATAACTTAGTTGATGTTGAATACGGTGATGATGGTGTTTGGTTTGGGACTTTTCACGAGGATTCTGGTGCTAACGCTATTAAATATACAACCAGCTTGACTGAACTTACACAAACTGTTCAACAATCATGGGATAAAGGATTGGGATTAGTTGATGTTGAATACGGTGATGGTATCTGGTTTGGAACTTTTCAAGATGTACCTGGAATTAATGGTTATGCAACAGCTAGTAGTTTTAATGAACTCCAGCAAGATATTCAAAATATGTGGGATAAAGGACTTGATTTAGTCGATATTGAATACGGTGATGGTATTTGGTTTGGGACGTTTCAACAAGATTCTAGTATTACAAGTGGTTACGTCGGCGGAAATACTTTTGATGAACTTGTAGGAACTTTTCAACAACAATTCGCAAATCAAGGATGGGAAGTAGTTGATGTTGAATACGGTGATGGTGGTTGGTTAGGAGTTATGGAAAAAGAAGTTCCACAAAATGCATTCGAGAATCCCGCATTATATCCCCTCGCTACTGAACTTGGAATACAAGAAAATGTAGTTCTCCAAGGTACATTGGATTTTTACAACTCTGCCACCTATTGGGGGGATTGAGGGATAAAAAGCTTGTAGTTTGTAGCTTGGGTTAGACATCAAAATCAATCTTGATTATTACAAATATCTTTACTTATGGTGTCGTAACCCAACACCACCGTTGTGAATATAAAGATGTTGGCTTACGACGCTATATAAATTCGGTAATTAAACCCCAAGTCATCGTCTAACCCAACCTACGATTACTGACACTCGGATTTAGCGCTGAAGCGCTTACTACGAACCTTTAAATTGCGCGATCGCATTTCGTACATCGGTAAAAAACAGATGCTTTCACTACGAAAATTAATTAAACGAAGCAATTAAGTAACATCAATCAAGGTTGTTTTAAAATAAAAATAGAATTAAGGAAAAACAACTCTTGAATAATCTATTGTCGCAAAAGGAAAAGCTACAAAGTCTTTTGGAGAAAGTTCAATCTAACAATGATGATTCTCCCGTAACCAATTTAAAGCTAGATAAAACCTTAGTCGAGCAAATCGAGCAATTAACGACGGAATTAGAAGAAGTTAATCCCAATCCCCAACCGCTGCTTTACGCAACTTCTTTATTAAATGGAAATTGGTTATTACAATATTCTACAGCTAGAGAAATCCGTTCGCTGTCTTCTCTTCCATTGGGTTTAAAAATAGGTAAGGTTTATCAAGAAATTGATGTTGCAAATAAATCTTTTTTTAATCTAGCTTTTGTGAAACATCCTTTAGGTTTAGTGTCGGGAAGCGTTAAGGTAACGGCAACTTTTGAACCAGCGCCAGAAGAAACTAACAAGCGTATTAATGTAAACTTCGATAAACGCTACTTGTCAATTGAGAAGATTTTCGGCATTCAAACCCCAAAGCTTAATCCCATCAAGGAAGCTGAAGCTAACAATCCTCAAGGTAGAGTTCCCACTCTTGATGTTACTTACTTAGATGAAACCTTAAGAATTGGGCGTGGAGGAGATGGAAGTTTATTTATTTTGAAGCGCGTTTAATTATGACAAGACAACAATACCAACAAGTAATTTTATCTCACGCTAGAAAACCGCAAAATAAAGGTAAAACTAATATCGTACATCGTCAACATCAAGCAGAAAATCCTTATTGTGGGGATAAAGTTGACTTGACGTTAATGTTAGATGAAACGCAAACAAAAATAGAAGATATCAAATTTGAAGGTGCGGGATGTGCTTTGTGTTTGGCTTCTACTGATTTAATGGCGGGTGCTGTTAAGGGTAAAGAGATATCAGCAGCGCTATTAATGGTAGAAGATTTTCGTAAAATGGTAGTGGGAGAAACTGAATTTAAACCTCCTTTAGAAAAACTCAATATTATGCAAAGCGTTTCTCAATTTCCCATGCGGGTTAAATGCGTCACTTTGGCTTGGCATACTTTGAAAGCAGCTTTAGCTTCGGAAGGAGTAGGAAAAAAATAAGTTTAAGAAGATAATAACTTTTGATAATCATCTGGCGTATCAATATCGATCGCTGCTTCGGGTATTGAAACAGTTAACATTTCATCTTGATATTTACGCATCAAAGCTTTCGCACCTTTATCGCCTTCAAGGTTAATCAATTCTGAAAAAAGGCTATGTTTAAATAAAGCTGGAACACCTACAATATCATCATAAGCAGAAGCAATAATTATATTTTGCGTTTCTTGATAGCTTTGAATTAATCGATCGAAAGCCGTTTCATTTATTAAAGGTTGGTCAGCAAGTGCGATAATTACTGCATCTAAGTTAGGATTACTTTCTTTTATAGCAGCAATACCCGCACGAATTGAAGATGACATTCCCGTTTTCCAATGCGGATTTTCTACTATTTTGACGGGTAATTTATCTATTTCTGGTTTAATTTGTTCTGTATAAGCACCTAAAACTACTATTACGGGTTTACAAGTAGAATTCAAACCTATTTTTACAGCATGAGATATCAAACTGCTTCCTTGATAAGTTAGCAGTTGTTTTGTTTTTCCCATGCGGCTGGCTTTCCCCGCAGCTAATATTATTAAACCTACGTTTTTCATCAGTTATCAATTATCAATGAACAATGAACAGTTATCAACAGGACTTACGCAACGGAGATTTGTCATTGCGACCGGAACGCAGTGTAGGGAAGCAATCGCAGAGTTGTTGCGATTACGTCGCTATCGCTCGTAATGACGTAATTACGTTGCTTTTGCGTAAGTCCTAATCAATTACGCTATTAACAACTAGCAAATAAGAGGATGCTTGGGAAGCTATTAATATAACTTTAAATTCCGATCCCCCTAAATCCCCCTTATGAAAGGGGGACTTTAACTCCGATTCCTCCTTTTCCAAGGGAGGTTAGGGGGGATAATCCGAGAATTGCGCTCAAAACTATCTATTCTTTCTTGGCATGAATTGGAGCATTACAATCTTTTAAAAATCCTCCTTGACGCTGAGATATAACCGCTTGAATTTCACCTACTATAGAAAGAGCTATTTCTTCAGCATTATCTGCACCAATATCTAATCCAACGGGACTGTAAATATTAGCATTTGCGGTAATTTCTTCTTCTTTTAATTCTTTTAATATGCGATTTGTTCTTTTTTTAGGACCTAATATTCCTAGATATTTTAAGTTAGAAGGTACAAGTAGTTTGAGCATTTCTAAATCATCTAAATAATTATGGCTCATAACTACAGCAACGGTACGCTCTGTAATTTCAATATTTCCTAAAACATCTTCGGGAGCAGAAAGCTGTATTTTATCTGCTTGTTCAAAACGCTTTTTACTAGCTTCTCTAGAGCGGTTATCGACTACAGTTACATCCCAACCAAGTTGTTTGGAAAAATTCATTAACGGTATGACATCGTAACCAGCACCAAATACGATTAAAGATAAAGGCGGTTGAATTACTTCGATAAAAACTTCTATTTTAGCTGTTGCGATCGAATACTCTTTTAAAATCGAAGAATTATTTTGCAATGCTGCTTTAGTATCGCTTAAAACTTCCGTTAGTAAATCATCGTCTGTCAAATTATTAATAATAGTATCGTCACCCAGTAATAAACGCTGCCCTACTTGGGTTTTAGCTTCACCTTCAACTATAATTACCGTAGCGATCGCACCATAAGTTCTACGATCCAAACACTTTTTAATAAAATCTATTTCCTGTAATTTATTCTTTTGCAAAGACTCAATTAAAACATAAGCAATTCCCTGACAACCAAGCCCCAAACCCCAAATCATATCTTCTTCTGAGGTGGTATCGTATTTTATTAAACGAGGTTTTCCCTCTGCAATTACTGCTTGTGCTTTATCAAAAACATCACTTTCCAAACAACCCCCGCTAATCGCACCAATAGTATTATTATTAGCACTCATTAGCATTCTCGCACCGGGGCTTCTGTAAGTTGAACCGCTGACTTTTACTAACGTTGCGATCGCTGTTTTATCAGTTTCTTTTAAATCTTCTATTGCTGAAATGATGTTTTTTAATTCTTTCATTATCTTTGTATATACTCATTATTTAAAGTTTGTAGTAAGGACTTTAGTCCTCGGTTTTGGAGCTAAAGCTCTTACTACGAACAAAAGACTTTCTTTAATTACATCACTTTATTGATACTCATTATTTAAAGTTTGTAGTAAGGACTTTAGTCCTCGGTTTTGGAGCTAAAGCTCTTACTACGAACAAAAAATTACATCACTTTGTCGGGGGTAATTGGTAAATCACGAATCCGTTTACCTGTTGCATGATAAACAGCATTTGCTACCGCAGCAGCTACTCCTGTAATGCCAATTTCACCGATACCTTTTGTACCAATTGGATTAACATAATTATCAACTTCCTCAATCATTTCTATGTCAATATCGGGAATATCGGCATTTACGGGAACGTGGTATTCTCCTAAGTTAGCATTCATGACGCGACCTAAATTTGGATCGACTACGGTTTCTTCCATCAATGCCATGCCGATACCCATGATGATACCGCCCATGAATTGCGATCGCGCTGTCTTCTCATTCAATATCTTTCCGCAAGCGAAGGCTCCTGTATAACGGTTAATCCGCACTTCTCCAAAATCGGGATCGATTCTTACTTCGACAAATTGAGCGCCAAAAGCGTGTTTTGAGTACTTTTTGTCTTGTGATGACTGGGCATCGTATTCTATTTCAATTTGTTGTTGATTATTTTTCGCCAGGATATCTGCACAATCTTCGATTGTTAAAGAATCATCTTGGTTTTTACCGCCAAGCTCTAACACCTTTGCTTGCAATCCTTTGACAGCACCATATACTGCACTACCAACGCTACTTACTGTCATCGAACCACCGCTGACGGGTGCTTTTGGTAATCTGGTATCACCATATTCAAAGCAGACTCTTTCAAAGGGGAAACCCAAAGTATCGGCGATCAGTTGCGCCATCACGGTAGCCGTACCACCACCCATATCGTGAGTGCTGCTTTGTACCACTACGCTACCATCTGCTAACATTTTGGCTTTAGCTGAAGCGGGTGAGGTAAAGGCTGGATAAGTTGCTGTTGCCATACCTATACCAATTAAATAGCGTCCATCGCGCATCGAACCGATTTCGGGATTGCGTTTCGACCAGCCAAATTTCTCCGCACCAACTTGGTAACATTCTTTCAGAGATTTACTCGACCAAGGTAAATTTTCGTCAGGATCTGTATCGGCATGATTGATTAATCTTAACTCGATGGGGTCAATTTTTAAAGCGTAAGCAAGTTCATCCATCGCCGATTCTAAAGCATAAACCCCCGGAGCTTCCCCAGGGGCACGCATAAATGTAGGTGTAACTCGATTCAAACGTATCAAACGCTGGGAAGCCTGCAAATTATCGCAAGCGTACAGCATATGAGTTGCAATGGTGAAAGGTTCGGCGAACTGATCGTACATTGAAGTATGAGAAATACCATCGTGGATAATTGCCGTTAACTTACCTTCCTTAGTCGCTCCTAGCTTAACCTGTTGCTCGGTTTCGGCACGATGCCCAACAACGTTAAACATATCTTCGCGAGTTAAAACCAATTTTACCGGACGATTAACCTGACGAGAGGCAATTACTGGTAAGATCATATGCGACCAAAAAGCACCTTTGCAACCAAATGCACCACCGATAAACTGGCATATCACCCGTACATTTTCTTCCGGAATTTCTAAACTTGTTGCTAAAGCTTTTCTTGTTCCGTAAGTATTTTGCGTGGAAGTATAAACTGTTAATGTATCGTTTTCCCATACAGCAGTTGTTGCCGAAGGTTCTATGGGATTATGATTTTCAGTAGGTGTTGTGTAAGTTTCCGAAATTTTAACATCCGCAGAATTAAAAGCATCTTCAGGATTACCTCTAACAACTTTCGGTGGTTTTCCCATTACCGTTTGTGGTTCAAATTCTTCTTCTCGCTGGTTTTGCATCTCCATAATTGGAGTAACTTCATCATAGGTAAATAGCACCAAAGAAGCAGCATAAGTTGCTTGCTCTAATGTATCTGCAATTACTACCCCAATATGTTCGCCGCTGTAATGAACAGAATTATCTTGTAAAGGTGAATAGTCTTCTGCCGCACTTCCACCTTGCATAAAAGTTTTTAAAGGTTCTAATTTAGGCGCATTTTCATGAGTAATGATATCGATAACGCCAGGTAAACTTTCTGCCGCACTCGTATCAATACTTGTAATTTTTCCCCTTGCTATAGTGCTAGGAATAGCAACAGCATAAGCAAGATTCTCTTGGGGAAATTCAGCCGAATAATGTGCCCCACCAGTAACTTTAAGATTACCGTCAACGCGATTTAAAGGTTTTCCGATTGTTTGAGTCATTTCGATTTTGGATTTTAGATTTTAGATTTTAGATTAATTCTTCTCAGCGCTCCTTTGCGAAAATCTCTGCGTTACTCTGCGTTTTAAAAAAATCTTGTATTTAAACGCAAAGGCACGCAAAGGTTAGCGCGGAGGTTCGCAGAGGGTTTATTGTGCTAAAGTCGTCAATGCACGAACGATCGCCCTTTTCGCAAGTTCAATTTTGAAATTATTATGTTGATAACCATGACTTCCTTCTAATGCGGTTTCTGCGGCTTGTCTAAATACTTCCTCGCTGGGAGTTGCACCAATTAAAATTTCTTCTGCATTCGTTGCTCTCCAAGGTTTATGAGCTACTCCACCCATTGCCAAACGCGCTGTTTTAATAGAATTATTTTCAATTTCCAATACAGCAGCAACTGAAACTAAAGCAAAAGCATAAGAAGCTCTATCTCTAACTTTTAAGTAATAAGATTTTGCCCCAGAATTAGATAAATGAGATGGAGGTAAATCGACGGCGGTTATTAATTCGTTTTCTTGTAAATTAGTATCTATATTTGGGGTATCTCCCGGTAAACGATGAAATTCTGTGCATGGTATTTCTCTTTCTTCACCCGATGCACTCACAACTCTCACAACTCCATCCAAAGCGGCTAAAGCAACGCACATATCTGAGGGATGAGTAGCAATACAATTTTCGGAAGCGCCTAAAATAGCATGAATTCGGTTAAAACCTTCCACCGCCGGACATCCAGAACCCGGTTCTCTTTTATTGCAAGGTGTTGCGGTATCGTAGAAATAATAGCAACGAGTTCTTTGCATTAAGTTTCCGCCAACTGTCGCCATATTGCGTAACTGCTGAGTTGCACCGGAAAGCAAAGCTTGCGATAACAAAGGATATCTTTCTCGAATCAAAGGATGATTTGCAGTAGCAGTATTACGAGCTAAAGCACCAATACGCACACCACCATTGGGTAATTCCGTAATTTCAGCCAGCGGTAACTTAGTGATATCGATTAAACTATCCGGTACTTCCACACCAGATTTCATCAAATCGAGTAAATTAGTACCGCCACCGATTATTTTTGCTTGGTTATTACTGCTTAATTCTTGTACCGCAGCATTGGAAGAATCAGCTTTTTGATAATTAAATGGTTTCATCTTTTTCAGTGAACAGTGAACAGTGAGCAGTGAGCAGTGAGCAGTGAGCAGTGAGCAGTGAGCAGTTAGGAGTTAAGAATTAAGAGTTAATAATTTCTACCCCCTCTTCCCACTCTTCCCCCTCTACCCCCTCTCTCTTTTGACCTGTTAAAGTAATTTATCCAAAGTTATCGGTAAATCGCGAACCCGCTCGTCATGATTACGCATCGAACCGGGTTTTGGATTACGCTTATCCCAACCAAATTTATCCGCACCAACCTGGTAACATTCTTTCAAAGACTTACTCGACCAAGGACGGTTATCATGAGGATCGACATCGGCGTAATTTCGCAAACGCAACTCGATGGGGTCAATATTAAGTTTATAAGCTAACTCATCCATGCCACATTCAAGCGCAAAACTACCGATACCTTCACCCGGTACGTGCATCATGTTTGCTTTGGGTGCGTTAACTTTAATGACGCGATGAGTCATGGAAAAATTAGGACAAGCATACATCATCCGCGAGATAGCACCCGTGGGTTCGGCATAAGTTTCAAACTGCCAGGTTTCCTCAGTAGTATCGTGAGCGATCGCCGTTAACTTTCCATCTTTTTTAGCACCAAGCCGCAAATGCTGCACCATCGGCGGACGATGCCCGTTAGAAGTATACATCTGTTGGCGAGTCAAGGTTAATTTTACTGGTCTACCAACTTTACGAGCGGCAACAGCAGCTAAAATAACATGAGTCCATACTCTACCTTTACAGCCGAAACTACCTCCTACAAAAGGTGCAATTACGCGGATATTAGATACCGGAATTTGCAAAGTTGTTGCTAAAACCCGTTGTGCGCCGAAAACTGCATTCGATGAATCGTAAACCGTTAATTGTTCCCCCTGCCAAACAGCCGTCGTGGAATGGGGTTCCATCGGGTTGTGATGGTGCGTTGGCGTGGTATAAGTTTCATCGATTACGATATCGGCTTCGGTAAATCCCGCATCCACACCACCGCGTTTGTCATCGGGTTTATCGCCAATAATGTCATGAGGTTTAAAAGCCTTCGGCAAACAAGAAGCCCACTCGTGAGGAGTACCCGCTTCAAAACCTTGAGCAAGCGCATCTGCAAACGAACTTACTGCCGATTCCTCTTCATAACTAACCTTAATTAAAGAAGCCGCATATTCTGCATTTTCCAAAGTATCGGCAACAACCACCGCAATATGCTGTCCGTTATGGTCGATATTTGCACTTTGCATCGGTAAATGACTTTGAGCAGCAAATACGGGGTCTAAAGGTTGGATATATTCAGGTAAAGCGCCAAATTTAGGGGTATTTTCATGAGTAATTATTTCTAAAACCCCTGGAAAAGCTTTTGCTGCTTTAGTATCGATTTCTTTTATCTTCCCCTTGACAATAGTACTTTTAACTAAAATACCGTAAGCAAGATTCTCCACCTGATGTTCCGCTGAATAACGAGCCGCACCAGTTACCTTGAGCCTTCCATCAACACGATTTAAAGATTTCCCTACCGATTGCGTGACTGTATTCATCAGTTATCAGTTATCAGTGAACAGTGAACGGTGAACGGTGAACGGTGAACAGTGAGCAGTGAACAGTTATCAGTGAACAGTTATCAGTAACCAGTTATCAGTTAAAAATTGGGGATTAGTAATTGCTAATTGAAAACAGCTAGGGAGCAAGATCCGGACACTACAAATGATTGACAAATTTTCTCCTTGTCCCCCCGTCTCCCCATCCCCCCATCTCCCTATCTCCCCATCTCCCCCTCTCCCCACACCTTTAACCTTTAACCTGATAAGCTTCCTTAACGGCAGCGACAATATGCGGATAAGCACCGCAGCGACAAAGATTTCCGCTCATGCGTTCGCGAATTTCGATGTCGGTTAATTCAATCGATGCATTGGGGTTGGCAATTTCTTCTAAATCCGTTACCATACTCGCTTGCCCTGCTTCTATTTCATCAAGTAAAGCCACAGCAGAGCAAATTTGACCCGAAGTACAGTAACCGCATTGAAAACCATCATTATTTATAAATGCAGCCTGTAATGCATGAAGTTCGTCGCCTGTACTCAAGCCTTCGATAGTTGTAATCTCGTCGCCTTCATGCATTACAGCTAAAGCCAGACAAGAATTAATGCGATCGCCATTTACTAAAACGGTACAAGCACCACACTGTCCGTGGTTGCAACCTTTTTTACTCCCAGTTAAATCTAAACGTTCGCGCAACGCATCCAAAAGAGTAACGCGGGGTTCAATATTTAAAGTGTGTTCCTTACCGTTAACTTGTAATGTAACCTGAACGGTATCAACGCTGTTGTTTCCTAAAGCAGTCGATAGCGGATTTGGCGTAGTTGTAGTCATTTTGAATAATTCCTATCCCTCTCGGAAATTTTAAATCTTGACTTGAGGGAGTAGTACTATCGGAAGAGGTATGTTGGGCGAACTACATAAAAATTAAAGCCGCAAGCAGTTAAGTGGGTGTGCCTTCATTATTTGTGTCATTGCGTTAGCGCAGCGTGTCCGATAGGACATGCGACAGCGGATCTTTCTCAAGGTCTTGCGATGAACCGCACCCTACGGGTGAATGCTTCGTTTCACTTAGCCGCACGCTCCGCGTGAACGTTCCACTCGCTTCGGACAAATGCACAATTAATTTTGCCTAAGTACTTATTAGTTATCAGTAACCAGTTATTGAAGAAATCAACCCAAAGGCTAATGTAAATTATCCGAACTGCTCCAAGAGCAAATAAATTATTACTTGGGATAAAAAAGCAAGTTCAACAAATTACAAATATCATTCATCGGGATGAAAATTAACTGATTGAACGTTTTTCGCTACCAATTTCCCATAAACTATGAGTGAGTGACCCCGATCGAATCGCCTTGAGGAGATGCCCGAATGTGACCGAAATGAACAACGTAGCTTCTGTCATTCAGGAATCAACACGCCGGGAATTACGGGATTTAGTACGAACTCAATTGCAAATGCTGCTCGAACAAGGTGACTTGCGAGGAGCAAAGGCAATTCTCGTACCAGTGCAGCCTGCGGATACGGCGGAGGTAATTGAAGGTTTACCCGAAACAATGCACGCTTTGGTGTTTCGCTTGCTTTCCAAAAATGAAGCAATCGAGGTTTACGAATATCTCGATCGCAGCGTTCAAGAAAAGTTGATTGAGGAATTTCGTTCCCAGGAAGTGCTTGACATTGTTGATAAAATGTCACCAGACGATCGCGCCAGGTTATTTGATGAGTTACCAGCAAAAGTTGTTAATCGCCTCTTAGAACAACTTAGTCCGGCTCAAAAAGAAGCTACTGCTCAGCTTTTGGGTTATGAAGCCGGTACTGCTGGGCGTATCATGACTCCCGAACTGATCTTGCTCAAGGAAAATTTTACCGTGGCGCAAGCTTTGGAGCGGATTCGCCGTCAAGCTAACGCCAGCGAGATGATTTATTATCTTTACGTTACCGATGATGCTAGACGTTTATCTGGTATTGTTTCGTTGAGACAGTTGGTAACGGCTAACACGGAACAAAAAATTAGCGAAATCATCAGTCGCGATCCAATCTACGTTTACACCGATACCGATCAAGAAGAAGTCGCCAGAGTTATCCAAAAGTATGATTTTCTAGCCGTACCCGTAGTAGATAGAGAGCAAAGATTAGTAGGTATTGTTACGGTCGATGATGTTATAGATATTATCCAAGAAGAAACTACCGAAGATATTTATGCCCTCGGTGGTGGCGTACAATCTAGCGGCGACAACTATTTTCAAACAGATTTATTTACCGTTGCTCGCAAGCGCGTAGTTTGGTTATTGGTATTATTAGTCACTAATACCGTAACGGGAACGATTATTAAATCACAAGAAGATATTTTACAAAAAGTCGTAACTTTAGCAGCTTTCATTCCCTTACTTACAGGTACTGGAGGTAACGTCGGCGCTCAATCTTCCACGGTGGTAATTCGCGGCATGAATACCGATGAAATCCGCTCCCTGGGCACAGTTCGGGTAGTTGCCAGAGAAGCGATCGCAGGTGCAATATTAGGAGTAACATTAGGAACCATTGCTACCTTATGGGCATACCTACTGCAAGGTAACTTACAAGTTGCGATCGCAGTTGGTACTAGTTTGGTTGCGATTTCGATATTAGCTTCAATTTCTGGTTCGGCGCTACCGTTTTTATTCCGCTTCATGAAGTTAGATCCAGCGTTGATGTCTGCACCATTTATTACTACAGCGGTGGATGTTGCGGGTGTGTTGATTTACTTCGGTTTGGCAAGATTTATTCTTAAATTGTGATTGTTGTGATTAAAGTTAGGGAGTAGGGAGTAGGGAGTAGAAAGTAGAAAGTAGAAAGTAGAGGGAGTAGAAAGTAGGTACTCATGCCTTCATTAATTGTATATTGTCATTGCGAGTGCAGCGTTCACCCGTAGGGTGCGGTTCATCGCAAGGGTTTGGGATTGCTTCACGCAGTGAACAATGACACAAATAATGAAGGCATACCCACTTAGAAAGTAGAAAGTAGGGAGTAGTAAATATACAAATAATGTAGGTTTGACTACTTATAAAATCGCTATATTCATAAATCAACTCAAATGGTGCGTTACGGCATCATCAAATTTATAACCACTTTCATAAAAATTAAAGCCGTAACACACCCGCGCATACTGGTAACTGATTTACAATTTTCCTGGAGAATCGGGAGCAACAATTTCTCCTTCACCCATATTTAAAAGCATATCTTGGTCGGTAATCAATTCGTTGAGTTCGGAAACTTGTAAATTCATCTCTTCACAAGCATTACTCAGTTCTTGTCTAAATGTATTTAGATCGGTACCATAGCCACATAAAAAAGCAGCCGTTTCTATGCCTTGCTTGGCGTTTGCTTTCGCGCAATCTACTAAATCAGTTCCTTTTAGTGGTGTAGAAGATGCCATATGTATATTTGTAATCAGGTTAACAATATTCATAGCCATGTTAACAGCAGTTGTGAATATACTCATCTCTCCAATGGTTGAAGCGCTTTTCGACTATTAGGAATAAATTTGAGTGTTAATTCCAACAAAGAATCAATCAAAGAGCGGCAGCATTTTTTAATCGTGCTAGCGTAATGCTGCGATAGGTAGTTTTTAACTGATAATTATTGATAATAAATGATAATTGATGCAATGCTTCATATAACTGATTTAGAACAACTAGAAAAATTTCGCCATCTTCAATCAGGCTTACGCGATCGCTGGAAGTGCATCGAAGGTGATGAAAGCGATACGAGTGATGTTGATATTTTAGTGATTCCTTCCCTTAGTCTCGATCAACGAGAACTTAAGAAGGTGGAAGGTTACGAACATTATGAAGAAAGATTATTGTTTGCTTTAATTCGCTTATGGAACCCCCGCAACCGTTTAGTTTACGTGACATCGGTACCTCTACATCCGAGTATTGTCGATTATTATTTGCAACTTTTACCGGGGATTCCTTTTTCACACGCTCGCAATCGCTTGTTGTTGCTTTCTACTTACGATTCTTCCCTCAAACCCCTTAGTCAAAAGATTTTAGAACGTCCCCGGTTATTACAGCATATTCAACAAGCTTTAAGAATAGACAAATCGTTCATGATCTGCTATAATTCCACGGGTTTTGAAGCCGAATTATCTTTAAAATTGGCAGTACCGCTGTATGCTGCTGCTCCAGATTTGCAGATTTGGGGCACAAAAAGCGGTTCTAGAGAAATTTTTGCAGAAGCTGAAGTACCCCATCCAGATGGTAGTGAAAGGATGTGGAATGTCTCAGATTTAGCAGAAGCGGCGGCTCAATTATGGGAACGTCAGCCTACGTTAAAAAGGATGGTAGTAAAACTTAATGAAGGAATTTCTGGGGAAGGAAATGCGCTGTTAGATTTAAGACCGATTCCTGAAGTAGCACCAGATAAAGCTTCTCATCAACAAAGAGTAGCTTCTATTACTGAAAATTTTAATAAAATGAGTTTTCAAGCAAAACAAGAAAATTGGTCAACATTTTCTGTTCGTATACCTGAATTAGGAGCGATCGTAGAAGCATTTGTGGAAGGTTCGGTTAAGCTTTCACCCAGTGTTCAAGGAAGTATTACGCCGACAGGAGAAGTGGAAATTCTTTCGACACACGACCAAATTTTAGGTGGTCCCGACGGTCAAATTTTTCTGGGCTGTAAGTTTCCTGCCGATGAAGACTACCGATTGCAGTTACAGCAATTAGGCTTACAAGTTGGTCGCAAATTAGCAGAAAAAGGTGCATTAGAAAGATATGGTGTAGATTTCATCGTCGTTAAGCAAAATGATGGAACATGGGATATCCAGGCAATTGAAATCAATTTGCGAAAAGGTGGTACTACCCATCCCTTTATGACCTTGAAACTACTTACAAACGGTCGCTACGATCTATCTACAGGCTTATTTTATTCCCAGCAAGGAAAACCAAAATATTATATTGCTACCGACAACCTGCAAAAAGACCGCTACAAAGGACTTTTACCCAACGATTTGATGGATATCATCGCTCAACACAGATTGCATTTCGACACCGGAACCGAAACGGGTACGGTATTTCACCTAATGGGTTGTCTCTCAGAATTTGGTAAATTAGGATTAACCAGCATCGGTGATTCCCCGCAACAAGCAGAAGAAATTTATAACAGAGTGGTAAAAGTCCTTGATGAAGAAACCCCAAACCGCGAAAATGATTTCTCCTTACTATCAAAACAAATTTTTCCAATTTCTTGGGAACGCTCTAGTTAAGAATTGGGAGTTAGGAGTAGGGAGTAGGGAGTAGGGAGTAGGGAGTAGGGAGTAGGGAGTTAGGAGTTAAGAGTTTTAAATTTCTCCCCATCTCCCCCGAACCCCATCTCCCCCGAACCCCCGAACCCCCTCTCCCCATCTTCCCCCTCTCCCCATCTCCCCCCTCTCATCACATTTCCTTAAAAATAGAAAATCAAAAAGCTTTCTGTATTAACTAGCCATAAGTGAAAGATGTAAAAGGAAGAATATCTCATAATCAGCCCAATCGCTAAAATCTTGATAGAAATCATACCTGTTTAGATGAATTCCCAATTCTTAACTCTTAACTCCTAACTCCTGACTTGCTTCTCCCATGCCCAATCCCCCATGCCCAATTCTCAATGTCTCAACCTAATTTAAATGCGATTCACTGCGTAAACCCCCATTGTTCCCGCCCTTATCCCCAACCTTGGGGAAATAAATTTTGCCTTGCTTGTGGCGCACAATTACAACTTCACAGTAGATTTATTCCTCTCGAACGTTTGGGTTCGGGTGGTTTTGCTCGCATTTACACGGTTTGGGATATTGAGACGCAAACTGAAAAAGTTTTGAAGGTGCTGGTGGAGACTTCGCCCAAAGCATTGGAATTATTTGCCCAAGAAGCTGAGGTTTTGCAAGGCTTGAAGCATGGGGGCGTTCCTCAAGTTGAACCGGGTGGGTATTTTTTCCACGATCTCTCAAGTTCTACGGATGAGTTGAATTTACCTTGTTTGATCATGGAAAAAATCAACGGTCAAACTTTGGAGGAAATTCCTTATTTGTATCCCCAAGGTTGTCCTCAAGAATTAGTATTGGACTGGTTGAAGCAGGCGGTGGATATTTTACGACATCTCCACGAACACATGATTATTCACCGTGACATCAAACCTTCAAACTTGATGCTACGCGATCCGAGTCCCAACTTAGAAGACTCTCAATTGGTGCTAATCGATTTTGGTGGTGCCAAACATTTTAGCGTTGCTGCTTCAGAACGCCAATCCAGTTCCACCAGATTATTTTCCACTGGCTACAGCCCGCCAGAACAAGTCACCGGACGCAATGTGGGACCTAGTGCCGATTTTTATGCCCTGGCAAGAACGATGATTGAATTGCTTACGGGTAAAAATCCTCAAGACTTAGAAGATCCGCTGACGGGAACATTGCGCTGGCGGGAAGCACTAAAGCTTTCGGTAAATGGTAGCGATGTCAACCCCCTAATGATAGATTTGCTCGATGATATGGCACAAGAAGAAGTGCGATCGCGTCCAGAAAATGCGGTAATCGTGCAAAAGCGTTTGGCGCAGATAATCAGATCGACATCATATGTACCAGCACGCCAGCGAAAAAATGTTTTCAAGGGAACCCAAGAATTTATCCAACAATTTATTGTGGGGACAGCTAGCGGTTTAAGTCAAACTACACATTTAACATTTAAAGCAATTGTAGGAATAATTCGCGGCTGCTTTGAAACCCTATGGACAATGATTTTAGCGAGTATCGGCGCTTGTATAGGTACCATTGCCGGATTTTTTCTCGCATTTGGGACAGCTTTAGGCGATAAAGTTGGGATAATTGTTGCAAACTTACTGCAAGCTTTTACATCTAACCCGCAACCAATATTAGGCTCAGAAATAGTTTTATTTGCAGCATCCGGGTTGGGAACCGCTTGGGGAATAACCCTAGCAGGGGGCTTCAATCAAAAGCGAAGATTTTTAATAGCATCATTAATGGGAATAATCGGTTATGGCGGAGGCTGGTTTATTTTACAGTTGATTGCACCGCAACAAGGAGAAGCATGGGTAGGACTGATATTATTTGCCATATCCCTGCTGACTCTAGGTTTAGGACTTCGTTCCCATCAAATCATTCACGCCATAATGACTGCATTTGGTACCGCAATTATATTTGCAGGCTTAATAAACTTAGGTTTATCACCATCTATATTAAACTCGTCTACCCCCTTCGATCTATCACAACTGTGGCTCAAAATAGCCTTTTTCAGTATGTTGAGCATATTCATGAGTTTTTGGCTAGGAATCAGCAATTACCTAATCGTTCCCGCTTTGAAGCTTTTAGGCTGGAGGTGAGAAGGGATGGGGGGATAGGGGGATGGGGGGACAAGGGGACAAGGGGACAAGGGGACAAGGGGACGAGAAATTTTACTCTTCATCTCTTACTCCCTTCTCGCTCAGCCGCGATTACCGATACAATTTCTTCTCTTCCTACTCCCTACTCCCTACTCCCTACTTCCTACTCCTAACTCCTAACTCCCTACTCCCTACTCCCTACTCCCTACTCCCTACTCCCTACTCCCTACAAAAGTGAATCCCTCCGCCACCATATAACTGGGCTAGAGGGATTCGATAATTCGTTGACTATAGAGCTTTCGGTATATTTCTCGATGTCACTATTGTAAGTCGCGTATATGGAATTGAGTAGTTCAAAACGAACAGTTTACAACTTTTTTATAATTTTTTTATGATTTCTTCATACTTGTTATATAATAAGCAGCTTGTATATGTAAATATAGCAGTACATAATTGTTTAAAACCCTTAGCTTCATAATTATTTCTAAAGAATATGAGATTAAAAATTGTTGGTAGTATTACGATGCTCGCTTGTTTTGGATTTATAGGACAAGTTAAAGCATTAAATCCGCAAGATATAGAACTTTTTAAGGCAAGTGGCTCTTGTCCGAGGTGCGATTTAAGTGGCGCTGATTTGTCGCAAGCTAATTTGTCAGGAGTAAATTTACGGGATGCGAATTTAAAGGGTGCAAATTTAACAGGTGCCAATTTGTCAAATGCCGATCTTACAGGTGCGGATTTACAAGATGCTGTTTTAAATAACGCTAATCTTTCAGGTGCTTCTTTAATGGGCACTAATCTGAGATCGGCTTCTATGGAAAATGCCAATTTGTCTTATGCTGCTTTAATGAGTGCAAATTTATCGGCAGCTAATTTAACTGGAGCAAGTTTATTTTTAACCAACTTCCGAGGAGCAAATTTCCGATTAACTACTTTGAGTAATGGTATTGTTTCATCTGATAAGCCTTATTGGTGGGCTTCACAGTCGGAAAGCACTAAAGATTGCAACAAGTTTAAATACGATAGAGTTCCCGGTACAACTTGTTACAATGAATAAATGTAATTGATAGTTAATAATCTTTAAAAACTTGGTTTTTTGAAAAAGCCAGGTTTCTTAATAGACATCTGCTTTCTTTGCACGCAAACATAATCCTCTTTACTAAATCTGGCAGTGCAAGCTTTCTCTAGTTCCCAGGCTCAGCCTGGGAACCCCGGTTTTAGAGGCTCCGCCTCCTGACTGTTGCATGGCGACGTATAAATTGTTTTTTCTGCCTATTGCCTACTCCCTACTTTCTTGTCCGGCGTTGCAATTTTCAATGCCGATCTACTTACTCAATTAAATTCAGATTAAGTATGTCTGCAATTTAGACTTCTGCTTCCGTTCCTAAGATAAAATTAATCAGCGGCGCACAACGGTAAACCATTGCAGCACGGCTATCAACACCAAGTTTAATAAAAGTTCTACGTAAGTGAGTTGAAACAGTCCACTCACTAATTTTCAATCGATTACCAATTTGTTTATTTGAATAACCCAGAGCAACAAAAGCAGCAATTTGTAATTCTCGTGCAGTCAAAAAATCTGGTATGGCAGGCTCTTCACTTTTGAATGTATCTTTAGCTTTTATAATTAAGCAGTATCGATCTTGAATTTCAATTCGTCCGACAACCGAATAGTAATTAGCTTCCTCAGATGGAACTAAATCGTGTTCTGCATAATCTTCTGAATCTTTGCCAAACCAAATAATCATATATTTGGAGTCTTGCAAGCAAAATTCACCTAAAATTCCTAATCCAATGGATTGGGCTAATGTTTGAAGACAAGCTTTATGTGGTTCTTTTAAATTATTCATAGAACTTTAATTGGATAAAGAAATAGAAGAAAGTCTGCTAAAGTTGATACCAAAACCCTTGAATGTTTGTCCAAAGATAATTTTCTGATTCTGAATTTTGTATTTCCTCAGAAGAAAATCTCTGACTTACCAGATTTTTTTTCGGTTTAATTTGAGGTAAAGCAGAAGGAACTACCAAGTGCAAAACAACAATATGGATATCAGCCCAAAAAAGTTTAGCTAATCCAACACTAGTAATTAATTGACGTAAATATTCCCGTTCAACAGCAACGGTTGGATCTGTTCCTATTAAAGGTTGGCAATTTATATTCCAACTCTCCAAGGCTTTACATATATCTGGCGGAAGATTTTTGTCATAATCGGAAGGTAATTGATAGGTAAGAATAAATGCAGATCCTAAACTAGCGGCAAGTGCTACTGCATCTCGAAAAGCTAAGGTTAAAACATCATTGGTTGGGGGAAGCTGGTTAATTTGGCTATCCAAAGAACGCGCTAAAGTTTCCCAATGTGAAAAAATTTCCGGTTCCCTATTTTTAGGAAGTAATGATTCGCGCAGGTTATCTCCCAGCCAGAATAAATTTAACCGATTTAGGTCTGTTTCTCCTCGCACTCTTTCCCATTCTTTTAAAGACCAAAGCATTTGTTCCAAAAAGTTGCGTCTCTCAAACAGCGTTATTGAAGACGTATTAATTTTTGGGATAACTAATTCCGGTCGTTCCAAGTAAAGGTTTATATTATCAAGAATGTACCAGAGTTCTCGCACTACCCATAATTCCATCACTTCTCCCAAGTTTTTATATAGAAGTAATCCGGAAGGAGATAAGGCGAGGGCTGGATCTATTACGCAGCGAGGACGTTGTAGATTACTTTTTAACAAACTTTCTGCCTGCATTACCTGACAATCTCTTATGAATTGATTAGTTGCTTATCAGTTCGGAATGAGAACCATTTACTTGATATGTAAACAAGCGTAAATCCTTTGCAACAACAATATCAACGTAATCAAGCGCAATTATATGCATAGTTTTTATATGCTTCTTGCTTCACAATTGGATTTTAGCAATCAATAAGGCTGGAAACAAAAATTTGCAGTTCGCTATAACTAAGGGTATTTAAAAACAGTAGTTAGCAACTCTTATCTATTCCAATTGAATCTTTTGTTTCACTTTTGCCCTACCTCTTTCTAAAGATATGAACTAACAATTGTTAATTCCTCACAGTATATACATCCGAAATTCTACAGTCAAGCTTTCTCTTGTTTAGATGCACGTCAAAGTTATTTAACTAGTATATACCAAGTTGTTTTTTTATCACAACAATCAATTAATTATTTCCATTATTTTTGAGCTATATACTCCTCAAAAACCGACTATGCAAGAAGTGAGTCGATTCAAAGATTGTATTAAGATAATTAAATTTTAAAAAATGTGTAACTTTTTATAGGCAATAAAAATATTATTACCATGCTTTTAATGTCACCGTATACTAACTTGACTTTTTAAAATCTTAGTTTCAAGTTTTGATAAGTTATGCCAAATTAACTCAAAAGGCAGTTTGTATTTTAACTAACATATGTTTAAATCTAAAATCAGGCATCTGTCTGAGGTATGGTTGTAATTATTACAATATCCTAGTTATAGATTCCAACGAGATTTTTGAGTATTACTTGTAGTTGAATTATTTACTTTAATTGCGAACATCAAATTCTCCTAAGAAAGATTAAAGTAGATTTCTCAGAATTAAGATAAATTCGCCAATTCTAAATTCGTATCTCCGATGAAAACAAACAAGCTTTTATCAAACCCGCACTTTTTTTAGAAGTATCTTTCATAGGGAAGTAATCGTTGCGATCGTTGCGTGACGCATCTTTCAAGTTTGTTAAACGATATCGCAGCAGCATTATTAACAAAATCTAAGTAAACCAAGCTTTTCAAGAAATTAACCGGGTTTTGGGTTTTAATCGCCATCAAAACAAAGTTTCCTTTCGATCCAAGATAATGCTAACAAGGTTACATTGTATCGTTTTTTCTTCAAGCATCTGTATTTTAAACGTCATTTTTGTGACTCAGTAGGCAAAGTTATTACTTAGGGGGTAGCATATTTGTGCTACTTCAAATAAACTACTGTGAAAAGGTGACTTGTCATGGCTGTATTATCGTTTTATTACTAAGGTAATTAAGGCAGCATTATATTTTTCGCAATAATGAAGACAAAAGTTTCTGTCTGCTGGTAATGAATATATTGATTCATAATTAACGCTCTTATTAAGCAACTATTTAAATCCATACCTCCGATTTCACACCAGCCATCAGTTTAAATAGTTCCAGTTCACCCTAAAAAAGTTTTCCACAATATCATAATCGAGGGTATTGAATTTTCTTCATGCCAAATGCTAACTAATAAAATTGGCGCGGCTTTAGCTCAGTTTCACAAGGAAATTGACGATTGCGAACAAGCGCTGCAAAAGCTAATAAAGGTAAAAAAAATGACAGACGATCGCTCTGTAAAAATTAGTAAAACTAATACACAATTGCAACAAACTCCCATAGCAATTATCGGCATGGGTTCGGTGTTTCCACAAGCAAAGAATTTACAGGAATATTGGGAAAAAATTATTGTCGGTGCAGACTGTATTACTGATGTTCCCGCGTCGCGGTGGAATGTAGAGGATTATTACGACCCCGATCCGAAAGCACCCGATAAAACTTACTGTAAAAGAGGCGGGTTTATCCCCGACATCGACTTTAATCCGATGGAGTTTGGACTACCTCCGAATCAGTTAGAGGTAACGGATATTTCGCAGTTGCTAGCTTTGGTGGTTGCCAAACAGGCGCTTTCTGATGCGGGTTATGCCGAGAGTGGGTTCAATCACGATCGCACCGGGGTAATTTTGGGGGTAGCATTAGCAAGGCAGCTGACAATGCCTTTGGCTGCGAGATTGCAGTATCCTATTTGGGAAAAAGTTCTCAAAAATAAAGGTTTATCGGACGAAGATACACAAAATATTATTGAAAAAATTAAAAGCGCTTATATTAATTGGGATACCAATGCTTTTCCAGGGATGCTGGCGAATGTGGTAGCGGGAAGAATCGCCAATCGCTTTGATTTTGGCGGAACTAACTGCGTTATTGATGCTGCTTGCGCGAGTTCGTTGAGTGCATTGTCGATGGCGATCGCTGAATTAGCCGATCGCCGTGCGGATATGATGCTGACGGGTGGAGTTGACACGGATAACTCGATTCTTGCTTATATGTGTTTCAGCAAAACCCCGGCTGTCTCACCGGGAGAAAACGTGAAACCGTTTGATGCAGAGTCTGACGGAATGATGTTGGGTGAAGGTATCGGGATGTTGGTACTCAAGCGTTTGGAAGATGCCGAGCGCGATAACGATAAAATATATGCGGTAATTAAAGGTGTGGGAACTTCCAGCGATGGAAGGCACAAAAGTATCTACGCACCGCGTGCCGAAGGACAAATGAAAGCTTTGGAGCGTGCCTACGAGCGGGCTGGATTTGCACCGCAAACTGTTGGTTTAATTGAAGCCCACGGTACGGGGACAATGGCAGGCGATCCGGCAGAATTCGCCGCGTTGAAAGCTGTCTTTAGCAAAGATAATCCCTTACAATCTACCGCCCTCGGTAGCGTTAAATCTCAGATTGGACACACCAAAGCAGCAGCAGGAGCAGCAAGTTTAATTAAAACAGCTTTGGCTTTGCACCATAAGGTTTTGCCACCGACGATTAACGTTACCAAACCAAATCCTAAGTTAGGAATTGATGATTCGCCGTTTTATCTAAATACTCAAACTCGCCCTTGGCTGCAATTTGGCGAAACACCCCGACGCGCCGGTGTCAGTTCTTTTGGTTTTGGCGGCACTAACTTTCATATTGTTTTGGAAGAATACCGCACTCAGAATGAAGCTTATCGCATTCACCGCACTCCTCAAGAGTTAATATTTTCTGCGGCTTCCCCCGAAGAGTTATTGGCTAAATGCGAATCGGTATTAGTTCAGCTATCGGATGCAGCAGAAGAATGTTATCTGGAATTAGTTAATCAAAGTAAATCGTTAGAAATCCCGGTAACAGCCGCGAGATTGGGATTTGTTGCTGGCTCTGTAGCTGAAACAGTCAATAAGTTACAGATATGCATAAAATGGTTTAAAAAACAACCAGAAGCGGAAAATTGGGAGCTTCCCCAGGGAGTATATTACCGCAAGACGGGAATGGAATTGCAGGGAAAAGTTGTAGCTTTATTTTCCGGACAAGGTTCGCAATACTTGGAAATGGGACGAGAAGTAGTAATGAATTTCCCAGTATTGCAGCAAACTTACAGTCAAGTTGATAATTTGTTTTGTAAAGCAGGTTTATCCCCGATTTCCGAGAAAGTATTTCCCGCACCCGTGTTTGACACGGCGCAAAGACAAGTGCAAGCACAAGCTTTGCAGCAAACCGAAATATCTCAACCGGCAATTGGTGCATTTAGCGTTGGATTGTACAAGTTATTGCAACAAGCTGGCTTTAAACCGGATATCGTCGCCGGACATAGTTTTGGCGAATTGACGGCATTATGGGCGGCAGAAGTTCTGTGCGATCGCGATTACTTCTATTTGGTGAAAGAGCGGGGACAAGCTATGGCGAAACCCGACGATTCAGAGCGGGATACCGGAGCGATGCTTGCTGTTAAGGGTGATGTGTCCAAAGTTAAAGAGATACTTACACAGTTTCCCGAAGTCAAACTTGCTAACTGCAATTCTCCCAAGCAGGTAGTTTTGGCAGGAGCTACCGAGGGAATTACTCAAATAAAGCAGGTTTTAACCGATAAAGGCTTTTCGGCGATTAGCTTACCTGTTTCCGGTGCTTTCCACACACAGTTGATTGGCTATGCTCAAAAACCCTTTGTGAAAGCAGTTCAAGAAGTAAGTTTTAATACTCCTAAGCTACCGATTTATACGAATACAACAGCTACACTTTACCCTCAAGAGCCTGAAGCAATTAGAAAAAATTTGCAGGCACACATCAGTCAATCGGTACTGTTTGAGCAAGAAATTGAGAATATCTATGACAAAGGCGGTTATTGCTTTGTTGAATTTGGTCCGAGAAGCATTTTAACTAACTTAGTGCATGAGATTTTAGGCTCCCGCCCTCACATGGCGATCGCACTTAATGGTAGCCGCCAAAAAGACAGCGATGCTCAACTTCGAGAAGCTGTAGTGCAATTGCGCGTTGCTGGTTTACAGTTAGCTAATCTCGACCCCCATCAGTTGGAACTCAAGCTGCAAGCTCCGTCCAAACAAGCTTTAAATGTAAGTTTGGGTAGCTCTAACTATGTTTCTGACAAAACTAAGGCGGCATTTACGAAAGCTTTAGAAAATGAGAATAAACCATTGGGCAATGGTAATGGAAGTTCGAGCAATGGTAATGGAAGTTCGAGCAATGGCAATGGAAGTTCGCGCAATGGCAATGGAAGTTCGCGCAATGGCAATGGAAGTTCGAGCAATGGCAATGGAAGTTCGAGCAATGGAAATGGGCATTTAGTTACAGCTGGTACCAAAGTTTTATCAAGAAACGGACATAAACAGGCTTCATACGAAAAATTGCTACTAGCCGAACAGACAGTTACTTCCATGAATACTACTTCCCATCAGACAAATGGACACTCAGTAGCCACAACATTGGAGTCGAAATCAGCAGTTTCTAAAAATTCTAAAAATAGCGTAGAATCTGCTTTACCAAATCCAGAAGCGATCGCTTCTTTAGAATCAAGCATCGAACAGTTTAGCCAGACTCAAAGTCAAACTTTGTCAGTTCACGGACAATATTTGGATAATCAGCAGCAATACGTGCAAGCCTGTTTCCAACTGATGCAGCAACAAAGTGCTTTATTTTCTAACATTGCTCAATCCGGTAAAACCCAACCTGTAGAACAAATTATTGAAAGTGTCGAACGCAGCATGACGCGGGTTCACGACCATCAAGCAGATACCCTGCACCTCCACAAAAAATATTTACAAGCACAGGTTGAATCGACGCGAGACTTTTTTGAATTAACCCAGCAAGGCTATTCGCATCTGTTAGAAGAAAATGATGTTGAGTCTTATAACCTACATTCAGACTTAGTGCTTGGTGGCAAAAGCACGGAGATAAAAAATCAAAGAGAACGGGTTTTAAGTCAATCCATACCTGCTGTTGCTGCTGTAAAAGCTAAGCAGCATCTGAAAAAGGAACAGGTAATAGGGAATGAAGAAGCAAAGAACATAGAGATACACGCACAAAGTAATGGTGTTGTAAATAAGACTGAAAATTACGAAGAACAAGCCGATAAGATAGATATCGATATTGATATTGATACTTTGAGTCAAGCCCTACTTGCTGTAGTCAGCGACAAAACTGGCTATCCGGTGGAAATGCTGGAATTAGAGATGGATATAGAAGCGGATTTGGGGATTGATTCGATTAAACGAGTTGAAATTATCGGCGCATTACAAGAACAAATACCCCATTTACCGCAGCCCAATCTAGAGGAAATGGCAGAAGTCGAACTGCGAACCCTCGGACAAATTGTTGATTATATGCAGGGTTTGAAGTCAGAGGTAACGGGAAATTTAACCGAACAACCTTCTTCCCTACAAGGGAATGGGGAGAAATCTGAGGAAAACCTAACCGAACAACCTTCTTCCCTACAAGGGAATGGGGAGAATTTGGAGAAAGATTTTTCAGATGCGTTAATTGAAGATACAAAACCATCGGTAATTGACAGCGATACCTTAAGTCAAGCCCTACTAGCGGTAGTGAGTGACAAAACTGGGTATCCGGTGGAAATGCTGGAATTAGAGATGGATATAGAAGCGGATTTGGGGATTGATTCGATTAAACGAGTTGAAATTATCGGCGCATTACAAGAACAAATACCCCATTTACCGCAACCCAATTTAGAGGAAATGGCAGAAATTGAACTGCGAACCCTCGGACAAATTGTTGATTATATGCAGGGTTTGAAAGAAGAGACAACTATTGAGGAGGAAAAAAAAAACCCATCTTCAATAGTTGATGACACCGAACAGAAACATAACATTAAGCGAGCAAAAGTAAAACAACAGTTTCTACCTCCTCCGGATAAGTTAGATTTTGATTTACCCGCAGGGCATATTTGTTTGCTGACTGATGATGGTTCTGAACTTACTTCCCAATTAGCTCAAATTCTAAAACATAAAGGTTTTACGGTGGTAGTTCTAAGTTTTCCTCAATCCACATCATCATTACCAGAAGGTATTGAGCAGATAAAGCTAGATAATGGCAGCGATGAGCAAATTAAGCTACAATTAACTGCAATTAAAGCTAATTACGGAGAAATAGCCGCTTTTATTCATCTGCATCCCACGAATAAAACAGAAGCAACAATTATCAAGCAGGTGTTTTTCTTAGCCAAACATCTTAAAACATCACTGACTCAAGCAGCGAAATTGGGGCGAAGTTGTTTCTTAACGGTGACTCGCTTAGATGGAGAGTTAGGCTGTTCGGGTAAAAATGAATTAAGCGCAATTACAGGCGGATTATTCGGTTTAACCAAATCCTTGCGGTGGGAATGGCAATCGGTATTTTGTAGAGCAGTTGATTTGAAACCCGATTTAGATATTACCACCGCAACACAACATATACTTGCCGAACTCCACGATCCAAATCGTTTACTCGTCGAAGTCGGGTATGGCGCGAGAGGAAGGAATACAGTTGTCAGTGAGCAGTTAGGAGTTAGGAGTTAAGAGTTAGGAGTGAGCAGTGAGCAGTTAGGAGTGAGCAGTGAGCAGTGAGCAGTGAGCAGTTAGGAGTTAATATTTTCCCCTTGTCTCCCCCTCTCCCTATCTCCCCATCTCCCCCTCTCCCTATCTCCCCATCTCCCCATCTCCCCATCTCCCCATCTCCCCATCTCCCCATCTCCCCATCTATTTATTAATGCGATGATTAACCAAAATTCAGTATGTCTCATAACTGGTGGTGGTAAAGGAATCACTGCCAAGTCGGCGATTAAGCTGGCTCAAGAATATAAATGTAAGTTTGTTTTGCTGGGGCGATCGCCTGTTTCAAATACTCCAGAACCTGTTTGGGCGCAGGATTGTAGCTCCCAAACAGAGTTGAAGCGGCGGATTTTGGAACGGATGATGGCTGAGGGTGAGAAACCAACGCCTCGGATGGTACAGCAAGAGTGTCAAGCTATTTCATCTCAACGCGAGATCGAGCAAACCTTGAAAGCGATCGCGCAAGCGGGGGGAAAAGCGGAATACCTCAGCGTTGATGTCACCGACGAAAGTGTATTACAACAAAAATTAGCTGAAGTCGAGGAGAGGCTGGGTAAAATAACGGCGATCGTTCACGGTGCTGGTAATTTAGCGGATAAACCGATTGAAAAGAAAACTGAGTCGGATTTTGACAAGGTTTACAATACCAAAGTCAAAGGTTTGACTAATTTACTAAAATGCGTAAGTGCGAGTCAGTTAGATTCCTTGGTTTTGTTTTCTTCAGTAGTGGGATTTTATGGAAATGCGGGACAAACTGATTACGCGATCGCCAACGAAACGCTGAATAAAACAGCTTATCTTGTCAAGGAAAAGCATCCCGATTGTCATGTAGTCGCCATCAATTGGGGCCCTTGGGATAGTGGTATGGTGAGTCCAGAATTGAAACGAGCATTTGCTGAACGCAATATTGAGACGATACCCGTTGAAGTCGGAACGCAAATGTTAGTTGAAGAACTCGCATCTCAAAACCAAGATGTACAGGTAATCATTGGTTCTCCTTTAACACCTCCTGCCGTTGCTTTAGATTCCAAATTACAAACTTATTGCATCCGTCGTCGTTTAAATTTAGCCGACAATCCATTTTTACACGATCATGAAATCGCCGGTTATCCAGTTCTACCCGCAACTTGTGCAATTAATTGGATTGCCAATAGTTGCGAACAACTTTATCCCGGATACAAATTTTTTGGTTTTCAAAACTATAAAGTTTTAAAAGGAATTGTTTTTGATGATAGTTTAGCTGAAGAATATATTTTAGATTTACAAGAAATCGCTAAAGATGATGATGGAATTGTTTTTGATGCCAAAATATGGAGTAAAAATCAAGCAGGAAAAACCCGCTATCACTTCAGCGTTGAGCTAACAATTAAACAGCAAATTCCCGAACGCCCGCTATACGATTCTTTAGACTTAACAGCAAACAATAAAATCTTTACTTCTCGCGAACAAATATATCAACAAGGGGGAGCAACCTTATTTCACGGCGCGGCTTTTCAAGGAGTAGAAAAAGTCTTAAATATCAGTAAAGAAAAAATCACGATTCAGTGCAATTTAGCAGCCGTAGAGCTTGAGAAACAAGGACAATTTCCCGTTCAAACCTTTAACCCCTACATAGTTGACGTGAAAATTCATTCACTATGGCTTTGGGTGCAAAACTATTATCAATGTGGCTGCTTGCCTTCAGGAATTAAGACTTACGAACAATTCGCTCCCATTCCCTTCGACGAAACATTTTATATTTCCTGCGAAATCATCAGTAAAACAGAAACAGCAGCAGTAGCTGAAGTTATTGCTCACGATCGCCAAGGAAAAATTTACATCAAAATGCAAGAAGCTAAAGGAACTATTTTACCCTTGAATTTAGCGAAAACCAGTTAATAGTAAACAATTCATAATTATTAATAGACGTAGCAGTGCTACGTCTCTACATTCTATTTTTTCACTTTTAATTATGGTAAATAGCAACAATAAAAACCAGAAGTTAGCCATAGTTGGTATAAATATAAATGGCTGTTCCTGCGAAGAACTAGATAAGTTTGAACGTAGTATTTATGAAGGAAAACCATATAATCTTCCCGATAATTTAAATTTAACAACAAATGAAATATTAAATAAAGCAGTTAAAGATGCGGAAGTTGAATCAAAGGATAAAATAAGAGTAATTACCGTCAGCGATGAAGGTAATATCCCCGATTCACAAGCAGAATTTAATAATTATTCTTTCACTCATACCGCAGTCGAAAAAACCGTATTTAACGCAATCAAAACAGCACAAAAGCTACTTACTGCTAAAGAAGTAGACGCGGTTGTTATAGTTTCTGATGCTGCTGCATTAGTCTTAAAGCTTGATGCTGACGCTCAGAACGATCGACGTATTTATGCGACAATTGATGCATTAATTATTCCTGAAAATTCGTCCCCGAAAGCACAAACAATAACTCAAACTTGTCAGCAAGCTTTTAATGTTGCTGGAGTAAAAGCTGAAGATATTAGTTATTTAGAAATTTGCGGTCGCAGTATTTTAGAGCCGAATCAGTTAGAAATTAAAGAGTTGGTTGCAGCTTATCAAACTGGATCGGAATTAACTTGTGCGGTAGGTAGCGTAAAAACGAACATCGGTAATGATGCAGCTTCAGAAATTGCCAGTTTAATCAAAACGGCTCTATGTCTTTACTATCGCTACATTCCCGCCGTTCCAGAATGGTCTACTCCTAAATATCCAGAGCTATGGTCAGGTAGTCCTTTTTATGTTCAAACTCAGTCAAAACCCTGGTTTTTAGGCGCAGAAGCTAATAAAAGAATTGCTGCAATTAATAGTTTTAGTAACGGTAATTTAGCTCATTTAATTTTATCAGAAGCACCGCTTGCTCAAGAACGTGACAGCAGATATTTGGAGCAAATGCCGACTTTTTTGTTTCCTTTAGCTGCCTCGGAGCCTGCTGAATTATTAGAGCAAATTGAGACTTTAGAAAAAACAATATCACAAAGCGATTCCCTTGCAGTTACCGCAGCACAAACCTTTGCAGCCTACCAAAAAAATAAAAATGCAACTTATGCTGTAGCCATTCTCGGACGTAACCTTAAAGAATTACAGCGGGAAACACAACGGGCTTTAAAAGGTGTAAAAAAAGCTGTATTAACCGGAGAAGATTGGAAAACTCCTGTAGGTAGCTGTTTCACTGCCAAACCTTTGGGTAAAAAAAGTAAAGTAGCCCTTGTATATCCCGGTGCTTACAGCTCTTATGTAGGAATAGGTCGAAATTTATTCCGCTTATTTCCTAAAATATGGGATTCTCCGATAATTCAAAGCGTTTACACCCGTGTTGCTAGTATCGAGAAATGTCTCTATCCTCGCAGCTTAAAAGCCTTGACAAAAAGACAGTTAGAAGATTTAGAACAGCAATTGATGGATAATCCCCTTTCAATGCTGGAATCGGAAGTAGGTATTGCAGGATTAATGAGTACTGTTCTCTCTTATTATTTTAAACTGCAACCTGACTGTTGCTTTGGTTACAGCGTCGGCGAAACTACTATGGCGATCGCTCAAGGAATTTGGACTGATTTTAACCCAATTAGCAGCGGTTTGAATTCCTCGGAACTGTTTACTACGAGATTATCAGGTGATAAAAATGCAGTACGGGAATATTGGGGATTAACAGATAAACAAATAAAAGGTGAATTTTGGCGTAATTACGTCTTAATGGCGGAAGTTTCTCAAGTTAAAGAAACTATTAAAAACGAGGATAAAGTTTATTTAACTCAGATTAATACACCCAAAGAAGTTGTTATTGCTGGTGAGCCAGAAGCCTGTCAGAGAGTTATTGCAGCAATTGGATGTAATGCAATTCCCGCACCTTTCAACCACGTCATCCACTGCGAAGCGATGGCTTCTGAATACGATGAATTTGTTAAACTGCATACCCTACCGATAAAAAACAAACCTCAGATAGATTTTTATTCATCTTCAAAGTACGAAATTCTTGACCTTGATAGTAAGGTTATGGGTGATAGTATCGCCAAAGTTTTGTGCGAGCAATTCGATTTTCCCCGAATAGTCAACCGTCTGGAGGCAGATGGTGCGAAAATTTTTCTCGAAGTAGGGGCTGGAAATGCCTGTTCGCGATGGATTGGTGAAAATCTCAAGGGAAGGGAACACACCACAATATTTTTAAATCGTCGGGGAGTAGACGAGCATACTAGCTTACTTAGAGGTTTAGCTCAACTTTTCTCTCACCGAGTTTCCCTAGATTTATCGCCGTTATACAACTTAAATTATCTAGAATCAAAAGCTTTTCACTCCCAGGTGGAAGCGACTTCTAAAAAGCTTGAACCTACGTCAAAAGAGCAAAAACAAATTCAAAATCAAAATCAAGAAATAATGGTAACTTTATCTCCACATTATTGGAGTAATTTTAGTACGCAAGAATTAGAAACATCGGCAAAATTGAATTATGAAAATTTAGAATTTTTAGATTTTGCAAGTTATGAAAAATCAAATCTAATTCCCAGTGATGAAAAGCTGGAAAATTATCAAGTATTTTCGCCATCAATATCAATAAATAAGCAAATAAAACCCAGCTTAGCGAACAATAAAAAATTATCTGGATTAATTCAATCTCATGCAAAAAGAATCAGCGAAACCAACCTACAATCCAGTCAATCCCAAGCTGTATTTTTACAAACCAGACAATCATCATTAGCAGAAATGGTGAAAATGGTTAAACTTCAGATTTCTCTTTTAAACGAACACATCAAATAGAGAGGGGGGAGAGGGGGAGATGGGGAGATGGGGGGACAAGGAGATGGGGGGACAAGGGGACAAGGAGACAAGGAGAAATTTAAAACTCTTAACTCTTAACTCTTAACTCTTAACTCTTAACTCTTAACTCTTAACTCCTAATTCCGGTGGTCCTAACTCCGGTGGTCCTAACTCCTAATTCCTAATTACTAACTCCTAACTCTTAATTACTAATCTAAAATCTATATGACTATCACAAATGCAGCCCCTAACAAAAATGGGCATCATCTTAAATCAACCGACTTACTCACGCATCATCAAGATATTGCTTTTGATGAAGCAGGAATTAAATCGAAATTATTAAGTTTAAATCAACCCTGTTACGTTGTTAAAGTTGAAGAAAAAATCGGATTTACTAATAAATTCGACGCGAATGAGCTTGGAGAATTAATCATGGCGCTGCCACCTCTGACGCTGCAACAATTAGGCGATCGCCGTTTTCTGGAATTCCACAAAGTTAAATACGCTTATACCGCAGGTGCAATGGCGGGTGGTATTGCGTCTGTTGAATTAGTAATCGCTTTCGGGAAAGCTGGAATCCTCAGTTCCTTTGGTGCTGGAGGTTTGAGTCGGGAACGTGTTAAAGCTGCGATCGAGACTATTCAGCAAGCTTTACCCGAAGGACCATACGCTTTTAACCTGCTCCACAGTCCCAGCGAACCTGCAATGGAACGGGGTTCGGTGGACTTATATTTGCAACATGGAGTCAGAACCGTTGAAGCTTCGGCGTTTCTAGATATTACACCCAACATCGTTTACTATCGTGCTGCTGGATTAAGTCTTAATAGCAATAATCAAATAGAAATAAATAACAAAGTTATCGCTAAAGTTTCGCGCAAAGAAGTAGCTAGTAAATTTCTGGCTCCCGCACCGCTCAAAATGCTTCAGGAACTGGTGAATCAAGGCTTAATCACCGAGCTACAGGCGACTTTAGCTCAAAAAGTTCCTGTTGCTGACGATATCACCGTTGAAGCCGATTCTGGCGGACATACAGATAATCGTCCTTTAGTGTGTTTGTTACCTTCTATACTTGAATTGCGTGATAAATATCAGCAAAAATACGGCTATATAAATCCCGTGCGAATTGGTGTAGGAGGAGGTATTGCAACACCGCAATCAGCATTAGCAGCCTTTATGATGGGTGCTGCTTATGTCGTGACGGGTTCAATCAATCAATCGTGCGTAGAAGCAGGAACCTCCGAATATACAAAAAAACTGCTTGCAAAAGCCGAAATGGCAGACGTAACTATGGCACCAGCTGCCGATATGTTTGAGATGGGCGTGAAATTGCAGGTACTCAAACGCGGCACACTTTTCGGAATGCGATCGCAAAAGTTATATGAGCTTTATCAGCGATATGACTCCATCGAGGATATCCCCGTTGCGGAAAGAGAAAAGTTAGAAAAACAAGTGTTTCAGCAAAGCTTGGATGCAATTTGGCAAAGTACTCAGGCATATTTAGCACAACGCAGTCCCCAAAAATTGGAACGGGCTATTAAAAATCCAAAATTTAAAATGGCGTTAATTTTCCGCTGGTATCTCGGCTTATCTTCTCGGTGGTCAAACTCAGGAGAAAAAGGGCGAGAAACCGATTATCAAATCTGGTGCGGTCCGGCAATGGGTGCCTTTAACAACTGGGTAAAAGACACTTATCTCGCCCAACCCCAGAATCGTCAAGTAGTTGATATTGCTTACCACATCCTTACTGGAGCCGCATATTTATACCGACTGCAAACCTTGAAATTGCAAGGGGTGGAATTACCTGCGCGTTTTGCTCAATATCATCCCGGTTTGTAGTGATGGGGAGAAGGGGGAGATGGGGAGATGGGGAGATGGGGAGATGGGGAGATGGGGAGATGGGGAGAGGGGGAGATGGGGAGATGGGGAGAGGGGGAGATGGGGAGAGGGGGAGAAGGGGGAGATGGGGAGATGGGGAGATGGTAAGCCCAAAACGTGCGCGGTGAGAGCAGTCGCGTGCGGGGGTTCCCCCCGTTGAGCGAACTGCCGAACCCGAAGGGGTTCCCCGCGTTGAGAGAAGTGGCGCAACCCGTTACTCTAACGAGTCGTGCCGCGCTGAACACGCGTTCACCGCTAGGTGCGGCTCAGCGTGCGGCGAGCGGGGGAGATGGGGAGATGGGGAGAGGGGTAAATATCAATTCCTAACTCCTAATTCCTACTCCCAACTAACAACTAACAACTAACAACTAACAACTAACAACTATGTCTTTAACAGCTCAAGATATTCAAAGTTGGATGCTTTCTCAGCTTGCGGAACAGTTAAATATTGAAATTGATGAAATCGATATTCAAGAACCTTTAGATACTTACGGATTAGATTCGGCAGAGGCGATGATTTTGGCTAGTAAAGCCGAAAAGTTGCTAGGATTTGAATTGCCTCTTAACTTGTTGTGGCTTTATCCTAATGTTGAAACGCTTTCCGAGCGTTTAGCTGAAGAAGTAGTAGAAAGAAAGTTGCAACAAGAAACCGGAATCAGAACATCAACTTTAGAAGGTAGCAAAATAGATTTAGCTGCTGAAGTTGTTCTCGATCGAGCTATAGAACCCCTGAAAGTACCATATGAACCCAAAGACGAGCCGGAAAGCATTTTAGTAACCGGGGGAACGGGGTTTTTAGGAGCTTTCTTAGTTCAAGAACTTTTGCGCCAAACTAAAGCCGATATCTATTGCTTGGTAAGAGCTGCTGATGCGGAGTCTGGAAAAAATCGTTTACTGAAAAACTTACAACAATATGAAGTTTGGGATGAGCAATACGGCTCTAGAATTATTCCAGTTACAGGGGATTTATCAAAACCTTTATTAGGTCTTTCTAGCGAACAGTTTAATTTATTGGCAAGCAAAATTGATACCATTTATCACAGCGCGGCTTTACTCAACTACGTTTATCCGTATGCGGGGATGAAGGCTGCGAATGTTTTGGGAACCCAAGAAATTATCAGATTAGCTTGCTCCGTCAAACGTAAACCTTTACATCACGTTTCTAGTATTGCGGTGTTTGAATCAGCCGCTTATGCGGGTACAGTTGTTAAAGAGCAAGATAGCTTTGACGAGCATGAGGGAATTTTCTTAGGTTACTCTCAAACTAAATGGGTATCTGAAAAATTAGTTAAAATAGCAGGTTCGCGAGGTCTTCCCGTAACTATCTACAGACCACCTTTGATTGGCGGAGACAGCGAAACAGGAGTCAGCAACACCGAAGACTTCATCTGTTTAATGTTAAAAGGCTGCGTACAGATGAAAAGTTTTCCTGATATAGACTATTATTTGGATATGTCTCCTGTAGACTATGTGAGCTCTTCAATTGTTTATTTATCGCAGCAGCCCAAATCGATTTCTAAAGCCTTCCACCTCCAACATCCCCAGCCAATTCAGTTGAGCCAATTAATCAACTGGATTTCAATACTTGGCTACGATATCGAGCAAATTCCCTACGAAGACTGGTTAGAGAAACTACAAACTAGCGCTTGTACTCCCGATAATCCTCTTTATACCTTAAAGCCTTTTCTACTTCAGCGCTGGACAGAAGAACAGTTAACTGCAACCGAAATATATATGCAAGAAAGAAGACCATCCCAAATCAGTTGCAAACAAACTCTCGATGCACTCGCTGGTTCTGACATTGTTTGTCCTCCTTTAGATCCGCAACTATTTAGTAAGTACTTATCATACCTGCTCAAAAGCGGTTTCTTAACAGCGGTTAGTTAGGAGTAAGAAGAGCGGAGGGAGCTGAGGTAGCGGAGGAAGAAAATAAATAATTAGTTTTCTTGTAAAAAAATTAATTGCTTCCCCTGCCCCCTCTGCCCCGTCTCCGAGCTTCTTTGCCTATATTTTTATTCATATTAGAAAGTCAAGTACGCACTGTAATTCAAGCTCGCGGTGAGACATTACCACGATTTTCTACTATCAAAATTTTAAAAATAGTATTTGCAATTCCTTTGACTCAAATCATTTCTAACGTCGCATTGCTATCGGCAATGATGATGCGAAAAGTTAAGTGGCGAGGTATAAATTACAAAATAAATGGACCTTGGAATATAAAGTTAGTTAAATATCGTCCATATAACTATTTAAAAAAATCGATTAATTCGCCTATTTCACTTTAAATTTTAGTTTTAGTTATAGGAATTGGAAACAGTGAAGATCGAAATATCCTAGATAGCTATTGCTATAACAATCCTAAATTAGTTGTAAAAAAATTATGCTTATTTATATCTATAAAGTAGTGCGAGCATCTTGCTCGCTGGCAATAACGAGCAAAATATATGTCTTATCGAAAATAGGATAAATAAATGAATGATATAGCGATTATAATTTTTTGTTTACTTATCGGCTTGGCAATGTTTTACGGATGGCTATCAGTTGCTTTTGTATCCAAGCTGCATCAATCTCGGAGGACATCGCAGTCAAAAGATTTATTAATAGATGGAAAGTTACCGCGAACTGCTATAATACTGTGTTTGCGTGGTGCAGATCCGTTTCTACCTAAATGTATAGAGGCTTTGCTAAACCAAAACTATCCGGATTACGAATTACAAATAGCGATCGATAGTTATGAAGATCCAGCGTGGAAAATGGTTACTCAAACGTTAAAAGAGCAAGCCGCAAAGCACGTTAAAATTAACACTTTACTGCTTCCTCGTCCAACTTGCAGCCTTAAATGTAGTGCCTTAGTACAAACTATATCTGGCTTAGATAATAATTGCGAAGTGGTAGCGTTAGTAGATGCGGATACGGTTGTACATTCTAATTGGTTGCGTGAATTAGTTAGTCCTTTAAGCAATCCTGAAGTTGGAGCAACAACAGGCAACCGTTGGTATCTTCCCCAGGGTAGATATTGGGGAAATGTAGTTAGATATATTTGGAATGTAGCCGCCGTACTTCAGATGTACTTTTATCACATTCCTTGGGGTGGAAGTTTAGCAATTAAAACAGAAGTTTTTCGTCAAACAGAACTTTTAAGTAAGTGGGAACAAGCTTTGGGGGAAGACACAATGTTAAAACGCATTTTGCAACAACTAGGATTAAGAGTCGAATTTGTACCTTCTATAATCATGGTAAATCGGGAAGAGTCCGATTTAAAAAGCTTTCTACGTTGGGTAAAACGTCAATTACTTTGCTCTCGACTTTATCACACCGCTTGGAATGCGATCGCTATTCAAGGAATTTTAACAACGGTGCTGCCAATAATCGCAATTATGTTATCGCTAGTATTATGGTTAAACGGGAAATTATCTGCTGTAGCTTATCTTGGGTGTGGGTTAGCTATCTATATAGTTACTCAAATCTTATGTCTGGTAATTTTAGAAAGTCAGGTGCGCGGTATAGTTGAACTAAAAGGTGAAATACTGCCATCATTTGAAGCAATTACAGTTTTCAAAGTCTTACTAGCACTTCCCCTGACTCAAATAGTTTATGCTTTAGCATTAACTTCAGCAATGTTTATGCGACAAGTTGAATGGCGCGGTATTACCTATGAAATAAAAAGTCCGTGGGATATAAAGTTAGTCAAATATAAACCCTATACCGATTCACAAACTTCTGTGGATTCTATCATTTAAAAGTTCAAGTAATCAAGACAAATACTAAGCGTTTTTACATTGCCTGCGTTATTTTAGCATCAGTTAAAAGAAAATATAAACTATAAATTTCTTCTGTATTTTTAGAGTTTATATTCTAGATGTAAGTAGCTATTTATTAGTTTAAAAAAACTTTTATTTTGAACTATAATTTAGACTCAAATAAAGTCATAAGGCAACTATATACTATCATCAAGGGACAAAATAGTCATGGTTCAAAAGGAAAGTCAGCCTTTAAATAAACCCCTCTCCCGGCGGCTTATGTATGTACTAGTCGCTTTAACTTTGAGCGGTGGGGCTGTCTTTCTTTACAGCTTGGTACAGCTTCGCTCAAATTCCGAACAACCAATTGCACCTACTACACAACCAAGCGAACCAGTTACTATTGGTGTTGCAGCTTTAGGACGTTTGGAACCTCAAGGAGAAGTTATTCGATTATCCGCACCAACTTCAAGTGGAAGCAATCGAGTTACTCAACTTTTAATTAAAGAAGGCGATAAAGTCCGTAAAGATCAAATAGTGGCAATTATGGAAACTTACGATCGCAGCCAAGCCGCTTTAAATAAAGCCAAAGTAGACGTTGAAGTTGCCAAAGCTCAATTAGCGCGAGTCAAAGCTGGCGCAAAATCCGGAGATATTCAGGCTCAAAAAGAAGATATTTCTCGTGTAAGAGCCGAACTAGAAGGACAAATTGCTACTCAAAAAGCCACCATTGCTCGTATAGAAGCTGAGGTTAAAAATGCCGAAGTTGAAAATCGACGCTATCAAGAACTTTACCAAGCTGGTGCGATTGCTGCATCCCAAGCAGATACTCGTCGATTGCGATTAGAAACCGCTCAAAAGCAACTTATTGAAGCCAAAGAAACATTAAATCGGACTATCGAAACCACCCAAATTCAGTTAGAACAGGCAAAAGCAACCCTAAACAGCGTTAAAGAAGTACGCCCCGTCGATGTACAAGTAGCCCAAGCCGAATTGCAAAGTGCGATCGCCGTTGTCAAACAAGCAAAAGCCGATTACGAATTAACTGCGATTCGCTCGCCAATAGACGGTCAAATTCTCGATGTTAACGTCCGTGCAGGAGAAGTAGTTGGAAATAAAGGAATCGCCGAGATCGGAAAAACAAACCAAATGTACGTCGTAGCTGAAGTATACGAAACCGACATTAAAAAAGTCCGTATCGGTCAACCCGCCGTGATTACGAGTCCAGCCTTCAACGGAACCTTGGAGGGAAAAGTTAATCAAATTGGTTTACAAGTAGACAGACAAGACATTTTTGACGTTAATCCACAAGCAGACACAGACAACAAAGTAATAGATGTAAAAATCCGTCTCAAACCAGAAGACAGCAAAAAAGTAGCCAATCTAACCAACCTGCAAGTACAAACACTTATTAAGACAGTGAGCAGTGAGCAGTGAGCAGTTACCAGTTACCAGTTACCAGTTACCAGTTATAAAATTTTAGATTTTAACAACGGATGCATTTGTTTTAGATATTGAATTAGGAATTATCGAGTAAAAATTCTACCCCCTCTACCCCGTCTCCCCATCATGACCATTCCCGTTGCTTGGCTACAATTAACTCAACAAAGAGTACGCTTTCTGGCGACTTTAGCGGGTGTTTCCTTTGTTGTGATTCTGATTTTTATGCAGTTTGGCTTCCAAGATGCGCTCTATTCTAGTGCTACACAATTACATCAAAATTTTAAAGGCGATCTATTTTTAATTAGTTCTCAATATAATGCTTTAACCTCTCAACAAAGCTTTCCTCGCAGTCGGTTATATCAAACTTTAGCGTTTAATGGTGTAGAGTCAATCAATCCTGTTTACGTTCAATTTGCTAAATTAAAAAATCCTTATAATGGAAAAAAGAATCCTATTTATGTAGTTGGTTTCAATCCAGCCCAATCCGCTTTTAACTTACCGTCCGTAAATAAATTATTACCTTTAATTCAACTTCCTAATACAGTACTTTTTGACGGAGCTTCTCGACCGGAATATGGTCCAATTGCTCAAGACTTTTCCGCAGGTAAAGATATTAAAGTAGAAGTATTTAGTTACAATGCTCCTATTGGTTATAAAGTAAAAATTGGTGGCTTATTTCCCCTCGGTCCTTCCTTTGGTGTAGATGGTCATTTAATTATGAGCCATTCAACTTTATTACGAACCTTTCTTGACCGTAAAGCCAGCTACATAGATATCGGTTTAATTAATCTCAAAGAAAACGCCGATAAAGAACAAATTTTAAAAAACTTGGAAAAGAATTTACCTAATGATGTTAAAGTTCTAACCCGTGAAGATTATATCAAATTTGAAAAAGATTACTGGTCTTTACGCACGCCTATTGGTTTTGTGTTTAGCATGATGACAATCATGGGGTTAGTAGTTGGAACTGTATTTGTCTACCAAATTCTCTATAGCAATATTTCCACCAATTTAGTTGCCTTTGCCACTTTAAAAGCAATGGGATTTAAACATAAATATTTATTAAAAGTTGTATTTCAACAAGCTATATTGTTAGCTATACTTAGTTATATTCCCGGATTAATTATTACCTTTGGTTTGTATGACATCGCCAAAGATGCAACAAAACTACCAATAACTATGACTTGGGATAAAGGAATATTAGTTGTATCTTTAGTAACTTCAATGTGTTTAGCTTCTGGCTTCTTAGCAGTACAAAAATTACAATCTGCCGACCCGGCGGATATATTTTAAAGAGATGGGGAGATGGGGGAGAGGGGGAGATGGGGAGATGGTAAGCCCAAAACGTGCGCGGTGAGAGCAGTCGCGTGCGGGGGTTCCGTTGAGCGAACTGCCGAACCCGAAGGGGTTCCCCGCGTTGAGAGAAGTGGCGCAACCCGTTACTCTAACGAGTCGTGCCGCGCTGAACACGCGGAGCGTGCGGCGAGCGGGGGAGATGGGGTTCGGGGGAGAAGAGGGGACAAGGAGACAAGGAGACAAGGAGAGATGCGGTAGATCATTAATTATTAACTTTTAACTTTTTAGGACTTACGCAAAAGCAACGTAATTACGTCATTACGAGCGATAGCGACGTAATCGCAACAACTCTGCGATTGCTTCCCTACACTGCGTTCCGGTCGCAATGACAAATCTCCGTTGCGTAAGTCCTGCTTTTAACTCCTAATTCCTAACTCCGGTGGTCCTAACTCAATACCTTTAACCTTTAACCTTTGACCTGACTATTATGAACCAACCTATTATAAAAGTAAAAAACTTAAATCATTACTACGGTAGTAAAGCATTAAAAAAACAAATTTTATTTGATATTAGCTTAGAAATTAAGCCTGGAGAAATAATCCTTCTTACGGGACCATCAGGTTCTGGTAAAACCACATTATTAACTTTAATTGGTGGTTTGCGTTCGGTTCAAGAAGGAAGTCTTCAATTTACTGGAAACGAACTTAATAGAGCCAGTGCCGAGCAATTAGTTTATGTACGTCGCCAAATTGGCTATATTTTTCAGGCTCATAATTTATTAGAATTCTTGACAGCACGGCAAAATGTTCAAATGTCATTAGAACTTCAATCAATTCCGGAACGAGAATCAGTTTCTAGAGCCGAAGCAATCTTAAAGTCAGTAATGTTAGGTAATCGCGCAAATCACTACCCCAATCAACTTTCAGGTGGACAAAAGCAAAGAGTGGCGATCGCTCGTGCTTTAGTTGGTAAGCCTAAATTAATTCTTGCCGATGAACCTACTGCTGCTTTAGACAGTAAAACCGGAAGAGACATCATCGAACAGATGCAGCGACTATCCAGAGAACAAGGTTCGGCAATTTTGATGGTAACTCACGACAACCGTATTTTAGATGTCGCAGACAGGACTATTCACATGGAAGATGGCTTCTTAAAAGAAATAACCGAAAATTCCAAGGTTGGGAGTTAGTAAGGGTTAACGCACTACGAATGTATTACCCCTCAAAATAAATGTGGCTCCGTACTAGTATTCCTTTTCAAAAGTTTTGACAGGTTTGTAGTAAGCGCTGAAGCGCTCCGGATTTAGGGAACCAATGCCAGCACGTAGAACCTTTGTTACCCTTCAAAAAAAATCAAAAGAACCACTAAGATAAATCAGAATATTTACAACTTATCAAAATAAAAACTGCCAAGCAATTAAAACAATCAGCATATCTAAGATAATTGTCATCGTTGCTTTTAAATATCTATTACGACTGATTTTCCAACCAGAAAAAACCAAAACACCTAGCAACCAAAGCGAGTAAAGCTGTAAAGGGAAAAAGATTAAACCAATTACAGCAGCACGAAAAGCCCTTTCTAAGATTTTGTCTGCGGGTGAGACTTTTGCAAATTCATCATCATTATCATCATTCTCAAATTGAATATTAGTAGCAGTAAGAATATCAATTGCATTATCCATATCTGCACGAAATACTTTTAACTTAATCCAGCCGACAGCAACAGTCAAATGCCATGCAAAATTCGTCATAGCCTCATCCGCAAGCAAACAGCGAATTCCCGCCGCTTTCAATTGCTGTTGCGCCAAGGATGCTTCGATTGAATTTATAAAAGTTGCAATTGTCACAAGCTCATCGTTATTCATTTTATAATACTGCTTTTTTAGGTTCTTAAGCCATTTTCTAAAACGTAGTTTTTATATAGTGGATTAAACGCAAAATATTATAACAGCAATAAGGCTACACTGCCATAATTTTGTATAAGTTTCATTTTTTCTTATCAAAAACTCTATTTTTTAACTGCTTTCATAAGTTTTCACTACCCCCTATGGATATCGTAGTTGATTAAAAATACTGAGATTTAAAAGAGGTTTTATTACAGCAATACGCGATCGCAGATTTTTGACTTACTAAAAATGTTAAATGCGTGAAATTCTTCTATCAAAGTAAACTTAAGCAATGCGCGGCTATTAAATTGAATAATATCTGTCTATAATTTATTAGAAATATTACTAAGTCTCTCTGTATCTTTTAAAGCTGGATATGCTCAGATATTTAGTTATTTATTCGTAAAATCCAAGATATAAAGATTTCAAAGATTGAAATAGGTGTTTGTACTTCTTTTTTCTCAAAAAGCGTCAAGTTTGAATTAATGAATCAGATGATGTTATATAAGTATTTTTGCCATGAGTATTTATCTCTATTTTTGACATTCAAAGGTATTTAAGAATACTTGATTGCCTGTTTTGTTTTGTTAAAACTAGAAGTGTCAGCAAAAAATCAGTGTGCGTTTGCCGAAATTACCTTCAGGAGAAAAATGACTCATGAATGATTTCGACACATCGCTTAACAACGAATCATCTTTAACTGCAAGCCCTCAAGAATTAGTTCCTAATTCTGATTTAGGTGGAAATTTAATTTCTGGAGATTCGCAAAATTCATCTAATTCTTCGATGCTACCTACTTTAGAAGAAGATATCTTACGCTACGAAGCAGAAGATTTGAATCTAACCAACTATCTAATAGAGTCTAGTAACGCCTCTTCAGGGGGTAAACATATCTCTCTTTTAGGTAGCGATAGTAAAACTGGAACAGCAACAGGTGTTTTCAATGGTGAAGCTGGAATTTACCAAGTAAACGTCGGTTTTTACGATGAAAATGATGGAGTTTCTTCTGCGGATATAACTGTTGCAGGTGACACTAAAAGCTTTTCATTCGATAAAGATTTACCTGCAAATTATGCTGCTGCCAAAGCTTTGACATCTCGTGTCACCCATTCAGATATTGAACTCAAAAGAGGCGATCGTTTTGAGATTGAAGGAAAATCTAATTTGGGCGAATATGCTCGTTTTGACTATGTTGAGTTTACCTCAGTAGACTCATCAGGTTCTGATACAGGTTCTGACAAGGGTTCGGATACAGTCTCTGACACGGGTTCTGACAAGGGTTCTGACAAGGGTTCGGATACAGTCTCTGACACGGGTTCTGACATGGGTTCGGATACAGTTTCTGACATGGGTTCTGACACGGGTTCTGACATGGGTTCGGATACAGGTTCTGACAAAGGTGAAGCTAATACATACTACGTTTCTTTAAATGGTAGCGATGATAACCCAGGTACAAAAGAAAAGCCTTGGAAAACTGTTGATTATGCAGTTAGTAAAGACTCTGCGGTGTCGGCAGGAGATACAGTTTTAGTACAGCCCGGAGTCTATACAGAGTTAATTACTCTTGAGAAATCAGGTAATAAAGAACTCGGTGACATTACCTTAAAAGCTGATGGTGACGTAACTTTACGCGATCCAGATCCTCTCAAAGGTGGTTTTAGAGAGGGTGTAATTCAGTCTGCTGGTAAAGGTTACTGGAATATCGATGGTTTCCGGATTGAGAATACATCTTGGGCGGGTATTGCGTTGCGAGATGCAAATAATATGACTGTACAGAACAATCACACCTTTGAAACAGGTGCTTCAGGTATCATCGTTTTACCTGAAACTTACTACGAAGGTGGAGAGGCTGAAGTTACCAGTAAAGATATCAAGGTACTGGATAACAAGATTGAACGAGCAAACTGGAGGTGGACTGGTAGAGGAGATACTAGAGGTACTCAAGAAGCTCTAAGTATCTGGGGTGTAGATGGTTTTGAGGTTGCGAACAATATTGTTCAAGAAGGAAATCGCGAGGGTATCGATATTAAAACAGGCTCTCGGAATGGTTCCGTTCATAACAATACAGTGACGGGTGTTGCAAAAGTCTCCGGTACACCTGGAGGTTACAATGGTGGTCCCGCTATTTACGTCGATGGAAACCGAGCCGATAGTTTCAACATTGATATCTATAGCAATCTTGTTTACGGGAACACCGCAGATGGAATTCTTATTGGTGATGAAGTACCCGAGCAAGGAGATGTTAAAGATGTTCGCGTTTTCAATAACGTAGTTTACGGTAATGGGAAATTAGGTGTAAATGCTGGTGCAGGAGTTGCGGTAACTAGCAATGTCAGCGATGTTGAAGTTATCAATAATACTGTAGCTAAGAACGTTCAATCGATTTTAATTGATGGTACTGATTTCACTAAGGGCAGTAAAACGAGCGATGTTGTAGTGCGTAACAATATTTTTGCCGATGCTATCTACAGAAATGGTTTAATTGAAGATGCGGACGATGTAGTTTTAGACAACAACTTGTTTACAGGTGAATTTGCAGAACTCTATGAAGGTAAAAGTGGACTGAAGAACTTCAAAGAAACAAATAACACCGAAGTTGAATCAATTGCTTTCTTAGATTCAAAAGCTAACGATTACCACTTAACTTCTGATTCCCCTGCAATAGATACAGCTTCGGATCGAGTTCCCGATTATGCATCTACCGATAAGGATGGTGTAAAGCGGAATAAAAAGGATGCTGATATCGGTGCTTATGAGTTTCCTGGTTCTAAGTAATCCAGTTGTGATTTTTGATTAAGTAAGGTACATCGCTTGTCTATCAACCTCTCTCTTTTAGAGAGGGGTTTTATCCACCTATGCCATTAATATCGTTTATTTCAAAAGCTGTAGTATTTTTAAACTACATTTTGTAAACTTAACGACTTAAAATCGTTGCCAAATTGGCATTACTTGTACAGAAATATCTGTTTAAATGTACATCAATTGGACATCTACCTATCTTTTTAAATAGTTTATGACATTCTCTCAACAACAAAAACCCAAAGACTACGCGTCTCTTAGTCAAAAAGTATATCAGTACATTAATCAACGCAGTTTAACTCAATTGGCGAAAGAGATTTTCCAAAATGGTATTCCTCTATCACGTAAATTAGTGGGACTCTACTTTGATAAAAGGTTTGATAAAAAATACAACGTTGATACTTGCGGTGCGATTCATTTAGAAGAACTAACCATACCAGATAAAAGCAATATCGAGTCTGCTTCTATTTACGATCCCGCTCCTGCTCGAACAGTTAAAACGCTGTTTTCTTATCTTCCTAATGACTTAAATAACTATACTTTGGTTGATTTTGGCTCTGGGAAAGGGCGTGTTATGTTAGTCGCCGCAGAGTATTCCTTTCGCAAGATTATCGGTGTAGAGTTTGCTAAGGAATTACACGAAGTAACAGTTGAGAATATTGCCAATTATAAAAGCTCTCAACAAAAGTGTTTTGACATTGAATCTGTTTGCGCTGACGCTGCAAAGTTTGAAATTCCAGAAGATAATTGTATATTTTATTTTTTCGCACCTTTTAAAGAAGATGTTTTGTCATCAGTAATTGAGAATATTAAGCAGTCTTATCAACAAGCTCCCAGACATATGTGGATTTTGTACATTACAGATCCCATAACACATCCTACTTCTTTTAATATAATCGAAAACTCTGGAATATTTTCTGAAGTACGTGGAGAATATTGTCCATTTGATATTGCCCTACGAGATAGTCTGTATTACAAGATATACAAAACGGTGGGGTTGTAAGTTTTGGCAGTTTCTTGAATAATAAATATCCAGTGAAAAATCGCAATTTTTAAGATAGTTGTCTCAGATGTAACAGTGCTATATCTAGGGCAACTAATTTTTATTAACCTATTTATATTGAATCGCGATCGCACTACAAGTTAAGTAATATAAAAAATAAAAAGATAGTCCCCATAAATAACGATGCTTAGATAACGTATTTACGATCGCGCTATGCGTATTAAAAAAATATTTTGATTTTTCCCATAAATAAATCCCAGGGCTTTAAACCGATTCAAAAACTATTCTATTTTCTGGATCTCTTCAAGTTTTGCTAATAAAAGGTCACTTATAATTACCCCCACTAGCTTAGTATTCTTATTAAAGACTGGTACAGAATAAGTTGTCAAAAGAATATCTTCACCAGCTTTGCCAATATCAAAATAAGGAACGCTCCAGACAGCTTTTCTTTGCTTGACTGGAACGTCATACCAAACAGTGTTAGTGTAACGAAATTCGGTAGCTATATCTCTACTTTCAAATCCACTTATACTTTTTAATACAAAAGGGCAAGAGGAACGTATTTCAGGCGAGAAAGCAAACGCACTTCCAATTATTACAGGATTTTTTTGTAAGTGATTTGTTAATAAGGTAAAAATATCATCAATATCTGGAGGTATGCGATCGAAAGAAACAGCTAATTTTTCTGTCGATTCTTGAATAAGTTTCCTTGTTTTATCTCTATGGTTTACTACGTTTTTATTTTTTAAAAAAGCAAGATAGTTTTTTAAACAAGAAATCTCAAGATTCAGATTGTTAAAGATATTATTCATTTTTTATTCATGCTATTTATGATTCATCAATGAAGTAATGATGCACCACGACGAATTATTAGTTGGGGTGCATCATCATATTTTAAATAATAGTGACTCTTAAAATTAGAGACACTAATGTTTACCAAAATCTAGCTGAATTAGGGGAATTATGGGAGGTAGAGGTAAGATCAACCCCTAACTTATTAATATCACACAAAGAGTTTATACAGTAAAAACATATATTTAAAAAGGCAGTATTTTTACGAATTTTTGGTAAATTTTTAGATGTTTGTATAAATTAATTTTTAGCAAAAAAATATAACTATTGACTTAATTTTATACTTTTATTATCTATTTTTTATCAAATCTACATAAATAACCTACTTTTTACTCTGAGCTATCGATCGGCTTTGCAAGCAGGCTAATGTTGTTCAAAAAATCAACTTTCTCAACACCTAAAATTATTAAAATTCGTATTTTAAATAGACAGCATAAACAAGGTTATACCAATAAACATTAATATTTCTGCTAATTAATAGATATTTATAACAAACGCAACTGTGTATTTTCACCAATTACAGAATTTTGACCGCCTTCTGAATGCTTATTATCCGAAGAATCTAATACCTCTTCTGACTCTAGGTCGAATAATTTATGTGCCGCTTCTAACATGGAATTAGCAATGTCCTGAAGGTCTTCACGGTTGTTTAAATAAGTTTTTAATGCTTCCATTGGGTCAATGCTGCTACTCGCACTCAATTCTGGAAGGCGGGGACGAGCTAACTGACTGACTAATTCCGGATGAATGGTATAAGTATGTGCCGGACTTAATATTTCTTGTAAAGAAGCGTTATCAATTAAATCTAACTGTTCCGAACGAAGCTTGTAAACTAACCTCACAACCGCATCTTCAATATTATTTTTGGCTACTACTTTGGCGATCGCAGCGATCGGATCTTCGGCTTTAGAAACATCAGCTTCAATGGTGCGGAAAGCGCGAACAGATAAAGGACAAAATTCCCATTTAGCGCTACCCGATTCAACTTCTACCATGACATAGCCTTTGTCTTCCTTCTCTTCACTAAAATCAACTCGTTCGATGCTTCCGGGATATATTACCGGGGGTTTGTTAGATTTATTCAAATTTTGGTGACGATGCACGTGTCCTAAAGCTACATAATCAAAACATGGACGTGTCAGCAAAGACAAAGGAAGAGTGAAACCTTTACCCACCGCCAAAAAACGCTCTGCTCCCAAGTTTGCATTATCTGCCATCAAGTGAGCTAAAAGTACAATTGGCACATCGGGATCGAGACGACGAATTTCTCCTTCCAATACAACTTGCAAACGTTCGGTTAACAGTTGATTGATTTCCCCTAACGATAAACCCTGAGTTTCCTGACGAGTCATCAAAGCAGAACGAGTTAACCAAGGTAAAGTTATCACCTGTATCGCACCGCTACGAGTTTCAATATTATGCGTAGTTAAAGTATCTCCTACAACAATACCAGGCACGCCCAAAGTACGGTAAATACATAGACTTGCTCCGCCTTGCCCTTGTGAATGTTGGTCGTGATTTCCAACAAGTAATACTGTAGGGATTTGAGCATCCACCAAGCGGCGAAACTGACCCGCAAACGCTTGCTGCACGTAAGGTGGCGGCGTTGCATCGGGAAAAGCATCGCCACCAAACAGCACCAAATCTACTTGTTCTGCGATCGCGCGGTCAATACACACAGATAAAGTACCGACAAAATCTTCCAAGCGCGTATTTAAACCAGTTTCTGGATTCACGCGCCCGTGGGTAAAGCCACTTCCCATATGAATGTCGGAAAGGTGGAGGATTTTAATCATAATAGTTAGTTGTTAGTTAATAGTTAATAGTTTATATAGCAATCCTAAATCAATTGTAAAAAAATTGTGCTTATTAATATTTATAAAGTAGTGGGAGCAAGATGCCCGCTGGCAATAGCGAGCAAGATGCTCGCACTACTTAAAATTCTACGAATCATTTAGGACTGCTATATGTATTTAAAACTATTAACTTATAACTAATTTTTTACACAATTTTATTAAATTATCACTACAAATATAAATACAGAAAGACGTTGCATTGCAACGTCTCTACACAATTTATATGTATCACCATTTACGTAAAGCGGTACAACTCTTAACTCCCAACTCAATACTCCTAACTACTAAATATGTATTCCACACTCGGTTTTTCCAGTACCGCGCCAGCGTCCATCACGTTCGCTTTCGCCTTCTGCCACCTTGCTAGTGATAGGTTCATCGCCAACACTGGGATAACCTTGGTCGTGTAAAGGATTGTAAATAACTTTGTGTTCGCCAACAAAATCCCAAGTTTCTTTGCGAGTCCAGGTAGCTAAAGGATTAATTTTAAGACGACCTTTTTTATCCAACTCAAAAATCGGCATACTTGCGCGAGTTGGTGCTTGATTGCGTCTGCGTCCAGTTATCCAAGCGACGGTATCAAGTTCGTCCAAACCTCGTTGCAAAGGTTCAATTTTAGTAACGTCGTGAAATTTTACAATGTCTTTATCCCAAAGCGTTTCACCGTATAAAGAGGTAAAAGCTTCGCGGCTATCAACATCCTCATTTTTATAAACTTTCAAATTAACGTTGTACAGCTGCTTTACTTTTTCCACTAATTCCAAAGTTTCGCGGAAATGGAACAGCGTATCGAGAAAAATTACAGGTGTTTGCTGCTTGAGTTCGCGATAGAGAATGTCAGTAATGACAATATCATCTACATTAAAAGCGCTTGTTTGTACCAAACCTGTAGGAACATTCTGTGCACTCCATGCCAAAATTTCTCTTGGATGAGCAGTTTCGTATTTCTGGTTCAACTCTTCCAATTTGGAATCAGTAAATTGAGTAGATGCTGGGGAAATAGTCATAACAATTAATCGTTCAAATGCTTACATAGCAGGGATAAAATAATTTTACCGCACAAAGGCACATAATCCGGTCGGGATTTAGTATTTTGATCTAGAGAGGGGGGATGGGGAAGAGGGGGAAGAGGGGGAAGAGGGGGAGATGGGGAAGAAATTTTAATTACTAACTGCTAACTGGTAACTGCTAACTGAAGTAAATACTTAAGTAATTGCTAAGTAAGTTTACGTAATTTTAAGTTTTACGATAGTTTTGTAGATAATTATACGGTTACTGATAATCTAATAACATATTTAATAATCAAAGGATTGTAAAAAAATGAATGAATCAAAAGGTCCTAACGCGCTTAAAGAATCCTTGCTGATGGGCGTTTTGGTGATGATTACCGGCGCAAGCGTTATCACTATTATGAATATGTTTTAGGTCAAGATGAGATTTTTAGCGTAACATAACTTTATATTGCCCCGCTCTTTGCTGAGAGGGGTTTTTAATTTTAGATTTTAGATTTTAGTTTTTTAATTTCAGATTTTACAAGCTTTTAGTTTTTTATTTATTCCCTACTCCCTATTCCCTACTCCCTACTCCCTATTTCCTATTTCCTATTTCTTATGAGAAATCGGAATCTGAATAATAAAACTCGTTCCTTCACCTTTTACGGATTGACAAGTTAACTTTCCACGATGTTTATCTACAATAATTTGGTAGCTGACTGACAAACCTAATCCCGTACCTTTTCCAACTTCTTTAGTAGTGAAAAAAGGATCAAAAAGTTTATGTATAATATTTTGAGGAATACCGCAACCGTTATCGTAAATGCTTATTTGAGCGGTATTAGTGTTTGTTTTTTTAGTAAAAATTCTAATTTGAGGAATAAAACTATTATCCTTATTAGTTTTTTCTTCTAATGCATCAATTGCATTAATTAAGATATTCATAAACACTTGATTTAGTTGAGAAGGATAGCATTCAATAAAAGGGAGACTACCGTATTCTTTAATAATTTCAATACCACAAGAATTCGGTTTCGGCTTCAAACGATTTTGTAAAATCATTAACGTAGATTCTACCCCTTCGTGAATATCTACTTTTTTGAATTCAGATTCATCCAACCGTGAAAAATTACGTAGTGATAAAACAATTTCCCGAATGCGTCGGGTTCCTTCTTCCATTGAAGTGAGGATTTTTGTTAAATCTTCTTGGAGAAAATCAAGTTCTATTGCTGCAATTTCTCGTTTAATTTCCTTTACTGGATTCGGGTAATGTTTCTGATAAAGTTCTAAAAGTCTGAATAAATCTTGCGTATATTCACGAACGAAAGAAAGGTTCGCATGAATAAAGTTTGCAGGGTTATTAATTTCGTGAGCGACACCTGCTACCATTTGACCTAAGCCGGACATTTTTTCAGTTTGAATCAGCTGTGCTTGAGTTTGTTGCAGTTTTTGTAGAGTCTTTTCTAACTCAATAGCTTTTTGCTGTACTTCAATTTCTGCTAATTTACGTTGAGTAATATCGGTTGCAACACCGAGTAATTGCTTCACTGTACCGTCTTCGTTGCGATGAAAAACTGTTTGTCTATCGTAAAACCAATGCCATTCACCATCATGATGTTTGACGCGATATTCAAATTCTAAAATATCCCCATCAGCAGCAGCAAGTATTTTTTGCTGTAGCGAAATAATTGTTTCAAAATCTTCTGGATGGATTATCTTGGACATAAAGTTGTCTTCCTCAGCTTGAATTTCTTCGTGGGAATAACCAAGAAAAGCAGCAGCTTCTTGATTTGCATAGATATTTCGTTGTTCTTCAATATCGAAGATATAAAGCATATTTGGAGAAGAATTGGTGATGCGTTGAATAAAATGCTGGCTGGCTTTAAGTTCTTCTTCTGCTTGCTTGCGATCGCTAATATTTATTGTTGTTCCTACTAAGCGATAAATTTTACCTCGATCGTCTTCGATCGGATTCATGGTTGTTAACAGCCAAATTTCTTTACCTTGTAATATCAGAGATTCTTCATAAGTAATCGCGGTACCAGCTTCTATACAGTTTTTACATTTGGAATATATTTCTGCTGCTGCATATACACCAAATATTTCTTCTAAAGTTTTACCAATAACTTCAGCATTAGATAAACCAATCATCCGCAGTCCAAAAGAATTGATACCCGCACAACGTAATTCGTCACCATCAACATCGACGACAAATATATTATGTTCCATTCCATCGTAAATGCTGCGTAAAAATTGTTCTTGCTCTTGTAATTTTGATTCAGTTTGTTTAATTTCGGTAATATCAATTACACAACTATACCAAAGAATAGAATTATCCAATTGTAATTCAGGTTTAGAAACACCTTTTAACCATTTTTGTTTACCGCTTGTAGTCATAATCCGCCATTGGTATTCCCAAATATCAAAAGTTTGTGCAGAATTGGCAATACTTTGTTTTAAACCTCGAAGATCGTCGGGATGGGTACAAGCAAACAATAATTGGCTATTTTGTTGAGCTTTTAATGGTTCAACTTCAAAGATTTCCCAACAGCCAGAAGATATATAAGGAAATGATATTGTACCGTCGGGAGTTAAGCAAAATTCGTTAATCATCCCCGGTACGCTATCTGTTAATTTTTTTAATCTTGCTTCGCTTTGACGAAGTGCGAAAGTACGTTGTTCTACTTTTGTTTCTAATTCTTCATTGAGCTTTTGTAGTGCGCGTTCGGCTTGTTTGCGTTTGCTAATATCAACTACACAGCCATCCCAAAGAATAGAATTATCTGCTTGTAATTGAGGTTTAGAAATTCCTTTTAACCACTTATTGTTACCACTTGGAGTAGTAATTCGCCATTCATATTCCCAATTTTGAAGAGTCTGAGCAGAAATAGCAATTGATTCTTTCAACGCAGGTAAATCTTGGGGATGAACCATTGTAAACAACAAATCGGCATCGTCATACACTTTTTGCGGTTCAACTTCCCAAATATCTTGGCATCCTGAAGAAACGTAGGGAAAAGAAATCGTACCATCAAGGTTTAGTTGAAATTGAAAAATCATTCCCGGTACGTTATCTGCTAACCGAGAAAGTCGCATCTCGCTTTCATGTAACTGCGCTGTACGCTGCTTAACTTTAACTTCTAATGTTTCATTTAATCTTTTAAGTTCTTCTTCTACTTGCTTGGGTTCGGTAATATTTTCAATAGTACCGAGAATACCTATTACATTACCTTCGCCGTCGCGAAAAGGAATTTTGTTTGTATCCAACCAGAACAAATTCCCGTCTGGTTGTACTTGAGTTTCAATAATATTAAGTTCGGGTACACCATTATCCATAACCCGTTTGTCATCGTATTCTTGAAACCATTGTGTTTCCTCTTCAACCCAAGGTAAATCGCGATCGCTTTTACCGATTATATTGGACGGTTCACCAATACCAGCATCTTCAGCAAAATTGCGATTACAGCCCAGATAAACCGAATTCCTGTCTTTCCAGAACACAGAATGCGGGATATAAGAGATCGCGAGTTGAAATAATTGTTCGCACAGTTGTAACTTATCTCTTAACTGCTGATTTTCTTGCTTGAGTGATTCATAAATACTTTTATCAATAGCGATCGTATTTTCAGTCATGGTAGAAATGCAATCTGGAGTTAAAGTAGTTAGTATTTATAGTTCCCAAATATCAGTTAACAGTGAACAGTGAGCAGTTAGCAGTTAAGAGGAGAGAGGGGCGAGAGGGGGTAGAGGGATGGGGGGACAAGGAGATGGGGAGACAAGGAGAAGAGAGTTCTTGAGGCTCTTGAGGCTCTTGAGGCAGGGGATATTAAATAATTTAAAATTAATTGCTTCCTCCGCTCCCGGAGCTTCCTCCGCTCCCTCCGCCTTCTTCATCTCCTCACTCCTCACTCCGTGAGCAATGCCCAATTCCCAATGCCCGTAAATCATGAAATTAATCTTATACAGCAAGCCGGGATGTCATTTATGCGAGGGTTTGCTCTCAAAGTTGGAAACCATAATGCAAACTCAGGATTTCGCTTCTCTAGAATTAGAGGTACGAGATATTACAACTCGTGAAGATTGGTTTGCTGCTTATGAGTATGAAGTACCCGTACTATGTGTAGCAAAAGATGATAATTTGCAAACAATTCCGCGCCCTTCTCCCCGTGCTTCCGTTACTCAGTTAGAAAAAACTCTCCGGAAGTATATTTGACTATTTGTATATCGTGAAAAATGTTGCAAAATAAGCCCAAGCAATGCGTATGACCGACCTATTTTGGATTTTAAATCGAACAAGCCTCGTGATTGACGACGAGGATAATCAATAATCTTTTTGCCTCTCTTGAGAAACAAGCTACATAATCTAAAATCTAAAATCCAAAATCCAAAATTGAACTGACGAGGTTGACAAGATGAAACTGCGTGAATTACTAGGTGCTATTGACGGTATGTCGCAATTACCCCAACATCCCGCTATGGATGCTGAAGTTAAGGGTTTGACGACAAATTCCCATGCTACCAATGTCGGGGATGTGTTTATTGGAATGCCGGGTACGCGAGTTGATGGCGGGGATTTTTGGGAAAGCGCCATTAAAGCTGGTGCGATCGCTGCTGTTATTTCTCCCCAAGCTGCCGAAAAGTATCCTCCCCTTGCTCCCCCTTATCAAGAGGATGTTGACGGAAATTCTCCTTTGGCGATCGTAGCGGCTGATATGAAGTCAGCTTGCGCTCAGCTAGCTGCGGCTTTCTTCGATTATCCGGGACAAAAATTAAAGTTAATTGGCGTAACGGGGACAAATGGTAAGACTACAACCAGCCATTTGATTGAATATTTTCTCGACAAAGCTGAGTTATCTACCGCTTTGATGGGAACTCTATACACTCGCTGGAAGGGTTTTGTGCAAACTGCTGCTTACACTACGCCGTTTGCGGTAGAGTTGCAAAAACAATTGAAAGCCGCCCTCGATGCTGGCAATGAATATGGAACGATGGAAGTAAGTTCCCATGCTTTGGCACAAGGAAGGGTTTTGGGTTGCAAATTTGAAGTTGGAGTATTTACCAACTTGACTCAAGATCACCTTGATTACCACAAGGATATGGAAGATTATTTTGCTGCTAAAAGCTTATTATTCAGTTCCGATTATCTCACGGGAAGAGCAGTTATTAACTTAGATGATTCTTATGGTAAGCGGTTAATAGAAACTTTAGGCGAAAACAAAGTATGGAGTTACAGCGTTAACGATTCCACCGCCGACTTATATATGAGTGACTTGAGTTACGAACCTAATGGGGTTAACGGCACTCTACATACTCCAAAAGGTGAGGTAGCTTTCAATTCGCCCCTTGTCGGACAATTTAACTTAGAAAATTTACTAGCGGCTGTAGGAGCCGTTTTAAATTTCGACTTAGATTTACAATTAATAGCTGCCGCGATACCCGAATTTGAGGGAGTTCCCGGACGTATGGAAAGAGTCCAAATTAGCTCAAACCAAGATGTCAGCGTGATTGTAGATTATGCCCATACCCCCGATAGCTTAGAGAACTTGTTAAAAGCATCACGTCCATTTATTCCGGGTAAAATGATTTGCGTATTCGGTTGCGGTGGAGACAGAGACAAAACAAAGCGTCCCAAAATGGGTAAAATCGCCGCTCATTTAGCCGACTTAGCGGTAGTAACCTCCGACAATCCGCGTACCGAAGATCCAGAAAGCATTTTACAAGATATCTTGACCGGAATACCCTCTTCAGTTGAACCGATGGTAATTGGCGATCGCGCTACCGCCATTCGTACTGCCATCATGGAAGCAAAATCTGGAGACGGAATATTGTTAGCCGGAAAAGGACACGAAGATTACCAAATCCTCGGCACCGAAAAAATCCACTTCGACGACAGAGAACACGCACGCTCCGCTTTGGGAGAGAGGATGAAGGGATGACGGGGATGGGGGGATGGGGAGATGGGGAGATGGGGAGAGGGGGTAGAGGGGGGATGGGGAGATGGGGAGATGGGGAGAGGGGGAGATGGGGTGATGGGGTAGATTAAGTAATCAACTGCTAACTGCTAACTGCTAACTGCTAACTGCTAACTCTCTATTCCCAATTCCCATTCACGCGGAGCGTGCGGGCGTATCCCAATTCCCAATTTTTTATCTTTTTGTAAAAAAATTACACTTAGGGGGGAGAATCTAAGAAAGTATTATTTATTGCTGGATACTTCTTAGGTTTTCCTTCTTTTGTTTTCTTTAGTTGTTATGAATTTATCTCCACCTCAAAATTTATCTATCTATCAGTTGGCAATGGAAGCACAAACGCCTCCAAAACGTTTAACTCTTAGTTGTGTGACTCTGCTGGCAATGGTAAAGTCACAAGTTGATTTACTAATTGAACAGAAAATATCAGCTACTGTTGTGGTTAAGTTTCCACCTCTGAATATTTTTTACTCGGAATTAAAGCGTTATCAGCAGCATTTAGGAGATGCGACTATTTATGATTGCCAACTGGGTGAGGTTGGAGAAATTCAAACGAATGTTGTAGAAGGATTCGATGTAAATAATTCGGATGGGTATCTTTCTACAACTGGTTTGTCGCATCATTCAATACAGCTTGTCACAAATAATCGTCAAATAAGGCGAGAGTATTTTTTAATCATTTTATCTGCCGAGTTTTGCAGTTTTATTTTGGCGCATCGTCCGCGAAAAAAACTTAAAAAGGCGAATTTAAATCAGAAGAATAATTCTAAAATTCCGTCGCTGGTAACTATTCAGACTTTTAATGGTGAAGTAATTCAGCGAGTATTAAATGGTATAAATAATTTCAGTAATTTAGAAAATTTTAATATAGCGACTAGCGAATTTGTTTATCCTCAATTGCCCCAAGCAGCTTTAACCAGTCAATTATTTCTAACACAAGTTAAGCGACAAGAAGAAATCTGTTCTCAAAAATATAAAAATCGGTTCGGCAACTTTAAACAGCAAAATCAAACACTTCGTAGTGAGTTAGAAGCCAAAGACGAATACTTAAGAAATGTATGTCAAGAACTACTTGTACCTCTAACACACGTCAAAACAGCACTTTCATTATTAAATTCTCCTAGTATCAAAGCACCTCAGCGACAGCGTTATTTAGACATGATTAAACGAGAGTGCGATCGCCAAAATTATTTGATTACTGGTGTGATGGATTTGGTGGAGTTGGAGCGCAATTTAGAAAATACTTTTTTAGAACCAGTGTGTTTATCTGAAGTGGTTCCTGGAGTCGTCAGCACTTACCAACCTTTGGCACAAGAAAGAGGTATCATGCTGGCATATACCGTACCAAATGACTTACCACATGTTTGGTGCGTCAGCGGTGGATTAAGACAAATTGTCATTAGCCTTCTTTCTAACTGCATCAAATTTACCCCGAATGGCGGTCAAGTTTGGGTAAGAACTCGTATGCAAAAAGGTTACGTACAGTTAGAATTCCGCGATACAGGTGTAGGTATCCCAGAGAATGAAATTTCCAAAATATTTAACCGCTTTTACAAAGTGCGCCCCCTAGCCACCGAAGAGACAGGAAGCGCCGGTTTGGGTTTAACTATTGTAGAAAAATTACTCAAGCGTTGCGGTGGAAGCATTTGTGTATCTTCAATTCCAGGTGAAGGTTCTAGTTTTAAAGTACTTTTAGCCACCGTTTCAAGTTGATGGGGGGATGGGGGAGAGGGGGACAAGGAGATGGGGAGAAAAGGGGACAAGGGGACAAGGGGACAAGGAGACAAGGAGACAAGGGGACAAGGAGACAAGGGGACAAGGGGACAAGGGGAAAAGGGGATAAAAAGAATTTTAACCTTTAACCTTTGACCTTTGACCTGTATTAACTTTCAACCCGTATTTTCCAAATTTATCGAAGCAATTAGATTTCTCTACTCCTTCCAAGGGTAAATAAATAGTTAATACTTCCCCTTGTTGAGGACGTTCGCGTACAATCAACTTACCGCCAATAGCTTGAAATAAATGCTTGGTTGCAGCCAAATTCAGGCTAATTGTGCCCGTTTCGGGTTGAAACGTCAGTAATTGACCGATCGCTTTACGTATGGGTTGGGTCGAAGCTGATGTATCAAAAGTCGCATTAGGTAGCAATTGCAACTTTAACCGATCGCCAGCTTGAATAACTTCTACCTGAATATGACTACCCGCAGGTAAGTTGCGAGTCAAATTTTCCATCAAGCCAGTCAAAACTCGATCGAGCATATTTGGATTAGTTACTACGGTAGGCATTTGCTGCGGTAAAACAACATCCAAAGTTAGATTTCGCCGATTTGCAGCTTGTTGCCAACGAGGAATACAAGATTGCAGCATTTGTTCCAAACACATCGCCGTTAGCTGAGAGCTTGATGAATTTGAAGTTTCTAATTCTGCTGCCCTAAACAGCAATTCCATCCGATCGATTTGTTCGGTACATTCGCGATCGATAGATTGTAACCGTTTGATAACCTTTGCTGGTAAATCTTTCTGCTTCAACAATAAACGAGTTGTAGTGCGAATCGTTGTTAAAGGAGTACGGACTTCATGAGCAAAAGCTTGCAACAATTCAACATCCGAACGAGATGGGTGTTTCGTCGATGTGGAACTGGAGTAGCGATCGTTTTCTTCAAACTTGCTTTTATGTTCGTTCGTTCCTTTGGAGTAAACCTTTGTTCCTTTATCATTCGGTTCCGGATACTCTAAAAGCAACAACTGACTAAATTGCATCAGAATGCGGTAATCAGGTGCTACCGGGCAAAAACGTTGTACTAACTCATCCAATTCTGTAAAGAAATCGGGATTAGTTAACATTACCCTACTAGCAAGCGCCTGCCATGCTTGTTCAACCACTTCTGGATCGAAGGAAAATAGAAAACTGCTTTTATCGTTATCTTCTGCTAAAACCAGTACTAATGAAAATTTTTCTGTAAAAATCAAACAAAACTGTTCCCTCGACAATGGGTCCACTTTTAGCAGAGGCAACACCGACTCATCGAAAGCATTTTTTTCTACTTGAGTATCTGCGGACATATGAAAAGGCATCAAAGCCAAGGGATTAAATGGCTTCGCCGTAAAAGTTACCGTCCGCAAACAATCATTTAGCAATGGCTCGCACAACACGGGTGCGGGTGCAGCCAAAACTAATCCTTGAGTTGTATCGGGTGCAACTACAGATAAAGTATTTAACAGCAACTCTTGAGAAGCACCTAAAGCAGTACGCCATTGTTGTCGCGCTTTAGGCAACGAACATTCAACTTCAGTTACTTGACGCTGGGCTAAAATTTCCTTTAAACTCGGCAAAATCCACTTATACTTATACACTGGGGTTCACCCCTTTATTAAAAGCAACTAACAGCTTCCGCAAACTGGAAATTCACTATTACTTACGAGCTTACCTACATATGTCTTCTAACGAAAGTAGTAGAACCGAACAATGATAGGAGCGTTTTCCGTTAACAATTATTAAAGGTCTGCATGTCAAAGGTCTGCATGTTAAAGGTTAAAGGTCTGCATGTCAAAGGTCAAAATTTGATAACTCCTAACTCCTAACTTTCCCTTGTCCCCCCATCTCCTTGTCTCCCCATCCCCCCATCCCCCCATCCCCCCATCCCCCCATCCCCCATCCCTAATGCCCTTCCTAAAGATAGATGCATATTCTCAACTGAAGATTGATTTCAGTTAGAGTTCGAGGAGGGAAAACAGTAATACAGATACTTAAAAAGTGTTGTAATTTATTGTTAGATGGAGAATTTAAATGGCTTTGGGCGAATATAAACGTGCTGTTGGAGCATTTTCAAGCCGCAACGATCTTGAATATGCACTCCGCGAACTTAGAGATGATGGTTTTGATATAAATAAAGTTTCTGCGATCGCTAAAAATAAGGATACTGCTAATAAGCTCGCTGGTGTGGAAACGACTGAACCCATTGGAAACCAGGCTGATGAAGGTGCATCAACGGGGGCGCTGACGGGTGGGGTTTTTGGAGGTATAACAGGTTTACTTGTGGGTTTGGGTAGTTTGGCGGTTCCTGGTGTTGGTCCGATATTGCTTGCTGGTGAAATTGCAACGACTCTTGTAACTACTGTTGCTGGTGCTGGTATTGGTGCAGCGACTGGTGGTTTATTGGGTGCGCTGGTTGGTTTGGGAATTCCTGAAGAACGAGCGCATGTTTATAATCAGCGAATCGAACGCGGCGATTATCTATTAATTTTAGATGGAACCGAAGGGGAAATTAACCGCGCCGAAGCTATTGTCAGAAATCGCGGTATTGAAGAATTTGAGATTTACAACGCACCCAATTCGGTACAAACAAACTCGGATTATGTGAATCCTGCATCTGAAGTTGATACTATAAATCAAAATTCAAAGTTGACTGCCGATAAAGACTCTAAAGTTGTAATTGTTGACCATCGCTAGTCAAGATTTTGACATCGATCGCAAAAACCGGGCTTTTGATTCGTTCTTAAGATCCGGTTTTTATTTTACATTTAATACATAGCTATTACTTAGTGACAAGTTTATTAATACAAATGCACGGGATATTACTCACTTTAATGTTTAATATAACTTTTGATTATTTATAAAATTCGATAGGAACCGCATCGATCGCAAGTGAGTCTTAAATAAAAATACTTTAAAAAATTTCACTTTTATATTCGTACTATTTATAACTTATTTTTGCTTCTCAAAATTAGTTGAAACTGTCAAGAGTGTAAAGGGTGAAATTGTAATTGTGTTTTACCACACAAATACTTACAAATAACTACATTTCAACAAAAAAACGTTTACCTTATTGCCACTAGGTTAATAATGAGTTGTTAATTATTAATGATTAGTGCAATATTTTATTAATATTTTATATGTACCTATACTTTTTTTGACTGTAAAAGCAGTATTAATATCTAAATCACAGTCAAAAAAGTTTCATGAATTGCCTTCAGTATAAAGATAGATGACTGACTGAATTGAGCTTCTGTAAACTGTTTTGAAGTTTGATTCTCAATTAGATTTACCAAACTAACAGAAACTTGGAAAAAAGGTGGCTAAGTTTCACAAATTTGCTAACATCAAATAGCTGCTGTCCGGCGGCATTGCATACAAGCATTTAAATCTTGACAAGCTGGTTAAGAAGACATAATGCTTTTCCTTATGCCGTGTCGCATTTGTTCGCGATCGCATGGCTGAGATTGAAGATAATACTTCTTGTTGAAGTAATTTTATCTTTAGTTTTCGCTCAACTCGGTACCTATTATGGTGCTTGTTCAATCTCACATTCGATTGTTTTTAAAACATTCGCTCCTCAACACAACACACCATTTATTTAGTTGCTTCATCTGGCTCTAAAAGGAGATTCAAATGAAAAAATTTATTCCTCTTCTCATCAGCGGTATTTTAGTAACAGGTGCAGTTGGTTGTGGCGAAGAAGCTGCTAAAACTGGATCGGAAAATCCTGGTGCTACAAACGAAGCTTTGCAACCCTCTGCAAGAGAAGCTAGCGAAACAGAAGGTTTAAATCAACCTCTACAAGAGCCTGCATCTGTTCCCGGAGCCGAAACTGCGCCCGTAGATCCTACTGCAAGCACTCAAGAAAATCCGCTAGATACCGATTTATCAAAAGAAGTTAGCAAAAAGTTGAAAGAAAAATTACCAACCAGCAACTTGGAAGTTCAAGAAACTGAAGGGGTTGTTAGCGTTGGTGGTACAGTATCTTCTCAAGAAGAATATCAACAAATTGAACCTTTGACTAAAGAAGTTGAAGGTGTCACAGGAGTAAATGTTGAAGCAAGTGTTGAAGGTGGCGATAGTGCTGAAGGTGCTAACCCTCAGTAAATTGAATTAGTTTTTGCTCGAGGGTGTTGAGTAAAAATATTAAATAAACGGGACTTAATGTTAGTTGAGTCCCGTTTTTTTTAGATATTTAACTAAAAATGTAGAGACGGGTGGATATAGCAGTTTTCAGTTGAGTCCAATACACTCGTCGAAACCTCACCCCGCCCGACTGGCACCCCTCTCCTTACTAAGGAGAGGGGATGGGGGTGAGGTTCATCTGTATTCTATCCAAGTGAAAACCGCTATATTACGTCTCTTTAATTTTGGATTTCTAAATATTACTTCCTATTTTCCTCCCGGATAATTTAATACTGTAAACCGCTACAAATCCACCCGTACCAAGCAAACCGAACATGGAAGGAATTAACGGGAACCAACCACCTTTTGTAAAAGCAAACCAACAAACTATATATAAAATAATTGCAGCGCTACTAATTGCTATTATTTGATGTTTAGGATTTCGCCAGTACCAAATTATTATTCCACCCGAACAAGAAAAAAACAAAACTAAAATAGTATCTCCCCATTGAGGTAGCCACCATAATAAAGTTCGATTGTCTTCTACAGCATCCAAAATTTGACTTATTGCATGAGCGTGAATAAATAATCCTCTGATTTCTCCGTGGGGTGTATCGTGAATATCTCGAATGCTTGTGGCTGTAACGCCAACTAATACAATTCTATTTTTTACCCAATCAGGATTAAAATTATTACTCGAATCTAAAATATCTCTAATAGTAACTTGTTGGGCGATGGTAGGAGTATTACGATAATTAATTAATAGTTGATTTCCGCTTGCATCTAAGTTTTGATATCCACCACTCCGAGGCTGCAAACGTTTGATAACAGTATCGCCAAACTGCCAATTTTTATCTACTGTTTTAACAGAAATTCCTTTAAATTTAAAATATCTATAGGCTAATTGCCAAGCAAAAGAATAAGCTGTGGAGCAGCGAGAAGTTTGAGAAACAGGATTAGGAGTGCGGGATAATAAATAGCGACGAATGGTATCATCTTGTTCTTGGGTTTGCGATTTATCGTCAAATAAATCAACGTAACCTACTTGTTTTTTGTCAATGCTTGGTGGTGGTGCAACACTATTCTTGAGATTATTACCCGCACAAATGGCAATTAAATTTTTATTTTCTTGCCACCGATCGATTATATTTTTTTGGTCATTATTTTGGTTGCTGTTGTTTATAAGTACGGGACGATCGCGAAATATATCTACTCCCATCGCTGCGGGTTGATATGTTTGAATTTTTGCTAAAAGCTGGTTTAAAGTTTTATCTGGTAAAGGATAACCGTATCTATTACTACTAATATCTTCTTCATCAGCACCAACAATTAGAATTCGCTTGTCTGCTTTTTCAACAGGCATTTTTTGCATTAAAAAATCAAAGGCTTTTAATTCCCAGGGTTGCATTACTCCCAACCATCTCAAACCCATCAATAATACTGTAATAAATACGCTGCTCAAGATTACGGTATAAATTTTGGGTTTAATATATGGAAGAATTGATGAAGGTAGGGGAAAAGGAATAGAGTCAACTTTATCTCGTAATTGCTGCCAAGTCGGCGGAACTTCTGCGGGATTTTGAAAAATTACGGGTAGCCAAGAAGCACCGGGAAATTCTCCTTCTATTCCCTGCAATCTTTCTCGTGCTTCTCTTACTGCTAGATAAAAAGATTCACCATACGCAAAAATTGTCAGAAAATATTTTAAGAACTGTTGCGCTACACTATCGGGAACTGGTTCCCGCATGACAATGATTTGAGGTATGTGTAAATCGGTTAACTGAGCGGCTAATCCCAAACCTTCGCAGGAGTTAAAAATTGCTAGCTGTAAACCTCTTGTAATAGCTTTAGCAAGAGCATTTTTTAATTCATTAATTGTTAAACTATCGGTTCTATTAATATAAATATTGCCGATATTATCGTCGTACTGAGTATTACTATGTCCGGCAAAAAATAGAATATCCCATCCACGTTTATCCCACAGCACTTCATCTAATTGCTGACGCTGGGGTTCTACTAAAAATACTGTTTCTGCATCTTTTAAGCTGTGAATTATTTTTTTATCTGTTTCAACATCAATCCCAGTGCTATCACCAATTATTGCTAAAATTCTCACTTTTTTACCAGAGGTATGTTTAATTTTTCCTGGTTCAAAATTTAGAGAACTTAAAGACATTTCAGCATGAGGATAATCTGCAAAAAATTGCCAATTGTACCAAGGAATTTTGCGTAACTGATTATCTTCAGTTTGGATAATAAAATGAATTTCGTCTTCAGGATGTAATTCTTTACGCAATTGACGCTCTATTGTACGAAATTCTGGAGAATCTAACCAATTATCCAGGTTTATTTTCAGTTGCTGACAAACATCGTTAAAATCGGCATTACTAACATGAGTTATGTCTGCCTCATCAATAGTTATATCGTCATCGTCTTCGTCATCGTCTTGATTAATTAAAGGCTGAATGCTACGAATATTAATTGAACGAGCTTTGTATAATAATTCGTAAAAAAGTTGCCAGCGACGATAAAGCTCTACTAACTTAGGTAAAGCTGGTAAACTACCAGTAAATTGCATTACTTTACCCGATAATTGTAATTGAGCAGTTACGAAGGGAAAACCTGTTTGTAAATTTCCTGTTCCTAAATTTAATATGACTACTTTACTCATATAGAACTATTATTTGAATTTAAAAAACCGCAGAGAACACAGAGAGCGCAGAGAAAAGAAGTTTCATAGAGATAGTTAATTTTAGAGAATGTTTGAAAAGTAATGAAACGTGAAGAATTATCAAATCAGATTACCTTCGTTTCCTGATATTTCAATCGTAAAATCTTCGGTGATGCTAAAATTACTTAACGCAACTTCTACGCTAAATTTTTTACCTATAGGACAAGTAAATCTTTTTAACTGAATTAAGTTATCTTGAGTGCGCGATTCTAGTTCCTGCAACACTTTCCCGGAACGCGATCGCAATGCTAATTTGATTGAGGATGGTAAGTAGGTTTCTCTACCAGCAGGGTGTAACTGGATACGAACCCCGATTTTGTTATCGTTTTCTCTTGTTAAACCAATTAGCAATGCTACTGATTTATTGCCAAGCTGTATTCCTAAATCAATTATTTTTGCTGCTTCAACAGTCAACTCTTTAGAAGTATTCTTTTGTCTGAAAGCAAAAGCTAATCCCGTATCGGAATTTATCAATGAATCTAAAGATTGCCAACCAGTTTCAAATGCTGACTCAAACCATTGTCCTAAATTTACAGCTGCTTTGCTAATTGTTTGGGTAATTTCAACTGCTGTATTTTCACTTTGCTGCTGTTGGTATAGTTGTTTTCTTAATGTATCATCACCGATAAATGCACCCCATTTACTAAAAGGTACATCTAAACGCGGTGAATAAGGGTTCGATTCATTGAAAGTTTCTAATAAATCTTCTATTTCAGCTTTGGATAAAACGGGTAATGCTTCTACAGCAGGTTTTTGAGTTGGAAAAAGTTCTATTCCAGTCCACATTGCTGTTAAGTCTTCGGTTAATTCTTCAACTGCAATAGAATAGGTTTCATCGGTAAAATCATGTTCGCCAATTTCTTTTAACTGCTGATGAGTTGTATATCCACATATCCGCAACCAGCATTCTGATAAATTAATTTCTACTGCTAAATAATAGTTACCTACCCATTGCGGTAAATCAACCCATTCACGAGGAACTTTGAATTCGGAAAAATCTTTGTCTTCGTGAGGTATTAATATTAATCTGGCTGTATCTAACTCAATAGCCATACCGTTTACTACATTCCAAATACTATATAAATCGGTTTCTTGCCAAATCTGAAGATTTTGAGATGGTAAATCTGTTTCGTTTTTAATATATTCCTGTAAATATTCTAAAACAGTATTTGTACAAAGAGAATTAAGATAACTCCTCCAGCGTGTGGTTGCATTATCGTAATGATGTTTTTGCGAATATTTCCATATCTTTTCTCGTTGTTGTTGAGAAAATTCTAAAAAAATTTGTTCTGGATAAATTAATGCTAAATCATTTATACTTAAATTCATTTGGCTACTCCTTTATTAATATAAAATGGCTTGATTAGTTACTAACCAGGTTTCGATAAAGCTTTCTATTTTTTCAACAGCAGAACTAAATTGTTGTAAGTGAATTTCTAGTTTATTTTCAACTTCTGCTGAAAATGGTTGCTGAATTTCAATAATGCTGTTTTTTGCTTGAGTATAAGCATCAGCTAAAGAATCTTTGATGTCAATATCTTTAACTCTTTGCTGGTTATATTCATTCAATTTCTCTAAATAAGCGATTAAAACGAATTTATCCGATTCATTTATTTTATGTTGCGCTGTTTTCGCTAATATCTGACGGAAAAAGTTTTTGCTATGAATGCTCAAATATCCTTTAACATCATTGAGTTTATCTTTACAAAGTTTGTCAACTTCTCGCGTACCAAGATTTTTCCCTAAGATATCGCCATAGCGCTTAATAAATGCTTTTAAGATAGTTTTAATACTCCTTTGAAAATGACGAGCAACCTGATATTGTTTTTCTAAATTAAGAATTTCTAAAAAGTCATTCTGATTGATTTCTAAACCCAACCAAAGTAGTAATGATTGTTGAGCGGTTTTTTCTAATGCTCGAAATTCTTCTAAAATAATATTTCTTACTTCTTTTGATTCTTGTTGATTTTCCTCCGCAATCAGTTCGTTTGTGGATTCTGATGCTATTTCATTAATATAGTTGTGTTCTTCAATGGATACCAACCGTTTGCTTTGTAGATTTCGTACCGCTTCCACGCAGGTTGCTAACATTTGTTTGATAGTTTGGCTATTGCTATTAGTTTCCTGAATTTCCAAACGTCGAATTTGCTTGTTATATCGGATTGCGATTCGATCGAGTTGTTCGTCAGTTAAAGCGGTTGTGGGTGGTTTGCGATGATGACTTCCATCGCTACTAGTTGGTGGATAAAGTTCTAAAAAGAACTCATTAAAAGCTTGCCAAACGAGACAATATTTGATAAGACTATTTTTGGAAATCCCTAAATTAGTTAAAGCTTGCTCTAATTTACTTTTAGTTGTATTTCGCAGTAAACCATTATCAGAAAACTTTAAAGACTTTGTTTTTAATTCTCCAACAATTTTATTTTTGATAGTTCTATTTAGAGCTACGCTAGCATAGCTTTGTAGAGGTGTTTGAGATTCAATTGAATATCCTCTTAACAAAGTAGCTGGAGCTAAAGCAATTTCAATACCCATGATAAAGCAGTCTTCTAGAGCATAGTATGAACCGGAATGGGAAGTTTGTTTTAACTTTTGGCTAACGTCTCTAGCTGCATAAAAACAAATTAACTGTAAATAGTTAAACAAGCATAATTTCGCGAGTTTATAACAAAATGTATAGCTGAAAGTTACGGATATTTTTGCTTGATTCCTCCACAATAAATGATAAATGCTCTTAAATTCTAGTAAGAATTGTAGAAAATATCTGGCTAATTCATCTTCGCTAGCTATTAAGCTATCTTCAATTAAATTTTCTAAAAAAGGTTGTAATCCTCGGTGAGTTTCCTGTTGAGCAAGTGCGCTTGCCGTACCTCTCGAACTATCTTTTAAGGATATACCTGTTAAAAATCTATTAAATGTTTGTTGATATTTAGACATTTTTCTAGTTTCTCATTATCTATTTTTTTAGATGAATCGCTTCGCTACACCCCAAGTTTTAAGAAATAAAAACAAGTCTACTTTTATTTATTGGTGCTAATGTATGGCGATATGCAGGTTTGCGCTTAATTTATATCTAAATTTACTGTATCAAGAAAAATACTGCCTAAATTTAAAAAAAACGTAAAAATATCTTCTCTTTATATAGTGCTTTATTGAAAGGACAGTCAAGCAGATATATGTTTTAGATATTTGGAGAAGTTGCTCCCGACCGTCTCTACATTTTGAATGAATCATTCATCGGTTATTTTCTCAAAAAATTCTCTAAAAAATATTCTACCCCTGCATACAGCTTTTACAACTAGACCAATTGCTTAATAGACAAAACAAATTCAACTTTCAAACTCGGAGGAACGATTATGTCTTACTTCAAAACTATCCACGGAACTCACGGTAACGATAACTTAGACTACAAAGGATACCAGCATAAATATGCTATCTACGGTCGAGGTGGTAATGACACGCTATATGGTGGTCATAAGGATGATAAGTTATTTGGAGAATATGGAAACGACTTCTTATATGGTGAAGGTGGTAACGACAAGCTAGATGGTGGTTATGGTCATGACTATCTATATGGTGGTCATGGAAATGACAAACTTTACGGTGGTGAGGGAAATGATTATCTTGTAGGTAATAGTGGAGAAGATTATTACGACGGTGGCAATGGTAATGATATGGTTTCTTATTACCACCATACCGAAGACATTCATGTAGATTTAGAAAAAGGAGTCGCCAGTTTTTCTGATTCACACTACGAAGAAACTCTGAAAAATATTGAAAACTTAACAGGGGGTTCCGGAAACGACAAGCTTAAAGGAGATCGCGGTAAAAATACTTTACATGGTTCTGATGGTAACGATAAACTTTACGGTCGGGGTGGTGATGACTATCTATATGGTGGTTATGGGGATGACAAACTCGAAGGTGATGAAGGTGATGACTATCTATTTGGTGGTTATGGGAATGATGTAGTTGATGGTGATAAAGGTGACGACCATGTATATGGCGATCGTGGGAATGATAAGCTTGAAGGTGATAAAGGCAATGACTATTTAAATGGTGGTTGGGGACACGATACTCTCTACGGCGAACACGGTCACGATAATATTCTTGGTGATTTAGGAAACGATAAGCTGGTTGGTGGTGATGGTAACGATACTTTAGATGGTTATGGGGCTTCTTATTATGTTGCTTTCGGAGAAAACACTCCAAGAAGTAATGAATCCGATATTCTGACTGGTGGTCATGGGGCTGATGTTTTTGTTCTAGGGTCGAAAGATTTTACCCAAGATAGCAAATACTATTTAGGTCACGGTCATGCGACTATCACTGATTTTGATAGACATGAAGGTGATACAATTCAAGTCCTTGGTAGCAGTAGCGATTACCATCTAAGTTTTGATAATTTCTCCGGTGGTCACTCGTTAGATACTTTAATTAAAAGTAACGGAGATTTGATTGCTGTTGTTGAAGACACTACTCATGTTAACCTTCACCAAGACTTTACTTTTGTCTAAGCCAATCAAACAATTCCCTTCATTAATTGATTATTTTGGTTTAGTTAAATAAGACAACAAATTTCGTTATCAAGGTTTATTTCTTGATAACGATTTGCTTGATTTAATAAATATTAAACCATGTAAATATCTGTATTGTTTTTTATACTTTTACAAAAAGTTTATTTCTAACTAATTAAATTACTATCAGATAATGATAAAATTTCACAAAACATGGATCGGTAAATTTACTAGATTTAAATTTAGCTCATGAATACTTTAAAAAATAAATTCAAACTATTTCTGGCGATAACTTTAGGATTTACTAGCTTAACAATTTATCCCAATTTAGTAACAGCACAAAGCAACAATCAACAAGACGAATTACCAGCAGCACCGGATACTGGTACTCCCACAGGAACTTCAACTCCGGGAGGTTCTCGTCCCCAAACTAATTGTCCCGAAACGAATTTACCTTTGAGGGCTTTGGTAGCTAATAACGGTAAAGATTTCACCGTTTCCGAATTTCCGAATTTATTATTTAACGTTCCTTATACTGCTAATAAAACTAGTAATATTGAATTTGCGTTAAAAGATCCACAAGAACTGAAAACAGTTTACCGGACAGCTATTAAGTTAACTGGGCAACCAGGAATCGTTAAAATATCAATTCCTCAACAGTCAAAATATGCATTAAAAGCAAATAAAGATTATCGTTGGAATTTGATTTTATATTGTGTTGGTAATAAAACTGATGAGCCAGACCAAATTTTAACTGGATGGATCAGACGGGTTCCGATAACAACTCAATTAAAGAACCAAGAATACCAAAGTTATATTCAAAACAATATTTGGTACGACGGTATTAGTTTATTAGCTGAAAACTATTTTGCTAATCCAAATAATAGGGAATTAAAAGCCGCTTGGAATAATTTATCAAAATCCCTTGCTTGGGATAGTTTAGATAAGAATGGCTTTGCTGAAATTGTATTGGTAGAACCAGGGGAATAAAGTTCGTAGTAAGCGATTTATCGCTCAAATTAAGGAAAGGACGCGCATTCCTTACTACAAACCACTCTTGATAAACTCGATTTTCAACAATCGGGTTTTTTCATTTGTATAAAAACTCATCAAATTGAAAAACCAGCAATAAAAAAATTATAAACCTGCATACCACTTATACAGTTAGACCAATTAATAAATAGAAAGCGAGGTTAATTGATTCACAATCATTGCTCGCACTCTAATTGTAAGGAAACTCAACATAAATTAGGTCTAACATCATGATTACTAAGAAAATTTCTTTAGCTTTATCAACTTTTGGTGCAATTGTTTGCTTAACCATTCCGACGGAAGCAATGGCTGAAAGCTACAGTCAACTTTCTCAGCCTACAAATCAAGTAGAAGAATTAGCTAAAGGTTTTAAAAAACGAAGAACTGCTAAAGGAAGAACAAGTGTTGGAAGAACAAGTACTACAATAAGAAGAACTACTAGAACAATAAATACTCAAGGAACAACAACTTCATCAACAACAAGTGGCTCAACAACTACAAGAACTTCAACAAGAGCAACTTCAACAAAAAAAAGAACTTCAATAAAATTACCTTCAATAAGAATACGTTTTAACAAATGAAGAAAACCAGTTAAAAGGAATAGCTAAGTAAGTCGGTGTAGAAAATCGTAATGCCGGACAAGGGAGTAGCGAGTAGCAAGTAGCGAGTAGTAATAAGGGTTTAAGGATAATTTACATTTTGTTACATAGCTTGGTTTATTTGTGCCGACTTACTTAGTAGGACTGATTATAAATAGATATTGTAGAATATCGATAAGAAGAATGTTGGGTTACGGTTCAAATATAAATTATTCGCTTTCTTACTATCTTGAAAGTGAACCTAACCCAACCTACAAGCTAACTCTTAACTCTTAACTCTTAACTCTTAACTCCTAACTCCTTACAACCAATTGCCAACTAAAATATAAGCTCCCCAATCATAAGGTTCGTTACGATATTTTCCTGCAAATACTAATGCTTTCTGCGCTCGATGTAAGGCTTCAGCTTTACTAATTCCTGCTTTTAATTCTTGATAAAATCTCTCGATCAATTTAATCGTAAATTCGTCATTTACTTTCCATAAAGTTGCTAAGGTACTATCGGCACCCGCTCTTACTGCTAAACCAGCTAATCCTAATGTGGCTCTATTGTCACCGTTAGCCGTTTGACAAGCGCTTAATACTAGTAATTCGATGCGATTTGATGTTTGTCGATTTTCACCACCTAATAATCTATTTATATCATTCGGTCGTAATAGTTCGTTGTAAGCAAGGATATAGGTTTGTTCTGGATCGGAACTAAAGTTACCGTGGGTTGCTAGATGAAGTACGGAAAAGTCTTCATTTTGTAATTTTTCTTGCAATGCTTTTTGATTGAATTCTTGATTTAACAAACTTTGAGTAGATGCTAATTCGGAAATTTGGGTTAATTCATCTTTAGCGTTGATTGCTTCAAATTTAAGATTTTCTACTTCTAATGCTTCGCTGATTCCTCCTGCTAAAATTTTAAGTTTTTCTGAACTCGGACGTAAATTAAACAGTTGGGAAGTCGGTAAAACGCTTAAAGCATATTTTTTCTCTACTAAATATTCCTTATTTTTTTGGTCGTATAAAACAGCCATTGGAATATTACGCAATTCGGTATCGAGGACAAATACTAAATTTTCTACTAATTGATTTTTTGCTAATTCTGTTTCAAGGGGTTTTATCAACCATTGATATACAGTTTGAGAATGTTTGTTTGCTGTTTCCGTATCGCGTTTGACTATGGCTTTGCGTAATTTATCGGCAGTATTTTCAACTTGATTTCTAGTTACGAAATTACTGTAAGATTTGAATTGCTCTCCCGGTAACTTGTAAACAACTTCTAATCTATCTTCTAAAATAATTGGATAGATAAATGCTGCGTTTTGTCCAACTTGAGTATTTTGTTGATTATCTTTAGCTAAATAACCAAGATTGCAGCGCAAAAAGTTTTCTAATTCGGCTAGTTGCAGCGAATCAATTAAGTTAATCGCCGATGTTAAATTATTTTGAGGTAGTGAAACATTTTCTGTGTTTGTCAAAAGTAAATTAACTAACTGTCGATAAACTGGTTCGACGTTATCGCGGAAGGAAAACTGGACATCTGAATTGATGCTGAGTAAATCATCGCGGACTAATTCAAGAGTATTAACAGCAGCTTGATAATTATTAACAGCTTTTTGTCGATCTCCTTGAATATTTGCTAATCTTCCTAATTGCCATTGCCACTGATAAGCTATACTTGGAGCTTCCGCAGGTTGAGCGAGTAATAAAGCTTCTGAAGTTAACTTTTGAGCAGTTTTAATATTTTTGTTTTGCGAATTAATTTGATTTTGGATTGCTAAATATTCATACAAACTACCGCGATTGCCAATTGCATAAGACTTTGCTCTTTTATCTCCTAAACTATCGGCAATATCTACAGCATTTTCTAAAATACTATCAATTTCTTGCCATGATGGAAATTGATTTGCTGGCAATCGCCCATTTAAACAAGCCAATTCGCGAGCTAAGTTAATTTGAGCGTAAACCTTTGTACGACTCGGAGGTAAATTCGATAGGTTAATATTTTTAGATGCTTGCAGTGCAGTTGTGAATTTACCCGTATCTGTCAGCAGACTCAAACGGTTGAGTTGGGCTTTTGTGGAAAATTCTTCCTCACCGATTCCCTTTTGCAAATTAATCACTTGTTGATAAGCTTTGTCAGCTTTTTCGTAAAAAGGTTGTGCTTCTTTAGGTGTCGTATTTATAGTACACTGCCAAGGAGTAACCCGGTTTTCTGAAATTTTTTGATTGCGTTCAACTTCTAAATTTCCCCTTGCGTAAAATGTATTCCCCAAACTCAGCCAGGTTTTAGCAGCAATCTTGGGTGTATCTTTGCCTGTAGCTAAAGCTTGTTCTAAAGCTGTTTGAGAACCTTTCAAATCCCCGGTAGCGCGTAAAATATCTCCCAAACTCAGCAAAGCTTGTACTTTCAAAGCTGCTGGTAATGTTTCAACATTTTGCTCTACCTGCTGTGCGATCGCGCTTGCTTGTTGATACAATCCCAAAGATTGCAATGCTTGTACTTGATTAATTTTATTTTGAATTAATCCAGAATTATCGTTCAATTGTTGATAAATCTTACCAGCTAGTTGCCAATAGTTCAAAGCACCTTCCGAATGAGAGCGATTAAACAAAAGTTTGCCGTAGATATCTAAAGATGGCGCTAATATTTTTAACTTTTGAGCATAAAATCCGGTAATTCGCGGCTTTTGACTGTCAAAACCAATAATTTCTAAACTCTGATTAATACTTCTTTCTGCTTCCTGCCATTCTCCAAGCTGCTGATAAGCTAGAGAAATATTGCTCAAAATTACAGCTTGATTAAGTGTATCCCCCGAAGCCGCAAAACTCTTAACCGCTTGCTGCAACCGCTCAACAGCTAGTTTGTACTGACCTTTTTCATAATAGTTTTTTCCCTGCAATACTACTTGAACAACACATGGCTGAGTTTGAGAAAATACCGGAGATATGTTAACCGCAAACAACAAACCAATTAAAAATAAAACTATCCCTCTACTTACCTCCTTTCTCTGCGCTCTCTGCACGCCACTTGCTACAACGGAGGCAACCTCCGCAACGCAGTGGCTTGTCTCTGCGGTTATTTTATTCCTAATCTTTTCAAAAACGAGTAATATATCTTTTTTAAACGCAGAGGTACGCAAAGGTAAGCGCAAAGGAGCGCGAAGTTTTTTCAAAAAGCGTTCCACTGTAAGGAGAAAAGCAGACCATTTTCTTGCCATGTTCTGTCCCTCGAATCTACGTTAGTTAAAGGAATACCCCAGTCTAAACGGGCGATAAAATCGTTGTTGTTGCGCCATTGCAACCCCATTCCCAAAGATACTAAAGTGCTAGTATCGGCATTTTCGATACCGGAATTATTCCAAGCGGTACCAATATCGAAGAAAGGAATTATCTGTAAAATCCCTGTCGGTGCGGACTTATTACCAGTGCGAAGAATCGGTAACTGTACCTCAGCAGAAGCAAAAACACCGTTGTCTGCAAGCAGTTGATTCTGACGATAACCTCGCACGCTTCCCAATCCACCCAAGGTAAACTGTTCCGATGACAGAAGTCCTTTATCTGATAATTGAGCATTAGCACGCACTAATAATAGAGTCTCCGGTGCTAAAACTCGTATCCACTGCGCTTGTGCTTCCCATGCAAAAAAGCGACTATCGGGAACGAATTCCCCGGTTTCGGGAATTGGTTTATTAATAGTTGAGTCAAAAGCATCTAAACCAGCACTAAATTGAGAACGAAATGCAATTACTTCCTTTGCATTCTGCTGAGTCCAATCTTGGAAAAACCGCAGCGCAAAAACGCGAGTCTTTCCTTGATTATCAGCACCCGGAGAAAGGGGAAAAGGTTCGTCTAACAGAGAAGTTTCGCTATCCCGTAAAGAAGTGTTTACACCAACAGCGAATTCTCGGAAAGTTCGGTTTTTGATGCGACGACTCAAAGGTTGACGGAAGGAAATTTCGTAAAAACGAGATGCTGACTCAATATCAGAACCCTCACCATCTTGGTTTATGTCATCAAAGGGTGGTTCGATGACATTGCTATCGGTGGTATTGAAACTAAAACGCAAAGTTCCATCTTGAGAATTCAGCGGTAAAGTATAGCTCGCATCCAAACTGTTACTACCGTCAGTGTTGCTGTAACCCAGACTCAAAGCATCACCCAATCCCGTAACATTACCTTCGCGAGCAAAAATCTGTCTTTGGAAACTTCCCACACTTGGCGATCGCCCGTTATCTAAACTAACGGTAGTATTGAAAGATTTCGCTTCTTTAAATTCTACATTTAAAACACTCAAACCCGGACGGGAACCAGCGCTGAGTTGTGCGGATACCTGTTTAATTAAAGGATTAAGGCTGAGTAACTGTAATTTTTCTTGTAAGCGATTGACATTTAGAGCTTTATTTGTATTAACTCCCAAACGAGATTTAACATAGCTAGGGTTAAGTCGTCGGGAACCTCTAACGTTAATTTCTTCTAACTTACCTTCAATAACTTTAATATTGACAATTCCCCTCTGTTGGTTGCGGGTAGCTTCCGGAATCGAAATGATTGCTCCGGAAGTACTATAACCTTTTTCTGCATAATAAGCCGCTACTTCAGATGCAATTTGCAGTAATTCTTGTAATGAAAAGGCTTTATTTTCCAGAAATTTACTTAAGACTTGCTGAGTTAATTCTTCAGATGAAAAAACAGTATTTCCTGTAAATTCAAATTCAGTAACGGTAATAGTTTCTGTTACGGGAAGTTTATCTGATGGAGTTGGAATTGCTGGAGTTGGTAAAACATCTTCCGGTGGTGGAGGTGGTGATGGATTGGGGTTGGGAATTGGTGTAGGTTGAGGAGTTGGGGGAATTACATCTTGGGGTGGTGGTGTATTGGTGGTTTGCGCTTTTAAAGCACTACAAGTTAAAGCAATTATTAAAAAAGTTTTTATACAAATTATTATGTTTTGTAACAGTTGATTCATTTTTTAAACGCAAAGGGGCGCAAAGGTTAAACGCAGAGGTTCGCGGAGTTGAGGAAATTAGAGATTTTTTCAAAATTATTTTATTACAACTTAATTTAATCAATAACACTGAGGTTGTCTAGTAACTTTAACGAAAATAAATATTGTTTTATTTTTTATTAATGTGTAGAAACAATTCTTACTATTACTCGACCAACTCAAATATGCTGGGTGAAGTGGGGAAGTAGAGAAAAAAGTTTTTCTTATCTAGTTGACTTGGTGGACTACTAGAATAATTAGAAGACACTATATAAAAAACATTCCTATGTCTTCCCCTTTTCCTGGGATGAATCCTTACTTAGAACATCCCACATTATGGTCAGGTATTCACCATCGGCTAATTACGGCGATCGCCAATGACTTAGCTCCCAAAATTAGACCTCCTCAGAATAAACAATCTGTAGTTGGTCGTCTTCAGTATAAAACAAAGCGACAAAAAATATTAAGAAGTGATAGTCATTTAGTGGAAATTGATTTACTACGACAGGGGAAATCAATGCCAATTTTAGAAACAGATATACATAACGATTATCAAATTTTAGTAAGTCGCAGTAATATTCGTCCAAAAGCAGAACTTTATCACTTTAATTTACAGGATAAAATTCCTCAGTTTATTTTACCTTTACGCTCTGAAGATACAGAACCTATAGTTGATTTACAAACATTATTGCATGAAATTTATGACCAGGGCGGTTACGATTTGAGATTAGATTACAGTCGTTCACCCGTACCCAGTTTGTCAGGAAAAGATACTGTTTGGGTTGACGAATTATTAAAACGTGAAGGTTTAAGATGACCATTTATTGAGAATGCTTTAAAATAATAATCCAAAATCTAAAATCTAAAATCCAAAATCCTATGACTTTTATCGCTGCGAAGTGGACAACTGACGACTATCACCGCATGATTGCTGCTGGGATTTTAGAAGAGCGCAAAGTTGAATTATTGAAAGGGGAAATTGTCGAAATGTCACCGGAAGGAGTACCTCACGCTTATTGTAGCCATGAAGCGGATAAGTATTTAACCTTGTTATTAAGTGAACGTGCTGAAGTTCGCCAAGCGAAGCCAATCACTTTACTCAACGATTCGGAACCCGAACCAGATTTAGCGATTGTCCAACCTTTGGGGAGAGAGTATTTAGAACATCATCCCTATGTTGAAAATGTGTTTTGGGTAATTGAGTATTCTAACTCTAGTTTAGAAAAAGATTTAGAGAAAAAAAGCAAAATCTATGCCGAAGCAGGTATTCAGGAATATTGGGTTGTAAATCTTAAAACATTACATTTAGTAGTTTTTAGAGAACCATTAAATGGAGATTACGCAACCAAATTTACACTTGCTACGGGAATAATTCAACCTCTTGCGCTTGGTGATGTTGATGTTTTGGTAGAGCAGATTATTAATAAGTGAAAATCTTTAAAATTGAAATTGCGTGAATGGTTAAAGATGTTTTTCATCAACAGGTAAAAAATGCTTTGATAAAAGATGGGTGGATAATTACTGATGACCCATTGACACTTCGTATTAGTGAAGCAATCAAAGTACAAATTGATTTAGCGGCTGAAAGTGCGATCGCAGCAGAACGCGATACTGAAAAAATCGCAGTTGAAATTAAAAGTTTTATTGCCGATTCCGATATTAGTGAATTTCATACCGCACTTGGTCAATATCTCAATTACGTACAAGCATTGGAAGAACACGAACCCGAACGAATTATCTATTTAGCTGTTCCAAACGAAACTTATAAGGACTTTTTTCAACTTACTTTTATTCAACGGACTATCAAACGGTATCAAATGAAATTGATAGTTTACGAACCAATCCAGGAAGAGATTATATTATGGATAAAATAGAACGCTATCGACAATTTATAAAGCAAATATTGAGCAAACACGCAGAAATAAGTCCTGGTAACGATACTGTAAAACCAGAGCTAATTTTTGATAATGAAAACAACCATTACCAATTAAATTACGTCGGTTGGGAAGGAGATAAAAGAGTATTTGGTCCGGTAATGCATTTTGATATTATTAATGGGAAAATATGGATTCAATATAACGGAACAGAAGAAGCTGTTGCTCAAAGTTTAGTTGATTTAGGTGTACCCAATTCAGATATTGTGATTGGTTTTCACTCCCGTTTTAAGCGTCAGTTTACATCTTATGCAGTTGATTGATTTCATTATTCGCTATTATTTTACGTTGTCGGAGACGTAGCAGTGCTACGTCTCTACATTGGTTTCAGGTTTGCGATTAATTAATAATTTTTACAAGACAAAATTCCTTTCTTTTCCACACTTATTGCGACTCTAGAAACCTTTTCATCCACCTGAGTTTCTTCTTCCATCACCAAAGGAATCCAATTAGCAATTACATCTTCACTATTTAAAGTTTCTCCTGGTGAAGACGGTAAACCACCACGCCCAATATTGAAAAATGCCACTGCTGCTTCACCCGATACTTGACATCCTTGGGCTACTTCCGTGGATTGAGCATCTTCAGGTAATTCCACAGTCTCCGGATTCGGCTCAATTCCGGGAGTTTCGATATTCACGTTACCATCAAAACCTAATTGCGAACTTGCCGTAATATCGCTGAGAGAAGTTAATTTATCTCGAAAATCTATACCAAAAATTCCAAAGGCTGTAAGATCGACATTTCCCCCATTACCTTGAAAAGCATTAGCAGTAATATCGCTGTTTTCACTGGGAAAAGCGACGATAAAACCATCGGGAGAATTTACGTTGATATTTCCTCCATCACCACCAAATTGTTCGTTTCCTGCGGTGGTAGAAATTTGACTGTTGTTACGTAATAGTAATAAATCTTGAATATTTAAAGTGATATCGCCACCTGTATTGCTGCGAGTTTCGGCGGATATTGTACCGCGATCGAGGTTGAGGGTACCTGCTGTCAGTTCGATATTACCACCGATTCCAGTTCCTTGACTGTCAACTGAAATTTGAGCGCCGTTTTTAATATTTACGGTTTCTGGGTCGATGATTATACTACCACCGTTACCTGTGGAATTTTCTGTGGTGTTGGCGAAGATTCCGGTTTCTGTTCCCGTAAGAGTGAGGTTGTCTTTGATATTTAAGGTGATGTTGCCAGCTTTTTCGCTACTTGAAGTGGAAGTGCGAATTTGTCCACCTTTGCTAGCTTCTAGTGAATTACTTGTAACTATTATGTTTCCCGCTTTACCTTCACCAAAAGTATCGGCTGATATCTGTCCTCCATCGCTAACTTTTAAGCTTTCTGTATTAATCTTCAAATTACCGCCATTTCCAATAGCTCTAGAATCAACTTCTGCTCTTAAAGCACTACCGATACCGTTTGATACACCACCGATTACTTCTACTTCTTTGGCTGTGACTTGTAAATTTCCGGCATCTCCTTGACCAAAAGTGTTAACTGCTACTTGTCCACCATCCGCAATACGTAAATTTTCCGCGTTAATTATTAAGCTACTTGCGTTACCAGTTGCGCCACTTTCTACTTGAGCAATCAATCTACTAGGAAGTTTACCGCTTGGAGAATTCTCACTACCAATCACTTCAATTGATTTTGCTTTGACTTTAAGTTCCCCAACTGTTCCCGAACCAAATGTGCTAGATATTACCTGCGCTCCATCAGCAATAATGAAATTATCGGTTTCAATAGATAATTCTCCTCCATCTCCACTCGCAAACAAAAAAACATTGCCAGCATTAGTTCCTATGCTACTTGGAAATATAGCATTTGGTGTTCGACCAATTACTTTTACTGACTCAGCCTTAATTGATAATCTTCCCGCATCACCCTTAGTAAGAGTTGCAGATGATATTTGTCCTCCATCAGCAACCAATAAACTTCCCGTTTCGATGGTTAAATTACCTCCAGCACCCTCTTGAGGTTCTGCATCTTCACTGGGGATTTCACTTGCGGTTATTAACCTGCTGGGAATACCATCATTATTAGCGCCAATTACTTCTATTTCTTGTGCTGTTATCTTTAAATTTCCAGCATTATTATTGTTAACTGTAGCAGTTGAAATCTGCCCTCCATCAGCAACAAGCAGGCGTTTAGTTTCTATAGTTAAATTACCCCCAGAACCACCCTTAGTTTCTGCTTCTGTACTTGAAAATATGGTGCTAGAAGTATTCGCCGATTCACCAATAACTTCTACTCGATCGGCTCTAATGTTTAAGTTTCCAGCATTTCCCTCGCCAAAAGTACCAGATGATATCTGTCCGCCACCAGCAATTCGTAAACCTCCAGCTTCTATGTTAATATTCCCTGCATTTCCGCGACCATTTGGATTAACTTGAGCAGCTATAGCCGATTCATTAAGAATTTCTAGCGTCTGGGCTTTAATATCTACATCTCCGCCATTCCCAGTTGTATTACTAGCCACAAGAGATGTTATTTCTCCTCTATCATCAATAATCAAACTTCCTGTATCAACTGTTATATTACCAGCATTCCCAGAACTTCCTAAAACCTGACTAGTTAAAAGAGCTTTATTTATATAAGTAGATTCGCTCGCTTTAACATTTATATTGCCAGAATTTACTTTTCCCAGGGTACCAGCAACTAATCTAGAAAAATTTGTAATAGATACATTTTTAGCTATTAAGTTAATATCGCCTGTCTGTTCAGAGGGAATAGTATCGCTAAAACTAAAACTTAATAAAAAGCTATCATTAACTGAAATTGTATCCTTGCTACTAAGAAAAATATCTCCTCCTAGCAAACCAAGAGATATGATGTTAGCTTGAGGATTGATGATTATGTTCTCATTTGCTAATAAGGTAGCGTTACCAGCATTCCCAAAAAAGGGACCGAAATCAGTTTGAGAAAATGCAGAGACAAGAATTGATTGATTGAGTGTAATATTACTGCGAGAATCTATAGTAACTGAGCCACCCCCAAAATCATCTCTTGCGTCAATAAAACCTACAGTAATACCATTTGGCGAACTTAGAGATAAATTAGGTTTATACTGATTTGTTAAAAATACTTGACCTCCATCAGTAAAGTCAAAAACTGATATTGCACCCCCAATATTAATATCCGCATTTGTTCCATTTCCTCTAGGGTTAGGAACAGTCGAAAAACCATCGCTATTACCTACAATTCCCGGCTTTCTAAAAGCTGTAGTTCCCGCTCTAATATCCAAAGTTGGTTTACTATTCCCATCAATATCAACTACAGTTTTACCATCTGAAAGGGTTACTTGTTCTTGAATCGAATTCTCTGCTGTATCAGTACCCGTAATCTTGATATCTCCAGGAATATTTACGTTTCCACCAGCAAAGATATGTAAAGATGCTCCCGTATAATTATCAAAACTCACATCACCACTAGCATGAATTACCGGATCGTAAGGGCTATATAAACTCCCCAAACTACCATTCTTATTTTCAATCTGAAAACTTCCACCACTTTGGAAACGTGCATCACCATTCACGGCAATCGCACTCCTTAAAATCATATCCCCAGCAGAAAACAAACCACTATTAGGATGATTCAAAGCAAAAATATCTACAGTTTCCTTACCTTGAATTAATAAATTACCACCAGCAGCAGCAATAAAAGGTTTTTCTACACTATCCCTTATATTTACAGTATCTTGCGCCCTTAACGTCAAATCCTTCCCCGCTTCAACCCTTCCCCGTAAATTCAAATTATTTGCATTCAAACTCAAATCTTTTCCAACAACCAAATTCCCTCGATTCTCAATATCTCCCCCACCTTCAAACTGCAAACCGATGGGTGGTTTCACATTTACGCTCAATAAAGGAGGAGCGCTGGGATTTATGGCACTATATTTTTTATCGTTTCCTAAATCAATACTGCTTGCTGTAGAAGCGAAAAACGAACCTTTAATATCTAAACTCGCATTCTCACCAAAAATAATTCCGTTGGGATTGAGAAAAAATAGATTAGCATCTCCTAAAACTCCCAACTTGCCAAAAATTAGAGATGGATTGCTTCCGGTGACACGACTAAAAATACTTTCAATCGCTACAGGGTTACTAAAATAAGCTTCTTTTCCCTCACCAATATTAAATTCTGTAAAACTGTGGAATAAATTACTACCGCGAATTGCTCCACCATCGATTCTTTCAAGCTGTGAATTTACGGGTGTGACAACAGAATTTTCTGTACCTAAAGTATCATCCGGGGTAATCTGAGCTAAAGCTTGATTTCGGGGAAAAACAATTGTTATCCCAGATAAGAATAACCAAAGGATTATCCAAGGTTTATTAAGATGATATTGCATTTTTTGAAACATTGATTTTTAATACAGACGTTTAAGCCTTATATCAATACATGAAAGAATACCAAGGCTTTGATAAATTTATTTTACGTAGAAAGTATTTTAAGGGTAAATACTGAATCAATCTATATTTTTTAACGAAAATACACGCTAATTATAATTTTTTAGCAATCGCGATCGCAATTAATTTACTTACTGTCTCATTTTCATCAGAAAAAGACGCAGCAACGCTACGTCTTCATACAACATACATAAACGAGGATAAAACCTTTAGTAAATTACAACCAACGGGAACCGTTAGCAACCCCACGAATTTGAGTCAAGAATCTTTGTAAACCAATTCGATTTTGATAGTAATCGAAAGTTGAGCCATTGCTATAAAAAAGCTTGGCATAGCCATTATCAACCCAAAATCTTTGTTGTGTATAACGTTTAAAATTAGTTCCAGCACAGCTTAAACGAGGAGTAGTTACAGGAAAACCGCTTTGAGGATTTAAACCACCAGTTTGTACCAAGCAGTTAGCTTCATCTAAAAATCTTGAAATTATTCTTTTTTCTCGCAATGAAATGTTAACTCCAGCTTTTCCACCGGCAGTATGGTTGTAAGCTCCAAATCCCGGCTTTTTAACTGTTGGATTTCCAGAATAATTATTAACTTTATTCAGAATCTGCAAAACTTCTTGAGCTTCTTGTTGAGTTGGTTTTGCATCAGCAGAATTTGAGGTAGATGCAATTATTCCGGGAATAACTAATGCTGTAGATAAAAAGAATGCGGCTAATTTGTTGGTTTTCATTTTAATATATCCTTTAATTTGTAAAAAACTACTAGCTGATTTTGCCTTCTTATTAATCAATTGGTTTAGTTGGTTAATTCATCATCTTTGACTTTTCTTAAAGGCTTAACTTCCCCATAGACAGTTGAACCAGCGCAGCTTCCCACTTTTTGCGAACCCTTAAATTTACATTTTTCAAAATCTTCGTTTGTCATATTCTCTATAACTTGACCATCTAGATTTAAACAAACAAAGCGGGGTGCGCTTCTCCAGCTAATATCACGCTGATGCTCTTTAAAGTTTTTCTCTACTTCAACCGAGAAGGTTCCTTTTTTGATAACTTTCATACCCGGTTTATCATATTTACCGTCGTAAATCATGTACGATAATTGATTATCACCAGGTTGAACGACAAATTTACTTCCTCTATGTTTGGTTCCAAAATCAAAACCTATTTTTTGTGATTTACCATTTTTTTCGTATTTAAGGTCTGTATAAGGAATTTTATTAGAAATGTCTACAAATTTTTCATTCGTAATTCTTACTCTTCTACCTTTTACAGCTTCTACTTCTTTATCTCGAAACCACCCAGCAACGCTTTCCTGATAATAACCGGGGCAATTTCCGACGTATTCCACCATATCAACTATTTTTTGATTTAAACTAATACCATCTCTAAATACAATACCAACATCGTCTAATTTTTCTTGAGCGTAAGCAATAGATGACATACCGCATACAACAATAGCACTTGTAAGCAAACCAATATTGTGGAGTTTCATGATTTTTATCTTGGTAGGAATTGGGTTTTATTAATGAAATTAATTGTGAAGAGAGAGATTGAAAAATAGAAAATATATTTTATTTTTCATTCTCTATATGACTTATAGCTAGCGAAAATTGATCGAGGAAGATTGCGCTTTTTAACTTTCTAAGTTTTACGAATACTTACCATTCCCAATAATAACTAGAAGGAACTTCTTTTTTTTCTTGTGGCTCTGGTTGTACGGGCTTAGTACTTTCTACTGGTGGAGTGTTCTTAGTTTGTTGCTTAGGAGGTTCATTGACATATATAGTATCTTTTCCTTGTTCTACAAGAGGTGTTTTTAAATTTCGAGGCAAAAGTCGAACAGAAACACTATTATTTCTAGAAGCAAAATAGTATTCATAACCTTTAGATAAACCACCTCGATTTAAGGTATAAGTAGTTTTTTGAGTGCCACTTCTTACGGTATTATTGTCAAATGTAACTACAGCGTGGTCGCTTTCTCTATTACAACTATTAGAACCTCCACCAACTTTATGAATACGTTGATATGTGGGATTTAGTCTATAGGAACTTCCGTTCAGTGAATAATAAACAACATTACGAGTTCGATTGACGAGACGATATTTTGTAGGAGGAGTAACAACTGCCAAACAAGAAGTTTCCTGTTTTGGTGCATGAACATGAGGTTTACATACCCATGTCCAAGAACCGGGAAAACCTAAACTTTGTTTGTAGCATTTTTTATGAGCGTATGCTGGTTGAGATGATAATCCAATACTTGACACTACTCCTAAAGTAAATACTGTTAATGCAGATGCTATTTTTAAGTTTTGAAGTTTCATTGCGGTTGTCTCCCAAATTGTATTTTTAGAAAAAAGTTAACAGTTGAAGTTGTCTTCTTATTAATCAATTGGTCTAGTTGGTTAAGCAGTATGCAGTTTGATTTAAAATATTTTCTGCGAATTTATTTATATATACTGTTAACCAACTAAAACCTTTTACTATTTACTTCCTTTTTAGATCGATACCTCTACCTGCTGTTTGCCAACGAACCGTTTCAAATGAGTATTCACCATCATTTAAGGTATATGTTTGACGTTGATAACCGGGAATAAATGCTCTATCAAAAGTCAATGCTGCTTGTCCTGTAGTAGTCCAATTTACACAAGCTCCGGGTCGTAAAGAAGCAGATTTGGCAACAATTGAATAAAGAACAGTAGTATTTGTTTGATTGCAAATTCTAAATTTAGCGTGTAAATCACTTCCTACATAACCGTTAGGATTAGTTGGATCGATATCACGTCCTATTTTGCGAATCTCACTATTCTTATTAAAAGGGTCTAATTTTTTGAAAACACCAGCTTCAGCAGGTTGCACAAAATTAATAATACTTCCAAAAGCGATACCAATTGCAGCAGTTCCGAGGATAATTTTCTTTAAGCTAATCATTGTATGTCTCCTTAAGATTACGAAAAATTAACGGTTGAACTTGTCTTCTATTAATCAATTGGTCTAGTTGTTTAAGCTGTATGCAGGGTTATGATTTTTCTGCGAATTTTTTTATCTAAAAAATAGAAGAGACGCTGTATTACAACGTCTCTTCACAAGATTTATTATTAATGTTGTTCATTTGTTTTATATCTTTCCTTACTGGATACAATACTTCTCAAACCATAGGAGCCATACTAGAAACACATCCTATCTTCGCAGTGAAATTTGGATTTTCGTAAATAAACTCGCTATAGTCAGCTAAGTCATCTATTCCAACTAAGTTGAGGATAATTTCCGTTGCTAACCAAAAGGAAATTTTTACTAATAATTTTTGCCAACGTATATTCATAATTCCCTCTTTAAACTCATACTAGGGAAGATCATTTTTTTAACCTTACTTATTTATTAGTGTCAGAGTTTGAATGTTATGCAGTTGGGGGATAGATTCTACAAAAATAATCTGCGACAATTAATTATGTGTTGTGTGAAGTCCTTATATTCATATCTTGCACCGCACATGAGAAACCCGGTTTCTTACAAATTGTTAAACGAAAAAATCATGTTTTAGGAGAAGAAACCGGGTTTCTTTTTGTTGATCTGTTAGAGACGTTGCAGTGCTATGTCGGTACATTAAAAATTTTTCTAGTTTTAACGCTGCTGCATCCACTCTTTTAAGCAATTTACATTTCTTCACGATTTACTGCGACGAGTGGTTTTTTGTAACTATCTTAATCGTTTCTTTTGCCGCAGCAGCGCCAACGGGGTGAAAGTGCAGTCGTATTTATTTTTGATATCTATCTAAATATCTGATTTTACCGTAAATAGTTTCTCCATTACAGCTTCCTACTTCTTGTGCAGCTGGATATTGACAGTTATCTAAAGATTCTTCTTCTACAATTTGACCTTTTTGATTTAAACAAACGAAGTAAAGATTGCTTCTCCACTCAATGTCACGTTGATACTCCCGAACTTTTGGTTTTACTTCAACTGAAAAACTTCCTTTTTTTATAACTTGCATATTAGATTTACCGTATTTGCCATCATAAATTAGATAAGTAAATTGATTTACACCAGGTTTAATTACAAATTTACTTCCTCTGTGACTGGTATCAAAATCAAAACCGATGATTTGAGAAGTATCATTTTTTGTATATTTGCGATCGGTATATGGAACCCTATTTGTAATATCTCGGAATTTTTCATTAATAATTCTCACCCTTCTACCTTTCTTTGTTGGTACTTCTCGATCGCGAAACCAACCAGCAATATTTTCCCTGTACCAACCCGGACAAGTTCCGACATACTCTACTGCATCAACTATTTTTTTATTTAAACTAGTACCATCATTAAATATAATACCTACATCTGCTAATTTTTCCCGTGCGTAAGTAATAGATGTCATATCACATAAAAAAATAGCACCTGTGAGCAAAAATAAATTCTGAAGTTTCATCTTTTTTACTGTTCTACGTCGATACTTATGATTCGGTCAAATTCTGTTTAATTATGATTTTGTACGAGAACTCGACTATTTGCAATGCGCGAATTCAAACGATCGAGGCAATCTCTGCACTCATCGGAGATAATAGCTGCTATATATGCCGCGTTCGATATTACAAAGACGTAGCACTGCTATATCTCTACATTATTTAATTAATTAATTAAATTTTTTTAACACTTCTACTAATTTCTCAATATGACTTGGCTGATGAGTTGCCATTAAAGAAATACGAATCCGACTCGTAGGAACTGTAGGGGGACGAATCGCTGGGGCAAAAATCCCCGATTCTTTAAGATAATTCCCGATTTTTAACGCTTCTGCTGCACTTTCTACCTGAAAACAAATAATTGCTGATTCTGATGGCAATATTTGCAAGTTTGGCAGATTAGACATCAAGTCTTTCAAATAATTTATATTTTCCCACAATCGATCGCGACAAGTGGGTTCTTTTTTAACTATATTAATTGCCGACAAAGCCGCAGCAGTATCGGCTGGTGTTAGTGCGGTGGTGTAAATCCAAGTCGCAGCGCGATTTCGTAAAAAGTCGATTAAATTATTACTTCCGGCAACGTAACCGCCCAAACTGCCCAAAGCTTTACTTAAAGTACCAACTTGAATTAACTGCCTATTCGTACAACCGAAATGTTCTACGCAGCCAGCACCATTTTTTCCTAACACCCCAGTAGCGTGAGCTTCATCCACGAGCAACATACAGCTAAATTCTTCAGCAATATCTAATAATGTTTTTACTGGACACAAATCACCATCCATGCTAAAAACACTATCGGTAATTATCAAACAGCGGCGATAACTTTGGCGAACTTCTTGCAACTTACTTTTCAAAACTGCAACATTGCAATGGGGATACTCAATAATCGCAGCACCACTGAGAATTGCCCCATTTTTTAAACTCGAATGATTGTACTCGTCAGATAAGATTAAATCCCGTTTACCAACTACGGCAGTAATTGCACCCAAATTTGCTAAATATCCCGAACTGAATACTAAAGCATCTGCCGTTTGTTTGAGAGACGCGATCGCATTTTCTAGCTCACCGTGTAATTCCCGATGCCCGCTGAGTAATCTAGAACCAGTACTACCAGTCCCCAAATTTTGAGTTGCAGTAGTTGCAGCCTGAATTAAACGTTCATCCCCTGCCAAACCTAGATAATCATTACTGGCAAAATTAATTACCTCGCGCCCCTGCAAAACCACCGTAGCACCAGCGCCACCGTGGATCGACTGCACCGAACGGTACCAATTAGCGCGGTGAATAGTTGCCAAAGATTGCTCTAGCCAAGCATAAGAATTCATAATAATAAGGTCAAAGGTTAAAGGTTATAGGTTGTAATTTATAACTTCTAACTCTTAACTGCTCACTGCTCACTGTTAACTGTTAACTGATTCGCTGCTGCTTAGATGCGCGATCGCTTGTTTGATCCAATCTTCGACGAAGGCATCTTTTGGTAATCCAATATCTTCGCCGACGACGTGTAAAGCATAGCTGACTTCGTTGGCAGTGTAGCCCAAAGCAAGTAAAGTCATTTGCACTTCATCGAGAATTCCGGGTGCTGGACCACCTGTAGCCACGAAGAAACCAGCATTTTTACGCCAGTCAATCAATTTGCTTTTTAGTTCCAAACAAATTCGTTCGGCGGTTTTCTTACCGACACCGGGAGCTTGAATTAATAATTGAACGTTAGCAGCAATAATTGACTGAACTAACTCAGGTAGTTCCAAAGTATCCAGCAAAGCAATAGCTAAAGCAGCACCAATGCCGCTAACACCGATCAAAAAGCGAAATAAATCACGTTCTGCTGGCGTACTAAATCCGTAAAGTAATGGTACCTCTTCCCGGACTTGATAATGGGTAAAGACTTGCACTTCACCCCCCGAATCCGGTAACAGAGTAGCCAATCGTGCGGGAACTTGTAAATCGTACCCGATACCGTTCACCTCTAAGGTGAGAATTTGACGATTAGCGCTATTTTTCTGGATACCAGCAACGATTCCTTTGAGATAACTAATCATAAGAAACCAAAATATTTTAAGCCTTCAATAATTCCAAGAGCACATTCACTTTTCGCCAGGTAACGGTGGTTAGCAGGATTTTCATTATGCCATTGGATTAATTCCGGACGAGCGTTTCCCACAAGGATACCTCGTTCTTCTCCAACAGCAAATAAAGCAATATCATTGCCCGAATCACCGCAAGCCACCGTTCTTTCTGCTACAAAATTCCACTTTTGGCGGAGAAATTGCATTGCCTGACCTTTATCGCTGCAACTGGGTACAATGTCAAGGTCTATACCACTGCTATAGATTAATTTGACATCTAAACCACTGGTTTTTAATATAGATGACAATTTCGGTAAAACCCCTGTTGCTACAGATTGTTCAAGGAAAAAGCTGACCTTGAATTGACCTTGTTCCGTGTCTGGCTGCGATCGTAACTCCGAGAAATCAGCAGTTTTAGATAATACCACTTCTCGGTTCCATCCTTGAGAAATTTTTTCCGACCAACTAGAATCGGGGGTATCGCTTTTATCTAAGTATATTTCCGTTCCTACGGATAAAACCAGAGCATCTGGATCTATAAGATTCCTTTCCTTTTTAAGTTCTTGATATAAAACTGGCGATCGCCCTGTAGCATATACAATTTTAGTGCCATATTCTTGACGGTGTTTGGTTAGAAGTTGCTCTAATTCTCTTAAAGCGTCATCGTCACCTACGAAGGTGTTATCTAAATCCGTTACAAAGAGAAATTTAGCCACGTCTTCATTACTTCCCTAGTTACAGCTTTACCATCAAAAAGTTTATGCTGTTTTGGGCATTAATTGTTAATCGTTAATTTGCAGGTTGAGTTAAAGGCGTTTCTGCTCGATCGAAAGTCTCGTATATGCTTTTAAGCCAATATCCAAGTTGCTGCACTACTAGATATTTTTGATTTGTCGCATCAGAATAGCTGACTATTGAATTTTGAGATTTGAGATTTAAGTTTTAACTAAAATGCAAATTGAATATATAAAAGTGTTTTAATAAATAATTTTTATAGCCAAATTTTTTGTTTGGTGTTGTGAAATAAGGGAGACGTTGCAGTGCAACGTCTCTACATTATAGTTCGAGGTTTTTCGCATCTAAAAATTTAAGTTGTTGATACAAACATTCAATTTGCGGTAAGCTAACACCTTTTTGTTGTGCTTTGCGTAAGGGATTACCAAAAATTGCTTCTACTTCTAAAGGGCGATTTTCGTCATAGTCAATTTTCATGCTGGTGCGGTAGGGTTTCATTTTAACCGTGTAGTCGAGCATCATTTGAACAAAGCGATCGTCAATTGTTGTTCCATAAATGTGGGCACCTGCGACTACTTCACGCATCAATTGTTCGACTAATTTACGAGTATGAATATTCGCCATTAATTCATCTGTGGTAGCGTTGAGAATTACAGAAAGTCCGTTGTAAGGAATATTCCACACTAATTTTTGCCAACGTGCTTGACTCAAATCTTCTGTTAATTCAATTTTGATTCGGGCGTTTTCAAAATCTTCTTTTAAGAGGTGCATTCTAGCTGTAATTCCTACCGGGTTATAGTTTACAGCGTATTCTCCCAATTTTATTTGACCGTAATCTAAGTGACGAATATGTCCCGGTGCTATTTTATTGGAACATAAAAAACACAATCCACCTATTACCTTGTCACTACCAACAATTTCTGCGATTTCTTCCTCAATTCCAAATCCATTTTGTAATACCAACACCACGCCATCTTGTTTAACAACAGTCGGCAATATTTTTGCTAATAAATGGTTTTGCGTCGTTTTAAGTGCAACTACCACCACATCGCACTTGGGCATATTTTCTACATTATGATAAGCATTAACTTTTGGTAAATTAAAGTCACCATCTTTTGACTCAACAATTAAACCATGTTCGGAAACGTATTGATAATCTCGATTTAATAAAAAGTGGACGGTGACACCAGCTTTTTGCAGCTTAGCACCATAGAAACCCCCCAATGCACCAGTTCCGATAATAGCGTATGTACGGTTAGACATAATCGATCGTTAATCCTTAATTCCCAATGCCTCATGCACATTTATATTTTGCCATTCTCCGTAGCATGGGATACAACTGACTAGAAACTTTTCGAGTTTGGATAAAAATCAATTATCAATTGTTCATTGATATTTGTTCATTGCTCACTGTCTTGAAGAGTTTCGATCGTTAAATCGACTTGTTGCTGTCGCTGTTGTAAAAAACTTTCGCATTCCCGCAAATATTTTACAGCAGCGCCAAATTGTTCAAAGACTTCTTCTAACTGTAATTCTCCGGCTTCAATGCGAGATATTATAGTTTCTATTTCTGCTACTTTGGTTTCGTAATTCCAGTTTTTTTCCATAGTTATTTTTATGCTTGTTTTATAGGACTAATTTTTATATTACCTGGCGCTTTGTTACCGCTGCTACACAGGCAAAACCCACCGTGGCAGGGGTTATTTATTTGAAATTTTTCTTGTGATATCAGTATTTTTCTGTTCCCTACTCCCTACTGCCTATTCCCTTCAATTTCAATCACCTTTACTTTCGCTGCACCTTGACTTAAATTTATTAATAATTCTTCTCCTACTTCTAACTCTTGAGCATTACGAGCAATACTTCCATTTTCTTGTCTTACGACTGCATAGCCACGTTGCAAAACTGCCCTTGGGTTTAAGGTTATCAACTTTTGTCGCAATATTTCCAAACGCTGCTTTGATTGTTGTGATTTTAAATTCATTGCTCCTAACAGCTTTTCGCGTTTCCAACCCAAAGCAATTATTTCTTGTTCGACTTTCTTATCTAATTGATATCGCCCCAAACGATTTCGCAATTTTTGTACTTTATTTTGAGCGGTTTCCACAGAGTAATTAACTGCTTCAGATAAAGCTGCAACGCGATCGCAATGTTGATTATATAAATCATCGAGGGATGGTACAACTAATTCCGCAGCTGCTGTTGGAGTATGTACGCTTTCATCCGCAACCAAATCCGCTAAAGACTCATCGCGTTGATGTCCGATACCAGTAATTACCGGAATTGAACAATCGGCGATCGCACGCACTACTCGTTCGTCATTAAAGCAGGCTAACTCTTCTACCGCACCACCTCCCCTGGCTAATATCAAGACTTCAGCACGTCCATCATCTTGGACTCTTTGAATTGCTTTTGCGATAGAATTTGGTGCTTGTTCGCCCTGTACCGTAGCAGGTGAAAATAAAATATGTAAACCAGGATACCTAGACTTAAGTGTTTTCTTGATGTCACCCCAAGCCGCAGCGGTAGGGGAAGTGACAACAGCGATCGTTTGCGGATGGGAAGGAAGCGGTTGTTTTCTTTCATCATCAAATAAACCTTCCGCTGACAAACGGTTTTTCAATTGTCGGTAGCGCAAAGCTTGTAAACCCGCACCCGCAGGTATAGCTTGCCACACGCTAAGCTGATATTCTCCCCGCACCGGATACAAACGGATACTGCCTAAGACAATCAATTGCTCGCCAACAGCAGGCATTTGAGCGAGTTTCGGTACTTGAGTCTTCCAAGTCACGCATTTAATAGAAGCATCACCATCCGTATCTTGCAAAGTAAAAAATAACCCCGCACGATGGTTATTAGCACTAGAAACCTCACCAGTTATCCAAACTTGTCGCAAAGTTGAATCTTCTTCCAACAGCGATTGGATATAGTCAGTTAAACCAGCCACCGAAAGCGGCGAATCAGGAATAAAATTTTTTTGTTTGGAATTCATCTCAGGTTTATTCTATATAAGCGAGCAGTAAATATATAAATAATTTTGCACGATTACTACTCCACCACATTAATTTTAAAAGGTTGTAGAGACGTAGCACTGCTACGTCTCCCGACATTTATAAGAAAACGAAGCCATATATGGTGGAGTACTAATTAATTATTAGTTTTTACTTTTTAGCGGTTAACCGTATTAATTCTGATGGTTACACATTTGTAGTCACCTCTCACTTGCAAATTATTATTAGGGAGCGAGAATAAAGATTAACTCCTAACTCCTAACTCTATATAAACCATGAATCTCGAATCTCTCCTCAAACTCAACCGTACAATTCGTGTAATTGGCTTTGACGACGCGCCATTTATTCGCGGTGCTGGCAAAAGCGTCAATTTAGCCGGAATTATTTGTGCGGCAACTCGTTTTGAAGGGATGGTTTGGGGGGAATTGCAACCAGATGGTTTTGATGCAACGGAAGCTATTTGCAAAATATTAATAGGCAGCAAATTTTTACCGCAATTACATATAGTATTGCTCGACGGAATTGGTTTTGGTGGATTTAACGTAGTTGACTTACCAACATTAGCCGAAAAACTACAGCTTCCCTGCGTCGCCGTCATGCGTCGTCAACCCGATTTAGATGCAGTTATCGACGCAATGAGTCATTTACCAAACTTAGAAAAACGCCAAGAATTATTAAAACGTGCGGGTACAATTCACGAATATTCACCCTTTGTATTTCAAGTATGCGGTGAAGAACCGGAAATAATTGCCAAAGTGTTAGAAAAATTAACCGATTGCGGAAAAGTCCCCGAAGCTTTACGGTTAGCGCATTTGATTTCTGCGGCAGTTATTAAAGGAGAAAGCGGAAGCTCTGCTTAATTAATTTTGGATTGATAAAAGCATATTTGTTCGTAGTAAGGGCTTTAGCCCTACAAAACTTAAGATAAGGGCTAAAGCCCTTCCTTACTACAAACCTTTACCTTATGCAACCAACAAGAAAACCAAGAGTTAAAATCTGCTGTATTTCCAGCATCGAAGAAGCATGGATTGCTATTCGCTGCGGTGCTTCGGCATTAGGATTTGTATCTCATATGCCCAGCGGACCTGGTGTTATTTCGGAAGCATCGATCGCCGGAATAGTCGCTCAAATACCGCCACCGATCGCCACTTTTTTACTTACTTCCAATCAAGATACTCAAGAAATTATTCAGCAAATCAAGCGCTGCGGTACAAACACTTTACAAATTTGCGACAACATAAAATCTGGAGGTTACGAAGATATTCGAGAAGCCTTACCTGGAATTTCCGTAGTGCAAGTAATTCATGTGACTGACGAAGAATCAATCAATGAAGCAATTAAAATATCGCAATTTGTAGATGCAATTTTACTTGATTCCGGTAATCAATCTTTAACAGTAAAAGAATTAGGAGGAACCGGAAGAATTCATAATTGGGAAATTAGTAGAAAAATTCGCGATCGCCTAAAAATACCAATCTTTCTCGCAGGAGGATTAAAACCCGAAAACGTCGCTTTAGCAGTAAAACAAGTTGCACCTTTCGGACTTGATGTGTGTAGTGGAGTTCGCACAAATGACAAATTGGATGAAGATAAACTCAAACGTTTTTTTGAACAACTTTAGCAATGCTTCTATCAACGTCATAATAGACATAAAAGCCAAAACCTGAGAACATGACAATTATTACTTCAACTAAAAAACAGTCTCAAATCTTCTACCCTAGTTCTGATGGAGAACCCGTGGCTGAAACTTATACCCATCTCTACGCATTATTAACAACCCTCGAAGTACTGCGACAATATCTTACAGGACAACAGGCAACAGTTTTAGCAAATCAATTTTTATATTATGCTCAAGGTTTCCCGAAATTGCGAATAGCTCCCGACGTAATGGTAATTTTTGACGTTGCACCCGGAGGTAGAGATAATTATAAAATTTGGGAAGAAGGTAAAGTCCCTTCAGTTGTTTTTGAAATGACATCCAAGGGTACGCAAAATCAAGATATAGAATATAAAAAAACCTTGTACGAACAGTTAGAAATACAAGAATACTGGCTTTTCGATCCTAAAGGTGAATGGATAGAAGAAAAATTACGCGGTTATCGTTTGCGAGGAGAAAGCTACGAATTAATTACAGATAGTCGCAGCGAACCATTAAAATTACGTTTAGCGATAGAAGACGAATTAATCGGTTTTTACCGCGAAGATACCGGAGAGAAATTATTAATTCCCGATGAATTAGCAACCAAGCTAAGCCAAGAAACTCAAGCAAGACAAGAAGCAGAAAATCGTGCAAATGAAGCTGAGATGCTATTAGCTCGTTACCGAGAACGTTTTGGAGATTTGAACGAGTAATTATGTAGGGGAGGCAAATTAGGGTGTAGATTTTCTTCCCCTAATATTGCCGTTGTGTTACGGCTTTAATATGTTGAATTATAAATTACCATATTGAAAATGCCGTAACGCACCATTTATGGTATATCGGAGTTTTTTAAAATGCCGTAACGCACTCTTAATATACAAAAAAATTTAGGCGCAAAACTATTTGCACCATCAAATATAGGACTTACGCAACCGGCATATTTTTATTGTAGGGTGCTGTGACACTTATAGAAATTCTGAACGCAGCAACAAGGTTTCTGGTGTCACGCACCAACCAAAGATTGTCACACTTGCGTAAGTCCTGAAATACAGCGGTTTTTTTCTTTGCAATTAAAACTTAAAATTATTATTTTCAACAATCTTTATTATTATCACAATAATCCTTGGTGCGTGACGCTACAAACCTCTCAATTTCTAACCAAATTTCTCTAAGCGTCACACACCCTACTAGTGCATTTCATTAATTTTGATAGGTAACAAAGGTTCGTAGTAAGTGCTTCAGCGCTCCGGATTTGGGATTAAAGTCGGCACGTAGAACCCATCAGAATTAATGAAAAGAAGTACTACAATTATGATAAAAATACGTAAAAATCACAAATGTAGAGACGCGATATATCGCGTCTCTACAATAATTCTAAAACTCCGCATTCTCCGGAGTACGTGGAAACGGAATCACATCGCGAATATTCGCCATTCCCGTCATAAACTGCACCAATCTTTCAAAACCCAATCCAAAACCAGCATGAGGTACTGTACCATAACGACGTAAATCCATGTACCACCATAAATCTTCTGGTTTCATTCCTTGGGCTTTAATGCGACTTTCCAACACATCATATCTTTCCTCACGCTGGGAACCTCCAATAATTTCGCCTATTTTCGGTGCTAAAACATCCATTGCAGCAACGGTTTTTTCATCATCGCTCAACCGCATATAAAAAGCTTTAATTTCTGTCGGATAATCGCTAACAATAACTGGCTTTTTAAACAGTTGTTCGCACAAATAGCGCTCGTGTTCCGATTGTAAATCTAAACCCCAATTTACCGGATATTCAAATTGGACATCGGCTTTTTCTAAAAGTTTGACAGCTTCTGTATAAGTAATTCGCTCAAATTTATTATTAATAATATTCTCTGCGGTTTCTAAAACTGTCTTATCAACTCGCAAATTGAAAAAATCCATGTCTTCGGGACATTTATCCATCACATATTTGAAGACATATCTCAGAAACTCCTCAGCTAAATCCATGTCTTCAGAAAGTTCGCAAAAAGCCATTTCCGGCTCAACCATCCAAAATTCTGCGAGGTGACGCGAAGTATTGGAATTTTCCGCACGGAAGGTAGGACCAAAGGTATAAACGTTACCAAACGTCATCGCCATAATTTCGGCTTCTAACTGACCGCTAACCGTTAAATATGTCGGTCTACCAAAAAAGTCTTTGCTATAGTCTACCTTTTTATCTTCCGTGAGGGGAACGTTTTTTAAATCTAAATTAGTAACGTTGAAAAGTTCTCCCGCACCTTCGCAATCGCTAGCGGTGATAATCGGCGTATGTACCCACAAAAAGCCGCGCTGTTGGAAAAATTCATGAATCGCCGTCGCACAAGCATTACGCACCCGCAAAACCGCACCCAAGGAATTGGTACGGCTGCGTAAATGTCCTATAGTTCTGAGAAACTCAAAAGAATGGCGTTTCTTCTGTAGCGGATAATCTGGATCTGCTTCACCGTAAACTTTTGCCGCTTCGGCTTTTAATTCAATTCTTTGTCCTTTTCCTTGAGACTCAACGACTATTCCCGATGCTTCCACGGAGGCACCTGTATTTAATTGTTTTAATATATTCTCATAATCCGGTAAATCCTGGTTTAGTACAACTTGCAAATTAGCCAGAGATGAACCATCATTAACTTCAATAAAAGCAAAACCTTTTAATTCACGCTTCGTTCTTACCCAACCTTGTACCTTTACCGACTCGTCAGGTTGAGCGCTGCGTAATATTTCTGCAATCCGTCTTTCTATCATATATTTTTCTTCCAAGAATAAAAATTAGGTGCTGTTGGTTGTTAGTGGTTAGTGGTTAGTGGTTAGTTGTTAATTGTTTTTAACTCCTAACTCCTAACTCCCGTACAGACGTAGCAGTGCTACGTCTCTACATCTCCTACCTAACAACAGACTTTAATAACCAGCCTATGATAACGCCCAATCCACCAAAGCGGACTACTTGCCAAAATAAGTCTTTCAAACCGCTTTTAGTAAATATAACGCTACCACCAAACAGCACTAAATAACTCTCGGAAAACAAGCCTAAAGCATTATCCAAGCTTTCTAACTGTTCTTTAATCTGTTTCAACTCCGCTAAAAGCGATCGCGAAGTGGTTTGTTGCATTTCCTTTTTAATTTCGTCAAAACGCCGCACCAATTCTATCTGACGTTGTTTATCGGCGAGCATTTGGGCATAACGCTGTTTTAACTCACCAAGGCGAGACTCGACTGATAATATTTCTTGTTCTAATTCTTGTTCGAGATTTTGCTCAACCGAAGATTGAGAAGATTGTTTGGGCGACTCCATGAGGGAAGTATTACAGTAAAAGAGAATGTTTCATCCGCCTCCTCGTTATGTCTCAATCCAGCCAACTGCCTAAAACTAGTCAACTGCAAGATTTAAGTACAGTAGAAATAGCTCAAGCTCTATTGGAGAGATTGAGTATATCCCCTAACGATTGGCATCGCCTCAAGTCTAACCGCAAAGTTCGCGCTTGCGAACAAACAGCAGCCGCCCTCGTGTTTCTTCTTTCCGAACAACCCGAAGAAGCACAAGCCAGATTAGAACAAGCTACAGGCTGGTTAAATCGCTCTATTAGTGCGCCACCTTGCCCGACTCACGGACAAAAAAAAGACGGTTAGTTGTTAGTTGATAGTTATTAGTTGCTTATTATTTCAACTTCTAACTTTTAACTCCTAACTCCTAACTCCTAACTAATAACTAATTCCGTAACAGAGGTATCCTGCTACGTCTATGCTCTAACTGCTTGCATAAGCGTAATTCCGTACCTCTACGGTTCCATTCTACCTGGTCAAAAATTAGATGCAGTATTGATAAACCGCGACCATTTTCTGATTCGTCAGGTGGCAGATATTCGCTGGGATCTTCTTCACAATCGCATTCAGGAATAAATCCTTTGCCTTGATCTGATATTACCCACCAATATCTATCATCAATTAAAGAAAAACGAACTACGACTTTTTTTCCAGGATCGAGATTATTGCCATGCTTCGCTGCATTGACTAAGGCTTCTTGAAGTCCTAGTCTCAATTCAGCTTGCATTTCTCCTGGAATTTCTGTCAAAAGTAAATCTAATATTGGGCAGAGATATAGAGTTGAGGCAAAACTAATCGTGCCCCAGTTACGTCCTACCGGACGAAGTGAAATGGTAATCACAAGAGAAACCCCGTAGCTTTCGGCTCAAGCTAGACATGACTTTTACTATCTACCACGCACCCTGAAAGTGATTTGAGGTGGTCATGTGCCTTAATTTTTATGTTCGTACAACTAATTTTTGTATGCTACTTAGCATTGACTCTTTTTATCAAATAAAGGTTGCTTCAATTCAAATCGACTGATTTTTTTTTAATTACAAACCGCTTACAAACTATAAACCTACTTCAAGTATTAATGAGTACCTTAATACTCGTAAAACTTAGCCGATTTGTAATTTAAACAACTTCTTTTTTCTTTTTTTAAGAGTCTGGTATTACGCCAATTTCTTTATACAAAAGGTATTCTATATTTAGATTAATTCAATTTTAGCATTTTTACTATGCGCTAGACTACAAATTTGAAATTTCACCTTCTTATTTAGACTAAGTATCTTTGACTAAATCCGATAGCACAAGAAATGCTGCAACTTCCACATGAGCTGTCTGAGGAAAAAAATCAGCCGGTTGTACTCGCGACAATATGTATAAACCATCTTGACAAAGTTGCTTTAAGTCACGAGCAAGTGTTGCTACTTTACAACTCATATAAACAATACGAGTTGGTTTTACTGTACGTAAAGTTTCAATTACAGTGCGATCGCATCCTTTTCTTGGTGGGTCAAGTATAACAATATCTGGTTTATGAGATATCCGAGACAGTAATTCTTCTACCTTTCCCGAATGGAAGGTAACGTTGTTTATGTGATTATACTGAGCATTTATTTTTGCAGCAGCTATTGATGATTGTTGTATTTCTAAACCAATAGCATGATGTACTTGTAATGAGAGCGGTAAAGTTAAAGTCCCAATACCACAATAAGCATCAACTAATATTTCGTTACCTTGTAAATTTAATTCGGATTGGATTTCGTATAATAATGCTTCTGCTGTTTCAGTATTTACTTGGAAAAAAGTATCTGGTCTAATTTGAAATTTTAAATCGGCAAATTTTTCTTCTAAGTAATCCCTCCCAGCGATCGGTCGAGTTTCCTTACCGAAAATCGCATTAGTACGATGCTCGTTCTGGTTTAACAACACTCCCACTAATGAAGGATATTTATCTAACCATTCTTGTGCTTTTTGCTCAATTCCTGGCAAATTCCAATCTTTTACCACCAAAGTCAACAAAATTTCCCCGGTACGGCGACCAATACGTAAAGCCAGATGGCGAACGATCCCCGTATGTTTGTGTTCGTTATAAATCTGCCAACCTAACGATTGGATGTCTTTTTTAACTTCTGCCAAAAAAGGATTCAACCGCGAATCCTGCACCGGACATTGATTCAGGTTGACGATTTGATGAGAAGATTTTTGGTAATAACCCGCTATAACCCCCCCCGTAGAAGAGATCCCCACCGGGTAAGTCGCTTTGTTGCGGTAATTTAATGGTTCACCCCTAGTTATTACCGCATCTACTCGTGGTTGTGTAAAACCACCGATACGTTGTAAAGCTTGAATAACGACTTCACGCTTAGCTGACAATTGGTATTCATAACTGATATGCTGCCACTGACAGCCACCACATTTATCAGCAACAATGCAAGCTGGTTTAATTCGATCGCGCGATGATTGTAATAATTCTTTAACTTTGCCGAAAGCATACTTGGGTTTAACAGTTACCAAACGGACAACAACGCGATCGCCAGGTACAGTATTCGGTACAAACACCACCAATTCACCGCTTCGCCCTACACCATCACCCGTATCGCTCAAGTCCGTAATTACAACTTCAACCAAATCACCCTGCTTCAACGTTGTTCTAGTCATCGTTCTTCAGTTATCAATTATCAGTTATCGGTTATCAATTATCAGTTACCAGTTACCACTTCTCAATATCGATCCCCATCCCCCCATCCCCCCATCCCCCCATCCCCCCATCTCCCGATCTTCCCCATCCCCTTCACTTCTGAGTACTTGAATCGGTAAACTATCAGTAATAATAAAAAAAGTACTTTCTTTTACAAATCATGAGTGTAGTAAGACAAGTTATTCTCCAAGCCGACGACGAACTGCGTTATCCCAGCAGTGGCGAACTTAGGAATATCAAAGACTATTTACAAACCGGCGAACAACGGTTGCGAATCGTTAATACCCTAACTGAAAATGAAAAGAAGATAGTTGAACAAGCTACCAAAACACTTTGGCAAAAGCGTCCTGACTTTATTGCACCAGGAGGTAATGCTTACGGACAGCGCGAGCGTGCGCTATGCGTCCGCGATTATGGTTGGTACTTGCGCTTAGTCACCTACGGAATATTGGCTGGTGATAAAGAACCAATTGAAAAAATTGGTCTAATTGGCGTAAAGGAAATGTACAACTCATTGGGAGTCCCAGTTCCCGGAATGGTAGAAGCGATTAAGGGACTAAAAGAAGCTTCTATTAATTTACTAAGTGCTGAAGATGCACAACAAACTGCTCCCTACTTCGATTTCATCATTCAATCCATGTCCTAATCGGCTGCCATATCCTACAAATCCTTTTTGATAGGAATGAAAAAACAAAAACCTTGAATATAATACGGATTTAATTCAGAATCCAGCTTAAATTCACCTTCCCCACACTTGCTAGTGGCTGCGGCAGAATCATCTGTCAAGTTACCAATCATCTGTGGGGAAACTTTTCAGTTACCAGTTATTAAAGGTTAAAGGTCTGCATGTCAAAGGTCAAAGGTCTGCATGTCAAAGGTCAAAGGTCTGCATGTTAAAGGTCAAGGGTATTGAAAGTTAGGAGTTAAGAGTGAGGAGTGAGGAGTTAGGAATTAGGAATTAGGAATTAGGAATTAATTTCTCCTTGTCCCCTTGTCTCCTTGTCCCCTTGTCTCCTTGTCCCCTTGTCCCCTTGTCTCCCCATCTCCCCATCCCCCTATCTCCTCCGAACCCCATCCCCAATGCCCAATGCGCTATATATATATAAATACAAAAAGCCGACAGTCCTTTGCTCAAGGCTGTCGGCTATTAGTGTGTTCCCTATTAATGACTCGGCTAGAGTTCAGTTATTTATTATTATGCTTATTTCTCTGTTATTAGCAGAGGATCTCAATCATGAATGCTTGTGATTCTCGTCACAACAAAGTCTCGTGTAAGCTGTATTAATTTATTTTTGGTAGTAAAAAAATCTAATTTAGCAAATGGCATTAAAGGTAATCCGAATTATGAATAGGCGTACACTCAGTGCAAAAAAAATATTCGATCTGTAGGGTGCGTGAATATTTTGGAAAAAAATTAAAATCTCATCCTTAGGATGGTTGCGGCATCGTTTTTAAGAGATATTAATTTTCATAAAAGCTTTTATGCCTATAAAATAAGAAACCGTCTGCGAAAAAATTATAATTTTGTATGTAAAATTCCGAATTTTAAAGGAATATCTATACAATTAAGATTAGTTGCAGCCTTAAAATAGTCAGTCCGCGATTCTGGGGAGGTCGGTTTGCCTATCCCTTGTCCGAATTAGAATCGAACGAGTCAAAATATAAGAAGAAAGCATTCATTCAAAGAGCAATTCAAATTCTCTACAGTTATGACATACGATTACGATTTATTTATAATGGGTGCTGGTTCTGCTGGTGCGGCTGCTGCAAAAAAAGCTGCTTCTTTGGGCGTGCGTGTAGCTGTAGCCGAACAAGAAGCCCTTGGCGGTACCTGCTTGAATCGCGGTTGCATTCCTAAAAAGTTGATTGTCTATGCCGCTGACTTCGCGTTACAAAACAAAATAGCAACTGATTATGGCTGGAGCAAAAGTTCGTCGCACTTCGATTGGACTCATTTTATTGCGTCGGTACACAAGCACATAGATAGTATCAACTGTACGTATCAAGAAAAATTTAAGAAAAGTGGGATTGAATTAATTCGAGGTCATGCGACTTTTATTGATGCTCACACAATTAAAGTTGATGAACGTAAAATCACTGCGGACAAAATTTTAATTGCTGTAGGCGCACGTCCTTTTGTACCGGATATTCCCGGTGTCGAATACGCGATTACTTCCCGCGAAATGTTTCATTTACCGTATTTGCCCAAACGCTTGGCAATAGTTGGTGGGGGTTACATTGGCGTAGAATTTTCTAGCATGATGAATGCTTTGGGTTGCCGAGTCACTGTTATTGATACGAGTGAAACGATTTTAGAAGGATTTGATGACGATATTCGTAAAAGCCTTCAAGAAAGTTTATCTCAACGGGGAATTAAAATTATTAACAACAGCACGGCGACGCACATAAAACATTACGAAGAGGGCTTGCTGTTAACCGTAAATGGTAAGTACAAAAAAACTATCGCCGCCGATACTATTTTAGTTGCTACCGGACGCGCTCCAAATACCGAAAAGCTCGATCTAGATAACGCTCAAGTAAAAATGGGCGAAAAAGGCGCGATCGAAGTAGATGAATATAGCCGCACCAGTCAGGACAATATTTTCGCCGTTGGAGATTGTACCAACCGCTTGCAGTTAACGCCGGTTGCAAAATCAGAAGCCGTTGCTTTTGTCAATACTGTTTTTGGGAATAAACCGCAAACGGTAAATTATGGCGATGTGCCTTCTGCCGTTTTTGCTCGTCCGGAAATGGCAAGTATCGGGATGACTGAAAATCAAGCCCGTGAGAAATTTGGTGATTCGGTAAAATGTTATGGCGATAAGTTCCAACCATTAATGTATCAGTTGGCTGCTTCTGAGGAGCAAACAATAGTTAAAATAGTAGTCGAGGGTGAATCCGAGCGAGTCATTGGAATTCATATGTTAGGAGAACACGCAGCGGATATCATTCAATGTCTTGGTGTTGCATTTCGTAAAGGTATTACAAAACTTGACTTAGACGATGCTATTGCCATTCATCCCACTACCGCAGAAGAATTCCTAACCTTAGATTAAATCGAGGAAAATTACTCTTTAAAAATAGCTTAGTGTGGGAATAGTATTATCTTTTCGCACGATCGCTGTATATAAGCGTAATTTCACCTGGTTTATATATTGCAAAGAACACGCTTAAAATTATGACTTACGACTACGATCTGTTTGTAATTGGTGCCGGTTCCGGAGGTTTAGCAGCTTCCAAACGCGCCGCCAGCTACGGGAAAAAAGTGGCGATCGCCGAATACGATTTGGTAGGCGGAACCTGTGTTATCCGTGGCTGCGTTCCCAAAAAACTCATGGTGTATGCTTCTCACTTTCCCTCACTATTTGAAAGTGCCGCAGGCTATGGTTGGAAAGTCGGCGATACTGAGTTGGACTGGGAAAAGTTTATCACATCTATAGATAAAGAAGTACGAAGACTCTCTGCGCTGCATATAAACTTCTTGGAAAGAGCAGGAGTAGAATTAATTCAAAGTCGCGCTGCCTTAGTTGACGAGCATACTATAGAAGTTGATGGACGCAAAGTTACTGCGGATAAAATTTTGATTGCGGTTGGGGGAAGACCAACCAAACCTGATATACCGGGGATGGAATATGGTATCACCTCGAATGAGATTTTCCACCTCAAAGAAAAACCCCAGCATATTGCCATTCTTGGCGCTGGATATATAGGTACTGAATTCGCCTGTATTATGCGGGGTTTGGGTTGCGAAGTAACCCAAATTATCCGTGGCGACATGATTTTGAAAGGTTTTGACGAGGATATCCGTACCGGAATTCAGGAAGGAATGACAAATCACGGTATTCGGTTAATTAAAAATACTGTAGTCACCTCCGTAGAAAAAGAATCGTCTCGCTTAAAGTTAAACTTATTTGGAGAACAAGAATCAGTAATTGCCGATGTGTTATTGGTTGCAACGGGTCGCGTACCTAATGTTGACGGACTGGGTTTAGACAAAGCTAAAGTGGGTTTGATACCTAGTGAAGTTGAAGGACATGGATACGGCACCATGAACGCGATCGCCGTTGACGAATACAGTCAAACCAATCATCCACATATCTTTGCTGTAGGTGACGTTACCGATAGAATTAATTTAACCCCAGTCGCGATCGGTGAAGGTAGAGCTTTTGCAGATAGCGAATATGGTCAGATGAAGCGCGTTTTCAGCCACTCCGATGTTGCTACTGCCGTATTTACCACACCAGAAGCCGCCACGGTAGGATTAACAGAAGCTCAAGCCAAGCAAAAATTCGGAGAGGACAAAGTTAAAATTTATCGCACCCGCTTCCGCCCCATGTTCTACACCTTGCCACAACAAGAAGAAAGAACAATGATGAAATTAGTAGTGGATGCCCAAACGGATACAGTTTTAGGCGCTCACATGGTGGGAGACTATGCAGCAGAGATAATTCAAGGTATAGCCATAGCTGTAAAAATGGGCGCGACAAAGAAAGACTTTGACGCTACCGTTGGTATTCACCCTTCAGCAGCAGAAGAATTTGTGACGATGCGGTAAGCAGTTATCAATTATCAATGAACAATTATCAATGAACAAGATTCAATTTTATAAGTACAATTTTTCAAACATTCTTTTAAGCGATAATTGATAATTGATAATTGATAACTAATAAATTGCATTACATCTACCTGCATGGCTTTGCATCGAGTCCTAATTCTAATAAAGCTAATTACATACTCGAACGCTTTGCTGAAAATAAAATAAAACTAGAAATTCCTGATTTAAATTGTGACGATTTTTATCACCTGACAATCACGCGCCAGCTAAACCAAGTTGTTGCAAGTTTTGAGCAAAAAAAGGACTTAACTATTATAGGTTCTAGCTTAGGAGGTTTAACAGCAGCCTATATAGGAGAAGAATTCTTACAGGTAAAACGTTTAATTTTGCTAGCGCCAGCTTTTGGATTTTTATCTCACTGGCTGCCTACTTTAGGTACAGAAGTTATACAGCGCTGGCAGCAAGAAAAATATATTATGGTTCATCATTACGGCGAACAACGAGAATTACCTTTAAGTTATGATTTCTTGACTGACGCGAATCAATACCAGGAACAAGTTTTGCAACGTGCGATTCCTACACTGATTTTGCACGGACAACATGACGAAGTAATTCCGATCCAAGCTAGCCGAGATTTTGCTCAAAAACGTTCTTGGGTAGAGTTAATAGAACTTAATAGCGACCATGCCCTAAGTAATGTGATGATGGAAATCTGGCAGGCAATTGAAGATTTTTGCCAGATATCTAAGAGTTAATTCAAAAAATTATTGCCCGGAACACCTATAGATAATTTCTGGAATACTAAATTATTGTCAAAAATAGCGTAATTTACGTAAGTTTGAACTGATAAGATTGTTTATATGATACAGCTATATATTTCTACATAGTTTTAACGTCGGATTTTGGAATTTAGATATAATCCAGAATTCACAATATAAAATCCGGTACAAGAAAGTTTGCGAGGGCGGCTGTGTTCCCCGGCACCGTAACTTTCCACAAAATCCAAAATCCAAAATAAATATGCTTCCCTTCCTCCGCAAAGAATTAGTCGAATTAGCAGCTTACAAACCTCTTCTTGGTATTGGTGTAGCTTCTTCAATATCATCAACGCCAACATCAGATAAACTTGATACTAATGAAAGTCCTTACGATTTACCTGCCGAGTTAAAAGAAAAATTAGCGTGGACTTATAAAGAGTTAATCGAAACCAATCGTTATCCAGATGGCGGACATTCTTTACTCAAGCAAGCGATCGCCGAATACATTAATGATTCGGCTAATCTTTCAACGAACGTTTTTGTAAGCAATAATATCTCCCTGGGTAATGGTTCAGATGAACTAATTCGTTCAATATTAATTGCTACTTGCTTGGGAGGAAATGGTTCAGTCTTAATGGCTCAACCCACTTTCTCAATGTACGGTGTATTGGCACAGGCTTTAGGAATTCCTGTAATCGCAATACCGAGAAATTCCGAAAATTTTGAAATGGATTTGGAAGCAGCCTCAATTGCTACAGAAACAAATCGGGAACAACCTGTAAGAACGGTTTTTGTAGTTCATCCCAACTCTCCTACGGGTAATTGCTTAACTTCAGCAGAGTTGACATGGCTAAGAAGTTTACCAGAACATATTTTGGTAGTAATTGATGAAGCTTATTTTGAATATAGTCAAACTACTTTAGCAGGTGAATTATCCCAACATCCTAATTGGGTTATATTACGGACATTTTCTAAAGGTTTCCGTTTAGCTGCAATGCGTGTAGGTTACTCTATTGCTCATCCCGAACTGATTGCCATCTTAGAAAAAGTGCGCTTACCTTACAATCTGCCTAGTTTTTCAATAGCTGCCGCATTAATAGCCATACAAAACCGCTCGCTTTTACTTGAGCCTGTTTCTCAAACCTTAAGCGAACGTTCTAAATTAATCGAAAGTTTATCTCAATATCCAGAATTACAAATATTTGATAGTGCCGCCAACTTTATTTTCCTGCGTCTCAAATCAACAGGTGACAAAATAAATGATGCTTTAACAAATCTTCACAAACAACTGAAAGATTCTGGCTGTTTGGTGCGTCTTACTGGCGGTGGATTGCGAATTACTGTGGGTTCTCCCTCGGAAAATGTCCGCACTTTAAACAGATTTAAAACGGCTTTAAAAAATATTGAAGTATAACTGCCTTCCATAAGGGTTTTTACCCAATATTTTTTAACTTAGGGTATCTACTTCATTTCCAAAACGGCGTACTATTGCTACAGTTTGTGGCAAAACTCCCACTAACATCGCAAATGCTTCATCCGGTAGCTGACTGACTATTTCTGGTGGAAAATATTGTTCAAACTGGTCGAGAATTCTTTGAATTCGTTGCTGGGGAACTGGATTTTCAGTAATTTGCTTAATTAACCTAATCCACTGTCGCCTAATCAAATAAGACTTTTGGCGTTCATCGGAGGAAGAGGTACTTAGCAACATTGACGAAATATTTCCGATCGGCAATACGTAAAGGCAGTCGCGATCGTAATCGCCACCAACAGCAGCTCCTGGTCCGGCAAACTCTGCATGATAGCCTTTAAAGAGTATTAGCCCATTTCGCCTACGACTATTGACCATGAAAATCTTTCCACTATGTAGTTTTGTCAGGAGATCCGAGCCATAAGATTGCTCAAGTCCATCTGGCATTACAAGATAGTCAAGGAAACAAGTGTCAGGATAATAAGTTGATACCATAGCAGTTTGATAGCGTTGGCGCTTCTCGCTATCCATGTTTTTTTAAAATTTAAACAAGAAAGGAACTGGTTTGAACGTGAAACTCGCAATTGCTAATTAAATCAATTAATACAGCTATTAGCTTTGATATTATCTAAAGCTTTATTGTTCGGTTTAACTAAATTAGAATTAAATCAAATCGGTTAACTAATTGAGTAACCATATTTTATGTGATTTAGTTGGATTTGTCTTCCAGTCCAGGAATGTTTACTTAAAGTTTCCATAAAGATAGAGATTTCATATACAAAGTTAGTGTAAGACATTAGTCAATGTAAGTGTAATTTTACTGAATTGCTCATAATTTTTAGTTTTAGATGCTTTTACTATTTAACGTGTTAATCACAAAAACTCTCTTGGGGTATTTATGAACTCAGTTATATATATTTTATATATATTTTTACACTATATAGTGTTAAGTATCGCTACAAAATTTAGCTTACTACAACTATATCCGCAATATTTTAAAGAAAATATAAACATATCAACAATAAGAGCGAAGTTATTGTGACCTTATCGCTTTAAATTGCTCCTGAATGGTTCTCCGACTATACGGGTACAATCTCTAAATCCTACGCTGAAAAAAATGTGATGCAGATTGCTTTTTTATAAACATCAAGTCATCCACAGAAATTCAACAGAACAAACCCGATTTTAAATGAATATTTTTATCAAAGACAAATATAAAGGAATGTGAAGTATATAGTTATAATAACTATCAAATGTTTTTGACATCTAATAGCATATAATTACCTGTTTTAATCATAAAATTGGTATAATATCAGTTGAAGATTTAGTCAAGCTATCAATTTGCTATGAACGTAAATTGTTTAACTGCGGAGAATATTGATAATTCGTGCAGAAATTAAAGTGAGAATTTAAGAGTCTAAAAGGCATTTATATAGTAAAATTTGTCGCGAGCGTCTAAATAAAAATGTATTCCAATTAGAATCAATTTGGTGCATACGGTATCCTAATTTGAAATACAGTTGTCGTGCTTGATGGTTATTTTCTAAAACATGGAGATACAAATCTTTAAATCCCCATTCGCGGGCAACTTTTTCACAACTAGTTAATAACGCACGAGCCGCACCTTGCCTGCGGTATTGCGGATTTACAGCTAAATTAGATAAATAAGCAAAACTTTTTCTAGTACCCGTGTAAGTCCAAGAATCGCCCAAACGCACGCTTAATTCTACAGTTGCAACTAAATCCAAGTTTGCTCGATCGCTAGTATCAACAGCTACTAAACAAGCATGATGGGGGGCGGAGGCAGTCAAACGATGTCTTAAGTCTTCATAAATTCCCAAGCGCAACAATGGAAAAGCCCATCCCCATATACCATGACGGGAGTGAAAGCTTTCGGCGATAATTTCGGCAACACCAGCTAAATCGGCTGGGGTGCATTGCCGAATTTGGAATTGGGAGGCACTTGGGGTAGTGGCTACCGCAACTGGCTTTTGATGGGATGGAAAAGAAAATGCTTGAGTCAAGGCTAGTTTACTGTTAAAGTTATTCATCTATATATATGAGTCAAATATTCTAGTACACCATCCGTCCTTATATGAAAACTCTAATTTAAAAATATATAAATTGGAAGTTGGCATAGAATTTCTTTAAAGATAAAGAATTGGAGGAGAGTGACAAAAACAAATGAATTAAAGGAAATACATAAATTTGAATTCATATTTTCGCTCTACTTAAGATATAAATCTTAATTGAGTGTAATCCTTACCTTTATTGCAGTATACGGTGCTAGACCAGAGGGGATTGTAACTATTTGCTAAAAATATCCCCAAACTATCATTTTTAAATAGCAACACGCACAATAGCAGTATTTTTTTCCACCGTAGGAATAACTACCATTAACTTGGGAATGCGCTCAATTTGCCCGCTGAGATTCTGCACTGCCTGTATTTGCCGATTTGTTTAGTATGGCAGGTTAATAAGTTGTTTTTTATCCTCCCGACTATTGATAGTAACAAGTTCTTCATCAAAAACCGAGCTTCTCATACAATTCCCAAGATTAAGAGTTTTAAAAGGCATAACGCATACACAAGGAATAAATATTCTAATCCATGTTCCGTGCTTTTGGCTTTCATAACACCAATTTTTCCTGCATCATTATCTTGTCCCGGTGGTTCAAGCGTATAAACGATTACCTGTCAACCTATATTCATGCTAATTCGTAGTTATATTCAACGTTCAATAAAATACAAGCTCAAGCAATGCTTGTTAAACTGACATTAAATAATTAGCTTTAGTTTTGGTAGCAAACGTATACGCAATTTCTACATAATTTATAGGTCGTTTGTGTAAGCCAGTAATAGTTTTCCGTCTTACTGTTTATCCGATCGCTCGAACGCCAAGCAAGATTCTGTTGATAAATAAATTTGCGATCTAATTGATACAATAAAAATTTACCCATGTGACTAACCGTAAGTGCTATATTAAGGGGTTTCAGTTTAAAAATGTAAGATAATATACCTATATCAGGGCTAATTTTCTAGTAATATTGCCGATCTAATAACGATCGCCATCAATAAAAATTACTTTCAGATGTTAGTGTTGGTGCTAAGGCGGGAAAACTAAGACGACAGATGCTGGGTGGATGAATCTAGCCCGGATTAACAACTGTACGTTTAATTAAAAATTCTCGCCGGGGGTGAAGAAAAATTTGGCTACAAAATATCGATTCTTTAAAACCGAAACTGGGTATGAAAATAATTGGGGTACGCGCCTGATTAATTTTAATCGGCACTCCTCACCGCTCTCATTCGACTGTCTTACCATAAAGCTTTGCGAATTAGCCTATATGCAAGCTATTGCCTATTGCCGCAATTAAAATACTCTGCCATTAAATAAGCTCGAATGTTAAAACATTCTTACCCGATTCAATTATTTATCCGACTGCCGTTACTGCATGGAAGCGGTGCATGAAATCTCAAGCAAACAGAAAGCCGAAAATATTGGTTGTTGATGACGAACCCGACAACCTAGACTTGCTATACCGTACCTTCTATCGCGAATATAAGGTGCTGCGAGCTACAAGTGGTCCAGCCGCATTAGAATTGCTGGCAAAAGAAGGAGATATATCAGTAATTATCTCCGATCAGCGAATGCCAATGATGAGTGGTACGGAATTCTTGAGCCTGACAGCTACTCAATATCCAGATATTATCCGGATTATCTTAACTGGCTATACCGATGTCGAAGACTTGGTGGAAGCCATAAACGCTGGTAAGGTTTTTAAATACGTAACTAAACCGTGGGAAGCAGAAGAACTTAAAGCCGTAGTACGCCAAGCTTTGGATACTCATAATGTTCTTAGAGCGCGTACCTACGAACTCACCCGTACATTACGTCAAGAATCCTTACTCAATTCTTTAACTAATACGATTCGCAGTGCCTTAGATTATCGACAAATTCTTCAAGCAATTGTAGATAATGTAGGTCATATGCTTGAAGTAGACGTATGTCTTTTACGTCCTTTCCAAAATGGGCGGTTAGTTGATGAAGGTTTTATTTATCAAAAAAATCTTAAAGAAGTAGAGGATAAAGATCAACTTATTGAATCTACCGATACCTCCTCGGCTGAATTATTAGCCCATACAGTATGGGAAACCCGCGAAGTTCAGGTAATTTACGATGCAACAACAGATGAGCGCGTTCAAGAGGATATTCCCGAAAACCGCGATCGCGCTCAAGTATATGTTGTTGCTCAAATTTGTTCTAGTTTAGTAGTACCGCTAATTTGTCAGCAAGAATTGATGGCAGTTTTGGCGCTGCACCAGTCCAAAGAATCCCGTGATTGGGAAGAAGATGAAGTGCAGTTAGTGATTATGGTGGCAAATCAGGCTGCATTAGCTTTATCTCAAGCTCGTGCTTACGAGCAGGTACACGCTCTTGCTCAAAGAGAGGTGTTAATTAATACGATTACTAGCGCCATCCGCTCTAGCCTAGATCCCCAAGAAATTTTTGCTGCTATTACCCAACAACTTGGACAAGCGTTGCAGGTGGATGGGTGTGTTTTATCTTTGTGGACTGCCGATTCAGAATTTGTTGAATGTGTCGGTTTATATATTACTCAAGATTCACAGGCGCATCACTTAAACGGTAAACCAAAATTCACCGCTCATGAATTACCTCAATTTTTAGCCCCAATTAAGGGAAATCAAATATTGCAAGAAATCTTGCAAACTCAATCTACAGTAATAATTACCGATCTTAATGATTGCCCCGCTCAAGTAAAAGGTTTTGATTTACCTTTAAAAATGAATACTCGCTCTTTGATGGTAGTTCCATTACTTACCGACGGTAAAATCATCGGTAGTATTACTTTGCGACAAAGTAAAAAAGAACGCTATTGGTTGAAATCGGAGGTAGAGTTAGCTGCATCTGTAGCAGTTCAAGCAGCCCTTGCAGTTCAACAGTCTCGGCTTTATCAAAAAACTCGCCAACAAGCCGAACGTTTGCTGGAATTAGACAAACAAAAAACTGAATTTTTTCAGAATATTTCCCACGAGTTCCGCACCCCAATAACTTTAATTCAAGGTCCTTTGGAGTCAGCAGTAAGCACGGGTGAAGGGTTATCTCACGAACAAAGTACCATTGCTTTGCGTAATTCAAGGCGCTTGTTACGACTAGTAAATCAACTATTAGATTTGCAACGTTTGGATGCCCGGAGAATGCAGCCAACTTTCCGCAAGTGCGATTTGGTTGAATTTGTTAGTCAAATTGTGGAGTCGTTTCGTCCCTACTGCGAGAAAAAGGAATTGGATCTGCTTGCAGAATTAGATGATTGTCCGCCCGTTTATTTAGATATAGAAAAATTCGATAAAGTGGTTTATAACCTGCTGTCGAATGCCATGAAGTTTACTCCCCAAAACGGCAGCATTACTGTGAGAGTTTTGTCTGCGGGTTCGGGTTGCATCTTACAAGTAGAAGACACGGGAATTGGTATTGCCGAAGAACAAATTCCACATTTGTTTGAACGGTTCCGTCAAGCTGAAGGTTCGGAAAATCGTTCCTATGAAGGTACGGGTTTAGGTTTGGCTTTGGTTAAAGAATTAGTAGAAATTCATGGAGGTGAAGTTACAGTTGATTCGGTGTATGGAAGTGGTACCAACTTTACCATATCCCTTCAGTCTGGAAGCGCTCATTTAAATGCCGAGCAAGTGGTAGAAGATGAAAGTATTGTTGATATCAGTCGTGCTGCTGTGGAGTTAGCCGATTTAGAATTAATAGAATCAACGGATAGTCATAATCAAAATATCCCAATTGATTTGTTGTCACCAAGTTTTGATTCTTCAGATTTGAAAGCTGGGAAGGGACAATTAGTTTTAGTTGTGGACGATAACCCAGATATGCGAGCTTATGTATCAAGTATTCTTCGCGAAGCAGGCTATCAAGTCCAAACTGCAAGAAACGGTTCGGAAGGTTTTCATATAGCCAAAGAATTGTTACCTCATTTAGTTGTCACCGACTTGATGATGCCTATAGTCACCGGATTGGAGATGATTCGGACGATACGCTCGGAAGAGACGCTCAAAGGAATACCGATTATTCTGCTTACTGCCAAAGTTGATGAAGATACTCGTATTGAAGGAACCGAACGTGGTGCGGATGCCTATTTAGCAAAGCCATTTAACGATAGAGAACTTCTAGCAGAAGCACGAAATTTGTTGGCTTTAAAAGAAAACGAACGCAAAGTTGTGGAATTAAATACTTATTTAACAGAATCCGTACTTCATCGGTTTTTACCTCCTGCTTTGGTTAAAAAAGCCGCTGCTGGCGATTTAATTCTGGATTTACGACCGGAACCGCGTTTAATTACAGTTTTATTTAGCGATATCGTTGGTTTTACTCAATTATCAAATACTTTAAGGTCGCGAAAAGTCGCAGAATTGCTTAATGAATACTTAGAAGCTATGACAAAAGCTGTATTTGATAACGGCGGAACCGTAGATAAATTTATGGGCGATGCGATTTTGGCTTTATACGGAGCGCCAGAAGAACTGACACCCAACGAACAAGTGCGCCGTGCGGTAAATACTTCTAGAGCCATGCTGCGCGGGCTTTCTGAGTTAAACGAACGTTGGCGATCGCAAGGTCTTTTTGACAGCGACGGACGTAACTCGATTCAGTTTCGCTGCGGTATTCATCAAGGTACTGCGGTTGTGGGAATGTTTGGTAGTTCCGAACGCGCCGATTATACTGCTATTGGTCCTTCTGTGAATATTGCCTCTCGCTTGCAAGGCGCTGCCGAGCCTGGTACTATCCTTGTTTCTGCTGCTGTCGCAGATTATTTACAGGAAGAAGAAATTATTAAAGGTAAATCGTTAGAGTTAAAAGGAGTAGATGAAACAGTTCTAACTTTCACCGTGACTCCAGAAGTAGTCGTCCGCTCGTTAGAATAGAAGACGTGTTATTTGTTGAGAAAGGCGAGAAACAAAAACAAATATACCTTTTTAATCGCGGTGCAATTAATATAGAACGTCCGCCATCTTGCGGATTCTTAATATAGATATATAGATATATGTCACAATCGGTTGCACGAAAAACTTCAATTTCAGAAAAAACCTGGAGACGACAAACCGATTCACCTTCCGGGTGGATTGCTTTTTCGTGTGGTTCAGTTATCCTGCATCTACTGGCGTTCTGGCTGATCGGTTCATATAAATTAAGTTCATCACAACAACAGCGATCGCAATCTGCTCTCCCGATTGAATTTATTGAAATTTCTCCACAAAAATCATTGCCAGTTCAACCATCACCTAAACCTAAACCAGTTTTACCAAAGCCAGCAAAACCTATTGTTCCTCAGAATTTACAGCCTGCTATTCCGAAAACTGTGAAACCTCCCGTCACCACGAACGATCAAAATGCCATTGCTTTTGATAATCAAAAACTTGAACGGCAACAGCAGCAACAACAAAAGTTAGCACAACAACAGCGTCAGTTAGAAGCCGAACAACTTAAAAAAGAAGCTCAGCAACAAAGAGAAGAACAACAAACTCAGCGAAAACTTGAACGTCAGCAACAAAGAGAAGAACAACAAAATCAGCAAAAACTCGAACGTCAGCAACAATTAGAAGAACAACAAAATCAGCAAAAACTCGAACGTCAGCAACAATTAGAAGAACAACAAAATCAGCAAAAACTCGAACGTCAGCAACAAAGAGAAGAACAACAAAATCAGCGAAAACTCGAACGTCAGCAACAATTAGAAGAACAACAAAATCAGCGAAAACTCGAACGTCAGCAACAAAGAGAAGACGAACAACAACAAAATCCCGAAGATGGTGTAAAAATAGCTGATGCTCCTGCTGATGCAAGAGGACTAACCCCACCAGAGCAGCTTGCAAAAACTCCTCAAGCTCCGATTCAAAATCAACCTACTCAAAGTGGGGGAATACTAACAGCAAGTTGGAAGATAGATACCAATACTTTTTTTAAAGATAAACCAGATAATCTTGCACAACCTTTAAAAAGAAGCAACAGCGATATCCCACTTCCTGCCCCAGAAGATGGGAATTTTCAGCCTAGAGATTTCCTGGTGTGGCTGACAATTGATAATCAAGGCAATGCATCAGTGACGAAGATAGAAACACCTGATGTAGCACAGAAAGAACAATACCGAAAATACGCCGAAGAAATTTTCAACAATCAGAAATTTATTCCCGCAACTGAGAACAACGGCAATAAACCTGATTTTAGTAATTTGCCTGTACGTGTAAATATTCAAGAGGGTTCAAATTAAAGTTTTAAATAACTTGATTTTTATCTACAACTGTAATATAATAATAAGGTTGGAAAATAATGCGGGCGTAGTTTAGTGGTAAAACCTTAGCCTTCCAAGCTAATGATGCGGATTCGATTCCCGCCGCCCGCTTTGAAAATTGCTTAAAAATAAAATAACTAATAAACTCTCAGATTGTCTCCGAGAGTTTATTTATTAGCCATATTCAACATAGAATTTGGTCAAAACTTAACCAAATTTACCACTAATGTAGTCTTTAGTCTCTTCTTGCTGAGGATCGTTGAAAATTCTCTCAGTGGGTTCGTATTCTACTAAATAACCGTTACGTCCCCCATCTTTTGTATTGACGTAAAATAATGCTGTCATGTCCGAGACTCGCGATGCTTGTTGCATATTGTGAGTAACGATAACAACGGTAAATTTCTCTTTGAGTTGTTTAATTAATTCTTCTACTATATTAGTAGAAATCGGATCGAGCGCGGAGCAAGGCTCGTCCATTAAGATAACATCCGGTTTGACTGCGATCGCCCTGGCAATACACAAACGCTGTTGTTGTCCCCCGGATATGGATAAACCACTTTGGTTTAGTTTGTCTTTAACTTCATTCCACAAACCCGCACCTTTGAGGGAATCTTCAACTAATTCATCCATATCGCCTTTAAAGCCGTTAATTTTGGCTCCAAAAGTAATATTTTCATAGATTGACTTAGGGAATGGGTTTGGCTTTTGAAATACCATCCCGATTCGACGACGCACTTCTACAGGATCGACTTTAGGTGCATACAAATTCTCGCCGTTGTACAAAACTTTACCTTCTGCCCTAAATACGTCAATTAAGTCGTTAAGACGATTAAAGCATCTGAGTAAAGTACTTTTACCGCATCCAGAAGGGCCGATAAAAGCTGTTACCTGGTTTTTGGGGATATCCATATAGATATCTTTTAGAGCCAAAAATTTACCGTAGTAAACGTTTAGTGCTTCTGTTCTTAATACAGTTTGAGTGTCTTGCACGGTGGAAATATGTGTAGCCATAAATTTTACGCTTATTGTTTCTCCGAAAGCTTCAAAGCTGTTAAGTAACTTTTATCTATCAATGGCTTATGTAATGCCGCTTGATTATTCTATTTTGAGTAATAATTTATATTGCCCTCAATCTAACCCAAATTTGACTTTCCCCATGCAGTTAAGATTTGCTGCGAGTTGCAAAGCGAGCAATTATACTAGCAAGCAAAACCAATAACACCAAAACGAGAGACGCAGCCCAAGCAACTGATTGCTGATTTTGGTCGAAAGAAGTTGCAAAGTTATAAACTAAAACAGCAAGAGAAGCAACTGGTTCGTCAGTTAAGCTTCTTAACCAAAATGCGGAGAACAAAGCAGTAAAAATTAGGGGTGCGGTTTCTCCCGCAGCACGGGCAACAGATAAGGTTACGCCAGTAACAATTGAAGGTAAAGCCGCAGGTAACACTACTTGCAAAACTGTTTGATAGTTAGTGGCTCCTATTCCTACAGCAGCTTGTCGCAAATCATTGGAAACTAATTGTAAAGCTTCGTCTGTAGTTCTGACGATAATCGGCAACATTAAAATTGATAGAGCCACACCACCGGCGATCGCAGAATATCCTGTAATCTTAGTTGCAACTAAAATACCATAGGTCACAACTCCAGCAATAATCGAAGGAACACCGCTCAAAACGTTGGTGGCGAAGCGAATCCAACGGGCTGTTTGTCCCTTACTGAATTCGGTGAGGTAAACTGCTGCTGCAACTCCAATCGGTACGCTGATTAAAGCCCCAATCCCGACCATAATCGCCGTACCGATGATGGCGTTACCAAAACCACCGCCTGTATCCAAAGGTGCTGGAGGTAATTCGGTGAACAAATCTAAGCTTAAGCTACTGAAACCCTTGAACAGCAAGTAAGAAAGTACTAGCAGCAAAGGTAGCAAAGCGAGGGCACCACAAACAAATATGACACCATTCATCACATTGTTAAATAGCGTCCGGGGAGAACTCGAAGAGCCATTTAAACTACCGCGTGTAAATCCCGGTGGCTGCTCTGAATAACTAGAAGACATAATTGAACATACCAATAAATTACTGTCGCTGAACCCGCAATACTATTAACTCTGCAAAAATATTGACAATTAAAGTCAATATAAACAGCACAAACGCAGCGTACATTAAGGCACTGATTTGCAAACCACCAGCTTCTGCGAACTGATTTGCTATTAAAGAAGCAATTGTATTGCTCGGTGCAAATAGGGAAGGACTAATTCTGTTGGAGTTACCAATTATCATGGTCACAGCCATTGTTTCTCCCATCGCACGACCAAGTGCTAGCATTACAGCGCTAACAATACCAGAAAATGCAGCTGGAATAATCACTTTCAAAAGTGTTTCCCAACGGGTACATCCCAATCCATAAGCAGCTTCGCGCAAGCTGCGAGGTACGGAAACTAATGCATCGCGAGAAATTGCTGTAATAATCGGCAAAGTCATAATTGCCAGAATAATACCCGCAGGCAACAACCCCGGACCGCCAATTGCACCCGATTCGGGACGACTAAACAACGGTATCCAGCCTAAATACTGGTTAAGCCATCCGCCAATACTTCCCAAAAAAGGAATTAATACGAAAATTCCCCATAAGCCATAGACAACGCTGGGAATCGCTGCGAGAAGTTCTACTAGAAAAACTAGTATTGTTCGTACTGACAAAGGCAATATATTTTCACTTAACAATACTGCTGTGCCAATGCCAATGGGTACGGCTATCAACAAACCGATAAAAGAACTAGCTAAAGTACCGTAAATTGACGGCAGTATTCCTAATTCTACTCTTGGTGGGTTTGGACTCCACTCGGTTGTGACCAAAAACCCAAGACCAAATTCCTGTAATGCTGGAAGTGCTTGAACGGCTACCTGAAATCCGATCCATAACAAAACACCGGCAATAGCAAAGGCAAAAATTCTTGTCGTCCAAATAAAGCTGCGATCGAGGGTTCTATCTGTTTCAGAGCGATTTTTGGGATCTGGTTGTCTACTTTGGGCTGATGTACTCATAAAATGTACCCATGTAATAGAGAAAATGTGGGAGCGAACCACATTATTCCTTAACTAATTAATTATTGTTTGCACGCGGTTAAAAAATTTAGCAATCAAGGCTTACTACTTAGCAGCAACGTTAATGTTGTAATCGGGGCTGATTGTGTCAGCAGCAGCAGCAACTTTCTCAACTACATTTTCAGGTAAAGGAACGTAACCGAGTTCGGGAGCATTTTTTTGACCTTCAGTTAAACCATACTCAATCATCGCTTCCATAGCTTTAGCTGTTGCAGGATTGTCATACTTTTTGTAAGCTAAAATCCATGTGTAGGTAACGATGGGATAAGATTCATCTCCTTCTGGATCTGTAACGAAAGCACGGAGATTATCTGGTAGTTGAACAGCTGCCAAAGCTTTAGATGCAGCATCGTCGCTTGGTTCAATATATTTACCCGATTTATTTTCCAAAGTTGCCATACTCAAACCTTGGTTTTTAGCATAACCGTACTCTACATAACCAATAGAACCATCAGTTTGCTTAATTTGAGCGGTAACGCCTTCATTACCTTTAGCACCAATTCCGGTAGGCCAAGATACAGTCTTACCTGCGCCAGGACCGCTCTTCCAATCGGGGTTAACGTCGCTCAAGTGCTGTGTTAATACAGCTGTAGTACCACTACCATCGGAACGATGTATCACTGTAATATTCTTGTCGGGAAGATTAACTCCAGGGTTTGCCGCTACAATTTTGGGGTCATTCCACTTGGAAATTTTACCTAGTAAGATATTGGTATAATCTTCGCGTGATAACTTCAGATTTTCGACTCCATTTAAGTTGTAAGCGAATACAACGCTACCAGCAGTCATAGGTAGTAATAATACGCCTCTCTCTACCTTAGCGATTTCATCATCCTTCATCGCTACGTCGCTAGCACCAAAGTCAACTGTACCGGCGGTAAATTGTTTAACACCAGCACCACTACCAATTGATTGATAGTTGATTCGGAGATTGGGGTACTTAGCGTTAACATCTTTGAACCAACGCGAGTAAAGCAATCTAGGGAAAGAAGCACCTGCACCATTCAAAGTTGTGTCTCCACCCAAATCTAATGGGGTGGTAGCAGCAACATCGGTAGCACCAGGAGTATCACCAGCATTGTTGGTTCCTTCACTGCCACAAGCTGCCAAGCCTACAGTAAGTGCTAATACGGAAATTAAAGAAACTAAACGAGACTTATTCGCTACAATTTTATTAGAAAACATGGATGTGCAAGTTGGGTAATTTTGCAGGTGTCGTATATAATATACTGCTATTGAGTAAAGACAAGGTTAACAAAGTTCGATTTCAAAGTTTCTTAGGACTCATTCCGGCAAAAACTTATATTTATTATTGGAATAAAACTTTTTAGCTAAATTAGTCATTTAAAAGAAATAAACAATACATTAGTAATTTTGTATTAATAGCATTAGCAATAATTCATTTTGTGGCGATATTCGTGTAAAATTTCAAGTTTCAAAGTTTGGAAATAGATAATGATAAGTAGTTAAGCGTGCATTATTTATATATTTAATATATTTACTGCTCAGTTATATAAATATTCCCTACTCCCTATCTAGACAAAATATTTAATCAATTTTGCACAAGTACTTATGCAATTGGTTTGTTTGATAATTGTTAGCATTCTAATAAAATTAGTATGAATACGGACGTTGGTTTGTAGCCCGGTTTAAGTCAAATTATTTTACGATCTATTATTTTGTCCTAACCTCTATCCATAGCTATAGCTATATATGTCCTAACGTTGATGTTGCTGATATGTTATCCGGGAGCAAGTATCTAAGGATAGAAAAGTAGCGGTATCTATTTCATTAGAATTTGCAAGGCTAGCTAACTTAGATTTTGGACAGTAAGCAGTTAGACGCATTAAACTAGTATGCGACATAAATAAGAAAGTAAAGCTTTATAACAAAATAAGTATATTTATTAACTAGTTAACAAAGAATTAGAGATTATTTTTCGCTATCTGTATGAGTATCTTATAAATGCTAGCCGCATCTAACCAATTATTATGGTCAATGATTGGCTTACTACTAACTATGGGTGGTACCTTCCTTGAAGCCTATATTGCCGCCCTACCTTGGAGTTGGAGTAACCAAGGAATTCATGCTTTTTCTTTAGGTGTCACCTATCAAATTGGTGGGGTGCTGTTAGTGGGTTGCTTGGGAGGGAAAAATGCTGGTGCGCTTTCACAAATTGCCTATTTAGTTATGGGCTTAACTTTGTTACCCGTATTTGCTGACGGTGGCGGTATCGGTTATGTCAAGCTTTCTCAGTTTGGTTATTTACTAGGTTTTATTCCTGGAGCGTGGATTTGCGGTTTTCTCGCTTTTAAAGCAAGACCAAAATTAGAAACTCTTGCATTTAGCTGCATTTGTGGCTTGTTATCTGTTCATCTGTGCGGTATTACTTATTTAGTCATAACTTATGCTTTAGGTTGGCAAGGTTCGGAAAATTTATCCTTATTGCAGGCAATACTTAAATATTCATTGTTTGTATTACCCGGACAGCTAGCTGTAGTCTGTGCCGTCACCGTAATAGCATATGTGCTGCGGCATTTAATGTTTTATTAATTGTTAGTTGTTAGCTATTAGTTATTAGTAAAGCGGCGTTAAACTAACTTACTAGTGACGTAACAAACTGGTATGCTCTAAAGGAATAAGCCATTGCTTGCCAGTTTTGTTGCATATGTACAATAACATGGCGATCGATTTGAGTAAATTTTGTTTTATTGATTTGTGTTTATTGTAAGTCGAGTATGTTTAGCTTTATTGGATGCTCTCAATCGGCGATCGCCAGTTAAAGACTAATAATTAATAACTAACAACTAATAATTAATGCCTCATGCGTTTAAAAAATCGCTTCTTTTGGATAACTGCTATTACAGGTTTTGTCTTAGATCAATTGACAAAATACTGGGTTGTGCAAACTTTTAGTTTGGGAGAAACACAACCATTAATAAGAGATATATTTCACTTTACTTATGTGAGAAATACTGGGGCTGCTTTTAGTCTCTTCTCCGGAAAAGTAGAGTGGTTGCGCTGGCTATCTTTATTAGTAAGTCTGGGATTGATCGCCTTAGCTTTATTTAGTCCGGTTTTACTTAGTTGGGAGCAATGGGGATACGGTTTAATTTTAAGTGGGGCTATGGGCAACGGTATCGATCGGTTTGTCTTAGGTTACGTTATAGATTTTCTCGATTTTCGACTAATTAATTTTCCAGTATTTAATTTGGCAGATGTATTTATTAATATTGGTATTGCCTGCTTAATTATTTCCTCTTTTCAAAAAACGCCCTCAAATCATCGATCTTCGCGATAGACATTTTAAATTTTAAATTTTAGATTTTAGAACCCACAAAAAAAGTTCTGGATACCTATTAGAGCAGCCAGAACTTACTTTTTTTTTCTTCTTATTCTTCTTCTTAATTTTCTACTAAGTTTGGTATTGAATCTTAACTTTTATTGAGGAGCTAATATCTTTGCTCCATCTTCTTCACTAGGAGTTGTTTCTTCAGTATTAGAGGAGTCGGAATCGGGAAGAGTTGTTTCTCCTGGCTGATTCATGTTGTTAGGGGAATCAGAATCAGGAGTTACGCTACCAGGCATTGGAGTGATGTTTATGGGAGCATCATCAACGCTTGGGGTTACTTCTTCTTCAGGAGTTATGCTACCTGGCATTGGAGTGATGTTTATGGGAGCATCATCAACGCTAGGGGTTGCTTCTTCTTCAGGAGTTACGCCATCAGGCATTGGAGTGATGTTTGTAGGAGCATCATCAACGTTAGGGGTTACTTCTTCTTCAGGAGTTATGCTACCTGGCATTGGAGTGATGTTTGTAGGAGCATCATCAACGCTAGGGGTTACTTCTTCTTCAGGAGTTATGCTACCAGGCATTGGAGTGATGTATGTAGGAGCATCATCAACGCTTGGGGTTACTTCTTCAGGAGTTGTACCAGGCATTGGAGTCATGTTTGTGGGAGTATCATCTTCTTCAGGAGTTACGCTACCAGGCATTGGAGTGATGTTTGTAGGAAGATCATCAACGCTAGGGATTGCTTCAGGAGTTACGCCACCAGGCATTGGAGTTACGCCTTCTGGATTTGTACCTGGAAGAGGTGCGCCCGGTATTGGGGTTAAGCCTTCTGGAGTTGTACCTGGAAAAGGTGCGTCTGGTGCTGGAGTTACGCCTTCAGGAGAAGAATCTGGAAGAGGTGCGTCTGGTGCATCAATAGTATTTTCTGGGGAAGTGCTGTCTTCATTCGAGGGTGTTGCAGCGTTAGCGCCGGAGCAGCGGGAATTCAACGGGAAACGGGCACATAAAATTTCCATTGCATCTGGCGAAAGTTTTTCTTCCGCAGCTGCAACAATAGTGTCATCCGATTCTGAAACTCTTGTTGGTTCTTCGCGCTCTGGAAAGTCTCGGCTAGGAAATTTAGTAGATTGAGCAACGGCAACAGTACTACTTAATGCTAAAGTCAAAGCTGTGCCAATAAAGGTTAAAAATTTGCCCTTCATAATTATTCACTCCTCAAAAATAATGCCTCAGCCCATTTAATCAAACAAATGACTTTATAAAATCTGTCTAAATGGTGATGTCTATTTTTAAATTTATATATGTATTAACTTAAAAATGTAAAATTTTAATCATTCGTTTACAATTTGTTAGTTGATATATACGTATATTCTTTGTGTTGCTTTATTAGCGTATGAAGCCCAAAAGCATTAACACGCAAATACTGGAAAACAATCAAGTCATGACGTATCAATCAACTACAACTGTTATATAGCGATCGAAACAACCGTACAAGCAATCAAAGCTAAGTACAGTTTTTGTATCATATACACATTGGAACAATTCCGTATTGCTAAACTTCATATATTCTTATGATTAGAATGATGAAATAACAGCATTTTAGGGCAGCATTTTGCTCGATTATCAAATAATAACCGTGGTGTGAATAGCCCATGAGTTCTCCGCAACCCCCCAAAAAGCCACAAACTTTGCTTGGTCAACTGACTCAAGCAGTTCAAACAATTCAAGCTCGGGTTGATTTTTCCAAGCTGGCGCTCAAGCCTAATGCCAGAGTTCCAGAACTATGGGTACAGGAGGCTGGAGCAACGAACGCTCAAATGTATCCCTTGCTTGGCGATCGCTATACGATCGGTCGCAGTTCCAAATCCTGCGATATAGTTGTCCGAAATCCGGTTGTCAGCCAAATCCATTTGTCGTTATCGCGAGATTCGTCTGAACGCAAGCCGGTTTTTGTCATTAAAGATGAAAAGTCAACTAATGGCATTTATCGAGGTAAGCGTCGGATTGAATCTTTGGAATTGCGTCATGGTGATGTTCTGACTTTAGGACCACCCGAACTTGCTGCTTCGGTACGTTTACAATACGTAGATCCCCCACCGCTTTATGTCAAAGCTGCGACTTGGGGAGGGTTAGGAGTAGCCGGTATCAGCGCCTTACTATTAATGGTAATTGGTATAGAATGGCTGAAATTTTCCGTGCGACCTTTACCCGCAGCGACTCAAGGTCCAGTAGTCGTTTACGCTGGTGATGGTGAAACACCCCTGCAAGAACCTCGAACTACTACTCATGTAGATTTGAAAAAATTGTCCGATTTTGGACCTTACTTACCTTCAGCAATAGTTGCTTCGGAAGATAGCCGTTTTAATTGGCATTTCGGTGTTGACCCTTATGGTATTTTACGAGCCGTATTTATCAATACCCGTAGTGGTGATGTTCAACAAGGTGCTAGTACGGTTACTCAGCAAGTAGCTCGTAGTTTATTCCGAGATTATGTAGGTAGACAGGATTCTCTAGGACGCAAAGTACGCGAAGCAATTGTATCTTTAAAGTTAGAAACGTTTTACAGTAAAGACGATATTTTACTTAGTTACCTCAACCGGGTTTACTTAGGTGTAAATACTTCAGGCTTTGAAGATGCAGCGCGGTATTATTTTGACAAGTCAGCTAAAGAGTTAACAGCAACAGAATCTGCTACTTTGGTGGGAATTTTACCAGCTCCTAACGGTTTTAATTTCTGCGGCGATACTCAAAGCAAGCGTAGAATTATATACTATCGCAACCGCGTGTTAAGGCGAATGCGCGAGATGGGCGATCTCAAACAAGATGAGTATAATCGCGCCAGACGTTCGCCGGTTGAAGTTAGCTCTAAGGTTTGCGAGCGTCAAGCTAAAAGAATTGCTCCTTATTTTTACAGTTATGTATTTAACGAGCTTGAATTTATCTTGGGAAAAGATTTAGCGGCTGAAGGAAATTTTATTATTGAAACTCAGTTAGACCCAAAAATTCAAGCTGAAGCTGAAACGGAATTAACGAAGCATATCAAAAATGCTGGAGCAAGTTTTGGTTTTTCTCAAGGAGCTGTGGTTACTCTTGATTCGAGTACGGGTGGTATTTTAGCAATGGTTGGAGGTAACGATTATGCAACTAGTCAATTTAATCGCGCCTTTCAAGCAAAAAGACAACCCGGTTCCACTTTTAAAATTTTCCCATACACAGCTGCGATCGAAAAAGGAATTTCAACGGGAAAAAGCTATAGCTGTACTTCTGTAAGTTGGCAAGGTATTAGGTATAAGCCCTGTAGAAGTGGTGCTGGTTCCTTAACGCTTTCTACCGGATTTGGTCTTTCGGAAAACCCAATTGCTTTGCGAGTTGCTCAAGATGTTGGGCTGGATAATGTGGTTAAAATGGCAAAACGTTTGGGAGTACGTTCGGAATTAAACCCAGTTCCAGGCTTAATATTAGGGCAAAGCGAAACCACCGTGTTAGAAATGACCGGAGCCTTCGCCGCCGTTAGTAATAGAGGTGTATGGAATCGTCCCCACGCCATCAAAAGAATTCTTGACAGCAGCGACTGTCGCGATCGCGATGATTTGACAACCTGTCGCGTCATTTATTCTTTTAATCAAGATCGAGAAGCCAATAAGCGAGTTTTGAGAACTGGAGTAGCCAATACAATGATTGGTTTAATGCGTCAAGTAGTCGAAAGTGGTACGGGACGCAGTGCCGCTATCGGATTTGGAGAAGGTGGAAAAACTGGCACCACAGACAAAAACGTTGACTTGTGGTTTATCGGGTTTATTCCCAGTCGGCGACTTGCTACAGGTATTTGGTTAGGAAACGATAACAATTCTCCCACAAATGGTAGCAGCGCTCAAGCCGCTCAATTATGGGGAAGTTATATGGGTAAAGTTGTGAGATAAAAATATTGAGTTAGGAATTAGGAGTAATCAAGGTCAAAGGTTAAAGGTTAAAGGTTAAAGGTCAAAGGTCTGCATGTTAAAATTCTTTTTATCTCCTTGTCCCTTTGTCCCCTTTTCCCCTTGTCTCCCCATCTCCTCCATCTCCTTGTCCCAATTAACGGTATCCCTGCCAAGGTGTAACTTCCACTTCTCCACCGGGTTTAAATTCAACTTGAAATTGAGCTACTTGTTCTTTCTCTGCTGCATTTTTAGTATTATCGCCTTGAAATAACTTGGGAATAGGCGTTTGTCGGAAATTTTCAAAGGCAGCTTTGTTTAAGGGTTCGTAATCGGCAATACTTCCATTTTGTCGAAGCGCTACTCGGTATTTCAAATCTTCCTTATAAGTCGCATTACTCCCCGAATTCTGACGAAGAGTTTCGGATAGTTTTTGGTTTAAATTAGAAACCGTGCTTTGGTCGGTAATGTTTGTCCCTATATTATCGGACTTATTAACGTATCCTAACCAGGGACTTACTTCCAAGACTCCCGATTCTCTAAAAACTACTTTAAATTGAGCAATCGGTTCGTTAGCGATCGCACTGTTGTTAGCAGGGTTATAAAGTAATGTCGGTAGGGGAGTTTTTTCAATAGCGGTGTTGGCTGTTTGGTCTATTGCTTTGTAACCGATAATCGCACCATCGCCAGCTACGCCCAGACGATAAACTGCTTCAGATGGCAAATCCTGACGATTCTTCCAAGCTTGATTGAGTTGTTGGTATACTTGAGAGTTCAACTTACGCAATCGCGATGCATTTTTGATTTCGGGAACTGAACCAACAAGTTTTTCTAAGTCCCTAACTACTGGGGATGTTCCCGGAGATTGCGTTGCCGGATCTGGGCTAACAGTCGTGTTGGGTGCGGTGGTAGGTTGAGTATCAGGATTAACAGCAGCAGTAGTAGAATTGGACTTTTCACCGACTTCCACTGGTTGTCTAATCGGTGGCGCTGGCATTAAATTAAAAGCGATCGCAGCGGCAGCTAAACTGGTAAGTCCAACAGTTGCCGGTACTGCTTGTTCTAAGACTGCACCACTAACAGCACCATGTCGCCGAGCAACTGGTTGTAGTTCGAGCGTCAATTCTGGTAAAGTTTGAGTATCGGCAAAAAACTGATCTACTGCTTCTACCAAATCGAACAACTCTACTGAATTTAAATCAACTTCAACTGTCTGTTTGGCATTGCCACCATTATTTATATTCTCTTGAGCAATGTCAGAACGCACGCGCAATTTGTGTAGATTATTGTTAATTGTTTCTAGCTGTACTAATTCCGACTCGGAGTTATGGGCTTGTGGGTTAGAAACATTACTCAAAAATTCTTGAGCATAGGCGCTGACTGCTCTTACCAAACTTTCAAAAAATTCCCTACCACCCGTTAAAGTCTGAGTATAACCAGATAAAGTGCATTCTGCATTTACCAAAATAGACAGTTCCGGGCGCATTTCCTGAAACTGTGTTGTTCTCGAAGCGTCGCTTAAACCTTCTAAAAGCAGCGTGCAATTAGGTAAACTATACTTACGTTGAATATTCATTCCACTTCACCATCAAAAAGACTAATCCAGAAGCGCTGCATTCCGGCTGTTCCCGTACAGAAAAGTAACTGTGATAATAGATTTATAGCTAGTTCGTTTAGTTTCTCATCGGAATTAAGTCCCATTAATGCAGAACGTCTCTTATTCATACGGCTGCGGAAATGCGCTCGGAATCTTTCCAAATAATTAGAAAGACGCAAATTTTGTTCCAAAGGAATCTGCTTTTGTGCCATCTGCTGATTTATCATTAACAATTGACGAATAACAACTATTAATCGTCTAGCTAAATAGCAGGCAATAACCACCAAAGCTTTTGCTTCCATAATGGTTAAAGGTCGGCGAATATTAGCTCTACGTAAAGGGTTAGTACTACGCATTCGCCACAAATTTACCCGATCTTTGATAATTCCTTTCAGATCCAATTCTTGAGCAAATGCCAAAATGGCTTCACTGCCACCAAGATCCAAAGCTTCAATTGCAAGTAAAATCAGGTCTATTTGTTGTCTGGTTCGTCGGGGACATCCCTGTCCCTCTATAGCGGGGTCGGGAAGCGTGTCCAAAATCATGGGCAAATCTTGTTCTGCCAGATTGTTGAACGGCGTTAAAGGAGCGGAGACATTCATTTATGAGTTCCTTATAGGGCTGCTGTCCTAAAAATAACGGTAAAATTAATTAAACAATGCTAACGTTGGGCAAAGTATGTTGGTATATGGCAGTAATCCAACTGCCTGATATATACATTAATTACTATGATGATATCCAAGCTTTCCGTATACCGAAAATCGAAGTTTTAAAGCATTTTTATTTCACCTTTCTGAAAATGGTAGTACAATTACAATCCATTATTTTAATTTAGATTCCAATATTCGTTGGTTTAATGACATATTCAAAGCATATTGGGCTATCACGTTTGCCAGACAAAACGCATTAGCTCCACTATAGCCTAAACCTTTACGGGGGCGACTTTACAGCTAACGCCAACAATTTGTAGCAATAACATCCGGAATGAATATACTTAAAGACTATAAACGGGGGCGAGTATTAACTTTATAGCAATTTTGTAGTCAATTCAATTATTTTGCCGCGACTGTTGGAGTAAAGTCATTTGTAAGAATACTGATTTACTAGCTTTTAAGCCACAATCAATATTAAAAGCAAAATATGTTAAATCGGGGGCAATAGACTTTTATGCTTAATATAGTAAATTAATAAACGTCTAACAGTCAGTTTTCCCTAACTAAATTGTTGGGTAGCTAACGGGACTGTGCTAATTGTGACTCTTCTATATTATGGATTTGAAATCTTTAATTCGCGACATTCCCGATTTCCCTAAACCCGGCATTTTATATCGAGATATCACTACTTTGCTGCGCGATGCCCAAGGATTAAAATACACCATTGACTTATTTACGCAAAAATGTATTGATGCTGGGATGACAGCAGATTTTGTAGTAGGGATGGAGTCACGAGGATTCATTTTTGGGGCACCTTTAGCTTATAAATTAGGAGCAGGTTTTATTCCCGTTCGTAAAAAAGGTAAATTACCAGCGCCGATTCATTCTATTGAATATGCACTAGAGTATGGTACGGATTGTTTAGAAGTGCATCAGGATGCTTTGCAACCGGGAAGCAGAGTTTTAATCGCTGACGATTTAATTGCTACAGGTGGAACAGCTTGTGCTACAGCCGAACTTATTCAAAAGGTAGGCTGTGAATTAGTCGGATTTGCCTTTATCATCGAGCTACAAGAATTACAAGGACGTAAAAAATTACCAGACGTGCCGATTGTAACTCTTGTTGAATATTAAGTCAGTGACCAGTGACTAGTGAACAGTGAACAGTGAACAGTGAACAGTAACCAGTTAGGAGTTAGGAGTTAGGAGTTAGGAGTTAGGAGTTTGTGAACTTTGATCTTTGACCTTATTACTTTAACCTTATTACTTTAACCTTATTACTTTAATCTATGACTGCAACAACCTCAAAAAGCTTTTGGGAATCAAGTCGAGATTCGTTAGTTGGAATAGTTACTAGCGAAACATTTCTTTATGTTATCAAGCGACTATTGCAAGCGTTGCTGACGATTTTTTTAGCTTCGATAGTTTCTTTTGTAATTATTCAATTTGCTCCAGGTGATTATTTAGATAATTTGCGGCAAAATCCCAAAATTTCCCCAGAACGAATTTTGCAACTCCAACAACAGTTTGGTTTGGATAAACCTTGGCACATACAATATTTCCTGTGGCTGTGGCGAATTATTTCCAAGGGAGATTTTGGAACAAGTTTTGTCTATCAGCGTTCTGTAGCTTCACTGATTTGGGAACGAGTACCGGCGACTTTACTTTTAGCTATTACTTCTTTGATTTGCACTTGGGCGATCGCAATTCCTTTGGGTATCATCGCTGCTGTAAAACAAAACCAGGCTACTGACAGGATTTTACAAGTAATTAGTTATGCCGGACAAGGCTTTCCCAGCTTTATTACAGCTTTGTTGTTGCTGATTTTTGCTCAAATTACTGCTCCTCTGTTCCCGGTAGGAGGTATGACAAGCATTTATCATGCCGAACTTTCGCCTTTAGGAAAAGTTATTGATATTCTTTGGCATATGATTTTACCTACCATTGCTTTGAGTATCACTAGTTTTGCTGGATTGCAGCGGATTACTCGCGGGGAATTGTTGGATGTATTGCGTCAAGATTACATTCAAACAGCCCGCGCCAAAGGATTACCAGAAAATCGCGTTATCTACGTTCACGCTCTCCGCAATGCCATCAATCCATTAATTACCTTATTAGGTTTTGAATTATCAGCTTTATTAAGTGGTGCTTTTATTGCCGAATTTTTCTTTAATTGGCCCGGTTTGGGTAGATTAACTTTGCAAGCAGTAAGCTCTCAAGATTTATATGTATTAATGGCTAGTTTGATCATGGGCGCTGTACTATTAATTGTTGGTAATTTAATAGCAGACTTATTACTTAAAGTCGCCGATCCTCGGATTACTTTAGGAAAGTCATGAACAATTATCAATGAACATTCACCGTTCACCCGCCAGGGTGCGGCTCAGGTGGGAGGTATATCAATGAACAATTATCAATTAATAATTGGTATTACTCCTAACTTCTAACTCCTAACTCCTAACTGTTCACTGCTCACTGCTCACTGCTCACTGTTCTTATGTTATCAGAAACCTATTATTTAATCAGATCAAAAGCTAATGGTCGTTATTTAGCAGCACATCCGAATGAAGATGATGTATCTAATTTTGTGCTGCTGTTTCGCGAAAATTTTGATGCTTTGAGCTATATCAATACTCATGCTGGCGATTTAGCAAATCGGCTTGGTGTAGAAACTATTTCAGGTACTAATCTAAAAACTGTACTTCAACGATGGAGTTTTAATGGTGTGGGTATTGTTACCGATCCTTTATTGCCTAAAATCGAATTTTTATTACAAAGTTAGATTGATAATTGGTAATTAATAATTGTTAATTGAAAATAAATTGCATATCTAAAATAAAGCCGGGTAAAATATCTTCTCCTGATAAAGTTGCGGGAGAATCTAATATTTCTACTTCTTTTCCTTGACGATAAATTTCAACGCGGCGAGTTTTTCGATCGATTAACCAAGCCAATTTTATTCCCGCATCCATATACTCTTGCATCTTTTCTTGAGCATCGCTTAAATAATCGGATGGGGACATTAATTCTAAAACGAAATCTGGAGCGATGGGAGGAAATTTTTCTCGCTGTTTTTGACTAAGAGCATTCCATCTTTCTAGTTTTATCCATGATACATCTGGAGAGCGATCGCCACCGTTGGGAAGTTTGAAACAGGTGGAAGAATCGAATACAACTCCGAGTTTGGCTTGACGGTTCCAAATCACAAAATCTCCAGTCATTGATGCATTATATTTTCCGGTTTCTCCTCCTGTTGGTGACATTACGATTATTTCTCCACATTGGTTACGCTCGAATTTGACATCAGGATTGTCCCGACATAGTTGGTAAAATTGATCGTCGGTGAGTTTGACGATGCGATCGAAGTTAATAGTTATAGCCGTCATGGTTAATAAACACAGACTGGTGTAGTTTGATTTTAACTTTGTTTGGAGTGCGCCGGGATATCTATAATCTACTTATAGTTATAATTATGAGCCAGCAATACTATATCTATATAATGACAAATGAATATAATACTGTGCTTTATACAGGTGTTACTAATGATTTAATTAGAAGAGTTTACCAACACAAAGAAAAATTAATTGCTGGTTTTACAAAAAAGTACAACGTTAATAAACTGGTTTATTACGAAATTTTTACCGATATTAATAATGCGATCGCACGAGAAAAACAAATCAAAGCTGGTTCCAGACAAAAGAAAATTGATTTGGTAAATAGTATGAATCCACAATGGTGCGATTTGTACGACGGTTTATTGTGAAACTGTCAACACCAACAAGTAATTGTCAAACCGTCATTGCGACGAAGGAAGCAATCGCAACACCTTGACTATGAACAAGTTAATGTGATTGCTTCGTCGTTCCTCCTCGCAATGACAAGGAAACGAAACCGTCATTGCGAGGAACGAAGCAATCCCAACACCCTCAACACCAACAAGCTAATATCAAACTGTCATTGCGAGGAACGAAGCAATCCCAACACCTTCAACACCAACGAATAATTATCAAACCGTCATTGCGAGGAACGAAGCAATCCCAACACCTTCAACACCAACGAATAATTATCAAACCGTCATTGCGAGGAACGAAGCAATCCCAACACCTTCAACACCAACGAATAATTATCAAACCGTCATTGCGAGGAACGAAGCAATCCCAACAACTTCAACACCAACGAATAATTATCAAACCGTCATTGCGAGGAACGAAGCAATCCCAACACCTTCAACACCAACGAGCTACTGAGATTGCTTCGTCGTTCCTCCTCGCAATGACAAAAACTAAGAATCATCCCCACCTTCTCCCCGCTGTGCGCGTAAATATTCCAGGTTTTCCCGAAAAGTCACCGTATTGGGATGATTTTCTCCCAAAATCCGCTCCGCAATCTCAACAGCTTGGATAAAAAGGGGTTCAGCTTCTTCGTACTTTCTTTGGGATTTGTAGAGATAAGCTAAATTGTTCAAACTAATTGCAGTGTCGGGATGATTTACTTCGAGAAGTTGTTTTCTTAATTGCAAAGCTTGGATATAAAGGGGTTCAGCTTGTTCGTACTTTCCTTGGGAATCGTAGAGTGCAGCTAAATTGTTCAAACTTTGTGCAGTGTCGGGATGATTTACTCCGAGTAGCTGTTTTCTTAACTCCAAAGCTTGGATATAAAGGGGTTCAGCTTGTTCGTACTTTCTTTGGGATTTGTAGAGATAAGCTAAATTGTTCAAACTAATTGCAGTGTGGGGATGATTTACTCCGAGTAGCTGTTTTCTTAACTCCAAAGCTTGAATATAAAGAGGTTCAGCTTCTTCGTACTTTCTTTGGGATTTGTAGAGATAAGCTAAATTGTTCAAACTCATTGCAGTGTCGGGATGATTTACTCCGAGTAGCTGTTTTCTTAACTCCAAAGCTTGGATATAAAGCGGTTCAGCTTCTTCGTACTTTCCGATGGAAGCGGTAAAGTTCAGCTAAATTGTTCAAACTGAGTGCAGTGTCGGGATGATTTACTCCGAGTAGCTGTTTATATAATTCCAAAGCTTGGATTAAAAGGGGTTCAGCTTCTTCGTACTTTCCGATGGAAAAGTAGAGTAAAGCTAAATTGTTCAAACTCATTGCAGTGTCGGGATGATTAACTCCGAGTAGCTGTTTTGTTAACTCCAATGCTTGGATATAAAGGGGTTCAGCGGCTTCGTACTTTCCTTGAGAGCGGTAAAGTTCAGCTAAATTGTTCAAACTGGTTGCTGTGTCGGGATGATTAACTCCCTGTAGCTGTTTTGTTAACTCCAAAGCTTGGATATAAAGGGGTTCAGCTTCTTCGTACTTTCCTTGGGAGCGGTAAAGTTCAGCTAAATTGTTCAAACTGATTGCAGTGTGGGGATGATTTACTCCGAGTAGCTGTTTATATAATTCCAAAGCTTGGATATAAAGGGGTTCAGTTTCTTCGTACTTTCCGATGGATTTGTAGAGTAGAGCTAAATTGTTCAAACTGGTTGCTGTGTCGGGATGATTAACTCCCTGTAGCTGTTTTGTTAACTCCAAAGCTTGGATATAAAGGGGTTCAGCTTCTTCGTACTTTCCGATGGAAGAGTAGAGATTAGCTAAATTGTTCAAACTCATTGCTGTGTCGGGATGATTAACTCCCTGTAACTGTTTATATAATTCCAAAGCTTGGATATAAAGGGGTTCAGCTTCTTCGTACTTTCCTTGGGAATGGTAGAGTCCACCTAAATTGTTCAAACTGGTTGCTGTGGAGGGATGATTTACTCCGAGTAGCTGTTTTTTTAACTCCAAAGCTTGGATATAAAGGGGTTCAGCGGCTTCGTACTTTCCTTGGGAGCGGTAAAGTTCAGCTAAATTGTTCAAACTGATTGCAGTGTCGGGATGATTAACTCCCTGTAACTGTTTATATAATTCCAAAGCTTGGATATAAAGGGGTTCAGCTTCTTCGTACTTTCCGATGGAAGAGTAGAGATTAGCTAAATTGTTCAAACTGGTTGCAGTGAAGGGATGATTTTCTCCCAAACGCGATCGCACTGTTGATAGACATTGCTCATACCAAGGTTCTGCTAATGTATACAAACCTTGTCCTTCATAAAATCTAGCTAAACCAGCAAAAGCCCAAGGTAAATTTTCATCGCTAACTGCATCAAGGTGATTTTCTGCGACTTCTGTTAAATGGGGAATCGCGTTTTTGACAGACTTGATAAACTCCAGGGTTGTTGTTTGGGGAATTGTTTGAGCAATTTCAATAAAAGTGTTGATAAATGCTTGTTTTAACTCCTTTATTTGTGGAGATGCTTTTAATTTATCTTGTAAAAATTCGCGAATTAAAAGATGAATTTGATAGTAAGATACATCTTCATATTCTAAAGACTGCACCAAATGACGTTGGTAAACTTCATCAATAGCTACCTCAACATCAGATTCATCCCAATTAAGGGATTTACTCATCGACTCTACCCACTCCCACTCAAAAATATCTGCTGCAAATAGACTTAATAACGTCGCAACTTGCTGTGTTGTAGGATTGAGTTCTTTCCAACTTAATTCAAATGCGTCTAAAACTCCTAATTGGGCTGTACGTAACCCTTTTTGCTGGGGATTCATCGCTTCTTGATGCAGTCGTTGTTGTTGCAACTGCTGCAACATTTTCTGTAAAGTAAAATGGGGAGGTTTTTTCTTGATATACCTTCCGACTAACTCTATCCCTAAAGGTAAATATCCCAACCATTCACATAGTTCGTTAGCTGTTTCTAATTCTTTATTTACTCTGCTTTCACTAATTAACTTTTTGAATAATTCTAAAGCTTCCTCTGGTAACAACACATCAAGGGATATTTCCTCAACATTAGTGTCGATATCTCGCAACCTGGTTGTGATCAAAACCCGGAAGCGCTGAAAAGATGGTAGTAACTCAGAAATATCTTCTAAATTCGTCACATCATCTAATATTATCAACACAAAACCTTCTGGTGGTTGCCAATGTTGCCAACACCAAGCTACTTGTTGTTCCAGAGTCAGCGCATTTTCTTGGATATCTTTTTGGGGAACTTGCAAACCCATTTGTTGGACAAATTGAATAATTTCCGCAGCTAAATTTGTACCTCTAACATTTAACCAACAAATCCCACCGGGATAATCATTTTCGTGTTTTCGTGCGTACTGTACCGCTAACTCAGTTTTACCGACACCACCCATTCCAGATACAGAAGAAATGGCGACTTTATTGTTTGTTTCAGAAAATTTATTGTGAACTTTGGCAAGTTCATCTTGTCTTCCTACAAAGTTATCGCTGCCAATTTTCGGTATATATTTAATGGGTTTAAAAGGTTCTTTTGGAGTTGGATTATAAATAGTTTGGCGGTTATCGTTATAATCTCCCTGAATATTTTCGTTATAATTACCACTGTTTAAATTGATATTGCGATTTTGATTTTCTTCGTTATTATTCATTGTTTTTTTATGGGTGAAACTAGATAATTTAAAATTACAATTGGAATTTTTCTGATTTCGTACATTAAGCAAGATACCGATTGTCATTGCGAGCGAAGCGTTAGCGCAGCGTGTCCGGAACGGACATAGCAATCCCAATATCTCTCATTATCAACGAGTTACTGGGATTGCGTCGTCGTTCCTCCTCGCAATGACGTACATGGATTTTCTGACAATTTAATTATTCTTGTTCCAATCTTCCAAAGCACCAATTACAAAACTAGCTGCGGGATGGCTGAGAAGTTGTTCAAAAGCTTTAACACCACCAACTTTTAATGCACTAATTACCTGCGCTTTTAATTCTGGTTTATTTTCAATTGTTTTAATAGTTTCATCTGCTACTTGCACTTTGCCAGAATAAGTACTTGTATCGTAAGATTTATCTAATTGTTTAAGTAATTCTTGAATTTCTACTGCTGCTTCGGCAAGATTTTGTTTTTGCGGTGCATTATAGTAATTACCTTGAATATAATCACCTTCAATACGTTCGTTATAGTTACCGCTACCAATATTAATATTGCGTTCACCAGTCATTTTATTTTCCTCATTCGATTTACTATATATTGCATCTGCGTCAAGTAAACTTTGAGAAGTATCTTTAATTTTAATTTGTGGAGTTTGCGATTCGGGAATATTTTCTAAATCAAGGGCATTTTTCCCAAATTCAAAACTATCTTGATAATTTCTATCATTGGTTAAAGCATCATAAAAACCAGTCGCAAATTCAATTGCTGCTCTATCCCCGATCGCCTTATTCATTCCAATTACACAATTAATATGTTGGTGAATCGCTTCTGATTGTACTTCGCTATAACAAGCATTCATCACCACACATTCAATCTCTTTTGCAAACAACTTAAATAAACCCGCCAAAGACTCACTGCTTACAAATTGCTTTTGTCCGGATTTATTCTCCAGCAACAAACCATCATCCCCGGCACCATGCCCGCAAAAGTGAACAATATTCGGCTTGTGGTATAATATCGCCGATCGCAAATCATCAACTCGTACAGCCCATCCGCTAATAATTTCAATCTCTTCTCGATTTCTAGCTTGTCTGTGTGCTGCTTGGATTTCCCGCACCTCTACATCCAAGCGCAGTTTAGAAGTATCGGTGGGATTGGCTGCTAAAATCAAGATTTTTTTCATTACGCTGTTGATTTATGAAGCTAGCTTTATGAAGATACAGTTAATAATTGTATTATTTCGGAAAATAAAAATTTATAAATTCACTAAAGCGAGAAAAGGATTAGGGGTAAGGAATTATCCTTTATCCCCTCTCCTGCACAACACTTTCGAGGTTTTATGTTTACTCTATTATTTATGGGTGCAAGTTAATTCAACTTATGCAGTTTTGAGCTAAGTAGATCGACATAAATAAAAAGACTCCGCAATTGCGAAGTCTCTACATTAATGATTCATGATCTTCCAAATAACCCAATTTAATCCAAAATTATTAAACTATTGCTTCTTCTAAGATTAATTTAGATCGTTTGAGTCTTTCGGGTACTGGCACGGGATAATCTCCTGTGAAACAAGCCGAACAAAAACTATTGGTATCTTGTTTGGTTTCTTCTAACATTCCTTTCCAGCTTAGATATGCCAGACTGTCTACTTCTAAGTGTTTGGCTATTTCTTTTACTGATTTGGTTGCAGCAATTAATTGATCTTGGCTATCGGTATCGATTCCGTAAAAGCAGGGATGGGTAACTGGGGGGGAAGAAATTCGCATATGTACTTCAGTTGCACCGGCTTCGTACAAGGATTTTACTAATTTACGACTAGTGGTACCTCGCACGATTGAGTCATCAATAATGATTACTCTTTTTCCGGCTAATACATCTTTGAGGGGATTTAGTTTCATTCTTATACCCGATTCGCGCATTGCTTGGGTAGGCTGAATGAAGGTTCGTCCGACGTAGCGATTTTTGATTAATCCTTCTACGTAGGGTATACCGGAAACTTCCGAAAAACCAATTGCAGCCGGGATTCCAGAGTCTGGAACGCCGAAAACAATATCAGCATCTACAAGAGATTCTTGTGCTAATCGTCGCCCTAATCTCATCCGGTAGCTATACAAACTTTCTTCGTTCATGATGCTATCGGGACGAGCGAAGTAAAACATTTCAAAGATACAGAGCTTCCTTTCTTGTTTCTGACTCCATTGAAAGGACTCTAAACCCGATTCGGTAATCCAAACTAACTCGCCGGGTTCTACATCTCGCAAGTATTTCGCGCCGATAATATCTAAACCGCAGGTTTCTGAAGCTAAAACGTAACGTGTTGGACTACCCTCTAAAGTTCCAATTACCAGAGGACGAATGCCGTTCGGATCGCGCACGCCCATTATCCCTTCAGTGGAACCGATTACTAAACTAAAGGCTCCCCGGCAACGATGAAAAGCCCGAATCGCAGCTGACAACAACTGGGAACCGTCGTTTAATTCTTCGGCGATCGCCAAGGCAATCATTTCTGAGTCGGTTGTGGTAGTTAGGTTACAGCTTTTTTCAAGCAGTTCGTCGCGCAACTGCTTAGTATTGACTAAATTACCATTGTGTGCTAGTGCTATTTCTCCGAGTCGGGTTTGGACAATAGCTGGTTGGGCATTAGCTAAATGACTGGAACCTGTGGTGGAATAACGGGTGTGTCCAACAGCGATAGTACCTGGTAAGTCATCAAGGATAGGTTCGTTAAAGACTTGAGATACTAAACCCATGTCTTTATGCAGGTGTACCTGTTGTCCTTCAAAAGTTGCAATCCCAGCGGATTCTTGACCTCTATGTTGCAGTGCGTATAGTCCAAAATAAGTTAATCTGGCAACGTCTTCTTTGGGTGCGTAAACGCCAAAAACGCCGCAAGCTTCTTCTTGCTTATCAGAACGTTCATTTTGATTAGTTGGATTGGGATTAATTTGGGGATATTTATCCGAAGTGACGGCTTTGGAATTTGCGGGAATCATTCTAGCTATGCTCCTGATGATGATGTCAAGCCACTGGGATTGTGAAACTGGATAGTTAGATAAAACTTAATTAATTCTTAACCATCTATTTACCACATTACAGTATTTATGCTCAGCGATACTAATAGTAAGTTGCCAGTTATTTAATTGTCAGTTGAGTGTTTAACTGTTGGGGAACGGCTAAACGCCTAGTAATTGCTTGGTGATAGCGAGTGCTTACATTTTCTATCGTAACGTTTATTAAAGTTTTATTATCAGTGGTTAAGACCCCCATATCGCTTTGGAAATTTCCGACCTTGCCAATTTTTTGCCAGCGATCGTTTAATTGTTCTTGTAAGTAGGATTCCCAAATTTCTTGTTGTACTAACGCAACTGAAACAATAATTCTTGCTCCCCCTTCACCAAAAAGTATTTCATCCCATCTTTGAGAATTGTTTGCTGGGATGTCTAATTTCACTTCGCAACCAAGGCTACTGTTAATACAGCATTCGGCGAGGGCAACAGTAATTCCACCTTCAGCGCAATCATGGGCAGATCGCACCCATCCTTGGCGAATACCCTCGCGGCAAGCTTGTTGTACGCGACGTTCCAAGTCAAAATCAACTGAAGGTGGTCTTCCGGCAACAGTATTATGGATGGTAGCTAAATACTCCGAGCCACCCAGTTCGATTTTGGATTTTAGATTTTGGATTTTGGATTGGGAATTTGGGATTTCGGATTGAATTGGTAAACCGAGAAGATAGATAATATCTCCTTGCGATCGCCAAGCTTGAGAGCAAATCTTGGTTAAATCGGGAATTAATCCCACCATTCCGACAACGGGAGTCGGATAAATTGGTTTTGGATTGCCTTGAGAATCAAAAGTTTCGTTGTAAAGAGAGACATTTCCGCCAGTTACCGGAGTCGATAATTCTTGACAACCTTCCGCTAATCCCCGACAAGCTTCTGATAACTGCCAATAGCCGATCGCTTTTTCCGGGCTACCAAAATTAAGGTTATCCGTAACCGCTAAAGGTTCCGCACCCACACAGCTAAGATTGCGTGCAGCTTCCGCCACCACAGCTTTTGCACCTTCGTAAGGATCGAGATAAACGTAGCGAGAATTGCAGTCAACAGTTGCAGCAACACCTTTTTGGGGATTGGGCATGGGGGATTGGGCATTGGGGATTGGGGATGGGGCATTAGAAAGTTTCTCCTTGTCCCCTTGTCCCCTTGTCCCCTTGTCCCCCCATCTCCCCATCTCCCCATCTCCTTGTCCCCCCATCCCCTTGTCTCCCCATCTCCCCATCTCCCCAACAGGGCGCAACCGAACGATCGCCGCATCTGCACCACCGGGTAACATGACGGTATTGTTCTGCACTTGATGGTCGTATTGACGATAAACCCAACTTTTTGAAGCGATGGTAGGAGTGTCGAGTAAAGTTAACAGAATATCGTTCCAGGTTTGCTGTTTTCCTTGAATTTCAATACCTTCATAAGTGCAAGCTGGTAAATTATCGGCTGTCCATTCCCAAGCTTTGCGAGCATATTCTGGAGGTTCAGCTAATAATTCTCGGTTATAAATTGGGGTATTTTCTGCTAAAGCTGTGGCGGGTATTTCGGCTGCAATTTCCCCTTGATAAAGAATCCGCACGATTGGTTCTTCTATAACTTTTCCTGCGACTACTGCATTCAGTCCCCAACGTACAAAAATATCAATTAATTCTTGCTCTCTACCTTTATGTGCAACAAACAGCATTCTCTCTTGAGATTCGCTGAGCAAATATTCGTAGGGAATCATTCCGGTTTCGCGGTTGGGAATCTTATCTAAATCGAATTCCACACCGACACCACCTTTTGCAGCCATTTCGGAAGTGGAACAGGTAATACCGGCAGCGCCCATATCTTGCGCTGCTACTACCGCACCTGTTTTAAAGGCTTCCAAACAAGCTTCAATTAAGGATTTTTCTAAAAAAGGATCGCCAACCTGCACTGCTGGACGATTATCAATTGATTCGTCGGTTAATTCTGCACTGGCAAAACTAGCGCCTCCCATACCGTCGCGCCCGGTAGTAGAACCGACATACAGCACCGGATTGCCGATACCTGATGCCCCAGATTTAACAATTTCCGGCGTTTCCATCAAACCCAACGCCATCACGTTTACCAAAGGATTGCCAGAGTAAGCGGGGTCAAAATAGACTTCACCACCAACTGTAGGAACGCCCACACAATTACCATAATGAGCGATTCCCGCTACCACACCACTAAATAATCTTTGGGTTTTGGCATCTTCTAAATTACCGAAACGCAATGAGTTCAATACTGCAATGGGACGCGCACCCATTGTAAAAATATCTCTGAGAATACCACCTACTCCCGTTGCAGCACCTTGAAAAGGTTCCACTGCTGAGGGATGATTGTGAGATTCGATTTTAAAAGCGAGTTGTAAACCATCACCCAAGTCTACAACCCCAGCATTTTCACCAGGGCCAACTAAAATTCGTTCTCCGGTTGTAGGAAACTGTTTTAATAAAGGTCGAGAATTTTTATAACAGCAATGTTCGGACCACATTACCCCAAACATTCCTAATTCGGCTTTATTAGGATGACGACCTAATCTTTTGACGATTTCTTGGTATTCTTCGGGTTTTATGCCTTCTTTGGCTATTTCTTCGGGAGAAAACGGAGGTTGAGATGTAGCGGTCATGGGATTAACTGCACGCCTGGACGAACTTTATATTCTAATCTTTATTAGTGTATTTATTACTATTTAAATTAATTAATTTTTAAGAATAAAATTATCAAGAGCTATAGCTTTGATATTTACAAAAATATATTTAATGTAGTATTAGTCACGATGAATAGACATTTTTATAGTAATATTTCTGATGGTTTAAAGTATCATCCGTACCGTTGTAAACCCGTCTCCGCCAATAGCATAAGTCCTCTTCCAGAGGATTGATTTAATAGATGTAGGGTGTGTGACGCTTTGATAATTTTAGTACGGAATCTGTCAAGCTTATAGCGTCACGCACCAACGATAAATTGTAAGTTCTATTTATCTCAACGATTAGTTTTTTTAGGAGTATTGCTTAAGGTTAAAATTTATCTCCTGTGTTCCTTTGCCCTTCCTTCCGCGCCTTCTTTGCGTTTAGTTTTCAACTTGAGTAATTTTCTTAATCGCAGCCTTTGCATACAATCTAACCTTAGAATCATCATCAATAGCGAGTTTTTCAAGATGAGTCAGGGCGGCTGAATCTCCCAATTCTCCTAAAGATGTGGCTATTAACTGCTTTATTTGCGATTTATAGGTTATTCCTTCGCTGTTGAGATCGATTAGAATCTGAGTTGCATAAGACTTCAATTCTGTTGATTCTTGTCTACCTAATACAGCAATAATTTCTTCAGCTAATGCAATATCAGTTGAGTAAAGACAAGATTTTAAATAATCTAAGGCTAGAAAAGTATTACTCCAATTCAAAGCACGCACTGCTTCTTGTTTGAGAAATAAAGGAGTATTTTTAAAATCCAAGATATCAAACAACGCTTTAATCGCTGCTTCGTCTTTCATACATCCCAATGCTAATACAGCTTGCTGACACACTTCTGAATCAAAGTCGTAAAGCAAAGGTTGTATACGATCGACTAAATCAAATTCTTCTTTAAGGTAAGCACGCATTTTTAAAGCAATTATGGCTTCTTTGCGAACTTTTGGGGATGTATCTTGCAAAGCTTTAATGAATACAGGAATTAAATCCTTGTGGTGAAAACTACCGAGGGCTTCAATCGCTGTAAATCTAACTTCTGCTATAGAATCATCGACAACCGAAAGTAAAGGTTCGATCGCTTCCGAGCGGCGAATTTGAGCAAGAGATTTTGCTGCTAATAACCGGGATTTTTCTTCTTTGAGTAGTTCAATCAAGGCTGTAATCGCAGGTTGACCAATTTTTGCGAGGGTTTGGGCACAGGCGATCGCTAATTCTTCTTCTTGTGTCTCTTCAAGCAACTTAACCAAGGATACGACTATAATCGGTTCGTTAAATTCTCCCAAGATGCGAAGTGCAAACCAACGCATCTCTAAATCTGCTGATTCCGAATCCAATATTTCGAGTAACGGAGCGATCGCTGGTTTACCTATTTTGGGAAAAATCTTCGCTATATCCCAGCGTGTTTGAAAATCTCCCGCTTTGATTACCTGGATCGCGATCGCAACAGCTTGCTCTAATTCCTTGTTTTCTAAATCTTGTGTAATATCTTTTTTTTCTAATAGCTGCTGTAACTGCTGGTTAACCACTATCCAATTAGCTTCCGCTACAGCGCTGGCGATCGTATCAATTTCTAACATTCGCGTATTAAATAGAGGTTAATTTTTCTTTGTTTCTTCTTTATCTAGCTTGTCACGAATTTAAGTATTTACCAGCAGCTGATTAATTATGGAATGCTGTTTTTCGATTATAAAGCAGAAATACCGCATAGATAATATGCATAAATTGCATGACTTTTGCAAAAAATATCCAAAAAAGTTACGAATTATACAAAACAATTAATACATTTATCTATTTAATAAGAACTTAACCTAAGTAAAGTTTGAAACAACGAACTTAATAATTTTGAGCATAAAAATACTTGCTTAATTGCAAAATTAGATAAATACTTGTAACTGTTTTATATTCGTTAACCTTGGATTCTTAAGGTAAAGCAACCGTGTCTACTACCCAATCGAATAAACCTGCAACTCTTAATAAGTTTGAGAAAATTAAAGCGGAAAAAGATGGATTAGCCATCAAAGATGAACTGGAAAATTTTGCCCAAATCGGTTGGGAGGCGATGGAAAAATCCGATTTGGAACATCGTCTCAAATGGGTAGGAGTTTTCTATCGTCCCGTGACACCTGGTAAATTCATGTTGCGGATGCGAACTCCTAGTGGGATTTTATCTAGCAATCAGTTGCGCGTACTTGCGGAAATTGTCCAGCGTTACGGTGCAGACGGTTGTGGTGATATTACAACTCGACAAAATATTCAGTTGCGGGGAGTTCGTCTCGAAGATATACCGGATATTTTTCGCCGTTTGGATGAAGTAGAAATGACTTCTATGCAGTCGGGGATGGATAATGTCCGTAATATCACTGGTTCGCCAGTTGCGGGAATTGATGCGGAGGAACTGATTGATACCCGCGAATTGGTACAAAAAGTTCAGGACATGATTACTAACAATGGTGAAGGTAATTATGCATTTACCAATCTTCCTCGAAAATTCAATATTGCGATCGAAGGGGGGCGGGATAATTCAGTTCATGCTGAAATCAACGATATCGCCTTTGTTCCGGCTTATAAAAATGGAGAGTTGGGATTCAACGTTTTAGTTGGTGGCTTTTTCTCAGCTAAACGTTGTGAAGGTGCGATACCTTTAAATGCTTGGGTTCTTCCCAACAACGATGATGTTGTCGATTTATGTCGAGCAATTCTATCTGTTTTCCGAGATAACGGAGCAAGAGCAAATCGTCAAAAATCCAGATTAATGTGGTTGATTGATGAATTGGGAATCGATAAATTCCGTTCGATGGTGGAGCAAGAATTTGGACGTACTTTAGCGATCGCAGCCGAGAAAGATGAAATCGACTGGGAAAAACGCGACTGTATCGGCGTTCATAAGCAAAAACAACCCGGTTTAAACTACGTTGGTTTGCACGTTCCCGTTGGAAGACTTTACGCCCAAGATATGTTCGACTTAGCCCGGTTAGCCGAAGTTTACGGTAGCAGTGAAGTACGTTTAACTGTCGAGCAAAACGCAATTATTCCCAATATTCTTGACGATAATTTAGAAGATTTTCTCACCGAACCTTTGCTGCAAAAATTTACTATCGAACCCGAACCATTAGAAAGGGCGCTGGTATCCTGTACGGGTTCTCAATTTTGTAACTTTGCGCTGGTGGAAACGAAAAATAGAGCCTTGGCTTTAACTAAACAGCTTGACGCAGAATTGGATATGCCCAAATCTGTGAGAATCCATTGGACAGGCTGTCCTAACTCCTGCGGACAACCACAGGTAGCCGATATCGGACTAATGGGAACAAAAGTCCGTAAAGATGGCAAAACCGTTGAAGGGGTGGATTTGTACATGGGCGGGAAAGTAGGCAAAGATGCCCAATTAGGTACTTGCGTACAGAAAGGTATTCCTTGTGACGAGGTTAATACTGTCTTAAAGCGTATATTGATAGAAACTTTTGGCGCAAAGGCAAAGCAAGATTAGTTTATACGATTAATTTACAAATGTATTTTGATCGTATTTATACTATGCCCAAAAGTCTAAACTGATACAGTAAATTATGCGATCGCCGAGCATAATTAATTCAATCTTTGTTCTGATTTTAATATGCACCGTTCGCTGTATCTATCTCAAAGTAAATCTTACTACGAATAATTAAGAGGTTAATCGATGCTTGGAGAATTGTTATCTTTTCGCGGCAGGTACAAAATCCTGCATATGACTTGGTTCGCGTTCTTTCTATCATTCTTTGTTTGGTTTAACCTTGCTCCCTTAGCAACGCAGGTAAAAGCAGATTTTGGTTTGGAAGTAAGTCAAATTAGAACCTTAGCAATTTGTAACGTTGCTTTGACGGTTCCGGCTCGAATCATCATCGGGATGCTATTAGATAAATTTGGTCCGAGAATTACTTATTCGTTATTACTTATTTATGCAGCGATTCCCTGTATTGCCTTTGCCAGCGCTCAAAATTTTACACAGCTAGTAATCAGCCGTTTGGCATTAAGTATTGTTGGTGCGGGGTTTGTAATTGGTATCCGCATGGTTGCAGAATGGTTTCCTCCCAAAGAGATTGGTTTAGCTGAAGGAATCTATGGAGGTTGGGGTAACTTTGGTTCGGCTGCTGCGGCTTTTACTCTACCTACAATTGGTGCATTCTTAGCTTTTGGAGCAGGTGGAACTCTTAACTGGAGATTATGTATTGCTGGAAGCGGTATCGTTGCGGCTCTGTATGGAGTGCTGTATTTCTTCAACGTACAGGATCATCCTCCTGGAAAAGTCTATCAAAAGCCTAAGAATGCTAGAGGTTTGGAAGTAACCAGCGTCCGCGATTTCTGGTTTTTAATGTTGATGAACTTACCTCTGACAGGCATTTTGATGGTTCTGGCTTGGCGCTTGCAAAAGGTTGGCTTATACGGTGGCGAGACACTATTGCTCGTTTTGGCTGGATTGCTTGGTTTATATTTGTTCCAAGCTTATAACTGTTGGGTTGTAAACAAAGATTTGATTGCGGGTAAGAAAAAATATTCGGCGAAAGATCGTTACAATTTCTCTCAAGTAGCGATTCTGGAATTAACCTATGTGGTTAACTTTGGTTCGGAATTGGCTGTAGTTTCCATGCTTCCGGCGTTTTTTGAAGGAACATTTTCTTTAAACCCAGCAATGGCGGGAATGATCGCAGCTAGCTATGCTTTCATGAACCTGGTATCTCGTCCTGGTGGGGGCTTAATTTCAGACAAACTGGGTAGCCGCAGAATAACTATGGCTGTCCTCACTGGTTGTATGGGTATAGGCTACATGATGCTGGGATCGGTTGGTGCTGGCTGGTGGTTGCCCTTAGCTATCTTATTGGTTATGACTTGTTCTTTCTTCGTACAGGCTGGAGAGGGTTCGACATTTGCGATCGTTCCTTTGGTGAAGCGTCGAGTTACTGGTCAAATTGCGGGTAACGTGGGAGCTTATGGAAACGTTGGTGCTGTTGCTTATCTGACTATCTTTAGTTTGTTACCTGAGTGGTTGAGCGGTGGTGGAGAACAGACTCCGGCAGTTATTGCTCAGTCGAATACAGTCTTTTTCCAGATGATGGGTACTGCGGCTTTGATAGTTGCTTTCTTATGCTGGTTTGTTTTGAAAGAACCCGAAGGTTCGTTTGCAGAACATCATGAAGGAGAAGATGATTATTCTGAATTGGCGATCGAACCAAAAGGAATTCGTTCCTAGTATTGGTTTTTGGTTTACTAAGGAATCGATGAGTAAAGTGTTATTTTCGTCGGTTCCTTTTTTTCTTCTTGTAGGGTGTGTTAGACGCAAAAGTATATACAAATTTAAACGACGATTTGTATACGTCTAACGCACCATCCGGAATTGCCTCATAAACCTATAAGCCTTTTAATCTCGTATTAAGTAGTTAAACATAATTAATTGCACAATGTCATTGCGAGTGAAACGGAGTGAAACGAAGCAATCGCAAGGGCTGGGAAAGATCCGCACAGCGAACAATGACGGTAAATATTTTTGTTTACTTACTTATTCTTTTTTTAAACGTCGTACCCTTTCCGTCTTCAGATGGTGCGTTACGGCTTTATCTGAATAGTAATCTTTAACAAAAATTTTATTGTGCCGTAACACAACGGCAATAAAGCAGGAGGAACATCCACACTGCTTTTTGCCTCCCCTACAATTAGGTTTTATGAGTAAAACAAGTTTTTTAAATAATCATTTCATTAAATAATTTTCCGATATTTAATAACAACCATAAAATATGTCCGATTCAATTAAAACTCTTTGCCCTTATTGCGGTGTTGGGTGCGGTTTAGAAGTTTCTCCTCCCGCAGCATCGGGACGTGCAACTCATCGAGATAATCAAGGTAATCCGATTTGGAAAGTAGTTGGTGATAAAAGCCATCCTTCATCTAAAGGTATGGTTTGCGTTAAGGGAGCTACCGTTACAGAATCTCTCGACCAAAATCGGCTCAAATACCCAATGATGCGGGATTCTCTGTCAGAATCTTTTACTCAAGTCACTTGGGATGAAGCTTTTAATAAAATCGTCGATCGCATTCAAACCATTCGCCAAAATCGCGGTGCGGATGCTATTTGTATGTACGGTTCCGGTCAGTTTCAAACTGAAGATTATTATATTGCTCAAAAATTAATCAAAGGCTGTTTGGGAACTAATAATTTTGATGCCAATTCGCGCTTGTGTATGTCTTCGGCAGTTGCAGGCTATACGCAAAGCTTTGGTGCTGACGGACCACCTTGTTGCTATGAAGATTTAGAATTAACCGATTGTGCTTTTCTAATCGGTACCAACACCGCAGAATGTCACCCGATTGTTTTCAACCGTTTGCGGAAGCATCATAAAAAAAATCGCAACGTCAAAATGATTGTTGTAGATCCCCGATGTACTAAAACAGCGGAAGTTGCAGATTTACATTTAGCAATTAATCCCGGCACAGATATTGACTTACTCAACGGTATTGCTCATTTATTAATGCGTTGGGGTGCGTTTGATAGTTTATTTATCGATGAATGTACTCAAGGATTTTCTAATTACGCTGAGGTTATTCAAGATTATCCTCCGGAAGTAGTTTCTCAAAAATGCGGTATTGGTACAGATGAACTCGAACAGGCAGCGCGTTACTGGGCTGATTCCAAGAAAGTCCTGTCTTTATGGTCGATGGGCATAAATCAATCTTCCGAAGGTACCGCAAAAGTGCGTACTTTGATTAATCTGCATTTAATGACGGGAAATATTTGCAAACCCGGAGCCGGACCATTTTCATTAACCGGACAACCCAACGCAATGGGCGGTAGAGAAGCCGGAGGTTTAGCTCACATTCTCCCCGGATATCGCTCGGTGAAGAATGCCCAACATCGAACTGAAGTAGAGCAAGTTTGGGGTTTGAATCCAGGTCAAATTTCAGATGAACCCGGTCGCGATGCCTGGAGTATGATTACAGGATTGGAAACTGGTGAAGTCGATCTACTGTGGATTGCAGCTACAAATCCAGCAGTAAGTATGCCAGATTTGCAGCGAACGAAAGCGGCTTTACTCAAATCTCCCTTCACGATTTATCAAGACGCTTATTATCCCACCGAAACTTCTGCTTACGCTCACCTATTATTACCAGCAGCCCAATGGGGTGAAAAAACTGGAACCATGACTAACTCAGAACGAGTTGTAACTTTGTGTCCCCAGTTTCGGGAACCCCCAGGTGTTGCCAAAGCCGATTGGGAAATCTTCGCCGAAGTCGGTCGCCGTCTTGGTTTTGAGGATAAATTTGCTTTTACAGACGCAGCCGCAGTTCATGCCGAATTTGTGGAATTAACTCGCGATCGCCCTTGCAATATGGGGGAAATCAATCACGAAAACTTAGCAACTATCGGTCCAATGCAGTGGTACGATACCCAAAAAGCAGAAATAGAAGTTGAGGAAAATGATTCCGGTTTCTGGTCATCGTTATTAGAAGGTTTTACCGAAAAAGAACCACTTCAAGGAAAGAGACTTTATACAGATTTACGCTTTCATACCCCGGATGGTAGGGCAAAATTTGCGGCTTATCATTCTCGCGGATTAGCAGAACCACCGTGTGAAGAGTATCCTTTCGTTCTTACGGTTGGGAGATTATACGGTCACTGGCACACCCAAACCCGCACGGGAAGAATTGAGAAAATCGTCAAAATGCATCCTCAACCTTTCATCGAAATTCATCCCCGCGATGCAGCAAAATTAGAAATTACAGACGGAGACTCGATAGAAATAAAATCCCGTCGCGGAACAGCAAAATTTCCGGCAAAAGTAACTAAGGCGATCGCCCCCAAAACCGTATTTGTTCCCATGCACTGGGGCGCTTTGTGGGCTGACGATGCCGAAGCTAATAACATGACTCATCCCGAATCTTGTCCGATATCTCTACAGCCAGAACTGAAAGCTTGTGCGGTGCAACTTGTCCCAGTTACCTCTCTCCCACAGCCTTCCAAAGAGTTGCCTCACCAGGAACCGTCACAGCCTGCTGACTTGATTCCGGTGTCAACCTCGAACCATAAGTAATCGGAATCGCACCTAAAACAAACGAAGCGAATACCACTAGAAAAATCGTGCGAATATTATGCTGTGGATGTTGGCTAAGTTCGCCATTATTTTCGATGTGGCGACCCAAATGTTTAACATTCATATCAAAAATATTTCCGAAAATAGATGATTTAACAACTCCAATTTTAAATAAAAATAGAAAAATGTAGTCAATGTAACCGTTTAATTTTACAAAAAGTAACGAGAGTTACAGTTTTTTTTTGAAAAGATGGAAAAAAGAGGAAATATCAATGAGCGACTTTTTTAAATTCGAGGCTGATTTTGTCGATAGCTTGCGCTGCATACCCATGCAGGTACGTTTAAAACTAGATAACACCGGAGTCAAGCTGAAATTATCTCACTGGTATCAATTTACAGAACAAGAACGTCAAACTTTAGTTGAAATGCCCTGCACGAGCGCTGAAGAATGTTTAAATTATCGAGAATTTTTGCAAAACTTGATTATTGACAAAACAGGAACCGCCGCCAGCGAACTTCCCGTAGAAGACAATCCCGCTTGGATGAACGAGAAAGAAATTCCCGAAATTGTACAAACTGCCTCGGCAGAGAAAAGCGTTAATATTACAGTTGAACAATGGGAAAAACTGACACCATTGCAACGTTTTGCTTTAATAAAACTTAGTCGAGCAAGCCATGAAAACCAAAACTTTTATCCAGCAATTCAGGAATTTGGGTTAGTTTAAATAGCTAGACTGTAAAATTGATATCAAATCAGTAAAAATAATGCTTAACAATGGTATCTACTGAGTTAGTGGAACAGTTTGGGGGAAGCAAGTTTCAAACCATTGTTGCCAAAGCACGTTAAATTATAAAGAAAAACCACAGGAAGTTATTTGTCTATAATTAGAATTGTTGCGGAGACTCCAAAGCATGAGTGAAACTGCGGAAAAACTTAAACTTCAACTTTCTCAGCTTTCTGGAAAAGAACGTGCTGAAATTGCCTACTTTTTAATTCATTCTCTAGATGAGGGTATAGATGATAATCTAGAAATTGCTTGGGATACGGAATTAAGCCAACGGTTGGAAGATATTAATCGCAAAACAGCCATTGGAGAACCATCATCTCAAGTTTTTTCTGAGTTACGAGAAAAGTATTCGTGAAGTTTGTTGTTATCCACACCGAAGCTAGAAAGGAGCTTGATGCTGCAATAGCTTACTATGAAGCTCAAACAGTAGGCTTGGGATTAGATTTACTCTCTGAAGTGGAAAGAATTCTTCTTAAAATTCAGCGAAACCCCAATTTAGGAATCCCATACAAGATTGAAGGAATACGTCGTTATGCTATTCAACGTTTTCCCTATCTGATTTTTTACACAGAGCTTGAAGAAGTGATTTGGGTTATTGCGATCGCGCATAATAAACGAAAACCGAATTACTGGAAAAAAAGAAATATTGAAATTGAATAAAAAATTGGATAAACTCCCGTGTTATTTACAATATCCTCCTAACTCCTAACCCGTAACTACTCTTCCCCTTGTCTCCCCATCCCCTTGTCTCCCCATCTCCCCATCCCCGCATCGCTGCCTTAATCCTCGCAGGTGGTAAAAGTTCTCGTATGGGTAGCGATAAAGCACTTGTAGATTACCAAGGTAAACCGATGTTGCTTTCTGTTTATCAAGTTGCTGCTGCTTGTACCGAACAAGTTTATATTCTGACTCCTTGGAGCGATCGCTATCAAAGTATTTTGCCGCCAGATTGTCAATATCTAGTTGAAAGTCAGCCGGGAAAGGGACCTGTAAATGGTTTATATCAAGGGTTAGAGCAAATTTCCGCCGACTGGATATTATTACTTGCTTGCGATTTACCTTTATTAGATGTAGAAATTTTGCAAAGCTGGATAAATAAACTTCCACAAATTCCAGCTTCAACATTGGCTTTAGTTCCACAGCGATCGCAAATTTGGGAACCGATGTGTGGTTTTTATCGAAAAGAGGTAAAAACGGAATTAGATATTTTTTTGAAAATGGGAAAGCGATCGTTTCAAGAATTGCTTTCGGGTATTGATGTAGAAGCTTTAAATGTTGATGAAAAAACGAGTTTGATGTTGTTTAATTGTAATTCTCCGGGGGATTTGGAATCGTCGTAAAATAGCCCTCAGACTGGAAGTCTGGGGAACCAACGAAACAAAGTCCGCCTGCGCGGACTAATAGCCTAATCGATCGTAGTTTTTGTAGGCAGACTTAAGAATAACAGGACTTACGCAACTGGCATATTTTTATTGTAGGGTGTGTGACGCATTTATCTCGTTTGAACTTAGTAATAAGACTTGTAGCGTCACGCACCACCCTCTTAACTGTAACAATATCGTAAGTCCTGAATAATATAATTTCTATGTATTAGCTTGATAAAATAATTTGAGCCGGGAATACCATAATTTCCAGCAATTAATCAAGCTTGCTCTGTCAAATTCAAAAATCTCCGCTTCTCGATCGCGTAAAGCAACAACGATTAAAGCGCGGCGAATGTTGCAACCGAAAAGACTTTCGCCATAATATCTGTTAATTGCACCGCCATAAGCAACTAGCTGTAAAGGCTTATCATAAAGATTTTCAATTTTTAATTTCGGTTTTTCAGAAGTAGTCCATTCAATTACGTGAGGAATACCTTTGTAACGTGCGACTAAATCTACTTTTGCCGTGTATTTTTCTTGATAGTTGGGTATAAGTTTTTCAATTAATTGAATATCGCTAAGTTCGTTTAGCACAGGTTGAATACTATCCCAGTAAGGTTCGATAAATTTGTTTGTTGGTTTAGATAAGTTACCTTGCAAATGTTCTTGAATTGTTTGATGTAAAGCTTTCCCACGACAACAGCTATTAAATATTATTTGATTTGCCTTTGTCTTACCAACTTTTTTACGCCAAGAAGATAAAGCCGCTAAAGATTTTGGTGATTGTGTTGCTTTTAAAATAGTGGTGACGCTGGGAAGATTGTTTTGTTTGTGTTGATAGGGTTGGTTGATGTAAGTGGTTCTCATCAAAGTTATTTTCTAAAAGTTGCTGAATTTATTCTTGCAACTTTGCTTTGAAGATAACTCTCATACTGAAACTGACATAGGCTGACTTAGACTGACATAGCTCTAATCATTTCTAAAACTTGCTTACAATTGCTATTTATAAGTCAAAATAACCAATATGAGAAAACCTAAGTTTTCAAAGCTAAATATTAAATTGTTTTTAGATAAATAAAAAAATAACCAATGTTACCGCATGATTTTTTAACTGATATGGCTCGTAAGTACGAGCTTTCACCAGAACAAGAGAAAACTTTTATTGCTTTATTGGGTAGTAGAAGTACGCCGAAGCAAGTCGCAGAAAAACTATATATCTCTGAAAGTGCGTTCAGAACTAGAATGACCAATATTTATAAAAAGTTTAGTATCAATGGCAAAGTTACAGGTAAAGAAACGAAATTGCTCAATTGGCTTACTACTGAATTTAGCAAAACAAAGAATTTAGCAACTGTGAACTCTGAGTTTACGGAAAAGCAGATAGATGATTTGGTTGAACAATTGCGATCGCAATTTTATGAAAGGATTGAACAACGCTGTGGAACTATGCGGGTACTAGATATGACACAGCCTATTAGCTTGAATAATATCTATACAGATGTCAACATTTTAGAGAAAATCACAGGGCGTAGACGGTTAGAAATAGCTAAACTACAACAAAATTTTGATCTAGAATTTCACAACTTTAACCGCTATGGATTAACTGAGGTTACACAAAAGCGAGTACCAGGCTTAGAAGCAGTAAAAAATAACTCTAAGCTAATGGTACTAGGTAAGCCCGGAGCAGGTAAAACAACATTTTTAAAATATTTAGCTATTCAATGTATAAGAAGTGAATTGGAGGCAAATCGAGTGCCAATTTTTATAACACTTAAAGAGTTTGCTGAAACCCCTAATCACCCTAATTTTTCTGAATTTCTTACTCAAACATTTGTTAACAATAAGATTAACTCTGCTCAAGTAGATAATTTACTAAAACAAGGTAGAATATTTTTTTGTCTTGATGGTTTAGATGAAGTCAGAGAAGAGGATATACAGCGAGTATTAAGACAAATAAAAATTTTATTTAAATATTATAAAAATCAATTTATTATCACTTGTCGTATTGCAGCTAGAGAATACACTTTTGAAGAATTTACAGAAGTAGAAGTAGCCGATTTTGATGATAAGCAGATTCGGATATTTGTAGATAAGTGGTTTAATACTAAAGAATTGGAGCTAGCTGATAAATTTATTAACCAACTTCAAAAAAATAAACAAATAAAAGAATTAGCTACAAATCCCTTACTACTGACATTACTATGCTTAGAATTTGAAGATTCAGGTGATTTTCCTGCTGAACGTGCAGAATTGTATAAAAGAGCAACCCATACATTATTAAGAAAATGGGATGCAAAACGTGGAATTGTTAGAGAACAAGTTTATAAGAAGCTATCTGTTCAGCGCAAAGAAGATTTACTCAGTCAAGTTGCTTTTACTACATTTGAGAATAAAAATTATTTTTTCAAACAAAAAGATATTGAAAGATATATTGCTGATTATATTCGTAATTTACCAGATGCAAAAACAGATTCAAAAGCACTAGAGCTTGATAGTGAAGCCGTTCTCAAATCAATTGAAGCTCAACATGGGCTATTTGTAGAACGAGCAAGAGAAATTTACTCATTTTCCCATTTAACATTTCAAGAGTATTTCACCGCTAGAAAAATTGTTAATAGCTGTAATCCATATGCAATAGATGATAAAACTTTGCTAAGTCTGGCTAGCCATATTACTGAATATAGATGGCAAGAAGTTTTTTTAATGACAGTTGAGATGTTGCCAAGTGCAGACTGTTTATTACTATTGATGAAAAAGCAGGTTGATGAACTTTTAGCTAAGGATGATAAATTTCAACAATATTTAGTATGGCTAAAAGATAAATCTCTTTCTGTCACAGATAATTATAAACCAGGCGGTGTTCGTATTTTTTATTACTTATGTGATACAGAAGTTTGTATTCCTCAATTCAATATTGATCCATCGTTAGAACGTATTTTATGTCCAATTGATGATTCGGCAAAAGACTCTATAGCTTTTCCTACTTATACTAAGAATCTTATATTAGATTTTTGTTTAATGATGACTTTGATGAATTCATCTATAATGAATCCCACTTACAATCTTGAAAACAAAAGTGAAAGTATTAGCAAAAGTTTATATTCTTCTTTTTTATCAAGTCTTAACCGTACATTTGAGCCTAAACTAAAAAAAGCATTACAAAATATGAGCGATGATTTACCTAATCCGGAAGTGGATAAAGATAAATTTTGCATATGGTGGAAAGTTAATGGTCAGCAGTGGACTAAACTTTTAAGAGAAATTATGATTGAACATCGCAATATTGGTTATGATTGGCAGTTCAATAAAGAACAACAGGATTTATTACATAAATACTGTTTTGCTAATAAGGTAATAGTAGACTGCCTAAATAGTGATTCCTATATAACTCCTAAAGTCCGTTCTTATATCGAAGAAACTTTACTTCTACCCATAGCCGAAATAGAAAAGCACAAACTAAACAACTAAGTAAAATTTAAAACAAACGTCAACCCACAGCAAAATCACTAAACTTTCGCATAAACGGTGTATGAAATCCCAACACAATATCTTCTCTAGATACACCTTTTTCAATTAATTCAGCAGCAATATCATCTTCCGTACCGTTCCACTGAATCCAAATCTTGCCATTTTTAATATCTAAGTGCATTACCGGACCATAAACTCTGTTACCTTTTTTATCCCATCCCACATAAATTAGCTGATAATGGTCGCGCACTGTGTCAAAAATGGTTTGCATTTCTAATTCATTGTCGGGATTCTGCGATGTTTTACTTTCAGCATAATCTGTTAATAAACTTTGGACATATCCTCGATATTTGTCTAATTTTTCCATTGCACAATCTCCTGTTTTTCTGGATTAAAAACTAGCAAATTAACGCTACTGCGTTGAATCACCGATCGAACAAAAGGCATAGTAAAAAAGTTGTCATAAGTCTTCAATGGTACAGCTAAATATAAAATTCTTTGAGCTTCAAAATCTTCCAATGCATAGCGATAATTAATGAATTATCCAAAGCCGTATGAAATTCTGAAAGATTAGAAGCACCTAAAAAGCTTTTTACTTCTACTGCAATTTTGTCTCCTTCTCTGTCTGCCACTATTAGTTTTTCTGCGGCTAAATCAATATACATATTTGTAATACGGTCAATCGGAACACGTAGTGGGTCATCTGTAATTACCCACCCATCCTTTTGCAGCGCAGTTTTGACCACATCATGAAATTTATCTTTGGCTGACATACTACTCTATTAGGAGTTGATATAAATGTTCTAACTATTTTTTAATCAAAACTTAACGAATGCTCCTTAATATTTAACTAGTCATTATATATTTTAAAATTCTAAGGGTTGATTGCATAGAAATTTTCTAGGAGTTTCTAAGAGACTGTGTATTAACAATGCTCACTTCATGCAATACCACCACGAACATTTATTTCTCTCATGGTTGCAAAATCAGAAACCACCATTTATTCCACCAAAAATATGCTTCCAGAATTAAACCCCCATCTTCACAAAACAACAAAACATTTAAAGAAAATTACTAATTGCTAACTGTTCACTGCTCACTGCTCACTGGTTAATGAAAAAACAGCCGCCTCCAAGAGACAACTGTTCATAAAAATATGAGGTTTTATTTAACTAACTTTTCAGTAAGCTTTACTCAACTTAATAATCGAAATCGCCGCCACCCATACCAGCGCCAGCACCAGCACCTTCTTTAGGTTCTGGCTTGTCAACAACGATACATTCGGTTGTCAACACCATTGCCGCGATGGAAGCTGCATTTTGTAGTGCAGAACGGGTTACTTTTGCGGGATCGACGATTCCAGCAGCGAACATATCGGTATATTCGTTGGTTGCTGCGTTATAGCCGGTGTTAAATTCTTTTTCTTTAACGCGCTCGGAAATAACCGCACCGTTTTGTCCGGCGTTTTGAGCAATCCGCATCAAAGGAGCGGGTAATGCGCGAGCTACAATCATCGCACCAATTAGCTCTTCGCCCTTGAGGTTGCTCGAAGCCCACTCTTCCAATTGAGGAGCAAGGTGAGCCAATGTTGTACCACCACCAGGAACGATACCTTCTTCTACAGCAGCTTTGGTAGCGTTGATAGCGTCTTCAAGGCGCAATTTCTTGTCCTTCATTTCGGTTTCGGTTGCAGCACCAACTTTGACTACTGCTACCCCACCGGATAACTTAGCCAAACGCTCTTGCAACTTTTCTTTGTCGTAGGAAGATTCGGTTTCGTCCATTTGACGGCGAATTTGGTCGCAGCGAGACTTAACTGCTTCTTCGTTACCTTCAGCAACAATGGTGGTGCTGTCTTTGGTGATGGTGATGCGGCGAGCTTTACCGAGCATATCTAGCTTGGCAGCATCCAACTTCAAACCAGCATCTTCAGTAATTAACTGTCCGCCGGTTAAAATCGCGATATCTTCCAACATCGATTTACGGCGATCGCCAAATCCAGGTGCTTTAACCGCAGCGACGTTCAATACTCCGCGCAAACGGTTGACAACCAAGGTAGCCAAAGCTTCTTTCTCGATATCTTCGGCAATAATAACTAAAGGTTTGCCGCTACGAGCTACCTGTTCTAAAACGGGTACCAAGTCTTGTACCAAAGCAATTTTCTTGTCGGTGAGCAAGATAAAAGGCTCGTCAAGATTCGCTTCCATGCGCTCTGGATCGGTAGCAAAATAAGGAGAGATGTAGCCTTTGTCAAAGCGCATCCCTTCTGTAATTTCCAACTCGGTGAACATGGATTTCCCTTCTTCCAAGGAAATCACGCCTTCTTTGCCCACCTTGTCCATTGCTTGAGCAATCATCTGACCGACTTCTTCGTCGTTACCAGCAGAGATTGAACCAACTTGAGCGATCGCTTTAGAATCTTCTACGGGACGCGCTTGCTCGGCAATCTTTCCAACCAAAAAAGTCGCTGCTTTATCAATACCGCGCTTCAAGGAAATGGCGTTAGCACCAGCTGCAACGTTCCGTAAACCTTCTTTAACCATTGCGTGCGCCAAAACGGTCGCGGTGGTGGTTCCATCACCCGCAGCGTCGTTTGTCTTGGAAGCAGCTTGACGAATCAAAGCTACGCCAGTGTTTTCTACATGGTCTTCTAATTCAATTTCTTTGGCAATTGTCACACCATCATTAACAATCTGAGGTGCGCCAAATTTCTTTTCTAATACTACGTTACGACCTTTTGGTCCAAGAGTAACGCCCACGGCTTCAGCCAGGATGTCCATGCCTTTTTCTAAAGCACGGCGAGCGTTTTCGTTGTAAATAATCCGCTTAGCCATAATTTCCTATTTGTACCTTTCGCTTACTTTCTTTAAAAAATGTTGTTATTTATTGCTTATTAGTTGCCGTTGACTAGCAACTAACAACTAACGACCAACCACTAACTGCTAACTAACAATCGCTAGAATATCTTTCTCAGAAAGGAGTACGTACTCGTCGGTACCCAACTTGATATCGGTGCCAGCATACTTGGAGTAAAGAACTCTGTCTCCGACCTTTACATCCATCGACTGACGACTACCGTCATCCTTGATCTTACCGTCGCCTACTGCTACTACTTCACCTACTTGGGGCTTTTCTTTTGCAGTATCGGGCAAGTACAGACCACCAGCGGTCTTTTCTTCCGATGCGTTTACTTTTACGAAAACGCGCTCGCCCAAGGGTTTTACTGTAGAAACGCTTAGAGATACAGCTGCCATAACTTTTATTGCCTCTTTAGCACTCTCGACTCCTGAGTGCTAATTTAGCGAAACTGGAGGTGCAATGGCAATATTTACCTTAGTACGGGTTCCCGAACTCAGTTAAAAGTAGATTCACTTAAGTATAAATGCTCAATTTCTCATAGAGTTTCGGGTTTCATGCAACTTCCGAAGAAGAGTTTGATATGGTCTGCCATTATTTGCCAAGCCAAGAAATTGTTATAGAACAGCAAAAAGATGCCTTTTTATGCGTGATGATGCAGTGTTTCCTTCGAGGGTTCAAGTGCCAAAAACTACTTGTCTTGTAGCTCAAAAACCCTTAATAAACTATATAGAAAGTATAGGGTTGTCACAAATTCGACAACGTGTCTTTCTATGGGTTTTAGCTTTAATTACTATTTGGTTGCGCTGCATTAAAGCTGATTTTAGTTTTTGAAATACTTGAAAAAGTGACTATTTAAGCTCAAAATGGACTCTGTACAAGTGGAAGATGTGACGGCAGTTTCTTTAGAACAAAAACTAACTACTTGCGGGAGCGGTTGTTTTAGACCAATAATAGGATCTTACCCCCGTATTTATTTGTGGTAGCTACTCCTTTATCCCCCAAGTAATTGAACGCGTTATTTCCGAACGCGCAATCAGCTTACAAAGACAGCAAGCTATTCGATACTTTTTTGTTCGTTCCTTACCATAAAGCTTCCCTAAATAAGAAATAAAATCTTAAAGTTAAAGGGAAGCATTCAGTCGGATACGTAAAAGCAAAATATTGAGATAGGCGCGGGTTATTTTAACAAGAGGTATGTTCGCCCAATACTCCACTTGTTAACCTTAAAGATTATTATTTCATGGAATGTTTTTAGCCCGCACCTTTCAAAGCGATATATAATAGCGCATTATAAATACTATTGCTCTACGTATCTTTACTGTGCTTTTGAAATTGATAGTGAAATTTCAATGGAGGGGATAATCTCCTTTGAGAGTTCCACTAATATAAGGGCAAGGTAAGAGGGAAAAAGGGACAACATCTCAATCATCCACCAATTAGGATAACTATTCAAGACCTTGATGGATCTACGCGCGACAAGTGCCACTGCTATGAAAGAACCCAGCATGAAAGATCATAAACGCTTACTGCTTATAGATGATGATCCCAATCTCATCTTGCTGGTAAAAGACTACTTGGAATTCCGAGGATATGAAGTCGTTACTGCCGAAAATGGTCGGGAAGCTCTGGAAATATTAGAGCTAGACATTCCAGACATGATTATTTGCGACGTGATGATGCCGGAAATGGACGGTTACACCTTTGTAGAGCAAGTCCGACAAACTGAACGCACCAGTTGGATACCTGTTCTCTTCCTTTCTGCAAAGGGACAAAGCGCAGACAGAGTGAAAGGTTTGAATAAAGGTGCTGATGTATATATGGTCAAGCCCTTTGAACCAGAAGAACTCGTAGCCCAAGTTGAATCCTCGCTCAAACAAACGATTCGTTGGAAGGAACATCAAGCTAAAGGAGGCGAGAACGGCTCGCGCATCCAAGTACCCTTTGATGTCCAGCTAACTCCAACAGAACTAAAAGTAGTGCAGTTTGTGGCTAGAGGTATGGCTAACAGAGAAATTGCTGAAGAATTAAACGTTTCTCAGCGTACCGTTGAAAGCCACGTTTCCAATATGTTGGGTAAAACCAACCTCCACAATCGCACCGAATTAGCTCGTTGGGCAATTGAAAATCAAATGGCGTAAAACCCATTTTGGATTTTGCACAAAGCTAAGCCAGTCCTTTACTTGGAGTCTATCCAACTAGAGGAACTGGCGTGGGGGTGTAGATATTCTTCCCCCCATTTCCTGGACAGTTATCAGTGAGCAGTAACCAGTGACCAGTTACCAGTTACCATTAGTTTACTAATTGGGTATAGTTCCGGAGGGAAGACTGGGTTTAAGTCCCCCGTTCAAAGCTAATTTATAATTGATAACTGGTTACTGCTCGCCGATCGCCGTCTTACGTTCCACGATTTCTTTTAAAACCAGGGTTACGAAGCCCAAACAAGCAAGTAACACCGCAGCAGCAAACGCCGTTTCCGTTTCATACTGCTTATAAGCTTGCTCCACAAACAGCGGTAAAGTTTGAGTTTTACGAATAATATTGCCAGATACGACAGATATCGCCCCAAATTCACCCATTGCTCTAGCATTCGTCAAAATTAAGCCATAAAGCAAACCCCAGCGGATATTTGGTAAAGTTACCCGCCAAAAAGTTTGCCACTGACTGGCACCCAAAGTACTTGCAGCTTCCTCTTGAGAAGAACCGATTTCCTCTAAAACCGGGATCACTTCCCGCGCCACAAAAGGCATCGTCACAAAAGCTGTTGCTAAAACCATTCCTGGAAAAGCGAAAATAACCTTAAAATTAATCGCTGCCAATATGCCGCCAAACCAACCATTCTTCCCGTAAAGCAAAATCATCATTAAACCAGCAACCACCGGCGAAACCGAAAAAGGGACATCCAAAATACTCATTACAAAAGCCCTTCCGGGGAAACGATTGCGAGCCAGAACCCACGCCGCACAAAGTCCGAAGATCGCATTTATAGGTACCACAATCAAAGCAATAAGTAAAGTAAGTCCCACAGCGCTCACGAAATCATCAGTTGTCAAATAGCTGAAAAATGTCCCAATACCACCCTTAAAAGCTTGATAAAACACATTTACTGCCGGGAGAAATAATACCAATCCCAAGTAAGTGATAGCACTGATGATTAAAAGTTTTTTAGCCATAATTAAATAGTAGTTAAAAGTTAGAAATTAACAGTCGTTGGTAATTGGTAATTGATAATTGGTAATTGGTAATTGGTAATTGGTAATTGATCGCTGGTAACAAGTTACTGGTAACAAGTTACTGTTCACTGTTAACTGCTCACTGTTCACTGTTCACTGTTCACTGATACCTTTTTCCCCAAGCTTGTAATAAGTTAATTAAGAATAAAATTAACAGAGAAAATCCTAAAAGTACGGTACCAATTACCGTTGCACCGGCGTAATCATATTGTTCCAAACGTTGAAAAATTAACACCGATGCAATTAAATCTTTGAAAGGAATATTTGAAGAGACAATTACAATCGAACCGTATTCTCCTACAGCGCGAGAAAATCCTAAAGCTATTCCCGTTAACAAAGCTGGAAACAAAGGTGGAAAAACTACCCGCCAAAAAGTTTGAAATCTTGACGCTCCTAAACTCCAAGCTGCTTCTTCTATATCATGTTCCATTTCTTGCAACACTGGCTGCAATGCTCGCACGATAAACGGTAGCGAAATGAACAGCATCGCCACCAAAACACCAAGACGGGTAAAAGCAATTTTAATGCCAAAGGGTGCAAGTAAAGAACCAATCCAACCGTTCTCCGAGTAAACATTGGCTAATGTTAAACCTGCTACCGCCGTGGGTAAAGCAAAAGGTAGATCGATCGCCGCATCCATCAGACGCTTCAGCGGAAAGTCATATCTCACAAGCACCCAAGCAATTAATAAACCAAACCCACCATTAACCGCAGCCGCAAACAATGCCGTAGTAAAAGTGACATTGTAAGCAGAAAGTGCGATCGGGCTAGTAGCAATTCGCCAAAATTCGCTTAAACCCACCTGAGAAGCCTGCAAAAACAACGCCGTCACCGGAAGCAACAGCATAATAGTCAGATAACCAATCGTAATTCCCCAAGGCAAAGAGAATTGAGGAATTTTCGATTTTCTATTTTGAATTCGAGATTGTGCAACAGCCATCAGTAATCAATTATCAATGAACAATTATCAATTATCAGATTGTAGGGTGTGTTACGGCACGAGATAATTTGATTAAAAAACTTTTATTTTGATACTGCCGTAACGCACCATCGTCTCTTAAAAAACCTTTCATAGGTCAGGGAATTTTTAATTCGCATTAGGTATTAATTAGGAATTAATATTTGTAACCTTTAACCTTTAACCTTTAACCTTTAACCTTTGACCTTTGACCTATTTTCTTCTGAATTTGGTCAAATGCAGCATTATCGGCAAAAAATTGTTTTTGAACTTTATCCCAACCGCCTAATTCTTTGACGGTAAATAAGGTTTTGACTGGGGGATATTTGGCGGCGAATTCTTGTTTTACAACTGGATTTACGGGGCGAAATCCTATTTTTGCAAATTCTCTCTGGGCTGCGGGGGTAAAAAGATATTTAACAAAGGCTTCTGCTACTTCTCTATTACCATGTTTATCTACGTTTGTATCAATTACTGCAACGGGATTTTCAATCCTAATATTAGTTTCGGGGACAATATAATTACTGGGTTTACCTTTTAAACCAGCTAAAATCAATTCGTTTTCATAGTTAATTAAAACATCTCCTTGCCCTTGATTAAAAAATACATCGCTGGCTTCGCGGGCATCTCTTGGTAATATCGGTACCTGTTGATAAACTTTGCTGGTAAAATCTAATGCTTGGGCTTCTTTTGCGCCAGTTTCTATTTGGGAACCATATAAAGCCAGGAAATTCCACCGCGCCACACCGGAAGTTTTTGGGTTTGCGGTAATAATGCTAACGTTGTCTTTTGTTAAATCTTGCCAAGTTTTGATTTGTTTGGGATTACCTTTACGGGTTACTAAAGCGGCGACAGATTGAGTCACAATGCTATTATTGGGCGCTTCATTTTCCCATCCCGGTTGAATTAAACCAGCTTTGGCAATTTTTTGCATATCCAAAGCCAAAGCTAACTCCACCACATCAGCATCCAAACCATCAACTACAGCACGGGTTTGAGCGCCGGAAGCCCCATAGCTTTCGTAAAAACGCACGGTTTGATTGTGTTGCTGGTTCCATTCTTGCGCGAATTGCGGAATAATTTTTCTATAAGCTGGTTTGGTGACTGCATAGGAAACCAGCGTTAATTCTATGCGATCGCTATTTTGAGCATTTGACGCACTGCAAGATATCAGCGAAACGCTTAAGCTTAAACCTAATAAAAACAATAAAACAAAATTTTTGATTCCCCCTGTTTTCGTCAAGTGGGCAACGAAGCGCCACAGCCCCATATCAATGTCTCCCCTGAATCTACGGTTACTCGGTCAAGATACCGTATTTTATATTTTTTATCGTACAACATTATGGGGATGGGAAAAAATTTTGTTAGATAACCAACAATTATGTAGATAACTCCTCACTGCTACTCTCCCTATCTTTACTTCATACCGTTAATTACTTTTGTAATTGGTCATAAATAGAATCATAAATTTAAAAGACATCAGGATAAATCCTCAACATTTTCGGTATTTTACAGAATTTCCAAATTATCTATTTATCATCTAATGCAATTACGTTCTTTTAAAACTACTCATGGAACCTTTAACAACTGGTGCGATCGCCTTACTTCTTTTTTTAGGTGAAAAGTTGATTGATTGGGGTATCAGCAAAGCTTACGATACGGCTTTTGAGGAACTTAAGACAATATCACCAGAAACAGCCGAAAAATTGGCGTTACCTCCGAAAGAACGAGAAAATATCGGCGAAGCGGTATTGGTTGAGATGGTGGAGGATACTGCTAAAAATCAACCGGAATTACAAGAAGCATTTGAAGTATTTGGTAAAGAAGTAGAAGCAAAAGCTAATAACAATACAGAATTAGCAACGGCTTTCAATCAGTTTGCTCAGAAATTAAAAACGCAAAATCCCACAATTGTTAATGAAAATTGGCAGGGAATAAATATTAAAGGTGGAAAAAATACTGTTAGTAATAACACTTTTACCTTCGGAAAATAAAACGTTAACTTGACGGCTATATTATTGACAACCGCCTTGGAATAAATTTCAAGGCAGGTTTTCAACGTTAATAACAATCGTGCAAAAAGTTAGTTAAAACCAATATCAAAATTAATTCAAAATGACAAACGAAAACTGGCAAGGTATTAATTTCAAAGACTCAAATCCCACGATTAAAGATAATACTTTCAATTTCCATCAACAGAAAAGCCTTTTGAACCAATCAAATATCTTCCGAAACATGGAAGTGAAACTTTATCGGCAGAGAAGATGAATTTCATCACTATACACAATTTTCTGAAACAAACAATAAAGTCGCCATTTCTTCTTTGTCGGGTATGGGTGGTGTCGGTAAAACTGAGTTAGCGGTACGGTACGCACGAAAACACGAAAATGATTATCCCGGTGGGATTTGTTGGTTAAATGTTAGAGGTACAAATTTAGCTGCGGAAATTATTCAATTTGTCCAACAAATGGGTTTGCAAGTTCCTCAAAAAGATTTCCAAGAAAATCCGCTGACTCTGGAACAACAATTAGCTTGGTGTTGGCAAAATTGGCTACCACCAGAAGGTTTTGTGTTGGTAATATTAGATGATGTGACTGATTTAGAAGATATTTCTGAGTTACTACCATCTTTTCAGCGCTTCCGGGTTTTGATCACAACCAGGTTGCGAGATATCGACACTAATGTTGAGGAAATATCCCTTGATGTGTTGTCAGCAAAAGAAGCTTTAGAATTATTGAAAAAGTTAATTGGTGAAAGGGAAGTAAATAAAGAATTTTATTCAGCCCAAGAATTATGTAAATGGTTGGGATATTTACCTTTAGGGATAGAGTTTGTCGGAAGGTATATACGGGAAAAACCCCCCATTTTTCTTTAAAGAAAATGCTGGAGCAGTTACAACAGCAACGACTTCAAGACGAAGCAATCAATAGCAAAAAGGATTACGTACAGCCCAATTAGGAGTTTTAGCCGCATTTGAATTAAGTTGGAAAGAACTGAATTCTACAACACAGCAAGTTGCCACGTTATTAAGTTTATTTGCAGCAGATATTTCTGTGGGAGTGGCTAAAGATGAGTAAATCCCTCAACTTATCTTGGGATGAACTGATGTTGAGATAGCTATTAAGGTGAAAAATAAGTTTACCAACGTCATTTGGTTCAGTCTTTAGAATATGAAGATGTATTTTACTATCAAATTCATCCTTTAATTCGAGAGTTTTTCAAAAATTAAATTACAAACATCTCACAAATAAACGAATTAAAACAAGCAAAGCTTTACCAGCACTTTTATTGAAATTGCTCAAACAATTCCCGAAACAACAACCCTAGAATTTATCAACTCAGTTAAAAATGCTATTCCCCATTTAGCAGAAGTCGCCGAAAATCATATTCTTGATGTAGTTAGCAATGACAATTTAATTTGCATTTTCTCTGGTTTAGGGAGATTTTATCAAGGACAGGGTTTATATATATTAGCAGAACCTTGGTATCAGCACTGCGTGTCAGTAGTAAAATTTCGCTTAGGAGAAAATCATCCCTCCCTGCAACGAGCTTGAACAATTTAGCTAATCTCTACTAATCTCAAGGAAAGTACGAAGCAGCAGAACCTCTTTTTATTCAAGCATTGGAGTTATATAAACAGCTACTCACAGAAAATCATCCCTCGGTTGCAATCTGAGTTTGAACAATTTAGGTGGACTCTACGAATTCTCAAGGAAGGTACGAAGCAGCAGAACCTCTTTATATTCAAGCATTAGAGTTAAGAAAACAGCTACTCACAGAAAATCATCCCGATGTGCACAGAGCTTGAACAATTTAGCTAATCTCTACAAATCTCAAGGAAGGTACGAAGCAGCAGAACCCTCTTTATCTGCAAGCTTTGGAGTTATTTAAACAGCATCTCGGAGAAAATCATCCCCATGTTGCAACCAGCTTGAACAATTTAGCTTTACTCTACTTATTCTCAAGAAAAGTACGAAGCAGCAGAACCTCTTTATCTGCAAGCATTGGAGTTATACAAACAGCTACTCACAGAAAATCATCCCCATGTTGCACAGAGTTTGAACAATTTAGCTTTACTCTACAATTCTCAAGGAAAGTACGAACAAGCAGAACCCCTTTATATCCAAGCATTGGAGTTATATAAACAGCTACTCACAGAAAATCATCCCGATTTTGCTCTGAGCTTGAACAATTTAGCTTACCTCTACAATTCTCAAGAAAAGTACGAAGCAGCAGAACCTCTTTATCTGCAAGCTTTGGAGTTAAGGAAACAGCTACTCACAGAAAATCATCCCGATTTTGCTCTGAGCTTGAACAATTTAGCTTTACTCTACTACTCTCAAGGAAAGTACGAAGCAGCAGAACCTCTTTATATTCAAGCATTGGAGATTGCGGAACGGGTTTTGGGGAAAAATCATCCGAATACAGTGACTTTTCGGAAAAACCTGGAATATTTACGTAAAAAGCAACAACAAGATGATTCTTTGTTAGGAGGTTTGAAAAGGTGGTTTTTCGAGTGATATTTTGTGAAGTGTAGAATCCCGATTTTTGGAACTGTCATTGCGAGTCGAATACAGGGTAGCGATCGCACTCGTTGGTAGTTGAGGTGTTGGGATTGCTTCCTTCGTCGCAATGACAGTTTGACATTCAAAAGCCAGACGGAATATCAAATTCTGCTTCCGGGCTAATAATTCACCGATCGTTCATTTATCAAAACCCAATCGCTGCTTAACCTCTTCCCAAGTTGAACCCTGCTGTGGATTTTGACGATGCAATTCTAATCTTCTATCTAATTCTTGTTTTTGACTTTCGCTTAAAGGAAAATCAGCATTACTCTTAGCCAGAATACTATCCCATAAATCCTCAGCTAGTTGTATCCGCTCAGATACGCTTAATTCCGAAATATCAACTTTTAATATAGGATGCATAGTTATTTTTTTTAATTGACTATTATTTATAATATTAAGTTAATCACCTACTCATTTAAAAACAAACAAGCTCGAATCAACATGAAATAAATTTCCTAATTCTACAGCCTGTTGTGAAGTTATTTTTAATTCATTATTGATAACTTTATCAACATTTTCTATAGAACCAAAAATTGGAATTAAAATTTTCTTGTTTTTCTCTTGTGCTTCCATTAAATGAAGCATTATAGAGCAAGGTGTAGATTTATTTAATTGATAATGTTTATCTTCAAAATCTTCAATCAATTTGACTAATAGGTCTAAAATCGTATTTTCTTCTGGTGTTAGATTTTTACGCGCTAGCAATTCTTCTACAACCTCTAAGAATTCCTCATTCTCTGCTTCTGTTTGGATAATTCGAGGTTGATATTTAGAGAGTAATTGACTATAAATTTCTGAATTAATAGTAAGGGTCATTTTTCCACTTATCTTTGTCATATTCTGCGATCGCTGTGATATTTATCTAAATTAAGAATCTAGCCATTGGTTTCTTCTGCTTTAATTTCATTGCAGTTTCTATACCAGTTTTATCAATTCCATATTCGCCAGTTTCCGCATCAATTGTAATCATCTTGCCAATATTTTCACCATGCTCAACTTGTTGGCGAATACCATTTTCGTAAAATTCTTTAGCTCTTTGGGCAACTTCTTCTACAGTCCAGAAAAGCGATCGCATAATAATTAAACCTACTTTTGGTCTAGTGTTTTTTATCTTTTAATTATAACTTTAAGTCGATCGCCTACTTATTTAAAAACAAACTCGCATCAACATGAAATAAATTTCCCAATTTCTGAGCCTGTTCTAAATTTATTTCTAAATCACTATTTATAACTTGATCGACTATCTCAAGGGAACCAAAAACTTGTATTAAACTTTCCTTCGTTTTATCTTGCGCTTCCATTAAATGTAGAAGCATCGAACTAGCTGTACCTTTAGGAATTGGATAATGAACTTCTTCAAATTTTTCAATTAGTATTATCAAAAGTTCTAAAAGCGTTTCTTCTTCCGGCGTTTTATTCGGACGATGCTCTAATTCTTCAGCCAGAGCTATAGCTTGGTCATTCTCTTCTTCTGTCGCAATTGTTTTTGGTTGATACTTAGCTAATAATTGACCATAAGATTCAGCATTAAAAGTACGGGTCATTTTTCCATTTATCCTTATCGTATTCAGCGTGAGTCAGAACATATTTAATATAGATTCTCTGGCTAGAATAAATAATATCTACTATTAAACGGTAGTTGTTTCCTTTTATATTAAATACAGTAAAATTGCCAACAGCTTCAGCCTTTGGATAAATCATTTGAATATCAATAAGATTTTTCCATTCAGCTTTAGTAGCTACCCTATACCAATCATAAAGCGCATCACAAGAATCCGCGTGTACCTCACAATATTCTCGCAGGATTTTGCGACTAATTACGTGCATGATATTTGTTAGCGGATAATTTTCTACTAATCATATAGTGCTTCATCGCATATAGAGATCGAAGTATATTTACCACTTTCAACTTGACTTTGGATAAATTTATCAAATTCAGTAGTTAAGGAGATACTTATAAATATTTAATCAAAAACTTCTACTAAATCGTCCTTCGTCATATCCTGCGCTTCCATCAGATGTATAAATGCTGAAAAAGTAAAAAAACTTAACTGGTAACTGCTAACTGTTAACTGTTCACTGATAACATTATGAGAAAATTGAGGGAATCCCAATGGTGTGGCAGCGTCCGGATGGTAGAAAGGCTGACGAACTTCGTCCTGTTATTTTTGTAAAAGATTTTACACGTTATGCTGCTGGTTCGGTTCTGGCAAAGTGTGGTGAAACTCAAGTGCTTTGTACCGTTAGCGTTAACGAAGGAGTACCCAGATTTCTCATGGATAGCGGTAAAGGTTGGTTAACAGCCGAGTATCGAATGTTGCCCGGAGCAACTCAACAGCGACACCAAAGAGAAACCATGAAATTATCGGGGAGAACTCAAGAAATTCAGCGTTTGATAGGACGCAGTTTAAGAGCCGCTTTAGATTTTGAAGCCTTGGGAGAACGTACTTTGACGGTAGATGCAGACGTACTGCAAGCCGACGCTGGAACCCGCACCACAGCCATCACCGGGGGATTTGTGGCATTAGCGATCGCCATTTCTAAATTGATCGATGAAGGTGTTTTAGAGCGATCGCCAATAATCGGACAAATCGCCGCAGTTTCTGTAGGTTTACTAGAAGGAGAAGCATTTTTAGATTTAAACTATCCCGAAGACGTTGCTGCTGATGTAGATTTCAACGTAGTGATGAATCAAAATCAAGGAATCATCGAAGTTCAAGGAACAGCAGAAGAAGGTAGTTTTAGCCGTACTCAATTAAATAGCTTATTAGATTGTGCCGAAAAAGGCATCGAGCAACTATTAGCCACGCAAAGAGAAGCTATACCGCAGTGGGGGGAGATATTTGCAGGGTAGAGGGGAGATGGGGAGATGGGGGGATGGGGAGATTGTAATTAGAAATATAAAACCATAAGTAGTGCGAGCATCTTGCTCGCTCGATACAAGATCGTAAGATGCTTGCTTGCACTACTAACCTCTTATCCCCTTTTTTAAAGGCGCTTGTTATTAAGCGCTCATATGATAGATCGCAAGATGCTTGCTCGCACTACTAACCTCTTGTCCTTTTGTCCCCTTGTCTCCCCCTCTCCCTATCTCCCCATCCCCCCCGCTCGCCGCACGCTCCGCGTGAACGGGTTGCGCCACTTCTCTCAACGGTCGTGTTCCTCCGCACGTTTTGGGCTTACCATCTCCCCATCTCCCCCTCTCCCAATGCCCAATTCCCATTATTAAAAGTTCCACAAGTAGAAAGCAGAATTACAATATCAACGGTATGGTTATCCCAGAAGTGAGCTAGGTTGTTTTAGCTGATGAATAAAAAAGTTGAAGTATTAGTGGATAAGAAAGCGGTGGTAGAGCGGGCGCTTTCCCTAATTTTGTCGAAAGTAGAAACTGCTATTCAACAACGCGGACGTTTCACTATTGCGTTGTCTGGTGGTAGCACTCCCAAACCGTTGTATGAAGCATTGGGTAAGCAACAACTGCCTTGGGATAAAATTCATGTACTATGGGGTGACGAACGTTATGTTGCAGCAGATCATGCCGATAGCAATCAGTTGATGGCGCGTAGTGCATGGCTGGATAAAGTTGATATTCCTGCCTATAATATTCACGCGATGCCTACGGATGCACCCGATCCTGCTGAAGCTGCGGCACTGTACGAACAAGATTTACGGAAATTGTTTGATGCAAAACCAGGAGAATTTCCGGCAATTGATGTGATTTTGCTGGGAATGGGCGACGATGCTCATACTGCGTCTTTGTTTCCTAACACAGAAGCATTGAAAGTTACCGATAAGCTAGTTACAGTAGGCAACAAAGATAGTTCGATCCGTCTTAGTTTTACTTATCCATTTATTAACGCGGCTGAATGCGTCATATTTTTGGTAGCTGGTGAGAATAAAAGACCAGCTTTAGCTCAAGTTTTCGCACCAACGGCATCGTCCACTACTTATCCTTCTCGTTTGATTCAACCCCAAAAAGAACTTTGGTGGCTTTTAGATCGGGCTGCTGGTGCGGAAATCAAAGTTTAACGGCGAAATTGTAAGTAATTGTTAAAATCAAAAGCGACCGAAAAATTTTAGATTTTAGATTTTGCGGAAAGTTTGGGGTGTAGATGTTCTTCCCCCAAAACTTTCCTGCTCCAGATTTTGGATTAAATTACGAATGGTTTCAAGCCCCTAGTTTTAACAATCCAAAATCTTCAAGCCCTGCTCCTGCAATTGATGCGGAAAATCCTAAATCCTAAATCCTAAATTGAGTCACAGATGCTTGTCTGCTTGCCAGCACTATTTTACGATGAACTTGAGAAAAGGTTTAATTCCATGATTGTCTGCCCGAACTGCAATCATCCCAACCCAGATGGCGCTGTCCAATGCGAAGCTTGCTATACCCCCCTACCGGCAACTACTAGCTGTCCGGGCTGCGGGGCAACCGTGCAAGCAGATGCGTCTTTTTGCGGACAGTGTGGTTACAATTTACGCTCTCTTCCCGGAGTAGAACCAACCGTTGCTCCCGATACTCCAGTAGAGGTACCATCTTTGGGCGATCCACCAACTGTTAACGTGAATCAGGAAGAAGCTTCTTCTTTACCACCAACAGCAGTAGCAGTTCCCCAAGGATTTGAACCACCATCCACCGAAGTTAGTCCTCCACCAACTATGCCATCCGAACCCGAAAGTGGAGAACAAGAAATAGCAACTCCACTTCCAGCAGTTACACCACCCCCGGTTAACGTTGCCGAACCTGCACCCGCATCAGTTGAAGAGGAAGAAGCTTCCTTTTTTGAGGCATTACCAGATTTAACAACAGAACCGGAGCCTGAAACAGAACCGGAAACTGCACCCGCACCCGCACCTCCACCCGCAGCAAGTTCTCCTTCTAGAACTCAATTGCAGCAGGTAAGCGCTCGCTTGATTCATGTTAAAAGCGATACACAAATTGAACTACCGCAAAATCTTTCCGTAATTCATATTGGTAAAGCAAACGATCGAGTTCCCCCAGATATTGACATTTCTGGATTTGAAAACTCGGAAGTTGTTTCGCGGATTCATGCCGATATTCGAGTTGAAGGAGACGCTTACTATATCGAAGATGTAGGAAGTTCCAACGGTACCTACGTTAACGGAATGTCCTTGCTACCCGGAAATCGTCACCGCTTGCGCCCTGGCGATCGCATAAGTATGGGTAAAGGAGAATTGGTAGGTTTCTTATTCCAAATTTCTTAATTTCTTAAACTTAAAAAGTTAACAAAACCCTTCTCTAAGAATCAAGAGAGGGGTTTTACATTTATGGGTAATTGGTAATCGGAAGTATTAAAGATATCTATAAACCATTAAAATTGCAGAAAACATCATTACAGATGACACTTTAATGACTCGATCGGTGAAGTAATTTTTAGTTCGTAGTAAGCGATTTATCGCTCTCTTAAGCACTATCTAACGCGAAAGAGAAGGACTGAAGTCCTTACTACGAACCTAATATTTACGATTGTAATATCAATTTGTTAACCCTCAATCGAATAGCCCCTTAAGTACGGAAACACGGACATCATCCGATCGAAGCAATTGTTACAGACATCACCTATGATTTTCGGTAGATGAGAATCTCAAGATAATGTTGTATCCTTGTCCGTGTTTGTCTACGGTGAATGCGATGAAATTTCTACTCAGTGGTGTAATTGTTACTTTGGGGCTGTTACCCATGACGGCACAAGCACAACAGCAATCCTTGAATACTCAAGTTTCAGCAATGGTAGAAGCATTGCGATTGGCTGCACCAAAAACAGGGAAAGTAAATGATGGATATTACAGCGAATGGCAAGTTAAACCAGAAACTTTGAAAGCTTGGTCAAAATTTTGTTTGAAAAAAGAAGTTACACCAGCAGAGTTTGAAAAGAATGCTCAATTAGCTCGTCAAGTCGTTAGTTGTGTCACCCAACGAGAATTAAAAGGACAATTAGCAGCTACAAATAATAATCAAACAGAAGCCGTGCGTCGTACAGCTTGTTGGTGGATGACTGGTGAATACAAAGGCTGCAATAGTGGTTTTACTGCTGATTATGTGAAAAAAGTTTTAGGTTATTACCAGAAACCAAAAATCAGCACGTAAATTTTAGTTCGTAGTAAGCGATTTATCGCTCTCTTAAGCACTATCTAACGCGAAAGAGAAGGACTGAAGTCCTTACTACGAACCTAATATTTTAGTTTTTAGGTTGGGTGGAACTTTGTTACACTGGGAGCATCAAACATACAGAATTCATTCAATTTTTCTGCAATATTCATGATTGTAATATCAATTTGTTATCCCTTACTCGAATTGACTTTAACTTTTTGATAATAGGATTTGCTTCTTTTCCGATTTGTTCTCTTATTGATTGTAGTGAATTTCGATTATCTGGGGTTTTTGAAGCAATAATAAAATGAATAATACCGGATGAAAAACCCTTTTGACTAAGCTTATATTCCGAGTTATCAATATTTTTGTTAAATGAGCTTATGAATCTACGATATTCAACAACTTGACCGTTTTCTATCTCAAATTTAACCGCTCGTTGACTCAAAAGAGTATTATTAGATGTGAAAAATAATTTCGTTATTTTGAATATCAAAGCAATTAAATGCCTCAAAAGCTTTGTATTTTACAGGTCTTCTTAAATATTCAAGATTAACTTCTGCATAAAGTACGTTAATATCCTCAGCAGATAAAACTAATTCTACACTTCTATCAAAACGAACGGCTGTATTGAAAGCTATTACACGTCCTCTAACTTCTGGATATTTTTCTATACTGATTTCTTTTAATGGTGGCAACCCTAAGTCCAAATCTATTTTATTACCAATAAATATTAAAGCTATTAAATTATCAAATGACCATCCTAATACAGTGATAGGTAGGCGCTGCATATGTATATAATGATTATGAGAATAACAAAATTTTATTATCTCAAATATCCTACGAAACTTAAAACTATAAAGGCATTCCCCTAATCGCAAAGGGTAAAATTAAAGAACTTAAACCCATTCACAGTTATGACCACTAAAATTACATTAGAACTAGATGAATCTTTGCTTCAAAAAGCAGAACGTTGGGCGCAGCAGCAACAACTTTCCCTAACTGAAGCGATTTCTAGTTTTCTACGTCAGTTACCAGAAGCGGATGCGATCGCGCAACAGGAACATCCTTTAGCGAAGTTTGCTGGAATTTTAAGTGATTCTGAAGCTTTAGAATTACAGCAGGTAATCGCCGCATTTGAGCAGATTTAAACATCTTGTTTTAAAAAACCTCGTAATTTAACAAGTTCTCTCCTTTGTTTTGCACTATCTGCGAATTCATCTAATTTCTCTATTAATTTGATAACAGCAGTTTTAACTTCTTCTATAAATTGATATTTATTCAAAATAATTGTTTTCTGACTTCCATATTCTATTTCAAGTAGGTTGTTTTTACAGCTAAAAATAAGATCGTTAGGTTCAACTATTGTGTCTGCTCTTACTACATCTTCTGTTTTCATACGTTCAACTCCCTCCACAAAAGCTTCAAAAAAATTATCGAGATATATATAATCTTTTATAATAATTCCTTCATCTCCTGAAATCTGAATATTTCCTATTGGATCGTATAAATCTGCTTTGTCTGACCTATGCAAATTCCATTCTAAATAATTCATAATTCAGTTTATTTATTATCAAATATGAATAACTTCTTCAGTCCATTTTAATGGACTTATGCTAATTGGTTCCTGGGAATTGCATACGACGGTAGGTATGAGCGAAGTTTCAAAATTTTTCATCACCACGAAATGTTGGCTTTCGTTCTTCAACCCAACCTACCATCGTTAATTAATTCATCGTTAATTCACAACTTCATGGTGCGTGACGCTACAAAATTTTTTGTTTAACTCGATCGTTATAATTTGCGTCACACACCCTACAATATTGTTAATTCCTAACTCCTAACTCCTAACTCCTCACTCCTCACTCTCCACTCCCACGCAAGCATTCACCAAAGGCAATAACGAACCAAGCTGCTCTTGTCCGTTTACTGCTAACTCGCTGTGACACAAGTAAATTTTGTCGGATACGCGAGCTAATAAATCCGCAATAATTCTTTCTAATCGCTCGTCTTCGGCTAAGGTTTCATCTTCTGCACTCCAAGGTTGAGCAAATCTATCTTGCAGAAAAAACATCGAACCATATAAGGTTGCTGCACCTCCTTTTGTCCACAATGGCGAACCTGCATCTAACCAAAAATGCCAGCGATGGGAATGGCGCAAGGAACGATATTGAAAGATTGTCGCTAATGTTACCGCGTTTGCTAACGGTCCGATGGGGCGTATGGGATAAGGGCTGGCGGTGACGGTTCCCTGGCGCAGTAAGGCGATGAATTCAGCGATGGTTTTTGTTTTATCTTGTTTTTCTAATCCTTCCCTTTCCTGCTCATCTACTAAAGACTTATTACTAAAAGCATACTGATTTAATCTAGTATCAATTTCCCAGTAATGTTGGGCGGTTTCTAGTAATTGCCGCAGTGTGGCGAGTTGTTCGTAGTTGGAATAGCCCACGTCAGACATGAAATATTCAATGGCACTATATAAAAAGGAAACAGGAGTGGGAATTAAACGTTTTTCGTAATTCGATCGCTCTTGCTCTAACCACTTTAATATGTTTCCATAGGCGGTTGTGGCAGCGTAACCCAATCTATCCCACCTTTCAAATGTATCGACAGTTAGTAAGTTGGGATTTTCTGGATGCGGTTGAAAACAATAATCTGCGATTAACCCAGCGCGTACCGGATCGATATAATCATTATTATCGGGTTTTCGACTCAGTACTACCAACATCTCCGCGATCGCATCTCGATCTACCAAACGCCCCAAACCCGGATACACTAAGGTTAGTAAAGTTAGTAAAGCGCGGATAAGCGGCGAACTTATCAAAGGACGTTTATCTTGCAGCGAATCAACCCGAATTCCCGCTTTAGCAAACATTCCGATCAAAGAATAACGAGCGATCGCATCTAAACCGGGGGCAATTATCGCTATTTCTTTTGGCTCTACTATCCCGGATTTCACTGTTTCGATTATTGTCTGTGCGGTTTCTTGCAATAATGAAGCGCGGGAAGTGGTTTGAATTGATTTTACGGTAGAAGGTAAACTCATTTGCGTCATTGGTTCGCTTACTAACTGCACCATTGAGTTCGAGAGCATATCGGATAAGGATAAAATGGGCGATTGAGTCAAAGTCTCGATCTGACAATTTTCTGCTAACCCGGACATATAATTTGGATCTGCTCCCAATCCCAAACGCACTATACCATCGGGGTTATAGCTAAACGCTCCCACACCACCATCGAGAATTAACTCAAATAATTGACGCATCAGTGCGGGATAATCCTGTACATCATCCGCTAAAACTGCTTGATAGCGTTTTTTTAATCGCGAAAGATAAATTTCGTCCGATAACAAATGTTGTCCGTAAAGTTCGGTAATTATTCCGTAGGTTAAAAAGCCCTTATCTAAACACCAGTTACGCCAATCTAATAATAAAGAGCCGATCGTATCTGGCTCTAAATTAGTAAAATTATCTTGTTGCGATATGACTTTGGTCAAAATATAGGGAATATCTTCGCATGGTGTTCCACTTAAAGCTGCTAATTGCAGTAAATCAAGGATACGGCGTACTAAACGAGACTCATTCATCCCGACACTACGCAAAATTTCTTCATTCAGTCGCGATCGCCACAGCTTAGTTGCTAATTCTTGTTCGGTTTCAGGACGCAATCTCACCGGAAATTGTGCTTTGATTTTCAAAGATTCTATCAGCAGGGGCCAAAATAAAATCACCTCATCTTGAAAAAAACCTAAAGGTGTTTTAGCTATCAGCGGATATTTTCCCCAAGTAGCAGTAACTATTTTATCTGCTAATTCTCGGCGATTATCCCCATTTGCAGCAAACACCAAAACTCCGAGTTCGTTATTTTGAGGATACAGGCTTTTTGGTATGCTAGGGCTATTTTTTTGCAGCGGGTTATTAGTATAAAATGTCTCTTGATTCGGATCGTAATTGTTTACCCAAATACAAAATTGCTGTACCAAACGTTGAGTCTTACCACTACGGCTAGGACCTACAATCCAAAGAGAATTATTTAGCACAATCTGTCTCCAGATGATTTTGTTAAGATATCTAACAGCGTTAACGCCTCTTTTAAGAACCACAAAAAAGCTAGATGACTATTTAAAATGAACAACTTTGCTGTTACCCAAAAAATTTACTCATATTTAGTAAAAGTTTACCAGTGGTACTTACGAACCCCGGAACGCTCTTTGGATGAAGCTTATCAAGCAGCATTACAAATTAAGGCAATAGAAGATGAACATTTCAATGGTAAAAAAATAGATATAAATTCTGTTGATTATAGCAGCAGTGTAATAGATTATTTTGAAACTGACCTGAGAAAACTTTTAAGAATCATTCGGATGAGGTTGACAGAGTTTAAAGCTACTCGCTATTTCCTCAACGAATCAAACATAAAAGAAGCCAACAAATTTGAGGTTGAATATCTTAATTCCGAATTGATTTTAGAAAAATTAAGATATATTGATGAAATAACTGCAAAATATACCATCCCAATTGTAGAAGAAAATTTACCTGAATCGGCGGTTGAATTTCCGACTCAAACTACTAATCCAAATAACAATGAATATTCCCAGATTATACCAAGAATTGAATCGCAAGTAGTTCAAGCAAAAACGGCAGATGCAGCAAAAAACAAATCGCCTAACCAGCCAAAAGGCAAGGTAAACAGCACGGGAGTATTACCTCGTTCAATTTTCAATACATTCAATCGTTTGCAAGTTGAATTAGATCCCAACGCCGAGCAAGATATTGTGGATAAATTCCGCAAGTCTCAAAGAAGAACTATTATATCGGTGCGATTTTTATTATTGTTAATTATAGTACCTATTTTAAGCCATCAACTATCAAAAGCTCTTTTAGTTAGTCCAATTGTCGAACATTTTAGAGGTAACGATGAGACTAATTTGTTTGTTAATTATGAAATGGAAGAGGAAGCGCTATCAGAGCTAGAAAGATTTGAAGAAAAGATTAAGTTTCAAGCTTTAATTAATAATAATGCACCTACGCTTTCTTCACGAGAAATGGAAGAAAGAATAGAAGAAGAAGTAAAAGTAAAAGCATTTGAAATTGCCGAAGAATATCGGATTATGAGCGGAAATGCAATTAAAAACGTTTTTGCTGACATAATTTCCGTGTTTGTATTTATCTGGTTTTTGGTATTTAGTAAAAAAGAAATCGCCGTTCTCAAAGAATTTTTTGATTATGTTGTGTATGGTTTAAGCGACAGTGCCAAAGCATTTATTATTATTCTATTTACTGATATATTTGTAGGATTTCACTCACCTCACGGTTGGGAAGTGATTCTTGAAGGTGTATCCCATCATTGGGGTTTACCAGCAAATCACGACTTTATATTCTTATTTATTGCCACTTTCCCCGTAATTTTAGATACTATTTTCAAATACTGGATTTTCCGCTATCTCAATCGTATTTCTCCTTCTGCTGTAGCAACTTATCGTAATATGAATGAGTAAGATGGGCATGGGGCTACCTCCCACCTCCGGTGAATGGTAATTGGGAATTGGTAATTGGAAACCTTTAACCAAAAACATGCAGACCTAAAATAACCTTTGACCTTTAACCTTTAACCTGCTTTAATACTTGGAATTTGTAATTTTCTATATTTTGACGATTGCGAATGAAAAAGTCACTTGCCATAATTCCTGTCGCTTTACCCGTAGCCGCTTTATTAATAACCGTTACCCCTCTCGGACGTTTATTACTTAGTCCTTTAGAGTGTCAATTAAAACGGTGGCAATTATCAGTGTCGATTCCAACTCAAAAGCCAGCAACACCACTAATTCCAATTAAAAAAGCGCCTTTTCCTTGTTGTGAAGGCGATACTTCTTGTTTTGACGAGCAAATATGGGCAGAAAATAGCCAGCAAGCAGATAGAAAAATTCTTTTAAGTTCTATAGATAATAGTTTGGGATATTTACAAACTAAAGGGGCTGAAAATACTTATAAAAGATATTCGGTACCTGGAATCGATAGAGAAAGAGTAATCAAGAGTTTACAAAGGTTTCGTCAATTGCTGATGTCATCTAAATCCGCAGCAGAATTAAATCAAGCTGTTGCCGAAGAGTTTGTTTTTTATCAATCGGTAGGCAACGACAATAAAGGAAAAGTCTTATTTACCGCTTATTTCGAGCCGCTTTATATTGCCAGTCGCGAACAAACAGCAGAATACCGCTATCCTATCTACTCTATACCCCCCGATTTAAAAGATTGGGAAAGACCACATCCTACACGTTTGGATCTCGAAGGTGCTGATGGTTTGCAAGGTGAAAAAGGAAAATTGAAAGGCTTAGAGTTATTTTGGTTTAAATCCCGTCTCGAACCGTATATGATGCAAATTCAAGGTTCAGCTAAATTGCGACTGCTCGATGGTACTCAAACAAGCGTCGGTTTTGCTGGAAATGTCGCTCATAATTACAAAAGCATTGGAAAAGCCTTAATCGATGACGGTGAATTACCATCAAGCGGTGTCACAATGCCGACTATTTTAGAATACTTTGAAAAAGACCCCAAAAAATTAGACGTTTATATTCCTCGCGATCCTAGTTTTGTCTTTTTCCAGGAGAATAAAGGTGCCCCAGCACAAGGTTCCATCCAAGTAGGGTTAAGCCCCGATCGTTCAATTGCTACAGATAAATCCTTAATGCCTCCCGGCGCATTAGCCTTGATACGCGGTCACTTTCCCTTTGCCACAGACAGCGGTGACATGAAACATCGTACCGTCAGCCGTTACGTTTTAGACCAAGATGCAGGTGGTGCCATCAAAGGCGCGGGTAGAGTCGATTACTTCCTGGGAACTGGAAAAATTGCTGGCGATCGCGCTGGGGTAACGGTAAGTAACGGACAACTTTATTATTTGTTACTTAAAGATAGATAAATATAAATCATCATAAATCATCTACTTTTAGATAGATATTTTAAATTATTTTAGAAATGAAATTAATTTGATTGAATTAAGCTTAACATTACTGATGCGATCGCCCCCTTTTTAATGGAGTTGAGGGAATTATTTCAACATAAATTGTGATAAAAAAAAATGGAACCACTCCATATATTTGTCGTCACATAAAAAAGCATTGTTTAATCAATTCATAATTTAAAATTTTTGTCAATAACTTCATATCAATAATTTTATTGCTAAATAATTTGTAGAAAATCAGAAAAACAAGATAAGTAATTTGTATATACAACTATTCATATTGCACTAATGAGATTTGAAGTTCATATTCTCATTAACTGCGATATATAACCTTTTATCGGGGAGATTAAAAGTGATTAGGATTTTAGTTGATGCAGACCTAATTTTGGAGGCTTTGATGAATCGTAATACCGTAACAGATGTTAGGGATTTATTAGATAAAGTCAATCCTTGGATTCAGATGTATATCACAGATGTTGGATGGGAGAAAATATATACTTATCTCAATCATTTACAAAATACGAAAATTGCGGAAATGGTAATCAATTGGTTGCAGCAAAAAATCAAGATTTGCTCCGTAAATCAAAGTATTTTGCAGCAAGCGCGTTTCTCACCCATTAAAGATTTTGAATCTGCTGTTGAAATTATTTGCGCTAGCTATCAACAACTAGATGCAATTGTGACTCATAAACATGATGATTTTGCCGAAGTATCAGATAAATTTTTGGTTTGGTCTATGGCAGAATTATGGATACGCGCTAATTTAGAAAGTCAGTTGCAAATAGAACAGCTTATTTAGTTTATTGTTCCCTATTATTGGAAGAATTAGACGATTTCTGCAAGCGTTCTAAACGAATAGAATTGAATTGAATTTGCTTTTGCAATAATGTTAAATTACCCTCCATGATTTTCTTTTGAGTTTCAAATATTTCTGTTTCTTTGCGTAAACCAGACATTCTCAAAATACAATCTTCCGTTCGTCCCGGTTGAAAAATAATTCCGAGATAAACCGTCATATTGGAAGTATCTAAAGTATTCACACCAGTAGATAGATTAAAGCCGAAGTCGTTTTCCGTTTTTATATAAGCATTCGGAACCTTAAATAGCTAGCGCACCGAGATACTTAATTGGTAATTTAAAATACCATTACCGCTAGTTTGCTGAGTAACATTGCTATTTGGAGCATTCAATTCAACTTTTATTGAAGATGTCGCAGGAGCGTAATTTGCAGATATTTCGACTTTATGCTCCCCACCTGATAAATAAGGCGACAAATCAATCTCAGTGGTTTTATCGTTCAAATTTTTAACTACTTTTCCATTTACAATTATTTTGCCATTTAGCTGGGTTGCTGAAGTTTCAATCTTCAGTATATGTGGTTGTGATAGATTCGCAGCACTCAAACTAACTCTGCCACGTTGATATCCCGAAGAATTGCTGGTAAATGTGGTGGAACTACTTGTATTATCCTGCATATTATTGATGTCCGATTGTGTAAGAATAGTTTGATTATTATTAACAAAATTATTTGCAAAAGCTGCTGAAATTGTAAACAGTACGGCACCGCATACAAGAAAAATTATTCTTTTCATAATCTTTTTTTAATCACTAATCGTAAAACTTCATGGATTTATCCCGGAGATGAAAGCGATTTGACAGGTTTTAACATCGTATTCTAAAAATAGAAAAGTCCCCTATAAAGGAGACAATTATTAATCCTTAGCAAAAAAATATTACCGTCTAAAAGAAGGAAGGTTAGGTTTTTTAGGCTTTCTTACGTGTACCGGAATATCGATTTTAATACCAATATTATTAGTATTTACCCCAGTGCGACGATTTGGATCGCCATCAACTCGCTGCCTGCTGGTGCGTTTTTGTTCGCACTTAGAAGAATTGCAAACTTGGGTTGATGTACTAACAGCAGTAGCACCAACGCTACCTTTACAGTTATTGCCAAATTCTTGACTTACATTGTTTCTTTGTCTTCCTCTTGGTGAATCATCGATTGACACTTGAACGTTTACATCAATCGCGTTACATCCCGCTAATGCTTTATTGCTCAAAGAAGGAACAAAAAAAGAAGAAACAGTAGTTATTGAAAATAAGCTTATGGAAAGTAATTTCAGCTTCATAATTGCATCCTTAATTATTGACAGGTTGTTGTTCTGGTACGAACATAAGAACGATTTCTGCCAGAACCACTTTTATGAGTACTGCGGGAGGTTGTGCAATTACCTCTATTCCTTATAGTTTGCCGATAAACGCTTGCGGATGGAACGCTTGCTCCATTACGGCGGAGGCGACGACGGTAGGATCGGATTCTGCGACTATTTTTGATGTTAATGTCGCCATTGCGATCGATTGTTACCCTGGAATTGCCGTTTTGTACTTGAATTTCTCGCGCACTAGCAATTCCGGCTGGTAATGCCATCAATAAAGATAATGCAAGAATTGAAATCGTTTGTTTGGTGGACATGAGAACCTCTCGTAGTAGAAACTGATTTTTATAGTGATGAACCCCACCGCAAGCGGTGAATAAGAAAATCAGCAAAACCAGAATTAAGTAATACCCGTCCTCACGCAGACACTTTGATGTTTAGTAACAGTACCTAGAACCCATTAGGAGTTGACGCTGGATGTTTACCTGGCTGGCATTTTGGTCAACAACACCGCTATCAACAGCAACAGCATTTTGATCGATCCGTTGATTTGAATGCTGTGACTGGGAATCTGTACCACATCTGCGGTTGCGAGGACCCATTCTTTCTTGACGCTGGATGCTTACCTGTCTACCATTTTGAATAATTCGACTACCAGAACCAATTACAGTAGCTTCTTGGTTTATCTCTTGAGTCGCGCCTTGTCCTGCAAATGCTGCGTTTGGTGCAACAATCAAGGTAGCAGCTAATAAACCGAAGGTAAAAATTTTCTCGATCATCTTTATAGACCTAATTAGTGTTGCGTGTTGTGTGTTGTAATTTTTAGAAAGTAAATTTTTCAATGTAGAGACGCGAAACCCTTGCGTCTCTACAAGCCAATTTGTAGAAAAACGAATTAGCGGGAGCAACCAGTACTACTTACTACCATTTGCTTTTGTTCGCTAACGCTACTATTTGCTTGAACATTGTCAGAGTAGTCTATACCAATACCATTTTGAGTAGATGCTTGAGTAGAGGTTTGTGACTGAGTACTGTAGCTACCGGGACAGTAGCCCAAACGCTTGTAAGCACGACGTTGACGCAATCGAACTTGGTTTTGGATATTTAAACTGTCTGAGCTTTGAGCGTTTACACTACCGCCGATCGCCGCACCTTCTTGGGTAGTAATTTGTACGGTTTCTTGTCTTTGAGAATCTGCAAAAGCCGTACTGGGAGCAATCATTATACCAGCAGCCAATAAGCCGAAAGCGGCATACTTGTTAAACATTTTGATTGACCTCAAATTGTATATTGTTTAAAACTGGTGAATTGGTGATGCCCATTTTTATTAAGTAGGCATCACCCTTGATTCAAACGGAAATTAACGACAAGCGCGGCTATTATTCGCAACTTGCTTTTGATCGTTAACATTGCTGTTAGATTGAGCGTTAACTGAACCGTCTACAGCCGCACCGCTTTGAACTGTTCCCTGAGAAGAGTTTTGGGACTGTCCGTTATAGCTACCACCGCAAAAGCTAGGGCGAGAAAAACGACCGTAACCACCACGACGACCACCAACGCGATCGCGACGGTTTTGAATTTGCTCTTGAATGTTGAGAGATTCAGCACTTTGAGCGTTGGTGCTACCGCCGATCGCAGTTCCTTCTTGGATGGTGTTCTGGTTGTTATTCTGAGATTGAGAATCAGCCAAAGCCGCACCAGGTGCAACCATTAAACCAGCAGCCAACAAACCAAAAGCGGCATACTTCTTAAACATGATATTTTCCTCGTGTAATTGTGTTGTGTGTTGTTGAATTGAGGTGGCTTTGATGTATATATGCAAAGCCCCTGTTTTATTTGCTAACTGTTAACTGTTAAGTGTTACCGGCAAGCGCGGCTATTATTCGCAACTTGCTTTTGATCGTTAACGCTGCTACCAGATTGAGCATTGTCAGAATAATCTACAGCCGCACCGCTTTGAACTGTTCCCTGAGAAGAGTTTTGGGATTGTCCGTTATAGCTACCACCGCAGTAGCTAGGGCGAGGAAAACGACCGTAACCACCACGACTGCGACCGATACTATCGCGACGGTTTTGAATTTGCTCTTGAATGTTGAGAGATTCAGAACTTTGAGCGTTGGTGCTACCGCCGATCGCAGTGCCTTCTTGGATAGTATGTTGATTGTTATTCTGAGATTGAGAATCAGCCAAAGCCGCACCAGGTGCAACCATTAAACCAGCAGCCAACAAACCAAAAGCGGCATACTTCTTAAACATGATATTTTCCTCGTGTAATTGTGTTGTGTGTTGTTGAATTGAGGTGGCTTTGATGTATATATGCAAAGCCCCTGTTTTATTTGTTAACTGCTAACTGTTAACTGTTAACTGTTAACTGTTACCGGCAAGCGCGGCTATTATTTGCAACTTGCTTTTGGTCGTTAACATTGCTGTTAGATTGAGCATTGTCAGAATAATCTACAGCCGCACCGCTTTGAACTGTTCCCTGAGAAGAGTTTTGGGACTGTCCGTTATAGCTACCACCGCAAAAGCTAGGGCGAGGAAAACGACCGTAACCACCACGACTGCGACCGATACTATCGCGACGGTTTTTAATTTGCTCTTGAATGTTGAGGGATTCAGAACTCTGAGCATTTACACTACCGCCGATCGCAGTTCCTTCTTGGATGGTATTTTGATTGTTATTCTGAGATTGAGAATCAGCCAAAGCCGCACCAGGTGCAACCATTAAACCAGCAGCCAACAAACCAAAAGCGGCATACTTCTTAAACATGATATTTTCCTCGTGTAATTGTGTTGTGTGTTGTGTTGTATCTTATGTGTTGTTACCCAGAAAATGTACATTCTTTAAAGTTTATATGGGTGTTTATTAAGAACCCAGTACCGTTTTTTTAAAGTTTGTATTTTCTCTTGTGGGATATACTGAGCTACAGAATTCAATTTGTTTATTCCGGATTTCTCCGAATTTTTCTTTGGGAAATAAATCTTCTTTAATTAGCTACTAGTTAACAGAGACTCAGATCCACTGCGAACAACTAATATATAGAATTAAAACTCTATACATAAATAGTTTACCCAAAGAACTTAGGGGTGTCAAGTCTTTGGGTAAAAAAGTTGGGCGTTGAAATTTTTTGATGTTAGGATGTACGGCTATAGACGACAACAGCGCTAGCGATCGTGAAACAGAAACCAAAACCAAGGATAGCTTTACTTCGTGAAAAGGCGGGTTTAACCCAGCTTGAGTTGTCTCGTCTGGTAGGCGTGACAGAAAGCACCATCCAAAACTGGGAGAGCGGCAGAACGGGTACAGACCATATTGAAAGAATAGTAAAATTCTGTAAAGCTCTTAATTGCAAAGTAGAAGATTTGATTGAACTCAACCAAAGTGAACGAACAGAAGAAGCACCATCAAAACCTGCTTCCTTGCAAGAAATACATAATTTATTAGGTACCGACGAAGAGGAAGCACAGGAAGTCAAGGAAGCCGAGGAAGCAATTACCAATGAACAATAAACAATTAATTGGTAACTGGTTACTGCTCACTGCTCACTGCTCACTGATTCCCATAAAGTATCTATCGTCACAAATGAGTAACCCTGCTCCAACAGCTTTGGGATGATAATTTGTGCTACTTCAGCTACGTTCTGTCCGCCACAAGCGCCGTCGTGCAATACGATCAAAGAGCCATTTTCTAAGTCATCCATAACTCGATTGACAACTTTGGGTACTCCCGGATTTACCCAATCTTCCGGTACAACGCTCCACATTACGGGACGGTAATTCCACCGATCGAATAGTTGTAAAGTTTGAGGAGTAAATAAACCATTTGGCGGTCGGATATCGCGTACTTTTTCCGGTGGTAAATTACAAGCCTTGTAAATAGCAGCTTGGGTTTTTTCCAAACTTTGCTTGAGTTCGGTTGGGGAAAGTAGGGGAAAATTGTGATGCGAATAGCCATGTAATCCAATCCAGTGTCCGCGAGAATGAACTTGTTGAGCTATATGTGGCGCACGTTCAACACAAACACCCAACCAAAAAAAACTTGCTCTTATTTGATAATAATCTAAAACTTTGAGTAATTGCGGCGTGTATTGCGGATGCGGACCATCATCGAAAGTGAGAGCGATAGTTCTGGAATTAGGATTACCCCTCCAAAGACATTTAGGAAAACTCGATTTGAGAATTGGATACAAAAGCGGGAATAAGGGATAAAGCTGCATTTGGAAATTTTGGATTTTAGATTACTCGTTACAAGGCTCTGCCTTGTAATGCCATTTTAGAGGCTCTGCCTCCTGATTTGACTGGAGGCAGAGCCTCCGGAATTACATTCCCAGCCGGATGGGAACGAGTAACATTCTTTTATCTTCACAGTTCTCATATGATTCGTAACAAATTTTGTAACCATCTAAGCAATTTTCTAATTTCTCGTTTAGATTGGAATAAATTTAGGAGTAATCCCGGACTAAACGGGTAATGTTGTTTAAAGATATACGAGACTATCAAATACTTTATCTTTCTCTATTCCTTATTTTAGGTATAGGTACGAGAGATTGGACGCTGCGACCCTCGATGATTGTTGTTACAATTGCGACCAGTTTGGTTATGCAATCGCTTTTAACATTTATCGTAAATCATTGGTCAAAAGCAGATGACCAAGAAAATAAAGAATATTTTGAACATAAAATCAATATTCGCAGTCCTTTAATTACATCCTTGGGGATCAGTTTACTTTTACGAGCCGATTATCCCACAACGATGTTTGTTGCTGCTGCTTGTGCGATCGCTAGTAAGTTTATTTTCAAGTTTGAGGATAAACATTTTTTCAATCCCGCCAATTTCGGAATTATTTCAGCATTAGTACTAACTCCCGACGCTTGGGTTTCTCCAGGACAATGGGGTGAAGACTGGTGGTATGCATTTCTATTTGTGGGTACTGGCGGCATGATTTTGCATCGTATCGGACGTTGGGACACTACAGCAGCTTTTTTGGGGTTTTACGCTCTGTTGGAGGCTGTACGTAATTTCTGGCTGAATTGGACTTGGGATGTTTACCTGCATCGCTTGATGAGTGGTTCATTATTACTGTTTGCATTATTCATGGTAACTGACCCCCGTTCCATCCCCAATTCCCGTACTGGGAGATTGATTTGGGCTGCCTGTATTGCCTTATTAACCTTTATTCTGCGAAACAATTTTTATCTTCCCACAGCAGTATTTTGGGCATTATTTGCTCTAGCTCCACTGACGGTAATATTTGACCAACTTTGGAAAGCATCGCGCTTTAAATGGACAGTGAGCAGTGAGCAGTGAGCAGTTACCAGTTACCAGTTACCAGTGAGTGACCAGTTACCAGTGACTAGTTACCAGTTACCAGTTACCAGTTACCAGTGAGGAGTTAGGAGTTAAGAGTTAGGAGATGTCTAGTGAGGAGTTAAGAGTTAGGAGTTAAGAGTTATTAATTATTCCCTTGTCTCCTTGTCTCCTTGTCTCCTTGTCTCCCTACCTCCCCATCTCCCCATCTCCCCATCTCCCCATCTCCCTATCTCCCCATCTCCCCCTCTCTCATTATTATTCAGAGGTTCTCATGAAACTATTTCGCGTACTAATTTCGGTATTGTTAGCTTTTGTAATTCTGATCGGCTTTACTCCTTCGGCTTTGGCTTTTTGCGGTTTTTATGTTGCGAAAGCGGATTCAAAGCTGTATAACAAGGCTTCTCAGGTGGTAATTGCTCGTAAAGATAATCGCACTGTGTTAACGATGGCGAATGATTATCAGGGTGATGTTAAAGATTTTGCGATGGTTGTACCCGTGCCTACTGTACTTAAAGAAGAACAAGTAATGGTAGCCAAACCTAAAATAATCGAACATTTAGATGCTTTTAGCGCTCCGCGATTGGTTGAATATTTTGATGAAGATCCTTGTGCGCCTGTTATGTATGACAGAGGATTAGAAAGTAGAGCAGTTCCTTCAGCACCAACAGCAAATCAAGCAATAAAAAGAAGCGATCGCAGTTTGGGTGTGACGGTGGAAGCGCAATTTAATGTCGGTGAATACGATATTGTGATTCTCAGCGCCAAGGAATCGAAGGGTTTAGAAAGATGGCTGCGCGGTAACGGTTATAAAATTCCTAGAGGTGCAAAACGGTTACTAAATCCTTATATTCGTCAACAGATGAAGTTCTTTGTTGCTAAAGTCAATTTAGAAAAGTTTGACGAAAACGGTTATCAAAAACTTCGCCCTCTACAAATTTCCTATGAATCCCCGAAATTTATGTTGCCGATTCGTTTGGGAATGGTTAATTCAACGTCGGAGCAAGATTTAATTGCTTACATTCTTTCACCAAAAGGACAAGCGGAACTTACTAACTACCGCACGGCAAAAATTCCTTCTAATATGAATATTCCCGTGTATGTTAAAGAAGAGTTTGGCGACTTTTATAAATCAATGTTCCAAACTTCCTATACAAAAGAAGACAAAAAGATTGCATTTTTAGAATACGCTTGGGACATGGGTAATTGCGATCCTTGTTCTGCCGATCCGCTTAATCGAGAAGAACTTAAAGATGCTGGCGTATTTTGGTTAGATAATAATTCTTCAAGTGAAATTGCGCCTCCCGGTTTCCGTCGTCCACCTTCTAGCAACGTGTTTGTAACTCGTTTGCACGTTCGCTATACCCGCGACAAGTTTCCCGAAGATTTGATGTTTCAGGAAACTTCCAACCGCAATAATTTTCAAGGGCGTTATGTTTTACAACATCCTTTTACTGGTGAAGCTAACTGTCGCGCAGGTAGACAATATAAAATGTCTTTGAGAAACCGTTTTGAACAAGAAGCGCAAACTCTCGCCAAATTAACTAACTGGAATATTCAAGATATTCGCCAAAAAATGAAGCTTGAAGGCCAAGCAAGTATTTCATTTTGGCAAGGTTTTCTTTCTTGGTTCGGAATTTAGAATCAGTTAGCAGTGAACAGTTATCAGTTAGCAGTTATCAGTGAGCAGTTAAGAATTGATTGTTCACTGGTAATTGAAATAGGCGATACTCCTTCGGAGTTACTTCGTGAACGCAAAGAAAAATTGCTGTCAAAGTACGCAGGTTGATTAAACTTTATTCAAAATTATGTTATCGGGTGCAGCTTTAAGGAAAAGGGGTAGTAGCTGGGAATTTGCAAGCGAGTTAGCGTTGGAAGATTTTGTATGGGAGAATTTACCGCAGTTGTTTAAGTTAGCTCCTCTTAAACGACAACACCCAGCCAAAAGCGAATATTGCGATATCTTAGCAGTGGATAATAATAACAAACAATTAACAATTATCGAACTTAAAAATGCTGAAGATAGATATCTCGTTCAACAGCTAACTCGGTACTATGACAACTTAATAGATGAGAAACCGTTTGCACAACAGATAGATTACAATCAAGCAATTAATCTTGTAGGCATTGCACCATGTTTTCACCGACACAACCATATTGACCGCAAATACAATTTACTCAAAATAGATTTTTTAGAACTAGCTGTTTTACAAAAGAATAAACAATTTTACTTACACTTAAAAGATATTGATACCGCTCAAACCTGGTCAATTAATATTCCTTACCAAGAAGTAGACTTTAGTAGCTTATCTCAAAATATTCTAGAACCACCGCAATTATTATTAGATTGGCTTGGTAGTTGTAGTGGTGATGAACAACTGGCAATTATGAAAATGCGAGAGAAAATTTTGAACTTTGATGAGCGGATCAAGGAAACAGTTGAAGGTAGAAATATCATTCGATACGGTAAAGGTAAAACTAAATCTATAGCAGAACTTTGTTATCACAAAACAACTAATCAGCTATCCATATTCTTGTGGCTTCCTTTACCTTCAAATTGGAATTCGGAAAGGATGGGTAGAGTTAGGCTTTGGCTAGAAGGTAATATAGTAACTTTTGCTGGTCATATCTCACAAGGTTTTGGAAAAATGAAGCTTGAATCTGAGTGGAAAGCTATGCCAAAAGAGAAGCGTCCTGGTAATTATTATCACAATAAGTATTCACCAATTCATGCTGGAGTCTATAACAAAATTATGCAACAAAATTTTAAAAATGCTGTTGTTTTGGAATCATTAGTTGATTTGGCGCTTAACAAGTGGCTAAATAAAATTTAATAACTATCCGCTTCAAGTCACAAACAACCTTATTATCATTATCCAACAAATACTTATAAATATGAATAACGAATTCCAACGAGTAAAGGACGAGGAAATAACCCCATTTAAACTGGCTTTAGCAAAAGGCGATCGAGTGATGATAAAGTTACTAAAACGTTATTGTGCAATCTAAATTTTTAAATATTTTGATTAATTCAACTCACTTTCTGCTATATTAGGTAGTTAGGAGTTTTTTAGAGAATATTCTTTTCATTTCCCATCGGTTATTGCAAAAAAAAAAGTTGCAGGGGCATTTAAAGCCCCAAGAAAACCCTTTTCTAAGTGTTTAACTGAAGCGTCTATAATAATCCGACATTTAGTTGAATGCCGAAATAAACAAACGTTTTTCAAATATATAGAAGCAAATAACTATCCACATTAAATAGATTTCTTATGAATTGTTATTTAAGTCTATTTATAGTTAAAACAGTAATTCAATTTTCGTAGCTACAATTTATGATTTAGCGGCGAAATTCGTATATCGCTAACAAACCATGACTTGCTCCTAAGCCTTGCTGAAAATTCCATTCTAGGTTTCGCAGTAGGTAGGCGAGTTGAGGTTCAATCAAGTTAGCTCGCGGATCGTCAAAGTGCAGGTTGGGGGCTTGATTAATCAAACGGCGCAGAATGCGAATGCTATCTAAAACAATCGGTGGATGTTCGATTGGCGGTTCTAAGAGCAATTTCTCAGGTTTTCGCCACATATCTAAGCCTTCCATGCAGCCGTATACTAAAGCATTCCAAGCAGATTGGAGGTTTTGGAAAAAGCGATTGATGTGAGGGTGATTGGGATGAGGCTGATAGTCGAAAATTAATTGACTTAAATCGGTGCGTACATCGATCGCGTGTAAAGAGTTGATCGCGCTTCTCAATGGAGAGGCTTGGGGATTAAATTCAGCAGTATCTGTATGACGACCTACTAAAATAGAGCGATCGCACAATGAAAAGTCTCCTACTTGAACATTCATTTTTTCCGCGATCGTTCTTAAAAAGCGGTCGAGTTCTTCTCCACCCCAGTAACGAATGGGAAATCTCTCTACATCTTCGGTATTACGTTTGTCTGGTGGATAAAGATAAGACATCGAGTAAGTCTGCATATCGCTTTTGCCTCGAACTTCTCCCCAATAGCAGGGCCATTCATAGGAATAGCGACCGAGCAAATCTGCCACAAAAATAGCTCTATCGCCCATATTCTGGCAAATATCTCCAACCAATTTACTCAGAGAATCGTCAGATAGGTGAGATAAAGAGCCATATGATGAAAAATAGACATCACAAGCAGCTTCACCAGATTCGATAGGAAGCCCTTCATCAAGGTCTGCCACCATAAATTGTGTTTGGTCGTGGTGAGCGTGAATACTCTCAGCTTTGCCTATCATTGCAGGGCTGATATCGACCCCTTTGTAAAACTCAATATCCGATCCATTCACGAGCGAACTGGATTGAGCATCTAGAGTCGGACTTGTACGAGGTAAAGTGGTCAGGATATTCCAGCCTTCTCCCGCACCGCATCCAAGATCCATGATGCGAATTCCACGATTTTCGGTCCGCTTTCTTTCGAGCAAACGCCGCATAGTAGGGCTTAGCACATAACGGGTATAACGGTCTTCCCAATACTGCCGCACGCTATCGCATTTACTACCTAGACCGACTAGTTTGCTGTCATAGGCTCCAACTTCAACTGCTTTCGCGTAGTTGTTTAATACGTTGTTTAATACAGTCTGTTGATTCATATGCTTATAGAAAGGAAATTTCTATCAAGAGAGAATTCATACTCATTCTCTCACATGGTACACCCTATACAAAATCCCCGAAGATGTTCGTCGGGGGAATTTCACGGTTTCAAAGTTTAAATACTTACTTACTCAAGGCTTTTTTGATACTTGTCTGCCCGTATTCTTTTTAATCATTTTTTTTTGCGTCCAGCGGCTGAATGCTTCGCCGGACAAGGGTTTGCGTGAATGTAAATAGATATTAAATCAGGCTATAGACTCTTATACAGGACGTTCTGACCAACGAGCGACATTACTTGATACAACATCAGAGTTTTCAAATACATCCATAAAAATATTGTGATAAAAACATTCTTCTGGCGATCGCAATTTTACGTGGGGGTATTTTTGTTGATAAGCGATTGCTTGAGCGATCGTCATTTTACGAGCAAGCATTTCGTCGAGCATATCAACAGTTCCGCTGCCTTCGTCAAACTGTTCTTTCTTTCTCCAGACGATTTCTGAGGGTAACATATCCTCGAAAGCTTTGCGTAAAATCCATTTTTCTACTAAAGGTTCTCCGACTAATTTTAAATTAGCAGGAATTTGTTGACCTAACTCAATCATGTTTAAATCCAAAAATGGTACCCTTCCTTCAATCGCGTGTGCCATTGTCATGCGATCGACTCGCTGTAAATTAATATTGTGCAAGCCCGAAACCGAGCGACGTAATTCTTTATGCAGAACATCTTCGTCGGGAATATCTTTGTAATAGGTGTAGCCTGCAAATAATTCGTCCGCACCTTCTCCCGTCAAAATTACTTTCACATATTCGGCAGCCATCCGAGAGGTAAAATAGCAAGGAATGGCGCTGCGAACTAAATCTTGGTCAAAAGATTCTAAATAATAAATAATTTCGGGAAGTTTGGCGGTGACTTCTTCGGGGGTAATAATGTATTCGTGATGAATCGTTCCCAAATGGGCGCTAACCTTCCTAGCTGCTGACAAATCCCGACTATCACCAATACCCACGCTAAAAGTATGTAGCTCTTTCTGATGCTGCTTGGCAACTGCTGCAATAATACTGCTATCAAGTCCACCAGAAAGAAAAGCACCCAAAGGCACATCGCTCATCAAGCGTTTAATTACAGATTCTTCTACCGTTTTACGTACCCTTTTAATTAAAGCTTCGACATCAACATTGCTATCCGGGTATAAATCGGGAACGCTATAAAAAGTAGAAAAGCCTTTTTCCGAATGATAATAACTACCGGGGGGAAATTCTTTGACATTTTTACAATGTTGAGAAATCGCTTTGAGTTCCGAAGCAAAAACCCAAGCTCCTTCGATTTCCCCATAGTACAAAGGCTTGATACCAATAGGATCGCGAGCTACCAATAAATTGTCACCATCTGCGATCGCAAATGCGTACATTCCATCAAGCTCTTGAATAGCCGAAACCCCCTTTTCTTCGTAAAGTCTGAGAATTGCTTCGCTATCGCTACTAGTGACAAAATCGCTTTGCTCTTGCAAATTAGAACGTAATTGAGGAAAATTATAAATCTCACCATTCGCGATAATTGCACGAGTTGGCACTTCTCCATAAATTGGTTGATCGCCACCTTTAGGGTCCATAATACTCAAACGGCGATGTCCCAAGTTTCCAGATTGATTTGCACTCGCATACATTCCTTCAGCATCAGGTCCCCGGTGAGCAATCTTATCCATCATGCTTTTTACTAAAATGGGATTGCTTTGACCCCAAATACCAGTAATACCGCACATATTTTTTTTAACTAATTATTTACTAATAATAAGGTAACTATTTTACACCGTTGCCGTGTCGTCTTTTTAAAAAATAAAAAACCGAAATCTAACAAGTCATCAAACCAGAATATTTACAACTTTTATTATTTTGCGATTTTCTTCTTACTGGTTATTATGCCATTCGCATTAAAAGCTATCACTCAAATTTAATCCTAAAATATATTCATATATATATCACTTGTATAAAAACAATATTTGACAAGGCGATAACTACGGAAAACAATATAGAATTTAATTATCAATAGTTTTAAGCTAGTAGGTATTTGCAAGGATCGTTCGTATAGGAACAACAAAAATTATTATTGCTATATTCGTTTATTTAATACCATACTTAGGATATTTTTTTCGATAAAAAATGCTAATAATTAGAAATTTTTAGAATATATATTAAGTATTTTAATTAATTCTTGAAACTGTTAATTGATTGAATTTTACATCTTGCACCATTCTCGTTAAGCTTCCTAGTAGCACACGGCTTAAATAGCGCACCCCTAATTTTAATGGTCAGAAGTCGGGTTTTTAGAATACGTATCTGTAATACACTTACATTTTATAAAAACCCGACTTATATACCGGAGCCTCAAGTGTCAAATTGTGGTCTATAAGTCGTTTAATTATATGGATACCTGACTTACGCCTGTCTGTACTAGTAATTTATTTCAAGGCAAGTCTAAGGGCTAAGTGTGGATAAGGAATTATATATATAATTAAAAACAATATATCTACTCAAATCTATTAAGGCGATGTTAGGCTTGAGTATTCAAATTTACCTCATATAATTTTTGCCCCTTCAGTTCGCCATGTCAAAATTATTATCTGCAACCTTAATAACAACAGCCCTATTGTTGGCATTTAACGAAAACCCGAATAAAAACTCGAAATTTGCGATCGCCGGAACCTGTGCTTCCCAATGCGGTGCAAAGCCACTCCAATTTACACCCGGTAGTTACATCCGGGTAGAAGTAGTAAACAAGACACCAAATCTAATTTATATAGAGAAACCACAAGGTACTAATCCAATTGCCTTACGACCGGGACAGCAAGTACGATTAGAACAAGGAGATGGAACCGAACCGAATATATCAGTAATTTTCTGGAACGAAAACGGATTATCGTTAAAAGCCAACCTTTCCAAACCAAACTTTGCAACCTTGCAAGTCGAATTACGTCCCGAATGGCGGATTGGTGGGGATAGCGGAGTTTATATAAAGGATGATGGGCGGGTACAGTTGCTTTAAGAAAACTTAATAGTTATGAGTTGGTAGTGGGAGCCGGAAAGCTCCCTAGTATTTCGCTACATAACTTTTACGAAGTCATGATAGTTCATTCAAATTTTTAAACCCAGCGTTTTTTATTTAATTCTGTCTGGCTACTTAGCTACGCACAATAATATTAATATTTTGTACGTCATATTTTCAATCAGCAACGCCCAATTAAGAAGAACTTTCTCTTCTTTTTTTAGCTGCTCGTTTCTCTTGAATAGTAATAACAATCAAGGTAATAGCAGTTAGGGGTAAAACAAACCAAAGCATTATATCTATGTAAGTAGATAAAACGTCGCGATTCTTGGTGTAGTATAAAATAAGATATCCTGTATAAGCTACGTAATAAAATAAAAATAATACTCCCTCCCAACGATCGATTCGTCTCCCAGAATAAAAAATAGGCAGACAGGCAAAGGCAACGGCGATCGCCACTGGAATATCAAATTGAATTGCTTCTATACTAACTGGAATACCTTCTGGTGCAACTATTCCTGAAACTCCAAGAACCGCTAAAATATTAAAAATATTACTACCTAAAACATTGCCGACTGCAATATCTCTTTCTCCTCGCAAGCTAGCGACAACAGAGGTAGCAAGTTCTGGTAAAGATGTTCCCATAGCAACAATTGTTAAGCCGATAATTAGTTCACTTAATCCTAAGCTTCTGGCTATGACGATCGCTGAGTCTACCAACCAGCCAGAACCTAATACCAACAACCCCAAGCCACCAACAACAAAAACTAGATTTTTGAGCCAAATTAACCGTGTTGTTGCTTCTGAATTACTGTACTCTCTAGCAAATTCATCATCTTCTGAATTATTGGCATCATTTTTTTGTTTGCTACTTTGATAGATCAAAGACAAAGTATAGGCTATCCCACCAGCAAACAAAATAATACTATCAACTCGACCTAGTTGCCCATCTAAACTAAATAATAAGAGCAACAAGGACACCCCGATCATAATTGGTACATCAGACCTAATTAATTGCCGAGTCACAATTAAAGGAGCAACCAAAGCAGATATACCAAGAATAAATAAAATGTTGAAAATGTTACTGCCGACTACATTACCGATGGCAATATCTGGTTGTCCTGCAAAACTAGACATAATACTAACTGTCATTTCTGGTGCGCTTGTACCATAAGCGACAACAGTTAATCCTATAATTAAAGGAGAAATTCCTAAAATAGCAGCAATGCGAGATGCACCTTTGACTAGAAATTCAGCACCGATTACCAGCAATACTAGTCCTGCTACCAAGAATAAAAAAGTTGTTGGGGTCATAAATAAAAAAATATACCTTAATTTAATTATCAATTAGAATACTTGAATTCCGATTATCTTCAACAATTAAGCTAATAAATTTTAATTAAAATCCCTCTCAAGTAGGGGATCCGACAGTAAACGTATAGAAAAAAACGCGCAGCGTATAACTAGGGCTTGCTGAAAAAAGAGAAAAAGGAAGCATCTATAGATAAACCGGGTTTTTTATTGCAAGAAGATAAATTTTGATTTGAATTTTTAATTTGTGCAAGCAATATATTTTAGGCTGAAATAGGAATTTTTAAGTTGATAACTTTAATAACAATGTTTTTAACTATCTTGAAAATGTTGTCGCATTCGTAGGTTAATAAAAATATCCTATTTTCTCACAATTTCTAATTCTTAACTTTTAATTTCTAACTGTACAGACGTAGCAGTGCTACGTCTCTACACTCCTAACTCTTAACTCCTAACTTCTTCTATGCTAGATGAAATCAAACCAAAATCTCCCCGTCATCAACTACCGTTACAACGCTGGCAAATTTATCCACAAAAAACTCAGTTAGCGCAAAAGCTGGCACGGATGAATAATATGTCACCTTTAATTAACCAGTTGCTAATAAATCGCGGCTTTGATTCACCAGACACGGCAGAAATATTTTTAAATCCACAATCATTAAGTTTACCGGAACCGTTGGATGAATTTCCAGATTTAGCACTTAGCGTCGAGTTGCTGCAAAATGCAATCGCTACTCATTCAAAAATAGCTATTTGCGGCGATTATGATGCTGATGGTATGACTAGCACGGCTTTACTTTTACGGAGTTTGCGGACTTTTGGCGCTGATGTTGATTATGCTATCCCCAGTCGGATGCATGAAGGTTATGGTATCAACAAGCGAATTATTGAAGAGTTTTACAATGAAGGTGTAGGAATTATTCTGACTGTAGATAATGGTATCTCCGCATTTGAACCGATCGCTAGAGCTAAGGAATTAGGATTAAAAACAATTATTACAGACCATCACGATATTCCCCAGAAATTACCTCCAGCAGACGCGATTTTAAATCCTAAGTTATTACCGGAATCCTCCGTTTATCGTGGTGTTGCTGGTGTCGGTGCTGCTTATATTTTGGCGATGTCTCTAGCAGAAAAGTTGGGTAGAGCCGAAGAGATATCGGATACGATGCTGGAATTATTTGCTTTAGGGACAATTGCCGATTTGGCTCCGCTAGTGGGGGTTAACCGTACCTGGGTGAAGCGTGGTTTACGGTTATTACCCAAATCTCAACTAGCAGGCATACAAGCATTGATTCAAATGGCTGGAGTGCAAGCACTAGGAAGCGGAGGAAGCCCAAAAGCGGAGGAAACTAGGGAACTAGTTAGTAAATCAATAGGTAGCAATCCAAAATCCAAAATCCAAAATCCAAAATCCCTCAAGCCTGATGATATTGGTTTTCGTTTGGGACCACGAATTAATGCGATCGGTAGAATTGGCGACCCCCAAATTGTTATAGAATTATTGACTACTGACGATGTAGGAATAGCACTCGAACGCGCAATGCAGTGCGAAGCGACTAATGCACGTCGTCGGGAGATGTGCGAGGAAATTGAAAAACAAGCTATTGAATTAGTAGAAGCCGAATATGTAGCTTCTTTAAAAGACGATCGAGTATTATTTATCGTTCAACCAAACTGGCATCACGGGGTAATTGGTATTGTTGCCTCCCGGTTACTCGAACGTTACGGAGTTCCGGTATTTATCGGTACTTATGAAGATGACAAGCATATTCGCGGTTCTGCGAGGGGAATTCCCGAATTTAATATATTTGACGCTTTGCAATACTGCGATGATTTGCTCGGTAAATACGGAGGACATAAAGCAGCAGGGGGATTTTCTTTACCAGCAGAAAATCTGGAAGCAGTGCGTCAGCGCTTGAGTGAGTTTGCCTGCTCATGTCTCGAACTTCAGCACCTCAAACCTCTGCTTAAAATTGACACGGAAGCTAATCTCAATCAAATTAATCGAGAACTCTATCAACAACTCAATGCTTTAGAACCTTGTGGAATTGAAAACCCAAATCCGGTTTTTTGGACTCCCAACGTCAAAGTAGTCGAGCAAAAAATTGTTGGTAAAGGTCATATTAAATTTACAGTTGCTCAAATGGTAGACGGGCAACAGTATAAAATCAAAGGCATAGCTTGGCGATCGCGCGATTATTTTCCTTTGCCGACGCGAGTCGATATTGCCTACAAACTTAAAGAAAACAATTTCAACGGTAATACGAATATTGAATTAGAATTATCAGGAGTCAGACTTCCTTCTTGTTCTCGCTTCTTTTTTACTTATAAAAGTGAACCCGTTAGAACCACCTTTGAATACAGCGATCGTCAGTATATCTGCGGCATTTATCAAAACGGTTCTTCAGCAGAATTAAGAATTAAGAGTCCCGAAGACAAAATTTTAGCGCTTCAGTCAGGACATGATATCGGTATATTAGGAATCGATCGCGAACAAGCCGAAAAGGTTGATATATCTCAACCCCCTTACTACGATATTATTCAAGCTGCCTTGAAAGCCTTAGAAGAAGTGAGGAGTTAGGAGTGAGGAGTTAGCAGTTAGGAGTGAGGAGTTAGCAGTTAGGAGTTAGCAGTTGTAATATTTTGGATTTTGGATTTCGGATTAAAGATACTTGTATTTATTTAGGAGTGAGGAGTTGTGATATTTTGAATTTTGGATTAAAAATACTTGTATTTAGTTAGAAGTTAGAAATTTTGAACATGCAGACCTTTAACATGCAGACCTTTGACCTCTTAAAGGAGTTAAGAGTCAAGCTCATAACTCCATTAAAAAGCATTACATATCGCCACCGCGAAATGCTAATACGAAAATTACCGCAGGTCCAGCTAACATAATCAGTCCTACAGACGCAAGCTGAAAAATAACTTCCCAATTGATATTGGCTAAAGCTTCCATTAATTCCTCCCAGTTGTCATTAAAAAAATGAATAAAAAGAAAATTCTTTCCTGGATATAGATCATATCCGGCAATTGGTAGCAAATTTTAATTTACTTAACAAAATTATAGAAAAAGAAATAAAAAATGAAGAAAAGGTAATCGATTTTAAGATAGGGTTTTCGTAAAATACGTAAAATATAACAATTTAAAATTTTACCCTCTTAAAATTGCAAAATAATTATTAACCTTTATTACTTAACTGAAAATAAAAAAAATGGCAACTTGGCAATGTGTAAAGCGATGTGGAGCCTGCTGTTATCTTGACCCAGCAGAGCGTCCGGATTTAGAAGAATATTTAACTGCGGAAGAATTACAAGAATATCTCAGTATGGTCGGCGAAGATGGATGGTGCATAAATTACGATCTTAGCAGCCGTGAATGCAGTATTTATGCTGAACGTCCGCGTTTTTGCCGCGTAGAGCCAGAAGTATTTAAAGACTTATTTGGTATTGAACCCGAAGAATTAAACGACTTCGCCATTGAATGCTGTCACGAGCAGATAGAATCATTGTATGGCGATCGCAGTTTTGAAATGATGCGATTTAATAAAGCAATTGGGATATGATTGGGGATTGGTAATTGGGGATTGGTAATTGGGGATTAGGGATTGGTAATTGGGGATTGGTAATTGGGGATTAGGGATTGGTAATTGGGGATTGGTAATTGGTATATAATAAGCGAGCAAGATGCTCGCACTACAATAAATAATTTATTTTCCCCTTGTCCCCCCATCTCCCCATCCCCCCATCCCCCCATCCCCCCATCCCCCCATCTCCCCATCTCCCCATCTCCCCATCCCCCCATCTCCCCATCTCCCCATCTCCCCATCTCCCCATCCCCCCATCTCCCCATCCCCCCATCTCCCCATCTCCCCATCCCCCCATCTCCCCATCCCCCCATCCCACAATCTCCCCATCCCCCAATCTCCTCAAACGGACGGCAACTACACCTTATAGCTTACGGCTCTCCCCACTGCCACTGCATATGAAATAAAGATACATTATCCTTAAGAAAAGTAGACAAATGTTTAAAAAAAAGTGAATTTGTTTTCACTGCTAACCGTTCAGCGAGGGAGCAAGAACCCATTATGTTTGAACATTTTACTTCTGAAGCAATTAAGGTAGTTATGCTCGCCCAGGAGGAGGCACGTCGCCTGGGGCACAATTTTGTAGGCACGGAACAAATTCTCTTGGGATTGCTAGGAGAAGAAACGGGTGTTGCTGCCAAGGTGCTGACGGATATGGGTGTAACTCTTAGAGATGCACGCCGTGAAGTCGAAAAAATTATTGGTAGAGGTTCTGGTTTCGTTCCACCAGAGATTCCTTTTACTCCTAAAGTTAAAACTCTATTTGAGCAGTCTTTTAAGGAAGCTCGCTCTCTTGGACATAATTATATTGGTACGGAACATTTGCTTCTCGGCTTGACTGAAGCTGGTGAAGGTGTTGCTGCTAAAGTATTACAAAATCTAGATGTTGATTTGAAGCAGCTTCGTACTGCTGTTATCCGCCGTTTGGGTGAAGTCGCATCTGTTGGTGCTGGCGTTGGCGGTGGTAGCAACAGACGCAACCAAACTGCTACTTTAGAGGAATTTGGTAGAAATCTAACTAAATTAGCCGCTGAGGGCAAACTAGACCCCGTAGTTGGTCGCGAAAAAGAAATTGAACGTACTGTTCAAGTCTTGGGAAGACGTACCAAAAATAACCCCGCATTAATTGGCGAACCTGGAGTTGGTAAAACTGCGATCGCCGAAGGTTTAGCACAGCGAATTGTTAATAACGATGTACCTGAAATCTTGCAAGATAAGCAAGTAATCAGTCTTGACATGGGTTCGGTAGTAGCTGGCACTCGTTTCCGTGGTGATTTTGAGGAACGTCTCAAGAAAATCATGGAGGAAATCCGCTCGGCAGGAAATATCGTCCTCGTGATCGATGAAGTACATACTTTAGTTGGTGCGGGTGGGATGGAAGGCGGTATGGATGCTGCCAATATTCTTAAGCCAGCGTTAGCTAGAGGCGAACTTCAGTGTATTGGAGCCACGACTCTTGATGAGTACCGCAAGCACATCGAACGCGATGCGGCTTTGGAACGTCGTTTCCAGCCAATTAAGATTGGCGAACCTTCAGTAGATGAAACGGTTGTAATTTTACAAGGCTTGCGCGGTGCTTACGAGCAGCATCACAATTTAACAATATCTGACGAAGCATTAGTTGCAGCCGCCGAACTTTCCGATCGATATATCTCAGATCGCTTTTTACCCGATAAAGCTATCGATTTGATTGATGAAGCTGGTTCGAGAGTGCATTTGCGTCATTCGATGGCTTCTAGCGATCGCGATTTGAAGCGTCAAATTTCTGCACTTGGCAAGCAGAAAAACGAAGCGGTGAAGTTACAGGACTTTGACAAAGCTTCCGAACTCCGCGACAAAGAAATGGAGTTGGAAGTACAGCTTAAAGATGCTGAATCTGGCGAACAGATGATTAGAGCCGTTGTTGGCGAAGAAGATATTGCTCAAATCGTATCTTCTTGGACAGGCGTACCCGTCAACAAGCTGACAGAATCCGAATCCGAAGTGTTGCTGCATTTAGAAGATACCTTACACCAACGGCTGATCGGACAAGAGCAAGCAGTTACCGCAGTATCCAAGGCAATTCGCCGCGCTCGCGTTGGCTTGAAGAATCCCGATCGCCCAATTGCTAGCTTTATTTTCTCAGGTCCTACGGGAGTTGGTAAAACAGAATTAGCGAAATCCTTGGCTTCCTACTTCTTTGGTTCCGAAGAGAATATGATTCGGTTGGATATGTCCGAATTCATGGAACGCCATACCGTCAGCAAACTAATCGGTTCACCTCCGGGTTTTGTCGGATACGACGAAGGCGGACAATTAACCGAAGCCGTGCGCCGCAAACCTTATACGGTTATCCTTTTCGACGAAATCGAAAAAGCGCACCCCGACATATTTAATATGTTGCTGCAAATGTTGGATGAAGGTCATCTTACCGATGCCAAAGGTAGGAAAGTAGACTTCAAGAATACTTTGATTATCTTGACTTCCAATATTGGCTCGCGAGTAATTGAAAAAGGTGGTGGTGGTTTAGGCTTCAACGTCGAAGATGAAGCAGAAGCTAACTACAACCGCATCAAAACCTTGGTTAACGAAGAACTTAAAAACTACTTCCGTCCGGAATTTCTCAACCGTCTTGATGAAATTATCGTCTTTACTCAACTTCAGAAAGACGAAATCAAAGAAATCGCCGAAATCTTGCTCAAAGAAGTTACTAGCCGTTTAGCTGAGAAAGAAATCAGCTTGCAAATGAGCGAAAGCTTCAAAGATTTAGTAGTGCAGCAAGGATACAATCCCAGCTACGGTGCCAGACCATTACGTAGAGCAATAATGAACCTCTTAGAAGATTCATTAGCAGAAGCAATGCTCTCAGGTCAAATAACCGCAGGCGATACAGCAGTCATAGACGTTGACGACGACGGAAAAGTCAAAGTCATTAAAGCGGAGAAATCCGAATTCGAGTTTGCCAATGTTGGCTAAAAGTTATACCAGAAATAATTTTGGTGGTAACATACTCATAAGAACCCTTTGTCAAAAGAAAAACTTCTATACTTCCGAAGAACGGGTTTTCCACCCGTTCCAGGAAAGAAGAAGTAAATATAAAGCTTGGGGGGATGTAGAGAATTTACTTAGGCAAACATTGTATGAAATGGTAATAACTCTTTTAACCCCCGGTAGCGATACTGGGGGATTTTTATTTGATGGTTAAAAAGGTTTGTAGTAAGCGCTTAAGCGCCTCTCCGTATTTAGTGCTGTGAAGTTAAAATTTCGTTATAAGAATTAGTTTGAATTTCTATCTTTATATACATTGATTATTACTGAGGTATACAGATGAGGATAAGTGTTGAAGAGTTATTGCAGCGTTATGAGAAGGGGGAAAGAGATTTTGCTGGGGCTGAACTTTGGAGAGGCAAGTTAGAAGACGCTGAATTGCCAGGAATTAATTTGAGCAAAGCTAATTTGCATGGGGCTAAGTTGAATAGAGCTAATTTGAGTGGGGCTAATCTTAGTGGAGCCAATTTGGATTGCGCTCAACTCGAAGAGGCTGATTTAACCGGGGCTAATTTGAGTAAAGCTTATATCTCTGAAGCTATTCTTACTTGGGCTAATCTAACTGAAGCTGATTTAAGTAGAGCCAGTTTGGCTGAATCTAGCTTGCACGAAGCTAACCTCACCAATGCAAAAATGACTGGAACTGACTTAGGTGTTCCTTGTTTGACGGTCGCAAATTTGACTAACGTTGACTTGAGCAGTACTTGGATTGATTTGCCCGATGGAATAGAGAATCCCAGAGTTGCTGGAGCTATATTTTGTAACACCACTATGCCTGACGGAACTAAGATAAGAAGTTTTTTCTAGATTAATATTAGTAGGTTGAGTTTTTCAATGCGTGTAACCCAACATCAGCTATAAGAAAAACAAACAAGTTTGAAATTACGAAAATATCCGGTGGGAAAATAAAAAAATATTCTCCGACCGATTTTTATATATTGATATATTTCTCGTAAATCATCACAAAAAATGTTGGGTTACGGCGCAAGGGGAAATTTATTGTGTTCTTAGAAATATTTTTGTGCGCCGTGAAGCCAACCTACTGAGAATCGAGCTACTACTCTTCCCTACTCCCCGATCGTTAATCCTTCAATAACAGATAGTAAAGCTCACCTTTATTGACAATAGCACCAGCGCGATCGCCTGCTTGTTTGCCGACACCGATATAGTAATCAACTCTACCGCTCGTTTTGATTGCACCTCCTGTATCTTGATCGAGTACGTACCGACTTACAAGGCGCTGTTCGATTTTGCCTCGATCGATAAATGGAAAAGGAGCGCGAATTATGGCTAATGCACCAGGAGGCATCAAGGATTTATCTGTAGCAATGGATCTTTCTGGTGTAACTGGAACATTAAGGCTGCCGATTGCAGGAGCATTTTTAGTATCTTTAAAAAAGATAAAACGCGGGTTTCTAGGTAAGTATTCATTTTGGCTTTGGGGATTTTGCTCTAAGTAATTAATAACTTTTTCTAAGGAAATTCCTTCTTGTTCCAATTTCCCATCTTTGATTAATTCTTTACCTAAACTGACATATTCGTAGTCGGTATTTCCTGCATAGTTAATTGAAGTAGTAGTTCCATCTGCAAATTCCAAGACGGCAGAACCTTGCACTTGAGCGATAAAAGCATCTATGCGGGATTTCAGCCAAAATAATTCTAAACCTTTAAGTTTGCCTTTTTCTGCTTGTAAACCGTCTGCACCTTCCAATTCTAAACGGGTGGGATGGGGTTTACTCCAACTTTTAAAATCGTCGGGTAAACGATAAACGGGATAGCGATAAACTGAAGTTTGTTTGCGACTTGCTTGGTAAATTGGTTTGTAATAACCAGTGAATAAAATAGTACCTTGATTGTCGGAACCGATAGATTTATAAAATACAAATTCTTTGTTAACAGCGTCTTGTAATTCTTGGGCGTTTTGAGAATTAACAACTAATTCACGAAATCTTTTCAGGCTTTTTTCAACTCTTTCTCGCGTGATATCCGCAACAATATATTTTTGATAAACTGCTTCTGCTTTTGGTGTTTGCAGATAGCTTAAACTATAGTCAATTGCTTTAAGTAAATTTTCTTTATCTCCACCTTCTCCCCAGATTTGATTGTCGATAAAATATGTATCATCTTGTGGTAACGATGCTTGTAATAACGGAGGTGCCTTTTCACTTGTTTGAGGCTCTGCGGGTAGTGTTTGCTCTTGGCTAAGTTGCTGAGAATTACAAGCAAATATTGGTAAGCAGCAAAGATAAGTTGTTAGGATTAATGCTAACTTATTAGAATGCTGATGTTTAGATTGCATTATTTTTTAATTAGAGAATAGGGTTGGGGGGAATTATAACTCAAAGTAACTTAGAATTAATTGTTAATTGTTCATTGTTCATTGTTAATTGTTCATTGTCACAATCCTGCAAACCATTCATAACCTTGATCTTCCCAATACCCTTGACGAGGCAATAAATTACTAACCAAAGTAACTCTTGTTACCCATTTACTTTGCTTGTAACCAAGTTTAATTGGGGAAGCCAAACGTAGAGGGGCACCGTTATCAACTGGTAAAGATTCGCCGTTTTTCTCGTAGGCTAATAAAGTTTGAGGATGCAAGGTTGAAGCAATATCCCAACTTGAATAATAACCATCGGCAGATAGGAAATAAGCATATTTAACCGTTGGTTTCGGTTGTGCGATCGCTACAAGTTCCCGCAAGCGAATACCTCCCCATTGGACAATTGCAGCCCAACCTTCTACACATACGTGACGAATTACCGTAGAAGTTAAAGGTAAATTTTTAATATCTTCCATGCTCAAGCTGAGGGGATTTTCTACCTCACCATCAATAATTAAACGAAATTTTTCTTGGTTAATAAGTGGGGTGGATCTATATGTATTTACTATCAAACCTTCCGGCTCGATTTCGTTAGGTGAAAATTCCGGTACCGGCGTTTGAGGTTTTAATAATAAAGATTGAAAATTCTCATTCAACGGTTCGGAAAGCGTACCAACTACATCTTCAAATAACGGAGTACCGCAGCCACCTAAAAGTAAGCTGATACTGGATAAACCAGATATTTGTAATAATTTACGGCGTGTTAAATGTAATTTTGGTTTCATGGTGTTAATAGTTAGTATTTGTAGGGTGTGTGACGCTTAGATAAATGCTGCAAAGAACATTAAAGTATTCTAGCGTCACGCACCATCTTTTATTTATGATGATAATGTTTTTCGCGATAAATAAAAAACAATTAAAAATTTGAGAAGCTTCCACAAAAGTTTTATACCTTAAAATTGCACTCCATTTTTTTACAAATAACTGTAATATGAATGTAAATCTAATTCCCATATCAACACTTTTTATCGGAATCAACGGTTTTATTGCCTTTGTACTTTCTTATATTGTGGCAATGGAACGCACAAAAACGAGGGTTTGGCATGGTGAATCAAATGTTGATGTAAAAGGGCAACCCGATTATTTAGAAAAGCCAAATGCATGGGCTGGTTTTTTAGAGAATCTGACTCAAAAGCTGGTTGAAACGAAAACGGAAGATGATGGTATTTTACAGCGTAAGGTTCGCGCTCATAGTAATTTTACAGAATACGTTCCCTTAGCATTACTGTTAATTATTGCTTTGGAATTCATGAATGCAGCTTCTGTTTTAATTTGGCTTTTAGGAAGCTGTTTAACAATAGCTCGAATTGCTCATGCATGGGGTTTAATTAAAACATATGGTCCTTCTCCTGGTAGGGCTTTTGGTTTTTTTCTGACTTGGTTTGTTTATTTATTAGGTGCTGGTGCTTGTGTTTTTTATGGGGTTAAAGCTTTGATTTCATAAACACTTATAAATATAGAGAAAATAAAAAGAGAATTGCACTATCTGTAGCTGAATTTGAGTAAATTGCTGTAAAACCTAGCGATTATCGTTAAGATAAAATTACAAGTTTTACAAATTTGATTAATAAATAATATGCAGATGGCAATATCGCAGCACAGCACTAATAATCAGACTGCTATAGTTATCGGCAGCAGCATAGCTGGGCTTTTGAATGCAAGAGTTTTGGCAGATTATTTTGCTGAAGTTATCATAGTTGAACGCGATAGTTTACCGCAACAACCAGAAGCTCGTAAAGGTGTTCCTCAAGGAATTCATGCTCATGTACTACTTACTCAAGGATACAAAATTTTAAACCAATTATTTCCTGGGATAGATGCGGAATTAAATGAAGCTGGAGCGCCTAAAATAGATTGGAGTAAAGAATATGCATTATTTGGTTATTGGGGTTGGCATCCGCCTATTGCGTCGGATTTGATTACTTATAGCACTAGTCGCGTGTTTTTAGAATGGTTGGTACGTCGTCGTCTTTCGGATTTTGAGAATGTTAAGTTTCAAGATAAAACTCAAGTGCGAGGATTATTAAGCGATAGCCAAAATAATATAGTTAAGGGTATCAAGCTTTTGAATCCTGACAACCATCAAGAAGAAGAATTAATGGCTGATTTGGTTGTTGATGCTTCTGGGCGTAATTCTCAAATGCCTAATTGGTTGGAGTCAATGGGTTATCAACCACCAGCAAAAACAGAGATTAATTCGTTTTTAGGATATAGTACTTGTTGGTATGAATGTCCTCAAGATTTAGAAGTAGATTGGAAGGGTACAGCGGTTTTGTACAAAGCTCCTCATCATAAGCATGGAGGATTAATACTTCCTACAGAAGGTAATAGATGGGTTGTAATTATAGCTGGTATTGCTAAGAATTATCCTCCTAACGATCGCGAAGGTTTTTTAGAATGTGCGCGTAATCTACGTAATCCGGTAATTTATAATGCGATTAAAAACGCTAAACCTATTTCCAAGATTTACAGTTATCGTCGTACAGAAAACTGCTGGCATCATTATGAAAAATTAGCGCATTTACCAGAAGGTTTAGTAGCTGTTGGAGATGCTGTTTGTGCTTTTAATCCAATATATGGACAAGGAATGACAACTGCTGCTTTAGGAGCTTTAACTTTACAAACTTGTTTAGAAAAACAGTTTAGTAATTCCCAATTTAAAGTTGAGGGATTAACTAAAAATTATCAAAAACAGTTAGCAAAGGTATTAAAAACTCCGTGGTTAATGGCAACAAGTGATGATTTCCGCTGGGAAACTACTGAGGGTGGAAAACCAGATAAAATAACTCGATTGATGCACAAATATATGGATGAAGTAATTTTATTATCGGTGCATCAACCCCAAGTTTATAAAGTTTTTGCGGAAGTAATACATATGATCAAAAAACCATTCGCTTTATTTGCACCCGGTATTGTTTTTGGTGTTTTAAAACAGATGATTAAAGCGAAATTCAATATAAATTCCCCAGATATGGCTACTGATTCAATTAATCTAGTTTCTGTAGCTGAAAATAAACATTAGTTGCATCTAATAATCTCCTAAACCGCACCATATTTTTTAAACCAATATTGCAACCACAACCAACCATTTTTCGCTGCTTCTTCGTTGTAGCTGGGGCGATAATCGGCATGGAATCCGTGGGGTGCGTTGGGATAAACTATTATCTTTGTTGCTGTTTTGTTTTGTTTCAAAGCTTCTCGCATTTTTTCCACATCGCTAATAGGAATACCCTTATCTTCACCACCGTAAAGCCCTAACACTGGTGCTTTAATTAACGGTGCGATATCAATGGGATACTGCGGCTGTAACGGATTATTATCCCCCGTCAATCTTCCATACCAAGCCACACCTGCTTTAAGTTGCGGGCTGTGTGCTGCATATAGCCAAACGATTCTACCACCCCAACAAAAGCCTGTAATACCGAGTTTATCCACATCAGCTTTACCGGAGTTTTTAGCCCAAACTACCGTCGCATCTAAATCCGAAAGTACTTGTGTATCGGGAACTTTGGAAACAACTTTGCTGATAATCTCTTGAATATTATTTAGTTTAGAAACATCACCATAACGCGCAAATAATTGTGGTGCTACAGCCATATATCCCAACTTTGCAAAACGGCGGCAAACGTCTTGAATATACTCATGCACGCCGAATATTTCCTGCACTACCAGCACTACTGGAAAGTTACCACCTTTAGCTGGCATAGCTCGATAAGCAGGGATTACTCCATCAGCAACGGGAATTTTCACCTCACCCGCAATTAATCCAGAAGTTTCCGTTTTGATAACTTGAGCATAAATCGGCTGTACTGCGATCGCAAATCCTGCACTCAAGCTAGCGATAAGTAATTCCCGTCTGCCAAAGTTGTTTTGGGTCACTTTATTAATTCAGTATATGGCTATAAAAAAATTGTCTCACATAAAGTATGAAAGCTACTTGATTATTAACCCGCCTTACTGCGGGTTTTGCCTGTGTAGCAGCGGTAACAAAGCGCCAGGTAATATCATACATCTTCTCACTTATTCTGCGCTGCAATAAAGAAAGGTAAATCAATCTCTGGTGCCGAATAACCAAACTGAGTTAATGCCGCAGAAACTTGCCCTCGATGATGAGTTCCGTGGTTAACTACGTGACTCAAGATATTAGCAAGTTGCAACGTTTTATTACTACCTTCTGTAGTTTGATATTCAATTAGATTTCCTAATTTATCTGCATCGATTTGCATCAAAAATTCATTCCATTTTACCGATTGATTGTTAATTTCGGTTTCAAGTTGCTTTCGATCCGAACACAATTCCTCATCTAACCCAGAAACAGTAAATGGTTGACTTATACAGCGTCCATACCAAATTTTATCTGCTAACAAACTATGATTCAAAGTTCCGTGAATGCTTTTGAAAAACAAACTGCATTCACGACGATAATCAGCTTCAGATACAGATTCTAAATACTCGTAAAGGCGAGAAAAAGCCCAAAAATGATATTGCGTTAAAGTGGAAAAATGTTGTTTTATATTCATGATTTAAACTAGTTTTTAGATTTCTTGACGTTTTAAATTTATTAAATATAAGTTTATCAAAATTTTACATAATACGCTCAATTATTAAGAGATTGTAAAGCTTGTTTAATTAGAATGAATGTGGTATCAGTAAAACTACTGCATTTATCGCATTTTTTTTTAAGAAAAGATTATTATGAATATGAGTCGTAAATTAACATCTTTATTCGTTCTACCTTTTTTACTTTCTACAGCAATACCCGCGAAGGCTCAATCTCGGTTGCTGGATAAAAATACTGCTTTGCAAACTGTTGCAGCACGGATATTAAATGACAGTCAATATCGCAATGTGCGGATGAATTGTCTTTCTTTTGTAACGGTTGACTCTAACACATCGTTTTTCGATTTTATCGTTCATGAAAAACACGGTAATGGATGTTCTAACGTTTCCAATTCCAAACCGATATTCGAGCGTTTCCGAATTAATCGCGATACTTCCAGAGTTGAACAATTCGATAAAGTCGGTAATCGCTGGATAGCTGAAAATATAGTTCAACTGAAAAAAACAAGCGTTCCGATATTTATAGGAGATTTGCAGAAAAATCCCTCAGCATTCAATAGTTTTATGCAGGATAATATCGGTAAAACAGTTTATTTAGAAATAGTTTTTGGTAAGACTATACCACAAGGTTATCGTTCCGCAGAAAGTGCGCCTTTCTTTGAAGTCAGCGAACAACCAAACAAGCGAAATTCAAAATTTAACACTTACTTCATGCAGCAAGCTGGAAACGGTTATAACTGGGGCAAGGTAACAAACTATGACGATAAAAATCGTAAGTTATCCGGCTTTTTTAAAGTTGGAACACCAAAGAAAATAAATGACAGATGGACTTCTTTTGATATAACGTTTATACCGCAGTAGGAGAGAGGGGGAAGAGGGGGAAGTTAGAAATATTTTTGTAGTGCGTTCGCGTAGCGTGTCCTCTTAGGACAGCATCTTGCTCGCGATCGTCATCTTGCCTGCTATCCTCATCTTGCTCGCGATGCTAGTAACACAACGAATAAGTCATGTTTTCATAAAAAGAAACCGGGTTTCTTGAGGCTTGGGTTGAGAAGTCGGGTTTTTAGAATATGTATCTGTAATACACTTACAAATTTTCTAAAAACCCGACTTCTGACTATTAAAATTAGAGGTGCGCTATTTAAGCCGTGTGGTACTAGGTAGCGCTTGTAGTACGTTAAAACGTATTTGATAATTACATACCCGGCGGATTATATACCGTTTAATAATAATAGACCTACTTGAAGTAAGCCTACCAAGAAACCTAAAATACCGCCCAAATTTACAATAGCCTGCAATTCGCTTCTCACTATTCCTTCGATCGCATTTTTTAAATCGGCGGGTGATGTTGATTTGATTCTATCGATAATTACTTGGTCAATTGATAAAATTGGAATTGTTTGAGCAACGATTTTTTCTAAATCTTTTTCTAAATAGCGCTCTAATAACAAAGCTAATTCTTTACTGACTACTTCTAAGGATGAATTCATTACTTTTGAGTTACTCAAACGGTTTAATAGTAAACTCGCTATTTTCTCCCAATCTAAGGAGTTACTGAAACCTTCTAGTAATTCTCCACCACGAGTTTGTATGTAGTGACGAACGCTATCTCCCGTGGTTTTCCGCAATTGTCGTACCGTACCCATTGGTAAGTTTTGTAAGGAGACGTTTTGCAAAATTTTGCGAATGCGATCGCGTACTTGTAAGTCTTGAGTTAATTCTGTGATGCGGGAGTTGGTTGCATCTTTTTCATCTAAGCAATAGGTACGCAAACGAGTTAAGCTATTGCGTAAACCGAAGAGATTGGCTACTACCCAGTATGTACCGCTGGTTCTTTCGCGGAAACTTTCGTCGATAGTTTGAATTGTGCGGTCTGTGAGAAAATCAATTATGGCTAAGCGAATGGTATCTGCTGGTAAAACAACTTGCAGCAACCAGTCAGCTAAACGGAAAGCTTGAACGTCAGTAAGTTGGAATTCTAGTAATATTTGGTCAAATATTTGGTCTATTTGTACTTCTAAAAAATCGTCTTTTCGCGCTAAAACTTTTAATAAACGGGGTAATGATTCTCCAACCAAATCTTTGAGAATTCCTGCTAAGATTCGAGTAGTTTTTTGCTCTTTATCATCTTTAATTTGGTCGATCGCCATTTGCAGCAACCACAGAATTCCTGCTTCTACTCGTTCTCTTTCTAACAAGCGTCGCGCCAGATTCTGTAATTCTTCTGGTGTCAGCAGCGACTGCATTATAGTTTTAGAAACGTTTTTAGCTAAACGCTCCTGATTGCGGGGTATTAATCCGGGAGTGAATGGCAGCTTTTTTCCGCCGATATAAATGGCTTGGTAAGGTTGGAATAACATTTTGATGGCTAAATCATTAGTGAAATAGCCGATAATTCCACCTGCTACGGGGGGAGTAATATATAACCAGAGATTAGACAAATCCACGATAGGAGTTATGAGTTAAGAGTTAGGAGTTAAGAGTTAGGAGTTAGGAGTTAGGAGTTGAGAGTTATGAATAAATAAGCAGTTTTAGTAACTATGTAAACTATTAAGCATAAAAAATAGATTTACTTAAATATAAGGGAAATTTACATCGTGTAATTATTAGATGGCGATTGAATTTTTAAGAATTCAGAGATTTCCGAAAAGAATTTATTAAAGAAAAACGAATTACATATTCTAATTTGGAATTTCCAGTTATGCAGCACTGATAACTATTAACTGATAACTCTTAACTCCTCACTCCTAACTCCTCACTTTTCAGCTTTTGGTTACTACCAGCACTCCCATCATACCGTTTGCGATGGGATAGTGTACGGTATTTGCAAAACCAACTGCGCGTGCTATGTCGATCTGCTCTCTACCGTTAGGGAAGCGTTCTAAACTGGGATTAATATAGGCGTATTCTTCTGTTAAACCCATTTGACTGGCTGCGGGAACCACCAGATTATCTAAATACCATTGCACAAAGGTACGCATTACAGTATTTTCGGGACGATGAAAGTCCAAAATTGCACAGGTTGCTCCCGTCTTTAAAACTCGATGTAATTCCTGCAAACAGCGGGGAATATCTGTAACATTTCTTAATCCATAGCCCATTGTGGCGGCATCAAATAGATTATCGTCGAAAGGTAATTCTAGTACATCAGCTTCTACCCAAGTAATAGAGGGGGTAGGATAACAAGTTTGGCTGCGTAGATGGGCAACTTCAAGCAACTCCGAAGAAAAATCTACAGCTTGTACTTTCCCGCTTGCTCCGACTCTACGCGCCAAACGAAAAGCCAAATCGCCACTACCGCAACATAAATCCAAGACTTTATCTCCCGTCTTGGCTGCGCTCCATTTTACCGTCATTTCCTTCCATATCCGGTGTTGTCCGAAACTCAAGCGATCGTTTAATTGGTCGTAAACAGGCGCAATGCGGTTAAAAATGGAGCGAATTTCAGACATATCAGTTAACAATTATCAATTATCAATTATCAATTATCAGTTATTTAGAGGTCATTTATAAAGCGATCGCCAAGACTTAAAACCGGGAATAATCAATTGCTTGTCAAATATCCTCGTACTTAGTTGACAAGAAGCCCGGTTTGTCCAACTATAAAAGGCTCGCTGTTGATTGATAATTGTTAGTTGTTTATTGATAACTATTAAGTACAAGCGATAATAATTGTGCGCTCAGGTGAATCAGCTTGATTTCATCTTCCCGTAAAGAACAGGTTTTGTTCCACTGTAGCGATAGTACAGCGCTAACTCGATCGCCGCGAACAATAGGGACAACTAAATGCCCCACCGTATTTGTATCTGAATAATGAGCGACTTCTTTGAGTTGCTCGTCTTTAGCTACATTTACGCAAACTTTCATATTTTTGGTTGTAATAGCTTCTTTAATTAAAGGATCGCTATCTAACCAGTTTTTCAATATTCCGTCTTGACTGAAAGTACCGCAAGTAGAAGTTAAACTCTCGTTTTCTACTAATTGCAGAATACAGCCATCAGCAGTAAAAGTTTCTCCATAGATTGCGGCAATTGGTGCCAAACTTTCTTCTTTACTAGAAACAGTTTGCGTCAGCTGTATCGATGAAATTAATAACCCCATTTGCGAATTTGCACGGCGTAATTCTTCGGTACGTTGCTTGAGCAAATCGTAAGTTTCAGCAGCGCGTTGGACGACTCCCTTAAGTTCTTCGGGGTCCCAAGGCTTGGTAATATATCTATAAACTTGTCCGGCATTAATAGCATCTACAAGGTCTTCGATATCGGTAAAACCAGTCAAAATGATTCTTACCGTATCGGGAAATTGAGGTAAAGTTTTGCTGAGAAATTCAGTTCCCTTCATCTCCGGCATTCTTTGATCCGAGATAATTACAGCAACTTCTCCTTCTTCCGCCAAAACTTGTAAAGCACTACTTCCGCTATCTGCTTTTAAAACTTGAAAGTCACGGCGAAAAGTTCGATACAACAAATCCAGATTATCCGGTTCGTCGTCTACTACTAAGATTTTTTGTTTTTTACGTTTTTCTGAAGTCATCAATTTACTAGGAATATTATTTAATTCGGCTGGGAGGTTATTCATTAAATTTATTCTTTTACATCATATGTGCTTTTTTATAGTAGATACAAAAATAAATCCTGAATTGTTGTTTTTCTAAAAATGCCTTTATGACTGACATCGAAGCAGTATTCTCCGATAAAAACTGGTTAATATTATCCGAGAAAATACGGTATTAAAATTAGCCTCGTATGCTGGATTATTCTTTGATAACTCATAATTTTAGCTAGCGGTTGAGTATTCACCTCAAGACTTGAGTTTATTTTTTTAACTTTGGGCAAAATATTCTTTAACAATTCTGTAACTATATATTTTGTCTGGGCACATTTATTTACCGTTAGGGCATAAAATAATGTTTATTACTGCGCGTTTTCCTCAGTTGTCAGAGACTCCAAATGACAGATTTACCACCCAACCCTCAAAATGCTGAAAATCAACCAAACCAAGAACTATCTCAAGAATTATTGCGAAAACTAAGGCAAAAAGAAGGAAACTGGGTGGAATGGGGACAAGCTTGTGCTTATCTACAAAAATCTGGTTATAATCCTCAAGATATTTTTGAAGCCACGGGTTTTGAACCAATTCAGCAAAATCAAATTATTGTTGGTTCTCAAGTTTATAATTCCTTAGAAAAAGGTGGTGCTTCGGAGGAAGCAAAATCCCATTACTCGCAACGAGGAAGCGATTTACTGTACGAGTTTCGGATGCTTACTCAAGAAGAACGTGCGGGTGCTGCCGAGCTTGCTTTTGAGCATAAAACTGATGCAGATGAAGTCAAAGAAATAGCCAGAGCAATCAAAGATTATTCTCGTTTGCGTAATTTACCTGAAGGGTTTTCCGCACATCCGGGGGATGCGGTGGCTTATCAAACTTGGAAACAAGCCAGACAAAAATCAGATTTACAAATGCGATCGCGCTTTATCGCCAAGGGTTTAAAGTTCGCTCATACGGATACGGCGCGGAAAAAAATCGAACAGCTATTAACTGACTTTACAGTTGTTCCCCAACGTCCCGCACCGCTGTTACCCTTTTACCGACTGGAATCCGAAGCGGAAATGTCTCGCGTGGTTCCCGTGGTAGGAGAGTTACCGCTGACACCAGATGATTTAAAAGCGGTTCCGATCGTGGAAGAAGAAGGACCATTTAACATGGTGAAATTTGAGGGTATTGGCGCGTGGGTACCCTTACCCGGTTGGCAAGTAGTGTTGAATGCCAAAGATCCGGTAGTAATATTGTGTCAAAATCATAAGTTTCCCAACGAAGAGCAGAATATTGCACAGCAAGTGATGGTAGCCGTAGATCGTTCTCAAAGAAAATGGGATGATGGCGGTTATTTCGTAGTCAATAATTCCGGAGAATTAGATTTTCAATGGTTTGAAACCGAACCAGAAGTAGAAATATTAGGAAGATTGATTGTCATCGTCAAGCCGAAGCGGATTTTGGACGAAGAATTTACCAAAGATTCTTGGCAGATTGATGAGTAGTTAGGAGTACTTCGACAAGTCTTACAGTGAGCTACGTCGAACTGCTCAGTAACCTTTAGGAATTAGGAGTTAGGAGTTAGGAATTAGGAATTAAAAGTTACTTTCTCCTTGTCTCCCCATCTCCCCATCCCCCCATCTCCCCCTCTCCCCATCTCCCCATCTCCCCATCTCCCCATCTCCCCATCCCCCCATCTCCCCCTCTCCCCATCTCCCCATCTCCCCATCTCCCCATCTCCCCATCCCCCCATCTCCCCCTCTCCCCATCTCCCCCTCTCCCTATCTCCCATACTTCCGGGGAAGCGTAATTACAAACTCCGTACCAATTCCGGGGGTGGAATGACATTCCAATTTACCCTTGTGTTTGTCAACAATAATTTGATAGCTTGTGGATAATCCCAAACCCGTTCCTTTGCCGACGGGTTTAGTTGTAAAAAAGGGATTAAATATTTTTTTCTGGATTTCTTTTGTTATTCCCATGCCATTGTCAGCAATTTTTATTAATATCAAGTCTTCTCTAGTTTCAGTGCTGATTTTGATTTGAGGATTTGATGATTCTTCCAAAGCATCAATGGCATTAATAATAATATTCATAAATACTTGATTCAATTGTCTGGCGTAGCATTCCACGCGGGGAAGATTGCCGTATTCTGTAATTATTTGAATTTCTGAATGGTTTGATGCTTTAAGTTTGTTTTGTAAAATCATTAAAGTGCTATCTAAACCATCTTGAATGTCAACTTTTTTGATTTCTGATTCATCTAGATGAGAAAAGTTGCGTAAAGATAAAACAATTTTTTCGATGCGTTCGGCACCAACTCTCATAGAATTTAAAAGTTTAGGAAAATCTTCTTTAATAAAATCAAGTTCTGCGGCTTGGATTTCTGCTTGTAGTGCAGGAGTAGGGTTTGGAGAATATTTCTGATAAGATTCTAATAAATTAAATAAATCTTCAACGTATTCTTCAACGTGAGTGAGATTGCCATAAATGAAGCTGATAGGGTTGTTGATTTCGTGAGCAACACCAGCAACCATTACTCCTAAAGCAGACATTTTTTCAGATTCCACTAATTGCGCTTGCATTGCTTGTAAATTTTGCAAAGCTTGCTCTAAGTCTTGACTACGCTGTTCTACAATTTCTTTTGATTCCCCTAATTCAAAGATCACTTTTTTAAGCAATAGTTCTTTTTTATCATTGCTTTCTTCTAAGAAAACCAGATTAGATTGGGAACGTTCTAACTTTTTTTGCAAAACCCGATTGGCTTTTTCTAATTCCTTGATTCTTTGCTCGTATTCTTCGGATTTCACGATCGCCTACTCCACTCCTAGAAGTAATGTCATAAAAGTCTGGTGATGCAATCTACTGGATGTACCGTTTTCTAAAGGCGAAATTTCGCCATTGGAGTAAAAACCGCAACATGGAAAATCGTGGCTGAAAATAGTTCTAGCAAATTGATACTCTTCGTTTGTTCGGGTACCCAGCAGTTGTTGACGAGCAGTACAAGAAAAGAATATAGCAGTTTGCGGTTGAGTTCCAGGATAAGTTTCCAAAGCTTTGGTAATTGATGTTTTTGCAGCAGCTAAAATATCTTCACGACTTGCTTGAGCAATTTGCACTATAGATTGTTCGGGAATTCTGGCAAAACAATTGATCTGCTTAGTTTCGGGGTTGTACACGTGTACTGCTCGCGTATAAAAATTATTAGTTTGCGAGTCAAATACTGCTAAAGGATATTCGGGTGAAGGCAGAAGTTTATCCAAATAATTATTGTAAAAATCCAAAGCAGGTTTACGATCTATTTCATAGATAATATCTTTCTCAATTTTGGTAACTACAGCTTTTCTACTGATAGGATGCCAACCGTTTGCAACACCGTGAGAAAACAATAAGTTTCCCGAAAATAGTAGAATTGGAACCGAATCGCTCAAAACTTCGGTATTAAAAAATTGGTAGGTTTGATTAAATTGTAATTGGTCGCCAGCTAATCCACCTAAAATAGGAAAATTATCGCCGAGCGCTAGTTTCAAGCCATCTACAATCAAAGTTCCATCCGCTGTCAGACTATCGGGAGTTGCTAAACACAACTGATGAGACTTTAATTGGCTTTTAGCTTGTGCTTGTTCGACTGCTTGTTTTGTAGCTGCAACCGAATCCTTAGAAAGTCCCCTTCCGACACCCGCACGAATTTCCACCTCATCCGAACAAAACAGCATCAAAGTTAAAGAATCTTGCTCAAACTCTAATACCGAAGAAATCTCAGCATCTGAGGTACAGCCAATTAACTCAATTCCGGGAAAAGCTCGATCGATTTCTTGTAATAGAAGGGAATGCTCGAAATCAATTGCAGCAAATAAAATTCCAGCAGCAGGGGTATCTCCGGCTAAAGTCATTTGACATTGTTCTAATACTTCTATGATGGCAGAATAGGAATCTGGATCGTTACTGTGACCAACAACTACCTTAAACATATATGCACCTCTGTATTTCTTGAGATAAGATTATTGTTCCCTGATTTGCAAGCACAGTTACAGGTAGGCTGGTATTTAATGTAGTTAGGAGTTAGGAGTTAAGAGTTAAGAGTTAGTAAATTTAGGGTGTGTTACAGCTAGAGAAATATTGTTTTTATTAATAGATGGAACCGATTCGCACCATTATATGTAGGTAAAGTTGAAAATTTAATCCTAAATTATTTAGTAACTCAAAAATCTTACTGCTGCGGAACTCGAACAAATTTACAACTATCTTGAGATGTGTTGGTGTCACATTTTACTTGAACTAGTACGCCGATTTCAGCATTATTTTCGGGGGTAATGCGGCGATCGCCATTTTCGTCAAATTCTACTTTTCCTGTTGCACCTTGAACGGAGAAATCAGGTACGGATAACTCCTTTTGCAGTCCTTCGCGAGTTGGATTGTTACCCGTGCGTCGCAAACCTTCGACAATTGTCATAGTCGCATCGTATCCCATAGCAGTCCGTCCATTAATTTTTGCATCCCAAAGCGCGAATGCATCGCTTTCAAATTTACTGGGGTTTTCATCATTTCGATGCCAATACATCGCACTCACCATATTTTCAGCAAATTTATTCAGAATTTTTTCGCTATACATTGCTGTTCCACCTAACAAAAATAATTTCTTAGGATGCTTGTTATTAAGGTAAAAAAGCTTCAGAGCCACATCAAGGGTATTTTTATTAATTTCAGGCAAAAACAGCATTACTTCTGCTTCTTGTTTGATTGCATTGTCTAAACAACTTTCTGCTCTAAAGAAGCCGTTAAGCTCACATTTGTGAACAACTGCACCACCTTTTTCTTTTAAATCCTTTTGAAATAATTGATAGGCAGATTTACTCCATTCACGGTCAACATAAACTATGGCGGCTTTTTTATAACCTTTTGTATCCACCATATATTCAACTAATTCTTTAACAACGCCCGGAGGTACGCGAAATACCCATTCACTAAAGTTTAATCCGTTTTTATTAATTTTAGACTTTCTGGAAGCGTTACTAGTAGCAGAAACCGCTACAATTTTACCGTCGTATATTTTGCCTGCTTGTAAAGTTGAACTACTAGAATAATGACCTGCAACTGCTAAAATATCTTGGTTTTCCACCAATTTTTGAGCTACATTTTCGACTACAGATTTATCATCTTTATCATCAACAATCATTACCTGCAATAGTCTGCCATTAATCCCACCCTTACAATTGATTTCATTTTGAGCCTGTGCAACTCCTCGCAATATATCTCGTGCAATGTGAGATTCTGCACTAATAGGAACAGGAAGGGCAATTTTAAAAACTTTTTTAATATTATTTTGGACAGAACAAGCATTTAAATTTGATTTTAAACTTTTTGGAACTGGAAGAAGATTAATTTTTGAGAATTCCTTAGCAATTGCATTATTCAGATAAACTAAGGTTTCTGGGTCGTTAGGTTTATTATCCAAAGATTTCTTAAAATATTCGGCAGCCTCAAGGAAGTTTTTATTTGCAAAAGCTTGGACACCGGCATCTTTATTAGAAGTGGAATCATAACTAATTAGTACTTTTTCTCCCCAACTGAAATTTTCGCCTAAGTCGTTATTATTTGGTTTAGGTTCTGCTTGTGCTGTTTCCTTTTTCTGAAGAGTTTCTGGAGAATCTGTTGAGATAATATTAGGAAAAATTTTATATCCTAAGAAAAGTCCTAACATTACCGCCCCTACTATCCCAGCTACAACTGCTATTTTCTTGAATGGTAATGAAGGTTCAGGCCAAATTAAAGGAGATGCTGCGGGGTTTTGACAAATTACTGGCAACCAAGTAGCACAGGGAAAATCTTCTTCCATCCATTCGAGACGTTGGCGGGCATTTCTTACTGCTAAATATAAAGAATGTCCCCCTGAAAAATCTTCTAAAAAATATTGCAAAAAGTGTCGCGCTACCTCATCGGGTACTGGCTCGCGCATCACAATCATTTGCGGAACTCTCACACTACTTAATTCATCCGCTAAACCCAAACCATCGCAAGAATTAAAAATTGTTAATTTTAAACCGTTATTGACAGCAGTTGTTAAAGAATGTTTTAACAGATTTAAGGAAATACTCTCGCTGTCGTTAATTTGAATTTCTCCAGTTTTACATTCTTCTCCAGAAGAACTATGCCCCGCAAAAAACAGAATATCCCAATGTTGATTCCACAAGCTCTCACTTAATTCTTTTTTTTGAGGTTGTTCTAACCAAGTAATTTTTGCTCCCCGACTGCGTAATTTTGCGATCAATTCTCTGTCTGAAGATAAATCTAGTCCTTCGCTACCGCCAAAAATAGCCAGAATCTTCACCGGGCGTTTTAAAGGTTCTGTAGGGGGTGCATACTCGGCACTTAAGGCAAATTCAGCACGGGGACGATTGTGAAATAGTTGCCATAAATGCCAAGGAAGCTTTTTTAAATAAATATTATTAGTATCAATAATTACTCTTATCGATTCATCTGGCTGTGTTCTTGCTTCTATTCTTACCTGTAGTTTTTCCCAAGCAAGCTGAGTAAACCAATTGCTCAAATATCTCTCAAGTCTATACCTAGCCTCATTTTCATCGTCAATGACAGAAACATGAGTAACTTGAGCGTTAGAGACATCAATTTGTCTAATAGTTTCACCCAATTCGCGGTATCTATCTCGCCATTCTTGATATAAGCGAGGAATATCGGGTGCAGGAGGAAGCGTAACCCTTTCTCTATAAGATGTTGGACCACCATCTTCGCCAATTCCGAGGCTTACAGGAAAACCTTGCTCAAAACTGCCTTCGTCAATATTCAATACAACAAATTTGCTCATGACGGTTAAGAAGTAATGATTTTTAAAGGTTTTAGTCTAATTTTATTACAGTAATTATACTGAAGAATCGATAGTAAATGCTAATGTTCCAATTTACAACTATTTTACAAATATAGAGACGCGATATATCGCGTCTCTACAAATAGAAAATATAAATAAAATTAGTGTCAAATATGACATTTATTTTGAGAGATAAAAATTGCTAATTATATGCAGACGTAAATAATTAGATAACAAAACTCTCAGTAATATTGGCATCCCCTAAAGCAACTTGAATATTAAAGCGATCGCCTAATTCAGCGGTAAATTTAAACTGAATATAGTTATCTTTACTTCTAGCTTGTACTGTAAAAAACGAGCTTCCGGCTACATCTAAACCGCTCAGTTGCAATCCTTGAGGAAGATAATTGCGATCGCCTCCTGGATATACTCTAATTAAAATTGCCATACTATCATCAGGTTTGGGTAAAATTGCTACCATCAAAGCAATCGCGTTTTTACCAAAATGCATACCTAAATCAATAGCCTTTCTTATTCCACCTGCGGGATTTTTGGGATTGATTTCCCACAATAATTCTGTAGCTTTCCAGCGAATTTCTTCGTTATCGGTATTTTTTAACAGGTGAATTAGAGCTTTTTCGGAATCTCGATCGAGTTTATTTATCTGATTTTGGCTGGCATACAATTGCGCTACAGCATCTTTCATTTTGTCGGAATTATCAATTTCAGAGGGAATATCCGCAAACACGAAAAGGGGATGAGTTTTTTGCGTACCGATTATTTCTTCTACACTTTGCCAAGCTGTATCAATAATATTTTCCAACCATTGACTCAGCTGCATTATTTCATCTTTATGTAAGGCTACAAGTAAGTTATCCAACGATCGTAATTTTTTGACATCAAGCATAGTGCTGTTGACTTGCGGTACAAAACCTAATAAGGTTCCTTGTTTGCAGTCGCGATCGAACTGTACTACAACATAGCCGATGCGGTTATTCCAGACATCTTCGGAAACATAACAAGTATCATCATCTATCTGAATTGGACGACATTCTAAATGTCCTTTTTCTAATAAATTTAAGTCAGCAATATTGGTACTTACTCTAGCAACAGCATTCCAACTATGACTCTGTTGTAATGAAGTTGGTACATCTAACATTTGTAAATAGTTATTAGTTACCAATACCGCCAACGTATTATAGTAAACTTGCAAAGATTTTTCCGAATTCGATTGTTCTCTAGCAAATTGCTCTGCTTTGTTTCGGTTGGCTTGAGTAATAGGAACGGAAATAGTTAGCTGTTCTGTTGATAACATTAGTAAATACCTTATTGTTTGTTTTTGCTATGTATCTATATATCCTTGCGCTCTGCCAAAAGCCAGTAGACAAGGAAGACATTTGTGGTTGTAAAAATGGTTAAGAGTGCTTTCTCTTCTACCAAATTTTTCGGCTAATTCGCGCCAAGTTTTTGCATCTGGCGGTAGTTTGTGCTGAAACAACACCTGACAGTTGATATGTGGAGATTCCCGCACGTGAAGACTGCGTAATTCACTACCTTGTGTTTCAACCCATTCTAGAGTTTCTTCTAAAATTGGTTGCGGTTTACTTGGTGCAGGTAAATTATGTACTGGATCTATAAAGTTTAATTCTTCATGTTTTGATTTAGTTATTCTAGTCTTCTTGTCTTTCGCTATTTCTTGACGAATATCCAAAAGCCTAAATTTAAGATGGGAATTAAACCAAGTAATTACACTAGCTTGAGACGCATCATATTTATGGATATTTTTGCAAAACCACAACCAAGTTTGCTGCAATCCATCTTCATAATATTGGGGGATCAAATCGCCACCCAACCAAATTTTCCCCGACTGCTGCATCTGGAAAATCAACTGATTTAACAACTGCTGATGCTTCAGACTACCGCGAGGATGCTGACAAACTTCTGTTGCTAATTGGTTGAGTTGCTCGTTTAAACCTTCAGAATGTGCCATATGCGTAATGCTAATATATAACTGAAAAACGATTGATATATCGGGCGTTGCTCTCGCACGGCTGCTCCTGCAATGGTTTTGAATTTTCTGCATTGTGAGGTTGTCAGACGTAATTCAAAAATTCGCCTCTTTAATTACAAAACTTCACATTTTTTTTGTAAAATAGCAATTCAGTTTTCTGCAATAATTTGGTGTTAGGGAATACAATTTCAAATATCTCTTCTACTTCAGAAGTTGTAGGCTGTGTTACGACTCAAAATAATCTTGTTTTTATCAGTCAATAAAAGATGCCGTAATGCACGATAATATCTGATATATCTACAAAACATTTATCAACCTTTAACATGCAGACCTTTATTTATTTTTGACAGCGATAAAGTTGATAAGGAATCCCGATTCGATAGTATTGATTAGTATCGAGATTGCAAGATAACGATTGAGAAAGTTTAATTTGTTCGGAAAAATCGCGTCGTACTCTTCCTGGTGCAAATATCCACAAATTTAGTTGAGATATATTTTGATTGGGTAATATGGAAAGCTTTTCAAAAACAGATTCCCAACTAGAAGTTTGATTTAAAAAAGCAAAAGTTGAATATTTGTTGTTTGCTGCATTGCTATTTTGAAATGTCTGGGTTTCTCTTTCCAAAGCCAAAGCAAAACTCAAACCCAAAGCGACATCTTGAGAATTTCTATATGCCATTACAGCCATCACAGGAACAGAAGGTTCTTGGTAAATATTTTGCGCTACCTGTTGGGGTAGATATGGTTTTTGAAAAGCTAAGTCAGAGACAACGAAAGTACTACTAATAAAGCCAACCAGTAAAATAATTGGTAGTGAGTTTTTTTTGATTTGATATTTGATAAAATCTGATTTTTGCGGGCTTGGGAAACGATCGCCAAGTAATTTATTTCTATTTTCGCGAATCAAACTAGCTGCAATTAATGCACTGAAACTGGGATAATAAACAAAGTTGTAGCGGGGTGCAACCGTGATATCTTTACCAAGTATGTAAGAAATCGCAAATATTCCTAATAAAACGAAACTTGTAAAGCTCAATAAAGTTAAAGTAGATATTGTGGATTCTTTTAATAACAGCTTGATTCCTCGAAATACTTTCCACCCCAACCAACCCGCAAACAATATCATTAGCAAACCTGAAATAATTATTATTGGTAAAGGTTGCTTTTCTACAGGTAATATAATTACCATCACAATCCAGCTAATCAAGGTTTGATACAGCGGTTCGATCTGTTGGGGAGTAGGAAGCCAATTGGTTTCGGATCGGTTTAAATGATTTTGCATTACCCTTAACCAAGGATTAATTGCAATGACAACTGCACTTGTAGATAAAATTAGTGCTGTAAAGCAATTTCGCAAAGATGTTTTATGGCGATCGAAACCTCTTGAGTGCGAGGAGAAAGGCAATAAATTTACGTTTGGAGAAAAACTAAACAAAGAAATCAGCAGCAGCAAGGTAGCAACTTGAGCGATAAAGGCAATAATGCAGAAATAATGAATATAAATACTGATACTATTAATAATTATCCATGTCAGCCAAAGCCAAACCCTAAGCTGTTGACGTTGAATATCTCGCTGAATTTGTATAAGCGCCAACAAAGATAAACTTATCGTCAGCATTGGTAAAGTATAGTGTCGCGCCTCTTGGGATAAATAAACCGCAAAAGGGGAAACAGCAACAATTGCAGCACCCATCAATCCAGCTTGACGGGAAAAAGCTAATCTGTTGAGAAAATATACTGCTACAACCAAAGCGACACCAAACAATACAGATGGCGATCGCAATTTATTTACCCAGTCATCACCAAGGGGAGCAACTAATCCCAACCAAGCATACATTCCGCAAAAAAACAGCGGTGGGTGGGTAGATTCGGTAGCAATATTTTGAGCAATCTGAGGGCAAGTTAACCCAGGTTGATAACTAAAAATATCGCGCAATTTTTCTACATGGAATACGACATCCAAAGGAATAGAATTATAATTATTACCCGAACTAAAGATGGCTGTAATAACTTCATCCATCCACAAAGGTTTTAGTTCCAAATTCCAAAAACGCAAAACAATCGCCAGTGAAATAAAGAAAATTAAACCCAAATAATGTAAATTAAGCTTCCGATTTGTCATCATTGAATTATTAACTAATTGAGGAAATAACCACTTTTAACTCAAACCGACCTCAATATTTACTTTTAATATAGAAAATCTCTCATATGTCAGACGCTAATTCCATCCATCCAGTGCCAGATAATCCTTTGTCAGTCCAATTACCGAAGTTGCATACATCGAAGCGAATTGCAGAGATTGTAAATATCCGTAACTCTTTGCGTTCCGGACAACAATCAATGGCAGACTGGATGGGTGGTCCCTTAGCGATTTCTGCGGTGCCCGGTGCGGGAAAATCTACGGGAATGGCTGCTGCTGCTGCGATCGCGATCGCCCGCCAATATCAAAATACCGATTACCTACGTCCCAAAATTCGCCGTCAATTAGTAGTAGTCACCTTCACTCGTTCTGCTGCTGCTAATATTAAAGCCAAAATCCGCAAATATTTAAGAGAAGATTTATCTTTACCGCAAACGGGTTTTGTGGTATATACCCTGCACGGTTTAGCGTTAAATATTGCCACCCGTCATCCCGAATTATCCGGTTTAGAACTTGATTTCGTAACATTAATTACCCCCAATCAAAGCCACCGCTTCATCCGTACCGCAGTCGAGAAATGGATTGCAAATCATCCCAGACTGTACCTTCAATTGTTAGAAGGTATGCAATTTGACGGAGAAGAAACAGAAAGATTGCGCCGTCAATCGGTATTAAGAACCGAAGTATTACCAGAATTAGCTTATTCAGTAATTCATGAAGCCAAAAGTTCGGGAATCACACCCGAAGACTTGCAGCAAATCAGCCAGCAAAGCACCGATGCATATCAAACCTTGCAAATCGCCGCCGGATTATACGAACAATATCAGAACTTGATGGGCGATCGCGATTTTATCGACTACGACGACATGATATTAGCAGCGTTACGGGTATTAGAAAACGAAAGCGCCAGAAAAATCGAGCAAAAACAAGTATTCGCCGTATTTGAAGACGAAGCACAGGATTCAAGTCCGTTGCAGACTCGGTTGTTGGAGATATTGGCAAGCGGTGAGGAGATGGGAGAGGGGGTAGAGGGGGTAGAGGGGGTAGAGGGGGTAGAGGGGGTAGAGGGGGTAGAGGGGGTAGAGGGGGTAGAGGGGGTAGAGGGGGTAGAGGGGGTAGAGGGGGTAGAGGGGGTAGAGGGGGAGACAAGTTTTGAATTATCAACTCCTAACTCCTCACTCCTAACTCCTAACTTATCTTCCAATGCCCAAATTAATTTAATTCGCGTTGGCGATCCGAATCAGGCGATTAACTCTACTTTTACTCCGGCAGATCCGATTTATTTCCGCCAGTTTTGTCAAGAATGCGCTTCTCAAGGGCTTTTGGCGACTATGGATCAAGCAGGACGAAGTAGTAGAATAATTATCGAAACTGCAAACTTTGCTCTCGAATGGGTAAATAGCCTCTACCAAAGCAAACTTACTTCCCCCTCTTCCCCTTCTTCCCCCTCTCCCCCCTCCCTCCCCTTCCGCTATCAAAGAATCCTTCCCGTAGATTCCAACGATCCGCAACCAAATGCAAACCCGGCAGCGGTGGGAAGAGGCGTAGAAATTTACACGCCTGAAGACATTCACAATACCGTAGAATTACTGTCAGAAAGAATTGTTGAACTATTTCCCGAAGATAACGAAAACAACGGCAGCGCGGCGATATTAGTTAGAGAAAATCGTCAGGGAAGCTGGTTAAGCCAAGCACTCAGACCAATTTGTAAAAAGCATAATATTTTACTTTACGACGTAGGCGAACAAGATCGGCATTCCCACGTACCAGAAGAAATATTGGCAATTTTACAATTTTGCGATCGCCCTCATTCTCCCGATTTTCTCAAGGCTGCATTGGGGGTTTTAGTTAAACGTCGATTAATCGAACCCCAAGATTTAAATGCTTTGGCTTCCTTACCCGAAGAATTCTTATATCCTTCTCCTTTAACCGAAGCGCAAACCGAAGTTGTAAAAAAAGCTGCCGAATTTTGTCGCGATTTACTCAACGCTCGTTTAGAATTACCTCTTTATCAAATAATTTCCTTCATAGCTTTAAAACTAGATTACCAACAAGCCGAATTAGCCACAGCCGATAAACTTTCCGAAAGAATCAACAAGCAAATTGCAGGTGAGATTTCAATGGGAATAATGCTTAACGTACTCAGCGAAATCGTTAGCTCCGAACGCTTTGAACCAGTTGACACCGAAGACTCAGAAGCACGTTATACAAGACGCAATCAACTGACGGTTATTACAATGCACAAAGCCAAAGGTTTGGATTGGGATTACGTATTTTTACCGTTCTTGCATGAAAACTTAATACCCGGTAAATTTTGGGTTCCGCCGCAAAGAAAATTCCTGGGTGATTTTACTTTGTCGGAAGTAGCTCGCGCTCAAATCCGCGCCGCATTGCATGGTGAATCAAAATTACCCGATGTAACCGAAGCATGGGAGCAAGCAAAACATTTGAAAATAGCCGAAGAATACCGTTTGCTTTACGTTGCCATGACTAGAGCAAAACGATTGCTGTGGTTATCGGCAGCCAAGGAAGCGCCTTTTACCTGGAGTAAACCGGATAATTTGCAAAAACAACCAGCTTGCCCGGTTTTTAATGCGTTGAAGCGCGAGTTTACAGAATGTGTGGTGGGGGAGAGGGAAGCGGTTAGGAGTTAAGAATAATAAACCGCAGAGGGCGCGGAGAGCGCAGAGGAAGAGGTAAGAGAGAGATGATTCTTGTAGGTTGGGTTAGGCGTAGTTGTAATAATTATTCTCAACACCGGAATTGATATTAAGCCGTAACCCAACATTACGATCGCGGATAAACAGATCGGATGTTGGGTTACGACACGATTTCAAATATTCTCGTTTCAAGCCAAATTAATTTTCATGTCTAACCCAACCTACAATTATATTTTATGGATAAAATACCTTTCTTATTAAAAGCACTTATAGTAGCAATTAACTTAATAGGTTTTGGGTATCTTACTTTATCTGATTTTCTAACAATATCCAAACAAATATCAACCAAACTTATTATAATTTTTCGACCAATATTAAGCCTGAGTATAGGAATAATTATAAGCCAAATTGTAATATTGTATCTATTCTTTGCTGCTAACATTGTTCCTATTCACAAAATTACTTGCGAGCATTCTATACGAGATATCTCAACAGCAAATTTTATTTTTAATAGCAAACAAAAATATTTGCCAACAAACTGTAAAGTTTCTGAGATTAATTTGTTCAATCATGAAAATAATTTAAAACTAATACCCAAGTTGCTTGAAGCAAAAATAGAAGAGAGAGTTGAAATTGACGAGAAAGATCGATCAAAATATAGTTATCGAATAATTTTATTAAATCAAACTGGCACTATTCCTTTTACGGACTACAGATATACAGATTCAACAATTAACGAATTTAAATTATTAGCATCATCGATTAATGATTTTTTAGTCAATAATAGAGCAGAAAAATTAGTACGTATTATAGACGACAGATATTTAGTTTATGCCGGTGTTGGATTAAGCATATTTTTTGCGCTAATATCTTTATTGTTAATATTAACTGGTTTATTTATTGATTTTTGTTTTGATAAAGAAACAAGTATGTTAACAGTTAGTCGTTACAGATGCTTGGGAATATTCGGTAAGCAAGAGTTTCAATATTCTTTTAATGAAATTATAGATGTGAAAAATGAACGTATTGAGACTTCGGAAAATTATTACAATAAAGTTGTTTTAATATTGCCAAGTAATAAGTTATCATTATCTCCCAATATCTCTTTTTCAAGAAGTGTAAGTATAGGATTTATTACACAGCATATTAAGAATGAAGAGTATATAGTCAAAGTTATTAAAGATTTTTTAGAAATGGAATAAAGCATCGGTTTGACACATTAAAATTGTGGACAAACAGATAAGATGTTGGGTTACGACACGATTTCAAAATTTTCGTTGCAAATCAAATTGGCTTTTCGTGTCTAACCCAACCTACGACTACAACTAAAAATAATAGATTAATTTGACGCTATGGGAAGGAAAAAACGCCGAAAAGCAGCAAATGCTCGAAAAGCCAATCAAAATATCGTTGAAGGTAGCGGTATTTGTATGGAAATTCGGCAACCTGAAAATATCGCTGTAGCTATTCCAGAAAAAGAAGCTGAAAATATTGCTTCAATCGGACTTGGTATTAAAATCAAGAGTTTTGTTGATACAGTTTTTTTATTTAAAGATGATGCTTATCTTGTCGAAATAGTCAGAGATGGTGAAATTTTTGAAGCAGAAACTCATATTAACAAAAATATTCCAAATAATGTAGTTAGTTGGAGATTACTCAAGTCGGGATTTCATGGTGATATAATTTTAGATTTTGTAGCGGAAATTTATTGGAAAGATAATTTACTTTGTTTGAAGATTTCTACTATTGTACTTAACTATGAAAGATATATTGCATCTGAATCTTGGAATTTTCAAGGATTAAAACCAGGAATCTATCAATTACGCTTCATTTATCAAAATAAAAATCAGAGTTGCGAACCACCATCATATGTATACGAAGACTTTAGGATAATTGACTGTAAAGAAGCAGTAGAAATATTTAGAGATACGCTAACGACTGCTAAAGTTAATATTGATTTGCTTCAACCTATAGAATCCAAAAGTGATTCAGTTGAAGTTGACGGTATGGTATTCAGGAATTTAATTCCTTATACAGAAATTAGCTTACAAAAAACATGGTCTTCAAACGCAAAATTTCATGTCGGTGGAATTCAGATTTTTAACAATACACATAAAGCTTATTACTTCAGTGTTCATTTTACGATTGAGCCACGGATAATTTCAGAAGATGGTGAAGTTGTTTTTGTACGAGAATTAGATAGTGATTGGTTTCAACTAAGAGAAGAAGATTCTGATATTTTTCTATCAAAACCTAATAAAAATACATTTTTATTTCCCGGTACTTATCTCTATAAAGCTGGTAATAAACGCTTTCGATTAGTTTTTTACGCTAATTATGGTGGTGGTTGGTGTTATGAATCGCTTGAGTTAAACAAAACTTACAAAATTAATTTTACTTATACAAATAGCAGCCCTTCAAGTAAAAATTTAGGCATAGGAACCGATGAAAATGATGAAATCTTGTTTTGGACGGGAAAAGTGAGTACGCCTTTTGTTGAGTTTCGTTTGGTGATCTAGATTTATTTTTTAGTTTCAATTTCTCTTGTTCTTTCGTTACAAGACTCTGGCTTGTAATGCATTTCTTGGAGGCTCTGCCTCCGGTATAAAACGAGGCAGAGCCTCTTGATATGGATTCCCAGCCGGAGTCTGGGAACCAGTTATTACCAATTATCTAAATACTTGCAACTGAACCACCATCAACGCGATAATTCGCACCTAATACAAAACTTGCTTGCTGGGAACATAAAAAGGCAATTACTGCGGCTACTTCTTGGGCTTTTCCACGACGGTTTAATTCCAAATTAGGACGCTCTTTTTTTAGAAATTGAGAAATCGCTTCTTCAAAACTAATCCCTTTTTCTTCTGCTTGCTTTTTCATCATCGCGTCTGTCATGGGAGTGGCGATAAATGCGGGTGAAACTGAATTTATCAATACGCCATCTTTACCGTAAGCTTTTGATAATCCTTTGGCTAAGTTGAGTACTCCGGCTTTTGCTGCACAGTAAGGTAATTCGTCTGCATAAGGTTGTAAAGCATCTTCGGAACTTATTAAAACTACTCTTCCCCAACCGGATTCGCGCATCGATGGAATGAAAGCACGACAAACCCGCACTGCTGACATTAAATCGACTTCGATCGCTTCGTGCCAATCTTCATCGGATATTTCTAAAAAATCCCCCGTTGCTCCAGTGATTCCGGCTGCGTTAACTAAAATATCAACTTTACCAAAACGTTCTAAAATTTGAGTCTTAGCTTTTTCTACTTGTTCAAGTTCTCTTAAATCTGCTTGAAAACCCGCTACTTCGCCAATTTTCCCAACTTCTTCAGCGGCTTGCTTTAACTTATCGTCAGTTTTATCAATTAAAGCAACTTTTACACCTTCAGCAGTCAACAATTTCGCCGTTGCAATACCAATACCCGAATCACCACCAGTGATGACAGCAACTTTATCTTTAATATTAAAATCCATAATTCAGTTAACAGTGAGCAGTGAGCAGTGAACAGTTAATTTATGACTATTAACTGATGACTGTTTGAAGTTTATTTCACGGTTTTGGTATTTTTATCGCTCTGGGGTTTTATTTTTTAGGTATTAAGGAAGAAATATTTACATCACTTTTGGTGGTTGAATTTTTAGCGTGATTAACCTTCAATTACCAAATTCCCGACGGGCTTTTTCCATCACTTCCCGAACATAATCGCTTTTTCCTTGAGTATAAGCTTCGCGATCGCAACGAAACCGTGCTGCTAAATCCCGCTTTAATTTTTCATATCGCCGCGCTTCTTGTGGATGTATTCTTAAATAATCTCTAAATAATCGACGCTGCCAAAACTCACCATCAATTTCCACTACATGAACGTGATGCGATCGCTTTTCCCCGTATGGTGGCATTCCTTTTACAAAAAACATCTTTTCGGGATCGGGATTTTCTGCCCAATATACATATCCCAAATCTTCGAGAGGTTTAATAGTGCTTTTCCCATCCGATAAATTACGCAATCCAACCATAATATCGATAACTGGTTTCGCCGCTAATCCCGGTACCGCAGTCGAACCAATATGTTCAACCACAATTAAATCTTTCCCCAGCGCCGTGCGAATCGATTCGGCTTCTTGCTCGAACATATTCGCCCAATTTGGGTCATAATTCACTATCACTATTTCATCCATATAATAAGTAGGGTGTGTTGTGAGGGGCAAACGCACCATCCTGCTTCGGATACAACCCAATATTAGAATGGTGCGTTAGGCGCGAAAAATGTATATTTTGTCATAATCATGATTTTCTGTCGCGCCATAACACACCCTACAAAAAATTGCGGCAGATTGCTAATTACCATTTATAATATGGGATTGTGTCTATGTGTAGAAACATAAAAATATGCCTAAACTAAAATCTCGTAAAGCTGCTGCGAAACGGTTTCGTGCCACTGGTACAGGTAAAATCGTTCGTCGTAAAGCTTTCAAAAACCATATTCTAGAAAAGAAGACTACCGATAAAAAGCGCGGGCTATCCAAAGCGGTAATCGTTGACGAAAGCGATGTCGAGAATGTACGCGGTATGCTTCCATATCTGCCAAGAAAGTAAAACGCAGGTAGATTATTCAGAAATATTCGGAAATTATTAGGAAATTAAACTATGTCCAGAGTCAAGCGCGGTAATGTTGCTCGCAAACGCCGCAAAAAAATCCTCAAACTAGCAAAAGGCTATCGCGGTTCTCATTCTACCTTGTTTAGAACGGCTAACCAACAGGTAATGAAAGCACTGCGATCGGCTTATCGCGATCGCAAAAAACGCAAGCGCGATTTCCGCCGTCTGTGGATTACTCGTATCAACGCTGCCTGTCGTCAACACGGCATGAGTTACAGCAAATTCATGGGTAATCTGAAGAAATCCAACATTGAAATTAATCGAAAAATGTTGTCTCAAATGGCGATTTTAGATCCTGCTGGTTTTAGCAAAGTTGCCGAAATTGTTAGTCAAGCTAAATAAATGGGTAAAAAAGTTCGTAGTAGAGTTTTAATTATGTTGAGGATTAAAATCCTCACTACGAACCGTCACGGATGTAACTGGTGTTGCAAAGGATGATTTATTGGTGAAATTACGGTTAATTCATCGGCAGAATCGGCAATACAATCCGCAGCGGAAGTTACATCTGCTACTATCCGCTGCAATATGTCTAAGTTTGTTCCTCAATGTTGGAACATCACCCGTATTTGCCGCATCCTTAAAAGAAATTCAGCAGCGCGGCTATATTACTGTTGCAGTCAAAGATAATTTACCGCCTTTAGCATTTCGAGACGAAAGCGGTAATTTACAAGGATTAGAAATCGAATTAGCGCAACGGTTAGCACAAGACTTATTAGCAAAACCAGACGCAAGTAATTCAGATAAATTAGATAAATTAGTTAAATTTCAACCCGTCACCAACTTACAGCGACTCAAAGTAGTTGAAAAAGGTGAAGTTGATATGGCGATCGCGAAAGTAACGGCAACTTATTCGCGGGAACGCATCGTAAATTTCAGCATTCCTTACTACTTCGATGGCGGAGTTTTAGCAGTAAAAGACACATCATTTCAAAAGTTAACCGACTTACAAAATAGTAAAATAGCCGTCCTCAAAAACTCCAGCACCATTGCCCCGCTAAGATATTACCTCCCCGAAGCCGATTTAATAGGAGTTAAATCCTACTTAGAAGGGCAAAGATTAATTGAGAACAATCAAGTTGCAGCGATCGCCGCCGATATCACCAGCCTCAGCAACTGGATCAAACAAAACCCTCAATATAGACTACTATCAACCAAAATATCAACACAACCCTTGTCAGTAGTCATGCCCAAAGGATTGCAATACGACGAACTACGACGGCAAGTAAGCCAACTAATCGGCAGTTATTTAGAAAGCGGATGGTTGAAACAACGTGCTGAATATTGGGGTTTGCCTAATAGTTCGCAACTATCATAGACTGGCTTAAACCGCCTTGGAATTGATTTCAAGGCGGATTTTGGGGCAAGTTGCTCATGGTGCAAGATGTAAGTTTCAACCCACTTAGTATATGCAGTCTTGAAATTGATTTCCGAACAGAAAGTAAAGCAAAATTTTAGCAATTCGTAATTTTTTATGACGAGCAATTCTAGTATCCTAATTATTAAGTACTTAGGTAAAATTAATTGTGCATTTGTCCGAAGCGAGTGGAACGAAGTAACTTAGGCAATCTCAAAGTGTTGCGAAAGATCCGCTGTCGCTCGCAATGACACAAATAATTTTGCACACCCACTTAACTCCTAATAACTGGTCACTGCTAACTGGTAACTGGTCACTGTTAACTGTTCACTGTTCACTGAAAACTAATATGAATAACGATTTAGCAACTATTTATCTAGCTATTTTAGTCGGCATCCTGTTTATCGCAGCTATAAGCGTTTTTCGTCAAATTTTTAAATCTCGCAAACAGGAAGGTTCTTTTTCTAAATTGCGCTCTAAATTAACAAAAGAACAGGGTACGGTTGAAGAATATTACAAATTAGGTAGTATTTATTCCCAGAAAAAGCTGTTTACTCAAGCAATGAGCCTGTTTCAAAAAGCAATCAAAGCAGCACAAGAATTAGAAGAAACAGATGCTCAAACCGAAGATTATGTAACCTTGTCTCACAACGGTTTGGGTTATGCTTATTTTGTTCAAGAACAGTACGACTTAGCAATTCGTAATTATAAAGAAGCCTTAAAAAGACAGCCGGATTACGTAACCGCGCTTAATAATTTAGGTCATGCTTACGAACGTAAAAAGTTGAATGCTCAAGCTTTGGAAAATTACGAAAAAGCATTAGAAATTGAGCCTAAAAATGCTGTAGCTAAACGTCGCGCTGAATCTTTAAGAAGGTTGGTTGCGGCTTAGGGCATGGGGCATTGGGTGTTTTCCCGCATCGCCGTTACCCTCGAAGCATCGCCGACACCCTCGAAGGGTGCGGCTACAGCTACGAAGCCCACCTGCGCGGACTATTTAGCCCACGCAGGTGGGCTTTGTAATTTTAGCCCCACGCTTCTAGGGTGAGGGCTGCTAACATTTAGTTTAATAATCAACCAATCAAATCAAGCCCTGGATTATATTTTTGAAAAATCGGTAGCATTTTCTCTTCATCTCCATTCAAATAATATTCTTGCTCTTTATCTAAATAATGGGCACCTGTTTCTAAATATTCGGCAAGAGTTTGCATCATTGTAGTTAGATTTCGATATATTAAACTTAATTCTAATTCGTCAGCTTTGTCTATAATCGGAGAATGACACTGTTGCTCTTTAGTTAAAAAAACATTACAAAAAGAGCAATTGGAACGAGAAAATGGAAATAAATATTTTTGCTCGCTGTATAAATTAACTTGATTTGCATCTAATAATTCAAAAATATTTCGGTAATCTTCTTCATCGAAAATGTTTAATTGATTCTCAACAAAATCCTCATAATATTCCATAGCTTCATCTAAAGGCATAAATTCCATTGAAGGATAAACGACAGATTTTAAATCTTCGCCACCTTCTACACCATTTCGCCAACGATATAATTCATAAATTTCTTCAGGTAATTCTAATTCAACGTTAGCTAATTTTTCCCGAATTTCTGCATCACTTAAACCAGGTAAAAAAGACGCTGCATAATCTGGTCTATTTTCCTCCAACCATCCCATGATTTGGTTAAGATAATCAGTTAAAACCGACATAATTTTATTTTTAATTTTTCAATATCCTAAAATACTAACTCACAGCATATTCGGTAAACTTACGCATAAACGGAGACTGAAACCCTAAAACAATATCTTCCTTGGGAACTCCCAAATCAACCAAATCTGCTGCAATATCATCTTCCGTACCGTTCCATTGCAGCCAAATTTTTTCACCTTTAATATCTATGTGAATAATACAAGAATGCGTCCAATTATCACCTTCCCAGCCTACATAAACAATTTGATAATGGTCGCGTTGTGTATCAAAAATTGTTTGAACTTCAATATCCCCATAGGCTGATTTATGTTTACCGTGTTCAAGTAATATTTGCTGTACTAATTGACGGTATTTTGTTAATTTCTCCATTCAACAATCTCCTCACGTTCTATATCATAAACAATTATCTTAACTTTATTTTCTTGTATCATCTCTTTGGGAAAATCAAGTTGAAAAAACGTTTTATAAGTGATTAAAGGAACTGCTAAATACAAAATGCGTTCCGGCTCTCGTCGCCTTAAAGCACCTCTATAATTAATAAACTGACCCAAAGCAGTATGAAATTCGGAGATTGCAGATGACTTTTCTAAAAAGCTTTTGACTTCTACAGCAATTTTTTTTCCTTCTCGTTCTGCTGCAATGAGCTTTTCTGCTGCCAAGTCAATTGACATACTCACACCACCTAAGTTAAATGAAAGTGGGTCGTGAGTTATCTGCCAAGCATCTTTTTGTAAAGCTTTCTTAACAACTTCGTGAAAGGCATCTCTGGCAGACATAAATATTTATTCTAGTACTTTTTACTTGTATACTATCTCAGTTGACCAGTATCTTAAAGGCTTTTCTCAAAATGTAGAATTAACGCAAAAACTCTCTACTACTTCTTCCCTCTGCGTTCTCCGCGTCTAATAAGGTTTATTATTCCGGAAATGGTGCGTTACGGCATTTTCAAAATGGTAAGTTTAACCGCAACATATTAGAGCCGTAACACACCCTACAAAAATTGAACCATCGTTAAAGTTTATTTACAAAAACGTCTAATAAGGTTTTATATTCCGGCAATGGTGCGTTACGGCATTTCCAAAATGGTAAGTTTAACCGCAACATATTAAAGCCATAACACACCCTACAAAAGATGAACCAAACTTAAAATTTATTTACAAAAACGTTACTTAACTTACCGTCATTGCCTTTAAAATCCCCAATTGTTAGGAAAATTAACCGTTAAATCAACTTCTATTAACTTCGCTTCATCATAAGTACTTATTTTGCGACAATTAAGAACGTTGATAAATTAAAGCACTTATAGTCCGATCGCCGGACAATATTTTCTATAAAACGGAGAACACTTGGAATGAAGTTAGCTTACTGGATGTATGCTGGTCCCGCTCACATTGGTACTTTGCGGGTTGCCACGTCTTTTAAAAACGTTCACGCTATTATGCACGCTCCGATTGGCGATGATTATTTTAATGTGATGCGATCGATGTTGGAACGCGAACGGAATTTTACTCCAGTAACCACTAGTGTTGTTGACCGTAATGTTCTTGCTCGCGGTTCTCAAGAAAAAGTAGTGGATAACATTACCCGCAAAGACTCTGAGGAACATCCCGATTTAATCGTATTGACTCCGACTTGCACTTCCAGCATTCTCCAAGAAGATTTAGAAAATTTTGTGGAAAGGGCGCAAATGGATGCTAAATGCGATGTGATGCTGGCTGATGTCAATCACTATCGTGTCAACGAGTTGGAAGCTGCCGATCGCACTTTGCATCAAGTTGTCAAATACTACATTGAAAAAGCACGTAAAAAAGACGAACTTCCTACTAGTAAGACTGAAAAACCTTCTGTAAATATTATCGGTATTTCAACTTTGGGTTTTCATAACCTGCACGATTGCACCGAGTTGAAGAAATTGATGAACGATTTGGGTGTTGAAATTAACGCAGTTATCCCCGAAGGTGCTTCAGTTCACGAATTGAAGAACTTACCCCGCGCTTGGTTTAACTTAGTACCTTACCGCGAACTTGGCATGATGTCAGCCAAGTATTTAGAAGCCGAATTTGGAACGCCTTACGTTGATATTGCTCCAATGGGTGTAGTAGAAACTGCTCGCTGTATCCGTAAAATTCAGCAGGTAATCAATCAACAAGGTGCAGAAGTAGATTACGAAGAATTCATCAAAGAGCAAACCCTGCACGTATCTCAAGCTGCATGGTTCTCTCGTTCGATTGACTGTCAGAACTTGACGGGGAAAAAAGCCGTTGTATTTGGCGACAACACCCACGCAGCCGCGATGACCAAAATTTTAGCGCGGGAAATGGGAATTCACGTAGTTTGGGCTGGCACATACTGTAAATACGATGCAGACTGGTTCCGCGAGCAAGTTAGCGAATACTGCGACGAAGTACTGATTACCGACAATCATGGTGAAATTGGAGATGCGATCGCCAGAGTTGAACCTTCAGCAATTTTCGGTACGCAAATGGAGCGTCACGTAGGTAAGCGCTTGAATATTCCTTGCGGTGTAATAGCTGCACCGATTCACATTCAGAATTTCCCTATCGGTTATAAGCCTTTCATGGGCTATGAAGGAACTAACCAAATCGCCGACTTAGTATATAATTCCTTCACCTTGGGAATGGAAGATCACCTATTAGAAATCTTCGGTGGACACGATACCAAAGAAGTAATTACCAAAGGAATTTCTGCCGACTCCGACTTAGGTTGGACAAAAGAAGGATTAGCAGAATTGAACAAAATACCTGGATTTGTACGCGGAAAAGTGAAGCGAAATACCGAGAAATTTGCACGAGAAAGAGGTGTTAAAGATATTAACGTTGAGGTATTGTATGCAGCGAAAGAATCAGTTGGTGCTTAACTAATTGGATTTGACGTTAATACAAAAGTTAGTTTAATTAAAAGCTTCTCGTTATTTTTTGACGGGAGGCTTTTATTATATTTATTTAATCGTAGTGCGTTAGCGCAGCGTGTCCGTAAGGACAAGCATCTTGCTCGTTAGAACATCTGTAGATTCATTTAATCGTAGTGCGAGCAAGATGCTCGCTAGAATATCGATACATTTATTTAATCGTAGTGCGAGCAAGATGCTCGCTAGAACATCAATACATTTATTTAATCGTAGTGCGTTAGCGCAGCGTGTCCGTAAGGACAAGCATCTTGCTCGCTAGAATATCTGTAGATTCATTTAACCGTAGTGCGAGCATCTTGCTCGCTAGAATATAATAATAAAGAGCAAGAAAATGTGATATGAAGTGGAGAAATAAATGATAAGCGAATCAGCATCTTTACAAACAGCAATTGAATATGTTGAAGCACTATCCACAGAAGAACAAGATATGTTATTTGAACTTATCAAAAAAAGACGTATTGAAAAACGACGTGAAGAAATTGCAGCAAGTGCAACTGAGACTTTAAAAGAATGGAAATCAGGTAAAGCCAAACGCGGTAAGTTTTCAGATTTAAAAGCCGATTTATTAGATGAAGAATGATAACTTTAATTTGGGGTACAAGTTTTAAACGGGCTTTTAAACGCATTGTTCGTAAAAATCCTCAGTTAGAGGAAAAAATATTGACTGTTTTAGAACTCTTAGGTAATGACCCATTTACCAATTCTTTGAAATCACATAAACTGCGAGGTCAGTTAGAGGGGTTATGGGCTTGTTCGGTCGAATATGATTGCCGAATTATTTATACATTTGAACAAGATAGTGATAACGAAGAAGAAATAATTTTATTAGTTAATATTGGTACTCATGATGAAGTTTATTAAGTTGAAGACTCTAATATTACTACAATAATTTATTCAGTCCTCTTAAGAGGACTTTCGCTATTAGACAGGGATTTGCAATCCCTGGCGGATTAGCGGACTTTATCAACTGTAATTATGTTAAAATACCCTCAAAACAAACTAACATCTGCGGCACAATTACCGCAACATCTCATGTTAACTAAAGTAAATTTAGTCACGAGCCAAGTAGCTCTGAAGGAGGATGGCTCATGGTAATATTTCTAATACAACACAACCGTTAAAACTTGAAACTAACGCAGCTAAAATCAACGAAATCAAAAAGCTGCAAAATCATCGAACTTACCGCGATTCAACCAAACAATTCTATGTAGAAGGTGTGCGTAACTTTATTAGAGTTGTCGATAATAGATTTGATATTTCCACCATAATTTATAGCGAGAAACTGCTAACATCTGCGATCGCTCGCAAACTAGTTCGTCAAAATCGTCGCGCTGGAATTCCCTGTCTAAATATTACCCCCGAACAATTTCGCATTATTTCCCATACAGAAAAAGCTTCCGGAGTTGGTGCAATTGTGCGTCAACATTGGACGAAGTTGCATGATATTTCCCTACAAGAACGAACCTGCTGGATAATATTAGAAACAGTGCGATCGCCGGGAAACCTTGGTACCTTGATTCGCACTTCGGAAGCATTTGGAGGTGCTGGTTTCATCTTGTTAGGAAACAGTATAGATGCTTTTGACTCAAATGTAGTTCGAGCTTCAATGGGTTCTATTTACAATCAAAAATTTATTCGCACGAGTTACTCCAAATTACACAAATGGTTGCAACATCATAATTGCACTGCAATTGGTGCTTCTCCAGATGGTGCTGTTGATTTTCATCAATTTAATTATCCCGCAACAACATTAATTTTTTTGGGAGAAGAAAGAAAAGGATTGACTCAACAACAGCGGGATTTATGTAAATATCTCGTTCGTATTCCAACAGCATCTACAGTTGATTCTCTAAACTTAGCTGTTGCAGGAAGTTTAATGATGTACGAGATTTATCGAACGCAAAATCTGGTTAATTGTCAAATGTGAAAATAAGTTTAATTTTCAAACTTACATATTTGATATAGCGGGTATTTTACCCGCTTTTCTTCTGCAAATTAACAGTATTGTAGTAGTACGTCTAACTTAAAATTAAATAAAAATCGCCCATGTCTATTCTTAACGAAAATTCTAACTATTCTTTTCGCTCTTATTTTGAGTTATCCAACGATACCGATGAAATTCTGGCTGAATTTGACTATTTTTTTACTCGAAAACGTTTACAACTTCCTAAAACTAACCGTGAAATTGAAGGTTTAATTCAATTACGTAACTCAATCGAAGAAACTATTCCTTATGTAACTCTTAGCAGCGAAGCAGCAAAACGAGAAATTTTAATTGCACCTGTTTTAAGTCGAGTTGCTGTAATTACTAAGCGACTTTTGAGAATTGAATATCCAGTGAAGGTAAATAACTTACTTCAAGGTAATCTTGTTTACTTGATTCAATCCCAGCATAGTTTAGTTGTAATTGAAGCGAAACGCGATGATTTAACAAAGGGTTTTACTCAACTTGCGGTAGAGATGATTGCACTAGCAACCTTAGAAAAATCACCAGATATCATTTACGGTGTTGTGACAATGGGTGATGTATGGGTATTTGGTATTTTAGAACAAGCTTCACGTACTATTACAAGAGATATTACTTCCTACACTTTACCCGATGGTTTGGAAGAAATAGTCAAAATATTAGTTGGGATTTTAGAGTAGTTTAATATACTTCTCTTTCTTCTATTTTTCTTTGCGTCCTCTGTGTCTAGTAAGGTTTTTATCCTTATTATAAACTTGTAAACCATCAACGCATCGCTACATAAACACCAGTAAAACTTCCCGCTTTCACTCCATCTGCTAAAACATCAACATTCAACTCAATTCTACTTTTTGACTTCCTTTCCAACATCTTGATAAACTTCTGCCATTGCGACGATGGAAACGGACAAATAGCCATAAAATCACCATCAATCGGCTGAAGGTATTCTATAGAATTACGCTGGATAACAATTCGAGAAGATAAAGATAACGCTTGTAAATTAGTATGAACTAAAGTCCATCCCGCAAGAATTGCTAACGCCGAAACGCTACCACCAAAAACTGTCGAACGATGATTTATATTTGGTATTAAAGGTGCTTGTAAAGTAACACCGTGTTCATCAACTTGCTTGACTTTAACCTCCATACATTTAGATAGCGGAATATGTTCGTGAAGGTAGCTTTCAACTTCTATAATAGTAGGAAGCATAATTTTAATTTATTTACTTTTATACAGCTAATAATCGCCTCAATGATTGCAAAATAATCAAAATTTATAAATATATTTTGTTTTCTTTCATAACGTTAATCTACAACCAGTCAAATTGTAGAGACGTAGCACTGCTACGTCTCCCTAATTTGCCGAACAAACGACAATCAACGTAACATACAACCATAGATTAAGGATATTACGTTACCTTAAGCTAACTTTGCTATCCTCATTAAAGCAAGTCTTCTCGTATTGCAAAATACATTTACTCGTACACATCTATTAATTCAAATTCATGTTCAGCTACACTAATAAACTAATTCAAGGTTGGAAAGAACAAGTAAGTCCCCGATTATCTCCTTTACTATCATTATTATGGGTTGGAGGTTTTGCGATTGCAGCTTTTTGTGTATGGGGATTTTTTGAAATTGCAGAAAGAGTATTTGCAGAACAAACTACAGAATTTGATATAGCATTTCTACAGAGCATTTACAAGTTACATACTCCTTTATTAAATCAAATCATGACAGGAATCACATTTCTCGGTAATGGTTCAACTTTAATTTACCTTAGTTGTATTGTAGGGTTATTTTTATTAGTTAGCAGAAAATTTGCTAGTGCTTTTACTTTAGTTATCGTCACCTCTGGGGGTATCGGTTTAAATATATGGCTGAAAAATATATTTGCTCGCGTGCGCCCAGCTTTATGGGAACGTGTTGTAGAGGTTGATGTATTCAGTTTTCCCAGCGGACACGCTATGGTTTCTTTAGTTGTTTATGGTTTTATCGGTTATTTATTAATAGCTAACTTTCGTTCTTGGAGCAGTGTATTTTTGTTTTTCACAGCTTTAATCATTTTAGCGATCGGTTTCAGTCGGCTATATTTAGGTGTTCATTATCCTACAGATGTAATTGCTGGATATGCTGCTGGATTAGTATGGTTAATTAGCTGTATTCTTAGTTTAGAAATTCTACAGTCTTTGCTGCGAAGAAAGAATCGGGAAGCTGTTAGCGATTGATTACAAATCATAACTTTTTATGAGGACGATTTTCGTTTAAATACTACGGTAAAGGTAAATAAACAATCCTATCTTGATATTCGTTTTCTTCAGAAGCAAGAGCTACTAATATTAATTCCTCCAAATTTTCTCCTACACTTAAATTTGGATTGAGAATAAAAATACCTGGTATGTGACGATTTTTTGCTATATGTTCATCTAAGTGAACGGGCATAGATGTCCGGTTATTTGTTACCACTACAAAATTATTGTCTTCACACCAGTCAAGAATTTCTGGATCTAAAGTACCTTTTGGTGGGAGATTTAATTCTCCTACCACTTTGACTATAATACTTGGTTCTTTTTGTCTAATTTGTTTGGGATAAAGAGGATTTACATTTTCATCAATCAAGTATTTAAGATTCATTAATTAATTGTTCGGCTTTTCTTTTTGCTCTTAATTGGCGAAGTTTGTCCGAAACAGGCAGTGGATTGAGTCTTTGTTGTTCTCTCATTCTATGACCATGCTCGTGCCATTTTCTCATATATTGGCTAACACTTTCTTGATTTTGTAAGTAGTAAAGAATAGTCGCATAGACTTGTTCTAATTTTAAAGATGTGTATGTTTGAGCAATTTCTTCTGGGGTACGACTGCGATCGAGATATTCGTACAAAATAGTTTCAATACCAATCCTTGTTCCTTTAAGGCGAATGTCAGTAGGAGCAAGAAAGTTGAAATAATCTGTTAAAACTTGGGTTGACATTATATTTATATTTAACTAATTCATAAATACTATTATAAAAACTTTCTTAATCATTCGTGAGAGAGATAATCGCTGAAAAGCTTAAAAACACGTACTCTCGATCTGCGTATCTTCTCACGTTTCAATTCGGATTGCTATAGTAAGTAAAATTTTCTTCATACTTGTACAACCGATTACTGCTGTAAATATTGCAACTCTCGCTTTTATCAAAGCCTTTGAAAAGACGATTAAAAAATTTACTGAAGTAACCTGAAATAGAATTGACACCCTACGCAAGAAGATTTGGCATAAGTTAGGTATAAATGTAGTTGAGAGCCTCCTACTTCAGCGGGAGTTACAGCATCAGGTGTTAATGCAGTAATGCGCCAAGGTCGGCAAGCTCTTGGGACACAAAGCTATGACAAAGCGAATTTGAAAGGTAAATGGGGTCTCTAAATCAACCATGAAGAAACATTCCTTAATTGCTCTTATCCTCATTCCTATCTTATCGGGGTTAGCGAGCGTGGTTTCATTGCAAGCCCGCCCTAAATCAATTGCAGAGAAAAAACCTCAAGTTGATCGAGCTTCTTCCCAAAAAATAGAAACAATCAAAGGTTTGCCAGTTAAGCGTCTTCCTGGTTCAATCATTCCTATTAATGGACTTGATGATTTAATTGCAAAATCAGACCTCATTGTTATTGGGAAGACAGACAAGTCTGTTGCTGAAGCAAAATCGCTCATTGGCAGGGATCGCGAAGGATTTATTGCTACGGCTGTTTCAGAAGTCCCTTTTAAGGTGAACAAAGTCTTTAAGGGAGATCCAACCCTCAAAGAAATTCGTCTGGGACAGCAAGCGGCTGTAGTTCAAGAAAATGGGAAATCCTACATTCGAGTGTTTGATGAATATACCCCATTAGAACCGGGCAAAAAATACGTATTGTTCCTTCGTAAAGGGATCGATACGGGTGAAGGATTGTATTTCCCAACTGGCGTAATGTATGGCAAATATAATGTCGATGGGGGTGACACAAGAGAAGATGCAGCATTTGATGACCCAACGTTTAAGGCTATCAAAAAAGCTGTGAAAGATCGGTTCAAAGAGTAAGATCCACTCACGATACAATTGTGATTGGAATAGAGTACGAAAGACACCTGATACCTACATTAAGTGTCTTTATTCATAAATACTATTATAAAAACTTTATTAACTAATTAGCACAAGCAAGCCCGATAACTACGCTCAACCACTCATATCATATAAAGATACTATTTAAGGAAAGAAATATAAAACTTATTCACTTGATAGTTATACTGATAAATATAAAAATAAATGCTAACAAAAATTACAATACAAACCTATTAGTTGTACGGAATAAAGGGAAATATCAATCTATTTTGATGAAACCGATGTATTGCCGATAACTAGATAATAAAAAGCACATCAAAAACGTTGAAATCCCTTATATAAAAACCGGCGAGTGCATGGTAAATTTTTCAAATCCCTTGCCTGCGCTTTCCGCTCTACATAATGCATTTGCACTATTTAAACCCAGAACATCTTGAAGAATTAGTCAATAGCAGTGGCATTGATTTACACCTGGTAAAACTGAATTTTCGCTCTCTTGAAGACAAAAATGCTTATGATTATCTATTTATTTCCGAGCTTATTCCCCGTACAAATACTGGAATAGTCAAGAGCTACTGGTTAGAACGTTATGCTCACGTACAACATGGTGGTTGGTGGTGTTCGGGGGTTGATGTATTAAATAATTGGCAGATGATGGAATGGGGATGTTTCAAACCAAACCAGCCTCGTATAAATCAAAAAGGTAAGTCTATTAAATACGAACATCCACCTTGTACGCCGACGCGGATATTTTGTCTGCGAGTACCTTTGCAAATATGGGAACAAGTAGCGCAACGTTACAATGTCAAGCTACCCGAAATTGCGATCGCAGATGATGGTGCTGCGATCGGTTTTTGGAAGTGGGTGATGGAACATAACATCCCCGTAATTATTTGCGAAGGTGTTAAGAAAGCAGCCACGTTACTTACTTCGGGATATGCAGCGATCGCAGTTCCTGGAATTACCAGCGGTTATCGAGTTATTAAAGATAAATTTGGCAAAGTTATCCGTCGTCAACTTATCCCGGATTTAACAGCTTTTAGTATTACCAAACGTACTATTTATATTTGTTTTGATTTTGAAACTCAACTTAAGAAAACCAACGCTGTAAATAATGCTATATCTCAACTTGGTTTGTTATTTCAAGAAAAAAAATGCCCGGTTCAAGTAATTGAGCTTCCGGGCATGGAAAAAGGTGTTGATGAGTTTATTGTTGCCAAAGGAGCAGCGGCATTTGATAAAATTTATCGTCAAAGTTTGAATTTAGAAGTTTATCTTGCTCGTAACAAACCCCATACTAATTTAACTATTCCTGCGGCGCTTACTGTCAACCGTCGTTATTTGGATAATATACCTTTTCCCACTTCGGGATTAGTAGGTGTGAAGTCAGCAAAGGGAACCGGAAAAACTACTGCATTGCAAGCTGTTGTAAAACAAGCATTAGATACAAATAAACCCGTTTTATTAATTACTCATAGAATCCAGTTAGGGAAATTTTTGTGCGAAAAAGTCGGGATTAAATGGGGTGTAGGTTATAAAGAATGTTCTATTCAAAATACAGGATTATGTATTGATTCGATTTGGAAGCTCAATCCTTCCGACTGGGAAGGAGCGATAGTTATTTTAGATGAAGTTGAACAATCTTTATGGCATTTGCTGCATAGTACTACCTGTAAAGATAAACGAGTAAAAATTTTAAAGTCCTTTCAGCAATTAATTTCTACAGTTTTGACAACTGGAGGATTAGTTATTGCTCAAGATGCCGATTTATCAGATGTTTCTTTAGAATATCTCCAGAAATTGGCGGGAATAAAATTAACGCCTTGGGTTGTTGTAAATCAGTGGAAACCGGAAAAAGCTTGGGATGTAACTTTCTATGATTCTCCTAACCCTACACCGTTAATTCAACAACTAGAATTAGATTTACTCGCAGGAAGAAAATGTTATGTAACTACCGATAGTCGTTCGGGACGTTACAGTAGTGAAACAATCGAACGTTATTTAAAAGAACGTCTGGATAAGTTACGACATTTATATCCCAAAACCTTAATAGTCAGCAGTCATACTACTAATACACCAGGTCATGAAGCGGTTGATTTTGTAGCAGCTATTAATCAAAAAATTACCGAATACGATGCTGTTTTTGTAACTCCCAGCCTTGGTACGGGAATTAGTATAGACGTGCGGCATTTTGACCGAGTTTATGGAATTTTTCAAGGAGTAATTCCAGATTCCGAAGCCAGACAAGCATTAGCGAGGGTACGCGATGATGTACCGCGTGTCGTCTGGTGTGCAAAGCGAGGAGTTGGTTTAATTGGTAGCGGTAGCACGAATTATCGATCGCTGTCTTTTTGGTATCAGGAAAATCAAAAAGAAAACTTGGCTTTATTGAGTCCAATGCATAAAATAGATGTCGATCTACCCTTAGTTTACGATCCCATTCATCTACGAACTTGGGCAAAATTATCATCAAGAGTAAACGCTTCAATTAATTTTTATCGTCAATCGATGAAGGAAGGTTTAACGGCTGAAGGACATAATTTATGGGTGCGTACCAATGACATTCAAAAAAATATTATTCGAGATTTACGCTATGCATTTTTAGCCACCGATAAAGAAGATTTAGCAAATCGCAGAAGATTGATTTTAGAAATTGTTAAAGTTAAAAAAGATTGGGAGAAAAGCCGGAATAAATCTCAAGAAATCAATCATAAATTTCAAAAAATAAAACAGCAAAATCAATTAGCGGTAGCAACTGCTGTAAGTAATGCTCCAGACATAGATTATCTAGAATACGAACAGCTAATAAAAAAACATTCCCTTACAGATGAAGAACGCTATAAAACAAATAAATACTTTCTCAGAAAAAGATACGGTGTAGAAATTACCCCTCAGCTAAAATTACAGAATGAGAAAGGCTATTATTATCAATTACGAACTCATTATTATCTAACTCATTCCAGCGACTATTTCCACATCCGAGATAAACAAGAATGGAATCAACAGTTATCCTGCGGTGAAGGAAAAGTATTTCTCCCAGACTTAAAAATCTATACTCTGAGAATAGAAGCCTTACGAGCATTAGGTGTTTTACAGTTACTCGAACCCGGTAGAGAATTTAGCGAAAATGATGCCGATTTAATATTGCTGAAAAATACCGTATTGCAGTGCAGCAGACACATTCAAAGAGCCTTAAATATTAACTTAGCAGTAGAAAACGAGCAGGTTTCGACAATCAAAATTATTCGGCGACTATTTAATTTATTAGGTTTGAAATTGAAGCGGGTAAACAACGTATATCGTATCGATAGAGAAAAACTTGATGATGGAAGAAATGAGATATTTTCTGTATGGTGTCAGCGAGATGAATTGATGTTAACGCATTTGAAAAATCTCGCTGATTCTGATATTGAGGTGAAAAGTAAAGTTGTTTTAGGTTCTACGTGCCGACTTTAGTCCTCAGATATTTCCTCTCGTTACCTCTCGTTACAAGGTTCTACCTTGTAATGCATTTCATGAGGCTCTGCCTCCATTTAGAATAGAGGCAGAGCCTTTCACAAGAAGGTTCCCAGCCAGAGACTGGGAACCAGAAATAGCTAGAGATTGGGAACCAGAAATAAAGTTGTTTTAGGTTCTACGTGCCGACTTTAGTCCTCAGATAGAAGGGCTAAAGCCCTTACTACGAACTTTGATATCATCGATTTCTGGAATACCGGGGACGACAAGGAGTACCCCAACAAACCTGTGCGTTAGGCATATCATTCAAAACCGTACTGCGGGCACCAACTACAGCATTCGCTCCAATTGTGACCCCAGGTCCGACAAAGCAATCTGTCGCAACCCAAGCACCATTACCAATTGCAACTTTCCCCGTTGTTAAACCGAAGGCTGGATCTTTGATATCGTGGCTACCAGTACAGATATAACTTTTCTGTGAAACTACGCAGTGAGAACCGATATTAATTTCGTCGATACTATATAAAACAACATCATCACCAATCCAACTGTAATCGCCAATAGTTACTTTCCAGGGATAGGTAAAACGGGCTGTAGGGCGAATCAATACATTTTTACCAATGCGTGCGCCAAAAAGACGTAACAGAGCGCAGCGTACACCACTCATATTATGAACAGTCAGGGGAAAAGTAACAGCCTGCACGAACCACCAGAATAATATATACCAACCCGCACGCCCCCGGTCAAAGTCGGATTGGTCGTATTTACGTAAATCTACAAAAGGTTCGGCATCTAATGTTGTGGGAATTGAAGATTGGGCATTAGGCATCGTCGGGATTTTGGATTTTATATTTTGGATTTTAGATTAAAAATTGTAGAGACGTAGCACTGCTACGTCTCTTAGAAGTTGAAAGTTGAAAGTTGAAAGTTGAAAGTTAGGAGTTAGGAAGCTTGGAGTTAGAAGTTAAAAGTTTTTTCTACCCCCTCTACCCCATCTCCCCATCAAGTTACAGGCTGACTAACCTTTCCAGAAATAGCAGGCTGGGGGTTTTGTGAAGCGCTTACGGTATTCAAACTACCGCCACAGCTACGCAATTCGTAAAGTTTTACGCCGATTTGATATTCGTATTGACTCAAAAGTCTTCCGTAAATATATCCAGCTTTGCCGTCTAGGAAACCGCGCTGAATTATATAGAACAAAATAAAGCGTAAAAGTGGCTTAAATGGTAATCTTACCCAGATTTTCTTGAGGAAACGTTTGCGCTGTACTGCATCACCAAACAAACTTGCGCCGATGGTGCCGTCATCGCCTTTACCCGTAAGCAAGTTGTAGTAAACGCGAGCTTCCCAATTGGAATAACGATTGTGTCTGGCTAACCAGTGGTAAAGATCGCGGAAATCTTCGTGAAGCATATCATTTTTGAGATATCCGACTTTATTACTTAAAACAACGTGTTCGTGAACTTCGTTGTCGCCAGTATTGGGAATATCTTCAGTATTCAGGTTTTCGTAGCGACCTTCTTTATGCTTGAATAAACGCAGGTTCCAATCGGGATATTTACCACCGTGGCGAATCCATTTACCCATGAAAAATACGCGGCGATTTAGATAGTAACCACCGTATTCTGCATTTTCGATCGCTAAAGCAATTTCATCCCATAATTCAGGGGTAATACGCTCATCACAATCAACTATCAATACCCATTCATTGCGAAAAGGTAAGTTTTCTAAAGACCAATTTTTCTTTTTGGGCCAGCCCCCAATAAATTCAAACTGTACGACTTTTGCACCTAAACTTTCAGAAATTTCGATGCTTCGATCGCTACTTTGAGAATCTACAACAAAAACTTCATCTGCTCTGGCGACACTAGCAAGACAAGCAGGTAAGTTTGCTTCTTCATTCTTAGCTGGGATTAAAACGGAAACTGGAATTTTAGCAGACATATAATTATATTTTAGTTGTTAGTTATTAGTTATTAGTTGTTAGTTGTTAGTCGTTAGTTATTAGTTGTTAGCTGTTAGTTGTTAGTTGTTCAATTAATCAGCAACTATCCACTATCTACTAACTACTATCAAACAAAACTAACTACTTTTTTGTAGATAGAAGTCCCTGAATAGCTGCGTTTAAATAACCTATTTGACCGTAAGCATAAACAAGTTTATCAAACCGTTCTGCGGGATCGGAATAATGTTGCACTGCTTTATATAAACCGCGTATAAACCGTTCGCCACCGCGCTGCAACTGCCCCGTATCGGCTTTACCGGCGAGTTGTTCTCGGTAACATTCGCTTATACCCTGCCACCAACCCCTACTTAAAAACCAGGAACGTTTAAGACGTTCTGGAGAGACATTATGAGCTACCAAAGCATCGGGAAGATAAGCTACTTCCCAACCTTTTTCTAAGGCTAATTCGGTCATTTGCAGTTCTTCATTGGAAAGTAAGTTTTTACCTACTCGTCCAAGATGGATGTCGAAACCTCCAATATCATCTAAAAAACTGCGCCGTATCGAATAATTTAAGCCTCTAGGAGTGTCACCTGGCTTTTCAATTTTGACAACGCGATCCCCTAAATCGTAAGCTCCCAAATTACCAGCTAATCCCGGTGATAGCCATCGAGGTGGATTGATTTTATCGGGCCACAATAATGTGACTTTACCACCAGCGATCGCTAATTTAGAGTTGCTTTGATAGGCTGCGTAAAGAACCTGCAACCAGCCCTCGCTTGCTACAGCGTCGTCATCAAGATATGCCAAAATTTCACTGTTGGCAGCTTTAGCACCAGTGTTACGGGCTACAGACAATCCGAGAACCGGCTCGTAAATATACTGAAGTAGGGGATTGTCTAATCGCTTTTCTACTACTTGTTTGGTATTATCTTTTGACCCATTATCTATCACCACCACTTCAAAGCCTTGGGCAAAATCCTGTGATAAAAGGCTATCTATGGCAGCGCCTAAATAATTATCCCGATTATGAGTACAGATAATGGCAGAAATTTGCGTGTCTGGCATTTTTATTGCAATTTTAGATTTGCCGAAGTTGGATTTTATTAAGACTAATTCATCATAGCTTTACTGCCATAACATATTAGCTTTGACTAAAATTCAATATCCGCCTGGACAGAATCTTAACCAAAATTTTTATACACACCAACCGAGTTTTTTCGGATATAAGTTTTAAAGCTTTACTTTTGCTCTTTAATATGACCGTATAAAACTACAAGAGTTTCCGCTAATTGGTTTAAGCGATTTTCTAGTTTCTGCTTGCGTTCTAGAAATTGACGCAATTGTTGATAGCGGGCGATCGCCATACTAACGCTGGGGACTTGTTCGGGTGGACAGGGGCGGGACCAAACTTCACCATTCTCATCCAAACCACACAAGCGGTAGCCAGTACGTGAAGATGGGGTATCTTTTTGAGCCGCGCAAATTTCTTCTACATAGTCCATCAAACGGTCAACTTCTGCATGACGTAGGGTTGCAGTAGCTTCTGCTTGTGGTTCTTTCTTATGAGATTCCAACCAGCCATTAACAATCGGTCCTTGTAAGTATAAATCCTGAATTTGTTTGACAACTTTGTGTAGCTCAGTTTGCCAACCAGCAACAATTTCCTGAATTTCTTGCAAGACGTTAGATGCTAATGCAGGATTAGGGCCGTTGTGGTGGCTGCTGAAACTGGGAGTTTTGAACTTAGGAAGACTTGGGGGTTTAATGTCCTCATCTTGTGCGGGAAAGGTCTGAACTGAATTATCTTGTTCGGAATAGTCTTCTTGCGACTGTATGTAAATTTCTTCGATAACTTCTGATGATGATTCATTTGCAGGGGCAGCAATGCGAAACGATAAAGATTCTTGAAGAGAACCACTACTATCGGTATTTTCTTCGATAGGGTTCGTAACGCGAATGTCTAAATCCTGCAAAGTTTCCTCAATACGCTTCAATCCTGCTTTCATAGAATTATTCGGTGAAAGTTCCTGTATGCCGTCGGGTAATACAACGCTTTGTTTGACTCAAGTTAAATTTTAATTGAATTTTAAAGTCAACAAGAGCGATCGCATTAACCCATATTGTTGTATTTTTATCTATTAAAAGTTATTTGTAACCGATAATCATACCTTTGAGGTAATAAATATCGAAAAAACTGCAACCCCACTTTATTAAAGATACTGAGGAAACGGCTTTGAGTAAAGTTATTCTTGTCACTGGTCCTGCGCGTTCCGGAAAAAGTGAATGGGCAGAAACTTTAGCAAACCAGTCTGCTAAAAATGTCGTTTATGTAGCAACAGCACTCTTATCACCAGATGACGAACAATGGCAGCAACGCATCATCCAACATAAAAATCGCCGTCCCCAAAGCTGGATAACTTTAGAAGTTCCTTTTGAATTATCCGAGACTCTAGCAGATGCCAAACCTAATACTGTTATGCTAGTAGATTCTCTAGGAACCTGGGTAGCAAACTATCTCGAAAAAGACGATGTAACTTGGCTTGATACAGTTGAAGAATTTTTACAAACAGTACAACTCGTTGCAGCATCCATGATTTTTGTCGCTGAAGAAACCGGATGGGGAGTAGTACCAGCATATCCCCTCGGTCAAACCTTCCGCGATCGCCTCGGTTCATTAACTCGCAAACTAGGCGTAATCAGCCAAACAACATACTTAGTAACCGCCGGACACGTCCTTAATCTCAGCGTACTCGGTAATCGTTTGCCTTCTTGATGGGATGGGGGGATGGGGGAGACAAGGGGACAAGGGGAAGAATAACTAGTTTCTAACTCCTAGCTCTTAACTCCTAACTCTTTCCCAATGCCCAATTCTGCAATTCTTAATTCTTAAGTGTTTATTCAGGATTCACAATCCAAAATCCAAGCTTTAAAATCTAAAATTAAAGCATGGCATCCAAAACAGAAGTTAAAAAATACCTGGCTCATTGGTTTCAGTTGGGCAAGAAAGTTTTTATAAACAACGGTGCGGCAAGCTTGCAGCCGCAAAAAGTTGTTGATGGTGAAAGCTACAGTGACGATTTTGAGGAATGCTGGCAAAAAGTTATCTCGCCCTCTTCGGGTGAGTGCTATCTCGAAGGTACTCAACAAACAATTGCCGAACTACTTTCACCTGAGTGGGATATGGTTTCTTGTTCCCGTTGCGATATGCCGGTACCCTTGAGATTAGGTATGCCGAAGTTGTGCCCTTGTAACGATCTCCCAAATTGGCCCAATACCGAACTTCCACCACCACGAGAACCAGTGCGATCGCATTTGCAATTAACTAAAATTCGCGATCGGCTTACGGTAAATCAATCATCTGAGATCGCGGATTAATAAGCACAAGTTTGGAATTTTAAGCCCACTTAGTTTAGGTGGGTTTTGTTTTTTTATATATTCAGAATTTAATTGTTGTAGGTTTTTTATACAATCTTAAATAGTTGATAAGAATTAAGAAACTCAGTTTTTTTTGAAAAAATCGGGTTTCTATCGTTAACTTAATTGAAGGTGGTTTCTTAATCTCTGTCATCATAGAGAATGTGAGAAGTAAATTAAATTATAAAAATACTACATAAGGCTGTGCAGATAACATTTTTAGGGACGAGTTCTGGGGTACCCACGCGATCGCGCAATGTTTCTAGTGTTGCCCTTCGATTACCGCAAAGAGCAGAATTATGGTTATTCGACTGTGGTGAAGGTACTCAACACCAACTATTGCGGAGTGACTTGAAAATGAGTCAGCTCTCCCGAATTTTCATAACTCATATGCACGGCGACCATATATTTGGCTTGATGGGGCTTCTTGCTAGCTCCGGTTTAGCTGGTAATGTACGTCGGGTTGATATTTATGGTCCGTCGGAATTAAACGAATATTTGCAAGCGTGCAGGCGTTATTCTCATACACACTTTTCTTATCCGGTAAAAGTTCACGCCGTTCGTCCGGGGATAGTTTATGAAGATGCCGAATTCACCGTCAGCTGTGATATTTTACATCATCGAGTCACAGCCTATGGTTATCGCGTAGAGGAAAAAAACCGAGCGGGAAGATTTGATGTAGAAAAAGCCAAAGCCTTAGAAATTCCACCCGGTAGAATTTACGGTCAACTCAAACGCGGTGAAACGGTAACTTTAAAAGATGGTAGAGTTATCAACGGTTCCGACTTGTGCGGACCTACAGAAATTGGACGCAAATTTGCTTATTGTACCGACACGGTTTTCTGTGAAAATGCAGTCGATTTAGCTAAAGATGCGGATGTATTGATTCACGAAGCCACTTTCGCCCACGAAGATTCGCAGATGGCTTTCGACCGCCTGCATTCCACATCCACAATGGCAGCGCAAACAGCATTAGCAGCAGGCGCACATCAGTTAATTATGAGTCACTTTAGCCCCCGTTACGCCCCAGGAAACGCGATCGAATTAAAAGACTTACTTCACGAAGGTAGAGCAATTTTCCCCAACACCCAAATGGCTTACGATTTCATGACCTACGACGTGCCCAGAAGACGGGAATCAGTTAGGAGTTAGCAGTTAGGAGTTAGCAGTTAGGAGTTAGCAGTTAGGAGTTAGCAGTTAGGAGTTAGGAGGTAGGAGTTAGGAGTTAGGAGTTAGGAGTTAGAAGTTAGGAGATTTTCTACCCCCTCTCCCCAAAGGTTACTGAGCTTGTCGAAGTACTCCCCATCCCCCCAAAGGTTACTGAGCTTGTCGAAGTACTCCCCATCCCCCCAAAGGTTACTGAGCTTGTCGAAGTACTCCCCATCCCCCCAAAGGTTACTGAGCTTGTCGAAGTACTCCCCATCTCCCCATCCCCCCATCCCCCCATCCCCCTCTCCCCCATCCCTTATCAAGAAAACTTTATACTTGAAATAGAACAATTTCTTAAAAAGGAGGGTCGAGAAATGGCTCCCAATCCCGCCATCATGCAAGCTGTGGAAAAATTGAATTATCGGGTAACTGTTGGTGATGTGGCTACCCAGGCTGGATTGAATATCGAAATGGCGAATCAGGGTTTGTTGGCGCTTGCAACTGATGCTGGGGGACATTTGCAGGTGGCTGACACAGGTGATATTGTTTACCTTTTCCCACGTAATTTCCGCGATGTTTTACGAAATAAATATTTCAAATTAAAGTTGCAGGAATGGTGGAAAAAAATCTGGAAAGTTCTGTTTTATCTAATTAGGATATCTTTTGGAATTATCTTAATTGGTTCTATCGCTTTAATTGCGATCGCTATTACTATGATTCTTAGTTCTTTATCGGATCGCGATGATAATGGAGGTGGTAATTTTGGCGGCGGCGGCGGTATAGGCTTTTTCTACTTTCCAGATTTATTTTGGTTTTTTAGTCCGAATTATAATAGTGGGTATCGAAGCCACGGACGACGACGCGAAAAGAGCGAGCTAAATTTTTTGGAAGCTGTATTTTCGTTTTTGTTTGGTGACGGAAATCCAAACGCGAATCTGCAAGAACGCCGCTGGCAGGAAATTGCGACTGTAATTCGTAACAATGACGGCGCGGTTGTTGCCGAACAAATTACACCTTATTTAGATAATCTTGGCGAAACATATCAACAAGAATATGAAGATTATATGCTGCCGGTGCTGACAAAATTTAACGGCAAACCAGCGGTGAGTCCTGAAGGTGAAATTGTCTATTCTTTTCCAGAATTACAGGTAACTGCTAAAAATAAAAATTCCCAATCAATTCCAGCTTTCTTAAGAGAATTTTCCTGGCGTTTCAGTAAAGCAACTTCCTCACAAGTAATGTTAAGTGCTGGATTAGGAGCAGTAAACCTTGTCGGCGCTTTGATGTTGGGAGGATTATTACGAGATGGAACCCTAGCTAGACAAATTGGAGGGCTGGTTGCTTTCGTACAAGGAATTCACTGGTTGTTGATAGCTTACGGCATAGGCTTTCTAGCAATACCTTTAATACGATACTTTTGGATACAGTGGCGTAACCAAAAAATTAGCGATCGCAACACTCAGCGTCAAGCCAGAGCGAAGTACATAGCCGCTGCCGACGAAAAGTTACAGCAAAAAATCGATTATGCACATCAGTTCGCAACAAATACGGTTATCGACAAAGACAACTTAGTTTACTCGACCGAAACTGACTTAATTGAACAAGAATCCGAAAATTCCGCAAAACTTGACGCAGAATGGCGGAAACGACTTGAGGAAGAGTGATGGGGAGTACTTCGACAAGCTCAGTAACCTTTGGGGGGATGGGGAGATGGGGAGTACTTCGACAAGCTCAGTAACCTTTGGGGGGATGGGGAGTACTTCGACAAGCTCAGTAACCTTTGGGGAGAGGGGGTAGAAAATCTACTAACTCATAACTCATAACTCCTAACTCCCAATTCCTAACTCATAACTCCTAACTATTCCCCATCCCCAATTCCCATTTACTTAACTTCAATGGGCGCTAGGGCTACGTTTTTGTAGTAATGACTCAAAATTTGTAGGTGGTTGTAGCCTTGATTAGCTAAATAATTCGCGCCGTATTGACTCATACCTAAACCATGTCCCCAACCAAGCCCGTTTAGAACGAATGTACCGTTTTGCCCTTTGCTAACGGTGAAGCGGGTACTGTTGAGCTTGAGTGCGGTACGAACTTGTTCTCCTTTTAACTCTTTGGTACCTTTTTCACCAATAATCTGCAATTTTTTAACGCTGTTAAAAGGCGATACTTCTACAGTTTTAATTTCCTTGACATCGCCAACTTCAGGAAACTTTTTATTAATTTGTGCGGATGAGAAACTTTGCTGCCATTGACATCGAGGGGCAGTTTTAGCAAGATTGGGGGTATTTAAGTCGAAGTCGGGAACTGCACGCAGGTAAGGTAAGCTATTGCCCCATACGTCTTCTACGTTTTCGGTATGTCCGCCGGAGCAAGCATGAAATACTGATTCAATAATTTGATTATTGTGGGTTAATACTTGCCCTGCTGTAGCGTCTACTGCGGCGTAAATTTTAGGATGTTCTTTGGATACGCCTTGGTAAATCTGCCATTTATCTGGAGTGTCTCCGACATCATAAAGAGGATTAGTTTGCTCTTTCTGTCTTCTGTAAAGGGCGTAACTACGAGCGGCTATGGCTTGAGCTTGAAGGGCTTCGGGATGCCATCGAGCATCCATTTCGCCACCTAATACGCTGTAAAGATATTCTTCTAAATCCACCCAGTTAACGGCGGTTAATCCTTTTTCTGTAGGGATAACTAAGGTTCTACCCCGATACCACTTGTCGCCAATGTAAACAAATCCTTTACCTTCGGGTTCGATCCAAAATAAAGGGGATTTCCACTTGTTTAAAGCGACTCCACCGGCAACTGCTTGAGCGTAGTATGCTTCTCTTGCCGGTAATTTTCCTAAAGTATTTCCGCTTCCATCTTTAATAACCGCAGCCGTGTTGCTGCCGACTTTGACTTGTGGCTTATCCCGCTCAATCGCCACGCGCATAATTACCGATGCTTGTGCTGGGATAATCAAAAACATCCACAACAGCACGCCAAGCCACCAATGCCGTACTTTGATCTTAGATAACATAGAAGAATTGTAAAGGTGGAATTTCATGCTACTGATAATAATCTGGTTAGATTTATATATGTTTGACGGATATTCAGACGGTAGTTTCCCTGAAAACGGGTTTTTATTTAAATTAAACGCAGGCTAATTAGACTAACAATAATTATATAGTTTTTTTAGTATTCTACATATGTTTATTTACTAATATAGATTGCTTACTTTCAAATTTATTAAATTAATCAAATTTTATAAACTCATCAATAATTATAATAGATTCTAATCCATATTATAAAAAGTATTGACTAGGTTACGTATATTCTTATGCCATAATTTAAATTGTTTTGTACGAGCAATTTATAATTCTAATTTTATTGCGATCGCAAAATATTCCCAGAGATAAGCGGAAGAGAAATTAAATTGATTGCTAATCCCATCTACCGCTTAAAATTATTTTTTCATAGCATAAAAATTAACCGTTTTAGGCATAAACTTGTTGCGATTTACTCGCTTCATTAGCGATAATTCCTACCAAATTTAAGTTATTTAAAATCTCGGTAGCTTGAATTAGTTCGCCTTGCTTGATTATACCCATGCGTCCCACCATAATAATACCGTTACATAAGGAAGCTAAAATCCTCGCGTCTACGGTATCTAAAATCGAAGAAGCATCTATCAACACTAAATCGTAGTTGCGCGTAAATATATCTAAAAGCTCTTTCATTCGCCGGGAGGTAAGTAATTGTACGGTATCATCTGGTATTGGTCCGGCAGTTAAAACATCGATCGCAGGATGAACGGGTTGCACGTAATCGTCTACTTTACTATTTTTTTCTTCTAACAATAGTAAGGAAAGTCCCCAATCATTAGAAAGTTCTAAAATCGAGTGCAGGCTGGGGCTACGCAGGTTGGCATCAATCACTAAAACTCGTTGATGCATTCTTGCAGCGCTTACCGCCAATCCCAATGTTGAGGTTGTTTTCCCTTCACCGCTCTTAGCTGAAGTGATCATCAAAGTTTGGCAGTGTAAGGGATACTTCAATATTTGAATGTTTTGGTAAGCCATGTCTAGCATTTCGTGGGAAGTTAAGGCAATAGCTTCTGGAAAAGAATATGGGTTTTGCAATACCTTCTGCGTGGATGAGCGCCTTCTCCCAAATGGCAAACTTAAAATTTTCCTGCTTCGAGGTTGCGGAAGTTTGGGTACTTTACCAAGCAATCGCAGGTTGGTGAATTTGGTTAATTCTTGGGGATTATAGATTGTGTCGTTGAATAGTTCAAAAATCAAAGCTAATGCGATACCCAAAATTGTACCTGCGACTCCACCTGCTAACAAAATTAACTTTCTAGAGTTACCAATTTTAGTTCCTAATTCTGGTTGTTCGAGTATTTGCCAATCAAATCCCCCTTGAGCAATTTTAAGTGCTAAAGATTGACGCGCTTCCATTAGTTGTTCGAGGGTTTTGCGGTTGGTTTCTACTTCTGGTAATAAACGGTTATATTGGGCAATTATTGCCGGATAATTATTTAATTCCAAACGCAGTTGTCTTTCGGATTCCATCAAACTTTGTTGATTTGCCCGCAAACCCAAGGCTTCTGTCTGCAATTTAACTAAATCTTCGACTAATCTTAAATCGACTCCCGCAAGTTGCCCTTTTGTTAATAGCGGCTGTGTTGTTGAAGTCCGATTTGCTTTATCTCCCAAACTTCTTCCCGCTTCTTGTCGCAACAAAGCCAATTGACTCTGGCGCTGTTCTAACAGTTGTTTTACCGTGGGAGAATTATCTGTAAACCGCTGTCTTTCTTCTGCCAAAGCCAGCTCTGTTTTTTGAATCTCATCTAGCAAGGATTGATAGCGAGTTGACTGACTTAGACGAGAAGATACTAAAGCATTTTTCGGGGAAGCAGATATTTGTCGCTGCAAATTATTGTAACGAGCTTGCGTATCTTGCAACTGAGCGGTGGTAGTATCAAGTTCTTTTTTGATTGTGGCAATAGATTCTAAAAGAGTTGCACTTTGAGCTTGCGGGTCAACTATATTGTATTTTGTGCGAAACTTCTCTAAATTTGTTTCAGCTTTAATTACCTGTTGTCTAATTAAGGGAAGTCTTTCGTTGACGAAAGCTAACCCTTTGGATAAGCGGTTTTTTTGCTGTTCCTTATTAAAATCTTGATAAACTATTTGTAACGCTTCGAGAATTTTCTGGGCTTTAACAGGGTTTTTGTCTTTGAAAGATACTTCAAATACTTCGGAAGGAATTTTATTAACTCCCGTTCCCGACTGTACCTGAATCACTGTTAAAGGTGATTTTTGTCCTTTCTCACCTTTGATATCTTTTACCGTTATCTCTGGGTACAGCGGACGAAGCAATTTCACCGCTCTTTCAATTAATTTTTTACTCCGCATCAACTGTAATTGAGCCGTATAATCTACGACTTCAACATTGGAATCTGTAAAGTCATTATTTAAACCATTTTGATTATTAAAAGTCTTTTGCCCTTGATAAAGATTAGAACTAACTAATATTTGCATCGAGCTTTCACGCATCGGTTTTATGACTACAGATAGAACGGTAGCAACCGACATTACTATACTTGCAACACCCAAAATTAGCCAGCGTCGGCGATATATTATGGTAGATAGCTGTCTAATATTAACAGCTTCTTGTGGGGAGGCAATTACCATTTGCCCATTATCCAGACCAGTGTCAACCACCACAAAAGTCCTCTCAAATTAATATATTATTTAATGTGAAATATGAAACGCCGTCCCGATGCTTGACACCCCGATCGCTTCTTAGAAAAAGCAATTTAAATATGTTTTAGATGAATAACTTATCATATAATTGTCCCTAAAATTCATAATTATCTTTATCAAGATTAAATTCTCGGAATTTCAATGATTTATGTGTATTAAATGTTTCTATGAAATTTGTCTCTAAATGTAATTTTATTAACTTTGTACTTAACTAAAATCCGGTATAAGAAAGTATTTAGCTACAAGACGATCTAACATTATTTACAAGTTTGTTTAAGAAATCTAAGTGTCCCCGACTATTTTTTGTTAGTTTATCTATTATAGTAAAATTAAATTTATTTTTCGCTTGCAAAATATTTTCGGGATTAGATAAAAACGCAGCCACTTTAAATCGTTTATCGTCTGGTGCCCAAACCGCGAAATCGGCATCAATACTGCTTAGAAAGGCTTTTGCTTTACCAGAACCCCCCAAGCTGTAAAACGGTACGCCTAGTGCAAGTGCAGTTAATCCTAAATGCAGTTTGTATGAAATAACTAAGTCAAGTGAAGCAAGAAATTCAAGAGTTGACTTCGGGTCTGCATACAGATGATATTTGATATTGTTCGATTGTTGTTTTGGTTGCAACTCGCTATTTATTGATGAGGATGGTAAATAAGTTTTAATAAAATGGAAAACAATATCTCTTCTGATAGATGCGATAATCCTAAGTTGAAATGCCAGCCATTTACACTGTAAAGTGTTAGGAATATTTATACCAACATGAATCGGATATTTTTGAAGATTTTCACTGGTATTTCGATCGCTAATTTGCCAAAATTCAGCTACCGATAGCAATACATCGGGATAATAAAAAACCTCTTTACCAAACTTATTAATTAGCTCCCGATCTGATTCCAATCTGACGCTACAAGATTGACACATATCTCCTTGAAAAAAATTTTGCCTCCAGTATGAAAGCGAAGCATTTTTTCCCAAACCTTCTCCACCGATAGAGATTGGATATACGGGACATTTTTTTTGGGTACTGACTTGGTGTAACTGGCGAAAATCATCTTCAAAAGGTGCGGAAAAGTTTTCTACCAGAAATCCGCCGCCACCGATAATACAAAATGCTGCATTATTAAGAAGTTCATCTAAAGAATCGGTAGTCAGAAGTTGATAGCGTTTTGCTAACTGTTTATCCAAGCGGTAGACAACAGGCTGAACGTTTAAACTTTTGAGATATTCAGCAAATTGAACTGCCATTATATCATCGCCATAGTTACCATAATTATACGAACCCCAAATTGCAACTTTCATTTTTTTACGTTTGCTAAAATTCAGATAATTTATGGTTAAAAAAAAGCCCAGACTGTTTAAAAGTTTACCAGAGATTAATCTTCATTTATCAAGTTTTCCTGACTAAACTGATGCTGTGTTTGATGATATTTCCAAAGCTTACCTCTACGGTTTAGCAATTCCTGATAACCTCCTTGTTCGACAATGCGCCCGGATTCAAGCACTATAACTTTGTCAGCTTTAAAGATAGTAGAAAGTCGGTGAGCAATTGCGATCGCAGTTCTTCCGTAAGCCAATTTTTCTAAAGATTTCTGTACTAAACCCTCGCTAACGGAATCGAGAGCGCTGGTTGCTTCATCTAAAATCAAAATGTCTGGATTGCGTAACATTGCTCTGGCGATCGCAATTCTCTGTCTTTGCCCCCCAGACAAACGTATTCCTCTATCTCCAAGTTTTGTGTCGAAGCCTTCGGGCAATTCTAAAATAAATTCATAGGCATTTGCGCCTTTAGCTGCTTCTACAATCGCTTCATCGGTTATATTTTCTAAACCGTAGGCAATATTGTCCCGTACCGAGGTATTAAATATAAAAGTATCTTGACTTACTACCGCCATATTGCTGCGTAAAGAGCCAAGGCTGTATTGGCAGCTATCAACTTTGTCAAACAGTATTTTCCCTGACGTAGGATCGTAAAAACGCACCAGTAAATCCGCTAAAGTTGTTTTACCAGAACCACTAGCGCCTACCAAGGCTACCATTTGACCGCATTCGATGGTTAAATTAATATCGTGCAATACTAATTTGCCACTGTCGTAAGCAAAATCAACATTTACAAATTCTATAACTTGCTTTAAACCTGGAAACTGTTTTTCGCCATTGGGTAAATAAATTTTATTATCAGTTCTTAAAAGTTCTTCAACAGCTCCTAACGCTCCAGAATTCATCGCAATCAAACCCCAGGAGCTATTCATATGAGCAATAATCGGTAGCAAGCGGAATAAAGCAAACAAAAAAGCGAGTAAAGAAACCACGTGAAGACTTCCACTCGATATCAGCGTTGAAACCGCTACCAAAATCATTGTAACTAAAATTGTGGTAGCCACCGCTTCAATTAACGGTTGCAAAAGCCCGCTAATAGTACTAGCTTTTAACCAAGCACTAGCAAACTTTTGAGCTACTTTATTAAAACGCTTGCGTTCAAACTCTTGAGTCCAAAATGCTTGTACGGTGCGAATACCTGCCACAAATTCCGTAGTTTTTGCTGCTAATTCTCCACCAGTTGATGTCATTTCAAAGCTAGCTTGACGCACTCTGCGAATCCAATTTGATGTCGCTGCTGCGAGTAAACTAAAAAGAAGTACTGTTACCAAAGTTAGTTGCCAAGAAATAACAAACATGGCACAGGTATAAGCTAAAATCACGCAGCTTTTAGTTACAAAATTAATCAGTTCGTTAAAGGCAAAACTAAGATGACTAACTTCAGCAGAAAAAATATTAATTAATTCTCCCGAACGTTTTTGAGTGTAGTATGAAAGACTAAAGGTTTCAAACTGCTGAAATATTCGTTTGCGGAGAGTGTCTACCAATCCAATTTCGCATAATTTAGCGCAATAACGCCCCAAATAGCTAAAAACAGCCCTAACCCATACGGTAAATAATATTAATCCAGATATACGCCAAACACGTTCTTGGGCACCAGTTTTAGTTCCTAAAAACCAAATATCAATCCATTCAACACCAGTTTCTAACGGCGGTTGACTGGGATTAGTTAAACCTTGTAGCAAAGAGGCTATTAAACCAATTCCAACTGCTTCGAGTACTGCTGCGACGATTGTAAAAAAAACAGCTATTATCGCAGTACGATAAAACGGTTTAAATGCCCGTACAATTAGATAGTTTTCTTGCCAAAAACTGTTAGAAATTAATATTTTGCGGATAAAAAAGGGTAGCTTAACTTGCATAGATATTTAATTTTAGTTAATTAGTTCTTATGGAACTATAGGAATTCGGTTTGATAAATTTTGATAAATAAAACTACTAGTTGAAATAGGGAATACAAAATAGACTATGTTTTTTTATTCTACCGAGGAATGCTTATGAAAATTCTACGATCGCTGTAATTTATTAAATGCAGGTAACACAAAAGTACGCCAATAATTTTGTGCTTTTGACTGAGCTTCTAACATCACAATAATTAACTGCCAAGATTTGCAATAAGGTTTATATTTAGCAAAAAATTTTAAACCAGAAATCATATGTATTAGCGTTAGACGATTCAACTTTGAACGAGTACTCGAACGTTGATACAAGTGTAGTGCATATACGGAGGGTTGAAACAAAACTCTGTAACCATTTTGCCAAGCATCTACACACAAACTTACATCCTCGAAATACAAGAAAAAGCGTTCATCAAACAAACCGTAACGCTCGACATATTTCCCCGATATCATCATGAAAGCGCCAATAGCCCAGTTAATTTCCACAACTTTTTTAGGAGGAGGCATACAGGCATAATAATAATCGAAAGGAAATAGTAAATTTTGTAGCTTTTCACCTAATAAATACTTACATAGCAAAAAATTAAATCTAGGAAATCTGCGAATTGAAGGTTGAACCGATTTATCAAGGTAAAGTAACTTAGGACAAACAATTGCGATATCGGGTTCAGAATTTAAAGTTGCTTCCAGATCGGAAATTACACTTGGTTTAAATGTTACATCAGGATTCACTAAAACATAAACTTTACTTTGTAAAGTAGCAACAGCCCTATTATTCGCAACACCAAAACCTAAATTGCGCTCTCCTTTTTTACCTATAAATATTTGTGGATATCTTCGAGAAAAATCATCCAGAATTTGCGGACATTTATCCGAAGACGCATTATCATACACAATAACTTTGCCTCTTCCTGCGTAATTTACCTCAACTGCTTGTATACATGATTCAATCGCACCTCTTAAAGTTCTGGCTGAATTATAAGAAACAATTACAAAAGCTATATCACTTTTTGCTGTCATAGTAAACACACCCGTATCTGCATCAAGGTGATGCGGTTAATAATCAAACACTTAATAATTTGTGCTTTTTATAACTAAATCAACTTAATAACTCCTATGCAAAACTATCTAATTACAAATTATAAGTAGAGTAAAAATTTTAACGCATTTTGGAGATTTTTCATTTTTGTTTTTCTGCAAAGTAAAATAGTTTAGGATTAGATTACAATGCAATTTGTGTATATATAGCATCCACCAAAAGTTGTAGATTTATTGATAAATCTTTTGCAATAGTTATTACTATAACTAGGTTTACAACATAGCCAATCGTGCTGTAACAATATCAATGCTTAAGTTATTTAAATTATTTTTATGTCAAAAGTTGATTACAAGACTTGTTTGACACATTTCAAATACTAATAAGAATTAATGTCAATTGATGCAATAAGAATTCTTGGCATTATTTATAGGTAAAGTTTTAGTAAATATGGGAAATTTTACTATTGAATAGTAATCTATGAAAATTTATACCGCTACTTGTAGCGATCTGATAATTAATTCTGTTTAATAACAACTCGAACTGTGATGCTAGCTTGAAGAGGCTTATCAAGCAAAAAGCAAGTATTTATTTTAAAGGGGCGATCGCTTCAAATTAATAACCTCCAAGTGCTGTATTTGTGCGTGGAAACCCAAGAGCAAGCATAATTGCTTAAATTCTGTAGAATCGCTTTTTAAAAAAAAATATTTCAAAAAAATGTATTTTATATAACTATTTTGCATCAGTAAATACTTGGCGAACGGCGTAATTAATTCTTAAAAAGTTTAAAGTTTCTGTAAAGACTACCCAGGTTTCCGGATAGCAAGTTGACTTGGTTAAGTAAATAAACTTATCATTAGACTAAGATTTCATGAAAATGAGATAAATTTGTAGTAGAAATACTTAAGTCGTCAAGAGCCGTTTATGAAGTTTTGGTAAATTGCCAGAATTACTAAATCAGTTAGATATTTTTCTAATTAGATACATGGGTAAAGTTGATTTTGCATATGAAGTGCAAAGGAGGTTTAATATGTTTTGCTCTCATGGATTAGATTAAGTACAGAACTATAATCCGATTTAGATACCGGATAAAGAATCTCTACACCTACGAATCGCGTAATATCACTATTCCCTATTATCTGTTAACAAACGTTACTGATTCTTAGCTATGTTTGAAAAGCAAAGGACAACATCAGTAAATTTAGCATCATATCCATACTCAGAATCTGCAAATTCTTGGAAAGATCGCGAGATTAATTATTGTAATAATAATTTTGGTTATAAAATCAAGCTTAAAAACGAAAAACTTTTAGTTAAACAAACTTGCAAACCTTCGCAAATGCATTTGCTTTCTAATAGAAGCGAAGAATTTTTAGCTGACTGGCTAAGATTTTCTCCTGCAACAATAGTACAGATAGATTCGCGCATTGAATTAGCGAGGCTTGATATGTGGGCTAATCAATGCAGAAGAAGCAAAAAAGCATTATTTTTATGTTTGTCTCAAAAAGGGAAATTATATAATCAGTCGAATAACAACTTTAACTCGTTTATAAGGAGATGCTTAGATTTTTTGGGAGCATTTATTTTATTAATTATCCTGGCTCCAGTATTTATGGCGTTAGCTTTATTAATTTACGTTCATTTTAAGGAACCGATATTGCAAAAAAAGTGGTGCGTAGGTAAACAAGGAAAATTATTTAGTATCTACCAGTTTGGTGGGAATTTAGCAAAAATTAGTTTGGATAGTTTAAATAAATTACCGCAGTTGTTTAATATTATCAAAGGTGATATGAGTTTTGTCGGCAGGTTTCCTTGGAGTTTAGCCGAAGTTAAAACAATTAGTTTATCCGAGCAACGTTATCTGAATCGATTGCCCGGTATTACCGCCAGCATGGGGATTAATGATGAAAGTGATTGATGCAGCCGCACTTGCAATTCAAAACTTAGGATCTCATCAAGTTGGAAAATGCAATATATGTGGTAAATCGACTATTTTCGTCTGCATTGATGTCAAAACAGTTAGGAATAATATGTACTGTCCTTTTTGTAAAAGTTCATCGCGAAAAAGACACGTAGCAAAATTATTAATTGATATTATTCCCAACGTCTCTAATTTAGCTGAGATTCCATCAAATAAGCATTTAGAGAATAAATTCAATATTTACAACGCCGATTTAAATGATGCGTTTTACAAAGTTTTATATGAATACAAATCCTATTACTGTTCTAGTTATATACCAAACGTTGAACCAGGAACAGAAACTCGATCGAGAGTATTTTGTCAAGATTTAGAAAAGTTAACTTTTGCCGATGAAAATTTTGATGTAGTAATTACTGAAGATGTATTTGAACATATCAGAAACTATGATTTGGCTTTTGAGCAGGTATATCGCGTCTTAAAAAAAGGTGGATATCATATTTTTACCGTTCCCTGCTTTTTCGATAAGCCTACCTTAATCCGCGTTGACACCAATGGAGAAGAAGATATTCATCTGTTGCCGCCAGAATATCATGGAGACAGAATTCGCGGTAAAATCTTAGCTTATAGAACATTCGGAATCGATATTTTTAAAACTTTAGAAAAAATTGGCTTTGAAACTACGGTAGATTTTTCTAACTATGTAGATAGACGCTACGGAATATTTGACAGTTATGCTTTTCGTTCTCAAAAAGTTTAAATAAGAGAAGATGATGAGAGGGGGGAGATGGGGTTCGGGGGAGTACTTCGACAAGCTCAGTAACCTTTGGGGAGATGGGGAGATGGGGTTCGGGGGAGTACTTCGACAAGCTCAGTAACCTTTGGGGAGATGGGGTTCGGGGGAGTACTTCGACAAGCTCAGTAACCTTTGGGGAGATGGGGAGATGGGGGTTGGGGGAGATGGGGAGATGGGGAGATAATTTCTTAACTCATAACAACTAACAACTAACAACTAACAACTAATTAAGAATGAATCCTTTAATCCTAAGTACTTTTGATATGAGTGGTGGAGCGGCTCGCGCAGCATTTCGTCTGCATAACGGATTAAAGGATATAAACGTTGATTCGCGAATGCTAGTTGAATACAAAACTAGTGATGATAATACTATTATTGGAGCTACAAATAAATTGGAAAAGTGGCTCAATCAAATGCGTCCCACTTTAGATAATTTACCATTGAAATTTTATCAAAAACATGATTATGGAACCTTTTCTCCACAATGGTTTCCAGATTTCATTGATTCTAAAATCAAGCATCTGTCTCCAGACATAATTAATATTCACTGGGCTTGCGGTTATCTTAAAATTGAAAGCATTGCCAAATTTACCCAACCAAAAATTTGGACTCTACACGATATGTCGGCATTTACGGGAGGTTGCCAATATAGTTTAGAGTGCGATCGCTATACTAAATCTTGTGGTGCTTGCATTCAACTTCACTCCCAAAACGAACTTGATTTATCGCGCTGGGTATGGAAACGTAAAGCTAAAGCATGGCAAAATCTCGATTTAACAATAGTTACTCCCAGCCATTGGTTAGCCAAGGTTGCGCGACAAAGTTCTCTATTCAAAAATTATCCCATCAAAGTAATTCCTAACGGTATTGACATCCAAAAATATAAACCAATTGACAAAAAGATTGCTAGAAAATTATTGAATCTTCCCCTTGATAAACAGTTAGTTTTATCCGGTGCTGCTAAAAGTAGTTCCAAAAGAAAAGGAATTCATTTATTAGAAAAAGCGCTACAAAACTTAAGCAAAGAAGGCTACAAAAATAAGGTAGAATTAGTTTTTTTCGGTTCTTTACAAGTGGAAGAACAAAACAACGCCGATTTTAACTGTCATTACATCGGGAATCTTCATGATGATATATCTTTAGCATTAGTTTATGCCGCAGCAGATGTTTTTGTTGCTGCTTCAATTCAAGATAATTTACCTAATACCGTTATGGAAGCTTTAGCTTGCGGTACTCCATGCGTCGCCTTTAACATTGGAGGAATGCCCGATATGATCGAACATCAAGTTAACGGTTACTTAGCTCAAGCTTACGATGTCGAAAGTTTAGCTCAAGGTATTGCTTGGATATTATCAAACGATGACTCACAAAAAATTTGCGATCGCGCACGTATTAAAATAGAACAAGAATTTAATATTGAATTACAAGCAATTAGGTACTCTGAACTATTTAATGAAGTAATTAATCGGCATCTTGCTACTAAATAAAATCATTTTTTTCTCTTCACTATACTTAAACGTGGGATGATACGGTGAATACCAACGCAAACATTACACAAACTAACTACTTTTTTTACACGCTGATTTTCTATACTATATTAATACTGTATCTCTTCCCTTACAGCATAGAAGTTCCCCATGCGAAGATATTTTTACCTTTGCTCTCAGGGATTTTATTAGTGCAGCTTTTTTTCAATAAAACTCAACTATTAATTACAGATATTTTACTCGTATGCTCGATTTTGATCGTTACTTTTATTAATTTATCCACATATCATTTATTTAGATATAGCTTACCAATCTGCTTAATGCTTATCGGTTTTAGTGGTTGCCCGCAAATACGCATCAAACGAAACTATTTAGTTGGATTATGCTGGCTAGCAACCGTAGCTTTAATCTATCAAATGGCAATATTTAGACGAGTAGAGTTTGATGGTAGTGCAAGAGTATCTTTAAGCAATGGCGATCCTAACGTATCTGGTTTATTTATGCTGCTGTTCTTTTTCCTTTGTTGCAAAGCTAAATTTAAACCAGGAATTATTTTAGCCTTAGTATCTACCGTATTTTTCTTAAGTAGAAATTATTTTCTCAGCTTATCGATCTATTTAACAATAATTTTGTTTGAAAAAAAATTTATCAAGTTCGCTAGTCAAATAAATTTTACCGCTTTCTTTATTCTATCAAATCTTTTCGGATTTTTAATCGGAGAATACTTTTTAAACTTTGTAAAAATAGGTTATGCATACGATACAAGTGCAAGCCGTTTATTCTCTTTTAACGATACATCTAATTTAGCTAGATTTGAAGCAAACCGATTTTTAGTAACATCTTATCTGAATGATTGGACTATAGCGCTGAGGGGCTATGCTGGTAAATACGATGAGGTATTTAAAAGTGTTGGTTCATTAATTCATAATTCATTGTTAGAGGTAATTGCATATATCGGTATTCCTTTAGGATTTCTTTACTTCTGTGCTATTTTAAAAATAGTTGGTGGATACTATACTCCAAATAATTATAAGTTTATTTTTCCCTATTTGTTCTTTTGTTTATTCTTGCATAGCGGACTTCAAGGACTTACTCCTTTACTTTTCGTTAGTATTTTAGCAATGTCTGTGGAAGATAATAGAAAAAAGGTAATATCCCAATATTGAATTTAAGGGGATGTTTGGAAAGCTGCTAATATAACTCGAAACTTTTCAGATCCCCCTAAATCCCCCTTATGAAAGGGGGACTTTAACCCCCCTTTTATAAGGGGGGAAGGGGGGATAATCCGAGAGTTACGTTAAAAAAGATACTTTTCAAAACTCAAAACTCAAAACTCAAAACTCCTAATTTCTAACTAAAAGGATGCAGACTAAAATATCGATAATAACACCAAGCTTTAATTCCGAAAAAACTATTGAAAAGACGATTCTTAGCGTTATTAATCAAGAAACATCCATATTACAATATATCGTAGTTGATGGAGGTTCTACAGACAACACCTGTGAAATCATCAAAAAATATCTAAATAATATCGATATATTTATTTCAGAAGCAGATTTTGGAGCTTACGATGCAATGAACAAAGGCATCAAACTGGCTACCGGAGAGATTATCGGTATTATCAATTCCGATGATTGGTACCTAAAAGATGCAATCAAAAGAGTAGAGCAAGAATTCGATCGACATCCAGAGATAGATATATTATATTCACCCATCGAAAACTATTACCAAGGTGAATATATTGCTACCTTTATTCCTGGTAAATTAGAAAAACTATCGATTCGGTTTACCATAAATCATCCATCTTGCTTTATCAAAAAATCGGCTTACATCGCAGCAGGTTTATATGACTTACAATACAAAATTGCAGCCGACTACGATTTAATTTTGCGTTTGTTTATTAACAATTTTAAATTTCATTCTATTGAAACTCCCTTAGCAGCATACTCTCTCAATGGAATGAGTTCATCACCCTTACCTTGGGATAGAGCAAAATTAATCCAAGAATGCTGGAAAATAAGTAGTAAAGCATCCGATATCCCAGAATCTAACAAACAACGAACAAAAGCTTATATAGGATGGATTATCAACGAAATATTTGCATTACCAGTTAGGTATTTTTTGAAACCACCTACCGCACGCAAACTAAAAAGTTTGATTAAACAATATACTCAATCTGTATCTGAATATGGTAAATGGTAATGTCTTATTTATTTCAGCCCATGCTCCGACTAATTTATATCCCCAAGCAGGGCAAAAGATAGCTTTGAATAATTTGGATAAATATCATGCCGATAATTCAGTCGTTGATATTGTTGCGATCGCTAATAAAGCCGAAATAAATGCTGCTACCGATTTAAGAGGTAAATACAAAAACAATCTTTTTACTTATCCCCTTACTGTTGCAGACAAAATTATTAGCTGTTTAACTAATTTATCTATTCCTTTTAAATTTTCTACCCGCTATCAAGCAACAGTAGCTCAAAAAATCCAAGAGTTATTAGAAAAAAATACTTACGATATAATTCATTTTGAGTATTCCCACGCTGCGGTTTATCTCGATTTAATTAAAACTCGAATTAACTCCGATCGTACTCGCACCGTAATTAGTATACATGATGTTGTGTCTCAATCTTTTTTAAGAAAATCTGAAAATAATCCTATATTAGGTGTGGAAGTAGCCAGAGTATTTAAATTTGAAAAAAAACTTTATTTTAATGTAAATGAATTATGGGTTTTATCTAAAAAAGACCGCGATATTCTCACATCTTTATTTACTATACCAGAAAAAAAAATTATTATAAAACCTCCCAAACTAAGCGAATTTATATCTCAAGTCGAACGGAATGTAGATAAAATTGAAAAGAAAAGCTTGTTATTTTGGGCGGCAATGAATCGACCGGAAAACGAGCAAGCGGCTACGATATTTATTCAAAGATGCTTTAACAAACTGCTTAAAATAGACTCAGAATACAAACTTTATATAGTCGGTTCTAATCCTTCTGCAAAAATTAGCAAGCTTCAAGATAATAATATTATAGTCACTGGATTCGTAGAAGAACCCACACCATTTTTTGAAAAAGCAGAAATAGGGATTGTACCTTTAATTCAAGGTGCAGGTGTCAAATTAAAGACTTTAGAAATGCTTGCAGCAGGAATGCCCGTGATTTCTACTAACATCGGTGCTGAAGGAGTAGAATCATCCAATATATTTGTAAGCGATAATTTTGATGAGTGGATAAATATGATTATTAAATTGACGCAAAAAAATTCAAATAAATTAGAATAATGTATATGGGATTTGCGATCGCATCGATTTAGAAAGCATAAGCTGGCTGCACTCATACTTTCGAGTTGACTACTCCCTTCTCGCTCAGCCGCGATTACCGATACAATTTCTTCTCTTCCTACTCCCTACTCCCTACTCCCTTAAATAGGTAATCTTTCATCGGAATAGGAGTAATTTACGAAGGCGATCGCCATTTCAGTTTCTCGCTTTAAGTTCAAAAAAAGAATAACTTGGCGAGAAATGATAAAAGAGACACATTTTAAGTTAGAATTAATAACTTGGTTTGATTTACCGGCAATATTTCTGCCTAAATATGGTTCGTTATACTATTGTTCAAAGTCCAGAAATCATCCTTACCGTTCCCGGCAAAGATTCCAGTAAAGCTCGTGACAAAGCAATGGATAAGCTAATGGAAATTATGGAAGCGGGTGATTTACCTACCGAACTCGAAGAAGGATTTAGTCCTCAACAATTAATTGAAGTGAAAGAACCGTCGATGAATACTTCTAACGGTGAAGATAAGATTGTAGAAGCAGTTCAACTTTTGAGCAATCTTGCCACTATGAAGCTTAAAGTTCAAGAAACACGCACTGAAGCTTTAGAAGTTCGCAAGCTAGTTGATATTCTTTTTTCAGATCAATCTGTCAGCGAGGAAGAAATTTCTAGCCTCAAAGAAGGTTTTAAAGCTCTGAAAAATTTTGCTCAAGCTAATCTACGCTATAAAGATGCGCGGGAGAAAGCAGAAGAAGCTCGTCAAGTACTAGATCAAGCTTTGAAGTCTCCAGATAATTAGCTTGGTATAACTTGAAATAAATTCCAGAGTTAGGAATTTTATTCCCAATTCCTGTACAGACGTAGCATTGCTACGTCTCTACAACTTCCAACTTATTTAACGCACTTTAATTTTACTTGCTGAAGAATTTTCAGACTCAACTGCATCATCTGCACTAATTCTTTCTTTGCTAACCTTGTAATACTGTTGATAATTACTCTGAGAAATAGGTGTGGACTCTTTAGATTTATTCGCTACCAAACCTAAAATAGGAGTTCCACTAACTTGAAGTTCTTCTAATGCTTGAGCGAATGCAGTGCGTTTCAATTTACCTAAACCGGCTACCAACATCATGCCATTAGTATTAGCAGCCAACAAGTTAGCATCCGCAAAACCAACTATAGGCGTAGTGTCATAGATAACTAAATCGAAACTACTATGCAGTTCGTTCATTAAGTCTTGCATTTTTACGGATGCCAGCAATCTGGTAGAGTCTGGTGGGATGGGACCAGCAGCCATAACATACAAGTTGTTTTCAAGTGGTGAGCGTTCAATCACATTGCTCCATTCCAAATCAGAGGAAATCACATCAGTTAACCCCTGAATATTCATTAATCCTACACGCTTATGTATAGTAGGGCAGCGAAGATTTGCATCTACTAATAATACCCGTTGTCCCATTGCAGCAGCCGCTAAAGCTAACTGTATGGCAACAGTAGTCTTACCATCTTCTGGTGTAGCCGAACTAACCACAAGCGAACTAATTGGCGTATCCGAACCCAAAAGCAGAATATTGGTGTAAAGAGAGCGAAAAACCTCAAAAAAGGCAGCGCGAGTTGTTTGATGAACCCCACTAGCTGCTCCATCTTGCTTAGCGCTAACTGCAAGTTCTTTTCTAAAAGGAACTACACCTAATAATGGTAATCTGGTAGTATCTTTCAAATCTTTAGAAGTGTAGAAAATATTGCTCAACTTGTCTACAAGCAAAGCAGCTCCTACTCCCAAAAGTAAGCCTAAAGCACTACCCAGACCCAAGTAAATTTTTGCGCTGTTGGAAACAGCTTCGGGTTTGTTTACTAAAACAAGCTGTGGATCGAGTAATTTCCAGGGTTGTAGCTTTTGAGCTTTCTCAATTTGGAGTGATTGTTCTTTAGATAAAAATTGATTCAACGCTTCAGTAGCAATTTCTAATTCACGCTGAATATTTTCATAATCGCGGGTAACAGTTGCCAGATTTCTCAGATATGTATTGAGATTGTCTACTTTCTCACCTAAAGATAAATCCCGCGCTCGCAAAGTCTGAATACGGTTTTGAAAATCTTTTTGAACTCGTTCCTCTTCAACATTTAGCATCGGGAGTAAATTGGCTTTTTTATCCCGTAAAGTCTGCATAGTTGGATTATCATCTGTTAATATTGCAGACTGTGTTTTAATCTCAATTTCCAGTTGTTGAATTTGGTCAAGTATTTTTTGGTAGCGGGAATTATCACTCAATATCGAATTGGCTGCTCTTTCTCCGGGTTTCTGCGCTAACTCCTTTTGCAATTCCTGATACTGAGCTAACATTTGTTCGAGTTCAACTCGATTGTTTATTCGCTCTTGAGCTAAAGTACCAATTTGAGAAGATACCTGACTCGCTTTTTGTGACGGATTCGATCAAGTTGTTAGCTCGTCGAAGCGTTCGGAGCTTATTTTGCCAATCTAAAACCTGTTGTTTAAGCCCGCCTTGATTAATTCTTTCTCGAACAAACTTGATTGCTTGATTGATATCAGCCTGCTGTTCCGTTAGACTGTATTCCAGATAAGCATCAGCAACTTCATCCAATACATCAGTAACTACCTGCTTGTTTGGATCTGTATATGCGACTGTAAGAATTTCTGGTTGTTGGGATACTATTGTTAACCGCTCTGTGATTGATTTGTAATCTAGTTCTGGATATTTTGTCTGAAGCTTTTGTATAACTGGATCTAGTACTCGCGGACTAGTTAAAACTTTGATGTTAGTCTCGACTGATTCTGGAACTGAGACATTTCCTTCACCTCCTAAGGCTTGAGGAAGATTAGCTACGGCTTTTCCCTCACCAGTCACGGATTCAGTTAAAATTTCAAACTGCCCTTCATATACCGGAGGATCTGCTTCTGCCTTCAAAACTGCTGCGGTTGCGACTACACCTGTTATACCTGCAATCAACAACGCTCGGCGGCGCAGGGCAGCTCCAAGTTTACCTAAATTTACTTCATCATCATCGTTATTTAACCGGGCAGCATTAGTTCGTGAGAGTTGATAAGGATATTTCTCTGACTTCAGCATAGCTTTGGTACACTCTTCTTACTTGTATTACTTATACAGTTTCGTGCTTTGATTCAATCTTGGAATCAATAGTTTGGTTTCCCCTACTACCGAACGCAGGCGACGCACCCAGAAAATCTCTAAAAAATCCCAATCTTTTTTCTAAGAGAGTAAAGTATTACCGAAACCCACCCTGTCTTAAATACTTAATATACTGATAAATATGAAGCGATGCACTACATATAGGGTAACATTACGCAAAATAATTATGTAGTTTATTTATATCTTGGTCAAAATACAATCAAATTTGCCTTCGTTCCTAAATTACTTTATACCTAGACATAAATACTTACAATCTTAGGCTTAAGACTCGATTTCTAACTTTAAATGGTGTTGTGTAATAATTTTTATCTATTTATTGTTGTTAATCATTGTACTTCTACTGATTTATATTAGACTTTTCCGGACAAATGCGAGTGTAAATATTTGACTTTCTTTTTACAGGCATACTAACTTACATTTGTATAATATTTTACGTCACTTTTTAATTCAACCCTACAGAAGAACCAGTAATTATTGTTGCGGTAAAAGCTATGTAATAACAACTGTCTGATATTACATTATCGTAAAGATTACTTAAAGAATTACTGTTATGAATCAACTTTCTTTTAAGGGATAGTAAAGTAAAGAGCAAAAACAGTTAAATATATAGAAACATATAGATTAATACAAATATTGCTTGATATTGCCCTTAGTCTGTTGACTTTGGCTGTTTTCTGCGAATTTTCCGAAATTTTTTTTATTTGGCTTTCGCTGTGTAAAGATACGATACGCGATCGCGAATCCCCAAGATACTGCTATAAAGAAAAAATTTAAATCTTTATGCATTCTTATAGTAGAATGCATTCTTTAATGTAGCTAAAGCGCATATTCCCAGCTTTCCAGGACATTCAACGCTTTAATCTGCATAAGTTTTGACTTTAAATAAACTGGGGCGCTAGGATTCGAACCTAGGAATGGCGAGACCAAAACCCGCTGCCTTACCACTTGGCGACGCCCCAACAAGGCACGTTTATAAATATAGCTGCGGACAGTCGATTATGTCAAGTACCTTCATAACTCAATTTTAAAATTAAAGCATTTTTCTGGCAAATCGAGAAAAATATACTTGGGTAGAAGGTTGGAAACACTATAATTGTGTTGCAAATAGCAAAATTTTTACAAAAACCAAATTGGCTGTCACAATTTTAGCTTTCGTATGTCATATTACATTGTCCGATATATTATGTCTTATAGCAGGTCAGGCATCAACCTCAGCAGTATCTTTGTATCAATAGTTCAATTTTTATCAAATAAACTAAAACAGCAAAAACACAAGATTCATGACTATACTCGTGCAGAATACGGAAAAGACTACATATTTGAATCCGCCGCACATAACTACACCCAGGGCTATATGACAGCGCGAGGTAAAGGCGTTAAATGCGGAGATTATATCATATTTAAAAAATATAAAGAAGCTTATCGCTATCAAGTCAAAGAAATCGATTATTATTCAAATCCGCCCGATATGTGGATGGCTTTACTTCAGAAAATAACTGACAGCTAATTTTAATTAAAATTTAATTTGAGTCCGAGCAGTTTAATACAGAACAAGCTTTATAGTTATTTTTATCTAAAGTCCAATTATTAACTATCCTTATAAGCTTAAGTTGATTGAAAATTTAATGTCATTCCGGAAAATCTCTGAGTTTTTTGTAGTTATATAGGAATGCTTTTATACTTTGCGTCAAAAAAAAACTGACGTAAGTAGACGAACTCTTTTTTTTTTAATTCTTGCATAACTATTTACTGACTGCTATAGATATTACTAAAAATTCATTATTTTTTTGTTTTAGTAATCATTTCCTATTGATAATTAATACCTAAACTTAATATACGATCGCTCTATAAATTCAAATAATAATAGTACTTCTAAAGCAAAAATAAAAATTTTTAATATTATAAATAAATAATATACCTTATACCAAATAGAAAAGGTTACAAATGATAATTTAGATATAAGTAGAGGTGAAGCGGTTAAGTTCCAATATTCTGGGTGTTTTTACCAAATCTGGCGGTATTCTTCCCAACGATTAACCTAGACAATTATTGGTACTTTTAAATGTTCAACCAAGCTTATCGTCGTAATAGAAAGTTGCTTTTCAAAAGTTTAATAATGGGTAGTGGCATAACAATACACCCTTATTACAGAAGAGCAGTGAAAAGCCCTGCATGGCTATTAATGTATATCTTTGGTCGTTTCTCGATATTCCGTTCACTTGCAAAATTGTGTTACAAAAACCCCGAAAAACAGAAACATGATTTAAGCTCTTCTGTTTTTAAATCTCTTGATACAGAAGTGATTACACAAAATCTGAGAAATGATGGTTTTTGGGGAGGTATAAAATTACCCGAACACATCTTACAAGCGATACTCAAATTTACTGCAACTACGGAATGCTACGCTAATTCACGCCCCGATCTTGGGTTCAAAATTTCCCAAAAAAACCAAGCAGAACAAAAGTGTCAAGTTCTCTTCAATCAAGCTCAATACTTGAAAGCTGGTACGCTATGTCCTGCAATCCAAGAATTAGGCAACGATCCAATGTTGTTAGAAATAGCGAATAAATATCTAGGTACAAAAGCTATTTTGACAGGAACTCGACTTTGGTGGATATTTCCAGTCGATGAAGAATTCTACAACCCTATGCAAATAGCTAGCTTTTTCCACTATGATATGGATGATTATCATTCCGTGAGATTCTTTTTCTACTTAACAGATGTGGATCTTAATAGCGGTCCTCATATTTTTGTTCGTGGAAGTCACAAAAAAAAGAGGTTCACTAATTTACTTTCTCCATTTAGGTGGCGCAGTGATGAAGATATAGCTAGCTATTATGGTGAAGAGAATATAGTAACTATTTGCGGAGAAGCTGGCTTTGGATTTGTAGAAGATACATTTTCTTATCACAAGGCTACTCGTCCAACAGGAAAAAGGCGTTTGATACTACAACTGCAATATACTGCGAACGACTTTGGAGTTCATCAAGACACTATGGATGCTTCCGAACTAAAAAATATACTTGATACCTGAGCTAGACTTAATCCAGAATTAACAACTTGCTTCTAGAACACAAACTCTAACCATGAAGGCAAAAACTTTTTCCACATCACTGGTAAACACACAGTAATAGAAAAAGTAAAACTACCGCTTCACCTTCATCATGGTTAACTTAGGCTCAAGCAGGAACATCGCCTTACTAGAGTGTGGATATCGAGCTAAGAGGATGTCTTAAAAGTACAGAAGTATAGGCTCAATCTTTTCTGATTCTCGATAAAAATTTAATTTTTGCGAGCAAATTAAAAGTGAGCTTTTTAAGTATGTCTCACGAGTCAGTGTTGTAGAGCAACGGTAAGCAGTTAAGACTCTGTGCTGATGTTGCATCAAATACTTCTGAAGACATCCTCTAAAAGAGGAGAATATTTTGGGAAACTCAAACTAAACAAAAATACAGTTGTAGAAATCGAAGCATAACCGCGTTGTCCCTTCAGTACGAAGCTACGTTAAAGATTTGGTAAAAATATTTGAAATACTTGCTCCTTTTTTTCTCTTCTAAGACTATTTAATTATCATGAATTTGTACGGAAGAGCTACCTAGTTTTTTTCTTATGTTATGTATATAATAAATTCCTACCCCAATCAATATCAATTCAACTGACAGTTCTCTCCTAATACTGTTTTTTTTATTTATACAACTTCTATGCATATATTTGAGCATTTTCGGATTAGTAGACGTAGTTTTATTTGGTCTTTTCTTCTGACATTTTCTATCGTTTTAGGGATTCAGTCGTGCAATGTATGGGCTGCTGGAACTCCTATTACTATTACTGTAAAACAAGATCCAAGACAAATATTTGCTGGATTAGGAGTAAGTCAAACACTTGGCAGTGGTTACAAATATTCAGAACTTACACAGTCTGAGAAAGATTTGTTAAGCAAACTTGTATGGAAAGATGCAAAGTTTAAGATTCTCAGATTATGGTTTAACCCGAATAAATATGCACCTCAGCCAGGGAAACAAGATTCTTCTCAATTCGTGCAGTCTTTTATTAAATCTGGACTTATTTCTGATGCCTTAGCACGTGGCTGTACCACGCTTCTACTTGCTCCTAACAGAATTCCTGAATATATGGGTCCTAAGAAGGGCTATATTTACGATCGCGAAATAAAAAAATATGCTGCTCTTTTAGCTAACTTTATACTTCAAATCAAACAAGAATATGGTGTTGAAATTCATGCTACTGGCGTACTCAATGAACCTAATGATAAGCCTATAAAGCTATCAAAAACTCAATGGCCAACCATGATTAAAATTCTTCGTAGAGAGCTTAATAATCGTGGTTTGAAAAATGTAAAAATTATCGCTCCAGAATTTGCAAATGCTGATAGTCATGCAGTGAAATTTATAAAAACTATAAAGGAAGACTCCCAAGCATGGAATTCTCTAGCAGCTATATCAACGCATTCTTATAATATGGCAGCCATAAAACCAGTTTCAGACTTGATACAAGGAACTGATAAAGAGTATTGGCAAACGGAAGCTGGTACCACTGGACCGGAAGCTCCTGGAAATGCTTTAAATGCTGCTTCAGGTGCATCTCGTTTCCTAAACGACATGAATCACAAAGTTACTCACTGGATATGGTTTATCGGCTATCATTACGCAGATCCTAAAGATGATGCTACACGTCTGATTCGTTATTCGGGGAATCGATTTAGTTACGATATTCTTCAGAAGTATTATTATTTTCTGCAATTAAGTCAAACTTTTGACGTAGGAGCTGTATTCAGAAAAAGCGTTAGTTCGCTCGAAGGCGAAATGAATTGGACTTATGGAAAAAAACCCCAAATTACAGTAGCAAGCGCCAAAAATCCTGATGGTTCTTGGGGAATCGCCCTTAGCAACTATACTTCTGACCGATTTATTGCTCCCTCAGCTTCTGAATGGACAAAAACACAAAAAGGTTCCAAGGCAGCGACTTTTAAGGTAACAGTTTTTGTTAAAGAACTGGAGAGAGCTGGAAACATTAAAATGAAGGTGTATCGCTCAAACAGTAATGTGAATAATGTATATGTAGGCAATTTAGTTATGCACAACGGTAAAGTAACTATACCCAAAATCAAAAGTTTGGATCTGATTACTCTACGAAGTAACTAATACAGACACGATTTAAACTGCGTGTCAGATCAAATATTTAGTTTTTCTCATTTTTAGTTTGTAGTAAAGGCAATATCCCTTACTACAAATTAATTGCCAGATGCCAATTTAGGCTATTACTATTCTTATTCAATAGGTGTATTTTCAGAATCTTGAGTAGAGATTTCATCAAAAATTTCCGGATATCGCTTGTAAATATACATTGCGGCAAGACCTACACCATACATACTCCAGATCCAAATTCCACCAGTTGGACCCTCAATAATAACCTCAAATGTTGTGGTAGTCATAGCAGCTATCCAAAAAGCTAAGAGAGTTAAAAAGATGCCTGCCCATTCTACTTGCCCTTTTGCCTTACTACGGAAATGCTTTGCTAATATTGACCCAGCCCAGCTTAGTTGAAGCAGCAGCCACATTACAGCCCCAGGAACACCAGCACGAGCGAGAACCGTTACGTGCCCATTGTGCGGATTGCGAACTAATCCATCACCTAACGGGTCAAAGCCAGTACCCTCCCCTAGATTAAAACCAAATCCTCTGCCAGTCCAAAAGTAATCACCAAAAACCGTAGTGTTAATAAGATGAGTCCACCATTCTAAACGATATTCTTTGGTACCTTGTCTGTCATTATTATCAACAAATATACTTGCAATCTTAGAAAAAAGCGGCTCAAATATTTCAGGCTTAATCATTAAAACTAAAAGAAACACAAATAGTATTACGGCTAACACTTGCCAAATCCTACTACTTCTGGATTTAGAAAAACTTACAACTGAAAAAGAAGTTAAAAAAGCGAGCATCCCAGACCTATTTGCACCTGCTGCAACTAAACCTAAATTTATGAAAAACATTAACAGAAAAAATGTTACTTGAGTTTTAATTAAGTTACTTCCAAGGAAGAAGGCTGTAATTCCTGCAAAGTGAATCATTGTATCCGCAGGTTTGAGATAAATAAACTCCACGTTTGAACCGGGTGTTGGTGGCAATGAAAAAGATTTAGATATTAGCCAGATAAACGGCATAATTATGAGAAAAATTCTACTAAATCTTTTATACTGCTCTACCATAAAAACAAACCGACGTGGTTTAGAAACCAACAAAGTTCCTATTATTAAAGCGAAAAAACAGTAGTACCATAAAGCAGAATCACGTATAGCGAATAAGCCATATTCGGGAAAATAGGGAATCGTATTTATGCAACACCACACCATAAATACGATTAAAAACCAAGTTTGATATTGTTTTAAAAGTTTGGGAAATGATTTACTCAGGCTTAAAGCAACCAAGCCAAAAACCAAAGTAATTTCCCCTATAAAAAGTGGGGAAACGCCCCAATAGGAAAACCCCCTTCCACAAAGAGCGTAGCCTAAGAGAACCCAACAATGCCAACTTAAAAATTTATCCGCGATCGCAGTTTTTTTATTAGAATTTTTAGATGAAATAGCTGTTTCTAATACCATATATTTTAGTTATTTTATTACAGTATACATTCGTAAGTGTTTGTATCTATAAATACAAACACAGAGAGTTGCTAGTAGTTTTTAATTATAAAAGAATAAGTATAAAAAAGAATACTGACTTTATACATATGTTTGCTAAGTAATATTTATATAATCTATTCTTTTGCAAATCATATAAAGAGGTTAAGTTTTCGCCAACGCAATACCAAGTACATAACCGCAGCAAAGAAAAATTCTGTTCCTACAACTGCCCATGCCAATATGACCGTACAAATTATTTAATAATACAGCCAGAAGTAAAAGACAAGCTTCACCAATTAATGTAATCAAATTAAATGTACGATAAGGATTTAAAAGTAATGGGGGTCGGTAGGTTAGGTTTATAAAAATAAATTGTTACTAACAATATTTAGAGAGCAGTTTCAGTTCCTCGATCGTTTTACTTGGCTATGATTAGAAACCAGATCGTAAATTTCCATCATCCGATGATAGTTTTGTTGTGCTGTGTACTTCGATTCAAATTCGGCTCGTGCTTCTTGTCGCATCTGAGTCAGCTTTGTTTGATTTTCTATAGCCCATTGCACCTTGCTAGCCAGATCCTCTGAGTTTCCAGGAGAGAAATGTAGCCCCGTGCGACCGGAATCTACCAATTCTGCAATAGCGCCGATATTCGCAGCAATTACAGGTGTACCTTTAGCAAACGCTTCAGCAGCAACTCTACCAAAAGTTTCATACCACTTGGATGGGAAAACTAAAAACATTGCTTCACCCATTAGCTGATGTACTTCTGACATTGGTCTGCGTCCGAGCCATTCCACTTCAGGAATTCGCTTTGCTGCTTCCACTACTTCACCGGCTAGAGGACCATCTCCAACTATTTTAAGAGGTATTTTTACATCCAAATGTTCCCAAGCACTCAGTAGGGTATCTAATCCTTTTTCTATAGAAAGTCTGCCTACAAACAGAGCATAACCACCTGCTCCTTCTCCTACCCCTGGATCGGGGTTGATAAAATTCGGTTTAACTACAATTTTTTCTGCGGGTAAGCCGCCAGCGATAAATTTCTGTCGTGCAAATTCAGTTAAGCAAATATATTTATCTACCATTTTTGTCCAAGTACGCATGGCACTATGTACGGTAAGCATTGTTGCTACCGCTCCAGAAGCCGGACGACTTTCTCGATAACAACCGTGTAATACTCCCGGAAGAGGAATACTTTTTCCCATACAATCTTCGCAGACTTTCCCATCGCGGAAAAATAAACCATTAGGGCATAGAAGACGATAATTTCGTAAAGTCTGGACTACAGGTACACCTTCAGATTTTGCGGCATAGTAAACTGATGGTGATACAAGGGGAAAAAAGTTCTGGATATGAACTATGTCGTACTTTGAACTACTTAATTTTTGTTTGACTATATTATAAGACTCTTGCGACCAGACGGTTCGTAGCGCCATCCGTACCGTGCCAATGTCTGCAACTCGGTCATTATGTTCTTGATAAACATCAACGGTGTGACCCATTTCCCGCAAAAGACGCTGTTCGGATTCGGAGGATTCATCTTCGCCACCACGAATCTGATATTGGTTATGTATACTTAAGATACGCATTGTATTATGTCAAATCCTCACAGATCCACTAACTATAATTGAGTCAATCCAAGTTGTTTGTATATTAAAGTAATAAAAATTTTTAAAACTTTTAATGCTTACTTTTAATCACACTTTGATAGATTTCTTCCAAAGCCTGAGTTTGTTTATGCAAATCAAAGCGATCGCGCACTCGTTGATATCCGTTGCTACTAAAGCTCTGCCAAAGGTTGCGATCGCCTAATAGCTTTAAAATATGCTCGCTAAGCCCCTGCCAATCACGTTCGTTGACTAAAAAGCCTGTTCGATCGTGCGCTACTGCTTCTGGAATACCACCACTAGCAAAGCTGACAACTGGTAAACCCATTGCCTGTGCCTCGGTAAAAACTAAGCCGAATCCTTCGCAATCACCCGACTTTGCTCTGATACTAGGAACGCAAAATACCTTAGCTTTATTCATCCAACTTCTGACAACTTCGGGTGTTTGAATTCCCAGAAAGCGATAATTTTTTAATGATGATTTTGCTAAATTTTCTACAGATTTACGAAGTTCGCCATCACCAATTACGACTAATTCGACTTCTGGGTTTACCGATTGTACCTCAGCCATAGCTTTTATAAGATACTCGCAGCCTTTTTTTTCAACTAACCGACCAACAAATAATACTACTGGTTCTCGCCGTACAGTAGGATCGGGTTTAAATACTTCTGTATCGATGCCAATATAATGCACTAATATCCGATCCGCTGGAAAACCTTGGTTAATTAGCTCTGATTTGATAAACTCAGATACGGCAATAAACAATCGAGTCTCGCGCTTGAGTGATTCTCGGCGACGCAGATAAATTTTTGTACTAAGAGAATCTTTGCGGGCATATTCATCCGTCATGGTAGCATCAATACCATGAAAGGTGACTATCAGCGGGACTTGCAAGTTTCTCATTAATGGCAGGGCTAAAGCTCCACATACCCCAAAATGAGCGTGTACGATTGCTGGATGCAATTGCTGCACTTGTTGAAACAGTTGAGGAGCGACTCCAAATAACTTAAATATACCTTCCTTAGCTTTACCAATAAATTTACCCTTGTTAACTAGGAAAGTGCGTTCTGGAGGTAAGGACAATCCCTTTACCAAACGACAACCAACATAATAAGGTGTAAAATGCTTCAATCCTTCTGCTTGAGCGCGAACAAAAGTCTCAGAAAAAGGAAGTAACCGACCGTTGAATACCACTAATGCGGGATTGAGCATAACTTTTTATTTCTCCTACACTCCTGTTTTATCATCTCTTAATTACTTGATTTAGCCTCTCTACAATCAATTCCGCTTCCAGACATCAAAGGCTTTTGGGAAGTCAAAATTTCTTCATAATACTGAGCCATGAACTTACCCTTTACTTCCCAAGAGAAGACTTCTCTGGCTCGTTTTTGTGCTGCCCTTCCCATACTAATACGTAAATTTGAGTCCTTAGCTAAACAAGTTATTGCCTCAGCCAAACCGCCTATTGCTTGCTCCGGCGTATCAGCGGGAATCTTAAATCCTGTATCTTCTGTTACCTGTACGCCCGGACCTCCTAAGTCTAAGCAAATTACTGGACGAGCAGCTGCCATTGCTTCCATACATACAAATCCTCCTGACTCATGCAAGCTAGGATGAATTAATACATGACATTCACCCAGTAATTGAAATATTTCCTCTCGCGGCAACTTACCCCAAAATTTAACTTGCTTGCCAATACCAAGTTCTTCAGCAAGAGCTTGAAGCCGCTCGCCTTCGGAACCATTTCCTATAATCCAGTATTCAGCATCGGGTAGAGCCGCGATCGCAAAAGCTTTCAAACCTAAATGAAAACCTTTCCAGTGTAACAGCCTGCCAATGCTGATGAATCTAACAGGGGAAGCATCGGGTATTCCGTGTTGAGCAAGTCGAGTTATTTCTTTTGCTGATAAACCGATTGGAGAGAGTACTTCTACTTTTGGAGCGCCAATTTTTTGTAATTGTCTGCGGGTATCTTCAGTCATACCCCAAGCCAAGGCGCTGTTTCTAGCGGTTATTTGTACAAACGGATCGCGTTCTTTGAACCATCGAACAAAGTCTCGCGCCTTTTCGTAAATTTTGCCACGAAGATTAAAGTCTTGCCAAAATGTACTTGGTGCTGACTCTCCACCTCCAATTGGTCCCCAAATGAATGGAATTGGTAAAAACGAGAGAAAGCTAGGTGAAGTATAGGTTACATAAGTTACATGATGGGCGACATCAAAACCGATTTTACCATGTAGTTTACGTCCTAAAAAATATGCCCGTACTTGCCAAATATAGTAATGAATATGTACTCCTCCAAGACCTAGTTTCCACCATTTAGAACCAGGTAAGTCAAAATATACAAATTCCAGACCGGGAATAGGGTTTTTGGATATTTCAGCTTCAATTGATGGACGATTATCAACTCTGGTGAGTACCCATACCTGATAATATTTTGCCAATTCCCTGACTGTATTCCAGCCTATCCCCGGATCTGAACCCATTCCAGGTCTACAAGCGTAAGCAGAAATTAAAACTTTTAAGTTTTGCATCTTTTTAGATACTGTTGTTGACATTTTCCTTATATTTATTAAATAATGCAGATTAGTCGTTTTAGTTCACAATTAGAATACTGTTCCTTGTAAAAGCATACAAGGCTTATCTGACACTATTGTTGACATTTTCGGTGTATCTATGATTAAATTACGTACATTAATCGCTATAGTTCGTAATTAAAATCCTGTTCGTTGTAGAAGCACCCAAAACTTACAGTTTTGTATAACTATTGACTTGCATATTTGTTTTTTATATAGTAATAAAGAGATATGAAAGTAATTTTTAATCTTGCAATCAAAGAGGCAGATGTAAGATATTTCTTGATAGCTTGATTATTCTCAGAGTCATTAGTTCCTGATTGCCAATTTAAAGCTGTTCCAACAGCTATCATCTTATCAGCGAACTTTCTAAAGTTGGTAAATTCTTGCTTAATCCAAAGACCTGTGTAAATGTATTTTCTACCTCTCAAATGGTCTTTATCTTTTCTTAAAGTCGCTGCATTATTGCCGTGTATTTTCTGAACAGTTAATTGATCGTTTAAGATAAAACCTTGACTCAAAGCTACTGCCATAAATTTTACATAATGGTCGCTGCTAGAAACTGCTTTTGGAGTAGGCATAGGAAGGATTTTTTTTAATAGCGAGCGCCTAAAACAAAGAGCAGAACAGGGGGGAAGATGAGGAGGAATTTTGCCAGATTTAAGGTGGTTTCGGAAGTCACATTCCTTAGTTACATAATTTTCTGTAGTTGTCATAGGCAAAGAGTTGTTTTTTGCATCAACTAATTTAACACTATGAAAACACCAATCAACTTTTTCTGAAGATTGAAAAATTTTGACAATTTTTTCAACTTTGTCCTCTATAAACCAATCATCTGAATCTAAAAAACAAATAATTTCACCTTTACTTGCTGCAAAACCAACATTATAATTTGAATGTTGTCCGCCGTTTTCTTTAAATATAGTAATTATTTTGTTACCATAATTTGCAATTACTTCGCGAGAATTATCCTGCGAACCATCATCAACGACAATCACTTCGATATTTGTATAAGTCTGATTTAACGCACTATCAATTGCTTTCTTAATAAAACGCTCGTAATTGTAATTTCCGATAATTATGCTGACTAATGGATTATCATTCAGTGCAGAAGATTTTTGATAATTTAATAATCGCTTAGTAATAAGCATTCCAGTACCCACTTTATTTGTAAATTTACTACCGAACAAAAATTTTACAAAGCTATTAACAATTTTTATCCTCGTTGAGAACTACCTCCTAGATAAAGCCTAAATTTTTCAATGATTATCAAATACCTCGCAAAAAACATAATTGAAATGAACTGTAGTTTTCGAACAAAGCCAGTTAAATGTTCATTTTTCCAAGCCCTATATAAACTTCTAAAAGGAGGTTTAAAAGTAAATACGATATCCTTAGCAATTTCCATTGAAGAAGGATTTTTACTCATGTTGCGGTCAAATCTACCACCTGCAAGACGAGTAATTCTTTTACGAAGTTGGGAAAATGAATGTCTGGCTGGGTGAGCTACACAAGCATCCGAGGCATAAACCTGCTTGTAACCTGCTGCAAAAACTCGTTGTCCCCATTGGCGATCGCCACCCGATTTCAAAGTACTATCAAAGTTACCAATATTATTTATTACATCTTTGAATGTGAAAATATTGGCAGTCATACCATACTGATGTTTCTGCAATTTCTCATCCTGAAAAAAGTTTAACTCAATTTTTTCATAGAGTTCTACTCCTGTAGGCTGATCTGGGTTTTGAAAAAAAAGGTCTATTCTTCCAGCCACTAATCCACAATTAGGAGTACTTAAAAGACTTGCTACACCATTCTCAATCCAATCCAAAGCTGGAATACAATCAGAATCAGTAAAAGCTAAAATCTCACCTTTTGCGATAGAAATACCGTGGTTGCGAGCTACATAAGAACCTGGTTGGCTTTCATATGTATACTTTGCTTGACTAAAATTACTAACTAGGTTTTTAATATCATCTTGGGAAGCATTATCAATGACAATTACCTCATACAAATCTTTCGAGTAAGTTTGATTTTCGAGAGCTTCTAGGCAGAGCTTTAGACGTTCGGAATCGTTGTAGACTGGTATGATTACCGAGACATTTAAACTTGACGAATTAGAATTAGACATAAATTTATAGTATAGGTAACACTAAATTCAGGTATATGTTTTCGTGTGTGAGATAGTTTCATAGAAGTTAATTCAATACTTCCACAATCGTAGATGAAGAGGAAACTTACTTATAATCGGTTATGAGGTAAAGATTTCAGATATTTAGAAAAATTATTTTTTAAGAGCCTCTAATAAATAATTCTGTGACTCAAATATTCTAGTATTTAATGTGTTTGAGATTGACTCATAATCAATATTAGCAAGTTGTTTGTGTACTACCTCAAGTTCTAACATACTTGTAACCATACGACTATTTAAATCTAGATTACTAAGTAAATCTATTAATTTTTGACTTTTTTTATCATGTCCAAAAACTGTAAAAAGTTTTTTAAACATAATAGCAAATATTGTACCGTGGTAAGTATTAGTTACAATATAAGATGCCTGGTTAAATAAACTTACCCATTCATTTGGACTTGCACCTACTAAGTTTGTTTGAGCAATTTTATTATATTTACCTACAGAAATAATTGTTAAGCTTTTAGTTTCGGATATTAATTTAACAAACTCTTCTTGTTCCGGACTTAAAGGAGCCTGATTATAAATAAGTAAATAATTATCTTTAGTTTTAACCAAAGAGATTATGTCATCATATTTAACTAGAAAAGTTGGGTCGAGTACTCTTTTCGCATCTACATTACATTCTGTATTAATTATGTTTTTGCTATTAGAGTCACGAACAAGAATAGTTTGAAATTTTTCTACAAGATTACATATTTCTTCTTTATGATTTTTTAACGATGTTGAATTACCGAAACTAGCTGCATAACTTATCCTACGAGTAGTTTCTTCAGAAACAAAGTCTAAAAAATAAGAAGTATCAAAGCCTCTGAAAGAATCAAGACACCATATTTGGTCGCTACCACATATTACTACATCGTATTTATCACGAAAATACTCTAAACCTTTTTTAGAATAATATTTTTTTTGGCTTAAGTTAGTTTGCGAACGTAAAAACTGTCTCATTTTCCAGGCTCTAGCTATATTGCCAAAAGCCCGTTCATTTAAGCGAAGTTTTTTATTTATTAGACTTAAGCCTTTTGTGTAATATTTGATTGCTTTATAAGGTCTATAGTCAATTATTTCAACTTGATAACCTTGTTGTTTAAGAAACTTATTTAGAGCATAGGCTTGTAAAGTTGCTCCATAATTATCTATGTGATGAAAAGTCAAAATGCCTATTTTAATATTCGATTTAGTTGACAAATAATTCTGTTTTTGGTCGATAATAGAAACGTTTTTCTTTGGATAAGTGTCTTGAGTTTTCATAAAATTTTTCATTGGTTTTAATTAATTTTAGTGAATTGCATGGATAGAATGTTGATAAATAATCTACGATATTTACTGCTTTTTTAACTTCTTCATTTTTCTAACCGATTGAGCTAAACTAACTATTTCTCTAAAAGTTTTTGGTGATATAATTGAAAGACTTAAAACATATATCAAAAATCCTAATAATGAAATAACAGCTATTAATAGTCGAATATCAATCGAATTTTGTAATAAATATTTAGTTAATAACATACTACTAATCATGATAGTAGAGGCAGCCAAAGGTAGAAAGTATAAACGTAGATAGTAATTTAAATTAATTCCAGCTAATTTTTTAACTGCAAATAAAGAAATTGGCGAAAGCAGATAACCACGAATTACATAAGCCGATGCAACAGCTACAATACCCCATTTAACTACTAAAAAGAAAGCCACTATATTAACTGTGTATGATAACTGTATCCATAGCTTCCAAGCAGGCTTACCCATAGCCACGATTACAGAACTGTTATAGAAAAGAATTGTGTGAAGTGGACCGATAAGAGTTAGTATTTGCATTACACGAATACTTGGAGTCCATTGTTCCCCAAACAAAACCCTCACTATTTCAGGAGCTAAAACTGCTACACTTAGAAATAGAGGAATAGCAATTATACCTGCCATTTGCGTAGCTTTATAGAAAGCATTGCGTAACCGTTCGGGTTCATTCTGTAACTTAGAGAATACAGGTAGTGTTACTTTAGTTGTTGTGCTAATCAAAGTTTCTGTCATAATTAACAGCAGTTTGTAAGCAACAGAGTAATAACCTAGTGCAACCGGACCCAAGAAGTAACCAATTAACAAGTCGTCCGAGCGACGATTGAAAAAATTAATAATATTAAATGCAAATATATTGATTCCGAAAGCAAACAATTCTTTTCCGTGTACTGGGGAGAATTTAAATTTTGGTCGCCAATCACTAACCCACCATAAAGTTAAAACTTGAACAAAACCATTAGTTAACTGTTGACCAACAAGACTCCATATCCCGTAACCGAAAAATGCCATAGATACGCCGACTACACCGCTAATTAGTGTTGCTATTAGCGAACGTATAGCCAAAGCTTTAAAAGCTAACTGACGTTGAAGAATTGCTGATTGGACGCTGCTTAGACCACCAAAAATGAAACTTAGAGACAACCAGCGCAGAATTAATTTTAATTCTGGCTGTTGATATAAATGAGCAAAGAATCCAGCACTTAAAATGCTGAACAAGCTTAATAATATACTTGTTACTACATTTGTCCAAAAAGCAGTATCTAAATGTTCTGGTTCAAGTTCTTTACGTTGAACGATAGCTTGGGAAAATCCCTGATCCAGAAAAATGTTTATAAAAGCCAGAAAAACACTAGCTAAAGCAATAAGACCAAAAGATTCTGGACCGAGTAAACGTGCAAGTAGAAAGAAAACACCCATTGAAATTACTCGACTGCCCCAGCTTTCGATAACTGACCACAGTACACCTTTAATTGCCTTTTGTTTTAAACTCATCTGATGAAATAAGTTGATTTATTTACTATCGTGATTGAAAATTTTTAGGAATAAAGATTTGTTCTAAGCGTTTCTGTTTTAAGGTTTACCTAAAGAACAAAACTTCCTCAATCTTTTTTCGATTTGATTGGGCAACTTTTAAATTTTCTGGTAAGTGACCGATAGCAATCATCATTATGATTGATTCTGAATCATCAATCCCTACAGCGTTTTTAAGTGTTCGATCCACCTCATATTCAACACTCCAGTTTAGGCAACAGGTTCCTAGACCAAGTGAATGTAATGCATAGACCAGAGACATGGCAAACATTCCTCCATCAATCCAACACTGATTTCGTTCGCTAATACCGAAAAAATGCTCTAAATTTGATGTAATTATTATTACCTTGTCTGCTAGATTACCGAACCCACGGTTGCCATTTTGGAAACTGAGTACTTTTTTCTTATCTTCATCTTCAGAAAATACGTATACTTTCGATGATTGTCGATTGCAGACCGAGGGCGTTTTCTGAGCCATTTTGACTGCGGCTTCGATCGAGTTTGTATCAACTTTCTCTGGAGAAAAGTCTCGTATGCTATATCTAGATTCAAAAAAGGCTCGGAGATCTAGCTTTGCCCTATTTATAATGTTCTGTTTAGATAGCTTGAGTACGCCACCTTTACCTATTGTATTTTCAAGATCGGGAATTGTGTTTTTTAGTTCTATAAGTTCTTGATGAAGTTGCTCATCTTTAAGACCGCGATCGTAATTAAATTGATAGTAAGCAAATAATGTATTAAGTGCTATTTGAGCAGTTTCATCAAGCCCATATTTTTTTTGATACTCACGTAGCTTAGATAATATATTTTGAATTACATCAGGCGCAAAGCCTACTCGCGGTTCTTTAAAAGCAAGTCGCTTTTCGATCCGGTGATACTCCTTCGTGATAAGCGCTTGAAGTCTTGTTTGAGTATTGATTTGTCTGCTTATTACTGAATACTTTAAAAACCTTTTTAAATCATAAGCATAATTTACTTTTAATCTTATAATCAATTTGCTACGTTGTAATTTACTCTTTACACCTCGCGGGAAGATTTTTTTTAGAGCGTCTGTAGTCATGAGGATTCCACGTCGTAACTTATCATTAAAACCCGAAGATAAGATCATTAATTTTTTAGGTATAGAAATAACATTAGTTCGTAAATTAACCATATAACTTACTTCCTATTAATTTTAAATGTTTGAGATATGTAGCGAATGAATTCAAATTACAAACTTCCATCTATATTTTGTTAAAGTAAATAAAAATGATTTACTTTGTCTGCATTATGATTACACCTAATATTTTTCAATTTACACAAAAACAAATAAGTATTTACAAATAGCATAAATTAGTTTTATAATTATTATTAATTCCTATTTTTACACATTATAATAAGAACGGAACCATTCAACAAAGTGTTTTAAACCAACCTCAAGTGATGTGTTGGGCTTAAAACCTGTATCTCTAATCAAATCTTCAATATCAGCATATGTTTCTGGAACATCTCCTGGTTGAATTGGGACTAATTCTTTCTGAGCTTTTACGCCAAGATGATTCTCTAAAATCTCGATAAAATCAACAAGATTAACGGGCTGATTATTACCAATATTATAAATTTTATAAGGCGGTGATTTTATTTCTATTGTTGAATCAGATTGAGGAATCTTGTCTGCAACCCGAATTATTCCCTCTACTATGTCATCAATATAGGTAAAATCTCGGCGCATTTTACCGTAGTTAAATACCTTAATTGGTTTTCCAGTCAAAATTGATTGAGTAAATGAGAAATACGCCATGTCAGATTTACCCCAAGAACCATAAACTGTGAAAAATCGCAGACCTGTTGTTGGTATTTCATATAAATGACTGTAAGTGTATGCCATTAACTCATTAGCTCTTTTTGTTGCTGCATAAAGGCTAACAGGATCGTCTACTCGATCGCCTACAGCAAACGGAATCTTGGTATTTGCGCCATATACAGAACTTGAAGATGCATAGATTAGGTGCCGCACTCGTGCATGACGACATCCTTCAAGGATGTTGACAAAGCCAATTAGGTTACTATCAACGTAATTATGGGGATGCGTCAGTGAGTAACGAACACCTGCTTGTGCTGCTAAGTGAATAACTTTTTCTGGCTTATAAATGGTAAATAATTCAGCTATTTTAGAGCGATTTGCCAGATCTAATTGAAAGAAATGAAAATTTTGATGATTGAATAATTGTTCTAAGCGTGCCTGTTTTAAGCTGACATCATAGTAATCATTTAAGTTATCAACACCAATGACATTTTCACCATTAGCTAACAACTTTTGGCTTAAATGAAAGCCAATAAAACCTGCTACTCCTGTGATTAAGATGTTTTTCATATCAAATGTCTATTTGCTTACAGGATAGATGCTTAAGTATCTATGTTGTATAATTTAGTCCATATCTTTTTGTAGTTAATCAGGATAAGATACTACAAAACACTAAATTATTTTTTTAATCGGCAATAATACTCCTCTTGTATTTTTAAAATTTTAACTATCGTTACCTTTGCTATCATTCAACTTCCTAAATTTACAATAAACAAGTGCCTGAAAATACAATTAAGAATCCCTTATTTGAGTTGATTTGCATAATTTGACACCGAATAATTAGTATTCATTAACTGCTTCATCGCTATCCGCATAAATACCGGAATAATCCGGGTAAAATTATATCTGGCATCTCTATAAACCCAGATAAAGCGATCGCGACTTACGCTGCAACAACGGAAAATATAGTGTTCCAGATATCAAGAACCCCTCAACCCCCCTATTATTGAGGGCTTTGCGTAAATTATAGTAATGACTAATGTTCCTAAGCTACATTAATTTCATTAATTTCGATCGGTGTAGAATTTTCGCATAATTACCGAGTGATTCAAATTAATCGATTGTTATAAGTCAAGATGCACGCGCTTATAGAACGCTGTTTTCGCGTCGTGTTTTTTCAGAGCAACCTGATTCATGGCATACGACTGCGATGAATGAAAAAAATACGTCTATCTATGTTATTGCTTGTTGCCGTCTCCCCGTTTCCTTTCAATCAATTATCATTTGCACTTACACTACTACATTCAAATTCTGATTGATTCCAGACTTTTGAACCCCCAACTTTCTTTTAAAAAGGGGAGTCGATAGTATTAGTAGGATAAAAATGACTTCTATTTCTTAAAATAAGACAGCAACAACTAAACAATCTAAGCTTTTTTGCATAGGCGAATATACTCTGACTATCATCTGTCACTCCTAATGTCACGTATAAGATTAACCATACCAAATTGACCATAACCTACATTAGAAATCACAGGCTATAACAAACCCGATCGTTTCATGATTTTAGGCATGGTCAGCAGCTAAAACAGGTCGATGCAATAGCCTTTAAAGAATTATACTTAGCTTCCCTAATAACTGTCTATAATAATACTTCATACTTTATACACTCAACAGTGTAGTTCTTTTTACAGTATTCTCCGAGAAAAAATTAAAAACTTTATATTTTACAGTCATTTTCTTCATAAAAGCATTATAATAGATACAGGTGCTAAGAAAATCTACTATATAGAATAATTGCTGATAGCAGTACTTCAAATCGAGAAATCTGGGTGATTCGCGATATTGGCAGTATATAAATTTACTAGCTGGAGCAACTTTTTACTAGTTACCAGATGGTTTATGTTGCCACCAATTTATTTTAAGCCTGTCGAAATATAAAAAAGCTTAACTTGCTGCTATTAAGAAGCTGAAATTATTTTGTTATTGTTTACTTCGATCGATGAAAAGTAGATGCATGAAAAGTTTTATCCTTTTATTATCCGTCTCGCAAAACGCTTAAAAGGACTTGAACCATAAGTTAAAAGGAACAACTTATGAAAAACGCTGTCTGGTAGATATTCTCCCCATTGGAATAGCCATTTTTGATGCAAACAAAAGTTTCTGAATTCCGCGTGAGAAATTACTTGCCGATGTAGCAATGCGCGTTCGAGCTTTGATACTCCTTTAAAACGGGCAAGCAAATATTTATCGTGACAGACTCTCAAGCTAAACTTTAATTCTTTTAACTGTCGTGCAACTTGCTCTCCATAAATTTTTTGCAGAAACTTTTTTTGTTCCTCATATACACGCTCAAAAGTAACTTCTTCTCTCTCCAAGATTTTTTGCGACAAAGTACTTTGAGAACTAACGTTTGCTCCATGCAAGCGAAACTTACTTAATACTTCCTGAACAGCCCCGATTACGGTAATAAATGGAGCTAAACGAAATATTAAACTGTCTGCATTTCGTGTAAACGCTTCATTGAGTGGAAATATTTTATCGCCAATTTCTCGTCGTATACTCAGTGCAGAAGCGGGAGGTATGTTGTAGACAAATCCGCCATTCTCCATCGCAAATTCTCCCATCCAGCCAGAAGCCAATTGTTTAATTTTAGGAGTTGTATGAAGGAAGTTCCCCTGCCCATCTATTTCCAGGACATTATGAATGGCAAAACCACATTTAGGTTCAGATATATATAGCTCCACAACCTTTTGCAGCTTGTTACTCATCCAGATATCATCTGCATCTAGAATACAGATAATCTGACCTTTGCTTTTGCTATATGCTACATTCAGAGCATTAGCCACACCACCATTTTCTTTCTGTATCAGTTTTATTCTTGAATCCCTCTGGACATAGGATTCAATCACTTCACAGGAATTGTCTTTAGAACCATCATCACAAACTATTACTTCAAAATTAGGATAGGTTTGATCGAGAACACTATCTAAAGCTTCCCCGATATATCTTGCATAGTTGTAATTTGGGATCAGAATTGAAACCAAAGGAGATGAAGGAAGTAGCGGGAATTCTATCGGTTCGAGCTGATTAATTTGTTGCATAGATGTCAATTTCATTATATTTTTCCTGATTTAGGTACAATTTTTTGAAAGGTGAGGTTAAATTTTGATTGTTAATTTTAAATTAAACCTAAAATTAAAATTTCTAATAAGTTAAATCAAAATTAACAATTATGAGTGCGAGCTGTATAGAAAATATTTAGTACTTAAACAGATTCAATTACAATTTAGCCGTTGCTTCTTTATTATTTTATTTAAGTAGCGCACACTTCTTTTTCAAATAGCCCTAAAGCCCGTAAAGCAGCTTGATCCATATTGTAATACTTGTATTCTGCAAGTCTTCCAGCAAAGATTACACTACCATTAAGTTTTTGAGATTCTTTAACATAGAGTTCGTAAAGCTGGCGGTTTTCTTCACGGGGAATAGGGTAGTAAGGGTCGTTTTTCTCTGGTATGTAAGCCTGTGGATACTCCATCACCAGAGTGGTTTTAGGTGAAGTTTGCCCTGAAAGATACTTTTGCTCGGTAATTCGGGTAATATCGTAATTATTAGGATAGTTAACTGTACCGACTTCTTGGTAATTTTCTCGATCTAAAGTTTCATGATGAAAGCGTAAACTGCGATAAGGTAATTCTCCATGCATATAGTCAAAAAAGGTGTCAACTGGTCCGGTATAAATCATCCGGTTGAACTTTATATCTTTGACTACTTCGCGGTAATCAGCATTTAGCAACACTTTGATATTAGGATGAGATAGCATTCGCCGGAACATCTCGGTGTAACCTAGCTTCGGCATAGCTTGGTAAGAATCTTGAAAATATCGATTATCTCGACTGATATATACTGGAACGCGCCCAGTTACTCCTTTATCTAACTCTTCGGGTTTTAGTTCCCACTGCTTCATTGTGTAGTGGAGAAAGACATTATTGTAGATATATTCAGCCAGAAAGCTGAGATCGCCACTAGCACTTTCACGCAACTTTAAAATCGGTACCTTTACTCCAAAACCAAAGTTTTCTAAAAGTAAATCCTCTAACTTTTGAGCATAGTGGGGTGGAAAAAGTTCATACAAAGAGTTGAGGTTGAAAGGAATCGGAACTTTCTTACCCTCTATTACCCCAAGAACATGATGAAAATACGGTCGCCATTCAGTGAACTCAGACAGATAATCCCAAACTTTCTTAGATTTAGTGTGAAAAATATGGGGACCATATTTATGTACTAGAATGCCGTGTTCGTTATAATAATCGTATGCATTCCCGCCTATATGGTCCCTTCGTTCTACTATCAATACTTGTTGTCCAAGTTGAGTAGCAATTCGCTCGGCAAGTACACAGCCTGAATATCCCGCTCCAACAATTAACCAATCTACTTTCATTTTTTTTAACTCATTATTGTGACAGAAACTAAATTACTTCTGGCTGGAAGTATTGATGAATGTAATCCACAAACGGTTGATAGGATGATTTTGGAGAAAGATTCTCTGTTACAAACTTATAAGCTTGCCGTTCCATCCATTGACGCTTGTCTGAATCGGTCAAAAGCGTATGCATAGCAGCAGCAAAATCATCAACCGAATCTGCTACAATTGCAGTCTTACCTGCAATCTCGGGTAATCCTTGAATTCCGACGCTGGTTGAAACGCAAGCGCGTCCGTAGGACATTGCCTCCACAAGCTTGATTTTTAATCCGCTACCAGCCAGTAAAGGAACCAAACAAACTTCAGCAGCGTCATATTCAGGTTTTAAATCGTTTACTCTACCCAGAAAGCTAACATTGGGAAACGTTTCTTGAATCACGTCACATACACTACCGCACACGTGGAGGCTGCAATGAGGCACTTTTTTAATTATCTCTAGCCAGACATTTTCCAGAAACCACTGCAAACCGTAAAAATTGTGCTGGGAGCTACTACCCACAAATAAACAACGACCGGGTACTTGTTTAATAGTATGAGAGTAAGGTATAGCAGAGATAGGCGTATTAATTACCTGAGTGTGAGGTACCATTTGCTTAAATAATTCAGCATCTTCTTTCTGAATTGCTAATAGTACCTGTGCTTTTCCTAACTGTGCGGTTTCTGCTTCCAGGCTCCAGTTACCATCATGTATGACGACACCTATTTTCTGGAATTGGGCATTTCTTTGGTGAAATACATCGTGAGTGAGAATAACTTTAAGGATATTTTTATCGGCAGATAGAGTATCCAAGATATTAGCCAAATATAGATAGTTCACGACTACAACATCTGGTTTAAACCTATCAACTTGAGCTTTCGCAAAAGCAATTTCTTCTGGATTTGCTAAAACATCTTGCCAGTCTCGAACGTTGATATTTTTTGTATTAATTAATTGCTGGTTATATTTTTTTTGGATTTTTTTTGCCGCTAAACGATATATATTTTTGAGGGGCTGAGGTAACTTATGAAAAAACAACCGTAGTGGTCCGATAATCCAATCGGATAACTTGTTAAACCTCAGCAGAATATGACCTATTTGTAAATTATTTGGTATCCTGACTTTTATCGGTTTTCTCAATGTAGAAGGAATTACACACCAGGGATATCTATCAATAGGTAATGGATTAACTGATACATACTGCACTTCGCACTCTACTTTTCGTAAGTAGCTAATCAAATCTAAAATGTATGCATCTCTACCTATATTATTCTCGATCGGAAAAACCCTGCTAATGATTTGAATCTTAATTTTTTTATTCATATTTTATAATGTAACTTTATATATTCGTTGTTGAATCAAAATAAGAAAGATATTATACTTTTGTTGAAATTAAATAGTATTTTTGATAAACTTATTTTTAAGGTATGGTAATACTTCTGAGGGTTGTTTATACAACAAAATTACTCGATCAATTTTTGAATAGACAAATTTTAAACACTTAACTTGAAATTGTTGAAAATAAGTAAGTTTTTTGCGATGCTCTTCGATAAGAGTAGAAAGGTGTTGAGAATGGTTGCCGCTTTGAACAAGGTTAATTGTTTTTGTCCCTTCAATTTGTCGATGATTACCCAATATTTGATTTACATACTTAACATTCGCATTTTGAACAGCTTTAAAGATAAAATCTAAATCCATCATGTAATGCTCATCTACTTGATAAAATCCTATTTTTTGATGTAAAGACTTATGATAAAAATAAGCCGATGGATTTAATGGAAAAATACAAAAATTTGTTTTAGTTAATAGCTGTACAATTTTTAATCTTTTTGGTTTATTAACAGATTTTATTTTGTCATTATTATCTAAAAGATTACAGTTGCCGACAAGTAAGCTAGGCTCTGGTAATTCTTTAAAAATTTTGCATACAGAATTTAATGCTTCAGCTTGATAAAAATCATCAACATTTAAAAAAGATAATATTTCACCTTTCGCCATCCCAATACCTTTATTCATTGCATCCGACTGTCCTTTATCTTTTTCAGAAATCCAGCGAATGTGGGGATAATTTTGTGCATAATACTCAATTACCTCTACAGTTTTATCTGTCGAGCCACCATCGATAATCAGGTGTTCCACGTCTTGACAGTTCTGATCGATCACATTTTTTATACAAGACTCGATAAACTTTTCGCCGTTATAGACAGGTGTAATAACACTAATCATTTTTTTAACTAATATAGGAATAATATTTATTATTGAAAAACTAACGCATTCAATTAATTTAATTTCCGAGACAACCGTATAATAACTGAATTCGTCTATTTTTTTAGTATGTTTTTGTACATATCTATGTATTGTTTTGTTTGAGCTTCTAAAGAGTATTCGGATAGAGCGATCGCCCGACAATTTTGACTCATACTATTACGTAAGTTTTTATCCTCCAGGAGTTGCACGATGCCGTTACAAAAATCATTGGTATCCTCTGGGCTAGCTAAATAGCCAGTAATTCCAGGGCGTACTAAATCGGGTACCCCTCCAACCTTGAACGAAACCATTGGTGTGCCGCAAGCTATGCTCTCTTGTAGCACTAAGGGGAGATTATCGGCACGGGTAGGAAAAACAAACAAGTCAGCCGCAGAAAAAGCAATAGACTTTAAGCGATCGCTGGTGACATAACCTAGATTTATACTTGTCATTCCTACGGTTTCCGAAATAGATTCACCGCCATAGCCGAAAGTTAACAGTATAGTTTCTGCTTTGAGAGATTCAGGTAAGTTAGAAAGTGCTTTGATTAATAAATCTCCCCCCTTACGGGAGTCTTTTAAACTTTCAGCGGCAAACATCAAGACTTTTTTATTGGTTGGAATACCCAGTACAAGCCGACATTGCTCGGAGTTGAGAGGTTGATAAGCTTCTGTATCAATGCCGTAGGGGATATGATAAATCGGAAAGCGGTTGAGCATACTTTGTTTAGCTTGCTCAAACAGCCAATTACTAGGAGCAACAATATTCAAGTTAGAGCGGCTATAAACCCAGTTTTTCAGCTTCCACTCTAGACGAGTATTGTCTCTAGCTACAGCAGGATAAATATTTGGATAAGGACATTTACCGCAGCCAATTTTCCACCGATCGCAATCATAACTGTAGGCGCAGTGCCCTGTAAAACTCCACATATCATGCAGAGTCAAAACAGCTGGTTTATTTTCAGTTAATAATGATATTGCTAGGTAATTAAAATAACCCGTATGTAGGTTGTGAAAATTTATAATATCTGCATTTTGATAATAAATATGTTTGGGAATGTTAAAACTACTGATGTGGTTGATGTAGTTAAAGCCAAAAGGAGAAATCAAACGATTGAGTTGTTTCTCAAGAAAATATTTGCGCGGAACAGAGTTGATACGAGGGCTAGATATTTTTGTTTTTCCTACTAATAAATATGAGTCAAAATTTCGAGCAAGTAAAGATTTATGCAGCCGATAGCTTGCAATTGCTGCTCCACCAGAAATATCAGATTGGTTGATATGTAATACGTTCATTTTAGGCTTTTAGTAGCTGGCATAAATATGATATCTCCTGTAACTAAATCGGCGATATAAAAACCGGAATAGATGCCGGACAAACTAATATGCGCGTTTATTTAATTCTCTTGATTGCTGTTTCTAAATATTGCTCGTGTTCTAATCTACCCTCTACATAATTTTTAGAGAAAAATTGAGGAGTGATTTCTTTTCCAAAACCCACAATACAGGGAACGTTAAACAGTAATTTCAACGATAAACAAGCGGAACTGACTGTCAATACTCTGACGTTATCTCGTACTGACATATCCGATAAGAGAAAAATGCTAGCAAATAAAATCTCAAAAGGCAGAAAGAATAGATGGGGTTCAGATATAACTAATATATTTGCAAATAAATCTGCTAGTGTCGATTGCAACCTTTGGATCTTAATCTTACCATCTCTAGGATGAGGTTTGATAACTAATATTGTATCTGGCTCTATCTTTTGTGAAATCAAAAATTGACGATAAGCATTAATTTCATCTTCCTCCGACATCCTTTGAGCCTCAGAAAAATTGGAAGTTAGTAGAATTAAGATAGGGCGATCGTCAATTTTTTCTTTAAATTCCGATATATAATCTGTATCTATTAATCCCTTAAACTTCGCAAAAGTTTCTATAAGTTGCGATTTATCTAAGGTGATATTTTTCATGGGAGGCACTTCTCCCAGAATGTCGGGCAATACAAAATAACCAATATCAAATTCTACATTTTCTAAAACTGTTTTTAGCTGTAGTTTCTCCTTAACGTTACCAATAGCGGTTTTAATTTGTTTCTTGATATAACTAGCAAAATTTAGCTTCGGTAGAGTAGATGCTGCAAATAAACCGGGAGCATTTGAGGAGAAGTAAATACCAACACTATCTCCATAACAAATTTTTTCGGCTGATTTATAAGTATTTATCAGAAGTTGATTGCCAAACTGCCAATTTCGACATAGATAAACTTCATCAGCAAAGTCAGTTCCAACTAATTGATGCACTGTACCGTAAATTTTTCCCGGACTTGAAGTTGCTAAATTTTTAGATATAGCATCGATTATTTCAGGATTGACGTAATTGATAGCTTTCCAATTATGAACAAATTGAGCCATCTTTTCGACAAAATTTGCAAATTGCTCGATTTGTCCTGGAGGAGTATAAAGGTCGTAAATAACAAGGTAGTCTTCATAATGCCGATTCAAATTTTTCTGCTCTTTTTCCCGATAGTTAAGGATAGATAGAGCAGTTACTAGCTGAATACTACCTTGACAAGTGATAACTCGTTTTACGAGTTGGCGATCGTTCATTTGTGATTAAGAGATGCCTTAATTAGAGGACGAAGCATTCAGCAAGAGATTGCAAATTTCTCGGACGCATCCCTGATCCCCTGCTAGTTTAGTGACGTATGCAGCAGAAGCTTGATTTTCTGGCATTGCATCAGCTACTGACAAGGGACAACCCACAGTATGTAAAACTGGCAAATCAACTATGTCATCACCGACATATGCCACTTGGGAAACAGATAAACTCAGATGTTCGCAAAGTTTCTTAACGGTTGTTAACTTGTCTTCAATCCCAAGAAATGCGTGCTTGATACCCAGTTTTTTAGCTCTATGCAGCACGGTAGCAGATGTACTAGTAGTAATTATAGCTACCTCAATCCCAGCCTGCATAACAAGCTTGATTCCCTGTCCATCTTTAACATTAAATTTTTTGAACTCTTCCCCACTTTCCGTGTAGTAAAGTCCGCCATCAGTTAGGACACCATCTACATCCAAAGCTAAAAGTTTTACCTGGGATAAACGTTCTTGCAATTCAATTTCAGAAATATTGGTCATGGTAGGGATTTAGGGTAGCTATATATACTTAAACTTGTGCGGGCAATGCGGCGATAGTTAAAGAGAAACTAAATCGTTTTGTTGTAAAGCATCACGAACGCTGACAATTCCCTTGAGTACGCTTTCAAGTTGAGCTAAAGGTACCATATTTGGACCATCACTAGGAGCCATATCGGGATTTTCGTGGACTTCCATAAATAGCGCATCAATACCTACTGCTGCGGCTGCCCTTGCTAAATAAGGTACAAACTCTCGCTGTCCACCAGACTTATTTCCCTGTCCCCCCGGCATTTGGACACTGTGAGTAGCATCAAACACTACGGGATAGCCTAATTCTCGCATTTGAGGAAAAGAACGGAAATCAACTACTAAAGTGTTGTAACCGAAACTAGTGCCTCGTTCGGTTAACAATATATTTTTAGCTCCTCCTGCTTCCAATTTCTTGACAACATTTTTCATGTCCCAAGGCGCAAGAAATTGACCTTTTTTGACATTGATTGCCCTACCTGTAGCAGCAGCAGCTAAAAGTAAGTCAGTTTGGCGACAAAGAAAGGCTGGAATTTGTAGAACATCTACCACCTGGGCAACGGGCGCTGCTTGGTGAGAGTCGTGAATATCGGTAAGTACTGGAACACCAATTTTATCTTTGACTTTCTGGAGAATTTCTAACCCTTGTTCTAAAGATTGTCCTCGGAAGGAACTAATAGAAGTCCGATTTGCTTTATCGAAAGAAGATTTAAAGATAAACGAAATATTTAGGCGATCGCACACTTTGCGAATCTCTTCCGCCATTTTTAAAGTAAAATCTTCCGACTCAATAACGCACGGACCGCCAATTAAGGTTAGTTTGCAGTCATCGCCAATGAAAAGGTTATCTGTAATTTGAGTGCGAGTCATTTGTTTTGGTACCTTATAGATATTTGTATACTAAGCGAAACTAATAATATAGTGAAACCAATAATATTTATTTTTTTACTATTATTTGCTTCTAATTTTTGATATAATTGTTCTTCCCGTCCGTTCTATTCTGTAATAAGATACTAGAGCTTTTTTGGCAGTACAATAATCTTTCATATATCGTTTTGCCTTTCCTTGAAAATGCAAAGAATTAAACTTGATTCCCTTGCCAGACTTAAGATGCTTGCAGTATGGTTTACCATCAACCCAATAAATATTTTTAATTCCATTACGCATTTCAAATTCATGTGAAGCATTTATATTAGCGTCATAAACGGAATTGTTGATAATATCAGATGTTTGAGCAATTTTATCAGAATTTCTTTGGTAGTACTGATTTAGTAAAGTCATGTCGCAAATACCACCAGGTCTAGATTTTTTATCTTCCCATAAAGTCTCTAAAATTTTGAATAAAGACGGATTTGTGTAAAAATTAATTACAAATTCGCAAAAATCTTCTATTCCTTTTAATTTGATAAATGAATTATGTCCAGAGCCTTTTTTAGACAAAGTAAAATCAGAATGTGCAAATTTTTCTTGCTCTTCTGAAAGATTAGCATATAGCAGAATGTCAGAATCTATATGCACGCATTTTTCAATTTTATTTTTTTTCATAAAATCTCTTAAAATGAACCATCTTTGAAAGCAAAACATTTCATGTAGAAAATCATTGCTACTCATGTGTTTATCTGCATATATTTTTTCAAATTCTTTAGCTCCCTCACAGTAAAAACTAAAATCTTCATGAGTGATAAATCTTAAAAATTTATTACTATAATCTCCCAACAAAAATATATCTGATTCAGGATTATTTTTTTTTGCTTGAGCCAAGCTATATATTAGGTAAGGATGATTGCCGCGATGAAGAGTAACGATAGGAATAGACGACATAGAATTATTTCCTAGATTTTTTTATTCTGAGTTTTACTAATGAATCAACGACTATATTGTGATTTAAAATAATTTTGCTTTCAAGTTATTTTAATTGCATTCTTTTATAAAGTAGGAAAAGATTTGGTAAAGAAAGTATTAATTAATATGTGAAAAAATAAAAAAAATATATTTAACAATTGTCAGCAATGTTGATTTTTTGCATCTTGAACTATTTAAGTACGAACGGGAGCAACGTAAAAAGACGCTCTCATAGCAAAACCTTTTATAGATAAGCAAACTTAAGATTAATTCTCACTCTTTTGAATAGATTCTATTTCAGAAATCAGCTTGTTAGTATATACTTTGGCGGCAGAATAAACTAAATGGTCGGCATTTTCCATCTGCTCTTTAGGAAAAGTTATTGGCTCTCGGATGTAATGTACTCTGTCACTTTTAGCAGCATAAGCACCGAGAGTATCTTGAAGCTGACTATAATAAGCTTTAAAATCCTTATCTTCGTAAAGTTTCTCATATATAGGACTGTTAGCTAAATAGATATTAAAATCATGCTTTTCTGCAAGACTTACTATGCGTTCTAAAGCTTTACTATTATTCTCTGAAAGCTTAAATTTATTTTTTTTCGCGAACTCTATATTCGTCTTCTTCTGTGCTTCCACATACTCAGGGTTTGGTTTTTCCCAAATCATAAAGCCGTCTTCCTCAAGCCGTAAACTTTGGCTGCGATTAAACGTATCGTAAGGAAACTTTAATAATTCTGAAAGGCTTTTGTTTTCCGAATAAAGTGGGATGTATCGAATCGACAAACAATTGGGCAGTATCTTTGAGTCCCAAATCAACTCGTGGTTCTAGCTGCTGCCAGTAGCCCCAATTTAAAGGTATTTTAGCTAACAAAGAACGATTAACTTCACGACTCCAAGCATCGTGGACATGAACTATAAGAACGTTTTTGGGAACCCCAAATCGCTGTATATACTTCTCCAGCATCCACGCATCGTCTAAAGTCAACATATCCCCAATGGTACAAAGATTTATAGAATTAACATTGAGCTTTTCATCAACAATGCTTGGAACTACTCCTTGATTACAGCTAGAATCTCCCAGAATTAACCAGTCAACAGGCTTTTTTTGGTTGAGTAAAAGTTCCCATTTCTCGTTAATCAGCCAATAAGCACGATTAGTTGTATTTTCCTTTAAATACAGTTTGGCTGCAAAATTAAAAAGAATAATAAAAATAAAAGTTCCTAGTAATGATAGTAGAAATTCTTTACTTTTTACTGGTGTGACAATTTCTTGTGGTAATTGTTGATTTTTAGGTTGCGCCATTGATTTTTATTTGGTATAAGTTGTTATTTTAGATTAAAATATTTGATTAAAATTGGAAGTAAATAAATTCTCCTGCTTCGCGAGTTCCAAAAATACAAATCCAAATAATTAAAAAACTATATATTGGAACTCTAATTACAGGTTTTAATTTTGTTAAAATCAGTAGGTCACGAGTTACATACTGGTAAATTTGAATTAAAAGCAGCGGTAAGCACAAAAATACCAAGTCATATCCCCAGAGTAAAGATTGGTTTGATATACCAAGTCCGATGTTAGAGAGCATATAGTAGATTTGATTTATTGAACTTGAGCGAAAGATTAGCCAGCCAATATTTGTGAGGATAAACATTAGCAGCATCTTACCAAAGATACGCAGGTAAGAATATTTACCGCACCAAGGATCTAAATGTTCTGGTTCTTTATCAAAAAGGCGATAGATAATCAGAATTAACCCTTGAAATGCTCCCCAAATAACAAAATTCCAAGCCGCTCCATGCCAAAGTCCACCCAAAAGCATAGTTAAAAACAGGTTACGGTAAGTGTTAAAGCTTCCTCGACGATTACCACCCAATGGTATATAAAGATAATCTCGCAACCAAGTTGATAGCGAAATATGCCATCGCAACCAAAAATCACTGGGATTGAGAGCAAAATATGGCAGCTTAAAATTCACCATTAATTCAAATCCCATTAGCTTAGAAAGCCCTCGCGCAATATCGGAATAACCCGAAAAGTCTCCATATATTTGGATTGTAAAAGCAAGAATAGCGATCGCGATATCCAGTCCTTGATATTGTGTATAATTATTAAATACTGAGTTAGCAATATTCGCCATATTATCGGCGATTACTAGTTTCTTAAAATATCCCCAAATAATTAGATAAATCCCAGCATTGATTTGTTCTAATTTCAAATATCGTGGTGAGATAATTTGGGGTATAAGAGTAGTTGCACGTTCTATGGGACCTGCTACTAACTGCGGGAAGAAGGAAACAAATAGAGCAAAATCAAGGAAACTATTAATCGGGTGTAAATTTCTTTTGTAAACATCGATGGTATAACTCATCGTTTGGAATGTATAGAAAGAAATTCCTACTGGTAGCAGAACATTCAAAGTAACCCAGTCAATTTCCATTCCAAAAGCTTGAAATAAACCAGTAAAACTTTCTGCGAAGAAATTAAAATATTTGAAAAAACCTAGAAGAGATAAGTTAAAACAGATTGAAATAAACAATAGTAGTTTTCGCTTCCTTTCTTCTTCGGTATTTTGCAGTAATTTTCCTACAGTAAAATCAACTATTGTTGAAAGAGCAAGCAGTGAAGTAAAACGCCAATCCCAGTAACCGTAAAATATGTAGCTAGCAATTAATAGCACAATATTTTGTGCTTTATAGTGATTTTTTAATAGCAGGTAAAGTGTATAAACAAGGATAAAAAATCCAACGAAGGTAAACGAATTAAATAACAAATTAGATTTTCCTTTTTGATGCTTAGTATTTTTTGATGCTAAATATTAACAATTTAATTTATTTTTTAATATAAAATTTACGATTAAATAAATGATTTAATCTTTAAATTTAGCAACCAAACTAGATTTATAAATTTAAATATGGCTTTATTAGCTCTATCAATTTTAGCGTGCGAAGTTTGACTCCGCGATCGTGAAGATGATAGTTGCTATCATAAAACATAGATTTATCGAACATAAAATCCTCTGCTTTACCAATCACGGAAACATTATTGTTTGCATAGAATTTCCCGATACTATCTAAAAATGTCTGTTGCTTTTCTTGTTTATAAATATCAAAATAAGTAGTGTTAGGATAACTAGCTAATACTTTAATATTATTTTGTTTGCACCAATTGATAAATTTAGTTATACTTTGTATCGCTTTATTGTTTATATTTATAGAATCCCAATGTTCTACCCCACCCAAAGGTAATATTGTAGCTTGTTGTTTTAATAATTCTTTCGTCATGTTAGCTTCAATATTATCGATGTTATCTCCATATTCGTTATGAGTCTTTTGAAAATTATTTTTAGTTGTCTCAATATTTTGGAGCGGGTGAAATTTTGCTAATATTCCCTCTTTTAATCGCTGTAAAGAGATGCTGCTCAAAAATTGAACTTTAGTTTTGAAGTCAAGCGATAATAAATACTCTAAGTCATGAGACATTACATAATCAATTACTTTAACATTAGGTCTATTATTAGTATTGTAATAATAATATTCTAAAGCCAGAAGCGCTGTATCTCCAGGCTTGAGCCATTTTTTAGGCATATTAAGAATATAATCAACACTCATATCAGCAATAGTACCTCCATTAAAACAAGGAATTCCTGTTTGCTCTACAATTAACTTACAACTAATACCAATACGTGCGCTTGAGCCTCCAATTATTGCTAATTTTGGTGAATTGATAGAATTAGCAACTTTGGTTTTAAAATTATATAATTCTGACCGTTCTAAAGAACTTTGTGTAGGAACTCCTAATTGAAAGATAACAGCAAAAGCGAAAGCAAAACAACCAAATAAAAAACCTAAAGATATTCCCTTTAAAAAGCTCTTATAGTTCATAATTTGTGTAAATCCTTAAAAGTTAAAATATAAAAATTCGCTTTCTGGAGCTTGAATCAGCATCTTAACTACAGCAAATATTCCTAAACCAAATATAATTCCTCCAATAATATTTGGCTGCCAGCAATAATTTTTAAGTTCAATCACCAAGTTTTTTTTATGTCTCTTTGTTCCAGATTTGCTATATATTTGGAAATAAGATGATACTAATTGATTAGTGTTGGGTAAACACCAAATAATAATACCTAAAAAGATTAACTGTCCGATAAATTCAAATCCATTTTTTGATAAAACATTAAGCGATAAAGAAATACCATTTTTTCCGCACATTGCTCCTAACATGGCAAAAGCAGCATTCATATTCTCCGCTCTGAAAAATACCCATGCGAGTGCAACCGCTAAAAAAGTTAGCACACAGCCTAATGCTTGATTCCACCAAGAATCAGATTGCAAATTGTGTCCTAAAGATTTTCGTAAAGCACGCCATTGATGATTGACTATTAAATAAAACCCATGCAAACCTCCCCACACAATAAAAGTCCAACCAGCACCATGCCAAAGCCCTCCTAATAACATAGTTATCATTAAGTTAAGATTACGTTTTAGTTTTCCCTGACGATTCCCACCCAAAGGAATATAAAGATAATCTCGTAGAAAGTTAGAAAGAGTAATATGCCAGCGCCGCCAAAAATCGCTTATACTAATTGCTTTATAAGGAGAATTAAAGTTATCTGGCAGCTTAATTCCAAACATTCTGCTTATGCCAATTGCCATATCTGAATAACCAGAGAAATCAAAGTAAAGCTGAAACGTATAGGCGAATGTCCCCAGCCAAGCATCTAAAAAACTAAGTCCACCCCCAGCAGCAGCATCAAATGTTTGGTTGGCAACCCCAGCGACGATACTATCTGCTAGTAAAACTTTTTTGAATAAACCTAGAAAAAAAAAGGTTAAACCCACGGCGATATTTTTGGAATTGAAACAACTAATAAATTTATTAGTAAATTGAGGAATAATTTCCTTATGGTGAACAATTGGTCCTGCAATTAATTGAGGAAAAAAGGAAACAAATAAACTATAATGTAAAAGACTATATTCTTTTGTTTCTCCTCGATAACTATCTATTATGTAGGCTATTTGTTGAAAAGTAAAAAAAGAAATACCTAAAGGAAGAATAATCTGATGATGGGAAAAGTTTGTATTAATAATCGCGTTTAGATTATCAATAAAAAAGTTTGTGTATTTAAAATAAGCAATTAACGCCAAATTAATAGCAATTCCTAGAATTAAGATATTTTTCTTAATAATTGGTTTGTTCGAGTCTTTACTCAAAAAAAATCCAATACAGTAGTTTAGTAAAATCGAAAATACCAGCAAGCCAAGATATTTAGGATTCCACCAAGCATAGAAAAAAAGCGAAGTTGCAACACAGCAAATTATCCATTGAGAAAAAAATGTTTTACTGGTGAAGAAATACGATAACAAATTAAGTGGGAGAAACAGGAGAATGAATTCAATTGAATGGAATAACATCTGATAACTTAAAAATAAGATAAAGTTTTGACGAATTAGTGACGGAAATAACTTTTACGGTAAAAATAAAAGTAGATAGAAAAAAGATTAGTAGCCTTTTTCCATTTCGGAATTTGAGATTGCTTAACTATAGACTTATAAATCTGAAATTCTTCTTGATTCGGTTTAGAAATTGTTTTGAATTCAAGATGAGCAAATCGATCTAAGTCATCTGGATGATTCGTTTTTTCGGAAAAAAAGGAAAATAAACGAGTAATAGCTTGATCGTATCGCTCTAAATATTCAGATGTCCTTTTTTCTTTGCGTCCGTAATGATTATTACTACCATGCGCTCGATATTTTACTAAAGGTTGAGCAAGATAAGATTTTCTTGCTTCTACTATTGAAGCTCCGAAAACTAAGCAATCATCAGCACGAGCGCGCCAATCTTCAAGATAAGGAATTGGTAAAAATTTCTCTAGTACACTCCTACGCATTGAAAGAGTAGATGTCCGATTACCTACCCATACTTTTTTATAGATAGCAGCAATTTTAGAATAGCCAAGATCGCGATTATTTTCGTAACAATTAGCAATTCTTTCTTCATTACCAAATATCTCAACACCACAAAACAAAAAATCAAACTTTGGATTCTCTTGATAAAATTTAACTACTTCTAGAATGTAATTTTCTTTATACAGGTCATCAGCATCTAGAAAACAGATAATATCTCCTCTAGAAGCTAAAAAGCCCTCGTTAAAACTTGAAAGCTGTCCTTCATTTCAATCTTTAAGTATCAGCTTAACAATTTCGTGGTTTGAGAATTTTTCTTGCAATATTTGTGCTGAATTGTCTGTTGATTTATCATCAACAACAATAATTTCATCTACAGGATGAGATTGGTTTAAAACACTCTCAATTGCATCAACAACATAGTCTTGATAGTTGTAGTTGTTGATAAGAACGGAAATTATCATGCAAAAAACCTTAGCTTAAAGATATAAATTTGATTATTTTTTAGTTGACGAAAATATATATCAAAATATTCATTTTTTATTTGAGCCTGAACGTCGATACCAGGTAGCTCCCAAAATTAGCACTCCTATCAAACTCAATGCTCCTATCAATGGCAAGATATCTCCGGTTCTTAATGCCTTTAAGCCAGAACTACCTAATAACACAAAAGGTAAAACACCGGGTATAGTACCTAGTACTGTACCTAGAAAATAATCTTTGAAGCTTACTGAAGTTAAACCAGCCACAAAGTTAACTAAACCATAGGGAATTATTGGCAGTAATCGAATCGCAAATATGTAAAAGACTCCTCCTCGAAGTAGTTCAGCATCCATTGCTCGACAACTACTAGCAAACTTTTTCACTAATGCTTTACGCGCAAAACTACGACTATAGGTAAAAGATACCATTGCGGCAGTTATTGCAGCAATACTAGTCCAAAGAGTACCAAACCATAGACCAAAAATTGCTCCTCCGGTTAAATTAAGTGCTGTTGAAGGCAGTACTAACACCGTTGCGACAATATAGAGAACTATATATACAGCAGGTGCCCAAATGCCAGCCTGTCTTAGCCATTCCTGAAGTTGCTCTGGCTTGATGCCTCCAAGTAAATGCATAACCAAAGCAGTTAAGAAAAAGCAAACAAATGTCAACAAGAAAACAAAACGCTTAGAACTGAGCATTAGCCCTACCTGTCTAATCAGACATTACATTTATCTTTAAAAAAAGTAAGTTATTCGCAATACATTGGTAATTAATTTTACCTATCTGGATTAACTATTATTGAGGTGGACACTTTTTCACTTAGTTGAAAATCACCATACAATTCAGCTTTTTGCTTAAAACCGTAAACTTCCCGAACTAAATAAAGAGGTCTATTTTTTACTTCTTCAAAAATACGACCTATGTATTCACCAATTATCCCTAAAGTTAGTAATTGCACTCCTCCTAAAAATAGTATGGCTACCATTAAGGAGGCGTAGCCAGGAACATCAATCCCAAAGAGTAAAGTCCGAACTATTAAAACCCCCGCATAAAGGAATGCTGTTAGAGAAAATATCACGCCAATATAACTCCAAACCTTTAAAGGTAGAAGACTAAATGAAGTAATACCGTCAATCGCAAAATTCCAAAGTCGCCAATAGTTCCATTTGGTAGTTCCCTTATAACGGTTAGGGCGATCGTAAAAGATGGAAGTTTGTTTGAAACCAACCCAAGAAAATATGCCTTTCATAAAACGTGTTTTTTCAGGCATTTGCTTGACAGCTTCAACTGCACGCCGATCGAGCAAACGAAAATCTCCGGTATTCGGTGGAATTTGTACGTGACCTATTCGACCGATAATTTTGTAGAAAATATTGGCAGTAAAACGCTTAATCCAACTATCACCCTGACGAGAACGACGAGTTCCATAAACAACATCGTAGCCTTCATGCCATTTGTCAATCATTTCCCCGATCAGTTCGGGCGGATCTTGCAAATCGGCATCAATTGGGATGATAGCAGCACCATTCGCGAAATCAATACCAGCACTTAGAGCAGCCTCTTTACCAAAATTACGAGATAGATTAATAACTTTGATTACCGGATTCGAGTAATGGTGCTGGATCAAACACTTGAGGGTATTATCTTTACTGCCATCATTTATACAAATGATTTCGTATTTGATATTTAGTTTATCCAGTGTTGTTGTTAAACGTTCAAATAGGTAATCAAGATTTGATTCTTCATTGTATACAGGAATAACTACGGAAATTTCAACATCTTTTTCTGAATTAGATACCATAATAAATAACGAATTGTTACTGTTGTCAAAAAATAAAGACAGATTAGATTTAGAGAATAAATTCCAAAATTCACGTACATTGAATACACCCTTAAAAAATAACTACTAGCAGCCTTATACAGAACGTTCTAAATACCAAAGTTTATTTTTATATGCTGGTTTTAGTTTGTATTTTTTTTCTAGTTGGCGTTTTACGGATTCTGGTGTCTTGTATAAAAACACATTTCTGAATTCTGTAGGAATTTCTGGTAAATTCGGCTCAATAATTAATTGAAGTTTGACTTTTGGGTCTAATAAGTGACTTATCACCATAATGTCACCAAAAGTACTACCACCATCGTTAGAAATTTCCCCGCTGACTACTAATGGCATATCTGCTTGATTAATAATCTTAACCATTTCTCGATCTTCAATAATGCGTGGATTAAGTAATTGAATTACACCAGACAAAACCGCTACTGCCATTAGCGTGAGTGTAAGCATTCTCAATTGTTTTTGCAACCCAAATTTGATTTTTGTGGAAGTGAATCCAATAGATAACAAGTAAGCAACAGCGAGTTGGCTTCCCAAGTAAGACGGAACAAAATAACGAGCATTAGTTGAACGTATTCCGCCAGAAACTATATCTGCCAAGCTTAAACTAACTAAAATTGGTATAATTAATGTAACAACAAATAGCCATTCGTGGTGAGAACTTCGTCGCCACAGTACATAAATTGAGTACCCCACTAGAAGTGTCATAGCAAAAGCTATCAAAGTTTTGAGAGAACCTGGAAGCCAAAAATTAGTTTCAAAAAAGACAGATTGCAGATTAAATATCCAGCGTTTGACTAAATCTTTTACAGGTAGTGACGTATCCATCCAGGCTGTTACTTGCTTGATTTTGTCCAAATGCGTCAAAATTACTAAAATCCAGGGCAAAAAAGCCACAACTGCAATAAATGATGTTAGTAAATAGGCAATCAATTTTCGACTCAGCCGGAATCCCTCAGTGGCAACTACATAAATGAAGTGACCTAACATAACAAATACAGAAAATACAGCAGAATAAAGCGCTACTACTGTAGTTACTGCATAAATTATCCATGCCGATTTTGTGTCTAATCTCATTGCTCGCAGTAACGACACGCTCATTAGCAAAGTTGTTACCGCCCACAAGCCATACTCCCGCATTTCTTGTGCATAATTTATGTGGAAAGGAGAGACAGCAGTTAATCCTACTGCTATCCATGCTGTTAGATGTGACCGGAAAAGTTCCAAGCAAAGCCAGTAGATAAAAGGAAATACGAATAAGCTAATTAGAACAGGTAAAATCCTATTTGTAGTTAGAGAATCACCGAACCACTGGCTCCAAAACCTTGTCATTACAAAGTAAATGGGTGGGTGATGTTGATCCTCTTTTACCAAACCATTTATTGTGCCAATTAAGTTTTTTTCCGAATTGACAGTTTGATACTGTCTTAGCTCTTCAACTCCAATTACACCACCATTAAAGACTTCTTGAGTAACCTCCGGTACTGTATAGCCAGAAGTACGTAATAAAGTATAAGTTTCATCATGCCAATAAGCTCTTTGTTCGAGATTGGCAAATCGAAAAAATACACCTAATATTAATAGACTGATAATCAGAATTCTTAACCAAGTTGGAGGGAGTTCCCACCTTTGTTTTAATGTTTTTTTCATATTGCGTGGATATCTATATACACGCTTTAAGTATCAAATAAAATCTTACTGAAAAAAAGAATCATTTTATACCTTAATCATGAACTTTTGAAGTAATCAAATGAAGCAATCATAAATTTTTAACGAACTTCTTTGCCCGACTTACCAATGGCAGGGAATATAATTGCTTTTTCATTTTTGCTTGAATACTTAGCTTGCTAACAAACAGCTTTGTTTTTGAATTTAGTAAATGGGAAGATGGAGAAGACGCGGGAAGTTTTTGGTAAACTAGGCAAGCTCCAACTCCTAATTCGCGGTTAGAGTTTTCAAAACAAAGATTGACTGATAATAAGCCATGCCTTCTAAAGAATGCATCCATTATTTCTTTTGTCCAATTTTTAGGCTTTCCTACTATTAACAAAAAGCCAGATTCAGCAATAGTCGGTTCAACTTCCTGCCATAGCTGCTTCATTGCTGCCAAGTTATCTGGTAAATCTACGATCGCCATCTGAAATTGAGATAAATCCTTTTGTTTTGAAGACAGGCATTGCAGATCGACCTGTTCTTTCACGCCGACTTTGTTGCACCAAGCTTCCACATCAGTCAAAGCTTCTGAGGAATTAGCGTAAGTAATATCTAAACGAGGTAAGTCAGCTAAATCTGACAGGAGTTGTTTATTCGCACCCTTCCAATAAAGAAGTTTGATTCGAGAGTTTAGTCGATGGATTTCTTGAATCAATTCGTAAATCTTTAATCGAGTATCAAAGGCTTTTTCGTTTCTAGTCGGATCGATGTGCAACACACGTTTATCGTGTTCTAGACGAAAAGGCGCTTCAATCTCACCATGCAAGACATAGCGGTATAATTTTTGCCATATTGCTTGCTGGCTATAACAATCTATCAGCTTTTGATGACCTGCTGCTGCTATTTGTTCCGCTTTATCAGGATTCTTTAGATAAAAATCTATCTTTTGGAGTAGTTCATCTTCGTTTCCATAGCATTCTAAGTGAACGCCTTCTTGAAACAGAGAAAACAAACCAGATTGAGGACTTAAGCGATCCGTAAGCAGAAAACCGCCAGCCATCAGCACTTCAAAAATCCTTCTATTACTATCAGAATTTAAACCACAATTGAATACTATTTGCGATTTGGTATAATCTTCCAAAGATTCAATATATGGCTTGCGGCTAATATCAATATTTGTACCAGAATCCTCTAAAAATTCAAGTAGTCTGCTGCGGTAAACGTGTTGTTGCGACTGAGAACCCCGAAAAATAATATTGAATGATTTTGATTCGGACTTCTTAGGAATATAATGGTCGATAACAGGAGTTCCTGGGAGCCAGAAGACATTTTTTAGACCTGCTTCTACAAAGAAATGTAAATGCTGAACTCCTTGGTAAACCCAGTGGTAATCGCACTGTAAAACTTTGCAATATTCAACAATACCAGTCAACGAACCATCACCCAGGTGAAAAGTATCGCCAATCTTCATGACTTTAGGGCATTTGAATTTCTCAAGTCCCCGTGGAATAAAGCTCATATTTCTGGCAGACAGTTGCACAAAATCAGGATAAAAACCATTAGGTAATTTATCCAAAATCATATCAACAGAAAATTCTCCCTGGGGAACAGCAATGGCTTTACCTGCCTTTACTAGTTCTGCTGGTGGTGCGGGGCAGGCAATTAGTATTTGATGGTCATTTTCTTCCGATGTATTTAGATCCGACTTTGAAATCGATACTGATGTTGAAATAATACGTAGTTCTTTAACCATTGGAGTATTAATAAGTATTACTATCTCTTTAAGACTGAAATGTTGTGCATGGGGGAAACCACGCCACTTGCTACAGCCGTCGTATTTATCGCCAAGGCAGTGGCTCCCCAAGACCACACTTTTCGCTTTATCTCTTTCCTCTGTGTCCTCTAAGTCAAGCGTCGGTTTTTTTCTCGATAATTTTCTACCGCTAAAGGAGTAATTTACCCGCACAGCCAACTGATTTGATTAGACAACTTAAGATACTAAATTCCATGCTGCGCGAAGCTCAGAGAAGTTATCTTTCGCTTCTTTTGCTATAGCAATAGTATCGCGTTTAATTTCTAATAATTCGTAATTTCTAGCTTCTAAATATGCGCGACATTCTGCTTTATCAGTGGGGCTTAAGTGTTTGTGTTCGTACAAGATGATTTTTGGTTGAAAGCGTTCAAAACTAATCATCTTGAGAATTTCAAAATCATAACCTTCCGTATCAATATGTATGACATCGATATCGCTAAGATTATGTTTGTCGCATAGAGCCGCAAATGTCATACAATCAACTTGAGTTGTGACTATACGTTCTTGAATATCAGGAATCCAAGTAGAATTTTTTAGTATCGTTTCTAATGAAAAAGAACCAAGTTGGTCGTAGGTTACTGGCAAATCATCGCACTCTTTTAAATAATAAAAATTTTGTACTCTATTCTCACTTGAGATTGCAACATTTTCTAGAGTTATATTCTCGAATTTATGAAAATTTTTCTCTAACCTTTTAAATACAAATTTAACTGGTTCAATCATAATTCCCGACCAGTTACAGTTAAATATAAAATTACGCAAAGGGTCGCCATGAGTCGCATCATTAGAGCCAACCTGTACAAAAAAAACATTTTTTTTTGCTATAGCTAACGAATAAAGAATGCAATCGATTGGGTCGCGCTTTAGGACGAATCGCAAGCTCGTTGATTTCAGAAAATTCCAAGGTAGAACGTTATATAATTTTTGACGTAAAAGTAAGTTGGTTTTGCCTAGTTTATGCTTAATTTTTCTCAGAACTTGCATATAAATTTACCTATTAATTTGAGTAGATTTCTATTCAAAATTCACTGACAATAAAGCTTGAGCTTGAACTAAATCATCAGGAGTATTAATTTCTAAAACAATCTTTTGAGTCAGACACACCCGAATAGAAAATCCATGCTCTAGTACTCGCAGTTGCTCCAAACCTTCACACTCCTCTAATGGAGTAGGTTTCATTTGAGCATACTGAGCGAGGAAATCTCTTTCAAAGGCATAAAGTCCTAAATGGTGGAACACGGGTACTTCTACATTATTGCGAAAGTACGGAATAGGAGCGCGGGAAAAATAAAGAGCATTACCAAGGCGATCGCACAGTACTTTAACTGAATTAGAATCTAAATAAGCTTTATCCATCTCCAAAGGACAGCCCAGAGTTGTCATTGCTGGTGATTCTCCTTTAAGATAAGGACTTACTAGTTGTGCGAGCATTTCGGAAGTTACAAAAGGTTGATCTCCCTGAACGTTAGCTATAGCGTTCATCTGGGGATAGCGCAAAGCAACTTCAGCAACTCTATCGGTACCCGTAGCGCAATCGGAGCTAGTCATTTCAACTTCTCCGCCAAAAGAATGCACGCAATCGGCAATAACTTCGCTATCGGTAGCGACAACTACTTTACTAAAATGAGGACAGCTTTTCGCCGCTTCATAAACTCTTTGTACCATTGGGCGATCGCCAATCATTGCCAGTGGTTTTCCAGGAAACCGAGTTGAGTTGTAACGAGCGGGGATAACAGCAAGGATGTTCATAGTTTTATATACCTAATAATTTACGTAATTATTTATTTTTTTCAAGTAACAGGTATTGCAATTTATTTGAGACACCCAATTTTCCTTCTCCGATAAAGTCATAAAGTTAAGGATTAGGTTTTGGATGCCTCATATCAAATATTTGTAGAGATGCGCCGCACAGACTTCGATCAAACGCTTATCGATTGGAACTGCTGGTTAATTGCGAGTTTACGTACAACGCCGTATTAATTTCCGATATATTCAACAGGCTTCGCGGTTAAGTTAGTGCAATATTGCGGAACTCACTTACAGCAGTTGGATTTGCAACATCATGGTCGTTGCCAATGGTAAGATAGTCGAATTGACCGCTGAAAAAGTTACCAATTGGGATTGAATAGCGATCGAATCCGGCTGATTGACCGATAATATACTGGTCTAAGTCCTCAATACCCCAACTTTGGCTACCGTCAACTTGGAAAAAGTGTCCGGCATCATCAGCGCCGCTAATGTTGTTGTTATTGTCGAAGCCGATACCCTGAACTTCACCCGTGCCGTTGCTTCTGAACTCAAACTCCAAGTTTGTATCTGCATCTACTTGATATCCGGTGATGTCCAAGCGCTTCCAACCGTTAAGAGCTAATTTTAATTCAGTGTTATTAGTAATAGTTGCAACGGCGTTAACATCTTGAGAAGCACCACCGTAAGATTGAACTGATAGAGATTGAGTTATTCCATCAACGGTAAGATCGAGTAAGTTATTTTGAACGGAAACTTCAAATAGCTCGATGTTGTTGAACTGTGCTATAGCAGTAGGATTTGTAACATCATGGTCGTTGGCAATGGTAAGGTAGTCAAATTCACCCTTGAAGAAATCACCAACGGAGATTTCGTAGGTTTTTTCGCTTCCAACTTGATTAACAATAAACCGATCTAAGTTTTCAATACCCCAGCTTTGACTACCATTAGCTTGGAAGAAGTGCCCAGCGTCATCAGCGCCGCTAATATTATTGTTATTATCGAAGCCGATACCTTGAACTTCACCCTTGCCGTTAGAATTAAAGTCAAAGCGGAGCCGGGTATTTGCAGTTACTTGATATCCGTTAAGATTCAAGCGTTTCCAGCCGTTACCTTCTAACTGTAATTGTTTATTGTTATTGTTTACAGTTGAAGTAATGCTTGGGTTTTGAGAAGCACCACCATAAGATTCAATCGTTTTATTTTGAGTCACTCCATTAATGGAGATATCAAGTAAGGTATTAGGATTGGGAGTAGGTATAGGAGTAGGTGTCGGTGTCGGGGTAGGAGTCGGAGTCGGAGTAGGTGTCGGTGTCGGTGTAGGAGTAGGTGTAGGAGTAGGTGTAGGTGTCGGTGTCGGTGTCGGTGTTAATAGTTCGATATTTCTGAATGTCGCTTGAGCAGTGGGATTTGCGACATCATGGTCGTTACCTATGGTTAAGAAATTAAATCTACCAGTGAATAGTTGACCAACTGGGATGGAATACTGATTAAATCCGTCCGAGGAACCAACAATATACTGACCTAGATTTTCAATACCCCAGCTTTGACTACCAGCAACTTGAAAGAAATGTCCGCTATCATCAGCGCCGCTAATATTATTGTTGTTATCAAAGCCGATACCTTGAACTTCACCTTTACCATTACCCTTAAAGTTAAAACGGAGGATAGTGTCGGGAGCGATCGTGGTATTGATATTAACCCGTTTCCATCTATTTCCACTTAAGTTTAGTTGATTGCTTGGCGATACAGTCACATCACCTGTAACGTCTTGCATTGAACCACCGTAGGATTCAACAGGATTGGAAACGGGTATACCGTTGATTGTAACAAGTGATTCTGATGAATTATTCACACCATTAATAGTTGCGGCTTGTACACCCAGCAGTAAAGCTAATTGTTCGCCGCTATTATTACTGGTAATCCAGGTATCGTTAATATAGTTTCCAGTACCTTGAGTAATACTCAGTTGCTCAAAAGTTAAGCCTCCAGATAGTGCTAGCGAATCTTCTCCAACTAAAAAATCGGTGATAGTATCGGTTCCTTCACCAAGGGTTAAAACAAATGTGTCTTTACCAGTTCCCCCACTGAGTAAGTCGTCACCACCACCACCAATAATCAAGTCATCGCCAGCGCCACCCTGAATAATGTTGCTATTGGCATTACCTGTAAGTCGATCGCTATAGGCTGTACCTATAATGTTGTTGATATTAATTAGAGTATCCTGGCTGCTTTTAATCCAGTCATACCAGCTATTCGCAATCTTTTCGTAACCTTGCAAAGAAGGATGAACCCCATCAAAAATGTCACTTACAGTTAAGGCTTTGTTGACATCAACAAAAGTTACCTTTTTGCCTGCCGCTAATTTGTCCTCAATAATGCCCGGTATCGTAGCGTTGTAAGCCTTGGCATTATCGCTTTGAATTTTTCTCACAGATGGATCTATCGGCGGAATCGAAGCTACTAAAAGATGAGTCTTTGGCGATTGGTTGGTAATTTTATCTAGTAAAGCACTCAAGCGATCGTCAGCCGTCGAGGGATTGGTATCGCTTTTCGTATCGTTAGTACCAATCATCAGCAACAACATATCTGGCTGCTGTACGTTCAACCAACCTGCGATATTGTCAGAAATAAAAGAAATGCGTTTGCCACTATGCCCTTCGTGTTCGTTATCTTCAAAAGCACCAGTTTTTTGCGAGCCGACAAAATCTACAGCTTCACCAAAACCATCAGCAATCAAAAATTGATTTAAGAAATTTCGATAGCCACCACTATCGTTGTTTTTAGGCTTATCCGCTATTTCAGTATTTGTAAAACCATATGTAATCGAATCGCCAACAGGTAAAATCTTAAATGGATTTTGAATTGATGGCGTAAACTCACGTGTAACAATTCCCGCGCTCAAATCAGCAATAATGCTACCAGTCGCTTGAACGTAGTTGACCGCGTTAAACTCAGTGTCACCGTTGAAGCTTTGATTTGCAGCGCCACCTATAAAAATTTTACCTATGCCAATGTTATTCATAATTTCTATTCTCAGGTATAAAAAATAACCTCTTATGGTATTTTAGCCTGAGAAACCCAGCATTATATGTAAATTAACTTATAAGCTTATTTAAAGATTTCAAGAATTGATTACAAAATACCGCTACGAGCAATGTCATGAAGCCGAAGTAAGCCAACACAATATGCTTTATCTACTACTGAGAGTACAGAAATTTGAGAGGAACGATTTTCCATCAGTTGTAGTGCGTCGAAAGCTAATTGCTCCGGTTGAACGGCGATCGGATTGCGCGTCATAATTGCTGCTGCCTGGAGGTGTTCTAGATCGGCTAACTCGATCGTGGCTATGGCACGTCGTAGATCGCCGTCTGTAATAATTCCTAGTAGTTTACCTTTTTCGTCAATAACGTTGACTGCTCCGAGTCCTGCTTTGGTGATAGCGCTAACTATTTCAATCCAGCTTGCTTTTGGTCTAATTACGGGATTATCTAATCCCTGATGCATCAAATCTGCTACCCGTAAAGTCAGCCGTTTACCTAAGCGTCCGGCTGGATGATTCAGTGCAAAATCTTGAGGAGTTATAGCCCGCATTTGCATTAAGGTCATTGCCAGAGCATCCCCAATTGCTAAAGCAACAGTGGTACTGGTAGTGGGAGCTAAATTCAAAGGACAAGCTTCACGATCTACTGAGGCATCTAAAACCAAATCAGCCCGATTTGCTAAGGTAGATTCGAGATTTCCCAAAATTCCAATAATTGGAACTTGGCGATGTTTAAGATGAGGAACTATCTCTATTAATTCTTGTGTTTCACCGCTATTGCTGAACAATATAACTACATCCAAGGCAGTAATAATTCCCAAATCGCCGTGCAAAGCATCGCAAGGATGCAAACATACAGCTACATTACCAATGCTACATAGGGTAGCAGCAATCTTTTGGGCAACAATTCCAGACTTTCCAACACCTGTAAGCACCACCTTTCCCTGACAATTTATCAGTAGCTTTAATACCTTTTCTAATTGATCTATTTGCAAGCGTTCTGCTGCTTGGTTAATTGCGGTTGCTTCCAGTTTTAGGAGTTCGATAACCCGATTTACTGGAACTGAAGTAATAAATGAGTGCATAAAAATACAATATTGGTAGTGCTGAATATTTATTGGTAGCTTGAATCTTTTTTAGTAGTTCGCGAAGCCAAGTTTTCTGAATACATTGTAAAAGCGTAGAGTTCTTTTCCCCTTAAGCTTCCTCCGTTTCCCGTACTTGAGTACTAGTTTCTGCCCATATTTTTTAGTAAATGAATGTTTTGTCTGACAAAATTTTTATAATCTGGCAAAGGAGAATTACCTTTAAGTAAATTTTGTCGCACGTAAGAACGGACAATGCTCAATTCAATATCTTTCTGAGTAATGTATCCAGCATCTAAAGCTTCCTGAAAATAGTTAAACCATAGTTCACCATAAGGATGATTAGGACTTTTCCAAGGTTGGGTGTATAGATTTGTATAATGAATTAATTTAGTTTCTCGGTCATAATAATCAAATACATTCCACTGGGGGTTAAGTGCGCCAATCTTCAGGGGATGATCAGCAAGAAAAGCCTTACTCATACTGGAAAATTCAGTATTAGTGTAAAGTCCTCGATCGATTTCTTTATAATAAGTTTCCAAATCAAAGCGACAAGTTTCGCAGTCTATAAGCATCACGCTTAATGCCCAAAACTCTTCACCTCTATGGCTGTAAGCATCTGCTTTTGCCAGGAAATCATTTCCATTCAAGGAAGTATCAATAAGTTCGCCAATATCTGTTAGACAAATAATATCTGAGTCGATATAAATTGCTTTACCTTGATAATTGCACAGTTGTGGAATCAAATAACGATAAAGGCTAAATTCAGTTGTGTTACGATATTTAATATGTAGAGGTAAAGGAGCTAAGAATGGCTGTTTGTCATTCAATTCTATGGCATTATGAGTACCATTAAAAACGTAAATATCTAAGTTTCTTTTAGTATGTTTTTGCAAAGAATAAATTGCTACTTTTCTCTCAAGGAGGCTTGCTTCTCCAGAACCAATGAATATTCGTATAGGTTCCTGGTTGATAATATTCACTTAATTATCTCCCGTTTTATTTGTAACGCTAATTAATTGGTGTTGCTTATTAGTTTCACCACGTTTTTTGATAACTCTACCCGGTACTCCCACAACGACAGAGTAAGGCTCTACGCTTTTGGTTACAACAGTTCCCGCACCAATCACAGAACCTTTACCAATTTTGCAGCCTTCAAGAATCACTACACCTGCACCTATCCATACATCATCTTCTATAACAACACCTTTATTAGTTAAAGGTTGCAGATCGATGGGAGTATCAATATCGTCATACAAATGATTACCAGGATTAATTACCACGTGAGTCGCCATTCTTACCCAATTACCTATGACTAAATCACCATTCCCAAACAAAATAGTGTAAGGGTTAACGCTACAATCACTACCAATTGTTATTTTGCCGAATCCGGATGTCAATCTGGCAAAAGTTCTAATAATTGAGCGATCGCCAATATGAATAGCAGAACTATCGAGCGAACATTCAACTGTGGAATAATCTTCTATTAAAACCTTATCTCCCAAAAAGATTTTATTTAAGGGACTTTTGAGAAAAACTTTATTACCGACATAACAATCTTTTCCAAAATGTCCCATTTCTTGGCGAAAAATATCTTGTTTGTAGGATTGCTCGTATTTGTGATAGTGATAATTAATTTTTGCTATAGTTTTAGAGAGTACTTTGTAAATCATAGTAATGTATTAATTAATAGAATAAAGAATAATCTAGTTTAGGTATACATTAATAGTTATTTAGGATCGTTCAAAATATTCCATTTTCTAGGCTGATAAAATTCACATTGAGACATCAGTTCGTAGCTTTTAACCTTAAATTTAAAATTTACATGATCGTAGATGTAATTCGGCATTTTCTTAATCCAAATCCTACTCGCATAAGCACCTGGTTTTAGACCGAAATAAGGCATCTGTATTTGCAATTCGGATGTTCCTGGAAGAACTTCTATATTTACTTTATCTATGTTACTGTCTAGATTTAAAATGTTTTCACCTTCACCAAAAGGGTCTTTAATAAGAACACTAAGTATTGCATTCGGAATTGTAATCCGGGATTTGCATTTAACACATAAAAAAGTTGGTTGTCCGCTTATAGGGTAATCGATAATATTACCTTCACCATCTTTAAAATAAGCTGCAATAATATCTAAGCCGCTACTTTGCTCTTCCGGTTTTTCTTCAAAGAACACGGCTCCATCAGATTGATCGTTTCCTCCTACAAATAAATCTTCTTCATATTGGCGCATTACAGAAACTGCATCTCCTTGTGCAATTAATTTACCTTTCTTTAGAAAAATAGCTGATTGGCAAATTGATAAAATAGAATTAGGATTATGAGCTACCAATACAAAAGTCGTTCCTTTTTCAAGTAATTCGGATAGCTTTCTATAGCACTTGAGTCTAAATTGAATATCTCCTACAGCCAATACTTCATCAATAAGAAGAATATCTGGCTCGGTATGAATTGCACTAGCAAAACCTAATCTGGCAGCCATTCCAGAACTGTAGGTTTGAACTGGCGAATCCATTGCATCTCCGATTTCTGCAAACTCTATAACGTCATCAAATCTCTCGTCAATTTCTTTTTTTGACAAACCCAAAATTGACATATTGGCATAAATGTTTTCCCGCCCCGTCAAAATTGGATTAAACCCAGCACCTAATGCAATTAATGGCGCAACTCTACCATTAATTTCCACTATGCCAGCATCTGGTTTAATTAAACCTGCAATAATTCTTAGTAGAGTAGATTTGCCACTACCATTTTTTCCTACTAAACCGATGGATTCTCCCTTTCTTAATTGAAAGTTGACATCTTCAAGTGCCCAAAATTCTTTGGTACGCAGATTTTCGCTTGTCTTTCGCAGCCCTGATATCTCAGAAGCGATATCTTGAACGCCATAGAATAAAGAGCGTTTTAAATCTCGACAGAATTTTTTAGAAACACCACTAACACTCAGAACAATTTCACTATCGTTATTCGGTGGCTTTTCTGAAATTTCTTCTTTATTAATACTTATCATAATTATGAACTCATCCTCTCAACTACATAGGGCATTGCTAAACGATAGATAATCCAAGCAATTAGTAATCCGATAATTGCAATCAAACTTGTAATCCAGAAACCTTGAGGATTAGAAATTATACCTGTTGTTGCTAACTCCCGCGTTGTCACTAGCAAAGGCGTAACGGGATTAAGTTTTACAATGCTGCCAAATACTCCGTCAGTCGGAATTGGGTATACAACTGGCGTAAGGAACAACCAAAAGCTAGTTGCTAAGGTAATACCCATTGAAAAATCTTGATAAAGTGCGCCCATCGGAGCTAATAACAAACCAATAAACGTTCCGAGTACGATTAGGTGAATTAAAGCTACTGGTGCTAAAACTAAGCTCCAAGTTACTGGTATTTTGAACCAAATAAATAAACCTACAATTAAAATCAGCTTGATGCTAAAGTTAAAAAATACTTCACCAAGTTTGGCAAGAATCAAGGCTTCACGAGGAAAGTTAATCCTTGACAACATTGATTTTGCAACTGTTACAGCTTGAATCGGACCTTGGAGAGATTCAACAAAGGTTTGCCATAATGTCATACTGAACATGACGTAGGCAGGATAAGGAATATCAGTATCACCAATATTTACAACACCACCGCTTTTGGCAAAGGTAAAGGTAGCAGCCAGAACTATCGGAGGTATAACTGCCCAGAAAATTCCGAGAAATGACTGGCGGTATTTAGCGCTGATGTCGCGAATCAACAGCCGCCAAGCAAGTTCTCTTGATGCCAACAAGTCCCGCCACATATCTTTTAATAATTGCAGAGGTTTTCGCATTCGACTTTCAGGTCGATGCACTACTCTGGGAAAGGAACGTGCTATTTTATTTTGTTTAGAATTAGATGAACCTTTATACATAAAAATATAACTAATTACCTGATGTATTTTATTAATAGAATCAGTCTGTTATGATATATCTATTGAATTAGGTTTTCCTCCTCTAAATTTAGTTATCAAAATTAAAATAAGTTCCGTAGTTTTTTTAAATTTAATTGTCATCTAGAATATTAATTAATATTGATAAAAAATAATCGGATGAAATTAGTATTTATTTAGCAATACTATCAATTAAATGTAAAATTAATGCACCACTAATAAAATAACTTTACTGTTTTAGAGGTGATGCTTAAACATCTGCGATAGAAGTCTCATCACCTCCGTTGTTATTCAACAGAATTAGGTAAAAATAAACAAGTACCTAACAATACAATTAAGAATGCCTTATTTCAAATTGCTTGCTGAATTCGAGACTGAATAATCTTTAGTTATCAATTGCTTCATCGCTAACCACACAAATGGTGGAATAGTTTTCGTATATCTACCCCCAAGGCGACGAGGCTCTTGCAACCATCGATATAGCCATTCAAATCCAGACTCTCTGACTATACGAGGTGCCCTTTTATGAAGTCCTGCATAAACAGGGAAAGCTCCACCCAAGCCAATCATTACCGCTTGGATTTTATCTTTGTGTTCGGACATCCACTTTTCCTGTTTTGGACAGCCTAAAGATACAAAAACCACACCTGCACCACTATCATTAATTTTTTTAATCAATGCTTCGTCTTCACTTGGAGTAAGCGGACGAAATGGTAATGGTTCCATCGCCGCAATCTTCAAGTCAGGATATTCTTTCTTTAATTTGCTTCTCATTCCGGAAAGAATTTGTGTTTGAGAACCTAGAAAAAAGAGACTGACATTCCGTTTAGGTGCTGATTGACATACAGAAGCTAAAATATCCAGTCCTGCGACTCTATCTTGAGAAGTCGCTCCTAACTTTTTCATCATCCAAACTAAAGGCATACCATCCGGAGTCACAATATCAGCATCTTTTAATACACTGGCAAACTCCGGGTTCCAGTGAGCTTCCATCAGCATATGTACATTAGCTACACATACTGTCTTACTCTTACGTTCGCTCGCCCACTGAATAATTGTTTGTATCTGCTCATGCAAACGCAAAGCAGTAATCGGAAAATCTAGCACTTTCCGAGTCGGCAGAGTAACTGCCTTCACCATAAGTCACTCCTTGTGTAACACCTAAAATAGCTAAGAATATTCGACCAAACTACTGATATAGATAATCAAAATAGATTTATGTTTTAGCTTAGTCTTGTTGCTTAAAACTTAGTGAATGGTCGGCACTTGACACAGGTGGATGCAGTGGCTTTTAGTGTTAACTTTAGCTTCCCTGGTAGTTATTAAATCATCTAGCCTTACAGTATATTACTTTACTAGTAAAAAACAATACTTTCAGTCGTTTTAGGTAAACTTTATATTAACTTTACAAAGTTGATAAGATATATTTATAGGAACGTTATAATTCCTGTAAATTTCACTTACAAATAATAGTCAAAAATTTCACAAAAACTCTGTAAAATCACAGAATCTTGACTAGATATAAAGATTTTTTCTTCTATAAATTAATATTATATAAAAATAAGTAAGAATTAATTAACCCGATTGTATATTATTTTACTTTTTTCCTTAAGTAGACTAAATTAGTAATTTTTGATCTATATATAAAATATATTTTATTTGTCATTAGATAAAAACTTGTCAAAAAAAGGGGGAAAGATTTAATTTTCTTTCCCCCTGTTTATTCTTTTTATTGTTGTTTTGGTTATTTTCTTCTTTTAACCTTTTCCGTAGCATCTGCTGTTGTTTCTTAAGTTGTCTCTTTCTTGCAGCACCGCCTTTACCTTTGTCATTTCTTCCTTGGCGGCGGGGAGACTCCCATCTTTTAAGTTGCATGATTTAATTGTCCTTTTTTATTTTATCGATACGATATTATTGTGAATTTTATCTTCATCTATAATAGTATAGCATAAGTGAAAAAGATAGATTAGAGCTAATGAATGCGATCGCGAAATACAAGCTGATAATTATTTTTTTAGCGATTAATACAAAATTAGCAATTGCGAGAGTATTATCTTTGTTGGTATACAAAAAAAGATATATCCAGTATAATTAATTTTTCATAATACTAAATTATTAACTAGGTGCTTAGTCTTTTTTACTAACAATAAATTGAGTATTCCTACGAAGACGGAAGACAATTAGCAAAACATTAAAAAGTTTCTTATCTTTACCTGAGCGATTGAGAACAAAGTCATTATTAATATAGATACATCGCCTTTTCTACATTTTCCGGAAAACAATGTTTAACGTATCGCTTTTAAACCGCAACGATTGGTTTTTTTTATTTATGAGGGGAGTAACTCTAACGATCCATCGGGTATTCTAGGCGTTAAGAACCTCTCGACACTGTAACTTTTTAGAAGTAACAACAAAAAAGGTTTTCTATACTTAGATAGGAAACCTTTGTGTAAAATATTTTTCTAGAATAATCTAATGTTTTTAATGGGCCGGGAGAGACTCGAACTCTCACACCTTTCGGTGGCAGATTTTGAGTCTGCTGCGTCTACCAATTTCGCCACCAGCCCTTTGGTGCATCTTCACTATTATACTCTATTTTGCTATTTTGCAACAACTTTTCATAATCTTTACTACTTGCCCACCTGTCAATTTCTTTAGCACGCAGTACTGGTACGGGATGCGTTAGTTGTGCGGTTCTTGCAACTTTAACCATTTCTCCCAGTTCGTTCTTACTGATATCGTCGTAAGCGCGGGCTTGTTCGATAAAGGCATCAAGGTTGAGTTGTGGCGCAATGTTCGGCGAACCACCTGCCAATTTCATCAATACTGACATGACTACTTTGGGATCTTGGGTTGCTAACAATGCAGCGCGATCGCAAGTAAATTCCGCGCAACGAACCCATTCTAAAAGTTGTGCTTGAATGGCTTGTGCTAAAAATGCACCAACAGTAGGCACGGCTGTCGCTGCTAAAATCAATATATTAACTGGAGTCAGATAAACGCTATGGTCGCACTTGAGATGTCCTAACTCATGGGCAATTACCGCTTGAGTTTCTTCAGGTGTGAGCATATCAATTAAGGAAGTATGCAGTACTACAAAAGGCTGCTTACCTCGCATGGCAAAGGTATAAGCGTTGGGAGCCGGGTGTTGTTTTATGTAGAGTTGGGGAGGCTCAAGATCGAGTATATGACAGGCTTCTAGTAAAAGTTTGTGTAACGCCGGTAGTTGTTTGTCACTTACCAAAACGCTAGAAGCAATATTTTCTACATAAAAAACTTGCTCCGCTAAGGAACCAAGAGATTCCGTACCATCATATCTATACCTGGAATCTGCTTAAGCGCAATAGTCGCCTCTTTGTCAAGAGGATGACGGAAATAATCCGCTTTCAGACCAATTAATTGAGTTTTTGCGAATGAGGACATGGGGCGTTGCCAGCTCTAAAAAAAAGAAACTACGTTTTGGGGCTAGTCATACAAGCCCTCAAACATAGTATAACGACAAAGTAGGGTAGACGAACTGCCTACCCTACCATAGATAACTATTACCGATCGCCGTATTTGAGCTAACTAACTGCTCAGAGTTGCAGTACCATTGCTAGTTTTAGGAAAATTTTCTGCATCTGCCTCGGTGTGTTCTATACGCTCGATTTTTGCTCCTAGTTTCTGCAATTTTAAATCGAGTCTATCGTAACCACGGTCAAGGTAGTTCAATCCCTTAATTGTAGTTTCACCGCTTGCAGCCAAACCCGCTACTACCATAGCGGCAGCAGCCCGTAAGTCAGTACCTTCAACAGGTGCGCCGGATAACTGCGATACTCCTCTAACGAAGGCGGAATTGCCTTTAACGCGAATATCTGCTCCCAAACGATTCAATTCCGAAGCATGACGCAAACGATTTTCAAATACCGTTTCATTGATGATACTATCGCCGTTCGCAACTGCTAGCAAAGACATAAACGGCGCTTGCATATCGGTGGGGAAACCAGGATGAGGCATAGTATCAATATCTGTTGCCTTTAAAATTTCCGCCGGTTTGATACGCAAACAATTAACAGTTTCTTCAATTACAGAAACTCCAATTTCCTTTAATTTCGCAATCACCGGCATCAAATGCTCTGGCATCACGGGTGATAATATTAATTCCGAACGAGTAATCGCTGCTGCAAGTAGAAATGTACCTGCTTCGATGCGATCGGGAATTACGTTGTAATCGGTAGAATGTAGTTGAGGAACGCCATTAATGATGATTTTACTGGTTCCGGCTCCTTCAATTTTTGCACCCATCGAAATACAGAAGTTCGCCAAATCGACTACTTCTGGTTCTCGTGCGGCATTTTCAATAATTGTTTCGCCATCAGCCAAAGTCGCAGCCATCATTAATGTTTCGGTAGCTCCTACACTGGGAAGATCCAGGTAGATTTTGGCACCTTTGAGTCGGCGACTGCCATCGGTTACGCGAGCGTTACAAATACCATGTTCGATTTGAACTTCAGCTCCCATTGCTTGCAAACCCCGGACGTGAAGATCCACAGGTCTTGCTCCGATCGCACAACCGCCGGGTAAAGGCATTTGCGCTTCTCCCAGTCTGGCTAAAAGCGGACCGATCGCAAAGAAACTTGCTCTCAATTGAGTAACTAACTCGTAAGGAGCTTTCGAGGTAGTAATTTCACTGGCGTTAATGTCTATAATGTTTCCATTACGCTGTATAGACATACCTAAAGCTGACAAAACTTCACCCATCCGCGATACATCCGCCAACAATGGAACGTTACGGATGCGACAATCTCCCGAACACAGCAAAGCTCCAGCCATTAAAACTAAAGCAGAATTTTTCGCACCGCTGATAGTTACCTCACCATCGAGTGCCCGTCCACCCCAAACTTTTAAGACTGAGGAGTCTGCTGTTTGAGATGAAATTTCTGGGTTACCGTTAGAAGTATTAATAATTCTATCCCCCATATAGTATTAATGGATTTTATAAAGGAAGGAAGTTGGTTTTGATTCTACAGTAAAGAATCCATTTGTCTACATATCCGCGATACATATACTCAGGAATTAGTTACCAGTAATCGGTTACAAATTTTCCAAGTTTTCTTAGAGAAATTATTATAGTTGACAAAAGTAAATAATTAAGTAAAAATCAGAAATTGTCAACAAAGCGGAACTGGCGGAATTGGTAGACGCGCTAGATTCAGGTTCTAGTGCCCCACAAGGCTTCCGGGTTCAAGTCCCGGGTTCCGCATTGCTTTGAACTTGATTTTGAATAAATCTAAATCTTGGACGGTTTCTATGACTCTAGACATAGGGGAACGCTGTCGGGGAAATATCAAATCGTGCTAACTAGTTTACAAAATCCTCTGGTAAAACAAATTCGCAAGCTCCACTCTAGCAAAGAGAGGCACAAGCAAGAATTATTTTTGTTGGAAGGAACGCATTTATTGGAAGAAGCTTGTAGTACGAATTATCCCTTAGATACTTTGTGTTGTACTCCACAGTGGCAAGCAAATCACGAACAACTTTGGCAGCTAGCTCAACAAAAGTGCGATCGCGCTCTTGTTGTCAGCGAGGATGTAATCAAAGCCTTAGCGACTACGGTACAGCCAGATGGTGTGGTAGCGACAGCCAAACGGGGGTATGCTGTCGCGAAAATACCGAGTAGCGGCTTACAGATAGCTTTGGAAACCGTGCAAGACCCTGGTAATCTAGGAACCATAATTCGTACTGCTGCTGCTGCTGGGGCATCGGGTTTATGGTTGAGTCAAAATAGTGTGGATTTAGATAATCCGAAGGTACTGCGTGCTTCTGCTGGACAATGGTTCCGTTTACCAATGCAAGTCAGTGAGGATTTGAAAGCGACAGTAGTCGGCGCGAAAGAAGCAGGTATGCAAGTAATCGCAACTTTACCGGGTGCAAATTTAACTTATTGGCAGGTAAACTGGCTAAAACCAAGTTTAATTCTATTAGGTAATGAAGGTGCTGGTTTATCGACCGATTTGGCACAAATGGCAGATTTAAACGTGAAAATTCCGCTTCAACCTGGTGTAGAGTCTTTGAATGTAGCTATCAGTGCCGCGTTAATTTTATATGAGGCGCAGCGTCAGAAAACTCAAACGCGATCGCAATAATTTGTCAATACATTTTAGGACTTACGCAAAGCCCCCCAATGCATCGCAGGGCTGATAAATTGTCAATATGATTTGAACAATGCTCAGAAGTCGGGTTTTTATGTGAGAGTATCTGTAACAACCTGACAATTTTATAAAAACCCGACTTCTCAACTGAATTTACTTAAGCTTCTTTATCTTTACTTTCAAAATATTGTTCGATATCAGCTACCGCATCTTCCCATTGTGCTAAATCAAATTTTGGTGATTCTTCAACTGCTTGCTTTTGGGGAATAGGATCGACTTTTGGTTTCGGCGCTTGCTGTTGTTCTTGATTTTCTTCTATTTCTTCTAAAAGATGTTGCAACTGATCCAGGGATTCTTGAAACTCCTTTGCAGCACTGTTACGTTGTCCTTGTTCGTTTTGCTCCATAATATCTCGTTTAGTTTTAATCCCTAATATCAATAAGGCGCATTTCTGCCCCAAGTATAAAACTATAGTAGGCTTATACACTTATTATACATTCTTGCTTCGGTGAATCCTCAAGTTTTCCGGACAAAGAAAGATATAATTACCACCAATCTAAAATAGATCAATAAATCTAAAAATTGTTTATATGTTTTTATTTAATAAATCAATTGCTAAATAATAACGTTAAGATTTTTTTCAAAAAAGGTCGATCGGGTAGTGGGAATGATTAAGAGTGGGAGAATAAAAATAGAGATTAAAAAATTTGGTAAGAACACTCTTTTTCAGTACTTGCTCATAGCAGGCGCTGCATATCGGTTCGTTTTTTAAGCATGTAAAGGCAGTCTGGTATTTAGTTCGGATAGACGACCGTAATTCCTCATATCTCGCAAAAGCTGTTTGTAAGAATTACAGTCATAATCGAGATATTTTGTGTACGGAGAATAAGAGTGTTTAAACGAACTAAATATAACTAAGAATCAGAGGTATAAAAATGGCAATTCGCAATGATTTAAAAAATGGTTTGTGGCAAAAACTACGGAATGATTCTGTTAGTTGGGGAATGTTAGCGCTTTGGGTATGTGGTTTATTCGTTTTGTTAACGATGATGACTATGTATTCTCGCGTTTAAAAATACAATCGTTCCCAACCTGGAGGCTGGGAACGCATTTGTAAAGGCTTTACCTTTTGTCAAGCTATTGCTAATTCAGCTTCTTTTTCCGATGATTTATTATCTTCTGCTAAGGAAGGCGTGTTATCTTTGCTTTGCAACTTGCTTGTAACAAACGCCGTCACGGCATTAACTTTACGCGATCGCCATTCATCAACAAGTTGCTGCACTTGAGTTGCACTCATTCGCCGCGTCATTGCTTCGTAAAGATATGCTGCATGAGTTGTTTCATCTTGAGCAATGCTGAGCATCCCCGATTTGAGGTTACGCGCTTTAGCATCATTTTCTGGTAAAGCTTTCGCCATACGAGCAAAGTCTTTACTAGCATCCAACTCTAATATGTAGGTGCTAGCTATAAACACATCCCACTCAATAAACTCTGCTTTTAATTGTTCCGCTTCGTAACCTTCATAGTATGCAGCGAAAAAGGGACTGCGGCGTTGTTTTGATTTCTTTTCACTCTTTTCTTCGCTTGTATCTTTATTAGTATTTTTAAAGTCTTTAACTTTTTTATCAAGCAGTTTGAGTGCGTGAGCAAAAATTTGTCCGTGTCTATTTTCATCTTCTGCGTGAACAGCTAATTTTTCCGCAAGCCATGTATCACCTTCATCAGCAGCACGTTGACTAAGATTAGTTAAAAAAGGAACGGAACCGGATTCTACTAACTGGAATCCTGCTAAAAGATTTGGACGGGTTTTAATATCGCGGATTTGAAGAGCGCTAAAATAAGCACTTGCACCAGAACCCGCTAAATGCAATATATAGGTAAGAAGATTCATAGTTAATTGTTAGTTGTTAGTTAGTTGAAGAACTTGCACTCGCAGGGTGCTGTTAATCAATTATCGTTCATTTCTAATTGAGAAACTCGTTTCTGTAATTCTTTTACATCCTGTTTTAATTCAATTACCAAAGTTGCTAGTCTATCAAACATTTTGTCACGTTGTTGCTGCGATAATTTTCTGGGGCTACGCTGGGGTAGAGGATTATTGGGGATTTTTGGTGATGAAGCAACTCGATTTAACTGCGTTTCGATACGGTTTACTTGCGATTCTAAACGGTAAAATTGCGATTCTAAATTATTAAAACGCGATTCTAACAATCCAGAAAAAGCCGTATCGGAAAGTAAACCACCCCAAATTATTATTACTAAAATTGTTGTGAGCAATAAGTTTTTAAACATGGAGTGGGGGAGATGGGGAGATGGGGAGATGGGGAGATGGGGAGATGGGGAGATGGGGAGATGGGGAGATGGGGAGATGGGGAGATGGGGAGATGGGGAGATGGGGAGTACTTCGACAAGTCTTACAGTGAGCTACGTCGAACTGCTCAGTAACCTTTGGGGAGATGGGGAGATGGGGAGATGGGGAGATGGGGAGATAATTTCTTAATTCCTAGCTCCTAACTCATAATTCCTAACTCATAACTTCTAACTCATAACTCATAACTCATAACTCATAACTCCTAACTCCTAACTCCTAACTCCTAACTATTAAATCGTCTGGTTTCAGTTGAGAAAACAATTTTTCCCAATCTATATAGTTAGCATTACTTTCTCCTTCTTTTACTTCAAAGGTGACATTAGAAGCTAATGGTTGTTGTAGGGCTTGTACGCAAAGTTTGGCAATGTCTTCGCGGCTAATTTTGCCCTTAATATTATCGCCTTGCTCAAAAATTAATTCTTTTCCACCTGGTTCTTCTGTCAAAGCACATGGTCTAATTATAGTGTAAGGAATTCCACTTTGTCTTAAACTATCTTCTCCTTTCAATTTCCAGGTAAGAATTCCTCCAAGTTGGTCGTTTAATTTGACTGCTGGGGGTTCTTCTTCTAAGTTTATACCAGGTCTTCCGGGACGAGTTACTCCTGCCGAACTGACTAAAACGAATTGCGGTAAAGTTTGTCCTCCATAAGCTTTTATTGTTTCTACTTCTAAGGCAAAAGCACCTGGTGAAAAGTTGGGATTCAATTCTCCGTCGTATTCAAATTTGCTCAACATAAGTTGAAAAGAACAAATTTTGTTAGATTCAATTCTCGGAGCATCATTTACAGTTTTGGCACGAAAAACTGGTATTAATTCTGCAAACGGAACCTTTACGTTTATCCAAGTATCTGCTTCGGTATCAAAGGAATAACAATAGCCGATACCATCCCAATTTGTTTCTGTACGCAAGATGAATTTATAGCGTTTTCCATCTCCTTTAACGCGAATTTCTACACCTTCGTAACCTGATAAGTTAAATGAAGGATCGAAGTTTTTGGTTCTAACTGAAGCAAATCCGCCAGAGTTTTCGGTGGAAACGTTACCAAAAAATACAGCTTTACCCGAAGACAATTGAATGTTACTTTGGCTTACTCCACCCATAACAACATCATCTACCGCACCCCAAACGTTTTTTACTTCTATGGATGGATTGCTAAAGTCAAATAATGTTTTTTCGTTTGATGGCGGTAAATTTTTGCTAACTGCTTCTACTAAGTTTTTAACACCTTTATATTCAACGTTTTCTGGAGTATCGCCAACAATTTCAGGCATATAAAATTTAATGCCTTGATTGTATTTTGCCCTATCAGGAGTGTCTCCTTCGACTGGCTGCACGCGCACCGCAGTACAGCAGATAACTGCTTGAATATTCGCTAATAATAAGGAATTTAAAGTTTCTGGCTTGGTAATATCTGCAACTACTAAATCCGCTTTATCGTCAAGAATTGACCTAGCTTTTTCAACTGAGCGCACCAGACATCTTACTTTATAACCTTTTTCAATCAGTCGCCGCACGACTCGTTTACCAACCCCACCCGTTGCACCTGCTACTAGTACTACACCCACTTTTTTTGCTCCAATTAATTTATCTGGATTATCCTTGGAACCACCTTTGACTAAATCCTGTACCCAGTTAAGTAATGGGATTACTTCAAAGAAGGTAAGAGTTTTAACGAATCTGTTTATATCCCACATATTTCAATTATCAATTCAAATTTGACGATCTATAATTAGGTTTTGGATTAAAACTACCCTCAGATTTTAATAAGTCTTCTCTAAAGCTAAAAAAACATTTCTCTTAATATTCTAAAACAAATACATCCGTTGTTAAAATATAAAATTTACTTATTCTCTCGTTTTTAATTTTAAAGGGGGAGTAGCGATCGCGCCAGTGATACCGCACCATTTTCTGCTAATTGAGGAGATGTTTGGGCTTTATCTAGCTAGTCTGGGTATCTGTTCGTGATTTCCTAATTGTTCGAGAATCTCAGCCTAATTTACATCTAATTAATTAAATTTATTTACTTTTAGGGGTTTTAGCCGTAATTCCTTTTTCAGCCTTTAAGGTGTAAACTCCAGGAGAACGTAGTACTTTAAACCATAAACCAGATTGAAAACCAAGAGATAAAGCTTTGGTAACACTTACCCTTGCAGTTTGATATTGTTTCTTTGTCAATTTATCGCCATACAAATCCCGGACAATGGCATTAATATGAAAATGCAAATCGGGTTGGCAACGCATTAAGATTAAAATGGCGTTTTTAATTGAATATCCTTGGTATTGAAGTAACATCGGCAAGCTTTCTGATTGCCTACCTCCCTTCATTTTTGGAATATCGGTAATTTCAAGTTCTTCAATCGGTTGTGGCTCGTTGTAATTGTCAATTTTTTCAAATTTTTCTTCATCTAAATCAACATCTGAGTTAACTATATTATCAATATTGTCTTCATCCGATACGATATTGCGATCGCGTCTATCTTCTTCTAAATATGCCTGGGTTCTAGATTGAGGAAACTGTTGATATTGATAAGATTCTTTTTCTTGAGCATAACCCGACATTAAGTTATCTATAGCAGTAACTTGAGTGCGAATCGATTCCAAACGGCGCTCTATTCGTGCAGCTTCTAATATATAGCGTTCTCTTTCGGCTTCGAGTAAACTTATAATTTCGTTAAACTGAGTCATAGTAATTGTAGTATTGGTTATAGAATGAAAAAAAAATTGGAAAGTAAAGAAGTTTTCCTCAAGGATCGTACAAAATTCCTTAAACAACGACTTTACCGCTTTATATGTAGATGCGATCGCTTGATTGTGAAAAATGTCGTTCACTTAAATCCAAATTAAAATAACCATGAATAAAAACTGTTTGGTTAGTACGTTCCATAAGTAACAATTAATTAAGCTTTCTCAACTTGGATTCAACTAACGTTAACAAAGTAATCAAACTACAACTCCGAGCCAACCGTAAATCGATAATATTTTCTGGCGTTGTGGATTTATGTCAACCCCAAAGCTGCTAAAGTATAAGTGATATGAATCAGATATTGGTAAATCGTTAAATACATACAATATGCATTGATAATTACCAGAGTATTATCAAATGATTTGAAAGACCATAATTAAAAATATAATTATACATAGTTTTATATAATACGCATACAGTAATTTTTTCCGGAGGCAGTAATTTCAAAGTTATTCTCAGACGGTTGAGGCATCAAGTGGTTAGCTCCACTCAAAATTTTTTGTTAAACTATGGCAAGTTTATATTATGAATAAGTTAGAAAAAGCTACGGCAGAATATCAGAAATTCACCCAAGAATTTCAAAGTATCATTATCAGCACGGTAAATAATGAAGGAATACCTAACGGTAGTTACACACCCTTCGTAATGGACGAATCGAAAAATATTTATATTTACGTTAGCGGGCTTTCAACACACACGCAAAATTTAAACATTAACCCTCGCGTGAATGTTTTGTTTATTGAAGATGAAGCCAAAACCCCACAAATATTTGCTCGTCGCAGACTAAATTATGATTGTACCGCGACATTGATAGAACGCGAAACTGATGAATGGAAAAGCATTGTAGGTCAATTCCAAGAGCGTTTCGGCGAAATAATTGAAATGCTGCGCGGTTTAGCCGATTTTCGCATTTTTAAACTGACTCCCCACAGCGGTCGTTTCGTAATTGGATTCGGAGCAGCATATGATATTAACGGTGATAATCTCGACAAACTCGTGCAAATCGGTAAACAGTGAACGGTTATTGAGGTTAAAGGTTAAAGGTTAAAGGTCAAAGGTTAAAGGTCAAAGGTTAAAGGTTAAAGGTTAAAATTTAATAACTCCTAACTCCTAACTCCTAACTCATAACTCATAACTCCTAACCCCTTGTCCCCCCATCCCCCCATCCCCCCATCTCCCCATCCCCCTATCTTATGCTTCAGTTTCAACCTCCTGGCTTTGGGCATAAAATTATTCAAACATCTCTTGGAGCAATGGTTTATTACACCCAAACTGCTGCGCCTTGGGATATTGCTGAAATTGAGAATTTACCACAAGTAGTTTTTCTACATAACTTTGGTGGTGGTGCGTCTGCTTATGAATGGTCAAAAGTGTATTCTGCTTTTGCTGCGACTCACCGCATTTTTGCTCCAGATTTAATCGGTTGGGGTGAATCTTTTCATCCGGTGCGGGATTATCAAATTAATGATTACATCACTACGATCGCAGAATTTATTAAACAAAGTTGTCGAGAACCTGTAACGGTTGTAGCATCTTCTCTTACTGCTGCTTTGACTATTCGTTTGGCGATTCAACAACCACAATTATTTAAAACGTTATTTTTATCATGTCCTTCTGGATTCGATGATTTTGGACAAGGTAGCGGACGTAGACTTCCTTTAGAAATTATCAATACGCCGTTTATAGATAATTTAATTTATAAATTAGGTGCAGAAAATGAAATTGCAGTCAGAAATTTTTTACAAAGTTTTCTATTTGCAAAACCTACACGAATATCATCAGAAATTGTACAGGCTTATTTAGCTTCCGCACAGCAACCTGACGCGAAATTTGCAGCTTTATCGTTTTTGCGCGGTGATTTATATTTTGACTTGAGTTTATATATTAGGCAACTCACCGTACCAACGGCGATGATTTGGGGTGAAAAAGCGCAATTTATTAACGTTAAGCTAGGAAAACGTTTGGCAGATTTAAACAAAAACGCAATTCGAGATTTTCATGTTATACCCGATACCGGCGTTTTGCCACATTTGGAAACTCCTGAAATTACCATTGGGTTGTTACAGCAGCATTTAATTATTGATAACTGATAATTGTTGAAATTTTGCAAACATTGGGAATAATAGTAAAAAGGTTAGACAAGTAGCAATTATCAAGTTGATAAGTAATCGATGACTCTGCCAATGAATTCTCAAGTACCAGCAGATAATGAGAATTGCCCCTCTCAAGGTTTTCTGCTTGAAATAATCAACAGTATATCTGACCCTATTTTTGTTAAAGATCGTCAACATCAATGGGTATTTCTCAATCATGCTTACTGTAAGTTTATCGGGTATGCGCCAGAAGAATTGATTGGTAAGTCGGATTACGATTTCTTCTCTAGCGAAGAAGCCGCTATTTTTTGGGAAAAAGACGAATTAATCTTTACTTCGGGTGTCAGCAGTAACGATAGGGAATACTTTACTGATGCTAAAGGCGAAGTTTATGTTGTTTCGACTAAAAAATCTTTATTTAATGATAATTCGGGTAATCAATTTTTAGTTGGTACTATTCAAGAAATTACGGCTTGTGAGAATAAAGATCCAGATAAATTTCAAAAGCTATGTGCAAATGTACCGGGAATGCTTTACCAATTAAAAATGCATCCCGACGGTTCGACATCTTTTCCTTATGTAAGTTCTGGTAGTTACGAACTTTTAGGAATAAAAGCAGAAACCATTGAAGCCGAATCGAGTTTGTTAATTTCGATGATTCATTCGGAAGACTATAAAACTTTTAAAAAATCGCTTACTAATTCAGCGGAAACTTTTGAACCATTTTATTGGGAAGGACGTTTAGTTTCATCGGGGAAAAATCAATGGGTGAAAATTGTATCTCGTCCAGAAAAGCAACCTGATGATTCAATTATTTGGGATGGTTTTATTACAGATATTACTCATCTAAAAAAAACAGAAAAAGCATTACGAGTAGCTTATAGAGAAATGGAATCTTTAGTTATAGAGAGAACTAAAGAATTAGGGCGAGCCAATAAAGCGTTAAAAGCTGAAATTGAAGAACGCAAACAAGTAGAAAAAGCTTTATTACGTAGTAATGCAATGTTACAAGCTCAACAAGAAGCTGCGATCGACGGTATTTTAGTAGTTGATGAAAATCAAGATATATTATCATGCAATCAGCGTTTTGTAGAGTTATGGCAAATTCCTCAATCGGTAATTGAAACCGGAGATGAAAAGCAATTTTTAGCATCGATGGTAGATAAATTTACGAATTTAGGAGAATTTATTAATGAAGTAGAAAATTTATACAATGATGTAGAAAAGTCTATTCGCGATGAAATCGATTTAGGAGATGGACGCACATTTGAACGTTACTGTGCGCCTGTAACGTTTACTGGAGAATATTACGGTAGGGTTTGGTATTTTCGAGATATTACCAATCGCAAGCGAGCAGAAAAAACATTGCTTCGGACTAATTTAGTTTTAAAAGCGCAACAAGAAGCTTCTATTGACGGTATTTTAGTTGTTGATGAATATCGCGAATCAATCTCATACAATCAGCGTTTTATTGAGTTATGGCAAATTCCGCAGTCTGTTATTGAAACCGGACACGAACCAGTTTTCGCTTCGATGCTAGAAAAATTAGAAAATCCAGAAGAATTTGTAGCTACTTTAGAATATCTTTTTGAACATCCAGATGAAAGTTGCCGTAATGAGATTTGTTTAAAGGATGGAAAAACTTTTGAGCGCTATATTGCTTCAATATGTTCTTTGGCTGGAGATAACTACGGCAAGATTTTCTATTTTCGAGATATTAGCGATCGCAAACAAGCGGAAGCAAAGTTACGTCAGCAAACTCAAGAGTTAGAAAACACTCTTTTACAATTGCAACGCACTCAAGTTCAGCTAATTCAGAGCGAAAAAATGTCCAGTTTAGGACAATTAGTAGCGGGTATCGCTCATGAAATTAATAACCCAGTCAATTTTATTACCGCTAACTTGATATACACTGAAGAATATTTTAAAGAGTTATTAGAATTAATCCAACTTTATCAAAACAACTATCCAGATAATACACAAATAGAAGAATTTCTTGAAGAAATTGAATTTGATTATCTCCAGTCAGACTTACCAAATATCATTAACTCAATGAAAACGGGAGCCGAACGGATTCAGAAAATTGTCCTTTCTTTAAGAACTTTCTCGCGTTTAGATGAAGCGGAATTCAAGAAAATTGATATCCATGAAAGTCTTGACAGCACTTTAATGATTTTACAAAATAATCTTGAATCAAAATCGCATCGAGCGGCAATTGAGGTGATAAAAAAATATGATGATTTACCCTTAGTTGAGTGCTACGCTGGAAAACTCAATCAAGTATTTATGAATATTTTGAATAATGCAATTGATGCTTTAGAAGAAGCAATTGAAAATAAACAAATTCCCGAAGGCGACTCTCCTAAAATTCATATATTTACTCAATTAGTACGGGAAAATATCATCCAAATTAGCATAATTGATAATGGTTCGGGTATTCCAGAGGAAAATATTTCTAAGTTATTCGACCCATTTTTTACCACTAAACCTGTAGGTAAAGGTACTGGCTTGGGATTATCTATGAGCTATCAGATAATAGTTGAGCAGCATCAGGGACAATTAAACTGTATTTCAACTTTGGGGGAAGGTACGGAATTTCAGATTCAAATACCTGTTAGCTGTAAGTAGAAATACAGTTATGTAATGTTGACTACTATTGTAAGTTTCTAAGATATTTTTTGTAAGAGACTTTTATGATTGTTCATTTATAAACCTAATTTGGGAACACTAAGTATTGAGTCAGTAACTTGTTCCCCTAAATTAACTTATGCTACCGGCAGAATTTAAGTCTTTACAACACCTTAACGAAAATAAAGTCAATTCGTTACCTATGTATCAATTGGCGATCGACAATTTACCAGAATTGATTTATTGGAAAAATAATAATTTAGTATTTCAAGGTTGTAATTTAGCTTTTGCTAAAGCCGTAGGGTTAACCTTCCCTCAACAGATTATCGGTAAAACAGATGACGAATTACCTTTTCAACATCAAATATTGAGCTTTTTAGCAAATAGCGATCGCACTGGTAACTTTGTGAGCGATCGCCATGTAATTGAAAACAATATCAGTTTTGAGCATACCTTTTTTTCACAGGTTTCAGGCGAGCAAGTCTGGTTAGATATCCGTAAAAATCCTTTAATTAATGATGACGGCGAAGTTGCTGGTATGCTTTGTCGCATTGAAGATATTACAAAACGTAAATTACAAGAAGCACAATTAATAGAGTCTGGGCAGCGACATTTGGCATTAATGGTTCAACAAACGCCGTTAGCAGTGATTGAATGGAATCGTAATTTTGAAATCAAAGAGTGGAATCAAGCCGCAGAAAGAATTTTTGGATACAGTAAAAGCGAAGTTTTAGGTCGTAATTTTGGTTTTTTAGTTACAGATGATTTTAAAATTTGCTTGAAAGAAATGCTGCATGATTTCGTAAGTCAAAAACGAAGGATGCTCAGTACAAATGAAAATTTAACTAAAGATGGTAGAAAAATAGTTTGCGAATGGTATAACTATCCTTTAATAGCTGCGAATGGTGAAGTAGTCGGTATTGCTTCGATGGCATTGGATATTACCGAACGCAGACAAGCACAAATAGCATTACAAAAGTCTTTAAAAGAATCCGCTGATATTAAGTTTGCTTTAAACCAATCCGCGATTGTAGCAATTACCAACGTGCTAGGAACCATTGAATACGTTAACGATAATTTTTGCGAAATCTCTAAATATAACCGCGAAGAATTAATCAGTAAAAACCATCGGATCGTTAACTCCGGTTATCATCCCAAATCCTTTTTTACCCAGATGTGGGAAACAATCAGTAGTGGTAAAGTTTGGCGAGGAGAAATTCAAAATCGTGCTAAAGATGGAAGCCTTTACTGGGTAGACACAACAATTGTGCCAATACTAGATGCACAAGCTAAACCCCAGCAATATATCGCCATTCGTAACGATATTACCGCTCGCAAACAAGCTGAAACCGAAGTAAATCAAAAGGCGCAACATTTAGAAAATACACTTAGCGAATTACAACGCGCTCAAACACAGCTAGTGCAAAGCGAAAAAATGTCCGGTTTAGGACAATTAGTAGCAGGTGTAGCTCATGAAATTAATAACCCCGTAAACTTTATTTATGGAAATTTGAACCACGCCAATAACTACGCTCAAGACTTATTAGAAATAATCGAAACTTATCGCCGAAATTATCCTCAACCCACAGCGGAAATAGAGGAATTAACAGAACAATTAGACTTAGAGTTTTTAGTAGAAGATTTACCCAAGCTTTTAGGTTCGATGAAAGTAGGAGCGCAAAGAATTCGGGAAATAGTAGCTTCCTTGCGTAACTTTTCCCGCATGGATGAAGCCCAAATGAAAGCAGTTGATATCCACGAAGGAATCGACAGCACTTTGATGATTTTAGAACATCGTATTAAAGCCAAATCCGACCGTCCCAGAATTGAAATTATCAAAGATTATAGTAAATTTCCCAAAATAGAATGTTATCCCGGTCAATTAAATCAAGTATTTATGAATATTTTGGCGAATGCCCTCGATGCATTAGAAGAGGGAATAGGCGATAATAATTCTCCTACTATTTGTATAAAAACGGAATTAGTAGGATGCAAGCAAGTAAAAATTTCTATCTCCGATAACGGAAAAGGAATTCCCGAAAAGGTAAAAATGCGAATGTTTGACCCATTTTTTACAACGAAACCAGTAGGTAAAGGAACTGGAATGGGATTATCAATTAGTTACCAAATAATTACAGAAAAACATTGTGGATCTTTAGATTGTATTTCCGCATCCGGAGAAGGAAGTGAGTTTATTATTACTATTCCGACAAAGCAGTGTAAATGTAAATAATTGGGCATAGTTAATTAGTAGGTTGGGTTAGACAGGAAAACCATATTTGATTAGTTACGAACTATTTAGTTATCCTGTCGTAACCCAACATCGAAATTGTGGACTACATTTATTGATAAATCTAAATACTATAACCATCCGAAAAACTCAGATTTGGTTGCTCGTTAGCATATGATAAAGGGTTTTCATTCCATGAAACTTGTGGTTTTTCGCAAACAATAATAGTTTTATCAAAAGGAATAACGCACCAAATTTCTCGGCAATATGAAATATATAAGTTAAGCTTTTGTTCGTTGAATTTAACTCCTATAAAACGAGCAAATTCAAACAGTGCTGCTGAAGCTACAAATTCATTGTTGTTCAAAATATACTCGTAGTTGAAATATAGTAAAATAAAATCTTTGTCTAAAGCATCTCTTAAATCGTACCTTAATGCAGAATATAGAAACTTTGTAATACTTTCTAAGTTGGAATTTATATCTTGGTTAAATATTCTTTTAATACTGCTTTCCAAATCACCTTCTATAAAATTATTTAAAACTTCATTTAGTTCAGATTTTAATAATCTCAGAGCAGTTGTAATTACTGGTTTTGTTAGAGCATAATCAAAAGGAAGCAATAGAAAATCCCAGTACAGAGATTTTAATTTTTCTGCCAGATATTTATTCTCGCTTTGTTTCAAAAAGTGCGATCGCTCAAAAAATCCTAGATGTGCTGTGTAGAAACTAGGTACAAAAATAATTTCTGGTATTTCCTCTTCTGCATACCTATATAATTCTTGAATAGCTTTAGTTGCTTCTTTTTTATTTATAGGTGTATTGATTAAATTTAACCACCGTTGTTTAGTTTCAAAAAGTTCTGTTTCCTGTTCTAGAGTTAAACAATATATACTTTTCTCCGCACATCTATATCTGTAATGGATAAAATCAGCTTTCTGATGATTAAAATGAATGGAAATATAGTGTTGATTATGATGTTGTAAACCATAACAAGCCTGTTCGGTAAAATCTGCAATTTCTGCAATTGAATCGGCAAGGTTATTATATCTTTTACGGTTCTTAAAAAGCTCATTTTGATTATTTATGCTATTGAAACTTTTCTGATTACCCTGCTTATTTTTAAATTCTTTATCAAAATCAAAATATTCGTAAAAATCATCATCGTATAATACGATTACAGGACATCCATCTATTCCCAGAGGAATTGCAAAGAATTCTCCTCCAAATTCTCCTGAAAACCAGAAAATAATTAAAAAATATAAATTTTCTCCCTTCGATTGCAATTTTTGGATATTTTGAATAGTCGTTTCAAGAAGGTCAAAATTTACTGTCAAGCAATTATAGAAACCAGGATATTCAAGACAAATATCATCTGATAAACCATTTCGCCATTGATAAAGTTCGTAAACTTCTTGAGGTAATTTAAAGGGTAAATCTTTGGTTAGCTCATCAATTTCTTCAGACTTTAAACCGGGTTTAAGTAAATTTTTAACTTCTGGTGCTTTTTGTTCTATACAATCCCAGATTCGCTTTAAATTATTTTGGATTGCTGTCATAGTAATAATTTGGATGACGCAAAATTAAACATCTTTCTTTTAATATTTACATAGAAAATTTGGAATACAAATTAGTCTTGTGGGATGGGCTTCCAGCCCGTCTTTTATGTCAACAACCTGCTTTGTATTTAACTTTATCAAGAACTTCTATATTTCGGTGCGTTAGGCTGAAGCCGTAACACACCCTACCAACTGCTTACTGCTCACCGATCTAAGGAATCGCTACCACCCGTAACAAACGTTCCATTACACTTTGCGCTCTCCTTCCTCCCACGGCAATCAAACGATGACTCAAAACATGAGGAGCGATATATTTCACGTCATCGGGAATTGCATATTCGCGCCCCGAAAGATACGCAAAAGCTTGGGTGGCGCGGTGTAATGCGACAGTTCCCCTTGGACTAGCACCGAGAGTAATTTCTTCGTCACACCTTGTGGCTCGTACCAAGTCGAGCATATATTGCTGCAATGAAGCTTCTACTTTGATACCAGCACAAATTCGCTGTAATTGTTCAACTTCGGCTAAGGTTATACAAGGTTTTAAGTCGGTAAATTTACTGCCATTCTGAAGTCTAGATAGCATTTGTAACTCTTCTTGCTCCGTAGGATAACCCAAGCTCAAGGACAGCATAAATCGATCCATTTGCGCTTCCGGCAAGGGAAAAGTACCTTGATATTCGACGGGGTTTTGGGTAGCGATGACGAAAAACGGTGTGGGAACGGCACGAGAGATACTATCAACTGTTACCTGCCCTTCTTCCATAACTTCTAGCAAGGCAGATTGAGCCCGGGGTGTAGCGCGGTTGATTTCGTCTGCTAGCATTACGTTGGCGAAAATCGGACCTTCGAGAAAAGTGAATTCACCAGTTTTAGGATTCCAAATGTTAGTGCCCGTAATATCAGTCGGTAGCAAATCTGGCGTGCATTGTAACCGTTGAAACTTACCATCAACGGAACGAGCTAAGGATTTTGCCAGCAGGGTTTTACCTACTCCAGGTACATCTTCAAGCAAAGCGTGTCCGCCACCTAACAAGGCAACTAATACCAAGCGAATAGCTTCGGATTTACCAACAATAGTACGAGCTAAATTTTGTGTCAGAGCGTCAATTTTATCTCTCATGCACCAGACAGGATTTTGGATTTTGGATTTTAGATTTTGGATTGGGAGTTAGGAGTGATTAGTTAGAAGTTAGGAGTTAATAAAATTATCTATCCCTATCTCCCCATCTCCCTATGCCCAACCTAATCTATTGTTCCCACAGTTGGAGTAAACTAACGCGCTTGTCTGAAAAAGTTTCTAGCGGCATTGCAGTCGAGTTGAATTTGAGCTTTGAGGGCTTCTAATGATGGAAATTTTTGTTCTGCTCTGAGAAATTTTTCTAATTGGATTTCCAGTTTTCGATCGTATAAATCTCCAGTAAAATCTAAAAGATGTACTTCTACTGTGAGATGAGTACCGTTTACGGTGGGGCGATCGCCGATGTTCATGACTCCCCAGCGGTTGTTTAAGGTGGTATCTGGGGTGTTGATATCGCTAACTCGGACGGCGTAAACTCCTTTTCGGGGTAAAAACTTATTTTGCGGTAATTGCAGGTTGGCGGTGGGAAAACCGATGGTTCTACCAAGCTGCTGTCCTTTGACTACTGTACCGATAAGAGTGTAAGGTCTTCCCAACATTCGGTTGGCTCTTTCAATGTCGCCAGCTTCAAGTGTTTGGCGAATTAGTGAAGTGCTGATGCGATCGTGTTGCACGAGTAAATTGTCTTCGTGAGTTTCCAAGGGAACGATTGTTACGGGAATACCATATTTGGCAACAAGTACCTGTAAATCCATTGCATTACCGCTACGTTGGGAACCAAAGCAAAAGTCTTGTCCAACGCTGATTCTAGAGGCTCGCAATTTCTCTACGATTATTTGTTCTACGAACTGTTCGGGAGTCAAAGCCGATAATTCTTCGTTGAAGGGGATTATTACAAGTTGTTCTACCCCAAGCAGTTCTAAATGTTGGACTTTTTCATCCAAAGGAGTCAACAATCTTCTGGGTTTTCCCGTAAAAAATTCTTGAGGATGCGGAAGAAATGTAATAACTGTTGGGTAAATGCGTTCTGCGTCTGCTGATTTATGCAAAATTGGTTGGATTACTCTTTGATGACCGCGATGAACGCCATCAAACTTACCAAGAGCAACAGCAGTAGGAGTTTTGATCGATTCGGTTGAAGATGTTACCCACACAGAACACCCATTTTTAGACAAATTAGCCACGTCAATTTTGGGACAAGAGGTTGATCGAGGATATGTAGAGACGTAGCAGTGCTACGTCTTCACCCAAATTAGGAGTTAAGAGTATTGAGTTATGAGTTATGAGTGAAAAATTCAGCCATCACCGATTACCCATCACCATTATCTATTCCCAATTCGCCATAGTGTAACTAAGGCTCTCGAATACCAATTTAATCCAAATTCTATAATCAATCTGAGATAAAGCGATATTTTAACTACCTACTAATAGGAAAAGTTTTTGATAAAGGTACATTCATCGGAACGTTTAGTACCATTCCTTCCTTTGCCATGACTGCACCGGGAAATTTTGCGAGGGCTTCTTGTCCAATGCCATCTAAAAATTCATCGTCATGAGATGGATCGTGATGGAAAATGACTAAAGTTTTAACGTTCGCGGCTTTAGCTATTTTAACGGCTTCTTGCCATGTGGAATGTCCCCAGCCAATTTTGGGCGATCTAGGCGAATAATATTCCTCATCGGTATAAGTTGAATCATAAATTAAAATATCGGCGTTATTGGCAAGCTTTAAAACATTTTCGTCCAACTTATCAGAAAAATGTTCGGTGTCCGTAACGTAGACAGCAGAACCACCTTGCCAATTAACTCGGTATCCTACCGATTCACCCGGATGGTTTAGCGGTGCGGTTTCTATGGCAATATCTTCTATATGAATTGTTTTTCCAGGTTTTACCTCGCTAAAATCCAAGTTGGATTGCATAATCTGCAAAGGTACTGGAAAATTCGGGTGCAGCATCTGGTCGTTTAGACGTTGTTCTACGGTAGAACCATCAGGCGCTACTGCACCATAAATGTGAAATTTATTACCCGCAACGAATCCAGGAACAAAAAACGGGAATCCCTGGACGTGATCCCAATGAGAATGGGTGAAGAAAATATAAGCTTCTAAGGGCATTTTAGGCAATAAAGATTGTCCTAAAACGTGAATTCCCGTGCCTCCATCGAAGATAAAGCGTTTGTCGCCCACTTGCATCTCGACACAAGGGGTATTACCTCCATAACGAACGGTTTGGGAACCGGACAGGGAATACTGCCACGAACACCCCAAAATTTTACGGTAAATTGATTCTCTGTCCTAGACATGAGTGTTGCTTGTCAAGATTGAGCGGGCGAACAATACAAAAAACTTTACTACCTATAGCTCAATTAATACTATCTAACAATTTCTTGTAGAAAGGGAAATTAAGCGGTTGCAACATAACATATTTTTCAAGAGTTTTTCGCGCTTTAATGCGAGCCACTTTTAAACTTATGCTGCGATTAATTCAACTATACGTCTGTATGTTTTCTTTATAGACGTTTTTACTTTATAACCTATATTTTCCAGTAATGCATTTAACCTCCGAAAAAGCTTAACTTATTGCCTATATATCTTTTACTGAAACTGGAATTCCCACTCAGACAAGTGTTTGAGTCCTTCTGGATAAGTGAGATTGTAATGTAAAGGAGTAATACTGATGTAGTTATCGCGGATAACACGTACATCAATAGGTATATTTTCGGGTAAATTAAAACTGACTGGCGGCTCTACATCTTCAAGAACTTCTCCGGTTAACCAATAGTAAGTTTTACCTCTTGGATCTATTCGTTTATCAAACACGTCAACGTAGCGGCGCACTCCTTGACGGGTGAATTTAACACCTTTGATTTGTGATGATTTGACTGCGGGGATGTTAACGTTAAGTAAAATTGAATCCGGTAAAGATTTTAATCGTAGTTGTTCTACAAGTATTTTGGCAAAGTTCGCCGCAGTTGCAAAATCCTGGGAAGAGTAGCTAGTAAGGCTAAATGCAACGCTAGGGATTCCTTCAATCAAGCCTTCCATCGCCGCCGAAACAGTACCAGAATAAAGAATTTCGGTTCCCAAGTTAGCACCTTGATTAATCCCAGAAAGAACTAATTCGGGGGGTGAATCTAACAAAGCCCACAGCGCCAATTTTACGCAGTCAGAAGGAGTCCCATCACAAGCCCAAGCCTTGATATTAGGATGAAACACCGATTCGATAATTTCAGCACGAATAGGTTGATGCAAAGTCAATCCATGTCCCGTTGCGGAACGTTCCCTATCCGGGCAAACTACACTCACATCATGACCAGCTTCTGCCATAGTATTAGCTAAGGTACGTATCCCTTTAGCGTAAACACCGTCATCATTAGAAATTAATAATCTCATTATTAGTTAGTTGTTAGTTGATAGTTGATAGTTGATAGTTGTTAGTTGCTATTCACATATTGCACTAATTGCGATAACTGGAGGGAGAGGGGGTGATGGGGTGATGGGGTGATGGGGTGATGGGGTGATGGGGTGATGGGGAGACAAGGAGACAAGGGGACAAGGGGAAAGAATAAATAATTATAAGCAATTACCAATCACCAATTCCCAATTCCCTTCGGTCCAATTCCCCTTTAAATGGCATTATAAAAGCGTGTGAGATATTGCCCGATCCATCCGTGGGGTCGATCTAAAATCCAAAATCCAAAATCTAAAATCCAAAATTGTTTGACTGATGACTAACGATTTACAATCTCAATTAGAAGAATTACGTATTGAAGCCCAGAAAGCAATAAGTAGCGCTGATTCTTTGGAAAGCTTGGAGAAACTTAGGGTTGATTATCTGGGTAAAAAAGGTCAGTTAGGTGTTCTGCTGCGCGGTATGGGGAAATTAAGCGCTGAAGAAAGACCACAAGTTGGCGCGATCGCTAATGTTGTTAAGGAAGCTTTACAAAATAATTTAGATAAGCAGCGTGTGGCTTTGGAAACTGCGAAAATCCAAGCGCAGATTGAAGCGGAAACGATTGATGTGACGATGCCCGGTGTTTTTCGTCCCCAAGGTCGCATTCATCCGCTGAATGGTGTTATTGACCGAACTCTGGATATTTTTGTGGGTATGGGTTATACGGTTGCTGCGGGACCGGAAATGGAAAGCGATTATTATAATTTTGAAGCGCTCAATACTCCCCCAGATCATCCCGCTCGCGATATGCAAGATACGTTTTATCTTCCCGACGGCAATCTGCTGCGAACTCAAACTTCTTCGGTACAAATTCGATTCATGGAAGAAAGCGAACCCCCGATTCGTATTATTGCACCGGGACGAGTTTACCGAAGAGATAATGTAGACGCAACTCACGCAGCGGTTTTCCATCAAATCGAACTTTTGGCAGTTGACGAAGGATTAACTTTTACCGATCTTAAAGGCACCATCAAAGAGTTTTTAGAAGCGATGTTTGGTGAAATCGAAGATATTCGTTTCCGCGCCAGTTACTTCCCATTCACCGAACCTTCAGCAGAAGTTGATTTAAGGTGGAACGGACGCTGGTTAGAAGTAATGGGTTGCGGAATGGTAGATCCAAATGTATTAAAAGCTGTAGGTTACGATCCAGAAGTATACACCGGATTCGCCGCAGGTTTTGGTGTAGAGCGCTTTGCAATGGTGTTACACCAACTTGATGATATCCGCCGCGTGTATTCTAGCGATTTGCGGTTTTTACAGCAATTTTAAATTGATGTTAGTTGTTAGTTGTTAGTTGATAGTTGATAGTTGTTCCACTAACTACTAACCACTAACTACTTTTTACAATTATCACAATGTCCGCAATGTAGGTTTGCTGCTTCTTTTTCAAATCCGAAAGCGGTTAATAAAAATTGCCAGCGACATTTTTTGGTTGTCAAATACTGCTGCATTTGATTTTGAGGGTGCGATCGCCGTTCTGTTTTTTTCGATTCTTTATTAATGCTGTAGTTAAACGGATCGATCCACTTTAATTTACCCATGCTGTGCAGTAATGATAAAGCTAAAGCCGCATCGGGAAATTTTTGCGCTACTGCTTCTACTTCCCCGGTGGGTGGTAATTTCTTAATTAATTGTTTGGCTGTCAGCTGTTGTTCTCTAAGCTTGTCTTCAAAAAATTTCTGTCTTTGCTTGTCTTCTGGATTCAATAATCCGCTGGGTTCGCTAATTAATGTCAGCGCTTCTGCTGGTTTTCCGTCTCTTCCTGCGCGTCCAATTTCCTGTACGTATTCCGATAGTAACAACGGCGCTTGAAAGTGAATCACCCATCGCACATCGGGTTTGTTAATTCCCATACCGAAAGCTGAAGTACATACCACATAAGGTATTTTTCCACTCAACCAACTAGCTTCAATCGAGCGTCTTTCTTCCGCACCCAATCCACCATGATAGCCTTCTGTGCGATCGCCTTTCTCTCTCAACGATGCGGCTAAATTTTCACTATCTTTCCGGGTGCGAACGTAAATTAATCCACTTGTTTGTTGATTTTTGTGAATAAACTTTAACAATTGTTGCCGTCTTCCTTGTGGTGTCCAAATAATCCGGACGTTCGGGTTAAGATTGCTTCTATAAGGATTCAGTCTAAATACAGCAGGTTGCTGTAATCGCAAAGTTTCTGATATTACAGTTTGGGCTAAAGGGTCGGCAGTGGCGGTAAAAGCGGCTAGTGCTATTTTTGTTCCTCTTCTTTTTGACTTGAGTAGCGCTGGTCTTACTGCCCCTAATCTTCGATAAGCTGGTCTAAAGGTATCGCCCCACTGCACTAAACAATGGGCTTCGTCTAATATTAAGCCGTTAATTTCAAGTTCTGGGTGAGATAATTTTTCCCAAACTGGAGGGCTAAGTAAAGTTTCTGGAGATAGGTAAAGCAATCTTAGCTGTTGTCTTTCCAAAGCCTGTAGAGTTTGGCGACGTTGGGAAGAAGATAGTTGACTGTGTAAAAGTGCAGCTTTGAGTTTGCGTTCTTTTAATTCCTGTACTTGGTTTTCCATCAGTGCTACTAAGGGAGAAACCACTAAAGTTAATCCAGTTTGTAACAGAGCGGGAAGTTGGAAGCAAATTGATTTACCCCCGCCAGTAGGCATAATAATTAATGTGTCTCTTTTTGCTAATAGACTTTGGACTATTTCGCCTTGGGGTGGACGGAAATCTTCATAGCCCCAAATTTGTTGGAATGTATTGCGAACCTGCTGCCAAGATGGAATTTGGGCTTGATTCATAGTAAGTAGATAGATACACCCTTTTCCTTGCACACTTTTTATGCCGAGCTTTGAATATAGCTTTTATTAGTCACAGAGTGCTTCAGTATTTTCAACTATGATATTTTTAAGTTTTCGGATGGATTTTGGTGAGCCGGAAAATGGTTGATTAAAATAAATACCATCTTTTAAACGCAAAGGTACGCGGAGGTTAACGCGAAGTTACGCAAAGAGAGGAAGGGGTAAAGATATTGATTTCTAAAGCTTTTATTCAAGAAAAAGGTAATGGGAAACTCAGAGATGAGGAGCAGCTTGTTAATGAAGAATTGAAGAGAAGAGGTATTTTAATTAGTTTTTATACTTTTATAAGACAAAATAAAATAACGAATTATTCCCCAACGGCTTACTCTTTCGGCAAAATTAATTATTTTATCTTCTTTCTTTTGCAATTTTCGTACCAGGGAATAGGTTGGTAAAGTATTGCGGGTAATATCTTCTTCTATTAAAGTTGTAAAATTTGTATTTTTCGATAATTTGCGATAATTACTAAGGCTAAAATTAAGATCCACCTCTCCGAGGGTTTTTAATAAAGTATCTTTTGCTAACTCTGAACCTGCTTTTATGATGGGTTTAATTATTTGTCTGGGTACAAAGTCGCTCAGAGCAAGCATTCCCCCCGGTTTGAGAACTCGCGATGCTTCTTGAAAAAAGCGCTCTCGGCTGGGAAAATGAAATATACACTCCACAGCAAGTACTGCATCAAAAGAATTATCTTCAAAGGGTAATTCGCAAGCATTTCCTTCGATAAATTCAATATGATTTTGGGCACGAGGTTGAATTTGTTCTTTAGCTCTTGTTAATTGTCGCGAGTCAATATTTAATCCGGTTAGCTGCATATTATTGAAGCGATTATTTAAGCTGGCAATTGTTCCACCGAAGCCACAACCGCAGTCTAAAACGCGCATATTATCTGTGATTTTAGCGAAATTGTATACTTTTTGAGATAATTTCTCTGCTGCTTGAGTAAAGTTTTCTATGGAACCATCTGCTGTATTTGGATTTTCCCAGTAACCCCAGTGGACGTGATTTCCAAAGCTTTGAATTATTTCTGTTTTACCTTGTTGAAAGTCTTTAAGTAGTGCGTCGAAGTACGGTAGGTTGACTGTTTTTTCTTCAGACATTTAGATCCCCCCAACCCCCCTTAACAAGGGGGGCTTTTTGTGATTACATTTTATATTAATGCATTTGCAACTTTGGAAAGTAAACCAGTTTAATGTTTAATATCGTAAAATCTAATAGAGAGAAAGGGTATATCAATCACCACCTCCGCCACCACCACCTCCATCTCCTCCTCCGTCGCTACCTCCAGCACTACTGCCATCACCGGAGTTTGTACCATTTCCTTTAGTAGAATGCGGGGAAAGAAAATAGAATAAGAAGGGGGATAGAAATACTAAAATTATTGATAAAGAAAATAGAATTACTGAAAATATCGTAAATGCGCTAACTTCAATATTTGCTCCTAAATATTCATTGTCTAAAATAACCTTAACTTCGATTTCTCTATAAGGCGGTATACTTCCAGTCGATAAAAATTCTACAATATGTTCATCTATTTGTTTTGCTGTAGTTGGTATATCATAACTCCTAAAAGATTGAATTTTGCGTGAAAAAGATTTTGGGAATGTAACTCTTACTTTGGCTTTATTAATAGAGGCGTTACGTTTTGGAAATATTGCTTTCCAATAAACTCCGTATTTTTCACCTTCAGAATACAAACCACCGATAACTCGATATTTTAAGGTAAAAAGATGTTCTTCTGGTGGATTTATTTCGTGTTGCCATCTAATCCAGAAATTATTATTTTCAATTCCGGTGTCAAATGGAATTTTTTTATCTTCTTCAAATACAGATACATCAGATATCCCTTCGATTTTATCTAAAGGTATATAGCGATATCGCTGATTTTTACCGGGTTTGGTAAATACGTATTTTTGATTTTCTGTAATCAGCATATCCCCATTAGTTTGAACATCAATATCTACATTGATAAAATCCCAATAGAAATAATAAGGATATGTTGCTGCTGTGGCTGGAGCTATATTACTTAAACTAATTAAGATTGCTAATAAAATAGAATAAATAATTTGATATATTTTTTGTGTGGTTTTCATTGCACAAAATACTTACAATAAAAATAGTTGCTCTAAGCTTATTAAAAAAATGGTCGCATCCCCACAGCAAAACTACATAACTCCAGAAGAATACCTGCTACTGGAGCAAGAAAGCGATATCAAGCACGAATATATTGACGGTTATGCTTATGGAATGGCTGGTGCTAACGATGCTCACGTGACTGTTTCCGGAAACTTGTTTGCTCTTCTCCGAAGTCATGTAAGGGGTTCGGGTTGTCGCGTTTTCATCTCGGATATGAAAGCTCGGATTGAACAACTGAATCGATATTATTACCCAGATGTGATGGTAACGTGTGACGAAAGGGATAGGGAAAATACACAAGAAAAGAAATTCCCTTGTTTAATTGTGGAAGTTTTATCCGATTCTACAGAAGCATTTGATAGGGGTGACAAATTTGAGAATTATCAACAATTAGAAACCCTTCAAGAATATGTTTTAATTAATGCCAAACGTCAGCGAGTTGATTGTTTTCGCCGTAATCATGAAGGGCTTTGGGTATTACAGTTTTATGCTTCTGGGGATAAATCTTTTCAACTGCAAAGTATTAATTTTGAAGTGGAGATGAGCGCACTTTATGAGGATGTGGTTTTTGGTTGATTACGGGCATAATTACGCACGTAACCGGGAACTTCAACACCTTCAATCAAACGCTCATCGGCGATCGCCTTACCTGGAATCATCTGCAACGGTAAAACACCCGCCCATACTGGTAAATTGTAATCTGCTTCATCATCTACAGGATTACCAGTACGCACCTTTGCAGACGCTTCTGTTAAAGGTAGAGAAAGTACCATCGTTCCCTGCAATTCATGTTTATTTGGCTGACGTATTTCTTGCCAACGTTGCGGTATAACGTGTTCGGTAAAGGCTCGCAGTGCTTCCATTTTCTCTTCAATATTATTAACTAATGTCGCCGTACCGAATATTACTACCGAACGATAATTCATTGAGTGGTGAAATGCGGAACGTGCTAATACTAATCCATCTAATAAAGTCACCGTTACGCATACTTCGATACCTTGAGTTAAATTACGCAACATTCTGCTCGCGGGTGAGCCGTGAATATAAAGTTTATCGTCTACTCTTCCGTAAGCTGTGGGAATTACAAAGGGTTGATTGTTTGCGGTAAATCCAACGTGACAAATTAATGCTTCATCTAAAATGTTGTAAATAGTTTGAGTTTCATAATTACCGCGTTTTGGTACTCTTTTAATTTTGCTGCGTTGGGTGGGGGTAAGTTGTTGATTTGTTTCGTTGTTGGAAGTAGTCATGGTTTTTTGGTTTGTATATTCTTTCAAAGTAATTTGCGTAGTAGGAGCATCTTGGGGACATTGTAGCGAGGGAGCAAGATGCTCCCACTACTAATCACTTATTTTCACCGCAGAAATGACTATACTAAGCATGAAGAGGGCTGAAGCCCTTACTACGAACAAAAAGATTTAAGTTAAATCTAATTGCATTGCGTTACTTGGTGAAAATCCTAAGTTTTCATAAACGGGTTTTCCTGCTGGCGATGCATTTAAAATAGCTTTAGTACAATTGATAGATTTCAAATGCTCAACTGTAGCGTTAGTTAATTGTTTGGCTATTCCTTTTCTACGATGAGAAGGTTCGACGTAAACGCCCCAAATGTATCCGTATTTGCGATATTCTTCTTCTAGGATTAGTGAATATAAACCTGTAAAAAGTTGACAACTTGCTGAGCCGACAACTAGATTATCAATTTCAGCAACAAAACCTTTGTAAAATAAGTTTTGACGAGCTTCTTTAATAAACTCTAAAGTCAGGTTACAGTGATTGGGTTTGATAAAGTTTTTAGAAACACCAATATCTAACCACATTCGATAAAAATGCTCTGCAATTATTGAATCTTCCTTTGAAGTTGTTTCTCTAATATCGATATTTATCTCTTTATACATTTAACTCTCTTTCTTCTTCCTCTGCGTACTCAGCGTCTCTGCGGTTTTTTAATCCAATGATGGTGCGTTACGGCAAAGCTCAGATATTTGTTTTACTTTGATATTATTTCGTGCCGTGACGCACCCTACAAAACACTCAATTCATCACCGATTTGAATAACTTGATTGCCAACTTCTTCCTCGGCTAATCGAGTATTTACAGCCAGCTTATAATAATGGTTGAAACGAGATTTATTTACCCACTCTGGTAAATCTCTACGTTTACTGATAAATGTTTTCTGAAAATCTGAATTAACTTTTGCTGTAACTGCATTTCGAGTCGGAACAATACAGCGCTGACAGGGATTTACGCCTACAAATTGCAGATTCCCAAGTTTAAAATTAACAACGCGATCGCTTTCACAAAACAATTTATCTTCCCAAAATGCGGGGACTCCATCTATTTCTATAGTGGTACGCATTCGACGACGGATATCGTCTTCTGTTAAGTCTGAATACCAGGAAGCAACTTCTTTTAAAGTGGCAGTACTAACTATAGTTGGTCCCGGTGAAACGGTATCATCAGGAAAGCCTGTTATTAAGTTTTTTCGTAATTTAACGGTAAAACCAAAAAACTCGCTTAACCAAGCTTCTAAACGTGGTGTTTCTGATTCTAGATCAAAACTTTCTTCTATCTCGCTACCTTGAATTTGCAGCGACACAATTTTATTTTCTAAATCAAACTTTGAGCGCAATAAATGAATTTTGGCATAGCGTTTAGCATTGACATACTTACCTTGCTTGTCAAAAATAGCAAATTGGCGATCGCACTCCAAGGCACCACTCTGCAAAACCCTTGCTTGTCTAACTTCCACCCCATCAAGTGACTTGATTGGATAGATGCAAATTCTGGCTACATGGGGCATATTCAGCCTCCAGATAATCACTGTCGAACTAAATAACAGCGTAATTTATATAGTGGTTGGTTACAAGAGCCAATTTTATGATTTAGTACCAGTCCACTTTGATAGTAAAGATAGATTTTCTATAACTCGGAGAAAGGAACTGTTTTGATAGCTGACTCATTAATGGCACCTTTTGTCAAGGGAAATATAAAGATTTTGACCTTGATTGTGAATTTTTTTTAATGATTTGGGAATACTAAATCCGGAAGTGTCAAGGATAAAAGTATGATTAGCATTCCTGGATATCACATTAATGAACAACTCTACAACGGTTCTCGAACCCAGGTTTACCGAGGGATTCGAGAAAACGATCGAAAACCTGTAGTTATCAAATTGCTAAAAAATGCTTACCCTAGTTTCAGCGAGTTGGTGCAGTTTCGCAATCAGTACACCATTGCTAAAAATCTCAACTACACACGAATCATCCAAACTTATAGCTTAGAAAATTACCAAAATGGCTATGCATTGGTAATGGAAGACATGGGAGGAATTTCTCTGAGTGAATATTTTACCAATAATATTGCGTCTCTACAGGAATTTCTGAAAATAGCAATTTCCCTGTGCGATATATTAGACATTTTATACCGTCATAGAATAATTCATAAAGATATTAAACCTGCCAATATATTAATTAATCCCGAAACAAAACAGGTTAAATTAATTGACTTTAGTATTGCTTCTTTACTTCCAAAAGAAACTCAAACTGTCCTAAATGCTAATGTCTTGGAAGGGACTTTAAGTTACATATCTCCAGAGCAAACTGGAAGAATGAATCGAGGAATTGATTACCGGACTGATTTTTATTCTTTGGGGGTAACTTTTTACGAATTACTCACCGGAGAATTACCTTTTAAGTCGGATGATGCGATGGAGTTGGTGCATTGTCATATTGCCAAACAACCACCAACTATGAATAAACCTCACCCTAACCCTCTCCTTAGTAAGGAGAGGGGACAAGAGATTCCTCACGTTTTATCAGATATCGTGATGAAATTGATGGCGAAAAATGCCGAAGATAGATATCAAAGTGCTTTGGGATTAAAGTACGATTTAGAAATTTGTTTAAAACAACTTCAAGATACGGGAAAGATTGAAGATTTTGAAATTGCCCAAAGAGATATTTGTGACAGATTTATTATTCCTGAAAAACTTTATGGCAGAGAAAGCGAAGTCAAAAAACTATTAGCTGCATTTAACAGAGTTGCTGGTATCACTTCTCGTTCCCTGGCTCTGCCAGGGAATGCATATCATGAGGCTCTGCCTCTATACCAGGAGGCGGAGCCTCTTGAAATGCCCTGCAAGGCAAGGGTTCCTTGTAACGAGGGGAAAACAGAATTAATGCTAGTAGCAGGTTTTTCGGGTATTGGTAAAACTGCAATTGTTAATGAAGTTCATAAACCGATAGTTAAACAGCGCGGCTATTTTATTAAAGGTAAATTTGACCAGTTTAATCGTAATATTCCTTTGGACGCTTTTGTACAAGCTTTTCGGGATTTGATGGGACAATTAAGAACGGAAACTGATGCTCAATTGTCAGGTTGGAAACACAAAATATTACAAGCTTTGGGTGAAAGTGGGCAAGTTATTATTGATGTTATTCCCGAATTAGAAGAAATCATTGGGAAACAACCACCCGTACCAGAACTATCGGGTACTGCTGCTCAAAATCGCTTTAATTTATTATTTCAAAAGTTTATTCAAGTTTTTACTACCAAAGAACATCCTTTAGTTATTTTCTTGGATGATTTGCAATGGGCTGATTCTGGATCTTTGAATTTGATGCAGTTGCTAATGAGCGAATCTGAAAGCGGATATTTATTATTAATTGGTGCTTATCGAGATAATGAAGTGTTTGCGGCTCATCCTTTAATGTTGATGTTAGAGGAAGTGAGTAAATCAAAAGCAATAATTAATACCATTACCTTAGCACCATTAAGTGAAGAAAGTTTAAATCAATTGGTTGCCGATACTTTAAATTGTCTTCCTTTGACAGCAAAACCGCTGACTCAACTCGTATATCAAAAAACAAAAGGGAATCCATTTTTTAGCACGCAATTTTTGAAGTCTCTACATGAAGATGGTTTAATAAAATTCGATCTTAATTTTAGTTCCTGGAAATGCGATATTACCGAGGTAACAGCCTTAGCTCTTACTGCTGATGTTGTTGAATTTATGGGATTGCAGTTGCAAAAGTTGCCCGAATCAACGCAAAATATTTTGAAATTAGCGGCTTGTATTGGGAATCAATTTGATTTGACAACATTGGCAATAGTTTGTCAAAAGTCTGAAGCTGAAACTGCTGCCGATTTATGGAAAGCATTGCAGTTCGGGTTGATTCTACCGCAAAGTGAGATTTATAAGTTTTATCTTGAAGAGGAAACGCGGGTAACTGGGTTACAAAAAGAGCATATTGTATATAAATTTTTGCATGACAGGGTTCAACAAGCTGCATATTCTTTGATTCTTGAAAACCAAAAACAAACCACCCATTACCACATTGGAAAACTGCTGCTCGAACAAATCTCTCCCGAAGCAAAAGAAGACAGAATTTTTGAATTAGTTAATCAATTAAACTATGGTATTACTTTAATTAACGAGCAAAAAGAACGCGACGAATTAGCCCGACTTAATCTTATTGCTTGTCGCAAAGCTAGAAGTGCGATCGCCTCTATAGCAGGTTCTGAATATAGCAGTATCGGATTATCTTTGCTGGGGGAAAATGCTTGGCTGCAACAATATGAAATGAGTCTTGCATTCCATGACTTAGGGGCAGAATTAGCTTTTTTAAGCGGTGACTTTAAGACGATGGAACAGTTAATTGATACGGTTATCAAACGAGCCAATTCTTTACTAGAACAAGTCAGTGTTTACCGCATCATAATTCAAGCAAATGTTTCTCAGAATAAATTGATTGAAGCTATTAATATTGCTCAACAACTGTTACAAAAATTGGGTGTCAGCTTTCCCGAAACTCCGACTCCGAATGATATTCAACAAAGTATTGTAGAGATTGGCGAACTGATTGGAGACAGGGTTGAAGAGTTGGTTAACCTACCCCAGATGACGGATAAAGAAAAAATCGCCATCGTGCAGGTTGCTAATAGCGTTATACCATCCGCTCAACTGTGTGGTTTCCCTTGTTTCCATTGCTGATTGCTTTGTCAGTCAAGCTATCTATTCAATACGGTAATATACCTGATTCTGCTTTTGGTTATGCCTGTTTTGGTATCCTTGCCTGTAGGCTTTTGCAAGATGTGGAGAAGGGGGTAAAGTTTGGTGACTTGGCAGTTGAATTGGTTTCTAAACTGGATGCTAAAGCTGTCAAACCACAGGTATTCGATGCGGTAGGGTTATTCATTTTACACCGCAAATTTCATATTAAAAAAATCCTACCGCTTGCCCAAGAAGGTTATACAACTGCGCTAGAAGTTGGCAACTACCTATTCGCTAATATAGCCCAGCAGTACAGTCTCTACTCTTTTTGGTGCAGTCAGCCCCTTACGAACTTGGAGCAAGAGACGAAAGCTTACACTAATGCTTTATTGCAATTGAATCAATTGACAACAGCTAATTGGTGTCGAATTTATTGGCAATCTATTTCAAATTTACTAGGTTTTGCACCGCATCCGAGTATTTTATCTGGGGAAGTAATTAGTGAAACAGAATTTTTGCCTTTATTGCTCGAAGCTCGTGAATTACTGGGGATATTTTTCTTTTATTTATATAAGCTAATGCTCTGCTATCTGTTTGGAGAAATTGAATTAGCTAAAAGCCATAGTGTTGAAGTCAGACGCTATTTAATAGCTGGTGGTGCAACCATTGGTGAACCCATATTTTACTTCTATGATTCTTTGAGTATTCTTGCAGCATTAAGTCTAAAATCTCCACAAACATCAGAAGAATTGCAGCAAGTTGGACAAAACCAAGCGCAACTGCAACAGCAATGGGCAAATTATGCTCCAATGAATCACCAGCATAAGGTAGATTTAGTTGAAGCAGAAAAACATCGAGTATTAGGACAAAAAACTCAAGCAATCGAACTATACGATAAAGCCATTTCTGGAGCAAAAGCCAATGAATACCTTCAGGAAGAAGCTTTAGCTAACGAACTCGCAGCCAAATTCTATCTCGATTGGGGTAAAGAAAAAGTTGCTCAAGTTTATATGCAAGAAGCTTATTACTGTTATGCGAAATGGGGAGCCAAAGCTAAAACCGATGACTTAGAAAAACGCTATCCCCATCTACTTGCACCAATTTTACAAGCGCAAAAATACAGCTTTAAAATCAACGAAACCTACTTCAAAACAAATCAAACTATCCAAACAAGTCGTTCGAGCAGCAGCGTTTGTGAAACTTTAGATTTTGCCAGCATTCTCAAAGCAACACAGGCTTTATCGAAAGAAATTGAATTAGAAGAGTTAATTTCAACTTTACTGCAAATAGTAATCGAAAATGCTGGAGCAGAAAAAGCTGCTTTAGTTTTTCTTAAAGAAAATATTCTAAATTTAGAAGCTGTAGCTACTAAAGATAATGGTGTAACTCACTTATCAATACCATACGAAACCAGCAGCGATATTCCCAATACAGTTATAAATTATGTCAAACGTAGTTTAAAAACTGTTGTGCTAGATAATGCCAAAGTTGAAAATGATTTTGCGAGAGACGAATACTTAATACAGCAGCAGCCCAAAAGTTTATTATGTACGCCGATTTTAGATCGAGGTAAATTAATCGGGTTGCTGTATCTGGAAAATAAATTAATCAAAGGTGCATTTACACCGGAAAGATTGGAAGTAATTAATGTGTTATGTACTCAAGCTGCTATTTCCTTAGAAAATGCCCGACTTCACGCACAAGAAAGAGAAAAATCTCATCGGTTAGAACAATCTCAACAACGATTAAAATTAATTATTCAGCAAACACCTGTAGCTGTAATTGAGTGGGATACTAGTTTTAAGTTTGAGTCTTGGAACCCAGCAGCAGAGAAAATTTTTGGCTATCGAGCCGAAGAAATTTTAGGTCGGCATTTACGCTATATTATTCCCGAAGAGTATCATGGTTTCGTGGATGAGGTGACTACAGAAATATTAGCTCAACGTGGGGGATCGCACGGAATAAATGAAAACTTAACAAAAGACGGTCGGCGCATTAGTTGTGAGTGGTTCAACGCTCCTATGCTTAACTCTAACGGTGAGGTTTGTGGTGGTGTTTCGATGACTTTAGATATTAGCGATCGCATTGCTGCACAATCAGCTATAAATCAGAAATCGCAAGAGTTAGAAAAAGCTTTACAAGAACTAAACCAAGCCCAATTACAAATGGTGCAAAATGAAAAAATGGCAACTTTGGGTAATTTAGTTGCTGGAGTAGCCCACGAAGTTAACAACCCGATTGGATTTCTCAAAGGTAGTATCAGCAATGCAGAAGATTATATTAAAGATTTGTTTGCTCATATAGAATGCTATCAAGAAAATTATCCGACTCCAGAAGAAGAAATTATAGAAAACGCCGAAGATATTGATTTAGAATTTATCACTGAGGATTTACCAAAGCTGTTAGATTCTATGAGGTTAGCAACACAAAGAATTAAAGATATTAGTACCAGTTTGCGTACTTTTTCTAGAGCAGATACATCCCAAAAAGTTGCTTGCAATATTCATGAAGGTATTGATAGCACGATTTTAATTTTAAAATATCGTCTCAAAGCTAACGATAAACGTCCGGCAATTGAAGTTATCAAAGAGTACGGTGAATTACCGCCTGTAAAGTGTTTTCTGGGACAGTTAAACCAAGTATTTATGAATATCATTGCCAACGCGATAGATGCTTTAGACATGACAAATGAGGGAAAAACATTCGCCGAAATACAAGAAAACCCTCACAAAATAACTATTAACACCTCTGTCTCTACCGATCGACGTTCTTGTTTTATTCGCATCCAAGATAATGGTTCGGGGATGCCAGAGTCAATTCGAGAACGTATATTTGATAATCTTTTTACTACTAAAGAAGTCGGTAAAGGTACGGGTTTGGGATTGGCTATTGCTAAACAAATTGTCGAAGAAACTCACAATGGTAAAATCAGCTGTAACTCAACTTTAGGAGAAGGAACTGAGTTTGTAATTGAACTACCTATTAATTGATTTTAGATTTTGGATTTTGGATTTTAGATTAAACTTTTACTATAGCAGTCCTAAATGATTCGTGAAATTTGAAGTAATACGTTCGCGTAGCGTGTCCTCTTAGGACAGCATCTTGCTCGCTGGCAATAATAATTCATAAAATTTGAAGTAGTGCGTTCGCGTAGCGTGTCCTCTTAGGACAGCATCTTGCTCGCTGGCAATAATAATTCATAAAATTTGAAGTAGTGCGTTCGCGTAGCGTGTCCTCTTAGGACAGCATCTTGCTCGCTGGCAATAATAATTCATAAAATTTGAAGTAATACGTTCGCGTAGCGTGTCCTCTTAGGACAGCATCTTGCTCGCACTACTTTATAGATATAAATAAGCGTAATTTTTTTACAACTGCTGAGCCGGATTGCTATAAAAATAATCCCCGTTGCCTACTCCTTAATAATCATTATCGGCAACACAAATCCCTTTACATTTAATGCCATTCGTAGCGGTGCGCTTGCAATGGGGACATAGTATCTTTTCGCTGTCTGTCTCTGAATCGTTCTTTGCATTGCTACTTGCTTGTGACTTATCTTTTTCAATCTGGGATTCTGAAGTCATAAAAAAGAGATTTTGCGGTTTTCATCTATATTTTACAATCGCAGAGATTTTCTGTTCCCTATTCCCTGTCACTCTTATCAATCTAATAAATAGATTATGATTCGACGTAAATAAAATTGCTGATGTTAACATAGAGAAGATTTGATGTAAATTAGTAAAAATATTTAATTACCATGTATTTTTTATACGAAGTATACTTGATTATTATCCCGGTATAGCTCGCACATCTTGCACTATCTAAGTAAAGGCACAAAGAAACCGCGTTTCTCGTCGAGGTGCAAGATATAGGAGTAGAGATAAATACATTAATTTGTATGTAATTCCCGAAAGAGTCAGTTTACGAAGAAAACTTAGTCAGTTGTAAAAAGCTGAAGGGAAGTGTAGAGCAATGCGAGTTTTATTAATTTATCCTTTATTTCCAAAAACTTTTTGGTCTTATGAAAAAATTTTAGAGTTGGTAAATAAAAAAGTTTTATTGCCACCTTTAGGTTTAGCGACTGTAGCCGCAATTTTACCCCAGGAATGGGAATTTAAATTAGTCGATCGCAATATTCGCTCTGTCACGGAAGCCGAATGGGAATGGGCAGATATGGTAATTTTATCTGCAATGATCGTGCAAAAAGAAGACTTATGCGACCAAATAAAAACTGCAAAACAACATGGTAAATTAGTTGCAGTTGGTGGTCCTTATCCAACTTCCGTACCCGCAGTAGCCCAAGAAGCTGGAGCAGATTTTCTCATCCTTGATGAAGGGGAAATTACTTTACCAATGTTTGTCGAAGCGGTACAAGCTGGTAGAACAAGCGGTGTATTTCGCGCTACAGAAAAACCAGATGTGACTTCAACACCCATTCCTCGCTTCGACTTGTTGGAAAGAGATGCTTACGACATGATGTCGGTGCAATTTTCTCGCGGTTGTCCTTTTCAATGCGAATTCTGCGATATTATCGTACTTTACGGACGCAAACCCCGCACCAAAACCCCAGCGCAGCTGTTAGCTGAATTAGATTGTTTGTATGAATTGGGTTGGCGCAGGGGTGTGTTCATGGTGGATGATAACTTTATCGGCAACAAACGCAACGTTAAGCTGTTGCTGCTTGAGTTAAAAGAATGGATGAAAGAACATGATTATCCATTCCGCTTTGATACCGAAGCCTCAATTGATTTAGCAGAAGATCCAGAATTGATGGAATTGATGGTTGAGTGTGGTTTTGCTGCGGTATTTTTGGGGATTGAGACACCAGATGAAGATAGTTTGCAGCTAACAAAGAAGTTTCAAAATACCCGCAATTCCCTGGTTGAATCCGTAGAGTCTATTATTAAAGCGGGTTTGCGTCCGATGGCTGGCTTTATTATTGGTTTTGACGGCGAAAAATCTGGAGCAGGCGATCGCATTGTCCGTTTTGCCGAACAAGCAGCGATTCCTTCTACAACTTTCGCGATGTTGCAAGCGTTACCCAACACTGCATTATGGCATCGTTTAGAAAAAGAAGGCAGAATGCGCGAAGCTCAGGATGGAAACATTAACCAAACCACGTTAATGAATTTTATTCCGACTCGTCCGCTACAAGATATTGGCAGGGAATATATTGAAGCATTTTGTGCTTTATATGACCCGATAGCTTATTTAGATCGTACCTATCGCTGCTTTTTAATGATGGGTAAACCAAGTTGGAAAGCACCTGGCAAAAAACCAGAATGGATTGTAGTGAAAGCACTTGCAACTGTTATTTGGCGACAAGGTATTAAACGCGAAACTCGCTGGAAATTCTGGCATCATTTATTCGGTATTCTCAAGCATAACCCCGCAGTCTTTGAACATTATTTATCAACCTGCGCCCACAACGAACATTTTCTGGAATATCGTCAAATTGTCCGCGAACAAATCGAATCTCAGCTTGCAGAATATTTAGCTCAAGGCGCAGAAAAGCCTTATGTACCTGTCAAGAAAGCTGAAGCTGTTAAAGTGTAATAGTTAATTGAATGTTTGATAAAAAAAGATTGTAGAGGAGGTTTTAAAGCCATTTCTACAATTTTTTTATGTTTTTATATATTTGATTTAATTCAGTTTCCTTGGGATTGGCGATCGCACGTCAAATTGTCGAAGAAACCCACGCTGGTAAACTCAGTTGTAATTCAAACTTAGGGGAAGGAACTGATTTTGTAATTGAGTTACCTATCGAATCGTAAATAGAGCATCGATTATTCGCGAATTGAAGCAAGTATTTCGATGCATACCTCATAATTATGATTATTCTTAAAATGATTTGGGAATACTAAATCCATAAGCTTACAGGATTTAGCAGCATGGTTAACATCTCCGGATATCAGATTAAAGAACAACTCTACAACGGTTCGAGAACCTTGGTATATCGAGCAGTTCGAGAAGGCGATCGCAAACCTGTAGTTATCAAATTACTCAAAAATCCATTTCCAGATTTTAACGAATTGCTACAGTTTCGCAATCAATACACAATTGCTAAAAATTTAGATATTCCCGGAATTGTAAAATTTTACAGTCTCGAAGCTTATCAAAATAGCTATGCTTTGGTGATGGAATTTGGTGGGGTTTCCCTGCGCGAATATATGCTGGGTGAAAATATCGCTTCTCTACAAGATATTTTATTAATTGCAATTAAAATTACCGATATTCTCCACCATCTTCATCAAAATCGCGTTATTCACAAAGATATTAAACCTGCCAATATTTTAATTAATCCCGAAAAACAAGTTAAATTAATTGACTTTAGTATTGCATCTTTGCTACCCAAGGAAATCCAAGAAATCAAAAGTTTCAATAGTTTAGAAGGGACGCTTGCATACTTATCACCAGAGCAAACTGGAAGAATGAACCGGGGAATTGATTACCGGGCTGATTTTTATGCATTCGGTGTAACTTTGTTTGAATTATTGACGGGAGAGTTACCTTTTCAATCGGATGATGCGATGGAATTGGTGCATTGTCATATTGCGAAACAACCTGCTTCAGTTAACAGTTATCAGTTAGCAGTTAGCAGTGAAGAGATTTCTAGGGTTTTATCAGATATCGTCATTAAGTTGATGGCGAAAAATGCCGAAGATAGATATCAAAGTGCTTTGGGATTAAAATACAATCTAGAAATTTGTTTAAAACAACTTCAAGAAAAAGGGAAAATAGATTTTGCAATTGCCCAAAGAGATATTTGTGACAGATTTATAATCCCTGAAAAACTTTATGGTAGGGAAAAAGAAGTTGAAACTTTATTAGCTGCATTTAATAGAGTTGCTGGTGTTAATTCTCGTTCCCAGGAAGAGCCAGGGAATGCCTATCCAGAGGCTCCGCCTCGTGATTTGCTAGAGGCAGAGCCTCCAAAAATGCATTACAAGGCAAGGGTTCCTTGTAACGAGGGGAACGAGGGGAAAGCGGAATTAATGTTAGTCGCTGGTTTTTCTGGTATTGGTAAAACTGCGGTAATCAATGAAGTTCAAAAACCCATTGTTAAACAACACGGTTATTTTATTAAAGGAAAATTTGACCAGTTTAATCGTAATATTCCTTTGGACGCTTTTGTACAAGCTTTTCGGGATTTAATGGGACAATTATTGAGTGAAGCTGATGCTCAATTGTCAAGCTGGAAACACAAAATTTTACAGGCTTTAGGAGATAACGCTCAGGTAATTATTGATGTTATTCCCGAATTAGAAAAGATAATTGATAAACAGCCATCTGTACCGGAATTGTCGGGTACTGCGGCGCAAAATAGATTTAATTTATTATTTCAAAAGTTTATTCAAGTTTTTACTACTAAAGAACATCCTTTAGTTATTTTCTTAGATGATTTGCAGTGGGCTGATTCGGCATCTTTGAAGTTAATGCAGTTGCTGATGAGCGTGTCTGAAACTGGTTATTTATTATTAATCGGTGCTTACCGAGATAATGAAGTTTTCCCGGCTCATCCTTTGATGTTAACTTTGCAAGAAATTACTTCTTCTGAAGCGATAATTAATACAATTACATTAAAACCGTTAGAGTTAGAAAGCTTAAATCAACTGATTGCCGATACTTTTAATTGCTCGCTTTTGATGGCAAAACCGCTGACGCAATTGGTTTACCAAAAAACTCAAGGTAATCCATTTTTTAGTACGCAATTTTTGAAAGCACTCTATGAAGATGGTTTAATTAAGTTTGACTTTAATGCGGGTTCGTGGGTATGCAATATTGCCGAGGTAAGAGCTTTAGCGCTGACTGATGATGTTGTTGAATTTATGGCATTGCAGTTACAAAAGTTGCCAGAATCAACGCAAAATATTTTGAAATTGGCTGCTTGTATTGGCAATCAATTTGATTTATCAACTTTGGCGATCGTCTGTCAAAAATCTGAAGCTGAAACTGCAACAGATTTATGGAAAGCTTTACAGTTCGGTTTGATTTTACCGCAAAGTGAGGTTTACAAGTTTTATCTTGAAGAGGAAATACAAACTAACTTGCTTCAACAAGTTGTCAACTATAAGTTTCTCCATGACAGAGTTCAACAAGCAGCTTATTCCTTGATTCCTGAAAAACAAAAACAAGCAACTCACTTGAAAATTGGTCAATTATTGCTGCAAGAAATATCTTTAGAAACCAGAGAAAACCGCATTTTTGAAATAGTCAATCAATTAAACTATGGAACGGATTTAATTACAGAGCAAAAACAACGCACCGAACTAGCTCAACTTAATCTTATTGCTTGTCGCAAAGCCAGAAGTGCGATCGCCTATCAAGTTGGACGCGAATATGCCAGCATTGGATTATCTTTGCTAGGCGAAAATGCTTGGCTGTGGGAATATGAAATGAGTTTAGCGTTTCATGAATTGGGGGCAGAGTTGGCTTTGCTCTGCGGTGATTTTGAAGCAATGGAACAGTTGATTGAGAAAGTTATTGAAAAAGCAAACTCTTTACTTGAAAAGGTCAATGTTTACCGAATTAGAATTCAATATAATATCTCTGGGAACAAGTTACCCGAAGCAATTGTTATAGCTCTACAGCTTTTAGAACAATTTAGTGTAACTTTCCCCGAAACACCGACACCCGAAGATATACAGCGCAGAATTACAGAAGTTGGAGAACTGATTGGGGATAGGGAAATAGAAGACTTGATTAATCTTCCCAGAATGACTAATTTTGAAAAAATCGCTATTATCCAGATTGCTAATAGCATAATCCCAGCCGCTTATATGTCTGGTTCTCCCTTGATTACATTACTGGTTTTCTTATCACTCAAGCTATCGATTCAATATGGTAATACCGATGCTTCAGCCTTGGCTTATGCTGCTTATGCCATCATTGCTTGCGATATGCTGAAAAATGTAGATATGGGAGTAAAGTTTGGTCAATTGGCACTTGAAGTTGTCTCCAAACTGGATGCAAAAACTGTCAAACCAGAGATATTAAATGTGGTGGGGGTATTCATCATACACCGCAAATCTCACATCAAAAAAACGCTACCGCTGTTGCAAGAGGGTTATGCGGCTGCGCTAGAAGTTGGAAAGCCCGAATATGTCGGATATAATGCCCACCTGTTTTGTCTCAATTCTTTTTGGTGTTCTGTGCCCCTTAACACCTTGGAGCAGCAAACAAAAGCCTACTGCAATGCGTTAGTGCAATTAAATCAATTGACAACAGCTAATTACTGTCGAATTTATTGGCAATCTATTTTAAATTTACTCTGCGTTACGAAGTATCCAACTAATTTATCCGGGGAAGTCTTCCAAGAAGCAGCATTACTACCTTTACTCATAGAAGCTCATGACTTTTTTGGGTTATTTGTCTTCTATCTATATAAGCTGATGCTTTGCTACTTATTTAATGAAATTGAATCAGCCCAAAATTATGCAGTTGAAGTCAGACGTTATTTAATAGCTGGTGTTGGCACTGTTGCTGAACCTGCGTTTTATTTCTATGATTCTTTGGTTGTTTTAGCTGCTTTGAATACGCAATCAAAATCATCAGAATTATTTGAGCGAGTAGAACAAAACCAAACGCAACTCCGCAATTTTTGGGCGAATTATGCACCGATGAATCATCAACATAAAGTTGATTTAGTAGAAGCCGAAAAATACCGAGTTTTGGGAAAAAAAGCCGAAGCAATTGAACTATACGATAAAGCTATTGCTGGAGCTAAAGTTAGCGAATACATCCTTGAAGTTGCCCTTGCTAACGAACTTGCAGCCAAATTTTACTTAGATTGGGGTAAGGAAAAAGTTGCGATCGCCTATATGCAAGAAGCTTACTACTGCTATGCTCGCTGGGGAAGTAAGGCAAAAACCAACGACTTAGAAAAACGCTATCCTCAATTACTCTGTGCAATATTACAAACGCAAAATAGCTTTCAAATCAACGAAACCCGCTATTTAAGCCACCAAACTATCCAAACAAATCTTACTAGCAGCACCTCTATAGACGAAACTCTTGATTTAGCCAGTATTCTTAAAGCAACACAAGTTTTATCAAGCGAAATTCAATTAGAACAATTAATTTCCAAGTTAATGCAAGTAGTAATAGAAAATGCAGGGGCGCAAAAAGCTGCTTTGGTGTTGCTTAAAAATAATACCCTAATGTTAAAAGCAGTAGCTAATACAGAAGAAAGTATCAAGCTGCTAAATTTACCATGTGAAAACAGCAAATATTTACCCAACGCCGTAATTAACTATGTCAAACGTAGCTTAGAAACTGTTCTATTAGATGATGCAACAACCCAAAATGATTTTATCGCCGACTCTTATTTAAAGCAGCAACAACCTAAAAGTTTGCTGTGTATGCCGATTTTGAATCAAGGAAAATTAATTGGGTTGCTGTATCTAGAAAATAACTTGACGATTGGTGCATTTACACAAAATCGGATTGAAATTCTCAACTTACTTTGTACTCAAGCTGCTATTTCTTTAGAAAACGCCCAACTTTATCGCAAATTAGAAGATTATTCTCATACTTTAGAGCAAAAAGTTGAACAACGTACCCAAGAAGTAACGCAATCGCTAAAACAACTGCAACGCACTCAAGCCCAACTGATTCAAACTGAAAAAATGTCCGGTTTGGGGCAATTAGTTGCTGGTATCGCTCACGAAATCAATAATCCCATCAGCTTTATTTACGGTAATCTCACACCAGCTTCGCAATACGCAGAATCTTTAATTGAATTAATTGATTTGTATCAAAATCTATATTCTCAACCTCTACCGGAAATTGAATCAAAAGTTGATGAGATAGAACTCGATTTTATCATTGAAGACTTACCAAAACTGCTTTATTCAATGAAAACGGGTGCAGAGCGCATTCGTGAAATTGTTCTTTCATTACGAAACTTCTCTCGCTTGGATGAAGCTGAAATTAAACCTGTTGATATTCATTCTGGAATTGATAGCACTCTATTAATTTTGCAGAGTAAACTCGCTAAGAATACCAAATATCCAGAAATTAAAGTAATTAAACAATACAGTCAACTGCCAAAAGTTAACTGCTATGCTTCAGAATTAAATCAAGTATTTCTGAATATTATTGGTAATGCAATTGATGCTTTACGAGACAAGCAAGACAAACCAATAATAACAATTAGCACTTCATTAAAAGATAACCAAAATATATTAATTAGTATCGCTGATAATGGTGTAGGTATAAGTCAATCGGTTTTAAATAAAATATTCGACCCATTTTTTACTACTAAACCCGTCGGTAGCGGTACGGGTTTGGGATTATCAACAAGCTATTCGATTGTAGTAGAAAAACATCGAGGTAAGTTAAGTTGTAATTCAAAATTAGGAGAAGGAACAGAATTTTTAATTGAGTTACCTTTACTTTGAATTAACTACCATGAATCGGCATTTTTAGCAGATAGCGAAAGAAAGGAGATGGGGAAAAATCAAAGTTTATTTTAACTGCTCACTGCTCACTGCTCACTGTTTTTTCTCAAAGCTTCTACTTGCGATTTTAATTGAGCTATTTCTTGTGCCATTTCTAATACCATTGATGCACCAATTAAATTCAAACCTAAATCTTGACGCAAACGAATAATTTGAATGATGCGAGTTACATCTTGGGAACGTAACATTGCTCCTTCTGGCTCGATTAAACCTAAGCTGGTAAAGCGTTCGATAACCGTAACTGATGTTTCTGTAATTGTGGCTGCTTGCTCGAAGCTGATTAAGTTTTCTCCTTCAAGAGAAACTACGACGCGGGATATTTGACTCATAAGTTAGTACCTGGAGGGGGTAGAGGGGGGAGAGGGGGTAGAGGGGGGAGAGGGGGTAGAGGGGGTAGAGGGGGTAGTTAAATAGCGAGCAAGATGCTCACACTACTCATAACTCCGGCTCTTTTCTTATCAATCCAAAATCTAAAATCTAAAATCCAAAATCTAAAATCCCTGCATCTCTTTGCGTGGGTTGAAATTACTTTCTTGCTGGATTTTCTCGTAATATTCTTTTTCTTTGTCGGTTAATTCTTTGGGCGTAACAATTTTTAACTTGACAATTTGGTCGGTTCTTTCTCCTTTGGGTTTACGCCAGCCTTTACCGCGCAATCGCAGAGATTGACCGGAATCTACTCCTGGAGGTATTTTCATGGTAACGTTACCGTCGGGTGTTGGTACATGGATTTCGGCTCCTAAAGCTGCTTCGGGAGGGGTAATCGGTACTTCGCAAACGATATTATCATCTTCAAAACTGAAAAATGGATGGGGTTGTAATTCTATATTTAAATATAAATCTCCTCGCTGATTGGAGAAAGGGCTAGTTTGTCCTTTACCTTTAACTCGCAGACGACTTCCAGGTTTTGCTCCAGGGGGAATGCGGACTTTAATGGCTTCATCGCCCAATTTAAACTGTTGCTGTACTCCATTGAAAGCTTCAGAAAAAGAAAGTGCGATCGCTGCTTCTACATCTTGCCCTGGTTGGCTAAATCCCTCGCTACCCGAGGAAGTACGATAAGAATAATTTCTTCTGCTGCCACCACCTTTACCAGCTTTACCCCTAATAAGTTCTTCAATAAAATCATCAAAGCTGCCATACTGACTAAAATCATAGCCACCAACATCTACACCAACTCCACCTCTAGGAGTAGTACCAGGTTGCGATCGCTGTTGTGTTTGACCTCCCTGTTGCCAATATTGCCCGTATTGGTCGTATTTCTGCCGTTTTTCAGGATCGCAAAGCACTTCTTGAGCTTCGTTAATCTCTTTAAAACGATTTTCTGCTTGTTTATCACCGGGATTCAAATCTGGATGATATTTTCTCGCCAGTTTCCGGTAAGCTTTTTTAATGTCATCCTGAGACGCATTTTTACTAACACCCAGAACCTGATAATAATCTTTGAAATCACTTGCTGCCATTTTTATTTACGATTGGGAATTGGGAATGGGGCATTGGGCTACCTCCCACCTCCGGTGAATGGGCATGGGGGATTGGGCATTGGGCATTGTATAGTTACCAGTTACCAGCTATTTCTTAATAACTGATAACTGATAACTGATAACTGTTAACTGTTATTACCCGAACCGATATTTACTTTAGTAACTTTATTTTTTTCATCTTCGGCTTTGGGTATCTCTAACTTAAGAATACCGTCTTTATAATCGCCTTTGACATTGGTATTATCTACCCGCGTTGGTAAAGGAATTGTACGGCTAAATCTACCGTAACGAAACTCCGAACGAGTCATACCGTTTTCTTCAGACTTCGATTCCGATTTACGTTCCCCGCTTATCATTACAGCTTCTTTGGTGACTTGTACATCCAAGTCTTTAGCTTCCATACCGGGAATTTCTATCTTTAGATTGATTCCATTTTCGGTTTCTTCCATCTCCGCAGCAGGGGAAAAGGACATTTGCTGCATCCGCATCATATCTTCGTCTCGCGTGGAAGATAGACTATCAAATAAACGGTTCATATCCCGTTGCAAAGCTGTCATTTCTTGGAATGGTTGCCAACGAATTAGTGCCATTGTATTTACCTCTAAATTTAGTTTTTTTCTGTTTTTCACAAACCTATCGCAGTTTGCTATTCAAAAATTTACTTATCGTTTAGGTATGAAACTTCTTTCCCAAGAAAGATTAAAAAAAATATTAATTATAATACTATAGATAGATAATTTTAAAAGAAAAATATTGTTATTTTAGTAATTTATCTTTTATTAAAAAACCTAATACAGGATAATTTAATTACTATCAATACTGTTTAAAATATCAATATATTTGTTTGTACAATTTTCCGGTTGAGAAGTCGGGTTTTTATGTGGAAGTATCTGTAACAACCAGACAATTTTATAAAAACCCGACTTATGACTATTCCAAGGTTATAATTATAGATTTAGATATTGTTTAAAAGTGAGAAAGATAAAGTTTAAATTTGCCTATGGATTTAGCAATAACTCTCGACAACAATTCATCCAAACCCTTACACCAACAAGTTTACGAACAACTTCGTCAAGCAATTCTCACAGGAAGATTAACACCAGGGGAACGAATTCCTTCAACTCGTTTTTTAGCTAAATCTCTGTCAATTTCTCGTTTTACAGTTACCACCAGTTACGAACAACTTTTAAGCGAAGGTTATTTAGAAACAGTTACGGGTAGTGGTACTTTTGTTTGTCAGCAAATTCCTGACGATTTAATCAACTCAAATCCAATTGAAAATATCGAAAAAATTAATCCTTTACCAATTAAATTATCTCAATATGGACAAAGTTTAGTTAATATAAAAAATGTCCCTAGAATTGCGGAACCAGAATTACAAATAAACTTTCGGTATGGAACACCAGCACTAAGCGAATTTCCGATCAAAATTTGGCGTAGATTACTATCATATTACTGTAATTCTAACTTGAATTGGCTCGATTATTCCAGAGAAGCATTAGGTTATCAACCTTTAAGAGAAGCGATCGCACATTATCTGACTCGCTCCCGTGCGGTTAACTGCAAACCCGAACAAATATTAATTACCAACGGTACCCAACAAGCACTCGATTTAATTTTGCGTTTATTAATTTCTCCAGGAGAAACCATAGCTATAGAAAATCCCGGTTATTTAAGCGCAAGAATTATATTTGAAACACAAGGTTCTAAAATATTACCCGTAAGAGTAGATAATTCAGGTTTAATAGTACAAGAATTAGCTAATTTTAAAGATAATATTATCCGTTTAGTTTACGTCACACCTTCCCATCAATTCCCCACCGGAGCAATTTTATCCTTACCGCGACGCTTGGAATTATTAAATTGGGCGCAACAAACCGGAGGGTTAATAATTGAAGATGATTATGATAGCGAATTTCGATATGGTGAAAAACCAATTCCCGCATTACAAGGATTGGATAAAAGCGATTCGGTACTCTATATCGGCACCTTTTCAAAAGTACTATTTCCATCCTTGCGAATCGGTTATTTAGTACTTCCCAAAAGTTTAGTTGCAATATTCACCCGTGCAAAATGGTTGAATGACAGACATTTACCAATTTTAGAACAGCAAGTACTTACAGAGTTTATCGAATCGGGACATTTAGAACGTCATTTGAGAAAAATGCAATCGATATACGATAAACGTCGTCAAACTTTAGTAAAAGTCTTAAAAAAACACTTTAGAAAAAGAGCCGTAATATTAGGAGAAAAAGCTGGAATTCACGTCATGGTGCGTTTCAAAAGTAACTTAACTGACGAAGAGATTATTGAAAAAGCTGCAAAAGTTGGTGTAGCGATGATGTCTGCCAATCCTCATTATCTCGCAAACCATCCCAAAGGCGAATTTATCTTTGGTTACGGCGATTTGACAGAAACACAGCTTACCGAGGGAATTCGTAGATTAGCCCAGATAATTCATTGTTCGTAGTAAGGGCATTGGTTCCCTCTAATCCTACAAACCTTCAACAAGGAATTCGTAGATTAGCCCAGGTAATTCTATGTTCGTAGTAAGGGCATTGGTTCCCTAAAAACAAGGATTAAAATCCTTACTACAAACTTTAAAAAAAGAATTAGTAGATTATTTTAGATAATTAGTAAATCATAATTCTTTGTTAGTAGTAAGGGCATTGGTTCCCTCTAATCCAAGGATTAAAATCCTTACTACAAACTTACAAATAATCATGCCATGACAATAAAAAGCATTTTTAACCAATAAATTTACGGAAACTTAAAATATTATTGTGAAGATATTTACGAATAGATCAATAGGGAAAACTACAGTGGCAAGTTCTTTGAATCTGTCCTTTTTTCGTCGCAAACTGCTATTAAACCTTTTAATAATTACTACAATATCTTACTCTTCATTCTCACTATATTTGTATTTACAGCAGCGTTATTTGATATTTCGTCCCAAACTCGAATTGCAAATGCTTCCCACTGCTCCAGATTTTAATTTACCTTACGAAGAAGTACGAATTTCTATTACTAACAGTAAAAATGAATATTTAAATGGTTGGTGGTTTGATGCACCCACCGAAGAAAACATAAATTTAATTCCTAACGAACCCGTAAAAATACTTTCATCTCCCAAGACAATCCTCTATTTTTGCGGCGCTGGTGGCAACAAAAGCTACTACAATTATTTAGCAAGAATTAAAGCAATGCGACAACTGGGATTTTCAGTTTTAGTTGTTGACTATCGAGGATTTGGTGAAAGCAAAGGTAAACAACATCCTAATGAATCGCGGCTTTATCAAGATTCTCAGACTGCATGGAATTATCTTGTCAAAAAAAGACGCATCCGAGCAAAAGATATTATTGTTTATGGAGAATCTTTAGGGGGAGCAGTTGCGATCGATTTAGCCGTTAAACATCCTCAAGCGGGTGGTTTAATCGTGCAAAGTTCGTTTACTTCGATGGCTGAAACAGTCAAACAGCAAGATTGGTTAAAAATATTTTTGATCGATCTATTGCTAACACAAAGATTCAATTCAATTGAGAAAGTTAAAAAATTGCAAGTTCCGGTTTTATTTATTCACGGAACCGCCGATAATATTGTACCTTCATACATGAGTCATCGGTTATATGATTCTGCACCCCAACCAAAGCAACTATTTACAGTTCCCCAAGCAGGACATTTTCGGATTTACAAACCCGGTAATAACTCATATTTGCGAGCGATTGAGAAATTTATTAAAAGTGTAAATTTTTAATTGTAGGGTGTGTTATGGCGCGACAGATAATTTGGCTTATGACAAAATATATATTCGCGCCTAACGCACCGTTTTAATATTTTATGTTGAATTGCTGGTGCGGTCTTTCTAAAGCCTTAACACACCCTACAAGTTAATTACAAATTTAATTTTATTTTCGTATCTAATCTAACCTACTAACTAGAAACCCGGTATCTCAAAGATACCGGCTTTCTTCATTTTCAGCTTTTTATTACTAAGCACTCACTTCCTGCTTCCGCTTACTCAGTACCGCTGCATACAAGCGATTAAGTGCATTTACATAAGCTTGCGCGGATGCAACGATAATATCTGTATTCGCCGATCGCCCTGAATAAATCTTATCCTCGTACTTCAATCGGATAGTAACTTCACCGATCGCATCAATACCGGCAGTTACCGATTGTACGGAAAACTCAATCAAGTTATTCGGTACATTTACCACGCGGTTGATTGCTTTGTATACAGCATCTACAGGTCCGGTACCAATCGCCGCATCGGTTAACTCTTCTCCTTGGGGGTTGCGTAAAGTCACGGTTGCGGTGGGACTTGCATTACTACCGCAGGAAACCTGCACCAATTCCAATTTGAACAAATCGGGTGTTTGTTGAATTTCATCGTTGGCAAGTGCTTCTAAATCCCAATCGGTAATTTCTTTCTTTTTGTCGGCGACTTCTTTAAATCGAACAAATGCTTTGTTTAAGTCCGAATCTGACATTTCAAAACCCAATTCTTTCAAACGGGTACGAAAAGCATTTCTTCCCGAATGCTTACCCAAAACGATTTGATTTTCTGTCAAACCAACTGATTGGGCATCCATGATTTCATAAGTTAGCTTGTTTTTCAACACGCCATCTTGATGAATTCCGGATTCGTGAGCAAAAGCGTTTGTTCCAACAATTGCTTTGTTTGGCTGCACCAACATTCCGGTTAAATTGGAAACCAAACGAGAGGTTTTATATATCTGTTTGGTGTCAATATTTGTTAACGCTGCTTCCGAATCAACATCTCGTCCTAAGAAAGGATTAAAATATTGTCGTCGCACGTGGAGAGCCATTACTAACTCTTCTAAAGCTGCATTTCCGGCACGTTCTCCTATACCGTTGATGGTACATTCTAATTGTCTGGCACCATTTTTTACTGCTTCTAAAAAGTTAGCAACTGCTAAACCTAAATCGTTATGTCCGTGAACCGAGATAATTGCTTTATCTATATTGGGAACGTTTTCTGTAATTCCTTTAATTAAAGCTCCAAATTCGCTGGGAGTTGTATAACCAACCGTATCGGGAATATTAACTGTTGTTGCTCCGGCTGCGATCGCTCTTTCCAATACTTGGTAAAGATATTCTGGATCGGAACGTACTGCATCCATTGGCGAAAACTCTACATCTTCCATAAAAGATTTAGAGTAAGCAACCATTTCTTCAGCAATTGACAGCACTTCTTCTCTAGTTTTCTTTAACTGATATTTTAAGTGAATATCAGAAGTTGAAATAAAAGTATGAATTCTTCCTTTAGCTGCTGGCTTTATCGCTTCGGCTGCGGCTTTAATATCGTTTTTAATTGCTCTTGCCAAACTACAGATTACCGGACCATCTTCTGTACCTACTGTTTGAGCAATTTTATTAACAGCTTCAAAATCTCCAGGACTTGCAAAAGCAAAACCCGCTTCGATGATGTCTACCCCCAAACGCTTTAACTGCTTGGCGATCGCTAGTTTTTCATCGATATTTAAAGTTGCCCCCGGACATTGCTCTCCGTCGCGGAGTGTAGTATCAAAAATAATAATTCGTTCTGGATTTGTTTTCATAACCCTGTTTTTGTAGATTTTTTCCTTGTGCCTAACAATACTTTCTAATTTAATTTTTTTTAGTAATTAATTTTCTAAATAATTGTAAAGATTATTAAGCTTCAGTTTTTTCTATACTGTTTCTTATTTCATTTAAATCTATATATCTATCGGTAGCATTACGTAATTCCCGTGCTATCATTCCTTCTGTAGATACGACAGTTATATGAGTGTTTTTCGAGCGTAATAGTTCAATTGCTCTTTCAAAATCTCCGTCTCCACTAAATAAAATTACCCGGTCATATTGGTCTACTGTATTAAACATATCTACAACAATTTCAATATCTAAATTAGCTTTTTGAGAGTAACGTCCGGAGGAATCATCATAATATTCTTTAAGTATTTTAGTTCGTACTGTATATCCTAAACTAATTAGAGCATCTCTAAAACCTCGTTGATCCTGTGGGTCTTTTAAGCCTGTATACCAAAATGCGTTGATTAAATTTGTATGTATTTGCTCGTATTTGAAGTATTCTAATACTCGTCGTGGGTCGAAAAACCAGCCATTCTTTTGTTGAGCATAGAACATATTATTTCCGTCTACAAAAATAGACAGACGAGTCATATGAGTTTCCATAGGAAATTACACCATTAAATATAAATGAATCTAGATTGAACAATAGATTATAGCAATAATAAAATGACAAATTCGCTAATATATAAATTATATTGTCATGTATAGCTTTTATCTACCATCCCCGAATTAAGGAGATTGACTAAAACAATAAACTGTGGTTAAAACAAATTGAGAGTGTTTTTCACCTTCAATTTGCCTATAGGCACCCTGAAATCAAAATCTACCAATAAAATTGACTAAGTAGCAGAATTTTTAACTGTATATTAGTTAAGTTTACTCCTAAATAGGTAAGTAATTATCAAGCCTTAGTATGCAGAGCAGTATCGCACCCTCTGAGTGAATAATCATGGTTTTTATGATTTTGAATAACATATGCTGGCTGTTGCGATTGGGGAAAAGTAAAGAAGCCTTCGAGGCGCTTAATAGCTTCGGAGTATCTAAAAAGCAATGATTATTAAAAAATTGTAACGATAACCTACAGATAATAGAGTACCCAGTCTCAGACAAGAAATCATCTGCAATTAATCGGGCATGTGTTTAATCGAATCACCCACCCAGAAGGCAAGACTCGATATTGTATAGAATAGCCATTGCAACGCTTCATAGAACTGAATAAAATATTGTTGCCTACTAATCGCTTGCTTGTAAAAATAATTTAATAATTTACGATCTTATTACCTAATTTACTTTTGCCCTGGGGAAAGTGACAAGGCTACAGGTAACGGGAATATAAAATATACATACTTTTACGTACAACCATATAGATGGCGAGATAATTACCTTTTATGTTTTATATAAAGCTAATTTGAGGAAATCCCCTTCTCCAAGTACTCTTCATGGTATTGATTCTGGAATATCTCATCATCTTACTATCGCCATAAAAAGAAACATCAGATGATAGTTAATAAAAGTATAATATCTTCATGTGTATAGCTTTTTGTTTAAGTATTATCGATAGGGTAGCTTACACTAAGTAATGTGTAAACCGAACGGCATTGTTCTACGTAAATTAACCAATAATACAATATGGCAGAAGAACCTACATATAACACAACTAAAAAATATGTGTCTGCTGCCAAGAAACTGCTGAGGTTTCCCAAACAAGCCACTTCTACGGTAACGGCACGTCAATTTAAGATGATGGCACGTTTAGGTCATATTCTTAGTGGTGCTTCGGTTGTGGGGGCTGTATTTCTAGCGGCTTCTGGTGCTGGTTTAAATTATTGGCTAGAATTCCAAGCAGAAAGCTTTTTTTATCTGCTGCGAGGAAAGGTAAATCCGCCAAAAGATGTTGTCATCTTGGCAATAGATGATGATTCATTATTGTTTCCCAAGCAATCTTATCAAATAGATCCGATTGAGTACGGTTATTTAGAACCCCTGAAGTCATTTCCCTTTCAACGCAAAGTATACGGGGAAGCCATCAACAAATTAATTCAAGCTGGGGCGCGTCATGTTGCAGTGGATATACTTTTTGATTCCCCAAGCAGTTACGGGAAAGCCGATGATAAACAGCTGATTGACGTGCTAGAGAGACATGGAAAGAAAGTAACTCTAGCCGCACTCTATGAAAAATCTCAGTCACATCAAGGATTTTCCTGGCAATTAGTTTTACCGCATCAGCAACTTCGCACGGGTTCAGTATCCATAGGTTCGACAAACTTCCCTATAGAGATAGATGCTAAAATCCATAGATTAGCAAGCGTATTCCCCAGACTTTTAACCGAAAATGAAGGTATAGTTCCCAGCATCATGCCCTCATTTGACCAATCAGCACTAATAGCTGCCAATATAAAATATCCCCAACCAAAAGGCGATCGCATTTATTTTTATGGAGGGGAACAGACATTTAAGACTTATTCTTTTTGGAATTTATTTGAGCCGGACTTCTGGGATACTAATTTACAGGGAGGAAAGGTTTTCAAAGATAAAATTGTTTTAATTGGCTTCACTGCTAGAACGAACAAAGGAGACGATTTCCATCGCGTTGCTGTATCTTCTAATGGGCTATATCCCGAAACAATGTCTGGAGTCGAAGTTCATGCCAACGCGATCGCAACCTTAATGCAAGGAAAAGCGATTGCTTCTCCAATTTCTAATCCATTACAGCGAGGTTTATTCGTACTGGTTTTAGTTGGTGGATTGGCGGTAATAATAGCCAGAATACGACAAGGTACAACCAGATTTGCAGCAAGTCTCGTGCTTACGATTGTGTGGGGAGGAATTAGTTACAGTTTATTTGTCTACAGTCAGTTAATTGTTCCTACTGCCGTACCAATAATGGCAATTTCTACCATTGGACTTTGCTATTTCGGAACCGAAGTAGCCAGGGAAAAGTTAAGAAAAACTCAACTAGTCGATATTCTACAAAAGCACGCTTCCAACCGCGTAGTACAAGAGATAATATCTGGGCAAGATGATTTAAAAGATTTATTAGGACAGCGTTTAAAAGAAATATCGGGAAAAGTTTTAGATGGTAGATATAAAATAGTTAATGTATTAGGTTCGGGTGGATTTAGTGAAACTTATATAGCAGAAGATACCAGACTTCCAGGCAACCCTCTATGCGTAGTCAAGCAGCTGAAGCCGGTTAACAATAGATCGGAACAATTGCAAGTAGCCAGACGCTTGTTTAAATCAGAAGCACAAACCTTGCAAGCATTAGGAAATCACAATCAAATACCCCAGTTACTGGCTTACTTTGAAGAAGAAGAAGAATTTTATTTAGTTCAAGAATACATCCGAGGTAGACCTTTAAATAAAGAAATACTTTTAGATAAACGCCTTCCAGAACCATTAGTTATTGAGATACTTAAAGATTTACTGCAAACATTAGTGTTTGTACATGACAAAGGTGTAATTCACCGCGATATTAAACCCAACAACATTATCCGACGCAAATCAGACGGCAAGCTGGTTTTGATTGACTTTGGTGCTGTAAAACAAGTTTCTACTCAAGTAATTAATTCTCAAGAACAAACAGCCTTCACAATTGGTATTGGTACCAAAGGTTATGCCCCACGAGAACAATGTCTGGGGTATCCGCAATACAGTAGCGATATTTATGCAGTGGGAATGATCGGTATCTCTAGTTTAACTGGTACACCACCTCACGAATTACCAATAGATGAAAACCAGGAGTTGGAATGGATTGACAAAGCAACTACAAGTATTGCCTTTGCTAAAATCCTCAGCAAAATGGTCTTTGATAACTACCAGCAGAGATATCAGTCAGCCACAGAAGCACTCCAAGCACTTCAAGAGTTAACCGATCCTGTTTCTTACGATTTCGCAGACAACTTATCAATAAATACTATATCTATAAACGAATCAAACGCTCCTACCGAACCTTGGAATTGAAATTGTAGAGAGTTCCGCAGTGCTATGTCTCCCGACATTTACAAAAAAAACTAACCCATTAAACATTATGCAATCAACCACTAGTAGTCGATTGCATTAATTTTGATAGGTAACAAAGGTTCGTAGTAAGAGTTTTAACTCTCCGGCTCTGAGGATTCGTTACCTCGCATTGAAGGGAATCGATGCCGACACGTAGAACTTTTATTAGTTTTGATAGGTTATACGTGCCCACTTAAAATCAAAAATCCGGAGCGCTTTAGCGCTTACTACGAACCTTTTTTACCTGTCAAAAAAAATGACATAGACCACTAGGTAGATATCGGTGGAGGTTCTGTTGTCGGGTTTTCTATCGGTGGAGTTTCTATCGGTGGAGTTTCTATCGGTGGAGTTTCTATCGGTGGAGTTTCTATCGGTGGAGTTTCTATCGGTGGAGTTTCTATCGGTGGAGTTTCTATTGGTGGAGTTTCTATCGGTGGAGTTTCTATTGGTGGAGTTTCTATTGGTGGAGTTTCTATCGGTGGAGTTTCTATTGGTGGAGTTTCTATCGGTGGAGTTTCTATTGGTGGAGTTTCTATTGGTGGAGTTTCTATCGGTGGAGTTTCTATTGGTGGAGTTTCTATCGGTGGAGTTTCCGTTGTCGGTTTTGTCGGAGTACCGTTATCTGTTGGCGGTGTTGTTGGTGTTGTCGGTTTTGTCGGAGTACCGTTATCTGTTGGCGGTGTTGTTGGTGTTGTCGGTTTTGTCGGAGTACCGTTATCTGTTGGCGGTGTTGTTGGTGTTGTTGGTTTTGTCGGAGTACCGTTATCTGTTGGCGGTGTTGTTGGTGTTGTCGGTTTTGTCGGAGTACCCCCACCAGTTGGCGGTGTTGTTGGTGTTGTCGGTTTTGTCGGAGTACCGTTATCTGTTGGCGGTGTTGTTGGTGTTGTCGGTTTTGTCGGAGTACCGCTACCAGTTGGTGGCGTTATCGGTGTTGCCGGTATTGCTGGTGTTGTCGGTTTACCAGTATCAGTTGGTGTTGGTGTTGCTGGTATTATTGGTGTTATCGGTAAGGATGGATTATCTTCGTTTTCTTCTGAATTGTCTATAATAACTGGTCCGTCTTCTACAAAAGGATTTGCAGGTAAAGGATTTGGAACAACTTCTTCACCTGGTGTCTCCGAGGAAACAGGACTTAATTCTATAAAAGATGGATTTTCAACTACATCCTCGCCTTTGATAGGCACTTGTTTTGAGACAGCTTCGGAGGTTTCTGCTTGAACGCTAGCCATTGCAGGATCTGAAGCGGTATCGCTAGTGCTACTTAGATCGAGTCCCCGTACCAAATCGCTCGTCTCGTAAAAACTTCTCAGATCAAAATCGTATAATCCCTGAATTTTTCCTTTAACTACTACTATTAACTGTCCCGCTTTTAGTACTTGAGAACGAGATTCATCTTTATTAAAAACTTCTATACCGCTATCAGTCAGCGAACCTACAACCGTGGTATCTGTTTGTTCGTCATAGCGTACAAATAATGCCGAACCACGAATTGTTGCACCAGCACTACGAGTTCTTATTTTTGTTTGTCCCTGCCCTGGTGGTATCAGCAGTAATACGGTTCCGTTTAACAATCTAAATGTTCTAGTTCTGGGCGCAAATCTAAATACTGCTCGCTCGCCAATCCGTGCTAAGGAACCGTCATTAAACCGCAAGTCAGCTAAAGAAGATTTACCCGTAGCCAATCCGTCTCCAGGAATCATCGTATCCCTCGTTCGTGCCCGACGCTTTGGTCGATTTTGGGGCAGGAGTTGTACCCAGTTATGCAGTTTCTTAACTACAGCCCGAGTCAAAGGAGTTGATGCATTTGCCTGTTGGGGTAACGGCAATATTACAACTCCCCATAAACTAACAATCACCAAAGGAACTAACTTGCGGAACATAAAAGCTATATACCTTACATAATTTTACGATTACCACACCAGCCAACACGAAGATTCAAATCAAAAGTTCGAGCTTGTAAAACGTTTAAGCAATTTTTTGTAAGTAAATTTGCTTAAATCAATTTAAAAATTAAATATCTAAAGTAGACAAATCTACTATATATTAGTAACTTTACAGTCATTAAGCAAAGCCAAAGATAATCTTATCTTTTATATTGAATGCTATTGTTTTTTCTTATAGCATTATCTAAATCAACTTATAGATACTAGATTCGCGCAGAATTCTAGATTTTAGATAGGGAATTTATTACCCTCGTATTTAAGTCTAATGAAGATAAAACAAGTTTTATGAAACCAAAAAATTGGAAAAATTTGTGGTTATATATAACGTTTGTCTCTAGCTGCACAATATGGTGTTGCACTAGCACGAAAGTTGTAAAAGCTACCAATCAAAGCAACCTGAAAAAAAAGGGGGAGCCTGTATCAAAGATATCATCTTTAGCCGATTCACGCATTATATCCGAATCATTTGATAAATCCTTTTCAAATCGCGATCGCGCCAAAATAAAACTACAAGATAAGAGAGAAACAACAGCAAATACCTCCGTAATTTCACCGCCAGAAATCATTCATCTGCAAGAATCAACGGAGAAAAAAACGAATATTGTAACTTTGCAAAATAAACTTAGTCGGAGCAAAATACTCCCTATAATTTCAAAACCTACGCCGGATGCAATTATTTCTGAACAAAGCCAAAATACCTTTACTACAAATCAAGATTTAAATTTAGAATTTTCAGATATTTCAATTCCAAATAGAGAATTATCAGCACCAATACAGATAACGCAAAATCAGGAGCCATCACCACCGCCACCAACTCCCGAAAATATTGAAGAAAACCCCCCACCACCAGCACCAACTCCCGAAAACATTGAAAAAAACCCCCCACCTTTAGAAAGTCAACCGACAGATTTTCCTGCTCCAACTCCATCAGAAATTGAGCAAAAGTTAGATACCTTTGAAGACGAACGTTCTCAAAGATTAGGAAAGTTATTAGAGCTACTTGAGGAGAATAAGAATAAACAAGAACAATCTTCTACTAACGGGGAATTAGGCTTAATTATCGCGGTGGAAGTTCCGATGGAAGCACCCAAACCCCCAGAGCAAAAGCAACCACAACCAATAGAAAAACCTGTAGCTAATTTTAAACCTATAGGTTATTTATTAGGTCGTGTCGGTTACTTTCATACAAGTAATATATTTTCTTCTAGAACTAACCCAATTGATGACGGTTTAATATTTACTGGACTGACACTTGCCGCAGCACCATTCAAAATTGCACCGAAAACCTACTTAAACGGATCGATTGATGGCAACATAATTCGATACAGCGATCAATCGGAATTTGACTACAACCAAATCAGATTTAACTTAGGTATTTACCAGCAACTGACCAGTAAAATGTACGGTGAAATTGGATGGAATAATCAACAATTGTTTTATTCAAAAAGTAGCGATCGCTTTAATTTCTCATCAGGAGATAAATTTTTAAATGAAAACTCTTTCCGCCTATCTGTAGGACGAAGAGATCCTTTAGCACCAAAATTAAACTTAGATAGCTTCTACGAACTTCGTTTAAGTCTGACAAACCCACCCGAAAAACGCAACCGATTTATTAATTATGTTTGGTTCTCTTTAAACTATTCTTTAGAAGAATCATTGCGCTTTGGTATTGACTATCAATTTAACTTAGCCAACTTTTTAGAACGAAGCAGAGAAGACCAGTATCATCGACTATCAGCTAACTTAAAATACGGTATATCAGACCTTAGCAGCATTAGTTTACAAAGCGGCTTTACATTAGGTGGTTCCACAGACCGTAATATTGATTTTGATGGTTGGTTTTTAAGCGTTAATTACAGTTGGGATTTAGGACAGTTTTGAGAACAGTGAACAGTGAACAGTGAACAGTGAACAGTGAACAGTGAACAGTGAACAGTGAACAGTTAGGAGTTAGAAGTGAGTAGCGAGATAGTTATTTTCCACTTTGTTCCTTTGTCCCCCCTCTCCCCATTACCAATTACCAATTACCAATTACCAATTACCAATTACCAATTACCAATTACCAATTATTGATAACTAATCCAATCACTCCAACTGCCGGGATAAAGTTTACCCGTGTGAATTCCTGCTAATTCTAAAGAAAGTAAATTAACGCAGGCTGTAACACCAGAACCGCAATAAACTATTATTTCTTGATTATCTTTTAATTGCGACCAACGTTTACTTTGCTGTTGTTGTGGAAGTAAATAACCATCCGCATTAGTTACTTGTTTCCAAGGATAATTAATCGCACCTTCTATATGACCTGCTATTTTATCAATCGGTTCTCTAATACCTTGATAGCGATCGCTTTCTCTTGAATCTATTAAAGCTGTTGTAGCTAAATCTTTACGGTTTATCACAACTTCTCTATCTACTATCATTTGCGATCGTGGCTGAGGTATAAATTTACCTTTACGTTGAGAAGGAACAATATCTGTAACGGGATATTCAGATGCAAGCCATCCACTAAAACCTCCATCTAAAACCGCTACTTGTTCGTGTCCTAAATAGCGTAACAACCACCACAAACGAGACGCGAAAGCAAGCTGCGAATCATCATAAGCGACAACTAAGGTTTCCCCATTCACTCCCATTGCTGATAATTTCTCGGCAAATTCGTCAATATTAGGTAAAGGATGTCTTCCCCCATGTTTTTGTACGCTCGATGAAAGGTCTTGATTTAAATCTAAGTAATATGAACCAGGAATATGACTTGTTTGATACTGTTCTTTTCCCTGTTGTGGATTAGCTAGAGAAAAACGACAATCAAATACGACTATATCGGGATCGTTGAGATGTTCAAAAAGCCACTTATTAGAAACAATAAAAGATGTGTCTTCCATAATTTTGGGTTTTGGATTAAAAAAAACAAGTTCCTGTCTTTCCAAGGGATAATTTCAAATATCCGAACGCGAATAAATTTTAATTTAAAATCTAAAATCTAAAATCTAAAATCTAAAATCTAAAATCTAAAATCGAATGACTAATCAAGATTTTACACCACACCAAACAGCAGATGGCTCATTTACTTTCTTTTCTGAAGAATTCAATGAATTATTTCACAGTCATTTCGGAGCAAAACAAGAAAGCTATTTTAAGTATGTTGTTCCTACCTTATTAATAGATAAAGCCCCGAGGTCGGTATTACGATTATTAGATGTTTGTTATGGACTAGGATACAACACGGCAACCGCTATTGAAAAAATTTGGGAAATTAATCCTAACTGTTATATAGAGGTTATTTGTCTGGAATTAAATCCAACAGTGCCCCAAGCTGCAATTAAACATAATTTACTCGATTGGAATACCGATCTGACAAAAATCTTGACAACACTAGCAATCGATCGTCAAGTACAAACAGAATATCTTAAAGCCACCCTGATAATTGGCGATGCTAGAGATAAAATTAACCAAGTATATCAATCGGGTTTTAAAGCTGACGCAATTTTTCTCGATCCTTTTTCACCACCTCAGTGTCCTCACTTATGGACTATTGAATTTATTGAATTAGTTTCTCGGTGTTTGCAACAAGATGGTTTATTAGCCACTTACTCTTGTGCTGCTGCTGTCCGCACCGCGCTTTTAAACGCCTCATTAAGCATTGGTTCGACTCTTCCTGTTGGTAGAAAATCTCCCGGTACAGTTGCCGGATTTAACGCAAAAGCATACGAAGAACAACTTTCAAGCCTTTCTCAATCTGAAAAAGAACATTTACTAACCCGTGCTGCTGTTCCCTACCGAGATCCAAAACTAACTGACTCTGCATCTGTAATTATCAAACGGCGCGATCGCGAGCAACAAGCTTCTGACTTTGAACCTACATCACGTTGGCGTAAACGGTGGCATCTGGTAAATTAGTTAACAATGTTTGCGGTAATTGCTTGTATCCTATGTATTCACCTATAACCGCAAGTTCTCCCATTACTTATAAAAAATACGCGGTTAAAATTAATACTTGTTAACAATAATATAATGTTTAGCGAAATAACAAAAAATGTGAGAAAAGTCACTTTCAATCCAGTTGAATATCATTGACATAGTGTTAATAACATATTTCAATAATCGTATTCATATTTGGGCGAAATTACTATCAATGGTTTATTTAACATTGTTTACCGTCACAATAGTTCTTAACAAATCGATCTAAATTCTAGGATTTAAAGATTATTTAAATGATATTTGTTGAAGTAAATCTCCGTGGAAAACCTGATTGAACATTAGCTTCAATTGACCATACTATAATTGTATAATAGGGAAAATTGTCAGACATAATTTCTCTATCTTCTTTAAAAAACCTAAAAAAAATTAGTCTTGTGTTTTTATTAAGTTATTTAGGCATAAATAATTAAAAGCCCTTATTAATGCTTTTTAAAATACGTTCAAGTACTAAACTAGATTTTGAAACATTGCATTGTTAATAAACAAATGGAGTGCCTTTGTGATTCAATGGAAATCCAATTATACAGGTTCTACCGATCGAAAAGTTAGTGGGTCAAACCCCACAACCTTATATAATCAAATCGGTAAAAATAATGCCTTAACAACGGAGTCAGAACGTCATACAGGGGAGTTATCGAATCATGACTTAAAGGTTAAAGAAACATTAAATGAGGATTCTAATAATTATGCGCGTGTTGATACCGAACGCGATTTAAAGGTTTCAAGAACGTTACAGAGGAAGGGATATACGTTAAATAGCTTTGAAAATGATGTTCCCAAAGTTTTGGTCGTTGACGATCATGCTGCTAGTCGAATGACAGCAGTAGCTCTTTTGGGAATGGAAGGTTACGAAGTAATTGAAGCCGAAAGTGGTTCTGCTGCTTTATATTTAGTCGGTGAAAAGCAACCAGATTTGATTTTGCTTGACGTAATGATGCCGGAAATGGATGGCTTTGAAGTTTGTCAATTGCTCAAGCAGGATGAGCAAACTAGGTTAATCCCGGTAATTTTCATTACGGCTTTGAACGATAGGCGATCGCGAATTCGGGGAATTGAAGTAGGGGCGGATGATTTTTTAAGCAAACCCTTTGACAGAGTGGAGTTGGCGGCACGGGTTAAGTCTTTGGTGCGCCAGAAACGTTTGAATGAAGATTTAGATCATGCTGAAAAAGCGCTGTTTTCGATTGCGAGGGCAATTGAAAGCCGCGATCCTAATACCGGCGATCATTGCGAACGCTTGGTAAAATTGGGAAAAACTTTTGGTGAATATCTCGGTCTTTCACGCAATCAAATTAGGGATTTGATGTGGGGCGGTTATCTTCACGATATCGGTAAGGTAGGTATTCCCGATTCGGTATTGCTTAAAAAAGGAAAACTAACCGCCCAAGAGTGGGAAGTAATGAGACAGCACGTTTTAATTGGGGAAAAAATCTGTCAGCCATTACGCAGTATGCGGGGAGTAATTCCTATTATCCGCAGCCATCACGAACGCTGGGACGGTACTGGCTATCCCGACGGACTTAAAGGTAATGAAATTCCTTTCTTAGCGCAGGTGTTTCAAATGATTGATATTTTCGACGCTTTAACAAGCGAAAGACCATATAAAAAAGCTTTTACACCAACTGAAGCCCTATCAATTATGACGGAAGAAACAAACAAAGGCTGGCGCGATCGAAAACTAATGCAGCAGTTTACTGAATTTATTACTACCATAGATTGCAGCTAGTTGTAAGCGATTAACATTTCGGTTTGCTAGGGAATCGGGTATATTTAAGCCGAAATAAAAATTTGCATTTTTACTTATAGCTGTTGGCTGATTATGGTAGTAGTAGCAATTTTAGCGGCTGGACGCGGTACAAGAATGAAATCAAACCTACCCAAGGTTTTACATACTTTGGGCGGTAAATCGCTTGTAGAAAGAGTTATCCAAAGTGTTGAACCGCTGCAACCAGAACGTCGGATAGCGATCGTTGGGTATTTAGCACAAGAGGTAAAAACAGCATTACAGCCTATTGCCGATTTAGAGTTTGTCGAACAAACCGTGCAGTTAGGAACGGGTCATGCCATTCAGCAATTATTGCCTCATTTAGAAGGGTACAATGGGGATCTGCTGATACTTAATGGCGATGTACCATTATTACGCAGCGAAACTCTCAAAAATTTCTTGCAAATCCACCAAGAAAATCAAAATGCAGCGACTGTTCTGACAGCGAAACTCCCCAATCCTAAAGGCTATGGGCGAGTTTTTTGCGATGATAACAATGTAGTACAGCAAATCGTTGAAGATAAAGACTGTACTGCTGCTCAAAGAGAAAATCAGCGGATCAACGCTGGGGTTTACTGTTTTCGCTGGCAAGATTTAGCAAAGATACTACCTCATTTACAGACAAACAACGCTCAGAAAGAATATTATCTTACCGATGCCGTAACTCAAGTTACCCCAGTCATGGCGGTAGATGTAGAAGATTACCAAGAAATTGGAGGCATTAACGATCGCTTACAATTATCGAGTGCTTACGATATATTGCAAGCCAGAATCAAAGAAAAATGGATGAAAGCTGGTGTCACTTTGATAGACTCCGCCAGTATCACCATAGACGAAACAGTAGAATTACAACCAGACATAATTATTGAACCCCAAACTCACCTGCGCGGTAATACAGTCATTAAAGCAGGAAGTCGCATTGGTCCGGGAAGCTTAATTGAAAATAGCTTAATCGGCGAAAACGTCACCGTCAAATATTCCGTAATTACCGATAGCATAGTTCAAAATAACAGCCGAATTGGACCTTACGCTCATTTACGAGGTCATGCAGAAGTTGGTGAAAACTGCCGTATAGGTAATTTTGTCGAATTGAAAAACAGCAAATTAGGCAACGGTACCAACGCCGCTCACCTCTCTTATCTGGGAGATACAACTATCGGAACCAAAGCAAATATCGGTGGAGGAACCATTACAGCCAACTACGACGGCGTTAAAAAACATCGAACCATAATTGGCAACAACACCGGAACTGGTTGCAATAGCGTTCTAATTGCACCAATTACTATAGGTAATAATGCATACGTAGCAGCCGGTTCAACCATCACAGATGATGTTCCAGATAACAGCTTAGTTATTGCTCGCCAGCGTCAAGTTGTTAAAGAAGGATGGGAGATGAAAAAGGAATAGGAGATGGGGAGAGGGGGAGATGGTAAGCCCAAAACGTGCGGATGAACACGACCGTTGAGAGAAGTGGCGCAACCCGTTACTCTAACGAGTCGTGCCGCGCTGAACACGCGGAGCGTGCGGCGAGCGGGGGAGAGGGGGAGTACTTCGACAAGCTCAGTAACCTTTGGGGAGATGGGGAGAGGGGGTAGAATTTTATAACACCTAACTCCTCACTCCTAACTCCTAACTCCTCACTCAATGCCCCATGCCCCATGCCCACTTCTTAACTACATCCCACCTGCATTTCTTCGGACACTTCCAAGGTATCGCCGATTTTTTCGCCGTCGTGGTAGGCAGCAAGTAATACTTCGCTGGTTTTACCCCAAGCAATCGTTCCTTTGGCATCAAGGGCGATCGCACCCAAATCCCGCTTATTTTGTTGCGATTCGATAAACGAACGCTGCATGGCATCTTGAAGAGTCATGCCATCACCCACGCGCACTACAATTCGGGGTGCTAAACATTCATCAATAATATCCTCTCCAATACCCGTACAGCTTACTGCGGCTTCCTTAGTAGCATAATTACCGGCTGGCATGGCAGAATCACTGACACGCCCTATACGCTCGAAGCCCTTACCACCCGTGGAAGTTCCCACTGACAAGTTTCCTTGGCTATCTAAAGCAACTACACCAATAGTGCCGCGTCGGGCGCTACCGTTTGATATCAGTTCCTTTTGAGCTACTACCCCAGCCATTGTCTTTTTAAAGTTGTCTTGACGTTCGTGCAACCACTCTTGTAAACGCACGTCAGTTAAAGGGTTATAACTGGGAACCTGTAGCTCCCTTGCCAACTCAGCAGCACCATAATCCGAAAGAACTCTATCGGTCGAACTTTGTAAAGCCTGCGCCAACTCAATAGGATTTTGTATTCGCGTAATATTAATTACACCGCTAAAGCTTTGTGCCGTGCCATCCATTAAAGCAGCACTCATGCGAATTTGACCATCGGATTGCAGCACCGAACCAGTACCGGCATTAAAACAAGGATCGTCTTCCAACATTTGACAACCCATGACAACCGCTTCACCCGCACTACCTCCGGACATCAGCAGAGAATAAATTTCCTCTACTACCTTATAAAGAGAGCGACGAACAATTTCCACTCCTCCTTTATCTTTAAGAGAACTACCAGCCCCGCCGTGAATAATTAATTTAGGTTGCACCTTGAAATTCATTTTTATGATTTATTGTGTAGGTCTTATGGAGAAGATTTATTAGTAATTAGCGAGGGTATAGGGAAAAAAATAAAAAAGAAATATAATTTCTAATCTGGGTTCCCAATATTTAATCCCCACTCTCAACATTCACGTGAGTACGCCGACGACGGCAACGTTCAGAACAATATTTTACTTCATCCCAGCAATCTGCCCATTTTTTGCGCCAACTAAAAGGACGCTGACAAACCGGACAGACTTTCGATGGTAAATCCGATTTAGAACGGTTACGTGCCATAAGAGTAACGCGATTTGCAAGAAATTAATTATAACTAGCGAGCAGGGAGATGGGGGGATGGGGTTCGGGGGAGATGGGGTTCGGGGGGGATGGGGGGATGGGGAGATGGGGGGGAGACAAAGAATAGTTAGGAGTTAGGAGTTAGGAGTTAGGAGTGAGAAGTGAGGAGTTATAAAATTCTTCCCCCTCTTCCCCCTCTACCCCCTCTACCCTCTCTACCCCCTCTTTCCAATTCCCAATTCCCTATTCAATCGGTAAAAGCAAACGACTAACTACTCTACCATCTGGTAATTGATAAAAATCCAATTGCCCTTGAAGTTGTTTTATCAGCTTTTTACATATTGATAGGTGTTTCATGGGTGCTTGTTTGAGTTTGGATTGAGCAAGCACGTCGGGGTTCGTATCTTGCTGTAATTCTTCTAATAATTGGGGATGAATTGTACCGTTGTCTGTAATGGATACTTCTAAAATTTGCTGTTCTAAACGACGACACCAAATATCGATTCTTCCGCCTTCTTGAGAACGATGACAAGCTGCAATTAACAATTCGCTCAGAATTAATTCAATTTTTACGATGTCGCCGCTTATCGTTATTTGTGAGTTAGAGATGAACGAATCATCTGTATATGAGTCCTCACCGTCCAATTTTTGTCCCAATCCATGCACTCCTACCCAGAGCTTATGTTGTTTGAGTAGTTTGTTGACTCCTTTCAAAGAACCTTTGATTAAACTTGCGATCGCTACTGTTTCGCGATTAAAAATTAATTGCCACTGTTCGGTTTTTAGCAGTGCAGTTGTAGAAGCAACGGTATTATCTAACTGTCGTAGCAATTGCTGATAGCGTGTTAGGGTTAGTTGATCGTTCGGAATGCCTAAGTCGTGCATTTGACTCAGTAGCATGACGGTATTTCGACGGTTATCTTCAAAGCGCCGATGTTTGTACCAGTTTAATTGCTGCAATCCCTCCGTTTGTGAGTGAAGAAGTTGTGTAACTTGCTTTTGCCGACGCGACCAAGCTAGGCGATCGATCAGAGTTTCTACAGCATCTAAAATTTCCGGCGACCATTGCCGTTGCGCTTCGTCTGCCATTAATATTACGCCAGTTGGTTCATATTCAGCAGCAGTACGTAGAGCGATGAGCAAAATTTTCCCAATTCCGGAGCCGCAAAGCCACTGTCTGGTGGAAATAGGTAAATCCGAGGCATTTAAGCTGACTAATCCGGATGTGGTTAATGCTGAGTGAATCAGTAAATCGGTATTGATTGGAATAGTTAGATCGGTAACTACATTAAAGCGATCGTTCGCAACAACTCCAGGTATAATTTGAGCAAATTTTTCGCCGGGATTCCAAGATAAGAGTACGGTTAAGGGACAGTTGAGAATTGTAGCTATTTGTTCGAGTACTACAATTTCAGGAAGATTTTCTTTCTCTTCGATCGCGTTGGTATTGTGTAGCGGTTCGATAACTCGCAAACTTTGCCCAAAAGTATGCCAAATTTGTTGCTGATGTTGGGTTTGTTGATACAGTTGCCATTGACGGACGATCGCTCCTAGTTGCTGAGCAACAACTTGTACTAATTCCTTTTCCACAGTTGTCCAAGAGCGATCGCTTTCGTTGGCAATAACTAAAATTGCATTACTTATTTTTTGAGGAGTGCAGTTACTAACCAAAACCGAACGCAATCCTGCTTCGAGCAAAGAAGAACGCCAGTTAAAAAATCGTAAATCCTCTTCTAAGTTTTCTACACCTACAGCTTGTGTAGAACGTTCTAAAAGTTGTGCGTCTACTTCTTTTAAAGCATCCAAACTAAATTTTAAAGGTCGCCGTTTATGGGGTTGACTTTGGTAAAAAAAGTTATATTCGCCTACTTCGTTATCGTAAAATAATAATAAAAATCGAGTCGCAGCTAATCGATTTAAAACTTTTGCCGCACAGTTATCTAAAACTTGTTCAATATCTTCATCGTTATAAATGCTTTCTACAATCTGACTTTTAAGATTCGCGTCTTCTTGTATTTGTTGGATGCTAGTTTCCATATTTTCGGTTAAGCAAACTAAGGAAATTAAGCCAGCCGCACCTTTGACAAAGTTTTTATCTGCTTCAGTCCAGATGCGAGGTTCTTTACCTTCCACTGCTAAAAATCCTAACAAGTCTTTTTGCCAAAGAATAGGAGCAATTAAAAGACTGCGTACATCAAGTTGTTTGAGTAGATTTTTAGTACTATAACTTTTGAGCGAACTGCGTCCTTCTCCAATCCAAACTAATTGCGAAGCAGACATTGCATAATAAAAGTCGCTTAAATCTTCTACCGTTACAGTATGTGCTTTCTTTTGACTTGATACTTTACCCAAGTTGAAACACTGAGTACTGATTCTCTGCCAAAAGTAACGTTTTTGAGGGTCAAACCAGTAAACGTTCGTCCGACTGGGCACGATAAACTGATGAGTAGAGGACACTACAGCCTCTAACCTTTGTTCTAAAGTGGCTAGAGTTCTTAATTTTTCTAAAAGTCGCAGTAATATCTCGTCTGGGTGTTTGGTTTGCTTATGTTGCAAATCCATTTCAAGTTGGAAAAGTGCCGTACCTAGTTCTCCTATGACGATCGTTAACTGAGCCTTAGCTTCGCTACCAATTAAATAACCCCAGCGTTTGGAACCCAGCATTACCACACCCAAACAACGATCTTTGTGGCGGATGGGTAACATAATTGTTCCTTGGATATCGAACTTTGCCGCAATTTCTTGCCATCCTTCCGCCCGTTTTTCGACTCGCAAATCGGCTACACCCATCGGACGCTGTTGAATAACAACTTGTTCTAACAAATCCCCCGGACTCAAAACCACCCTTTGTTCTAAATAGCTATTGTCACGATCGCTATCGGGTATCGCGCCGCCTTTGCCGAACAATATATGATTGAGACGATCGTAAAGAGCAATCCAAATTAATGAATAATCAAATTGCTCCTTTAAATATGAAATAGTCTTTTCAATCAGAACGTCAGCATTATCCTCTTCCCTCAAAGTTTGAAGGATGCGCCCTAATGAAAAGATTTGCTGCTCGGCGGCTGAAAATTTTTGATGCTGCCTCATCTGATTCTCGGTAAACATAGCCTGTTACTATATAAGATGCCCAGAAAAGTCCCCCAACTTAAGCTTTCAATTATTTAAACTATTTATTGCCGAATATTTGTCAAAATATAAGTCAAAATATAATCGTTCTTTTTTTAAACTAAATTGGATATTTATCAAGTTGCACTACGTCCGCTCTTATTCAATCTCATAAAAGCAGATCCCGAAAACTTACATTCAAAGACAATTCGCACTTTGGAATGGTTGGGAAGTGGCGATCGCCCACCTGCTTTAGTCAAAAGTCGCTTGCAGCAATCGTTTTGTCTGCGCGATTCCCGTTTGTCACAATCGCTGTTTGGACTGCAATTTCCCAATCCCGTAGGTTTAGCAGCCGGATTTGATAAAGATGGTGTTGCCATTCCTATGTGGTCTAGTTTGGGTTTTGGTTTTGCAGAAGTCGGAACTGTTACCTCAGTTGCACAACCGGGAAATCCCCGTCCTCGGTTGTTTCGCTTACCGAACGATGAAGCCGCTCTTAACCGCATGGGTTTTAATAACTGCGGTGCAGCTGCAATGGCAGCACTTTTAGCACGCACTTCAAAGCCAGATCCTTTAATTCCTATCGGTATAAATTTAGGAAAATCGAAAGTAACACCGTTAGAAGAAGCCCCCAAAGATTACCGTCACAGCTTCAGCTTACTGAAAAATTACGGTGATTACTTCGTAGTAAATGTATCTTCGCCTAATACGCCAGGATTGCGAAAACTGCAAGATGCAGCCATGTTAGGTTCTATATTGGATGCCTTACATGAAGAGAATAATTTACAAAAACCAATATTTGTGAAAATTGCGCCGGATTTGGAATGGGAAGCGATCGCAGAAATCGTATCTTTAGCTCAAAGTTATAAATTGGCGGGAATTATTGCCACCAATACCACAATTAAGCGTGAAGGGTTAAATACTCAAATACTTGCTCAAACTGGTAACTCACTATCGGAAGAAGCGGGTGGAATCAGCGGAAAACCAGTGCGAGAACGTTCCACGGAGATAATTCGGTATATTTGGCAGCAAAGCCAGGGTGAAATCCCTATTATCGGCGTTGGTGGTATTTTTACCGCAGAAGACGCTTGGGATAAAATTACCGCTGGTGCTTGTTTAGTTCAAATTTATACAGGCTGGGTTTATCAAGGACCTGGAATCATCCGCCGCATTCTCAAAGGTTTGCTGTTGAAATTGTCAGAAAACGGATTGAATAACATATCTCAAGCCGTGGGATTAGCTAATAAAAATTGTTAGTTATCAGTAATAGGGAACGACCATCTGCTTAAAAAATACAACGGTTCTCAATCGAGTTTAACTGGTTCCTAGCTTCTAGCTGGGAATCCATATCTTAAGGCTCTGCCTCAAGAGGTTTTAAATAATATCTAATCACTGCAACATCGCCAAAAATTAAAAAAATCTTTAGGCGCATTTACTGCTACTAAGCGTGAGAACCGCTACATCAATGCACCCAAAAATTGAAAATTAACTTTTTCTAACTTGTGACTAAGTTTCGTCTTCCACGGGGAAAAACTCCTTAGTATCCGCAGAAAAAGTCCAAGCCACTCCATCTGGATCTTTATTGCGACTCCATTCCGGAAATGCTGGATCGTCTCTACGCTTGAACACCGTGCTGGAATAAACCCCCAAACGTTTAGCAAGCTCAGATTGAATTAAAGAACCCAAAAACAATTGTTTTTCCAGAGGTTTATTTACCTGTTCTACTTTTTCTAAAGTTTCTTCTGGTAATTCCTCCGCATTTACTAATTCAACAATTGATTCAGTAGGCTCGATCGCAGGAATCGGTTCGAGAAGTTCTTTGTTTAAAGTTGCAACAGGAGCATTACTAAAATCGATTTCTGGTTCGCTACTATCCAGAATGCTGCCCAAAGTGTTGGCACTCATAAAGTAATACACTTTATTACCATCATCTGAGTCAACAATACTCGCGCCAAATTCAGAAGCTTTAGTATCCAAATAGCGTTTTGCCTTTGCTCCATGAAAATTACCCCGCAATGCTAAATCCATAGGGGTAATCCTGCCTTGATTTTCCTGGATTAACTTTTGGAAAACTGGGTTAACCTTACTGCACCACTGTTGCCATTGGAAAGTTCGCCACAAATTGAACCCGACAATTACAGCAAACACTCCCAGCAAGAACCGCCATGCAGAAACTAGGAAGATAATTAAAAACGAAATTGGCAAAAGTAGAAGCAAAAAACCTTTGCCCGAGGTTTCTAGTGTTTTTTCACTCATGCCTATGTATTTGCTAAGTGATTGATTTTAGGAAATATTATCATCTTGGCAAAAATTGGGACATTAATTTGTATTGCTTGTAGATTTATACGAAAGTTTTTGCAAAAAATTAACTTTATTGATAGTCGTAAATTCGTCAATATTCAGCAATAAGTCTTCGTTCGGCTTGTATTTCTAAACTTTTACCAATCTAAAGGCAAAAAAATTCAAGCGATCGCATTTAAGCAAAAACTGGGAAATTAAGTAATTAGCGATACAACTTAATACTGATATCAAGTAGGTTGGGTTAAAAGTGTACGAATAGATTTATAAGGTTTGTAGTAAGCGCTTACTACGAACCTTCTTACCCATCATAATTAATAGGACAAAGCACTGCTCCACCACAGAAATTATGAGGGCTTCAGGTAGTGCGTTAACGGAGTGTGTCCGCTAGGATATGCGTCTCACTCGAAGTCACCAGCGAGCAAGATGCGATCGCTACGAATTATTTTCCCAACCCCTTGACACTTCATATTACATATACTACATTAATAATACAGAGCGAAAAACACAGCGTAAATTAATCAAATCTCATAAAATTTGACTTTTGCAATATGTTTTTCAATCTCGTTAAAACAAATGAATTTTGAATTGTTTTTTATGAAGGGGTAGCCAAGTGGTAAGGCAGCGGAAGGGTAATTAATTTACTCTTATTCCTTGATTAACAACTTGCCCGTTTACGGGACGAATATCGAGGGTTATCGTGATTTCGCCATTCGCAGGTTCAAATCCTGCTCCCTTCACCAAAAAAATATTGAATTTTCAACTCATAATTCATAGTTTTTCAAGTAGGGGTGGCTGAGTGGTTTAAGGCAGCGACACTTATTTCCTTAATTAACAACTTGCCTGATAAGGGACGAATATTAAGGGTTATCGTAAAATTCGCCAATATAGCTATCTGAAAATTAATTTCGGAAGTGATTATTCGTAGGTTCAAATCCTACCCCCTACACCAAAAAATCCAAAAGCATCCGTTGTTAAAATCCAAAATACTCATGTGGCGAGTAGCGCAGCTAGGTAGCGCGTCAAACAGAATGTCCTTTTTCACAAACTTGCCTTTTGAGGACGGAGAATTAGGGTTATCGCTTTTAATTTGAAGGTCGCAGGTTCAAATCCTGCTTCGCCACCAAAAATCTAAAATTCTTCTGTGGTAAGTAGCTCAGTAGTTAGAGCGCCTAAACGTCTTTGTTCAAAACTTGCCTTTCGGGGACGACGAATAAAGGTTATCGCCTGTCAAGCGGGAAGTCGCGGGTGCAAATCCTGCCTTACCACCTTCCATTTTTGTCCGCAAGGGCTGGGAGTTAAAATAATGAACTATAAATTCTTTACTCAAAATAAAAAAACGCCGCAAAATCAACCTATTCCTGGCAGAGAAGCAGAGATGATTCGGGGACGCAGCGGCGGCTATATGTTTGATGCACTTATATGGCAAATGCTGCGACGCTGTTTGTTAATTGGTACCGCAAAAAGCACTTATTATGCTGGAAAGCGTGAATTAACTGAAGATTTTTTCTCAACCGTTCAAAAAGCTGTTGCTGAAAATTGCGATCGCGTTGCTGAAGAAATTTTGTACGCTAGCGATGGACGAGCCATCAATAACAGTGCGCCAATATTTGCTTTAGTTTTGCTATCGATGGGTGAAACACCAGAAGCGAAAGCTGCTTTTACAAAAATATTTCCGCAAGTAGTTCGCACTGGCAGCCATTTTTATGAATGGTTGAGCTATACAAAGTCGCTGCGTGGTTTTGGTAAAGTTGTGCGGGAAGCTGGTAAAACCTGGTTGTCGCGTCCCGATGCTACAGGTTTAGCTTATCAATTGTTAAAGTACCAGCAACGTCATGATTTTACCAACCGCGACGCTTTACGGTTGTTTCACGTCAAACCACCAACTCCGGATCATGAATTACTGTTTCATTGGATAGTCAAAGGTTGGGAAGAGTTACCCACGAATATTCCTAGTACCGCTTTGACACAGATTTGGTGGTACGAATGGTTGAAGCGCAATCCAGATCAAACCCACGAAGCTATAACTAAAGGACGCTTGACTCATGAAATGTCTGCTCCGGTGGGCAAAATGGATAAGCAAGCTTGGCAATTGTTATTTAACGAAATGCCGATTGGTGCGATGTTGCGTAACTTGGGTTCGCTGACACAATTGGATGTATTGCGAAGCGATGAACCTGCAAACCTCGATCGCCTTGAAGCAGTTCTTAACAGTAAAGAACATTTACGTAAAGGACGCATCCATCCTATCGATGTTTTGAAAGCGCTCAAAACCTATCAATCTGGAGGAAATTTAGGACGCAGCAAAAAGACTTGGAATCCAGTTAGCCGCATAGTAGACATTTTAGAAAAAGCATTAGAACTGTCTTTCGATGTGGTTGAACCTACGGGTAAAGTGTTCATGCACGCCGTTGACATATCGGGTTCGATGTCTTACACCAGCGTGAGTTCTATTGGACTTACCTGCTGTGAAATCGCTACTACAATGGCACTTGTCACAGCAAAAGCCGAGAAAAACTACATGATTCGTGGCTTTGCTACCGACTTTCGCAACTTGGGTATTACAGCTAAAGATAGTTTTAGTTCGGCAATTCGTAAAGCTAGCAATCAAAACTTCGGCGGCACAGATGCTTCAGTTGCTTATGATTGGATGATTAAAAACAACTTCAAAGCCGATGTAATTTGTTTTTGGACTGACTCAGAAAGTTGGGCTGGTAGAAGTCATCCATCTCAGGCATTAGCACGATACCGCGAAAAAGTCAATCCCAACGCTAAAGCTGTTTACGTCACCTTGGCACCCTACCAGATTACCTTGGTAGACCCCGAAGATCCTTTGAGTTGGGACATTGGCGGATTCGATCCCGGTGCGCCGCGTTTGATTCAAATGCTGGCAGAGGAAGGATTATAATAGATTAACTGGACTATGGGGAATGGAATGAAATTTTCTCCCCATCTCCCTATCTCCCCATCATATTTATTCACGGCGGGGTTTCCTGGTTCGCAACTTGCCCAAATCGGGACGATGGATTTAGGATTATCGGCATAAAATCTCCACCATTTTGGGGATGAACGGGTTCGATCCCCGTACCCGCCTTTATTTATATATAACCTTGGCTAGAAGTCGAGGCTTTTTTTTGACAATATAGTATGAATAATTACGCAAGCGATCGCAATAATAATCGCGCTGAATTCGCAACATTTTTTAATTCATTTGCGTCTATATTTTCAGGATTTTAAATACAGTCAAAATATTATATTGAAATGAAAAAACCATATTATTTGTTGCAAAGTATATTTATTCTTGTAACTAGTATTTTGTTAATTGAAACTAACAGTGTAAATGCAGCCGAAAAAGTTGTCTTCAGATACAAAATCTTTAGTAGAACATTGCCAGTAAAAGAATTAACAAAGTTGTCTGAAACTGGAGAAGTTTCGCCAAACTTAGATTATTACTTGAAGCGGACGAAGCAAGACCCCGAAGCAGTTCGCAATGTCTTGAACAAAGAAGTAAACGTTAGTACCGTAACTTTAGACCGCACGCTAAACAGTGAGATTGGTGGTTTTTTATTAGATCGAATTAGTCAGACAATTCATACTTCATCAGATCGAGCTAATAGAAAAGCTTTGCGATCGGCAATAGTACTATCTAGCAGTGAAGATAACAAAGTTTCACTAATTGAAATAATTCAGAATTATCCAACTAAAGAAGTTTATGTAGAGGGAGATAATTTAGCGCGGACTTATAAACAGCTAAGCATTTTAACGGAAGGTTTACAAGGATGGTTGGGTATTCTCTAATTATTATCTAGCACAGCACAACTATGTACAAAGAATGATTTATCTTTACTAGCATATCTGTCTTGAGAGCAGTTTAGCGATTAAGTTTAACTGTTAAATTATTGATGAAAAATAATTTGTACTTTATTACTTAATATCTCAACAATGGCATTTAAAAGCGTAATTTTAGACGTAGATGGAACCCTTGTCCTTAGTAATGATGTTCATGCCCAAGCTTGGGTAGAAGCATTTGCAAAATTTGGTTATGAGGTAAAATATGACGAAGTTCGACCATTAATTGGCATGGGTGGCGACCAAATTATTCCTAAATTTGCGCCGGGGCTTTCTGATGAAGAAGGAACAGGCAAGCAAATAACCGATTACCGTAAGGAATTAGTTCTTGATAAGTTTGTACCAAAAATGTCTGCCGCTAATGGTGCCAGAGACATGGTATTGAAGCTGCAAGAAGAGGGAAAGCGTTTAGTGATTGCAACTTCAGCAAGTTCTAAAGTACTGACATCTTTACTTAAAGTTGCCAAAGTAGACGATATTCTCAGTGAAGATGACGCTACAAGTTCCGATGATGCGGAAGACTCGAAACCAGCACCGGATATAGTACAAGCTGCTTTGAAAAAATTTGAAATGCAGCCCGACGAAACTGTGATGATTGGTGATACTCCTTACGATATTGAAGCTGCAAATAAAGCTGGAGTCAAAGTTATTGCAGTGCGTAGCGGTGGCTTTGATGATTCTCAACTTCATAGCGCGATCGCCATTTATAACGATGCGGCAGATTTGGTAGAAAACTATGATAATTCCCCGCTAGCAAACGCTAAATAATTGTAATAGATTTATTTTTGTCGTAGTGTGGTTAAGAAAGGGTTATCTAGATTTCTAACCACCTACATAAAATATAAAATTCAAAATTGATGAAATTAATTGCTTTAGTGCTGGTTTCGCTAAGTATTATGTTTTCATTCGCTTTCCCAGCTAATGCTGATACTTGTAGCGATTACAACGGACACGAAGTTTGTATTATTAATCTGAGACGTAGTGCTAAGAGATATTGGACTTACAGGGCAACTATCAGTATTGATGGCAAGAAACTACCGAGAGAAATCTATAACTGTCGTGGGGAATTCAGAATTCAAAAAAATGGCAAAATTGTCCCATTTGGGGAAGATGGTGTAGGTAATTTAGTATGCCAATTTTATAAGAAGTAGTTTTATTGCTTAAAATATTTTTAATAAAAAAACCGATGCTTGAGGTGAGACGCGCAGATAAAAGAAATAAAGATATATATAATAATATAAAATTTTATTTCTTTTGTGCGACGAGTATACAGGCAAAAATAAACACGGTAAAACCTACGTAGCTAAATACAGTTATCCAATCTTGCCAGTTAGGGGGAAGGGTTGATGTTTCGTTCATTGGTGAAAGTGGGAAATAAATTTAAGTGAATCTATCTTCGTGTTAGAGGAAGGGGAAGAGAGTCAAAATGTCAGAGTTAATAAATGCTCTAGATAGAATTATAAATTGGTTTCAAAATAACAATTAATCTTTTTTCGCAGGAGATATTGATTTAAAAAACCTTACTAGACGCAGAGAGCGCAGAGGAAGAAGATTAAGAAAGATTGATAATTGATAATTGATAATTAATAACTGCTCACTGTAATTCCACCATTTCCCGAATATTCCCCCTCAATCCTCCGACTCCCCGATCAAATTCTCTATCTTGCTGACAAACCAACATTGGTAAACCACCTTTAGCAGCTAAGACAATTAAAGCGCTACGATTAATTTGTTGTTGTGGTAAAGATTGAAAACGGAATTTTTGCAGCAACATTGCTAATACAATTTTGATTTCCATCATCGCAAACCCCGCTCCGATACATTTACGGGAACCAGCGCTGAAGGGATTATATGCAAAGTTATCTACTTCTAAAGTTTCCCAACGTTGGGGATTAAATTTATCAGGTTGCAAGTAAATTTCGGGACTATGATGACTGTGGTAAATACTTACCCAAACTTCGGTTCCTGGAGGTAATTCATAACCTGACAAAATAGTTGCTTGGGATGTAACGCGAGCATTCCAAGGTACTGGTGGTAGTATCCGTAGACTTTCTTTAATGACTCGCTCTAGCAACGGTAACTGCTGCAATTGTTCGATTGTGGGTGCTTCTGCTTGTAATACCGTATCGAGTTCATCCACTAAGTCAGCAGCAATTTCTGGGTGTTGGGAAAGTAAAAATAATGTCCAAGTTAAAGCATTAGCGCTGGTTTCGTGTCCGGCAGCAAATATTACACTGACCTGTCCGAGTAATTCATCTTCGCTTAATGTCATTCCAGTTTCAGCGTCTCGTGCTTCGATCAACATCGAAAGCACATCCCCGGTATCGCTGTCTGTAGCTTTTCTGGAGCGAATTATCCCGCGCATTTCTTCGTCTAACTCAGCCATTAAACTTAGCATCCGGCGGAAGGGAAACCCCGGTAAATCGAAGGGAAAAACCATCGTTGTCGGACTACCTAATAAAATACCAATTTGTTGAAGAAGTTTGGCGCTTTTACTACCTTTTTCTCCCATATCCACACCGAATAAAGTCTTGGTGGCTACCCGCAATGTCAGCGATCGCATCAATGCAGCAATATTGGTGACTTGATTAACTTCTAATTCCTGGCTCAGTGATTCCGTAATTGCAACAATACTATCTTTGTAAGACTCAATCCGTTTTTGATGAAAAGCTGGCATTAATAACTGACGGTGACGACGATGAGCGTCGCTATTTACACCAAATAAACCTACACCAAAATGTTTCAAAGGTTCCGTGCGCGGTGATTGATCTCGTCTGCGGTACAATCCACCAGTCAAAGGATATTTGTAATAAATTTCATGTTGAGTTGCTACTGTTTGAATGTTTTCAGCCCCATAAGTAAAAACAGTACCGGGACAATTTGGTAAGGGAGAGTAAAGATTAGTACCACCACCACGAGCAAGGGAAACTAAATTACCGTATTCTTGAAATAATTGACTTGTAAAACCCAGAGAATCACGAACAAATTTTGATACTAATATGGTGCGTCCAAATAATGGTAAAGGTTGAGGACCGGGAACTGTTAATTTAGTCATAGTAGTTGTAAAAAAAATTGTTGTAATTAGATGAATGCTAATATCACAGTAGAATTTTTAATGTTTGTATTTGACTTTTACGGCTAAAAACCTCACCCTGTCATAACCGACATCCCTCTGCTTATTAAGGAGAGGGAAAATAAAAAACTAGATAATACATTACTAATAAATCAAGCAATTCTTAGTCCTATTTATAGGACTTATGCTATTAGCTTGGGGTTTGCAACCCCAAGTGGGTTAAAAGAAGAACAAATAACTATGAATTTCACCACACCTTTATATAACCTCAACCCCTTAAATCGCTTCTCGGATAAAGCAGAAAACTATACAAAATATCGTCCTATTTATCCAGATGCAGTAATTAACAAAATACTGGAAAATTTAACTTCACAAAATCAACTTGTCGCGGCGGATATTGGTGCTGGTACGGGAATTTCTGCGCGTCAATTAGCAAAACGTGGTGTAAATGTAATTGCAATTGAACCAAATTCAGCCATGAGAGAAGCGGCTGAAAATCATCAAAATGTAGAGTGGAAAATTGGAACAGCGTCAGCGACTAATTTACCCGATGCATCGGTTGATTTAATAACTTGTTTTCAAGCTTTTCACTGGTTCAAACCGGAAGCAACTTTATTAGAATTTCGCCGGATTCTTAAACCACAAGGAAGATTAGCGATAGTTTTTCAAGATATCAACCGCGATGATGAATTTACAAAAGCTTATGGTGAAATAATTAGTAAAGCTGCAAATAATCGTCCACCGACGGATTTTAGTTCTAAGATTGAACCTTTGCGAGAAAGTTCGGATTTTAAATATATTGATTGCTATAAATTTCCTTATAAACAAGAATTAGATTTATCAAGTTTAATTGGACTTGCTAAAAGTGTTTCGTTTATTTCGTCAGAAGAAACTGTACAAACGCAACTTGTTTACGATCTAGAAAATTTGCATCAGCGCTTTTGTAATTCAGATGGTTTCGTTTATCTTGTTTATCGTAATAGCGTATATTTGGCTCGTTCGTAGTAAGGACTTTAGTCCTGATTCTAAGCGATAAATCGCTTACTACGAACCAATGCTTGATTGCATTAGTTTAATGGGTTATATATATTTTGTAGTGCGAGCATCTTGCTCGCTCGATACTACTTGCGAGCATCTTGCTCGCACTACCTAATTAAAATGACCGAAACTAACAACGAATTAACGCCATTACATACACTCAATCCTTTAAATCGATTTTCCGATAGAGTCGAAGATTATGCAAAATATCGTCCCAGTTATCCAGCAGCAGCAATCGATCGAATCCTCGAAAATTTAACCTTACCCATCAATGCAGCGGATATTGGAGCGGGTACCGGAATTTCTTCGCGGTTGTTAGCCTCAAAGGGTGTTCAAGTAATTGCGATCGAACCAAATGCGGAGATGAGAAACGCGGGAATTAGAGATGCGACATCTTTGGTGGAATGGCAAGATGGAACCGCAGAAAATACTAATTTACCAGACGCATCAATTGATTTAGTAACTTGTTTTCAAGCTTTTCACTGGTTTACTCCCGAACCAACTTTAGCGGAATTTCGTCGCATTTTGAAACCGAAAGGAAGATTAGCGGTAGTGTGGAATAATCGCGATCGCAACGACGAATTCACCGCAGAATATAGCCGAATAGTTCGCGCAGCATCGAACAATCATCCCGCAGAATCGCGGATGAAATCGCTAGAACCTTTAACAGAAACTACCTATTTTAATAATTTTAAAGAATATACTTTTGTTTATCAACAAGAGTTAGATAAAAGCGGACTTATTGGACGTGCAAAGAGTGTTTCTTATCTTCCGAGTCAGGGGGAAGCTTACGAACAAGTTATTTCGGATTTAGAAAATTTATATCAGCGATTTCATAACGAACAAGGTTTTGTTTACATGACTTATTGTACTAGCGTACATCTTGGCGAGCCAGTTATCAATTAACAATTAACAATTATCAATTAAAAAATGTAGGCTGTGTTAGACGGAACGTCGTAACGCACCATTTTACATTAATTTGTTGCGTTAAACTTATATATAAAGTTGGATAGGTTAACTTAAATAGATAACCTATTTTTTTATATGTAAAAATCACAATAATTTTAACAATGCCAAAAGCACAATATGAATATTATTGCATCAACACCCCAACCAAATTAGTTAAAGAAGTATTCGGAGATATTAACGTTTATACGCAAAATGCCAAATCTTTGCTAACAAAAGCAAGTGGTTTTATTAGTGCTTATGACTTTACTTTAAATCCTTATCGTGGCTGTCAATATGGCTGTAGTTATTGTTATGCTGCGGCTTTTAGTCCTAATTCAAAAATGCGCGATGATTGGGGAAAATGGGTGATTATCAAGCAAAATGCGGCAGAAATTTTAGAAAAGGAGTTAGAAAGATGGTGTAAAAAAAATCCCGATAAACCTCCTCGAATCTATATGAGTAGCGTTACAGATCCATATCAACCAATCGAATCGAAGCATGAATTAACTCGTTCTTTGTTAGATGTAATGTATCCTTACCGTCCAATATTAGTAATCCAAACTCGCAGCCCGATTATTACTAGAGATATTGATATTTTACAGCGATTTAAGCACCTGCGAGTTAATATGAGTATCCCAACTGGAAGTGAATCTGTAAGACGAGATTTTGAACCGCGATCGCCAAGTGTTAAAGCCAGATTAAATGCAATTACAAAAGTTAAGCAAAGCATCGATTCTGATAAAGGTTTTATTCCCAAGGTTTCGATTACAATTACACCTTTGCTTCCGACTTTAGAGAAAGACGAAGCCGCTTTTATTGAAAAGCTAAAAATAGCAGATAGAGTCGTAATTCAGGATTTTCACCCTAGCCAAAATCGTTCGCTTGTTGCTACAACCCGTGAAGAAACAGAAGAAATTAAGCAGAAATACGCTTGGTGGTACGACACAGAAAAACTAAGCTATATAAGATTCAAAGAAAAATTAATGTCCGAACTTCCTAATGTAGAAATAAGGGAAGGAAAAGACGGTTTTGGCTATGATTAAACTTATATCTAATTGGTGGCGTTCTTTTCAGTTTAAATTAGCTTTGCAACAAGGTAACAAGCTTCAAGCAATAAAGTTGTTGCGAGTAATTGAAAAATCCGGTGCAAGATTATCTTATTTAGAAAAATTATTTAGAGATAAATTACAGCTTGAAGATTCTGCAAAACAATATAAACAAGAAACAGCAATTTTAAGCGGAAAACTCAATACTGCATTGCAGGAATTAGAACAAAAACCGGCTATTGAAAATAAACCTAATCTTACATTAACTCCAGAGCAAGAATTTATTAATTTTATTTACAAAACATTTAATTTAATTCAACATGATGATAATAAATTACAATGCACTGGAATAGATGAAAGAATATTTGATGATTTTGAAGCTCAATTAGTTGAGTATCTCAAAAGTGAATTTAGTAGAATCCCGGATAAACAGCTAATAGTTAAACTCGAAGATGCTTTAGAAGATATTAATAGTTTAAAGTGTGGAAAAGACCCAGACTATCGTTTTAGTTTGACTCCCCACGTTTATTACATGAAGTATTTTCTAGAAAATGTATATTGCATTTACTTAGCTTGGTTTTTAATTTACGAATCTGGATTATTACCTACTAATATTAACATTTTAGATATTGCAGCAGGACCGGGAACAGTTGCTTATGGTTTGGCTTTGTTTTTGCAAAGTACCAGCGGCTTTTTTAAACCACAGATGCATATCTCTTACTACTCGTTAGAAAAGCAAGATGCATTTCAATTTCGAGGTTTGCAGTTTTGGAGAAGGTATATCGAATCGCGCAAAAGTGCCGTTAATGCTTTCTTTCGGTTCGTAACTACAGATATATTTAGTTGGGATAAGCGATCGAGTAATATACCAGCAGATTTCTTTGATTTCGTTGTGATTTCTCACTGTTTTTTTAACGATTCTGCAAGAAGTTGTCAAGCAAACAGTATTTATAAACAAATAATTGATAACAGTTTGAAAGAAGAGGGTTACGCGCTTTTAATTCTTCAAGACAAAAAGTTATATAAAGGTTATGATGCCTATCAATGTGAAGATCGCGAACAAGAAAAAAGATTGATAAATAAATTTATGGAAGAATTAGGATTAGAGCTAGTATGGTATAAATATTTAACATCTACAGGTTTAAGAAGTCCTTTAAAAGGTGCTGAATTTGCTAAGTTTGCTCAAGAAAAATTACATAAGCAACTTTATATGAGTCAAATACTTCAAAAGTATTTAAATCAGAAGTTTCAATCATGCTATACGTTAGATGATTATGTAATTTTAGCTAAAAAATCTTAATCTATATATTTTATCCTTCTAAATTCGCACAGAAAGTTTTTAAGTAAATATTTATGCTTTGATAAAATAAACAACCAATTTGGCAACGGTAATGCAACAACCCTGCCGAGAAGCAGAATCTTCTATAAGCTGGCATGGAAAACTGAATTTAGTTTATAACCATAGCCGAAATAAAACTACATTAATTCAAAGCCAAAACCAAGCCCCGCTAAAAGTACAGCGTCCATTTTATCCTGAAGGAAAATCGGTTTGTCATAGCGTAATTTTACACACCGCTGGGGGAATTGTCGGTGGCGATCGCCTATCATCCAACTTCCACCTCCAACCCCACGCAAAAGCATTAATTACCACAGCCGCAGCTAACAAAATTTATCGTAGTAACGGTTTACAAGCCAGACAAAATATAGACATCAAAGTTGATAATTGTGCTTATTTAGAATGGCTTCCCCAAGAAACAATCGTCTTTAACGACGCAAATTATCGGCAAGATATACGCATAGAATTAGCGGATTATGCCAACTTTATCGGCTGGGAAATTACCAGATTTGGGCGCACCGCTAGAGGTGAGAAATTTGTTAAGGGAGAATGGCGCAGTAACACCGAAATTTGGCAAAATAACAAACCATTATGGATTGACAGACAATATTTACCCGGTAGCGAAGAAGTTTTTCATAGTCCCCACGGTTTAGCTGGAAAACCAATTGTAGGTACTTTAGTTTACCTCGGACAAACCGTTTCCACAGAAATAGTCCAACAAGCACGCAATTTCATCCCCCCTTCTCCCCCTTTCCCCTTCCCCCCATCTTCTTACGGTGTGACTCGTTTAGAAAATGGACTTTTGTGTAGATACCGTGGTGATTCGACAACCGAAGTGAGAAACTGGTTTATTAGTGTTTGGCAGCTATTGCGGATGTCTTTTTTAAATCGCGATCGCTGTTTACCAAGAGTTTGGATGCTTTGAAAATTTCAATTAAAACCTCTTTTTACCCCATTCCCTGCTCCGGGAAGGGGAGTTAAGTTTCCCAGATTTAGACACTATTAGCACAAAAATGGAGAAAAAAGAATGCAATTGACACCACAAGAAAAGGATAAATTATTAATTTTTACCGCTGCATTATTAGCAGAAAGACGCAAAGCAAGGGGTGTAAAATTAAATTATCCCGAATCGATCGCTTTTATTACTGCTGCAATTTTAGAAGGTGCAAGAGATGGACAAACTGTAGCTGAATTAATGAGTTTTGGAACAACTTTATTAACTCAAGATGATGTCATGGAAGGTATCGCGGAAATGATTCCAGAAGTACAGGTAGAAGCGACTTTTCCCGACGGCACAAAACTAGTAACCGTCCATAATCCAATTCAATAAATTTTAAATTTTAGATTATTACACTGAAATAACAATTAGAAAGAGAATGTTTTCTTAATTCACTATTACCAATTACCTATTACCATTTTTATTATGATTCCAGGTGAAATAATTACCCCAGAAGGCGACATTGAATTAAACGCAGGTCTTTCCACCATACAATTAAAAGTAGCAAATACAGGAGATAGACCTATACAAATAGGTTCCCATTTCCACTTTTACGAAGTCAACCCCGCATTAAACTTCGATAGAGAAACCACACGAGGAATGCGTCTTAATATCCCCGCAGGAACAGCCGTTAGATTTGAACCAGGAGACGAAAAAGAAGTTACCTTAGTACCCCTTGCTGGTAGTCGTCAAGTTTACGGATTCAACGCCAAAATAAACGGGAAATTGTAGAGACATGATAGATCGCGTCTCTATATGTTTCGTAATGGTAAGCAAGTACAAATAGCCGATTTAGATAACCTCAAGCCATTAATGTAAATACTTTTCCTCTCTGCGTACCCTCTGCGCTTATCTTAGCGTCCCTTTGCGTTAAAAAAAAAGACCTCTACGTCCTACAATGTTCGTACTTTTAACAAGTTTGAATTGCCATTTATGAAATAAATATACTAATTTAGATACTTCTAAACCAACATTTATCATAAATACTTAAAAATAAACTCCGCATCATCCCTTAGACAACTAACCGCGTAATATCACCTTTCATCCGTGTATCTGCACTGGCAGCAAACACTGAAACGATGCTAATTTAGCAACACGAATGAAACTTTTGTTACTTCTTTATAGGGTGCATTGACAGGTTTAGTATATATAGCCCCATCCACAATCGGATGAGGGTAATTTCGCGTAACAAAGATTCATCCCTTCTAACAAATTCAACGCGAAAAATATCAAATGACTTTTGAAAAAACTGTTAATAAATTTATCACGACCGAAGCAATAAAATCCGGAACGGAATCCGGCGAACAAAAAATATGGGACGCTGTTAAAAATACTTTTGCCGATCGAAACTGTATCGGCTATTGGCGATATCCAATTTTCTCGAAGGTAGGCGAAATTCGTAAGGAACCCGATATTCTTGTTGTCGATCGCGAATTTGGTTTAACTGTAGTTGAAATTCTGCCAGTTACTATTGACCAAATAAGCACTATTAGCGATCGCAATTGGCTATTACAAAACTTCCGAACAGCCGAAGCGTCTCCATCTCAATTAGCAGAACAACAAATACGCGCAATAATAGCATATACCGACCGAGAACCGGCTATTTGGCGTAAAGTTAACGGTAGAGTTATTGTTGCACTACCTCTAATTACTCAAGAACAGTGGCAGCAAAGAGGATTTGACCAACTACCTAACTGTCCTACAATTATTTTTCAAGATCAATTAACTAAAGCTGCTTTACTCGAACGCATTCAACAAACTTCTCCTTTAGTACCTGGAGAAAACTTAGAAGATAAAGATTGGGAATTACTGCTTTCGGTAATTGGTGGAACTCCAGTACTTCGTAAACCTCAGCGCGATATTGCTGTTAGTGGTAAAACCCGCGCTAGCGTCATGGATGCTTTGCGTCAAAAGTTATATGAAATAGATTTACAGCAAGAACATATTGGTAAAGAAATTCCCCCCGGACCTCAACGTATCCGTGGTATTGCGGGTTCTGGTAAAACTGTGTTGCTGTGTCAAAAAGCGGCGCATATGCATTTGAAGCACCCCGATTGGGATATTGCTTTGGTGTTTTTCACTCGCTCTTTATACGACTTAACGATCGCTTTATTAGACCAGTGGATGCGTCGTTTTAGCGGTGGAGATTTACAATATGACCCCAAAACCAATTTAAAATTGCGGGTGCTTCATGCTTGGGGTGCGAAAGAACAACCGGGTTTATATGGCACAATTTGCGAATACCACGGTAAAAGACGCGGAACGGTTGTGGATACCAATCAAGGACAACCAAATCGAGGTTTAGCCGAGTTATGCAAGCGGTTGCAGGAAGAAACCACAATTAAGCCGATGTTTGACGCTATCTTGATTGATGAAGGTCAAGATTTAGTTGCTGACGAAAATTTAAAATATCAAGATAAACAAGCAATTTACTGGTTAGCTTATCAAGCTTTACGACCTGCAAGCGAAGAAACGCCAGAAGAAAAGCGGTTAATTTGGGCTTACGATGAAGCGCAAAGTCTTGATAGTTTAGTTGTACCAAAAGCTAAAGAAGTATTTGGAGAAGAATTAAGCAACCTTTTGAACAAACAGCCACAATATCCCGGTGGAATCAAACGTTCGGAAGTAATGCGCCACTGTTACCGCACTCCCGGACCAATTTTAACCGCAGCCCACGCTATTGGTATGGGTTTGCTGCGCGGTGAGGGAATGCTTTCTGGTATTACTAATAAAAAAGATTGGGACAGAATCGGTTATGAAGTCCAAGGTGATTTTAGAAAAGTCGGAGAGCCAATCACCATAGTGCGATCGCCACAATTTTCTCCCAACCCAATTCCCGAACTTTGGGGAGAACCCGTACTAGAATTTAAAACCTATAATTCTCGTGAGGAAGAATTAACGGCTTTATCTGAGAACATCATGCACAATATTGTTAATGATGGTCTTAATCCCAGTCGCGATATTTTGGTAATAGTGTTGGGTTCTAATTCCGAAGCGATAGAGCTAGAAAGAAAAGTTGCCGGTTTTTTAATGGATCAAAATATTGACGTTTACATTCCCACTGCTAAAATATTAAACGACTTGTATCCAGAATATCCTAATAACGACCCCGATAAATTCTGGCATGACGATGGCGTTACAGTGTCTCGTATCAACCGCGCTAAAGGACATGAAGCGGATATGGTTTATGTAGTCGGCTTTGATAAAGTCGCTCGTAACGAGAATGATATGAATCATCGTAACCAATTGTTTGTAGCCTTAACTAGGGCGCGTGGTTGGGCTTCTCTGAGCGGTGTAGGGAATTATCCGATGTATGATGAAATGCGGCGAGTAATTACTAGTGGCAATACTTTTACCTTTACTTACAAACGTCCACCGAAGCGCGATATTGGAGATGGGGAGGATGTTTAGAAATTTCTGAGTTAAACTAAGAAAAATGCTAAGGGGGCGGGCTTAAACCGCCCTCTTTAGCAGAGGAACGCTAATGTGTAAAGTACCATGATATTTCAGGCGAGTGCGTCCGCATTATTCCTGAAATATCTCACCGCTAGTTTAGTAACCATCCGTGGTTATACAGTCAGAAGATATAATTGTTAGTGGTTAGTAGTTAGTTTTTAATTGCTTGAATTTTTTGTAGGTATAGCTTTTAGGCGATTTATTTGCCTAATTCGCTGTAAATCTAAACAGCTTTTTCTATTTTCTTATACTTGTATACTTTTTTAATTGTTCGCAATTAGAGCAGGTTATCTGGTAATATTCACTTCTGTTAAAAAATCTTTACAGTAATTTGCTTAATCGATTTGCGAGAAAATTTTATTTTGATATAGAGCTACGAATATTAAAGTAATCTCAAACTGCTAACGAAACGGATGTCAGTTCGAGATTACTTTATGCTTTGTGGGATTAGTTTTTTGTATTAATTACTCTTCTACCACTTCAACTAATTCCTCAATCATCACATCGAATGTACGGGCTAATTTCCGAATAGCAGTAAAATCAACCATCGTCATTCCAGGAGAGCGAGCGTAAGTTCTCAAAGTGCTATAAACAACTCCAGAACGGTCAGATACATCTTTGAGTGTCCAACCTTTCTCAGCGGCAAGCTCTCTAACTTTTAACCTAATTATTCCCATAATTTATTAAACCAAACAATTTATATTAGTTTGATTAACTTTATTGTTTAAATATTGACTCGTTAAATAAATTAATTAAAAGGGCTTACTCTTCCACCACTTCGACTAAATCCTCTATCATCACATCAAATACACGAGCTAGCTTTTGAATCGCAGTAAAATCAACGCTTCCCATTCCTGGAGAACGTGCATAAGCTCTAACCGTGCTATAGACTAACCCAGAACGGTCTGACACATCTTTAAGCGTCCAACCTTTCTCATTAGCAAATTCTCTGATTCTTAATCTAACAATCCCCATTACACACTTGACAAGTGATACCTTGTTATCATTTAATATTTATATTCTATCAAAAATAAATGATTACCCTTCACAATAACAGAAAAAGGGTAATCACAATAAGTAAAATTCCAAATCCCGAAAACAAAGTGCATCACCAGATTCCTCCTACTAGCAATAGGGCTTATCTGGTAACTGATGCATCTACTACTGCATACAGGATTCATCTAATACTGCTTGCAGGTTTCATTTACTATTGCTTACAGGATTTATCTACCATGTTAACATCGCTTAAACCAAGAAAGCTCGTCATCAGACAATCAAAAATTTCTTATAAATCTTCAGAAATCCATCCTTTAGCCAGATTCGTTACCGAAGAAGCAGTTTGTTTAAAATTTAATATCAAATTTGAAGATATTTATGTAGTCGAATGCTGGCAATATGTCGTCTACGTCCACGGCAAGGGTTTGAGCAAGTTTGTCAGCTATGCCGATTTCCCGCCAATCATAGGAGTTGCGCCACCTACCACTTCAGAAATGGCTAAATGGTGCAGACGCTGGTTAAAGCAACATAACTTTGTTCATAGGAAGCACGCTCCTAGATGGTGGGCGCAATTCTTCGCAATCCAATTTAAACAAAGTATTTGGGAGACAGTTTTATATGAGTGGGGCAAATTAATTGGGTTAATTAAATTTGCCTTTCATGAAGAAATATTACAGCAACTGCGAAATTGCTATCGCCACAATAAAGAATTGTTAGTGGTTAGTAGTTAGTTGTGAAGCAGCGCGATCTTGGGGGTTTCCCCCATGAGCGACTGCTGAACCCGAAGGGTTAGTTATTAACTCCTAACTCCTAACTCCGGTGGTTCCAACTCCTAACTATTATCAACCATTGGCTGATTCCAAAAGCTGTTTCCTGGCTCTTTCAGCCCGTGCTTCTGCGCTCGTCATGACTTCTTCCATATTTTCAAGCATTTCACCGGGGAAGTTTTCTAAAACTTTGGTAGAAATTGCAACTCTACCTTTACCTTCATCTATGTCAATGATGAGAGCTTTAATTTCTTGCGAGGGTTGAAATACCTTTTCGATATTGTCAATAAACTTCTGGCTGATCTGCTTGATATGAAGTAAAGCGCTAACCCCATTTAGATCGACAAATACGCCAAATGGTTTGATACCAGTTATTTTTCCTTCTACTAACTGACCGATTTCTAATAAACTGAAGCTCGCAGAACTTTTCGCCAAACGTTGAGAAAGTACGAGTTTGTTAGTGTTTTGGTTTATTTCTAAAAAGCTAACGGTGAGTTTTTGACCTCTGAGTGCTTCCAAATTGTTGCGCTCAAGCAGGTGAGAACGAGGAATAAAACCGCGCAAACCAAGAAGATCGACGGTGACACCACCTTTATTGGTGTTCATTACCTGCACGTCTACACTCTTAGAATTCTCTTGCATTTCTAGCAACTTGCGCCAAATCTGCCTCATTTCTAACTGGCGGCGAGAAATGGTTACTTGCCCTTCTGCATTTTGCTCTTGGACAATTACAAATTCTAGTTCCTCATGAAGTGGTAGAACGGATGATAAATCTATTACCTCTCTCAAAGCCGCTTCATGACGGGGAATAAAGGCACTTGACTTGCCCCCAATATCGGCATAAGCTCCATCTGGATCGATTTGGAATACTTTCCCTTTAACTACCTGCCCTTTTTGGAACTGGTAGTCATGTTTTTCTAAAGCTGCCGCAAAATCGTCCATTGTAAAAGACGTACCGGCTTTTTGAGAGTTTGCTTCGTTCTCCATAACAAATTGAAGATGAATTAAGATTTAGAACGCCCTTTGTCAGAGCAAATTATTAGTTATCAATTGTTAATTAGTCAGCGAATAATAATTTACTATTTCAACCACCTTTCCTAGACAGTTTTTGAGCCGTAAAAAAAGAAGGTTAATTGCAAACAGTTAATCCGACTACTAACCAATGACAACTCTTACACCATATCCTACAAATCCAGTCAAGATGGCTAAAGCTGCCCAAATAATTCTTTAACTTGTTCCCAAGCATCTTTCTCTGCTGTTGGATTATAGCTAGCACGGCGATCGCAAAAGAAACCGTGGTTGGCATCTTGGTAACGAAATACACGATGTGGTACAAGATATTTTTCTAATTCGGCTTCGATTTGGTCTACTTGCTCTGTAGGAACACTGGAATCTTCCATACCAAAAAAGGCATAAAGCATACCTTGAATTTCTGAAGTAACATTTATAGTAGGTGCGCCTCCACCGGGAGTAGTGGTAGTTATACGAGCGCCGTAAAATGAAGCGGTAGCTTTTATATCGGCTAAACTGGCGGCAATATATGCTACATGACCGCCGAAACAAAAACCAATGCAGCCAAAAGCATCTTTTTTTACTTCGGGTAAGGTTTTTAGATAGTCTATAGCCGATTGAATATCCTTTAAAAGTTCCGAGGCTTTAGTTTGTCCCCAAGCATAATTTTTACCTACTTCTATGTCTTCGGGGCTATAGCCAGTAGCAAAGCCAGGTGCTTGACGTTGAAATAAAGCAGGGGCAATTGCAATATATCCTTGCTTTGCGATACGTTCTGTAACGGACTGTATGTGTTCGTTAACTCCAAATATCTCTTGCAATACTACAATTCCCGGATAGCTGCCTTTTTCTTGAGGTTTTGCCAGATAAGCATCTATTTGCAGTGAATCTGACGCTATCTTTACGGTTTTGGTGTCGATTGCAAGTTCTGTCATAATAGTTTTTACCAGTGTGGTGTAATTATTAGATATAGTTATGCCAGTAATGAGAAACCATTACTTATAAAATTATCAACTTAGTAATAACGTTCCTTAAGGAGAAATTCTTCCTTCTAAAATTCAATGTATAAATAAGATATTTAGAATTAGGCACGCAACTAGCACCGATTTTTACCGCTTCCTTAAGCTATTAGCACCCCTCTTAAAGGTGATGATTCAATTCCGCATTCAGCCAGATAGTGAAATTCCTGCATCGACTCAGCTGTTCAATCAAATTCGATTCGCGATCGCATCGCGGCAATATCCCCCAGCTTATAAATTGCCTTCAACCAGAGCGTTGGCGATGCAAACCGGGTTGCATCGCAATACTATTAGCAAAGTTTACCGCCAATTGGAGGAAGATGGACTTGTAGAAAGTCTGGCTGGTTCGGGAATTTACGTCCGCGCTCAAGGACATGAGGGCGGTAGCAAGCTACAATCGCCGATTCTTAAACAACATCCCGAAGCATACAAAATTGTTCAGAAGGCTCTCGATGAACTACTTGCTCAAGGTTGTTCGCTCAATCAAGCCCGCGAGATATTTCTGGCTGAAATTGATTGGCGGTTGCGTTGTAGTGCGCGGGTACTGGTAGCGGTACCGACTCAGGATATCGGTGCTGGCGAATTAATAGTACAAGAATTAGAACAAGCACTACAGATACCAGTACAGTTAGTTGCTACCGAAGAATTATCTGCCCTATTAGATAAAACTACCTCGGCAACGGTTGTTACAAGCCGATATTTTATCGGTGAAGTAGAAGCAATTGCAGCACCTAGAGCAGTACGTGTAATTCCTCTTGATATCCACGATTACGCCAAAGAATTCAATATTGTTAAAAATTTATCAAAAGACAGTTGTATCGGCATTGTCAGCCTTAGTTCCGGAATTCTCCGAGCAACAGAAGTAATTCTCCACGGTTTGCGAGGGGACGAAATATTGGTGATGACTTCACAACCAAAAGATAGCTATAAGTTAGGCGCAATAGTCAAGCGGGCACAAATAATTTTTTGTAGTGATGAGAGTAGTTATGGAGCCGTACAAGGTGCGATGCAAATGGCTATAGAAGACATCATTCGTCCACCCAAACTAGTTTACTGTGAGAATTATATCGGGGGGAAATCGATTAATCTACTTAAAAGAGAATTGGGATTAGATTAACTAAATGGGCATCGGGCATAGAAAATAATTAGGAATTAGGAGTTAGGAATTAGGAATTAGGAGTTAGGAATTAGGAGTTAGGAATTAGGAATTGAAAATTGTTTTTCCCCCGAACCCCATCCCCCCATCTCCCCCGAACCCCATCCCCTTGTCTCCCCATCTTCCTATGCCCAATGCCCAATGCCCAAATACGATCATGCAGAAAGCAGCATGGGTAATTGTAAAAACTTGCTGACTGTTTCTAGGTAAGTATTGGGATCTTCTAACATGGGAAAATGAGCCGTATTAGGAATCATGACATACTCAACTCGATCGCTCAATACCGCTGCTTTTCGTCCCATTTCAGCAGGGATGATTTTATCGTATTCCCCAGATACTAATAAAGTCGGTACTTTAAGTTTGGCAAATTCTTGCGGCATTAACTCAGACTGAGCTTTACTAACCGAAGTATAAATTGTGTTTAAAGCTGCTTCGCGATCGGCTATGAGAAAGTCTTCTAAAAAAGCCTGACGATCGGCTGCTTTTATAGGGCGATACAGAAATCGCGCCATAAACATTCTGTCAACCAATGGAATTTTCGCCAACCATTGAGGACGAACTTTGACAACGTAACCACCAAATTTGTGAAAAGCGTCGAAAGCTTGCTTGTCGTACTCGAAAATACCGCTACAAGTCAAAATTGCTTTTTCTACACGTTCTTGATATTGGTTAAGAAACAAAGTGGCGATCGATGCGCCCATTGAATGAGCATTAATGTAAACGCGCTGCAACTGCAATCGATCGAGTAAAGCGATTAAATCCTGGGCATATTCTTCTAACTCGTAAGTTAAATCTATTACTGCTTCTGACTGAATGGATTCTGCTTCAACAATAGGTTTTCCACGGGAACGTCCAAATCCCCGCATATCGTAAAGCAAACAATCAAACTGCTTCGACAAAACTTGAGCAGTAGTTTCCCAATATCGAGCGCTACCTGCCCAACCGTGGATAAACACCATTACTGGTTTTTCCGAACCATCAGATTGTTTAATCCACTCGTAGTAATGTTCTACGCCACGAACCTTAATATAAGCCATGCATCAAAAATTAAATATCAAAAACAAAAAATTAGAAGTTAAGAATTAATTCCTAACTTCTAACTTTTAATTCCTAACTATATTTAAGCTGATTCAGGCTTCGGTAGGGAAGAGGGATGAACCAATAGTTCTGCCGTGGAACGTTTCTCTACCATGTCTTGCGTCACCGTACAAATAGTTACATCTTTACGGGAAGGTAACTCGTACATTATATCCAGCATCAGTTCTTCTACAATCCCTCGCAAAGCTCTAGCACCAGTCTTACGACGATAAGCTTCTTGAGCTATAGCTTTGAGAGCTTCTGCATTAAACTCTAACTGGACGTTATCCATATTCAAGAGTTTTTGATACTGCTTGACTAAGGCGCTACGGGGCTTAGTTAATATCGCCATCAGCGCTTCTTCATCAAGTGGATCTACTACCGCTACCATTGGTACCCGTCCAATAAATTCCGGTATCATCCCAAACTTAACTAAGTCTCCCGGTTCCAAATGGCGCACGGTATTTGCTACCCGCTTTTCCTTTGTTTGCCCTTCTCCTGGCTGCAAAAAGCCAATTGACTTTTTACCAGTTCTTTGTTCTACTACTTTCTCCAAGCCGACGAAAGCACCACCGCAGACGAATAGAATATTACTCGTATCAATCTGGATGCAGTCCTGATAAGGGTGCTTGCGTCCTCCTTGGGGTGGTACGTTAGCAACGGTTCCTTCAAGCATTTTTAGCAAAGCTTGCTGTACGCCTTCCCCAGAAACATCCCGCGTTATCGAGGGGTTTTCACTCTTGCGAGCAATTTTGTCAATTTCGTCGATGTAGATAATTCCTCGTTGTGCTTCTTCAACGTCTAAATCGGCAACCTGCAACAGCCGCAGCAGAATATTTTCTACATCTTCCCCTACATAACCGGCTTCCGTCAGAGTAGTAGCATCAGCGACAGCAAAGGGTACATCAAGAATTTTCGCTAAGGTTTGCGCCAGTAGAGTTTTACCGCACCCAGTAGGACCAATCAACAAAATATTCGATTTTTGAAGTTCTACTGGTTCCTCGCCCTCCTCTTTCGATCCCCCTTTAGACCCGTTAATCAGTGACAATCTTTTATAGTGATTGTATACCGCGACTGAAAGCACTTTCTTGGCTTCTTCTTGACCAATAACGTGTTCGTCTAAGTAATTTTTAATCTCTCGCGGTTTGGGTATTTGATTAAACGAGAGACTGGCAGAGCGGGTACGGCGTTTTTCGGGCGGTTCCGAACGTGGTGTTGGCTGCGAAGCAGCAGTTGCACCATTTGTATCGAGCAATTCCTCATCTAATATTTCATTACATAAGTCAACGCACTCATCGCAGATGTAGACTCCAGGTCCGGCGATTAGCTTACGTACCTGCTCTTGAGATTTGCCACAAAATGAACATTTTAAATGGGAATCGTACTTACCTGTCATACCAGCCTCTTATTTCACACTAGTGACGTTTTCCCCTGCTGGGGGAAGATTTTGCCTAGAGATAACCTGGTCGATTAACCCGTAGTTTTTAGCTTCGTTCGCTGACATGAAAAAATCTCGTTCGGTATCAGCTTCTATTTTTTCTAATGGTTGACCAGTATGAGATGCTAAAATCTCATTCAACTTAGCTTTATGATAAAGAATTTCTTTAGCTTGGATTTCTATATCCACCGCTTGTCCCTGGGCACCGCCCAAAGGTTGGTGAATCATAATCCGCGAATCTGGAAGAGACATCCGCTTACCAGCGGTTCCTGCCGTTAGCAATAAAGCACCCATGCTAGCAGCTAATCCAAAACATATAGTTACTACATCTGGACGGATTTGCTGAATTGTATCATAAATTGCCATGCCTGCGGTAACTGAGCCACCAGGGGAATTTATGTAAATTTGAATATCTTTTTCTGAGTCATCGGCATCTAGAAACAGTAGCTGGGCAACAAGCGAGTTGGCAACTGCATCATCGATGGGAGTTCCTAAGAAAATAATCCGCTCTCGCAGGAGACGCGAATAGATGTCAAAAGCTCGTTCCCCCATGCCTGATTGTTCTACTACCGTTGGTAGCATTGAACTAGACTGCGGGCGATCGCTTTGCGAATAAATAAATAGTTGATTCAAACTACTAACTGGGTCATTTCCCGACTGCGATACTAACATAAAGAAATAATTGGCTTTTAAGACAACAGGTGACAGCAATTGCTGCTATAAATAACGCGGATTGAATTTTTATAAGACAGTATGTGTTAACCATTATGCCTTATATAAATTACTCGTGTGTGGATAAAATCAATTTTTTGAAGGCTGTAAGATATCCTGTTGTCAGTTTTAACTTTTGTTAAAATTATTACTTACCTTCTTTGAAAATTGAAGCTATTAGCTAGCTCTAGGCGATCGGACAGGGTATATATTTTTATTTTAGACCGATTGCCGATCGCTATAATTTTCATCATTCTTCTACTGTTGCCGAGACAGCTTCCTCGTCAGAATTATTTTCGTTGTCAAGTTCTTCAACCTCTACAGTTTCTTCGTCTGTATCAGTTTCTTGAGGATTCAAAGAGCCTTCAGGTACGAGTTCAATCGAAGAACGTTCCAAAAGCCAATCGACTATTTTCTCAGTTAACAATTCATTTTCCACTACTTCTTGTACTTTATCCGGGTCAACATCCTGCTCGGAATATTCTTCAATAATTTCTTTTTTTCTGGCTTCAATTTCTGACTCGGTGGCTTCGATAGATTCAAGTTTGCCAACTTCGCGCAGAGCAAGAGTTCTTTGCAGCCTGTCAACGGCTTCGGGACGGGAACGCTGGCGCAATTGAGGAATAGTATCTTGGTTGAACAATTTCTTCACATCCAAACCCTGCTGGCTTAGGCGGACTGCTGTTTGAGTCAGCATTGCATCAACTTCTTGCTGAATCATCGTTTCAGGTAAGTCGAATGTGGCGATCTTAACTAACTCGTTCAACAAAGCTTCTTGTTTTTTCGCCTTAGCATTATCTTCGGCTTCTTTTTTAAACCGTTCTTCTAAGGAACTACGTAATTCGGCTATTGTCTCAAATTCGCTAACTTCTTGAGCAAAATCATCATTTAATTCGGGTAGCTCTTTTTCCTTAAGTTCTTTGAGCGTTACCGTAAATTTAGCTGCTTTTCCGGCGAGTTCTTCATTGGCGTAGGGATCGGGAAACTGAGCCGAAATTTCTTTGGTTTCGAGGGCATTCATTCCTACTATGCCTGTAATGAAGCCGGGAATAAATTTATCTTCTTCCAAGTCAACCTGAAAGTCGGTAGCTTCCGCACCGGGGATCGATTCGAGTTCGGCTTCTGGATCTGCACCTTCTTCGGGAGCCAAAAAGCCTTTAAAATCTAAAATCGAAGTGTCTCCCAATTGTGCCGGACGACCTTCCACAGGAATCAATGTCGCCATCTGCTGACGCTCGTTTTCCAAAACTTTATCTATTTGTTCGGTATCGTATTTAACTTCCTCAGCTTTGAACTGCAAACCCGAATATTCGCCCAAGCTAACTTGAGGTGGTACATCTACCGCAGCCGAAAAAATTAAAGGCTTTCCTGGTTCATAATTGTTTACTAATTCTTCAAACGAAGAGCGTAACTCAGGCTGACCGATCGCTTCAATATTCTCTTGCTTTACCGCTTCACCAATACCATCTTGAATCAATTCTTCGAGCGCCGCAGCTTTGATGCGAGTTTTACCCAAGCGCTGTAGCAATATCTGCCGAGGCACCTTTCCTTTGCGAAATCCAGAAATATTGGCTTCCCGAGCGTAATTTTGAATTACCTTTTCGTAGCTTTGCTTGGTTTTTTCCGGCGCAATTTCGATTTCTAGACCGATTTGACTGGCTGGCAGTTTTTCCTGGGTAACTTTCATACACTTGTCTCTACTTTCTGCTAATTTTTTTACTGTAAGTTCGCTAACGCCTTATCCGCCGCTAGGTCGAAGGAAATTTATATTGCTATTTCCTTACAATTCCCAAAAAATTCCTTTCTAGAAAAAAGCCCGGAGCCAATTACTAAGCTAAGTTTGGTGCCGTCTTCTTCAATAGAACGATTACAAGGGCATCCCTTCAATGGGGGTTCTTACTGAGGGGGTGCGTCACCGTGATATCCTAATCAATACAACTCTTGAAGTAAAACTATCTCAAGAATATTTGGGCTTTTATGCAAGAGCCGAGTTAAAGCTCGTCCTCAAACATAATCCGGTGAATTATATCATTGTTATTCGCCCCTGCACAGCTTGGGGTTCATCTGAATCATAGTACATCAATCCCCAAGGTCAACGCCGTTTTTACAATCTCCCGAATTAGCCTGCTATGTAGCAATGCCAAAAAAATTAAGTTTTCTTTTTACTTCTTAGAATAAATATGGTGTATAATATATACTTTATATATTAATAAAATATTGAGTAGTTAACTAATTAATAATTGTTGTAAAGTACAGCATTGTGGTGTTCGTAGTAGGTAAGAGAATAAATGTATATTTATCAAAGAATAAATTATAAAAAGATAAAAATAATAAATATAGTATAGTTTTTTGTGATATTGAAAATAATTTAGAAATGGGATGAAATTCGTTTAAGTGCAATTAAGATTTTTCGGTATGAATGTATTTATGAACAATTGCAGATAGAATTTTTGGGAGGAGGAAGTTAATTTGCAGACCGCCTATCGTGTAGCTATTTTAGGAGCAACTGGTGCTGTAGGCACTGAATTGCTAGAATTACTCGGAGAACGAAATTTTCCTTTAGCCGATTTAAAATTATTAGCTTCAGAACGCAGTGCGGGGAAAAAACTGCCGTTTAAAGGGGAAAATTTAACAGTAGAAGCGGTAAGTGAAGCCGCCCTGCAAAATGTAGATTTGGTATTGGCTTCTGCTGGCGGTTCGATTTCTAAAGTCTGGGCACCCATAGCAGTAGAAAAAGGTGCGGTGGTAATTGACAATTCCAGCGCTTTCCGGATGAATCCCGAAGTTCCTTTAGTTGTGCCAGAAGTAAATCCACAAGCAGCTGCTAAACATAAGGGTATTATTGCTAATCCTAATTGCACCACTATTTTAATGTCGGTGGGAATATTTCCATTGCATAAAGTAAAGCCAATCAAACGTATTGTTGTGGCTACTTACCAGTCTGCTAGCGGTGCGGGTGCAAAGGCGATGGAAGAGGTAAAGAACCAAAGTATAGATATTTTAGAAGGAAAAGAGCCTGTGGCAAAGGTTTTTCCTTACCCCTTGGCATTTAACTTGTTCCCACACAATTCTCCATTAGATTCGACGGGGTATTGCGAAGAAGAATTAAAGATGGTTAACGAAACCCGCAAAATTTTTAACAATCAAGATATTAAAATTACTGCAACTTGCATTAGGGTTCCCGTATTACGCGCTCATTCAGAGGCAATTAATTTAGAATTTGAAACACCTTTTGATATAGAGGAAGCAAGAAGAATTTTAAGTGAATCTCCTGGTGTAAAATTAGTAGAAGATTGGCAAAAAAATTATTTTCCCATGCCTATAGAAGCGACAGGTAAGGATGAAGTATTGGTAGGAAGAATTCGTCAGGATATTTCTCATGAATGCGGCTTGGAACTATGGTTATGTGGCGACCAAATCCGCAAAGGTGCTGCTTTGAATGCAGTTCAAATCGCCGAATTACTAGTAGAGAAAAATCTAATTAATCCTGAAGCTGTATAGGTTTGCGTGTAGTAAAATATGAGAGTAAATATCATAAATTATCATAATAGTAAAGATATAATTGTAAAAATATAATTTAAATTATTAAAGCATAAATTGACTGGCTCGATATTAATTAATCAATATTAAATTGAGGATCAAATAATGAATGAGGTCTTGTTTGCCCTTGAAAAAGAGATGGCTTTGGGGTTATTAAATATATACAGCCACTAACAAATGTTGAAACTGCCGAATTGTAATTAGGAGTAAATTAGTGGTGGTAGACTTTGGGAAAGTGATAACTGCAATTGTTACGCCGTTTAAGGAAGACGGCAGTGTAAATTACCATGTTGCAGAAAAGCTAGCAGCACATCTAGCCGATAACGGTACGGATACATTTGTAGTATGCGGAACAACGGGTGAATCTCCTAGCATGACTTGGGATGAAGAATACCAATTGTTCAAAGTAATATTGCAAGCCGTATCAGGTAAAGCAAAAGTAATTGCCGGATGTGGCTCCAATTCCACAAAAGAAGCAATGGCGGCTACACAACAAGCAGCTAAAATAGGAGTACATGGTTCATTGCAAGTTGTACCTTATTACAACAAACCCCCACAAGCTGGACTTTATCGCCATTTTCAAGCGATAGCCGAAGCTGCACCAGAGCTACCGTTGTTGTTATACAATATCCCAGGTCGTACTGGTCAAAACCTACAGCCCCAAACATTAGCGCGTTTAGCTGAGATAGAAAATATTGTTGGTATCAAAGAATCAACTGGAAATATAGATCAAGCAAGTGAAATGCGACGCTTGACACCACCAGAATTTCAGATTTACTCTGGTGATGATTACATGACCTTGCCTTTGTTATCTATTGGGGCAAAAGGTGTAGTCAGCGTAGCTTCTCATCTGGTAGGTTTGCAACTACAGCAGATGATTCAGGCTTTTTGTAGTGGTAAAGTTCAAGCTGCTAGCGAGATTCATCTCAGACTTTTTCCATTGTTCAAAGTTTTATTTGCAACTGCGAATCCCATTCCGCTTAAAACAGCTTTAAATCTCCAAGGGTGGGAAGTTGGTTCAACTCGTTTACCTTTATACGAAGCTGAATTTGAATTCACTCAACAATTAGAAGCAGTTCTCCAAGAATTAGATTTGAACAAAGTTTAAATCATGTAGCAGCGGATACAGTGTAAAATCCAATACATATTATAACTGTTAACGGGCTTGGTCTTTTAAAAAGTAAAGTATAGTGTTGCGATCGCTCGGTAAATTTAATAAGACGGCATTTTAAATCCGTTTTTTGACAATTCAACATTAATTAAATCTTGCTAAAAGAAAGACTATGTAGGAAAGATAGCAATAAGAGTTCGTCTTATAAAAACTCTAATCAAGCTTTTAACTGCAAAGAAAAATCTAACTAACTTATTAACTAAGGAAAAAAATGGCTAAAAAAGAAGCAACTTCTGCCCTTAAAATTATTCCATTGGGTGGACTGCATGAAATTGGAAAAAATACCTGCATTTTCGAGTATGAAGATGAAATTATTTTATTAGATGCTGGTTTAGGTTTTCCCAGCGAGCAAATGCACGGAGTTAATATTGTTCTACCGGACATGACTTACGTGCGAGAAAATCGCCACAAAATTAAGGGTATGGTTGTTACCCACGGGCACGAAGACCATATTGGCGGTATTGCCTTTCACTTGAAACAGTTTGATATTCCTGTTATACACGGACCCAGACTGGCAATGGCAATGCTAGAGCGCAAATTAGAAGAAGCTGGAGTTCGCGATCGCACTGAATTAAGAAGCGTGAAACCCCGCGATATGGTGCGGATCGGAAACAATTTTTTGGTAGAGTATATCCGCAATACGCACAGTATTTGCGATAGTTTTAGCGTTGCAATCCATACACCATTAGGAGTTGTGATTCACACGGGAGATTTCAAAGTTGACCATACCCCAGTAGATGGCGAACATTTTGATTTGCAACGGTTAGCCGAACATGGTGAAAAAGGCGTACTTTGCTTGATGAGCGATTCTACTAACGCAGAAGTACCTGGTTTTACTCCTTCCGAGCGTTCGGTTTATCCAAACTTGGAAAAGATTATCATGCAAACCGAAGGTAGACTTTTTATTACTACCTTCTCTTCTTCGGTACATCGCATCAACATGGTTTTGCAGTTGGCGCAAAAACATAACCGATCGGTATCTGTAGTTGGACGTTCGATGTTAAATTTGATTGCCCACGCTCGCAATCTTGGTTACATCAAATGCGAAGATAAACTATTTCAGCCTTTGCACGTTGCCCGTAGTTTGCCTGACGAAAAGGTATTGATTTTAACTACTGGTTCTCAAGGTGAGACAATGGCGGCAATGACCCGCATTGCTAGAGGAGAACACCCCCATCTCAAGATTCGCGAAGGAGATACAGTTGCGTTCTCAGCTAATCCTATTCCCGGTAATACGATTGCGGTAGTTAACGTTATTGATAAATTAATGCAGCAGGGTGCAAATGTTATCTACGGTCGCGATAAAGGAATTCATGTTTCCGGTCATGGCTGTCAGGAAGACGAAAAGTTGATGATTGCCTTGACAAAGCCTAAATTCTTCTTGCCCGTTCACGGCGAACATCGGATGTTAGTTAAGCATTCGCAGACAGCCCAAAGTATGGGTATCAGAGCCGAGAATATGGTGATTATTAATAATGGCGACATTGTAAAATTGACCAACGATTCTATTAGTGTTGCAGGTTCTGTTCCATCAGGTTTGGAATTAGTAGATACTTCCGGTTCCGGCATGGTTAGCGATAAAGTCTTGTCAGAACGGCAACGTATGGCTGAAGAAGGTATTGTTACTGTTGCAGCGGCAGTTGACTGGAACGGTAAGATGTTGGCGAAGCCAGAGATTCACCTGCGGGGTGTAGTTACCAGCATGGAAAAATCGATGGTGCAAAAATGGGTACAACAGCGATTCGAGGAAATACTCGCTTTACGTTGGGAAGAACTTGCTCCCCCTTTGAACGGTCAAAAGCCAAATATGGATTGGAATGGTTTGCAAGAAGTGATAGAAGGCGATTTGGCGCGTAACTTGCGACGGGAGTTACGATGTCAGCCTACAGTTACCTTGTTGATGCAGATTCCAGATGAACCACCTGCATCTTCGGATGGTAGAAGACGACGTACTCGTACTGCTGCTCAGCAAGTGGCATCGTAGATTTGAATTTGAAATTATAGTCGATTACATAATTTTTGATGGGTTCGTTTTCCCGTAAATGTTGGGAGACTATTCTGTGCTACGTCTCTACAACCCATCAAAATTAGTGAAAAGGACTACTAGTAGTTCTTTTCATTTGTTTTGAAGGGTAACAAAGGTTCGTAGTAAGGGCTTCAGCCCTTCCATGCGAGGTAACAAATCATCACTACTAACCCATCAAGATTAATGTGGCGGAGTACTAGTAGTTCTTTTCATTTGTTTTGATGGGTAACAAAGGTTCTACGTGTCGGCATTGGTTCCCTAAATCCGGAGGGCTGAAGCCCTTACTACAAACCGTCAAAATTAATGTGGTGAACTACTAGTAAGGAGCATCTCGATTTCACTACTAACCATACATTTTTTATTTGAAATGAATATAAAGATGAAGGAATTTTATTTTTACACTACAAATAAATTTTCATAAATTTTGCTCTCTTTAATACCAGTCAATACCAAACAATAAAAGCCGTCAGAGAAAAATACTTTCTTTAATAAAATCTGCGAGTAAGTAGGTGAAGACAAGTCAATTTGGAAAAATTCTATCTAAATAAAATAATTCGGGATCGATCGCTCGCCAAGTTGAAAGCCCGATAACAAGTGTATTCGAGAACTACTTAAAAATATTCAGATTACCAATACAAAACCTTAAACCGCTTCAATAATATAGTTAAGATGCTCTACACACGCGCAATATCTTACACAAATAACAACTATTTTTTTATTTTCTAAATAATTAATCCGATTGAATTTGACCAAAAAAAACCAAAATCAACCTTTATCGATCGTAAATACCGATTAACGTTATATCGCTTCCCTATATCGGCTCTTTGTGGTGATATAAACACTAGCCACTTTTCAGTTTGCTGCGCTAACCTTAGATAGTCTTTGGCACAAAGCACCCTATCAATTCTACCGATCGGTAGAGTTTGGTTAAGTTTTGTAAATGCTACACTACAATATGTCCATAGGTAGATGACTTTACTATAATTTCAAGTATGTCAAGTTTTAAACAAAATAGAAGTATTACACTTCCATAATCCGAAAAATTGCGCTTAACTTGACGTAGCAAAGGACAGCTTCCAATTTCGGAAGCAAGCGAACAAAATAGACGAAATCTCCGTCAGGGTAAGAGGCTTCTCGTAAAAGTTGATTTACCCCTGGTAGATGTTCGTTAATTAAATTAAAAACCCTCAAAGAGTTAGAGGAAAAAAAATGAAGGTATTTAATGATACCACAAGAAATATATTCTTGGCAAGTTGGGTATCAGTTAATCAAGAAGCTAGTGAAGCAAATTTAACCCCGCAGCAGAATCCGAGTATTAAGCCTCGATGCGATATTTTAAAACCCTTGCGACTTTGGATAGACAATATCGAAGTACGCGATCGCCAATTTGCACATCGCATTTGTAATATAATTCCGGCTCAATGTCCGTTTGAGCGAGATGTGAAGTTATTTGGTAGGACTTTGTTCCACATTCCTCCAATGTGCAAGCTCAACCCACTGTATGAAGAAGTGGTTGCCTTGCGTTTTCGAGGATTGTGCTATTTAGCTGATGAATGTGGCGAGGACATTTCGCAGTATTGTTAAAGGGCTGGGGTGAATAGAGACTAAAAAAGTTGTGTTTTTCCCGATATTACTCTTTAGATTTTTCCCACTGTTGGATTAATTTTTGAGCTTCGGCATAAGCAGCTGTACCAACTGGAGCCAAAGTAGCGGTTGCGATTGCCGAAGAATATTGCTTGTTGTCGGCACGAGTTTTAGCAAGCTTGATTATTTCTTGACTCCATTTATCGATAGATTCTTGCGCCATCGCGAAGCCCGGTTGAGTTGGGGGTATTCTTGTGGCAACTTCAATAGCACGATTGTAACTAGATGCTTGCTCCGGTTTAATTAGAGCTTGAGCGGCTTCTAAAAGAGTTTTATTACTTAAATATTGTTTGCGATCTCCTCGCCATTGTTTGATAGCTGCAAGAGAATCTTGATAATTTGATTCTTCTTTACCAATTAACTCAGCAGCAGCGATCGCGCTGGCATATTCCATATTTTCAGCACGATTTTTTGCTAAATCTAAAATCATGCTGTTCCAAATTGTAATATTTTTCTGAGCTTGTTTATAGCCAGCTTCATCTTTTTTAACATTTTTGGCAGTTGCGATCGCTTTACTCAAGTCGCTAGCTCGATCGGGGTTGAGCGACATCTTTTCCAATTCCAACATTGCAATGCTCGTTTCTGGCTTGGAATTGTTACCTTGAGGCTTTTTCGATTTTTCTACTGCAAGATTACTTGGTAGAGGTTTGACAACCGTTACATCGTCGCTAATATTATCAGATGCTTGAAATATCTCTTCAAATTTAAAGCCAGATTGATTGCGTAGAAAAACTAATAAAAGTAATCCGCCAATTACTAAAGTACCCGCACCCCACAGCAGCAGCGAATTACCAAATGAATTTTTACTCTTGACTTTTTCTTTGGTATTTTGGGTTGCGGTTGCAGAAATGGGATCGGTAGTAACGCTACGTGTTTCTGTTGGTACTGCCCCAACCTGGGGAAAATTACTATTGTCTACTAGTTTTTCTTCAAGTGTTGGTGCTGGGCGTGCTGTAAAAGTTTCTCTCGAATCTACAATATTGAGTGGTTTCTCTGTATCGGTTTTGACTTGTTCTTGCTCAAATAAAGTTTGTTGCGGCGATGCAATAAAAGCGATAGGGTTTTGAGATGGTCGCCAATGATGCTGGCATAGTTCGGGAGTGCGATCGCTCAAATAACTTTCCAATCCTGCCAAGTTATTGATATTGCCGTAACGCAAAGCTTCCAACAGCGCTGCTGTAAAAAAACCATGCCCTAATTCGCTACTTTCATGAGAAAACTGCTCTGGTTGGCAAGAAAGTATCGTAGAGATTTGTAACTCCTTGGCTAATTCGATGGTTTCTAGCCCGATAGAAGAATCTGTCTTCATGCCAAAAGCGCGGTTAAAATCCAGGATTAATAATACTTCGAGTCCAGCAACCTGTAGAGTTTGCATCAACTGGCGCATTTCTATAGCAGTTTGTCTAATACGTTGGGAATCGCCTTCAATGGGCATCAAGTAATCTTGTCCCTCATAGCTGACACCATAACCGCTAAAGAAAAACCATACTTTATCTTCTGGTTGCCAAGAACTAGCAGCTAAATCTTCAAGTAGCTGAAGAATATTATTTTTTGTAGGTTTTGTCGATTTATCTCCCATAGGTACGGAAGTATCGGTCATTAACAGACACTGTTCATTCGTCCAACCTGGTTGTTGAACTAAAAAATCTCGTATTCCCTCGGCATCTGCTTGAGCATAACCTAAAGGTTGAAAATACTGATATTGATTGATGCCAATCGCAATTGCCCATAGTTTTGCCATGCGCCCTTTCTAATTATTAGGAACTTAATATAAATAAACTAAACAGTACTATACAGTGCTAATCCTTGAGAGCTAAGTACTGTGAAGCCTAATTAATGTAATTTGCTGATGCTAAAAAACAAAGCTAACCTATGTCTATAGTCTAAGTGATTCTCATCAGACTTTAAGATGGGAGGTCATTATTATTACTCGATTCCATAAAAGCACTTTTGTTAATAGTGCGTTGATTTATCGCCTTTTCATAGGAGCCTATAATGGTCGGCAAAAATTTGTTAAGAATAAACACATTCATTCCACTTATGCCATCAATCGTAAAGAAAATCCGGATAACTAATGCCGTACTTTTGCTGAGTACAGCCGTACCGATGTGGTTGGGATCGGAAGCTATTATCCCTCAAATAGCTCAAGCTTATACCAGTAGAGTTGATTTAGAAATCACTCGTCTACCGGGAGACAATTACCAAAGCTTGTTGCGGAGAGCCGAAGCAGTCGCAAGAGCCGCAGCTCAACGTAGCTTCGATAAAGATATTTTAGTCACAGACGTATCAATAGTTATTTCCGCACAAAATTTTGGTGCGATCGCGCCTGTTTTGGAATTAAACGTTAGTCGTACTCAATGGCGCAATCGTCCAGATACACAACGTTGGGCAAAGTACTTCAAAATGGCACGAACGCTACTATTTTTCGGAGAAAGTGCGAAAAATACTGCCTCGAATGGCGAAAACAACGCTGTGGAAGAGGCTTCACCGCCACCACCGGAGATTCCTAATTCTGTTGAAGAAACCCCACCAGAACCACCGGAGATTCCTAATTCTGTTGAAGAAACCCCACCAGAACCACTTGAGACAGTGCCAATTCCCATTCCGCAGCTTGAAGTGGAATAAATAAAATAGTGCTGTAGGTTTTTCTCGCTTAGAGTAGCGATCGCCCCTTGAAGAAAAGGGGAGCTATTAAGCAATTCATGCCTTAGAATAAAAAGGTTGTCAAAAATTACGGTATCTGCTTTTATGGCTGTTCCAAAGAAGAAAACATCCAAATCCCGAAGGGATAAACGTCGAGCAACTTGGAGACACAAAGCGACTGTTGAAGCTCAAAAAGCTCTTTCGCTTGGTAAGTCAATTTTGACCGGACGCTCTACATTTGTTTATCCATCTGAAGAGGAAGAAGAGGAAGAGTAATTCGCCTATAATTTCTAAGTTTAGTAATTATTCAATCGCCAACAGGATTTTAGACTTACGATTATGGAAAACCATAAGACAGAAACCGTCTTGCTTGAAATCACAATCTAAAATCCTGTTTGGTAAAATCTAAATCTTCTAAGTCTTACTACAAAAGATAAATTGTTTGTGATGCAAGAATTTATTTAAAACTATTCAAAAATATATTATTATCTACAAAAAAATATTTACACAAAACCATGCTGGGAAAGTTTTTTCAAAAGCCGACTTCTGAAGATAGCGATCGCGTTCCTCCCGGACAGCATTTAGCTAAGGGTTTTCCCGTGCTTACTTATGGTGCGACTCCCCAAGTTAGTACGAAGGAATGGGAATTTAGCGTATGGGGTTTGGTAAAACCTCAAAAATGGAACTGGTCGGATTTTATGGAACTACCCCATCACGAGTTTACAGCCGACTTCCACTGTGTAACCCGGTGGTCGAAACTTGATGTCAAGTGGACTGGAATTAAAGTCACAGACTTGATGAAAGTTCTTGAGGTAGATTCCTCTTCGACTCATATCATGGAACATTGCTATGGCGGCTACACTACTAATATTGCAATAGAAGACTTTATACGAGAAGAAAACTTTTTTGCTTTTAAATTATTTGGCGAACCTTTAAGCGCCGAACACGGTGGTCCGATGCGGTTAGTGGTTCCTCACCTTTATGCTTGGAAAAGTGCTAAATGGATCGATGGTTTAGAATTTTTAGACCATGAAGAATTAGGTTTTTGGGAACGTAACGGTTATCATCGTCGCGGCGAACCTTTTAAGGAAGAACGATATAGCGGATTTTAGGAGTTAGCAGTTAGGAGTTAGGAGTTATTTGATTTTAGATTTTAGACTTTAGATTTTAACAACGGATGCTTTTGTTTTGGATTGGAAATATGAATTAAGAGTTAGGAATTAGAAGTTAAGAATTTTAATTTCCCCTTGTCCCCTTGTCTCCTTGTCCCCATCTCCCCATCCCCCCATCTCCCCATCCCCCCCTCTCCCCATCCCCTCATCTCCCCATCTCTATCCAAAAATCCGCCTTAGTAACGACAATTTATTTTTATAGGGTGGATACAATAATTTTACGTCTAATAGAAAAGGTTTTTTAAGTACGCTTTTGTAGTGGGAAAAGGTGTCAAAACCGGCTTTACCATGATAGCTACCAATACCGCTATTTCCTATACCGCCAAATGGTAAAGATGGAACGGCGTAATGAATTATTGTGTGGTTAATACAGCCTCCACCAAAGGAAGTTTCTTCTATTATCCGTTTTTGCAAATTTTGATTTTGGGAAAATAAATATAACGCTAAGGGTTTTGGTTGAGAGTTGATTATATTGATGGCTTCTGCGATCTCGGTAAATTCAATTACTGGTAAAATTGGACCAAAAATTTCTTGTTGCATTACCGTGTCTTCCCAAGAAACGCTATCAATTAAAGTCGGAGCAATATAACGCTCTTCAGAAACTGTTTCGCCACCAATAATTATTTTTCCATCTTTTAAATCTTTTAAATAACTTACCAATCTATCAAATTGCTTTTGATTGATGATTCTGGCGTAATCGGGACTTTTTGCGGGATCTTCACCGTAAAATTCCTGAAGACATTTTTTGATTTCATCTAATAAATTATTTTTGATTTTGCGATCGACTAAAAGATAGTCTGGTGCAAGACAACTTTGTCCGGCGTTAAAGAATTTTCCCCAAGTTATGCGTCTGGCGGCGATTTTAAGATCGATGTCGGTATCTACAATGCAAGGAGATTTTCCACCAAGTTCTAATGTCACAGGTGTAAGATATTTTGCGGCGGCTTCCATGACAATTTTGCCGACAGCAGTACCGCCAGTAAAAAATATATGGTCGAACTTTTCTGCTAATAATTGCTGGGAAGTTTCTACTCCTCCTTCTATTACCGCTAAATACGATTTTTCAAAATACTTATCAAAAATTTCAGCGACGAGATTAGAAGTGTGAGAAGCAATTTCTGAAGGTTTGAGGATTGCACAATTACCAGCGGCGATCGCACCAATCAAAGGTGCGAGAACTAATTGAAATGGATAGTTCCAAGCACCAATAATTAAAACTACACCTAAAGGTTCTGGATAAATTTTTGCTGAAGCTGGAATGAATTGCCAAGGAATTTCTGCTTTTTTGGGTTTAGTCCAACTTTTTATATGTTTGATAGCATATTCAATCTCTTTTACAACTAAGACTATTTCTGCGGTAAAACTTTCTTCTAACGGCTTGTTTAGATCGGCTTTTAATGCATTAAAAATCGCTGTTTCATTATCAACGATCGCTTGTTTGAGAGTTTTTAACTGCTGAATGCGAAAATAAATTTCTTTGGTTTTACCAGTTTGAAAAAAATCGCGTTGGTTGTGGATTGTTTCAGCAAACATGAAGAATAGGGAATAGGGAGAGGGGGTAGAGGGGGAGATAGGGAGACAAGGAGACAAGGAGACAAGGAGAAATTAAAATTCTTAACTCCGGTGGTTCTAACTCTTAACTCATATTTCCAATCCAAAACAAAACAAATGCATCCGTTGTTAAAATTTAGAATCTAGAATCTAAAATCAAATAACTCCTCACTCCTAAAGGTTACTGAGCTTGTCGAAGTACTCCTAACTCATAATATTTAATCCAAAATAAAAGCATCCGTTGTTAAAATTCAAAATCTAAAATTTACTGTTTCATCGGTAAAGTAACGGTAAAAACGCTACCTTTGCCGATTTCGGAATTAACTTTAATATTACCTTGATGAGCTTCAACAATACGCCGAGAAAGATATAATCCTAAACCGCTACCAGAACGTTTGTGACTTCCAGGACGAAATCTTTCAAATAAAGTGGCTTGTTGATGGGGGGATATACCTTGTCCGGTATCGACGAATTTCAGAGTTATAGCGCCGCAATCGGTTGAATCGGAGTCCAAACAGATCGTAACCGAGCCATTATCGGTAAATTTGATTGCATTCCCTACTAAATTAGTTAATAATCGATGTAATTCTAGGCGATCGCCCATTACTTTAGTGGCATTTTCAGCTTGTACATCCGCTTTAATTACCACTCCTTTTTGTTCTGCTAAGGGAGTCAATTCACTCGCTACTTCCTTAATTAACTGGCTTATATCAACTGGTTGAAATGCTAAGGTTTTACGTCCGGCTTCAAAACGGTAAACTTCTAATAGAGTATTTACCATTGCTAACAGATTGCTGTTAGAACGAGCCATGATGGTAAGTGCTTCTTGCATTGACGGTGAAAGTTCCCCCAAAGCACCTTCGAGAAACAGGATCATCATTCGTTCCTCTGCTACCAAGGGAGTGCGTAAATCATGAGTAAGACGAGAAACAAAATCTTCTCGCTGACGAGCAATTTCATCCCGTTCATCAATACTGTGCTTGAGTCGGAGGAGCGATCGCACTCTCGCAAGTAATTCATCTACCGTTACAGGTTTGCGAATGAAATCATCAGCACCCAAATCCAACCCGTGAGCCACATTCGGCGAATCGTGAGCGGTAATTAATAAAATTGGAATAAAAGATAGCTCCGCATTTCCTCGGATATGCTTAGTTACCTCATAACCATCCATTCCCGGCATCATTAAATCTAACAATATTAAATCAAACGTTGATTCTGCAATTTTAGTTAATGCAGAAGAGCCATTTTCCGCCGTACTAACTTCATAACCTTCTTCCTCCAAAATAGTTTTGATCAAGAAGACATTATCAGGAGAATCATCAACAACTAGGATTTTGTCAAATGTAGAATTGTCAGAATTCATAGTTTAGTAAAAGGTTAATATAATTTGTTTGGATTAAAACAGTTAAATTTGGGTTAATCAAAATTCTGCTATTTCGGATAACTTTCTATGATTAAACAAATATTAAAATAATGCGAATATGATGATAATTTCTTTTACTACAAAATACTTATTTATTTGGAGTTATTATAATGAATATAAAATTTATTGCAGTGATAAGAATCACTATACAAACTTATGTATGATTTTTTTAAATTAAAATAAGCCTTAAAGATAGTAGCATAATAAACCAAAACTGTAGTTAAATAAGTATTGATAACCACTAAATTAGCTTGTGCAATTAAAGTAAAGTATGTACGTCAACGCATACAAGCAGGTGAGGTTGGTATCCCGTTGGAGAGCGATATTAGCAGCTTGCGACGTTGTACGTATTCGCGCAAAGCTTCAACTACGGCACCTTCAGTTTGGTAATTTCCTAGTTATAAAGCTTCTTGTATTAAATTTTCATCTATTTGAAGACTGAGATTCATTTACCTACATCAAATTTTTTTTGTTTATAAATTGCGCTTTGCAAAACTTTTTGAAAATCTTCAAAATCGGCAACGATAATCGAATTTGTAAAAAGCTTTTCTAATACCGATTCGTCATCTATCGCCGCGATCGTCTGTACAACTTCCTCTGGCACTTGTTTAAACCTTGTTTGCACAATTTTAATTACATTTGCTCGTGCTTTTTCAAGGTTTGTTACGTCATTCATTTTGCAAAATTTCTCATCATTTTTAAGTTCAGCAATGAGGCGTTACTCTTCAGGTTCAATTCCCGCAGCCCTTAATTGTTGCGCCAATCTTTCAGCACGTTGACTTAGTGCTTCGGCTCGTTGGCTTTCTGCTTCCGCACGTTGACGCTCCTTAATTGCTAACTCCGAACCCCACAATAATAGTTCGTAATTTTCATTCCACCAGCGCAACCAATAGCCCGTGCGGTTTTCTCGCATACCTTGCCATACACCGAGAGAAAGCTGCATTTGAGCAATCCAATAACGATTATTTGCATCTGCTGTTTGCAATTTATATTGTCCCGAATCATCTAATTGATAGACTTCTAATCCGGTATCTGGCTCAAAAATTGCGTAGTTGGGAACTTGTAAAATTTGTTCGTAAAAAAACCATTTCCCTGGAGGATAGGTTGGTTTACTCGAATATTCTCCACCTTCGGTATCCGATAGAAATTCCATTACAATTACTGGAATATCTCCTTGGAGTCGTGGGGTATAACTCCGCTTTACCTCTTCTCGCGATTTGATTGATGGTACATATGCCCAATCTGGTGCTTTGACTACAAACTTATTATTCAACTTCGCGCAAATACCGTAATTAGTTGTAGTTAAAGCATTCGCTGGTAATTTTCCAGCTATTTCCAAACTTTCTGTTAAAGCCGCAGCTAATAAAGGTTGATTAATATTGTCCACTGGTTCGTCATCTAATACAAAATCATCGGGTAGTTTTTCCCAGGTAATTTCATGGGTGGTTGAAGTTGTTAGCATAATTAGCCTACCTTATAAATAGTCTCGCTTAATTTGTATTTTAATAAAATTGGAAAACTAATTCAAAAATGTTTAATCAAGGTAAATATATAGAAAAACTAATTAGACAATTACATTGTAGAAAACTTCCTGATGATGTCGCACGTAAATTATTTAAGCTTAATGAATTTGCTTACAATTATTTATTTGATAAATTGGATGATAAAACGCTGACGGATTATGAATTACATAATATTATTTTAGTTTTAAAGCAAATGATGTATCAAGATTACGTTGACCAGCAATTATTTGTAGAAAAAATATTATCTCTTACCTTAGATGAAAGAATTAGCGTTAGAACTAATTCATGTATTTTAGCTACCATACTATTTAATCAACAGAAGACAGCATTGGTAAAATATTCAATTGAGCGCGAAACGTTAAGGACGTATTTAGAAAAAGTATTGGAAATGGGTTTACCTAAAGTTCATATCGATTATTTACAACTTTTTATTAAGTAATTGAAATATGGTGCCGTACTCTCCTACTAACAGCACCCTACAATTAATTTCTCCTATTTAAAACAAAAAATATTTTTGTGCCATCGGTACAACTGTTGCAGGTTCACAAGTCAGCAACTCACCATCCGCTCGAACTTCGTAGGTTTCTGAATCTACTTCTATACGCGGTAAAGCATCATTTAACTTCATATCTCGCTTACTTAATTCCCGCGTTTGGGAAACTGCGATCGCCTTTTTGCTCAACCCCAATTGATTGGGTATTTCCCTTTCCAAAGCTGCTTCGGAAACAAAGGTAAACGATGTTGCATGACGAGCATTTGCAAAACTACCAAACATCGGCTGCATATGCACTGGTTGCGGTGTGGGAATACTGGCATTAGCATCGCCCATTTGCGAATAAGCGATAAATCCACCTTTAATTACTATCTGCGGTTTGACTCCAAAAAACGCCGGATTCCACAAACATAAATCGGCAATTTTCCCTTCTTCTACGGAGCCTACATACTGAGAAATACCATGAGTAATTGCCGGATTAATCGTATATTTAGCCACATATCTTTTAGCCCGAAAATTATCCGATCTCTCCCCAACCCCAGAACTAGGCGTTAATTCTCCCCGCTGCACTTTCATTTTATGTGCCGTCTGCCAAGTACGAATTATTACTTCTCCTACTCTTCCCATTGCTTGGGAATCGGAAGCAATCATACTAAATGCGCCCAAATCGTGCAAAATATCCTCAGCAGCGATGGTTTCCCTACGGATGCGCGATTCTGCAAACGCTACATCTTCGGCTATGTTGGGATCGAGATGATGGCACACCATCAACATATCTAGGTGTTCGTCTAAGGTGTTGACAGTGTAAGGACGAGTCGGATTTGTTGAAGATGGTAATACATTCGCTTCCCCACACACTTTGATAATATCGGGTGCGTGTCCTCCCCCCGCGCCTTCGGTATGGTAAGTGTGAATCACGCGATTTTTGAAAGCTGCGATCGTATCTTCGACAAAACCCGCTTCGTTAAGAGTGTCGGTATGAATCGCTACCTGTACGTCGTATTCATCGGCAACGCTCAAACAAGTATCAATAGCGGCGGGAGTAGTTCCCCAATCTTCGTGTAACTTCAACCCCATCGCTCCCGCTTCTACTTGTTCCCTGAGTCCTTGGGGTTGGCTGGAATTACCTTTACCCATAAATCCCAAGTTTACGGGGAAAGCATCCGCAGCTTGTAGCATTCGGTGAATATTCCAGGCTCCCGGCGTGCAAGTAGTAGCATTTGTACCCGTAGCAGGACCCGTACCGCCGCCCAACATTGTAGTGATACCGGAGGCGATCGCAACTTCAATTTGTTGCGGGCAAATAAAGTGAATGTGGCTGTCTATACCGCCCGCCGTGAGTATCATACCTTCGCCAGCGATCGCCTCAGTTCCCGGACCGATAATAATGTCTACGTTGTCCTGAATATAAGGATTTCCGGCTTTACCAATTTTAAATATCTTGCCGTCTTTGATGCCAATATCGGCTTTAACAATACCCCACCAATCGAGAATTAAAGCATTAGTTATTACCGTATCCACCGCACCATCGGCGTTAGAAATCGGGGATTGTCCCATTCCATCGCGGATAACTTTACCACCACCAAACTTTACTTCGTCACCGTAAGTCGTGAAATCTTGTTCGACTTCGATGAATAATTCCGTGTCAGCAAGACGGATTTTGTCACCAACTGTAGGACCAAAAGTTTCAGCATAAGCGCGACGGGACATTCGGTAAGACATAGATGCACTTGATAATGGTTACTTTGAATAAGTTTATATTTTTTTGTGGCTGTGTGAAGTTTGGAGGAATAAATATTGATTGAGGAAAAACCGAAGTTATGATTTAAACGCAAAGGAACGCTAAGGTAAACGCAAAGGGGCGCAGAGTATGTATGTTCGGGATTTGAGTGGAGTAATAATTGGTTGTGCTATGCGAGTGCATACGGCTTTAGGACCTGGTTTGTTGGAGTCTGCTTATGAAGAGTGTTTGTATTATGAGTTGAAAAAGAAAGGTTTAAATGTTGGAAAGCAAATTCCCATACCTCTTGTCTATGAAGAAGTTGAATTAGATTGTGTTTATAGATTAGATTTAATAGTTGAAAACAAAGTAATTATTGAAGTTAAATCCGTAGAATCTCTCAAACCAATTCATGCCGTACAACTTTTAACTCACCTTAAACTAAAAAATTGTAAACTAGGACTTCTTCTCAACTTTAACGTCCTCCACCTCAAAGAAGGAATCAAACGAGTGGCAAATAAACTCTAACTCCGCGTTCCTTTGCGTTTTCCTCAGCGCTCTTCTGCGTTTAAAAAATAAATTATTTGCTCTTAACAAAATAGTAAGTTATGTCAGTTTTAACAGAAGCATTTGAACGATTTGAACATTGGTTATGGCAAAATCATCCAGAGTTAGCTAATTCTTTACCTCCAGGATTAACACTTGAAGAAATAAATGATATGGCTAAATCTTTGCCATTTTCACTTTCAAAAGAGATTAAAGAACTATATCAATGGAGAAATGGTAGTTCTTACGGGTTTGCTACTTTATCAACCTATTGTGATGAGGTGCTTGGATTTATGTCATTAAACAAAGCAATTGAATATACCTTTAAAGGCGAACATATTAGTGAGTGGTTAAATCTTCCATGTTTTTATATGTTCCCAGAGTATGAACGCTGGGTTCATTTTGCAGTTTGTGACGAGGAAGAAACATCGCCAATTCTAGTTGTTACTGACGATCCATGTACCAGACTTGCTTATGCCAGCATAACCAGTATGGTCTTAACAACTGTAGAGTGTTATGAAAAAAAAATTATTATACTTGGAGAATATGGGAGAACTGAATTTAATGATTCTTTAGCTTATGACTTATCAGATACAGAATCCGATGAGCTTGATGAATATTTGGATGCTAAAAAAGAATTTGAAAAAATTTTAAATAAAAACAATTCAATATTTAATCAAGAAGCGATTCGTCAAAAGTATAATATTGAGATTTAATAAATTAGTTATATAGCTGTTTAACAGTGAAGCAATATGAATGAAAACTTAACTCAAATTCGCAATGATTTTGATTGCATTGCTTTGAACGAACAAGAGGGATGGAATCACAATAGTCATTATCACAATTTTTTACTCAAACAGTTACCGTCTCAATGCAAAACTGTCCTTGATATTGGTTGTGGAACAGGTGAATTTTCACGTCTTCTCGCGAAACGTGCTGACAAGATTATTGCGATCGACTTATCTCCAAATATGATTGAAGTTGCCAAGGAAAATTCAAAACAGTACACAAATATTGATTTTCAAGTTGCTGATGTTTTACGGTGGGAATTTCCACGAGAGCAATTTGATGCAATTGTTTCTATCGCAACAGTTCATCATTTACCAGTAAAACAGTTGCTACCAAATCTAAAAGCTGCTTTAAAACCTGGTGGTAAGTTAGTGATTTTGGATTTGTTAGAACATAAGAATTTACAAGATATGTTGAGCGATTTTATTGCTGTTCCTTTAAATTGGTTGTTTCAAACTATAAAAAATAGACATATTCAAATATCACCAGAAGCAGCAGAAGCGATGAGAGAGCATCTTCGTACAGACAATTACCTTACCTTATCGCAAGCAAGACAAATTTATAAAAGTTCCTTGAGAAAAGCAAAGGTTAGAAAGCACTTATTTTGGCGTTATTCAGTGGTTTGGGATAAGGTGGTGTAGATATCATTACGAGTTTTATATGTTATTTCGCAGAACTTTAAATGGCTCATTATTGTTTTCCCATATGCGAATTTCCGAGTAAAGTTGTGTTTGATGAAAGTGAACTTCTTCGTAAGCAAGCCGCAAATTACGCTCAAGACTATTAGGTTCAATCTCAACTGCTTTATTAGAGCCAATTGCCTTGCGTAAACTAATAGATAGGATTTCTACTAAGTGATGACCGCAACAAACTTGCCAGGGGTCATGATTACTGCTTTTATAACTAGCTAACTTTTGTTGTAAATCTGTGTCTTTCAATGAACAGGTTTGGGATTTACTGTTAACTTCTCGAATCATTTTGAGTTCATCAATTTCCAAAGTTTGCTCATCAACAAACCTACTGAATTTAATACCATTAAAGGTCAGATTTAATCCATCACGCTGAGATATCCAAAGCAAATAACCTACCGACATCCCAGTTTTGAGTAATGTTTGCCTTATATCTTGATTAAACTTTGTAATTTTTTCTTCAGAACCAAATTCAGCAACTACTTTTTCAAGAGCAGATGATTTGATTAACATAGTTTCAAGATCGTGGGTATCAGTGCAGAGCAGATTTGGACTACTTTGCACTGAATCAAGACGGTCAAAATCTGCATCGACGATTGCCAAAACTCCTTGAAAATCTGACTCATCTAGCTTTTTCAGTACAGCAATTACACGTAGTTTACTAGATGGTTTTCCTGAAATAATCACTAATTCACAAGCCAATTTCTCAATAAACCGCTCGTAGAAAATCTTGTCGGAGCTACCTTCTACCAATAAAAAGGTTCCTGAAAAAGTAGTTCGTAGTAATTTAATTTTATTTGCATCACGGTCAACTGTAAGAAACTCTCTCACTTATCTGGTCCCTTCAATTCAACCGTTAAATCCCAGCGGTCTTGAATGATATCTGGTGAATGTGTAGCCATCAGAAAATCTAAATCCGCAAGTTCTGTAATTTCTTGCAAGTCCTTTAAGAACTGAATTTGCCATCCGACATGAAGAGATAATTCTGGTTCATCAATTAAGACTAAGGAGTTAGGTTCAACTTTAAATAGTAATTCATAGAGAAGAACTAACTCATGTTGTTCTCCAGATGACAAATCTGTTGGCGACAAATATTTTTTTTCATCAGATAATAAATCAGGATTATAACATTTTGTGAAAAGGAACCCTTTCTCCTTACTAAAATTCATTTTTTTATAAGAATACTCAAATTTTTTATTAATAATTCGACTTAATAAATTTATTTTGCTTGCTATTTCGTCAAAAACGCTTAGTTTCTTTTCTACATCCTCTACATATACAGACAAAATATTTTTAGTGCTGTCATCTATAGTTTGAGTTTGAATTTGGAAGTCTGAACCTTCATCTTTATTTAGTAAACCTACTTCTATAAGACGAGAACGAGTTTTTTCAAGTTCGTTTAATTGATCACGAAGCTTTTCATCTGTAATATCGGGTGATGGCTGCTGTTTAACTACTCTTACTGGGAAAGTTCTATCAAGAGATTGAGAAATTGAACCATATTCTGCAAATCTATCTTGCATAAGTTTTGCGAGTTCATCAGAATAAGCAGATACTGTAGATACTGTAGAAGGTGTATCGTTTAAACGGATAGAACGTCTGGGAAAAATGTTTAGCAAACGTTGTGATTCTATAAGACGAACCTTAATATCACTCTTAAGATTTTCTAACCATTCAGGTTCTTCTAATGGCTTAATGATTCCTGAAGGTAAAACGTCTTCAAAACGTTCTATAACCTCTCCTAATGAAAGAATTTCTTTGCTAGGAAAGTATCGCCACCTTCGAGAACCTACTTGTTCTAGGTCAGGTATTATATCTTCTAGGATATGACTTGGAAACTCTATATCACGAGAAAATTTTCTTTTCTTTTGCTCGTAATAAACAACCTCTGAACCGGATTGTTTAAATTTGAAGTTTAAACCATTATTTCTGTTTGACTTCTCCTTATTCTCAACACTTTTTGTAATTTCTAAGCTGCTGTCATTATCAAATTGAACTTTAAAATTACTAAACGGGATAGAATAAAAAACTGAGTATTGGGAGTTTACAAATCCATTTAGCATCCTTAATATTATTGTTTTTCCAAAACCATTAGGACCATGAATGATAGTGATTCGTTCATCCATGTTCAATGGAATTATATGGTCAAAAATTCCAAATAAGCCGGAGACGGAAATTTCCTTAATTCGCATAGTCTTAGAGTCCCGTAGCCATAGTCTTTACCAGTTGATTGTAACTACTATAGTAAAGTTGTTTTTTATTGTAAGTAGGGTTTTGTACAACAATGCTCAAAATCACATATTTCAATATTATGATTAATGTGTCTATTGAATTAATGTAAAAATTAGTTTGACAGTCTTATAAGCAACCCCAGAATGGTACAATTAACATCGAAAAATATAACATTAGCGGAGTTTCTGCAATTACCAGAAACCAAACCTGCCAATGAATACATTGATGGAAAAATTATCCCTAAACCCATACCTCAAGGGAAACACAGCACGATTCAAGGCGAACTCGTACCTACTATAAATACTGTAGTAAAGCCTAAACGTATTGCTCGTGCTTTCCCTGAGTTGCGCTGCACGTTTGGCGATCGCTCAACTGTACCCGATATTGCCGTTTTTGTTTGGAATCGGATTAAGAGCGATGAAAATGGGGAAGTTGCAAATGCATTCTTAATTGCACCAGATTGGACAATTGAAATTTTATCACCCGACCAAAGCCAGACAAAAGTAATAAAAAATATTCTTCATTGTCTCAAGCATGGAACTCAAGTGGGTTGGTTGATAGATCCACTAGAGCAAACCGTGTTTATTTTTCGTCCTAAGCAAGAAACTGAAGTGTTTGATCAACTAGATGCGCTTCTTCCCGTACCCAGTTTTGCAAGTGAGTTGCAGCTTACAGTGGGAGATTTGTTTGCTTGGTTATTGGAGTGAAAATGAATCGATACAGTATGATTATTCAATGGTCGGATGAAGACCAGCTTTTTTTAGTCACCATCCCAGAATTTAGCGATCGCGTTCTCATGCCTTGTACTCATGGCAAAACTCGTGAAGAAGCGATTCGTAGCGGTGAGGAAGTAATTGAAATGTATTTAGAAGCTTGGCAAACTGAAGGTGAATCCATTCCGGAACCTAGTACGCTTCAAATTGCTCGATCGAGATAGATCGTTTCCGCGTTTACCTCAGTATTACTTTGCGTTTGGGAATTACACCTCGTATCCCACCTCTAGCACCTTCAACATCACCTTTATAACGAGGAATTACGTGAATTCCGGCGTGCATGACATTTTGTCCTGCGTCTCGATTAATATTCATTCCTACGTTAAAACCGTCTGGTGCAAATTCTTTACCGATGATTTCTTGCACTTTGTTAGCCATCAACCAGCAAGCAGTTTGTTCTTTAAATGGTAGTTCAAAATAGTTGCTGACGTGACGTTTGGGAATAATTAAGGTATGTCCTTTACTCAATGGATAACCGTCGAGCATGGCGTATGCTGTTGCTGATTCGGTTAGTAATGTCAGGCTTTGACGAGGATTGCAGAATATGCAGCGATCGGATGAATGTTTGTGGTGATTATAATGAATATATTCGTATATTTCGCAGTTTTCGTTTAAGAAGATGGAATTAAAGGGCAGTTTAACCATACATTGATATGTAGGTTTTTTATGGACGTAATGCTCTCTAAATCCTTCTCTTTTAATATCTCTTCTGACAGCGAAGTAAGCTTTACCTCCTGGCTTTAATAAATGCGATATTTCCATTAAAACGTCAGCTTGGTTTTCTGGAAATAAAACGTTTAAAACATAAAAACAAATTATTGTATCGAATTTATTTTGTGGATATTGGGGGAAATAATGAGGATCGTAACCTGTAATATCAAATCCTTTTTTTTGCAATACTTTAACATCATTACCGAAGCCACAACCAAAGTCTAAAATTTTGCCTTGCAGTAGTTTTTGGTTTGATAAAAGTTTTGCAGGATATGATAAATTCGTCCTTTCTATTGCAGTAAGGTGAGTAAATTTATTTTGTTGCTTTTGCATTTAAATATTAATTAGATATAACGAAATCAATCGATGTTTCTTTAAACTTCGATTAAGGTATCAAGTATTTAGTAATTTAAAATATAGCTTAGTAAAGTGCTTTAAATGTTCAGTACATTTTCGGTTATTAGTCTATATGGGAATATTTAGTTTTTTAGCACTGATGCGATGCTCAACTACAATTAAACTTTTAAGTAGCGATCGCTCACCCTACCTATAAAAAAGTGCGATCGCTATTACAACTTCTACGATCCAACGGAGAGGGTGGGATTCGAACCCACGGTACCTTTCGGTACACTCGATTTCAAGTCGAGCGCATTCGACCACTCTGCCACCTCTCCAAGTAAGCTGTCAGCGATTACTCTTGAGCAAGGGCGCTTAGATAATTGCTGACCAATTACAGATTATACTATAGTTCTACGCTAGTTACACTGTTGAAGTGGATTTTTGATAAAGAATCTCCTCAGATTTAATCGTGAAGTCGTTACCAATCCATACGAGTGAAGCTTTAGTGACTTTTCCGTCTTCGAGTTCCACAATTGAGAAATTACGCAGTTTGTCTTGAGGTTTTTCGATAATTCGAGGTACGCTAGCTGCATTTAAATAAATAATTCCTTCTGGACTTCTAAAAATACGCTTTCGCAATACTTTTGTATGTCGCAGAGTATGGTGCATATGTCCGAATGTCACCAAAGGAATATTTTTACCAGTGGTGATACTTTGAGAAATCGCTTCTGCAAAATCTGGGTCGCCGTAATCGCCGCCGATTGGATGCCAATCTTTGCCGCAAGGATCTTCGGGGTTGTCTCCTAATCCCGAAGGACCGTTATGACCGAGAAAAATTATTGTTTCATGAGCAGCAGACTTTACTGCTTCCATAATCCGGCTAGTAGATTCTTCAAGAGTTGCAACCCCAAATCTTTCTTTACACAAATCCGCGAATTTCCATTTCGGACCACCCCAGGTAAAAGGACGACCTCCTACCACGGTTAAGTTAAATTCGGGGAAATCCAGCTTGCCGAAACCAACATGAGTATCGCCCAAAAAATCGAGTTGTTGCTGCACCCAATCTTCTTTGGCGCGATCGTAGGGGCACTTTTTACGTCCCCATTCGGTGGCAGTGAACCATGCATCGTGATTCCCCATCACCACTGCTTTGGGGATATCGAGGTCAGCTATTTTCCTGACAACTTCCACCGATTCATTACCAAAATCCCCCACGAACAGCACTAAATCAACGTTGAGGCGCGAAATGGCGATACCATCTTCGTTTTCCCACTGGTCGTGAACATCTCCTACTACAGCAATTTTTAAGGTTTTCGAGTTTGTTATCTGACTGCTTGTCATGCCACTTTCCTTTCCATATGTCTCCAGGATAGGAAACTCAAGCCGATTTTGGCACAAATTTCCAGAAGTAGTATTATCACCTTATTACTTTTGGTAAAAAGTACTATAATTACTTCAAGATTAAAAGTTACATCTTGTAAATAGGTATAAATTCATTGCCAAACCCTCTAACTCTAAAACCGAGGAGAGGTGAGGTAAGCTTTTGTACGATGCAAGATTTTCGATTAAAAAAAACATTAAGCAAAGCCTACTGTGTTTACTACCGCACTGCGAAGACTCGAAACCCAACCGGATGCATTACCGCGAGATTTATTTACAGCTATTAAGAATCTTAAGAAAGAGCTTAATGCTGTTATCTTGGCGCATTACTATCAAGAACCAGATATTCAAGATATTGCAGACTTTATCGGCGACTCGTTGCAACTTTCTAGGGCAGCTGCCGATACAAATGCAGATGTTATTGTCTTTGCTGGCGTTCACTTCATGGCAGAAACGGCAAAGATTCTCAATCCTGAAAAGTTAGTTTTGTTACCCGATTTGGATGCTGGTTGTTCTTTAGCAGATAGTTGTCCCCCGAATGAATTTGCAGCATTTAAAGCAGCACATCCAGACCATTTGGTGATTTCTTACATCAACTGCACTGCGGAAATTAAAGCGATGAGCGATATTATCTGCACCAGTTCCAACGCGGTCAAAATTGTGCGGCAGATACCTCAAGAACAGCCAATTATTTTTGCTCCAGACCGTAATTTAGGGCGCTATGTAATGGAGCAAACTGGGCGCGATTTATTATTGTGGCAGGGTAGCTGTATTGTCCATGAAACCTTCTCGGAAAAGAAGATTGTGCAGTTAAAAATTGCACATCCTTTATCTGAGGTAATTGCTCACCCCGAATGCGAAACAACTGTATTGCGACACGCTGACTTTATTGGTTCGACAGCGGCTTTATTAAAATATTGTCAGCAAAGTTCGAGTGATGAATTTATCGTCGCTACCGAACCCGGAATCATTCACCAAATGCAAAAACAAGCGCCGCAAAAACAGTTTATTCCCGCACCACCAACCAATAACTGTAATTGCAATGAGTGTCCGTTTATGAGGTTGAATACTTTAGAAAAGCTGTATTTAGCCATGAAGAATCGCCAGCCGGAAATTACCATGAGTGAAGAAACGAGGGTTAAAGCTTTGCGTCCAATGCAGCGGATGTTAGAGATGAGTGTTTAGGTAGATATTTGTAGAGACGTGGCGATCGAACTGCGTCTCTAATGGTCTGTGTAAAAAATGCCGGGTGTGGGGAGAGGGGGGAGAAAAAACAATAGTTTTTAGGATACACCCATTACTTATTAATGGGACAGACCACTAGTAGCCCTTTTTATTAGTTTTGATGGGTAAAAAGGTTCGTAGTAAGTGGCTCTAGCCCTCCAGACTTAGTACTAAAATCGGCACGTCGAACCAGTCATATTTAATGCAATCAACTGCTAGTGACAGCCAACTATAATCAAGCAAAATTAAGACCTACGCGATTTTACCAACGCGATCGCACAAGAGTTAAGACTACTGAACCACCGGAATTAATAGTTAATAGTTACGCAATCATGCCCCATGCCCCATGCCCAATTCCCTTTTCACACAGTTTGTTTAACAACTTCTTGAGTCACCATAAATGGTTGCGCCGAATTTAATACAGCTTCTAATAATCCGGGAAATAATTCTTCTAAATCTTCAACCCGCAGAGTGTTGATATGCTGGGTTCCTTCTTTGCGCGTCAAGACTACTCCCGACTCCCGCAAAATTTTAAAGTGATTGGACATTGTTGACTTCGCGATCGCAAAATCAAAATCGCCACAGCATTGCTCTTTCTTCGTTGCTAACTGTCGCACGATCTCCAATCTAACAGGGTCCCCCAAGGCATAAAGCACTCCCGCTAAAGATATATTTTTTTGCTCTGGATGATAAAGAAATCTCATTGTTGCAGGTTGTCTTAAAAAGGTCTATATTTTAATTATTCGATATTATCGAATTATAGAAATATTATTAATAGGAGGACAAGTATGTCATCCATTACGAATGTGACAGATGCCACCTTTAAGCAAGAAGTCCTCGAAAGCGAAGTTCCGGTGCTAGTAGATTTTTGGGCACCGTGGTGCGGTCCTTGTCGGATGGTTGCTCCAGTGGTAGACGAGGTTGCTGGAGAATACGAAGGACAAGTAAAAGTGGTGAAGTTAAACACAGACCAAAATCCCACTGTTGCCAGTCATTACGGTATTCGCAGTATTCCAACGCTGATAGTATTTAAAGGCGGTCGGCAAGTCGATACGGTTGTAGGTGCAGTACCAAAAACAACCTTGACTAAAACTTTAGCACAGTATCTCTGAGCTAGGAAACAAAAGGGAAGGAACTGAAAATTGAAAAATTAAACCTAAAAACTGTTTTGATTTTTAGCTTCTTTCCTTTGACAAATCTTGCAGCATTCGAGGGCAGGCACAAATAAACCGGGTTTCTCCAAACTGAAAACATTATTTTTTCGTTGTGTGATGTGCCTTCGTTCCCGGTTTATCGTCGGCGTGTATGTGTCTTCTTAGTAACATCCTTCATCCCTAAAACCTAATTCTTGTACCTTCTTCTCTGAATCGGAGCTTTGGTGTATACACAAGTTTTTTAAGGAAGGTTTCATAGCGTTTCGATCGGAACTAACCCCAGATGAATTAGGGGAAATCGCAGTTCAAGTCCCCCTTAAAAAGGGGGATTTAGGGGGATCTTACGGTGTGTACGCGGTAGCTGAATCGGAGTGGTTCTATTTAAAACTGTTTCTTCTTGGAGAACAGAGGTTTGGGGAGGTGTAAAGATGATATGTTAAAGAGTTGCTGACGGCAGAATATAACATAATGAAAGGTAAATTAATTGTCTTTGAAGGGGTAGAAGGTTGCGGTAAAACTACGCAAATACAGCTTTGTTATGAATGGCTGCAAAATTTAAAGATACCCGTAGTAACAACTCGCGAACCGGGGGGAACTGAATTAGGATTGCATCTTCGCTCTTTGTTGTTGGAAAAACAATACGACAAATTAATTAGCCCCACCACAGAATTACTGTTGTACGCCGCCGATCGCTCGCAACACGTAGAACAAGAACTACTTCCCAACTTGAAATCGGGAAAAATTATATTGTGCGATCGCTACGTTGACTCGACGATTGCGTATCAAGGTTACGGTCGCAATTTAGACATAAACTTGATTCATCAACTTAACTTAATAGCTACATCCGGACTGAAAAGCGATCTAAGTTTATGGTTAGACTTAGACATCGAACAAGGAATGGAACGTAAACGAAAAAACGGCGATAAAGCAGATAGAATCGAGCAAGAAAAAATCGACTTTCATCGTCGCGTTCAAAAAGGATACAAAGAATTATTAGGCAACTCTCCAGAACTAAATTTTAAAATAGAAGCTAGTTTGAATAAAGAAGACGTACAAAAACAAATTCAGCAAATATTAACTTCTAAATTAGAAGAATGGGGAGTTGTTAATCATTAGTTGTTAGTTGTTAGTTGTTAGTTGTTAGTTGTTAGTTGTTAGTAGCTAATTTACAAGTATTCAATTATTACCAATTATCAATTCCGTAAAAATGGATTCCTTTGCACCACTTATAGGACAAAGCCAAGCTGTAGAATTACTAAAACAAGCTGTCGCAAAAGATAGAATTGCGCCAGCATATTTATTCGTGGGTTCTCCTGGAGTGGGACGAAGTTTAACAGCGCGATGTTTTTTAGAATTGCTGTTTACTCAAAATAAAAAAGATATCAACCTTATCCGCAGCAAGTTAGAAAAAGGAAACCATCCCGATTTACTTTGGGTACAGCCAACTTACCAACATCAAGGAAAGTTACTCAGTGCAACCGAGGCTGCCGAACAAAAATTAAAGCGTAAAGCACCGCCGATAATTCGCTTAGAACAAATTCGCCAAATTACCGAATTTCTGAGTCGTCCACCTTTAGAAGCGCCAAGAAATTTAGTAGTGTTGGAACAAGCCGAAACAATGGCAGAATCGGCAGCCAACGCTTTACTTAAAACTTTAGAAGAACCTGGAAAAGCAACGTTAATTTTGATTGCACCAACACCAGATTCTCTTTTAACAACATTAGTTTCCCGATGTCAAAAAATTCCTTTTTACTGTTTGGATACAGCCGCAATGTCTCAAGTATTAGCATTATCTGGACATAGTGAAATATTAAATCATCCAACAGTATTGAGTATAGCAGCAGGTAGTCCGGGAAAAGCAATTGAAGCATACGAACAAATGCAAAAGATTCCCCTAGATTTATTGCGTTACTGTACTCAACCGCCTAAAACGTACCGCTCTGCATTAGAATTAGCAAAACAAATTGATAAAACTTTAGATAACGAAGCGCAGTTATGGTTAGTTGATTATTTACAACAGTCTTATTGGCATTGGCGGCAACCAAGCATTATTGAGCAGCTTGAAAAAAGCCGTAAAGCCTTACTTTGTTACGCGCAACCGCGCTTGGTATGGGAATGTATGTTTTTATCTTTAACTAATAAATTGTAATTAAGTAGGTGGTGGGCAGTAGTATTCTATTTCATTAATTTTAAGGGTTTGTAGTAAGGGCTTCAGCCCCCTCCGGATTCCGTAATATGAGGCGCTGAAGCGCTTACTACGAACCTTTTTACCCTGCAAAATTAATGTGGTGAAGTAGTAAGAGTAGTAATGTTTATTTTTGCTAACTAACTTGATTCCTAATTCGTAATAGCGACATAATCCAAAATCTAAAATCTAAAATCCAAAATTGAATGACTAATATTATAGTAATCGGTGCCGGAATGGCGGGTTTAGTTTGCGCTCAGCAGTTAACCCAAGCCGGATATTCGGTAAGAGTAATAGATAAATCTCGTGGAGTTGGCGGAAGAGTTGCTACAAGACGTTTACATGATACAAAAGCGGATCATGGTGCGTGTTATCTCAAACCCAAAGGTGAAATTTTACAGCGTTTAGCAAAATTGCTGGTTTCAAAAGGGGATTTAGAAATTTGGACAGAAACCCTTCATATTCAAGATAACTTTTCATCTGCGATCGCTCATCCATCATCTCTTCCCTACATCGCAGCAGAAGGAATGAACGCTATAGCTAAATTTATGGCACAAGGATTAGAAATACATCGGGCACAACGTATTAATTCAATTACCCTTACGAACGAAAACAAATGGCATTTAACAAGCGAAACTAGCAGCGACGAATTTACAGCTTCATCCGTAGTCGTTGCCATTCCAGCCCCACAAGCCGTCATGCTATTAGAATCATCAGCAGAATTATTAAATAATGGTTTTATAGAAAAACTGCGTAGTGTTGAATTTTACCCGGCTTTAACCGTAATGGCTGGATATCCTGACTCATCCCAACAACCTGAATGGAAAGCAATTACATTTAAAGATAATCCCGTATTGGGATGGATTGGGTTAGATAGCAGCAAACGAAAAAATCCCACACAACCGCATTTTGTTATCCATAGCAGCGCTGACTTCGCAGAAAAATATTTTGAATCGGAATTGCAACAAGTAGGAAAAAAAATATTAGAAAATGCCGCTTCTAATGTAAGTTTACCTTGGTTAAATAATCCCCAGTGGATGCAAGTACATCGCTGGCGATATGCTTTTCCTAAAACACCATTAGAACAACCTTTTTTAGCAGCAGAAACATCATCACCCTTAGTATGTTGCGGAGATTGGTGTGGCGGAAATGCGATCGAAAGTGCAATGCTTTCCGGAATCGCCGCAGCAGAATATATTAACAGTAAGCTTCAACAGCGTAAATTACCCGGAATTGATTTTTTAAATGCTTTGTGATTATCGATCTATACATTTATTTGTAGGGTGTGTTACGGCTTCGATATGTATTTAGGAAAAGAGAAATATAGCGAATGCCGTAACGCACCATTTAAATGAGAATAATAATCCGAAATTGTAGTTTTTCACGAATCTCGGATGGTGCGTTAAACCTATAAAAATTGTCGTTAAGTTAATATACAGTCGTGGGTTTAACACACCCTACAATTTGATTAATAAAACTCCTAACTCCTAACTATAAAGACGTAGCACTGCTACGTCTCTACACATTTATTCGCTCGGATCGTGTCCCCAATTCATCAACGAATAACGCCAAGGAGTATCTTCAATATCACCATCTGGTTTCTGTGCGGAATGACGATGAACGTAACTTACAACTTTTTTCATGTGAGATATATCATCATCGGTATAATCGTCTTTTTTCTTTTCCAAAATCTCGATGATGTGCTTACCAGACTTATGCCCAATTGATTCATCATCACCATCCTTTTTTTGTCCAACCGATTTGGATTCCTCAGTTTTTAACCAAGATTCCAACTGTTTCGCCGTCATATTAACAGCATCATCAAACTCTTTTATAACCGTTTCTGTATCTTTACTCATAAATCAAATGTATTAGTCTTTAACTTTATCTAAAGACTCAGGTTTATGAGCCGCTTCTTTACCGCTTTTTTCGCTTTCAACTAAATATTCAGGATTATCTTTTGAAGCTGCAACGTGATGTCCTTTAATATCTGTTTCTGAAGTTAACTTCTTTTTTACTTCACCAGTTGTTTTTCCTTGGGAGGTATTCCACTGCACTTTATCGCCTTTTTTTAATTCGTCACTCATATTGTTTATGCGATCGATATTTAATTCTTACATACATATTTTAAGTACGGAATAAAAAAAAATCATCACTCTACTGACATCATTCTTTAGATAGATGAAATATTAATGTAGAGACGTTGCACTGCAACGTCTCCTGCTGTTGGTAGGGTGTATTACGGCTTCGATATGTCGGGAAAAGAGAAATATAGCGTATGCCGAACGCACCATTTAAATGAGAACGATAATCCGAAATTGTATTTCACGAATCTCGGATGGTGCGTTAAACGGATAAAAATTGCCGTTTAAATTAATAAATAATCGTGCGTTTAAGACACCTTACAATCTAATTATACAAAAATATTACGTTATCCTACCAGACAAAAAGACGTAGCAGTGCTACGTCTCTACAGATTAATCGTTAAAAAACTTCCAAAGGTAAATGATGCAATCCTTTCATATTTGCTAAGATACTGGCGGCTTTTTCAATTAAATCGACATTGCCATTTAAGACATCATTGGAAGTCATGTTGTGAAAATAATCGGGAATTACTCCAGAATCTTCTAAGGGTAAACCATTTTGATTTCCTACACGAATCGCACGTTTTACAGCCATTCTTATTTGTGCGTTTCTAGGTAAAGGAGAAAAACCTAAAGGATGGAATAGATCGTAATATTCCCAAACGTTAGCACCACCCGCACCAGTACTTCCATTAGTACCAAGAATCGGTCCTATATTATTATCTTGGAATCCTGCGGCAAAAATATCTGTAGTACTATAACTCAAAGCATCGGTTATCAAAATTGCGGGACCTAAATATTTTCTTCCGTGTTGATTAATCTCATCAATATAATAAGAATGTCCGCCAATCGGATGTCCTGAAGAATAAACAGCACCAGTATCTATCGATCGCTCAATCGAACTTTTCCAAGGCTCCGGCGCTATTTTTAAAGTTGTCGGTGTATTAATAAATTGAAATAATTCTGGTTGAATTTTATTAGCAGTAAATAGTTGCAGAATCATTTCAGCCGCTTCAATATATCCACCACTATTACCGCGAACATCTACGATTAAACCATCTCTAGGTAGCTGTTCTAAAACGCGAATCAAATCTTGAATAAATTTTTGTCTATCGTAAATCATAAAGCTGTGAATTCGGATATAGCCAAATTCTCCATGTGTCGTACTGCAAATACTCCATTGAAAATCAGTTTCATAAAATGTTTGATTGTCCTGTTTAGGAGTCGAAGCAAACAAACCTTTCTTTATTTTTTGTAGTTTTGCAGCTTCAAAATCAACACCTAAAGAACCATAAGCTTTTAAATTAGGAACAGCGCGATCGCTTGCTTGAGCTTTAGTTTCCGGTAGATTCCATGTTTGCCATTGAAAACGATGCTCGTAATGCTCTTGATTTGCTGTTAAATAAGAAATATATAGCCATTCTTCATCGGGAACCAAATATTTACTTCCCGATCGCAGTGTCATAGAATTTAAACCATAAATTCTCCGCGTATTTTCATTACTTGCATAAGTTCGCATACCATTTAACTCAATCGCACGTTCAATTGGTACGCCATTCCAATGAGTGATTATCGCTCCTTTTTTTAAAGCTTCATGTTCAAAATCTTCATTGACATGAGAAACTATATAAAATCTTTGATTGTTTTCATAACACTCCTCGATGATGAAAGGCAAAATAAAATTGATAGATTGATAAGGCATCGGAGGCATATAAACTGTATGTAAGTCTCTAAGCTGTGTAAATATGCCAATAATTTCTCGCTGAAAATTAAGTTCGTTCATCTTCACCAAACGATGCTTCAGTAGCTTCAAACGTTGCACTGGATCGATCGCATTTCTGGCTCGTTTCAAAGGTAAATGAACGTATATATTCTCGATAAAAGTTAAAGCTTGATCGACAATTTCTTCCCTTTCTTCTCTAATCGATTGCTCAATAATTTGCTTCTTCTGTTCTTCCGTCAATCCCATTGAAGCGACTACATTATCCAAATTATAGTCAGCCATAGTTATTCAACTCCTTACAGATGTTAGAAAGAATACCGCTATTGTTACACAACCTGTTTTTTAAACGTGAAAATTTAAATATTATTACGGTTGCTTTCAAAGTTGCAACGTTGCGATCGCAGTTTTTTAATTTCTCTGGGGGTAGGATTTTCAGGTTAAATAGTAATTGCTTAAGATTAAGATATAGCCGTAACGCAACATTTTTGTACAATGTCTGTTTAATTACCTTAATTCGCCAAGTATTGCAAGTCCCCGTCTAATAGCATAAGTCCTCTAAAAGAAGACTAAAAAATAATATTACTTATCAAACTTATTATTAAGCCCTCCTTCAGGGGTTGAGGGGATATAAATTTAGGGATACTAATTTTCTCGTTGCGATCGCGTAAGTCCTAATTATTAAATAAGAACAAAAATACTATAAAATATCTTTATTCCCGAATAAATAATTTAATAATAATCATATGTATTCCGAATTGCTTCAACCCGGCGATTTGCAAGCTTTTCTCGATCGTCCAGAAAGTTTAATAAATCAAAGTTTAGAATTTCAACTTGCTGTAGCAAACTATCTGCAAACCCCATGTCAACTATTAAAAGTATTAGTTAATAATAGTGGTTATCCTCAAGTTGTAGAAGCTGCAAAACTACACGTTAACTTAGCGGGAGAAGTCGGGGAAAATTGGCGAAAAGTTGCAGAAATAGCGATTAAAAATGCACCGTTAGAACAAAACGATAAATTAGTTGCAGAATTATTAAAAATTGCACCAGTACCAGAATATTTGATAAGCGAATGGATACCGGGAGATCGATTAATAGAAGGTTTAGAAAATCCTTATTTACCGCAGACAGATAAAATTAAATTACTGGAAAGATTGGCGGATTCAACAATAATTGAAGAGCGTTTGAAAGCAGCAGCACATAACGATACACCGAAGGAAACATTAGAAATATTAGCAGGAGATTTAGAATTACCGATTCGGATTGCTGTTAAATATCGGGATGATGGTTTTGATGATTTGATTGAAGTAATTGAAAGTCAACATGAGGTAGCATCCGACTGGGAAACCCTACAAAGCGAGTTAATTAAATTAGCAGAAAGTAAATGGAGTTGGATACGTCAAGCAGTAGCGAGGAATTTTAATGCACCTGTGGAGGTTTTGGGGAAATTAGCGGGGGATGGAGAGGAGAGAGTTCAATTAGCAGTAGCGAGGAATTTAGCTGCACCTGGGGAAGTGTTGGATTTGTTGGTTAATCATGGTTTTGGGGAAGTGACGCAGAGTATTGCGAAACATCCGAATGCTTCGGAAAATGCTTTGGTGAAGTTGCTTCCGAGGTATGAAGACTTTATCGAGGGAAGAATAAAACCGATTGATAATCTACCTCAGCCATTAAAGTTCATTCAAAATCTTGATACACCCAGTTCAGTTTTAGAAAAAATTGATTTAAATGATTGTCTTTCTTCATGGAAAGAGAAATTAGCTAGACATCCAAATGTATCAAAAAAACTGTTAGAAAAACTTTCAGAAGAAAAATCTCCGGTGATACGTCTCGCTGTATTTCAAAATATAAAAACACCTGAATATATTAGAAATCTAATTTTAGAAGAACTTTTAGATTTTAAAAACAAAAAATATAAATATGACAAGGAAAGTTATTTCATATATTTTAAAGATATTTGGATAGGTTTAGCTAATTCTCAAACTACTCCCAGTGATGTTTTAACAAAATTAGCTTATAATATTTCTTATTCAAATTCTGTGCTTATTGCATTGCTTATTAATCATAATACGCCAGAAAATTTAAGACAAAAGCTTTTACAAACATTGCTTTCACTACCGGAGTCAGAAAAATCATATCCAGATTGGCAAATATATTTAGCTATTGCTTTTAATTCAAGTATTTCTGAAAATGAACAACTAGAATATTTAAACAAAGCTATAAATTTAAGTGATAAAGCTCAACTCATTTTAGCAAGACATCCTAAAGCTCCGGCTTATATTTTAGAGCAACTAGCAAATACTACTTACATAAATTACGTTGCCGAAAACCCAAATACTCCTGCTCATGTTTTACGCAAATTAATTAAACATAGATGTGACAATGTACGTCAATGTGTAGTAAAAAATCCTTCAACTCCTCCAGATGCTTTAATTGAATTAATTCATCAATCGTATTTTAAATTAGGTCATTTTGCATATCAAACTTACGAAGAATTAAGTACATTAGCTTATGAATATCCTAATTTTCCTAAAAAAGAATTATATAGCGTTTTATTAGATAAAGAAATTTCAGAAGAAAATCAAAACTCTTTATCTTTAGGGTATATAGTAAGGAACCACAAAAATATTTCACAATTCAAAGATTACATATCCAAAAACAAAGATACACAAACTTATAATCATCGTAGTGTAAAGCCGGATATACGTCCAGAATATTGTTTGCCTAAAAAAATAAGTCCAACTTTAAAAGGATTAACCCGTTTATATAATTCCGAAACTGATGATTTACCAACTTTGTTATCAGAATACGTTAAATCATCAGTACCTTTCGTCAGATATATCTCTTTAATCCATCCTTTAATTCCAATTGAATTTCTACAGCAACATTCCCAATCTTTACTGTGGTGGGAACGATATGCGATTGCAACTAATTCTGCTACTCCTTTAAAAATCAGAGAAACATTAACAGAAGATTGTAATTGTATCGTTAAGGCTGCTGCTAAAGATAATTTATAGATTATTTTTTGTAGGATGTGTGACGCTTTCAAAAATTGGACTAAGTAACGAAATAATGATGTTTATAGCGTCACGCACCATTAATTAACTATAACAATATTTTACCTATTGATAATATGAAACTTAATACAGAACAACTTTTAGGAACTTTAGAATTATTAAGTGAACCTCTTCAAGTATATGACGAAGAAATTGGAGGTAGTTATACAACTTTTTATTGGGATGCATCAATTAAAGGGAAATTCAATCTTTGGAACTTGATGATTGATGAAAAATATATTCAACCGATTTCACCAGAAATAGTAATTAGCCAATGGATACTTGATGAATGGCTGCATCCTATAGTACCTGTTGATAAATATTTGCTGACTCACAAAGAACATTTTTTAGATATAGACTCTAGAATAAGACGATATAAAATATTTCAAAAATTATATAGTCTGCTTAGTTTAAACTTGGAAAAATTAGAAGCATTTAACTTTATTTATCGGTTAGGTACTTTAGTTGGTAAGATAAACAATGATAATTGGCTTGTAATTTCACCAAATGCTCCTCATATTCAATATTTTCCTTATTGGATTACTTGCTCGAATTTTAAAATAGAAAAGTACCACTCACAAAAAACAATTCAATTGCAATCTGCTGTAAAAGAGCTTTTGGAAACCTTAACTCCATTGCAACTATTAAAAAAATATGAAAGAGAAGAATTTTATTTTGATTTCTATTATTCTTATGCATTTGCAAAAACTAGAGTCGAAGCTTTTATTCAAGCTTTAAGCAAAGCTAAAATTATACAGGCAAAACGATTTATCAGCTTATCTTCCGATTATCGCCAACATTTTTACAATGGTGACAAACGAAGAAAAACTATATATGTCCTCAATCAATTTCTTCAACAAAAATTATCAAATATCAATGTCTATTATTTCACAAAGTACGATAATGACTTTACATATATAATTGGCGAAACATCTGATAATAATTGCTTAGGTGTAAAAATATCTAGGTCTTATAGATACTATTAATAATTACCGCAACTTATTGCTGGTGCGTGACGCTACAAACCTTTGATTTGTATACTTCAATCTTTCAAAGCGTCACACACCCTACAAGATTCCTAACCCCTGCCACGGTGGGTTTTGCTTGTGTAGACGCGGTAACAAAGCGCCGGGTTCTATCATCTCTCTCTAACCTCTTTCTCTGCGCTCTCTGCGTCCTCTGCGGTTAAATAAATACCAAAATTCTCGTTACCAACCCAAATGCCGGGAGACGTAGCACTGCTACGTCTCTACATCACATCAGTTTCCTAATCCCCTCTTCCAACCCCCGACAAACCCCAGTCAAAAAATCCAAATCCAAAGTCCCAATCTTATCGCTGGGCTTGTGATAATGAGGATTTCGCATAAATGCAGTATCCGTCACCATCATTGCTCGATAACCTGCATCCCAAAATGGCGCATGATCGCTTTGTCGCGTCGCAGAAACCATTTTACCGTTATTCGGAACTGGTAAAAATTCGCTTTTAGTCCCCGATTTACGAAAACTGTTGCGGAGTCGAAATAAATCGGGAAGGGTTTTCAAATTACCAATTAAAGCGATAAAATCCCCTGTATTCGGATAAAACTTTTTCAACAACCGAGCAGGATAAACTTGCGAACCCGGAGTAGAATCGCAGTAACCTAACATTTCCAAGGACATCATCAATCGCAATTTTTGCTTTTCTCGAACTAATTTTGCTACATAATCCTTACTACCCAACAAACCAGATTCTTCCATATCAAAAGCAACGAGTCGCAAAGGATACTTTGTTGGCTGCGTAGCAAAAATTCTCGCTAATTCTAATAAAACTGCCACACCAGTAGCATTATCATCGGCTGCTGGGCTTCCCGGAACGCCATCGTAATGAGCTGCAATTAAAATTGGTGATAAATTGTCCTTTCCATATTTGGCATCTGAAGGTAAATTCAATATGAGATTTTCACAGACTTTGCTACCAACTTCAAAGGTGTGGATTTCCACACTTCCCCATTGTGAAAAAGAAGCACGAATGTATTCTTGGACAAAGAAATGTCCTGCTGTTGCTAAATAAGGATCGCGTTCTCGTGCTATTTGAATAAGATGGGCAACGAGTTGTTTTTTTAAATCCACGGATAAACGCCGGAACTATGAAGGATAAAGGATAAAACTTAGATAAGCTATGAAAAATGAATTGTTTTTTCAAGTACTTTTATTACCCCGTTGAGCGAAAAAATGGATCTTAACTGTTAATGGCTTGTTTGATGGATAAATTCAATTATTTTAAACGTACTAGTTGCCAACAGATAACTTAATTGACAATGTATTTCTCAACTGCAAGATACAATAAATCAAGCATTACTTCTAAACATATATTTATAAGACATACTAGGAGAAGCGTAGGGCATGGGCAAGGTAGTAGGCATCGACTTGGGTACAACAAACTCTGTAGTCGCCGTGATGGAAGGTGGCAAGCCGGTGGTTATTGCCAATGCGGAAGGAATGCGAACCACTCCCTCGGTTGTGGGCTTTAGCAAAGACGGCGAAAAGGTTGTTGGACAAATGGCGCGAAGACAAACTGTCCTCAATCCTCAGAATACCTTTTTTGCTATCAAGCGTTTTATGGGACGTAAATATTCTGAGTTAACTCCAGAATCGAAGCGAGTTCCTTATACAATTCGTAAGGATGAATTTGGTAATATTCAAATTGCATCTCCCCGTGTAAAGAAGGATTTCGCACCGGAAGAGCTTTCGGCGATGATTCTGAGAAAATTAGCAGATGATGCCAGTAAATATTTAGGAGAAACTGTAACGGGTGCAGTAATTACCGTTCCTGCTTATTTTAATGATGCCCAGCGACAAGCTACCAGAGATGCAGGTAGAATTGCTGGCTTGGAAGTATTGCGGATTCTTAACGAACCTACTGCTGCGGCTTTAGCTTACGGTTTGGATAAAGCCGATAACGAAATCATTTTAGTATTTGACTTGGGTGGTGGAACCTTCGACGTATCTATTTTGGAAATCGGCGATGGTGTATTTGAAGTTAAAGCCACATCCGGCGATACTCAATTGGGGGGAAACGATTTTGATAAACGAATTGTCGATTGGTTAGCCGAGAAATTTTTAGAAGATGAAGGCATAGATTTAAGACGCGATCGCCAAGCTTTACAACGTTTAATGGAAGCTGCGGAAAAGGCAAAAATCGAACTTTCGGCGGTTAGCGTTACCGATATTAATTTACCTTTTATTACTGCCGACCAGGAAGGACCCAAACATCTAGAAACTCGTTTGACTCGTTCTCAATTTGAGGCAATGTGCGATGATTTGTTGGGCAGATTGCGAGTTCCGGTAAAACGAGCGCTTCGAGATGCTGCTATGACACCGCGAGATATTGAAGAAGTTGTACTTGTGGGTGGTTCAACCAGGATGCCAATTGTCGAAAAATTGGTGGAAGCAATGATTGGCTTGCAACCCAACCAAAATGTTAACCCCGATGAAGTGGTGGGTGTTGGTGCTGCGGTTCAAGCAGGTATTCTCGGTGGCGAATTGAAAGATGTATTGCTGCTTGATGTTACTCCCCTATCAATAGGATTGGAAACCATTGGCGGCGTGATGAAAAAGTTAATTCCTCGCAACACTACCATACCCGTTCGCCGTTCGGATATTTTCTCAACTTCCGAAAACAACCAAAACACCGTGGAAGTCCACGTAGTCCAAGGCGAACGAGAAATGGCTGCTGATAACAAAGCTCTCGGACGTTTTAAGCTGTATGGCATTCCTCCCGCGCCTCGGGGAATACCGCAAATTCAGGTATCCTTTGATATTGATGCCAACGGTATTTTACAGGTGACGGCATTAGATAGAACTACGGGAAGAGAACAGAGTATTACGATTCAAGGCGCTTCTAACTTGAGTGAAGCCGATATTCAGCAAGCAATTCGGGAAGCCGAGAAATTTGCCGACGTAGATAGACAGCGCAAAGAACGAATTGAAAAGCGTACCCGTGCCGAAGCATTAATTTTGCAAGCCGAAAGACAGCTTCGAGAAGTTGCGTTAGATTTTGGTATGCAGTTCGCTCGCAATCGTCGTCAGCGAATTGATAATATTTGCCGAGATTTACGCGATAGTTTAAAGGCAGATGACGATCGAGGAATTGACCAAACTTACGCCGATTTACAAGATGCTTTATCCGACTTAAATAAAGAAGTTCGTCAGTACTACGCTGAAGACGAAGAAGACGATTTATTCGGCACCATCCGTGATATCTTTATCGGCGATAAAGATCGGGATGACGAATTCTACGATCGCGGCTACGGTAGGGATGCCGATCGCGGCTACGGTAGGGATGCCGGTCGCGGTTACGGTAGGGATGCCGATCGCGGTTATGGTAGGGATGCCGATCGCGGTTACGGTAGGGATGCCGATCGCGGTTATGGTAGGGATGCTGATGCTGATAAGGGTTACAGTGGAAATTCCGCCGATCGGGGCTACGGTAGGGATGGCGATCGCGGTTACGGTAGGGATAACAGCTATCCTTCCTATGACAAAGGTAATTCATCGCGTAAACCATCAAAACCCAGCTACCGAGATAATTGGGATGATGAAGATGACGATTGGCTGTAACGCCGTTTAAATTAGCTTTTGACGAGCAAATTAGAGGCTAATATACGGGCGGTTAACCCCGCTCTTAGTTATTTAACAATATACTTAGTAAAATAATCCGGCTTTTAATATTACAAAAGAAAAAAAACTAAACATACAAACGCTTTTTCCTAAGTCTTTTAAAAAATCGTTTTCTTTTTTTTCATCGACTGACAACATCAATCAAAAGTAAATTGTTTACTCCCTTGCGATCGAAAAGCTGCAAAAGCTCAGCATATGAGGATCGAAAAATAGAATTAAAATTATTTATTAATGTTACTTACTCCCTATTCCCTCTTACAAATCGAAAGTTAAACAACTTACTATGCAGAACTTGCAGAATTTTCGCGATTACTACGAGATTTTAGGAGTATCTAAAGATGCCCCAAATGAGGATATCAAAAAAAGTTATCGGCGATTAGCGCGACAATATCACCCGGATCTTAATCCCGGCAACAAAGCCGCAGAAGAAAAATTTAAAGATGTAAATGAAGCTTACGAAGTCTTGAGCGATCCAGCTAAACGCGCACAGTACGACCAATTTAGCGTTTTCTGGAAGCAAAATGGCTTCGCTGGTTCAAAGCCTTCCTCACGCAAGGCCTGGAATCCCCAAGCAAATGGTCGCAATCAAGATGTTAACCCCGCCAAATACGATAATTTTGATACCTTTATCGACCAGGTTTTTGGGGTAAAGAATAAAACAACTACTAGCGATACGACTAACACTACAAAAACCGATCCATTTCGGACTCCTAGAACAAAAGTTTCTTATACTCCCAACTCGCGTCCAACTCGCCGGGATATAGAAGCAAGATTAACTTTACCTCTAGAAAAAGCTTATCAAGGTGGTTTAGAAAGAATTCGTCTCGAAGATGGACGTTCTTTAGAAGTTAATATGCCTCCAGGAATGGTAACGGGACAAACCATCCGCTTGCGAAATCAAGGTATTAGTGGCGGCGATTTATACCTAAAAATTACCGTACAACAGCATCATATTTTTAAACTTGACGGCAGCGATATCTTCACTCATGTACCGATTACTCCTTGCGAAGCAGTTCTAGGAGGACAAGTAGAAGCACCAACTTTAGATGGATTGGTAAAAATGACAATTCCCCCAGGAGTTAGATCCGGTCAAAGATTGCGCTTAGAAGGTAAAGGTTATCCCAACGAAAAAGGAAAACGCGGCAACCAACTCGTAGAAATTCAAATAATTACTCCTGCACCTAAAAATATTAGTTCTCAGGAACGCGAGCTTTACGAAAAGTTACGCGAAATTGAAACTTTCAAACCTCGTAACGATTTACTGAGATAATTCGTTAAGAATTGAAACTCAAATTTATAAATATTTATATTCAAGATTTCATGGCTTGCAACATAAAGATAGTTTTAAAATATTAGAAAAAACTGTCTGCAAGGTAACGAATTAGCCGTGAACCAAAATGGGACAATACCAAGCCGCACTTATCCAACCTACTACTCTTTGCTAGGTTTGCATCCAGCGGCTTCAGTAATCGAAATCCGTCGTGCTTATCGAGAACTTAGCAAGCGCTATCATCCCGATACTACCGATTTACCAAAAAAACTTGCTACTGCAAAATTTCAAGAACTCAACGAAGCTTACGCCACTTTGAGCAATCCCCAGAAACGTTTAACTTACGACCTGAAAATGGGCTATTCGCGCTTCGGAGTAATTCAACCACCCTCCGACTTAAACATTCCGGTTTCTCAAAGTCGTCATTCATCTAAATCCGCTTACCTCGATCCTACCGATCGCCCCCTTTCACCGGGAGAGGTTTTTGCTTTATTCATTTTAGGGTTAACTTTTTTAGGATGTTTGTTGCTAGTAATAGCAGTAGGTTTGACTAGAGGTGAAGCCGCATTTCAAACCACAATAGAGCAACCAGATATTATAGTACAGCAGCAAATAATTAATCCAAATCCCTCAAATATTGTAAATAAATTTAATAATTAAGTTTTTTCAGGTCAAAGGTCAAAGGTTAAAGGTTAAAGGTTAAAGGTTAAAGGTCAAAGGTTAAAGGTCAAAGGTTAAAGGTTATATAACTCCTAATTCCTAACTCCCTACTCCCTACTCCCTGCTCCCTGCTCCTAACTCCTAACTCCTAACTCCTAACTTTCTACTCCCGACTCCCGACTTCCGACTCCCTACTCCTGACTTGTTTAATCCAAAATCGTTGTTAAAATCTAAAATCTAAAATCCTTATGTATCTTCTAAACTCAGAAACTCCACTATATAACCATCCACTTCCCCAGATTGAACAATGGCTAGAAAACCAAGGCTGTCAGCAAGACCCGAAAAACTTGCATTTATGGCGCATAAAGAAACCGACTTGGGAAGCAGAAATTTGGCTTGATATTAAAGAAATTATAGTCCGATACATAGATGCAGCAACAGATAAAGAAGACATCCAGCGATCGTTTCAATATTCTCTCAGCCGCCAAGACATAGAAGAAGCAATTTTTTCTGGACCGTAGGGGGATGGGAAGAGGGGGAGATGGGGAGATGGGGAGATGGGGAAGAGGGGGGAGATGGGGTAGATAATTCCTAACTCCTCACCTTTAACCTTTAACCTTTAACCTTTAACCTTTAACCTTTAACCTTTAACCTTTGACCTTTAACCTACCCCCCATGCCCAATGCCGTTAAACTTTCCCAAACCGCCGTTCTCTTTGTTGATAGGCGGACAATGCTTTGGTGAATTCGCTGCGGTCAAAATCGGGCCATAAAGTATCGGTAAAATATATTTCTGAATAAGCTAATTGCCATAAAAGAAAATTACTCAGGCGCATTTCACCGCTGGTACGAATAATTAAATCTGGGTCGCAATGTCCGGCGGTATAAAGATGATTTTCAAATGTTGCTTCATCAATTTCGTCAGGTCGAAGTAATCCTTTGTCTACTTTTTCGGCAATTTCTCGACAAGCTTGGAGAATTTCTTGTCTGCCCCCATAATTGGTAGCAACATTAAAATCAATACCGCGATTGTCTTTGGTTTCTTCCATTGAACGGCTAATTTCTGCTTGTAAGGCATTTGGCAAAGCCTTTAAATTTCCTACAAAGCCGATTCTTACGTTCTCTTGTCGCATTTCTCGCAACTCTTGACGCAAAACCCTTTGGAACAAGGTCATCAAAAACTCAACTTCTTCTTGCGGTCTACCCCAATTTTCGGTGGAAAAAGCATAAGCAGTCAGTGCTTTTATCCCCCAATCTTTACAGCAGCGGAGCAAATCTTTAAGAATATCAACTCCCCGCTTGTGACCCATAATACGAGGTAAACCCCTACGTTTAGCCCATCGACCATTGCCATCCATGATTACCGCAACGTGCTGGGGTAGTAGTTCTTTTTTTAAATTACTTGGCAAATATTCTAGATTTGGTGATTGTGCTGTCATTTTTTATCCCGAGAAGCGCTCGATGGTAAACCGAGTAAACGTGAAATTAGTGCAGTTGACTTACTACGAATTTGACGACCCAAACTAAATAAACCGGGAGCTACAGCTTCCCGATCCACAGTCGGAGAAAATCGAGTTTCTAAAGACTCTCTCAACTTCGTGATTGTTAATGGTCTATTTAGAGTTCCCCTTTCTGCTAAAGAAATAGAACCTGTTTCCTCTGATACAACGACGCAAATACAATTTTCCACACGCTCAGTAATTCCCATTGCTGCCCGGTGCCGAGTTCCCAACTGACGGGAAGCCGTGCGTCCCGAAAGAGGCAAAATTATACCACTGGATACAATCCGAGAACCACGTATTAATGTTGCACCATCATGCAAAAGGGTTTTGGGTTGAAAAATTGTTTGCAGCAGTTCTTTGGAAACTTCAGCATTCAGTTTAACTCCCGGTACGGAAAAATCCCGTTCATCAATTGGACCAGTGGTTTCTATAATCACTAAAGCCCCAATCCGATTTTTTGAGAGTTCTCTAACCGCATCAACAATTTCATCAATTACACTATACGATTTCGGCACTGCCAAACTTGAAGTTTGAAACAACTGCCGAAATTCACCACGCCCCAACTGTTCTAAAAAACGGCGAAACTCCGACTGAAGAGTTATCGCCATTGCTACAGCACAACCATATACCAAGCTTTGCAAGACAAAATTTAATAGTTGTAACTGTAAAAAGCCACTTACAGCTGAAGCTAGCATCAACATAATAAACCCTCGCACCATCCATAAAGTACGACGTTCGCTGATAATTACTAGCATCATGTAGGTTAGCGCCAGCACTAACATGATATCCAGAGTCTTTAACAAAGACTGCGACCATCCCAGGTTTGCCAGCCATTGTTTCCATAAATTCCCCATGACATCTGGATTACGCGCTAATTTTGAAGGATATATTGCTCAAAGTATAAAGAATATAGATGCCCTCTGGGCAACTTTCCCGCATAGTAACACGAAGTATGAAATATGAAATAGTTGATTTTTTCAGCCTTCATATCTGACTACGGTGAAGCCATTATCCTTTATTCTTTATTGTTCGTTTTTTTTGAGTCGTTCTGGTAAGCAATCTTGCCGAATCAAGTCTTGATATGATTCGCGTTGCAATATTAAACTTGCTTCACCATTCGCAACTAAAACTGCTGCCGGTCGCGGCAAACGGTTGTAATTGGATGACATACTGTAATTGTATGCACCAGTTGCCATTACCACGAGAATATCTCCTGGTTCTGTTGTTGGAAGTTGGGCATCTTTAATTAGGATATCTCCCGATTCGCAATGTTTACCAGCAATTGTGACTTTTTCGGTAAATGGCGCGGACATTTTATTCGCTACCACCGCTCGATAAATTGACTGATAGGTAATTGGACGTGGATTATCTGACATTCCACCGTCTACAGCAATATACTTACGTATTCCGGGAATTTCCTTCGATGCACCAATACTATATGCTGTAACGCAGGTTGTACCGATTAAAGAACGTCCCGGTTCGCATAACAATTTTGGTAAAGGAAGATTAGCGCTTTCACAGGTTTTTTCGATTTCCTCACAAATCGGCTTCACCCATTCGGATATAGTCGGTGGATCGTCCGATTCTATATATCTTATTCCTAAACCGCCACCAACGTTTAATTCGGTAATTTGTATACCATAAGTTGATGCCCTCTTGAGCCACTCAACCATCAGAGCAGCTAAATCTTGATGAGGTTGACGTTCAAAAATTTGCGAGCCAATGTGAGCGTGCAAACCAACGCAGTTAAGTGCATGTTGATTTTTACTCACAAAAGTAAACACATCATCAAGTGCATTCGGATCGAAACCAAATTTACTATCTAACTGTCCCGTGCGGATGTAATCGTGGGTATGACAATCAATACCCGGAGTCAGACGCAACATGATGCGGTATGGCGAGAAGTTTGAAGAACTATTCTTATTCTCCGATGCCAGTTCTACTAAAGTATTTAACTCATACCAGTTATCCACCACAATAGTACAGCCAGATTCGACCGCAAAAATTAACTCTTCACGAGATTTATTGTTGCTATGAAGGTAAATTTTCTCGGCATTAGCGCCACTATGAATAGCGGTATATAATTCGCCACCAGAAGCTACATCTATTCCCAAACCTTCAGAATCAACGATCGCGCACACCGCCAAACAATTCCATGCTTTGGAAGCGTACAATACCTGGGATTCACCTTTATAGTATTGCTTGAAACTATCGCGATACTGACGGCAAGCTGTCCGCAAGCTTTCTTCGTCCAAAATATATAGTGGAGAACCAAACTGAAGAACCAGAGTAGTTACATCACAACCCCCTATTTCTAAATTGTCGTTCTTATTAACCTTGGCACTGATTGGTAGAAGCGATTGATTGGGCGAAACACCTTCTTTCTTATTTGCCTCCGATAGTATATATTTACTACCATTGATTTGAACCCCAACTGGATGAGTCGATACCATAACGATATAAATTGTATGTGTTTGAATTCTGGGCGACATTTGTCTCCCGTTTTCCAGTGTACAAAGGGCGATGTACTATAACCAATAAAGTGAACTTATTTGAGCTAAAAATCCAACCTTTATCAAAAGCGCATCTATCCGCAATTCTCGAATTAGATAAATCTTGCTTTGGCGGCTTATGGTCTAAAGATGCCTACTGTCGGGAAATGGATAGTCCAAACAGCGAGATACAAGGTATATTTTCCCCCAAAACTGGCGAAAAGCTTTTGGGAATGGGTTGTTTTTGGTCAATCTTAGAAGAAGCCCACATTACAATTTTGGCAATAGATTCTCATTATCGCCGTCAAGGAATGGGCGCGGCTTTACTTTACTCTCTTCTGGCGGCAGCTCGCGATCGCGGTTTAGAAAGAGCGACTTTGGAAGTGCGGGTTTCCAATCAAGCAGCAATTTCTTTATACGAAAAATTTGGATTCAAGACAGCAGGGAGAAGGCGACGTTATTACCAAGACAACGGTGAAGACGCTTTAATTCTTTGGCTTGGAGGCATACATCAGCCAGATTTTCCAGACACTTTAGCTAAACAGTTGGGAGTTAGTTGTTAGTTGTTAGTTGTTAGTAGTGCGAGCGTCTCGCTCGCTATCAATCTCCCCTAGTCCCCATCTCCCCTAGTCCCCATCTCCCCTAGTCCCCATCTCCCCTAGTCCCCATCTCCCCTAGTCCCCATCTCCCCTAGTCCCCATCTCCCCTTGTCCCCTTGTCCCCTTGTCCCCATCTCCCCTTCCCCCTCTTCCCCCTCTCCCCCATCTCCCCCCTCTCCCCATTCCCTGTGTTGATCGAAATTGTCAAAGAATTATTACAACGAATAATTAAATAATATTTAACCTAACTATAAACAATTGTTATAAAGTTCAAAATCGTCTTGACGTAAAAAAATTATATTGATATTAGTGATGGTTGGAAAATAACTCCGTAAATAGTTAAGACTAAGTGTGTATGGATTGTGGTCAAGTCAAATAGCGCACTTAATTAAGCTCCTCAGTACAGCGACTACAACAAAGTAAGAAATATTATGTAGTTCCAACCTCTCTTGTGGGTTTGAAGCATTTGGATGTCTAAAAGGTTTATACAGGCACCCATAGGATTTGCCTGTGCTAAAATCAGCGTACCGGCACGACGCAGGCGATGGGAATAATGCCTTATGTTTGAACGCTTCACAGAAAAAGCCATCAAGGTGATAATGCTTGCTCAAGAAGAGGCTCGCCGTCTTGGGCACAATTTTGTTGGTACGGAACAGATTCTTTTGGGTCTAATTGGCGAAGGTACTGGCGTGGCGGCTAAGGTGCTCAAATCAATGGGCGTTAACCTTAAAGATGCCAGAATCGAAGTCGAAAAAATCATAGGTCGAGGATCGGGCTTTGTTGCTGTGGAAATTCCGTTTACCCCACGGGCAAAGCGAGTTCTTGAACTATCTTTGGAAGAGGCTCGCCAGTTAGGTCACAACTATATTGGTACCGAGCATCTACTGTTAGGCTTGATCCGCGAAGGTGAAGGTGTAGCAGCTAGAGTACTGGAAAATCTTGGTGTTGACTTATCTAAGGTCAGAACCCAAGTTATCCGTATGCTTGGTGAAACCGCTGAAGTTACGGCTACTGGTCAATCTGGACGCAATAAAACTCCGACTCTGGATGAATTTGGCTCTAATTTGACCCAAATGGCACTAGATGGCAAACTCGACCCCGTGGTCGGACGCGCCAAGGAAATTGAGCGAGTAATCCAAATTTTGGGTCGCCGAACCAAAAACAACCCAGTATTAATTGGGGAACCAGGTGTTGGTAAAACCGCAATTGCGGAAGGATTGGCACAACGGATTGCAAACAAAGATATACCTGATATCTTAGAAGAAAAACGTGTAGTAACTCTTGATATTGGCTTGCTTGTCGCAGGAACCAAATATCGGGGTGAATTTGAAGAACGCCTGAAAAAAATTATGGATGAAATCCGTCAGGCGGGAAATGTAATTTTAGTAATTGATGAGGTACACACCTTAATTGGTGCTGGTGCGGCAGAAGGCGCAATTGATGCAGCCAACATTCTTAAGCCAGCTTTAGCTCGTGGTGAATTGCAGTGTATCGGCGCGACAACGCTCGATGAATACCGCAAGCACATCGAGCGAGATGCAGCGCTTGAGCGTCGTTTCCAACCAGTGATGGTGGGCGAACCTTCAGTAGATGAAACTATTGAAATTTTACGCGGTTTACGCGACCGTTACGAACAACATCATAAATTGAAAATTTCTGATGAAGCGGTGCTAGCGGCGGCTAAATTATCCGACCGTTATATTAGCGATCGCTATCTTCCAGATAAAGCAATTGACTTAATTGACGAAGCTGGAAGCCGGGTACGTTTGATTAACTCCCAACTGCCACCCGCAGCCAAAGAGTTAGACAAAGAACTGCGTAAAATCCTTAAAGAAAAGGATGATGCAGTACGTTCCCAAGACTTTGACAAAGCTGGCGAACTCCGCGATCGCGAAATGGAGATTAAAGGAGAAATTCGCGCTATTGCTCAAAGTAAAGCCGGTGCAACTCGCACTGAAGGCGAAGAACCCGTAGTTACTGAAGAAGATATTGCTCATATTGTGGCTTCTTGGACTGGCGTTCCGGTGAACAAACTCACCGAATCGGAATCCGAGAAATTGCTACATATGGAAGACACCTTGCACCAACGTTTGATTGGTCAAGAAGAAGCTGTAAGAGCAGTTTCCCGTGCTATTCGTCGCGCTCGTGTTGGGTTGAAAAATCCCAACCGACCGATTGCTAGCTTTGTCTTCTCCGGTCCTACTGGTGTAGGTAAAACTGAATTAGCGAAATCTTTGGCTTCCTACTTCTTCGGTTCGGAAGAAGCAATGATTCGTCTGGATATGTCCGAATTCATGGAGCGTCACACCGTCAGCAAGCTGATTGGTTCGCCTCCGGGTTATGTCGGATACAACGAAGGCGGTCAGTTAACGGAAGCTGTCAGACGCAGACCATATACGGTAGTGCTTTTCGACGAAATTGAAAAAGCACACCCCGATGTATTTAATATGCTGCTTCAAATACTTGAAGACGGTAGATTAACGGATGCGAAGGGACGTACCGTAGACTTCAAAAACACCTTGCTGATATTAACTTCTAACATCGGTTCTAAGGTGATTGAAAAAGGTGGTGGCGGTATTGGTTTCGAGTTTGCCGAAGATGCGAGCGATTCTCAATACAATCGTATTAAGACTTTGGTTAACGAAGAACTCAAGCAGTACTTCCGTCCTGAATTCCTCAACCGTCTAGACGAAATCATCGTCTTCCGTCAGTTGAACCGTGAAGAGGTAATGTTAATTGCCGATATCATGCTCAAGGAAGTATTCGGACGACTCACCGAAAAAGGTATTGAACTGAAAGTGAGCGATCGCTTTAAAGAGCGTTTGCTTGTAGAAGGTTATAACCCCAGCTACGGTGCAAGACCTCTACGTCGAGCGATTATGCGCTTGCTCGAAGATAGTCTTGCTGAAGAAATTCTCTCCGGACGCATTGGTGAAGGCGATACAGCCTTGGTTGATGTGGATGAAGCCGGGAATATCCTTGTAACAGCAGATAAAACTGAAGAAGATAGCGAAGACAGCGGACAAGATGATGCTTTGCCTCAAGCTGTTGAGGGGTAAAAGTTGATTAGATCGTAATTATCTAGAATTTTGATGATTTGAAAGCGGTAGGGAAGTTATTTTCTCTACCGTTTTTTTTTGTTTTTTGTTTAAATTGCTGATTTTTATAAACCGCAGAGAGCGCAAAGAGCGCAGAGGAAAGAGGTGGAGAGAGATATTGTAGGGTGTGTGACGCTTGATAAATTTTGTAAGATATGAGATTTGTCGCGTCACGCACCAGGCAAAATCTTGGATCTTATTATGATTTTTAAATCATGGAATCATCAATGATTTTTCCATCACATAGCAAGTTTGGCATTTTTAAAGTTAGCTTCCTCAAATATAGAATCAACTAAAACTGTTTCTTGCAGCAATGCTCCTTGTAGATTAGCTTTTCTAAAATTGGATTTTATTAAAATAGAAAAACTGGAATTAGTATTTTGTAAATTAGCTCCTTCTAAATTCGCTCCAGTTAAATCAACCTCCGCTAAGTTAGCATCGCAAAAATTAGCATTATTTAGATTGGCATCGGTTAAGTTAGTGCCGGGTTGCAGCATAACCCGAGTAAATTTCCTTTCCCCAGCAGCATATCGCTGTAACAATTCCTCAGCAGTCACGATGGTATAAATATATTGTTTATGCTATTAGACTCGGACTTACAGTCCCAGGTAGGTTGATAATGACCTTTGATTCAATTCTGCTTATTTAGAATCCAGTTTGTGGATAGTTTGTAAGTACAACAGGTTAATCTATCCGATTTTCTGCTTTTTAATTCTCATAAATATTTCATGAAATAATAACGCTATTAAAAAGGCTGGCAAAGCTTCATTAATGAGTTGATGATATCCTAAAAACCGCCACGCGATCGCAGTAAATAATCCGACGAATATCGTACTACTTAGTACCAGATAATGAGTACGTATTTTCAAGACTGTAATAAACATTGCCGGACTAATTGAACCAGCTAAACCGGCTGTAGAAAAAATAATTAATGAAAAAACTGTACTAGTAATAAAATTTGTAGCACTAACGGCTAAAATACCAAACATAATGGTGATAAATTGCTGGTATTTTAACCCGTATTTTGTTGACAACTGCCGATATAAAGCAGGAGAAATATCTCTTGCTAAAGAACTAGAACAAACTAAAATTTGAGAATCAGCCGTCGAAGCAATGATTGAAAATACTCCGGCTAAGACGATACCGATAAAGAAAGGATGAAAATTTTGTACTGCATATAAAGGTAAAGCTTGTTCTGGATCGTTAATATCAGGAATCGATATTCGACAAATCATCCCGAACAAAAGCATGGCTATTGAGGTAGAATATCCGAAAAATAAGTAAAGCCATTTGGCTTGTTTTACTTCGTTAGGATTGCGTCCAGCCATTAATCTTACTAAATATTGAGGCTGACTTAAACTGAATCCTATTGCAGCAAAAATGAAACCTAGTATATAAGCTATTATTGTCCACCAAGTAAATCCTGAAAATATATTCGTTAGTTGAGGATCTATACTATATAGTTTTGTGGTGATTTCTGGAATACTTCCACCTGCAATAGTTGCAGCTATCAGCGTCCCGAAACAAACAAATATGACTACAATTGCTTGCACAACATCAGTCCAAACTGAAGCTCTTAAACCTCCCTTTACGCAGTAAGCAAGAATTAATGCTGCCGATATTACTGCTCCTATTTTTAAATCGATACCAAAAAATGCATTCAGAATCTTAGCTGATGCATAAAACTGTGCGGCAGTATAAAGACCAACAAATACTACAGAAATTAAGGCGACAATAGAGGTTATTAATTTTTTGCCTTGAGGTGTTTTGAGTGTTGAACCGATTAATTCGGGAACAGTTTGAGAATTTTGCTCTAAAGAAATCCGATTTATCTTATCGGCAAAAAAGTTCCAAAAAATTAGCTCTCCGATAAAGAAAGCTAGAAGAAATAAAAGACCACTAATTCCTTGAGAATAACCCAAGCCAACAATTCCCGTCATTACGTAACCACTATTAGCAGTAGCTCCGGCACTTAAGGCGATAAAGTATTTACCAAAAGACCTATTCGCAAGTAAATAATCTGAATCAGTATTCTGAGAGAATTTAGCAGCAAAAGCGCCAACCCACAAGAAAATTATCAGAAAAAATCCAAAACTAATAATTGTAATTAAGGAGTGCATATTTTAATTTTTTTGGGGTTGACGATCGAGAGGGCACGTTGCTGCTATTTAATTTATGAAATGATTATTTGACATTACTCTGGATGTTGCACCCAGGAACGTCAACACATGGGTTTATTGTTTGATAAAAGATGTAATCTACTAAACCCCGAATTTTACTTTTATATTTTTATAACTTTCTTGTTCTATGTAAATCATGCGAGTTCGGATTGGAATTCCTGTAGTTGGTGAAGTCCAACCTACAATAAAATAATCTTCAGTAGTATTTTTGATGGGTATTTTCGAGTGGTCGTAAACTGGAACAACAAAGTTTTTTATATATTCCTGTGTTGTTTCATCCAGGCTGATTAAAATAGTTTTGCGAGCAATTCGATACATATGTTTGATAGCTGTGGCTGCATCTTCAACACACAGTAATGAACTCAAAGAAAATACAAAATCAAAGGATTTATTCTCAATTTCTGCCAAAGCCGTTTCTACTGGCTTGTGGATAGTTTTATATCCTCTTTGGGCTGCGTAATCGAGCATTTTAGCTGAAATATCAATTCCCGTATATTCAAAATCTCCCTGCAACAATTCACTTAAATTTCCCGTACCACAACCAATATCTAAAATACTGCCTTGATTGCGATCGCGTCGATGAAATATTTTAACGGCTTCATTTACGTGTTGGGCATTAACTTTGGAATCTTGTAAAGTGTCATCATAATTACTAGCCAATTGATCGTAAAATTCTTCAGGGGAAATTTTTGTAGACATAGTTTCCTTCCTCACGAATATTATGCTGTAAAGGTAATTTATCGCATTTTGAATCAATTACCAATAATCTTTATACGGTTATTGCTTCTGCCACGTCATATAAACCGTTCTTTTCAAGCTTGCGAATAGCTTGAAAATCCTGTTGAATAATTTCTGGATTTTCATGAACCAGAAAAATAGAACCGGGAGAAGAAGCTAAATCAATCGTCTTTTTAATTAATCCATCTTTTTTGATTGATAAATGCATATCGCAAAAAGATGGTAGTTTTCTGATTTTATCCATTTGGGATATTGAGTTAATTCTTCCCTCAACTTCTGAAATTAAAATGACAATCAAAAGATTTTTTTGTAGAGACAATCCTTTGTTGACGATCAATTTAAAATTATCTGGATCTACATAGGATTTTACTGTCAGTTCAACATGATTAGACTGCATCGCCCTACTAACTACTTCTGGTATTATTACACCCATCAATCTAGGGTTAGTTTCAACTAAAACAGGTCCATTATCCGTTATCATAACTTCGCTATGACAAGCACCAAATTGAATTCTCAAAGCGTCAAGAACTTGTTTGATATAGTTATCCAGTTGTTTTTGAACTCCACCACCCAATTGCAAAAGTTCGATAAAATCGTAAATCTTGCTATAACCTGGCATATCAAGTTTTCGATACTGCCAAATATCCGTAATATAATGCTTGCCTTCCAAAGTTACAGTATTGACTATATATTCTGTTCCAGACAAAAATTCTTGAGCTAACACCTCGGTGTTTTTTATTCCACAAACGTTTATATCACCAACAATCCGCTCGAAAGCACAAATCACATCATCTTCGCGATCGCAAAATATAACGTTATCCGTACAAACGCTGCTAACTGGCTTTAGAACAACAGGCCATTTTCCTAATTCTTTTACCCATAATAAAATCTCTTCAAGGTTAGCCGACTTGATTTGATTTACGGCTCTAATTCCAAAATCTCGAACTGCCTCACCCATTTCAAATTTATCTCGTCTAGCTCTGCTATATTCTGTTCCGTTTGATGGTAAACCTAATTTTTCACTGAGATTATCAGCAAGCTCAACTCCAAGGTCGCATCCAGGGATTACAAAGGCAATATTATATTTAGATAAGTTTAAAAGGGTTTTCTCAACATCTCCTTCGTGGATAATATTGTCTATAAAATTATTTGGATGAAAGGAAGGTTTAAAAAACTGAGGAATGTCTTTTCTAGTTTGTACGTGAACGCAATCTATACCATATTTTTTCAACTCTGATGGTAAGAATCTACCAGTTGAATAGCCATCTACGACAGCACATAATCTTGATTTTGATTTCATTGCCTTTTACAATATTTTCTCTTATTTTTCAAACTAAATTACATATATTTCAATTGATAATACAGTATTTTGCGATTAACTACAATATTCATCACGTCAGTTAGAAATTTAATTTGTATTGACTAAATACTTTCTTTGATTAATACAAAAACTAAGAAAAGTAAGAAAAGTAAGAAAAGTTGTTTATTCAAAAATTAGTTAGCTAAAAAATACAATTAAAAAGTGAAAATGCAGCCTTTAAATGTATTTACTATAATGAGCGCAAAAATTATATAAAAAATCATAACAAGATAGATTGCCTAAAGAAATCTTTTTAAGCAATCAAAAATTTAGGTACATTAAGCTACATCAAGAGTGACTGATAGCTTGGAATATTAAAACTACGTCGTCATATTCGCAAAAACAGAAGGCTTGACTACCACATCCGAATCAACTCGAATAAAAACCTTAGCTCCACAACCGAGAGAATCATCAGGAGTATAAATCACTTCACAACCTCCATTTATCTTGACGTGATGAGCCTCAATCTTCTGAGAACCCGACCTAACAAGAATTACAGGCTCTTGACTACCACTGTTATTATTGCTTTTAATCTTTTGAGAATTAACGTGAATGAGAGTTGATGTGGAGCTTAATCGCTTTCTCCAAGTTCCTTTCGGTCCTCGTTTACCAATTTTAATTTTTGGCATTCCGTTAAATATGGGAATCTGCCAAAATCTACCAACTTTTTCTGCTCCGACAATTCGAGCCTCATAAAGCAGTTGCCGCACTCTTTGAGTACAAATTTTCAGCAATCGAGCCGCTTCGGTTGTTCCAATCATAACTCTAGCACTAGGGTTTTTCAGCTAAATAAGAATATACAACATTTCCTCTCCCCAAAAAATAATCAAAAATTAAACCGGGATATATTCCACTACCAACATCGTCGCAACAATTAAGATAAATTAAATATTGGCTCGCGGCATCGATTAGAGTATTCCCTCGTTTAAAGCAGATGACAACAAAGTTACTAAACAATCGTTATCAAGTTATCCAGGTGTTAGGTGCTGGTGGGTTTGGCGAAACCTTTTTAGCGGAAGATACTCATCTTCCTTCTCGCCGACGTTGCGTGATTAAGCAGCTAAAACCACTCGCAGACGAACCAAAAACCTATCAAAAGGTTCAGCAACTTTTTGAACGAGAAGCAACAACTTTAGAATTTCTCGGTGAAGGTAGCGAGCAAATTCCTAATCTTTTTGCCTATTTTTCGGAAAATGGGTTATTTTATTTAGTTCAAGAATGGATTCAAGGACAAACTTTAACGAATATCGTTGAAACTAACGGATGTTTGAACGAACAAGCTGTCAAAGACATTTTAATCAGCTTGCTACCAGTTTTAGAATACGTCCACTCAAAAGGAATCATTCATCGCGATATTAAACCCGACAATATTATTCTGCGTAATTCTAATAACAAACCCGTTTTAATTGATTTCGGTGCGGTAAAAGAAACTATTCGTACTGCAATCAACTCTTCGGGAAGCCCCACGCAATCAATGGTGGTTGGTACGCCGGGATATATGCCTATCGAACAGGTTTTGGGGCGTGCGGTTTTTGCTACCGATGTTTATAGTTTGGGTTTAACGGCAATTTATTTGTTAACTGGTAAACATCCCCAAGAATTAGAAACAAACCCGCAAACTGGTCAAATATTATGGCAAGATTATGCGATCGCAGTTTCAACTTCTTTAAAAACGGTTCTTAATAAAGCGATCGATCCAAATGTAGGTAGTCGCTATAGCACTGCAAGCAAAATGCTTCATGCTTTGCAATCAAATACTCAAACGAATGCTGCTTCGGTTAATAATCAAAAAACTCAAAAAACAGTAGCAGTATCTCCTGTAGCTGCAACTCCTCGAAAGAATCAAAATTCGACAACTTCAACAAACTGGTTAAAACCCGGTTTAATTTTCGGTGGTTTACTCGCTGCTGGATTAATCGGGGGAGTGGCGATCGCTAATTTTAATCGTCAGCAACCAGAAGAAGATGTCGTTGTATCCCAAACTCCATCACCAGAGCCTACTGATAATAGCGATCGCAGTTTAACTTCTTCTCCAGAACCATCTTTAAACGAAATTCAACCAGCCGAAACACCCCCTCAACAACCACCACAGCGACAAATTGCTCCACGGCAGCCACAACAAGAACAAATAATAGAACCAACTTCAGATCCAATACCTGATACGCAGCCGCAAGCTATTTCAACACCAGAATCACAACCGCAAATATTTTCTACTCCCAAGCCTAAACCTAAACCTACCCCTAAAATTGCAACGCCCCCGAAAGAGATTAAAGAACCAGTTATTAATAATACTTCAAATTCAAATTTTCCAGTATTTCCAACAGGTACCCCTGAAAGCAACGTTAAAGCAAATTTAGGAGAACCTACCAAAGTTTCTAGGGGTTTATGGAATACCCGCGCCTATCTTTATAAATTACAGCCAGATGTAGACTTAGGTTTACTATTTGACCGGCAGTCTGGAAAATTGCGACAAACAGAAGCATCCCTTGCCCAATCTGTAGGAGTAAATACGATGCAAAATACTTTACAAGGAATGTTATCAGGTAATATTAACGGCGACATTCAACAGGGATTGCAGCGAGTGTATCAGCGCCAAACTAACAGATATTCTTTTCAAACTGGAAACTTAAAAGGAGAAATAGAGCGTAATCGAGAAGGGCGAATTTATATTGCCGTTTGGGAAGCGGATTTGCATTGAGAATGGGGACAAGGGAGAGCGGGGAGAGGGGGTAGAAAAATTCCTAACTCCTCATTCCTAGCTCCTAACTATTAACCAATGTTCAATCCCCTCATTCCCAATTTGAATTACTTAACAGTTACTTTAGCACCAGCTTCTTCAAGTTGCTTTTTAGCATCTTCAGCAGCTTCTTTAGCCATAGCTTCTTTGATTGCTTTAGGTGCGGATTCTACCATTTCTTTAGCTTCTTTCAAGCCTAAGCCGGTAATACCGCGTACAACCTTGAGGATAGCAATCTTCTTATCGGCAGGTACGTCTTCTAGTACTACGTCAAATTCAGTTTTCTCTTCTTCAGGTTCAGCATCAGCAGCAGCAGCGCCTCCGCCCATATTTGGCATCATCATCATGCCACCGCCACCGGAAGCGGAAGCATCTACTTCAAATACTTCTTCGATTTGCTTAACTAATTCGGAAGCTTCGAGCAAGCTCAAAGACTTCAAGCTTTCCATGATTTCATCGGTTTTTGCAGACATAATTCAACTCCTGTTGTTGTTTTTATTGTTCTAACTTGGGTTCGTAGTAAGGATTTTAATCCTTGTTTAAGAGGGCTGAAGCCCTTACTACAAGCAAAAGAAATTAAGATTCTGAGGAATCTTCTTTCTCGGACACTGCTTTGATTGCGCGTGCCAAGGAATTTGGTACTTCGTTGATACCTGTCGCCAATTTGGTAGGTACTTGGTTGATTCCCACAGCCAATTTGGTGGCAATTGAATTCAAACCACCAGCGATGCGAGCCATTAATTCTTGCTTGGAAGGCAAATCCTTGAGCGCTTTGACTTGATCTACACTCAAAGCTTGCCCTTCAAGTACACCACCGCGAATTACTGTTTTCTTGGTGACTTTTTGGAATTCTTCGTAAGCCGTGATGGCATCTTTTAAGTCTTCTTTTACCAACAAGAAAACTGAAGAATCTTGAAGATACTGCGTCATTGGCTGCCATTGTCGATCGCCTTCAACAGCAATACGCATCAAGGTGTTTTTTGTTCTTTTACAAACAGTACCAGTTGGACGCATCCGATTACGCAAGTCGCTAATTTGCGATACGCTTAGCCCTTGGTATTCAATTACTAATGCTAGAGAAGACTCGCTCAAAAGCTCTTTGAGGTCGGCGACTATCTCCTTTTTATTTTCTAGCGTTCTACCCATCTTATATCACCTCCTTCATGGTTTTTATCGACCTTCAAAACAACAAACCCTGACTGCAACAGCCAGGGTTTAATAAACGGTTTAATATCTACAAAAACGTCTCTCTACGTTTTAATAAAATCCTTATGTCATCACATTCTTACCATTAAGGTTAGAAATGAAAAACAATTAAGGTTTAAACCTAAGCAGGAAATTAAGCTTTTGTTAAAGCACCTACCGTCTCTGGCTGTTACCTATTCAGTTTTTAAGTTAAAAATTAGGAGTAAGGAGTTAAAAATTAAAAATATTAACCTTCAAGACTCATAACTCACAAATCATAACTCAAAGTGCGATCGCAATCAATTATTATTTCGATCGCAGTTAAGCCGCTTGATCCATCTTCAAATCTCGCAAAGCGTTGGTATCAATTTTAATAGATGGTCCCATTGTGGCAGAGACATAAACTGTCCGCCAATAACGACCTTTTGCTCCTGAAGGACGGTTACGGTCAATACTTTCTTGCAATGCCTTCAAGTTTACCAATAAATCTTCTGGGGAGAAAGATGCCTTGCCAAACATAACATGAACTATGCCAGTACGGTCGGCTCGATATTCTAATTTACCAGCTTTGAATTCGGCGATCGCACTTGTCAGGTCAAATGTCACGGTTCCACCTTTGGGGGATGGCATCAAACCACGCGGTCCTAATAGTTTACCAAGTTTTGCTACTTGCGGCATCACGTCAGGGGTAGCAATCAACTTGTCAAAATCCATTCTTCCCTGCTGAATTTCGGTAATTAGTTCTTCCGAACCTACTACATCAGCACCCGCGCTGCTCGCCTCTGCTACTTTTTCACCTCGCGCAATTACTGCCACTCTGATGGTTTGTCCGGTTCCTTTTGGCAGTACTACTGTTGTCCGCAATTGCTGATCTGTATATTTGGGATCGATTCCCAAGCGAATATGCGCTTCAGCAGCTTCGGGAAATTTCGCCGTTGCCGTTTCTTTGAGCAAACTTAAGGCTTCTATCGGTTCGTAATCTTTCTCTTCTACTTTCTCAAGCAGCGTCTTTAAGCGACGCGATAACTTATTATTTGCCATTTTTTACTCCTGGGGTAATCAACGAGATTCTTCTCTCCCCCAATTAATTTTTGTTGATTGTTAGTTGTTAGTGGTTAGTGGTTAGTGGTTATTTGTTAGTTGTTTATAACTCTTAACTCAATACTCAATACTCAATACTTTCTTAATCGCTTACCGTGACACCCATATTACGAGCGGTACCCGCAATGATTTTCATCGCCGCTTCAATGTCGTTGGCGTTCAAATCGGGCATTTTAGTTTCTGCAATTTCCCGCAATTGATCTTTTGTGATCGAACCAACTTTAACTTTTTGTGGCTCGGCAGAACCTTTCTGTATTTTGGCTGCTTTGGTAATTAGTACCGATGCGGGAGGAGTTTTTAATATAAACGTAAAACTTCGGTCTTCAAAAACCGAAATTTCTACGGGAATCACCGTTCCAGCTTTATCGGCTGTTTTGGCGTTGTACTCCTTACAGAACATCATGATATTAACGCCGTGCTGACCTAAAGCAGGTCCCACCGGCGGCGCTGGGTTGGCTTTTCCAGCTTGCAGAGCCAGTTTAATAATCGCTGTTATTTTCTTCGCCATTTCTTACTAGCTTTGTTTTTCTACTTGATTAAATTCCAATTCCACTGGCGTGTCTCTTCCGAAAATCGAAAGCGATGCTTTGAGCTTACTTCTTTCCGGACTGACTTCGATAACTTCACCTTCAAAATCTTTAAACGGACCTGAAAGCACGACTATCTTATCACCAGCAGCCATATCTATCTTCACTACTGGCTCTTGTTCGGTAGCTTGCTTGAAGATTCTTTCTACTTCACTATGAGAAAGCGGTAACGGTTTTACGTGTCCGCGCCCTCTACCAGTACCTCGCTTTTGTTCGGCTCCTACGAAGTTGATTACATGGGGAGTGTTTCGCACCACCTGCCATATATCATCTTCCATTTCCATCTTTACCAGTACATAGCCAGGAAATACCTTTTCTTCTGTACTGTAGCGACTGCCATCTTTACGTATCTTGACTGTTGGCGTGTGTGGAATTTCTACTTGGATAATTTTGTCAGCTACATCAAAAGTTTGAATACGCTGCTCCAAGTTGGTTTTTACACGCTTCTCGCAGCCAGAGGCGACTTGCACTGCAAACCAGCGGGCTGCACGCACGCCATCGTTTTGTGCTGCATCTGTTTCCTCTGACTGCAACGGCGAATTACGATCTTCGTCTGTTGCAGAATTCATTTGAATACCACTGTTGCTGCCCAAGCAAAGAATTTATCTACAAAAAATATCACTGTAGCGGAAAGAGTTACCATCAACAGCACCGCTGCGGATTCACTCACGAGCTGTTTGCGACTTGGCCAAACGACTTTTTCAAATTCCTCTTTGGTTCCTTTAAAAAAGTTGCTAATACTAAATCCGCTATTCATTTCTTGCATTTGTGCTTCGTTCTTTTTGGCCACAGTCCTTACTCTCCCCTTTACCTTATATTCTTGTTACACGGAAGTCTCCATTAATAGTAACAGCTTTAAATTAGACTAATATTTATATCAAATAGATAAAGCTGCTATAAAAATAAAATCAACCCGAAATTTTCAGTAAAACTGATATTACAGTTATAGCTGCAAAATTTTCGGGCTGCATTTTATTTGAGAGCGCGCCCTGGAGGACTTGAACCCCCGACATCAGGTTTTGGAGACCTGCGTTCTACCAACTGAACTAAGAGCGCACAAGCTTTGTTGATAATTTTTTTGTGCCGGTGATTATTAGTTTAACCTAATTATGACAAATACGATCTACTTTTTTCTAGAAATTAATGAAGAGCGGCGGTGGAGGCAGCGCTGGCGCGGGAGTTTTCCCCCATTAGGATGCCGCTTTGGTGTAAATGCCTTGACTTCATCGATGTATTTGCTATATCACAACGAGCGGTCAAAACGTTGCTTAATACGGGTAGCTTTACCGATGCGATCGCGTAGATAATAAAGTTTCGCACGTCGTACTTTACCGCGACGCATGACTTTTATGCTATCAATTCGGGGAGAATTCACCAGAAAAACCCTTTCAACGCCAACGCCTTGAAATACTTTGCGAACTGTAATGGTTTCATTAATTCCACCATTACGCTTGGCAATTACAACTCCTTCGTAGGGCTGTACCCGAAATTTTTCGCCTTCTTTAATTTTTACTCCGACTCTTACGGTATCACCTACGTAAATTAATGGTAGGTCTGTTTTAAGATGTTCCGCTTCTATGTCACGGATTATTTGTTGTACGTTCATTGGTTATGGGTTATCTTCAAATCTCACGATCGCTAATAATAAATCAATATTGAAGTTAAGTCCACTCATTTAAAACTATTATTTTGCCGATCGCCAGAATATTTTGTATAAAGCAAAATATCTTTTTATATTGGATAGTTTACAAGGCTGTAGATAAAGGTGTGAGATGTATGAAATTTAGCGTTGTGATTACAACCTACAATCGTTTAGATTTACTCAAACGAGCCATGAACTCTGCACTTAATCAAACTATTGAGTGTGAAGTTGTTATTGCTGATGATTGTTCTTCTGATGGTACGCGGGAGTACGTCGAATCCTTCAAGGAACAGATGCCACCCTCCACTCAGCAACGACTAGTTTACTTTTGCAACAGTACTAATTCCGGTCATGCTGCGACAGTAAATGCTGGGATTACGATAGCGAAAGGCGAGTGGATTAAGTTTTTGGACGATGATGACTATCTCGCCAGCAATTGTTTGTCAGAAATGCAACGGGCGATCGCACTTTGTGAAAATGCTGTAATCTGCTCTTGTATTGCGGCTCAGGTGAATGAGTTTGAAGTTGAACTTAGTCGTACACCAGTACTAGGTTCGGGATTGGCTTTCTACATTCCTCAAGCAGATATTCATTACGGTATGCTTTTGGAAAAATTACCATTTGGTACGCCAGTTCAAGTGGCTTGTAGCCGTGAAGCTTTCTTGAAAAGCGGTGGATGGGATACATTGATGGGCTGCGATAGTGATGATATCGATTCTTGGATTCGTATTGGTCAGTTTGGTGATGCCCTAATCGTAAATCAGTGTTTGGCTTACCGAACAATTTGGTCTGGAGGATACAACCAAAAAGTCTTTCTTAAAAAGCGTTTGAATACCAATATTTTAATGAAAGAGAAGATTTACGCTTTAGTTAACGAGCAGTATCGCTCCGATATTCCAGCCTTTAATGATATTAAACATTACTTGAAACTGCATTGGGCAATAGTCGCTTTAAAGCAAAAGAATCTCAAAAATTTTATTATATTAGCAGATGTATCTGTTTTATCTTTGACTGCTTGGCGGCTTTTGTTCGCTTCAGCTTTAGCACGTCGTGGTAATTTACACTGCCCTAATTTACGTAAAATTGTCTTAATCGAATCATAATAATATTTTATCGTAAATTGTTTTACCTATATATAGTCGATCGAATATAATTTCTAATAAGCACAAAAGATTAAAAATATTTAATCGATTAATTTTCATCCGGATCTAAATAACTATTACAAGTAATGAATAAGTTTACAATCGTAAATATCAGATTTAAACTTAGAGAAAACAGTCTAAGTATATAAACTTCTACCTTAAGTATTAAGCAAAACTTCCATTCCACTAGTTACTATAATTTAATCCTCTGGATAAATTTAATTATTTATTAGAATTCACGATATCTCAATGAAAATAATACATATTCTGAACGATATTCAAGAAATTGGTAACGGTATCATCAATGTGGCTGTAGATATCGCTTGTTTACAAGCCAAAAATGGTCATGATGTCGCAGTAATTTCCGATGGTGGTGAATATGAAATCTTGCTCAGTAAATATGGTGTAAAACATTACCATTTAAATCAAAAAAGAACGCCGCTTAATATTCTCAAAGCAGGAATAATTTACCGAAAGATTATCAAAGATTTTCAGCCAGATATCGTTCACGCTCATATGATGACAGGAATTTTATTAGCAAGTGCTTTGAGAATTGGAAACAATTATGGTTTAGTTTCTACAGTACATAATGAGTTTCAGCGTCAAAGTATATTAATGGGTTTAGCTGACAGAGTAATTGCTGTTAGTAAAGCTGTTGCTCAAAATACGATCCAGCGGGGAATTCCAGAAAATAAATTACGGGTTATCTGTAACGGAACTTTGGGAAGCCCGCGTAACCCGATCGAAACTGAATACCAATTACAATTGCAGCATCCAGCAGTTGTGACTCTTGCCGGAATGTATCAGCGTAAAGGTATTGCTGTATTAATAGATGCTTTCGAGCAAATTGCAGATTTATTTCCTCAAGCCCATCTTTATATAGTAGGAAATGGTCCGGATAAACAACTGTTTGAAGCACAAGCACAGCAAGTAAGCTCCGTGAATCGGATTCATTTTGAAGGTTATCAGCCACAACCGCAGCGCTACTTAAACTCTTGCGATCTATTTGTCCTCGCTTCATTTCGCGATCCTTGTCCGCTGGTACTTTCAGAAGCACGTGAAGCAGGCTGTGCTATTATTGCCACCGATGTTGATGGGATTCCCGAAGCTTTAGATTATGGTGAAGCTGGGCTTTTGGTACCGCCAAGAGATAGTCAAGCTTTAGCAAACACTTTGACAAAATTGCTCAATGATGAAAGTACATTAAACGAATGGAAAAATCGAGCCAGTCAAAATTTAGAACGTTTGAATGTTAAGCGCGTTTGTCAGGAAACATTAGCGGTTTATCGAGAATTGGACAATAGGGGATAGGAGATGGGGTTCGGGGGAGTACTTCGACAAGTCTTACAGTGAGCTACGTCGAACTGCTCAGTAACCTTTGGGGAGAGGGGGAGACAAGGGGATAAAAATAATTTTAACCTTTGACATGCAGACCTTTAACATGCAGACCTTAATTACTCCTAACTCCTTCCCCATTTCCCAGCGAACAAATCGTGCAACAAAATATAAAAACAGGGAATCACAAATAAAGTCAGTAGCGTTGCTAAAGACAACCCGGAAAATACTACTACACCCAAAGGTTGTAAAAATTCCGAACCTTCACCAATTCCTAATGCTAGGGGGAACATACCTAAAACTGTAGTAATGGTTGTCATTAATACCGGACGCAAGCGTTGAGGTGCGGCTTGCAATATTGCGCTTTGGCGATCGATACCTTTTCGTTCGCGAATTTGATTTGCTAGCTCTACCATAATAATGGCGTTGTTAACAACAATTCCTACTAATAATACGGCACCAACTATAACTGTTGCACCGATCGCTGTTTGAGTAATGTAAAGCCCTAAAATTCCCCCAGCTAACGCCAAAGGGATTGTAAACATAATTACTAAGGGATCTACAAGGGAATTGTACTGCACTGCCATGACTACAAATACTAGAAAAGCGGCTAATCCTCCCAACAATTTCAAAGAATTTTGTAGTTGCTGATTGGCTTCTGATGCCGAACTGGGCAATACCGACACACCCGACGGTAAATCCAAAGTAGCAAGTACGGAATTCACCTGTTTTGTGGCTTCGCTAAGACTGGCTCCTTCAGATAAATTACCGGCAATAATAAAAACTTGACGCTGGTTGATCCGCTGAATTTCTCCAGGTGCTTTTCCCTCTACAATTTCAGCAACATCACTCAAACGTATTTGACGGTTATTATCAACAAATAAAGGTAGTCTTGCTAATTCCGAAGAAGATTGTATGGAGTCTTCATCTAACTGTACTCTTATATCTACCAAACGGTTATCGCGCTGCAACTGAGTAGGTGTACTACCTTCAATAGCGGTTTGAATTGTGTCGCCAATTTCTTGAGCGGTTAATCCTACTGCTGCAACTCTTTCCCAGTTAGGAAGAATTTGAATTTCTGGTTGACGCGGATCGGCATCGGGACGAAATCTGGCTAAGGGTACTTGCTCCTCTACCGCAGCTAACACTTGACGACCTGCTTCTTCTAAGGATTCAGAATCATTTCCTTGCAAAATAATATCAACATCTGCACCACGCACGGGAGAATTACTTAAAATCAAACCCCTAACTTCACCGGGGCTGATACGCAAGCGAATTCCTGCTAAATTGAGCTTATCAAACTCGGCGGAAACTTTTTCGACATAAGCTTCTATATCGGTACCGGGTTTTAAAGTAATGGTACTCGAACCCCGAAGTGGGTTTTCGCTGGTACTAGTACCAAATAGAAAACCGCCAGAAGTGGTAAAAGCGTACTCGGTTTCTGACTGATTGAGCAAAATGTCATCTACCGCAGCCATCACTTTTTGGTTTGTTTCTAATGGTGTACCGGGAGGAAACTGAGCAAATAATCGAGCTTGTCCGGTACTGATGCGCGGTAAAATTTCTTGAGGGATTTGGGGAATCATCCATAAACTGCTTCCACCAAAAATTAAAATAGCCAGCCCAATTGCTAACAATCGAAAACGCAGCACTTTACTTAAAAAATTGCCGTATGCTCTCGTAGCGTCTTCAAAACGGCGATTAAACTGACTTAGCAACCAAAATTCATTTAAGCGACTCGACCATCTCCACGCTAATAATCGAGATGTCATCATTGGCACAACTGTGACTGCAATCAAGATAGAAGCCGCGATCGAAAAGCTGATTGTGAGAATTAATTCGTTGAATAGCAGCGAAATAAAGCCACCGATTAATACAAATGGTAATACCGCAACTAAGTTTGTACTGGTGGAAGCAATTAATGCTGATTCAACTTCCCGGCTACTTTTTTCGGCTTGATTAAGTAGTTGATGCGGACTCAAGCGAGTTTTTGTATTTTTTCCGGGAGTCATCCCCGCACCCTCGGCAATATTCTCCAACATGACAATGGAGTTATCGACGACAATCCCCACACCCAAAGCCAAACCACCCAAACTAAACACGTTGAGAGATAAACCAAATATTCCCATCAAAATAATTGCGGCTAAAGTTGCCAAGGGAATTGCCAGCACGATAATCAGCGTTTGACGGATAGAACCAAGAAATAACAAAACGGCGATCGCAGCTAGCAAGGTGCCAATTAAACCGGAAGTGGCGACGTTGGATATAGAATTACTGATAAATTTTGATTCATCCGAAGTAGTTGTAATTACCGTTCCTTCTGGAATTACACCAGATTCTTTTAACTGTTCTAAACGCTTTTTGACATCATCTACAACGTTGATTGTATTGGCATCCGGTTGCTTTTGAACGCTGAGTTTTACCGATTCTTCGCCATTGAGCAAAACGAACACGCGCTGTTCTTCGGCACCATCTATAACTTGAGCAAAATCTCGCAGGTAAACTCGTTGAGGAGAAGTTGGCGTTGTAGATGATTCGGAGGGAGAAGACACTTCAAAGGAAAGATTTTTAAGTTCTTCAGCATCTTTAAAACGTCCTACAGTCCGGATTAATGGTTCGGAATTTTCCCCCAAAATTCTACCACCGGAAATATCTTGGTTGCGGGTTCTCAGTTCATCAAGTACGTCATTTAAACCTACACCCAAAGCTTGCAAGCGGTTTAAGTCAATATTTACCCTAATTTCTTCTTGAAGACCTCCCGATACATCTACCCCTGCAACTCCCGGAACTACACTGAGTTCGCGAGCTAATTCTTCTTCCGCAAATACACGCAGGTCAACTCCTTTCAAAGAAGGGGAAGTTAAAGCAAATTCGTAAATAGGTAATTGGGAAGGGTCGAATTTGAAAATACGCGGTGCTTCAAGAGTATCTGGAAGACGGCTTCTGGCTCTGTTATATGCAGCAGTCGCATCGTTGAGGGCTTGATCGATGTTACCCCCCGGTTGAAAGTACATATCTACACTTATTCTTCCTTCACGAGTTTGAGAATATACCTGAATCACACCTTCTGTAGCAGCAAAAGCTTCTTCTAAAGGTCTGGTAATTTCATCAACTCCTACTTGCGGAGAAATCCCGGGAGCTTCTAAACGTGCGCCAATTCGGGGATAGGTAATTGATGGCAGCAAATCTACTGGTAATCGGATGATATAAAAAACACCTAAAACAATCACTGCCAGCGTCAGCATCAGCGTACCGATATGCTGCCGGATAGAAACACCGCTAATACTAAATCCGCTTTTTTCGTTAATCTGCTGCATATTTTCAATTAACAATTATCAGTTATCAGTTATCAATTAACCACTATCAATATTTTCTAAAACTCATTAATTATTAAATATCGACCAACTACTAACAACTACTTTCTTCCCGCTCTGTAATTATTTATCTCTCTTTACATCTTTCCTCTGCGCTCTGTGCGTCAAGCATCGGTTTTTTATCGGTAATCATAAAGCCGGGAGAACACTAACAACTTTCACCCGTAGGGTGTGGATCGTCAACTATCAATTTTTAATTGATTCGCCTTTTTCTGAAAGAATTGAAAGACGTACAGATGCACCATCTTTCAACGGTTCTCCGCTACGAGCTACAAATTTTTCTCCCGGTTGCAATCCAGATATAATTTCGACTTTGCCATCAACCTTTTTTCCGATTGTTACTTCTCTGGCTGACACCGTAGGTTTTCCTTGTGTTTGTGTTAAAACAAATATTTTTTCTTGACGATTTTGATTGAGTTTTTGTTTACTTTCGGTTTCTCTTCTCCTTTCTCCTTGCAAGGCTGTCTCTGGTATGACAACATTTGCTTGTTCGGGGGACGTAAAATCAACTCTTGCTAATAAACCGCTACCAATCTGTAGATCGTTATTGGGAATAACTACTTCTACTGGTACTAGTCGAGCAGTTGGATCGGCGGCTGGAGAAATACGGGTAACTGTTCCGTAATATGTTTGGTTGGGGAAAGCATCTAAACGTACTTGTACGGATTGCCCAACCTGAATTTTTGCTAATTCTAATTCGGAGACTTGAACTTCCACTTTAATGCGGTTGAAGTCCCCTATTTTTAATAGTTCATTCCCCGGTTGAACAAAATTTCCTGGTTCTGTTAACCTTTGTAAAACCGTGCCAGCAATCGGTGATGCCAATCTTGCGTATGTTCGTCGTTCTACAGTTTCTGCAACTACTGCTTGTTGAGCTACAACTCTACCCTGCGCCGCAGCAAGGGCTTGCTGTTCTGTACTGACGTTTTCTTGAGCCGCACGAACAACTTGAGCGGCAGTTTGCGCTTCTGTACTTGCTTGCTCGGCTGCTGCGCGGGCGATCGCACCAAGTTGTGCTAGTTTTTGCTGTCTTTGGGAATCTGCTTGCTGTTGTTGGAGTTGCAACCGCGTTCTTTCTACTTCTACACGAGCATTGCTTATCTGAGTCTTGATGCGTGCAACTTCAGATTTAAGAGATGCTAATTCTGCTTCTGCTTGATTTATTGCCGTTTTCAGTAGAGCATCATCTATTTGCCCAATGACTTGCCCTTTGTTTACTGCATCCCCTACATCTACATTTAACGCTAGAAGCCTTCCTTGCACCTGCGATCGCAATGACACTGTACTAAAAGGTGTTGTAGTACCCGTCAGCGGCTGTTCTTTTTGTAACGAACCCGTGCGGGCGATCGCAACATCCACAGCCGTTGCACCACCTTTTTCTCCCCTACCCCCACGCTCAGAAGCAGCTCCTGCTGATTCTTTCGGAGATTCGCCGCAACCAGTAGTTAAAAGCCCCAAGCCTAAGACACAAGCAATCAATCCGCAAGAAGGAATCAAGCGATAGGCTTCGGAAAAAAAATCTTTATTATGTTGTCTGGTTGTCTCCTTTTTGTAGGGCATATTTTTGTTGAATTTGTGTCTCTAAATTATTGATTTTTTGAATAATACAATTGTCTGTTTCAAATAATTATTAATAAATATTATCAACTTTAAAAGGTATAAATTTACATTTTTGACTTATATTAGAAACACCGAATATGCTCATTGAACGCCGAAAAAGTCATGTTTTCACGACAACAAACCGGGTTTCTGACAGGGGCGCATTCGGGTGAAGCAACAATGGTTTTTTACAAGCTTGTTTGATATACCTTCATTAGTATTCATCCTGGAAATGCCTGTATTTTTGAGTACAAACACTAATCTAACAACTTGAAATAGAACTTATATATGAAATTTGTTAATGTAATTACTAAAAATTATAAATTTTTTTAACTAATTCTCACTATACCGCAAGTCATAAATATTACATTCTCAATTCGTGACTTTTTTCACTTCTATCTTTTCTATTAAAGCAGTACAAATGCTTATTTTTTTATAATTGTAACTAAATTATCGATATTTTACAAAATATTACGAGACTTTAAAAAAAATCAAAAAAATGGTTTAAACGAAAGATATAGTGTAGCGCTTATCTTACCTAAGTTTAAATTTAATCCTAACTATTTCCTTCACTGTTTAAAGGTTTACTTGAATTCCATTAAAAAACCTTTGTTTAAAATCGATTATTTATACGGCGTTCAAAAAATATTGATTAATTCCAAACAATTTACTTGTGCATTTTTGTTAAAACTATTTGTTTTGAATTGGATTCTTATGTTTGAGCAAGTCTTTAATCAATATTCCGATGCGCTATATTGTATCGAACATATCAGTATTTTACAAAATATGTAGTTAACCTTAAGATATGTTACATAGTCTGGTATTTGCAGGGTAAATAGTGTAATAAGTCTCAACCTAATCAGGAAAAAACCAGTGACATCTCCAAATAAAGCCGTACAAATAGCAGAAAAATCTTTGATTACAGAATATTTTCAAGAATCTGTTGGTAAATGGAGTTCGGAAAGACGCTACTATACGTTACCGGATGGAAAAACCAAGGAAGTGGCGAGTATCATTACCATTCGGTTTTTAGAAGCTGGATGCGATGAATTGCAAAAACTGGCGCGGATGCACGATTTAGATGAGTCTACGGTTTTGAGTTGCGGTGCTGAAGTTTGTTGGGAAAGTACCAACGCCGTAACTAAAGCAAAAGAATCTCAAGGTTCTACATTATTTGGGGCTTTGGGAAATACGCTGTATCGCGATCGCGGTTTTGCAACGTCGAAACCAATTACTGCCGAATATCATTTTCCCAACGATAAAACTTTGTGTTTGCGTACAGAGTATAACGGTTCGGTATTTGAGGAAGAATTAAAGTTTATTGGTGAAAAATACCGTACCCGTCAGTCTGTGATTTCTCGCGCTGGGGAACAGGTAATGATTGGACAGTATTTAGAAAAGCGGATTGAAGAATGATATAAATAACCAAAAATTTTGAGCTAAATTAAACCGAAAATAGCAAGAAGAGTATTTATGAGTAAAAAACAGATTAAAAGAAAATAAATCTCGTGTTTCAGATATTGAAAATTCTCTAACTCTCGCTCAAATTAAGCGGGGGTTTTTGTTCGTAACCGTACATTAAAGCGGGCTTAATACATATTGATGCACTTTTTGGTTTTCTAATATTCGTCATGTCTTACCTAAATTAAAATCAGTTGTATATCGAATTACAAGTAGCAGCAATAATTAATCGACATTTAGTAATTTTACTTACTAAGTTAACATTGAATTTATACAAATAAAGGTTGCATATTTTTTTTTATATTGTTAGCATTTAACTGGTTATTTTGTAGTTATATTTACCAGTGTATTCTACCAATTGATGTAATTTCACATTGGAAAATATGGCAATTATCACAGTTTCTAGCACCGCCGATAGTGGAAAAGGAACGCTTAGAGAAGCTATTTTAAACGCGAGTTCAGGGGATACTATTCGCTTCGATTCAACTCTGGCTAACAAAAAGATAAACCTTACTAGCGGTCAATTAAAGATTGCAAAAAACTTGACTGTTGATGGAGCAGATGCCGAAAATTTAACTATTAGCGGTAATCAATCTAGTCGGATTTTCTTTGTAAACAGAGAAAAAGAATTAGCTCTCAAGAATCTAACTATTGCTGATGCTAGAACAGTTAGCGGCAAAAAAAGTGATTTTAATGCGGCCCAAAGTGGTGGGGGAGGAGTTTATGTTGATTTCTCCGGGACTCTTACCGTTGAGAACATTCAGTTTAAAGATAACGTTGCCGATATGGGTGGCGGTATCTACGTTAATTATGGTGGTCAGGCTACAGTTCTTAATAGTAGCTTTGATAATAACGATGGAACTCCAGGGAATTCTGGTTTTAGCGCGGGTGCAATTTCTGCTGCCGGACAAACTAAGGGCTTAACTGTTAAAGGTAGCAGCTTTACTAATAATAAAGGTTCTCAGGGTGGGGCTATTTATAGTCTGCTCGGTCCGCTGACAATTGAAGATTCTGTCTTCGTTGATAACCTCAGCACGCGCCAGGGTGGAGCTATTTCCACTGATGGTGCTAGCCCGCGTGGCAAGGAAAATAGAGACGGAACTATTACCATTCGCAACAGCAAGTTTGAAGGAAATCAAAGCGTTGGTGGTGGTGGTGGACTTTTTCTATATACCTATGAAGGGGAGAAGGTATTAATAGAAGACAGTACGATTATTGATAATTCTGTCAGTAAGGATAGTAATGGAAATGCTTTAGGTGGCGGAATCAGAACAGGGGGAGGAGCGAGTAAAGGCAATCTCACCATCCACAATACTACTATTGCCTCGAACGCCTCAAATACGGGGGGAGGATTTTGGGATGATGGATCTAAGTCAATCGATATTGAAAACAGCACTTTGTCGGGCAATGAAACTAGCTCTGGAGGCGCTATCTACTCAAACTCAAAGGGTGCTTTAAACATCAGCAACTCCACAATTGTCGAGAATGTTGCTCGTGACAAAGCCGGAGCAATCTGGTCGAATGGCAAGAATGAGATTACTTTAAGCAATTCAATCGTAGCCAACAACACCTCAAAAGACGGAAAGCAAACTTCCTTTGAGCTTAAAGATGGCGGAGGTAATATCGAATTTCTAGATCCCCAGTCAAAGCAAAGAGTTGTTGCAGGCTCTCAAATAGTAGACCCTAAATTAGGCTCCTTGCAAAATATCGACGGTTCTTTAATTCATCCTCTCAAGTCAGATAGTCCTGCAATTGATGCAGCTAGCGATCGCACCATCGAAACCGACCAACAAGGGGTGATACGAGACTCCGCTCCAGATATAGGAGCATTTGAATTCACCTCTAACCAACCGACTTCGCAAAAACCCAGCAGCCCCGAGCCTGAGTCTAAGCCTGAGCTAACCCCGACAAAGAATCAACCTTTACGCTATGAAGCCGAAGATTTGACTCTAGATGGTTATGAAGTTGAGACTGTAAAAAACTCTAGTGCTAGTGCTGGTAAGCATATTTCTCTCAAGGAGGCTGGTGAGAATCAAGGCTCTGCTACAGGCACATTTGAAGGTGAAGCAGGAATTTATCAAGTAAAAGTTGGTTATTTCGACGAAAACGATGGGCAATCTAAAGTTAAAGTCACCGTTGGCGAAGAGAGTACAAGCTTTACTTTTGACAAAGATTTACCCGATAGCTGGGTAAAACCTGTTTCTAAAACTAGTCGAATCGCCATAGAAGAAGTGCAGTTAGAGTCTGGAGATACTTTCAAAATTGAAGCAACTAGTAACAAAGGTGAATTTGCTCGTTTTGATTACATTGAATTCTCTCCGAAGCCAGCAGCCGCAGCAACTCCTCAAACTCCTATGGAGGGAGCAGGAAGTAGGGAGCAGGCAGTAGGAGGAGAAGAGGATATTATTAATGGAATAGTTAATCTGAGCAACGTTGATTTTGATGGAGATGGGGAAGTTGACGAACAAGTTTCGTTGATTGTGGATGATATTAACAGTACTGGCTCTTACAGTAATTCAGCAGGTTTTTATCAAGTCTTAGATGTAAATGGTACCGTACTCGATCCAGTTACAAATCAGCAGATTCAGCCGGGAGAACAAGGATATGAAACAGCAGCATTTAACCAACGTATTCCTGAATTAGACTTTGATAAAAATGATGGCAGTTTAACCGCAGAAGTTGATGGAGGAATATTCTTAGCACCATATTTGATTGCGAATGGTACTGTAGAAGAATTTCTCGGCAAAAATCCGACTAACAATCGATCTGGAAGCGGATTAAATGCCTACTTTGCTTTTGGAAGTGCTAATCCAGATGGAGTAAAGCATCTTAAAGCTTCAGATAAAAACTTTGGTTTTGAGGATTTATATGGTGGGGGAGATCAAAATTTTACTGATATTACCTTTAGTGTAAATGTAGAGAGCGCTTGATTCTTAGTTCGTAGTAAGGACTTTAGTGCCTGAGATTGGAGGGCTAAAGCCCTTACTACGAACATATTTTTATTTGTAAAATTTGAATTTGATTTTAGTTTATTATGATTGAACGTAAAACAAGATTTTACACTTAGCAAATCCGTTTATTGTGCAGTATAGGATTTCGACTACAGGAGCTTTGGCTATAACTAACTTTAAATTATTTATAAATCCCCGTGTTTTAACCATAAATTATGTTGATTTACGACGCATTTTTAAATTTCATCAATATTCAACATGGCTTACAATAATTTCACTTTGAGTAAAGCTAAAAAAGACTTTGATTTATCTACAATCGAGTCCGAAAACTTATTTAAAAATGTTAGCAGTATAGAACCTTCGGCTACTTTGGTTGAATTATTAGAAGAATATTTACCGTTAGCAAGAGCAATAAGTACGGAAAAAGCCAAATCTGAGTTATTGGTAATTCCGATATTAGTAGAAATTAGAAAAATTCTTTGCAAAAAAGTCAGCTTATTTTCTGGGAGTCTTTTTAATGTTGATATTTCTTTAGGCTTAACTGGTTACGTTGATTTCTTGATTACATTGAGTGAGGAGATGTACGCTATAAGCTCTCCCGTCGTCACGTTAGTTGAAGCTAAAAACGATTTAATTACGTCGGGGATAGGACAATGTATAGCCGAAATGGTAGCAGCACAAATTTTTAATCAAAAGCAAGATAATAATGTTTCAACGATTTACGGAGTAGTTACAACTGGAACTGCTTGGTTATTTCTAAAGTTAGAACAGAAAACCGTTTATATTGATAATCAAGAATACTATATTGATAACCTGGGGAAAATAATGGGTATTTTGATCGATTGCTTGGAGAAAGCAGGAGAATTTTGACATAAAATCGTATTTGTAAGCTTTTGAGGAGAATTTAATATTTTTATAGTGGATTCGTTCTTAAAAATTACTGGCAATAATTAGCGATAGAGCTTCACGAATCATATCTATCGTCATAAATGGTGCTTCTGGATAGTATTTAATAACTTGTTCTGGTAATACTGGAATGTGAACAAAACCAACCTTCATCTCAGAATTATTAGTTTCTCTCCAGTGAAGAAAGTGATAAAAAGCTTGATTGCACAAATGAGTTCCACAATCGTTGGAAATTTTGGCTGGAATATTGTGCTTTTCTAACAAGGAAACTAAACTTTCTTGGTTTGGTAAAGAATTCCAATAAGCAACAGGAGCATCTTTGATAATCAATGTTCCCTTGGGTGCATTTCCTGCTTTATCCAAAGTCACAAAATATCTTAGATTCTTTGCCATTCTCTCAAGAGTTATTTTGTTATAACCGCGTGCTTGACCGATACCAATACAAATATCGGGTAATAATATGTTAAGAGTTTGATCAATTATTTGTCCAAGGGTATTAGTGTTACCAGGCAAAATCTTGAAGTCAATGCAATCGATATATTGACTAATCTTTGAAGGAGGGCGATCGCGTAAAGATTTTACTAATAATTCTGAAGCATTTACACCATCGTCATTCGGCTCAAAGCCAGTTATTAAAACTTTCATTTAAAAGAATTTTTTTGTTAATAATAGTTAGGAAAAGTTGGATTATACCGATAAATAAAGTACGATACACCTTAGAGGTATTGGTTTCGTCTATTAGCAAGATTGTGCCGAAACGGAAAAATTGTACGTGCTTGGAATTAAAAAGACGAAATTTTTAAACTTCAAACTACTAAGGGCTTTTAAATGACTGCCAAAGTTGAAATTTATACGAGTCAGGCTTGCTCGTATTGCCGTCAAGCCAAGGCTTTACTAAAGGAAAAAGGTGTTGAGTTTATTGAATATAGTGTTGATGGAGATAAGATAGCACGGGCTGCTATGGCAGAGCGAGCTAACGGCAGGTATTCCTTACCTCAAATTTTTGTCAACGATCGCCCTTTTGGTGGTTGTGATGATTTGTACGAAATGGACGATTTAGGTAGGCTTGAACAATTTCTACAAATTGATTCTTAACATCCTCTGCTTGTTTCTTACACATTTAGCTAGTAGGTTGGGTGAAACGGAGTGAAACCCAACATTATCCAGCAAGCCCTAGATATTGTTGGGTTCCGCTTCGCTGCACCCAATCTACAAATTTCCAACTACACATAATGGTGCGTTACGGCATTTTCAAACGTATAACCTATCAATTAAATATCCTAGTGCCGTAACACACCCTACAAACAGACGTAGCAGTGCTACGTCTCTACAAGTTAATAGTGCGTTCCCGTTTTCCGATAATGTACTGCTGTCACTCCTTCGTTATTCATTACTTTACCGTTATCGACGGTAGCGTAAACTAACCAGTGGTCGCCGCATTCCATCCGTGATTTTACTGAGCATTCAACGTAAGCTAAGGCATCGGTAAGAGCGGGAGAACCATTACTTGCTTCTTCGGTTTCAATCCCTGCAAATCTATCTTCACCAGGACTAAAGGGTTTTAGGAAGTGTTTCATCATCCCTAAATGACCGCCTTCTTTTAATACATTCAACACAAATCCGCTGCCAGAATGCATCAAGGATTCTAAGGCTCTATCTTTAGCTACGGCGATGGTTAAACCGGGTGGATTAAAGCTGGCTTGAGATACCCAGGAAGCTAACATGGCGCTGGAAACATCTCCTCGTTTCGCAGTTACCACACATAACGAACCGATAATTCTTCCTACTGCTTGTTCCACACTTGTGGAAGGTTGACTGGGTGCTTTTACCTTTTTGGCTTTCTTCAATGATTGAGCAAAATCAACTCCGGCTTCTTCGCACATTTGTAGCGTCTTTTCATCGGGTTTGAATTTAACGCGAATCGGATCGAAACCAAAACGGAATCCAGCATCTTTGAGTTTGCTTTCCAAAATATCTACAGCTTCTCCACTCCAACCAAAGGAACCAAATACGCCAGCGGGTTTACTTTTGGCTGCTGTGGAAAGGATAATACCCAAAGCTGTTTGAATTTGAGTTGGTGCGTGCCCTCCCAAAGTTGGGGAACCAATTACAAAACCGGATGCTTTTTCTACTGCTGTTTTGATATCTTCTGGTTCAACAGCTTCACAATTGATCGATTCTACCGCGACTCCGGCTTTGGTAATACCTCTGGCGATCGCCTGCGCTAATGTTGCGGTATTCCCGTAGGCGGAAGCATAAATTAATGCAACGCTAGTATCTTGTTTTGTTTGCTGTTTGCTCCATTCGTGATAAGCGTCGGTTAAATCTATTAAGCCTTCGCGCACTAAAGGTCCGTGATTCGGCGCATACATCCTCACAGCTAAATCATCAATTTTTTCTAAAGCAGTTTCTACTTGACGGGCGTGGGGTGCCATCAAGCAGTCATAATAATAACGTCTATCTTCGACAAAGATTTTCCAACCTTCATCAAAAACTTGGTCGCCACAGATATGTGCGCCAAATAATTTATCGGTGTAGAGAATTTCCGTTTGGGGATCGTAAGTGCAAAGATGATCTGGGTAACGAGGGTTAGGTGTGGGAATAAACTGTAAATTATGTCCTTTGCCTAAATCGAGGCTTTCTTCCCCCTTCATCACCATAATTGGTAATTCGTTTTCCAAAGCTTTGCGTAAATTGATCGCACCGGGATTAGAACAAACAAATTTTACTTGAGGTGCAATTTCCAATAAAGCCTTTAAAGTAGCAGCACGGTTGGGATTAACGTGACCGATTATTACGTAATCAATTTCGGTTACATCATATCTTTGCTGCAAAGCATCTAAGTATTTTTCCGTAAAAGTTTCCCCAGGAGGATCGATCAATGCGATTTTTTCAGCTTTTATTAAATAAGAATTAGCCGTAGTACCCTTACCCAGAGCATATTCAATCTCAAACCGTAACCGCGTCCAACTGCGCGATCGCAATATAGTTGTATCTGTAGCAATAGGGAGAATTTGAACGTCACGAGGTTTTGTTTCTGTCATGGCTGAATCAAGGGAAGATGGGGAGAGAGGGGGTAGAGGGGGGAGAGGGGGAGATGGGGAGAGGAGGTAGACGGGGGAGAGGAGGTAGACGGGGGAGAGGAGGTAGTTAGATTTAGATAGCGAGCGAGACGCTCGCACTCCTAACTGCTCACTCCTAACTGCTCACTGGTTACTGCTCACTGCTCACTGATTAATAATGGTTTCCAACTTTTCTGTGATGCACGGCGGTTAAGGCATCGGGTTTGCTGACTTTACCTGCATACACGGTGCTGTATACAATCCAATGATCGCCAGCGTCCATTCTGCTGGAAACTTCGCACTCTACATAAGACAATGCATCTGTTAATATCGGCGCACCGTTTTCGGCTGGTTGGGTTTTCACTCCTTCAAAGCGATCGGCACCAGGGCGGAAACGCTTAAGGAAATGATTCATCAACCTTTGATAGTTGCCTTCTTCGAGAGTATTTAAAACGAATTTATCGCCTACCTGCATCAAGGATTCAATTGCTCGATCTTTCGCGACTGCAATTGTCAATCCCAAAGGTTTGAAGCTGGCTTGATTTACCCAAGATGCTAACATGGCGCTTTTTACGTCACCTCGCTGAGCGGTAATGATATACAATCCACCACTCAATCTTCCTAAAGCTTTATCCAAGTCAGCATCAAGAGACTTCATGTTTTTGATGCTTTTAGCGCGGTTTAATAATTGCCCTAAATCAGTTCCCGCTTCTTCGCACTGCTTATAAGTATTCTCGGTGGGAGTCTCTTTAATTTTGATTGCACCAAAGGCTGGTTTTAAACCCAATTCGCGGAATTTAGTCAAAACTGGATCGATTGGTTCATCATCACCACCACCAGTTTCAAATAATCCTACTGCTTGCTTGTCGTGTACCGAACCTAATATAGTACTGAAAGCAGTTTGCAGCTTTTGATCGGATGCTGGTGGCATTCCTAATATTATTCCAGTAAACCGACTTGCTTGTTCTCTTAATTCCTGTAAGTCAATTTCTTCGCTCAAATCAACCATTTCTATAGCGACTTCTGTTTTAGAAACACCGCTAGCAACTGCTTGAGCTAATTTATCGCTGTCGCCATATTTGGAAACGTAGAAAATACCAACTGTTTTCTCAGCTTTGGCTTTATTTTTACTCCAATTGCGATATCTTCCGATTAACTCATCTACATTATGGGATAAAAGCGGGCCATGTCCGGTTGCTACCATTCCCACGGTTTCCAACTCACCCATGCGCTTGAGAGCAGACATTACAGAGCGGGCATTTGGAGCCATCAAACATTCGTAATAATATTTGTATTCGGCGCTGATTGCGTTCAAATCTTCATCAAAAGTGGCATCCGAACAATAATGCATCCCAAAAGCATCGCAGGTAAAGAGAATTTGGGTTTTGTGGTCGTATGTGAAAATGGTGTCGGGCCAGTGTAAATTAGGAGCAATGACAAATTCTAATTCGTGTCCGTTACCTAAATCTAGGCGATCGCTATTTTTAACGATTTGATTTTTGAAAGATTGGTGTACGAGATTTTCCAAAAACTGAATCGCAACTTTGGAGCCAACAACGGTAACTTCCGGAGCCAACTGTAAAAAATCTTTAACCAAACCGCTGTGGTCGGGTTCGGTATGACTGATAATTAAATAATCGATTTCTGCTGGATTAACAAGTCCGTTAAGTGTGTCTAAGTAGAGCTTGCGGAACTTTTCGTGAGAAGTATCAACTAAAGCAGTCTTTTCGCCGCGAATAATAAACGAGTTATAAGTGGTGCCATTTTCCAAACCGAACTCGATATCAAATCTATCTCTATCCCAATCCAGAGAGCGAATTGCCGTAGTATCGTCAGCAATCTCGGCAGTCTGCATGGTGAGTTTTTTGGCGATTTTATCGGTAACTGCTACCATAACTAGTCTCCTTAATAGCTTTTTAATAACTTAGTATTTATGCGTCTGCTTCTATTGTGACACGAGTTAATTGTATATCTTTCTCAATAATCTATAGGTATTTGGATTTGGGCATGGGTAATTGGTAATTGCTCTTGTAGTCTTGTGATTGCTGATTTTAAAAAACCGCAGAGACGCTGAGTACGCAGAGGGAAGAGATTGTAAAGAGATTATTAGTCTTGTAGGGTGTGTTAGACGCACGATTATGTAATGGGTTCGCGTAAAATCTGAATGCGTCTACCGCACCATCTGGAGTTGCTGCGGAAAGAAAGTTATGAATCAAAAAAATTCAGGGTTGTAGAGTCGGTGATGTTGTTGGATTTTTTGGATGGCATCGCAAAAGTAAGTATATTTGGCTTTGATTTGTATTTTCCACAGTTGTGGAATAATTTTAAAAATTTCAATTTTAAATGCTCAATTGTAACCAATGTCAAAAAGTTTATTAACTCAAAAGAATTGAAAGTTAACTCATACCCATTCAGCATCTTCAAGAATTGTTCCTTCAACGTCGGCTCCGTCAAAGCTAATACAAACAAGGTCAGCGTTAGTAAAATTAACATCAAGTGAGCAAGCATTATCGAAGCAACTTCCTGTACAATTAGCCCAACTAAAATTAGCGAAACTTAAATCGGAGTAATCGAAATTGATGTAACTCATATCAGCATCCCGGAAATTAGTATTTCTGAGAACAGCATATCTAATACAGCTATAACCTCCACCGGGATTACCAAGCTCATTACTGCTATACTTCCCTGGGAACATACACATTTGAGGGATCTCCTAAATTTGAGAGAAAGACTTCTTCCATAGTATCCACTAAGATCGGCACCACTAAAATTAACTGTACTAAGATCGGCACGCTCCAAATTAATTCCAGTCAAAACTGCTCCACTCAAATTGACTCCATTCAAGTCAACTCCAGCAAAATCACGCTCTCCAGCAGCATAACGCTCTAACAACTCCTCAGCAGTCATCTTCCAACTCATAATTTGTAACGCTTCAATTAATATAGGTAGAAATTAGTAATTGAATATTATTATCTTATAAATATCCATAATTCTCAGCGTACCTAGCGCGTTAACCTCCGCGTACCTTTGCGTTTAAAAAAGTGTTCTCAAATCCCTCAAAAACCTGGCTAGCATTAATAATCGGCAACTCCCGCTTACACTGGGGTTTATTCAACCAAGAAACTCTTATAAAAGCTTGGGATACCAATTATTTATCTTCCCCCTCTCCCCCCTCTCTCCCTCTCTTCATAGCTTCCGTAGTTCCTACACAAACAAAACTTTGGAAAAATCACCCCAACGTCAACTTTATTACCTTAAACGAAATCCCTCTCAACAACCTATATCCCACATTAGGAATCGATCGCGCCTTATCATTACTTGGTGCTGGTGAAACTTGGGGTTTTCCAATATTAGTAATTGATGCCGGAACCGCACTTACTTTTACAGGTGCCGATAATCACCGTAATTTAATTGGTGGCGCAATATTACCGGGATTGGGTTTACAATTTTCAACTCTTACCAACAAAACCGGACAATTACCAAATATAGAATTACCACAACAGCTTCCATCACGATATGCAGTAAATACTTCAGAAGCAATCCAAAGCGGAATTATCTACACAATACTTGCAGGAATCAAAGATTTTATTGCAGCGTGGTGGCAAGATTTCCCTGAAAGTAAAGTTGCTATCACAGGTGGCGATCGCGCTTTATTATTTAATTATCTAAAATCGCAATATCCAGAAGTTGCAGCGAAAATAATTGTAGAAAAAAACCTAATTTTATGGGGAATACAAAAAACAATAATGTAGAGACGTAGCAGTGCTACGTCTCCCCACAAATTTAATACATACGCAAAAATGTAACTTAATTAAACATTAATTAAACAGCCCGATTCAATTCACGTTTAAACAACAAACCCATACCAATAATTCCAAAAGCAAACATACTTAAACTAGAATTACCTTCAGCAACGGAAGCAGTTTTAGAAGTAATATTAGAACTTGTAAAAATCTCGCGCTTAACTTCTAAACTTTGAGTTTCGGGATTAAAATCAAAGAATTCAATCCTTTCTGTAGAGTAAGAATTCACATCATCGGAAAGTTCGGGAAGTTGTGAAACATCACCCGTATAAAATATCGGAATGCTAAAACTACAAGTAAAAACTCCTTCCGAACATTCAGAAGGATAAACTACACCGCTAAGAGTTGTTCCCGCAGGAAACAAAGCACCACCAGGAGGAGGAGTTACGGGAGAATCGGGAGGTGGTGGAGTTGGATTGGTAAGTATTTGATAGTCAGCAGTTTCACCGTTGAAATTCAAACCTCTCTCCGGTACTGATAAATCAAAGTCAGAAACAGCATCACTATATAAAATTCCCGTACCAAATCCAAAATCGGCTGGTACATCGGAAGCTTCAGTATCTGTATCTAAAGTTAAACTACCCTTTACGCCGTTTTCGTTTTCAAAGCTAAAGTCTAATAAAGCTGCTTCTGCTGGTGTAATGCTTCCAGTTCCCAAAGCCAAAGATACTACCCCACCAGCAGCTATTATTAATTGTTTGATTTGCATATAATTAACTGTAAAACTGTAATACTACTTAGTTAATCATTTATAGTTTCCGTAAATAAGAAGCTTTTATTTGTATTATTTGATTTATCTTTATACAATATACATTCCTAATAAATAAACGATAAATTTCGATAATAATCTAATTTCCTATTTAGTTAATTTGTAATTTGTAACTCCTAATTCCTAATTCCTAACTCTTAAGTCTTCACTAATTACTTATTACTTTTTACTTTTAATAAAATCGCGAATTTCTTTAGCGACATCAGTAGCGCATTTTTGAGGTAAATCATCTGCTCCGCGATCGATTATTTTCAACTCTGCTTGAAGAATAACTCTGGCATAAATCTGACTTCTAGTTAAAGCATCTGGAGCATCTTTTCCGCCTTGCAATACCAACACCGGAATCTGGATCAAATCTAATTTATCTTGCAAGAATTCCGATTCAATTTCTGGCAACTGGCGATCGTATAACAGTTGAGTTGCCGTCGGATTTTGTAATAATATTCGTCTTTGCTGCAAATCTTCTTCTATTTTTGTGTCCCAACCAAACATTTTTGCTAAGGGACGAAATATTTTTAAAAGCTTAAATATAAATGATGAACCTTGTATTAACCGCTGCATTTTTTGCCCGCGCTTCTTCCATCCTTCTATTTCCACACCTTCGGGTGATAATAATATTAAACCTTGAACTTTCTCTGGATACTTTAAAGCACAACTAGCAGCAATCCATCCTCCTAAAGAATGTCCCGTCAAATATACTTTTTGTAATTTTAAAGCTTGCAAAAATTCAAATAAACAATCAACTTGTAAATCAATAGCATGATGAATATTTGGATATTCTGACTCGCCAAATCCTAATAAATCCGGCGCAAAACAATGAATATCTCGCGATACCAGTTCCATTATCGACACCCATTCACTGCTTTCGCACCAAGCACCGTGCAAAAAAACTACCGGAATACCATCACCAACTTCACGCCAGAATAACAACCCTTGAGAAAGCCTTCTCCGAGAGTTACGAAATAACATCGTATCCATCTTTAATTTAATAAACGATCGTTAAATTTAAAAAATTTTAGATTTTAGACTAAATCCAAAACCTAAAATCTCAATATTAGTGCATAGTTTTATGCCAATATTGTCAAGTCATTTAAATAATCTTGCAACTGGCGATAGTGATCGTGAGACATCGGTTCTTCTGGTAATGAATTGGTAGGAAAAGCCTGGATTTCCATCACTTCTAAAGTATCTTGAATAAGCATTTCTCCCCGTACTTCCGCTTCAGCGACAATACAAATTGAATGAATTCTGGGGTCCCTATCCGGTGCAGAATAAACTCCAACCAAACGACGAATTTCTACTAATTCCAATCCGGTTTCTTCCATTAATTCACGTTTAATTGTAGTCGGAATATCTTCTCCCCAATCTACCATTCCACCGGGCAAAGACCACAAACCGTTGTCTCTTCGCCGAATCAGTACAATCCGACCATCGGGTAATATCGGAATTATACTTGTTCCGGTTATCGGATGACGAAAGATGATACCCAGTATTGTTTGTCCATAGCGCCATAAAGTCTGAGTAGACTGTACGGCTGCACCAAATAAAGCAGCAACGTTCAATGTTCAAATTTCTATGTTGTACTTACTTGCTCTTACCCACTAGTTTGATTCGTACAGCTACTCATCGTCAGAGTAGTTTTGATACAAAAATACTTGTGGGTCAAGATATCAGTTCTAAGGATTATCATCTCATTAAAAGATTAACGATAATCGTAGAATAGATTAATTTTACCATCCCAAGACTTAATATTTGTTGTTTATAACTATACTTTTTAAGCGGTAATTTATAAAAAATAATCGAGTTGTAATCGGCGTTACAATTGGTATAGTTTATACAATATAATTGCTTGCAAGGAAATTAAGCCAAGGTAAATCTTGAAAAATAATAATTTTGGTAGTTGAAGATTTAAAGTAACCTTTTGTAATCAATATCAATTGTCCGATCGCTTAAATTATAGAAAAAGAATATATTTGTTTTAATTTATTTTATACTCATTTTTTTTGGAGAATGTTTATGCAGTGTCTCGTTTATACATCAAGAATTAGTAGAGTATAAAAATATAAAGATCTCAGTATTTATCAAAAAACATCAGCCTTTATTTAATTAAAATTAAAAAGTCTGGTGAAGAAAAAGGCAATTATCAAGGATTATTACCGATGTAACTTTTGTTTGCTTCTCCGATGAAAACCTGCCGACCCACAATCAAAAAGCTAAAATGGTATCAACCTTGTACGAGCCATTGACATCGCAAAAATAAATAAGATAGACTATATTGCTGTTTAAAATATACTCTTTTGCTGGTTTAGGCTAGAATTGTATTAACACAGATAGATAGATAGCTAAAATTATCTATGTAATGCCTAAGTGAAAGTTAAACGTTGTTTATTAATGAGGTGAATATGGCTAAGCGCCGTAACCTGAAGAAAGAAAAGGCGCTACGGAACCAGGCATATGCCAGAAAGTTTCGTAAACGGACTAATACAGGACGTTATCAAAGAAGGTACCAGCAAGGTTCTTCTAAGCCAGAAGAAGAACAGAATAATTCAGCATCAGATGATACAGGTGCTGCTTCTACTGACTAATTTTTTAGCTGCAATTTTTACTTGTAATTTTGATTTGCGGAGCGTTTATATATACGCTCCGCAATTGCTTTTTTCAGTTAGCAGTTGTAAAAGGTAATGGGCAATGGGTAATGGGTAATGGGTAATGAGTAATAGGTAAGTCGTCTCATATCTTAAATAAATAACGATTAATCTTCTTACATATAACCTTGTACCTCTTACCTCCCCTTGTCTCCCCCGAACCCCATCTCCCCTTGTCCCCTTGTCCCCTTGTCTCCCCATCTCCCCCGAACCCCATCTCCCTACTCCCTACTCCCTTCCCCCCTTGTCTCCCCATCTCCCCCGAACCCCATCTCCCCTTGTCCCCTTGTCCCCTTGTCTCCCCCGAACCCCATCTCCCCTTGTCCCCTTGTCCCCTTGTCTCCCCATCTCCCCCGAACCCCATCTCCCCATCTCCCTACTCCCTACTCCCTTCCCCCTTCCCCCTTCCCATTAATTTGAGATCGAGCAACTTGTAACGCTTGATTTACCTGCTCGAAACCCGTTCCACCATAACTATTACGTGCAGCCACAACCTGACGGGGTGATATAGCTTCATAAATATCCTCGTCAAATTTGGGATGTAGTTGCTTCCATTCTTCTAAGCTCAAATCTTTTAAAAGTTTACCAGCGGCAATACTAGTTTTTACCACCTTACCAACGAGATTGTAGGCTTCTCGGAAGGGAACACCCTTTGCTGCGAGATAATCTGCTACATCGGTAGCATTAGAAAAATCAGAAGCTACAGCAGATGCTAACCGTTGAGTGCGAAATTCCAAGCCTTCCCGCAGCAAAATAGTCATTGCCGATAAACAAGCTTTAACTGTATTTACCCCATCAAATAAAGCTTCCTTATCTTCTTGCAAATCTTTGTTATACGCCAAGGGCAATCCTTTCATCATCACCAACATCGCTTGAAGATGACCGAATACCCTGCCCGTTTTACCCCGCACCAACTCCGGTACGTCGGGGTTTTTCTTTTGAGGCATAATACTCGAACCCGTCGCGCAGCTATCTTTGAGGGTGACAAAGCCAAATTCCTCAGAAGCCCATAAAATTACCTCTTCCGACAAACGGCTGAGGTGAACCATAATTAAACTCGCAGCACTCAAAAATTCAATCGCAAAATCGCGATCGCTAACTCCATCAAGGCTGTTATCGTAAACGCGATCGAAATTTAATAATTTGGCGGTGTAATGTCTGTCGATCGCAAAAGTAGTTCCTGCCAAAGCACCACAACCCAAAGGTGAAATATTTACACGGCGGTAAACATCTCCAAGGCGTTCCCAATCTCGTTGCGTCATTTGGAAATAAGCCAAGAGATGATGAGCCAGACTTAGAGGTTGAGCGCGTTGTAAATGAGTGTAGCCCGGAATCAAAGTTTCAACGTTTTTATCGGCAATATCGACTAAAACAGTTTGAAATTCCCGTAACTGCTCGCGAATTTGCTGAATCTGTTCGCGTAAATAAAGTCTCGTATCCGTGCCTACCTGGTCATTACGAGAACGTCCCGTATGCAGCTTTTTACCGACATCTCCGACAATTTCCACCAAACGATGTTCGACAGCAAAATGTACATCTTCCGAATCGACATCTGGATTAAAATTACCATTCCGGTATTCCTGGCGAATTTGCTCCAAACCAGCAACCAACTGCTCCCCTTCAAGCGATGAGATAATACCGCACTTAGCCAGCATTGTGGCATGAGCAACCGAACCAGTTAAATCGTATTCAATTAATTCAATATCGAAATGGATGCTGGCATTAAAGCGAGCGATCGTAGGATGCAACGCTGATTCAAACCGCTGGCTCCAAGTTTGTTGTGTCATAGATTGGGAATGATGAGGGAGAGGGGGAAGATGGGGGAGATGGGGGAGATGGGGGAGATGGGGAGATGGGGGAGATGGGGGAGATGGGGAGATGGGGGAGATGGGGAGAGGGGGGAGATGGGGAGACAAGGGGACAAGGAGAAATATAAATTACTAATTCTTAACTCCTAACTCCTAACTCCTAACTCCTAACTCATAACTGGTAACTGGTAACTGGTAACTGGTAACTGGTAACTGGTAACTGGTAACTGGTAACTGGTAACTGCTCACTGCTCACTGTTAACCGTAGCTTGTTAAATTGCGAATTAAATAACCGACAACTAATCCAATTAAAAGCGCCCAAATTTGACCTGTTTCAACAAAGTTATTCCAAGCTTTTTGTACTTGACCTAAAAGGTCGGGGTCGGTGACATTTTGAGCTAACACTGTCCAGTTTACAGGTATTCGGCTCTGAGCATTAACAGTATTTGATAATAAAATTGTTGTCCACAAACTAATAGCAAATCCACCCAAGAGCGACGCTCGTTTCATTTTTAACTTACCTATTGGTTAGCATCACCGTGATAGCTCAAAGATGTAAATTATGGCATCCGTAATTTCTCGGCTGAGCGCAAAATCTGTCCGGCTAAAACGGCTGCACCAAATCCATTGTCTATATTCACTACTCCTATACCCGCCGCACAAGAGTTAAGCATTGTTAGTAAAGGTGCCAGTCCACCAAAGCTTGCACCATAACCGATGCTGGTGGGTACGGCAATTACGGGGGAGTCTGCTAAACCTGCTACAACACTCGGTAAAGCGCCTTCCATACCAGCTACAACAATTAATACAGATGCCGATTCAATCACGTGGCGATTACTTAACAAACGATGAATTCCCGCGACTCCCACATCCCACAACCGCTGCACCTCGAAACCGCAAAGCTCTGCGGTAACTGCGGCTTCTTCGGCAACTGGTAAATCAGCAGTTCCAGCAGAAAGAATACCAATTCTACCGGAATATCGAACTTCAATTTTAGGAGGTGCGATCGCGCAGATTCGAGCAGATTGGTAATAACGTAAATCCCTAATTTTTGGTTGTAGAGTAGCGAAAACGGACGGAGTAATGCGAGTTGCCATCACAACCTTATTTTTTAAACGCATCACCTCCATAATCCGGGCAATTTGTTCGGGAGTTTTATCTTGACCCCAAATGACTTCGGGGAAACCAGTTCTTAAAGAGCGGTGATGGTCAATTTTGGCAAAATCTTCAACTGCTTCGTAATCTAAATTTTTTAATTGCGAAAACGCAGCATCAGTTGATAACTTACCGCTGGCAACGTCATTTAGTAAAGATTGTAGAGCTTTTTCATCAGTCATAGAAGAGAGGGGGAGAGGGGGAGAGGGGGAGATGGGGAGATGGGGTTCGGGGGAGATGGGGAGAGGGGGACAAGGGGAGATGGGGACAAGGGGACAAGGAGATGGGGAGAGCAGGGGGGCAGAGGCGGCGGAGGAGGCAGGGGAAGCAATTAATTTTTTTACAAGAAAATTATTGATTTATTTATTTTCTTCCTCCGCTTCCTCCGCTTCCTCCGCTTTCTTAACTCCTAACTCCTAACTCCTAACTCCTAACTCCTAACTCCTAACTCCTAACTCCTCACTCCTAACTCCTAACTCCTAACTTTAACCCTTTGACATGCAGACCTTTGACATGCAGACCTGTAACTTATTCTTGAGTGATTTTAACTTCGTCAATATTCCAGAAAGCACCGCCGATCGCATTGAATTGGGTGCCTTCAATATTGTTGCGTATGGCTGCTAGTGAGAGGGGATTAACTAAGTAGATAAAAGGTAAGTTTTCTTGAGTAATTCTTTGGGTTTCGGCGTATATTTCCTTAACTTTGGCTTCGTCTAATTCTTGTGAAGCTTTGACATAAAGCTGTGCGATTTCTTTTTCCCAAGGCGAAACTTCCCAGCCTTCAATTGGTTTCTGTCCGGCTTGGGGTTTCTGATTAAACATATGCAAACCGCCTTCGGGTTTCCATACGTTAGCACCGTCATTTGGTTCCAAACCACCTGTTAAACCAAGTAACGCCATGTCAAAATCTAAAGTATTCGAGACTTTATCTAAATAAGTATTCCAAGCAAGAGGTGTAAAATCAACTTGAATGCCGATTTTGCTCAAATCAGATTTAATTTGCGCTCCCATTGCTTCGCGAATTTTATTACCGGAATTTGTTAATAAAGTGAAGCGGACGCGATTTCCTTTTTGGTCTAATAATTGACCTTGGGAATTAGATTTAAATCCGGCTTTTTTGAGTAATTCTCTCGCCTTATTTAAATTGTAATCGTAGACTTTTAAGCCTTTTTCTGGAGAAAGATAATAGGGACTTTGTACGGAAATTGGCGAATTTTGCGTTTGACCTAAACCGCGAAATGTGTTGTTAATCATGGTTTGGCGATCGATGGCGTAAGCTACGGCTTGACGGAATTCCTTGGAATTAAACCATTTTGATTTTACCGGATCGACTAAAGGCTTGCCGTTTCTACTGCCTTTATTTAAATTAAAAAATACAAAAGATGTACCAGTAGCAGGACCACCGTTTTCAATTTTAAAATTACCGCGCTTTTCTTCTCGTTTAAGTAAAGAAAAATAATCTGGTGTTACCCCGATATAATCCAAGCTACCGGAACGAAATTGCAGCAACGAAGTATCTTGAGATTCGACAATTTCCCAGTTTACTTTTTTAATATAAGGTTTGCCTTTTTTCCAGTAATAAGGATTGCCCTCAAATACAACACGTTGAGTAGTATTGTAGCGACCTAATTTGTAGGGACCATTAGTAACAATCTCGTTAACGGGGGTATCAACATCCCATTTTTGTAAAAATAACGGTTTTCCTTCTGAATCTTTCTTTTCTACCGATTCTCGTAAAGCATGAGCCGGTAAAATAGGAGTTCCCATATTTTGTAAGAAAGGTCGAAAAGGTTCGGGTAAAGTAAATTCTACTTGGCGATCGCTGAGTTTTCTAACAAGGGGTAACTGTCCGCTTTCCCCAATTTTAAAAGCGTCTTTAGTATCGGTGGGAATTTCTTTATTAAAGTAAATCTGGTTATAGGTAAATACAACATCTTCAGCGGTTAAAGGTTTACCGTCAGACCATTTCAAATTCTCGCGCAGGGTAAAAACAAACCGCAAGCCGTCATCGGAAATTTTCCAAGATTCAGCTAATTCTGGCTCAATTTCTCCAGATATAATGTTTTGAGTAGTTAACCCGGTAAAAGTGTAGGGAAAAATATTAGGAGACTCTTGAGAAAGAGCATAGTTAAAAGTTTTCGGATCGCTCAGAATACTAAGTATCAACTCCGGTGTTTTTTGCGCCGCTTCGCTTTTAAAGTTAGCTGGATTGCAAGCAGCAACCGAAAGTGCCGTTATAGTTGCCAGAATCACTGGTAAACGCAAACGCCGAAAGTTGGAAAATAAAGAAAAAATTATTAGCATTTAGGTAGATATAGGAGTAGTTGTTATATAGATTGTGATTGTAGCGAAACTTAAATATTTTATGTTCGTAGTAAGGGCTTTAGCCCTTCATATTCCGGAAGAGGGCGGTCATCCCTTACTACGAAACTATTGAATTAACAAAACCACAGCATAAGCACAAATCCCTTTCTCTTCACCAACGGGACCTAATTTTTCATTAGTAGTAGCTTTGACACCAACTGCGGTAGGTTCAATTTGCAAAACACCAGCTAACTTATCGCGCATTTTTTCAATATGAGGTTTTAGTTTAGGACGTTCCGCTACCACCACCGAATCAATATTCCCCACTTTCCAACCTTGTTCTTGAATCAAATTATTAACTTTATCCAAAAGCATCAAACTATCAGCACCAGCCCACTTGTCATCGCTGGGGGGAAAATAATGTCCGATATCGCCCAAAGAAAGCGCCCCCAACATCGCGTCCATAATCGCATGAGTTAGAACATCAGCATCGCTATGTCCTAGCAATCCTAGCGAATGAGAAATTTCCACACCACCTAAAATCAAACGGCGATCGGTAGTTAAGCGATGGATATCATAACCGTTTCCAATACGAACATTCATAGAATTTTAGATTTTAGATTTTAGATTTTGGATTGAAAGTTAGGAGTTAGGAGTGAGGAGTGAGGAGTTAGGAGTTAAGAGTTAAGAGTTAGGAGTTAGGAGTTAGAAGTTAGGAGTTAGAAGTTAAAAATAATTTCTTCCCCCTCTTCCCCCTCTTCCCCCTCTCCCCCTCTTCCCCCTCTTCCCCCTCTTCCCCCTCTCCCCCTCTTCCCCCTCTCCCCCATCACCCCATCACCCCATCACCCCATCATCCCATCTCCCCATCCCCTATCCCCCCATCATCCCATCTCCCCATCCCCTATCCCCTTCTCGTCAAGCCATGCTTCATACAAATCGGGACGACGTTTGCGGGTTCTAATTATCTGTTGCTCGTAACGCCAACGGGCGATCGCTGCATGGTTGCCGGATAATAATACATCGGGGACTTTGCGATCGCCAAATATGGCGGGGCGGGTATATTGGGGATAGTCTAATAATCCTTCTTCAAAACTTTCTAATTTTAAGGATTCTGCTTTTCCTACCGTTCCGGGAAGCAGACGTACTACACCATTCATTAAAGCCATTGATGGTATTTCACCTCCGGTTAAAATGAAGTCTCCCAGGGAAACTTCGCGGGTGACTAAATCTAAAACTCGCTCATCCACTCCTTCGTAATGACCGCAAATTATCACTAATTGGTCGTAATCATCCGCCAATTCTCTTAATAAAGGCTGATTAATCGTTTGTCCTTGGGGACTCATCATAATGACTTCTCTTCGCCTCATTACTGGCAGCGATTCCACGGCGGAGAAAATGGGTCCTGGTTTCATTAACATCCCCACTCCTCCACCATAAGGTTCATCATCGACTTTCCGGTGCTTGTCGGTGGTAAAGTCTCGCGGATTGACAAAATGCACGTTGGCAATTTGTTTTGCTAAAGCTTTACCAATCAGTCCGGAACTAAGAACGGAAGTAAAACAATCGGGAAATAGCGTAACTATATCAAAACGCACAGTATTTCGTATTGGAGGACACTATTCTGGAATTGAACTCGCTTGCGACGATGCAGAGGCGTTGTGGACTAGATTACATTTAAACTTTATTTAGAGTATATAAAAGTACTTAGGATAAGATTTTTTATGTTAAAAGGAAAGTTTTTCTAATTACTTAATTTATGTTTAAATATTGTCACATCTAACTTTAAATTAAGATTCAAAAGGGCGTTAACAACATTCTCCGGAAGATTGTATCCTGTATTACGACAAAAGCACGTTAATATATAGTGCTTTACCCGCCCGCACTTGTCCGTTCGGGCGGGTGCGGGAAACCAAAAAGGATAGGTGAAATAGGCGCTGCGTTAGCGATTCATAGGACAAGGGGCGTTCTTTAAGGGGCGTGTCTGTCAAAGCTTTAAGCGAAAAAGCTCAAAAGCACAAAAGCCAAAAGTAGGAGCCACGAAGGTGGAAACTCTTAGCGTCATAATTGCGATTAGGCTAAAAAGTAGGACATTCAAACATATTTTAATAAATCAAGAAATGTCCCATCGATCGTAAAAATTCGCGAACTGTCCGCGAAGTAATATTAACCGAGACGGTTGTTGACAGGAGAAAGACAATGCGGCAACTAAAAGCTAAATGGCTGGAAATGACCACACCCCAAGCAACTAAAACCGCCGTTCTGGTTATTGGAGGCGCAGAAGATAAAGTTCACGGACGAGAAATTCTGCGGACTTTTGTAGACCGTGCTGGTGCAAGAGATGCCCATATTACTATCATTCCCTCTGCTTCTCGGGAACCGAGTATTATTGGCGCTCGCTACGTAAATATTTTTGAAGATATGGGAGTAAAAAAGGTTGAAATATTAGATATTCGAGAGCGCGACCACGCTCACGACCGTTACTTTAAGGAATCCCTTGAACAATGTAGCGGAGTTTTTTTGACTGGTGGCGACCAATTACGCCTTTGTGGTGTGTTAGCGGATACGCCAGTTATGGATATTATCCGAGGGCGAGTCAAAACGGGAGAATTAACTTTAGCTGGTACCAGCGCCGGTGCTGCGGTGATGGGACACCATATGATTGCTGGAGGCGGTAGTGGAGAAACTCCCAATCGTTCTTTGGTAGATATGGCAACTGGTTTGGGATTTATCCCCGAATTGATTGTTGACCAGCATTTTCACAACCGCAATCGGATAGTACGTTTAATGAGCGCCATCGCTTCTCATCCCGATCGCTTGGGAATTGGCATTGATGAAGACACCTGTGCCATGTTTGAAAAAGATGGTTGGCTCGAAGTTATGGGCAAAGGGGCGGTAACAATTATCGATTCAAGCGAACTCACTCATACCAACGAACCTCGTGTCGGAGCAACCGAACCCTTGAGCCTCCACAACCTACGAGTACATATTCTCAGTCATGGCGATCGCTATCATCTGTACGGGCGTACCGTAATACCAGCTGATTGGCGAATATCGAGCTGAACGAAAAAATTTTAGATTTTAGATTTTAGATTTTAGATTTTGCGGAAAGTTTGGGGTGTAGATGTTCTTCCCCCAAAACTTTCCTGCTCCAGATTTTGGATTGGATTATGAATGGTTTGGAGCCAAAACGTTTGAACTCGGTCATAAATTTAAATACGTCCGAAAAACAAGCGTTAGACTAACCCGATATGGGGTAATGTGGCTTCAATAATTTCAGCATTTTCAACAATCTAAAATCGTAAATCCAAAATCCAAAATTGAGTGACGGGAATACGTATGTGTGGTTACACTGGGTTGACCGCAAATTTTTATTGCACCATAAAGGCAGAAAAAGTCACAATAATACAAATAAGGAATAAAAAAACTGTTATTCACGAACAGTTATGCGGTCAATTCCAGTACGAAACTATAATTTTGGTTCCGAATCTCCATCTACCCATAATCATGAGAATCCTCAAGATACAGACTTTACGCGGTCCAAATTACTGGAGCATTCGACGCCACAAGTTAATTGTCATGCGCCTTGATTTAGAAAACCTTGCCGAAACGCCTTCAAATGAAGTCCCTGGCTTTTATGAGGGATTAGTAGAGGCTCTACCCAGTTTGGAAGGTCACTACTGTTCTCCTGGCTGTCGTGGCGGTTTTCTGATGCGGGTTCGTGAAGGCACTATGATGGGTCATATTGCCGAACACGTGGCGTTAGAGCTTCAGGAATTAGCCGGAATGCATGTGGGTTTTGGACGCACCCGCGAAACTTCAACTCCGGGAACTTATCAAGTAGTTTTTGAATATTTAAATGAGGAAGCCGGACGTTATGCGGCAAGGGCTGCGGTCAGGCTTTGTCAAAGTATCGTCGATCGCGGTCGCTATCCCAAAGCTGAGTTAGAGCAAGATTTGGAAGACATCCGAGACTATTGGCGCGATGCTGCTTTAGGACCTTCTACTGAATCAATTGTTGATGAAGCTAAAAAACGAGGTATCCCCTGGATGCCTTTGGGTTCTAGATATTTGATTCAACTCGGTTACGGCGTGCAGCAAAAGCGCATCCAAGCCACGATGACGGCTAATACCGGCATTTTAGGTGTAGAACTTGCTTGCGATAAGGAAGCGACTAAGTGCGTTCTAGCCAACTGTGGGGTATCCGTACCTAGAGGTTCGGTAATCAACTTCTTCGACGATTTGGAAGACGCAGTTAGTAATGTTGGCGGCTATCCTATTGTGATTAAGCCAGTTGACGGCAACCACGGACGCGGTATCACTATTGATATCAGAAGTTGGGAAGAAGCTGAAGCGGCTTATGATGCTGCCAGAGCCGTTTCGCGAGCGGTAATTGTTGAGAAATTTTACGTCGGGCGCGACCATCGCGTATTAGTGGTTGATGGTAAAGTTGTTGCCGTTTCCGAACGAGTACCGGCTCATGTAGTCGGTGACGGTAGATCAACTATTGCCGAACTGGTTGAAGAAACCAATAAAGACCCAAATCGCGGTGACGGTCACGATAACGTTCTGACGCGGATTATTTTAGACCGCAATAGTTACGCTTTAATGGAAAGGCAGGGACATACCCTTGATAGCGTTTTAAATAAAAATGAAATTTGTTATTTACGAGCAACAGCGAATTTATCTACAGGTGGTATAGCCGTAGATCGGACTGATGAAATTCATCCAGAAAATGCTTGGTTAGCTTCTCGGATAGTTAAAATAATCGGATTGGATATCGCCGGAATTGATATTGTTACCACCGATATTAGTCGTCCTTTAAGAGAAACGGATGGGGTAGTTGTAGAAGTAAATGCAGCACCCGGATTCCGGATGCACGTTGCTCCGAGTCAAGGTATTCCCCGCAATGTTGCCGCCTCTGTTATAGATATGCTGTTCCCCGCCGATAAGACTACTCGTGTACCGATTATCAGCGTTACCGGCACCAATGGTAAAACTACTACTACTAGGTTGCTGGCACATATTTTCAAACAAACCAATAAAGTAATCGGATATACAACGACCGATGGCACTTACATCGGAGAATACTTAGTAGAAGCCGGAGATAACACCGGACCCCAAAGCGCTCAATTGATATTGCAAGACCCGACGGTAGAAGTTGCCGTGTTAGAAACAGCACGCGGGGGTGTCCTGAGATCGGGATTAGGTTTTGAAGCATCGAATGTAGGTGTAGTGCTTAATGTTGCTGCCGATCATTTAGGTTTGGGCGATATTGATACCATCGACCAGTTGTCCCATTTGAAGAGTGTAGTTGCAGAAGCGGTATATCCCGATGGCTATGCAGTATTAAACGCCGACGATCCAAGAGTTGCTGCAATGGCAGAAAGGACAAAAGCGAATATTGCTTACTTCACCATGAATCCGCAATCGGAATTAGTTAGGGGGCATATTGAAAAAGGTGGAGTGGCAGCGATTTATGAAAATGGCTTTTTGTCCATCTTCAAAGGGGATTGGACTCATCCCATAGAAAAAGTAGATAATATTCCTTTAACAATGGGTGGACGTGCGCCGTTTATGATTGCTAACGCTTTAGCAGCATCATTAGCAGCTTTCGTTCAAAACGTTTCTATAGAAGAAATTCGGGCTGGTTTAAACACCTTCCGCGCTTCGGTGAATCAAACTCCGGGACGGATGAATTTATTTAACTTGGGTAAACACCACGCTTTAATAGATTACGCACATAACCCCGCCTCTTATGAAGCGTTAGGCGAATTTGTACGTAACTGGACATCCGGACAGCGGATTGGTGTAATTGGCGGACCTGGCGATCGCCGCGACGAAGATTTCGTGATGTTAGGTAAATTAGCATCTTCGATTTTCGATTGCATCATCATTAAGGAAGATGACGACACGCGAGGAAGACAACGGGGTTCGGCTGCGGATTTAATTACTCAAGGCATTAGGGAAGCAAACCCAGATTGCCTGCATGAAATAGTTTTGGATGAAACAGAAGCGATTAATAAAGCTTTGGATTTAGCCCCAGATGACAGTTTGGTGGTAATTTTACCAGAAACCGTTAGTCGTGCCATTAAATTAATTAAAGCTAGGGGTGTAATTGAAGAAGAAATAGAACCGAAGCTTAATAGCCCGACTCCCCAAGATAAACAAGTAGGAGAGATATCTTCGGTATTAAATTCCTTGTGAAGGAACGATGAGTAAAGAGTTATAAATTGCGATTACCGTCAGAATTTATGACTTTTTACCCATCACTCTTTATTTATCGATATTCTTGGTCATTTTCGTTACCATTCTCATCGTCCGAAGACTCCTTTAATTCTTCCTTAAAACCCCGCAGAGTTTTTCCCAATGCGCTTCCCAACTCAGGAATCTTTTTTGGTCCAAAAATCAAAATCGCCACAACCGCAATTACAGCCATTTCCGGAAAACCCAATCCAAACATAGCGCCTCTTTAAACGAATATTCTTTCTATATAGTAGATTGCGGGTGTAGATATATGTAGGGTGCCCTAAACTCAAAACTTATTTATTGTTCTGGTAAAACTTTTTTGTTCTGAAAATAGGTTCTGAAGTTACTTAAGATATTGTGTTGTCATATCCCAACTACTCTAAAGTAACGGGTAAATTCAACCAATCGCTTAACTCAGAAGCTAACCATTCAAGTTCGGATTCGTTTACTATCGGACCACCATCTTGAAATTTATATTTACATACTCCGGTACTAATGATTAATTGAGCAAAGATTTGTGTTTTCTCACCATTAGAATCTTTGACAAAATGTCTCGGAATATAAGTTAATTTATTGATATCTTTTTTATCCGATACCCTTGGAAGTTGGAATTTTAATCCTAATAGTTCGTAAAATTTACTAATTCGCTCGTTGTTTAAACTTAATCGAATTCCAAACAGCGAAAATACAAAACTGTACATTAAAAAGAAACCAGAACCCCAAAAAGGTAGAGAAAGAACGAATAATAGTAAATCGATCGGAAAAACGCCGCTACTAACAGCGCCAATCGTCCACAATAAAGTTAATGAATTCCAAGCAGTCGCAAATAAACCTAAGAATATCAATGATGGGTGAAAGCCGATTGCAGGAATCAGTATTTCTAAGTTATCTTCGCCTTTATGGAGTGTAATTCTGCTTCCAGATGGTTTAGTAACTTTGAGTGCGTTGGAATTAAACTTATCAAAGCTGTTTACTAATAATTGCTGATTTTTGGGAATCCAGTTTTTACCATTCCAATACCAACTACCTGAAATAAGTTTAGTAAATGATGGTTTTAGCTGTTGTAGCGCTGATAATGCTTGACGTGCAGATTTTATTCGGGTTTCTAAAGTGGGTTCGGTAGTAGCTCTCAACCATTGAGTAAATTCGGGACTCAAAGAAGTCAAATGCTCAAACTGGATGCGTCCATTACGAAGAGGTAAATCTGCTGGATGGGTACCCGTTACCAAGTAAATCAACGTCGCACCCAAACTGTAAATATCCGAAGCTGGTACGGTGCGATCGCCAAATTGTTCGAGGGGCATATATCCGTAAGTTCCAACTACAGTACGGGTACCAAACTCTTTAACCGTAGCGCCTTGTATTGAACCAAAGTCAATTAAATGTATATCTCCGAGGCGATCGCCAGTTCTATCTGCTAACAAAATATTACTTGGTTTGATATCGCGATGAATAACTGGTGGAGAAACCGAATGTAAATAAATTAAGATATCTAACAGTTTTATACCAATTTGTTTAACTTCTGCTTCTGTAAAAGTACGTCCCGATTTTATATGTTGTTCTAAAGTTTGCGCCGGAATATAAGTTTGTGCCAGAGCAAATCCACATAGTGGTTGTTGGATTTCAAAATAATCTATGTATCTGGGAATACAGGTATGTGATAATTTTTTTAACGTCCGCGCTTCCCGCTCAAATAACTTGAGATCGTCCCATTCAAAATCACTGTTAAAGCAAAGCAACTTAATTACAACCAGTTCAAGAGCTTGTAAATCGCGGACTTTAAAAGTTCTTCGTCCAGTCTTTTTTCCTAACAGAGAAACTATTTCATAGCGATTAGCCAATACCTCACCAATCATCACGTACCCCCAGTTGAGCTTTAATACTCGGACAAACGAATCACCGAATTTTAGATTTTAAAGAAAGGATTATGTATGTAAGATTCAAAATCCTTTCGTAAAAAAAGGTCTTAGCCCCGAATTTATTCGTGGAATAATTCTATTATCCAAAATTGTCTGACGGTTATAGAAATATTGTTACAGCTCCAAACGAATTATTATATCTAATTCAACTTATTATTATGACGAAGTTGTGGCCTTACATTACTCCAGGAATTCCAGATGAATTATTCGAGCGTTTGCCGGGAATCCCCTTAAGTAAGCGAGAAATCCGATTGTTACTTATTTCGCAACTGCGATTGCAATCTGAAGACGTACTGTGGGATATTGGTGCGGGTACGGGTACAATTGCCATTGAAGTCGGGTTATTGTGTCCCCAAGGAAGAATTATCGCCGTAGAAAGAGATCAAGAAGTAGCCAATCTGATCCGTCACAATTGCGATCGCTTTGAAGTCAAAAACGTAGAAGTAATTGAAGGTAGCGCACCCGAATGCTTGCACGATCTTAAAGATACACCCCAACGGGTTTGCATTGAAGGAGGGCGTTATGTCACCGAAATTCTACAAACGGTATGGAACTACTTACCGTCACACGGTCGAGTAGTAGCAACAGCTGCTAATCTAGAAAGTCTGTATGCCGTTTCCCAAAGCTTCGCGACTTTGCAAGCGAGAAACGTTGAAGTTGTTCAATCTGCCGTTAACCGCCTCGAAACGCGGGGTTTTAGCCAAACCTTCACAGCCGTAGACCCAATTTTTATTCTTAGCGGCGAAAAGTTAGATTGATAAAAAGGGGTATGGGGAGATGGGGTAGAGGGGGAAGAGGGGGTAGAGGGGGTAGCAAATTCTTAACTACTAACTTCTAACTCAATACTCATAACTCATAACTCATAACTCATAACTCATAACTCATAACTCATAACTCATAACTCATAACTCAATACTCAATACTCTCAATCTAATATCTAAAATCCAAAATCCAAAATTCTATAGTCTATGTCTTTGTCTCGGATTTTAAGTGGAATTATTGCGATCGCCCTCGCTTTGGGTGGCACTATTTTGGGAGGATGGTATTTTACATTTTTTTATGTAATCATCATCTTTCTAGGGCAGCGAGAATATTTTAATTTAGTACGAGCCAAAGGCATTGCTCCAGCAGGCAAGATTACAATGGTTGTCAGTCAAGTTTTGTTAGCAATTTGCACCTTTGATAGCAACTTAGCTGACGCTGTAATGCCACTAGCCGGTACATTTATTTGTTTTTACCTGTTATTTCAGCCGAAAATGGCATCAATAGCCGATATTTCCGCTTCAATTCTCGGCTTATTCTATACGGGATATTTACCGAGTTACTGGGTACGGTTGCGAGCCATTGATACTGCAAATTTCAGCAATCTACCTTTGGGAGGTTATTTTCCACCTTCTCTAACAGCATTTATAGGTAGAGAAAATTTTTCCGCCTTACCGTTGGGATTAGGTGCAACCTTACTTACCTTCATGTGTATTTGGGCTGCTGATATCGGCGCTTATTTCGTCGGTAAATATTTTGGGAAAACACCTTTATCAGGTATCAGCCCTAAGAAAACTGTAGAGGGAGCAATTTTCGGAATTTCGGCAAGCGTTGCAGTCGGAATTGCAGTAGCTTACTACATTGATTTGCCCGAATTTTATCTTACAGGTGCTGCATTAGGCTCGTTAATTGGTATTGCCAGTCTGTTAGGCGACTTAACAGAGTCCATGCTCAAACGCGATGCAGGAGTTAAAGATTCAGGAGACTTAATTCCCGGTCATGGAGGAATATTAGACCGTACCGACAGCTACATTTTCACCGCTCCATTAGTTTACTACTTCATCACCCTGCTATTGCCGCTGCTTGGTTGAAATGGGGAGAGGGGGAGATGGGGAGAGGGGGAGATGGGGAGAGGGGGAGATGGGGAGATAGGGAGATAGGGAGATAGGGAGATAGGGAGATAGGGAGATAAAAAGAATTTTAACCTTTAACCTTTAACCTTTAACCTTTGACCTTAATTACTCCTAACTCCTAACTATTCCCAATCCCCAATTCCATAATAAAATTCGTTAAAAAAGAATAATTTTTTACCTCAATTATCTATTAAGTGTTGATTATGGATTAACATTAATTCGTCCTCGACAAATAATCTTTCCGGGGATCATGCGTAGGTCTTGAATCTCTACATCTGACCCTAAGTCAATATACTCACCGTCACTACTTTCAAGCAGAGTATTTGTATTGCTTGTAACAGTTAGAGGTGCGATGCGTAATTCATGGGGGCTGAGTAAGTTTAATCCTATACAAATATCTAAGGGTTGAGGATTGTTTTCTTCATCCATGATGGCTTCTATTACAAGCCGATTATCTTTAATAGTGACCGATCGCCAACTAGTTGATTTGGAATTAGGTCGCAATTCTGGTAAAAGTTTAACCAGAAGATCATTTAAAGCTGTTGATAGTAATGTACTAGACAAAGAAGCTGATAAATCTTCTTCGAGTTGACTTATCTCGCCCTCTACGGATACTTTTTCTAACAATCGTAACTGTTGTCCTTTGAGAACAGAACCGATATTAATGCGAATATTTTCTGCAACTAGATCGATAAATGATAAATGAAGACCTTGATAAACAGCATTTTTTGCAACAATTGATACTGAGGGTATGCAGCCAGAAATAACTTGGCGAGATCCAGCCTGAATATCAACTTGAAGATGCCCTAATTGACTTACTTGTGTTCTTAACCACAGCTTAATTGCTGCCGTCAGGACATTTGTAACTAATCTAAACTTATTTTTTTTGAGCATTTTATAGGTATAAAGATAGTGGGGGTAGTTAAAAACCAACAACTAAATAAACAAGTATCAACTGTATCAAAACCGCTTTTCATTTACAAAACATCAATACTATATTCTTATTTAGATATGAACTGATGGGACATCAGTAAATACATGGAGGCTAAGTTACAAAAAATTATTTCGCAATGGGGTATTGCCTCGCGTCGTCAAGCAGAAGAAATGATTAAACTTGAACGGGTGAGGGTAAATGGTGTATTGGCGCACATAGGGCAGAAAGTAAACCCTCAAACGGATATTATTACCGTAGATGGGAAGAGTGTTTCTACTCAAGAGCGTCCGGTTTTAAATTATTTGTTAATTAATAAACCATCTGGGGTAGTTTCTACGTGTTACGATCCTCAAGGCAGACCAACAGTATTAGATTTATTACCAGAAGACTTATGTTTTGGTAGGGGCATTCACCCAGTTGGTCGTTTAGATGCAGACTCTACGGGAGCATTAATATTAACAAATGATGGGGACTTAACATTTAAGCTTACCCATCCCCGCCATAACATCAAGAAAACATATCGTGTTTTGGTTAAAGGGCATCCACCAGAAGAAACTTTGCAGAAGTGGCGCGAGGGTGTTCTTTTAGACAATAAAAAAACGCGAGCTGCCCAAGTGCAGTTAATAGAAAAGATAGCAGAAAATAGCCGTTTAGAAATAATTCTGGGGGAGGGAAGAAACCGCCAAATTCGCCGTGTAGCGAAAAAATTGGGGTATCCGGTAATTGAGCTGCATCGTAGTGCGATCGGTTCGATACAACTGCAATTACCCAATAAAGAATATTTATCAGAAGGTAGCTTTCGCTACTTAACAGAGAAAGAAATTCTCTATTTACAAAAGTGATTACAGGAAATTCCTATTAATGATTCAGCTGGTTCAAGGAGCGCAAAAGATGAAGTGGTTTAGAAGGAAGGAAAAAGAAAAAGCAGCTCCCACAACTTCTATAGAAGAGCAAAGAGCAGAAAAACTGGCACATATGGGCGCACAATTAAGCGCTACACGGCAGCAATATGGCTTTTCGTTGGAAGACGTGGTAGCGTACACCAAAATTCCTCGAAGATTAGTAAAAGGTATAGAAGAAGCAAACTTTGACGATCTACCAGAGCCAGTTTATATTCAGAGTTTACTTCGGCAATATGCTGATGCATTAGGCTACAAAGGAGCAGAATTTGCCAGTACATTTCCTATAGGTACGAGTAAAGTAGTTATCGAACCCGTTTGGAAAAATCCATCATTAGTTAAACTGCGTCCAGTTTATTTTTATTTACTGTATGTATTTTTAATAATGGGTTCTGTAAGTGGTTTCTCGAATTGGTTGAATGGTGCCACTATGATGGCGAACGAGACTAAACCAGATGTTAAGTCCGATAATTTAGCCTCTAACAACAAACCGACTCCGAGTAAACCAGAATCAGTAACTCAAACCAACAGCTTTTCCAAAAATCAAAAAGAAGTTCAAGTTGGAGTTACCTTAAAAGAATCATCTTGGATTCAGGTAATAGCCGACGGTAAAACTACTTTTGAAGGAACCTTAGAAGAAGGAAGCAAACGTACTTGGACAGCACAAAAAGAACTCACCGTTAAAGCAGGAAACGCTGGAGGAGTTTTAGTCAGCGTCAATCAACAAGAAGCCAAGAAAATGGGTAAACCCGGAAAAGTTGAACAGCTTCGAGTAGCGCTGAGTCAGTGAGCAGTTACCAGTTACCAGTTACCAGTTACCAATTACCAGTGAAGAGTCAAGAGTTAAGAGTTAATGATTCATAATTATTAAGGACTCTACCTTATTCGTCTTAACCTTACATAAACTGCATCTAGGTAAGTACTGCTAACTGGTCACTGATTACTGGTCACTGTTAACTGATTGGCGATCGCCCGAAAAATTCGACGAAATTCTTCATCCGCTCGGACAATTCGGAATTCATCGCTTCATGCCGATAACGCCATTCCCAGTTACCTTCTCCTTGACTGGGAATATTCATTCGAGCATTGGAACCCAATCCTAAAATATCCTGTAAGGGGAAAATCGCAACGTTAGCAACCGAACCCATTGCCAAGCGAATCAAATCCCAATGTACTCCGTCGGGGCTTATATCACCGAGATAAAAAGATAAATTGCGTTTTTCATCATCGTTGGCTTTCTCATACCAACCGACGGTAGTATCGTTATCGTGAGTTCCAGTGTAAATTACACAATTAGTATCTTGAACGTTAAAAGGTAAATAAGGATTGCTGGCATCTCCACCAAAAGCAAACTGCAAAACCTTCATACCGGGAAACTCAAATTTATCTCTTAAAGCTTCCACATCTGGAGTAATAGTACCCAAATCTTCCGCTAATACGGGTAAAGTACCAAGCTGCTGTTTAATAGTTTCAAACAACTTATCTCCAGGAGCTTTAACCCATTCACCATTTACCGCAGTTTCTTCACCCAAAGGTACAGCCCAAAAAGCTTCAAATCCCCGGAAATGGTCGATACGAATAATATCCACATAATCGAGCATCGCTTCAAAACGCTGCACCCACCACTTAAAATTTTGCTTTTCCAACTGCTTCCAATCGTAAACCGGATTACCCCACAATTGACCAGTAGCGCTGAAGTAATCTGGTGGTACACCCGCCATTAACGCAGCTTCTCCAGTCTCCTTATCCAAAGAAAAATTTTCCGGATTTCCCCAAACATCGGCGCTATCGTGAGCTACATAAATAGGAATATCGCCGATAATTTGCACGCCGCGATCGTTAGCGTATTCTCTTAACTCCGACCATTGACTATAAAATTGAAACTGAAGAAACTTGTGATAAAAAACTTCTGAATCTAATTCTTTTTTCGCCTTTTCTACGGCTTCAGGTTTACGTTTAGCAATACCTTCATCCCAACTATTCCAGCTTGCGCCCCCGGTACTATCCTTAAGCGCCATAAATAAACTATAATCATCCAGCCAATAAGCCTTGGAACTGGAAAATTCTTCAAACGATTTTAGCTGTTCCTTAGTCATATTCGCTTTGAAATTAGCACAAGCTTTTTTCAACAAAGGAACTTTAGTCGATTCTAGCTGCTGATAATCCACATTATCCAGCGGAAATTCGGGTAAATTAGCAAAATCATCTTCGCTCAGTAAACCTTCACCTACCAACTTATCCGGGCTAATCAACAGCGGATTACCCGCTAAAGCCGAATAGCACATATAAGGAGAATTACCAAAACCAGTCGGACCTAAAGGTAGAATTTGCCAATAATGCTGAGAACTATCTTTGAGAAAATCAATAAAACGGTAAGCTTCATGACCTAAATCGCCAATACCGAAGCGACTGGGGAAACTAGTAGGATGAAGTAAAATACCGCTGCTTCTAGGAAAAGACATAAAAAATCCTGACTATAGAAAAAGCATAACCAATCGAATCTATCACAATGTTAGTGGTTAAAAATAGGTCAAAGGTTAAAGGTTAAAGGTCAAAGGTAATAACTTCTTCATTTCCCTCCTCTCCTAGCTTCTAACTCTTTTAATCCAAAATCCAAAATTTAAAATCTAAAATTTCATGACTTACCGCAATCCGGCTCCGACAGTAGATATCATCATCGAGTTAATTAACAAACCACATCGACCAATAGTATTAATCGAACGCCATAACGAACCTTTCGGTTGGGCTATTCCTGGCGGTTTTGTGGATTATGGGGAAGCTGTGGAAACTGCCGCTAGAAGGGAAGCTTTGGAAGAAATCGGTTTAGAAGTAGAGTTAATCGAGCAGTTTCACGTATATTCCGATCCCAAACGCGATCCACGCAAGCATACAATAAGTATTGTGTTTATTGCCACTGCAAAAGGCGAACCCAAAGCGGGAGATGATGCCAAAGATGCAGCGTTTTTTGAATCTTGGCGCGTACCCGATAACTTATGTTTCGATCACGATCGCATTTTGCAAGATTATTGGCGATATCGGCATTATGGAATACGTCCTAATTGTTCGTAGTAAGGACTTTAGTCCTTTTATCCGAAGATTTAGGATAAAAGGGCTCGTAGTAAGGACTTCAGTCCTTTCATCCGAAGATTTAGGATAAAAGGGCTCGTAGTAAGGACTTTAGTCCTTTTATCCGAAGATTTAGGATAAAAGGGCTCGTAGTAAGGACTTTAGTCCTTTTATCCAAGAATTTAGGATAAAAGGGCTCGTAGTAAGGACTTCAGTCCTTTCATCCAAGAATTTAGGATAAAAGGGCTCGTAGTAAGGACTTCAGTCCTTTCATCCAAGAATTTAGGATAAAAGGGCTCGTAGTAAGGACTTCAGTCCTTTCATGAGAGGGCTAAAGCCCTTACTACGAACTTAAGGAATGTAGGGTGTGTGATGGCGCGATCGCTAATTTTGATTGTAACCACAGATGTATGTTTTGCGCCTAACGCACCATTCTATGGTTAGGTTTTACATAAAATTTAGCGGTGCGTTGCTACTTACTTATGTTTCGATCGCGATCGCATTTTGCGAGATTATTGGCGATATCGGCATTATGGGATAAGACCTAATTGTTCGTAGTAAGGACTTTAGTCCTTTCATGAGAGGGCTAAAGCCCTTACTACGAACTTAAGATAATATGACAATTGCATAATTCTTATATTTATCTTTTTACAAGTCACCTTTAATACAAAAATAACGAGATTATACTGGGTAAGTTGTATTCAAAGGTGCATGATGAACGCTGAAGAGCTTTTAGAAAAATATAAAGCAGGCGATCGAAGCTTTCAAGAAGTAAACCTTAGAGGATTGGATTTTAAAGGTGCGAATTTAAGCGGAATCGATTTGCGATCGGCAGATTTAACTGGATGCGATTTAAATCAAGTCTATTTGAGTAAAGCAAACCTGAATTCTGCAAATTTAAGTAGAGCATCCTTAATAGAAGCAAATTTAAATGGAATACAAGGCTGTTATGCAAATTTTACTTTAGCAGAATTAGCTGGTGCTAACTTTAGTAAGGCTGATATGAGTAATGTTAATTTTAGTAATGCCAACCTGCAAAACGCTAATCTTAGTGAAGCTAACTTAAATGGTACTAATTTAGAAAATGCTGATTTAACTAAAGCTGATTTGAATCAAATCAGTTTAACAAGTACCAAACTCCAAAACGCTAATTTTAGCCAAGCTAATCTTCGAGGAGTTAGTTTATCTAATCGCGTTCTATCAAATATTAATTTAGCTGGAGCCGATTTAACAGCAGCGAACCTAAACAGTGCAAAGTTAAACAAAGCCTGTCTCCAAGCAGCAAATTTAGAAAGAGCCGATTTACAAAACGCCAACCTTACGAAAGCCAACCTTAACAACGCCAACTTAAAAAAAGCCGATTTAACCAACGCGAATATTTACGGCGCTACATTTGAAAATGCAGACCTAACTGGTGCGATAATGCCAGATGGGGAAATCTATCAACCACAGATGGAATCCCATCAATCGGCAGCATACTCAATGGTGGAATCTATGACTCGTAAAGTTATTAAAACTGATAACGCACCCGCACCCGTGGGACCTTATAATCAAGCTGTTATGGCATCCGGGCAAATGCTTTTCGTTGCGGGACAAATTGCGATCGATCCCAGGGCGGGAAATGTTGTCTACACTGACGATGTGACGAAGCAAACCGAACGAGTAATGTCTAATCTGGAAGCTATTTTAACGGAAGCTGGGGCTACGTTTGAGAATGTCGTAAAGACTACTGTATTTTTAAAAGATATGGGTGATTTTGCGGCTGTGAATGCGGTTTATGCAAAATACTTTGATGAAGCATCTGCTCCCGCACGGGCTTGTGTTGAGGTTTCCCGTTTACCGAAGGATGTTTTGGTGGAAATTGAATGTATTGCAATGGTCTAAAATTGAATTTAAATAAATGTTGTTATAACAACAAATAATAATAACCATAGTTTTCCGAAATAGTCCTATTTAAAGTTGATTCTATAGACAAGTAGATTTGGCGAATAAATTATCAAGGTGGGCTTTGCTCGCCTTTTTTATTTGGAATTATTTAATTTTTCAATTAAACCAGCATTAACACCATACTTTCTCAGTTTTCTTAATAACAATTGCCCTCACCCTCAATTTACAATTGGGAAGTTGGCGATCGCTAGTTTCAATTTTTTGCAGACTATCGAAATTAGCTAAAATAACAATTCTGTCTCCAGGCTCTAAAGGTGATTTATCCCAGTAACTAGGCATAATTTTAGGACGAACTTGTTTGTATGTTTGATAAAGAATAGGTACGACTCCATACCCATAAGCAATTTCAAACAGGAAACATCCATTTAAAGTATTTCCTTGATAGAAATAGGAATTTCATCAACTTCCCACTTAATTTCTGCTTGTTTATCAATTGAAATAACAGGTACGTCAAAATCTTTGAGTAGCTTAACGCAATGTTGACCTAAACTACCCAAACCGCAAACAATGAAATGCGATCGCGTCGATTGATTGTGCTGTTCGGTTGATAACATTAGGAAATATATGTAATATTTGGCTGCGGATATTAATAGCAATACAAATAACTAATGTAGAGACGGCGTGCACACTGCAACGTCTCCTTAGATTTAAGGTTGTATAGATAATTTAGATAAACAGCAGAAATAGCAATAGAAAATAAAAATAAAATGTAGCATTACTATTAATTGTTAGTGATATGACAAAAAAGGTTTAATACAAATAGTAAATAAACCATAAAAACAATATTTTTTAATTATTTGATATTTAAAACACGCTGATGAAATAAATGATTTAATAATTAATTTAGTTTTTAATTTGTCTATGACTATAATAAAAATGGTGCGTTAGGCTGAAGCCATAACACACTCTACAAAACGCTATATAAAGGAACAATAAAAACTGAAAAACCCGGCTTCAAAAAAACCGGGTTTCTAAATATTGATGCTATGTAATAGCAACTTGTTATATTTGTTCTAAAATTCAGAAAATTATTGTTTAACTATCATTATTAGTTGTAATTATCTTCTGCTGTAACTGGTAATTGCGATTCTGAAGGTGCTTCTTCTACAAATCCAGAGGGTGCTTCTGGGGAAAACTCAATTTCACGATTCTCTGAAGATTGTTCTGCTTCATTGTTGCTAGGAATAACAACGGACGATTCGGGAGCAGCTTCAACTGCTGCTGGTGGGTTTTTCTGTTGAGATGAAATAATTTCTTGCATCAACTGCTCAATTACTTCTGTTTGCTCAACATTACCTTGTTTGCGATATTGTTTGTGGGCACGTCTGAGAACTTGCTGTGCTTTCCTCAATTCCCCTTGCTGATAAAAAGCTACTCCCAATTTATAATAAGCAGAAGGATTATTCGGAACCTTACGAATAGCTTGAATGTAAGTCTCTATCGCTTCAGGAGTTTGACCTCTAGCTGCTAATAAACTACCCAAATTGTTGTATGCTGTAATATTTTCGGGATTCAACTGCAAAACTTCGCGATAGGCAGAGATAGCTTTAGCTGTATCTCCTTGTTCTTGCAAAGCTAAACCTAAATTAAAATAAGCATTAGCATTACTTTTATCTAGATTAATCGATTGTTGATAAGCGGCGATCGCTTCTTCGTTTTGTCCTTGTTTGTACAGCGCCAAACCGAGATTATAATTTGCATTAGCCATTGTCGGCTCGACTACTAATGCTTGACGGTAGACGGTAATTGCGGCTTCGTATTGTTCTTGTTTATGCAGTGCTAAACCCAAATTATAATAAGCGTCAGCTAAATTGGGATTAAGACGAATAGCCTCGCCATACTCTTGTACGGCGGCATCCAAACGATTCTGCTGTAAAAAGATATTACCTAAATAATTCCGTGCCACACCAAGATTAGAATCGCGATTTAAAGCAGCCCTTAAAGCCAATTCAGCCCCTTGTAAGTCACCGCTGTTATACCGCATAACTCCTTGCTGAAACAAACCAGCAGCTTCCAAATCTTGAGTAACAGCAGTTTGCGCTAAAAGCTTATTTCCAGGTAACTCCGCGATCGTTAATCCAACGAAAGCAGCACCGGAGCAAAATACTAAAGGAACGGAAGCACGAATAATACGCTGAATATTTGCAAATTTTTGAGACATTTTGGACTTTCTCTGCACTTATTGCTAGATGCTGTTTAAGTTAGAGTGCCCATTGTGGAGGGGAAAATTGAAATTTCTTTGGTAATTTTTTTTGGGAGAGGGGGATGGGGAGATGGGGAGATGGGGAGATGGGGAGACAAGGGGACAAGGAGACAAGGGGACAAGGGGACAAAAGTTAGTAGTGCGAGCATCTTGCTCGCTATCTATATGACCAGCCTATATGACCAGCGAGCAAGATGCTCGCACTACTTGATCTTATTTCCCGATGCCTAAAATGTCTAATGCCCAATCCCCCATGCCCCATGCCCCATTCCCCATGCCCAATTACCAATGCCCAATCCCCTTTGATAATTGTTCATTGATAATTGTTCGCTGATTCCGGTAAAATCAACATCGCATCACCGAAGGAATAAAAACGATATCTAGATGCGATCGCTTCCCGATATAGGTTTAATAATCTTTGTCTTCCAATTAATCCGCTTACCAACATCAGTAAACTCGATCGCGGTAAATGAAAGTTGGTAATCAATCCTTCTACTACTTTCCACTCATAACCCGGATATATAAATAAGTTGGTTTCGCCACAAAATGGCTGTAATTCCCCTTCTCCTGCTTTCGCCGCTCCTTCTAATGCACGTACTGCTGTTGTTCCTACTGCGATAATTCTTCCACCTTTGGCTTTGGTATCGCGGATTTTCTCTACTGTTTGTGCCGATACTTCAATCCATTCTCTATGCATTTCATGGGTTGTTACATCTTCTACTTCTACGGGACGAAATGTACCTACTCCCACGTGTAAGGTGATGAAAGCTCGATCGATGCCGGTTTCCTGCAATTTTTCTAATAACTCAGGAGTAAAATGCAATCCCGCTGTCGGTGCTGCAACTGCTCCGGGATTTTCGGCGTAAACTGTCTGGTATTGTTGGCTTTCGGCATTACTCGTTGTGATGTAAGGCGGTAATGGTACTTCACCAAATGCATCTAATAGCTGTATCAAAGATATTGAGGGAGGTAAATCAAATTGCAGCAACCGCCCTCCTGTCGCTTCGTCTGTCTCTAAAACCGTAGCAATTAACTGCTTTATCGGTTCTAAACTATCTTCCTTGGCTTCAAAAATAATCTCGCTACCTTGTTTAAACCGCTTTCCTGGTTTAACTAAAGCCAACCAACAATTATGCTGTTTCTCTTCTAATAATAAAACTTCTATCTGCGCTCCGGTAGATTTACGTCCGTAAAGTCTCGCCGGTATGACTTTTGTATCATTCATCACTAATAAATCCCCCGGACGAAGAATCACTGGTAAATCTCGAAAAATTCGATGTGAATGTATACTTTGGATATCAGTATCAAGAGAATCTACTACTAATAAACGCGAACTATCTCTAGGAACGGCAGGATTTTGAGCAATAAGTTCTGGAGGTAAATTATAATCATATCCATCAAGGGAACGGTCTAAATTAACATCTGTATTAATCTGACTTGAAGAGTTAACGCCTTGCGATGATTCGATCCCCGACGCAGAAGAATTGGATTTTTCTATTGGAGGTGGTTGCTGCATTTATATTTAGGTTTGTTAACAAAAAAAAGTTAATACTATAGTTTATAAAAAAAATCTAGACTATTAGCCCTAAGTGAGATTGAGCATCCTGCTTTAGAATGAATTTTAAGTAATACGCAAATTTTACAATAAAAATTGGGTAAACCTCCCCATCTAAAAACGGGGGCTTCTACCCTACCGAATGCATAGGTCTATATATCAATAATAGATATGTAAGATTGGCTTTGATCCTAAGTACCAAGATGGAATACTTGTATTACCTGGCAAATGCCAGCTTGACTTTAAGAGTAGTTCAATATTTGCACGCTAGACCCCGGATTCCTGTTTCCTTTATCACCGTAATTCATCAAATTGATGGTTGGGTGGTTAGAGTCAAGCTTGATTATCAGATTTCGCCAGATTTAGATGGCGATGTTCGGGCTTTTTTAAATGAACTAGGAATTCGCTACGAACCTCCAATGCGAGTGCAAATGGCACTTTGGAGTCTAGAAGCGCAACAAAATCCTGTTGAAGTTATGCGTCGCTATCAAGTGGCTATTGTTTCTCACGGTAGCCCCGACAAAGAAGAAATTGAAGCATTCCGGCAACAATTTGTTAGAGGCTTGGGTTATTGTCCCGAAACCCTAGCTTGATTATTGCTGCTATTACAATCGAGTAGTTATTAATTGATAATCTGTAATTGTTGCAAGTTTTATATATCACCAATATTACTCATTGTCAATTAAATATTCAAATGCTGCGGGAATGTATTCTTCTAATGTTAAATAATATCCCGATGCGGATAAACTTGCTTTAGCATTTGTCTTAGTTATTTTTCTCTGACAACAAACAATGGCTACATCAAATCGGCAGGCATAATCTGCGAATGTGGGAAATTTTGCCAGAAACATCGCAGCAGTGCGACAAATTTTAGCTTGCTTAGATGCGATCGCCATTCTTCCGCCTTCATCCCAATTACCTGGAGAGCGGGTTTTGACTTCCACGAATGCTAATATAACCGTGCCCGAATCATCTTCCCTTTGGGCAATAATATCAATTTCTCCCCAACGGCAGTGCCAGCGACGATGCAGAATTATCCAACCTGTAGATTGCAGCCACTGAGCTACTAAGTCTTCACCTAAAGTGCCGATATCGGGATAATGTGAGGAAGAATAGTTTGCCATGAGCAGTTAAACGATCGTGATTTTTACTAAAAGCAACTGGATTAAGGTTAGTATACTTAGTTTATTATTTTGGGGAATGTGTATCTTGCCATCAAGTCTAACTCCCCAAGCTTTTGCATTGGATTACAACAAAGAAATATTAATTGAAGCTGATTTTTCCGGGCAGGATTTAACAGATTCTAGTTTTACCAAAGCAAATCTTCGCGATAGCAACTTTAGTAATACTAATTTGCAGGGCGTAAGATTTTTTGCCACTAATTTGGAGTCAGCAAATTTAAGGAATGCCAACCTGAGATATGCGACTTTAGATTCCGCACGTTTAATAAAAGCAGATTTAACGAATGCAGTATTAGAAGGTGCATTTGCATCCAACGCCAGATTTGACGGCGCGATTATCGATGGTGCCGATTTTACCGATGTGTTGTTACGTAAAGACGAACAAGACAAGTTATGTAAATTAGCCAAAGGCACCAATTCCACCACAGGAAGAGATACCCGCGATACTTTGTATTGTAGTTAAATAAGTTCGTAGTTGCGCTTTAGCGCTTCATACCGATATTTTGGGGTAAACACCGCACCTTTAAATTTTGCGTATACATAACATAATGGTGCATTCGCCATAAGATATTAAATAGATTGGTAGTTTGTAGGGTGTGTTGTCGCAAAGCGCAACGCACCGTTTAATTTTGCGTAAATACAACATAATGGTGCGTTAGCCGCGAAAATATATTTTGTGATAATTAGAATTGCGATCGCACCGTAACACACCCGACAAAATTATTAAAACTCTCCCACATTAAAACACCGCTGTTTATCTAATTCGCTTAATCGCTGTTTTTCATCCATAAAAGCTTGATAATAGGATTGCGATTGTTTGGCTTCGGTTTCTGAATTAGTTCTTTCCCAAAGTTCGCGAAAATGACGGTAGCGTTTTTCTCGCAATACTCTTTCCATGCTCAGAGTTGCTCTTAAAATAACTTGGGGAGTGCGAATAATTTGCTTTTGGGCTGTTTCGTTTAAATGGAATAAATGCGATATCATTTCCATTTGTTCGGGAAATTCTAAATATCTATCTTGTAAAGTAGAAATTAATTCTGCGGATGAATTATTATCCGAAATATCTATAATCTGTTGCCATAAAAATCTGTGGTGAGATAAGCTAAACTGCAAATCTTTTTCTTCTAAAGTATCGCCAATCGATTTACGGTATTCTGGCGAATGTAAATAAATTAGTAATAACAAAGATTCTGCTTCTTCTAAAAGGCTATGTTCTGTTTTTACAATTGGATTCAGAACAGTAGTAGAATTATTTTCTTGACGATAGCCGTTTGAAGATGGAGTATAACTTTTAGTATAAATTTTATTATAACTTCCTCCCCGTTCTCTATTATTCTGAGGAGCAATTTGAGTTAATAAATTTTCCGCTCGTAACGAAATCAGTTGAGAATCTCCCAAACTTAATATTTCCGCACAGTAAGAAACATAATAATTTCGCGTATCGGGATTAGCTATATTTTTTAATAACTTAACCATTTGCTGACAGACTTTTTGAAAATCTGTAGCTTGTTTCAAATCCGCATCTTTAGTAATTTGTTCTATTTGCCAATCCAACCATAAAGGCGCATTTGCTAATAATTGCTGATAATCTTCTGATGTATGATTAAATAAATATTCATCGGCATCTTTACCATCGGGAATATTGAGAATTTTTAACTGAACTTCACCCTTATAAGCTAAATCTGCAACTTCACCAATTGCTCTTTCTGCGGCGATAGTTCCGGCTTTATCCGCATCAAAATTGAGGATTAACTGTTTGGAATCGCTGTAACGCATAGCCAAACGAACTTGTTCAATACTTAAAGCCGTACCCAAAGAAGCCACAACATTTTTTATACCAACTGCATGGAGAGCGATCGCATCAAAATATCCTTCTACAACCACAGCTTGGTCAAATTGGGAAATACCTTCCTTCGCTTTATCTAATCCGAATAAAGTTTTACCTTTACTAAAAACTTCCGTTTCCGGTGAATTTAAATATTTAGGTTTATCTTCCCCTAAAGTTCTACCGCCGAAAGCAATTACTTTCCCAGTAATATCGTGAATGGGAATCATTAAACGGTTGCGAAAAGCATCATAATAACCCCTACCTTCCGAACGCGGTTTAATTAAACCAGCCTTTTCTAATAACTGTACCGGATAGCGCTTATCTTCCACCAAATAACTATACAAAATGTCCCAACCAACGGGAGCATAACCTAACTGAAACTCCTTGATAGTTTCATCTGTTAATTTACGCTGTTGCTGGAGATATAATAGCGCAGCTTCCCCACTTGGTTGCCATAAAGCATGTTGATAAAAACGCGAAGCCACTTCAAGGATTTCGTATACTTGTTTGCGTTCCGATATTTGACGCTGTAACTCTTGCCGCTGTTCGGGTTCAAAGGTTTGTACGGGTACTTGATATTGCCGTGCTAAATCTAATACAACTTCAGCAAAAGAGCGTTTATCCAACTCCATGATGAACTTGAACACATTCCCCCCAGCTTGACAGCCAAAACAGTAATACATCTGCTTGCTAGGGCTGACGCTGAAGCTGGGAGTTTTTTCATTATGGAAAGGACACAACCCTAAAAAATCCTTACCGCGCTTGCGTAAAACAACTCGTTCGGAAACGACATCAACAATGTCAGCCCGTTGTTTAACTTCATCAATCGTATCTTGGTGCAAGCGAGGGATTTGCATAATCAGTTAACAGTGAGCAGTGAGCAGTGAGCAGTTGGGACCACCGGAGTTGGAGTTAAGAATTAAGAGTTAGGAGTGAAGAGTTGGGACCACCGGAGTTAGGAATTAAGAGTTAAGAATTTTCTACCCCCTCTTGCCCCTCTACCCCCTCTTCCCCCTCTCTCCTTATCCCCATGCCCAATACCCTATATCAAACAATTCCGATTTCATAAATATTATATGCTTGTCCCCAGTACCGAAAATGTTGTAAACAATCTTTTACGATAACTTTTATTCAGAGGAAATACTGACGATGGGACGTATTTTTATTTCGGCAGGGCACGGAGGTAAGGAAGCAGGCGGTATCGATCCGGGTTCTATTGCTGGGGGCACGACTGAAGCTAAGGAAATGATTTTTCTGCGGGATTTAATTTTAACGGAATTAAGGGCGCGTGGGTTTGAAGTTCTTTCGGTTCCCGATTCTTTGAGTGCTAGAGCGAGTGTTCAATGGATAAATTCTCGCGCTCGTCGTAATGATGTGGCGGTGGAGATTCAGGCAGATGCTGCTGCTAGCCCTTTTGTAAACGGCGCTAGCGTCTACTATATTGCGAATAACGAAGAACGTAAAAGCAATGCCGAAATGCTGTTAATGGGGCTTTTACGCAGAGTTCCGCAATTAAATAGTCGGGGGGTGAAGCCGGATACATCAACTGGTATGGGGCGGTTGATGTTTACTCGTGAGGTGGCGATCGCATCGTTATTAATGCAGGTGATTTTCTTGAGCAGCCCGGAAGATCGTGCTTTGTTACAAAACCGTCGTCGAGAATTTGCGGTGGGTATAGCCGATGGCATCGCAGCTTGGGCGCGGGCGATCGATCCAGGTTCTCCTAGCCCCAGCCCCAGCCCTACACCTACTCCCGCACCTCAACCAACTTATCCTTCAGTAAATATTAAAATTAACGGGCAAACTTATCAAGAACAAGGAATAGTAGTTAACGGTAATGCCTATATTCCTATCGATTTAGTAGATAGATTAAGGATTGATTTATCAAAAGCTCCTAACGTGCGTCGTCTGAGCTACCGCAGAGTAGTTTACGTTAAAGCGATCGAACTGCGAGAATTTAATGTATCAATTGGTTGGGATGCTGCCACTCGCACCGTAGTTTTACGCTCAAACTTGGTCATTTGTCCCGGTCAAATTACTCAAATAATGTCACGTGGTGCAACTTCAGAAGTACAGTTACAAATATTTTTAAGAGATAACAATCAAGACGCTTTAGTTAAATTTCCAGATATACCAAAACTATATCGAGAAGAAGCCGCAATTGAAGGAGTAAATCACGATATTGCTTTTTGTCAAATGTGTTTAGAAACGGGATTTTTACGCTTTGGAGATGATATTAAACCCCAACAAAATAACTTTGCAGGATTAGCAACTATTGGTGGTGGAAACGAAGTGGCAAGTTTCCCTAGCGCTAGGATTGGAGTTCGCGCTCATATTCAGCATTTAAAAGCTTACGCCAGTTTGGAACCTTTAGCGCAGGAAACTGTAGATCCGAGATTTCGGTTTGTGACGCGGGGTATAGCGCCTTTGGTGACGGATTTATCGGGGAGATGGGAGGCAGATCCGCAGTATGGTGAGAAGATTGTCGCTTTGGTGAAGCGGTTGTATGAATCGGCAGGGTTGTTGTGAGATAGTTATAATAATCCGTTTTCTTCTCTTCAAAGTGCCGTGAAGCCAACCTACTAGCTATAAAATGAAGTTGAATAGAACGATAAATGACTTATTATCCAAACGTTGTCATTATGAGTCCAGAACAAGATTTATTAGCAAAGTGGCGTTCTTTACCCAAAGAAAAACAAGAGGAAGTTTTAGATTTTGTGGAATTTCTTTACGATAAAAATTCTGTCAATAAAGCTTCTTTGGGAGAACGTTTACGAAAAATTCGTACAAAGATAGTTGCTTCTGGTAAACCTTTATTAGATGAAGAAGGAATAGCAAAAGAACTTGCTAGTCGTAGAGGTGGTTTACAGGGTAGAGAGGAATGATTTTAACTTATATTGATTCAGGGGTATTACTAAGTGCAACAGATGGTGTGGGTAGAATTGCAGAGAAAGCTTTGGGAGTTCTGGGAGATTCAAACCGTCAATTTGCGTCGAGTGAATTTGTTAAGTTAGAAATAATTCCTAAAGCAATTTATCATAAGCAAACTGAAGAAGTTCAATTCTATGAAGAATTCTTTAGTGCTGTAAGCTACTGGGCTAATGACTTAGAAAAAGTGATACAAGATGCTTATGATATTGGTTGTCAATATGGTTTAGCTGCTATGGATGCACTGCACATTGCTGCTGCATTATCACTCGATGTAGAGGAATTTATTACGACAGAGAAGCCAACTAAGCCGATGTTTAGGGTGTCATGTATTCACATAATTTCTATTTTTAACTAATCTTTTAGTCAGTAGGTTGGGTTAGACACGAAAACAAATTGTGTAGGTAAAAAAAATTAATATTAATCGTGTCGTAACCCAACATTACATCTGTGGATAAACGATATTTGATTATATTTAGGATATTGCGATATACCGACAATAAATGTTGGGTTACGGCACAATAAGCGCTTTAATCGTTTCAATTATTATCTTCAAAGTGCCGTGAAGCCAAACTACTAGCTAAAAAAGATGTAGAGACGTAAAATTTTACGTCTCTCAAGGATGAAAGATTACGTATACGGTAGGGAAAAAGGAGAATTTTTATCTGCCGCAAGCTTGTACCAACAAAATATCTGGATCAATTCTAGCCTTACCAAATTGCGGATTCTTGGTAACAAAACCAACTACCTGATTATTAACAATTACTATTGGTGGGTTTTTTGCTCGTGGGTTATATGCACCAGTATCGGAATATTCACCACCATGAGTCCCATACTTATTAAATATTGTTTGTGCATATGGACTGCCATACTTTCCATATTGGTTGCAAATTGATTTCGCATCGTATTCATTATTAAATACAAGTCCTAAAAACTCACCGCTCTGGGATACAACGATAGGCATGACAGGCTTTCTGGCAGATGCGGTAGCAGGAGAAAAAGCACATAATAGGCTAAATACTGCAAAGATAAACTTTTTCATTATTAATTTATAAATCTTTATTCCAATATGCAGTTAACCTACTTTTGTTTAACTCCGGGTATTTACCAATTTTTGTTGATTTTTTTCGTAAAGTCAGTAGGTTGGGTTAGACACGACAACAAATTGTGTGGGTAAAAAAATCATATTAATCGTTTCAATTATTATCTTGTTTGTGCCTAACCCAACCTACAAACTAACTGTCGATACAACTTGAGTTAACGCACCAGGTTCAAAGGGAGAAATAAGCTTTACTGATTGAAGCAGTTCCTGAAATGGCATTGTTCCACCAAGCTTACACAAATTAATGTAATCGAATAACGTACTTTGATAATCTTGTTCTGCTTTAACCCAAAACTGTAAAGCACAACAGGCAGCTAAGGCATAGTCGATAAAGTAGAACGGCATACAGTAAATGTGTTGTTGTTCCTGCCAAAGTCTACCTTGATTCAACTGATTTAAATCTCCATAACGTCGCCAGGGAATATACTCAGCTTCCAATTCTTGCCATATTTTATGCCTTTGTTGCGGAGATATTTCTGGCTGAGCATAAATTAAGTGTTGAAAATGGTCAACCATTGCACCATATGGAAGTGATAACACCGTCCAAATCAAATGAGAAAGTCGAAAGCGATTGGCTTGCTCGCCAAAAAAACGTTCCATTTGCGAGTAGGTTAGAAATTCTAAACTCATCGAATGAATTTCTGCGGCATCTGAAGTAGACCATAAATAGTCAATAATCGGCAAGTGACGGCTTTGCCAAGCTTGAAAAGCGTGTCCCATTTCATGAGTAAACACTTGTACATCATCCTTAGTGCCGTTAAAGTTAGCAAAAATATAAGGAACGCCATAGCTAGGGAAACTCGTACAAAATCCCCCTGCTCCCTTACCTGGGCGGGTTTGCAAATCAAGCAAGTCACACTCTACCATCATTCGGAAAAAGTCACCCAGCGGCTGATTCATGGTATCGAACATCTCTTGGGCACGCGCTAACATCCAATCATGGTTGCCCAAAGGAACTGGACTACCTCTCTTATCAAAAACTGCCTCATCCCAGAAATAGATTTTATCTAGGTTCAATCGCTTGGCTTGTTGCTCAATTAAAACCTTTGCTAAGGGAACAACTTCTCGAACAATCTGCTTTCGGAAGCGTTCGATGTCAGATTGATTGTAGCCAATCCGCCGCAATTGACGATAAGCCAAAGATATGTAGTTCTCATAGCCTAATTTTTGTGCCATCCGATGACGAAGTTTTACTAAATCATCAAACAAGCAATCAAGTTGTTCTTGATGTTGTTCAAAGAAGCTTGCGCGAACTTGCTCTGCTTGATGTCGAATATCGCGATCGCCATCCTGCGTGTAGCGTAAAATGCTTGATAGATTGACCGTTTCTCCCCGAAAATTGAGTTCAGCAGAAGCTAATAATTCTGTATACTCTGCGGTTAACCTTGACTCTTTGACTAAATCTGCTGCAATTGCTGGCTCGAAAGTCGTTATATCCGACTCCCATAACGAGAATATATGTTGTCCTAAACTTTGTTCTAACTCCAATCGATGGGGACTTTCAATTAAATAGCGTTTGAAGTTGATTTCTAACTCTGTTAATGCTGGTGTTAGCTGATTGTAATACTCTAAAGCGTTTTTAAAAGCTTCATTTTGCGTATTTTGGTAAAACTTTAGTTGTGTCAACTCACCCCAAGTGCTAATTTGTCGGCGCAAATTATCCCACTGCTGAATGACGGTTTGCCGTTGGTTTAGACTTTGAGCGCGATTAAACTGCTTCTTAATTTCTTGATACTCCGCTGCAATATTTTCCAAGATAGGAGTTTCAGTCGTAATCTGGGAAAAATTAACTTTAAAATTAGCCATCTCTCTTTAGTTCTTTCCTCAGCGCTCTTAGCGTCTAGTAAGGTTTTTTTAAAATTTTGGTAAGAAGAAATAAAATCACGATGCGTCAGGAAAAATATCCATAACGCACCCGACAACTGTAGAGACGCGATATATCGCGTCTCTACAAATTACGAACTAAAAACTAACTCCTTCAATCCCCAATGTCTTAACCAAAAAAGCCCATTTATCGGCTGCTTCTTCAATAATCTTCGTCGTAGGCTTACCCGCACCATGTCCAGCTTTTGTCTCTATTCTTATTAAAACTGGTGCTTCTCCGTCGTGGGCTGCTTGCAGTGCTGCGGCAAATTTAAAACTATGAGCGGGTACGACGCGATCGTCATGATCTGCTGTAGTTATCATTGTTGCGGGATAAGCTGTTCCCACTTTCAAGTTATGCAAAGGTGAGTAAGCATAAAGCGTTTTGAATTCTTCGGGATTTTCCGAGGAGCCGTATTCGGGAACCCAAGCCCAACCAATGGTAAATTTATGGAAGCGCAACATATCTAATACTCCTACTGCTGGTAAAGCTGCACCGAATAAATCTGGACGCTGTGTCATGCAGGCTCCTACCAATAATCCACCATTACTACCACCGGCGATCGCTAATTTCTCGGATTTCGTATAACCGTTATCTATCAACCATTCTGCCGCACTAATAAAGTCATCAAAGACGTTTTGTTTTTTATCTTTGATTCCCGCTTGATGCCATTCTTCACCGTATTCACCACCACCACGTATATTAGGTATGGCGTAAACTCCACCCATTTCCATCCATATCAAGCTGCTAACTGAAAAGGTTGGTGTTAAGGAGATATTGAAACCGCCGTAACCGTAAAGGAATGTGGGGTTATTTCCATCTAGTTTAATTCCTTTTTTATGGACGATAAACATCGGTACTTGAGTACCATCTTTGCTTTTGTAAAAAATCTGTTTGGTTTCGTAATTATCGGCGTTAAAATCTACTTCTGGCTGGCGATAAACTGTACTTTTTCCAGTTACCATATCGTAGCGATAGATAGTTCCAGGTGTGGTAAAGCTGGTGAATATATAAAATGTTTCGGTGTCTTCACGTTTGCCATTAAAACCACCTACGGAACCAATACCGGGTAATTCGACTTCTCGGACAAAATTACCGTTAATTTCAAAAATTTTAATTTGACTGCGAGCATCTTTAAGATATTCGGCAACAAATTGATTGTTAAGAGTTCCGACACTTTCTAATGTTTCTTGAGTTTGAGGAATGATTTCTTGCCAATTTTTCGGTTCTGGTTTTTTAATATCGATGGCAATGACTCTGCCTCTTGATGCATTCAAATCTGTTTGGAAATACAACAGATTATCGTCGTTATCAATTAAACTGTAAGATGATTCAAACTTGCTGATTAATTCAACAACTTCGCTTGATGGATTAGTTAAATCCTTGTAAAAAACTAAGTTTTTAGAATCAGTTCCCAACCAAACTGAAATTATTAAATAACGTCCATCTTCGGTAACGCCACCATTGAATCCCCATTCTTTTTCGTCGGAACGTTCGTAAATTAAAGTGTCTTTCGATTGAGGTTGACCTAATTGGTGATAGTAAAGCTTTTGATAGTAATTAACGTCTTCTAACTTTGTTTTTTCATTTGGTTCATCGTAGCCGCTGTAGAAAAAACCTTTGCTGTCATTTGTCCAAGAAGCACCGGAAAATTTTATCCACTTTAAATTATCTTTTAAATCTTCGCCCGTTTCAATATTTATTACTTTCCATTCTTGCCAATCAGAACCAGCAATTGATATACCATAAGCTAAATATTTACCATCATCGCTAATAGATATACCTGAAAGTGCAACGGTACCGTCAACTGATAGTTTATTCGGATCTAATAAAACACTTGGTTCATCATCGAGATTTCTTAGAGTATACAAAACGCTTTGATTTTGTAAACCGTCGTTCTTAAAGTAAAAGTAGCGATTCCCTTCCTGAAAAGGAACCCCGTATTTTTCATAATCCCATAACTTCGTCAAACGTTTTTTTATATCGTCTCTAGCCGGGATTTTCTCTAAAAAATTAAAAGTAACTTTGTTTTGCGCTTTTACCCAAGCAATAGTTTCTTCAGAATCGGGATTTTCTAACCAACGGTAAGGATCTGCAACTTCCGTACCGTGGTAATTATCAACTTGTTCGCCTTTACGACTATCTGGGTAGTTCAGTTTTACTTCAGCACTCATGTTTGTTTGGGAAGAAGGTACATTTACATGGTACAAAAATGTACAAATAATAACTGTTGTCAAGAAAATAATTAAAAATTTAGGCAGAGGCTTAAACAGTTTGTTCATTCAGACTTGGGGGTTGAATTTCAAACACATAGAGCAAGTACGTTATCGTCCATAACGTCTCTCAATGATATACATAAGAAATTCATTTTTACGAATTTTTCTGATTTATTGCCCGAATATCAGAAAATATGGGAAAAAATTATATGTAAGTTGAGTTAAACGCATTTCGTGCTTAAAATTTTTAATTTAATATGAAGAACGCGATCGCAGTGATTACGATCGAGGAAGCAATCTCCTGCTATCAAAAATTTGTAATTTACTTAAAATAGTGGTGTTGGGTTACGACACGATAAATGAAGATTCTCGTTACAATCAAATCTAGTTTTCCTGTCTAACCCAACCTACTCCCTAATTTATTCTTTTTTTAGCATCCCTTTGTACGGATGAGCCGAGAATATTTATATTTTAATTCTCACATAGCCATTTATATAAAGCTTTGTCTTTAGAATCAATTTCTTCAACCGAAGTAAAATAATAATTTTCCCAACCGACTTCCGGTAATCCAGCAAACAGCATAAGATTGAGTGGATAAACTTCGCTATCGGTACATTTACGAAAGTCGTCTCGAAACAGAAAAATAGCTTTATTGAGTGCTATTGCAATACCTAGTTCGACCATTACCCCTTCATCAGGAGGTGTACCGTTGACAATAGCGAATATACCATCACAGTTTTTCACATCATCCAAATCCGCTCTAGCAATTTTATAAGCCCAACCCGGTTTTGAAAAATCCTGTTGGTTATTCCGTTCAAATGGTTCCCAAACTTCTGCTCCCAAAAATTTTAGTTTTTTGCCGATAGGAGGTAGCAGTAGTTCTTTCTGTTGTTGGGAAAATCCATAGGGATTGGCTAGATAAATTATTTTACTCATGATTAGAAGTCTGAGAAAATAGGAAGATTGTAATTGGTAATTGCTAAGTCTCTATAAAAAACCCAAAATTTAATAACTCCTAATTCTTAACTCCGGTGATCCTAACTACTAGCAACTAATTTCTCACCCTTAAGCATTCTAACGGCAGCTTCTAGTAAAGCTTCTTCTAAATACGGCTTGGTAAAGTACCCGCTCGCACCTAGTTGAATTGCCATTTGTCTGTGTTTATCGGCACCACGGGAAGTCAGCATGGCGATCGGTAAATCGTTCAAATCGGGGTTTTTCTGGATGCGCGATAGCAATTCTAAACCGTCACAGCGGGGCATTTCGATGTCGCAAAATACGATATCGCAAGGTAAGCCGGAACGCAATTTATCCCAGGCTTCTTGTCCGTCGCGGGCTTGTTCGACGCGATAACCTGCTTTACTAAAGGTGAGTGAAAGCAACTCGCGGACTGTAATCGAGTCATCAACAATGAGTACTGTGGGGTCAATTTTCGCCTCAACGGGTTCTACGGGTACAAGTGTATCCTTTTGATCCCAAAGGCTGACGCTGCTTTGTCTGGATGTACGTCCCTCGAAGATGTCGATCAATTCTAATACGTCAACAATCGGCATGATTCGACCATCCCCAAGCACGGTAGCACCTGCTACACCGATGGGCTTGGGTGCGGGTCCTTCAAATTGTTTAATTACGATTTCTTGTTCGCTTAAAACTTGGTCAATTTGCAGCGCAATCATAGTATTTGCAGAGCGGACTATAATTACGGAAACCATGTCGTCATCTCTGTTACCGCCATAAACGTTACCGCGACTTAGCAAACGGTTAAATGTTAATAACTCTGAGAGAGGACGGAAAGGTAATTTTGTATCGCGCCAGAATATATATTTTTTACCATCAATACCATCCTGAATCTCCTTGAGTGGCATATCCAGAGTATCTTCCACACCATCCATAGAGAAGGCAATTCTAGCTTTATCCGAGACGCAAGACAAAGCTTTACAAATACTTAACGTTAGCGGTAAGCGGATAGTAAATGTAGTTCCCTTGCCCAAACTAGAATCCGTATTAATTGTCCCACGGATTTCACTGATAGAAGTGCGAACTACGTCCATTCCAACACCGCGCCCTGCAAGCTGATCCGCTTCATCTTTGGTACTAAAACCGGAATGGAATAACAGCTCGTATATTTCCATCGGGGAGATAATTTTTGCTTCTTGGGGGGTAATTAAACCAACTTTGACAGCTTTATTCTTAACTTTCTCGGCATCGATGCCAGCACCGTCATCGCTTACAGAAATAATAGTCTGATTACCTTGGTGGAAAGCGCGAATTTTGATTGTTCCTTGCTGCGGTTTACCTTTTGATTCTCTTTCTTCAGGAGTTTCAATCCCATGAGCGATCGCATTATTAAGTAGATGAGTCAATGGATCGCTTAAATGCTGAAGAATCATTTTATCGATTAAAGTATCTTGCCCTTCAATAAGCAACTGCACTTGCTTACCGCACTTAATCGAATTATCCCGCACTCCTCGTTCCAAACGAGTTGTTACCTGAGAAAACGCTTCCATTCGCGATCGCGTTATTCCTTCTTGCAGTTGTGAAGTTACTTGACGAAATTGACGCGCAACTCGTTCGTTTTCTTCTACAACAAAGTCAATATCACTCGCTGATTCTCTTACCCGTACAATCAATTCAATCATTTCTTGGGACAGGGTATGAAAAGGAGTAAACCGATCCATTTCTAATTCGCTGAAACCCATGTCACTATTGGTACTATAACTACCAAATCCGCTGGTATCTCTGCGACTAGCTAACAAAGATGCTTCCAATAAGGAACGCTCGTAAAGTTCCTGCATCCTCGCACCGACATCGGATAAATTTTGTACCTGATGCAGCAGGTTATCAAGCGATTGTCGCATTCTTTCTTGGTCTTGTTCCAAAGTGTTGCGATTTACCACCAATTCCCCAACCAAGTTACTCAGGTTATCCAAGTGCTTTACGGGAACCCGCATTAATTGCTCGCTTTTGGCGCTACGAGTAGTTTTGGGAGAAGTCGCTTTAACCTTGTTTGTACGAGGTATTGATGTATTAGCTTGTTCTAGTAGTTTTTCTAAATCGCCAAATTCATCACTTGTACCTGTCGTAGCTTCAGTATTTGCAGTGGCGGATGTATCTGCTTGTGGAGGGTTATCGGGAACGAGCAAATCTGCCAAAGCCGCAAATTCTGCATCTGGGATAAAATCATTATTTGCGATCGTTTCAACTTGTTCCTGTTCGAGCAAAGATTCTAACTGAGAAAAATCATCTAGTATTTCTTCAGATTCTTGCTGTAATTCTTTTTCTGCTACCGATTCGGGGTGAGTTTCGTCAATGCTTGATGAAGGAACTTCTGCGACATTGCGATCGTTTACCTGAGAAAAAGGTAAAAAGGTAATTTCCTCTTCTTTTGATGTTGCTTGTAAACTAATTTCCTCATCTAAAGGAATATCTTGAGCAAACAAATCATCAACTAGTTGCGCTTGGGTATTAGCTGCGACATCTAAATCTTCTGGTGCATTATTACTTGCGTTTACCTCTTGTGTTTCCAACTCAAAAGGCGATTGTAATTGAGAATCATTGCTCGAATCATGATTCTCTGAAATTTCAAATTGAGAATCATCGCTATCTGCTTCAAATAAGTTATCGGGTTCTTCGGAGATAGCAAATAAATCTTCTACAGATGATTGCTGCTCGGAATCATCGCTATCTGCTGCAAATAAGTTATCGGGTTCTTCGGAGATAGCTAATAATTCTTCTTCTACAGATGATTGCTGCTCGGAATCATCGCTATCTGCTGCAAATAAGTTATCGGGTTCTTCGGAGATAGCTAATAATTCTTCTTCTACAGATGATTGTTGCTCGGAATCATCGTTATCTGCTGCAAATAAGTTATCGGGTTCTTCGGAGATAGCAAACAAATCTTCTTCTACTACAGATGATTGCTGCCCAGAATCATCGTTATCTACTTCAAGAGTAAATACACCATCATCAGCATTATCAAAAACGCCTTCCTCCCCACTCAACGCTAATTCCAATAAATCATCTACATCATCCCCTGAGAACAATGAATCAAATTCAGATACGTTGGGAAGATGAATATCTGAATCTTCTACAAAATCTACTGGCTTTGAATCATTTTCGGCAAAAATATCTTCAGAAGTAGTAGCTTCAATTAGATTTTCCTCTAATGCTTTTGCCACATCTTCGTGAGATATAATTTGCGTTTTTTCCCAGATATTACCGGAATTATCTATCGATTCATCTGAGAAATCATCAAATAAATCACCGCCATCTTCATCTGATTCGGGTTTTTCAAATTCGCCAAATATAGTGTCTAAACCAACCTCATCAAAGCTTGGTAATTCAAATATTTCTTGTGCTGCATCTTCTACCGTATCCTCAGCAGCTTCTGCAAATAAATTTTCAAAACTAAATGTTTGATTTAAATCGTCAAAACCATCTGAGTAATTATCCGATCGCTCTTTGCTAGAATCAGTTTCACCGAAAAGCGAATTTAACTCATCTTCAGCGTAATTTCGTTCGTCGCCATCAAAACCAAGTTCGAGTAAATCGTTAATTTCTTCATCGCTTTGCTCGTTGAAATTTTTGCCATGAGTATCTTTTAAATTTTCTAAATCTGATTCTAAAAAGTCTTCGCCAAACAACTGCACGATCGTCATTTCTTCTTTTGCAATTGTTGGATCGTCTTTATTAGTTTCCTCTTCAAACGAGAGAAAATCTTCAAATTCGCGATCGGTTTCTAAGGATTTTTCAATATTGGCTTCTACATCGCCTTTTTCAGCGTTTGCAGCTTTTAAATCAAGAACTTCTTCTTGTTGCCAAGTTGCATCAAGTTCCGGAGACTCGCCTTCAAATAAATCGGCAAGAGTATTTAATTCGGCTATCCCTACTTCTGGTCCGTGAATATCTAATTCGTGAATTACTGTCAGCGCATCGCGGTCAAGATTATCATCAATATTATTATCAATTTGCTCGGATAATTCAAATAAATCTGTAATATTATTTTCTGCTTCAACGCGATCGGCTGCTACTTGAACATCATCGACTGCATTAGCGTCCGTTAAAAATAAAGCCGACTCCGCAACAGCTTCTTGATAATTATCTACTTCTGCTACTTCTGACTTGACAAGTAATTCCGTGTCGGGTTCATCAATGTCGATATCTATTTCTAATAACTCAATTTCTGCGATCGGTACTAATGCTTCTAATTGCTCGCTAACGACAATTTCATTTTCTCTAAACTTTAATACTAACTCTAGCGCTTGTTTAATTTCGGTAATAACAATTTTGGCTAAAGTCAAATAGGTATTTTCTTCATCACCAATAGCCCTTGTAGCCGAACGACACAAATTACTCCAGCAGGATAAATTGCGATTATCGCCCAATTCGGCTAAATAGTCCGTACATTCCTGAAGACTTTGCCGGTTTTCAGGTGTTGCTGGCTGCTTAAACAATTGCAATATCTGCCGCAGTTTATTCAAGACTTCTGCTTGGAATTGACTGTTGTTTTTATCTCCAGATGCAGCATCTACCTTCCTCTGTGCAGCATTCTTGACGGTAGCTTGAACAGCGCCATTTCCACTTGTAGATAGTTTGACAAGTTTATCCAAATGTTCGTTGAGCCAACCAAACACTGGTTCCGCTTCAGACATTAAAGTATTTGCGGCTTCCTCCGTCAAGCCAAAAGGTCCGCTTAAATGTTCTAATAGCGCTTTGAGAGTATCAGAAACCCCAAGAAACAAAGATTCCAGCTTTTGGTCAATTTTAACTGGATTATCTTTAAGAACTTTGAAACAGTCTTCAAGGCGGTGAGAGGTACGTTGAATGCTACTCAAACCAAGCATCGCCGCTCCTCCCTTGATAGAGTGAGCAGCCCGGAAAACCTCATTAATTAAATCCGGGTCATTAAGAGTACTCTGAAGATTTAACAACCCCTGCTCGATAGTATTCAGGTGGTCTGTTGCTTCTTCAATAAAGTATCCTAAGATGCGCTGTTGTTGTTCCGGTAGCATAGTATAGCCGTCGTTGTGAGTTATGAGTTATGAATTACAAGTTACGAGCTACGAGTTATGAGGTGTAATTTTTATTCCTCACTCATCACTCCTCACTCTTAACTTTTTATCTTGATTCAGCAGTTTCCACTCGGAAACGTTCCACGGAGGAAATCAAGTCGCGGGATACGCCCACTAGATGCTGCAAGGCTCCAGATACTCGTTGTGCTTCTTGAGAAGTTTCCTGTGCGGTTAATTCCACCGACTGCATTACTTGAGCAACAGCACGGGATGTTTCCGTTTGTTCCACAGTATCTGTAGTAATAGAACGCACTAGTATATCGATACGATTCGCAACTTGAATGATGTTTTCCAAGGAACGTTTTGCTTCTTCAGCCAATTTTGTACCTTTAATAACCTGTTGCGTACCTTCTTCCATTGCAGTCATTACAGAGCCGGTTTCGCTCTGAATTTGCATCACAATTTGTTCGATTTCCTTCAAAGATTTGGCAGACTTATCGGCAAGCTGACGTACCTCATCCGCAACAATGGCAAAACCCCGTCCCGATTCTCCCGCACGAGCAGCTTCAATACTGGCGTTTAAGGCTAACAAGTTAGTTCGAGAAGCAATCTGAGAAATCAAAGCGACGATTTTGGAAATTTCCTGGGAAGATTCCGCCAATCGTTTTACCTTACGAGTTGTTTCAGCAACAGTTTCTCTAATTTCCAAAATACCTGCCACAGTATTTTCCACCGCTTCGCCACCTTTAAGAGCAATTTCGCTCGCGTCGCGGGCTACTGCTTCGGCTTCTCTAGCAGCTTCGGCTACCCTTTGAATTGAATCAGTCATTACCTGCACGGAATTCAGGGTTACGGCTAATTCTTCTGCTTGTCGTAAAGCATCGCTAGATAAAGCTCTGGCAAAAGTTTCGGAATTTGTTGCCCCTTTGGTAACTTCTCTTGCTGCAACCTTTACCTGTTGGACGATATCCCGGAGGTTTTGAATCGTCAGGTTGAAAGCATCGGCAACCGCTCCAAGTACGTCGGCTGTTACCTCTGCCTGCACCGTTAGATCGCCACGGGCTGCTCCTTCCACATCATCAAGCAACCGAATTACCTGGCGCTGTAAGTTTTCTTTGGCTTCTTCCTGTTCTTGAGCCTTGCGTGTAGCTTCATGGGTTGTTGTAAAAATCACCCGTGCCATTTCATTAAAGCTAGCAGCTAAATGCCCGAATTCATCTTCCGAATAAACTGTGGCTTGAGCGCTCAAATTACCTTTACACACTGAATCGAACTGCGTTTGCAAATCTTCCGTCGTGCGGCGAACTTGTTTGAGAGTCAGGTGTCCCATTGCTCCTGCGGTAGCAAAACCAGCTGCTCCGGCTGCTAATGCCATTAACCATCCCGTATTACGTATGGGTTCTCGCTCTGCTGGCGGACGAAAACTTGTCGCTGCAAAACTGACGACGGCTACTACTAAAGATGAGACAACACCCACCATTCCAGCAGTTAACCATTGTTTGTTTTTTAAAGGAGCATTTTCTAAGGCTGCAAAAGCTCCTTGTTCGACATTTACTTGAGCTTCTACCTTGGTATTATCATTCTGAGTAAAAACTGGAACCGCTTCTTGGGAATTAGCAATACTAAAGAGTTCTGCATCCCTTTCCTCTACAGGAACATCATCTACACTGTCTCCAAATTCATCCTCATTAGAACTGCTACTAATTTCGCTAGGAGGTAAGCTTTCTTGAATGTTATCGCCGCTTAAAGCACCATTAGTTCGCAGCGAACCAGAATTAAGCATTACATTAGAAAAATCTGGGCTTCCCGCCGATAAATCAAATGCTGAAATATTTCCTAAATCATCAAATTCGTCAAAATCATCTAAGTATTCGATGTTGTTGGCATTATTGCCGCTGCTATTACTGGCTTTTGCAATACTTTTCGTATCTTCATTGTTAGTAGCAAAATCATCAGCACCAAAGACTTCTTCAAATGCATCTAAGTCAAAACTGTCATCGCCTATCTGCTGAATTTGTGGCGATTCTACAGCTTCTGGTGATTCTAGCTTATGTTCGTCTAAGTCTTCTTGATTTGCCTTTTCTTGAGAAAAATTAGGAGGAACATCTTCTAAACTACTTGCTTCTGAGAAAGAATTTTTAACTTGGCTATTATCTACTGAAAATTCATCATTAAAAAAATTAGTTGGTAGACTAAAGCTTTCACTTTCCTCTCCAGGATTATCCTCGAAAAATAAATCTTCCTCTTGTAAGCTCCTGCTGGGCGGTAGTTCAGTTTGTGAAAACGAATTTTGCTTGGAACTATTATCTACTTCTGAATTTGAAAAAGGAGAATATTCCAATTGAGACTCTTTTGAATTATTTTCTGAGCCATCTTGTTGCCAGAAAGAAGGTAATTCAAGTTCGGGTTTTGAGGTTTCCCCGTCGTTACTTTTAGCAAAAGGATTATCGCCTAAATTATCCTCTTCTAAATTAGGTATAGCATCAAATATCTGACTATCAGAATCTACATCAAATGGACTCTTTGAAGACGATTCGTTTAACAAACCTGTAATTTCTTCGTCTTCATTTTTATCGAAAGAAGAAAAAGTGAAGTTATCGCCCTCCGAATTACTACTAGCACTGTAATCGAGCAAATCTTCAATCGGCTTATCTTCCTCATTTGAGGCATGAGCATCGTCAACTTCGTAACTTTGAGCATCCGACTCAATTTGATAATTGCTGATATTTTCTAAACCATTACGAGCAAAACCAAGAATTTCTGGATCGCTAGTTAAATTCAATACCGCCTGATATGCTTCTTCAGCTATATCAAACTTTTGTAATACATAATACACGTGTCCCTTCAGTAAAAAAACGTTCGGGTCTTGTGTCAAATGCTGCACTACTTGCTCAATTAGTTTAGCAGCGTCTTCATATTTTTGATTTACGTAGGCTTTGTAAGCCTGCTGATACATTTGTTCGTAATCTATACTTGGTGCCATTTGTTGCCTCCTTTCGGTTATCCAGCCCACCGGGCACTCCGTAAAATTGCCATTTGGTCGAGTAGCAGCAGACACCGAGTTTTTTGGGCATCTGTCAACCACTCTCCTTTTAAAAACGGAGCCATACTATCCGGTACGTTGGTAGGCGCACTTAGATGCTGTACATCAAGCCAATCCATACCCCCGATTTCTTCAACTGCTAAGCCTACTATCGTGTCTTGTTCTTCAATTGCAATTACTGAAATTTCTGCCCTATCCGTATTTAATGGAGTTATTTCTCCAAGAAACTGACCTAAGTCAGCCACCCAAATTACTCGTCCGCGTAAATTTAGAGTACCCAAAAGTAAGGGAGAAGCATTAGGAATCGGGGTAATTCGATCGGGACTTAATTCAATTACCTCCTTAATGCCAGTTGCCGGAAGTGCAAACTCCTGATGCGAAGGAATGAAAAACCTTAAATGTAACTCACCGTCCTTACTTTCTACTTCCAATTCCGGACGGAACTCCTCTTGTCCGCTACTTCCGAACAAGTCCGGTTTGCTCTGCATATCTAAATCATCCTTATCCTCGCAGCAGTTGTTTGACTGTTCCCACCAACTCAGTTGGCTGAAAAGGTTTGGCGATATAAGCATCCGCCCCTTGCTTCATTCCCCAGTAGCGATCGAATTCTTCCCCTTTGGAAGAACACATTACTACCGGCACATTTTGAGTTTTGGGATCGGACTTGAGCCGACGACAAACTTCATAACCATTCATTCGGGGCATGACGATATCTAAAACCACTAAATCGGGACAAATACTTTGAATTGTCTGTAGTGCCTCTAGTCCATCCGAAGCGTGAGTGACTGACAAGCCACTTGCTTTTAGGAGGTCTGTAATCATTTCCCTTTGCGCGATACTATCTTCCACAATCAAGACTGTACTCATAAATGTCTCATTACCTCCCGATGTAGATGTCCCGTGTAGGAACACTCCCTAATCTCCCCAAATCATCTTGTATAAAATAACTATTTATTCACGGATTTACTAAGTATTTTGATAATTGGCTTAAATTCCAGTTCGTGATAATATTTTTTACCCTATATTTGCTTAAATCAACAAGTACCGCATTCTAGGAGTTGGCGATCGCTCGGACTGGTTATTGAGATACTTTCTAATTAACAATAGCAATTCAGTTGACTCGAAAGGCTTTGTTAAATAATCTGTAGCCCCTACCATGTTTGCCCTAACTCTATCGATATAGCTACTTTTAGCACTAAGCATAATAATCGGCACGAGGCGAAATGCGCTGGTGTGTCGCAACATCGCGCAAAGTTGGTAGCCATCCAAATCGGGCATCACAATATCGCATAAAATCAAATGCGGTTGGAGTTGAAAAACCCGGTTGAGTGCCTCTAAAGGATTAGTAAAGGCGATTGCATTATAGCCTTGGGGTTGCAAAATAGACTGCACCGTCTCGCAAATAACGGCTGCATCATCAATACATACTATGCCTTTTATTGATTGATTTTGTTGGGAATGCTGCAAACTCGAATGGTTATGTGTCACGTACTTGTTTTCAATTGATACTATATGTATCAAACCCTGCTGTACGTAAGGATATATCGCTTTCGCCAGTGTCAAAACATCTCGATTAAGGAAACGAGCCAGCTGACGCAGGGAAGTTTTACCATCCGCCCAATGCTGTAGTTTCTCCACCGTAGAAGAAGCCAAAGAGGAACGCAGACGCTCAACATCAGTCAATATAGGACATTGATCGGGAGACTGAATATAAGGATATAGCAGTTTCCACTCTTGCACCTGTTTGAAAACTTTGTTGAGTAGAGGAGTAATTTCTATAGTAGTCAGTTGCGGGGTTAGCGGTTTGTCCAACTCAAAAATAAAATTGCCTTCATGTAAACTCAATAAGTCAAAAAGAGTTTCATGCACCAAGCCGTGGATGATACTACGAGCCTGAATGGGATTAATGATATCTTGTTCCAACAGTCTCCATAAATAGCCATACTCCGGTGCAAAAAGCGATTTGTCGGAATCCATTGTTGAATGTGTTTCTTCTGCTTGCAGATTAATTCGGTAATACCGCAAGTAATCGCGAAGACGGAATACACTGCTATTCGCTTCTTGAGAGTATATTATTTGACCGTTGAGAAAAAAGACAAACCAAGTTCGAGGTAATGATTCCTCAGTATAATATTGGGCAAATTTATTACCGTTATGCGAACTATAAGCTTCAACAAACAGTAACCCCGTTCGCTGTCCCAACTCAATCAATTGCAGGATACTGCGTATATCAATCTCACTTAAATTTCCCTGCATTTAACAATTAGGCACTCCTTGTTATCTAGTTTACATTCTTTGTTCATTGTGCCCAAGTTTTTCAATAGTTAACACTTATAAATGAATAATTAGCTGAAAAAAAAGATAAAAGTAATGGGGACAAGGCTTTTATCTATTTATGTTTTTTATTTATAACTCAGTAGTTATCAAAATATAAGTTTTTTAAAAAAGTTTCTTGTATTTTTGTGTATATCTACGATCGCAGCATTTCAAAACAAATATTTCTTAACGATCGTGGTGGTGTTGGTAATAATACGGTAGCCATCCACAGCTACATAAGTACAAAATGTAGAGACACGATGGAAGTCGATTATAAAAAAAACCAATATGCCATTATTAATAGCGCATATTATATTTTCACTAGTCTCCTAAAAGCTGATTTGAAGTGAAATAAGACAAATTAATGTCTTAATCTATCGTATAAATAAACACTTATTCAAGTACATCAATAAGGATTTGCGGTGTGCTGTATTTAGCTGAAGTACAAAAACAAAAGGGTGGCTTACTCGGTAGTGGAGCCAAAACTGAACTAAAACTGCTGGCTTGTCAACGCAATGACCAGAGTTGGAGTACGGTAAACGAGGAAGTAATTGCTGCTGAGGAAGCTAGTAAACTTTCGGATGGCGCACTTGTGCTAGCTGAACTTAATGCAACTCGTCAGGTACAGCGATTGCAAGAAGCTGGTCGTCCATTGGTTAATATTTTGCAGAATTTTTCCCGTCAACTGGAAAAATTTAAACTCAAAGAAGAAGAAATAGACCAGTGGAAAGAGTCGTTAACATTTCAAGGGCAGGAAATAAGCCGCCGTGAAATGGAATTGGAAGCACGGGAAGAAGAAGCGCGACAAATCCAAGAAGAGGCACAAGGCATAGATGTAAAAATTCAAGAAGTTGAAAGTTCCCGTCAAGAAATTCAACAATTACAAGAAGAAATCGAACGCAGTCGTCAAGAACTTGAAGGTGCTTGGGAGCATTTGCGAGGCGAACAGCGTCGCTTGGAAGAAGTTAGTTCAGAAGTGCAGCCGGGAGCAGTTTTAGATGAAGAGCAAACAAAGGTAATTAGCGATTTACTAGAAAAACTCTCTAATAATATTCCTACACCCGAAAACGTTCGCGAACATCTGAATAATGCATTCGAGATGGTGGAAAGTCAGCAGGCTATCCTCACTCCTCATTGGGAACAACTCGAAAAACAAAAAACCGAAGCTAACGAGCAGCAAGTAGAAGTTGAGCGTTTATTGCAGGAAGTGCAAGAAACTAATTCTTCTCTACAGCAAGCTCAAGATTCCCTGTACGAACAAACAGTAGAGTTGAAGCTAAATACAGCTAGTCTTGAGAGCAAGCAAGATTACGTGCGGATGCTACAACAGCAATTGCGCGATCGCCAAGAATTAAAAGAGCAAGTTAATTCCTTTAGCGATTCTGGTAGTTCTAACGAAGAAGAATTTACTCTAGATTTTGATGCGGAAGCTTTAAAAGATTTATCTACAGAAGAATTGCAACAAAATGTTGAAGACTTTCAGCACAAGTTAAATATTGACTCTAGCTTTGTTGAGGAACAAGAACAAGAACTTAACTATAAGCAAAAGACAATAGACGAACTCCAAGAAAAAATCAACCAGGGGAACGAAGAAAAACGTACTGCATTAGAGGAAGAACTTGCAGACGAAAAAGACAGTTACCAGATGCTCAACGAAACTTTAGTTGGGCAGCGTCGTAGTTTGGTAGAGCGTCAAGAGTCACTTCAACTGCATCAAACAGTACTGCTTCAGCGAAAAAATAAAGCAAAGCAAAGTCGGAAATTAGATTTAAGTCCGATATTAAAGCAAATTGAACGAGGGCGAGAAAAGTATTCCGAGCAACTCGAACAATTAGAAGCCCAAATCGAGCAAATGCGTAACAGCGTTCAACAAGCGCAGGAGACGATTGACACTCAAACCCAAGAACAGGATACCAAGCGTCAAGCATTGCAAGCAATGCAGGAAAATTTATCCGCCCTGCAAACTGCAAACGCTCAAATCTGGGCTAGAGTTAATCTTTATGAAGAGGCGCTTCAACCAATACAGGATTCCTTGGACAGTTTGCGACACAAGCTCGAAGCAATTAATGACGCTTTGACACAATTGCAGGAAGCTGGCGGTTATCAACACCAAGCGATTACAGATATGCGTTCTTCTATTGAGAATTTGATATCTCAGTAAAAAGATGAAGTATCAAGGATGAACTATGGTTTTATCCTTTATTCTTCATCTTTTTTTTAAACAAATATATTCACCATCTACCATAGCAATAGTACCTCCAGGAAATGGGTCAGTTTGCGATCGATTTGGTGCTGCAATCAAAGCGATCGTTTTTTCAATATGCTCGAAATTGGGAGCATTCGGCATTATTTGTAGTAATACTTGCCTGATCGCACGTCTTTGCAACGCTAATGGTGCTTTCTGCAATACTTGACGATTCAATCGTAATATCGTCTTATTTTCGCATTTTATTTGTGCCTTTTCTCGCAATTCCTCAGCAGCTTGTTCTAAATATTCAACTTCCGCTTGTAAAAGTTCTGCTGTTTGGGCTAAATTTGATTCTACTTTCGGGTTAAATTTTTCTTGTAAATACGGTACTAATTCCTGACGGATACGATTGCGAGCATATTTTAAATCGAGATTTGTGGAATCAAACCAAACTTGCAATTGAAAATCTTCACAAAATTGACCTGTTTGGGTGCGGGTTACTTCTAAAAGCGGACGCACTAACATAATCTCATCATTAAGTGGACGCTGCCAAGTCAAAGCCTGCAAACCATCCGCACCGCTACCGCGAATTAAATTGTAAAGCAAAGTTTCCGCCCTATCGGTTGCAGTGTGTCCCGTAATTATGTACTGATAATTATTTTTACGAGCAATTTGCTGTAAAACTTGATAGCGCCAATCTCTTGCTGCGGCTTCACTTGTCAACGATTTAGAAGCCGTTTCCAAATAAAAAGGTATACCCCATTTTTCGGCAAGTTTTTCTACATGATTAGCGTTTGCGTGGGAGTCATCGCGCCAACAATGGTCGCAATGAGCAATACCAACATACCATCCCCACTTTAGCTGTAAATCTAACATTAATTGAGTTAAACACAGAGAATCTTGTCCTCCAGAAACTGCAATTAACAACCTTCGATCGCGTTTCAACAAACTACGCAAGCGGATAGTACGATGTATTTTTGCGTGTAAGGAAGTCCACACCATTTGAATAGTTGGGAGTAGGGGGAGATGGGGAGAGGGGGAGAGGGGGGAGATGGGGAGACAAGGGGACAAGGAGAGGGGGAGACAAGGGGACAAGGGGACAAGGAGAATAAAAAACTCCTAACTGCTAACTGGTAACTGATAATTGATTTCCGGTTTACCTGCTTGACGTAATGCTGAATTGATTTTTGAAAAAGGTTTGCTGCCAAAAAAGCCGTTGCGGGCGGAAAGTGGAGAGGGATGTGCCGATTGAACGATCGCGTGACGATTTGTATCTATTAATTTCAGCTTCTTTTTTGCATAGCCACCCCAAAGCACAAAAATTACAGATTCTTTCTGGTTAACTTTGCTAATTACTGCATCGGTGAAAGTTTCCCAACCTTTGTTTTTATGAGAATTGGGTGTATGTGCTTCTACGGTGAGTACGGCATTGATCATCAGAATACCTTGTTTTGCCCACGGTACAAGATATCCATGATTGGGAATATCAAACCCAACATCCGAGTCAAGTTCTTTATAAATATTAACCAGCGACGGCGGAATTTTAACACCAGGTTTTACTGAAAAGCATAACCCATGTGCTTGATTTTCTCCATGATAGGGATCTTGTCCGAGTATTAAAACATTTACTTGTTCTAATGGTGTAAGTTCAAACGCTGAAAATACATCTTCTTGTGGAGGATAGATAATTTTCGATTTTCGTTCCTCTGCGATAAAATTTTGCAATTCTTTGAAATAGGGTTGATTACATTCTTCAGCGAGTGCCGTTTTCCAAGAATCAGGTAGTTGGGGAAAAGTCATCAAATTTTGGATTTTAACAACGGATGCTTTTAACAACGGATGCGTTTAACAACGGATGCGTTTGGTTTGTTTTAGATTCTGGATTATACAGCACTTCTAAATCCGGAAGTAAGAATTAAGAAACCCAATTTTGCTTGTTCTAACTATTCCCTATTCCAAAACTATAAAACAAAATGACTAACTAACGCTGCAAGTTCCATCAGATAATCCCAGGTTTGAGAACCAATTATTCCATCTACTACAAGTTGTTTATCATTTTGAAAAGATTTAACTGCTACTTGAGTTCGATCGCCAAATACGCCATCGATTTTTCCAAAGTAGTAGCCGTCGAAGCCCAGAGTTTCTTGAATAAAAGGAGAAAATTTAAGAAGGCTTTGGACTTTAGCAACATCATCACAGTAACTACCGCGATACAACAAAGGTAAATCGGGACGTTGACTGATGTAAAGCGCTTCCCACGTGACAACTCCAACAACGCCATCCTGCTTTAAAAAAGTACGATACTGAAATATTTCTACTGCTAGTAAGGTTATTTCATCAAATACACCGTCAATTACAAGACTTTCAACGTCGGGTACTCTTTTTATTAAGAATTTTTGCAATTGTTTTACATAATCCCCAGTAGCACCAAATTTTAAGGTAGGTTGTTTGATTTGAATGGAACTTTGAATCATGAATCTCTCCCGATCATTCTTTTGTGTTATAGAACATCAAGTTGATGATTGAAGATTCCGTAGATTAAAAAGGTACACAAACGGGTACTTTTTATAAGTGCATCTATAAAAATGGGAATTCAATGAAGAAACGCAGATTATTATTATTTACGGTAATATTGGCGATCGCAATTATTTTTAGTGACTATCATTCCACTGTTGCTTCTGTCGGTAAAGAAACGCTGACAATGATTACTTCTCCCGATTATCCCCCTTATGAATTTTACGAAACTAAAGGAGGCGATCGCAAAATAGTTGGCTTTGATATTGATATCGCTAATTATATTCAGAAGGAATTAAAGTTTAAGCTGGAAATTGCCCAATCGGATTTTAACGGTTTGATTCCGGCGCTGCAAGCAAATCGTGCTGATTTTGTGATGGCGGGGATGACTCCAACTCCACAACGCCGCGAAAATGTCGATTTCTCTATTATTTATTACGAAGCTAAAGATACTATTGTTGCTTCTAAAACTAGTAATTTAACTAAGCCAGAAGATTTATCAGGTAAGATTGTCGGCGTACAGTTGGGAACAATTCAAGAACAAAATGCCAAGCAAATTGCCGCAAAAGTTGCGAATATCCAGTTAAAACAACTGAACAAAGTACCGGAAATAGTTCAAGAAATAAAAGCTGGAAGAATTGATGCGGCGATCGTTGAAGATAATATTGCTTTGGGATTCGTCAAAGCTAATCCAGATTTACAGTTTAATGTTATTCCTTCAATTGAAAACGCATCGGGTTCGGCTATTGCTTTTCCCAAGGGTTCGCAGTTAGTTAAACCATTTAACGAAGTGCTGCAAAAAATGAAGAATAATGGTGAATTGGAAAGGTTGAGTAAAAAGTGGTTTTCTGCTCCAACCAAGGAAGCAATAAGTGCAAATTCACCTCCTGCATCCAAGGGATTAAATTTAGATTTTAGGCGAATTCTTCCAGATATACCCTTTATTCTCAAAGGTATTCCTTTAACTTTATTATTTACTCTATCATCAGTATTTCTCGGTTTATTTTGGGCAACGGCGCTATCTTTTTTCAAGATTTCTGGGATAAAACCGCTGGGCTGGTTTGCAAATGTCTACACTTCTATTTTCCGAGGTACGCCGCTACTTTTACAGCTATCTTTAGTTTATTTTGCCACGCCTCAGCTAACAGGATACGATATTTCAGCTTTGCAAGCAGGCATACTTACTTTTACTTTAAACTCCGGCGCTTATATGTCGGAAACGATTCGCGGTGGAATTCAAGCTGTAGATAAAGGACAATTTGAAGCAGCAATGTCTATGGGTGTGACCTATAGAATGATGATGTGGGATATTATATTACCCCAAGCTTTGAAAAATATTCTGCCAGCGTTGGTAAATGAAACTATAGGATTGTTGAAAGATTCTTCTTTAGTAGCAACAATTGGTGTTGTTGAAATATTGCGTAGTGCCCAAATTGTGGGTGCAAACAAATATATTTACTTTGAACCATTGTTGTTTGCCGGGTTGATTTATTACGTTTTAGTGATGGGTTTATCTTTTGGTGCTTCTGCTTTGGAAAGAAAATTAAGAAGAAGCGATTGAAGTAGCAAGCAGTTACAGTTACCAAATATATAGTAAATATCAACTAACAACTATCAACTATCAATTAACAACTAACATGAATAAACCAATCATCCGTACAGAGTTGTTGTGTAAATCATTTGGTAAACTTGAGGTACTTAAAGATATTTCGACAGAAATAGATCGTGGTGAAGTTGTTGCTATTTTAGGTCCTTCTGGTTCCGGTAAATCTACTTTTCTCAGATGCATCAATTTATTAGAAATTCCTACTTTAGGTAAAGTTTATTTTAATGATGATGAAATTACTCAACAAAAAACCAATATCGCTAACATTCGCCAGCGTTTGGTAATGGTGTTTCAACACTTCAATTTATTTCCTCATATGACGGTGCTACAAAATGTTTCTTATGCACCCATAAAGGTAAAAAAATTGGATAAGAAACAAGCACAAATCAAAGGTTTGGAATTACTAGAAAAGGTTGGTTTAGCAGAAAAAGCAGATGTTTATCCCGCAAAACTATCGGGAGGGCAAAAGCAGCGTGTAGCGATCGCGCGTGCTTTGGCTATGGAACCAGAAATGATTTTGTTTGATGAACCCACTTCGGCTTTAGATCCAGAAATGGTGAAAGATGTCTTAGAGGTGATGAAAAGTTTGGCGAATACCGGAATCACGATGGCGATAGTAACTCACGAAATGGGTTTTGCTAGAGTTGTGGCGAATCGAATCCTGTTTCTCGATGGAGGAAGTTTGGCAGAAGACGCTTCACCAATGGATTTTTTCAGCAATCCAAAATGCGATCGCGCTCAACAATTTCTGGAAAAAATGCTTTAGATTAACTGCCTGCTTAAATCCAAAATCAATACGTAACTTTTATCTTTTGGTAATATATACTTCATAGTTCATAAGTATAATTAGTTATAGACAGCACAAAACAACATTCCTCACATCACACACAAAGCTCTCTTTCCTTAAACAGGTTGGAGAGCTTTTCTTTTAATTGGCTATAATGACGATATTTTTATCGCAATATCACGGATTGCAATACATACATTGAGACGGGTTAGCATATTCGCCGTTGGGGAATAATTTCTCTTTCCTGAACCCACATTTTTGACATTTATAAATCGTAGCCTTAGTTAAGATAGTTGGGCTATTGCACCATTCACAAGGTAATCCTGGGATTCGTTGAATAATATCAAAACCTGGTGTTGAACATTTTGGACAAAAGCTGTTAAGTTTTTCTAAAAGGTTGTAAGTTGCTTTTTCTATATTTTTCATTCGCGTTGGATTGTACATGGCTCGCATATCAGTTTCGAGATGTACTTCACCATTTGGTGATTTTGTCAAACTATAATTTATCGCTTCAATCAATTCTTTTTCTGTCGTAATTCCTTTAATTATCTCATCGCTATTTTTTGGGCGATCGTTCAACATTACAATCAAACCATGTTCGGGAAAGCCGATTTTTTTGGCAAATTCAAATGCTTGTTCTATATCCCTAACTTTTATACAATCGTGATTAGTATCAGTCGATAATTCTTCTCCAATAATTTCTAAATTATTTTCTCTATCTAGAAGAATTACAATTTCCCGATTGCAGGAAATATAAGGTAAAGAAGGGTGAGGAGCAAAACTACCTTCGCTAGCAATCCCCAAAGTTTCACCAGTTAATAAAAGTGCTTGCTCTGCTTTTAATCTTGCAGCTTCTATTTGACTACCGCAGCGCTCTATTTCTCTTGTAAAAGAGCCAAATCTGTCTGTATCAATTTGCGGTACTTTTACCTTAACACCTAATTCTTTTTCTAAAAGTGGAGCGATGACTCTCTCCTTTTTATGCATACTCGCGAGTACAGCAACTCGGTTGTTAAATATCTGACTATCCACAAACATAGTTTATTGAGTCAATTATAAATCAATATGGTGTGCCATCATTTATCAATGCACCCTCCTTTAATTATGCATTTAACGAGAGCAAAGGAATACTTTTAGCCAAAAAATCGTTAACAGTGATATCTTGCTTTTGTGCCCAATATTGACTCAAAAAGTGAATTTGTCTTAAACCAACAATTAAATTCAACCCCGGTAAAAACATCCACCAAACTACCAACGGTTCTTTCATCCCTGCATCGCGGTAAAGTTTATTCACCGTTTTATACAAGTGAAACTGGACAATATAAATCCAGACAATACCCAAAAGCGAAAACCAACCAAACCATCCCGGAACATCGGGATCGAAAATTCTTAAAATTTGAGGAACTGCTACACCTAATACAAAAGGTGCTAAACATAGCATTCCAGACCAGCCGTAGCCATTGTAGCGTTTTAATTCTTCTTGAATAATATATTTATACCAGCCATAGTAGAGCATTCCCGTAACTACAGATAAAAAAATTACTCGCCATAAAGGACGGGGTTTACCTAAATTTTCCTCAGACATATTGATAAATCGGATATCAAATTTGACTTGTTAATATTACTTAATTTAACTGAAAACCGCTATATAGCTCAAGCGAGCAAGATGCTCGCACTACTCAGAGATTGGGAACAAAAAGTTGTATGAATAAAAAATGCGAAAACTTGATTAAAGTCAACAGTCTAGTCACACACCCTACAAAAAAAATGTGCCAGTTGCCTAAGTTTTAATAAAAATATTAAGCTTCTCCTAACAAGGAATTAAACTCTGACTTTAACGCTTTCATATCCGCTACCCTTGCAACTAATATATTGTCGTTACCAGCATCTGTTAAACGGGATTTCCAATAACTAATGCTGTCGGAATTATTCATCCAAAATTTAATTACGGTATCAACCACTTCATCCATATTCCAACCCCATTTTGAGGGAACTGGTTCGACTGTTTCAAGAAATGCATCTAAGGTACATTTATGGCTAACCAAGTACTCCACACCTTGGCTGTGGGAGTTTTCCTGATGCTGCTGATGGGTAAAAAAGTGCAATATTGGAGATACACCTACAATATCGAAAGTATATTTCATCCCAATTCTCCTTGTAAACAAACTTTTGATTTTAACGGAAAAATTTTTAAATTCAGTTTAGAAAAACTAGCAATAAATCCTCAGAGAGTGCTAATATTACTTCCGTACAAAGTTAGCAGTTAATAATTAAGAGTGCTAATATTTGTATTGCGAAAAATTAGCAGACAGCTTCATAGAGAGAAGAATATTTATAACGCTATTTATATTAAAATATTAAATAATTTCACTAATTGAAAAGGGTAAGTAACTCTTTTTAATATTTCTTAATATTTGTAATGACAGATTTTCTAGGAGAAATCGCGGCTTTGTTTGCTGCTTGTTTATGGGCAGTAGCGTCTGTAGTCTATGGTAAATTGGGTGCGCGTATTCCGCCTTTACAGCTAAATCTGATTAAAGGAATAATTGCGATCGCGCTTTTTGTCTTCACTATTGTGATAAGGGGCGAAATATTTCCTTCGATCGCAGCTTTACCAATGTGTCTGTTACTGATAAGTGGTGCGATCGGTATTGGTTTGGGCGATACTGTATTCTTTACCACTATAAATAGTTTGGGGGCGCGGCGGGCATTACTGATGCAAACTCTGACTGCGCCAATTACGGCAGTTTTAGGGCTGATTTTTCTTCAGGAAAAGTTAAATATTTTATCTTGGTGCGGTATTTTACTAACAATATTTGGTGTGGCTTGGGTTGTTAGCGAGCGTACTACCGAACTCAAGCATATTTCAACGGCAGAATTCCGACGCGGTATAGGTTTCGGCTTGTTAACGGCGATAGCTGGCGCAATTGGAGCTGTACTTTCACGTAGTGCTTTCGCCGTCAATACCGAGATTAATCCTTTATGGGCAGCTTTGTTGAGGTTGAGTGCTGGGATATTAATTCTACTGATATGGGGATTATGCAGACAGCAAAATAGTTTTCGTCTGAGCAACTTACGAGATTCGCGAATAATTTTAGGAACACTTTTTGCGGCTTTTTGCGGAACTTATCTAGGAATTTGGCTGCAACAAACGGCAATTAAATTTACATCCGTGGGAATTGCTTCCACCCTTTTACAAACTAGCCCGATTTTTGTCATACCCTTTGCGATTTGGATGAAAGAAAAAGTTAGTATTCGAGCAATTTTAGGTGTTTTCATTTCCATGACTGGAATTGGATTACTGTTTTATCTCAAATGAGGTTTACCAAAAATGTTCTTTCCAAAAAACACATTCTTTTTGTTTAGGGGAAAGATGTTTACTTAATTGTTGTAAATCTTCATTACTAAGGAAAGACGCGCCGTAATGATTATGCACTATCGGTTTTCTAGAAGTGTAGTCAAAAAATATTGCGTACCTATCTGAAGATATCGGTATTTTACCTCGATGAAATATACCACCTGTGGCAGCTAAAATAACTGTTCCAGCAATCCCCGTACAAGTTTTAAAATTTGATGGAGATATTACCTTTTCCATGATTTTATCTTGAATGTAACCATGATTGTATTTTAAAGAAGAAACTAATTTAGAAGTAAAAGACTGAGGAATATATTCAAATGGCCCGTTGTTATTGTCTACATCATGAAGATAAATTACAACTTTTAAAACTTTTGTATCTTCAGGATCTATATGCCATAGTCTTGATTTTATTTGAATTGGGTTAACAGTATCCCTACGAAAATATGCTCCATGATAAGCCACTGGTAAGCCAATATAGTTCTCAATTATATTGATTAAACGTTGTTCTAAACCCCAAAGAAAAATTTCTTGATGTTCTAAAATTTGTTGTGGAGTTGCATGAACTACAAATTCATTCTTATGATCGGAAATGGTTCGCGGTATTTTTGACATCAAGCTTTTAGCTGCTTGAAGCACGATCTCAGTAGAAGGAATCGATAGCGCTTCTAACGAAGTCATTGCGACACCTTCAGTTTTCAACTCATCAATCAAATCTTGCTCGTAATCCGAAATAACGGGTAAATTATCAAAGTGTTTTTTCCGTGCTGCTTGATAATTAAGTTCAGCTTGTGTACATAAAAACGGAAGTTGACGAGTATTGAGCGAGACTTCGTTCCGAATTTTGTAGGCAATTCTTTTATACATGATTTTATTGGGAATTTGGCACTGAACTAACGTAAACCATTATGCAAATTTATGTGTATAAAATTTTATGAGTGAAATCTAATATACAATCACATATTTTTTCAAACATAAACTAAACTAGACTTTAAATTTGCAGAAAATTTACTTTTGGAACAGATTGCTTAATATTGGCTTTATATAGTGTTTTAAAAAGAGTTATCTCCCTTCTACCCAGCCATGCTTCTAAAATAAAAACATAAGTAGTGTTTTTAATATTACATTTGATTTAAGTTTTTATACTAACATAAAATAGCTCGGTGATTTACGAAAATTTTCAAGGTAAATGTAAGCTATATTACAAATATATAGCCAATTTTACTGTGAATGAACTTTATATTTATTTAAGAATTACTTAAAAAAATTGCGATCGCGACTCAGAAAAGCCAAGGAAGACGTTTCAGAAGAGTGCGATCGCATACAATAGCCCAATTACATATTTTTATCTAAACTCTATTTTTTCAGCAAGCCATAATTAGCTTTACCCAAAAAATAAGTTTGCCCGCACAAGCTAAATCAGCCGTATCTTTATACAGAAGCGGTATAAGTATAAATAATCAAAATTTTGCTTTATACGTAGGTATTTATGCTATTAAACGTTTATCGGTAAGCAACAATTCTTCAAATTTCGCAACTGGTAAAGGATGAGTTAATAAAAAACCTTGGGTTCGATCGCATTTATGTGCGCGAATAACATCTAATTCGGCTTTAGTTTCAACACCTTCAGCAACTACTTGTAATTTAAGATTATGAGCCATTTCAATAATGCCCTTAGTAATTGCTGATTTTTGTTTATCTTTGTCGATATTGTGGACAAAGTAATGGTCTATTTTTAAAGTATTGATTGGTAACTGCTTTAAATAAATTAAAGAGGAACGCCCCGTACCAAAATCATCAATAGCAAGTCTTAAACCGTGTGATTTTAATTCCTGCATTCTGTTAACTGCTGTATTCACATCTTGCTCGATCGTTCCTTCTATAAATTCCAATTCTAAAGAAGAAGGATGCAAACTATTTTCTGTCAATGACTCAAGTATTTTTGAAACAAAATCTGGCTGAATTAATTGATTAATTGAAATATTAATTGTGGAATAGAAATCTTTGTAACCAGCATCTTGCCATATTTTAGTTTGATTGCAGACATTTTTAATTAACCATTCTCCAATTGGAATAATTAAACCTGTCGATTCAGCTAAAGGAATTAGTTCGGCGGGATAAATCAAACCTAATTCTGAACTTTGCCAGCGGACTAAACTTTCAGCAGCAACTATTTTACCGGAATGAGTCTCTACAATCGGTTGATAATGTACATGAAATTCTTTTAAATTTCTTTTAGCTAGAGTTCTAAGTAAGCAATTTTTTAAAATCTGAAGTTCTGGTAAAAACCTAGCAGTGTTTTTATCTACTTTAGATATATATTTTAACGAATTTGTTTGCTTTTCCAAGCGACTCGCGATCGCACTTAATAGTTCAGAACGAGTAAATGGCTTGGTAAGATAGTCATCAGCACCCAAATCCATACCTTTACGTAGATCGGCTTTAGCAGTTCTAGCTGTCAGAAAAATAAATGGAATAGTTGCTGTTGATGCTTGTATATTCAATTTTTGTAAAACTTCATAACCATCCATATTTGGCATCATTAAGTCGCACAAAATCAAGTCTGGAACTTCAGATACAGCTAACTCTACTCCAATTTTTCCGTTAGCGGCTGCAAGTGTTTCAAAGCTTTCGGCTTCTAACAAATCTAAAAGATTCTCGCGTACTGATTGTTCATCTTCAATTACTAATATTTTAGTCATAATCTTAGAAATGGTAGTGTTTGATTGCTTGATAACTGAATATAAAAAGTTAATATCTTCTTAGTTAAACGTCTATATTCCAAATAGTTCATCTTGATTTCTATTGCAATGCAAAATTTTGATTATTGCCATAGTATTTTCACGGGAAAATATCAATTTATATTTTCTTAGACAATCGGATTAAATAATATCTGTAATTTAACTTTAGATTAACTTGTTACTTATTACAGCAACTGCCTAACGGAATTATAATCGTAAACTTTGTACCTACTCCAACTTCGGTTGTGACGTTAATTTCACCTTGGAGCATATCTACGCACTTTTTGACAATCGATAATCCCAATCCAGTCCCTTGAATATTCTCTACATTGTTACATCTATGAAAAGAATCGAACAAGGATGGTAAATCTTCTGAAGGGATTCCTATACCTTCATCTTCAATTTCAAACATTGCTCTTCCTTGTTGACAAGAAAGGGTAAAGTTCACCGTAGTTCCAGGTTTTGAATATTTAATTGCATTTGAAAGTAAATTATTCAAAATATGTCTTAGCATTTTTTCATCAATTGTCCCGACTAATCTAGTCTCATTATTAATAAAATTAATATTTATATCTGTTTTTATATCTGTATTTATATCTGATAGATTTATTGCATTTAACATTTGATTAATTTGCACGTCTTCTATTACTTCTCTACTATATTCAACTAAATCTAAAAGACTTGGATTACAATCAATTTTTTCTGCTTCCGCCTTACCGAAAAATAACACATCATTCAATAAATTAGTCATGTGTTGAACCGCTCTTTTAATTCTAGTAAAATGCTTCAGTTTTTTTTCTTCTTCCCATTTATGCTGGTAGTTTTCCAATAACTCTGATGAAGAAAGGATAGTACTTAAAGGCGTGCGGAATTCATGAGAAGTCATAGAAATAAAATTATTTTTAAGCTTGTTCAGTTCTTTTTCTTTCTCTAAAGCCTGTTTTAAATCTTCTTCATGTTGTTTGCTTTCATTAACTTTTAAACGTAAAGTTTGTTGCGCTTTTACTTCTTCGGTAAGATTAGTATGATAAATACTCATCATACCAATAATTTTTCCTGCAAGGTCTTTTACCGGATAAGTACGTGTATTAATGTAAAATATATCGCCGCGATCGGATTTAATTTCTAGTTCATTACACCAAAATTTTCCTTCTTTTATACTTGCTAATAATTGTTGATATTTTTCTAAATTTTTCCATAGAAATGATAATCCTCCCAATTCATTTAATTCTTCAAGAGTATAGTTAAATCTTTTAGTAAAGCTTGTATTTAGATAAATTATATTACCTGTTAAATTTGTAATAATAATAGCTTCGCTATTAGTTTCTACAGCTTGTTGAACGTATAATAAAGTTTCTAAATCTTCAATTTTACTAGTTTGTTCCGATTGTAAAATTTCTGAGATTTTTTTTTGATTTTTATCGCTGATATGTTCTGCTTTCGTTATTCTTAACTGATATTCCTCTAGTAAAAAAGGAGTAATATTTTCAGGTGCAATATAACCGACTAATTGACCTTTTTCATCTTCAATTAGTAGAGGCACTTTGAATTCAGTTAAAATATCTAAGATTAATTTTATATTTTCAAGGTCAAAAGTTTTAAGCTTAATTGCCGAAGTTGTCATAACTTCAGTAATTTGACTGCTTTTTAAATTAATTTCCGACTCTACAACCCTTAAAACATCTTGCCACGAAAACAACCCCACAACTCGCCTATTTTCCACTACCAAAACCCGTTGTGCTGGTGGTTGATATTTATTCATCAATGCGATGGTATCCCAAACTGTTGTTTCCGGAGCTACAGTCGGTGGAGCATAGTCAATTAACTGTTCTAAAAGTGGTAATGAAGAAACACGAAAGGTAGTTTGCATAAATCTTGATAAAACAGTAGTTTTGATAAAATCCCTTTTCATATTCTTATCTTTCAAAGGTAATAATAACTGGAGTATAAATACTGAAATATCTGTTGCAGGTAAATAGAGTAGTGGATTGTCAAGCTAGAAAGGCGATCGCAAATGTTTAACTGTTTATCCGAACTTAATCAAAAGTAATGCCATAAAAAACCGCAACCATTGCAAGAATCGCTTACATCATGGTTGCGGTAAAAGTTATTCGGTTACGAAAACTGTAACGAAGTCTTCAAAACTACTTATCTATGCATTGCGGGGTTCTACCAAATTCTCAATTCCTTGAGTAACTTTGGCTGATTCGATTTTGTCCCCTTGCTTAATTTTTTCTAAAACTTCTTTACCTTCAGTGACATAACCAAACACGGAATAGCGTCCATCTAACAAGTTGCGTCCGGCTGGAGTCAGTTCGGGTTCAAATAGAAAGAAGAAAAATTGGGAAGAGCCGCCGTTAACTTCAGTTTCAGGACGAGCCATTGCTACAGCGCCGTAAGCGGAGAAAGGTAAAACAGGCATTTCGGTGTAAAGTCCAGCTTGTTCGAGAGTAATGCCATATATTGGTTCTTTATCTCCTTCTACAAGCACTTCCAGGGGAATAGCGCGATATTCCTTTGTTTTTGGGTCAATAAAACCTACTTCTTTACCCGGTGGATCTCCAGCTTGCAGTACGTAAAAATCTTCCGCACGTAAGAATTCTAAGCCATTGTAAAAACCGCGATCGACCAAATCTACAAAGTTTCCAGCAGTAACTGGAGCGCTGTAGCCATCTAAAACAACTTCAACATCACCTTGAGTAGTTTTGACTTCTACCGTAGCGCGTCCTTTTAATTGAGGTAAATTACTGTATTCTGCGGGTACTTCATAAGGAAAACCCGTAACCATAGATTCTTCGAGCTTGCTTACCAAATTTAGAAGTTTGGCTCTTTCGATCCAAGTTTCTTCTTTGTCTTTAGTTTTTGCTACTTCTTGGAGCTTTTCTACACCGCTTTGCAGTTCGTTAATCCAAACAGAAGCTTGCTGTTGATTTTCTTCAGGAACGCTTGCGAGTATTTTCTCTGGTTTACTAAGAGTGCGCGAAGCAGTTTTTAAATCATTCTTAATAGCTCCCCAACGCCGATTCGCCCGCAATTGAGTAGCAATATCTTCCAAGCTTTTTTGCAATCTCCGCACCGGCTCATTATCTATCGGAAGTGCATACCGTAGTAAAGCTTTACCATCGGTAATTGCATTTCCTGCGGGTAAAGCAGCAATACTGGAAGAAGTCCATCCAGTTGTACTTATTCCTAAAAATAACGTTACCAGCAGCAATGTAATTAGACTATTCTTCAAAGAAGATTTTAATAAATTAAACATGGATCTAATGATGCAACATCAAATTATTTTAGATTTCGTCGTAACTATGAATAATCTTCCCACAGTAGAGTAAGCAGAGGAAGCGGGGGAAGCCGGGGAAGCACAAAGGGTTTGGAATATCAATCAGTATTGAGTAATACACATATACGCAGAATTGCTCAAAGTTTCTTAAACAGGAGCGGTTTTATGTCCAGAGAAGCTAAATTAATAAGGTGAACTATATATTTAATAAAAGACTATTTGTCCAAATATTTTCAACACTGGAGTCTTAAAAATAATCAATGAGTACAGACAAAAAAGCTCAAGGTTACAAAGTTATCGCTGATAACCGTCAAGCCCGTTATTTATACGAAATTCTGGAAACCTACGAAGCTGGAATTCAGCTAACGGGAACCGAAGTTAAGTCTATCCGGGCTGGTAGAGCTAACCTTCAAGATGGATATGCAACGATTCGCGACAATGAAGCATGGTTGTTAAACGTACATATTTCACCTTACAACTTTAGCGGAAAATACTTTAATCACGAACCGCGTCGAAGCCGCAAACTTTTACTTCATCGCGACGAAATTCGCAAGCTGATCGGGAAAACGGAACAGCAAGGTTTGACTTTAGTACCTTTAAAAATGTATTTAAAAGGCGGTTGGGTAAAAATTAGTATTGCTCTTGGTAAAGGTAAGAAAATTCACGACAAGCGAGAAACCATCAAAAAACGTCAAGATCAGCGTGAAATGCAACGCGCAATGAAAAGTTATTAAATGGGGAGTAGGGAGTAGGGGACAAGGTGATGGGGAGATGGGGAGTACTTCGACAAGTCTTACAGTGAGCTACGTCGAACTGCTCAGTAACCTTTGGGGAGATGGGGAAGAGGGGACAAGGGGACAAGGGGACAAGGGGATAAAAATAATTTTAACCTTTAACCTTTAACCTTTAACCTTTAACCTTTAACCTTTAACCTTTAACCTTTAACCTTTAACCTTTAACCTTAATTACTCCTAACTCTTTTAATCTAAAATCCCTGGGAGCTATTTTAAAAGATAGCTATGCCAAATTGAGGTATCTTCATTGCTTCGGGGAGGAAGCAGTAATCTCCAGGTTTTGCCTTCTTTTTGCAACTGTATGTAAATGTCGAAAACTTTTTGTGGTTGCTCTAAAATCCGTTCTGGTAACTTCAAATTTAAGTCATAAGTACCCTGGATTCGGAAAGCTGGTAAATGTTCAACCGTAATCAGCTTCCGTCGCTTAATCGATAAATGATTAACTTCGAGTTCGCTAAAATCCAAATTTAACTTTTGACTAAGCTGCTCTTGCGTTTCCTGCATCGAAAGAGCGATCGCCTTTTTGACTAAATTTTTATTTGGTGATGGCGTACCAAAACTACAAGCCGTTAATAGCACCACTAAAATCGCCGTTAAAACCAGTCTTAACATTTGAGTTAGTTGTTAGTTGTTAATAATTAGTAGTTGTGAGTTAGGAGTTATGAGTTATGAGTTAAAAATAGTTTCTTCCCCCTCTCCCCCTCTCCCCCTCTCCCCCCTCTCCCCCTCTTCCCCCTCTCCCCCATCACCTTGTTCACTGATAATTGATAATTGATAACTGATTCTATGCAAGTCAAAGAAATTGGCGAACAAGGACTTTTAAAAATATTGCAGCGCTTCTGCCCTCCAGACATTATCGGCGATGATGGAGCAGTATTAACAACTGCTGCCGAAAAATCTTTGGTAGTGACGACAGATGTATTAATTGATAAAGTTCATTTCAGCGAAACTACTACTTCTCCAGAAGATGTCGGTTGGCGAGCGGCAGCAGCCAATCTTTCCGATCTAGCAGCGATGGGGGCTTCACCGTTAGGGATTACTGTCGGCTTGGGGCTACCGGGAGAGACTCCGGTAAATTGGGTTGAAAATCTATACCGGGGAATGACCCAGTGTTTACAAAAATATCATACTCCGATTGTGGGAGGTGACATAGTGCGATCGCCAATTATCACCGTGGCGATTACAGCTTTCGGACAAGTTTCTCCACAACTTACCATTCTTCGCAATCAAGCTAGAGTGGGAGATGCAATTGTGGTTACGGGTTGTCATGGAGCTTCCCGTGCGGGATTGGAGTTGCTGCTGCACCCCGATTCGATCGCAAACCTAAGTAAAGATGATAAAGAATATTTAATTAAAGCACATCAACGACCGAAACCACGTTTAGATGTTTTACCAATTTTAGAAGAGATTGTATCCAACTCCGTGGTAAATATTTGTGGAATGGATAGCAGCGACGGTTTAGCAGATGCAGTATTACAAGTTTGCCAATCTAGTCAAGTTGGCGCAATTATTCAAGCCGAGCAGATTCCTTTGCATAAAGCTTTTCAAGGTTGGCTAACAAAAGAACAAGCCTTGGAATATGCCATGTACGGTGGCGAAGATTTTGAATTGCTGCTTTGCTTACCCAAACTTGCTGCAAATGAATTAGTAGAAAAAATTGGTGATGATGCAGCGATAATCGGAACAATTACTAATGGCGATCGCGTGTTATTGCACCAGAGCGATCGTGAAATCCCCGATCGAGTTTTAAACTTAAGCCGGGGATTTCAACATTTCGCAAATTAAGAACTGAGAATTAAGAGTTAAGAGAAAGATTTTTAACTCCTAACTCCCGTAGAGACGTAGCATGCTACGTCTCTACAACTTCTAACTTTTAGTTATTCCACTTCTGAGCAACCAATTCAGCCAAATCAACAACGCGCTGGCTGTAACCCCATTCGTTGTCATACCAAGCCATAACTTTAACCAAGTCGCCACCCAAAACCATTGTGAGACTGGCATCTACAACCGAAGAGGTATCGCTACCTTTAAAATCGGATGACACTAAAGGTAAATCGCAGTAACCTAAAAAGCCTTTGAGCTCACCTTCAGCAGCATTTTTAAAAGCTTGGTTGAGCTCTTCAGTAATGGTTGGCTTCTCAACTTGGACTACAAAATCTACCATCGAAACGTTAGGAGTAGGCACTCGTAATGCCACACCGTTGAGTTTTCCTTTGAGATTTGGTAACACTAACGCTACAGCTTTTGCCGCACCAGTAGAGGTGGGTACAATGTTCATTGCTGCGGCTCTAGCACGACGCACGTCTCGGTGAGAAGCGTCAAGTAAACGTTGGTCGCCCGTGTAGCTGTGAGTGGTAGTCATGGTACCTTTGATGATACCAAACTTCTCATCCAACACTTTAGCTATAGGAGCCAAGCAGTTAGTGGTACAGCTAGCATTACTAACCACGTCGTACTTGTTTGGATCGTAATCTTGATGATTTACTCCCATTACAAAGGTACCAACGTTACCGCCTTTTCCAGGTGCCGTAATTAAAACCTTTTTAGCACCAGCTTTAATATGCTTTCTTGCCCCTTCTTCAGTGACAAACACCCCTGTTGACTCGATAACCAAGTCAACATCCCATTCTTTCCAGGGCAAGTTTTCTGGATTACGGTCAGACACGCATTTTATTGTTTTACCTTTAATTGTGATGGAGTTATCATCGGCAGAAATGTCAGCATTTTTTAAATTGCCTAGCATTGTGTCATACGTCAGCAAATGAGCATTCGTTCTGGGGTCCGAGGTATCGTTAATAGCAACAACTTCAAGGTTACTATTTTCTCTCGTCATCCAACAGCGCATAAAGTTACGTCCGATCCGACCGAAACCATTAATTGCAACTCTAACCACAGTTCTTGCCCTCTGTATTTATCTCTAAACAGTGCTTATTTATGACCCCGATCATATCGCAAAGGGGGGGTATTAATAACTATAGAGTGCTAGATTCCTAAAAAAACTTGATAATTTATCCCGATTAGCTGCCGTAAACTCCGAGATTAGCCATATAGATTCTGACAAATTCCGTTACCAAGTTACAAGAACAGGTTATTTGTTGCTGCATAAGTTACGAATAATACTTGACTAAGCTCTTTCTAAAGGGGTATGTATTAATTGCCAGTACATGGTATATGACTAATTGCCAGGTTGTTGTTCTACTTGCTTGCAGATTAACTCGGATTGAGTTATATTCACACCACTTGAGAATCGAGGTGCAGTAAAATAATTACACAATTGTGCCAATTACTTTCTTGAGTATCCGTAAAAGCATAGTCAGAAAAATATCCAAACTTGAAGATTAATGGTAGTAGTATTTAGGTACAAGGAATAACTTGCTAATAATGGTGTTGATAGTAGCAAATTTTTAGATTAATAGGTTGCTATCAAGAAACAGATACAACATGAATTCCAGAATCTATATCCAAATGTTTGCTTTTTCTATAGCTTGTTTATAAGTTCATAGCGCTTCGGGCACCGAAATTCACTTTTTTAGATGTAGAAGCCATCCATAAGTTGTTTCAAGTACAAACAAGTGTATTTTATTAAATATGTCGGAGATGCTACTCTTATTTACTAGTTTTTCCAAACTTGTAGATATGGATTTTATCTTGACTCAAATCTGATTTCATTACCAAGGTAGTATTGTAAAATTGCCTTCATGGATTGACAAAGTTGTATTGTGAATTACAATTGTTTATTTCCAGATTGTGCTTCTATTCTCAGAAGAAACATAATAATAGTTTGGAAAGAGAAAAAAATGTCATCCGAGGTTAAAATCTTTCTGAACAACTAAAATAAGGGCAATAAATTGAATTTTAAATATGAAATAAAATATACATGACTTGTATCGGTACAAGTATATTTGTTCTGTACGATACACGTGTTCAAAATGTTAACGGTGTGGTGTGGTGTCAAAGGAAAAATCAATGGTAAATGCAGTAGATTTTAGCGGTAGACCATTTCATTTCATTGGTGTGGGCGGTATAGGTATGTCAGCTTTGGCATATGTATTGGCTCAGAAAGGATTTCGGGTCAGTGGTTCAGATGTTCGCCCCAATCATATTACTCACAAATTAGAATCGATTGGAGTCAATTTTTTTGGTAAGCAAGATCCAGAGAACCTGGAGTTTTTTAGTAAAGATTTGTCAATTGCAAAAACACCCCAAGTAATTTGTTCTACAGCAATTAATGCCTCGAATTCTGAATACAAAGCAGCATTAGAAAAGGGCTGCCCAATTTTCCATCGTTCGGATGTATTGGCAGCATTAATTTCCCAGTACAAAAGTATTGCCGTCGCAGGAACTCACGGTAAGACTACTACAAGTAGCATGATTGGCTATATGCTGCTAGAAGCTGGCGTTGACCCAACAATTATTGTCGGTGGCGAAGTAAAAGCTTGGTCTGGCAACGCTCGTTTGGGACAAAGCCCTTATTTAGTCGCGGAGGCTGATGAGTCAGATGGTTCTTTGGTTAAGCATTCGCCAATATTTGGCATTATTACCAATATAGAGTTAGACCATCCCGACCACTATGAAACATTAGAAGAAGTAGTAGATACTTTTAAAACATTTACAAGTCACTGTGAAACTGTAGTAGCTTCTATTGATTGCGAAACAGTACGCGATCGCTTTCAACCCGATATCAGCTACAGTCTCTCGCCTTCAAGCGGTGCCGATTACTATGTTACAAATATTGACTATCGCGCTGACGGTACCACAGCTTTAGTTTGGGAAAAAGGTATTGCTCTGGGAGTGTTGAACTTAAGTGTATTGGGTCATCACAACCTAAGTAACGCTTTAGCAGCAGTCGCGATCGGTAGAGAGTTAGGTTTAGAATTTGGGGAAATTGCTAGAGGTTTAACTTCCTTTGAAGGTGCAAGACGACGCTTCGAGTTTCGAGGAGAAGTTGAGGGGATTACCTTTATCGATGATTACGCGCATCACCCCAGCGAACTAAGTGCAACTCTAGCTGCTGCAAGGTTGCAAGCAAGACCGGGACAAAGGGTTGTCGCAATTTTCCAACCTCATCGCTACAGTCGCACAAAAACATTTTTGGCTGAATTTGCGACATCTTTTAGCCACGCGGATTTAGTTGTTCTTACCGATATCTACAGTGCGGGAGAACCAGATACTGGTTTAATTAGTGGCGAACAATTAGCCGCAGAAGTTGCCAAGCACAACTCGAATGTAGAGTACCAAGCTACTTTAGCTAACGTTCGCGAGTATTTGTTGCAAAACTTGCGTCCGGGAGATTTGGCATTATTCCTGGGTGCTGGAAACTTGAACCAGACAATTCCCGAAGTTATGAACTTTATAAAGCAACCAGCACAAGTTACATCCTAAATAATCGTACTTGCCGACATTATGGGGTGAACCAGCGGCGACATCTGCTAATTCTCCCCTACAATATTTTTTGTATATGTCGGACAAGTAATTAATTGCTAATTCCCAAATCGTATTATTACGGTTTTTTCACGTCAAAATTATTTAATACTGGCAAATATGACCATTTCCCAGGCGCAGAATGTTTGTAAACCTTCTAAAATTACCACTAACTTAGGAGAAATGAAAGTGGACGGTAAGAGCGAAGGAATTTCTTTAGGCGGTACTGACTGTATTATCAAGCCTAAAGTTTCCTTATCTTCCTATACTTCCTACAGAGTTGGTGGTCCGGCAGAATGGTTTGTTGCTCCCCGTTCTAGTGAATCTTTACAAGCCAGCGTCGAATATGCCAAAGAACACGAGCTATCAATCACAGTACTTGGTGCTGGTTCCAACTTATTAATCAGCGATCGCGGTATCCCAGGTTTAGTTATCGTTACTCGCCATATGCGACATTGTAATTTTGATTCCGAAACTGGTATGGTAACATTTGCTGCCGGAGAATCAATTCCTGCTTTAGCATGGGCAGCCGCCGAACGTGGTTTAGAAGGGTTTGAATGGGCTGTTGGCATTCCAGGAACCGTTGGCGGTGCTGTAGTGATGAATGCTGGAGCGCACAATAGCTGTATTGCAGATATGTTAGTTAGCGTTGAGGTTCTTTCTCCTGACGGTACTTTGCAAACTTTGAGTGCCGAACAGTTGAACTATAGCTATCGTACTTCTGTACTGCAAGGCAGCAACTTAATAGTCACTCAAGCAACTTTGCAACTTCAGCCCGGTGCAGATCCAGCAGAAGTGACGGCAACAACCAAGCAACATAAAAAACATCGACTAGCTACCCAACCTTATCATTTACCAAGTTGCGGCAGCGTATTCCGCAATCCCAAACCTCATTCCGCAGGTAGGTTAATCGAAGAAGCTGGGCTTAAAGGCTTTCAAATTGGGCAAGCGCAAGTAGCCCAACGCCATGCTAATTTTATAGTTAATTGTGGTGGAGCCTCCGCTAACGATATTTTCAATCTTATTTATCACGTCCAGCGTCAAGTACAAGAACGCTGGTCGATTGGGTTACACCCAGAAGTAAAAATGTTGGGATTTCAATCAGCTTAACGAGGCGCGATCGCAGATTGGAAGAATACGGATTCTAAATGTAATATTCAGTAAAAAATCTTTCGTATCTAATAAAAGGGCGGTTAATTGGGTACATTACCTTAAGATAAAAAACTATCAAATAACACGACGCATCTATAATTGAATTTGATTTGTTATTGAAAGCACAAGCTGACTATTTATTATGACAGGAAAAGGACAAGGATTTGGTTTTGGTTTGGGAAAAATGAAGGAACTCGCTGAAGCCTTCAAAAAAGCCCAGCAAGTTCAAGAAGGAGCCAAACAACTCCAAGAAGAATTGGAGCAAATGGAAATCCAAGGAGAATCTGGCGGTGGAATGGTAAAGGTGATTCTTAGTGGAAATCAAGAACCCAAACGAGTAGAAGTTTCTCCCGATGCCATGAATGAAGGAGCTGAAGTACTTTCCGATTTGGTGACAGCAGCAATGAAAGATGCTTACAACAAATCCACTGCTACCATGCGCGATCGCATGGAAGATTTGACTAGCGGATTGGAACTTCCCGGATTTTAATTTTTAATCTTCAGTTAAAGCTTGCATCGGCATTCTAAAATGCCAGAAATTGCAAAACTTTGAACGGGAATACTCGCGCTCATTATGGCTTATAAGCTGCTATTTGTCTGCTTGGGTAACATTTGTCGTTCGCCAACCGCAGAAAATGTCATGAATCACTTAGTAGAAAAAGCTGGTTTAAGTGATTCTATTGTGTGTGATTCTGCTGGAACATCAAGTTATCACATCGGTAGTCCACCAGATTCTCGTATGAGTGCTGCTGCGAATAGTCTTTTAGGATTTAAACTTCGCGGTGAAGCACGAGCCTTTGAATCATTCGATTTTGAAAACTTCGATTTGATTTTGGCGATGGATAGGGAGAATTATCGAAATATTCTTTCTATGGACTTGGATGGAAAATATCAAGACAAAGTGCGCTTGATGTGTGACTATTGCCGCAAATATTCTCTAAAAGAAGTTCCTGACCCCTATTATGGTGGAACGGAAGGCTTTAATCAAGTCGTAAATTTACTTGTTGATGCTTGTGGAGGACTTTTAGAGGATATTCGTGCAACTCAGATAAACTTGTAAGAATTTAAAGTTAGTTCTCGATTTTAAGTTAAGAGTTATAAGCGATAACTCTTAACTTTTTTAATATTTATTTGGCTAATAATCCATTAACATCTTTAGCACGTTCAATTAATGCTCTCCAAATCTGCTGCTCCCCAAGGCGCTGTTCTATGTGACTAAATTCCGACCACACTTTATGACATTCTTTATGAAGCAAAATTCGCCATTCTAACTGTACCCCTTTAGCCCGAAGAACTCTATCTACAAATTCTTCTAACATAAAATAAGCATCAGCAGAAGGTTCGCAAAGTATTTGATTTAAAGCTATTTCGGACTTATCAACTGCTTCTTGATGTAGTTTTTGTAATGTATCTAAAATCAATTCTTCAATATTTAATTCCGAACTAACTTCTGATTCAATTTGATTGATTTGTTTTAGTAAAGCAAATTGGTTATTATCTGGCTTGAGTCGATCTAGATTATTTTGCCTTAAAAGCCGGATTACTTTTCCTGCATGAGAAACGTCAAACTGATAAAGCTTTTGAAAACCCAATTTTAGGTTATTAGCGCTATCCTCAAGAAGATTATAAATAATTTGGAGAAAATCTATTCCCTCAGAATTTGCGATTTCTCCCAAATGAGCTTTGAGAATTTTCACAACTAAACATTTTCGATTTTCCAGCCGTAGCTGCATTGCTTTATCCAAAGATAAAAAATGCCCTAAAAAATTAGTCCGGATTTCATGCAAAAAATCGTTGTAAGCAGTGTTGTAAGAGCCAAAAATATGACGGCGTTCTGCAATTTCAAGGCAGGTTGTAGGAATTCCCGTATTCGCTCGACATAGTTGAATTGCGTTTTGAACTTGTTCTGCAAATTCGCTGTCTAAGCTATCCCGATTAACTTTAAGCTCTGTTAATAAATTTTCTAAGTCATTCGTCAATTTACCCCAAAACCGTTCAAAAAGTTGTTCAAATAATAAATCGCGATCGCCATGACTTGTTAAAGCACCAGTAGCTTTATCTAATTCAATATTAATATTTTGGCAAAGTGCGTTTAATTGTTTATGACAAGAACGCCCATATTCTCTTTCAATTGACTCTACATTCTCAATCAAATAATCAAGAATCGGCTCTAGAACTTCGGTAAAAGCCTCTTGAGAATCGGAACAATCAGCAACGATACACCGTGCTACTCGAATTGGTGTTTCTTTGAGTTGTGCTTGCAATTTTTGGCAGCGGTAGCTGTTATCACCACCTTCTACACCGTGTTTGCTGCGGTTGAGAATCATAAAAGAACCAGAAGCAAGGGGAAAATTTGCCAAAGCATTCCGAGCAATTTGATACAGCTTTAGATGTGCTTCTCCCCAAACAGCGTTGGCTTCCGGTCTGCGGACAAATAAAATAAAATCGGCTTCTTGAGAGAGAATATTCATTAATCGCTCTGCTTCGATTAAGTTCGTATCTCCCAAACCCGGTAAATCTAATAAGCAAATTTGACCAATATCCTGGTGAGGAAAAGAACAAGATATTTCTACTTCTTTAACTGCTAAATAGTTAACAATTTTATCGCCGTTTTCATCAACAGAATCCTGAGTTACATATTGTGGAATTTCCTCCTCAGTAATTTCTATCGGGGGAGATTCGAGTAAATGGCGATATTTGGCAATATTAGTATAATAATCCTTACGCAGATGTCCGTATCTAGCTTTGTCAAATTCGCTATCTTTCTTTTCTATTGGTAAACTGGGCGGAGGATTGCGAGCAAATTCTTCAACAGTGATAGGTTTTTTACCCAAACCCAAGGTTTCGTAATAAGGAGCAAGTACTTGTGAACCGAACTCCGATGATGAATAGAAATGTACCTTAGCTACTGCTCGTGGCAATCTAGGTTGGTGAATAATTTTACTTAATGTACCAGTACAATATCCTTCGCCGCCATCGGGAATTACTTGGCTACTAAGTCCGGTTAAACTTTGCAACAAACGACTTTTACCTTGTCGAGCATAACCAAGAACTGCAACGTTTATTGTCTTGCGAGTACAGCGATACCGCAGTTTTTCCAATACATTTAAAAGGCGATCGATTTCATCAATTAATTCAAAATTAATTTCTCTCAAACGTTTAGCAGATGTAGCGTCAATGTTGTTAGCAAGAAACTCAGATTGGTACTGTTTTAAATTAACCAGCGCTAACATAAGAGCTTCCAGCTTTGCTTTATCGCGTTCGATTCGACTACCAAATCTTTGCCGGTGTTGAATAATTGCATTAATACGTTCGGTTCTATAGGTATCAATCTGGATTTTCATACGATGCAATTTTTGTAAAGATATTGCAAACAGTTATAGTCAAGAGGTGAATATCCTGAATGTCTAATGCTCGGGCTTTTGTAATGTTAGTTGATTTTTTTTGAGTCAGCCTACGATAAGGTATCGGCATTTTGTCAATACGGCTTTTGGAATAACTGCGAAAAAAAAGTAATGCATAACGATATTGAAAAAAATCATCAACTTGATAACAATACTCATGGAATCGAACAAAAGCAGTAAAACACCTGACGTAATTCCACAAAGTGTCTATAAAGATGTCAATCGCAGGTTAGAAGCGATTATTGTCAAAATTCGGTAATCTAATGCTGATGCTTCAAAATCGGGAAAAATGCTGTGGTTCCAATTAGAGACAATAATCCTATTTCCATCACACCTTATGTTACTTATGGACTAGTTGCCGTTAATGTTCTCGCTTTTCTTTACGAATCGACTTTACCGCCCCAGTATCTGAACGGCTTTCTTCAACTATTTGCTGTAGTACCGCGAGAATTAACCTCCAGTTTCGGCGGAATTGCCGTAAATCAACCTGTTCCCGAATGGTTGACTTTGATTACTGCCCAGTTTTTACATGGCGGTTTGCTGCATCTGGGCGGTAATATGTTGTTTTTATGGATTTTTGGTAACAACGTTGAAGAAAAATTAGGTCATATCAAGTATTTGATTTTTTATCTAGCTTGTGGTGTTTTAGCATCTTTGACTCAGTGGTATTTCTCCCAAGGTTCCGCAATTCCTTCTTTAGGTGCTAGTGGAGCGATCGCAGGTGTCATGGGAGCGTATATTATCCGTTTTCCCAAAGCAGAAGTTCTTGGTGTCGTACCCTTGGGCATCTTTTTCCCTACTTTTCGAGTTCCCGCTTACTTCTTTTTAGGATTTTGGTTTATTCAACAAGCTTTTTATGGTGTTTCTAGTTTGGGAATGCCTACTAATATTGGTATGGAAAGTGGTGGAATTGCTTATTGGGCGCACGCTGGCGGTTTTGTATTCGGAGCAATTCTCGGTCCCGTATTAGGTTTGTTTAGCGATAAATCCCCAGACGAATCTTGGTAATTACGAATTGGTTATTGGATTAGGAGTTAGGAGTTAAAAGTTAGGAAATTGAAATTTCTACCCATCCCCCCGCTCGCCGCACGCTCCGCGTGAACGGGTTGCGCCACTTCTCTCAACGATCGTGTTCCTCCGCACGTTTTGGGCTTACCATCTCCCCATCTCCCCATCCCCCCATCCCCCCATCTCCCTGTTCCCATCCTATATTTCATCAAACTATTCTTACGGATGAAATGCTCTATACTTCGCAGTTGCAAGCCCTACAGGTTATAGTGCAATTGTTAATTAAAATAGAAAACACCAGTGTTTCCCCTATACGACGAAAACCCAACGCGAATCACACCTTATATCACTTACGGATTGATTGGCATTAATGTAGTAGTATTTCTTCACGAATTTACCTTGCCAGATGCACAATTAGAGCAGTTTTTCCAACTTTATGCAGTGGTACCGCAACAGTTAACTGCTAGTTTTGCTAGTGGAGCGATCGATCAACCAGTACCAGAATGGGCAACTTTATTTACATCGCAATTCTTACACGGCGGTTGGTGGCACCTAATTTCTAATATGGTGTTTCTCTGGGTTTTTGGTAACAATATTGAAGACCGTCTGGGTCATTTTAAATATATAATTTTTTACTTGGCTTGCGGTGCTTTAGCTGCCTTGTGTCAGTGGTTCATTGGTATGGATTCTGCTATCCCTTCATTGGGCGCTTCTGGGGCGATTTCCGGAGTTTTAGGTGCCTACCTTATCCGCTTCCCTCAAACTTTAGTCAGAACTTTTGTTTTTCTAGGTTTTTTTATAACTACTCTTAGAGTTCCAGCATGGGTACTAATAGGTGTTTATATTGTCCAAAATGTCATATCTGGCGTTAGTGCTTTACAAAGAGCCGCTAATATGACTATGGAAACAGGTGGAGTCGCTTATTGGGCGCACATTGGCGGTTTTGCATTTGGATTACTTTTAGGTCCCTTGCTTGGTTTATTTAATGATGATTAAATAGTTAGGAGTGAGGACCACCGGAGTTTTTTCAAAATCTCTCCCCATCCCCCCATCTCCCCATCCCCCCATCTCCCCATCTCCCCCGAACCCCATCCCCCCATCTCCCCATCTCCCCCGAACCCCATCTCCCCCGAACCCCATCCCCCCATCCCCTTGTCCCCTTGTCCCCTCTTCCCCCATCCTTCAATTCCGATGAACTCCCGTCGAATACTCCTCCGGATGTATAACATCTGAATCTTCTTCAATATATGAAACTGGTTCTTCAAAATTTAAGTCAACATCGGCAGCGTTGATAACTGCTCCTAATAAACCCATATCAGATTCGACTAATTCATCAACGGCTTCACCCAATATATTTTCTTGGGTGTAATTTGGTCGAGTTACCATAATCATGCCATCGCTGTAAGGATGAATTAGTAAAGCATCGTTTGATAAACCTAAAGGCGTTGTATCTAAAATTACTAGATCGTAACGTTCTCTGGCATCTTCCATTAACCGCCGTAATTCACTCGATTCTAATACTGCGGCTGATTGTCGTAAAGGTCCGGGACTCGGTACTATGTATAAATTTTCTACATCTGGAACCATGCGGATGCATTCGCTGCTGCCATAGTAGCGTAGGGGTTCAACGCCCGCATCGGGGTCAGGATTTATATTTAACGATTCACAACGAGATGGCGATCGCAAATCTGTCTCGATAATTAAGGTGCGTTTTCCGGCACGAGCGGAGGCTATGCCTAAGTTATAAGCGCTTGTGGTTTTACCCTCTCTACTACCCGTACTAGTAATTAATACTACTTTTACTTTTTTACCGCCAACGCGACGCAGGTTAGAACGGAATTTTTCTAAAAACTCCATGTAAGGAGACTCGGCACTAAGTACTACCGGAACGAGTAAATCGGTGTCTAAAACATGCATTATGGGCAATTCTGCAAGTACCAAAACTTCTCGCTGCTTGAGAGCATTGCGAATATCTTCTTTTGTTTTGAAAGTACCTTCGAGAGAACCTAACAAGAAGATTACACCGCCACCAATTAATAGCCCTAAGAAACCACCGATACCTAAAGTTACGGGTACGCTTTGAGCGGATGATTTTACTTTCTCAACTGCTATTCCTTGCAAAGGAGCTAAAGTACTTACTGTTTCTGCTTCTGCGGTTCTAGCATCGGCTAATTTTGCTTGCATCTGATCGTAGACAAGCTTTTTTAACCCTACCTGCTGCACTAAGCGCGATCGCTCTAATTGCTTGTTGGGTATGCCAGCGTATTCTCGCTGTAATCGGCTTTGTTCTTGCACTAAATCAATGAGTTGTCTTTGCAAAGTTTCTCGCTGAGTTTGTAAAGCTACTAATTGATTCGCAAGCTGCTGTCGTGCGGGGTCTAAATTACTTTTGGCGCGGACACCGGAAACACTAGGCAGAGGAGCAGTTGCACCCACACCACCAATTACTTCATTTGCCCGTTCTTGCAGTAGTTTTTCGTAAGCATCTTTTTGACGCTGCAACTGAATCATGTCCGGATAATCGGCACGCACGTCTTTTCTGAGAATCTCCATCTGGGATTCAACTTGATAAAGTTGGTTGCGTAAATTGGCAATAATTGGATCGGCGCTTAAAGCAGAAGAAGTATATGCTTGTTGAGCGCTCAAGCCTAACCTTCGTTGCAAACTACGAATCTGGGCATCAATACCAGAAACAGTCAGTTTGATTTGCCTTTGTTGATTTTGACTACCCGTGATAGTTTGGAGCAAACTACCATTTTCAGCAGCTAAAATTGCCGGACGTTCTATGCGATCGTATTGTTCGAGTTTCTTTTCAGCTTGTTCTAATTCAGTCGTAACTTTTGGTAATCTTTCCTGGATTTTGTCAATGATTGCCTGTAATCGCCCGCTATTAATATCACCGCTGAGCTTTATCATTTCTTGCATTAAGGCAACCATTGTTTGTTGCGCTCTTTTTTCTTCGGTGTCTTGATATTTAATACTAATAATACCAGCAGGCTGACCATCTTCGCCTACTTCAGGTACGCTAACATCAAGATTTTTATTAATCTTTTCTGGTTTTTCATTGACTTTTTCCGCAACAGCTTCAAGTACTATTTTTTGTTTTAAAAGGTCTTCCGACAGTGCCAAACCTTGTTGCTGAATTTCACTACCAGTTGCAGAAAAACTAACTGGTGGACGGGTATAACGTAAGGCTCCAGTGGCAATAAATTTAGCAGGTGGTTCTGGTTGTACGGCTAAGTAAGTTGACCCCGTAACAACTAAACCAAAACTGGCTAATCCAATCCATTTGTATTTATCGAAAGCAATTAGATAGCGCTTAACAATTGGTGGAGTCATGGCAGTACATACAAACAGAATTGGTGGCGGACATAGGTTATATGAGTTAATTTATATTGATATCTAAAAAGTGAAGGCTTCAAAAAAGCGAATAAAAGACTGAACATCAAGGAAAGGTCTAGCAACATTTGAAAGAACGTTGGTAATTTTACCAATTAGATTTCGACCAACAACAATAACATCGTTGTCTTGCAACGGCACGTTTTGAGAAGCATCTCCTCTAAATACCTTTCTCGCATTTAGTTTCTGAGCAACTGCTCTACCTTGTTCCGGGTCATAGCGTACTAAGGCAATGTCCTTTAGATCCGAGCGATCGATGCTCACACTTCCCAAAGCATCAATAAAATTACTGCCGTTAGGTAAATTTTGGGTAATTATTCCCCCAGAAGCGTAATTTAATACACGAACTCTAATTAGTGGCTGCGCTAAAGAAGAACGCGCTACTACGTTGCGATCGTAACCGTCATCGATCGCAACTTCACGGCGCGGAATGATGATTGAATCGCCGTCTTGCAAACGTAATGACGGAAAGCTACTGCCATTCAATAAGGGAGTGTAGAAGTCAATATTTTGCGTGACTACCGAACCATCTATCAGCTTGCGACGTACTTGGATTTGTCGTAAATCCGCCGTTTGAGTTGAACCTCCGGCTGTCCGCAAAACATCAAGAACGTTGGGTAATGAAGGATTAACTGGATAGACTCCCGGTCTGGTGATTTCTCCAGCTAGATTTACTTGAATGGGTCTTGGCGATAACAGCGAAATGGTGACAACAGGGTCTACTTGAGTGCGCTGTAAACCCAAACGAATCTTTTCTTGTGCTTCTTCTAAAGTTAAACCTTTGACCGAAATTTTTCCCAGTCGCGGTATTGCTACGTTACCTTCTGCATCTACTCGCGTCTGAAAATTTAAAGGAGGACGTTGTGCAGCTAATGCGACAGTAACGCTTGGTTCGACTACAAAACGATTCAAGCCAGCACGAATTTTTGCTTGGGCTTGTTCTACGGTCAAACCTTGGAGGGATACAGTTCCGACTAAAGGCACTACAACATTACCCTCTCGATTAATCGATGCTTGAAAGCTCAAATTGGGGAAACGCTGCACTATTACAGTAATTCCATCTCCCGGTCCCAAACGATAGCGACCTTCGGGTGGTTCCACAAATATAGCGATAACATCATCCGTTCCCAAAAAATATCTAGTAAATTGAGGTGAAATCTCTCCATCGTCGTTTGAGGGAGAAGGAGCTAAAAACTCCGAGTCGGTTGGAGGCGCGGGAAGCGGTCCTACGGGGTCTTTTTGTTGAGGTAGTTCTTGAGGGCTTTGAGCAAAAACTGGTTGGGAAACTGCTGCTAAAAAAAGACTTACTTGAAGACTGGCAGCACAAAAGGCGTTGAATGCACGCATATGACGTAATCGAGTTCTAAACATCTGTGCTTTTAAGCTGAAGGCTTAAGTGGGCGAAACATTTATTTTAATAAAATACTTAAACTATCTATTTTCTATATTTATTTTTTATACACAGCCTTGATCCCCACTCGCGATACTATTAAGAATTGAAATTAAATAATGTAGTTTGCACGCTTTGACCAATAGACTTTACTTGTTGCCAGGTTGTTTCTACTTTCCCAAAAGGTTCCATTGGAATCAATAAACTAACAGCAATCCACGGAACGCGCTGGTTGTGCCACTGTGCTAATTGGTCTGCCCAGAACCAGTTTAAAGGCGAAAAATGTCCTTGATTAGGCATGGCGTACCATTGCAAAACAGCAAAGGTTTGATTCTTGCTAGATGCGCGAAAAAATCTCGCTTCTACTTTAGTTTCGTCTTTAAATTGTGGCTGTTTAACCGTAAATTGTGCTTGCCGATATTGAGCAACTTGCCACTCTCCCCACTGCATTCTTCCCCAGCTATTAATTTCCGTCCATTCAACTTGGGGTTGGGTTTTGGGACCGTTTTGCGGTAACAACAATAATATAGCTGTTTGGCTTAAATCCTCCTTTTCCATAACTTGCAAAGACCATTTACCAGAGCCTAGTTGTTGTTCCTGTTGTTGAGTAATTTTCCAACCGGGTAATGTTAAACCCGTTTTACGCAACTGCTTTATCTCCCCAAGATTGGTAATAGGTGGTGGTTCTTTCCATTGCCAATTGCCTTTAAGGTATCCCGGTAATGCCCCTATCGCCAGTAGCAGCACTAATAAACATAGTGCTGCTATCTGTAAAAACTGACGTTCCTTGAAAAATCGGGAAAGGGAAATCATTAGTAAAGTATTAACTACAAAAGACAAAATTGTACTTTTTATACCGTCATTTTGAGTTCAGTAATTTCAACAGTCCTATATTTATTATGAACTATTGAAAACGGGGAATCTACTGAACTTCACCCTCTGGGTTTATTTCCGCATCTTCTGAAAAATAATTATCAATCCAGTTGATCGCGGGTATTAATACTAGTAACATACAAGCAGAATAAAGATCCCCACCCCAACTATCGTGCAACCAGTGAAAAGCCCCATCTTGTCCGGTAGCATGAAAGAAAGTAAGTAAAGTATTACGAATTATATTTGCAGTAACGCTGATAATCGCTGCTATTGATAGAAACCAAATACTTTTGCGTCGGGAAGATAAAGTATCCGTCCAATAAAGTAATATCAAACCGACATACATAGTAGTAAACAGCATTTTTAAGCCCGCACAATAAGGTGCAACCTCTACAATGCGTCCATTAGCGTATATATTAATTCCATCTACAACTACGGGCAGATTAAACTGATTGAGGATAAAGCCAGCAGTTCCGGCAATAAAGCCTTGCAAGGGTAAAGTAAAAGGTGCAATTAAGTATGGTGCTGAGTTAGGAGTTGCTAGCAGAATCAATAGTAAAGGGAAGCCCTGTAATTTAAAACCGGACATTCCTTTTAACCACAAACATAATCCAGCCAATATTGCGGGGAAAGAAAGGTTTACCCATTCACCAACACCGCTAAGATAAAAGACTCCTCCTAGTGCCAACAATACGGCACCCAAAACATGGGTTTTATCCGGTAATCTTTTCCATTGTTTACGATTCATCCAAACCAAATAAGCCGCAAATGGGAAACCGATCATCCCGTGGCTAAAATATTCGTGTTCCGTACTAATATTTTTATTGATCCAGCCGTCGTACCAAAAAAGTACTAAGGGAGCGTAAATCAGTACTAATACACCTAATATGGCGAAATTAAATAATTGTGGTGGAATCGAACGTCTTGCTTGATGCTGAGTTAACATAATTTCAATTAATTAGTTAATTAAACTTATAAAACAATATTAAAGAGTGCCAACAGTCAATATTTAAATTGACGATGATGATTATAAACTTACATAAATCAGAAACCGTCTTGCACAAAGGATAAATATTTTTATGTGCTTGATATTTTTTTCTCATTATTTTTATACTATTGACTGCTGACTGCTCGCTAACTAATAACCTAACATTCTTAAATATGCAGCAACTTCTCTTGAGGTTCGCTAACTATTGATGCAATAACTGCTACCACTTCTTTTACCTGGCTGCTAGTCAAACCGGGATACATGGGTAAAGATAATATCTGTTTTGCTAGCGTTTCAGAATGAGGAAAGTCCCCCATCTTATAACCTAAATTGCTAAAAGCAGGCTGGAGATGACAGGGAATCGGATAGTGAATTCCTGTTTGAATTCCTCTATTTCTAAGTTTTTCTTGAATTTGTTCTCTCTGTAAAGGACATTCGGCGCTGACTTTAATTACATAAAGGTGATAAACGTGTCCGTCACCACTTTGATTTTGCATGGGAGTAATTCCCAGGGATTTCAAGGGTGCTAGTTCGCGATCGTACTGCTGAGCTATTTCCAAACGATTGGCATTCCATCCTTCTAGATGGGGTAACTTTTGATGCAGTACTGCTGCTTGTAAAGTATCCAAACGGCTATTTGTACCCGATTCTACGTGAAAATATTTTTTAGATGCACCATAATTCCGCAATCGCACCATTTTTTGGGCAACTTCCTTGTCTTGCGTAACTAAGATTCCACCATCACCAAATGCACCCAAGTTCTTACTAGGATAAAAGCTATAAGCTGCTGCTGTTCCTACAGAACCCGCTCGATACCCATCTCTGTGGGCTAAATGCGCCTGTGCTGCATCTTCAAAAACTAGTAGATTATGTGTTTGAGCAAAATCTAATAGTTCTTTAGGAGACACCATCTGACCGTACAAATGCACCGGAACGATCGCTTTAGTTTTCGATGTAATGGCATTTTTTGCTGCCCCCAAATCTATTAAAGCAGTATTTGGGTCGCAATCGACAAAAATTGGTTTTGCACCCGCACGCAAAACTCCAATTAAGGTTGCTACAAATGTATTTGCAGGCAAAAGCACTTCATCTTTGTCACCTATATTACAAGCTTGCAAACCAAGAGCGATCGCATCGGTTCCACAAGCAACACCAATTCCATATTCTGCACCGCAAAGCAAAGCAAATTCTGCTTCAAAATCACTCAGCGCTTTACCTAATATAAAATCTCCTCGTTCTAATACATCTTCAATTGCTTGCCTGATTTGTTTTTGAATTGGTTGGTGCTGCCATTTTAGGTCTACAAAGGGAATTCTTACATCATTACTCATTTAGTCCGCAGCCTCTTTTAATAAAAATGATTTTTTTTACACTTGTCTTATCTATTTATGACTAAATACTTAGAAATCAGCAAAGAAAAAGTATGAAGGTTCTGTAAATTTTATATTAAATTTAATTCTATCTTGAGTTACCTTCGACAACTTATTAATGTTTTGCTATTTTTTATCTAAGTTTGTCTTATTTTTCTGTTAAATATTTGTACGATCGTTTTCTCCTCAAACAGTTAATTAATCGATCGTATATAAGCTTTATTTAATTCATCGATTTGCGATTGAATAATAATGCTAAATGTTATACAAATATTTTAAATCTGTATTTTTTGACCTAATTATCATCAAATACTTCAACTTATATGCTCAAAATTGAAACATAAAAAATAACTTAAAAGAGTTATTTCTGTATCGATCTAATTATTATTCATCGTTTTTTTTGAAGCTAATGACAACAGTGAATTTACCATAAAAAAATAAGATTATGAGAAACTTCAGTAGACTCACGGGAATTATTTGATATCTATAAAATAATATGCAGACCTGTTTTTTTCTATCCGATTATTTAAATAGATGAAATTTGAAAGCAAGCACCATTTCACCTAAAAATAATCAAGAAGAACAGATATAACTGGTAAATAAGCATCGGCGCAGTAGTCGGAAAACTAGTAAAACTTCCCACTTAAGAAAAAAAATTTACCAATCTTGTTTGTCTGAGGTGAATTTGGGGAATGCTTAAGAATAGTAAAGACTCAGCAAACAACGGTTAGATGAAATACAGTTTCCAAGAAATATCAAGGTAGCAGTGGTAATGGTAGAGCCATCAAACAAAACGTTTGCCCCAAATGGTTGGGCAACACCTGAAAATCAAGAACAGCAACGCCTTCAAGCTTTATTACAGCTAGGTTTGCGGCAGCCAGAAACAATCCCGGTTTTTGAAGAAGCCACTCAAACTGCTGCTCACTTCCTCGAAGCACCGATTTCAATTTTGGGATTTGTGGATAACGAGCGGCATTGGTTTAAGTCAGCAGTGGGTTTGTCTCGATTGGGACTAATGAATCAATTAGCACAAACCCGTCAACTCTCACGCCAAGAATCTTTCTGTACCCAGGTAGTGGAAAGTTCGCAGATGGTAGTGATTAACGATACTCGTAAGCTGGAAAAAGCAGAACTTGTTAGCGGTAAGCTGGTACAAGATTACGGGATTCGCGCTTATTTGGGAGTGCCACTGATTGACGCAGAAGGACATTGCTTAGGCGCATTAGCAGTAATGGACTTAGTACCGCGCAATTTCACAACTAGGGATATCGAGTTTTTACAAATCATTGCTCGTTGGAGCATGAGTGAATTTGAACGCAATCGCTTAATGCAAGCGTCTCCAGTCAGAAGTGTTTCTTCTAGCGATCGCAACTTAGAATCCGAAACTCCCTCGGAAATCAAAATCAGTGCGCCTACTTTTCAAGACTCGGTTTTTACCAGTCAATTGAAATTGCAGCTTTTAGGACAGTTAACTCAGGAATTACGCACTCCTTTAACATCAGTGTTGGGTATGGCTAGTGTTTTAGGACGAGAAATTTACGGTCCTTTGACAACTAAGCAAAGAGAATATCTCGAAATTATTCAACATAGCGGTAGATATTTGCTTTCTTTAGTCAACGAGATTTCTGAGTTAGGAGCAATGGATGATACAAATACCGAACTAAATCTGGCTCCTGTAGATATTGAAATGCTTTGCCAGCAAGCTATCAATACTTTAGAAGAAGCAGCAGCCCGCCGCGAGCAAGATATTCGTCTATCTATAGAACCCGGACGAAATCGTATTTTGCCATTGGATAAAGACAAAGTGCGGCAAATTCTGTATCACCTAATTTTCAGCGTGATTCAACTTTCTGCGACTGGTAGCGTTGTCAGGATTCATGTTTCTTATAAAGATGATGCGCTAAACCTGACAATTTGGGTTTCTCATCCTTGGTTGGGAGAAGGAATAACCGAAGTAGATCCTTATTTCAGGCTTTCTCAAGTATCTTCGATGGAACTCGCATCCGATATAACTTCAGCCTTCAATACTCACAACCAAAGCCAAGACACGCTAACTAGTATGTCTTCGATAAACGGTATGCACACAGAGAATGTTTCTGCAAGTAAAACTGCTGTTGATTCATCCCAAGCACAATCTGGTGGCGTATCTCGCGAAACCTTGGGTTTATTGCTTAGCTGTCAATTAGCAGAGCTACACGGAGGAGAAATCGCAATTCAAGGCTCAAAAGAATCAGGATATCGGTACGTGCTTTCTTTGCCGATACAAGGTAATAATGAAGCGATCGCAGAATCTATATAATCTATATGATGAGTATTTGTTATCCCAACAATCTCCGTCTTAGCAACTAAAGCGAAAATTTTCTGATTATAGGTAATTTGTAATGATTGATGGGTAAGCGGTAATAGTTAAATATAAAACTATTACCCCATCAGCAATATTGTGCAATAAGACAGATTGATTACCAATTTTCTCAAATGCAGTCTATATTGTTACCTTTTTTGGACTAACCACATTATTATTAGTCCAGGTTTTTCGCTCAATGCTAATTGACTAAGGCTCTAGTTGTATGGATTTCTTTTGGCAACAATTAACTTTATCTTCCTTTCCCATCAAGCAGTATATTACTACTAGCTACCTACATCGCTTTGTAGTTGGGCTTTTAAGCTCTTGGCGCTCTACTAGTATTTTACTTCGGTGGGGCGACGCGATCGCAGTTGCACTATTGAGTCTTGTATATATTCTGGCTCCTTTCGTTTCCAACGGATTGGTGGGTTTATTACTTGTAGCTTGTGTCGGATTCTGGTTGCTGCTAACTGCTTCCGATGAACCAGCACCTTCTAATGCTACAGGAGTTACACCAATACATTTGCTGGTTTTCCTCTACTGGGGAATCGCGACTGTAGCAACATCGCTATCACCAGTCAAAAAAGCAGCATTTACAGGTTGGACAAAGCTAACTTTATACTTATTGCTGTTTGCTCTTTGCGCTAGATTACTAAAATCTTCTCGCATTCGTGCTTGGCTAATTGCCGTTTATCTACATATATCTTTAATTGTGAGCGTCAACGGATTACGGCAGGCGTACTTCGGTGCTAAGGCGCTGGCGACTTGGGTAGATCCTGAATCACCTTTGTCCAAAACCACCAGGGTATATAGTTATTTAGGTAATCCGAACTTACTTGCTGGATATCTTCTTCCTGCCGTAATTTTAAGTTTTATCGCAATTTTTGCATGGCGTAGCAGGTTTACAAAAGCTTTAGCACTCACCATGTTTATTGTCAATGGTGCTTGTTTGGTTCTTACCTATAGTCGTGGTGGTTGGATTGGTTTAGTAGTATCGTTTTTAGTACTTTTAGTATTATTGTTGTATTGGTGGAGTATCGATATGCCTCCCTTCTGGCGTACTTGGTCGCTACCAATTCTTTTAGGAAGTTTGGCAATAGTATTTCTTCTAGCAGTATTATTTGTTGCACCCGTGCGCGAAAGGGTTTTAAGCATTTTTGCCGGTAGAGGTGACAGCAGCAATAATTTCCGAATCAATGTTTGGATGGCTGTTATTGAAATGATTAAAGATCGTCCGGTAATTGGTATTGGTCCGGGTAATAGCGCATTCAATAAAGTTTATCCTCTTTATCAACGTCCTAATTTTACAGCTTTAAGTGCTTATTCAGTTTTTCTAGAAATCGCAGTCGAAACTGGTTTAATCGGTTTTGTTTGTTTTCTATGGCTGCTAATTGTCACATTTAATTCTGGTTTAGTGCAGTTACGACGTTTGAGACTGCAACGAAATATACAAGGTTTGTGGTTAATTGCAGGAATTGCGGCTTTAGCAGGTATGCTTGGTCATGGTGTTGTTGATACTGTATGGTATCGTCCTCAGATAAATACTTTATGGTGGTTTATGGTTGGTTTGGTTGCTAGTTACTGGAAAACATTACCATCACCTCAAATAAATCCGATAAATTCAACTTCTCCTCAACCAACGGCGAATTAATAAGATTTCGATTAATAACAGACGTACAATAACATACGTAAAACAATATACCCAAAACTAGAGACGTAGAATTTTACGTCTCTACATTATTATTCCACCAAATGATGCTCCATTGCAAAACGTACTAATTCGACTCGATTACTAGTATCGCTTTTTCTTAACAAGCTGCTAACATATTTTTCTACAGTTCGAGGACTCAGGTGTAAGCTATCGCCAATTTCAGCATTAGAAAGTCCATGAGTTAAAAGTTCTAAAACTTCCTGTTCTCTATTGGTGAGAGATTCATGTAATTTAGTTATTTTATGATTAGAAAAATCTGTTTGACTAGTAGCATCAGCTTTTTTAAAATTTTCTTGTAACGATAATTGATATTCAGATTGAATAATTTGACTTCGTTCCAAAAGATTACTAATCGCAGCAGCTAATTCTTCAAGTTCAAAAGGTTTGGGTAAATATAAATCGCATCCAGATTGATAACCTAAAATTCTTTCTTGTGTTTGAGTTCTCGCTGTTAATAAAATAACGGGCAACAGACGAAACTGGGCTTGCTGACGCACTCTACGCACAAGTTCGTAGCCATTCACTTGCGGCATAATAATATCGGTGACAATCAAGTCTGGATGGTGTTTATTCACCATAGTAAAACCTTCTTGACCATCATTAGCTGTTATTACAGTGTAGCCAGATAATCCGAGATAATCGCTGATAGACAGACGAGTACCTAAATCGTCATCTACTACAAGAATTTTAAAGGGCATACACCTTACACCCCAATAACATTTTTTAACTTCAGTTCTAGACTTAGATGAGTACTATCGATAAACATTACCTCCACTCCAGTACTCTTATTTTTCATACTATGACACCATTACCTTGAATTCACTCTCTCAAGGGTGAATTTATTAAAAAAATGTTAAATCATCAGAATGAAATATTTGTTAAGAAATATTACGGATATTTAATGTAGTTCAATTAATATACGCTCAAAAATAAATATATCAACAATTGTATTAAGTTTTTTAAGTATACCTCTGTAGCTCAATATCTAACTGAATATGTCAGGATTTGAAGATATATTGAGCAAAAATTGCTTTTATAAGTACTTGTGCCAACATTCAATTGAACATTTCAGGCAACGGTTAACTAAGCAGTAAATATATGAATAATTTTCCTTGACTACTGATAATAGGAAAATCTATGCAAATTCAAAGAGTTATTTGTTATTGAGTATTTATGCTTAATATTTATTTTAATCTTTCTCAGGATGCAAGTAATCCTGGAAATAGAATTGAGGAATTAACCAAAATTTGAGCCAAGCAAAAGCTGCTAAACTTAATAATCCCGTTAGCATTAAAGGTAAACCAAGCTTAATTCTAAGTGCGTCGGGAAGAGTTGCCACAATTGAAATAACAATTGCAAAATATGTGACGAAAAAGACTTGTAAACGCTGTGAATTTTTCAGTGCATTTCTACAACTATTGCAATTTTGAGTATGTTGTTTGTAACGGTCGAGTAATACTTGACGGTTATCATTTATAGTTAATTTAGAATTTTCTGGAACCTTAATTCCGACTTGATTCCAAGGTAGCTGTCCTTGAGCATATTTATCAAACCAATTGCGAAATTCAATTATTAAACGGTCTGCACTAGTTGGTAATTGGTAAGCAGTTTTCCAACTTTCTACCGATTGTCTTTCTTGAAGAAAATGCTCTTGCTGATGCAGAAGAATCATATCACCATCGAGGACTTGATTCCTAATTTTGATATGACTCCACCAGCGCGGTATAACGCGATTGAGGTTTCCAGCAAAATTACGACTAAATTGAGCGACAATTCTTGATTTACCGGGGTAAGTTGGTATGCAGTAGGTGACAAGTCCAAGTTGCTTGCCTTCGTTACCAACACGGATTGTATATTCTAAGCGACAAGGCGGCTCAAAAGTAATAGTGGTATTAAATCTTCCTTGTGAAGTCGCTTCAATTAAATTTACTGTTGATTTGATAATTTCTAAAGAGACGGGTGAAGCCTGTTCGCGATCGCCCTGTACGCCGTGATGGGTAAAAGGAACATGACTTGGATCTGCGACATTTTCTACAAGAGTTTGCCAATCATATTCTAAATCGCGGACGTAAGAAGACCAAACAAAACCTTTACTGGCATCGACTTGAGGTGAAAGAGGTAATGGAGTATCGGCAGCTAGTTGTGGTGAATTTGCATCCAGCCAAACCCACAGTAAATCATTTTCTTGACGTACTGGTAACGTCACCGCACAAAGATTTTGTTGATTTTTAGTCACAATCTGTGGATTCTCGGCTTGGGGAATCCGGGTACAAATTCCTTGAGCATCAAATTGCCAACCATGATAGCTGCACATCAAATTACCCGTTTTTTCATCAACCCTTCCCTCGCTTAAAGGCGCAAGACGATGGGGACATTTATCGAAAAATACTCGGTAATCGGATGATTGCGGCTTCCAGATAACTAAGCGAAGCCCTAAAACAGTGACTGCCGTTGGCTGTTGGGGGTTGATATCTTCAACAGGCGAGACAGGATACCAATGCTGAAAAAAGTTGAATTCGGATTGCATTTTTGAAGCAGGCAGCAGCCAGCAAACGCTAAAAATAGATATCTACATAAAAAAACACATTATCTCAAAGTTAATCTAATCAGCATTAAAGTTCGCATTTCTTCACTTCGCTAGCATCGATCGGCAGTTTTTCAAGAGCTTTTTGGCGTAACCTGATATTTATATCGCCCCTTTTAAAGTTGAGAAAGGTTACGATTCATGGCTTATTCCTGGTTTAAAGCATTTCATCTTGTCGGTATTGTAGTTTGGTTTGCTGGGTTATTTTACCTAGTACGTTTGTTTATTTATCACGTAGAAGCCGAGCAGGAACCCGAACCCGCACGCACGATATTGAAGAATCAGTATCAAATTATGGAGAAACGCCTCTACAGCATTATTACTACGCCAGGAATGCTGGTGACGATCGCAATGGCGATCGGTTTGCTTTCAACGGAACCCGAAGTTTTAAAACAGCCCTGGCTGCACGTCAAACTTGGTTTTGTGGTGTTATTGATTGGCTATCATCATTACTGCAAGCGTTTAATGAAACAGTTAGCAGCAGGTGAATGCAAATGGGGTAGTCAGCAGCTACGCGCTTTGAATGAAGCACCCACGGTAATGCTGGTAGTAATTGTTTTATTGGCAGTGTTTAAGAATAATCTTCCTACCGATATTACGGCTTGGGGAATCTTCGGATTAGTTATTGCGATGGCTGCAACCATTCAGCTTTACGCTAAAAAACGCCGTCAAGACAAAGAAAAATCAGCAGAAATTTCTCAAGTTCCCCAGCAGCAAGTTTAAAGATTAAAAAGGTCAAAGGTTAGTAGGTTGGGTTAGGTGCGTGAGAGTATTTTATTTTTAAACGAATAATTAATTATGCAACCTAACCTAACATCGAATATTGTGTAAATATTTAGTATTCACTCTTTTTCTAATTCTGCTAATGCTTCGTCTAAGCTAAGTGGCGTTTGAGCTTGAACTTCCTTCATCAGTTTTACTAAAGCGTAATCTTCAAGAATTTCTTCAATCTTTTCAAATTCAGCAATAGGAATTTGTACGGCGATCGGGTTTTTATTTTCGTCAAGTACATAGTTTTTATGTATTTCTAACATTTTGACAATTCCTCTCTCAATTCATAAACATCTGATTTTAGTTTAGCTGGGGATATTATGCTAATTGTCTAATACAGATGGGTGTAAGTCAGGTACGCATACGGTTGAGAAGTCGGGTTTTTAGAATACGTATCTGTAATACACTTACAAATTTTATAAAAACCCGACTTCTGAGCATTAAATAGTCTACTGTAAATCTGGCCGCACTAATACGTTCTGGAGAATGACAGTATGCGATTTTTGTGGGGGAATTGGAAGTGCGATCGCCTATTTTCTATTTACGATATTTATATTATTTGAAGTAGCAAGGTATACAAAATATCCCACTTTAGGCTATGATTAACACTGAAAATTCGTTGAAATAAAAATAGGAGGAGTAGAAATTCTTATTCAGTTTACTGATTTCAACGGAGCAGATACGCTTATAACTTCTCGCTACAATACTGAATGGAATGAAATCTCTAATATTCTAACTGAAATTCCACTACATATAAAAGCTTCAGATCAAGCCGGAATTCAAGGAAACGCAATATTCGATCCAGTCGGAACAAACGAATATATTAAAGCTGCGATGGTGAAGTTTGCATGGAAAGCAAATATTCCTATCCCATCAGAATATAAGTTTTTAGGTACGGATATTGACTTTGGTAAAGCAGGTGTAATTGTTGAAAGTCAGTTTTCTAATTATCCTTTCCTACTCAACAATACTTTACGTTCTGAATTATTTTTCAAAGCTGGTATTATATTTGCCGAGCAACCGACTCAACTTGTGGTTTTAATTACAAAAGCCGGGATGTTTCCAGCTTCTAATAGTACGCTTTATTACGAACAAGCCGTTAAGCAATTGACAGCTTTAACTGAATATAAAGTATTTGATGTTCCAATTAGACTTGTAGGATTATTTGAAGCTAAAAATACCACTATCCCTGTTATTTGGACTGTGTATTCATCAACAAGATATTCTAGGAAAGTTCAAACAAGGGAAACTCGTCAATGTCAAATCATACCAGGAAAATCAGCACGTAATCGTTGCATACTTCGCCTTTTATAATAAACATTTAATCCCATAAATTAAGTTGAATTTGTTCAACATTATTTTCTATTAAAGGTGTCTTTTTACCATTTCCATTTAACTTTCTATCTATAGGTGGTTCTTTTCCCCGCAAATTAGCAGCAAAAGCAGATTCTTCGTAAAGTAATCTTTCTTCCATCTCTTGCAAATGGTATTCTTCAGAATATATCTTTGCTTTGCTACGCTCTGATGCTTTTTTAGCTACTTGTACATCAAAACTAAATTTTTCAATAGGTTCGCCAGATTCTTCTACATAATCTCGCAGCGTTTTTAAATTAGGGAAACACCCATTTTCATCAGGTTTTTTACTCAAACGACGTAGCGCAACTTGATAATATTTCGGCTCTAATTCTGCTCCTATAAAATATCGTTCGTAGTCTTGAGCAACAACAGCCACCGTACCAGAACCCATATATGGATCAAATACAATATCATTCTTATTAGTAGTAGATAAAATAATTCGGGCAATCATATCTTCTGGAAACTGACACGGATGTATTGTCTGTTCTTCATGATTGTGTTTTACATTCCGAAATAACCAGATATCACCAGGATTTTTACCATCAGGATTACAAGAAAATTCACCCTTACGATTTCCCCGATAGTGTTTTTTATTTTGATATTTTTGCGGAACTCTAATCGCGTCTAAATTAAAAATATAATTATCCGATTTAGTAAACCAAAGCAGCGTTTCATGTCGGCAAGAAAACTTTTTTCGAGCATGAAGCCCATGTTGTCTTGCCCAAATTATGCGATTTTTGGGAATCAACCCGCAAGATTCCAAAATAGGGAAAAACCTAATATCTAAAGGAATCAACATTCCCTTATTAGAAAAAGCGCCAATCTGCCAGAATAACGAACCCGTACTTTTAAGAATTCGGCTACACTCGCGCAATACAACCGTTTGCTCTTGTAAATAATTTTCCAAAGCCTGCTTTGCTTCATATTCCTTACCTAAATTGTAAGGAGGAGAAGAAACAACTAAATCAACAGATTCATCCGGCAAGCTTTTCAGCAGTTTTAGACAATCTCCCAGAACAATTTCATTTAAAGGAAGTTGGTTGTTATTATGCGTCACTGCCACACCTGCGAAATGATAATACTTTTGAACTATTAGGATAATTTATTTTAGGTTGTAGAGCAAGGGGTAGGTTGGGTTAGCGAAAGTAGGTTTTGTCAATAACTTAGCGCGATTGTAACTGAGGAGTTGGGAGTGCGATCGCGCTTCTCGAATCATACATTACTGCTAATTGTAGGTTGGGTTAGGCGCACGAGAATATTTAATATGAAACGAATAATTAATCATGCGTCGTAACCCAACATCGAATACTGTTGTTAATCCGATTACTTTGTGTTGGGTTATGCTATCGCTCTACCCAACCTACTCACTAACGTTAAATTTTTTATTAGCTAGCGCTTTATAATAAACTTCTTGGCATTCCTTCATCCAATCATTCCATCTTGGATTATCACTAATATCTATATTCTTCCAATCCCAAATACTTTCTGGCAAAGTTTCTAACATATTGCTTTTAACATCTATATATCTAATATTTTGTAACTTACCAATGCTATCTGGCAGAAATCTCAAATTATTTCCTGCCATATATAAATATTGAAGGCTTTGCATTTCGCCAATACTTTCTGGTAAAGACGTTAATTTTCCCCCTTCAATATTTAAGTATTCTAATTTTTTCAAGTTACTAATAGTTTCTGGTAATTGATGCAAATTCCAGTTACTACATATTTCTAATTCTTTTAAACTTTCAAGATTACCAATAGTATCGGGTAAAGATTGTATTGCTGTACTGCAAATTTTAAGGCGTTTCAAACATTTAAGCTGTCCAATACTATCAGGAATTTTATTAAAATCCCTCAACTCGCTAATACAACCTATAATCTCTAGTTCAGTAAGATAGGTTAAATTACCGATACTTTCGGGCAATTCTTTAAGCTTCCAACAATCAGCAATAGATAATTTTTGTATACTTAGGTCATTAAAAATATTTTCAGGCAGATACTCTATTTCCCGGTAATCGTAAATTTGAAATACTCCACCATAATTTAATTGACCAATTCTAGGCTCTATGCCCATAAGAATATATAAATAAATTTGAAAAAGCTTTTTACATAATTATATAGTTATTCTAATTAATTTACGTAGTGCGAGCATCTTGCTCGCTCGATACAAGATGTTCGCACTACCAACGACCTCTTTTCTCCGCAGGAATCACTACAGATGTAAAACAAAAAAGCCCGCGCAGGCGGGCTTCGTTCATGTAGCCCCACCCTTGAGGGTGAGGGCGGCATCTATTACTTCCCAGCCCCCGTAGGCATCCCCAAAATATCCTCAATCTTCGGCATTTCTTCCAAAGGAATCACTCTCCCTTCATCCTCAAAACCTTGAATTTGATCGAAGTTTAAATACTTATACAAATCATCAGCAAAAGGATGAATTTTCTTCGCCACAATATCCATATATTCCTGCACCGAAGGCAGTTTTCCTAATAATCCACAAACGGCTGCTAATTCGGCAGAACCAAGGTAAACTTGTGCGCCTTTACCCATACGATTATTAAAATTCCGAGTAGATGTTGAAAACACCGTCGCGCCATCTTCAACTCTTGCTTGATTGCCCATACATAAGCTACAACCTGGCATTTCTGTACGAGCGTTTGCTTCTTCAAATACTTCGTAAATACCTTCTTCTTTCAATTGCTTTTCATCCATTCTAGTAGGAGGACAAATCCACAGTTGAGTAGTAACTTTTCCGGAATTTTCTAATACTTTGGAAGCTGCTCTGTAGTGTCCGATATTTGTCATGCAGGAACCAATGAACACTTCATCAACTTTGTTACCTACTACTTCCGATAGTAATTTTACGTTATCGGGGTCGTTTGGTGCTGCTACTATTGGCTCTTTAATTTCGTTTAAGTCGATTTCGATGATTTGTGCATATTCGGCATTTTCATCACCTGACATTAATTCGGGATTTGCTAGCCATTCTTCCATTTTGGCTACTCGACGCATGATGGTACGAGCGTCTTGATAACCGCGAGCTGCCATGTTCTTTAATAAAGCGACGTTGGAACGCAGATATTCGGCAACTGTTGATTCGCTTAATTTAATCGTACAGCCAGCACAAGAACGTTCGGCGCTGGCATCTGTTAATTCAAACGCTTGCTCGACTTTCAAATCTGGCAAGCCTTCGATTTCCATGATTCTTCCAGCGAAGACGTTTTTCTTGTTCTGTTTCTCTACCGTTAACAAACCTTGTTGAATTGCGACGTAAGGTATGGCGTTAACAACGTCTCGTAAAGTAACACCGGGTTGCAATTCGCCTTTAAATTTTACTAACACTGATTCGGGCATATCCAAAGGCATTACGCCCAAAGCCGCTGCAAATGCTACTAAACCGGAACCTGCGGGGAAGGATATTCCTAGAGGAAAACGAGTATGGGAGTCGCCACCAGTACCAACGGTATCTGGTAACAGCATCCGGTTTAACCACGAGTGAATAATACCATCACCGGGACGTAAAGCGACACCACCGCGTTGCGCGAAAAAGTCGGGTAATTCTTTGTGAGTCTCTACGTCAACGGGTTTGGGATAAGCTGCTGTATGACAAAAGCTTTGCATTACCAAGTCAGCAGAGAAACCCAAACAAGCCAACTCTTTTAATTCGTCGCGAGTCATCGGTCCTGTGGTATCTTGAGAACCAACGGTAGTCATCAGCGGCTCGCAAGACATACCGGGGAGTACTCCTGGTAATCCGCAGGCTTTCCCGACCATTTTCTGAGCTAAACTAAACCCTTTACCGCTATCTTCGGGTGCTTGGGGACGAATAAATAAGGTACTGGGTTCTAAATTTAATGCTTCGCGGATTTTATCGGTAAGCGCACGTCCGATAAGTAACGGAATTCTGCCACCAGCGCGTACTTCATCAAAAATAGTTTCGGGTTTGAGTTGGAAAGTAGAAATAACTTCGCCGTTTTCGTTGGTAATTTCTCCTTTGTAAGGATGAATCGTAATTACCATACCCGTTTCCATCTTGCTGACATCGCACTCGATGGGTAAAGCACCTGCATCTTCTGCGGTATTGAAGAATATTGGCGCGATACTGCTGCCTAAAATATATCCTCCGGCACGCTTATTTGGTACGTAAGGAATATCCGATCCCAAATGCCACAATACCGAATTAATCGCCGATTTACGAGATGAGCCAGTTCCGACTACATCACCAACATATGCCACGGGATGCCCGTTTTCTTTTAATTTAGCAATAGTCGCCAACCCTTCAGGCATGGCATTTTCTAACATTGCCAAAGCGTGGAGGGGAATATCCGGGCGCGTGGTAGCATGGGTTGCGGGTGATAAGTCGTCTGTATTGGTTTCACCGGGAACTTTGAAAACGGTAACGGTAATTGATTCGGGTACTTCCGGACGAATTGTAAACCATTCCGCTTCTGCCCAAGAATCAACTACTCGTTTAGCGTAAGGATTAGTTTCAGCCAATTCTAGAACATCGTGGAAGGCATCGTAAACCAGCAGCGTTTTACTCAAAGCCGTTGCTGCATAAGCTGCGATCGGTTCTTTTCCTTCACCACCCATTACCAAAGGTGTTTCGGAAGAATCCGATAACGATACACTGGGAGTTTGTAACAATTCAATCAAAGATTGAACGTTGTAACCACCCACCATAGTACCCAGCAATTGTACTGCTTCGATGGGTGAAATTAAAGGGCATTCAATTTCTTCTTTAGCAATCCCAGTCAGGAATCCAGCCTTTACATAAGCAGCCGGATCTACTCCAGGAGAAACTCGATCGCGCAATAAATGCAGTAAATATTCTTCTTCCCCTTGTGGTGGATTTTTCAGTAATTCACACAGTCCAGATGTTTGTTTTGCATCTAGTGGTAAGGGAGGAATCCCTAATGCAGTTCTTTCTTTAGCGCGATCGCGATATGATTCGAGCATTTTCATCTCCATAAATACAATTTAATAATTTCTAATTGGACGTTTATTCTATATTTTTTAGATAAACTTTTCTTGAAAATTCGATTCTCCTATACATATTATTAGTAATTATGACGCTTTCGAGTTCTACACTATACAAACCATCTTGCAAAAAACTTCCGCAATTATTTTTTAAGAAACTGTTGTAATTATCGATCGGAAGCATGATTTAGCTCAAAAGTATAAAGAATATTTTTCATGTGTATATAGTTACTTCTATTTTTTTTATAAAATTAATTAATGGTATCGTAGCAACAATTGAGACAAGAACAATCATAAAACCTTTTTAGAATTATTATTATCACTTTACAGCCAAAGTTGGCAAATTTATCTAATTTGAAAATAATTATTATATCTTGCTTTGTAGTTGAACTAATGGTTTATTAATAATATAAAATATTCAGTATTATACGGACACATACCATATATTGTATATGACTACAACTTATACCGTTGAATTCATCCATCAAGGTAAAACACACACTTTACAGGTACCTGAAGATAAAACAATTTTATCTGTTGCCGACGAGGCAGGTTTAGAGTTACCCTCTTCATGTAATGCTGGTGTTTGTACCACCTGTGCCGGTAAAATCGTTAATGGTGGTAGCGTAGACCAAAGCGAGGGTATGGGAGTTAGTCCAGATTTACAAAATCAAGGTTTCGTATTACTTTGCGTTGCTTATCCTCGTTCAGATTTGAAAATCGAAACCGAGCAGGAAGATATTGTTTATCAAAATCAGTTTGGTAAGGGTTAGTAGATAATTTGAGCTTAACGATCGACTGTTATTAAATAGCAATCGATCGTTAAGTATGGAATATTGAACAGTTTTTTACTTATATAGCCAAGGAGTTACTTGTATAGCCAGCGAGTTACTTGTATAGCCAGCGAGTTACTTGTATAGCCAGCGAGCAAGATGCTCGCACTAAGGCTATATATTTATAAAATAGTTAAATTTAAACCGATTAAATTGAAATGATTACTGATTTTATTAGCGTAGAAATTGATTTAGAAGAAAATACTGCTCAATTACACAAGTCTGTAAAAGCTGAATTAAATAAATATGGTAAACCTTTACGTTGGGCTATTACTTCTGTGGATTCTAATAAAGGAAAAGTTTTTGTAGAAGCGGTTGTCACAAATGGGGAATGGGAATGTTTATGAGTAAACCTAATTTTGCAGCAATGAATAAAGCAGAATTGCGAGCATATGCGATCGCACATCCAGATGATAAAGAGGCTTTTTACGCACTTGCTGATTTATTAACAGCAAATTCTTCTTCAAGTAAGTATCCCGCACAAATGACACCAGAAGAAATTAATCGAGCTGTTTTAGAACGGATTGAAAAAATGAAATAATTCAACTTAGTAAAGAATCATTGGGAAATGGCTTACAGGGATTTGACATTAAGTAAGTTTAAAAATAAGTTTGATATTCATATAGAGGAAGCAGCCGATTTATTTGCGAAAGTTGAACCTTTAGAAGCAAGCGATAAATTAAAAAGCGATTTAAAAGAGACTGTTGAACTGGCTTTAGCAATTAATACCGAAAAAGCACGTTCGGAAATGATTATTCTACCTATTATACTAGAAATAAGACGTAGAGCTAATCATCAAATAAGTTTATTTTCAGGTACTAATTTTGATGTTGATATAGAAAAAGGTTTAAACGGTTATTGCAATTTTATTAATAGTCGTTCTAAGGAGCAATTATTAATTAATGCACCCGCGATAATTATTATTGAAGCTAAAAATGAGAATATTAAAAATGGATTGGGACAATGTGCGGGGGCAATGTTGGCAGCACAAATATTTAATCAGCAGCAAAATAATGATATAAAAACTATCTATGGAGCAGTAACAACAGGAGATATTTGGAAGTTTATTAAATTAGAAGATAGCAATTTGTTTATTGATTTGAATAATTACTATATTAAGGAAATTGCGAAGATATTAGGAATTTTATATCAGGGTGTTTAACTGATAACTGCTCACTGCTCACTGCTCACTGAATAAATGCGTCCATATACTGCTATCTTAATTATTCCAACGGGTGTTGGAGCAGCCATCGGAGGTTATGCAGGTGATGCATTACCTGTCGCTAAGGCTATGGCTGAAGTTTGTGATGTTTTGATAACCCATCCTAACGTCCTCAATGGTGCAATTTTGTACTGGAATTTACCCAACGCTTTGTATGTTGAAGGTTACGGAATTGACAAATTTGCTGAAGGGAATTGGGGTTTACAGCCAGTACATCAAAATAAAATTGGTTTGATTTTCGATCGAGGAATTGAGCCAGATTTACGTTTAAGAAACATTCAAGCAGCAGACGCAGCTAGAGCAACGCTGGGATTAAATTTAACAGATTATGTAGTCACCGATGCCCCGCTAAACGTTGAGTTACGCTCTGCTCAATCCGGTGCAAGCTGGGGTACCATAGGCAATCCAGATAGTTTGTTAAGGGCTGCGGAAGTATTGATAAATAAAGCTGGTGCGGAAGCGATCGCAGTTGTGGCGCGTTTTCCCGATTACCTTGATGAGGAAGCAGAGCAAAATTACCGTGAAGGGAAGGGAGTCGATCCAATCGCGGGTGCAGAAGCGGTAATCAGCCATTTGATAGTGCGAGAATTTCAGATTCCTTGCGCTCATTCTCCAACGTTTTCTCCACCTGCTTTAGATGCAAATTTATCTCCGCGTTCGGCTGCGGAAGAATTGGGTTATACTTTTTTACCAAGCGTACTTGTGGGCTTGAGTCGCGCACCTCAGTTTATTTCTAGGGAATCTAACGAATTTCCTAACAATAGCGATATATGGGTACCGGAAGTAGATGCTGTAATTGTACCAGCAAATGCTTGTGGTAGCAGCGCTTTACTAAGTTTGAGTCAAAAAAACTGTCAGATAATTACTGTAGAGGAAAATCAAACTCAAATGCAGGTACCTGCTCAATGTTTGGGAATCAAGACAATATCAGCAAGCTCTTACTTGGAAGCGATCGGAATATTAGCGGCTCATAAAGCAGGAATTAATCCATCTGTTATAAGTTCTACAATATTTTCTTTACAGTCGTTAGTTTAGATGCTAATTGTTAGTTGTAAAGCAGCACTTAGATATAGGGTCAATCCAAAACAAAATAAACGCATCCGTTGTTAAAAGCATCCGTTGTTAAAATCCAAAATCCAAAATTGAATGACGCAACAGCAAAAGAACGAGCCAGAAATTCCATACCTGACACGTACCCAAGTGCTGATGGCAATGGGTGTGACAGCTATTATTTTGTGGATTATTGCCAAACTGTGGTTGCAATTTGGTGATTCTACCTTAATGTCTTGGCGTTGGAATCGAAACGAATTATTGATAGGAGTGGCATTAGGTTTAACTATTACCCTCTTGAGTAGTTTAGCTTATCGGTTTTTGCCTTTATACCGTCAAAGCGCCAACTATTATTTGGAAATTGTACTCAAACCTTTAGCATTACCCGATTTAATTTGGTTGGGGTTGTTACCTGGGTTGAGTGAAGAATTATTGTTCAGAGGAGTAATGCTTCCAGCTTTAGGCTTTAATCACTTAGCCGTAATTGTATCAAGTATTTGCTTTGGCGTTTTACATCTGAGCGGTTCTGGGCAATGGGCTTATGTGTTTTGGGCAACTATTGTTGGAGTAATTTTAGGATACAGTGCCCTTTTGAGCGGTAACTTATTAGTTCCGATAATTGCTCATGTTGTAACTAATTTAGTCTCTAGCTACTTCTGGAAAATACAGCAATTTAAATAATTAATAATCAAAAATCCTTACCGCCGTTGAAATTATTGAATCTATGAACTCAACATACTGATATTAACATTACGTCTATCTTCTTCTAATTTAATAACATTTTTTATTGTAAATGGCGACTTACTTAGAATCGCTACCTTAAACTTAATTCCGTCTATCTAGTGATAAACGGAATTTCAGATTTTTATTTAATATACTTTCTTAACGCTTCTGTACGATCGCGCGATCGCTCAAAAAGTTTTTATGCCAGAAGTTAACTTTCTGTGTGAATAAAGTACTCAAGCAGCAATATCGCTTTTATCAAAATTATCTACTGAATGATTTCGTAAAACTTGCTTTATTTTAGGTGATTGTCTATTGCTGAATTTTTCAGGGAAATTAAGCTCGATCGCAACTTTTCCGCGTTCTTCTTCAACAAGATTGATTTCAGCTACAAATCTAGTAGGTGGAGTATTTTCACCTTTTAGACTCAACAGCAAACCAACTAATGGTTTCATATTTTGCATTTTTTCTAAATCTTGTCTTCCCAGCAATCGATCGTTATTTGATAAAGATTTTTTACTATCTAATTCCAGCCGTAAACTTGTTATTCCTAATTCGCTAACAACTCCACTAAAGAAATGACCATCCCAATAAAGTTGAGCGCTGGTATTTACCTGCTTGCGTATTTTTTTGGTCGTGGTTGGTTTTAATTCGCGCAAAGAACGAGTTATGCTGCTGGCTAAAAAACCAAGAGAAGCAATTGGTTTATCCGCGTTTTCTCGATTTTGCGAATACCATTCTTTGACATCAGAATACATAACTAAGGCTAAATCATCCATTTGGGCGCGGGTAACATTAATGAAATCGACTCCCAACTGAGTTTCTGTTTCATTTACGGGAGTAACTCGGACAACCCTTGCAGTTACAACAGCACGAGCGTCAAAATCTCCCATAACCTCAATCTGTACTTCATCTGGTAAATTAGACCATGATTCCAAGGATATTAAAGCACCAGTTTCTGAAATATTAATTGTTTCTCCCATAATGGTTTGCTCGTCGCTAGAAATAACCGCAGCAAGCCGTCTTTGCAAACGGTGAGCGCTACGAATCTGTGGTTGTTCAAATCCTACGAGTAAAGCTGCCGTTAGCAAAATCAAGTTAAAGCCACACCATAAAGTGTTAACCAATACTGCTTCCGAATCTTCTGGGTGTAATAACAACCAAGAAGGAACTGTAAGCAAGGCAGCTGTTACTAATAGTGTTACTATCACCAAACCGCGCATCGATGCCCAGTCAAAGGTACGCTTGGTAACGTTTATCCCTTTATCGGTAACGTTAAAGGTACCCATTTTGGGATTAAACAGCGCTAATAAAGTTACCCAACCCGCTTGGAAAGACATGACAAATTCAAAAATTTCGTTCCAGAAGGAAAATCGGACGTGTTTGTAAATAATGTGGTTGGTAGCGAGGGAAAGAAGAATATGCGGTACGGCATATGCTAAAGTTTCTAAACCCAAACCTTGGATGGGATTGACCCCAAATAACAAGAACAAGGTGGGAATGATTGCGTATACGAGTCGGGGATAGCCGTATAAAAAGTGGGAAGTAGCGCTCAAGTAACAAATTCGTTGAGCAAAATTTAAATTTAACTTGGGATTAAATAATGGGTTTTCAATTCTAAGAATCTGCGCCATTCCTCTAGCCCAGCGTACTTGTTGACCAACATAGGCTGAAAAGGTATCTGGTGCTAACCCCGCTACCATGATTTTGTCGTAGTAAACGGATTTATAACCTTTTGAGTGCAAACGTAATGCTGTGTGACAATCTTCTGTTACCGTTTCAACCGCAATCCCTCCAACTTCCAAAGCATGAGTTTTACGAATAACTGCTGCTGAACCGCAGAAAAATGATGCGTTCCAAAAATCATTTCCTTTTTGCAGTACTTTGTAAAATAGTTCGTTACCTACAGGGATTTTTCCGTCAGTAAGTAAGTTGCGCTCGAAGGGATCGGGATTATAAAACCAGTGGGGTGTTTGTACAAAGGATACTTTGGGGTCGTAAAAGAAACCTACAGTGTGTAGGAGAAATTGCCGAGATGGAACGTGGTCGCAGTCTAAAATTAATACTAAATCGCCGTTAGTTTTATAAAAAGCAGTGTTGATGTTACCAGCTTTGGCATGGTCGTTATTATCTCGTCCCATATGGATGCAGCCAAGTTCTTCACACATTTGCTGCAACTGTTCTCGTCTGATGCGGAAAGTCTCTCGACGCGGATCGTCTTCTTTATACTTTTCAGGACGACCATCATCGAGAACGTAAACCTTCTTTTTGCCGGGAGCGTAATCGCAAACCAAAGCTGCTAATGCTGTTTTACGAACAATTTCAACATCTTCGTTATAAGTGGGAATGTAAATATCAACATCAAACCATTCATCTTGGGGAATGGTAGAAATATCGATCGGTTTACGTTCTTTAATTTTTAAGGTTTGAAAGTATGCTAATACCAAGGAGAAAATTGCATACAATTCTGCTGTTAGTAGGGTGACACAAGCAATACTATTTACCCATCCGTCGAAGTTAAGCGTGTAGCTCAGACGGTAATATAAATACCGCATTGTCGTTACCAGACTCAGCCACACCATAAACAGGTGATAATATTGACTAACTTCTGTTGAAGATTCTTGTTCTTCTGCTCCTAATACTAACTGACCTAGTAGTACCAAAAATACTGCTATTGCTCCTTGCTGCCAAACTTCTAGCGGTGTAACAATCAGCGGAATTGAAAATACTAGTAGCAGTAAAATTAGCCACTTAAAATGTTTGATTCCAACTTTTTTTAAAGTCTTATCAAAAAAGCTGGGTGTGAGGTCAATCAGCCATCTGCTTATGTTAAAGCGTTGGCGTTTTTTATCAGATTTTTGGACTGAGGAGGGCATGGCAATTTAAATTTAGTTATTAAAGGTGATGCAGTCAATCGGTTATTAAACAAGGGAGTGGGGAGTAGGGAGAGGGGGGAGAGGGGGTAGAGGGGGTAGAAAATTAACTGTTAACGGCAGCAAGCTATTCCCCTACCCATTACCCATTACCTCCTCTGAGCAGTAGAAATCCGCTTTAGATACAGCTGAACTATTCCATAAAGTATTAAAGATAAACCGACAATACCTGCGGGTACTAACAGCCAGTTTTCCTGTAGCATCCGCGTCATTTTGCTCAAAAGGCTAGTATCTTCGATGCGACGAGTTTCAGGAGCATTGTCAAAGAATGCTAACTGATAGCCGTCTGGATCGTAAGCAACTGGGTTTTTCTTATCGCTGCTAATTAATACCGTATCCTTCTTGAGTTGGAAGAACCAAGGGTCTTTACTTAATACTTCTTGTACTCTTTCTAACCCAGTATCCGTCTGAGCAGTCAAAGCCAACACAACGCGATCGCCATTCCAAGGAGAGAGTATTTGCTTGATCATTCCTTGTTTATCTTGAGGAACTGTAACGCTTGCTTGGGCTGAACCACGTCCGAACGATCTACCCAAGTTAAACCCTGGAGATTTGAATACGTCAGGTAAAGGAAACTCGTCTCGCGTACCAATTGCTACTAAATGTTCGTTTTTACGTACTTCTGGAGGCAATGTATTTGAAGTATAAACATCTAGCTTGACTGCATCCGCACGACTCAATCTTCCTAAACGTTCGCTAAAGGCAAGCATTGTCAATATATCTGTACCGCTCGGCTCTTGTGGAAGTACGATCGCTGTTTTAGATAAATCTTGAGGTGCAGCAAAGGGGAATCCATACTGCATTAATTGCAGGTTCGGTAGCTCTACGGAATTTTCTCGTTTTAAATCGAAGCTGGTATCGGAATGAACGGTACCTGTAAGCTGTTGGTCTGGTGGGCTGATACAGTTTGTTTTATCAAACGGTTCTTTGGGATTCATCCGGAAAAATACCTGGATCTTAGAATCAGGCTTAACCAATTTGGCTGGTAAATCTACTTTGAGATTTTTCTCCATTTCTCCTTGGTCTGAATCTAGTCGCGCTCCACCGATAAATACTCCATCTAACAAGACTTCTACAGCAGAGGTTCTGGGATTCATCTGCGGTCCGTAGCTGTAAACCAAGTTCATCGAACTACCGCGCACAAATCTGTCATCCGGTAATGCACGGAAGTCTATTTCGATTGGTGGAGCCGCAGAACCACGAACGCTGACATCTCTGAAAGGATCGCCGTTAACTTGAGTTTTGATATCGCTGAGTTTGAAGTTATTAGATTCCGGTAGATAACGCGACCATTCTCTTTTTCCTGGTGTAGTCAATTCTTCTAGTTCTGTGATTAAAACAAATTGCTCTGCACCCATTTTTCGCGAAGAAGGCTGTGCTAAGAACCTTGCAGCTTTAGCAACTCCCTTTGCACCATTTCCAGTGGCAACTAAAACAGGGACTTTACCTTTTTTTGTCGTAGTTAAGATTAATACTCCTGTATCTTCTGGTATTGCATTTCCATCGGCATTTAAAATTTGAGAACCCGCTATTTTCTGAGGTAATTCCAAGTCTGCTAGAGCAGGTTGTTCGCTGGGAGTACCGATGATAACTAATCTCTCATTAGTAGATACTTTTGAAATATCGGAAATTAAATCTGTCTCTATCGGACGAAATTCAGCTTGCCTCCCTAATGAAGCTTGCAAACGAGCTGCTCCCTCTAACCAAGATCGATCGGTAGTCTGAGGTTTTAAATAAACGATGCGGTTGGTGTCTAAATTGAGGTTATCAAAGAAGGGATAGGGATAGTTGCTGAAATTGAGCGGAATTGGTTTACGTGCGTAGTCAAAAATTAATTTTGAGTCTGGTAATATTTCCGTCCATAGGGTTGGATCGCCCGGATCGCTACATCCCTCTGTATTGTTCTGCTGCGCTACAATCTTGAGTTCGTTATACTCTTGCAGTAGCTTTGGCGGAATGTTTAAAAGTACTCGACCAACTTGAGATTTTTTGCGATTTAGAGGGATGCTACCTACAGCCGTATCGTTGACAAGTACTGTTAAGTTAGAGCGATTCGCGTAGAGCGCTGGTGAATGTTGAAAGTGAAGCTCGGCTTTTACAGTACCTACATCCCAACCACGAGGACGAGTAAAACCCAGACAACCTTCAGAATAAACCCCTCGCAAACGCATCCGATTGCCAACTATTGGACTGCGGTTGAATTCTAAAATGTATTTCTCGTCGTATTTGGTTGAGGAAGTTTTCGAGTTCCTAGTTGCTTGTGCGAATAAAATACCTTCAGAATTTGTTATTTGATTCCTACTAGCGGCTTGGGCAGTTGGTAAAGTGGATAATAAACAAAAAGATATAAGAAATGCTTTGTTAACCGCTTTAAAATTAAATAGATGCTTCATAACACAGTATTTTAATTATTAGGTAAATAGAGGATGAATTGGTTTTAAAATGCTTTTTTGATTGGTGAAAATACTTGAACTAAGTATTTAGTTGATTACTTAAGTATTGCTGCCAACATTTTATTCGCTTTCTTTCTAAAAGTGCCATAACTTCTTAATTACTTTGCAAAAGTTCTGGAGAAATTGCTGATGGAGATAGCAAGCCCAACCAAGCTAGATTCTGAGTGTAGTAAGCTTCGTTATCATCCCAAACTTCTTGTTGGTACTGAGGTAGCAATTTTTTGTCTAACAACTCTTGAGCCAATTCTGGTTCTATCAGCTTAGTTGCTGCATACAGCATGGCGTATTGAGATGTCGCTTCGTAATTTACCAAAGCTTTACCTTCAAGGTTTATCCGTGCTGGTATGCTCGACTGTTCCCGCCACAGCTTGAGCGGATACTGAATAGATGTTTCCAGATAGCTTCGTGCTTCGGATGAATTAAACCAGCTTGCATCCAATGCGATTCGCCACCAAACGCGAAATGCATCAAAACTATATACGCTACTCAGTGAGCTATCAGAAGGTAAAGGTTGATATTTTCCTGTTTTTGAATCCAAAGCAACCCAGTCGCTAGGTAAATTTACAGTGCTTAGTTGTCTAGAATCTTTTAATACTTCATAGCTACTATCCACCAAGCTCAACCAATCTCTTTCGGGGTCAACTTGAGCAAACAAGCGAAAAGCATAAGGAGCAAAGTAAGAGGGGTTGAGATAAAAAGTGGATGTGTTTTTCACAAATGCAGCTTTGGGACCCGGTAGCAAATAGCGTTTTTCAGATCCAACTACAGTTGAATATTTCCACAAATCTTGCAGTTTAGTTTTTGCTATTTTCAAGTATTCCGGACGATTCCACCTTCTTGATGCCAATATCAAAGCAGTAATAGCATCTATATCCCCATCACTAGCAAAATTCTTATCTATCGCACCCCAGCTACCATCAGATGTACGCCCCCATTTCCAAGCCCATAAATTATCTATAGGTTTGCCATTTTCTAGTCTTCGGAGATTGTTTTCTCCCCAATTTAAAGTTAGGGCAAAGGTTGCAGGGTCATCGATCAGTACCGCCCGTAACATTGCATAGGCTTGACCTTCACTAGTCGAACGATCGCTAGCTTCGTAATCAATTACTCTTCCATCTCTCTGGATAAATCGACGACGATAGCTATCCCAGCTTTCCACTAGTAACTTTTTATTGGGAGTCGATGGAGGAAGGGCTGCCATAAATTGAACGCGATCGTCGTTGATCGCTAAGGGGGTAGGTGTTGATTCGGGGGATTTTATGCTGGGTTTTTCGAGACTATTTGCTGAATCACCCCCTTTACAGCCGCACAAAGTAATTAAGCTTAATATAGCTACTACTTTTGGAATATAGTTCATCTTTAAGGAGCGTTTTGATTAATTTTTCTAGTTATCAAAATTTCTCAAAATTGTATTTGAAAAACTTCTTTTGATTACTATTCCCTTTGTAGTCCGTATAATTGACTAAAGAACGTATTCTTTATAAAAAATTTGTTTGGATGATGATTTCGCTGCATATTCTTTATTAAGAGGGAGTAGGGAGAAGAGGTAACGCGATAAAAACCCGCCCTTGCTACAAGCACGAGCGGCAATTCAAAATTAATTTTTGCCCCGACGCTCGTAGCTTTCCCAAGGTGGTTGAAAGCCACGTCGTTGCAAAAAGTCTTCTTGTATCTGCTGCATCTGGCTTGAAATTTCCGGGTCTTTTTCACCACTGGCAATTTGCTCAATTTGCAGTTGTTCTAGGGCTTTCATCGCCGCTAAAGGTTTGTCAAAAATAGCATTCAATCCTGCCAGAGCGCGACGTGCTTCCGTATCTTGCGGGTTTTGTTCCAACACTGCGGAATAAATTTGTTCTGCCAATCCAAATCGCCTTTGCTCAAAGCGAATTCCGCCCAAAGCAGCCAAAGCATCTACATCATCTGGTTCTTCTTTGAGAATATTTTCATAAGCTTTACCAGCCATATCGAAATCGCCAATAGCTTTAGCTAACAACGCTACTCTCTGTTGTGACTTCGCATTATCTGGAGCATTGGCAATCAACTGCTTCATTCGCAAGCGTGCTTCGGCTGGGTTTCGTTGAGCTATAGTTTCCAGCAACCGCTGCTGCAATCTAATGCTACTGGGGTCAAGTTCTATTAAGTAATTATACAGAGCTTCGCGATTGGGGTCGGTAGGTAATTGCGTTACCAAACTATATAGTTCTGGTGGAGTATTGGTTGCTTTTTGAGTTGCCAACCAATTATCTAAAACGGCTTCTGCTTCTGGTTTAGAAATGCGTTTGGCTTGATACGCAACACTAGTAAGACCTAACTGAGCGGTAATATCTTGAGGATTGCGTTTTATAACTTGCTCGTATACGACTAAAGCTTCGTCAAAACGCTTTTGCTGGACTCTTACGCCTACCAATCCACGCAAAGCACCATCAGTAATTTCCTCTTTGGGGTTTTCGTTAAGTATGGCAAAGTAGCGTTGAGCGCTGGCTTCTAAGTTGCCTTCCCTTCTTTCGATTTCTGCTGCAAGCAACTGTGAAGCCATGTCTTGGGAACCTGCGGATGTCGCCGTATAAGCTGCTAAAGCCTGTCTGGCTTGAATTGTATTTTCGAGTTGCAAATACATCTGAGCTACCCGAAAATTCAAAAACGGTGCGTTAACCCCCGTCTGCAAGAGATTTTGATATACGGGTAGAAGTTGAGGTGAGGGAGCATCTATATCGGCTAATGCTAAAGCTAATTGCAGTTGTACCTCCGAAGTTGGTAAGTTTTGCAATGTTGTCGCCAAGCGCTGGTTTAAATCGCTTTTGGAAACCATTCCCAATTTATATTCCAAACCTAGCTGACGCACTACCAAACTTTTATCGTTGGGTAACATAGAAGCTAAACGTCTATAAATTTGTAATGCTGTTTCCTCTCCTTGGGGTAAACCAGTAAAGACATTGGCGATTTCCCGCAGCAAGCTGGGAGAAGGATTAGGGTTATTAGCAAGGGCTTGGCGGTAGAGATTGGTGACTTGTTGCGTCAAGTTGGGATTATCTGTATTCTTACGAATTTCATTTAGCGCTCTAGCTAAAGGTAAAATCGCCTCTTCTCTATCTTGCAAAGGATCTAATACAGCTAAAGCTTCGGCTTCTTGTTTATTCGCAATATATGCTTGAGACAGTTCTGCACGAGCAAGTATAGCTAATTGATCTAAGGTTTCAGAGCGCTGTAGCTGAGTTTGTAAAATTCCGATCGCTTTTTGAGGATTGCCAGTTTTGCGTAAAGTAAGAGCGTAAGCAACCGCAGCGTAATCGGTTATCGGTTTGCCAGTGGCTTGATAGCGGTTGAACAATTCCTTAGCTTTTTGATAATCGCCACTATAACTGTAAGTTTGAGCGGCTCCGATGATTGCTTCTTCTGTGGGATTGTTCGCTAACACTATTTCAAAGTCGGCGATCGCTTCGCCAAATTGTCCCTGATAGGAATAAAGCAAAGCCCGGTAATAACGACTTTGCAAATCATCAGGATTCAACTCAAGCAAAGTATTGAGAGCCTTGATGCCCGGTTTGTTCCATTCGGGACGATAAGTACCCATCATCCCGACAATTTTCAACGCCGCTTGATTTGTGGGATCTTGCACCAACACCTGTTGATAAGTTTGAAAAGCATCTTCGATACGTCCGGCTCGATTGTAAGCAATGGCTAACCCTAGCTTGGCTTGCAAAGATTGCGGATTGCTTTTTAAGGCTTGTTGAAAAGCACTAATGGCATCATCTACCCATCCTTTTTTGAGGAGATTATAACCCCGTTGGGTTGCCCCAGATGACTGAGCCTTTACTGGGGCAATATTATTCAAAGTGAAGACTGCGATCGGGCAAGTAAAAACGAATAAGTGAAAAGGCAGCAAAGTAATGGCAAGAATTGTTTGACTTTGTGTTTTTGGTTTTCGTCGCCATAAATTAGCTTTATACAAGTTAAATTTATGATTCATCGAGTCAATCTCCCCCTTGGAGTTACATCAAACTCTGATTTAATCCTCACACCCAGAACTGTTTCGTTAAAGTCGTCTCTTCCCTGAACGGAAAAACCTAATCGTAAATTGGAAAGAAACTGAAAGTCGTAGTAAAGCTCCAATACATCAAGCTGCTTTCCTTCACGCTCATCTTCGTTAGATAAAGCGCGTCCGTAAGCTAATCCCAATCTGTCATCGGGGGTAAATAAATCTAAGAAACTAGCGCCGAAAACGTATGTATCCGCACCTTCTCCTAAATCTCGATTTTCGTAACGTCCGTAACGTCCAAAAAGTCCTAGTTTCATCTTGGGAATAAAAACTTCAGCATTTAAACCGTATGCTTCCTCGCGATCGTCCTCCAAAACTCCAAACTGATTGTTTCCGCGATCGATTTGAAAGCTTTGGGGAAAAGAATCGCGATTTCCAGCATCTCTGGCAGTACTGTAAGTACCGCGAATAATGGCATTACCATAACGAACGCCAACTTCACCAGCAAATCCATCCAAACTAAATTCGCTCAAACTATCAGATGACGAAAAAACAGCAGCTTTAGCGTCAATATTATCCGTTACGCTCCAGTTAACTAACAGTCCAGGCTTTGAACCTATTCCTGTCGATGCTAAAGCTGGATTAGTTTGAAACACCGGATTAAAAAATTGGCTGGCTCCATCTTTAGCAAAGCTATTGCGATCGAAATAAGATGTCAAATCTAACTGACCAACTGCAAATCGTAAATTAGGTAAACCCGTCAGAGATGTTGCTAGATAAAGTTCGTTGATATTCAAACCTTCCCGGCGGGAATCATCAAACGAGCTACCCTCACTCGTCAAATCCAAAGTTGCACCAAACAATACTTGAGGAGTCAACGGATAAGTTCCCGAAAGTCTAGCTCGTGCTGAAGTATCACCTCCTTGAGTTACATAAACACCTTCGGCTCTTAAAGAAGATTCCTTTAAAGCCGCACTGCTTCTTAAAGGGTTTAACTCATTGTTTTGTGGAACTAGTGGTGCCTGCGAACGAATGAGCGGCGATCGCCGTGGGGGGGTTATTCCCGGTTGTGGAGTCAGTGGAGCAGATGGACGCATCCCTCCTTGGGAATTGAGCAGCGTATTAAAAGTAGGTGTTGAAGTTACAGAAACTGAAGGTTGCTTCATCCGATAAGCATCAAGCATTTGTTCAAATGTCGGTGCAGTTTGGGTAGCAACATTAGGGTATTCTGGGGAATTTCTGGTTCTTGAATTCAGTAGTTGATTGAATGTTGGTGCATTCGCTGTATTCGTCTGTTGAATAGGATTGCTGCCTGGAAGTGGCGGTAAAGGAGCAATTGTAGCTTGATTAAATTCTGGAGAAGTAAATTCTAGACTGTTACCAGGAGGTGCTGGTAATGGAACTTGAGCATTGATTTGCCTACCCTCATAAATGCCGGTACGAGGACCACCTATAGGTTTTGCATTCCTTTGTACTGCTATGGATTGCTCAATTGCGCGTTTAGTTTTACCAGTTATCTGTTCCTGAATAAAAGTATTCTCTAGCTGTTTGATGTTTTTATAGGGTAAATACCGTTGCGATCGCGTTGGTGAAGTAGCACCAATCTTAGAATTGGGTGGTGGTGGTACTGCTTGTAATTTAAGTTTTGTTCTTCCACTGGGTATGGAAGACTGTGGAACTCGCAGCAAGTCTCGTGAATCCGAAGTTTTATTGGCTTGAAGAGGCAGGGATATCATTTGAGCTTGCGAACTATCGCCTAGACTCAAAGTCCCTAACATTGAGATAGAAGCAGCACAAAACAGCACGCAGGGCTTGGGTTTGTGCAATTTTATCAAAAGAAATTTTTTACGCTTTAGTATTTTAGGCTTCATTACCCCAGTTAGTTAATGTATAAGTAAATATTTACGCTGTATAATGTCGCCACCTTAACAAAAAAAATCCATATCATCGACGGGATAATACGTACTTTGCTCAGATCGTAAAGTTACAAGAAGAATTGGTAAAGATACTCATTTTGCGATCGAATTTGGGCAGAATAAATAAAAATGTGGAAATTACACATTTAACCTGCTTTTATTAACATCCATTTTATGAAACAGCAACATTTTCGATTTTTAAGCAAAACTTCTTTAGTTGTCGCTTCAGGTATGCTTTTATTCATTAGCTCTGGTTGCACAAATAAATCACAAAATGAAGTACAGCTAGAAATACAGGGCATACAGAGAGAAGACAGCAATGGTTTATACAAAGTTGTAGGCAACTCTAATTTACCCGAATCTAGCCGTATTGCCGTTACGGCAGTTCGCTATTTGCGAGCAACCCCAGCAAACGCCGAAGAAAGACTCGATGATGGAAATATAAACCGTTCAATTTTGGCTCGCCAAATCGTAGAAGTCAAACAGGGAAAATGGGAAGCAGACTTAAATCTTTGGCAAGTAGCAGCCAGCGGTAATTTTCAGGAAGCATGGCAGTTGAATCAAGATTACAAAAAATCGACTCCTGAAAGTGAAGTAACTTTTATTGCTACTTTTAATCCTGTAGGTCAATTATCATCTTCAGATCAACAAAACTCTCAAAACTCTGCCCCGGAATACCAACTTGAAGGTAAATCCCTGCGTTTTACCAATGAAGGTGAAAAATACGTACAAGCAAGTCAATATCGCTCTATAGGTTTACCTGTAGGCAAAACAACACCACCTCGTTTACAGCCAGAAGATTTTAATGATGGCTGGGGAAATCGATATCAAATTAAACCTCAACCGCAAGATTCAAGACCGATTTTACCTCCGCTAGCAAAATCTCAGCAGACTAATTTCCCTCTGCAAACTACTGAGTTTATACGGTAATTAGTAGAAGCTTAAGATTTACGCAATTAGCACCAAGTTCTCGGTGCGGCTACTTGAGCCGCACCATCAATAATATAAAACTGTAAAAGCCTTGGCTCGTTGAGATTTCAATCAAACTTAACTAAACAAAAAGAATCTTTCGGGTGATTTTTATATAGTTATTTGACTAAAGTTTATTTTTTACCGGAATGGCCGCAACTAGCACAATTGTTATTGTAGGGTGTGTGACGCTTCAATAAATTTTGTACGTGGTTATAAGACTTGTAGCGTCACGCACCATTAATAGATTGTGACAATACCGTAAGTCCTGTTTTATAGAGAAATTCTATTTTTAAGATGTTTATTGAAATAAAAAGTCATATAGAAAGTACCCATTTTATGTTTCAGTTAGAGAATAATAAAAATAAACTACTTGGGTACTTTAGAGGATATTTGTAAAGTTTCTTCTTAATACTTTATCTAGCGTTTAAAAAAATAAGTAGCATTAATTCATGAATTACTGCTACAAAAAGATATTTATTTTAGGACTTATGCACTTTTGATGAGTCGATCGATTTTTTGTACTTAAATCCTGAATTTTTAACCAAATTGAACTTGTTCGGGCTTGTATGTATCGTAGTGGATACTAATATCCGATTGTGTTTGAGCGGTATTTGTAGACTGAGACATTGGTGCCAGATTATTTTGCATTGCCTGCATTTGCAACATCATATCTTTAAGTTGTCTTTGTAATTGCTCAAACTCTGCTGGTGCTACGCTAGTTTGATTTGTTTGAGATATATTAGCAAGTTCTTTTTTGATATTGTTTGATTGAGTATATCCGAGGAAAGTTTGAGCAGAAGCAAACGCTGATGCTGCATTCGCGGATGTCGTGTTTTGTTCTATTTTAGATGCAGTTGCACCAACCGTTTCTGCTGGCGGTGTTTGCTCCACAACTGGTTGAGATACACTTGCTCGATTCAAAGTCGGATAACCATTGCTTGCTGGGGATGATACTTGTTCATCTAAAAAATTATTCAGCCCAGAAACCTGTAGTCGAGTTTCTGAAAGTTTAAATTCTTTGAGTATTTCCTCTTTTTGCTGTAATTGCTGCTCTAATTGCGATATTTGTACTTCAATTTCTGCTGATTTGCGAGAGGATTTACGCCATCCGCAAAGTGCTATAGCAGAAATTCCAGCCCCTAAACTAAGTCCTGTTGATATAACGACGTAAGGTAAAGCAACATCTCTAAGCTTACCAAAGAAAAGTGTTTCTTCTTGGAAGTTGATATTAATTTGCTTATCACCTATTACAGCAAGCGGTAGTGTCATGGCTGAAAAAACAGCCGCAGAAGCTAAAACTGGAGGCAGAATAAATTTTGTTAATGCAGTTAGAGACATATTTAAAAGTTTGGTTATTCAAAAAAAACGGCAGATGCTTCAATTACTAATGCATGATTTGCTTTGCAGCAATCAAAGTAGTAATTGATTGTTTAACTCTATTAGTTTCTAATTTATTCGTTAAATACCTATGCCACAAGTGTTTAAAGATAAAGAAATCCGCAAAGTAAATAAATTTTTTATAAACTTTTTTTTCACTAGCTCGGCAAAACCCGATTTAGGCTTATCGAGCTTATATTTGAGCCTGTTTCAAAAAAAATACTTTTAGCGCTTTCTTATACTTAAGTAGTAGATTACATTTGGCAAATATCTATCTAAAGTGTTATTTTGTTGTTTTGACTTAATTAATCTTATTACATGAATCTTTCTTCAAATATTTATTTAGTCAAATAAATAGATATTTAACTTTTAAAAATATTGAGATGCAAAAATATGTAAGTGAACTTATCGGGTATCAAAGCCACAGTACAATTATCTAAAATTATTAAAAAATAGGTTTGAGTAATTATGCGTATTTATTATAAACTTTTATCTTTAATTGATAAATTGAAAAATTTTGTCAAAAATTTACTTTGGGTGTTTTCTCGGAGATGTTTTAATAGAACTAGAAAATACTGGAAAAATAAACAATTAAAAAAAATAAAATTCTACAATAAAATACTGATATTCATCATTACCTTAGTGTTTTGCTTGAATAGTAATTTGACAAATATGTTAATTAGCAATCAAGCCAACCTTGCCAGAGCAACAACAACCATACAGCTACCACTTTCAACTAGTGGCGCGAAAATCGTTGATGCCAAAGGAGATAGAGTATTACTGCAAGGTGTCAACTGGTTTGGCATGGAAACCGAAACTCACGCTCCCCACGGTTTGTGGAAGCGGGATTATAAAGAGATGCTGGCGCAAATCAAGAATCTTGGCTACAACTTGATTCGCTTGCCATATTCAGTCGAAGCACTGCGATCGCTATCGGTTAGTGGCATTGATTTTAGTATTGGTAGCAATCGAGAACTTGAAGGTAAAACCCCTATAGGAATAATGGACGCGATCGTTGAAGAAGCTCAACGTCAAGGTTTATTAATTTTATTAGACTCCCATCGTCTTAACGATAAACGAATTCCCCAATTGTGGTACGGAGATGGCTATACGGAAGCTGATTGGATTAATACCTGGTTGCAGTTAGCTCAAAGATACAAAAATCAACCTAATATTATTGGTGCAGATTTAAAAAACGAACCCCACGGTAAAGCTAGTTGGGGTACTGACGATTTAGCTACAGATTGGAGATTAGCAGCAGAACGTGCGGGAAATGCGATCGGAAATATAAATCCTAATTGGTTAATTGTTGTTGAAGGAGTAGAAAATAATGTTCCGGGACAATATTTAACTAACCATTGGCAAGGTGGTAATTTAGAGGGCGTGCTTAAATATCCGGTACGTTTATCAGTTGGTAATAAGTTAGTTTATTCTCCCCATGAATACGGACTCTCTGTTTATAAGCAACCCTATTTTGATGACCAAAACTTTCCCAGAAATCTGATCGATCGCTGGCAAATCGGTTTTCACTATATTGCTAGTCAGCAGAAGGCTCCTATTTTAGTAGGAGAGTTTGGTGGACGTTTAAATGACAAGAAAGAAGTTATTTGGATGCGGGAGTTTGTTAAATACATCCATAATAAAAATCTCAGTTTTGCTTTTTGGAGTTGGAATCCAAACAGTGAGGATACGGGAGGTATTCTTTTAGATGATTGGAAAAATGTTGATTTACCAAAACAAAAATTAATTTCTCAACTACTTCCAGTTAAATTTACTCAGATAGAAACTACATCAAATAGAATACAGCAACCACAAGAACCTCGGAATTCTAATCCCGTAATTTCTGACAACACTCAATTAAAAGCTAATACCATAATTTATTCGGATTGGCAAACGGGATTTTGTACCAGATTCAGGATTACAAACGATTCTTCAGAACCAGTTCAAAATTGGCAACTGGAATTTAACATGAATCAAGCTAAAATAAAAAATTCCTGGAATGCCAATTTTAAACAAGATGGAGATAAATACGCGGTAACTCCTTTAAATTGGGGAAAAATCATTGAACCCAAACAAGTACGGATTGTTGGATTTTGCGCTTCCAAGTTAGGTTCTAATTATTCTCCTCAACAAGTCAAATTACATACAAATTAAACCAAAAAAAATCCCAGGCATTGCCTGGGAAAGGAAATTAAAGTTAGTTTTTTTTAACCGTATTATTCCAACTAAACTTTAATTATCATCATCATCATCGTCGTCATCGTTATCTTCAAATTCGCTTAAATCTCCTAAAAGACTATCGTCATCATCGTCGTCATCATCGCCCGTTTCATCCGAATCATTCTCATTCTGCATTGGCGTTAAATCGTTGATAACGCTATTATCATTCATCCCAATGCGGCTCATCAATTCATTATCATCATCCAATATCGACGATGAAGCATTTTTACTCGCAAAACTATCCGTCATAGTTGGCGAATCCAAGTTGTAAGCCCGCGCTGTACGGTCATCTAAAACCATATCTAAGGGGTCGTCAACTTCATCCAGCACGCTGTTGCTCATGTCGGTAGCATAGTCATCAACTATACCCATCTCTTCATAAGCATTAAACCCAGTACCCGCTGGAATCAATCGTCCGATAATTACGTTTTCTTTCAAACCACGCAACCAGTCGGACTTGCCTTCGATCGCAGCTTCGGTCAATACGCGAGTTGTTTCTTGGAAGGATGCCGCAGAAATAAAGCTATCGGTGTTCAAGGATGCTTTGGTAATCCCCAACAACACTGGTGTATATTGCGCCTTGGCACCACCAGTAATCGACATCGCTTCGTTCACCTGCTCCACTTGACGCAGTTCGATCAATTCCCCAGGCAGCATTGTAGTATCGCCGCCGTCATCTATCCGCACTTTGGATGTCATCTGACGCACGATTACTTCGATGTGTTTGTCGGAAATTTCAATTCCCTGGGATTGATACACCGACTGCACTTCGTTCACCAAAAACGTCTGCACTTTTTGCAACGCATGGCTGGCACAAGCATAAACCCCTTCATCGGAACCTTGGTTGAAAAATACTTCCAAGATTTCATGCGGATTGGAAGGACCATCCGTGAGCGGCTGTCCGGTTTCTACGGTTTGCCCTTCCGAAATTACCATGTTTTGTCCGGGTCCCAAATTATAGTCGGTGACTACCCCACCCGCTTCCATAATCTTCAGCGCGATCGCCTCGTCTCCATCGCCATAAACTGGTTTAACTTCGCCGCTTCTACGAGCTAATATACAGCCTTCTTTGGGTTTGCGAGCTTCAAGCAGTTCTTCAATTCTCGGTAAACCTTGGATAATATCCCCGGTTTTAGCCCGCTCAAATACCAACAACACCAAGTTATCGCCGCGCTGTACCAAGTCCGTATCGTCAACTTGCAGTATGGCACCGGGACTGACTCGGTAGGGACGACCCATCCGCATGGTAACGTAATGACCGGACTCGCTCGATGGTACTATAGCTTGCCCTTCACCATCAAGAGCGTCCAAGGCTTTATGCCCGGTACCCACATCAACTACCTGTCCCGATTGTTCTGCTAATATTCCCGGCGCAATTGCCGCTCCTTCTACCAGCAAATCGCCGACTTTACAGCTAGGAGCGTCGCCAACATTAACCGTGAATTTATCGCCCGTTCGCAAAATCAAACAGCGTCTGGGTGCATCGGTACCAACTTTAATCCCCTGAATCACTCCTCCTTCTTTACACAAGATTTGGGTACGCGCTACCACAGAACCCGGTTCGATGGTTTGTCCGTCTTCCACTTCCAAACTGGTTCTGGTACTACCTTGAGTCGCATCGGCATCAATATCGCGACGAATCACCAAAGATTCCAAAATTACCAGTTGCAAGCGTTGAATCTCTGGATCGTTTTCATCCACTACCAGTTCGATATCTGCCGCCAAAGGAGAAACCGCATGTTCTTCGCCAGCAGCCCCAATCTCCAATACCAACTGAGTCCGCAGCAGTTCCACTCCTTCTACAGACTTAATCCGCTCCGAGTCTTTATAAGATATTCTTTGTACTGCTTTTAGCTGAATCGATCGCCCGCTTTCTTCGTTTGCCGAAGTCGTACTCGGTACGTCTGGATTGGTGGGGATAGGAAACTCCACTACCGGACGGCTCAACACTGCCGGACCTTCTGGTGTTTCTACGTACTCGATATAGCGTAGTTCTGTAAAAGTTTTACCCATAAACTCTTCACCAGCTTGGACGAAAGTACCGTCTTTACCCATCACTGCTTCTGGGTCTTCAACCATCAGCAATTCCCCTGGTTTAATCACCACTTCTCGCAAAATATCGTTTTTCTGAGTAACTTCTACTACTCCGGTATTTTGACTGAAAATATCCTTGACGACTTCATCACCAGCATTCACCAGTTGTCCGTCTTCCACGATCAACAAGGAAATATCTTTATTTACTTCGTGGGTTTCTTCGGGTATCCACAGCAACGTACCTCCCTGCACCACTTCGTAACCGAGTTTCGCCTTACCTTTCTTCTGCACCTCTACCCCAGAGAATTTCAACAACCCTCCGGTTTCGGTGCGATAGCGATCGTCAATTAACTCCGCGACTACCTGAGAGTTTTGCACTTTGGTACCCGGAGTTGCTCTCAAATTAAATACCTGGTTGTTTGCCGTGGTAATTAAATAGTTATTCCGACCTTGAGAGCTTTGCACCGTCACCGCCGCTCGATCCAAAACGATCGAAGCCGTAATAATTTCAATCTCGCGAGTACTTTTACCCGGAGTCGCTTCCGGCAAGCGCACGCCACCGCCATGCTGAGAAGTTAACTTGCTTTCGGCAATTACCCCATTGCTTTCAACGCGATCGCCATTATCAACTACTAATTCCGCACCGGGAGGTAAATTATATACTTCTCCCGACAAAATCCAAATCAAACCACCCCTAACCGCCGTAGTTGTAGTATTGCCCTGACGGTCGGTTTTTTGTTCCGCCACTACATCGGCGAACCTAACTTCTCCGGCAATATCGGAAGCAACATCTTTTACCGCTTTCTCAGTGTTAATCCGGGTAGTTCTCGCACCCAAAGCCACCTCAGCCAGCAGTTGCCCCTGTTTAATTTTAGAGCCGTTGGGCACGTATAAAGTCGAACCCTTGGTGATATTAATTTCCATCGCCGCAGATTTTTGACTGCCGCTCGGTTCCAAAGTCATCGTCCCGTTTGCTTCCACAAACAAAGCATCTTCACCGTGACGAGTCCGGTAAGGTCTGGTGCGGAATTTACCCTTGAAACGCACCGTACCATCGGCTTTAGCTCGTACCTGTTGCGCCACTTCCCCGGTAAATACACCACCCGTGTGGAAAGTACGCATGGTTAACTGAGTACCCGGTTCCCCAATACTTTGGGCGGCAATAATCCCTACAGCTTCTCCCAAATCCACCATTTTGGCGTGCGCCAAACTCCAGCCGTAACAATGCTGGCAAACGCTGCGGGCGGCTTCGCAAGTCAAAGGAGAACGAACTTCTACCGCTTCAACTCCAGCCGCTTGGATAGTATCGGCGAGTTCTTCGGTAATCACCGTATTGCGAGTTGCCAGAACTTCACCAGTTTTGGGATGCACTACATTAACGTTAACCGACCTTCCCAAAAGTCGATTCCCCAGAGGAATCAATACTTTATCTCCCTCCTTCATCGGAGTCACCGGAATTCCCCGCGACGTACCGCAGTCGGTTTCGCGGATAATCACATCCTGGGATACATCCACCAAACGTCTGGTTAAGTAACCGCTATCGGCTGTCCGCAACGCCGTATCCACCAAACCTTTACGGGCACCGTAAGAAGAAATAATATATTCCGTTACCGTCAATCCTTCCCGGAAGTTAGTTTTAATTGGTAAATCGATGATTTCCCCTTGCGGATCTGCCATCAATCCCCGCATCCCCACCAACTGCCGCACCTGAGAAATATTACCCCTAGCGCCGCTAAACGCCATCATATAAACACTGTTGAGGGGATTATTTCTCTTAAAGTGCGTTACCACCTCATCCTTGAGCGCTTCGGAAGTACCGTTCCAAGTATCAATTACCTTCTGAAAACGTTCAACTTCCGTAATTTCCCCGCGTTGATAGCGTTTCTCAGTCGCGCGAATTTCCTCCTCAGCAGCTTCTAGGAGCGATCGCTTAGAAGGAGGCACCATCAGATCGTCAACGCTAATAGAAACTCCCGCCTTAGTCGCGTAGCGGAAGCCCAATTCTTTCAGCTTGTCCGCCATCACCGCCGTCCGCGCCGTACCGTAATTGTTAAAACCCCAAGCAATTAACTTTCTCAGTTGTTTTTTATCAACTACGCGGTTGCGAAAAATCATGTTTTCGTCAGTCATTTTAATTTTAGATTTTAGATTTTAGATTTTAGATTTTAGAAATGGGAGAGGGGGGAGAGGGGGGAGAGGGGGAAGAGGGGGAAGAGGGGGAGAGGGGGGAAGAGGGGGAGAGGGGGGAGAGGGGGAAGAGGGGGAGAGAGGGAAGAGGGGAAACAAACAATATTCATTACTCGCTACTCCCTACTCGCTACTCCCTACTTTCTACTTTCTACTTTCTACTCCCTACTTTCTACTTTCTACTTTCTACTCCCTACTTTCTACTTTCTACTTTCTACTTTCTACTTTCTACTTTCTACTTTCTACTTTCTACTTTCTACTTTCTACTTTCTACTTTCTACTCCCTACTTTCTACTTTCTACTCCCTACTTTCTACTCCCTACTCCCTCCGCTTCCTCCGCTTCCTCCGCCTCCTCCGCCTCCTCCGCTCCCTCAGCTCGCCAATGCTTCCTGAATCGCCATATTGTAAATTACGCGACCCGGTGTCGTGTATATATACTGAGAAAGTAATTCTCCGGCTGCATCTTGTCTGACGCGGCGGAATTTGTAGTGCAAGGTGCGGGTACCGTCTTCATTTTCTGTGGTTTCTACGGGCTTGTTATCCTCTACATCCTGTTCCACCGCCCCATCGTAGCGGACGTAAACGTAAGCGTGTAAATGTACCTGCTGTTGCTCGTAAGCCATGACTACATCCTCTAATGAGGCATAATATCCCCCAGCACCCTTGCTTGCATCGGGGTTTTCTGCGGTTAAATAATATGCTCCCAATACCATGTCTTGACTGGGTGTAATAATCGGCTTACCAGTAGCTGGAGAAAGTATGTTGTTGGAAGCTAACATCAACAATCTTGCTTCCGATTGCGATTCCAAAGACAAAGGAACGTGTACCGCCATTTGGTCGCCGTCAAAATCGGCGTTGAATGCCGGACATACCAAAGGATGCAGTTGAATTGCCCTTCCTTCTACCAAAATCGGTTCAAATGCTTGAATACCCAAACGGTGCAAAGTTGGGGCGCGGTTGAGCATTACCGGGTGCCCTTCAATCACTTCTTCCAAAACATCCCAAACTTGGGGGTCTGCCCTAGCTATTAATTTCTTGGCAGCTTTGATATTATTTACCATACCGCCTCTAATCAAGCGATTAATTACAAACGGCTGGAATAGTTCGATCGCCATTTCTCTGGGCAAACCGCACTGGTGAATTTGCAGCTTCGGACCGACTACAATTACGCTTCTTCCGGAATAGTCAACACGTTTACCCAATAGGTTCTGCCGGAAACGTCCTTGCTTACCTTCAATAATGTCGGACAAAGATTTTAAAGGACGGTTGTTGGCACCAACTACAGTACGTCCGCGCCGCCCGTTATCGATCAAAGCGTCTACAGCTTCTTGCAGCATCCGTTTTTCGTTACGGACGATGATTTCCGGCGCGAGAATTTCCTGCAATCTCGCCAAACGGTTGTTGCGGTTAATTACCCGGCGATAAAGGTCGTTCAAATCGCTGGTTGCAAAGCGACCGCCATCAAGCTGTACCATCGGGCGCAAATCTGGAGGAATCACCGGAATCACGGTCATTACCATCCATTCGGGCTTGGAACCAGTCGCAATAAAGTTATCTATTACCCGCAAGCGCTTGATCAACTTGGCTCGCTTTTGACCTTTGGCAACAATAATATCTTCGCGCAGTTTTTCAGCTTCCGGCTCCAAATCAATATCGGCAAGCAACCGCAGCAAAGCTTCCGCACCAATACCAACTTCTACACCTTCTAAGATCGAATCTTCGCTGTAAATTTGGTCTTCAATTTCCAGCCATTGGTCTTCGGTAAGTAATTGTTTGTAGCTTAGCGATTCGGCATTCCCCTTACTCAGAACAACATAAGAGTTAAAGTAAACTATTTGTTCCACATCCCGTAAAGGCATATCCAACAGGATGGAAATATAGCTGGGAATACCTTTGAGATACCAAACGTGGGCGACTGGTGCTGCCAGTTTGATATAGCCCATGCGGTGGCGGCGGACTCTCGATTCAGTGACTTCCACGCCGCAGCGCTCGCACACGATTCCTCTATGACGGACTCTTTTATATTTACCGCAATGGCATTCCCAATCTTTCGCCGGTCCAAAAATGCGTTCGCAGAAAAGTCCGTCCATCTCTGGCTTGAGAGTACGGTAGTTAATTGTTTCTGGTTTCGTAACTTCACCAACTACCTGAGAATTAGGTAAAGTCCTTTCTCCCCACTGACGAATACGTTCGGGTGAAGCTAAACCAATTTTTACGTAATCAAACTGATTATTTTGAGAATTTCTCATCTCTTTGTAGTTAGTTGTTAGTTGTTAGTTGTTAGTTGCGAGGAATGGGGAATAGGGAGTAGGGAGTAGGGAGTAGGGAGTATTGAGTATTGAGTATTGAGTTACTAACATTTATTTCTCCTTGTCCCCTTGTCCCCTTGTCCCCCAATCTCCCTATCTCCCTATCTCTTTTACTGCTCTTCTTGTATCGTCTCGCGGGTAAGAGATTCGTAAGTAGGACGAGGTGGTGTACGACGAGAGTTTTGGTCTGTCATCAGGTCAACTTCTACATCCAATGAGCTACCGTCATTTTGAGTTTCTACTTTATGGACTGCGATATCTAGTCCCAAAGACTGTAATTCTCGCATCAACACTTTGAATGATTCTGGCGTTCCCGGACGAGGGATTGCTTTACCTTTAACAATGGCGTTAAGAGCTTCGTTACGTCCTTGCATATCGTCGGATTTAACGGTTAGCAATTCCTGCAACGTATAAGCAGCACCGAATGCTTCCAAAGCCCATACTTCCATTTCTCCGAAACGCTGACCGCCTTGCTGTGCTTTACCACCCAACGGTTGTTGTGTTACCAGAGAGTAAGGACCCGTAGAACGAGCGTGGATTTTATCGTCTACCAAGTGGACTAATTTGAGCATATAAGCTACGCCTATAGTCACCGCTCGGTCGAAAGGTTCGCCGGTACGACCGTCATAAACCTGAATTTTTCCGGAATCGTTGGGATTATACACCCAGTCTTTGCCGGTTTCGTCTCTTGCTTCTTGCAATTTCCCATGAACGATTTGCCGCGATGACTCTTCGCCATACATTTCATCGAAAGGTGTAATCTTAAACCTGACTCCCAAAGTATGACCAGCCCAACCCAGCAAGCATTCAAATACTTGTCCTACGTTCATGCGACTTGGTACGCCCAAGGGGTTAAGTACGATATCCACACAAGAACCGTCTGGCAGATAAGGCATATCTTCTAAAGGTAATATCTTGGAAATAATCCCTTTATTACCGTGCCGTCCCGCCATTTTGTCGCCGACTTGAATTTTCCGCTTTTGGGCTACGTAAACTCGCACCACCATGTTTGCTCCCGGTGGTAGTTCGTCACCTTGCTCGCGGGTAAATATCCGGACATCTACGACCCTTCCTTTTTCACCGTTGGGTACCCGCAAAGAGTTATCTCTTACGTCCCTGGCTTTCTCACCAAAAATTGCCCGCAGCAATTTCTCTTCCGGCGGCTGGTCTGATTCACCTTTGGGTGTAACTTTACCTACTAAGATATCTCCAGCTTCTACCCAGGCACCAACGCGGATAATTCCCTGCTCGTCCAAGTTTCGCAGCGCATCTTCACCAACGTTAGGAATTTCTCTGGTGATTTCCTCCGGACCTAACTTGGTTTGTCTTGCCTCAATTTCGTATTTCTCAATGTGAACTGAGGTATAAACGTCATCTTGCACCAAGCGTTCGCTAATCAGAATTGCATCTTCGTAGTTGTAGCCTTCCCAAGGCATATACGCTACTACGATGTTTTGTCCCAATGCTAATTCGCCACCTTCGGTGGAAGAACCATCTGCAAGCACCTGTCCGGCAATAACTCTTTCTCCGATCCTTACCAAAGGTCTTTGGTTCAAACAAGTGTCTTGGTTGGAACGCTGGTATTTAGAAATTATATATTTTTCTTCGGGACTATCTGGTGCGGGACGGACGCGAATTTCTGTAGCGTCTACATAAGTAACGTCGCCGTCGGTGCGGGATACTATCACCATCCCCGAATCTCTCGCAGCTTGGGCTTCCAAACCAGTTCCTACTAAAGGACGCTCTGGTTTAAGCAATGGTACCGCTTGCCGTTGCATGTTCGACCCCATCAACGCTCGGTTAGCGTCGTCATGCTCCAAGAATGGAATCAAGCTCGTTGCTACCGAAACAATTTGCACCGGAGAAACTGCAACATAATCCACCTGTTCGGCTGTTGTAGTCGCCCAGTCTTGACGATAACGTACTGGTATTTGCGTACCAATAATATAGCCATTTTCATCGAGAGGCGTGTCACCCGGAGCAACCCGCAAATCATCTTCCTCATCAGCAGTCATGTAAAGCGCTTGCTTCTCAAACATGACTTTTCCGTTTTCTACCGGACGGAAAGGAGTTTCCAAAAAGCCATATGAATTGACTTTGGCGTGAGTTGCTAAAGAACCAATTAATCCCGCGTTTGGTCCTTCTGGCGTTTCAATAGGACATATACGTCCGTAGTGACTTGGGTGAATATCTCGTACCGCAAAACCAGCACGTTCGCGAGTTAAACCACCAGGACCAAGTGCCGACAATCTGCGTTTGTGCGTCAGTTCAGCCAAAGGATTAGTTTGATCCATGAACTGAGATAGCTGCGACGAACCAAAGAATTCTTTGATTGCTGCTACCAACGGTTTGGGGTTAACCAAAGAAGCAGGAGTTAGTGACTCGGAATCGGATACGGTCATACGTTCGCGGATAATCCGCTCCAAACGATTCAAACCTACCCGTACCTGGTTTTGCAGCAGTTCGCCGACACTTCTAACTCGGCGATTTCCCAGGTGATCGATGTCATCTATATTACCAATGTCAAATTCTAAATTAATCAGGTAATCGACTGCTGCCAAAATATCTGGAGCCGTTAATACCCTGAGTGTATCTGGAATTTGCAGGCGTAACTTTTTATTTAGCTTATAGCGTCCAACTCGCCCTAAATCGTAGCGTTTAGCGTCGAAAAAGCGCGAATCTAAAAGCTGTTGTCCACCTAATACTGTCGGAGGTTCGCCGGGACGGAGTTTACGGTACAATTCCATCAGGGCTTCTTCTTCAGAGAACTCCCCTTCTTTTTCAATGGTTTTTTGGAAGTATTCCGGGTGACGCAAAGCATCAAAAATTTCGTTATTGGTAAGTCCCAAGGCTTTCAGCAAAACTTGAGCCGAAAGTTTCCTTGTCTTATCAATTCTTACCCAAACCAGATCGTTACGGTCTGTTTCAAATTTCAGCCATGCTCCCCGGTTGGGAATTAAACTAGCAGAATAAGTACGGCGACCATTTTTATCGATTTCGGATTTGTAATAGACTCCTGGGGATCTAACTATCTGGTTGACAATTACCCGCTCTGCACCGTTAATAATAAAAGTGCCGCGTTCGGTCATTAAAGGCAAGTCTCCGATAAATACTTCTTGCTCTTTAATTTCCCCAGTCTCTTTATTTATCAAGCGTGTAGGTACGTACATTTGCACCGCATAGGTGCTGTCTCGCCGCTTGGATTCGTCTACACCATACTTAGGCTCTTTTAACTTGTATTTTTGTCCTAAGAAGTGCAGTTCCAGTTTGCCGGTGTAATCTGTAATTGGACTAAAGGAATTAAGTTCTTCTATTAACCCTTCTTCTAAAAACCAGCGAAAACTAGAACGCTGAATTTCAATCAAGTCGGGCAACATGAAGCCCGGTTCCGTCATTGAGTCGTAATTCATGCCTAAATTCAATTCTATAGAGGGCTAAATTTGTATGGATGTGTTGAATATTTAATCGCACTGCTATCGTAGGGAAAGCGATTGTGCAAAAAAATGGAAGAATTAAAGCCGATACATGGCATCTCTATAAAAAATTAATCCTCCCAAGCAAGAAGGTATATGCCAACACTTAATTATTTGTTTGAGTTTGTTTGACTCGGAGCTAACTTTTTGCTTCAGAAGAAACTGTTTTACTTTGCTCATTTCCCCTCCCTTTTGGCGCTTTAATTCAAACCAATTGCCGTCTAATACTATGCTTCCAACGCTATCCCAATCTTTATACCGTCGCAGTGATGATATCCTATTACTAAAGAAATTAATCAGAGCAATCAATAGTTTTTCTCGAATGACTCGGCAATAATGCGGGCAGATTCTTCTAGTCCCAAACTCCGAACCTTAAACAATTTTCTATAAATGAAATAATTTAGCCTTCAAGGGTAAGCTATATATCACTCATCCTTGTTTTTTAAGCGGTAATTATCGATTATAGATATCCGCTAACGCAAAAAAACAAAAGAATTAACGCTTTGGATCTGCTTTTATTTGAGCGATTGCTCCAGCAAATAGAAGACTTGAATGTCACTTAACTATTATGACCCAAGCAAGCATAATCGGAGGCAAGCATTTTAGCATATTTTCCCTCCTCCTAAAGTAAGATTTTTGATTAGCCAAACAAATATTGACATCAAAGTAGTTTTTTCATAACTTTAAGCCAAACAATTCACAGGCATTAGACGTGGTAGTTGCAGCAATTGACTCCAAACTTTCTCCTCGCAAGCTAGCTAATTGTTCGGCTACGAAACGAACGTAAGATGGTTCGTTGCGTTTTTGACCTCGTTTTGGAACCGGAGATAGAAAAGGGCAGTCAGTTTCAATTAAAAGGCGATCGCTTTTCACCATAGTGGCTGACTCTTTGATTGCATGGGCATTCTTGAAAGTAACGGTTCCGCTGAAGCTGATATAAAACCCTAAGTCCAAAAACCATTGGGTTTCGGAGGGGGTTCCACCCCAACAATGCATTACTCCCCGCACCTTTTCTCCATACCGCTCTTGGAAACGACATAGCACTTGCTTCAACTTCAATGCCGCATCTCTACAGTGGATAATAACTGGTAAGTTCAATTTCGTCGCTATTTCCAACTGCTTTTCTAGCACCAAAAGTTGCTGCTCGTAATTATCAGCTTTATAAAAATCCAGCCCCATCTCCCCAATCGCGACAATTTTATCCCCGGTGTTAGCCAAGGATTCAATTTGATTGGCTGTTTCGGATGTCCATTTATGGGCATCTAAGGGATGTAATCCTACGGCAAAGCTAATTTCAGGAAACCTATCGGCTAATGCCTGGATTCCCGAAAATTCCGATGGTTCAACGCATGAATGCACCAGACGCACTACACCCGCTTCTTGCCATCGAGAGCGCACCGCTTCCAAATCGGGCTGGAATTGGTCAAAGTTAAGATGTACGTGGGTGTCAATCAACTGCATTAATTTATCCTTTGAAGGAAAGTCAGCAATTAATCGTAATTACAACTGACTTTATAACACCAACTAATTAGCTGTTTGAGTGACAGCGTTTAGTTTTTTCGCTAACCGAGATTTTTGTCTCGCTCCATTGTTACGATGGAGAACACCCCGCTTGACTGCTTTATCGATCTTCTGATAAGCAGCAGACATATTATCCAATACTTCTTTCTTTAGTTCTTCGGACGGTTCGGCTGTATATCTATCCAACGTGGTGAAGTATTTCTTCATCAACGTTCTTAATGCCGATTTATAGGATTTATTACGTAGTCTGTTGCGTTCAGCAACTAGAACACGTTTGAGAGCCGATCTTGAATTTGCCACAGGTTTTAAGAAAACTATCTATATATGTACGCACACTAATAGCCTTACTAATATAGCATCCAATTTGTCAATATGATGATGCTACAAAAAAATATCTGAAATCTTTTTGGTGGTAGTCCATATTTTCACCTGCCTGCACCTCCTTGACGAGAAACCGGGCAATTATGCTTTTAGTTCGGAGAAACCCGGAATATGTTTTTACTTGTTGAGACTATGCTGTTCGGTGAGGAAGTTATATAACCGTTCCCCTACCTATTGCCATGAATCAATCAAGATAAAGTTCCAGTATAATGCTCTAATGTTGCTTCACCAAATAGTAGTTTACTATCTTTTACTTTGCCAATGATATTATTTTTTTTAGTGTAAGAAAATATAGCCGTACAACGCTGTCGATCGCCTGCTACTTTTGTAACGCGATGCAGAGATAATTTACCTTGAAATATCTGTAAGTCTCCTGGCTGTAAATGATTTTTTTCCACTCCTTGGTAACATCCATGTAAAACTTGGCTCACTAATTCCAAATTTTCATTTGATGGAGTTCTAATATTAGGAGTATATTCAAAAACTCCCCCTTCGCTGGCGGATTGAATCATCAAAACAACGCTGAAATCATTGCGATCGTAATGCCACGGATGTTGTGCGCCCTGTTGTAAAATATTTAATACTAATCCTGCTAAAGGGTCATCATATTCATATATTACTTCTGTTGCCAAACAAGCAGCAATAAACTTTTGAAAAATTGCTGCGTGGTAAAGAGTGAGAAAAAGCGATCGCGATGGAAATTTATTCTGTGGAACAAAAGCATTTGTTCGCTCCATAAACAATCGTGCGGGATGTTCGGGTGCTAGCGTTGGATCGTCATCTGTTTTAAATATATTTGTTTTTCTTGTAGCATAGTATGCTTGACTCTCAAGAGATAATGATTCTTGTTGAGCCTCAAAAATTGCCTCAGTTGTTAAAAAGTTTTTTAATATACAGCATCCTCTTTGCTGCAACTGTTGGCGACAACTATCAATTAAATCTAAAGATTTTTTTTGAAATAGGTCTGCAATGGGATACTGTTGTAAATTTATAATTTCTTCAATTTTTAGTGACGCTTTTGTAAATTCTTCACTAACCATTACATACCTGCTTTGAGATTTGAGTTAATTGTGTACAATGACGGTTCGATCGCTTCTCAAACAGCGATTATTATAGCAGATACTAACTTTTAAGTGACTTGAAAGCGACTTAATAGTGGCGAGTAGGAACCGGAATGAAAATTTAGTGTAGCTAATCCTAAATCGATAGTATCTCTGTGACAAGGCTATCAAATAAAAATTAAGACTTTTATTGTATCTAGATATTATTCAAACAAACTATGATGTACCAATTCCAAAATTCACTTCCCAAATTACCTTTACCAACATTAGAACAAACTTGCAAACTTTACATTCAGATAGTTGCACCGTTATTAAACCAAGAAGAATTGACGCAAACCCAAGCCGTAGTTGAGGAATTTCAGCAGGAAAGCGGTAAAAAATTACAGCAGCAATTAGAAATAATTAATAGCGCTACCAAAACCAGTTACGTTCACGATTACCGGGAAGAAAGTTTCTCGGAATATCGCGGGGCTTTAATGATCGATAAAAATTTTGGCGGCATACTTACACCAATTTCCCAACCAGAGTTACCCCAAGCTAAAGTTGCTGCAACTTGGATTGTCGATACTTTGAAGTTTTACCTAAAAATTAAACGACGCGAACTTGAACCAGATAGAGATTCACCGCGTAGTGGGAATCAACCAATGTGTATGGTTCAGTACGATAATTTATTTGGCTGGAATCGGATTCCTGGTATTAAACGCGATGGAATGCGCCATAGTCCAGAACGAGAGAATGTTATAGTTATTTACCGCAATACGTTTTACTCGCTACAACCGCTCAAAGAAGAAATTGCATCAGTCGCACAAATCGAGCAACAAATAAATTGGATTTTAGAGAATACTTCCTCCGATGAACCAGCTTTAGGAGCATTAACGGCGATGAAAAGGGCTTCTTGGGCTGTAGTTCGTCAAGGTACAGCAGCTTTACCAGAAAATGCTCGTTGTTTAGATTTATTAGATAGTGCTTTATTTGTAGTTTGTTTGGATGAGACAGCGCCAGCAAATATAGAAGCTGCTGCTAAAAATGTACTGCATGGAGATGGAAAAAATCGCTGGTTTGATAAGCCTTTACAGTTAATTTTTACACCTAATGGCTGGTCGGGTATTAATGTCGAACACGTGGGAATTGATGGTTTTGTCATCATGCGTTATCTGTATGAAGTTAATCAAGAACGCCTTTCTCAAAACCAAAAATCGGTAGAAGATACATTTGTTTTGGAGCTACCCATAAAATTGCGGTGGCAGTTCAGTGAAGAAATTTTGGCGGAAATTAAGCAAGCAGAAGTTGAAGTTGAGGGCTTTATTTCCGAACACGAAACAAAGGTTTTGGACTACCAAGAATTTGGGCGAAATTTGATTAAGAACTACCGTTTGAGTCCGGATGCTGTTGTGCAATTAGCAATTCAAATTGCTTATGTAAAATTACGGGATAAGATTGATTGCGTGTATGAATCAGTGCATACTCGGCGGTTTGCCTACGGGCGTACAGAAGCAATGCGATCGGTTACTCCTGAGTCTATTGAATTGATTCGCAGTTTTACTCAAGAAGATTCAGGTGAGGCAAAATACGCAGCCCTTAAAAAAGCTGTTGCCGCTCATGTCTCTCGCCAGAAAGACTGTCAGCAAGGATACGGCGTTGACCGTCATTTATCAGCACTTTTACGGTTGGCGCGTGCCCAAGGAATGATGCCGAAAATCTATCAAGATAAAGCCTACAAAGTTCTGGGTGATTCAACTATCTGTACGAGTAGTTTAGCCGCAGGAATGGGTATGGAATTATTTTGTTTTGGTCAAGTGGTAGATAACGGCTACGGTATCGGCTATATTATCAAGCCCGATAGTATAACTGTGAGTTTTACTAGTAAGTATCAAAATACGCAAGAATATATTGAGTGCTTAAAACAAACTTTTTCAGAGTTTAGCAAGTTAATGGCTGAGTTTGGTAATTAAAATTGTAAGGATTTGAGGCTAATATCATAAAGCAGGCAAACAGCCTGCTTATTTTATAGTAATTGTTAAATCGGATTGTAAATACCAACTTAACTTGCAGTTGCTCTAAGATTTAGGAGTAAAATATATAACTGTGTTCTTTTTGGCTTACTAGCACTGAATTTATACAAATGCTGCTCAACAACCGCTATCGGATAATTCAAACTTTAGGAAGCGGTGGATTTGGAGAAACTTTTTTAGCTGAAGATACCCAGATACCTTCGACTCGACGATGTGTAATCAAACAATTAAGAATAATTCAAGATAATCCTCAAACTTATGAACTTGTACAGCAAAGGTTTGCACGGGAAGCGGCAATTTTAGAAGAATTAGGTGACGGCAACTCTCAGATTCCTAGATTGTATGCGTATTTTAGCGAAGGGCAGCAATTTTATTTAGCTCAAGAGTATATTCAAGGGCAAACTTTGAGCGAAGCAGTCGCAACTCGTGGGCGCTTGAGCGAATCCAGGGTGCGAGAAATATTAATTAGCTTGTTGAATATACTTGACTACGTTCATAGTAAAGGCATTGTTCACCGCGACATTAAACCAGAAAATATTATTCTCCGCTCTTCGGATAATCAGCCAGTTTTAATCGATTTTGGTGCGGTGCGAGAGACAATGGCTGCACAAGTTAATTCTCGTGGGAATGTTACCAGTTCGATTGTCATCGGTACGCCGGGATTTATGCCAATTGAACAAGCTGCTGGCAGGGCTGTTTTTGCCAGTGACTTGTATAGCTTGGGATTGGTAGGTATTTATTTGTTGACGGCGAAGTTACCGCAGGAGTTAGAAACAGATACTAATAGCGGTGAAATTATTTGGCAGAAAAACGGTATAAGTCCTAATTTTGCAGCAGTTTTAAATAAAGCTATTCGCTCTCATGTAAGAGAACGTTTTTCTACTGCGAAAGAAATTCTGGATGCATTACAACCGCAGCCAACCGTACAAGTCACGCCATCATCACCACCGAAAACCGCAAAACCGAGTAATACGGGAAGTTGGTTTAAGTCGGCATTAATAGGTAGTGTAATGAGTGGATGTGCGCTGTTAGCTTTTGTATTTGTTCAAGAAAACCAACAGTCACAAAAAGTTAATCCTGTAAAACCGAAGCCAACAGAAACACCTCCGGTAGCTGTTACTACTCCGACTCAAGCGCCGATTTCGTTTTATTTCCTGGCAGATTCGGCATTTCGAGAAATCAATAATGCTAACAATCAAATTACAGTTTTAAAGAATGCTGGCTATAACCAAGCTGGAAAATTTTGGTTGCGGGATTATCCCAATTTATCTAATAATCCGTACCATCAAGTTTACGCGGCAAAATTTAGCAGTCGGAGCAACTGTATTGAGTCTCTGAAAAATTATATTCAACGCAATCAAAATGCTTATTGCGCTCTTGCTAGCGAAGATGGAAATGCATCGCCAAATTATTTTTATGGTTCGCAAGTAGAAACTCCTAAAATAGATTCCAAACCATCACCAAGCCAAGCAGTAATTAATTACTATCAAACTATTAACGATCGCAATTATTCAACTAGCTGGAATCAACTTACTTCAAAATTTCAAAGAAATAAATCTAATAATAGTTACTCCGAATATATAGACTGGTGGAATAAAGTTCAAAGGGTAGAAGTTGAACGAGCAAATACTTTATCAACAACTTCCAATACCGCAACAGTGGAAGCACAAATGAAATATTATCTGAAATCGGGAAGAGTTATTTCCGATGCTCAACGCTTCAAATTAATATGGAATGCGACGCAGCAAAATTGGAATTTTGACGATTCTAGCAACCTAAATTAAAGCTTTGATGAAAATATTATTATTCATATTTAAGTAAATATATAGAGGATAGTTGTATTTTTTTGTAGCTATAGTTTAATAAATATTGGGTGTAAACCTATGATGACACCGACATTATTAAACCATCGCTATAAAGTAATTCAAATTCTGGCTTCGGGGGGGTTTGGCGAAACTTTTTTGGCTGAAGATACCCAAATGCCTTCTAAGCGTAAATGTGTAATTAAACAATTAAAACCATTAGAACACAATCCGCAAATATATCAATTAGTACAAGAAAGATTTCAGCGAGAAGCCGCACTTTTAGAGGAATTAAGCGACGGTAAAAATCAAATTCCCCAACTATATGCTTATTTTACCTATGACGAGCAATTTTACTTAATTCAAGAATATATCGAAGGAGAAACCCTCGCAAAAAAGCTAATAAAAGAAGGAATATTAAGCGAAACCTCAGTTAAAGAAATTTTAATTAATCTTTTACCAGTACTAGAATACATTCACAAAAAACGCATCGTTCACCGAGATATTAAACCTGACAATATTATTATTCGATCGTCAGATAAACAACCTGTTTTAATCGATTTTGGTGCAGTCAAGGAAACCATGCAAACGGTAATGGCTGTTTCCGAAAATTCTACCAAGTCGATTGTAATTGGTACACCAGGATTTATGCCCAGCGAACAAACAGCAGGAAGACCTGTATATTCTAGCGATTTGTATAGCTTGGCACTAACTGCGATATACTTACTTACGGGTAAGATGCCCCAGGAATTACCATCAAATCCATCTACAGGTGAAATTATCTGGCAGGAATATGCTCCAAACATTACTTCTAGTTTTGCCGCAGTTTTAGATAAAGCGATTAAGTCTTATGCGCGCGATCGCTTTTCTACTGCCAAAGAAATGTTACAAGTATTGCAGGCTGAAGTAGTTGTTCCACCCACAGTACCTTACCCTACACCATCTGCAAGGGAAAGCATGCAACCTCCAACTGTAATTTCCGCACCAGTACCAGCAACAGTATCATCACCACAGATACAACCACCAACAATAGTCAATCCAGGAATGAAAGATTGGCAAAAAGCTACGATTATAGGCAGTGTAATTGGGGTATGTGCGATCGCTGGTATTTCAATAATTAACAAACAACCAACTACAAATATTCAGGCTAAACAACCTTTAATTGAAAGCCAAAATAGTTCTTCTGCGAATGCTACAGATTTAGTAAAATCTCCAAATCAATTTTCCGCTGCTCAATCATCGATAACAAGAGAAGCAGCTATTTCTGTATTAAATAAATGGCAAGATGCAAAACGAGAATTATTTGCACCTCCTTTCAATCGCAGTCTTGGAGCAGAATTAACTACAGGTGAAGCTTATAGAAAAAATGTCGGTGATGGTAGTTCATTAGAGTGGTTAGCAAATAATAATTCTTATTATCGATATGGGGTACAAAAAATTGATTCTGTAGAAAAGTTTATCGCTAGTAAGAATAGAGCAACAATCGATATTGTATTTACTGAAGATAGAAAATTTTATCAAAATGGGGAAATAGTTACTGGCGAGAATACTTCATTTGATACTAGATTAGTTAGATATTCCTTACAGTTGGAAGATGGTGATTTAAAAATTTCTGATTACAAAACTCTCAACATCATTGATATCCATTGATTATTTATTTATAAATCTATATTTACTATCAACATATAAACAATGAGAATCAGTGATAAAAAACGCTCTACTCAATTATTACGGCTGCAATTTGCAAGTATAGTTATCGGAGTTGCGTTAACATTTACTTCAATTGGTTTAATTTTATTTAGACAACAAAATTCCGATAATACCGAACAAGCTACCAAAGTAGATCGATCTACTCCCTTGCGATCGCCACCCACAGCATCAGCTTCACCTGTTAAATTATCAGATAGTATAGATCCTTCAAAATTAACATATAATATTACAACTTCTTCTAAATTTACTCAAAGTAAAGAGCTACAAAACATTGTTGATGAAGTTGTTAAATTGACTAAAGATAAAAAACTTCCAACTCAGCCACTATCAATTACATTAATTGACATAAAAACCGGCAAAATGGGAGGATATCAGCAAGAAAAACTTAGATATCCAGCAAGTGTAGTTAAATTATTTTGGATGGTTTACCTTTACGCTCAAATAGAAAAGGGTATTTTGTCGGAAGCAGATTTTACGGAATATCTAGATGAAATGGTTAAAAAATCTGATAATGAAGCTGCTAGTAAAATACTCGATAAAATTACTAAAACGCAATATCAAGAAGATATTCAAGAAGAATATAAAATCTGGAAAAATAAAAGATTGCAAGTTAATCAATATTTTCAGCAAGCAGGATATAACGATATAAACGTAAGCCAAAAAACATTTCCAATTCCATATTTAAACCTTTCTAAACCAGAGGGTTCAGAATTAATATTACGAGATAATCCTCAAAAGCCGATTCGCAATAAAATCTCAACTCAACAGGTTGCCAGGTTATTGAATGAAATTTATACGAATCAGTCTATATCATCGATTTACAGCCAAAAAATGGCACAGTTATTAACAATAGATTCCGAAACTAGGAATATAAAAAAAGACGATAAAAATCCGAATGAATTCAATCCCGTAAGAGGTTTTTTAAGCGAATCTTTGCCAAGTAATGTTCAGTTTATGGGTAAAGCAGGTTGGACTTCTGACACCCGTAATGATGCTGCAATTATCGCTACACCGGATGGAACAGCTTATATCTTAGTAGTATTTGCTGATGATAGTTCTTACGCATACGATTGGAATATATTTCCTAGTATTTCAGAATTAGTATTTAACCGCATGACTAATTAATAATAAAATTTAGATTCAACTTATATTCAATGTAGGGTGCGTTACGCTAGGGGCTAACGCACCATTTATTATGATAAACTACCTTTTATTAATTAACATTATTAATTAAGCAATTTCTCTACAACAGAAATTATATGAGTTCCCATATCCAAACAACCTTTTTCTCGACTAGCTTCTAATTCCATTCTTAATAATTCTTGCCATTTTGCAGCATCTTGTCTTATCTCTACAAGTCTTTCTCCCCAAGCAGCAGATAAACTATTAGAAGCTGATATTGCTAGAATTTGTGTGTGATTTTTTTCTAAAAATTCAATTAACTCTTGAGCGCGAAATAAGTGACAACGCTGTCTTGCAGTCTGGTCAATTTCCGGAGATAAATCACCTGTTTCAGTAATTTTGATATTATTTTCTGGCGGAACTTTTAGGGTACCAGGTAGAAATTCATGAATGCTACCCCATAAACTCATCACGCTGATTAAAGCTTTTCCTTTGGGTTTGAGAACTCGTAATATTTCCTGTAAAGCAATATCTCTTTTGTCAAAAACATAACTCAAAGGACCACCGTAACAAACTACAGCGTCAAATTGATTATTTTTTAACTGCTTCATGTCACACATATCTAATCGCAGCCAATCTTTGATACCGTGTTTAAAATTAAACTCTTCGGCATATTTTTTATTTAGAGTTAATTGATTTTCTGAAATATCCGCAACAAGAACTTTTGCACCTAAATTTACCAGAATTTGACTAAATCTCCCCGCACCAGCACCAATTTCTAAAACATAGTCGCCACTGCGGATATATTCTTTTAAATAATGAGTATGAATAAACAGCTTTACTTCTTGAGTTGGTGTTTTAACCAAACGTTCCCACTCTTTTTCGTTGTAATCATCAAAGAAATTTGCAACCCATTGGGGATTATATTCATGCATAATGATAAATAACTGAAATGATCAAAAAGAAACTGGATACAAGCTAGTAGGATTCATCCATAGAGAAACAAAAAACTATATCATTATTTTAAACCCTTGACTTTAAACATAGAGTCAATCCAAAATCTAAAATTTAAAATCCAAAATTAAATGACTAGCTTATTCCGTGCTGAAGTTGATGCAATGACTGGCTATATCCCTGGGGAACAGCCAAAATCGGATAGTAGAATTATTAAACTTAACAGCAACGAAAATCCTTATCCTCCTTCCCCAAAAGTAAAGGATGTATTGCAAAATTTTGATTGGGAATGGTTGCGACGATATCCGGATGCTTCAGCTACCGATTTTCGTAATGCTGTTAGTGAAACTTTGGATATTCCTGCTGATTGGATAATTGTCGGTAACGGTAGCGATGAAGTTTTGAATTTAGTAATTCGGGCTTGTACCGATGTTAGTAGAAAAGTTGTTTATCCCATGCCTACTTACGTGCTTTACCGCACCTTGGTAGAAATGCAGCCAGCCCAGACGGTAGAAATTGATTATCCCGAAGATTATAAATTACCGATAGAAGAATTAGTAAAAGTCGATGGTGCGGTAACATTTATAGCTACTCCTAATAGCCCGTCGGGACATATTGTACCAGTAGAAGATTTACGAGAATTAGCATCAAGATTATCTGGTGTTTTGGTTATTGATGAAGCTTATTGTGATTTTGCTTATGGTGATGCTTTGTCAGTGGTAAAAGAGTTTGAAAATGTGATTTCTATTCGTACTTTGTCGAAGGGATATTCACTGGCGGGGATTAGATTGGGGTTTGGAATTGCCAATCCAAAATTACTGCAAGGTTTGTATAAAATCAAAGATAGCTACAACATTGATGCTATAGCTTGTGCGATCGGTGCTGCTGCAATGCGCGACCAAGATTATAAAAATAGTTGTGCCCAAAAGGTTAAAATATCGCGGGGAAAGCTGTCGGAAGATTTAAGAAAATTAGGTTTTAAGGTTTGGGATTCTCAGACGAATTTCTTATTAGTGCAGCCACCTCAAGGGAATGCGGAATATTTGTATTTAAAGTTGAAAGAGCAAGGTATTTTGATTCGATATTTTAAGCAGGAAGGGTTAGAAGATAAGTTACGGATTGCTATTGGTACGGATGAGGAGAATCAAGTGTTAGTTGAGGCTTTGGGTGGGTTGATGGAGGTAAATTAAAGATTTTAACGCAGAGTAACGCGGAGGTTTAACTAGAGTTTATTAACATGAGTAAAAATAGACAACAACGTGCGGCGATCGCACAAGAAACCATCGATATTTTAAAGAAAGGTTTTTACCAAAATCAGCAAGAAGAAACTATTTATATTCAAGAATATCTACTAGCTGCAATAGAAAATTCAATTCATTATTCTGAAGACGATTTTTCATCAGTATTTTCTCAATTAAATCAAAAGCAACTTAGAGAAAATCCAAATTCAATACAGTTTGAAGTAAACAACGAAACTACTCTTAATGCTGCTAGTCGGTTAGTGAATCAAGAAGCCTTTGAAGAAAAAAAAGCAAAAGCATTATGTTTAAACTTCGCTTCTGCAAAAAATCCCGGTGGTGGATTTCTTAATGGCTCTCAAGCACAGGAAGAAAGTTTAGCTAGAGCAACCGGGCTTTATCTTTGTATTTCTCAAATGATGAAAATGTATGAGGAAAACAGAAATTACAGTTCGTGTCTCTACCTGGATGATATGATTTATTCGCCACAAGTGCCGGTTATTAGAAATGATAATGATCAATTGTTGGATAAACCATTTTTAATTTCGATTTTGACGGTACCTGCTGTTAATGCTGGCGCAGTAATAAAAAATGGTAATAAGCGAGAAATCAATCAAATTGAAAGTACGATGTTGCGACGTATAGAAAAGTTGTTATCGGTTGCAGCAGTAAATAATTACAAAGTTTTGGTTTTGGGTGCTTGGGGATGTGGTGTATTTAAAAATAATCCCGATGATGTAGCTAGATATTTTCATCATCATCTTGTAGAAAATCCAAAATTTAGCGGTTTGTTTGAAAAGGTTGTGTTTGCGGTTTTAGATAATACTAAAGATGAAAGCGTTATTGATGCGTTTAGGGAAAGATTTTCATAAGTAGCCCCACCCTTCTAGGGTGTGGGCGTTTGTTTTACCAATCCCCAATCCCCAATCCCCTATTTAAATTTAATCAACTGATATTTTTGTACTTCACCAATAACTTGATGGGATTGGGATATCTCTGAAGCTTGTTTTTTAGGTATCCAAGCGTAGCTAGAAGCGGTAAGTTGAGATTTATTTACTCGTTTTCCATGTTTTGGCGTGTAAAAATTGATCAAGACTCCAGTTTTACCGCCAACTTCAACGAAATTGATGGGATGATTTTGCAAAATTTGACTGATTTCTGGCTGTTGTAAAAATGCTTGGAAATCAGGATTATAGTTACTTAATAAACCCAGATTACTTGTTACCGCTAAACTTAACCAAGCTGAAATTAACCAAGCACCTATCCAATAACGTGCAGTAATTAACTTCTTACCAAAACGACAGCGAGCAATCCAAATCAAAGGTAAACTCAACCAACTCAAGCCTAATGCTAAACCAACAATTGCATAATTACGGATTTCGCCATCACGATCGCTGATGAAGAAAACAACCGTACCCCCTAATAAAAGTAGAATAGCCAGGGCAGCAAAAGTATAGTTTAAAGTTTTTAGAATACGAGTTGGTGATAAATTTATAGAGGGATTATTAAATATAGAAAATATAGAAAATATAGAAATATTTCGTATTTTTAATTCTTCATTGTCTGTATCCCAAATTTTACCCAACCAACTTAAACCTACCGCCGCAAGTAAAGCAATAAAAGGATATAAACAAAGACTGTAATGAGATAAGCGAGTCGAAAAAACACTAAGTTCAATAAATAGAATCAGTGGAAAACCTATTAATATTGAAACATCTCTTAAATATTTTAATTCATCTTTTTTTGTAGTGCGAGCATCTTGCTCGCTATTTTCACTAATATATTTTTTGCTATTTTGATTACGATGTTCCTCGCTATTGTTACTAATATATTTTCCGCTATTTTTACTAATATATTGCAAGCTTTGATAATTAGAAGTGTAAACCTCTTCTTTTCGTTTAAAATTATATTCACATAAAAAATTACGAATTAATAAACCCGTACCTAAAAAACTAAATAATGACCAGGGAAAAGCTAAAATAGGAACATTCCAAAAATAATAAGTCCAGTTGTTATTACGACGTTCCTTTGAACTAAGTTTGGTAACAAAATTTATTAACTCTGCAAAACTATCGCCGCCAAAGCGTAAAGAACTAAGTCTTAACCAAATGATAGTCGGTGCTAATCCCAATAAAAAACCCAGATATAACATTGGGTTTGCTAAATGATTGTGACGACGATGCTGTAATATTAAATAAGGCGATAAAGCTACTATCGGAATAAAAATCATGAAGCTTCTGATTAAAAAGCCAAAAGAAAAACTACAGCCAGCGATCAAACCCCAAATATAGCGATGCCGGGGGTTTAATTCTGCTTTTAATAAAGACAAAATTCCTAAAAGTACCAAAAAAACCATTGGTACATCTGGAGTTCCTAAACGAGAATATTGCAGCCAAAGAAACTCCACACTTAAAATAGCAGCGGCAAGCCAAGCAACTTTTTTATTTAATAATATTTTGCCAATTTCATAAACTAGTAATACGTTCAAAATTCCTAAAATCATATTTGGTAAGCGAACGCTAATTTCACTAATCCCAAACAAACTATAAGAAACGGCAATTAACCAATAAAAACCCGGTGTTTTATGATGGGGACTTTCCCAAGGATTTATCCAGTCTCCCGAATCGTACATCAAGCGCGATCGCCAAGCGTAAAGTCCCTCATCGTGAGCCATCAGACTGCTATTTCCTATACCTAATAGCAATAGCGGAAGCATCCAAACTAATAAACTTAAATAAGGGAAACCCGCCCAAGTTACAAAATTTCGTTTAATAAGAGAAAACTTTAGTTTGGATGACATTTGATTAATAAAAATTGCAAATTACCGACTTAACTAATTAATTGTTAAATCACTTTTTAAAGTTGTAAATTGGTATACAAAATGTACCATATTTATACAGTGAGCAGTGAGCAGTGAGCAGTGAGCAGTTATTAGTTGAGTGTTAGCGAGTGTCTGAAGGACATGCATCTTGCGATCTTTTTACGACCAGCGAGCGAGACGCTCGCACTACCCAAACCCTTCATAATTAATGTGGTGGAATACTGGTTACTGATAACTGCTCACTGCTCACTGATAACTGATTTAAGGGGGATTTTATGATGCTTCGACCAAATGAACGTATTAAGTTGGATGATACAGATGATAATGTATTTTACGGGCTTCCCCGTTTTGTTACCCATGTAGATGATGGGTTTATTCAACAGCTTACAGATTTATATCGGCAACGTCTCAAACCCAATACGCGCATTTTTGACATGATGAGTAGCTGGGTTTCCCATTTACCGGAGGAAATGCAGTTCAGTTACGTTGAGGGGCACGGAATGAACGAAGAAGAATTAGCACGTAATCCCCGTTTTGACCATTACTTTATCCAAAATCTTAACGAAAATCCTAAATTACCACTAAAAGACCAAGAATTTGATGCCGTTCTTAATTGTGTTTCCGTACAATATTTACAGTATCCGGAAGCAATATTTACCGAAATTCACCGCATTCTAAAACCCGGTGGTATGGCAATTTTCAGCTTTTCTAACAGAATGTTTTACCAAAAAGCAATTCAAGCATGGCGCGATAGTAGCGAAGCCGGAAGAGTCGAATTAGTCAAAAGTTATTTTCAATCGGTTCCCGGATTTACTCCTCCAGAGGTAATCATGAATCAATCTTCATTACCAAATTTCCTCCAGTGGTTAGGTGCGGGAAACGGCGACCCATTTTATGCTGTTATAGCTCATCGAATTTAACAGTTAATAAAAAAAGTCTGTATGTTAAAGGTTAAAGGTCAAAGAAAAGATATGAAACCTTTGAATATTGACTGCTTTTCCTATCTCGTCAAGAAGTTTAACTGTTGATTAACATACTTAAAAGTTATCAAAAAGAAATTTTTGTTAATTGACAAATGAAGTATAAAGGATGAGTTGTAAAGTATAAATTGTTAATCCTTTATACTTTATTCGGTCAAATCTAAATTAGGAGTTGAAGATGAATTTTCCCCGCGTGCGTAGTATATTAGCTGCTTTGGTACTTTCGATATTACTGCTGACAACAGCCTGTGCCCAAAAAGCACCCGGACGTTTCGATCAGGTACAGCAGGAAAGCAGCCAGCAGAAAAGAGGACAAGCGGTTGCTAAAGATTCTACCCAAGGTAGTGAGTTTAATAAATTCTTCCCATCTGCATCAGATGGTTATCAACGAGTTTTCACTCAAGAGAAAAAAGGTTTTGCTGAAGCGAAGCTGAAACAAGACGGTAAAGATGTAGCGGTAATGGCAATTTCCGATACTACTAGCCTACCCACAGCAGCAGCTAAATTTGCTAATAGCACCAAAAAAATCTCTGGTTATCCAGCGGTGGAAGTTGGAAGCACCCAAACAGCGGTTTTAGTGGACGATCGCTATCAAGTAAAAGTATTGTCCCGCAGTCCAGCATTTACAGCTAGCGATCGCGAAGCTTGGTTGAAGAAATTTGACCTTAGTGGTTTATCGCGTGTGAAAGCTTAAGAACGTTGTTAGCGGTTAGTTGTTAGTGGCTTAAATAATTCCTAACTGCTGTACAGACGTAGCAATGCTACGTCTCTACAATTTCTAACTAAAACTTACCTTCCCAGCAAAAAGTAAATAATCAAGGAGCCTACTACCGTGAGCAAAGCTATTTTTGAATTGGTTGATGAACTACCAACTAGCGGTTTAACCGTTTCAGCGCTAAATTCGCTCGATTCTATAACTCCAGGGCATTGGAAAAATACAGTCGGTTTTGTCAATACGATTAAAGAAGTAACAGCCGAAACCGATGAAAGTATGATACAAGCGATCGGCGAACGCGCAATTACTCTTTACAACGATCGTTCCCAAGGATATCAAAAAGGTTTATGGCTGTACCAAACTGTTGACAGTACCGATAAAGCTTTGGGTGCGGCAGCTTTAGCAAACAAAGTTAGTGGAAAAATTCCTTTAATTGGAGGTTTATTAAACAGATTTACTCCCAAAGCTGATAAAGCACAAACTATTGATTTATCTTTGAAATTAATCGCCGAGTTGCTAGCTTTTTGCAGCATCAACGGTATTCCTGGAGATAGCATTGGCGATTTTGTCGCTTCTTTGGGTGAATACTCCGGTGAATCCTATATCCGGATGTTAGGACTTGTCTGCTTCGATGGTTTGATTCCTCTAGGTCCCGATTTTATTCAACAAGCACAATCTGCACTTAATGGAATGAGTCCTAAAGAATTGGAAGACAACTCCACATTCCAGCAGATGAACGATGAGATTCCCGGTAGCAGTTCTGAAGGTAAACTTAACTTTATCGGTTCCAGTTTTGATTCTGTAAAAGGCTGGATGAGTAACACCGTATCCAAAAATGATTTAACTCCTCAAAAAGTTTCAAGTAAGTTGAACAATTTTGTTGATTTCGCCGATGATAAGTTAGATTATCTCGCCGCTTTCCTCGATGTCAGCACCAACTATTTTGAGCATACAGGTACGCAAACCCTTGCCAAAAGATTAATTGAGCGGGCTGTAGCTGAAATTTAGCTTCAGGATTTACCCAGCGACAACAGAAAATATTCCCCCAACCTCCCTTTAATAAAGGGGGGCTTTTTTTTGGTAGTTGCTAATAATTATTATTACCGATTCGCTTTTATTAAATTCCAATTATCAACATAAATAAAATTCTTTTTAAAAAGTAAAAAAATAAGCATTTAATAACCTAATAATTGTTTGATTTCTGCTCTCAAAATGTAACAGTAAATCGATATGATAATTTGATTCAGCTTTGCTAGGAAACAATTAAATTCATCCTGATGAATCAGCATCATATCGAAGTAACGGTTTCAGCTAATAATTTCAAAGACAACATCAGCCACATTCGCAATAGGGTTACGCCTTCTCAACTGTGCGTAGTCATGAAAGCCAACGCTTATGGACACGGTTTGCAGGAATTAGCGCCGACAGCAGTTGCAGCAGGTGCAGACTATATAGGTATTTGTACTAATCCCGAAGCAACAATTATTCGTAACTTAGGTTTAGAGATAAAACTGTTGCGTTTGCGAATGGCTCTATCTCAAGAATTGGAGGAATCTATCGAATCCCTGAATATTGAAGAACAAATAGGAACCATTGAAGTTGCTAACTATCTTTCACAAGCAGGAGTAAAACGCGGAAAAAAAATTCCCGTACATATCAACATCGATACAGGAATGGGTAGAAGCGGTTTTTTTTCCAACCAAATAGAAGAATTAAAGCAAGTTTGCGGATTACCCGGTATTGATATTGTCGGTGTCATGACTCACTTTGCTAGCTCTGACGGAAAAGATTTAGCCTTTACTCACAATCAAATAGAAGACTTTTACAAAGCGCGTGAAGTCCTCAAAGATTACGTAGACCATAACGTATTAACCCACACTCATAACAGCGCGGCGACGGTACGTGTAGCTAACGAACACAACCGCTTAGTGAGAGTTGGAGCAGCTTGTTACGGCGTGCGAACCTCCCAGGATTTTCAAAATCCTCCCGAACTAAAGCCAGTAATGTCAGTAAAAACCAGGGTAGCGCAAGTCAGAAAAATACCCAAAGGTAAAACCATCGGTTACGGTAGCTTATTTACCACTCAGCGAGATAGTTTAGTTGCATCCTTACCAGTAGGATTTGGCGAAGGTTATCCGCGATCGCTATTTAATAAAGGTATTGTTCTAATTAAAGGTCATCGCTGTCCCGTAGTCGGACGAGTATCATTAAACATCACCACGGTAGATATTACGGACATCCCAGAGCCAGTAGAATGGGGAGACGAAGTAGTATTAGTAGGAACTCAAGGTAACGAAGAAATCACCTTCGAGGAATTAGCAGATAAATTTGCCAGCGTACACACCGAAATCAACTTGATGGCAGGTTTTATGAATCAGATTAGTTATGTATAAAAGTTAGGAGTTAAGAATTAGGAGTTAGGAGTTAAGAATGAGGCTTAGACTTGTTCCTATTAGTCTTTTTCATTAATTCTGATAGGTTTGTAGTAAGGGCTTAGGTTCCCTAAATCCGGAGGCGAAGACAGCGCTTACTACGAACCTTTTTACCCTTCAAAACTTTTGAAATGGACTACTATTAGTCTTTTTCATTAATTCTGATAGGTTTGTAGTAAGGGCTTTAGCCCCCTAAATCCGGAGGCGAAGACAGCGCTTACTACGAACCTTTTTCTTCCAATGCCTAATTCGGTAACTTCAAATTCGCTACAACTGCATTTAAATATGGTTGAAATATCGACAAATTCTCCAACTTTTCAAAGGTACCAGTTTTCAGATCCGGGGCAAAAGCAGTATTAATTAAATAAAGTGATTTACCATCAAAAGCTACATAACCTGTATGCTGTTCGTATACTCCACCCTTTTGTTTAAGTCCGGCAAAACCGTAACGTACTCCTTGAAGTTTACCAACTTGTGCTGTCTGTGGTGGATAAGCAGAAAATAATACACCATCCGGTGTTTTAGCTGTCTTTGACTTATCGTCATAAACATATTTACGGCTTTGAGCTAATACCCCATATTGATTCTTTACCCAGGAATTAAGTGCTGTTGTTACCTGGGTAATATATCTAAGACTTTGATAATTTATACTTGAATTAGGTGGAATACCAGTATTAAGCAGCATCCTTTGAAAGTTAAGCTGAGTTTGCAAAGGTAAAATTTCTATTTCCACCGTACCTACAGGTTTACCATTCGCCGAAACACACAGCAGAGAATTATTTTCTTCGCAAGGATTAATTTTCCAACCGGGTGGAAGCGAAGTTTGTTCTATTAATAAATTGTTCCAAATATTATTTTGGTTAGAATTTGCACTAACTAAACTTGTAGTTGGTGTTGGTGTTTTTACCGAATTTGGTTCTACATTTTTATTTGCAGAAAAATAAGAAACACCACTTGCAATACCTACCGGAATTAATATAAAACCTAGCAATACATGATAAAGTCGGATCATTTTACTTCAAAATAAATATAGGTTAAAGGTTGAAGGTTAAAGGTCTGCATGTCTGCATGTTATCCCCATTCCCTAAAACGCCCCAGGGGTGTTACCGAAAATGGTTTCATCTTCCATTTCATCATCTAATTCTAAAGGTAAATTTGGTTCGCCTTCTGCACTTTCAATTTGCCCTATCGAGGGAGTTTCTTCCAATGCAATCTCTGTTTTTTCGCCTGTATTTGTATCACCTATGTATGATTGATACGACAGCAAACGTTGAAGTTCCTCAAATTTATCTAAAGTAAATACCGCACCATTAGAATAAGCAATTTCTTTGTGTGCCTCCGCAATGATAGCTTGAAATAAGCAGGCGTTGGAAAGATTGACTAAATCGAGATTTACTCCCAAAAGGTTAGCACCTGTGAGATTTGCACCAGTAAGTTTGGCGCTTGTTAGATTTGCGTTAATCAAATTTGCACCTGTTAAATCAGCACCAGTCAGGTTTACATTTGCAAGGTTTGCGCCTGCTAAACAAGCATCTTTTAACTGAGCATTTGATAAATCTGTATTCGCTAAGTTGACTCCACCTAACATTGCTTGTGTTAAATCGGCTTTTGATAAGTTGAGGGATGCTAAAGATTTTTCACCAATGCGCCCTTTTATAATGCCTGGGTGAAAAACAGCAGTTTTTGCAATCAATTTTGTTAGTGTTTGGGGATGCAATTCTGTCGAGGCTGGATTGAAGCAAGGGGAAAAAGTCACTTTTATTTCTCGGTAGCAAGCACTAAGCAATAAAAACACATTTATTCCTACTGCTGCATTTACCTGCTCTACATTTACAGGATTTTGCAATTGTTTAAAATTAAACCAAGCCTTATGTGCTATGCCTTCATCCAACCAACGCCCGCGTGAGTAAGGGTACCAAAAAGCCCCCAAGCGATCGCATAATAATTCAAAGGAGAATTTATGCTTTTTTTCCTGCCGCAATCCTTCAATAACGAGTTCTTCAATTTCTTGTGTAAGAATACCGTAACCAAATAGATAGTAAAGATGTTCGGCAATGCTGCTAGGAGAATCTAACAAAAAAATCATTTCTCCATAAGCGTTGCGATCGCGTTTGGTTAAAGCTTTTAATTTGCTGACAATCGAAGCAGCACAGAGATATTCTCCCAATTTTGAATGAGAGAATTCGATGGTAGATGGGGGAGAGGGGGAAGAGGGGGAGAGGGGGAGAGAGGGAAGAGAGGGAATGGGAATTTTTAATAGTTTTAAAATAAAAAGCACTTAGCGTACTAAAATCACTTGTTAAATCTATTTTTTTATTCCCCGAAAATAAAATTTGCAGTGCTACTGCTTCCATTTCATCGATTAATACGGCTGCTTCTGAGGTGTAGTGAATATGTGGGGAAATTGCGCCGGAAACTCGATAGCCGAACAACCATTGATTGAGACGTTGGTATATTGCCCACGATATTACAACGTTATTCGTGTAATGATTAATAGCTAATTGCAATATTTCATTATCAAGTAATTCCTCACGATGTAATATTCCTAGTAAATACAACATCAAAGGCTGACAAACTAAATTTGAAAGTGGAAATTGAGATTTCTGAGAAAACGCTTTATTCTTTTTTAATAATGTAAAGTAGTTTTGAGCAACTCCGTTAGATTGCACTTTTGCCCAACTTGCAAACCATAACTTCCATTCATTTTGTCCCCAAGCTTGAATCTTAATCCGCTGTAATTTTGATGCTGCTTTAGCGACGATATCTTCTAATGCCCAGCTTTGAGATGTCAAAATAATTTTATGTTTTAACCTATGTCCAAACTGCGATTGAAATTCAAATAACTGCTGCATAAAAATGGCAAATACAGTTTTATTTTCAGCGCTGTTGGGTAGTTCGTTTAATCCATCAAGTATTAGTAAGCATTTATTTTTAGGTTCTTCGAGCCAAACAGATAAACTAATTTGATAATTTTTGATAAAAGTCGATTCAAGAGTTTCTTGGAAATTATCGCCCCATTTTATTTCATTGAGACTAATTAATACTGGTATCCAGTCGGGGTAAAACTTCCGCGCTACTCGTGCGGCGAATATTTGACAGAAACTAGTTTTTCCATAACCACTATCTGACTCAATTACGGTAATAGTTTCTAAATCTTCCAATTGCGAAACCACCCACTTCATTAAATCAACTGTTTGATGATTTTCATTTAAAGCTAAACCCGTAGGTGGAACGTATATATCCTTCAGACAAAAAGATTCTATTGACAGCGGTTCGCCGAGCTTTTTAATCAAGCTTGCCCGATACTTTTCTCTTTTTAAATCAATTTTATCATCTGATTTCCAATGAATTTCCGTAGTTCTTAATTTAACAGAATTTCCCAATCCAAAAAATTTTTGTAACTGAACCAATTCGGTTGCATTTTCGCTGACAACCACAATAAAATTTCCTAAGAGTTTATGTTCCAAGCGGCGAATAATCAATTCCGCTTCTAATTTTGGAACGCTATTAGCAACTAACCAACTTACAGTAATCTTATTAATTTGTTGTAAAAAAGAAGAATTAGCAACCTTATCTAATAACTCTTCTGCTTGCACATCACTCAGTCTTTCCCCACGCAAAATTTTTATCAAAGCTTGCAAATGTTCATCTTGCAAAGCTTTCATATAACCAAATTTCCCCTCTCTTGTCACGCCACTTTGCTCAACGCGGGGAACCCCCGCACGCAAGTGGCTCCCCTTGTCCCCTACATACACTAATACCCTTTCCAACCAAAGCGAAAGACGAATCTCCTCAATCAGAACATCTTCTAAAGCTTGTAAATAAGCAACTTGAAACGCCAACCAAGTAGCTTCCGAACGTTCAAAAGGCTTATTTTGTCCCAATAAACCCAAAATACTCCGTGTTAACCGAGCAAATATACCAATTTCTTGCCAAACAACCCCTAAAGGAAGTTCCAAAACTTCTGCTAAAGTACATATATCAAATGGTGAGGGGCTTCTAACTTTCATATCCTGAATGATTCGCAAGACGATACCTGTCATTTGTGCTTGCGAAAACCCTTTAATTTGACTTATTTCGATATAATTTTCTGCTAACCAATGCCGAATGTTTAAGTTCATTTACATACTCAGTAAGCGCTGTATACGGCAATTATTATTCATTTTATATTTTAATTTTTAGATTGCGGGTATTCAGTATTGAGTTTTGAGTGAGGAATTAAGAGTTTTGAGTTAGGAATTACGAGTAATTTATTATTCTCCTTGTCCCCTTGTCCCTTTGTCTCCCCCTCTTCCCCCTCTCCCCCCTCTACCCCCTCTCCCCCCTCCCCTCTTCCAAAAGCTGCATCTAAATAACGAATTCTTTGTAAATTAACTATGAGCGATCGCCCGAAAAAATTATTGTTAATTGATTCCGATCCCATTTTTAGACTGGGATTACGTCAAACTCTGGAAGAATTCGTTGACTTAGAAGTTATAGCAGAAGCCGAAACCTACACTGCCGCGTTGAAAATTTTAGCAGAATTGGCGCAATTAGACCCCGATCGAGTGAATTTGGTAGTTTTGGAACCGGATAATAATCGTTCTGCAAATAGCCAAGAACTTGGTTTGCAAATAATTAGACAGTTAAAAACTCAGTATCCAAATTTACCCATTTTGCTTCTGTGCCATATTCTTCAACCTGGAATACTCATAGCGTTAAAAGCTGAAGGAGTAAACGGTTACTGTCCCAAGGGTACTCCTGTTTCCGAATTAATCGTCGCCATGCAACAAGTTGCAAAAGGAAATTCCTATTGGATTCACGAAACTCAACAATTAAAACAATGGGAAGGTGAAACAATCGGGGAAGCATTGCAACCAAAACGCCAATCCCAGAACATTCTAATTAATAAGTTACGAAACAATTGGCACTTATCGGGAAGCAATTATATAAAAACTAGCTTGATAGAAGTTACCAGACAACTGCAAATCCCTGGATTAACAGTACTAAATAAAGCTATTTTAGCTGGAAGACGACGGGAACTACTTGCAGCACAATGGTTACTTGATAATTTACTAGATTCACCCCAAGCACAACAAAATGGGAGCAACACTTTTATTCCTGCCAGGGAATTACCGTTACCCAAACCAGATAGCATTATTACCGTCGCTAACCCTACAACAAACCCTCTGAGTCCGCCTTTACTCAGTCCAAGAGCTTTACAAGCAACATTATTGACATCATGTATTAATAAACTTCAATTTAGTTTACAAAACGTCACCGATATTCCATTAGAAATAGATATTTTACGAGAAGATAAAAAGCGAGATTTACTTTATTTATTATTACAGAAATTTACCGATTCTTTGGATCAATTACGTAATTCCGAACTAGAAATAAGTCAATTAAAAGAAGTTAATTTATTATTATTAGCAGACGTATGGCAAGCAGCCATTAAAGAATTTTTTGGTAAATTTGCGCGAATAAAATTAGATAATATAGAATTAGAAATTGTCAATATATTGTTACAAAATGAAGAGATAGTCAAAGCAGAAATTCTTAATCAAATTCCTTTAACAACCGAATTATTATCTTATTTAATATTTCAAACAGACCTATACGTAGATAATACATCTTACCCACCAGGCAGTTACGAAGCCAACGAACAGGCTGGCATGATTTTAGAAAATATGTTGATTCAAATTGCTAATGCCGTCATGCAGCCACTGTTAAATAGATTAGCGGATATAGAAGCGATAAAAAAAGATTATTACAGCCGCCAACTAATTTCCACCAGAGAAATCGAACGTTTCAGAAACGATTTATCGTGGAAATATCGCTGGCAAAATTATGTAGGAGAAGCCCAAAAAATATTCGAGAGCCATTACGAATTATTTGTTCTAGCACCTCGCGGCATAGCCAAAGTCTTAATATACGCACCTCGCAACAGCGAATTAGCACAACTTGAAGGAATCCCTTTAGTAGTGACATTATTACTAGAATTACGGGATGCAGCCACACCCCGCATACAGTCGCTAGTATCCTTTCTAGGTAACGGTGTAGTTTTCGTTCTTACCCGCGTAGTTGGTAGAGGAGTCGGTTTAATAGTTCGTGGTGTTCTTCAAGGCATCGGTAGCGCCTCATTACCAGAAAGGAAGAGGAATCGGGATTAGATGGGGGGATGGGGAGATGGGGAGATGGGGAGATGGGGAGATGGGGAGATGGGGAGATGGGGAGACAAGGAGATGGGGAGATGGGGAGATAAGGAGATGGGGAGACAAGGAGATGGGGAGATGGGGAGACAAGGAGATGGGGAGATGGGGAGACAAGGAGACAAGGAGACAAAAAATAGTTAGGAGTTAGGAATAAAGAGTTAGGAGTTAGGAGTTAGGAGTTAGGAATTAGGAGTTAGGAGTGAGGAGTTAAGAGTGAGGAATTAATACTTGTCCCCCCATCTCCCCATCTCCCCAAAGGTTACTGAGCTTGTCGAAGTACTCCCCATCTCCCCCTCTACCCCCTCTTTCCAATTGATAATTGATTTACCGATTTCGCAGAAAGTAAAAAACATTGTCCCAAAAATCTTGCGATCGCACATTCTCAAATCTTTGCTTGTTCCATTCCCATGCTGTTTGTGCGATTATTTCTGAAAAGCTCGAATAAACTGATGATAAATTAGCTAATTTATTAATTTTGATTTTTTCAGCAATAGCTAAAGCAATTATATTTATTGACTCTCTTGCTTCTGCTCCTAATAATGAAGCTCCTAATATTTCACCGTTACGGCGAACGATTATTTTACAAATACCTGTAGTTTCGTCTGTTAATTGAGCAGATGCTAATGTTTTAAAATACTGGCGCAAAACTAAAATTTCGCTTCCGTATCGATTTTTGGCTTGTGTTTCCGTTAAACCAACTTGCGCGAACATTGGTTGAGTTAAGATTCCCCAAGGAATAGCTTGATAATTAATTTTATATCTTGGAAACAACAAAGCGTTTTTAATCGCAATTTTCGCTTCGTAATTAGCAATGTTTGGTAAATTGTAACCACCAATTACTTCTCCACAAGCATAAATCCGATGATTGGTAGTTTGTAGTTTTTTATTAACTAGCAACTTTCGGGAATTATACTTTACTCCTACAGCCGCTAAATTCAACGATTCAATAAAAGGTTTTTCTGCAACAGCTACTAATATTTCATCGGTTTCTATAGCGATATCTCCCGCTTGCAGCCACTTTTTACCTTCAATTGACCGAATTTGAGTTACAGTAGTTTGCGTAAAAACACGCACCCCTTCAACTTCTAACTGCGCTTGCAGCGATCGAGCAATTTCCGAGTCAATAGGAGAAATAACAACGGGACTTTTGACTATAAATGTAACGTCATAACCCAACCTTGCTAAACTTTGAGCAATTTCTATACTTTGAGGTGTACCGCCAAGAATAACCCAACTTTTTGGCGGCTTAGAACTTTTTAGAACCCTTGCAACATTCGATAAAGTCAGAAATTCCGTTTTCTGCAATCCCTCAATATTTGGAATCGCTGCAACCGAACCCGTAGCAAGTAAAAAATTACGTGCTAGTAACCTACGATCGTTAACAATAAAACATAAATCCGGCGAAGCTTGAAAACAGCCATTGCCTACAACTACATCAACACCTTGCGCCGCTAAAAAAGCAGGTGAAAGCTGTTCTCGAACATTCGCCGCAACAGCGAACCCCACATCAAAGTTTTTTCCAAAGATACTTGAGGTTTTTCTGCCGCATCACCTCGATCGCAAACCCCAAACCGAGTTAAATCGTTAAATTTACCAACAACTTTATTAACTTCCCCTATCCCTTGAAGTTGAATCAAATCGTCACGAAATAGCGGTTCAACCAAAGCAACCTTCGCCCTTAGTTGAACAGCCTTCAAAGCAGCATCTCGCCCAGCAAGAGTACCGCCAATAATTACGATATCGTAATCAACTGACATTAGTTGTTAGTAGTTAGTTGTTAGTTGTTAGTTGTTAGGAGTTAGGAGATGAAGAAAGCCTTGGGTTGCTCCGGGAGCGGAGGGAGCGGAGGAAGCAATTTAAAATTAATTAATATCCCCTGCCTCCCCTGCTCTCTTCTCCCCATCCCCCCATCTCCCCATCTCCCCATCTCCCCATCACCCCATCTCCCCATCACCCCAAAGGTTACTGAGCAGTTCGACGTAGCTCACTGTAAGACTTGTCGAAGTACTCCCCCGAACCCCATCCCCCCATCCCCCCATCACCCCATCCCCCTCAACCCTTCCACCAAACGCCGATTATCCGCTTCCAACTTTACGGCTACCCGAAAATAGCGATCGCCTAATTCGGGAAAACTTAAACAGTCGCGGATCAGGATTTGATGATGTTGAAGCAATTTCTGCTGTAAGTCGGAAGTGGAATGCTTTGATTTTACTAATAAGAAGTTAGCAGCGCTCTGGAGTGGCTGCAAATCTGGAATATCGGCTAAATCTGTAAACAAGTCATTTCTTGCGGGTGGTAGCCAATCAAGGGTTTGCTGCTGAAATTGCTTATCCTCTACGGCAGCTATTCCAGCCGCTGCGGCGAGGGAGTTTACCGCCCAAGGATCGCGCCAAGTTGCCCACTTTTGTAAGCGCTCTGGATGAGCAATGGCATAGCCCAAACGTAATCCGGGCATACTATAAAACTTGGTCAAAGAACGCAATATGACTAAATTAGGATATTCGGGCACCACCTCAATTAAACTTTGTTGCTCCCAAGGATGCAGAAAATCCATAAAAGCTTCATCCACTACCACCAAAGCAAATTGTTTTAGGTAGGGTAATATTGCATCCCGCTTGAATAATTTTCCCGTGGGATTATGGGGATTGTTCAACAATAGCCCTTTATCCTTTGTCGTAAATCCCTTGTCAAAAATCAATGACAAATCTGGCTTAGTTAACGACATAGGAAACTCCAACACATTAGCGTTGAATGCCCCCAAGGCTCGGTAGTAGTCGCCAAAGGTTGGAGTTGCGATCGCTGTCGCGGTAACGGATGCTAATTCTCTTCCCGCCCAAGTCAGTAATTCTGCCGAACCGTTACCCGGCAGAATCCACTCCGATGGCAGGTTGTGAAAGCGACCCAAAACTTGTTTCAGTTCGCTGTAGTTTGGGTCTGGATAGTGCCTAATATTACCTAAGTGAGACTTGATAGCCGCTAAACTACTATCTGGTGGTCCCAAGGGGTTTATGCTGGCAGAAAAATCCAAAATAGCATCAGGGGGACAACCAGCTACTGCTGCTGCCCAAGCTAAATTTCCCCCGTGTTTCGGTTGCCGCATCAAAAAAAGTGGTAACTCAAAAGCTTACTCTTTTGGAGGAGCAACTCTTTCTCTAAAGAGTTTCCCAGCAGAGAAAGCAGGAACCTTCGTTGCTGGAATCTCCATTTTTTCATTGGTTTTGGGGTTGCGTCCTTCGCGTGCTTTACGTTCGCGAGATTCAAAAGAACCGAATCCAACTAGCGTTACTTTATCGCCGGAGGAAACCGCTTCAATGATGGTTTCCAGAGCAGCGCTCAAAACTGCATCAGCTTGCTTCTTGGTGACGCTTGCCTTTTCAGACACTGCATCAACTAATTCACCTTTATTCATGTCAAACTCCCTGAGGTTTACTGTTCGTGTGGGTGCAGACACCCCTGATGTATCCTTACTTGCATCCTTTGAAAGGAGATTTACAAAAGTCCCGCTTTATGAGTATTTATGCTTAAAACCGCTGTAACTCCCATCCGCTAGACTTTTCAATGAATCATTCTAAGGTGTTGTAGCCATAAGTGGATACATGAAACGATTATTTTATATAGTTTTCAGGATTTTTCATATCCAAAGCTTTATTTTTGCACTAAAAACACTCTTCTCAAAAGAAAAAGTACTTATTTGCAATCACTTGTCACAAGGGTAACAGCGAGAAAAATACAAGGGAGTGATAGGGGGATTAAAACAGCTAGGAGCAACAGCTAAAAACAATGTTTTAGAGCCAATAGAGAGAATAAATGCTTTCTAAGAAAGGTTATTACAACGATTTTTCGATCCAGACAAATTTTTAGCATATTCTTTTAATGACTCAGCAAAAAAGGTTTAAAATTATTTATCTAATTAATTAAAAAACTAAAGATTTATTTATAACTTTTGTAAAGTTTTGAGTTAATTTAATGTTGCGCCGTGGATATTGGGCAGCGAAACTTGTTTTAATAAATATTTTTTATTCGGAGAATAATATTAATAATGTTGTAGAGACGTAGCACTGCTACGTCTCAATATCTTGGGCGATGACAAAGAAATCTTGCTACTAGTGGTCTGTCCCATTAGTTTTGATGGGTAAAAAGGTTCGTAGTAAGAGTTTTAACTCTCCGGTTTTGGGGAACCAATGCCCTTACTACAAACCTCTCAAAATTAATATGGCGGAGTATTAGTCGATTGCATTAAATTTGATGGGTTAGTTTTTCCCAAAACGTATGGAGACGTAGCAGTGCTACGTCTCTACATGGGTTGCGGATTTCTAACAAATTAATTTGATGTATCAAATCGGCAACCTCCATCAAAAAATGTAGAGACGCGATATATCGCGTCTCTACACAATGTGAAAATAAACAACGTGAAATTAAACTGTCAAATCCTCGTTAATTATCTCCGAGGCAACTTCAACCCGCCATTCTGCAACATTCTGCGTACTTCCGGACTGGGTTTGTAATTGTACCCATAAGAAGAATTTTGGGAATCATCCATAACTTGAGGTGTCAGCAACACGATTACCTCATTACGCTGGTTGTTCTTGTTTGTGCTTCTAAACAGCGAACCAATAATCGGAATATCACCCAAAATGGGTACCTTTGAAACATTTACCCGGTCAGTTTCCTGAATAATACCGCTGAGAACTAAAGTTTGACCATCACGTAAACGGACTAAACCGGAATTAAGCGATCGCTCGGATACCAAGAAGATTTGTTGACTGCTGCCGTTACCTAAATTAATGCTCGCTGGTGCTTGGGGCGCTCTGACGGTAGGAGCCGCAGATAAAGAAACGAAACCATTATCGTCAATTCGGTCAACTTTTACAGCTAGAGTTAAACCGACATTTTCTTTATCAACAGTAATAGTTTCTGTAGAAGCGCCATCACCGCGAGTTATTTCTCTGTTGAAGTTTCCTACTACTTCCTGAGTTAAGTTGACGTTAGCAGTTTGACCTTCTTGAACAATTAAAGTCGGATCGGTCAGAATTTTAGCGTTACCGTTGGTGACTTGAGTTTGTAAAGAAGCAAGGAAACGTTTGGGGTACTGGAAAAAAGTTGGTAGAGCAGCTACCGCTGTACCAAGAGTACCTTGTTGAATTTGTGTATCTATTGTATCTGGTTCACCTTCCGAGCCAGGGGTAACAGTTGTTGTAATTGTTTGTGGTGTTCCTCTGGTAATGTCAGTTATGCCAGCATTAAATGGACTCCCTGAAACACCTGCTCGACGACCGAAAAAGGCTGCATCTGCTCCTGGGGTTTCTTGAACGCTAAATTGTCCGGTTCTTTGGTTGCTAAAGATATTTCTAGTATCTATTCCAGTACCTGGAATAGTTGTAGTGGTGTTTAAATCCAAGAAAGTATTGGCACCTGCATAAGGGTTGGGAACAATTGTCGGACTTACAGTACTGTTACGTGCATCGTTAGCAGATGGAGGATTTATACCACCAGCGTTAGCAGATGCTTGACCACCATCAACGCTAAAGAAGTTGTCAGCAACTCCAAAAGAAAAGCTAGTTTTAAAGTCTTTTGTTTTTAACAGGTTGACATCAACAATTTTGACGTTAACTGCAACTTGACGACGGCGAATATCAAGCTGAGTTAGCTGAGACATCGCGATCTCTATGGTTCTTGGATCGCCAATTAAGGTAACAGAATTAGTCCGCTCGTCTCCTAATGCTTGTAAACCTCTAAGTAAAGGAGCAGAATCTTGAAAATCAATTCGTTGAGTTTCGACTCTGGTTTCTGTAGTAGTTTGAGTCTGAGTAATTGGAGCGGCTCCTTGACCTACAGGTACGGCACTAACGTTGGTAACTTGGCGTTCTCTACTTACAGCAGTTTCCGCACCCAAACCAACCAAAAAGTTAAGAGCAACACCAACGGAAACCTGATTTAATCGCAAGCTCCGCATTACGGTATCGCGGGTGGAATTCGGTAGTTTAGTACCAACAAAAATAGTCCTGCCGCTGCGATTCGCTTCTAAACCACTCAAGCGCAAGACATAGTTAAATACATCTTGTACCGGCTCGTTTTCAATATCTAAAGAAATTGTTGGTCCATCGGCTCCACCACCAGCAGCAGGAGCGGCACCTCCACCACCTGCGGTAAAAGCCAAGTTTAAATTCGCAGCCCGTGCTAAAAGTGACAAAACTTCGCGTACTGGTGCATCTCTCAATACCAAGCGAGGTACGCGCTGTTCGGTTCCCAAATCGATCACGCTTGGTGAAGCATCGGTATTAGATATAGATATATCTCCCACCGGGGGAGCAACCGCTCTCGGTAAGAAAGGAGGAGCTTGATTCATCGATTGTCCCGGACCTGCGGGTGGTGCGGGGGTACCTTCAATGTTAACGTCGGGGTTGGGGACTACAGGAGCAGATTGAGCTATTTGGTTATCTTGGCTCGGTTGCGATTCTTCAGATGCCGTACTCATTCCCGCAGAAGGCATCAAAGCAAAGGTAAGTCCGTTTTGCTCTCGTTCTACGGGCTTGGTTTCCGGAGCGCTACCAGTACCTTTTACTACTACGCGAACGCTATTTGCATCGAGTTGACCGATAGAAACCGAAGCAATTCCATCAGTAGGATTATCCTGACGGAAACTATTGCCTTGTGGTAAACGTAACTGAGTATTAATAATATCTGCTACTAAAGAATTACCTCTTTTAGTAGTAAAAACCTGGGGACGAGAGCCATCAGAAGTTTTTAAAACCAGATTTACGCCACCGTCAGCTTCGTTTAATTTTACTTCTGTAATTTTTGTAGTTGTTTGCGCCCAAACTGGCTGACTTACTAACAATACAGAGACAGCGGTTCCAAATATAAAACTACTACCGTGAAGTTTCACAGTTCATTCCTCACTTTAAATATTTTTCTAGAGAACTAATTGAATCAGCCGTACCCGTTATGGGTGAACGAAATTAAAGATTGGGCATTGAATCGCGGTTAAATTCGTAACTTTAATTGCTAATTAATTGTTTTTAATCCAAACAGGACTTACAACAATTACAATTTACAGATGGTGCGTGACGCTACTTTTCTTATAACCACGTACAAAATTTGTAAAAGCGTCACACACCCTACAAATAAAATCCAAAACAAAAGCATCCGTTGTTAAAATCCAAAATTCCATAACTTCTAACTATTGTTTAGGCTTTTCTTTTTGAGCAGCAATTTCTTGTGAATCCATCGGAACCAAGGCTTCTAATTTGAATGATGTAGTTATTGGTGTTGGTCCAACTCTGGGCGGTTCATCTTCGCGGATAGTTTCAGGTCGCAATGCTGATTCATAATCTTTAACTAACAACAATGGCTGCAAACGTTCGATGTTGCGAAGAATAGCTTGGGTTTGTTCGTAGGTACCGCTAACTACAATTGCGGTGCTGCTACGTTTAAGTTTTCCATCAACTTCTGCCCCCAAAGAACCATCAGTTACTGGTTGCGTTCCTTCAGAATCTGGAGTAAATTTCTGTAATTTGGCTTTCACCGCATTACCACTTAATTGAGCATTTCCGGCTTCGACTAAGCGATTTAAATCTATCAACAAGGTATCTAAAGTTTTTTCGTTAGCAAATACAGCTAATACTTTGGATTGTTGTGTTTTAGCTTGCGCCAATTCTGCTTTTATTTTGTCGATGTTTTGCAGGCTAGCTTTTTTTTGCTCAACTTGTCCTTCAAGTTGTTCTTTTGTACTTTGTCTCTCTCCAAAGGTTTCCCAAGCTGGCATCACCATGTTTAAGAGCATATAAGCTCCACCTGCAAGTCCCACTACCCCAATTAGAACACCGCTAATCATTGGGGTAAAAGTGATACCAAATGCTACGGGATAAGCCGAAGAAGATTCTTCTTCAAACTCTCCGCCTTCAAAATTCATCTCTTCACTAAATGTCATTTTTGAAAGACTCCCGTTCTTTGCAGACTACGAATTCTAGCTACTAACCCAACCGTACCTTTTTGTTCTAATTCCCGCATTAATTCGGAAGCTGGAACATCGCTCAGTTGAGAGACAATAGTATATTTGACTATTTGAGGAGGTTCGATTGTTACCCCGTCTGGAAGTCCTTGAGGTAATGGACCGTTAACCAATTCAGCGGTAACGATTTTTCCTTCTGCGGATTTGAAAAAAGGAGATTGCTGTAATGAAAGTAAGAAATCGTTGACATCGTTAAAAGATCGAGCCGAACCTTTAATTTCTATACCTCCGGCGCGATTTGTGGAATTAGCTTCTGTGCTAGGTGCAGTTTGTTTGACGTTTTCAATTTGTACGCTGGAGGGAATGCGATCGCGCAAAACTTGCAACATTGCCGACCAAGGACGAATTTGGTCAAAAACACTAACTAAGGCTTGGGTTTCGCTTTTAATTGCGGCGGTTTGTTGCCTTATTTTCTTGATATCGCCTATTTTTGCTTCTAATGCCTGGTTTTCTTGCTCTAATGCGGCAATGCGATCGTTAATACTGCTAGTCTGACCATTCACAAACCACAAAGCCGCCCCTAACAAAGCAGGAAAAAGTACGGCTACTGCAACACCTATATAAATCGGTGTCATACTCCCAGCAGGTAATGCAATACCAGGACCAGGTTTTTTCGGTCCTGAGTTGTCACCACCAGGGTGGCGATCTTTGAGAAAGTTGACATCTAAACTGTACATACTTACGCCTCCCGCATTCCTAAACCAAGTACCGTACCCAAACCGGGGCGCTGTACAAAGGGGTAATCTTCATCGTCTACTTGCAGGGATAAAGCCTGTACGGGATCTATTTGGGTAGTAGGTAAACTCAGCCGTTGTGTAAAAAACTCATCTAGCTGTATAAGTCCACCTCCCGGACCTGCAAGCAATATCTGCGCTATCTCCAAATTTTCAGCCTGATTCAAGTAGAAATCTACCGAACGACGCAATTCGTCAGTAAGTTCTCCTAACACTCTCAACATGGCAGCCATACCGGGGTTGACTTCAGTAACACCCGTTTTTCCGCCTTCCATCGGGGAAGTTGGAATAGTCATTCCCTCCAATAGTTCCATGTCTCTGGATGTAGGTAAATTCATTGCCCGAGACAGGGCTGCTTGCATTTGCTCCGTGCCAATCGGAACGGTACGAGAAAATTGCGGAACTCCGTTAACAACGATCGCAATCTCTGTACTATCAAACTCAATATTTACTAGTACCGCCGCCTCTTCAGGACCAAACTGGCGTAGTTGATCGCGGATTGTCCGAATTAAAGAAAAACTACTAATCTCCAAAACATCAACCTGCAATCCAGCCTGTTCAAAAGTACTTACGTAAGTATCAACAACGTCCTTACGAGTTGCAACTAAAAGTACCTGTACCTTTTCGATGCCATCCTCATCTACAAAGTAGCCAAGCTTTTGATAATCCACATCCGCTTCTTCACGGGCATAGGGCAGATATAAACCTGCTTCATGGTTAAGCACCATATCCCGTAACTCTTTATCGTCCAATTCAGCCGGTACGGGAATCAGACGCACAATAGAGTCTCGCCCTGGAACCGCAGTTGCAACCCGACTCGCTTTAATTTTGCTTTCCAAAAGCGCCTCTTGGATGATTTGCGCCATTGTTGGCTGATCCGCGATTTGACCATCAACAAAGATGCCTTCTGGAACCGGCACTGATGTTAAAACATCCAATTTCAAACCTTGGCGCTGCTTGCGTAACTGAGCTACATTCACTCGTTGTGGTGCAAGCTCGATGCCAACCCCGCTTTTAGATTTACCAAACAGACCACTTAAGCCTTTCACCACTGTTTTGCCCGTAGGAATACTAAAAAATAAAAATCCAAATGTTACTATAACTGCTCTTGATATCAGGTAATAGATTTAGTTGTTAATGAAGGCAAGTTGTTTTAAAAATATTGCATAGCCTTTTTCACCCCGATTGTTGATAATCATTATTCCCTATGGTTATTCAAATGAATTTGTTCAAACAAATAGCGAAGAAATCGTGTAACAGCTAATTGTTAATAACTTATGTTGCTTTTTTCAAGTGAATCAAAGCAATAATTGTATGGGGAAGGCGATAAGGCGATTGATTTGTATTCTTATATCAACTCGATCGTTATTTAACGCTAGTTATGGACATCATGATGAACGCTTTCTCTTTAATCATCTACAATGCTTGCCTAACAAACATTTCATTTCAAACAAAGCAATCTTTACTATCGCATTCATACATCGAACAACATTATGTTTTCATCAGCGATAAATATGGTATTCCCAATATCTCATTATGCAGTTAATTAGTTATAACACCGATTAATTAAAGCAATTATGTATTATAAATGCACTCAGTGCTTACACTGGATTAATAAATATCCGGCAAAGTATGAAACGATAATCAATTCAGTATCTTTGACTATGAGAATTTGCGACTATGAAGATTTGAAAGAAATTTCGTAAATATGTTAGTAATTTTGCGGAGTTTTTATCGTCAATTCACCCGAAATTATTAATCAGTAATTAAAGAAATTAAAAATAATTAAGTAACTCATTTAAAATTTGTTATCAATCGATAGCATAAGTAATTCTACTAAGTTGGGAGTTGGGAGTAGGGAGTAGGGAGTAGCGATAAGATTTTGTAGCCAATTTACATTTTGTTACCTTGCAAAAAATGTCCGACTAAATAAAGCGAACCGCACAAAACAACCAAATTATTATTTGAATTAAAAGCCGTTGAAAGCGCTGATGATAAATCTGAATAAGTATCGCATAAACTCAACTCCGGACAAATTTCTTTTGCTAGTTGTGCTAATTCATGCTTATCAGCCGAACTATGGTCTGGTACGGGTACCAAATGCAACTCGTCATTAGCTCGTAATAAAGTCTGGAAAATTCGATCGTGTTCTTTAGTAGAAAGCATTCCCATCACCCAAGTAACGTTAACTTGAGATTGATTCGATCGAGCTAATACCGTATCAACATAATTTCGTAAAGCTTCTGCTGCGGCCCGATTATGGGCACCATCAACTAATAATTTGCGATCGCTCCAAGTAGTCCATTGCATCCTTCCCAACCACTTAGTTTTTCCCATACCCTCAACAATAGCTTTCTCAGATATTTGCCAACCCTGCTGTTGTAGAATTTCTAAAGTGGCGATCGCTAAAGCAGAATTAATTAACTGTATTTTTCCTTGTAGCGGTAAAGGATATTTGATTAATTTGGTAAGTGGTAATTGAGAATTACTATTGTGTTTTTCCACTTCAACCCAACCATTACCAACTTCTCGTGCAGGCTGGGGTTTAAATATTGGACATTGTAATTTTAAAGCGCGATCGCGAACTACAATTTCTGCTTCTTTTGGTAATTGTCCAATAACTACCGGGCATCCAGCTTTGAGAATACCTGCTTTTTCTTTGGCGATCGCACCAACAGTAGAACCCAATTGTTGCCAATGATCGCGGCTAATAGAAGTAACAACAGTCACTAGAGGTTTTGCACAAACATTAGTAGCATCCAAGCGCCCTCCCAATCCAACTTCTACCACCGCCACATCAACCTTCTGGCGAGCAAAATACAGCCAAGCTGCCGCAGTAAATACTTCAAACTGAGTCGGTGATTCTTCTTTGATCGCGATCGCTTGTTGTACTTGAATCAATAAATTGCCAAGTTCCTCAGAAGAAATTTGGCGATCGTTAAAGCAAATTCGCTCGCTCCAATCAATCAAATGAGGAGAAGTATAGCGTCCCGTTTTATATCCAGCCTGCGTTAAAACCGAAGATAAATAAGCGCAAACAGAACCTTTGCCATTCGTACCAGCAACATGAATTACCGGAACTTGATGGTGTGGATTACCAAGACTCGCCAGAAGCTTCTCAATCCGTTCCAACCCCAAATGAACGCCAAAGCGTTTATAGGGCTGTAGTAAAGAATCTATATCCATTTTAATCAGGTCTGCATGTTAAAGGTCTGCATGTTAAAGGTTAAAGGTTATAAATAATTATCAATCCCCATTCACCGTAGGTGGGAGGTAGCCCTATGCCCAAATTAATGAAACCGACTGCTCCATAAAGGAAAACAGCCGGATCGCTTGCGATAATTTAATAAAAATTTACGCTTCTCTATTCAAAAAGCCTTGCAATTGTCTTATTGCAGCAGCACCAATGTTAAATAATGCCCAACTTGCGGCAATAGCTAAAGGTGCTAAAACAATCACTACACGCATATCCATATTTAGAACCTCTCTTTTAGGAAAAATTTTAAGTTTTATCAACTGCTCTCATTTTTATTTTTAGCTGAATCGGCAAATTTTGCTACCCCTAGATGTAAAGAATGGTTACAAATCAATTATCAATTATCAATTATCAATGAACAACTAAAAATTATTTTCCCCATCCCCATCTCCCCATCTCCTTGTCTCCCCATCCCCCCATCTCCCCATCTCCTTGTCTCCCCATCCCCCCATCTCCCCATCCCCTTGTCTCCCCATCTCCTTCTCCTCAAACAAACCCCAAATCCGTACCTTTCCCAGCATGAACTAAAGCCAATTTCTGGTAGCGTTTGGCGTGTTCGATTAGTTCTGCTGCTTCTTCGGGAGAATTTTGACGTATTACTTTACCTGGAACTCCTACGACAAGAGATAAGGGAGGTACGTTTTTAGTTACTACTGCCCCTGCACCAATAATGCTTCCACAACAAACACGTACTCCATCAAGAATTATTGCGCCAATACCGATTAAAGTCCCGCTTTCAATGTATGCAGAATGCACTACGGCTCGATGTCCAATGGTAACGTAGTCTTCTAAAATGGTAGGTTTACCGGGGTCGCCGTGAAGAATTGCTCCATCTTGGATATTCGTATATTCACCAATCTCAATGCGCTCTACATCACCTCTGACCACCGCGCCATACCAAATGCTTGCTCCTGTGGCAACGCTAACCGAACCCATGACAACAGCATTGGCTGCAACAAAAGCTGCTGCTGAAATATCGGGAGAAGACCAGTAGGAAGTGTTAGACACGATAGAATATGAATATGAAAAAAGAGTATGACTAGAATTTTATGACGTAATTTTTCAATTCAACAACGGTCATTAGTATATAAAAACTAAAATATCATCCGCCGTTTTTATGTCCAAAAAAAGCTGTAGATTTATCTTAGCTGTGTTGTACTAATGAATATAGTTCTTAAGTAAAACTAATTTATAAATTCAATAAGTAAAAATCTTGCGCGTTCGTCTACCTAGAGGAGTTGTATTGCAAGTGTAAAATTAAACAAGTGTTACGCGATAAAAATAAGGATGTTTATATACACTTAATGATGAATCTCAGCTTGCAGTACCCAATATTTGGTCCCGAAATTCAGTGCCCCCATTGCCGTCAGACTATTCCAGCGCTGACATTAACTGATACTTATTTGTGCCCCCGCCACGGAGCTTTTGAAGCTAATCCGAAAACAAGTGAATTGATTCACCTCCAGTCTGGGCGACATTGGCGAAGATGGAAGGATGAATGGTATCGTCAGCACAACCATCCCGATGGAATTAGGTTTGAAATTCACGAAGCGCTTGATAAGCTTTATACCCAAGGCTATCGCGCTACTAAAGTGATTATTGCTCGCCGATATCAGGAATTAATGGGCGGTTATTTGGAGCGGAGTTCGCCTTGGCGCGGACAAAACTCGGAAGTTACTTCTGCCCGATTGTACGGCTTACCAGTGGATTTTAGTCCCGAAGCTAGTGACGATTCTTGCTGGGAAGTAATAAATTTCGATCTAGAAAAAGAACCCGGTGTTCCGGTACGCTACCCCTATTTTAGATTGTTTGAATAATTTCAACTGTTAGGAGTCGTCTATGTTGTAACTCCTAACCTTAATTTTAACCACTTTAATAGTATTTTAAAATGCACCACGCTTCTATTCGGACGGCGGATATCCATCGGGCGATCGCCTTTTACGAACAGTTAAGTTTTCAAGTATGCGAGCGTTTCACAACTGGCTATACTTTGGCTTGTTGGATGGAGGGATTGGGGGGAAGAATTGAACTAATTCAAATTCCCGAACCCAAACCGGCTGCGGATGCATTTGCTGATGAGCATTATGTCGGTTATTACCATCTATCATTCGACATCACCAACATTGCATCCGATTTACCCAGTTGGTTGAAAAGTATTAAAGAAAATTTTGCTTTGTCATCCCGCAAACAACCGGAAGTAATACAGCCTTTGAAAGTACTTTTAGAACCAACTCAGCAGCAAATAGGCGGTTGTATCTATGAAGTTGCTTTCATCGCCGATACAGATAATTTACCTTTGGAATTTATTCGTAATCTTACAACTAATTAAATAGTTGGAATTAGTTGAAATTAATTACTTTTATCTGTAGAATAAACAGTCTGTGTAGTGTTGCCGAGGCAACATATTCTATCCGCAGATTAGACTATATTCATAGAAAAAATCTGTAATTAAGCTTACAGATACATCAAGCAAATAGATGTCTGTATATTTTACGTTATTGCGTATTCGTCGTTTTCCGTATTTACTTTTTGGGCTAGGACTGATCCTGGTTCTATTTCTTGGCGGTGAATCCAGCTATAGTTGTGGGGTAGCTGCGTCTAACTGCGTAAAGAATGGCAAAGAATTAGTGACAAAAGAAAAAACTATATTATCAATTGCAGAAAACGTTCGTAAAATAACTTTAGAAAATGGTTTAACAGTCATAACTAAAGAGGTACATACCGCACCAGTAGTAAGCGTTCAGATGTGGTATAAGGTGGGAACCCGTAACGAAAAACCGGGTGTAAATGGTATTGCTCACCAGTTGGAACACATGATGTTCAAAGGTACAAAAAGCCGTCCCGTACAGTTTGGGCGACTTTTTAGCGCTTTGGGTAGCGATTCAAACGCTTTTACCAGTCACGATCAAACAGTATATTACGGTACAGCCGAACGCAATAAGTTAAAAGCACTTCTGACTTTAGAAGCAGATAGAATGCAAAATGCTGCGATCGAAACGAAGCAGCTAGAAAGTGAAAAGCAGGTAGTAATTTCTGAATTGAAAGGTTACGAAAATAGTCCTGAGTACCGTTTGAATCGGGAAATTATGCGGGCAGCTTTTCCCAATCATCCTTATGGATTACCTGTTGGTGGTACAGAGAAAGATGTGTCCCAGTTTACTGTAGAACAGGTAAAGCAATATTATCAGAATTTTTACAGCCCTGATAATGCAGTATTAGTTATTGTCGGAGATTTTCAAACCACAAAAACTATTAATGCTGTAAAAGAAATATTTGGAAAAATACCGTTAAATCAAAATACAAAGTCACAAGAAGAAATAGTAATTAAAAATTCTGATACAGCTAAATCCTCCGATCCGATCGTACTCAAACAACCCGGTTCCGCACCATTAATTCAAGCTGTATATCCTTTACCTTCTGCGAAACATCCAGACGTGCCAGCTTTAGATATTATGGATTATATTTTGGCAGAAGGACGAAATTCCCGTCTTTATCAAGCCTTAGTAGATCGAGGAATTGCTAGCGATGTGTCAGCGAGTGTAGTTAGCTTGCAGGATGCAGGTTGGTACGAATTATTAGTTACGGCAAACTCCGATAAAAATTTATCTCAAATTGAATCAATAATCGATCGTCAAATTAAAGATTTAACAAATGAAGTTAGCTTAGAAGAATTAAATAGAGCCAAAGCGCAATTAGAAGCCTCAGTAATTTTAAGTAACCGCGATATTACCTCTTTAGCAATGCAGTTAGGTAATGATGAAGCTACTACTGGCGATTATACTTATACAGACCGTTATTTAGCTGCAATACAAAAAGTAACAGCCCAAGATGTACGGCGGGTAGCCCAAAAATATCTCAAACAGCAAAGGCAAACAATAGGCTTTTTTAAACCAACTCAAGCAAAAGCTAAAGAAAAAACCGAGAATAAACAAGCTTCCATAGAAAACAGCGAAAATTTTTCTAAGAGCAGCACAGACAATACCGATATAACTAAATACCTGCCACCAGTAGATTCCACTATTGCTTCCACAAGTCGGATTTTACCATCCAAGTTTACTTTACCTAATGGTTTGGAGATTTTACTGTTACCAGATAAAAGCACTTCTACGGTAACTTTGGGTGGATATATTAAAGCTGGCACAGAATTCGATCCGCAAGAGAGAGCAGGTTTAGCATCTTTGGTTGCAGATAATCTAATCAACGGAACCAAAGATAAAGATGTTCTAAGTATCGCGAAAATTTTAGAAGATTGCGGCGCAAGTTTAGACTTTAACACTTACCGTGAAGGCGTGTACGTTGAAGGTGAAAGCTTGTCAAATGACTTATCAGTGTTAGTTAAAACCCTGGCAGATGTCATCAAAAATCCGACTTTTCCCGCCAAGGAATTGCAGCTAACCAGGCAACAAGCTTTAACAGCCCTCAAGCAGGATTTAGACGATCCTCAAGAAGTCGCCGAAAGAACTTTTTTACAAGCAGTTTTTCCCAAAACACATCCCTCTCACAGTTTTCCTTCGCGAGAGAGTTTGCAGCAAATTACTCGTAAAGATGTAGTCAATTTCCAGAAAAAGCATTATCGTCCCGATACTACAGTATTAGCTTTAGTTGGTGACTTTGAACCAGCAAAGGTAAAAAAACTCATTGAAAAAGAATTTGGCAATTGGCAAGTTTCGGGTAAAACGCCCCAACTCGAATACCCGCAAGTATTTTTGCCCCAATCAATAGTGCGCGTTAACCCGGTAGTTCCCGGTAAAGCCCAAGCAATTACTTTCATGGGTAATAAAGCGATTAACCGCCAAGATCCTCGATATTATGCAGCAAAAGTTTTGAATCATATTTTAGGTGGCGATACTTTATCAAGTAGACTTGGTTCTCAAGTGCGCGATCGCTTGGGTTTAACATACGGTATTTATAGTAACTTCTTAGCGAGTAAAAATTCTGGAACGTTTCTGATTGAAATGCAAACCAGTCCAGAACATACCACCCATGCGATCGCCAGCACGCGGCAATTGCTAGAAGATTTACACCTCAAGGGCGTAACACCTGCGGAGATTGAGACTGCAAAACATAATTTGACTGGCAATTATAATGTTTCTCTCGCTTCCCCAGATGAATTAACCTACAGAATAATTAAAAACAACGTATTAGGTTTAGATACAGAAGAACTACGTAGCTATACTGAAAAAATTCAAGCAGTCACCCCCGCTCAAGTCAATCAAGCAGCACGCGAGCTACTTCATCCAGATAAAATCGTAGTAGTTACCGCAGGACCGGCAGAATTAACGGATCGAAGCAAAAAAAGCGATCGGTTATCAGTAACCAATGAACGGCGAATCATCAAAAATAAAGAGTTTTAATTAATAACTACGGTGGTACTTACTCCTAGCTCCTAACTCCTAACTCTCCTCATTAAGGGCAAGAGGCGCAAAATAAGTTAACTTAAAATATAGTATTGTTTCTCAATAATCGCGCTTTCAATCAATTTACGTTTAAGCGATAACACACAAATAATTATTAACTTATGAACATCTTCAGTAACCTGCTTTCTCAACCATCTCAAGATAGTCGCCCAAAAAGACAGCGTAGAGGGATTGAAATCAAATCGCCGCGTGAAATTGAAATTATGCGTCAATCTGGGAAAATTGTCGCAACTGTATTAAAAGAAATTTCTGAGTTGGTAAAGCCGGGAATGACTACAGCAGACTTGGATGCTTATGCTGAAAAACGCATCCGCGAAATGGGCGCAACACCAAGCTTTAAGGGATATCACGGTTTTACAGGTTCTATTTGTTCTAGCATCAACAACGAAGTAGTACACGGTATTCCCAACCCTAAAAAAGTCATTCGCACCGGAGATGTTTTAAAAGTTGATACTGGTGCTTTTTTTCAGGGATTTCACGGAGACTCATGTATTACAATTGCCGTTGAAGAAGTAAAGCCTGCTGATGCAAAATTGATTCGTGTTGCGGAAGAAGCTCTTTACAAAGGCATCGAACAAGTTAAAGCTGGTAACTATTTAATGGATATTGCCGGTGCGATCGAAGACCACGTAAAAGGCAACGGTTTTAGCGTAGTCGAAGATTTTACCGGGCATGGTGTCGGTAGAAACTTGCATGAAGAACCTTCCGTATTTAACTTCCGCACTCGTGAAATGCCTAACGTCAAATTGCGTAAGGGAATGACGCTGGCAATTGAACCAATTTTAAATGCTGGTTCTAAACACTGTAAAACCTTATCCGACCGTTGGACGGCAGTAACTGTAGATAATTGTTACTCTGCACAATTCGAGCATACCGTATTAGTAACAGAAACCGGATACGAGATTTTAACAGATAGAACAAAAGTTTAAATTTTGTAGAGACGTAGCAGTGCTACGTCTCCATGCTTGCGGGAAAACAAACCATTCAGCTAATTGTACGGTCGATCGTTGTACGGCTCATCAAAACTAATTTTCAATTTCGTCAAACTTTGCCCGCACGGCTTGAATATCCTGCCACATTAACCATTTGGGGCTACCAACTTCGCGAGAAGAATTACGTAGCAAGTAGGAAGGATGAAAAATCGGCATACACAAACGCCCAGACCATTCTATCCACTGTCCGCGAATTTTGGTAATTCCACGTTTTTCTGCGAGTAAACCTTTTAGAGCAGTCGCACCTGTCAAAAGGATAATTTTGGGATCGACTAAGCGAATCTGTTCTAAAAGGTATGGTTTACAAGCTTTGATTTCTTCAGTAGTGGGATTGCGATTGTCAGGAGGACGACATTTATTAATGTTGGCGATATATACATCTTGCTCGCTATCGAGTTTTACTGATGCTAATATTTTCTCAAGAAGTTGTCCGGCGCGTCCAACAAAAGGTAATCCGGTTTCATCTTCATTTTGACCGGGTGCTTCTCCAATAATCATGATGGATGCTTGAAGATTTCCTCTGCCGACGACGGCATTTTGGCGAGTCTCTCCGAGCGGACAGCGATGACAATTATTGCAATGTTCTGCCAATTCCGTCATGCTAGGATAAGTGCCTTGGGGAATAGGAACTTTGGCATCTTTGGGAATTAGTTCTTCTTGATTAAAAGTTGAGTCCTCGAAAAGACTTAATTGGTTTTTGCTGCTCATTTCAATCCTTTGAATTAGGCTTTGCCCAAACCGACTCATTGGAAATTAAATTGGCGTTTAAGATAATAATCTCTAAAAAGATAGGTTTGGCTACGCTTTTTTGCGTAATACTTATATCTATAAACCTCCAATTATATCAGCTATTTCGAGTAGACGACAGCGAGATTTAAAGCAATGCCGTTGTAAAATGTTTAGTAAATCATGTTATACAACCCACTTTTTCAAAATCGCGAAGCTGCTGGTGAGGAGTTAGCGCAAGCAATTCGTACTCAGTTAAACAAACAGGCGGTTGAATCTGGATTAAAACCAGTACCAATTGTTTATGCTTTACCTAGAGGAGGATTACCAGTTGCGTTACCAGTAGCGCGTTTGCTTGATTGTCCTTTAAAAATAGAAGTCGCAAAAAAAATTACTCATCCCCAAAATGATGAATTAGCTATTGGTGCGGTGAGTGCTTCAGGAAGTGTTATTTGGTCGGATAATCGGGTATTTCGCTTCAAGTTTTACTCGCGGGAAAAACGTCAAGCCTCTTTAAATGCTGCGATCGCCTGTGCTAAATCTTTGGAGGAACAATTGAGTCCTGCTTGTTCTCAAGCAAATGTAGAAGGAGCAACTATTATTTTAGTCGATGATGGTATTGCTACGGGTATGACTATAGCTGCTGCTGCAACCGCTCTCAAAAAGTTAAATCCCGCGCAAATTTGGCTGTGTACTCCAGTTGCGCCTCAAAAATTAATTCCTTGGTTGCAGAAATGGGGCGAAAAAATAATTGTCTTAGCAACGCCAGAATCTTTTTTGAGTGTGAGTAATTTTTATGTGGAATTTCCTCAAATCGAAACTCAAGAAGCTTTAGAATATCTTCAGCAGCAATCTGTTAAAGGATAAAGTACAACCGATTTCATTTGAGTGAGGTACAGAACATATCGTTATAAGGGAGTAGGAAGTAGGGAGTAGGGAGTAGGGGAATGTACCTCAACAAGACAGGCAAACTGCTGTATCAAGGATGAATTATGAATAATCAAAAAATTTAATCTTTTACTAAATGAAAGTTTTAAATAAATTCTGATTATAGAATTTAGAATTCATAATTCATCCTATTAATTATCAATCGTATTTCGTTGCTCTGTCGTAGTCGCCAATAGCATAACAAGCAGTTTTAAGACTAGCACGAGCTTGATCCTGGCTGCGACGATCTTTAATTGCTAAACCAATTCGCAAACGTTCTTCGTAATAAGACATGGCTCGTTCGTAGTCGCCTAAAGCTTCACAAGCAACTCCCAAGCTACCTAAAGATTGTTCTTGAGCGCGAGTGTCTTGAATAGTTTTCGCTAACTGTAAGCGTTCTTCATAGTAAATAATCGCTTTTGTATACTCACCCAAAGCATAAAAAGCATTACCAAGATTTTTTAACACTTGGATGCTAGTGCGATGGTTTTTAAGTAAGCGAGATACGACGATACAATCTTCGTAATACTTAGTCGCTTTTGAGTAATTCATTAAAGAATACCAAGCATTACCTAAATTTTTTAATATTTGCTCTTCTCCCCAGTTATCCTGAAGTTCGCGGACTAATTTTAAACTTTGTTCTTGATAATCTATTGCCTTAGAAACATTATTAAGAGCTTTATAAACTAATCCTAAATTATTAAGTGCTGCTATAGTCGAGCGACTATCTTCTAATTGTTCAGCTACTTTCAAACACTCTTGTAAATGTTCACCAGCCTCACTGTACTGTTTAAGATGACGATAAGCGTTACCCAAATGTGAAAGTGCCTGTATCTGCAAACGCTCTTCTTGAGTATCGCGAGCTAAAGACAAGCATTGCTTAGCATAAGATATAACGCTTTTATAGTCACCAGAACAATAAGCTACCAATGCTAAACAAGAAAGCGCTTGAGCCTGTTTTTGAGAATTTCCATCGGCTTGAAATAGCGCGGTGGAGTGCTGTAAAGCCTTGATTGCAGCATTAAAGTCTCCAGCTTGTTGCTGTTCAATGCCTTGCTGTAATAACTCAGATGCTTCAAATGAATCTTCTCAATCGCTAAAAGGTATCTGGGTTTGTAAAGCTTCGTCAGCCTCTTTAATATCGCACTCTTCTAGATTTGCTTTTCTTAATTCAGTAGGTATATGTAAAGGAAGTGTATTTTTCAAACTTGCATCCCATTTACTTTTTTGCATCGACCGCTTGCTCCCTGTAAATAATTATTGTTAAAGTTAGTATTCCCAAAATTTATGCCTTAATTTCATTTATGAAAGAAAAATGTCACTAAGGGAAAAATACTGAGTATTGACAATCCAATACTCAACTATTTTGATATTTATAAAATTTGTAATATATTTAGTTTTTACTTAATTCAAATCAAATCTTTTATACTATTATCTTAAATAATCAATATTAAATATTAGGTAAATAATTTGAAATAAACAATAAAAATATTATTTGAAAATGATATTTGTATCTTGTAAACATTACCGATCGTAAATATGCGGATTTGAATGGGTAAAGTTACTTAAAATTACAATAACTTCATTTTTTAGTTTTTAACTTCTAGCTTTTAGAAATATATAGCAATCTGATATGAGTTGTAATAATTTTAGGTGCTGAAAAACCCGATTAAAAAAAACGGGTTGTTTAATTCTCTCTTTTAATAAAGGTGAATCACTTAACCGATCGCAGTTTATCAACTATTGCTTCATCAAAATTAGCACCAAGCAAATTCGCCCCTTGAAGTTTTGCACCTGCAAGATTTGCACCTGCAAAGTTAGCGCCTTTAAGATTTGCCCATCTTAAATCGGCACCTCTCAAATCCGCTTCGCTCATATCAGCTTGTAATAAATATGCACTACTCAGGTGAGCTTTAGTTAAATTTGCTTTGCTTAAATTAGCTTTGTAAAAATAAGCGCTCATCGCTTCCACTTCGTACAAATTAGCGTTTCTCAGTTCAACACCAATTAAATTAGCGCGATATAAGTTTGCTCTCCAAAGATTGGCACGGTTTAGTTTAGCTCCACCCAAATCAGCACTTTTAAGATTTGCATCTTTTAAATTAGTGCCAATCAAGTTTGCTTCATTCATAAAAGCATCTTGCAAATTTGCCGAACTTAAATCAACTCCAATCAAATTAGCAAGAGTTAAATTAGCTTTTCTAAGGTTTGCACCACTCAAATTAGCAAGACTGAAATTAGCAAGAGTTAAATTAGCTTCTTGAAGATTTGTATTACTAAGATTGGCACTATTAAAATCGGCATTAATTAGATTTGCTTGCACTAACAAAGCATTTTCTAAATTTACATGACTCAAATTCACCCCTGGAAGATTTGCGCCTGTAAGATTGTATCCATATAAATTTGCCGAACTTAAATCTAATTTAATTTGAGGATTTCTTTTTCTCCACTCATCCCGCGCAAAGGTACCAGTTTTGAGTAAAGTCAGATGCTCTAAATTTGCCATGATTAATCTTTACTGCTGACGCTTTCCTTGGGAATGTACCCTACCAGTTACGTTTTCAATCGCTGCTAACGCTCCATCTGCACCTGCAAGTATATCTTGTTCTTGTCCCCCTAAATAAAGCCTGCCAAAACTACCGACTGCATTAACGGCAAGGATATTTATTGAAGCAGCTTTCTCGGCTTCATTTGCAGCTAATGCAGCATAAGCAGCAGGTTCAACTTCCAATACATACAAAGTTTGTCCCGCTAATAACATTTGTCCTCGTCTAGTACGATTGATCAATTGTGTTTGATAAGCGTCAACATTGCGAATAATTTGACTCGAAACCACTCTGGGTTTAATACCTTCATCTCTTTTCACCCCCAAAGCCGCTAAAATAGCCTGTCCAGCAGTACGAGTTTCCCCCTGAGAGCTAGAATGCACTTCCAGCAAACCATACAGCCTTTCTACCATCTGCACCCCCGGACGAACCGAAGCAGATTTTAGCGCCACATCGGTAATTCGATTAATTTCTATGCCAGGAGAGATTTCAACCCACAAAGAAGTGTCTCCAGGTAGTGGTAAAAAACCTTGGGCTACCGTTCCCATATACGCTGCGTGTTGAGGTTGCAAATTATCAAGATATACAAAACTGCGTAGTTCTACACCCAAGATTCCGCTCCAGCCATAAGGATAAGAAATATTTATTATATGGATTTAAACTTAACCTACCATAAGGCGGTTCATAAAGTTTTAAATATTCTTTATCTGCTTTCCTTTTATTAACTATCCCTGTTTTACATAAAGCAAAGGTATGCTACAGACGTAACACACCTCACTTAAATATTTTTTTAACTAAGAATTATCCTAGAATGCTTGGGGTGGTATAAAAATTCGGTTATAGAAAATTGGTCTGGAAGATTGTCATCGGCAATGGGTTTATAACTCCCTTATCATTACCTGACGTTAATTTTTTGCTTTCGCTAGGATGCACGATTTCCACATTAGGCGAGCTTTTGAGATTATCCGCTACAGCAGCCGAGATAGCGAAAAATATATCAAAAGTAAAGAAGATAGCTAATACAACAATAAAAAAAGTTCTTTTCATGAATTTAACCTTAAGTTACAGCAGATGCAGTTAGTAAAATATCAGTTGCAATAATTAGAATTACGCCGATGGTTGATGTTTTTGCAGCTTCCCAATAGGAAAAGCCCTAAACCTACTTTTTACCAATATATGTTTGTGTAGGATTTGAGAGGAGGATTCTCTGTATTAAGTCACTTCCATGTCCGGGATGAGCTATGGCGGGTTTTGCACTTAACACCCATTATTAATAGTTTTGCTCAAAGCCGTAAATACTTGTTTGTAGAACTTACATACTTGTAACAAAAAGTGACATAAATTTGTTAGAAGTTGTGTAAATGCTTTTTGATATTAATTAGGCAGAAATTTAAGCAAGGGTACTGTTTTTGTTAATCCAGATAAATAAAAGTTTTGCGATTACAGGTTTATCATTTCATAGATTACATAGTAAGTTAACCACTTCGCGATAAAGATTCAAGTTACTTAACAATATGAAATCTTTTGAGCTATGCGTTAAGCGAAGCTCACGCCCCGGTATCGTCCCAAAGCAGGGGGAAGGTGGTAGTGCGTTTCATTAGTTCTGATAGGTTCGTAGTAAGGGCTTCAGCCCTAAATCCGGAGGGACTCAAGTCCTTACTACGAACCTTTTTACCCATCAAAACTTTTGAAAAGGACTACTAGATAAAATTTTAAAAATATTAATTTCCGACAATATACAGTTACAAAAAAAATTCTGGCTAGAAAACAACCTTTTAATAAAACTTCATTAAAAGGCTGCGACTAATATGATGATGTGGTTTAATCCCTTGCTCCACAGGGATTACAAGTCTAAATTCGGCTTTCTGGTACACCTCAACAGGAGCAGAGTTGGGAGTTAATAATTAATAATTATCTTCTCCCTTTTTCCCTTCTCCCGCTCCCCCATTCAGGCAACACAAGCCTTAAATTCTTGCCGCAATTTCGCTTCATCAAGATTGCGTCCGATGAATACTAATTCATTTTTACGGGTTTCGTCTTTCTTCCAAGGACGATCTGGTCTACCATCTAATAACATATGCACGCCTTGAAATACAAAGCGGTTTTCTTCTCCAGCGATGCTCAAAATTCCTTTGGTGCGGAAGATATCGGGACCTTGAGTTTGCAATAAGTTACTCAACCACTTATCCAACTTATCACCATCAAGGGCACCTTCTTCAACCAGTGCCACAGAATAAACGCTTTCATCGTGTTCGTGAGCGTCTTCACCCAAAAATTCGGGATCGATTTCTAAAGCCCGATTCAAATCAAACGCCTTCACACCCAACAATGCATCCATTTCCAACTTCGCATCTTGGGTACGATAAATTTTTGCGATCGCGTTCATTCCCCGAATTCTATTTTCCAATTCTTCTAACTGTTCGTTCGTTACCAAATCAGTTTTATTAATCAAAATTACGTCAGCAAAAGCAATTTGTTCTTGCGCTTCATCCGCATCCCAATGTTGCCAAATATGCTTGGCATCAACTACAGTCACCACAGCATCGAGTAACAATTGTTCGCGCATATCTTCATCAACAAAGAATGTTTGAATCACTGGCGCGGGGTCAGCCAAACCCGTAGTTTCAATGACTAAGTGGTCAAATTTGTCGCGACGTTTCATTAAATTACCGATAATCCGCATCAAGTCACCGCGAACCGTACAGCAAATACAGCCATTGTTCATCTCAAAAATTTCTTCATCCGTATCGATAACCAACTGATTATCAATACCCACTTCCCCAAACTCATTTACTATCACCGCTACCTTCTTACCATGTTCGTAAGTAAGAATGCGATTTAACAAAGTAGTTTTTCCCGCTCCTAAATACCCAGTCAAAACTGTTACTGGGATGACGCTTGTTGCTGTATTAACCATATATATCCTAGATACTTATTTAACTATTGTTTTACAGACACAGACAAATAATATACAAAAAATTATCGGTGTTACTCTTGATGATGTATAAAATTTGTTAATCGCACAATCAAAAGACTTTGCAACTGCAAAGTCTCTACATTAACGATTCATTTTCAAGATTTTAATTAATAGTCGATTATCAGTGAGTTAAATCAGTACGAATCCAAAAAAATCTACCTTTTGCTAAATAAGCGATAAATCGCTGACTACGAACCTACCGACTCACAGTTTTGCTAAAAAAGGTAAAATTTCCTCAGCTATATCATCTGGGTATTCTTCATGCATTCCCAAGGAACCCGGAAGCAGCACGCTCTCGACTCTGGGTAATGCTGCGATCGCTTCCATTTCCTGCCGCGATGATTTAGGGCAAGATTTACCAATCACTACCATAATTGGTACCGATAACCCCCTAACTAATCCGATTAAATCGTCTCTTCTTCTCACAAGGTCAAGATTACCAGTAACAAACGCCGCAGGAGCAAATCTTCCTCCCGATTGCTGAGTGCTTTCCCACTTATCCCCGATAAAGTTTGGAGTTAGTTTTTCAGCATCGACATAAACGTGGCGACGATACATGAATTTTAAAAATGATGGTAATGTATTCAGCTTATAAAGAATTTGACCAATAACTGGTAATCTTACAGTCTCCTTAATCAAATTCCGCACCATCCCATTTACACCCATAACAGCAAACGGACCGCGCCAAGTCGGTGCTACCAAAACTATCCGCGAAAATACGGTAGGATATTTGCTTGCTAACCATAAAACGTAAGGCGCACTATGACCCGCAGCTATTACAGCAACTGGTTTTCTTTCAAAAGCCGTTAAGACAAAATCTTCAATAAAATCTCTGTATAAAGCGGGACTATAATCTGCTTTTGGACGACCAGAATCTCCAAATCCGGGAAAATCAACCGCTATTGCTTTATATTGCTCGGAAACTCGCTTCGCAATCCCACTCATTTCCGAACGCATAGAAACAGTGCTAAATGCGGGTAAAAGCAATACGGGAGAACCTTGACCCAAAGTTTCATAAACAATGCGAAAATCTTGGTCTTCCCTATTCCATACAAATTGTTCTACTACTCCGCCAATCCTAACAGCAGTAGAGGTTGATGAGACACTCGTCATTCAAATAAATCCCTGATCAATTCAAGTTTAAAGGTAATACGGTAATACGGTAATACGGCAATACGGTCTGTATCATTTATTCTACAGTTGCCTGTGGTTTAATTTGACACAGATTGTTGAGATTCTAATGCCTTTTTTTGCATAGTTTTAAAAATATTATAGAAACCGTTAGCGCGGGAAGGGGTTAAACTGACATTTAAACCAGTTTCTTGAATAAAATCTGGGGTCAATTGAACAATTTCAGTAGGGGTTGACCCATTTAATCCTTCAATTAAAAGCGCTACCAAGCCTTTAGTTAATTGTGAATCCGAATCACCTTGAAAACTTATTTTTTCATCATCTAAAGAAGCCGTAATGAAAACCTGAGAAACGCAACCGGGAACCTTATTTTCGGGTGTTTTATCAGATGCTGGAAATTCAGGAAGTTTTTGAGCGTACCAAATTAGCTGTTCGTAGCGTCGCTTTGGTTCAGAAGCACGTTTGAAGCGTTTGACAATTTTATCAAGAGCAGGTGGTAAAGAATCGTTCATAAGAACACATTTCACAGTCGAATTATAAAACCTATCACTTCGAGTTTAGATTATCTCATAGCGATTAGGGCAATTATCAGCTACAGGAAGGTACGTTTGACTAAAAGCGTACTGTAAATCCAAAAAAAAAGGTAAAGATAACTAATGATGTTACTTTTACCTTTAACTATTATCTTGTTGCTGACCAGAATTGATTAAGCTCCCAACATAGGAGGCAAACCGCGTATTTGACGCATAGCATTCAAGCAAGCGGGACAATCGCAACCAAACAAAGTGACAGCAGCATCGCTTTCCTCGTCGGTGAATTGCAATTCGGGTAATTCGTCGGGACGTAAACCTTTTTGTCCATTTACATTCGGTGCAGAATTTCTATTTAGTCGAGTGCAACCCACACTAGGAGTTGCTACAGCTACAGTAGTTTTTCGTCCGCAGGAAAATCGGCTGCGATTAGTATCAGTCTCGTTGGCGTTAGCTGGTTCGACAAAAACCGCCATTGACACGATAGACGAAAATAATATAGGGCTGGAAAGTAATGTTAGAAAGAATTTTTTGTTCATTTATCTAAGATTTGTACCTAGCGAAGCTTTACGGCTTTAATTTTTCACGTTAATTGGTAGTTGCTCAGTAAATTTTATACAAGATTTACAGTATTTACCAAATGATGGGAAAATAGCCGTTTGTTAATAGGGATGGACTTGGTAGACAATTGAGAGAGGGAAGACAAGCTAAAAATACGTTATAACCTTCAACCTTTTTAAGCGCATCACCCCGAATATTTTTTTACCTTTTAGCAACACAATTGGAAGTGAGAAAATACCAAGACATCGCACAACCAATGAGAAAATTAATATTATCGCAATTTTAAGCCATCGACTGCCTTTATGTTAGTCAAGTTCCCTACAGTTACCAGTTACCAGTGACCAGTTACCAGTTACCAGTTACCAGTTAGGAATTATTTCCCCCCATCCCTCCATCTCCCCATCCCCCCATCCCCCCATCTTCCCCCCTGCGCCTACAGAGTCTACCGAAACCGCGCACAGTGCCCCTAATTTATAATTATTGTCGTTCGTGTGCTACGGGAATTCATTCTCCGTGATGTTCTAAAAAGCTATAGTGTTTTTTTAGGATTTAAGTTATGATTCTTTCGGGAGGTACCTCAAAGTGTTTAATCTGACTTACGAATTCAAGTTAAAGCCAACAAAAAATCAAATAACAATTTTTGAGGAATGGCTAGAGACTCATCGTAGGGTTTACAACTATGCTTTGTCTGAGCGCAAAGACTGGTTTAAATCTCGGTCATGTCAGATTGAATCTTGTAGTCTTCGTAGTTGTTACATCATTCCTGCTGATACCCCACGTCCAACATTCGCGAGTCAATGCAAATCTTTGACTGCTGCACGCCAAAATAACAAGTACTTAAGTAAAGTTAATGCTCAATCATTGCAGCAAACATTGAGAAGGCTTGAAAAAGCTTTTGTAAGCATGTGGGAAAGAAATCATGGATTCCCGCGATTTAAAAAAGTTGGGCGAATGCGGTCTTTCTCTTTTCCTCAGTTAGGTAAAAACCCATTGCAGAATGGATACATTAAAATACCTGTAATTGGACGAATAAAGCTTCGGCAATCTAGAGAAATACCGGATGGGGGAATTCTAAAACAGGCACGTATAGTAAAGCGTGTTTCTGGATGGTACGTAATGTTAACCGTTCAGTGGGACGTGAATCCACCGCAACCGATGCCACACGGCGAGGGGATAGGGATTGATGTAGGTCTAACTTCAATGGTTGCAACAAGTAACGGTCTTTTAATTAAGCGTCCGAGATTTTTTGTTGACGCAGAACGCAAGCTTAAATTGCTGCAACAACGCGTTAGTAGAAAGCGTTTTGGCTCGAATAATTGGTTAAAAGCACTTCATAAGGTTGCAAAGTTACATGAATACGTTGCTAGTTGTCGTAAAGATTGGCACTCTAAGCTATCACATCAATTATGTGACGGTGTAGGGATGATATTCGTAGAAGATTTAAACCTAGTTGGTTTATCTAGAGGAATGCTAGGAAAGCATTGCTTAGACGCTGGTTTTGGTCAGTTTTTCAGAATTTTGGAACAAGTTTGTTTTAAGCGTGGTGTTTATTTTCAAAAAGTTGATGCCAGGTATACTTCACAAATATGCCCTAGTTGCCAGCATGAGACAGGTAAAAAGATATTAGCTGAGCGTGTTCATAAATGTGACAATTGCGGCTATACAACTGATAGAGACATTGCAGCCGCGCAAGTAGTCCGTCTTCGTGGACTTGCAGCCGCAGGACATACGGTCAAGATGCTTAGTGAGGGTAAGGTCATTGGACTCCCTGTGAACTAAGAATCCCCTTCAATAAATTGATGGGGAGTGTCAAAATTCTTTTGTGGATTTAAAAGTAAAAGTATGAGCAATCAAGTTATACCAGTTGTTGTTAACGGTGCTGCGGGAAAAATGGGTCGGGAGGTTATCAAAGCTGTGTCGGAAGCACCGGATATGGATTTGGTGGGCGCGATTGATACAAGTCCCGAACATCAGGATAAGGATGCGGGGGAGTTGGCTGGTTTAAGCGAACCTCTAGAAGTTCCTATTACCAACCAAATGGAAGCTATGCTGGCATTTGCCGCTCAAGAAAAGCAGCCTGGAGTTGTGGTTGATTTTACACATCCGTCTACGGTATACGACAATATTCGTAGTGCGATCGCCTATGGTGTGCGTCCTGTTGTTGGGACTACTGGGCTAAGTCCGCAGCAACTTCACGATTTAGCAGATTTTGCTGATAAAGCTTCTACTGGATGTTTGATTATTCCTAATTTCTCGATTGGGATGGTACTGCTTCAACAAGCCGCAGTTACAGCATCTAAGTATTTCGATCATGTTGAAATTATCGAACTGCATCACAACCAAAAAGCTGATGCACCTAGCGGTACCGCGATAAAAACCGCTCAAATGTTGGCAGAAATGGGTAAAACTTACAATCAAGCTATAGTAAATGAAACCGAACACATATCGGGAGCGCGAGGAAGTCAAGCTGATGAAGGAATTAGAATTCATAGCGTTCGTTTACCAGGTTTAATTGCCCATCAAGAAGTAATTTTCGGCGCACCCGGTCAAATTTATACATTACGACACGATACCAGCGATAGAACTTGTTATATGCCGGGAGTATTACTCGCAATTCGCAAAGTTCTTCAGCTAAAGTCGTTAGTATATGGATTAGAAAAGATTATTTAATTTATATTCTAAAATCTAAAATCTAAAATCCATACAAAATCCAAAATCTAAAACCCAAAATCTACAATGCTTGTCCCACTGACACGCGAGAAGTTTGAGCAACTAATTCCCCTAATTGCAACTGGTTCGCAGTACAAATACTATTGGGGGAAATTTTCCGATCTTTTGCGACGACTATTAATATCCGTAGTTATTGCAGCCGTAATTCTACTGGGAAAAGTTATTTTTAGGCTTTCTGTAGGTCCAATTATATTTTTCTTCGGACTGCTAGGCGCTTTTTACTGGTTATGGGGACCAGTATTATGGGCTAGCTTGCAAAATTTGAAATGTCGTCGTTACAAGTACGGTGGTTTTTTCCGTGGTAGAGTGCTTGACTTGTGGATTACAGAAGAGTTGCTTGGTAAACAAGAAACAGTCAATAACAAAGGTGATTTAGTAATTGTCGAAAATCGAGAAAAACGGATTAACTTAGAAGTTGGTGACGAAACTGGATTTACAGCCTTACTCAAAGCACCGTTAAAACCTTCTCACAAACTAATAAATCGCGGTCAGGTAGCAGAAATGTTGGTCATGTCCAACAGTCCCGATTTAGGCAGAATAGAACAAATAACTGACATATATATTCCCAATCGCAATTTATGGGTAAGCGATTATCCATACTTACGCCATGAGTATTTTAACGAAGTTGGTCGCCGCATTCGCGATGATAGAGAAGAAAAACCCCGCAATCGTCGCCGTAATCGTCCACCCAGAGAAAGAAGCACAGAAGTTGAAAGATATTACGACGATCCACCCGAACCGGAACCCAGAGAAAGAGGTGGAGAAATTGAAAAATACTACGATGATCATAAATGGGAGTAGTACCACCGGAGTTAGGAGTTAGCAGTTATGAGTTATGAGTTATGAGTTAGGAGTTATAAATCAACCTTTAACCTTTGACATGCAGACCTTTAACCTTTGACATGCAGACCTTTAACCTTTGATTTATTCTAATAATTCAGCCAAATCTTCTAAAGGATATTCGGGTTCTTCGGGACAAAATTCAACACAAATTCTCACCTTTCCCTTTTTCCAACCTCTAGCACCCAATTTTAAAATTTCACAATCAATACCTTCATCAAATAAAGATGCTTCTGGCATCTGAAAACTAATATATTTCTGTATAACTTCTAGCAATTCTAAAACTTTAAAAGTCGAAGAAATTTCCAGATTTCCGGAATTTTCCGCGCTAACAGATATAACTTCGTTACGTTCCAATCGCTCGAACTGTTTTTCCATGCTAATTTTTTATACTTAAATAATTCGCTTTACCAAAATCGGGATTTTCCCTGTTTTTATAATTAATGAAACATAAACGTAGAAGTCGGTAGACGGTCATTATATATCCTAAGCAATTATTTAGTCATACCAAATTGTCTAATATTCAGATGTTATTACATTTACCTTTATCAATACTTTGCAATATCTTCAATCAAGTATGAAGGTAAGATTTTTAATAAGTATTCTGCAAATTTAACAAACTTACGTGCAAGTTAAAAAACTATCACATGATTATAGGAAAGAAATTATCTATAATTCCTATATTTATATTTATTTTATACAAATATTGTTGTGTAAATATACAAACTATCACAAGCATTTAAATATTTTTTCTATTTCCAATGATGATTGAAATAATACCTTTAATACAGATACTTCAATATGTTTTTAAAATTATTCGCCGGTAGTACTATCGGTATAATAAGTGTAACAATTTTAGCATTTACTGTATTGCAATTGTTTCAAGTTCCATCTGGTAGCTTTCTCGATTGGGTAATTGGTGGTGCAAGTTTTTGGTGGCTTTTGGTAATTGTTACCGTACCTTGGAACGTTTATTTTAAAGCAAAAGAGGTTTTATTTGATGCAGAGAAATCCATTGGTAAAGACATTCCGGTGGATGATAAACAAATAAACTACGTCAAAGTTTTAGTAAAACGTTCTTTGATAATTGCGATTTTTTTACATATATCATCAGCAATCGGTCTTTATACATTGGCTATAACTGGTATCAGTGCTGTTGGTTATGTTAGTTCCGGTGCAGCATTATTATTAACTGGTTTGCGTCCAGCTATCAGTGCTTACGAATATCTATACGCACGATTAACGACAATTGGCAGAGAATTTAGATATCCTCGCGAAGATATTGTAGAGTTACGAAGTCGCTTTACCAATGTTGAACAAACAGTTCGACGCATCGAACAACAGCTTAACCCGGATAATCCTGACTCTTTAGCAGTAAAGCAGAAAACTTATTTACAAGAAACTCGTAGAGAATTGGCTACTATTGCGGCAACTATAGAAGAATTACGAGCAACAAATAAAATCGAACACGAACGTTTATCGCAAGAATCAAAACAGGCGATCGCTCAACTTTCCACCGACGGACAATTTTTAGAACACGTGCGCGAAATCATTCGATTTTTTAAAGCAGCGTAGTTTGTTGAATTTTTAAAAAATTTGTAACGAGTGTCCACAGTTTTCGATTCTACTTAAGAACCTAGCTAAAAGAAGCGATTGAGAAATAGATAGCTATTAGCGGCAAAAAATGTTATAGTAATTATGTACTAAACGTAAAATTAAGTAAATTTCAAACTGCTCTTAATTTTTTTACCTTAAAAGCTTAAAATAATCGTTAACCTTTAGGGTTAACAATTTTTATAGAAGCTACTAAGATGGAAATTGTGTTTGAAAATCATAAATTTGAAAAAGAGTGCAATAACCAAAAGCTTCTAGAGAAAAAACAGGGTAAAGATAGAGCAAAGCGTATTAGGCGACGGTTGGATGATTTACGTGCTGCTACTGTTCTTGAAGAGATGCGAAATATTCCAGGAAGGTGCCACGAATTGAGTCAAAACCGTTCGAGTCAATTATCACTCGATTTAGATCATCCCTATCGGCTAATATTTGAGCCAGCAGATGAACCAATTCCGATTAAAGAAGATGGTGGCATTGATTGGAAAAAAATAACTGCCGTTAGAATATTGGGCGTAGAGCTACGACCTAGTAGGCAATTATATAGACAAGTCTATACATATATGTACAAGCATAAACATATAGAATATGGGAGCTTGTTTACAACTGATTAAACTAGTAAATAAAATTAACATAAACAGCCTTTACAATTATATGAGCGTATCTTTATCATTCATATAATAAATAAGTTTCGTTTATGGTCTTGAATTTAATTAAAGCTGCGTGCCACGGTGTTACTAACTTCTATCAAAACAAAGCTAAAACTTAACAGTCATCAAAAGATATTGATGTCAAAACATGCAGGTATTTCTCGGTTCACATATAACTGGGGGCTTGCAACATGGCAGGCATTATATAAAGATGGTTTAGCACCAAACCATTTAGTATTAAAAAAGTTTTTTAACAACAACGTAAAGCCAGTTTTAATTTGGATTAAAGAAAAAGGTATATGTCAGAAAGTAACAGAATTTGCATTTGATAGTTTAGGGAAAGCATTCAAAAACTTTTTTGAAAAACGTGCAGATTATCCGAAATTTAAGAAAAAAGGAATTAATGATAGTTTTTCAATAAATGCAGGTGGTAAACCAATACAAGTCGGTGGTAAGAAAATTAAGCTACCGACAATTGGTTGGGTATCAACCTATGAAGCTTTGCCGCATACCATAACTAAAAAGATAACAATATCGAGAAAAGCCTCGGATTGGTACATTTCTTTTTCTTATGAAATAGAACCCCAATTTACTAATAAAAAATACCAGTATGTGGGTATTGATTTAGGAATAAAGACCTTGGCGACTCTCTCAACAGGAATTACCTTTACTAACCCAAAAGCTTTAAGCAAAGCCAGAAAAAAGTTAAAGAAATTGCAGAGTCAATTAGTTTTAAAAGAAAAAGGAAGCAATCGTTATAAAAAACAGAAGCTAAGAATATCTAAACTACATCGATGTATTAGTAATATTCGTTTAGATTCAACCCATAAAGCTACAACTTTTATCTGCAAAAACCACGCGGTAGTAGCTTTAGAGGACTTAAATACTAGGGGTATGCTTAAAAATCATAAACTCGCTGGTGCAATCAGTGATGCTAATTTTTACGAGTTCCGTAGACAGATTGAATACAAAGTAGTTAGATATGGTGGAAAAGTTGTTTTTGTTGGTAGGTTTTATCCATCTACCAAAAAGTGTTCAAATTGTGGAGAACTCAAAGAAATTAGTTTATCCGAACGTATTTATGTTTGTGAAAAATGCCATCATACACAAGATAGAGATTTAAACGCAGCTAAAAAGTGCGATTCGTTCAGTCGAAACCGAGCAATCGGGGGATGACTGGCTTCTACAGGGTAATCCGCTAAGGATTGAGTTCGCACTTTAATCCCTTGTAGATGACAACTTCATAACCTTACAGGTGAGCGTCAGTATCCTAGAAAACGTCAAGCCCTGTCCCCCAGACGTAGGGGTGAAAACATATCCCCCACTGTAGAGACTAGCCATCAATCGGTGAAGCGGGGATAAAAGCGGAAAGAGCTACTAGCCTATAAGTGGTATCCCGTGAGTAAGTTCCTATGGATAACGAAAGCTAAGTCATTGTTTGAATCATCGTTACTGCGAACCAGCGAAATAAGGCTTTATGCGCTGGGAGTCCCAAAAGGGCATTAGCCCCCAGGTGGTATGAGGATTTTTATCTACATACCTACGTTACCTAAAAGCTCGGTGAAAAGATGGCATCCTAACAGAACAAACCAATGGTTATGAGGAACGAAGTAACTCACTTTATTACTCTCAAAGAGGTCGAATACTTTGAGTAGTCAGCTAAGACGAAAGCTCTGGATTAATCCAGGTAAAAGGTGAGAAAGATTGAGTCAGAAGCTAACGCCTTGCTGTAATTGTAAGGATATGCTGACGGATTCACGGTAATACGGAAGGTATAGCTACAAGTAGCAATGCATAAGTTATGAACACGGTATTACAACCGATGTATAGATGGGGCGATATTAACTGGCGGAAGCTAGAACGTAACGTCTTCAAGTTGCAAAAGCGGATATACCAAGCGTCTAATCGTGGTGATACCAAGTTAGTACGTAGACTTCAAAAACTGTTGATAAATTCCTGGTCAGCAAGAGCGATTTCGGTACGTCGGGTAACTCAGGATAATAGGGGTAAGAAGACGGCAGGTGTGGATGGTGTCAAAGCACTGACCCCAAATCAACGTCTCATCCTGATAAACAAAATTGCACTGAGTTCAAAGGTCAAACCAACGCGCCGAGTTTGGATACCCAAGCCCGGTACAGAGGAAAAAAGACCTTTAGGCATCCCAACAATGAAAAACCGAGCCAAGAAGAGCGTTAATCAAACTGGGGTTAGAACCAGAATGGGAAGCGCGATTTGAAGCTAACTCATACGGCTTCAGACCTGGGCGCTCATGCCACGATGCGATTGGAGCAATTTTCCTTTCAATAAAAAGCAAATCCAAGTATGTCTTGGATGCTGACATCAGTAAATGCTTCGACCGCATTAATCACGACGCACTTCTTTTAAAACTAAATACCTATCCAACCCTTCGGAAACAAATCCGAGCTTGGTTAAAAGCTGGTGTTATGGACGGAAACAAACTATTCCCCACCACCGAAGGCACACCACAAGGCGGGGTGAGTGCGCTACGAGGCGCATGGTGGTATTGCTTAGTTTAATTAAACAAGGAGGTAATTGATTAAACAGTAAAAGCTGGTTGCTCACCCCAGAGCGCCAAGGCTGAGTCGGCAGGCGGGGGATAATGAGTAATAACCCGTTTGAAGCCCGATGAACAAGGGACAAAACGCTGGCACTCCGTTACAGCGCAAGGTTTCGAGCCTGAACTTGACTATGACTACGTAAGAAACCTTTGTCAGAAGCGCCCACACCTTGGACGTACTGTTAAAAGACGGAGATGGTACGAGATATCAGGTAACTCAACCTTCTACCCGGTTGACGAAAAGGTCTTTAGATTCGGACTGAACCGCTCTAATTATAGGGGTATAAATTATCGGCTGGTATCGGGGACACTGGGTCTGTGTCTTATGGGCGTAAAGAAGGAGTCTAAGGTCAAATGCAATACATACCACCATGTGAACGTAGGAAGCATGATGGTTGGTCTTTACGAAGACTGGGCTAACTTGCGGCTAATGTAGCCATCATGTGGCAGAGCCGTCGTAGTAGTTGGAGCCAGATAAGGTCTGGCACATGGCGAAGGACGGCAGTCATTGCGAAAGGAACGGTACAGGGAACTAGAGAGGACTAAGATGTATGTCCGATATTATCAAAACCCAACGTAGCCTAGCCACAAAGGCAAAGCATAATCCTTTACATCAGTTTGACCATTTATATCGGTTAATCTGCCGAGAAGATTGGATACGCGCAGCCTTGAAATCTGTCCTATCAAATAAAGGGGCAAAAACTGCGGGAATTGATGGCGTGACTAAAAAGGAGCTTGTTTCAAATACGGCAAAAGATGAATTTGTCAGTAAGCTACAAGCCGAACTGCGTTCTAAGCAGTTCAAACCCAAACCAGTACGTCGTGTTTATATTCCCAAAGCCAATGGTAAGCGCCGTCCACTAGGTATTGCAACCCTCAAAGACCGAGTAGTACAAATGCTGTTGAAAATGGCACTCGAACCAATATGGGAAAGTGACTTTCTTAACTGCTCCAATGGCTTTAGACCAGGACGCAGAACACAAGATTGCATAGCCATGAAGGACAGTTACATCAACAAACGTAATAAATACTTCTGGGTTGTTGAAGGGGATATTAAGGGAGCTTTTGACAATATTCACCACGATATTTTATTAAAGCTCGTGGCGAAAAGAGTTGCAGACAAACGTCTTCTTAAGTTAATCGGATGTTTTCTCAAAGCGGGGATGATGCAAGGCTCCTTGTTTCATCGTACTGAAAATGGTACACCGCAGGGTGCCATTTGCTCTCCACTCTTGGCGAATATTTATTTACATCAACTGGATATGTTTTGGTGGAATAAATACGGAAGCCTTGACCGCAAGCAAAAAGAGAAACGCCGAACGCAACGTTTGGGTAACTGTGCTTTGATACGATATGCAGATGATTGGCTGCTGTTAACTAATGGTAGCAAGGAAGAAGCATTTCGTTTACGCGAGGAGTTTCAAACTTTTCTCAAAGAAGAATTAAAGCTGGAACTCAACGTTGAGAAAACGCGAGTTACCCACGTAAATAACGGGTTTAATTTCTTAGGCTTCCACGTCCGACGCTACGTTAGCGCTCATGACAAACCAAAAGTATTGGTTACACCTACCCAAGAAGCTAAGAAACGCCTAAAAGCGAAAGTTAAGGAGATGACCAAGCGAAAACGGTTTAAAGACTCTCCTTTACTCAAGTTTAATGCTCTAAACGCAGTATTACGAGGTTGGATTGGCTACTACTGTCACTCTAATGCAAAGAAAACAGCTAAGGACTTGGATTTCTGGGTCAATGAACGCCTATTTCTTTGGTTGCAGAAACGACACCGCCTAAAACCTCGCCGGATTATGAAGATGTATAAAATGCGTCAGACTCATAAAAACGGACAACGAAATAACTTGGGAATTAGAAACGGAGAAGATTGCTTGTACTTATATCGTATGAGTGATAAACCGATAACTAAGTATCGGTCACGTTCTTTACCGAATCCGTATTTGGAAGGTTTTGAGCCTGCAACATTCGTTAATCCTGAAGTCGCAATACCCGATAACGTCTGGCTCGGCAATGCTGATAACCATAAATGGCGCGAATTGAAAGAGGAGATAAAAGCAGAAAGAGGAGCCAAATGTAGTGTTTGCGGATGTACCAAGCATCTTGACTTGCATCATATGAAAGCACGTCGAACTGGTGGTACTGATGTCAAAGATAACCTACAACTCTTATGTAGAAGCTGCCATGCTCAAACGTCTTCGTTTGGCGACCATAGTAGGTTGCAATGATGGAAAGCGAAGTGACGGGAAATTGTCACGCTTCGTTTGGAGAGAGGGATAGAGAAACACGCAGGTAGTGATATCTGAAGGTGCGCTCCGTCCCTACTCTATTATCACCTTTACTTGTAAATGTTGCCCTACATGGTCTTGAGGAACTGATTATGGGTTTAGCCCCAAAATTCGAGATGAAAAGAACGGATGGTTATAGAATGGGCATCCGAGATAAAATCAAATCGATTTCATGTATCAGGTACGCAGACGATTTCGTAATCCTTCATGAGGACTTAGAAGTCATAAAACTGTGTAAATTAGAAGTTGAAAAGTGGTTAATTGGCATCGGGTTGGAATTAAAACCAAGTAAAACGAGAATATCCCACACCCTGAATAAAGTAAAAGGCGAAAAACCTGGATTTAACTTTTTAGGTTTCAACGTCAGGCAGTTTCCCGTAGGAAAGCACAACTCAGGAAGGAATAAAAGCGGATTACTAAGCTTTAAAACCATTATCACCCCTAACAAAGAAAGCCAGAAAAGGCACTATAGAAAAGTTGCAGAAGTAATAAACAAGTCACGCGGACTAAACCAAATGACTTTAATAATGAAACTAAACCCTATTATACGGGGTTGGTGCAATTACTTCTCTACGGTCGTAAGCCAAAAAGTATTTGAAAGGCTATGGCATCTAGTTGTCTGGAAGCTTTTGAAGTGGGGTCGCTACCGTCATAGAAATAAAGGCAGAAGTTGGATACGCCTTAAATATTTTAAAACTGTTGAAGGCAATAATTGGGTATTCGCAACTAGAAAAGGCGAAAATCCTCTAAGTCTAATACAACATAGCTCCACAAAAATTACTCGCTATGTAAAGGTGAAAGGAAACGCTTCACCCTATGACGGGAACTGGTTATATTGGAGTTCAAGAATGGGCGTACATCCAGAAGTACCTGTAAAAGTGGCAACGCTACTTAAACGGCAAAAAGGGAAATGCGCTCACTGCGGTATCTACTTTAAAGATGAAGATGTACTCGAAGTTGACCACATTGTTCCAAAGTCAAAAGGCGGTAAGAACAAATACGATAACTGGCAACTACTTCATCGACACTGCCACGACACAAAGACCGCTAACGATGGCAGTCTTGGCAACAAATCTAACTGTAATAGTGTTAAGCCGAAGCCACAAGTCAAACCAGAACCTATGTTCTAACAAGACGATATGTTGGTAATGACGTATTGATGACAACAACCGTTTTACCGAGGAGCGGAATGACGAGAAATTGTCACGTTCCGTTTTGGAGAGCAGTGGAGGAGGTGACTCCTTCACTGACTTTAATTTTAGAAAACTATGCGCGGATGGCTAACCCGTGCCTGGATGTTGAGGGATAACTGCTCCCATGCTCCCGTTGAAACGTCAAACAATGTCTAGGCTTGTCTAGTCTTTGTATAGCAGGATACTCATGAGTAATGTAATCCAAAATCAGTACACGCCAGATTACGTTTCTCCACCTGGAGAAACTCTTCAAGAAATTCTTGAAGAGCAAAGTATGACTCAAGCAGAACTGGCAGAGCGGACAGGAAGACCTAAAAAAACAATCAACGAAATTATTAATGGTAAAGCAGCAATCACTCCCGAAACTGCATTGCAATTAGAAAGAGTATTAAATATCCCAGCTAGTTTTTGGAATAACCGGGAGCAGCAATACCGCGAAGCTTTAGCGTTAGAAGAAGAACAAAATCGTTTGCAAGAACAAATAACATGGCTTGACAAAATTCCGGTGAAAGCCATGATTGAGCTTAAATGGATTCAGTATTTTCAAGATAAGGTTGAGCAACTGCGAGAAACGTTGAATTTTTTTGCCGTAGCATCTCCTAAACAATGGGAAGAAATTTGGTCTAATACTAATACTGATTTCCGTAAATCTCAGGCATTCCAAAGCGATCCTGGTGCTGTAGCAGCTTGGTTACGTAGGGGAGAAATTGAAGCATCTGAAATTGATTGTGCAATCTACGATGCAAGCAAGTTTGAAGAAATACTACTACAAATTCGCGCTCTAACAGTGGAGCCACCAGAAATTTTTCAAAGAGAAGTGGTACGATTGTGCGCCGAATCGGGAGTAGCGGTGGTTTTTATACCGCAACTTCCCAAAACTTGGACTAGTGGAGCAACTCGCTGGTTAAATCCTAATAAAGCGCTGATTCAACTCAGTCTACGTTACAAGACTGAGGATCATTTGTGGTTTGCTTTCTTTCATGAAGCTGGTCATATTCTTTTACATGGTAAACGTGATACTTTCCTCGAAGAGAAAAAGTTCATATCGACTCAAAATCAACACAAAGAGCAAGAAGCAAACAAATTTGCTGCGGACATACTGATTCCACCTAAAGAGTTTGAGCTATTTCTGGCATCAGGACAACAACGCAAAAAGGCAGGAATTGAGCAATTTGCTACTAGAATCGGCATTGCTCCCGGCATTGTTGTAGGTAGACTCCAACACGATAAAATTTTACAACCAAGTTATTGCAATGAATTGAAGCGTAAATTTGAGTGGGCATCTAATAATTGACAAATCAATTTAGCTGCAACAAAAGGGAAACACAAAAACGATGTTTTGGGTTCTAAATTCTACCAATCAATTACCTTGGTAATATTGCCATACTCCTAAACTCTACAATTTTTTCTCTCGTCCTATTTTGTTAAAAGCATCGAAAAGCCTATGCTAGTTATGGGAGAAGTTTAATTTTCTAACTTCTACCGCTTTTGTTTCTAATTCACATGAGGAATTAATAACAAAACTCTTTGCGTAAGGTTTTTTTATAATGTCTATAACAGAACATAAAATAACAGTAGATTCACTAGAATGGTTTTATCGGCAAGTAGAGCCAGTTGGCAGAAGCGATTTATTACCAGTTTTATTGCTACACGGTTTACCATCACAAAGTTATAGCTGGCGCAATATCATGCCGGGATTAGCGCAGCAAGGTACAAAGGCGATCGCACCAGATTGGATTGGTTACGGTTTTTCAGCCAAACCAGAAAAAAGAGATTTTGCTTACACCCCAGAAGCATATATAAAAGCTTTAGATGGTTTTATCGAAGCCTTGGAACTCGAACGTTTTTCCTTAGTAGTTCAAGGTTTTCTAGGTTCGGTTGGATTGCAATATGCCCTAAGAAATCCCGATAAAATCGCCAGCATAATTATACTCAACACCCCAATTTCATCTTCAGCTAAATTACCTTGGAAAATTAAACAAATGGGTTTACCTTTAGCAGGTGAAATGATGACGCAAGATCCTTTATTAGTTGACAGAACCTTAGAAGGTGGTAGCCGTTACGTTATTAAAGATAAAGATTTAGATGTGTATCGCAAACCCTATTTAAAAGCTTCCGCGACGGGAAGAAGCTTATTAGCAACAATTCGGAATTTGCAGCTAAAAACTGCGATGGAAGAAATAGAAACTGGATTCAAAGAATGGCAAAAACCAATTTTGATTCAGTGGGGAAAAACCAATCCTTGGTTAAGTTTAGAAATGGCAAAAAAATTTGCTGACTCCGTACCCGATGCCCAAGCGATCGAACTCAACGACGTGGCACATTATGCTCAAGAACATCATTATGAAGTGATTTTAAAAGACTTGTTGCCCTTTGTACGTCGGAGTTGAAGATGATGGGGGGATGGGGGGATGGGGAGACAAGGGGAAAAGGAGATGGGGAGATGGGGAGATGGGGAGATGGGGAGACAAGGGGAGACAAGGGGACAAGGGGACAAGGAGATGGGAAGATGGGGAGAAATTACTAATTAATAATTCCTAACTCAATAAGGTTACTGAGCTTGTCGAAGTACTCCTAACTTGCCAATTCCCAATGCCTAATGCCCAATGCCCAATGCCCCATTCCCCATTTTTAATTTTTAATTTTTAATTTTTACGAAAAATCTTTCATATCAGCAGTGCGTAATGATATTTGCTGGGTGCGATTACCTCTTCGGACTTTTAACTGTAAATTTTGATTGACACCACTGTTTTCAACTATATTTAGCAATTCTTCGCCGGTAGAAATGGGTTTTCCATCAATCGCAGTAATTACGTCTCCTATACGGATACCCGCATCGGCTGCTGGGGAATTGGGTACAACTCTTCCTACCAAAATACCTGTTATTTCCGGTACTCGAATGGGAGAATTGGGACTAGCGTTGATTCGTCGTGCTTCTTGGGGAGTTAAATCATCCATTCCTATGCCTATGAAGGGATGAGCAACTCTTCCGTTACGCTCTAATTCACTGGTAATTTGCTTGGCTTTGTCGATAGGAATCGCAAAACCGATACCTGTGGCATCGGCACGAATTGCAGTATTTATACCGATAACTTCGCCTAATTCGTTTAATAAAGGACCACCAGAGTTTCCGGGGTTAATGGCTGCATCGGTTTGAATAAATTCCAAACGCTTTGAGGAAATACCAACTTGAGCGCTGGGACGTTTCAAAGTACTGACGATTCCCAAAGTTACCGTATTGTCAAAACCGAAGGGATTTCCTACAGCGATCGCCCAGTCTCCAACTTGAACGTTACTCGACGATCCCAAGGGTGCAACGGGTAAATCGCTACCAGCGTTAATTTTTACGACTGCTAAATCGGTGACTTCATCAGCGCCTTGCACTTTACCTTCAAACGTGCGTCCATCTTTGAGCCGAACCGTTACTTTATCCGCTTTATCAACTACGTGAGCGTTGGTTAAAACTAACCCGCTTTTGTCAATAATGAAACCAGAACCCAAACCGCGTAATTCTTCAGGAGGTAAATTTCTAGGTAAAGAATCGCCGAAAAACCTCCTAAAAAATGGGTCTTCCATAAAAGCTTCGGGGACGCGACGGCTTACCTGACGTTCGGTATCAATACGAACTACCGCAGTTCCAACTCGATTAACCGCAGCCGTAACAAAACTACTATTTCCAATCGCGGCAGTTGCATTTGATGTTTGGGCTATCAATTGCGACGAGTCAACAGCGATCGGCGCGGGATCTGCTTGGGAAGGTAATACACCCATAGTATTAACACTTAGCAAAACCCCAATAATAATTGCGAATAAATGCGTGCTTAGTTGTCTTATAGACTTAGGTAAATATGTAAATTTCATCACCAAGACCGTTTTTGCGATCGATTGTTAGTTATTGTTGACAATTAGATTTTAATATAGTCAGAAGTCGTGCTTACTGACATCACCCTGAAGTTTCGTTTCCTTAAGCCTTAATGCTTGGTTTGAGGAGATTAAACAAACCGTAGCTGCCGTTCAATTTATTAATGATGTTAGCAAAAATTGGGTTAGGTTTTTCTTTAGCGATCGAGCTAATACGTTTGTATAAGGTAATCTTAGGATTGCAAAGACTATTCTGAGTGTTTGCCCTTTGCGTTAGGATGATAAATACTGCTTCAACCCGAATCATAAATAGCCCATGAATGGAACTTCAAAGCCAAACGAGCAGATACTGAGTGACAGTAAAAACATTCCACAAGAACATAAGCATAATCATACGCACTCAACTCACCCTCACGTCCACAGCGAAGAGTCTTTACGAAAAATCGTTAATCGGCTATCGCGTATAGAGGGGCATATTAGAGGAATTAAATCTATGGTGCAGCAAAACACTCCTTGTCCCGATGTTTTGTTACAAATTGCTGCCGTCAGAGGTGCAATTGATAAGGTAGCGCGGATTGTTTTAGACGAGCATCTAACGGAGTGCGTTGCTAGAGCCGCAAAAGATGGCAATATTGATGCTGAGATGGAAGAATTAAAGGCGGCTTTAGATAGATTTTTGCCTTAAAGATAATCATGGGTGTCTATATTTATAATAGTTTAGATAAATCTCAATGAGTTTGGAAAACTATAGATTTCATTATTGTTTCAGTGGGAATTCGGATAAACCACTGATTCTTTTTTTGCATGGTTTTATGGGAAACAGTCGCGAATTTGACGAGCCGATATCTTTATTAACTGATGATTTCAATTGTTTAAATATTGACCTTCCCGGACATGGAAAAACCCAGATTTTGGGCGATGATGATTGCTATACAATGGCGAAAACTGCTGATGCTTTAATTAATTTATTGGATGAATTAAAAGTTAAGCATTGCTTTTTAGTCGGATATTCAATGGGGGGAAGGTTAGCTTTATATTTAACACTTCACTTTCCCCGACGTTTCTATAAAGTTATTTTAGAATCCGCTTCTCCTGGTTTATCGAGGGAAAAAGAAAGATTAGAAAGAGTAAAACGAGATGGACAAATAGCTCGAAAATTAGCAAGAACTGTTGAAAATGATTTTATAATTTTTCTCGACAATTGGTATAATTTACAAATTTTTGGCAACATTAAAAAGCATCCAGGATTCGATCGCATGATAGAAAATCGCTTACAAAATAATCCTTTGGAATTAGCTAAATCGCTGCGCTTGATGGGTACGGGAGTTCAACCATCTTTATGGGAAAATTTACAAAATAATCAAGTTCCTTTACTTTTGTTAGTGGGAGAAAAGGATCGCAAATTTATCGATATAAATAGGAAAATGATTCAAGTTAATCCGTTATGTAAGTTAAAAATAATTGAAAATGCCGCCCACAATATTCATTTGGAGAATACATTGGTATTTGTGAAAAATATTCGAGATTTTTTTCATTGAAGGTACATAGTTGTAGGGTGTGTTGTCGCTACAGCGCAACGCACCTCCAAATTATGTATACGAACTAATATTAAAACGGTGCGTTAGACGCGAAACAGATACATTCTTTTTTTATCCTAATTATTAATCGCGCCGTAACACACCCTACTGTAGTTAAGATGGTGCGTTAGACGCGAAACAGATACATTCTTTTTTTTATCCTAATTATTAATCGCGCTGTAACACACCCTACTGTAGTTAAAACGGTGCGTTAGACGCGAAACAGATATATTTTCTTTAAATCCAAATTATTAATCGCGCCGTAACACACCCGCGCAAGTAACAAACCAATCATTCTTGAACTTTATTTACATTAACGGCATTCAATTCTTCTTTCAAAACTTTCTGATAAATTCTCGGTAAACTACTACTTACCGAATTAGTTTCTATGCCATATCCCAAACTTGTCCAAGTGGGAGAAAGTGTTTTTAACACCTTATTTATTTTTCCTTGTCGCAATAACTGAGGAATACTAACTCCCCATTCTTTAGAATCATTCAACCAACTATGAACAACTCTATCTTGATATTCGGGTTCAAAACTATAGCTAGCCCAAAACATCATCGGCATTGGCTGTTCGGGATGATAGCGCTGAGCAATTTTATACCAAGTAGTGTTGATAACTTGGTATCTACCAGCAGCTGTAGAACAATTTCCTTTATTCGGTCCGATGAGAATTGTGACGCATTTTTCCGGATGGCGACTCAAATCGCTAACGTGTTCCCCACGATACAAAATTGAGTAAGGACGCTTGCTACTAGCTTCACTAGCAGAAATAGTTCGCATCAAAGCACGGATATAAGGATCGCCGCCGGACATGATTAAGGGTGGCTGTCTCTTCTGAAATACGGGATCGCTATTCGGTTCTAAACTACCGTGAATATACCACTGAAACATACAGACAAAGGCGAGAAGGGCGGCTACAGGTCCGATAATTTTTTCAACGCCTTTGAAATGAAAACCTTTAAAAGTTTGACTCATCAATATTAATTAAAATAGCCACATAACAAATAACAACAAAAATAAATCGAACCATTCCGGCAATTAATTAAACCGGATTATCAAACAAGTTCAATTTTAGCAACGATTATTTTTGCGTGACTGCGAGATTTTGTTGAGAGAGATGGGGGGATGGGGAGAGGGGGAGATGAGAGCTCTTGAGGCTCTTGAGGCTCTTGAGGCAGGGGAAGCAATTAATTATTTATTTTCTATTTTCTTCCTCCGCTTCCTCCGCTCCCTCCGCTCCCTCCGCAATATCATCTCCTAACTCCGTGAGCTATCCCAATTCCCAATGCCCAACTCCTAACTCTTTTAATCCAAAATCTAAAATCCAAAATCTAAAATCAATCAAGCTACTGCTGCAAATAATTCTTCAAAACTTTTAGCGGCAGCATCTTCTTTTGAAACAATTTCTACAATTTTGTTATGGGAAGCGGGTTCGGAGAGTGATTCTACACAAACTTGGGCTACCTTTTGACGGGGAATGCTGCCGTCAAACATTGTATCTGCCGATTGCATGACGATGGGATTGCTGTTGTCTTCGTTTTTCAATCCACCCGGACGTACTATAGTATATGTTAAACCGCTTTTTTGAATGTATTCCTCTGCTTGTTTCTTCCAAACTAAAATTAACCAAAATAAATTTAGCGGATGGAATAGCTTGGAAGTACACAACGAAGAAACAAATACAAAATGTTCTATTCCTTTGACTTTGGCAGCATCTACCAAATTTTTCGTACCTTCATAATCGACTTTATAAGGTCCGGTGGGGTCGAAACTAGGTGCCGCGCCAGTTGCACACAACAACACAGTGCTATCTCCTAAAGCAGCAGACAACGTTTCTGGTTTCAACACATCACCTTGCACTAAGTCCACATCAGCAGACAAAATACTTTTAGCTTTTTCAATATCTCTAACTAATGCACGAACCGGAATATTACGCGCCATCAACTCTTGCACGATGCGTCTTCCCGTCTCACCTGTTGCCCCTGCTACAAACGCTTTCATGATAATTCTCTGCCACTGGAAACATATATCATTATTCTTTCTTCTCTATTGTAGAGATTGAGTGAACTTTATTTCAGATTGTTAATGTTTCGATGAACTTACCTTATTGATGCGAAACATCTCATCTAGGATGGGAACTATTATTTTAACCAAACTTTAAAGTATACAGGAATGCACTTATGGTTTCAATCAATCGAGAGTTTAAATATAAAGAAAAAAGGGAAACAATTATATCTGTAGCATCAACTATATCCGATACCCAAGACGTACCGTCTGGGCTAGATTTAGAGGAACAAACTAAATTTTCTTGTACCTTCAGCGACTGCATGGAGTTGTCTGCATCAGCCCCAATCGTTGCCGAATATTTGAACAATCACTCTGAATGGTTTACTCGTTGCGCTCAGCCGATGAAAGTGCAGCCTTTAGGGGAGAATGGTTATGAATTAGTAATTGGTCGTTTTGGCTCTTTTGGTTACGAGGTAGAGCCAAAAATCGGGTTAGAACTTTTACCTCCCCAAGAAGGTATTTACCGTATTCGCACTATACCCATTCCCGACTATCAACCTGCTGGTTACGATGTAGATTATCGCGCATCGCTACAGCTAGTCGAAAGCCAAAACGAAGATACTCCCATAACCCAAGTTGAATGGGAACTGTATCTAAATGTTTACGTTCAATTTCCTAAATTTATTAAACGCCTACCACAATCTTTAATTCAAACTACTGGCGATCGCTTACTCAATCAAATCGTTCGTCAGGTATCTCGCCTTTTAACACGCAAAGTTCAAGAAAATTTTCATCAATCTTTAGGCATACCTTTTTCCCACAAATCGAAAAAAGCATGAGAAACCAAGGATGAAGTATGAAGGATGAAATAAATCTACCTTCATTCTTCACACTTCATACCTTATTTAGTAGTCCACCAAGTCAATGCGGAGTAATCAACCGCAAACCATCGGTGAATTAAAATTGGAAAACGCGCAAATATTTCCTACTCCCTACTCCCTACTCCCCACCTTTACCCGGCAATTTTGGCTTGCGAGAGTACTAGGCTTTACTAAGAATTTTTTGCACAATTTGCACGCCACTGATAGCTTGGTATGTAAAAAGCCCTAAAATAGTAAAATTTAACAGAATATGAGTCATCCGCGCCCAATTTGCTCCTTTTTGCATAAACGGAGATAAAGAAGCGGAAAAACCAATCAAAGCTGTCATACCCAGTCCAATTAATAGATGGGGACCGACAAATAATTTACCATTGTTAATATAGGTAACAGCCATCCCACCGATGGAACCCGATACCATCAGCGCTAACAATAAAGAGCCAATTTGAAAGTGCTTGATATTGTACTTTCCTTTAATCAACTCTTTTTTCTCTTCACCCTGAGCGCTTCTAGTACGCTGTACCTTCAACCCTAAGTAAGCAGCATAAAGACTACATAACAATAGCGCCCACATTAATACCGGATGAAAAAATTGCATCCAGTATTTAACTTCTGGCGAAAGTTCTAAATTCATCGTGTTCTCCCCAATACTGAAATCTTCATAAAAATTAGCATAGCGCGTCGAGGGAATGGGGAGTAGGGGATGGGAAAATGAAAATGGCAATTGGATGAATAGTTAGGACCACCGGAGTGAGGAGTTAAGAGTTAGGAATTTTTCAACAACTAACAATTACAACTAACAACTAACAACTAACAACTAACAACTAACCACTAACCACTAACAACTAACAATGAGCAAAAACAATGCTTCGCTACTAGAAGCGGCTAGAAGTGGCGATATCAAAAGGGTGCAAAATTTTTTAAGTACGGGTGCTTCTGCGAGTGTTAACGATAAAAATGGCACTACGGCATTGATGTTTGCAGCTAATTCTGGCTATACGGAAATTGTCAGAATACTGATAGATTCGGGCGCAAACATTAATTATCAAAGAAAACGTTATGGTTTAACGGCTTTAATGTTGGCAAGCGCTGCAAATCAACTTGACATTGTACGCATATTAATATCAAAAGGTGCGGATATAAATGCGGTTAATGAAGATGGCAGTACGGCTTTGATGATAGCGGCTCTCAAAGGTTATAGTCCCATAGTGCAAGCAATAGTTAATGCTGGCGCTACCGTAAATATTAAAGATAAAGACAATGATACAGCTTTACAATTAGCTGTCAAACAAGGACATTCTGCTGTAGTCGAAACTTTACTCAAAGCAGGTGCCGATCTAAATATCCGGGATGAAGAAGGCGAAACTTTATTAATGTTAGCCGCCGAAAAAGGACATTTGGCAGTAGTTGAGGCTTTATTAGCTGCAAATATTGATGTAAATGCCAAAAACGACGATGGAGAAACGGCGTTATTTATAGCTGTAGCGGAGGGATATACTGCCATCGTGGCGACTTTGGTTAATATTGGTGCCGATGTTAACGTCCAAAATAAAGATGCAGAAACACCTTTACATATTGCCGTTGTGGAAGGTTTCACCGATGTTATAGAAATACTTATAAATAGTGGTGCGGATGTTGATACTCGAAATAATTTAGGCGACACACCTATACTTGTCGCAGCTTTACAGGGATATAGCACCATTGTTAAAGCATTATTAAAACAAGGTGCCGATGTAGAGGGGACATTAGAGGAAACGCCATTAACTCTGGCGACATTACAAGGAAACGCCGAAACAGTAAAAGTATTGTTAGAACATGGTGCAAATGCAAATATTCAATTAAAAGATGGGAAAACCTTATTAATTGAAGCTGCAAAACGTAATTTTAAAACAATAACCCAAGAATTATTAGCGCATGGTGCGGATATCAATATTAAAGATGGAAATAGCGCTACAGCATTAATGTGGGCAACATCGCTAGGTTATCTAAAAATAGTAGAAGTCTTGCTAAAAGCTGGTGCGGAAATGAATTTGAAAAATCGAGGTGGTTATACTGCCTTAATGCTTGCAGAATTCAACGGTTATCCCAGTATTGTCAAAATGTTGAAAGAGAAGGGAGCGCCTGATTAATAAGGATGGGGAGACAAGGGGACAATCTTTTTTCTGTGCTTCTTTTGCTCCCTCTGCTTCTCTACTCAACTTATTTAAAATATAAAACTCTTCTGAAATTATAGTTATTTTTAATTAAGTATAAGATAGTACGAAGAATTTTATACTAGGAATTATTAAATGAACGCCGATCGCAATTTAGGAGCAACTAGAGATTTACCTTTGTATCCTCCTGAAGATATAGATTTAGAACTTTTTAATTCTATCCAAGGTCCCGATTACAAAGAAGGGAAACCTGTAAAAGATATGAAACGATTATTTCACAAACAAGTAATCGTTGATGATGAAACTTTGTTAGATATCGAAACAATTAAAGTACCGGGTTTTATAGGTATTGCAGATGAGGAAATAGTTACCAATCGAGGAAAAAGCGTTTCGGGACATGAAGATATTGTCCAGTTTCTCGAAGAATACGGTTTGCTAATTTGCACCTATCAGTACAATAAAGACCGTTACGGTAAAGTAATTGATTTACGTTGGAGTCCCCAAAGTAATTACGAAATCAATGAATTGATGGAAGTTTTCATCAAAAATGAAGGTCATCATTCTGGTGCAATTGTACCAGCAATTAGAGAAGGTGGAACAAAAGCTTTTGCATCCTTCAACGAACCAGACATTTATCATAATGGATTGTATGGTGAAAGCGGATTTATAGCAGTAGCCCAAAATTTAGTTTTTCCCGAATTTGTCACGCAACAACAACAAAGGGGTTACACCGACAGCATTATCTGTTGGATGGCTTTGATGAATCCGTTTGTGAAATTTTCTCAAAATGATTTTAACGGAGGAGATCCAACTCGCGTTATCGATCGCCCTAGTCTCAAAGAATTTCTCACAAATTGCGCTTTAGCTAGTCTTGGTGATGAAAGTGCGATCGCCTTTTTTAACGATCCAGATAATAAAGCTTATTGTTCTGAGTTTGTTTATATCAGCATCAATATTCCGGTTTATCCCTTCAATCTCAAAGGTTTAACTTCATTGTTAAATGATGAAGCCAAAGCCAGAGAAATCTTAGCAATTCAAGAAAAACAAAATCGCAGACAAGAGAATATTCTTAGCGATCGCAGTAAAAATCCAGAATTTCAAGCTTTTAACATCCAGATGCCAGTTGTACCGCAGGATTTACCACCTTTGCACGTACTTATGGCAGAAAATGGAATCAACATAGATGAACAAAGCATTCCTTTTCCACCTTTCGCACTTTCTCAAATATTGCGTCGCGCTTTCCGCACCTTATTACCGCGTCATAATGACGTTAATAACCCTAAAATTATCGAAGCACAAGTAAAGCTTTTTGGATATCTAGAACCTTTAATTTTAAAACAATTAGAACTTGATAATCCTTATGGTAGAAGGTTTTCAGAAGAAGCAACCGCACAAAGAGAAGAGAAAATTAAAGGGGTGCAGGAATTTCTCAACTTTACGCGAGATCGATTGCAACAGAATTATGATAACTACGCCGAACTTGATTTTGTAATAGATAAAATTATGCAACAAGCGGATGAGTTAGTAGGTGCGAGTGAAGCGAAATATTTTATTCCACCGCGTATTTATATAGATTTGGGACAAAATGACGGTGATGGTAACTTACCTCAAGGTTGGGGATTTAAGTTAAATACTTTAGGCGCAATAATTTATCGAGGTGCAATTAAGGATATTGCTGTAACTCCTCAACCGACTCCAGAGCCACCTCCAGAAATTCCGGAAACTCCTCCGGAGACTCCCGATACTCCGGAAACGCCTCGGGAGAATAATCCCCCGCGTCGAAAATCTGAAATGAGATGATTTTCAGTTAAAAATTATTGCTGTAGGGTGTGTTGTCGCAAAGCGCAACGCACCATTAATTTTATTGCATAACTGAATTTGAGAGACGTAAAAATTTATGAATGTCGAAATTATTTCCTTCCTTAAAATTACCTATCTCTTTTTTCTTTCCTCTCCTCAGCGTCTCTGCGGTTTTTTTTTAATCAGTATTTTTTAATCAGTAATAGATAATTGGCATGAGAAAATATTTAAATAATCTTGTCAGCTAACAGGAAACCTAAATTGCTCTTCACCGAATTCTCTCCCATCGCCTTTATTGCCACTACTCCTACTGGTGCAAAGAAACTTCAACCAATGAGCCAAAGTAACGCTGCTGCAATATGGGTTCCAGAATCCCTATCTGAAATAAATAACGCACAAAAATACAAAGATTCTCTGAAAAACCACGTAGCTAATTTGTGGGATAATCATCAAGCTTTTGTCTTCTGTTTGGCTACAGGTGCCGTAGTTAGATTGATTTCACCGTTATTAAAAAACAAATCAACCAATCCAGCAGTAGTGGTAGTAGATGAAACTGGAAAATTCGTTATTAGTTTATGTGGGGGGCATCAAGGTGGTGCCGATAAATTAGCAAATTTAATTGCTCTACAACTTGGTGCAACAGCAGTTTTAACAGGTGCTTCCAACGGTTTGGAATTACCTGCGGTGGATATATTGGGTGTCCCCTTCGGATGGTGTCGCGGTGAAGGTGATTGGAATGCGGTTAGTGCAGCAGTAGCTAAAGGCGAAGATGTAGAAGTAATCCAAGAAGCGGGTTCAACCTTATGGCAAAATTGTTTACCCGAAGCAAATCCTTTTAAATTCAAAGAATCACCAACCGCAAAAGCTAAAATTTATATAACCCATAAATCTTCTCCCCCCTCTCCCCCTCTCCCCATCTCCCCATCATCCATTGGCATCCCCGAGTCTTATGGGTAGGAATTGGTTGTGAAAGAAATACATCAAAACAGGTAATTGCAGATGCGATCGCTAAAGTATTTCAAGAAAATCAATTCGCACTTTCTTCTATAGCAGGAATCTCTACTATTGATATAAAAGCCGATGAAGTTGGTTTAGTAGAACTTTGTCGCGAAAGGAATTTACCTTTTAAAACCTTTTCATCCGAAATTCTCCGCACGATAACAGTACCAAATCCTTCCCAGGTTGTGGAAAAAGAAGTGGGAACCCCAAGCGTTGCCGAAGCTGCTGCAATTGTCGCTGCTAATCAAACGTCTCTAGAAATACCCAAACAAATTTACCGTCCAACCCAAAATCACGCCACTTGCTTCAACGGAGGGAACCTCCGCAACGCAGTGGCTCAAAAGGGTGCGGTAACGGTTGCAGTTGCCGCTTCGGAAAAAGAATACATCGGTCGCGAAGGTAAATTACTCCTTGTAGGAACCGGGCCGGGAAACCTCGACCAAATGACCCCAGCGGCACAAATGGCGGTAGCTAGCGCCGATGCAGTTATTGGTTATAACTTGTATATCGATCTGATTGCTCCTATCCTCGGAAAACACCAAATCATCGAAGCTTTGCCGATTACCAAAGAACGCGATCGCGCAACTCGTGCAATTGAGTTAGCTTATTGGGGTTTGACTGTAGCAGTTATATCTTCTGGGGATAGTGGAATTTACGGAATGGCTGGTTTGGTGATGGAAGATTTACAAGCTAGCGGTTGGGATGGTAAAAGTCCCAGCGTAGAGGTATTTCCGGGAGTTAGCGCCTTTCAATCGGCTGCGGCGCGAGTCGGTACACCTTTGATGCACGATTTTTGTGCTGTCAGTTTGAGCGATTTGCTTACCCCTTGGGAGGTAATTGTTAAGCGTTTAGAAGCAGCAGCAGCAGCAGATTTTGTCACCGCTTTATATAATCCCAAATCTAAAACTCGTACTCAACAGTTAGCTGAAGCTAGAGAAATTTTTCTTAAGCACCGCAATCCCGATACCCCAGTAGCAGTAGTGCGATCGGTTTACCGCGAAGACGAACAAATTATTATAACTACTTTAGAGAAATTATTAGATGCGCCAGTCGATATGTTAACTACCGTTTTAATTGGGAATCAAAGCACCCGTAGTTACGGTGAGTGGATGATAACGCCAAGAGGATATAGGAAATAAGGTCAATATGCAGGGTAATCAAGGTTCTACGTGCCGACTTTAGTCCTCCAGCCCATTGATATTAGGACTAAAGTCCCAACTACGAACCTCGCTTTCATTAATGCGATCGACTAGTAGATATTCTTCGCCCCAAACTTTCTAAGACGGATTTTGGATTGTTTTGAGTTTAAATAAAAAACAATCAATTTTAAGGAACAATTTCTCCCCCGTTAATTAAATTACACAATTCGATAACAATCTTCACTCTATAAATAAGCTTGATATCGACTGATTTGAGTATTAAGTAAGTGCTTCTAGCCCGAAGCATCTCTTAATACTTATTGAGTTGTTTCTCATTAATCCCTACAATTAGTAAATTAGGACACAACTTTAAGTGACATTATCTGCTTATTAAGGGGGTTAAGATGAGTCGTCCGATTATATTGGGTATTGTAGGTGACAGTGCTGCGGGTAAAACAACTTTAACTAAAGGTATCGCGCAGGTATTAGGACCGGAGAATGTTACCGTTATTTGTACGGACGATTATCATCGGTACGATCGCAAGCAACGTGCGGAAATTGGTATTACTGCTCTCAATCCTGACTGCAACTATTTGGATATTATGCAGCAACACATGAAACAGCTGCGTGATGGGCTACCAATTCTGAAGCCAGTTTATAACCATACAACTGGAAATTTGGATGCTCCCGAATACATCAAGCCGAATAAATTCGTGATTGTAGAAGGATTGCTGGGTTATGCGACTCGTAAAGTAAGGCAATGTTACGATGTCAAAGTTTATCTAGCTCCCCCAGAATCCTTACGTGCAACTTGGAAAGTTAAGCGGGATACTCAAAAGCGCGGATATACTGAGGAACAGGTTTTAAAGGCACTCAAAGGACGCGAACCAGATTCAGAAAACTTTATCCGTCCTCAACGTCAATGGTCGGATATTGTTGTAAGTTTCTATCCTCCGGAGGATGATTCCGAGCAAAGTAACGGTCATTTAAATGTACGGTTGGTATTACGTCCAACAATTCCTCACCCAGATTTTACCGAAATTGTCAGTTCTGGGAATGGTAGTTCTATGTCAGCAATTCGCTTGGATTTAGATAGAGATATGAGCAAACCCGTTGACGTTTTGGAAGTTGATGGACACGCCACATCAGAACAGGTAGATAGATTAGAGCGAATTATCTGTTCCGATATGCCTAATTTAAAAAACGTTTGCGATCGCGAAAGTAATCCAGAGTTGGGTAAAGTCGCTGGCACAACTGGAGAAAGTATCCAAAGTTACCCCTTGGCTCTGACCCAATTGTTAATTACTTACCATATGCTCAAAGCAACTCAAATTTCTCAAGAAGGTTTGCAAGTCAAGGTTTAGATAATAGATGGGGAAGATAATTGGTATACGCCCGCACGCTCCGCGTGAATGGTAATTGGGCACCTAAGAGAGCGGGGGAAGCGGAGGAAGCGGGGGAAGCGGAGGAAGCAACTTCAAATTCTTTTTTTCTTCCTCTGCCCCCTCTGCCTCCTCTGCTCTCTTCTGCCCATCTCCCCATCTCCCCATCTCCCTATCTCCCCATCTCCCCATCTCCCCCTCTTCCCCATCTCCCCCTCTTCCCCCTCTCCCCCTCTTCCCCCTCTCCCCCCTCCTAAAATTTTAAATATTTACTGAGCTATTGCTAAATTCTGCGGGTCAAACTGGGATAACTAAAGGTAGGTACACCAAACATATCGTTATTCCCAAGTTTATCTATGACCTACTGCCTCAGAATTGCCGACATGGCTGAAAATGAGCGTCCGCGAGAACGCTTGTTAACTCATGGTGCAAAAGTACTAGCTACTGCTGAGTTAATTGCAATTCTACTAGGTACGGGTCAAGGTCCTGGTAAATTGTCTGCTGTAGGTTTGGGACAATATATTCTACAGGAATTAGGCAAGCATCAGCGCGAACCTTTGGTAGTTTTACGAGATATCAGCGCCGCAGAATTGATCGAAATTCCCGGAATTGGACCGGCAAAGGCAACGGCGATTTTAGCGGCTATAGAATTAGGCAAACGTGCTTTTCAATCTCGTCCGGGAGAAGGAACATTAATTGATAGTCCAGCATCTGCGGCTGCTGCACTGAGTCAAGATTTGATGTGGCAGCAGCAAGAAAGGTTTGCGGTAGTGCTATTAGATGTGAAAAATCGTTTGTTGGGAACCCAAGTAATTACGATTGGAACCGCAACAGAAACTTTAGCACCCCCTCGCGAGATATTTCGGGAGGTAATTCGTCAAGGCGCAACCCGTTTAATAGTCGCACACAACCACCCTTCAGCAAACCTCGAACCCAGCCCAGAAGATATTGAATTAACTCGCCAGTTGTTAGGTGGAGCGCAATTTTTACAAATTCCTCTGATAGACCATTTAATACTCGGTGATGGAGATTTCCAAAGTTTGCGCGAAATTACTACTTTGTGGGATGAATATCCGCAGGCAGATTAATATTGCAACAAAAAATGTAGAGAGGTGCTAAGCATCCGTCTCTACATTTTTTTATGTTTTATTGTAATTTAAACCAAAAACCACATTATCAATTAATACATTAATTATTCTTTTGATGTTGATATTACCTGCTTTTAAAGCATAGGAGGGAAAATCATCAGCAACGCTTTCTTTAATAGGCTCCTTTTTTTTCTACAATAACTTTGATGGTTTGCAAGATAATCTGCAAGTCTAATGAAAGCGACCAATTTTCCATGTAGGTTTTATCTAGATCGATCACTTTCTCGAAGTCGATAATATCTGAACGACCGGAGATTTGCCACAAACCTGTTATTCCGGGGAGAACTTCTTGACGAATGAAGTGGTGGTCGGAAAATTTTTGTACATCTCTTATAGGTAAAGGACGAGGACCAACTAAACTCATTTCTCCAAACAGAACGTTAAACAGTTGAGGAAACTCATCTAAACTATACTGACGGAGAAATTTTCCTACTTTGGTAATGCGCGGATCGTCTTTGATTTTAAAGAGAATTCCATCTTTGGTTTCGTTTTGTGCTTCTAACTGTTTTTGTAATTCATCTGCATTCGTCACCATCGTGCGGAATTTCCATACTTTGAAAGATTTTCCATGTAAACCAACGCGAGTTTGTTTGTAGAAAACAGGACCTGGAGAATCGAATTTGATTAGTAAAGCAATCAACAGATAAATTGGTGACGCGAATAAAATAAAAAACGCCGAACTACAAAAATCGAAATACCGTTTTATCCAAAAATCACTACCTGTAATAGTTGGTGGCATAAAATTCAATATTGGAATACCACCAAGCATTTTTAATTCTAATCTTTGCTCTACAGCTTGTAATTCAATCGGTAAAATATGTAAGATAACGCCTGCATTTCTTAATTTCCAGTAGAGGTACATTCTACTTTCTATAGACTGCCAGGAACAAACAAAAACTTCTGCTATTCCTTGACGGATAATTTCATCTAAAGTCGCGGCTAAATGACCTTTGGATGAAGCGATTAAATCAACATCCTTCCAACCGACAAGATTGTAACAGTTTTGTTTATCTAAAAGTTTTATAGCTTTATTTTTATCTTGTGGAGAACAGATTAGATATGTGGGACAAGTAATTACATTTTGCTTTCTCAGGCGCATAATGGCAGTATTTACCATAAATCTACCAGAGCAAGCGATCGCTATGCTCAAAAGCCACGCTGTAATAAAGGTCGATCTGGGAAATAAATTATTTTGTAGGTAAAGATATCCGAAAAGTAGTAGCAGGAAATAGGAGAATGTTATTGTTTTGCTGAAATTAAAATAATCGCGGCGTTTCTCTCCTGCTTCGTATAATCCTTGAGTTGCAATCAGACAAATTTGAATGGCAATAGTTGACAAGATAAAAATTAAATTGTCTTGCTCAAACCAGTCTGCATTAGAGTTTATGCCGTAAGCTTGTGCTATCTTCCAAGCTAATCCCAAGCATATTGCATCTACTGCAATCAGAATTGTTCTACGAAGCCATATCGCACCAACTCTTTTACGTAATTGTGTTAAAGTTGGAGCGCGTAAATCTAAGAGATTATTCCCTGATAATTGACTAACAAAAGACATAATTTTTGATAACTTATTGGTTAGTTCTATATAAATCGTAATTTATTTCTATGACATTATTGTGACATAATAATATCTAAAAAGCCTGAAGCAAATTGTTTATTAGCAGAGGCAAAAATAAATTTTTTATTTCTAATATAAGTAGAAAAATGTCTGATTTTAGAATATAAAATAGCTAACAATATAATTGTATAAAGAATGCAATATTACCTTATTTCAATATAATAACAGTTGTTATACATTGCAATAAGGTACAATTTGATATTTTGCTCGCATAATAAAATCAAAATAGTTTTTATAAATTAGTTAAAAGTTATAATAACTATTTTCTATGTATGACATCTTTTTTATTACTAGATATTGAGAAATTGCAATTAAAACACAATTAGAATTAACGGCTTGGTGCTGCATCAAAAGCACGCGCGATCGCATTCCAAGCAAATTTGCGTTCTCCATTTATATCCAGCGGTAAAGGACGAACGGGTGCGCCATCATTTCGGGGTTGAAACTCATTCAACCAAGTATATTTGTCACTTAATCCCCAAGTTAAAATCGCAATTACTGCTGGCTGTTCCAAAACTACTTTTAAATAATCGCTGTAGGCTTTGGCAATGATTCGATCGCGGACTTGTACGTTTCTTGGTAACTCTTTGTCGGTAACATCGAGTTCTGTAATCAAAATTTTCAAACCCATATCGGCAACTTGAGCCAAAAAATCTTTTATTTTACTAGGATTAAAATTGGTTTTGCTACCGTCTAAATGAGCTTGAATACCCAAAGCATGAATGGGAGTTCCTTGGGATTTTAAACGTTTTAAAAGTTGAATAACGGCGTTTCGCTTGGCTTCATCTGCGGCTATGTCGTAATCCAAACCATAATCGTTATAGACTAACATCGCTTTTGGATCGGCTTCATGTGCTAAGCGAAAAGCTAAATCGATGTAATCTTCTCCCAGAAACTCCAACCACGGCGTTTTTCTTAAACCGTCGGGATGCCCATCTTCTGTTTTGATAGCTTCATTAACTACATCCCAAGAATGGATTTGCCCTCGGTAGCGTCTTACAACGGTTTGGATATGTTTTTCTAAAAAAGTTTTCGCATTTTGATTATTAACTGTATCTTCAAACCAAGGAGGTAAAGATTCATGCCAGACTAAAGTATGTCCTCGATATTCCATGCCATGAGTCTTGGCAAAATTAAGCATCCAGTCTGCCGCAGTGAAATCAAAAGATTCGGGTGTAGGACGTAATGCATTTGGATTTACGTGCCATTTCAATCCCCATTCTGGAAGCAATATTGAGCATTCTTTAATTACACTTTGAGCATATTCGGTATCGCTTGAAAGCTGATCGTAACGTATAGCCGCTCCAAAAAGAAGTTTTTTCTTAGCGGCGCGTTGTTTTAGAGATTCATCTCCAGGATATTTTATACATTCACAATTCGGGTCATCCAAAGCAAGAATTTGCTGACGTTTTAACTCGTCTTTACCTGTAACTACTGCACCCATAGCTGTTAAAGCACCTAGACAAAATAGAAATTTTCGTCTTGTTAATATTTTTTTAGACATCGGTAATTCCTAAGCAAGCTTGTAAAAACCGAGTCGTTGCTTGATTACCAACCACATAAATTGGGGATTTCCCATTACATAACGTTTCCACAAACGTTTTGGTTCGACAATCAAGCGGAATAACCACTCTAATCCCCATTTTTGCATCCACAAAGGCGCTCGTTGCACCATATCAGCAACCAATTCAAAACTAACCCCAATACCTAAAGAAACAGGTACTCCTAATTCTTGATAATTCTCATATATCCACTTTTCTTGTTTGGGAGCGCCTAATCCTACAAACAGAATATCTGGCGCTGCTGCTTTAATTTTGGAATTGATTAACGCTAATTCTTCTGGTTGTGATTCAAATCCATAGGGTGGACAGTGTGTTCCAACTATTTTCAGATCGGGATGCCGGGAAAGCAAAACTCTCTTAGCCGCTTCAGCAGCGCCGGGACGACCACCCAGTAAGAATATTTTCAGTCCTTTCTTTTCGGCAACAGCAGATAATTCTTCAAATAAATCAGTTCCATTAACGCGACCATTTAACGGTGTTTGCAAGAATTTAGCAGACCATAATAATGAAACACCATCGGGTACAGCTAAAAATGCTTTGTCGTAAATATCGCGAAAACCAGCATCGCGTTGAAGACTTAAAACGTGTTGTGCGTTGGGAGTAACTACGTAGGAAGGAAGAACACCTGTAAGAGCATGGTCTACAATGCGTTCTGTCACCTCATCGAAACTGTAGTTGTCAATTTTTACTCCGCAGATATTTACTTTCATGATTTAATCTCCAATAGTTTCTAGATTTGCAATTTTGCGATCGCCCTCGTCAGATTTCAGGACTTCTAGACCACAAGAAGACACGCTACGCTTGAGAAGTCGGGTTTTTAGAAAATTTGTAAGTGTATTACAGATACGTATTCTAAAAACCCGACTTCTGACCATTAAAATTAGGGGTGCGCTATTTAAGCCGTGTAGTACTAGTAGCGATCGCACTTCGTTAAATTCAACCTTTCGCAGTTTTGATTAATTCTCCAGCAACTGGTAAAAGAGAATTTTTTGATTTAGAGGCTAGCACCGAATTATAAATTTCATGAAGTTGAGAAGAATAGACTTTGATATCGAAAGGAGTAACAGTAAGTCTGGCTGCATTTCCCAAAGAGACTCTCAAAGAATTATTCTCAATCAATTCCTGCATTGCCCCAGATAGCTGTTGGATATCTCCGGGAGTAACTAACAAACCATTCTCTGTGGAAATAATCAATTCAGGGATACCACCTACTGGCGTAACTATTGCAGGTAAACCCCAACCCATTGCTTCTAAAAGAGCCATTGGTAAACCTTCGTTGTAGGAAGGTAAAACAAATACGTCAATCTGTGCAAGCAATTTATCTCTAGTTTGAGAGTCTATCCAACCGAGGAATTCAACCCGGTTTGTCAGATTAAAGCTTTCAACTAATCTACGTGCTTCTTCAATATCTCCATCTCCAGCAACGATTAACTCAGAGCGGTTTTTTAACGCTTCTGGCATTGTCGCAAAGGCTCTGATTAAATCAAATGTTCCTTTACGCGAACCAACTCTTCCGAAAAAGCCTAATTTAATAGATGAAGTATTTGTTCGGTTGGGAATTTGAGCGGGTAATTCCGTAGGATTGGGTAGAACTAAAACTTTTTTTGCGTTCAATCCCAAGTTATTTATATAGTATTCTTCCCAGGTTTTGGAAAGAACAATAAAATCATCGCAGCAACGAAATACTTTATTTAAAACTAACTGCGCCCATTTGGGAAGTTTAGAGTAAGTTACGTGGAATTCGGCACCGTGGGCGTGCATTAAAACGGGTTTGTTAAATATAAAAGCAATCAGCGTAATTATTGCTTTTCGTACCAAGCTACCGCCGTCTGAAATATGAATGTGTACTATATCGGCTTTATTACTTAGTAAATTCCATAATAGTAATGTAAAAGCTTTGATAAAAACTTTGATTCTATGGATAACTGTACCTTCATCATGGGTAGTTATATGTTGAAACTCAACACCATTAGGAGCGTGGTTGAGCATCAGTTTTTCTACAGTTGCTATACCTCCATTTTGTTCGAGGCTAGCACCCAACATGAGAATATTTAATTTGCTCATATGCCCCTGAAATTAAAATGAATTAAAAAAATTAATCAAAAAAATGCGTTTGGTAAAATTTTTTCCTGTAATTAAATCCGGAGAATTTTATTAAATTTATCCTTCTTTAAAAATCGCACAGAGAAAATTAATTTGCATCAGCATAATTACAGAAAGGAATACTCAATTTGATAATTGGTGGTAAACAGGTAATTTGCTTGTGCTTTTTAGAATATAAAAAGGGCTAAAGCCCTTACTACGAACGAAGAAAGTTTTTTATTTACTTAAGCAACCACTAAGTTGTTTGGCTAAAAGCTCGGCATTCTCTGGCTTTAATAACATAGAGCGATGAGTTCCGGGAATTTTATGTACTTCGACTTCAGTAGCCCATTTATCCCAACCAAAATTAGTATCTTCAAGTCCATAAAATTCAAATGTGGCTATGAAAATATTGATTTTACCCGGTAATGGTTTGACCGAGTATTCATTTACGAATTCTTTAAGGGCTGGTATTAATGGTTGAAATGATTCGGTAAGCTTGAACTCTACTCGCTCCTTAAAAAAGCTGGTTTTGTCTTTCCAAGAAAATCCTAGAATAATTTTAAGCCGTTGATAACGTTTGAATAATAATCTAGCTTCTTCTGCTCGCTTTTCTATTTCTGGAGTAGGAGTATCAAGCATTCCTAAAAAAGCTACTTGTTGATTTTGTGCGTATAATTGCTGGGCTATTTCGTAACTAACTAAACCTTCATAGGAATGACCCATTAAATGATATGGACCATTTGGCTGAATATCGCGTATTTTTTGGATACAGCGAGATGCCATTTCTGGAGCTTTATCTAACGGCTCCTGTACTATATGCACTGGCTGCTCTGTATCTAAATCCTCTATCAATTGCTGATACAAAAAACCGTTATTTGCAATGATAAATAAAGGTGGTTTTTTACCATGTTGATTGAGTTTGATAACGCTTTCTGCATGAATTTCTTCTTGAGTAAGAATAGCAGCCAATTTTTCAATTGTTGAAGCTTTAAAAAATATTCCTGGCTCCAGTTTTTTGTCAAATACCTTCTCGATTTTAGCCACAATTGATGTAGCCATCAGCGAATTACCACCCAAGGAAAAGAAGTTATCTTTAATCCCAATTGGCTGAATGCGGAAAGCTTGTTCCCAGATAGCGATTAATTTCTGTTCTACATCGTTGCTAGCGGATAAATATTCTTCTTCTAAATTAAGATTGGTTTTATCAGGTTTGGGAAGAGCCTTACGGTCTACTTTATCATTTGGAGTTAAGGGTAGAGCTTCTAGAATGACAAATCCTGACGGAATCATGTATTCGGGTAGCCTGCTTTTAGAAAAATCTTTTAATTCTTTGCTTGCAGGTGGTTCATTTCGGGGAACGATATAAGCTATTAAACGTTTTTCCCCAGCTTCGTATTCTTGAGGAATAACAACAGCTTCTTTGACAGCAGAATGTTGGTTGAGAACAGTTTCAATTTCTCCTAACTCAATCCTGAAACCGCGAATCTTTACCTGATGGTCGATACGACCAAGAAAATCAATATTACCGTCGGGAAGAAAACGAGCTAAATCTCCAGATTTGTACATTCGCATTCCCGGATTAAACGGGTTGGGAACAAACTTCTGTGCTGTTAATTCCGGTCGGTTTAAATAGCCGGATGCTAAACCATCACCACTAATATATAATTCACCGGGGACACCTACGGGAAGAGGCTGCAAGTGACTATCTAGAATATAAACTTGGGTGTTAGAAATGGAATAACCTATTGGTAAAGCCTTATCTGCTGGATGATTTTTGGGAACTCGATAACAGCAAGTAAATGTTGTATTTTCTGTGGGACCATAACCATTAATTAACTGACAGTTGGGATGAGTTTGCTGTAGTTTTTGAGCGTGAATCGGTGAAATAATATCTCCACCTGCTAACAATTGTCGAACTCCTTTAAAGCTTTGGAGTTGTTCGTCTACCATCAGATGAAATAAACCTGCTGTTAACCAAAGAGTTGAAATCTGATATTTTTCTAATGTTTCTCCTAATTGTTGAAGTGAAGGTTGTTGAATTGGTAAAAGAACCAGTTTTCCTCCATTAAGTAAAGCCCCCCAAATCTCAAATGTGGAAGCATCAAAGGAAATTGGAGCAGCTTGTAATATAATTTCTGACGCACTTAAATTGACGTAATTACTCGATTTAACTAACCTGACAACTCCTTGATGAAGAATACAAACCCCTTTTGGTATTCCTGTTGAACCAGAAGTGTACATGATGTAGGCTAAATTTTCTGGTGTTACTAACTCAATGGGATTTTCAGCGCTGTTTTGAACAATTGTTTCCCATTCAGTATCGAGATTTATAACCTCACCCCGATATTCCTGCGATCGCTCCCTCTGCTTATCAAGGAGGGATGTTGTTATCAACACTTTCACCCCAGCATCTTTTAAGATAAAAGTCAATCTCTCTTGAGGATATGCTGGATCTAAAGGTACATAAGTTCCCCCAGCTTTGAGAATTGCTAATATTCCAATAATTGCTTCGGTCGAATGTTGCAAATAAATCCCTACGGGTGTTTGCGATTTTACTCCCAAGTTGCGGAGATGATGAGCTAGTTGATTAGCTTTGATATTTAATTGCTCGTAGGTAAATTTTTGATTTTGCCAAACAAGGGCTGTATTACTCGGCGTTTGTGCTACTTGTTCTTCAAAAAGTTGATGGATGCATTTTTTGGGATAATCAAATGCTGTTTGATTCCATTCAGTCAAAATTCAATCGCGTTCGATTTCACTTAAAATTTTTAATTCGTTAACTTTACAAGCGGGATTTTCAATAACAGCTTCAAGTAAATTATTAAAATGAGCGATCGCCCGCTTCATAGTTTGCGGTTCAAACAATTCTTGATTGTATGTTACGGTTCCTTTCAAGCCTTGTTGCGATTCAACTAAAACGAAAGACAAATCTAATTTAAATTCTTCAATATCGATTGCTAATGCGATATCACTTCTAGAGGTATCTAGCAAGCTAAACATTACTTGAAAAATACTGGATTTATTTTGTTTATTAGTAATAGATAATTTTTTTACAAGTTGCGACCAAGAAAAGTCTTGATGCTTCAAATCTTCGGTAACAACTCGATCTAATTGTTTTAGAAATTCACTAAATGGTATATTACCCGATATATTAGTTCTGAAAGGTAATGTATTGAATAAATAATTAGATTGAGGAATATAAGAACCAACAATAATATCTTCTTGAGTAGTGTATCTATAAAGCAAGCATTTGAAAGCAGCTAATAAAGTTGTAAAAAATGTAGTCTCAAACTGCCGATTTATTGTTTTAATCGATTGGCAAAGTTCTTGAGAAAAAACAAAAGCTTCTATTCCAACCCGGTTATCTCGATCGGGACTTCTTAATTTATCTGTAGTTAATTCTAAAACTGGCAGTTTACTAAGTTTTTTTTGCCAGTATTCTAAATTGCGATCGGACATAATATATAGTTGGTGAAAGATGCACTTGTTATCCGTATATCTTTTTTTAACAAATTAATTATTATATTTCTTTAGAGAATATACTTAAAAAATAATCTCCTAATTATCTCTAGAAGCCCGTAACACCAGAATCTTAATGCATAAAATTAGCCTCAAACCTTAACGCACCAAAACTTGGTAGCATGGTGCGTTACTTAATTAAAAACTAAGAACAATTTTATTAGATCAAACAATCGCTAAGTTTTTTAGCTAAAAGTTTCGCATTATCCGGTTTTAATAACATAGAGCGATGAGTACCGGGGATTTCATGTAGTTCAACTCCATCAGCAGCCCATTCATCCCAACCAAAATTAGCGTCTTCAAGTCCATAAAACTCAAATACCGCAGAGAAAATAGTTATCTTACCCGGATAAGATTTTACTTCGTATTCATTCATGAATTTCTCCAGAGTTGGCATCAACGGTTCAAATGATTCGCCAAGTCTGTACTCTATTCGCTCTTTCACAAAGCTAATTTTATCTTTCCAAGAAAGTCCAAAAATTATTTTTAGCTGTTGATAACGCTTGTACCAGAATATACCGTTATCTGCTTGGTTTTCTATTTCTGGAGTAGGAGTATCAAGCATTCCTAAAAAAGCGACTTGTTCGTTTTGTCCGTTTAATAGCCTTGCCAATCTGTAAGCAACTAAACCTTCGTAGGAATGACCGATTAATTGATAAGGACCTGTTGGTTGAATCTCCTGTATTTGCTGTATGCAGCGCGATGCCATTACAGTAACTTTCTCTAATGGCTCCTGTATGATATACACTGGCTGCTCTGTATCTAAATGCCCTATCATCTGCTGGTATAAAAAACCATTATTTGCAATGATAAATAAAGGTGGTTTTGTACCGTTAGGATTAATTTTGATTACGGTTTCGCAAACAGTTTCTTCGCGATCGATAACAATTGCCATTTCTTCAATTGTTGATGCTTCAAAAAAGATTCCTTGAGAAAGCTTTTTATCAAATACTTTCTCGATTTCTGCCAGCATAGAAGTTGCCATCAACGAATTACCACCCAAAGAGAAGAAGTCGTCTTGAATCCCAATTGGTTGAATGCGGAAAGCTTGTTCCCAAAGTGTAACTAACTTCTGTTCTACATCGTTGCGAGCCGATAAATACTCTGCTTCTAAATTAAGATTTGTTTTGTCAGGTTTGGGAAGGGCGCGACGGTCTACTTTATCGTTTGGCGTTAAGGGTAGAGCGTCTAAAGTTACAAAGCCCGAAGGAACCATGTATTCGGGTAGCCTGTTTTTAAGAAAGTCTTTTAATTCTTTGCTTGCGGGTGGTTGAGCATTTTGGGGAACAATATAACCGACTAAACGTTTGTCTCCAGCTTCGTATTCTTGAGGAATAACAATAGCTTCTTTGACAGTAGAATGTTGGTTGAGAACGGTTTCTATTTCCCCTAACTCAATCCGAAAACCGCGAATCTTTACCTGGCGATCGATGCGACCAAGAAAATCAATATTACCGTCGGGAAGGAAACGAGCTAAATCTCCAGATTTATACATCCGCATCCCCGGATTAAATGGATCGGGAATAAACTTTTCTGCGGTTAATTCCGGTCTGTTGAGATAACCGCGTGCTAAGGATACACCACCTATATGTAATTCTCCGGGAACTCCGATAGGAACTGGATTTAGACAAGAATCTAAAATGTAAATTTTGACGTTATCAAAAGGTCGCCCAATTGTCATTTCCGTAAGTCCAGTATCGTTTATGGACTCAGATAATTTACATTTGGTAACGACTACAGTTGCTTCGGTTGGTCCGTAAGTATTAATTAATTCTGGATATTGATTATCCTTAAAAGATGTTTGCCACGTTCTGACTTTTTCCGGAATTACCGCTTCTCCACCGATAATTACTAATCTTAATGAGGGAGGTATTTCCCATTCTCCCATTGCTAAATCGGAAGCTAATTGATGCCAGTATGCGGTAGGTAAATCTAATACTGTTAATTCCCATTCATGACACTTCTGAAGCATCCCGGAACCCGAAGTTAAAAAGTCATCAGTTCGCAGGACTAAAGTAGCACCACAAGTAAGACAGGGAAACATTTCCTCTACCGCAACATCAAAACTAATTGATGCGAATTGTAGAATCCTATCCTGACTATTAATCGCATATTCCCTAGTAGCTGTCTGAGTAAAATTAACTAGAGAATTATGTTCAATCATTACTCCTTTGGATTTACCAGTAGAGCCAGAAGTGTAAATTATATAAGCTAAATTATTAGACTTTACACCACTTAAAGGAGCTTCTTCACTTTGACGAGCAATTAGATTATCCCAGTCTCTATCCAAACAGATTTGCCGCGCCTTATTTTCTGGCAGTTGAGACAGTAGATTCTCCGTAGTCAATAAAACCGACACCCCAGAATCATCCAACATATGGGATAAACGCTCTTGAGGATAAGCTGGATCTAAAGGTATGTAAGCACCACCTGCTTTGAGTACCCCTAAAATTCCTACAACCATTTCTAAACAGCGGTTGATACAAATACCTACCAAGGCATCTGGTTTTACTCCTAAAGTTTGCAGATAATTCGCAAGTTGGTTTGCACGATTATTTAACTCTCGGTAAGTAAGCTGTTGCTGTTGAAATATAACCGCTACAGCATCCGGGGTTTTGGCGACTTGTTCTTCAAAAAGTTGATGAATGCATTTATCGGGGGGATAATCAAATGCTGTCTGATTCCATTCCACTAAAATTTGATGACGTTCGACTTGGCTTAAAATCGTCAGTTCGTTGATTTTACAACTAGGATTTTCAACAACAGCTTCAAGTAAATTCTCAAAATGAGCGATCGCCCGCTTTATCGTTTGCGGTTCAAAAAGTTCTTGATTGTATGCTACCGTTCCTTTTAATCCTTCAGATGATTCAACTACAAAGAAAGATAAATCTAATTGAAATTCATCAACGTCGATCGGCGATACTGTATTTTTGGAATCAGCATCTTGGAAGCTAAACATTACTTGAAAAATGCCTGCATCATTTTGATTATCTATAGTAGATAATTCTCGTACAAGTTGTTTCCAAGAGAAATCTTGATGCTTCAAGTCCTCAGTGACTACTCGATCGACCTGTTTTAATAATTCAGTAAATGAGGTATTAGCAGATATACAACTTCTGAAAGCTAATGTATTAAAATCGGAATTATTAGATTGGGGAATGTAGGAACCAACAATTATATCTTCTTGATGGGTATATCTATAAAGCAGACATTTGAAAGCCGTTAATAAAGTTGAAAATAACTTATTTTCAGAATTTTGATCGATGGCTCTTAACGATTTACAGAGGTTTTGAGGAAAAGCAAAAATTTCTATCCCAACATTATAATCTCGATCGGCCGTTCTTACCTTGTCTGTAGTTAGCTCTAAGACTGGTAGTCTATTGCTAAGTTTCTTTTGCCAGTATTCTAAATTTTTATTAAACATAATATATGGAAGATGCGCTTGTTATCTGTATATATCTTTTTTAACAGAATTATTATTATATCTCTTTAGGGAATATACTTACTTTAGTAATTAATAAAAAACCTAAAAAGTATTTTTCAATAATAACTGTTTGAAATCGTATTCCATTCATTTATATATTTTGGCTTGTGATTTTCTGGTGACATTTGTACAGAAAAAGCAATTGCAACATAAAGAACCCAAAAGAGATCGTTTTGGATCATCAATGTACTTTCACCGATATTTGCAAGTAACATATAAGTCATATATGTAAGGGGCCAAAATCCTTCAGACGTTTTAGTTGCTCGCAACCAGTAAAGTGCTTTTGGTAAAGTTACAGCTAAAAAGCCAAAGATATATATTAATAACCCGACTAATCCTATTTGCAACCACACGTCTAAAAAGCCATTATGAGAATTAGGAGGAGTCCAACCAGTTGCTTGCCAAATGTAGAATGAAGGAGTATCTGGTCCATACCAAAAAGCACCATATCCATAGCCTAAGATAGGATGTTGCCCAATCATTTCAAAGATATAGGGCCACATATCTCCACGCCCAGTAAGAGTAGTATCTTTACCGAGTGCAGTCAGGATAGCTTCTGTTGTTACAGACACAACTACGTAAAAAATTGTACCGAAACTTGCGAGCGCGATCGTGCTAGGCACCATGAAATTATCTCGCCATCGAAAAACTCGAAAAGAAATAGATGCGGCAATTACACATATCCCATTAAGTAACGAACTTGTTGAACTAGAACGTAGTAAAAGGATAAAAGCTAAACTAAAAGCCATCCAGAACAGCCAACTATATTTTTTAGAATTAAAAGCCAGTAGTAAAAAGACAGCAATACCTGGAACAATAACTTTACCAAGCGTATTTTTATGGTTATAAATGCCTCGCCATGTTCCTTCATGAACTCCACCCATGATTCCATATTGCGGTAATGCGCCAATAAATACAAAACTAAGTACTACGGCAATTCCATACATCCAACCTAAAAGTTGTAACTGTTGTTTGATGCTGTAGCGTGAAGCTAAATATAGTCCAAATAAACTAGTTCCAACTATGGCAATACCCCGAGTTAAAGTCTTTTTAGCATCGTAAGACCAAACAAAAGAAAAGACGGCAATTCCTACCAATAGTAAAATAATTTTTTCTTTCTTCATTACCTGGATCACCTTTTTCCATCGAAGAACAAGTAGAAAAAAAGTCATCAAATAATTGAAGAAGAATAGTACTAAAATTAAAGAAGTATTTGTTTCTCCAGAATCATCACCTTCACTTGCTCCACCTGACAAAATTACAGTTAACGGACCTCCCGAATAAAGCAGTAAAGATAAAACTGCAAATGCTTCTTCGGTAAATAATAAAAGTTTTTTTATCATTTTAGCTGATAAGGACTTTTGAGATAAATTGCTTTACGATAAATTTCAATTGTTTGAGCGGCAATATTTGACCAATTCAAATCATCTTCACAGCGATATAATGCCGCGCTTTGGATCTGATTTTGTAATTGACTATCGCTTAATAAACGAACGATCGCATCGGCTAAAGCGTCAACATCTTGAGGGGGAACTAATAGCCCATCAACTTCGGAATTAATCATTTCAGCTAAACCACCGATTTCAGAAGCAATAACTGGCGTACCCATTGCATAAGCTAAAGATGCAACACCGCTCTGAGATGCTTCTATGTAAGGTAAAATTACTGCCGTACTGCGTTGAAAAAGACTTGCAACATCTTCTGATGGAATATAACGATTAATAATTTCATAATGCTTTTCATCGCAGCCATTAGGAAAATATTGTTGTAAATTGTCTCCCTTGCCAGCAATAATCAATTTAACTTCAGGAAAACGTTCGACGATCGATGGCATCGCGGATAGCAGGTAATTCAAACCTTTGTAAGCCCAAATACGTCCGTAAAACAGCAAAGTAAATGGCTCTCTGACTGTATTATTGTCCTTAGCCAACCGCTGATATAAACTACCTAGTTCTCCATGAGGAAGAACGCATACCCGTTGTTTGGGAACGCGGAAGTGTTCAACCAAAGCATCTTTGAGCAAGTTGGCGTGAACGATTAGCTGTTGCGATCGCCAGAATGCAATCCGCCGAGTATACTCGGAACCGATGACGTTATCTTTGTCTCCAGGATGACGAAATACATCATGAATAGTTGTTACTAAAGGAGGCATTTTGTTGAGCAACAATGTTAGATCGTACCAAGGATCGTTGGTTTCTTGGACGTGCAATACATCAGGCTCTATTTGACGAATCAGATTCATGAGTTCGCCCATTGCAGAGAAATTACGCGGATCGCGAATGCGGTATTTATTAAATGTAATTACTTTAATCCGGGCATCGAGTAAACCTTGAGTTTGTGCGGTTAATTCTTGGGGATGAATTAAAGTTAAATCAACATATTCAGCTAAAGCGTTAGCTAATTGAACGGTGTATTCGTAAAAGCAAAAATGTAATAATGCGACTTTCATTTTTTTTATTCCCTGATGTAAAGTGCTATTTAGAGTCGGTTACAGATATTTGATTTAAATATAGAAATAATCGACGGCGGATGATTCTTGGTAGTTGTGTAGATAAATGATAAAAGAAATAGGGATTCTTTCTCATTTTGTTTAAAGCGCTTAAATAATCGGCTTGTTTAAGAGAATCTACAACTTGAAAATATGGTTTAGTTTTGTCAATCAAAACTAGACGTTTCTGTAAAGCGGTTAGTAATTTTTGATTATGCTTAATGTAATCTTGCTGTAAATAAAATTTTGTTGCTTCGCAATATGCTTCAAGTCGTTTAACTTTACTAAGAGTAACTAACGAACCATGACGAGAACGATAAAAATAATAAGGTTTTGGTACTAATAAAAAGTTTGCTCCACGTGCCAAACAAGTTAAATATAACCAAAAGTCTCCACCAATCAAAATATTTTCTTGGTTTTGAATATTATGCTTAACTATAAAATCTCTTTTAATTAATGGTTTAGTTAAACCTAAAGGTAAACCCCAGGTTCCGGGTACATCTTTTTCAACAAAAGATATTGGAGAAACTCTGATATTGTCTTTGATTTTGAATTTACTTTGAATTAATAATGTACTCCAGGGAACAGATTTTCCATCTTGAATAAAATATATATCATCAGCAATCATCTCTATATTTTCCAAATAGGCAATATTTAATAGTTTCTCTAACCGATCGAGTGCATACCAGTCATCTGCATCAAGTCGAGTTATCCAATTTCCTCGAGCTGACTTTATTGCTAAATTAGTACAAAAATTTTGCCCGCAATTTTTTTTATTAACTAATACTTTAACGCGCTTGTCATCAAAGCTTTTGATAATTTCTAAGGTTTTATCCGTAGAACCATCATCTACTACAATAACTTCAATATTTTTTTGAGTTTGTTTTAATGCAGAATCTATTGCCTGTGCAACATATTCTTCAACATTGTAAGCAAGAACGATTACAGATACTTCTGGATTCATAATATTACCTTTTTTGTGGAATCCAAAACTTGAACGTTCATATTATTTTCGTTTTAATAATAATTTTGCCCATTCATCATTGGAATTGTAAACTGTATAAATCCCTAAGCTACCAACAAACAAGAAGTAGCTCAGAGTAGAAATCAGTAAAACCCAAATAATATTGAGATTAAAATTTTGTAATACTATAAAAACAGGTATCATTAACACACTTATTAAAAGCGGTCGGGAAATAGTAGACCATAATTTTAATGTAAATAATCGTTTGTAAACCGCATAAGCATAAATAAATAAAGCTACATAGTCGGTAAAAATGACTGTAATTGCTGCACCATTTAACTGATAACGAGAAACAAGTACTATACTTATTAACACATCTAAAATAGTCGTAATAAAAACTTGCCAAAGATTAACTTTTTCAAATCCGTTTGCTACTAATAGATAACTTAAAGGTCTAACAAATGATGAAGCAATCAAGCCAAGAGCAAATACATTAAGGGCAAACTCTGCTTGAGCAAAGCTTTGTTCGTGATAGAGTAAAATAAGTAAATCTTTACCAAAAAATGCAAGTCCGAGAATCAAAGGTAAAGCTACAATTAATAATATTTCTATAGTGATTTGCGTAATTTGACGCTGACTTTCTTTTCCCGATTCAATGGCTTTAGACATTTTAGGAAAGACAGCTAAAACAAGGCTATGAGAAATAATTTGAAAAGGCTGCATTAATTGTGTAACCGCACCATATAATCCGACAACTAATTCGCCACCTAATAAAGAGAGAATAAAAACCTGAAGTCTGTAACCTAAAACAGATATACCTTCAATAACGATAAATGAGCCAGAAGCTTTAGTCGTATCCCACATAAACTTCCAGTCTAATTGCCATTGATATTTGATAAACTGCGCGATTAAACACCATTCAATCAAAAAAATTAAGCTTTCCGAAGCTACCATAACTGCTGAAACAATACTGATGTCATGTTTCAGATTCATCACCCAAATCATTACTAATACGCGCACAATATAAACTGGTACCGTACTAATCGCAATTAAGTGCATTTTCTCTTGTGCTTGAAAGATAGCTTCAGTCACGTTAGATAGAGAAAACGGGATAATAGCTAAACCGATTACGTAACAAACTATTGAAGTATCTTGACTGTAGGGAAGAAGATATACGACAAGCGCCAGCACGGCATAAGCAATGATGCTAAATAACAACTGTAAAAAAGTACCGCTAATTAAATAAGCTGGTGTTTCTATAGGGTTGCGTGCTAGTTCTCGTGTAAACAGCGTTTTGAATCCTTGGGAAGCTAAAGTCATAAAGACATAATAGTAACTGAAGGCGAGCATATATTGCCCCAGTTCATAAGCTCCAAGAATTCGAGCTATTGATGCAACTAAGATGAAAGTTGTAATACTCTGAGTTAAGCGATTTAATAGTAAAGAAAAAGAATTCCCTAAAAGCTTGCGTAAACCTTCCATTGATAAATTGCACCCTTAAAAAAATGTTTAAAATTACTTTGAATTGATAACTTCTTGATGCGAATTATTTTTATTCGAGTAATCTTTCACGTAATTGAAATAGCTTTCGGATTCATTGTCTGGAATTACGCCATTGACTACCATACCTAGTACATTTTGCCCGGAACGTTCTAAAGCCTCTTTAGCCGTGCTAGCATCACCATTCGTAAGTATTCCCGGACGTGCTACCAGCAAAACACCATCTGCCATTTTGCCTAAAGCTAGAGCATCCGCTCTCATTACTAAAGATGGTGCATCAATAATTACAAAGTCATAAGTATTTTTAAAATCTACAATCAAATTTTCCATTTTTCTAGAATCGAGCAGGAATAGAGGATTGGGAGTTATTGCTCCTGCACTCAAGATATCTAAACTAAGCATTCCTGCACTTACAACTGTTTCAAATTCAACTTGCCCAACAATGATATCGCTCAATCCTGTACGGTTATTTACACCCCATAAATGGTGCTGCAAAGGATTTTGCATATCTGCATCTACAAGCAATACTCTCTGTCCCAACTGTGCGATCGCAGCGGCTAAATTAGCTGAAACGGTTGATTTACCCTCTTTTGGAACAGAACTTGTAACTACAATTACTCTGTGTGGTTTATCCGAACTAATAAACTTCAAGTTAGCTTGAAGCATTCGATATGCATCTGCAATTGGTAAATCGGGATTATCTCTTACAGGTATCTCTGGTATCCCCATATCTGTCTCTTTAAGATTCAGATAAGATTTCTTTTTCAAAGAAGGTATGGTGCTAAGTAAGGTATATCCAAGTAGTTTTCTGATTTCTTTGAGGGTTTTAACGGATCTATCTTTTAATTCAAGTAAAACAACCATTGCTGTTGCAACTAAAGTTCCTAAAGCACCTCCTAAAATCAAAAGCATGATTTTAGTTGATTGCATGGACTTTTTAGTTACAAAAGCAGGCTCGATTATCCGAGCATTACCAATATTCTGATTTTCTGTAACTCTTACTTCTTGTAGCTTTTTTAAAAGATTTTCATTAGTTGTGCGAGCTGTTTCTAGTTGTCGCTCGTATTTTTTCTCTTCTTGCTCTAACTTAGGTAAAATGTTAATTCTTTTTTGATGAATTTCTAATGCTTTTAATAAAGAACTTAAGCGATTTTTTAAAGTCACAGCTTCTACTTCGGATCTTACCAATTCCTCTGTGAGCTTTTGCGTTACTTCACCTATTTGTAAATTTCCAACTGTTAAATTTAGATTATTCTTAGTTAATTTGGCAACTCTGTTGTTTAATAAGCTTTGGAGAGCGTCTCTTTGAGAGATTAAATCTTGTACTGTTGGATGTGTATTAAAAAAACGAGTTTGAGCTAATGCTAAATCTGCTTCTACTTTTTGCAAATTATCTAAAACCTGCTGCACTCCAGTAGAACTTTTTAAAGAATCAGTATCGATCGCATCTTCAAAATTCATTCCGACTTTTTCCTGAAGGCTTTGAGCGCGAGCTGTTACTTCCGCCAAGGCTATTTTTGTTTCAGTTATTTTAGTCTCTAAATCTTTCTGAATTACTACAGCGTTTCTAGATTCTTCTTCTAAGGAAATCACGCTATTTTGCTGTTGAAAGCGACGTAAAGTTTCTTCTACTTTACGAACGTGAGCTTCCGTTTCAGGTAACTGCTTGGCAATAAAATCACCAGCGGCAACTGCTGCGGCTCTATTCGTTTGTATATTATTTTCGATATACAGGTTCATTAACTTATTAACAACTGTACCTGCTACTTGAGGATTCTTACTTGTATAGGAAACCTGTAAAACATCGGTTGCAGGAATTGCTCTCAGCTGAATAAGTTTTGCTAGATCCTTTGGCGAGAGCGGTACACCATCATCATCTTTGAGATTTAATTCCTTAATTGTTTTAATTAATATAGGTTTGGAACTAATTACTTCTATCTCAGTATTTATAGGGCTACTTTTTAAATCTAAGCCTTCTAATTGTCCAATTTCTCCTCCTAATCCAGTTATCGCAGAAGTTTGGTTTATTTTTTTGATCAAAAGCTTACCTTCAGCTTCAAAAACTGGTTTTTTAAAAGAGCCTAGTACTGCTGCGGCTCCAACTGAAATGGTAAATATTAATGTAGCGGGTAGCCAACGCCGCTTGATTATGTACCAAAACTTTTGTAAATCTAAATCGACAGATTCTCTAGATTCCATAATTAGTAAAATAATATATCAAGGTTAAATTTTGTTTTTTTAAGCAATTTCATTTATACTGAAGCTTAACTTTACTTGCAGTTATTACTCTACCGAAAAACTACGGAAAAGTTTAATTTTTGGTTGAATAGTTAATTTTAATATTACAAGTTCATCGACATAAAGACTTAAGTAAATTAACGTAAATTGAATTATGTCGAATATAATATTTTATATACCTTTTCGAGAATCATCTATTGCAGGAAAATGCGATAGAGATATAGCAATCCTAAACAATTTGTCAAAAATGACGTTTATTAAAATCTAAAATAGTAGTGTTCGCATTTTGTTCGATAATGCCAGCAAGCAAGATGCGATCGCTACTTATAATTTTATAAATCGTTTACTCCTGTCTCGCTCCTGGCGATTACCTATAAAATTTCTCCCCCTCTTCCCCCTCACTCAACGCCGGTAATCATAAAGCCGGGAAGGGAGTAATAGGGCGATCGCTAAATTTATCTAAATTATTCTCAATAGCAATTGATTCGGCGAAGAGTAATTTAAAGTATGAATTATCAATAATACCGTCTGTGCATTGTTTAGCAATTCTTAAAAAGAAATACTATAGATTTATTTATTTAACTTTTGCCATATAAAAGATTTTTAATTCAACTTCAATACAATTTGAAAAACCCCCTTTTAAAGGGGGCTTAGGAAAATCTACCGCGTGAAGTATGTTATTTACTTATCCTACAACCGTTTTACTTGGTCTTTTCTCAACCTTGTACATAACTCTAATCGAAGTCATGTGACAATACCGTGACACAAGTTATACTGCTTAAATAACTGCTTAAATGAAAAATTACCTTAATAATAAAAAAATACTATTTATAATTTATTTATAATATTTATGGGGAAAAGGTTCCCCCATGAATCTACATCTACTCTCTTCAATACGCATCTTCAACTTCCAATTGAGCCACAGTCACGGCATTAAATGCAAACGCTGCAACCATTGGTATCGGACATCTCAACCAATAAGTAACACCTGCGGCGATCATTGTGGCAATTACTGCTGCGATCGACCAAATGCGTTCTTCGCAAGTCAAACCTTTTTCTGCTTTAATTGTTCTAAGAACTTTTGTTGGAATTGGCTCTGGCATTACCGCACCTGGAGGAAAAGCCCAGAAGTTATTACAGCGCTCTATATATAGATCCGTCCAACCATTATCTTGGCACCATTGGTTAATCCATTCATCGTTGTAATGTCTCATCGGATTGGTAACAAGTCGATTTAAGTTGTTTAACATAATTTTCCAAATAAGAATAAATAGAAATTTCTCGATTAATACTCATAGTTAACAATTCTCTCTACCGAAAATTTGTAACTATGAAATGTGAAGCTTTGTTAAATAGATATTAGGCTTTCACTAATTACAAGATTAACAGTACTCCCGATATTCTTTCGTTAAATGATAATAAACTTTATCTATCTGCTTGAAAGTAAATTTTTCTAAACTATTGCTAAAGGCGATCGGCTATTTATTTAAACAAATGTAAAGTTTTTTAGCAATATGAATCAGTTCTCATTAAAACAAGCAGCATTTAATAATTCAAAGCGATTAGAAAACCCTGTTTGTTAAGAATTATATGGCTCTGCTGAGCTTGCGCCTTCCAGAAATCAAAACGGATTACTTCTTGACTTAATTTTTGTAGCGATAGATGAGGTAAGCTTAATTTCAGGATGGGATTTTCTGGTGAAATACAGGTAGCAGATTTAACTAATGTAATGGTACTAGTAAACTTAACGTGCAAATGAAACGTGTTGGTGTAATTGGTGGCGGACAATTAGCATTAATGATGGGTGCTGCGGCGAAAAAGTTAGGAGTAGAATTAATTGTGCAAACTCCTAGCGATCGCGATCCTGCTGTTGGTATTGCTGCCGATAGTATTTTTGCGGCGGTTGACGATGCTACTGCCACAACTGAATTAGCTGCAAAATGCGATGTTATAACTTTTGAAAATGAGTTTGTCGATCTAAAAGCTTTATCTCAAGTTGCTTCAAAAGGCGTTCGTTTTCGTCCTCGAATCGAGGCGCTATTTCCTCTTTTAGATAAATATCATCAACGCTGTTTTTTACGCGATTTAGGTATACCTGTTCCTAAATTTATCTTGCCTGAATCATTATTCGCCGTTTCATCTGGGAAAGAGCAATATACGAAATCCGATCGTCGGGATGATTTTGAATTAAGCTTTCCGTGCGTATTAAAAGCTCGTCGTCACGGTTATGATGGTCAAGGTACTTTTATCATCAAAGATTTAATTACTTTGGAGCAAAAGCTGCGTTTGGAAGAACAGGATAAAAATCAAGAAAATCAAAATAATAATTTAATTGAAGGACATTTTTTATTAGAAGAATTTATACCTTTTGAAAAAGAATTATCCGTAATTGCAGCACGTTCGGCAAGTGGTGAAATTTCTCAATTTACAGTAGTAGAAACCCAACAAGAACAACAAGTTTGTCGGCGAGTTATTGCACCTGCACACATCAATCCCCAGATAGATAAAATTATTCAGGATATTGCTTGTACTATATTAAATAGTTTGCAAGTTGTAGGGATTTTTGCCATTGAACTTTTCTTGAGTGATGGTGTTCAAGTATTAGTCAATGAAATTGCACCGCGAACTCATAATTCCGGACATTTTTCTATTGATGCCTGCTTTACTTCGCAATTCGAGCAGCACTTAAGGGCAGTATGCGATTTACCTTTAGGCAACGTGGCGATGAAAAATGCTTGTGCTATTATGGTAAATTTATTAGGTTATGAAACACGAGTAAGCAACTATATCGATAAGCGCTCTTTACTAGCAAAAATTCCTGGAGCGCACCTCCATTGGTACAATAAATCAGAATCTCGTCCTGGGCGTAAACTCGGACACATTACGGTTTTATTTGATGAATTAAATCGTGATGAAGCGATGACAATTGCTCGAAATATCGAGGATGTATGGTATTCTCAATAAATTAAAAAGAAAATAAAAAAGAATGCTATAAAAATTATTTATTACACAACATCATTTTTGAAAGTTATAATAGGTTTGTTGCACTGCGACGTTGGTGACTGCCAAACAGTTTTGTGATCTATGATTTTTATGATATGGGAACTTAACAGTTTCGTGGCAGTAAACCGGGCTTGCACCCGGAAACTTTAAACGAGATAAATTAGTTCCCCCCTGGTTAAACCAGGTCATAAACTAAGGTAAAACGGCGTTGCGGTGAACTTAAAAAATAAAGCCTCTCAAGTCACTTTTCGGTTTGAGGGCTTTATTTTTTTGATGATTTTTTACATATTAATTAAAAAAGTTATTTAGCACGCAACAAATATGACCACAATACTGATGAAAGCATCAACTTTTACAATAAAAATGTCATATTTACCATGTTGATATTGTGCGTATTTTATTTATAATTTAGTTTTCATATAATTAGAGAAAAAACAGTATCAGAAATATCTAAATTTTTCAAAGTTTGTTGAATAATAAATTAAATTTAATGCAAATAAAAGCTGATAGAATTATTTAATATTCTTATACCAATAAATAGTACCGTGTTTCCAGCCTCAGTCTTCAAAATAGACAACGGGTTAACTTTGATTCATCAAGAAATATCTACCACTCCCGTAGTTGTGGCGGATATTTGGGTTCGTGCGGGTGCCACTCTAGAACCAGAATCTTGGTGTGGAATGGCTCACTTTTTAGAACATATGATTTTCAAAGGTACCAAGACATTAAAGGCAGGAGTATTCGATCGAACAATTGAAAGTAAAGGTGGAGTAAGTAATGCTGCTACTAGTTACGATTACGCTCATTATTCGCTAACAACAGCTTCTACTTATCTTGAAGAGACTTTACCTTTAATGGGTGAATTATTGCTGAATGCAGCCATACCCGAAGAAGAATTCAACAGCGAGCGCAATGTAGTATTAGAAGAAATTCGTCAAGCATCCGATAATCCCGATTGGATCGGTTTTCAAGCCCTTTATAAAAACATTTATCAGCAACATCCTTATGGACGTTCGGTTTTAGGAAGCGAAGAAAACATTGCCTCTCACAAAGTACAGCAACTCCGTACCTTCCATCGCGCTCACTATCAACCCTCGAATATGACAGTAGCGATCGCCGGAGGGATTAATTCATCGAAAGCCTTGGAATTAGTCAATCAGGCTTTTAATCAATTTGCCCCACCCCCTACAGATTTTCCTTTTACAAAGAAAGCTACAAAACCAAAAATATCTGGAATTCGTCGTCAATCCATCCAATTACCCAGAATCCAACAAGCTCGTTTAATGATGGCATGGGTAGCACCAGGAGTAGAAAAACTTCGCGTCGGTTATGCTTTAGATTTACTTTCGGTAATTTTAGCAGGAGGACGAACTTCGCGATTAGTACGCGATTTGCGAGAAGAGCAGCAATTAGTAAGCGGCATTTACAGTAGTTTTTCACTACAAGAACAATCCAGTTTATTCACTATCAATGCTTGGTTAGAATCGGAACAATTAGAGCGCGTAGAAGCATTAATTCGACTTCACTTACAAGAAATTAACTGGGAAATTAACGAGCAAGAACTTACCCGCGCCAAGCGTATATTATGTAATGATTATGCTTTTTCAACAGAAACGCCAAATCAATTAGCGGGACTTTATGGATACTACAACACAATTGCAACAGCCGATCTATCAGTAACTTATCCCCAACAAATTCAATCTTTTGACGTTAAAGAACTGCAAAATATTGCATCTAAATATCTTTCAGTCGATAATTACGCGGTAACAGTAATTAAACCCTCTTGGTAGGAGATGGGGAGATGGGGGAAGAGGGGGAAGATGGGGAGTACTTCGACAAGTCTTACAGTGAGCTACGTCGAACTGCTCAGTAACCTTTGGGGAGATGGGGGGATGGGGAGAAATCTAAAATCCCCAAATTATAAAACTATTATTTAAAATCTAAAATCCAAAATCTAAAATCCAAAATCCAAAATCTAAATGACAACCTTGCCAAAATTATCGAATTTCCATCGTACTGAATTAAAGAATGGCATAGTAGTGCTAGTTACGGAAAATTTGACTGCTGATATTATCGCGACTCGAATATTTATCCGTGCTGGAAGCTGTTATGAAAAGTCAGAAAAAGCGGGGTTGGCGAATTTACTCGGTGCCGTGCTAACTAAAGGATGTGACGGACTTTCAAGCTTAGAAATTGCCGAACGTGTGGAGTCTATTGGGGCGAGTTTGAGTGCCGATACTGCAACAGATTACTTTGTTTTTTCCTTGAAAACCGTTACAGCAGATTTTACTAAAATGTTGGAATTGGCGACAAGAATATTGCGATCGCCAACTTTTCCAGAAGCTGAGGTGGAGATGGAAAAGCGGATTGCCCTGCAAGATGTGCGCTTGCAAAAGGAACAGCCTTTTAACGTTGCATTTGAGCAATTACGGCAAGTTATGTACAAAAATCATCCTTATGCATCGTCGGGATTGGGGGATGAAACAACTATTGCTGGTTTGACTCGTGAGGATTTAGTCGAGCATTATCAAACTTATTTTCGTCCAGATAATATAGTTATTAGTATTGCAGGTCGTATTTCATCTCAAGATGCAGCGCAACAGGTAGAAAAACTTTTTGGCGATTGGCACACTTCTGTAGATAAGCCGCCAGCTATGAGCGTGTCATTTCCTCAAACAAAACCCCAACAAGTACTTACCCCCCAAGCAACACAGCAATCGGTAATTATGTTGGGTTATTTGGGTGCTTCCGTGCATTCTCCCGACTACGCAGCTTTAAAATTACTGGCTACCTATTTAGGAAACGGGCTTTCCAGTCGTTTATTTGTGGAATTACGCGAAAAACTCGGCTTAGCTTACGATGTGTCCGCATTTTACCCTACAAGACAATTTTGCAGTTCCTTTGTAGTCTATATGGGTACCGCAGCAGAAAATACTACCATAGCTTTAGAAGGATTACGAAAAGAAGTTGATTTGCTTTCTAGTAGTAAGCTAGAAGAAAGCGCCTTACAAGTTGCGAAAAACAAAATTCTGGGACAATATGCCTTGGGCAAACAAACCAACGGACAGATTGCTCAGATATACGGTTGGTATGAAATTTTAGGTTTAGGCACTGCCTTCGATCGAAAATTTCAACAAGATATCGCAGCTTTAACCAGTGCAGACACTATAAAGGCAGCTTCCGAATATTTAAAGGAACCATTTGTGTCTGTAATCGGTCAAGAAGAAGCTATTAACCGTGTAATTGCGTAGCGGCAGTCTAGGCATTTACTTAGCATAAATTGCTTACTATTTGTAGCTTTTTTAAGCATTTACACTGCTGTTACGATTTAAATTTATACTGGTTAATAGATAGTGTAATTGTAAGAGATTTGCCGGGGGCACAAACCATGATAGGTACAAGAAAACTAAGTATTGTTGAGTACTTACGCTCGCTCGTATCTTTTCGTTTCCTTCCGAAAAGTAGGTTTTATTGGTTACTTCTAGTTTCCTCAACTCCTCTGTTATTTGGTTCCTCTATTGGAGTATCAATTGCAGCACCGCAACAAAAGATTGCTCAGGTAGTTGTAGAAGCTAACATGAACCGTCCTACCCTTAAATTAGGTAGCAAGGGAGTACCTGTAAGAGAATTACAAGGCGCTCTAAAACTTTTAGGATTTTATGGAGGTGAAGTCAATGGTGTTTTCACCGAAGCAACTAAAAAAGCAGTTTCGGGTTTTCAGCAAGCAGCAGGTTTGAAAGCTGATGGGGTTGCAGATACGAATACTTGGCAAACCCTTTTTCCCAATAACATAGCTGTATCGGAATCGACAAAAGTAACTAGCACTCCTACACCACCTCCTTCTATTGATAGCTTCCCCATGCCCACAGAGTCATTCGGCAGCGTTAGGGTGGTGAATAATTCTACACAGCAACAAAGAACATTAACAACTGCCGCAAATAGTCCATTTAGGATTGTTACGCCTTCACCAGAGCCACAACCAGCAACGCCACCTAGAAATCCCAAACCGACATCAGTAAAACCAAAACCTCGTAATACTACCACGCGGCAGAAACCCGAACAAAGACAAGCTGCGACTACACGCACTCGTCAAACCACACGTACTCGTCAAACCAGCACAACTACTCAGAAAAAAACTCCCGCAATTCAATATACCGCCCAAGGATTACCGATTTTGCGTTTGGGAATGCGAGGTTCTCAAGTAGTCAAAGTACAGGAAAAGTTATCCAACTTAGGATTTCTTAAAAGTGTTGATGGAGATTTTGGCCCCGTAACAGTAGAAGCAGTAAAAGCCTTTCAAAAGCGCAACGGTTTAGAACCCGATGGTGTTGTTGGAGGAGCTACTTGGCAACTTTTAGATAAACGTTAATTGTTTGGTGAATTAATTTAATATCAGATTTTTTTAGGGTGCGTTATCGCCGTCATGGTAACGCACCATTATTGTTTTTGATATCAAGTTTGGTAAGTGGCGATCTGCTTGCAGCAGCGCTTCGCTATCGCAATTAATTCACAACTTGCACCATCAAAAGGCTTCGTTTTTACCTACCTGGGACTGCAAGTCCCAAGCTAATAGCATAAGTCCATTAAAATGGACTAAAAATATCGCGAGATTCAATTGGCAATATTTTTAATTATAAAATTTTAACTACAATAAAAAATTTACATAGTCGTCTTCAGCCGACTTTCGCTAATTGGTTCCTCTTAATTGCATTCCCTGGTGGGTGTTGTGCAAAAAACTCAAACCTGAGAAAAGCTACCACTGGGGAATTTTATCAAGTTTGGTTAATTACTTATAAAACGTCATTGCGAGCGGAGCGATAGCGTAGCGAAGCAATCGCAGGGTTTGGGATTGCCACGCTCCACTCCGTTACGCTCGCAATGACAAGTATGTAAGCTTACAAAATATAAGAAATAAAACATCACCAGGACAAATGCGGCTTCCTTGGGATGTAGTGAAGGTTGTAGATTCCGCAAGTGAGCAAGGTAGCCGAAAAATTCGTGATGGCTAATTGTTACGATCCTAAAATCGCGATGCAGTTTTTCAATGATGCTTAAGTAATTCAGTCAGAAGTTTACCTTTGACCTTTAACATGCAGACCTTTGACCTTTGTTGGAGCCTATGTTTTCGTAAAAAATCTTCTATTTACAAATTTTAATAAAGAACTGGAACGCCTATATGTTAAAACTCGCAAGCCGCAACGCGAGAAAAGAGAATAAGTGGAAATTTGAAATTTATGACCGGATTTTGATATATCCTTTTACTCTGAACTCTTCTGCATTGTAAATACTTATTTTCTTGGTTAAATAGTTGATTATTATAAAACGGTAGTATTCCTCTAGGCGATAAAAAACCCTTATTCACTTTGTTGATCACGTCTTTATAGTTAAGTAAATTGAAATTGCTAGAACTATCATGCCACCCTAGTCTAGTCTCAAATCTGAGGTATTTTTCATAATCTTTCTCACTCCAATTAATGTTTAACTGATTTCCGCCTATATCTTTCCAAATTTGCGCTTGCACGCTGAAACCAAAGTTTCCATTAGAATTATCAACCCAAAGGCGATCTATTTCTTTTAAGTCAATACAGGGAAATATTTCAATATCTTCGATATTTAGATATTTTTTTTCTCTATCAGCAATGAAGAGCATGATCTGAGAGGTTTTTCTATCAGCTTCTTCCCATTCTTTGTTAGCAAGTAAGTTGTTAAGTTCATCTAAATAGTGTTCTTTTAAAGATTCCTTAACTTCATTCTTGTGATTTTTCTCTTCTTGTTTTGATAGTAAATTTATAAATTCCCGATGAAATGCTTCTAAATATTGCTTGGATAAAATTTTGATTGGCAGATTTTGGAATGGAGGACTGATACGATCAACTGTTCTGTTTCCTCTTTTAGCTTTATTTTTGATAAAATTAAGAATCTCGTAAGCCTTTTTATATGAATTTATTTCTTGTGTAAGATTACCTTGCTCTTTAAATAAATTTGCTTCTATTTTAAGAGTAAATATACTAATTTGTAAGACTACATTATCACTGTTATTTTGCAAATAATGGAATTCTTTTTGACTCTCTTTGAGATACTTTTGTGCTTGTTTTAAATCCTTAGATTTAAGCATTTGATAAGCATAAGATATGCCAGCATTAAGAATTGCCAGTCTAAGTTTATAGTCTTGGATATTGAAAGACTGACCTGCAAGTAAAAATAATTCTTCAGCTTCAGAATTAGAACCTTCATTTTTGAGCTTTATAGCCATTAAGCTAAGCTTTTCAACTATCTCCAGGAGTTCTTGAATGTCTTTTAATTGTTTTTCAACTTTCTGCTTTGTTTCACTTAATACCAGATTTATCTTTTCTGCTGCTTCTTTATCCTTCCTCTCCCTCTCCAACTTTGCTGCTTGTTCATCAGCAGCAATTTTCCCCTGAATTTGCTTTGCCCTACTAGCAGCTAAAAACTGTTTATCTTGATAACTTAAATTCTTATCTTTCTCCCATTCCTCAGCATCTGCTAAAGCCTTACCTCGCAACAGTCGAGATTCATCTTTACCTTTAGAAGCAACCCAAAATTTAAAACTTTCGGAATAGGGACGCAAATTCTTTAATTCATTTTCAACCCAATTTCCGCTAAAAACTTGTTTATATATAAGGTTATAAACTCTTAATTTATCTTCTCGTCTTGCAACTAATCCCGAAAGCAGTAATTCGCTTTGTTCTAAAGTATTATCTGCTGTAATCTCAGATTCTACTTCTGAATGTCTAACTTGCTGATATAAATCCAACAAATACCCAGCACGTTCTTCATTTCTTAAAATCTTGGCTCGAATGGTGCGTAAGTGTTCGGGTTCATCTTGAGATTCCCAACTTTCAATAATCTTTGATTTAACAACTTCCTCAACAGTGCGCGGATTTTCTTTTTCAGATTCTTCCACCATAAACTGACATAACTTTTGCGTCAGAAACGGTTGTCCTTTCGTCCAATCTAATATTTCCTTAATTACCGCTTGGGGTTCATTAAATTTTCCCTTCAAACCCTTTTCTAACGGTTCAACTTCGTGTATTTGAAACCCCTTAAGAGAAATTGCTTTACCAATATTAAACGGAGTACGTTGTTTATCTTGAATTAAATTGCTGGGTGAAGCGACTCCCAACAAACAAAATGTTAAGCGGTTATATGCGGGATTATCAACACGCTGGTTATAACAAGAACGAATAAAAGCGAAAAAGTCATCCGTAGGAAAATTTAAACTGAGAACGCTATCAATTTCGTCAATAAAAATAACAATATTTTCTTTAACTTCAACAAGTAATATTTCTTCGAGAAACTTACGAAATCTTGTCACCAGAGAATTTAATTGATTTGCTCCCCACCACTCCTCAAAATCAACATCCAAATCAAAAATATCAATCAACGAATCAATCAAATCCGCATACCATTGCTCTGGTGGGACATTTTGAATACCACCCGCAGAAAGATCGATCGCAGCACATTCGACACCATTTTCTCTTAAACGGCGCATTGTTCGCACTCGTAAGCTGGATTTACCACTTTGACGGGAATTCAACACATAACAAAACTTTCCCGATCGCAATCCATCATACAAATCGCGATCGGCATCTCGCGTTACATAAGTGCTGGCATTTTCTGGTAGACTTCCAGAGAAAATATATTGGTCAACCATAATTTATAACCAATTCCAAAAAACTCAGCGTACCTCCGCGTTACCTTTGCGCTCCTCTGCGTTAAAACATAAAATTTGATATCATCCCAAGCGCTCCGAAAAATACCGACGATACAAATCGTAGCTAGGAACACAATCATTACCTAAAAGCTTCACCAATCCCATGCTATGTAGTTTAAACCCAATTTCCGTATCAAGTCGCACGGGTTTGTTTGCTGTCACCACTTTTTTATAAGCTGACTCCAACTGAGGATTATGTTGTAAATTCCATAATTGTTCCCGCAGATGGTTGCTAAAAATCCCCTCTTCTGTAGGCGCAAGATTTAAAAGTTGCTCTAAAGTTATTTGTTTCGTTTTGAGATTGGTAATAGCTTGCTGTATTAAATAAGGATGTCCCCCTACCAACTCCATTAATTTATTTAAACTTTCCTCTCCCAACTGAATATTGCGATCGTAGTGCTTGGCAATAGTTTCTACTTGTTGCAGATTAAACTCAGGTAAATCAATTGCTATCCCAACATTAAACGGTGAGTGATTGGTATCCAAACAAGGATAAGCTTCAGTAGAATGAACCACCACTAACCGCAGTTTATGCCAAATTTGACCAATCCTGTCTCCTTGTTTAGCACATTCATACCATCCCCGGAGCAGCAAGCAGAATTGAGGGAAAATATCGGGATGTTCAAACAGTCGCTCAAAATTATCGATCGCAAAAACTAAAGGTTTATCATTAACAGATAATAAATATTTTTGAAAATAACGGGTACAGTTTTTATTCAGCCCATAAATATCATTCCAATATTTATCCAGTTCTGGTTCCAGTTCCAAACTGTCAGAAACATCAGCACACAACCACTGTAAAAATGTTTTTAAATCAGCCAGGGTATTAACATCAGCTTGTTTTAAATCTAATTTTGCTGTTTGATAACCTTGTTCTCTAGAATAGCCGAGCAATTTTTCCAAAAGCAAAGTTTTCCCCATTTTCTGCGCTGCTTTGATGCGAATTAGCGCTCCGGGTTGCAAAATTGCTGTAGAGCATTTTTCTTCAATGTTCTGACGTTCAATATATATTGTCGCTGCTTCCGTAGGATTTTGTGGAGGTGTTTTTGCAGAATTCCGTGCGATAAATTGGGGTGTGTGTTGCTCCGGTATTCCTGCTATCCCAATCAAATTACAACCTAATTTATAAGCAAACTCATAATTTTGTCCCGCTCCCAGAGCATCATAAAAACCCACCGCAAATTCAATCGCTGCTTTATCTCCAATTACTTGACTCATCCCCACTACATAATCAATATACTGAGATATTTCCAAAGCCTGGTATTCTGAGTAACAAGCATTCAGGACAACACACTCAACTTGCTCGCTAAATAATTGGAACAATCTAGCTAAAGCTTCTGCATCAACTAATTTCATTTGACCAGATTCATCTTCAAAAGCCAAACCATCTTCACCAGTTCCATGTCCACAAAAATGAATAATCTGCGGTTTATATTCCAGAATTGCTCTGTGTATATCCCTATAGCGTACTGCTTGTGCAACTGATATTGAATATTCGTCGCGCTTTTTTGCTCGCTTCAACCCTTCCTCAATCTCCCGCATCTCCTCATTTAGACGCGAGAAACTAGTACCTTTGGGGTTTGCTGACAGAAGCAAAATTTTTCGAGTTTGATTATTTTCACTCATGAGCAACTCGAATAACAGACAGGGTATCGGACTGAGAACACGTAATGATTCAAATCATACAAGTTAAGTATGTGGTTTTTCTGCTTAAAAAGCAATATTACTCATTTGTGTGAAAAATAACAAACTCCCAAACGACTTATTGTATAAAATTTGTTAGCTGCACAGCCAAAAGCTAGATTAATACGTAAAATGTCATTTCTCGTAGGAAAGCTATATTTAAGTATTTAAATAAATTTAAGTCACTATACAACCCGCAATAGGATAATATATTTATCTAAAAAAGCGGTATCATTAGATGCCATTACTCCCAGAGCGTTGTTTTTTTGACTTTCAAGCATAAGTAGATACTGAAAAGTTTATTGTGAATTACAGAGAAGCAAATCAATAATTTTCCCAAACAAAGCCTATGATGCATTTTCTTTTGACTTGGCTTGGCACTGCGGTGTCATTGCTAATTACCGCTCATATTGTTCCTGGATTCGTAATAAAAACTTTTGTTGCAGCCTTGGTTGCAGCTGTAATTGTAGGTTTAGTTAATGCTTTTATCAGACCTATTTTAAGCATTTTAACATTTCCTATAAACTTACTTACCTTTGGATTATTTACCTTTGTTATCAACGGATTTACCCTTTGGCTAGCAAGTATTTTTACTCCCGGTTATGGTTTTATAATAGATGGACCTTTACCTGCTTTACTGGGTTCGATAGTACTAGCAATAGTTTCTAGCGTAATTAATTATTTCTTAAGAGCAGTTGATTGAAAAGTTATTAGTTTTAAACTTATTTATACTTTTCATGCATTAAGGAACTATTAATTTGTGAGAATTGAAAAACCCGGTTTTTGAAACGAACCGGGTTTATTATTTATTATATTTTGTAGTGATAATCGAATTAAAAAACATCAGATGGAAACCGTACAAACTTAAATTAATTTTATTTTCAATCAACTTGTAGGTTGGGTTAGGGGCACTCAGAATGATGTTATTCAACTAGTAATTCAACTTGCACCGTAACCCAACATCTTAATTATTTATTATTTATTATTTATATTTTATTTATGACCTAAACTTTTTCAAAGATATTTTATCTGTTTAAAGTATTGATGTTGGGTTACGACACGATAAACATAGAATATCGTTACTAATTAAAGTTGTTCTTCGTGTTTAACCCAACCTACCATTAACTTTATATTATTTTTAATCGGTTCTAGGTGCCGACTTTAATCGTTACACATTACTCAAAATGCGATCGCAATGCAAATCAGCAGTTGAAGTGGATGCTGTTCGTTTTAATTAATTTGTTAGATAGACCAAATTTTTGTAGAGACGTAATATATTACGTCTCATACATCGCTCTACATTTTTAATTCGTACTATGTTTGGTGTTATACCTAACTCTAGTTCCTGCCCAGAGCAATTTCTCACGCAAAACCTGATAGTACGAATAGTTTTCCCGTAAAATAATGAACTTAGACCGACAATCTGCCATGCGTACATCTACGCGGTGTCCGGGCCATATCGAAGTGGCTAAAACGCCATCAGTCCACAGCTTAGTACTTAAATCAAAATCTCCCAAGGGCCAAATACTAACTACCGAACCCGGAGGTAAAACAATAGGGCGACTTGAAAGACTCATCGGACATATAGGAGTGATGGTAATCGCTTCCATACCATCGTGCATTATCGGACCGTTTGCAGAAACCGTATAGCCTGTAGAACCTGTAGGGGTAGAAATAATTAACCCGTCTCCCTGATATTGGTCAACGACCTCATTATCAATTTCCAATTCCAAAATTGACGTGATCATGCGGTCTGCGGAAGCTGGTTTGACACACATTTCGTTCAAAGCCAGGTAGTTTTCCGTTATCGGTTCCAAATTTGAACCATGTCCCTCATATACAGCAGCTTGCAACATCATCCGCCGCTGTATAGCATAACGGTCTTCTAGCAGTCTATCCCAAACTTGTTCGGTATCTTGAAACTCTTCTACTGACTCAGTTAAAAATCCTAAATGACCCCCTACATTCACAGCCAGAATAGGAACGCCAGCCTGGGCTAAATGTCTTGCACCAGTTAAAACAGTTCCATCACCACCAAGTACTATTGCCAGGTCAATTTGTTCGGTCGCCGAAGCTAAAAAAACCGGGTATGGATTATCTTTGGGACCGCTTGGACCCATTAATACATGGCATTTACGATGTTCTAACTGGCTGGCACAGATTTCAGCCCAGCGTTTGCTTTGAGGATCTCGCGCCTTGTAGGCAATAATTACTTGCTTAAGCTCCACGAAACTACCACTTTAGGAGGTTAAACTGTTCCATATCAACAGTATCGCGATTACGGTATATTGCCAATACAATCGCCAAACCTACCGCTGCTTCAGCCGCCGCGACAGTAATTACAAACACGGCGAAAACTTGACCTTTAATTAATGTTGGGTCCAAGTAGTTGGAAAAAGCCATCAAGTTCAAATTAACCGAATTTAGCAAAAGTTCAATCGACATTAACACCCGTACCGCATTCCGACTGGTGACAACACCAAAAATACCGATACAGAATAGAGCGGCAGATAGTAATAAAAAGTACTGAAGTTGCATGGTTATTTGCTATTCCTTTAAAAATCAATTATCAATTATCAGCGATTGATTATCAATTACCAGTTACCAGTTATTAAGGGGAAGGTAGGATTCATCAATAATCAATTGTTCATTGATAATTGTTCATTGTTATTTGTCTTCGCTTTGGGCTGATACTAATTCTCTCGGACGTTCGGGCAATTGTAAAACAGTTTGTGGCATTTGGTCGTCCGTTTCTTGGGGAGGTAAGTACTCGCGACGAGCTAATATTATTGCTCCTACCATCGCCATCAATAGTAAAATCGAAGCTAATTCAAAAGGTAACAAAAAGTCAGTAAAGAAATGCTCGCCAATTAAAACTATCGAATTTTGAACGGGAGTAGCCGTAGAATTAGCCCAAGGTGTTGCTAGAACCATCGTACTTAAAAGTGCAAATAATCCTAAACTAACTAATGCTGTTGTCCCTTTCCTGAGCCAGGAGTTCGGTAAAGGTGAGTAATTTTCTTGTTTGTTCACCAACATAATGGCAAACAAAATTAATACGTTAACTGCCCCTACATAAACTAGCAATTGGGCTGCGGCTACAAAGTCCGCATTCAGCAGCAGGTATAATCCCGCAATACTAATAAATACGCCCCCCAGCGTAAAAGCAGAGTAAACAATACTATCAAACAGCACAACTCCCAGCGCCGTCGCAATCATCATCGCAGCCAATATGGCAAACGAAACTATCTGTACTCCATCAGCTAAATCCACTTTTTTGATCCTTCGTTGTTGATTGTTAGCTATTTATTAGTTGTTAGTTGTTAGTTGTTAGTTATTAGTTATTTTTTTAATTATTAACTCATAACTTATAACTCCGGTAGTCCGGCGATCGCCTCAACTAACCTTTAACATTTTCTTCTTCTATTAAGTCTTCGGGGAAAGCGCCAGCGCGAGGTGCATCGGCTGGTAGATCGTGGGGTTCCATCACACCTTTAGGAAGGTAAATTAATTCGCGCAACGGTGTTACCATTGGGTCATTTGTGACTTTATAAGGCAGACGACCGAGGGCAACGCTATCATAATTCAACTCGTGACGGTCATAAGTAGAAAGCTCGTAATCTTCTGTCATTGATAGACAGTTAGTCGGACAATACTCTACACAGTTACCGCAAAATATGCAAACTCCGAAGTCAATACTGTAGTGATTGAGCTTTTTCTTTTTGCTGACTTTGTTAAATTCCCAGTCCACTACAGGTAGGTTAATCGGACATACCCGAACGCAAACCTCACAAGCAATACATTTATCAAACTCAAAATGGATTCTACCGCGAAAGCGTTCGCTAGGAATTAACTTCTCGTAAGGATACTGCACCGTAACGGGACGGCGCTGCATGTGATCGAAGGTAACGGCTAAACCTTGACCAATATAGCGAGTGGCTTCCCACGTTTCTTTACCGTAATCAACAACTTGCTTGAGGAACTTTAACATTATTGTGTCTCCTTAAAATTTTGGATTTTAGATTTTAGATTTTAGATTTATGAGCTAATCCGAAATCTCTAATTAGTTTATTTACCAAAAGCAATGCTCAAAGTTGCTTTCAGATTCAGATTCTAGATTTAAGAACTAATTCAAAATCCAAAATCTGTCTTGGAAAGTTTTGGGGGAAGAAAATCTACACCCCAAACTTTCCGCAAAATCTAAAATTGATTCATCCACCAAAGGCGAAGGGAAAAGCTAATTTTAATGCTGCGGTTAACAGCAAGTTAACTAAACCGATGGGAAGCAAAAATTTCCACCCTAAATCTAACAGTTGGTCAATGCGAACTCTTGGCACAGTCCAGCGCAATAAGATAGCTAGAAATACTAAGAAGTAGGCTTTGAGTACGGTCATTGTAATACCTAATGAAGCCGTGACTACCTGGAAAACGGGGTTAGCTTCACTCACTCCCAACCAACCTGCAATCAAGTTTAAGGGAATCGGAAAATCCCAACCACCAAGATATAAAACCGATACCAATAAAGCAGACAATACCAAATTTACATAAGAACTCAAGTAAAACAAAGCGAATTTCATGCCAGAATATTCGGTTTGATAACCTGCTACGAGTTCCTCTTCTGCTTCTGGTAAGTCAAAAGGCATACGTTCGCATTCTGCCAAAGCTGATATCCAGAAGATAATGAAACCTGCTGGTTGTCGCCAAACGTTCCAACCCAAAATACCGTAGCCGGATTGTTGGTTGACAATATCAACGGTGCTGAGGCTATTTGACATCATGACGACTGCTAATACTGCAAGCGCCAAAGGTATTTCATAACTAATCGATTGTGCAGCGGCTCGCAACCCCCCTAAGAGAGCATATTTATTATTTGATGCGTAGCCAGCCATTAATAAACCAATCGGCTGAACGGAAGAAAGAGCAATCCATAAGAAAACTCCCATTCCCACATTGGTTATCAATAAATTTTGTCCAAACGGCACAATTAAATAGGACAGAAATACCGGCAACACTACGATGATCGGACCGAGTGTAAATAACAAAGAGTCAGCTTTTGCCGGTATTATATCTTCCTTAAAGACTAACTTAAGACCATCCGCTACTGGCGCAAGCAAACCCAAAGGACCGATATATTCAGGACCAATCCGCTGCTGGGCTGCTGCTGAAATTTTTCGCTCTTGCCAAACACACACCAGCACCCCTACAGTGGCACCAATGAGCATTAAAACCATCGGCAAGGGCATCCAGATGGCTTTAGCTGTACCCGCAGGCAGTCCCAAATCCATCAAGCTTTGAATAAAAGTTCCTTGCAGATCAATTCCTGAATTCATTTTTATACTCTTGAAGTTAACTCAAGCTTGACACGACGACCCGCGACAAAGCACGGGATTATTAATCAGAACGAGCATCTAAACAAATGTTTATATAACTCGAACCAAAGAGCGATCGAACAGTTTACCCGAATTCAACCGTAGAGCAACAGGCGGTGCCAATTGCCTTACTTGTAGCGCTTCTTGCGCTTAGTATTTGCTTACTCTTATGAAGTATGAAGTGCTACAGAAACTCTTTTATACTTCATGTACCGCATTGGATATTTACAACTATTTATACTTATTAATAAGTGTAAAGTAACCCAACAATATCTTTACCCATTACCCAAAAAAAGGCAAAATTTGAGATTTTTTGGGATGACCATGCCTAGTATATCGCTCTAAGGCTTGCTGTTCTCTCACCCAAGTAAGAGGTTCTACTTATCTTATGGATAAAGATTTCTTTGGTGAGGTGATGGGGTGATGGGGTGAAGGTGATTAAAAATAATTGGGGTTTTCTCATCATCTCCAGTGCCCAATGCCCCATGCCCAATTCCCTATTTAACCCGTTCGTTTATATGAACGTAATCAACGTTGTGGCGACCGTTGTAAATTTGTCCGGGACGGAAAATTCGGTTTTGTACCAATTGTTCTTTCCAATGCGCTAACCAACCAGCAACGCGAGCCATAGCAAATACTGGTGTAAAAAAGTCTGTTGAAATGCCTAGTTTTCTATACACTAAGCCGGAGTAGAAGTCAACATTGGCATAAATTCCTTTGTGACCTAATTTTTCTTCTACTACTCGTTCCATTTCTTGGGCAATGTCATAGTACTTGTCATACCCAACTTTGGCAAATAGTTCTTCTGCCAAGTTTTGTAAAATTTTTGCGCGTGGATCTTTGACTTTGTAGACGCGATGACCAAAACCCATTATTTTAGATTTTTTTTGAATGCAATCTAAAACGTAAGGGCGGACATTTTTTGTAGAACCAATTTCTTCTAACACCCGAATTACTTCTTCATTTGCACCACCATGTAAAGGTCCTCCCAAGGTTCCTACTGCACTTGCAACTACTGCATAGGGATCGGTAAGAGTGGAAGCTGTCACCCTGGCGCTAAAGGTGGAAGCATTCATGGTATGTTCGGCATGAAGTATCAAGCAGACATCAAATATTCGCGCCGCTATCGGGTCTGGTTTTTCCTCGTGCAGCATATACAAAAAGTTGGCGGCATAGTCTAAATCATCGTGAGGACGCACGGGATCGTCACCTCGTCGCATCAACTCGAAAGCCGCTACCATTGTAGGAATACTTGCTAGCAGACGGACAACAGCATCTCTAATGTAAACTGGATTATTTAAATCGCGGCGCGAATAAAATAAACCTAATGCTGCTGCTGAAGCTTGCAAAACATCCATTGGATGACCGCTTTCAGGAAAACACTTCATCATGTCCCGAATGCGGTATTTTATCCTTCTATTTTGATGAACTTCATGTTCAAATAATGCTAATTCTTCTTTTGAGGGCAGTTCGCCCCAAATTAGCAGGTAAGCAGTTTCTAGAAAAGTACTCTTTTTTGCTAGTTCTTCAATCCGGATGCCACGATATTCCAATATTCCCTTTTGCCCGTCAACATTGCTAATACTGGATTGGGCAGCGGGAACTCCATCCAATCCGGGCTTAAATTCGCAAACCATCATGGCAATACCATCTTTTGTTTGAAAGATTTTATAGAGTTAACTTACCAGAAAGTTTTACCACCATAACAGTATCCTTTAATACAAAATATTTGGAGATAAAAGTTAAATAGCTGCTAAAAGGATGTTTATAAAGTCAAATTAAATACTTTACCTAGCGAATATTTTCAAAATATCCTTAGAGCAAGTACTTAGGTGGTGTCAACCAAAACATCTCACAGCCACCCACGAGAGGGGCGCTAGGGGGTGTTTCTATTCCAATCATACCTGCTTTTTTCAGGACTAAGCTGTCTTTAGCTTCACCCCAAACTAAAATTTCAGCCCAATTGCTCAAACATGGCTCGTGCCCGACTAATGCTAAGCAAGTGGAAGGTGGATAGTTTTTAGGCGTTAACCACTCTGCAATCCAAGAAAGGATACTACCACCAGGAGCAAGATAAGAACATTGTTCTAACTGCGAACTTAGTCCCGTTGAAATCAATATTTCCGCTGTTTGATAGGCTCTTACCAAAGGACTTGTAGCAATCAAATCAAAACTCAAATCCAAGTCTTTTAAACGCTGGGCAACTTTTTCCGTTCTTTGTCGCCCATGTTCGGTGAGGCTTCGTTCCTCATCTCTGAGGGAGCTTGTAGCTTCTTGTGCGATACCATGACGAATTAAGTATAGTTTCACAGCGTAATTATTATAAAAATAAAAACATTATTCATCATCGGATGAGATGGGATTGTCTTTAGGATTAACTAATTTCGACAACTTTTGCTTAATTTGGGTATCGTATACTTCCCATTTCATTTTTGCATAAGCTGAATTTTCGTTACCTCCAGATAAAAAACCCATCGGAATTTCAAAACCTCCGGCACTGGTACGTCCACCACCAAAAAAACGACCCGCGCTATCTTGTCCAAAGGCTTCTTTAATAAATTCGTCGGGATCTAAAGTGATTTTATTAGTTCTTAAAGAACCAATCACCACTTCTAATTCTTCATCTTCATCGTGAACTATACCGTAAACTACTGCGGTATGAACGTTGTCTTCTGTCACCAAAAAATCAGCCGCTTGGGGGATTGCATCTCTATCGTCGTACCGTAAATAACCGACACCAGCAATTGAAAAATTATTTTGCACCATGCGATTTCTTAATGAACGTTCAATTACATCCATGACTCGCTTGGAACGATTTGCCCGCAGTATGGTGTTGAGCAACTGTCCGTCATAAAATCGGCTTAGATAAGCCGCTGCCATGAAATCCTCTTCTTTAGCCTGCATCAGTCGATTCGTATCTGAATGCAAGCCGTGCATCAAGGCTGTGGCACAGTTGACGTGTTCGCTCATGCTGCTATCTAGCTCTAGCAAACCCGATTGTAGATACTGAGTAAAAATTGTTGCCGTTGCTCTGACTGCGGGACGTATGTCAACAAACTCTGATTTAAAGTCACCTTGCAAGTTATGGTGATCTACGATCGCTATCAAAGGAATACCCGCTTCCTGAATTGCATTTATTAAAGTGGAAGTTGTACCTTGATTATCGACTAATACATAACCTTGATATGCTGATAAGTCGCGATTCTTGATACTTTGTAGGGGAGTACGGGTTGCTGGTAAGTTCGTGAGCTTTACTAAAGCAATATTTTCTTGATGGGAAAGAGTTCCAGCGTAAGTAATATCGCACTTGATATCGTATTGCTCGGCAATCAACTGGTACGTCCAAGCTGAAGAAAGAGCATCCGGGTCGGGGAAATCTTGTAAAATAATTATTTGGCGCTCGTGTTGGTGTGCTTTGAGCGTCTGTAATAATTGTTCGGATTTTTGGGTAGCTACGGAATTACTACGAAAACCTGCTTTGTAATTACTGTTATCAGCTACCATCGTCCCAACAGAATTCTTCGATGGAGGCGATACTTGTTGCGAATCTTGATTAATCTCAACATCTAAGGTTGATTCTGGTGTCAATTGTAAATCCTCAACCTGCTTATTAGAAGAATTTAGTTGCATAGCGAAATTTTTTGTAGCGTGAGCGGTTAGGATTCAAAAGCTTTGAAAATGACCTTTCGATTTTCATCTGCCAGAAACTAGAATTTTCGCGCTCTATGTACCAAAGCGCCAATATCTACATATATTGATTACGAGTTTTGATAGACCTTGCTTGGCTAATTTAATTGCTTAATGTTTTTGCTGCTTTTAGCTTTGTCGTGAAAAAAAAAGTTCTTAATCCCTCACGAATAATTAATTTACTATGTAGCAAAAATGCTATATTTTGCGGCGAACAGCACAAACTGTCTGCGACATAACATATTATACGCAATTTTTATCTAATTATCTCAACTTATAAGACCGTTAGTTATTTTAAAGCAATTTTGTATTAACTCTACATTTTATTTAATCTTTTTGGTTAATTTATTAGATGCACCCTACTTGCCGTTTTCTAAACATGATGTAGAATATTAAAGTTCTTGTCGCGGACTGGTTGCACAAGCATTGCATTAAATTGCATCGCTTTGATGGTACAGCCGTACAGCTATACTCAAAAGCCCATTTTAAATTTCGCCAATTTCACGACAAAAACTTAACGGCAATTATCAAATTGTCGATTGTATTATCAGCCCGAAAGCCTGCTTTTAGGAAAGCAATTGCTCTATTGATGACAAAAAGAATTATGTCAAAGTCCTATGACATATTTTTGCCACTCTTGATGCAAACCACTTTTGAGATGCTTGCTGACCTCAAAGTAGAGGCTACTATAAGGTCTGCGTGGAGTATGATGCAATGGCATATGAGCTTCTTGCGGTGTACGGTTCCCCTTCTTAACATTGCAGCGAACGCAAGCTGTAACAATGTTCTCCCAGGTATCGCCTCCACGACGCGATCGCGGTACTACGTGATCCAGTGTTAAGTCATCGCCCTTGTAACCGCAGTATTGACAAGTATGACCATCGCGATGCAATATATTCCGACGGGTTAAAGGAATTTCTTTATAAGGAACGCGGACGTAATAGCGCAACCTTATAACGGTTGGAAGCGGGAAATCTGAGTAAATAAATTTACCATTATGTTCTACCCGCTCTGCTTTTCCTTTAATTACTAAAATCGCAGCGCGACGCCAGCTCGTTATATTGAGCGGTTCGTAAGAAGCGTTTAGGACTAAAACCTTTCCCATTGATAGTCGCTCAAGGTATTAGTTTTACATATATTAACACAAATTCACTCTGGTTTGGAATGAGTTGAATTTATACTTGCTACCATTTTCTTGATAAGTTATTTGAAACGCAGTTAATAGTTAAACTATATATTTGTCTGAAATTACTTGCCTAGCCCCGAACATATGGCAGCACTCTAGACCATGCTAGCAGATAAAAAGCTTTAATTTAATTGATAATAGAGAATGAGATCAAATAAGGTAATGCTTGCGATCGTTGCCCAACTCAAGCCTGCAAGTAAAAAATAATATACAGCCGATTTCATTTTAGTGAGGTACAGGAAATATTGTTATAAGGGAGTAGGGAGTAGGGAGTAGGGAGCAGGGAGTAAGAGAAATGTACAAAGCTGCAATTTGCCTTCCTGCTGTATTAAGAATTAATAATTAACGATCTTGTATTCTCGACCTAAGTAACGATATTCCAAACTAACCCGATCGGCTTCTAACAAGAAGAATAATTAATTGGTGACGAAGCCTGTTTAAAAGTGGTGTGAATGGAAGAAAGTAAATATATGTTAAGTCACGAACAAAATAAAAGTATTAGTTCGGCTGTTCCTTGCAATAATTATGCTTGGTTTTCGCAGCGTGCTTGGGTCGAAATTGATTTAGCGGCTTTATCGCATAACATAGTTCAAATACGAAAGTTACTCTCACCGCGTACTCAGTTAATGGCTGTGGTGAAAGCAGATGCTTACGGACATGGAGCTATCAGCGTTGCCCAAACAGCTTTAAAATCGGGGGCTAGTTGGCTGGGTGTTGCTACAATCCCAGAAGGAATTGAGTTACGAGAAGCTGGCATTAAAGCGCCGATTTTGATTTTAGGTGCAACTTACACGAACGAACAAGTCCGGGCAATTGCAGAATGGCAACTCGAACCTACAGTTTGCAGTGCCAAGCAAGCTTTAATATTTTCCGATATTTTAGAAGCGATAAATTTTGATTCTCCGCTACGGGTACATCTCAAATTAGATACCGGAATGTCGCGCTTAGGTACTCATTGGGAGGATTGTGCCCAGTTCGTTCAATTGGTTACACGGTTGCCTCATCTTGATATTGCCAGTATTTATTCTCATTTGGCAACTGCCGATAGTCCCGATGATACCGTGATGAAACAACAGCACCAACGTTTTAATTGTGCGATCGCTCGCATAAAAAATATTGGCATAGAAATACCCTGCTTGCATTTAGCGAATTCTGCTGGCACTTTAAGCGATAAATCTTTACATTACGATATGGTGCGCGTCGGTTTGGCGGTTTATGGATTTTATCCATCAGTTCATTTGCACAAGCAGGTTGACTTGAAGCCAGTTTTACAAGTGAAAGCGCGAGTTACTCACGTTAAGACAATTGAAAAAGGTGTTGGTGTCAGTTACGGGCACACATTTATTGCTTCTAAGCAAATGCCTTTGGCAGTTGTAGCTATTGGTTACGCTGATGGAATACCCCGCAATCTTTCTAACAAGATGCAAGTTTTGATTCGAGGCGTAAAAGTACCTCAAATTGGTGCAATTACTATGGATCAGCTCATGTTAGATATCAGCGCCATACCTGATGTAGAAGAAGGGGAAATCGTTACTATTCTTGGGCGTGAAGGTGAAGAAGAAATTACTGCCCAAGATTGGGCAAATCAACTAAACACTATTTCTTGGGAAATTCTCTGCTCTTTCAAACATCGTTTACCTCGCGTTACCTTAATGGAATAATCTCTTCAATAAATAGTTATTCTCAAAAATACTTTTTTGTGATATTATATTTACTGAATGCGGATGTGGCGGAATTGGCAGACGCGCTAGATTTAGGTTCTAGTGCCTCCGGGCGTGAAGGTTCAAGTCCTTTCATCCGCATTTTTTAATTTTTCATTATTAAATTGAATAGAGTCAAGGTTTAAGCAGCAATTATCAGAATAGATATAATGCTGCTTTTGCGTTGAAAGAAATATGCTCTGATATGGCAATGCGATCGCCATATCAGATAATTAATGATTGGGTATTCGCACGCTTGCTGAATAAATATTTAAACCTAAATTCAAAATAACTCAAATAGCTGTATTCGTTATCTATTGCCTGCAATAATTCCCTTTCGTAGATAGATAATTCCGGCGCTGCATGACTACTTAAGTGCAAAATTAACTTTGCAGCAACTATCGCTACGTTGTCTGAGGATAAGTCTTAAGTAGATACATTATTCTACAAACGTATTTAATTAAAACATAACAATAAATAATTTCAACTAATTTGAGATTGCTATATGAATATCAAAGAAATATGTGACTAAATTGACTGCATATAGCATCATAAATATACATCTTAACTAACCCTAACAAAGAACAAAAAGCTTCAACAGATGAGATTTTACTAGGTATTTATAATCATTAGTCTTTCACGTTCGTAATTAACTATATAGATACATAGATACAGTCAAGGCGAACAATATTAACTTTTATGATGTATAAACTAAAACTTTCTATTCTTAGATAGCTACCTTAATATAAAGGCTGCAATGTTTGTTTAATTAACAAATTAATGATGCGATCTAACTATCCAAGAATAAATAATAATATAGAAAAATTTTATACAACTGACGTACATAATAAAACAAATTATCTATAACAACTGCGACTGTATCACTCGGAATCAATAACTGTATTATACTTAAGTGGTAATACTTAAATAACGCTTTGACATGGGATATTTAAACCGCATTTATGACTAAATGAATTAAATTATGTAAACTAAATACTCAGTAGCTTTAAGTAGTCTTCATACTTTTTTTACTTGTTATCTAGAAATCTCTGTTAACCTCAGTACAAGTAAGTTGCATAGCTCCAATGTAAGGGTTAAGAAAAATTCAACTATCCCCAAATGTTTATTTATCAAGGATTTGCCACGTATATAGATAATACATCTGGTTTAATTTATTACCAAAATATATAAATTATATTTTTTAATGAACCAGAAGATTTAGTAAAAACTTAACTGAGATCGATCAAATTTAGTAGTGGTAAGAACAAAATGAGTACAACCCCCATTAATGATTACAAGTTATTTCAGAAACTGCATCCGCTGTCTTTACTAGCACAATTAAGCAGTCGTCGTGCTACAGGTTGCTTAAGAATATTCACTAAGTCAACTTCTTGGGCGATCTATTTAGAAGAAGGTAAACTTACTTATGCAACTTCATCGGAGAAGTTATTTGAACGACTTGATACTCACTTACGCCGATTGAACCAGCAAATCCCGACTCTCAACAGTTCCGCGCGGGTACAAATGCGGATGATTTTTGAAACTAAAAATACTGATGAGCCAACTTCTCAAGCCGATTATCAAGCTATTTGCTGGTTAGTTGATGGGGATTATATTACTTATCCTCAAGCAGAAACTTTAGTGAATGAATTAGCAAAGGAAGTATTAGAATCTTTTCTTACAATAAAAGAAGGAAGTTATGAGTTTTGGAGCGAACATCCTTTATTAAACCTACCTTCATTTTGCCATTTAGATTTACGTTCTGTAGTAGAAAGCGCTCAAAAACAGTTGAGAAGCCGCCGTCTAAGCCAACAAAAAGTTACTTTAGAGAAAGCTTCATCTGTAGTTGAGGAAACAAATGCCCCATCCATCCAAGTTGAACCATTATCTAATCTTGAAAAAAACTTATCTCAACAAACTGTACAAGAAAATATAAAGGATAATAAGGATAGCAACAATACAAATATTTCAAAAAGTACAAAAGAACGATTATATACAGTTGCTTGTATTGATGATAGCTTAACTATCTTGAAATCAATTAAACGTTTTTTGGATGATGACAAGTTTACGGTTGTAATGATTAACGATCCTGTAAAAGCTTTGATGCAAATTCTTCGTAGCAAACCGGACTTGATATTATTAGACGTAGAAATGCCGAATTTAGACGGTTACGAGTTGTGTTCATTGCTACGAAGACACTCTGCTTTTAAAAATATCCCGATCGTAATGGTGACAGGGAGGACTGGATTTATTGATAGGGCAAAAGCAAAGATGGTAAGGGCTTCTGGTTATTTGACCAAACCCTTTACACAATCAGAGTTGTTAAAAGTAGTGTTTAAACATATCAGTTGATTTATCAATATTTACCGCGAATAATAGTAACCTAATTTAATAGATGCTGGTTAATCGTTAAGGATATAATAAAAATGAGTCTGACTTTACTTGGGACGATTTTAGTTGTTGAAGATTCACCTAGTGAATTGGAATTAATAAGTCATTTCTTAAATGAAAGTGGATATAAAGTAATAAAAGCTACAGGTGGAAGCGAAGCTTTAGAGAAATTAAAATCGGAAAAACCCGATGCAATCATTACTGATGTAGTAATGCCGGGAATGAGTGGTTTTGAACTTTGTCGTTCTTTGAAAAAAAATCCAGCTACGCATTCGGTTCCTATAGTTATTTGTAGTTCTAAAAACCAGGAAATTGACCGTTTGTGGGCAATGAGGCAAGGTGCTGATGCTTATGTGACTAAACCTTATACTCGTGAAGAACTATTACGTGCAATTAAATCAGTAGCAATTTGAACCAATGAACAATTCCAGCATTACATTACGAGCAGGGGTTTCCCAGGATAAAAATAACTTGGGAGATGGCTATCTCAAGTTCTTTATAAATCCGCAAACACCTGCTATCTTGTCGATGAAGCAGACGCAAGAAGCAATGGTGGTGTCTGTAGAATCCGTAACGCCTATGCCTAATATGCCTTTTGGTATTTTGGGCTTAATGAATTGGCGAAGTCGTATCGTTTGGGTAGTTGATTTACCTAAGATACTCAATCTACAATCCCCCCAGAATCGTCCCCGACAATACAGTGTAATTATTGTTCGGACTCAATCGATGGTTTTGGGTTTAGTAGTACATGAAATTATCGGCACTCTCAGGTTTAACAGCGATGAAATTGGTTCTCCTATAGGGCAGGTTGCATCTAGTTTAGTTCCCTATTTACGCGGATGCATTGTTCAACCTCAAGAAATATTACTGGTATTAGATGCACAAGCTATCGTGCATTCTTCTAATCTCCGTAGTGAGTAGGGTGTAATACAAAAATAATGAATGTTTAGTGTCATAATTTACCACTCCGGGGCAATTAATTTATGCTTAATAAAACAGATTCGGCGAATCGTGGTGATGCTCAAGACAGGGCATCACTTGTTTCATCTAATAACACCGATAGTCCATTACAACCATCTTCTTACCAAGCAAGTAGAGGAAACACCAATAATTCCTCTAATGGTTTAATGGCTCGATTTAAACGGCTGAGCTTGAGTACCAAAACTACCATTGTGGCGATCGCAATGGCAACGGTTCCAGTTTTAATAATTGGTGTCGGAGCCTACATTGCTGCGAGTCAATCTTTAAATCGAAAGGCTTCTGGGTTGCAGGAAGCTCAAACAAAAAGTTTGGCGGATGGAATTAATAATTTCATGTCTCAACGGTATGGAGATATTCAGGTAATATCTAATCTAAGTGCGATCGCATCTGGGGCAAGCTCCAGTCAACAAAGAGCCGTGTTGGATAATTACGTTGGTAATTATACTGTTGGCGATCGCAAAGTATATGACGGCATTGGCGTTTTTAATTTGAATGGGGATGCAATTGTTCAATCCCAAGGAAGTAATTTTAGCAATCAAGGTAATTTAAATTATTTTCAGAATGTTAAAAATAGCGGCAATGCTTTTATCAGTCAGCCGATATTTTCTAAGTCTACTAATAGCTTTAATATTTATACCGCAGCTCCAGTTAAAAACCCTAATAATGGGCAAATTACATCAGTGGTTATAGCCCAGATGCCGGTTAAATCTTTGGAAAATGTAGTCAAAAATTATGCGAGTTCCGGGCAGGAATATTATTTAGAAGACTCTGAAGATAAAATTTTTCTGAGTACGAAAGAACAGGCAATTAATAAGTCATTAAAAGATGCTAAATTGCCAAATTATGCGCCAGCACCGCAACAAATTCAAATACAAGGTTTTCAGCCAATAAATTGGGATGTAGTTTTAGCAACAGATGCTTCGATTGCGTTTGCACCGCAAAGAAATTTACTGCTAACTATCTTTCTGGGGACGGGATTAACGGCGATCGCTGTGGCATTTATTGCCGCTTGGTTGGCAAAACGTGCTACGCAACCGATTTTGAACGCGACAGCAGCGGTAGCAAAACTGGGTAAAGGTGAATTTAATACCCGTTTGGATGTAGGAGCAGAAGATGAAATTGGGTTGTTAAATGCCAATATCAATCAAATGGCATCCCAATTAGAGTTACTAGTTAGAGAACAAGAAATAGAAGCTCAAAGAGAGAAATTAAAAGCAGATATTACCCTGCGTATCCGTAGAAGCCTTAAACTAGAGGATATTTACAAAACAGCGGTTCGAGAAATTCGCCAAGCTTTGAAAACAGATCGGGTAGTTATTTACGAGTTTAATCCTGAAACTTGGGATGGGGCAGTAGTTTCCGAATCGGTGAGTGCTGGTTTTCCCAAAATGATGGGGGCTTATATCGAAGATCCTTGTTTCCGCGATCGTCAAGTACAAATGTATAAAAACGGGCGCGTGCGAGCAATTGCAAACATTTATAAAGATGCTGGCTTGAAGAAAGCTGACTGCTACGTTCAAATGTTGGAACAGTTTGCAGTCAAGGCGAATGTAGTTGCACCAATTTTAATTCAAGATAATTTAATGGGTTTGTTGATTGCCCATAATTGTGAAACGCCGCGAGATTGGCAGCAAAACGAAATTGATTTGTTTAAACAACTAGCAACTCAAATCGGCTTTGCTTTGGAACAAGCCAAACTATTGGAAGAGGTAGAGAAAGCCCGACAACTTGCCCAAACCGATTCCGATGAAGAAAGGCATCAAAAAGAAGAACTGCAAATGCAGTTAATTGAGTTGCTCAGTGAAGTGGAAGGTGCAGCGTCAGGAGACTTGACAGTACGTGCTGAGGTAACTGCGGGTGATATTGGTACGGTTGCCGACTTTTTCAACTCGATTGTAGAAAGTTTGCGCGACATCGTTACCCAAGTTCAAACCTCAGCAATCAAGGTGAATCAAGCTATTGGTGACAACTCTGGGGCAATTAATCACTTAGCAGAATCAGCGCTTTCCCAAGCTGTGGAAATCACCCGCACTTTGGATGCCGTTGACGAGATGACGCAATCGATGAAGGCAGTATCGGAAAATGCTCAAGAGGCTGCTGCGATCGCCAATACCGCTAGGAGTACCGCTACGAATTCTGGAAAAGCAATGGAATTGACGGTACAAAATATTTTAGGTTTGCGTGAAACCGTAGGCGAAACTGCTAAAAAAGTTAAGCGTTTAGGTGAATCTACGCAACAGATTTCGCGTGTGGTAGCATTGATCAACCAGATTTCCATGCAGACGAATCTGCTGGCAATTAACGCCGGAATTGAAGCAGCACGTGCTGGCGAAGAAGGTCAAGGCTTTGCTGTAGTAGCCGAAGAAGTCGGCGAACTAGCGGCAAGGAGTGCTGCTGCTACTAATGAGATAGAACAAATTGTGGAAAATATTCAGCGTGAAACTACTGATGTTGTGCAGGCAATGGAAGTAGGAGTATCACAGGTGGTGCAAGGGACGCAAATTGTGGAAGATGCTAAGCTGTCATTAAGTCAGATTCTAGAGGTTTCGCGGCAAATAGATAACTTGGTACAGTCGATTTCTACAACTACAAATCGTGGTGTAGAAACATCCCACCAAGTTAGCGCTTTGATGAAAGAAATTGCTGCTGTCTCACAGCAGACTAGTACTTCTTCCCGTCAAGTTTCCGAATCGTTGCAACAGACTGTTGCAATTTCTCAACAATTACAAGAAAGTGTCGGTACATTCAAGGTCAGTTACGAGTAATTAGTTACAAGTAATTAACTAACCACTAGTAACTAATAACTAATCGCTAATAACTAATCACTAATAACTGATGACTAATGGCTAGGGACAAATAATATGTCACAGGACAAAGAATTTGAAATCCAGATGCAGTTTCTGGAGGAAGCTAGCGATTACCTCAACACTATGGAAGGGGTATTGTTAGAAATCGACACCAGCAACCGCATCGATTTGGAAAAGATAAACGCCGCGCTTCGAGCCGCTCATTCGATCAAAGGAGGAGCGGCAATGATGGGATTTCGTTCTTTAAGCGATTTGGCTCACCGTCTGGAAGATTCGTTCAAAGTTCTAAAAACTAGAAAAAGCTCTTTAGAAGTAGATACTCAGTTACAAAGTTTACTTCTTTCTGGAGTCGATTGGCTGCGACAGATAGTAGAACTGCATTCAGAAACTCATGAATTAGATGAGCAGTGGTTGGCAAGTTTTTGCTATCCGGTATTTGAAGAATTGCACGAGCGTTTGGGCAATCCAACACCAGAAGATGCTTCTTCAATGCTATCGCCTGAAGATGGGCAAGATATCATACCGTTGCTGTTTGAAACGGAAGTAGAAGGGTGTTTGCAGCGTCTGGAATCAGTATTAGCCGATAGCGAGCAACCTTGTCTGAAAGAAGAAGTTGCCATTATGGCGGCTGAGTTAGCTGGTTTGGGTGAAATGCTGCAATTACGTGCTTTTAGCAGCTTTTGCGAATCGGTTCAATATCAATTGGAAAGTGCGCCATCCTCTCAAGTTGAAGAAATTGCCAATGCAGCCCTTGCTGGCTGGCGACGTTCCCAAGCCTTGGTTTTAACTTCTCAGATTGAAAGTCTGCCTATAGAGTTAGAGTTGGGTGAGGCATCAACTGAAGCTTTTACCGAAGTAGAAATCGAACCGGATTTTACACAACTAGAACTAGACGAAGTACAAGAAATACACGAAATACACGAAATACAAGAGATACACGAAGTAATAGAAGATACAACAGAAGAAATACAAGCACAAATAGTAGAAGATACTACAGAAGATTGGCTGGTAGACGATGTAATTACCGCAGATTTTGAAGCTTTAGAAGCGGCTTTTGCTCAAGAAAGTGCCCTTTCCGAATTTGATGAAGTTGAGTTACATACAGAGACAACCGCTCAAGAAATTCCCGCTACCGACTATCAAACATTTGTCGAACGCAAACCCGAACCAGTTGCTGCTAAAAGCGAATCTGTAGAAAATACAGTTCGGGTTCCTGCCAAGCAGCTTGAAGAAATCAACGATTTATTTGGCGAACTAATTATTCAACGCAATGGACTAAACTTGCAAATGGAAAGATTGCGTAAACTAGTTCGCAATCTCGGTCAAAGAGTGCAAGTTTTAGACCGCGAAAATCAACACCTGCGTACTGCATACGATAAAATTTCTACTCAAACTACAGTAAAATCCACATTTCCAACTCTGGCTTTGGTTCCAGGAAACGGTGGAAATATTGATGGTATTGATAGTAACGATTACGATTCAGATGGCATCAATAATGGATTTGATGCTTTAGAAATGGATCGCTACAACGAGTTGAACCTGCTTTCCCAAGAAGTGATGGAAACCATCGTCATGGTGCAAGAGGTGACAACAGACGTTCAAATTAGCCTTGAAGATACAGACAATATTTCGCGGAAATTAAATAAAACCTCAAAACAATTACAGCGCAAGCTGACTCAAGTGCGGATGCGTCCGCTAGCGGATTTAACCGACCGTTTTCCCAGGGCATTGCGCGATTTATGCGTAGAATACGGTAAAAACGCCCAGTTAAAGATAGAAGGCGGTAATATTCTGATTGAAAGGAGCATTTTAGAAGCTTTAAACGATCCTTTGATGCACCTGCTCAGAAATGCCTTCGATCACGGAATTGAAGATCCTGCCACAAGAATACAGCAAGATAAGCCAGAACAAGGTTTAATCGAAATCAAAGCCGCTAACCGTTCCAATCGCACCATAATTACCATACGCGATGATGGTAACGGTATTTCTCTAGATAAAATTCGCGATCGCGCTATTGGCATGGGGTTGGATGAATCTTTGATTAATCAGGCTACCGAAGAAGAAATACTATCGTTAATTTTTGAGCCTGGATTTACCACCTCCGACCAAGTTACAGCATTATCCGGTCGCGGTGTCGGTATGGATGTGGTTCGTAACAATCTGAAACAGGTACGGGGAGATATAAAAGTCGATACGGTACCTGGAATTGGAACCACCTTTACGCTGTCAATGCCGTTCACGCTCTCGGTTTCGCGAGTTCTGTTGGTAGAAAGCAGTCGAATGTTAATAGCTTTCCCCACGGATGTCGTAGAAGAGATATTTTTACTTGATGACGAACAAGTTTTCCCAATGGGTGGCGGGGAAGTTCTAAATTGGCAAGGAAAAACTCTGCCTTTGATTGGGCTTGCCGATTATTTACAGTTTAATTGCCCTCGTTACGATAACCCCGATTTAGAAACTCCTCCAGCGATTAATGCAAGTAGCGTATTGATCGTGCAAAATAGCAGTCAGTCGGTAGCAATAAAAATTGACCGCTGTTGGGGAGAAATGGAAGTTGCGATTCGTCGCGTTGAAGGGGATATTCCTTTACCACCGGGCTTTAACAACTGTACGATTCTCGGTGATGGCAGGGTAGTAGCTTTAGTTAACGTTGCGGAATTGCTTTACTCTATTGCCGTCAACGAACGTACTGCTAAAAACAATCAATTACCATCATCAAGGTTAAAAACAGCTTTCCTAAATCAAACAGAGGAACAAGCTGTAGAACACGTAAGTAAGGGCAAAGGTACGATTTTGATTGTAGATGATTCAATCAACGTCCGACGTTTCTTAGCATTAACCTTAGAAAAAGGCGGGTATCAAGTTGAACAAGCAAAAGATGGTCAAGATGGTTTAGAAAAACTTCAAAGTGGTTTGAGCGTACAGGCTGTAATTTGCGATATCGAAATGCCTCGCGTGGATGGTTACGGCTTTTTAGGTAGGGTAAAATCCAACGAGGAATTAAAAAATATACCCGTTGCTATGCTGACTTCTAGAAGTAGCGACAAGCACCGAAAATTAGCAATGCAGCTAGGTGCGCGGGCGTATTTCTCCAAACCTTATAACGAACAAGAATTACTGCGAACATTGGACGATATTATTTTTTCTGTAGCTGGAATTAGCTCTTAGTAGCGATCGATTGCATGAGTTATGGGTTATTTAACAACTTATAACTCCGTTTTTTTTGTTTTAAAATAAAGTTAAAATAAAGCATTTTTTATATAGCAGATTTTAATTGAATGCAATACAAATAAGAAACCCGGTATTTAAAAGTTACCGGGTTTTTCAAATATAAACGTCTAAATTTAAAAAATTCTTGCATAATACTTTATACTTTATTGTGAAAAAAGTTACTTGAATAAAAAATATCTTTAAAGCAAACTTACAGCTATTAGCTTGATTGTTAAGCCATAATTATTATTAACAAAGTGTAGCTACTGCGTGATTTAATATACATCCTTTCTATCTATAATATTGTAAATTGATTATGACAACAAAGGTGATTTAAAATCATCCGTTATAACAGAATTTATCTCAAGTAAGATAATAACCGACTACAGGCGTTGCATTAAAATATGCATTTTGTCATACAGGATACTTGTATAACTAGCTTTATTGATTAAATCACACAAGAACATTAAAAGTAGAACGGTTACTTGCATCCATATTCAGCAATTATTCAAGTTAACTTTCGGTTGAATACATAAATCATTAGATACAAGTATAAATGCGTTTGATTTTATAAATGCGGTATATGGCTAATAATTCCCATCGTAAAAATCAAAAGATAACTTCAGATACTCAGAGAAAAACCCCAGCCAAAGCAATGAATTATACGAATAAAGTATCGCCGCAAACTAAACAAGTTAAAACAGCTTCATCGAAGACGCGAAATCCTTGGTTAAAAAAGTTTTATAACCTACCAATTAGCCGCAAACAACTGATTGCTTTAATTTTCTCTCAATTGGTATCTATCTTGGGAATAGGTATTGGAGGTACATTAATTATTACCCAAGGTTTGCGGAATCAGTTGCTCGAACAAGCTAAGTCAGAAGTTGCGGTATCGGATATTAAATACAATATCAAAATCGATCAAATGGGCTTTGGCTTTCGGGGACAATCAGATAATACTGCGATTATTAGAGCAGCAATTCTGAATAATTCTAACCGTAGTTTAAGTGGCGATTTGAGAAATTCTGTTAAGCAAATTTTGCAAAACGAAGTTAAAGCTAGAAATATAGAATATGCGACTTTAGTAGGAAAAGATTTAAAAATTATTGCCAACGCTAACGCTAATCGTGCGGGTGAAATTTTTAACCCGAATAACTTAGTTAATCTGGTTTTTAAGAATCCTCAACAAATTAAAGCCAGTGCCATTGTTAGCGCATCAGAATTAAGTAAAGAATCACCACCGTTACCAGAAGGTATTAGCGATCGCGATGCTTTAATTCGCTATACCGTTACACCTGTAAGAAATCCTCAAACTCAAGAGGTTGTCGGTGCTTTGATTTCTGGAGATATTGTTAATGGTAAAGATGAGATTGTTAAGAAAACCTTGCAATCTTTTGATGGTGGTTACAGCGCTATTTATTTAAACCAACCAACGGGGGGATTTGATTTAGTAACATCGCTTCAGAATAATCAAGGAAATATCAATCGCGCCACACCCAATGTACCTTTACCTCCTCAAAGTAAATCTTTATTAGAAGCAGCAGCAAAAGCTCAAGGTAAAATAATTACCCAACGAATTAACGTAGAAGGTATTAATTATACCGTGGCTGCCAAGGCTGTTCCCGATCGAATTATCGAACAAGCAGACGGAGAAAAACTTGTTTATTCAGAACAACCTCCGGCTATTTTGGTGCGGGGAACTCCGGAAACAGCACTAAATAGTCTGCTGACGGAAAGCTTGATCGAACAGGCTTTAACTGTGTTAATAGCTTTGTTAGTAGTCGGTTTTTGGGCGGTAATTTTACGTAGAGGAATGATTCGTCCCATCGAAAACCTGCAAGAAACCGCGCAAAAATTTGCGAATGGCGATCGCGCTTCCCGTGCGGAGGTTTTTGCTACTGATGAAATTGGCGATTTAGCCGTTAGCTTTAATACGATGGCTGACAAAATTAGCGAAGAAACACGCCGTCAAGAGATAGAAGCAAAAGTCGCATTGCAATTAACTCAAATTACCAGCCGTATCCGAGAAACTCTCAACATCGAAACGATTCTCAAAACATTAGTAACAACTAGCCAAGAAGCTTTACGAGTAAATCGAGTAGTTTTCTATCGTTTAAACGATTCGCAAGGTGAGATAATTGCCGAATCAGTAGATTACACTTTAAATGGTGTTCTAGGGGAAAAAGTTAACGATCCTTATCAGGTAGCAGAATACCCTGACGAATATGAATTTGGCAGCATTAAAGCTGTAGAAAATATTCAAGATTTACGTTTAAACCAATCTTACCTAGAGCAACTCAATGAGTTGGATGTTAAGGCGTTTTTACTCGCACCAGTTTTTGTAAACGATAAATTATATGGATTATTTGCAGCTCATGTCACAACGGGTATGCGCTCTTGGGAAGAAATAGAAATCAATTTGTTTAGACAAATCGCGATTCAAACTGGTTACGCTTTAGAGCAAGCCGAACTTTTACAACAGGTACAGCACAAACGTAAAACAGCCGAAAGTAGTTCCGAGCAGGAAAGAGAGCAGAAAGAAAAACTGCAAATGCAACTTCTGGAATTGCTTAGTGATATCGAAGGTGCAGCATCTGGCGATTTAACGGTACGCGCTGATGTAATTGAAGGGGAAATTGGTACCGTTGCGGATTTCTTTAACTCGATTGTTGAAAGTTTGCGAGAAATTGTTACGGAAGTCAAAACCTCAGCTTCCCAAGTAAATGATTCTCTAGGTGCTAACTCTAGCGCGATCGGTAAATTAGCACAAGAAGCAAAAACTCAGGCTGCGGAAATCACCCGTACTTTAAATGCAGTTGATAGCATGACTTATTCGATGAAAGCAGTAGCACAAAACGCTCGTGAAGCTGCTGTAGTCGCTAACTCTGCTGCTAATACTGCGACAAAAAGCGGTACGGCAATGGATTTAACAGTAGAAAATATCGTTCATTTACGAGAAACCGTTGGCGATACTGCGAAAAAAGTAAAACGCTTGGGTGAATCTACACAAGAAATTAGTAGAGTGGTAGCATTAATTAACCAAATTTCCATGCAAACCAACCTGCTAGCAATCAACGCCGGAATCGAAGCAGCCCGTGCGGGTGAAGAAGGGCAAGGTTTTGCGGTAGTCGCTGAAGAAGTAGGAGAGCTAGCAGCCAGAAGTGCTTCTGCAACCAAAGAAATTGAGCAAGTTGTAGAAAACATCCAGCGGGAAACCAGCGAATTAGTAGAGTCAATGGAAGTTGGAGTTAGCAGCGTAGTAGAAGGAACCCGCGTTGTTGAAGATGCGAAATATTCCTTAAACGAGATTTTACAAGTTTCGCGTCAAATTGACTCTTTAGTAAAATCGATTTCCGAAGCTACCGCATCTCAAGTACAGACATCTCAAGAAGTTAGTCAGTTGATGAAAGATATTGCCGACATCTCGCAGCGTACTACAGTTTCTTCCGAGGAAGTTTCTCATTCACTGCAAAAAACCGTGAAAATTTCTCAACGTCTTCAAGATAGTGTCGGTGCGTTTACAGTTGGTTAGGAGTAGTTCATTTCATTAATTCTGATGGGTAAAAAGGTTCGTAGTAAGCGCTTTAGCGCTCCGGATTTGGGGAACCTAAGCCTTACTACAAACCTGTCAAAACTAATGAAAAAGAGTATTAGGTTTGTGCTTCCATATGTTTGTAGAGATGGGTTTGTCTCTACATTTTTTTTAGTTTTAACTACGAACATTTGTAATACAAGTATTGTGCGATCGCGTCAGTTATCTCTAATACAGAATGTGATTTAAGATTTATGTATGAATATTAACTATCGGCTTGCTGTATTTTTCATCGTTAGTTTCAAGCCAAACTCGAATGAAGAGAATAAATAAAAGACGTTTTTTTGGCTTAGCTGCTTGGATATTTGTTTCATTTTTAACAATTGTTGGTTGCAATCAGATCGCATCAAACACCACTACAAATCAAACATTAACGGTATCGGCTGCTGCTAGTATGCAAGATGCGATCGAAGAGGTAGGAAAAGCTTATCAAGAAGAACAGCCAAATACTAAAATTACTTATAATTTTGCTGGTAGTGGTACTTTAACTCAACAGATTAAACAAGGGGCACCAGTTGATATTTTTATCTCGGCAAATGAGAAATTCATGGATGAGTTAGATCGAAAAAATCTTTTACTTCCAGAAACTCGTAAAAACTTATTAAAAAATGATGTTGTCTTGATTGTACCGCAAAAAGATAATATTCCTAATATCTCTAACTTCCAACAGTTGACAAATTCTAATATCAAAAGATTTTCCATTGGAGAACCAGAAAGCGTACCTGCTGGACAATATGCAAGACAAGTTTTAACTACTCTGAAGATTTACGAACAAGTTAAACCTAAAACCGTATTTGCTAAAGATGTTCGCCAAGTTTTATCTTATATAGAATTGGGTAATGTTGATGCAGGCATTGTTTATGCTACAGATGCTAAAATCTCAAACAAAATTAAGGTTGTGGCTGTTGCAGCAGAAGATACTCACAAACCGATTGTTTATCCAGTTGCGGCGATTAAACGTAGTAAAAATCCAGAGATTAGTAAAGAATTTATTCAGTTTTTATTTAGTAACAGCGCGAAAGATGTTTTTACAAAATATGGTTTTAAAATTGCAAGTTAACTCGAATATATTAGGACTTATGTAATATTAAATAAAAAAATAGTATCCTAAACGTTTAGATCCCCCCAACCCCCTTTATCTAAGGGGGGCTTAAATAAAACCGCTCTTTTTCATCAGGCTCTGCGTATGGAATTTGACTTATCTCCCTTGTGGATTTCTCTTAAAACTGCTTTAGTCGCTACTGTTTTCGCCTTTTTTGCGGGAATTGCCGCAGCAGGTTGGATGAAGCAATATAAAGGCAAAGCTAGAGGAATAATTGATGGTATTTTAACTCTGCCTTTGGTTTTACCGCCTACTGTAGTTGGGTTTTTGCTGCTGTTATTATTTGGCATTAATAGCCCGGTAGGACAATTTTTAATGCAGTTGGATATTAGCGTTATTTTTTCATGGCAAGCAACTGTTATTACATCAACGGTAGTTGCTTTTCCTTTAATGTATAAGACTGTATTAAGCTCTTTTGAACATATCGATCGCGATTTAATTAATTGCGCTCGTACTTTAGGTAGTTCTGAGTTTAAAATATTTTGGCTAATTATTTTACCTTTAGCTTATCCGGGAATTGTCGCGGGGACAATTTTGGCTTTTGCAAGAGCTTTGGGGGAATTTGGCGCAACTTTAATGTTAGCTGGAAGTATACCCGGTAAAACTCAAACAATGCCGATCGCAATTTTTTTCGCTGCTGAAGCTGGCGATATGCGTAAAGCTTTAATTTGGGTTTTAATAATGGTGGCGATTTCTTTAGCTGTAATTGCTACTATTCACGTTTGGGATGAATCGCAACGTATTTCTAAAAATAGAGATGGAAGTGCAAATTTAATTAGAAGTTTGATAAATTTTGTGATTTTTGAGCGGTTTGGGGATGTTGATTTTTTTGAGAAGCCAATATCTATAGATAAAAACCTGGCGATTATAAATCGCGGCTACACAAGCGAAACTCCTTCGGATTCACCACTCCCCTCAACGGAGGGAACCTCCGCACGGGGGTGGATTCACCGCCTGCGCGGGTTAGGAATTAATAAGGTGAATGCAGGTATTTTTGCTTTTAGTGGTATTCCTTTCCCGCATAAAGAATATAAACGGGAAGTATCTTCGCAGGAATTATTATATTCGTCTAATATTCAAACTTATAATAATTGTAGAAAAGAACTTATAGTTAATATTGAAAAGAATTTAAAAAGCTTTCAATTACAGGTTGATTTTACCGCAGATCGAAATACTTTAGGATTATTAGGTGCTTCTGGCTCTGGTAAAAGTTTGACTTTGCGCTGCATTGCTGGATTAGAAAAACCGACTCGTGGAAGAATCGTTTTAAATGGAAGAATTCTATTTGATGCCAAACGCAAAATTAATCTTCCCAGTCGTAAACGTCGGATTGGTTTTCTGTTTCAAAACTATGCTTTATTTCCACACATGACTGTAGCGCAAAATATTGGCTTTGGTTTGCAAGAAATACCAAAAGGCGATCGCATATCAAGAGTAGGGCAATATATTGATATGATGCAGTTGCAAGATTTAGAAAACCGTTATCCACACCAAATATCCGGGGGGCAACAGCAAAGAGTAGCTTTAGCAAGGGCTTTGGTAATTGAACCGGAAGCGATATTATTAGATGAACCGCTTTCAGCACTCGATACTTATCTGCGTAACCAAATCGAAAAGTTGTTGAGAAAAGTGCTTTCTTCTTATCAAGGTGCAACCTTATTTATTACCCATAAATTAGAAGAAGCTTATCGGGTTAGTAATAATATTATGGTGATGTCAGAAGGGAAAGTAATTGCTAACGACACCAAAGAGAATATATTTGAGCGATCGGCAAATTTAGTAGTTGCCAAAGTGACTGAGTGTAAGAATATTTCTCGCGCTCAAATTGTTAGCGATCGTACAGTTAAAGCTGTGGATTGGAACTGTAATTTACAAGTAGTAGAACCGATTCCTAATAATTTAAAATACTTGGGAATACGCGCCCATCATCTGACTTTTACTAACGATCCAAATCGCGAAAATACTTTTGCTTGTTGGGTTGCCGATATTAGTGAAACTCAGCATAGAGTAAGTGTTTATTTGAAGTTGAATTATCCTTGTAGAGATTTGGAAGATTACGATTTACAAGTGGAAATTTATAAGGATAAATGGGTTTGTATTAAAGATAGACCTTTTCCTTGGTATGTGAGGTTGGAGCCGTTGCGGTTGATGTTGATGGAGTCATAAATTTGAGTTGTAATTATAATAATTATGCAGTTTATTTTTGCTACTAAATAATGTTAATTAGCAATCGAAATTTTTATGTAATTAAAGAAGCTATCTTCACAAATGAGCAAGGAAACTTAACATTAGGAGAAGCTGCTAAAACAAAAGTTTATCGAGTATTAACTAACGATGCTGGACAGATTCTATTAGATCCTATAGATATGGAAAAAATTCCAGAAAAACAGCGATGGTTATGGCAAAATCCAGAAGCTTTGGGAATGGTATTACAAGGTATTGAACAAGCAGCAAGAGGAGAAGTTCACGACTTAGGTTCATTTGCTGAATACGCATAACCAACTTCAATGCTAGTTATAAATCTCGGAGTAGCTTCAGGTAAAGGAAATTCTTCAAGGTAGAGCCGTGTTGCTTCTTTAAGTCCAGCAACAGCTTTTTCAATGGTTTCACCTTGAAAAAGCCGTGCCAACTTCCGGACATTCGGCAATGTACATATCTTCTTCCTTGTACACAATTACCGTAAAGCTACGAGTTTTCATCATTTTTTATCCTTCAACTCTTGAAACTCTAAAACCTTGGAATACAAACTTTCCACAGATTCCTTAGCAAAAAGCTCATCCTTAAGTTTAAGATAATCTCCACTCCCTAGATTGCACGCTGCCCAAAACCGCGCAACCTCGGATGGCTCCATGTTCAAGAAAAGAATCTGTAATCCCTTTTGTAAAATCTGTTGCTCGCTCTTATCTATCATTATTCCCCACTCAATTGCTGTCTTGCCATGTTCCGGGCATTCTCACTACTGTTCCGGGAGGCAATTGAGTGTCTTGAGGGGAAATTACGACGTACATGGGGTATTTGTTATTCTTTATGAACCTTGATTAGAACTCTACATATTTAGTCAAAAATAGCGATCGGCAATAGAATAATACAAAAATATTAATCAGTTCGCTCTTCCAACCAAGATTGCAAATCATTTAAACTCGTAAAATCTAACAATGCTTCACTCAAATCTTCCAAAGCAGACACAGATAAAGCAGAAATTGAGGAGCGCATTTGCTCAGAAAGCGTTCCAAGGCGCTTAGTTAATTGTCGAGAAATAGCATTAGCCATCGCTTCTCGTATTTCTTCTCTTCCTTCTTCTCTTCCTTCTTCTTTAATTTCCCGATAAACTCTTGTTTCTTTTAACGTAATACCTAGCATAGACTCTACCTCCCTTCGGCTAAGTTGTTCAAACTTGTAAACCATAATCGTCGTAACCATCTCTATTATTACGCTACTCGCTGGTGATGGCACTTCTCGATCGGTTCTGGTTAACAAATATCTGGCTTCTTCTGGTGCTTGCTCTTCATCAATAGTAGTTAACACCATCAATGCTACCCATAAAGGTAGTTGACGAATATTTCCCAATTCATCTAAATAAACTCGATGCACTTGCCCACCGTTAAGAAATGAGCGATGGGGATAAATATCACTTTGCTCGATGTTACGGGATGGATAAATTATTACTGCTTGCCAGTCGCTAAACTTGGCACGGTTGCGGTAAAAGTATAAGGAAGATTCTGCAAATATCCGCTCATAAAGTTGTTCATCTTTTTGAAACTGTACTTCTGAGAAATAAACAACTCTATTACTTTCATTTTCTGGTGGCAGAAATACCCCATCAATTTCAAATTTTGGTTCTTTAACGGCTACGGAATCAAATCGATATGCTTCTGCATTTATTGGAGGATTTGTCAATAGTTCAAATAGTAAACTGGGAGATTGTTGAAAAAGCTTGTAGAAAATTGAATCGCGACGCATGAATAGTTTTATTAAATTGATTTATAGTTAATTAATTAACGAAAAAGACGCGATGTATCGCGTCTCTACATTATTGTGATTATTCGACTTTTACACCACGCCAAAAAGCGACATAATTTTCAAAGTGTTTCGCTTTTTCTTTGGCACTGGGATAATACCAAGCAGCGTCTTTGTTAACTTCTCCGTTAACTTCAATGTTGTAGTAATTAGCGGTACCTTTCCAAGGGCACATACTATGCTTATCGCTTTCTTTAAAGTATTCTTTCTTAATTGAGTCTTCAGGAAAGTAATGATTTCCTTCTACGACAACGGTTTTATCGCTTTCGGCTAAAACTGTACCATTCCAAGTTGCTTTTGACATAATCAGTGACCAGTATTCAGTGACCAGTTAATTTTACCTAGTTAATGGTTTATTTTGTCATCTATCTACGATTTATTCTTCAGTTTTCCTCGCCACTGCAAGCTATTATGATTTAGCAGCTGAATGTATTCGTCTGGTTGGGAAATGATTGCTTTGGCTAGAGAAATTGCTTTTTCTAGTTGAGTTGCATTTAGCTGTTGGTATGCTGCTCCTTGACGTTTATCGAGAACATCGTACCAACAACAACCGAATATATTATCAAGAATTATTCTTTGAAAGCAGTGGTTAAATCGCACGGGAAACTTACGCTGTCTGGCAAGATTTGGAAGCACCTCGTTTGTGAGGTACAAATATTCTTGGCGTAGTTTTTCGATTGACATTTATTTTGATTTTGCAGCAATATCGTCTGTTTTAGCTGCCATGATAAAGTCATTGCGGTGTAAGCCTCCGATAGCATGAGTCCACCACATGACGGTAACTTTGCCATACTCGGTGAGTAAAGCCGGATGATGTTCTTGATTATCCGCTTCTTCACCGATTTTATTGGTAAAGTTCAAAGCTGACTTGAAGTCTTTAAATTTGAAAACTCTTTCTAAACGCTTTTCCCCGTTTTCTTCTTTAACTTCCCATTCCGGAATTTCTGAATGGAGCTTGCTTATCTCTTCTTCTGTGACAGCAGGTGAATCACCAGTACAGGCATCACATTTCTGTTGCTTCAGGTTTCCCATTATTTTGTCACCTTTGCGATCGCGTCTTATATAGGGAACCTTACGCTGTCGCGGCTCAAACTGTAATCTCTCAAAAGAAAGAAAATTGGGTACCAAAGAGAGTTACATTGTAGGGTATGTTACGGCGTTAAAACTTTTGTTAGTAAAGATAATGTTGATATTGCCGTAACGCACCATATTTGTGGAAATGTACAGTATGAATAAAATCTAGCTGCTCTTAACTTTCTGCAATAATAATCAAAAAATGATTTAGCTTTTACCGGGGTTTAAGTCTCCAGAAATTCTCACTACTGGATATTTGGTACTCGACTCGGTAATAAAAAACTCTGGCTTATTTGCTGTAAACTTTTCTGCAATGAAGTTGCTTAAGGCTATCAATTAAAAAACTGCTGAATATTACAATTAAACCCCGGTAGAATTGGCGAAGTAATTTCATCGTTTTCCATCAGCGTCGCGACTAACACCAACTGAGCATTTTCACGACGATAAACTTCTATTTGTCGCAACCGCCAATCTACGATCCAATATTCCTTAACCCCTTTAAGAGAATAAAGTTTTAATTTGGCTTCTTTATCGCGTCTTTCATTTGTATTTCCCACAGAAAGAACTTCAACAATTAATTCCGGCGCACCTGTTAAATGCCCTTCATCATCAACTAATTGCGCTAATCTTTCGTTACTAATCCAAACTACATCAGGAATAACGTTGTCAGCATCGGAAAATATAATTCCGGGAGTGAAAAAGGGCTGACCTAAATTTGTTTGTTCTGACCAGTTAAAGATATTAGCATAAATACGTCCACCAACTTCTTGGTGACGAATATGTGGAGCGCGGCTCACAAATAATTCTCCGTCAATTATCTCGTAACGTTTCCATTCGTCAGCGGCTAAAACTTCTAAATCGGCAATTGTCCAGCGGATTTGATTTTGTGCTTGAGTCATAGCAGCACTTTACTACATTTCCAATTATGCTAACTTAATTCGATCGGACATCGGGCATTAAGAATTATAAATAATGTCACTCTTATTATTTTTCAACTGTGTATAGACACTGGACATTTCTGTAAAATAACTTTACGCCCCTCTAGAACCGCACCCCATGCAGCAAAATACTAAGTCTTCCTATTCTTTCCAAAAGCTACTAGACAATGAAACTTTTGCAGCTTGGTTTTTCCTCGCTCCCGCACTCATACTCTTAGGAGTATTTGTCATCGGTCCGATTGGCTATTTGTTTTACCTCAGCTTCACTAATGGTAGTTTTACTAAAGACGGTGTAACTTGGGTAGGATTAAAAAATTATTTACGTTTAATACTTAATCCTGATTTTTCACAAGTTATTTGGAATACAGCTTATTTTACAATTGCTACGGTTATACCCAGTATTGTTATTCCTTTGGGATTAGCTGTATTGTTAAACCGCTCTATAATCTTGCGGGGATTTTTACGAACTTCCTATTTTTTACCTTCAATTATTTCTTTAGTTGCTGCTGGTTTGGGATTTCGCTGGTTATTTCAAAATGATGGTCCGGTTAATGCACTTTTAAATAGTATTGGCATTGAGTCTATATCTTGGTTGAGTAGTACTGTATGGGCAATGCCAGTCATAATTTTATTAAGTATTTGGAAGCAGCTTGGCTTTAATATGGTAGTGTTTCTAGCTGGTTTGCAAGCTATTCCAGTTAGTCGTTATGAAGCAGCAGAACTTGATGGTGCTAACAGTTGGGAGCAATTTTGGTACGTTACTTTACCGGGATTACGACCGACTTTAATATTTACAACGATAACCACCGTTATTTTCACTTTACGCAGTTTTGAGCAAGTTTACGTCATTACTGGCGGTGGTCCTTTAAATTCTACAAATTTACTGGTTTATTACATTTACCAAGAAGCTTTTGGTCAATTTGATTTCGGTTATGCAGCAGCAGCAGCAACTGTATTACTCGCAATAACAATGGTGTTGGTTTATTTTCAATTACGAACTTGGGATCGAGAAAGTTAGTTAAGTCTATAGCAATTTTCTAAAAAGCCCTCACCCTATAAGGATGGGGCTTTGTTTGTATAGGGCAAGAAGATATTTATTTAATGCAAATCTTTTCTGCTACAAACATCCTTAGTCGTGCAAATCGATCGCAAGTTATTTATAACACCCTGGTTAATTTAACATTAAATTTTAATTATAATTTCCATAAATTTAGATCCAAGTATCAATATATTTTTGATTGTTAAGTTTTACCTTAAGTTAATAGCATCATAACCAATCGATCTAGTTAAAATTAAAACAAAAAAGAAGTCATAATCTCGTGACTTTATAGATTTATATGACTTTATTTATCAAAGTTTGGTGATTTTATCATCATGCTTTGACAAATCAATTATCTCTAAACCAGCTATTTTTAAGTACTTGTAGATTCTTTTACGAATATTTTGCAAAAAATTTAAAATTGATTATTTAAATATTTTGGTTTTAGGGTGTACCCTCGAAATACAGTAATTGTCAGGATGACGATTTTAAAAATATTACATACGTGGGGAAAATAATATGAGCGATCGCGCTGACAAGCAAAAATTCGTATTAAGTCAAATTACCGATAGTTTTGGACAAAGAGACTTTAGCGGATACGATTTAAGCGGAATTGATTTGAGAGAGGTTGATTTGAGTGGAATCAACTTTACGGGAGCAAATTTACGTAATGCTAATTTAAATGGAGCAATTCTGACTAATGCAAAATTAGATCGAGCAAATTTAACTCAAGTTAGTTTGCGAGAGGCTCATATGCACGAAGCATCTTTTCGTGAAGCTAATTTAACTAATGCCGATTTTAGACAAGCTTCTTTATGTGGTGCAATTTTTTCAGGTGCAAATCTTTGCGGTAGCAATTTTCAAGAAGCTTCGTTGTGCGATACCAATTTACAAAAAGCAAATTTAAGTGAAGCTCAGTTAATAGAAGCATCTTTAATAGAAGCTAATTTGTTCCAAGCTAATCTTCAACAAGCAAGATTATGTGGTGCGAATTTATTAGAAGCAAATTTAAATCAAGCCGATTTAAAAGGGGCTGATTTAGCTTGGGCGAATTTAACACAAGCAAACTTAACAGAAGCAAATTTACAAGAAACAAACTTAAGTAACGCTAATTTAGACGAAGCAATTATGCCTGATGGTAGAATTAAACAACTTCAACTTTTTTGCTTTATTTGATATGTAAGGATTTATATTCCCGGTTTTCTCAAAAACTGGGTTTCTCAATTCAAATTCTGACTTCTGAGTCTTAATTCCTAACGAGGCGCAATCCTTCTAAAATTCCCTTTGCGAAAAAATAAAAGCTGCTATTGCCAGAAGCATGGCAGTGTAAACCAAACTGTAGCCAGCATTAACAAGTAATGTTGTAGAATCGGGTAACGCCGATAAACCATAAACAGCTTCGTTTTTGAAATCTAAACGCGATAAATCGGGTATTAGTAAATATAAACCTTGAGTTATTCTTTCTAGTCCGGGATTTTCGCTAATACGAGCCAGTTTGAGTAAATCTTGGGTTATATTTCCCATTAAATATACTGCAAATGTTAGAGCTGTTGCTAATAATGTACCTGTAAATACACCCCATGTTATAGCTACAGCGCCGATCAAAGATAGCTGCAATATTAAAAAAATAGCATTGATGATAATACTTGTCGCTGAATAACTGATGTTGTTTAATTGTAAAAATATCAGATAAATAACACTCATCGCAGCGACGAGCAACGCTAACACAGCCGATAAACCTAAATATTTACCAACAATAAATTCATTTCGACTTACGGGTTTAGCAATTAACATCAAAATAGTGCGTTTCTCTATTTCTTTGTTAATTAATCCCGTACCTACAAATACTGCAACAATTAGACTTAAGACACTCATCACCGCCAAGCCCAAGTCTAAAAACATTTTATCTTCCGTAGCTGCTGCTAATTGCGGTAGCAAACTAACTGCAACCGCTAAAATAACTGCATAAAAACCGATAATGTACAGAATGCGATCGCGCACTACTTCTCGAAAACCATTGTTGGCGATCGCAAATATTCTATTTACATTCATGTTGATTTAAGAATTAGTTCTGCATCACTGATCAGTTATGGATTATCATTTGTTAATTGTCAATTAGTAGCTACATGAAAGCGACTCTACTTTTGGGGAGGTTTTCCTTCAATGTAGGTAATTTTTCGCGAACACTCTAATTCTGCAACAGCTAATCTTTCAGATCGAGCGTTAATGATATCAATAGACTCTGCTATAGGTTCAATTTGGCATGACTTTTTGAGATAATATCCATCGGGTACGGCACTCGGACCTTCCCAAACGCTAAATAAATTTAATCTGTATCCAGAATTATAATCTTTTGGATCGATATTCTCTACAGTGGCTTTAGCTTTCCAAAACTCTTTTTCTTCAAACTCCTTCAAATGAATATTTATAACTTTTCTACCAAGTCTGCTAACATTCCGATTTGCATTTTGTAACCATGATTCAACTTTAGACCAAGATTGTCCATCTAACGCTGTTTCTACTGCTGGCTGAAGATTTTGTAGAATTACAACCCCGTTTTTAGGGATTTCATCTTCAGGTTTGAATACTGTTAATAAATCATTGCGTTGGGTAACTTCATCTCTAGGAAGCGGATATCTAACGCTGGGATATTCTTTTAACCATCCATCTGTCAATCCGTAGAGATTTAACCAGCAGCTTAACAACATACAGCTGCCAATTAAAACTATCACACTTTCCCGGTCTTCTAATGGTGGCAGTTGAGTTTTAACATCGGTACCGCTTCCTTCAAAAAATTCGGGCACAGCAGTAATTAAAGCCGATATTGTAGGCCAAAAAATAATCGTTCTAGCCATAAGCTGCTCGTCTTGCTGAAAAGCAAAAATGCTGACTATACCTCCTGTTATTACTGCTCCAACTGGCATAATGGTACCGGGAATATACAAAGGTTTATCGGTGGTATACCAAGAAGTACCAGCTATTAAAAATACCCAACCAAAAAATGCAATAATGTCTTGAACTGGACCATCAGAAGCTAAAGATGACATTAGCCAAGAAAACAAACTTAGATAAATTAATGTCTGCCAAGAATAAGCTCTTGGCGGTATAAAGAACTTTTTAATCCGTTCAATAACTTCTTTAAAAAAATCCAATAAAACCGATAGTCCAACTAAATCCAGAGTCTCCTTTACTATGCCCATTTATTCCTCCTAATGATTTACTATCATCTCACAATTAAAGAAAGTTAACTAAGCGATCGAGTACAGGCTAAATAGTATTTTCCCGAGCAAATATACGAAATAATACAACTAATGTAATCGCACTATAACTAAGTGAATTAGCTATTAATGTCGTCGTAAACAAACTTGTATTTTGCCATGCTCTTTTATAACCCCGACGCGATTTTCTCCCAAAAATAACCGACTCAAGCTGTTCTTCTTCCGACTTTTTTTGTCCGGGATCGCTCAATGCTAAAACGAACAGTTTTAACAATAAAAATTTCACCATTAATGTTCCAAAGAAAATAGTAAAAGCGCCCATAACAATACCACCATACATATTACCGTCTAAGCGGTTATACAATAAAAAACTAATCATCTGTATTTTGTAATCATTGAAAAAACTAGTTGGCTCTACTAAAAAGAAAACTATCCAACCGATGGCGTTGGAAAAGACATTTATGGAGATAGCGTAAAAAGTACTAGTTCTTTTATCGAACTTTAATCTCTTGTTAAAAATGTATGCCTCTATCGGAATCGCTATTAATATAAATAGAAAGTCAAATAAGATTACGCCAAAAGGAAAAACTCGGAAAGACGGTAAAAAGTCAAAGTCTAACATACGCTTACAACCTTCACTAAATGTATAATTTTGTACTACTTTTGAAGTATAAAGTTTATGCGGCATTGAATAGTCGTGCGTTCCCCAACCCCTACGAATGATATGGCTTTGCCAAGCTTGCGCTCTTCAGAAATCAATACGGATTCCCATAGCAGAAATATATTAAACGTTATTTATGTCTTTTACCATTTTTTATACTGGAACTACCATAAAGGTAAAGAATTGTTTAAAGCAAGAAAGATTATGCAATTTTACCGTTATTGTCTGAGTTGGAAAAGACAGACGAAACAACAAGATAGCCGACTATTATAATCAAAAAGATATTATGACTCAGATAAACATATTTTAGTTAAATAGTTAAATCGGCTTCTATTTTGGCTTTCAAAAGGTAAAAATAAATTCTCAGTCTTAGTACTAATGTACAAAGTATAAAAACTTAGAGACTTTAAAATATTATAAATATATAGAAAAATGGTTTTAATCGAGATTATTTTTTGCCTATAAATAAAAAAAAATAATATCGCTTTCTGATGCTACATGACTTTCGGTAAGATAAAAGACTGCCACATTACATCTAAAACGGGTTGAGATGACAAGGAACGGCATCGGTATTCGCACGGCACAATTGCGCCCCGTCAGGCTTAAAGGTCAAATTCACGTTTATGATGGCGCGGGAAAAGGTAAGTCACAAGCTGCTTTAGGAGTAGTTTTACGTTCAATTGGTTTAGGTATCAAGAATTTAAATAACTACAATCGCGTTTTATTGCTACGGTTTCTTAAAGGACCAGAAAGAGATTATGACGAAGATGGGGCTATTACGGCTTTACAAAGAGGTTTTCCTCACTTAATCGATCAAGTACGTACTGGTAGGGCAGAATTTTTTGACAAGAATGAAATTATCGCCTTCGATAAACATGAGGCTTCAAGAGGTTGGGATGTCGCCAAAGGTGCGATCGCATCGGGGTTGTATTCAGTTGTTGTATTGGACGAAATCAACCCCGTATTAGATTTAGGTTTATTAGAGGTTAATGAAGTAGTAAAAACTTTAAAATCCAAACCTGAAGAATTAGAAATTATTGCCACGGGAAGAGGTGCGCCACCAGAATTATTAGATATCGCCGATTTACATTCAGAAATGAAACCGCAACACCATTCCGCAGCCCAACGACATGGCTTGGAAGGCATTGAAATATATACTGGTTCGGGTAAAGGAAAATCTACTAGCGCTTTAGGTAAAGCTTTAAAAGCCATCGGTAGAGGAATCAATCATCCCGGTTCCACCCGCGTATTAATTATGCAGTGGCTCAAAGGTGGTAGCGGATACACCGAAGATGAAGCAATCGCGGCATTGCAGCAATCTTATCCCGAAGTAGTAGATCATCAACGCTGCGGTAGAGATGCGATCGTATGGCGTAATTCTCGGCAAGAATTGGACTACATAGAAGCCGAAAGAGGTTGGGAAATAGCCAAAACTGCCATAGCTTCTGGATTGTATAAAACAATAATTCTTGACGAACTCAATCCCACAGTAGATTTAGAATTACTTCCAGTAGAGCCAATAATGCAAATTTTACTTCGCAAACCTCGCCATACAGAAGTAATTATCACCGGACGTTGCCAAAATCAGCCAGAATATTTTGAACTAGCCAGCGTACATTCTGAAGTCTACTGTCACAAGCATTACGCCAATGATGGAGTAGAACCTAAGCGTGGGGTAGATTTTTGAATTAATTTTGAGTTATCTAAATAATTCGTAAAGATTGAGAAACCCGGCTTTTTCAACAAACCGGGAATATTTACTTTCTTTAGTCGTTTTAAACTATTAACTAATAGCAAAAATCAATTAGCCAATCGCAACCAATTATGGATACCAACGTACTCGATTTAGTTACAGCAGGAATCGCATTATTCATTTTGATAGGTGGTTTCTTAATGATGTTTACCACCGTTTTCACCACTAAAGGGAAGTAAGGTTGAAGAAAGGTCTGCATGTTAAAGGTTAAAACTGGTAACTGCTAACTGCTAACTGCTAACTGCTAACTGCTAACTAAAGCGTACCGAAACCTTTTTTCTTTTTTTCCTTTTTCGGTTTCTTTTTACTGCCTGCGCCGCCACGCCATCCGGGTGCAGCAGGATTTCCACCAGCAGCCATTTCACCACCACCAAACATTCCGCCTCCCGGCATTCCTGGGAAGTTACCTTGTCCCATTTGCTGCATCATGGTTCGCATTTTCTGGAAGTCGCTCACCAGCTTGCTGACATCTTTTTCTCTATACTTAGGTTCACCGCATCCCTTGGCAATTCTTCGCCTTCTGCTGGGAGAACTCGCTAATAAATCCGGGTTTTTCCGTTCTTCCGGAGTCATGGAACTAATCATTGTCTCGGAGCGTTTAAGCTGAGATTGCCCTTGTTCTAGCTGTTCGTTAGAGATTTTGCCCATCCCCGGAATCATCTTCATGATGCCTCCGAGAGAACCCATATTTTTGAGCAAACGCAGCTGTTTGAGAAAGTCGGTAAAATCAAACTTCGCTGACAGCATTTTCTCTGTCATTTTTTCGGCATCGGCGAGGTCAAATTCTTCCTGGGCTTTTTCTACCAGGGTTAATACATCGCCCATTCCCAGAATCCGCGATGCCATTCTGTCGGGATAAAACGGTTGCAGGGCTTCGACTTTTTCACCCACACCGACAAACTTAATTGGCGCACCGGAAATTCTTCTTACTGACAGCGCCGCACCACCACGGCTATCACCATCCAACTTGGTTAGAATTGCACCGCTAATACCGATTTTTTCATGGAAGGTACGAGTCAAATTTGCTGCTTCTTGACCAGTCATTGCGTCCACTACCAGCAGCGTTTCATGAGGCTGGACGGTTTGCTTAACCTGGGCTAATTCCGCCATCATGTCTTCGTCAATTTGCAGACGACCGGCGGTATCAATAATTACGGTATCAATGCCTTCCGCTTTGGCACGTTCTACACCAAGACGTGCGATTTCAACTGGATTCGCGTCGCTTCCCAGTTCAAATACCGGCACGTCGATTTGTTGACCTAAAGTTATCAATTGGTCGATCGCAGCCGGACGATAAACGTCTGTTGCCACCATCAAACAACTGCGTTCTAATTTTCTCAGGTGTAATGCCAACTTAGCTGTAGCGGTGGTTTTACCAGTACCTTGCAAACCAGCCATCAACACAATTGTGGGTGCAACTTCATTGTGCGCCAAGGGGACATTGGTTTCCCCCATCACATTTACTAGTTCGTCATGAACTATTTTGATAAACTGCTGATCCGGACGTACCCCACTTACCACCTCAGCCCCTTGTGCCTTGGCTTCAACTTCGCTAATAAATTCTTTAACTACCTGGAGATTGACATCCGCTTCCAACAAAGCGCGGCGTACTTCCCGCAAAGCGTCCTGAATGTTGGATTGAGAAATTTTATTCTGTCCCCGGAGCTTTTTCCAGGTAGATTCTAAACGATCGGCTAGTGCTTCAAACATAATTCGATTTCTATTAGTCAGCCAGCATAAAAAAGCGCTACCTAACAGCTTAATAGTTTTTAATTGCTAAACGCACGAACGCCAGCTAATAGGCTTTAGTTACGCCTGCTTTATCTCTGAGAGGAACTTGGCAAAATCAAATTTATTTCAATTTCAACTGTTATAAATAGCTACTGCAAAAAAGATTATCATTATATCAGATTTTATACCCTACTAACGATAAGTGAAATATACTATCTATGTATTTTCCTTTTCATGATAAAATAAATACAACTCAAATGTTTATTAGATAAACTTATCTTATGTACTACGAAGCGCTATATATATGTACGATCTTCGTTATTCACAATAATTGAATAAAAAATTCTCCGATTTTTGACATTATTTAACGAAACAATAGAAGCTTTGCTCTAAAAAATTATCATTTGTTATTTTGATCGATCGCATTTGATAAAACTTGTTTAATAAAGAGAACTTCTAAATAGGAATATAGTCAACTATAAAAAAATATTTTGTAATTCATTTTTTATTTCAGCAAATAGCTGCGATCGCGATCGGCTATATATTTTTATGATTAGCAACCAAAGAAAAAACATCAAGATTGTGAATTGCTTTAAGTTTAATTATTAGTTTAATTTTTAGGCTTGCAAATATACTTTGGAATAGAAAAAAGATGATGGATAAGGAAAATCAAAATTTAGCTGAAGCTGTCAGTGAAACTGATGAATCTAGTAATGCAGACGAACAGCAACAAATCCGAGAAAAAATACTAAGTCAAATTGCACGGGGTAAAAATCCTAGTAGTTTAAGCATCATCTTTGCTGACTTAAAAGAGGTTCAGTTAATTGGCGTTAATCTCAACGATATGTATTTGAGTGGCGTGGAATTAAATGGTGCTAATTTGACAGATGCTCAGTTAATCGGAGTTGACTTAAGCGAAGCTGATTTGCGGGATGCCAAATTAGTAAATGCTCAATTGATGGGAGCTAATCTTAACAGCATTAAGTTAACGGGGGCGAATCTAAATAACGCTAATTTAACAGATTCCAATCTTAGTACGGCTACGCTTAATGATGCTCGTTTAATCGGTGCCCAATTAGTAAGTGCAAATCTCAGCGATGCTAAATTAATCAACGCTAATTTGTGTAATGCCAAACTTAATCAAGCTTATTTGTGGAATGCTCAGTTAATTAATGCTCAGTTAATTAATGCTGACTTAACTGGTGCCTATATGAATAATGTCAAACTGAATAATGCTAACTTAACTCGCGCCATTCTTAAAGATGCTCAACTATGTACGGCTAAGTTAAAAGAAACTAATTTAGAATCGGTTAATTTGAAGGGTGCCCAGCTAGATAACGCTAACTTGAAAAATGCCAATTTAAGTCAAGCTTGTTTAGAAAAAGCTAACTTAGAAAATACCAGCCTTGAAAATGCCAATCTATATAATACGGATTTGAGACAAACAAATTTAACTAATACCAACTTCTTCAATGCAAAAGTTAAAAATGCTCGTTTTGGCAAGAATATAGGCATTAGCGAAGATGTCAGACTTTATTTAAAGCGAGAAGGTGCAATTTTTGAAGATTAATTACGAAACCAGAGTAATTAAATTAGAAAAAGCTTCAGTTGCATCGGCGATAACTTTGGTTTGAAAAACAAATTCGCTATAGTCTGCCAAGTTATCCAAACCAACTACATTTAACATTACTTCTGCTGTTACAACACATTCTAAAAACTGGTAACTGTTAACTGGACTAGTACTGTGTCCCATTATTGACTGGTAATAAAGGTTCGTAGTAAGCGCTTTAGCGCTCCAGATTTAGGGAACCAATGCCCTTCCATGCAAGGTAACAAATCATCAGATAAGAGAGTTAAAACTCTTACTACGAACCTATCAAATTAAATGCAATCGACTACTAGTACTGTGTCCCATTAGTTTTGACTGGTAATAAAGGTTCGTAGTAAGCGCTTTAGCGCTTCATATTACCGAATCCGGAGGGGCTGAAGCCCTTACTACGAACCTGTCAGAATAAATGAAATACAACAGTTTCTAAAAATTGGTAACTGCTAATTGTTCCACAGCATCTGCTTGGGTGGGTAAAGCTGCGGTTAAAACTTCGGTGCCGTTATCGGTAACTAAAACGTCATCTTCGATGCGGATTCCTCGGACATCGCTAAATTGAGATAAACGTTCCCAGTTGACGTATTTGCCAAATTTTTCGCGGTTTTGTAAGTTATTTACGATCGCCGGGACTTGATAAAAACCGGGTTCAATTGTTACCAACATTCCAGGACGTAAAGGTCGATTTAAACGTAAATAACCCAAACCAAAACGATCGCTTCTTTCCCTTCCTGGTTCGTATCCTGCTAAGTCTCCCAAATCTTCCATATCATGCACGTCTAAACCGAGTAAATGACCGATTCCGTGGGGGAAAAACAAGGCATGAGCATCTACATCTACTAATTCTTCGGGATTCCCTTGCAAAATGCCTAAATCTACTAAACCTTCGGCGATCGTTCTGCAAGCACAAAGATGAATATCTTCGTATTCGACACCGGGACTTATTTTGTCAATACAGGCATCATGTGCGGCTAAAACTACATCATAAATATCTCTTTGGGTAGATGAAAATTTACCGCTGACAGCCCAAGTTCTAGTTACATCAGCAGCCCAACCCGTGCGAGTTTCTGCACCAACATCGGCAAGCAGTAAATCGTTTGGTTGCAGGGAATTTTCGTAACTTTGGTTGTGCAATACTTCCCCGCGCACGGTGACGATACTGTTATAGGAAGTAGTCATATTGTGGGCGATGATAACCGCTTCCATCGCCGCTCTTACTTGTGCCTCTGTTTTAGCTGTGGATGTCGCCGCCATACCGGCAAGATGCGCTTCTACAGTAACGGCGATCGCGCAGGCTATTTCACTCAAAGCCGCTTCATCGTGGGTAAGGCGCAATTCTACAATGGCTTTGGCTAATTCTAGGTCGATATTTTCTGGCGATCGCTGCGGTAAAATCCATCTATCTAACAATTGTGACTGTTGCGTCCATGAAGCTGCATCCTGTACGGGAATTGTCGCCACACCTTGCAAATGCGATTCTAATGCCATTGGGTAAGCTTCCGTTGCACCAATTTGTGCGGCAATATCATCGCGGGTTGCCGTTTCTCCATGCCAAAGGGCGCTACTTGGTGCGGGATTATCCATGAATAGTTGCAGTTTACCTGCTTCTAAGCGAATCGCCGCGTTTTGCAAAGGTAATCCGGCAAAGTAGAGAAAATGACTGCTAGGACGATGCGGAAAGATATTTGCGCTAAAATTACGAGGGCTAGGACTTCCAGACCATAAAATTGCCGGAAAGTCAATTAATTTGGCTAATTTTTCCCTTCTTTGACGCAAAATTTCTGCTAAGGAATTGGAAGTAGAAGTTGTTGTCATGGTTTAATAATTTGGGATTCAAAATAACGTTACAGTGGGTAGGGAAGGTAGAATTTTTAACTTATAACTTCTAACTTTTAATTTCTAACTAATAATTAATAACTGATATGTCTTTGAGAACTAAAATTAGTGGTGTTAAAGAGAGTAACTGGTTAATTGAGGAATTGCCGGGATTGAGTCAAGATGAAATTGATAATTTGAAGAATTGCGGCGTTACAAGTACTTTAGCTTTGATCGAGCAAGGAAAAAATTTAGAAGAAAAGTTGATATTGGCAAAGAAATTACAAGTTAACGTCCAGTTTGTCAATAAATGCATTGCCTTAGCAGATTTGGCTCGGATTCCCGGTGTGGGAATCCAACATTGTGGATTGTTGCTGCATGCTGGTGTTGCTTCGGTGATGCAGTTGCTGACTACTCCCGCTCATCGACTGCACAGGCAAATTTTACGTTTGCAAGTAGCAACCTTACAGCGACGCGATTTATGTCCCCCAGTCGAGCAAGTGCAACAATGGATTCAGGAAGCTAAAAACTTGTGAGTTAGAACCACCGGAGTTATGAGTTATGAGTTATGAGTTATGAGTTATGAGTTATGAGTTATGAAACTTGCATATTGAATATCGATCGGTTAGGTTTTAATTCCAAACTTTTAATTCCTAATTCTTAATTCCTTAACTCCTCACTCCTTACTTTTTACTCTTTTTCCAATACCCCATTCAGAAATATGTCAGCTAATCCTTCTGCCATTTTCTGTTTTTCTTGGGGGGAAGCGTCGGGTTCCATAAGAGTTTCGTGGGAAAAACCTGCGACGGCGAACATTCCCAAAAATACCTGAGCGACGAGTTTCGCATCTGTCTTACGATAGATTCCTTTGTCCATTGCCGATTGAAAAAAAGCTTCGGCAACATGAGTCATTTTGTCGATGACTTCTTTTTGAATGCGATCGCGCAATTCGGGATGAAATTGGGCTTCCATAAAACAAACTTTCATGATGTCGGCGTTTTTTTGTAAATTCCACATCCGACGGCGCATGACTTGGGCTACGGCTTTGTAGCTACCCATTTCGCTTAATTCGGTGAGTAAATCTGTAAGAATATCTACCCATCCGGCGGTTGCAACTTCAATTAAGATTGCTTTTTTATTAGAAAAATGACGGAATAGGGTTCCTTCAGCAATGCCAGCTTTTTGCGCTAAGTCGCGGGTGGTAGTACCGTCAAACCCTTGAGCCGCAAACAATTTTTGTGCTGCTTGCAAAATGCGATCGCGTGTTTGTGTTTCTGGGGGAGGAGATTTAAAAGCCCGCATAATATTGGTTATAGTAGTGAGTTGTCTGGAACTGCATCTGTAGGATTATTGTCTAACGTTAAGTACAATTTGCACTAAATCCTTAATACAAGATTAATGCCTTAAGGGTTGATTTCTTTTTTTGTGGCTCTAAGTGGCTGTGAATTTACTCAGACGGGAAGACAATTCGTAGTTAAATATATCGTTTATAGTTTATCAAACGAGATGATTCTGAATGCATTCGAGAAAATGCAATAAAACTCTCAGACTTTTACAAAGCGCGGCAAATGCTATACTGCACGCTTTGTAAGAGCTACAATATTCAATTCTCGAAGATTACCCCCAACCGCTAATGAAAGCAAATAAAAGGTGAATTATGGGAAATTTCTCACGTCGGCTAGTCGCACTACTTTTAGCATTAGTTTTCTGTTGGGAGTTTTTACCAGGAGTCGCATTTGCTCAAACTCCAACCCCAACATCTAATCAAACTTCGATTCAACCTTATTTAGATCGGGTTGTTGAAAATTTAACCGAGTTTAAGTTAGACAATGGCATGAAGTTCATTGTTTTACGACGACCTCAAGCACCTGTTGTTTCTTTTGTTACTTATGCTGATGTCGGTGGCGTGGATGAACCCGATGGAAAGACTGGTGTTGCACATTTTCTGGAGCATTTAGCTTTTAAAGGTACGGATAAAATTGGTACCGTAAATTACGCACGTGAAAAAAGGTTGCTCAATAGTATAGATAAAGTGGCAGCCCAAATTCAGCAAGCACAAGCATCTGGACAAAAAGATAAAGTTGCTCAATTACAAGCCAGGTTGCAAAAATTAGAGGAAGAAGCTCGTAAAACTGTTAAGCAAAATGAGTTCGGTAGAATTGTCGAACAAGCTGGAGGTGTAGGTTTAAATGCCACTACTTCTACAGAAGCTACTAAATATTTTTACAGTTTTCCTGCGAATAAGTTAGAACTGTGGATGTCTTTGGAGTCGGAACGTTTTCTCAATCCCGTGTTGCGACGCGAGTTTTATAAGGAAAAAGATGTAATTTTAGAAGAAAGACGGATGCGGGTAGATAATTCCCCCATCGGACAAATGATTGAAAAGTTCAACGATACTGCTTTTCAAAAACATCCCTACAAACGCCCGGTAATTGGTTACGACAAAGATATTCGCAATTTGACAACCCAAGACGTGCAGCAGTTTTTTGAAAAATACTACGTACCGAGTAATCTTACAGTTGCTGTCGTCGGAGATGTCAAACCAGCTGAAGTTAAGAAAATGGCGGAAGTTTACTTTGGGCGTTATGAAGCTAAACCCAAACCAGAGCAGCAACTTCCAGTAGAGCCAAAACAAACTCAAGAACAAGAATTTACTTTAAATTTACCTTCTCAACCTTGGTATTTAGAAGGTTATCACCGTCCGAGCCTTAACGATCCAGATAATGCAGTTTATGACATTATTGCTAGTTTACTCAGTGATGGACGTACTTCGCGGCTATATAAGTCTTTGGTAGAAAAGCAGCAATTAGCACTCGCGGCACAAGGTTTTAGTGGTTTTCCCGGAGATAAATATCCGAACTTAATGCTGTTCTACGCTTTAACTGCACCGGGACATACTGTTGAAGAGGTAGCAGCAGCGTTACGAGAACAAATTGAAGCTTTAAAAACACAGGCAGTATCTGCCGAAGAATTGGAACGAGTCAAAACTAATGCCCGTGCGGGATTATTGCGTTCCCTCGATTCTAATATGGGTATGGCGCAGCAGCTATTAGAATATGAAGTCAAAACGGGTTCTTGGAAGAATTTATTTGCACAGTTACAAAAAATTGAAGCTGTAAACGCTGAAGATGTCATGCGCGTTGCTAAAGAAACTTTCACGGCTGAAAATCGCACCGTTGGTAAGTTGTTGCCGAAGAAACCAGCTAGTTAGAGAGGGGATGGGGGAGAGGGGGAGATGGGGAGATGGGGAGAGGGGGAGAGGGGGAGAGGGGGTAGAGGGGGTAGAGAGTGTAGTTAAATAGCGAGCGAGACGCTCGCACTCCTAATTCCTAATTCCTAATTCCCAATTCCCAATTTCTAATTCAATACTCAATACTCAATACTCAATACTCAATACTCAATACTCAATACTCCCTACTCAATACTCCCTACTCCCTACTCCCTACTCCTAACTATTTCTCAATGCCCAATTACTTTATTCTGTGAAAGAGAGAAAGACGGGATGATTAAAAGAAAAAGGTACAACAAAAAAGTGAAAAGATTGGTTTACTCGTTACTGGTTTGTCTTACTTTTGCACTGGTAAGTTTTGACTTTTCTGGTGCAATGGCACAGCAAGTAACGCCGCAGGATGAATATATTCCAAAGCATTATACTGACTTGGAATTCAAGCCGGTAGGTGAAATCAAGTTACCTAAATACGAACGGTATCAACTTGAAAACGGTGCGATCGTTTATTTGATGGAGAATCACGAACTGCCGTTGGTAAGTGGTACGGCTTTAATTCATACTGGTTCTCGTTTTGAACCGGCTTCGGAAGTTGGTTTGGCTGAGTTAACGGGTGGAGTGATGCGTACTGGGGGAACTGTGCAGCATCCCCCTAATGTACTCAATCAAATGTTGGAACAACGAGCGGCTTCGGTGGAAACTGGTATTGGTGATACTTCTGGTAGTGCGTCTTTTGGAGCGCTCAGCGAAGATTTGGATACGGTTTTTGGGCTGTTTGCTGAAGTGTTACAACAACCAGCGTTTGCTGAAGATCAGTTGGAGTTGGCAAAAACCCAGATGAAGGGTGGTATTGCACGTCGTAATGATAGCCCAGATGCGATCGCGCAACGGGAATTTAAAAAGCTGATTTACGGTGAAAATAGCCCTTATGCTCGCATTGCCGAATATTCATCGCTTAATAATATAAACCGCGAGGATTTGGTAAAGTTTTATCAGCAGTATTATTATCCCAACAATATGATTTTGGGTATTGAAGGGGATTTTGATTCTGCAAAAATGAAAGCTTTGATTCAGCAAACATTTGGTAAGTGGAAAGCTAATCCTAATTTCAAGAAACCCGAATTGCCAGAGGTTTCCCAAGCCAAAACGGGTGGAGTCTTCTTTGTCAATCAGCCACAATTAACCCAAAGTAACGTACTTATCGGACATATCGGTGGTAAACTTGCTAGCCCCGACTATCCCGAATTAGATGTTATGAATGGGGTACTCAATGGATTTGGCGGCAGATTGTTTAATGAAGTGCGATCGCGTCAAGGTTTAGCATATTCAGTATACGGTTATTGGAGTCCTCGCTACGATTATCCGGGAATATTTATCTCTGGCGGACAAACCCGTAGTGATGCTACCGTACAGTTTGTTAAAGCTGTTGAGGAAGAAATCAAGAAAATTCAAACTCAACTCGTAACGCCTCAAGAGTTGGCGTTTGCTAAAGAGTCTACTTTGAATTCTTTTGTATTCAATTTCCAAGATCCCGCTCAAACTTTATCGCGTTTGATGCGCTACGAATATTACGGTTATCCCAAAGATTTTCTGTTTACCTATCAAAAACAAGTAGAAAACACTACAGTAGAAGATGTACAGCGAGTTGCTAAAGAACATCTGAAGCTAGATAAATTAGTTTTTCTGGTAGTAGGAAATCAAACTGCGATTAATCCCCCGCTAACAACTCTGGCATCGCAAATCACGCCTATAGATATTACCATTCCAGCTACGCCAAAACCACAAGCAAGTAATTAATGGTTTTTTGAATATCAAAAGCCCGGTTTATTTAGTAAGCCGGGTTTTTTTGTTAGAAGGTTGAGAAGTCGGGTTTTTAGGATACGTATCTGTAATACACTTACAAATTTTATAAAAACCCGACTTCTGAGCATTGATTTTCTTTTAAATGGTTGCTAAAAAAAAGGTTCGTAGTAAGAGTTTTAATTTTATCTCAGGATTTGTTACCTCGCCCTAAATCCGGAGGCGCTAAAGCGCTTACTACGAACCTTTTTACCTTTCAAAATTTTTGAAAAAGATTACTAGCGATCGACGGAACCCATTACTACATCAATACTTCCTAAAATCACAAATATATCCGCGACTTTTACACCTTTGATTAATTGCGGTAATACTTGTAAATTATTAAAATCTGCGGGACGAATTTTCCAACGCCAAGGAAAAACGTTGTCGTCACCAATTAAATAAATTCCTAATTCTCCTCTACCGGATTCAATTCTGAGGTAATGCTCGCCTTTGGGAATTTTAAATGTAGGTGCAACTTTTTTGGCAATATATTGATAATCAAAATCGTTCCACTCTGACTTTTTACCTGCTGCCATACGTTTTGCTTCTAAGTTTTCGTAAGCACCACCGGGTAAACCTGCAATCGCTTGTTTAATAATACTTACAGATTCGCGCATCTCTCCGACTCTTACCACATAACGTGCCAAACAATCGCCGCTTTTATCCCACTTTATTTCCCAATCAAAATCGTCATAACATTCGTAACGATCGACCTTACGTAAATCCCACTTTACCCCAGAAGCCCGCAACATTGGACCGGAAATACCCCAATTAATAGCCTCTTCGCGAGTCAAAGTTCCTATTCCCTCAACTCGACGACGAAATATAGGATTGTTGGTAATTAATCTTTCGTATTCATCTATCTTAGGTAAGAAATAATCGCAAAACTCCTGACATTTACTTATCCAACCATAAGGAAGATCGGCAGCAACACCGCCAATACGAAAATAGTTATTGTTCACCATGCGGTATCCCGTGGCAGCTTCAAACAAATCGAGAATGAATTCGCGATCGCGCAGGGTGTAGAAAAACGGAGTTTGTGCGCCCATATCCATGATATATGGTCCCAACCACAGTAAATGATTGACGATTCGCGCTAATTCCAGCATCAGTACTCGGATATAGCTGGCGCGTTTGGGGATTTGCACGTCGGCTAATTTTTCTACAGCGTTAACAGTTACCGCTTCGTTGAACATTCCACCGTAGTAATCCCAACGGCTGACATAGGGAACGTACATAATATTAGTGCGGTTTTCGGCGATTTTTTCCATTCCCCGATGCAGATATCCCAAAACGGGTTCGCAATCGATTACGTCTTCCCCATCAAGTGTGACAATAATTCGGAAACAGCCATGCATAGAAGGATGTTGGGGACCGAAATTAATCGTCATCGGTTCGGTTTTGGTTTCAATTCTACTCATTAGGAAATACCATTAACTGCTACTTCCTAATATGGCGATACCTTTTCTTGTTGTCTTGCAGATTCGTCCGATTTTTTGTACGTTTTTGGGATGTTTACCGATTTTGATTTTTATGAGGAAATTACTTTCAAGAAAACTCGCGGATGATAAAGTGCTAAAGGCGATTTGAGTAGATGACTAATTTCGATAAATAAAGTATATAAATCCTCATCTTGATTAATGCTTTGGATAATTCGCTGATTGTACCAACCTAGAAACTTAGAAATTAAATTCGGATTGCTTCTACCTGATGTTGTAAGAAATCGCGAGTCGCTTGCGGTAGCTACCATCCAATGATAATTATTACTTTTCGCCAAACGTTTTTGAAAAAGATTCGGTATTAATTTATCTTCTTCGAGCCATCCTTTAAGTACCATTGCGGATAAGGCACTAACCGTCATTCCCTGACCGTAAACCGGACATAAAGCACAAACGGCATCACCTAACGTTACAAACCCCTTTGGTAAGTCAATTTGCTCGTAATGACGCTGACGGTTTGATGTGGCGCGATGAGCGTAAATCGGAGATACGGGTTCTGCGTTTTTAATAGTCTCGTAAAACTTGTCACTAGGTAAACTGCTGGCGAATTCGAGAAAACCTCGATCGTCGAGCGGTGGAAAATCGCCTCCATAACCCCCCAAAGTAGCAATCAATTCTTCACCTTCAATTGATGCTAAATATCCCAAACGCTTACCCTGTGGAGGTTCCTGAGAAATCAGCATTACCTTCCAATCTTGGTTAAAACCCGATGGTTTTTTATATCTTCTGGTAGCGTATCCCAAATAAGGATTGATTACCGTTTCCGGTGGAGCTTTAAATCCCAAATCTTCCAACCACTGGGGTGCATTGGAACGACGACCGCCAGCATCTACAACCAAAGATGCTGTAAACTCTTCATAACCATCATCAGCATCTTTAGCTAAGGGCTTCATTCGCAATCCCGTAATTTGACTGCGATTTGAGTCTGTGAGAAATCCGATGACGCGGTGTTGTTCGAGAAACTGCACGCTTGAAAATTTTTGCAGCCTTTGACGAATTACCCATTCCAACAAAGGACGGGAACAGGTAAATGAAATAATATCGGAAGGTTTGGTAGGGTTGAGACTCCATTTTCCCTGAATGTAAACATGAAATTCCCTTGCCCAATCAATAGAAAGCGCACCAGCAGTACTCAAATCGGTACCAATACCGGGAAAAAGTTCCTCTAAAATTCGGTATCCCTTGGTAAATAAAACATGAGGCTGCACCGATTGCGGTACCCCTTTACGTTTATCCGGTTCTAAAGGTAGTCGATCGGATTCTATAATTGTTACCGATTCAAAGCTTTCGGCAAGCACGCGAGCTGCTAGCAATCCCGCAATACTACCGCCGATAACTACAGCTTTATCTTTCATATAGCAATTTAATTATTTACAAATTTTCCCAGGAGTTATACCAATCAACTTTTTAAAATGTCGATTTAAATGACTTTGATTTGCAAAACCAACCATCAGGGCAACTTGGGCAATAGTATACTTCCCCGTCAATAATAATTCTTTTGCACAATTTACGCGAGTTAGAATTACATATTGATGGGGTGTCATTTTCATTGACTGCTTAAATAAATAACAAAAATAATGCGGACTCATATGCAGCAAACTTGCTAATTCATTTAAACCTAAATCTTTATCTAAATTATTTCTGATAAATTCAATAACTTGATTTAACTGACGTTTTGATAAACCATTTGTATACTCTTTTATTTTCGGTTTTCGCGCCGAATAATATTGTAATAAATGCACGCACAAAGCATTTACCATTGTCTCCGCATACAAACGGCTTCCGGTTGGATTATGTGCCAAAGCATTTTTGATTGCAAGTCCAATTTGTAAAACTAAAGGATCTGGTGTGGCGAAATGTGGTATTAATTGAACTTGTTCTGGTTCTCCCGATTCGTTAATAGCACGTGCAAAAGTTTTTGTTTCAATACCTAAGATAATAAAATCACCTTCTTTATCCCAAGCACACTTTTGACCGATATTTGCAGGCTGAATTACTATATCTCCACCAACTACTGAGTCGCGATGAAAACGTCCATCCAGTTTTCTATCTCCGTGAATAACATAGTCACCGTGAGTAAAAATAGTAATAGTGTGTCCGAGGGTAGTACAAACTTCAGGAGTCTGGGATGCAGGCACAGACATATATCTGAAGAATACTCCATCCCACCCGGTATTTTGACTGGTGAGAATTGGCGATCGCTCAAAAAGTTGGGTTATTTCATCTTCTTTATTCAGAATCAAAGGTTTATCTTCTGACATAATTGAAACGAAATTCTACAACTGTAATCTATCAGAAATTCAATGATTTTGACCGAACCTGCTTCTAACGAACACTCCTGTTGTTGTAAAGCAGAGGGGAAAGGAGTGAAGTTTTTAATAAATAAATTTGCGTCGGCAGCATGATGTAAATTACCATACAATTTAGCTAAAATTTTATTAATCCAGTTGTAGAAAAATACCATTGCCCGTGCAGCAACATTCACAAAACGTTTTAGATTCTCAACTCGAAGAAAAATCGGTTAAGGAATTTAAATTTGGCTGGTTCGATCGGTTTTGCCTGTGGTATCCTCCCGGTTGGCTAATTTTATTTAACCGTCACTGGCAACATTATCATCACGATCCAGATGGTTGGAACTGGTTAGAATATATTTTATTCCTAATTCCTCTGGGATTTTATTTAGCATTATTGATCCGCTGGTTGCGTTTGGGTTGTCGTTTTCCGCGTGAGAAAGAAACTGAATTTAATCCGAATTATCAAATCGCTTTTCGAGAAGAAATTTTACAACCGATTATTGAATATTATTTTCAGGGTACCTTGATACAACTCGAAAACTTGCCGCAACATGAACCGATAATTGTGGCTGTAAATCATGCGGGAATGAGTTTTCCCTGGGATATTTTAACCTTGGGATATTTATTAAGCAAACAGCAAGGATGGGTAGTATATCCTTTAGCTGGAATTGACTTATTTGAACATCCTTGGATAACTTGGTGGCTACCACCGGGATGGTCGCAAGTATTAGGTGGAGTCAAAGCAAGGTATGATGATTTTGAAGCTGCAATTAAACAAGAAAAGATTATATTATATGCACCAGAAGGTTTAAGAGGACCTGGTAAAGGTTGGTTCAAACGCTATCAGTTACAAAAGTTTGATATTAGCTTTATTAAGTTAAGTCAAAAATATCAAGTTCCGATTTTACCAGTTATTTGTATTGGTAGCGAAAAGCTGCATCCTTATACTTTAAATATTAGTTGGTTGCAAAAATTATTTGGTTTACCTTTCTTACCAGCTTCACCTTTGATTCCGTGGCTTGCACTTTTTCCGAGCATGGGAGTTTGGGCTGGGAGAAGTAAATTGCGTTATTTTATTCAACCTTTAGTTGAGGTTAATGGAATGAAAAGTCGGGGAGAATTATATCAGAAAGCCCAGGGTTTGAGAGAAGAGATGCAGAAAGAGATCGATCGGGTTTTAGAGTTACAAAATTAATTAAAAATAGAAATTAATTTAAGATTCGATTCTGATAAATTCGGATGCAATGCATCCATAGCAGCTAACCCATGCTGAAAACCGATATTATAAGCATCTTCTAAATGTAATTCGAGCATTCCTAACTGCCCAAAGCCCGCATTGATGTAAGGAAAATCGAGATATAGTTCTACTTTTCTGCTGCCATCGCATCTTTTCTGATAAAACTGCATAAGTGGACTGCACTCTCATCCATATAACTAATAGTACTTAGTACGAACAAATTTTTTGTAGCAACAGTAGGAGCAAAAATTATGATTAAAGGTAATTTTGAGGAATTTCTAGAAGCCTTGGGTGCTTTTGAATCAGGAAAACCATCAGGCGATCCACAACAATACGAAGCAGTAAATGATTTTACAGGTGCAACGGGTAAATACCAATTTACGCAGATATTAATGCAAGACCTAGACTATTATCAAAATGATACTAACTTGTTTGATAATGTCTGGGATGGCGAGTTTTTAGGGAAAAATGGCATTACGAGTTTAGAATCATGGAAGAATAATCCAGCCGTCCAGGAAACTGGTATTCGAGAATCTTTTTTTACTAACTACGGCTATGTAAATGCCGTTCTCAATGAAAGAAATATTCCCAATCTGGACACAACTTTTTTATCCAACAATCAAGATACTAAGACAGTTAAGTTTTATAAATTAAACAGCGATCGCACTGACTTTGAACGGGATGCAAATGGAGAACCAGTATTAAATCAAGATCCCGAACTAACACAAGTAAACCTTTCTTTATCTGGGATTATCGCCGGAGCGCATCTTCGCGGAGGTTTTGGTGTAGGAGAAGTTATCTCGCAGTTAGATCAAAAAAGTGTTGTTGACTTTACAGATGTCACAGAATTTGATATCGATTACTACAGAAACTTTCTCTACGATGAAATAAACACTTCTATCTTCAGATACATCAATGATTTTGGCGATTACGATGCTCAAAATTCTAATTTTACGCTCCCTAGCTATGGAAATGCTCAAGATTATATACTGTACGGCACGTTGAATCAAAATTCTATCGATGGTGGTAATGGTAACGATCGAATTTATGGTCTTCAAGAAAATGATTCTTTAACTGGTCTTAACGGTAACGACTCGCTTTACGGTGGAAGTGGTAGCGATAAACTTCTTGGTGGTGATGGTGAAGATGTACTTGATGGTTGGTACAAGTCTTTTGAAGTCGGTCAAATTGACGAACTAACGGGTGGTAAAGGAGGCGATACTTTTGTATTAGGTAATGAAACTGATGGAGTGTATTATTTAGGAGATGGAAACGCTGTAATTAAAGATTTAAGATTTTTGGAAGGCGATCGGTTGCAGTTGACTGGAAATATAAAAGACTACTCAATATCATTGAGTTTTTCGGATAGGTCATTAGAGCTTAGTTATAAAAACGATTTGATTGCAGAATTTGATTTTGGAGGGATATCTAGTATGTCTCAATATTCATCGTTCAATAACGCTTCTCTAAATAATACGTCTCTAAATAACGTCTCCGTTATGGATTTAAGCTAATAATTATACTCACAGATGGCTAAGCTCTAAAAGACCGCCTTACCATACTAAACAAAATTTCAAGTTTGTAATAACTTCATTAATTACGATCGCAAAAATATCACTAATTCATAAGTGACGATGTATTATACGTAGAAATACTGCTATCTGCCTTTGAATTCGTAAGAATACAGGTTTACTTTTGCAATACAGATAATCACTTTACGTGTATTAAAAATATGAAAATAAAAAAAGTTTGCGTAATTGGCGCAGGTATCAGTGGTTTAGTTGCGGCTAAAACTTTCTTGGAAGATGATTTTGAAGTAACGGTATTTGAGAAAAAACCGGAATTAGGGGGTGTTTGGCAAGAGTCGAGGGCTTATCCAGATGTAAAAACTCAAAATAGCCGCCATACATACTGTTTCACGGATTACCCAATGCCAGAGGATTATCCAGAATGGCCAAGCGGCGAGCAAGTACGCAGATATTTGCAGTCTTATGCAGATAATTTTGGGGTGAGCGAAAGAATTTATTTTCAAACAGAAGTTATTGATATTTCCAGGAAAACAGGTGAAAATCATGTTTGGGTTGTAAGTATCAAAAAAGGCGATCGACAAATAGAAGAAAAGCACGAATTTGATTTTGTATTAATCTGTAATGGCTTGCTTCATAATCCGAAAATACCCACATTTCCTGGTAAGGAAGAGTTTATTGCCGCAGGAGGAAAGATACTGCATTCGAGTGAGTGTAATGACGTTGATTTAATTAAAGATAAGCGAGTTGTTGTAGTGGGTTTTGGTAAATCAGCTTGCGATATTGCCACATTTGCAGCTAATAATGCCAAAGATTCAACATTATTATTCCGTCGTGCTTTCTGGAAGATTCCCAAATTTTTCTTTAATAAAATCCATTTTGAAGATATTCTGCTAACACGTTTTTCTGAAATTTGGTTGCCTTATCGTAAAAACAAAGGAATTGAAAAGGTACTTCACAGTGTAGGTAAACCATTAGTATGGGGTTTTTGGCGTTTAAATGAATTAATTTTACGCAAGCAATTTAATCTTGATGCTTGCAAAATGTTGCCTACTGATTTAATGAATGTAAGTCTTGGTTGTAATGCTAATCTAGCCGTAGACAATTTTTATGAATCCGTACAGTCAGGAAAAATAAAAGCGAAAAAAGAAAGTATTGCTAAATATATTCCTGGTGGTGTAGAGCTTAATTCTGGCGAACAATTAGAGTGTGATGTAGTCGTTTTTGGTACCGGATTTCGTCAAGAGATACCTTTTTTAGAAGAAAAGTATCGTAATTTAGTCAAAGACGAACAAGGTAGTTTTCATCTCTACCGCAATTTAATTAATCCTGATGTTCCTAATATAGGTTTTGTTGGTTACAATTCAAGCTTTTTTTGTCCGCTGACATCTGAAGTTGGAGCTTGGTGGTTAGCAGAATATGTGAAAGGAAATTTAGATTTACCAACTCGATCGCAAATTCACGCGGAAATAGAAGAACATTTAAAATGGGATAAAGCAACTTTACCACCAGCGATCGCACCTGGTACCTGCGTAACTCGTTTTAGCTTTCATTACTTAGAAGATTTAATCGAAGATATGGGTTTCAAAATATTTGGTAAAGGTGCGAAACCACTTCAAGGAATGATGGAAAGAGTAAAACCATCTGCATATCAAAAAATTCGCCAGCAGTTGCGTGGTAAAAAGCCTTTATTGGTGAAAGATGCTTCCGTGAAAGAGGTTGTGAAAATTAGTTAAAATCAAATTTCACCAACCCCAAATCGATAACCTTTACCATAAACGCTATGAATTAATTGCGTTTCACCTTTAACTTCAATCTTTCTCCGCAAAAGACGAACTAATGCAGCAATCACATTACTGCTGGGTTGTTCGTCTTCTTCCCATAAAGAAAGCATTATTTGAGCGTGAGTCAAAAGTAACCCCGGATTTTCCATCAAATATTGCAACAACTGACTTTCTTTTTCTGATAGTTCAATTACTCTTCCTTGACGATAAGCTATTTGATTTTGAGAATCTAATTCTAAATCTTCGACAACAATTTTTTTATTTGTGTGAGTGTATTCTTCCACACCTACACGCCGTAATAAAGCCCTAACTCTTGCTAGTAATTCCCGCAATTCAAAAGGTTTTACTAAATAATCATCAGCACCTGCGTCTAAACCTTCTACTCGGTCATCTAAAGTATCTTTTGCTGTCAGGAATAATACGGGTGTCGTAACGCCTTGCTGTCGTAACTGCTGACAAATTTCCAAACCAGTTTTTCCCGGCAGCATCCAGTCTAAAATAAGTAAATCGTAATTACCTTTTTGTACGAGTTCGCTGCCAGTTGTGCCATCAAAAGCCGCATCAACTTTATAACCTTCGCGAGTTAATAAGCGAGTCAAGGGGTTGGTAAGTTCGGTTTCGTCGTCAACTATCAAAATTCGCATCTTCTTTATTTTAGATTTTAGATACTTCGGCAAGTCTTACAGTGAGCTACGTCGAACTGCTCAGCACAAGTTTTAGATTTTGGATTTTAACAACGGATGTTTTTATTTTGGACTAACAAATATATCTAATACTAAATAAATGGTAGGTTAAAGAGAGAGGGGGAAGAGGGGGAGACAAGGAGATGGGGAGAAGGGGAGATGGGGAGATTAGGTGAAAATAATTCTGGGAGTTGTAACTCTTCACTTTTAATTACCAATTACCAATTACCTATTACCTATTACCTATTCCCAATGCCCATTCACCGGAGGTGGGAGGTAGCCCAATGCCCATTTCCCAACTAACAACTAACAACTAACCACTAACAACTGATTATGTTAACCGTTGCACTACCAAAAGGTGGACTTTTAAAAGAGAGTATCCGCTTGCTAAAATCTGTGGGTTTGGATTTTAGTGCTTTTTTAACCGAAGAAAATCGTCAATTACAAATTTTAGATGCTAGCGGAAAAGCTAGGGGATTAAAGGTAAGAGCGCAGGATGTACCCGTTTATGTTGAATACGGGCAGGCTCAGTTGGGTATTGTTGGTGAAGATGTGCTGCAAGAAAAAAAGCCGCAAATTGCCCGCTTAGTCGATTTGGGGTTTGGTTATTGTCGGATGTCTGTAGCGGTGAAAGCTTCGAGTGCTTACAAATCGCCTTTGGATTTACCTGCTGATTGCAGAGTTGCATCTAAATATGTAAATTGCGCTCGCGATTACTTTCAAAGTTTAGATTTTCCTGTAGAAATTATACCTTTATCTGGTTCTGTAGAGTTGGGACCAATTACAGGAATGTCCGAAGCGATCGTTGATATAGTTTCCACGGGAAAAACTTTAAAAGAAAATGGTTTGATTGAAATTGCAACTTTATACGAAAGTACCGCAATGTTGATTGCTCATCCTTTAGCTTATCGTCTTAATAAGGATGGGATTAGTGATTGGATTGGGAAGTTACGACAAGGGGTGATGAGTGAGGAATTAGGAGTTAGAAATTAGAGTTTAGAGGATGTTTGAGACGTTACTCAGATTCTTCGCCTAAATAAGATTGGCTACTATGACGAACATGAAGAATTGAAACAACATCTTCTTCGACAATAAATAAAGCTCGATATTTCCTTTGTTTTCCAATCCATATTTGCCGAATTTCACGGCCAATTGTTGCTGCTTCTGGTGCAATGGTACAGCGATTAGGAAACTTTCGTAATGACGTTATCGCGTCTTGAAGTTGGTAGTACCAATTATTTGCTACTTCTCCACTTAGGTTATCGCACATCCAACGATAAGCAGTTTCAATCTCTTGAAAAGCAGTAGGCTCAATGATAACCTGGTAGCTCATGGGCGGGGAGGGATGTTAAATTTTTTCTGCAAGGTATCTAAAGCCTGCTCTGCGGGAATCCCCTCACCCCGCTCAAATTCATCTAACCCTTTACGAATACCTACTATTGCTTCTAAGTAATCGATTCGTTCTAAAAGTTCTCGATATGTGGTTGGTTGTTGTGGTGTTTTTTTAAGCGATCGCACAAAATTAAGTAAATCTTCTAGAAGCTCGTTTGGGGTATTATCAATTTCCTGCAACAGCAATTCTTTGATTGTCATTACACTTTTATAGATAGGATTTATTCTAGTATAGCGATCGCGCTCTGCATAATTACAGTATGCGCGATCGCACTTCAACGCAGTTATAATATCTGAGGTGAAAAGGGAACCGATGATTTTCAAGAAATGATTTCTTTGGTAAAGAGGTTTTGGGAACAAACGGGAATAACAGAAGCGAAGAAGGTAGAAATTTTAGAAACTATGGAAAAAGGTGTTTATCCAATTTCTGAAACCAGAGTTTTGCAATTATTAGAGCAAGCTGGTTTTATACGGGTTTGTGGGTTGGTGGTTGGATGGCTGTAAAAGATAATTTGTAATTGTGGTGCGTTGCGAGTAAACGAGAAAGGGAATTCTAAAAAATCTTTCATAAAACTTTCACGGATGATTTAGATAGTTATTTCAAACTTAAGTTGTATAAGCTTCAAACAACTTAAGGAGAGAAAAACAATGAGTCAGGCAAAAGCGAATAAACCCAGAAAAAATTCAGCTTTCAAGCATCTAATGTCAATTCACTGGTGGATGTTCTACTGCTACATCGTGCTTTTCATTGGTGGATCTTTTATGGCGCGTTTACCCAGAGATTTTTTTGTACGCAACCCTTTGTACGACTTTCATAAAACTGTAGGAGTGCTGACAATGGGTTTATTAACCTGGAGAATCTTGACTCTGCTACGAGTATGGTGGAAGAAGTATACCAAGCGTTTGCCAAAGTATAGTCCTGAATGGATGCAAAAATTTGCCCTTCATACCGCTCTTTACCTAAGTACTTACCAATATTTTAATGTTGGTTAAATTGATGATTTTAGAACGGCTGTACTTAGCGCTACCGCAACTCCTAGACGTTTTATTTGTTATCTCTAGCTCTACAGAACATATCTTTTTTATACACGGATTATACTTGTTTTATATTCTAACTTTTTGCTATATAGAATGGGAGTAAAGGGTAACAATGCCGGAGAAGTCGATATAGTTCAGTAATTTTACATACTGACATAATTAATATATCTATGTAATAGTAGTTAGGAAACTTTTGGATTTATTGAGAGTTTACCTAATGATTGACAGTATACCGATTGCGGCTAATAAATACGACCTAAATGGAGGTTTCTGAAAATGTCTCCCCTGACTTTGACTGAAGCCCTGGAAAAAATCGACCAAACCTTTGGTATTGACAAAATACTCAGTGACTTCGATCGTAATTTCATGGTGCGCTACTACACTCAGAGCGAAATTGGCTACCGCACCTATCATTCCGAACAAGACTGCGTTCACATGGCTTTGAACGAAGATGGCGTGTTTAACACCCAAGGATATTATGCACAGCCTAAAACCGTTGAGACTCATCTACAATCTCTAAATGCTAAACAGGTGCTAGAGCTTGGCTGTGGCAAAGGATTCAACAGCGTCTTTTTAGCCGATCGCAATCCGGAAACCATGTTTACCGGCATAGATTTGACTCCCTTACACGTTAAAATTGCTCAGAAGAAAGCCGTTGATTTGAAAAATCTCTCTTTTATGCAGGGAGACTTTAATCATCTTCCCTTTGCAGATGGACAGTTTGATGTTGTATTTGCTGTAGAATGCCTTTGCCACTCGACCAATGTACCCCGCACGCTGGCAGAAATTTACCGGGTGCTTCGACCTGGTGGACGATTGGTAGTATTTGACGGTTATCGTTCCGCAGAGTTCGAGAACCAAGAAGCATCGTTGAGAACTGCTCAAAAGCTAATTGAAGTAGCAATGGCAGTTCAGGATGGCATGAACGATATTGATAACTGGTCTAACACCTCCAGCGAAGTGGGCTTTAAATTGCTCGAAAGCGCAGATTTATCCCAAGCAATAAAGCCCACCGTGTATCGGTTACAGCAGCTATCCGCCAGGTTTTTTAAGATGAAGCCTTGGAAGAGAAGATTGATATGGCGGTTTCGTACCTATCTTGTCAGAAATGCGATCGCAGGTCTACTAATACCCTTTGGTTTAGAAGCCCCTACCTGGCGGTATTACCTGAGTGTGATAGAGCGAAGCTAAGAATGTTTTGGTGTGCATCTCCAACGAACAGCTTTGAAGAAGGCGATCGCCACAACACACCCTACAATATACAATCCAAAATTAAATAACTATTATCCATGATAGCTTTCCCCAGTAACTTTACCCCGGAAGACTACATATGAATAAAGATTGTAGAACAACATAATCGGGATTAAAGCACCGATAAATATAATCATAATTACCAGCGAACTGGGATCGGCGGCGGCTTGATAAATGGTAATCTTGGTAGGGATAATGAACGGAAAGACAATTAAAGCTAATCCGATAAATGTAAGTAGAAAAAGCAGTATTGTGATAATAAAAGGCTTTCTGTCTGCTTTTTGGTTCAAGCTTTGAAGTAATTGCCAAATCAAGAAGATTCCGATTAAAGGTATTAAGGCAAAGATATAAACTAAGGGTTTAGAAAGTAAGCGAATTCGAGCAGTTTCGTAAATAAAAGGAGTAACACCTGTAATTAAAATTGCTCCGATTAAAGTTGTAAAAGCGGCAAGTCTGGCAGTTTTACGGTGAGTTTCCTGCAATTCTCCATCGGTTTTCCAAACTAGATAAGTGGAACCAATTAAGACGTAACCTTGAATTAAAGTTAAAGCTACTAATATAGATGGGATATTTAACCAGTCCCAAGTTGTACCGATAAAATGTCCTTTTTCATCAACTTTAATTCCCGCAAGTACTGCTCCTAAAGCAAATCCCTGTCCCAATGCTGCCAGAAAACTTCCGATCGCAAAAGACAGATTCCATACGAATTTGTTTTCGGCTTCTTCACGAAATTCAAAGGCTACAGCGCGAAAAATAAACCCAAAAATCATAATGAAAATTGGCATATAAAGAGCGCTAAGAATTGTGGCGTAAGCTAAGGGAAATGCCCCAAATAAACTACCTGACATCAAAACCAGCCAGGTTTCATTCGCATCCCAAATGTTACTCAAGCTAGTCATTAAAATACCGCGACGCTCTTCTGTTGAGGAAGTCAGCGATAAAATACCAACTCCTAAATCAAAACCGTCAAGCATTACATAGAGAAACAAAAATAATGCTAAAATTCCAAACCATATCTGCGGTAGTAAATAATCTAATGTTTCCATAGGAATTAATGGGGGGATGGGGAGAGGGGGTAGAGGGGGTAGAGGGGGATGGGGGATAGGGAATAGGGGGATGGGGGATAGGGAGATAGGGAGATAGGGAATAGGGGGATAAATAGGGAGCAAGATGCGAACACTACAAATATTTTTTATTTATAACTCCTAACTCCTAACTCCTAACTCTTAACTCTTAACTTTATTACTGCTGTGCTTCCACGGGGCGCTCGTCGGGAATAAATTGCGCTGGTGTGGTTTCCACTGCGGGTTTTTCTTCTATTCCGGGTACGGGTAAATTAAAGTTGGGGCCTCTGCGGATGATGCGACTACCGAAATATAATGCAGAAACAAATAAAACGCTGTAAACGGTTGCGAAGCACAAAAGAGTTGTGAGAACGTTTCCTGGCGGTAAATTTGATACTGCATCAACGGTGCGAATTTCGTTGTATACAGTCCAGGGCTGTCTGCCTACACAACGTACTATCCATCCAGATTCTACGGCGATGTAACCCAACGGTGCCGCACAAATCCAACCAACCATTAACCAACTTTGCCCAGTTATATTTTCTGCCGAGAGCTTTCCGCGCAACCACTGAATAACACTTAATGACATTAATCCCGCAAAGAAGAAACCGATCGCAATCATGGTACGGAAAGCGTAGTAAATTAAACCTACCATGTGCGGTCTATCTTCGGGCTTCCAGGTTTTTAAACCCCGTACTGGTTCCGAAAGTTTCTGCTTGAATTCCAAAATATATCCTAAAGCATTGGGAACTACTATCTCCCAAGAATTTTTTTCCGTCTTCTCGTCGGGTATTGCCAACAGACTCCAATCAGCGCTTTCCCCTGCTGGTGTTGTTTCCCATTGCGCTTCCATCGCCGCTAACTTAGAAGGTTGATAATGATAAACCTGCTCGCCGCTTAAATGTCCTACCCAAATTTGTAGAGGTGCGACAATAATGGCAACCGCGATCGCAATCTTCAAGGCAATTGAAAAGAAGGCTGGATTCCGCTTGTTGAAAATGTACCAAGCACTGATTCCACCAATTACAAACAGCGAAGTTTCCAAAGTCGCAAGGAACATATGCGAAACACTCACCGCCATAAAAGGATTAAACACTGCTTTGAAATAATCGCTAACTACAAACTCACCATTAATAAAACTTCCACCTGCGGGAGTCTGCAACCAAGAATTTGCCGACAAAATGAACAAAGTTGAAAGATTAGCGCCGAAAGCAACCAAAATCGTCGCCATATAGTGAATTTTCGGGTTAACTCGCTCCCAACCAAACACCATAATTCCTAAAAAAGCAGCTTCCAACATAAACGCCCAAGACGCTTCAAAACCGATGACGCTGCCAAAAAAGTTACCAATAGCTTCCGAAAGCGGTCCCCAGTTAGTACCAAACTGAAACTCCATCGGAATCCCACTAGCTACTCCAATACCAAAGTTTAGAACGTAAAGCTTCGACCAAAAACGAGCGTGGAAATAGTAATCGGGATTGCGTGTCTTTAACCACAGCCCTTCCACAACAACTAAGTAAATACCCAAGCCAGTAGTTAAAACAGGCCATAACATATGAAAAATCGCCGTCAACGCAAACTGCATCCGCGACAGCGCTACTGTATTAGATAAAATTTCCATAAATATAATTGCCCCTCTTACCTGCTTTCACTTATGACGTGTCAGCTTTGCCACTCACTAGGTAAGCAGTAAATCCTCGGAAGCGTTACAGTATTTTAATATTTCTTAATATATGACAATATGTCGGGGAGAGGGGAGATGTGGGGGAGAGGGGGAGATGGGGAGATGGGGTTCGGGGGAGATGGGGGGAATAAAGCACTATTAAAAACTATATAACCATAAGTTAATTTTATTAAGATGCAGGCGATCGCGCAGAATTAACTTATATCTCTATAATTGTTGTTATTCCAAGCTTACGAATAGTCGTTTATACATATTTCCATTAAATCAAAAAATAGTAAAGTTGAGAAACTATTTGTATATAAATTAATCGTAGGGTGTGTTGCCGCTCCGCGCAACGCACCATTAAATTTCTCATACAAATTAACAATATTAAAATATTAAAACGGTGCGTTAGGCGTGAAACATACATATTTTGTCATAATTACCCATCGCGCCATAACACACCCTACAAACTATTGGGAATAAATAATTGACTGTTAATGATTGTAAAATACGTTAAGCTATTGTAGAAATGACCTATCAATTTGCTGGAATATTTGTCAAAGAATTTCAGATATCCGCAGAAGTACCTCTTGATATTCCTTATACAGTTAGAAAGGTGAATTCTCCATTTATCGGCTCTGCAATATCAATCCCACAATACGTAATTAAAAATCCATCTATCGAAGAAGTAAATAATATTGCAAAGAAAATTGGCATAAAACAACAACATGAATGGATGTTTATTTATTCAGCAACGGATGTTGGGCTGGTGAAATAGACGACTTATTCGGATACATCAAAAAACCAGGAAAGGAGATGGCTTCTATAATCGACTTCGGTAAAAACAACCTAGAAAATGCTTGCATCTCTTTTATGCAAAAGTTTAGTCTTTCAAAAGATGAAGCATTAAATTTCGAGCCATTTAAAAGAGGTTTTTGGCGAGAGCAATAACAGTAATTTTGTAGGGTGCTGTCACGGCACAAATATGTATGATATTAGGTTATAAAATTCAAAATATTGTTTTGATTTTCAATTTCATTTGAACGCAAAAAAAAATTAAACAGGGTGAAAATATGCGATAATTCAATAAAGTAAATAGTAGGTTTTTTTATAATGGGATGTAAGCAAAATTTTTATGGCAGGCAAGCCTCCCCATTATTAAAAAAACCTTCATATGAAAGATAATACCACGAAACAACTAATAATAAAAAAATTTTTGGTATCTATATTTAAATTTTTTCGGCTATTAAATATACAAAACGAAGTAAAAAGTAAGTAATTATCTCATTATAATGGGGATTATATTAGATGTGCTTGTAATAAATTAAACCTATACTTAATTAAATAAGAGAGGAGAGGATTAAGAAGGTAATCGCTTAACTTAAGTTAATTAAAAAATGGAATCTATTTAAAAGGTTTGTGAACAATTAATGGTGCGTTACGGCATTATTACAATAATAATATTTTAATCAAATTATCAGAGCCATAACACACCCTACTGTTAACTGCTCACTGTTAACTGCTCACTGTTAATGCATTCCACAAAATGGATCTCTTTCGGCTTCTACGTTGGTAGATTGTGGTTGCAAGGTATCTCTAAAAATGCAACCTTCTTGTTTGAGAAATTCGGGATTTGTAGATGTCCAATAAGGTACTTCAAAGGGATGTACGCGCAATGTTCCTTTAAAATCTAAGGTTACATAATAACGACAAGGGTATTCGCTGCTAACAATTGGTTGTGGTAGCTCTCCAATTAACTCCCATGTATTAGATTGCGGATTGCGGAATTGAAAATAAAATGTGTGTTTTCCGCTGGCTGGAAATGGTGGAAGTTCGGCTATTAAACCGATGGTTTGCGGTTGAGTTGTATCGTTTTCGTAGCGAAATACTCTTAATTCTTTGCTATAGTCTTTATTAGCTTTAAATAATACTGTATGTGCGTCGGTTTTTAATGCGTTTGCTGCTTCGACGACGTTAACTGCTATGTCGCAGATTACTTGTGAATCGTCGGTGATTAGTTCTTGATTTCCTATTGCTTTTGCTGCGTCTATGCTGGGAATATTTATTGGTATTAAATAGTGGGGTATGCCGCGACAAAGTAATAGATCGATGTCCAGTTTTTGATTGATTTCAAATTGAACTTTGATATTATTTTTAAAGTCGTCTTCGGTGATTCCCAATTTTTTCATTAAAGCGTCACCGTTGAAGCTTCCCCATAACTGTAACTTCATTTTTTCAAAGTCTTGTCTTCTGACGTTATTGGTTAACTGCATTCCTAACCAATTGCTGCGTAATTTTGCCATTCCTTCTTCGGCTTTGAGTTGGTAAAGTTCTTGCCCAGCGTGAAAAATTGGTACTGGACTTCCACCGATTACTTCTCTAACGAAGGAGCAAGGTAAAAAGTAAAATAAGTTTTTGACATCAATATAAAGTTGATTTGCACCTTTTCTGAGTAAATCTTTAGACTCTTGCGGAGAAAAGCTTAATTGACGGAGTTTTTCAGCAAAGCAAGCTCCGGCGGATGTGGCTAATTTAGTGTATTCTGGTTCAAAGGTGACTCTTTCTTCATTCCAAACAAAGTAATCGGATTTACTAAATACTCGGTAAAGTTCGCGTTCGACTAGTTCTAAGTTACAGGTTTTACCTGATAAAATTAACCAGTCTACCTGTTCTTTTTTAGCTTTCTCATCGTCCTGTTCGATTAAATTTATTTCGCTGACAAACCTAGATTTAAAAGCATTTTCAATTAACCCGGAAGCGATACCGACTGCTTCTTGAATTACGGGGGAAGCAGCTTTATCGAATTGTTCTCCGGTTAAGGTGACGCTGATTTTTTCAAGTACGTCTGTGGGTAATTGAATATCGTTTTGAGAAAGTAATTCTGATATTTGCTGTCCATCTAAAACAAATATTGCTTCTGGGATATCAGTTACAAGAAAACGTTTTTGTCCCAAAGCTAACTTGGCATTTTCAGCGTGTTCCCAAAGATCGTAAAATGTTTGAGAGCGGGATGAACGATTTTTCCAACGGGTAGGTAAAACTTTTTCAGCGTCGTTTAAAGCTTCTTTATAAGTATCACCTTCGCGAATTTCTTTATCTACACAAGCTAACAGCGAACCTTTGCGATATTTACCGTTATCTAAAAAGCGGCTCTGTAACTCTTCCGGCTGTACTTTCAATACATCTCTGGGTAAAATATCATCTGCAACAGCACTTAAAAGAGAATCAGCGATCGCCACTTTTAAAAGTAAAAATAATCGCAGCGAAATCAATTCCCCACCTAACTGTAAATGCCCTGAAGATCCTAACAGTTTTGGTGTAAGTTTATAATAACGTCCCCCATCACCTCTATCTTCGGTAGGTTCAAAAGGATCAATTTCTTCTAAAGTCAATCTAATTAAAGCTAAATCGGTAGTTCCCCCACCAATATCCAATACTAAAACATTTTGCCACCATTTATTTCCATCGTGACGACAGCGACTTTTAAAAGATTCGATACCTAAATTCAAATCGCCACCAAATTCTTGCCATAAAAAGAAGATAGCTGCCGAAACTGCTTCATCGTAAGCCATTTGTACGTCTTCGATACCCAGCTTCTTCACTAAACTTTCGATTTCCCGACGGATAAACGGGGAAGCAATTGTCGGATATGTCAAAACTGCACGATAAAAATTGCCATCGCTGCATTTGCCGGGATAGCGCTGACGATATTTCTGGGTTAAATCAATTAACTCAGCGTAAGCAGCCTGCAAAAGTTGATTTACTGGAATAGTATCTTCCTTACCATCCAAACTTATATCAAAACTGCGCTCTTGACCAAAATAACGTTTGGGAGAATGCAAAAAACGTCCGTCAATTCCTTCACCTTGCTTAATCGCATCCAACCTGTGCTGATATGCTTGTTCCCCCAACATCACCTTTACCTTTGCTGGATCTTGAGTTGGTAAAGAAGGTTCTAAATTAATCACCTCCAACTCCGAAGGAATTTCATTTAAGCGTCTATCTTTATCTAACTCAACGGGTAACAAACTTTGCCATTCCAAAGCCGGAACTCGAAAAACTTGATGATAAATTTGATTTAATCTTTTACTAGCAGCACGACGGAACCATCCCAAACGCTTGCTCAGACAGATTTCTATTTCTCGAATCGCTTCTAAAAGTTGCTCTCCTCGTAAAAGCTGTAAATTAGCTGGATTAAAATCCTCCAAGTTTTTACTGAGGTGAGAGAATAACTTTTGCCACTCAGCATCCCAAACATCGCGACCAATACCCGGTACCTCATCCACAGGGCGTTGCGTCAACCAAAACGCCAAATTTTCGCTTAACTTTTCCTCTTGTTCGCTGGGTAAAGTATGGGGAGTAACAATCACCTTTGGATCGTAAAGCGTCACCGTAGAATTAGAAGTACCAAAATCGATCGCAAACCAACCGGGATAAGTTATATCAGATTTTTCCGAAATAACCGATGAAGAGTGATTCAGAATAGGGGTTTCGCCGATCATATCTTGATTGGTAATTTCTTCAGCAAGTTCCGGATTTCTCCAGCGAGCATTTTCCTCAGCAAAAGTCCACATATTGCAATCAGCCGCAGCAGTTTTTTTAACAGATAAAATTGCCGTACCCGTATCATCAGCATCGAAATACTCAGCAGTTACCCGCAAAGTCAAATTCAGCCCTTTGGTTAAAGGTTCATTCCAGATGCAATCATTTTGTCTCAACCGCTGCGGAGAAGTAAGTTTAAGTAATTTATCGGTACTAAAGCTAACACTTTTATAAGCCGATTCTATTTGTTGAGCTAATTGCGATCGCTGTCCCAAAACCTTAATTTCAATCGAAGAAATAAACGGAGAATTAGGACTATCAACAGGTTTTATCTCAACAACCGGCAACAATAAAAGTAACGGATCGGTTTCCTTAGTACGCAATTGATAACGACTGAAAAGTTCAATTTTGACAGGCATATTTTATGTGAGAGGGGGTAGAGGGGGGAGAGGGGGTAGAGAGGGGAGAGGAATTAGGAGTTATGAGTTAGGAGTTGCTTTTTTCTCTAAAACTACTTATATCTCTTAAATTCTTATTTCTGTGTCCTCTGCGTCTAGTAAGGTTTTATTAATCAGTAATCTTCCGGTAAAAAAGGAGTTAGGAATTAAGACTTTTAATGTAGAGACGTAGCACTGCGGAGTCTTCTTATAGTTATGAATTCAAACCTGCTAATTTTTCATTGTTTACTGATAACTGCTCACTGCTCACTGCTCACTGTTAACTGACTACTCCGGATAAGAAATAACAGTAATTCGCTTCATAGTATCCAACCATTCAGGGGTAGAAGCAGAAGTAGTTTCTTCCGCTGAAGCAATATATCTCAACAACGGCTCATGTTTTGATTTTAAAAGTTCTTGTAAACTATCAACTATCTCCTTCAATGCCATTGAAAAGGAACCTTTAACTTGTTTTGTTAATTCGCTGACGTATTGAATCAAATGTAATCCCGCACTTGCAGTAATTTCATCCCGCAATCTCAACACGGCAATTTGATGGTTAAATGGTCTTGGTGGTACTGAAAATTGTTTGTCGGGACTCCAATCAAATATTTGTCCTTTTTGATGTTGTGCGTCTTTTCTTGCTAAAGGAAATAAACTATCAGCATTTATCGGTACTGCACTATTAGCCAATCCGCTGTGTTGAATAATTAAGTTTTGCCATTTATTAGTTGGATCGATCGCTCGCAACAAATATCTATATAAACGAGTTTCTCTCTTGCCAAATTTCTCCTGAATTCGCTGTTCTAATTGTGGCTGAATTATTTCTTTAATTTTATTCCGCTCTAACTGTACTTCTACTGCTAATTTGTTGAATAAATCTTTCACCGTTTCCGCAGTTCTTTCATGAGCGAAAGACTGCATTTCGTTAACTGTTTTAACGAAGGAATTATAAAAATCGTCGCTTTGAGTGGGAATTGCATCTTCCTCTTCGTCTTCTTCAAAGATGCTGGCATTTTTGGTAAACGTAATCGTGCCGTTTTTCGTCCTATCAAATAATAAAGTCCATTCGCTCCACTCAAAAAAGATTTTATTAGTTAACTCATCTTTGACAACATCGCTCAAAGTCGATCCAGTACGATTTTTTAACATCGGCTGTTTTTCTAAATCTTCCTGAAAATGCCGATATGTTGTCACCAAATTCTCTACTTTTTCCCGTAACTCCAAAAAAGCGGGATTTTCCACCACCGGAATATAAGCGGGAATCTGTTCTAATACAGCTTTTAAATTATTTTGCTCCTTCATTACAGTTTCCGCAGCCCTTTGCGTATCTTCCAAAAGCTGCTTCATTCCATGCTGCCCGACATGATCTTTGAGTAGCGATCGCAATCGACTTACCCCACCGTCTTCGGCATAATCGCTCAACTGTTTATGCAAAGTACTTGACTGCGGTAACATCTCCCCCAACTTGCGCCATTTTTCCCGCAACTCAACTTCATCAGCTTGATTCGGCTTTTCTAAATCCGGTAAAAACTCTGGGGAACAAACTTGTATCAACGAAGAATATTGCGCTTGCTTAGTCAATCCGTAAAGCTGCGACAGTAAAACAATATTTTTCTTCTCAGTAGTCAAATTACTCGCACTAGCAAGAGTTAGATAAAGAATTCTCAGCTTTTCTAAAACAGCTTCTTCCGATAATAAAGGTTCATCCAAAACCTCATCGATCGCTAACATATCGCGACTTGACAAAGGAAGCTGATTAAACCTTCCCATACCAACGATAATTCTATCCCTTAAATCTTGCCCCTTATCTCGTTCCAACATACTGCGAATTTTCGCTGCTGTTACTCCCCCCGGATATCTACCGTTGAGCAACAGTAAAATCGTTTGTACCTCAGTCAATTCCCGCAGCGATAAAAAAGTATCCCTGATACCCGAATCAGCCGCACCCAAACCGGGAAAATCTAACAATACAAACTCATTCGTTCCCTGTAAACCCGATAAATCCCATATCTGTTTCGATACTTCAACCGTAATATCTATCCGTCGAATCAACGAGAAACTATTGTGTAAATCCCTCGCTGAAGGCTGCGCGAAAGTTTCCCAACGCTTCGGAGATGCAGGTAAATCCCGAAACTTTAACTCCAAAATATTCATTGGGGGTTCAGCCAGTCTCAACCCCTTATTTGCCGTAAAATGGTCAATTTCGTAATTTCTACCGCAGATATCTTTCCCGTAAGCGCTATAGGTGCGAACGAATACCACCACTTCCCGTAACAAAGCTCGCAATTCCAAACTTTGGGTTTGATTCCATGCTTGCTCGCACCAAGTTAAAATTCCATTGGTATCTACGAAACTTGTCGGATATAAACTTTTTAAAGTGGCTAAAGGTGCTGCGGGTACTTCCGCCAACTTTGCTCTACCTTCCACCACCTTGAGCATAAAACCCAAACATTCTTTTACCCCTTCATGGGAAAGATACTCTACCGTAAATTTACTTACCTTTGTTGTCTGTAATTCGGGTTGCTGTACCAAATGAATCGCAGTTACATTACCCGTAGAAGGAGTTTCGCTAACTGGTAAAGCATCCGCAAAACCGATTAAACTGCCAATTAGTAGAGTTTTTCCGCTGCTGAATTCCCCCATCACACCAATTTTGACAGGAGAAGAAGCCAACTCCACCGTAGAGCGGGCAGACTGTACCAGACGCTGAATGTTTTCATGGATACTCGTGGGCACCCAATCTTCTTGAGGTGGTGGATTTTCCGAAACCAACTCCAAACTTTGAAGCACCGATTCCGCATACTCCTTATAGCGGCGTAATTTCTCTACTGCTATATCACTTTTCATACTTGCTCCCCATTCACGCAGAGATTATTTTTTCACGATATTTTGGTAGATGGCAGCGATCGCATGGTGCGGGTAAATTACTTTAAATGATAATAAATGATAAGTTTTGACCCTAAACCATAAATTACGGCATTATTTACCGCTTGTAGACTTTAAAAATTAAATTAACGTTTCAAATAAATTATTACCACTATTTGGTACTAAAATAACGAACAATAAGTTTTTGTTTGATTTTAACAATACAAATTAATTTTTTGGTCAGGATTTATTCATTAATTAATTTAATCATTTTGACCGCGATTTCATCTGATACCGTACCCGACAATATATTTTTATACATAATTAAATCTGTAGATAAATGAAATAAATTTGACATTATAGGTTTAGTTAGGATTGACGATAACAATAAGTACGGTCATGGCAAATGCTATCATTATTTACACTAAACTAACTGCCAGATTGGCAAATATTTATTTACAAAAAGTCCTGTTTTAGGTTGGGTTAGACGCAGGAGTTAATTTATTCTTGATTTATAGTGTAAAAGCTGAGTAACCCAACATCGAGTTTTGGTTGAAGCGTATTGTTTGGTTGGGTGTTAAATATTGAATTTGTTTGAATTATTTTGTTTAGCCTGACACAACCTACGAACTGATAAAAAACCGCAGAAACGCAGCGAAAAGTGTGGTCTTGGGGGTTTCCCCCATGAACAACTTTTCAAGAGAGAGAGCGCAGAGGAAAGAAGTTTCATAGAAATAGTAATTAGCGATCGCCTTATCTAAGCATCACATAAAGTCCGATTGTAGGTTGGGTATTACGCACGAATCAATTGATTTTTGATTTATAGCGATCGAGCGTCGTAACCCAACATCAACGTTTTGGTTAAAGCGTAAAATATTGAAATTGTTTGAATTATTTTGTTTAACCTTTTAGAAATAGTGAGTCAGTTGCTGGGGTCGGTTTCCGTTCCAGCAAACTGACGAACCCGAAGGATCAGGCGATCGCATCTGCAAGTTCTGATAGCACGATTATTGTCTGGGATTTACAGCAAATTTTCACTCTTGATACCTTAGTATATGGCTGTAATTGGGTGCGTGATTATTTACAAACAAATGTAGAAGTAGAAAAAGGCGATGCCTACGGTGGGTTGCACCAACGGACCGATCTTTGTCCTTGATGAGTATGTGCTTGGCTGTTTGAGTAACATCCATGCAAGAAATGTCGAAGCGGCTGAATTTTAGAATTAGATACTTATTAAATTGATATTTAATTTATTAGTTTGGCATCACGAACCAATTTGTTTGAATTATTGTGTTTAGTTTTCCAGATTGTGTTGCGTTTCCTGACACAACCCACTAACTGAGAAAAAAACCGGCTCTAGACGCAGAGAGCGCAGAAGAAAGAAATTTCATAGAGATAGTAATTAGCGATCGCCTTATCTGAGCTTCACATAAAAAAATCTTGTAGGTTGGGTTAGACGCACGAATAAATTTATTATTGACCAAGAGTGTAGAAGCGTCGTAACCCAACATCCGGGTTTTGGTTGAAACGTATTATTTGGTTGGGTGTTAAATATTGAATTTGTTTGAATTATTTTGTTGAGCTTTCGAGATTGTGTTGGGTTATGCCTCCGGCACACAAGCGCGGTGTTCACGAAGTGTAAGCGAAGCGCTACGTTCCTCAACCCAACCTACGAACTAGGAATTCCTAATAGTTCCATCTTCCATAATAGTGTTTTTGTAAATAGCTTCGTAAGAAATAACGTTATCCATGTCGGCTCCTCTGAAGTCAGCATGACTCAAGTTAGATCCTTGCAAATCAACACCTCTCAAGTCGGCTCCATGCAATTCGGCTCCAATCAAATTGCAATTACGGAGGCTGGCTCCGAACAAACAAGCTCCTTGCAGTTGAACTCCCTGCAAATCAGCACCATCCAAAATAGCTCCATCGAGAGAAGCTCCCCTCAAATGAGCGTTACTCAAGTTAGCATTAACCAAGGAAACGTAGCACAGACAAGCTCCACTCAAATCGACTTTTCTCAAATTGATGCCATCAAGAACCTCGCCTTCTTTAACCCTAATCCCAGCAAAATACTTCTCCCTAGCAGCAATTCTTCTATGCAATTCTTCAGCAGTAATTTCCATAACCATTCTTAAAAACTTGGATAAAATTAAATTTTATTTATCTTTTTAGTCCATTTTAATGGACTTTCACTATTAGACGGGGAATTGCATTCCCCGTCGGGTGGGCAATATAAACCCAAAAAAAACCGGACATCTTCACGACATCCGGTTCCAAACTAAATTCTATTTACCAATTACCAATTCCCTAAAATCAATGATGATGATCGTGCTTATGAGCGCAACCTTGTAAATCCGTACTCATCAACTTTTGACTGACTTCTTGTAAAGCCTCATCTTTAGGTGTTAAACCAATCCAATTTTCAATAACTTGGGTATCGAAACCGACTTCACCGCGATAACCGACTTGAATTAAAGGACGACGAATTAATAACGGTTCCTCTAACATTAAATCTAAAGCAGTTTCCGCATCTACTTGTTCGGGGTTTATTTCACCAGATTTGATTCTAGGTGATGAACGGTTAAACCATTCTGCTACAGGGCGATTGTTGAAAAACCAGCGCAAACGCTCTTTAGTCCATTTTTCTTCTAATAAATTATGCGCTTCAACTTGATGTCCGGCTGCGGTTAATAGAGTTTTTTGTTTTGTATTATTTCGACAGCCAGTTTTCTCGTAAAATATTACCTTTGCCATAATAATCTCCGTATCAGTTAACAGTGAGCAGTGAACAGTTATCAATTACCAGTTATTTTTTGGTAGTGAAAGTATATAACTCCTTGATGACGAATAACTAGTGTTGTGTCCCATTAATTTTGACGGGTTTGTAGTAGGCGATTTATCGCTCGTAGGACTAAAGTCCCAACTACAAACCTCGCAAAACTTATGTGGTAAACCACTAGAAACTGTTCATTGTTCAAAAATTCTTCGCAGTATGACGAACCGTATCAAATGCAAAACGTTCTTTCGATCTAGTTTCGCCGTATAAATTAAAAGTTACGGTTGGTTCGTCACTCATTGCTTCTACACTATGAATTGCACCCGGTGCGAAACTAACAATATCCCCAGGATTTAAAATAATTTCTGCTGCTGGTTCAATTTTGTCTGGATGTTCTGCGGTAGGATTTCGCTTCCAAATAATATTCTTTTCTTGTCCTTTTAATACTGCGACGATTCCCCAAATTCCGTGATTATGAATATTGGATTGCGTTCCTTTTGTGAAGGTAACAGTTTGTACTGTAAAAGGAAAACCCAACTCATCATATAAAAGTTTAACAGAAGTTCCGGTTTTAGTATCGGGTTCCGGATGTTGAGTTTTTATCCAATAAGAATTAACCAGCAATCGTCTTACTAATTGCCTAATTGCTGCTAGACAATTGCTTTCATCTAATTCTTTTTTAAGAATATCTTCTAATTCGGTAAGAAAGCGATAAAGACGATAATTCTCAGTAATTAAATCCCATGCTCTCGCAGATTTACAAGCTTGATATTCACCATCTGCTGTTACAAGCCAGTCTTTTCCTTCCATAGATCAGTTAACAGTTATCAGTTATCAGTGAACAGTGAATAAGATTAAATATATAAATTCATCTTTATTATTAATTATTAACTCTTAACTCCTAACTCTTCATTGTCCTTTTCTGACGTTAGAGAGATCCAAAAAATAAAATATCGGGCTTTATCAAATACATTTCGGAGAAACAATTGAGTGGTGGGGGTTCCGCCTTTGTTTGGAGCGGAACCCTTCCTCTGGATATTTTATTGCTTGAAAGTACCTAGTTCTGAAATATCAGCCAATATACCTGCGGTAAAGACATTTGCTCTATCTACGTCTTTGACTTTATCAGATATTTCTTGGGCTTTTTCTGGTTCTCCTAGTTCAGCGAAAATTATTCCTGTGGCAGAATAAGCATTTACATATACTTGGATAATTTGTTCTTGTTCACGCTGAAATAATATTGGCTTTTGATCTTCCCAGTCATCGGGCAATTTTGCGATTTCTTTAGCTTTCTCTTGAACTTTCTCTGCTGTTTCTAGCGCCATTTGGTATTTTTGCTTGTAATAAAAATATCTATAGGCTGCTATCAAAACATCTAGTTCTTTGTCCGTTTTAGCTAAAGCTTGACTGATGTATTTTTCGCACTCTGAAGTATTGTCCGAATTGTCCGCTGCTTTTATTAATAGCTGCTTGATATCTTCGGGTACGTCGTACCAAGTGAATTGTTCTATCTGTGACATAGTTTTAACTTTCTTTGATGAAGTGATGAAGTGAATAAATGAAGTGAACAAGAAAGAAGATTTTGGATTAAAGATAAAATCCAATGAGGATATTAGTCATCTTCTTCTGGAGGACGTGTTAAAACATCAAACAATACTCCTGCGCCAAAGTCGTTTTTGTCGTCTATCTCTTTGACTTTATGACATATTTCTTTGGCTTCTTGTTCTTTTCCTAATATAGCTAAAATTAGACCTGTTGCAGCATAAGAATTCAAATATAGTCGGATAATTTGTTCTTCTTTTCTTTTAATTAATACTGGTTTTAGTTTTTCCCAATCATCAGGTAATTTTTCGGTTTGTTTAACTCTTTCTTGAACTTTTTCTGCTGTTTCCAGCGCCATTTGATAATTTTGCTTGTAATAAAAATATCTATAAGCCGAGATTAAAACGTCTAAATTATTTCCCGTTTTAGCTAAAGCTTGATTAATGTATTTTTCGGACTCTGAGGTATTTTCCCAATTGTCTGCGGCTAATACTAATAACTGCTTGACATCTTCGGGTACCTCGTACCAGGAGAATTCGTCTGTGTTTTGCATGGTTTGATTTAAGGAGAGGGGAGAGGGGGAGATGGGGAGAGGGGGAGAGGGGGACAAAGGGACAAGGAGAAATGTCAATTCCTAACTCTTAACTCCTCACTCCTAACTCCGTGAGCTATGCCCAATCCCCCATTCCTTATTTAAAATTTAGTAAGTATATAAAGCAGAGTGAAAAGCACAATCCAGATGATATCTACAAAGTGCCAGTAGATTTCTGCCATCTCGATTCCGGTATGTTTGTGTTCGCTGTAATGTCCGGTGCGACGGGAACGCCATAATACACCTAAAATTAACAAGACTCCGATGAAGACGTGTAAGCCGTGGAATCCTGTCATTAGATAAAAACAGTTTGAGAATAAATTGCTAGTCATTCCGTATCCTAATGTCAGATACTCGTAAACTTGACCTAGCAAGAAAATAATTCCCATGAATGCGGTAATTTTGTACCATTTCCGCATTCCTTTAACATCATTCTTTTTAATAGCTGAATCGCCGAAGTGAATGACGAAACTGCTTGATACTAGAATGATGGTGTTGATAGTTGGTAACAATAACTCTACTTCTGTTCCTTCGGGAGGCCAAGTTGCAGTAGTTCCTCTATAGAACAAATAAGTAGCAAAGAATCCACCAAACATTAAAGATTCCGAAATTAGGAAAGTTATTAATCCTATAACTCGCAAATCGGCGTGTTCTTCGTGTTGCGCTGGTGACTTTTCTGTGGCGATCGCCATTTTGTATCCCCCATTCAATTTTGGATTTTAGATTTTGGATTTTGGATTTTAGGTTTTAGCCTCGTTCCCAGCCTCCAGGCTGGGAATGCATTCTCCGAGGCTCTGCCTCTTTTGCAGATTGGAGGCAAAGCCTCCAGAAGAGTATTACAAGGCTCTGCCTTGTAACAAGATTCATGTTTAACGTGTTTTAAGCAGTTACTTCTGTTATGGGTTCCAAAGGTTCACCTTCTGTCACTACACCGTAATCGTAAGGGCCGTGAGTAACTACTGGTAATTCTGCCCAGTTTTCAATGGCTGGTGGTGAAGCGGTTGTCCATTCTAATGTCAGAGCATTCCAAGGATTATCACCGGCTTTTGCTCCAGCCATCCAACTCCAAATAACATTGATGGTGAAAGGAATTACGGATACTGCTAACAGATAAGCACCATAAGTACAAAGCTGATTGATAGCTTCAAATTGTGGATCGTACATGGCAACTCGACGAGGCATTCCTTGTAAACCCAGTTCGTGCATGGGTAAAAAGGTTAAGTTGGTGCCGATGAAGGTAAGAACAAAGTGAATTTGACCTAATCTTTCATTCATCATTCTTCCGGTCATTTTAGGGAACCAATGGTATATCGCAGCGTAAATACCAAATACGGAACCGCCAAATAAGACGTAGTGGAAGTGAGCAACTACATAATATGTATCGTGAACGTGTCCGTCGAATGGTGCTGTACCCAAGGTAACGCCACCGATTCCACCTAAAACGAACATCATCAATAAGCCGATAGCGAACAGCATCGCGCTGGTATAGCGGATTTTTCCTTGCCACAGAGTCGCCACCCAACTAAAGATTTTGATTCCGGTAGGAACTGCAACTATCAGGGTGGAGATGGTAAAAAACATCCGCATCCAGCCGGGGGTTCCGCTGGTGAACATATGATGAACAATTGAAATCTTCGGTTAGCAAAAGTTTAAAGCTTATTTTAATGACTATTCTCTATATATTCCTTAAATAGTTATTTATCTGATGTCTACAATTACTTAAATTAGGTTATTTATATCTAATTATATTCGCTATATATTCCTTGAAAAAATATTTTTGTAATCATTATAAATTATGTATCTATATAGACAATAAAAAGCTTGAAAATAATTCCATTTTACTTCCAAGCTTTGTTGATTATGTCTAAATATAAGATGATTTTGAGATTTACTATCTAAGACTAATTTGCAATTTATACTTTTCCAATTCTAAGGTTAAAAGTTTTACTTGATTTTGTAATTCAATATTTTTGTTTCTAAGTATTTCCAATTCATCTTTTTCACTTAAAGCTGTATTAATCGCTTTCTTACGATTATAAAATGAAAACCATTTTTGATAAACCTTTGTATGCATCTCTATAGAATGCCCTAAATTGTCTGCTGCGGCTTTAAGAGGTATTCCTTGTAAATGCGCTCTGATAGCACAAGCATGACGTAAATCGTAAGGTCTAAATTCTAATCCCACTCTTTTAAACCATTGAGAATTTTTATCTACTATAATTGTTAATTGTGAAGAACACTTAATTAGATCGATTCTTTGTTTAAGTAATTCAAGTGACTGTTTATTCTTTAAATCAAATAGTTCAATCCATTCTGGTATAAAGGGTAATACTTCTCGCGCTCCCGTTTTATTGTCATTGTGAACTTTCCAAGTATTATCGATGTTATCTTCACTCGTAAACCAATCAATATCGGGTTGATTGAATACTTCTCTTGGGCGCAATCCATAAGTAGCTATTAAACCATAAGCCAATCTATATATTAAATAAGTATTCCAATAAGGCTTTTTTTTCTGTTCGTCTGTTTCGCAGTATTTATTAAATGCATAAAATCCATTAATGATTATCTTATCTTGAGGGATATCTCTTTTTTTTACTTTAATAGGAAGCTTGAGTGTTTTAAAGTCAATCTCTATTTCTAAGTATTTACAAACAATGCTAGCTACTTTTAGTGCTTGAAATCTTTTGCTGCTTGACTCAATTTTTTTAAGCGAGATTTCTATATTGCTTTTATTTGCAATCAAATCAAATGGGAATTCTCGTTTGAATACTTTTTTATATTCAGTTAATGTATGTTCGCTTTTAATATCTCTTTTTCTCGACTTAAAAAATATATCTTCAAACTGTTCGTATATCTCACCAAAAGTTATATCAACATTCTGAGAAATTTTACATCCTAAATATTTATCATTCCACTCGAAACACTTTCTGGATATTAATCTACTTAATTCATAAGCTTCTTCTTCTGCTGTTCTTAATCCATCTAAGTTTGCCGGTATATTAAGCGATATTTGATACTGCTTTGTTTTTCTACCTTTTATATTAATGTCATCCGGCTTAAGCGGTAGCGTCGCTCGTAGCTGTATTGCATTACCTTTCATTGTCAGCGAAACTCTTGCTTTGATTTCTTTAAGTCGCAAATTAGCTTCTCTTAATTTTTCTTCTATCTTCATTCTCATATGAGCTTCTTGTTCTTTGGCTGCTTTGTTTATGCCTAAATAGCTACCGTCTGTTGTTGCTGATGACTCGAAATCTTCAAATGCTTCTTGGTAGATGTCTGCTTTCATTCCCTAAATATTCCTTAAATATATGTTGCTGGCAAACAATGTTTATTATTTACAATGTCTGTCATATAACAATTTACGATTTTTAAGGAATTCTAGTCAATAGGAAACATATGATGAACCCACACAAACAAGCCCACAACGCAAATCGCCAAACTGGAATAGGCGATCGCCTTATATCCAAAGATGGGTTTGCGTGCGTGAACCGGAATCACTTCGGAGAGAATTCCGAAGATAGGCAGAATCATTAAATAAACTGCCGGATGAGAGTAAAACCAGAATAAATGCTGATAAATAACGACATTACCGCCTTCATCTGGTTTAAAGAAGGAAGTACCGAAGTTGATATCAAATAACAGCAATACTAAACCAGCAGCTAGTACTGGTGTAGAAACGAGTGCCAACAATGAAGTAGCTAAAATTGCCCAGCAAAACAAGGGTAATTCATCCCACTTCATAGAAGGGACTTTCATCTTCCAGATGGTAACAACGAAGTTCAGCGAACCCAAAATTGAGGAACTTCCGACTAAAACAATAGCGAGAATCCACATACTTTGAGCGGTATTAGCCGTTACCAAGCTTAAGGGTGGATAGGCTGTCCATCCTGATTGAGAACCACCAAAGAAGAAACTACCTAAAACCAATGCACCGGCGGGTGGATTTAACCAAAAGGCTACAGCATTCAGTTTAGGGAAAGCCATATCCCTAGCACCAACCATCAACGGTATTAAATAGTTACCAAAGCCACCAATCGCGCTGGGCACAATCCAGAGAAAAATCATGATTGTCCCATGATTCGTCAAAAAAGCATTATACAGATTGGGGTCGAGTAAATCTGCATCCGGTGTCGCCAATTCGGCACGCATGGCTACAGCCATCAATCCACCGATGAGATAGAAAATAAACGATGTCACCAGGTATTGGATTCCAATTACCTTGTGATCTACATTAAATGTGAAATAGTCATACCACTTCCATGCTTCGGGATGAGCATGAGCAGCCACTTCAGTTGTAGTTTGTGGATGTTCTAATTGAGTCATTCGATTTTGGATTTTGGATTTTGGATTTTGGATTGTCTTGAAAGGGGAGAGTGGGTAGAGGGAGTAGAGGGGTAGAAGTAAGAATAACTCTTAACCTCTAAGATGCAGATCTATTCTCTATTTCTGAATTTGAGCGAGAGTTGCTGGGTTAATGCCCATCTCCGAACTGTAGGGAGTAAGGTATTCGGATGTTGATAATTGTGCGGGGTTAAGTGCGACTGTTTGTGATTCTTGCTGTGCAATGCGGTTTTCTTGCAACCAGCTTTCGTATTCGTCTTTTGTGTGAACGATTACTTTACTTCTCATTGCACCGTGATAAGCGCCACATAATTCTGTACAAACTACGGGATAGGTTCCCGGTTTGGTAGCGACAAATCGTAATTCGGTTGTCATTCCAGGAATTGCATCTTGCTTTAAACGGAATTGCGGTACCCAAAATGAGTGAATTACGTCTGTTGCTGCAATGTTCAACTCTACGTCAGCGCCGACTGGAACGTGTAATTCACCCGATGTGACGTTATCTTCGGGATAACTAAAGATCCACGCAAACTGCATTCCGGTAACATCTACAGTTACGTCTGCTGCTTTACTTTGTTGTTCGGGTGAGCCTTTGATACCAACCTTTTGAGTGGCTAAAGGTGCTGCTTCTGATGAAATTATCGGAGCTTGACTGATTGTGGCTGCAATTGCACTTCCACTATCATGATGAGCCTCAACGATCGCAGGGCTAGATGATGGGAATCCTCCCATTTGCTTGTAAACATCTACGCTGTAGATACCCAAAGCAAAAACTATTAGAGTCGGAATTGCAGTCCAAAATATTTCTAAAGGAACGTTTCCTTCAATTGGTGGCCCGTCTGTCTCGTCGCCTTTACGCTGACGAAAATGAATCGCGAAAAATAGGATTGTTCCTTCTACGATTAAGAATAAAGCAATGGCGATCGCGAACATGACGTTGAAGAAGTTGTCTACTAAAATCGCTTGTTCGGATGCTTGTACTGGCAATAGACTATGAGTTTGACTAGCCCAGATACCTGCAAGGGTGACTAAGGCTCCGGCAACTAGGGTTAATAATGAAACAGGAATTTGTTGCATAGCGATTTTTTGTATAAAATTTCGTGTAATCTGGTGATGAATGCGGTTATGTTGAGACGAAAGCTATTCACTTCTTACATTTATTCGCTTGTTTAATCTCAAAAGAACAGTTAATTATGTCAGAAGATACGCTTGTAAGTTGATTTCGCTACGAATTTTATACTTTTCAACAACTTAAAACAATTCTACTTTTTCACCATTATTTTTAAGATAGCTTAATTGTGCTAACTTAATCATGAATTTAAAATTAATTTTACAAATTGGCTTTGCCGAGCAATGAGCAACCATTTATAAATAAGTTTATTATTCATGAGACTAGACTAATTGCAACTTTGTATTTGTTAAATTAACCTTCTTTATAATTCACTGTTTTGTTTATTACGAACTATTTTAATACAGTAAGGATTTTCACATCATAGCAATAATAATCATTCATATAAGCATACCAATAATAATTATGACTTCGGTACTGTAACTTGATAATATCTATCAAGCAGTATTATAAAAGTGTAGTGAAAAAGACAATCATATATAATCTAGTATTAAATACCTATTCTTTTTTCTTTAAAAAAATCAATTAATTATGAAGATTGCGTGAAGTATATGTTAAGATAGTAAATAGACTCAAATAAAAATAAATAATAATTTGTGTCGAAAATGATTAATAAATAAGTTGTTCTTTGAGAACAATTGAAATTGGCTTTATGTTATGAAGGGATAGTTTCTTCTAAAACTTATAGAAATAATAGAAAAAATCGTTCATAGCTCATTACGAACAAAACTTTTTATTAACTTTATGAAAACTATAAATAACGAAGTGTGAAATACAGGACTCATTAATACTTGTAATTAACTTCCTTGAATAATCGGAAGTACATATACAGATGTGAATCTGGATTGCGATCGGAAAACTATTATTCCGTTCGTATGTAGTGACGAGAAAATATTAAAAACGCATCTACTAAGACTTGAGCCAAACGTCGCAAGAAGTTAAGTGGCAAATAGCCTTATGCCTTATACAATTTCTAATAACAGTTGTGCTGGATGCGATAAATGTCGTTTCCAGTGTCCAACAGGTGCTATCAAAATCGATAATGGTGAATATTGGATAGATCCTCATTTATGTAACAATTGCGAGGGTTATTATTCAGAACCCCAGTGTGTATCTGCTTGTCCAAGTAAATCACCAATCCCATTACAAGTAAAAAAAGGAAGGTGCAAGATTGACGATAGAGAATTAACTAGTTCCGATTTATTTTTTAACGGTAAAAGTAATCCATTTGCATCGGGTATTCCAGTTTGGGAAGCTTGTAACGTGCTATCTCAAAGGGCATCTTTACCTTGGAAAATCGATGAAAATAAGCAAGTGTATTACAGCAAACAGATAAATCAAGGAAAGGGAAAAATTGGTTTTCATATTAACAGTTCTCCTGAAGGATACGAACTAGCAACAGATTTGGAAGTAGTTGAAGAACTTGATATTCGGGCTGCTTGCGTGCATCTAATTTTTGCAGCTTATGCAACTTTCTCAGAAAACCCCTGCGAGGAAGAGTTTGTTGTAGATGATAAGCAAATAGAGAAGTATTTAGGGTTAGAAAAACGCAAAGACTTGAACAAAACCACAAAATTGGCTTTGATGAAAAGTTTAGTTTTGCAAGCTTGTTCGTTAATGCTTTCTATAGATTTGCCTCAACAAGGACGTATTAAACCTATTTTCTTAGAAAAAAGTAAACTTTGGGATTTAACAGGAATTCAGCATCATTTTCAACATGACGAACTAGGGTGTAAATATCTGATTGGTTTAACATTTAGAGTCAAAGCTGGTGATTGGGCACATTTTTTCTTAAATAAAGAAGCTTGCAAAGAGCGAACGGCTTTTTATCAATATGGTAATTTACCTAAATCTTTGCTGACTACAGTTATGAGTATTTGGCAGCAACATGAAGGTGCTGCACGGCTGATGATGTGGTTAATGTTCAAAGCAAAAATGGGTAAACAACAACGCATTACAGTACCCACACTAATGCGAGTTGCATATGGCGATCGCAAAGTCGCGATCGCTTGCAGACAAAGGGAAGAAAGAAAACGACTGCTGCGAACTTATGAAGGCGATTTAGAAACTTTGTCTCATCACGGAATGAAGCCTATCTTCGATCCAGTTAGCTATCCAGAGCCAATTCAACCATTGTGGGCAAAATTAGCCGACATTCCCGAAGATCCAGACGAAGCCATAGAATTTTGGACTAACGATGGTAATGAAGGAAGAAGGCTAACCGATGTAAGTCCCCGTGGTAAGTGGAAAATGCTGATGAATGCGAGAATTTTAGCCTTTGAAATGTCAGCAAAATGGGATCAGCCAAATCTGACGGCAAGGAAAAAACAGCAGCAAACTACTAAAAAAAGAAGAAGCATTAAAACAGCAGGTGGTTTGCTTGGGGAACAGATACGTTTAGCAAGAAAAAATTTAAGTATTTCTCAAAGGGAACTAGCAAAGCTAATGGGTAAAAGTCAAAGTTGGATTCGAGATATAGAAAATGGTCGTCTTAGAGTCAAAATAGAAGATCAGTTAGTTTTACGTAGACTCCTAAAAATAGCTTAAAAAAGCAATATTTTTTATTTAGTTTTACCCAATCTGGCATGAATCGGGTTTTTTGTTATGCATTTCCATTACATAATCATCCATCACAAAGCCACTGCCTATATCCGTAACCACATCATCAACAATCTTAAAGCCAACATTTTTATAAAAAGCGATGCTGTTTGAATTATTTTTGTTTACTGTCAATTGAATAACAGAATTGCTAAAAGTGCTTTTGATAAATTCAATTCCCTGCTTACCAATACCTTTTCCTCGCCAGGATTTTAGAACGTATAATTTGCTCAAAAATAATTTTTCCCCTTTATCTTTGACGGAAAAATACCCGGCTTCTACTTGCTTATCAATTTGGCGATCGATAATTAGATAATATCTATACCCTTCATTTATTTGCTGTTGTATAGCATCTTCACTTTGAAACTTCTCCAACATATATAAAACCTGATTACTTCCAATCATTGGTAAATAATGCTCGTGCCAAATATCCCTTGCTAACCTTGAAACTTGAGCAATAGTATTAATATCATCAACAATTTTGAATTCAAGCATAAAAATTATGGCTTTAGCTATGAATATTTTATATACTGATTATTTTCCAGAATTTGAAAACTTAAATCTAGTAATATCACTTTATGATTGACCATAAGCGTTGATTCAAATTTTTTCAAATTATTTAAAAAACTTCTTCCTAGAATTTATCGAGTTATTTTTCCTCTGCTTCCTTAACGTCTAGTAAGGTTTAATACATCATGACAACCCACATATTTGGTATACGCCATCACGGTCCCGGTTCAGCACGCAGCCTGCGTCAAGCCCTAATACAACTACAACCAGACACTATCTTAATCGAAGGACCCCCCGATGCCGAATCCTTACTACCACTAGTCGCTTCATCGCAAATGCAGCCGCCAGTAGCACTATTAATTTACCTTCCAGACAACCCCAAAGAAAGCGTTTATTATCCCTTTGCCGTATTTTCCCCAGAGTGGCAAGCGATACAACTTGGAATAAGTAATAATATCCCCGTGCGGTTCATGGATTTACCCCTAACGCACCGCATGGCAATGAAAGAAGGAGAAGAAGACAAGGAGATGGGGGGACAAGGGGATAAGGAGATGGGGGGACAAGGAGATAGGGAGACAGAACAAGTAGAAAATTCTACCCCCTCTACCCCCTCTCTTCCACAAGATCCCCTGGGCTTACTTGCCGAGGCAGCAGGCTACAGCGATGGCGAACGCTGGTGGGAACAAATGGTAGAAACACGCGGAGATAGTGTAAATTTATTTACCGCTATTCTCGAAGCAATGACTGCCGTGCGTGAAGAAATGCTGCCCTTAGAAAATCCCATCGAAGCCAAACGGGAAGCATATATGCGTAAAACCATCCGTGCCGCAGAAAAAGAAGGATTTGAACGCATCGCCGTTGTTTGTGGAGCTTGGCACGCCCCCGCACTTTCCCAGATGCCGTCAGCAAAGGAAGATACTGCTTTACTCAAAGGTTTACCTAAAACAAAAGTACAGGCAACCTGGATACCTTGGACTTACGGACGTTTATCATACAGCAGCGGTTATGGTGCCGGTATAGAATCACCAGGTTGGTATCATCATCTTTGGAAATGGGGAATGGGCATGGGGGATGGGGCATTGGGCATTGGGCATGGGGCATTGGGCATTGGGCATGGAGCATTGGGCATTGAGCATGGAGCATTGGAAAAACAAGAAGATAAGGTAGAAAATTTCTCCCCATCTCCCCATCCCCCTATCTCCCCCTCTTCCCCCTCTCCCCCCTCCATCTCCATCACCTGGATGACGCGGGTAGCACGTTTACTGCGGGAACAAGATTTGGATGCTTCTTCGGCTCACGTTATTGAAGCGGTGCGGTTGGCGGAATCTTTAGCGGCTTTGCGAAATCGTTCTTTGCCCGGTTTATCGGAATTAAATGAAGCTACGCAAACGGTGATGTGTTTTGGTAGCGATTTGCCGATGCAGTTAATTTTCGACAAGTTGATTGTTGGGGAAAGTTTGGGGAAAGTTCCCGACGAAACGCCGATGGTGCCGTTGCAGCAAGATTTACAGCGACAGCAAAAGCGCTTGCGTATGCCTGGGGATGTTACGGAAAAGATGTACGATCTTGATTTGCGAAAAGAAAACGATTTAGCTCGCTCTCATTTGCTACATCGTCTTAATCTTTTAGATATTCCTTGGGGACAATTTCAGCAAACTCGCGGCAAAAAGGGTACTTTCCACGAATTTTGGCTGGTGCAATGGCATCCCGAATTTGCTGTCAATTTGATTGAAGCCGGAGTTTGGGGTAATACGATTCGCGATGCTGCCAATATCAAAGCTTGTAGTGCTGCGGATACGACTGATGAGTTACCGATGCTGACAGGTTTGTTGGATAAAGTCATTTTGTCTGACTTACCCGATGCGGTAATTTACTTGATGTCGCGATTGCAGAATGCTGCGGCTAAAACCAGCGATGTCACCCATTTAATGAATGCACTACCACCACTTGCCAAGGTTATGCGTTACGGTAACGTGCGGCAAACCGACACGGCAACGATCGCTCATGTTGTTGATGGTTTGGTAGCGAGAATCTGCATTAGTTTACCCGGTGCTTGCGCTTCCTTGGATGACGATGCAGCATCGGCGATGTATGAGAATCTAATGAAAGTGAATAATGCGATCGCGCTATTACAAAATCAAGAATATATTAGTTCTTGGCGACAAGTTTTAACGCAAATTGCCGATAATTCTAACGTACATGGTTTAATTTCCGGGCGTTGCTGTCGTTTATTATTGGATGCTGAGGTATTGGATGCAACTGAAGCAGCACGGAGAATGGGTTTGGCTTTATCTACAGCTACCGAGCCATCTTTAGCTGCTGCATGGGTAGAAGGATTTTTGAAAGGTAGTGGTTTATTGCTTTTGCACGATGATAAGCTTTGGCAAGTTTTAGATAATTGGGTAAGTACTTTAAACGAAGATTTCTTTGTTGCTTCGTTACCTTTATTACGTCGTACTTTTGCTACTTTTTCTGAACCCGAAAGAAGACAAATGGGTGAGAGAGTCAAGAATGGGAATGTGTTAAATGATGCTGATGATGGTAGCGATATTAATGAAGAGAATGCTGTTTTGGTATTGCCTATTTTGAAACAGTTTTTGGGAGTTTGAAGGAATTACTTTATTTCAGTTAAACCTAGCGAGCAAGATGGTAGTTAAACCTAGCGAGCAAGATGGTAGTTAAACCTAGCGAGCAAGATGGTAGTTAAACCTAGCGAGCAAGATGGTAGTTAAACCTAGCGAGCAAGATGGTAGTTAAACCTAGCGAGCAAGATGGTAGTTAAACCTAGCGAGCAAGATGGTAGTTAAACCTAGCGAGCAAGATGCTCGCACTACGGTTTGATTGATTTAAGATTTGATGAATTAACCAGCAAGATGCTCCCACTACCTTTTAAATAATGTTAGAAAAAAGCAAATAAGATACCAAAACAGCTTTATATAGATAATTAAAAATTCATAATAATGAGCTTTAAAAAACAGATACCAAAGTTAGAAAAGCCAGGTAGTAAATATTCTATTACTTTTGTCACTTATGAAAGACTAGAATTAAATTTAGCAGCCCGACAAGTTGTATTCGATGCTTGTAATTTTTTTCATCAAAAAAGATATAAACTTTTTATTATTGTCATAATGCCAGACCATGTACATTTAATTGTTCAACCTTTTATTAAATCAGAAAATGAATACTGGTCAATTGGAAGTATTTTACACAGCATTAAAAGCTATAGCTCTAAGCAAATTCCTAAAGTTATGTCGCATATAGGAAAAGTTTGGCAAGATGGTAGATTCGACGAAATGATTCAAACTGAAAAAGAGTTTTGCAACCAATGGGAATACATTAGACAAAATCCAGTTAAAGCTGGTTTATCAACAGCACCCGAAGAATATCCTTTTCTATGGAAAATATCTTAAATTAAACTAATTATTTTAGCTTGCTCGCCTTCTCGATCAAATCATCAATTTATTTGCTCATGTAGTGCGAGCATCTTGCTCGCTCGATAACTAACTTGCTCGCTCGATAACCACTAGCTCGATCGCTAATCACAATCTTAATCTTGCTCGCCAGATAACCACCATCTTGCTCGCCTTCTCGATCGAATCATCAATTTATTTGCTCATGTAGTGCGAGCATCTTGCTCGCTCGATAACTAACTTGCTCGATAACTACCATCTTGCTCGCCAACCATAATCTTGCTCGTTAAACAACCACTAATTTGCTCACTATATAACCACTAACTTGCTCGCTCGATAACCACTAGCTCGATCGCTAATCACAATCTTAATCTTGCTCGCCAGATAACCACCATCTTGCTCGCCTTCTCGATCGAATCATTAATTTATTTGCTCATGTAGTGCGAGCATCTTGCTCGCTAGATAACCACTAACTTGCTAGATAACCACTAACTTGCTCGCTCGATCGCATCCCTTATTAAAATCCAAAATAAATATGACAATCTACTTCTACACCACCAATGACAAATACGGTTGCTTCTCTAATTTTTCACTCCACGGTGTTGAATTAGATGGCTTTTGGTGGAAAACTACAGAACATTATTTTCAAGCCCAAAAATTTATCGAAACTCCTCATTTAGAAGAAATTCAGCAAGCGAAAACTCCAAAACAAGCTGCCACTATGGGAAGAGATAGAAAACTTCCTTTACGTGCGGATTGGGAAGTAGTAAAAGATGATGTGATGCGAAAAGCTGTTTTGAAAAAGTTTGAAACTCACGCGGAAATTCGCGATGTTTTACTTTCAACTGGCGATCGAGAAATAGTCGAAAATGCCCTCTTGTGATTATTATTGGGGTTGCGGGAAAGATGGTAGCGGGAAGAATATGTTAGGGAAAATTTTAATGGAAGTACGAGATAAGTTATGTTTGACAAATTAGTTAGATTTGTTTTTTAATTGAAACTAATTTTTCTTTTTCATAATTTGTATCTTGAGTACCTAAAAGTTTATCCCAAAATGTAAAATACAAACCATAATGTAGCGTATATTTACGATGATGAATTAAGTGATGTTTTGAGCCAATAAACCATTTTCCCAACCAGTTGGAATAAAAGGATGATGGAAATAACTCGAATCCAATATGATTAAATACTGCCCATACTGTCATTACCATCAGCGCACTCAACAAGGGGATGTAATGAAGTGGTAAGACAAAAACTATACCGATAAAGAAAAGAGCCTGTATAAATGCTTCACCAGAGTCAAATGCGAATGATGTCCAAGGTGTGGGTTCTCCGGAACGATGATGACCGAAATGTAGCTTTTTAAAGAGTAGTGGATGGTGAAACAATCGATGCATAAAGTAAAAATATGCATCTTGAAAGATAAGTAATGCCACAAAACTAACGCCTAAATACCACAATCCATATTTATCTACAGAAATATATAAACGTGTAAATCCTAAGTCATATGCTGCTATAACTAATGCCGCACAAAAAGCAAAAATTACCGCACATAATAACGATAATTCCATATCATTTTTAATTTTTTTCCACGACGGAAGCTTATGGTTTAAACTGCTTTTATTAAAATTGGTAAAAATCGAATAAAAAAGTAAATGCGTTCCCCCACAAATCACAAAGTATCGACTAATAATTATTCCGAAAAGAGCAAGCCAGTCTAGGGAAAGCTTGTTTAAAATTGAAAATAAATTTGGTTGCAAACTAACTTCCTAATTAATCAAGAGTTTTTGTTATTATCGATTTATACTTGATTAGCTGTAAATTACTTTTTATTTTACAACAGATTATTAATAAAAATGAAAGTTTAATTTTGGGCAGTTGTTTGTTTTGGATAACCTTTAACATCAGCCAGCGCCGAAGCTGAAGCCCTTTTAACTTTCTCAATTACGCTAAAGCTACCATCGGTTTCTAAAATTACTGCTTCTACATCTTCTATTCCTGCTATTCCTTTTGCACGTAATGCGGCTAATACTTCACCTTCGGTTACTCTTTGATGCCGCAAAGCATGATGCTGAAATTCTCCTTGGAAAAGTAGTAAAGTTGGCTCTGCTTTAACCCATCCTTGGAATATATTAGAGCGTACAGAAATCCAAGTAATAATAAATTGGAAAAGCACCAACAATCCAATTGCTAAAATTCCCTGTGCTAAGGAAGTACTTGAAGATAGCATTAGGCTCGCTAAAATAGAACCGAATGCAATGGTGACAATAAAATCAAAAGAATTCCATTTGGATAAAGTCCGCTTTCCAGAAATACGCATCAGAACAATTATGCCTATATAGCCTAAAGTTCCGATTACTAACGTATGTTGTAAAGAGTCCCAACTATTAAAAAACAAAACTTTCTCCCCTAATGCCTAATATGTCATAAAAAACAAGTTAGGCAGAATTATTTTACTAATAACTCTGCCTTAAAAATTTGTTTTTAGGTAATCCTAAATATACAGATTACCATAAATTTACTGCTCAAAAGTTGATTAATTAGTAGGTGGTACAACCTTTACATCTACTAACTTGACACTTTTTACACCTAAAATCTCTTTAGCTAAAGGTTCAATTGTATCGTATTCCTTTTGGTCCGGTACCGTACCTGAAATTGCTACTACACCATCTTCAGCTTCAACAGCTAATTTTCCAGCAGGGATATTAGCTTCCAATTTAGAACGGACTTCACTTTCTAAATCGGCATCCGCTCTCACGGTTTGATCGCCAGCTATATCATTACGCTGTTCTCTAGCGCGGATATCAGCATTTAACTGATCTTGACGGATTTCGCTAGAAGCGTCTTCTTTAGTTTCCCCAACTTTGCTAGCTTCTTCTACATTACCGCCGATAGAATCGGGAGCATCAGCACTGGTTTTTGCGGGGGTATCGCAAGCAGCCGCACCAAAAAGTAAAAAACTACCTAATACTAATGTTGTTAATTTTTTCATCTTCTCCTCACTGTTATTATTGATCTGAACTAAAAACTAAAGAGCTAATTTTAATCATATTAAGGGGAAGATAGCAAACAGAATAGTTACAGTTTTAACTTAATACTCTGCTTGCAAATATTATTACTTCCACTTAGTTTTTATCGATCTTTACGAATTGTGGGATTACCATCAACATCAACGTCTAATTCTTCGCGACGAATTGTTTCTTGTGCTTGAACGGTTTCGTGTTCAACTTCTTTACGAACTTTTACTTCTTCACGAACAAAAGCTTCTTTGCCAACTTCAGCAGTTTCTTCGTAAAGATCTACACGAGCAACTTCTCCATCAGAGAAATTAGCGGTACCCGGAGATACTGCTCTTTCATTTGTAGGATTAGTACGCTCAATTACTATTCTTTCTTTCTCAACGGGAACCGCTACTCTTGCTGTTTCTGTTTCAACGTGCTTGCCTATAGAAACTTCGCCAGCTTTATGACGCTCTTTATCTGCTACCAAACGTTCTTCGTAAAGCTTGACGTTATTATTATCTGTAGCTTCTGGACGAGGAGCTGCTGGTTTGGGAGGTGTTGCTACAGGTTGTGCAGTTTGTGCGGGTGCTGCATTTGGTGCGTTGTAAATTCCAAATTCTTCAACACCGCAACGTTGCATGATTGTTTCCGCACGTTTTACTTCAGCTTCGGTACCAGTTACCATTACCAAGAAGCTACCGCCAGCAACTCTGTCATTGTAGATTTTGGCTTTTTCTTCAGGAATACCCAATCCAACCAAAGCACCTACCAATCCACCAGTTGCTGCACCGATCGCACCACCAGCTAAAGTAGTTGCGATCGCAGTTGCTTCAACACCAGCAAATATAATCGGACCGATACCGGGAATCGCCAATGCTCCTAAACCTACAAGCAAACCAGTAATTCCGCCCAAAGCTCCACCAGTTAAAGCTCCAGCAGCAGCACCTTCATCAGCTTTATTACCAACATCTTCTGTTGATTGAACGCCTTCTAATTTATCAGCATCTCGCGCTACTACGGAAATTCTGTCTTGCTCATAACCTGCATCCTTTAATCCACGAACCGCAGCTTCTGCTTCGCCGCGACTGTAAAATAAACCAGCCGCTCTTTTGTAGTCGATGTTATTTGTATTTGTATATGTCATATTGAGTTCTCCTAATTAACAATAAGTACTAACGCTATAGATGTATCTTTAAATAAAGATTTACATTAGCTTATACGCAATAATATTTTTTGCTTGCGTACATTCAAATCATCTCAAGTTTTTCTGCATATCGCTTCTATCAAAAGAACCATGAATGAGTTAATCAAAAGATAGAAAATTTGTCAATCCCTAAATAAAACTAAAGTTTTTGTGATGAATTTATCTAAAATAATCTGTTTGATTTTGAAGTTAGCACTCAAACAGTTTGAAAAAGAAATATTTTACCTATCAATAACTAAAATTCATAGCTAGAAAGATTTTGAGCGATTGCGATCGATATGATATTTTACTTCTATTTTAAAATAGGTAAATCTTAAATAGTTATTTGTTCGTTTTTTTTTAGATATAGTCCAAATTTATAAAATAGACATCTATCATATTCCAATGCAATTTCTAATTTACGATCTAAAATAATTAATCTAGCTAAAGATAGATTGAGAATTAAACTTTACATAACTTACGATAGGATTTTGCAGCATGATTTAATCCAAAATCTAAAAATAATATGACGGAAAGCTCGAACAACGAACGTCTCCGCCGTTGGCGACTCATCCTTGGTAGTAAGAAAGCCGATGGTACTGGCTGCAAATTAACTGGTGCTGATGCCAAAATCGATAAATCTTTGGATGCGCTGTATGATTCAGAACGCTCTGGTGGCTTGGGTAGTTCGTCGCCAAAAGTTGCTCGATGGCTGGGTGATATCCGCAATTATTTCCCTTCATCGGTGGTAAAAGTGATGCAGCAAGACGCACTCGATCGCCTCAATTTGCGTCAAATGTTACTTCAACCAGAAATGCTATCGGCAGTGGAACCCGACGTACATTTGGTTGCAGATTTGCTGTCTTTGAGCAGTATTATGCCGGAAAAAACCAAAGATACCGCTCGTCAAGTTGTGCGTCGCGTTGTGGAAGAATTGCAGCGCAAACTGACAAACCCTACCCAACAAGCCGTGATGGGCAGCCTCAACCGCGCTATCCGCAACCGTCGCCCTCGACACAACGAAATCGATTGGAACCGCACCATCCGCGCTAACTTGAAACATTATCAACCCGAATACCGCACAATTATTCCTGAAATTCGCATCGGCTACGGACGCAAACGCAATAATTTACGCAATATTATACTTTGCATAGACCAAAGCGGTTCGATGGCAACTTCTGTAGTTTATGCCGGAATATTTGGAGCAGTTTTAGCATCTTTAGCAGCCATCCAAACCCGGATAGTTGTCTTCGATACCGCAGTCGCAGATTTAACCGATGAAGCTCAAGATCCAGTAGAATTACTGTTTGGCACTCAACTCGGTGGCGGTACAGATATCAATCAAGCCTTAGCTTATTGTCAAAGCTTTATTCAAAAACCACAAGATACCATTTTGGTATTGATTAGCGACTTGTACGAAGGAGGCGATCGCCTTTCAATGTTAAAGCGTGTTGCAGCAATAGTCAATTCTGGGGTGCAGCTAGTAACTTTACTCGCGTTGAATGACGAAGGCGCACCGATGTACGACCATAGAATAGCAGAAGAATTTGCTAAAATGGGTAGTCCGGCTTTTGCTTGCAGCCCCGATAAATTTCCCGATTTAATGGCAGCAGCGATTCAGAAACAGGATATTGCTCAATGGGCGGCAGCGAATGATATTGTTACCAAGGGGCATGGGGGATAGAAAGTTAGGAGTTAGGACCACCGGAGTTAGGAATGAGGAGTTAAAGAATTTCGGATTATGGATTGGGTATAGGTTTTCAATTATCTTGATGAAGCATAGTCAAAAACTTGTTGAGCGGTGAGATTCAGTTGTGGGAAGAGAGGAGAAATGATGCGATTATTGCCTGTAAACGCATTCATTTGATATTCACCATCAATCAGTTCGCATACAAAAATAGTTGGCTGTTTAGGATTACCGATGAATTTACGTCCACCCAATGCGGCATAATCGGCAATCCAGTATTCACGGATACCCATTTCTTCATAATCTCCAAATTTGTCATAGTAGTCATCGCGCCAATTGGAACTAACTACTTCAATTACTAATGCAACCGACTCGGCTTTAACAATTGTGGATGACTTATTCCATAAAGGCTCGTTTGTAAGATTATCAAAATTCAGTAGCAATATATCGGGTAAGTAAGCAGATTCCGCAGAAGGAGTTTTAACATATCCAGTTTTAGGAATTCCGTATGGTAGATTAAGACGGTCAAACTCTACGGTAAGCTTGCGTGACAAAAACGCGATAACTTTTTCATGCTCTCCGCTTGGTGGGGGCATCTCTACAATTGCTCCTTTATGCAGTTCGTAGCGTTTGCCATCCCTTGGAAGCCATTCGATAAATGAACGATAGGTTATTTGCTTGGGTAAGGCTTGAGTCATGGTTTATTCCGAATATATTTGACTTTAACATTCAAGAGCCGTAGTAAGTAAATGATTCATTTTTTGTTGAAAAACGGCATATTCCTTTAGTTAGAAGACGAATCAACCTTAAGACTGATATTCTATAACCAATATTTATATAGAAGCTTATTTACGTAGTTTTCGACTCTGCATATTTATTTGGAACTCAATTAATGAAAGTCAAATTAAGAAGGCGACGATTTGGACAATTAACTTTCGTCGGTGTATTAGCAACTGTAATTGGTAAATTTACAAAAAAGACTTTAGCACAAACAACACCCCAGCCTTCACAAAGCGATACGGTTAGCGTCAAGCTGAAAATCAATGGTAAAGAGCAAAATTTACAGGTTGAACCGCGAGTTACTTTACTCGATGCATTGCGTGAATATATTGGTTTGACTGGTACTAAAAAAGGTTGCGGACACGGACAGTGTGGTGCTTGTACGGTGTTAGTCAACGGAAGAAGAATTAATTCTTGTTTGACGCTGGCAATTATGAACGAAGGCGCAGAAATTACCACCATTGAAGGGTTAGAGCAAGGAGACAAACTGCATCCCGTACAGGCAGCCTTTATTAAACACGACGGTTTTCAGTGCGGATACTGTACTCCCGGTCAAATTTGTTCTGCGGTTGCCGCAATTGCAGAAGTAAAACAAGGTAGGGCGAGTGCAGTAACACCAGATGTCAGAAAAGAAGGGCAAGTCGAGTTTAGCGACGCTGAAATTAGAGAAAGAATGAGCGGTAATCTTTGCCGTTGCGGTGCTTATCCTGGTATTGTCGCAGCAGTGAAGGAAGCGAGCAGTGAGGTGTAGGAGATGGGGAGACAAGGAGATGAGGAGAGGGGGGAGAGGGGGAAGAGGGGGTAGATTAAATAACTTTTAACTCCTAATTCCTAACTCCTAACTATTTCCCATGCCCAATGCCCAATGCCCAATGCCCAATATTTAATTACTAAAAAAATTTTATGAATCCATTTACATATATTCGTGCAGACAATCAAGACGCGGCTGTTAAAAGTGTTGCCGCAGAAAAAAGAACTAAGTTTATTGCGGGTGGAACTAATCTTCTGGATTTGATGAAGGAAGGTGTGGAGCAGCCCAACCAACTTGTAGATATTACGCGGTTGGAGTTGGAGAAGATTGAAGGGATAAATAATGGTTTGAGTGTCGGGGCTTTGGTAAAAAACAGCGATATGGCAAACCATCCCACGATTAGAAAACGTTATCCGCTGTTGTCGGAAGCGGTGCTTGCTGGTGCATCGCCGCAATTACGAAATATGGCAACTACAGGCGGAAATTTGATGCAAAGGACTCGCTGTTATTACTTTTATAATACGGCGATGCCCTGTAATAAACGTTTACCGGGTTCTGGTTGTGCGGCGATCGAAGGTTTTAACCGCATTCACGCTATTTTAGGCGCTTCCCCCGAATGTATCGCCACTCATCCTTCCGATATGTGCGTGGCGTTAGCGGCGCTAGATGCTGTAGTTAAGGTTAAAGGTTCAAAAGGAGAGCGGTTTATAAAAGCCGCTGATTTTCACAGATTACCAGGCAATACCCCACAAATCGAAACTGAATTACAACCCGATGAATTAATTGTGGCAGTACTTTTACCAGAGTCACCATTTGCAGAAAACTCCCATTATTTAAAAGTGCGCGATCGCCAATCTTATGCTTTCGCTTTAATTTCGGTAGCTGCTGCTTTAGAAATGGATAATAACGGCAATATTCGCATGGGAAGATTAGCTTTAGGTGGTGTAGCGCATAAACCTTGGCGAGCAACCGAAGCAGAGAAAATTTTAGATAATGCCAAAGCTAACGAGCAAACATTTCAAGCAGCAGCAGAAGCAGCAGTAAAAGAGGCGAAAACCTACGAACATAATGCCTTCAAAGTCGAAATGACAAAAAAGGCGATCGCGCAAGCTTTGAGTGCAGCAGCCCAAGGAACTGGAAATTGGGCATAGTTTGTAGTAAGGGCTTCAGCCCTCAGATTTGGGACTAAAGTCTTTACTACAAACCGAATTCTCAATTACTAATTCCTAACTACTATCAACTAAATATTAACTACTAATTTATGACTAACTCAATTGGTAAACCGTTAAATCGGATAGATGGCAGGCTCAAAGTTACGGGAAAGGCGCTTTATGCTGCCGAATATCCCTTACAAAATATGGCTCATGCTGTTTTAATTGAAAGCAAAATTGCTAAGGGAAGTATCCGCAATATTGATACTAGTGCGGCACAAAAGCTACCGGGTGTAATTGCGGTTATTACTCATCAAAATGCGCCGAAAGTTGGACAAACAAACAGTGAATCTGGCGGCAATCCTTTAATTAAAGCGCTTCCAGTGTTGCAAGATAATAAAATAAATTTTTACGGACAACATATAGGCGTTGTAATTGCTGAAACATTAGAACAAGCAGAATACGCTGTTAATTTAGTTAAAGTTACTTATCTTCCCGAAACTGCTGCGGTAAGTTTTGAAAAAAATCTCGATCGCGCTTACAAGCCGGAAAGATTATTGATTCCTTTAGAACCCGATTCGGGGCGCGGCGATATTAATAAAGGATTGCAAGCAGCAGAAGTTAAATTAGACGTAAATTACTCAACCCCGATAGAACATCATAATCCGATGGAGCCTTCGGCAACTACCGCAGTTTGGCAAGGTAATAAACTGACGCTTTACGATGCCTCGCAACACGTTATGGGCGCACAAAAAGCCGTAGCTAATAGCTTGGGGATTCCTCCCGAAAACGTCCAAGTAATTTCGCGGTTTATCGGTGGTGGATTCGGTTGTAAATTCCCGGTGCGAGAACACGTTGTAATAGCCGCGATCGCAGCGCAACGAGTCAAACGCCCGGTTAAACTTGCATTATCGCGCGAGCAAATGTTTACATCGGTGGGTTGTCGTCCCTATTCTTTGCAGCGGATTCGTTTGGGTGCTACCAAAGACGGTAAACTCACGGCTGTAGGGCACGAAATCACTACCCAAACCAATATCGCTAAAGAATTTGTCGAACACGTTGGTGGGGCTACTAACATGATATATAATTCCCCCAACGTACTCGTTACCCATCGCGCCGTACCGTTGAATATGGTAGTACCAACCATCATGCGTGCCCCTGGCGAAACACCGGGAATGTACGCTTTGGAATCGGCAATGGATGAATTAGCTTACGAACTCAACATCGATCCGATTGAGTTACGTATCATTAATGACCCGCCTCAAGACCCCCACAAAAACTTACCTTGGTCGAGTCGTTCTTTAGTAGAAAGTTTGCGAGAAGGTGCAAAGCGTTTTGGTTGGGAAAAGCGCAATCCCAAACCAGGCTCAATGCGCGATGGTCGTTACTTAGTTGGTTACGGCGTAGCTAGCGCCACTTATCCCACCAATCGACAAGCCGCTTCAGCCCGCGCTCGTATTTTGTCCAACGGTAACGTACTGATACAAATTGCAGCAACTGATATCGGTACGGGTACTTATACAATCTTGGCGCAAGTCGCGGCAGAAGTATTAAAAGTATCGCCAGGAAAAGTAGCCGTAGAAATTGGCGATTCAGAATTACCACCTTCCCCCGGTTCCGGTGGTTCCTGGGGTGCGGCTTCTTACGGTAGTGCGGTGCATGAAGCCTGTATAGCGCTTAGAGATAAAATGGTTTCGTTGGTACGACAAGATAACCGTTCGGCATTGAAGAATTTAAAACCAGCAGATTTAGAAGTTAGAGATAACGGCATTTTTACCAAAGATGCATCTGTTGGAGAAACCTTTGCAGAAATTATCGATAGAAACAAGCTTAAAGAAGTCTCCGTACAAGTAGAATCCAAACCCGACGATGCCAGGAAAAAATATTCCATGCACTCCTTCGGCGCACAATTTGCCGAAGTTAAAGTTGACCCATATAACGGCATGGTAAAGGTTTCGCGGTTCGTGGGTGCATTCGGAGCCGGAAAGATATTGAATCAAAAAACAGCGCGATCGCAAATGATTGGCGGTATAGTTTGGGGTATATCTCAAGCTTTACACGAAAAAAGCATTCTCGACGACCGTTACGGAAACTTTGTTAATCACAACCTTGCCGAATATCATATTCCCGTTAACGCCGATATTCCCGATATCGAAATAGTTTTTATCGAAGAAAACGACCCCTACGTTAACCCTTTAGGGGTAAAAGGTGTTGGTGAGATTGGTATTGTAGGTGCGGGTGCGGCGGTAGCTAATGCTATTTATCATGCGACGGGGAAACGTATTCGTGATTTACCGATTACGCCGGATAAATTGCTTTGATTGCATCATTTGTAGTAATGATTTCACATTGTTTGAAACGTAGCAGTGCGGAGTCTCTACAAAGATTTCGCGTTTAATACAAAATGTATACAAAATTATTCTTGTAGGGTGTGTGACGCTTTAATAAATTTTGGATGTGGTTATAAGATTTATAGCGTCACGCACCATCTGTATATTGCGATCGTAATGACGCTCCGTTAACGTAAGCCTGTCCAAGTGAAAAATATTTAACCAGCACAGTTTGATAATTTATTCAGTTCATTTATACAGGGGAATTCAAAAAATATGAAAGTTTATAAATCCTTTACCAGATTGCTTGTCAACGATTGGAAAGCCTGCGTTTCCTTTTACAAAGACATCATGGAATTTGACTGCGTACAAGAAGACGAACAAGGTGGATACGCAGAATTCAAACTTGCCGATATGAGACTCAGTATCTTCCGACGTTCAGAAATGGCACAGATGATTCACAATCATGAAAAACCCCCAACAGCAGAATGTCAAGACACCGTAGCCTTAATTTTTACGGTTAACGATTTAGAAGATGAATGTATAAAACTGAAGCAGAAAAAAATCAAATTAACCACAGAACCAATGAACAATCCCATGTACGGGATTAAAACAGCTTATCTCCGCGATCCAGATGAGAATTTGATTGGTCTTTATCAGATGCTGGTTTGAGGAGAAGATGGGGAAGAGGGGGAGACAAGGGGACAAGGGGATGGGGAGAGGGGGAGAGGGGGAAGAGGGGGAGAAGGAGACAAGGGGATGGGGAGATAGGGAGACAAGAAAAATTTCCAACTCATAACTATTTACAATGCCCCATGCCCCATGCCCCATACCCCATGCCCAATTGATAACTGTTCACTGTTCACTGTTCACTGTTCACTGATTTATGAAGCCTGTAATTTTAACGGTTGATGACGATCCGCAAGTGTTGCAAGCGGTGGCGAAAGATTTACGGCAGCAATATGGCGATCGCTTTCGGATTATGCGTGCTGATTCGGGTAAGACTGCTTTGGAAACTTTGGAAAAGCTCAAGCTTCGCAATGAAACGGTAGCGCTATTTTTAGCGGATCAAAGAATGCCGCAAATGTCTGGTGTGGAGTTTTTGGAGAAGGGATTGGAAATGTATCCCAATGCTAAACGTGCTTTACTGACTGCTTACGCGGATACCGATGCGGCTATTAATGCTATCAATAAAACTCAAGTTGACTACTATTTAATGAAGCCTTGGAACCACCCCAGGAAAAACTGTATCCCGTAATTGACGATTTACTTGATGATTGGATGGCGCATTTCCGTCCACCATTTGAAGGTATTCGCGTTATCGGTAATCGTTGGTCCCCGGATTCTCACCAGGTTAAAGATTTTTTGGCACGAAATCAAGTTCCTTATGAATGGTTGGATATTGAATCTTCGGAAGAAGCCCAAAAATTAGTCGAATATGCAGATTGCGATCGTCTGAATTTACCTTTGGTGCTTTTCTCCGATGGTGCTTCTGTGTTGCAACCTACCAACGTCCAACTTGCAGAAAAAATCGGATTGCAAACCCAAGCGGAAAAACCATTTTACGATTTAATTATCGTTGGTGGAGGTCCTGCGGGTTTAGCTGCTGCGGTGTATGGTGCTTCTGAAGGATTGCGGACTTTGATGATCGAAAAGGAAGCACCGGGAGGACAAGCGGGAACGAGTTCGCGTATTGAAAATTACCTCGGATTCCCCGTAGGTTTGAGCGGTGGCGATTTGGCGCGGCGGGCTGTAACTCAAGCTAGAAGGTTTGGTGTAGAGATTCTCACGCCTCAAGAAGTTCAGGGAATTCGCGTACAAGACCAGTATCGAATAATTAAGTTAAAAGACGGTGGCGAAATTAGCTGTCATGCGTTGATTTTAGCTTTGGGTGTAGCTTGGCGACGGATGAATGTACCGGGAATCGAACGCTTAACTGGCGCGGGTATTTACTACGGTGCAGCCCAAACAGAAGCGCGTTCCTGTGAAGGAGAAGAAGTATATATTATCGGTGCGGCGAATTCTGCCGGACAAGGAGCAATGTATTTTTCTAAATACGCCAGCAAAGTGATTATCTTAGTGCGCGGCGATTCCTTAACTAAAAGTATGTCGCAATATTTAATCGACCAAATTGAAGCTACACCTAATATTGAAGTCAAGACACATACAAGCGTCGTTGAAGCAAAAGGCGAAACTAGTTTATCAGAACTTACTCTAGTTAATAATTTAACCGACGAACAAGAGATAGTATCAGCAAATTCACTGTTTATATTTATCGGTGCAAAACCCAGTACCGAATGGTTAGATGGAGTATTAGAAAAAGACGATCGCGGTTTTGTTCGCACGGGTCCAGATTTAAAACACAACGGTAATAATCGTCCCAAAGGATGGACTTTAGACCGCGACCCCTTCTTATTAGAAACAAACGTCCCCGGTATATTTGCGGTAGGTGACGTGCGTCACGGTTCGGTAAAACGAGTAGCTTCCGGTGTCGGTGAAGGTTCGATTTGCGTCCAATTTGTTCATAATTATTTGAGCAAAGTGTTGTGATAAAGGGAATGGGGCATTGGGCATGGGGCATTGGGCATTGGGCATTGGGAATGGCTAATATGTAAAACCATTTTTACGTAGTGCGAGCATCTTGCTCGCTCGATACTAGCGAGCAAGATGCTCGCACTACGAACCATTTATTTTCGACTTGAAATCACTGCTAACTGGTAATTGATAACTGCTCACTGATAACTGATAACTGTTCACTGATAACTGATAACTGAAATGGTTTTATGTACTGAAGAGTTGAAAACCCTGGAATTATTTAAAATACTTCCTCAAAGTCGGTTGGAATGGGTTTGCGATCGCGCTACTCCATTAAAATTGTCGCAAGGTGAAATCCTGGTTTCTGAAAACGATCCACCGCGAGGTTTATTTATTTTGATGTCGGGTAAACTTGGCATTACTCGTCATTCCGATGGTGTGGAAATGCCTTTGGGACAGCATACAGCACCGGAGTTTGTGGGGGAAATTCCCATCCTCACGGACGAACCAATTGTGGTAAATTTGCAAGCTCTAAATGACTGTCGCGTTTACGAACTTCCCGCAGAAGACTTTTTAGAGTTGCTTCATCAATGTCGGCAGTTTGAGGTGACGATATTTCGCGCAGTTCAAAAAAGATTGCGGGGGCTGGAATCTTTTATCCGCAACCGCGAAAAGATGGCGGCTTTAGGTACGATGTCTGCGGGTTTAGCTCACGAACTTAATAACCCTGCTGCGGCTTTAGTTCGGGCTTTGAAAGATGTCACACCCGCATTGCTGGAACTGCAACGGATGAACTTAGTTTACGGACAACATCAGGTAGATGAAGAACACACCGAGAAATGGTTAAAAATTCGGGATGACGGCTACGACATTATTAATAACGACAAATTAGATCCGATGACGGTTAGCGATCGCGAAGAGGAAATACTCGATTGGTTAGAAGATTACGGAGTTGAAAACGCTTGGAATATTGCCGAACCCTTAGCCACTGGGGGAGTAGAGGTGAAAACCCTCGATACAATGATGGAACGTTGGCGAGATGATACCACCGAGTTGAGAGACATGGGAATACGCTGGTTAGCTGTTTCCTTTGATGTCATGTCCACCATAAAAAACGGCTTGCGCGGTGCCGAACGGATTTCGGAATTAGTACATTCCATGAAATCATACTCTCATTTAGATCGTGGCGCTCAACAATGGGTAGATATCCATCAAGGCTTAGAAGATACGATCAAACTACTTACTTTTAAACTCAAACACGGTGTTGAAATTAAGCGTTGCTATGGAGAAAACCTTCCCCAAATTCTTGCTTACGGCAGCGAACTAAATCAAGTTTGGACGAATTTAATCGATAACGCTATTGATGCTATGAACGAAAAAGGCATTTTAGAAATCTCTACTTCTCATTTTAAAGATTCATTGAAAGTTGAAATAACCGATTCTGGATCGGGAATTCCCGATGACGTACAATCGCGTATATTTGAACCATTTTTTACAACAAAAGGCGTAGGAAAAGGTACGGGATTAGGTTTAGATGCGGTTAGAAGAATAGTTGAAAATCGTCATAAAGGAGCTATAACTTTAGAATCGAAACCGGGAAAAACTACCTTTAAAATTTGTTTGCCGATCGCTGGTTGTAATACGGCTAAATAATGTAATTAGTAATTGGATAAAGGAGAGGGGGAAGAGAGGGTAGAGGGGGTAGAAATAAAAAATTCTTTTCTGCTTGCGTTGGAATTATTCAATCACTTGAGTAAAAATACTCTGCCCTCCTCCGCGTTAACCTTTGCGCTCCTCTGCGTTAAAAAAATATATCACTCCAAATTTGATATTACTCCCCCCCTCTCCCCCCTCTACCCCCTCAAGCAAATGGCAATCTTCCTCTCCTTCTACGCTTTCATAGCTATCGGTATCGCCGAAGGTGGCTTAGGCATACTTATTCCCTCAATCGGCGAAACTTACAATTTAACTTCTGCCAATATCACGTTACTTTTCCTCAGTCAAGTTACGGGTTATATTTTTGCTGCTTTGGCTAGCAGTATTTTGAGTAGTCGTATCGGATTGGCAAGGATGTTATTGATAGCATCCACAAGCCTGACGTTTGCTTTAATAATCTACGCTTTTAGTCCGTTTTGGTGGCTGATGGTTGCTGCTGGCTCGTTGTTGGGTTTGGGAATTGGCTTAATTGATGCAGGAATTAATAGCTATATTGCCAATCGCAATCAAGCCGATTTGATGGGATGGCTGCACGGATTTTATGGAATTGGGGCACTTTTAGGACCGGCGATCGCCACTACGTTATTAGCGCTAAACTTACCTTGGCGCAGTGTTTATCTAGTTTTCGCTGCGGTTGTAGGATTGATGGTAGTTGGGATGTTATGGGCTGTTATTTCCGATTTCAAACCATTAACTAAGAGAATTAAAAAATCTGATAAAACAGCTTCAGCTAATTTAGGTACAGCCTTGAAAACACCTACAGTTTTATTAGCTGGTTTGTTGTTAGCAGTTTATGTGGGAACAGAAGCATCGGTGGGAAATTGGGCTTACAGCGTCCAACATATTAGTAGAAATACACCAACATTAATCGCAGGATATAGCGTTAGTGCTTACTGGTTGGGATTAACTATAGGAAGATTTATCAGCGGACGATTTGTTAAATTGTGGGGAGCAAATCGCACTTTGAATTACAGTTTAATATTATTAAGTTTAAGTTTGATTGCTTGGTGGTTATTGCCAAATCAATTAATTAGTTTACCTTTAATAGGTATTGCCTTAGCTCCCATATTTCCGCTGACAATTTGGTTGACACCGCAAAGAATACCAAGTGGAATTGTACCGGCAGCGATTGGTTTTATTACAAGTTCGGCAAGTGTCGGTGCAGCAGCAATTCCTTCATTAGCGGGCTTTTTTGCGTCTCGCTTTGGATTGGAGGTTATTCCAGTTTTGATGATTCCTTTAGCTGGGGTGATGTTGGTTTTACATCGGTGGATGGTGAGGAATTGTTGATAGATGGTCATTCTCTTAATAATGCTCGAAATCCTGCCTGCTGAAAATGGGTATCGGTAGTCAGTGCATCAGAGATTTCTCGATCCTGCATCACTACGAATGATAAACAATCCACTAACCCCCATTCTTTGTCTTCTCGTTGCTTAAACAAATTGAATGCCAATTTGTAAAGATCATTGGTTAATAAAACAACTTCGACATTGGGATCGGTTTCAATAGATTCTAAAAGCTGGATTGCCGCCGCTCTGAATTTTTGTTTAGAAAGCGAATTACCTATTTCCAGCAAGATTGCCTGAGTTGTGACTAAACGGGTTCCGTCAGCCTCAATTTTATTGGCAAGCTTAACAGCCTGTAAATGATTTCGATCGGTGACGGAAGATAAAGCGATCGTAAAAGAAGTATCTAAAAAAACTTCATTCATTGCCAGAAAGAGTTTCCCCATACAAATATTGGTCAATTTTCTCTGACCAATCTGGGCTACCTTCTAATTTTACAGATTGAGCAGTTTTAAGGAAAGTTTTAGGTGGTTTTACTTCATTGGGCAACACGCTCTCAATAATAATCCGCACCTTTGTACCTGCGGCTAGGTTTAGAGGCACTTCTAGTTGAAGGGCAGTCCCATCAAATACAGCTTCGAGTTCTTGGGGCATTATTTCCTAAAGGATGGAGTTTGTTTTCATTATAACTTTACCTTTATCCTCGACCGATAAGAAAACTTTAGGACGTTTTTTAACGGGACGTTTTGTTAAATTATGGGGTGCAAATCGCACTTTAAATTACAGCTTAATATTATTAGTTTTAAGTTTGATAGCTTGGTGGTTATTACCAAATCAATTAATTAGTTTACCTTTAATAGGTATTGCCTTAGCTCCGATATTTCCGCTGACAATTTGGTTGACACCGCAACGAATACCAAGTGCGATCGTACCTGCGGCGATCGGTTTTATTACAAGTTCGGCAAGTGTCGGTGCAGCAGCAATTCCTTCTTTTGCAGGCTTTTTTGCTTCTCGCTTTGGATTGGAGGTTATTCCGGTTTTGATGATTCCTTTAGCTGGGGTGATGGTGGTTTTGCATTGGTTAATGGTGAGGAACCAATTAACAGTGAGCAATGAACAGTGAACAGTAATTATAATTGTGATTAACCCAAAGTATCCCGCTTAGTTAAAAATCAAAACTATTTATTTTAAAGATGGTATTAAAACGACGTTAACTTTAAAAATTAATAGGTATAAAAAGCACACTTAATTATTACTTAGAAGAATTCTCTGACACTACAACCATGCTTTTACGAAACTCTAAAGTACTTTTCTATTTATTAGACTTCTCTATTTAAAACAACTGGAAAAATATTCAAAGCGATCGGTGCATCATGATAAAGCAAGTAGCGATAAATTCTCGTCTTCATGAAATAATTTAATCGCATTAAAATCCCGGCGCAGCAAATTTTCAAGTTGTAATGTCGAACAGTTTCCGAGACGAAGCCAAATAACTTTTGGCGGATTCCCCAATACTAAACTTAGGTCGTGCATATCCGCATCTTTCGAGACAATCATCAAATTATTGTGTTTTGCATAATCCCAAACTATTGGATCGATGGTTGCTTTCATGCCCACATCTCGAACGTGAAGCGAATTTGGGAAAATATCGCTCAAACGGTTCGCTAACTTGGGCGACAAGTTTTCATCGAAAAGTAATTTCATGCAGACAATGGTGCAGTCATAAACCGACGCTCACGATCGGCAGCATAAGCAATGCAGGCTTTCAAATCTTCTCGCGTCAGATCGGGAAAATCGTCGAGAATTTCTGCTTCAGTCATCTCAGAAGCCAGGTAATCAAGCACTTCATAAACTGTAATTCGCAAGCCACGGACGCAAGGTTTACCACCGCGTTTCCCAGCCTCAATCGTAATGATGTCACGGTAGTTCATAGGTTCTCACAATCATTAATTGTAATTATTTGTATATCTTACCGAAATGGAGATGAAGCAGCACAACGATGCGCTTGAGTAGCTACTAACAACACTTAAACGAGATTTGCAAAGACCTTACTCGTCCGTTCCAACCGAATGGTTAGCTGGCTGACGCTCTCGCTATTTTCATCAATAAGCGCAATGCTTCATTCACCGCATCTTCGTTTGGAAATGCCTGAGCTACATGAGTGATCTATTTATCCAATGGATTGCCAATGCGAAGCTGTAATAAACCGAGACAGATGAGCTACGTTAGTTGTAGCTACAATTACTTCTGTTTTCTCATCGCAAAGAAGACGGGCTTGAGCAGACAAAATCACATCCCCATCTAATGCTTTGGCATCAGCGGTGGGCTGTCCCATTTTCCTAGCTTCTGCCCATAATTCAGCCGCCAGAAGCATAGTATCAGTTTGAATCGGGATATATTCGAGGGTTTGCTTCAAATTGTCGAGCCGACGCAAACTTCGTAACAATCCTGCACGAAGAAGCTCGCGACGAACTTCATAATCTGAAATTTCTGGAATAGCAAACCTTTCTCCGCGTCGTAAAAGGGATTTTAGCCAGAGTTGACAATCAAGGGGAGTACCCGTAGCTTTCGGATTCGTAACCATTCCCAAGGGACCAGAATCGAGTAAAATAAAACGATTCATGGGAATAAGGGGCGATTAGATAACCTATCTTCATCCAAAGCAGTTTTCAAAAAATCCCAAGTTTGCTGATGTTCGGAGGCATCTTCAGTGTCATCTAGCCAGGAATCTAGAAGCTCGATCGCGGCTTGATTTTTCTGCGCTTGCTCGGCATCGATAACAGGTGAAGCGGTTGATGGAATCTTTTGTCGAAACTCGCGCAAAGTATCAAGTAAATCTGACCAATACTCTCTAGGGGTAGCTTCAATTTCATGAAGCAGCACTTCGAGAGTAGTTGGAGGTGAGCTAGACTGGTTCGTCATATTA